>NC_007953.1 GCF_000013645.1 Paraburkholderia xenovorans LB400 | reverse complement strand
GCGGGCACGGGCAAGAAGCTTCGCGGGGGGTGCGGGCACCGGCGCCAGAACCAGCGTATCGCAGTCTTTGTACCTACTTCCCACGAATACCACTCAACCGGGATGCAATGAAACTCAAAGGGCTTTGTAAGGCATAAAATCTTGCGGCTTTTACCGATAACAGAATGCTGACCACAACATGCTGACCACAACGAGAAAAAACCATGCGTTTTGCATATACCGCGCTCGCGCTTGCCGGGCTATACGCCAAGAAAAATGACAGGCATCCATCGACCGGGAATTCCTATCGCGGCTGTTTTGTCGGCTGTACTGATAGGGTGTGGCGGGGGAAATGGAAATAACAGCTCGTCTTCCACTGCTAACCAATCTACCCTGA
The DNA here is from genome assembly GCF_000013645.1 of Paraburkholderia xenovorans LB400. Classification (GTDB taxonomy): domain Bacteria; phylum Pseudomonadota; class Gammaproteobacteria; order Burkholderiales; family Burkholderiaceae; genus Paraburkholderia; species Paraburkholderia xenovorans. The sequence goes on along the minus strand of NC_007953.1, from coordinate 1,471,403 downwards.
GCGCCGACCAGAAGACGTTCGAACAGTTTGCGCTAGCGCCGAATGCCTCATATAGCATCGACTGGTCACTGCCGATTTCAGGTACGCCTACGAATGGCGTTAACCATCTGTATGAATCGCATGCGTCGATCGCCGCGTCGCCGTCCACCGGCGGCAAACAACCACTGAACGGCTCAGCGCCGACGTCGATTGCCAATTCGCTGAGTCTTCCAACCACCTTTGCCGTTGGGCGCTATTTAATCAAGGGTGCAATAGTCGTGGGCTCTGGGTCGTTGAACAATGTGAGTTACCGGGGTACCGGTATTGAGGTCGACACTCTTGCGGCGGATGGTGTGACAGTTGTAGAAAGCCAACTGCGCAGCAATCTTTCGGTGGTCCCCCTGAATGGAGCCGTCAAGGCCGCTCCGGCTAATCTGGCGCAATGGTTTAATTCGCTTTACTACAACCCGTCATTGCTTGGCGCGTCGTCGAGTTGGACCCCTGGTGCCGCATATCTGCAATACACTGCGACCGAGGTCGCTGATACCTATACGGTTGCAGATTACGCCGGTTCCACAACGAGCAACGCGCCAAATCCGGTCGCGAGCGGTACGACAATCTCAGCGTTGATGGCCGCAGGAGGCATTTCCTCAAGCGTCGACGGCACGACCTACACGCTGACCAATGGCAGCGTGTCGTTTATCAACGGCGTGACGACGTATATAGCTTCGGCGGTGCGCCCCAACTTGACGACGCCTACCTACAGGACCTATTACGAGCTTAATGGCAATGTTTACGCGGGTAACCTCATTAAGGCGGGAACCGTATTGGGCGGTAATGCGTATCCGGTTGCGGCACCGGGTACATCCACCGGTTATACACTCAACTACTCGCAGCAATATCAGATTCGTTTGAATGCCATGGCTGTCGCCAGCTTGCGTACGGCTGTGACATTTTAAGAGGGCTCCGGGGGTAGCAATCTTCGCCGAACAGGTTCAGTCTCGCGATTGATAGCAAACTTCGGGCATGCGCTCTGACGCGGCGGCTGGTTGCATGCGTCACCGCGTCTGGCGACACGGCAATATGCCCGACTGGTTCATCACCGACCAGTTGAGGAAGGTCTGCTCCGGGCCCAACACCTTCATGGGGCTTCGCTCACTTAAGAGTCGCTCCCGTACGCCCCTTCAGATATGCCAGGGCAGTCACACGCAACCAGATTTCCGGGAAGGCAATTGCCTGGCGCCAGTGGCCGCGCATCGCGGGGCAGTTCGATGTCCCGGCGATGCCGGCATCAAGCTCGAGCCGGACAGGAGCAGCTTGAACATCCTTGCCGGTCGTTTACGGCGGCGCACCTTCGATGCCATTCAGTTCAGCCCGGACGGATTGGAGATCCGCAGCTTCCACCCACCGTCGCGGCCCCTTTCCATGACCTGTGTAGCGGTACCGCGCTCCTCGTGCTCCCGGCCGTCCGGTAGTGTCCCGTTGAGGGTCCAGTCGAGCAGGACGAGGGCTATGTCGCCGCTCGTCAGTACACGACGCACTTCGTTACGGATATGCGGGCGCAGTGCCAGTAACTGAGCCAGTCCGATGCGCAATCCGGCGAGGTTTTCCTGTATCACCTCGCCATTCGTCATCCGCATCGTGGCCTGATTGCTAAACATACTGAGCAGGACATCGAGATCGCCGGCGTTCAACGCCGCGTCGAAAGCGACTGGAACCTGCTCGGGCAAACTGCACACAACGGAGCTGCCCTCGATCGCTGCGACGAATCGCGCAATAAGCCGCGCCACCTCGGCCGGCGCTTCTAGCGGCGACAAGTGTCCCGTGCCGGGCAGCACGTGCATTGCCGCGTGCGGGATGTGAGGCAGCAGCTCGGCCTGCAGTGTTGCGACGCGATCCACCTGGTCAAGCTCGCCGGAGATGATGATGGTCGGCGCGTCGATTAACGCCACCGCCGCGGTAATGTCTTCGCGCATGGCCACGTTTGGCCACGCCGCCTTAGCCTGCGGCGCGCCCCTCAGGCTGTCCTCGATGACTTGCTCGCGGTGCGCGGCGGTGAGCGATTTCGCGGTCAAGACGTGATCGATTACGAATTCGACCGATTCGCGCGATTGATACGCGCCGGTCAACGTCGCACGTTGCTCGTCGGAAAGGGGCGTCGGCGACGGAGGCGAAGGCGCGACGAGCACAAGACCTTCGAGCCCTCCCGGCCGACGCGATGCGATAAGTTGAGCAACCTTGCCGCCCATCGAATGGCCGACCAGAACGTAACGCCGCAGTCCCAGCGCTTCGATGACGCCTTCGGCATCGGCGGCAAGATCGGCAATGCGATAGCCGTCGGCGGGCGCCTCCGAAGCGCCCCAGCCGCGATGGTCGGTGGCGACGATTCGATACCGGTCGGACAATTCGCTTGCTACCTCGTCCCATGTGCGCGACGAGCCGCCGTAGTAGTGCAGGAACACCAGCGCCAACTCGCCGCTGCCCCGCTGCACGACATGAATCCGCGTACCGTTCGACTTGATTTCCATTTCCGTGCTCCTCGTCCGTTAGGTAGTCTCCGAATAGTAGATTCAAGCCCCCAGTTTGATAATTGCCGATCCGGTGCGCACAGTCGATAATAATGTTATCGAATCGGAGGACCAAATGGACCGACTCACAAGCCTCGGCGTTTTCGTCGCCGCTGTCGAGGAAGGCAGCTTTGCCGCGGCGGCACGCCGCTTCGGGCTATCGGCAGCGATGGCCGGCAAACACGTGAGCGCTCTCGAGGCCGAACTGAATGCGCGGCTACTCCAGCGCACCACCCGGCGCTTGAGTCTGACCGATACTGGCCAGACTTACTACGAACGCTGCAAGCGGATTCTCGAAGCCTTCGACGAAGCGAGGCGGGAAGCGAGCGATTCGCAAGGCACGGCGCGCGGTGTGCTGCGTGTCGCGGCGCCGGCCACGTTCGGCGCGATGCACCTGGGCGAGGTTGTAGCGCGCTACCTGGAGGACCATCCGCACGTCAACGTGGAAGTGCTGCTCGGAGACCGCTACCTCGATCTCATCGAGGCGGGCGTTGACGTCGCAATCCGGATAGGACGGCTGGAGAACCCGGGACTTGTAACGCGCCGGCTTGCGCTGTGCCGAATGGTCGTGTGTGCGTCTCCCGCCTACCTGAAGCGCCATGGAACGCCGCGCAAGCCGGACGACCTGATGCATGCACAACGACTTGTGTTCAGCGAGGCCGTGTCGGCCGGAGACTGGACGCTGCGCGACGGGAAAAACCGCGCGCACGTGATCGACGGACCTTGCCGGATGACGGCCAACAATACGCAGATGCTGCTCGCCTCCGCTCTTGCCGGAGCGGGCATCGTGTACGGTCCGACCTTCGTGTTCGGCGCGCACATCCGGCGCGGCGAACTCGTGGCGCTGCTGCCGGACTATCGCCCGGCTGATCTGACGATTCAAGCAGTTTATCCGAGCGCGCGGCGCATACCGCTCAAAGTGCGACGGTTCGTCGATTACCTCGCCGAGGCGTTCGGCGATGAACCGCCTTGGGATCGCAAGGAGATGCCTTGGAAGGGGGCTGTTCCAGGCTCGAAAGTGGCCGTTGAGCGGGGGCGAATATAAGCGGCTGTTCGTCGAGGGCGGCCGAGCTGGCAGTCTGTGCCTCGCCAGCAGAGACCCCTGGCCTGATTTGAAAAGGTCGAGCCACGGGTTAGTTTTGATGTCATGCCCCCAACCGAGCAAGCGGCCACGCGGATCTACGCTGGGGCACCTGAAGACTCCAATGACTAATCACGACAGGCCGCGTCTGCTACGTCCGCTCCTGAAGGATTGCGTTTGGGAGCATAGCCGAATCGGTACTCGACATCCGGACTGCATCGATAGTGGAATCAGGTTTGACGAAGGGAAGAAGTCGCGCTTCGCGGCCGAACAATACATTTACGTGCCGCTCTGGACAACGATGCCAACGACGATGCATCTGTGGAAGGTCCTGCACTCCGGAATGAAGCGTGCAAAAGGCGGTGCATGGTCTTGCACGCCAGATACCCGATGCACTAGTAACGGGAATCGAACCGGACCTGCGCACTGCCTCCGTGCGTAGGGATTCACATCGGGTCTCTTCGTTGTCCGCTTTTTCCCTGGTATATTCGCGGTAAAACGCGTGAAATCCCGATCCGTGCGTTGGCGCGAAAATTGCAACCGATGTATACGAACGGATATAGCGCACCGCTATGCCGTTCGATGACATCCAATGCAGTCCTCTTCTTGTCCGAGATGGAACCGATAACATCATGCAAGTCCTGAGCGATACAGATAAGCCAACGGCATCCGCCCAGCGTGACATGCCTCAGGAATTTCTTCCGCCGCGATGTACGTTCAGTGCGGAAGACTGGCGCATCCTGGCCAGACAGTGGTACCCGGTTGCCCGCAGTGTCGATGTGAAATCCTCGCCGGTAGCTGTGACGCTTCTCGATCTCGAACTGGTGACTTACCGGACACCTGCCGGTGTCCATGTGGCGAGGGACCTGTGTCCGCACCGGGGCGTACCGTTGAGCATGGGGTGCGTCGAGGGTGATGAACTGGTCTGCGCTTATCATGGCCTACGATACGCAGCAGACGGTCAATGCCGTAAGATTCCCGCTCAACCTGAGTTGAAGCCTTCCGCAAAATTCCGGCTGACCGTGTTTCCGGCCGTAGAGCGCTATGGTCTCGTCTGGACCTGCCTGAATCCTCAGGGTGGCGAAGCGAACCTGCCGCCAATGCCTTCATGGGGCGATCCGCTCTGTCAGTCGATCCTGCCGCCTTTCGTCGACATCGCGGGATCGGCTGGCCGCCAGGTCGAGGGATTTGTCGACGTCGCGCATTTCGCATTCGTCCATCACGACGCATTTGCGGACCGTAACCGGCCCGAGGTTCCGATGTACCAAACGGAATTCACCGACTTCGGATTGCGCACCGAATACTGGAGCAATGTCAGCAATTACCCCAAGGCACTGCAGCATCTTGCCCCCGACGACTTCTCTTGGCTGCGCGTCTATGAGATTTACCCGCCGTTTTGCGCCCGCTTGACCGTGCATTTCCCTAACGAAGGGCGGCTGAACATTCTGAATGCAGCAAGCCCAGTCTCAGCACGCAAAACCAGGCTGTTCGTTCCCATTACGCGAAATTTCGATACCACCGGATCGCTCGACGACGTCTATGCCTTTAACGCGCAGATCTTTGCGGAAGACCAGGCGATTGTCGAACGGCAGAGGCCGGAAGATCTGCCGCTCGACATGCAGGCCGAAGCGCATTTCGCGGCGGACCGGACTTCGGTCGGCTACCGCCGCCTGCTCAGGGAGATGGGCTTGACCATGGCGTATGCCGGTTGAGGGGAACCCGGGCGGCGCGGCCAGGAAATCGGTAAGCGGCCGGACCGGTCGAAAACCGGGACCGGCTGGCTTCGCTTGTGAAACACGACACCATACCGGGAAGCCACCGTCGAAAAAACGGCCGTCAAACCGCGGCGGCCTGAGTTAGCTACCCGGCAACGCATACGCTTCAGGGAAGAAGTAATCCTTCCACGACGCAGCCTTGTTCTTCAAGACACCGAGCCGGTTGAGTTCGTTCGCGTAGACGAAGCTGCGTTGCGGGGAAATCGTGAATTCGATTTCTGGATCGGTGACGATCTTCTGGACCAGCGTCAATGGCAAGGTGGAGTGCTCTACGCGGATATAGGCAGCGGCAGCGGCGTTCTTGTCGCTGTTGATGATGCGAGCCGCTTCCGCCAGCGCGTCGTAGAAGGCGCGGTACGTCTTCGGATTTTCGTCGTGAAACTTCTGCGTTGCGTACAGCACGTTGAACGTGGCATGGCCACCCAGGGTGTCATAGGAACTGAGCACCTTGTGGATGTTGGCATGCTCCAGTGCCTGATACTGAAACGGCGGGCTCGAATAATGAGCGTCAATTTCCGTATGGCCTGCGATCAGCGCGGCGGTCGCATCAGGATGCGGCAAGCTGACCGAGATGGCGTCGAATCGTTTGTAGTCGCTGTCGCCGAAGACCCTGGCGGTTTCGATCTGCAGCGTACGCGACTGGAAGCCGACGCCCGCCGCCGGCACGGCGATGCGGTCCTTGTCGGTGAAGTCCTTGAGCGTGCGGATGTTGGGATTGTTGGTCAGCAGATAATTGGGCATCGAGCCGAGCGCGGCGACAGCCTTGACGTTCTGCCGGCCGCGGGTTCGATCCCAGACCGTCAGCATGGGCGGCACGCCGGCCGACACTACGTCCAGGGCGCCGGCAAGCAGAGCTTCGTTCATGCCTGTCGCGCCGGAAATGGTGCGCCATTCAACCTTGATGTCGAGCCCTTCCTGCCTGCCGTATTTCTCGATCAGGTGCTGGTCCTGGACGACATCGAGGATCAGATAACCGATACCGAATTGCTGCGCGATGCTGATCTTACCCTCGGCGTGCGCTGGGCACGCGAGCATTACTGCTCCGCAAAGGACCATGGCATGCGCCAGACGCTTTACAACTGAACCCCGGATACCGTTTTTCATTTCTTTTCAGATGCTTCGTGCCAGTTTGTGAACCGTTGTACGAGCGGCTGGCCGAAGCGCCGTCGTACTCCGGCAAGCGCGAGCACCCAACGAGGCGCCGCCAGTTTCCGGTAGTCTACAGGCCGCGAGATGAGCCGGATAAATGACGTTTGGGAATATGTATATATGTCATGCGATAGCGCGCGGGCGTGTTTCTGCAGGCGCGCGCGTGTCGGGCTCCCGACTACGCTTGCTTACCCGCGCGTCGGGACGACAAAGAATTCACTATATCTGGCTGTATATTACGCAACGACGAAGCCGGCCATGTTTTGCGGCTTCTGCATATGGGGCGAAACGCTGAGTCTCGTTTCGATCGTCGGAATAATCTCGATCGTCGGGAGTTCCATCGCCGTCGCGGTTCGGGAAGAACCGCCCGAGGGACCAGCGGTATAACAGCATCAATTGCTTCGGGTCCGTATTCGCGGCGCCGAGTTTTTCACAAACTGTTTCAGCAGGGAGCGCAAAGGCGCAGTATTGCCGACAGAGAGTCGGCCATGAAGGCGCGAGGGAAAGCAGCAGATGCCAAAGGCTGGATCGTCAAGCCATTAAAAGGCAATTCAGCGCTGGAGACGTTCAAAAAATTGGCAAATGGATGACAGCTCGTTGAGTGGTCTGGGTTTCGACTCTAGAGCGTCGCCAGACTATCGAGCACAAAGTCCTTGATCTCCAGACGCACCTCGTCACTCACCCGGACGAATTCGAGCCCGTAGAAAAACCCGCCGTCCTTTTCCCGCCGGTTTCGCACCTCTACATAGACTTCGACGGGTCGAACACGTTGCGCCACGCTCAAATTCATTGACAAACGGGCGCTTTGGCCCACAGTTAAAAAGTCGACACTCGACGAAACACCCGCGCCTATCAGACTGATATTGCTGACAGTGACATCAACGCTCGCCCGCTGGTATTCGCCCGATTGCAGCTTCGCCGGGAATGACGTAGTCACACGCCTATGTTTGCGCACGGTCGCGTGGATAAGGTTATCCGGGTATTCGAGGTAGTAACACCCGAATGGGCCTACACCGTCTGGTGTCAGCCGCGTGGAGAAGGTAGACAGATGCGACCCAGTGAAAAGCTTCGCTTGATAGCTGTGCTCCGGATCCAGAACCACGCTTTCATCCGGTCCCGTACTCCTGACGATAATGGTCTTTTCGTGAACAACACCAACGAGATCAACGTGAATCGCTTCAGAGCCTCCGGCAGGGGTAAGACGAAAAAATTCTACCCGGTGCTTCAAAGTGGGGAGCACGTTCATTGACCGACCTGAGATAGCCTCCGGTTTCGGCAATGCCTTTTCGTGGGCGTGTGCGCTGCTGATGAGTAGTTCCGTATTGACCTGAGGAGCATGGGAGACCGGATTGAACGGTCCACTGCGAACTTTTTCCGTACTTTTCCGATAGCCCAGGTCGTACAGCCGATCAAGCAGGCTACTCGTTGTCACGGACTGCCCTTCCTGGAGCAGCAGTTTCCCGTCAGCGCTATAGATTGGAAACGGAATCGGGTCGTCGGAGGTGATGTCGCCGGGTTGCAGTTTGACTAAGGCCATAGTGTTCACAAGAAACGCGTATCACTTCACCAAGGGATGCCTTGTCCGACCGGATGCAGCCGGGAGCCGCCTCTCCCGGGGACGGCTTACCGGTCACGCCGGAATCTCGCGCGACAAAGCCGACGCATGAAAATAGAGTATGCCGAATGCATATCGGCTTCCAGCGGCAAAAATTTACCCATCAAAAACGCAACGCACTGTTTCAAGAAAGAATGAAGTAGGTCGTTCAAAAATGGCGTGGGCGTGGGCGGAGCGGATGTTAAACCCACCACCCGGTACTCACACAAATGCGATATCACCGCTTGATTGCCGCTCGATGGCGAACTTCCGGCATAAGGCTACTGTACTGATTAGCGGCCATATGCCAGGCGATCCGGCGATAGACCGCTTCGGGTCGAAGCGGTCATTGCGGCGGCGCTGCTCGGAACGTCAGTCGTGGTTCGACGAACAAAACCGCTCGCGCGGTAGAAGGCTCCTGCCATGAAGCGTCGTTCGTTTATCCCATCGCCCGGACATTCAGATGAGTGCTTCGCTCAAACAGCGTCATTGTGGTGAGTTGCTTTGAGCCTTCGGGTTCCCTCGTCTTAATGCCATCGGAAACAGCGTGTTTCCGATGGCTTACGTGTCGTCGGTGGTCACCTGCTCCTCGCGCGCGTATTGTGAAGGCGGCCGCCCGACGTGCCGCGTGAAGGCGACGCTGAAGGTGCTGGCGGAGCTGTAGCCAACGCGTTGTGCAACCTCGGCGACGCGACCTTCATTACGGCGCAGCAGGTCTTTTGCGAGCGCCATGCGCCAAGTGAGCAGATATTCCATTGGCGCCACGCCGACCGCGCGGTTGAAGCGTTCAAAGAAAGTTGAGCGCGACAGTGCGGCTTCTTTCGCAAGTTCAGCAACCGTCCAGGCGCGTGCAGGGTGTGCGTGCATACCTCGGATCGCGGCCGCGAGGCGGCCATCGGATAGCCCGCGAACCAGACCCGGTGACGCAGTCGTTTCCGCCGTGGACCGCAGCGCCTCGATGAGCAGCACTTCCAGCAGTCGTGACAGCACGACCTCGCGCGCAGGCCGCTGCTCGCGTGATTCATCTCGTACCAGTTGCACGAGGGTGGCCAGCCGCTCTTCGCCGCGGACATGCACGAGCTGCGGTAGCAAGGAGACCAGCAAGGATGCATCTGGTGAACCGAAACTGCAATGGCCCACCATCATTCGCGAGTCGACAGGGCCGTCCGGCTCCCCGATTCTAAATTCATTGTTGCCGAGCGCGATTGGCTCCAGCGTCTGAGCACCCGGCGGTGGCGGCACGAGGCTGGACATCGCGACGCCGTAGGCCGCGGGAATCAGCACGAAGTCCCCCGAGACGAGCTCGATCGGCTCATGCTCGTCGATCGCCATGCGACACCCGCCCTCGAGGATCACGCAATAGAGCGGCTGACCGGAATCCGAGCGGCTAACGTGCCAAGAGCTCGCACCTAGAATCAGTTTGGAAAATCGGGCGCCCGGCTGCAGCAGCGTCACAACTTCGGCCAACGGATCGATCATTGCCGGACTTTTGCAAATGAAATTCGGACTTTCGATTGTAGTGAGTACAGTCGCCGCGGTCTATCGTACGGGCATACGCAAACCACCTCACAGAGGAAATCCCATGAAAACCGTGCTGATCACCGGCTGTTCCTCCGGCTTTGGCCTCGAGATCGCCCGCTATTTTCTAGTACGCGACTGGCAAGTCGTCGCCACCATGCGCGCGCCGCGCGCCGACGTACTACCGCGCTCAGAGCGCTTGCGCGTGCTGGCGCTCGACGTCACAGATCCGGAAAGCATCCGCAAGGCTGTCGAGGCGGCCGGCCCGATCGACGTGCTCGTCAACAACGCGGGCTTCGGCGCGGCTTCGCCCGCGGAACTGGTCCCGATGGCGACGGTGCACGAGATTTTCGAAACCAACACCTTTGGCACGATCGCATTGACGCAGGCGGTGCTGTCTCAGTTTCGGCAGCGTAAGGCCGGCGTCATAGTGAATGTCACATCGAGCGTCACGCTGAAAGCGCTGCCTCTGATCGCCGCTTACCGCGCGAGCAAGGCGGCAGTGAACGCATTTACCGAGTCAATGGCGCTGGAGGTCGAACAGTTCGGCGTGCGAGCGCACCTGGTGCTGCCGGGTCGTGCGCCTGACACCCGGTTCGGCGAGAACGCCCGCGCCCAGATGCATGGCCTCGACCACGAGGCGTACGCCGGTCTCGTCAAGGATGTCTTCGCGCGACTCCAGGATACCTCTACGCCAATCACCCGGGCACAGGACGTCGCCGTGGCTGTGTGGCGCGCGGCGACGGACCCGTCATGCCCAATGCTCATCCCGGCCGGCGCTGACGCCGAAGCATGGGCGGCTGAGGTTCGCTGACCGTGCGGTACAGATTCAACCTGACTTCCATGCGCTATCGCATATTGCGACGAGAAGATTGCTGTGCAGGACAAACTCGTTGCTCTCGTAACCTGGGCTAATCAAGGAATCGGCTTCAGATTGCAAAGGATCTCGCGGCACGCAGTTTGACTGTGTTGGTAGGGTCGCGCAGCCTCGAACGCGGCGAGGCTGCGGCCAGGGAAGTTGGGCTGGGCGCGTTCGCGCTCCCACTCGACGTGACAGATCAGACTTCGATCACATCTGCGGCAGAGCGTGTCCGAGACGAATTGGCCGCCTTGACGTGCTCATCCAGAACGCGGCCATCTCAAATACGAAGAGGCAGCCCGGTCAGTCTGTTGAAGAGTACGCAAAGACGACGCGCCCCTGCAACGTGGCCCCCGATGAAATGCACCCGGGGTAGGACGCCAACGTGTTTGGCATGCTCGCCGTGCACCAGGTGATGCTGCCACTTTTGCGCGAGATGCCGGGCAGGGCAAGTTGTTGCAGACCCAGTCCTTCAAGCAGTCGGGCCTGGACCACGCCCGCTTGTGCATTGAGCGTGCCGGTGCCGAACGACTGGCCGACGACGATGCGTGCCGCGCGCGAACCATAAGGCTGCTTCAGGGCCGCGCGATCGCCTCGGCAACGTCGTGTGGATTCGGGGCATGCCCGCTTTCGAAGAAGGCCGTCAACGTCTGCACCATCCTGGCCGGAATCTCGCTGATCTCGCCGCTGGTCTCGGTGCGTGCTTCGTCGCGGGGCAACCGTGCACTTGCGAAGATAGTCGATCTCCGCTGTTCTATTTCCAGGATCTCGCGTCGAGCGGGCCGTTCATCTGCTCCGCACGAGCCAACTTGATGTCGAGGCGATTGCCGCCGAGGTCGGCTATGAGGACGGCGCCACGTTGCGGACGCTACTGCGCCGGCGTCCGGGCCGTGGGGTGCGGGAGATACGCGGTGCTGCGGGCCAACGACATCCGGGGGTCCGCTCCGCAGGATTTCGTGGTCGCGAGTCGCGGTTCCGGGGGGATGTTGCGTCGAATGCCGATGATGTCCGGAAGCCGCCAACGACGGAAGCGATTCACCCCTCCCGCAAACGCTCCGGATCACCGCCGGCACGGCCCCTTCTGTCATTCTTTTGTAACGACCGGGTAACCGCCCTGTTGGACCTCGCTCCCTAGACTGGCATCACGCTGTACCCCAACCTTTCCATGTGATGTTGATCAAAGGAGTTGCCATGTACTTTCCCACGTTCCGCTCGGCCGCCGTACACGCCGCCGCCGCGCTCTGCCTGTTGACCGCCGCTACCGCGCCGGCCTTTGCTGCGCCGATCAGGAACATCGTCCTGGTCCACGGAGCGTTCGTCGGCGGAGCGGGCTGGCGCCCTGTCTACGACATCCTGACCCGCGACGGTTATCAGGTCACTCTGGTGCAGGAACCGCTGACCTCATTCAACGACGACGTGACCGCCACCAGGCGCGTGCTGGACGACCTCGACGGCCCGGCCGTGCTGGTCGGCCACAGCTACGGCGGCGCGATCATCACCGAGGCAGGCAACGACGATCACGTAAAGGCGCTGGTCTACATCGCCGCGCATGCGCTGGACGTCGGCGAAACCGAGGCGAGCAACGGCAAAAAGTACCCGAATTCGACAAAGGCCGTGATCAGGACGCCGGACAATTTCCTCTATCTGAATCCGGCCGATTATCCGTCGGACTTTGCCGCCGACCTGCCGCGCGCGCAAGCCGAATTCGAGGCGCACGCACAGATGCCGACATCGGCTTCGGTGTTCACAGCGCTGATTCCCGATCCGGCATGGAAGAGCAAACCGAGTTGGTATATGGTCGCAAAAGCGGACAAGATCATCAATCCGGATCTCGAACGCATGTACGCGGCGCGCGCGCATGCGCATACGGTGGAAATCGACGGCGCAAGCCATTCGGTGTATGAATCGCATCCGCGGGAAGTAGCGGCGTTGATCGAACAAGCCGCGCAATCGGCACAATAGGGCCGCGGGGCTTCCGTCTGGCATCAATCGACGGGCGGCCGGGAAGACAAACCCACACGGCCATCCTTTCCGGTTGCAGAGCCCGGCGTCCACGGGCCGGAACAACGGTACGGTGATATGCGAATACTGGTCATCGAAGACGAAGCGAAAACAGGCGAATACCTGCTCAACGGTCTGACCGAGGCGGGTTATGTCGTCGACGTCGCCGCCAATGGCATCGACGGGCTGCATCTGGCGAACGAAATGCGCTACGACCTGATTCTGCTCGACGTCATGATGCCGGAGATGGACGGCTGGAGCGTCATGAAAAAGCTCGGTGCCCGCCTCGATACGCCGGTCCTGTTTCTCAGCGCGCGCGGCACGCTCGAAGACCGGCTCAAGGGCCTCGATCTCGGCGCCGACGATTACCTCGTCAAGCCGTTTTCGTTTGCGGAGCTGCTCGCCCGCATCCGCATCATCCTGCGCCGCGGGCAGCCGCAAAAACAGGAAGAGCGGCTGGAAGTCGGTGATCTGCACATCGACGTGCCGAAACGGCGGGTCGAGCGTGGCGGCACGCGCATAACCCTCACCAACAAGGAATTCAATCTGCTGCTGTTCTTCGTGCAGCATCAAGGCCAGGTCCTGTCCCGCGCGCTGATTGCATCGCGCGTATGGGACATGAATTTCGACAGCGACAGCAATGTGGTCGACGTCGCCGTGCGGCGGCTCAGACAGAAAATCGACGAACCCTTCGAAGTGCGCCTGATTCATACCGTACACGGCGTAGGCTACCGCTGCGAGCACGAAGCATGAAACGGATGTCGCTCACGACGCGCCTCGCGCTGCTGTTCGCGTGCCTCGCGTTCGGCGCCATGGCGGTCGTCGGCTTTCTGCTGTATAGCAAGCTTGAAGCGCAGCTGATCGCGCGCGACGACGCGGCGCTCGTCACGCGAGTCGATCAGCTTCGCACGCTGATGCAGGACATGGACGTGCGCAATCTGATTCATGAGAAGCCGCATCTGTTCGCCAACATGCTGGGCAATACCGAGTCGCTGCTGGTCGTGCAGTCGCCGGGTGACGCGCCGCTCATCGTCGTCAATCCGGGCCATCGGGCCGTGCCGGACGTGCGGCCTGTGCCGGCAGATGCCGTGCTGTCGCCCGGCGCCGTGCGCCATGCGGTAACGGCCGACGGCACGCCGTTCATCTACGTCGCCGCCGATGCGCGCGGCGTGGCCGGGCAGCGCGATCTGCAGATCATCTCGGGGCGCCTGATGACCGAGCGCACACGGATGCTGCACGCCTACCGCAACCAGATACTACTGTTCGCGTCGACGGCCGCGCTGCTGGCCGCCATGCTCGCTTACGTGCTGGTGCGGCGCGGCATGGCTCCGCTGCAGCGGCTCGCGGCGCAAACCGCGTCGATCGGCGTCGCCAGCTTGTCGACGCGCATCGAGGGGCGCGAGGCGCCGCCCGAACTGGACGCGCTGATCGCCGGGTTGAACGGCATGCTCGACCGGATCGAGCGGGGCTTCACGCAGTTGAAGCAGGTCTCCGCCGACATGGCGCACGATCTGCACACACCGATCGGCAATCTGCTTGGGCAGACCGAAGTCGGCTTGAGCCACCCGCGCGACGTCGCGTATTACCAGCGGCTCCTCGGTTCCAATTACGAGGAGTTGCAGCGCCTGTCGAAGATGATTGCCAATATGCTGTTCCTGGCCCGCTCCGAGCAAGCGGACAATGCGATCGAACACAAGGCATTGCCCGTCGCCGATGAATTCGAGCGGGTAGCAGCCTATTTCGAAGGTCTTGCCGAAGAGCGCGACGTCCGGCTGGAAAGGCGCGGCGAGGGTCTCGTATGGGCCGATCCTGTTTTGTTTCGCCGCGCCCTCGCCAATCTACTGGCGAATGCCGTGCGATATGCGAATCCCGGCACGGCGATTCTGACTGTGGCGGAGCAAAGCCCGGACGGGATGATCGTCTATGTGGAGAACCGCGGTCCGATGATCGAGCCGCATCACCTCGAACGGCTTTTCGATCGCTTTTATCGCGTGGACAAGTCGCGGCAGCGGTCGTCCGAATCGAGCGGGCTCGGGCTTTCGATCGTACGCAGTATCATGCTGCTGCACGGCGGAACCTGGCATGTTATGAGCAACGAAGGCGTGACGCGCTTTACGCTGGTATTTCCAGCGCGGGAGGTCTGAGTCGCTCACTGCCCGCACGCCTTCCTGCAACTTCAAACGAAAGCGCAAACGAAAGCGCCGCATGTGCCGGACGGGAAGACGGCAACACGCGCGTTCACCCCGCCGGCGCAAACAGCCCCGCGGTCTTGCAGTCATCTTCAACAGCGGTGCATTGCGAATAGCCGAATCGAGGTTCCCTTCGCGGTGGCAAGCACCGGGCACATCCCAGATCCCGACTCCGATTCCGCGGGATGCCACCCGTCATCTCCGGACATGTGTCCGTTGTATCCGGCGGGGTCAACTGGAAGAAGCTGTTCCCGTTGCGTCGCTTCGGGTACCAACGCCCTGCAGGAACACGTTCTTCATATACTCGGCAAGTCCACGTTCCAATATCCAATGAGATGCCGCCGCGAGGAGGATGGCTACCACGGTCGTCAGGAATAGAAAAGGGAAGCCAAGCGTCATATCGCCATGTCCCGTGTGGACAAATGGATATGGCAGCATCCCTTGCACGAAGCCGTGCCACAAATAGAGAGAAAACGATATGTCTCCGAGGTAGGTCAGCGTGACCGGCGCGGTTAGGGAAAGCCGCTTGCTGGCGAGCGAGAAGATCAGCATCATCGGGATGAGCGACGCGCCCCATTCGGTGACGCCATATCCGATTCGAAAACGGGTCAGGTATTGCCAGACCACGAACGACACCGAAGCGAAGAGCATCAATCCCAGGATTCTCTCGCTCCGTATTTCCAGACGCGAGCGGTGAATCAGTCCGATCGCGATGCCTGCTGCGAACTGCCAGATAATGGGGAACGTAATGAGTTTCACGTACGGGTGGCTGAATCCATAGTCGATGTTCGTATCAAGCACGACATTGCCGTGCACATAAGGCACCAGCAGCAGCGTCACGCACAGCCACCCACCAAAGACAATCCACCTGGACCGCCCGAAAAGCATCGACATGCCGAAAATCACGTAGAAATACATTTCATAATTCAGCGTCCATCCGACCGAAATGACAGGGAACCCGAAATCCGGCGAAACACCATTGCCAGTCGGCAAAAACA
Organism: Paraburkholderia xenovorans LB400; assembly: GCF_000013645.1. Taxonomy (GTDB): domain Bacteria; phylum Pseudomonadota; class Gammaproteobacteria; order Burkholderiales; family Burkholderiaceae; genus Paraburkholderia; species Paraburkholderia xenovorans. The sequence continues at coordinate 1,455,693 of NC_007953.1, read as the reverse complement.
ATGCGGTAAAAAGCAATTGCCGCCTGTGAGCAGGGCTCTGCAGGAATCCGGTGCCATGCAACGCGACCAGGACGAAAACGAGTACCGCCACCAGGTAAACCGGCCAGACGCGGGAAAACCGTTTGATCAGGAATTCCAGAACATAGGCCGGTGAGCCATCGGAGCGGGCGGTCGTGTGAACCATGATGATGCCGCTCACGATGAAGAAAAGGGTGACGCCCATCGACCCCGCTGCGCCGAATAGCAGATCGCCAAGACCGGTTCCGTAGGGGCTGATGAACCCGCTGCCGTGGTAAAGCACAACCATTAACGCGGCGATGCCACGGACTGCCTGTATGAAGCTCAGCTTTCTATTCATTTTTGCGTGCTTTGGGACCTGCCTGGAATCCTGCTATCTGGTGAGCGAAGGATAATGGGCCGGGTTTGTCACCTGGAAATCGTCCTCGGAACAGCACGACCGTGGTTGATTCGTCCGCTTGGTGAAAACGGCGCGGAGTTGTGCGCGATTATCGGCAATGGCGGCGGTCTTGTCATGTTTGGCTTGCGCACTTTCCGCTCACAGCCCGGAACCCGCAGCAGCGATAGCGGGCCAGCACCAGTCCCGATAGGCAGTCACAGGTCGGCAAATCGGTGTGTAACAGTCGCCGGCCATATACGATCCTTGACTCGAGCCATGCGATAGACGTTCATGCGCCATTTTCCACCTTGGCACCGATCGCTAACAGGTTGCTGACCCGGCATCGCAGGACCTATGACATGCAAATGGGACGCCGGTCCACCTCGGGCAGCGACTGAAACGCATCAATTGTGCGCACATGAAAATACCGCAGGATTGCACCAGATCGTGGTTGGCTATCTGGAGCCTGGCTGCGTGACAGCCCGGCCCTCTTCCCCGTCCCCTTTTGTAATAGCAGCCTACTTATCTCTGCGCCAAGGGGATACCGCCTGGTCTCGATGACATCGGCCATAAACGTTGCGTGGCGGCCTCGCAGGTTGGCTGAGTTAAAGATTGGGAAAGAGTTGTCGTTATCCAGAAATAAGTCAGACCATCGACCTGACTCGTGTCAGATGAACGGCACGCGCTGGAACAAAAAAACATCGGGGAAACATCTTGAATCAGCCACGCTCGCCATGGTCGCGCACGGCCGCTCCGGGCGAAGTCATCTATTCCGAAGGCTTCGCTGGCGACGCAGTCATCTACGTAATCGCAGATGGCAAAGTCGAAATTTCCACGCAGTGCGATGAAAAGAAAGTCATTCTCGCCACGCTTGGCAAAGGCGAGTTCTTCGGCGAAGCGGCGTTGTTGCCACCCGAGCCGCGCGCGCACACGGCTAAAGCACTGAGCTTCTGTCAATTGACCGCCATCGCCGGCGGCATCGTCGAAGAAGAGCTCGAGCGTGTTTCGCCGCTGCTGCGCCACATCGTGCGCACGATGATCCGCCGCGTCAAAAAGAAAGACGACATTCTCGCGACGAACACGCATGCCGATTTCCTGCCCGGCGTTCTTTCCTACGCGCATGTGCTTTCGCTGATGGCCGGCGCCGAGGCCAACGACCGCGTCGACGCACGTGCACGACGCTCGCAAAACGAGGAGATCTCGATTCCGCTCTCCGAAGTCATCAAGAAGTGCAACGCGATTGCCGGCCATTCGCGCCCGCATGTCATGACGATGCTCAAGCGCATGGAGAAGCTCAACCTCGTGTCGATCGAAGCGGGACGATCGGAGCGGCTGAACAATACGTCGGGACGATACGCCGCCGGCGACGGCGCAATGGGCCGGCAAATCGTCACGTTCGATCCGGCGCGGATCACGGAACGCGCGCAGCAGGTGGCGGATCACGATCTGGACGTGTCGATCAGCAGCGAGCTGGAACTGATTGAGCTGAACGATCTGGAAGCCTTGATCGGCGTGGACAGAAAGGTACTTCTCAATAAGCTCTCTCACGCCGAAATCGCTGAGGACGTCTTTGCTTTCCGCAAGAGCAAGGTACTGAATTACGTCGAAGAAAAGGGCCTCACTTATTTTTCGCGCCGTAATGCGCGTGCGGCAACGGAGTTGAATTCGCTTGACGATCTGGAGTTTGTCGACCAGAGAACCTTGTTCGAAGCGGTGAGCGCCTTCGATACCTACGATCTCGCCAAGCTGCTGGCCGCACTGGCAGGACAGCCGATTGACGAACGCCTGCAATCGGTGATGACCGAAGCGAGAAAGAAAGAGGTGTCGTGGATAATGCGTCGCGAGGTCAGGATCGACCCGGTCGAGCTTGTCGAGATCGAGCAACGATTCATCGACGCAGTGCGAGCGCTCAAGTCTCCTGCTGCGAACGCAGCGCAGGCTGAGTCGTGACGCCATGAGCAATCGCGTGACAAGGCGCGATTTGACCTGTGGTTCGCACGCTCGTGCGGCCGCTTGCGAGGACGTATGGATCTTTTGACGATATTGGGGGCGGTGTTCGGCTTGTCTGCCATCGTTGCGGGCTTCTCGCTCGAAGGTGGACATTTCACCTCCCTGTTTCAACTGGAGGCGTTTGTCATCGTCCTTGGCGGCACGCTTGGCGCGGTGATGATTCAAAACACGTGGGCGCGGTTTTACGACGGCGTGAAACTGCTGCGCTTCGCTTTCGTGAAGGCGCGGCAAGTGGATCGCGAAAGTCTGTCGGTTCTGCTCGAATGGGGCGACCAGGCGAAACTGAACGGTATGCTGGCTTTCGAGTCGATCGACGCGCGCGGCATCAACCCGTTTGCCAAACGAGGTCTCGAATTGCTGGCGAATGGCGTGTCGACGGCCGTGCTTGAAGACGCTTTGCAAAGAGAGCTCGATGCATACGAGCGCAACCGCATGGCGGCAGCCCGAATCTGGCAGCAGGCGGGCGGCTATTCCCCGACTTTCGGCATTCTGGGCGCGGTGCTTGGCCTGATTCAGGTGACGGGCCATATGCTCGAACCGTCGCAGCTCGGACAAGGCATCTCCGTCGCTTTCGTCGCAACGCTTTATGGCCTCGCATTGGCGAACCTGGTGTTTTTGCCGTTGCACGGAAAGATCCGTGCGCAGGTGGATAGCGAACTGCGTTTCAGGCGGTTGTATCTCGATGGCTTGCTCGCGATTTCGCGCAAAGAGTCGCCTCATACCATCGAAACCCGACTGGCCGGCGACATACGCGAACGATCGGCCGAACTTCTCGGCTAGCCGCTTTGATCCTGTCGAGCATGAATTGAGCGCGGACTTTCCTGTATGAGCACATCTTCGGGCAGCAAGCGTCTGACGGCGGAGAAGGCCGCGCGTGATGAAAGTCACGATAGCGGGGCACACCCGGATCGCTGGCTGATTTCGTACGCCGATCTGATCACCACGCTAATGGTGCTATTCCTGGCACTGTATGTATTGGAGCTTGCGAAAAACAGCGAGCTTCAGATCACGACTTTGCAACACCATCCGGCGAAGCAAGCCGTGGATCTGCAGCCGTTCGCCGCGTCGGCCGCTGCGAGAAACGAAGCGGGGAAGCAGCTTCTTTCGTTGCTCGCACCGTTGCGGGACAACCACCGGATTACGATTTCGCAGACCCCGCAAGCTGTGGAAATCGCGATCAATGCCAGGATACTGTTCAACTCCGGCGATGCGCGCCTATTGCCGGAATCGTTCGCGGTTCTTCAGCAGATCGCCGCAGTATTGCGTGACCGCGCAAAAAACAACATTCTGGTGGAAGGGCACACGGACAGCTTGCCGATATCGACGGCGAAGTATGAATCCAACTGGGAGCTGTCTTCCGCACGCGCCGGAGCCGTAGTGCGCTTCTTTGCCGACAGGGGCATTGAAGGGCACCGAATGGCCGCAATTGGCCGCGCCGACAATTTCCCGCTGATCATAGGCAACGACGCAGTGGCGAACGCCGCTAATCGCCGCGTGACGATACTCGTCGAATATTGAACATTGCGTCGCGCATTCGGCGAGCGTCGAGAAGGCCGGGTAACCTGGATGCGACGAAGTCCTGGTTAGAAGTTCCGGTTAACCTCGAGCTGGCGGCAGGCCTGCTTCAACAAGCGGGGCAGGTCCGTAGCGGGCCGACAGGCAATCGCGGCAAAAAGTCAGATACCGCTTACTGACTGGATGCATGAGCCCGGAGAAACGCCACATAGCCATTCTGGACCTTGAGGATCTTCTCGGCGCACTCGTCGTAGTCCGAGCCCTTCGCGCTGTCCGGCCCATACATACCGCGACACTGCGCGAAGAGCGTTAGCGTGGCGCCCGCACCTTTCGCATCACGGCTCGCCGAAAAGGCGGCCTTGCCCGAATCATCGGGCACGTCGGTTTCGATGGCGACCGCGTCCGCGCGCGTCACGGGGGTATCGGAATGCTGCTGGATATAGCGTTTCGTCAGTGCCCAGGCGGCGTCACAGTTCTCCGGCGCGCAACTGACTGTCGCATTGCGTTGGGCAGCAAGAAGGTTGGTTTCGTTGTGGAGGAATGCCTGAGCTTGCTCCGCCTGCTTGACGGGAGACGAGCAACCAGCGAGTACAAATGCAACAAGCGCAATACGCGCAAAGGCAACGATCTTTTTCACGAGTACCTCTCTAGCCACGTTCGAGCGCGATTATAGCCGTGCGGCGGGCATGTTCACGGATTCGTCCGCACGGCGCGCGCCGGCATGTCCGGACGCCCGGCCAACGGCGGCCGGTCATGGTGTCTCGCAGCACACTTGCGGCGGTACGGGCGCAAGCCACGGCTGCCGAACGCGACGCGGTGGCTACCGCGGCGCGTTCACTGCGCGGGTGGGCCGGGAATTTGTCCAGAAGAGGAAAGGACGCGCGCTGGTCGCATGAGATCTGCAAGATCTCGCACCTCTCAATCAGTTGCTCGCACGCGGGGCCATGCGCGCCGCTGGTGCAGCATGGCGATCTGCGCTAACCGCGCGAAGATTGCCGCTCACCGGAAGCGGCTCAGGGAACAGAAGAACGTCTGACGCGACGCGGTAGCGGAGCGGATCGTCTGAAAGAATTCTCCGACGCGAGCCAGCGCGAGTCCAGCCAATTCACCGCCTGGCGTCGAACCGCCTACCCGGGTGAATCGATCACCGCGTCGCGTTGCTACCGCCACTTCTCGCCTATCGGATGAACAGGCTGGCAGGCGCGCCAGCTACGAGTGTCGTTGCGCTGAGGCTCGTAGTTGTGCCACCGGCAACCTGTATGATGGCGGGCTCGCGCCAGAGCAAAAGTCCGCACCAGCGGTCCGCGCAGAACGCGCACCGCCCGCTGCCACATGGCGCCGACGCATCCATCACGACAACCCAGGGAAGACCGCCATGACGGCCGCAACGCAATTCGATCAGGTGTCCATTATCAAACGGGCCAACGTCTACTTCGACGGCAAGTGTGTCTCGCACACCGTTGTGTTCCCCGACGGCTCGCGAAAGACGCTCGGCGTGATCCTGCCCGGCGCGCTCAACTTCGGCACCGACGCGGCGGAACTCATGGAGGTGCAGGCCGGCCAATGCCGCATCCGCCTCGAAGGCAGCGAGGACTGGAAAACGTATGGCGCGGGCGAATCGTTCTCGGTGCCCGGCAACAGCCGCTTTGATATCGACGTGGTTGAAACGCTCGACTACGTCTGCAGCTATCTGTAAGGATGGACGGGCTCGCGGCGCCCGGTGCTGTGTGCGGCTTTGCGCGTGTGTGCGGTACCGGGCCCGTCCGTTTGCGCCCGGGGTCCGGCGTGTGAACTGCGGCTTGGCGCGCTGGGACCAATCGATAATGATGCACTAACCGGCGCCCTACTTCCTGCAAGCAGGATACAGCCGTAGTTCAAAGGTCGACCGGGGGTCTCCGCTTGCCTTTTAGCGACCCAGCGGTCGCGGACGGTTAGTTGCGTAATTTGACCGACTTGATTATTGTGTCCGGGTGAGCCGAGGCCGCCATGCAACGCCAGTGAAGCTGGCAAATAAAGAATGCCAGAAACGACTTTCGCTGATAGCGCGGAAGACGGCCTGTGCAGCAGGATGTGATGCGGGCGCGCATCCGCGGTGTGGGCTCACGACGGTCATCCCAAACGGTCATTGGAAAGAGCGTGGTAGTTCGGTGCAAACGGTGTGTCTATGGCGCAGGCGCACTGCCCGGCAAGCGGCCCAAGGCATTCCCGAAAGCGAGCGCAGTGGCCGTCCGCCACGCATCACGCACGAAGCGCGACTGCAGTTGATCGCGCTGGCGTGTGAAGCGCAGGAGTCTGACAGATGGGTCACGCCGACGCTCAACGAGATTGCCGCGCGTGCCGTGAAGCGCGGCGGCGTCGGGCAGATCAGGCGCAGCCACGTGCAGCGCATTCTGCAGGTCGGCGACCTACCCCCGCATCGGGTCCAGCAATGGTTGCACACACAGTCCGGACCTAAACTTTCGCGAGAAGGCCCACGTCATTGCGTCTGTATCGCAGGGTGCCGCGAAACGCTGTCGTCCTCAGCATCGACGAGAAGACCGGCATTCAGGGCGGTGAGCCCAAGCATCCGGGACGAGCGCCCGCGCCAGGACGGCTGCATCGCCATGAGTTCGAATATATATTCGTCGCGGCACATTGGCGTTGATTGCCGCGCCGGATGTACCTACCGGAAAAGTGCTGCACAGTGCGAACGGCGTGCTCAGGACGATCTGATTGCGTTGATGGAGCGCGTGGCAATTGCGTATCGGGGCAAGCAGCCGCATGTGGTTTGGGACACCCTGAACACGCATCGCGCCCGAGCCGTCTGACAGGGCGTTCGATAGGCAGCATGGCAAGCGGCTTCATTTCCACTTCACGCCGTTGCACGCGGGCCGGGTTCAGTCAGATTGAGCTGCGGTTTACCCGCTTACCCGTGGGTAGAAGATTCTTTATTCAGGAACGCTGCTCATACGGTCACTAAACGTAGCGCATTCTTCCTGTACGCTCAGGTACACGTCCGCGGACACCGCTGAGACAGCTTTGATAGTGCCACTTGCGCGCATCTCCGGTGCGCACGGGCGCGATGCATACACCCTGGTAGTTAGTGCCGTGGAGACCAGGCAGCTCCGACCGCCGGCAGGCCTCACCCGACGCGGAAAGGGCACCACGTCGGACAGGATGCCCTTATGTGGTGTCGGTACTTCGTGCAGATCACGGGACGGACAATCACTCTGCGGTGCATGACCCCGAGTCCACTACATATTACGTACCATACGTTACATATGCAAACGAGCACGTAGCTGTTTGCGGGCATTCGTCTGGCTTGCCGAAGAGGGATTACGTCCGGGGGTCAACAGTGCCCCCTTTTCGTGAAACATAAAGCATATTCTGATGGAAAAAATCATATTAAACAGGGACTTATTCGTTCGATACGGTGTCTCCTTATGTTTCACGAAAAATGGGAGGGGCCGCATTAGCCGTTGACGCCCCGCGCAAGAATCTCTTCATACATTCAACGTAGGCTCGAAAGGCGCCCGATACTTCATATGGCGGATGGAACTCAAGCCAACGTGGCATCGGATATCCAGCACGCGCTTGAAGATTGATCGAACGTTTGTTGCTTACCGCAAATGATCGGGCCCCAATATCTAGTAGGTTCGTTGGAGTACATGCTGTCAATATAGATCGTCGGTGACCAATCACGTGCCCTGCTTCCGCCCTTCCTTGGAACGCAGGCTTGGAGTGCACCACGCAGGCATCAGCAATGGAAGTTATCTAACGGTAGAAAACGGGTAATAGCTGGATACCGCCTGTACAGCGCCTCAACCGCGCGATGCCTGTTTGTTTCGAATGGCTGGCAATGTTTCTCTTCGCGGCACGCAGACATCCGGCAGGCAGTGCAGCTTATCGGCCAAATGAGAATGCCGCGCTGAGTCCGCAGAGAGGTCGCGAGCGGCAGCGGCTAGCGTCGGATAGACACCCCTTCAGTGCGGTATGCGCTGAAACGGCCGTTTTCCGCACGCCAATCCTCAATAAGCGTGCGCCGTTTAGAGAGAGGCTCGTGGGGGTCGGAAGCGTGAGCGTTGACATTATTCTTGTCCTGCTGCGGATTGAACGGACCTTATTCACGCGCTTATCCGGGCAAAAAAACCAACGAGTCGCCGGCGATCTAGGGTCGACAAGTTGGGGCACGTTCTGGAAGCAAGAAATTGGCGCATATTAGAGCTGACAGGTATCGAGAGGAGACTTCTCGATTACTCGATGCGCTTCTCGCTAAATATTTGATGTTTGGATACTGCATCTCAATCGATAAAAATTTGTACCATCGGCGAACTTTATGGACGCCACCCGAGAGACTGACTGGCGCTCTCCCTTAAATCTCTTTGTCCTGCTGTGGCTCTCGCAGCGCAGCAGCAAGAATGTGCGCATCCGGGACACGATCTCCCTGGGAAATACCGGCAGTCTTAGAGGATGAGCAAGGACACGGATGCCCGTTCGCCGGGGGAATCGAGATAACTCGGGCAAACTGACTGCTCGTAATTAGCCCACCCTAAGGCAGTTAAAGAGTCACGCGATCGATATTGGAACGTATGCGAATCGGCGAGGAAACAACGTTCATTTGTAGACAGCGGCACCGGATCCGATAGACAGTGTCACTTTCGTGGTTCCCGCCCCGATAGCTGTCGTTCCGAGGTGCGGAGAATGTCAAGGCCGCAGCCTCAAAGCGCAGCGCCAGAGGCGCCGACTTGAGGTCCGACTCCGGTCGAAAATCATTCCTGTGATGGAAGCGGGCAATATCTCCGCTAACCCTGCCAGACAGACATGTAGCGGCTAGCTAATGCGCTTCATTCGGCGGGAGACCAATCACATCCACGACCCGGTTCGCGCCAGACCTACGCCAATGAAGCCGCGCACTCGCGGAACGTCAGGCTACATCCCTAATCGTTATAAAAGTCGTATGGACGATTTCTCTTCTCATGCGGCCCTAGAGCCTGCCCACCGGCGACCCTTCACGTCAACGATGGCGTCTTTTTCGCGACCCATCCATTGGGCGCGGCTTCTAGAGGGGTTTCTGCAGAGTAAAAGTCACATGGGGTCCAACTGCGCAAGGAGGGCGCCTTCCATCGGCAGCGTCCGTCTGTGCGGGAAGACGGAAGATTTGCGCGGCAACCCGTGCGAGTTTGATGGGCTCGGTCTGTCGCTTGGGGGTCTATAAGGACCCTGAATACAAAAGAACGGCATTTATGGCCCTGAGATGCGCCTCGCAGCTCGGCCGATTCACATCCGGCCCAAGGCCTGAAAGTAAATTGGGCGAGTGTCTAGAGTCTAGACACTCGCCCAACTAACTCACACCCCGTACCTTCGACATAAAAAAGCCGCCATAAAGCGGGCCTCGCTCGCCCTACCTTATTCAATCATCCAGCCTTTGGCTGTGCCTGAAACATCTGTCCGATCAGCTCACGTATCTGGGTCTCTTGTGCCTCTGTAATCACCCCAGCCTTAATTTTCACAGTGAAATTATTGATGTCCTTGGTAATACTCCCGGCGTGCTCCTTTCCAGCGAAGAATTTGTCGATGCTTCGTCCGCCGGTCTCACCGGAGGTAGTCCGGCGCGTCGCCAGCGCAGTAATCGCCGAAGCAGCTTTGCCTTGGTCCATTTCACCCTTGAAGACAAGCGGCCAAATCTCCGCAGCCGCTTTTACACCATCGTCGCCATGCTTCTTTATAGCTGCGGCGATAGCCTGCGCAGCGGTTCCTCCCAGAAGGCGAGGCTGGATGTCCAAATCCTTTTTGATAAAGTCAGGTAAGTTCTCGAACGCGAGGAATTGGTAAAGCCCCGCGCGCGACAGACCCATTGCTTCCGCCAGACGTTTTCGATTAGGAAATTCCGCCTCGGAGCGCCGAATAGCCACGCCAATCTCATAATCAGCCAAATCATCACGGCTGATGTTCTCTACCATGGCTAACACCGCCATGTCCGAATCAGAGCAGTCAGCGACAACTGCCTTGATGGTGTCGATTCCCAGCATCTTGTGAGCACGCCACCGCCGTTCACCCGCCACAATCTGATAGTCGTTCTCGACCCGGCGAACCACGATGGGTTGCATCAGTCCGACTTCGCGAATGGACTCCGCAAGTTCCGTCAGCTTGCCCTCGTTGAACACCCGACGAGGCTGCCAGGGATTCGGAAGAATCCCCCCCACGGGCAATTGCGACGCGACACCCGTCGACTCCAGCTCCTGGACCCGGAGTTGGGCAACTGCTAGCGCACCCGCGAGGCCGGGCGCCGTCTGGGTCCGGCCGCTGCGCTTGACTTCGTCCTCGTTAATTGACGAGGTCTTGCGAATTCCAGACGTCTTGGCAAGCAGTTGTTCTCGCATGTTGCTCATTGCGCGCTCCTCCATTTTTCCGAATAGATTTCGTCCACCCATCGGCAGTAGTCGATCAAGGGCTGCCGTACGCGCTGCAGCGACTTGGATGCACTATGGGTACTGCTAATGTCGAAGACCGTTGAGAAAGCCAAAGCCCCGGTGCTCATCACAGAACTGGCAGGTACTTCGATCGAATGCAGCCAGTTTTCATAAGCGCTCTGAGCCCAGGCACGCACAATGGGGGCAGACGAATTTCGTCCGTAGTCGACCCTGGATAGTATCAAGGAGACAAAATCGTATTTCTTGTCCTTCTCATACTTAATAAAACTTTTAGAAACGTCTGAGAAGAGTCTCCAGAATGACAGCGAACTGATGAAATCGAGGTTCTCCGGCACCATTGGCATCACCATCGCATCCGCCGCCATTAGCGCGTTCAAATTGAGATATGAAAGCGACGGTGAGGTGTCCATCAATATGTAGTCATACTTCTTACGCAAAGGCTCCAGGCCTTGCCGAAGCACGGTCCAGAAACGGAAGCCCGGTCTCATTTTTTGCATTGCCGGCAAATGAAATTCTGCGCCGATCAATTCCGTGTGCGCTGGGATCACATCAATTCCGTCCCAGTACGTCGATTGGACCCGGGCCTCCAGACCGCCCTCGATTTCCTGATCGTAGATATAGGGCAATACCGTGTCTTCCGGTGTTACGTCTTTCTCCGCATACAGTCCACAGAGTTCCGAAAGGGACGCCTGCGGATCAAGGTCGAGCACCAATACCTTACGCCCTCGTAGCGAAAGTCCTTGAGCCAGACACATAGTGGTGGTGGTTTTGGCAGAGCCGCCCTTCAGCTGGGCGGTAATGATGATTTTCCCGTCCGGCTCCTTCAACCTCGTAACGAGCGGAGTCTGATAGATGTCGGAAACTTTCTGGACCCAGATTCGGGCTTCCTCCAACGTAAAGGTGCGAGTGCGGCCAGTGCCTGCCGCGGTGCCAGCCGGCAGATCGCCATCGCCCTTGGTAGCGAGATATTGCACCTGGGAATGGGAGATGTTGCACATCTCCGCAATCTCCCCTGTTTTGAACACAGGCGCTGTCTTTCGAGGGCGTGGTGCCAGAATCGTGTCACGAAGCTCATTCGTGAAAATCGTCACCTTTTCAGCAAACTGGCTGATCTGTTCAAAGTGAACGGTTCGGTCTACGGCGGGAAGTTGGCTCGTTCTGACCATTCTGAGGTTTTTCCATAAAATTCCAGAAAGCTCAGAATACAGGAAATGCTCGAAGTTAGCTCTTTAAATCGCTGTTTTTTCGTTGTAATTTTATAATTCTATGAGATTTCGCGCTTTTAACGCGTACAAAACGCCCTCTGCGCAACCGATTCATCCTCTCCCTCTTCAATCGGCTCGCTCCCTCATTGTGCTCAGCTCCATGATAGTGCACAAATGACCTCACCTTCAGTGTAAAACAGCATCCCGAAAGAGAGTTATTGCTTAAATAAACAGCAGAAGGTGAGGTCATTTGTGCACTTCCCTACTTCTACTGTTTTCAAATACGGAAGGTAAGCACAATCAACCTCACCTTCCGCTTCGGCAGACCCCTGACACGGCCATGGTGGCCACAGATGACGCTCATTCCCGACCCAAACGCACAACCAACCTCACCTCGACCCAGAATGGAATACCTGAGTCTTTCCATTTCGTGACTATCGCAGTCGCGTGGCCCGTACCCATACAACTGGCTTCACTCTTGAAGCGGGTGTGAATTCCTTTCTGCACAATGAATCTCACCATCGGGCCGCGCCTCGCAGTTTACGTTGTGCTAACGGTTTGTTTGTTTTTCTAAAGAAAGAACAAGCCAACAAACCAACAGAAAACCCCAATCTTCATCTAATTCAACAACTTGACCCTAAAAAGGTGAGGTGCGTTGTGTCGGAGGTGAGGTTGAATGTGCACGTAGGTGCTGTTTGTTGTGCTCCAAGGTGAGATCACGTGCACATCAAGGTGAGGTTAGATGTGCTGATGTGCCTCTGACACTTCATGGGTGAGGTGAGTTGTGCGCAACGTCCGACGGTCCGCTGTCGGGTCGATGGCACAAGGATCCGAGGCCCAAAGACGCGCGGCCGGGGTGAGGTTGGTTGTGTCATGGGTGAGGTTCTATGTGCGCAAACCTGGAGTTAGGGTCGACCCCGTCGCCGCACAACCCTTCAATGGTGAGGTTCTGTGTGTTGACAGCTCACCACCGCATGCTAGAGTCCCGAAAGCGAAAAAAGAGTGGATGAACAAACATGGCGTCGGACAATCCGGAAGAGGGTAAGTCGAAGACAACGTCTCGCCAGATGGCACTCGCGCTTTTCGAAGACATGTTCGATCTCGGATTGCGAATCAATGAAGCCAATCGTGAAATCGGCTATCAACGCAATGACTTCTTTACCGAAATCGTCAACATGGGGCTACCAGCGCGGCGCTTTCTCGACGCCGCGTATTTCATCGTTGCACAAGAGTCCGAGCAGCGGGACCAGTACGACGTGGAGCTGAATTACTTCAAGTGGTTGATGCGTTATGACAGCCGCAATCTCAAGCACTTGCGCACCATCGCCGACGAAGCGCAAAACGCGAAAGTCCGCGTTACCAATACGCCGATCGACCGGGAACCAACCGAAAACGATCTATGGGTCCAGGTCCAGCTGATAGGGATGGTGGGTTTTCATCGAGGGCGGATGCGTTTTGACGTTCATCCACGTCTTGTTCCGCACATTCGGGATCCGCAAAAATCTCACTGGCTGAGTTTGCGTATTTCAACGGCCTTCACGCGCAGCCTCGCGCGCGCGATTTATGACAAGGTTCTTCCCCACGTTCCCGCAGGCCGGACAGATTGGATCCAGCTCGACGAGATGCGCAACTGGCCCGGAAGAATGGGTGCGAACGCCGCGATCTTCAAGTATTTCAAGCGCGACTGGCTCGAACCGGCGGTTCGTGAAATCAACGAGGTATCGGACATCGAGCTGTCGTACGAAACGAGGACCGCATCCACTTCGTCGAAGAAAATCGATCGCATCAGGTTTCTGCTCAAGCGCAAGGATACGGCCGACGCCGTGCTCGCCAGTCTCGCGGACGCCAGCCATCTTTACAAGATTCTCACGGACGAATTCGCGCTGTCGACCAAGCAGTTCAGCGAGATTTCGGAGAACCGCGATGTATGGACCGATGAGCGTATCCAGCAAGCGGTCGAATACACGCGATTCAGGATCAAACGCGGGCAGGTCAAGAAGAGTCCCGCAGGCTACCTGATGAGAGCGCTACGCGATAACTGGAAGATGTCCGAAGCGGAACGGACAATGGTTGATGTGCAGGCAAAGCTTCTTGCCGACGAAGTCGAGGAAGAGGCGGCGAAATCGGCGGCAAGAAACTCGGTCGCGCTCAGCGTTGCGTCGCGCGAAGAAGAAGTCCGCGCCCGCATGAACGAAGATTCACGTAAGGGACGCGACCACTTCAACGCGGCCGACGCGAAGACGCGCAAGGAACTGATGCATGCATGGATGGCGTCGCGGGAAGGCAAGCTGATGCTGCGAAGGATGAAGCTCGAGCCGTCGACGGTAACGGAGGATGCCATCCTCGCGAACACGGAACTGGTCTGGTATTTGGGCCAGTTTGTTTTCGGCCGGATGAGTTCGTCGCGCGTGGCGGCTTAGCGGGCCTTCGGGTTCGCAGGCAGGAAGCATCGCGCGGCGGACTGAATGAAGGTCCAAACAGTTCGGGCGCTGCTCCGAATACTTGCAACAAGGCGAGCAGTCGAACGAAGTGACCGCGATCCTTCTGCCTTCACGGGCGGATCGGTGGCTTTTTCATCGCGGCGATTCTGAAAAAACGAATAGCGGAAGGATCTGGAGCAGCCTTTCCTGCCTCCTCCATTCAGCCTTGCGCAGAGCCCGCACCCCTGCGGCGGCACGGATGCCGCCGCCAGCACTCGCACAACCAACCTCACCACGCGTCACGACCCGGATCGGCCTGAAACGATCCGACGATCCATCCCGGCACAATCACAACGGGCGTTGAGGCGCTGGACCCGGAAGGGGCCACGCGAGCTGCGTCGCTGGCATTGACGCGGTACCCGCTTCGAACGGGAAGTGCGAATGGCACTTACCGCGCCGGCGCCAGCTTCCTGTTCAGGCGACGCATCCCGTCGAAGATCGCCTCGGCCACGTCAATCGGGAAGTCCGCGGGCAATCGCAACGACACCTCGTCGATCACGGCCTCGGTCCGTGCAGTGATCTCGCTGATCATCGCCTCCACATTTTCCGCGGAAAACCCGACGCGCTGCCCTTCGGTAATCCAGTGCCGACGCTGGATCTGATTGAGCAGGTAGTGGACGTTCCTGCCACGCACCGCCATCGCCAGCTTGACCTTCTGCGCAGGCAAGCGACCGGCGCCGGCACCGATGATCGGATGCGCGGAAAGCACATCGTAGAGCGGCGTGGATTCGTAGCGGTTGCCCGGCAAATGCGCGATGCTGAAGTTCTTTGCGTGGCCGTCGGTTGCGGCGAGCAGCCAGAAGATCAACTGCGTCATGAAGAAGTTGCGCCGGTCGAGCGCCGCGCGCGCGGAACCGGAGAGCACCTCCATGATCGCCTCGATCCCCGGGCCGCCATCGGACTCGTACTTGTGAAGCGCCGAGGTGGCCGTCGCCTGGCACATGTCCTCCTGGGGGAGCCGCACGATCCATGTGGCGTCGCTGGATAGCCGGCGGTCGAATCGCTCGACGATCAACACCTTCTGGTCTTCGAAGCCGGCGATCTCGCAACGGGCGACGGGCAGCCCGTAGGCCGCGACGATTTGCGAGCAGAGCCACTCGTTTTCCACGGAGGTACGCATGTCCGCCCGCATATTGCCGACCAGCCCCAGCGGCAACTTGAAGATATGCGTGGTCGGCGTACTGCCTTCAGGCAGCAGCCAGCGGTCGTGATGCCGGAGCAGGGCGGTTTTTTCCTGCGCGCCCGCGATCGACAGGCGCAGATCCTCCAGTGGATCGTGTTGTCCGAGCGGTGATGTCGACGTCGTGCCTCGCAGCAGGCGGGCAATTTCGCCGTCGTCGAGCTTGCGCCCGCTGATGGTCGTGAGGTCGGTGGGCGCCTCGTCCGGTGGCAGCAACTGAAGGGCGCCGACGCAGTCGCGGCCGAGCGCGGCGAGTAACGCGAAAGGCGCGGTACTACCGGTTCGGTAGCGCGTGGCGATCCGGCGACGGATCGGTTCGCTGTCGGGGAGCAGATTGTCGAAATAGTTCGCGACGACCTCGCCGCGATAGGGCTGGTTGCCTGGCGTAAAAGGAAGCGACAATGACAGCGGGCGCCCCTGCGGATCGTCGATCCAGTCGTCCCGATACGCCAGACGTTCACCGTTGCGGGTCGTTTCCCAATAACCGACCTGCAAGCCGTTCATCCACAGGTTCAGGCGGTTGGGCTGTGTGTTTCGCACCATGCTTACCAGGTCTCCCGTTTCTTGCCGACGTTTGCGGATCTGGCGGCCGCGCGTGGGGCGTCGGGTGCGGTACGGCCGCGGGTTTCACGCGTAGTTGCCCTGGCGGTTTGTTTTGCCGGGCCTGTGGTTCGCGTGGGCGTTTCAGGAGAGGCTTCCTGCCTGCGTGATGATGGGGCTTTGCGCTTTACGTTGTCCGGTGCAGCCGATGCTTTCCTTGCGGAGCGGGCAGTGGTGGTTCGCTCTGCTGTTCGCGTGGCGGTTGCGAAGGGCTCTGCATCTTCCCCGGCGGCGCCGCTTGCCGATCCACCCGCGGTTTGAGTGAGCTGGAGATCGACCTGTAGTACCCGCAAGACCTTGAATAGCCGCTCCACGCTGACGGTGGCCGGATTGGCCTCGAGTTGCGCGTAAGTCTGCTGCGTTACGCCGAGATGACTGGCCATCGCAGCCTGAGTGAGGCCGGCGGTCTTTCTGAAGCCCTGCAGAATTGGCCTTAACTGGCTCAGCGTCTTGATAGGGTAGTCCACGGCAAAATCTCCGGCTTATGGTTCGACACCGTCACAGGCTAACGCCTGTAAATGTCTTGTACAGTCTATATCCTGTATTTTACAAATACAAGCTAAAACCTGTTAAGGGCGAATACTGTCCGGGCTGGTATTGTTGGACCAACGCCGCACTTGGCAAAAGCCATAACGCAACTAACGGTCGAGCCGATTCGAGTCCACGCCCGGCGCTCCCGGTTGGCATAGGGAATCGCCGCGACGAACAGGTGATTCACGCGCGACGGCGACATGCCTGACAAGATGCTCAACTTCACCGATGGGCGAGGAGAGCGTATCGTCGAGCCAGGAGACTTCGATCTGATGGTCGGAAGCCCGAGCCGCGACATTCACCTGCGCGATACGGTGACGCTCACCGGCAACGCGGCGCGAACGCTCCAACGCGACCGGCGCCTCGCGAGCGGGGTCGAGGTCCGGTCTCAACCCGCGAGTCGGCACGCGTCAAGCCGGGCGGCGGCTGGACGCCATGTATTTGTTGTCATACCCGGAACAGGTGGACTATCCGATGTCGTACGCAATCTATCCCAGCCTCTCAGGCAAAACGGTTGTCATCACCGGCGGCGGCAGCGGCATCGGCGCCGCGATGGTCGAAGCTTTCGCCCGGCAGGGCGCGCGAGTTTTCTTCCTCGACGTCGCTGAGGACGATTCGCTGGCGTTGCAGCAATCGCTGAGCGACGCGCCTCACCCGCCGTTGTTCCGCCGCTGCGATCTGCGCAGCGTCGATGCGATCCACAGTGCGTTTGCCGGGATCGTCGAGATCGCCGGGCCGATCGAGGTACTCGTCAACAACGCTGGCAACGACGACCGGCATGAAGTCGACGCCATCACGCCGGCCTATTGGGACGAGCGCATGGCCGTGAACCTGCGGCACCAGTTCTTCTGCGCGCAGGCCGCAGCGGCCGGCATGCGCAAGATCGGGCGCGGCGTGATCCTGAATCTTGGCTCGGTTTCCTGGCACCTCGCGTTGCCGAACCTCGCGATCTACATGAGCGCGAAGGCCGGTATCGAAGGGCTGACCCGGGGCCTCGCGCGCGATCTCGGCGCCGCCGGCATCCGCGTGAACTGCATTATTCCCGGCGCGGTGCGGACTCCCCGTCAGATGCAGCTCTGGCAGTCGCCCGAGAGCGAAGCGAAGCTCGTCGCCAGCCAATGTCTGCGTTTGCGTATCGAACCTGAGCATGTCGCGCGCATGGCGTTGTTTCTTGCGTCCGACGATGCGTCGCGTTGCTCAGGGCGGGATTATTTCGTCGACGCCGGGTGGTACGGAGAATGAAAATTCATCCCCCTGTCTGCGTATGGCCGGTCCATGCCGAGTTGGGCGAAGGCCCGCTGTGGCAGGCCGGGGAGAACGCGGTTTATTTCGTCGATATCAAGGGCCGCCAGATTCATCGTCTGACGGTCACTACCGGACAAACGCAAACGTGGAAGGCGCCCGGTCAACCGGGTTTCATCGCACCGCTTGCGGGCCACGGTTTTGTTTGCGGGCTGCCGGGCGGCCTGTATCGCTTCGATGCCGGCAGCGGACAATTCAGCAAGCTCAAGGACGTTGAAGTGCACCTGCCGGGCAACCGTCTCAACGACGGCTTCGTGGATGCCAGCGGGCACTTGTGGTTCGGCTCGATGGACGACGGCGAAGAGCAGCCCAGCGGCACGCTGTATCGCGTCAACCATGCCGGCGAAGCGGTGGCCCAGGACGACGGCTACGTGATCACCAACGGACCCGCCTCGAGCCCGGACGCGCGCACGCTTTACCACGGCGACACCATGCGGCGCGTGGTGTATGCATTCGACCTGGGCGAAGACGGGACGTTGTCGCGCAAACGCATCTTTGCCGCCATTTCCGGCGACGGCTACCCCGATGGCATGGCGGTCGACGCCGACGGATTCCTGTGGGTCGCGCTTTTCGGCGGGTGGCGTATCGAGCGCTTCTCGCCCGACGGCAAGCGGGTCGAACAGGTACCGTTTCCCTGCGCCAACGTGACGAAGCTCGCCTTCGGCGGCGACGATCTGCAGACTGTTTATGCGTCGACCGCATGGAAGGGCTTGTCGCCGGTAGCGCGTCAGCAGCAGCCGGATGCCGGCGGTCTGTTCTCGTTTCGCTCACCGGTGCCCGGCCAGCCGCAGGCCCGGTGTAAATGGGGCTTCGCGCAATAAGGTGGCAATAAGACAATCACAAGGCAGCACGCGGAACGGGCCGCGCGAGGCCTCGCGCCATCCGCGAACGGCGGCGAAACCTCGCCGTGCGCCGGATGCCGCCAGGTATCATGGGCGTTCCGCGACCTCCCTTTACCTGAACTACTGGTTTCCGGCGCACCGTCAGAGCTGCGTCATGTCGGGCTTCCTGATCGCGATGCCGGTCAGTCTGATGCTGGGCGGCGTGGTGTCCGGCTGGTTGGTCGGCCATACCGCGGGCCGGTTCGGCCTATCAGGGCTGGCCGAAGAAAACCGGCGAGCGGCGCCTGCACGCGGCGATCCCCGCGCCGATTGGCGGCATCGGGCTGATTCTGAGCGCGGCGTTCGTGCATCACGTGGCGTGGGCCATCACGTTTCTCCCGATCGTCACTGCCGGCATCCTCGCGTTGATGCCGATTTACTGGACGTTCCCTGGTCAATTGCTGGCAGGCGCGGCCGCCGTGGCGGGTATCGAGATGATCAACGTAATCGGCAACCTGTCCGGTTTTACGGGGCCGATCATCACCGCCGTCGCGAGGAACCTGACCGGCGATATCAACAACGGCACTTATACGCCTGGCGCGTGTCTGCTGGTCAGTTGCGTGTTGATCCTGCTCGTGCCGCGTAGCATGCTGATAGGGGCAGCGCCGGCCGACGATGGCAAATCCGCCGCCAGACGGATGTGCAGCGCAGCACGCAAGCAATTTAACCTCCCCACGACAGAGAGACAGGCACATGTCAGCATCCACACCGCGCCGGCTGAGAAGCCAGGAATGGTTCGACGACCCATCGCACGCGGATATGACGGCGCTCTACGTGGAGCGCTTCATGAACTACGGCCTGACGCGCGAAGAACTTCAGTCGGGCCGTCCGATCATCGGCATCGCACAGACAGGTAGCGATCTCGCGCCGTGCAACCGGCACCACATCGAACTCGCGGCGCGTACGAAAGCGGGCATTCGCGACGCCGGCGGCATTCCGATGGAATTCCCGGTTCATCCGCTCGCCGAACAGAGCCGCAGGCCGACCGCCGCGCTCGACCGCAATCTCGCGTATCTGGGACTGGTGGAAATCCTGCACGGCTTTCCGCTCGATGGCGTCGTGCTGACCACCGGTTGCGACAAGACCACGCCCGCCTGTCTGATGGCGGCCGCGACCGTCGACATGCCCGCGATCGTGCTCTCGGGTGGTCCGATGCTCGACGGCTGGCACGAAGGCAAGCGCGTCGGTTCGGGCACGGTCATCTGGCATGCGCGCAATCTGCTGGCTACCGGGGAAATCGACTACGAGGGCTTCATGCAGCTGACGACCGCGTCATCGCCGTCGATCGGCCACTGCAACACGATGGGCACCGCGTTGTCGATGAACAGCCTCGCCGAGGCGCTCGGCATGTCGTTGCCCGGCTGCGCGAGCATTCCCGCGGCATACCGCGAACGCGGCCAGATGGCGTATGCGACGGGCAAGCGAATCGTCGATCTGGTACGCGAGGACGTGCGGCCGTCGCACATCATGACGAAGGCGGCGTTCGAAAACGCGATCGTGGTCGCGTCGGCGCTGGGTGCGTCGACCAACTGTCCGCCGCATCTGATCGCGATTGCGCGGCACATGGGCGTCGAGCTGACGCTGGACGACTGGCAGCGGGTGGGCGAGCAGGTGCCGCTGATCGTGAACTGCATGCCCGCGGGCGAATATCTGGGCGAGAGTTTTCACCGCGCGGGCGGCGTGCCCGCTGTGTTGCGCGAGCTTGTCCACGCACAACTCGTCCATCGCGAATGTCTGACCGTTTCGGGCCGGACCATCGGCGAGATTGCTGCGGATGCGCCGTCGCCGGATCGTGACGTCATCAGGACGACGGAAGATCCGCTCAAGCATGGCGCAGGGTTCATCGTGCTGTCGGGCAACTTCTTCGACAGCGCGATCATGAAGATGTCGGTGGTCGGCGAGGCTTTCCGGCAGACCTATCTGAGCGAGCCCGGCAACGAAAACACGTTCGAGGCGCGGGCCATCGTCTTCGATGGTCCCGAGGACTATCACGCGCGCATCAACGACCCGTCGCTCGATATCGACCAGCATTGTATTCTGGTGATTCGCGGCGCCGGCACGGTGGGTTATCCGGGCAGCGCCGAGGTGGTGAACATGGCGCCGCCGGCGGAACTCGTGCGTCAGGGCATCACGTCGTTGCCGACGCTCGGCGACGGCCGGCAAAGCGGCACGTCCGCGAGCCCGTCGATTCTCAACATGTCGCCCGAGGCGGCGGTTGGCGGCGGACTCTCGCTGTTGCGCACGAACGATCGTATTCGCGTGGACCTGAATTCGCGCAGCGTCAACGTACTGGTCGACGACGAGGAACTCGCGCGGCGCCGCGAAACGGCCACCTTCGCGATTCCTCCGACGCAGACGCCGTGGCAGGAACTGTACCGTCAGACGGTGGGTCAGCTCTCTACCGGCGGCTGTCTCGAACCCGCGACGCTGTATCTGAAGGTGATCGCCGAGCGCGGCAATCCGAGGCATTCGCACTGAACCGCAGGTTGCGGAGCCGGGCCCGGGTTTTGCGTCGAGCCCGGCCATGCCGGCCTTCCAACTTTCCTGAAGAAATCCATTCTCCATGTCCGCAACTTCTCCATCCAGTTTCCTCCCGGACGACCTCGGCCAGGCGCTGCTCGTTGGGCGCGTGTGGCGCAAGACCGACCAGCATGAAGGCCCGTCGGTGGTCGTCGTGCGTGGCGGCGAGGTCTTCGACATTACCGCGACCGTGCCGACCACGGCCGATCTGTTCGACCGGGAGGACGCCGCGCCGCTCGCGCGCACGGCGCCTGGCGTGTCGCTCGGCGCGGTCGCGCAACTGATCGCGTCCAATCTGCCCGGCGCTGCCGCGCCGGCCTTGCGACTGCTCGCGCCGTGCGATGTTCAGGCCATCAAGGCGTGCGGTGTCACGTTCGCCGTGAGCCTGATCGAACGCGTCATCGAAGAGCAGGCGGCCGGCGATCCGGCGAAGGCGAAGGAAGTCCGCGACACCATCGCTTCGATGATCGGCACGGATCTGTCGAAAATCGAGCCGGGTTCGGACGCCGCGATGAAGCTGAAGGCCGAACTCGAGCGGCGCGGCGCGTGGTCGCAATATATGGAAGTGGGCATCGGCCCGGACGCGGAAGTGTTCTCGAAGTCGCAGCCGATGTCGGCGGTTGGTTTCGGCGCCGACGTGGGATTGCTCGCGGCTTCCACCTGGAACAATCCGGAACCGGAGATCGTCCTGGCGGTGAACAGCCGCGGCGAGATCGTCGGCGCGACGCTGGGCAACGACGTCAACCTGCGCGATATCGAAGGCCGCTCGGCGCTGCTGCTGGGCAAGTGCAAGGACAACAACGGCTCGTGCGCGATCGGCCCGTTCGTGCGCCTCTTCGACGAGAGCTTTTCGCTCGACTCCGTGCGCACGGCGAGCGTCGCGCTGCGAGTGGAAGGCGCCGACGACGGCTTCGTGCTCGAGGGCGTGAGCCACATGAGCGAAATCAGCCGCGATCCGGCGAACCTGGTCGCGCAAACATGGGGACGGCATCACCAGTATCCGGACGGCTTCATGCTGTTCCTCGGCACGATGTTCTCGCCGATCAAGGACCGCGACGCACCCGGCGCGGGATTCACGCATCACCTGGGCGACCTGGTGACGATTTCGACGCCGCAACTGGGCGCGCTGACCAATACGGTCCGGCTCAGCACCGAAATCGAACCGTGGACGTTCGGTGTGCGCGCGCTGTACCGGAACCTTGCCGCACGCGGGCTGCTTGCGTCGGCCTGAGAGGCTCGAACATGGAGAGCGGCGGTCGCGGCGCGCGCGGCCCAACGGGCATTTCCAGGCGCCTGCGCCCGGGCCTGACGATCAGGTCATGCCGGCGCAGGCTTCATTCCGTATCGACCGGAGAAAGAACATGAGCCAGTTTGCGAACTACATCGACGGACAGTGGGTAGACGGCGCGAGCGTGTCCCGCAACGTCAATCCGTCCAATCTCGACGACGTGATCGGCGAGTTCGCCCAGGCCGACGCTGAGCAGACGCAGCGCGCGATCCGCGCCGCGCGCAACGCGTTCGCGCAATGGTCGCTGTCCACGCCGCAGCAGCGTTTCGATCTGCTCGACCAGGCGGGCAGCACGATCCTCGCGCGTAAGGCCGAACTGGGCCGGCTTCTCGCGCGTGAAGAGGGCAAGACGCTGCCCGAGGCGATTGGCGAAGTGGGCCGCGCGGGGCAGATCTTCAAGTTCTTCGCGGGCGAAGCGCTGCGCATTGGCGGCGAAATCGTGCCATCCGTACGACCCGGCATGACGGTGGAAGTGACCCGGGAGCCGCTCGGCGTGATCGGCCTCATTACGCCGTGGAATTTCCCCATCGCGATTCCGGCCTGGAAGATTGCGCCGGCGCTTGCGTACGGGAACACCGTCGTCGTCAAACCGGCCGACCTCGTTCCGGCCAGCACGTGGGAGCTTGTCAGGATCATCGCCGAGGCGGGCGCGCCGGCGGGCGTCATCAATCTCGTCATGGGACAGGGTGCCGTGGTTGGCGAAGCGCTGGTTTCCTCACCGCAGGTCGACGCCGTGAGCTTCACGGGTTCTGTCGCGACGGGGCGTGCCATCGGAGCGAAATGCTTCGCCTCCGGCAAGAAGTTCCAGCTGGAGATGGGCGGCAAGAACCCGATGGTGGTGCTCGATGACGCCGACCTCGACGTCGCGGTCGAAGCGTGCATCAACGGTGGGTTTTATTCGACGGGCCAGCGCTGCACGGCGTCGAGCCGCTTCATCGTGACCGAAGGGATCCACGACCGCTTCATCGACGCGATGAAAGCGCGCATGCAAGCCTTGAAGGTGGGCGATGCGCTTGCCGACGGCACCCACATCGGCCCGGTCGTCGACGACAAGCAGCTCCAGCAGGATGAACGATACATCGCCATCGCGCGCGAGGAGGGCGGCACGATCTTCGGTGGGGAGCGGATCGAGCGCGATACGCGCGGCTATTTCCTCGCGCCGGCGCTGATTACCGACACCACGCCGGACATGCGCATCAACCGGGAAGAAGTGTTCGGCCCGGTAGCTTCGGTCATCAAGGTCAAGGACTACAACGAGGCGCTCGCGGTCGCCAATGACACGGAGTTTGGGCTCTCCGCGGGTATCTGCACGACGTCGCTGAAGTATTCGAGCCACTTCCGCCGCCATGTGCAGGCGGGCATGGTGATGGTGAACACGGCGACCGCCGGCGTGGATTACCACGTGCCGTTTGGCGGCCGCAAGGGTTCGAGCTACGGTCCGCGCGAGCAAGGCAGCTATGCCCGCGAGTTTTACACCACGGTCAAGACGGCGTACGTGAGTCCGGGCGCGGTTTGAGATCGAGGCAATAGCCGGGGCAGGGTGGCGATGACGAAGGCAAGGCCGATTTGCCCGGTCATCGCTTTTCCGCTCAATGCGGCTTGATCGCCACCTTAAGCACCCCGTCGCGCTGATTCGCAAACAGGTCGTATGCAGCGACGATATCGTCCAGCTTGTAGTGGTGCGTGACCAGTGCGCCAAGGTCGACGCGTCCGGATTCCACGACGTTCAGCAAACGCCTCATACGTTCCTTGCCACCGGGACACAGCGCGGTGTTGATCTTATGATCGCCGAGACCCGCGGCGAAGGCCCCGAGGGGAATCGTCAGATCGGACGAGTACACACCGAGGCTCGACAGCGTGCCGCCTGGTTTGAGGATCCGCAAAGCCGACTCGAACGTACTCTGGGTGCCGAGCGCTTCAATCGACGAATCCACGCCGCGCCCGCCAGTGAGCTTCAGGATTTCGTCCACCACATCGCAATTCTTGAAGTTGAGCGTGACGTCGGCCCCCATCTTCCGGGCTATCTCGAGACGGTGGTCGTTTCCATCCACCGCGATGATGGTGCTCGCGCCGAGCAGACGCGCGCCCGCCGTGGCACACAGGCCGATGGGCCCTTGTGCGAACACGGCGACCGTGTCGCCGATACGGATGTTGGCGTTTTCCGCGCCCTTGAAGCCCGTGGACATGATGTCGGGACACATCAACACCTGTTCGTCGGTCAATCCGTCGGGCACGGGTGCCAGATTGGCCTGCGCATCGGGGACAAGTACGTATTCGGCCTGCGTGCCGTCGATCATGTTGCCAAAGCGCCAGCCCGCCGTAGCCTTATAGCCGTGGCAACCGCACAGGCCTCTGGCAATCAGATAACTGCCGTCTTGCGACGGGACCCCGTCTTGCGCGGCATAGGAGTTGAAGTTAGGGCAGATAGCGCCCGCGACCACTCGCTGGCCCTCCTGGTAGCCGAGCACCGCACTGCCGAGTTTTTCGATCACGCCCACGGGCTCGTGGCCGACAGTCAAGCCCTTGGCAACCGGGTATTCGCCTTTCAGGATATGCACGTCGGTGCCGCAGATCGTGGTGGTGGTGATGCGCACGAGCGCGTCGTTGGCGCCGACATCGGGCACGGGTTTGTCGGCGAGTTCGATGCGGCCCGGCTCGATGAATACAGCGGCTTTCATCATGGCGGTCATGAATGTTTCCTTCCAGTTTGGATCAACAAACAACTCAAGGGCGCTCGCACTTCCTGCAACAGACTGACGCTGGCAGCGAATACGGCGCAGCTATTTCGCAACTTCCACCGTCCGAGCTGCGATTCCATCTTGCCTGGTCAAGAATAGCGCCTGTTTCGCGATGGCGGACACCCGCGAATGGCGGCCTGCTTGCGCCAGATCAACGCCCGGCCTCACCGTTTCCGTTCGTTGTCACCAGGAATAAATGTGCGCGCTCCGGTCTTGCGCGAGGTCACGCGGTTTGCGGCATCATGCCGCGCACACCTTTCCCGGAGCGATAATTTCCGCGGCGCTCATTCCATCGGGGGTTGCGCGCACGTAGCCGGTACGCGGAAGGTATTTGACGCGCGCATCGATTCAGCGGGCGGAGGCGGTCCCGTCAAATCTGCTGGTCACAAAGCGGCGCTTCGATCGCCGCTTCGCAAGCATCCCATCTCGTTGCGCGTCCGGCTATTCACATCCGACCCCTACAGCCCGCGCAATGGCGCGAAGCCGCCCGCGGCAAAAGCCGCTTCCCGCGCGCCGCGCGCCGCCGTCCATCGACGGCCACGCATCTTCGCCGACAAGTGGTACAAACCTCACTTCGCCAAGCCAGCTCTCGTCATAATCCTGTTCGCTGCGGCGCACGAGCTTGATGAGCCGCTGATGATGGGGATCGCGACCCACCGGCATGACGATCCGGCCACCGACGGCGAGTTGCCTGCGCCACGCGTCGGGAACATGGGGGCCGCCGGCTGCCGCAATGATCGCGTCGTACGGTGCATGTTCCGCGAGGCCAACGGTGCCGTCGCCGAGGTGAATCGTCACGTTGGAAATTTGCAGCCGCCGCAGGACTTCGCGAGCGGTGGCGACAAGTCCGGCGTGGCGTTCGATCGAGTCCACGTGCTGTGCGATCGCCGCGGCAACCGCTGCGGCATAGCCCGAGCCGGTGCCGACGTCGAGGATGCGCTCGCCTGGACTCACTTCCGCGGCATCGATCATCGCCGCGACGATGGCGGGTTGCGAGATGGTCTGTTCGTTGCCGATCGGCAGCGGCGTATCTTCGTACGCGAATTCCCGCAGATCGGCGGCCACGAATTCCTCGCGAGGCACGCGACGCATCGCGGCCAGTACATGGGGATTGACCACGCCGCGGCGAGCGATCTGCCGTTCGACCATCCGCTCGCGGGCCTCGGTGAAGTCGGTCATAGCCCCTCCGTATTGCTGCAGATGCCGGCACGCTCGCGTGCCCATTCCGGCCCGTCGCCGGATCCAGACAAATAGCGCATTGCGCGTGAACGTATTGTCTAGAATCAGTTTACCCGCGCAACGGCTCGCGAAACAGGGAGCGTAGCGTTTGCGGTGCCGGTTGCGCCCGCCAAAGGCGAAATCGGCTCCATTATTGGCCGGTTTCTTCCGTTCGCCGAATTGGCATGCCGGCCGTTCTTCTGGCGCAATCTGTTCTTGTGCCACTTTCCTCAGGAGATCACGATGAATGCGGACAACCAGGGCGATGTGCAGGCTTTCGTACAAACGGCGGAACAGACTGGAGCCTATGTCTGGGTCATCACGCTAGTCGACTTCCGGAACCGCGAGGTGAAACGTTCGCTCGTGTCCGACGGAACCTTCGAAACGCGTGCCGCCGCGAAAGACGCCGGTGAAGCCCATCTGAAGGCGCTGGCGGCAGACCATTAGCCCGCGAGTCGCGGCGCTTTCCTGAAGCGCAACACTGTTTCACATAAGGTGTTGCGATGCACGTAACAACTCAGTATCAGCAACTTCAACCTGAAGAACGCCTTATCATTGCGAACCTGCATCCGCAGGGTTCGACGATCCGGGCCGTGGCCCGGATCGTCGGGCGCTCGCTCGCCACCGTTAGCGCTGAACTCTAAACATTCATCCCGTGGTTGCACTTCACCGCCCGTTTGCCCAGGAGTTTTGCTCCGGAGAAACGGATGCATGACGCACCGGGTAGCGAGGGTGAGAGCTTCCTCAAGCCAAAACCAATAGCAAAAAATGGCGAAATCACCGTTGCAAAATCCCGCAAAAAAACGCATTCTTGACGCCGTTCGAATCCGCGTTCGACAACACTCCTAACTGACGCCACTACGGCAATCATCCCGGGCGCCTTTACGCGGATCAGTGACACATCAAACATTCAGATGAACGCGCTTGCGAGCGCCATGAATTCTGACGCACCCTCTCTCTTCTCCGGTATCAACGTTATCCAGACAATGACAGTATTCCAGATCACAGGCGCTCTGCTCGCGGTCGTTGCCGTCTTCGGCGTTATCAACTATCGCTTTATTAAACTGCCCGACACGTTGGGGATTACCGCGGTCGGGCTGGTTGTCTGTCTGGGTATATCGGCGCTCGGTTTTTATTACCCGACCATGGCGGTCGTTGCCAGAAAGATTGTGACGCAGATCGACTTCGCCGATATCGTCTTTCACGGCCTGCTCGGTTTTTTGCTGTTCGCGGGCGCACTGCACGTCGACCTCTCACGCATGCGCACACAGCGGCGCGCGGTGCTGTTGCTCGCGACAATCGGCGTGCTGATATCCGTGGCGCTCGTCGGCCTGGGGTTCTTTTACGTCACGCAATGGCTTGGACATCCGGTGAGTCTTCTCTGGTGCCTGGCGTTCGGGGCGCTGATCTCCCCGACCGATCCGATCGCCGTTCTTAGCGTACTCAAGGGCGCTGGCGCGCCCGAGAGCCTCGAAACCAAGATCACAGGAGAGGCGCTCTTTAACGATGGGACGGCCGTCGTCGCATTCGTGACGCTGGTCGGGCTTGCCAGCGGTGCGAATGAATTCTCCGCGACGGCCGTGGCCATCGATCTGCTTCGTGAGATTGCCGGGGCATTGATCCTTGGCGTGAGCCTCGGGTTCGCCGCATCGCTGCTGCTGCGCGGCATCGACAGCTACCCGGTCGAGATCCTGATCACGCTCGCGCTTGCCACCGGCGGATACAGTCTGGCCGAGACGCTGCACGTCTCCGCACCGCTTGCCGTCGTGATCATGGGTCTTGTCATCGGCAATCATGGCGCGCTTACATCGATGTCGGAGAAAACACGCGAGCATCTGTTCAGCTTCTGGGAGCTGCTCGACGAACTGCTCAATCTGGTGTTGTTTGGTTTAATCGGGCTGGAGATCATTGCGCTATCGCTACATCAGCACATTGTCCGGCTGGGGCTGGCTGCGATTCCCGTGGTTCTGGTTGCGCGCGGCATCAGTGTGTCGATACCGTTGTTTGCATTGCAGAATTTCCGACGGGTCAATCCCCATTCGGCGCTTATGCTGACGTGGGGCGGTTTGCGCGGAGGTATTTCAATCGCGCTCGCGCTGTCGTTACCCGATTTTCATGGCCGGGACATGTTCATCGGGGTCACGTACCTCGTGGTCGTCTTCAGTCTGCTGATTCAGGCGACCACGCTGGGACCGCTGGTCAGGCGGCTTAACCGGCGGTAGCGGCGTATCGGGTGCTAACGGCGTTTCTGAACAGGCAAGACACCACCTTCTGCAATCACCCCTCCCATGAAGCTCAATCATGTGAGCTTCTCCTCGTCCGATATGAGCGCCACCGGTACCTTCTTCGAGCTGGCGTCTTCCGGCGATGTGCGCACGCTGTATGAACAGAGGGTCGCCGCGGCGTCGTGATGAAAACCGACGTGTTCAAGCCTGAGCGCGGCTCGCGGTTTCTCCGCCAAGTACCTGGCGGCGCGCTCGTCGAATCAATACCTGCCCGCATGCCGATGAGAAGTATCGTGGCACCTTCGACCTCTGACATCCTCGCGCCAACCTGGATGCTGGGATTCGGTTACTCCACCCGGCGTGCCGACTGCCCGCGCAGGTAGGGTCCGGCGTGGCCGAAGCGGCGGCGAAGGTTTCTGTAATGTCGGATAAGTCTCGGCGTTACCGGGCACCCGGGAAGCGACCCCGCGTCGCTTGCGCCTGCCGCCGACACTGGGGAATGTCTGAGCTTGAGCCGCGGCTCGCCAGCGTCGTAAAATCGTCGCACATCGGTTCCGGAGGCCCAGCAATGTGTCTGGCTTCTCTTTGCGATTTCGGTCGCGAAACCTTGCGCCGCCTGCCGCCTGGGCCTTCAGCGTGTCGCGATGAGACCGGCTGCGGTCGCGGAATTATCGTCAGATCCGCGCCGTGACCTCGCTCATTTCCGTCAAAAGACTCAACAAGAGCTTTCCCGGCGTGAGGGCGCTTCACGAAGTCCAGTTCGAGCTCATGGCGGGGGAAGTCCATGCGCTGATGGGCGAGAACGGCGCTGGCAAGTCGACGCTGATGAAAATCCTTGCCGGGGTGTATACCCGGGATTCGGGTGAAATCCTCTACGACGGCCAGCCGGTCGAATTCCTGAGCCCGCGCGACGCGCAGGCCGTGGGCGTCGGCATCATTCATCAGGAACTCCAGTTGATGAATCATCTGACCGTCGCGCAGAATATTTTCATCGGCCGCGAGCCGCGCGGGCGCCTTGGCCTGTTGCTCGACGAAGACAGGCTCAATGCGCAGGCGGCCGCCATTCTGGCACGCATGCATGTGAGTCTCGACCCGCGCGCGGTGGTCGGTGCACTCACCGTGGCGCGGCAGCAGATGGTCGAGATCGCGAAGGCTTTGTCCTTCGATTCGCGCGTCCTGATCATGGACGAGCCCACCTCGGCGTTGAACGACGCCGAGATCGCCGAACTGTTCCGCATCATCCGCGAGCTGAAGAGCCGGGGCGTCGGCATCGTCTATATCTCGCACAAGATGGATGAGCTCAAGCAGATTGCCGACCGCGTCACCGTCATGCGCGACGGCGAATATGTGGCCACCGTGGCCGCCAGGGACACCAGCGTCGAAGCGATCATTGGCATGATGGTCGGGCGCACCTTGACCGACATCGCGCCGTCCCACAGTGTGGCGGACCAGGGCGAGATCGCGCTGGAGGTCAGGAATCTGAATGCCGGCCCACTGGTCAGGGACGTGAGCTTCGCATTGCGCAAAGGCGAAATACTGGGCTTTGCCGGTTTGATGGGCGCCGGTCGCACCGAAGTCGCCCGGGCGGTGTTCGGCGCCGATCCGGTCGAATCCGGCGAGATCGTCGTGAACGGCGCCAGGGCGACCATCAGAACGCCGAGCGACGCGGTGGCGCACGGCATCGGCTATCTGTCGGAAGACCGCAAACGCTTTGGTCTTGCGACCGGCATGGATGTCGAATCGAACATCGTCATGTCCAACCTGCGCAAATTCCTGTCGCTCAACTTCTTCTTGCGCCGTGCGCAGATACGCCGGACAGCCAGCCATTTCATCAGTCTGCTCGGCATTCGCACGCCTTCGGCGACCCAGGCGGTGCGGCTTCTGTCGGGCGGCAATCAGCAGAAGATCGTCATTGCGAAATGGCTTGAGCGCGACTGCGACGTTCTCTTTTTCGACGAGCCGACGCGTGGCATCGACGTCGGCGCCAAGAATGAAATCTACAAGCTGCTGCGCTCGCTCGCGGGGGAGGGCAAGGCGGTCGTGATGATCTCGTCGGAACTGCCGGAAATCCTGCGCATGAGCGACCGGGTCATCGTGATGTGCGAGGGCCGCATTACCGGCGAACTCTCAGCCGCGGAGGCGACCCAGGAGCGCATCATGCATCTGGCGACGCGGCGCGAAACCTTGAAAACGGCGGCCTGAGTCTCAAGAGATCGATATGACATTGCCATCGGATACCTCAGCGCTCGGGCGGGAAGGACGCTACGCCGGCCTTCGGGCCCGCGTCTTCTCGCCGACCGCTTTGCAGAAGCTGCTCGCCTTCGCGAGCCTGCTACTGATGCTGATCTTTTTCAGCTTCGCTTCGCCATCTTTCATGCAGATGGACAACATGCTCGGCATTCTGCAGGCGACGGCGGTCAACGGCGTGCTGGCGATTGCCTGCACGTTTGTCATCATTACCGGCGGCATCGATTTGTCCGTCGGCACGCTGATGACCTTCACGGCGGTCATCTGCGGCGTATTTCTCAGCTCCTGGCATTTGCCGATGTGGACCGGCGTCGTGGCGGCGATCGGCACTGGCGCAATCTGCGGGACCGTTTCAGGAACGCTCACGGCGAAAATGAAAATACCGCCGTTCATTGCCACCCTGGGCATGATGATGCTGCTCAAAGGGCTCTCGCTCGTCGTCTCGGCCGACAAGCCGATCTATTTCACCGACACCGAAAACTTCTACCGGATCTCGCAGGATTCATTGATCGGCTATATCGTGCCGAGCCTGCCCATTCCGAACGCGGTCCTGATCCTGTTTTTCCTTGCGGTGGTGAGTTCGATCACGCTCAATCGCACGGCGCTCGGCCGTTACACGTTTGCACTCGGCAGCAACGAGGAAGCCGTGCGCCTTTCCGGCGTGAATGTGGACCGGTGGAAAATCGCCATTTATGGCCTGAGCGGGGCGATTTGCGGCATCGCCGGGCTGCTCATCGCGTCGCGCCTGAATTCGGCCCAGCCCGCGTTGGGCCAGGGCTATGAGCTCGAAGCGATCGCCGCCGTGGTGATCGGCGGCACGTCGTTAAGCGGCGGTTCCGGCACGATGCTGGGCACGATCATCGGCGCCTTCATCATGAGCGTGCTGACCAACGGCCTGCGCATCATGTCCGTCGCGCAGGAATGGCAGATCGTCGTGACAGGCCTCATCATCATTCTCGCGGTCTACGCCGATATTCTGCGACGCAGGAAGAGCTGACGCTGAGCCGGACAATTTCAAAGAAGGGGCGCGCAAAGGCTCCCCCACAGGCTGTAGGTTGATGGTCCACCCCAGGAGGAGAAATTCCATGTTGAATCGAAGAATATCCGGTGTCGTGGTCGGCTTGAGCGCGCTCATTGGCGGAGCGAATCTTGCGCATGCGGATGACGTTTATATTCCGCTCATTTCGAAAGGCTTCCAGCACCAGTTCTGGCAGGCCGTCAAAGCCGGCGCCGAGCAATCGGCCAGGGAGCACAACGTCAGGATCACATTCGAGGGCCCGGAAACCGAGGCCATGGTCGACAAACAGATCGACATGCTGTCGGCCGCGCTCGCCAAGAAGCCCCAGGCGCTCGGCATTGCCGCGCTCGACAGCAAGGCGGCCATTCCGCTTCTGAAAAGGGCGCAGTCCTCGAAAATACCGGTTATCGCCTTCGATTCCGGCGTCGACAGCGACATTCCGCTGACCACCTGCGCGACGGACAATCTTGCCGCGGCCGCGCTCGCCGCCGACAAGATGGCCGAGGCGATCGGCAATGCCGGTGAAGTCGCGGTGATCGTGCACGACCAGACCAGCCGCACCGGCGTCGATCGCCGTGACGGTTTCCTGAATCAGATGAAGGCGAAGCATCCCAACATCAGGATCGTTTCCGTACAGTACGGCGGCGGCGACCATTTGAAGTCGGCGGAGATCGCCAAGACGATGATCCAGGCCAATCCCAATCTCAAGGGCATTTTTGGCGCCAATGAAGGCTCGGCGGAAGGCGCGGCGATCGGTGTCAAGGAATCGGGCAAGAAGCTCGTGCTGATCGGCTTCGACTCCGGCAAGGAGCAAAAGACGGACATCACGTCGGGTCTGATGCTGGGCGCCATCACACAGAATCCGGTCGGCATCGGCAAGTGCGTGGTGGACTCCGCGGTGAAGGCACTCAAAGGCGAGAAGTTGCCGGCGAAAATCGACACGGGCTTCTTCTGGTACGACAAGAACAATATGAGCGATCCCAGGATCGCCGCCGTGCTCTACGATTGACGATTGCCATCAAGGCGCGACAAGCGGGGAAGGACGCATCGCTCTTCCCTGGCTTTTGTCCGTCGCATCGCGGCGAGAAAGGCCGTAAGTTGAGTTTGCAACGTACCCTTCCGTTCCGCCTTCGCTCAGAGGCCGTACAGGCTGCAATAGGGCTCATAGGGCTCATAGGCGGAAGTCGATAGCTGTCGCCCAGGAGCGTGTTCAGATGACGACAATCACCAGGCTGTCTGTCCGGGACATCCGGTTTCCGACCTCGCGTTCACTCGACGGTTCCGACGCGATGAACGCCGCGCCGGACTACTCCGCGGCCTACGTGACGCTCGAGACGGATTCGCCTCAGGCGCTCACCGGCCACGGCCTCACCTTCACGATCGGGCGCGGCAACGAGATCTGCGTGAGCGCGGTGCAGGCGCTTGCTCCGCTGATCGTGGGCAAAACGCTCGAGGATATTGCTGCTGACATGGGCGCGTTCTGGCGCGCGCTGACATCCGACAGCCAGTTGCGCTGGATCGGCCCGGACAAGGGCGCGATTCATCTGGCGACCGCGGCTGTGGTGAACGCGACCTGGGATCTCTGGGCAAAAGCTGAAGGCAAGCCGGTGTGGAAGCTGCTCGTCGACATGAGCCCGGAAGAGCTGGTGCGTTGCGTCGATTTCCGCTATGTGACCGACGCGATCACGCCGCACGAAGCCATCGCGATGCTGCATCGCCATGCGAAGACCCGCGGCGAGCGCGAGAAGGAAATGCGCGCGCACGGCTATCCGGCCTACACGACGTCGGCCGGCTGGCTCGGCTATGACGACGACAAGATCCGCCGGCTCGCCCGTGAAGGCGTCGCGCAGGGCTGGACGCATTTCAAGCAGAAAGTGGGCGGCAATCTCGAAGAAGATGTGCGCCGGGCCCGCATCCTGCGTGAAGAAATCGGCGAAGACCGGAAGCTGATGATGGATGCAAACCAGGTGTGGGATGTCGACGAAGCGATCGCGAACATGCGGCGCCTCGCGCAGTTCGATCCGTGGTGGATCGAGGAACCCACCAGCCCCGACGACATTCTCGGGCATGCGGCCATCCGCCAGCGGCTTCAGCCGATCGGCGTCGCGACGGGCGAGCACTGTCACAACCGTGTGATGTTCAAGCAGTTGCTGCAAGCGCATGCAATCGACTTCTGCCAGGTAGATAGCTGCCGCCTGGGCGGTCTGAACGAAGTGATCGTCGTGCTGCTGATGGCGGCGAAATTCGGCGTGCCTGTGTGTCCACACGCGGGTGGCGTCGGCTTATGCGAGTACGTCCAGCATATTTCGCTTTTCGACTATATCTGCGTGTCGGCATCGCTGGAAAACCGGGTGCTCGAGTACGTGGATCATCTGCATGAGCATTTCGTCGATCCTGTGGTGATCCGCAACGGGCGTTACATGCCGCCTGAACGTCCCGGCTACAGCATCGAAATGCATGCGGCGTCGCTCGATCAGTATGACTTTCCGGAGGGCGCGGCCTGGCGGCCCTGAACGGCCATCCACAAGGCCGTGCGCCGAGGTCGCGCCACGCCTGTCCGATGAACGGGACAGGCGCGCGCACTCATACCGCTGTTCAGTTCGACACGTAAGCGAATCTCCGACTCATGCGAGCGCTGCCGGTCTGGAATCATGGGGTCGAGACTGCGCAGCCTTGAAAACGGCGGAATGACCCCGTAGCGCCTGGCGGGCCTACGCGGAATGCCGTGGTGCGGGCTGACTTCGCAGTGCCATTGCGATCGCTTGCGCGGCAGCTTTGCGCATCGCGTCATAGGCCGCCTCGCGACTGGAGATGGCCGACCTGAGCACCGTGACGGCGGCCCGACAGTCGGCGGAAGCAGGCTCCAGCGTGCGCGAGCAGCTGAAGCCTGATGCTTTACTCCCGATGACCGATGCGTGATTCATCACGCGACTTGCGCGTTGGAGTTCATATCTTCACTCACGCCGAAGCAACGCGAAATCAGCAGCTTATGCGAGCCGCCATCAAGCGGCACGCGCACCCGTTCATCGCCGCATTCGAGACTCGCGCCGTCGAGCATCACACGCATCGCGTCGCCCCCGTCAGCCGATTCGACGCGCACCTCATAGCGCGTCGAATGCATCGTCACGGTGGCTTCAAACCCCGGCCACGTGTCCGGAATACAAGGATCGACCACCAGAAAATCCCCCTCGCGACAAACCCCAAGAATGCCCTCGACACCCGCCCGGTACATCCATCCCGCGGATCCCGTGTACCAGGTCCAGCCACCGCGACCGGCATGCGGCGCCACGGAATAAACGTCGGCGGCAACGACATAGGGCTCGACTTTGTAGCGGTCGACTTCCAGCGGTGTGCGCGCATGATTGATGGGATTAAGCAGTGAAAACAACGCGGCGGCCTTGTTGCCCTCGCCCAATCCCGTCAACGCGAGCACCGCCCACATCGCTGCGTGACTATACTGGCCGCCGTTTTCACGCAGCCCCGGCGGATAACCCTTGATATAACCCGGATCGTGCGAGGTCTTATCGAACGGAGGCGTGAACAGCAAAGCGAGCGCGTCGTCGTGACGGATCAGGTGCTTTTCCAGCGAGGCCATTGCCAGCGCCGCGTGCGCTGGATCCGCCGCGCCGGACAACACCGCCCACGACTGCGCGATTGAATCGATCTGGCACTCGTCACTGTCGTTCGAGCCAAGCCACCTGCCGTCGTCGAACGTCGCGCGGCGATACCATTGGCCGTCCCATGCGTCACGCTCCAGCGATTCGCGCAACGAGGCCGCATGAGCGCGCCAGCGTGCAGCACGCGCCACCGCAGCCGGATCGCGCAATTCAGCCAGCGGTGCGAACAGCTCAACGGTCCGCAACAGCAGCCAGCCGAGCCATACGCTCTCTCCGTTGCCGCCTGCGCCGACCCCGTTCATCCCGTCGTTCCAGTCGCCGGTACCGATCAGCGGCAACCCGTGCGCGCCGGTCAGTTCGATGCATTGATCCAGGCCGCGCGCGCAGTGTTCGAACAACGATGCCGATTCATCCGCGACCATCGGCTGAAAGAAAGCATCGTGCTCGCCAGGCCGCAGCAGCGGTCCGTCGAGGAACGGTACGATCTCGTCGAGAATCGCGACGTCGCCCGCACAGCGGACATAAGTCGCCGTCGCGAACGCGAGCCACACGCGGTCATCGGAAATTCTCGTGCGCACGCCCTGGCCCGTTTGCGGCAACCACCAATGCTGGAAATCGCCTTCCACAAACTGTCGCGCCGCGGCGCGCAGCAAATGCCGACGCGTCTCGTCCGGCCGCACATGCGTCAACGCCATGCCATCCTGCAACTGGTCACGGAACCCGTAGGCGCCACTCGCCTGATAGAACGCCGAGCGCGCCCAGATACGGCACGCGAGCGTTTGATACAGCAGCCAGCCGTTCAGCATCAGGTCCATCGCGCGGTCGGGCGTTTTCACCTGGATGGCGCCGAGCACGTTGCGCCAGTGGCTCGTCACCTCGGCGAGAACGGCGTCAAGATCAGCCTTGCGATAGCGTTCGATCAGCGCGCGCGCCTGTTCGGCGGACGCGCATTGGCCGACGAACGACACCACTTCGACGATTTCGCCCACGCCCAGCTCAATCACGTCCTGCAATGCCGCGCAGGGATCAAGGCCCGCGCCGGTCGCGCCGGACAGACGTGCATTGCCGCTCAGCGCGGCGGGTGCCGCGCCGCGGCCGTTACGGCCGAGAAATTCCGTGCGATCCGCCGTCCACGCGGTCTGCCGGCCGCCAAGATCGGCGAACGCGACGCGCCCGGCGAACCCCATGCTCCACGGATTGCGCGCCAGCATCGCGCCGGTCGCGGAGTCGATCTCCGTCACGATGAAAGGACCGGATGCGCCGCGCGAGGTGCCGAGCACCCATTCCGTCCACGCCGTCACCGACAGCCGGCGCGGTCTCGCGGACAGATTGCGCAACGTCAGCCGGGAAATTTTCAGCGGGTCGGCGAGCGGCACGTATTGCAGCAAGTCGAGTGCGATGCCGTTCGCGTCGTGTTCGAAGCGGCTATAGCCGTGCCCATGACGTGCGACATAGATCCCGCCATCGCGGATCGGCTGCGCGGTTGCGCCCCATACCTCGCCCGTGATTTCGTCGCGCACATAGATGGCCTCACCGGCTGGGTCCTCGACCGGATCGTTCGACCATGGCGTGAGCTGATTCTCGCGGCTGTTTTCGGCCCACGTGTAACCGCTGCCTTCCGCTGCGACCTGAAAGCCGAAGTCGGGGTTCGCGATCACGTTGATCCATGGTGCAGGTGTCGTCGCACCCGCCGTGAGAACAGTCACGTATTCCCGCCCGTTTTTACCGAAGCCGCCCAGACCGTTGAAGAACTCGAGACTCGACGGCACTGACGAAAGCTCGCGAGGCAGATGAGGCGGCGCGGGCCATGGCGACGACATCGGCGGCTTCTGCCGGCGCAACGCGGAGGGCTG
This sequence comes from Paraburkholderia xenovorans LB400, assembly GCF_000013645.1. Classification (GTDB taxonomy): domain Bacteria; phylum Pseudomonadota; class Gammaproteobacteria; order Burkholderiales; family Burkholderiaceae; genus Paraburkholderia; species Paraburkholderia xenovorans. The sequence continues at coordinate 1,418,458 of NC_007953.1, read as the reverse complement.
ACCCTGAGATTGAGGCAACCGGGCGAGCTGGTCGGCGATCGAGCCGCGACGCGCGATCAACGCGACCCGCGCGACTGATTGCAGCAACGCGCGCGCCTCCATGCTCATCAATTCGGCGCGCAGCGTAAAGACGGCCCCATGCGCGAGTTCTTCGCCGAAACGCGGCCGCGACTGGCTGCTGCGCACGGCTGTTTCTATCGCGCCCTGCAATTCCTGGATATACGACGAAGCGCGTTCGTTGATGATGACGAGATCGACGTCCAGCCGCTTCATCCGCCAGTACTCGTGGGCCCTTAACAACTGCCGGACCTGCGCGATGTCTTCGACCTCGTCTATCCGCAGTAGCACAATCGGCAGGTCGCCGGAAATCGCGTGCGGCCAGAGTCCCGACTGCACGCCGGCCCCGCGAACGATCGTGTCCGACTGCGCCCGGAAACGCGCATCGGCGTAAATGACGGGCGCGGCGAGGCGCTGAAAATCCGCTGCCTCTTCGGCTTCGACATCGAGATGGCGCAACTGCACCTGAGCCTGCGTCCAGGCGAGTGTTTTGGCGCGATCGAACGCATTGCGGTCATGGTGCTGGTCGACCAGGTCGAGCAACAGCGCTCGCGACTCGGCCACCACGGTCCAGAACGTCACGCGTGCGACCTTGCCCGGCGGCACCAGCACGCGATACCTGAGCGCAAAGACCGGATCGAGTACGGTACCCGCGGTATTGGTCAGCGGCTGATCGTCGAAGATCGCCGCCGCCGTGCCGGCGCTGCGCCCGCGCCCGAGAAAGCGCGCGCGATCCGATTCGTATTGCGGGTCGGCGATGATCTCGCCGTCGACCACCGCGAAATGCGCGGCCCACACCTGCTTTTCATCGTGCGAACGCGGACGGCGCGTAGCCAGCAGCGCGCCGAATTCGGCGACGTGCTCGGTCTGGACGAACATTCGCGAGAAGGCCGGGTGGGCGTTGTCGGAGGCCGGCGTCGCGAGCACGATTTCGGCATACGACGTCAGTTCAATCTCGCGTGCGCGGCGTCCGCTGTTCGCCAACGACACGCGCCGCACTTCACCGTCCGCCTCGCCGGAAACCAGCACGTCCATCGTCGTGGTCAACGAGCCGTCACGACGGATGAACTCCGCATGGTCCTCGCCGAATACAACCTCCTCATAGTCGGCTTCGCTGCCCACGGGCTGCGCACCGGCCGACCACGCGTGGCCGCTTTGCGTATCGCGCAGGAAGATGAAGGAGCCCCAGTCGTCGCGGGTCGCGTCTTCGCGCCACCGCGTCACGGCGAGATCGCGCCAACGGCTGTAACCGGCGCCGGTCGCCGTCAGCATGACCGCGTAGTGCCCATTCGACAGCAAGTGCGTCACCGGCGCGGCACCGGCCACAGCCGACGCAGCTAGGCGTCGTACCGTCGACGGGGCGGCACCTGAGACGGCTGCCGCCGTATTCACTTCTTCCGCACGGGGATGCCCAACCGCGACATTGCGCGGCATGCGTTCCTGCAACAACAGTTCGCTCGCCTGAATCATGGGTTCGCGATGGAAGCGCGCACGCATCCGCGCATCGAGCAACGTGTTCGCGATCGACACGATCGTCATACCCTGATGATGCGCCATGAAGTTGCGCACGATTGCCACGTCCGCGTTGTCCGGTAACCGCGAGCGGGTGAAATCGAGTGCTTCGTAGAAACCGTAGCGACCCAGCGCGCCCAGCGCGGCGAGTTGCCCATAGTTCTCCAGCGCGGCCTGCGGGTTGACCATCGCGGCGAGCCCCGTCGCATACGGCGCGATCACGCGGTTCTCTGAAAGCCCGCGCTTCAGACCGAGACCCGGCACGCCGAAATTCGAATACTGGTAGGTGAATTCGATGTCGCGCGCGTTGTACGCCGATTCCGAAATGCCCCACGGAATACCCAGCGAACGCCCATACGACACTTGCCGTTCCACCACCAGACGGTTCGTCTGCTCGAGCAGACTGCCGGCCGGCGCGCGCATGACTAGCGAGGGCATCAGGTATTCGAACATCGACCCCGACCATGAGATCAGCGCCGAACCCTTGCCGACCGGCGTGGCGGCGCGACCGAGGCGGAACCAGTGGCGCGTCGTCACGTCGCCCTTGGCGATGGCGAACAGGCTCGCAAGGCGCGCTTCCGAGGCGAGCAGGTCGTAGCAGTTCAGGTCGAGGCTGTTGTCGGCTTGTGAATAGCCGATCGATAGCAGCTTGCGTTCCGGATCGAGCAGGAACGCGAAGTCCATGTCGAGCGCCAGCGCTCGCGACGTATCGGCGAGCGACTTCAAACGGGCCTGCAGAAGACTGGGCGCCTCGGCAAATTGTTGCCGGTCGCGAGCGTGTTCGACGAGACTTTTGCTCAACGCGTCGACCCAGAACATCAGGTCGGCGCTGCTGGCGTCGCCGCCAGCCGGCACCAGTTCGCGCGTGGCCTTGCCGGCCTTTTCCGTCAGGCGCATGAGCAACGGCGATAGCGCGTCGAGCGTTTGCGGGCCATGCAACTGCGCGCGGATCTCCTCCAGGATTCCCACCAGGTGCGTGCCGCGTTCGCCGCCTGCGGCGGGCAACGCGTCGATGGCGGCGCGTGCGAGCTGCAGGTTGTCCACCATTCCGGACCGCGCGGCCGGCGCGAGCAGATCGTGCTGCCACTCTTCGCACGCATTGGCGACGGCGATCAGATGACCGGCCAGATTGCCGCTATCGACCGACGAAACATAGGCCGGCGCCAGCACCTGGAGATCGAGTGTCCCATACCAGTTATAGAAATGCCCCTTGAAGCGCGCGAGCTTATGCATCGAAGCGAACGTTGCTTCGAGCCGTTCGACGGTTTGCGTCGTCGCCGCCCAGCCGAAATCGCGCGCGGCAATCGCCGATAGCAGATAGAGCCCGAGGTTGGTCGGCGACGTGCGGTGCGCGACGACCGGCGCCGGATCTTCCTGGAAGTTGTCGGGGGGCAGCATGTTTTCTGCCGCTGTCACGAACGTCTCGAAGAAACGCCACGTGCGTCGCGCGATGAGGCGAAGACTGCGCGTGTCCGGGTCCGTCATCGTGAAGCGTCGCGCGACGGTTGGCGAACGGCTCGACCACAGCGCGAACGTGGGCGCGGCGAGCCAGAGCAGCGCGAACGGCAGCACGAGCGGCCAGTGCGACGGTGCGAGCGCGATTGCGCCCGCCGTCAATACAACGCAGAGCGCGACACTGCCCGCCATCTGTCGATAAAAGCCACGCAGATCGAGGCGAGGGCTGCCTGTCGACTGCGCCGCCGTCGTCCATTCGAGCAGCCGACGATGCGTCACGAACAGCCGTGTCAGCGTCCGGACGATCGCATCGCCCATGCGCCACGCGTGGTCAGCGAGGAACGCGGTCGACAGAAAAGTTTGCATGGCGGCGAGCCGCACGTCCGCGGCCAGCACGTCCAGATGATTGCGCAGACGGACGCCACTGCGACGCGGCAGGATGGCGAACAGGGTCGGCAGGAAAGCCGGAATCGCGAGCGCGCCTAGCACCAGCAGCGCGCCTGCAATCCCGGCGCGGAGCGGCATCAGCCAGCATAGGCCAAGCGCGGCGACCATGAAGGGCGCGAGCAGCGAACGGCGCAAATTGTCGAGCATCTTGAAGCGGCCGATCGACGGCATCGCGTGCCGGTCCGAGCCACGATGCCCGACGATCCACGGCAGCAATTGCCAGTCGCCACGCGTCCAGCGATGCTGCCGCTTGCCGATCACGTCGTAACGCGACGGCACTTCCTCGACCACTTCGACGTCCGACGCCAGCCCGGCGCGCGCAAAAATCCCTTCGAACAGGTCGTGACTGAGCAGCGCGTTTTCCGGTACGCGTCCATGTAAAGCCGCTTCAAACGCATCGACATCGTAGATGCCCTTGCCGGTATACGACCCTTCGCCGAACAGGTCCTGATAGACATCGGACACGGCTGCCGCATACGGGTCCATTCCCCCAGGGCCGGAGAAGACGCGCTGATGCAGTGACCCTTCCTGGCCGACGGGCAGCGACGGTGTGACACGCGGCTGCAGAATCGCGTATCCGTTGACGACGCGCTGTTCGGCGTCGCTGAATGTCGGCCGGTTCAGCGGATGCGCCATCTTGCCGATCAGCCGCAGCGCGGCGTCGCGTGGCAGACGGGTATCGGCGTCGAGCGTGATGACGTAGCGCACGTCGGACGGTACCTGCGGCGCGCGGCCGGCGATCGGCATAAAGGTCGTATCCGTCGCACCCCGCAGCAGGCGGTTGAGTTCATGCAGCTTGCCGCGCTTGCGTTCCCAGCCCATCCATCGGTTCTCACTCGCGTTGAACACGCGGCGGCGATGTAGCAGCAGGAAGCGGTTGCCGCCCGGGCTTGGCTCGTAACGGCGGTTCAGTGCTTCGATGGCGTCGGCCGCCACGGCGAGCAGATGCGCATCGCTCGGCAGCACTTCCTGATTCGCATCGAGCCCGTCCGCCAGCAACGCGAAGGACAGGTCGCCACCGGCGCCCGCGAGATGATGCACCTCAAGCCGTTCGATCTGCTCGCGCAGATCGGCTTCGCTCGTCAGGAGCGTCGGCACGGCAACCAGTGTGCGCAACGACGACGGTACGCCGGCAGTCAGTTCAAGACCCGGTAACGTGATTGCGCCAAAGCTCCATGTCACCGCGCGATTGACGAGCGCGGTCGCGATCTCGGTGACGGGCAGAAATCCGCACGCGGCAAAGAGTGCGAATACCAGCGGCGCGAGGCCGCTCGGCGCGAGTATCCACATTGCCCACAACACGAGCGCCAGCAACGTCGCGGCGACCGCCAGGATGGTGCCGACGTAACCACCAATGCCGAGCTGGACGTTGAAGCGGGTGATCCGCAGACGCGCCGGCGGACGGAATCCGATCGCCTGTTCCAGTGCCTGCCGGCCTTCGGCGATCAGATGATAGCCGGGGTCGCCGGCGCGTTCCGCCTGCGCGGCATCGCCCGATGCCTGGGCGGCCGCCCGCGCCGATTCCAGCGCCAGCCCCGCGACTTCGAGTTCGGTGAACGACGAGCCGCGCGCCAGTTGCTCGATTGCACTGCGATACAGATTGCGCGTCGGAAAATCCATCGTGGCAAAGCGGCTGCCCGCGCGCAACCGGGCGTCGACGAGACTCACTTCCTCGAACAGTTCCGCCCAGTCGATGTCCGAAATCAGCCGCATGCTGGTGATCACATTGCGCACGGTGACGTTCGATGCGCCCTGCCGCTGCTGTGCGTGCTGCACGACCTGCTCGATGGACGCACCCTGAAGCCTGAGCCGCTCTTCCAGCCAACCCAGCGCCGGCATGGTGCACGGATCCCGGTCACGCAGCCGTTTGGCGAGCTGCGCGGCGAATAGCTCCGACAACAGGTCTGTCGAGCGCGTGGCAATGTCCGCTTCGAGCGCGGAGCGGGCACCGCCCGATTCGAGCAGACGCTCGGTGAGTGCGTCAGCGTCGGCGCGGGCGCTGCGGCCTGCGGTGATCTGGTCAGCCAGGCGTCGCAGGTTTTCGATCAGCACGATGCGCAGCGTGATCGCCACGGCCCACAATTCGCCGATCGTCAGCGGCTGAACCCGCTGATATGCGCTGATGAAACGCCGCAGGATCTGCGGGTCGAAGTGGCTGTCGGTATGGGCAACGAATGCCCACGCAAGACCAAACACGCGCGGATAGCCCGCGAACGGGCCGGCGGCAAGCTTGGGCAACTGACGGTAATAGCCGGGCGGCAAGTCGTCACGAATCTCGCGGATCTGCGTCTCGACGAGATGATAGTTGTCGAGCAGCCATTCCGCGGCGGGCACCACGCCCCGGCCACTCTCCAGTTCCGCGGCGCTCGCACGGTAGGCCGCGAGCAGGACGGCGGCATTGTCGTTCAGTCGCGTGTGCAGCGATAACACGGCGGGTGGAGTCTTCGTGACCGGCTGCGCGGCGGCGAGGCTCTCCGCATGCTGCTCGATCCGTTCGACGCCGAACAGCTCTTCGCGCACCGGCGCGATGTCGGTCCAGGGCGGCGACGGCAAGCGACGTCCCGCGATATATCGAAGGATTGTTTTCACAGGCGCGCTTCCCGCGATGCCGGCGCGTTCGACGCGGTGGGCCGGCCGCCGGGGCGTGTCACTTGAGCGGCGCGCATGGCGTTCGCCGTCGTTGTATCGGTGGATAGCTCATTGAGGTGGGGCATGATCGGATCTTCCTTCGGGGAGGCCGGACCACGCGTGTCGTGTGGATGCAAGCCTCCGGACTGTGGCTTGATTCCACGGGTACGGACTGCCAGCGGTTCAAAAAACTCCGCCGGAACGATGCGGGTAACGGAATGCGTCAGTCCACCCTATGCGCGAACCGTTGACCGCCATTTGGCGGCGCGCTGAAACGCGGGGATGAACTACGATCAGAACGATGCGGCAATGAATGAGAGGCAGGAACGCTGCCTGGCAGACGCGGTCCCTGGCTGAACACTGCGAAAGAGTGAAGCAGAGAGGGCACGGATCCGTGCCCCGGTGGCCGGCTACTTCTTCCTGGCCGGTTCGCGTGCGGCGATGGTCTTCGGCGCGAGCGCCGGGGACGCACCCGCCGCAGGTGACGCTATCTTTTTGGGTTGCTTAGGTTTTTTGGTCTCGCGATTACCGCGCATTGCGCTCTTTGCCAACATGTTTCTCCTGATTTGCCGAAGCCGATGAATCAGCTCATCGCGACGAGTGATGGAATCGGACTTCGATTCCGGTAGCACAAGCGTTGGTTATTTGGCTTGCTCGGCCGTGTTATGGACGGCCTGGCCGCCCCTGGAAATATCCTCGCCCGCGCCCGCAACGGTGTTGCAGCCCGCGAGCAGAGCGGTACCGGCGATCAGAAACAAAGCAATGAATTGCATCATGTTGTCCTTCTTTCTCTTTTGTGGAATTTCGGTGACGGCAAGCGGTAGCGAGCCGAAACATGCGTGGGGCGCAGTGCCTATCCGACCCAGCGCGGATCAGTACGAGGTTTATCGTGGGCGAGACTTCGGCCAACTGCCGGGGGTCGAATTCACGCGCATTCACGCGCTCGTCTCGCTTTCGCGCCTGAACGGTGGCACCCATGGCCGCCGCGCCCGCAAGCTGTCGTTGAAGTGGCGCCAGCACGAGTGGCCGATTCAGGCTGCGTTGCTCCAGAACGAAGCAGGGGCGATGACGGCGGCCGCCAGAATCCAGGCGGCGTGGCGCGTTCTTGTGGCAGAGCCGTAGCTCATGAAATCGAATACCGATTCTGTGGACCGCCGACATACTGCTTCTTGGCGATTTCGAGAACCTTCTCGCGAAACTCGTCAAATACACCTAGCACCGACCGCTCGTCGGACCCGACGCCCGGTTGCAAATTTCGGAGCATGGCGTCGTCGACCATGAAGGTGATTTCGCGCGAATTGTCGTACCCCCAGAAGCATACGCAATGTCGGGAGGCATCGTAGCTGCGGCTGGGGTTGGGAAAATCAAGCACCGTGATCAGCTTTTGTCGCGCTGGGTCGAGTAGCGCCACTTACTGGCGCTGGAGTCGATCGTGGCGTAACTGATGCGTCTTTCCTCCGCTCTCAGAGCATCCGCCGTATTGAGTGTATGAGCACGCGTTTTGCGTTCGATGGCGTACTCGCTCTCACGGCCGGTTGCAGCCGAAGCAGGTTGGAGTTGTGATCGCATGATTGACCCCTGAAGCATGAGGTCGCGCATCGGCGACCGGTTCCCCCCACTGTATACCCTTTGGCTGACGCCGACGTTTTTATTTACCTGAAGTCCTGGAGGTGGTCTGATCCGCTACAGCGATCGCTACGCGGTCCGCGCCGCTGCAACTCCTCGCGATGCTCACCGACCAGTTCGCCGGTGGCAAATCATGTCGGGTCTGAATGAGCCCGCGAGGCATGCCAACCAGAACGGCAACGGCAATCCCCGGCATCAGAACTTGTGCCGGATCCCTGCCACTACGACCGTCTGGTTCTCACTGTTCGACGGCGAATACACGTAGACGTCAGCCGTCGCGCTATGGGCGTGCTGATAATCGGCGAAGAGATAGACGTCCGTACGCTTGGACAGGAAGTAGTCGACCCCGGCCTGAACCATGTTCCAGTGCGGCGCGAGGTTGTAGCCGCCGTACCGCCCCGACGTGTACACATAGCCCGTGGAGAGCGCGAGAGTCGGCGTAACGAACCACGACGCGTTGACGTCGAAGTTATCCAGATGCAGGCTCGTGTGATCAAGGTAGTCGTAGCGCACGTCGGTCGCCATGGCCGACAGCTTGACTTTCGAAAACAGATACTGGACACCGGCGCCATATTCTCGTTGCCGCTGCACGCCGACGGACGGATTCAATGGGCTCGTATGGAAGAGCAGAAACGGTGCACCCGCATAGTCGTCGGTCAGCGCGCCAGAACTGTTGCCGCCTACCCCAGGCCAGATCGTTCTGGAGATAGATTGCGGCAAATTTCAACTGGCCCCGATCATACGCGATCCCTGCGCTCATCGAGCGGTTCAGCGCCCATTCTCCCGCCGCGTTGCTCATCGCATACATCGCTTCGCCGCGCAGGCCGCCAACAACAGGGGTCTGGTATTTCCCGGAGTTGTTGTACCGGTAGCTGCCAAAGGCGTCGTCGTTGTCGCCGACATGAACGCCAAGACCGGTTGCCGCCACGGCGGACTCGAACTGGGTCAGATAGTCGAACGCGGGATCGTACTGCCGGCCAGCGGTAAGCGTACCGAACCGGTCGCTACTCAGGCCGAGGCTCGAACCCAGCTCGTAGCCGCTTTTGCGCATGATCTGCGGCAGCCAGGTACCGGGTCCGTACACCAGCATGATCGCCATGGACTGGGCGGCCTACAGGCAGAGAGTGCCGAACGCGTTGCGCTTCGAAAACACTTCGCGAAACACCTCCACAAACGTCGCACGCGACTCATCCCGACTCGCCACCTGTGCCGGCACGGCAACGCCGAGGCGCGCAGCCAGCTTGCCTGCTTGCGCCGAATGTCCGCTGGCCACGAGGAATTCCAGCGATTCGGGCAACCAGATCAGCAGTGCCGGCACGAACTGCAACGGCGTGGCTCCGATCGCGACCACCGCCCGCCAGCCGTACTGGTGCATATAGGCCATTCCGGACAGCGCGGACACGAGTGCGCCGAACGGATAGCCCGAATACATCAGCGCGAAGTTCAGGTTGCGCCGATGCGGCGGCGAGTACTCGACGGTCAGCGCGGCGGCCACAGAAATGACGCCGCCCAGTCCGAGTCCGCCGATGCCGCACACCAGCGCGAAAATGCCTGGCGTGGGTGCCCGGACAGCACCGGGCATCGACAGCGAAAACAGCATCACGCAGCCGATCAGCAACAGCTTGCGGCCGGTCAGATCGCTTGGCTGGTTCCAGCATTCGCCGTGGTGCTTCGCGGTGCACTACTACGAGTCGCGGCGTGGAAGTCGACTGCCGCAAACTCGCGCTGTTCAACGTGGATGGGAACGTCTATGCACTCGACGACCTCTGTACGCACGGACATGCGCGGCTCTCCGAAGGCGAGTTCGAGGGCCACGAAGTGGAGTGTCCGTTGCACGCCGGCGTGTTCGACGTGCGGACCGGCCGCGCAGTATGCGCGCCGCTCACCCGGGATGCACGCTGCCATGCCGTGAAAGTGGAACGCGGCGACGTCTTTATCGCAACCGGCATCGCTGCGGAACCACGGCCATGACGTTCGCCGCGCCCCGGCCTTACGCGCTGCATGCTCGCATGCAGGCCGCCAAACCTCGCATCGCGGTGATCGGCACCGGCGGCACCTTCGCCATGCATGCACGCGACCGGTTCGACTGGGTCGAATACGCCGAAAGCGGCGTCACCCACCCGATCGAGAAGCTGCTCGACGACCTGGGCGAACTCGGCAACGTAGCCGCTGCGGTCGAACTCGTGCCGATCCCGTTTCGCGCGCTCGGCAGCACGGCCATTACCCCAGCAGACTGGCTGGCGCTCGCCAGGCTGATCCGCGATACGGCAAACCGCGATCCGGATATCACCGGATTCGTCGTCACCCACGGCACGGCGACGTTGGAAGAGACCGCGTGGTTCCTCGACCTGACGCTCGACCTGCCTGTGCCCGTCGTCGTCACCGGCGCGCAGCGCCCGTCCAATACGGGCGGGCAGCGATGTGCCCGCCAATCTGCGCGGCGCGCTGGCCGTCGCCAGCGCCGCTTCGAACCGCCACGCGGGTGTGCTCGTCGTGACGGACAATCTCGTCTTCAGTGCGCGCGATGTGACCAAGGCCGCCAGCTTTGAACTCGCGGCATTCGAGGCGCCGCAATTCGGTCCGCTCGGCCGCGTGGAACCATCGGGCAAGGTGACCCTGCGTCGGCTGCCACCCGCCGCGCGAGCGCGCTTGCCGGTGGATCTCGATGCGATGCAGTCTCTGCCCCGCGTCGATATCGTGATGTCCTACGCCGGGGCGGATCGCGTGCCCGTCGATGCTTTCGTCGCTGCGGGCAGCCGGGGACTGGTCAGCGCCGGGCTGCTTCCCGGCAGGCCGGCAAACGGCGAAATGCAAGGGCTGGCGGACGCCGCGCGCGCTGGCGTGATCGTTGTACAGGCGACCCGCGCACCACGTGGCGTCGTGCCTTCGCAGGACTTCCTGCGGCGCTCCGGGATGCTCGCTGGCAGCGATCTCGCCGCGCCGAGGTTGCGAATCCTGCTGATGCTGATATTGACCTTCACGACCGATCCCGAAGCCGTTCAGCACTGGATCGACGAAGCGGCTGAAGCGGCGCGTACGCGCTTCCCGCACGGCAGAGGGGGGCCGACAATGCCAGATCGACATCGGGTTGCCGGCCTAGCGCGCGTCTCGCCCACGATTCGACGCGCTCGCCGGCCGCCGCGATCGGTGACGTCAGCCGCGAGATGAACGCGGTCGTCGGCGATACGATTTCGACGTTTTGCATCATGCCCGAGTCTTCATGATCGAGGATGTGGCAGTGCATGACGAACTCGCCGGTGAAGTCCTCGTAGCGTGTGCGCATCACGACCGTATAGCCGGGTTTGAGGTAGAGCGTGTCGAGAAACACCCCATGCAGCGTGCAGTATTCGAGGTCCCCGGTGGCAATTTCCTGGGCCGTGCAGGCGCCGTTCGTGTCGAAGATCGATACGCCGCCCGGATTCTGAATATCGACGATCTCGAACGGATTCACGTGAATATGGAATACGTGGCCGCCCGCCGGGCCCGCCGTCAGTCGCCATTCGTCTGTGCTGCCGAGCGTCGCCGTGTAGTCGACGCGCGACGGATCGTACGTCTCGCCGTTGATCGTGAACTGCGGCGCACCGCCCGAGACAGTCACGTCGAACACCGTCGGTGCCTTCACGTTGACAGGCCCCTCGATCGGCTGGTGCGGCGCGAAGACGTGCGTGTCGAGTTTGCGGAGATCCGCGAGGACGTCGGCGGGCAGGTCGGGGTTGGCGTCGACCAGACGATTGCGCACGTATTGCCAGTATTTCGAGTGACCGTCGCCGTCGGGCGTGTAGTCGGGAATGTTGGTGCCGGGGCCGACGCGGGCAAACGCCAGTAACCTCCGGTCTTTCACATTGCCCGCGTTCGGCCGATAGTTGATCGTCGCCGACGCCTCGGCCGCTTCGTCGAGCATGCAGTAGAGCCCCGGACGCGGGAACGCGACCAGCACGTCACTGCGATAGCCGGGATCCAGCGTCGTGACGTCCTTTTCGACCATTGCGTTGCGCGTGATGCCGTCCACGGCGATCTCGACCTGTTTCACGAGCTCGCCGCTGCAGAGGGTGTCGAGTGTCGTCGCCTGGCTCGCTTTGCTGCGTTTGCCAGCCAACAGCGCCGTTGCCTGCGCCGTCACGGCGTCGAGATCGGCTTCGCTATTGACGCCGTTCGTGCCGCCAGGCGCGGCAAGGTTGGCCCGTACGATCTTGAAGTTGATCGTGTCGCGATTGCCGCCGTGCACGAGCCGCAAACGCCGGATCTCGCCGGCCGGCACGCGGTCGTTCGCGGCGGGGAAGATCGGCTGCACTTTTCCGTTGATCTGCGTGTAGCGGCCCGAAATCGCCCACGTCGTGTTGAACTGGCCGGCGTAGCCGGGCCGTGGATCGGCAACGAACGCAAGCTGGTGCGTGTAGTTGCGCAGCTCGCCCACGGTCCCCTGCGGGCATATCCATTCGAATGTGGTCGGGTCCGCGAGCGGCGCCGCTGCTGGCGAGGAATTGTCGAAGCAACCATATTCGATCTGCTGGAACAGGAACACGTGCTCGCGAAACGGCACGTTGAACTGGCCGTCGCGAAGGATCGTATCGATGTCGGCGATGCCGTCGTTCGCCGCGCGCTGCGCCGCGGTGCGGTTGCCGCGCACGATCAGGACGCCTTCCATGCCGCTCGTGACGTCGATCGCTGTCGATCCGTGCTCGTGTGAGTGATACCAGAACGTTCCCGACGGGTGGTTGCGCGGTATCTGATAGGCGTAATCGAACGACGTGCCGGGCGGCAACTCCACGAAGACGTTGTCCGAGTGCCCCGACGGCGATACGTGCATGCCGTGCGTATGCAGGTTGACCGTGTTGAAGCAATGTGGGGTGTTATGAGCGGGGTTCGGCGGGCACGTCGCGGCCGATTCGGGCGGCAGGTGGTTCGCGAGGTGGACATTGAACTGGCCGCCTGGTGCGACGTTGATCGTCGGCCCCATGGGGCAGCCGTTGTAAGCGCGCATCTTCAGCGTGTCGTACGCATTTGTCGACGGATTGTAGAGCCGGTATGTGGCATAGCCGACATTGAGGGTCAGCGATGTAGTGCCGGCGAACGCGTAGACGCTGGCGCCGCAGTCGGGGTGCGCGAACAGCGGCGCGCTGGCGGTGCCGGCCGTGCCGGCTTGAATGGCGTTCGCCGGGTGACCGAGGTCGACGAACGAGCGCGCGTCGCCCGGCTGTTGACCGAGCGCCGGCAGCCAGCAGAACAACGCCGCGCACGCCGCAACGGCGGCGAACCATCGAGTGGACCGCATGATCGACCTCCGTCAGGCCGCAGGATGGGGACAAGGGGCGGGCGGCTGACGGCCGCCATCCGTGCCGGCGAGTATATTGGGCAACCGTCGTAACGAAATTAGGGCTGTCTATAAAGTACGAAGTATTGGCGCGTTTCCTCGTGCCGGCGCGCACATAGTGTGGCGCCTTCGCCCGCTTCCCCGGGATCGGACGAGGGCGCCAGCGCGGTCAACCGGAAGGCCGCGGTGCCATCTTTGCTATCCGCTTCCGGGTAGCCGGCTTGCGGGTTCGCAAAGGTTGCGCACGTAACCGGGACGCGGCGTGGCCCACGCTGCCGGCAACAGCTCGATGTGTACCTCGCTCCCGAGATCGCGGCAGCTTCCGTCAGCGTTCACTCGGGCAGCAGAAGGTGGGTAATGGCGGATTTAGGCGGACTGATCAATGGCGGCGCACGGTACGGGTTCTGAGGTCGGAGATCGCTTAGCCGATGAGGCGCCGCTGGTCGCCCAGGAACGAATGGCCGTTCAATCCCGCAGAGCGGCCGAACGTCTGGTGAGGTCGTGAACGGCCGGGAAGGGGGCGACTATGGAAGTTCGGTCTAGCCGCCTGCCGCGGCTTGCATCGCTGGCCTTGTGCTTCCGGAGTCGGCCAACTGGAGCCGTTCAGCTCAAACTCCAGCGTGTCCGCTTACAGGTCGACATAAGTCATTGCCATTCCCGCGCGCCTGCACAGCATGCAGACTGCGGCCTTAACTGTCAGAGGCCAGAACCTTGGGATTGGTCTCAACGTGCGCGGGCCGCGGCGTTCTAATTCCGTACAGGCATATCACGCTGCCGCACAACAGGAGCACCGCGGCGGTCATGATGGAAAGATGCATGCCTTGCATAAATCCATCATGACTGGTATCGCGTACGAAAAAACCGAACACCGCTACCCCTAACATGCCGCCGACCTGCCTCGCTGAGTTGAGTATTCCCGACGCGACACCGGAGCGGGAGGCATCTACAGATGACAGTGTGACGTTTGTCATGGTTGGCACCATCAGGGCAATGCCGCTTGCGGCAACGAGCATTGGCAGGACCAGCATCCAGTACGAACCGTTTGTGCTGACCGGCAACAGAAGCAGATAACCCGACGCGGCAATCACCATGCCGGCAATCATGAGTTTCTTTGCACCGATTCGGTTGAGCAGCCGGCCTGCCAGAATATTCACTCCCATTAGAACAGCTGTCATGGGCAAAAACGCGAGGCCGGTCCATTGAGCTGACAGGTTCTGCTCTATTTGAAAGAAGAGACTGAAAACAAAGATCAAACCGTAGTAAGCAAAGTTCACGATCACGCCGGCGACTGACGCCACAGAGAACGTAGCCGTTCGAAACAGCGACAATGGGAGCATCGGCTCCGTGCTTCGTGACTCCAGCCAAAGAAAAGCCAGGGTGGCAACCACTGAAAGCAGCAGCGCACCATAGACCAAAGGGTGACGCCAGCCGAGCCGGGCCGCTTCTGTAAGGCACACGGTCAATGCTACCAACGCGACAATAGCCGCCAGTTGGCCCGGAAGATCAATGCTTCGATTATGCGTAGATACGGCCGCTGCAGCGTGACGGAGAGTAAGTGCCACGCCCGCGACGCCGATAGGCAGGTTAATCAGGAAAATGCTGCGCCAACCCACGTGCGTTACCAGGAGGCCGCCCAAAACCGGTCCAGCGGCAAGCGCGATTCCTCCCGCAGCGCCCCACCAGCCCACAGCGCGGCTTCTTTGCTGCATATCCGGGAACGCCTGGCGCAGCATGGCCAGTGAATTGGGCACCAGCAGCGCGGCGCCAATGCCCTGTACGACGCGTGCCGCTACAAGAAGTGGCAATGAGTCGGCAATTCCACACCCGATCGATGCCAGCGTAAAGACTGCGAATCCTGCGGTGAAGATTCGCTTTGCGCCGAAGCGGTCGCCTAAAGCGCCTGTCGTGAGGAGTAGCGACGCAAACGCTAGCGTATATGCATTGACAACCCATTGCAGGCCGGTCACGTCGGTGGCGAAACGGGCTCGCAAGGCATCGAGCGCAACGTTGACAACGCTGACATCAAGCAAAACGACGACAAAGCCCAGTCCTGCGGCGGCGAGAGTACCGCGTTGATCGCGGCTCATGGGCATGTTCATGTGGAATAAACCGTGTCGGCTGAAGTAGCTCCAATGTTAGGCATATTGGCTGTGTGCGAATATTCCACATAACTGCACATCATCCTTGAGGAAATGCACAGATGTTCGATTGGGAAAACGTTCGCCATTTCCTGGCCGTCGCGCGCATCGGCACGTTGTCCGGCGCCGCTCGCAGCCTGAAGGTCGATCACGCGACGGTGAGCCGACGCTTGAGCGCGCTGGAGGACGAAATCAAGACGCGATTGATCGAACGCCTCCCCAGGGCTTGCAAGCTCACTCTGATTGGCCAGCGTGTGTTCGAACTGGCGCAGGGAATGGAAGAAGACGCGTACGCGATTGAGCGATTCGTGGATGCCAGCCGCTCTCCGTTGAGCGGTAAGGTCTCGCTGAGCGCACCGCCGGTGCTAGTGGCCCATTTTCTGGCGAAGCATCTCGCGGACTTTCGGCGCGTGCATCCCGGCGTGCAGTTATCTGTTTCGGGCGAGGCGCGGCAGATTTCCCTCAGTCGAAGGGAGGCGGATGTCGCTCTGAGACTGGTTCGGCCCGAGGAAGGGACCAGCGTCGTGCGCAAGCTAGGGCGTATGTCATTCGACCTATACGCCAGCAGGGACTATCCGCACCTGCATAATCCGTCTGCCTGGGAGTTCATCTCCTACGATGCCGGATTCACGGACATGCCACAGCAAAAGTGGTTGATGAGCGTTGCCAGGGGTAGACCAATCGCGTGCGAAATCAGCGATATTAATGGCCATCTGGCAGCAACTCAGGCAGGTGCTGGCGTGGCTGGCCTACCAGACTTCCTGGCGGATACCGATGCGAAGCTGCAACGTGTTGCATACGACGGTGAACCGTTTTCGCGGGATATTTGGCTGGCAGTCCATCGGGACCTGCGCCGGTCGCCACATGTACGCGCAGTCATGGATTTTTTGCTGAAGATCGTGAAGGAAAATCCCGCTTTCACGATAAGTGGTTAGAAAGCAAAGGTATGCGTCCCCGCTTGCGCTCAACGAAATAGGCAGGCCGCCGATCGCAAGATCGTACAAGCCACCCAAGTTCGGCTGGATTACCGTATTCTCCTTTTCAGGAAAAAACAGGGCTAGTCAGATCGTGACACGAAAAGTATTCTGGGACGAACCTTACCAAACAGCGCTGGACACAATCGTCAGTCAAGTGGACGGTGAGCAGGTGCAGGTCGAGGCGACGATATTTTTTGCCTTCTCTGGCGGCCAGGAAAGCGATTGTGGTTCACTTGCCGGATACCCGGTTATCAAGGCCGAAAAGCTTGGCCTGGAAATCGTTTATACCTTGCCGCACGACCATTCGCTAAGCGTGGGGGACTGCGTCACATGGCGCATTGACTGGGAGAGACGGTATCGATTGATGCGCCTGCACTTTGCCGCAGAAATGGTCTTGCAGTTGGTATATCGGCTGCGCCCGGGCATCGAGCGTATCGGCGCCCACATCGCGCAAGATAAGGCGCGCATCGATTTCGCGAGTGATGTCAGCCTCGCGCCGTTGTTTCCAGAGATTGAATCAGCGGCAGCAGATTTGACGGCACGCGACCTCGCTATCCTCACAGATTTCAGCGATGTCCAGACACAGCGAAGATACTGGAAAGTTGATGGCTTTGCGATGATGGCGTGTGGAGGCACGCATCCAAAATCGACTCACGAGATTGGTGCAGTGAAACTTAAACGCAAAAATACGGGTCGAGGAAAGGAGCGAATTGAGGTCATCCTGGTGGGATGACAAGCATGTTGGCATCCTGCCGGCTGAGCGTCCTTTGTTAACTTTAAGCCCGCCATTGAAGGGTCTCAATTCCACTGACCGAAAGGGGGCGTACAGCGTCCGCCGCCCACAGGCGCAGACTGATTTTGCTTCCGTTGAAAGGAGAATTGTGATGGAAGCGATCGGTATTGATCGTACGGCGCGCGCCGTGGAACAAAGGAAAGCTGACGGGCCAGAAGCCGCCACTGAAACTCAGGGAGATCTGGGCGATCCGTATCCGCCTGCAGTTGGCAGGGATGACTCACGATCTTGCGATGTTCAACCTTGCGATCGACAGCAAGTTGCGAGCATGCAATCTCACCAGAAGCGAGGTGCGCCCGGCAATGCCAGTTGCTCGCGCTCAATCATTACGCCGCGGCGCTTGCGACGGCGCCAACTCCACCAGACGAACCGTCAACGCTTCATTCTCGAGGTCCGGCTTCGCTTTGTAATGCTGCACGCTGCGAGAAAGCCCGACAAGCCGGCAGGCGCGGCGCTCGGAGATGTTGACCTTCTCCCGAATCGCCACCACTGCTTCGCGCTTGGCTTGCGGGCTCAGGGCTTTCCCTTGACGACAACCTTCAATGCTTCCATGTCGAGCATTACCTCGGCCAGCAGCTTCTTCAGCCGCGAGTTCTCAGCCTCCAGGTCTTTCAGCCGGCGTGCGTCCGAGACTTCCATGCCGGCAAACTTCGCGCGCCAGGTGTAAAACGAAGCATCATTGAACCCATGCTTCCTGCACAGTTCCTTGACCGGCATACCGGCCTCGGCTTCCTTCAGAAACCCGATGATTTGCTGTTCCGTAAAGCGCTTCTTCATGTTCGTCTTCTCCGAAAACGAACTTTACTAGACTCCGGATGGCGCTGTTTGCCGGGGGCAGGTCACAATTCTGAAGCAGAGCAATCTCAGAGAATTTAATCAGGTTCATGGCCCGCGAAGAATCTCTAATATACGATGTCGCTTTTTACTGAAGCCGGGTTCACTCCAGTTCCCGCAAGCTGTCGTGCAGCACTTCGACGCGCTGCAAATGGCTGTTGCTGCGATCGAGCACCCGCTCCGCGACCAGCGAGCAGATCAAATTGACCACCGCAGTCATACCGGCCTTGCTATCGAACAGCATCAGGCCGTCCGTGTGACAGCGGATCACCCAGCGCGCCAGTCGCGCGGGTTTGCCTGCAATCACATCCGACATATACACAACCGGCACGCCGGCCTCGGCCAGCGCGGCCGTCGCAAGTCCCACCGCCGGCACACGGCGGCGCAAGCCGATGACGATCGCGAGATCCTTCGCGTTCAGGTCGGCTAGATATTCGCCAATCGTGTCGCCGGGCGCGGGCAGTAACATCACGTCCGAACGGACCTGAATCAGCTCTCGCCGGATCATCGTGGCGACCGTATAGCTATGCCGGTAGCCAATGATCGCCACCCGCCGCGCCTGCGCGATGGCGTCGACCACTTCGCTTAGCACCTGCGTATCGAGCGAACGATAGGTGTTAGCCATGTTTTCGACTTCGTGTTGCAGATGCCTCTGGATCACATCGTCGAGTTTCGATCCCGCCGTTTTACGGCCTCTGTCCTGCAGATACAGCGGCGAACCGCCGACCTGTGCCGCGCGCGCAATCGCGCGGGCGTCGTCATAAGACGCATAGCCCAGCTTCTGGAAAAACCGCGTGGCGGTTGCCTTTGACACTTGCGCGCTGGACGCAAGTTCAGTGGCGGTTTGCATCGCCAGTTGCCCCGGCGCACTCAGAATCACGTCCGCAAGCCGCTGATCGATCTCGGACAGTTCGTCGTAGCACTCCGCAATCCGGCTTTCGATAGACGCTGGCGGTCGCTTCTCTTTTTTTGTTTGAGCGGTTGGCATTTGGGCGAATGGATAGGATGTTACACATCGTGGTGCGGTTTCGGCACCGCAAGCGTGCACGAAGACCTGCCTGCACGGCACGAGTGCATGGCGGTGCCGTGTGGTATGGGCTTCATTATAGGTCTGCGCGCACGAACGTGAAATGATTGTTTCTCTCAAGGCCATTTAGAAACATGTGTTTTCTGATTTAAATTCCTGAAACACGTGTTTCACCGTCTTCACTGGTACGGATCATGCATTACATCCTGCATCGTCCACCTGCCTACGGGAGTTTTCAAAGATGTCGAAGCGCCGCTTCTCCAGCCTTGCCCTTGCCGCGTTGTTGCCGTTCGCCGCGTTGATCAACACCGTCGCCGCCAGCGCCGATACGCTCGACGACATCAAGAGCCGCGGCACGATGACAGTCGGCATCGATCCAACATTCGCGCCATACGAGTACACCGATGCAAACAACAACATTGTCGGCTTCGATCCCGCGATTCTCGCGGCTGTTGCGAAGCACCTGGGCGTGAAGATCGAATATCAGCGTCTCGCGTTCAGCGGCATCATCCCCGGCCTGCTCGCGCATTCGTTCGATATCGAAGGTTCCGCGTTGAACGTGACTGCTGAACGTGCGAAGCGTCTCGCCTACGTGGTCCCGACCAGCAAGACCGTCAACGGCGCACTCGTCCGCGCCGATTTCAAAAAGATTCCGGCGAAGGCCACGATCGAATCGCTGGCCGGCCTGACCGCGGCGGTCAAGAGCGCCAGCGCGCCCGAGCAGATTCTCAAACAGTTCAACGAAACGCTGAAGGCCAAGGGCCTCGCGCCGATCACGCTGATCAGCGTGGATAGCGTGGACCAGACGGTCGCCGCCTTGCTGACGCGCCGCGCCGATTTCGTGTTTGACGATATCACGGTGCTGGCCGGCGTGATCAAGCAGAACCCGAGCAAACTCAAGTCGACCGGTGAACTCGGCCCGTCGCAATGGATCGCGCTGGCGACTCGGCCGGACGACACGCGTCTGAACAAGGCGATCAGCGACGAGATCATCGCGATGAAGAAATCCGGCGAACTCGCCCGCCTGCAAAAAGCCAGCCTCGGCGTGAGCTTCGATACGCCGACGTCCGACTTCATTCCCCAGCAGTAACGCCAGCAGGCCGAATCAAATGACAGATCCAGTTCAGACTCTCACCGTCAAGGCAGGGCACGGCCGCACTTTCGAAGTGAAGGCCGGTCAACGATTGACGATCATCGATGTGGCAGGGCAGCAAGCCGCCGACTTCGTGGCAATCGTCGCCTCGAACCATACGGAGAAGCTGTCGCCGACACATACGCGCCGACAGCTTCGCACGTTGTTTTTCAATGTCGGCGACGCGCTGTATTCGTCGTTGGGACGGCCGTTGTTGCGGGTCGTCGAGGACACCGTCGGCGTTCACGACGCCAATGTGCCCGCGTGCGACGACACGCGCTTTACGGTCGACTTCAACGTGACCGGGCATCGCAACTGCCTCGACAACATGCACGCGGGTCTCGCGCTGTACGGACTGTCGTCGTTCGATGTGCCCGAGCCGTTCAATCTGTTCCAGAACGGTCCGGTCACCGCCGACTGCCGGATGCAGGTCACCGACCCCACCAGCAAGGCGGGCGACTACATCACCTTTGATGTGCTCGAAGACCTGGTGTGCGCAGTGTCATCGTGTCCGCAGGACATCATTCCCGGCAATGGCCTGAAGGTCACCGACATCGCCATTTCCATCCTGCCCGCGACATTCGTCGCCGCCTGAACGGACTCAATCATGCTGCTTCTCAAAGAACCGCCCGCGCGCGCCGCGCTGCCGCCGCAAATCATCGCCGTGCCAGCCGGCGAAAGCCGCGCCATCGAAGTTAAAGCAGGCCAGATTCTTCGCATCGAGGCCAGGCAACCCGGTGCCGTTGCCTCGATGTTCGCCTTCAGCCGGATTAACGACGACGTCTATATGTCGGTTCATCACACACGCGTTTTCAGCAATTCCTATGTGTTGCAGGCAGGCATGCGAATTGTCAGCAACCGTCGCCGCGCGCTGATGGTCCTCGGCAAGGACACGAGCGGCAAGCACGACTTGTTGCTGCCTGCCTCCACGACCCCCTATCTTGCCGAACACGGTTACGCCGGCCAAACCGGTTGCGTCGAATCGGTTGGCGCGGTGATTGCCACGCTCGGCCTCAAGCCGCCGAAAGTCCCCGATCCGATCAACCTGTTCATGCACGTCGCACTGCATCGCGATGGCTGTATCGAACCGCTGCCGAACACCACACGGGCTGGCGATTTCATCGCCTGCCGCGTCGTCACGGACATGGTATTCATCGTGTCGGCGTGTTGCACAGGCATTGCGGGAAACGATACTCCCGGTGCGCTCGAACTGTCGACCGCAGAAGAACTCGACGAACTCTGATTCCGGGGAAATGCCGCAATGGGCTTCGACCCACAAGTGATCCACAGCCTGTCGACCTTAATCGACGGCTGGTTGCTGACCGTGGAACTGACGCTGCTCGGCGCGATCGGCAGCGTCGTGTCCGGCCATCTCGCATTGGCGCTGCAACTGACGCGTTGTGCGCCGTTGCGCTGGTTTGCGCGGCTCTACATCAGTTTCATGCGAGGCACGCCGGCGCTCGTGCAACTGTTCATGCTGTTCTTCACACTACCGTTGATTGGGCTGGGCGGTCGGCCGATGCTGGCGGCAGCGCTGACTCTGGGCCTGAACAGCGGCGCCTACACGGCGGAAATCCTGCGCGGCAACTTGCGGGTCGTGACGACCGGTCAGTATGACGCCGCGATCGCGCTCGGCATGTCGCCAAGCCGTATTGCGCTACGCATTGCGTTGCCGCAGATGCTCAAAGCGAGCCTGCCCGCACTCATCAACGAATTCACGATTCTGCTGAAGACCACGCCGCTCGCGTCGGTCGTTGCCGTCACCGAACTGACGTATGCGGGGCAGATCGTGATCGCTCGCACCTATACATCGACGCAAGTGATGCTGTTGGTCAGCGTCGGCTACCTGGCAGTCGCGCTGCCGGTCATCTACGCCGCACGACGTATGCAGCGCAAGCCGCGCGAAGCGCATGCTCCACGCATCGCAACCGGAGGCAATCGATGACGTTCGACCTCGGGGTTCTGTCGGGCTACTGGCCCGAACTCGTCCAGGGGCTGGGGGGCACGATCTGGCTCTGTGCGGCTGGCGCGGTCATGTCGGGCGTACTCGGCGTGTTGTTGACGATCGGTCAACGTCGTGGCGCAGTGTGGCTGGTCGCAATGATTCGCGGCTACACCGCCTTGACGCTCGGTTTGCCTTTACTCGTATTGCTATATGTGACGTTCTTCGTGCTGCCGGAGTTCGGCGTGCTGCTGCCGGCTCCGCTGATCGGCACCGTGACGCTCGCGTTCTACTACGGTCCATACGTCGCCGAGGTAATTCAGGCCGCCATCGCTGCCGTGCCTGCCGGCACGATCGAAGCGGGTGTGGCCATAGGCATGTCGCCGGCGCGAATCGCGCGACGCATCATCGCCCCACAGGCGATGCCTCTGTTGCTACCCACGCTGACCGGCCTGTCGATCGGTCTGGTCAAGGATTCAGCGCTGCTCTCCATGATCTCGGTGCACGAGTTCATGTTTGCCGCGAAGGCCGTCGTGTCCGAGACTTACGCGCCACTGGAAGTCTATTTCGTCGTCGCGCTGGTTTACTGGGCTGCGACGTCTGTCATCCATCTGTCGACCCGTCATTGGGAGCGCCGTCTTGGCCGTGCCCAACGGGTCGCCTTGCCCCGGTGAATTACATGAACCCGTCCGGCAACACGACGCCCATTGCACTGAAGGCCAGCGCCATCATCAAGTCGTTTGGT
This sequence comes from Paraburkholderia xenovorans LB400, assembly GCF_000013645.1. Lineage (GTDB taxonomy): Bacteria > Pseudomonadota > Gammaproteobacteria > Burkholderiales > Burkholderiaceae > Paraburkholderia > Paraburkholderia xenovorans. Next base: position 1,395,834 of record NC_007953.1, on the reverse strand, counting down.
CAGAATCGCATTCTCGACGGCGTCGACCTGAGCGTCGCGCGCGGCGAAACGGTCTGCGTACTCGGCCCTTCCGGGTCCGGCAAATCGACTCTGTTGCGCTGCCTCAACTGGCTTTCTCCGCCCGATGATGGGGCGATCTGGATCGGCGACGAGCGTATTGGCATGCGCGAAAACGCGAACGGCTCGATCAGCCCGCGTCCCGACCGCGAAATACGCACGCAGCGCAGCCGGATAGGAATGGTGTTTCAGAGCTTCAACTTGTGGCCGCACATGACAGTGCTCGAAAACGTGATGGAGGGCCTTTTGTCGGTCAAGCGGATGAGCCGCCTTGCCGCGAGCGATCTTGCGGTAGAGGCGCTGCGCCAGGTTGGTTTGAGCGGCAAGCACACGGCGATGCCGGCGAACCTGTCGGGCGGACAGCAGCAACGCGTGGGCATCGCACGCACGCTGGCGATGACGCCGGAAGTGATCCTCTTCGACGAGCCGACCAGCGCGCTCGATCCGGAACTGGTCGGGGAAGTGCTCGGCGTGATGCGCGGTCTCGCCGCAAAGGACACGACGATGATCGTCGTCACGCACGAGATCGGCTTCGCCCGCGATGTTGCCGACCACGTGATCTTCATGGACGGCGGACGCATCGTCGAACAGGGGCCGTCCAAAACGGTGCTGGATACGCCATCGTCGCCCCGTCTCCAGCAATTCCTTTACCGCTTCAACCCGGAAACCAAATGATCATGAGCTACACGAATCAACCCACGTCGACTGTTCCCGCCGGCCACGGCAAAGCCGTCCGGCTGAAAGCAGGTGAGGCCGTACGCGTCATCAATACACATGGCACCCAGGTGGTGGATTGCTGGGCCTGGAATGCGTACGACCTGAACGAATACATGTGCATGGAAACCACGCGAGTGTGGAACCAGCGGCTCAACCCGGTGGTCGGCGACAGCTTCGTGACCAATCAGCGTCATCCGGTGCTGACCGTCGTCGAGGATACAACGCCGGGTGTCCACGACACTTTTATGGCGGCCTGCGATCGCAAGCGCTACGAACTCCTGGGCGTGCGTGGCTATCATCGCAACTGTTGCGACAACATGTTCGAAGGCATGTTCGAACTCGGCGTCACACCGCCTCGCCAAAATCTTGCGTCGTTCAACATCTTCATGAACATCCGCGTGCAGCCCGACGGCATCACACTGCATACGTTACCCACGGTGACGAAGCCCGGCGAGTTCATCACATTGCGTGCGGAAATGGATTGTTTCGTCGCGTTCTCAGCCTGCCCGCAGGACATTGTCAAGATCCAGGGGCAGGGCGACAACACGCCGAAGCCCGTGGACATTGTCGTGCTCGACGATTTCGAGTCGGATCTGCAGGGCACGCACTCGTGGGTTCCGCTCGCCTGAGCGTCCCCGTTCATCAACCGATCATCTGGCTCAACGATACATGGCTCTACCCAGTCCCGATCCCGGCGCTCCTGCCTTTACGCGCACCGGCATCAACCTCGCGGACCCGCGCCTCGGTGCCGAGGCCGTGCTCACCAGCGACGACTTCTTTGCGCCGATGGCGCGCATGCTCGATCCCAATCCGGCCGTTTTCATCGCTGGCAAATACGACGACAACGGTAAATGGATGGACGGTTGGGAATCGCGCCGCAAGCGCGTGGCGGGCCACGATTTCTGTATCGTTAAGTTGGGCGTGGCAGGCGAACTGATGGGCGTCGATATCGACACCAGTTATTTCACCGGCAACTTTCCGCCGGCCGCGTCGATCGACGCTTGCCGTTGCGACGACGATATTCCGGGCGCCCATTCGCCATGGACTGAAGTGCTGCCGGCGACCGCACTAAACGGCAATGCGCATCACTATCGCGCAATCGACGCAGCCACCCGCGACATCTATACGCACGTGCGCCTGAACATCTATCCAGATGGCGGTGTCGCCCGCTTGCGCGTGTACGGCCGTCCTCGCCGGGACTTGTCGCCAGGCGTCGAACTCGATCTCGCGTCCGCTACGAACGGTGCGCGAATCGTCGCCGCGAACAATGAGCATTACGGGGCTGCTTCGAACCTGCTGTTGCCAACGCGTGCCGCCAACATGGGCGAAGGCTGGGAGACCCGCCGGCGCCGCGAACCAGGCTGCGACTGGTGCATCATCGAGTTGGCGACGCCCGGCGAAATAAGTCAGATCAGCGTCGACACCGCGCATTTCAAGGGGAATTTTGCAGACCGCTGCTCGCTACAAGGCGCGTGGGTCAGGGCCGGAACGGACGAGTCCCTGATCACGCAATCGATTTTCTGGCCGGTGTTGCTTGACGAGCAAAAGCTGGAGATGGGCAGAGTTCATACCTTTGTGCCGACCCAGAGCATGCCTGTTACACATGTGCGCTTCAATATATTGCCGGATGGTGGCGTCTCGCGGCTGAGACTAATCGGCCGGACCTCGACTTGTTCCAAAGCAAGCCTTCAACCCGATTAATCCATAGTCGACTCGAGACAACTCACGACTCATGCTTTGCGATCAAGTGGCCGCTTTACCTTTTTGAGCGGACACGGCTTGCGGTCGTTGACGATCGACCGTTGTGGGTCGACTATAGAGGTTCGGGCTAGCCGTCTGCCGCGGCTGGCACCGCTGACCTTGTACTTTCGGAGTCGGCCAACAACTGCCGCTCGCTGTCGAGATGAAGATGCCATTCAGACGGCCGCTTTGCTTTGATATTGGCCGCTGGTGACGACCGGTGACTGGGACCGGGAATCGAGAAATCGGCAACGGCTTCGTGTCCACGCTTGACGCCGTTTGCACCGACTTGCAATAGACGAAGCAATTCCAGGCGACATATGTTGATCGTTCGACCCTGCTACGTATGACGCCGTGCGTGCGGCGAATTCCTGAAGGCGAGCGATAGCCCCACGCATCACGCGTCACGCGCCCACGCAGCACGATAGTTTCGCTGGGTATTGGTGCCCGCGCAGGCGCACGTGTCGTGTGAGTAGCGCGGTTGCGGGAGTTATTGCTTCCGCTGGACACCGTCAGTGCGGCCCGGAAAAGTTATACGGCCGGGACTGATCGCCTGACGCCGTATAAATTAGCCATGTGCCTCGAGCGTTCCTGAACGAGAGACGACAACGCCATGGCGGCGCTGGAAAGATTATCGTCGCTGCGAGTCACGAGGCACAGGTCCCGCTCGATGAGCGGGTCCTGCAATACCACAAAACGTGTCATGGAAGAGAGCAGGCAGTGTGCCGCCAAGGCGGGCAGAATGGCGACACCCACGCCCTGTTTCACCAAGGCTTCCTGCGTGCCCATGCTTGAGACTTCATAGAACGGCGAAAGTACGCTGGCGGGCATCTCATTGTGCCAACGGAGAAAGGTCGTGTTGCCGCTAAGACTGTTGTAGTCGACTATGTTCCGGTCGGCCACGTCACGCCAGCGGGCCTGCTCCCCCTTGCCCGCCAACTTGTCTTGCGCGTGCAGAAACATTCCGTAGGCATCCCTCACGAGTGGAGTGAACGTCAGGCCCGGCGTGTCGGACCAGTGCGACGTGATGCCAAAGTCCACGGTCCCCGATGACACTGCGTCGATAATCTGGCGATACCAGCCATCCTGCAACTGCACGCGAATCGATGGATAGAGCTTCGCAAATGCCGCAACGGCAGGGGCGGCCAGATACTCCATAGCGGATAAGGCCGAATAGACGCGCACCACTCCCTTTTCCAGAGTTCCATAGCGGCGCATATCGTCGACGAGACCATCGAAGTCTCCGACCAGTCGCCGCGCCCTCGGCAACAGATCTGTACCTGCGGCAGTCAGTTCGACGTGCCTGCTATTCCTGCTGAATAACCTCACCCCCAGGGAATTCTCCAGTTGCGCTATCAGCGCCGTGACCGATGACTGCGTCAAGTGGAGGATGTCGGCCGCCCGGGTGAAGCTGCCCATCTGGGCCACCGCGAGGAACGCTCTCATGTGCTTGAGGGATACAACCGTACTCATTGGGCTTTCCGATTGATCGATTCAAAAATTTCGTTTTTTTGATTGACGTCAAGCTTATAGCATTCGCTTGGTCCTGGCATCCCCATTTTCAAAAGTCGGGCCGCAAGTGGTCGTCCCGACGGATCTATGCAACTACACGGATGAAATCAAATGAGTACGCAAGCACGCAGCCCCGTTTACGTTTTCGTCAGCGATGGCTATCAGGAAATGGAGTTCTGGTACCCATTGCTGCGCCTACGAGAGGACGACGTTCCGGTCGAAGTTGTGGGGGAGGACGTGGATCGCACTTACCACAGCCGTTTGCGCTATCCGGTCCTTCCCGAGCGTGCGTTGTCGGATGCGGCGGTTGACGGTTGTTCAGCCATCCTCCTCACCGGTGGCAAGTTGGCGGCGCACAACCATGGGCCGGTTCTGGCGTGGGTCAAGGCAGCTATGGGTGCCGGCAAGACGATCGGCATCACCTCGGGGGCGAGCTGGATTCTGGAAGCAGTCGACATCGCGTCGTCGGGTGGGCCGGAAAGCGGTGTGCGCGTGCTTGCCGGCGGCAAAGTCGTTGCAGCGGGAAGCGCTGAAGATCTGCCGCAGTTCTATCAACGTTTCTCTAGCCTCGCATTCGAGTAACTCTCCTTTTCTAATGAGATAACACCATGGCAATCGTCCGCACCGTGCTTGGCGACATTACTCCCGATCAAGCTGGCAGCACTCTGACTCACGAACACATCCGCTACGCCTACCCGGGGTGCGAGCTTGATCACCGCTGTGTATGGGACTTTGATTTTGTCGCCGAGGATGTCGGCAAGCAGTTCGAGGAAATGCGTGAAGGGTGTGGGATTAAGACCGTCGTCGAGTTGACCCCGCCAGAGATTGGCCGGCACCCCGAACTGTTTGCACAAATTGCCCGCCGAAGCGGCATGAATATCGTTGCGACAACCGGCTTTTTCCCTGAGGCTAACGCGATGGGCATCCCGTTCCACTGGCGACGTCAGCGCAAGGAAGACGTCGTTAACATGCTCATCAGGGACCTGACCGAAGGCATGATTTACGATGGGCAGAAGACGCCTTATCGTGCAGGTATCCTGAAAGCCGCGACCGGGTCGCTAACCGCGAAGACGCGTACGCCGGTCAACGAGAAGGGACGTCGCATCGGAAATGTCGAAACCCACGTCATTTCCGCAATAGCTGCCGCGCAGCGCGAAGTGGGGTGCGCGATCAATACGCATACGCAGCCGCTTGACTATGCGGTGTGCAACCCTGGCATCGAACTTCTCGACGAGTTGGAGGAAGGAGGCGCGGATCCGACCAAGGTGATCATCGGTCATGCTTTCGTCCACCCCAACATCGATCAGCTCAAGGCGATATGCGAGCGCGGCGCCAGCGTCCAGGTGGATCACATCGGTATTCCCTGGCAGAACGACAGCCGCGCACAACTGGACGAGCTGATTGCGGTGGCCATGTGCCAACTGGCAGACCTCGGCCATCTCGACAAGTTGGTTGTCTCATACGACAAGTTTTTCAGCCATGCGCGAGGTCCGGTGACGGAAGAAGAGCCCGAGCAGTTGAATGAACTGGTCCCTAACGACTACATCATGACGGAGTTCGCTCCGCGTCTGGAGCGCAAAGGCTTTGGGGCAAGAGAGCTGCATCAGGTTATGGTCGAAAACCCCAAGCGTCTGCTTGCTTTTTGAGTTTTTGAACGAGGTGAATGAAAATGGACATCGCAAAAGCACAGGTAGCTGTTCTCGTCGAGCATCTGTATCAGGAGCTCGAACTGTGGCATCCGGTTCTGCGCCTACGCGAGGCCGGCGCTAATGTCTTGCTGGTGGGGCCTGATACCAGACTGGTCTATTCAAGCAAGCTCGGATATCCAGCACGCCCCGATCTATCGATCGACGATGTCAAGGCCGAGGATTTCGACGCGGTCGTGATACCTGGCGGATTTGCGCCGGAAGGCATGAGGCGGCACCCCGCAATGATCGAATTCGTTCGGGAGATGGACGCGCAAGGCCGTCTGATTGCCGCAATCTGTCACGCGGGTCTGGTGCTCGCGTCGGCCCAGATTGCTCGCAATCGTAAGCTGACGTGCGTGTCGCTCGTGAAGGACGACGTCATCAACGCGGGGGCCAATTACGTGAACGAGGGTCTTGTCATCGACCACAACATCATCACGTCCCAGTTGCCCAGTGATCTGCCGGTGTTCGGCAAAGCCATTGTCGATTACCTGTCCAGTAACGACGTCGAGCCGGGCGCTGCCCGCCGGCTCGCGCCAGCCGACGGACGAAAGCCGTCTCCGGTGGCCTACCTCGAGCCGGTCGAGCTGATCATGGGGCCGCGCGGGCGGGCGTCGGCAAACTACACGACGCTTGCAATCGCCGCCTCCGGCGCATCAGCTTAACGCTCCTACAGCCCATGAACACATCGTCAACCTCCCATTCACTACCCGCCATGCAGTCGGAGGCGGAGCAGCCCGGTTCGGAAGAGCCGGCCGTGGTCAAAGACCGGCCATCGCCCGTTCGTCTGGGCGCATGTGCGTGCGTGGCGCTACTGATGATCGGGCTTGGCTGGTCGTTCGTAGCCAATCCGCGAATTCACTGGACTGTCGTCGGAGACTATCTATTCAGCAGGGATATCCTGGAGGGTGTGCTGATGACGATAGTCCTGACGGTGTATGCGATGGCGACCGGTGTTTTCATCGGCATCGCGCTGGCGCTGATGCGGCTGTCCGATGACTGGTTCCTGAGCGGCTTCGCCCGCTCGTATGTCACGGTCATGCGAGGCATTCCGGCGCTCGTGCAGCTTATCTTCTGGTACAACCTGTCGGCCATTTTTCCACACATCGGGTTCTCCCTGCCTGGGCTCGGATCCATGTTCGTGGATGCCAATAAGGCGATTACTCCCATGACGGCGGCCGTTCTTGGTCTGGGTCTGTGCGAGGGGGCGTACATGGCTGAAATCGTACGCAGCGGCATCCTTGGGATCGATGCCGGTCAGCGGGAGGCGGCGCTCGCGGTAGGTCTGAGCCGGGCTCAAGCAATGCTTAAGGTGATCCTGCCTCAGGCACTTCGCATCATCGTTCCACCGACCGGCAACCAGGTGATTGGCATGATGAAGCTGACGTCGCTGGCCAGCGTGATCTCCTTCACCGAACTGTTGACGTCTGCCCAACTCATCTTCAATCGCACGTTCGAGGTAATTCCTCTGCTGATCGTCGCATCGCTGTGGTACCTGGCTCTGTCACTCGTGCTGAGTATCGGACAGCGATATCTGGAACAGCGATTCGGCCGCTACAAGAGAAGAACCATGCAGTGAAAATCCATTGAAGCAGATTCTTTCAAGTGAGACCTGGCTATGAACAAATATGTCTGCATGGTGTTTGCTCGCAGTAAGAAGCACGTGGTATCGGCCGTGATCGTGGCGACGATTATGGCGGTGTCGGCAGCACCAGCGATGGCGGCACCTGACGCTGCCGCCCGGGGTTTATTGCCCGCCAGTGTGCGCGACGCTGGCGCCCTTACTGTGGGCATGCCGCTCGACTATGAGCCTTACAACTTCATGGGCGCGGATGGCAAGGCGCAGGGGTTAGACGTCGATATCTTCAATGGGATTGCCGAGACCCTGGGATTGAAGCCGCAAATAAACCGTATGGGATTTGCATCGATCATTCCCGCGGTCTCCGGTGCGCGTATCCAGGTTGGCATGTCGGGGATCGGAATTCTGCCGGCACGGCTGAAGGTAGTGTCGTTTGTCCGCTATTCGGTGGCAACCAACGGGCTCGTTGTGGCAAGCGGCAACCCGGCGAAGATCAACACCCACGACGCATGCGGCCATACGATCGCTCTTGAAAAGGGAACGTCTCCGGAACTGTATTGGGAAACTGCCGCCAACGACTGCACGAAGCAGGGAAAGCCCAAAATGAATTTGCTGGTGCTGGACGGCGAGGGTCCCCAGATGCTGGCGATACAGTCGGGACGCGCGGAGGCCGCCGGCGTCGGCTATGCGACTGCCGTGGTTGTCGCCCAGCATTCGGGAGGCAAACTCAGCGTAGCTGAAGGAGGCGCGGCTCCAGGGGGCGAGCTGGATTGCGGGGTGGCAATCAGCAAGGACGACCCTCAGCTTGGCAATGCCATCGCGGCAGCATTGAAGGTGATGGTCGCCAACGGTAGTTATGACGCAATTTTCAGAAAATGGGGGCTTTCCGCGCTGCGCAGTACTCCATCCTTCGTGGCGGAGGCGCAGTGAATATCGCCTCGTCTCAATCTACCGCGGGCGCGAGCATGGGACTACCCATGGTCCGGGCGCACCGACTGCGCAAATGGTACGGGAATGTCGAGGTGCTTAAGGACGTGAGTCTTGACGTCGCCGCGGGTAAGGTCGTCTGTCTGATTGGGCCCTCAGGCGCGGGAAAGTCTACCCTGTTGCGGTGCCTGAATCACCTCGAAGTACCGGATTCCGGACACGTATCGATTGGCGGTGAGATGATCGGCTTCCGTCTGGCCGGCTCAACGCTTCGTCACGCTCCGGAACGCGAGATCTGCGCAATGCGCAGCGACGTGGGCATGGTCTTTCAGGGGTTCAATCTCTTCGAACATCTGACCGCCGCTGAGAACATCATGCTCGCCCCGGTCATGGTCAGGAAGGTCAGGCGAGCAGTCGCGCGCGAAAGGGCACAGCGCCTGCTCGGTCGAGTCGGTCTTGGCTCCAAGGCTGATCGTTATCCGAAGCAGCTCTCCGGCGGCGAGCAGCAGCGCGTAGCGATTGCGCGAGCGCTGGCCATGGACCCGAAGGTCATGCTGTTTGATGAGGCGACCTCGGCGTTGGATCCGGAACGGGTGGGCGAAGTCCTGGCCGTCATGCGTGAGCTTGCCCGAGACGGCATGACCATGATCTGTGTGACGCATGAAATGAGTTTCGCCCGGGAAGTGTCCGACGAAGTGATTTTCATGGCCGACGGGCGAATCGTGGAGCAAGGGCCACCGGAAGGCTTGCTCTCAAATCCGCGCGAATGCCGAACCCGCGAATTTCTTTCCCGTCACCTTTAATCCCTTCGTACCGGTCACTAACAGCCCATAGCGTAAAGACATTATGAAAAACCATTCCGAAGCCATGATGGCGTTGGTGGAAAAAGCTGGCGCCAACGACAATATTGATTATATCGACCCGCATTTTCCCGATAGGCCACTCAGGCTGTGGGCCGCTCGTCCGAAGGACTGGCATCCAGGGATGCCCGTGATCTTTGCATTTCACGGGGCGGCTCGCAATGCGGATATCTACCGCGACTACTGGTTGCCCGTGATCGACGAGACGGCAGCGCTGGTAATCGCCCCTGAATACCGGCAGGAATATTTCCCGGGATTGCGCTGGTTCAATTTCGGCAACTTGCTGGACGACGACGGCAACGCGCTTCCGCGCAGCGAGAGTACGTATGCCATCATCCCCCGCCTTTTTTCAGCGTTGCGCGAAGCAGGTGTCACGACCCGACCGACCTGCGCCATGTTTGGACATTCCGCCGGTAGTCAGTATGTGCAGCGTTCGCTGTCTGCGGGTTTCACCGCTCATATAGGCGCTGCTATAGCTGCCAATGCGGGCACGTATGGCGTGGCGGATCTATCGGTGCGTTATCCATATGGCCTCGCAGGGATAGGGGTGGACGAGCCAGCCTTGCTTGATCTGCTCGCGTTCCCACTCGTTGTGATGGCGGGCACGCTGGACATTGACTACGACGATCCAAGCTTTCCGAAGGAGGCCGAGGCGATGGTCCAGGGACGGACCCGATACGAGCGCGCTCACCGATACTTCGACAGCGCCAGAAAGGCGGCTGACGAGCGTCACGCCCGTTTTGGATGGTCCATGATCGACGTCGTCGGCGTGGGTCACGAAGGCGGCAAGATCACGGCAGCTGCTTCGGAAATCTTTAAGAAAGGCTTCTGACGTACCGATGCACGCTGCTGCGGGGACGCAGCGGCACGGTGGTCGCGTCCGGCGGGGTGATCTGTATCAGTGCTTTTTTGATGTGGGTGTTTCGCTATTCTATTAACCTAGGAATACTAATGAAAAAGAAAATATTCGTGACTCTCGCAGCAAATTCCCTGGGTATGGTGATGCTGACCAGTCTGCCTGGAGTTGCATGGGCGCAGTCTTCGGTCACGCTCTACGGCATCGTCGACGGCGGCGTTGAGTATCTGTCGGGATTGGCTCACGGCAGTCTCGTGCATACCGAATCCGGCTACGCATTGCCGACGCGCTGGGGAATGAAGGGCGTCGAGGATCTAGGCGGAGGAACGAAGGCGTTCTTCCGGCTTGAATCCGGAGCCAGTCTGATGACCGGAAAAATAGGCAATGGCAGTTTCTTTGGCCGTGTGGCGGTGGTGGGGTTTAGCAACGACGCGTGGGGCCAGTTCAGGATGGGTAACTTCGGCATTACGGAACTCGCGCAGGACGCCGCCTTCCTGGCCGATCCTCAATGGGAGTTGCCCTATGCAATCGAGACACTGGTTCGGGGACGCAACTGGTCGCAGGCAGGGAATGGCCTTGAGTACACGTCGCCCACCATTCACGGTTTTACGCTGAAGGGACAATACGATCTCGGCAATAGCACACACTGGAACGAAGGCGCCAGCGGTCCAAACCAGATGGGTGAATTTACCCAGGGGCGTTCGGATGGCATCCAGCTGAGCTATGAGCAGGGCCCGGCGTATCTGACGGTTGCCTACGACGAAATCCGGGACGGCAACGGCCTCTTCGATAACGTCTACCTGAATTCCAGGTCGTTGATGGCAGCGGGGACCTACCAGTTGGGTGCGGTGAAGCTCTACGCGGGATACCAGCATTTGAGCGCTCCGGATTCGACGAGTGCCTCGGTCTTCGGTTCGGGCGTCAATCCGGTGCTGCCATCTGGCGCAACGGTGCCGACCAGCGCGGAGCAGGAATGGTTGGGCGCGCAATGGCAGGTCGATCCAGCGAACTCGCTGACAGCGGGGATTTATCACGCCAATGCGAATCACGGTAACGGCAATGCCACGCTATACACGCTCGGGGCAACGCATAATCTCAGCAAGGCGACGTTCCTGTACGCTGAGGCAGGCTATGTCAGCAACAGCAAAACGTCGAACATTGGCCTTGGCGACGGATTCACCGATCCGTATGGACCTAACGGCAACGACGATCCGGCAAGCGGCGGATCCAGCACAGCGCCGAATTATGGGCGGGGTCAGCAAGGTGTGTTCGCGGGCATTGTCCATAAGTTCTGAGCAGGTCAACTCGCGTCAGCGCAGGGGCGGCGAACGGTTCGCCGGCCTTGCGCCTGACGATGTCGGTCAACAGCCGATACTCACGCAATCAAGGAAATTATGACCAGCCGGACGCGCACTCAAGAAGGCCAGCAAACCATTGGCCTGCCGTGGATCGAGGACCTCGTTTCGATCAATACCGTAAGCCGGAATCCGAACCTTGAACTCATCGAACTTGTTCGGGACAGGCTGCTGCGACAAGGCATCAAATCGATCCTGACGCGGGACAAGCGCGACGGATGGTCGAACCTGTTCGCCACCATTCCGTCGCATGATGGACGTGATAACGGTGGTGTAGTGCTGTCCGGTCATACCGACGTGGTGCCTGTGGACGGTCAGCACTGGACCTCGGATCCATTTCGGCCCGTCGTTCGCGATGGACGACTCTATGGGCGCGGAACGTGCGACATGAAAGGGTTTATTGGCACTGTACTGGCGTTGGTGCCGGAAATGCTATCAGCCAAACTGAAACGGCCCGTTCATATTGCGCTGTCGTTCGACGAAGAGGTTGGCTGTCTCGGCGTGCCACTGTTGATTGCGGACATGCGCGAGCGAGGCATCAATCCCGAGGCGTGCATCGTCGGGGAGCCGACGAGCATGCAGCCTGTCGTGGGCCACAAGGGGATCAACACTTTTCGCTGTTGCGTGCGCGGGGTGGCGGCTCACTCTTCCCTGACGCCCAATGGCGTCAACGCAATTGAATATGCTGCGCGCCTTATATGCCACATACGCGATGTGGCCGATCGATTCCGTCGTACAGGACCTTTCGATGATGCGTACGATGTGCCGTTCTCGACTGCGCAAACTAGCACGATCAATGGAGGTAACGCCATTAATACGGTTCCCGCGCAATGTGACTTCGAACTCGAATTCCGTAATCTGATGTTAATGGAGCCCATCGCGATATTCCGCGAGATTGAGGAATACGTCCGTCTGTCGTTGTTACCCGAAATGCAGGCTCAGAACAGCGCAGCGTCGATCGAATTCATGCCAATCGCCTCGTCGCCGGGCCTTGAGGCGGCCGAGGAGGCCGCCATAACACAACTGGTTCGCGCGCTGACCGGGGGGCAGAAAAAAAGAAAGGTTGCTTACGGAACCGAAGCCGGCCTGTTTTCGCAGGCAGGGATCCCGAGCATCGTGTGTGGACCGGGAGATATTCGGCAAGCGCACCGCGCAGACGAATACGTTTCGCTTGAGCAATTGAGCGCGTGTGAAGCGTTCCTCAGAAAATTGATCCGAAGTATGGAATCGTTGTAATCCATCGCAACGCAACGCGATTCATTACTCGCTGCATGCACACGACGCACTTGCAATTGACCTGGTGGACGGCAAGATCGTGCGCGAGTGCACCGGTTATTCGGCCGCTCGCCTGATACCGCCACGGTCAAGGACTTGCACGATGCGCCGCACGAAAGCATCGTTGATCTATCGGCGCACAAAGGACCTGCGCATGATTCGATTGCTCTAGGGCCATACGAAGCTCGGGAGCAGGCGATCGGCCGGGTTTGACATGGTCTCGGCCAACAAGAGCCCTTGACGAAGGATCGGGAAACGGCCGCAATGAGTTTGATCGCGGTCATTCGGGGATTATTAAGGATTTCGGGGCGAACCGCTTTCGCATCGAGGTTTCGTCAACGCGTACATGTCGGGGGAATGCATGCACAGCTAGATCGGGTGGGACTTCGGCTCGACTTACTCGCCCATAGACAGCCCGTTCGAAAAGCCGTTGCGCCGTTTTGTGAATAAGCGCACATCGTGCCTGTTCCGCGACTCGGGCTCGACCGCAAGCGATCTCAAGAGCATGTGAACGTTGAACTGTCCAAGTCTGCCAAGGGCGTCAACTGATCCGCCTGAATCTTTTTCGACCATAAACCATTTCATGAGCGTCGTCGACGTACCGATACTTATCGCGTCCGTGGAATTACAGGCTACGCAGGACTTACCCTAAAAGATGGCAAACCTCTTGACATCATGAAATTGACCTCATAAATTCGCTTCAACTGAGTCGCCGTGTTTTCCGGCGGCTCCACGGCAACGATGCCGTGCTACATATGGACGGCTATGCAGCCTCCGAACTTGCGTTCAACGCCGGTTCGGAGGCTTTTTGTTTTGGGAGACGAAAACCGATGTTGCAGCACTACCCCGCAGAACATGAATTCAATGGTCCTGTCATCGCGTGCATCCAGATGGAGCCGCATGTCGGAGCGAAGCGCGATAACGTGACACGATCGATCCGACACATTGAAACCGCCGCTAAAAACGGTGCATCACTAGTGATTCTGCCCGAGTTGGCTAACACCGGTTACGTCTTTGTGGACCGCGACGAGGCGTTCTCTCTGGCGGAAGAACTGCCCGATGGGCAGACCGCTCGTATCTTTGCCGAAATGGCGCGACGCCTTGGCATTCATATCGTTGCCGGAATCGCCGAGCGAGCCGGGACGCGTCTATACAACTCGGCCATCTTCACCGGCCCGTCAGGTCACATCGGCGTTTACCGCAAGCTACATCTTTGGAACAACGAACGGCTCTTCTTCGAGCCGGGCGACTTTGGGATCCCGGTCTTCGATACTTCCGTCGGGCGAATTGCGATCGTGATCTGCTATGACGGCTGGTTCCCCGAAACATATCGACTCGCGGCGATGCAAGGCGCGGACATCGTATGCGTCCCGACGAACTGGGTGCCGATGTCATCGCAGCCAGATGATCGTCCAGCGATGGCAACGACTCTCACCATGGCTGCTGCGCACAGCAACGGTATGGCGATCGCGTGTGCAAACCGGATCGGGACAGAACGTGGGCAACCGTTCATCGGCCAGAGCGTCATCGTCGGAGGCGATGGATGGCCCATTACAGGGCCGGCCAGCGGCGACCGTGAAGAAATCCTCTACGCGTCAATCGATCTGAAGCGCACTCGTTCCAGTCGCGCGCTCAATGCCCTCAATCACGTGCTGCACGACCGGCGTGCTGACGTATACGACCCGATGCTTGGCACTGGCTGGCCGTCTTCTCATTCGTGAGATGCCTGCCCGCGCCCGCACGCTTTTCATAATCCGCCACACGACCACTACGAAGGAAATGCCATGAGACCGTTGAAGAAACAACTCCTTGTCGCCGCCATCGCGGCGATCACCGGTGTCAGCGCCTGCACGACTGTGCTTGCCGCTGATCCGATCAGGATCGGTGTTGCAGTCGGATTGTCCGGCGCCAACAGCGTTGTAGCGCCAGCCGTAGTTCAGTCTTCGCAGCTTGCGGTCGAACAGATTAACGCTTCTGGCGGCATCCTGGGACGTCAGGTCAAACTCGAAATCACGGACGACGCGTCTGGCGCAGTTGGAGCGCAGAAGGCCTACGACTCACTGGTCTTCCAGAAGAACGTCGACGCCATCATCTCAATGGAAACCAGTGCGGCCCGCAACGCGGCTCTGCCCATAGTGGCCCGTGGTAAAAAGCCGCTCATCTACACGTCGTTCTATGAAGGGAAATCATGCAGCCCGTGGATGTATATCAATGGCTGGGTGCCAGACCAGCAGGTTGCGCCGGTCGTTGACTATTTCCAGAAAACCGCGGGCGCAAAGAGTTTCTACCTGGTTGGAAACGACTACGCGTTTGGTCGTGGGATGCTCGATTTCACAGCAAAATACATCGTACTGCACGGTGGAAAGGTTGTCGGCGAGGAATACCTACCGATTGACGGCACGGACTGGACACCGGTCCTGGCCAGGATCCGTGCAGCCCGTCCCGATGCGCTGATCAGCGCGACGGCCGGCGGTGCACCCAACGTCGCCCTCGCGAAACAACTGAAGGCCTCGGGGTTGACGCTTCCGTACGGTAACCTGGCCATCGACGAAGGCACCGCGAAGGGCATGGGTGACGTCGCAACGGGGATCTATCTGTCCGGCTCCTATCTGACGAGTATCAACACGCCTGAGAACCAGAAGTTTCTTGGGGAAATGCAGAAGCGCTTCGGCAAGGACATAAAGACGCCGAACGAACTGTCGGAGCCGCAATACGAGGCGTTCTTCCTGTACAAGGCCGCGGTCGAGAAAGCAGGTTCTACGGATCCAGAGAAGGTAATCAAGGCACTGGGTCAGGTCTCGTTTGACGGACCACGCGGCCCGGTTCAGATGGACAAGAGCCGACATACGCCTCTGGCGATGCGTCTGGGCCAGATTCAGGCAGACGGTTCTGTGAAGATTCTGCAAACTTTCCCTGACGTGGACCCGGGCGAACAGTGCCCGAACATCAAGTAGGCGCTGTCACGGATACGGCATCCGCCTGGTCGACCCTCATAGGGGATGAGCAGGCGGATGTGACTGGAGAGGACAATGGTTCTGGCACTGGATATTTTCACCACGGCGGCGATGCTGTTCATCGTTACCGCCGGGTTGATGGTGATTTTCGGCGTGATGAAAATCGTCAATTTTGCTCATGGCGCGTTGCTGACGATGGGGGCCTACGCGAGCTTCGTGGTCACACAGTTGAAGCTCAATCCGTGGCTCAGCGTGCCGCTGGCGATTGTGGTCGGCACCGCTGTCGGCATGCTTGTCGAGTTGGTAATAGTGCGGCCCCTCTATAAGCGACCGCTGGACGCGATCCTTGCCACCTGGGGTCTGGGAGTCGTCATCGGCCAGCTCATCGTGATGGTCTTTGGTCGCGAAGTCCAATTCGTGGAAACGCCGCTAAAAGGCGCACTTTCCATCGCGGGGACAAGCTACTCCGGTTATCGGTTATTGCTGATTCCGATTGCGGTCGGACTTTGCGCTCTCATGACCGCCCTGCTCACGGGAACGCGATTCGGCGTCAAGACTCGTGCGGTGATCATGAATGAAGATCTGGCTCGAGGACTCGGCATTCATTCAGGCCGCATCCGCTTTATCACGTTTAGCCTCGGCGCCGCACTGGGTTCCCTGGCGGGCACGCTAATCACGCCATTATCAAGTGTCGATCCCGACATGGGACTGTCGTGGCTGGTCAGCGCCTTCATGCTGGTTATGGTTTCGGGTGACTCGATGGTCAGTCTGCTGGTCACTTGCGTCGTATTCGGAGCTTGTCAGGTGCTGGTCAGCACGTTCGTCAGTCCGGTACTGGGCGGATTGACCATCGCCGTTCTCGCTGCGTTCACTCTGCGCATTCGTCCGAAGGGGTTCTCCCATGGCTAAGGTCAACGCGTCGCCAAACTGTGTCGGCGACGAATCTGCACAAGATCACGCCCGCGTCAGCGAACAGCGAAAGATCCACGGGCGCGGGTGGATCATGGTTGCCGGGTTCGCCGCTGCGCTGCTAGCCGCAGGTCCGTTTGTTTTCGGTTCGTATCTGCTGAACATCCTGATTCAGGCGTTCTTCTTCTCGATCGTCGCTGTGACAGTGGACGTCCTTTGGGGATACACCGGATATCTGACGTTCGGGCAATCGGCGTTCTTTGGTCTTGGTGCCTACGCGGCGGGTCTGGTTTTCACGCACGGCGGATTTTCGGCCGGTTACGTCGTGGTGGCGCTTGGGGCAGCTATCGTGGTGACAGGGGCGGTAGGTGGGCTGCTTGGCTGGCTATCCTTCTACCGAGGCGCGTCACCCTTTTTTGCGATAGTGATGTCACTCGTGCTGCCGATCGTCCTCAGCCAATTGCTGCTGTCCGGTGGGCAATGGACGGGTTCGAGTTCCGGACTGACCGGCTATCCGACGTTCGATCTTTCTCTCCAGGCCTGGTACTGGATTGCCGGAGTGACCTTGCTGGTGGTCGCAACGCTGGCGTGGCTGTTCGTGCGCAGTGACGGCGGCCGCGTACTGGCGGCCATTCGTGACAACGAATCGCGCGGTTCATACCTTGGTATCAACACGTCGCTTGTCAAAATTATCCTGCTTGCCGCGACTGCGGTAATCGCCGGCCTTGCAGGGTTCGGCTACGGATCGTTTAGCGGTGTGGTTGCACCTGAGTTGACCGGGTTTGTCCTTGGCACCCAACTGATCATCTGGGTCGCGCTTGGTGGGCGGGGAACGCTGTGGGGGCCGGTTATCGGTGCGCTTCTGATCAACGTGGGAACTGCCTACCTCAGCAGCAGCATGCCATTTGCGTGGCAACTCATTCTCGGCGCCGCGTTTGTAATAGTGATCGTATTGGTGCCGCAAGGGCTGGTGCCGTTGCTACTGAAGCCGTTCCGCCGCCTGGCTGGCAACGATGCTGAGCCTGAACTGGTCGAACGGGCCGTCCGGGTCCGCGACAAACAGCTAGCGTCCGACCCTGCATTGCAAATGCGCGGTGTTGCTAAACATTTCGGCAGTCTCAAGGTGCTGCAAGGTATCGATCTGAACGCTAGCGGTGGCGAACTGGTTGGTCTTATCGGTCCGAACGGCGCTGGCAAGACGACGCTCATGCGTTGCATGAGCGACGGTGCGGAGCGCTCTGCCGGTACGGTTATCCTGTGTGGTAACCCTATCCGCCAGCTACCGCCGGACCGGGGTGTGCGTTTCGGGTTAGGGCGCAAGTTCCAGAACGCAAACATTTTTGAAACCCTCACCGTGGCGGAATGTTTGCGAATCGCGGGGACGATCATCGAGCGACCTTCGCTCTTCCAACGCTCGAAGATCCTTGCGTTGCCACCATACGCCATGGAGGTTGTCCGTACCACCGGCCTTGATCGGAAGCTGAGTGCGGTAGCAAGGGATCTCTCACATGGGGAACAGCAGGCGTTGGAACTGGCCATGGTGCTTGCGCTGGAGCCGAGGATCGTTTTGCTCGATGAGCCGACGGCAGGATTGACCAAAACCGAGCGTACACAAATCGGCAACGTGCTGGCCGCACTGGCTCACCAGTATCAGCTCTGTTGTCTGCTGGTGGAACATGATCTCGACTTCGTCGCCGAAATAGCTACCCGCATCGTAGTCCTGCATCAGGGACGTATTGTGATGGACGGGAGCTTTGATGACGTCGTCAATTCGGAGCTGGTCAGAACGATCTACGCCGGAACCGCGCAGGCCGGTGCGCCCGACGGGACCACTTCACATCGGGAGGCTTCATGAACCAGATCGCGTTGGACCTGCAGGACGTCACCAGCGGATACAAAGCGTCGGTTGTGCTTCGCAAACTGTCGATGACCGTCGCAAACGGCGAGGCCGTCGCGGTGCTTGGCAAGAACGGCATGGGCAAGACCACGTTGCTGAAGACAATCATGGGCTATCTGCCAAAGAAGGGCGGTGCGATCCATGTACACGGAAGAGACATCACGCGTCTGCCGCCGCATCAGATCGCGCGGGCAGGCATTGCCTATGCCCCTCAGGAACATGCGCTGTTTCAGGATCTCAGCATCCGTGACAACCTGCGTCTGGGGCTTTCCAATGTATCCGTGTTCGAGGAACGCTTTGCCGGGATCGAACCGGTTTTCCCCGTCTTCAAAAGCCGTCTGCGCCAGTATGCCGGTACGCTTTCGGGTGGGGAACAGAAGATGCTGCTGGTAGCCCGTGCGCTCATGACACGCCCCTCGATCATCCTGCTCGATGAAATCACGGAAGGCTTGCAGCCGTCGGTGATTGATCGCCTCGCCGACGCGCTGCTATGGGAGCGCAAGCAGCACGGCACCACTCTTCTGTTAATCGAGCAGAACGTTCCGTTCGCGCTGAAGGTCGCAGACCGGTATGCGGTGCTCAAGCAAGGCGAGGTCATCGAGCACGGCAATGCGAAGGACGAAACGGCGGAGACATCGATCTTCGAACATCTGCTTGTCTGACTTTCACGATATGCGAGGCATGATGACCGCACACTCATTTTATCGACCACTTTCGGGACTGGACCTGCTTGGCCGTACCGCCGACGATCCGCGCGAGCGTGGCCGCGTTGTCCTCGAATCGCTCATGCGCATCGAAGAGGTCGAGTCGGAAGTAAGAGCAATGACGGCCGTCGCACGTCGTGAGGCCGCGATGGCAACGGCCACGGCAGCCCGGGGGCCGTTGGCCGGTATGCCAATAGCGGTGAAAGACATTTTCGACACAAACGAATTCGTCACCAGTTACGGCTCGCCGATCTACGAAAGCCAACAACCTAAATCCGACGCCGCGATAGTCACGTTATTACGACGTAACGGCGCCGTCATAATGGGCAAAACCGTCACCAGCGAGTTTGCGTACATGTCGCCGACTGCGACGCGAAATCCGTGCGGCCTGGGGCGTACCGCAGGCGGATCGTCATCCGGCTCAGCCGCTGCGGTGGCGGCCGGTATCGTGCCTTTCGCGATCGGTTCGCAGACCGGCGGTTCAACGATCCGGCCCGCGTCGTTTTGCGGCGTCGCCGGCTATAAGCCGACATTCGGCATCTTGCCGACCGTCGGAATGAAGTGCTTCTCGTGGTCCTTCGATACGATCGGCCTCTTTGCTGCCGGTGTGCGCGATGTCGCTTACCTCGCGCAGATCCTGTCGGGGCGCCAGCTCGCTGTGGAGCGTGTATCGACCAGCCCGGTGTTCGGCGTGCCAGATAGCTACCCATGGACTGAGCCGTCGGCGAATGCAGGCGCCGTGCTCGATATCGCCGCGCGGGCAATCGAGGATGCGGGCGGTCGTATCCGGCGCGTGCGTTTCGCACCGTGGATGGCCGACTTGATCTCCGCGCACGACACGATCCAGAGCTACGAAGCGTATCAGGCGCTGGGGTTCGAGTACGATCATCATCGGGCTGATTTGTCGCCGAAGCTTGCCGCTTTTCTCGAGCGTGCAGCGCACGTCGACACGGCTACATACGCCAAAGCGTGCGTGTCGATGGAGCAGGCGAAAGACAGGCTTTCCGAGCTGTTCGACGGCATCACCGCATTGCTGACGCCGAGTGCGCCCGACGAAGCGCTCGACGGGCTTGGCTCGACGGGCGACCCGGCGTTCAATCGCAATTGGACCCTGCTCGGATGCCCGTGCGTGAATGTGCCTGGACTTTGGGGCGCACGAGGTGGTCCAATCGGCGTGCAGGTCATTTGCCGGCCGCGCGACGACGCCAGATGCCTCGACGCTGCGGCATTCGTCGAGCGGGCGATCACAGGGATTGTTGGACTTTTCCCGCAACATAGGGAATGACCAGACGATGCAAGGAGAAATCAGAATGGGAGAGAACTCACGAGAGTCCGCCACGCGGCTACCTGCCGACGCCGGATGGCGTATCGGCGTGTTGTACTCCCGTACCGGAGTGACTGCGGCAACCGAGTCAGAACACTTTTTCGGCACCGCGCTCGCGATCGAGGAAGTCAACGCGGCTGGTGGTGTTGACGGGCGCCAGCTTGACCCGGTTGTCTACGACCCAAAGAGCGACCCGGACGAATATCGCCGCCTCGCCTCGCGGATGCTGCAGGAAGACGACGTGACGGTGATTTTCGGCTGTTCGACGTCGTCGAGCCGAAAAGCAGTGTTACCGGTGATCGAGCGCAACAACGCGCTGCTCTGGTATTGCTCGATCTATGAAGGATTCGAATATTCGCCCAACGTGATCTACACCGGGGCGGTGCCGAACCAGAACAGCATGCAGCTGGCCGCATATCTGCTCCGTAATCACGGCCGCCGCTTCTTTCTGGTGGGGGCAGACTATATCTATCCACGAGAGTCGAACCGCATCATGCGGGACATGGTCGAGCAACATGGCGGCGAAATCGTGGAAGAACTCTATTTACCTAGCGATGCCGATCCCTCCGCATTGGACCAGGTGGTCCGGCAGATAAAGGCTGTTAAGCCCGACGTAGTTTTCTCCACGCTAATCGGCCGTGGCGCGCGTGCCTTTTATCAGTTGTACCGCGAGCACGGTATCGACCCTTCGCGCATCCCGATCGCAAGCCTGACGATGACCGAAGGCGAAACGCGGATGATTGGTCCTGAATTGTGCGGCGGTCACATCATTTCAGCCAGCTATGTCAACACGCTGAACCATGCGAGCAACAAGCGCTTCCTCGAATCATGGCGGATGCGATTCGGAGATCAGCCGGCCAGCATGTGGTCCGAGATGGCGTACAACCAGGTCCATCTTTTTGCGCTAGCGCTGGCTCGTACGCGAAGTCTTGACACGGCAAAGCTGGTGGAAGCGGTTCACGAGGTTGAATTCGATTCGCCAGAAGGTATGCTGAAAATCGATCGGGAGAACAACCACGCGGTCTTGACCCCTCGCATTGCCATTTGTAGACCAGACGGCTTGTTCGATATAGTTTGGGAGGGCCGCATCCCGATCAAACCAGATCCCTATCTGACGTCGTATGGATTCGCGGAGTTCTGGCTTGACGGAGATGCGGCATGAGCACGGGTGCCCGCCGGCTATTTGACGATCTGCGCACACTGCGCGTCCTTGTGATTCATCCGCCGGGGGACGACCGCAGTGTTCTGGAGGAACAATTGCGTCGGATCGGTTGCCCGGTGCGCGTCCTCTGGCCGTTTCCGTCTCAATTGCCCGCAGATGCCGACGCAATTTTTTTTCTCGTCGGTCCCGAGACCCGGAGTGCCGGAAATTGGTGTGCAGCCGATACTGAAGCGACGCTTATTGCATTGTCCGATTATGAGAATCCAACGGCGTTGAAAATGCTGCTGGATACGCAAGCGCACGGCGTGATCACAAAGCCGTACCGTTCTACGGGTATTCTTAGTACCCTGGTGCTTGCACGCGCTTCCTCGGGGTATCAGCAGCGGCTACACAACAAGATCGGTAAGCTTGAGGATGCGATCAAAGCGCGTCGCCATATCGAGAAGGCCGTTCGTATCCTCATGGAGGCGCATCGATTAAGCGAAAATGAAGCGTACGAGCACATTCGTTCACGAGCCACAGGTCTCCGGGTCACTGTAGGCGAGATCGCCACCATGGTGATCGATGCGCATGAGGCGATGGACAAGCTTGGATTTGGCAAAGGCCTGACGCCTTGAGTCATCACAATGTGAAAGGAGGCTGCGGAATTGGATCGCACCTATGCGCTCGCGAATCCATTACGCACACAATGGACCTCTTGTCCCGCAGTGGCTCCACATCAAACGGAGGTCCGTTGCGCTAGCAGCGGGCTGCTGTTGCAACGGTCCGGTCGTGGACCTGGAGCGGACCTTGGACGCTTCAATGATTTTGGCCGCTCAGGGTCGAAGATTGACCGCTCCCCACGCGCACAATCGATCTCCCTTCGTTGAAGAGGAGATTGTCATGGAAACGCTTAATTCTTCTGGCGCTCGTCGCATCGTGCATCGGTGGGTTGCGTCAATCGGACTCGACGACACGGCCTGCGGCACGCACACCATGCGCCGCACGAAGGCGTCGTTAATTTATCGACGCACGAAAAACCTGCGCGCGGTTCAGTTACTCCTGGGCCATACGAAGCTCGAGAGCATCGTTCGATACCTTGGTATCGAGGTAGATGACGTGCTCGAGATGGCGGAGCAAACCGGAGTCTGATAGCTGTTGGCCGGCGAGCGGGCGCTGGTCGGCCATGAGCAGACGTTCGCCCAACCTGCCCCTTCGACACTCGCCAGACCGCACGACTCCGTACACGGCCATTCGCTCGTCCTGCGCTGGCGTCACTTCCTCGGCCGTTGTTGACGTTGGAGTGATGCGAGCACACGCATGCCTTTGATCTTGGTGCTAAAAACTGGTTAGCCTGATCCAGGTTGGCGGGAATGCGACAGCGCGGATTCTGCATTCGGGTTTTCACGGAGTCGAATCGTTGTCGATTTGCTGTCGCATCGCCCGTCGTGTGAATGAGAGCCAAACTATCATCTGGCTTTGAAACTACATCACTTCAAGCACCGATGGAGATGTCAATGACTAAGGTAAGAGTTGCGGGGTTTGGTGTCTCGCTTGATGGCTTTGCTGCGGGAACCGCTCAAAGTTTAGACCACCCGCTTGGTGTTCGAGGTGAGGAAATCTTTCAATGGTTTTTCCCCACGCGGACGTTCCGTCAGATGCTGGGCAAAGAAGGTGGTGATACTGGCCTTGATGACAGATTCGCGCAACGAGCAATGGAAGGTTTCGGTGCCTTTATCCTTGGTCGCAACATGTTCGGCCCTGTTCGTGGCGAATGGCCGGACGATCAATGGAAAGGCTGGTGGGGTGACAATCCACCGTATCATGCGCCAACCTTCATACTCACGCATCATGCACGACCGTCAATTGAGATGCTAGGCGGAACGACATTTCATTTTGTTACTGGCGGCATTGAGGATGCGCTGGAAAAGGCACGCAAAGCGGCGGGCGGAAAGGACGTCAAGATTGGCGGCGGTGTCAAGACTGTGAAGCAATACGTTCAGGCCGGCTACGTGGATGAGATCCATCTCGCCTTTGCTCCGGTTGCGCTCGGTCAGGGGGAATCGCTCTTTGGCGGCCTGGATCTGCGCACTCTAGGATATCAGACCGTCGAGCATGTACCGACGGACCGAGCCACGCACATTGTCCTCGCGAAGTAGAGTTGGCGATCAATTGGTTGCGGCGCTCCGGCGGTACCTTGCGATCGACAGCAAGTTGCGAGCATGCGATCTCACCAGGCTACGCATATCCGATATCTGCCTTGGATCACGGGTCGCGGCGCGTGCGATGGTCATGCAGCAGAAACGCAGCGGCCAGTGCAGTTCGAGATTACCGAGCAGACCCGGACAAGCGTAGAGGCATGGATACGAGCTGCGGCTCTGGCATCAGGCGACTATCTGTTTCCCAGTCGCATTCACGGTTCGCCGCATATATCCACGCGCCAGTATGCCCGACTGGTGCATCGCTGGATACGATCAATCGGGCTCGATGACACCGGCTACGGAACGCACACGAGGCGACGCACCAAGGCGTCGCTGATCTACCGGCGCACAAAAAACCTTCGCGCGGTCCAGTTGCTGCTCGGGCACACGGAGCTGGAGAGCACGGTCTGTTACCTTGGCATTGACGTAGACGATGCGTTGGAGATGGCCGAACAAACTGAAGTCTGATTGAACCGAGGTCGGCGAGCGGACGCTTGCCGGCCATCTTAGCCATTGGTTTGACGAGTGCGAATATCCGCTCTCGGGATTGCTAACGACGTGCGTTCCTGGGACGTCGACCCAGTGTGGTGTTGCGCGAATGCCCTCCGGTAACCGCCGCCTGCGGTATGACGCATGCCCATGAATCGCATGCTGAACAGCGGCATTGGCAGATTGATCGGTTCAATGACGTTGGTTCCACACAGCTGTCTGCGCCATCCGCGTGGTCCACGCTTCGTGTGGCGCGATAACAGCCGCTGCAGGCCCGACGCGGTGAAATGACAGGAGCCCAATCAAAACATCAAATAAAACGATACTTCCGATGAAATCGGTGTATAACCAATCACGAATTCTTCGTAAGGTTGCGCCGCCTGCTTCCGAAGAGCGAATATCTGACGCCCCTTTGCATTGCGCCTTTTAGGCCGTGCGAACCTCACGTCGCCAATATTTGGCTATCCATTCCTAGCTGTTCAATCCCGGCACGCTTTGCAGCCGGTCCGATTCTTCCAGAACTCGTGGCTACCCAGATCATTGGGACATTTTCAACGCCACACCTCAAGCCAAACCGACTTTCAGGCGACACCGAATACGCGGTGCCGCGGGCCGATATGCAGGAAAAGAACCATGAAAAATCTTGACCATGAAGCGGCGTCGTCGCCGCACGGGGGTTGCAAATGACTCATCTATCGCGTTTCGCGAAACAGCTTATCGGGTTTTCTTCAGTTTTGCTGATAGCGCTGGCAGCAGGTTGCGGCGGTTCTTCGCATGGTGATCAATCCAGCCCGGCGCCGGGAGCAAACCAGGACTCGACCCGACCTGTCGTCAGCGCTGCATTGCCAGCGCCTGGCGCCACAGGTGTTCGAACGGCGACAAAAATCGCCGTTACTTTCAGCAAGGACATGAGCCCGGCAACGATTTCCGCGTCGAGCTTTACGGTCAGCGGTCCGGGCGCCGCCGCGATTGCCGGCACGGTGAGCTACAACGTCAGCTCCAGGGCCGCGATATTCATCCCCACGAACGCATCACTGCCCGTGAACAGTGCCCTTACGGCAACCATCACGACTGCGGCGAAGGACACCTCCGGCAATGCGCTGCTGAACAATTTTGTGTGGACCTTCACGACCGGCGCGGTCGCGGAAGTGACGCCTCCGACCGTATCGCTTACCGTGCCAGCGGCGGGTGCGGCGAATACGCCTTTGAACACGCGAATTGCGGCGACGTTCAGCGAAGACATGGATCCGTCGACGATCTCGACGGCCAGCTTTATGTTGACCGACGCCAGTGGCGCGCAGGTAGCGGGCACCGTCTCTTATGCGGCAGGCGCACGAAGTGCGATCTTCACCCCGACCACGCCCGCGCTCCTCAACGCGGGAACAGCGTATAACGCGACGATTACGACCGCAGCAAAAGATCTTTCCGGCAATGCATTGAGCAGCAACTTTACGTGGACGTTCAATACAGGGAGCAGCGCGGACACGACGCCTCCGTCGATCGTGTCAACCAACCCGGCCAACGCCGCGGACGGCGTTTGCACCAACAAGTCGGTCAACGTCACCTTCAGCGAGGCGATGGACCCGTCGACCATCACTGCGGCCACCTTCACGGTGGCGGCATCCAGCGCGTCGGCAACGCTGTTGCCGGGCACCGTTGCCTACGATGTCCCAAGCAGGGTAGCTACCTTCACACCACTCAGCCCGCTCGCGGCCAACACGAACTACACGGCCACGATTACGCCCGGCGTCAAGGACCTTGCCGGCAATGCACTAGCCTCTGCGTCGGTGACGACGATCACGACCAATTCGTCGTTATGCGCCGCAGCACCGGCTCTGGGCGCTGCACAGCCCTTCGGTTCGTTCGGCGGCAACGCTTCAGTCACCAACGCCGGCCTGAATACCATCATCAACGGCGATCTCGGTGTGAATGCCGTTTCTACGTCGATAACGGGACTGCATGATTCCGGCAATAACGTCTATACGGTTACTCCAAACAACAACGGACTGGTCACGGGCCTTGTGTTCACATTGACCGCGCCGCCGGGTTCTGTCGCAGGACTTGCGGTGACGCAGGCGAGCGTCGATGCGACGACGGCGTTCAACTCGCTTTCGCCGGCCTCATTGCCCGGTGGCATCAATGTGGCGAGTCTCGCCCAATGTCCGAGTTGCGGCGGGGCTGGAGGGGGCGCGGATGAACTGGCTGGCCGTACTCTTCCGCCGGGGATCTATCTGTCGACCACCGGTACCTTTGATATTGGCGGCGTAGGGCGCCCGGCGGCAAGTCTGACGCTGGACGCAGGCGGCGACGCCAATGCTGTCTGGGTGTTCCAGACAGCCGCCAAAACGGGCACCTTGAATGTTGGTGTAACTGGACCTGCGACACCGGCCGTGCCAATCCAGGTATTGCTCGTGAATGGCGCACAGTCGAAGAACGTGTTCTGGTATGTCCCGGCCGGTGCGGTTATCGGAACGGGGGCCACGATGACCGGGACGATGTTATCCAATGCGTCGATTACCTTGTCTACAGTGGGCGGGACGCCTCCTACCGCCGTCATCACGACGCTCAATGGTCGCGCCATCGCATTGACCGCGGCGGTGACCATGGTCAATACGGTGATCAACGTGCCTGCGCAATAGAGCCGTCGTCGCCAGTGAGAGTGCCCGGTATTGGCCGGGCGCTCACCCCGGCGAGTAACCATGCAGCATGCGCCCTGTTTTACCGCCTTACGCCGACACCGCCAATGCGCTACGTGCCGGGCATCCACCTCCAACCTGTGAGTCATACACCCATGAAAAGAATAGTTTTCGCACTCGCCGCCGCAGTTGTTGCTTTCAGCGCGATCGTTCCTGCTTCTGCCGCCTCGCATCACCGGTCATGCCACAGAGTAAGGGCGCATCACCACTGGGAAAACCGCTGTCGCTAGCCGATTCACGTAATTATCACCCCGTTAGCGGGGTTTAATGAGATGGTCACTCCCACCCTACACGCGAGCTACGCTGTAGGGTGTTATGTTCTGGAAGCCATCATGCAGGGCGTGACGCTGGTTGGAATTGATCTGGGCAAACACTCGTTCCACAGATGCACGGCTTGCTGCTTGAGTTCGGCGTCAGCCTGCCGACCGGTCGGGCAGTTGTCGCCCGTTTGCCAGCGGCACCCGCTGCCACAGCGCCTCATTGCGATCTTCGAGCGACTCCATGCCCGTTTCAGGTATCAATGTCCGGTATGAGACTACACTCGGACGCTTTCGCAAGATCGGCTGAGAAGGGTCGGCAAGCGCCGGATGTGCCGCCGATACCTCGGACGGACGTTTTCGCAACGCAGCATGCATGGCAATGGCTTCCGCTGAATCTGGCTACCCCTTTAATCCCACCGGTCGAGCCACTTCGCAGTCGCGAACAGCTCGTGCGCGCGAGCGTACAGGTGGTGCGCTAAAGCATGCGGCGAACCAGCGACGCTTCAACCGGTGCGCCAGGAACAGCCCGACAGGGCCGCCACCACGTCGGCTGACTGGCTGCCTCCGAACGGCTCGTGCGCGCAGACGCGCTATTACCCCGGCGCACAGATCAACAAGAC
Organism: Paraburkholderia xenovorans LB400; assembly: GCF_000013645.1. Classification (GTDB taxonomy): domain Bacteria; phylum Pseudomonadota; class Gammaproteobacteria; order Burkholderiales; family Burkholderiaceae; genus Paraburkholderia; species Paraburkholderia xenovorans. The sequence continues at coordinate 1,368,073 of NC_007953.1, read as the reverse complement.
GAACGTATCGAAGCCCAGAGCGGTCTTCGTATTCCAGAGCGCCGTCAACGAGTCGGTAAGTCCGCTCACGGGTATGTTCACGATCGCGCCACCGGACGGCTGATCCGCTATTCGCCGGCGATTATTCCACCAGGCAACATGTGGGCATTGCCGCCGGCCGGGTTGTCGCTGGATTGTCGTGATGCGGCGCGGTGGCTGGGGCCATCCGCTGCGCGGCGAGTCCATCGATGCCGCGCAACGGCGGCGGAAAGAGGAAATGAGTTGCCACGCCGGCCGTGCGGCTGACCGGCGCGGGCACCCAACAACGTCTGGGAATTACTGCGCAATGGGTTGGGTCACGTCCGTGCCGAACCAGTGAACGGATATCTTTTTTAGCGTACCGTCCTGCTTCAGTCCAGTCAGCGCATCGTCGAGCGCTTTCGCGAACTTGGGATTGTTCTGGCGGAATGGGATGCCCATGTCCTGGTCGGCGCCCTTGAGCACCGCCCCCGGGCGAAGCGGCAACTGCGAGGTCTTGATGATGTAAGGCAGCATTAGCCGGTCATCGATCGTCGCATCGATACGCTTCGCTGCCAGATCGCTCAGCTTTTCCGGCGCGCCAGGGTAGGTCTGCACGTTAATGCCAGGGACGGCTCGCGCCATCTGGTCATAGTTGGTCCCGAGCGTGACGCCGAGCTTTTTGTCGCCCTTGAACTCGTCCAGAGACCTGAACTCGCGCTTGTCGTCTGTCCGCTGGATCAACTGCGCGGCCGAGTACGTGTACGGCTGGCTGAAGTCGAGAACCTGCTTGCGTTGCGGTGTGATGGTGACCTGGTTGACGATTACATCAAATTTGCCGCTCTGCAGCGCGGCGATGATGCCGCTCCACTCAGTGGGAATGAATTGCGGCTTGACCCCGAGCTTCGTTGCCACAGCCTTCGCGACGTCGACGTCGAAGCCTTCGAGTTGACCGTCGCTGTTCCGGTAGTCGAATGGAGGATAGGTGCCCTCCAGACCGATCCTGAGTACGCCGGCCTGCTTCACGGTGTCCAGCAGATCTTCCGCATGGGCGGCAACAGCGGTAAAGCCAACGGCCGATAAAGCCAGCGCGTTGATGAGCAGACGCTTCGACAATTTCATTAAACGCTTCCTCTTTATTTGACTATCGGGTACGCAACGGATTACGCAACGACTGCGCTACTATGAATGGATTCGGTTTGCTCGTGAAGGCTGGTTAATCCGTATGAAGCTTTCGGCGGCGGCTTGGCAGCGCGGCGAGTGCTTTGCATGGGCGAATGCCGCGATGCGCCGGCATGCAGCCGTGCCGTCCGCAGGCTTACGCCTGCCACGACGGATCAACGCGGGAAATAGATCGCAATGAATCCGGGATGCTGATCCGTCGCACCGCCCACCGGAATGCCCTGTTCGACCAGCACCGTTTGCTGCGCGGCGTTGCGGTAGAGCTTCAGCCGGATAGTTTGCGGATTGGCCGGCTGACTGGCGTCGGAATAGCCGGCATCCGACAGCAGCGAACTCGCCTGTGCCGCACTGAAGCTCTGGTTGATCGTTGTGACGGTGGTCGAAGGATTGCCGTCGAACACGTTATCGGAGAAGCTGCCGTCCGCGTTGACCGTCAGCGTGGACGACGGTGACGGTGCACCTTCGGCCTTCGCGCCGCAGTTTTCCCAGCCGTCGAACACGGCGCCGCTCGCGCCGAGCGCCGCCCAGTTCGCGGACGGGGTGGCCGGCACGCTCCACGTATCGTCCAGCAACGCTGCCACGCTCCTGATATTGACGCCCGCGTTGACCCCGGTCACCGTGCCGGTACTGTCCGTTGCCGCCGACACGCAGGCCGTGCCGGCGCCCGGCACGTTAGCCGCGAGATGCGTCGAAACCAGCGGATTGTTCCCCGCGCCCAGCAGCGGCGCGGCGACGGCGCTGACCAGCATTGCATCGGTGGTCGTGGTCGCGGCGATGAGCGACAGTGAAACCGCTGCCACGCTGCCGAGCGTCAGACTGTTCGGGTAGACCGAAACATTCGGCGGGCTGGACGGCGCCGTGCCGGCAGCCGGCGTGCTGGAGCCGCCGCCATCGCCACCATTGCCGCCGCCGCACCCGCCGATTAACGTGGCGGTGCAGAGGGCGGCGGTGAAGAGCGCGGCGGGCCGTCGCGCTATCCGCCTCATGGCGCTCGCCCCCCACATGCTGCGGCTCAAGGTTGCGGCAGCAATGTCGCGGACACGCTGCTCGCATTCGCGATGAAGACGTTGCTGGCGTCGTCTTGCAGCAGATATCCCTGGCTAACGAGCGCGTTCGCCGCCGATGCGACCGCGGCCTGATACTTCGAGCGGCTGCCGCCATAAAGCGTCGTGAGCGTTGCGCGGGTATCGGTGCCGCCGGCCTGCGCGGCGGCATTCACCGCCAGCGGAATGGCTGCGCCGTTCGAAATGCAGCCGTCGCCGATCGCATGCCCGGCGCCACGGTAGTTCCAGCCGGTGTAGGTGGCGAGCGGCACGCTGACATCCGGCACCAGCACGCCGGATGTTTCGTTGCCGTTGGCGTCCACTTTCGGCACGAGGATGGTGTAGGCCTGCGCCGTGTTCACCACCGGCACCGCGTTGCTATAGTCGGTCACGAACAACTGGTTGTATTCACCGTTGAAGGTCAGTTGCAGCGGCGTGGGCGTCGCAGCCGGTCCGCTCGGAACCGACACGTTGGTCAGCGACGGGAAGCCCAGCTCGCTCTGGGTGGGTGCGACCAGGTTGCCGGACGCGACCGTCGGATATTGCGACGCGGGCGGCTCCGTGCCCTTGCCGACCCAGTTCACGAGCGCTGGAATCAACGCGCGTTCGACCGGCGTCTCCTCGACCGGCGAGCCCGGCAACTGGCACTGGCTGCCGGGCGCGGGCACCGTGAAATTGCCGGTCGTCACGCCGCTGCCGCCGCCGTGCTGGGTTCCCGCGACCAGGTAGTAGCGCACGTTCGGCGGCAACGGGATGTCGTTGCCGCGTCCATCGGTGACGACCAGTGACGCCGCGCCGCCCCACCATTCAAACGCGCCGTCGAGCTGCATGATCTTCGGACAGGTGTTGGTCGCGGTGCACCGCTTCAGGATACCGTCGGTGGCGCCGCTCACCGGGTCGGTCGTCGTGGCGTAAGTGAACGGGAACTGGAAGCCGGGCATGAAATGGTCTTCATGCTGCTTCGACCAGCGCCCCGGTTGCGCGAACGCCGCATTGGTCCATGTGCGGCGAGCGGCGGAAATGATCGGGAACATGCCGTCGAACACGATCTTGCCGTTCTTGTCGACATTGAAACCCTCGTACAGGAAGTCCTTCATGAAGCGGCCCGACTGCGAGATGCCTTCGCCGATCGCGATATCGAAGTTCGTGCTGGTCGAGCACGACGACGCGACGCATCCCGCCGTCTTCAGATCGTTGAGCGGATTGGCGGTGCCTTGCGCGTCGGCCGCGTCATAGCGAAGGAATGACACCAGGTCGCGCAGCGCGGCGAAGCCGATGCCGTCGACGGTCGGCGCGGCGGCCTGATAGACGAAGCTGTAGATGGTCCCGGCGTCAGGAGGAACCTGCGTGCCGTTCGGCCCGGGCACGGTGGCGGGCGGCGTGAACGTCACCGAGTAGTTGCCTTCATAGACATTGTTCGGCGTACTGACATAGCTCCACGTGGTGACCGGCTGGGAGGGCGCGGTATAGGTCTGCAGGCCGCCGGGAATGCTGCCGTACGCGGTGAGCCACGACTGGCGCGCGGTGAAAGTGACCGATGTCTTGTCCGCGAGATTGGCGGGCGGGTACGTCAACGGAATGGTGGTGGGCGGCCCGCCCGCGTAGTCGGGAATGAATTCCTCGCGGCTCATGCCTGTCATCGGCGAGCCGTCCTTGTTGGTCGCGACCGGGAAGCTGGCGCCGAGCAGGCCCGCACCGGCGGTCGTGCTGTTGCCGGTAAGCGGCACATCGCCCTGCCAGCCGCTCCACAAGACCGTGTAGCCGTTACGCAGCAGCGACGGGAAACTCGACGCTGGCGCGGCGCCCGTATCGAGCGCGCCGCCGCCTACGAAAGACGCCGCACCGATTTTGCTGCCGCGATTCACGACGTCATAGAACAGCACGCGTTTGGCGGCCGATGCGTTTTGCGGACGCAGGATCACGACGTCGGTCGCATAGGCAACGTAGCCGTCGCTGCCGACCGGCGCGTTCCTGAGGTTCACGATGCCGGCATTGAGCGGGTCGTTCGGATCGAGTTCGCCATGCACGACCGCCGTTATCACCTGATACGGACCCGCCGCGCCGCCCGGCGTCGCGCCGCCGAATGCGGGCGCGCTCGAAATGATCTGGAAGCTTTTGATGAAGCCTGCGCCGTGGACCACAGGGGGCGGCGCGGAAACGTCGTCGCTATGTCCGCAAGCACCGATCAGCGCGATTCCTACACCCGCTCCCACTGATACGGCTATTGACTGCATCTTCATGGTCAGGCCTCCGAACACGGTCAGGGAAAAAGAGTTCGCGCGCATGGAACAAACGGACCGTCATCGACGAATATCGCCGATATGCCCAGAAGCCTTGTCAATATTTTGCAAGACCGTTCTTTGTATATTTATATCCTCAGAACGTATTTATAATTCGACCCACACCGTTCTCAACTATCGTTTACGCGTACGGTGACGGCATGCTCGTTGTGGTCAACTCGATTCCGTGGGGAGTCCAAACATGACAAACAAGCTCACTCTCGCAGACCGGCTGCGGGAATCCATCGAAGAAGCCATCGCCACCGGCGACCTGCCGCCCGGCGCACGGCTCGACGAAGCGGAGTTGATTGCGCGCTTCGAAGTATCCCGAACGCCCGTGCGCGAAGCGCTGCTCCAGCTGGCCGCGGCGGGGATGGTCGAGATGCGCCCGCGTCATGGTGCCGTGGTCGCGAAGATCAGCCTGCACAGGTTGATCGAGATGTTCGAAGTGATGGCCGAACTCGAGGCGATGTCCAGCCGTCTCGCCGCAAGACGGATGAATGCGCGGGAACTCGAAGCGCTGCGCGATGCTCATGTCGCGTGTCAGAAAGCGCGAGACGCCGACAGCCCGGACGAGTACTTCCATTTGAACGAGCGCTTTCACTGCCTGATTTACCAGGGCAGCCACAACAGTTTTCTGCACGATCAGGCGAAGGCGCTGCATAAGCTGCTGCGTCCATACCGGCGCTTGCAGTTGCGCGTCAAGGGGCGCGTGGCTGCGTCGTTCGACGAACATCAGGCGGTCGTCGATGCGCTCGCGGCGGGAGATGGCGACGCTGCCGCCGCGGCGCTGAGAGGGCACATCCTGGTCCAGGGCGAACGCTTTGGCGATCTGATCGCGGCGCTTGCGCAAGTCGGCGCGCAATAGTCGCCCCACGTTCGCGTTGAAATAGATCGACTGAGATCGACCGGCGATGTCGGCGCGCGAATATCGCCCGTGCATGCGCCTCTGTGCCCGCCAACCTGGCTAGGGGCGAATGTTCCCGCTGTCGGCGCCTTTCTTGACCGTCCCGTCATCGGGCTGGACAGCCGCGCTGCGTCGCCGTATTGCGGCGGTGGTTTCCGCGCCGAGCAGAAAGACGAGCGCGGAGAAGTAAAGCCACATCATGAGAACGGCCAGCGAACCCGCAGCGCCGAATGCATTAGCGGTGCCGGCATGCGAAAGATAGAAGCCGAATAGATGATGTCCGGCGGTGAACAGAATCGCGGAGACAAACGCGCCGACCAGTGCGTGCCGGAAACGCACCGGCGCATCGGGCAGCCATTTGATTAATGCCGCGAATCCCGCCGTCAGGACAACCAGTCCAGCGATGGATTGCAGCACCAGTGCAAAGGCGATGACCGGGCTGTTGCCGAATACCGCGTGTCCGGCGAACTGGATCGCCGCGTCGAGGACGAGCGACACCACCATCAGAAAACCGAGCCCCATGACGAGCCCGAACGAAAGGAGCCGGGCTCGAAGCAGCAGCGCCATGCCAGCGATGCCCGACCTTGTTTGCGCCTCGAACACCACGTCGAGCGCTGTATTGAGAGACGTGAACGTTGCCGAGGCGCCCACTATCAGCAACAGCACGGACACCAGCGCGGCGATGCCACTGCCGCCGGCATAGTGCGCGTGGCCCACGATGTCCTGCATCGCAGCGGCGGCGTCCGATCCGAGAATGCCTTTTACCTGCGCGAACAGCTCGCCGCGCGCCGCTTCCTTGCCGAAAAACCAGCCCGCCACCGCAAGCACGATCAATAAAGTGGGCGCGAGGGAGAAAGCCGAATAGAACGCAATGCTGGCGCCCATCATGGTGCAACGGTGGGACGAGAAGCGTTGCGCGAGATCCATCATCGCGTTCATCGCGCCTTTTTTACCATCGACCTGCTGGCGTTCGGGAAGGCGGACCGTGGTTGGCATGGGACCTCCTGTCGTAAGCGCGGGAGCGTTGGCGTCGATGCGGGATTTCCAGCAACGGATGTGCCGCCTGGTTGGCCACGATATCCGGCCCATTATCGCGCGCGGCATGCCGCTTGCTCTTCTGCCGATTGCCGTACCCCACCCGCGCGTGTCGGCGTACGGCATGAGTTCTTTCTTCAATGCTCGATCGGCCACGATTTCCGGGAGTTCTGTCATGAAGGGTCACGCTATTCTTGCTGCGCTTGGTGCATTAGCCATTTTTTCTTCCGGCGCGTTTGCGCAAGGCAACCAGCCCAGTTCTTCGCAAAGTCTTAATGCAGGGGACAACGTGCAGGCGGCGCCCACGCCTCATTCCACCCACACCCACAAAAAAATGAAGTCCGGCAAGTCGGCGGCCGGCACCGCTGCCCCGACGACCCAGCCAGGCGGCACGGCCACACCGGGCGGTCCGAACGCGCCAGTGAGTGCAAGCGGCTCAGGACAATAAGCGCGAGGACGACCCGCCGCCGCCTTCGGATGACTGGAGGGCGCATCGTAAAAGCAGGCGCTCGGCGAGCGCGCTGCCACCGCGTGGCAAAGGACGCGGCCGCAGCGACCGCAAGGCGTCCGAAGCGGCCGGCTTCGTCATCTGATGATCGAAGCCGGGGTGGACTATCTGGTCCAGCCAGCCTCGAGCCGGCTCGTCAGGGACAACGAGGAATACCGCTTTTTCCGGACTGGATACAGACACCGATTGACAGGAGAGTTGCCGGGCGCAGAGTTTACGAATACATGTTACGGCGCAGACGCGGCGCGAAACGAAACCGGCCTGTAAGACCTGGACTCGAATACAAATGGAGACAGTCATGCAATTGAAGCCCGCCGTTCATGAATTCCATGCCATGGGTTCCGCCCTGGCCCTTGCGCCGCTGCTCACGGTCTTTTCGCTAAGCGGTTGCGGCGACAACCACCTCGAGTCGCCCGCGGCGGCGCCTCTCAGCTGCTCGCAGCTCGCCGGCAAGAATGTGCCCGCGTCGTCCATCGGCTTGCCCACCACGGGGGCTACGGTGACTGCGGCGACCGTGATGCCTGCGTCGGGCTCGGGCGTGCAGGCGACCGGCGAATATTGTCTCGTTAGCGCGGCGATCAATCCGGTCGATCCGGCGGCCCCGCAGATCAAGTTGCAGATTGCAATGCCTACCGTCTGGAACAGCAAGATCATGATGTTCGGCGGTGGCGGCTACGACGGCACGATTCCCGCGCCCACCGGCAACGTGCCGGCCGGCCCGACCGCGCAGCCGACACCGCTCGGCCGCGGTTACGCGGTGTTCGCGAGCGACTCGGGGCACGAGGCCAATGCGCTCGGCAGCGAGGATGGGTCGTTCGGTGTGAACGACGAAGCCGTGCAGAACTTTTCCGGCGACGCGCTGAAGAAAACGCGCGATGTAGCCGTGTACCTGATCGACGCGCGCTATGCTGTCAAGGCGCCGAAGCGGGCGTATTTCGCGGGAGGCTCGTCAGGCGGGCGCGAGGCGCTCGCCGTCGTGCAGCGCTGGCCGCAGGACTGGGATGGATCGATCGTCCTGTATCCGGCCTGGGCGGCCGCCAGCCTCGATCTGCAGTTCGGGCGCATCACGCGGGCGCTGGCGGCGCCCGGCGCGTATCCCGATCAGGCCAAACGCAAAGTGCTGCTCGACGCGGTGCTCGCCAGCTGCGATACGCTCGACGGAGTCGCCGACGGTGTGATCAGCAATGTCGCCGCGTGCAACGCGACGTTCAATCCCGCCACTGCGACGCTCAACGGCACGCCATTGCGTTGTGCCGGCGGCGCGGACACCGGCGATAGCTGCCTGTCCGACGCGCAGATCACCGCGCTCAACGTGTACGACACGCCGATCACGTTCGGCTACACGCTGGCGAGCGGCGAGACGCAATACCCCGGCTTCAACGTGTATGGCGCGGACCTGGGGGTGGCGAATGCTTCGGCGCTGCAGCCAACGGTGATCACGCTCGCGCTCGGCACGTCGCAGCCGGCTTCGCCGATGCCCAATACCGCGCCTTATCTCAGCGTGTTCTGGGACCAATGGATACGTTACTTCGTGACGCGCGACCCCAACTACAATTCGCTGAGCGTCGATCCGCAGAATCCCGGCAGCCTGCAGGCGCGCATCAGTCAACTGACGGGTTTGCAGGACGTCAACAAGACCGACCTGTCGGCCTTCAATGCGAAAGGCGGCAAGATCCTGATGGCGCACGGCATGGCCGACGCGCTCGTCAGCACGCGCTCGACCGAGCAGTACTATCAGCGCCTGCAGGCGACGATGGGCACCTCCGCCGTTGCCAACTTTGTGCGCTACTACGAAATTCCCGGCTACGGGCATGCGGCCAGCACGGTTTATAACGCGGCGTGGGATTCGCTCACCACGCTGGAAAACTGGGTCGAAAAAGGCGTGGCTCCGCCCGCGCAGATCGTCGCCGATACGGCTGGCGTGCCGGGGCGTACACGGCCGCTGTGCGAGTACCCCACCTTTCCGCGCTATAACGGTTCCGGCGATATGAACCTCGCGTCGAGCTTCACTTGCGCGAGCCAGTAGGCAGCCAGGCGTCGAGCCGCGCAAGCGGACCTGGACGGTGGGCTTCGCCGCGCGTCCGGTGGCGCTCGGGCTCAGCGCAATTCCAGCCACAGGGGCTGATGATCGGACGCGCGGCTGTGCGGATCCACCTCACATGCCGCAACGCGCGGCGTGAGATTTTCCGTGACGAAAATAAAGTCGCACGCGAATGGTCCATCAGGCCATTGCTCACGATCGTACAGGCCGACGGTCGCGGCACGCGGCTCGCCAGGATGCGCGCAACTCCATGCATCGGCGAAGCTAGGGGCGTCGGCAACCGGTTCGAGCATCCGGCGATACGCCGCGCCGTCAAACGCGCTGTTGAAGTCGCCACAAAAAATGGCGCCCAGCGGACGGGCGGTGCCGGCGAACGGGCTGTCCGGCTTTTCGGCACTCGCGGGAAAGCGCGCGTGATCGCACGCTTCCCGATGCAATTCCCGCAACCTCGCCACTTGAGCGAGCCGCTGCTTTTCCGAATAGAACTCCAGGTGGGTGCTGATCACCCGTAGCGGGCCGATATCGGCGTCGAGCACGGCTTCGAGCGCGATGCGCAGCATCGACGGTTTGGCCGGGTCGGCGGGCCACGGAAGCGAATGGCGAAGCACTTGCCGGACCGGCAAGCGGGTCACGATCGCGTTGCCGAACTGCCGCCGACGCGGGCTCGCGCCGATGGATGGCAGATCGGAGCCGATGGCGTCGATCACGGTCATCTCCGGCAGCAGTCCGGCAAGCTCGGCGAACTGATCGGACGAGGGCTGGCCCTTCAGTCCGCCGGCTGCGGGTTCTTCATTGAAGCCGCGCGTGATTTCCTGCACGCACATGACGTCGAAATCGCACAGCTTGCGTGCCTCCCGTACGATCCGGCCGAGCTCGACGCGGCCGTCCACGCCGCAACCCCACTGAATATTCCAGTCGACGAGCCTCATGAGGTCCTCCGTGAAAAAGCCGTTTGCCGCTTTATCGCTGCGCCGCAGCGCGCCTTCTACAGCTCACCGCGCGCAGCGAGTTCGGCGATGCGCGCGGCCGTACGGCATGCGATTGCCTGAATGGTGAGCGACGGATTGACGCCGCCCACGGTCGGAAATACCGAGCCGTCGCAAATCCACAAATTGGGTATGTCCCAGCTGCGGCAATCGGCATCCACGACGCTCGTGGCAGGATCGCTGCCCATGCGCGCGGTGCCGTTCAGGTGACAGGTGTCGTCGGTTTCGCGCCAGATGTCCCGGCCGCCGGCCGCGGCGAGCGCCTGCTGCATGAAGTCGAGCGAATGGGCGATCAGCCGCTTGTCGTTGTCGCCCCACGAATAGGTGACGCGCGCGACCGGCAGGCCGTACTGGTCCTTTTCGTCGGCCAGCGTCACGCGGTTGCGCTCCTGCGGCAACATTTCGCCGACGATCTTCAGGCCCGCCTGATGGTTGTAATTGCGCATCTCCCGAGCCAGCGCGTCGCCCCATAGTCCGCGCTTGTTCTGCGCGCCGGCCCACACCTCCGGCAACGGCCCCTGGCTCATGTACGAGTAGCCGCCAAAAAAGTCCTTGCCTTCGTCGGTGTAATTCCAGTGTTCGGTAATCGCGAGCGATGGCGGCCCTTTGTACCAGCGGATCTCTTCCTCCATCGTCCCGTACACGGCCTGATTCGATTGGGCCATCAGGTTCTTGCCGACCAGGCCGGAGCGGTTGGCGAGACCATCGGGATACTGGCTGGTCGCCGACATCAGCAGGAGGCGCGGCGTTTCGATCGCATAGCCCGCCACCACCACATGTTTGGCGCGCTGGAACTGCCAGCGCCCTTCGCGCAGATATTCCACGCCGTTGACTCGCCCGAGGGCGTTGGTCGCAATCCGGCCGACCATCGCAAGGTCGCGGATTTCCGCGCCGGCCCGCAGCGCGCGCGGGATCCACGTGACCAGCGCGCTCTGCTTGGCATTGGTCGCGCAGCCGGAGACGCAGAAGCCGCGATAAACGCAAGGATGAGCAAGCCCGCGCGGCGCCGATAGCGTGGCGAGCGGCGTCGGGGTCCACGGGATGCCCATTGCTTCGGCCCCGCGCGCAAGCACCAGGGCGGCCGCGTTCAGTTCGTGCGCGCGGTACGGATAGCGCGGCCGGGGTGGCCCCCATGGATAGTTCACCGGTCCGGAGATCTTCAGCGCGTCCTCGACCTGCGCGTAGTAGCGCCACATCTCGCGCCAGTCCAGCGGCCAGTCCGCGCCATAGCCGAGCGCGCTGCGCGACTTGAACCATTCCGGACGAAAACGCAGCGACACCATCGCGAAGTGCACGGTGCTGCCGCCAACCGCCTTGCCGCTGTTGTTGTTGCCGAGTTGCAGCGGATTTTCGCCGTCGCAGATTCGTTCGTCGGTCCAGAACAGTTTCGCCTGATGGGTTTCGTCGGAAGCGAACTCTTCGAGCGGACGCCACCATGCGCCTGCGTCGAAGGCGACCACCCTGAAGCCGAGTTCAGCGAGCCGGCATGCCAGCGTGCCGCCGCCGGCGCCCGTGCCGACGATCGCGAAGTCGACTTCATCGTCATTGCCGTATTCCCGCATCGGCACCCATGCGCCGCGGCGGAACACGTCGGGCGCGCGGCCATCCTTGCCGCGAGGGTGATGCAATGCGTCATCGAGCACGGCGATTCTCCCGCAGCGCGTTGTCTTCGAGACCGGGATGGGCTTCGGCAGCCTCCCACGGATCACGGCGGTCGAAATACATTCGCACGTAGCCGCGCGGATTGGCCGGCCCACCGAAACCCATCTCGCTCCACGCATGCGGGTGCGAGTAATAGGCGCTGCAGATGTCGTGCAGCACGCGCTTGCTGAAAAAGAGCTTCGCCGGCATGCGCTGCCATGCTTCGTGGTGCATGTCGCCCCGCTGCATCTGTTCGAGCAGCGCGTGCTGGACGGCCCGGTCGACGCTCGCGAACGGCAATTCGAACTGCGACCGGCTTTCGGCGTCGAGCGCCGCGAGGCCGATGCGCCAGGCGTCCCGGGCGGGCGGCAGCCGCGCGTCGCGATAGCCGTCGCCTGCGTTGCTTGTCAGCCTGGCATCGAGCAATGGAGCCAGCGGCACCTCGGGTTCAGCGTCCGCCTGCGGCACGATGCAATGACAGAGATGGGTCACGGCGCGCCACTCGATTGCGTTGAAAAAGCGCGGCTCGCGCGGGGTGGCGAGACGTTGCTCGATCACCGCGCGCGTCGCGTCGTCCCATGACGGCGTGTTGCGTTTGTTCAGTACGTCGTAGCCGGGATAGCGTGTAGTTCTCGGCGGGTTCATTGTTCCGTCTCCCGAAGACGCAATGCCGCGAGGCCGGCCAGCGCCAGCGCCGAAAAGCTGGGCGGGGCGGGCAGCGGCGGACCGTTGAAGAGATTCTGGCTCCAGTTGCGCCAGCCGCCCTGATGGCGAGCGATTCCGCGCGCATGAAAGCCGGCGCCGATCAAGCCCAGCGCCGCCGTGACGCGCAGCCACAGCCGCGTGAACCAGCGCCCGCGCGGCTCGCCGAGCGCCGCTTGCGCGAGCAGCGCGGCCGCGATGGGCGGCAGGCTGACGGGCGCATACATGGCCGGGTTCTGGAACGAGCCGCGAAAATGAAGCAGTCCGGCTTCGGCTACCGTGCCCACGAGCCCGGCGGCCACCAGCAGGCCCAGCGCGCGGCCCGCCGGCATGCCGAACAGTTCCGGATCGACGGAAGGTTGGTCGCGCAGGCGTTCGGCCGTGGCGCCGAGCGCGCCCGACAGCAGCAGCGCCATGGGCGCGCCGATCGGCGCCGCGTGAAAGAGATTGTTCCAGCTCCAGCCGCCTGGCCGCCTGGTGACGTTGTAGAGGTGGAAGGCGGTGCCCGAGACGCCCGCAAGCGCCGCCGTCAGATAGATCGCGTGCCGCGCAGGGTGCCGGTTCGAGCGAGGGTCGCCGCCGCCGTGCAGACCGGCGAGCAGCGACAGCGTGGACGAGATGAGCGGCGTGTACATCGCGGGATTCTCGAACGAGCCGCGATAGTGTTCCATGGCGCTGTCGGCGAGCACCGAGAGCGCGAGGAGCGCGGAGCCGCGATTGAAGGAACGGGCCGCCGCAATATGCTGCAGCGCCTCGGGCTGGTGAGACCCGCCGTCAGACCCGCTGTGAGACCCCTGGTGAGACCCGCGCGCGGTCTGCGCACGGCCGCGATTCACCGCGATCGCCGCCAGCGCCGCCGCGCCGGCAGCGGCGCCGATCAGACCGGGAAGATAGCGAGGATTCATCCGCGAGCGGGCTCCGTTCAATGGATCAGATAGCGTTGCGCATCGCCGTGCCTGAACGCCAGGCCGCAGCCGGGCCGCGCCATGTCAGGGGCGATCGCGCCATTCGAAGGCCGGGGTGCGCCGTCGAACAGCATGGCTTCAATGCGCACGTGATCGTGGAACCATTCCTGGTGGCGCAGATTCCGTACCGCGCTGGCCACATGGAGATGCAGCGCCGGCGCGCAATGCGCGGATAACGGCACATGAAAGGCCTCGCAGAGCGCCGCGGCCTGCAAGAAGCCGGTGACGCCGCCGCAACGGCTTACGTCGGCCTGGAGCACGTCGACGGCATGGGCTTCGAGCAGCAAGCGGAAATCGTCGAGGGTGTACGCGTACTCGCCGGCGGCGATCTCCATGCGCGCCGGTGCGCGTTCACGAAGCAGGGCGAGTCCGCGCAGGTCGTCGGACGAAACCGGCTCTTCGAACCATTCGACGCCTTGCTCCGCGAACGCTCGCGCATAGTGCAACGCCTCCTTGACGCTGAAGGCGCCGTTCGCATCGACGAACAGCCCGGCGTCGCCGATCGCCGCGCGGGCCGCCGCAACCCGCTGCGGATCCTCTTGCGGGTGCGTGCCGATTTTCATCTTGACCCAGCGGCAGCCGTCCTGCGCGACCCAGCGGACCAGTTGCTCGCGCAACTGCTCGTCGGTGTAAGTCGTAAAGCCGCCGCTGCCGTAGATCGGCACGTTCGCGCGTTGCGCGCCGAGCAGCGTCACCAGCGGCACGCCCAGCAGTTTCGCCTTCAGATCCCACAACGCGCAGTCGACCGCCGAGATCGCGGTGGCGGCCAGTCCCGCACGTCCCGGATTGCGCACCTGTCGTTGCATGCGCAACCATAGCGCGCCGACTTGCCATGCATCGGCGTCGATCACGCAGGCGGCCAGCGTGTGATGAATCAGCCTGACGATGCTCGCGTCGCTATAGGTGTAGCCGATGCCGGTCTGGCCGCCGGCTTCCACTTCGACGAGCACCAGCGTGGTCGCGTTCCATGCGAAGGTGCCGTCGGCCTCCGGGAGATCGGTCGGGATATGGAAAGCCTGCGCGCGCAGCGCCGTGACGCGAACCGGCCCACCTTCCGCCTCCGCTCCCGGCGGCGACGCGAAGCTCCCGGCCAAATGCCGCGTCATTTGTCGCGATGCCCCGGCAGCACCGCGCCGAGCACCTGTTTGGCGGTTTCGATGATCACGCTGCCTTCGTTCGGATCGCGCTTGATCAGCGTCGACGCGAAGGCTTTGGCTTGCGCCAACGTGATATGCGGCGGCAGTGGCGGAATGTCCGGATCGGCCTTCACTTCAATGACCACGGGACGGTCTGCCGCGAGCGCTTCGTCCCAGGCCGCTCCCATGCGCTCCGGGTCCTCGACGTAGATGCCCTTCAGGCCGATCAGCTCCGCAAAACGGTGATAGGGCACGGACGGAATGTCCTGCGATGCCTCGAACTTCGGATCGCCTTCCATTACCCGTTGCTCCCACGTCACCTGGTTCAGGTCGCTATTGTTGAGCACCATGCAGATCCAGCGTGGACTGGCCCACTGCTTCCAGTACTTGGCCACGGTGATCAGCTCCGCCATGTTGTTCATCTGCATCGCGCCGTCGCCCACCAGCGCGATCACCGGGCGCTCGGGGTGGGAGAATTTCGCGGCTATCGCGTACGGCACCGCCGCCCCCATCGAGGCGAGACCGCCGGACAGCGAGCACATCATCCCGCGCTGCACTTTCAGGTCGCGCGCGTACCAGTTCGCGCATGATCCGGAATCGCTTGTAACGATGGCATTGGCAGGCAGGCGAGGCGACAGTTCCCATACGCTGCGCTGGGGATTCATCCCCTTCCTGCCTGCTTCGTGGGCGCGTTTGTCGAGTGTCTTCCACCAGTCGGCAGTCCAACCTTCGATCTTTTCACGCCATCCGCGGTCCTGCTTCTGTTCGAGCAACGGCAGCAGCGCGCGTAGCGTCTCGACGCTGTCGCCCACCAGGTTGACTTCCATCGGATAGCGCAGGCTGAGCATGTCGGCCTTGAGGTCGATCTGCACGCCGCGAGCGGCGCCCTCCTTGGGCAGGAATTCGGCGTACGGGAAACCCGAGCCGATCACCAGCAGGGTGTCGCACTCGGTCATCAGGTCGTAACTGGGTTTGGTGCCGAGCAGCCCGATCGACCCGGTCACCCACGGCAAATCGTCCGGCAACGCCGCTTTTCCGAGCAAGGCCTTGGCAGCGCCCGCGCCGAGCTTGTCGGCGACGGCGATCACTTCGTCGGTGGCATGCAGCGCGCCCGCGCCGACCAGAATCGCGACCCGCTTGCCGGCGTTGAGCACTTCCGCGGCCTGTTGCAGATCGTCCGGATAGGGCACGAGGCGGGGCCGCCGGTAGCCGACCCCCGAATGCAGCGTGCCGTGCTTGCGCGCCGGTGCTTCGTACGCAAGATCCTGCAGATCGTTGGGCAACACGAGAGCCGTGACCTTGCGTTCGGCGAGCGCCGTGCGCACCGCGCGGTCGACCAGATGACGGACCTGGGAGGGCACGCTAGCCTGCTCCACGAACGCGCCGGCTACGTCCTTGAACATCGACACCAGATCCAGCTCCTGCTGGTAATGGCCGCCGAGCGCCGCGCGGGCCTGTTGTCCGGCAATGGCGAGTACCGGCATGTGATCGAGCCGGGCATCGTAGAGGCCGGTGAGCAGATGCGATGCGCCCGGCCCTGAGGTTGCGATGCAAACGCCGAGCTCGCCGGTGAATTTCGCGTGCGCCGAGGCCATGAATGCAGCCATTTCTTCATGGCGCACCTGCACGAATTCGATCTTGCCGTGGGCGCGATTCAGCGCGCCGAAGACGCCGTTGATGCCGTCGCCCGGATAGCCGTAAATTCGCCGCACACCCCACGCATGCAGCCGATCGATAATAAAGTCACCCACGGTTTGACTCATTGCATTCTCCACGGAATAGCCCAGCCGGCCGATGCATTGCAGAGCGATCTGCGCGGACGCAACCGGGTTGTAAGCCACCTTCGCGACAGGAAGGGGGCGGCGCAAACGCATATCGAACCGGCAGCAAACCCTGTTCCTCGACCCGGTGAAGTTCAGGCGCGCGCGATGCGAAGCAGTGTCGCTGCCGCTCCCTTGCGATGTCGACGGTGCGCAGCCCGCGTCGGGTTCCGGTTGGCCTATGCCGCGCGCGCCGCCACCGCGATCGTCTTGCCGGGCGCTAACTGGCACGTTCCGCCCACATGCTGAACGGCGACTGCGCTGAGATTTCCCGGATCGGACAGAATGCGAACGGTGCGGGCGTCGCCCTGCAACTCGAAGCGATTGCTGCGATAGGCAAAGGCCAGTTGCAGCGCCGGCAGGGGTTCGGGCCATGCCGGAAACAGCCGCATCGCATGCGGTATGAAGTCGATGCCGGCGTAGTGCCGCAGGACCACGCTGAATGCACCGCCGAGCGCGCCAAGATGCAGCCCTTCGGCTGCGCTGCTGCCGGCGCCGGCGGCGGCATCCACCTGCAGGGCATCGACGAAGTATTGCCATGAGCGCTGCGGGTCGGCGTGCGCAAACGCGGCCGCGCAAGCCACTTTCGAAAGGCTCGACTCGTGCGTCATGCGGCCGGTGTAATAGTCGAGCGTGCGCCGGGCGTTCGCGTCGTCGAACGGATAACCCAGATCGGTCAGTAGCGAGGCAAGCTGTGGCTGGCCGAGCAGCGCGAACAGCATCAGCACGTCCGGCTGTTTGCAGACTTGCCAGGCCTCGACCGTGTCGCCTGCCGCTTCGAGACGCCAGTCGGTCCGCTGGCCGTGCCGCGCTTGCGCGGACACATCGGGGTAGGGCTTGAGCGCCGAAAAGCCGTCGAACTGTTCGATGATGCCGCCCGCCAGAAACGGCACATGGATACGCCGCGCGATCGCGTTCCAGCGAGCGGCTTCGGCGTCGCCCAGTTCGAGTTTCACCGCGAGCGCGTCACGCTGCGGCCGCGGCATCGCGCGGAGCGCATCGGCCGCGCATCGTAGCGTCCATGCGGCCATCACGTTCGTGTAGGCGTTGTTGTCGAGACCGGGCGAGTCGGCACCGGGATAGGCGTTGTGATACTCATCCGGGCCGATCACGGCCCGGATCACGTAGCGGCGGCGCGCTTCGTCGAAGCGCGCAATGCTCGCCCAGAAGCGGGCGATCTCGACCAGCATCTCACCGCCCTCGCGATACAGGAACGCGGCGTCGCCGCTCATGCAGTAGTAGCGCCAGATGTTCCATGCAATCGACGCGCCGACGTGCCGTTGCAGCCGCGTGTCGTCGCGCATCCAGTGCCCGTTCAGCGGATTCAGCTCGAAACGCGGCGTCTCCTCGCCGCCGGTCGTCGCGCTGCGCCACGGAAACATCGCGCCCGCGTAGCCTTCGCGCGCGGCGGCGCGTCGCGCGGCCGGCAAGCGCCGGTAGCGGTACAGCAGCGGCGCGCGGGCGGCCTCCGGGCAGTCCCGCAGCAGCGCCGGCAGCACGAACATGTCATCCCAGAATATGTGCCCCTGGTAAGCCTCCTGCCAGCCGCGCGCGGGAAAACCGGCGTCTTCATGCACCACCGCCCCTGACAGCGTTTGAGCCACGTGAAACGCCCGCAGGTTGAGTTGCCGGGCGAGCCGGGCATCGCTCGAGCGGCATTGAATCCGCTCCCAGCGTGAGGCCCATGTACGTTCGTGCGCGGCCTGCAACGCGTCGGCGTCTGCGGCAAATTCATCGGACACCAGCGCGAGGACAGCTTCGGCCGGATCGCTCACGGTTGCGTCGCGTGAGGTGCACACCGCGATTACGCGGTCGATGCAAACGGTTTCGCCTGCCTGCAGAGGCACACGATGCAACTCGAAGAGGCCCGCTCCGCATGCTGCCAGTTGGCTCGGCGCGAGCGCGCCGTGGGCGCCGCGCACGACGGTGCGGGCCGCGAGCGCCAGCCAGACGAGCGCGCCGCTCAGGCGCGCGGTCGCAAGCAGCGTCTCGGGAGCGGCCTGGCGCGCGCTGAAATCCGTCACGTGACGACCGCGCCATGCGCGCTGCAGCGCGACGTTGGCATTGCGCACATCGCCGTCGATGCCAGCGCCGATGTCGAGCAGGCCAGTCCAGTCGCATGCCGTCACGCGCCAGCGCAGCACGATGATTTGCGGATGCGCGGCACTCACGAAGCGCAGTTCTTCAATGCGCGTGGTGCGGCCGTCGTCGGCGAGCAGCAGATGACGTGTGGCGGTGGCGCGGCTCATGTCGAGCGCGTGCCGGTAATCCAGCACACGCGAAGTATCGGCGCCCAGCCAGCGTCCACCGCGAGGGCGCACGGCAAGCACGGTGGCGTCGGGCAGACGCGGCGTGAACGTACTGCGCACGCGTTCACCCTGGATTTCGGTTTCGAGCTCGTTATATAGCCCCGCGCGATAGGTGCCCGGATAGTGACTCGCCCCGTCGTCGGCCGGCGATGCGAACATGCTTTCGGGCGCGCACGCGCGCACGAACAGCACGCCGTTGCCGAGCCCCAGCAAGGATTCGCGGCGGCGCTCGTCCGCCTCGTCGTAATGGTCGAATACCACGGAACTGACGATGCTGGCAGCGTCGCGCATCGGATCTCAAAGCCATTCGCACTGCAATCCGGCGGCGAACGCGTCCGCACGGGCGCGATCCGGCAATGCGGTTTGCGAGCCCCACGCCATGACGGTGAGGTTGGCGGCGGCCGTCGCCAGCCGGACCGCATCCGCGAACGCGCGGCGCTCGACGAGCGATACGGCGAGCGCGCCGGTGAAGGCGTCTCCCGCGCCGGTGGTGTCGAGCGCTTCGACCGGTTTCACCTGCACCGCCAGCACGCCGTCGCGCGACACGGCAATGCAGCCGCCATCGCTGCGCTTCACGCACACAAGTTCGAAGCCTTCACGATGCAGGGCACGAGCGGCGCGCACGGCGCCGGCCTGATCCGCGATCTCGATGCCGGTGAGCGCCGCCGCTTCTTCCTCATTAGGCGTCAGCGCGTGCACAGCGCGCCAAAGCGCACGCAGCGCGCCCGACTGGGCGCGTTGGGGAGGCGCGGGGTCGAGCACGACGCACAGCGCGCGGCGTTGCGCAGCAGCGAGCACGGCCGCGCACGCGTCGACGCTCATTTCGCAGTCCACCGCAAGCACGCTGTGCGCGGGAGCGGCATCGATCGCTTCCAGCGCGGCGTCGATATCCGCGCGCTGCCACGCGTCATTCGCGTTGGACGCCAGCACGATGGTCTTTTTTCCGTTGTCGGGCACGAAGATCATCGATACCGCGGTGGGCTGCCCGGCGGCCGTGCGCACCCGCGACACGTCGATGCCGAGGTCCCGCAACGGCGCAACGGCTTCGTCGGCGAAACGGTCGTCGCCGACCATCCCGAGCAGTTGCGCGTCGTGACCGAAGCGGCGCGCGAGATAGGCGACGTTCGCCGCCTTGCCGCCGGCGAGGCGCGAGAAGTCATGGGCGCGCTGCGTTTCGGCGCTGCCCACCGGATGGTCGACGCGCATTTGCAGGTCCAGATTGATGCTGCCGATGCTGACGATGGTTCCCATACACAGCGCGTGAAATGTTGATGGGCCGATGGTGCCGGAGGCCGGCAGCACGCGCGAACGGTGTCCGCCAACGGGTGAAAGCATGGTCTGTACCTGCGGCGCGAACGATGCGGACCTGCTGGCCGCGTGGGTCAGTGGTTCGCCGCGCCTGGCTTTTCGGCGTCATGCCGATCGAATAGTCTTTGCACCAGCGCCGAATTCAGATACGCGCGGACTTCCACGATCCGACCGGACCGCAAGCTGCTGCATCTCCAGCCCTGCGACGCGCGCGTTGCCGGCCGTGCCCCGGTCAAATCTGCAAAGACGCGCGGAGTAATTACATGCGTCGGCGAAAGGGCGAGCCGTTTAGCGGCCGAACGCGGTATCGCACGCAGCCGCGGACGCAGCCGTGCGGGGCGGGGTGGCCAGCACGGCCTCATAGGCCTGCAGATAGTCGTCGGTCATGCGCGCCGCGCTGAAGCGCGCCTCGAAAGAGCGCCGGCACGCCGCACGGTCGATTTCATCGAGGCGCGCGACGGCCGCGACGGCTTCGTCCACGTTGTCCACCATGAAACCGTTGACCCCATGCTCCACGATTTCGGGAATCGCGCCCCGGTGAAATGCGATGACCGGCGTGCCGCATGCCATCGCCTCGATCAGGGTGAGCCCGAAGGGCTCGTCCCATTCGATCGGAAACAGCAACGCGCGCGCATGCGCAAGCACCTGCTTTCTCACGTGTCCGCCGATCTCGCCCAGATAGTCCACGAAATCGCGCGAGCGCTGCAGCAGCGGTTCGACTTGCTGTCTGAAGTACTCGCGTTCGCCGGGATGAACTTTCGCGGCCACTTTGAGCGGCATGCCGGCGCGCCGCGCGATCTCAATCGCGAGGTCCGGTCGCTTCTCCGGCATCATTCGGCCGAGAAAGAGCAGATAGGAATCGCCGGCTGGCTCGAAGTCGAATTCGTCGATTGGCAGACCGTGATGCACGGTGCGTTGCCAGTTCGCCCATGCAACGGGTTTGCGCTGACTGTTCGAAATGGAGACGAGCGGCGCAAACGGACACTGGCGGAACAGCGGGCCGTGATCCACCGGCAGCAGCCGCCCATGCAGCGTGGTCAGCGTGCGGCAGGCGAGACTGTCCGCCAGCGCGAAATGCAGCGGGTCGCCGTGAAAGTGCACGATGTCGAAAGCGTCGGCGTCGCGCGCGACCAGCGCGAGCTGTCTGACGTGATGGGTGAGCGTGTCCCAGACGGCGGCGTCGCGCCACAACCCGCGTTCGCAGACCGGCACCAGTTTCGCGCGGGTGGCCGAGTCGGCGCTCGCATACAGGGTGACGTCGTGGTTTCGACGGACCAGTTCCTCCGTGAGATACGAGACCACGCGTTCCGTCGCTCCGTACGCGGATGGTGGAACGCTTTCGTATAACGGCGCGACTTGGGCAATTCTCATGATGAATCCGTGGCGAAAGGGGAAAGACAGGTTCGTCGTGGAGGTGGCCGGCAGCGCGCGGGGTCTGGCTGCCCGATTTGTTCCCCGGCTCGCGCATGCGCGTCGCGGAGGCTTCGTTGCCGCAATGCGGGTACCTCGGGATCGCATGTCCGATCGCATGTCCGTTGGTCACATGAACGGATTGATCGCATTGGGCGCGGCGGAAATCGCCGGTCTTTTCCGCTTTCTCGCCGGCATGGGCGGACATGGCTCACTCGCTTCAGGGACTGTGATTGCCGGTCAGTCCAGCATCAGGAATGCCAGCTTCACGCTGGCGCCACGGCGCGCCAACTGCGGCCGTGGAAGTTCGGCAGCGCGGTATGCCCGTTGCTGCACGGATCTCGGGCCTGCGCGCAGCGGCACGCGGGCGCGGAATCCGGCAGCCCGGGAGCGCAGCCGGGCGCAGCAGCGCGGCCCGTGGTCGACGCGAGGCTCGCGCCACGTTTGAGGCGGATCGCCGCTGTGGTCCGCCGTGATTGTGTGGAGGAATGCGATGACCGATTCGAGCGTGGCGCGCGAGTGGATGGTCGAACGACAGATCGTGCGCCGTGGGGTGCGCGATCCCCACCTGCTCGCCGCGATGCGACGCGTGCCGCGCGATGCGTTCGTGCCAGCCGAACTACGCGAATTCGCTTACGACGACACGCCGTTGCCTCTCGAAAACGAGCAGTCGATTTCGCAACCGGTCATCGTGGCGAAAATGCTCGAGGCCGCGCAGCTTCATCCCGGCGACCATGTGCTGGATATCGGCACGGGCTCTGGCTACGCTGCGGCGGTCGCTGGGGAAATAGCCGCGCGGGTGGATTCGATCGAACGCGACGCCGCGCTGGCCGATACGGCCCAGGACCGATTGGCGAGACTGGGATATACGAACGTGGTGGTGCATCATGGCGACGGCACGGCCGGCCTCGCGGAACACGCGCCTTACGATGCGATCATCGCAGCCGCTGGCGGTCCGCGCGTGCCCCATGCGTTATGTTCGCAGCTTGCGCCCGGCGGTCGCCTCATCATGCCGGTCGGCCCCGAGCCAAACCGGCAGCGGCTGGTGAAGATCGTGCGTCGGGGCGAGCAGGACTACGAAGAGCGTGTGTTGGGAGACGTGCGATTCGTCCCGCTGGTCGGTGATGACGGCTGGCCTGAACTGGACGCCGAGCCGCGTATGTCGCGCGCCGCCCCGATCGCCCCGACCGCCCTTGCCGCCGAGGCCGGCTTTGCCACCTCAGCGGAGCGTTCGCAGGCGCGCGTGCCGCTGCCGCTGGAGATCGCGATCCGCGACGCGGCCGAAGCGCTGCCCGAGATCGATTCCAACGAATTCGCGCCGTTTTTCGACCGTTTTGCCGACAAGCGCGTCGTGCTCCTTGGCGAGGCGAGCCATGGCACGTCGGAGTTCTATCGCGCGCGGGCGGCGATCACGCGGCGCCTTGTCGAGCGGCACGGTTTCTCGACGATTGCGCTCGAGGCGGACTGGCCCGACGCCGCGATGATCGACCGGCATATCCGCCATCGTCCGCCGCCGGTTGACGGCACCGCGCCGTTTCAGCGCTTTCCCAGCTGGATGTGGCGCAATACGGATTTCATGGCGCTGGTGGCGTGGCTTCGCTCGCGCAATAGCCGGTTGCCCGCTGATCGGCAGGCGCGCTTTTTTGGGCTGGACATTTACAGCCTGTCCGAGTCGATCGCCGCCGTACTGCGCTATCTGGACAGTGTCGACCCGTACGCGGCGAGGATTGCCCGCGAGCGATACGGATGCCTCGGCCCATGGCAGAAAAACCCTTCGGTGTACGGCCGCGCGGCCGTGAACGGCACCTATGCGCATTGCGAGGAACACGTTGTCGCGCAACTCGGCGATCTGCTGAAAAAACGCCTTGATTACTCGCATGCGGACGGCGAGCGGTTCCTCGACGCTGCACAGAATGCGCGGCTGGTCGCCGTGGCCGAACACTATTACCGCGCGATGTATTACGGTGGATCGCAGAGCTGGAATCTGCGCGACACGCACATGTTCGAAACGTTGCGCCATACGCTCGACAGTCGCGGGCCCGGCGCGCGCCTCGTGGTGTGGGCGCATAACTCGCATATTGGCGACGCGAGCGCCACGGCAATGGGACAGGTGCAGGACGAGATCAACCTCGGTCAACTGTGCCGCGCGCATTTCGGCGATGCGGCAGCGCTGATTGGTTTTTCCACGCATCACGGCACAGTGGCCGCGGCGACGGAGTGGGGCGGTCCGATGGAGGTGAAGACCGTGCGGCCGTCGCACGAGGACAGTTACGAGTACTGGATGCATGGCACCGGACTTCCCCGGTTCCTGCTCGACCTTCGTCCGAAGGTCCACGACGCGTTACGCGAACGCTTGCAGGGGCCGCTGCTGGAGCGGTTCATCGGCGTGATCTACTGGCCCGATACGGAACACTACAGCCACTATGTCGAGGCGTCGCTCGCAAGTCAATTCGACGCGCTGGTCTGGTTCGATCGCACCAACGCTGTCACGGCTTTGCCCGCCGCAGCCAGCGAAGGGGCCGCCGAGACCTTCCCGTTTGGCGTGTGAGCGCCGCTCGCCGTGTTCTTCGCAGGCTCCGATGGCGCGGGTTTTGAACCCGGCATTGGTCTGAAGGAAGATCGCCGCAATCATCGGTATTCCCACTTCAACTAACATGAGAGGCCGCCCATCGCGGGCAGGAAGCGTCCGCACGTGGAACGACAATCGCGGACGCCCCGGGGCGCGGTGGGCACGACGGACACCGCGAGTGGGCCGTGCCGGCGGTTTCTATTGAGTGCGGGAAATCTGTTTCGATACCGCGGCCGGGCTGTCGTAATTGTGATCCGGCAGGCGTTCGATCAAGTCGACAATGTCGGTATTCGCATGGTTCTGTCGTGCCTTGGCGGCGAGCTTTTCACGCGTCGTCGGATAATCGATCCCGGCAAGCGCCTTCTGAATATCGGCGGGATTGGGTTGGCCTGGATGACGTTGATCCTGGGAGTGAGCTGGATGCTGTGACATGTGAGTTTTCTCCTGCGTCTTCAGTGCGATTCGGACGATGGCCATCAATGGTGGCCTTGAAAATGTGCATAACCTGTGCCTGCGCGCGGGCAATGGGCAGCACGAGACCCGCCGCGAGATCGTACGGGGTGCCGCCGGTCGCGGCGAGTCATGCGCCCACGAGCAGAAACGTTAGAGGGTGTGATGCACTTCTGTTAAGGGCTGCATCATGTTCGGTGGTGGGCGCGCCCCTGCCATATTGCAGCAGGCGTTTGCGTTTCGACGGTCGGTTGATAGAACAGCGCGCGAAATCCCGGCTGCCATCGGATGGCGGGGCGAAACCGCAAGCGGCCAGGTTTCCTTTCTCTACCGCCACCAGCATCCTGCCGCCCTACTGGCCGTGATGCGCATCATTGTCGTCGGCTTGAGGCGCCAGACCGTCGTCGGGCCGCGCACCACTGGCGCCGCCCATCCCACCGGCGCCACCACCACCTCCTCCTCCCCCGCCGCCCGTCTTGCCGCCCGGCGCGCCGCCTCCTTCGCGTCCGCCGTCCTTGCCCCTCGCGCCCGATGGCCGCGCGGGGCCTTGCACGGGAATCGCCAGGCTGCGCGGCACCGGATCGAGATCGAGCACTTCGCGGATGAAATCGCGCAGCGAGACGACCAGTTCCGCCGTATGAATGGGCTTGCCCTGGGTCATCTCCAGCGCGGCTTGAGCCGCGAGCCGTACCTGTTCCTCGGTGCCTAGCAGGAGGATGTCAGCGAGCGCGGCCTCGACGGCGTCCCGGATGCGCCGGGACCGGTCAGAGCCACCCGGATCGCTTGCGCTCACGGCGGCCTCGCCTTGCAGCGGGGCATCGCCGCCAGACGCGTCGAGTAGGGCTGACGCAACGGCCGGAACGGCCATCGAGGCGCGCTTCAGGTCGCGCAGATGAGCGGGATCGACCGAGAGATTGCCAGTGAACGAACCGCCAAGCGTCTTGTACGCGGCAATGAGCGTGCGAAGCCGCTCGTTTACCTGCCGGTTTTCGCGCTCGCGTCGCTGTTGCACCGTCTGCATAAGCAGCAACCGGATACCGACGCCGATCAACGTGATAACGGCCAACCCGACGAGCGTGGAGAGCAGGGCTTGCCAGGAACTGAAATCGAGGTTGCGCATGGAAGAATTTTTTCGGGCAGGTTCGGGTCTGGGACGACGAGCGCAATGCCGGCGCCGCGTCGGCGCGCTATCGATGCAGCGGATGCAGCGCCGCTGGCTATCCGCACGAAAATGGCGCGGGGATAGGCGCATGCGATCTTGCTGAAGCGGAACCGGCTCGCGTATCAGGTACCACGTACCACGTATCGCGCCATGCCCGCTCGGCCGATCTCGAACCTGTTCGTCCTGGGCCGTGGAGACTGCCGTGATGTTCTGCGGCCGGCGCCCGGATCCGGCTACGCCATGGGGTATGTAATCGTAACAGGAACACTTGTAAGATCATCTATCGGGGCGGGTCGCCCTGATCAGGCTGTGGAGTCTCATTGGGTCAGCGACACCCCGATCGTCATCTCTCGTCACCCGTGGCGGCCAGACCGGGCAACTTTTGATCCGATCATGGGCAGAACGCGCACTGATAGAATCGATCGCTATGCGGGCCGCCCGGTTTGCCCCGCGCGGTGAAGGCGGGTCCGCTCGACATGGATACGCAGAATAGGAATGTACGAATGACAGCGCAGGCACCGGACGCCACGCAATGGGAGGCCAACGACGACTGGGCCCGGCAATGGGTTGCGTCCACTGTGGACTACTCCGTTTTTCGTATCACGACCGACGGCAGGATTGCCAGCTGGAACGAGGGTGGTATCCGGATCGAGGGCTACCGGCCGGCGGAAATCATCGGGCAGCATTTCTCCGTTCTCTACACCGATGACGACCGCCGGGACGGCATCCCCGAAGCAGTGATGGAGAGCGCCCGGCGCCACGGACGTCACGACTCGGAAGGATGGCGCCAGCGCGGGGATGGCGGGACGTTCTGGGCAAGCGTGGTGACTACCGCCCTTCGCGACCGGCGGGGCGAGTTCAGCGGAGCGGTACAGGTAGTGCGCGATGTGAGCGAGAACCGCCGGTCACACGAGGCCGTGATTGAAAGCGAACGGCGTTTCCGGCTGCTGGTGCAGGGCGTGACGGATTACGCGATCTTCATGCTCTCGCCCGAAGGCTGCGTGACGAACTGGAACAGCGGCGCGCGGCGGATCAAGGGCTACACCGAGGAAGAGATCGTCGGTTCTCATTTTTCCCGCTTCTATACGCCGGAAGACGCCGCGGCCGGCTTGCCGCAGCGCGGTCTGCAAGCCGCGGCCCGCGACGGTCGCTTCGAGGCGGAAGGCTGGCGGGTCCGCAGCGACGGGACGACCTTCTGGGCCCATGTGGTGATCGATGCAATCTACGAAGACGACGGCACGTTGCTCGGCTTCGCGAAGATCACGCAGGACATCACCGAGCGCCGTCAGGCGCACGAGCTTCTGGAAAAGACCCAGGCCGCGCTGTTCCAGGCGCAAAAAATGGAAGCGATCGGCAAGCTGACGGGCGGCGTCGCCCACGACTTCAACAACGTATTGCAGGTGCTGCGAGGCAATCTCGAACTACTCGAAAACAGGCATAGCCGGGACGTCTGGAGCAGGGAGCGGCTCGCTCACGCCATCGATGCCGTCGAGCGCGGCGCCAAACTGGCGTCGCAACTTCTCGCATTTGGCCGGCGCCAGGCGTTGCGCCCCGTTGTCGTCAACCTGGCCGCGATGGTGCGCGGGACGGACAGCATGCTCGCCCGCGCGCTCGGCGAGACGATCAATGTCGAAACGGTCGTTGCCGCCGGACTATGGAATACGCTGGTGGACACCCACCAGCTTGAAAATGTGTTGCTGAACCTGGCGATCAACGCGCGCGACGCGATGCCCGGAGGCGGCCGTCTCACCATTGAACTGGCCAACGCAATGCTGGACGACCGGTACGTGCGGCCACTATCGGACGTGCCCGCGGGGCAGTACGTCATGCTGGGAGTGACGGACACGGGCATCGGCATGCCGCCGGAGATCGTCGAGCGTGCCTTCGATCCATTCTTCACGACCAAGCCGGAGGGGCAGGGCACGGGGCTCGGCCTGAGCATGGCTTATGGCTTCGTCAAGCAGAGCGGCGGACACATCAGGATCTACAGCGAAGTGGGGCATGGCACGACGGTCCGGATCTATCTGCCGAGATCCATGGATACCGCAGTCGATCTGCTGGCAAGACACGAGCACCCGGTGAAGGTGGGCGGCCGCGAGACCATCCTGGTGGTGGAAGACGACGCGAACGTTCAGTCGACGGTCGTCGATATGCTGACGGAACTGGGTTATTCCGTTCTCAAGGCCGACAATGCGGAGCAGGCGCTGACCGTGCTGCGTAGCGGCATTCACATCGACGTGCTGTTCACGGACGTCGTCATGCCCGGTCCGCTGCGCAGTCCTGAAATGGCCCGCCAGGCTGCGTTGCTGCTGCCGCACCTGAAAATCCTGTTCACCTCCGGCTATACGCAGAATGCGATCGTGCATGCAGGACGGCTGGACGCCGGTGTCGAACTGCTCAGCAAGCCCTATAGTCAGGAAGAACTGGCCCACAAGCTGCGCTACATTCTCGGCACACCCGGGGAAGCGATTGCCGCGACCGCCGGCAGTGGCGACACCGTGCAAGCCGGTGCAGTCCCGGTGCCGGAAGGACCATTGCATATCCTCGTGGCCGAAGACGACACCGACTCTCTGGATGCGGCCTGTGAAATTCTCCAGATGCTCGGCCACGATGCCGCGAAGGCCACCGACGCGACGCAGGCGATGGAGCGGCTGCGCGCCAGGCGCTTCGATGTCCTGCTGACTGATCTGAACCTGCCCGGCGCCTCCGGGATCGAACTCGCGAAACAGGCGGTGGCGGTGCATCCGCGTCTGCACGTGGTGTTTGCATCAGGAGACGAATTGCCGGACAACGTGTTGTTCGACTTCTCACACAACAGATTGCGCAAGCCCTACGCGGTGAACGAGCTTGACGATGTGCTTCGGGCGATTCAGCGCGCATTGCACGCTGCCGGCCGTTAATTGCTGGCAGGCCCGGAATCTTGCTGGCCTGCAAAGCGCGCGTGGCCCGGCGCCGGCGCGTCGATTCGGACCCGAACGAAGAAGTTCGTCCGCAGTTCAGGGGATCTGTTCGGGTGATCGGTTGCGATCGCGATCACCAGGTGTACCGGAGCCCGAGATTGCCCTGCACCCCCTGCCGCCGGCTATTTTCACCGGCTCCCACAGCGAACTGATACCCGGCCTGAGCATAGAGACTCAGACGAAGAGTTGCCTTCGCGGTAACGCCGGCTGCGAACTCCAGCCGCGTTGCTGCGTCCCGCAGCGGCACCTGATCGACGCCAAACAGGGTTGTCGCGCGCCCGCCCCAGTCGTGCCACAGATTGACGCGGCCATACGGTTGCCACACCTGGCCGTGGTCACCGTCGATGGTCCACTGGCCCCGCAAGCCGAGCCGTCCGGTGGTGCCGGTGGTTGAGCCGAGGTCGACCGGGCCCAGACCATCGTTTTCCTGGTCGAAGCTGACCCGCTGCCACAGCACCTGGATCTGCGGCTCCAGCACGAAGCGGGGGCCGAGTGGCAGCGGCACCGGATAGCCGGCCTCCAGCGAGGTGACGAAACCGTCGCCCGTGGTCGGCAGCCTGGCCGACTGCGTCGTCGCCTCGCCCTGGTAGGACGTGCCTTGCAGCACCAGGTCCAGATACCAGCCGCCGGGGCCGTAATGGGTCCAGTAGGCGCCGCCGGAATAGGCGTCGAGATTCAGCTTGCCGGTGCGGCCCAGGAGATAGGCAGTGGCCGTGGCGTTCGTGACGAGTCCGTCCACATCCAGGTTGCTGTTGCCGTAGGCGAAGTAGACGCCGGCGACATCGCGGTGGCCGGGCATCAGGCTGCCGCGCCAGACGTCCACCCCGGCCTGCACGCCGAGCAGTTGGCCGGTGGCACGGGGACTGGCGAACGCCTGGTAGCGGTTGTCGATCTGCTGGCCGAAGAAGCGTGCCCAGCCGGAATGTCCCCAGCCTTCGCTGTCAGGGCCGGCGTTGTCGGCCGTCAACGTGTCGCCGATGCGCTCGTGCAGCGTGCCGAGCATCGTGAAGCCCATCTGCCGGGCAACCGGCTGGACCACGCCATAGGTGGCGAGTTCAGGCCCGATGACCGGATAGGTCACGCCCGGCTGTAGCGGGCTGGCTGGCGGGTCGGCCGGAAAAGGCCGGGATACGTCCAGCGTCGTCTGGCCGCCGGGCTGTCCGGGCGACGAAGGGGTTTCCGGCTGTCCTGGTGGCGACGAAGGTGCACCTGGCTGTCCTGGTGGCGACGAAGGTGTACCCGGCTGTCCTGGTGGCGACGAAGGTGTACCTGGCTGTCCTGGTGGCGACGAAGGTGTACCCGGTTGTCCTGGTGGCGACGAAGGTGTACCCGGTTGTCCGGGCGGCGACGAAGGCGTTCCCGGCTCTCCGGGCGGCGACGAAGGTGTACCCGGCTCTCCAGGTGGCGACGAAGGTGTCGCCGGCGACAATGGCACCGTCGGTGTGATCGACTCGGGGACGACGAAGCTCGAGCGGAGAAACCAGTCATTGGGACGGCTGCCGCCGATGCCGCCATGGAACAGCAGGTAGTCGAACGCTCCGGCGCGTAATCTGCCGGTCAGCGTGAAGGCATCGGATGCCGTCGTTCCGCCGTTGAGGGTTTGCACGACCTGGATGCCGTCGGCCACCGTCATGTCGCCTGGGCCGGTCGTGTTGTGGATCGTGAGATTTGTCGTGCCGGTCGCGGTGCCGCCGCTCACGATCAGTTTGTCCGACGGGGCGTCGTCGCTGCCGAGAAACGTGTTGAGATGGAGGTTGCCGTCTGCGCCAGTGTAGTTCTGCACCTGGAGCGTCTTGTAGCTGGCGGCCTGGCTCGGGTCGGCCGGCGCCGTGAAGTGGATATTGCTCGCGCTGTTGGTCAGGTTGGTCGCCGTGGAATTGCCCGTGACGGTCCAGTCGGTATCGTCGTGCAGCGTGACGGTCGTCGTGGTGCCGGCACCGGTCGTGATCGCTCCGCCAAGTGTCGACGCGCCCGCGTCGAATGTGGTCGTCGATGGAGATCCGGTTGTGCTGAGCAGCACACCGTTGTTGTCGGTGATGGTGGATCCCGCCGCCGTGATGTTCGCATTCGCGCCCACGACATGCAGCGAGTCGGCTGTCGATGTGACGGTCGTATCGTTGAGCGCGAGCGTATTGGCCGCGCCCGCCGCTCCGTTGACGAGCATCCCGACCGTGCCGCTGCCCGACGCCGTCACCGAACCGCCGGTAATCGCGAGCGTGCCGCCGCCCTGCACGGTGCCGGCGGACGACTGGCTGGCCGTCACGCTGACAGGCACGCCGACGGCGGTAAGCGTCGCGCCTTGTGCCAGCAAGCCGGTCTCACCGCTTGTTCCGTTCAGCGTGACGGAGCCGCCGCTCAGGGAAACATGACTGTTGCCGACCGACTTCACCGCGGCATCTCCCCCTGAAGCGGACACGCTGATGGCGACGCCGTCGCCGGTGAAGGTGCTGCCGTTTTCCGACAGCACCGCCACTCCGCCACCGCCGGGGGAATTCAGGCTGAGTGCGCCGCCGGTCAAGGCGATATCCCCGCCGTTGTTGCTGTGTGCGACATAATCCCCGCCGCCGCCCGCGCCTGCCACGGTGACGTTGGTGCCGGTAATCTGGCTGCCTGCGCCATCGGCCAGCAGGCCCGTGCCGCCACCGCCGCCAGGTACGAAGGTGATGTTTGCGCTATTCAGGAACGTGATGTGGCCGCCGGCGGTTGCTCTCGCCGCCGCGTTGCCGCCCCCCGAAGGAAGCCCGATGGCGAGACTGTCCGCCGTGATCGTACTGGACACCCCGGTCGCAAACAGGCCCGTGAGGCCGCCGCCGTTCAGAGCTGAAATCGCCGGCGCGCCGCCGGCGTCGCTTCGGCCAAGGCTGACCGACGCCCCTCCCGATGCTGTCACGGCGATGCCATACGGCACGGCGAGCGTGACACCGGGTGCGGTGGTGGTGCCACTGCCGGTTGCAGTGATGCGGTTGACGGGCGGGGCGACCGAACAGGTGCCGCCGCTATTGGTGATGCCGCCCTGGCCATCGGGCGCACAGGCGGCTTGAGCGGGGGAAACGCTGACAGCCATCACGAACCAGGCACCCGCCAACGTACGCAATGCGCATACGACGCCTTGCTGGAAGAGATAACCGTCGACCTTCGACGCAGTTTTGCCCGGCATCATGAGGCTGCCCTCAACGACGTAGTGTGGCTTCAGTTTTGTCGACAGCCGCCCCTTATGCAACATTAAATCTGGCTTTATGCCAGATGGATTTCATCTCACCGAAGGCCACGCTCGGCTTCGGTCGACCGGAGCTGGCGCTTTAGCGCTTGCTCAGGTCCCATGCAAAGCACCTACCTGGTCCCATGCAAGATGGTTGCTGCCGTCTTCCGCGGGACAGATTTTTGTGGTGGCGGGCACTTCGGTGCTGGCTGGCGTCGCCGCTCGCGCAATGCGGCCGCGAGAGCATCAACCGCAACGCATACGTTCAGCGGCAGGTGCGCCGTCTGAAGCCAACGCGCGTACGTCGTAGAGAAAGCGGGTTTGCTCGGGGCCGCGCCTGGAGCGCGGCGCCGCCGGCTGCGACGCGCTATTGTGATCTTCGCGTCATGTTTATGGTGCGCCAATCACATTCAGCGCGAGAACAACCCTCTGGTTTGTACTAATGTGAAGATATGTTCGTAAAACTTGTGATAATTATATCAATCGTTGTAGCATAGCTGCGAACAACCCATCCGCGGGCGTTGTGCTTCGCATCAATTTCCGGATGTCTCATGTCTGAAGCTCCTTCCCTGTCTTCGTCGGTCGTCGCGCTGCGCGGCACGCCGCTCATTCATCCAGCGCGCAATCCGGGGGTCCCGTTCGACGCGTCGTGGCTCGACGGTTTGCGCGTCAACCAGTCGGCGGCCGAACGGCGCGCGGTAACGCTCGCCACGCGCCGCTCGGTCAAGAAGGACGCGCAGGCGGCCTGGCTTCTGAAGGCCGTCACCTGCATCGACCTGACCACGCTAAGCGGCGACGACACCGAAGGGCGGGTGCGCCGCCTGTGCGCGAAGGCGCGCCAGCCGGTGCGCGCCGAGATTCTGGAAGCGCTCGGCATGGAGCCGCGCGGTATCAGGACCGGCGCGGTCTGCGTGTATCACCGCTTCGTGGCGGCGGCCGTCGATGCGTTGCAGGGCAGCGGCATTCCGGTCGCGGCGGTGTCGACGGGTTTTCCGGCCGGGCTGATTCCGCACCCGCTGAAGTTGAAGGAGATCGAGGCTTCTGTCGCGGACGGCGCGCGGGAAATCGACATCGTGGTGACGCGCGAATACGTGCTCACGGGCAACTGGCAGGCGCTCTACGACGAAGTACGCGAGTTTCGCGCGGCCTGCGGTCCCGCGCATCTGAAGGCGATTCTCGCGACCGGCGACATCCGCACGCTCTCCAACGTGGCGCGCGCCTCGATGGTCTGCATGATGGCTGGCGCGGATTTCATCAAGACCTCGACCGGCAAGGAGGGTGTCAACGCGACGCTCGACGTGTCGCTCGTGATGGTGCGCATGATCCGCGAATACCAGCAGCGCACCGGCATGCCGATCGGCTTCAAGCCGGCGGGCGGCGTCTCGAGCGCGAAGTCGGTGCTGGCGTACCAGATCCTGATGAAGGAGGAGCTAGGCCGCGCCTGGCTCGAACCCGAGCTGTTCCGCATCGGCGCGTCGAGCCTGCTGGCCGATATCGAACGCCAGCTCGAACATCACGTGAGCGGCCAGTACTCCGCTTTCAACCGTCACCCCGTAGCCTGAACCCAAGACCGATCCCATGAGCGTAGCCGAGTATTTTTCATCGATGGAGTACGGTCCCGCGCCCGAGAGCGATCAAGCCGCGCGTGCGTGGCTCGCGCAGCATGAAGCGCGCTTCGGGCATTTCATCGGCGGCGCATGGCGCGAGCCGGGCGCCGGCGAGCGCTTCGCTTCGCATGCGCCCGCCAGCGGTGAACCACTGGCCCAGATCGCCCACGGCGATGCCGGCGACATCGACGCGGCGGTGTGCGCCGCGCGCGCGGCGCAGCCGGCTTGGCTTGCGCTCGGCGGCGCGGGGCGCGCGCGGCATCTGTATGCGCTCGCGCGCATGGTGCAGCGCCACAGCCGGCTGTTTGCCGTGCTGGAAGCGCTCGACAACGGCAAGCCGATCCGCGAGACACGTGACATCGACGTGCCGCTGGTCGCGCGGCATTTTCTGCATCACGCGGGTTGGGCGCAACTGCAGGAGAGCGAGTTCGCCGCGTACGCGCCGCTTGGCGTGATCGGCCAGATCGTGCCGTGGAATTTTCCGCTGCTGATGCTGGCGTGGAAGATCGCGCCGGCCATTGCGATGGGCAACTGCGTGGTGCTGAAGCCCGCTGAATACACGCCGCTGACGGCCTTGCTGTTCGCCGAGCTCGCGCATCGGGCGGGCCTGCCGGCGGGCGTGCTGAACGTCGTGACTGGCGACGGCCGCACCGGCGCCGCGCTGGTCGAACATCCGCAGATCGACAAGATCGCCTTTACGGGGTCCACCGAAGTCGGCAAGGCGATCCGCGCGGTCACGGCCGGCTCGGGTAAATCGCTGACGCTCGAACTGGGCGGCAAGTCGCCGTTCATCGTGTTCGACGATGCGGACCTCGACGGCGCTGTCGAAGGCGTGGTCGACGCGATCTGGTTCAACCAGGGGCAGGTGTGCTGCGCGGGTTCGCGACTGCTGGTGCAGGAAGGGATCGAGGCGCGCTTCATTGCCAGGCTGAAACGCCGCATGGAAACACTGCGGATTGGCAGCTCGCTCGACAAGAGCATCGACATCGGCGCGATCGTGGACCCGGTGCAACTCGAGCGGATCCGGTCGCTGGTGGAAACGGGGCGGCGCGAAGGCTGCGCGGTGTGGCAGTCGCCCGGCACGGTCCTGCCGGCGCAAGGCTGCTTTTATCCGCCGACGCTCGTCACCGGCGTGGCGCCGGCTTCCACGCTCGCGCAGCAGGAAATCTTCGGGCCGGTGCTGGTGGCCATGAGCTTTCGCACACCCGACGAAGCGATCGCGCTCGCCAATAATTCGCGCTATGGGCTCGCCGCCAGCGTGTGGAGCGAGACGATCGGCCGCGCGCTCGACATCGCGCCGCGACTCGCGTGCGGCGTCGTGTGGATCAACGCGACGAACCTGTTCGACGCGGCGGTCGGCTTCGGCGGCTACCGCGAATCGGGCTATGGGCGCGAAGGCGGACGTGAGGGCATTTACGAATATCTGAAACCGCGTGCATGGCTCAATCTTGGCTGGCGTCAGCCGCGCAACGCCGAAACCGTCGCGGACCAACCTGAGCGCTCGCTGAACGTCATGGCAATCGATCGCGTCGACCGCACGGCGAAGCTGTTCATCGGCGGCAAGCAGGTGCGCCCGGACAGCGGTTATTCGCTGCCGGTCTACGCGCCGGACGGCACGCCGGTGGGCGAAGTCGGCGAGGGCAACCGGAAGGACATCCGCAACGCGGTCGAAGCGGCGCGCGCGGCGCATAAATGGTCGCAGGCAAGTGCCCATAACCGGGCACAGGTGCTGTTCTATCTCGCCGAAAACCTCAGCGTGCGGGCCGACGAATTCGCGCGGCAGTTGATGCAGAGAAATGGCGCAACGGAAGCGGTGGCGCGCGCGGAAGTCGAGGCGTCCGTGACACGGCTGTTCACGTATGCGGCGTGGGCCGACAAGTTCGATGGCGCGGTGCACACGCCGCCGCTGCGCGGCGTCGCGCTGGCGATGCACGAACCGCTTGGCGTGATCGGGATCGCGTGCCCGGACGAAGCACCTTTGCTCGGTTTCGTCTCGCTGATGGCGCCCGCCCTGGCGATGGGCAACCGCGTGATCGTGCTGCCGGGCCAAGCGTGTCCGCTGGCGGTCACGGACTTTTATCAGGTCGCCGAAACGTCGGATGTGCCTGGCGGCGTGCTGAACGTCATCACCGGCGAGCGCGGCGCGCTGTTGCCGGCGCTGGCCCGGCACAACGACGTCGATGCGCTCTGGTGCTTCGGCAGCGCGGCGGATTCGACGCTCGTCGAGCGCGAGTCGGCCGGCAATCTGAAGCGCACTTTCACCGACTACGGCCGCCAGTTCGACTGGTTCGACCCGTCGAGCGAAGGTCTGCCGTTTCTGCGCGAGGCAGTCCAGGTCAAGAACATCTGGGTGCCGTATGGAGACTGACCGATAGCCGGACCAGTCTCGCCACGCGCGCAAAGCGCATCTGAATACCCGCACGCCAACCAGGAAATGGAGGAGACAACGTGCTGAAGAATCTGGACCCGCTGTTGAACGCCGACGTGCTGTACGCACTGCGCGCGATGGGGCACGGCGACGAGCTGGTGCTGTGCGACGCGAATTTTCCCGCCGACTCCGTCGCCCGCGCCACGGTGACCGGCAAGCTGCTGCGCCTCGACGGCGTGGACGCGGCGCGCGCGATTCGCGCGGTGCTGTCGGTGCTGCCGCTCGATACGTTTGTCGACGCTCCGGCGCTGCGCATGGAAGTGGTGGGCGAGCCGCATACGTTGCCCGCGGTGCAGCGCGAAGCGCAGGCCGAAGTGAATGCCGCCGAAGGGCGCGACGTGCCGTTTGCGTCGATTGAACGGTTCGCGTTTTACGAGCGTGCGCGCCGGGCTTACTGCGTGATCGCGACGGGCGAGCAGCGCGGCTACGGCTGTTTCGTGTTCAAGAAGGGCGTCCTGCTCGCCCAGGACGCGCCCTCGACCGCATTGCAGCAAGGAGCGCGGCAATGAACACGGCTCGTCAAGCCAATGGACGTGTCGTCGTTCTGGGCATCTACGTGACGGATCTGACGTTCCGCGCGCAGCGTATGCCGCTGATCGGCGAGACGATCGCGGGTTCCGCGTTTGCGATGGGGCCCGGCGGCAAGGGCTCGAATCAGGCGGTCGCCGCCGCGCGCGCGGGCGCCGACGTGGTGTTCTGCACGCGTCTCGGTAACGACGCGTTTGGCGAGATCGCCCGCGCGACATGGGCGGCGGAAGGCATCACGGCGCGCGCGCCGGTGGCCGACGGCCACGCCACGGGCGCCGCGCATATCTTCGTCGACGACACCAGCGGCATGAATGCGATCATCGTCGCAGCCGGCGCGGCCGGCACGCTGAGCGCGGCCGATGTCGATGCGATCGAGGCCGACATTGCCGCGGCGCGCGTGTTCGTCACGCAACTCGAACAGCCGCTCGCCGCCGCGCGCCGCGGCCTCGAAGTGGCGCGCCGGCACGGCGTCGTCACGGTATTCAATCCGGCGCCCGCACTGCCGCTCGACGACGGCATCTTCCCGCTGTGCGACTACCTCACCCCGAACGAAACCGAGGCCACCGCGCTCACCGGCGTGCCGATCGCCAATCCCGACGACGCGCGCCGCGCCGCCGACGCGCTGCTGGCCAAAGGGGTCGGCACGGTGATCGTGACGCTCGGCGAGGGCGGCGCGCTGCTGCATTCGGCGACGCAATCGGTGCTGGTGCCGGCTTACCACTGTGGCCGCGTGGTCGAAACGGCCGGCGCGGGTGACGGCTTCACCGGCGGCTTCGCGGCGGCGCTCGCGCGCGGCGACGATGCGCTTGCGGCAATGCACTTCGGCTGTGCGCTCGCGGGGATTTCGGTGACGCGCGCCGGCACCGCGCCGTCGATGCCGACGCTTGCCGAAGTGAACCGGGTGCTGAACGCGGCGGCCCGGACGGCGCACGCCTCCTGAGCGCCTCCGCCTGCTGCCGGTAGGTCCGGCACTTCACGCCGTCGCCGCCGTTCGAAGGAGATCGTCCGCATCATGAAGTCCTCGCTCACCGCTGGAAAACTGTTTGCCGACCGGCAACTGAATTTTCTGCTGATCGTCAATCTGCTCGTCGTGCTGCTCGCGACCTGGTTGTCGCATGGGCAATTCGTCGACATCGACAATCTGCAGTCGATGGGTGGCCAGTTACCCGAACTGGGCCTGCTCGCGCTCGGCATCATGCTCTCGATGGTGTCCGGCAATGGCGGCATCGATCTGTCCGGGGTCGGCCTCGCCAACCTGTCGGGCATGGTCGCGGCGCTGATCGTGCCGCGTTTCGTCAACGGCGACGGCTCGCCGGCGCTCTATACCGCGCTGTTCTGCGCGATCGTGGTGGCGATGGGGATGCTCGGCGGACTGCTGAATGGCGTCGTGATCGCGCGGCTCAGACTCACTCCGATTCTTTGCACGCTGGGCACGCAGTTGCTGTTCACGGGCTTTGCCGTGGTGCTTAGCAACGGCGCGTCGGTGCACGTCGACTATGTCGATCCGCTTTCGAACATCGGCAACGGCACGGTGTTCCAGGTGCCGATCGCGTTCTGCATCTTCATTGCCGCCGTGATCGTGCTGGGCTGGCTGCTCAAACGCACCCCATTAGGCCTGCGTCTCTATCTGATGGGCACGAACCCCAAAGCCGCGTTCTATGCGGGCATTCCGCGCGCGCGGATGCTGATCGTCACCTACACGATGTGCGGCGTGCTCGCCTCGCTCGCGGGCCTGATTAGCGCGACGCATACGTCCAGCGCGAAATGGGACTACGGCAACTCGTATCTGCTGATCGCGATCCTGATCGCGGTGATGGGTGGGGTGAATCCGGCGGGCGGCTATGGACGCATCATCTGCGTGTTCTTTGCCGCGACCGTGCTGCAATTCCTGTCGAGCCTGTTCAATCTGATGGGCGTGTCGCAATTCTTCGGCGACTGCGCGTGGGGCTTCCTGTTGTTGTTGTCGCTTGCGTTCGCGGGCGGCGAGCGGGTACGCGCGATTTTCGGCTTCGGCGGCGCCGGGAGCGCAACGAAGCGTTAGCGTGCCAGCGCATGAACCGATGCAGGTCTGGCTTTCATTCAGTACGCGGCGGACATCATGCCCTGGTTGCCCGCGATGCTCACGAAGGGCGAGATCGAATCATAAAGGAGACAAACGCAATGAAACTGACTCGACTGGGGACCGCGCTTGCAGCCGGCGCCTTGACGGTGGGCGTGATGGTCGCGGCGCACGCGGCGGCCAACGAAACGATCGTCACGGTTGTCAAGGTGACCGGTATCAACTGGTTCAACCGTATGGACGACGGCGTCAAGCAGTTCGCCAGGGACAATCCCGGCGTGACCGCCTATCAGACCGGGCCGGGCCGGGCGGACGCCGCGCAGCAACTGAAGATCATCGAAGACCTGATCGCGAAGAAAGTCACCGCGATCGCCGTGGTGCCCTACGATCCGCCGACTCTCGAACCGGCGCTGAAAAAAGCCATGGATCGCGGCATCAAGGTGGTCACGCATGAAGCGGACAACGCGAAGAACACGATGGTCGACATCGAGGCGTTCGACAATACCGCCTACGGCGCGGGCCTGAACGAACGGCTCGCGTCCTGCATGCACGGCGACGGCAAGTGGGCGGTGCTGGTGGGCTCGCTCGGTAGCCGTTCGCAGGTGCAATGGGCCGATGGCGGTATCGGCAACGCCAAGGCGAAGTATCCGAAGATGGAGCTGGTCGAGCCCAAGCTCGAAACCAACAACGACGGCGAACGTGCGTACGAAGTCGCGAAGGAAGTGTTGCGCAAGCATCCGGACCTGAAGGGCTTCCAGGGTTCGTCGTCGCTCGATGTGATCGGCATCGGCCGCGCCGTCGAGGAAGCCGGCATGCAGGGCAAGATCTGCGTGTATGGGACCGGCCTGCCGACCGAAGCCGGCAAGTTCCTCGAAAGCGGCGCGATCAACGGCATTGCGTTCTGGGATCCGAAGCTTGCCGGCATCGCGATGAACAAGGTCGCGCAGATGCTGATCGACGGCAAGACGGTCGCGAACGGCGCCGATCTCGGCATTCCCGGCTACACCAGGGTCACGGTCGCGAAAGGGCCGGGCAAGGGCATCATCGTGCGCGGCCAGGGCTGGGTGAATGTCGACAAGTCGAACTACAAGGAATATCCGTTCTGATCGGCGCTTGAATTGTCCGTTACGGCGTGCCCGCGGGGGCACGCTTCACCTTGCGACTCACCACCATGAATCAGGACGGAGCGTCACCGTTGAGCGAAACTGCGCAGCCTTTTTTACAGGTAGTTGGCGTACACAAACGGTTTACCGGCGTGCACGCATTGCGCGGCGTGAGCCTGACGTTCGAGCGCGGCCAGATCTATCACCTGCTCGGTGAGAACGGCTGTGGCAAGAGCACGCTGATCAAGATCATTTCCGGCGCACAGCCGCCGGACCAAGGCGAGCTCGTGATCGAAGGCGTGCGTCACGCGCAGCTGTCCCCGCTTGAATCGCTCGCAGCGGGTATCGAAACCGTGTATCAGGATCTGTCGCTGCTGCCGAATATGAGCGTTGCGGAAAACGTCGCGCTCACCGCCGAGTTGGCGGCTCACGCAGGCAAGCTCGCGCGTACCTTCGATCGGCGCGCGCTGGCGCGAACCGCCGCGCGTGCGCTCGAAGCCGTCGGCTTGCCCGGCAGTGCCGATTTCCAGGCGACGCTGATCGAGCAATTGCCGCTCGCGACGCGCCAACTGGTCGCGATCGCGCGGGCCATCGCCAGCGAAGCGAAGTTCGTCATCATGGACGAGCCGACCACCTCGCTCACGCAAAAGGAAGTCGACAATCTGATCGCCGTGCTTGCGAATCTGCGCGCGCACGGCGTGACGGTGCTGTTCGTCAGCCACAAGCTCGACGAATGCTACGCGATCGGCGGCGAAGTGATCGTGCTGCGCGATGGCCAGAAAATGGCCCAAGGGCCGATTGCCCAATTCACGAAAGCGCGGCTCAGCGAGCTGATGACCGGGCGCGAGCTGTCGAACGAACGGTACCGGGAAGCCGGGCATGCGCAGGATGTCGTGCTTGAACTACGCGGCTTGACGCGCGCCGGCCAGTTCAGCGACGTATCGTTGTCGCTGCACGGCGGCGAAATTCTCGGCGTGACCGGTCTGCTCGATTCGGGCCGTAACGAATTGGCGCGCGCGCTGGCAGGCGTGGCGCCGGCGCACGCGGGCGAAGTGCTGCTCGACGGCCACGCGATCGCGTTGCGCACGCCTTCCGACGCGAAGCGCAACCGCATTGGGTATGTACCGGAAGACCGCCTGAACGAAGGGCTGTTTCTCGACAAGCCGATCCGCGACAACCTCATCACCGCGATGATCTCGAGCTTGCGCGACCGCTTCGGCCAGATCGACCGCGCGCGTGCGCAAGCGCTCGCGCAACAGACGGTGAAAGAGCTGCAGATCGCCACAGCGGGCATCGACAAACCGGTGCAGTCGCTCTCCGGCGGTAACCAGCAGCGGGTATTGATCGGCCGCTGGCTCGCGATCGATCCCCGCGTGTTGATCCTCCACGGGCCGACCGTCGGTGTCGACGTCGGCTCCAGGGACGTCATCTACCGCATCATGCAGCGGCTTTCGCAACGCGGCATCGGCATCATTCTGATCAGCGACGATCTGCCTGAGCTGCTGCAGAACTGCGACCGCATCCTGATGATGAAGAAGGGCCGCGTGGCGAGCGAATATCGCGCTGACGCGCTCGACGAAGCCGACCTGTATCACGCGCTGCTTTCCGAAGCCGCATAGCGCAGAGGACGTCACTACCCATGAACTCGCGGATCAATTCGCGCACGAACCAGACCATGACCCCGCCCACCGTCGTCGAAGTCGCGCCTCGCGTCAAACCGCCCAGTCTGCCGGCGAAGCTTGCACGCCAACTCGCGCGTAACCCCGAGTGGTTCACCGTCGCGCTGATCGCGGTGACGTGCCTGATCGTCGGCGCGATCAACCCGCGCTTCTTTCAGCTCGCGACGCTGTTCGACCTGCTGCACTCCGCCACCACGACTTCGCTGTTCGCGCTCGGCACGCTGGTCGTGCTGGCGTCCGGGGGCATC
The DNA here is from genome assembly GCF_000013645.1 of Paraburkholderia xenovorans LB400. Classification (GTDB taxonomy): domain Bacteria; phylum Pseudomonadota; class Gammaproteobacteria; order Burkholderiales; family Burkholderiaceae; genus Paraburkholderia; species Paraburkholderia xenovorans. The sequence continues at coordinate 1,326,812 of NC_007953.1, read as the reverse complement.
GACGTGTCGTTCACCGCGATCGCGGCGCTGACGATGTACGGCATCACCAAGGCCGTGTTCGCGTGGTGGCCCGATGCGCCGTTCGCGCTGATCGTGGTCACGGGTGCGCTCGGTGGGACGATGCTCGGTGTGGTGAACGGCGTGCTCGTGCATCGGTTGAAAGCGCCTTCGCTGATCGTGACGATCGGCACGCAGTATTTGTATCGCGGGCTGTTGCTGACGTTTATCGGCACGACGTTCTTCATGAATATCCCGCACAGCATGGACCGTTTCGGCCGGATCCCGCTGTTTTTCTATCACACGGCCGACGGTCTGCGCGCGGTGCTGCCGGTTTCGGTGCTGGCGCTGGTGGCTGCCGCCGTGCTCACGTGGTGGCTGCTGAACCGGACGATGATGGGACGGGGCGTCTATGCGATGGGCGGCAGTCTCGCGATCGCCGAGCGGCTTGGCTACAATCTGCGCGCTATCCATCTGTTCGTGTTCGGCTATACGGGGCTGCTCGCCGGGATTGCCGGCATTCTGCATGTGTCGAACAATCGACTCGCCAATCCGTTCGACCTGGTCGGCTCGGAACTCGACGTGATTGCCGCGGTGATTCTGGGCGGCGCACGCATTACCGGCGGCACCGGGACGGTGGGGGGCACGCTGCTCGGGGTCGCGCTGGTGACGCTGATCAATAGCGTGCTGATTCTGACCGGCGTGCCCAGCACCTGGCAAAAGGTCATTATCGGCGCGTTCATTCTGATTGCCGGCACGCTGTTCGCGCTGCAACGCAAGAGCTAGGCGCTGCGTTGTGCGGGTTGGGCTGCGTAGCGCTGAGTGCCGGCCCCTGCCGCGCGGCGCGCCAGTTACTTGCGCTGGCGGTGCTGCTGGCCTTGCTCGGTGATGATCGAGTCGAAGTCGTCGATCTGCGAGAAACGCACCGCTTTGACCACGCCGAACTTGCTCATGTCCACCACCAGATGCCGTTCGACGGCGCTTGCCATCGCGGCTTGCTTCAGCGCTACTTCGTGAAAATTCCAGCACGTGACGCCGCGCGCGGCATCGACACCGCCCGCTGAAATGAACGCCTTGTTGATGCCCATCCGCCGCAGCATTTCCAGGCTCTCTTCGCCCGCGAACGAATCCGACGACGGCACGTAGACGCCGCCGAGCAGAATCATGCGCACATTCGGCTTGCGCCGCAGAATCTCCGCGACGTTCAACGAATAGCAAACGACCGTGACATGCCGCTCCGGCGGAATGAGCCGCGCGAGCGTGGTGAGCGTGGTGCCGCAATCGATGAACAGCGTTTCGTTGTCGCCGATAAGACCCGCCGCGATGGCCGACGCTTCCGCCTTCGCCTGGGCGAAGTGGTCTTTTTCGGATTCGAGGGAATAGCCGGCGTTATTGGGGACGTCGGTTGCGCTGAGGATGTAGCCGCCGAGATAGGTGAAGCGTTCCGGACTACCGGCGATATCGCGGCGAACGGTCATTTCCGACACGCCCAGCAGTCTGGCGGCGTCGCGCAGACGCATCACGCTCTGTTTGGCCAGCGCATCGGCGAGGGCGCGAAGGCGGTCGGGTTTCAGCATGCAAGTCCTGGCGCGTGGCGGGGGTGGCGTTATGTTTCGTTCGATTTCCTGAAAGGATTATAACAAGGCGCGCGCTGCGCGGCGAGCTGCCAAACAACCTCTCTCCGGAGGAAATCGCTCGGGGTTTCGGCTCCGCTCGCGCGGCCATGCCCTCTGCGGTGTCCCATTCCTGTCAGCCACCGGGAGTCGAATGGCCCGGCGGCGAGCAGCCTCGCGAAGATCCTTTTAGACTGGGCACTCGCGCGGCGGCTGGATGCCGTCGTTCTCCGTCGGGCGGCCGTGTGCCGCGCAATTTTGCATGGGAGTCATTCGATGAAAGTGTATCGCTTCGATCAAGCCGGCAGTCTCGACCATCTGACGCTTCACGACGAACCCACGCCCGAGCCCCAGCGCGGCGAAGTGCTGATCCGGGTGCGCGCGTCGTCGCTCAACTATCGCGACATCGCGATGGTTCACGGCACCTACCTGCGCGCGCAGCGGGCGGGCCTGATTCCGCTCAGCGATGCCGCCGGCGAGATCGTCGCCGTGGGGGAGGACGTGGTCGACTTCAAGGTCGGCGAGCGGGTCATCAATACGTTTCATCCGCGCTGGTACGGTGGCAATCCGCCACCCACGCTCGGCTCGGAGGGCTACGGCTCACATCGCGACGGCTGGCTGAGCGAATACAAGGTCGTCAGCCAGGAAGCGATCGTGGCAGCGCCCCCCGGCCTCTCGTTCGAGGAAGCGGCAACGTTGCCTTGCGCGGCGCTGACTGCATGGACCTCACTGTCCGGATTGCGACCGCTGCGTCCCGGACAAACCGTGTTGACCCAGGGCAGCGGCGGCGTCTCGGTATTCGCGGTCCAGCTTGCCAAACTGCTGGGCGCGCGCGTCATCGCCACGACTTCTTCGGCGGAAAAGGCGGCGCGGCTCAAGGCGCTCGGCGCCGATGAAGTGATCAATTATGTCGAGACGCCGGCGTGGGGCGAGCGGGTCCGCGAGCTCACCGAGGGACGCGGCGTCGATCGGGTGCTCGAGGTCGGCGGCCCAGGCACGCTCGAACAGTCGATCAAGGCCGTGGCGAGCCGCGGCGAAGTCGCGCTGATCGGCTTTCTCGCCTCAGGCGATTCCGGCGTCGGGTTCAACGACCTGTTTCGCAGCGGCGGCGTTTTCTACCGGATTTCGGTCGGCGACCGCTCGGGGCTGCTGGAACTGGTGCGTGCCGTCACGTCATCCGGCCTGAAGCCGGTCATCGACACCGTATTTCCGTTCGAGCGTGCGCTTGACGCCTGGCATCACTTCGACGACCGCGCCTTCTTCGGCAAGGTTGTCATCTCTCACTGAAGACAGGAACCGCCCACATGTCACCTCCTTCCGCCGTGGCGAGCATCGCGGTGCTCGACGACTATCAGCAGACGGCCCGCTGTTTCGCTGACTGGGCCAGTCTCGCGCCTCGCGCGCAGCCGGTCTTCTTTCACGACCATGTCGCCGATCCCGATTCGCTCGCCGCACGTCTCGCGCCATTCGACGTGGTCGTGCTGATGCGCGAGCGTACCCGTCTGGACGCCGCGCTGCTCGCGCGTCTGCCACGGCTCAGGCTGATCGTCAGCGTCGGCATGTGGAACGCGGCGATCGATCTGCACGCGGCCCGCGCGCAGCGGGTCGTCGTATCGGGGACGAGCGGCGGCGACCCTGCGGCGACCCCGGCGCTCACCTGGGGGTTGATCCTTGCCATCACGCGCAACCTGCACGCGGAGGCGGCCTCGGTGCGCGCGGGCGGCTGGCAGGTCGGCCTCGGCGTGGACGTGAACGGCAAGACGCTCGGTTTGCTGGGACTCGGCCGTATCGGGCAGGCGGTCGCGCGCCTCGGGCAGGCATTCGGGATGCGCACGATTGCCTGGAGTCAGAATCTGACGGCCGAACGGGCCGCCGAACACGGCGTCGAACGCGTCGACAAGGATCAGCTGTTTCGCGACGCGGACGTGCTCTCCGTTCACCTGAAACTCGGCGAGCGCACCCGCGGAATTGTCGGCCAACGTGAACTGGCGCTGATGAAAGCCGGCGCCTATCTGGTCAACACCTCGCGTGGGCCGATCATCTCCGAGGCGGCGCTGATCGAGGCATTGCAGGCGCGGCGCATTGCCGGCGCGGCACTCGACGTGTTCGATGAGGAACCCCTGGCGCGTCAGCATCCGTTCCGGTTTCTGCCCAACGTGCTGGCGACGCCCCATCTCGGCTACGTCACGGAAAACACTTACCGCGCTGCTTACCCGCAGATCGTCGAAGCGATTCAGGCCTGGCTTGACGGCGCACCGGTGCGGGAATTGCCGCTTTGAATGATGTCCGGTGGGCATGCTACGGCGCGACCGGCCGTCGTCGGGCTACAGAAACGCCGATGTGCCGGAAAAAAAGCTCCACGATCCCGCGAGTGGGCACACTGGCGGAAAGCGTCGCGATTTTGACTGGCGCAAACCACTTGCACTTCGCGATTTCGTTGCGGGGTTCCGCGCTCAGATGGGGCCCCACCTCGGCGAAGAACACGTGGTGTTGCGTGCTGAAGCCGTTAAACTCGAAAAGATACATGAGCTGATCCGCGACCAGCGTGGTCTCTTCTTCCAGCTCACGCAACGCGGCTTCATGGGGCGCTTCGTCCCGGCGAATTCTTCCGCCCGGCAGCGACCATCTCGACCTTTCCCTGGCAACCAGCAGGATACGGTTGTCCCGAACGCACAGAACAGTAGCCCTATTTTTCATCCGCTCCTTGCTCGCTGGCTTGCATGAGCCATACCCGGGCCAGCGTTGACGCGCGACATGGCCCACCGGTAAAACGCGTATTTTAACCGTAGTCAAAATGCCGCGAACGGGATACGGGAAACCCTCGCTGAACGTCTCAGGCATCCCCGCAAGCATCGCCCCGAGCATCCGTCAGGCAGGAAAACGCCGCCCTGCTCGCCGCAACGAATACATCCGGCACTCACCGAAGTTCTTCGCCATCGGCTGCATGCCAGCATACTCGCAGACATAAGCATCCCGTGTCGTGAACGCCAGCGCCGCCGCGAACTGCTCGGTCACGAAGATCTCGCCGACGGGCGTGACCGGTTCGATGCGAGCGGTGCGCACGACTTCCATTCCGACAAACTTATGGCGATGGATCACCTTGTCATAACGCCGGTAAAGCGGCCCGACATGCGCGCTCAAGCGGATGCCCAGATGAGCAGGCAAGCCGAGTCGCGCCGTTTTCTCAGGCCGCAGCACTTTCTGAAGCCTGAAGCAGCAGTCGATCGCCGCCATCACGTCGGATAGCACGATAAACAGACCATCCCCGGCGGTTTCCGCGTATTCGACGCCGCCGCACGCCTGCAGCGCGTTCGCGAAGCCACCGATCACATGCTCCAGAAACGTCAGTTGCTCCGCTTCGTTCAGCGCGCTAAAGCCGCGCACGTCGCCAAACACGATCGCATGCGGTTTGCGCACTCCATTCGAGCGGGCGCCGCCGGGCGGCGCAACCCCGGTAATGTCCCGGTTATCTGACGGAATCGCGCCGAACCCGATCGTGCCGTCGCCGGGGAAGCACAGTTCCGGGTCGACCAGCAGGCTGTGTCCGCGCAGCAGCGCAAGCCCGCGCGCCTGCTGCTGGCATAGCAGGGCGCCCGCCGGCTCGTCGGGCGAACCTTCCTTGGTGACGAGCGTCACGCGCACGCGTTCGTGACCGAGAACGCGGGCCAGCATGTCGACCGACTTCGGCTGCTCCAGAAAGGTTCGCGCGGCGAGCGAATCCGGTTCACACGGCAGCACCACATGCACATTCGCGCCGACTTCGAGCAACGCGTTCGCGATCAGCAGATCGGCGGTGGACATCAACGGACCGAATGCGATCACCGTCTGTCCGGGCGCGAAGGCAAACGGGTCGCGCGTCAGAAGCAGCTCGGGCCGCGAGATCCAGTTGAGCACGCGCGGCTTCGGTAGAACGTCGACGATGCCCGCGGGCGCATGGGTGAGACCGGCGACCCACGTCAGTTGACGGCGCGTGCTCGCCACGGCGTCGAGATTTTCGGCGCCGGTGACCGCGATAGTCGAGCGCCGGTCGTCGGCCGCGGCCTTCAGCATGGCGATCGCGGTATCGAATTGTCCGAGAATCAGGCATGCCTCCGCCTGCGTCACATGCGACCAGTAGTCCTGCTCGCGCTGCGCGGCCGCCAGTTCGAGCGCGAGTCGTGCGTAATGGCGCGCGTTGCCGCTCTTCCCGCACGATAGATACATCGACGCCGCATTGATTGCCAGATAGTACTTGCCCAGCCGTTCGAATGCGTTCGCATAGGCGATTGCCGATCCCAGCCGGTGCTTTTTCGCATCTTCGATCGAACTGCCGCTGGCGCAGTCCTTCAGCAAGCGGCCGAACAGGCCCGCGAACTCCGCCGCGAGATCGAGGTCGGTGAGCGCGGTGAGCCGGCCGGCTTCGTCGAGTCTGCGGTATCGCTGCAGCGCACGGTTCAGTGCGCCGGCGCGCGCGAGCGCGAGGATCGCCTGATGTTCGAAGACCATCGCGTCGGGCCACGCGGCGAGCGCTTTCATGCACAGGTCGTATGCGGCGAGGTAGTTGCCTTCGTTGCCGTTCGCGCGCTGAATACGTTCGAGCCAGCCGGCGATGCCTGGCGTAACCGGGCCTGCGCTGTCCGTGACGGAGGGCGTCATGGAACCACCTGCACGGCCTGCGTTTTGGCGATGTCCTTCGACGACTTGTTCTGGTTGAGCAGCAGCGAGATCACCGAGATGGTTTCGAGCGTGTGGTCGCAGCGCGTCGGCGCCCGGCAGACTTTGGGCGCGGGCAGCGACCAGCTCACGCCGTTATAGCTCACCGCGTTCAGCGGCGAACTGAAGGCGGGGCCGGCTCTCTGCAGATGAAACAGCACGCCGAAGTTGCAGGTCATGTTGCCGCCCTTGTAGTTCTCGTACTCCAGTGTCACGCAGCGCTCCGGCAACTGCGGATTCGCTTCCGTTTCGTCCTGCTGCAGCGCGAGAATCTGCCCGACGTACTGGATCACTTCGAGCGTCGAGCGCAGCTTGAACACGACGGTATTCTTTTGCTCGCCGATCATCATCATCGGCTGCGCGGCGCCCGCCGGATCGCCAGATGCGTGCTGATCGGCCGCGTTACCGTGCTTGCGTGAACACGCGTCGACGGGCACCGGCGTCGATTCGTCGCGTTCGCTCGTCAGCACGCCGGCCACAGCCGGCCCGTCGGGCGTCTCGCGGCACAGGATCACATAGCTGCCGTGCGCCGCGCTCATCAGTTGATACTGGCCGGACGCGAGGCGCGCGAGCGAATAACGGCCTGGATCGATACTCGCGACCGCGGTCAGCGCCTTCGTCATGTCGAGATCGAACGGTCGGCCGACCGGCTTCGGCGGCTGGGGGACGCTGAGCGGATAAAGGCGCCCCAGATGGTTGATGGTCCGGAGAAACGCATAGAACTCGGGTTCCGACTGGCCGTCGCACGGCTCGTCGGCTTCCAGGATCGAGTATTGGGTCGGCAGCGCATTGAGGGCCGGCAACTCGTGATAGCACACGACTCGCGAGCTGTTCGGCGCGTTCAGCAGCATTTCCGGCCGGCCTCCCGAGCGCAGGCCGGACACCAGCAACAGCAGCACCATCCGGTAATCGATGCCTTCGTTCAGAAAGAACTGCGCGGTCTCCGGCGTGATGGGGCGCATCACGCCGTTCGTGAAGTCCTGCGTATCCAGGCTGTCGATGTCGAAGCTCGGCGAACTGGTGATCGTCATGCCGACCGTGCCGAGCTTGCGCGGCAACGTCGTCGCGTGATCCGGCGCCATGAACGGAAACGTCGTCGACACCGACGCGCCGTTCGACAGCGAACCGCGAATGCTCGCGAGTTCGCTGAAGTGCAGCGGCGCGCCGTCTTTCGCCCGCAGGATGTTCTGCAGGATCACCTGGTTCGACGCGATGTCGTTGGCTTCGAAATAATCGACGACCTGATGGTTGATCAGCGGCTCGAGCGAACAGGCCGCGAGCAGCGGGCAGAGCAGGATGGAAAGTGCCAGCAGCCGGCGCGTCATCATGTTCCCCTTATCGTGCAGATAGGCTGGATGGTTATGAAGGGCTTCGATCGGTCACACGTATTGCCGGTTGCCGCGCGGTCTGAAGCGGGCCGCCAGCGCGGCCGCGAGGGCGCAACCCAGCATCACGGCCGCCATCGGCCTGGCCGTGCCATCGGCCAGCTTGCCGACGAGCGCGCCGGCTACCGCTCCGGCTGAATACTGCATCGTGCTCATTAGCGCGGTCGCGCTGGCCGCGTGAGCGGCATGCCGCGACAACGCGCCGACCTGCGTGTTCGATGGAATGAAGCAATAGCCGAGCGTAAACACCAGCAACGCGATGAATACGGGCCACGAGTGCAGCGGCGGTCTCAGGCCGCACCACACCAGATAGCCGCTCGCGATCGACCAGAGCGCGACGCCGAGACTGATCACGCGCGGTGCGCCGCGCCGCTGCACGAGCCATGTATTGACGCGAAAGCAGCCGACCGTCGCGGCCCCTATCAGCGCGAGCGTCAGGCCATAGGCCGTCGGCGCATAGCCGTATTGCGTCATGAACACGGTTGGCGAGCCGGCCAGGAACGCGAACAGCGCGCCCATGCCGAACGTGCCGACCAGCGCGTTCGAGAGAAACTGCCGTTCCCGCAGCACGCTGCCAAAGAGGCGCAGCGACGTGGCGACAGCAGTCGGCAGACGCCGCTCGCGCGGCAAGGTCTCGGGCAGGAAGCAGGCCATCAGTGCGAGGCTGAGTGCGCCGTACAGCGCCGCGACCACGAAAATCATCCGCCAGCTGGCGAACTCCAGTACGAGGCTGCCGAGCACCGGCGCGACGACCGGGGCGACCGACATGACCTGCATGACGCCGGACATGAGGGCGGCGGCTTTCGCGCCGTCGGCGAGATCGCGGACCATCGCGCGCGGCACCACGATCGACGCGGCGGCGCCGAACGCCGCGAGTGCCCGAAACGCGCAAAAGCTCGCGGTACCCTGCGCGAGTGCGCAGCAGATCGACGCGAGCGTGTAAATCGTGAGGCCGGCAGCAAGCGGCGCGCGCCGTCCGAAGCGGTCCGAGATCAGCCCCTGGGTCAACTGGCCGACCGCGAAGCCGGCGAAGTAGGCGGCCAGCGTGAGCTGCGGCGTCGAGCGGCCGAATTCCAGGGCGATCGCGGACGCGGCGGGCAGATACATGTCCACTGAGACAGGGCCGATCGCGATGATGAACCCGAGCAGATACTTCAGATCGGGCGTCCGGTTGGCGCGCACATCCTGAAGATTGTCCATCGCGAACTCTCCAGTGGATCGCTCAATTCCCGTTGCGCCAGCGGATGGCGTGAGCGGGCGACTTGCCGGAACCCGGCGATTTTCATCCTGCGGGCGCGCATGCGTCGACGGTGTTCGACCACGCACGAATTCGCGGGGCAGCGGGTTCAACTGTCGTCGATGCATTGAACGAGCGCTGCGATTGTTTCGAGCCGCGCTCGCCAGTTTTCGGCGGCAAGCGGTTGGACGGGGCGTTCGGCGGCGGGGCGCGGCGTGCTTTGCAGTCCGGCGAGATCCTCGGTGCGCACCGCCACGCTGGACCCCGGCGCATCGGCATAGCGGCCGACGATCATTCCGGCGAGCCGGCCGCTCGCGTCGATCACCGGGCCGCCGCTGTTGCCTTCACGGAGGTCGGCATGCAACACCAGCAAGCGGTGGCCGTTCACGTACGCGGCACCCGTCGCATAGCCATGCGTCAGCACCGGCACGCGCGGCGACGACGGGGTCAGGCCGAAGCCGATCGTGTAAACCGAAGCGCCGGCCGCAACCGGCCGGTCCGTGGGCACCGCGATGGCATCGACCGCGCGTCGCGTGGCGAGTAACGCGACATCCAGCCGGTCATCGGTGACGATCAGCGACGCCGGCACGGCCGCCTCGCTGCGGGGCCACACGGCGATCGCCTTGCAGCCGCGCACCACATGCGCGCTCGTCAGCATGTCGCCCGTATGCGTGACGAAAAATGCGGTGCCGCTGCGCAGAAGTCTGCCGGAATGCGATTGCGCGGCGCCGCCGACATTGACGGCGCAGCACGCGCCCATCATCAGGACGGCCGCCCGCAACCGCGCATCACCGGGTCGGTCCATGCGCCAGTCATGGCGCGCCGCGTGTTGTCTCATCGTTCGCGTCCTGCGCGTTCCGTTGCCGGACCGGTCACTTTCGGCATTCACCCGTCACGCATGCGCTACCGGTTCGCAAGCTTCCATTCTCCATTCGCATCGCGGCACGCGCGGGACGTCTGCTCGTACGTCTTGCCCTCTTTCGTGTAGGTCTCGGTGAATTGCCGGCAAGTCTGCGCGCTCGCCGATTTCGTATAGCCGTTCAGCGGTTTGATCGCCCCCGAGTTGCCGGTCTTCGGGTTGTGCCACTGTCGCGGACGATTGTCCTGCGAAGTCTGCAGCGCCTGTTGCAGCGCGGCTTCGCGCGCCTCGCGGTCGCGCTCGTCCAGCTCGTGACCAATGACGCCGCCCAGCAGACCGCCCGCGAGTCCGCCGGCCACAATCGCGCCCGCGCTGCCATGACTGAACAGCCCGCCGAGCGTAGCGCCGGCGCCCGCGCCGAGCAGCGCGCCGCCCGTGGTCTTGTCTATTCCGCCGGAACCGTTGCTGTCCGCGCAGCCCGTCAATGTCGCGCCGGTCATGACCGTGCAGGCGATTGCCAAGAGCCAGTTATTCATCACCTATCTCCTTGTTTTAACCAGACGGGATCGCCGGCTTCGCTACATTGCCCACACCCCGGCATGCGCGCGCCTCGCCTGCTGTTCGGCGGCAGCATATTCGGCGGGCGCTCCGTCGCGCGCGCGTGCCCAGCCGCTGCGCACCGCGTGCTCCGCGACGTCTTCGCCGTTTGCCAGACACTGGTACGTGCTGCCCTTCGCGTAACACAGGACGTGGCCGCCTTTGCTCTTCAGATAACGTTGCATGGCCTGCGCGGGCCGCCCGTCGTCTCCGCGAATCGCGAACAGATTGACGATCTTTCCGGACACGATCAGCGCACCGGAGTCGAGCACCTGATCCACGTGGCCGTCGATATCCGGCGTCGCGGGCTGCACTGCGGTGCCGCCGGACGGTGGGTTGGCGTTGACCGCCGCCTGGGGCGTGAGAGCGGGAGCGGGCGTCGCGGACGATACCGAAGGACCGGCGGGGCCAGCAGGCGGCGATTGCGGCTGGTTGCTGACGAGTTGCTGGTTAGCGTTGCCGGTATTGGCGAGCGGGGCCGGCGTGGGCGTGGGTGAAGGCGCCGCAGCCGGAGCCTGCGGAAGTGCGGGCGCAGGTGCCGGGGCAAGTGCAGGCGTAGCTGCAAGGGCGGGCGCAGATACGGGCGCGGGTGTGGAATCGGAATGGCCCGCGAATCTTGCCGCGACGAACCCTGCGGCGACCAATGCGACGCACGCCCCGGCGACAACCGGAACGACGCGAGAGGGGCGGCGTCCCCGCTCCGTTTGCGGTTGCGCGCCCGGGGTCGACGCGGACGGCGCTGTGCGAGCCGGCGCACCCGTCCGGGCGGGTGCCGATGCCCGCGCTGCCGGCCGCGCTGCCGGTTGCTCGCGGGTATCCGCGGCGCCGGCCGTTGCCGGTTTCGTGTCGGCGGATGCGTCGCCGACGAAGGCCATACGGCTCTCAACCATCCGCTTGACCTGCTCGGCCAGCTTCGCGAGATTCGTGTCCCAGTCCTCGAACAGATCGAGATATTGCCGAATCGTCAGTTGATAGCGGAAAGCCCCGGAAGGCAGCACGTTTTCGATACGCACGGGCATCACGGGCATCTTGTATTCGCCTGCGAGCACCAGTTCCTTTTTTACTTCGTCCGAGTTATTGGCGTTGGCGGAAAACACCAGCACCATCACACTCGATGTTTCCAGCGCCTTCACGATCGAATCCGCGAAGTCGGCGCCGGGCGCGACGTCGCGCGACGAGATCCAGCAGGACAGGCCGCGCAGCTCCAGCCCATGTCTGAGCTTGTCTGCGGCGATGCAGTCCTTGGAGGAAAAGCTGATGAACGCGTCGTAGCCCATGAATAAAAATCCGGACAACCACTCCAATTTTGCGCGGCATCGATATCTGGGCCTGCTGCCCACACGCTTCGATTTCTCGTCGAACGATGTCTGTTACCCGCGCACGTCAACCGGAAGCTACGGGCGCAATACCGTTTCTCATTCTCGGTAAGCGGCTCTTTCCGTATGTGCGCTAACGCACATACGCAGTCATTGAAGGTTTAAAACTGACGGAACTTTTCACCGGGCCGAATCGCCGCGTGATGGGTGCGGATAGGGCGCACCGCACATACGGAGACAGAATCGCGCCTACTAAATACCGCGTTAGCAATCGCTTCGTCAGCTTTGCCGGCCTTTCCCGACGGGGCGACGACAGCATGCGCTGAAGTGCGATCGCGCCTTTTTTGCCGGAGACAGCGACATGGCGGAGTCTGAGTCGGGTGTGCGAAGCGAACTGGGCGCCACGCCGGGACGCATGGCAAAAGCATGCGCAACCGCGAGCCGCCCGGTGCCCGGCCTGCGGGTGGGTGTCACGGGACATCGCAAGCTCCCGTTCGCCGACCTTGCGCTTCTCGATGCGACGGTCGGGAAAATCCTTGATGCGATTGCGGACACCCTGAACGCGCTCGCGAGCGATCGCGCATTGCACCGGTTTTACCAGCAGGAGAAGCCCGTTCTGCGGATGGTTTCGCCGCTCGCGCCGGGCGCGGACCGCGTGGTTGCGCGCCAGGCCGTTGCGCGCCAGTGGCTGCTTTCGGCACCGTTGCCGTTCCCGCAGCAGGAATACGAAAAGGACTTCGTTGACAGTGTCGACGAGTTTCGCAGCCTGTTGGCACAGGCAAAAGCGATCGGCGAGGTGGCCGAACTCGACGGACGGCGCGAAGCGGAAGGCGCCGCCTATTTCGAGGCGGGACACTTCGTGCTGCACCATTGCGACGTGCTGATTGCCATATGGGACGGTCTCGAAGCGGCCGGGGAAGGCGGCACTGGCGAGATTGTGGAAACGGCAACGAGGCTCGGTTTGCCGGTCGTTCATATCGATTCGGCTGCGCCGCACGCTGTCGAACTGCTGTTTGACCCGCTTCCGGGCGAAAGCGGCCGCAGCCTGACGATCGAGGAGATCGTTCGCCTGATCGTGGTGCCGGCGTGGCCGCGAGGCTCGCTCGGCTCAACCAGCAAACGCCATCACCACAAGGCCGCCGAGACGTATTTGTGGGACGAACCGGAGAGCGTGTGCGCCGATGGCACGGAGCTGTCGCGTGCGGGTTTGAAGGCCACGCCTTTGACATGGCTGAGCCGCATTTTTCCATTCTTGCAGCGATGTGTGGCGGGCGTGGACGCATCGTCTTCCATCGCCGTGGAAGAGAACCCGCCGGCAGTCGCCGGCAGCCAGGCCGCGCAGACATATGTCGCCCACTTCCGGAGATCCGATGCATTGGCCACCCACTACGCGAACATACATCGGAGCGCTTTTGTGCTGATTTATCTTGTGGGCTCGATATCGCTCGTCGCTGCATTCACGGCACTTTCCTTTAAAGTCATGCACCAGGACCAGTCGGGATTCGACGTTGGGGCGATCTTCGTGGAACTGGGCGCCCTTGTCATTGTTCTTGCTCTCGTGTTGGCGGAACGGCGGTGTCGCTGGCGGGAACGATGGCTCGATTACAGAACGCTCGCGGAGCAGTTTCGGCAGGCGGATTTGCTGGCGGCAATTGGAGGCTCGGAGCCGTGCGGGTGCATGAACCTCAATAGCGAGATTCACCCGATGCGCGGCTGGGTGCCATGGTTCGTCGCTGCGGTGACGCGCTCGGTCGGAATAGTCGGCGCACGATATGACGCGACCTACCTCTGCGGCATCCGCGACCATACAGTCAGGCAAAGATTGCGCGACCAGATTGCCTACAACGAGGCCGCGGTGCGCCGTAACGCAAAGATAGGCAAACGTCTTCGGCTGATCAGCGAGCTTCTCTTCTGGGGAACCGTGGGCGCGGTCTGTATCGAGCTTTTCTGGCCGGGCGCACGGCACGTTGCCTTGTGGGGCTGGCTAGCCGGTATCTTCCCTGCCGCGGGCGCCGCAGGTTTCGGCATCCGCAATCAGGCCGAATTCGAGATCGTCGTCCATCGGTCGGCACGGCTCATCGGACTGCTGGCGATAGAGAAGGCGAATATGGAAAAACTCACGGGCGACCGGCTCACCAGCAAATCCCTGCGCCGGGCGGTGCAGAAAAGCGCGCATATCATGCAGGACGATTCGCGCGCGTGGGCGGAGATTTTCGAGGTCAAGGAATCGGAAGTTGTTTAGCGCGGGCGTCGCGTTGCGTTGCGGTAACGTGACGCCCAGGCACGAGTGCCGGGATTACGACGGCGTTGTCGCGGCGAGGCGAGCAGACGTGTGATCCGGACGTCTGAGTCGTTGCCTCGTACGCGTACGTCTGGCCTTGTCCCGTCAATTCTCCTGTACTGCACAGATCATCTATTGATTAGACGCCGTGCTATTGCCGTTCCGGTTCGCATAACAATCGTGTTTGCCCTGCGACCGCCGTGGATCGACGGACGACGCATACGCGCATACGCATATGTGCATTCTAATGAACGGATTGCGATAACTGGACTGTCTTTCCAGAGACATGGCATCACCAGGTTGCTAGAAAAGCAGTCATGCGGCCCATGAGCCCGGCTCATCTCCAGCGAGGGCGTGAGCGCGATATTAGCTTCCCTCTCCAGAACAAACGCTAAAGAAACATGTACTTAAGCTTTAATCTTGAATGAAGATAAGTATCTTGGAATATCCCATTAGGTCGCGCCCGCTCACTGATATCTAATCTATCCGGCATGACAGGTTACGGAGCGGAAAGCCTTGTTGATGAATAAACAGGGAATTACGCGTCCTTCGATTCCAGCATATTTATAAGCGATCTGGGTGGCGAATGCACGTCGTTGATCGTTTGAATTACAGGTATGGTCACATACCGGCCGGGGAAGTCCAAAGTGAGTACGTTTCGATTCAGCCATTTCTGACGGCCCTGAGATGAACACCTTACTCACTGCCGTTTTCGACATCGTGTCATTTGCATCGGTGCTCGTGCTCGTCGTTTTAGGATTGGGCGTCATCGCGAGCCTTATGGGTATATTCAATTTCGCTCATGGAGAATTCGTTCTTCTGGGGGGGTATATCCTTTTTCTTGTCCAGCGTGCGGGATATCCGTCATGGCTGGGCATTCTGCTTGCCCCAGTTGTCGTTGGCCTGCTCGGCTGGGGCGTTGAACGCCTGGTTGTCCGTCGTTTTTATGACGAACCCGTCGGCGCGATGCTGGCGACTTTTGCGCTTGGCCTGATCATTCGAGAATCGGTTCGCTATGCGCTCGGCGGCAACTATTTTCAAGTAGCCGAACCGATTAGCGGTTCATATGTGCTTGGTTCTCTACATTTCTCCACTTGGCGCATATTCCTGATCGGCGCCGCGATCGCTATCGTCGCGGCAAGCTGGCTGTTGCTGAGGTGCACGCGCCTTGGACTGCTGGTGCGGGCGACGCTGGAAAATCCGTCGTTAACGCGAGCCAGCGGATTTTCGACAGCGAGCTTTTATACCGCCGCATTCGTCTTCGGCTCGGCTCTGGCCGGGCTCGCTGGGGCATTGATCGTGCCCAGTTTCTCGCTCTTCGCAGATCTCGGAACCCGGTTTTTGATCCAGGGGTTCATCTCGGTACTGACCGGTGGGATCGGCACGTTCGAGGGGCCGCTCGCGGGCGCTTTTGCCGTAGGCGGACTGAGCGCCGGTCTTCCGTGGCTGATTTCTCCTGTGTTGTCGGATGTACTCGTGTTTGTTCTGGCCATTCTTTTTGTGAAATTCCGGTCTGATGGCCTTCTCGTAATCAAAAGGAAGTGACTATATGAATAAGTCGAAACTACGCGCGCCTGCTTCGCTGACCAACGTATCACGCAGGCGATGGCTCTCACGCATGGGTTGGGCGGCGGCCGCCATATCGACCGGGCCGGGGAGCTGGGTCATTCCGGCCGCATGGGGTGCGGATGCCGGACCGATCAAGCTTGGACTTGCAACTGATATTACCGGTGCAATCTCATACGCCGGCGGCGCCGATGCAAACGTCGCCAGGCTTCTCGTCAAACAGATCAATGCGGCGGGCGGCCTGCTCGGACGGCCCATCGAGCTTTATATTGAAGACACCGCTTCCAACGAGACGATCGCCGTCGCGAATACGCGCAAGCTTATCCAGCGGGACAAGGTGGACATTGTTATCGGTGGCGTAACCAGTGCGACGCGCAACGCGATCAAGGATGTCATTGTCAATCGTGGCCGCACGCTCTATATCTATCCGCAGCTTTATGAGGGCGGGGAGAATACGCCGTATCTCTTCGTGACCGGGCCGACGCCGGCGCAACAGCTGGACCCGCTGATACCGTGGTTGATCGCCAACGGCGGTAAGCGCTTCGCACTGCCGGGCGCCAATTACGTCTGGCCTCATCAGCTCAACGCCTATGCGCGCAAGGTGATTCAGGAACACGGCGGCGAGGTCGTCCTCGAAGAGTACTATCCGCTGGACCAGGTCGACTATGGCTCGACGGTCAATCGCATCATCAATGAGAAAGTCGATGTCGTACTAGCCACTATCATTCCTCCTGGCATCGGGCCGTTCCTCAAGCAACTGCATACGGCGGGCTTTCTTGCTCGTGGCGGTCGTCTATCCGTTCCATACTACGACGAAAACACGCTCGGCATTAGCCCGAAAGAAGATATCGAAGGTTTGGCAACCAGCCTCGACTATTTTCATGCAGTCACCGCTACCGATCCTGTCAGCGCAAGAATTCAGTCGGAATACGACAAGGCCTATCCGAATTCACGTTACCTGCTGGCCGCCGGTAGCGCGGCAACCGGTACCTATCGGGCAATCAAGCTGTGGGAGGCTGCTGTCACGGAAGCGCATTCGGTTGAACGTGACCCGGTAGCTGCCGCACTCGATCACGCGAAGATTGCCGAGGGGCCAGGCGGTCCCGCCGAGTTCGTGCCGGGACAGCGTCATGTCCGGTTACGCATTTACACGGCCGAGGCAAAGAGCGGTTCATATCAGATCGTGCAGCGTAGTCCCGGCCTGCTTGATCCGAAGCCTTTCGCGACTTGATGCGATGATGACTGCGCGGATCATTCCCCGGCTGCAATGGGCAGCGCTTGTGGTCGCAGTCGTGGTGCCTTTCGTGCTGAGCGATTACCTCACGGTATTCGCAACGAAGGTGCTGATTCTGTCGCTGCTTGCACTGAGCTTCGACCTCGTCTGGGGATACGCCGGCATCCTGAGTTTTGGCCAGGCGCTGTTCTTTGGTGGCGGCGGTTACGTAGCTGCGGTTCTGGCGCGCGACTACGGCGTCAATGCCGCCATCGTTGCCTTGCCGGCAGCTATTCTCGCCGGGGCCCTGCTCTCTGCGGTCGTGGCTGGCGTGGTCGTCCTCGGGAAATCGGCAACCCAGATTTTTATCGCGCTAGGAACGATGACTGCCTCGTATGCGGCTTACCGCCTGGCGATTAGCTGGTACTACCTCGGTGGGCAGAACGGCATTTCATCACTGCCGCTGCTCAAGACGGGAAGCTACGAATTCGACGAAGGACCACGCTTTTACTATCTGGCATTGGCTCTGCTCATCGTCATTTATGCGGTGAGCCGCTTTCTTGTTCGTTCTCAGCTCGGCCTGGCACTCACCGGCATTCGGGAGAACGTACGGCGGATGGTCTTCCTCGGTTATCGCGTCAATGTCTTCAAAGCGGCTGTTTTCGTCTTTTCCGGTGCGATCGCCGGGCTTGCTGGAGGACTGACTGCCTTTCACGAGGGTTTCATCGGCCCTGGCTCGTTGGGCACCGTCCTTTCCACTCAGGCTGTGCTTTACAGTCTGTTGGGAGGCAGCGGCACACTGATCGGTGCGGTGTTCGGCGCAGTGATCATCGAAACGCTGGGGTTCGGCCTGAGCGATCGCCTGCCTGAACTTTGGCCTGTATTGCTGGGCATCATTCTGCTGCTACTGATCATCTATCGGCCACAGGGATTGATCAGCCTGATCGTATCCGTCAGGGAGCGCACAGGGGCGTTCGGCTGGCTTCGGGGGAAACCGAGGCGATGACGACGCTACTGGACGTGCGTGGATTGCGCAAACACTATGGCCCGTTCACGGCACTTAACGGCGTGGATTTATCTATTGCGCCAGGCGAATTTCATGGGCTGATCGGGCCGAATGGATCGGGCAAAAGCACGCTGCTCAAATGTCTCGCCGGTGCAGAGATACCGAGCTCCGGCACGGTGGCGTTCGACGGCGTCGACGTCTCGACATTGCCACCGGCACGACGCGCGCGGCGCGGAATCAGTCTGAAGTTTCAGATCACCAGTGTCCTGCCTCAGCTTAGCGCCTATGAAAACGTGCAGCTCGCCGCCCAGGCTCATGCGGGCTTCTTTCAGTTGCTCCTGTCGCAGGTTCGGCACGATACCGCGGTCACGGTCGAACAGCTGTTGAATCAATTCCGGCTCGCGGATGTTGCCGACACGCCAGTGGCAGAGCTCTCGCACGGACATCAGCAATGGCTGGAAATCGCGATGGCGCTCGCAATCCGTCCGCGCCTGCTCATTCTGGACGAGCCGACTTCGGGCATGAGCGTCGAGGAGCGCCGGGTGACAGGCGAATTGCTGAGCTCATTGAAGCGCGATGGGTGTTCACTTCTCATCGTCGAACACGATCTCGAGTTCATTCGCGATCTATGCCATGCAATCACCGTACTGGATCAGGGTGAGGTCGTGGCAACGGGTTCGGTCAGCGAGATTCAGGCCAATCAGAAAGTCAGGGAGGCCTATCTTGGCTGACGACGGAATCTTGCTGGACGCGCAAGGTATCAGCGCTGGTTACGGGCTTAGCCGTGTTTTGTTCGACGTCGATCTGCAAGTGCCTCGCGTTGGCGGAGTCACGATTCTTGGGCGTAATGGCGCGGGCAAAACCACCTTGTTGAAAACACTCGTCGGAGAGTTGCCTTTCCAGGGCGGCTCGGTCGAGTTGGCGGGCCTGCCGTTGTCCGGGCTGCGTACCCATGAGCGGATCAAAAGCGGTATCGGCTACGTTCCCCAGGAGGGCGGTGTATTCGCCGGGCTGAGCGTCCAGGAAAATCTCGAACTGGGTATCGCCCGACAACGCAGGCATGGTGACATTGCTCTCGCGTTCGCCTGGTTTCCCAAACTTCAGCAACGCCTGAAGCAGACCGCCGGAACGCTGTCGGGCGGCGAACGAAAAATGCTTGCCATTGCGCGCGCGCTGCTTGGCGCGCCGCGCATCCTTTTGCTGGATGAGCCGACCGAGGGGATGTGGTTCGGCGTCATAGATGAGATTGCAGAACAACTGGTGCAACTAGCGAGCCGCATTGCTGTCGTGACCGTCGAGCAGAACCTCGGACTGGCATGGAAGATAAGCGATCACGTTCATGTGCTGGATCGTGGCCGCATCGTGTTGTCCGGCCCAACTTCCCAGGTTCGCGAGGATCCTCGCCTCCTGCAATTACTGGCGCCTTAGCGGTTCTTTCTAAAGGAAACCTTATGTCTGCAGACGATCTTCATTACCTTCCACTTACAGTCCTGGCTGAACGCATCAGAACGAAGACCGTGTCTTCGCTGGAGGTCACGCAAACACAGCTCGACCGGATTGCCAGGCTGAATCCTGGCCTGCGTGCCTATGTCACCGTCACGGCGGACGTGGCTCTGGAACAGGCGCGCGCTGCCGACGAGGCCTTGGCGCGTGGGGACTATAAGGGACCGTTGCATGGAATTCCCATCGGCGTGAAGGATCTGGCGTGGACTCGAGGCATTCCAACCCAGTTCGGGTCCGTGGTTTATCGCGATCATATTCCGACCGAGGACGCAACGGTCGTTCGCAAGCTGCGTGAGGCAGGCGCGGTGTTGCTCGGCAAGCTCCAATTGACCGAGGGCGCATATTCTGAGCACCATCCCGAGATTCCTGCGCCGGTTAACCCGTGGCGAAAGGATCTCTGGCCCGGGGTTTCTTCCAGCGGCTCGGGCGTGGCGACTGCCGCTGGTCTCGCATATGGAACGCTTGGCACGGATACGGGAGGCTCCATTCGGTTCCCCGCGGGTGCCAACGGCGTCACGGGGCTCAAGCCGACGTGGGGACGGGTAAGCCGGTACGGCGCATTCGAGCTGGCCGCGACCCTCGATCACATTGGGCCGATCGCACGCACCGTCGACGATGTCGCTGCCATTCTTGGCGTGATTGCCGGCGTCGACGACCTCGACCCGACCGCGGCGGATAGACCTGTTCCCGACTATCTGACCGGCATTGACAAAGGTATTCGAGGGGTGCGAATAGGGATCGACAAGGCATGGAACGAACAGGGTACCGATCCCCAGGCCGCCACGGCCGTGAGCGATGCGATCGAGGTGCTGCGTCGTGCAGGTGCGGCGGTCGTCGACGTGAAGTTTCCGGATGCGGTGCAAAACAATCTTGACTGGATTCCGCTCGCGGGCGTGCAGACCGCGGTTGCGCATGAAGAGATATTTGCTAGCCGGAAAGCAGAGTATGGCCCGGTACTGGCCAATCTCATCCGCACGGGGCAAGCCCTCTCGGGTACGGATTATCAAAAGATCATCCTGCGACGCGAGGATTTTCGCGGACGCGTCGACCGGCTTTTCCGCGACATCGATCTGTTGATCGTGCCTTCTTACGGCGTCGCTGCACCGACCTACGCCACGCTTTCGCGCTTCATCGAAGAGCCGACGCTGGCTGAACGCCTGACCCGATACACGTTCCCGTTCGATGCGACCGGTCAGCCGACGCTTAGCCTGAACGGAGGATTCACCGACGACGGTGCCCCGGTCGGATTTCAATTAGTTGCGGCGGCATGGAATGAACCGCTGTTGCTCAGGGCTGGCCACACCTTCCAGCAGGAAACGGATTGGCATTTACGTCATCCCTCGTTGTGATGCCGGTTCGAATAGCGATCCAGCCTCGTGGCAACGAATAACGATGATCACCCTTCCAAACCAACGCTGCCGTAGTCCACCTGCGGAGGAATTTACGTTGCCCGGTCCATAGGATGCGACGGGTCTGTTGATTTGATTTAAAGACGATGGATAAGAATTGCAATGCAATTATTAAATCATTGATTAGGTATTCATAATTTATGGATAACAAAATGAAAGCAAATCTCGCACTGGGTAGGAAAGGCGGATTCATGGGGCTGCTGGCTGCTGGATGCATCATCAACCCTTCTGCACATGCGCAATCCAGCGTTACGCTTTACGGTATCCTGGACGAAGGTCTGACCTATACGAATAACCAGCATGGCAGTGGCGCATGGCAGGCGACCAATCAGAATGTTGACGGTACCCGATGGGGATTGCGCGGAACCGAGGATTTAGGCGGAGGATGGAAGGCCGTTTTCACGCTTGAAAACGGCTTCTCGCTGACAAATGGTGGCGCGGGATCGAGCAGTCAGCTGTTTAATCGCCAGGCTTTTGTCGGATTGGCTTCTGATGGTTACGGTTCGGTGACGCTGGGCAGGCAATATGATTCGGTTGTCGACTATCTGGGTGCGCTGGCACTAACCGGTACCGGGTACGGTGGTGTGCATTCCGCTCACCCGTTCGACAACGACAATCTCGACGACTCGTTCAGGGTGAACAACTCCGTCAAATATACCAGCGTGAACTACCACGGCCTGACCTTCAGCGGCCTTTATGGATTTTCGAACCAGGCCGGTGGATTTGCCGCAAACCGCGCTTACAGTGGGGGCGCTTCCTATGATTTTGGAGGTTTCCATCTGGCAGCGGCTTATCTGCAATTGAACAATTCCGGCGCCACTGTGGGATTCAACAGCGCCGGATCCGTAACGGGGGATGCAACGTTTAACGCGTCGCGGCAACGGACGTTCGGTGCCGCCGCGACTTATTCGTTTGACAAGGGCGGGGTTGGATTCCTGTTCACAGAAACCAGGCTCCAGAATGCCACGGGGATCAATGCATACGCGTCCGGCACTGCAAGCGGTATTGGTCTGTCGGGCGGAGATGTGCGGTTCGACAATTACGAGTTGAATGGACATTACAGTGTGACCCCAGCCATTACCCTGTCAGGTGGCTATACCTATACCGACGGTCGTCTGGATGGAATCAGTCCCAAGTGGAACCAGGTGAACTTTCTCGCGGCTTACGCATTTAGCAAGCGCACGGATGTCTACTTGCAGACTGACTGGCAGCACGTAAGCGGTCTGTCGGGGACGGGCATCGGCGCTGATCTCATTGGCCTTCCCGCATCGAGTACGAATCAGCAAGTCGCCGTATCGGTCGGGATTCGTCACTTCTTCTGATCGTAAGGGAGCGTTGATCCGGGAATATGCGCTGTCGCAATCGGGTGCATATGACCGGGCGACGTTGAAGACACAGATAAACCAGGTTGTGTTGCCGGAATGGCTCTTCCTCAAAAACAGCTGGCAGGCGTGTCAATATCCCGGGTGCCGACGATGCGCCGGAGTGTCCTCAATTGCACGATCCCAAGCCCGCGCGGCCTATCGCAGCGGATACCGGGGCGATTATCGCTGCGAAAGATGTCACGGAGTGCTGTAAGGCACAGAGAGATCTGGCTCGACGTGTTCAATATGAAACGCGTGGGCATAACGACCACGGGCGATTGCGGGGCATGAGAACGGCGAAAATCTGAAGCGTTACGAATCTTCTTCCTTTGGCAGTTCATCGTGTGCGTCGTCCTTCGGAGTGCGCCGCAACTCTGCGAGTTCCCCGGAGCGCGCCAGGCGAGCCCGAACCACATTGCGATTCACGCCGAGTAATCGTGCCGTTTCGCTCTGGTTGTAGTGGCAATAACGAAATACCTCGTTGACCGTTGTCTTCTCAATCAGTTGATCCAGATCGTGCACGCGCTCGTCACACAGCGCGCGTATCGCCCGACCAAGAAGCTCGAGGCCGTTGCCGCCCTGCGTTGCTGGAACTTGTATGGCTTTTTCAGGCTCGTGCCGCACATTGTGTCGCACTGGAAAGCGCAGCTTGGCTGAATCGATTGCACCGCCGTCCAGTCCCAGCATCGTGCGATGAATAACATTCTCAAGTTCCCGTACGTTGCCAGGCCACGGGTAGTTCACCAGCGCCTGTTCGGCGTCCGGTGTCAGCGTTCCGCCCGAATAATTGAGCTGGCGACTATATTCTTTAATAAAGTATCGGGCCAACGGAATGATGTCGCCGGGTCGTTCGCTGAGGCGCAGTATGTCCAGGGTCACGACGTTGATGCGATAGTAAAGATCCTCGCGAAACTTTCCTGAGGAAACAAGCGCTTCGACTTCCGAGGTGGTCGAGGCCAATACCCGAATATCGATCGCAATACCCTTATGTCCACCCAGACGCAGGACTTCCTTGTCCTTGAGCACTCTGAGCAGTTTGGTCTGTATCGGTATATTTAAATCGTTGATCTCGTCGAGATAGAGCGTGCCTCCGTTGGCCTCCTCGAAGCGACCCGTTTGCGTGCCGAATGCACCTGGAAAGGCCCTGTTTTCATGACCGAATAATTCCGCATCGATGAGCATCTCGGAAAATGCGCCGCAGGTTACCGTCACAAACGGGCCGTGGCGGCGCAGACTGCGACTATGGATGTAGCGTGCGATCAGTTCCTTGCCTGTACCCGTCTTGCCGCTAATCAGAACGCTCGCATCACTCGGCGCGATCTGCTCGATTTCGGCGAGCAGGGCCTTCGAATGAGGATCTTCGAAGATCCAGTCCGTAGTCGGAATCCTGGCGTTCGATCCAGGAGGTGTAGGCCAAAGCGATGAGATAGACATGGGTTCTATTCAAGAATAGAAAGATGGCGTAGGCAGTTCGTCGTTCAAAGCCCACTCGCCAATCTCCTGCAGCTTGTAGTCGATTGGGTCATGCAAGGTTTGCGTGCGGAGATTGCGCCAGAAGCGATCAAGTCGCAGGGCACCATGCGTAGCCCGAGCGCCAGCCACGTCGAAAAGCTGGCTGCTCAAATCGAGTCCGCTGCGCGTAGCCGCTATCTTGGCGGTGGCTATGGCAATCGCCACGTGGCCGCGCGCCTCGGCATTGAGCGCTTCCCCGCGCGCCCACGCCTCATCGAATAAACGAGTGGCATGCTGAAGCAGCAGTCGGGCGCCTTCCAGCTCAACCCAGAACTCTCCGTAATGCCGTAGCACATGTTGATCTTTGTTTGCATGGGATGCAGGAGAACTGAACCATGGCCGCGTTTCATGCACGGTATAGTGCTTGATTTCTGCAAACACGCCTTCTCCAATGCCTTGGAAAAGATGTGCGAAGATCAGTTGCGCGAGCAATGGACGAAGTGATGCGAAGGGTGTACTCAACGGCCCTGGGTCGAGTAGCAGTTCGCTTTCCTCGACTCGCACTTTCTCGAACAGGGCGCTGCCACTGTCGGTTTGACGTTGGCCAAAGCTGTTCCAGTCATGATGTAAGGTGATGCCCGTGCGTGAACTTGGAATGGCAGCGATCAGTAATTTTCCGCTTGTCTCTTCGAAACCGGAGGCGATAAGCATTTCAGAATCAAGGGCGCCCGAGCAGAAGCTCTTTTTGCCAGAGAAATCGTACCAGTTATCGAATTTACGGACGATGGTACGAGTGTCGAGCGGATTCAGCGCGTTGCCCCAGAACCATTCATGGCGCGCGGTTTGCGTGAACCAGGGTTCCCACTGATCGGGACGTGCGAACAACCTGACTGTCGCAAGCAGAAGATGGTGGAAGCCGTAGACATGCGCAATCGAGCTGTCGATTCGTGCAAATTCCCTGACGGTATCCAGGGTCTCTATCCAGCTCGCCCCCAAGCCGCCGTACTGCGTGGGAATTGAAAGTGTCAGCAGCCCGCTCTTGCGCAACGCGTCGCGCTCTTTCTTGGGCGTACCGCCACGCTCATCGCGCTCCACTACGCTGGCAGCGAAGCTATGCACTAGCGTCTCGACCGTTCGTCGGATCGATGTCGGATGAAGTTCTACCGGTGCTGACATGATTTTTGGTGATTCCGCGTCTCTAACGAGATTCAAAAGTAGAAACGACCTGGTCGGCTGCGGTGGCTTGCGCAGTCGGTGCGGGGGTTTCCTGGGGCAAGCATGACGGCGAGTTCGGGAGGCGAAGGGCGCAGGACTTGCCATGCGGTAATCGCTAAGGTTTTCCCGCGGGCTGACACGCCCGTCGGCAGCACTTACGACTGGCAAAAGCCGAACTGAGGTCGTCAATGAGAGCGATAACAATTGCAGGACGTGAGTCACCTCCTGTTGTGCATAGAGACGGGCGCTGCTCACGAGCTAACGCGTACCACAGACCCGCGCGCGTGAGGGTCCGATAAACTGCCGTGGACGGTGGCAAGATTTATTGTTCGAGGCATAATCGTTGGACATTGCATCGGGGTGTTCAGTCTGCAGTGTGGAAGACGAATGTCTTCGCCCCTAATATTGATATTTTCGATGCTTATTCGGTTAGCGAGGATGGCTGTTAATCCATTGGTGTTGCTGGTTTTCGCTTCGGCAGCAAACCGGAAACGGACATATAAAAGATCACGATTAAACTGAGGTCGGGAAAGGCAACTGTTGGTATCGCAACAATTTGCTAATAGCCTGTCCCGGACGGGGCAGGCTACATGCCCCAAGGTCGCTCAGTTGGGCAATGGCGAGTGCATGAGTCGAGACGCCGGCGGACATCGAATCTGTTGCGATACGGCAGCCGTGATGAGTGGCTGCCGGTACAATAAATTCGATGCCCGATTTGCGGCAAAATCCGACAAGGCGCGCGAGCGATTGGCCGCCCTGGTCCCCAGCATCAGCAATATCGAACCCGGCGATACCTCTATTCGCTGGGCGGCTAAGGCTCTCTCCCAACGTGCGTTAATCTTCGCAGGACCAGCCAGACGCGCAGACGCGCCAGACCGTGCTGGGAATCGCGTGCCTTCCGCCAGGATCAATAGTTATAACCCGGCCCCGGATCGGTGAGCGGATTCGGGTTGATCAGTAGTGTCCCGTCCAGACTCTTGATGACCGCAGTGGCTGCATTCAATCCCGTAGTGATCGCGCCTTCGGTCCAGCCGCCATGAAATGAATAGCTTTCGCCAGCAAAGTACAGGTAAGGATCGGTCGAGGGATTGTTGGCGAGTAGATAGTTGTAGTAGAGCTGTTGCGTCAAGATGTCGTCGCCGGGGAAATTGAACTTGAACGCACCGTATTGATACGGTTCGTTTTCCCATGCAATGACCTTGACGTAGGTGTCGTAGTCGTTGTTGATGGGAACAATTTGCTCCGCATAGTCCGGGTTGATCAATGCGACGTCCTGCAGCAGCCGCTTGACCAGCGTCTGCGGGTCCTGTATCCCGAGTAGCTTGACCGAATCGTCTTCCCACGTGTAGCTCAAAATGACGACCCCGGGATCGGCGGGATTGCCGGGCGAGTAGTCGAGAAAGTAAACGCCGCGCACCAGTTTGTCGGTCTGGATATTGGCGGGCAGACCGGGTGTGTTCAGCCAGAACTTGTTTTTCGTCATGACGATGACCTTCGACGAACTTGCCGAGTGCAATTCGCTCAGCGCGCCGTAGGTCTGCGGCGTTACCGGAGCACCCGGTGCGAGCCCTATGCTGATCTGCGCCGAGCGATGACTCGTTGCCACGATCGCGCGGGAGAACTTCTGAGTCGTACCCTTGATTGTCAGCGCGACGACGCCCGAACCCGAATCGACTGACACGCCTGTGACGGGAGTGCCAAGCTTGATCAGATTGCCGAGGGGAACGCCGTTAAACGACGCCTGCTTGAACGCCGTCGCGAGTGACTCGATGCCGCCGAGCACAAACTGCTGATCGGTCTCGAGACCGTCGATGACCATGCGTACGAGTTCGAGAAAGCCCAACGGATAAAGCGGACCGAAGCCACCGGATCCAAGGCCAAGAGCGCCAAAGAGTTGATAGTCGGCAGGATGCTGCCAGTTTGTGTTGCCAGGTGGGTTGGGGCCATTGAATATCTTGAACAAGCCCGAATAGAACGATTCGTTTTCGAAGACGTCAATGTACTTTTGCCAGGCGGTGTTTGCCGCGGCCAGGTTGCCCTGGGTCAGCAGGTCAGTAATGCTGTCGGGGGAGGCGAGCGTCACCCCGTCGACCGTCGCTCCGTTTGCGAGAAACGCGTTCCAGCCGTTGTAGACCGTATTGAAGATCGACGGTGGCGGACTGCCCGCAGCCCAGGAGTAGGTCTGGCCTTGATAGCTGATTGTCGTGTCTACGATGCCCGGATCGGGAAAATCGCCTGAAACAGGTATGCCGAAGGCGTTGAGATAGTGAAACAGCGCGAACTCGGTCGGCGGAAAGCGCATTGCTCCAAGTTCGGCGATAAATTCCGGCTGGTTGGCATTGAAGACCGCACTATAGGTTCGACCGCCCGATCGATTGCTCGCCTCGAATAGCGTCACGTTCGTCGCACCCGCGCGCAGCAGTTCGTAGGCCGCGGCCAGACCTGCCAACCCCGTCCCGATGATGGCGATGGGACTACTTGCCTGGCTGCCGGTCAGCTTGCCGATCGGCGAAGTGGCGAGCGCATTGGTGAACGTGGCGTAATCGAAAAGCGTATCGATGTAAGCACGTGGCGCGGGCGGCACATATGCCTCACCGCGAATACTCCGGGTTCTCAGGTTCGGAATGATGGCCATGAATTTTCCTGGTTGACTTCGTCAAATGGACGCGGCTCGTTGGTTTGCCGCGGTTTTTTCGCCACGGTATTCTCCGTGAGGAATTCGTTTCAAAGCGGCACCAAGTTTTTCAAGAATCGATGACGCGTGGCAAAGAATTTTTCAAACGATTCATATATCGGCGTTGCTAAATTGATTTCGAATGGCATCATCTATAAGAAAATCGATATCGATTTATTCGTGCGGTCCCGCGCCAAGCGGGCCATAGCCTGCCGCGCTCAGTGCCCGCAGTAACAAAATGGCGTGTGAGAACGGTGTCTCGCAACCAATTCGAACCGACGCGCGATGGCGCTTTTTATCAGGGTGAGCGTTAAGTTTTTCGTCGTGGTCTTTACGCCAGGTGTGCGTTGGCGTGCAGGCGGTTAGCAATTTGCTGGAATTCGGGCAGATTAAAATCGATTTGTGATTATCAGCATATCGGTGCCGAGCTGATTCAAGCGCGTACCGGTGCGGCCGCTAATTGAATCAGGATTTTTTCGATGCTTCCTGATATGGAATACGCATCGAATTATCCAGTAGGAAGGTGTCGTCAGTTGCGCGCTTCGCCGGTATTTCCGGTTCAGCCTGGGCTTGCGCGACATAGGGGAGTTGTTGCTTGAGCGACAAGTTCGCCGCCAGATTCGCCGGTGCGCTAAAAGGGCCGGGGCGCAAGCCAGACAGCACACGGCATCTGGACGAGATGTTCGCGACCTGGCGCGGCGCGCCGCATCGGTGCCGCGTCACTTGAGCGTGCCGGAATTCGCATCCCGCAGAGGCAACCCCTCTGAACAGGAGCACCTTTCGCGCGACACGCCCCGTCTACGTCTGCGCTCTCATAGCTGCAGGACCCGCACTCTCTCCGTACATCGCCATTCCACTTTCGGCCAGCACCTCGGTCAGTGACCGTCGCAGCAGATCGACGGGCCGCATAAGCCGGCCGGGAAGCGATCCATGAATGAACCATGCATCGATGCCTGAGTGAAAGTCCGAGGTCTCGACAATCCGTAGCAAAGAGCGATGGACGGAACGTTCCAGCAGATCCGGCGTGACCAGTCCAATGCCGATGCCGCGCGCGACCAGCGACAGCTGCAGTTCTGAGCCGAATGCTTCGACTGCGACCTTGAAGGGGAGTCCTGCTGCCTCGAGCGCCTGCCTGAGTGCCGAGCGCATTCCGCAGCCATCCTGATTGAGGACCCACTCGCGCTGCGACAAATCCGCCAGCGTCATCGGCGTATCGGGTAGACCGAGAGCGCGCGCCGCGACGATCACAGTCGGTAAAGATGCGAGGGGTATCGCGTGCAGCGTTTGGGGCGGAGAGAAGCTGGACGGCATCAGCACGATCGACACATCGAGCGACGCGCGTTCAACATCCCGCACGAGACCTGGCGACCAACCCGCTGTGACACGCAGCGTAAGCCGCGGAAAGACACTTCGCAGAAGATCCACCGGTTTTTCCAGTGCCACCTCGGCAAGAAATGGCGGCATGCCGATTCTCAACTCGCCGGCCGGCTCGCTGTCAGGCGATGCAAGCGACAACAGATCGTCCACCGCGCGCAACACAGTGCGTGCGAGCGCATACACCTCATTGCCCGCCGCGGTCGGTTTGAGCGGTTTGCTCTGGCGATCGAGCAGCTCGGCACCCAGCGTGCTTTCAAGGTTTTGCACGCGCCGTGTCAGGCCGGGCTGCGTGAGGTGGAGTTTTTCCGCGGCGCGCACCATCGAACCGCTCTCGATGACCGCGACGAACGCCTCCAGATCTCGCGTATTCAAAATTAACTCGCATAATCATTATCAACATATTTCAATTGTCTCATATTGAGTGCGTCAGTAGGATGGCTTTTTCCCACTCACCCCGAGAGCGACGTTCGATGAACCCATCCGCCGAAAACTCCGCCCGCGTTGTCGCGACGCAGGAGGGCGATAGCCCGCGGCAACTCACCGCGCCGCTAACGTTCTTCTTCGCCGCGGCGGTGGGCGTGATCGTGATGAACCTGTTTGCCGCGCAACCGTTGACCGCTGCGATTGGCCGGAGTTTGCACCTTGCCCCCGGATTAGCCGGCCTTGTCGCGATGCTTGCGCAACTCGGTTACGCAGCTGGCCTCGTGCTGCTGGTGCCCTTGTGCGATTTGCTGGAAAACCGTCGCCTGATCGTGCAGACACTGACGGGTTGTGCCGGTTTTCTTGCCATCGCGATGTTCGCTGATTCGCGAGGCGTGTTTCTGGTCGCGGTATTCCTCGCTGGCGCGACTTCCAGCGTGATTCAGATGCTGGTGCCAATGGCGGCTTCGATGGCAGCGGAAAGCCATCGCGGAAGGGCGGTCGGCAACGTGATGAGCGGCCTGATGCTTGGCATCCTGCTGTCGCGCCCGACTGCGAGCGTGATCGCCGGGGCGATTGGCTGGCGCGCTTTCTATGGCGTTGCTGCCGCGATCGATGCGTTGCTCGCGGTGGTTCTCTACGTGAACCTGCCCGTGCGCCGGCCGCTTGTCGTGACGCGCTACCCGGCGCTGTTGCGCTCGCTGTGGACCTTGCTGCGGACCGAGCCGGTGTTGCAACGCAATGCGGCATCGGCTGCGTTGGTGATGGGGGCGTTCAGCGCGTTCTGGACCGCTATCGGCTTGCGGCTCGCGCAACCGCCGTTCAGCTTCGATATGAATCGCATTGCGCTGTTTGCACTCGCGGGCGCGGCGGGTGCGATCGTGACGCCGCTTGCGGGGCGCGCGGGCGACCGCGGGGCGGGCCGTAAAGCGCTCATTGCGGGCCATCTGACGATGCTCATTGCCCTCGCGGCAATCGGTGCAGCCGGCGCTGACTGGGGCGGCTTTTCGACGGGCGCGCATCCGGCGCTGGCGGTTGCGTTGCTGGTCGCGGGCGCGGCTGCGCTCGATGCTGGCGTGGTGACTGACCAGACGCTAGGCCGACGTGCGATCAACCTGATGAATCCCGCCGCGCGCGGGAGGCTTAATGGGCTGTTTGTCGGGGTGTTTTTTGTCGGCGGCGCATTGGGTGCGATGTTTTCGGGGGCGGCATGGTCGCTGGCCGGCTGGAGTGGTGTCTGCGCGGTAGGCTTCGTGTTCACCAGCGTCGCGTTCGGTCTCAGGTTGATCGGAGTGGTTCGCGGCACCGAGGTCTGACTCGTTCGGAGAGCGATGCACGATCTGTCTTCTTTCAGTGCGATCACATCGTCCGCCTGCACCGCTCTGGCAATCCGGTTGTCGCCGTGCGCTGCCGGATAGTTCGATATGACGGAAGGAAATGAACGCGCCTCACCCGTGGGCGCGAGAGCAAAGGAAAGCGGATTTTCATGGGACCTGGTGCTTACGCACCTGGGTTCGCGGCTTGCAAGCGCTGCACGACGACTTCTTGCGGCAATGCCGGGAGGCCGGGCTGACGGCGATTGACTATCCGTTCAATATGGCTCGCCCAAACGATCCGGTCGCTCTCGCGTCGGTCGAAGGGCGAGATGTTGCGTTTCTTCGGCACCGCGGAGCGGCTAGAACGCGTGAGCTCTGCGGCACGCCAACTTCGCCTGTGAACCGACGGGCCGAGCGGCTGGGGAAAAACGCCGTCGTCATGGCTTGTACGGTTCGACTCCTGATTTGATTAATCCGTTCTCGCAGGCAGCCGCGAACCAGTCATTGAGCCTTTGCAGATCAGCTTGCGTGACGTTGATCCTGGCATCTTCCGGTTTTTTCACTCCATGGAAAACCGGGTTCTCGACGGTAATCTGTGTGACGATGCGCGGCTCGACGCGCAGCCGTTCGCCAAACCAGGCGGCGGCCTGATCGTTGTTATTGGCAATGTATGCGACGGCATCGCGGGATAGTGGTTTGCAGCCTGGCCTTCGCGTCAGGGTGTTTTGCCAGGTAGTCGTTGCGTGCAACGAACAGGAAGTAGTGCGGCCACGTTTGATTGTCGACCGGTTGCCTGCTGAACTGGCGCGCCGGTTCGGCCATCTGGGCACGCTGCTACGCGCTGATCAGCCATTGCGGTGATGACGTTATCAAATATGTATCGGACTACTACTTATGCACTCGAATCGCCAGACCGGACTTGAATCCTTCTGCCGGGGCTACGTTTCCAGCATTGCCACGTTCGCTCGCGAGCGCCCGGACCGTTTCCAGCATGACTGCAGGTTTATTTTTTTTCATTTGCTTCATCATGAAAACGTAATTACATTTAATGAAATTCTGGAATTTATATTTCACTGTTTTGGTGCGCCTTGCTGGGTTTCACCACTTTTGGGCGCGCCGAATCCTATCGGCACAGGACGAACGCATGACTCACGACACATCTCCTATCCATAGAACGATCGAATTGCCCGACGAATTGCTGGTCGGCGCGATCGATACGCATATTCATAGCGGACCCTGGTTAAAGAGCTGCCCGGGTCGACTCGATCCGTTCCAGATTGCCGAGCAGGCGAAGCAAGCGGGGATGCGCGCGGTGGTGTTTTACGATCACACGTTCGGCAACAGCGCCGGCACCTCGTGGATGGTGAGGCGCAGCGTGCCGGGCATCGACGTCTACGGCGGAATCATCCTGACCACGAACTTCGGCGGAATGAATCCCCGCGCGGTCAAGACCGCGCTGCATTACGGCGACGGTGCGAAGTTCGTGCACTTCGGCACGCACTGCACGTATCACATGGCGAGTCGCGAGGGCTCGTACGTTGACGGCAAGCCCGTGCCGTTCAAGGACTTGTACCCGAAATTCGCCGAACAGGAACTGGCGCGCGCGATTCGGATTCCGCTCGACGGTCCGGTGCCCGGCGAACTGGAAGAAATCCTCGGACTGGTAGCCGGGCATCCGGATGTCTACCTGAATACCGGTCACATCTCACCCGGCGAGGTGATGCGTCTCGCCGAGCTCGCCGAGCGCTTCGGAATCCGCAAGATGATCGTCGCCCATCCGGCACGCGCATGGCTCAGCACCGCGCAACAAAAGGATCTGAGCGCACGCGGCTTCTTCCTGGAGGGTTCGGTGTCGGACTGGTTGTTTCATCGCGGATTGCCGCGCACCAACTACTACGTCGAACGCGAATATGCCGACGAGATCGCCGGTATCGCGAACGAACCGCAGTTTCAGGGTGTCGTCCAGTGGGCGAGCCAGCTACGGGAGGTCGGACTCGCGAACGTGGTGCTCGGCACCGATTACGGAATCGGTTCATGTCCGGCGCCCCGCGAAGGGATGCGGCTGCTGATCAGCACGTTGCTCGATCTGCAGTTCAGCCTCGCCGAAATCGAACTGCTCACGAGGCGCAATCCTGCTCGT
This sequence comes from Paraburkholderia xenovorans LB400, assembly GCF_000013645.1. GTDB lineage: Bacteria > Pseudomonadota > Gammaproteobacteria > Burkholderiales > Burkholderiaceae > Paraburkholderia > Paraburkholderia xenovorans. The sequence continues at coordinate 1,294,180 of NC_007953.1, read as the reverse complement.
CTGCTGGGTCTCGAATGATGCGTGTGGTCGCCGATAACGCCGATAAAGCAGTTAGCAAGCGCATGCCGCGCCTCGCGCTGATCAATCCGAACACGTCCGAGGCGTCGACCCGGCTGATGGTTGGAATCGCCGCGGCCGAAGCCGGTGAGACCGCGAGCATCGCAGGCTTCACCGCACGCTTCGGCAGCCCGTTGATCTCCTGCGAAGCGCACTTGCGGGTCGCCGCCGAGGCGGTGCTCGACTTGATTGACTCCGGTGTTGCCGATGGTTTCGACGGCGTGATCATTTCGGCATTCGGCGACCCGGGTGTCGAAGCGGTGAGGGCGCGCGTGCCGATGCCGGTGCTTGGCCTGGCCGAAGCGAGTCTGGCCGAAGCCGCCGCGTTCGGCGGCAAGTTCGCCATCGGAACGACCACGCCGCAACTGATCGACGCGATCGAACGCTATGTGATGCGACGCGGGTTCGGCGCGCAGCTGCGGGCAATTCGCACCACCAGCGGCGACTTCGCCGAAGTCATGGCGGACGCCGAACGAATGGAGGCGGCGCTGGCAGTGGTGATCGAGACCATCATCCAGCGCGACGATGTGTGCTCCATCATCATCGGTGGCGGACCGTTGGCGGGCGCGGCGCGCACGCTCGCGGTCGATTCGCCGACGCGGATCATCGAGCCGATTCCGGCGGCGGTGCGCGGACTGCTCGCGCAACTGAACGGAGCGCGAGTATGACCGGCCAGCTACACTCGTGCGTCGACGCGAGGCGCCTCGCACATGGCGTCCCTCGTGTGCGTTCCGGCGCGCTGACAGGTCCGCTGCTGGTGCTGCCGGCGGCAGCCTTCCTGATGCTGGTGTTCGTGCTGCCGACCGTGTTGATGGTCGCGCATAGCGTGACCCGGCATCTCGACGCCGGCACGCTGGTGCGGGGCGTGACCGCCGAGAACTACGCGCGGCTGCTGCGTTCCGCGCTGTATCGGAACGTGCTGTGGCGGACCTTGAAGATCGCGACGCTGAGCAGCGTGATCGCGGTGCCGATCGCCTATCCGCTGGCGCTCGTCATTGCACAAGGCCGGCCGCTGGCCGCGCGCCTGACGCTGTTAGTCGTGCTCTCGCCGTTGCTCGTGCTGGTGGTGATCCGCGCCTATGGCTGGAAGCTGATCCTCGCGCGCGGAGGCTTTCTCACCGAATTGCTGCAGTGGTTGCACCTGAGCCCGCATCCGCGCCCGTTGCTCTACACGGACTGGGCGGTGGTGATCGCGTCGGTGCATGTGTTCCTGCCGCTCATGGTGCTGCCGTTGGCCGGTGCGATCCGCAAGATCCAGCCGTCGATCGCCGAGGCCGCGCAAACGCTCGGCGCCGATGCGCGCGTGCTGTTTCAGCGCATTGTCGTGCCGATGAGCATGCCGGGCTTGACGGTCGGCATCACGCTGGTGTTTTCGCTGACCGCGACGTCCTACGTGACACCGCAGATCCTCGGCGGCAATTTCTCGGCGATGCTGGGCAATCTGGTCCAGCAACAAGTGTTGACGTTGAACGACTGGCCGTTCGGCGCGGCTATCGCGTCGCTCATGCTGGCGATGGCGCTGCTCGCGAATCTGCTGTTCATCGTGTTCGTCGAGCGCCACGCGTTGCGCTGGACCCGGAGGCAGCGATGAAGGCCGCATTGGCTCCGTCGCGCTGGACCACGCTGCTGGCGCTCGCGCTGTGTGTGGTGATCGTCGCGCCGCTGGCGATCCCGGTTGCCGTATCGTTTTCGGACAGCGTGCTGGTCGGCTTTCCGCCGCATGGACTGACCCTGCGCTGGTACGGGAAGGTCCTGGCCGACGCGGATTTCCGCGACACCTTCCTGTTCAGCGCCGAGCTGGGCGCGATGGTGACACTGGTGTGCATTGCGCTCGGCTTGCCGTGCGCGCTCGGCCTCGCGCGCTGCGAGTTCCCGGGCAAGACGCTGGTCAACGGGCTGGTCCTGGCGCCGCTGATCTTCCCGGTGCTGGTGGCAGGCGTTGCACTGTTGCAATGCGCGAACGCGCTCGGCATTACGGATTCGTTGTGGCTGCTCACGCTCGGGCATGTGGCGATCTGCTTGCCGTATCTGGTACGCAGCGTGTCGGCTGCGCTGCTGGTGATGCCGCGCACGACCGAGGACGCCGCGCGCACGCTCGGCGCGAATCCGTGGGTCACTTTTCGACGGATCACGTTGCCACAAGTGGCGGGCGGGGTGTCGGCCGGGGCGGTGTTCTGCTTCGTCACGTCGTTCGACGATTACACGATGGCGATGTGGCTCGCCGATGCGCGCCACTTCACCTTGCCGCTGCAGGTGGGCGTATTCATCGAGCGATCGTTCGATCCGGGTGTCGCGGCGATTGCCGGACTGATGATCGGTTTCTCGGTGCTGCTGATCGTGTTCGTCGAGCGCGTGCTCAAGGTCAAGCTGGAAAAATTCGTGATCGGGTGAACCGGAACAGGTTTATGGAAAACAAGGAAGCGACGATGAACACAAAGCACATTCAGCCAGCACACGACCTGCCGGACGCGCAGGAACTTACGCCGGTGCTGCCGTCGAAGATCGACGGCCGGCGGCGCGACATGTTGAAGGCCGCAGCAGCGAGCCTGGCATTGGGGCCATCGATGATTCGTCAGGTGCGCGCGAGCACGCGGCAGATTGTCGTCGGCATCTGGGGCGGCGCGCAGGGCGACTTCATTCGCAAGGTGGTTATTCCGCGATTCGAGCGCGATTACAACTGCAGCGTGCTTGCCGAGGAAGGCTTCACGCTCGTCAACGTCGCGAAGATGCGCGCGACGTTGAAGAACCCGAAATACACGGTGATGTTCATCGATGACGTCGCGGTCTCGACCTGCATCACCGAGAAGCTGATCGCGCCGCTGCCGGTCGACCGAATTCCGAACATGGCGAATCTGATGCCGCGCTTCAACTATGGCGGCTACGCGACAGGCGTCGGAATCTCGATCGGCGCAATGTACCGGAACACTTCCACGCCGGCGCCGAAGAGTTTCGCCGATCTGTGGAGCGACACGTATCGCGACAGCATCAAGCTGAACAGCTGGGAGAACACGTCGGGCATCTACTTCCTGATCGCGGCGGCCGCGGTCGTGACCAGCAAGCCGTTGAGCGCTGCCCAGTACGAGGTCGACAAGATCTGGGCGAAGCTGCGCGACTTCAAGCCGAACGTGCAGAACATCTACGTGTCTGGCGTCGAGGCGGCCAACGAAGTCGCGCAGGGCCAGGCGATGCTCGGCGGGATCGACTACTCGAAATTCATCTATCCGTATGCGGTCAAAGGCGCGCCGATCGATATGGTGTTCATGAAGGAAGGCAGCTTTGCGGGCGTGAACTGCCAGGTGCTGGTCGCCAATGGGCCGAATCAGGACCTGGGCGTCGCGTTCATCAACCGGATGCTGTCGGCCGACGTGCAGAAGGCGTTGGCGGAGTTCTCGCTGGTCGCGCCGCCGGTGCGCGGCGTCACGCTGACACCGCAGACGTTGCGTTATGTCGCGTACCCGGAGCAGCGCATGGATCAGCTCGGCCTGTTCATTCCCGACTGGAAATTCGTCAACCAGAACCGGGCGAAGTGGACTGAGAAGACCAATGAGATCTTTACTGCGTAGCTTGGTGCTTTGCTGAATCGTGGAGATAGACCGTGCCGATAGCCGATTTGACTTTGATGGGTTTGACCAGGACCTATGGCGAGCAAGCCGTGGTCAGCGGGATCGATCTCGAAGTGCCGCAAGGCGCGTTGCTGTCGCTGCTCGGGCCGAGCGGTTGCGGCAAGACCACGTTGCTGCGGATGATCGCCGGCCTGCTCGAGCCCTCGAGCGGAGACATTCTGTTTCGCGGCAAATCGGTGAAGGACGTGCCGGTGCACAAGCGCGGCGTCGGCATGTTGTTCCAGGACTACGCGCTGTTTCCCCACATGACGGTCGAGAGCAACGTGCGCTTCGGCCTGGAAATGCGCATGCGCGACAGGCGGCGTCATCAAGCGCTGGTGCTCGAAGCGCTCGACATGGTGCAGCTCGCGCACCTCGCCGAACGTTTTCCGCAGGAATTGTCAGGTGGCCAACGACAACGCGTCGCGCTCGCGCGAGCGATCGTGACCGAGCCGGCGTTCCTGCTGCTCGATGAGCCCTTCGGCGCGCTCGACAAGAACCTGCGCCTGGAGATGCAGATCCAGCTGCGCGAGATCCAGACCAAGCTCAAGATCACGACGGTGATGGTCACGCATGATCAGGAAGAGGCGCTGTCGATTTCCGATCTGGTGGCGGTGATGCAGGGCGGCCGGATCGCCCAGCGCGGCACGCCGGCTCAAATCTATACCGATCCGTCGTCGCGCTTCGTTGCGTCGTTCATCGGTGCATCGAACCTGATGCGGGGCCGGGTTGCACAGCGCGAAGGCGATGCGCTGGTGGTCCATACCGAGAGCGGCCTGCGAGTTTCGGCGGCCGTGATATCTGCTCCCCCGGCAATCCCGGCCGCCGACCAGGGCGAGGTCACCGTGATGATGCGACCCGAGTCGATCCGGATGGAACCGGTTGGCGGTGCGGGCGACGACGGTCTGGACCGGGCGAGCGGAACCGTGACGCGCGTTGTGTATCGCGGTGCGGCGATCGAGTTCACGGTGCAGTTGCGCTCGGCGCACACGCTGGTATGCCTGCAACCGAGTTCGCCCATGCAACGCGCGGTCGGTGTCGGTACGCAGGTAAGCTTGCGTTGGGATGAGCGCAGCGCGCGCATTGTCTGGCACTAGGCGGTGCGTGTCAAGCGCGCAGCGCGTTGTACATGTTTTCATTCAATCAGGAGATGCACGCAATGCCAGCCAAGCCACGATCGTTTGTCGGACGGGTCCGCGCGACGATGGACGCCCTGTCCGCAACCGAGAGACGTCTGGCCGAGTTCGTCCTCGAATTCCCGGGTGACCTGGCCAGCTACACCGCCGCGGAGCTCGGCAAGCTCGCGAATGTGTCGAACGCGACGGTGAGCCGCTTCTTTCGGCATCTTGGCTACAGCAGCTACGAGGAAGCGCGCCGGCACGTGCGCGACGACAAGAAGGATGGTGCGGCCTTGCTGCTCACCGGTGCGGATGCCGGTCAGGACGAGCAGGGGGTCGCCGCGCATGCGCAACTCGGGATTGCGAATCTGACGCGCACGTTCGCCGAGTTGTCCGATGCGATGCTCGACGAGATAGCCGGCGCGGTCGTCGGTGCGCAACAGGTCCTCGTGTTCGGCTTTCGCAGCAGCCAGGCCTTCGCGAGCTACTTCCGCTGGCAGATCCTGCAGGTGGTCGAGCGCGTGATCGCGCTGCCCGGACCGGGCGAGACCCTCGGCGAGCATCTGGTCGGACTGGACCGCAAGTCGGTCGTGATCGTGTTCGGTCTGCGGCGCCGGGTTCCGCAGACCGACGCGGTGATCGAGTATGCGGCGCGTGCCGGCGCGCGCGTGCTGTATGTGACCGATCGCAGCAGTCCGGCGCGCGCGGGCGCCACGTGGACAATCATCTGCGAAACGTCGGCGCCCGGTCCGCTCGACAATCACGTCGCGGTGCTGGGGGTATGCGGCGCGCTGGCCACCAAGGTGTTCCAGCAGGCGTCGAGCCAGGGCAGGAAGCGGCTTAGCGGAATCGAGTCCGCGCACGACGCGCTCGGCGAAATGTGAACTCAATGTAGGCGAAGACGGAGCGCGCGCGCCGCGCGTGTTCCGGAGCGATCGAAATCAGGCAGGCTTATTTAAAACTCGCGGGGGTCAAAGTGAATAGATTAGGAATCCTTGTTTTATCGGCAACAACCGGTTTTGTCTCGGGTGCGGCTTGGGCGGAGAATTCGGTGACGCTGTACGGCATCGTCGATGCGGGCATTCAGTACAACAGCGACGTCGCGGTTGCGCAGAACATAGGTGCCGCGGGGCGGCCGGTGAACTATGCGAGCAAGGGACGGCTCGGCTTTCAGAGCGGCGCCGACTACGGCGACCGCTGGGGCCTGAAGGGCGTCGAAGATCTGGGGGACGGCTATACAGCGATCTTCCAGCTCGAGAATTGGTTCAACATCGGCAATGGCGCGTTGAACGTCAGCAGCAGCACATTGTGGGGCCGTCAGGGGTACATGGGCTTGAACAGCACGCGCTATGGTACCTTGACCTTCGGGCGCCAATACGACGTAACCAACGACCTGGTCGAGTATTACGGGCCGGATTCCGCGGGCGGAATCGGCACCTATCCGGGCGACTTGTCGAACTTCGACGGAAGTATTCGCATCAACAACTCGATCAAGTACCGCACGCCGACCATCGATCACCTGACTGGCGAGATCGTTTATGGCTTCGGTGGGGTAGCGGGATCCGCATGGCGGAACAGCACGCTGAGCGTCGGCGCAAATTACGTCGCGGGGCCGGTCGCGGTGGGTGCCGCGTACATGCGGATGGATAACAGCGGGGCCACCGGCAATACGTGGTCGTCGGCATCGGCGGACAGCAATTTCGGTTCGTCGGTCACCGCCGGTTTCGCCGGCGCGCGGGCGGTGCAGACTGCCAACGCGATCGCGGCATATACGTTCGGCACGCTGATGCTCGGTGTGAACTATGGCTACACGCAGTATCGGCCGTCGGCGCTGTCATCGTTCCATCAGGTGGTCGCCTACAACTCCGCCGGTATCGCGATGCGCTATCAGTACAGCACCACAATGAGCTTCGCATTGAGCCCGACCTACACGCGCGGGCAATCGGTCGGCGACGGGAAAGCGCGGCCGTGGTACGCAAGCATCGCCGGGGTCGGGTTCTACAATCTGAGCAAGCGCACCTCGTTCTATTTGTACGGTGGGTATCAGCGTGCGGGTGGCGATACGTTCGACGCGTTCGGCAACCTTGTGGCGGCGACGCCGTCGCTCGGCGACGCCGCCAACGGTTCTTCGTCGGGGTCTCGCAATCAGGCGTTGATCCGCATCGGGATGTTCAACAAGTTCTGAGCAGGCAGGGATGACCGGCCGGTTTGATATTCGTGCCCGCGATTTGGAGGAATTGTTGTTGGTCGCAGAGCATGTTCTGGCATCCCTCATATTTTTTCTGAGGCCAAGGTATGGCGACGATGTCGCCATACCTTGGTCAACACGACGGCGTACGAAACGGTGTACGAAAAGGCGATCGTGTTCCGACCGACAACGGGTTGTCGGTCGTGGCGTGCGCGAAGCTTGTACCGTCAGAACTTGTGGCGAATTCCAATACGTGCAAGGAACTGCTTGCCATTCGACGAAATCGCGGTGGTATCGGTGATGGCCGCGACGGCCGGGCCGCCTGTGGAGTCGTCGCCGAGCGCGCGTTGGTACAGCGCCATTACATAGACGTCGGTGCGCTTGGACAGCGAGTAGTCGAGCGAGGCGTCGTATTGCAGGTACTTCGCGCTTTCGATTGATTTTCCGTCCTGGTCCGTGAGCGCATTGCGATGGACGTAATCGGACGCCAGGAGCAAGCGCAAAGCGGGCGTGATCCGATAGAGGAAATTGACCTGCACGTCATTGAAGGTCGCCGTGCTACCCGTCGTGTAGCCGCCGGCCGGACCCTTGGCGCCGGTCGGCATCGGATTGCTGCCCAAATCCATGAACTTGGCGTTCGTATACGTGGCGCCGAGCGTCGCCGGCCCGAACGTATAGGATCCGCCGAAATCGATCAATTGAAACGTGTTCGCGCTCATAAAGCCGGAGTAGATCGGCGTCATCAAGGTTTCGGGCAGGCTCGACGCGGCCGTGCTGAACATGCCGGTGCCCGGATTGCGCGCGTTCAGGTAGGCGGCGCCGAGGGCGACTGGTCCCTGGTTATAAGCAGCGCCGAGCGACCAGATCTGGTTGTTGGTGAAGTTGCCAGGCGTACCGCCGAGACTGTACGTACCGCCGAATTTGAAACCCGAAAAGGTGGGGCTTGCATATTTGATGCTGCTGTTCGAGTGGTAATCGATGTTCGAGTCGTCGAGGTCACCCGGGTGCGCGCCGTACACGCCACCACCCAGTTGGCCGGCCGCGAGCGGAGCCGCATAGTCGAAAATCGAGTCGTACTGGCGACCGAACGTGACCGTGCCGTATTGACTCGCGAGGCCGACCCAGGCCTGGCGGCCGAACATCAGGCCGTTCTGGCTGAGGGCGCCGCTGTTAAGGTTGAAACCGTTTTCGAGCAGGAATACCGCCTTCATGCCGCCGCCGAGGTCTTCGGCGCCGGTCAGGCCGAACCGGTTGCCCTGCATCACGCTCGAGGCTAACTGGTATACGTGGCCACCCTTGTTGTTGGTGATCATGTCGAGCCCTTCGTCGATGATGCCGTACAGGGTGACGCTGCTTTGTGCGTGTGCGGCGCCGGCTAGTGTGCCGAGTGCGACGAACGCGATAATTGATTTTTTCATGTGGTAGGTGATTCTTGTTTATGTGGCTCGAAACGCCGATCAGAGTCTCGTCGGGCTTTGTTCCTGTCTTGCCGTCAGCATATAACCATGTGATAAGTGCAAAGTTAAGCGAGGTACTGCAGTAAGTGGTATTGGGTGGACTCGCCTCCTTTACCTGACAGCACTCACCGTTTTACTGAGCTAACCCAAAATCGCCGCGAGAACTCGTGCCATCTGCGCTCATGCACCTTCCGTAACCCAGCGTGGCAGAGCCCCGCTTCGGCCTGGTTCAACGTCGCCACAATCTGCTCGACACTAAAGCATCTGCGTCACGTTGACCGGTCCCCGTCTCTTTTCGATAACGAAAAGTTATCCTGAACACATTGCATATCGGTACCTTTACATAGGGCCGGTCATTCAGGTAACCGGCGCAAGCGGTATCGATCAACAGGCACGGCTGCATGGAGGCGACTGATAGGGTTTTGTAATATCAACTTGTCGCTGACGACGTAACGGATTCAACAATGCCACTACGCAGCGCGCTCTTAAATCAGGGTAAGTTCGAGGCACAATGTTCTATCGCGCAACGCAATAATTTTGCTATGCTTTGCGGCGAGGCGCCATGTGAAGCATGCGCATCGGCAATTATCCGATCGGTCGGCATGTCTACAGCCAATACTGCGACCATCATCCTGGCGTCGGATACCGCGGGTTCGGGGACGCTGATCCCGTGAATGTTCAGGCCCAGTCGACGACAGGCTCACCGCACACCCACGGGGGCTGCGCGGGCTGGTGGTCTTAGCTCTTCGTACCGCTCGCGGGGCCGTCCCGTTAAGTCGATTCACCTTTCCATTGCAACCCGGATCCCGTCGACGGTCTTGCCTTGAATCACGTGGCGGCTCGTGTTTTCTAATCCTTTCGCCGAAGGTCGGAAAATCAGTTTCCAGTCCATCGAGAGGCTATAAGAAGTACGGATCGCGGTGGTTTATAGAAAGTTATTTGTCGGATTAATGTGTTAGCTGGCACAGCATGTCGCCGCTGCACCGGTTGAGTCGCTGGCCCAGTGTGGTAGAAATGCGACGGATTTGACAGGATGGGTTACGGCATCCCATGCCGCGAGCCACGGTCCGACCTCATCACGACTGGTTGCGGACGCAACCTTTCGACATCATCCTGCAAGCTTCAATCTTTTCTTCGAGCCCTCAAGCCGCCTTTGCGCTCACGTGACCTGGATCGTCCGGTCTGTCATGCGCGTGTGCGCACCGAATACCTGCTCAGGCGTTAATCCATCTTCCCGGCCACGGGTGCAAACTTTTTCCAGAGCGGTTTGCCGTTCATCACGCCGGGCCTGTTCCCTTTTCACCGCAAGCGCTTCGGCTTGGGCGTTCAATTCAGGATACTTCACCGTCCATGACTCCACCTCGTCCTCGTTGCGAGGAACGGCTCATCGTTCAAATATCCGTCTGCTAGACGGATCGGCCCATTTCGCTCTGAAGATCATCTGCAATAAAGTCGACAAAAGCATGGATGCGGTTGGATGTCTGATGACGCTGCGAGTACATCGCGAAGATATCGGCATTCGGCGTGTCGTGACCGGGCAGTACGCGGACCAGCGAACCATCGGCGAGATACTGTTTGATGTCCCACTCGGCCCGCATCAGGATGCCGTGTCCTTCCAGCGCCCACTTCACCGCAATTTCGCCATCGTTCGTCGTCAGCGTGCCATTGATCCGCACGGTTTCCGTCTTGCGCGACGCGCCCCTGCCCGAAGTCAGACGCCATACCCCGTAGGCTTCATCGCCCTGGCGGATGCCGATGCAGCTATGCCGCGTCAGATCGTGCGCGGTCCCCGGCATCCCCCGCGACGCGATGTACGAGGGCGCGGCGCATAGCAAGCGCCGATTGCGCGCCAGACGGCGCGCGACTACCCGCCTGTCGGGCGGCTCGCCGAAGCGGATGCAAACGTCGAAGGCGTCGTCGGTCAACGGCGGCGGCGTGACCGACAACTGAAGCTGGACGAATACCTGTGGATACTTCGACACGAAGCGCGAAATCGCCGGCGCGACATGGCTACGCCCAAAGCCCAGCGTCGCATTCACACGCAATAACCCCTTCGGACTATTCTTCGCCGTACCCAGCAGCCCGGCGAGTTCGTCGAGTTCGTCGAGAATCCGGCGCGCATGCTCAAGGTACAAGTCGCCTTCCGGCGTAAGCATCATCCGGCGCGTCGTGCGGTTGATCAGCGGCACGCCCGCGCGGCTCTCCATCTGCGTCAGATGCTTGCTGACAGCCGCCGGCGTCAGGCCCAGTTCGCGCGCTGCGGCGCTCAGGCTGCCGGATGCCGCGAGGGTGGAGAAAAAGCTCAGATCGGCGGGCTGTACGGTATTGAACATCGACTGCACTTGTGAATGAAAGTTAAAGACGCTTTGATTCTAGCACCGGTTTTTTGCATCCAATGTCGATAAAGTTCACATATTTCCTGAACCCGAGAAGGACGGAGACATGAAGACCTATCGCATTGCAACCATTCCCGGCGACGGCATCGGCAAGGAAGTCATACCCGCTGGCGCGCAGGTCCTCGAAGCACTCGCCAGAACAAGCAAGTCGTTCGCATTCGAGTTCGAAAACTTCGGCTGGGGCGGTGACTACTATCGCGAGCATGGCGTCATGATGCCGGCTGACGGGCTCGATGCGATCCGCAACAAGGACGCTATCCTGTTCGGCTCGGCCGGCGACCCGGACATTCCCGATCACATCACGCTGTGGGGCCTGCGCCTGAAAATCTGCCAGGGTTTCGACCAGTACGCGAACGTCCGCCCGACCCGCATCCTGCCGGGTATCGACGGACCGCTCAAGCGCTGCAAGCCGGGAGATCTGAATTGGGTCATTGTCCGCGAAAACTCGGAAGGGGAATATTCCGGCGTGGGCGGCCGGGTCCACCAGGGCCATCCGATCGAAGCCGCGACGGACGTGTCGATCCTGACCCGCGCCGGTGTCGAGCGGATCATGCGCTTTGCGTTCCGCCTCGCGCAATCCCGTCCGCGCAAGCTGCTGACGGTGATCACGAAGAGCAACGCACAGCGTCATGCAATGGTGCTGTGGGACGAGATTGCGCTGGAAATCTCGAAGGAGTTTCCGGACGTCAAATGGGACAAGGAACTGGTGGATGCGTCGACTGCACGCATGATCAACCGGCCCGCGACGCTCGACACGATCGTCGCCACGAACCTGCACGCCGACATTCTCAGCGATCTTGCCGCCGCGCTCGCCGGCAGTCTGGGGATTGCACCGACCGGCAATATCGATCCGGAACGCCGCTATCCCTCGATGTTCGAGCCAATCCACGGTTCTGCATTCGATATCATGGGCAAGGGGCTCGCCAATCCGGTCGGCACCTTCTGGTCGGTCGTCATGCTGCTCGAACACCTGGGCGAATTCGACGCCGCGCAGCGCGTGATGCAGGCAGTCGAAGCAGTGACCGCGGACACCTCGCTGCACACGGGCGATCTCGGCGGCACGGCAACGACCGCACAGGTGACGGCCGCGGTTTGCGCGTTTATCGAGAACGCGGTCTCGTCGGCCGCTCGTGCGGCCTGAATGCGGCTGGCGGTCCGCCGAAGCCTGCGTTGCTGCGCCCGTCGTCGATGGCCGCAGCAAGGCTCGCGCCGATCCCGGCGGCCCCGACGCTTTGAAATGGCGGTCCGGCGGGCGCGGCATCCGCGCGCTTTAGAGCCTCAATAACAACCACGCGCGGTTTTTCGCCGAAGCCCTCCGGCATGTCCGGAATCGCGAACTTCCCGCGCAACGCGCAGGTCCAGTGATGGTTCGCAGGATGTCTCTGTCGAGGCGTTCGAACCGCAGACATGCCCGGGAAAACAGCCACGCCGATGGCCCCCGCGCGCGACTGCACGCCTGCTCCGTTTCTGAATCGAGAAGTGCGCAAACCTCAAAGGAGGAGACCATGATTCCCGAACTCGAAAGCCGCGTTTCCCGCAAGCTCATGCTGCGGATCATCCCGTTTGTCATGTTGCTGTATTTCGTGAGTTTTCTCGACCGCGTCAACGTGGGCTTCGCCGCGCTGTCGATGAACAAGGCCATCGGGCTCTCGCCGACCGCGTTCGGTTTCGGCGGCGGATTATTCTTCGTCGGATACTTCCTGTTCGAAGTCCCCTCGAACCTGATTCTTCACAAGGTCGGCGCCCGCCGGTGGATTGCGCGCGTGATCGTGTCGTGGGGAGTCGTGTCGCTGGCATCCGCTTTCGTGGTCGGCCCGAATAGCTTCTATGCGCTGCGTTTTATTCTCGGCGTGGCTGAAGCGGGGTTCTTCCCCGGCATTATTCTGTATCTCAGCCTGTGGTTCCCGTTGCGCCAGCGCGCGGTGGCCGCGGCCTGGTTCATGGCTGCGGCCCCGATATCCACCGCGATCGGCTCGCCGCTGTCCGGCGCGATCATGAAGCTTCATCCGATCGCCGGATTTGCCGACTGGCAGATGCTTTACATCCTGGAAGCAGTGCCCGCGATCATTCTGGGCTTTGTCGTTCTGAAATACCTGACGGACACGCCGTCGAAGGCACACTGGCTTCAGCCGGAAGAGCGTGAATGGCTGATCGCGAAGCTGAAGGTGGAAGCGGGCGCGCGACAGTCGAATGCCGGGCACACGTCCGGTTCGCTCGGCGCGTTGCGCGATCCGCGCGTTCTCGCGCTTGCACTGATCTATTTCGGCACGTCTGCCGGCCTGTACACGCTCGGTCTATGGGCGCCGCTGATCATTCGCCAGTATGGCTTCGGCCCGTTCGAAACAGGACTTCTTGCAGGCGTACCGAGCATCCTCGCCGTGGTTGCGATGATCCTGTGGGCAAAGCACTCGGATCGCACCGAAGAACGCACGTGGCATGTCGTCATCCCGTGCGTGCTGGCGTGTCTGGGATTCGTCTTCGCCGGCAGCGCCACGACTGTGTTGATGATCATCGCGGCGCTCGTGATCGTGAACATCGGAATCAGCGCGGCCAAGGCGCCGTTGTGGGCCATGCCGAGCATGTTCCTTTCTGGCGCGGGCGCGGCTGCGGGCATAGCGATGATCAACTCGATCGGCAACCTGGGCGGCTTTGTCGGTCCGTTCGCGATCGGTTGGCTCAAGAACGTGACCGGCGGCTACTCGGCGGGGCTCTACGTCGTCGGCGCGACGTTGGCCGTGTCCGCAGTGATGACGCTGATGCTGAGCCGGCAATCGAAGCAGAGCGCGATTGCAGCCAGCGAGCGACACGGCCACTGAGCCGGTGGCTGTTTCAGCACGGTTCCCGATTCCGGCACGGGCGTCGACGAAGACGTGCTCGACGCCGCTCTGCCCGGTATTCCCGGCAATCGTGGCCTTTGCCGCCGGGACCGATCTCCGGCGTCACGAGCATACCGTCGAGAGGCCGGACGAACCCGGCCTTGTGATGCGCTGCCTTCAGGCGACGCACGAAGCGCGCACCGTACCTGTCGGCCCAGCGCCGGATCGTTTCGTAACCGACGATCACCTCGCGCTCGACATCGACTCCTTAACGCCGTGCAGGCTCGACCAAAGCGAACCAACGCGCAGCGCAACGAATGACGGCAGCCGGAAAGCGGCGGCTGTCACATAGCAATTTACAGATTCCCATCACATGAACTTGCGCGACAGTTCCGCGATGTGGCCAGGTCCCTAGCGATAATCTGCAACCAGGAGAATTGGAACATGAAGCGACGTGATTTCCTGGCGAGTGTATCGGTTGCCAGTCTCGCCCTGCCTTTGCAGTCTACAAGGGCGGCGGATCCCACGGCGAGCTCCGCGCCTTCCTTGGCCTCCTCATCGGCTTCTTCTGCCGCCGCTCCGGCCGCGGCTCATGCGCCGGACGAGGTGACCCGGCGTGTCGCGGAATGGGTGGTCGGCACGCGCTGGCAGGACCTGCCGCCCGAATTGATCGAGGTCGGGAAAAAATCGCTGCTCGACTCGCTTGGCCTCGCCGTGGCTGGCCAGCATGCCGGATCGGGGCCGATTGTCCTACGTTACCTGGCCTCGCTGGGGCTGACGCAGACGCGCGCGAAGGCAAGCACAAAGACGTCGATTCCGGGCGCCAGCGTATTGGGCACGGGTGCACGGGTGCCGCCGCGTTTTGCCGCGTTCGCGAACGGCGTCGCCATCCATGCCGACGATTTCGACGACACACAACTGGCGGTAAATCAAACGCGGGTCTATGGTCTGCTGACGCATCCCAGCGTGACGACGATGCCGCCGGCGCTGGCGATGGCACAGTCTGGAAAGCGCTCCGGCCGCGATTTCATGCTTGCGTATCACCTCGGTGTAGAGGTGGAAACCAAGATTGCCGAGGCGATCGCGCCACGCCATTACGAAGATGGTTTTCATAGTACCGGCACATGCGGCGTATTCGGTTCGGCGGTGGCGAGTGCTCGCCTGCGCGGGTTTGGTCCCGAACAGGTACAGCAGACACTCGGGCTGGCCGCAGCACAATCGGGAGGTCTGCGCGAGAACTTCGGGACCATGACCAAGCCGTTTCAGGCAGGGCATGCAGCCGAGGCAGGCGTGATCTCGGCCGATCTGATCGCGCTTGGCTGGACCGCCGCGCCCAATATCCTGGAGGCGAAGCGCGGCTTCTTCGAGGCTGAGGGCGGTGGCTTCGACCCGGCGGTAATGACGCGCCTCGGCCAGCCCTGGACCTTCGTCACACCGGGCGTATCAATCAAGCCATTCCCGTCGGGTTCGCTCAGTCATCCCGGCATGACCTTGCTGCAAAGCCTGATCGCGGCGAACAGCATCAAGCCCGGCGAGGTCGCCCAGGTGAGAGTGGGTGCCAGCAAGCAGATGCTGAACACCATGATCCATCACGATCCGAAAAGCGGACTCGAAGCCAAGTTCAGCATTGAATTCTGCATGGCGATCCTGCTAATCAACGGGGGGCACGCGTCGCTCGGCGACTTTCAGGACAACGTCGTGCGCCGTCCCGATGTCCAGGCGATGATCAAGCGCGTCGACTTCTACGATAACGCGGCAGCCGATGCTGCAGGGCTCGACAAGATGCGCACCATCATCGATATCCGGCTCACCGATGGCCGGACCATCAGCGGACAGGCCGACTACGGCAAAGGCAGTCCGCAGGATCCGGTGACTTATCAGGACGTGGCGGACAAGTTCCACGGATGTGCCGCGTATGCAGGTATTGATGCGGCGCGCGCGCGGCAGGTCGTCGAAATGGTTCGGCATCTGGAGGATCTGCCGGACATCACGCGCCTGACCGCGCTGCTGGAGAAATAGGTGTCGGCCTCTGCGCGGCTTGGCCCGACCTGACCGATTTTCGCGAAGCGGACCGACAATACGCGAGACAACGACGCGCAAGGTCGGTCCACTTTTCGTTGCATCCCGCATGCACGCGAAAGCCGCGGCGCTCCGGCGTCAGCACGCGGCCAGCGCGCCGCATCAACGCGTCCCGCTCCTTGCAACGGCGTCTTTGTTCAAGCACGTTCCGCAGCCAGCAGATCTTCGATCATGACCGGCAGCTTGCGCACGCGTACACCGGTTGCGTGATGGGTAGCGTCGGTAATCGCGGCTGCTATGCCCGCGAGACCGATCTCCGCAACCCCGCGGGCGCCGAGCTCATTGAACACCGTATCCGGATGATCGAGAAACGTCACGTCAAGTTCGGGCGTATCCGCGTTCGACGCGATGAGGTAATCGGCCAGGTTGCTGTTGATCGGCGCGCCCGTCTGCCCGTCGTACATCGTATGCTCAAACAGCGCCATGCCGATGCCCATCACGACTGCGCCTTCAATCTGGTTGCGGGCGGCGCGCGGGTTGATGATGCGTCCTCCATCGATCACCGTGACCACACGGCTCACGCGTAACTGCGCGGTCTCCGGCTGCCACGTGACTTCGGCGTAATGCGCGCCGTAAGAATAGATGGAGAAGCGCTTTTTTAGCGGATCGTCAAAGCCGCCCTTGGCGCTGCCGCTGCCTGACGCCGCGCGCATTTTCGCTGTATCGAGAATCTGGCTGAACGGCACGCCGCGCTCTGGCGCGTCGCCCTTGCGGTGCACCTGTCCAGCGCTGAATGCGAGTTCATCTTGCGCCGCGCCCTTGAACGGCGAACCGTCGACGGCCGCCGCACGCGACAGCAGCAGCTTGATGGCCGAACGCACCGCATCGAGTACGGCGGGAATCACCGATGCCGTGACCGCGCTGCCGCCCGACACCGGACCCGGCGGCAACGCCGAATCGCCGAGACCGACCTCGATCCGGTCGAGCGGAATGCCGGTCTCCTCGGCGACCAGTTGCGCGAGCACCGTGTAGGTGCCGGTGCCGATGTCCTGTGTGCCGCATACCACGCGCGCGCTTCCATCCGCACGAAGATCGACGTGCGCGGCAGCGGAAAAGCGCACGCCTGGCCAGACACACGCGCCGACGCCCCAGCCCAGGGTCAGCCCATCACGACGCATCGATCCGATGCCCGGCGTGCGCCGCGACCATCCGAACCGTTCGGCGCCGGTGCGCAGACACTCGACGAGATGCCGCGACGAGAATGGCAAACCGGTGCTTTCGTCGACGCGGGGTTCGTTGCGCAGCCTCAACTCGACGGGATCGAGGTTGAGTTCGCGGGCCAGTTCGTTCATCGCCGATTCGATGGCGTACAGCCCCGGCACGGCGCCTGGGCCGCGCATCGCCGTAGGCGAGCCGACGTTGCGGCGCGCGAGGCCGGCGCTCACGCGCAGGTTCGGCGTGCTATAGATGAGCGGCGTGACTTCGCCGCAGCTTTCCTGGTATTGGTCGGCGATCGCGGTGTGATTGATGTAGTCGTGCCGCAACGACGTGAGCCTGCCGTCGGGTTCAGCCGACAGCCGCACGCGCTGCTGCGTGAGCGGGCGATGGCCGACGTTCTGGAACATCATCTTGCGGCTCACGACCAGCTTCACCGGGCGGCCGGTCCGGCGCGCCGCCGCGGCCGCCAACAGCGTGTGCGGCCATACCCACAGCTTGCCGCCGAAGCCGGACCCCAGGTAGCGGGAGATCACGCGGATCTTTTCCTTCGGCACACCTAGCATCTGCGACAGCGTGCCCAGGTGAATCGAAATGGACTGGGTCGTCTCGTAGAACGTGTAGTTTTCGCCGTCCCACTGTGCGATCGACGCGTGCAGTTCGATCGGGTTGTGCGTTTCGACTGGCGTCACGTAGGTTGCGTCGAGAGTCACTGCGGCAGCGTCGAATGCGGCATGCGGGTCGCCGCGCTCGCTCTCGACCGTGGGCTTGTCGTCGGGTTCGAGTTCGTCGCGCACGTCGTGCGGCGCGATTTCGTAGCCGGCCCTGATCGACGCCGATGCAGCGCTTGCCGCCTCGAAGGTCTCGGCGACCACGACCGCGATGTACTGGCCGTAGTAGCGGATGATGTCGTCTTCGAAGGGCGGCCGTGCTTCGTCGACATAGCCGGTCTCCATCGAATTGCCGGCCAGCCGGTAGAAGCGGCCGAGATTGCCTCGATGCAGCACCGCATGCACGCCGGGCATCGCCTCGGCATGCGCGATGTCGAGCGACGTGAGCCGGCCGCTCGCGATCGTGCTGCACACTGGCACGGCAACCAGCAGGCCGGGCAGATCCACATCGGACGTATAGTTCGCGCCGCCGCTGACCTTCAACGGGCCGTCAATGCGCGCATGAGGCCGTCCGATCACGGACAGCACGGAGTCGGGCAAGGTAGACATGGTGCGTTCCTCTCCATCGGCGGTTCAAGGCGTGGACGTGGCCGTGGCCTGGGTCAGCGCATGGACGATGCAGCGCCGCGCCAGTTCGACCTTGAAGCCGTTCTGGGTTTGCGGCTTTGCATTCGCGAGTGCGGCGTCCGCAGCCTTGCGGAAGGTCGCCGGGTCGGGCGCTGCGCCGCGCAATACGGCTTCCGCTTCGAGCGCATGCCAGGGGCGCGTGCCGACGCCGCCGAGCGCGACGCGCGCGTGCCCGATGCGCGCACCGTCGAGCGTCACGACCACGGCGGCCGATGCCAGTGCGAACTCGTACGACGCGCGATCGCGCAGCTTCAGGTAAACCGAGCGCGCCCGCGCAGGCAGCGGCGGCAGCGTCACGTGCGTGATGAGATCGCCCGCTTCAAGCACGTTCTCGCGTTGCGGCGTGGTGCCCGGCAGCAGGTAGAAGTCGTCGATCGCGATGCTGCGCGCGCCGTCCGTTCCTTGGACGTGCAGGGTCGCGTCGAGCGCGGTCAGCGCGACGTTCATGTCGGACGGGTTGGTCGCGATGCAGGTGCCGCTGGCGCCGAGGATCGCAAGCGTGCGATTGAACCCGTGGATCGCCGGGCAACCCGAGCCCGGCTCGCGCTTGTTGCACGGCATCGCGGTGTCGCGAAAGTAAACACAGCGCGTGCGTTGCAGCAGGTTGCCGCCGGTCGTCGCCATGTTTCGCAACTGGGCCGACGCGCCGGCAAGCAGCGCTTGCGACAGGACCGCATACGGCTCGCGAATCAGCGGATGCAATGCGAGGTCCGCATTTTTCACAGTAGAGCCGATCTTCACGCCGCCATCGGGCAGTGCTTCGATCCGGTCGAGCGGCAGCCGGCTGATGTCGACGACACGCGTCGGGCGCTCGACGTTCAGCTTCATCAGATCGAGCAAGGTGGTGCCGCCGGCGAGAAAGCGTACCTGCGCGCCTTGCTGGGCGGTTGCGGAGGCCGCGCCCGCCGCGACCGCGTCGGCCACGCCGCTGGCGCGCGACAGCTGGAATAGTTCCATGACGGCGCTCCTCAGGACTGGCCGCGCACGAACTGGATCGCCGCGACAATGTTCTGATAGGCGCCGCAGCGGCACAGATTGCCGCTCATCGCTTCGCGTACTTCCGCATCGCCGGGGCCGACCGCTTCGCCGAGCAGCGCGACCGCGGACATGATCTGGCCGGACGTACAGTAGCCGCACTGATAGCCGTCGCATTCCACAAACGCGGCCTGCATCGGATGCAGCGCGTCGGGCTGACCGATGCCTTCTATGGTGGTGATTTCGTCGCCGGAGTGAGCGCCGGCCAGCGACAGGCATGCGTTAACGCGGCGTCCGTTCACGTGCACGGTGCACGCGCCACATTGGCCGTGGTCGCAACCTTTTTTTGTGCCGGTCAGGTGCAGATGCTCGCGCAACGCGTCCAGCAGCGTGGTACGCGGATCGAGCGATAGTGTGTAGAGATTGCCGTTGACGGTCAGCTCGACTGGCATGGTCATGCCGGCCGAAGGCTGGCGAACGGTTCGGGCTGCGTCGCGGTCTTGCTGCTGCGGGGCGGCGGGATGGGAGGCGGTCTGCTGCATCATGCGTTCTCCTCATGGCAAGGGTCGCCGGAATCGGCGCGCCCCGGCGGCGGACTGAAGTAGAAGCGGGATCCGTTGGCGATCGAATCGCCCGCTAAAGGGCGTTCAGTGCGGCGAGCGTCGAAGTCGCGTCACACACGCGCAAGCCGCACGCGCAAACGAGAGTGCAGCAAGCGTAATGCCTGGGCGCGTCGCCTCCGAAAGTCGGAAGGCGTTTGCGCGTACCACAGTTCCTCGAAAATGCCGGGTTGTCAACGGCCAATCCGGCAAACAGACCCGACGCCTGGCGGTCGGCTCAGGCATAACGGGCGAGGAACATGTCGGCGGCCGCTTCGGCCACCTGTCTTTGCTCCCGTTCGCCGAGCGGCGCCTCGCCCATCGTCACCTGCGGCCAGAACGCAAAAGCTTTGACCAGCGCCTGCAACTGCAGCGCCGCGAAGCCCGGGTCGTCGGTTTTGAGACGGCCCGCGGCGACGGCCGCCCGGACCCACATGGTCAGATCTTCCTCGCGTTCGCCGAGGCGCGCGACCATGTCTCGCGCCCGCTCCGGCGAATGAATCCCGGCCGCGATCGCCACACGCGCGAGCGACAGAAAGGACGCGTCGTTCAGCAGCCGGAGCTTGCGGCCCAAAAGGTCGAGCAACTGCGGGCGTAGCGGTTCGCCCGCGCGGTAGGCGGGGGCGTCGCCCCGCTGGCTCGCGTCCCATAGCTGATGGAGAATCGCCGCGAAAAGTACTTCCTTGCCCGGAAAATGATTGTAGACCGTGCGTTTCGAGACGTTCGCGCGGGCGGCGATACGGTCCATGCTGGTCGCGTCGTAGCCGGCCGCGAGGAATTCCTCGATCGCGGCGCCGATGATGGCGACGCGCTTGCGGTCAGTGAGGCGTTGAGGGGTGACAGCGGGATTCATAAACAGGATTTTAAACCGGGCAGTTTACTTCTCTCGATAATAAACTACACTGCCGAGTGTATATTTTCCTGTGGACGGCCCCACTTCATGACGTCGATTCCCGCTCTTGTCAGCCGCGTGCTTGGCGTCACCGCCGCGCGACGCGGACGCGCATTGTTCCGCCTCTCGCCGCAGCATGACGGCGAACGCTTTCGCAACGTCACGCCACGTCCCGCCGAAGGCTTGCGCAAGACGCTCGGCATTGCGTGGAACGTATTGTTCAACAAGCCACCCGGCACCGCGCCGGCCAGGACGTTGCCGGTCGATGCGCTGACGCGTGCGCAGCTCGACGCGGCACCCGACCGCAGCCTCTACCGGCTCGGTCATTCGACGATGCTGCTGAAGCTGCGCGGCCAGTACTGGCTGACCGATCCCGTGTTCGCGGAGCGTGCGTCACCGTTTCGCCATCTCGGCCCCAGGCGCTTTCATGCTCCGCCGATCGCGCTCGCCGATTTGCCGCCGCTGCGAGGCGTGATCCTGTCGCACGATCATTACGACCACCTCGACCGCGAAACCGTGCTCGCGCTTGCGCGGAGCACCGGCGTGTTTCTGACACCGCTCGGCGTCGGCGACCGGTTGATCGAATGGGGCATCGACGCTTCGAAGGTGCGGCAGTTCGACTGGTGGCAAGGCACCGAACTGGACGGCATGCAGTTCACCGCTACGCCCGCGCAGCATTTTTCCGGCCGCAGTCTGTGCGACGGCAACAGCACGTTGTGGGTGTCGTGGGTGATCGTCGACGACGATCTGCGCGTGTTCTTCAGTGGCGACACCGGCTACTTCGACGGCTTCCGGACGATCGGCGAGCGCCTTGGGCCGTTCGACGTCACGCTGGTCGAGACGGGCGCGTACGACGCGCAATGGCCGTACGTTCACATGCAGCCTGAAGAGACCGTGCAGGCGCACATCGATCTGCGCGGCCGTTGGCTCGTGCCGGTTCACAACGGCACCTTCGATCTCGCGATGCACCGCTGGCATGAGCCGTTCGAAAGAGTGACGGGGCTGGCGCTCGCGCGCGGGGTCGCGCTGTCGACGCCCCGGATAGGCGAGCGGCTGGATCTGGGCGCGCCGCATCGCGGCGAACTCTGGTGGCGCCGCGCCGTCGAGACCCTCGCTGCGCCGAAGACGGGACGGCGTTGGTGTGCTTCGCGCGATGCCGGAGACGCGAAGTCTTCGTGATTCCTCTTCGTGATTCCTTGTGAACGCTACCTGAGGAAGCTGCTCAGCGCGACTCACGCACAGCGGGTTCCCACTGCGCCCGCGGCCCTTGAAACCCGTCAGGCGGCGGGCGTGTTTCCCGACGGCCGCCATCCTCATCGCCTACGCGGCAAACCCATCCGGTTCGGGAAAACGGGAGCGCGGGAGCGGCGGCCGACCAGGCCGCCATCCGCTAACGCAGACGTTACCGCGTACATCGGCAATACTGCGACGCCCAGGCCGCACGACAAAGATCCGCGAGCACGAACAATTCGCTCACGACAATTTTCGGCACCAGGCTGATCTCAGTGGCTTTGCGTTGCCATACCGCAGCGCGGCGAGTATGCCGTGGGGGTTCCGATAGGGAGCCCCGCCCCCAGTCCCCAGCAGATTGGCGCCCCCGGTTTGTGGACACGCCCATCACGAAGCGGTGGATGCGGAAATTTGCCGCTTTTATACTGGCGCGCATATCAATCAGGAGAACAGTATGCGACGCGTGATTGTCCGGCGTTCGTCAATTCATGGGAAAGGCGTGTTCGCGATGCGGCCGCTCGCAGCGGGCGAGCGCGTGCTCGAATATAAGGGTGAAATCATGGCGTGGCGGGAGGCCGTGCGTCGGCATCGGCGCGAAGGCGTCGCCGGGCATACGTTTCTTTTCGGCCTGTCGGACGGACGCGTGATCGACGGCAGCCGCGGCGGCAATAGCGCGCGATGGCTGAACCACGCGTGTGAGCCCAACTGCGAAACCATCGAGGACGCTGGACGCATCTTCATCCACACGCTCAGGCCAATCGAGGCCGGAGAAGAACTCTTCATTGAATACCTGCTGACCGTTGATGATCCCGTGGACGACGACATTCGACGTCAGTACGCCTGCCGGTGTGCCGCTCCGGGATGCCGCCAGTCGATGTTGGCGGATGCCGCGTGACTGGACCGGCGTGGCGTGAGTCGAGATTGAAATGCCCAGATGCCACAGAGGTCGATGCGCAGGGCGCTCGACAGGCGCCGGAGATGCCGGTCTGGGGGTCGCGGACCGCCCGCCCGATACGACATTCGACGCGTATCCGGCAGGCAGCCCGGCAGGGTGGCGCGCAAGCGTCACAATCGGGCCGCCGCCAGAAACGCTTGACAGCGCCCAGCAGGATGCAGGCCGTGGATCGTCGTTGGCCGTACGACGACTCACCGCGCCGCTCGGGCGACCCGGCCGCTTGCCCGTCCCGACCTTAGGCTCCAGCCGCCTTCAGGCGCAACATGGTTCGCGGATGGACATTGAACCGGGTTGCTACCTCGGTGGCCGACTGGTGACGAAGTAGCTCGAGTGCCTGTGACCGCTGCGTTGCCGAGAGCGCACGCCGTCTCCCGAGTTTGCTGCCCCTGGCGCGGGCGGCCGCTATGCCCGCGCGGGTCCGCTCGCTGATCAGATTCCGTTCAAACTCGGCTAGCGCGGCCATCATGTGGAAGATGAGGACGCCACCGGATGAGCTCGTGTTGATCGATTCGTTCAAGGAAACGAATTCGATGCCGCGCCGCTCAAGATGGGTAATCAGATCGACCAGCTTGCTCAACGACCTCCCCAGTCTGTCCAGCCGCCACACGACGAGTGTGTCGCCTTCCTTTGCGGCGTCGAGCGCGGCATCCAGTCCGCGCCGGCAGAACACCGTGCCTGACACCCCGTGATCAGTAAAGAACTTGTTGCAGCCTGCCGCACGCAATGCGTCGAGTTGTAGTGCAAGGCTTTGTTCGTGCGTTGAAACGCGTGCATAACCGATTTTCATGTGTTTTCCGAGAAAGGAGGGGCCCTCTGCCTAACTGGTGGTGAGTGAAGCGGCATCTTGTGTTGGTCTCCCGGCAATGCCGTCACCATTCAGTTGACAAAATTGGTCCTTTTTGCCACTATCGTTAGACGAATAAGGGATCATGGCGGGGCGGCCGAAGGTGTCATTTTCAGAAGGCGATAGCACGAATTATCAAAAGTCGGCCGCACGGTTTTTTCTGACGGTTGACGTCACCTCAGAAAACGGAAAATAAAGCACGCTTAGGCGTAGTTCCCTTGGCTACACCGCGTCGGTACTGCGCGGTTCTTTCTTCCCTTGCAGTGAAGCAATCAGCGGGCAAGAAACATTCCCCTGCCGCAGGTGGCAGGCACACACAAGTTCGGAAAGCACCGACTCCATACGCGCCAAGTCAGTCATTTTTTCGCGCACGTCCTTGAGCTTGTGCTCGGCCAGACTACTGGCTTCCTCGCAATGGGTGCCATCCTCCAGCCGCAGCAGTTCGGCTATTTCATCCAGACTGAAGCCCAGCCGCTGGGCTGATTTCACGAACCGCACCCGCGTTACATCCGCCTCGCCATAGCGGCGGATGCTGCCGTAAGGCTTGTCCGGCTCCGGCAACAAGCCCTTGCGCTGATAGAACCGGATGGTCTCTACGTTGACCCCGGCCGCCTTGGCGAAAACGCCGATGGTCAGATTTTCCAAATTGTTTTCCATATTGCTTGACTCCGTACATGACTACGGAAGTAAGGTTACGCTATCCAATTTAAATTCGAAAGGACACGCGCATGTCTGAACCACAAAACGGGCGCGGGGCGCTCTTCGCCGGCGGGCTGGCTGCCATCCTCGCCTCGGCCTGCTGCCTGGGGCCGCTGGTTCTGGTCACCTTGGGGTTCAGCGGCGCTTGGATCGGCAACCTGACGGTATTGGAGCCGTATCGGCCGATCTTCATCGGCGCGGCGCTGGTTGCACTGTTCTTTGCCTGGCGGCGCATCGTCCGACCGACCGCAGCCTGCAAGCCGGGCGAGGTGTGCGCGATTCCGCAAGTGCGCACCACCTACAAGCTCATTTTCTGGTTCGTCGCCGTGTTGGTCTTGGTCGCGCTTGGTTTTCCCTACGTCATGCCATTTTTCTACTAATCAGGAGTTCATCATGAAAAAGCTGTTTGCCTCCCTCGCTCTCGCCGCTTTCGTTGCCCCCGTGTTCGCCGCCACTCAGACCGTCACGCTGTCCGTGCCTGGCATGACCTGCGCCTCTTGCCCGATCACTGTCAAGCACGCGCTTTCCAAGGTTGAGGGCGTGAGCAAGACCGACGTAAGTTTCGACAAGCGCCAGGCCGTCGTCACCTTCGACGATGCCAAGACCAACGTCCAGAAGTTGACCAAGGCGACCGAGGACGCGGGCTATCCGTCCAGCCTCAAACGCTGATCCGTTAACCGAACTCGGGAGCGACACATGGGACTCATCACGCGCATCGCTGGCAAAACCGGCGCGCTCGGCAGCGTCGTTTCCGCGATGGGCTGCGCCGCCTGTTTTCCTGCCATCGCCAGCTTTGGCGCGGCCATCGGACTGGGCTTCTTGAGCCAGTACGAGGG
This sequence comes from Paraburkholderia xenovorans LB400, assembly GCF_000013645.1. Classification (GTDB taxonomy): domain Bacteria; phylum Pseudomonadota; class Gammaproteobacteria; order Burkholderiales; family Burkholderiaceae; genus Paraburkholderia; species Paraburkholderia xenovorans. Next base: position 1,268,984 of record NC_007953.1, on the reverse strand, counting down.
GCTATTCATTGGCATCCTGCTGCCGATGTTCGCCGGCATCGCGTTACTCGCCAATGCTATCGCTTGGCTCAATCATCGACAGTGGCGACGCACGGCGCTCGGCACGATAGGCCCGATCTTGGTGCTGGCAGCGGTGTTTTTAATGCGGGCTTACGGCTGGCAGAGCGGTGGACTGCTCTATGTCGGCCTGGCCTTGATGGTTGGGGTGTCGGTCTGGGATTTCATCTCGCCAGCACATCGCCGCTGCGGGCCGGACAGCTGTGAATTGCCAGAACAACGTGGCTGACGGCAACAGCCGTAGCCACCACAGAAAAGGAAAAATACATGACCACCCTGAAAATCACCGGGATGACCTGCGACTCGTGCGCGGCTCACGTCAAGGAAGCCTTGGAGAAAGTGCCCGGCGTGCAATCGGCGCTGGTGTCCTATCCGAAGGGCACAGCGCAACTCGCCATTGAGGCGGGCACGTCATCGGATGCGCTGACTACCGCCGTGGCCGGACTGGGCTACGAGGCAACGCTTGCCGATGCGCCACCGACGGACAACCGCGCCGGCCTGCTCGACAAGATGCGCGGCTGGATAGGGGCCGCTGATAAGCCCAGTGGCAACGAACGCCCGTTGCAGGTCGTCGTCATTGGTAGCGGTGGCGCGGCAATGGCGGCAGCACTGAAGGCCGTCGAGCAAGGCGCGCACGTCTCGCTGATCGAGCGCGGCACCATCGGCGGCACCTGCGTCAACGTCGGCTGCGTGCCGTCCAAGATCATGATTCGCGCCGCCCACATCGCCCATTTACGTCGGGAAAGTCCGTTCGACGGCGGTATCGCGGCGACTGTGCCTGCGATTGACCGCAGCAAACTACTGGCCCAGCAGCAGGCGCGCGTCGAAGAACTGCGCCATGCCAAGTACGAAGGCATTCTGGACGGCAACCCGGCCATCACCGTTGTACATGGTGAGGCGCGTTTCAAGGATGAGCAGAGCCTGGTCGTCCGTTTAAACGATGGTGGCGAGCGCGTGGTAGCTTTCGACCGCTGCTTAGTCGCCACGGGTGCCAGCCCGGCCGTGCCGCCGATTCCGGGCCTGAAAGAGTCACCCTACTGGACTTCGACCGAGGCCCTGGTCAGCGACACCCTTCCCGAACGCCTAGCCGTGATCGGCTCGTCGGTGGTCGCGCTGGAACTGGCGCAAGCCTTCGCCCGGCTGGGCAGCCAGGTCACGATCCTAGCTCGCAACACGCTGTTCTTCCGCGACGACCCGTCCATCGGCGAGGCCGTCACAGCGGCCTTCCGTGCCGAAGGGATCAAGGTACTGGAACACACGCAAGCCAGCCAGGTCGCGCATGTGAACGGCGAATTCGTGCTGACCACGGGACACGGTGAAGTACGTGCCGACAAGCTGCTGGTCGCTACCGGACGGACACCGAACACGCGCAGCCTGGCACTCGACGCGGCGGGAGTCACCGTCAATGCGCAGGGTGCCATCGTCATCGACAAGGGCATGCGCACCAGCACGCCACACATTTACGCGGCCGGCGACTGCACGGACCAGCCACAATTCGTCTATGTGGCGGCAGCGGCCGGCACCCGTGCCGCGATCAACATGACCGGAGGGGATGCTGCCATCAATCTAACCGCGATGCCGGCCGTGGTGTTCACCGATCCGCAAGTAGCAACCGTGGGCTACAGCGAAGCGGAAGCGCATCACGACGGGATCGAAACCGACAGTCGCACGCTCACGCTCGACAACGTGCCGCGTGCGCTTGCCAACTTCGACACACGCGGCTTTATCAAGCTGGTCATCGAGGAAGGTAGCGGACGGCTCATCGGCGTGCAGGTCGTCGCCCCGGAAGCCGGCGAATTGATCCAGACGGCTGTTCTCGCCATTCGCAACCGCATGACGGTGCAGGAACTGGCCGACCAGTTGTTCCCCTACCTGACGATGGTCGAGGGGTTGAAGCTCGCGGCGCAGACCTTCAGCAAGGACGTGAAGCAGCTTTCGTGTTGTGCCGGATGAGGAAAAGGAGGTGTTCGATGAACGCCTACACGGTGTCCCGGTTGGCCTTTGATGCCGGGGTGAGTGTGCATATCGTGCGCGATTACCTGCTGCGTGGATTGCTGCGGCCAGTCGCCTGCACCACGGGTGGCTACGGCCTGTTCGATGACGCCGCCTTGCAGCGACTGTGCTTCGTGCGGGCCGCCTTCGAGGCGGGCATCGGCCTCGGCGCATTGGCGCGGCTGTGCCGGGCGCTGGATGCGGCGAACTGCGATGAAACTGCCGCGCAGCTTGCTGTGCTGCGTCAGTTCGTCGAACGCCGGCGCGAAGCGTTGGCCAATCTGGAAGTGCAGTTGGCCGCCATGCCGACCGCGCCGGCACAGCATGCGGAGAGTTTGCCATGAACAGCCCCGAGCGCATGCCGGCCGAGACGCACAAACCGTTCACCGGCTACCTGTGGGGCACGCTGGCCGTGCTGACTTGCCCCTGCCACCTGTCCATCCTCGCTGCCGTGCTGGCCGGCACAACCGCCGGTGCATTCCTTGTCGAGTATTGGGTCATCACGGCGCTCGGTTTGACCGGCCTGTTTCTTCTGTCACTGGCGCGGGCGTTGCGGGCATTCAGGGAAAGATCATGAGCGCTTCCCGGCCGGATGGATGGACTACGGCGGAGGGCCCAAGCGTTCGAGCGCGGGCAAGGCTTTCTGTTCGCAAAGCCGATGCCGGCGGCGGCATTCGCCGTCTTCGTCAGTCAATGGAGGGGTGCCACCATGAATGCAAATGATCCGACCGCCACCAGTTGCTGCGTGTGCTGCAAGGAAATTCCGCTCGATGCCGCCTTCACACCGGAAGGCGCGGAGTACGTCGAGCACTTCTGCGGGCTGGAGTGTTATCAACGTTTCCAGGCGCGGGCCAGCACTGCGACCGAAACGAGCGGCGAACCGAACGCTTGCGGTTCGCCGCCGTCAAATTGAGACAAACCACGCTTTCGCTACGTCGCCTCATGTCGGCATCAAATTCGGCTGAGTAGCTTCTCGCCATCTGGACGTAGCTCGCCCTTGGGTGAAATATGCCGATACAGGGTCTGCCGCGTGATGCCAAGTTCCTGGCACAGGTCGCCGACCTTGGTCTCTGACTGCCCCATTGCCGCCATCGCCAGCCGCAGCTTGGCGGCGGTCATCTTGAACGGCCGGCCGCCTTTCCGGCCGCGTGCCCGTGCTGAGGCCAGGCCCGCCACGGTGCGCTCGGCGATCAACTCGCGCTCGAACTCGGCCAGCGCGGCGAAGATACCGAAGACCAGCTTGCCGGCGGCGGTCGTGGTGTCAATGGCCGCGCCGTGCCCGGTCAGCACCTTGAGGCCGATGCCGCGTCCGGTCAGGTCATGGACGGTATTGATCAGATGGCGCAGGTCGCGCCCGAGCCGATCCAGTTTCCAAACGACCAACGTGTCGCCTGGCCGTAGTGCCGTAGCTGTACCGCTCGGAACGGCTCTCATGCGGGGCATCCGCAAAGATGGACGGGGCCACGCGCCGGATTTGGTCATCCGACAAGGGGTAATCGGAACGCAGCGCCGGGGAATGGGAAGCAAAACGGGATGCAAGCATGTCTTTCTCCTGACTTGGTTGTTGAAGAAAACCGCACACCGGATTCCTAGATTCGGAGCCCAGCCTTTCGGCTGTTCGGTGCGGTCGGCACGAGGAACCTGGTTGGCCCTGTTGCCACCGTCTTTCCTGAGTTCATCGCCCGCGACGGTCAGGAGCGCGCGGACGGGGGCCGTCAAGGAGGCAAGCGCAGGGTTGGTGCGGCCCGCAGCGCAGCGAGGACACGGCCCTGCGCGCCTTGACGGCGCACGGGAGCGGGCTACAGTCGCGGACAAGGTGATGAAGTCAGGGGAGACGGCTGGACAAGGCAACGGCCTTCCCCATGCGCCGACCGCACGGCAAGCGAAGCGCGCAGGCCCGAAGCTGGAAGCCGGGCCGGAGGCGTCAGCCGATCAGCGCGAGGGAATGATGGAAGCCCGACAGGGGCGAAACCCCGCAGGGGGTTCGATGCGCAGCACGACAGCGCGACCGGCCATGTTTCCTGGCCGGGGACGCCCGGACTTCAAGGCTCGATGCACAAGCTCATGCTCCAGGCATCGGGAAGCCGGCTCGGCGGCCTTTGAGGGGCGCCAAGCTCGCGCGGCGGGGATAGCCCGCAGGGCTTTCCCCTGGAGACAAGCAAAGCGCGCAACGCCCCGTTAGGGGCGCGAAGGCATCACGCCGAGTCGTCAGAGCGCAGGCTGGATTCCGACAGCAGCACGATGCGCTGCTCGTCAGTGATGAGTGCGTTGTTCATGGTGAGCTCCTGAAAGGTTGCCGGGCGGAATTGCCCGACCCTTTCGGGGCACTGCGCAGCGCAAGCAGTCAAGGGTCAACGACGGCCGCAGGCCGCAAGAGTGCGAGCACGCGCCGCCCTTGCACGGCGAGAACGCCGTGGCACGATGGAGAAGCAACAAGCCGCCACACCGCGCCACCCAGGCACAGCCGGTATTAGCAAGCGCAGCGCGCAGGCCCGGATCTGCGATCAGGGCCGCAGTTGCGTGAAGGATCGACGCCGCATGGCCGTGATTCGGCACGAAGCACGGGGCAACGCCCGAGAGCCTGACGGCGCCGCGCGCCGACACGCCCCAGGGCGGGGTGCAAATCTTCTGAACCCAGTAGTTACTGTTTTGTAGAGATCGCTACATCATTGCAACGACCGTGACAGGGATTTAAGCTGTTGCCATGACTCTCACCTCCGACTCTTGGCTGACCCTCATCGTCAGCCTCCCCTCCGCGAGCGCCACGGCACGCATGCGGATTTGGCGCGCCGTCAAGGCGCTCGGCTGTGCCGCCTTGCGCGACGGCGCCTACCTACTGCCCGCTCAGGCCGAACAGGCTGCGCAGCTACAAATGCTGGCCGATGAAGCGCTGCAGGAAGGTGGCCAAGCCTGGCTGCTGCAGGTACAAGCCCTTGACCTGGCTGAGCAGGCCACCTTTCAGGCGCTGTTCGACCGGACGGCCGATTACACCCCCTGGCTGGAGGAACTGGCGCAAGCACGCCAGACGCTTTCCGCCCTGAGCGCAGCCGAACTCCAGCGTACACAGCGCAAGCATGCGCGTGCCTATGAGGTCATCCGCAAAATCGACTTCTTTCCCGGCGAGACGTCGATCCGCGCCGACGCCCAGTGGCGCGATTTCGCCAACGCCCTCGAATCTATGCAGTCACCCGGCGAGCCGCAGCCTATGGCCGGCCGCATTGCTCGGCGTGATCGCATGCAGTACCAGGGGCGAGTCTGGGCCACACGCCGCCATCTCTGGGTGGACCGCGTGGCGAGTGCCTGGCTGATCCAGCGTTTTATCGACCCTCACGCGCGCTTCCTGTGGCTGAACACCGCAGCAGACTGCCCGTCCGATGCGCTGGGTTTCGATTTCGACGGCGCGACTTTCTCGCACGTGGGCGAGCGGGTGACGTTCGAGGTACTGCTGGCGAGCTTCGGCCTGGAGGACGATCGGGGTCTCTCGCGCCTGGGAGCCATGGTGCATGCGCTCGACGTGGGTGGCGCGACCACACCCGAGGCCAGCGGCTTCGAGGCCGTGCTGGCCGGCGCACGCAAGCGCTGGCCGGACGACGACGCGCTGCTGGTCGACATCGGCGGCGTGCTGGATTCGCTCCATGCCCATTTCTCCAGTAGTCGCAAAACGTGACGACCCACCTCAGATCACTTCTTTAACTCAGATCACTTTTTTAGGAACGAATCTTCATGAACGAGACCACTTCAGCTGCAGCCATCAGCAGTGCGGCGCCTCGCAGCTATACGCTGTGGCAATTGATTGCTTATTTCTTACGGCTCGGAGCACTGGGCTTCGGCGGACCCGTAGCCCTGGCCGGCTACATGGATCGCGACTTGGTGGAACGGCGCCAATGGTTCACCGAGGCAGACTACAAGGAAGGGCTGGCCTTGGCGCAGCTCGCGCCAGGACCGTTAGCCGCGCAGTTGGCCATCTACCTGGGCTTTGTTCACTACAGCTTCCTAGGGGCCACCCTGGTGGGCCTCGCTTTTGTGCTGCCCTCGTTTCTGATGGTGATCGGACTGGGTTGGGCCTATACGCATTTCGGCGGCCTGGGTTGGATGCAGGCCGTGTTTTATGGCGTGAGTTCCGCTGTCATTGGGATCATTGCTGTCAGCACCTGGAAGCTCTCTACCAAGAACATCGGCAAAGACAAACTGCAATGTGCCATCTTTGCAGTAGCGGCGGCAGTGACAATCATCACCCAATCCGAGGAACTGTGGTTGTTCCTGGGCGCAGGCATTCTCGTGTGGTTGTTGCGCGCGCCGCCGAAATTTATTAAGCCGTCCAGCACGCTGCACAGCAGTGCTATTCCTTTGCTGGCCTTGCTTGGCTTGTCCAACGTCGACTGGACCAGGCTGTGGCAGATCACCAAGTATTTCTTCTACGCGGGCAGCTTTGTTTTTGGTAGCGGCCTAGCTATCGTCCCGTTTCTGTACAGCGGAGTGGTCAAGGAGTACGGATGGTTGACCGATCACCAGTTCCTTGACGCTGTCGCAGTCGCCATGATCACTCCCGGTCCTGTCGTCGTCACTACCGGGTTCATCGGCTTTCTGGTCGCGGACTTCTGGGGCGCGGTTGCTGCGGCGCTGGCAACCTTCCTGCCGTGCTATCTCTTCACAGTCCTGCCAGCCCCGTACTTCAAGAAATATGGAAAGAAACCGGGAATCGTGGCATTCGTCGATGGCGTGACGGCAGCCGCCATCGGATCGTTGGCCGGAGCCGTGGTAGTTATCGGGGTGCGCTCGATCAAGGACGTTCCCACGGCGCTACTCGCCCTGGGGACTGCTGCCTTGCTTTGGAAATTCAAGAAGTTGCCGGAGCCGATCGTTGTCGCTGCCGCGGCACTGATTGGGCTGGTCGTCTACCCGCTGGTGACCCGCAGCTGAATAGAAGCGAGAGGAGTCCACGCCTTAACCCATGACTTGCCACATTTCTAGGAACACTCCAATGGATTTACAACTACGCCCCCTTACCATCAACCTCGCTGCCCTCAACGGGCTGTCCGAGAAACTCATCCTCAGCCATCACGCGAATAACTACACCGGCGCAGTCAAGCGCCTGGATGCTATTCGCCAGCAACTGGCGCACCTGGATTGGCCGACCGCTCCGGTCTTCATGATCAATGGCCTGAAGCGCGAAGAGCTGATCGCCGCCAATTCCGCTTGGCTCCACGAGCTGTACTTCGACACGCTGGGAGGCGACGGTGCATTGCCGGACTCCGGCCTGGCAGTTGCCTTGGCCCGCGACTTTGGCAGCGTTGACCGCTGGCGCACGGAATTCTCCGCACTGGCCAAGGCCATGGGCGGCGGCTCGGGGTGGGCGCTGCTGTCATGGTCCACACGCGAGGCGCGGCTGATCAACCATTGGGCGGCAGACCATACGAACCTGCTGGCCGGCGCCACACCGCTGCTGGCACTGGACATGTACGAGCACGCCTACCACATGGATTTCGGTGCCAAGGCGGCCGCGTATGTTGACGCCTTCATGCAAAACATCCGCTGGAATGCCGTGATGCAGCGCTACGCTGCCGCCGTCGAGGCTGATGCACTGCCCTGGTCGGCCGCACCAGAGGAAGTCGGCGGTGACCTCCAACTGATCGACGTGCGACGCACGGCAGGCTACGCACAAGCGCCTGATCGCATCGCCGGGGCCATTCGGCGCGATCCCGTGCAGTTGGCAAATTGGAGCCGTGAAATCGATACCTCTAAACCCGTCCTTGTGTATTGCGTGCACGGCCATGAAGTCAGCCAGTCGGTGGCGCTCGCGCTACGAGCGCATGGCCTCGACGCACGCTTCGTGGCCGGAGGCATCGAAGCCTGTCGCGCTGCTGGCGTGACATTTGAAGCAAAGGAGTAGCACCATGAAGTGGATTACACGCGAACGCCCCAAGATCGACCGCATCGCCTGTCCCTGGCTGGTTGCGCGCTTCATCGACCAGCAGGCGGAATTTCTCTATGTGCCGGCCAGCGAGGTGCTGAAAACCGCCAACGCTACCGGCGCCATCCCCTACGACATCCCGAATGTCGAACTAAGCCATGTGGGCGAGCTGTGCAGTTTCGATTCCTTCCTGTCGAAGTACCACCTGGACGACCCAGCGCTGCGCCAGTTGGCCGAGATCGTGCGCGGCGCCGACACCTCCCGGCTCGACCTGACGCCGCAATCAGCAGGGCTCTATGCGCTCTCGCTCGGGCTGTCGCACAACTTTAGCGACGACCACGAAATGCTCCAGCACGGCATGGTGATGTACGACGCCCTCTATGCGTGGTGCCGCGCATGCCAGGCCGAGACACACAACTGGCCGCCGGTCATGCCAGCCTGATCCGCCCAACTGAAAATGCACCAAATGTCCGCAATCCCCCGTCTTGCCTTCGCCACACTCATTCAGTCCCTGAGCCTGGTGGCGGCATCGGCAGCGCCCGGCCCCAGCGAACTCACCGGCGCGCAGATCAAGACAGTCTTCGTCGGCAATGTCATATCCGAAGGCGCGCACTGGTCCGCTTACCTCCTTCCCGATGGACGCACGAAGTCCATTGAACTGGGGCGGCCGCACCAGGGGCATTGGAAGATCGTGGGCAAGGAATTGTGCGTAAGCATCAGCACGGGTGTAGAGCCCGAATGCTGGACGGTACTGCGCAAAGGCAAGGCCTATCTGCTGCGCGCCCACGGCCAAGACCTCTACGAGGTCACTCCGGAACCTCTGTCGTCGAAATACCCGTTCGATTGACCGGCACCTGCCTCGATTACCCGCTCCGGCCAGCCCCCGGAGCTGCATCCCGCCAACTACCAAGGAAACTCCATGCTGCGTCTAACCCTCTCCACACTGGCCCTGGCCGCGGGCCTGCTCACTACGGGGTCTCCTCGTTTTCAGTGCAATAAGTGACGGTACGCAAAGCTAGCACTGGCGCGGGGGTGGTCTGGGTAGACCGTTGATTTCATTGACTTTCCTGTTCGCTTTGTAAACGGGTATGGTGGCCTCCCACTTTTGAGGTTCACGATGCAGGGTTGGCACACAACGTTTTTGGGGATGCGTGGGCTCCCCCGCGATATCAGCGACTTCGAGATGAAGGCATTTTTCACCTTCGATGGTGCCGAGCGCGACGCAATCAATGCACGCCGAGGTGATTCCCACAAGCTTGGTCTGGCGCTCCATATTGGTTTCCTGCGCATGAGTGGGCGTTTGCTCGGTGCCTTTCGGGTAATTCCAGTAGCCTTGTGGCGCCACCTTGGCAACGAGCTTGGCATTGCAGCACCAGAAGTCGCCTCGCTGAGAGCCATGTATGAACGCGGGCGCACGCTATTCGATCACCAACAAGTAGCCTGCACGGTCCTTGGATTCCAGTGGATGAGCGAGCACCAGCGCCGCTCACTGGTACGTGAACTGCGCGACGAAGTGGCGCGCTGCGCCGACCGCGATCAGCTACTCGTGCGGGCGCGTCAATGGCTGTACAAGAACAAGCTGGTGATCGTGCACGAGCGGGCAATTCGGACACTGATTGCGGCGGCACTTGCCCAGCTTGAAGTTGAAACAGGCACCGCCATCGCCGCCAGCGTTGATCCAGCAACACTTGATCGCTGGCGAGCCTCAGTTTCAGAGCTGCGCCCAGATGGACAAACCCAGCAGAGTTGGCTATGGGCTGCACCGGCGAAACACTCAACCCGCCAAATCAGCGAGGTACTGGAGCGCATCGACCTGCTTTACACGCTGGACGTTCATAAGCACCTGGCAGACATCCCCGATCTCATCTTGCGCCGCTACGCGCGCCGACTTGTCTCCAGGCCGCCCTCAGCCGGAGCCAAGATCAAAGAGCCAGCGCGCACCGTGGAGGTCGCATGCTTTCTTCGGTATTGCCTGTTCACCACCACAGACCAGTTGATCCTTATGGTGCAGCGCCGGATCGCCGATCTGTGGCGTCAGGCTGCCGCCGATGTCCCCGCTACCGTCAATTGGGCCGCAATGTACAAAACGCTGCTCGGCGAACTTGTTGCCTTGAGCGCGCAAGGTGCGGTGCCAGATGCTGAGTTGCGTGCCCGTCTTGAAGCCTTGATCACCGAAACCCAGAAACGCAAACCACCGAGCAGGGCCTCCCTGGTCCGCGAGGGATTGATTGATGGAATTCGCCCCGTGCGGTCGTTGCTCGTCGCCATTGCAAAGCTGCCCTGGCAGGCCACCGGCGAGCATCCTGCCATCGAGTACCTTGCCAAGCTGCAAGCTTTATATCTCAAAGGATCCAGAAAGCTGCCAGTTGAAGTGGTGGCACCAAGTCTGGGAATGATCTGGCAGGTTTCGATCTCCAGCCCAGACCGGGAACGGGCGTTTCAGGCGTTGGAGGTGGCCACCCTGTTTGCCCTGCGCCGCGCGGTGCGCAATGGCTCGGTCTGGATTGAGCACAGCCTGAGCTTTCGGGGTCGTGCGCGCTTGTTCTTCACGGACGAGCGTTGGCAGGCAGAGTCCAAGAAACACTATGCCCGTCTATCGTTACCCAGCAAGGCTGCCACTTTCTTGAAGCCTTTGCTGGCCAGAGTAACTGCCGGTGTCGATGCGGTGGCCGCTGCAGCCCGCAGTGGCGTACTGCGCGTGGATGATGAACTCCATTTGTCGCCATTGCCCGCAGAGGACGAAGACCCAGAAGTGACCAAGCTGCGCGCGGCTTTGGATCACCGCATCGGTGAGGTTCAATTGCCGGAAGTGATTCTGGCCGTTGACGCCCAGGTGCGCTTTAGCTGGATCATGCTCGGACGTGAGCCGCGCTCTACCGACGAGCTGCTGATGGTCTATGCCGGCATCATGGCCCACGGCACCAGTCTGACTGCGGTCGAATGCGCGCGCATGATTCCGCAATTGTCTGCCACCAGCATTCGCCAGGCCATGCGCTGGGCGCGGGACGAACGGCGTCTGAGCCAGGCCTGCCAGGCTGTGCTGGAATTCATGCAGCGACACCCGATTGCCGCCACCTGGGGGCGGTCCGATTTGGCATCTTCTGACATGATGACCATGGAGACCACCAAACGGGTGTGGCAAGCCCGGCTTGATCCTCGGCGCAACACACCTTCCATTGGAATCTACTCCCATGTAAAAGACCGGTGGGGCATCTTCCATGCGCAGCCCTTTGTGCTCAATGAGCGCCAGGCGGGCGTGGCCATTGAAGGTGTCATCCGCCAAGAAAAGCTGGAGACCAGCCAGCTTGCTGTGGATACCCATGGCTACACCGACTTTGCCATGTCACATGCCCGTTTGCTTGGTTTTGATCTTTGCCCGCGGTTGAAGGAACTCAAACAGCGCCACCTCTTTGTGCCACGCGGCACCAAAGTGCCCGCAGAAATCGCTGCGGTGTGCGAAGCCAATGTCGACGTCGCTTTGATCGAAAAGCATTGGGATAGTCTGGTGCACCTGGCAGCCTCGGTCATGAGCGGACATGCCAGTGCGGTGGCAGCTCTTGCGCGGTTCGGTTCTGCCGCCCAGGGCGATCCAATCTATGAGGCTGGCGTGCAATTGGGGCGGTTGCTGCGTACGGCGTTTTTGGCTGACTACTTTGTCAAGGACGCTTTCAGGAACGAGTTGCGCCGGGTGCTCAATCGGGGCGAGGCTGTTAACGCCCTCAAGCGCGCCATTTATACCGGCCGGATCAGCCCGGCGCAGGCCAAACGTGTCGATGAAATGCAGGCTGTGGCCGATGCGTTGAGCCTGATGGCCAACATCGTGATGGCGTGGAATACCTCACAGATGCAGGCGGTCCTGGATCGCTGGTCGAACCGCCGCCAGGTCATTCCACCGGAACTGATCGGGAAGATTGCGCCCACCAGGCTGGAGAGCATCAACTTGCGGGGTGTGTTTCGCTTCCCGGTTGACCGCTATGCTGACCAAATCCTGCCTTCGCGGCCAAATGCATCGATAACTGGCACCAATGGATGAAACCGACCACGGTTTGACGCCACGAATCGCAGATTTGAAAGTGAACAGGAAAGTCAATGAAATCAACGATCTACCAACACCACCTCCGCGCCAGTGCTAGCTTTTCGTACCGTCACTTATTGCACTGAAAACGAGGAGACCCCACATACAGGTTTCGACATGAACAATGGCATGCCTCCACGATGCCGGAACCAGCGCGAGCCCACCGCCTGCGATACGCCAACCGCCTCAGCTGCCCTCTCACTGGTGATTCCGGTTGCAATCTGTACCCAGAACTGGCGCTCGACCTCTCGCCGAAGCGAAGGCGCCCCCGGAGATCGCATCGCATCTCTCCCTGTCAATTGCTTCATCCATCCTGCGGGTCGCCCCATAAACACCTCCTGGTTGAAGGTGTTGCGACGACCAATTGAATCCGCCCAGTATTGCAGCGGCGAGTTCCAGGGGGCGTTGAAAGACTGGAAGATGCGCTCGTCAATGAGCAGGAAGGGCAACTGCTGGGACAACGCACCGACCGAGAGCTTCTGGGGCCGGCTGAAAACGGCCAGCGTGCATGGACACAAGTTCACCACCCGAGAGCAAGCCAAACAGGCTGTGATGGACTGGATGGCTTTCTACAATCACCGCAGGCTGCATTCGTCACTGGGCTATCTCAGCCCGATGCAGTTCGAGCAACGCTGGTACGAGGCACAGCGCAAAAAGGCCGCGTAATCGTCGGGCTAAGAGCTACACGAAACGAGGGCAAGGTCAGTTGGCCACCAGAAAGGTGTGCAGCACATGGCTGGGCCGCATGGGTTTGGTGGGGTTGTAGCCGATCTCCGCGCCTTCTTGGTGCCCGTACAGCGGCTTGATGCTGGCGTCGATGTCCAGCACCCAGGGTTGGTCGAGCACCTCGCGCACTGAAGTAGCAAGGCTCGGGCGCAGCCACGCCGCACTGCTGGCTTCGTCGATGCGCTGCAGCGCCCGGCGCAGCGCGTCCTCGCTGACCATTCTGTTCATGCCCAGGGCCTGCGCGGCCACAGCGTCGCCTCGCAGGGCGGTGATGTGCGCGTAGCGTCGGTGCCCGGCCAGCAGTCCGAGCATCAGCGTGCCCAGCACGTCACGTTTGTCCGGGGCGTTGCCGCTGCGGTAGACGAGTGGACAAGCGGACACCCAACGCTCGAACACGCCGGTGGCGGCCAGGAATTCCGCGAAGAACACCAGTTGGCCGTGCGGCGTGGCCGCCGCACCTTCGTCCCAGCGCACGTGCATGCGCCCGCCCAGCGTGTCCACGATCTGCGGCTGGACGGGCTCATGGCCTGCCCTTGGACGCGCCGCCAGCGCCTTGCGTCTTGCTTCACCCATCGGGTGAGTGTGCCAAAACCGCGCAAAGCCGCAACTGGACTGGCTCAGCGCCCGATCACGGTCGAGCAACTGCCGGATTTAGGATCATCCAAAACGATGTGGGAGCGGCTGAAACCCGTCAGGGATCGCCCGAACCGCAAGTCGTGTCAAGTTCCACCTGTACCTGATCCTGGATTTGTACAGCCGCAAGATCGTGGGTGCCGAGGTGCACGACAGCGACGAATCTGTGCATGCCGTGCATCTGGTGCGGCGCACCGCACTGGCCGAGGGCATCGCAGCGATGGACACCAAACCCGTACTAAGACCTTTCCTAGGGTTTTCACTCAGGTATGGATGTCGAATGTCGATAATAATATCAACATTATGACGAGCCACTTGCTATCGAAGCCTGATTCAGTCCGCGCTGAAATGTGGGGAAATTTTCTGTAATGACCAGGTGAGAAATGCAATGAATGCGAGAACTCCAAACAGCCTCACCATGGGAGGCGACAAGTCATTTGCGGATGCGTCGCCGGTGCCCATCGCGAACGTGCGCAGCCTGATTGAGGCGACGTTTCAGCGGTTGCGGGCGGACATCGTGGAGGGGCGACTCGCTGCTGGCTCCAGACTCGCCATTGAAGATCTCAAGTCGCGCTATGAGGTTAGCGGCGGGACCGTGCGGGAGGCGCTTTCCCTGCTGGTGGCCAATAACCTGGTGCAGACACAGGCCCAGCGTGGATTTCATGTGACCCCCATGTCTCTGGATGACATGCGTGATCTGGCCGCCACGCGGATCGCGCTTGAGTGCGAAGCGCTGCGCCAAAGTGTGCTGAATGGCGACGCCGAATGGGAGGCGCGGGTTGTCAGTTCGTATCACCGGCTCTCGCTCCTCGACGAGCGCACGATGCGCGATCCGGTTCACTTGTTCAATCAGTGGGAGCAAGCCAACCGCGACTTTCACGAAGCCCTGATCTCAGCCTGTTCATCCGCCTGGACCCAGCGGTTCCTGTCTATCCTGTATTTGCAAATGGAGCGCTACCGCCGATTGACGGCGATGCACAACCGGCCTGCCAGAAACGTGCACGAGGAGCATCTGGCGCTTCGTGACAGCGCGCTCGCGCGTGATGCCGAGCGCTGTACTGAGTTGTTGCGGATGCATATTGAGTCATCAATTTCGGTGGTTCGGCAATTCGGTTTGTTGCGGTGACGCCAACATCGCAGGTATCTTTTTTGTGTGATGGAAGAGGTTGGTATTTTTTCCGCCCTGCCAAGGGCATTTCAACGGAGACGTTAAATCATGAGTTCAGCAATCAAAGAAGTGCAGGGAGCCCCTGTGAAGTGGGTTACCAATTGGACGCCGGAGGCGATCCGGGGGTTGGTCGATCAGGAAAAAGGGCTGCTTGATCCACGCATCTACGCCGATCAGAGTCTTTATGAGCTGGAGCTTGAGCGGGTTTTTGGTCGCTCTTGGCTGTTACTTGGGCACGAGAGTCATGTGCCTGAAACCGGGGACTTCCTGGCCACTTACATGGGCGAAGATCCGGTGGTTATGGTGCGACAGAAAGACAAGAGCATCAAGGTGTTCCTGAACCAGTGCCGGCACCGCGGCATGCGTATCTGCCGCTCGGACGCCGGCAACGCCAAGGCTTTCACCTGCAGCTATCACGGCTGGGCCTACGACATCGCCGGCAAGCTGGTGAACGTGCCGTTCGAGAAGGAAGCCTTTTGCGACAAGAAAGAAGGCGACTGCGGCTTTGACAAGGCCGAATGGGGCCCGCTCCAGGCACGCGTGGCAACCTACAAGGGCCTGGTCTTTGCCAACTGGGATGTGCAGGCGCCAGACCTGGAGACCTACCTCGGTGACGCCCGCCCCTATATGGACGTCATGCTGGATCGCACGCCGGCCGGGACTGTGGCCATCGGCGGCATGCAGAAGTGGGTGATTCCGTGCAACTGGAAGTTTGCCGCCGAGCAGTTCTGCAGTGACATGTACCACGCCGGCACCACGACGCACCTGTCCGGCATCCTGGCGGGCATTCCGCCGGAAATGGACCTCTCCCAGGCGCAGATACCCACCAAGGGCAATCAGTTCCGGGCCGCTTGGGGCGGGCACGGCTCGGGCTGGTATGTCGACGAGCCGGGCTCACTCCTGGCGGTGATGGGCCCCAAGGTCACCCAGTACTGGACCGAGGGTCCGGCTGCCGAGCTTGCGGAACAGCGCCTGGGGCACACCGGCATGCCGGTTCGACGCATGGTCGGCCAGCACATGACGATCTTCCCGACCTGTTCATTCCTGCCCACCTTCAACAACATCCGGATCTGGCACCCGCGTGGTCCCAATGAAATCGAGGTGTGGGCCTTCACCCTGGTCGATGCCGACGCCCCGGCGGAGATCAAGGAAGAATATCGCCGGCACAACATCCGCAACTTCTCCGCAGGCGGCGTGTTTGAGCAGGACGATGGCGAGAACTGGGTGGAGATCCAGAAGGGGCTACGTGGGTACAAGGCCAAGAGCCAGCCGCTCAATGCCCAGATGGGCCTGGGTCGGTCGCAGACCGGTCACCCTGATTTTCCTGGCAACGTCGGCTACGTCTACGCCGAAGAAGCGGCGCGGGGTATGTATCACCACTGGATGCGCATGATGTCCGAGCCCAGCTGGGCCACGCTCAAGCCCTGATCAAGACGCAATCGTTAGATCTGTCAACCGGAAGAATTCAACATGGTGGGCTGGACGTGCATGTGCAGACGGCGCGCCGAGGTTCCGTCCCCTGATATTTACTTGGAGATAACTGTTATGACAAATCCATCCCCGCATTTTTTCAAAACATTTGAATGGCCAAGCAAGGCGGCTGGCCTTGAGTTGCAGAACGAGATCGAGCAGTTCTACTACCGCGAAGCGCAGTTGCTTGACCACCGGGCCTACGAGGCCTGGTTTGCCCTGCTGGACAAAGATATCCACTACTTCATGCCGCTGCGCACCAATCGCATGATCCGGGAGGGCGAGCTGGAATATTCCGGCGACCAGGATTTAGCCCATTTCGATGAAACCCATGAAACCATGTACGGGCGCATCCGCAAGGTGACCTCGGACGTGGGCTGGGCGGAGAACCCGCCTTCCCGCACGCGCCACCTGGTCTCCAACGTCATCGTCAAGGAGACGGCCACGCCGGATACCTTCGAGGTCAATTCCGCATTCATCCTGTACCGCAATCGGCTTGAGCGCCAGGTCGACATCTTCGCGGGCGAACGCCGGGACGTGCTGCGCCGCGCCGACAACAACCTTGGTTTCAGCATCGCCAAGCGCACCATCCTGCTCGACGCCAGTACCTTGCTGTCGAACAACCTGAGCATGTTCTTCTAGCCCAGCACGCTGAACCGGCCTCAATGAGGATGCTGCCATGAAAAATGCAAGACTGTTTTTGATCGCCATCGGCGTCTTCTACATCATCAACCTCATTGGCACGCTTCCCTTCAGCACGTTGGGCTTGTTTGGCAGGATGTATCCAGGCGTAGAACTGCACGTGGGTGCGCCGATTTTCACCCTGCTGCAGGATGCCTGGGCGGTGGTCGGTCTCCAGTTGGGCGCCATCGGGGCCGTCGCTTTGTGGGGCGCCCGCGATCCGGGCCGTTATCGGGCCGTTATTCCAGTGGTCATCGCAACGGAAGTGGTCGATGGCCTCTGGGATTTTTACAGCATCGTGTGGAGCCACGAAGCCTTGTGGTTCGGGCTTGTCACGCTGGTGATCCATGTGCTGTGGATTGGCTGGGGCCTGCATGCCTGGCGTGCCCTGGCGTCGAAATCGCTGAGGACACTTTGAATTACTCTTCAGCCACCAACAGTGACTGTTCGCCCCAGGCGATTTAACCCTTTTAACTAATTACAAGAAGCGTTATGAAATTTACCAGAGTTTGTGATCGAAGAGATGTGCCCGAAGGCGAAGCCCTGAAGGTCGAAAGTGGAGGCACCTCCGTCGCGATTTTCAATGTGGATGGCGAGCTGTTCGCAACACAGGACCGCTGCACCCACGGCGACTGGTCCCTGTCCGATGGCGGCTATCTTGAAGGTGACGTGGTGGAATGCTCACTGCACATGGGGAAGTTTTGCGTTCGCACGGGCAAGGTCAAATCACCGCCGCCCTGTGAGGCACTGAAGATATTTCCGATCCGCATCGAAGACAATGACGTGCTGGTCGACTTCGAAGCCGGGTATCTGGCGCCATGATCGACACCATCGCCATCATCGGCGCCGGCCTGGCCGGTTCGACGGCTGCGCGCGCACTGCGCGCCCAGGGATACGAGGGGCGCATCCACCTGCTCGGGGATGAGTCGCATCAGGCCTATGACCGGACCACGCTGTCCAAGACGGTGCTGGCGGGCGAGCAGCCCGAGCCGCCTGCAATCCTGGACAGCGCCTGGTACGCATCGGCCCATGTGGATGTCCAGCTCGGGCGACGGGTGAGTTGCCTGGATCTGGCCAACCGCCAGATTCAGTTTGAATCGGGCGCCCCGCTGGCCTACGACCGGCTGCTGCTGGCCACCGGCGCGCGCGCCCGGCGCATGGCGATTCGGGGTGGCGACCTGGCAGGCATCCATACCTTGCGAGACCTCGCCGACAGCCAGGCGCTGCGGCAGGCGCTGCAACCGGGCCAGTCGCTGGTCATCGTCGGCGGAGGCCTGATCGGTTGCGAGGTGGCGACCACCGCCCGCAAGCTGAGTGTCCATGTCACGATTCTGGAAGCCGGCGACGAGTTGCTGGTGCGCGTGCTGGGTCACCGGACCGGGGCATGGTGTCGGGCCGAACTGGAACGCATGGGTGTCCGCGTGGAGCGCAATGCACAGGCCGCGCGCTTCGAAGGCCAGGGGCAGGTGCGCGCCGTGATCTGCGCCGACGGGCGCCGGGTGCCCGCCGATGTGGTCTTGGTCAGCATTGGCGCCGAGCCGGCGGACGAGCTGGCCCGTGCCGCTGGCATCGCCTGCGCGCGCGGCGTGCTGGTCGACGCCACCGGCGCCACCTCGTGTCCAGAGGTGTTCGCCGCCGGTGACGTCGCCGCCTGGCCGCTGCGTCAAGGGGGCCAGCGCTCGCTGGAGACCTACCTGAACAGCCAGATGGAGGCCGAAATCGCGGCCAGCGCCATGTTGAGTCAGCCCGTGCCGGCGCCCCAGGTGCCGACCTCGTGGACGGAGATTGCAGGCCACCGCATCCAGATGATTGGCGATGCCGAAGGGCCCGGCGAGATCGTCGTACGCGGCGACGCCCAGAGCGGCCAGCCAATCGTGTTGCTCAGGCTGCTTGATGGCTGCGTCGAGGCCGCGACGGCGATCAATGCCACCAGGGAATTTTCTGTGGCGACCCGACTGGTCGGCACCCGGGTTTCTGTTTCCGCCGAGCAACTGCAGGACGTCGGCTCGAACCTGCGGGATTTACTCAAAGCCAAACCGAATTGATGCGCATGACCGGCGAATCGCTTTAACAATAAAGGGGATTGGAAAAATGAAACTGAAAGGTGAAGCGGTACTGATCACGGGGGGCGCCTCCGGATTAGGGCGCGCGCTCGTGGACCGATTCGTGGCCGAAGGCGCCAAAGTGGCGGTGCTCGACAAGTCGGCAGAGCGCCTTGCAGAGCTGGAAACCGATCATGGCGACAACGTGCTCGGCATCGTCGGCGATGTGCGTTCACTGGAAGACCAGAAACAGGCTGCCAGCCGCTGCGTGGCCAGGTTCGGGAAAATCGACACCTTGATTCCCAATGCAGGCATCTGGGATTACTCGACGGCCTTGGTCGACCTGCCCGAAGAGAGCCTCGATGCCGCGTTCGATGAGGTCTTTCACATCAATGTCAAGGGTTATATCCATGCAGTGAAGGCCTGCCTGCCGGCCCTGGTCGCCAGCCGTGGCAACGTGATCTTCACGATCTCCAATGCGGGCTTCTATCCCAATGGCGGCGGCCCTCTTTACACCGCAGCCAAGCACGCCATCGTGGGCCTGGTGCGTGAACTGGCGTTCGAGCTGGCGCCATACGTGCGCGTCAACGGCGTGGGGTCGGGCGGCATCAATAGCGATCTGAGAGGTCCTTCCTCGCTGGGAATGGGCAGCAAGGCGATTTCGACCGTACCGCTGGCCGACATGCTGAAGTCGGTGCTGCCGATTGGTCGCATGCCCGAGGTCGAAGAGTACACCGGGGCCTATGTGTTTTTTGCCACCCGAGGCGATGCGGCGCCTGCGACCGGGGCCTTGCTGAACTACGACGGTGGCTTGGGCGTTCGTGGATTCTTCTCGGGTGCCGGAGGTAATGACTTGCTCGAACAGCTGAATATCCATCCCTAAGCATCGACGAAGGAGACAGTAATGAGCATCAGAAGTTTGGGATACATGGGGTTTGCGGTCAGCGACGTAGCTGCTTGGCGTTCGTTTCTGACGCAGAAACTGGGCTTGATGGAAGCGGGCACGACCGACAACGGCGACCTGTTCCGCATCGATTCGAGAGCCTGGCGGATCGCCGTTCAGCAGGGCGAGGTTGACGATCTGGCCTTTGCCGGCTACGAGGTGGCCGATGCGGCAGGGCTGGCGCAGATGGCTGACAAGCTCAAACAGGCCGGTATCGCAGTCACCACCGGCGATGCCTCATTGGCCAGGCGCCGCGGGGTGACCGGATTGATCACCTTTGCCGACCCGTTTGGCCTGCCGTTGGAAATTTACTATGGCGCCAGCGAGGTGTTCGAAAAACCGTTCCTGCCTGGTGCGGCCGTGTCGGGTTTCCTGACCGGCGAGCAAGGGCTGGGGCATTTCGTGCGCTGCGTTCCGGATTCGGACAAGGCGCTGGCGTTTTATACCGACGTGCTCGGCTTCCAGTTGTCTGACGTCATCGACATGAAAATGGGGCCGGACGTGACGGTTCCTGCGTACTTCCTGCACTGCAACGAACGCCACCACACCCTGGCAATTGCGGCATTCCCGCTGCCAAAACGCATTCATCACTTCATGCTCGAAGTCGCCTCGCTCGATGACGTCGGCTTTGCATTTGATCGGGTTGACGCGGACGGCTTGATCACCTCCACGCTGGGGCGCCACACCAATGACCACATGGTGTCGTTCTATGCCTCGACCCCGTCCGGAGTAGAGGTCGAGTATGGCTGGAGTGCCCGTACCGTTGACCGCTCCTGGGTTGTGGTGAGGCACGACAGTCCGAGCATGTGGGGCCACAAGTCTGTGCGCGACAAAGCAGCTGCGCGCAACAAAGCATGAACAACAACCTGAATAGCACGGGAATCCCTGCATGAAACTTTACTACAGCCCTGGTGCCTGCTCCCTGTCACCGCACATTGCATTGCGCGAGGCGGGCCTGAACTTCGAGTTGGTGCAGGTCGATCTTGCGAGCAAGAAGACTGCCTCCGGGCAGGACTACCTGGAGATCAACCCGGCCGGGTACGTGCCTTGCCTGCAGCTTGACGACGGCCGTACCCTGACCGAAGGCCCGGCCATCGTGCAATACGTGGCCGATCAGGTCCCCGGCAAGCAGCTGGCGCCGGCCAACGGCAGCTTCGAGCGCTACCACTTGCAGCAATGGCTGAACTTCATCTCGAGCGAACTGCACAAGAGCTTCAGCCCCTTGTTCAACCCTGCCTCCAGCGATGAGTGGAAAAACGCCGTGCGGCAGAGCCTGAACACCCGCCTGGGGCAGGTCGCACGACAGCTCGAACATGCGCCTTATCTGCTGGGCGACCAACTGAGTGTGGCCGACATCTATCTGTTCGTCGTGCTCGGTTGGAGCGCATATGTCAACATTGATCTTTCGCCCTGGCCCTCGCTGCAGGCCTTCCAAGGCCGTGTTGGAGGCCGTGAAGCGGTACAGTCAGCGCTTCGCGCCGAAGGCTTGATCAAGGAGTGAAGATGCCTTCCCGGGGCGCGGAAGCGGGCCTGGGAGAGCTGCCTCAAAGCAATGAACGCCCCGACCTGGAATGAGAAACGCCATGACCCCTGAACTGATCGGAACGCTGGGTGACGAGCTCTACAGCGCGCTGTGCACGCGCACCGTGGTCGAGCCGTTGACCAGCCGCCATCCAGAGATCACCGTCGAGGACGCCTACCACATTCAGCAACGGATGATCTCGCGCCGTCTGCAGGCCGGCGAGCGCGTCGTCGGCAAGAAAATCGGCGTTACCAGCGCGGCCGTGATGAACATGCTGGGCGTCTACCAGCCCGACTTCGGCTACATGCTGGACGGCATGATCGTCAGCGACGGCGGCAGCATCGCCATGTCCTCCCTGATCCAGCCCAAGGCCGAAGGGGAAATCGCCTTTGTCCTGAAAAAGGACCTCATGGGTCCCGGCGTCACCAACGCCGACGTGCTGGCTGCCACCGACTTTGTCATGCCCTGCTTCGAGATCGTTGACTCGCGCATCGGCGACTGGAAAATCAAGATCCAGGACACCGTGGCCGACAACGCCTCCTGCGGCATGTTCGTGCTCGGTAGCAGCGCCGCCGACCCGCGCAGGATCGACCTGATGACCTGCGGCATGGTGCTCGAGAAAAACGGCGAGATCATCGCCACCGGCGCCGGCGCCGCCGCCCTGGGCTCCCCGGTCAATTCCGTGGCCTGGCTGGCCAACACCCTGGGCCGCCTGGGCATCGGTCTGAAAGCCGGCGAGGTGATTCTCTCCGGCGCGCTGGCCGCCATGTTCCCGGCCCAGGCCGGCGACCATTTCCGCGTCACCATCGGCGGCATCGGCGGCTGCTCGGTGCGCTTTCACTGACTTTTCCGGAAATTTCAGCACATGACGAAAAAAATCAAATGCGCCCTGATCGGCCCCGGCAACATCGGCACCGACCTGCTGGCCAAGCTGCAGCGCAGCCCGGTATTGGAACCCATCTGGATGGTCGGCATCGACCCCGAATCCGACGGCCTCAAGCGCGCCCGCGAGATGGGCATCAAGACCACCGCTGACGGTGTCGATGGGTTGATTCCCCACATGCAGGCCGACGGCGTGCAGATCGTCTTCGATGCCACCAGCGCCTACGTGCATGCTGACAACAGCCGCAAGGTGAATGCCCTCGGCGCCCTGATGATAGACCTGACCCCGGCGGCCATCGGCCCCTTCTGCGTGCCGACGGTCAACCTCAAGGAACATGTCGGCAAAGGCGAGATGAACGTCAACATGGTCACCTGCGGCGGCCAGGCCACCATTCCCATGGTCGCGGCCGTGAGCCGCGTCCAGCCGGTGGCCTACGGCGAAATCGTCGCCACCGTCTCGAGCAAGTCCGCCGGACCCGGAACGCGCAAGAACATCGACGAATTCACCCGCACCACCGCCGGCGCGGTCGAAAAGGTCGGTGGCGCCAAAAAGGGCAAGGCCATCATCATCCTCAACCCGGCCGAGCCCCCGCTGATCATGCGCGACACCGTGCACTGCCTGCTGGAGAGCGAACCCGATCAGGCCAAGATCACCGAGTCCATCCACGCCATGATCAAAGAGGTGCAGAAGTACGTGCCCGGCTACAAGCTGGTCAACGGCCCGGTTTTCGACGGCTTGCGCGTCTCGGTCTACCTGGAAGTCGAGGGCCTGGGCGACTACCTGCCCAAATACGCCGGCAACCTCGACATCATGACGGCGGCGGCGGCCCGCACCGCCGAGATGTTTGCCGAGGAAATCCTCGCCGGGCAGTTGACACTCCAGCCCGTCCACGCCTGAACCACGCAGGAGAACCACCATGAAGCTAGAAGGCAAAAAAGTCACCGTCCACGACATGACGCTGCGCGACGGCATGCACCCCAAGCGCCACCAGATGACGCTGGAGCAAATGAAATCCATCGCCTGCGGCCTGGATGCCGCGGGCATCCCGCTGATCGAAGTCACCCACGGCGACGGCCTGGGCGGCTCCTCCGTCAACTACGGCTTTCCGGCGCACAGCGACGAGGAATACCTGGGCGCCGTGATTCCGTTGATGAAGCAGGCCAAGGTCAGTGCCCTGCTCTTGCCCGGCATCGGCACCGTCGAACACCTGAAGATGGCCAAGGACCTGGGCGTGAACACCATCCGCGTGGCCACCCACTGCACCGAAGCCGATGTGTCGGAGCAGCACATCACCCAATCGCGCAAGCTGGGTCTGGACACCGTGGGCTTTTTGATGATGGCGCACATGGCCAGCCCAGAAAAGCTGGTCAGCCAGGCACTCTTGATGCAAGGCTACGGCGCCAACTGCATCTACGTCACCGACTCGGCCGGCTACATGCTGCCTGACGACGTGAAAGCGCGCCTGAGTGCCGTGCGTGCCGCGCTCAAACCCGAAACCGAGTTGGGCTTTCACGGCCATCACAACCTGGCCATGGGCGTCGCCAACTCGATCGCCGCGATCGAGGCCGGGGCCACCCGCATCGATGCCGCTGCCGCTGGCCTGGGTGCCGGCGCCGGCAACACGCCGATGGAGGTGTTCATCGCCGTATGCGCGCGCATGGGGATCGAAACCGGAGTCGATGTGTTCAAGATCCAGGACGTGGCCGAAGACCTGGTGGTGCCGATCATGGACCATGTCATCCGCATCGACCGCGACTCGCTCACGCTGGGCTATGCCGGGGTCTATTCCAGCTTTCTGCTGTTTGCCAAACGCGCCAGTGCGAAGTACGGCGTGCCGGCGCGCGACATCCTGGTCGAGCTGGGACGGCGCGGCATGGTCGGCGGCCAGGAAGACATGATTGAAGACACCGCCATGACCATGGCACGTGAGCGCGGGTTGACCTTGACCGCCGCATGATTTCAAACCCGGCGCGGCATGAAGCGCTGCGCCTGACCAGTTTCCACTCCACTCACTTAAAGGATGAAAAATGACCGCACTCACCGAAAGTTCTACCAGCAAGTTCGTGAAAATAAATGAAAAAGGTTTTTCCGATTTCAATATTCACTACAACGAGGCGGGTAACGGCGAAACCGTCATCATGCTGCATGGCGGGGGCCCCGGCGCTGGCGGCTGGAGTAACTACTACCGCAACGTCGGACCGTTTGTCGACGCCGGTTACCGGGTGATCCTGAAGGATTCGCCCGGCTTCAACAAGTCGGACGCGGTGGTGATGGACGAGCAGCGCGGCCTGGTCAACGCCCGTGCCGTCAAAGGGCTGATGGATGCGCTGGACATCGACCGGGCGCACCTGGTCGGCAACTCGATGGGGGGCGCCACGGCGCTGAACTTCGCGCTCGAATACCCCGACCGCATCGGCAAACTGATCCTCATGGGGCCCGGCGGCCTGGGCCCCAGCATGTTCGCGCCGATGCCGATGGAAGGCATCAAGCTGCTGTTCAAGCTGTATGCCGAGCCGTCCTACGAGACGCTGAAACAGATGCTTCAGGTGTTTTTGTACGACCAGTCCCTTATCACCGAGGAGTTGCTGCAGGGCCGCTGGGAAGCCATTCAGCGCCAACCGGAACACCTGAAGAACTTCCTCATCAGCGCACAAAAGGCGCCGCTTTCAACCTGGGATGTGACTGCCAGACTTGGAGAAATCAAGGCCAAGACATTCATTACCTGGGGGCGCGATGATCGCTTCGTTCCCCTTGACCACGGTTTGAAGCTGCTCTGGAACATCGACGACGCGCGTTTGCACGTTTTCTCCAAGTGCGGCCATTGGGCGCAATGGGAGCATGCCGATGAATTCAACCGCCTGGTGATTGACTTCCTGCGGCACGCGTAAGGGGCAAGAGCGCCGCTTTTTGTTGTCCTGCGTGTCGGTACGGGGTACGCATCAGGCCGAAATGAAGCGGCGGGATTCAGAAGAGACAAAAGCGTCCATTTTGGACAATTGAAGTTCGTTTTTTAAAAATATAAGGAGACAAAATCATGAAAATTATCGCTTCCACGCTGACCTGTTTTGCCGTAGCGACTCTGTCGGCCGGCGTCCATGCACAAGCCTTCACCAACTCCCCGTCGCCATGGTCCATTGGCGTCGGAGCCGTCCACCTGAAGTTCCACCCCTCGGCGGATGTCTCGTTCGCTGGCAACCGGGTGGCGCGGTGACGGTGGGCAGCGACACCGTGCTGGGCGTGGAAATCGGATACGCCGTAACGCCCAACTGGACGGCCCGGCTGGATGTCGGTTCGCCGGTGGAAACCGATTTAGGCGGCGCTGGAACCTTGAGCCCGTTGGGAAAATTGGGCAGTGTCAAAGGTGGCCCGGCCATTTTGACAATGACGTATTCGCCAGGCATGCTGGGGCCGATCCGACCGTTTTTCGGCGGCGGTCTGACCTATCTGAGGGTTTTCAGCACCAAAGATGGCGCCGTGCAGAACCTCAAGGTTGACGATGGGCTCGGTACGGCACTAACGATCGGCGCGGACTGGCCCCTGTCGGATGGCTACAGCATCGGCTTCTCGGTTCAGAAGCTGTTTTTGAAAGTCAAGGCCACGGGGACTGCCGGTGGCGCGCCGGTTCGTGCCGATGTCAAACTGGATCCGGTGTTGACTTTCCTGTCGCTTCGCAAGCAGTTTTGACCGTTCAGTGACCGCCGCCCGGTCCGGGCGTCCGGTGCGGTTGTATCGCGTTAGCGGGTGCAAGGCAAAGTGGTACCGGGTTGCGCCAGCGACTTCTTACGTCAGACGGAAGTGTCCTGCGAATGCGTAGAACTGGTCGGCAAACGACATGCCTTCACGCTTCAGCATGAACTGGCCTTTGCGAATCATATGCATCAGTTCGATGCCGGCCAGGATCGAACTCCAGGGGACCTCGAATTACACGTGATTTCGGCGTCATCAGTGAGCCAGGCGTTTGAATGTGCTTAGCAACGCGCGAGCGTGGTCGTTTCATGGACGCGGCATTGAGCCGCCGCAGATCGTGGCGTCTGAGGCCCGGCTGGCAGTCCATGCATCACACACGGTGGTTATTTTCGTCATGGAGCGCTGGCTAGGTGCGCAACCCAGGGACTGATCCGAAGCCACCACCAGGCGTTATCGTCTCCGTGGCCGTCAGTTGTCGCAGACCGACATCAATGCCACATTCAGGTGGCATGCGCTGGCACGGCGGGTGCAGCCAACGGCTGCACCGCCAGCCGCAGACCCATCGCCTTGAGGATTGCCCGCAAGCTGTTAAGTGCCGGATTGCCCTTCGGGGAGAGCGTGCGATAAAGCTGCGTCGGATTCAGGTGCGCCTGTTCGGCCACCGCCTGAACGCCGCCGAAGGCCTCGGCCATTTGACGCAGCACGATCAGCAGTTCGGCCTGGTCGCCATCTTCCAGAATGCCGTTGACCACTTCCAGCGCGAACGCGGGGTCGTTTCGGTACAACTCGGCCATCGCATCGTCATGGGGTCTACTTCTCATCATCTGTTCTCCGTTGCCAGTCTTGCCAGTAATCCACCGCCCGAGCGATGTCCGCGTCCTGAGTCTTCTTGTCGCCGCCGCACAGCAACAACACCACACGCCGGCCCGACAAGGCGTAGTACACCCGGTAGCCCGGCCCCGCATCGATGCGCAACTCCCACACGCCCTTGCGACAGAACTTGTGATCGCCAAAGTTGCCTTGCTCGATGCGAATGACGCGCCGTGCCACCGCAACCTTGGCTTGACCGTCGCGTAACCGCTTCAGCCATTCGATGTAGAAGTCCTTCTGCTCACCGAGAGTCAGGTAATGCTCAATCTCGTATGCTGCCATTTTCGTCTATAAACGAATGACTGTCAAGATACATCGACTGGTGTGGCAATCGTGCCCGCCACCACCGTCTTGCGCCGGTTCGCCACCAGTTCGGCCGCCTGACGCACCGGCGCATCCTCGGTGTGGATGTAGCGCATGAACATCGCCACCGTCTTGTGCGCGGTCAGCACCATGCCGACCTTGACCGGGATGCCCGAATTGGCGATGTCGGTGGCCGAACGGTGCCGGATACCATGTGTGCCGACGTGCTGCACACCAGCAGCCTTCAGGATGCGGCTCCAGCCGTTGTAATGCTCCCCGTTCGTCATGTGCTTGAGCGGATCGCGCAGCGACGGCAGCACATAGAGTGAGCCTTCGTGCCTGGGCACCGTCGAGAGCAGGCGGTGCGCTTCCTCGCTCATCGGTTTGGACATGCCGCCGGTCTTGCTGTCAGGCCAGGCCACGCGCCGGTTCTCCAGATCGACCCAGGTCCACTCCAGCAACAGGATTTCGGAGCGGCGCGCCGCGAACTCGAACTGCAAGCGGATGGCCAGCGTGACGATGGGTGGTTCGCTGCTTTCGGCCTCCACCTTGTCCAGATGCCTGAACAACTTGCCCATTTCCTCGTCGGTGATGAGCCGGGTGGTCTTGCCTTGAGGGTATTGGGGGATGTGCCGGCACGGGTTCGTGCCATCCGTCCGCAAGCCCCAGATTTCGGCCATGTTGAACATTTTTCGCATGACGGCGAGCGTGTGGTTGGCCTCCATCGGCGTGGACTCCAGCTTCTTCATCATCGTCGCAACGTCCGGGCGCTTGACGTCCTGGACCTTCATGCGGCCCAGAATAGGGATGATGTTGCGGTCGATGTTGCCCTGGTAGCCTTTCTGCGTGCTCGGCTTGTTGCGAACCTTGGAGTAGTCCGACATGAAGCGTCCGCACAGTTCCTTGACGGTCGGTGCCTTGCGCGCCTCAGCCTTGTCGCCGCCGGGGTCGCCGCCCCGGCGGACCTCGGCCAGCCAGGTCTGCGCCAGCGAGCGGGCCTGCTCGACGGTCAGCTCTCCGTACAGGCCGATGGCGGGCTTGCGCCGCTCCCCGGCATTGGTCCGGTACTGGAGCATGAACACCTTGCGGCCTGCAGGTGTAACCTTACACATGAAGCCGGGCACCAGGGTATCGCGCAGTTCGACGGGCTGCGCCTGGGGTTGTGCCGCGTCTATAGCGGACTTGGTGAGTTTGATTTTGGCCATGCTGACTCCTAGGAGGAATGAGCCAGTTTCCAGGTGTCGGCTGGGAGCCAAGCGGATGGAAACCGGATCGGGTTGTGGAAAGCACCGGGGTATGGTGAATCCACTTGATCCCTAGGAAAACTCGCTGTGGCGGGCCTCAGCGTAGATCAGCCAAATTCGGTGCTGATCACAGCATGAAATAAAAAACCCGGCCGGGCAGGGCGCCGGGCCGGGTTGTCGCGGGTGTTTCAGCTCACTTGAAGCCGACACGGTCCAGCATCTGCTGCACCTTGATCTGGTTCATGCCGACGGCGCTGATCGGGATGGTCTCGCTCTTGAAGCTGCCGCCGGTCATGGCCTGCAGGGCCGGGTTGCTGAGCTTCACGTCCTTGGCCACGGGCCACTCGTTGTTGCCGTTGGCGAAATGCTCCTGCGCGGCCGGGCTGGCCAGGTATTCCAGGAACTTCACGGCATTGGCCGGGTTCTTGGCATGGCGGGCCACCGCACCGCCGGCCACGTTCACGTGGGTGCCCCAGCTGGACTGGTTGGGGAAGACCACACCCACGCGTTCGGCCACGGCGCGTTCCTGCGGGTTGGTGGAGCGCAGCATGCGGGCGAGATAGTAGGTGTTGGTCACGCCGATGCCACATTCGCCGGAGGCCACACCCTTGATCTGGTCGGTGTCGCCGCCCTTGGGCGAGCGGGCCATGTTGTCGACCAGGCCCTTGAGCCAGGCTTCGGTCTTGACCGGGCCGAGGTGTTCGGTCACGGCGCCGAACAGGCTCAGGTTGTAGGGGTGCGAGCCCGAGCGGATGCACAGCTTGCCCTTGTTTTTCGGGTCGGCGAGCTTTTCGTAGGTGTCGACGTCCTCGCGCTGGACCTTGATCTTGTCGTACACGATCACGCGCGCCCGGGTCGAGAAACCGAACCACGGCGTACCGCCGTCGGCCGCGGCTTTGGCGCGCAACTGGGCCGGGATGGCGTCGTCCAGCACCTTGGACTTGACCGGCTGGAACAGGCCCTCGATCTCGCCCCGCCACAGCCGCGCGGCGTCCACGAGCAAAATCACGTCGGCCGGTGAGGCCGTGCCTTCGGCCTTCAGCCGGGCGAGAATCCCGGCATCATCGGCGTCCACGCGGTTGATCTTGATGCCGGTGGCCTTGGTGAAATTGGCGTACAGCGCCTCGTCGGTTGTGTAATGACGCGCCGAATACAGGTTCAGAACCTGTTCCTGGGCCGAGGCGCCGGTGGCAGCCAGCAGGGTTGCCGCGAGGGCAAAAGCGGTTTTCTTCAGCATATGAGATCCCGTGAATGGCAACAGAAGTCAACGAATGAAGCGATGATAAATCAAACGAGAATAATTCTCAATAGTGTTTATGACCCATTCCTGCGCCCGGCAGGCCGCTGGACCTGGGCCGCTGTGGCGGTCATCGGGCTGGTGCTGGGCGGTTGCGCCAGCCCGCCCGCAGGCGGACCGCCGGTGGCCGTGACGCCGCCGGTGGTGAAGAAGACGCCGCGTCTCGGCTTGGCGCTCGGTGGAGGCGCCGCACGCGGCTTCGCCCATGTCGGGGTGATCCAGGTACTGGAGGAAGCCGGCATCAAGCCCGACCTGGTGGTGGGCACCTCGGCGGGCAGCCTGGTGGCGTCGTTCTACGCCAGCGGCAAGAACGGTGCCCAGCTGCAGCAGGTGGCGGAAACCATGGAAGAGGCCACCTTCACCGACTGGACGCTGCCGATCTTCAACCGCGGCGTGCTGCGGGGCGAGGCCCTGGGCCGGTATGTCAGCGCGCAGGTGGCGGGCCGGTTGATCGAGAACATGCCGATGCCGCTGGGCATCGTCGCAACGGACCTCAACAGCGGGCAGGGCGTGTTGTTCCGCCGGGGTGACACCGGCACGGCCGTGCGGGCGTCGAGCGCCGTGCCTTCGGTGTTCCAGCCGGTCCGGATCGCGGGACATGACTACGTGGACGGCGGCCTGGTGTCGCCGGTGCCGGTGCGTTATGCGCGCCAGATGGGCGCCGACCTGGTGCTGGCGGTGGATATTTCCAGTGCGCCCGAGGGGGGGTCTCCTCGTTTTCAGTGCAATAAGTGACGGTACGCAAAGCTAGCACTGGCGCGGGGGTGGTCTGGGTAGACCGTTGATTTCATTGACTTTCCTGTTCGCTTTGTAAACGGGTATGGTGGCCTCCCACTTTTGAGGTTCACGATGCAGGGTTGGCACACAACGTTTTTGGGGATGCGTGGGCTCCCCCGCGATATCAGCGACTTCGAGATGAAGGCATTTTTCACCTTCGATGGTGCCGAGCGCGACGCAATCAATGCACGCCGAGGTGATTCCCACAAGCTTGGTCTGGCGCTCCATATTGGTTTCCTGCGCATGAGTGGGCGTTTGCTCGGTGCCTTTCGGGTAATTCCAGTAGCCTTGTGGCGCCACCTTGGCAACGAGCTTGGCATTGCAGCACCAGAAGTCGCCTCGCTGAGAGCCATGTATGAACGCGGGCGCACGCTATTCGATCACCAACAAGTAGCCTGCACGGTCCTTGGATTCCAGTGGATGAGCGAGCACCAGCGCCGCTCACTGGTACGTGAACTGCGCGACGAAGTGGCGCGCTGCGCCGACCGCGATCAGCTACTCGTGCGGGCGCGTCAATGGCTGTACAAGAACAAGCTGGTGATCGTGCACGAGCGGGCAATTCGGACACTGATTGCGGCGGCACTTGCCCAGCTTGAAGTTGAAACAGGCACCGCCATCGCCGCCAGCGTTGATCCAGCAACACTTGATCGCTGGCGAGCCTCAGTTTCAGAGCTGCGCCCAGATGGACAAACCCAGCAGAGTTGGCTATGGGCTGCACCGGCGAAACACTCAACCCGCCAAATCAGCGAGGTACTGGAGCGCATCGACCTGCTTTACACGCTGGACGTTCATAAGCACCTGGCAGACATCCCCGATCTCATCTTGCGCCGCTACGCGCGCCGACTTGTCTCCAGGCCGCCCTCAGCCGGAGCCAAGATCAAAGAGCCAGCGCGCACCGTGGAGGTCGCATGCTTTCTTCGGTATTGCCTGTTCACCACCACAGACCAGTTGATCCTTATGGTGCAGCGCCGGATCGCCGATCTGTGGCGTCAGGCTGCCGCCGATGTCCCCGCTACCGTCAATTGGGCCGCAATGTACAAAACGCTGCTCGGCGAACTTGTTGCCTTGAGCGCGCAAGGTGCGGTGCCAGATGCTGAGTTGCGTGCCCGTCTTGAAGCCTTGATCACCGAAACCCAGAAACGCAAACCACCGAGCAGGGCCTCCCTGGTCCGCGAGGGATTGATTGATGGAATTCGCCCCGTGCGGTCGTTGCTCGTCGCCATTGCAAAGCTGCCCTGGCAGGCCACCGGCGAGCATCCTGCCATCGAGTACCTTGCCAAGCTGCAAGCTTTATATCTCAAAGGATCCAGAAAGCTGCCAGTTGAAGTGGTGGCACCAAGTCTGGGAATGATCTGGCAGGTTTCGATCTCCAGCCCAGACCGGGAACGGGCGTTTCAGGCGTTGGAGGTGGCCACCCTGTTTGCCCTGCGCCGCGCGGTGCGCAATGGCTCGGTCTGGATTGAGCACAGCCTGAGCTTTCGGGGTCGTGCGCGCTTGTTCTTCACGGACGAGCGTTGGCAGGCAGAGTCCAAGAAACACTATGCCCGTCTATCGTTACCCAGCAAGGCTGCCACTTTCTTGAAGCCTTTGCTGGCCAGAGTAACTGCCGGTGTCGATGCGGTGGCCGCTGCAGCCCGCAGTGGCGTACTGCGCGTGGATGATGAACTCCATTTGTCGCCATTGCCCGCAGAGGACGAAGACCCAGAAGTGACCAAGCTGCGCGCGGCTTTGGATCACCGCATCGGTGAGGTTCAATTGCCGGAAGTGATTCTGGCCGTTGACGCCCAGGTGCGCTTTAGCTGGATCATGCTCGGACGTGAGCCGCGCTCTACCGACGAGCTGCTGATGGTCTATGCCGGCATCATGGCCCACGGCACCAGTCTGACTGCGGTCGAATGCGCGCGCATGATTCCGCAATTGTCTGCCACCAGCATTCGCCAGGCCATGCGCTGGGCGCGGGACGAACGGCGTCTGAGCCAGGCCTGCCAGGCTGTGCTGGAATTCATGCAGCGACACCCGATTGCCGCCACCTGGGGGCGGTCCGATTTGGCATCTTCTGACATGATGACCATGGAGACCACCAAACGGGTGTGGCAAGCCCGGCTTGATCCTCGGCGCAACACACCTTCCATTGGAATCTACTCCCATGTAAAAGACCGGTGGGGCATCTTCCATGCGCAGCCCTTTGTGCTCAATGAGCGCCAGGCGGGCGTGGCCATTGAAGGTGTCATCCGCCAAGAAAAGCTGGAGACCAGCCAGCTTGCTGTGGATACCCATGGCTACACCGACTTTGCCATGTCACATGCCCGTTTGCTTGGTTTTGATCTTTGCCCGCGGTTGAAGGAACTCAAACAGCGCCACCTCTTTGTGCCACGCGGCACCAAAGTGCCCGCAGAAATCGCTGCGGTGTGCGAAGCCAATGTCGACGTCGCTTTGATCGAAAAGCATTGGGATAGTCTGGTGCACCTGGCAGCCTCGGTCATGAGCGGACATGCCAGTGCGGTGGCAGCTCTTGCGCGGTTCGGTTCTGCCGCCCAGGGCGATCCAATCTATGAGGCTGGCGTGCAATTGGGGCGGTTGCTGCGTACGGCGTTTTTGGCTGACTACTTTGTCAAGGACGCTTTCAGGAACGAGTTGCGCCGGGTGCTCAATCGGGGCGAGGCTGTTAACGCCCTCAAGCGCGCCATTTATACCGGCCGGATCAGCCCGGCGCAGGCCAAACGTGTCGATGAAATGCAGGCTGTGGCCGATGCGTTGAGCCTGATGGCCAACATCGTGATGGCGTGGAATACCTCACAGATGCAGGCGGTCCTGGATCGCTGGTCGAACCGCCGCCAGGTCATTCCACCGGAACTGATCGGGAAGATTGCGCCCACCAGGCTGGAGAGCATCAACTTGCGGGGTGTGTTTCGCTTCCCGGTTGACCGCTATGCTGACCAAATCCTGCCTTCGCGGCCAAATGCATCGATAACTGGCACCAATGGATGAAACCGACCACGGTTTGACGCCACGAATCGCAGATTTGAAAGTGAACAGGAAAGTCAATGAAATCAACGATCTACCAACACCACCTCCGCGCCAGTGCTAGCTTTTCGTACCGTCACTTATTGCACTGAAAACGAGGAGACCCCGGCGCGGGCGGCCCAGCCCTGGCCGTTCGCGCTCGACCCGTTGCAGTTGGCGCGCCTCGCGATGCGCGCCTTGCCGGACGCAGACGCCTGGGTGGCCTTGCACAGCAACCCCGGCCCCGAACACGTCTTCGTCGATCCGCAGACTAGGCAGTTGACTGGCCTCATCGACTTCGGCGATGCGTATTTCAGCCACCCGGCGCTCGATCTGCGCCGATGGCCTCGGCCCATCGATCGGGGCCGCGGTTCACGCCGGGTACTGCAGCGAGGAGAAAACGAGCGAGAGGTTCAACCAGACATGGCGCGTGGCCTGTGTGCTCACCGACATGCTCGCCATCGCACAGAGTCCGGAATGCCGCACTGCAGGGCTCGTCGAGTTGGAAGAACTTGTCGAGCGGTTGCGCTTACGGCTTACGTGATGGCTGTCTTGGCGCCGACCGATCACCCGCGAAAGGGTAGTACCCCCATCCTCTGGAGACACGGGGAGCCGCTACAACGCCGCGGTATTCGCTTTCAGCGTGCGATCCAGCTTGCGGTGAATGAGTGATACCAGTGTCAGGATGTCCAGGGCATCTTGTTCGGACATCGGCCAGTTTGTCTTGGGGGCATGGGCGAGTGGGTTGCGCACGGCGCCGAAGAGGCCCACCAGCAGATGGGCGAAGCCTTTTTGCTCGCTCTTCTCAGATTCGGTGGCGAGCGAACCGAAAACCAGGATCGGGTTTTGCGTCGAAAACGTCCGGCTCACTAACTCGGCGCCATCCATGGTCAGGCCAGACATGGAACGGATGCGCTCGGCGACACCTTTGGTCGACTCGAAGACGGCATGGAAATAGTTTTCATCCAGCAGTTCGGCGCGACAGTAGTTGAGTACTTCAGCATGGACTTTGCGGCTTTCAAGTGCCGACTTCAGCCGGCAGGCGCGCGAGCGCGCGGCGTCCAATGTCGTAGTGCCTTCAGACAGCTCGCCAGACCGGGACGATCCTCGCGTTTTCCGGACGCTTGGTCTTCATAGAGATGCGCCGGATCAACACCGGCCGCGACCAGCGCATCGCGCTGCAAGTCCGTCGCCTGGGAGCCATCCGCCTTCGATACTCGCATGTAGCCAATCAGCATCTTGTACCTGTCACATATACGTTCGATTATGTGACAGTTTGCATCGGGAAGCTCTGCACGTCAAAATTTGTCACTTAACCCGTCATTCTGTCTAAGGCATGCAAAGGGTAGGCTAGGCTCATAATGTGACAGAAATTCCGGGGGGATGCCTTCCTTCGCGAAGGTGGCGCGCAACTGTTCCAAGGAAGCGGGGTCGCGCCGACCATAGGAAGCCAACGCGAACAGCGAGCGTGCCGTCTCGGGGTTGTGTCGTGCTTCAATGATGGCCTCATCAATGGCCTGGATTGCACGCTGCCAGTGATCGACGGGTTCGGGCTTCGGCGCTTTCGCCGGCAGGCCACTGGTGAACCCGGTTTGGGGCTCGGACCAGAATAGCTTTGCGTGCTCGCCTGGCGGGCTTATATCCCTCACCTCAATCAAGCTGATTGCCGTTGCCGCCGCCTCCAGCATCTGCAACCGTACTGCCGGGTTCAGGGTTTCATACGGTCGCCACAGACTTTGCCCAGCACGCAGCGGATGCCCGCAGCATTCCCAGATTTGGCGGAGATACCCCGCGTAGGTGCCGCACGTCGAAAGCGGGGTGTTCAGCTCATCGAGCAGCGTGCGTAGCAGCCTAAACCACAATCCGGCGTGGATGCGTCGGCGCGGCAACTCCACGTGGCCGGTCGTCAGTGCCTGCCAGGTACGCTGGTCCATCGCCGCAATCGCGTCGCTGGCAGTGCGCGGTTCGGCGTCGGCGTTCTCCCAGCCGAGAAACCGCCCTGGCACGCCCCAATAGGATTCCAGCCAGCAGCCATGCAGTGGGCAGCTCAGCATCAGGGGCAGCTTCCACGCGAGCAGTACGGCTTGGTTCTCCGGATCGTTCAGGCAGAGCGGACAGGCGCGGTGTATCGGTTGGGTGGGCAGCCAGGCACGCCAGCTCGTGATGGATCGCGTCTTACGGCGGAGTCTCGGCAGCAGTACCGAGAGCTGGAACGCATAGGTTTCCAATGCGGCTGGAATCTGATCATCAAGGCTGTCCAGTAGCCAAGGCACCCAGCCGGCGAAACTCATGCAGCGCAGCCGATCCAGCTCGATACCGCTCCGCTGGGAGAGCATCGCCAGCAGCGCCAGTGGTGGCGCGGTGTCCAGGTCATCAACCTGGCCGTGACCAAGATCGTGCTCCAGCAGCTCGGACACTTCCATGTGATAGCAAAGGGCCACGCGGTTGAGCCACGAAGACAGGGCTTCGGCTTCCCTGGGTGCCGGATGCAGTGGCCAGCGTGGCGCTGGCTTCACATCAGTTCCCGCTCGAATTGCCGCCGCCGCTCGCTGGGACCGGTGTAATCGGCCATGCTGAGCGTGCGGTGGTTGATCGCTTCCTCACTACTCTCCACGGCGGCCACGGCCGCCGCCATCAATAGGTGCGCCAGCTCGCCAATAGTGCCCTCGCTGCGCGTGAGCAGGTAGCGAGCCATGTCCAGCGTGGCAATCGACGAAGGTCGCCGCAGCGGGAGCGAAGCCGCGAAGCTGGCCAGCAGTGAACAGCAATCGTCGTTGGCCTCCCACACCGGCAGCATCATCGGCTCGAAGCGATTTTCCAACTGGTCATCCGAGCGGATGGCCAGGTAGGCGTCGCGTGTGCCCACACCGACCAGCGGGATGCGCAATTCGTTGCCGAGGAAGCGCAGCAGGTTGAGGAATTCCCGGCGGTTGACGCTGTTGCCGGCCAGGACGTTGTGCAGCTCGTCGATCACCAGCAAACGCACACCGAGCTTGCGCAGCAGTGTCAGCGCCAGTTGCTCTATTTCCGGCAGCCGTGGGCGCGGTCGCAATGGTGCTCCCATCGCCGCGAGCAGCGCGACGTAGAAGCGGATCACCGATGGCTCGGACGGCATCTGCACGACCAATACCGGGATGTGCTCCTGGTCGGCGTCGGAGCTGGCCGGGTGGGCGCGGCGGAACTTCTCGACGATCATCGACTTGCCGTTGTTGGTTGGACCGACCAACAGCAGGTTGGGCATGCGTTGTTTGTTTGGCCACGTATACAGGGCTTCCAGCCGGTTCAACGCCTCGACTGCTCGCGGATAGCCGATCCAGCGGTCGGCGCGAAGGCGATGGATGCGCTCGTCCGCCGGGAGACGGGCCAAGCCCTGGGCCGCCGGCAGCAGGTGGGACAGGTCGATGATGGGATATTCGTCCACGGCTACCACTCCTCAATCTGGTCGAACGGTTTGGCAGGTGGCTGGTTGTCCGCCTGCGGGTCTGCCATGTCCGTGTCCGCTGGTGGCGTGGTTTTGACAGGTTGTTCCGTTGACTTGAGATGCTGGCGTCGATCCGCGTCGCGCCGCGCCTTGCGCGTGGCTTTCTGCGCAGTGGTCACGATTTCGCGCATCTGCCCGATCATGCGGAACAGCGCCGACTCATCCACCTGTTCGCGCCCTTGCTGCCGCAATTTCGCCAGCGCCTGCCGTTGTTCCCAGAGGGTGACAGCCGGGTGCGACAAGGTACGGTATGGAATTTCCAGATAGTGCTGCCCCTCCGGCTCCAGCACCCAAATGCGGCTGATGTCGCGTGGGTCGCGCCGGATCAGGAACGCAGGCAGGCGGTCGCGCCGAGCTATCCACGGCTTGAGCGCATCGGCGTAGTAGTGGATGTGGTCGATGACGAAGCCAGTGCGGGTCAGGGTGCGGCGGAGGACGGGCAGGAAATCGACCAGAAAAGCCGTGGTGCGAGTGATGACGGTTGGAACGCCGGTACGCGCGACAGCTTCGGCCCAGCGTGCGGCCGGCGGTTGGAGCAGGCCGTTGTGCACGGAGCCGTGATAGGTGCCAACCGCCAATGCGAGCCAGCGTTCCAGCTCGCGCAGTGTCAGGGCGGCCATCTTCTCGGAGGCGTATTCCCCGCGCTGGTCAGGGTTGGAGAAGGTCGTCCCCGGCAATTCGTCGTGGATCATTTGCATCGCCGTGCCGATGATCCGTTCCACGATGCCGCCATAGTGCGGCTGCCCGAGAGGCCGATAGTCCAACCGGATGCCATGCTGCTCGCAGCCACGGCGTAGCGCCTCGCTCTTGAATTCGGCCGCGTTGTCCAGGTAGAGCAGCGCGGGCTTGCCGCTCATCGGCCAGTCCATTTCCACGTCCAACCTTTCCAACCAAGGGCGCTTGTCGCAACCGGCGTGTGCGAGGCACAGGCCGACCGAGACGGCAGATGGCGCTTCTAACGTGACCACCATGCCAACCACGCAGCGGGTGAACACGTCGATGGCGAGGGTCAGGTACGGACGGCCAATCGGTTGCCGGTCGCGCTCGTCCACCACGATCAGGTCGATGACTGTGTGGTCGATCTGTACCTGCTCCAGCGGTGCGGAGACTGGCGGAGGAACACCGCCAACACCTTGCAGGATGCGGGACGCATCCTGGCCTTCCCGAAGTCGAGTGGTCTTGAGTGGATCAAGGCTGGCGATCCGCAACGCGACCGTGTTGCGCGCCGGCATCCGCAGCTTTTGCAGCTTGCACACCCGCGCAACTTCACGGTGGAACGCCGCCAAGCTGCGCTTCTGCTTGGTCAGGAAGCGCTTTTGCAGTAGCTCGCGGATGATTCGTTCGACCGACTCCGGCAAGCGGCCTTTACCTTTGCCACCGCTCGACTGTCCAAGAGCCAAATCAGTGACCAGCCCCGAACCTTGCCGGGCACGGCGGATCAGGACGTAGACCTGCCGCCGGGACAGACCCAGCGCCTGGGCTGCTGCGTCGGCCGCTTCATGCCCGACCGTCTCCGACTGCGCCAACGGCCCAATGATCTCCGCGCGGCAGCGAGCACGCTCCCATGCCTGTTCTGACAGGGTGGCTACGCCGCGCTCGGCAATCGGTACGGTATCGGTCGCCATGCTCGCCTCGCTTTGGTGCACACGAGTATTGAGCATAGACGAGTTTCGTGCAGAGGAGTCCTGATATCGGGCTGTCAGGAGCCGTATGCACAGCAGGCTTCATGTCTCGTTGATTGGTGCAGTCGTCTTCTGAAAATGACAGAAGGCGCAGACCGGAGCCATGAGTTTTGCCGGGAGACAAAAAGGACCGATTTTGTGCCATAGAGTTGGGTGACGATCTCCAGGAATTTGTAAAAATTTGTGCGCAGCGCAACGGGCGACCGTGTGCTTTTGCCTGTCGCGGAGCGGCAATGCGAGCTATCGAAAGCGTCAACCGGGACGATCCGAGCGTCGAGGCGCGCAGCGATGCAATGACACTGCGGTCGCCCGAGTGGCGGATCGCGCAAGCGGTTTTCGCTTCCATCGCGGAAGACCGGCTGTTTTTCCAGCATGAGGTGATCGCCGCTATCGACGCTCCCGCGGACATCCTCTATCGCGAAGCGCTGGCGCGGATGACGGTGGATAACGAGGTGATGCTGCCGGGCCGCTTCATTCCGGCGCTGGAACAACTCGGGCTGATGCGTCCATTCGACTGCTACGTCCTGCGCCGTACGCTGGACGAGATCCGGCGTATGCCGGCCGCGTATCTCGGCTGTAACGTGTCGGCTCAAAGCGTTCGGGACGATTACTGGTGGACATCGCTTTTTCGCGAACTGGCGGCCGAGCCTCGGGTTGCGGCCCGGCTGGTGGTGGAAATCACCGAGTCAGTTCCGGTCTCGCCGGTTGAAGGGCGCGCGTTTGTCCAGCGCTTGAGAGGGCTGGGCGTTCGGATTGCAATCGACGATTTCGGCGCGGGATTTTCCGCAGATGCCGCGCGTATGTGCGAACCCGACATCCTCAAGATAGACCGCTCGTTTCTGCGGCGTGTTCGACAGGGCACGCTTTGCACGGCTGAATTCAACCGGCTGGTCCGGATGGCGCAGGGCACCGCACCGCTCGTCGTCGTCGAGGGTGTCGAAACACCCGGCGATCTCCGGGTCGCCCGTGATGCGGGCGTGCAGTGGGTTCAGGGCTATTACCTCAACGCTCCCCAACGCGTCGGCTCCGACCCGCCGATTCGTGAGTTCGGTTTTCTCTCCGCTCCCGGCACGCCCTCCGAATAACCGGAATTGTTGGCTGGGCTAACCCAGCCCGTTCTCGTGAAACGAGTTTTTCGTGACACGTGAGAGGTAATCCTGGCACGCCAGGTCGTGATCGATATGAGAACCGGAGCACAGCATTTCGTCGGCAGTCTTCTTCTTCTTTGTCTATCCGCCGGGTGCTATGCGGAGGACCCGGCTACATTCTCCTATCTGATCCGTTCGGCGACTGGAATCGCGAATCCGGGAAGCGCGGCGTCGGCCGCCTTTCCCGATCATGGGTGTGCCGAAGCAGGCGCGTTCCTGCTACCCGCTGCGTTTGGCGATGCCGGAATGAAGGCGTTCATTCCGGCGGATGCGATCCGGAAGGCTTGCGCGTTTCACCCCGCGAACCCGGGCGCATCCAGCCCGAGTTTCCCGGCAACCAACGCGGTACAGCGTGCTCCGGACGCAGTCGAGACGCAGCCAGGTAGCCGGCGGCTCGACGCGTTGTCCGCGCCATCGGCCGACATGGATTCCTCGCCGCCTGGAGTCGCCCGGAACGCCGGGGACGTGACCCCTTCTACAAAGCCGGTGGAATCGCCGGCGGGCGCGTCGATGCCGGGACGGATGGATTGGGCTTTGCCCGCAGGCCATTTCCATCAGCCGAAGAAGCACGCGGGGCCGACGAACCAGACGATATCAGCGGCTCATTACCGGTGGCTTCTGTTCGCATCCGTGCTGGTTCTGACGGTCGCTCTGCTGGTGTTGTTCGGCGCGTCCGGCGCACTCCTTTACCTGCGGTGGTTTAGCGAACGCGCGATTCTCGCTCGCGCCGTAAATCGTGGATTGAGACGTAACGAGTTCCACCTCGAATATCAGCCTGTCTTCTATACCAGAACCCGTAAATGCATAGGGCTGGAGGTGGCGCTGCGCTGGAAGAACGAGGCGTATGGCCTGCGGGGAGAAGGGTGGTATATGGACAAGCTGGTCGATCGCCGTTCTACCCGCAAGCTCGTCGCTTTCGTCCTCTCGACTGCAGAGACGGAACTTGCCGGTCTCGCCAATGGCCGCAAGCTATATCTGATGGTCAATTTGTGGAAAACATGCCTGGAAAGCGAAGAGTGCCTTTCGTTGATCGCCGCGACGGCAAGATCGTTCACTGTCAGCCGGCTGGTGTTCCAGGTCAAGGCTGACGACCTGCCACAGCAGTTGGGCAGCCTCGAGCGCCTGCGCGCGGATAGGGTTCGCGTTGCCCTGTCAGGGATACGGACAACGACTTCGTTAACCGCCTCCGCGCTGCCTGCCGGTTTGGAGTTCATCAAGATAGATCGCGATGTCATGGGGCTTGATGAGGCAGATCGGCTGTGGACGCTCCAGACGATAGCGGCTGCAGGCCGTCAGCTCAATATCGCTGTGATTGCAGACGGAGTCGAAGGAAGCGGCCAATACCTTGCTGTCGGGCGAGCGCGAATCGATCTGGCACAAGGCTTTTTCCTTGGCAAGGCGATACCCGTAGCGCAGCTTCCGGTATTTTTCGCCAGGCTGGACTGGTGGCAGGGAAAGCACGTTTCAACCGGGAGCGCCGCCAGCTTCGCGTGAAGCATTCCGCTCCGCTCCCGGCTACGCTGGTTGAGTCAATCTCGTGCTGCAAAAAAAGCCGGCTTCGGCGGGCAGGGCGCCGGCGGCGATGCCCGGACCGACTTCAAGGGCATGGATGCTGGCTAATGTCACCCCGCTATGGCACGTCGCGGCGAACGCGCCGGGGCAACGCTGCGATTCCTCGTAGATCGGCAGGCCGTCGGGCGTCATCACCCGCAGCGACCCCCATAGCCGAACCACGGACGCCTCGGCGAGCCGTGGGAAGATTCTCACCGCGAGGTGGCTGAGCTTCGCGCCGGCTCTGACGTCGGTGCCGTCGTCGAAGCCGGCCTCTTCATGACTGCTGCCGAGCAGCACCGAGCCTTCGGCGCTCTGGCGCAGACAATTGCCGGCGTAGGGGAAGAACGGTTTCAGCCGTTCGGTGACGACGATCTGGCCGCGCTCCGGCGCTACCGGCATGCTGAGGCCGACCTGGGGCGCCAGCTTTGCCGCGCCGAGGCCGGCGGCGATGACTAGCCGCCGGCCCTCGATCCGACGTCCCTCCGACAGCACGATAAAACCATTGGGCCGGCAGATGATTTCGTCGATGCGAAAGTTCGGCCGGTAGCTCCCGCCGGCCAGTTGCAGGCCCTTTTGCAGCGCGCGGAGCAGGTAAAGCGGGCTGACGTGGGAATCAAGCGGAGAAAATGAGGCGCCCAGCACGTCCGGTCCGAGGCCGGGCAGCATCTCGGCGAGTGCCGACCGGTCGAGCATCTCGATGTCGATGTCCCCGCCAGCGGCCCGCGTGCGGGCGATCATGTCGCGCCGGCCCTGCAACTCCGCTTCCGACAAGCAGAAGTGCAGGCCGCCAGACGGCCGCCAGCCGATGTCGATACCGGTCTGCGCCTGCAATGTCGAAGCGAAACGCGGCCACATCCGCGCCGCGCGCAGCGACCAGTGCATATAGCGCGGCGTGCCCACGCCCTTGCCCTGCAGCCAGATCAGGCCGAAATTGCCGCGAGCCGCCCGAAAGGCGACATCGCCCTCGTCGAGCAGCGTGACGTCCGCGCCGGCGCGCGCCGCGCCCCAGCCAATGGCCGAGCCGATCAGCCCACCGCCGATCACGATGAGGTCATGCCCGCTCATGCCGGCCGGCTGCGGCCGCGCGCCGCGAAGTGAAGCGGTGCGAGCCCGGCCTGTAGCCAGTTCACGAGCGTGACGGCGTCATAGACCGGCAGGCCGAACTCGCGCTCCATGGCGGCCGCATAGGGCGGTAGATTGGCGCATTCGCTGATGATCGCGCCAATGCCGGGGTGCCCGGAGAGCATCCGGGCCGTGGCGTCCAGCGCGTCGCGCTCCTGTGCCGCAGCGTCCACATGCATCCTGTTTTCGCGCATGCCGGTGCGGATAGGGCCGTCATAAGGCAACTCACCCAGCGGCAGGCCGAGGGGCGCTCCGACGTTGAGAAAATGCCGATCGGTAATCGACGCCTTGTCGGACACCAGCACACCCACCGTCCGGCCCTGCGGCAGCAGACTCAACACCAGCGGGATCTGCATCAGGCTCGACGAAGCGAACGGCACCGGGCTGTAAGCGCGCAGTTCGGGATGAACGGC
Organism: Paraburkholderia xenovorans LB400; assembly: GCF_000013645.1. Classification (GTDB taxonomy): domain Bacteria; phylum Pseudomonadota; class Gammaproteobacteria; order Burkholderiales; family Burkholderiaceae; genus Paraburkholderia; species Paraburkholderia xenovorans. The sequence goes on along the minus strand of NC_007953.1, from coordinate 1,226,300 downwards.
GGCAAGGAACCCGCAGCTCGTGGCGATGGCGCGCACGCCGGTTGCGACGAGATCGTCGATTGCGGCGTAGAACGCGCCGAGGCTCTGGGCCGGATCACGCTCGATGACGTCGCGCGGCCGCACTCCGCGCACCACCCGGAACTGCACCGGAAAGTCCCAGGTCGCCGCGTGCGCGACGTCGCCGGGCAGCCGTGCGAAGCCGGTATCGAGCACGATCATTCCGATCAAGGTGCCGTGCACCGGCCGAGGTTTTGCCGCCGCGCGCAAGCTATTGGGCGCGAGCGTCATCGGCCGCCTCGCTGCGGCTGGCCGCCATGCCGTTCCAGCGGCGCACGGCATCGGTGTCGATGTCGAACAGATCGAGCGCGCGGCCGACGGTATGGTCCACCATCTCATCGAGGCTGCGTGGCACAGCGTAGAAGGCGGGAACGGGCGGCATGATGATCGCCCCCATTTCGCTTAACGCCGTCATCGTGCGCAGGTGCCCGAGATGGAGCGGCGTCTCGCGCACCATCAGTACAAGGCGTCTGCGTTCCTTCAGCGTGACATCCGCCGCGCGGCTGATCAGACTGGAGGTGACGCCGGAGGCGATTTCCGACATCGTTCGCACCGAGCATGGCGCGATCAGCATGCCCATCGTGCGGAAAGAACCGCTCGAAATGGACGCGCCGACATCGTCTACCTTGTGGACGACGCTGGCCTGCGCCGCGAGTTCCGCCGGGCGCCGCGACAGTTCCTGCGCCAGGGTCAGATGCGCTGCCCGGCTGATGACGAGATGAGTTTCGACACCGGCGCGCATCAGCGCATCGAGCGCCCTGACGCCGTAGATGGCGCCGGACGCGCCCGTGATCGCGAGCACGAGCCTGCGCGTCGCTCCGTCATTCATGGCCTGTCCTGTCCGCATTGGGGAACCAGTCGGCCAGATTGATCTGGTCCGCCAGCCTGATCTTCTTGCGCTCGAATTCGCCCTGCCGGTTGAACGGCTTGGTGGCGTCGATCAGCAGGCGTCCCCAGTGGTCGCGCTGCTCGTCGCGATAGAAGGAGGGCGTCTCGGGGATGATCAACATGTCCTTGTCGGGCCGGCAGCGGGTGAGGATCGCCCACATGACGTCGTCCATGTTGTAGATGTCGACATCCTCGTCGACCACGGTCACGACTTTGGCCCAGATCGGCTCGGCGCCGATCGTCGAGAGCATCACCTGGCGCGCATGGCCTTCGAACTGCGGATCGATCTTGATGATCGCATGGGTGACGAAAGGCTGGCAGGTGACGTCGACGATGCCCGGGAGCGCGGCGCTCAGGCGCTGGTAGATATTCGCGGACACCGACAGCTCCAGCGTCAGCACTTCTTCCGCCGATCCGCACAGGATCGAGTGGAACACGGCGTTGGGCCGCACGGTGACGCCGAGCACCTCGAACACCGCGTTGGGTCCCACGGGCACGTAGTAACCCATGAATTCGCCAAACGGCCCTTCTGGGCGCCGCACATCGGGCAGGAATCTGCCCTCGATGACGATTTCGGTGTCGGCCGGTACTTCGAGGTCGATATGGCGGCATTTCCGCATCGCGATGGGGCTGCCCTTGAGGCGAGCGGCGACTTCCAGTTCGTCGACGTCGTAGGGCAGCGGCGCGGCGGCGGTGAGAAAAGAGGTCGCTGGCGCGCCGATCAGCATGGCTGCCTCCAGGGGCTTGCCCATCTTCTCGGCCTTCTCGTGGTAGATGGTCAGGTGATGGCGTGGCGCGAGACGGCAGCGCAGCTCGTTGTCGCTCACGTACATGGAGCGGTGAAAGGACAGATTGCCCACCCCGGTTTCCGGATCCTTGGCGAGAAACATCGCCGAAGTGAAATAGGGGGCACCGTCACGGTCCGAATAAGTGATGAGCGGCAGGTCGGACAGCTTGCACTCGATCAGGTCGTCATCTTCTACATGGGTGAAGGGCGGCTGGTCGCCGGTGCCGCTGCCGAGACTGGAAAGATTGCTCCACTGGCGGCAGAAATCGGCGGCGCGAATGCCGATCACTTCGGCCAGCCGGTCGCGTGAGCCATAGACGTTGGTGACGACGGGAAAGCGGGAGCCTTTTACCCTGGTGAAAAGAATCGGCTTGCCCCAGCGCTTTTGCGCCTGGAACGTGACGGCCGCCAGCTCATGGAACGGGTCGATTTCCTTCTCTACCACCAGCAGATCGCCGCGCTCTCTCAGGCGCGCCAGGTAGTCTCTCATCGAATTCTCCGGGGGGACGGGTTGATGTCGAACATCGCCGACATGGGCGGCCGGCTGGACGTGGCAGCCTCGTGCGAGCTGCGCAGGCGATAGCGATCGCCCGGGTAAAGGAAGCGGCTGCGCGTTACCGGTACCTTGCCTCGCCAGGTACGCCGGTCGATGAGCAGGCACGGCTGGTCGCCCGCGATTTCGAGCAGCCGCAAGCTCTCGGGGTCCGCGCGCACCGCCCGGATGCTGTTTTCGACCGCGGTGACTTCCGTCTCGCACAGCAGATAGGCGTGCGGAGTCACGCGGGTGAAGTCCTGATCGAGATAGGCGGGCGCCTCCAGCGAATTGACGAAGCGGTCCTCGACCTGTAGCGGCGTGCCGTCCTCCTTGTGCAGGATGCGCGAGTGAAACAGCACCGCGCCTGCCGGTACGGGCAGCAGGCTTGCCAGCGGATCGTCCCGGTCCAGCGCCCGGAGTGAAATCACCTCGCTGGTATGGATGCCGCCGCTGTATTCGATTTCTTCCGAGATATCGGGCAGATCGAAGATCGCGCATGGCACGCGCGGGCCGACGACAAAGGTGCCCCGCCCTTGAATCCGGACCAGCAAGCCTTCGTCCTGCAATTCCTTCAGGGCGCGGCGCACTGTCAGCCGGGACGAGCCGAATTCAACGGCGAGTTCTTCCTCGCGCGGCAACTGGAAATCGGCTCGCCATTCATCTGCCTGAATGCGTTGTTCGATTGCGGTCTTGATCTGTGCGTAAAGGGGCTGCTGGGCTTGCGGAAGCTGCGGCATGATTCGTCGTCCGTGTCATAACAACATCAGTATATACGTAAAATAATATCGCAATGCAATCTCTGAATTGCCGCGACGACGCATGCCGTAGTGGAATGAAAGCGCATTGTCGCGGCGTTGCAGGGAGCGTACTTCAAGCCGTTAAACGCGCCTGCGTCGGCCGGATTGCGCGTGTTCCCCGGTGCGCCTCCTTTCCATGGGCGCATTTCCGCGGCATCAGAGAAGCCGAATTTTGGCGCTTGACAGGCAAAAAATGGCCACTTAACGTTTGTGCAATGACATGATTTCTTATACGAAAACATATCAATACGCCGCACATGAGCTTCGTCAGTGCGGTGCTCTATGACATGAGACAGGAGAGTTTTTCTATGACGGGACATCTGCCGAAGCTCAGCATGTATATCGGCGGCGAGTGGGTAGAGCCGGCGTCGGGCGAATATTTCGAAACGGTGGATCCATTCACGGCGAAGCCCTGGGCGCTGATCCCGCGTGGTAATGCCGAAGACGCCGACCGCGCGATACGCGCCGCCGACAAGGCGTTCCGCGACGGCCCGTGGCGTGCCATGCATCCGTCCGAGCGCGGTTTGGTGCTGCAGCGCTTCGGCCAACTCATCGGGCAACATGCCGACGAACTGGCCGGGATCGAGGTGCGCGATAACGGCCGGCTGTTGGCCGAGATGCGCCATCAGATCAGAGGCATCCCGAAATGGTATTACTACTACGGGGGACTGGCGGACAAGATCGAAGGCGCCGTACACCCGGTCGAGCAGCCGGCGCTCAGCTTCACGCGGCACGAGCCGCTCGGCGTGTGCGTAGGCATCGTGCCGTGGAATGCGCCGCTGCTGCTGCTCTCGCTGAAGGCGGCGCCGGCGCTCGCGGCCGGCAACACCATCGTGCTGAAGCCGGCCGAATTTACGTCAGCGTCGGCGCTCAAGCTCATGGAACTGGTGGAGCAAGCCGGTTTTCCTCCCGGCGTCGTCAACGTGGTGACCGGCTTCGGCAAAGAGGTGGGCGAGCCGCTGGTCGCGCATCCGCTGACGCGGCATCTGGGTTTCACCGGCTCAACGGCCACCGGCTCTCACCTCTATGCGCTCGCCGCGAAGGACGTGAAGCGCGCCAGCCTCGAGCTGGGCGGCAAATCGGCCAATCTCGTCTTCAACGACGCCGATCTGAACAATGCCGTGCGCGGGGTGGTCGGCGGAATTTTCGGGGCAGTCGGGCAGACCTGCATTGCCGGCTCGCGCCTCCTGGTGCAGCGCCGCATCCACGACGAATTCGTGGACAAGCTCGCGGCTTTCACGAAAACGGCGCGCATCGGCGACCCGCGCAAACCGGAAACCCAGATCGGTCCGATCGCCAACCGGATGCAGTACAACAAGATCCTGGGCTATATCGACATCGCGCGCGAGGAGGGCGCCGAGCTGGTGATGGGCGGGGCGCGCCCCGATATCGCCGAGTGCGGGGAAGGATTCTTCATCGAGCCCACCATCTATACCGGCATCCGCAACGACATGCGGATCGCGCGCGAGGAAGTGTTCGGGCCGGTGCTCGCCACCATTCCCTTCGATGATCCGGAAGAAGCCATCGCCATCGCCAACGACAGCGACTTCGGATTGGGTGCGGGTGTATGGACCTCCGACATGCGACTGGCACTCAGGATGAGTGAGCGGCTGGAGGCCGGCAGTGTCTGGATCAACACCTATCGCGACATTTCGTATACGACGCCCTTCGGCGGCTACAAGAAAAGCGGCATCGGCCGGGAGAACGGCATCGAGGGCATTCGCGAATATCTGCAGACCAAGGCCGTCTGGATCTCCACAGCGGAAGAAATCGAAAATCCGTTCGTCATTGGCTGACCGGAACGTCAGCCGAACAGCCAGGAGCATCGATGACAAGCAGGACGAACATGCGAAAAGGCAGTGAGATTCTCGCCGACGAGTTCTCACTCAACGGGACCGACCTCGTCTATCACGTTCCCGGCGAAAGCTTTCTTTCCGCCCTCGACGCGCTGGCGGTGCGCCATCCCGAGGTCCGGCTGATCGCCTGCCGGCACGAGAACGGCGCGGCGCAGATGGCCGAAGCCTATGGGAAGCTGACGGCGCGGCCGGGCATCGCCTTCGTCACCCGCAGCCCCGGCGCGACCAACGCGGTCAACGGTGTGCACACCGCCTTCCAGGATGCGTCGCCGATGATCCTGGTGGTGGGGCAGGTCAAGCGCGCGCTCATGGAGCGCGAGGCCTTCATGTCCTACGACTTCCGGGCGATGTTTGCGCCGATGGCCAAGTGGGTCGCGCAGATCGACTGCGCCGCGCGCATCCCGGAATTTGTCCAGCGTGCCTACCATACGGCGATGACCGGGCGCATGGGACCCGTGGTTCTCATTCTCCCGGAGGACGTGCTCGAAGAAGAAAGCGATGTCGCACCCGGCAAACGGTATGTTCGCGCCCGGGCCGGCGAGCCGTCCAGCAGCCAGGTCGATTCCATCTTCGGCATGCTCGCCGAAGCCGCGCGTCCCTTGCTCGTCGTCGGCGGGTCGGGCTGGACCGAGCGGGCGCGCGACGACATCCAGGCTTTTGCGCAGGCAAACGGTGTGCCGGTCGTGACTACCTTCAGGCGCCGCGACATCATCGATCATCGCCTTCCGGTCTACGCCGGCGAGATCGGAATCGGCTCGAACCCCGCGCTGCTGACTCATGTACGCGAGGCCGATTTCGTGCTCATGTGCAACGATGCGCTGAGCGACGTCAATACGATCGGCGCGGGCTACATGGAGGGCTTCACGCTCTTCGATATTCCCGTGCCCCGCCAGCGTTTCGTGCACGTCACGGGCAATTTCGACGATCTGAACCGGGTTCATCAGGTCGACCTGGCAATCCTCGCGGACAACGACGCGTTCGCGGCGGCGCTGAGTCGCCACGAAGCAGTCGACGCGAGCCGCCGCACGGAATGGTTGGCGCGGCTGCGCAGCAGCTTCGAGATCGAAACCGCTCCGTCGCCGTGTGCCGGCCCAATCGATTTGCCGCGCGTGATGCAATGGCTGCGCGAGCGTTTGCCGGACGACGCGATCGTCACTAATGGCGTGGGCGCGTACGCCACCTGGAGCCAACGCTACTTTCCCCATTACCGGCTGCACACCCAGCTTGGTCCGATCAGCGGTTCGATGGGGTACAGCCTGCCGGCCGCGATCTCCGCCAAGCTGCTTTATCCCGAGCGCGTCGTGGTCGATGTCGTCGGGGACGGCTGCTTCCAGATGAGCGGCGAGGAACTGGCCACAGCCGTCCAGTACGGCGTCAATATCGTGGTCGTCATCTTCAACAATTCGATGTACGGCACGATCCGGATCCATGAGGAGAACCGGCTGAGCGGACGGCGTCATGGGACCGACCTCGTCAATCCGGATTTCGCGGCGCTCGCGAGAGCCTATGGCGCGCATGCCGAGAAAGTCGTGGCCACCGGGGAATTCGGCCCGGCCTTCGAACGAAGCCTCGCCGCTGGAAAGCCAGCGGTGATCGAGTTGCTTGTCGATCCCGAGGCCATCCACACCCGCTATTCGCTGAGCGATCTTCGAAAACGCCGGGAAGCACGAGAACACTGAAGAAACCGGAAACCCGCGGCGCCCAGCGCCGCAGCAGATACGCCAACAAGCACAACCCAGCCGGATGCGAAAGCGCCGGCCGTCCACAAGAGGAATCTCGAAATGTTGCTGAAGACCTTACGCTCGATGTCTGCCGCTTGCCTCGTGGGCGGCGCCCTGTTACTCACCACCACGGGCTTCGCCTTCGCCGACGATGCCATCACGAAATCGGTAACCACCGACCCGGCGCTGCACGCGATGCTGCCCAAGGAAATCAGGGATGCCGGTGTCATCACGTTGGCGACCGACGCGCACTATCCGCCCTGCGAATCCTTTGCCGACGATAACGTGACCATGATCGGCTGGGAGCCCGATTTCTGGGATGCGCTCGGCAAAAAGCTCGGCGTCAGGGTCAAGCCTGGCTCGCTGGATTTCGACAATCTCATTCCGAGCATTCAGAGCGGGCGTTCCGATATCGCCATGGAATGCATCTCCGATTCGCTGGAACGCGAGAAGCAGGTGCTGTTCGTCGATGTGTCGATTTCGACCAATGGCGTCTACGCGCTGGGTAACAGCCCGATCACCAGCGATCCCCTGTCGCTGTGCGGACTCAAGAGCGGTTCGCAGACCGGCACGACGTTCGGAGCCAGCGTGGACACGGTGCTTTCGCCGCTGTGCGTCAAAAACGGCAAACCCGCGATCACCAAAGTCGAATTTCCTTCGGAAGACGCGACGCTGCTCGCCCTTTTGTCCGGCCGGGTGGACTTTCTGGTCAATGACGCTTCGTCGGCGGCCGAGCTGAAAAAGAAATCGCAGAAGCCGATCAAGCTCGTCACGCTGAGCGTTCTCCCCAAGTGGTTCGACGGAATCATCATGAAGCCCCAGCGGACGGACCTCGCCAAAGCGCTGCTGGCCGGCACCCAGGCGATTATCGCCGACGGGACCTACGACAGGATTATGAACAAGTGGCAGCTCGACGCGGTCAAACTCGAGACCCCCGGAATCAACCTGGTTTCCCACGGTGCGGTCGCCAGGTAAGCACTGTCCAAACCGATCGGCGGGCCGCGCACGGCCCGTCGACATGAATCGGGTGTCCTCCATGGAAACTATCGATATCCACGCCAGGGAAAAGAACAAGGCCGTCTTCGAGTCCGCGTCGACTTTCCGTCCTGAAGACGGCATTCCCGATCACGAACTGGAAGTCCTCTCGGGGCGCAAGTGGGGCAGGTGGCTCGCTGCAGTCATCATGGCGGTCCTGGCCGTCTGGCTGGGCTGGGGCGTGGTCACCAATCCGAACTTCCAGTGGGACGTCGTCTTCCAGTATCTCACCGCGCACGTCGTGCTTAGCGGGCTGGGCCTGACACTTTGGCTCACGTGTGCCGCGATGGCGATCGGTATCGTGCTCGGCACACTGCTCGCCGTGATGCGCACCTCGAGCAATCCATTTCTGAGCGTGCCCGCACAGCTTTACCTGTGGTTCTTTCGCGGCACGCCTGTCCTCGTGCAGCTTATCTTCTGGTTCAATCTCGCGATTCTCATTCCGCAGATTTCGATTGCAATTCCCTTCGGACCGGTTCTGTTCCATGGCTCCGCCAATGACCTGATTACGCCGTACACCGCGGCGTTGCTCGGCCTTGGGCTTAACGAGGGAGCCTATATGGCGGAGATCGTGAGGGCGGGAATTCTTTCCATCGACCCCGGCCAGCAGGAGGCCGCGCGAGCACTCGGCATGACGCCGGCGCGCATCCTCCGGCGCATCGTATTGCCCCAGGCTATCCGGATCATCGTGCCGCCGGCGGGAAACGAGACCATCGGCATGTTGAAGACCACGTCGCTGGTCAGCGTTATCGCGCTCTCGGACCTGCTTTATTCGGTGGAGTCCGTCTCGTCGCGGACTTTCCAGACGATCCCGCTGCTGGTCGTCGCCTGCATCTGGTATCTCGTCGTCACGAGTGTCCTTTCGCTGCTGCAATCGCGCATCGAGCGGCACCTCTGTCTGACCCGCCGGGCACGCAAAGCCGGCTCGTGGATGCGCGTATTCGGAGGAATTGTTCGATGAACCACCCTATGGTTTCCGCCATCCAGGTGCGCAAGTCTTTCGGCAATGTGCCGGTTTTGAAGGGCATCGACTTTCAGGTGCAGGCGCGCGAGGTGGTCTGCCTTATCGGGCCGTCGGGCTCGGGCAAGTCGACTTTTCTCAGATGCATCAACCATCTTGAGCACATCGACGGCGGCGCGCTTTATGTCGACGGGGAGCTGGTCGGCTATCGGCGGCGCGGCGATTACCTTCGGGAACTCCGCGAGTCCGAGATCGCCGCCAAACGGGCTCAGACCGGTATGGTGTTCCAGCGGTTCAATCTGTTTGCCCATATGACCGCGCTGCAGAACGTCATGGAGGCTCCGATACAAGTATTGCGCCGCCCGCGCCGGGAAGCGACCGAGGCGGCCGTCGCGCTGCTCGAGCGCGTCGGACTGGGCGAGCGTCTCGGATATTACCCGCACGAGCTCTCGGGCGGACAGCAGCAACGCGTTGCGATCGCGCGGGCTTTGGCCATGCAGCCCAAGCTCATGCTGTTCGACGAGCCGACGAGCGCTCTCGACCCCGAGTTGGTCGGAGAAGTGCTGGACGTGATGCGCGATCTGGCTACCGGCGGCATGACCATGATCGTGGTGACGCATGAAATGCGCTTCGCGCGCGACGTAGCGGATCGCGTGGTCTTTATGGACAACGGGACCGTGGTAGAGACCGGTCATCCCGAACAGATATTTGGCCATCCATCGCATGAGCGAACGAAAGCCTTTCTGTCGATGATCGCCTGACACCTATCTCGAGACCTACTTATGCGAGGGGCACGCACGCGGAATTACGATGCCATCGTCGTTGGCGGCGGCATAGTCGGCTGCGCGACCGCCTATTACTCGGCGCGGGCAGGCCTCCGGGTGCTCGTGGTGGAAGCCAGTAACATTGCCGCCCAGCAATCGGGCCGCAATCTGGGCTTCGTAAGACAGCAGGGCCGCGATTTCCGCGAGCTCGAGTTGATGATCCATGCAGCCCGCTTGTGGCCCCAGCTCGAAGCCGAACTGGGCCGCGACATCGGCTGGCGGCAAGGCGGCAATCTCGCTCTCGCAACCGACGAATCCGACAGGGAGCGCCTCGCGCGCTGGGCCCGCCGCGCGGCCGATTACGGTCTCGATACGCAAATGGTATCGCGCGAAAAGGCGATGGCGCTCGCGCCGAAGCTGGCCGCCCCATTCGTCGGTGCGATGTATACGGCGAGCGACGGCAAGGCGGAGCCCGCGCGGACAACTTGCGCCTTCTACGACGCCGCGCGCGCGCTCGGCGCCGAAGCGGTCATCGGAGCACACGTCGACGAAATCGTGATGAGTGGCGGCGGCGTCGCCGGCGTGCGGATAGGCGGCAAGCTGTTCCACAGCGATCGTGTCGTTTGCGCCGCGGGCGCGGGCACCGGAAAACTGCTTCGCAAAGCGGGGCTGGTGTTTCCGCAAAGCACGGTACGTGCGACCGTCGTGCGGACCGAAGCGGTGCCGTTTGACATCGCTCCGTGTGTGTCCGGGCGGGTTGCCGGCATCAGGCAGGCAGTTGACGGCACCCTCCATCTTTCCGTCGCGGGGGGTGACTACGACCTGGGTACGAGCGTCTTCTCCGATTTCCGCTGGTTTCGCCATGCGCTGCGCGAGAGCCACGGCGCGGTGACGCTGAACTACCTGCATGCGTTCAAACGTCTTCTGCCGGACAGATCGCCGGCTGCGGTCCCGGACCTGGCGACAGGCAAAGCCGATCCCCGTCCCAGTCCGGCCAAGGCGAAGGCGGCACTCGACGAGTTCGACAGCCTTTTTCCGGCGCTCGCGAAACGGCGCGTTGTGGGCAGTTGGGCAGGTCTCATCGAAAGCACGCCCGACATGATCCCGGCCATTGGCTCGGTGAGCGGAATCATCGGGCTGCTGGTGGCGAGCGGCTTCAGTGGTCACGGGTTCGGCCCGGGACCGATGGTCGGCAAGATTCTCGCCGACTTGCTGTGTGGGAAGGCGGAACCCGCGTACCTTTCACACCTGTCGCCAGATCGCTTCGCCAGGGCTGTATGGTCGCCGCAGCCCGTGATGAGCTAGGCGTTCCGTACCGTTTGTATTTCGCGTTCCGGCAACCGGGGCCCGTCATCCGCGCGATATTTCTGCCGCGTTATCAACGACCTGGAAACGTGCCGCACGATTCACGCCGTGACGGACAGGCGCGAGCGGTTCAACGGCTTCGCGAAACGGCTGAGGTTCGGCGGCGATGTTATCGACGGGAAGCTCCGGCAAGAGCGGCGCACCATCATCCAGTACAACCAGCTCGTCGAACAGGGTCATCCTCTACAACGCTCGCCGTGTCCGCTGCTGTGGAGCGAAGGAAAACGACTCGCGCAAGCGGTTTCAGGTCAGACCGTTCTCGTAAGCATACCGGATCAATTGTGTGTAGGAAGTTGCGCCGATCTTCCTGGAGGCGTTGTATTTCTGCGTGGAGATGGTGCTGGGGGAGCGGCCCAGTTGGGATGCGATCTGGGCGAGCGACCGGCCTGCAACCAATAGGCGCACAACTTCCAGTTCTTTGGGCGTCAGCCTGGCCTTCGAGGTGTTGGGGTGATCCATCGATGCGCCATGAATAATGGACTGCACGGCAGGAGAAAGGTACGGCGAGCGACTGATCTTTACACGCGCGCATGCTCGCGCCAGTTCACTGATGGAATCCGTTTTGCTCACCAACGCCCCTACACCCACGCTAAGCGCTCTTGTAAAGATTCCAGCGTTGACCAAGGCCGTCAGGAGAACGATTTTTACATCCGGATGCCGGCGACGGAGTTCGGCTAGCAAGCCGAAGCCATCTACCGAGCGGTCTTCACGCGTCATCGAAAAATCCGTGACGACCAGATCCGTTTCTACCTTGGATAGCGCGTCGAGTAGATCTTTTCCGTTCGCACACTGATGTACGACGGCGAATTGGGGGACTCCCTGCAGAACGGCGGTCATGGAGGCAAGAACAAAAGGGTGATCGTCCGCAATGGAAATTGTTGTGTGATGCATGGTCTGTGGTGTCTGAAGAAGAGGTAGCGCAACGACTGGGTTTCCCTTGGAATTTGGCCTGCCGGCAGGTCATGTATCAAGTCGACCCGAAGGAAGGAAAGAAATGTTCAAGGTAGCGAAACAGGTGTACACGGTGGAATAAGGCGGTGGCCGTGCGTGGCCGAGGAGACCCGTTCGTGACGCATTCCGGCCAGCGACGCACGCGTGGAGCGCCTGATGAGCCGGAACGGCACCCGCGCTTGCCACAAGCGCCGTTACCGCGTCACGACCGATTCCAGCCACAAACTGCCCGTCGCACTGAACCTGCTGACTCGCAAGGGCGCGCCGGCCGCGCCGAACCAGGCGCGGAGCGTGGACCTCAGGTACGTGGGGATCGACGAGAGTCGGCGGCATCGGGCGGTCGTGCTGGACTCGGTCAACCCGGAAGTCGTGGGCTGGTCCATCAAGTCGCGCGTGACGGCGGACCTGGCGACTGACGCATTGACGGCGGCGTGGTGTTACCGCAAGCCCGCGCGCGCTGCGCTGCGCTACTCGGACTGCGGTAGCCAGTGCGCGAGCCGTGGGTTTCGGCGCAAGCTGCGCCGGATAGCGCATGCGCTGTTTGATGAGCCGCAAGGGAAATGGCCGGAACAGCGCGCCGACGGAGAACTTCCGCAACAGCCTGAAGCACGAGCGGATGCGTGGCATGAGGTATCGCATGCATCGGGAGGCCACAGCGGACTTGTTTGAATACATTAAGGTGTTCTAAAACAGAAGCCGCCGTTATTCGTCGCTCGGCCTTGTATCGCCGACCCCGCTTTGCGGGACTGGCTCAAGGTTCAACAGGCAAAGGATGCGGCTGCATAACCCCAGGACCACTGGAAGGTGAAAAGCAGAGGGAAGGCATTTTTACCTGATGCAACCACCAATTGCAACCATAACGCATGGGAATAATTGATTAGGAGATGGTTTCATGGAAGCGGCTGAGTACGCTGCAAGATGTTCCTGCAGATCATGCTGCGGCCGGGTTCAAGAAACGCTTCGTGGACGCCGGCGCATCTTCAATACCCGCAGCCGTTGACACGTGAGCGGACGAAACGGATGACGGATCTCCGCCCAACCCGGATGCTCGTTGAGAGTGTGTCGTTCGCACCAGCCGTCCGGGCGTGGCGGACCGGGTCGCGCGGAGGGTCGTTCAACGAATCGCTCTGGAACACCGTTCGTCAGTTTCGCCCCCGCGGTAAGCGACAAAGCGGCCAGATCGATGCGGTTGCGAATGCGTCGGTGCGGCCGCACCGTCGCCACCGATCTGGAACTTTAGGAATCCCTCGATGGACACAGCCGGTGCTTCCGGGCTGGGTTCGATACTGCGGACGGTTCCTGGCTTTCGCTCGTCGAGGGGCCTTACCTGCCCTGGATTCATTCATGGCGCGTTGCGCTCAGCGCGGATCCAGGAGACTCTGGACGCGCAAACCGCGGGCATGGCAACGGTTGCGCGTCTCAAAACGCGGCGCCCGGCGCTGTTCGCGGATCGGCCGCTCGGAGCCACGGCTGGACGACAGGAGCTGTACGGGTCGAGAGGTTCACATACAGCGGTGCGGCTCCGCTGGGCTACTTACTCAAAGGGATTTGACTGGTGCGATTCATGGACATCGTTTCGCTCTCTTGAAGACCGCTTTCCCGGCGTGTCTGATCGCGTGGCTCCGGCAGGAGACGCGAGTTCAAGCACGCGCCGATGATGCTCGGCAGGGGTCTTGTCGACTTCCATTCGCGATGCCGGATTCGCTGTTTCCGCTCGTCGTGGGCGTTTTCCAGCGGATCCGCGGGGTGCGATTGCGCTCACTTTGAGTGGTTGCGAAGGACAATTCTCCTGGTTTGTGAAGCCGCAACTCGTTGTGGATCCACCGTGCGTCCTTGTGCCCGGCACCTGGCTGATCTCACGGTCTATCGCTTCAGCCCGGTTGAAACGATGTGTGTGAATCCCCCGTTTCATGGGCCTGACGCACCGGGTTCGTCAACGTCTCGCGCGAGCAGCCCATCCTGGCGGCGATCGACTGAATGGCCTCCGGTTGCGTCCGTCCGCGCCCGCTGATCGATGCTCGAACACCATGCGAACCGCGCATTGGCGTCCGTCGGCCGGATATTTCGGCGGCGTGTTTCATCCTGTCTTGTCGATATTTTCCATAAGCTCAACCCTCTCCGGAAAACTCGGGGTGCTTCACTGCCTGTTGACGGCTCGGCATCGGTGTCGCCCCGTCGGGAGCTTCAACGGATTTCCAGCGTGAACGGCGAAATATGGACGATAAGCGATTGGATATGCGAATGCCGGAACCGACAATTTACGTCGCGCTTTCGGTCTGAAACAAGACTTCATGCCTCGGCGCCAACCGCATATTCAAGATAAGGAGCAAAGATATGAACAAGAAGTACGCAATGACGGTGCTGGGCGCCCTCGCCGCAGCCACGATGGCTCTGTCGTCCTCGGCTCAGGCGTCGGACGGCGTGATCACTTTCAATGGCAAGGTGGTCGACCAGACCTGCAACGTCGCCGTCAATGGCGGTCCCGCAACCAGCACCGTGACGCTGCCGACGGTGGCTACCGGCTTGCTGGTGAATTCCCAGACTGCTGGCGACACGGACTTCACCGTCGCGGTGTCGGGTTGCACGGGTGCTGCTCGTCCCGCTGCCGTTCGCACCTTCTTCGAAGCAGGTCCTACGCTCGACACCGCGAACGACTACACCCTGTTGAATACGGCTGGCACCCCGGCCAAGAACGTTCGGGTCCAATTGGCCTACGCCGATGGCTCGGGACTGAAGGTTGGTGACAGCAGCCAGCACAGTGCCACTGCGGTGGCCACGGACAGCGGCGGGGCGACCATGCATTACATCGCTCGCTATTACAAGGTCGGCTCCGGCGCGCCGGGCGCGGGTGACGTCACGAGCTCGGTGACCTACTCGATCGAATACGTGCTGTAAGCACGCACGAGCGGCGGGCGGCCTGGCAGCCCTGTTGCTGGCGCCCGGTATGCACCGTGAGGGGGATGCGAGCGTCTCGTGCCCCTTTTTCCAACTGCTAGAGAACGTTATGAACGTAACACGAACGCCCAAGCGTCTGTTCGGGTGGCTATCCAGACTTGCATGCGTGGCTTGCGTTTGCTCGGCCAACCCGGCAGGGGCGAACGTGGTGATCACGGGAACGCGCGTAATCTATCCTGCCGCAGAACGGGAGGTCACGGTCAAGCTGACTAACAATGGCGATCTGCCTTCGCTGGTTCAGGTTTGGGTGGACAAGGGCGATTCCAAAGCGGCGCCGGACAAGATCGATGCCACCTTCATTCTGACTCCACCGGTTGCCCGCATTGAGCCGCATAAGGGTCAGACGTTGCGCCTGACGTATACGGGCGACGCGCTGCCGCAAGACAAGGAGTCGGTCTTCTGGCTGAACGTGCTGGATATTCCACCCAAGCCGGCCGCCCCCGCTGACGATGCGGCGAACCTGCTGCAGGTGGCCATTCGTACCCGTATCAAGATTTTCTTTCGCCCGGTCGGCCTCACCGACGAGGGTGCGCGCGAAGCGGTAAACGCCGTCGCCTGGAAACTGGTGTCAGCGGGCTCGCAAGGCGCGTACGCCATTCGGGCAACGAACGCATCCGCCTACCATGTCAACGTCGCCGGAGTTCAGATCCGCAGCGGCGGGCACGAATACACGATCAAGGAAGGGGCCATGATTGCGCCGGGCGCATCCCGGTCATTCGAGTTCAGCGAGCGGCTTTCCACCCTTGTGCCCGATGGTACGGAGTTCGACTTCACGGTGGTGAACGACGCCGGCGGCTTCGTGCCTGTCAAGGCGCGCATCGGTGCATATTCACAATGACGACACCAGCGGGCGCTGTTCCTTAGCCTGGGGCACGTTCGCATTTACCCCATGAGCGCATCGCCGGTCCCTGGCTCTGTGACTCGACGTTAGACCGCGTGATGGAGATTCGGGCTCGCTTAATGAAACGACTATTTGGCATAACTAACAGAAATGGTCTGGCCATGCGGCCGCTGTGCGCTGCCATGCTGCTGGCGTATCTTCCGGCATCGTGGGCCGCAACTCAGGATGGCGTCAGCGCCACGGCGGCGCGTGACGCGATGCTCAACGACGCGGGGAAAAAGACGGTCTCCTCCGCACCGCTTCTGATGGCTTCCGCGGCGCCGCTTCTGGCGTCGGTCCAGTTCGATTCGTCATTCCTCATGAGTTCGGCGGATCGTGCCGTCGATGTCTCCCGCTATGAGACGGGCAACCCCGTCATGCCGGGCGAATACCGATCGGACGTCTATCTGAATGGCCGTCTGATCGGCCGTGAAAGCCTGGTTATTCGCGCAGACGCCGAGGGCAGGGCGCAAGTCTGTTTCAATCGTGCCCTGCTGGAGCGACTCAATGTCGATACCAGCAAGCTTGATAGCGGGCATGTGGCCGAGTTCGCCCAACCGGATGGCTGCCTCGACCTGTCGTCCATCGTTTCCGGCGCCAGCGTGACGTTCAATCAGTCGGATCTGCGGCTGGACGTCGACATTCCGCAAGCGTCGTTGCAGCGCACGGCCCGTGGCTATGTGGATCCCGCGTTGTGGGATGAGGGCGCGACGTCCGCGCGGTTGAGCTATACCGCCAATCTGTATCGCAACGAATTTGAGGGAAGCGGGGCGGCCAACTCGGGATATCTCGGTCTCAATGCTGGTTTCAATATGGGTGGCTGGACATTCCGCCACAGCGGCACACTGACCTGGTCCGACGGCGGCGGGCACCATTACGAGAGCGCCCGGCGCCACTACAACACGGCCTACAACTATGTCCAGCACGATGTCACCAGGTGGAAATCGCGCGTCACCCTGGGCGACTCGTACACCAATGGCGAACTGTTCGATACATTTGCCTACCGCGGCGTGCAACTCGCATCGGATGACCGCATGCTGCCGGACTCCATGCGGGGCTACGCCCCGGTCGTTCGCGGCGTGGCGGAAACGAATGCACGGGTGACGATCCGCCAGAATGGCTACGTCCTTTATGATACGGCCGTGCCGGCGGGTCCGTTTGTTATCGACGATCTGTATCCCACGGGCTATGGCGGTGATCTGGATGTTTCCATCATCGAAGCGGACGGGCGTGTGCGCACCTTCAGGGTGCCCTACGCATCGGTCGCGCAGGCGCTGCGCCCCGGCATGACGCGCTACAACCTGATGGCGGGCTCGATCCGCAGCCGTCAGCTTTCCTATACGCCGGCGGTGGCGCTAGCGACGGTGCAGCGTGGTGTGACGAATGCGCTGACGCTGTACGGCGGCGTGCTGGCCAGCAACAATTACGGTTCCGTGCTCGCGGGCGCAGCAGTCGGCACGCCCGTTGGCGCTATAGCGCTCGACGCGTCCGGCTCCAATGCGTCGCCCTCTGGCGCGAGGGCCAGCCGCGGCCTGAGTATTCGAGCCGCCTACAGCAAACTCATCACGCAAACCGATAGCAACGTCTCGGTGGCGGCATATCGTTTCTCGTCCACAGGGTATCTGGACCTGAACGATGCGCTGACGTTCATCAACAATGCGCGCACTGGCCAAAGCGATATGTCGTCTCTCCAGCGCGCAAGGAACCGCCTGTCTGTCACGGCCAGCCAGGGGCTGGGCCATGATAGCCGCTGGGGACAACTGTTTGTCAGCGGCTATATCCAGGATTACTGGACGCGCCCCGGACGCGACACGCAGTTTCAGATCGGTCATGTCAATCGTATCGGCGCGGTGAATTACGGCGTTTCCGTGGAACGCGTGCGCACGGGCGGCGGTGCGATGGATACGCGGTACATGGTGAACCTGTCGCTGCCTCTCGGTCGCACCCTGCAGGCGCCGACGTTGAGCTTCAACGTTGTCAACGATCGGTCGAGTGGAACGGCGGTGCAAACCCTCGTGAACGGTGTGGCGGGCGAGGACAACCAGATCGGCTATGCCGCCGGTGTGACGCGTGACGGCGGCGCTCGCTACGCGGGCAACCTGTCGGGCCAGTACCGCGCGCCGTACACCAATCTGCAGGCCGGCTTCTCCACAGGCTCGGGCTACAAATCGGTTAACGCTGGGGTGAGTGGCTCCATCGTTGCGCACCCTCGAGGGGTGACTGCTAGCGCATACACCGCCGATACCATCGGCATCGTGTCGGCCCCGGGTGGCGCGGGCGCTGTCGTCACGGGCTATCCCGGGGTCAAGCTCGATGCGAACGGCAACGCCGTGGTGCCCTATCTGACGCCCTATCGGCTGAATGAGGTCACGCTGGATCCGAAAGGCACCGACGCCAATATAGAACTGCAGACGACCAGCCGGCAGGTCGCGCCACGTCTTGGCGCGGTGGTCATGCTGGATTATCCGACTGTCACCGGTCGCCCCGTGCTCATCAGGTCACACCTGCCGGACGGAAATGCGCTGCCGTTCGGCGCCCCCGTCAGTGACGGCAAGGGCAACAACATTGGCATGGTCACGCAGGGCGGCATGGTCTACGCGCGGATCAACGGACTGGCCGACGAGCTCAAGGTGACATGGGGCGCTTCGCCGTCGGCTTACAGCTGTGTCATTCGTGTCCGGCTGCCTGAGCATAAGGCGGGCGATAACGCGATGGCCTTCGAGCGCCTGGAGGCACCCTGCGAGATGACGGAGGGCTCGGCTCCGTCGAGTCGCCAGGCAGGGAAGGCAGGGAAAAGTGCGGATGGGCTTGCTTCCTGAAGAGAACGAATGCAACGCAGCATTGCACGTGAAACGTGAAGCAGAGCACATGGAGATTGATAATGGAAGCGAATGAACCGGGCCGTCGCGGGCGGTCGAAGCCAGGCGCCGTGGCGCGCATGCGAACGTTGTGGCGGTTGGGAACAAGAGTGCTGATATGCGTCGTATCGGGCCTTGTCGCCATGCCGAATGCGTTCGCCGAGACCAAGCCGGTAATATGCAGTCCCGTCGCGGGACTTCCTGCTACGGTAACCTTACCCAACAGCCTCGGCCTGAGTCCTAATACGCCGATAAATACGGTAGTCTGGCGGCAGTCGTTCACGATTTCCGGCGAATGTGGAAAGGATAGTGGCGGTACTTATCCGCAAACCCCGAGGGTCGGCTTTTTGCTGGTGGGGCACACCAGCAGCACCGCCGGTGGCGGGGCGCAGAAGCTCCAGTTGTGGAATGGATCTGGATTGGAACTTTTTGTCACGATCAACGGCAACCAGTATTCCAATGCGACCGATTACGCCCTCGATTTGGGGGTCGATGTGCCCAATATTTATGGGTCGAAGAATGTGACCTTTTCGGCGCAGGTCGATATCGAACTGGTGAAAACCGGCGAAATGACGGTAGGCCCGAATAACCTCACGAGTAGTGCCATTCCCGTTTTGTTCCTTGCTACGATCATGCCCAATTATGGCGCTCCGTATCCGGTGACCGTAGTCAGCAACTTCCTGAAGATAAACGGGCTGAATAGCATCAAGCTGCTCCCGCAGACGTGCGAGGCGGCATCGCCCAATACTACCGTCGATCTGGGGAAGGTAACGCTGGGCGAAAACGGATTCGGGAATTCAGTGAACAGTACTTCCGTTGGCAGGTCTTTCACGATCGATATGAACTGTTACACCAACGGAACTCCGGCATCCTACAAGTTGGCATTAACGCTGGATCCGGCGGGTCTATCGGTGCCCGGGCAAAATGGGGTGCTGGCGCTGGATGGCACGAGCACGGCAAGCGGTGCAGGCATTCAGATTCTGGATGGCGCTGGCATCAACCCGGTGACATTCGGAAATTTGCAGATGGTGGGGCAGTTCGGCGTGGATATTCGTCCTCCCACGAGCTTTTCCGTGCCGCTATATGCACGCTTTATTCAGACGGGCCAGACAGTATCGCCGGGCAGGGCCCGCGCGCAAGCGGCGTTCACGATTAGCTATCCATAAGCATGCTTCAAGCGTTGCCCAGGTATTGCCGTTTGGCTCCGGTGGGAAAGGGCAAACGGGTTGGCGGGAGCGAACGGCGCTCAGGGTGGAAACGCGCACCCGGGTGCGGTCGGTCCTTCATCGGGAGTGGTTTTATTTACGAGTCTTCTATGAGAAAGAAACTGGCATGGAATGGGTTGTATGTTCTCGCAGCGGCATGCGTCCTGGCGCCACCCATCGTTGCGCAGGCGTCCGACGGCACGATTACCATTGATGGGGAAATTGTGGATGTCACCTGTACCGTTTCTGTCAACGGCGGTGGTTCCGCAAATATCGTCACGCTGCCGACGGTCTCGAAAAGCCAGCTGCCGGCAGCCGGCGCCACGGCGGGGGCGACGGATCTCACGATTGGGCTGAGCGCGTGTCCGGCCTCGTACGCGAGCGCCCGTCCGTTCTTTGAAGGCGGCGCGAATGTCGCGCCTAATTTCAATCTGGTCAACCAGGCGAGCAGCCCCGCGGCGAATGTCCAGATCCAACTGACGTATGAGGATGGTACCCAACTCCAGGTGGGTAATGCGGCTAGCCAGCAGGCAGCGGCTGCCACGCCGATCAATGGCGGCACGGCGACCCTGCACTACAGTACCCAGTACTACGCCGCTGGCGCTGCAGCGGGTGCCGGCGACGTGCAGGGTACGGTGACGTTTGCGATGAATTATTTCTAGCGGGAAATTAAAGTCTCGAGGAACGTGGCGTCCGAACCGGCGTTTATGGAATCAGGCGGCAACGCAAGAAACCGGGACTGCGCTGTAAGCAGAAACGCCGGGTCATGGCCACGATCCAGTCGAAGCACGACCTGCGCTGTCGCGCCGAATCTGCAGATGCTGAGCCACAACTTCCCGGCGACAGCGCTCAATCAGGTCCGGTGCGGCGACATTACGTTGTATCGCGCCCGATGACTGTATCTCGCTGAAGGACCTGTACAGTGGCGAGATGGTCAGCTACGCGACGAGCGAGCGAATGACGGAAAATCTGGGCCGGCGGACCTGTTTCGCGCCGTCGCGTCCAGACGACCGCCTGAGGGCCTGATTTATCCTACCGATCGCGGGTCGCAATCAATGCTTCGCCGCGCGCGAGCAGGCACGGCAGCGCTCAGCGAATACATCGAGATCTTCTATAACCGGCAACGGACGCAGGCTTATCTCTGTTACGAATCGCCTGCCGCATTTACGCCGCGCGCCCATTTGAATCAGATCGCGGCTTAACCCGTTGGCCTCTGCGATTTCAGACGAACTCCGCGCTCGGTCGCCGATGTGGGCGACGAGGAAAGGCCGTTCATGTCGGCTGGAAAAGCATAATGCCGTGCTGCGTTGCCGCGAGCGTGTCAACAGCGGGCGGTGATTCCCGGGCGGCTTCACATCCAACGCTCCGGATACATCCCGTAAGCAATACCGTGAAATACCGGGTGATCATCGCGGAATGACGTCGCGCCTCAACGGTGCATGATGGCACCACCTAAAAAGGCGGCGGGGGATCAGCACCCAACGTGCCAACCCCCCGCCGCCATCCAACATGGCATGAAGCGCTCATTTCATGCCTTGGACTGGACCGACATGCTTAGGCGATGTTCGAGCCCGGGCCAAACAGGATCGAGGTGAACTCGACAGCTTTGTCGATCATGACTTTTGCATCGCCGATAACGGCGCCG
This sequence comes from Paraburkholderia xenovorans LB400, assembly GCF_000013645.1. Lineage (GTDB taxonomy): Bacteria > Pseudomonadota > Gammaproteobacteria > Burkholderiales > Burkholderiaceae > Paraburkholderia > Paraburkholderia xenovorans. The sequence goes on along the minus strand of NC_007953.1, from coordinate 1,205,040 downwards.
GTAGCGGCACCCACCGCAGCGCCAAGAACCCCACCGAAAATCAGGGCCACGCCAGCCGAGATAGCACTGAAGCCCCAGCCACCTGCCGTCGCGCCGTAACGGCCGCCCATGGTGGAGCCGATACCGCCGCCCCACAGGGCACCCACCGTTGCCGACGCAACAACGTTTGTCACTGCGGTAAAGGCATTGCCGAGATCACTAAAGAAGTCGCCACCCGACACGGCTTGCAGTTCATACGAAGTCAATTCACGCATTTCAATACTCTTAAAAAAGATAAATAGAACTAGTCAATCCGGCGTCAATAGCAGCCGGCACTTTAATATTCCTGTCCGTATTACCGGACGGGAAGCGGTCGTACGCAGATGCACGCTCAATCAGACGCGAGCCATTGCCGGCGCGAATCTGTTTTACATGTACCTCATCTACGACGAATGAGAATTGTGGCAATGCAAACCTGGCGCGCCTATCGCTGAACGTCCAAATTCAGCGGGCACGGATTTGCGCATATTGGTTCCATGCAATTGCCGCGCACCGGAAACACCGACCGCAAACCAAAGCCGCGACAACCGCAACGACACCGCCGTCGCGCCCTCCAAACCAGAACGCAGACAACCCCATTCGCCGGAAGCCGGTCATGCGGGCGCAACGCTTCGAATCTCGCCTCGTTAGCAATTGGCAACCAGCACGCGCGGACGGACGGGCGTTCTGCCGGATCCGAAAGGCAGCGCCAGAATGGATGGATAGCTATTTGAAGACCGTCGCCAGCCTGTAAAACTTTGCAAGTTGGTTGATTTCAGCTTTCCCGGTTCGATTTCAATTCTTCCTGTCGGGCGGCCCGAATATTGCCGTGCGATAGCCCCTCCCAATACCCCATTTAAAACCATGCTAGACCCAAGGCGCGACTGATTAAGCTTGTTATGAAAATTGCCACACCGTTTCTGCTTTGCAGCCTGGTATTTCCCGTTCTTGCCCATGGGAGCGTCGATCTGGTCGACGCGGTCGATGCGGCCTTTGGCTACGATTCCGGTATATCCAGCGCGCGAAACGTGCAATCCGCCGGACACGAAAAGCGCTGGCAAGGCATCGCGGCCTTGCTTCCCAATGCGCAGTTCGAAGCGCATGGCAGCAAACAGGACCAACCTGGCGCGGCCTATGCCGCCGGAGTCCGGAAGCACGGCTATTCCTTCAGCGTCGTCCAGCCCATTTTCGACGGCTCCAGGATAGCCGAGTTCAAGCGAGGCAAAGTACTGTCTGAGCAGGCGGACATCGACTTCGCCAAAGCCCGGCAGAAGTTGATTTACGACGTATCGAACGCTTACTTCGGTGTCCTGTTCCAGCGAGAGGTATTGCAGGCAGCGAAGGCCGCAAAGACTACCTTTGGAGAGCAACTCAAGCAGGCGACCATGGCCCTGTCCATCGGGGAAGGGGCTCGCACCGACGTCGACGAGGCGCAGGCCAACTATGACCAGGCCAGCGCGCGGGAAATCAGCGCGCAGAACAACCTTGATTCGGCGGGCACGGCTTTTGGACGCCTGACGGGACTTGGAAGCGAGGACCTGACGCCGTTCAACTGGTCGTGCATGCCTGCGGGCGTACCGGTCGACGCCGCCACTGCGGAAGATCGGGCCGCGGACAATCTCGATGTCGTCAGCGCGGAACTGCAAGTCGAGCAGAGCAAGGTGGACAAACTGTCCGCCGCCAGCTCCAATCTGCCGGTTGTCTCCTTCCAGGCGAGCTATGGCAGTAGCTGGAGCCACAACAACAGGCCAGAAACGTTAGGCGACATCCTGTTGGGTACGAACTCGAAGTCGAAATCCACCATGGTGGGCATCGGCGTGACCATACCGCTGTTTTCCGGCGGGGCACAGTTGTCCTCGGTACGGGAAGCAAGCCACCACTACCGCGCCGCGCTCGACGCGCGGGAAGATGCGCTGCGCGAGGCACGGCAACGCGCCAGAGTGTCGTACCTCGGCATCATCAACGGCCTCGCTCTTGTGCGAGCCCAGGAAAAAGTGCTGTCCTCCGCCGACAGCAAAGTGAAATCGACGCGGCTTGGCCGCGACGTCGGGCTGCGCAACAGTATCGATGTGCTCAACGCCGATCAGCAGTACTTCGAAGCCGTACGGGATCTCGCCGACGCCCGCTACAAATACCTTAAGTCGCATCTCGACTTCGATGTCGCGCTTGGCGCGCTGGACAAGGCCAATGTCGACGCTCTGGCGTGCCGGCCTCCGATCGCCGAATGAGATCTCCTGCCCGCAGCCTCGTCGGCGTCCTCGTTACGATCATTTTTTTGAAGAGCTTCTCGTATGGCTAACTCACTTTTCAGGCAGGAAGCCCTGGATGCCAACAAATACAAGCTGATGGGTTCGGTCAGGTTGTATACGCCGCCGTATCGGTGGCTCGTGATCAGCATTGTTGCCGCCTTGACCTTAACCATCGTTTTGCTGCTTTTGTTCGGCACTTACACCAGGCGAGAGCGCGTCGCGGGCCAGTTGCTTCCCGCCAAGGGGGCGTTGAATGTCAGCCCGCCGATCAGTGGCACGGTCGTCAGCACGTCGGTCAAGGAGGGACAGCCTGTCGAAAAAGGTACCGAATTGATGGTGATCTCGGCGGAAGTGGCCACCCAGATGGGCGGCACGCGTGAATCGATCGCGGAACAACTCAAGCTGCAGCGCTCCAGACTGGAGATGGACCTTAATGGCGAACGGCAATTGAACAGTGAAGAGCGTGGTGGCCTGCAAGCGCGTTCAACGGCATTGCAGGCGCAGTTGACCCAGATCGGCTTGCAGAAGTCGCAACGCGAGCGGCAAGCCCAGCTGGCTCAGGCGCAACTCGACAAATTGCTGAAAATGCGGGAAGAGGGCTACGCGTCCAACAGTCAGGTCGATCAGCAGGAAGGCGTGGTGATCGATGCGGGCGCGCGCCTGCAAGACCTTGCACGCCAGCGCCTGGATGTGGAGCAGCAACTCACGCAGATTCGACAGCAACTGCGCGAGCTGCCGATCAACTCGTTGAACCATCGCCACGATATCGAGCGAAAACTCGCCGATATCGACCAGACCATGATCGAAAACGAATCGCGCCGTGCGGTGATCCTGCGCGCTCCGCAGGAGGCCACCGTGGCCGCGATGCTTGCCAAGCCGGGCCAGATTATCAGCAACGGACAAACGGCGGTTTCGCTGCTGCCCAAGGGGGCGGAGCTCGAAGCGCAACTGATGGTTCCAAGCCGGGCCATCGGCTTCATCCATGAAGGCGACCGTGTCGTTCTCCGGTATCAGGCGTATCCGTACCAGAAATTCGGACAGCAGTATGGCCGCATCGTCGAACTGTCGCGCACCGCATTGACGCCTCTGGAGATCGCCAATATGACGGGGCAGTCCAACGTGCAGGAGCAGCATTATCGCGTGACCGTGGCGCTGGATCGCCAGGACATCATGACATACGGTCACAGCGAGATATTGCGGCCGGGCATGGCATTGGAGGCGGATATTCTGCTTGAAAATCGCCGCCTGATCGAGTGGGTCTTCGAACCTTTGCTCGCCATTGGCCGACGTGCATCGTTGTAATGGCACCAATGACGCGCACTAATTTCCTAATCTCTTTACTGATGCCGTTGGTGCATCGAGAACCATGAAAGCACTGAACGCATTGCGCTTCGGCTGGAAGCGCCGTCTGCCGATGATGTTGCAGACTCAGGCCGCCGAGTGCGGACTGGTTTGTGTTGGCATGATAGCCAACTACTTCGGCCACGATATGGATCTGGCAAGCCTGCGGCGCCGTTTCACGACGTCGCTCAAAGGCGCCACGCTGAATGACATCATGCAGATGTCCAACCAGCTCGGCTTGACGCCGCGGGCATTACGGCTGGATCTGAATGATCTGGCAAAGCTGAATCGTCCGTGCATTCTCCATTGGGAGATGAATCACTTTGTCGTGCTCAAGGAGGTTTCGCGCGACAAGATCACGGTGCATGATCCTGCGCGCGGCATTCGCGATATTCCGATGGACGAGGTATCGCGCGGATTTACCGGCGTTGCGCTCGAGCTGATGCCATCGGCGTCGTTCCAGCCGGTTGCGGAAAAGCAGTCGATCTCGATGCTTAAACTTATCGGCGGCGTAATCGGCATACGTTCGGCGTTTGTACAGGTTCTGCTTATTTCCGCCGCCCTGGAGGTGTGCGGCATCATCTCGCCTTTCTATATGCAGTGGGTGATGGACCAGGTTCTGGTATCCGCCGACGTGGATCTGCTGACGCTGCTTGGCATCGGTTTCCTGATGCTGGTGGTGTTCCAGAATGCGATTGCGGCGCTACGTTCCTGGGTCGTAACGTGGTTCTCCAGCCTGTTGAGCGTGCAGTGGACAGCAAGCGTCTGTTCGCATTTGCTGAAATTGCCGATGTCGTATTTCGAGCAGCGGCATATGGGAGATATTGTTTCGCGCTTCGGTTCGGTCGGAACGATCCAGAGCATGCTCACTTCCCGTTTTATCAGCACGCTGCTGGACGGCGTGATGGCGAGCATTACCCTCGTGATGCTGTTCGTCTATAGCCCCATGCTCACGTGGCTTGTGCTTGGGCTGTTTGCCGTCTATGCGCTGATCCGGTGGATTGCCTACAGACCGCTGCGGCGAGCCAATGAAGATCAGATCGCGTATTCGGCACGCGCGCAGTCGCAACTGCTGGAATCCATTCGTGGCGTTCAGACGATCAAGCTCGGGAACAAGCAGGAAGCACGCGTGGCTACCTATACGAACTCCGTGGTCGATATGACCAATCGGGGCATTGCCATCCAGCGCCTGTCAATCAGCTTCAGTACGCTGCAAGGCGTCATTTCGGGGATCGGCCGCGTGGTGCTGATCTGGCTGGCCGCCCGTCAGGTCCTGCAGAACGAGTTCTCCGCCGGGATGCTGGTGGCGTTCATCAGCTTTGCTGACCAATTTACGTCGCGCGCGTCCGGCCTGATCGACACCGTCATCGATATTCGTATGTTGCGTCTGCATGGGGAGCGTCTGGCCGACATCGTCCTCACGGAACCGGAAAGCAACATGGAGGGGTCCGTCACTCGCGCGAACCTGGTTGAAGAAGCCAAAGACCGTGCGCCCGGCATCGAAGTCTCCAACCTGCGTTTCCGCTATGCTGATACGGAACCCTGGGTGATCAAAGACTGTTCGTTCACAGTCGAGCCGGGGGAATCGGTCGCACTGATTGGCCCGTCCGGCCAGGGTAAAACCACCATGGCTAAACTGCTGCTCGGTCTCCTGATGCCGCAAAAAGGCGAAATCAGGGTGGATGGCGTGGACATCAAAAAGCTGGGGATGCTTGGCTACCGCGACATGATTGGCTCGGTCATGCAGGACGACATTCTCTTTGCCGGTTCCATTGCCGACAACATCAGCTTTTTCGATACCCATCCTGATTACGCGCAAGTCGAGAGAGTGGCGCGAATCGCGCAGATTCACGACGAAATCACGGCTATGCCGATGGGTTATCAAAGCCTGGTTGGCGACATGGGATCGTCGCTTTCCGGTGGTCAGGCCCAACGCGTCCTGCTTGCACGGGCGTTGTACCGCAACCCGTCAATTCTGATTCTCGACGAAGCGACAAGCCACCTGGACGTGGATCGCGAACGGCTGATCAACGATGCGATCCGCAATATGGAGGTCACGCGGATCATCATTGCGCACCGGCCGGAGACCATCCGCAGCGCGGATCGCATCATTGCCATGCAGCAAGGCGTGGCGCACGAGCTCCGCGCGCAACAGGCGGGCGAGCCATCGACGACATTTGCCGCGGGCAGACTGGATTCGGGCAACGTCAAGATCACTTACCCCTGATCGACAGGCCAGCATCGCCTTGTCTGGCTCGGCTTTCCGCTGTGGCTGTGCTACAGACCGGCATATTCGGACCGTTCCAGGATCGGTACCGCGAAGGCGAATTTCATGGTGAACCGCGGGCTGCGACCAGGGCTGGAGCATGCGCGGCGGTCGCGAGTTCCTGGCTCGACCAGCCGCCGCCGAGCGCCTTGACCAGTTGCACGTTCGCGCTCAGCAAGCGGGTCTGGAGATCGAGCACGCCGCGTTGTGCATCGAGCGCCGCCGTCTGCGCCTGTACCACGTCGAGATAGCCGACCGTGCCCTGCCGGTAGCGGTTCAAGGCCAGGTCGACGGCGTGCTGCGCCGAATCGTCGGCATCGCGCTGCTGGTCAAGCGCGGTGCCGAGGTCCTGGAGCAGCGAAAGATTGTCTTCGATTTGCTGGAACGCCGACAGCACGACGCCGCGATAACGCGCGCCCGCTTCGTCGGTGGCCGCTTTCGCCGAGTCGAGTTGCGCGCGGCGCAAGCCGCCGTCGAAAACGTATTGCACGAGTTGCGGACCGATCGCCCAGAAAATGTTCGGTGCGCTGACCAACCCGGCATACGCGGCGCTCTGGACGCCGCCTTGCAAGCTCAGCGTAATGGACGGGAAATAAGCGGCGCGTGCCACGCCGATCTTCGCATTTGCCTCCGCCACGCGACGCTCGGCGGCCGCGATATCCGGACGTCGTTGCAACAACGTCGACGGCACGCCGACCGGAATGACCGGCAATGCGATCAATGCGGTTTTCGGCGCCAGACTGAATTCGGATGCGGACGCGCCAATCAGCTCGGCGATCGCGTGCTCGATCAGCGCGCGCTGTGCAAGGTTCTGCGACAGCTGCGATTTCGTCGACGACAACTGCGTCCTCGCGCGCGATACGTCGAGCCCCGAAACAATCCCTCCGCCATGCAGCGTTTGCGTCAGTTCCAATGCGCGCGCGTACGCCGCGACGGTGTCGGTCAGCAACCGGGTTTGCTGGTCCAGCCCGCGCAGGCGGATATAACTGTCGGCGAGTTGAACCTGCAGGCTCAGTTGCGCGGAGGCAAGATCGGCCTGGGTGGCCTGCGCTTCATCCTTGCCCGCCGCCACGGAATCGCGCACGCGGCCCCATAGATCGAGGTCGTAATCGATTTCGCCGCCGAGCGTGGCCGAGTTGTAGTAATCGGGCCCGCCGGCGCGCAATGGCCGCGTGTCGGACTGACGGTCACGCTGCGGAACCGCGCTCGCGCTGATCCGCGGGAACAGATTCGACGAGACCTGATCGACGAATGCCATGGCCTGCCGGTAATGGGCGTAGGACGCGGCAAGATCGGTATTGTTCGCGAGCAGACGCTGTTCGAGATCGTCGAGTTGCGGGTCGTTATAGATATTCCACCAGTCGGTGCGCGTTAACTGGTCCGCGGGCTGCGCGTTGACCCACGGTCCCACTGTGTGGTATTGCGCGGCGACCGGCGCCGTCGGCACATGGTAGTCCGGCGCAAGGGAACACGCCGCGAGCGCGCAGACGCTGGCCAGCAGCGCGGGAAGCTTTACCGCGGCGATCCTGCTCATACTAGCCATGGGCGCCCCCCTTGGTCGCGCTACTGGCGAGTTGCACGCGATCTCCGTCGACCAGCCCGTCCGGCGGCGTATCGATCACACGGTCCGTCGCGTCGAGTCCGGAGCCGATCTCGACCGAGTCGCCGAAATCGCGATTGATCGTCACCGTCCTGAATACGACCTGGTTGTTCGCCCCGAGCGTCGCGACCCGCAGGCCATGCGCGTCGAACACCAGCGCGCTGGCGGGAACCCGGACCGCGTTCTGCTGTACCGGCAGCTTGAACTGCAGGCTTGCGAAACCGCCCGGCAACAGCTTGCCGTCGCTGTTGTCGACCAGTAACTGAACCAGCGTCGTGCCGGATGCCGCGTTGACCGAATCCGCCGACGCGACCACGCGCGCGGTAAAACGCTGACCCGGATATTCCGGCACGGTCAGGGTGGCGGTCGTGCCGCTCCGTACATCGGGCGCAAAACTCTGCGGCACCTGCACATACACACGCAGCCGTTTTACGTCGGAGACGACAAACAGTTCCTGCCCGGCGCCGCCGCTGCCCGCATTGATGAGCGCGCCGACGTCCGTGTCGCGCGCGGTTACCACGCCGTCGAAGGGCGCGACGATACGCTCGAATCCCTTGGTGGCGAGGAGCCGGTCGACGTTGGCCTGCGCGGCCGCCACGGCCGCTTTTTTCGCGGTGTAGTCGCCGGTACGTTCGTCGACTTCCTGCTGCGCGACCGAGTCGGTGCCCAGCAGCGCCTGCCAGCGCTTCGCGGTGGTACCGGCCAACGCGGCATTGGCTTGCGCGCTGGCAAGGTCCGCGCGCGCCTGCAGTAACTGCTGGTCGAGTTCGGGCGATTCGATCACCGCAAGCAGTTGTCCGGCCTTCACGGGCGTGCCGATTTCGGCGTCCCACGATTTCAGATAACCGCTCACGCGCGCAAAAATCGGCGCGCGCGAATACGCTTCGAGATGCGAGGGCAGATCGAGCGTCGGCCCGTTCGCCGCGCTCACCGGATGGATCACGGTGACAGTCGGGACGGTTTGGGCATTGGTCCACGACTTGAGGTTACGGGCATCGACGGCGCGCAGCGTCACGCCTGCCGCGACCACGGTGATGGCAATGGCGATGCCGATCACACCGATGATGACGAGCCGGCGGCGCGGCACCGGCTGGCTGGTGACAATAGGTTCAGACGACATGAGCGGGTCCTTCTGTAGCAGGTCTCGGGGCAATCGCGCGGCCAGGGCGCGAGTGAACAATGCAGAAGATCACCGGTACGAGGAGCAGCGACGCGGTGGTGGCGAAAAGCAGGCCGCCAATCACGGCGCGGCCCAGTGGTGCGTTCTGTTCGCCGCCTTCGCCTAGCGCGAGCGCCATCGGCGCCATGCCGATGATCATCGACAGGGCGGTCATCAGCACCGGACGGAAGCGGGTGAAGCCGGCTTCGAGCGCGGCCTTGAACGGATCGCCGTGTTCGGCGAGGCGCTCGCGGCAGAAGCTGACCACCAGAATGGAGTTGGCGGTCGCGACCCCCATGCACATGATCGCTCCTGTCAACGCGGGTACGGACAGCGTGGTATGGGTGGCGAACAGCATCCAGATGATGCCGGCGAGCGCCGCGGGCAACGCCATGACGATCACGAACGGATCGGCCCACGACTGGAAGTTGACCACGACAATCAGATAAATCAGCACGACCGCGCCGAGCAGCCCGAACAGCATGCCGGCGAACGCGCTATTCATCGTCTGCACCTGGCCGAGCAGCGCGATTGACGAACCCTTCGGCAGCGTGCCGGCGTTGTCTTTCACCACTCGCTGGATCTCGGCCGCGACCGCGCCGAGATCGCGACCCTGGGTGGTCGCGAAAATCTCGACCATCGGCTGGATGTTGTACTGGCTGACAACCTCATTGGTGTTCACGCGCTGGACGGTCGCGAGGCCGCCGAGGATTTGTCCGCTGCTCTGCAGACTCGACGTGATCGGCAGGTTCTGCAGCGAGGCGAGCGAATCGAGGTTGTATTGCGGCGTCTGCATCACGATCGGATACGACACGCCGTTTGCGTTGTTCAGCCAGAACGTCGGCGCGACCTGGCTCGAACCGGCGAGGTTGACCACCAGGCTATTGGTCACGTCGCGTTCGTTGATGCCAAGCAGTTGCGCGCGGGTACGATCCACGTCGACGTTGAAAGTCGGTGCATTTTGTGCCTGCTGGATACGCGCGTCGACCACGCCGGGAATCTGGCGGATCTCGCGCAACAGGCGGCTCGCGTACGCGAAGTTCGCGGACAGGTTGTTGCCGCGCACCTGCAGGTCGACCGGCGCCGGCGACCCGAAGTTCAGAATCTGGCTAATGATGTCCGCGGGCGGGAACGAGAAAGTCACGCCCGGATAGAGGCGCGGCAACTTCTCGCGCATCTGCCGCACATAGTCGGCAGTGGGGTGGTGATCTTCGCTTAACGCGATCTGGATGTCGCCGTCCTGCGAGCCGATGGTGCCGGTGTTGTTGTACGCGAGATTGATACCGCTGACCGGCATGCCGATGTTGTCGACCATCGTGCCGAGTTCGGCGGCCGGAATGATCTGGCGAATGGAGTTTTCCACGTTCGCGAAAATCTCCGCGGTTTTTTCGACCCGTACGCCGACCGGTGCGCGCACGTGCATCAATATCTGACCGGCGTCCACGTCCGGGAAGAAGTTGCGCCCCAGTAAAGGCACCAGCGCGAACGACAGCAGCACGAAGCCGAGAAAACAGCTTACGAACGGCGCGCGATGATTCAGCGCCAGTTCGAGTACGCCGTGATAACCGGCGCGAATCTTTTCGAAGCGTCGTTCGAAGCCTTGCTGAAAGCGCGCAAGCGGTCCGGGACGTTTCTTTTCATGTTCCGGCTCCTCCGGATGGTGCGGATGCAGCAGATATTTCGCCATGGTCGGAACGAGCGTGCGCGACAGGATGAACGACGAGATCATCGCGAAGATCACGGCCTCGGCCATCGGCACGAAGAGGAAGCGCGCCACGCCGTCGAGGAAGAACATCGGCACGAACACGATACAGATACACAGCAGCGCGACGAACGCCGGCGTGACGATCTGCGCCGCGCCGTCGAGAATGGCCTCCTCAACCTGCTTGCCCTGCTCGAGATGCCAGTTGATGTTCTCGATGGTGACGGTCGCATCGTCGACGAGAATCCCCACCGCGAGCGCGAGGCCGCCCAGCGTCATGATGTTGAGGGTCTCGCCGAGCGCCGACAAGGTTGCGATCGAACCGAGAATGGCGAGCGGAATCGAGGTCGCGATAATCACCGTCGAGCGCCAGCTGCCGAGGAACAGCAGGATCATCAGGCTGGTCAGCGCGGCCGCGATCACGCCTTCACGCGCCACGCCGCTGATCGCCGCGCGCACGAATAGCGACTGGTCGCCGATCGGCGCGATCTGCAGCGCGTCGGGCAACGACGCTTTCGCATCGAGCACATGCTGTTTGATGCCCGAGATGATGCCGAGCGTCGACACCGAACCGTTCTTCAGTACCGACATCAGCACGGAACGTTTGCCGTCCACGTGCACGATGTTTGTTTGCGGCGGATTGCCGTCGCGAACGTTGGCGACGTCGCGAATGTAAACGGTGGTGCCGTTGACCGCCTTGATCGGCAGGTCGCCGAGCGCCTTGAGCGCGGACGGCGCGTTGTTCAGTTGCAGTGTGTATTCATGATCGCCGATTTTTTCCGTGCCGATCGGCGTCAGCAGGTTCTGGCTCGCGAGCGCGTTCGCGACGTCCTGCGCGGACAGCCCGCGCGCCTGCATCGCGGCAGGGTTGACGTCGATCTGCACTTCGCGCGACTTGCCGCCGAACGGATACGGAATCGACGCGCCGGCCACGGTAACGAGCGCCGGACGCAACTGATTCAACGCAAGGTCGCCCAGGTTCTGTTCCGACAGTCCCTTGCCCGACAGCGCGAGCTGGATGATCGGCACCGTCGACGCGTTGTAGTTCAGGATCAGCGGCGGCGTGGTGCCCGGCGGCAACTGGCGTAGCTGGGTTTGAGCGATGGCGGTTACCTGGGCGTTGGCGTTGCTGATGTTCACGCCCGGCTGGAAAAAAATCTTGATGACCGCGAAGCCGTTCACCGATTCCGCTTCGATGTGCTGGATGTCGTTGACGGTGGTGGTCAGCGAGCGTTCGAACGTCGACGTGATCCGTCCTGCCATCTGGTCCGGCGGCAGACCCGTGTATTGCCACACCACGCTGATGACGGGGATGCGGATGTCGGGGAAGATGTCGGTCGGCGTTTTGAGCGCGGACAGCGGTCCTATGATCAAGATGAGGATCGCCAGGACGACAAAGGTGTAGGGTCGTCGGAGAGCGATACGTACTAGGCCGAGCATGAAATTTCCAGGGCTTTGGGTTGAACTGGGTGGCGTCCATGCATCGCGTCGCGCGTCGGTCGGCGAGCTTCGGCCTTGGCTAATCGCGCTGCCCGCGAAAGGCACCGGACGGAATCAATATCGTCCTGGCTGAAGACGTTTTGCTGAAAGACGCGACACATAATCCTTGTTCCGGAGACCGCTGACGGGGAAGCCGTTCGTCCGGGTATCCGATTGCGCCAATCCCGCGGTTCAAATGCGGTTCAGGCACGGCTTAAGCGGCTGCGCCGACGCGGTGCCGAGCGGAGTCGCCAGGTTTTCGGATTCCTTTCAAACGTTCTGCAAAAAAAGCGATTTGAAAAATGAAACATCACTGCGCCCGTGTGATGGTGTCCGAGCCGGGCAAGGCGGGAATGTACACAATCGACAACAATTTTGCAGTGTTCTAATGCGCATTCGCGGACATGTCTGACTCTATCTCAGCCAATTTTCGGCTGTGCGCAAAAAACCGTGGGGCAGCCGTTACCCCTGTGTGATAGCGGTTTCCGGTTCGTCCCTTCCGTTCGGAGCATACAGTCGGGGTCCCGGCGAGGTCGGCCGACGACGAATCCAGTTTTTTATTACCAATATTTACGGCACGGGTTTCGCGTGGGGAAATTATATTGATCGCGTTTTTAACAATAATGCCGTTTAAGGAATAAGGTTAATCCCGAACCGTTCCTTTAACGAAGATGCCGCCAGGGGTTCTGCGTGGCGCCGCGGTCTTCCTGCACGTATTCAAACCGGAAGAGCCGCCGGCAGGGGACGCGGCGCGGTTCGCAATTTGGCGAAACCCAGCACGAGCACTTAAATGACGCTTGCGAAGAGAAAACTGGTCGCACCGGCTAGAACGTGTCGGAAATCGGCTCTGGGGCCTGGGCGATCGGCGGCTCGTGGGGCGGTGTCGCGGAAGACGGCGCGAAGGCCGCGCTCACCGCTGCGCCCGATCGCGGTGTGACCGCTCTCCAGGTCGCGCTCAATGGTCGGGAATCGTCCGTAATCGTCCGTACCTCGGGATTACGATCTTTAGCGGCATCGCGCGGACGCCGGCCCATTCTACAGGTGTCTGTTTGAAACTTAGGTGTGTGAAGCGACGGCAATTTGAGTTTCCCCGCCATGTAATTTGCCGTATTAAAAGCCTATAAAGAAATCTTCGATTGTGCCGACAGACAGGCTTGTCCCCAGTGCGGTTCTGGCTGTGTCCGGTCAAGTTAACGCGCTCAACGGAAGAATTACTGTGAAAGTCACAAGCTCGATTGGTTTCAGGATCACGGCCGCATTCGGCACCGCCCTCGCGTTAAGCGTTGCGGTGTTGACCACGGTCGGCGCCTTGAACGTCCGGCGCCAGGCTGTCGACGAATTCGAGCAATCGAGTCACGCGAGGATTACCCAGGCCGACGAGTCCCTTGACGGAACCTTCAAGGAGGTCGAGCAGAACCTGATGTACCTCGTCCAGACTTCCCAACTGCAGGCTGCCGACGACTCCATCACGAATTATCTGACGCACGGTGGCCAGATGAAGCCGGACTCCAACGGCGGAATCGAACAGACTATCTTCGCTCTGCTCAAACAGTTCGGTGACACCCACCCGAACATGCGCTACCTCGACATCGGTACGCACTCGGGAGGCTATGTGCAGTGGCCGATCGAGAGCCTTAACGGCGAGCATTATGATCCGCGGGAGCGGCCCTGGTACAAGCTGGCGATGACCGATCCGGATCACGTCGTGCGCCCGGCGCCGTATCTCAGCGCTGCGGGTTCCGGCGGAGCGATCATTCCTTTCGCCCGGGTGGTCAAGAGCGCTAGCGGCGAAGTGCTGGGCGTGCTGGAAGGGGATCTTTCGCTGGACGGTTTCGCCAAACTGACCAGTGGTATCCGCTTTGGCGACAGTGGCTACCTTATCGTGACGGACAGCAATGGAAAGATACTGATCGACCCACGCGACAAGGCACACGAATTCAAAGACTTCAAGGGCCTGGGCGGCGGGTATCAGCAGCTCGCTTCCGCTCCCGATGGCTCCACGCGCGTGGCCGTCGATTCGACCGTCTATCAGGCTTATGCGTATACGTCGCCAAGGAACGGGTGGCGCTATTACGCTCTCGAGCCTGAGTCGGGGATGATGGCCGCCGCCAACCGCCTTACCTTCGCGTTGATACTGACAGGTGTTCTGGTGCTGGCAGCGGCCCTGCTTGCCACCATTGTCCTTGGACGTCGCATCACGGTTCCGCTTCGGAAGCTCGCGGGGTCGATGCATGAAATCGCTGCCGGAGATGGCGATCTTACCCGGCGTCTGCCGGTGGTCAGCGAAGACGAGGTTGGATTACTCGCTACCCGGTTCAACGCGTTCGTCGAAAAACTGCATGGCGTGCTTGTCAAGGTAGCGTCGAGCAGCACTCATTTCGAGACCGCCGCGCGCGAGGTTTCCGCCGGCAATGGCGACCTTTCCGCCAGAACCGAGCAGCAGGCGGCATCGATCCAGCAGACGGCCGCCAGCATGGAACAGCTCGCCGGCGCGGTTCGCGAAGCCGCCGATCGCGCGAAGCGCGCCAATGCGATCGCATCGGACGCCGTCCAGACCGCTCATCGAGGCAACGTGGCGGCAGCGGATGCGGCCACGACGATGGAAGCCGCGGTGACCCAGTCGGAGCGTATCGTCGGCATTGTGGCGCTGATTGAAGGTATTGCCTTTCAGACCAACATTCTGGCGCTTAACGCCGCGGTGGAATCGGCGCGCGCGGGCGACAGCGGCCGTGGGTTCGCCGTGGTGGCAGCGGAGGTCAGAAACCTTGCACAACGCTCAACCGGCGCGGCAAAGGAAATCAAGACCTTGCTGGAGGCATCCGTCGGTAACGTGAGGGAAGGCGCCACCCAGATCAGCCTGGCGGGCAGGACGATTGCCGAACTGAATGACGCAGTGGAAAGAGTCGCCAGCATCACCACGGAGATCGCCGCTACCGCCGACGAGCAAACCCGTTCAATCGATGAAATCAATCAGGCTGTCGCCCTCATGGACCAGTCGACGCAGCAAAATGCCGCGCTAGTTGAAGAAATCGCGGCCGCGTCGGAGTCGTTAAGCGCGCAAGGGCGGGAATTGCGCTCGACGGTAAGCCTGTTTCGTGTCGATCCATGACGCCATCGAGCCTGGCGAAAGCGCGCAACAGTCTTTTATCAGGCGGAAACTACCGCAATGAATCAGGGCTCGCCGATACGCACCGCTTTTCAGTTGATCGCAAGCGTGACGAGGAACGGGATCGTTACATACGGCTATGAGGCGCTCGCGCGAGATGCGCAGGGACGGGTTCCCGTCGATCTGTTGAAGTCGCATGCATCGGAGGCGCTTTACGCTTTCGATTTTCGCTGTCGCACGCAGGCTCTTCGTGAAGCAGTCAGGCTGGGGCTGGTCGTCAACCTGTCGTTGAATTTCATGCCTGGCGCCACCTGTCATCCCCGTTACGGTATCGATGCGACTGTCAGGGCAGCACTCGAACTTGGCTTTCCTGTTGAGCGGCTCATTGTCGAACTTACTGAACGCGAGCCGGTGACTGACTACAAACCGCTGCGGCGCTGTATCGACCGCCACAGAGACAACGGGGCGAGGCTCGCGCTTGACGACTTTGGCACCGGGTTTAACGGCCTTAACACGCTCCTTGAACTTCGGCCCGATATCGTCAAGGTCGACATGAAACTGGTGCAGAAGATCGAGACAGACTATGACCGGCAGGCGCTGATGTTCGGGATATGTTCGGGCGGAGATCGACTCGGCATGCGCCTCGTCGCGGAAGGCGTGGAGACCCTGGAAGCGGTCGCGGCGCTGAGCTCAACCAACATTGATCTGATGCAAGGCTTTCTGTTTGCCAGACCTTTCATAGGCGGTCTGCCGGAGGCGTCCGGCGAACTCACGGAAAGGGCTACGGGCATGCTGATGAAGTTGCCCTTCTCGGCGGTCGCTGGCGACATGCGTGGTGCGTTGCCCGGGTCAGGCGAATAGTCACCGGAAAATCTGCTTCGACATTCCCGCGAACTTTAAGGTTGTGCCGGCAAGGTCGCGAACCGTTCAAGCGGCGGAGCGCTGCAGCTTGCTCAGCGCAGCGACGTCGGCCGGTAAACCGAGGTTCGCACGCAGCGTGTCATGTTCGTAGCGCTGACGGAACAAGCCGCGCCGCTGTAATTCCGGCACGACATGATCGACGAAGCTGTCGAGGCTTGCCGGCAGAATCGGCGGGATCACGGCAAAGCCATCGGCGGCCTCGCTCCTGAACCAATGTTTCAGTTCGTCGGCGATGTCGGTGGACGCAATTGAGCTGATCGGGTCTCATTGATCAACGAAGCTGAGGGTCGGACGTAGCGTTGGCAGACCGTCAGCGAGAGTTGGCGCGGTCACTCAAGTCGCTCGACGGAAATCAGCATGGCGGGTGAAACCCATGGCCCCGGAATGGTAGCGGCGCCCGCCGATCGCCTTGCTGTGCGATCAGGCGGCGAACCGCCTTTCCAGCCAGCGCGTGAATTGGGAAATCGGATAGCAGTAGGCAAAAAAGATCACCAGCGTCGCGACGTACGTGAGTACGGTGAAACTGGAACGGGCGACCGTGCTGCTCGCGATCTGCGCGGTATCGATCAGATCATGAATACCCACCAGCGACGACAGCGCCGTGCCCATCGTAATGATCGCGTAGACGTTCATCCACGGCGGCAACATGCGCCGCACGCACTGCGGCAACACGACATGCCACAGGATCTGAGTGTGCGAGAACGCGAGCGAACTGGCGGCTTCCCATTGGGTTGTCGGGATCGACGCCACCGCGCCGCGAAACACTTCGGCGATGTTCGCGCTTGCCGGCAGCGCGAGGCCCAGCGTGACCTTGAGCCAGTCGGGAAACGGCAGTGTCGCGCCGAACACGGTGAATTCGAACGGGAACACGTAGGTGGTGAAGTAGATCAGCACCAGCCACGGCGCGTTGCGAAAGGCCTGCACCCAAAGCCGGGCAACGCGCCCCACGAACGAATGCGACAGCGCCAGCGCGCCGACCGCCAGGCCGATGACGGAGCCGATCGCAATGGCGCCGAGGCTGATCAGCACGTTCAATGCGAATCCGTGCGCAAGCGCGGGCGTCCATTCGACGAAACGGGCGAGCGTTTCGCCGCGTGAACCGGAATCGGGGGCGATGGCCCACAGCAGCGCGCCGACAATCAGTACGCCGAGCACGGTGGCGGTGCCGGAGGCCAGGCCCTGCATGCGCGTTGTGCGGCGCGAGCCGGAGTCGCGGCCGGAGGCCGGTTCGCCAACGGCGGAGGTAGCGATTGCTTCAGGCGCCATAGCCGGGAATCCATAAACGTCGTTCGAGCCAGCGTCCCGCGAGACTGACCAGCCACGTCAGCAGACCAAAGAACGCGAGGATCAGGATCATCAGCGCGAGCACGTTGTCGCGTTGCGTCCAGATCATGATCGACTGATACGTAATGTCGCCGACCGCGATGGCCGACGCGAGCGCCGACGCCTTCACGAGCTCGACGAAGTTGTTCACGAGCGCCGGCAATGCCGTGCGAAACGCAAGCGGCAACTCGATGCGCCAGAAGCGCGTCGCGCGGTCGAAGCCGAGCGCCGCGGCGCCTTCGAGCGTTTGCGCCGGCAACGCGTCGAAGCCCGCGCGCAACGCCTCCGCATGGAACGCGCCCTTGTGCAACGACAACACCAGCACGACCCAGAAGAACGGCTTGAACGGGTTGTCGAGATGGCTCTCGCGCAGCCATTGCGTGATGAGCATGTTCAGGACCAGAAACGCACAGTACAACTGCACGAGCGTCGGCGTATTGCGCGTCAGTTCGACGAACGCGCGCGCCGCGCCCGCGCTCCACCGATTGCGGCCCCGCAACGCGAGCAGCAGCAACAGGCCGGCGAGCGCACTGCCGCACATCGTCGAGACGACAATCCCGATGCTCACCACGATCCCTTGCAGGAACGGCACGCGCTCATAGGCGTCGAGCAGGAAGCGGAAGTCGAGCCCCGCGTGGGCCGTGGCATCGATCAGCGCATGCAGCGAAGCCGCCATGTTCATTGCTCCGTGGGCAGTTGCCGGTGCCATTCGGCCAGCGCCGGCGACGGCGGCGTCAGGCCGTTTTTTGCTTCGTCCTCGATCAGCCAGCCGCTGCGATGCCAGTCGCGCACGATGGCATCGAGCTTCGCGGCCGTGTCCTTTTCTCCCTGCCGAACCCAGATTACCGATGGCGCGGGCACCAGCTCCGGCTGGATCGTGCGGTAATCGCGCCACTCGGGATCGTGCTGCTGTAACGGATAAAGCAGCGGCGCGGCGTCATGCACGGCGGCGACGCAGCTACCGCCGCGCAGCGCGAGCAGCGATTGCGAGGCACCCGGGAAGGCGCGTGGCACCGCGCCGTATTTCTCGACGATCGGACGGATATAGCTGCTGCCCTGCGAGATGCAAACCGGCTTGCCGCGCAGATCTTCCCACTTCGTGATGCCGCTCGTTTTCGGTGTGATCGCCGTGCCGCCCACGCGGTAGTAAGGCGTCGGCACATGATCGAGAATCTCGCCGCGCTGCGGGTTGTACTCCATGTTCGCGATCAGGATGTCGACCTTGCCTTGCTGCAGGAATTGCACGCGTGTCGACGGTTGCACCGACACCAGCTGGACGTTGACGCCGAGCCGTTTGCCGATGTCGTTGGCGAGGTCCACGTTGATGCCGCGCGGCTGCTGCGTCTGCGGATCGAGCGAGCCGAACGGGCTGCCGCCAATCAGCACGCCGACCGCGATCTGGTGACGCGAGGCGATCTTCTCGAGTGTCGGGTCCGCATGAGCGGGCGCGGTGGTGGCAACGGCGAGGGTGGTGGCGATCAACGCCGTGCGCACGATATTTTTGCTGCGTGCCGCTTTGAATAATGTCATAGCGATCGGATGAAGGGAGAAGGGTGACGCGCATGTCTTTAAAGACGCCGCCGTCGGCAACCGCATACCCTAGGCCAGTTTCCATGCCTGGCAAACCAAATGGATCTGCTAAGCAAAGCATGCGGAGGTTAAAGCGTGGGCGCGATGCGCTGGCGCGCGCGTGCCCGTCACATAGCAAACCGATAGATAAGGTTTCGCGCATTCGTTGGTTAGCGAATATCGCAGGTGTTCCTAAAATTGTCGGTTGCTGGTCGGGCGATTGGGCTGCACTCAGCGCCTCGCATTTTCGAAAGGACAACGGATGACGGAACTGATTCTGCCGGCGCGCGCCGCCCGCATCGACATTGCTCCCAACGCGCGCGCCAACGACGTATTGCTTTCGCTGCGCGACGTGCATCTGTCGTATGTCGATACGCCGGTGCTCAAAGGCATCGATCTGGCGGTCCGGCGTGGCGAGGCGGTGTCGATCATCGGACCGTCCGGCTCGGGCAAGTCCACGATCCTGCGCTGTATCAATGGTCTGATCGCGCCGCAACGCGGCGAAATCCATGTCGACGGGATCGACGTGCGGGCGCAGAAAACCGACCCGCAACGTATCGCGCTGCGCAAGCGGATCGGCTTCGTTTTCCAGCAGTACAACCTGTTTCCGCATCTGAGCGTACTCGAAAACCTGACCATCGCGCCAATGCGTGTACTCGGACGCAGCCGTGCGGAGGCCGAAAGCGACGCGCATGCGCTGCTCGCGAAAGTGCGCCTCGCCGACAAAGCCGACGCGCATCCCGGCGCGTTGTCCGGCGGCCAGCAGCAGCGTGTCGCGATCGCACGAACACTGGCAATGCGGCCCGACCTGATTCTCTTCGACGAAGTCACGTCCGCGCTCGACCCGGAAACGGTAGGCGAAGTGCTCAACGTGATCGGCGAGCTGGCCGACGAAGGTCAGACCTGCGTGCTGGTCACGCACGAGATGCGCTTTGCCGAGGACATCAGCGACGAAGTGTTCTTCACCGAGGGCGGCGTGATCGTCGAACACGGCCGTGCCGCGCAGATTTTCGGCAATCCGTCCAACGACAGAACGCGGCTATTCCTGCAACGCGCGCGCGGCGAAGACCGGGCAGGCCGTGTGCGGCGCCGCGCTTAAGCGGGCGTCTCATTCCACATTCCGTCTATTTCCCCCACAACCATGACGACCCGCACGAACGAAACTGGCAATGCCATTGCAACGCAACGCAAGGAGGCCGTCGAAACGCTGCTCGGCGACGCCCGCCGGATCATCGCCGGACACGGGGTGACGCGCCACGCGTTGAACACGATCAGCGAGCGGCTGCTGGAACTCGCGAGCCGCCGCGAGCTCTTCGACGCCGCCGATTTTCCGCCGCCGCAGCCCGATAGCGGCGACACCTCGACGCGCTACCGGCTCAATCCCGGTGAAGACGGCCTCGCGTTGTATCTGAATTCACTGTTGCCGGGCAAGACGACGATCCCGCACAACCACGATACGTGGGCTGTGATCGCCGCGATCGACGGCGCGGAACTCAACCGTATCTATCGGCGCACGGACGATGGCCGCGACCCCGATCGCGCGCAGGTCGAAGTGACGCGCGAGGTGGTGGTGCGTCCCGGCGTGCCGATCGCCTTTCTGCCGGACGACATTCACAGTATTCACGTCGGCGGCGCCGAGCCCACGCTGCACTTTCACCTGTACGGCAGGCCGCTCGAAACGTTGACCGGGCGGCTCGGTTTCGAACCTGACACCGGCCTCGTCGTGCGCTACAACGCCGCGCATATGCAGCGTGCCACCCAGGCGGTCGGCTGATGTCGGGGCGGGACGACCGATTGCAGACGCGGGTCCTGCGCGCAGGCTCGCCGCCGTTCGACAGCGGCGCCGCGCCGGTGAACGTGCCGGTCGTACGTGCCAGCACGGTTCGCTTCGAGCGCGACGCGGAGCGCGCCACGTTGCATCGCCGGCGCGAGGCGGGCGAAGCCGTCAGCACTTACGGGCGACACGGCATGGCGACGCATCGCGCGCTCGAAGCGGCGCTCGGCGAGCTCGAAGGCGCGAGCGATGTGCTGCTTGCGCCGTCGGGACTCGCGGCGATTTCGCTGGTGTTCATCGCATTGTTGTCGCCGGGCGATCATGTGCTCGTGCAGGACAGCGTCTATGGTCCAGTGCGCGAACGCATCGAGCCGCTGCTGACGCGGCTGGGCGTGTCGTTCAGCTACTTCGGCGCGAGCGACGGCGTGCCTGCGGCGCTGCTGCGGCCGCAAACGCGGCTCATCTATGTGGAGTCGCCGTCGTCGTTCCTGTATGAAGTGGTCGATCTGCCGGCGCTGGCGGCTTTCGCGCGCGAACACGGCGTGTTGCTCGCCGCGGACAACACGTGGGGCGCAGGGCTGCTGTATCGGCCGCTCGCGCTGGGCGCGGATATTTCCGTGCAGGCGACGACCAAGTATCCCGGCGGTCACTCCGATCTGATGCAAGGAGCGGTCTCGACAGCCGATGCGAAGCTGGCGAGGCGTCTGCGCGACACGCACGACGCGCTTGGTCTGAGCGTCGGCGCCGACGATGCCTATCTGGCGCTTCGCGGCCTGCGCACGCTCGCCGTGCGCCTCGCGCAGCACGGCCGCAATGCGCTCGAAGTCGCGCGCTTTTTGCAAACCGGGACTCGCGTGGTCGCGCGGGTGTTTCATCCGGCGTTGCCTGACCATTCCGGCCACGCACTGTGGCAGCGTGATTTCACCGGCGCCAACGGGCTCGTTTCATTTGCGTTCCGTCACGCGCAACCGGCCGACGCGAGCGCATTCGTCGACGCGCTGCGGCTATTCGGTATCGGTGCTTCGTGGGGCGGCTATGAAAGCCTGGCGTTGATCGCGCCGTCCGCACGGCTGCGCGAGCACAGCTATTGGCGCGGCGACGTACCCGTCGTGCGGCTGCATATCGGCCTCGAAGATCCGGCCGATCTGATCGACGATCTTAGCCAGGCATTTCGCCGCGTCCTCAAATAGACGCGTTCTCCATTTTCTCTTCCCGTGGCTGACCGATCCCGCCAGGACCCCAATGGCCGATACTTTTCCGCTGATTACCGCGCCGACCTTGCGCGAATGGTTGAATGACCGGAGCGAAATCGCGCTCTTCGACGTGCGCGAAGCCGGCGAGTTTGGCGAAGCCCATCCGTTCTTCGCGATCCCGCTGCCGTATAGCCGTCTCGAACTCGATATCGAACGGCTGGCGCCGCGTCGCAACGTCCGCATCGTGCTGACCGACGGTGGAAGCCAGGCCGAGGTGACAGCACGACGCGCGGCGCGGCGGATGCAAGCGCTTGGCTATACTCATGTGTCGATCCTCGAAGGCGGGGTGCGCGGCTGGGCGGCGGTAGGCTATACGCTGTTCAAAGGCGTGAACGTGCCGTCGAAAACCTTTGGCGAGCTCGTCGAACATGCGTGCGAAACGCCGCGCATCTCGGCGTCCGAACTCGCGAGACAGCAGCACGAGCGGGTACCGCTCGTGCTGCTGGATGGCCGCACGGTCGAAGAGCATACGAAGATGACGATTCCCGGTGCCGTGAGCTGCCCGAACGGCGAATTGGCCTACCGGATCGGCCCGCTCGCCACCGATCCGCGGACGCCGATCGTGGTTCATTGCGCCGGGCGCACGCGCAGCATCATCGGCGCGCAGTTATTGCGCAATCTGGGCCTGCCGAATCCGGTGATCGCGCTGGAGAATGGCACGCAGGGCTGGGCGCTGGCGGGTTTGACGCTGGAGCACGGCAGCACGCGCCGTTATCCGGATGCCGTTGATGAAAGCTCGTTAGCGCAGGCACGCCGCCGCGCCGCCGCACTGGCCACCCGCTTTTCCATTACGACGCTCGGCGCGCGCACCGCCCAGGCGTGGCTCGCTGCAACGGACCGCACGACGTATCTGCTCGACGTGCGCAGCGCCGAGGAGTTCGCGCGCGACGGTGTGCCCGCCGCCGTGCATGCGCCAGGCGGTCAATTGCTGCAGGCGACGGATCAGACGATCGGCGTGCGCCGCGCGCGCGTGCTGCTGGTTGACCACGACGCCGTGCGCGCACCCGTGATTGCAACGTGGCTCGCGCAGATGGGCATTGAAAGCGCACTGGTGGTTGCGCAGGATGCTGCTTCGTTGCAGCGCCCGGCGCCACGCGCCCGCCAGCCGGCCGTGCCGCAAGCCGATCTCATCGATGCCGACGGGCTGCGCGAACTCAATGGCGCGAGCATCCGCCATCTGATCGATCTGCGTTCGAGCGCGGCGTATCGGAAGCAACATCCGGCGGGCGCGCGCTGGTCGATCCGGCCGCGGCTGCTCGACACGCTGGCCAGCAGCGGCGCGCGCGCCTCCGATCCGGTCGTGCTGTTTGCCGAGACCCCGGAATTCGCGGCGCTAGCGGCACTCGATCTGCGTGAGGCGGGCTTCACAGCGGTCCGGATTGCGGCGAAAGGCGTTGGATCGTGGACCGAGGCGAGCCTACCGCTTGACTCGTCGCCGGGCATACCGGCGGACAGCGAGCGTATCGATCACCTGTTCTTTGTGCACGACCGGCACGAAGGCAATCTCGATGCCGCGCGCGCGTATCTCGCGTGGGAAACCGGACTCATCGCCCAGTGCTCGCCCGACGAACTCGACCACTTCAATATCGACGCCCGTATCGAAACGAAAGCGTTCAACGCAGCTTTCTCTCGCTGACATCATTCGTTCATGACATCCCGTTTTTCGAAACGCACGCAGCGGCTCTCCATGCTGGTGTCGATCGCGCTGGTCGGCGGTTCGTGGCTCAACACGGCACACGCGGACGCCACGCTCGATCGCATCAAGTCACGCGGTACGCTGGTGGTTGGCGTCGTGCTCGACGGCACGTATGGCTCGCTCGATCCCGTGACGCGCAAACCGGTGGGCTACAACGTCGAACTGGGCGAGAGCCTTGCGAGCCATCTCGGCGTGAAATTCGAAGCCGTCGAAGTGACGCCGCCCAACCGCGTGCAGTTCCTGCAACAAGGCAAGGTCGACGTGCTGATCGCCAGCATGCAATACACGAAGGAGCGCGACGAAATTCTCAGCTACGTGCCGACGCCGTTCGAACAGATCGGCGGCAGCGCGATGGTTCACAAGGGCTCGGGAATCCACGACTGGAAAGATCTGCGTGACAAGCCGGTGTGTGTCTCGCAGGGCAGCAACTATACGAAGCCGCTGATCGAACAATACGGCGCGCAGGTCAAGGCGTTCAAGGGTATGCCCGAGGCGCTGCTCGCGCTGCGCGGCGGCTCCTGCGTGGCATCCGTTCACGTGACGCCGGGCATCCAGGCGCGGCTCGCGAGCAGTTCGGGCGAATGGAAAGACTACGAGTCGCCGATCGCGACGCAACTGGTTCCTTCGCCGTCGGTGATCTGGGTGCGCAAAGGACAAACGGACACCGTCGCGGCGCTGGACCGGATCGTCAAGAACTGGCACCGCACGGGCTTCCTGATCGACGAAGGCAACCGGTGGCACATGCCGCCTTCGCAACGGCTGCTCCAATTGCATCGCCAATACGCCGCCAGCAACGAAAACTGAGCGGGACACCGAACGGACTGGTTCTGTCTGCCGATGAGAAGCTGCTGTTTGTCGCGATGACGCGTGACAACGCGATCTGGCGGATCCCTCTGATACCGGACGGGTCAACGCTGGAGCGTCAGCGAACCGGCGTCCACGCCGCATGGCCCAGTTGCGTGCCGGCTGTAATCGTTACTCAAATACATACGTTGCTTGCGTTGCTGCTGGCCAATATCGCTGGCCTTTAGGCCGAAAATGCCGATATGTGGAGCGTCGCAACGCTGTTCGCCTGTTGAAAGCCTCTGCCACAATACCGCGTGAGCGCAACTGCTCCGGTGCGTCATCGGTATCCCGCCCTGTCTGCATTCGGCGCCCATTTCACGGTATCCCCGCGCGGTTGATCACGCCCGATACCTCTTGCCAGTGACAGGAAACGCGATGAATGACGCATGGCCGGTATCGCCTGTCCGATGGTGTGGCCCGCGGGGCGATGTACGCGTCGTGCTGCCGGTTGCCGCGATGGTCTTTTGTGCGCTGGCGTCTTCGCATGCGCAAGCGGCGGGCACATTGCCGCGTGGAGGACAGTTCGTCGCCGGTAGCGGTGCGATCTCCGCGAGCGCCTCGACGCTGACGATCAATCAATCGACGGGACGCGGCGTCATCAATTGGGACAGCTTCTCGATCGGTAACAACAACCGCGTTATCTTCGCGAACGGCAACGGCGCGACGCTCAATCGCGTTACGGGTGGCGCGCCATCGGCCATTCTCGGCACGCTCACGGCAAGCGGCAGTGTCTATCTGATCAATCCACAAGGTATCGTCGTTGGGCCCAGGGGCGTCGTCGCCACGAATGGCCGGTTCGTTGCGTCGACACTCGACGCCGACTCCACCGCTTTCATGGACGGCCAGCCGCTCGTACTCACCGGTAATTCGGCGGCAGGCGTCGTCAATCTCGGCAAGATTTCATCGAGCGATGGCGATGTGTTCCTGATCGCGCGCCAAGCCGTCGTCAACGAAGGCACGATCGGCGCGCCCACCGGCACGGCGGAACTCGCCGTGGCGCAGCAGGTATTGTTGCAGGATTCCGCTTCGGACAAACAGGTGTTCGTCCAGGCGGGCACGGGCGGAACGCTGACGAATCTGGGCAGGATACAGGCCGCGCAGATCAGCTTGCAGGCCGTCGACGGCAATATCTACGCGCTCGCGGCCAATCACGAGGCGCTTCGTGCGACCGGCACGGCCACGCGCAACGGGCATGTGTGGCTCGTCGCCGGGCACGGTCACGTGCAGCCGGGCGGCGTGATCGACGCACCGGGCGGTACGGTCAGCATGAATGCCGGCAGGTTGACTTTTCCGGCAGGCGGCACGACGGTCAACGCGAGCCAGTGGGACATCTCGACGCCGGGCATCACCATCGACAGGGCGGCGGCGCAAGCTATTTCGCGGAGCCTCGATGGAGGCACATCGGTGAGCGTGCGCACGACCGGCGCCAACGGCCATAGCGGCCATAGCGGCAGTAGCGGCGACCTCGCCGTCGATTGGTCGATCAACTGGCGGGGAGCCGCAGCGCTCTCGCTCGCCGCGTATCGCACGCTGACGGTGAGTTCGACAACCACCATTTCGAATCAGGGCAGCGGCAAGCTGGCGCTGCGCGCCGATGCGGCGAGCCTCGATAACGCCGGCTCGGTCGCCAACCAGGGTGTGATCGACTGGTCGCGCAGCACGGGGATCGTCAATGTGCTTTATGACATGAGCGGGACCTATAGCGCCGGTACGCTAGTTGGCAATCCGGCATGGACGCCCGCTTCCGCGAGCGGACAGGTCGCGCAGATCACCGCGTACAAGCTGGTCAACAACGTGACCGACCTGGACAACATCCGGCAGGATCTCGGCGGCAATTACGCGCTTGGTACGGATATCGACGCCACCGGCCACACCTTCACGCCGATCGGCAACCATACGACGCCGTTCACGGGCCAGTTCGACGGCATGTGGCATACCGTGTCGAATGCGACGATCAAGATCGACGATTTCACGAAGGACCATTCGGCGGGACTGTTTGGGGTGGTCGGACCGGCCGGCGTGCTGCGCGATGTCGGCATCGGCAACGGTGTCGTCTCGACGAGCAGTCAAGGCAGCGGCATCCTGGCGGGCGTCAACCAGGGTGTGATCGCGTATGCTCACACCACCGGTCGTGCCGGAGAGATCTATCAGAACGGCACGACATTCGGCGGACTCGTCGGCGAAAACGACGGGACCATCGAGCGCTCATGGAGCAGCGCGACGATTTCAGGTTCCAGCGCGAATGGCGGCCTGGTCGGTTACAACGTCGGCACGATCACGCAATCGTACGCGACAGGTGCCGTCAATCCCGTGTTCTCGACGGGATTCGGCGGGGCCTCGCCGGGATCAATGACGGATCGATCAGCCAGTCGTTCGCGACGGGCCCCGTGCAGACGGGGGCAATGCCGACTCACGGCGTCATCGCGTTCGGTTCGGGCACGCTCGCGCCGGACGTGTACTGGAACACGGAGACGACAGGCCAGCCGAGCAGCGGCGGGAACTTGCCGCCAACCAACGGTTTGACCACCGCGCAGATGAGCGATCGGGCGAGCTTCGCCGGGTATGACTTCGGGCCGAACGGCGTCTGGCTCATGCCGGCGGGCGCGACCCATCCGGTGCTGAGGTGGTCCGCCGGCCAATAGGTTGGGCACGGCGCATCCCGGATACGCAAGCGACGAAGGCGCGACATGTTGAGATTGGCGTTGCAAGCCGGCTGCTTTCGATCGACGTTTGAGTTCGTTCCGCATGGTATTGCGGTGACGCCGCCCGGAGCGACGCGCCACATTGTGCGCCGGCAGCTTGCGTAGCCGGCCCGCGTCATCTGTCGTCGACGCGTGGTGCATCTGGCGCGACGCGCTCGCTGGCGCGGCTTTTGCAGCGCCGCCGACGCAGCGGCAACGTATCGTCGCGGAAGGACTCCCGGTACTCGACGCGGACTTCCTCAAGCGGTTTGCCACGGACCTCGACCAACCCCTCACGTTTGGCCGGCTTGCCGGGATACGCCGCGCCGTCGTCGAACGTTATCGCGCGGCGGGCAAGCCGCTGGTCGACGTCTATGTGCCGGAGCAGGATGTGGGCTCCGGTGTCGTGCACATCGACATCGCCGAATTCAGACTGGGCCGGGTTTACACGAGCGGCAACCGCTATTTTTCGAGTGAACTGCTCAAGCGCGAAATGCCGCTCGACCGAGGCGGCCCGATCCTGCAATCGGCTGTCTCGTTGGGACTAGCCGTGCTCAACGCGAATCCTTATCGACGCGTCGATGCTGTGTTCGCCGCCGGTCAAGCGGCAAATACGACCGACGTCGTGCTGCAAACGGAAGACCGCCTGCCGCTTCGCGCCAGCGTGGGTTACGACAATGCCGGCGTGCCTGAGCCAGGGCGCGATCGGTTCCTTGCGGGCGTGATCTACGGCAACCTGTTTGGTCTCGATCAGCAGATCGCCTATCAGTTCACGGCCAGCAACGATTTCTTCAGCGGCAGTCCGGCAATCGAAGGCCACGCGAACCGCGCGCGCTTTACCGCGCACGCGCTGAGCTATACGGTGCCGCTGCCGTGGCTCGACAGCATCGAGTTGTTCGGCGTCTACGCGCAGAGCACGCCACGGCTTGCCGACACCTACGGGCAAACGGGCGTTTCCGCCCAACTCAGCTTGCGTTACGACTTGCGTCTACCGACGATCACCGACACCACACAGTTGATCCAGTTCGGCTACGACTTCAAGCGGAGCAACAACGATCTGGAATTCGGCGGCTTTCAGGTGTTCAACTCGAATACGCACCTCCACCAGTTCCTGTTGACTTACGACATCAGCAAGCCGGCTGACGCCGGCGTGGCGCATGCGTCGGCGACACTGGTCGCGAGTCCGGGCGGACTGGATGGCGACAACCGCGACGCGGCATTCAACGCGTCACGCCAGCGCGCAACGGCCCGCTACCTGTATATGCAACTGGCGGCGTCACGCGCATTTTCGCTCGGCAGCGGCTTCACGGCGGCGGCCAATGGAACGTTCCAGTGGACCCCCAACACGCTGATGCCGAGCGAGGAGCTGGGGCTCGGTGGGGAATCGAGTGTGCGGGGCTACGAGCCCTATACCGTGCTCGGCGATCGCGGCTGGAGCGTACAGACGGAGTGGCGCACACCGGCGATCGCACTCGGCGCGAGCGATGCGGTTGTGCAACCCTTCGTGTTTTTCGACGCAGGACAGGTGTGGAATCGCATCGACCAGCCGGCGGAGCACGATCCGGGTCTGCTCGCGGCCGTCGGCGCAGGCGTGCGCTTCAAGTGGTCGCGATTCGTCGATTTCCGCTGTACCTATGGCGCGCCTTTACGCGCACCCATGCCGAATGGCTCGAAGGCGCCGACTGTGCTTTTGTATGTGTCGATCGGGACGTGAGCCGGCTGATAGCCAATATCAAACGATAGGGTTCCGATATCCAACCCCTGCGCAAATTATTCCTCGTATCGTTCATGCACCGGTTGCGTACCCACGCGTGTCCATCACTTGCCCGATCTACGTCATGAGTCAATTTGCAGAATCCGGCGCGTCCTCGCGCCACGCGCGTCTCGGTGTCGACATTGGCGGCACTTTTACCGACTTCGTGCTCGAAGCCGGTGAGCGCCGCCACACGCATAAACGCCTCACCACACCCGATGCGCCAGAACGCGCAGTGCTCGAAGGCATCGCACACCTGTTGCACGAGACGGGCATTGCGGCTGGCGATCTCGACACCATCATCCACGGCACCACGCTTGCCACCAACGCGGTCATCGAGCGGCGCGGCGCGCGCACTGCGCTGCTCACCACCGAAGGCTTTCGCGACGTCATCGAAACCGGCTTCGAGGCGCGCGCCGATCACTACGATCTGCGCGTGCGGCAACCCACGCCGCTAATCCACCGTGATCTGCGCTTCACGATAGCCGGCCGCATGAGCGCGCAAGGCGAAGAACTCCAAGCACTCGACATGGACGCGCTCGAAGACATCGCGCGATCGCTCGACGCCCACGAGATCGAAAGCCTTGCGATCGGCTTCATGCATAGTTATCGCGATTCGCGTCACGAGCAGCAGGCGGGGCAGTGGCTCGCCGCGCGGCTGCCTGGTCTGTCGATCAGTCTGTCGTCCGACGTATCGCCGGAAGTACGGGAATTCGAACGCTTCTCGACGACCGCCGTGAACGCCTACGTGCGTCCGCTGATGCATTCCTATCTGACGCGCCTTGCCGCCGCGCTCGCGAGCCTGTCGATTCACGCGCCGCTTCTGCTGATGACGTCCGACGGCAGTCTGTGCGATGTCGACACGGCCCGCCGCCTGCCGGTGCGGCTGCTCGAATCGGGGCCGGCGGGTGGGGCGCTGATGGCCGCGCATGTCAGCAAATCGCTGGGTCTTTCGCAGGTGTTGTCGCTCGATATTGGCGGCACGACGGCCAAGCTATGCTTCATCGACGAAGGCCGCCCGCACATGTCGCGTTCGCTCGAAGTAGCGCGGCTCTACCGCTTCAAGCCGGGCAGCGGCATCCCGCTGCGGATCCCGGTGGTGGAGTTGTGCGAGATCGGCGCGGGGGGCGGCTCGATTGCGCGCGTCGATACGCTGGGGCGCGTGCAGGTCGGGCCGGTTAGCGCGGGCTCGGTGCCGGGGCCGGCATGCTATGGCCAGGGCGGCGAGCGCGCCACGCTGACCGACGCCCACCTGTTTGCCGGCCGTCTCGATCCCGCCTGGTTCGCCGCCGGCACGCTTGCGCTCGATGCCGACGCGGCGCGCCGCGCACTAGAGTCGGACATCGCCGCGCCGCTGCGGATCGATGCCGATGCCGCCTCCTACGCCGTTGCCGAAATCGCCGACGAGGCGATGGCTTGTGCCGCGCGCGAGCATGCGATCGAACTGGGCAAATCCGTCGCGGGACGCACGTTGATTGCATTTGGCGGCTCGGCGCCGCTGCACGCGGCGCGGCTCGCCGAAAAGCTCGGCATCGACCGCGTCGTGATTCCCACTGCCGCGGGTGTCGGCTCGGCGTTCGGCTTTCTGCTCGCGCCGGTCGCCTTCGACGCGGTTCGCAGCCGCATCGAGCCGCTCATGCAAGTCGATGTGGACGCGGTGAACGCGCTGCTTGCCACGCTGGAAGCAGAGGCCGCGCTTATCGTCGGTAAGGTCGTGCCGCGCGACTCGTGCAGCATCGAAGTCACGGTATCGATGCGTTATCGTGGGCAGGGCCATGAATTGCAAGTCGCGCTGCCTGCCGCGCGGCTCGATGCCGACGCGCACGCGATATTGCGCGAGCGGTTTGAAGCCGTATATCTGGCTCGCTTCGGGCGCCTCGTGCCGCGTGCGCCGATCGAAATGCTGGGCTGGAGCGTGCGCCTGAGCGCGCCGCCGCGCGATCTGCGCGCGGCCCCGGTCGGCCACGCGGCTGCGTCCGTCGCTGCCGCTACCACGGCCGAACCCATACCGACCGCCGAGCGCCGGGTGCTCGACCAGTCGCGACGCGAGCGTGTCACCTCGCGTTTCTATCGTCGCGACCAGCTCGCGGCGGGTGCGTTCGTGTGCGGCCCGGTCGTCATCGTCGATCGTGAAACGACCGTGGTCGTGCCACCCAATTTCGACGCGCGCGTGGACAGGAGCGGCCATCTGCTGCTCGAACGCCGCACCCCATTGAAGGAGAACGCATGAACGCGCCGCACGATATCGGGCAGGACACGCTCGATCCCATCCGTTTGCAGGTGATCTGGAACCGCCTGATCGCCGTCGTCGAAGAGCAGGCGCGTCTCCTGATGCGTACTGCGTTCAGCCCGACCGTGCGCGAAGCCGGTGATCTGTCCGCTGGCGTGTTCGATGCGCGCGCACGTCTTGTCGCGCAGGCGGTAACGGGCACGCCAGGACATGTCAATTCGATGGCGGCAGCGGTCGGGCATTTTTTACAGGTGTTTCCGCTCGCCACGATGCGCCCCGGCGACCACTTCATCACCAACGATCCATGGCTCGCGTCGGGCCACCTGCATGACGTGACAGTGGTGTCGCCAGTGTTTCGCGGCGAGCGCGCGATTGCGTTTTTCGCGTGCACGTGCCATCAGGTCGATATCGGCGGAATCGGTCAGGGGCCCGACGGGCGCTCGGTATTCGAGGAAGGCCTGTGCATTCCACGTTTGCCGCTCGCACGCGCGGGCGTGATCAATAGCGATCTCATCGAGATCATTCGCGCCAACGTTCGCACGCCCGACGAAGTGGAAGGCGACATCCTGTCTTATGTCAGCGCGAACGAGGCGAGCGGCGCGCGGCTTGTGGCGATGCTCGACGAGTTCGGCGAATCCGACATGGTCCGCGTGTCCGACGCGATCATCGAATGCTCGCGCGCGGCGATGCAGCAGGCAATCGCTAAGCTGCCCGAAGGACGTTATCCGTACGCGATGCGGATCGACGGATTCGATACGCCGGTCGATCTCGTCGCGACGCTCGACGTGCGCAACGGCCGGGTCGGCGTCGATTTCGCGGGCACGTCGCCCGCCAGCCATCGCGGTATCAACGTGGTGCTGAACTACACGCGCGCGTATGCGGCGTTCGGGGTACGCGCGGCGGTCGCGCCGGAAGTGCCGAACAACGCGGGTTCGCTCGAACCGCTCGACATCAGCGCGCCAGAAGGATCGATTCTCAATGTGCAGCGGCCGTGGCCGGTGTGCGCGCGGCACATCATCGGCCAGTTCCTGCCCGACGTCGTATTTGGCGCGCTTGCGGGTGTGCTGCCCGAGCGCGTGCCGGCCGAAGGCGCGTCGTGTGTGTGGGGCGCGCAACTGCGCGGCGGCGCGGCGGCGTGGATGGCGGTGGGCGAGGCATTGCCGGACGCGAACGCGCAGGCCCAGCCGCGCGCTTTCGAAACGCTGTTCTTCAACAGCGGCGGTTCCGGCGCGCGGGTGGGCGACGATGGCATGTCAGGCACCGCGTTTCCCAGCGGCGTGCGGGCGATCGCCTGCGAGATCGTCGAATCGCTGTATCCGGTCGTGATCTGGCGCAAGGAGTTGCGGCCGGATAGCGGTGGCCCCGGGCGCTGGCGCGGCGGCCTCGGACAGCGGCTTGAAATCGCGAGCGTCGATGGTGCACCGTTTCAATTCTTCGGCATGTACGACCGCATCGTGCACGCGGCGCGCGGCCGGGATGGCGGCGGCGCCGGCGCGCCGGGCGCCGTCGCGCTGGACGACGGCACGCCGATGGCCGCGATGGGCCTGCAAACCGTGCCGCGCGGGCGTCGCCTGTGTCTGGATCTGCCGGGCGGCGCGGGCATTGGCGCGGCGCATGAGCGCGCGCGCGAGGACGTCGCGCGAGACGTGCGGCTCGGCTACGTCAGTGAACGCATCGCCGCCGACGCTTATGGTTTGCGCTGACGCCGCATGTCGAAACGCGTGGCCGTGCGTTCCGTCACGGGGCGACTCTGGCGATCGGACGCGTAATCTAGGAAATCCGCTCTTTGTCGCCTCAGCGCGCGCGGGACGGGTCGCTCGCGCATCGGCAGAATATTGGCGATGGGCGGCGTATGACTAGAATCGTCCCTATGTATACGACGATGGAACCGCGCCGCGCGGCCGCCTTCATGGACCGACTTCCCACGCTCCCTGCGCCTTCGCCTGTAGCTTCTTTTCCGCCCGTGCAAACATCGGGCGCACCCGCCGACGACGCGCGCGGCGGACTGTTTCGCACTGCGCTCGCGCAGGCGGGCGCGTCGCTGAGCGAAGCGTATCGCCGCCTGCGCGACGATCCGCGCTGTATCAGTGCGCCGGCAATGGGCCTGTACGGCCGCCGCGTCGCCGTGCCGGGCGATACCGACGAAGGTTCGTGGAAGATGATCTCGATTCGCGACGAAATCTTCGTGGCGATCTCCGCGTGCCAGTACGCCCGCGCACGCACTGAATGCGTGCCGCCCGAAGGCTTCGTCGAGTTTCATTACCTCGTGACCGGCCCGGCCCATGTCGGCGTGGATGGCGGCGACGACGCCGATTCCGTGCAGGTCGAGGCGCCGAACTTCATTCTCTGCTATCAGGGCGCGGGATTGCGCTATCAGATCACCTGTCCGCAAGGACCACGCCGCGCGCTCGGCCTGTACGTGTCGTCGCGCTATTTCGCGCGGCTCATCGAGGCACTCGGCGCGCAAGGCGAAGCGATTCGCGCGCGGCTTGCCGCCGTGAAGGACGACGAACTCTACAACGTCCAGATGCGCCTGACGATGGACGCGGTGCAGGCCATCGAACAACTGCTTGCGAGCCCTCGCGAAGGTGTGCGCGAACTGCTGTTCGTCGAGGCGAAGTGCACGGAGATTCTGTACGCGAGCGTGGGCGTGTGGATCGACAGTTTGCGCCATGGCGCGCAGGACGGCATCCTGTCGTCACGCGATCTGATGCTGATGGAACGCGCGCGGATGATGATCGACGCCGACCTTCAGAAAAGCATGACGATTCCCGATCTCGCGCGCGCGGTCGGCACCAATGCGTCGAAGCTCAAGCGCGCGTTCAAATTCCTGCACGGCGTGACCGTGTTCGAATACAGCTTGCGTCGGCGCATGCACGAGGCGCTGCGATTGCTGGTGGACGAGCGGCAATCGGTGGGACAGGTGGCGGCGGCAGTCGGTTATCAGCATCAGACGAGTTTCACGACGTCGTTCCGCGACTTTTACGGTTTCGCGCCGAAGGACGCGCGGCAGCTGCGCGGCGCGGACCGCGCTAACGCAGCCGGCTAGTCCGCGACGGCGATTCGCCAAAGCGTTCCTTGTAGCACTGCGCAAAACGTCCAAAGTGGCTGAAACCGCAATCGAGCGCAATGCTCGCGATACGTACGTCCGCAGGCGTCGCGCGAATGGTTGCGCGGGCGCGTTCCAGCCGGATCTGCCGCAGATAGTGCATTGGGCTGGTCTGACGGAAACGCATGAAGCCGTCGCATAGCGTGCGTACCGGCACGCCGACCGCTTCGGCGAGATCGGCAAGCTGCAATGGCGAACCGAGCCGCGCGAGCATCACGTCCTCCGCGCGGCGGACGAAACCCGGCGTGACGCCCGGGCGCGGCAGCGAGACCGCCGGGGCATCGCGCTCGGCAGAACCCGCCGCGAGCAGATTGACCAGCAGCGATTCGACGTGCGCGCCCACGCGAGCGTTGTCGCACGCGCTGGCGAGCAGATCCGGCGAACTCGCGATCAGTTTCAACTGGTCTTGCCATGCGCGCATCGCGCCGCTCGCGAAGCGCACGAGCGCGCCGCCCGGTTCCGCGCCAAGCGCCGCGTCTTCCGGCAACGCGGCGGGATCGATACGCAGCACGAGCTGCTCGCAATGGGGCGACAGCTTCGCACTGAACGGCTCGCCGGGCGCGCGAACCACGCCTTGCCGGTCGTTGACTTCAATGGTGCGGCCCGCCGCTTTCACCTCGGCGCTGCCGGAAACGCAGAACATCAACAGGTAATAACCGTCTACCGCCTCGACATCGACATGCATGCCGCTGCCGAAGCCGATCGCGCCAATGCCGAGCCGGCCGATTTTGACGAAATCCATATGCGAGCGCCCGCTGCCCTCGCCGAACGGCGCGAGCGAATGAGGCTGCATCACGCGCGAGATGAGTTCGCGCGTCTCGTCCAGGTCTTTCGACTCGAACAGACGATGATCGCGCAGCGCATGGGGACGGAAATCGGAGCGGGGCATGACGGCGAAGGATAAGGTGCTGCGTTCCGGCCGCAACGGGCTTCGTTCAGAAAACCGCCTGAATCGGACAGGCGGCGCGCGTACTGCCAGAAGCGGATAGCTCCACTATTTTGGATCTCCAAAAATAACTCTGCAGCCGTCAAAAAAGCTGCGTGCAAACGACCGTCCCCTTATACAGGCAGCACCCAGCAATCTAGCGGAGTCATCAGCATGGAAATGGCCGAAACGCCCGTGCGCATTAACAAAAACATGGAGTCGGATCATGTCGTGTTCCCGCGCGACGACGGCTCGCGTGTCCCATACAAGGTATTCAGTTCGCAAGCGGTGTACGAGCGCGAGCAGGAGCGTATTTATCGCGGCCCGACGTGGAATTTCGTTGCGCTGGAAGCGGAGATTCCACAGCCGGGCGACTTCAAGAGCACCTTCGTGGGCGATACGCCGGTGGTTGTTACACGCGTGGAAGATGGTTCGATCGCGGCGTGGGTCAACCGCTGCGCGCACCGTGGCGCTTCCGTGTGCCGCAAAGCCCGCGGCAACGCCACGTCGCATACCTGCGTGTATCACCAGTGGAGCTTCGACAATAGCGGCAATCTGCTCGGCGTACCGTTCCGTCGCGGACAGAAAGGCATGAGCGGGATGCCGGCCGACTTCGATCCGAACAATCACAGCCTGCGCAAGCTGCGGGTGGACAGTTACCGTGGCGTGGTGTTCGCGACATTCAGCGATGAGGTCGCGCCGCTACCCGATTATCTCGGCGCGGAAATGCGCCCGTGGATCGAGCGCATTTTTCACAAGCCGATCGAATATCTTGGCTGCACGCGGCAGTATTCGAAGTCGAACTGGAAGCTGTACTTCGAGAACGTGAAGGACCCGTATCACGCGAGCATGCTGCATCTGTTCCATACGACCTTCAACATTTTTCGCGTGGGCATGAAGGCACGTTCGATTCCGGACGCCACGCATGGTCTGCATAGCATCATCACGGTCACGAAAACGGGCGAAGACACGTCGGCGGCATACAGGCAGCAGAACATCCGCTCGATGGACGAAGGCTTCTCGCTCGAAGACGACACGGTGCTCGCTCATATCTCCGAGTACGAGGAAGACACCACGAACCACATTCAACCGATCTTCCCGCAACTCGTGATCCAGCAGATTCACAACACACTGGTCGCGCGCCAGCTGTTGCCGAAAGGCCCGAACAATTTCGAACTGATCTTCCATTTTTTCGGCTACACGGACGACACGCCGGAGCTGCGCGCGCTACGCATCAAGCAGGCGAATCTCGTGGGACCGGCGGGCTATATCTCGATGGAAGACACCGAAGCCACGGAACTGGTCCAGCGCGGAACGATTCGCGATGGCGACGCGACCTCGGTGATCGAAATGTCGCGCGGCAATCCGGACCAGCAGGACACGGTGATCACCGAAAGCCTGATTCGCCGCTTCTGGGTCGGTTATCAGCAATTGATGGGCTATTGATCAGGGGACGCAGATGGAAGCGATGAAGCTGTGGTTCGAATTGCACATGCTGCAGAACCAGTACATCAGCAATCTCGACAACGACCGGCTCGAAGCATGGCCGACGCTGTTCACCGAAGACTGTACGTACGAGATCGTGCCGAAGGAAAACGCCGACATGGGTTTGCCGATCGGCATCATTCACTGCACGAACCAGCGGATGCTGCGCGATCGCGTGGTGTCGCTGCGTAACGCCAATATCTTCGAGGCGCACACGTATCGTCATATGACCTCGGGCCTGACGGTCGTGAGCGAGACGGACGGCGTGATCGAAACGGAAAGCAGCTACGTGGTCGTGCAAACGCGCGCCAATGGCGAGTCCGGCGTATACCAGGCGGGCAAGTACTACGACCGGGTCGTGCGTACGCCGGACGGTCTGCGCTATTGGAGCAAGCGCGTGGTGTACGACACGTCGCGCGTGCAGACGCTGCTCGCCACGCCGATCTGAAGGAGGGCAGATGGAACAGACACTCGATAACTGGCAAACCATTGGCACGCTCGACGATTTCACCGAGGGCGAACCGGCCGCCATTATTGCCGGCGACCGGCAAGTTGCGGTTTTCCGGCTCGGCGGCGAAGTATTCGCGCTGAACGATCTCTGCTCGCATGGCCATGCGCGTCTGTCGGAGGGCTATGTGGAGGACGGCTGTGTCGAATGTCCGCTGCATCAGGGGCTGATCGACATTCGCACCGGCGCGCCGCGTTGCGCGCCCATTACCGAGCCGGTGCGCACCTTCCCGGTTCGCATTGTCGATTCGCGGGTCGAGATTCATGTCGGCTGACCGGCATGTGATCGTCGGCGCGGGCCATGCCGCGCGCCGCGCCGCGGAAACCTTGCGCGAGCGCGACCCGCACGCGCGGATCACGATGATCGGCGCGGAGCCACACGCGCCTTACGATCGTCCGGTGCTTTCGAAAGATGCGCTGCTCGCGCCAGGCGGTGAACAGAAAGCGTTTATTCGCGGGTTGGACTGGTACGCTGCGCACGATATCGAGTTGCGACTCGCGACCACGGTCGAGTCGATCGACCGTGCGCGCCACGAGGTCGGTTTGCACGACGGCAGTTCGATCGGTTACGACAGACTGCTGCTTGCAACCGGGTCGCGTGTGCGCGAATTTGCCGGTCCGGTGGACGAGCGTGTGCCGCTTTATTACGTGCGTACGTTGGCCGATTCGCTGGCGCTGCGCACCGCGCTCGCGCCGGGCAGGCAGGTCGCGATTCTGGGCGGCGGCTTCATCGGGCTGGAAGTTGCCGCGGCGGTAACCCAGGCGGGCTGCGAAGCGACGGTGATCGAACCGGCGGCCGCGCTGCTGCAACGCTCGCTGCCGCCAGCGGCTGCGCGCTTCGTCGCCGCGCTTCACGCGCGGCGCGGCGTGACGCTCAGGCTCGCCGAAACGCCGTCGCGCATCGGCTACGAGCACGGCCGTGCGCTGCTCGAAACGGATCGCGGGACACTCGCGGCGGATCTCGTGGTGGTGGGGATCGGCGTCTTACCCAATGTCGAACTGGCGCGCGAAGCGGGTCTCCAGGTGGATAACGGGATCGTGGTGGATGCGCAGTGCCGCACGTCCGACCCACGCATTTTTGCGGCGGGCGAAGTGACGGCGCATTTCAATCCGCTGTTGGGTCGTCACGTTCGTATCGAATCGTGGCAGGTTGCGGAAAATCAGCCTGCGATTGCAGCGGCCAACATGCTCGGCGATACGCAGGAATACGCCGAGTGGCCGTGGCTTTGGTCTGATCAGTTCGATTGCAATATCCAGACGCTGGGCACGATCGAAGCGTCGCACACGTTGATCGAGCGCGGCGATGCGCGGAACGGCCCGTTTTGCGTGCTCGCGCTCGACGCAGGCAGGCGTTTGCGCGCCGTCGTCGCGATCAACGCGGGGCGGGAGATGGGCGCCTGCAAGCGGCTCGTCGTGGCCGGCAAGGTGCTCGATCCAGCGCTGCTTGCCGATCCCGCTGTAGCACTGCGGTCGTTGCTCTGATGCCGGCAGGCCCGGTGATTCAAGGCCGTGCGAGCATCGCTCGCACGGCTGCCACATCTGCAACGCCTACCTACGAGGCGGCCTGAAACCGCCGTGGCCTCAAGCCCGACTGAAACCATTCGATCATCGTCACGATATCGAACACCGGTATGCCGAACCGTTCGCTGAGCAACGCCGAGTAAGGCGCGAAATTGCTGCATTCGCTGACGATGGCGCCGGTTTCCGGATGCGCCCGCAGCAGACGCTCAGCGCATTCGAGAAGATCGTCGGCCTGCTCGTCGAAATCCACCGTCGGCGCATTCTCGAGATTGTTGCGGAAGAAGCGGCTGTTTTCGTGCAAGCCGGCCACCGGCAGATCGGTTGGCGCGTTCGCGGCGAGCAGATGGTGTGGCGTCAGCGAAGCGGCGCGCGCCGTCAGGATGCCCACGCGCTGCCGCCTGGATAGCAGCGTGGCGACCGAAGGAATCTGCAGCAGCGCGGAGGTCGCAACCGGTACGGCGCAGCGCTCGGTCAACGCCTGCTGGAATGCGACGAGAAAGCCGCAACTCGTCGTGATGCCGTCCACGCCGAGATTGACGAGCTGCTGCGCCGCTTCGACAAAGCGCTCGATGAGCGGTGCAGCCGCCTTCGCGTCGCCGCTCGTGGCCGCCATGACCTGCGGGCCGGTCACGCCCGTCATGAGGCCGTATTGCACGGGGAAGGGCCACGTCGCGCCGTGACCGATGTCGCCGGGCAAGCGCTGAAAGCCGGTGTCGAGCATCAGGATGCCGATGCTCACGCCGTGGATCGTGCGGCGGCGCGCGCGCACCGCGCGTGCTTCGGAGCTGACTGGTACATCAGGGTGCGAGTGTGCGGTCATGGTCAGTTGACGAAGCAGTTGCACCCTTCGAGCGCGGCCGGAACCGGCAAGCCGAGTGACGCCATCTTGCGGCGGTTGATCAGTTCCTTGTAGTCGGCGGGTACGGCGCGATACACGGGCATCGCCGACGGTTTGACGCCCTTTAGCATCTGCAACGCCATGTCGGCGGCATGCGCGCCCTGCGATTCGTAGGAAGGGGCATACGCGACGGCGATGATGTCGCCCTTGCGGATCAGTTCGTGTTCCGCGCTCAGGATCGGTACATGCATGTGATCGGTGATCGAGGCGACCGCCGGCAGTGACGACTGGATCAGACTGGACCCGATCGCGTAGAAGAAGTCGATGCCTTGCAACGTGCTGGCGCGTTGCGGCACATCGACGGTGGAATCGGCGGAGGTCGCGACCATCTCGAGGCCGGACTTCGCGGCAGCCTCTTTCAGGCTCGCGATGGCGGCCACGTCGTTGACTTCGCCCGCGTTGTACAGTACGCCGAATTTCTTGGCCTTGGGAAAGACCTTTTTCGCGAAGTCGAGCACGGCGTTGTAATCGGTGATGCTCGACGTGCCGTTGATGCGGCTGCTGCCGTGCTGCCAGTCAGGTACGATGCCGGCCTTGACCGGGTCCGTGACCTGCG
Source organism: Paraburkholderia xenovorans LB400 (assembly GCF_000013645.1). Lineage (GTDB taxonomy): Bacteria > Pseudomonadota > Gammaproteobacteria > Burkholderiales > Burkholderiaceae > Paraburkholderia > Paraburkholderia xenovorans. The sequence continues at coordinate 1,165,073 of NC_007953.1, read as the reverse complement.
AGAACACGAGCGGCGTGTCGAGATTGCCGACGTTGCGCACGGCGGCCTGGGCAACCGGCGTGGTGACTGTCAGGATCACCGATGGATGCTGCGCGACGATCTGCGCAAGCGTCTGCGGAATCAGGCTGGGTGTGAAATTGGCATCGCTGTAGACGTAGCGCACGTTTTTGTTCTCGACGTAACCGTGCGCCTGCATTTCGTCCTTGAAGCCCTGGATAGTGCGCGAGAGCGCAGGATGCGGTCCGAAGTTCGCGATGCCCACGACGATCGGCGCGGCGGACGCGGTCTGTGCATGAGTCGTGGCCGGCATGAGGTTGCCGAAGCCGATCGCCGCCGATAGCAACGCGGTGGTCATACTGCGGCGTCCGCCGGTCCGTCGGACACGCGCGCTGAGCAGTTTCATAGCGTATTTGCCTGAGAAAAAAGTGAAAAAAAATGGGGCAACCAGTGACGCCGTTGCGCTGTCGTGACAGGCTCATTCTGGTGGAGCTGCGTGGCCGAGCCCACGCCGCCAAAATAAACAGTTCCGAAAACCTAACAATTCAAGCCTCTGGCAACGTCCGTCCCGCCACAACGCCAGGTGACGATCATATAAAACCATACTGCTGCGGCGTTGCACAAACGCGCAAGCGGTGTGCGTTGACAACGTTTTATGAGGCCGCGCTCTAGTGAAGCGATTCAGAATTGAAGGAAAACGGTTCTAACTATTTTGAGGACATTGTCACTGGTTTGTGCCGTTCCTAGTCTTCGCTCTGGCAACCGCGTTGCCGTACCGACGCGTTCAACATGCTACGGACGGATGTTCCCGCAAACCATCGATCCCTCTACGGACCTTCGAGATGAAACGTATCTACACTACGGCTCTGCTTTTTTCCCTTGCGGCTGCCGCGCACGCGCAAAGCTCGCCGGGCTCCGGCGTCACCCTATATGGCGTGGTGATGTCAGGCCTGATCTACTCCAACAACTCGCTGAAAGGCGCATCGATCGGCACCGCGAACGGTCCCAGCCGCTGGGGCTTCAAGGGTGTCGAGGACCTGGGCGGCGGCACCAGCACGGTCTTCGTGCTCGAAGGCGGTTTCAATCCGAACACCGGCACCGCGGCGCAGGGCAGCCGGGAATTCGGCCGCCAGGCCTACGTGGGTCTGGCCAACGGCCGTTACGGCACGCTGACCCTCGGCCGCCAGTACGATCTCACGCAGGACTGGCTTGCGCAGTATTCTTCGCCGCTGATGTGGAACGGCTACACGGCGACCATCGGCGACAACAACAACTTCAATTACCAGTTTCGCACCAATAATTCGGTGAAGTACGTGTCGCCCTCGTATCGTGGTTTGCAGGCCGGGTTGATGTACAGCTTCGGCGGCGTGGCCGGCAGCTTCGGCAACCAGAGCGCAGTCGGATTCGGCGTGAACTACGCGCAAGGCCCGCTCAAGCTTTCCGCCGCCTACATGCGCATGAATCATCCGGCTTCGGCAGCCAGCGAAGGCTTGTGGACCACGGCGTCGTTCGCGTCGATCTCACCCAGTTCGCCGACGGTCTCCTATGCGATTGCGCCTTCGAGCATGGAAATTTACGGCGCGGGCGGCCAGTACGCCTTCACCAAAGACACGTTCGCGGGCATCGTCGTCACGCATAGCCGCTACGACGATCTGGGCGTCGCGCAACTGGGTCTCATGCACGGCCGCGCCAGTTACACCAACGTCGAAGCGAACGTGAGCCATTATTTCGCACCCGATTATCAGGCTGCGATCGACTACACCTACACTATCGGCTCGATCCAGCCGACCGACTTCAAACCGCAATATCACCAGATCTCGCTGATCAACAACTACTTCCTGTCGAGGCGAACCGCGCTCTATCTGGACGGTATCTTCCAGCTGGCTGCGGGTGATGCACAGCACGCCAATATTGAATACGCAAGCGGTTCTGGCGGGGCTTCGGCGACCAAGCGTCAGGTGTCCATAACCGCTGGTATTTATCACCGGTTCTAATGACGGTGAGTGGCGGCGGCGGTTCGTCGTACGAGGCGATGCCGCTGCACGCAGGCCACCAGCAGGGTTCAATCAGGCATGAGGCGAGGCGGCGCGCGCCGTGTCACGTCAAAGGAGTTGCATTTCATATGAGTCGCGAGCACCCAGCAGGTCCAATGCATCCATCAGCGGCAGCCCCGTCCGGAGCGGCAGCGGACGGTAATATCGACCGCGTCGTCAGCGGTGCCCGGATCGTGGCGGAAGTGCTTGGCGCCTACGGTGTGCCCGCGGTCACGTTCATTCCCGGTGAAGGCATCCTTGAAATCGTCGATGCACTTGCGGTCCACACGCCGCAGATCGCGCTCGCCAGTTTTCGTCACGAAGCGGGCATGGCCTACGCGGCCCAGGCAATAGGCCAGTTGAGCGGTCAGCCGGGCGTCTGTCTGGCCGCGCGCGCGCCTGGCGCGCTGAATACCACGCTTGCCGTCCACACGGCTTTCACGGATAGCGCGCCGATGGTCCTGATCGTCGGGCAGGCGAGCCAGGCGATCTCCGGCCGCGAGGCGATGCTCAATGTCGACGACTTCCAGCGCGTGTTCGGTCCGCTCGCCAAGTGGGTGGGCTTGATCGACGCGCCCGAGCGGATCGGCGAGATGTTCGCGCGCGCGTGGCATGTGGCGATGAGCGGGCGGCGCGGACCGGTCGTGCTGGTCCTGCCCGAGGACGTCGCACAGGCTCAGGCCCGGCTCTCCATTCCTGCGAGGCCGCAGTTGCCCACGCCGTCTATCGCGCGGGCCGACCTCGACCGTTTGCGCGGCATGCTGCAAACGGCGCATCGTCCGATGATCATTGCGGGCGGAACGGGTTGGCAGCGTGCTTCGCTGGAAGCGCTTGCCGCGCTCGCTCGCCGGCATGTCGTGCCGGTGGCGACGACCTACCGTCGCCGCGATCTGGTCGATCACGACGATGCGGTGTTCGTCGGCGAAATCGGCATTGGGATCGATCCGTCGCTGGCCAGACGCGTGAGCGAAGCCGATCTGCTGATCGTGCTGAACGGCCGCCTCGGCGAACTCAACACGCTTGGCGAAGGATTCAAGGGCTATGCGCTGATCGAACCGGATGCGAAGCAGCGCGTCAAGACTCAGCGCCTCGTTCACCTTCACGCCGACGCGGGCGAACTGAACGCGGTCTATCAGGCGGACCTCGCGTTGCTCGCGGAAGCCAACGCGGCGGTCGAGGCGTGGCACCAGGTCAGCGCGGCGGACCCGCCGTGGTGTGACGCGCAAGCGCTCGACGCACGCCGCCAATGGATGAGCGTGCTGCGTGCCGAGCGCGTTGCGTACGTGACGAGCGGACGCTGCGAAGGTTCGCTCGATCTACGCGCCGTGTACGTCACGCTCGATGCCGCGCTGGACGACACCGCCGTCGTGACCTCGGGCGCGGGCGCCTATGCGATCTGGCCGCAACGCTATCTGACGCACCATCGGCCGGGCACGCAACTGGGTCCAAAAAGCGGTGCGATGGGCTATGGGCTCGCTGCCGCGATCGGCGCGGCGCTGGTGCTGGAGCCCGGGCGGCAGATCGTCGCCATCGCCGGCGACGGCTGCCTGATGATGCACGCGGAAGAACTCGAAACGGCGGTGCGGCTGGGCATCTCGCTGCTCGTGCTGGTAGTGAACAACCGCGCGTATGGTGCAATCGACGGAGCGCAGCGGCGGCTTTTCGGACGCACGACGGGCACTGAACTCGGCCAGATCGATTTCGCCGCGTTTGCCGGCGCGTTCGGCGTAAAAAGCTGGGTGGTCGAAGAGACCCCGGCGTTTGCGCCCGCGCTCGATGCAGCGCTCGCGCAGCCCGGCGTCAGGCTGATTGAACTGCGTGTTCCGCGCTCGGTGGGCAAACCGCTCGCGTGACGCATCGCCGCCTGCAAGGATCGATAAGCGCCGCTTGAAACGGCTTTTTAAAGTACTTTCCCCGGCAGTCCCATGAAAGCAATTGAAACGTCTGTATCGGACCCCGATGCGTCTCGCGCATCGGCACTGTTGCGCAATCCTGCCGCATGGCAACGCGCGCGGAACGATACAACGGCGCCATCGGGCGGAAAAGGAAGCGCGATTGTCGTGGGCTCCGGTATTGCCGGTTTGACCGCGGCTTACCGCATGCATCAGGCGGGTATGCAGGTGACCGTGCTCGAAGCGAACGGCGTCGTTGGCGGCCGCATGGGCGACCGGCGCGTGGGTGATATCGCGTTCAATAGCGGCGCGCGTCTCGTGTATCCGTTCGGCAGCGCTTTCAACCGGCTGATCGCGGATCTTTCGCTTCACGACGTGCTGATTCCGCTGCGTCATCTGACGGCGCAATGCGTTTCGCCCAGCGGCAGCCACACCATCGAGCTCATGCCTTCCGTTCGCTCGCTGGCCACGCCCGGTCTGCCGATGCGCGAGCGCTTCGCGCTGGTGAGCCATGCGCTCAGAATGCGCGCGCAACGCAGCCGCGTCGATCCGGACTGGGCGATCAGCGCAATCGCCGACGACCCTGCCGCCGATCGCCAAACCCTCGCCGAATACGTGCGCGACGCGATCGGACCGCAGGCCCTCTCCAGCATGATTGAACCGGTGTTCCGCTCGACCCGCAGCTTCAATCCCGAAACGCTGTCCGCGCTGTTTTACCGTTCAACCGTGCCGCATCTGATTGGCGAAGATACCGTGTACACGTTGAAGGGCGGCATGGGCTGCGTGTGCCAGGCGCTGGCCGGGCGGCTCGACGTGCGCACGAATGCGCCCGTCGCTTCGATTGAAACCATGCGGGACGCCGTGCCTGACAGGCGCGACGGCGCGGCGGCGAGTACCGAAAACGTCGCGGCGCGCGGCCGGCGTTGCGCCGTGACGCTGAGCGACGGCACGGTGCTGACGGCGGACCACGTCGTGTGTGCAACCGAAGGCTCGCTCGCGGGCGCGCTGGTCCGAAATCCACAGCGCGAGGAGCGCGAGATGTTGCAGGCGGTGCGCTACAACGCGCTCGGCGTCGTCCACTACGGTTTTTCGCAGCCGCTCCCGCCGACGATGCAGTTTGCGTTGCGTGGCGCGCCCGGTCGCATTTCGACTTTCCAGCAACTGCCCGCCGCGCCCGCCAACGGGCGGCCGCTCACGCAGATCTATTGCCAGCTCACGCCGGAAGCCGCCGGGGAGGCTGAGCGCCGCGGTCTGACCGACAACCTCGATGTACTGCTGCGCGACGAACTGCGCGCGCGGATTCCCGGGTTCGACCGTCATGTGAGCGCGGTCGTGAATCAGTGGATTCCCCGCAAGTTGCCGGTATTCGCGCCGGGCTACGGCGAGCGTTTGCAGGCGTTCTGGCGCTGGCAGGAGAACGCCGCGCACAACGCTGAACGCCCGGTCGTCTACTGCGGCGACTGGACTTCCCAGGCGCTGTTGACGGGCGCGTGCGCGAGCGGTGAACGCGCCGCGCGGATCGTGCTGTCGCGCACGCAAAACTAGGCAAAACGGACCAACTTTTAGCGAAACGGCATAAGCCGGGTGCGAAATAAATTCGCCTTCGGGTTCAATGCTACAAATTCGCTACCCCCTACCCCATTTACGCTACGGAACTCTGCCATGAAAGGTTCAACCAGCACCGCCCGACGCCAGCCGGCTGCCCAGCGCGCCATCCTCGCGGCGATCGCCGGTATTGCCGGTCTTGCCGCGTTGGCCGGCTTTCTCGCCGCGCCGGCCGCATTGGCCGCGTCGGCCTCCACGCTGACGCAGCCGGGCACGCCGACGACCATCGGCATCGCCAGTCTCGGGCCGCACCCGTCGCTTGCCATGACGATCCAGGGCTTCAAGGACGAAATGGCCCACGAAGGCTACGTGGAAGGCAAGAACGTGAATTACGCGTACAGCGACGCCAATTTCACGCAGGCGCTGATGCCCCAGATGTTCTCGCAAATCCTGACGAAGAATCCGGCGCTCATCCTTACCGTAACCACCTCGGTTTCGCAGGTGGCGCGCTCGGCGGTGACCAATCCGGCTATCCCGCTCGTCTTTACCGAAGTCACCGACCCCGTCGCCGCCGGCCTGACGCCAGACTGGCAGCACGGCAGCGCGCGCTTCAACGGCTCGTCGGACTTGCAGGACTTCGACGCCGTGCTGGCTTTCGCCAAGAAGCTGCTGCCCGGCGTGAAGTCGTTCGGCACGCTGTACAACCCCGGCGAGGCGAACGACGTGGTCACGACACACGCGCTCGAAGCCGCCGCGAAGCGCGCGGGCCTCGAATTCAAGCCGGTCAGCGTGGACAGCGTGAACGACATCACGCAACGCGCGCAGATGCTCAGCGGCGTGGGCTTCGTCTATATCACCGGATCGAATCTCGTGCAGTCGGCAATTCCGGCTGTGGCGGCCAGCATGCAGCGCATGAAGGTGCCCGTGATCAGTTCGGAAACCGAAGCCATCAAGAAGGGCATGGCAACGGCTTCCTATGCGGTCTCGCTGCAATCGGTGGGCGCGAACGCGGCACGTGTGGCCGTGCGCGTGCTGAAGGGCGAAAAGACCACCGCGATGCCGGTGATGCTGCCCGGCAAGGCCGATTACGTCGTCCAGATCAGCCGCAGCCAGTTTGCGAAAATCGGGCTGACGGTCCCCAGGTCTTTCGAGGATTGCAAATGCTTTATCGACTGAAAGACCATCCGCCGGCAAAGGTGACGACCATGCGTGAGAAGCACATACCGATGCTGTCGGTGGAACAGATCAGCAAGACCTTTCATCCGGGCACCGTGGACGAGCGCATCGCGTTGACCGATGTTTCACTCAGGCTCCAGGCCGGCGATTTCGCTGTTGTCGTGGGCGGCAATGGCGCGGGAAAATCAACCTTTCTCAACCTGCTTGCCGGTGAAGTGATACCCGACTCGGGCGTGATCGCCATCGACGGCAAGGAGATTACGGCGCTGCCCACGCACCAGCGCGCGAAATACATCTCGCGTGTGTTCCAGGACCCGTCCATCGGCACGGCCACCGCGCTGAGTCTCGAGGAAAATCTGGCCGTCGCCAATCTGCGCGGGCTCAAACGCGGCTTCGGGCGCGGTCTTACGCGAGCGCAGTCCGACGCATTCCGCGAGCGGATGGCGTCGTTCGACCTCGGTCTGGAGAAGCGCATGAAGGCCAAGGCGTCGCTGCTCTCGGGTGGACAGCGCCAGGCGCTCTCGCTGCTGATGGCGGTGCTTCAGCGTCCGCAACTGCTGCTGCTCGACGAGCACACCGCCGCGCTCGATCCGCGCACGGCGGCGATCGTGATGCGCGTCACCGAACAGGTGGTGCGCGAAGCCGGCCTCACCACGTTGATGGTGACGCACAACATGCAGCACGCGCTCGATTACGGCAACCGCCTCGTGATGATGCGCGACGGACGCATTGTCGGCGATCTGACGGGCGACGCGAAACGCGCCATGACGATGGAAAAACTCATGGCAACCTTCAACGAAGAGCCAGCAATGGCACGCACGGTGAACGCATGAATCTGATCAGTGGTTTTATCGGGCTGGTTCCGGTCGGCATGATGCAGGGATTGACGTATGCATTGATCGCCGTGGCAATCATGATCCCGTTCCGTATTCTCAACTTCTCGGACATGACGGGCGAGGGCGCGTTTCCCTTCGGCGCCTGCGTGTGCGCGAAGCTGCTGATGATCGGCTTCAATCCGGTCATGGCGCTGCTTGGCGGCGCGCTTGCCGGTTTTGTCGCGGGTGTGCTCACGGGCTACATTCACGAGAAGGCCAAAATCAATACGCTGCTTTGCGGCATTCTGGTGTTGTCCATGCTTTACTCGGTCAATATCCGCGTGATGGGTCAGCCGAACTCGGCGCTGTTTGCCTATTCCAGCGTGTTCTCGTGGCTGCCCGAAGCGGGCGGCGGGTACTTGCCGCGCATTCTCATGCTGACGGTGATCGACGCGGTGATCGGCGCGGGCGTGTTGTGGTTCCTGGGCACGCAGCACGGTCTTGCGATGCGCGCGATCGGATCCAGTCCTTCGATGGCCAAAGCTCAAGGCATCAACGTGAAGGTGTATACGCTGGTCGGCCTCGGTCTGGCCAACCTGTTCGCCGCGCTCGGTGGCGCGATGCTCGCGCAAAACCAGGGTTTCGCCGACGTGAACATGGGCTTTGGCGTGCTCGTCAACGGCCTTGCCGCGCTGTTGCTCGGCGAAGCGGTGGTGGGCAACCGGTCGATGCTGCGTCAGGTGCTCGCGCCGATCCTCGGCTCGATCATCTACTTCCAGCTCATCTCGATCGTGCTCGCCGTCGGCTTCCAGCCATCGGATCTCAAGCTCGTCACGGCGCTTTTCGTGCTCGTCACGCTGCTTTCCATGGCCGCTCGCAAGAAGCGCGGCGGCAATAGCAGGAAGGCCAGGACGGTCGCGGCGGGGGCGTAAGTTTCATCGCGCGAAACTCGCGGGCGATGCCGCGAGTCCCTGCCAGCGCGCATACGGTTTGTCCGACGCGATGCGCAACTGGTCGAGCACCCGCATCACCGTGTAATCGACCATCGCGTCGATGCTATCCGGTTTCGCGTAGAACGCGGGCAGCGGCGGCATGACGACTGCGCCCATCTCGGTTGCCAGCGTCATGTTGCGCAGATGCGCGAGCGTCAGCGGTGTTTCGCGTGCCAGCAGCACGAGCTTGCGCCGCTCCTTTAGCGTGACGCTTGCCGCACGCGCGACGAGATTGTCGTCGAAGCCATGCGCGACAGCGGCCAGCGTTTTCATCGAACACGGTGCAATCACCATACCGTCGTGCTGGAACGAGCCGCTTGCAATGCTGGCGCCCACTTCGTTCTGGTCGTGGTAGACGTCGGCTGCGTCGCGCAGCGCGGCACGGTCGAAACCCGTTTCGTCGGCGACGGTCATCCAGCCCGCCCGCGACACGACCAGGTGCGTGGTCACACTGCATGCGCGCAGCGCTTGCAGCAGCCGCACGCCATAGATCGCGCCGGTCGCGCCCGAGATCGCGACGACGACGCGGCGTTGTGGTTTGCGCGTGCCGTCATCGTGAGCGGCCATCCGCGCGTTCATGGTTCGGTCCGCGAAAAATGCGGCAGATAGTCGTCGAGCACGATTTGCTCCACGCCGGGAATCGACTTGCGTTCGAATTCGGCTTCGCGTCCCCACGGCTTGGTTGCGTCGAGTGCGAGCCGGCCCCAATGGTCCTTGTGCGCGTCGCGGTAGAAGCCCGGGACGTCGTGTAGCACCATCGTGCGGGTGTCGGCGCGGCCGCGCGTGAGAAACGCCCAGATGACCTCGTCCATGTTGTAGATGTCGACGTCCTTGTCCACCACGATGACGAGCTTGTTGTAATCGAGGTGCGAGCCAAGCGCGGCGAGCAACGCATGTCGCGCGTGTCCTTCGTATTGCTTGTCGAGCTTGATGACCGTGTTCATCACCGTAGGGCGGCAACTCACGTCGAGCACGCCGCGCACCTGGCCCGTAATGGCCTTGTAAATGCGCGCGGCCGTGGCCGCTTCGAGCGGACGCAGATCTTCGTCGGACCCGCAAATCAGGCCCTGATAGACGGCGCCTGGGCGCCAACCGACGTGCGTGACTTCGAACACGTGATTGTCGCCGACCTCGACGTAGTAGCCCATGAATTCACCGAACGGCCCCTCCGGCCGCTTCACGTTCGGCAGGATGCGACCTTCGATGACGATCTCCGCCGAAACGGGCACCTCGAGATCGACCGTGAAAGCCGGGCGCACGGCGATAGGGCCGCCGCGCATCGTTGCGGCCAGTGCCAGTTCGTCGGCGTCTGGCGGTAGCGAAACGCAGGCGCTCATGAAGATCTCGGGATCGGCGCCAAGCAGAATGACGGCCTCCAGCGCTTCGCCGCGCGCTTCTGCCCGCAACTGGAACTGCGCAAGGTCGTGACTGCTGCCAAGACGGATGCGCAATTCGTCATCCGAGACCACCATCGAACGATGAAACGACAGGTTGCCGCGCCCGGTATCGGGGTCTTTCGCGAGAAAGACGCCGGCCGTAATGTACGGCGCGCCGTCGCGCTCGTGATGGGTCAGGACTGGCAGATCGGAGAGCTTGCCGGTGATCCAGTCCGCGGGCGGAGCGACGCGTTCGACTGGCGTGTCGAGTTGAGCCGCGAGTGAAATCTCGCGGGTGAGACGCGCGCAGAACGTTTCATCCCCTTCGCAGCGAATGATTTCGCGCAGACGGTCGTGATCGGTATAGACGTTGAGCAGCACGGGAAGACGGCTGCCGCGCACGTTCTCGAACAGCACAGGCCGCGTTGTCTTCTGCTGCAACTGGCGCGCGACAGCGGCGACTTCGTGGCGCGGATCGACTTCGCGAGTCACGGTCAGCAGTTCGCCGCGAGCGCGCAGCCGGGAAAGGTAATGTCTCATGGTCGGGCGGATCTCATCGGTAATAGCACGTTGCGGCCAGCGCCGCGTGTCGGCTACTTATACCTTCGCCAATTGAAGGGCACGTGAGCGATCGGGACGTCGATCTAGGCAAAACGGTTTTTATCTGCGCCTCGTCTCATTACGCGTCCGACGTGGGGAACGCACCAGGAGCGCGCTTTTTTTTGTGGGGCAATAATAACGCGGTCCGCGATGCGGTTAATCGCGTAGTCAGTTAGCCAGCTTCTCTGGTTCTGGAGTCCGATATGTCGACGCTTTCAGGAATTCCCGCAAGTCTGCCCCGAGGTCTTTTTCGCACTTCGCTTGCGGGGCCGCAAGCGCGGCTCACCGAAGCGTTCGACGCGCTCCGCACGCGGCCGGATTGCATCAGCGTGCCGGACTTCGGCCTTTATGGGGCCGTGGTGCCGGTGCCGGGTGATGCGGAAGAAGGCGCGTGGCGCATGGCGAGCATTCGCGACGAGATCTTCATTGTCGTGTCGGATTGCAACTACGCGCATAGCCGCTCGGAAAGCGTGCTGCCCGAGTCGTTTGTCGAGTTCCACTTTTCGCTGTCGGGCCCGGCAAGCGTCGACTTTTCCGATACCGGCAATCTACAGGTGAATGCACCGAATCTGCTGGTGTGCCGGCAAGGCGCGGACGTGCGCTACCAGGTCACGTGCGGGCCGGGTCCGTGGCAGTCGGTCGGACTTTACGTGACGCAGCGGTATTTCGATCGGCTATTGCGCTCGCTGGGTGGCGAAGCGGATCGCATCCGCGCGGAGCTGGCTGCAATCGGCTTCGACCAGATCTATAACCGCCAGATGCCCTTCAGCGTCGAAGCGCTGCATATTGCCGAGCAGTTGCTGGCATCGCCGTATCGCGGCGCGCGTCAGATGCTGTATCTCGAAGGCAAGTGCACGGAAATCCTGTGCGCGTGCATTGAAATGTGGCTCGCGCATCTAAGCGCCGACAAACCCGGCGAAACGCTTTCGGCGCGCGATTTGCGGCTCATCGAGAGGGCGCGCGAAATGATCGTCGGAGATTTGCGGCACGCGCCTACCATTCCGGAACTGGCTCGCGTAGTAGGCACGAACGCGTCCAAACTAAAGCGCGGTTTCAAGTTTCTCTACGGCATGACGATCTTCGATTATGGGCATCGTTGCCGGATGAACCATGCGTTGCATCTGCTGGTCGATGAACGCCAGCCGGTGGGACAAGTGGCGCTCGCGGTGGGCTATCAGCATCAGACAAGTTTTACCGCGGCGTTTCGCGACTACTTCGGCTTTGCTCCCAAAGACGCGCGCCGTCTTGCGAGCCCGGTGGCTCATGGCCACGCGATTGCGGCCACCGCGGCGAATAGTATCGTTCAAGGCGGCAGTGAGCGCGTGCGCGAAATCGCGCGGCAAGCGGCGGGTCAACCCGCCAGCGAAATCGTGGACAAAGCGGCGCCCGAGCAACGTTGATGGGCAACCTGCATTTGCGTGACGCACTTTGATTTAGGAATTCGGCCGGATCGCCGGACGCGTGGTGTTCGCTGTGTTTTTGCGTTGCTAGCATCGGTCATCGTCAGACAGGTCGTGTGTTTGAAGCACGCCCTGCGATGCCCGAATGCCCCGCTCCTCGCGAGCAATACATGCAACGAAAGGAAACACGATGACGTCTATCGCAGTTCGCAATCCTCGCACCGGCGAGCTTGACTATCAAATCGACGACATGGACGCAGCGCATATCGGCGCCGCCGTGGCTGCGGCTCGCAAAGCCCAACGCGCGTGGGAGCAAGGTGGCCTCGCGCATCGCACCACGGCGCTGCTCGCGTGGGCCAACGAACTTGAAAAGAATGGTGCGGAGGTTGTCGCCGCGCTGTCGATCGACACGGCGCGCCACCGCATTTCGGCGGAAGAGCTAGGCGCGGTGATCCACTTCATCCACGGTTTCTGCGAGCATGCGCCTGCCGTGCTGGCTACGCCATTTCGCAAGCTGGAAGCGCACCCGGACGTCGTGTTCAAGGTCACGTATGCAGCCTATCCGGTAGTCGGCGTGATCAGCCCGTGGAACTTCCCGCTGGTGCTGTCGTTCATCGACGCAATTCCCGCGCTGGTCGCCGGAGCCGCCGTCATCATCAAGCCGAGTGAAGTGACGCCACGCTTCATCGAGCCGCTGCGCCGAAGCATCGAGGCCGTGCCCGCTCTCGCCAACATCATCACACTCGTGACGGGCGGAGCGGAGACGGGCGCCGCGATCGTCGCGCAGTCGGACGCCGTGGTGTTTACGGGCAGCGTGCCGACCGGCCAGAAGATTGCGATAGCGGCCGCGCAGGCCTTCATTCCCGCGTTCCTCGAACTCGGCGGCAAGGACGCGGCGGTCGTGCTCGCGGGCGCCGATGTCGAGCGCGCGGCCACCAGTATTCTGCGCAGCGCGCTTTATAACTCGGGGCAGGTCTGCTATGCCATTGAACGTGTGTATGCACACGATTCACTGTATGACGCGCTCGTCGAGGAACTGCGCGCGCAAGCGGGCGCGCTGAAGCGCAGCAACGCGGCGGGCGACGGCGGCCATTACGGCCCGATGATTTTCGAAAAGCAGGCGACCATTATCGACGCACAACTGGACGATGCAGTGAACAAGGGCGCGTCGATCGTGCTGGGCGGCAAGAGCGAGCGCGTGAATGGCGCGGTGTGGATCGACCCGACGATCGTGACGAACGTCGATCACACGATGACGCTGATGACCGACGAGACGTTTGGGCCGATCGTGCCGGTCATGCGCTTTAGCGACGACACCGAAGCCGAACGGTTGATGAACGACTCCCTGTTTGGATTGAGCGGTGCGGTGTTTGGTCCTGACACCCACATTGCCGGTGACTTCGCGACGAAGATGGAAGCGGGTGGCGTCAGCATCAACGACACGGAGTTGCCACGCGTGATGATGTTCGATGGGGAGAAAACCGCGTTCAAAAAGTCGGGTATGGGCGGGTCCCGTTATGGCGCGACGAGCATCATGCGGTATGTTCGCAAGCGTGCGCTGCTTGCTAATGAGGGCGCGGTTGCGTCATTGGAAAAGCTTGCGGAGAGCGAGGGATAAGCTGAAAAGATTCGGCGGATGTGAAGCGATGTCGATTTTCGCCAGTTGATACTGCAGCGCGCTGAATCGGCTCCTCACTGGGCACGGGAGCGCGCGCCGGCCGCCGTGGCTCACGCTCGATAGCGATCGCTCGGTTATCGTTGCTTTGCGGAAGGCCGTTCTCCACGGCCCGGTGAAATCGCGGTTTGCAGAAACGTCGGGAAAGCATCGCGACAAGTCTGCGGCAAAGCGATTTTTCCAGCGCGTGCTCGCCTGCTGTCCCGAAGCGCCGCGCAAGATCGCGACCGATCAACTGTGCTGCTAACCGGCGGCAGAGGCTCGCATCCCTTGATTGGACGAAGTCAAGCGGGTCTTCGTCAAGGCCGGTGCCAGGCTGAACAACCGGACCGAAAACGGCCATCAAGCGACTCGTGAACGCGAGCGCCGTGTGGACGCTTTCGGGTCCCCGAGCGCACGCAGAGATTCCTGTCGGGCTTTGGTCCGATCCACCGGCACTTCGCTCTATCGCAAGCAGCTTTGCGAACGCTTTGCCGCGCAGGTAGCGCTTTACCGGGCTTGCCCAGAATCCGTCCGCTGTGTGAGAAAACCCACGTCATCCGCGCCTTTGCACTGTCGGCAATTCAACGTGGCAGAGTTCGGCCGCGAGCTTGCGCGAAGACCAGTGGGTCGAACCGTCAGCACGGGGATGCCTGGTCATCATGCCCTTCACGGGCACAACGATACTGCCTGTTTTAAGTGTTACGTCCCACGAGTATCGAACGGCAAAAATGGCGCGGCGTAAAAAATGGCGGTGATAGTTAAGATCTTGTCCGAATCGGCCATTCGTTGCCATTACGAGGCCTACGTGTGTCCCATCTTGCAGACACACCTTCGTTCTCTCTCCATAGAGTTGAAAGATGAAGTATTCCGCCAACATGTTAGCTTTTTCAGTCAGCGGCATTCCGCTCTGTATCGATCTGGATATGATGCACCGCAAACTGAATAAATTCTCAGCGCTATAAAGCGGCGCGGAGACTGTTGTTTCGGGCGGTTAATTCTTTGCTGTGCAACGTCAGACCGGCAACTTTGGCGCGTAGTAAATGGCACATCGGTATCGATACTGAAGCCGGAGGATCGTATTCACAGTTCGATCTACATCGAGGACGTTAGTGGGATCGTCTGATATGGGAAGCGGATTTTTCAACGCGATCGAATCATGGTTTTTGTGCAAGCGCGGGGCATGAGAGGGACGAGGTAGTCCAGATTAGCGAATAACGACACGAGGCGACTGAACTGGACGTGAGGCGTGGCGTCGCGTAGCAGCGAATGGGCTGACGATGGATATGTGCGGTATCAAACATCGTGATGGGCTGACAATCGCTGCGATCGCGACGAGTTGGGTCTACAGCAACACGAACTGATACAAACAATTAAAAATATATGACCCAAAATTTGCGCGGACAACTTCGCTGCCCAGTGCCGAGTGTGCTAGCGCTTGCTGCAGCCGTGGTGTTCTCCGCCTCGGCGCAAGCGGCCGAGCCGGCGCTCAATGCGCTCGGGCAGTCGGGTGGTTTGGTGATTCCGTATGCGTTTGTCCTCCCGGAAGGGACCGTGGAAGCGCAGTACAACAATTACATCGATCCACGCTACGGCAAGCAGGCGACAGGCGCCCAGGTTTACTGGGGCGCAGTGGGTTTGCTGCCATACGTGGAATTGTCTGGCGGCCTGGCAAACTATCCAGCCGATTTGCACGTTCCGTATTCGAACGAGGATCACACGGTTCTTCGCCATCTGATGGCCGACGTCAAGCTCGAAGTGCCGAAGTTCTTCAGGTATCAGCCGAGTATTGCATTCGGCATTAGCGACATTGGCGGCCAGACGCATTTTTTTCGTTCGAAATACGGCGTGGTATCGCAATCATTTGGACCGGTGACGTTGACTGCCGGCTACGGGCAGGGCGATCGCCTCGACGGTCTGTTCGGCGGTGCACAGGTCTCGCTGTGGAATACGGGTTTGTCGCTGCTCGCGGAAGACGATTCGAAAACGCCCTACGCCGGCGTGCGCTATCAATCTCCGCGAATTGGCTGGCTGGCCGATGCGAACGTGATCGCCACATTCATGCGCGCGATCCGCCCGACGGATGGCGTGTCGTCTCGCACGTCGTTTTCAGTGGGCATCCAGGTCCCGCTGGGTAAGCGGTTTGGCAGTACGCGTTGCGTAGACGGCCTGTGCGAAGGCCCGCAGGTGTCTGCGGCCCAGACAGCGGAGGCTGGCGATGACGGCTCGATCCGGCTTGCCAGCCTGCAACCGGTGGACACGCGCGCGGCGAGCGGTAGCGGCAGCGCGTTCGCCGCTGCGCCGATTACGTATGTGCCGCCACTACAGTCGTATGCGTCGGTGATGCTGAATGACGTGACGGCGAGCAAGTCGTCCGATACGCAGCCACCGGCCGTTGCGCAAGCGCTGGGTACCGCTGCACTCGACGAGATCGCGGTGCAGCTCTTTACCGCCGGCCTCGAGCGTGTCCGCGTCGGAATGAGCGGTCGCGATCTGGTGGTCGAGTACGAGAACCACCGCTACAACCAGAACGAGGCTGACGCACTCGGCATTGTGCTTGGCGTGGCAAGCGTGAATGCGCCGCACGGCACCGCGAGGATTCACGCGGTCATCAAGAAGGCCAATGAGCCGCTGGGCGAAGTCATTGTCGACCGCGACGCATTCGCGCAATTCGTCGACGGTGGTGCGCCGGCGGCCGTGAGCGCCTCGCTGACGATGCGCACGCGGCCGACCTACGACGCGGATTCGATTGTCTGGTACGGCAACGAGCACGCGCATGGTCTGACGCGGATCCAGATCGAGCCGATCGTCAGTTACCTGTACGGCACCGAGTACGGCAACTTCGACGTCTCGCTTGGCGCCAACATTGAAGGATTTGTACCGCTGTGGCGCGGGGCTGAGCTGTACGCGAGCTATATCGCGCCGCTCTACAACACGAAGAACATGGACCCGGGCCGCGTGTTCAGCGATTACCGCTTGCGCGGCGGCCTCAATGCAGTCGCATTGGCTCAAAGCTTCTGGATCATGCCGCAGGTATTCAACGTGGCGTCGGTCGGCAAGTTCGATTACTCGTATGTCGGCGTGCAGAACGAAACCACCGTGTTCGTGCCGGGCCGCCCGGATCTGATCCGCTTACGGCTCGCGTATCTGCACCATGAGCCGGGTCATGACGCATTGGCGGGTGAGAAGAATGCCGAATTGACTTACCGCTGGGTGCAGCCGTCCTGGAAGCTGTGGATCGAGGCAGGCGTGGCGCGCTTTGTCGGCGGCGACAAGGGACCGGTTGCGACGCTCACGCGCTGGTTCGACGACGTATCGGTAAGCGTGCATGGCGAGCATAGCGGACAGGGCACGTTTGTGGGCGCCGCCATCAGCTTCCCGCTGACGTTGCGTCAGGGCATGAAGCCTGGAATCAGTCAGGTATCCGGCTCGGGGCAGTTCGGGCTCGATTTCCGCACGCGGGTAGGGGCGACCAATTATGTGTCGACCAATGCGGCGGAGAACATGGCGTTTCCGTATAGCACGCAGCAGTACCTGTTGAATCAGGGCCGCTTTAGCGGCGAGTACTTCTCGACCCAGCTTTACCGGATGCGCGATGCGTATCTGCGTTATGGGCGACCGGATCGCGACCGAACGAAGCCGGAGCGGCAGCCGCAGGTGAGTGTGCCTGCTGTATCGACGGGCGCGGTGCTTTCCCATGGCGTCTGCGGGAGCGGTTTGGAGGGTGGTGGCGACGGACGGGCACTGGTGCCGGTCAATTGTGAATGACTTTCTCAGGAGGTCGGCGATGAAGTTTCTAAACGGCGCCATGCTGCGCACGCTGCAGTTCGGATCGATGGCGCTTGCAACCGGTGCGCTGGTGGCATGCGGTGGGGGAAGCGGGAGTGGCGGTCCACCCGTCGGCACGGTGAGCGGTACGGCCGCTGTAGGCGCGGCGCTCGCTAACGCGAGCATTACGCTGAGCTGCAAGAACGGCTCGGGCAGTGCGACGTCTGACGCCAGCGGCGTGTATTCGGCGACTTTTGCGTTCGACGGTCCCTGCACGATTACGGCGACCGGCGGCGGGATCACGATTCACTCATTTGCGGCGGGCGCGGGGACATTCAATGTGACACCGCTGACCGAATTGTTGCTGGACTATATCGCGGGGCAACTGGGCACGACGGTTAGCGGCTTGCTTTCGGGGATCTCGTCTAACGCGTCGTTCCAGAGTGCGCTGTCGAATGGCACCGTGATTGCAAACGCTCAGGCTGCGGTGGCGAAGCTGATCAACGACACGTACGCGATCGAGCTTTCTTCCTCTTCTTTCCTGACGGTTTCGTTTACCTCGAGTGGTGCGGATGCGGACCTCGACACGTTGCTGGCAGCGGACGCGATTACGGCTAACGGACAGCCGGTGGCTTCGTTGGTCTCGGCGGCGCAAGCGGCTGGGACTGCCGCGCCGATTTCAGGCGGGAATAACGGCGGCGGTGCGACAGGTGGCACCGGCGGCAGTGGCGGAACGGGCACCACGACAAAGTAGGCCTGTTGTGCCGACCGCAACGCCGTGCCGTCGTTTCGCGTCGTCATGGCGGGCATCTCCGCTCGACTTCACGCACGCCGGCACTGCGTCCGCCGGCACGGGCGACAGGTCATCGGCCTCCATCAGATCGCGCTTGAGCGGGGTCTGTTCGGGGCGATGCTGCCAGGATGAGGAAGATTTGATGTCTTGTTCGGTCAAGAATGTGACCCCATCCGCCGCGCGCGTCCGCTGCGCGCTTCGAGCGACTACACTCAACCCTGGTCTTTCGAGAGTGCGTTTCCCGGGCGAACTTCAGCTCTCGATTTTTGGCTTGCCGCTCCCCGGCGGCAGGTTCTTTTTGCGGCTCCCTTCAATATCGGACGGCATGAAAGACGTCGAGGGACTGCCGTCGGCCTTCGGGCGGACGAAAGACGATCATTTCAGTGGAAAATCATGCGACGCTTTCGAGGAAAGCATGCAGCTACCGAACGTGCACAATTTCATCAAAGACTGGCAACACGGCGTCACCTACAACATCTGCGCCTATCGCAAACTTTCACGTCAGGAGATGACGCGTGCGATGCAAGTCTTCATACAGCAACAGGGTGAGCATCAACCGAAGCAAGGAACCGTCGTGAAGATCTTTTCCCTGGTCGGGCTTGGCGACGAGTAGCCACGATGAAGCTTCACCTGTCGATTGACAGAGATTGGGCAAGTCCACCAGCACGCGTGCAACAGCACGCCTCGCAATGAATTCGAGGCACGTCCCGGCAAGATAATCCGTGTCGACGACGTCGTCTAATCGAACATTGACAGCAGATCCGCGATGCTCGTGTCAGGCAGCCGCTTGGCAACCATGTCCCAGAAGATCACATCGTGCATCGCGTTGGCATCTTCGGCCGTTTTCCAAACTCGCGCGCCGACGATGGAATCGGCCGTTTCGCGTGCCGCGGATACAACTGTCTGAATGTCTTGTTTGTGCATGAACCCGTTAACGGTCGCGCGCATCGATTTTTTAGTCTCATGCGCAATCGTTTGCTAAAAATTTTAATATTCACCCCGCCCCCGCCTGCAACGCTGCGTGGGCAACGAACGAACCGAACATGGCGTGTCACCTGATGCAAGCGCTTTGGGCGCAAGGTGGCGGGAAACGCCGCTCCAGACAATGCTGGCAAGTCGCAAATAGACCTTTGCTGAACAGAGAACAGAGTAAACTATCGCACATGTCGAAAAAAACACCAAAAAGCCGCCATTTGGCGGTTGGTTCGGCTTCACAGTGCTAATTAATCCGCAAGGCCCCGCAGGTTTGATGCCAACAGTCTGAACGACGCCTGGCCCCACCCCCGAGCGCAAGATTCCCTCGTGACGGAGAAGCGGGATTGCTCGCAAGGTCTCACAGCAATAATAATGTGCGGATAACCGTATCCCTGAACGTATTCTGTGGCCGTCTCTTTGAAACCGGCGCAAGGCCGTTGCTCCAATGCGTAGATGGACAATGATGTGCGTGAGCACGGCCTTTGCACACGCATATTCTCAGCCACCGGGCGAAATTTTACCTCTTCCGAGGTGCCATACCGCTTTGCGGCGGTTATCGGAAAACTTCTGTCTGAAAAGACCAACCATTGGACGCTGCTTCACGGGTGACGCTGAAGCGTCCAGCTCCGGGGTGTTAGAGGGCGTTTGAAAACTATTCCTGGATGTGATTTAAATGCGGGACGTGAAAAAACATCAGGATCGCCTGGTAACTTTGGAAAGGAAGACGAAACGCTACCCCACCGACATGATCGACATCGAGTGGACCGCGAGCAGCAGATTGCTGCCGCGTGCAGCTTCGTGCGGCGGTCCTGGTCAATGAGATTTGCGCGAGGAGATTAATGCGTTGCGCTGCCTGGTGCGAGCGCGAGCGGGATGGGGCTGGCGAATGCCATCAAAGGACTTCCCGCCGTGGCGGACCGTGTACTGGTTTCGCAGGCTGACGCGCCGGTTCCTGTGCGCACGTTGCGCGGCGTCGTTCCGATGTTTGACCGGAATTGGCAGACCGTCAGCACTGCCCGGGTGCCGGGGTGATTGACAGTCAGACGGTGAAGGCGCCATTGGCGCGGCAGCGAGGCTGCGATGCGGGCCGCATCGGCGATCTTTCATCACTTTCTGCAATATATTTGCCTTACCAGATATTTTCTCCCGCATTAATCCATCTGCCGATATCTGGAAAGGTCATTAGCACAGCATATAAAATATTGAACTGTACATTTTGGCTTGATTCGTTGAAAGTCGTAGTGACGCATTCGAAAATCTACAGGTCACGGGGTCATATCAAAAGCCCGGCAAACTGCCCATTGTCTTGCCGCTCAGTGTCCTCAGCAGCCAATGTGTTGGCTAATTCGGCCATGAAATACTGTCAACGGAAGCATATGTATAGCATGTTCCAATAAGAAAAAGACAGAGCCTTGAGGAGAAGGCTTTGCAGACCACACATTTCCGGGGAAAAATAAAATGGACTTGGTACATACTCTGCCGCGCAACTCGCGGCAAAGTGCCGTGCCGGCGCAAACGACTACCCTGACTCGCGTCGACATCGCGCTGTTTAATGGATTCGCATTGCCTTCGGTCGCAGCAATCGTCGAGATCTTCCAGAAGGCAAACTCGCTTGTCGCCGCGCGGCGCTCGGGCCATGCACGTTACGACGTCTCGCTGCTTTCCGCCGCAGGTGGGCGCATCGCCAGTTCGTCATCGGTATTTGTCTGGACCGGGGACGTCCAGTCTCACCGGGGCACGAATGACACGCACCTATTGTTCATTGCAGGCGGAGCAGGTGCAAAACAGGCCTGCCGCGACGAGCGGTTGAGCAACTGGCTGCGCCAGAGGCATCCATTCAACCAGATCGTGCATCCGATCGCGGAAGGTCAACTGCTATTGCAGGCAGCTGGACTGCCCAGCCGTTATTGCCCGCTTCTTTATGGTGGGAATGAAGCGCAGCGCATGCATCCGTCGTGGCTGCTGACAGAAGCGCCGAGCGCCGTGGCCACGGCGCTGCGCATCGTCGAAGAGGATCTGGGGTGCGATCTGGCACAACAGGTTGCCGAGTCCATCGCGCCACAACCCAAAACGCCTTTTAGCTATGCGGTCTCGCGTGGTGGGGCGCCGCAGGTCAGCGAGAAGGTCCTGGCGTCGGCACGCTGGCTGGAAGCGAACGTCGATCGTGCCATTTCAATCGACGATGCAGCGCAGGTCGCGTCGATGAGCGAGCGCAACTTCCTGCGTCGCTTCAAGAGCGAGATCGGCATGACGCCCTCCGATTATCTGCTTCGCGCACGTTTGCACATGAGTTGCCGCATGCTCGTCGAGTCGAATCTGCCGGTCGACAAGATCGCGCGCCGCTGCGGTATCGGCAGCGGCGGCCAGCTATCGAAGCTGTTCAGGAAATATCTGGCGACGACACCGACGGACTATCGGATGCGCAACCAGGTGGCGCCGTAACGCGTCAGACGCAGCGGCCGGATCAACAGCCCCGGGCTGAGCCGGGGGAGCACGGAATGAAGCTGTTGATGCAAGTCACGCCGAAACGTAAAGCGGAAGCCGGCGGCACATCGCCGCCGGAAAATGATCATGACCGTCGCCGTGCCGGCACCGCAGCATTGAAGCCATCACTAGCAACAGCTTCCCGGGTATTACGGAACTGCCGTGTCGCCAGCGGTTAGCTACCGACCCTTCTGAACTTGGCATTGACGGTTTCACCTATTGCGCACCATGTGTGGAACTGCTGGCGTTTTTTTGCGCCTCCGACGCTGATCTGTATCTCCATCACGCTAGCCCGTAGCTCGACGGGTTCGGCGAAGAATTGACCGACGAACGGGTCGCTGTTGATCAAACCGAGCAATTCCACACGCTGTTTTCCGAAGTTCTCCCCCATCGTCTCGAGCGCCTGCCGGAACGCCTCCTGGCATTCTGGCCGCTGCAGGCTATCCCAGAGGGCGCCGTCATGTTGGTAGGTCGACGGCGCAAACTACCGGGGACAAGTGCGGGCACCCGCTACGTTGGACTTGTTGTTCAGGTCGTCGTGGAATTCCCATATCGGGTTGTTTGTATCCGTCCAGTTCGCCATCTTATGCATTTCAATTAAGCAATCGTGCGTACGCTGCGGATTTGGAAAAAAATGGAAGCAATAACATTAAAATAGCCAGTTTTAATGAAATTAATTTGAAATATATTCCGTATTGAAGATATTGACTTCCCAATGCGGAATATTTGGCACAATGCGGCCACGAGGGAATTGATCGTAGCCGCCAACATGTTGGTCAATTCAGCCATCGAAATACGTTGCGAACCGTCCTTATGTAGGATCGCGTTTAACAATTAAGCCGCTTCAAAGCAGGCTGCAACGCGCAACTAATTCCCGGGGAAAATCAGATGGAGTGCTCTTCAGTCCTTTACAGCAATGACGCTATGCGGCGCCAGGTTTCGCCAGGGACTGGCACTGTGAAGCGTATTGGCATCGTTCTGTTTGGCGGCTTTGCTCTTCCGGAGACTGCAGCGGTCGTGGAGGTATTCCAGTCGGTGAAGCTGCTAACCGAGGGCGAACGGCGTGACGCAGTGCGTTACGACGTCAGTTTGCTGTCGGTAACAGGAGGGAGGATCGTCAGCTCGTCATCGGTGTTCGTCTGGACCGAAGGCATCGATGTGCGGCGCGATCAGGAGCGCTTTCACGCGTTGTTTATTGCGGGCGGCGCGGGGGTCAACGATGCGCTACGCGATGAACGCTTGATTGCCTGGCTGCGTCGGATGCATCCGCGCGCCGACCTGGTGTTCCCGATCGGCGAAGGACAATTGCTGCTAGATGGCGCTGGATTCAGACTGGCCCCCACGATCAGGCGGCACGCCGTATATATCGATGAAATCATGCGGCTAGGCGTGGGCAACGGAGACGGTTCATCGGCCGCCGTTGCCAGCCCGTTGCAAACGGCCATCGCACTGGTCGAAGAGGATTTTGGCAGCGAAATCGCGCGTCAGGTCGCTGACTGGGTCGCACCATCCGCAGACACGCGGTTTACCGCGATTGTGCGCAAGAACGCTTCGGTCGGTGTGAGCGAGAATGTCAAGGCGTCGGCAAAGTGGCTGGAGGCGAACGCCCATCGGCCGATCTCGATCGATGACGCGGCGCAGATTGCCTGCATGAGCGAGCGTAATTTCCTGCGGCGTTTCAAGATCGAAATGGGCGTAACGCCGTCCGACTATTTGCTATACGTGCGGCTTGATATGAGCTGCCGCCTTCTTGTCGAAACCACCCTGCCGGTCGATAAGGTGGCGCGTCACTGTGGCATTGGATGCGGCGGGCGGCTCGCCAAGCTTTTTCGCAAGCATCTGGCGACCACACCTACCGAATATCGCGTCAGCAAACGGTCTTGAGAGACTGATAACGATGACCGTATTTCGGGCATTGTTCAATTCGGCATTGTGACCGGGTTGGGGACAATTCCATATCAATGGACATGAAAGCGATGCTGAATTTTCACGGGATTTACGTTAAATTTATTGCCAATGATGTTAGCTATTGTGATGGAACCTGTTTTTGCCGTGCCGCATTGAGATTAGCCGGCACAATCCGGATCGACTTCCCTGGCGAATTATCTGCATCAGTGGCGAATCGTTAAGCGGCATGACTGGCGCACGCCGAAGAATTGTAAAAACGGGGTTTACGTGCAAATCAGGCGCGGCGCGCAAACGCTCGTCTGAGAAAGAATCGCTAAACTGACGCAGTGGTTGTGGCCCATCGTGGAAGCAAGCTCGGCGGGGAGGGCTGGGCGGCGCGCCAAGAATTCGTCAATCAGCTCCGGTTCAGCCAAAACCCGAATCGCTTTCGCCACACGCGGTTAGGTCGGTAACTGACGCCTTATGCGCGCGCCTGCCCGCATTGATCGGGATTGGCGACAACGATCGTTGAACCTCAATAGTTATCACGAACGACTGGTGGCTGGCTCAAGCGCCGGTCTTCGCACAGCTTGCTTATGCGCGTCGCCGTCGACCGCGGGTTGTCGGGCTATCGACGTGGAGCAGGAGAGGCGATCCACGACCGCCAATCGATCACGTCAAGGATATTCGGAGTTCTTATGCTGAAAGTTACCAAGGCTGTGTTTCCCGTAGCGGGTCTTGGCACCCGATTTCTTCCTGCTACAAAGGCGAGCCCGAAAGAGATGCTGCCGATCGTCGACAAGCCGCTGATTCAGTACGCGGTCGAAGAGGCCATGGCGGCCGGCATCACCGAAATGATTTTCGTCACTGGCCGCAGCAAGCGCGCGATCGAGGATCACTTCGACAAGTCCTACGAGATCGAGGCCGAACTGGAAGCGCGCGGCAAGGACAAGCTGCTCGAACTGGTGCGCAGCATCAAGCCGAGCCATGTCGATTGCTTTTACGTGCGTCAGTCGGAGGCGCTCGGCCTCGGCCACGCGGTGCTGTGCGCAGAAAAGCTGGTCGGTGACAACCCGTTCGCGGTCATTCTCGCGGACGATCTTCTGCACGGCACACCGCCGGTCATGAGGCAGATGATCGAAGCGTTCGATCACTACCATAGCTCAATGATAGGCGTTGAGGAAATCCCGTCGCAGGATACCGGCTCGTATGGCGTTATCGATGGATCGGAATGGGGGGACTCGATCATCAGGATGGCGGGCATCGTTGAAAAGCCTGAGCCGAATGTGGCGCCTTCGAACCTGGGTGTAGTGGGGCGATACGTGCTGAAGCCGCGAATTTTCAAGCATCTGCGCGCCATCAAGGCCGGCGCCGGTGGGGAACTTCAGTTGACGGATGCGATCCAGTCGCTGCTTGCCGATGAACAGGTGCTGGCATACAAGTACCACGGCACACGCTTTGACTGCGGTAGCAAGCTGGGTTATCTGAAGGCCACGGTGGAATTTGCGTTACGGCATCCTGAGGTACGTTCCGAATTCCGTGCGTACCTTGAGAAACATCTATCTCTCCTGCAGATGTGAATTGCCATAATCGCGGGTGGCCGGGCGCCTTTGTCACCGCGAAATCCCGAGCCCCTAATCGAAAAAGGAAGTAACGAGCGACTGCGCCAGCTTATGAAGGGCCATCCTGATGGGCAATCCTTCCGAGGCAAACCAGGGTCCTACGCGAGGAAATTCCAACTGTTGAAAACGTCCGGCGAAGAGGGCGATCTCGGTACGTCCCGTACCGATGGACAACCTCATTGCGCGGCTCGCGCCGGCGCAATTCCAGCAGAACGGTGCCGAAGTTCGAGAAGGATTGAGCAGATGCACGACGACATCCGCGCCGTTCGCCTCCCGGTCGTGAGCGATTTCCCACGACACCCGTCCGCGGGCGTCAGGTAGTCTCTTGATCCACGCTTCAACGACCAATGGATCGTACCCCCAGAGCCGTAGGCTCGCGCGTATGCAAGTGGTGGGTGATAGCGTGTCCAGATCGCCTGGTTGAACGTGGGCCTGCATGAAGTTTCCTTCCCTGGGCATGACGCTTGAATCCATTTGTTGAGTGGTGACCGCAATTGTGCAGACTGATCGAATCAAATCGTGCCGTAGATTGCCGGAGATCATGCGACTGGCCCTGGCTGCGGATAGTGACGAGTCTCTATTTGACTGGATCAACAAATAATCCATTGGGCCGGTCAAAGCGAAGTTTCCAGCATGTCAAAGTGTTCGCCGACGTTTACGAGCAAAAACAGTGTAGGTCGGCTGGGTCATTGCCGACGGAGGCCGGCAGAATTTGTCCAGCTTTTGACGCAGCCAGCCAACATTCCAATGCCCATCGTTCATGCGTGGGTTGGTGGCATATGCAAAGGGATGAGCAATACCGTATCAGTCGCGTAGGACAGCAAATTTCACTATAAGACATCCGGCCGTCCCGCACCGGCCCGCGGCTATTTCCGCAGTTGTGCCTGTCTGCTCGCGTGCAGGGGCCATCCGTGGCCGACAACTTATTATCCTATTCGGTCATCCAATGACCTTATGCGTATCGATTGTGTACGATTGTCGCGGCTTGGAAACGGCTCAAATCCAGCTGTAGGAGGCCACTTATTTTGGGGGACAGTGGGATGGCAGTCTTTTTTGCCCGCCGTAATCGCTATGCGACTCAGACCCAGATATTTCAGGACGATCGCGCGAAAAAACGTATAGGCATTGCACTGTTCAATGGATTTTCACTGCCGGAGGCAGCCACCGTAGTGGAGATTTTCCAGTCTGCCAATGCGCTCTGTCTGTCCACGCGTATGAGCGGCCCATGTTACGACGTTCATCTCCTCTCGATGGACGGAGGCAGAATAGCGAGTTCGTCATCGGTATTCGTTTGCACAGACACCATCAAATCGGGTGGTCGCACGGACGAATTCCATGCGCTTTTCATTGCTGCGGGCGCCGGTGTCCACAGTATGCTGAGTGAGGAACGTCTGGTCGCCTGGCTGCATCGACTCGACTTGCGCAGCGAACGGATTTTTCCAATCGCCGAAAAACGCTTACTACTGGACGACACCAGGTCCTCCGATATAAGCCGGAAATTGCGCCGCAGCGAAGGTGCTCATGCGGTTGCATGGAACGGGTTAAAGGCGCCCGTCTCCCAACGAACAAGTACTCCGTTGCGAGCTGCACTAGCAATGATCGAAGAAGATTTCGGCGCAGAAGCCGCACGCGAAATCGCGAGCTCCCTGCAGTTGCGTTTTGAGGCGCAGCTTAGCTCCGTTCAAAAAAAGAACATGTTTAGCGCCGTAAGTGAAAAAATACAGTCATCGGCACAATGGTTGGAAATGAACTGCGGCAGGGCGATTACGATTGAAGAGGCAGCGCAATTCGTCGCGATGAGTGAACGAAATTTCTTGCGTCGCTTCAAGATGGAAATGGGTGTGACGCCGTCCGACTACCTTCTGTATGTGCGAGTTGACAAATGCTGCCGTCTTCTTTTTGAAACCGACCTTCCAGTCGACAAGATCGCCCGGCGGTGCGGAATGGGAAGTGGCGGACAGCTTTCGAAAGTATTTCGCAAATACCTGGGAGCAACGCCAACGGAGTATCGTGCAAGCAAGCGATCTTTTAGCTAGGCGTGCCGCCAGCTTCTACAGGAGACTATTTCCGGGTGCGGTGGTCGAATGATAGGCGGTCGAATCGACAGGTGCGTGTCCGGCCATGCAAAGGAATTGCCCTCAATAGACTTCCGCCGTGCTGAAGCTTGTACCTGCTGCATCGCGCGTGGACGTGATTGGAGCTTCGTCCAGATCCCAGGAAATCGCGATATCAGGATCGTCCCACTGCAATGTGCGCTCATGCTCGACAAAGCCACGCTCGGTTGTCTTGCAGAGTACCTCGGCGACATCCGACAATACCCGGAAACCATGCGCAAACCCTGGGGGGATCCATAACTGGCGACAGTTCGATGCCGATAGCCGCGCGCTGATCCAGCGCCCGAACGTGGGCGACCAGCGTCGCAAGTCGACCGCCACATCGAACACTTCACCGTTTACTACTCGTACCAGTTTTCCTTGCGGGCGTTGAATCTGATAATGAAGACCGCACAGCACATTATGGAGAGACACCGAGTGGCGCTCCTGCACGAACCGGTAGCCGCGCGCCACACGTTCCTCGAATTCGTCCTGATCGAAGCTGTCAAACGAAACGCCTCGCATGTCCGAGAGAATGCATGGCTCAATCAGCTTGACATCGCGGATTTCTGTGTGTTTAACCTGAATTGCCATCTGTGAAGGATAAGATGAAAAAAGTGAAATACGTCGTGCCGCCCCGCCTGTTTCCAAACAATTCCGGTCGGATTGAACTGCGTATCGCAAGATGTTGCGCAAGAACGTTCATCTCCAGGTCTCTGGATGGTACAGCGGTGAACTTGGCCTTTAGCGCCAAAAGATTGGTGCGATACGCCAGCTATCATCCAATCACTATTGGACTCACAGTTCAGTTGGCGTCAGAGTGCACATCTATGTCGGAATAGGGTCGCGCTATTCAGCGACGATACACTTCTCTCAGGCTTCCGGAGGCGGTCCTCGGAATATCCGGGAGCTTTTTTTGAACCGACACGATGTGTCGGTTTTTTTTCTTGGTTGCAGCGCCCGGTAGGATCAGGAAACCTAGTTGTTAAATCATGTGGCAAATATATGGCAATCGTTCTTCCGATTCTTTCCAGATTGTGTCTAGGCTGGACGCTGGTCTATTTGATCTTCAGCTTACTTTCCGCTTTGAGGGTCGGGAGGCGGCACTATCAATGGGCAATCTTTCTCGAGTTTCAGCCGCGGCGTGCACGCGGCCCTTGGGAAGTTGCAAGAGCCAGGTTGATCATGCGAATGATGCTGTGCACATTTTTTGTGGTGCCGGTGGGCATTGCATCTTTTATCGCGTGTGTCTTCATGTGCTAGATCTGCCAGGCTTGCTCCTTCGGAGCATCGCCAACCTCATCAACGTAGACCGCTATGGCCCGGCGTCACCCAGGCGTTCTGTCCCAGTTCATAAAAGGCGCCATGTGCCCAGAAAACCGGGCACGATCGGCCAAGGCGTTGGCGTAAGTTGCCACGGTAGCCTGCTCATGTTTGACAACTCGGTTTGCATCGTCGTAGCCGTGCGTGACTGATGCACGACGTCGGGACACGCATTGAGCCATTTCCACACGTCGCGCGCGAATGGGCTAAAGCGCCAACATGTTGGCGTTTTCCGTCAGTCGCATTATGCCGGAAGTCGGCCCGGATATGATGCACCGCAACTGAAGTCGAGATGGGTTTTTGCATGGGCAAGAAGCAGTAATAGCGTTTTGTATTAAGGCCGTCGCAGCACATTTACCGCCGGGTTTTAAAAAGAACGAGCGAGTTTCATTGTAGGTAAATGACGCACTTTCTCAGCTCTTTTCGGAAAAGCGTGATTCCGGTGGAGATCGCCAGGTAGGGCGGCGCGCCATTCAGAGCGCAGTAATTGCTGGTTCTGTTTGAACTGCAAATAGGAGTAGAGATGAGTCATACGTCAGTGGGTGAGGCGGAAGTTGCCTGCGGTGAAAGCGAGGTCGTCCGGACGGAAAAGAGTACCGCTGCATTGGCCACGCGACTCGTACCTGTTGTGCTGGCGGGCGGGGCTGGTTCGCGACTGTGGCCCATGTCACGCGAACACTATCCGAAACAACTGATCGACGTGCTGGGATCCGATTCGCTGCTACAAGCCACCGTGCAGCGGATGGAAGGCTTCCGCGCCGATGGAAGCATGGTTAGCGCGCCGATTATCGTGTGCGGGGACGAACACCGCTTCGTCACGTCGGAGCAACTCCGCGCGAGGGGAATCGATGCGCGCATCGTGGTCGAGCCGGCGCGGCGCGATACTGCGCCGGCGCTGACGATCGCCGCAGCGGATTTGTGCTCGGAGGGCGACGACGCGATCATTGTTGCAATGCCGGCGGATCACGCGATCGAGAACCTCGTGGCTTTTCATTCAGCGATCGCAGTGGCGGTGCAGCATGCGCAGCGCGGCGCCATTGTGACACTGGGAGTGCCGCCGACGCGCCCCGACACGGGCTTTGGTTATATCAGGCTGGGTTCTGAGCTCGGCCGTGGTGCACATCGTATCGCGAGTTTCGTCGAAAAACCCGCAGCCGAATTGGCCGAGCAGTATCTCGCGTCGGGCCGGTACTGGTGGAACAGCGGCATATTCGCAGTGCGGGCGAGCGTGTGGCTTGCCATGCTCAGGATCATGCAACCGGTGATGCATGACGCGTGTGTATTGGCCCACGCACAGGGTACTCACGACGGCGCGTATTTCCGCCCAGGCGCGGACGCTTTCAAGTCTTCTCCGGCGGATTCGATTGATTATGCGGTGATGGAGCGTCTCGGATCGGACGAGCGGTTCGCGGACGGCGTGGTGGTACCGCTTGATGCAGGGTGGTCGGATCTTGGGTCATGGGATGCGGTGTGGGAAGCGCTCGATAAGGACGCGGACGGCAACGCCGCGCGCGGAAGGGTCGTGTTCGAAGGTACGACATCCAGCTTTGCCCACTCGCAGGGGCGCCTCATTGCATGTGTCGGCCTGACCAACGTGGTCGTTGTGGAGACCGACGACGCCGTGCTGGTCGCCGACCGCTCGCGCGTACAGGAAGTAAAGAGCGTGGTCAGCCGGATGAGAGCGCTGCAGGCACCCGAGGTCGACGCGCACCGGAAGGTACGGCGCCCATGGGGTTACTACGACTCGATCGATCACGGCGAACGTTTTCAGGTAAAGCGGATCGTCGTGAACCCGGGCGGCCGCCTGTCGTTGCAATTGCATCACCATCGCGCCGAGCACTGGATCGTGGTGAGTGGCACGGCGCTGGTGACACGCGGCAACGAGGAATTCATGCTCAGCGAGAACCAGTCGACCTTCATTCCACTGGGCGTGACGCATCGCCTGGAGAATCCGGGCAAGTTGCCGCTCGAACTCATCGAAGTGCAGTCCGGACCGTATCTTGGCGAAGACGACATCGTTCGTTTTGACGATACATACGGTCGCGCTTGACGCGCGGCGTATAAGCAATCCAACTTCAGGCGGGGAATCGCGAGATGCTCGGGATACGGGGGTTACTGGCGCGGCTTGTCGATGTGTCGCTCATTGTAGGCGGAGCCATGGTAGCGTCGCAAATCCGCTTTCAGGATCTGGGGCAGAGCTGGGGAGACGGGGCGTTCATTACCTTTTCCGTTGCTTTCGCGCTGGTGTCGTTTCCGGTCTTTGGCGTGTACGAGTCATGGCGCGGCCGTTCGATGCTGCGACTGGCGAGCCAGGTGTCGATTGCGTGGCTGGTGGTGCAGGTGTGCGGTCTGGTACTGATGTTCTCGCTGCATCGCACGGATTTCATCTCGCGCCTGTGGGTCGCCTACTGGACCGCGATCACGGGTGGTGCATTGATTGCGTCGCGGCTGTTGTTACATGCGGTGCTGCGTAGCGTGCGCTATGCCGGTCTGAATTTGCGCAACGTGGCCGTGCTCGGGGTCGGTGCCCATTGCCACGAAGTGGTGGGCAAACTGGTGGCATCCCCTGCCAGTGGTTTTCGCGCGTCCGCAGTGTTTAACACGGAGCCTGGCGGTGGCGCCGCCTGGAAAGGCGTGCCGCTGTTCGACGACTTTCCCACGTTTGCCGAGCATGTCCGGAGCCACGGCGTACAGGAAGTCTGGCTGGCTTTGCCGTTATCGGAAGCGTCGACCATGCTGCACTTCGTCAACGAGTTCCGTAACGATCTCGTGAACATCCGCTTCATTCCTGACGTGCGCAGCATGGCGTTATTCGAAGGCAGCGTGATCGACCTGATCGGAGCGCCGGCAATCAGCCTCGTGGCCTCGCCTTTGCCAGCACGCGCGATCGTGCAGAAGGAAATCTTCGATCGCCTGTTTGCGGCGCTCGCATTACTCGTCCTGATGCCGGTGCTGACGATTATCGCAGTGGTAGTGAAGTGTTCGTCACGCGGTCCAGTGTTTTTTACGCAATATCGGAAAGGGGCCGATGGCCGCGTGTTCAAGATCTATAAGTTCCGGACCATGCGTCCGCACGCTGAAAAGACCGGTGTGATCACCCAGGCCACGAAAGGCGACCCCCGCATCACCCGTGTGGGCGCGTTGTTGCGGCGCACGAGCCTTGACGAACTGCCGCAGTTTTTCAACGTGTTGCGTGGCGAAATGTCGGTGGTCGGCCCTCGCCCGCATGCGATCGAGCACGACGAGCTTTATCAGAAAGTCATCAACGGCTATATCCATCGCTATCGGATCAAACCGGGTATTACGGGGTGGGCGCAGGTAAATGGATTCCGCGGTGAGACGGACCGGATCGAGAAGATGCAAATGCGGGTCGAGCATGACCTTTACTACTTGCGCAACTGGTCGTTCGCGCTGGATATGCGAATTGTCATGACAACCGTGGCCAGGGGACTGGTTAGCAGCAACGCGTACTAGCGATCCAGACACGCAGCCAGGGGTTGCTCAAGTTCCGGAATTGACGCCGCGGCCCGTTCATGACGACCGTCGGCTCGCGCGGGAGCTGCGTGACTGATTCCTCCAGGTCTGGCATATACCCGGCGAAGCGTAGCTGCGGAAAGCATTTGAATGCGGATCTGTACGCGCATTCGCTAATCCGGGAAATGGCTTTCCGTCATTGCTGGGCAGAAAGTCGATTGCGACATAAAAGAAGAGCTGACCGAAATTCAAGGAATATCTGATGGGCTTTTTGGGGAAGTGTAGTGGAGACGGAGCGAGACGTCTTGTTCGCCGCTGTACTCGTGCGCTGTTGAGCAGCGCCGCAAGTGCCGCGCTGTCGGCTTGCGCTGTCGCTCCTGGCATGCGGATGATTACTCCGGCGACATTGCCAGTCGCAAACGGGAATTCAGAGGTGCCGCCGATCGAGATGCAGATTCCGATTACCGATATCAATATCGCCTTAACGGAAAGGATGCGCGAGGCAGATGCGCGGGAGAACGTGCAACAACTGCATGAACTGGCGAGTAAGCCCGAGCCGTACACGCTGGGTGCGGGCGACGTGCTGCAGATCACGGTATGGGATCACCCTGAGCTGATGGCGGCGTTGGGCACGCAGACGCAGACGAACAACCGTCCCTATGATCCGGCTCAGGGGTTCGTGATCGACAGCAACGGCGATGTGCAGATGCCGTACGCAGGCAACGTTCATGTTGCCGGTCTGCGTGTCGATCAAAGCCAGCAGGTGGTGTACGCGGCATTGAGCAAGGTATTCGTGCGTCCGCAGGTGACGGTTCGTGTGGCCTCGTTTCGCGCCAAGCAGGTGTATGTGGACGGGGAGGTGCGCGCACCCGGCGCTGTTCCGATTAACGACGTGCCACTGACGCTGTTCGAAGCCATCAGCCGGGCCGGCGACTTCAATACGACGGCCGATCAAAGCCGGATGGTTCTCGTGCGGGACGGCCTGTCGTATCAGCTGAATCTCTCGAGCATGCTCTCGAACAGTCAGAACCCCTCAAAAATTCTGTTGAGAAACGGCGACTTGCTGCGTGTCGTTTCTCGCGATGACAACGGTGTCTATGTGATGGGTGAGGTCAACAAGCCTGTCACCGCCATTCCGATGAAGAGCGGCAAGCTGACATTGAGCGACGCGCTGTCGCAAGCCGGCAGCGTGAATACCGCGAGTGCCGACGCAGCGCAGCTCTATGTGATTCGCGGTGCATCCGGCACGACGCCGCAGATATTTCATCTCGATGCGCACTCGCCAGTCGCCATGGTGCTGGCGAATCAATTCGAGTTGCAGCCCAGGGACGTGGTGTATGTGGATGGTAACGGTCTGGTTCGCTTCAGCCGCGTGCTGAATCTGCTGCTGCCCGCCATCAATGCAGGCCTGACCGGCGCGGTCGTGACGAAATGATAGACAACATCCTTGTTGTATGTGAAGGAAACGTCTGCCGAAGTCCGATGGCGCAAGGGTTGTTCGCAAAGCAGTTGCCCGGCGTCCGCGTGATGTCCGCCGGCTGGGCCGCGCTCGTCGGCCGCCGCGCGGATCCCATCGCTGTCGCATTGATGGCAGAGCGTGGGATTGACATCGCAAGCCATCTTGCCGCGAACCTGAGCCTGCTCCACATACGCTCGGCGGAACTGGTTCTGTCGATGACGCAGGAACAGCGCAGAAGGATCGAAACGAACTATCCGTTCGCGAAGGGAAAGGTCTATCGCCTCGGCGAGCACGAGGGCACGGACGTATTGGACCCATACCGCAAAGGACGCGCGGCCTTCGAAATGGCCATGACGCAGATCGAGCGCGGTGTGGCGCACTGGCTCGACGCAATGATTCGATTGACTCACTAATTTATGGCATCCGTAAACAAAAATCGATTCATCGATTCGTCGGACGGTGACGAAATACATCTCTCCGACTATCTTTCCGTCGTTGCGGAGAGCTGGAAGCTGATCGTTGCGATCGCAGCGACCGTATTGATAATCGGGACTCTCTATGCGTTTATCGCAAGGCCGGTGTATCGCGCGGACGCGATGATCCAGGTCGAGGACAGCGCCAATGCTACCAAGGACGCGCTGGGCGAACTGGCCTCCATCTTCGACACCAAGCAGACCGCCGACGCGGAGATCGAGCTGATCCGCTCGCGACTCGTGGTCGGCCAGACAGTGCAATCACTGCACCTCGATATCAGCGCTCAGCCGCGTTATTTCC
Source organism: Paraburkholderia xenovorans LB400 (assembly GCF_000013645.1). Lineage (GTDB taxonomy): Bacteria > Pseudomonadota > Gammaproteobacteria > Burkholderiales > Burkholderiaceae > Paraburkholderia > Paraburkholderia xenovorans. Next base: position 1,130,941 of record NC_007953.1, on the reverse strand, counting down.
CACTGGTCGGCGCCATACTGGCACGGCATGCCGGCGACAACCAGTTGACGCCGCCGCTATTCGGCCTGGTGCGCTTCGCGTGGGGCGGCGAGAAGATCGACGTATCGCTATTCGATGTGCCGCATGACCGATACGACGTGAGATACACATTGGTGGCGCGCGGCGGTGACAAATTCGATCTGCTCGATCCTGATGGCGACGTTGTTCTTCACGGACAGGTGGGCAGCGTCGCCCACGGCAGCGATCCAGCGGGCCCGGTTGAATTGCGGGTAGCGCGTCTCGAGGCGAGACCAGGCACACACTTCATTCTCAGCCGCGCCTCCACGCTCCTCACGATCGATCAGTTGCAGAATGCACTCGTCATCGCCGAGAAAACCAAGCAATCCGGCGTGATAGGTGTCTCGCTCGATGGCGCGGACAGCAGGCGCACCGCCGAGATCATCAATACGATTGCCGCAACCTATGTCCAGCAGAACATCGACCGGAAGTCCGCCGAAGCGGAGCACACGCTCAGCTTTCTGGACCAGCAACTGCCGCAACTGCGCACACAGCTCGATCAGGCGGAGGATCGCTATAACGCATTTCGCAACCAGAAGGGAACAGTCGATCTGACCGAGGAAAGCCGCCTGCTGCTGCAGCAGATAGTCGACAGCAAAACCAAACTCGTCGATCTGCAGCAACAGCAGATAGAGATGGCGCAGCGTTTTACACCATCGCACCCTGGGGTGGTGGCATTGGATGCGCAGATCGCCTCGCTCGAAGAGCAACAGACCCAGTTGAACAAGCGCGTGTCGACTTTGCCGGACACGGAGCAATCCGCCCTGCGCCTGCTGCGTGATGTGCGTGTCAACACGGAGTTGTACACGAATCTGTTGGACAGCGCACAGCAGTTGCGGATCGTCAAGGCCGGACAGGTCGGGAACGTCCGCGTGGTTGACCGCGCCGTCGCGGGCGAGGTGCCGGTCAAGCCCAAACGGGCGCTGGTGGTTGTGCTGGCGGCAGTGTTGGGGCTTATTGCGGGGACAGCAGCGGCGTTCGTCAAAAATGCATTGTTCGGCGGCGTGGAAAACAGCGAAGAAATCGAACAGGCGCTGGGCTTGCCGGTCTACGCGGCGGTGCCGCACAGTGAAACGCAGGTGCGTCTGTATCAAGCCATGCGGCGTGGCCGCTCCGGTCATCACGTGCTTGCCTCGATTGCCTCGCATGACGTCGCCATTGAAGGGATCCGAAGTCTGCGCACCGCGCTGCAGTTCGGCTTGCTCGATGCTGCCAATAACATAATCGTCATTGCCGGTCCGCGTCCCGAGGTCGGGAAGTCCTTCATGTCGGTGAATCTCGCGGCCGTGCTCGCGAGCGGCGGCAAGCGCATCCTGTTGATCGATGCCGATATGCGGCGCGGCGACTTGCACGGCTATTTCGGCGTGTCCAGAGAGCCGGGACTTTCGGATGTCATCGCGGGATTGGACATCAGCGGTGCGGTGCTGCGTGACGTATTGCCGAATCTGGATGTTTTACCGAAGGGCCTATTACCGCCGAATCCCGCCGAGCTGCTGATGAGCGAGCGCTTTAAAACGGTGCTTGAGCAGGTCTCGAGTCTTTACGACATCGTCATTGTCGATACACCGCCGTTGCTGGCGGTGACCGATGCGGCGCTGATCGGTAAGAACGCAGGTACGACCTTACTGGTGGTACGTCATGGCCGTCATCCCATGGCGGAGATTCTGGAATGCACCAACCGTCTGCGTAATGTCGGCGTCGCCCTGAAGGGCGTGCTGATTACCGATGTGCCGCAGAGACGTCTTGGCTATGGCACGTATTACTACAGTTACGAAAGCAACGCGAAATAACCGTCACCAGACCCGAGCAAAGGCGCGAGGGTGTTCTCGGCGCATCGATTACGAGGAGTACGACACCATGAGTCACAAAGTTGCCTTGATTACCGGCGTTACAGGTCAGGACGGCTCGTACCTTGCGGAATTACTGTTAAGCAAGGGCTATGAAGTTCACGGCATAAAGCGCCGTTCGTCGCTGTTCAATACGGAACGAATCGATCACCTGTACCAGGAGCCGCATGCGTCCGATCGCCGCTTCGTCCTGCACCACGGCGATCTGACCGATTCGACGAGCCTCGTGCGGATCATCCAACGCGCGCAGCCCGACGAGATTTATAACCTCGGGGCACAAAGCCACGTCGCGGTCTCATTCGAGGAGCCGGAGTATACGGCGAACGTCGACGGTGTCGGCGCACTGCGCATTCTCGAGGCGATCAGGATTCTCGGCCTCGAAAAGAAGACGCGCTTCTATCAGGCCTCGACGTCTGAACTCTATGGATTGGTTCAGGAAATCCCCCAAAAGGAAACCACGCCTTTCTACCCACGTAGTCCGTATGCGGTAGCCAAGCTGTACGCGTACTGGATCACGGTCAACTACCGCGAGGCGTATGGCATCTACGCGTGCAACGGCATTCTGTTCAATCACGAGTCCCCGGTGCGCGGCGAGACCTTTGTGACGCGCAAGATCACGCGGGCGATCTCCCGCATTGCAACAGGCCTGCAGGAGTGTCTGTACCTCGGCAACATGTCCGCGCTGCGGGACTGGGGCCACGCGCGCGACTACGTCGAGATGCAATGGTTGATGCTGCAACAGGAACAGCCCGAAGACTTTGTGATTGCCACCGGCGTGCAGTACAGCGTGCGTCAGTTCGTTGAGCAGGCCGCTGCGGAACTGGGGATCCATTTGCGCTTTGAGGGATCGGGCGTCGACGAGGTGGGCATTGTCGAGCGTGTCGTAGGGGGAGACACGAAAGTAGTGCGGGGTGACGTGATCGTGCGTGTGGATCCGCGCTATTTCCGCCCGGCCGAGGTGGAAACGTTGCTGGGTGATCCCACCAGGGCGCACGAAAAGTTGGGCTGGAAACCGGCTACGTCGTTCGAATCACTGGTCACGGAAATGGTGCGCGCCGACTATCAGGTCGCGAAGCGGGATGCGTTGGTGACGCTGGCGGGTTTCAAGACATTTGAGTACAACGAGTGAGTACCATGGACAAGAACGCCCGAATCTTCGTCGCTGGGCACCGTGGGATGGTCGGCTCGGCGTTGCTGCGCAATCTCGCTTCACGTGGCTACGGCAATGTCGTGACGCGCAGCCGCGCCGATCTCGACTTGACTGACCAGGCTGCTGTCGAACGATTCTTTCGCGACGAGGCGATCGACGTGGTCATACTGGCTGCCGCCAAGGTGGGCGGCATCCTGGCTAACGAGACTTATCCAGCGGACTTTCTGTATCTGAACCTGATCATCGAAGCCAACGTGATTCATTCGGCTTTTCGTGCAGGCATTCAGCGGCTGGGGTTCCTCGGTTCCTCGTGCATTTATCCGCGGGAAGCGCCGCAGCCGATCAAGGAGGACTACCTGCTGAGCGGCCCGCTGGAAAGTACCAATGAGCCTTACGCCATTGCAAAGATCGCGGGTATCAAGCTTTGCGAGGCTTTCAATCGGCAGTTCGGCACGCAGTACGTCTCGTTGATGCCGACCAATCTCTATGGACCGAACGACAATTACGACCTGAAAACGAGTCACGTGCTGCCGGCGTTGCTGCGCAAGGCCCACGAAGCGAAAGTGAGCGGCGCGAGCAAGCTTGCGGTGTGGGGAACAGGCCGTGCGCGCCGGGAGTTCCTGCACGTCGACGACATGGCGGATGCGGTGATATTCATGCTCGAACGTGGTATTGGGGAGGGGTGGTACAACGTCGGCTGCGGTGCGGACGTCACAATCGAGGAACTGGCCCGTGCCGCGATGCATGTGGTTGGCTTTGACGGCGACATCGAATTCGACGTCAGCAAACCTGACGGCACGCCGCAAAAACTACTCGACGTCAGCAAGCTGGCAGAGCTCGGCTGGAGCGCGAAGATCGGCCTGCAGGAAGGGCTGGCCGCGACCTACGATGACTTCTTGCAGCATCACGAAACGCAAGCCCTGAAATGGGCCTGAGCGCCTCCGGCAATCAATGAAACTGATGCGATTCGACGAAGGCAGCGTGACCTGGGTCTTTGGACAACAGGCTGTGTCGCGCCTGTTGGTGGCGTTCAAATTCTTCCTGCTTGCGCGATTGTTGGGACCGCAATCCATCGGTCTGATCGCGGCTTGCCTGATGGCCTTGTCGATAGCGGAGTCGTTGACCGAGATGGGCATGAGCCATGCGCTGATCCAGCGGCGGGAACTACTGGATCAGCGCAGCCTTGACGCACTATGGACCGCGACCGCGCTGCGCGGCTTGTTGCTGACCGTTGTTCTGTTCGCCGCCTCCGGCCTGATTGCGCGCTTAATGAGCATCCCGGAGGGCACCACCGTTCTGCGGATGGTCGCGCTGGTTCCGTTCGCGAGATGCATCGCCAGCGTGCGTGTCGTCATCGCGCAGCGGGAACGGCGGTTTCGGACGGTCGCGTTGTTGACGACCACCTTCGTCATGGCTGATTTCGTGATGTCCGCTGTGGCCGCGCTGACCTACCACGAGGTGGTATGGGTGCTCGCGGCCTTGCCGCTGTCGGAGTTTCTGAAGGCCATCGCCTCGCACATCGCTTTCAGGACGAAGCCCAGGCTGAATTTCGACACCAGGCCATTGGGCGAGGTCATGGAATTCGGTCGCTGGGTTTGGGCGAGCAGCTTGCTCACCATCATTGTGAATCAGTTAGACCGGATCATCACGGTCAAGACATTCGGCGTGCAGACTTTGGGCCTGTATCAGACTGCAAGTCGCCTTGCGCAATTCGGCGTGGCGGATTTTGGCATCGCGATGAGTCAGTACCTTTTCCCGAACTTTTCCGAACTGGCGCGTCGGGACAAAAGCCGCGCCGCGCATTACGCATTGGCGCTGTTCAGTCAGTTGGGGACAATCGCACTCGTGGTCGCGACGTTTCTCTGCGTCGCCGCCCGCGACATCATCCAGCTGGCGCTCGGTGCGCAATGGAGCGGGGCTGTGCCGTTTTTCCGCATCTTCGTTTATCTGATGGCGGCCGGTGTGCTGGTCGGCTTGCTGACCTCCTACTTGCGCGGCACGGGGAGGCCGAGCCGGGTAACCCGGGGCACGGTGGCGCAGTTGCTCTGCCTGCTGGTTTCGTCGGCGATTCTGGTGCCGTGGCTCGGTTCCATCGGTGTCGCGTTCGCTGCGACGATTTCGGTGTTTGTCTGTATGACGTTGATGCTATGGGACGTTCTTTCGGACGGCCGCGACCAGATCCGGGAGTTGCGTCCGCTCGCCACAGTGGGCGTGCCGGTGGCGGCGTTGATCGCGATCCTGGGCGAAGTGTTCTCGACACTGCCGTACCACGCCGTCGGACTCGGCTTCGTCTGTGCGGCCGCTTTAGTGTTGCCACTACAACGGCTGCGGGCCGGTATTTCACTGACTGTCTAGAGAGAGAACGTTATGCGCATCATGCACGTGGTGCTGACGCCGCGGCATTCCGGAGCCGAAATGCTCGCCGCCACCCTGGCGGAGGTGCACACGACCGCGAAAGTCGGGGTCGCCGGCGTCATCGGGATCAACCCTTGCGAGGTTGCCTTCCGGCCGGTCTGGACGAAACTGCAAGAGACGGGCGTCTGGTGCGCGTCGCCCGCACGCTTGCTGGGACGCGTGGAACGGCTTCGTTTTATTCGCGCGTCGTTGCGCGACTTTCGTCCCGACGTCATTGTGGCGCATTCGGTCATCCCGGCGGCATATGCACGCGTGGCGACAAAATTGACGGTAGCGGCGATCCCGGTCGTCACCGTCATGCATGCGGCTACCAACGACGACTACGCCGGTGGGCTGCTCAGACTGAGTGAGCGCATTCTCAAGCGGGATGCGGCGGCGGTGGTTACCGTCACCGACACAGCCGCACACAATTATCGATTGCGATGTGGCATGCCTCGCCGGCTTCTGACAATTCCGAACGGCACTGAACTTGAACGCTTCGCATTCGATGAAAACGCGAGACGCCGGTTGCGAGCCGAATTCGAGGTTGACGATAGCGTGTCGGTGGTGCTTCAGGTCGGGCGCCTGTCGCCGGCGAAGAATCAGGCCGCTAGCGTGCTGGCGCTGAAAGACATGTTGCATGCAGGCCAGTCCGCTGAACTGTGGCTGGCCGGTTTGACAGAGGACGCATCCTACGGCGACATGCTGAAGCGATTGGTGGCGCAGCATCGTTTGTCCGGCAACGTGCGATTTCTGGGGAGCCGCCCCGACGTTGCGGCACTGCTTGGCGCGGCGGACGTGTACGTCATGCCTTCGGAGCGCGAGGCACACAGTGTCGCGATGATCGAGGCGCTCGCGAGCGGTGTGCCGATTGTCGCTTCGACCATTCGCGTCTTTGAGTTCGCCACGCGTTTCTCCGGCGTCGCGACAGTCGATCCGGCAAGTCATCGGGATTATGCGGCGGCTATCACGGAGGTACTTGCGCAAGGACGGATTCGCCATCGGCGCGATCTGAGCGCCTATTCGATCGCGCACGTCGCGGAACGTTATGCCGCGCTATTCGGGGACGTCACGTTGCGTTCGCGACTGGATGCCGGCACGGCCCTGGAAGGTGGGAAATGACGAGGCTGCTGCTGGTGGAACCCGAGGCAAGCGGGCACCGTATGGTGCTGTATGTCCGTCTGATGGCTCAAGAGGCGCTCCGGCGTGGATGGAAAGTCACGCTAATGACGACCGGGTCCGCACTCGCTCACTCAGCGACGCAAAGCGTGATGTCGGCTCTGGCATCCGGTCTGGGCATTACAACCATGCCGGAGATTCCGCGAGAAACCCGCTATGGAAAGCTCCAGCTGTTGTTCGGCCAGCGCGCTTACCTGCGTGCTTTCGAACAGGCTTACCGCGAGTACCGTAAGACCAACGCGGTTGATTTCGTCTATGTCCCCTACCTCAATTACGTCGACAAGATTGTCGGATTGCATGGCTCGCCTTTTGGCACGACACCCTTCGGCGGCATGATCCTTGCCGCGAAGTTTCATCATCACGCGTGCGGTATCGCAGGGCCGCGGGGGAAGCTCGATGTCGTCAATCGGGTGTTGTTTCAGAGGTTGCTGAGCCTTCGGGCGCTGGCGCTCGCTACGACGATAGATGAACCCTTACCGAAGTACGTTACACAGAACATGCCCGCATTGGCGCCGAAGATCAGATATGTACCGGATGTCTCGTTCATCAGCAAACCTGCGCAAAGGGAGACCGCTCGACGGGCACTGGGGTTGGAGGAAGACCACTTCGTTATCGCGTCCTACGGCTCGCTTAGTCCGAGAAAAGGCGTTGCCCGGTTATTGAGCATGTTTTCGGCGGCAGATCTTCCCGGGCACTTCCGGCTCGTGCTGGCCGGCGTACAGGATGCCGAAGCCGAGCGCCTGGTCCAGTCCTTTATGGCACAGGCAGGGCCGCGCCGCTCGCAGGTGATCGTGGTGAACAGGTTCTGTTCCGAGCTTGAAGAAGGTTGGGTATTCTCGGCCGCCGATGCAATGTGGCTGTGTTATGAAAACTTTAGTGGAATGAGCGGCGTGCTGATCCAGTCGGCTCAAGCCGGGGTGCCGGTGATCACCTCGAATTACGGTCTTATCGACCACAATCGGGAGAAAAACTCGCTCGGCCTGCGGTGGGACGATCTTCTACTCGCGCCGCCGCCAGCGCCGTGCTTTGACTGGGGAAAATTGGAGACGATTATGCATTCCATCCAGGGTTCGTCTCAACTCGCTCAATTCGCGCGTCAGCACAACCCTGAAAATTTCGGATGCAATGTGATGGATGCGATTAGCCAGGTTCATCGGACGGAGGGCCGCGCGTGACTATTGTTAGCCTGATGCGCCCGTTGCGGGGCTCGCGTGCCGGCTCACCGCATGCCATGCGCGGACCGCGCGAGCGCGGCGCAGCCAGGCGCCCTCGCGTCGCTATCGTGTACCACTTTTTCCCGCATTACCGCAAAGGCGTTCTCGATGCAATCAGTCGGGACGATTTTGATGTGACGTTCTTTGGCGACCCGGTGGAGCGATATCAGGGCATCCCCGCGCTCCATTTCGACGCCGACACCGATTTCAGACCGGCCGCTGTCAAGGTGCTCAATGACGTCTCGTTCCAGTGGGCCGCGGTACATGCGGCTTTATCGAGCGAGTTCGACGTATTGGTGTTGCTTGCCAATCCGAACTTCCTTACGACCTGGCTGGCGGCGGCGCTCGGGCGCTTGACCGGCAAGCGTGTGATTTTTTGGGGGCACGGATTCCTGTCGGCCGATCGATCCTTGAAAAATCACGTCCGGCGTATCTTTTTCTCGCTTGGACATGCGCAATATCTGTACGGCTACCGGGCGAAATGCATTGCGGAAGATTTTGGATTCCGCTCCAGGAACCTCTATGTCGGATTCAACAGCCTCGACTACCAGTCCCAGTTGCGTACACGCCGTGAATTGCTGGCGCGCCCGGAGGCGCCGCGACAACCGTTTGAAATCCGCATTCTCGGCGTGTCGAGATTAACTGACAAGTGCGCATACGACGTCCTGATGTATGCGGTGTCATTGGCACAGGAAACGTCGGCGTGGCGATTCAGGCTGACGTTGATAGGAGGCGGCCCGGCGGAGAGCAGTCTTAAGGCGCTGGCCAAGCAATTGAAGCTGGACATCGACTTCGTGGGTGAGCTGTACGACGAGGAGGCGGTAGCCGTTCACATATTCGATTCCGATGTCGTCGTATCGCCCGGGAAAGTCGGCTTGACCGCCATGCACTCGCTCATGTTCGGTACGCCGGTCATCAGCCACTCCCATATGGATCGACAGATGCCTGAAGCAGAAGCGGTCGCACACGGTTTCTCGGGAATGCTGTTCCGGTACGGGGACGTGGCTGACCTGTCGAGGTGTTTGATTTCAATTCCCGAAGTATTTGGTGACCGACGTCAGACCCGGGAGAACTGCTTCAGGATCATTGACGAAATATACAATCCTTATAGGCAATGCCAGGTGCTCTCGGATGCAATCCATGGCAAAGCGGCGGGGCAGGGTAATGACATGCAAGTCCTCTGTGGAGGTGCATATGAAGGCCGATCTTAGAGCCGCCATGCGCGGTGTCAGAAGATTGTTCTGGCGGAAACTGCTCAGGCTCAACGACGTCCACCCCACGGTGCTATTCGGCGGATATGGCGATATCAGCCGGGATTTCCACGCGGGCGAATATGTCTACGTTGGACCGGGCTGCCGGATCAATCCAGGCGTTCGCGTCGGCAGTTATTCGCTGCTGGGGCCTAACGTGCAGATCGTGGGCAACGACCACGTCTTCGACCTCCCGGGCGTCCCGATCATCTTTAGCGGCCGACCTGCATTTCGTCCCACCCAGATCGGCAAGGACGTGTGGATTGGCGCCGGCGCGACCATTCTTTGCGGAACAACCATTGGTGACGGCGCGGTCATCGCTTCCGGGGCGGTCGTCACCCGTGATATTGAGCCGTTCACGGTGGTCGGCGGCGTTCCGGCGCGTCTGATCAGGCGACGCTTCCCGATTTTGAGGGATGAATTGATACACCGGAAAATGCTCGAAGCACCTGCTGTCCCGGGCGGATATTGTGCACCCATGGCGGCTCGGCAAGAGGCTTGAACGATGATACTGCAAGGTGTGGATTCCAAGGTTGCTCCCTCTTTCCCGTTGAAAAATCGCGTGGCACGCGTGCTGTGGGGAATCGCATATGTGCTGTTTTTTCTCCCGACACCGCGCCCTTTTCATGCGTGGCGTCGAGGCATTCTGAGAGTCTTCGGCGCGCGAATCGGAGCGGGCGCGCACATTTATCCACGGGTCAGGATCTGGGCTCCGTGGAATCTTTCGATTGGGGATTTGGCAGGCGTTGCCAACGGCGTCACGCTTTACTCGATGGAAATGATTGTCTTGGGAGAACGTTGCGTGATCTCACAGGGGGCGCATCTGTGCACCGGTAGTCACGATTTCAACGACCCTTTGTTTCAGCTCACCGCACAGCCGATATCCATCGGGCGCGATGCATGGATTTGCGCGGAGGCGTTTGTTTGTCCGGGCGTGCAGATCGAGGAGGGGGTTGTGGTGGGCGCGCGATCGGTGGTGACCCGCAGTCTTCGCGAGAGCTGGACGGTGTACGCCGGCATGCCTGCCAAAAAAATATCCACTCGAAGTGGATCGGGAGAAAAGCAATGAGTGGTGTTTCAGTCCTCATTCTGACAAAGAACGAAGAAAAAGATCTTCCGGGTTGCCTGGAAAGTGTTATTGAATGGTGCGATGACATCCATGTTTATGACTCTCACAGCACCGACCGCACGGTTGAACTTGCCACGCTGCTCGGGGCGAAGATTACGCTGAGGGAATTCGATAACTGGGCCAGTCATCAGAATTGGGGACTGGCCAACATTAAATTCAGGCACGATTGGGTCTTATACATCGATGCTGACGAACGCGTGACCGAAGACCTGGCCCGATCGGTCCGCGAGATGGTCTCCACATCGACTGATTGCGTTGCCTTCGAAGTGCAGCGTCGCGATTTTTTCAGCGAGCGATGGCTGAAACACGTTCAGGTGTCGCCCTACTACGTTCGCCTTTTCAAACCGGCCTACATTCGGTACGAACGGATGGTGAATCCGGTCACCGTGGTCAACGGCAAGACAGGCAGGATTGGCGGATATCTCGACCATCATCCGTTCAGCAAAGGTATCTCGCACTGGCTGGCACGCCACAATTCGTATAGCTCGCTCGAGGCGGAGCAGTTTCTGATCAACGCGAGTAAGGGCGAGAAGTTCGAGCTGTCAAAGGCGTTGCTGGCGAGGGATTTTCAGGTGCGCCGCTATCATCAAAAGGGCTTGTTTTACAAGTTGCCGCTGCGTCCGCTAGCTAAGTTCCTCGTGCTCTACGGGCTTCGAAGAGGCTTTCTGGACGGCCGGCCGGGATTCGTTTACGCCGTGCTGCAGTCCATCTACGAGTATTTCATTGTGTTGAAGGTGCGGGAGCGTCGGAAGGCGCCGAAGGCATGAAGAACGCGCTTATCCAGTCCGGTCCGGACACCACTGGCCGTCGGCCTTCGAGGAAGGTCCTGATCTATGGCCTCAACTACGCTCCCGAGCTCACCGGTATTGGAAAGTACAGTGCCGAGATGGCGGAATCACTGGCCGATGTGGGATACGAAGTACGTGTGATATGTGCGCCGCCGTACTATCCGGAATGGCGGATCGGCGCCGGTCACTCGGCCTGGCGCTATCGCACCGAGCAACGTGCGGCCGTGCGTATTCAGCGTGCGCCCGTGTGGGTGCCGAGTCGTCCCAGCGGGCTGAAGCGTCTCCTGCATCTCGCAAGTTTTGCTGTTTCGAGCTTGCCGACGGTGTTTGCACAATTGTTCTGGCGGCCCGACATTGTGATCGCAGTTGCCCCGAGTCTGATGAACATTCCGGCTGCCTTGATGTTCGGCAAGATGGCGAGGGCACGCACGTGGCTTCACATTCAGGACTATGAAGTCGATGCTGCTTTCGAACTGGGGATGCTGAAGGGCAAGCGGCTGAGACAGTTCGCCCTGGGTGTCGAAAGTTGGCTGATGCGGCGTTTCGACGTCGTATCGACCATTTCCGCGAGAATGATCGAACATGGCCGCAATAAAGGGGTGGATTCACCGCGACTGTTTGCATTGCCCAATTGGGTCGATGTCAATGTCATCTTTCCGCTGGACCGGCCGAGTTTGTACCGGACGGCGTTGAATATTCCAGACGAGGCGATTGTCGTTCTGTATTCCGGCAACATGGGTGCGAAGCAGGGTATTGAGGTGTTGGCGCAGGCGGCCGCTTCGCTTGCACACAGAAGCGACATCCATTTCGTGCTTTGCGGCGACGGTCCATACAAGGTAAATCTTGTTGAACAATGCGGGCATCTGGCGAACTGCACATTTCTCTCCTTGCAGCCGTTTGACAAGCTTAACGATCTGCTCAATGTGGCGGACATCCATGTTTTGCCGCAGCGAGCGGATGCGGCCGATCTGGTTATGCCTTCGAAACTGACCGGCATGCTCGCAAGCGGTCGCTCCATCATCGCGATGGCGCGCGCAGGGACGGAACTCTTCGACGTGGTGTCTCCGCGAGGCGTGACGGTTCCACCTGAGGATGTTCAGGCGTTGGTGGCCGCCATAGAAAATCTGGCCGACGACGTGGACCAGCGAACCCGGCTTGGTGCCGCTGCACGCGCCTACGCAGAAACGGAGTTGTCGCGTCGGGCGGTGATAGAGCGCCTCGACGGCAGATTTCAGATGCTATGCGATCGGGTGAGAGGAAGGTCGGTTTTTACTTGAGGAGGAGGGTTGACTATCGTTGCGATGACCCGCGATAACGCCAATGATGGGTGGCACAAGAAGCGTCCGATTGAATGGAAAGAGGTGACGCCGGAAATTCGGACAAGGCGATGAGTGAAACTACTGGAATCCGAGCCTGGCATAATGCACGCAAAGGAACCTGGGTCCGGGTCGGCTTCGGCCACTGGACCCTTTGCTGGCGTTCCTGGAGAGTCTTTAAGTATTGCGGTAGCGTCATCCGCCTATCAGGGTGCCGCCGGATATGCGTTTTCCTTTTACGACGCTCGACGACGATCGCTTACCAACGTTGACGAGAGTGGCGACTGCAAGCCTGGGCGAAATTCAGGTAATCCGTGTAGCTTGACCTCGAAGGCTACGTCCTCTTATAAAACCGACCACAAATGGCTGGAAAACTCGCTCCAATACATATGCGGTAGTCAAGGCTGCAAAAACACACACTACAATTTCGACATGTCGCGGGAAATCCAGCGCATGCACAATCGTGATCACCGGCTGATGCGTTACGTACAGTCCATATGAAATCCCGGCAATCCAGGCAAAGAAGCCAATTAGCGGCGCGGTCGCTTTCGGTGCGCGAAAATTGGCTGTTGCCAGCCCTAACACGAGCAATGCCATCACAAAGTGGCGGACCTGCAAGGCGGGGCTGATTCCGGAAATCACCGTGGCGTGGGCGGCAACAGCTTTAATTACCGGGACGGACCAGATGAGCGTGCACACTCCGATCCCCAGGAACATCGGAAGTTGAGCGGTGACCGAAAATCGCGCTCTCGCTCGAAATTCGCGCGCAAGCTCAACACCGGCCCACCAAATGATGAAATAGCCGGCATACAAGGAGACCGCATTAGGATGGATGTCATAGGTAACTGCTCCAACTACTGACAACACGATTACTATCGCGCGACGCGAGGACCACGTTGCATTCACACAAAAGAAAATGAGAGCGAACGCAACATAGAACCACACTTCGTATGACAGCGACCAAAGTGGATCATTTCGACAGAATGTCTCGAAAAGTACACCGGCTTTTAACGCGCCCGAATCTTGCATCATGAACAGGTTACCTAACAGGCCAGGTGTGTTGATGCACGCTGTGTCGTGGGTAACCAGTGCGGCCAGCGCGGCGAGTGCGAGGCTGACGAGAAATATAGGGTAGATGCGGACTGCACGGCTAACCAGATAGCTTCGAATACCTGGACGCTTATCTTTCGTCACCGAAAGAAAAATCACGAAACCCGAGATCATAAAAAAAAGGATCACCGCTTCCTGACCAAAATGGAACAATGGTTCAATACGCGTGCCCCGAAACGGATTCAGATGGTGCAGAAAGACGTAGACCGCCGCAAATCCGCGAGTAGCTTCAATCCCTCTCAACTTTTTCATAGTCAGGTTGGCCTGGGTCGGGAAACGGCTAATTCAGATGGCAAGATGGGTTGACACGCACCGCAACGCCCGAGGAAGGCGACGCGCGTTTGTTCGCTGGGTGATTTTCGGCCTCGTTGCCGCGCACGACTGCTTCCAGAGCGGTAGCCCCGGGGATCGAGTGGATGAAGTCATACGAGCGGCAGTCAGTGTCACCCTTTCAATGCGAGCGACGTCCACCATGTTTCGCGGAATTTCCCTACGTTTGGATGTGATGGGGTCCAAACGGGATTGGGTTCCTCGAGTACGGGTATCTTCCTGGCCAACACCGCGTTGCCAGTTGGGCAGGTACGCGGTCGGTGATGCACGTTGGAGCATTTCCACCGTAACGTCAGTAAGTCGAGCGTCCGATTCGTCACTTTGGGGGAAATATCGAGAGTCTGCGCGAACGGCTCCTGGTTCTCCCACGACAACAGGTACTTTGCCGCCGGCATTCGCAAACGCCATGTAGGCATCGTTGGTTTTGAGAGTCGGCACGGTACTCGGGCCGGTGATTCTCTGGTGATAGATCCGAAGTTCGGTGGTTCCACTATTGCGCACCAGATATCCTGGGTTCAATTGCTCGACCAGGGATGCAGTCGGATCTTTACCGTCGGCCGGAAAGCCGATAGACAATGCAGCACTGAAGCCACTGTGCGGAACTCGACATTGCAAGTGTGTCGACAACCGCGTCGACAGAGGTGGTCGCGCAAATTCGGACAGTCGGATAAGGCAGTATGACCTTCCGTCATGCTGCCTTAAAAATCCCGGAAGATTGTCTGAACAAGTGAGATTCACCTCTCCGGATTTTTTCGCGCGGGTTACCACGGCGACCTATACAGCGTCACAGCCGCATCTCCGCCTGCTGCAGAATCAAGTCGCGTAACAAAAGGCGACTCGGGCGCCACGGTCGAAGACCCGGGCATACTGCCGTCTCCCTGCTGTCCGGTCCGCACCCGCCCGGTATTCCACCGCGATGTCGCTTTCGCCGACGAAGTTCTTTCGCCGCTGCCCACTCCCGGCGACGCTAAACCTTCGACCGCCGCGATCCCATAGCTCGTCAGCTGACGTGCCCGGTTCATTGTTCGAGGCCGATTCCCAAGGTGCACCGAATAACTATCCTCGTAATCTGTGGGAGCACCGTACAGGGAGCGAAAACGAGTGCCCTGCGACGATCTGGTACTGCGCGTTGCCCCGCCGCGCGCGGAAGCTTGACTTCGGATTGAACTAGAGACGTCATCACCTGAGAGATAGTCCAGCTCGTAGCCCGGAGGTGATCCATACAGGGGGCTCAAGGAAGAATCCGAACCAGACTGCCCAACGTGCTGCGGATTACCGCTTGAATACTGGGCTTGCACTGAGCCCAGATTACTTTGCGCATATGCGAACGGGCAGATGGTGGCAGCCGCCATGGCCGCAACCGTAGCAGTCAGGAGAACTCTCACGAAACAGCTATTCATATACGAGCCAGAATACTGGCTGCTACCCAGCAGCACAAATGCGTCAAGCCTGATATGAATCCGATTATGGCCACTTCGTTACCGGGAAGTAGAATGGGCCGCATCTCGCCCGATCGTGTAGTACTTCCAGCCGCTATCCCTCATCGCAGTCGGGTCATACAGGTTGCGTCCGTCGAATATAACCGCGTCATTGAGTGCTTCGTTCATCTGCTCGAAATCGGGACTCCGGAACTCCTTCCATTCGGTCAGGATCACTAGCGCATCGGCATTCTGGAGTGCCATATCGCGCTCTTTCGCAAAAGTGACGTGCTCGAAATTATCCGGACCGAGGTCTGCTGCCAGGCTACGCCGGGCCTGGTCAAGCGCAACAGGATCGTACACGCTTACCGACGCTCCACCACGAATCAATGCCGCAATCAGTTGGCGACTCGTGGCGGCTCGCATATCGTCGGTGTTCGGCTTGAAAGCAAGGCCCCAAACGGCAAAGTGCTTGCCATTAAGCGCATTATTGAAATGCTGTTTGATCTTGTCGAATAACACTGTTTTTTGCAGCGTGTTCACATACTCGACCGAAGCCAGAATGTTCAGCTCCATGCCGTTTTCGTTCGCGGTATGCATCAGCGCCTGCACGTCCTTCGGAAAGCAGGAGCCACCGTATCCGCAGCCGGCGTACAGGAAGCTGTAACCAATGCGTGGATCGGAGCCAATGCCGCGCCGGACATGTTCGATATCAGCGCCGACGCGATCCGCCAGGTTCGCGAGTTCGTTGATGAACGAAATCCGCGTGGCGAGCATTGCATTAGCCGCGTATTTGGTGAACTCGGCCGACCGAACGTCCATGCACAGGGTGCGTTGATGATTGCGGTTAAACGGTGCGTAAAGCTGCTCCATCAGGCTTTTCGCGCGCAGCCCCGCGACGTCGGGATCGTATCCCAATACGATGCGATCCGGTCGCATGAAGTCCTCTACAGCCGCTCCTTCTTTGAGAAACTCCGGGTTTGAGACCACGGCGAACTGTGCGCCATGACCGCGTGCCGCCAATTCCCGCGAGATCGTCTCACGCACTTTGTCCGCCGTACCTACTGGCACGGTCGACTTATCTACAACGACCTTGAACGAATCCATATGCTGGCCGATGCTGCGCGCGGCAGCAAGCACGTACTTCAGGTCCGCGGAACCGTCCTCGTTGGGCGGAGTTCCGACCGCGATGAACTGAATGTCGCCGTGTGCCACTCCTTTGGCGATATCAGTGGAAAACGTCAGGCGAGCGGCGTCGCGATTGCGCGCGATTACTTCCGATAGTCCCGGTTCGTAGATGGCTACGCCGCCGTTGTTTAGCTCTTCGATCTTGGCTGCATCGACATCGAGACATAGCACATCATTGCCCAATTCCGCGAGGCATGCCCCGGTGACAAGACCGACATAACCTGTTCCGACGATAGTGACTTTCATGGCTTCTGGTGCACGTGGAAGATGGAATAATCTGCGAGTCGGCATGCAAACGCCCGCCTGATCGGCTTATCCGAAGGCGCAAGAGTCCGACGAGCTTGTATCGTTGCTCAACGAAACCTGTTTGGGGAATATCTGGCGCACCGCGACAAGGTAATTTCGTTTTCCGTCAAGGCTTGACCGTCATGTCGAGCCTGGCAGAAGCGACGCGAGCGTATCCGCTTCGCCAGCAGACCCGACGATTGGACGAGTACGATAGATGAGACGCGGTTCATGGCGGCGGATAACGCCACAAGATTGTCGGACAGGGCCCAATATTGCGACGTATCCTGTCTTCGATACAAACTGCTCTACCGGGCTATACGTCAAGGACGTATCGGTATGAGGCACGCGCAGTGAGCGACGCTTATGCGCGTAACTTGTGATGGCTTCCTCACTCGTAATAGCATCTTCTCGATCATTTCCTGCTGAATACCATGCTTCCAATCCCTATGTTCTTGAATGTCGTCGATGCGACACCGCTGGTAGCGATCGACCTCATCATTGAGAACGGGACGGGCGGCTATCTTCTCGGATGGCGCGTCAACAAACCCGCCCAAGGCTTCTGGTTTGTTCCGGGCGGTCGTATTCGCAAGAACGAACGCCTTGACGATGCCTTTTGCCGGATCGCAAGTGAGGAACTGGGTCGGGCCGACCTCAGACGAGCCGACGCCGACCTTCTTGGCGCGTACGAACATCTATACGAAGACAATTTTAGTGGCCAAGCCGGTATCTCGACTCATTACGTGGTACTCGGGTACAAGCTGCGTGACGCTATTGAACTTGCGAGCCTGCCGCAACTGCAACACTCAGCGTACCGTTGGGCTACGAAAGAAGAGATTACGAGCGATGCAGAGGTTCATCTGAACACGCGAGCTTATTTCGGTGATTCCCTTCAACGGACATGATGCCGGGTCGCTTGCGTCCGTCGGAAAGGCACAAATACCCGAAGGGAATAGCGTACCCGTAGCGTGGGGGACCAACAGCGCGGATTAATTAGAAACCGGAATAGGTAAGCGGGGAATGATCGATGACGGCGAAAGAATTCATTCAGGAGTCGGCCGCGTTGCGTGGCCAAGGAAAATATCAGGAAGCGATCGACGTCATCAAGGCGAACCTGCCGAAGACAGAGGGAAACATCCGCCTCGATGCCCGGATCGAGGCAATCCGGGCCGCGGTGGAAGCCGGGGATGCGATGACGGCGTACGAGTATGCAACCGCTATCGCGGCCGAAGAATCGGGGCGCCCGCGCATGCTCACCGTTGCTCTGACCGACGGTGCATTAAGGTGGCCGATCGGGATTGAAACGACAACACGGGCGCCCACGCCCAAGAAGCGCTAACTCAATGAAGGTTGGGTTTGCCGCCAGCAGATGTCATTTTATGCGGGAGCATTTCCCACGAGATGTCGGACCGAAGTACGAACAGGATGCCGGTCAGCATGGCGCGATCGTCCACAGACTTTCTCGCCGCATGGCGCTCGCGAGACGGGCAGCGTCAAGCGACCCGGCCATGCTGCTGGTCGGCGAAACGAGGGGCGGCAAGGAGCGCTTTGCGCGCGCCCTGGTGTAACCAGACAGCGCGACAAACCCTTCGACCGGCGATCAACGGGAAATGCTGTAGCCGATGCGCGCGATCCAGTGCTGTCGCTGGTTGTAATCGAGGATATCCTCCCCATAACCGTTGAAATAGCCGATCCAGAGATATCCGCCCCAGGCGCTGCCGATCAGCTTGGCGAGCGGATAAGTCAATTGCGAATCGATGCTGCCGCGCCATCCCACCGTGCCCTTGCGTAGCGTGGTTGCGAGTTGCCAGCCATCGGGGCTGCCATATTTCACTAGCAGGTCCACGTAGCCGCGATAGTCCTGAATGTTCTCATTGCCACTTTTGCTCAGGTAGTAGTAGAACTTGGGCGAGATGGTCAGGTGGTTCGAATTCAGGTCTCCGAAGTCCCAGGTGGGCCGCACGAACACCGTATTGATCGCGCGCGATGCGTCGCCAGCCTTGCCGTTTGATTCGTGGCCGATACCCGAGGCAATGCCCATGCGCGTGAAAAGTGCGCTTTTCCAGCCGGTATCCTGCAGATAATAAAATAGTTGCGGTTCGTAGCTGGTATCGCGGAACGGCACCGACTCCTGCGACAGATCCCAGATGGACGTCTGCGTGTAGGCGAAATACAGGTTGTCCAGAAAACGGCGCGATCGCGGATCGTCGGGCAGGACCAACCGGTACTTGAAGCTGAACTGGAACTTGCCCAGCGTATCGCCATTCTTGCCGACCGCGAAATACATCGGCTCGAAGGTCGACAGACGCCCGCTCAACATGCGATCGGCGATGGAGGTCGGCACCGCTGTGTTGGCCGCAGCGGTCGCTGCAGCGAGTTGCTGCGGCGTCTTTGCCTGGGTCTCGGCCTGCTCGGCGGCGACCACCTGCCCCTGGCTTTTGCCGCGGTTCAGCGTCACCAGCATCGGTGACGTATCGAAACCCACTGGATCAATTTTCATGACGCCACGTGCTGAATCAGGCCAGGGCGCCGAGAAGCGCACCTTGCGGTACTGGCCGGGACGCAGGTTCAAGCGGTTCGCAACCCTGGGTTCGCGGATCAGCGCGAGCTGTGCGGGAGGAAGGTCACCATTGGTCAGCGTTACGTTCAGTTGTTCCGGGACGTCGACGCTGAGCGGTTTTGTGTCGTCATCGCTATAGAGCACGATGAGTTCGAGAGGTTGGCTGGCGGCCAGTTCGCGTGCCGGCTGCAGCACGGCGACGGTCGCCTGGGCCGTACCTGTGCAGCATAGCGTGAGAACCGTGGCCACATATCGTATCCGAAGAGCACTGGATCGCATATAAATTTCCAATCAAGGAGCCCTGAGGCGGGACGCTATCGTCCATTCCAATAAATATGCACCGCGTCGATGCCGCGCGGAAAATTACGGGTCCGACAAAAACGCATCCAATCTATGCGCCGACGTCAGGTGAGTCCGTCAGGCCCGCCACCCTCCGACGAGCGGCTTGGATACGGCGAACAAACCGTTATGACATTGGCCGTCGACTGCGCCAGTTGCTGACGCGTCTGCGCGAGCCATGGTTCGGCATCTAGGGACGTGCAACGATTGAATCGGGAGTAATTCGACGCGTGGGGTCGAAGTACTTCCACTTCACGGATTTGGGTTGCTCGCACGCATGCCGCAAGGTGATCGGTCACGTTGTAGCGTTCGCGTCCGGCATGCCGGGAGCAGACGGCCGCCAAACGATCTGCGGCAAAACGCTTGCTCCAGCGATCGACGTAGCTGTCGCTGCAATCGGGTTTGGTTCTGATCTGAGCCCAGGTCAGTCCCTCAGCACGCAACAAGATGAGACGCGCGTGTCGCGCCGGCTCTGCCCGAACGGCGCTCCCACTGGCGCGCCGCTGCAGTTCAATGATTCCGGTTTCGGTCAGTGTCATCATGCCCTCCACGTGCATGATGATACTTCCTATCAGGTGTTACGTTCCACTAGTCCCACCCAGCCGCCCGATCCGCCGCCGCGAGCCGCTCGTCGATCCTGAACATCGCGACGATCCGCGCCAGTGCCGCTGCCTGCTCCTCCATCGACTTCGCGGCGGCAGCGGCTTCTTCAACCTGAGCCGCATTGCGTTGCGTATTCTCGTCGATCTGCACCACCGCCTGATTAACCTCGCCAATGCCGACGCTCTGTTCGGTACTTGCGCTCGCAATCTCATTCATGATGCCGGTCATGCTTTGCACGGCCGCCACGATTTCCGTCATGGACGCCTGGGCGCTTGCGACCCGTTGGCTTCCGTCAGCGACACTCTGCGCGGAACTGTCGATCAAGGCCTTGATCTCCTTCGCCGCACTCGCACTGCGCTGGGCCAGCGAGCGCACTTCCGATGCGACAACAGCAAAGCCGCGTCCCTGCTCGCCTGCTCGCGCTGCCTCCACGGCCGCGTTGAGCGCGAGGATATTGGTCTGGAACGCAATGCCGTCGATCACCGCAATGATGTCGGCGATCTTGCGCGACGACTCGGTAATCTCGCTCATCGTCCGCACGACGTCGCCGACCACATGGCCGCCGCGTTGCGCGCGATCGCTTGCTACGATCACCAGTTCATGGGCCGCGCCGGCGTGATTGGCGTTCTGCTGGACTGTCGCCGTCAATTGCTCCATGGCGGCGGCCGTTTCTTCGAGGCTGGACGCCTGCGCTTCGGTGCGCGCGGACAGATCCAGGTTGCCGGCCGCGATTTCGCGCGACGCGCTCGAGATGGCAACGGTGCTCGCGCGAACATCCCCGATGATGTGATTTAGCGATTCGACGAAACGGTTAAACGAGTGCGATAGTCTGCCGACTTCATCGTCGCTTTCTACTTTCAGGCGGCGTGTGAGGTCGCCATTGCCATCGGCGATTTCACTCAGCATCGCTGCCGCGCGACCCAGCGGACCAGCAATCGTCTGGCTCACCAGTACGATGATCAGCAAGCCGACGCCGCCGCCAATCAACGCGGCCACCAACGCCGAGATCGTCGCGGTCTGCGTGATATCGCCGAGCACCTCGGCTTCGGGCACCTCGGCAACCACATACAGATTCAGTTCCGGCATATACGATGCGGCCACGAGGCGCCTGCCGTCGTTCGCGCTGTAGCTGGCGCTCGTGAACTTCTGCCCGTTGAGCAACGCCGATACGATGTGTGCATCGAAGCCAGGCGCGTCCTTCAGGTAGTGCTGGCCATCGGCCAGCGCCGCATCGCGATGGATCACATACGCGCCATCGGGGCGCACGAGATACACGAAGCCGTGCTCGCCGATGCGGTAATTGCGGATCGATTCGGCGAGCTGGCTCACCGAGAATCCCAGTGACGCCACGCCGGTCTTCCCGCCCGCATCGAAGCGCGCGTTGATGAACAGGTTGTACTCGGACGAAGCCTTGTCTTTGTCGAGGTCCAGCTCGTACGCTTTGGCGCCGGACAGAAAGCCATAGAACCATTGATCGCCCGGATCGCTCTTCGAGACCGTGCGCGAGACGCCGGTCTCGTTCAGATACTTGCCGGTGTCTTCCGAAACCCAGGAGATGGTGGCTGCATGCGCCGCGCTCTTGAGGCTTTGCGCGTAGCGCTTCCATGCGTCGGTACCGTCGTCGGGCAGACCTTTCGCCTCCCAGTCCAGCATGAAGGTATTGACCGCCATGCCCCGAGTCAAAGCCAGCGGGCCGCCAATCTGACGCAGCACGTCGTTACGGATTTCGCCAACGGCGGCTGGTAACTCCACCGAAACCGCGCGTTGCTTCAGGCGGTTGCCGGTCAATACGACGCTCAATGCGGCGGATATGACGACGAAGATAAGAATGGACAAGCTCATCGCGAGGATAAGCTTCTGACGCACGGAAAGACGACGCAGGACGTTCATGTGGGCGAGCCGAAAATAAGCGACGAAATAGAGTGGGAGAACATTCGGTTGCAGCGGGTCACGCCGACACCTCTTTGCAAAACGGCTCGTCAAAAATAAAGTTGAGGGCGACGTGCAGGTTCTTTTCAGTCGGCGAGCACGACACAGCGGTCGCGGCCCTCGCGCTTGGCGCGATACATGGCCGCATCGGCGCGAGCCAGCAGCGCGCTGGCTCCCGCTTCTGCCTTGCCGCGCGACAGTGCGACGCCGACGCTGATCGTCACGTTGCGGTGTGGACTGCCTTCATGCGCGATTGAAAGCGCGCGAATCCGCGCGAGCGCCGAACCTGCCAGTTGCGTGGCCGATGCCTCGTCGGCGTCCGGCAGGACGATCGCGAACTCTTCGCCGCCGATCCGCGCGACGGTTGCACGTTGTGCGAGGTCGGTCGCAAATGCATCGGTTAGTTCATTCGTGAGTGCATCCGTTAGCGCGGTAGCGACCGCGCACAACGCAGCGTCGCCGCGTTCGTGTCCGTAGCGGTCGTTGAAGCGCTTGAACCAGTCCACGTCGATGAATATCACCGCAACCGCCGTTCTGTCGACCCACGCGGTGCGCATGGCGTGATCCAATGACGCCACGAAATGACGCCGGTTCGCGAGGCCCGTCAACGCGTCCTGCAACGCGAGCGCTTTCAGTTCCTTGTTCGCCGCCCACAACCGTTCCGCGAGTTCCGTCTGTTTGTGATGGCTCGCGCTGACCTGCGCGAGATAGCGACGCCCGTCGGCGAGAACAGCGGCCATCAGATACGACGTCAGCAGGCAGGCGAGCGCGAAACCCTGCACGTCGAAGATCGCATCGGCAGGCCGCGCGAATGTGCCGAACGGACTGTGAAATGGCTCGCGGACCGTGCTGACGACGGCAACGGCAGCGGTAATGAAGGTGCCCGTCACCGCAGCATAAGACCCGGCCCATAGCACCGCGAGCACGAGCGACGGCAATACCCAGTAGAGCGGCACCCAGTGCGCGTGATGAAAACTGCCAACGCTAACCAGCGCGACAATCGCATGCGCGCAAAAACCGTTGCGACAATTGCGCATGAGGCGCGTCTTCAGTCGCTCACGTGCGAGCGCGCGGCGCAATACGCGCGAGGCGCGCCGGCAGACGTAACCAAGTGGCAGGAAGATGGCAATGCCGAGAGCGTCGCTGAATAACCAACTCGCCGCGACGATCAATGCCGGCCAGCCGAGCGCGATATGTGTCGCTACGCCGACCACGAGCGCCGAGATCAGCGTAGGCAACAGCACGGCGCGCGTGAGAAAGCGATAAAGACCCTGAGGATTCGGCACCGCCAATAAAGGCGCACGAAAAAAGCGCAACGACATGGACATGGCCGACACTTCGACAACGTTGCCGAGGCTGAAAATCAGCCCGGCAGATCGGTCGGGG
The DNA here is from genome assembly GCF_000013645.1 of Paraburkholderia xenovorans LB400. GTDB lineage: Bacteria > Pseudomonadota > Gammaproteobacteria > Burkholderiales > Burkholderiaceae > Paraburkholderia > Paraburkholderia xenovorans. The sequence continues at coordinate 1,107,469 of NC_007953.1, read as the reverse complement.
AGCAACCATAGGTTCGCCGCGAGGCCGCCCGCAGCCACCGCAATTGCGATGTCGCGCTCACGGGTTTGGGTGCCGTCCAACGCGAGGCCCGCGATCAGGCCGTTGGCGGGCCAGATACTGCTCACACCCCACGTTGCACGCGTCAGCACGATGCCGAAACAGGCGAACACCGTGAAGGCCAGCGTCGAGGCGAGGAGCTGCGAAAACCGTCTCATGAGCGGATCGCGACGGGTCGAGCCAATGCGAAGATAAGCGCGCGCGCGTCTGGGGACTGAGCAAGCATGCGACGAAGGCCGTCCGAAAGGTAACGGGGGATGGGCAATACCAGACATGACGGCGCATCGTCCAGAAACTTGAATGGCAGTCTGCCGTCGCGGAAAAGCTTGCGACGCATCTTGGCGTTGCAGCGTTGCGGATTATGGCGAGGCCAAAATGAAGAAAATATTTGTGCCGTTATGGCTTGAATAGAGGTGCGGGTATGTTGGTGTGTGCCGGCCATCCAGTACGCGACAGCAAAAAAAGCGCTACTCGACAACCGAGCAACCTGACAGTGCCCCGCGAAGGACTGCGCGCATTGCAGGAAAAGCGCACGCCGCGTCGCCTTGACGGAGGGCGAAGCCGCATGAGTCTCGAAGCGTTCTACGCGCGCCGGATCGTTGAGGTCGGCTCTGATCGGTCGGATCGGACAGGGTGGTGGCCGTGAGCTTCGCCACCGCGAGACTTATTGCCAATCCGTCGATACGTCATCCAGGTCGACCAGCGTAAGTCCCGACGAAGGCAACGGCAGCGCCGTTTTGTAGCGCACCTGCTTTAGCGCGAAGCTGGAACGGATATTCGATACGCCCGGGATCTTCGTCAGGTGCTCGAGAATGAAGCGCTCGAGCGTCAGCATGTCGGGCATCACCACGCGCAGCAGATAATCCGCGTCGCCGGTCATCAGATAACACTCCATCACCTCCGGGCGCTCCGAAATGGCCTGTTCGAAACGCTGCAGCGCCTCTTCCACCTGCTTTTCCAGACTGACCTGAATGAACACATTGATCCGCAGCCCTAGTGGTTCAGGGTTCAGCAACGTTACCTGCTGCTTGAAGAGCCCCAGCTTCTCCAGCGCGCGAACCCGGTTGAAGCACGGCGTGGGCGACAGGTTGACTGCGCGCGCCAGCTCGGAATTAGTGATGCGGGCGTTCTGCTGCAACTGGCTGAGAATCCCGATGTCAATGCGGTCGAGCCGTTTCGGTGGTGTCGTCATAGTTGAGATATTCCGGATCTAAGGGCATATACAGAATAAATACACTATCCGGCCGCCAAACCGCAAGCAAATGAGAGCCTTATTTTGCAGCGCGATGGGTAACATCTACTCAACTATTTATGAACCGAACGCCTCTTTGCGGGAGTAGTGCCATGACGGATTTGTCAGACGGTGCGTTGCAGTTGCGATCCCTTGAACGCGGTCACGAAGATAGCGACCCCGAAGAAACTGCGGAATGGCTGGAGGCGCTGGATGCTGTTGCCGCGCACGTCGGGCGTGACCGGGCGCAGTACCTGTTCGACCGGCTCGCGGCGCATGCGCTGTCGCTGGGTGTGGAATCGTCCCGCACGCGCGTCACACCTTACATCAATACGATCGGCTTCAACGAACAGCCGCGTTATCCCGGCAATCTCGAACTGGAAGAGCGGCTTGCCGCCGCCTTGCGCTGGAATGCACTCGCCATGGTTGTGCGCGCAAACAAGGCGTACGGTGAACTTGGTGGCCATATTGCAAGCTATGCGTCTGCGGCGGATCTTTTCGAAGTCGGCTTCAATCATTTCTTCCGGGCCTCGAATCAGCAGGCAGGCGAGGGTTCCGGCGGCGATCTTGTTTACTTCCAGCCGCACTCGTCCCCGGGCGTGTATGCGCGCGCCTATCTCGAAGGATTTCTTGGCGAAGAGCATTTGCAGCACTATCGGCGCGAAATCGCGGGACCAGGTTTATGTTCGTATCCGCATCCGTGGCTGATGCCGGACTTCTGGCAGTTTCCCACCGGTTCGATGGGCATTGGTCCAATCAACTCAATTTATCAGGCGCGCTTCATGCGGTATCTGCAGAATCGCGGTCTCGCGCAGACGGAAGGCCGCAAGGTGTGGGGCTTTTTCGGCGACGGTGAGATGGACGAACCCGAGTCGCTCGGCGCGCTCTCGCTGGCCGCCCGCGAAGGGCTCGACAACCTGGTGTTCGTGATCAACTGCAACCTGCAGCGGCTCGACGGTCCGGTGCGCAGCAATGGCCGAATCATCGACGAACTGGAAGCGCACTTCAACGGCGCGGGCTGGAACGTCATCAAGGTGGTGTGGGGCTCGGACTGGGATGCGCTGTTTGCGCGCGATCGAACCGGCGCATTGATGCGCGCATTCGCCCACACCGTGGACGGCCAGTTTCAAACCTTCTCCGCGAACGACGGCGCCTACAACCGCGAGCGCTTCTTCGGCCAGAACCCGGAACTCGCCGCGCTTGCCGCGCAGCTGAGCGACGAGGAAATCGACCGCCTGCGGCGCGGTGGCCACGACGTGCGCAAGCTGCATGCGGCCTACGCGAAGGCACTTTCGCATCGTGACCAGCCCACGGTCATTCTCGCCAAGACCATGAAGGGCTTCGGCATGGGCACGTCCGGCCAGGGTCGCATGACGACGCACCAGCAAAAGAAACTCGACTTCGACGACCTGAAGGCGTTTCGCGATCGTTTCCGCTTGCCGCTCTCGGATGAGGACGTCGAGCAGGTGAAGTTTTACAAGCCGGCAGAAGACAGCCCGGAAATGCGCTACCTGCACGCACGCCGGGCAGCACTGGGGGGCTATCTGCCCAGAAGGCGGAGAGTCGCATCGAAGGGGCTGACCGTGCCTTCGATGCAGACCTGGGCGCAATTCGCGCTGGAGGCGAACGGGCGCGAGATGTCCACGACGATGGCGCTCGTGCGAATGCTGACCGCACTGTTAAAGGACGCGGAAATCGGCCAGCGCATGGTGCCGATCGTCGCTGACGAGGCACGCACCTTCGGCATGGCCAATATGTTCCGCCAGGTTGGCATCTATTCGCCGCTTGGGCAGCTCTACGAACCGGAGGACCTCGGTTCGATGCTTTACTACCGCGAGGACACCAACGGTCAGATTCTCGAAGAGGGCATTTCGGAAGCGGGCGCGATTTCATCGTGGATCGCGGCGGCGACATCGTACAGCGTGCACGATCTGCCGATGCTGCCGTTCTACATTTATTATTCGATGTTCGGTTTTCAGCGCGTTGGCGACATCATCTGGGCTGCCGCGGATCAGCGTGCACGCGGTTTCCTGATCGGCGCAACCTCCGGCAAGACGACCTTGGGCGGCGAGGGATTGCAGCATCAGGACGGCACGAGCCACCTCGCGGCATCGACGATTCCGAATTGCCGTGCTTACGATCCGGCGTTAGCGTACGAAGTGGCGGTGATCGTCGACGAGGGCATGCGCGAGATGGTCGAGCGTCAGCACGACGTATTCTATTACGTGACGGTGATGAACGAGAATTATGCGCAGCCGTCAGCGCCGCCAGGCGTTACCCAGGCGTTGCGCGAAGGAATCTTGAAAGGCATTTATCCGCTGTCTTCCGAACGCAAAGCAACGGCGCGCGTGCAATTGCTGGGAGCCGGCGCGATCTTTGGCGAAGTGCTTGCCGCGCAGCAGATGTTGCAGGACGACTGGAACATCGAGGCCGCGGTGTGGAGCGTGACGAGCTTCACCGAACTGCAGCGCGACGGCATCGCCTGCGAGCGGCATCAACGTCTCGGCGATATGTCCGACGTGCCATACGTTACGGCCGCGCTTGGCATGTCGCACGGCCCCATAATCGCTGCGACCGACTACGTGCGGGCCGTCCCGGAACTGATTCGCGCGTTTGTGCCGCGCCGCTATGTGACGCTCGGCACGGACGGCTTCGGACGCAGTGATACGCGCCAGGCTTTGCGCGAGTTCTTTGAAGTGGACCGGGCGTCGATTGTGATCGCCGCATTGAAGGCGCTGGCCGACGAAGCGGTGCTCGACGCAATGACGGTCGCGCACGCACGGCAGCGCTACGGCAAGAGCGCCGACGACGCGATCGCGCCGTGGCAAAAGTAAGCGGACCGCCGGCGTCAGGTGACGTCGCGGCATCAGATTTGTACGCGTGGTGCGTGAATTGCGCGTCATTCCTGGCCGCCGTCTGCTCGAAGCGGTGTCCGAAGGATGTCCAGATCCGATTGTCGAGTCATATGGCCAGCGGTGTTGCTGCCCGCTGTCGTATCTCTGCGTGATGTACCGGCCTGGGTACGGGTTGGGCAGATGCTTCAGGCGGAGAAGAGGGAGCGGTCGGGCTGCGTTGCTCCACCCTTACACGGTTCCGGTTTGTTCTTTCGGGGTCCACGTCGGACTAGGGACGTTTCCTTCCGCGGCGAGTCGTCGGGCTGGTCGCGGCAGGCGTTCGGATGCCCCGCAGGATAAGGTCAAACGCCTGTTCCCTTGATTCCGCTGCACCCTTCGGATCAGATAATGGCAGGCCGATCGCGAACGAGAGAGTTGTTGCATTGGTTATCCGTATGGTGAATATTCCCAAAATTGACACGTAGAATTCCCGGGGATCGATACCTGGCCGAAACTTGTCTTCGGCGACGCCGCGATCGAGAATCTGGGACACGATTTCGATAATATGGTCGTAAGCGGGCCTGACTGCCGCGAGAGGAGGAAGGTGAACGCCCCCGCGCATATTCTCGTCGTGAATGAGGCGAGCGAAATAGGTCGCGGCAGTGGATTGACGAAACATCAGATCAACGAATCGTCGAAGGGCTTTTTCGGCGTCGAGTCCCTGCACGGCCGATTGTATTGCTGCATGGTCCCCACGATATTGCAGATACGCATATTCGAGAACGGCCGTGTAAAGCCCTTCCTTGCTACCAAAATAGTGATAGACCAACTGCTTATTGGCACTGCTCTGTTGCGCGATCATGTCGACCCGCGCGCCGTCCAATCCCTTCTCGCCGAATTCGATGAGTGCCGCCTGCAGCAAGCGTTCCCTGGTTGAACCGTTCTTTATCGGCTCGGACTCTGGACGTTTGGCTGGGTCTCCTTGAGACCGTTTCTGTTTTCGACTGCCTGAGTGCGTCGTCACTTTAATGCCCTTCTGGATAGCTATATGGATCTTCGACCCGAAGGTCTCTTCTGGCCGCGCTGCCTGGTCGCTCTTGCGGGTCCCGCCAGGGTGTTGCCACCGGGGTGACGCGTGGTGCGCGAGTCCGGCCGCCGACCCGTTCTATTCGTCGACCGCGTCACGCGATTGCTTACGAAGCGTAACCATACCTGAACCCGCTGGTCTGCGGCAGGCCAGCGCCAGCCACCTTTCATTTCAGCTTGCTCTTTGCCACGACGGGTTTGCCGTAATACCGATGCCGCGGATCTGACCGCGAGGCTTTTGTCGCAGCTACGGGTGGTGAACATGCACCCGAACACGTACCCAGCTAAACACCTGTATCGCTGCGAGATGAGCAGCGGTTGAATAGTCGCGCTCGCCGTATACGCACTTTGACCCGAAGGCAACTGAAGCCTGGCAGGTGAGCCACAGGCCGCTGAATTTCCTCAAGCAGACCGGTGTCATTGGTCTTGCGCTTGCGCGTCTGTCATGCCGCCCGGTAGCCGGATTGTTGTGTGTCCGGTCTGTCAGTTCGAAAGCCATGCAGACCCTTGTTTCATGGCTTGTCCTGCCGGAGTGAAGACTGCACCGCCGGTTTTTCGCAACTTCGCTTTCACCTGTCGCCGAAGTAACCACCGTAGGTCCGCCGGGTAGGTCGCGCTTCGGACAACGGAACAGGCGGCGTGGATCGATGCTGTGATTGCGCCTTCATTCTGACAGCGTCACAGCATATCGGAATTCTCTCCAATCCGGCGCTACGGCTTGCCGGTGAACCTCCTGAATGAAACCAGGTGTTTACGATATTGTTCCCAACCAACTATTTGGTTGACTCCGGGGCGGGCCTACCCTAGTCTTTAGTATGTGAAACCAAGGGGAAGACACGTGAACTTCGTAACTGCAGCAGACACCGGCGGTACATTTACCGATCTGGTCGCCGTTGATCCCGTCAACAAACAAATACGTGTTTCGAAAAGCCTTACCACGTATGACGATCCGATGCGTGGCGTGATGGATTGCGTCCGGAAGGCGAATGTTGATTTCGGGAAGATGAACACCATCAAGTTCGGGACGACGTTGGTCATCAACGCGTTCCTGCAGCGAACGGGGGCACGCACCGCCCTCGTTACGACCCGAGGCTTTCGGGACGTGATTGAAATCCGCCGGGGGAACCGCGCGACTCCCTTCGATCTGACTTACCAGCGCGACCCGGTATTGGTGCCTCGACATCTCCGGTTCGAGGTGACGGAACGCGTTGATGCGCAGGGACAAATACGCGTTCCGCTCGTTACCGGTGACGTTGCCGCTCTGGCCGACACGTTGCGTGCGGAAAACGTCGAGGCGGTCGCGGTGTCGTTTCTGAATTCGTATGCCAATGCCGAGCATGAAAAGACCGCAGTCCAGATTCTGCAGGATGCGCTACCCGGTATCTACGTGACCAGCGGCACGGAGCTGACGAGGGAATGGTACGAATTTGAACGGACTTCCACCGTTGCGGCCAATGCTTACGTGGGACCGCTCTTTCATAACTATCTGACGAGAATGACAACGGGGCTGGCCGACGGGGGATTCAGGTCGACCAGCTATATGATGAGCTCCAACGGTGGGGTGCTGTCGCTTGATCATGCCGAACGCCAGCCTGTGCAACTGGTCGAGTCAGGGCCGGTAGGGGGATGCATCGGCGCTTCGGTCTACGCCCGCGAACTGGGACTGCGAAACGTCATCGCTTTCGACATGGGTGGTACCACGGCCAAGTGCGCGGTTGTCGAAAATGGGTTGATTGAGATGCGCTCGCCCTACTACGTGGGTGGTCCAGAGCTCGGGTTTCCGATACGGGGCTCAGTTATCGATATTCTCGAAGTCGGAGCAGGCGGCGGCTCGATAGCCTGGATTGACGACGTTGGACGACTTGCAGTGGGGCCGCGCAGCGCAGGTTCCACCCCTGGTCCGGCGTGTTACGGTCGGGGGGGCACACAGCCGACGATTACCGACGCCAATGTGGTCCTCGGGCGGATTGGTGAGGCGTCGTTCCTGGGTGGGGAATTGACGATTGATCGGGCAGCGGCAGCAAAAGTCATCCACGACGCGATCGGCGCTCCTTTGGGCTACGGGCGCGCCGAACTCGATCGAGTTGCCCAGGGCGTCATCGATCTCGGCGCAATGACGATGAGTACTGCAATCAAGCAGATCAGCATCGAGCGCGGCAATGATCCGCGCGAGTTCGCCCTGTTTGTGTTTGGCGGTGGCGGGCCGCTTCACGGGGGGGCATTGGCGAGGGAGATCGGAATCCCGCTCGTTATCGTGCCTCCGCAGCCCGGGCTCTTTTCCGCCATCGGTATGTTGCTAGCGGATGCGAAAGCCGATGAAACACGGACCTTCATCCGTGCCCTTGATGCCGACGCAGCGAACGAAATGGCGACGATGCTCACCCGGATGACGACGGAAGTTTCTTCCAGGCTACCGGCAGGGAGCGATCTGAGTCGCTCGCGTATCGAAAGGTATGCGGAGCTTCGCTACAAAGGGCAGAGACATGCGTTGAAGACGGATGTCGGAAATGCTGCCACTATCGATGCGATTCGAACCGCTTTTCATCAGGCGTACTTCAAGCGTTACGGGCATCAGGAGTCCACGGCTCCGCTTGAGTTTGTCTCGATCAGTGTGATGGTATCCGCCCCGATTCACGGCCTCACGCCGGCTGCGCTGATTCCGGCGGTCGCCGATGGTGAGGTCCGCGCTGTGGGACAGCGCTCAGTCTATTTTGGCGAGGTGGAAGCGCGTCTGGAAGCCAATGTTTACCGGCGCGACCAATTGCCGACGGGCAGCCGTATCGACGGACCGGCTGTCATTGAAGAATATGGGTCGTGCACAATCGTTGGCCCGCACGACGTAGCAGAAATTGGACGCCTCGGCGAAATCAACTTGAGGATCGATGTGCAATGAGCTCTCCCGTTATCAGTTTTTCGGAACAACAAGCCGGGTCAAGCAGGCACACAGGCGTCGACCCGATCACAGTCGAAATTATCCGCCATGCGCTGACGGCGATTCCTGCACAAATCGATTCCAACATTGTCAGGACAGCATATAGTCCATTAATTTACGAATACAAGGACTATGCTGTCGGTATCGTCGATCATGAGGGTAATCTGCTGTCGCAGTCGCAAGGCGCGTTGCCCATTTTCGTCGCGAACGCGTTGGGAGTCGCTGTGCGTGACGGACTGAGCATATACGGTGCGACAGGCTTTCGCGATGGTGATCTCGTTTTCTCGAATCACTCGGGCACGTTGGGGCAGCATCTGAACAATGTCGTGATGTACGCCCCTATCTTCGTCGGGGAGCACAAGTCGCATCTGTTTGGCTTCATGGCGGTCATTTCTCACTGGATGGACGTAGGCGGTCTGGTCCCCGGCTCGATTTCCCCGTTCGCCACGGAGATCTTTCAGGAGGGCGTTCAGTACCGCAGCCTGAAGCTTGCAGAGTCTGGCGTACGGAATCCCGGGGTCTACAAGACGATCGAATGCAATACCCGCTTTCCTCGGGAAGTGCTTGGAGACATGGAGGCACAGGCCGCCGGTTGTGTGCGTGGGGCCGAACTCGTCGCGAAGGTCATAGAAAAATACGGGCTGAGAACCTCGCGCGAGGCCATTGACGAGATCTGGGAGAAGTCTGAGCAGGCATCCCGGGCGGCTATTCGTGCCATTCCTGACGGCGTCTATTCGGCGGATTCATTTCTCGACGACGACGGGCTCGATCTGGAGACCCCCATCGCTATCGGTGTTGATGTGCACGTAAGCGGTGACACGTTGACCGTCGACTTTTCCCGTACGCACGATGAGGTGCGAGGGGCGATCAATTCGGGACGCGAGGGAGGAGCGCTCGCGGCCGCGAGAATTGCGTTCAAGTACCTCATCGAACCTCACGAGCCCGCGAATGAAGGCGCATTCCGCCCATTAAAGGTGGTAATTCCGGATGGCAAGTTTATTAGCGCGAGCGCCAATGCAGCGATGGGCAGCTATAGCGGACCATTGCCGACGGTTGTCGACACAATATTGAAAGCGCTCGCACCTGTGAGCCGCGGAAAGGTCACGGCAGGTCATCACGGAACATTTGGAGCGCATATTTTCACTGGCCGCCGCCCCGAAACCGGCGAACGTTACCAGCATATCGATACAGCTGTTGGTGGGTGGGGCGCAACGTCGACGAAGGACGGCGTAGGTCCTTACAAGTCACTTTGTCATGGCGACACCCTGGATGTACCAGTGGAAGTCCAGGAGGCTTTGTACCCGTTAATGCTGGAGGAGGTTAGCTTCCGGGTCGATTCTGGCGGCGCTGGCAAAACGCGCGGTGGGGTCGGTGTGAAGAAGCGCTATCGCGTGTTGTCCGGGTGCGTAGTCACGGTGATGCAGGATCGCAAGCGTTGTCCTCCGTGGGGCGTCGGTGGCGGATTGCCCGGAGCCTATCCGACCACGCTGCATGAGCGCGACGGAAGTGTTTCCGAGATTCGCAAGGCTGAGCTCACGCTGGTTCCTGGTGACATGATGGAGACGCGATCTGGGGGAGGGGGCGGATGTGGCAATCCGTTCGAGCGTTCGCCGGAACTTGTGTCCCGTGATGTACAGGACGGCTTCGTTAGTGTTCAGGTGGCACGGACAATCTACGGAGTCGTGTTGCGCGAGGACTGTAGCGTCGACGTCGAGGCTACCGCAGCGGCCCGCAGAAACACACATCCTCCGCAATAGAGCCGGGACACCGCGAACCCGAACCAAATATTAAAGGAGACGTTGAGATGGGCAACTATATTGCAGCCTGCACCGAAATCGGTGTGGGGCACGCGCCGAGAAGCAGATGAAGCTAGAGGAGCCTGCTCTCTGCCTCGCGGTGATTGCGACGACCGACGGAATAAGAGAGCGAACCTACCGTAAGGTAACCCGTCGCCTGATACCGTTCCTGTTTCTTTGCTATGTCCTGTCGATGCTCGACCGCATCAATATCGGTTTCGCCCAGCTCCAGATGAAGCACGATCTGGCGTTGGGGGATGCGACGTATGGATTGGCTGCGGGAGCCTTTTTCATCGGTTATCTGTTGTTCGAGATACCCAGCAACGTGATACTGCAAAAGATCGGGGCCCGGAAAACTATCTCCCGCATCATGCTTTGCTGGGGGTTCGCTTCTGCGGCGATGATGTTCGTGCGCACACCCGTGGAGTTCGTCTGCCTGAGATTCCTTCTTGGCGCGTTCGAAGCGGGTTTCATGCCCGGCGTATTTCTGTACCTGACGTACTGGTATCCACCTCGACGGCAGGGGCGCGTCATCGGTGCATACATGACGGCCGCAGTTGTCGCGGGTTTGATTGCCGGGCCACTGTCAACGAACATTATGACCAGGCTCGCCAGCGTTCTGGGGCTTCATGGTTGGCAATGGCTTTTCGTATGTGAAGGCATTCCCAGTGTAGCGGTGGGCATCTTGGCCTTTTTCTATCTGACTGATCGGCCGGCAGATGCTTCATGGTTGACCGACGAGGAAAAGGCTCTGGTGGAGGGAGACATCGCCTTGATTTCCAGCACCTGGGATCGTCCGGTGGAAGCTGGATGGTACGACGTGTTTCGTCAACCGAAGGTTTTAATTCTGGGGTTTTGTAGTTTCGCAGCCCAGGCGGGAAGTTACGTCATTTTCTTCTGGATGCCACAGATCATGAAAAGCACCAGTCATGCCGGCGTATCTCTGATTGGCCTGTACTCGATGCTTCCGTACGCGGCGGCAATCGTCACGATGACTTTTTGGGCTGCTCACTCGGACAGAAAGATGGAGCGACGATGGCATTTTGCGCTTGCTGTTTTAACCTCCACAGCTGGCTTTTTGATGGTTATCGCCAATCCGGGCAGCCTGATTTTAACAACGTTGGCTCTTACGGTTGCCGCGGCTGCCGTGATGGCGGCATTTCCGGTGTTCTGGGCTGTTGTGGCTGTTGCTTTACCGCCGACCAGTCTTGCAGCCGGACTTGCGCTGATCAGCAGCCTCGGCTCGCTTGGCGGTGCATTCAGCCCCGCATTGATCGGCTTTGTCCGCGAGTCGACGGGAAGGATCGATGCGGGACTGTACATCGTCATGGCGTTAATGGTCATCGGTAGCCTCGCAATGCTCGCCGTCATTCCCCGACAGATAGTCCGTCGGGAGTGACGAGCAGAACCGCGCACTGGAAGAACCTTATTTGCGGCGCGCATCGTTGCGTCTTTCCTCCTCGATGTTCTGGAATCGACTGGTTCTTCCAGTGCATAGATGGTCAGCTTGACGCAATGGCGAGGAACGTGAGCACATTGCTGGCTTTTGAACGCAAAACGCGAAGCATGGGAGCCAATCCGTTAGAGCGGGTCAGCACGGACGCATCTGAACTGTCGGTAGCCGCCCGTCGCCGCATGAAGACGCGAACCCTGTGCTCACAAACTCCAGATCTACCAGGGAGATATCTATAAAAATTTAAAGTAGTTCTCGCGAAAATTTATAAAAAATGAACCCTCGGTAGGAGCTTTGATTTCAAACCCCTCTGAGTAGTTCGTGACTGGAGACAAAACGGTGAAATTAACTGCCATTGTATCAGCGATAGCTGTACTCGTATTTTCCGTTCCTGCAAATGCGCAGGGCAGCGTTACTATTTATGGCGTGCTCGATGAGGGTATTAATTATGTCAGCAATGCTCAGACGGCGTCGCCTAACGCTCCATTCGGACATGCGGGAGCGCATGAGTTTGTGATGACTAGCGGTACGATGCAATTTACCCGCTGGGGGTTAAAGGGCAGCGAAGATCTTGGCGGGGGATATCGTACAATCTTTACCCTCGAGAATGGCTTTGACACTGGAACGGGGCGCTTCCAGCAAGGGGGCGACCTGTGGGGAAGACAGGGCTTCTTCGGTGTCGCCAGTCCTTGGGGTACTGTCACGTTGGGCAGGCAATACGACACCAACATCGACGTCGTTGATGTTATGCAGGCCGGGATAGCGGGTGGTGGATTTGCCGACCGACCTGGCGACATTGACAATCTCGCCGGTACAAACCGCGTCAACAATTCAATCAAGTTTACGAGCCGCAGTTTCCGCGGCCTCTACGTGACAGGTCTTTACAGCTTTGGCGGCGTGGCGGGTAGCTTTGGCAAAGACAGCATCTATTCGATGGGCATGTCTTACTCCAGCGGAGCCGCTACAGTCGCAGCAGGCTATCTGCACGTGAATAATCCGAATCAGTCGTGGTTTGGCAACGAGGCGAGTGGCTCCGCGACGGCCAATAACATCAGCGCCGTCACTGGCGTGCAGACCAATCCTATCTACGGGGCCTTTGCGTCAGCACGAACGTATCAGGTTGCGGTGCTGGCAGGGCAGTATGTTTTTGGCTCTCTGGTCGTCGGGGCGAACTACTCAAACATCAGCTTTCAGAATCTGAATAGTCCGGCGTCAGGCACGTTGGCATTGACGAATCCGCTTGGCTATACAGGAACGGCTACGTTCAATAGTTATTCCATCTTTACACGTTATTTTGTGTCACCAGGTTTCGAACTCAATGCTTCTTCCGTATTTCTGTATGGTGGACGCGTCAACGGCAAGCCAGGCGCCAGATATGCCCTTTTCAATGTCGGTGCCGATTATTTTCTTTCGAAACGAACCGACGTCTACATCATGGGCGCCTTCGAGAAGGCGTCCGGCGTCGATTCGACGGGGCAGCCTGCTGTGGCCTCCATCACTCTGGCGGGGACATCAAACGTCAGCACTCAGGGAGTTATGCGCGTAGGTCTGCGCATCAAATTCTGATGGCTAAGACTCTGCAGAGCGCTTTTTTTCAGGATCGGCGTGAAATGGGGCCAACGACGCTTCCCTCGGCAGCATGGTGGGTTGCCCGTCAAGTGGGCTAAGTAAAGTATCCGATATGCAAGGAGTTCAAATGAAACGGGTGGAAAGAGTAATCATCACTTGTGCCGTTACGGGTAGCATTCATACGCCGTCCATGTCGCCGTATTTGCCTGTCACGCCGGAACAGATCGCGGCGGATTCGGTTGCCGCGGCGCAAGCCGGCGCCGCGATGTTACATCTTCACGCGCGGAACCCGCGAACGGGGCGCCCCGAGCAGACGCCTGAACGCTTCATGGAGTTCCTGCCGCGTATCAGGGAGCAGTGCGGTGCGATCCTCAACATCACTACCGGCGGTGGATTGGGGATGACGCTCGAAGAACGTCTTGCGCCGGCGATCGCGGCTAGGCCCGAGGTTGCGTCGATGAACATGGGGTCGTTGAACTTCAATATTTCGGGTGCCGCCGGGAAAATCAGGCAGTTTCAGCACGAGTGGGAGAAACCATATCTGGAAGGCACCAATGACTTCATTCTGTCGAATACATTTTCGCAGATCGAGCATGGTATGCGCGTGCTGGGAGAGAGTGGTACCCGGTTCGAGTTCGAATGTTACGACGTAGGACACCTGTATAACCTCGCCCACTTCGTCGATCGAGGGCTTGTCAAGCCACCGTTTTTTGTTCAATGCATATTCGGCATTCTTGGCGGTATCGGCGCAGACCCTGAAAATCTTCTTCACATGCGCGCGATCGCCGACCGTCTGTTTGGGGCGGATTACCTGCTTTCGGTTTTGGCGGCAGGGCGTCACCAGATGCCGTTTGTTTCCCTGAGTGCAATTTTAGGGGGATCGGTACGCGTGGGACTTGAAGATAGCCTGTTTATTGCCAGACACCAACTTGCCAGATCGAACGCCGAACAAGTGGCAAAGATTCGACGCATTGTCGAGGAGCTTGGTCTCACGGTCGCCACGGCCGACGAGGCGCGAGCAATGCTGGCAACCAAAGGGGGAGATAACGTCGGGTTCTGAGGCCCCGGTAACGCCTGATTTCTGGTTGCGATGGCGATCGCGGATCGCATTCGCCGTTGCAAAGTTCGCGGCCGCAAGAAAGATGGTGAGAAAGGCGCGAAGACACAGTGTCAGACGGCGTACCGATGTTCACTGCGCAAGACAGCAGCGGAACGCGAACGTTTCGGGCGCTACTTCGGACGCTTCGTCGCATCCGTACCGCGAAAAGTTGAGTCTTGTTGCCCAAGACGCCGGGCAAAATTGACGTGCGAAGCTTTGGCGCTGTTGCACTCTGAGCCGGTGATAAGGAGAGTTGCTGTGAAACTCGTAACGTTTGGTATTCCGGGTGCGGCCAGCCTGTTAGGAATCGCCTCGGCCAATGGCATCATCCAGGTATCGGCTCATATTCCCGATGCGCCTCGAGATATGATCGGCCTCATTGGAGCCTGGCCAGCATTCCAGAACCGATTGCAACGCCTCCCGGAAACGACGGAAGCTGATTTTGCATTCGACCACGTCTCACTGCTTGCTCCCATCCCGCGGCCGGGAAAGATTCTCGGCATAGGGCTGAATTACGCGGATCACCTCGATGAGTCTGGTATGGAGAAGCCGGCTGACCAGTTGTGGTTCGCGAAGGCATCGACGTCGGCTAACGGACCATTTGCGCCGATCGATTTGCCGCCCGTGTCCGAGCAACTTGATTACGAAGCAGAGCTGGCCTTCATTGTGGGCAAGACCTGCCGTAACGTCTCGCGCTACGACGCTCACGAAGTCATCTTTGGCTACTGTGCCGCCAACGACGTGAGCGTGCGGGACTGGCAACTACGGACGTCACAGTTCATGCTGGGAAAATCGTTCGACACACACGCTCCATTTGGCCCGTGGATTGTTACTTCTGACGAAGTAGGCGATCCGCACAACCTGCGGATCCGCTGCTTTGTAAATTCGGAGATGCGGCAGGATTCGAACACGCGGCACCTGATCTTTAACTGCTTTGAACAGATTGAACATCTGTCTACCGTTATGACGCTCGAACCCGGCGATGTCATTTTAACGGGAACGCCGGGTGGGGTCGGCGCGGGCCACAAGCCGCCACGGTGGCTGCGAACGGGCGACCGGGTTCGGGTGGAAATTGAAAGGATCGGCGCGATCGAGAATATTGTTCGGCTCGACAGCGCAACGGGGGCGCTGTCGCGTTAATTGGTTGACGACACAATTACGGAGAGGGCACCTGACCGTGCCCAGCCTTGGGGATTCGATTCATGTATGCCACCGTTCCTGAATTCCACGGACTGGTGGCGTCTATCTTCTTCGACCGACCTCACTTCACGCGCACGCGCTCCTTGATGCCGTGATCTTCCTTTGCGGCTCCGCAAAGGTCTCCCTCCAGCAGCACCACGCCGTGTTCGCGGTTGAACGTCATCGGAATCCGGGAGGGCGCTTTCGCAATGCAGCCTTTCGCTCCCAAAAAAATACTTCCAGACTGGAAATCGGGCAGTGTTATTGCACAAGGTGGTTAAGCAGCGTATTCGGCCAACCTGAACAGTCCGGCTGGCATGGATCGGCTGGCGGTTGACTCGATAACCTGGCACCATTTGGTGCGGCAGTGAGCGATTCAGGCAGATTCGGTTCCCTCGACATTTCTGGTTCAAATGAACGCAAACGACGCGCAACGCCCGGAAATTTCGCGAGACAGCGAAGCGGTGTTGCGTACTTCCGTCATGATTCCCTCCGCCGATGGCGTTGCGAGGCCACGGTTCACCGCGGCGGCTCCCCCGCGTCGCGCGGGACACGGAGGAAAACGTCGTGTCGCGATGGCATTCGCGATGGCCGTCGCGCTCCATCTCGTCGCGCTTTATTTCCTGACCGCAAGGCAAGTAGACATACACCTGGCCAGCGAGCAGCAGCCCGGGGCCACCACGATTAGCGTGTCGCTCGTCGCGGCTCCTCCTGTGCCAATGGCTGCTCCCGTTGCGCAAACGGTGGCGGCGGTGCCACCTCGCGCTGAACCACAGCGACACGCGAAGGCAACGAAAGTGCTTGCAACGCATCGCGACTCGAAGGCAACGACGGCGCAACAGGCGCGCGCGCCGCAAACGGTCCCCACGTCGCCAGCACCGGTAACGAAGCAGGTTATGCCGCCGGTGTCGTCGCCGGCTGCTTTGCCGTCGGCTTTGTCCACCGCGCAGGCTGCGGCTGCGCACCCGGACGACGGCAAACTGATGAGCCTGCCGAAGGTGATCGGTGCCTCGTCCCTGAACCAGTTGGGCTGCCGCATTCCACGTCCGACCTATCCTGCGCGCGCGAGGCGCCTTGGCGAGAGCGGCGTTGTGCGTCTGCGTATCCGGATAGCCGTAGACGGTCATCTTGCGGATGTGCAGGTGGTGCAGAGCAGTGGTTTTCCCGACCTCGATACCGAGGCTGTCCATGCTGTTTCGGCGGGAAGTTGCGAACCATACCGCGAAAACGGTGTCGCGACGGCGGTGACCGCCGAACAGCCCGTCGCGTTCGACCTCGATCCCTGACTTTTCGATTCGACAATATCGTTCCGGAGTATCCCGATGCAACATTATGGAATCAGCAACGTCTGGCTGAGTGGCGACGGCGTGACGCGTGCCATCCTGATCGTGCTGGCTACGATGTCCGTGCTTTCGTGGGCCGTGGTTTTCGCGAAGGGTGCCACTCTTACGCGTGTGCGTCAGCAATCCGCCGTTGCAGAGCGCAGGTTCTGGACCGCCTCCACTTACGATGAAGGTATCGCCCTGCTTGGAAAACAGATCGAAAATCCGTATCGGGATCTCGCCATTGCCGGACGCGAAGCGAGCGAGCAGATATTCGACGCGCAGCAGCTTCTGATCGGAAGCCTCAATCGCAACGAGTGGGTATCGCGATGTCTGAAGGTCTCGCTTGACGACTACGTGGCGCGCCTGCAGCGCGGCACGGCGATCCTTGCGTCCGTCGGCAGTACCGCGCCGTTCGTCGGTCTCTTCGGCACGGTGTGGGGGATCTATCACGCGTTGATGGCCATCGGTGCGTCAGCGCAGGCTTCGCTCGACCATGTCGCCGGGCCCGTCGGCGAGTCGTTGATCATGACGGCATTTGGGCTCTTCGTCGCCATTCCCGCGGTGCTCGGGTACAACGGGGTGTCGCGCGGCAACAAGGCGGTCGTCCACAAGCTCGTTCGATTCACGCACGAGGTGCACGGCTATTTTGTCGTGGGCGGCAAGGTGTCGGCCCAAGGCACCGGCGAGCGCCGGACCAGTGTCGCGTTGCGTGGCGTGTCTGCGCCGCTGGAGTCGGGCGTTGCGCTCTGATCGCGGAAGCTTGGGAGACGAAAGCACACCATGTCCATATTCATGGAAAACGAAGAGAACGACGGCATTGTCGGCGACATCAATATGACGCCGCTCATCGACGTCATGCTCGTGTTGCTGATCATTTTCATCGTCACGTTGCCGATCATGAACCGGGCGCTCAGGGTGGATCTGCCGAAGGAGGCGGCCAAGCAGAATCTTTCGCATGACGATGCAATCGATCTGTCGGTCGAGGCTGGCGGCGCGGTGTTCTGGAACAGGTCGCCGGTCGACGACGCGCAACTCGCGCAGAAGGCGCGCAGCGCTGCGGACGCGGAGCCGACGCCAGTCGTGAGGATCTACGCCGACCGTCATGTCGAGTATCGATATGTGATGCACGTGTTGTCCGTTGCGCAATCCGTGGGACTGTCGAAGCTCGAATTCGTGACTGCGCCGGTTGGGCAGTCGACGGGACCGGAGCAGCCCGCACGGCAGAAAGCGGGTACTGCAGCGGGAAACTGACGGTACGGCGCGCCGCGGAGCACGAATGTGAACGCGCCGCCA
This sequence comes from Paraburkholderia xenovorans LB400, assembly GCF_000013645.1. GTDB lineage: Bacteria > Pseudomonadota > Gammaproteobacteria > Burkholderiales > Burkholderiaceae > Paraburkholderia > Paraburkholderia xenovorans. The sequence continues at coordinate 1,089,615 of NC_007953.1, read as the reverse complement.
TAGCGTTGCGGACTATCAATGTGAAAATGGCTTACTTACCGTACGATTATTTACATGTTAATTTGCTCATGCCCACAGCGGGCTCCAGTGCTGCTGAGGCTGGTTCTGGTTTTGATCGTCTGGAATGGCGGGACTTGGGCAAAGGTATGGAAAATCGTCTGCGGAGGCAGTTCAAGCGCGAACCGGCGCTTGGCGAACGGGCTTACCTGCTGGGTGAGGAGTTCAGGAGAAGCTATGACTGGCTCAAGAGTCGTCTATGGCGCAAGGTCGGATGTCCGTTCGTTGCCGAGGACCTGAGTTCCGAGGCGTTCGTACAACTAGCCGAAGTTCCGGACATTCGCGCCATCCGCGAGCCGCGCGCGTTATTGACGACTATTTCGCAACGACTCGTATTCGACTTCTGGCGGCGCCGGGATCTCGAACAGGCCTACCTGCGGGAACTCGCGTATGCGCCTGAAGCCGTCGCCTGTTCGGAGCAGGAAACCCACGAAATGGTGCAGTTGCTGATCGAAATCGACCGGCGTCTGTCGGGATTGCCGGAGAAAGTCCAGCAGGCGTTTATGTACAGCCAGCTGGACGGCATGACCTACGCTGAAATCGCGAGCCTGCTGGACGTGTCGGTCAGCATGGTCGGTCAATATATGACGAAGGCTCTCAAGCATCTGATGAACGTCTCCCCATGACAGACCGCGCCAGCAACGCGCCGGCATTGGATGCGGCCATAAGGTGGGCGGTACGGCTCGCGGCGGGAAATGCGAGCGAAGCCGAATTCCGCGAATTTCTGGACTGGAAAGCGGCGGCGGTCGAACATCAGCTTGCGTGGGGAAGCATCGAACAGCAATTGCATCTGTTTTCATCGGCGCGCGAACGCGATGGCGGGACGGCGCATCGGGCGTTGGCGGCGACCCGTGTGTCACGCCGAAAACTTCTGCGCGATGCGCTCGCCACCGTCGCGGTGGTCGGCGTAGTCGGCGCCGCGGTGCGCCGCTTCGGTCTGTTTGACTCGCTGTACGCCGATGTCGCGACGGACGTCGGGGCGCGGCGGCAGCTCAGTCTCGCGGACAATTCGATGCTCGTACTCGATGCGCGCTCGGCCGTCGACGTCAATTTCGGTGAACGCGAACGTGCGATTCGCCTGCTAGAAGGGCGGCTGTTCGTGCGTGTCGCGCGCGACTCCGCACGGCCGTTTGTCGTCTATACGCGCGACGGTTCATTTTCGGCTCTCGGTACGGCATTCGGTGTCGGTTTATCCAGCGAGGGTAGCCGCCTCGCCGTCACGCATTCTGCGGTGCGGGCGCGTTGCGCGGCGGGTGCCACGCTCGACGTCGTCGCAAGCCAGGTCGCGACCCTTCGCGCCGGCGCGCAGCCGGTCGTTGAGCGATGGCACGCCGACTCCGAAGTCACATGGATGAAAGGCTACGTCACTATCGTCGATCGACCGTTGCATGAAGTCGTCGAATCGCTGAACCGGTACGTGCGGGGTTTCATCTCGATGTCCGACGACGTCGCGGCGCTGAAGATCAGCGGTCTTTTCCCGCTTGACGACGCGCAAATGGCAATCCGGCAGATTGCGCAGACGTTGCCGGTGATCGTCACTTACCACACCGACTATTTCATTCGAATAACGGCGCGCTGACCGAGCCTGCGTTCGCGTCCTTCGCTTCGACTTCAACGGACCCACTCGACATATCGACTCCGACAAGCCGGCGTTCGACTGGCGAGGGCGTGCGTGATCGGCGTGCGTTGTCTGCGTCGTCGCCGGATTCCTTCTTTTTGCCGTCCTCCGCTGGAAATCAGATCGCTTCGTTGCACAAGGCTAGCGTGGGGATCGCGATCGCGCACCCGTTTTGAAAATATCCAGAAGAAAATAAAATCCGCCGCGAAATAAGGATAGCAAAATGAAACTGTGGGGAAATACCGTGCCTGGCAGATCGGCGTTCCGCATCCTCGTGATGGCCGCGTTGCAAGGTCCGGTGCTGTGCGCATCGGCGCGGGCCCAGACGCCGCAACCGTCCGCACCGGTGGTGCATGCGTTCGACGTTCCTGCCGGCCAGCTCGACCGGGTGCTCGTCACCATCGCGGAACAGGGCCACCGTCCCATATCGTTCGACGCGGGCTTGACGGCGAACGCGCTCGGCCACGGAGTCAAAGGGACGATGACCACCGGGCAGGCGATCGACCAGGCGCTGGCGGATACCGGCTTCGAGCAGTTCACGACATCGGGCGGCGCATTGAGCATTCGTCGCAAGCCTGTGCCGACGCCGCACGCCGATGCGCAAAGCGCGTCGGACGCGCCGACTTTGCCTCAGATCGTCGTCCGCGATTCGCTCCAATCAGCGGCGGGCCAGTTCGCGGGCACGGCAAGCGCATCGGCAACCCGCACCGATACGCCGCTCACCGACATTCCGCAGTCGGTCCAGGTGATTACGCAGGAGGTCATGCGCAGCCAGCAGACGCAAAGCGTCGAAGACATCCTGTCGAACGTCAGCAACGTCACGATCTCGCCCAGCACGGTCGGGCAGGATATGATCCAGATTCGCGGTTTCGCCGCGCCGGTGTCGACTGACGGCCTGATGACCGACACGTATCAGAACGCGCTGGCTATCCCGCTCATCGGCGTGGCGCAGGTCGACGTGCTGAAAGGCGCCGACTCGATTCTGGCGGGTTCGATGCAGCCGGGCGGCGTCGTCAATGTCGTGCGCAAGCAGCCGCAGGCCGACCGCGTCAACGAGGTCACGCTGCAAACCGGATCCTATGGCGAAATGCAGGCCGGATTCGATTCGGCCGGCGCGCTATCTGCGGATCAGCGGCTTACGTATCGTTTCGTGGTGTCGGGTGACCGTACATCCGAGTCGTACGGCGGTGGCGTCGGGCAGCGAACGCTCTATCTCGCGCCCTCGGTTGGCTACCGGACTGCATCGTCGAACCTGGTGGTCGGCTTCACGCAGAATACGGAGCATGTGCCCGTTCCGCTCTACACGATGATCGTCGACGGCAGTCCCGCGAAGATTTCGTCGCCGATCGGAGGCGCCGACGATCACATGAGAATCAACGATACGTCGGTCTATTACGACTTCACGCAAAAGCTTCTTTCGAACTGGACGTTCAGAAGCAAGGCGTCCTATGACGCGTCGGTCACCTCGTATTACGACAACGATGCGACGGAACTCGACGATAGTGGGCTCGCGAGCTTTTATCCGGTGGCGGGCGCACTGCATCAACGCACGTTGAGTCTCGAAGAGACGTTGCAGGCGAAATATAGAACCGGTCCGGTATCGCAGACCTTTCTGGCCGGATTTTCCTGGCAGAGAAATCTGATCAATACGGCGACGGGCGGCGACTTTGCGGCGCTCACGACGGGTAGCATCTTTACGGAGAACCTGCCGGAGGTGCAGCTTCCGGCATCGGGCTTCGTGACGTCGGTGAGCGATTACTCGTATCAGGCCTATTTGCAGGACCAGATCGCGTTGTTCGACCGGTTGCACGTACTCGCGAGCATTTCGCACGCGCAGGCGCGCAACGACTACAGTTCCGGCAAGGAGTACTCCGAGGGCGCGTGGAGTCCGAATATCGGTGTGCTGTATCAATTGACGGGCGAGCTTGGCTTCTACGCGAACTATCTCAGGAGTTTCACGCCGCAAGGCACCGATTTTCTGGCGAATGGCGAGGTCGCCCCGCCGGCTATCGGCAAGTCCGTCGAAATCGGGCTGAAGGGCAGTTTTCTCGACGACAAGCTGATTGCGTCGGCCAACGCGTTTCGGTCCGCCGTGACCAATATGGTCGTGCAGGCCGGTCCGACGATTCTGGACAACGAATTGATCCCGGGCGGTACGGTCAGCCGCGGTGTGGAGTTCGACGTGAGCGGCGAGATCCTGCCGGGCTGGAACGTCATCGCCAATTACGCATATACCGATCAGACTTCGCCCGAATATCAATCGTCGATCAGCCTGCTGCCGCGCCATTCATTTCGTTTATGGACGACATACGCGTTCCGGAGCGAAGCGCTGCATGGCTGGAGCATCGGTGGCGGCATCAAGGGAAGAAGCGCCTATCAGGGCGAGTCGACCGGAAAGCTGCCTTCCTATTACGTGCCGGGTCAGGCCAGCACCGATATCACGGTTTCATACCATCGTAAGGACTGGTCGATCGCCTTCGGCGTCAAGAACCTGTTGAATCGTAATCTGTATGGCGATACGGCGACCAACAGCTTCCTCGCTGTCTATCCCGGGCGGACGTTCGTGCTGACCGGCCGATACGCTATCTGAGCACCGTGAGTACCGAATCGATGGCGGGCGAAGCGTGTGGCGATGCACGGGCACTCGCGAAGCCGGTATGTTTGCCGGCGGGCACAGGGCACGATTCGCCGGCGCTGCATGCGGGCGTGCGCGCTTCGTTGCGTGCGGCAGCGCAACTCGCACGTCCGTTCTGGATGTCGGAGCGTCGTTATCAGGCGTGGGCGCTGCTCGCCGTGCTGGCCGGCGAGACCGTCGCGAGCGCGTATATGACGGTTTGGCTCAACGCCTGGAACGGCCGCTTCATGGACGCCCTCGCGCGTTATGACGCGGTCGCGCTTGCGGACATCATGGGCGAATTTGCAATCCTTCTCGCGACCTTCGTCGTCCTCGGCGTGGTTGCGATGCTGACGGGCTCGATGCTGCAGATCGTCTGGCGGCAATGGATGACCGAACGCTTTCTCGATGCGTGGCTTGGCGACAGCGCGTTCTACCGGATCGAGCGCGACCAGCAGGTCGATAACCCTGATCAACGGATCGTGCAGGATATCGATCAGTTCGTCACGGCTAGTTGCACGTTGTCGGTGGGGCTGTTGAGCACGCTGGTGCGGCTGGTCAGTTTCTCGCTGATCCTGTGGCGCCTGTCAGGTCCGTTGAACATGCATGTAGCGCATCGTGTTGTGTCGGTTCCGGGCTATATGCTATGGGCCGCGCTGATCTTTGCGTCGCTGACGTCATGCGTTACGCACTGGATTGGTCGTCCGCTGATGCGCCTGAATTTCAACAAGGAGGGCGCGGAGGCGCACTTCCGTTTCATGGCGGCCAGCATCCGGGAATACGCGGAGCAGATCGCGCTGTATCGGGGCGCGAGTGCCGAAGGGCGGCGCATGCGAGCGAGTTTCGACGCCATTCGCGGCAATTTCTGGCAGATCGTTCGCTTTAATCTGCGATTCAATCCGCTGACTACGGCCATCATCTACATCTCAATGATCGTGCCGACGTTCGTCGTGCTGCCTCGCTATATGGCGCATGCCGTGACGCTGGGTGGCATGATGCGGCTGTCGGGGTCCTTCGCAGCGGTGAACGGCGCGTTGTCGTGGTTCGTGCAGAACTATCAGGCGTTGCAGGGTTACCGGGCGATCGTTGCGCGCCTCGACGGGCTGGAGCGGGCGATTGCATCGCGGCAATCTCAAGGCGCTGAGGATGCCGGTTCGATCGTCTGCAGCGTCGATACGCAGCGTTGCCTGTGCGCGAAGCAACTGACGCTGCGCACGCCCGACGGGCGGGTGTTGACCCGGGACGTGAATCTCGCCGTGCATCCGGCGGAGCGCTGGCTGATTCGCGGACCGTCGGGCGTCGGCAAGAGCACGTTGATTCGCGCGCTGGCCGGCATATGGCCGTACGGTTCCGGCCAGGTGACGGTGCCGGCGGGCGGCGGAGTGCTGTTCCTGTCGCAGAAGAACTATGTGCCGGCGGGAACGCTGAAGGCCGCGCTGTGCTATCCGGGCACCGACGATGCGTTCGACGATGACGTCTGTTCCAATGCGCTCACCGCGTGCCGGCTCGAGCGTTATGCCGGCAGCCTGTACGAAGTGTCTCGCTGGGGGCACCGGCTTTCCCCGGGGGAGCAGCAGCGTCTCGCATTCGCTCGTGTGCTGTTGCAGCGCCCCGATTTTCTGCTGCTCGACGAGTCGACAAGTGCGCTGGACCCGGAGATGGAAAGTGGTCTGTACCAGACGGTGATCGATAGATTGCCTGATATGGCGATGGTGAGTATCGCGCATCATCGCGGTCTCGACGCATTGCATACTCACTCGCTGTGGATCGAACAAGCCCACATGGCGTCGGTATGATGCGCCCGTAGATTGACTGCCGTGGTCGTGCGGTCGGATCGGGATTTCGTCGATTTACGGGGGCTGTGCGTTCACCTTGCGTCGTTACCGGCAGCAACTGAAAAGTAGCGATGACCTTCACGGACAGCAGTCACTGCGTCGTTGCAACTCGCGCCATGTGCGCGTCGATAAACTCCGCGCAGTTCCTGAGCGCACGGCGAGCCTCGGGGACGACGTCCGGAAACAGCTGCCACTGGTGCACCATGCCGGGCCACACCTCGACCGATACCGCGACGTCGTCCAGCGCGGCCACACGCGCGATGCGCAGGCTGTCGTCGAGCAGGATTTCGCGCGCGCCGACCTGGAGCAGCAGCGGCGGCAATCCGTGCAGATCGGCGAACAGCGGCGACGCGTCCGGACTGCGCGGATCGGCGCCTTGCATATAGACTTTCGTGACGTCGAGCAGGCCCGCGCGGGTAAGCACCGGGTCGAGGCTGGCGAGCGTCCGCGTGGAATCGCCCGACGCAGTCAGATCCATGATCGGGCTCATCGCGACCAGCGACGACGGCAACGGCCGATGCGCCGCGCGCAGCCGCAATGCCAGTTCGAGCACCAGATTGCCGCCGGCCGATTCCCCGGCAACGGCGATGTCCGACGCGAAATAGCCCTGTTTCAGCAGCCATTCGTAGCTTGTAACGGCGTCGTCGATTTGCGCTGGGTAGCGTGCTTCGGGCATGCGCCGGTAGTCGGGCAGCAGCACGTCGGCCCCCGCGTCCCTGGCAAGGGTGGCGGCCAGCGCGCGGTGGCTGTTGCTGGAGCCGCTGTAGAATCCGCCGCCGTGCAGATAGAGGATCACGCGGCGTCCGTGCGTGCCGGACACACGGGCGTGGTTCAGCGAGACCCACTTGCCGGGAACGCCATTCGCATCCACGTGGTGGATCGTCACGCCGTCTGGCACCGGGACCTGCGCCATCAGTTTCTCGAATGCCGCGCGGCGATCAATGAAATCACGCGTGCCGACGAGCGATTGCTGGCGCTTCGCGACCACGGTGGCGATACCGTCGTTGACGGATGCAGGTGCACGTTGCGCGTGCGCGCCGGACGTGGCGAACGCGATGGACGTCGCAACGCCAAGTGCGGAAACGATCAGCAATTTCATGAATTCTCCGTGGATGTATGGTCGGTCGTTGACCTCGGAACTCAGTCTGACGGCGTCCGGCGCGCGGGGCCAATTCGAAGTAGCCGCATGGGTGATAAGTTTCGCTAATCGGTCGTGTTGCCGCCCCGAGGGCGCGAAGCGGCTGTTCAACGCGGATGCCGATCCGATTCGCGGCATCGGCGGGCGCGGCATGCAGGCGCTTGGCCACTGCTATGGCACCGGGGAGTCGCACGGGGTCTCAATACATTTATCCGCAAGTGCAAACCCCGTTTCCGTCCGCAGGACGAGACAGACGTGACTGATAAGCCCGCGCTAGTCGGCCGCGGGTCCAGCGGCGGAGGCGGTGGTGCCCGCCTGCAAGCGGCGCGCCTCTTCGATCGCCAGCTCGACGAAGTCCAGCACCAGCGGGCTGCGTTCGTCGCCGCGAAAGAAGACCTTCACGGTGAGTGGATCGAAGCCGCTGACCGGACAGTACACGAGTGATTCCGGCACCGACGCAAAAACATACGCCGCGCCGAGCATCGACCCGAGCCCTTGCTCGACGAGCGCCATGCCAACCTGCGATTGTGTGGTCTCGTACACGATGTTCGGCTGCACGCCTGTACTCACGAAGCGGGCGCGCACCGAATCGTAGAGCGGTTCGTTGACGGAGCGCGCGGGCACGATGAGCCGCTCGCGCGCCAGCTCGTTGATCCGCAGCCGCGTGCGTCGGGCGAACCGGTGGTCGCGGCGCATCAGCACACACCAGCCGGAGTCGAGCAGGTCTTCGGAACCGATGTGCGTCTCGCGACCCGACTGCTCGACGGGAACGCCAAAGCCCACGTCGATCTCGCCCGTGCCGAGCGCTGCCCATTGCCGCCTCGCGTTCATTTCGCGCCGGATGATCATGACGTCGGGATAAAGCGCCTGTAACCGGATCAGCGCGGGCGGCACGAACGGCAGGTTGGTGTATTCGACCAGCCCGATCGACAGCGTGAAGGTCTGGTCTTCTCCGGCTTCGCGTGCCGCGCGAAGCGCGCGGTCAAGTTGCCCGAATACGTTGTCGAGGCCGTCGCGCAGTGCGTCGCCGGCGGCCGTCAGCATGACGCCGCGGGAATCGCGGGCGAACAGCGGCGTGCCGACGAGCACTTCGAGCTTGGCGATCTGCTGGCTTAGCGCGGGCTGCGTCACGCAGGCGACATCGGCGGCCCTGCCGAAATGAAGTTCCCGCGCGAGGATCGCGAAATAACGGAGTTGCCGAAGCTCCAGTGCTTTCATGCGGAGAGAGCGGGATTCTTCCATGATCGATTATGGCGAGCCGGGAAACACCGCGTCGACGCGCACCTGGTCGAACGCATTCGCCGCATACGCGGACCTTCCGGCGATGCCGGTCAACACATTGGCCGACGGCATGTTGACGATCGCCGCCCGCCGCCTCGCGGCCATCAGCGGCGCGAACGCGCGCATCCCGGGAAACATGCCTTTCGCGTTCACATTCATCATCGGCGCCCACTCCTCGACCGTCGTATAGGCGAGGGGCGGATAAGATATACTCCGGCGTTATTTACTGGTATGTCCGGCGTTCCGTGCTGTTCGACCGTCCACGCTGCCACATCGCGCCACTGTTCTTCCGAAGCGGTATCGAGCGTTCTGAACGCGGCTTTCCCCCCATTGCTCCTGATCTCTTCAATGACGCCTGCGCCGCCGTCGGCATTCAGGTCGGTCGTGATCACCGTCGCCCCCTGCGCTGCCAGTCGCAGACTGATTGCGCGTCGAATGCCGGACGCAGCGCCGGCGGTCACCGCCACTTTGTTACTCAAACGCATGGGACTCCCTGATCGGACCGGGTCATTCATTCGGAACGTTGATTGCCATTATATGGATAAATTTTCCATAAAGTGGAATGATACATGTATGTCGGAATTTGCTTCGCCATTCAAGAGAGAGGAAGAAAGACGTGCCTAAACTCGCAACTGGACAAACGTTGCGCTCAGCCGAACGTATGCTCGATGTCCTGAAGGTGTTTTCAACCGACGAGCCTGCGCTGACGGTGTCGGAAATCACCGGCCGGCTCGGGCTTGCGCCGAGCACCGTTCGGCGCATCCTGGACGCGCTGGAGAGCAAGGGGTTTGTGAGGCTGGACACGCGAACCGGAAAGTACTCCCCGTTCGTCGAGATCGTCCGGCTCGCGGCCGCGGCGGTGCAGGGCAACGATTTGATATCGGGCGCGAGCCAGCCGCTCGACGACCTGCGGGATCGGACCGGCGAGAATGTTCAATTGACCGTGCTCGTCGAGAACGACGTGGTGTTCGTCGATCGCCGCGTGACAAATCAGACGATCAAGATTTTCAGCCCGATCGGATACCGGCGGCCGCCGTGGGACGGACGTGCGTCGGGGCAGGTGCTGCTCGCGTGGCTGTCCGGCAATCAGCTGGAGGGGATTTTGCCGTCGCCGGCGCAATGGCGGCCCGGCGAGGTGCCGGGACTCGCCAGTCCGAAAGCGTTCCTCGCGCTGCTCGCGGAGGTGCGCGAAAAGGGCTACGCGATCAACGACGAGTTCACCGAGCGGGACGTCTGGGCCGTCGCCGCGCCTATCCGCGACCACACGCGGCAGGTGATCGCCGCCGTCAGCATTCCGGTGCTGAGGTCGCGCGTGAGCGACCCGAAGCGCGTTTCGGAACTCGTCAACGCGGTCATGGCGGCCGGCCGGGAAATCTCCCACCGGTTGAGCTATTTCGAGTAAAAGCGTCTGGGCCTCTTTGCGAGGTCCGGGGACGGCTTCCCGACAGGTTTCAAATCCAGGTCTCAGGTCGACCAGACCTGCGAGTCGGGAAAGAGCGTTGCGCCGTCGTAGCGCAGCGCCGGGTGGTGGTCGCGGGCGAGCAGCAGTGGCCCGTCCAGATGGACGACGTCCGCCTTCTGCGCGAGCACGATGCCCGGCGCCATCGAAAGCGACGATGCGACCATGCAGCCGACCATCACCTTCATGCCGGCGGCGCGGGCGGCATCGGCCAGCGCCAGTGCTTCGGTCAGACCGCCGGTCTTGTCGAGCTTGATATTCGCGAATGCGTATTTGGTGCGGATATCGGCGATCGAACGGAGATCGCGGCACGACTCGTCCGCCGCGAGCGGCACCGGGCTCGCGTAGCCCAGCAGCGCATCGTCGGCGCCCGCCGGCAGAGGCTGTTCCAGCAACTCCACGCCCAATCCGGCGAATTCCGGCAGGAACGCGCCGAGCTGGTCGGGCCGCCACGCTTCGTTCGCATCCGCCATCAGGCGGGCTTTCGGCGCGGCGCGGCGCACCGCGCGCACGCGCTCCAGGTCGCCGTCCCCACCCAGTTTCAGCTTCAGCAGCGGAAGGTGGGCGAATTCACGCGCGTTGTCGGCCATCGCTTCCGGCTCGTCGAGGCTCAACGTGAACGCCGTGACCACCGGTTCGAGCGTCTCGCCGAGTCCGGCGAACGACGCCACCGTTCGGCCGCTCAGCCGGCTGCGCAAGTCCCATAGCGCGCAGTCGAGCGCGTTGCGCGCCGATCCGGGCGGCAGCAGGCGCTGCAGATCCTGCTGGCCGAGCCCTTCCTCGATAGCTGGCGCCACCGACCGGATCTGTGCGGTGACGCTTTCAATGCTCTCGCCATAGCGGCCATACGGCACGCATTCGCCGAGGCCGACCATTCCCCGTTCCCCGATGCGCACCACGATCGATTCCGCGAGCGTCTTCGATCCGCGGCTGATGCGGAACACGCCGCGAATCGGCAGCGTGCATTGCTGGACTTCCAACGACCGTTGTTTCATGTCACTCCTCCTCGTTCGCAAAATAGTTTGACACACATCTGTTGAGACCATATTATGGATTCACAAAACACATTATGGTGCAGATTGATGAGGACGACAGCGAGAGAAGAACCCCGGGACCACCCGGCGCGGAGGAGCAAACTGACGAGCCTTGCCGACGCCCTGGAGCGGGTCGAGGCGGGGCAGCTCCTCGCGCTCGGCGGCCTGTGGTTTCACAACAATCCGTGCGCGGCGGTCAGGGCGCTGGCACGCAGGAAGGTCAGGAATCTGCGTCTCGTCGCGGCCCCGCCGTCGAGTTATGCAGTCGATCTGCTGATCGGCGCGGGCTGCGTCGCGCAGGCGACCGTTGGGCACGTGTCGTTCGAGCATCTCGGCTTTGCGCCAAACTTCCGGCGCGCGGCTCAGGAGGGGAGCGTGAGCATCGTGGATGCCGACGAGGCGACCATCCTCGGCGGCCTGATGGCCACCCTCGAGCATCTCGATTCGCATCCGGTCACGTCGGTGAAAGGCACGGATATCGGCCGTTCCGCCGCCGCGCCCCGCAACGGCGCGGGTGTCGTCGCGCCGCTCGCGCTGCGCCCGGATGTCTGCCTGCTGCACGCGCAGGAGGCCGACATTTACGGAAACGTGAGGAATCTCGGCACGCCGTTCTGCGATCCGTTGTTTGCGAAGGCGTCGAAGTACGTGATCGTCACCGTGGACCGGATCATCGACAACGGCGAGATCCGTGCGCAGCCGAATCGCACGACGATTCCGGGCTATCTCGTCGATGCGGTCGTCGAAGCGCCGTTCGGGGCGCATCCGTGCTCCAGTCACGGCATCCACGTGCACGACGAACCCGGCATCAGTGCGTACATCGAGGCGGGCGCGAATGCCGACACCTGGCGTCGCGAATACTTCGGTCCTTATGTTGAGGAACCCGAATCGCTTGAAGATTACGTGCGCAGCGTGGGCGGCGCGGACCGGATCCTTGCGCTTTCGGAGGTGGTCCGATGAATGGGTTCAGCAATGATGAACTGATGACCGTGCTGCTTGCGCGGGAGCTGAGGGACGGGGACCTCGCTGTAACGGGGGCTAGTTCGCTGGTGCCGGTCGCCGCATGTCTGCTCGCGCAAAAACTGCACGCGCCCAACCTGACGCTGATCACCCCGGCGGGGGTGGTCAATCCGAAGCCGAAACGGCTCTATCGATCGGCGTCGGACGGCCGATGGGTCGAGGGCGCCGAAGCTCTCGGCACTGCGTACGACCTCTTCGAGATGTCCGAGAACGGCAGGCTGGACGTGATGTTCTATGGCGGGGTCCAGATCGACCGGCGCGGCAACATCAACCTGACCGGAACGGGATACGACGTAAGCGGCCGTCCGCGCTTTCGCGGGCCGGGGCTGGCGAACACGTCGTTCGCGGTGGTGTCGAAGCGGATCCTCCTTTTCAGCGCGGCGCATACGCGTCGGACCTTTGTCGGGAGCGTCGAATTCCTGACCGCTGCCGGTCATCTGGGTGGTCCTGGTGAACGGCAGAAGCTCGGTATCACGACAGAGGGCCCGGTTCTGTGCGTGACGCCGCTGGTCACGTTCGAATTCGACGAAGAGAAGTGCATGCAGGTTCGCTCCATTCACCCGGGAGTCGAGCCTCGCGATGTAATCGAGAACACAGGTTTTGCGTTGCGCACGGCGTCGTGGCCGACGTCGGCTGCGCCGACTTCCGACGAGTTGTCGATACTGCGCCGCCTGGTCGATCCCGGCGGCGAGCTGTCGGCCTGAGCGCCGCTTGCGGAGCGGAATGAACTGCAGATAACCCAGTAAAACATGATGAATCAGAAAACCAGCTTGAAAGGACTGCGCGTGATCGATTTCACGCGCGTGGTGGCGGGTCCGTATTCGACCTCGATTCTCGGCGACCTCGGCGCGGACGTGATCAAGATCGAGCGGCCGGGCATCGGCGACGACAGCCGCGGTTGGGGGCCTCCGTTCGTCGGCGAGGTCAGCTCCTATTTTCTCGGGCTCAACCGCAACCGGCGCAGCGTCGCGATCGATCTGCAGACGCCCGAGGGCATCGAGATCGCGAAGAAGCTGATCGTGGGCGCGGACGTCGTCGTCGAAAGTTTCCGCCCCGGTGTGATGGATCGCCTGGGTCTGGGTTACGAAGAGCTGAAAAAGACCAATCCTGGGTTGATCTATTGCGCGATCTCGGCGTTCGGTCAGACCGGGCCGTACCACGAGCGGCCAGGCTACGACCTGATGATCTCGGCGCTAGGCGGCCTGATGGGGGTGACCGGAAGCGCCGACGGCGAGCCGGTCAAGACCGGCGTCGCGCTGATCGACGTATCGACCGGGCTGCACGCGGCTATCGGCGTGCTCGCGGCGCTCCATCACCGTACGCTGACCGGTGAGGGCCAGCGGGTTGACGCCTCGCTGCTTGGCACCGAACTGGCGATTCTGATCAACGTCGCCAGCGAATACCTGATTGGCGGCAGCATCGCGAAGCCGCAGGGCTCCGGCCACGCGAACGTCGCGCCGTACCAGGCGTTCCCGACCGAAGACGGCTGGGTGTTGATGGGTTCCCCGAATGACAAGCTGTTCCGCAAGATGTGCGATTCGCTCGGCAAGCCCGAATGGAAGGACGATCCGCGCTTCCTGACCAACGGCGACCGGGTGAAGCACAAGCCGGAACTCGTCGGCATGATCAGCGCGATCACGCGGACGCGCAAAACCAGTCACTGGGTCGAGCTGCTGTCCGCCACGGGCGCGCCGGTCGCACCGATCAACAAGATGGACCAGGTGTTTCAGGACCCGCAGGTCAAGCACCTGAATCAGGTTGCCCACGTCGAGCATCCGATGTATGGGCGATATCCGGTTGTGACGTCGGGTCTGCGGTTCTCGGAGACGCCGCCGGTTGTCGGAGCAGCCGCGCCGAGGCTCGGCCAGCATACCCGCGAGATCCTCGAAGGCGAGCTGGGGATGAGCGAGAGCGAAGTCGGGCAGCTCGTGGAAAATGGGGTGGTGGAATACCGGCCGGCCGCCGGCAACGAAGTCGCGGCCGTGAAATGAACGTTCGACCCGGCGGTTTAGAGTGAGCCAGTCCGGGCGCCAGCGACGCTGGCGCCCTCGATAAAAAAGATCGACAACAGCGTTGTCGCGCGAGAAATGTGGAGACGAGCATGAGTACCTTGAACGATTCGATCGGGACCGCAGCGCAGCATCAGGTCGAGCAGAGCATCGCTCACGATCCGGCGCGGCGGCGCCGCATCGTCATCGGCGCGGGTATCGGAACCGCGATCGAATACTACGACTTCACGATCTACGCGTTTCTCGCGACGACGATCGCGCAGGTCTTCTTTCCGAAATCCGATCCGACCGCCGGGTTGCTCTCCACGTTCGCGATCTTCGCCGCGTCGTTTTTCCTGCGGCCGTTCGGCGGCATCGTGATCGGACACCTTGCGGACAAGTTCGGACGGCGCAGGGCGTTGACGCTGTCGGTTGCCGGGATGGTCGTCGCGAGTGTCGTGGTTGGCCTGATTCCGTCTTACGACATGATTGGCGTTGTGGCGCCCGCGGTACTCGTGCTGCTGCGTAGCATTCAGGCATTTTCCGCCGGTGGTGAACTGGGGACCGCGGCGTCCTATGTGGCCGAGCAGTCGCCGGTCAAGCGCCGCGGCTATCTCACCGGTTTCGTGAATCTTGGCACCGTGACAGGCACGCTGCTCGCGTCGTTCACCGTCGCTCTCACGCGCGCGTTCGTGGCGGATACGAATTTCGCGTCGTGGGGTTGGCGCATTCCGTTCCTGATTTCGTTGCCGCTCGGCATCATCGCGTTGATCGTGCGCTTGCGGATGGAAGAGTCGATCGCATTCGAGGAAATCGCGAAGGAAAAAGACATCAAGCGTGCGCCCGCGCTCGGCGTGCTGAAGGCTCGTCCGACCGCGGTGCTCGTTGTGATCGCGCTGGCGCTGACCTCGAATGCCAGCTACTGGACGGTATTCACCTATATGAGCACGCTGCTGCAGACACAACATGTGATCGATGCGAAGACCGCCGCATGGTCCACGACGGCGACGCTGGTGCTGGCTGCGGTGTCGATGCCGTTCTGGTCGCTGCTTTCCGACCGGTTCGGCAGAAAGATCGTCATGATCCTCGTGAACGGCCTGTTCGTCGTCGCCTCGTATCCGCTTTTCAAGCTCGCGACTCATAGCGCAGGCGTCGGTATTGCCGTTCAACTCATTCTCGGCCAGATCACCGCGTGCTATCTGGCGAATCTGCTCGCGACGCTTGCCGAGACGCTGCCGGCCTCGATGCGCGTCAGCGGCTTCGCGCTCGGCTACAACATCGCTTCGATCCTTGCGGGGGGATCGGCGGGCTACGTCGCGACGTGGCTCGTCGCCCATACCGGAAACCCTGCATCGCCGGCGTTCTTCGTGATGGTCGCGACCGGCCTTGCATTGGTGGCCTCGGTCTGCATGCGCGAGACGGCGAATCGTCCACTGCTGCTGGATGCGTGACGTGATTCACGCGCGAGAAAGCCTCATCGCGTGGTAAGAGCCGTGACGCCGAAACATCTCGCCCGTAACGCACTTATTTAAGATGACTAAACATGAAGCAACTTGATTCGCTTCCACTGCAACATGAACAAAGCGGCCTCAACCTGTTGCAGGGTATCCGCGTTCTCGATCTGACGACATCGGTTGCAGGACCTTACGCGACACAATTGCTCGCGGACCTGGGAGCGCACGTGCTAAAGATCGAGAAGCCCGGTGTTGGAGATGACACGCGAGCCTGGGGGCCACCGTTTCTCGGCAGGCAGTCGCTGTGGTTCGCGAGCGTCAACCGCAACAAGGAAAGCATGACGCTCGACGTCCGTCATCCGGAGGGTCGCGACATTGTGGACCGCCTTGTCGAGGACAGCGACGTCATCGTGCTGAACATGGTCGATGCGGTCCAGTCGAAGCTGGGCCTCAATGCGGCCCGGCTTCGGTCGATCAACGACAAGCTGATTCACGTTTCGCTCACGGGGTTCGGCCTGACCGGGTCCCGTGCGGATTCGCCCTGCTACGACCTGATTGCCGAAGGCTACTCCGGCGTGATGGATCTGACCGGCGAACCCGATGAGGGTCCGCAGAAAGTCGGCACGCCGGCGGCGGATCTGCTCGCGGGCCAGGACGTCGCGCTCGCGACGCTCGCGGCGATCATCGAGCGCCAGCGCACCGGCGTCGGCAAGGCGATCGACGTCTCGATGGTCGAAAGCATGGTCCGGTTCATGTCGCCACGCATCGTGCCTTATCTCGGCTCGGGCGAGCCGGTCACGAGATCGGGCGGCCGCGATTCGGTGATCGCGATCTACCAGGTGTTCGACACCGCAGACGAGCCGATCACGCTGGGCCTCGGCAACGATGCGATCTGGCATCGGTTCTGGCGCGCCGTCGAGCGGCCGGAGTACGGCGCGCGCAACGAATTCGCGACCAACGCGGCGCGCAGGGAACAGCGTGCGCAGATCGTGGCTGAAGTAAGCAGCATTCTGCGCATTCGCCCGCGTGGGGAATGGCTCGCGATCTTCGCGCAGCACCGAATTCCCGCTGGTCCGATCAATCGCGTCGATCAGGTCGTGGACGACGAGGTGCTGCGCGAAAAGCACATGTTTTACGCAGTCGAGGGCGCGGACGGCCCCGTTCCGCAAGTGGGCCTCGGCATCCGGTTCGATGGGCAAAGCAGTGTTCACAGGCTGCCGCCGCCCGAGCTCGGCCACGACACGGAAAACGTATTGCGCCGACGGCTCGGTCTTGCGGACGAGGACGTTGCGCGTCTAACCGCGAAACAGATCATTTGATGGAGATTTACGATGGCTTACGAAGAGATTCTGTATGAAGAAGATGGTCCGATCGGGACCATCACGCTGAACCGCCCGGACGACGGCAACATGTTTACCGAGCGCATGTGCCACGAAATTCGCGATTGCATCAACGACATCCGCCGCGAAACACGCACGCGCGTTATCGTGCTGACCGGTGCGGGCGACAAATTCTTCTGCACTGGCGGGCGCAAGGACGGTATGCAGGATTCCAAACTCTATGCCGGCGTGCTGCCAGTGCTGGAAATGTACGAAAGTATCGACCGGCTGCAGAAGCCGGTGATTGCATCGGTCAACGGCTTCGCGGTGGGCGGCGGCAATGTGTTGCAGGTCGTCTGCGATCTGACGATCGCGAAAGAGAGCGCGATTTTTCGCCAGGTCGGTCCGATGGTGGGGAGTTTTGACGCCGGCTACGGTACGTGGTACCTCGAAGACCTCGTCGGCAAGAAGCGCGCGAAGGAGATCTGGTACTGCAACCAGAAGATCACCGCACGCGAAGCGGTCGAAATGGGCTTGATCAACAAGGTCGTGCCGGACGACGAACTGAAGAGCGCGACGAAGCACTACGCGCTCGAAGTCGCCGAACGCGGTGCGTTCGCGCTTGCATCGATCAAGGGCGCATTCAACGCGCGGCATGGTGGCGTAGCGGGCCTCTCGCGGGTCACGCACGATCTGCTGCTGCGCGCGTATCTCGGCAGTGAAGAGCAGGAAGAGCTTGCGCAGGCGTTCGCAGCCCGCCGGATCCCCGACGCCGAGCGGTTCGGTCACTGAGAGGACGAGGCATGAGCGTCGAGCTTTCATTCCGTGACAACCTTGCGTTCCTCACGTTGAACCGTCCTGAAGCGCTCAATGCGCTCAGCTTCGCGGTGCTGCGTGAAATTTCGGCGGCGTTCGACGAAGTCAAGGCATCCGATGCCCGAGCGCTCGTCGTTTGCGGGCGAGGCGGTAAGGCTTTTTGCGCCGGGGCGGACATCAAGGAGTTGCGCGGGCGCAGCATGGTCGCGCAGCGAGAGGGCGCGGTGTTCGGGCAATCGGTTTTTCGCCAGCTCGACCAGTTGCTGATGCCGTCGGTGGCCGTGATCAATGGCTACGCGTTTGGCGGTGGCCTCGAACTCGCGCTGGCGTGCACATTCCGCGTCGCGACGCCGTCGGCAAGGATGGGCTTGCCGGAAATCAGGCTGGGTCTCGTGCCGGGCTACGGCGGTACGCAGCGTCTGCCGCGTCTCGTCGGTCCGGCGCGTGCGCTGGAGCTGATCATGTCCGGCCGGACCGTGGATGCTGCGGAAGCGGAGCGGATCGGTCTCGCGAACCGCGTCGTGGACGATGGCGATCCTCACCAGATAGGGCAGGACTTCTGCGCTCAATTCATCGGTTACAGCGCGATCGCGTCGATGCTGGCGCGGCAGGCGGTGCTGCGTGCGTGTGATGTGTCGCTGGAAGAGGGTCTGCGCATCGAGGCGGACCTGTCGACATTGGCGTTCCAGTCGGACGACGCGGAAGAAGGCATGCGGGCGTTCATCGAAAAGCGCAAGCCGCAATTCAGCGATCGGTGAAATGCGCACCGGTCCGCACGCAACCCACCATAGTGGAACAGACATGACGAAAGTTAAGACAGTAGCAGTCGCGGGCAGCGGCACGATGGGCACCGGCATTGCGATCGTCGCGGCCCGCGCCGGTTTCCGGACCATCGTGTTCGACACGCGTCAGGACGCACTCGATCGCGCACGCGGGCAGACCGAAGCCTTCCTGCGGAAGTCGGTCGCGCGAGGCAAGCTCAGCGTCGAGGACCTCGACGCTATTCTCGGACGATGGTCGTCGACGACGAAGCTCGAGGATCTCGCGTCAGGCGACGTGGTCATCGAGGCCGTGTTCGAGGACCTGCGTGTGAAGCACGAGCTGTTTTCCGCACTCGACAGGGTCTGCGCCGCCGACACGATCTTCGCGTCCAACACGTCGACCATTTCGATCACCGAAATCGCAGGCGGCTCGGGGCGCCCGGACCGCTTCGTCGGCATGCACTTTTGCCTGCCTGCCCAGTTGATGAAACTGATCGAGATGTCGCCGGGTCTCGAAACGAGCGACGACACGTGGCAGCGAGCGTGGGAGTTCGCGTTGCAGATGGGCCAGCAGCCGGTCAAGACGAAGGACACGCCGGGGTTCATCCTCAACTATTTCCTGATTCCGTACAACAACGATGCGATCCGTCTCGTCGAGGCCGGCGTTGCGGAACCGGCGGAGATCGACAGGGCGATCAGGACGGCACTGGGCTATCCGATGGGTCCGCTCGAACTGCTCGACCTCGTTGGCATGGACACCCAGCGCCTGTTGTGCGAGGCGATGCACGGCTTGACGAACGAAGACCGCGCCGCGTGCCCGCCGCTCGTGAAGCGGATGATCGCGGCGAAACGGCTCGGCAAGAAAACCGGCCACGGTTTCCATCGATACACCGACACGAAGATGTTTGGAGCGTGAGATGAATTACAGCATCAAATGGGCTGGGACGAGCCAGTCGTTTCCCGACCGTCATCCGTTTCTCGACCGTGCCGGCACCGACGAAAAGTGCCGCGTCTATCTGGGCGATGCCGCGGGCAAGCAATATATGGCCGAACGCGACACGCTCGATGCGACGACGATCGTCGCCATCGAGCTGAAGGACGAATGCCTCGGCGTGTATACCGATGAAGCGCGTTCGCCGCTCAGCGCGCAATCCGCGCCGCGCAGGGCCTTCGGCTTCGCGCGATTCCGGCTCGGGAAAGAGGTACCGACGCAACTCATCGAGCTCGTCACGCCGCGCGATTTCGACGAGGCGGCGCTGGTGGAATTGAAGGCGTTATTCGAGAACGCGGGTCTCGTCGTGGCGACGTGCAACGACTTCCCCGGCCGTATCGTCAACCGGCTGGTACGGCCTTACTACAACGCGGTACTGCGTCGCTACGACGAGAAACTGGCCACTGCGGAGGACCTCGATACCACGCTGAAGCTCGGGCTCGGCTATCCGGAAGGACCGCTGGAGCTGCTGAATCGCACGGGTCTCGCCGAACATGCGCAGACGTCGCAAGCCCTTTACGAAGCACTGGGAGACCCGGCGTACATACCGGCGCGGCTCGCGATGATCGCTCTTCACGTCCGCAAGCTTCACGAGTAACGCCCATAGCGGTTCTCAGCCAGCACGCTATCTGGCTGAGCCGATAGAACTCGAGACTTACTCAATGACAGAAGACTTCACTATCCGTTCGGTCGGCATTGTCGGCTCCGGTGCGATGGGCCGGGGAATCGCGCAGATTGCCGCGCTCGCGGGACTGAACGTACACCTGTACGACATCAGGCAGGACGCCGTGGAGGCCGCCCGACACCATCTCCGCGATACGTTCGCGACGCTTGCGACGAAAGGCAAGATTGCGGTCAACGCGGCAACCGACGCGGTGGCACGCATCCGGTCCGCGACTTCGGTGGACGCGTTGAAGAATTGCGACCTCGTGATCGAGGCGATCGCCGAGAATCTCGACGCGAAGCGGGATCTATTTACCCGGCTCGACGCGGTGGTTCGGGAGGACTGCATCCTCGCGTCGAATACCTCGTCGCTGTCGATCACCGCGATCTCGACCGCGTGTTCGAAACCGTCGCGCGTCGCGGGATTCCACTTCTTCAATCCCGTTCCGCTGATGAAAGTCGCCGAGGTCATCGACGGTCTGCATGGCGTGCGGGAGACCGGTGATCGCCTGATGGAGCTGGCGCGGCGGATGGGACATACGCCGGTGCGGGTGAAGGACATGCCCGGCTTTATCGTCAACCACGCGGGGCGCGGAATGAACACCGAGGGCCTGCGTATCGTGAGCGAAGGGGTGGCGGACTTCGTCGATATCGACCGTATCGTGCGCGAGCAGGCCGGCTTCCGCCTGGGGCCATTCGAACTGATGGACCTCACGTCCCTCGATGTATCGCATCCTGTCATGGAGTCGATATACCACCAGTTCTATGAGGAGCCTCGCTTCCGTCCATCGCCGGTCACCGCGGTCCGGCTCGCGGGCGGCCTTGTCGGGAGGAAGGCCGGCGAAGGCTTCTACCGATACCCTGGCGGCAGGAAGGAGATCCCGGACGAGGGGCTCGTTCATGCCGCGTTGCCCGAACGCGTATGGATCAGTTCGCGTTCAATCGACGCGCACCGGCAGGTCACCGATCTGGTAGCGCCGACCGGTGTAACGATCGAGTCGGGCGAGCGACCGTCGGAAAGCGCATTGATCCTCGTGATGCCGTATGGCAAGGACGCCACCACCGCCGCGCTCGAAGAAGGGCTGGACGCGAGCCGGGTTGTGGCGATCGATTGCCTGTTCCCGCTTAGCGCATCGCGCCGTCGCACGCTGATGACCACGCCGCTGACGAATCCGAGCTTTCGCGACGGCGCGCGCGCGCTCTGCTCGCACGGCGGTGCCGCCGTGACCGTTATTCGCGACTCGGCGGGATTCGTTGCACAGCGGATCGTCGCGATGATCGTCAACATCGGTTGCGATATCGCGCAGCAGAGAATCGCGTCGCCCGACGATATCGATCTCGCCGTGACGCTCGGTCTCGGCTATCCGAACGGACCGCTCGCGATGGGCGACGCTGTCGGCGCGGCGAGGATTCTGGAGATTCTGCGCAACATGACCGCGCTGCTCGGCGATCCGCGATACCGACCCTCGCCGTGGTTGGCGCGGCGGGCGCAACTGGGAATGTCCTTGACCCAGGCGGATGACTGAGGGTGACTTAGTGGCGGCAGTGCCGACTTGACAAGAGGAGGGCAAACGTCGTTTGAAAAATCGCTAGTCGTTTGTGATATTCCGTGAATGTAGATTAGTACAACGCATGAATCAGAAAAGGATAATGGAGACAGCATGAAGAAAAGTTACCTCTGGGCCGGTCAGATCATCGTGCTCGCGGCGGCCCATGCACATGCGCAGAGTTCGGTGACGCTGTATGGCGTCATCGATACCGGCATCAATTACACGAATAGCGCCCAGACTGGTCGAAATCCGGATGGTTCGCTGAACAGCGGGTCGCAGATCAACATGACCGACGGGGCGACGCGTAGCTATGGCAGCCGGTGGGGCTTGCGGGGATCGGAGAATCTGGGCGGTGGGCTTTCGGCGATCTTCACGCTCGAAAATGGCTACAACATCGCGAACGGCGCGCTCGGTCAGGGCGGCGCGATGTTCGGCCGCCAGGCGTATGTTGGTCTCAACAGCGATATGCTGGGCGTGGTCACCATTGGCCGACAGTACGACACGCAGGCCGACTTCGTCTCGAACTACTCGGTGTTCAGTGTGGCGGCGCTTTCCGGCACGACGCCGGGCGACGTGGATGGGCTTGGCCACACTCGGCGCGTGAACAACGCGATCAAGTACGTGAGCCCGACGTATCGAGGGTTCACGTTCGGCGGAATGTATTCGCCCGGCGGCAAAGCGGGCGACTTCACCGGTAATCAGATCTGGGCGCTCGGTGCGAGCTACGAATTTCGCGGTTTCTCCGCGGGTGCCGGTTACATCAACGCGCGCGATCCGAATCTTTCGTCGTTCGGCGACAACCCGAACTCCGGCGGCGCGGGAACGAACAACATGGGGTCCGTCGGTTCGCTTACCTCGGCGCAATCGAATCCGATCTACGCTGGCTACGCGTCGGCCCGCACGTTCGAAATCTATTCGGCCGGCGCAAGCTACAAGTTCGGCAAGGCGGCTCTCGCGGCGTCGTTTAGCCACACGTCTTTCGGTAACCTCGGGGATCTGGATGCCGGACCCAATCCGTTCGACTACAGCGGCACGGCGATCTTCAATACGGCAACCGCGACCGTTTCCTGTTTCGCGACTCCCACTCTCCAGCTTGGGGGAGGCTATACGTACACGCACGGCGGCGGTGCGGGCGGCAACGGGTCGGCATCCTACCATCAAGGCATTTTCTCAGTGCAGTACTTCCTGTCGAAGCGGACCGAAGTCTATTTCTACGGCGTCTATCAACTGGCGAGCGGCACCGACTCACTGGGGCAACCGGCAGTCGCGAACATTGATCTGATGACGCCGTCGAGCACGAATCATCAATTCGTGGGACGTGTCGGTATCGTGCAGCGCTTCTAAAAAGGGACATTCGCTGCGGTCGACATGCATCGTATGCCCGCAGGGGAAACGGAATTTCCGTGGGCCGGTGTGTGCTGAAGGGTTTCGACGGTCTCAACGAACAGGACCGGAAACATAACGATCAGAAAAGGAGACGAACATGCAGGAAGCGGCAAGCCAGAGTGTCGATGAGTTCATCGACTCGCAGCCCGTGTCGGGTTATCAGCGGAGTATCATTTTCTTCTGCTTTCTCGTGGTCGCGCTGGACGGATTTGACTCTGCGTGCATCGGGTTCGTCGGCCCCGCAATCCGCGCGCATTGGCAACTGACGGTGGCAGCGCTTTCTCCGGTTTTCGGAGCGGGTCTGTTCGGCACCATGGCTGGAGGCATTCTGCTAGGTCCCGTGGCGGACAGATACGGACGCAAGACCGTGCTCGTTGCATCCGTCGCGCTGTTTGGCCTTGCAAGCGTCGTGTCGGCGTTCTCGCCCGACATTCATTTTCTCGCCTTCATGCGATTCGTAACCGGGATCGGCCTTGGCGGCGCAATGCCGAACTCGATCACGTTGACATCGGAGTATTGTCCGGGTGCAAAGCGTTCGGGCTATGTGACGCTGATGTTCTGCGGCTTCACGATCGGGGCGTCGGCTGGAGGGCTCCTCACGGCAGAGATCGTCGGCACGGTCGGCTGGCAAGGCATTCTCGTCGCTGGCGGCGTTTTACCGTTGCTGCTGGTGCCTTTTCTGATGGGGTTTCTGCCTGAATCGATCAGATACCTTTTGTTGATTGACCGGGCGAAGTCTTATGTGCGCGTGGCAAGCATCGCGTCGAGGGTCGCGGCGCCGGGCGTGACAGTCCCACGGCTGCGGGCGGACGAAAAAGTACGGCGGTCGCCGGTAAAAGCACTCTTTGAGAAAGGCGTGGTAACGGGGACGCTTCTGATCTGGACGATTTTTTTTAGTAGTCTTCTGATTATCTATCTGTTGACGAGCTGGATGCCCGTGTTGCTTTCCAGTGCGGGAATTCCGCTAGAGTCCGCCGCGTTGATCTCGATGATGCATCAGGTCGGAGCCGCGCTTGGCTGCATCTGGCTGGGCCGGCAAATGGACCGGTTCAATCCGCATCGTGTACTGGCGTGGTCCTATTTCGTCGCGATTCCGATAATCGTGCTTTGCGCATTTTCCGGAAGCCACAAGGCCCTGCTCGTGTTGTCGGTTTTTGCGCTCGGTTTTCTGATAAGCGGCGGGAATATCGGTGCCTATGCGCTGGTTTCAGGCTATTACCCGACGAGCAGTCGATCGACCGGTGTGTCGTGGGCCAATGCCGTTGGAAGAGTCGGCGCGGCGTTAGGGTCGATGGCCGGCGGACTGATGATGGCCGCCGGCCTGAGGCTGCAGGAAATCATTCTCGTACTTGCGATTCCCGCGGCCGTTGCAACGGGCTGCCTGTGCCTGCTGGGCATCATCCGTTCGCACCGGAAGGCCGGACCGGTTGGCGAGCCGGTTCACAGCCTGCACTGAAACAACCTTCCGGCGCCAGCGCTATGACAAACCCCTGGCTTCTCTATTTTTCCTTGACGAAGCCGTTGTTGATATCTAGTATTTTTATATTCCACGGCTGTGGAATATAGAAGAGGAAATGCCATTAGTCGACCCACACGCTCAGGTTCTGTCCTGGACCGCGCGACATCTCCTCGCGTCTACCGTCTCGACATGCCTTGCGCTCGTGGGTTCGCGACGGTCTGAAGCTACCGCCGTCTCTCGTGCCTGGTTCAGAGCGCCAGCGAGGTCAATCGCGATCAGCACGGCTTGAAACGCGGCACTACCAGGAGCCGTGAGCCCGGTCGCTGATCGCATACTTCACCAAAACAAAGACGAGAGATATTACGATGCATCGGAGAATGGAGAGCCATTCGGGAAGAGTAGTCGAGTGCTTCGCCGCGCGGCCGCGGACGATAGACGAGATGTTTCGCGCCGTCGTTGCACGAGCGGCCGATGCAGAAGCGCTTGTCGATGGAACAACCCGACTGAGCTACCGGGAACTTGATCGCCAGGTCGACCGTCTTGCCGACGCTCTGGCGGCAGCGGGCATCCAGGCCGGTGACCGCATTGCCGTGATGCTTTCGAACCGTCTGGAAGCTGTATTGTGCGTGCTAGCCATCGCACGAGCACAGGGCATACTGGTGCCGATAGGTGAACGTCTGCGCGCGCCTGAGGTTGCACATATCCTTCAAGATTCCCAGGCGATTGCTCTAGTCTATCAAGAGACTTGTGAGCCACAACTGCCGCCCGCTGAGGCTACGCCCTTATGTGCGGCGAGATTCTGCTGCGGAACAAGTCGCTGTGGAAATCCCGCATTCGAACAGCTGCTCGCGACGAGAGCGCAGGTTCAACAATTGCCGGTTCTCACGGGTACGGTTGAGGATGACATATTTGGAATACTTTATACCTCGGGAACGACAGGAAGACCCAAGGGCGCCACACTCACCCATCTGAACGTTATTCATTCGTGCCTGCACTGGGTCGATCGACTCGGCCTTGTGCAAGAAGGCGAGCGCAGCGTTTTGTGTATTCCGTGGTCACATGTTGCGGGGCTGTGCGGAGTGGTGTTCCCCCTTCTTTACCTGGGGGGAGCGCTCGTTCTCGTGAAAGAATTCAACAAGCGCACCTTTTTACGGCTTGCCTCGGAAGAGAGGATGTCGCATGCATTGCTGGTGCCTGCCATGTACGGACTTTGCCTGCTCGATCCGGATCTACGGAGTTTTGATCTTTCGGCCTGGCGCATTGGTGTCTACGGGAGCGCGCCCATGCCGGAGGCGACCATCCGGCGTTTTGCTGAAGCCGTCCCACACCTCGTCATGTGTAATGCCTACGGCGCGACAGAAACCGCGTCACCTGCAACGATCATGCCACCCGGCGATGGCCTCGATCAGTCCGATAGTATCGGAAAGGTAGTGGCGTGCGGTGAAATTCGCGTAATGGACGAAAACGGCTGCGAGATGCCACCGGGCGAACCTGGCGAACTATGGATACGGGGACCCATGATCGCCTCCGGCTATTGGCGCAATCCGGAGGCGACTGAAAGCGCATTCGTCGCCGGATTCTGGAAGTCCGGCGACATTGGCTCGGTCGACTCGCAAGGGTATGTGCGCATTGCAGACCGCAAGAAGGACATGATTAATCGTGGCGGGTTCAAGATCTATCCAGCCGAAGTCGAAAACGTGTTGTGTGAGCTGGGCGGTGTGCTCGAAGTGGCTGTCGTGGGGCGGCCGCACGTCATACTCGGCGAGACGGTAGTGGCTTTCGTTCGCTGCGTGGACGTCGATGTTACCGACGCGATCGTGCGGGAATTCTGCAGCGAGAAATTGGCGGATTACAAGATCCCGGATCATGTGGTGATCGTGGAAGAACCTCTTCCGCGTAACCCGAATGGAAAGATGCAGAAGGAGATGCTGCGCGAGATGGCTCGGGCTCTGCCGTAGCACCCATGAATCAGACGCGCATCTCCAGAAGCCTGTTGAAATGCCTTCTGCGCCGGCCATCCGGCCGGGAGGAGTGAAGATCGAGACAGAGAGTCGAACGCGATTGAAACCGAGCCGATGTGCGCAGCGGACGGCTATATCGAATCGGTGTTCACAGGTCCAGGCTGGACGACTTCGTTCCAGCTAATCACCGGTTTCGACCCATTCGGCTGCGGTCGAACGAGGCGCTCACTCGCATGGATGCGGTCTTTCGTATATGTACGAGAGCGCCGCCAGAAGTGGTCACCCGGGCATCGCACCGGAGAAGCTGATCCGCGCACTGCTGCTGCAAGTGCTGTATTTGATTCGCAGCGCAAGTAAGCTGATGGAGCAAATCTCCTGCAGCCCGCTGTTTCGCTGGTTTGTCGTAGCGCTACGTCGTACGCGTTAGCGCACAAAAGTGCCGTTGCCCGTCAATCTGTACCCGGCGACCTTCGTCGCGTATATCGTTGACGATTGCCTCGGTTCCGCAAACTGGACAGCTTCAGCTTCTTCGTTAAATTCTTTGAACTACTCTTTCAGTTCTTTTTTAGCTTGTCGATTTTTCGGACGCGATGGTTTCTTCTTTGCTGTCGGCTCCGTGGTCAGCCCGTGCATCAGCAAATCGACGACGAAGTCCCGGTATGCAAGTTCGACATCTGCATCTGGTTCGCCACCAAAAAATTCGGCGACAAGCGGACTCATGGTAACGAAGCTTTCGCAGAGGCCAATAATCGCGATATGCAGGAAACGGGGATCCACAAGACGAACCTCGCCCGCCTTGTTACCTTGTTCGATCATCGCCGTAGACCTTCGAATGGCATTGTCAGCCAACTGCGTCAGGGCGCCACGGCCAGCGTCCTTTTGCCAATGTATGATCTGGTTCAGAATGACCTGATGTAAATACCGGTTGTGGGACAGCAGCGACAGCAAATCGGCGATGCGCGCTTCAAGGTGTTTCTTGAACGACATCGGGCGGTTGGCTTTTTCATCAGCGGTTACCGCGAGTGAGGCGAGTACCCGGCTCCCCACTTCCGTTAAAAGACCGGACTTATCCTTGAAGTAATAGCGTACCAATCCGGGATCTACGTTGCTAAGCCGCGCTACTTCTCGCAGAGACACCTTCTCCGGCGAAGTCTGGCGTAGCAATTCGACAGCGGCATCCAGGATCACTGCGCGCATTGGCGAGTCGTTAGCCGCCTCTGGCGGGCGACCGACAGCGCGAACGCGGACCGGGACCGGGTTTGCCTTTGTGCGGGCAGTGGATTGCGTCAAAACGAGTTGCGCGCAAGTGCGTGGCGATTCCCACTTGCCGCGACATTTCCAGAAATTGATTGATGCCAATTGTAGCAGATCGTTAAGAGCATATTCCGCCTGTAGTCGCCAATCCTCAAGCGAACTTTGGAGGGGTGACTAGTGGCAGCGTGTCCCACGTGGCGTCATACGCAGGTTTTCGCAGCGGTGTTGAACGAGCGAACGCTGATACCCGGCAGGGAAGGCGAGTTTCGAAGACTGCCAATATGCTGCCGCTCAGTTTTTCAGGTGACAGCGCGACGCTGGATGCGCGCTCGAAAACCGCAGGATCGGGTCCGTGCGCCGCGAATGAGTTATGCAGGCTGCAGGCGCCCGGTGGGAAACCGGAACCGTGCGCTTCGTGAAGGCCGCTAAGAACACCCACGAACTCACACATCACGTTGCGATGGAACCATGGAGGACGAAATGTGTCCTCTGCCACAAGCCATCTTGGGGGAAAAATCGCTATCTCAAAGTTGGGGGTTCCCGTAAAAGCGGATGGCGAAGTCAACAAGGCTCCAATCGATGGATCGGCATGGTCATAGCTTACTGAGTTGATAGACATGAAGCGCATCATGTCGTACTTGTACGGGCATAGATTGCCGTGCCACGCGACGACGTCGAACGGAGAATGGTCGAGATCGCATTGCCACAATGAGCCAGCGAATTTCACTAGCAGTCGTGTTGTTTGCCGGACGTCTTCGAACCATGCGGTAGGCGCTTGAAAATCGCGCGCATTTGCAAGGCCATTCGATCCGATCGGGCCAAGTTCGGGTAGCCGGAGATGGGCACCGAAATTCTCGCAAACGTATCCGCGCGATGCCCCATCCGGCAGTTCAATCCGGAACTTGACGCCGCGTGGGATCAACAAAAGCTCCTGTGGCCCAATTTCCAGAACGCCGAATTCGGTAATTGCCCGGAGTGTGCCCGACTGGGGAAACACAAGCATTTCCGCATCATGATTCGAGAAAGCGAAGTCCATCGAACTGGCGGCTGCATAGACATGATACGCGGCGCCTTCACGCGATTCGGGGCTGCCGGCAATCGCCATCGTGTGCAGACCTTCGATGAAGTTCGTGGAACCTGTGGGTAGCGGCAGCGGCATCCAGCGAAACCGGCTCGGAACAAAGGACGCTGAGCCGGCTTCGAAATAACGTGCGTTGTCGACCGGTACGAAATCCGCATGAGCGGCACTCGGCCGGATCCTGTACAACCATGAGCGGCGGAATTCCGACCGACCCGCGGTGAATGAAGTACCGCTCAGCTGTTCGGTATAGAGTCCGTGCGCCGGTCTCTGCGGCGAGTTTCGGCCCACGGGGAGTGTACCCGGACTTGCCTCTGATTCATGCTCGTTAGCGAAGCCGTTCTGGTAGTGGAGTTCGTCCATCTCGCCCTCTTTCCGCTCAATTGATGGTTACGCCAGATGCTCGAATGATTTTTCCCCATTTTGAGCGGTCAAGCTTGATCCGGTCTGTCATCTCCGCCGGAGACGATGTCATAGGGTCGAGCGTCAATTCCAGAATCTTTTTTCTGATCTCGGGTCGAGACATGATTCCGACGAGTTCCTCGTTGAGTCGCTTCACGATCGCTTCCGGCGTTTTCGCGGGCGCCACGAGTCCAATCCAGTTGGTGATATCCATGTCTTTATGGCCCTCTTCGACCAGCGTCGGCACATTGGGCAGCGAAGGATCGCGATGTGATCCGGTGACGCCAAGCGCCGTCAGCCGGCCATTGCGGATCCAGGGTAACGCCGGCGTGATGTCCGTAATGGATAAGCTGATAGTCCCTCCCAGCAACGCCTGAATGACTGGGCTTCCACCGCGAAACGGAACGTAGACCATGTCGATTCCGGCATCCCTGCGGAGGTTTTCTCCGACCACCTGCGCGGCGACCACCCCTCCGCCATAGCTCAGCTTGCCGGGATTGCCCTTCGCATAGGCCAGAAAATCCTGGATGGACTTCTTTTGCAGTTGCGAGCCGACGGCAATCAGCATGGGTGAGGTGGCAAGCAGCGAGATGGCGGTGAAGTCGTTCTCGGCATCGTACGACAGCCTGGTATACAGAAAGGGGTTTGCAACCAGTGGCAGATCCATGGTAAGGAAGAGGGTATAGCCGTCAGGGGGCGACTGCGCCACTGCCTGCGCGGCAATGATCATATTTCCGCCAGGCTTGTTATCGATGACAATCGGCTGCTTCAGCCGGTCGCCAAGGGGGCCGGCCAGCACGCGTGCCAGCGCGTCTACACTTGCCCCAG
The DNA here is from genome assembly GCF_000013645.1 of Paraburkholderia xenovorans LB400. Taxonomy (GTDB): domain Bacteria; phylum Pseudomonadota; class Gammaproteobacteria; order Burkholderiales; family Burkholderiaceae; genus Paraburkholderia; species Paraburkholderia xenovorans. The sequence continues at coordinate 1,059,652 of NC_007953.1, read as the reverse complement.
GTGGTAGCGGCACGACGATGTGGATCGCATGGTCGGGATAGTTGCCAGCATACGCGTCTGGCAGTACGCCAAAACAGGCCAGTGCAAGAAGACAGATCCGAAGGCGCGCGACGATAGAATAGAAGTTCATGCATCAGCTCCTCAAGAAATCAATGCTGAGGCGATTGAACACTTCCGGGTCCTCCCATTGCGGCATATGCCCGACACCCTTCATCTCGACCAGGCGTGCATCTGGAATGAGCTTCGCGATCTCGTAGGCGCTTTTGACGAACACATCCGTGTCGTCGGAAGAAGCAATCACCAACGTCGGTTTGTCGATCGACCGGCATTCTTCCTGAGTGACGAGGTTTCTGATCCGTAGCTCCGGCTCTTGCAATGCAAGAATGCTTTGCATTCCCGATTTCATCGACGACTGCGAGTAGATCGCTTGCCGGGTTGCGATCATGTCAGGCAGTACGTTGTCGCGTTTGAAGATGACGCTGGCCAGGACCTGTTCGATATTTTCCCAGCTTGGGTCGTCGACTGCGCGGCTTCGCACAGTGCTGATGTTCTGCATCGTAGGGAGGTCAGCGGCGAGTCCGCCTTGTGACAGTAATACCAATCGATCCACGCGGTCCGGTAACTGTGCAGCGAGTTTGACAGAGAGCCACGAACCAAGCGAAGTGCCGATGAACGATGCCGAAGGCACACGCTGAATATCCATGAAGTTGAGCAGGTGCGAGAGATAATCCTTGATTTCGTAAGCACCCGGGGGTTTTTCTGTAAAGCCGTGCCCGAGTAAATCCAGCGCGAAACAGTGGAAATGTTTCGCGTGGGCGTCGAGATTCGACGAAAATATCTCCCAGTTTGCCCCGGTACCGTGCAGCATCATCAGAACCGGCGCTCCCGTCTCACCGGCTTCGACGAACCGTGTGCGCACACCGCCGACGTCCGCATATGACTGCCTGAAAGGCGTTGTCATCAAGGACGACCAGATGCTTCTGTAACGAACATTCATATAGACTCCGGAGCAGGTTTATTGCGGCTGTGGCTCGGCCAGTACGTCGTAGGCAAAAAGCCATTCGTCTCGCGACGCATTGGCCCCGGTCATTTCCTGAAATGCCGCGTCGCGCTTGCGCTGCTCCTGGCCGTCGGGGAGGTGATAGATATTTCCCTCACTGCGAGCGCCGAGCTGGATGTGCGCGGTACGCGTCCTTCTTAACCGTTCGTAGACTGCCAACGCCGTTGGTACTTCCTGTGGCGTAACGCCAGCGAGACATTTGCCGATCAGCGCAGCATCTTCGATTGCCTGGGCAGCGCCCTGGCCGAGGTAGGGAAGCATCGGGTGCGCGGCATCCCCCAGCAGCGTTACGTGACCGACCGTCCATTGCGGAAGCGGATCGCGGTCATAGAGTGGCCAGCACATCACCCGATCGGTGTTCGCCAGCAGTTCGTGAATGCGCTCGTCCCAGCCGTGGAATTTTTCGGCAAGCTCGGAAAGGCTGCCTTCGCGCGACCACGATTCCCGATCTGCGACTCCCGGAACCAGCGCGATGAAATTGATGTAATCGGGCCCGGCATATGTCTGGACAAAATGGCTATTAGGGCCGACCCAGATTTTCTGGGTTGGGGCGCGGGTCCACTCGGCTAATCGAGTCGCGGGGATGAGGCCGCGATAGGCGACGTCACCAGAAAAGCGTGGTCTGTCTTCACCATGCAATTGCTTCCTTACGACAGAGTGAATACCGTCCGCGCCGATGACAACATTGGCCTGCGCCACGTCGCCATTCGCAAAATGCACACCGAGAGCGTCGCCCATTGGCTCAATACGCACGCATTTCTGGTCAAGTTTAATGTGCTCCCGAGGAACCGCATCGGAAATCAACTGATGTAGCGCTGCCCGGTGAATGTGATAGTACGGCGCACCGAATTTGATCTCGATTGAATTTCCCAGCACCTGTTGAGCAAGTACCCGGCCATCCTCCCATCGGTAATAGAGAAGTTCAGTGGTCTGAATGGCTGATTGATGGAGGATCTCGCCGAGTCCCATCCGCCTGAGAATGCGCGATGCGTTCGGCGTGACGCGTAGTCCCGCGCCGACTTCTTTCAACTCGTTCGCTTGCTCGTACACGGTTACATTTACACCGCGTTGCAGCAGTGAGAGGGCAGCGCACATTCCTCCGATTCCACCACCGATAATAGCGACGTTCATGCGAGTCCTCTCGAGGAGACCGGACGAAGTGTTGACCAGATCCGGCACGCTGCCTCGCCAGAGAGCAAAGCGAGATCGTGATGCGGTAGAAAGTCCAGCGCCTGGTGCATCTCATTGACGAGACCGGGGATGCCGCCTTCAGGCGTGGACGGGTAGTCGGAGCCCCACATCAGGCGTTGTGCGCCGAATGCATCGATGAGCCGCTCGAACTGACCTTGGGCGCCGCCTTCGAATGCAGCAGCGACCCGCAGACTGATCGTCGAAAACTTCAGAATGCAATTGGGGAAACGGGCCAGATCAAGCAGGGGTCTTTCCTTTGATACGCTGTCACCCGACGCCGTGTGAATGAGGCCCAGATGTTCGACAACCACCTGCAACGAAGGCCATTGACTCAACGGGACTTCGAGTTCCTTGAGTTTAGGCGGAATGGTCAGGACGCAAAGCGGCGTCCGTAGCTCGGCACATGTCTCGTAGAACGGGGCCATGGCGGGATCGTCCAGGCGAGGTTCTGGTTGTACGATTACGATCCGTGTACCGGCAAATTTCCTGTCGACGATTAGCGAAGTGAGCCGATCGGAAACGTCCCGGGCGAGCGGGTCAACCATGCACACCCCCGCGAAGCGATCTGGAAACTCTCCGATCACGCTTTCAAGGTAACTGTTATCGTATCTGTAGGCGGAGTACGCCTGAATTAGCAGCGTTTTGGAGATTGACGACTCGTCCATGGCTGCCACGAGTTGCTGCGCCGATAAATCGCCACGAGCCCAAGCCATATCGAGACCGTAGTCGCGAGGAAAGGTCGTGCGGTCCGGTGACAAAACATGAGCGTGCGTGTCGATTAGTAGCATTTTCCCTCCTTATATTCCACGGCTGTGGAATATGGAAAATACTATGTATCGGCAAAGGCTCCGTCAAGGTCAGATGGGTGAACTAAGGGTTTATCATAGCGCTGGCAGCGGACCTCAAATGATCGGTCTGTTGTCTGGTGGGCGTATGGTGTTGCCCGAGTTCTGCCGTGAGCTTCTCCTGAACTTCCACCTTCCATCCGGTTATGTCTAAACTCAACGAAAGAAACGACAGAGGTTCAAGGTACCACACCAGGTGTACGCGGCGGAGTTCAAGGAAACAGCCGTGCAATGAGTCAAGGACGGGCAACGCGTGAGTGCTTTGGCCCTCCTGCGTATGTCTATGCAGACGCTGCGCAACTGGCTCAACGCGTCCGAAGCCGGCAAGACACCGCTGATCGGCGCAAACGACGCAAGGACGATACGATCCACGCCGGGCACGCCGCCCATATTGCCTTTGCGGTTGTCCGTACTGTTACGCCCAGGACGCGCGACGGCATGATCGAGGCTTTGCGCGTACTGGATGTCTGTCGCAGGACGGCGATTGCCGCTCGTCGTGTTGCCCTTCATTTGATACAGATACGGTCGTCAGCGCACCCGACGAGTTGCGCGAATGGCTGCGCACATGATGCATATTCAGTCGATCCGCACGCTGTCGGCCCGACGTCACCGATTACCGGAATCTGACCGCTGCGTACCGGATCACACTCGAGTCCTTGGCGCGTCGCTATCTCGAGTTGCATGACGAGATCGCAGACTGGACGTCATGATCGCCGGGTTGGTCAAGCGCTACATCGCTCATGAAGCCTTTTACCTCATACGGCGGCGAAATCGCGAGATCGGCAGCACGCAGATTGCCGCTCGACGCCTGGAAGGGAATCAACTGTGGCTCGATGAACGGCGCGAAAATGTCGCCACCCTCCGGGCGGCGGGTGTCATGCCATCGTTGAGCCGTCCGGGCATACGCAACCACAACCCTTGCTCCGGGTCATTGTTCAGGATGCTGAAGTACAGGCCTGCTTATGGACTGACGCATATCCATCACTTCTTGACGAATGCTCAAGAGCGAGGCGGATTAGCGATGAGAATTTGCCATGGAAAGCAGAAGTGCAATGGAAGCGCGCACTTGTGCCGCCAGCGCTATGACAAACCCTTAGTTTGCCCATCTGTCCTTGACGGAGCCTTTGCCGCTATCTAGTATTTTCGTTATTCCACGATCGTGGAATATAAGGAGGGGGAATGCTATCAATGCCGCACGCTCATGTTCCGTCCCCGGATCTAACGACCTTCTTCGTGAGCATGATCTCGACGTACCTTGGCATTCGGCGGTTTCCGCTACAAATTCGGTGAAATATCTCAGCCTGAACCCGGCTGCTTCACTGTAGAGGCGTTTTATGTAGTCAGCAGTCACGCCGGTGACTTCTCCTTGAACCGTGCGAAGAGTTTTTCGGCGCTTCCTGTAGTCACGGGCCAATACGCGTTGCGCTCGCTTATCTGGACATCGACAAGCCGGGGGGAAGTAGTCTGTTGGGTGCTGCGCGAGTTGCTAGTAGCAGTTTGCCTCAGCTTTGACCAGGAGGATATAACCGGTGCGTTCGGACAGTTGATGGTTGTTAAACCTCGATAGGCAGCGTCGGTTCATTTCGTCATTCCGGGCGAGGAAAGAGGCAAGCCCGAAGCTATGAAGCGATGCGCCAGGGGTGCATCCTTGAGGTTCGACTCGCCCCGAAGAATCATTCGCCTGGTCGGAATCGGACGATACCACTGCCGACACTATCTGACGGTCGAGTACCGGCTAATACCGCTAAATCATGATACCTGTTCCAGATCGGCGAAATCCCATAACCTCTTGTCGCGACGTGGAACGGAGGTACGTTTGGCTCCGCACAAATTCTTGTACGACGCTGCGGGTATACCGCAAGTACAGCTGAGCCTATAGCGAATACTATAAATACTTGGGATAGCGTCCAGCTCGCCCTCTATTGAGACTTTGGAGCATGCGATATGAAAGCCCGCCGATTCATCAACCCGTATAACAGGGATTACTATGGCGGCGCCTTAATGCTATTGGTGGGTCTCGGAGTTGTCACTCAGGGGCTCAGCTATGATGTTGGCAGCCTGAGCCACATGGGACCGGGCTTCTTTCCGGTATCGCTAGGGGTGATTCTGTCTCTGGTCGGGGTTGGAATTGCCTTTGGCGCGAGGCGTATTGATTCCGACGCAAAACTGGAAGAGGAACCGTTGCCACCCGAATGGCGCGGCTGGATCTGCATTGTGCTTAGCGTCATCGCATTCGTTATCCTCGGCAGATATGGGGGCCTGCTGCCCGCAAGCTTCGCCATTGTCTTCATCTCCGCGCTGGGTGATCGACAGAACACGCTGTTGTCCGCAATGGTGCTGGCGTTCAGCGTTTGCGTCATCTGTGTAGTAGTTTTCTGGTGGGCGCTGCAACTGCAGTTGCCCCTGTTTACCTGGGCTAGTTAAGTGATAATCGGACAATCCCTGCTTGATCTCTGGCAAGGTTTCGGAGTAGCGCTGGAACCCCACAATCTGATGTGGTCGTTTTTCGGCGTACTGGTCGGCAACCTGATCGGCGTGCTCCCTGGTATGGGGGCCTTGTCTGCCATTTCGATTTTATTGCCATTGACCTATGTCATGCATCCGGTACCGGCGATTCTGATGCTCGCCGGCATATTTTATGGCTCGCAGTATGGCGGGGCTATCGGCGCGATTCTGCTAAATTTGCCGTGTCATCCACCCCATGCGGTAACCTGTCTCGACGGTTATCCGATGACGCGCAAAGGCAAAGGGGGCACCGCTTTGGGCGTTACGATGATTGCGTCGTTCTTTGCGGCGTCGATTGGTATTATCGTGATGATCTTCGCATCTCCGCTGCTGGTAGGCATTGCATTCAAATTCGGGCCAGCCGAATTGTTCTCGATCATGATGGTCGGGTTAATCGCCGGCGGTACCATGTCCAGAGGCGCGCCGCTGAAGGGCGTGGCCATGACGGTGCTGGGTCTGGTGATCGGGCTGGTGGGGACCGACGTCAACAGTGGCGTTATGCGCTTCACGTTCGGCTTTATTGAACTGTCAGACAAGGTCGAGCTGGTCGCGCTGGCACTGGGGCTTTTTGGAATCGCTGAGTTTCTGCGTAACGTCAATCGGATGAAATCGGTTGGCAGCGGAACTTCCGTGAAGCTGCGCGACATGCGCCCCAGCAAGGCCGAGCTTAAGCAGGCGTTCCTGCCGATGCTACGCGGCACTTTCATCGGCACGCTGTTCGGTGCGATGCCCGGCACTGGGCCCACCATCACGACCTTTATCGCCTATGCCGTTGAAAAGAAACTTTCGAAGACACCGGAACGGTTCGGTCATGGTGCGCTCGAAGGCGTGGCCGCACCCGAGGCGGCGTCGCACTCCAAGACCCAGGTGGACTTCATTCCGACTATGAGCCTGGGCATTCCGGGCGACGCGGTGATGGCATTGATATTGGGCGCATTGCTGATCCAGGGCATCCAGCCCGGCCCGCAGCTCATCACCGAACATGCCGATCTCTTCTGGGGGCTGATCGCCAGTTTCTGGATTGGCAATGCGTTGTTGATCCTGCTGAATGTGCCACTGATCGGTGTGTGGGTCAAAGTACTGCGAGTACCGTACCGCTACCTTTACCCGGCTGCGCTGTTTTTCATCGCGGTCGGGGTTTACAGCACCAATAACAGCCTCTTCGAAGTGGGTGAAGTTGTGGTATTCGGTATCGCAGGCGCCTTGTTGATTGCGCTGGATTTTCCAGTTTCCCCCATCTTGCTCGGCTACGTATTAGGACCGATGGTCGAGGAAAACTTTCGTCGTGCTCTCCTGCTTTCGCGTGGGGACCTCATGATTTTTGTGCAGCGCCCCATCAGTGCAGCGTTTGTCTTCATATGTGCCTTGATGATCGGGCTCCAGCTTTACTTCTGGATAAAGGGACTCCTGCGCAAACGCAGGTTGACTGAGCGTAATCGTAATCCCGGCCAGGCTTCTGTCAATTGATCTGATTTTTGTCGGCGGTTGTTATGCCTGCCTTATACAGGCCGTTGATCGTTTCGGCCAGAGCGTTATCGCAGGAGTCGCCCGTGCTGCCCACCGATGGCCAAGGCCAGCTTCGGACAGGCGATCCGTATAGCGGATCCGCACGCATTGGGACGCCTTTGTCGCTGTGATGGATCAGTTCGTCACGCTGCGCCGACTGTCGTTCGCACAAAGCCTGTTCCGGGGCATCCCGCATGAAGTTCTTTCCGTGTGCGCCGGCCCGACACCCGCTAGCGGACAATGCGCCGAGTGAATACGTCGCTGATGGGCGCGACATAGACGAAGCGCCGCTCAATCGATACACGCGTAAGAACTGACACTCATAGCGTATTGGGCCGCTCGGCCTTGAACTGCCGCTGCACGCGGTCCAACGGACATCACCTCGGACTGCCGCTGACGGTCGTCCGGATGAAACTGCCGCGCCGCATACCCGGCAAGTCCAGCGTCTTCATCAACCGCTCTACCATGCAGCGGGCCACCTGAAAGCCTTCGCATGCGAGTTGCCGCCAGACCTTGCGTCCCCCATGCACCTCGAAGCGCCCTTCCTGCACGCACCGGGTTTTCCCGCGCAGCATCGCATCACGGCGAGCCTGTGCCGGCAGGCGTGCTGGATCGGCACGCCGGACTACATGCCGGCAATACGCCGACGGGACCATCGGCATCACCTTGCCGAGTCGAAGATACGTGACCGGATCGAACACGTCTTTGCAGCGGCCGAGCGGCTGTGGCATGTCGACGTTCGACCAGTGTCAACCATGCTTCTATCGAAATAGTCGATTGGAAAGTCGATCTATCAAAGCATCGACATTTGGATTAGATTCAATCGAGTCGGACTACCCACGCAATTGGGTTGGTCGAGCGCGGTTGATGGGAGAAAACACAGAAGAGATGGTCCGATTGTCGATGTGACGGTCATCGCGACTGTGTCGTCGACGAAAAGTGTGGATCACACGTGCGGTAGAACATCCGTTCGACACCGTGGAGATTGTTCGTCCCTCTCCGGTGTTATGAGTTGGCAATTCGTTGAATTACTGGCTGCCCATAGTGCGGTGCGCTGGACGGCACATATTCGATGAGGTGAAACGAGCAAAAGACCTGAGGCGGAACTCGTGTTAAACGAATCAGAGCGTGAACAGCAAGGCATTGACGATGCGTTGCGGGACAGCGCAGGCAGTTGGCACTGCGAGCCCGGATGGTGCGGGCGTGTGCCAAAGGCATCGACAATAAAAGCGTTTCGGCAGCGCTTCGATTGGAATGCATCAAGCAGACTTTACGAACGGGGAATGATCGGTGATCCCGTCAATGAGGTGAAATTTGCTATGCTAAACGATGAGCGGCTGAGCGATTTTGTTCGATTCGTCAAACAACATTTCGTCTTCTCCTGAGCAACGGGCGTCAATAGTTTTACGAGTTTCTAAGTCATGACACTAGAGGCGTCAGCGCGGGATGGCAAAAACGTCGCTTCGTTGAAGCGGTCGTTCTCGCGCCAACTTGGTGATCGCGCAGCGGGACTCAGACAAGCCCATATGCCCACAAGACGACAGAGATCCGCCGCCATCGCTATGACAAACCCTTAGTTTACGGATCTGGGCTTGACGGAGCTTTTTCCGGTACATAATATTTTTATATTCCACGGATGTGGAATATCTGGAGGTAAAAATGCTGCTGGTCGACACTCGCGCTCATGTCCTGCCCCCGGACCACACGAGTTTTCCTCGCAACTACCGGCTCGATCTGCTTTGGACTCGGGGTGATTGGTCAGGGCAGTAGCGTGCGGCGGCTGTGGACGAAGCCTGAAGCTCAAAAGTAATACTAAATAAGTCGCTTGATGGACGCGACGCGTTATTGCCGATAGTTATGGCGTATGGCTGGATGTGTCAAGTTGATGCCGATTGATGCGCTGTAGAGGTTTAGGAGGGCTAATCCTCGAAAAACCATCAGTCGTTTCGAAAAAATGACTAAGGAGACTAACAGCAAAATGAAAAAATTCTTAACAGGGGGCGCGCTCCTGCTGGCGTTTCCGCTAGTCCACGCACAAAGCAGCGTGACGCTTTACGGGCTTATGTCGACGGCGATCGAGTATATCAACAACGAAGGCGGGCATTCGAACTTCAAGATGCTTTCAGGGACGATGCAGAACAACCGTTGGGGCTTGCGCATCGTCGAAGATCTGGGCGGAGGAATGTCGGCAGTTGCGACGCTGGAAAATGGATTCGACGGAACAAGTGGTGCATTCCAGCAAGGGGGGCGCATGTTTGGGCGTCAGGCATGGGTCGGTTTGAGCAGCACGCAGATAGGCCGGGTGACCCTGGGGCGTCAATACGACATGTTCTGGGATTATATGCAACAGTTCGAGGCGGCGACAGCGGCCAATGGACTTGCAGTTCACATCGGAGACAATGACAATGCATTCGGCGGTTTCCGTTACAACAATTCGGTGAAATATCTCAGCCCGAACTGGGCCGGTTTCACTGTAGAGGCGCTCTATGCGTTCAGCAATCAGGCCGGTGATTTCTCTTTAAACCGCGCGATGAGTTTCGGCGCTTCCTATAGTCACGGGCCCATACGCGTTGCGGTTGCTTATCTCGACATTGACAAGCCGGGGGTCAGTAATCCGTCGGGTGCCGCGACTGACGACTATTCGGGCACACCGCCATTTATTCTGTTTCATACCAGTCCGCTCAGCAAGACTGTAGGTGTCGACCGCCAACGCCAATTCGGTGCCGGGGGCGCCTACTCGCTGGGGCCGGTGACATGGAATCTGCTCGTGACTGACGTTCGCTTCCGGTACCTTGATACGACGTCGTTACACCTCGACAACTATGACACTTCACTGACATACCAGCTCACTCCCAGCGTACAACTCGGTGCAGGATATATTTTCACGACCGGGAACTATGGGAATGTTGGCGATAACTCATCGATGCATTGGCATACCGGTCAGCTAAGCGTCGATTACTCGTTGTCGAAGCGGACCGATGTGTATCTCTTCGGCGATGCAGTATTCGCATCCGGTGCGCGCGCAGTCGCCGTAACGTGGCTCAACTCGCCGTCGAGCACCAAACGTCAGATCAACGCGATGGCTGGCATCCGTCACAAGTTCTGAGTAACTGTGGTCTATGGAAGCTTGAACACTACCTGAAATCGCTGTTTTCGCGAGGTTCTTGATAGAAGCAGCAGGTATGGGAATGAGCTGGCGTCGCTCCATTTTGCAGGCAGGTATCACCGGCTTTGCCGGTGATACCTGCCTGTCAGACCATGGTTGTGAGCCAGGGCACGACTGGCAGAAGTCAAAGCCATCAGAACGCGTTTGGTTAGCAAGCCGGTTGTCCGAAAGAGACAACGCACTTTACGGCGGCAGCGCATCAAGTTGCTGGTGTTGAACCGCTCAGTTGGACGCCAAAAGCACGTTGTGGACAATTTCATCGACAATGGACGTGCAAACATGGTCTCACCCCATCGGCGAGCAGCCTCATCGGGAGTCCCGGGGCCACGCGTGATCAATCGAGGATAGTTTGTGAAATCGGACATGCACTATTACGTGCCGGCAGAAGGGCACGGCCTGCCACACGATCCTTTCAACGCCATCGTCGGCCCGCGACCGATCGGCTGGGTCTCTTCGCGAAGCGCGGACGGCGTGCTAAATCTGGCGCCTTACAGTTTCTTCAATGCCTTCAACTACACGCCGCCGATCGTCGGGTTTGCCAGTGTTGGCTATAAAGATAGCGTGAATAACATTGCACAGACCGGCGAATTCGGCTGGAACCTGGCGACGCTCCCGCTAGCCGAGGCCATGAACCGCAGTTCGGCTATGGTGTCGCCAGAGGTCGACGAGTTCCAACTCGCCGGTCTAACGCCGGTTGCATCAAACACGATTGCCGTACCACGTGTCGCGGAAAGCCCGGTCTCTTTCGAATGCCGTCTCACGCAGCTGGTCCAGCTTGAAACCGCGAATCATGACAAGGTCCAGACCTGGCTTGTTCTCGGTGAAGTCGTCGGCGTCCACATCTCGCGCCATTTGCTGGTTGACGGTGTATACGACACTGCGGCCGCACAACCGATCTTGCGTGGAGGCGGTCCTGCCGACTACTTTTCTATCGCGCGCGAAGGATTGTTCAAGATGCGCCGGCCAGGTTAAGCGAGCTCCATACCTTGGAACAATGCATCGGGTGACCGGGTGACGGCATGCGAATTGAAGAAATTCGCTAACTGATATCTGCCGGACTGCGGACCCAGACGAAGGACGGTTTCAAGACTGAAGCGCAACACCGAGCTGATTTTTCGAATATTGAGCTGAGCTGCTGAAGCAGGTGTCGAGGCGAAGACTTCGACTGGCGAATGGAAAGGCGTGAGCGGCGCGAGACCGGCTGTGCAGGCTGTCGGCAATAGCGTCGAGTTCGTCCGGGCTTTTGGGCAGCTACTGGCGCAGGAGGCCGTTGGTGTTTTCGCAGGTGCCACGCCGCGATGGATTGTTCGGGGCCGGCGGGGCACCCCCTTCGCGGCCCATGCTAATCCGGCTGACGCGTCAGGATGTGCAAGCTTTTCGCTTCATATCAGACACTGGCTTATAAAGCGGGCACTCAGGCAGCCATTGTCGATCCCGATCGTTCGGCAACCAACGCGGCCTTCAGGATTCTTTTATACCGTTCAATCCCAATGTCGGTCTCGAGGCTAACGGGCTGCAAGTTGCCTTTTGCACGAAGGATCGTTTGTTGCTGAGCTTTAATGATCCACTGGTCCTGTTCCTCGAACGCATAGCGGCGCAAATCGGAGATTTTTTCCTTTATCTCGGTGTCGATAGGTTCGCCCCAGGTTCTTGGGTTCTGGCGAACTGCGGCGAAGTGATACCAACAGCTGACATCCGTCTCCGGCGTCAGGAAATGCATGCCATAGACGCCTGTCCCTTCTGAACGCGGTGCGCCAGGAAGCGTGACACCGGTGTTGTTCATCAGGCAGCCCGGCAGGTTCCATCTGATCTCTGTCCAATAGTCGACGATGCCGCCGTCGCGATTGAACATCAGATCAAAGAAGCCGGGAACAGGGACGTTCGGCATCAAGCGCGTAACTTTCACGGTCTCACCGGTTTGCTCCAGTGATGTGTCCGCCTTGATCGTGTATTTGCTGCCGAGGATGCCGTCGTGGAGAAACGCCGTGTGACTCAGATCCATCAGGTTGTCGACCACCAGGTCGTAGCTCGCGTCCATGTGAAGCCAGTCGCGGCGACTTACCTGAAAACCCGAGTCAGGATCGAGCATGCTGAAGTCGGGAATGACTGACGGATCGGCGGCCGCCTGTTCACCCATCCACACCCAGATCAACGAATGTTTTTCCACGACCGGATAGGCCTGCAACTTTGCCGCCGCCGGAATCTTCTGCTTGCCGTGCGGATTCTTCACGCACGCGCCGGTTCCATCGAATTCGAGTGCGTGATAAGCACACTGAATGCGGCAGCCGTCGACGATCTTCCCGAGGTGCAAGGGGGCAAAACGATGGGGACAGATATCCGATAGCGCCGATACCGTGCCGTCGTCCGCACGAAAAAGCACGAGTTGTTCGTTGAGCATGGTCCGCCCCAGCATTGCGCCGGCTGCAAGATCCTGCGACCAGCCCGCGGCGTACCAGGTATTGCGCAAAAATTCCATACCAGTCTCCTTTTATAGATATACGGTCCCAGCCGGAGCTGAGGCAATAAAGCGGGTCGCGCCGGGGGTGAAGGGCATAAGATCAACTTTAGAACAGCCATCAACATTTGCATAGATCGACCTTTCGATCGACCTTTATATCGCCGTGACGCCCCTTAGACGTTGTTCGTCAACGAGTCGGACTGGGAAGAGAACTTGGCGCGCGGCCTTAGCATGTAACCCGCCACGCGCTGTTCGAGCGCATGCGCGATCCAGCCTGCACTGCGGCTGACGCTGAACAGCAGATTGGCGGCACGGCGCGGTAACCCCAGCGAACGGCACAGCACCACCAGGGCCGCGGTGATGTTCGGATAGAAATTAACCTCCTGCTCGATCTCATCGATCAGTTTCAGCGCCTTGGAGGCGTCCGGGTGGGGCGACTTCAGCCCTCGCACAATGTCGAGCAACGCGACCGCTCGGGGATCGCGCTCATAGAGCGGGTGATTGAATCCGGGGAAGTCATATTTCGTTGCCCACCGCTGGCGCAACATTTTTCTTCGTGCCGGCCTCAGCAGATCTTCCAGAACGACCTCGGCGCCGTCGGCGCCGCCGCCCTGCAGTGAGCCCATGTGAGCAAGAATCCCGGTCGCGACGCACGCGTAGAGATCGGACCCCGTTGATGCGCACACACGCGCCGCGAACGTGGGTGGTGTCAGTTCGTGTTCCGCGGAGATCACCAGCGCCTTGTTGATCGCCTCGCTCACTTCGGGGCGGCCGCCAAAGCCAAGTCCGCGCACGAAACACTCTGCCACCGAATCTCCGGTGCGAAACCGCTCCAGTTGCTGGTCCTCGCCGAGAAATCCGCCCACGCCCGCGAGCACCTGGATCAGGCGCCGGGCAAGTGGAATCACGTTGTCGTAGTTGGTATCGAGTTCATTGCCGTCGAGCGCTCGCAGCGCGGCGAGCAGAAGATTGATGATCTGCAGGCCGTTGCCCGTTCCGGCCATCGACTTGGCCAGGGGTATCCAGGCGTCGAGTCCTTTGGGCAACGGTTCTGCTTTCCACGGCACTTCCGGCGTGCGGAAAGTACCGAGCCACAGCAGTTCCGCCACCGACTCGTAAGAAACGTTTGCAGCGGCCAGATCGGTCGCAAGCCGGCTGCGGTAACACGGGCCGCGCGGCGTGATCTCGCAGATCCAGGTCTGAATGATTGGATTGCCAAAGCGCATGGAATCGCCGGCCTTCGCGCCCGTGTTCGAGCGCGCCTGCGATTTGGCCGCGAGCCGCTGGACATCGCTTTTCAGATAGAGCTTGCGCTTCTTGCCGGGTTGATCGAGCCGACGAATCAAGCCTCGGCTGACATAGGTATAGAACGACTGCATTTTCACGGCGAGGATTTCCAGCGCCTCTTCGCGCGACACATAGTCGTTTGTTTTTGGCGAGGTGAGGTTCGCGCGAGTCGTCATTTCGTTTCTCATGATGTAATTGTTGAGTGCCGGTCTGCGGCCCGGCTTGTCGCACGGCGCGATCAACATCGATCGAATTAGTCGATTCCGTCAGCGAGCATCTTAAATCAAAGATACAAAAGGGGAAAGCGACCGAATCCCCAAGGAAATTCGCTGAAATTCGACATTTCAGTCGATCAAGTACTCGATCTATACAAGACAGAGGCGCTGGGCTAGATTACCTGCATTGGCCGGTCCGGTGCGATTGGGCCGCCGACAGGAGTCCGGCCACTCAGGTCCGTTCGTCGCGTCTGGAGCGGACGCTGTCGCCGCCACTCGACTCATTCAGAGAGGAATCAGTGAACGTCCCTACGGAATTCGACATCAACGTGCTGCGCGCCGATTTCGACAAGACTCGCCTGCCGCGTTCCCGCGCACAGCAGATGCCCGGGAAGATGTACACCTCGAGCGAGGTGGCGGCCCTCGAAAAGAAACGCATTTTCATGGATACGTGGCTTTGCGCGGGCCGCGAGGAAGAGATTGCGAATCCCGGCGACTACATGACGAGAGAAATCGCCTCGGAGCCATTCGTTCTTAGCCGCGACAAGGAAGGCAAGGTTCATGCGTTTCTGAACATGTGTCTTCACAGAGGCGTGCCGGTCGCCGAGGGAAGCGGCAACGCGCGTGGTTTCAGCTGTCCTTATCACGCGTGGTACTACGACTTGCAGGGCACGTTGCTTGCCGCGCCGTTAATGGAGCAAAGCGAAGCGAATCTGAAGAACTGCCGTCTCAAGCCGATGCGGCTTGCACTCTGGCGCGGCTGGATCTTCGTGAGTTTCAATCCGGACGCGATGCCGTTTGAAACGTTCATCGCACCATTCGAAGAGAACCTGTGGTGGTTCAAGTCGGACGAATGCCGCCTGAGCGAACGGGTCGTGCTGCAGATCGATTGCAACTGGAAGCTGCTGGTGGAAAATCTTATCGATATCTATCACGTGCCGGTCCTGCACAAGGCGTCGTTCGGCGGTTTCCTCAAGTCCGACAAGGAGAAGCTCAGCTTTAATCTGCTGCCCCGCGGCGGCTGGTATTACGAGCAGAAAGCGCGCCCCCATTCGAAGAGCGGGCAACAATTGTTCCCTACTCTGCCATGGCTCGAAGGCATGGACAGTGGTACGTCCATGAAGGCGGGTATCTTTCCGAACCTGAACCTGTCGTTGCGTTTCGACAGTCTTCGCATGTGGCAGGTCTGGCCGACGTCGACAGGCAAATCCGAACTGCATCTATACAGCCTTTTTATGCCTGCGGCCTTCGAGGATCCCGACTTCCAGAAGCATTACGAAGAATATAAGTCGTTCCTGCTAGGTGCAATCGTCAACGAGGACGGCCCCATGGTAGTCAAGCTGCAGCAGGCCATGGGCTCAGAGTTCTATGCGCCGGGTCCGCTCTCGCATCTGGAAGGCGCCGTTCACCATTTGATGAACTATTATCTCGACGTGGTATCAGGCGAGGACCGGAATGATTAAGACGTCGGTACTCGTGGTTGGCGCGGGGCCGGTCGGACTGGCGCTCGCGATGGAATTGTCTTATCGGGGCATCGACTCGATCATTGTGGATCAGGGTGACGGTACCGTGCGCTACTCGAAAATGGGCCTGGTGTCGATCCGCTCCATGGAGTTCTGTCGGCGCTGGGGGATCGCCGAGCGCGTCCGGCAATGCGGTTTCCCTGACGATTACCCGCTCAATCAGGTGTTCTGCACAAGCCTGAATGGTCATCTGATCAGCAAGCTTGATTATCCGGGTGTACGCGATGAGCCGACCAGTGGCCTGAGCCCCGAAAAGAAACAACGTTGCCCTCAACTCTGGTTCGACCCGATTCTCGCGAAGGCTGTTAGCGAGCAGAATACGGTGAGCATGCGGTACCACTGCTTGCTGGAGTCCTTTGTTCAGGACGGCGAGGGCGTGAGCGCGACCGTCAGGGATCTGGCATCGGACGAAACTTTCACCATCCGGGCCGCCTACATGGTCGCATGCGACGGTGCGGGCAGTGGCGTGCGCAAGTCGCTCGGCATTCAACTGGAGGGCGACCACGCACTGAGCTATTCGGTCGGCATTTATCTGCGTGCGCCCGGCCTTGCCGCCTATCATCGCATGGGACCTGCCGAGCGCTATATGCTGGTCGGAGAAGAGGGCACGTGGGGCCATCTGACGGTGGTGGATGCCCGCGATATCTGGCGCCTTACGGTGATCGGATCGCAGGACAAGGTCGAAAGCGAGCATTTCGATGCTGACGCATGGGTCCGGCGTTGTTTCGGCCGCGACGATATTCCGTTTCATGTCGATGCTGTGCTGCCGTGGCGGCGCAGCCGTCTGGTCGCCAACGCGTACTCGAAGGGTCGCGTGTTTCTCGCCGGCGATGCGTGCCATGTGATGGCGCCCAATGGCGGTTACGGCATGAACACGGGGCTGGGTGATGCCGTGGACATAGGCTGGAAATTGCAGGCTGTACTGAACGGCTGGGCTGCTCCCGCGCTTCTCGATAGCTACGAACTCGAGCGCCGCCCGGTCGCGTGGAGAAACGTCGATGCGGCGGCGAGCAACTTTTCGCTGCTTACGCCGAAACTATCGTTCGCGGGCATCGAGACTTCGGGCGCGGCGGGCGACGAGACGCGCCGGAACCTCTCCTACGACCTGAGCGAGCGCACGCGGCAGGAATGGGAACCGCACGGCATTAACCTGGGCTACCGATACGAAGGGTCGCCCATCGTAATGCCGGATGGCACGCCCGAACCGGCCGACGACCCATCGCGATATATCCCCACGGCGCGGCCGGGCCATCGCGCGCCGCACGTGGAGCTGAGCGACGGAAGGTCCACGATCGACCTGTTCGGTCCTGGTTTCGTGCTGCTATCGTTTGGTTCTGCGGAACTCGCCGAGCCGATCATGGCTGCGGCTCGTACAGCGGGGTTGCCTTTGAACCTTCATTGCCTCGCGGAGCCCGCGGCGGCGGCGGCGTACGAGCGGGCACTGGTTCTCGTGCGGCCGGACGGACACGTGGCGTGGCGCGCCGATGCCGCGCCTGCCGATCCGCTTGCCATGCTGGGCCAGGTGACGGCGTCGGGCCCCCCGCGGGATCGCGCGCCGATGTGATCTGATTTTCCGAACCCTGTGGAGGAGACGCGATGCAATACAAGCAATTGGGCAAAAGTGGACTGCGAGTATCGGGGTTATGCCTTGGCATGATGTCCTACGGAAGCTCGAAGTGGGCGCCGTGGGTGCTCGACAAATCCGCGGGCGCAGCGTTTGTCATGCAGGCGCTCGAACATGGCATCAATTTCTTCGATACCGCCGATTTCTACTCGTACGGTGCCAGTGAAGAGGTGCTCGGCGAGGCGATCAACAGCGTGGGCCGGCGCCATGAGACCGTCATCTCGACCAAGGTCGGACTGCCGATGGATCAGTCCACCAATGGCCGTGGCCTATCGCGCAAGCACATTCATGAAAGTGTGAATGCTTCCTTGCGGCGCCTGAAGACGGACTACATCGACCTGTACACGCTTCACGTACCCGACAGCGCGACGCCCATTGAGGAAACCGTCGATGCGCTCAATGACCTCGTGGGAGCCGGCAAGATCCTGTACTACGGCGCATCGAACTACATGACCTGGCAACTGGCCCACGCGCACTACACAGCGCTCAGCCGCTCCGGACGCGGTTTCACCTCGATGCAGCTTCAGTACAACCTGCTATATCGCGAGGAGGAGCGCGACATGTTGCCGTTTTGCGATCTCGAGGGCCTCGGCGTGATGGTCTATAGCCCGCTTGCACGTGGCTGGCTCGTCAGCGGCGACGGCAGCGCGAGCGAGCTGACCGACCGCGAGAAGACCCGCGCCACTCAGGATGCCAAGACGAAGACGCTGTACGGTTCGAACCCGGATCATGCCGTACGCAACCGCCTGCTCGAAATTGCGGGCGCACGCGGCTTGCCGCCAGGACGGATCGCGCTAGCATGGCTGCATTCGCGTCCTGGCGTGAGTTCGGTGATCGTCGGCGCGCTTGAGACCAGCCATCTGGACGAAGCGGTGGCGTCGCTGGAGGTACGTCTTACCAACGAGGAAATCGCGCTTCTCGAAGAGGCGTATACACCGGTGAGCATCAAGAGCGACGGCCTCGCCGCTGTACTGAAACAACAGAAAGCCAGGTAATCAACGAACCGCGATCGAGGAGACGAGATGGAAAAGTTTCTGGTTGGTGACGAGTGGAGGTCCGGTAACGGGGAGTCGTTCGAATCGATCAATCCGATCGATGGCTCGGTGGCGGCAACGCTTGCGCAGGCAAGCGAGTCCGATGTCGACGACGCCGTGCGGGCTGCGCGTCAGGCACTCGAAACGCCGGCGTGGCGCGACATGAAGGTCCATGAGCGAGGCAAGCTGCTGCACAGATTCGCGGATCTTATCGATCAGAACGCCGAGACGCTAGCGCAGATCCAGACCCGCGACAACGGCAAGACCATCAGCGAAAGCCGCTTTCAGTCAAAGTCGGCCGCCGACATGTTCCGCTACTTCGCAGCGGTCTGCGAGACAACGGAGTCGTCCGTCATTCCGTCGCGAGGCAATTACTTCTGTTTTTCGTCGTTCGAGCCGGTTGGCGTGGTGGCGGCCATCGCACCCTGGAACTCGCCGATCACGCTCGAAGCGCAGAAGCTCGCGCCCGCGCTGGCGGCCGGCAACGCAATCGTGTTGAAGTCCTCTGAAGTGACGCCATGCATTGGCCTTCAATACGGCCGCCTTGCCATGGAAGCGGGTTTTCCGCCCGGCATCCTCAACGTGGTGACGGGCTTCGGAGCGTCCGTGGGACGCGCACTTGTGGCGCATCCGGGCGTCGACATGGTGACATTCACGGGCGGCACGAAGAGCGGCAGGGAGATCGCGAAGGTCGCGGGCGAGCGCCTGATTCCCTGCATTCTCGAACTCGGCGGCAAGTCGCCGAATATTGTCTTCGACGACGCCGATATCGAGCAGGCGGTGACCGGCATGCTGTTCGGCATCTTCTCGAATGCGGGGCAATCGTGCATTGCGGGTTCGCGGATCCTGATACAGGAAGGCATCTACGACGCTTTCGTGGCGCGTCTTACCAGTGCAACCCGCGCGCTCAAGGTCGGTTCACCTTACGATGCGGATACAGCCGTTGCCCCGGTTTCGAGTTTTCATCATCGTGACCACATCGAGCATTTCGTTGAGCGGGCGCTCAGCCAGGGCGCAGTCGCGCTCTGTGGCGGGAGCCGGCCGAGCGGCGGCATACTGGACAAGGGCGCCTATGTGCAACCAACGCTTCTCGAAGTCACCGACGAACGCAGCAGCGTCGCCCACGAGGAGATCTTCGGTCCGGTAGCGTGCGTGATGAAGTTCCAGGATGAAGAGGACCTCTACCGCATCGCAAACAACACAGCCTACGGCCTCGCGTGCGGCATCTGGACGGCAGACTATAAAAAGGCCTTCCGGGCGGCCCGCCGCATCAAGGCAGGCACGGTATGGGTCAACACCTACAAGATCGCCGAGGTCAACGTGCCGTTCGGCGGCTTCAAGCAAAGCGGTCTTGGGCGCGAATGCGGGATTGAAGGCATGCGGGAATATATGCTGGAAAAAAGCACCTATCTCAACCTGGCGGACGGCCCGATACCGTGGCCGCCGCGCGCGGCGAACGCCGTTTAGGAGGCACGGAAGAGAAGACGGCCAGAGCGTCTTGCCTGGCCACCCGCATTGTCACGATAGCCAGGATCAGATCCGGCTGTTGGATCCGCCCGGAACGATCAGACGTTTGATTTGGGATGCTGAGTAACGTGCCAATATAACCATTAAAAATAAACCTGTTGGAGACGACATGACCCTCTTCATAAAAAGCGTTATTGCTGCTTCGCTGCTGGCGTTGTCCACCTGCGTTCTGGCGCAGATCAAGGTAGGCATTACCATTTCCGAGACGGGAGGCGCGGCATCCATTGGCGCGATCTCACGCAAGGTCTTTCCTTTATGGCCGCGTGAGATTGCCGGTCAGTCCATCGAATACATCGTGATGGACGACGGCTCCGATCCGGGCAACGCCGTGCGCAACGCGCGCAAGCTGACCAGCGAGGACAAGGTGGACGTGTTGATCGGTTCGAACACCTCGCCGAACTCGATCGCGATGATTCCCGTTGCGCAGGAGACCGCGACGCCGCTGATTTCGCTGGCATCAGCCCTCGCGATTGTCAGTCCCATGGACGCAGCACGGCACTGGGTATTCAAGACCGTGCAGAACGACCAGAGCATGATCGACGCCGTGCTGGCCGACATGTCCCGCCGCCATGTCAAACGCCTGGGTTACATCGGTCTGGCCGATGCTACCGGAGAGGGCTACCTGAAAGCGATTCAGGCAATGGCGCAAGGGCGCGGCATCACTTTGGTGGATATTCAGAAATACAACCGTAACGATCAGAGCGTGGCAGCGCAAGGGCTGCGCCTGGTAGCGGCGAACCCTGACGCGATCTTTGTCGCCTCGCTGGGGACATCGGCGGCATTGCCTCAACTCGAGTTGGTCAATCGCGGCTACAAAGGGTTGATTTACCACACGGGCGGCGTCGCAAACGACGACTTCCTGCGTGTTGCCGGTTCTTCGGCTGAAGGCATTTATCTTCCGCTGGGCGGCTTCCTGGTGGCCGGACAATTGCCGGATTCGAACCCCACAAAACGCCTTTCGATGGACATCGCGGCAGCCTACGAAAAGCAGAATGGCCCAAACACGCGTAACGTCTTTATTTCGTATACCTACGACGCGGTGCTGATGCTTCAGAACGCCATTCCTTCCGCGCTGAAAAAAGGCAAACCTGGGACACCCGCTTTCCGTTCGGCCCTGCGCGATGCGCTGGAGCAGATCAAGGACCTGGTGGCGACCAACGGGGTGTACACCATGTCGCCGACCGACCACACGGGTCTGGATACACGATCCATTTTCATAGTGACGGTCACGAACGGCAAATGGGCACTGGCCCATTGATTGAACTCCGCCCACGGACGAATCAAACCGGAGTAACTCATGAGCATCATCACGACGCCGTACGAAAGCATCTGGAAACATTTGTCGAAGGTTGCATTCACCCAGGACTGGGTCGATGCAGGAGGGGTGCGCACTCGCTACATCCGTGCAGGACATCCCGACAGCCCCGCGCTCATCATGCTGCACGGCACGGCCGGCAGCCACGAGGGCTTCTGCGCAAATCTCGGTGCGCACGCGGAACACTTCAACTGCTTTGCGATAGATCTCGTGGGTGCCGGTCTTACGGATAAACCCGACCACGACTACGAAATTTCCACCTATGTCACGCATGTGCTCGACTTTATGCGGGCGATGAAGATCGAGAGAGCCTCGTTCATCGGCGTGTCGCTTGGCACCTGGGTGGCGGCGCGTTTTGCACTGCAGTATCCTGAACGGGTTGACCGTATAACCATGAACGCACCGTTCGGTCTCTCCGACGACGCGCAGGAAATAGCGGGCATTCGTGAACGGCGCGGCCGCGCATTCGAGGATCCGTCTTGGGAGAACATCAAGACCATCTTCGACAATCTGATTTTTCGCCCGGAGAAGCGCATTCCCGACATCATCGGGCTGAGGCAGGCCATGTATCTCGAGCCCAATGCGAAAGCCGCATCGAATCATATTCTCAACCTGTTTTCGCCCGAGTTACTGGGACGTAATCTCATCGCCCCGGAGGATTGGAAAAAGATACGGGCGCCAGTCATGGTGGTGCTTTCGCTTCGCGACCGTCCACTATTCCTGAACACGGCACGAACCATCGTCAGACTGATTCCCGATGCACGCCTGCTCGAAATGGACGAAGTAGGTCATTGGCCGCAATTCGAAAACCCGGAGGTATTCAACCGTGCCAATCTCGCTTTCATGCTGGAGGAAAGATGAGCTTACTTCGCCCGCAACTCAATCATCTCGGCCTTTACACCGCGCGTATGGAAGCGATGGAGCGGTTCTACGTGGACGTAATGGGCTTGATCGTGACCGATCGGGGGAGCGTGCCCCGCTTGGGCAATGCGGAGATTGTATTCATGAGCGCGAGCTCTGACGCACATCATCAGGTGGCGCTCGTCGCCAGGCCGGATCAATCCGCTCCGAGCTGTATCAATCAGATCGCCTTCAGGGTCGATTCGCTCGGTGCATTGCGAACCATGTACGAGGCCATGAAGACCGCGGCCGTTGCGCCGATCCAGCCGATCGATCATGGCAACGCCTGGTCCATCTATTCGGCGGACCCGGACGGCAATGGCATCGAAGTGTATCTCGACTCGCCGTGGCAGGTGGCGCAGCCGCACTCCCGTCCGCTCGATCTTTCGCAGGACGACAAAGCCATTATCGCTAATACGGAGACAGCCATTCGCAGTGATCCCACTTTGCAGACACGGCAAGCCTGGTCCCGCGACATGCTTGCCCGGCTTGAGCGCTGAGCGATGGAACAGGACAATAGCGGATCGACCACCAACACGGAAGCGGCCATCCGCGCGCTGGAGCAGGCACGTCTGGACGCACTCGGACGTCATGATGTGGATTCGATCGAGCGCCTCCTCGCGCCCGATCTCGTGCATGTTCACGCAACGGGGCTGGTAGAGAACAAGGCGGAATTTATCGCTCACTTGCGCGCATTGCCGCGCAGCACGGATCGATGCACGCTGCAGGTCAGGGTATTCGGGGATGTCGCCGTATTGACCGGAAAGGTGGTCAATACTGTGGTGTATCCAGGAAGGAGCGAACCGGAGTCCATACCCATGTTTGTCACCCAGGTCGCGCGTCTCTGCTCCGGGGAATGGTTATTTGTTTCGTTTCATGCCACGCGGTTGCCTGATTGAGGTTGCCGGGGATCACAGGTCAAGCTCGAGACGCGCTCCTCGCGCGCGCGATACACAGATCATCATGCACTTACCCGATGCTTTTTCCTCGTCCGTCAGATAGACGTCGCGATGATCGGGCACGCCGCCCAGTACTGGCGTGATACAGGTGCCGCATACGCCTTGCTCGCACGAGACGTCGGCGTGGATTCCGGCGTCCGCCAGGGTGTCCACGATCGATTTTCCGGGCGGGACCACAAGCGTTCTGCCGGTGCGGGCGAGTATCACCTCGAACGGCTGGTCGCCGTCGTGCGGCGCTTGAGGGGGCGCTGCAAAGTATTCGACGTGCAGGTTGCACCCAGACTTGCCGGCCATGCATTGCTGACCCGCCTCGATGAACGGCAATGGGCCGCAGAGATAGACGCCGGCACCTGCGGGAGGCGCCGCCAGGATTTTCGCGAGCGTCGCGCGTGTCGCTGCGGCGTCGAGGCCACGATGCAGCTCGACCCAACGCGAAAAGCGCGGCGACAACAGGATATCCCTGAAAGCAATATGCTCGTCGCCGCGCACGAAGTAATGCAGCGCAAACGTGCGGCCCTGGGTGCCTAGACGAAAGGCCATGGCGAGCAGCGGCGTAATACCGATACCGGCCGCCAGCAGGATGACCGCGGGTTCGTGCGCATCAAGCTCAAAGTTGTTGCGCGGATAGCCGATCGTCAACGTCGTGCCCGCGGTCAGTGTGTCGTGCATCGAGGCGGAGCCGCCGCGCGATTGAGGCTCCCGCTTGACCGCGATGACATACCTATGCCGTTCCTGTTCATCATTGCACAGCGAATATTGCCGCGTATGCCCTGCTGGCGTGATGACGTCGATATGCGAGCCAGCCTCGAACGGCGGCAACGTTGCATGCGGCTCCGCAACGAGTTCGTACGACCTGATGCCAGCGGCTAGTTCGTCTACCCGATTCACTACGACCTTGAACATTTGCATTCTGTAATTCCTGGCTATACCGGTCTGGATGATCCAGGCGAGGCGCTACGCCGTCCAAGATAGGCGCCAATGACAGAGGCGTCATTAATGAGTTCGCTCGCTGCGCCTTCCAGTTTTACTTCTCCGTTCTCCATCACATACGCGTAGTCGGCGGCCTTGAGCGCCGCGCGCGCATTCTGTTCGACGAGAAGAATCGACACGCCCGTCGAGCGTAGTCCGCCAATCATCTCGAAGATATCTTTTACGATTAGCGGCGCGAGGCCCAGGCTAGGTTCGTCGAGCATCAACAAGCGCGGCCGGGACAGCAGCGCACGGCCTAGCGCCAGCATTTGCCTTTCGCCACCGGACAGGGTCATGGCATTCTGATTGCGGCGCTCGCGCAGGCGAGGAAAGCGCTCGAAGACCGGCCCGATCTGTTGCGCGAGATTGCGCTCGCCGCGCACGTAGGATGTGAATGCGCCGAGCGCAAGGTTGTCGTACACGGACATATCGGGGAACAGTTCCCGGGTCTCCGGCACGAGCGAGATACCTCGAAACACGCGCTCTTCAATCGAGCTTCCGTGCAGCGACTGCCCTTCATACAACATTTCGCCCTTGCATGGCATGGTGCCCATCAGGGCATTTAGAAGGGTCGACTTTCCCGCGCCGTTGGCCCCCACGATGGTGACGATCTGTCCCGCGCGCACCCGCAGAGAAAGGTTGCGCAATGCTTCAATTCGCCCATAGCTGGCCCAAAGCCGGTTCACTTCGAGGACATAGGGTTTTTCCACCGCGGCTGGGACGGCTGACGACGGCGGCTCGATCTCATGAAGTACAGCCGCTTTCATCATTCTGCTCCCAGATAAGTTTCGATCACTTGCGGATCGCTTTGCACTGTTTGGGGCATCCCCTCGCATAGTTTGGTGCCGAAATTTACCACGACTATTTTATCGACCAGATCCATCAGGAATTCCATGTCGTGTTCCACGATCAGCACGGTAAGCCCTTCTTCGCGCAACTGCTGGATCAATGCGCCGAGCGCCCGTTTTTCCTGATGCCGAAGCCCCGCGGCAGGTTCATCAAGCAGCAGGACGGACGGTGACGCGCTTAGCGCCCGCGCGATCTCCACCACACGCTGGCGGCCGAGCGGCAGCGTATGGGCATCGGCGAAGGCGACGTCTTTTAGCCCCGCGCGCTCGATGGCCGCCATGGCCCGCGCTTTCAGCATGCGTTCCTCGTGGCGGTCGAGGCGCAGCAGCGACGCGATAAAGCCCTTTCTGCCGAGCCAGTGCGCACCCAGCGCGACGTTGCTGAGCACACTCTGCCCGGGCCGGAGTTGCACGTGCTGGAAAGTGCGCGCGACACGATGGCGTATCACCTGATGGGGGCTGAGGCGGCTCAGACAATGCTCGCCTAGCCAGACCTCGCCCTGGTCGACGGAAAGCGTGCCCGCGATCAGGTTAAAGAGGGTGCTTTTACCCGCTCCGTTCGGTCCGATTACACCGACGACCTGTCCCGGCGCCGCGTCAAAGCTCACGCCATTCACCGCAAGCAGCGACCCGAAACGTCGGCTCACCTTCTCCACGCGCAGCGTGGCCGACGGTTGCGCCGCGAGTGCATTGGCCTGGGATGATGAAAACCGGCAAGGGATTTCCGCTGGGATCCAGACAGTGTCCTCCGTGTCGGCCTCGTGATTATCTGGACTGGCTGCGCCCATGCGACGTGCCGACAGGATGCCCGAGCGCGCATGATGGAATAATCCAATGATAAGCAAGCCGAAGAAGATTTGATCCCAGTGTACCGGCCCCGGAAGGACATGCGTCAGGCCGATCTGAAGCAGCATCTTGCCGACCACGAGCACGAATGCGCCGACTATCGCGCCGAATACCTGGGTCGCGCCCCCGAGCACCAGCATGAATGCGTAATCGATGCTGCCGTCGAAGCCGAAGGGTGCCGGATTGACGAAGCGGAAATAATGGGCATACAGCCATCCGGAAATGGCTGCGAGGAACGCCGCGTAGATAAACACCGGCAGTCGAAGCCGGTAGATGTCAATGCCAAAGCTCTCGGCGAGCACCGGATTGCGCAGTGAACGGATGGCACGGCCCGTGCGCGAATCGAGCAGGTTCATGGTGCAGACCACCGCGACAGCGACGACGGCCCATATCAGGTAATAAGACGGGCGGGAACCCGCGAGCGAAAACCCAAAAAAGGTGATCGGCGGGATGTCGGATATACCGTTGTAGCCACCCAGAAATGGCAGATTGCCGAACAGATAATAAAGCCCCACGCTCCATGCAACTGTGCCGAGTACCAGGTAGTGACCTGACAAACGGACGGTCAACAGACCGATCACTGCTGCAGCCAGACAGGTCAGGAGCACGGCTATCGGCAGCGTGACCCAGGGCGACCATCCGAGCGTGGTTGAGATCGCGCCCGTGGTGTAAGCGCTCAGGCCGACAAAAGTCGCCTGCCCGAACGAGGTCATGCCTCCTACGCCGGTCAGCACGACCAGTCCCAGCACGACAATGCTGGCAAGTCCTGTATAGATGAGCAAAGTGGTGTAAAAATCCGGGAGCACGAGCGGAGCGACCACAAGCGCCAGGCATCCAACCGCGACGAGCCATTTTCTCTTCATATCATTCCTCATCGACTTCGGCGACCCGGCCGACGCGCACGGACATCCACAGCAGGAACGGTATTAGCAGCAGGAAGACGATCGTGTCCTTGAACGTGCTTGCGAAGAATGCGGCCGATGAATCGGTAACGCCGACGATAAGCGCCCCGAGCGCCGCCAGTGGGTAGCTCGACATAGCGCCGATCACCGCCGCGACGAGTCCCTTCAGGACAATCAGGAAGCCGGAGTCGTAGTAGACGGTAATCGAAGGCGCGATCAGGATTCCCGACAGCGCGCTGATTGCCGCTGCAACGCCAAACGCCGCCTTGCCGGCAAGTTCCGGGCGCACGCCCATTAGCTTGGCCGCGCGCCGGTTTCGGGCGGTCGCGATGAGCACCCGACCGAGATAGGCTTTGGAGAAGAACAGCCACAGCGAGAGCAGCATCAATCCGCTGGCGCACCACACGACGATCACTTGTCCCTGGATCGAAAAATTGCCAAGGGTAATTCCTGAGCGCAGGAACGGCTGCGTGCGCCAGCCTTCCGCGCCAAATACGCTAAGGCCTATCCCGAGAAGAACGAAGTGAACTGCCACGCTGACGAACAGTAGCGCGAGTGGCCCCGCGTCAGCGATTTTGAGGAAGGCCAGCCGGTAGGTCATGGCGCCCAGCGGCGTCACAAGCGCAACGGCCAGCACCGCGTTCACCAATTGGCCGAGATGCAATGGCGCCAGCAATACGACGAGCGCTGCGATCATTCCCGGTATGACCAGATCACGGAAGGCAATCCGCGCAAGGTGTCGCGTGCACGATGCCGGTTGCGCGGCGATGCGCGCCCCGGGCCGCAGGATTGCCCAGCAATCGGAAGCCGCACAGCAGGCGCCGAAGATCAGCAGGATATATACGGTGCCCGGAATCTGCCGTTGCTCGAGCGACGCCATCGTCAGCGCGCCGAAGGCGACGAATTCACCTTGTGCAATGAAAAGGACCCGTGTGACGGAAAAGATCAGGATCATGGCCAGCGCGACCAGCGCATAGACCACGCCCGAAGTCAGACCGTCCTGCAACAGAAATGCGATGGTCGTCCCGTCAGGCATTTTGTGTGCGTCCTCTGCCCGTCGCGTCCCTATCCGTTGGCGGGGTCAATTCGGCAGACGGCAACGGGAACGGCAGTGCCGGCAGAATTTGCGCCTCGCACGTGCCGAAGCCGATTCGCGCGGCGCCGGGCTTGTCGGCCGCGCCCCGGATGATGATGACGTCGTCATCGGCAACGAAAGCGCGCCGTTCGCCGTTGGCGAGCTTCACTTCTTTCTTTCCGTTAAACGACAATTCAAGCAGCGAGCCTGCCTGTTCTGGCTGCGGCCCGGAAAGCGTGCCGGTGCCGTAAAAGTCGCCCGGCGCGAAGTCACAACCGCTTGATGTATGGTGCGCGAGCATCTGGAAAACGGACCAGTAGAGATGCCGCGAATTGGACGCCGTCAGACGGGAGGGCGGATCTCCATCCTTGCGCATTTTCGCAGTATGGAGATGAACTTCAAGATCGATGTCCAGATGCGCGCGGCTCGCGTGAGCGGTTCCGTTCAGATACGGCAGCGGCGCCGGGTCTTGGGCTGTTCGCGACCACGGTAGCCGATATGGCTCCAGCGCCTCGAGCGTCACCACCCACGGCGACACGGAACAGCCCCAGTTTTTCGATGCAAACGGTCCAATGGGCGTAGCTTCCCACTGCTGCAGATCGCGAGCGGACCAGTCGTTGAGAAGCGAGACGCCAAACAGATGGTGTTCGGCTTCATCGACTGGAATGGGGGTCCCTAATTCGCTGCCGGCTCCCACATACACACCGAGTTCCAGTTCAAAATCGAGCTTTTGCGTCGGGCCGAACGCGGGGATATCCGAGCCGGCAGTTCTTGACTGACCTTGCGGGCGGCGCAGCGCCTGACCGCTGATTCGAATCGATGATGCGCGGCTGTGATAGGCCACGGGCATCCATCGATAGTTTGGAAACAGCGGCGTGTCAGGACGGAACCGCATCCCGCATGCATGGGCGTGATGAAGCGACGAGTAAAAATCCGTGAAGTTGCCGATTTTCACGGGGAGCCCATATTCGGCGTCTCCTTGTGCCGCGAGGACGATCGCATGGCGTGTCGCGTGACGCGCATCGTGTCTCAGGCTCCGCGACAATTCGAGCCGCAGCGCAGACCATGCGGCATGGCCGAGTTCCATTAGCCGGTTAAGCTGCGCATCCGCAGCGGCTCGTGCAGCTTCCGCGGCTTTGCCATTGAACGAACCGGCGGCGAGCGACGCGCGTATATCGACGATCTGGTCACCGATCGCCACGCCGACCCGATAGGACTCTCCCGAGCCTCTTTTGCGAAACGAGCAGAACGGCAGGTTCTGGACTGGAAAGTCACAACCGGGTGCGTTCGCGCTTTCGACCCAGCTCGTCAATGCCACGTCGTGTGTTTCATTCAGTTGCATGGCGGTCTCCATCGAACTGTTTAGCGAGCGCCGACCAGCATTGCTGGTAGTCGTGTTGTCGTTGTGGCGTTTGCACGGCCCAGGCGGTCAGGCGCAGGGGCAGCCGCGTTTCAAACATGAACGCGATCGATTCCGTGATCTTGTGAGGTTCGAGAGTGGTATCGCGCGCGCGGCGGTAGGTTTCGGCGTCGGGCCCGTGCGGGGTGAACGCGTTATGGATGCTTGCTCCGCCAGGAACAAACCCGCCTGCTTTGGCGTCGTGCGCGCCGCAGATCAGGCCCATGAATTCGCTCATTACGTTGCGGTGAAAATAAGGCGGACGAAAAGTGTGTTCCGCCACCGCCCAGCGCGTCGTCAACGCGCAGAAATCCGCGTTCGCCGTGCCGGGCGTGTCGGACGGCGAAGTCAGCACGGTATAAATGGACGGATCGGGGTGGTCGAATGAGATTGAGCCGATCGACTGGAAACGATCGAGGTCGTATTTGTAAGGCGCGACGTTGCCATGCCAGGCGACCACATCGAATGGCGAATGATCGAGCGTCGTCGACCACAGTTGGCCGCCTGTCTTGGCAATGAGTTCGTGTGCGGCATCACTGTCTTCGAATCGCGCGACCGGAGTCAGGAAATCGCGGCGGTTGGCCAGCCCGCTCGCGCCGATCAGGCCGAGATCAGGCAGCCTGAAAGCACTCCCATGATTCTCACAGACATAGCCGCGGCTTGGGCCGTCCGGCAAATGAACCGCGAACTTCAGGCCCCGCGGGATCACCGCGATCTCGCGCGGTTTGGCGGTTAGCATGCCTAATTCGGTAATGAGGCATAGCGTTCCCTGCTGCGGGATTATAAGCATCTCGCCATCGGTATTCACGAACGCCTTGCGGTCCATGTCGATGGTTGCCGCATACAAATGCACGGCGGCGCCGGAAAGGGTAGCGGGGTCGCCGCTGATCGCGAGCGTGTTTAAGCCGTCTACGAAATCGACCGGCGTATCCGGCAGCGGTTGCGGGTTCCATCGCTGCGCTTCAGGCAGCGGTGCAACGTCCAGCGGCGCCAGAGCGTTGGAGTCCTTGCGAATAAGCCGATACGTCCCTTGCAGCACCGAAGGTCGTATCCGATACATCCAGGTTCTGAGATTCGTCGCGCGGGCCGTGGTAAATGACGTGCCCGACAATTGTTCCGCGTACAGTCCGAATGCGGGTTTTTGCGGATTGTTCTGTCCAATCGGCAATGCGCCGCTGATTGCCTCAGTTGAGAACTCGTTGCCGAACCCCGTTTGATAGGTCAGCTCATTCGTCAGCCTCGTGCGCGTCGCCGTGTCCCGGACTTCGCGTTCAACGCTCAATTTCGAATTCATGCATGTCCCCTGAGCCTTAGCCGTTACTTTGGCGAGTCCCGCAGCCTGCGATGGGTCGAATATAAGCGCAACGGTCGATCATGTATAGATCGAGTGTCCAATCGACTATCGATCTCCCTGACGCCGGCCGGATTGCGATTGATTCAGGCAAAGGGAAGCAGAAAGGAAGCAGAAATCAGCCACAGACTGACCTCGATATAATCACGGCGTCACTTATGGGAATCCTCCGCTCAGATGTCAAGCATCACTCGGCTCTTATCTATACTTGAGGTGCTCTCGGAAGGCAAACCGTTCCTTTCTGCAGAGGACGTCGCGGCCGAACTCGGCTGCTCTATTCCAACGGCCTATCGCTATGTGCGTGAACTCGTCGACTCAAGCTTGCTGGTGCGGTTTTCGGGGGGAGAGTACGGTCTGGGCCCTCGCATCATCAAGCTCGATTACTATCAGAGAATTTCCGATCAATTGCTCGCCGTCGGACAGCCGATCATGAATGAGCTGAGCAAGCATTCGGGGTTCGACGTTGTCATGTCACGCTGGTACGGCGACGAACTCGTCGATACGCATCGCGAGACGCGCGATGCAACGCTCGACCTCCGGTACGGTCGAGGCCGGCCCCGGCCATTGTTTCTCGGCGCAGCGCCGAAAGTCGTTCTGTCTACCTTTCCGAAAGCCAAACTCGCGACCCTGTTCGAACAACGTAGCGACGACATCGCGCAAAGCGGACTCGGGACAACGTTGGATGAGTTTCGCTCGTCGTTGCTGAAGATCAGGCGGGCGGGTTTTTATCTGTCAAGGAATGAGTTGGCGCAAGGCGTGTCTGCGGTTGCAGCGCCGCTTTTCACCGACGATTCCGGCGAGGCAGTTGGATCACTTGCATTGGTGATTCCAACGCCGCGCCTGGACTTCGCCAACCTGAGCCGGCTTATCGAGTCGATCCAGGAGGCCGCGGCACGCACTTCCCAGCGCGCGCGCGCAGTGATCGAGGGCTGAAACAGAAGTGGCTGGCGCGACGGAAGCCGAGCGAGCGTTGCGCCTCGTTCAGCTTTTTTGCGGTCACAAAACGAGTACTGCGTTGCCGTGGCCGATACAGGGCGCAGAAACCTCGAACCGGCAACGAAAGATTCGTCTCGCACTGCTCGTGTGAGACCGGGACCACGGTTCATGCCAGGCCCATCCGCTCCGCCATGTTCGCTTCCCATTCGCCGCGCAGCTTGAAGCCGGGCAACGTGCGCGCGTGGCGTTCCACGGTAATCATCAGTTCAGTGTCGGACAGGCCAAAGTCAACGGGCACGCGCATCGGCTGATCGACATACCAAGGGGTATCAATGAACACTTCCAGACGGTTGCCTTCGGGGTCGCGCGCGTAGAACGAGATTGCATTGCCATGTGTGACCGGGGTGATCTCTTCCATCTTTTCGGACACGAACCTTTGATAGAAAACCTTCAGCGTGGCGAGGCTATCTGCTTCAAATGAGATCTGGTTGATCGGATTGAATGCGAGATGTTCAGGCCGGCCCGTGGTGAGCACGATCTGATGATGGACAGTGGGGTCGCGGCTCAAGAATACAAGTTGCACCGTGCCGCGCGCCGTTTCCAGCTTGCCGCGATCGGTCACCGTGAATTCAAGTACACGCGTATAGAAATCCTCCATACGCGCCATGTCGTGTACGTAAAAACCCATGTGGTTCAGCGTTAACCCGTGCGTTGCGCCCTTCATGTCGTCCCTCCTATTTATGATAAACCCTTATACAGATCAGCGTATTTTTCCGCTACATTGATCTACGTATTATCACTATACGATAAAAACGCTAACTTAAGGTCTGATCTTAAACGTTTGGCAACTTCCTTTCCCGTCTCCGGAGCACTATGAAACTCGCCAGCTTTTCGACTCGTGAAGGTCCGTCGTTCGGCATCGTCCGCGATCAGGCGGTGTTTGATCTCGGCAAGCGCCTGAATGGCCGTTACCCCGACATGAAGACATTCATTGCGGCTGACGCCTTTGCCCAGGCCACGCAGGTGATAGACGCGGGTCAAGGTGATTTCCAGCTGTCAGACGTGACGCTGTTGCCGGTCATTCCCAACGCCGGGCAGATTTTCTGTGTCGGTCTTAATTACGCCGACCATATCAAGGAAACGGGTCGCGAGAATACGGAGAATCCGGCGATCTTCATGCGCTTCCCACCGTCGCAGGTCGGCCACCGGCAAGCAATGCTGCGCCCGCCCGAGTCGCAGCAATTCGACTTCGAGGGCGAGATCGCCATCATCATCGGGCAGGGTGGACGCCGTATCGCGGAGCGAAATGCATGGAGACACATTGCAGGTTACGCCTGCTACAACGATGGGTCGATCCGCGACTGGCAGCGTCATACAGGGCAGTGGGGTCCCGGCAAGAATTTTTATCGCACCGGCGCGTTCGGTCCGTGGATGGTGACAAGCGATGAAATCGAACCCGGCGCGTCGATGACGCTGGTCACGCGCCTGAACGGCAACGAGATGCAGCGTGCGACGACGGATATGCTGATTCACGGTTTTGCGGAACTGATCGCCTATCTGTCGACCTTCACTCCCCTTTCTGCGGGCGACGTGATCGTAACCGGTACGCCTGGCGGGGTGGGCGCGAGGCGCGATCCGCCACTCTTCATGAAGCCGGGTGACGTGACGGAAGTCGAAGTCGATCGCATTGGTGTGCTGTCCAACCCGATTGCTGAAGATGCCTAACCCGACCTGATGGCCGCCGTGCCGGATCTGCCTGCCGGCTGCGCCGGCGTCTCATCCAGCAAATCCAGATATGTCAGAAAAAATGACCTCGAAGCATGCTTGCGATTACGACGTCGCCGTCATCGGGCTTGGTCCTACCGGGGCCACGCTTGCCAATCTGCTTGCCATTGAAGGGTTGCGCGTGCTCGTGCTGGAACGCGACAAGGATATTTTTGCGCTGCCGCGCGCGGTCCATTTCGACGGAGAGTGCATGCGTGTGTTCCAGACGATCGGCATTGCCGGGACGCTATTGCCGAATCTGTTTGTTGCGCTGGGCGTGAGGTTTTTGAATGGGGCGGGCAAGCTCCTGATCGATTGGACGCGTCCTGCCGGTATCGGTCCGCAGGGTTGGTGCGCGAGCTATAAATTCCACCAACCCGATCTGGAAGTCGCCCTGCGTGAGCGTCTCGCGCAGCAGGCTGGCGTTGATGTCCGTCTGCACCATGAAGCATTTGCGCTCGACGAAGCGACTGACGGCGTGGTGGTGCGCTTCGAGGATATGAGCCGTGGCAAGCTCGGTCGTGCAACGGCACGGTATGTCGTCGGCTGTGATGGAGCCCGCTCGATCGTGCGACGTTTCATGGGCACTGAACTCACGGACCTGAAGTCACATGAGCGCTGGGTGGTGGTCGACGTTCTGCTCAATACACCACGCCCGGATCTGGGCGACTACACGATTCAATATTGTGAACCTGCCCGCCCGACTACCTATACGCGCGGTCCTGGCAGCCGGCGCCGCTGGGAAATCATGGTGATGCCGGGCGATGACCCGAGCCAGGTCGGAACGCCAGAATGGTTGTGGGACAAGCTTGCGCGCTGGATTTCGCCAGCCGATGCACGGCTCGAGCGCTCGGCGGTCTACACATTTCATTCGGTCGTGGCGGACGGATGGCGCCGCGGCAGGCTCCTGCTGGCGGGTGATGCTGCGCATCAGACGCCGCCCTTCATGGGTCAGGGAATGTCCGCCGGCATCCGCGATGCATCCAATCTGGCATGGAAGCTTGGCACTGTACTTCGCGGCGACGCATCCGATGAGCTGCTCGACACGCTCGAGTCGGAGCGTTCGCCGCATGTGCGGGAGTTCATCGAAACGGCCGTGCAGTTTGGAGCGATCATTCAGGCGACGGACCCGGACCTCGTGGTAATGGGAGACGGAGAGGGCAGTGACTCGATCCGCAACTTCGTGACTCCGCAGCCGGCGCTCGGACCGGGCGCCTGGCTTGCCGGACAAACCGGAACTGGCGGCACCATTTCACATCAACCGCGGCTCGCAGACGGCCGGTTGCTGGACGATGCAGTGGGCTACCGCTTTGCACTGGTGCTGTTGCCGGAGTATCGCGAACAGCTCGATGACATCACGGATCTGGTTGCGCAGGCGAACCTGAGCGTCGTTGCCGATGGCGGCGAACCTGTTCGCAGCTGGCTTGGCACACTTGGCGCCGTCGCCGTGCTCGTAAGGCCCGATCGATACGTGCATGGCATTGCCCGCAACATCGAATCGTTGGAGTCTCTCATTGAGAGTGCATTGCCGAGACGGCAGACAGAAGGCGTATGACAGTACGACTGTGGCGACTATTTGCGCTCCGGGTCGGACGGCAACGGAAAGTGACTGGAGGAAGAAGTCAGGCCGGCACTACGGCTCCTCTCATGGAGATAGAAACGGTCTTCAGGACGGTGAACGATTAGCGGCAAAAAAGCCGACAACAATATTGGAGGAGCAAGTGGACATCGCTCGAAATGAGATTGGCGTTTCCGGTCATCCGGAGTCCGGAGAAATATCACGCGCGCAGTGGAAGATGATCCTGATCGCGAGCCTTGGCGGCTCGCTCGAGTTTTACGATTTCATCGTCTATGGGTTCTTTGCGCAGTTCATCGCGGCGCAGTTCTTTCCCAATGCATCGTCGGTCATCAGCCTGCTGTTTTCGTTTTCCGTTCTTGCAATTGGCTACGTGATACGACCGTTTGGCGGGATTGTGCTTAGCAGTTGGGGCGATCGTTATGGTCGTCGACCCGTCTTTCTGGGTTCGATTATCGTGGTTACCACGGTGACCATCTGTCTCGGCTTGCTGCCGAACTATCAAAGCTGGGGCCTTGCTGCGCCTATTCTGCTCATCTTGCTGCGTCTGGTGCAGGGTTTTTGCGTTGGCGGGGAAATGCCGGGGGCAGTCACCTATGCGGTCGAAGCCGCGCCCCGGCGCGCTGGACTAGCTGCGGGAATCATTATCTGTGCAGTCAATACGGGTGTGTTGCTGGCAACGCTGGTGAACCTCGGGATACAGACCTGGCTGACCGCGGCCGATGCAGCCGCGTATGGCTGGCGGATTGCTTTCCTGTTTGGCGGCGTGTGCGGAGTCGTGTCCTGGTGGATGCGGCGTAACCTTGACGAGTCACCCGAATTCAAGGAGATGCGTGGCGCAGTCGAGAAGCAACCTTTCCGCGAAACGTTGCGTCACCACGGCAAGAGGGTAGCGGTAGGCGCATTGTCAATTGCGGTGATGGCCGGCATCAATGGCATTCTGTACGGCCATATGCCCGCTTACCTTGTCCAGCAGCTTCATTACGTGCCGCGGACCGCCGCGCTCGCGCAGAACGCCTACCTCGTTGTCAGTTCGTGCGGCCTTCTTGCCGCGGGTTGGCTCGGCGACAAAATACCGCGCCG
Organism: Paraburkholderia xenovorans LB400; assembly: GCF_000013645.1. Taxonomy (GTDB): domain Bacteria; phylum Pseudomonadota; class Gammaproteobacteria; order Burkholderiales; family Burkholderiaceae; genus Paraburkholderia; species Paraburkholderia xenovorans. The sequence continues at coordinate 1,023,788 of NC_007953.1, read as the reverse complement.
CTATTTGTTGAGAGCTTCGGCTGCTCTACTCGTCGTCCTGACCTATCCGTTCTATCAAGCGCTCGTCAAGCATACCGTCGACCCCGTCGTGCTATTCGTACTGGCCGCTCTTGTGTTTTCGCTGGCTAGCGGCACGTGGGCCTCGGTTCTCGCCGATCTCTTTCCGGTGCAGATCCGCTTCAGTGGAATTGCGCTTTCGTACAACGCGTCGGTGATGCTGTTCAGCGGCTTCGCGCCTCTCGCGGCAACCATGCTGATTCGCCAGACGGGTTCTCTCTCTGCTCCGGCTTACTACGTGATCGGCGCATCGGTGATCACGCTGGCAGCAAGCCTGTTGTTGCCTGTCGCGCAGCTGGGCGGGGGGAAGAGAAATGCCACGTGATCTGGAAGGCTGGCCGGGCGGCCAAGCGAGAAACAGCCGCTGGTCGCATTCCGCACTGTCTTAAGGAGGATGGCTGCGATATCGCGAATCGGCACTATTGCTCGCTCCGGATGAAACGCCTGTCGTCGCCGGCACTGAGGTGGCGGCCCGCAGCGGCTCGGGAGCGCCGTCATTGACGTAAAAGCGGCACGGCCTTTGAATGACCACAAAAGCTGATGTCTTTATTCCAATCAATCCGAGACCTCCGATGGCCCGCATTGCATACCCCGACACGCATTCGCCCGACATTGCGCCGCTCGCCACACGCATCGTTGCCGAACGCGGCAAACTCCTCAATCTTTATTCGATGCTGCTGCACAGCCCGCCTGTCGCTGAAGGCTGGCTTGCATTCCTGACTGCGATCCGGCAGAAGTCCAGCTTGCCGGCGCGCATACGGGAACTGGTCATCATGCGGATTGCCGTTGTCAATGGGGCGGCCTATGAATTCCAGCAGCATCGGCCGATTGCGCTCGCCGCGGGTCTCAGCGAAGCGCAGATCGACGCATTGCAAGTGGACGATCTGGAGGGGTTGGAAGACACCGACCGCGCCGTCCTGTGCTATTGCGACATGATGACGAAGAATGTTCATGTGACAGATGAAGTTTTTGACCCGGTAAAACGCTATCTAGGCGAACGGGAAATCGTCGAATTGACCGCGACGATCGCCGCCTACAATATGGTCTCGCGTTTTCTCGAGGCGCTGCAGGTCGATCACGATTAGTGATTGTGTTCGAACATTCGAATCATTAAGAAATGCGTTCACCGCTACAAAGGTGATTGCCGTTGCCCGTGTCGATTCGGCCGCTCGTGGAGAAACAAGCGCATGTATCCCATCGATTTCCTGTGGCGTGCCGTTGATCGGTATCCGAACCGGACGGCTGTTTTCGGGCCTGGCGGCAACCTCAGTTTTCGCGAACTGGGAACTCAGGTTCTCGATCGCGCGGCCACGCTGACCCAAATCGATCCCGTGCGCGGCGGCCGGATATGCGTGGGTGCGTCCAATGGCATGGATCATCTGATTGCCATTCTGGCTGTGCTTGCAGCCGGAAAGGTATGGGTGCCGCTCAATCCGCGCAATGGCGATCCAGAGTTGCGTCGCATTCTCGACTTCGTCGAACCGTCGTTGGTGCTAGCAGATGCGGAGATGCAAAATCGACTATCCGGCACGACGGCTGCGCTGCGCTCGCTCGAGTCACTGACGCAGCAGGCCGGCGACGTCGGCGCGGTCGTGATGGGCCCGCGCTCGAGTGGTGGCGTCGCGATGGATAAACCGCAGGCGATCAAGTTCACCGGCGGCACGACCGGATTTCCAAAAGGCGTGATCCAGCCGTTGCGGGCATGGAATACCAATATCGCCACGCAGATCCATGAGCTTGGCCTGAAACCTGACGACCGGTATCTGGTTGCCGCGCCGCTGTCGCATGGCACATCGACGTATCTGCTGCCATTGCTGGGCGTTGGCGGTGCGTTGATCATCCCCCCGGAGCAGGCAAAGGCGGCCGCGCTGCTGGACGCAGCCGATGCTCACGGAGCAACGATTCTTTTCGCGCCCCCCACGCTGATCGTTGCCCTTGCGGAAGAGCAGCGCCGGTCGCCGCGGTTGCTACGACGCCTCCGATATCTTGTGTATGGCGGCGCGCCGATGCGCGCGGAACAGATCCGCGACGCTCAGTCGGTGTTTGGCCCGGTGCTGTGCACCACGTTCGGGCAAACGGAAGCACCTCAGATCATTACGTTTTTACCGCCGGCCGAAATGAATGGCGATACGCTGACTTCCGTGGGACGGCCATCGCTGCTCACCAGGGTGGCCATCATGAACAAGGACGGCGAGCCTGTTGAGACAGGCCAGCAGGGAGAGATCGCGGTGCGCGGCGATCTGGTGATGAGCGGCTACCTTAAGGCCGAGGACGAAACACGCAAGACGCTTGTCGACGGCTGGTTGCGCACGGGCGATGCCGGGGTCTTCGACGAACGAGGCTACCTTTTTCTCCGCGACCGCATCCGCGATGTGATCATTACCGGAGGCTTTAATGTCTACCCCAGCGACGTGGAAGCGGTGCTATCGGCGCACCCCGCCGTGGCCGACTGTTCGGTAGTGGGTGTCCCGGATGCAAAGTGGGGCGAAGCGGTTCATGCCGCAGTGCAACTGCGCTCGGGCATGCAAGTGGATACCGCCGATCTGGTTGCCCTCGTCAGGCGCGAGTTGGGCCCGGTCAAGACGCCCAGGCATGTGCATCTGTTCGAGTCGTTGCCGCGCAGCGCCGTGGGCAAGGTTCTGAAGACAGAAGTCCGTAATACCATCCTTAACAGGCGAGGCCAGTGATGAACTCCTCTGACAAAACGCATACGCCTCGCACTACGTTGAGCCATCACACGACGCAGGCGGTGTATTACGGCGACGACGACCTTGTGCGCGATCTGCTCGGTCAGGCCAGCTTCGTCGACGTATTCATGAAACAGACATTCGGCAGGGTGCCGACCGCCGCGGAGCGCCGTATTGTCGATGCTGTGCTGGTCACGCTGATGGAACACGGCATGACCCCCAGCGCGATTGCGACGCGCATGATTTACTCGAGCTCGCCCGAAAATCTCCAGGCCGCCGTTGCCGCCGGCCTGCTAGCGGTGGCCAGCCGTTTCGTCGGCACGATGGAGCCGGCTGCGGAGCTTCTGGACCGGATCGTCGGTGCAAACGCCGAGGGCGCCGACGAGGCGCGAACCATTGCGCGCGATTTCCGGAGCCGCCGGGAACCGGTGCCGGGCTTCGGACACCACCTGCACCGTCCGGACGATCCACGTGCGATTGCGCTGCTCGCGCTAGCACGCGAGGTCGGCACCTACGGCTCACGCTGCTGCGCCCTTGAACGACTGGCGATCGAGGTGGACGCAGCATCGGGACGTCATATCACGATAAATGCAACCGGTGCTATTGCCGCAATACTGGGTGACATCGGTATTCCCGCCGCGCTGATGCGCGGCTTTGCGGTACTCAGCCGTGCTGCCGGACTGATTGCTCACGTCGCGGAAGAGCAGCGTGAACCATCGGGCCGCTTTATCTGGAGTCTGGTCGATGGTGCAATGGCGGCCGGGCACCCCACAGACTGATTTCATGGGTCTTGTCGTGACAAGGCGAGCGGGGACGAGCAACAACGATATTTCAAGGGTGACTCAGATACGAGCCCTTTGAAAAATCATGGCTAAGCGATTTTTCGTCGAAGCAGGCTACCCGTTGCGATATGAATCATTGCTTCGGACACGTCGATGCATGGCTCGCAATCACGGGCCAACCGACGCTAGCGAAACTATCCGGCTTTCGGGTGTCGCTTTACCCGTCCGGAGTCGCCGCCAAGCCCGGCGGACCTTGATGGACGCCCGTAGCAGGCGATGCGCTCGAAGGTGCGGTTCCGCCGGGCAATTGAAGCGGATGCAACGTGGACCTTAATGCCTTTCCGTCAGTTCTATATCGATAGAAATTGGAAGGCTGTGCGCGCGGGCAGGGTTAACATGCGCGTTTTGCTCTTCCGCTTCACCGCGTATCAAAGCGATGTCAGCCAAACTTCCGCGCTTCGGCGTCTGGGCACTCGTGCACGGCAGCCGCGCTGCGTTGCAGGATCCCGCAGAACCCTATGACGCCTCGTGGGCTCGCAACAAGGCCCTCGTCCTCGAGGCCGAGCGCCTCGGATACGACTCGGTGCTCGTCGCCCAACACACGATCAATCCGCATGACCCTTCGCTCGACCAGCTCGAGGCGTGGACCGCATCGGCAGCATTGGCGGCGCTCACGTCGCGCATCGAGATCATCACGGCGATCAAGCCCTATCTCTATCACCCGGTCGTGCTCGCGAAGATGGCTCAGCAGATCGAGCACATCAGTGGCGGGCGTTTTGCGATCAACCTGGTGAACGCGTGGAATCGTCCGGAGCTCGAACGTGCCGGCATTGGCTTTCCCGAGCACGATGCGCGCTACGCGTACGGCCGCGAATGGATCGAAGTCGTCGCTGCGCTGCTGCGCGGCGAAGTCGTGAATCATCACGGTGAGAACTTTCGTATCGACGAATATCGGTTGCGTCCCGCCGACCCGTTTCGCGCGCGTCCGCGCATCTATGTCGGCGGTGAGTCGGAGCCGGCGCGCGAACTCGTCGCGGCGCACGGCGACGTTTGGTTCATCAACGGTCAGCCGCACGACGACGTCGCGCGTCTGATCGCCGATGTATCCGCTCGCGCGCGTCCCGCCGGGCAGGATGCGTTGCGTTTCGGTCTGTCGGCCTTCGTGATCGCGCACGAAACACAGGCGCGGGCCGAGGCTCACCTCGCGCATCTATTCGCGCTGGCCGAGCTGGACAAGCCGCTACGCGAGCGACAGAAGGCCAATATCGATCCGAAAGCCGTGATGCACCAGACTTTCGCGCAATCGCCGCGTGTCGGTTCGAATGGCGGCACGGCCGCGGGGCTCGTTGGCGATTACGACGCCGTCGCGCAGCGCGTTGCCGCGTTTCACCGGGCGGGCATCGAACTCTTCATGCTGCAGTTCCAGCCTTTCGAAGCCGACATGCGCAGCTTTGCAGAAGAGGTCGTGCCGCGCGTTCACCGGCTCCTTTCGCACTGAGCGCAGCCGGTCCCGAATCACGCGCGACGGGGTGCGCGATCAGAAGAACGCGCCAGTGGGCGGAAGCTGTCCGGTCAGCAGGTTCTGTCCGAGTAGCCGTTCCTTGTATAGGCGCGGATTGTGCGAAGCAATTACCTTGATGTTGCGCCAATGCCGGTCCAGCGCGCCCACGCGAGATACGACCGAGCCCGACCCAAGGTCGATCAGCCAACTGGCAATCTGAGGGGCGAGATCGTCGATCACGACCTTGGCTTCCGCCGCCGAGAGTGTGGCGGCCAGCGTAGTGTCATATTCGTCGGCTGTTCCATAGCTATCCCAGGCGCGCTGAAGCGCTGCCACAGCGCGATCAGCAGTGGCCTCGACGCTGGCCGCATAGGCGCGAATCCGGCCAAGCAGCGTTTGCAGTACAGGCTCGTCGGTGGGATGCGCAGCATCGCCGTGATAGAAATTGCGCCCGCGGGCGCGCAGCACCTCGACGGCGTCCAACGCCACCCGCCGCACGATGCCTGCGATGCAACTGGTCAGATAGACCTGGTGAAAGGTGTATCCCCAAGGCGCTGCATCGCCAGTTCGCGGTGGGTCTGTCGGATAGACATGAGCCGCGGGCACCGTCACTGCATGAAACTTCGCCGTGCCTGAGCCCGTCAGGCGCTGACCGAATCCCTGCCAGTCATCATCGTTGCTGACGCCCCGGCCCCGGTCGAACACGTATTGCACGGTCCTGCCCTCACGGCTTTCCACCGCGAGGCCAACGAATGCGTCGTTGTAGAGGTTGCCGGTCGCGTAGACCTTCTCGCCCGAGCCGATATATACGCGCCGCGCTTCGTCCCATTCGAGCCGGCTCAGCACCTGGCTCGGACGCGCGCCGGCCGCCACGGCGTCGCTGTCGGTGAAACTGAGGCCGACGGTTTTCTTCTTCCTCGTCAGATCGAGAACGTGCGCATGGAACGGGTGATCTGGGCGTCTGAGCGCTGCTTCGACTTGCCACAGATGATTGCGAAAGGCGTGAGCGATGTTCGAATCCGCCGCCGCAACGTCGCGCGCTACGACGAAAAGCCCGCTCAACGACACGCCTCGCCCGGCGGCGTCGACCGGCAGGCGCAGCGCGCCGAAGCCGAGCTCCTTGAGCCTCGCGATCTCCTCGTGCGGCAAACGGTGATTCCGTTCCCGCTCCGCCGCAGTCAATGCGATATGGGCGATGGTCTCAGCGAAGCCGAGTGTTGCGGACAATGGCGAGACAAGCGTGATTCCCATGGCGTGTCTCATCAAACCTTGACGCTGTAATCCGCGACCCTGATTCGCGAGTTGATGATCTTGCGTTCCGCGAGCCAGTCGGCGGCATGTTGGAACTGCGCGATGAACGCGGCGTCGTCGGGCTCGTGGAATTGATTCACGCGCTTCAGGCTCGTCAGATAGTCGCGCACCTGGTCCGGATATTTGGCTTCCTTCTGCACGAGCTGCTCGGATTCGGCAGAATGCGCCGACTGCCACGCGCCTTCGACGTAGTACGCATCGATTACTGCGCGAATCAGCTCGGAATTCTCTTCGGTGAATTTTCGGCGCGTTACGAGGGAGCTGTAATCGATCAGGAAATCGAGGTCGCGTCCTTCGTTGAAAATGTCCTTGGCGTTGTTGGTATAGCGTGCGATATCCACGGCCGGGGACCACATCGACCAGGCGTCGACTACGCCTTGCGCGAACGCCGGCGCGGCATCGGGCGGATTCAGGTAGACGAACTCGACCTTGCTGCGGTCGATGTGATTCTTCTCCAGCGCTGCAATCAGCAGGAATTCACCCAATCCCGACCGGTTGATCGCGACCTTGCGGCCCGCGAGGTCGGCAACTGAATTGATACCGCTCGATTTCTTCACGATGATCGCGGTCGAGCGCGGCGAATAGATGTCGAACGCATTGAACACGAGTGGTGAGCCGGCCAGCATCGCGGCCAGTGCCGGCGTCGTCGATCCCCAGAAGCCGAAATCCGCGCTGCCGCCGACGACTGCCTGAATCGACGGCGCATGATTCGGAAACGGCCCGACCCATTCGACCTTGATGCCCTTTGCAGCCAGGGTCTTCTCGAACACGCCGCGCTGCCTGGCAATGTCCGGCAGGCTACCGTATCCCCATCCGACACGAACCGTATCGGTATTGCGTGTCAGCTTGCGCGGCTCGGCCGCGCGAGCCGGAAACAGGCTGCCGGCGGCGGCGCCGGCCAGCAGGCCACCCGCCGCGCGCAACAGTTGGCGGCGGCTCAGCGAAGAATCGTTCATCCTTGTCAGGTCCTTGGAGTCATGCAGAAAAGCGCTCAGAGAGACTGAACGCCGAGTTCTTCGAGCAGAATCGACCGCAGTGCCTGCGGCGTGTGGGTTTCGGGTTGGAAGGAAGCAGCGATACGCCCCGAGCGCATGACAAGAATCCTGTCGGCGAGCGTGAGCGCCTCGTCGACGTCATGGGTCACGAGCAGCACGCCGGGGTGATGGCGGGCGACGAGTTCCTTGACGAGTCCGTGCATCTTGATTCGCGTGAGCGCGTCAAGCGCCGCGAACGGTTCGTCGAGCAGCAGCAATGCGGGATCGCGGGCGAGGCCGCGCGCCAGCGCCACGCGTTGCGCCTGACCCCCCGACAGGTTGCGCGGCCAGTCGTCTTCCCGGCCGGAAAGCCCGACTTCGGCCAACGCACGCGCCGCCCCGGCACGACCGACTGTCGTTTCATGACCGAGCGCGACGTTCTCCCACAGCGTCGCCCAAGGCAGCAGCCGGTGCTCCTGGAACACGACGGAAGGACGTTCGGGCGCGCGGATCTGGCCAGCGTCGGGCAGATCGAGCCCGGCCAGCGCACGCAACAGAGTGGTCTTCCCGCATCCGCTTTCCCCGAGCAGCGCGACAAATTCGCCTTCGCGGATATCGAGATCCAGCGCATCGATGACGACACGGGCACCGTAGCGGCGCTGCAGGCCGCGCACCGATACGGCGAGTGGCGACGGGTTCACTGGCTCCTCGGTGAAAGCCGGAACGGCGGCATCCTGGGACAGTGCAAAATCAAGGGTCACTTGTGCACTCCTTTGGCGTAATTCGCGTGCCATGAGAGGAAATGCGCTTCAAGCAGCCGCACCAGCGCGTCCGCCACCACGCCGATGAACGCGTAGATGACGATGGTCAATACGATGACATTGGTCTGGAGGAATTCGCGGGCATCCATGGCCAGAAAGCCGATGCCTTTTGTCGTCGCGAGCGTTTCGGCGATGACGAGCGCGAGCCACGCATGAGCGAGTGCATAACGCACGCCCGTCAGGATTGATGGCATCGCACCGGGCAGAATGATCCGTCGCACGACCGCAGTTCGGTCCAACCCGATGACCTTCGCGAGCTCCATCAGCTTCGGATCGATCTGGCGAATACCAAGCATGGTGTTGATGTAGATGGGGAACAGTACCGCGAGCGCGACCAGAAAGATTTTCGCCACCTCGCCGACACCGAACCAGACGATGACGAGCGGCAACATCGCGAGGAAAGGAATGGCGCGCACCATCTGGATCGAGCGATCCAGTAGCGCCTGCGCTAGCGGCGAGAAGCCGACGAGGACACCGAGCGCAAGTCCGATCGTTCCGCCGATTGCAAAACCCGCAGCGGCACGCAACAGCGAAACGCCGAGGTGAACGAAGAGATCGCCGTTTCTGGCCAGATCCAGCGCGGTCGCCGCGACGCTGCTTGGGGCTGGAAGAACCTGAGGGGCAATCAGTCCGACGCGTGCCGCGACTTGCCACAGCACCAGCACCAGCGCGGGAACGATCCACGAAAGCCACCTGTAGAGCGCACCTTTCGAAACCCCGAGGTACAACCGGGTCGAAGCGACATAGCTCTTGCGGGAATAAGTGACGTCAGCCATGTCGGTCCCAGATTAGCCACGAAAAAGGACTGCTCCGAGATGGAGCCAGTACGGTCAACACACCTCAGGGCGGATTAATTTGCCCAGCGATCCGGATAGCGAAATCTCTATCGGCAAAAGGGTGATGCCTCGCGAAGGCGAGCCTGTCATTAGAGGCCGACGGGTATTGCGATGGCAAACAGTTTTTTATGCTTTGCTTTTCAGTTCTGACGCATATCGCCGTGTCATTGTTCCTGTCCGGGATCATCACCTTGGTTTCCCGGACGGCGAACTCCTTTCAAGGACCGTTCATGGCGAAGCGGGTTGAGCTTGATATTGCTTATCCCGTGCCGATGAGCGCCTGAGCCAACGCATGCGCTTTGCGCTTCTTCTGGCGGGCATGGCCGCTGCGGATTTCATGGAGTTCGTCATGGGGTCGAAGCTCTGTTTGCACGCGCGTTCATGCTTCGCTCAACTGCACCACAATTTTGCCGAACGCTCCGCGTCGCAGATGCACGAAGGCTTCCGGCACCTGCGAGTACGCATAGGTGGCGTCGATGACCGGCCTGATTCCCAGCAGATCGACGGCACGCACCAGGTCCTCGAGCGCGCGGCGCGGTCCGACGGCGATGCCGACAATCGAGGCACGGCTGGCAAGTAGTGAAAGAATGGGCAGGCTGAGCCGGTCCGAGTCCAGAAGGCCGATGACCGAAATGCGTCCGCCTTGCACGACGGCTTGCAAGGAGCGCTCGACATTGTCGCCGCCGGTCATTTCCAGAATATGGTCGGCGCCGCGCCCGCCAGTCAGTTCGAGCACCGCGTGCTGCCAGTCGGGCGTCGTGTTGCGATTGATCCCATGACGTGCGCCGAGGGCGATCGCCCGGGCAATCTTCTCGTCGCTGCCGCTCGTGACAATCACCCGCGCGCCGTGAGCCGCAGCCAATTGAACCGCAAACAGCGATACGCCGCCCGTGCCTTGCACGACGACGGTCTGGCCTGCATGCAGGTTGCCCAGTTCAACCAGGGCCATCCATGCGGTCAGCGCCGCAACCGGCAGCGTGCTGGCTTCGACGGCGCTTAAGGTGCGCGGGGCACGCACACACCATTCGGCCGGCGCGGCGACATATTGCGCGAGCACCCCTGGGATCGGGCCGCCTTGGGTCGGCGCTACCGTCCACGATAGCGGCACACCATCTATCCAACCCGGAATGTAGGCCGAAATGACCCGATCGCCGACCGCGAAGCGCGTGACGCCTTCGCCCACTGCGACGATGCGGCCGGCCATGTCGGAAGCCGGTGTGAATGGAAAACTCAGCGCGTTGCCCATGCCGTTTTCGGCCACTTCGGCATCGCGATAGTTGAGCGAGACCGCGTTGACTTCAACGACGATTTCGCCCGCCTTCGGTACCGGACGGGGCACTTCACGTCGCACAAGTTTATCGAGACCCAGCGACGGGATTTCCCAGCGATTCATGGTGCTGTTCATGATGAACCTGCTTGCTCAATGGAAGAAAGCTCAATGCTAGGGAGTTCTGCATTCGGGAATAAGTAGGGTAGAGTTCCGCTCTGTACGGAGTCGATCCTCCGCAATCAGGGGCTTTATGGAAAGCAGTGCCATCAACGTATTCGTGCAGGTGGCCGAGACACGCAGTTTCGCTGCTGCAGGCCGGCTGCTGGGTATCTCCGCGTCGGCCGTCGGCAAACGGGTCAGCGCGCTGGAAGAGCAGCTCGGCGTACGCCTGTTCCATCGCAGTACGCGCAGCGTCGCGCTGACGGCCGAAGGCGGGCTGTTTCTGGAGCGTAGCCGCCGGATACTCGGAGAGATCGAAGCGGCGCAGGCAGAGCTATCACAGGTCAACCTGAGCCCTCGCGGGCGCCTGAAGGTCAGTTTGCCACTGGTGGCCGAGCCTTTTCTGTCGGTGATGGCGCAGTTCAAGCAGGCGTATCCGGACGTCGATCTCGATCTTGAATTCACGGACCGCCGGGTGGACGTCATTGACGAAGGTTTTGACGCGGTCATCCGAAGTGGCGATGCGCCAGACTCGCGCCTGACAGCACGCCGTCTTGGCTCGTTCAGCATGTTGCTGGTGGGGTCGCCCGACTATCTGGCCCGATGTGGTACCCCCGAGACAGCCAGCGACCTGTCGCAGCATGCATGCATTCAGTTTCGCTACCCGAACACCGGCAAGTTGCAAGTGTGGCCACTCGATCAGGACGAGATTACAGCGGACCTTCAATTGTCGGCCGCGATTATTTGCAACAATCTCGAAACCCGGATTTTCTTCGCGCTACAAGGACTGGGAATTGCCTACCTGCCCGACTTCGCGATCAGGCAGCATCTCGCTGCTGGCCGGTTGATTCATGTGATGCCCAGTTGCTCTGAAGCCGACACGATGTTTCGAATCATGTGGCCTTCGGGAAAGCATTTCGCGCCCAGGTTGCGCGTGTTTATCGACTTCCTGTGCGAGCGATTATTTCCGGTAAATGTTTTGAACTCGAAAGCGCAGTCCCGATCGACGCGGTGAATACGGGACGCGCGCTAACCCTGCCCGGCTTCATCCACGTTGGCGGCGAGACAGGGGTACGTGCCCGTATAGCCAAGCCGGCGCGATACATCCTCGGCGGCGGCCCGCACGAGTTCGCGAATGTGTGCCTCGTTGCTGCGAAGGCGGTACGTAGGCCCTGTCACACTGATACCGGCCACCATGCGACCGGTTTCGTTCCAGATGGCGCCTGAAATTCCGCTCATGTCCTCGAACATGCTCTCGTGTGAAATGGACAGTCCGATTTGCCGGATTCTCGCCAGTTCCGCGAGCAGATCGGTAGCGTCGGTAATCGTATGGGGCGTGAAGGAGACCAGTTCGGTGTGAGCCAGAAAATCGTCGATCCATTCGGGCGGCTGATAGGCCAGAAGCAGTTTGCCGATCGACGTTGAGTGAAGCGGGCGGCGCAGTCCGACCGGCAACGAGAAGCGGACGGGTTTGCGCGTCTCGATCATCTCGATGGTTTCGGCCAGTTGTTCGTCCTGCGCAAGGATGCCGATCTGGACTGTCTCGCCAGTTTCGGAAAACAGAACCTGCAACGGAGGACGCACTGTCGGCAGGAAACGCTCCTTGGCGGCGATCGCCGCTGCAATCGCGTAGGTATCCGAGCCGAGGCGATACATGCCCGAAATATTGACCACGTAATTGGAAGCTTCCAGCGAGCGCAACAACGTCAGAAGGCTGGTTTTCGGAAGATGCGTCAACGACGCGAGGCGGGCAAGCGACAAGCCGTTCGCACTGGTCGCGAGTTCGTAGATCACTTGCAGTACACGCGCGGGAGAGCGCGTCGTCTCATACTGTTTTGCAGTGGTCACGCTTTTTGTGTCCGCTTTCTTGGTGGTCATCTCTGCATGGTGGCCGGATCCGGGCCGCATCGGGCTGTCACGCCGTCGCTGTGTACCGGCGTTTGAAGCGTTGGCTTCGGACGTGGCTGAGTGGATGAAGGCCGCCAATTATAGCGAAGTGCTGTTTTTATACGGGCCTTTCGTGGGGGTGGCGGGGCCCGGCGCATTGTGTCCGCGCGCCATGCGATAAGGCATCAGCGCGACCGGAAACGCCGGCCCTGCTTCAGTGGCCAATGCAAAACCGGTGGCCCGGACTCGCGCCGGCCGCGTGACATCAGGCAATGTCAGGCGTCCCCGCGGGTATCGGCGAGTGTTTCGCCGTTTCCCAGTGCTCCCTTAAGCGGCGAAATAAAGCCGCGCCGGATTATCGACGAGTATGCGATGCAGCGTGGCCGTGTCAGGCGCCCATTCGGCGAGCTGGTCCAACAGTCGCCCATCGTCGGGCACTTCTTCCTCATACGATACGTGGGGCCAGTCGCTTCCCCATAAGATCCGTTCCGGGTTGGCCGCGATGAGGGCAGGCGCATGCGCGTTGTCCGCCGCGAAGCGCCATGCGGAAAGCTTGGCCCACGCCTTGCCCGACGCGATGAGATCGAGAACCGCGTGAAATCCGGCCGAGGTGGTGGAGCTTTCCCGGTAGACGTGCGCCATGTGATCGAATACGACGTCCACCGGCAATTGACGCAGCCGCGGCGCCAGTGCCTCGACATCCTCCGCATCGATGAAGAGCTGGATGTGCCAGTTGAACGGCTTGATCCGCGCTGCGATTTCCGCGATTTCATCGACGCTCGTGCCGCCCGCGACAACCCGCTGCAACCGCACGCCCCGCGCACCCCGCGCATGCATCGCAGCAAGCGTCTCTTCGCTGACGTCGCTGTCGACCACCACGATCGCCCGTGCCTGATCGCCCATCCGCTCAGCAGAATCCAGCGTACAGGCGTTGTCTTTCGCGAAAAAACTGGGCTGGACAATGACGTTGCGTTCAATGCCGGTCACCTGCTTCATCGCGACGTAATCGTCGAATGTCGACTCGGGCGGACGTAGCGAGCGCGTTTCACGCAGCGGATACCGCTCGAAGGGTCCGACGATGTGCATGTGCGCGTCGCACGCGCCTGGGGGAAGAGCAAAGGACGGCGCGCTGATGTCCCGACGGAATCCGCGAGGGTTCGCGCGCGGAGGGGTTCTATTGATGGTCATGTTGATTACCAGAGAGGTGCCCGGTTTGACGGGCGATTCCAACTGCCAGGCACAAGCCCGGGCGCAAACGCATCGGCATTGCCTCAAACAGCACGCTGTCTCCCGCGTGCCGTTGCTGCCCGAGTTTACCGCTGGGTATGCTAGGCGTTCCGATATCGGAAGTCAAAGCGATTTTCGAAACGAAACTGCTTGACGACCGCCAGTTCGGACGTTTAATGTTCCGAATTGAGAACGATACGAACTTTTCGGAACATGTGCGTCAGGCACTGGGAGACATGACATGGCTGTACGTATTGGAGTCGGTGCGGGATTTGCGGGAGACCGCATCGATCCGGCCCGCGACCTGGCCGAGCGGGGCGAACTCGACTACCTGGTCTTCGAATGCCTGGCGGAGCGAACGCTCGCGTATGGGCATCTGCAGCGCGAACAGGATCCGGCGCGCGGCTATAACCCGCTAATCGAAAAGCGGCTGGCCGCGGTGTTGAAGGCGTGCGTGAGCAACGGCACCACGATCGTCACCAATATGGGCGTCGCCAATCCGCGCGCGGCGGGCAGGGTTGCGGTCGAACTGGCGCGCCGCATGGGACTCCGGATTCGCGTGGCGGTCGTGGAGGGCGACGACGTGAGCGCGCAGATTTCCGGTTCGACCTTGCTTCCCGAGATCGGCAAGACCGTCGACGAATCCGGGCTGCGGCTGGTCGGTGCGAACGCCTATCTGGGGGCGGAAGCGATTCTTCCCGCGCTCGACGCCGAACCGCATCTGGTGATTACCGGGCGCGTCGCGGATCCGTCGCTTTTCCTCGCGCCCTTGATGCACCGCTATGGCTGGAAGCCGGACGACTGGCCGATACTCGGCGCGGGCACCGTGGTCGGGCATCTGCTCGAATGCTCGACGCAGGTGACGGGTGGCTATTTCGCCGATCCGCCCTACAAGGTCGTGCCCAATCTTGCGTATGTCGGCTTTCCGTTCGCCGAAGTGGAAGCCGATGGCCGGGCGGTGATTTCGAAGCTGGCGGGCAGCGGCGGCTGCGTGACCGAACTCACGGTGAAAGAACAACTCCTGTACGAGGTTCACAATCCGGCCGCCTATCTGACGCCGGATGTCAGCGCTGATTTCTCGACGACAGGGGTGGTGGAACAGGCGCCCGACCGGGTCGCCGTGAGCGGCGCGACGGGGCGGCCTCGCCCGGAAAAGCTGAAGACCATTGTGGGCTTCGACGGTGGCTTTCTCGCCGAAGCGGAATTCAGCTATGCGGGCCCCGGCGCGGTCGAGCGGGCGCGGCTGGCGTCGGCGATCGTCGAAGAGCGGATGCGCACCATCCATCGTTGCAGCGAGACGATCCGTCTCGATCTCATTGGCGTGAATGCGCTGCACGCCACCGCGATTCAACGCGTGGCACAGACGCAGGATGTGCGCTTGCGGGCGGCGATGCGCACGCTCGATCGCGAGATGGCGCAAACGCTGCTGGCGGAAGTGGAAAGTTTATGGGTCGCCGGACCGGCGGGCGGCGGCGGTTATCGAGGGAGCATCAACGCTTCGGTGACCACGCATGCGGTGTATGTCGACCGCGATTCAATCGGGCTCAAGGTGGAGGTGTTGCAATCATGAAGGAGACAGTTCAGCTCAGAGAGGTCGCGTCGGCTCGCACGGGCGACAAGGGCAATATTTCGTGCGTTTCGGTGTGGCCATACGACCCGCGCCACTATGAGGACCTCAAGGCCGCGTTGACGCCGGAACTGATCGCGTCGACGTACCCGAAGCTGTTCGGCGGGCGTATCGAACGGTTCGAAGTGCCGGCCTTGCACGGACTGAATTTCGTGATTCACGACGCGTTGGAGGGTGGCGTGAACGCGTCGCTCAATCTCGACTTTCACGGCAAATCATTCAGTTTCCTGCTGCTTGCGCTGCCGGTCGAAGTGACCCGCTTCTGATACCCGGCCGCGCGCAGCGCCACCTTTCCCGAGATTTCCTAATAACAAGATTGCGGAGACAAAAAGTGCAGAAGACGATCCATGCCGGCGCGCGCCTCGACAGATTACCGTTGAGTGCATTTCATTGGCGTCTGTTTTTCCTTATCGGTTCGGGCCTCTTTCTCGATGCGTTCGACGTCTATCTGGGCGGCGTCGTCACCGGCGCGCTGCTGAAGTCCGGATGGTCGACCCTTGAAATGAACGCGTGGTTCACCACGATGACTTTCGCCGGGCTGATGGTCGGCGCGTGGGCCGCAGGTCTGCTGGGAGACTGGTTTGGCCGGCGGTTTTCGTATCAGGTCAATCTGATCATCTTCGGCGGCGCGTCGCTGGCCGCCGTGTTCGCGCCCAGCATGTACTGGCTCATTGGGCTGCGGTTCATCATGGGGATCGGTATGGGGGCGGAGATCGTTATCTCGTACGGCATGCTGTCCGAGTTCGTACCGCCTCGCTATCGGGGCCGCTTGCTGGCGGCGCTGTCGCTGTTCGCCAATTCGGCCGTGTTCGTCGCTTCACTGGCGAGCCTGTGGATCATCCCGGCTTTCGGCTGGCGGTATATGTTCGCGATCACGGGCATTGCGGCAACGATCGTGTGGTTCATGCGCAAGTCCATGCCGGAATCGCCGCGCTGGCTCGAAAACGAAGGGCGCCTTGCCGAGGCAGACGCGCTCCTCGATTCCATCGAGGGGAAAATCGCGCTCACGCACACGCTGCCCGATTACTCGCGCGACGATGTGCTGCAAACCGGTAAGGTGCCGCTCGGCGTGCTTTTTCAGCCGCCGGTGCTGTGGCGTTCGATTGTCGGCTCCCTGATCATGATCACGATTGGCTTCAGCATCTACGGGCTGATCAACTGGTTGCCGTCGTTCTTCGTGCAACAGGGCTTCAACATTGTGAAGTCGCTGACGTACAGCACCGTGATGTCGCTGGGGGCGCCGGCGGGAACCATCATTGGCGTCCTTCTCGCGGACCGGGTCGGGCGACGTCCGGCGATCATCGGCGCAGCGCTTGTCACGGCCGTCATGGGTGTCTTCTATCAGCATGCGAGTTCGGCCAACGCATTGCTGGTCGCGGGCTTCCTGCTGGTGGCGGGGATCTACGTGATGGTCGCGGTGGGACAGGGTGCGTACGTACCGGAGTTGTTCGCGACCTCGTACCGTTTGCGGGGCAGCGGTGTGTGCGGCACGGCGGGCCGCGCGGCCAGTGCGCTGTGCCAGTTCTTTGTGCTGTGGATGTTCTCTATCGGCGGCGTCAACATGGTGGTCGGCTCCGTCATCGGCATCCAGTTGCTGCTCGCGCTGGCAGTCTGGTTGCTGAAAATAGAAACAAGCGGTTTGCGTCTCGAAGAAACGGTCGACGAGGGCACCACGCTGGCGGCAGACAACCGGCGGCAGATCGTGGATGTCGGGCATTAAACCCACTGCGGGAATCCGGCTCACGAGATCCTTCATATTTCCGGTGGACCAGCCCGATTCTCGCGAATGGAAGTAAATCATCAGCTCACCGTAACGCATCAGAAAACGATAGATAAACAAAACGAGTTTGTATCTGGATCAGGAATACGAAATTAATAATCGTTCGTCGAATGACGCAATCCGGCAGGGATCGCGATGTGTCGTTCGAACAGGAAATCAAGACCAAGGAGACGGAATACCAAATGAAGAAGATTCCTATCATCGCTGTCGCCGCATTGTCCGCCTATGCTTCCTCAGCTTACAGCCAGTCCTCCGTCACGCTCTACGGGCTGATTGACGAGGCGATCCGGTTTGATAATCATCAAACGCCGTCGGGTGGCCATAACATCACGATGGGAACCGGCGGAGCCATCCTCGGAAGCCGCTGGGGGCTGCGCGGCGTGGAGGACCTGGGCGGCGGAACGAAGGCGCTCTTCACGCTTGAATCGGGCTTCATTGCGAATACCGGTGCGATGGCATTCCCGACGCCGAACGGGCAGACCCGGGAATTCGGCAGGCAGGCCTTCGTTGGGCTGTCGCAGTCCGGCTGGGGCACGCTGACGTTCGGCCGCCAGTATCTGCTCGCTTACACGATGGGCGCATCGCACGACACGTTCGCATTCGCGAATTATGCCGCTACCTGGGGATTCCAGTCCGCCGGCCTCGTGGGTGGCGCGCGCCTCGACAACACGGTGCAATACAGCTCCGACAGCTTGCATGGCTTCAAGGTGAATGGCGCGTATACATTCGGCGGCGCGGCGGGCGACGTGCATCGCAATTCGTCGCCGGCCGTGAGCGTTAGCTACGACCATGGCCCATTGAGCATCGGCGCTGTCTACCAGGTCGTGAACGACATTGGCGGCGCCGTGCCGGCGGATAGTGCATACGGCAACACTTACTTTGGGGTCGCCATTCCGGACAGCACGCAGAAGCTCTTCATGGCGGGTGCGAGCTGGGCGACGAATCGCGCGACCCTGTACGCGCAGTACATCTACAGCCATGTCTATCCGGCGGATTACCGGGACGACTCGATGTCGCTCGGCGCGTCATACCGGTTCACCCCGGCCTGGGAAATCAGGGAGGCGGTCTATGTGGACATTCTCCACCATGCGGCCGGCGAAGGAACGCGCATCACGACCGGCCCGATCCTCTTCTATCACCTTTCCACGCGAACTGATCTGTACACGGGGTTCAACTACAACCATCTGACCGGCCAGTGGATCAAACTGGCATCGAGTTCCGGATTTACGCAGTCGTTCAACGGTTACAACTCATTGTTCGAAGGAGTACTGGGGATGATTCACCGATTCTGAGCGAGCAGGACGACGCCAGTCCCGGTGCACGGTCTGCTGTCCGATAGTCAATCGGGCAGCGGCGATTTTACTTTTGACACCGATTGCGCGCTTGCGCGGAGATATAGAGGAAAACTGGAATGAGTTCAGCAGGAAGATTGCAGGGAAAGGTCGCGCTTGTCACGGGTGCCGGATGCATCGGCCCGGGTTGGGGCAACGGACGCGCGATCGCCGTTCGCTTTGCCGAGGAAGGCGCGCATGTGATTGCCGTTGATCGTGACCTGGCCTCGATGGACGCGACGCTCGAACTCGTCCGCGCTGCGGGCGGGAGCGTAACGCCCTGCCTGTGCGACGTGACTGACAGTGCGTCGGTCGAGCGCCTCGTCGCCGACAGCGTGGCACGCTGCGGACGCGTCGATATCCTCGTGAACAATGTCGGCGCTCCGTCGCCGGGCGGACCGGTTGCGCTTGACGAGGCGCAGTGGGCGATGCAACTCGAACTGAATCTGACGACGGCATTCCTGATGTGCAAATACGTGCTGCCGGTGATGGAACAGCAGGGCGGCGGCGCGATCGTCAATATCGCCTCCACCTCGGGCATCCGCTGGACGGGCGCGGCGCAGGTCGGCTATGCCGCCGCGAAGGCCGGCATGATCCAGATGGGCCGCGTCGTGGCCGTCGAATATGCGGCGAAGAACGTTCGTGTCAATTCGGTAGTGCCCGGTCTGCTGCATACGCCAATGGTCGATACGAAGATCGCACACAACCAGGCCGGCGGCGATGTCGAGTTGCTGCTCAGGAAGCGCCAGGCGCGCATTCCAATGCCTTTCATGGGAGACGGCCGCGACACGGCCAATGCGGCGCTCTTTCTTGCATCGGATGAAGCGCGTTTTGTTACCGGCACCGAAATCGTGGTCGACGGCGGGATGAGCGCCCGCTGCGATTGACGCCTGCATTATCGACCGGCGCCCGCCTCGCCGCGTGGCAACGCCCATTCCAGTTACTTATTCCAGGAGCCCTGATGGCCCGCATCCCCTATCCGGATACCCGTTCGCCCGATACCGCCATGCTTGTCGAGCGCATCGTCGCCGAGCGCGGCAAGATGCTCAACCTGTATTCGATGCTGCTGCATAGCCCGCCTGTTTGCGCGGGTTGGCTGGCGCTCCTGACTGCGATCCGGCAGCAATCGTCATTGCCCGCGCGGATCCGGGAGCTTGTCATCATGCGCATTGCGATCGTCAACGGCGCCGACTATGAGTTTCAGCAGCATCAACCTATCGCCCGTTCCGTGGGAATTAACGATGCCGAGATCGACGCATTGCGGGTTCCGACGCTGACGGTGTTCGGCGAGCGCGACCAGGCGGTATTACGCTATTGCGATGCGATGACGCGCGAGGTCCATGTCGCCGACGAGGTTTTCAAACAGGTGAATGCGCATTTCTGCGAGCGTGAAATCGTCGAGCTGACGGCGACGATTGCCGCATATAACCTGGTATCCCGGTTCCTCGAAGCGCTTCAGGTGGACCATGACTGACCGCCTGCCCGTGTCGAACCTGAACGGGTTCTCGATGCCGTTGTAGCCGGTTTCGAAGTGGTGAGGCGAGCGCTGGTATCTTCAGCGCATCCCATACCGGCGTACTGTTTATTCAACTCATGGCGCTCACCTTCAACCTCAACAACGTCATCACGTTTCTTGCCGTGGCGGAAACGCTCAGTTTCCGCCGGGCGGCGGAACACACGCACACGTCTCAGTCGGCTGTCAGCGCCCGGGTCAGCCAGCTTGAAGACCGGCTTGGTGTGCGCCTGTTCCATCGGACGACACGGCAGGTCACGCTGACGGCTGAAGGTCTGCAACTCTTCGTTGTCGCCAGGACCGCCGTCGAGGATATGGAGCGGGTGGCCGAATCCCTGCGGAAGAAAGCGGCTCTTCAGAGCGGTGAACTGACGATCGCCGCTGTCCCATCGATTGGCCAGACGGTGCTGCCCACCATCATGGGCGAGTTTCATCGCCGCTATCCGGGCGTGACGCTGAAGTTGCTCGATGTGGATTCCCAACGGTGCATCGAGATGATGGAAGCAGGCAGTGTCGATCTCGCCATCGTGTCCGATCTCGAAGACCGTCACGACATCGTATTCGAGCCGCTCTTCCGGGACGAATGCTTCCTCGTCGTACCGCGAACGCATGCGCTTGGCGAGCGGCGCAGCATTTCGCTACGCGAAGCAGCGAGCTTTCCTCTGATGGCCAGTCCCAGGGGGACCACCCTATGGCAGATCATCGAGCGCGCGTTTGCGGCCTGCGGTGCGACGCCGGTCGCTCATCAGGAGACCTGGAATATGTCGACGCTCGTACGACTGGTCGAGGAGGGCTTCGGCATGGGAATCGTGCCTGAGATTTGCCTCGGCAAGCTCGATGTGTCGCGCTGCACGGTGCTTTCGCTGGAGGAACACGTGGGACGCATGATCGGGGTGGCACGCATGACAAACCGCTCGGAATCGCCCGGTAGTAAGGCGTTCCGGCAGCTGCTCGGCGAGCGGACGCCGCCTTTGCGCGCGGTGCGGCAGTAGCTTGCACCGATTGATCGGATTTCAGCATCAATCGATAACGAACGAGCGATTGTGGATGGCATTCACTGCCGACATAATTGTTTCAACAGGCCGCCCGTCGTCTTTCTCCACGCCGGCCAATCAGAAAATTAAAATGCCGGAGACGTCTTGCCATGTATGCAGAACCGAAGCGTGTTACGACCGAAGTATTCGCGACGCTGCCCGACCCATTCAGACATCCCGAAGCATCATCGGAGTGGCACAGCCAGCAGCCGGCGGGCATGCCCGGTCATTCGCTGCTTGAAGGACCGTCATTCGACAAACACGGCAACCTGTGGTGCGTGGATATTCCGTGGGGCCGTATTTTTCGCATTAGTCCTCGCGGCAGCTTCGAGCTGGTGCATTCGTATGACGGCGAACCCAACGGGCTGAAGATTCATCAGGATGGGCGGATCTTCATCGCCGATTACAAGAACGGCATCATGCTGTTCGATCCCGTTGAAAAGACCGTTCGACCGGTTCTGGAACGGGTTCATCTCGAGCGGCTCAGAGCCGTCAACGACCTGGTATTCGCATCGAACGGCGATCTGTATTTCACGGACCAGGGGCTGTCTGGCCTGCATAACCCGAACGGCCGGGTGTTCTGTCTGCGCACGGATGGACAGATAGATTGTCTCGTCGACAACGTGCCGAGTCCGAATGGACTGGTGCTGAACCATGACGAATCGGCGCTTTATGTCGCCGTCACGCGAGCGAATGCGATCTGGCGCATCCCCCTGCTGCGTGGCGGCAGAACCGCCAAGGTCGGCTGTTTCATTCAGATGTCGGGTGGCGGCGGGCCGGATGGCCTCGCTCTGGACGAGGAAGGCAATCTTGCTATCGCGCATGTGGGCATCGGCGCGGTGTGGCTTTTCTCGGCGCGTGGCGAGCCGATGTACCGGATTCAGTCCGATATCGGCTATCACACGACGAACGTTGCTTACGGTGGCGCTGACCGCAAGACCTTGTTCATTACCGAATCGGAAAGCGGAACGATCCTGAAAGCGGCGATGCCGGTGCCAGGGCGCCGGATGTACTCCGGCGTCTGAGCGGCAAGGAAAGGCGCGTGGCTCGCGTCCCAATCTTTGCACGCGTGAGGAAACTGGAATCTGGATCAGTTACCCAGACTAACGAGTGGCGCGAAACTGCAGCGCGAGCACATCGTCGGTGACTTATTAAAGGGAGAAGGAGCTTGCTGAGATTTGATAATAAGGTTGTCATGGTGAGCGGTTGCGGCTCCTCGCTGCCGGGCTGGGGCACGGGCAAGGCGATCGCCGCGTTGCTCGCGCGCCAGGGTGCCCAGGTGGTGGGTCTCGATGTGAACGAACAGGCGCTTGCGGACACGCGTGCTGTCATCGAAGGTGAGGGCGGCAAGCTGAAGGCGCTGTTATGCGACGTGACCGACCCGGCGAGCATTGACCGGGTGGTGCGCGAGACGATTGACGCGTACGGCCGTATCGACGTGCTGGTGAACAATGTCGGTGTCTCCGCGCCAGGCGGTGTAGTCGATATGACCGAGGAGATATGGGACCGCCAGTTCGACATCAATCTGAAGAGCGTATTCCTGATGTGCAAGGCGGTCTTGCCGCTGATGGACAGGCAACGCGGCGGTAACGTCGTCAACGTGTCGTCGCTTTCCGCGTTGCGCTATAGCGGCAAACCGCAGATTGCCTACTCGGCGAGCAAGGCGGCGCTGATTCAATTCACCCGGATGGCGGCCTTGATGCACAGCGAACACAATGTGCGGCTCAATTGCGTGATCCCGGGCCTCATCACGACGCCGCTTGTGCAGCGGCTCGCGCAGCAGTTCGGCGGCGGCGATTACGAGAGTTATCTGAAGCGCCGCAATGCGCAGGTTCCGCTGGCGCAGGAGGGGGACGCCTGGGACGTCGCCAATGCCACGGCTTTTCTGGCTTCCGACGAAGCGCGCTACATCACGGCGACGGAAATCCTGGTCGATGGCGGGTCCGCATCGACCATGCGTTAGCCGCAAAACCACGCCTGGAGACAGAAATGCAATCTACCGCTTACGCGGCCAGCCGGCTCGACCGCCTACCTTTAAGCGGCTTCCACTGGCGTTTGCTGTGCGTCATCGGCTTCGGGCTATTCCTTGAATTTTTTGACCTGTACACGGGCGGCGCCATTGTCGGCGTATTGCTCAAACAGGGATGGTCGACACTGCAGCTCAACGCGCTCTTCGGCACGTTGACGTTCGCGGGCTTGACCGTCGGAGCGATGATGGCGGGGATTATCGGCGACCGTTACGGCCGCCGCCTGGCCTATCAGATCAATCTCGTGGTGTTCGGCATCGCGTCGTTTGCAGCGGCGGTTGCGCCGGACATGTACTGGCTCAGCGCAATCCGCTTCATGATGGGTCTCGGTATCGGCGCAGAGGCCGTTATTTCGTACGGCATGCTTGGCGAGTTCGTGCCGCCGGGCTTTCGTGGCCGCATGCTGGCATTCCTGTCGGTGTTCGGAAATTCCGCGGTGTTCGTCGGTTCGCTGGTCAATCTCTGGGTTATTCCCCATCTGGGCTGGCGCTACGTCTTCGTCATCGCGGGCATTCTCGCCATCACGCTGTGGATCGTGCGCCGCTCGATTCCGGAATCGCCGCGCTGGCTCGAGACAAAAGGGCGTATCGACGAGGCGGAGGTCGTTCTCCAACGGATCGAGCGCAGCGTCGCGCGCGGCGGTGAACTGCCTTCGTATGCACACGAAGTGCCCGCGCCAACGCCGCAAGTGTCCATTGGCGTGTTATTCACGCCGCCGATACTTGTGCGTACGCTCGTCGGTTCAGCCATTCTTGTCTGCATCGGCTTCAGCATCTATGGGCTGATCAACTGGCTCCCGACGTTCTTCATCCAGCAGGGCTTCGATATCGTCAAGTCGCTGACATGGACGACGGTTATCACGCTGGGCGGCCCGGTGGGCTCCCTGCTCGGCGTTGCGGTGTCGGATCGGGTCGGCCGGCGTCCCGCGATCATCGCGTCGTGCGTCGTTACAGCGGTTTGCGGCCTGATTTACCAGCAGGTCGACTCGGCTTTCGCGCTGATGGGGGTGGGCTTCCTGCTGGTGTGCTCCATCTATGTGCTGGTGGCGGTTGGACAAGGCGCTTACGTACCCGAGCTGTTCTCGACTTCGTACCGGTTGCGGGGGACGGGCGTTTGCATGACCGCGGGACGGCTCGCCAGCGCAGGCTGCCAATTCTTCATTCTCTGGCTGTTCACGAAGGGTGGCGTACTGATGGTGGTAGGCTCGGTCGTCGCGGCTCAGCTTTTACTGGCGTTCGCCGTGTGGGCGATACGGATCGAGACCCGTGGCAAGCGGCTCGAAGATCTCGATTCCGGCGTGCCGGGCGCCCCCACCACGGAGCGCAGCCACTCGTACAGCAGCGGTCAATAATATGGAAGAACGCGCCGGCATGGCACGTTCGCTTATCGCGGAGGTCGCATATGGGTTCATCACGTAAGGTCATCATCACCTGCGCCGTTACGGGCGCGATTCACACACCGTCAATGTCGCCCTATCTGCCGGTCACGCCCGACGAAGTTGCGCAGGCATCGATCGGCGCGGCCGAAGCCGGCGCCGCAGTCATTCACCTTCACGCACGCGATCCCCGCGACGGCCGTCCGACCCAGGACCCGGCGGCTTTCGCCGAGTTCTTGCCTCGCATCAAGAGCAATACCGACGCCGTGATCAATCTGACCACCGGCGGCAGTCCGCATATGACGGTCGAAGAGCGGCTGCGCCCCGCCACGCACTACATGCCCGAACTGGCTTCGCTCAATATGGGGTCGATGAACTTCGGGCTTTATCCGATGCTCGAACGCTTCAAGGAATTCGCACATGGCTGGGAGCGCGAGCATCTGGAGCGTAGCCGGGATCTCGTCTTCAAGAACACCTTTGCCGACATTGAATTCATTCTTAAAACCTGCGGTGGTAACGGCACGCGTTTTGAATTCGAGTGCTACGACACCTCGCATCTGTACAACCTCGCGCATTTCGTCGACCGCAAGCTTGCGACGCCGCCATTCTTTGTGCAGACGGTGTTCGGTCTTCTGGGCGGAATCGGACCGCACCCCGAAGACCTCGCGCATATGAGACGGACCGCGGACCGTCTGTTCGGAGCCGACTATGTGTGGTCGATTCTCGGCGCGGGACGTCATCAGATTCCGCTTGCGTCCATTGGCGCAGCGCAAGGCGCCAACGTGCGAGTCGGGCTGGAAGATTCGCTGTGGATCGCGCCCGGCGAATTGGCGGAAACGAATGCCGCACAGGTGCGAAAGATCCGGCAGGTTATTGAAGGCCTGTCACTGGAAGTTGCTTCGCCCGCGGAGGCCCGGACCATGTTGGGTCTGAAAGGCCCGCAGAACGTCAACTTCTGAACTGTACCTGGCCACCCGCGTCGACGCCGGGCGTGGCTGGTCTGCTTGCAGGTTAATGTTTCTTTGCTTGGAACCTTATCGGAGTTCAGGATGTCCAGTATTTCTTACGTGCCCATCGACCTTGCCGAACCCAAAGAAATCGTGGACGCTGTCCGCGCCCGCCGGGGAGGAACATTGTCGAACCTCGACCGGATCCTGCTTCACAGTCCGAATCTGGCGCAGGGCTGGAACACTTATCTCGGCGCGGTGCGTCAACGTTTGTCGATTGACCCGAAGCTACGTGAAATTATCATTTGCTGCGTGGCCATTTTGAACGACGCGGAATACGAGTTTCATCATCACGCGCCGGAGTTGCTGAAAGCGGGCGGAACGCAAGAGCAGGTGGACGCGCTACGCGATGTCACGAAAGCTGCGAGCAGCGAGCGTCTTTTTAACGAAGCCGAACGGGCCGCCATTCAGTTGACACTCGAAATGACGCGTAACGTCAGGATCAAGCCGGAGACGCTCGCGCGTGCGAGAGCGGCGCTAGGCAGCGATCAGGCCATTGTTGAAGCGATTGCGACAGGTGCAGCTTATAACATGGTCTCCCGAATGATCGTTGCCTGCGGCATCAGTCCAGAAGCGGAGCATTGAACCTGGTGGAGCTGCGGCTGATTTCGCCGGTTACTGTAGATGCCGCCGGACCGGACATTGAATTCAAAGCCGTGACAGATGCTGCTTCGCAGCCACAGTGCCGAGACGTCGCAGGCTTTCGAAAACGAGCGCTAGCCGAGATCACGGCGACCAGAAACCAGGACGGCCATCAGCCGCTCCGAATGTCAAGCCGTGACCGGAGCGTCGCGCGGGTCACCAGCCGCATTGCGCGGGCCACGCCGCGTAGCTGGTGTCGTCACCGGGCACGCGCCGCGCATATAGCGGCCAGTTCGGTTCGAGTAGCGCCTGACGGCCGATCGCGATCAGATCGGCGCTCTGCGCGGCGAGCACGTCCTCTGCCTGGCGCGGATCGACGATCAGTCCGACCGCGATCGTCGTGACGCCGGCTTCGGCCGGCGTCACGATCCCGAGCGACAGGCCTTCGTCGGCGCGCGGACCCGCGCGACCTGGTGCGCACTGCTCTTCGCTCGGTGATATGTTCGACCAGCAGCAGGTAGTCGTCCGGGCGATAGGCGAACAGCCCGATGTTGAAATGATGGCGCTTGTCGCCGGTCCGCGCGTGGGCGAAAAAGACTTCCATCGCCTTCCGCTATACGATGGCCGCCGCGCTCATTGGCTCGCGAGCGACCTTCCGGCCGACATCTGCGCGACGTCCCATGGCCTCCCCGGTGAGCACATTGCACTCGTAGCCGGTGGATGGTGCGCCGGAGTATCTGATCGGGGAAGATAGTATGTCTTGAGTATGTCTAGAAACGCCTTCGCGGCGGCTGATGGTTCCCGGCCACGATGGCCACAAACGGTTGCGCGCACAGTTTGCAGCCCCCATTCGATAAATGGAACCGCAACCAGAGCGCCGGTTTTGCATTCTTCCTGTGCACAAACGGACGGAAGTATCGCAATGCCGACGCCGGTGCGTGCGAATTCCTTTGCCATCTCCATGCTGTTGACCGTCAGGGTATATCTGATTTGCGTTCCTAAAGAACGCATCACATCGTCGGTAATGCTCCGGCTTGCGGATGACGGCGGCAATCCCCCGACCAGCGTGTCGGCCAGATCCCGAACCGAAATGCTACTTCTTGCGGCTAAAGGGTGGCCTGGCGCGGCTAGCGCAACGAATGGCATATCGAATTCGTCGAGATAGTCGATTTCCGCGTTGCGGTTGAGTCTGAACATGATGCCCAGGTCTGCTTCGTCCCGGACCAGAGCATGGACAACGTCGTTGTTGTCGCGACCGACCACGTCGACCTGAATGGTGACGCCGGAGTGCTTGACGATAAAATCCCGGATGGCCGGATACAGGATCGAAGAGGCGACAGCTTCAATGGCGAATATACGCAGGATTCCTTTTTTCATTCCCCGGATTTCTCCGACGGCACATTTAACAATGTCGAGATTACCGATGATCCTGTCAGCGTATTTGAATAGTATTTCGCCTTCCGGGGTAAGGACCATTCCGCGCGAGCGTCGCTCAAACAGTGGCGCGCCAATCATTCCCTCGAGAATCGCGATGTGCCGGCTGACGGCCGACGGCGTGATATGGATGTGTTCCGCCGCCTTGCGCACCGAGCCATGCCGTGATACCTCAAGGAAGTATCGCAATACATTCAGTTGCATCTGGTTGTCTCCTGAACCTTTCTGTTTTGAATAGCAGTGCTTGTGGGTGCTGATACTGGTACTGGTCAGGCGTCACGATGTCGAATTACGTTGATGGCCGATTGCATATGAGCGCTGCCACGAACAGGATAGTGCCGTCAGTCGCGCTTGTCTTCACGGAAACCTAAATTGCGGCGTAGCACGATCGGCACGGCGCCTACGCGTTTCTTGACCATCCATTGCGCAAGCGCGGCGTCGAGGTAGTCCGCATGGCCAGGAAACCACTCCGCTAGCGCCGCTGCCAATCGCCGGGCGGCTTCGGGATCGCCGCCGGTCCGCAGGTGTTCGCGAACTTCGCGCACCGAATGCATGACGGCGTCGTGTTGCTCGGCGTGGCAAGCGGTGTTCGGAAAGTCGGTCTCCTTCATCCAGCACAATTCCTGCGAAAAATGATCTTCGGCATGGGCTACGAAGCTGTCGAGATGCTGCGCGAGCTTACTGTCGCTGCAGGTCAGCATTGTGTTGACGATCTCGACGAATTCTTCGTGGGTTTTGTCCATCGGTGAATAGCCAAGTTTGAATCCGTCGTTCCATGAAAAAATTTCTTGCTCTTTCATCGGGGGGTATATCTCCTGCATTCAATTTAATCCTGATGAGGACGGGCTGTATTGCCGTGCCGGCGCCGGTGTACGTCGAGACTGGATGCCTGAATCATTCGTGGGCGGCAGCAAGTTGCGGTCTCTGCAAGCTCTCCCTGAGCTTCTTGACCAACTGCATGATGGACGGTTGTGAGAAGCCATCATTCATTACGTGCAGCGCCATTTCAACATCGGGGAGCTGGGGGAAATTGTCTGCGGGCGTAAGGCGATTCAGTGCGCCTGCCAGTGTGGACGCCTTGAACACTCCCACTGCCAGACCCGCATCGACTGCGGTTTGCAACGTGCCGATGCCCGCACTAAGACACGCGAGACGCCACGGCCGCCCGGCCGCATTGAGCGCACTGCAGGCCCATTGGCGTTCGAGCGCACCCTGCGAGCGGAACGCGACCGGAATCGGCTCCTGCAGATGCGGCGAATGATTGGCGGAGGCGCCCCACACGAGCGAGTCGGTACAGACGACTTCTCCCTCGCCGCTGTTGAGCGGATGCTCTGCGAGCACCACGTCGAAGTCGTCGCCGAGGCGGTCCAGGAGGCTGGCGGAGTCACCTGTTCCCATTTCGATATGCACGTCGGGATGCTCGACCCAGAAGTCGACCAGAATTTTTGGAATGGTACGTACCGCGTAATCTTCGACGCAACCGAGGCGCACGACGTTGGACTTGCGTACCGCGCCGACCGCGCTCATAGCCTCGTCGACTAACTGGAGGATTCGTCGTGAATGGGTAAGAAAGATGGCGCCTTCTTTCGTGAGTTCGATGCTCTTGCCGCTTCGTTCAAAAACCGGCACACCCAGAATCTCCTCGAGGCGCTTGATTTTCATGCTGATGGCCGACTGGGTTCGATGCATCTCACTACCGGCGAGCGTAAAGCTTGAGTTCTCGGCGACCGAGATAAATACCTGAAGAAGATTAAGATGTAGCATCCGTGACGGGGCCCAGAAATAATATTAAGGATTCCAGATATCAAACTTCAAGCTCCGTGCTGAACTATCGACGGGGGATTTCGTTTTTGTCTGTGAGTGTTTGCAAGGAAACTTGTTCCTGTCCGAGCGGGCGCGCTGTCGAACTACGCCGGCGGGGAGCGCGGAGCGGTTTGAGAGAATCCGCAATCCCAAAGAGTCGATTCTCAATTCTGGTTCGATACGCTTCCCCGTTGCTATCCTTGAGACGAAACCGGTCTCCTGACCAAATGTTAGTGGCCTATCAACTAATTATCAAGTTTGGTGACGATAGGGAGAAACCCGCGTTAGGCAAGACGGAAGAAATATTTAACCCACGCGCTTCGGAGCTGGTTTCGGAACTTTGTCCGACAGAAAGCTTTGCAAAGCTAAGAATTAAGGGTTACGCGAGCTTGCGCGCATTGCGGATCGAATCAGCGATCAGCGTTGCGCCGCCCAGACGCATGTTCGACCGGTACGCAGGAGGACGCGTATAGAATCTGACCCATATATTCGATTGGCTTTGTTTGACGAGAATGGATATGGTAGCCGGGCGGTGTCGAGATGAACGAGTCGACCCGTTCTCATGGACACGGAACGCTTCGAGTTGAAACAGATGACCTTGATCGCTGAAGAAACCCGTAGTATTCAGACCAATGGCGTCAGACGGCGAGGCAATCGGACCACTCGCGTGCCGGCGATCCTCGCGGTATCGATGCGTGTGTTTGCCGTCGAGGGAAACATGGGATTCACGCAGCGCCGGGTCGCCTCTGAGGCAGGGGTTCGGCTTAGCACGCTGCAGCATTACTTCGGCAACCGGGAGTCGCTGCTCCATTCTACGATCGAGGAGATGGCCAACCAGAACCTCAAGCGTTATCGTCTGCTGGCCAACGACGACTCACGGTCCGCGGAGGCGCGGCTGGACGAGATCCTGGATGAGACGTTCGCGGCGCTTGATGCACGGGAGAACGTCGTGAGCCCGTTTTCTTTCGAGTGCTGGTGCCTTGCCGAGCATCAGTCATCGGTGCGCGAGTTGCTGGTCGAGATAAACCGGGAGTTTCAGGATCTGTTCGGCTCGCTCGTCGCACAGATCAACGCCGAGCTTACGCCAGAGGCATGTCGCGTCCGCGGAGCGCTGCTCTTTTCTCATTGGCAGGGACTGATCGTATTTCTGCGCCGCTCCGGACGCAATGCGCCCGAGGCCTCGGCATTTCGAGCCGATACAACCGCCATGTGGAAGGCCCTGAGCAAGGCGCCGCCATAGCCGCCGAGAATACGCGAACACGGCATCAAAATATTTTGTTTGATCTGGCGGATCCGATGCCCTCTAATGAGCCGGCAATGGAAGCGACGACACTCGCGTCGCCGACCCTTTAAACTGCCGGGTTCCAACCGCCATGCCAACCTTCGCTGCCAATCTGTCGATGCTCTTCACTGACGTGCCGTTTCTCGAACGCATTGCAGCGGCGCGCAGCGCAGGGTTCAAAGCTGTCGAATGCCAGTTTCCCTATGCGCTGGACAAGCACGAGCTGGCCTCCACGCTGAACGAAAACGGGCTTGCACTGGCATTGTTCAATTTGCCCGCGGGCGACTGGGAGGCCGGCGAACGTGGGATCGCCTGCCATCCCGACCGGGTCGGCGAGTTTCGTGACGGGGTATGGCTTGCGCTCGAGTATGCGCAGGTGCTCGGCTGTTCGCGCCTAAACTGTCTCGCTGGCAAATTGCCCGCCGGCGTTGTCGATGACGAAGCCAGAAGCACATTGCTGGCGAACCTGAAATGGGCTGCGTCTAAACTTGAAAAGGTGGGAATTGCGTTGCTGATCGAGCCGGTCAACACGTTTGATGTTCCTGGTTTCGTGCTGACGAACACCGACGATGCGGTATCGCTGATTCATGACGCAGGCGTTTTCAATCTTTTTGTTCAATACGACATTTATCATGCGCAGAGGATGAAGGGCGAACTCGCTAACACGATCCAGCGGCATCTTCCGCTGATCGGTCATATGCAGTTGGCCGACAACCCGGGGCGTCACGAGCCCGGTACAGGCGAGATCAATTTTCGGTGGCTGTTGCCCTATATCGACACACTTGGCTATGACGGATACATCGGTTGCGAATATATCCCCGCCAGTACGACGATCAACAGCCTTGATTGGCTGAAGGACTCGATTCAAGCGGAGTATGACCATGGCAAGCAATGAGCTGAAGGTTGGATTCATCGGACTCGGCATCATGGGTTCACCGATGGCCGCACATCTGCTGGCAGCGGGCCATCGGCTTTTCGTCAATACCCGGAGCAAGGTGCCGGACGCAATCGCGCAAGGTGACACAGTAATCTGTGCAACACCGGCAGCGGTCGCCGGACAGGCGGACGTCGTATTCCTGATGTTGCCCGATACGCCGGATGTCGAACAGGTCCTGTTTGGCACGGAAGGCGTTGCAACCGGACTGGGCGATCATGGTGGCGCAACGCGCAAGCTCGTGGTCGATTGCAGTTCGATTGATCCGCTTGCGACAAGAACATTCGCCGAGCGGATCGGCAAAGTCGGCGGCGACTATCTGGACGCGCCGGTGTCGGGTGGCGAAGTCGGTGCGAAGGCGGCCAGTCTGACTATCATGGTCGGCGGTGCGGAGGAGTCGTTCGAGCGTATCAAGCCACTGCTGCTGTTAATGGGAAAGAACGTCACACGGGTCGGCGGCGTGGGTGACGGTCAGATCTGCAAGGTTGCCAATCAGATCATTGTCGCCTCGAATATCGTGGCGGTCAGCGAGGCGCTCGTCTTCGCTTCAAGGGCGGGTGCAGATCCGGGACGGATCAGGCAGGCGCTGATGGGTGGATTCGCTGCGTCACGCGTGCTTGAAGTGCACGGGGAACGGATGATCAAGCGTACTTTTCAGCCTGGATTCCGCATCCGCTTGCACCAGAAGGATTTGAATATCGCGTTGCAAAGCGCACGCACGCTTTCGCTGGCGCTGCCGCAAGCGGCGAACGCCGCGCAATTGATGCAGACTGCCGCGGCGCTCGGCCATGCGGAGTCCGACCATGCCGCGCTGGTGCGCGCGATCGAATGTCTCGCCCAGCACGAGATCGAATTGGACGAGTAACAGGGAGAAGCAAGGCCGGCGTGTTCCCTCCGGCTTTCGCACCACATCGGCGGAATAGTCAGAATGCGACGTTGTTGCGACCCTTCAGGTGGAGCAGCGTGCGCGCTTCGTCGGGCGTCGCTATTGCGAGGCCCATGCCTTCGAGGATCTGGCGAACCCTGCGCACCTGATCGCTGTTCGCCTTGGCCAGTTGCCCCGGTCCGTTCCAGATTGAGTCTTCGATACCGACGCGTACGTTTCCACCCTGAGCCGCCGCAATACTGGCGACGGGCATTTGCGCACGACCGGCGCCGAGGACCGACCACACATAGTTACTGCCGAACAGGCGATCGGCGGTGCGCTTCATGTGCGCGACGTCATCTGCGTGGCTGCCAATGCCGCCGAGGATACCGAACACCGTTTGCACGAACAGCGGTGGCGTCACGAGCTTGCGGTCCAGAAAATGCGCGAGGTTGTACAGATGAGCGGTGTCGTAGCATTCGAATTCAAAACGGGTATCGTTGCCGGTACAAGACGAAAGCACGTATTCGATATCCTTGAAAGTGTTCCTGAATACGAGATCCCGGGTCCCTTCCAGATAGTGCCGCTCCCATTCATGCTTGAACTCCTTGTAGCGGTTCAGCATCGGGAACAACCCGAAATTCATCGACCCCATATTCAGCGAAGCGATTTCAGGCTTCAGATGCAGCGCGGGTTGCAAGCGCTCCTCGACTGACATCGTCGGTGCACCGCCAGTCGTCAAGTTGATAATGCCGTCGGTATGCGCCTTGATATGCTCGATGAACGGTCTGAATGCTCCGACGGTCTGATCTGGGCGTCCATCGTCCGGATGCCGGGCGTGCAGATGCACTATCGCAGCGCCGGCATCGATTGCGCCTGTCGCGGCGTTGGCAATTTCGGTTGACGTGATGGGAAGATACGGGGTCATCGTCGGCGTGTGAATCGAGCCAGTTACGGCGCAACTGATGATGACCTTGTTTGAACCAGTCATAGTGGTCTCCTGAAGTGATGATGAACTTGTGGACGGGACCCTCTTACCCGAGCTCATTGTTGGCCGTGCTGGGCGATGTCGTGGTTTGACATCGAATACCGTGCGTCACCATTGTCTTTTGATTTCCGACACGTGAACCGTCAGCCGGTTGTCGAAATAGCGTTCGCACGCGGGCACGATGATCTCGTTGTACACCTCGCTCTGCTCGTACTCACGCAGCGATTCCAGATCGTCCCAAAGGGTGATCGAATGGGCACCATCGGGATCGTTCGAATCCTGCGCCAGCCATCGGCCCCGTAGTCCCTTGATCGGCGAGCAGACCGCCGTTGCGTAGGCCGTTTCGAACTCCGCCCATTCTCCGGGGCGAATCTTGCCCCAGCCGATTTTCATATACATGCAGATCTCCGGATACATTAAAAGTCGAGAGAAAGCCGATCGGATGATCGCCGAAGGGTATTTCGCAGAAAATTAGAGCGCTGCGGGATCCAATACGCAAACGAATTAAATTGATGGAGTGAACGCAATTTTCGCATGCGCGCCCCCTTGCATGTTGCCATCAAAAAATGGCATGAAGCGTACTACTGACTATGGGCGACACAGGCGGGTGCTGCAGATTAGACTAACTGCGAGCAATCGGATCCTGAAGCGTAACGAACAAACCGCCGCAGTGCGTGCGCGGGTCCGTACACGGCTCCATTTGCAGCGAGCCTCGCCCGCTATTCATATCCATAACCAACCTAAATGGAAGGCCTGCTATGCATGTAGGATATTCACCGATTTTTCAGAACCTCGGTAATGAACTCTCTGATCGAGAAGTCTATACCCAGGAATTGCGTTTGGCCGAACTGGCCGAGCCGCTGGGTTTCGAATCGATCTGGCAGTCGGAACACCATTTCACCGATTACGAAATGACGCCCGATGTAATGCAGTTCCTGAGCTACATGGCGGGCAGGACGCGCAACGCACGGCTCGGCTCGATGGTGGTCGTGCTGCCATGGCATAACCCGTTACGCGTAGCCGAGAATGTCTCGCAGCTCGATCATTATTCGAACGGCCGGCTCGTGCTGGGCATCGGGCGCGGCCTCGGCGCATACGAAATGGACGGCTGGAAGGTGGATATGAACGATACGCGTGGCCTGTTTAACGAGAGCGCGGAGGCTCTGCTCACCGCACTGCGGAACGGCCATATGGAGTTCGACGGCGACTACGTCAAGCAGCCGCGGCGCGACATCCGCCCGGCGCCGTTCCAGTCGTTTCTCGGCCGAACCTACGGAGCCGGTCATTCGCCGGAATCGATGCCCGTAATGGCGAGGCTGGGCGTGGGGGTGATCGTTTTCCCGTTCAAGGAGTGGGAAGGCGTGCGTGCCAACTTGAACACGTACAAGGAAGTATGGCAGGAGCTGCGTCCCGGCACGTTACCGCCCAAGCCGGTCACGGTCGGCTTCTGCGTGATCGACGAGGACGCGGGCCGCGCGGAGGAAAACGCGATGAAGTATATCGGCAACCACTACAAGGGCGTATTGAAGAACTATGATTTTGGTGGCAAGCATTTTGCCAATCTCAAGGGCTACGAACACTATGCGCAGAACGCGTCGGATTTCGAGGACGTGCCAGAGTCGAAGATTCGCGAGTTCGTCGATCTGATGCCCTACGGAACGCCGGAGCAGGTGATCGAAAAGATCCGCGAAGTCGACTCGTTTCTCGACCTGAGCGCGATCATCACGCACTTCCGTTTCGGGGGGATGCCGTTCGACCAGGCGGAAAAGGGAATGCGTCTGTTCGCCGGGAAAGTCCTTCCGGTAATCAAGAAATGGGATAAAGGGCCCTTTGCCGAGATTAACCGTGCGCTGGACATCCATTCGGCTGCTTCGAGGTAACAACGGCTCGTAGCGACGGCGCCGCGCCACGTTTGACCGGCGCGAGCTAACGCGTAGGAGAGGAGACCTCCGTGCGCTGCCTGGCGCGGCGGCGCCGCTAACATCATGGTCGAGCACGCAAGGTGAGAATATCCATGTCTAATCTCTTTGCATTGTCCAGCCAACAGACTCACCGAAGTCTGACTGGACGGGTACAACGGGCGCTGAGCGCGATGCGCGACGGGCGTCCGGTCGTCGTGGTCGATGATCTGGACCGCGAGGACGAAGCGGATCTGGTAATTGCCGCCGAACGGATCACAGTTGAATCGATGGCGCTGATGATTCGCGAATGTAGCGGAATCGTGTGCCTTTGCCTGACCGGCGAGACCCTGCAAAGGCTGCAATTGCCGCCGATGGTGGAGCGCAACGAAAGCCGCCACGGCACAGCGTTCACGGTTTCGATAGAAGCGAAGGTGGGGGTGACCACCGGCGTATCTGCGGCAGACCGCGTGACGACGGTTCGTGCGGCGATTGCCGATCACGCGCGAGCGGAAGATCTGGCGCGCCCTGGACACATCTTTCCGTTAATGGCGCGGCCTAATGGCGTGCTTGAGCGAAGGGGCCACACTGAAGGGGCGGTTGACCTGGCCCGCATGGCCGGCCTGAAGCCTGCGGCCGTATTATGCGAACTGATGAACGAGGACGGCACGATGGCGCGCGGCGCGCAGATTGTGCGTTTCGCAGCGATTCACCGGCTGCCGGTCATCTCGATCGCGGATATTGCCGCGTATCGATGCGCGCAAGAACTGGCTGTGTCTGCGACAGCTGTGTAGTCAACCGGAACGCGTGCACGCGGGGCGCGTACCTCCGGCTCGCGATTCCTTGCCGCGGCGGGCCGGTCCGCGGCTCCCCGCGCCGTGTTGTGCGAGTCCGCTGCGAGTCTGCTACATGATACGTAAGCGTGCCGCTTCGCCCTCAGGCTTTCAGCAGATCCTGCAACGATTGAGAAGGATCAGCGAGTCTGTCCGGACTCACGCTGATACCTCGCTCGATCAGCCGTTTGCCGGCGCGAATGTCCTTCATGCTGTTCGCGGCGATCATTGCGCTTATCCTGTCGCTGGACAGAAAGAACAGTGAAAAGCGGTCGCTCGCGACGTCACCGCGGACCACCACCTCATCTTCTGGCCGCGCAAAGCCGAGGAACTGCAGATTGACATCGTACTGATTCGACCAGAACCACGGAATCTCGCTATAGGGGGTGTACTTGCCAAGCATCGAGCGGGCCGTTGCGATCGCCTGGTTCTGTGCGTTGGCCCAGGACTCGATCCGTTGACCATTGAGAGCGGCCACATCGCCCACCGCGAAGATATCGGCATCGGAGGTCGTGCCATATTCGTCCACCACGATGCCGTTGGCGACCTCGAGTCCGGCGTCCTCCGCCAGCTCAGTGTTCGGCACGATGCCGATACCGACGATGATCGTATCGTGTGCGGCGACGTCAGGGGTCGCGTTACAGGCGATCGTCACGCCATTGCGGTGATGAAGTCCATGCAGATACTCCGACAGCATCGGCGGCACTACGCGGCTGCACAGCCGAGCGGCTGCCTCGACAACCGTGACTGAGCAGCCGAAGCGGCGTGCAGCCGCGGCGGCTTCGAGCCCGATCCATCCGCCGCCGATCACCAGTACGCTGCCGCCCCGCAGCAGCGCAGCGCGTAAGGCCAGTGCGTCATCGATCGTGCGCAGATAATGTGCACCCGGCATGTCGAGCCTGCGCACCCGGCCCCCGGTGGCGATGCACAGCCGGTCGTACGCGATGGTGCCGCCATCGGCAAGGCGAAGCTGGCGTGCCGAGCGGTCGATCGAGCGAACCCGCGTGTTGAGCCGCAGTTCCGCATCGAGGCCCGCAGGCCATAGATAGCAGTGTTCGGGCGGCACGTCGCCTAGCAGCACTTCTTTCGATAGCGGCGGACGCTGATAAGGCGGATGCGCTTCTTCTCCGACCAGTGTGATCTGGCCTGTGAACCCTTCATCGCGCAACGCCCTGGCAACCCAGCCGCCCGCCTGTCCAGCACCGACAATTACGATTCGCACTTTCTGGTTTCTCCCTGGTCTGGTATCCACATCGGCGTTCGTCACAGCGCTACCACGGGCGTACCTTGGTGTAACTGCGATCGGAATAGAGCAGCGGCAGTTCCATCGTTCCCAGTTCGATTGCACGCGGCAAGCAGATCAGCACGGTGTGCGTTTCGTAGATAAACGACCTGGCGATCGTGCAGTCTAACGCCGCTGCGGCGCCCCGCAATGCCGGCGCCCCGGTTGCCAGCGTGTACCAGTCCGCGTCTTCGAAGCGCCGCTCGCCGGAGTGTCCGAGTGCGCCCGACAGGCGCTTCGCCGTTTCGTGCTGCTGCTCGGTGAGGATATTGATGCACAGGCATTGGGACGCGAGGATTGCATCATGGGCGGACGCTGAGCGGTTGACACAGGCGATCAGCGACGGCGGCTCGGCAGTCAGCGAACTCACGGCGGTTGCTGTCATCGCCCAGCGTCTGCCTTCATGGCATGTTGTCAATGCGCACACGGTGGCTGCGAGGCGACGCATTGCCGTCTTGAACAGATCGGGCGACGCGTGGATACAGGCGTCGGGAGCTGCCGGTTGACGCGTTAGTGCGCTCATAGGACGGGTTGTTCTCAAGAATCGGATAAGAAACTGGGCGCGCACAAAAAGATGTGCGTATGGCTACGATCGAGCGTAACTGAATTGTCGCCACGCAAAGGTTGCTTAGCGATCCACAGCAGATTCGTTTCTCGAATGACGACCCCGGAACCTCTGCGGCCTCCCATGAGCGGCGAAATCGAATCGACCGTGCTGCGGAATCGAACAGTCTGCCGGTTGCACTCGTGCACACTGAGGATCGCTGCGCTGCACGGCAACGCAGCGATGCAAAAGACCGAAATCGCCCGAAGCAGAGTGCGATCGTTCAATCCTGGAGGAGACATGGTTAGAGGTTATCTGTTGTCGGTTCTATTCTCGGCGTTTGCGATGGCAAACGCGTCCGCGCAGTCGACTGGCCAGGTGACGCTGGGCGTGCTAACCGACATGTCGAGCGTGTACGCCGATTCGGCTGGCAAGGGATCGGTTGCGGCGGTTCAGCTGGCAATCGAAGATGTCGGCGGCAAGGCTCTGGGACAGCCGGTCAAGCTGGTCTCGGCCGATTACCAGATGAAGACCGATGTCGCACTGTCGATTGCGCGCGAGTGGTTTGACCGCGACGGTGTCGACGCGATCTTCGATGTGGTCAATTCCGGCACCGCACTGGCGATCAACAACCTGGTCAAGGATAAAAAGAAGCTCGCGTTTATCACCGCCGCCGCCGCCGATCAGATTGGAGGCACCGAATGCAATGGCTATGGAATCGGTTTTCTCTACAATTTCACGTCGATCGTGAAAACCGTGGTTCAGGCTCAACTGGCGAAGGGATACAAGACCTGGTTCCTGATGTTGCCGGACGCCGCCTATGGCGATCTGATGAACGCCGCGATCCGGCGCGAACTCACGGCGGGTGGTGGCCAGATCGTCGGATCGGTCCGGTTCCCGTTTGAAACCCAGGATTTTTCATCTTATCTGCTGCAGGCAAAGGCATCCGGGGCACAGTTGATCGTATCCACTTCCGGTGGGGCGGCCAATATCAACATCATGAAGCAGGCGCGCGAGTTTGGCCTGCCGAGCAAGACGCAGAAGGTCGGCGGAATGATCGACATCCTTACCGATGTGAAGTCGGCCGGCCTGCGCGTGATGCAGGGTCAGGAGTACGCGACGTCGTTCTACTGGAACATGGACGACCGTACCCGTGCCTTCGCGAAACGTTTCTACGCGAAGATGGGCAAGATGCCGACCAATAATCAGGCAGGGGGTTACTCGGCGGCGCTGCAATATTTGAAGGCGGTCAATGCGATCGGTTCGAAGGATCCGCAGAAGGTCTTTGCCTACTTGAAGACAATCAAATTTGACGACGCGGTCACGCGTCACGGCACGCTGCGTCCGGGTGGCCGCCTGGTGCGTGACATGTATCTGGTGAGAGCGAAGAAGCCCGAAGACCAGAAGGGCGATTGGGACTACTACGACGTGGTCGCGACAATCGGGCCCGAGCAGGCATTCGGACCCCTGTCCGAAAGCAGGTGCGCGATGGACAAGTAAGACAGCAGGCTACGGTGCGGACCGCGATCTCGCGGCTCGCGCAGACAAGTCATCTTTGGGAGATCCGTCAATGCAGCATGTGCTTTTTGGCCGCGCCGGCTTGCGTGTTTCCGAATTGTGCCTGGGCAGCATGATATTCGGCGACCCGCGCGAACTCGGTGCTTCGAGCGACGACAGCAAGGCCGTCTTCGACCGGTTCGCCGAGGCTGGCGGCACTTTTATCGATACCGCCGATCATTACGCGGATGGCGAGTCCGAGCGGCTGGTCGGGCAGTTCGTCGGCGCGGACCGCGATCACTTTGTGATTTCGACCAAATGGTCGGTGGCTCGCAACGGGGGCGTCGTCTGTTCCGGCAACAGCCGGCGCAACATGGTTCGTGCGGTCGAAGCGAGTCTGCGCCGTCTGCGCACCGACCGGATCGACCTCTACTCGCTGCACGTGTGGGACTTCACGACCCCCTGGGACGAGGTGATGCGAGGGCTGGACGATCTGGTGCGGGCCGGCAAGATCGTTTATGCCGCCGTGTCCGACACCCCGGCGTGGGAGATTAGCCGGGCCAGCATGATGGCCGAATTGCGCGGCTGGTCGCCATTCGTCGGCGTGCAGATCGAATACAGCCTGGGTGAGCGTACGGCTGAACGGGATCTGTTGCCGATGGCGGCCGAACTCGGGCTGGGCGTCACCGCATGGTCGCCGCTGGCGGGTGGAGCGCTCAGCGGCAAGTATCGCGGCGCGAACGGCGCGGCGCAGCGCGGACGCAGGGATGCAGCAGCACTTCCCGCGAGACTGCTCAACATCGCCGACGAAGTTTGCGCGATCGCACAGGAGGTCGGTGCGAGCCCGGCGCAGATTGCGCTGGCGTGGGTCCGCGCCCGGACGCATGGCAGCCCGGTGGTGCCGATCATTGGCGCGCGTAACGTGACGCAACTGGAAGACAATCTCGGGTGTCTGCAATTGCGGCTCGAACCCGCGATGCAGGAACGCCTCGATGCAGTCAGCTGCATCGAACTGGGATTCCCGCACGATTTCCTGCGCACCGACTACGTGCGGCGGCTGGTGCATGGCGGCGAGGAGGGCAGCTTGCGCCCGCGCAAGCCGTTACCCCATCCGGTCGCTGAAATAGCGATGTCTTCAGGCGTCACCAAAAAATGACGGACGCATTGACGTCGGACGTCCGGCTCAACCACGCCGAGCCGGTCATCGAGCCGGAAAGAGCGATCTGCGATGCGCACCACCATTTATGGAACGTCGAAGGCAATCGCTATCTTTTGCCCGATCTGCTCAGTGATCTCGGCACCGGGCATCGGATAACCAGCACGGTCTACGTCGAGTGGCGCTCGCACTACCGGACTGTTGGGCCAGTCCGGTTGCGCTCGCTGGGGGAAACGGAGTTTGCCGCGGCCGCGGCAAACGCGGCGGCGACCGGCCCGAGCAGCGCCTGTGCCGCGATCGTCGGCTATGTTGACCTGTCGCTCGGTGCGGCGGCAGAACCCGTGCTTGCCGCCCATCTCGAAGCTGCCGGCGGACGCCTGCGCGGAATACGCAACGTCGCGTCATGGGATCCGGATCGCGACGTGATGGGCGGCCCGCCGGTCTGTGCCCCTCATCTGTATGCCGACAGGCGCTTCCGGCAAGGGTTTGCGTTGCTCGAGCGTTTCGGATTGGGCTTCGACGCGATGCTGTTCCAGACTCAGCTCGACGATGTGATTGGCCTCGCTGATGCATTCAGGTATCAGCCGATCGTCGTCAACCATGTCGGTGGCACTCTGGGTATCGGCCCGTATGCCGGGCGGCGCGACGAACTGTTTCAGGCGTGGCGGGCTTCGATCGGGGAACTGGCGCGACGCCCGAACGTGTGGATCAAGCTCGGTGGACTGGGCATGAGGCGTTCGGGCTTTCGCTTTCATGGGCAGACGCCGCAACCCGGCTCGCTGGAAGTGGCCCACGCATGGCGGCCGTGGATCGATACCTGCATCGAAGCTTTCGGCGCAGCGCGATGCATGTTCGAAAGCAATTTCCCAGTCGACAAGGCGTCGTGTAGCTACGTCGTGCTATGGAACACATTCAAGCGCCTCGCCGCAGGCGCATCAGAGACTGAAAAAAGCGATCTGTTTCTCGGCAGCGCGTCGCGTTTCTACCGACTCGACGTGCCGCCGCGTTGATCATCCCGCTACCGCTCGCCTTGCAGGATCAGGTCCGCAGCGCGCCACGCAAGCGCCATCACCGGACCGTTGGTGTTGCCGGAAATCGGCGTGGGGATCACAGAGCAGTCGACCACCCGTAAATTCTCGACACCCCGTACGCGCAGCCTCCCGTCGACCACCGACGCTGCGTCGCCGCCCATCCGGCAAGTTCCGACCGCGTGGTTGGCGGTGCTACCGAAACGCGTATAGGCGGCAAGTAGTGCGTCGTCGTCGTCGCTGGTCGCCGGCCCGGGCATTACCTCATCGCCGACATACGACTTTAGTGCTGGTGCATGGACGATCCGCCGCATGAAGCGCACGACCCGGATCGCAGCCTGCCGGTCATTCTCCGTGTCGAGCCAGTTCGGCCGGATCACTGCCGGCGCGTCGGGATCCGCGCTGCTGATCGCGACGCTGCCCCGGCTTTCGGGCTTCATGAAATAGGCAAAGCAGGTCAGGCCTGGCAGCTTGCCGGTCTGCACGCGCGCCGCGACGCTTTTCAGGCCGCCCATTTCGAAGCTTAGACCGCCAAGGAAAAACTGGATATCGGCACGCTCCAGTTCAGGCGACGAGCGCGCGAAGCCGCCGATGGGAAAGGTGCTGTAACTCAGTACGCCGTTGCGCCGCACATAGTATTTCAGCGCGTTCTTCGCGAGCCGCCAGCCCCGGTACTCGCGGTTTTCTCCGGCCGTACCGACGAGCCGGTTCACTACCGTCATGCTCAGGTGTTCCAGCATGTTGCGGCCCACGTCGGCACGATCTGCGACTATTGGCACCCCTGCGGCGCGCAGCACGTCGCCCGGCCCGACCCCGGACAACTGCAGGATTTGTGGCGACTTCAAGGTGCCGGCCGACAGGATGATTTCGCCGCGGCTACGAAATTCCTTGCGTGCGTCGCCGATGCGGGCGGCAATGCCGACTGCGCGAAGCCCGTCGAACAGCACGCGATCGACATGGACGCCTTTTAGCACGGTCAGATTGGGCCGCTTCAGTGCCGGCCGCAGATGCGCGTCGGCCGCACTCCAGCGCCGGTTTTTCCACATGTTGACCGGATAGTAGCCGATGCCGGCCTGATCACCCTGGTTCAAGTCCTCCTTGCGCGGCAATCCAATCTGCTCGCCAGCCTGCAAAAACGCTTCGTTTAGCGGCGGATGTTCATGGTACGGCAGCGTTACGTGCAACGGGCCGCCGACACCGCGCAATGGCGTTTCGCCGAGTTCGTGATCCTCCATTTTCCTGAAGCAGGGCGCGATGTCCTTCCAGCCCCAGCCTTTGGCGCCCAGCGTCTCCCACTCGTCATAGTCTTCGGGTTGCCCGCGGATGTAGAACATCCCGTTGATCGAACTGGTGCCGCCGATCACCCGGCCGCGTGGCCAGAATTCGCCTTGCGCACGGCCGAGCGTCGGCTCAGTGGGCAGGCGCCATGAGTACTTTGGATGCATGCGCAGTTTCGCGATGCCTTTGGGAATGCCGATGTATGGATGTCGGTCGCCGGCGCCGGCCTCGACCAGCAACACCTTGTTCGACGGGGACTCCGACAGGCGATTCGCCAGCACGCAGCCGGCCGAGCCTGCGCCTACGATGATGTAGTCGTACTCGATCATGCATCAGTCTCCAGGACAGTCTGTTTTTTGTCGTCGCGAAGATCGGTGAGGTGAGCCGGTGCGACTGCCGGCTCGCGGGTTTTTCACCAGGTGACCGGCAGCGCATGTAGCCCGTACACGTACATCTCGCGCTTGAACGGAAGTTCTTCAAGCGGTACTGCAAGGCGCAGCCTGGGCAGACGCCGGAATAGCGCCTCGAAGCAAACCTGCAACTCGAGCCGTGCCAGCGGCTGGCCGAGGCACATATGCAAACCGTAGGAGAACGCGACGTGCTCCTGCGAGTTGGGCCGTTCGATGTCGAACCGGTCCGGTGCGGGGAATGCCGCCGGGTCGCGATTGGCTGCCATGATCAGCGCATAGGCGCCTTCGCCCTCGCGGATCAGTGTGCCGCCGACTTCGACATCGGCGGTCGCGACCCGGCACGAGTTGTAGTGCGAAATCGTATGGAAACGCAGCATCTCCTCGATCGCGTTTTTCAACAAGCCAGGGTTGTTCTCCAGCAAAGCCCGCTGCCTCGGATCGAGCAGGAAACTGAGCGTGCCGAGCGCGATCTGGTTGGCAGTCGTTTCGTGGCCCGCGAAATAGAGCAGGTTGACCATATGGATGGCCTCCAGACGGGACAAGTGGCCTGGCTTGATCTGCTCGATCACGAGGCGGCTCAGCATGTCGGCGCCGTCGCCGGGATCCCGCTCCTTGCGCTGCAGAAGCCCGTCGAAGTATGCCAGCATGTTGTCGGCAGCTGACTCCGACACCGTGGGGTTCTGCTCGAGGTCGAGTCGCTGGCCGCTCCACTTGACGAGATCCTCGTGGTCTTCGTATGGCACGCCGACCAGCATGGAGACCACCGTTACCGGCAGCTTGAGGGCCAGTGCCGAAACCAGGTCGCCTGGCGAGCCCCGGGCC
This sequence comes from Paraburkholderia xenovorans LB400, assembly GCF_000013645.1. Lineage (GTDB taxonomy): Bacteria > Pseudomonadota > Gammaproteobacteria > Burkholderiales > Burkholderiaceae > Paraburkholderia > Paraburkholderia xenovorans. The sequence goes on along the minus strand of NC_007953.1, from coordinate 979,946 downwards.
AGCATCTCGTCGATCAGGCGGTTCACATACGCCGCGATCTGCGGGCGCAATTCCTCCATCCGCTTCTGCGTGAAGTCGCGGGTCAGCATCCGGCGGAAGCGGGTATGGTCCGGCGGATCCATCGTGATGAACGTCTGGTAGCTCTTTACCGTAGCCGCGCGCGCCGGCGTCAGGAACGGATAGCCCGGCTTCGAAGGCACCACGCTGAAATGCGGGCTGGACAGCACGGCCTTGACGTCCTCCATTCGGGTAAAAATCCACGCGTAACGTCCATCCCACATCTGGACACGGGTAACGGGCTGGCCGTCGCGGTAGCGTGCATATTCAGCAGGCGGATGCAGCGGGCTGCCGGTACGGGCAAACGGAAATGTCGACGTCGTTTGCGGGCGAACGTCGTTGATCGCAGAAGTCATGGTTTTCCTCACGAGCTGCGTTAAGGCGCTTCATAACGTGGCCAGGCCTCGAAAGGAGGCCTGGCGGTCTGTCACTCCCTGATTTCAATCGCCATCACCGGACATCGGCGCGCGGCGTTGAGCACGGCGGCCTTGCGCTCAGGCGACGGATTGCTGACGAGCAGGACCACCATCCCGTCGTCGTCGTCCTGTGCGAATACATCGGCTGCTTCCTCGACGCAATACCCTGCGCCGATGCATTTTTCCGGATGGATAGTGACTACCACTGAAGGCGCGGGTGCGCCTGCTGGAACCTCGACTATGTCGTTCGCCGGCACGGCTGTCTCCTTCTCGATGAATATTGACGATCGCTGCTGCTTAAACTGCGGCTGCGCGGGTCAGGCGTTTTTCACGCGTGCATCGCCGTGGGCGTCGATCTCGACTTCAATGACTGGAACACCTTCGCGCGGCGGCCACCCTGGGTCTTCGGCGAAATAGGTGCTCTTCCTGCCGGGTGGCAGCTTTCCGCCGATCGACAGGAACACCGTCTCCGAAAGGCCGTAGTTCGTATATGCGTACGGGGTGCCGGCAGGAATCAGCAGCAGATCGAAGCGCTTGAGCGGCCACACACCACCGCCGGCGGCGAACTCGACTTCAGCGGAAATGCCCATAAACATCATGTCACGCGCTGGCGCATGCCACGGCGTGGTTTGCCCGGGTGGCATCCGTACCGTATGGCCGCGCAGCATTTCAGGCCGGATCAGCGGGCCGGAGCCGCGGTGGTATCCCCACTGCTCGGCGAGCGGCAAGGTCCAGCGGAAGTCTCGCCGGTATTGTTCCCAGACCATGTGCTGAATCTCGCCGCGGGGTTCGGGAACGGCTCCGTCGCCGCGAGCAAAGGTTCCGAACACCACGCCGTTTGGCAGCCCGACATTGGCCATGCTAAAGGCCGTGCCTGCTGGGATGGCGAGCAGATCGAGTGGCTTGAGCACATGGATGTTCGCGCCGATCGTAACCTCGATATCGCCCTCCAGGGCGAGCAGTACCAGGTCACCCGGTTCCTTGCGCACTTCGCTGCGTTGGCCCGGAGGTAGCACGATAAGACGCCCGAAGAAATCCGGACCATCGAAGTCGGGGTATTCGATCCGGTGCAGTTCCCGCCCTTCGCTATGAGCCGTGCGCCACTGGAACCCGCGTCGGTAATTCTCCCAGGTGATATACGACGCATGGCCGGGACTCAATTCCGGGTTGGTCAGTCTGTTGCGCTGATTCAAGATCACATCTCCTGTTGTTTCGTTATCGACGGATGGCCGACTGCATCCTGCAGTGAGTGACGGCCATGCCAGCCTGGTCCAACGGACATTCTGTTTTTAGCATGGGTGCCCGTGTCAAAAGGCTGCACATTGAACACCGGTGCATTCACAAATCCGATAACGGATTCATACCGTCCTGGTCCGCGCGGCAGAATCGCCGATGCATAAAAAAAACGACTTACCTGTGCGACTGCAAGCAACGGAGCGCCGATGCGCGGGGTATAGGATGAAGCCCGGTATCAATCAATTTCTGGGGACATCTGGATCATGCAAACACGAGAGAACGACGATTTGATGCGGGAGTTGCGCGATTTCTATGAGGATTACAGCACGTGCCTGGATAGCAATGATTTTGAGCGCTGGCCCTCGTTTTTCCTGGACGACGCACGGTACCGGATCATTTCTCGCGAGGACTTCACCCGCGGACTTCCGCTTGGCGCGATGACCTGTGAAGGCGTCGGCATGATCCACGACCGTGTCACCGCGCTGGTGAAGGTACTGGTCTACGAGCCGCGCGTCTGGCGCCGCTTTGTCAGTTCGATCCAGTTGTTGTCGAGTAAGGGCGGGGTAATCGAATCACGCGCCAATTTCCTGCTGTACGAATCGCTGATGGATCGGGAGCCACGCGTCAACATGCTCGGTCAGTACGTCGACACGCTCGTCCACGCCAATGGCTCTTTCAAGATCAAGTCGCGCGATTGCGTCTACGATAATTACCGTATCCATACCACGCTCTATGCACCGGCTTGATACGGTGCGGCTTACTGAGGAGATTGAAAATGCCGGTTAACGTAACTGAGCGGAAGTGGCCTGAAGAAGGTGTAATCCGGATTCCGAATTTTATCTACCACGATGAAGAGGTGTTTCGCCGGGAACTTGAGACGTTCCATTATGGAAACAGCTGGAACTATGTCGGTCTCGAATGCGAGTTGCCTGCGGCAGGGTCGTTCAAACGCAGCTGGATTGGACCGCGCAGTGTGCTGGTCACGCGCGACGAGCAAGGTGAGATCCACGTCGTCGAAAACCGGTGCGCGCACCGCGAATCGCAGTTCACGTGGAAGGAGTGCGGCAAGTTCGACTCCAATCTCATGATCTGCCCGTACCACAACTGGACGTTCGATCTGGCGGGTAATCTTAAGACCATGCCGTACTTTCGCGGCATCAACGGCAACCCTGGAATGCCGGCCAGTTTCGACCGCGGCGAGCATGGCCTGAAAAAGCTCAGGGTGACGACACGAGGCGGCACGATCTGGGCGACCTATTCAGAGCAGACCCCGGATTTCGCCACATTCGTCGGTCCAGAAATCCTCCAATGGTTCGACCGGATTTTCAATGGCAAAAAGCTGAAGCTGCTGGGTATCGCCCGGCAGATCGTGCCCAGCAACTGGAAGTTCTACACCGACAACACGCACGACGGTTACCACGCCGCGTTCCTGCATACGTTCATTCCGAAGTTCGGATTGTGGCGTCCGGATGGCGATTATCATGCGATCCCGACCGAGCGCGGCCGGCACATCCTGTACACGACCAGATACTCGAAGGAGTTGCGGGAGACGCGCAACGAAGCGACCGAGCAGCTCGCGAAGATGCAGAACGACTACGACCTGGTCGACAAGCGCGTGATCAGCCAGTACCTGGACGAGTACGGCGACAACACAAACACGGCCTACCAGATTTTTCCGACTGTGGTGGTTCAGCAGTTCTTCAGCAGCCTGGTGGTGCGCCACATCATTCCGAAGACTGCGACGACACACGAGTTGTCATGGAATTTCTTCGGTTACGAGGAAGACGACGAGCAGATGGTGAATGCGCGTGTCAGGCACAGCAACCTCGTGGGCCCGTCAGGATTCATCTCGGCCGAGGACACCGAAATCATCTCGACGCTGCAGCCGATCGTCGAGGAATTCGGCGGCAATCATGTGATCGAGATGGGCGGGCATGGCGTCGAAGCAGGGCACACGATGATCACCGAGTCGCCGCTGCGTGCGTTCTACGAGTTCTATCGCCGGGAAATGCAGTTGTAATCGACCGGCATCGAGCGAAGCTGCGTCGCGCATACGGCGCGCAGCGAACCGCGCACCGGCGGCTGCGGATCGCCGGCGCGCCGTTAGTCAACACCGTGGAATTTTCAATGGAAAAAAACCTCTGGAAGAAGGCCATCGCCGCTGGCGAGATCGGTTTGGGCGAAATGCGCAGCGTGGAAATCGGGGGTGTGAATGTCGCGATCTACAACGTCGAAGGGCGGTTCTACGCAACCAGCAATATCTGTACTCACGAGGTCGCTTTCCTGACCGAGGGCTGGCTGGAAGGGAAGGTGATCGAGTGCCCGCTCCATGCGGGGCAGTTCGACGTCACCACGGGAAAGGGGCTTTGCGCGCCGATCAATTGCGACCTGCAAACTTATGCCGTCCGGATCGTTGATCAGGATATTCAGGTCTGTCTTGATGCGGTCACGTTCGATTAACCGATAAATGACACGGAGCAGATAAATGACAGCGAGCAGTTGCATGAGACCGATTCCAATGACGCTGCAAGTCGTACAGACCGGTCGGCTGGATGAATTCGGCAGGCAGCCCGAGCGAGTTGCCAGTCGTGAGCTCGGCCTCTATGAGGCGACTTCCGGTGTGTTTTCCGCGAGGCGTGTCAAAACCGGACGGCAATGGGGGATCAGCGAAATCTTCAGCAATCGCGACGCACGCTTCACGTGCATTTATGTGCTCGACGGCTACGCGGTGCTGCGGCTGAGCGACAGGCTGGTCACGCTGCACAGGCATGACTCGATTTGTCAGGTGCCGTTTTCGGCTACCAGTATCGCCGAAGTGTCGCTGGATTTCGAGTTCGTCGAGATCCAGGTGCTCGACACTCCGCTTGCGTCAGAGGTATTGCCGGGGCCGGGTGAATCCCGCGAATTGGTCTCATTCGATACGCCTGATGCGCATGTCAGAGGCGCCGGGCCACGAGCTTTCTTCGACTACCGGAACCTGGGTCTGGCCGACATCACGGGCCGCCGCATCGAGGTGCAGGTCATCCGTGCGCAACAGGCGCGGGAAGGCGGCACGGGCTGGCATTCCCATACGATGGCCCAGTTGAGTTACGGCCTGTCGGGATGGGCTCTGCTCGACATCGAAGGGGTGAAGGAGCCGGTGCGCCAGCAACCCGGTGACGCGATTTGCATTCCTGCCGGATGCGGACATAACGCGGGCTCCTTTTCGAGCGACTACTGGGCGCTGCAATTGCAGATTCCCGTCGACTACGACACCACACCGATGGATACACCGGTGAGGCGCTGAACGATCGACACTGCAAACCCGCCGTAGAGCGGGCCGCGCGAATAACCGTTCGCGCAAATTGGTCTGGAGACACTTATGAACAAGCGCTTCAATATGCGAAGCCTGCGGACAGTGCTCGTGCATGCCAGATGGGCGGGGCAGAGATGAGCCAGTTGCCGAACTCGCACTACATCCTTGAAACGCGCAACCTGGTTAAGTCTTTCGGGAGCTTCGTCGCGGTCAACGGATTGAGTCTTCGCGTTCGACCAGGGACGATTCATTCATTGATCGGTCCGAATGGCGCGGGTAAGACCACCGCGTTCAACCTGCTCACCAGATTCCTCCAGCCGACGTCCGGCCAGATCTTCTACAAAGGGCAGGACATTACCCATTTCGGATCGGCGCGTATTGCCCAACACGGGATGGTGCGTTCGTTTCAGATCTCGGCGGTCTTTGCCCACATGAGCGCTCACGAGAATGTACTGGTCGCACTGCAGCGAAAGAAACGCTGTGTCTACAAATTCTGGTTATCGGAATCCATCCTCAAGCCGCTTCATGAACACGCGGACAGACTTCTAGATTCGGTCGGTCTGCTGGCCGACCGCGGAACGCTGGCCGGCCAGCTTTCTTATGGCCGTCGGCGTGCACTCGAGATCGCGACCACGCTGGCGCTCGAACCCGAGGTCATGCTGCTCGACGAGCCGACCGCGGGGATGGGGCACGAGGACGTGGGGCGGATCGCAGACCTGATCAAGTCGGCATCGGCGGGCCGAACCACACTGATGGTCGAACACAACTTATCCGTGGTTGCCGACCTGTCGGATTCGATCACGGTACTTAGCCGCGGGCAGATCGTTGCTGAAGGATCGTATGCCGAAGTGTCGGGGAATCCCGACGTAATGAGCATCTACCTGGGGACCACCGATGTCTGATGCCGCGAAACAGCCCGGCGTGCTACTGGCCGTACGCGACCTTAACGCCTGGTACGATGATAGCCAGGCGCTTCATGGGATGGCGTTCAACGTGCGCGAAGCGGAGGTGACGTCGATCCTGGGTCGCAACGGCGCGGGAAAATCGACCACGCTGAAGGCGATCATGGGAATCATCCGCAAGAAGTCAGGATCAATCCGCTTCAATGGGCAGGAGTTGATCGATAAACGCGTGTTCGATGTCGCGCGGCACGGGATTGCGTTTTGCCCGGAGGAGCGCGGGATCTTTTCCAGCCTGACGGTGGAGGAGAACCTGGGCTTGCCGCCCGTCATCCGTGCTGGCGGAATGCCGGTTGCGGAAATCCATGCGCTTTTCCCCAACCTGATCGAACGCCGCAAAGCGCAGGGAACCCAGTTGTCGGGTGGTGAGCAGCAGATGCTCGCGATCGGACGAATTCTGCATACCGGGGCACGGCTGCTACTACTTGACGAGCCGACTGAAGGTCTGGCGCCGGTGATCGTCAAGCGGATCGGCGAAATCATTCGAACCCTGAAGCGGCGAGGCTTCACGATCGTGCTGGTTGAACAGAACTTCAATTTTGCGGCGACGGTTGCGGACCACGCGTATTTCGTCGAAAACGGTCGTGTGATCGATCAATTCACGCGCGACGAACTGCACGCCTGCCGCGAAAAAATCCACAACTACCTTGGCGTATGAGGGCAGTGATGAACGCTGATTTTATTGGTGCGATTGCCGGCCAATTGCTGATCGGGCTGGTCAATGGCTCGTTTTATGCGCTGATGAGCCTTGGGGTCGCGGTGATCTTCGGAATGCTGAGGATCGCCAATTTTGTGCACGGCGCGCAGTTCATGCTGGGCGCGTTCCTCGGCTGGTTCCTGTTAGGCTTGCCGACGCTGTTCCCGGGTTTGGGACTGCCTTCGGTCGGTTACTGGCCGGCCCTCGTGATCGTTCCGCTCGCCATCGGTGCGGTGGGCGTTCTGACCGAAAAGCTGTTCATCAGCAGGGCGTACAAGCTCGATCCGTCGTACGGCGTGCTGCTGACGCTCGGCCTGTCGCTTGTTATTGAAGGCATCTTTCATGTTGGGTTTGGCTCGTCCGGCAAGCCTTATGACGTGCCGCTGGAGTTGGCAAACGGTTGGGACCTCGGGTTCCTGTATTTGCCGTTTTACCGGGCATGGGTGCTGGCGGCTTCGATGCTGATCTGCTTCGGCACCTGGTATCTGATCGAGCGCACGCGCCTTGGGGCTTATCTACGCGCGGCCACCGAGAACCCAGTCGTGGTGGAATCGTTCGGCATCAACGTGCCGCGGATGCTAACGTTGACGTATGGGCTTGGCGTCGGACTGGCAGGGTTGGCCGGACTCATGGCGGCGCCGATCTACCAGGTCAGTCCGCAGATGGGCCAGAATATTATTATTGTGGTATTCGCGATCGTCGTAATCGGCGGGATGGGATCGATCTTCGGCGCCATCTTTAGTGGTTTTGCGCTTGGTTTGATCGAAGCACTAACGAAGGTTTTTTATCCGCAAGCATCGAGCACCGTGATTTTCGTGATCATGGCGATTGTCCTGGTGGTGCGGCCTCAAGGGCTGTTCGGCGTTTTCAGCGAATCGACACATACGGCCGTACCAGGTACCGCCAGTACGGATTCCAGCCGGCTCGGCACGCATCGGGAATGGCTATATCTGCTGTTCCTCGGTGGGTTCGGTATCGTGGCGCCTCACTTCGTATACCCGACTTTCCTGATGGAAATCCTGTGCTTTGCGCTGTTCGCCTGCGCTTACAACCTGATATTCGGCTATGTCGGGCTGGTGGCTTTCGGTCATGCGGCTTTCTTCGGTGCGGCAATCTATGTTGCCGCCCAGACCGCGAAGTTCTGGGGCATTTCGCCGGAACTCGCCATCCTGCTTGGCACGCTGGCGTCCACGATGCTCGGACTGGTCGTCGGTGCGATAGCGATCCGGCGCCGGGGTTTGTACTTCGCGATGATTACGCTGGCGCTCGCACAACTGGTCTACTTTTATGGTGTGCAGGCGTCTTGGACCAAGGGCGAAGACGGTCTGCAAGATGTGCCGCGCGGCAAGTTGTTCGGGCTATTCAGCCTTCATCAGGATGCGGTGCTCTACTATTTCGTGCTCGCGGTGTTCCTGACAGGTTTCGCGGTAGTTCACCGAGCGGTTCGCTCTCCGTTTGGAAAAGTATTGAGAGCAATTCGCGACAATGAGCAGCGAGCGGTCTCGCTCGGCTACGACACCGACCGGCTCAAGCTGATCGCCTTCACCATATCCGCTGGTTTGTCGGGCCTCGCTGGCGGCACGATGGCAATCGTCTTTCAGGTTGCAACACTCAATAACCTGTTTTTTACGACTTCCGCGGAGGTCTTGCTGATTGTCCTGATCGGAGGAGCCGGGACGATTCTGGGACCAGTGGTCGGAGCTGTCATCGTGGTCTCGATGGGGCATTACCTGGCCAGTACAGGCTCCTGGGTGCTGATCATCCAGGGTGTGACATTCGTGCTGTGCGTGCTCACGTTACGCAAGGGCGTGGTCGGTACATGGCTCGATTTCTTCGAACGCAGGCGCTACCGGCGCAGTCGCCCGGCGGCGCGGGCAACCACGGTCGGCGTGACACGGTTGTCAGCTCCGGATGCTGTTTCTCCGGATGGATCGAATTAATTGTGTCAAGCATCGAGCGTTATAAGCGGTCGCCACGCAGTCGACACGTAGCGTGCGGGAAGTATCGGCACATCCGCTTCGGGCAGCGAATCCGATGCGTTGCCGGTTCAGACTGATACGAAGAACATTAGCGTCGGTTGTCAAGCATGCATCGAAATATGATGCTGGAAAGGCCGACGTTGATTGAATCTCTGTAGCTTTAAATATGAATAACGATTTGGAGACAATTTCATGATCAGAAAATTTGCATTACTAATGTTATTCCTGTCTTTCTGCACTGTCTGTCGAGCACAGTCCTCTGTGACCCTATACGGTATCCTGGACCAGTTCGTAGCCTATGAGCACACAAGCAGCGGTAAGTCGCTGGTGGCCTTGGGGGACGGCGCACTCGCTCGCAGCAGAATCGGGTTCAAGGGAGTTGAGGATATCGGTGGCGGCTATCAAATTATCTTTCAACTGGAAAGTGGGTTCAACGCCGATAGCGGCGCATTGGCAGACAGCAGCCGGCTCTTTGATCGGCAGGCATGGGTCGGCATCAACACGCCGGTTGGGCAATTTCGCGTCGGCCGACAGAACTCGGCGGCATTTAATAGTTCTCCGGAAATTGACTGGTCATCTCGCGCGATGCTGACCTCTATTGTGAACAATTTCGGTCTTCCGGGGCGCTACGACGATGACATTGTGTACAAGTCACCACGTGTTTATGACTTTCAGATTGAGGCGCACTATGCAATGCCCGGTATCGCGGGAGGTGGGTTGAATCGCGGTGCCGTTTATCAAATCTGGGTCGACTGGGCGCACGGGCCATATCAGGCTGCCTACGTAGGAACCGTCGCGGTCCCGCTAGCCAGTGCAATCTATAAAGAGGTGGTTCAATATCATCAATTTACTGCCAACTATGACTATGGCAGAGGCAAGTTCTACTTTGCCTACATTCACAGCAACAATGCGACATCGAGTGCCAGTGGGAATGACGCAGTGGGAATCTTGAGCGCGATTAGTGTTCCGAACAATTATGTTCTCGGGACCACCCCCGATGTCCAGCGATTTTATAACGTGTTTCAGGTATCCGTAGATTATCGAATCTCTCCCGCTTTTACCATTGGTGCTCTCATCGGTATGATTCGTGACCAAAGCGGTCAAGGGAATGACGTGTATGGGGGAAATGTCGGATTCATCTATAGTGTTTCAAAGCGAACCAGCTTCTACGGTTCAGCGGGATTAATGAAAAACGAAAACAATGCTGGATTCCGGTTTAGTGGTTCCGGAGCTCCACCCAATTTCACCGGATCGGACATTAATGGAAGGAACCTGATCGGCTTGCAGTTGGGTATTTTGCATCTATTTTGATGAAACGATTCGCTTTGTCGGACCGTGGCCCTGTTGCTGGATGGTCTGCCGGGCGCGAGCGAATCCGTCATGGATGATATGGCGAGAGACGCCTGCGGCCCGGCTCATCTGAATACATAGAGGTGTCGAAACGGCGGTACACGGGCGAATTCAGGTTGAGGTCATCCGGCTTGCCGAATCAGTCGGGCCGGATATTGCCAGTGGCATATCCATGGGCCGAGCCAGCGAGCGCCGGCCAACACAGGACTCGATACGAGGGTGGCGGCGCTTCATCGCGCCAGTCGCGCCAGCTACGGCCGTCCTCGTATCGCGCGGCAATTGTGCACCCACGGCCAGCTGGCGAGTGCCGAACGCGTGCGTCGTAGTCTGCAGCGCCTGGGGCTGCCTCCAGTCTCCCAACGTCCCTGGCGGGTCGCCACGGATTTAGCGCGCACCTGATGGAGAAGTCGGAGGCATCAAAGTGGGCGTAACGGTGCACGAGCCCTTGAGTCGAGTCTTTCGTTCAGTCTGCCGAGCAATTCAGTCAATTGCGCATATTCGCGAGGTGCCAGCGCAGACGCCAGTTGTTTATAGGCGAGTTCAAGGAACGGATCAGCACGATCGAGCAGCTCATTTCCATCAGCGGTCAGTTGTAGTGATACCCCGCGGCGGTGATCAGCCGCCGCTCTGGTTATCAAGCTTCGGGTTTGTAATCCGCGCACAAGGTGCGAAGTCGTCACCTTGTCGAAGCCGATCGCTCGTGCAAGGGTAGCCTGATCGATACCCGGATGAGCATTGACGACGGTAAGCACCGAAAGTTGCCCCCCCGTGAGTCCAACGCCCGCGCACGCGTTTTCAAAAATGCCAACGGCGATCTGATTCGCCCGGCGTAACATGAAGCCGGGGCGGGCATAGAGCAGGGCGAGCCTCTGCTTTGCATCTCGTGGCTTGTTGCGCAGAGCGGCGCTTGTGTTCCTCTCCGTCTTGACACTATCTCCAAACGGGTTGCGGACGGTTAGCTTCTCGCCTATCGTCTGGCCATCCGACAAGCGCGCCGAGTACCAGTACGTGCAGCCGGCGGCGAGTGCGCCCAGGGCCAGCGTGCTTTGTGTCAAGCTCAGACTGTGTGCCTCTGCCAGTGCGATCGCGCCGTTAAGGTCCTCGTGTGTGGGGACGGTCCGGCAATGTGTACGGATGGTTGCGAGGATCTCGCGGATTGTTGGCCAGCCCAACTGCGCCTCGCTGCGCAATCCCTGCGCGAGCTCCTCCAGTACCTGCGTGGTGACGACAACGCCTTGCGCGATGACGTTCTCGGCCTGGTCGGCACGAGCGGAGTCGTCGCCGAACAGCAACCGGAGCACGCTGGCGTCAGCGAAGTTGCGGGTCATGACGAAGCGCCTTCGGTCGTTGAACTGCCGGCAAGCAGTCCCCGGAACTGGCGGAGTAGTTTCAGCGGCGCCGGCGGATCGATTGTGCAGTCGACCTCAAAACGACCCCGGTCGTTCATGCCGATCTCGACCTCCTGGCCTTCGCGTAAGGCGAGCGCCTCGATCGTGCTCTCCGGCAACGTGAGCAGCAGATAGTTGCCTTGCCGAATGATGCGAACTTTTTCCTTCCGGTGCCTTGCTTGCATTCTCTTGTCTATCCGTTACGCGCAATGTGGCCACTCATCTTAAGTCCCGCGTGAGCGCTAAGGCGGAAGCAGAAGGGCACGCTGGCCATCGCGATAAGTCCTACCACGACGAATGCGTGGGAAAAATCGAGTGCGTCCGGCTTCGCGCGCAACCCGAGATGCGCGGATAGACCTACGATGACGACCGCCAGCGAAATACCGAGCAGCACCGCAAGCTGCTGTGCGGCGGTGTTGAGCGTGGTCGCCGCGCTGACCTTCTGTGTTGGAAGATCAGCATAGGCAATTGCCGCCAGTGCGTTGAACTGCACTGACCTCGAGAAACCGCCGGCCGACACGGCGAGCGCGATCAGGAGAATACCCCAATCCGAGCGAAAAGCTGCGCACAGCACGAGGGCAGTCGAGCACAGGATGCCATTGAGGATTAAAAGGTTACGAAAGCCGAAACGACGTAATAAGCCTGTTGTTTGTGTTTTCGTCACAAGCGCGATCGCGCCGCTCGCGAGGAGTACCCCTCCGCTTTCTATCGCGCTATAGCCCAGGCCGATCTGCAGCATGAGCGGCAACAGGAATGGCACTGCGCCGTAGCCGATCCGCACGATGCTTCCGGCCCAGAACGATGTATGGAATGTCTCGAAGCGTAAAAGCGAAAAGTCGAGTAGCGGGGTCGCGCTGCGCCGCGCGAAAAATAGATAAAGTCCTGTCGAAACCCCCAGCAATGTCGCGAGCGCGGCAGACAACTGCCAACGCACGTCCGTATGATGCGCCAGCTCTAGCAGGGCGACGAGCGCGGCGAGCGCCAGCGATAGGAACGTCCATTCCCGCCAGTCGAACGAAGGTTTCTCGTCGTCAATAATCTGCGGCACGATGCGCTCGGCCAGCATGCAGCCGGCAAGACCGATGGGTATGTTAAGAAAGAAGATCCATCGCCATGAGGCGAACGTCGCAATGACGCCCCCGAGTGGCGGCCCTAGCAAGGGCCCGAGCATGGCCGGTGTAATCATCCAGGCGAGCGCAGGGACCAGCATCTCCCGTGGCGTGGTACGTACTATCGCGATGCGCCCGACCGGGACCATCAGCGCTCCACTGAACCCCTGCACTGCGCGCGCGGCGATCAGCACCGCAAGATTGCTCGCGATGCCGCACGCCGCGGAACTCAGCACGAAGACCAGCAGCGAGAGTCGCAACGTGCTGCGCGTTCCCATTCTTCCGGCTAGCAGGCCGCTTAACGGAATGAAGATCACGCTGCATAGCAGGTAGACCGTCATGCTCAGGTCGAGGCTCAAAGGTCCGACGCCGAGCGCCTTGGCCATTTGAGGCACAGCAGGCGCAATGATCGTGGAGTCGAGCTGCTCCATGAAGAAAGCGCTGCCGACTAGCAGCGATAGCGGACGAAAATCCGTTTTAGCGTCGAGCATGAAATAAGCTTGAGGTTTGCACACTAACTAAAGATGACAGGTCCCTGGCCGTAGACATCGGGAGATGTGCGAGCACGGTCGTACATCAGTTTGACGCCTATTTTAATGAATCTAAATGCAGATTATCACTATGCTAACAAGTATTCGAGATTTGCCGTCTGACGGTTTTCCAATACGATTTCGCCAAACGAACTTCCCCCGGATTACCAACTCATGGTTTGTGCACTAACCTGATGTGCGCCAATGAGATTGCGGTCTTCTCCTTACATCTGACATGACAATCCTTTCATTAGTCGAAATTTCAGATCTGCCGCGCCTGCTGCAGCACGCAGTGATTCTGGACGTGCGTTCACACGACGCTTACTGGCAGGGCCACCTCAAAGGCGCGCTGCGGGTCGAACCTTCTCTTGCCGCGCTGCCTAAGACCGACCGTGCGTCGGTACAACAGTACGACAGCCGGCTCCAGTGGCTACTCTCGACGCTTGGCGTCCAGACCGGCTCGACTGTGCTGATCTACGGCGAGACCCTTGACGGCGGCGTGGCACGCGTTGCGTGGGCACTGGATTACGCCGGGCTCGCGCGGGTCACGGTATTCAACGGCCCGTTTGAAGCTTTGCGAGGAGTGGAGCTGGAAACGATCGGGCCCCAGACGACGGCGGTGAACCTGACGCTGAACCCGCGGCGTCACCTTCTCGCCACCGCCTCCGGTCTTTCCGCGAATCTTGCGGACGCCACCACGCGGGTTCTCGATGCGCGTGAACTCGACGACTATCGCGGCACGCGTGCCAACCCGGCGCGACGTGGCCATATTCCCGGCGCGTTGCATTGGGACAACCGTCAGGAAGTGTCCGCAGACGGCCGCATCGACACGCCCACTGTGCTCGCGGCCCGCTTTGGCGCGTTGGGCCTTGAGCCCGGTCAGCCCATTGCGACGTATTGCGGCAGCGGTCCTCGCGCATCGCGCACATGGCTCGCGCTGCGCCATGCGGGCTATACGAACGTCAGCGTCTATCAGGCCTCGTGGGGCGAGTGGGGCGCAAGCGCCGAACTGCCCGTCGAAGTCGATGGTGAACGCGCCCCCGCAGTCGAATAACAACATCATCCAGACGGAGCCTCCGACCATGGCCACGCTTTTGCAAGACGATTTCGAACTTCTCCAGCAACGCCAGTTGCCTGAACATAGCTACAGTGCGCAGAGCGAATCGCGCTTCGGCATTCACGTTGAACCCTATTCGCCGGTGGTCGGCGCACGGGTTCGCGGACTGCGGATCAATGGCAAGGAAACGGTGCCTGCCGAGGTTCGTGCGTTTCTCTACGACAGCCTGACGCGTTACGGCTTCCTGGCCTTCGAACCCGGCACCGTCTCGGCCGCCGAGTTCGCGTACCTGGTCGATCTGTTCGGCCACTCCGAGTACACGGGCACGCCCTATACGCCGGTCGCCGAGGAGAGTTCGAACGTCAACACGATCGACTCCAAGGTCAAGAAAACCCGGATGAATTTCATCTGGCACATCGATCAGGCGTTCCGGCCGGAGCCGCCGCGCTTCACGGTCCTGTTCGGCAAGAAGGTTCCGCCTTTCGGCGGCGATACGGTATTTACCAACGCTACGGCGGCCTACGAATTACTCGACCCGCTCTTCGCGCAATACCTGGAGACGTTGTCGGTCGCGCAGGATGTCGAGACGATGGGCTTTCTAACGCTCGCGTATCGGGAGGAAGAAGAGCTGGCGCGGCAGAAGGCCCGCTTTCCGTGGATCAGAACGCCGCTCATCCGCGTGCATCCGGACACCGGCAAGAAGCAGATCTACGTGAACGAACTGTACACGCAGCGCATTCTCGGCCTCTCGCGTATCGCCAGCCAGAACATCCTGGGCATTCTGTTCGACCTGATCAAGTCGCCCGAGGTGCTGACGCGCTACCGCTGGGAAGAAGGCTCCGTGCTGATCTGGGATAACCGCGTCGTCCAGCATCGCGGCGTCGGCGACTACGGCGAAGGGCACCGCGTGCTGCTGCGCGCGGTTGTCGAATGACCGGGAAGGGACCATCGAAGCGTGCCGGCATGGTCCGGCAGGCGACCATAATCAGAAACGACGCTACGGAAGTCATTCATGAATCGCCGTGAAGTTCTCAAGACCCTTGCCGCGTTGGGTCTCGCCGGAGGCACGGCCGGCGCCGCGCGCGCCGCTGCGGACGCGCCGATCCGCATCACGCTGCCCTCGACCGGGAGCGCCGGCTCGGTCTGGCGTCCGCTGATCGAACAGAATCATTTCGACACAGGGTTGAATCTGCGCTGGATTACCGCCGATCCGGGCAGCATGCAGGTTCAACTGACCGCGGGTTCGCTGGATGTGGGCGTGTTCGGCTCGGTCGGTCTCGCGACGCTCGTCAACAGGGGAAGCGATATCGTGCTGTTCGGCCCGGCGCTCAACAATCACGGCCGCTGGTTGGTGAAGGCCGACAGTCCGTATCACAGTCCGCACGATCTGGTGGGCAAGACCATCGCGTCGACTGCCGAAACCAGCGAGACGTGGCAACAGGCGCTGATTGCCGCTCATCTCGACGGCCTGGATCTGCGCAAGGACTTCAAGGTGATCCACGGCTCGCCTACCGCCAACCTCGCGTTGTTCCAGCGTGGCGACGTCGAGGCTATCGTCACGCTCGAGCCGACCGCGAGCCGTCTGGTTGCCCAGGGCGCGCGCGAGATCGCGCGGGTCGCGGACATCTGGAAACATGCGACGGGAGAGCGTAATTCGCCATTTCTGGTCGGTCTCGCGGCCAGCCGCAAATGGCTGGATACGAATCGCGACACGGCGGCACGCATTGCGAAGATGTTTGTACAGGTCAATTCGTTCGTGCATCAGCAGCCGCAGACGCTCACGCAGATCGCCACGCAGATCGGCCTCAAGCCGGGCGAGACCGCTGCCGCGGCGCTGTTGCCGCAGCGTCTGACCGACGCCTATGCGACCACGTGGGACGCGCAGACCTTCGCGACCATCGACAAACAGATCGACACCGCTGTGTCGCTGGGCATTCTCGGCAAGCGGCCGGCCAGTCCGATCTATACGAAATTATCATGAGCGATGCCGTCAAACCCTCTCTCACACGAGGCGCCGGACGCGCTGCGCGCAGCAGCGGGAATCTGATGCCGATCGTACGGCGTATTGTGCCGTCGGTGCTCTTCTTCGCGGTGCTGATTGTCGTCTGGGAGGGTATGGCGAGAAGCTTGCATTCGCCGCTTGTGCCGGACGTGCGCGCCATCTACGCGCAGTTGCTGGAAATCGTCGAGACGGGCGCCGCGCTCGTGCAGATCTGGGTGACCTTTTCGCGCATGGCGCTCGGCTTTCTGCTGGCGCTGGTCGTCGCATTGCCGATCGGCATTGCCACTGCCCGCTCGAAAGCGATCTCGCGCTTTGTCGAGCCGGGAATCACGCTCGGGCTGACTGTGCCGGGGCTCGTATGGGCGCTGTTGTGCGTCATCTGGTTCGGTACCAGTCTGCTCTCGCCGGTGATTTCGGTCGCGCTTGGGGTGTTGCCATCGCTCGTCATTTCGGTACAGGAAGGCATCCGCTCGCTGAGCGGTGAACTGGTCGAGATGACGCAAGTGTTTCGTCTCAAACGCATCACCGTATTGCGCAAAATCTGGCTGCCGGTTCTGTATGCGTTCATCGTGCCGGGCACGAGGGTCGGCTTCTCGATTGCCTGGAAAGTCATCGTGCTGGTCGAAATTTTCGGCATGTCCGATGGCGTCGGCTATCAGCTCAATGCGCAGTTCAGCACGCAAAACGTGGAAGGCGTGATCGCGTGGACAGTTGCGTTCTGGGCCACGATGCTGGTGGTCGAGAACCTGATCTTCGCACCGATCGAACGACATGCCAACCGCTGGAAGAAAGGACTATCGCATGAGCAGTAGCATCGCCATCGAAGGCGTACACAAACGCTTCGAAGCCTCTTCGCATGCACCGGCGCTCACGGTGTTCGGCGGTATCGACATGCATATTCCCGCCGGGCAGCTGGTCGCGCTGGTCGGTCCGTCCGGCTGCGGCAAGTCCACCTTGCTGAACATGATCGCCGGACTCGACCGGCCGTCCGGCGGCGCGATCCGGTTTGGCGCCGCCGGGGCGACACATGAGCCCGCGTTGAGCGTGGTGTTCCAGCAGCCGCGCCTGATCGACTGGCTGCCCGTCGAACAGAACGTTTCGATCGCGTTCGACCGGGTTGGCGGCGTGGCCGGCGATCGCGACGCCGTCACACAGGATTTGCTCGCCAAGGTGGGACTGCTCGCGCAGCGCCGCTCGTATCCGCAGTTTCTTTCGGGTGGGCAGAAGCAGCGCGTGGCGATTGCACGGGCCTTCGCGGTGCGGCCCGACGTGCTGTTGCTTGACGAACCATTCAGCGCGCTCGACGAACTCACTGCCCGCAAGCTGCGCGAACTGCTGCAGGACATGTGGCTGGGCGCCGAAGGCGAGCGGCCCACGGGTGTGCTCGTCACGCACAACATGCTCGAAGCGGCGTTTCTGTGCGACCGGATCGTCGTGATCGGCCGTCACTCCGGGCAGATCGCCGCCACGATTGACGTGGATGTGCCACGTCCGCGCAATCCCGACGACCCCGCGCTTTTCGACGTGCATCGCGCGATCATGCGGGCGCTGGAGTAAGCGCGCCGGCTCGTGCCGGCAACAGGCAAGAGCACGATGTTTCCCGATCCCGCGTTCGAAAGGGTGCGGGATTTTTCTTTGACCTTTGACTTGTCGATGCCTGATTGGCGGTTCATTCGCTAGAGCAGTTAGGCATCCGATGTAGTTAAACACCACGCTGGTATCGCCAAACATGACGTCATTCAGAAAAACAACCCTACTGCCCACGGCGGCTTTCGCGTTGCTGTCGGCAGTTGCGGTCAACGCTTATGCGCAAAGCAGCGTCACGCTCTACGGCCTCGTCGAGGACGGCCTGATTTATACCAACAACCAGCAAGGCCACGCGAACATCCAGGCCACCACTGGCCAGACCAATACGAGCCGCTTCGGCGTGCGCGGAATGGAAGATCTGGGCGGCGGCTACCGGGCCGTGTTCACGTTAGAGAACGGCTTCGATGCCTCTACGGGAAAATTAGGCCAGGGCGGACTCGAGTTCGGCCGGACGGCGAGCGTCGGCCTCGCGACGCCTTACGGCACCGTGACCGCGGGCCGGCAATATGAGCCGGTCAGCGAGTATCTCGGCGGCTTGAGCAGCGCGTTGCAGTGGGCTGGATGGACAGGCGCGCATCCGGGCGACATCGACAACATGCAATCGACGATCCGTTTTAATAACTCCGTCGAGTACACGAGCCTCACCTACGGCGGCTTCTCGTTCAAGGCCATGTTCGCGCCGGGTGGCGTGGCAGGCGACTTCTCGCGTGCGCGCGCGATGAGCTTCGGCGCGGGTTGGCAGGGTGCTTATGGCGGCGTGTCGGCCGCATATCTGAACATGAACGATCCGTCCGAGTCGGCGTATGCGGGATCGATTCTGCCAGGTCAGGCAGGTTATACGTCGCCGGCGACGAGTCCGATATACCGCGGTTATGCGTCGGCGGATACGCTGCAGATCGTCGGCGCCGGCGCCAATCTGCAATTCTCCGGCGTACGGCTCGATGCGATCTATACGAACACGCGCTACCAGAACGTTGTGCCGACCGCCACGACGCCCTATCGCGGCGGCACCGCGCAGTTCAACACAGTGGAACTGAACGGCAGCTACCGGATCGTGCCGAGCGTTCTTGCCGGTGCAGCCTTTATCTACACGAAGGGGGAAACGGCGAATTACCTGCAGTGGAATCTGGGCGCGGACTACGCGCTGTCGAAACGGACGGACATCGGTCTGGTCGGCGTGTGGCAACGCGCGTCGGGCACTGATTCGACTGGTAAGCCTGCTGTAGCCAGTATCGCCAGTCTGACGGCATCGAGCACGAACAGTCAGGTAGCGGTTCGCCTGAATCTGCGGCATCGATTCTAGGAAAGCGGTTGTCGAGCGTCGATGGGATCCGTATTGAAGGCCTGTCGCTGGATCAACACGCCACCCGACCGTGACGCTGAGCGGTATTGCTGCATCGGCGTATCTCTGCCGCCGGCGCGGCGCGATTCAGGGTAGCGTGTCGAGACGCCGTGCCCAGAGCGATGCGGGCGCGAGCAGCAGGCCGCTTATCGCCAGCATGAGCGTACCCATCGCCATGCCGTCGAGCGCTGTGAAATGCGCGAGCGTCAGGTTGGATCCGCTCAACGCGCCTGATAGTGTGTGCATAAAAGACGTTGTCACGATCGCACCGAGTGGCACGAGCGTCGTGCAGAATGCCGCCGCGCCGAATAGCAGTTGAACTGGCGCGCGTCAGCGCTCCAGTTCGAGTGGATCGCTGGCGAGCGCGCCGGATAAAAAATCATTCCCAGCGCCAACTGGCCGATCGTTGCGTGAAGCTCGCAGGGCCGCTGATTATCGTGCCGACTTGGCTTCGATCGAAACTGGCAGACTTGCGGTCTTGTGTGTTTGCAGCACCGGTACGTTCAGCTCGATGCACTCCACCGCTCGTTGTAGTGCCTGTTCGACGGTCAGATCGGAAGTGTCCAGTGTCACGTTAGCGAGCTGGTAAAGCTGCTCGCGCGCGTCGAGCATGCGGTGGATGTGCTCCAACGCATCGTTACGCAGCGTCTGCGTTGCGATGCGCGCATCGTTTTGCGCCATGACGCGCGCGAAGTGAATCTCGGGCCGCGCTTTCAGCCACATGGTACGGAAGGTCCGAAGCAGGAGTTCATAGGTTGCGGCCTCGGCGACGATCCCGCCGCCCGTTGCGACGACCACTTCGGGATGCGTTTCGATGATCTTCTCGATGCATCGCCGTTCGAGCCGCCGCATGCCAGCCTGTCCATACAGTGTGATGACCTCGCCTATGGCGATGCCGGCTTCCTGCTCGATCATCCTGTCGAGTTCGACGAAGGGGACATCGAGGTGTTTCGCAAGCAGCGCGCCCAAGGTTGATTTGCCGGCGCCCCGAAGGCCGATCAGCGCAATCCGCTGGCGTCGGCTGGCCGCCGCGACTACCGGGATGGAGGTCAGCATTTGTCGCAAGCGGGCGAGTTCGGCGGGAGTTTGCTGTTTGAGAAACTGGATGAGCATTGTCAGGTCGGCGTTTTGCGACGACCCGTCGGCAAGCAGATCCTGAATCGGCAGATTGAGCGCAACGGAAAGTTTCTGCAGCAAGGACACCGAGACATTGCCCTCGCCGCTTTCAATGCGCGCGAGATGAGGAATCGATACACCCGATTGCAGCGCAAGCTGCTTTCGGGTCATCCCGCGCTGGGCACGAAGTGTACGGATGCGCCGAGCCAGTTCTGAAAGCACAGGATCAGAAGCGGGATTCGCCGATGGCGCCGCGGTCGCGGAGGTTGTACGGGTCGCCATATCCATTCTTGACTTGAAAGTTGCATTTTACGGTACCGGCGCTGCGTCCCGACGCCGTTTGTTTTGACGTGCGCGCAAGCGTGGACTGCGGAATCTGAATATCATATAAGATTTATTTCAGGAAGTGAGCGGCCAGACCAGGTTCATTGAAACTTCGAAAGCTTACTGGGTAAACCCCGATATGGTACCGCTTGCCGCCATGGTTATATATCTTATAAGATATATTCAACAAAACGAATCCGGTGCCCGCATGCGCTACGAATTTCTCAAGTTGCAGTACGACGGTCCTCTCGCTCACGTGGAGTTGAACCGGCCCGCGAAGCGCAATGCGATCAATGACGCACTGCTCGACGAACTCGACGCCGCTTTCACCGGGTTCGGTGAAAACGTCCGCGCGGTCGTGCTGACCGCAGCCGGCGCGCACTTTTGTGCCGGGCTCGACCTTGCGGAAAACAGCACCCGTGCGCCGATCGACGTGCTGCGTACTTCGCAGCGGTGGCATCGCGTGTTTCAGCGCATGCAGTTTTCTGATCGCCCAATCGTCACGGTCATGCAAGGCGCGGTGATCGGCGGTGGACTGGAACTCGCGCTCGCTACGCACGCGCGCATCGCGGAACCCGACGCGTTCTTTCAGCTTCCTGAAGCGCGGCGCGGCATTTTCGTCGGCGGAGGCGCATCGGTGCGTGTGGCACGGCTGATTGGCGCCGACCGGATGACGGAAATGATGCTCTCCGGGCGCAGCTACAGCGCCGAGGAAGGACAGCGTCTCGGGCTTGCGCATTACATGGCAGAGGCGGGTGGCGGAAGGGAAATGGCCGTGCAGCTCGCAAGACGCATGGCCGCCAACGCGTCGCTGTCGAACTGGGCGGCGATCAACGCCGTGTCGCGCATCCATGACATGTCGATGAGTGACGGTCTTTTCACCGAATCGTTGACGGCTGCATTGACGCAAAGCGGCGCTGACGCACACATCAGAATGCGCGAGTTCCTCGACGGCGCGCGTGCGCAGGACGGAACGGAGCCGAGATGAGTACTGCCACGATACGGCGCGTAGCGGTAGTGGGAACGGGGGTGATTGGCGCGAGCTGGGCCGCCTGTTTTCTGTCGCGCGGTCTGCAGGTTGCCGCGACCGATCCTTCGAGCGGCGCACGCCAGCGTCTGGAGCACGCCGTGATGCAGCATTGGCCGACGCTCGTCACGGCCGGGCTCGCATCCGGCGCGTCGCTGGGCAATCTCACGTTCCACGATTCGCTCGATGCTGCGCTGGAAGGTGCGCAGTTCGTTCAGGAAAATGGCCCGGAGCGCATCGACGCGAAGCGTGAGCTGTTCGCCGCAATCGACGCCGCTACGGCAAGCGATGTGGTAATTGCATCGAGCTCATCGGGATTGCTGATCAGCGATGTGCAAACCGCCTGCCGGCACCCGGAGCGGGTCGTGCTCGGTCATCCGTTCAATCCACCGCATCTGATTCCGCTCGTCGAGGTGATCGGCGGACGCTTGACGTCGGAGACCGCGATTCGCGCCGCGATCGATTTCTATCGTGCGATCGGCAAGCGCCCCATTAACCCGCAAAAAGAAATTTCCGGCCATATCGCGAACCGGTTGCAGGCTGCGCTGTGGCGGGAGGCGTTCCATCTGGTGTCGATCGGCGCTGCCACCGTGCAGGACATCGACGATGCGATCGCGTATGGGCCAGGTTTGCGTTGGGCCGTGATGGGACCATTTGCGAATCTGCATCTGTCAGGCGGAGCCGAGGGAATGCGGCACCTGCTCGAGCATCTGGGCGCCCCGATCGAGAACTGGTGGGCGCAACTGGGCACGCCGGCCATGACGCCCGACTTGAAGCGGATGGTGATCGACGGTGTCGATGCCGCGCTTGCCGGCCGCAAGGACAGCGACCTGGCTGCGCAACGCGACCTGATCATTCTCGACGTGCTACGTGCGAAGGCTGCCGCGTCGGCCATTCCGTGACGGACGTGCAAGGCCTTCTACCCAAAATAATGGAGACCAACATGAGCAGACCCAAAGTCATCGTCACCATCGCGCCGACCGGCGGCATGGCCAGCAAGCAGCAGAACCCGCATCTGCCCACGCAGCCTGAAGAAATCGCGAGTGACGTCTATGATTGCTACAACGCGGGCGCAAGCGTGGTGGCGGTACACGCGCGGCGTCCCGACGACGGCGCGACCTGCGACGCGGCAATCTATCGCGATATCAATACCCGTATCCGCGCGAAATGCGACATCGTGATCAATAACTCGACCGGTGGCGGCGTGCACGGCGAGATGATCGGGCAAGCATCGAACGGTTACTGGGAGATCCTTTGGGAGGAACGGCTAAAGGGCATGGATGCGGGTGCGGAATTGTGCACGTTAGACGCGACGACCATCATCGCGACCTTTGGCGGCAAGGAGCTGCTGATGCACACGTCGCCGGAACGTTCGAAGCACCTCGCCGTCGAGATGAAGAAGCGCGGCATCAAACCCGAGTGGGAGGTCTTCAGTCCGACGCATATCGTGCAGGACGTTGCAGCGTTGACGGCGGCTGGTTTCGACGAGGAACCGTTCTTCATCAATCTGGTACTTGGTGTCCATCGTAACTTTCAGAATGCGATGCCTTATTCGCCTCGTGTTCTGCAGTCGATGGTGGACCTGCTACCAAAGGGCAGCATCTTCTGCGTGAGCGGTATCGGGCCGGCGCAATTGCCATCGGCAATGAACTCCCTTTTGCTCGGTGGCCACGTTCGCGTGGGCCTCGAAGACAATCTGTATTACAGCGCGGGCGAACTCGCGACCAACGTGCAACTGGTCGAGCGGGTCGTGCGGCTCGTACGCGAGATGGGTTACGAGCCAGCAACGCCTCGCGAAGCGCGTGAAATCATGGGGCTCCCGCGCAGCAGCGGACCACGGCCCGACTTCGCGATGCAATAGCATCCGCCGCGAACGAAATCGATCAGACACGGAGGCATGCGACGGCTAAGCATTGGTGGGAAAAGGACATGCAGACCGGGGGCGGGCGCGCGGCATCCAGATGACAGACATGGAGCGCCATGTCCACACCGATTCGACGGTGATCGCGCAGACACTCAAGCATATCGTGACGTGTCCGGTAGCGCTCGCGAGGAGAAGATCGATCGGACGGACCTGCTCGATTTGCGGGCCAGTCTGCCAAGCCCGTCGCGATTCTCTCGATTCTCTCGGACAACTGCGTCGGCCATGCGTTGATGTCGCTCGCAGCCAGGTATGTGGGACGGGCCGCCCCACTGTCTCATCGCTACCAAAGAGGCCGCCTGCCCCCGGGTCCGTGCCGCGCTATCCGGTCGACGGCAACTGTACTCTCAGCTTGGCATGCGGCTGACATGCCCGAAGTAAGCGGAGATGTCGTCCGCTGTTGACAGGAGGGCATCCAGGTAGTTCTGCGGTGGCGTGGCGGGCAATTGCTTTATCGAACCCACGACGCAGATCATCCCAACGAGGCGTTCGTGGGCATCCGTGATCGGAGCTGCAAGCGCATTAAAGCCGACCATCCCTTCGTTCGCGCTACTTGCCCAGCCGAGTTCCTGAATCTTCTCCAGTTTTTTCATCAGATCCCGCCGGTCGGTGATGGTGTATGCAGTCAGTTGCTCGAGCGGCTCATTCAGCACACGGGAGCGCAATTCCGCCGGCCCGAAAGCCAGAGCGATTTTCCCTAGTGCCGTGTAGTGAAACTGCATGGTGGTGCCTATTCGGGGTGAGCGCATGGTATCGGCACGACTGTATTCTGCGTGTACCACAACAATCGCATCGCCTTCGACGCGCGCAACGACGGCCGTAAGTCCTGTCGCATCGGAAAGCTTGCGCGCCGGCAGGCGCGCTGCTTCGACGACGTCCAGCCGATAGCTCAAGGTGTGACTTAGCCTCAGTAGCTGAGGCCCGGTTGAGTAGCGCTCGCTTTCTTCATCTTTAAGTGCGTAACCCAGGGTGACGAGCGTTTGAAGATGTCTATAGACGCGAGCTTTTCCTGCGCCAATCTGCTTTGACAACTCCGTCACACCGACTGTCGACCTGGCATTGGCGAGGGCCTCCAGGATCTTCAGGGTGAGAGCAACCGCCTGTACTCCTTCGACCGGTTCCCCGGAGTCACTGATCTTTGGCATGGGCTGATATTCCAATGTTGCAATGTTATGAGCGGAAATTATAACGACCATGGTCGGCCTGCCACGGGCGCCCCTGGTAGCGTCCAGATAGGGAAAACTCCCGACGCCGATTGGTTGACACGGCACAAGGACTACACTATCGTTACATCATTATAAACGCAACAACGTATCGGTAGGCGAAACACCAATGAGACAGTTTGAGGGATCAATTCCCATCTACCACCAGTCACTGGATTTCGACGCACTTTGTCGTGAATTCCCGCCTGCGGATCGCTATGCCAGCGATACGCATCTTTGGTCTCCCGATCGAATCCATGCTGAACAGAATCGGCGATTTATCGCGCAGATGGACCGTGCGTGGGAGATCCCGTTTTACCAGTCGCTTTGGGGCGAGGCTGGTATTGAGCGGGCAGACATTCGTGGCCTGGAGGATATCGACCGCTTGCCGACGTTCTCGGTACACGACCTTCGTGAGGCACTCGCCCAAACCCCACCGTGGGGAAGCCTGGTGGGGCTTGATCCGTTGGTAGACGCGCCGCTACCTCTCGTTTTTCAGACCAGTGGTGGGACCACCGGACTGCCTCGTCCCATGCTTTACTCGCCCCGCGACCGCGAAGTCATGAACATCCTGATGGGGCGCAGATTTTATCTGCAAGGCGTTCGTCCGTTCGACCTGGTGCTTGTTTCGTTGGCTCTTGGCTTGACGAATGCGGGACTGCTGGCACGGGAAGGACTGTGGAAGTACACAGGTGCGGTTCCCATCATGGCTGGCACTGGAGCACAAACACCTACACGACGTCAGATCGAGCTGATTCGTGGATGGAACGTACAGGTAATCTGCGGCAGCCCCGCATACTATCGCTACATGGCTAACGTAGCGCAGTCGGAGATGGATTTCGACGTGCGGGAATCGAGTGTGAAGAAGATCATCACGTGGTTGGGTGGTGAAAGTCGGGAAGAGCTTGAAAGCCTGTGGAACGCAGATGTTTACGACGGGTATGGAACCAACGAGCTTGGAACAGTAGCCGCTGAATGCGCTGAAAAATCAGGACTCCATGTTTTTGAAGATGCGTTCCATGTAGAGATCCTCGATCGTCAATCGGGAACACCCGCAGCGTCGGGCGAGCCAGGTGTACTGCACGTCACAACGCTGTTCAAGCATCTGGCGCCGATGATTCGCTTCAACACCAATGACATGTTCAGCTTTCATGCTGGTGACTGCAATTGCGGATGCAAAGGAAAGAGGCTGACGGGCATGGCCGGACGTGCCGACAACATGATCAAGCTGAGGGGCATCAGCGTATTTCCGGAGGCGATCGGTGAATTGCTGAAGGCCATGGGCGATACCAACGGTGAGTTCGTCTGTATCGTAGAGCGCTCAGCTACCGGTCAAGACGAAATGCAGGTTCTCTTCGAGAGTACCGCATCGGAAGATGCGCGTGAATTGCACGCAGTGCATGCTGCGGAGCGATTGAGAGAGGGAGTTGGGCTCAAGGTTCAAGCGACGGCTCAACCTGTCGGCAGTCTCGCGAGCATAACCAGGATCGATACCAGCACGAAAGTGGTTCGACTCGTCGATAAACGTAAACAAGACAAGTAAAGACTATGAAGATTTTTGATTGCCATTCCCACTGGGCAACCCGGGAAGCTTACGTGATGCGCACGGAAGAGGAGCTAGCCCGGGTACGTCATGTCTGGGGAACGGATATTCTCTATTTGACGCAAGAGGAGCAGGCCGCGTATTTTCGCGAGCACCAGGCAAAAGCCATTCTTGATCTCTCGTTTACCAAGACATTGCCCATTGAAGAAATACGGCAATTTCACGACTACGCGTTGGATTACCAGAGGAAATATCCCGATACGGTTGCCGGACATTGGTTGCAGTTCGAGCCGCATCGGGCGGAAGAATCACTGGAGGAGTTCGAACGCGTCAAAAGCGCTGCCCTTGGTTTTACCGGGTTTTGCGTGAACGGTCAGGTTACGGGTGTGCCTCCAGGCGATCCGGCATGGTTTCCGTTCTATGAGCGGTCAGTGGACCATGGCACGCCGGTTCTGATCCTTTGCGGACTGACCGGAATTGGCCAGGGCTTGCCTGGTGGCAAAGGCATCATTCTCGATCACGGGCATCCCCGCCATGTCGACGCCGTAGCGGCACGTTACCCTGAGCTCAAGGTATTGGCGTCCCGTCCGGCTTACCCCTGGCAAGACGAAATGATCGCGGTAATGCTGCACAAGGCCAACGTTCACTATGAGCTGCATGGCTGGGGCCCGCGTCAGTTCTCGCCCGCCCTGAAGAAGGAGATCGGCGGCCGGATGCAGGACCGGATCATGTTCGGGTGTGATTTCCCTGCTTTGCGTTTCGAAAAGGTAATCCCCGACTGGTTAAACGAGGGATACACCGAGGCTGTGTTGAGCAAGGTCCTTTTCGAGAACGCGCAGCGCTACTTTGAATAGCCGGTTTTCGTTCAGGACGTCGAAAAAACGAACCTCTATCAGCAATGGCCGGAAAATATTACTCTTTCGATGGAGTTAGTCCCGAAGTATCGGGCTCTGCATTTGTGCATCCGACGGCGGTGCTCATTGGCCGAGTGACGATTTCCGACCACTGCTATATAGGACCACACGCGACCCTGCGAGGTGACGGAGGAGTCATTCTTCTGCGTGAAGGCGCGATCGTGCAGGATAGTTGCACCATTCATGGCAGAAATGCCGTGCTCGAGGTCGGCAGTTGTCTTGGCCACAACGCTGTGGTTCACGGTGCCCGTATCGGGGAAGGGGCGCTGGTTGGAATCAGTTCGGTGGTCCTCGATGAAGCGGTGGTTGGTAGTCAGGCTATTTTGGGGGCGCTGTCGCTTTTAACCGCGCGCACGCTCCTCCCAGACCGCCATTTGGCAACGGGCATTCCTGCGAAGGTCTTGCGAGCTCTTTCCGGGAATGAAGTCTCCCGGATGGTCGAGGGAGGAAAACATTATGAAGCGCTCACAATGTTGTCGATTCGGACAATGAATGAGGAGCGTAACGCCTGATTTAAAAACAATATGATATATATGGAGACAATATGAAAAAGGCTTTTTTTGCGTTGTATATAGTACTGCTGACTTATGCGTCGTCGTCTGTTGCCCAGTCCAGTGTTACGCTATTTGGCATTCTGGATGAAGGTGTGAGTTACACAAATAACATTAAAGGATCGAGCTCGACGAAGACGGCCAGTGGCATCAAGTGGCCGACATACTGGGGTATCAAAGGTCAGGAAGATCTCGGAGGAGGCTGGGACGCCGTCTTCAATCTGCAGGATCAATTTGACATTAATTCCGGTGCGATGGGATATGGAGGACTGCTCTTTGGCAGACTGGCTATCGTCGGTCTTGCGAACAAGGACTACGGGCAAGTGACGCTCGGCCGTCAAAGCGACTTCATGAACGACTTCCTGTATCTCGTTTCAGATCGCGAACAGTATTTGACCCTGTACTCGCTCGCGCCGGGCAACCTGGATCGCATCGGCGGTGGGCAACTGAACAACTCGATCAAGTACCGTTATGGTTTGGGTACGGGTATTTCGTTGGGTGCAATGTACGCGTTTTCGAACTCCGGGACCGGAACGGCCGCTAACGGTACTGCTCGCAGTTTCGAACTTCGGTACACGAATCAATCTGTCCGCGCTCTTGCCGTTTACACCGATATTCACGGTGTAAGCGTGGCGCCCGCCTCGTCGATCGGTTCTTCCTCCTTTCTGGGTTACCAGTTGGGGCTGGGTGCATCGACCGTGGTGCCGCTAAACAGTTTGAGTATTGCGGCGTTAGGCATGAGCTATACCTATCAGAAGCTGACCGGTATGGTGACCTATACCAATGTGCACATGGACTCCGTTCGCGAATCCGGCGCTCTGCAGACGCTCACGCTTGGAGGCATTTACCGCTTTACACCCGCGTTTCTCCTTGAAGCTGGCGCTAGCACGTCGCGCTTGAGTTCTTCCCGGTGGAATCAACTGGTGGCGACGTTGGACTATTACCTGTCCAAGGGAACCGACATCTATCTTACTGCTGACTATGAGCATGCCAGTGGTCATGGGCAGACTGCCGAATTGTATATGTCAGGCGGACCGTCAAGTACGGGATCGCAGGCAATTGTGCGAGTAGGTGTAAAGCACTATTTTTAAGGGATGAAAATGTATAGAGAGGCGTTGATCGTTTCAGCGGCGAGGACCGCGTTCACCAGGAGCTGGAAAGGGAGCTTCAATACTACTTACGGTGCAACGCTTGGAGCCCACGCCGTACGTGCTGCGCTTGCCAGATCTGGTGTGGAGGCTGGCGCTTTCGAGGACGTATTGATGGGATGTGGCAATCCAGAAGGTACGACGGGCGGCAATATCGCCAGGCAGATCGGGTTGCTTGCCGGACTGCCGACCAAGGTGCCTGGCATGACGCTGAATCGATACTGCGCTTCCGGACTACAGACGATCGCGCTGGCTGCGCAGAGAATATGGACGGGCGAGGGCGAGGTGTTCATGGCCGGTGGCGTCGAGTCAATTTCCTGCGTGCAGAAGTACGCGAATTCGTTTATGGCAGAGGATCCGGCGCTCAAGGCAAGCCATCCTTCGAGTTTCGACACCATGCTTCAAACGGCGGAGGTCGTTGCGCGACGGTACGGAATTACGCGCGAACGCCAGGACCTGTTTGGTGTTCGCAGCCAGCAGCGCGCTTGCGCGGCTGCAGAGGCTGGTTTGACGGCAGATGAAATTGTTCCCGTGCGGGCGACGATGACGCGGGTGGATCCTCAGACCGGCGAAGCATCAACGGTCGATGTGCTGGTCGATGGCGACGAGGGGCTGCGTCCAGCTACCACGTACGAAGCGCTTGCGGCCATTAAGCCAGCGATCGAAGGCGGTGTGGTTACCGGTGGCAATGCCAGTCAGTTCTCGGACGGTGCCGCGGCGGTCGTCGTCGCCGATTCCCGGTACGCCGAGCGACACGGCGTGCAGCCACTTGGAGCGTTCAGCGGTTTCGCGGTCGCCGGCGTGGAGCCCGACGAAATGGGAATCGGTCCGGTACAGGCGGTGCCAAAACTCCTTGCTCGCGCGGGCCTTCGCGTTGAGGATATTGACTTGTGGGAACTCAATGAGGCGTTCGCATCCCAGGCGCTTTACTGCATCGACCGACTTGGTCTTCCGGAGGAGCGCGTCAATGTGAACGGGGGCGCGATTGCCCTTGGTCATCCGTATGGCGCGTCCGGTACGCGGCTTTGCGCGCATGCGTTGATTGAAGGCAGGCGCCGGGGTGCGAAATACGCGGTCGTCACGATGTGCGTGGGTGGCGGACAAGGGGCGGCCGCCCTCCTGAAGGTGTATTGAAATATCGAAGCCTGAGATACTAGCCTCAGGCCTCTGGCCAGTCAGAGAATGAGGGAGACCGAAGTTGAAACTCAACGAACTTGCCACGGAACCGCAAGTGGCAGATACCACGATCTCGACTGAGACGATCGTTGCTCGTATGGAGCGCATACCGCCAGGGAGATGGTTCCGCAAACTGCGGTTGACCATGGGTATGGCGACTTTTTTCGATGCTTTCGACTCGCTGGCTATTGCGGCAGCGTTGCCGGCGCTGTCGGCAATCTGGCATCTGAAGCCGACTGACATGGGTGTGCTGATCTCGGTTGGCTATGCCGGCCAACTGCTGGGAGCACTGGTACTCGGTCGCTTGGCCGAGGCGCGGGGTCGAACCAACGCGGCCCTTATCTCTGTGGCGATTTTCACGTTGTTTTCCGCGCTTTGTGCCCTCGCGCCGTCATATACCTGGCTGTGCGCGTGCCGATTTCTTCAGGGGGTGGGGCTTGGGGGCGAAGTGCCGATTGCGGCGGCTTACATCAACGAATTTAGCCGGGCCAAGGGACGGGGGCGTTCCTTCGTGCTATATGAAGCGAGCTTCACGTTGGGTTTGGTGTTTTCAAGCCTCGTAGGCGCCTGGATCGTGCCGCAAATGGGGTGGCGGGTGTTGCTGGCTTTGGGTGCTGTTCCGGCTGTCATTATCCTTTGGGCGCGTCGCAGTCTGCCCGAATCTCCACGCTGGCTTGCGGAGCACGGGCGCCTTGCCGAGGCCGATGAAGTCGTCTCGCGGATTGAGCGTAGCGTAGAAGAAGAAGGCAAGACGCTGCCTCCGCCAGCCAAAGCAGTTCCACGGCCAGCGATGGCGCGAACGCGTATTTTGACCCGAACGAGCCTGGTGCGAAGTCTGTCAGTCTGGGCAATGTGGTTTGCATGCTATTTTCTGTCATACGGCGTGGGGACCTGGGCTCCCACGATCTTGCGGACTGCTCTGCACTTACCCTTGCAGCAGGCGCTGCTGTTCTCGTTTGTGCTCCAGACTTTGTACCTTTGCGGAACTCTTGGTACGGCAGTGCTTGTCGACAGATTGGGGCGAAAGATATATTTCCGAGTGGCTTTTGCTGGCGTGAGCATTGCCCTTTTCTGCGCCTATAGCATGGCAGGCAATGAAATTGCCCTGATGGCGTTAATTGCGGGAGCGTTTGTTTTCAACGCTGCAATCTCGGTCACGCTTTACCTGTACACGCCTGAAATTTATCCCACGACGGTACGGGCAAAGGGAAGCGCATTTGCAACATCATTCGCGCGACTCGCCTCCATTACCAGTCCCCTGGCTATCGGCGCGATAATGCAGCACGCCGAGTTTTCGCAGATTTTTCTGATGCTGGGACTGGTAGCACTTGTGATAGGCGGAAGCGGTGCCCTGTTCGTAACTGAAACGCGTAATCGCGTACTGGAAGATATTCCTCAATAGCTTCCTGGGGAACTCCGGCCGAATCTCTACGTATCGCCCGAAAGGCTGCCGGACAGGTCTTGCACAGCACGACCTGTCTGGAGTCGGGAACAATCCGATATCCGCCACTTAATTCGATCCCGGCAATCTCGGGAAAATATATCTTCGCCGAACCGTTTCCTCATGACGATCGCCCAACGTTTGTTGCTAACGCTTTGTGTTGCAATGCTGTCCATTCTGATCACTGGCGGCTACGGTATTCTGGAACTGAGCCGTGCGTCGCAGCGTATCAATGAGCTGCAGGCCGCCTCGCTGCCTTACGGTGAAATGCGGGGCAAGACCGAGATTGCCGTCGCTAATCTATATCGTCTGGATTTACGCTACCTTGCCGCCGCAGATAAATCTCAACGAACAGAGATTGAGGACGAGGAGGCAAAAGCGGATGCAGTTCTCGGCGATCGGCTTGGGGCGTACGAAAAGCTTCGGTATACCGTTGGCACCGGAGATCAGTTTGTGAAGAGAGATTTAGCTGCGCTAGATGTGCTTCGCCGCGCTCGAGGCGAGTTCATGAACGTCGTTCGACGCGGTGACCGTGCCGACGCGACGTCTCGTCTGAATCCCGGCGGCGCTGTCGATATCGCAGGCGCTCAACTGCTTGCCGCCGTTGAGAGACATGCTGAACATGAGCGTCAACGAGAGAATACGGAACGCGAGGCCATGGCCGACGGATTCGTTCGAGCCTCGTGGATTCTGCTTGTCGCCGCGACGTTCGGGTTGATTGTCACCGGTGCGATCGGTATCAGCGCGTATCGGATCATCACGCGCGCGCTGCAGTTCATGAAAAATACCTTTCAGCGCGTGGGAAGCACGCTTGATTTTAGCGTTCCGGCAACCGTTCGCCGCAATGACGAAGTTGGAGAAACGGCGAAGGCGTTCAATATGTTGCTGGCGCGTGTGTCGCAGACAGTCAGTCTGGTCCGTCGAAGCGCGGAATCGGTGAGCGCCGGTGCGCACGAAATGGCTACGGGGAACGCGGATCTCTCCGCGCGCACGGAGGAGCAGGCTGCCGCGCTTGAGCAGACCGCTGCGAGCATGGAGCAACTGACTGCCACTGTTCGACAGAATGTCGGGACGGCTCGTGCAGCAAGCGAACTCTCGGCTCGTGCGGCCGAGAGCTCCAGGTCTGGTCATGTCCTGGTGGAGCGTATGGCTAGAACCATGGAACAGATTTCCTTGGCGTCTGAGAGGATTGCCGAAATAACGACGATGATTGACGGGATTGCTTTTCAGACCAACATTCTCGCGCTAAACGCATCGGTCGAGGCCGCACGGGCGGGCGAACCGGGACGGGGTTTCGCAGTAGTCGCGGGTGAGGTTCGTGCGCTCGCTCAGCGCTCATCCGGCGCTGCGAAGGAAATCAAGGCGCTGATTGCCGGCTCCGTTGACACGGTGCGGCGCGGTGCGGAAGAAGCGAAGCAGGTCGGCGACGCTACGGATGAGATCCTCGGTGCTGTCGATCAAGTAACAACATTGATTGGCGAGATAGCCAATTCGTCCGAGGAGCAGGCGCGCGGAATTGAGCAGGTTAGCGAGGCAATTGTCCAGATGGACCAGGTAACGCAGCAGAACGCAGCACTGG
Organism: Paraburkholderia xenovorans LB400; assembly: GCF_000013645.1. Taxonomy (GTDB): domain Bacteria; phylum Pseudomonadota; class Gammaproteobacteria; order Burkholderiales; family Burkholderiaceae; genus Paraburkholderia; species Paraburkholderia xenovorans. The sequence continues at coordinate 947,000 of NC_007953.1, read as the reverse complement.
TGGAGGAGGCGACTGCTGCGGCCCAGTTGCTTGATGAGGAGGCCACGTCCCTGACTGGAGCAGTCGCGGCATTCAAGCTGGCCGTCTAACTGAAGCCGGCGTCACCTGCTTCTGAACGAATCTCCGGTGCGTTTGATCCTCTATCGTATCAATGCAGCCGACCTGACCCCGCAAGTAGCGTGTCTGCGAATAAGTTGCGCAGCCACATGTGGCCGGGGTCTCCGTCGAATCGGGGGTGCCACATGGCCATCGCGATAGATTCCGAGATTGGGAACGGGATCGGGAAGAAGCATAGTTGATTTGAGAACGGATAAGCGTCCTGCGCACTTGATGGAAATGTCCCAATGAGGTCGGTTCCAAGGACGAGATTTGGGATCGATACGAAATGAGGAGTGACCAGTGCGATCTTTCTTTTGAGCCCAAGAGCCTCGACGATCACTTCGACTAAGGTTCCGGGTACATTGTTTTCACCCACCGCGATGTGAGACGCCTCGAGATACTCATCGCGTGACATCGTGCCCTGCTTCAGCCGCGGGTTGTTCTTGTCTGCGACGCACTGCAGTGTGTATCTGAACAGCTCGCAGGTCGAGATACCGATCGGTGGCTGTTGAAAGACGCCAAGCGCCAGGTCTGCCGATCCAGACTCGATCTCACGCTGGCCTCCTCGTGGTCCGACATGGACGATCGTAATCCTGAGATTGGGTGCGATCTCGCGAATGCGGCGAACAACAGGCGGCAAACAGTGGTAACTCATTCCGTCTGACAGCGCGACCCGGAAATTTCTTTCCGCGGTGGCGGGCTCAAAGCGCTGCTGACTGCTTACAAGCGACTTCCACCTTGCTAGAAGCTCGGCCAATTGGGCAGATAGGACCAACGCATGCGGTGTTGGCTCCATTCCGTTAGCGGTACGGATAAAAAGCGGATCACTAAAGATGTCTCTGAGACGTCCGAGCTTCTGGCTGACAGCAGACTGTGTCAGTCCGACGTCATCGGCGGCCCGCGATACGCTTCGTTCCCTCAATAGCGCATCAAACACGAGCAGGAGCTTGATGTCCAGTGTGTCGACTCGGGGGTTCCTTCTCATGACATCAATATCTCTAATAGAGGTAGCAGTAAATCTAAACACGCCGCAGAAGGTCAATTCTATACTGCCCACCACCTGGACGCTGACCCAGATCGACGCGTCAGGAAAATTCGGCTACCAGGAGGTCAGGCGTGGAACATACGAGTATCGAGAGGGATGACGTCTTGCGACGTCTTCGTCAGGTGGAAGACCACCTCAATATCCTGAATCTAATTGCGGCACATCCGCCATGTGTGGATACGGGTAGTGCGGAATATGCGGAGAATATGTCCGAAGACACTGTTCTCGACCGGGGCGTCGGCTTGTCTGGCGCGTTCGGTAGAGTCGCATTTGCGACGGGGATTACCGGGCCTGCGCATCGCGAAGCAATTCAATCTGGTATTTCTCACTTCCTCTCACTTCCATATATTAGCGTAAGCGACGACACCGCCGTTGCAATAGGCTATCTGCAAATTCTTATTCCTGCACCTGATGCCCCGCTGGTCGCCGTGCCGGCCCACGGCGAGTCGGCTGGATTTAAGGTGTTTCGCGTTACTGCGAACCGTTGGGACCTGGAACGTCGCGGCGACCATTGGGAGATAAAGCGTCGCTCGCTCAGGTTGCTGGACGATACCGATGCCGCGCGCAAGCTGCTTCGTGAGGCGATTGAGGACGGTCACATCCGGTAGATTTGTGCGTTAAGGATTTTAAAACTATAAGGTCGTCCATTGCTTAAAACAAAACAACGATGATTGATCGGTTTTATAAAAAACAGGAGACAAAAAATGAATAAAATTTTTATTTTTATGTTGTCGATTATTCCTGTCTGCCAGTCGGCTTATGCCCAGTCGAGCATAACGTTATATGGCGTGGTCGATGATAGCCTTACCTACGTCAATAATGTTGCGGGCGGCAAATTTGTCGGGATGCAGAGTCAGAAGCAGTGGCCGAATTACTTTGGGCTGACCGGTGCTGAGGATCTCGGCGCGGGTTTGCGTGCAGTATTCAAGATCGAAGAGGGGCTGAATCTGAACACAGGTTCTTCGTACGCTCGAACTTCGATGGTCGGCCTGTCCTCGAATGAGTTTGGGACCCTCACCCTTGGAAGGCAGATCGACCTTTATGCCAACGTGACCCAGCTCACCAGTACCTTCTACGCGAACGCGATTGACGGCCTTCATCCTGGAGACTACGACCGGTTGGCCGTTGTATTTCTTAATAATGCAGTCAAGTATGCATCACCAACCATCGACGGGTTCAGGCTGGATGGTCTCTACAGCTTCGGATCCGCTGATTCCGGTACGACTAACGGCGGGCGTGCTTTCGAGGTTGCGGCAAATTACAAGAACAGCATTGTGAGTGCTTCCACCGTCTACGGGAGCATAAACGGAATTGCAGTGACGCCATACAATGATATTGGCGTTCCAGAGCTCTTTGGGCATTCCCTGTCGGCATCAACGACGTTCAACCTCACTCACAGCGATATCTTTACCGCGGGCGCAGCGGTGACGCTTGAAGCGTGGAGGCTTTCGGCCGTCTATAGCAACACTCGAATGAAGGCAGGCGGAGTGACAGAGCGTTTGTCCAGTTACGACGCCGGGGTTGGCTGGTTACCTCGGCCCGACCTGAAGTTCGGGATTGGTTACGTTTACTCCAGTCTTGATGGTTACCACTGGAACTCCGGCAACGCAGCGGCCAATTATTCCCTCTCAAAGAGGACGACCCTTTACCTCGATGGCTCTCTAATCAAGGCAAGTGGACCGAATGTGCGAGCGGCATTGACATCGATGACACCGTCGTCGACGGACCTGCAAGCGCTAGTCCGTGTTGGTATAGAACACAGCTTCTAGGCGCAAGTTCACGGGAACATATGATGGATCAAGCTACTTATTCCTCGGCAGGTTTTATCGCGGCGAGACTTGACCGGTTACCGAATTCAGGTTGGCATATTCTCGTTCGATGTGTTGTTGGTGCAACGGTATTTTTCGATGCGTTTGACGCCTTGAGTATTGCACTCGTGTTGCCGGTCCTCTCGACAAGGTGGCATCTGACGTCCATGTCGATTGGCATTCTCATTGCATCCGGATATGTCGGGCAAGCTATCGGCGCTTTACTGTTCGGATCGGTAGCTGAGCGCATTGGCCGCATCAAGACGATATCGCTCACGATTGTTATTTTCGCATTCGCCAGCCTGGCATCCGCGTTTGCGCCGAACTATGCCTGGCTTTGCGCGATGCGCGTCATCGGAGGTATTGGTCTCGGCGGAGAGGGGCCTGCGGCCCTCGCGTATATCAGTGAAATCGCACCTGTAGAACGTCGCGGAGCTTTCATACTTTCGTTTCAGTTTATGTACGCGGCCGGTTTTGTCGCCGCGTCGCTCATGGGCGCCTGGATTGTTCCGCGATTCGGCTGGCAGTCTATCTTTATCGTCGGGTCGTTACCGATCATTCTTCTCCCTGTCCTCCGTCGGCTGTGTCCGGAATCTCCGCGCTGGTTTGCGTCGCGAGGTCGTTTGGAGGAGAGCGACGCAGCGTTATGGGAAATAGAAAAACGTGTTTCCAAAAACGGAAAAGTCACGTTGTCAGATGTAGCGCCGACGGCTGGCCCGGTGTTGAATCGCGACTCGAGCGTGAGGGAGCTTTTCTCACCGGTTTACAGAAAACGTACCATAAATTTATGGATATTGTGGGCAGCAACCTACTTTGTCGTGTATGGAATGACGAACTGGCTGCCTACGTTGCTTAAAACGGTCTACCACCTCCCTCTCCAGGAAACCCTGAATATCGCTCTGTTGAGTGCGACGTTAGGTCTGTGCGGGAACATAGCGTGCGTAGCGTTGATCGACCGGATTGGACCGAAACATTGGTTCATTGGGGCGTTTGCCGGGGCGGCGGCTCTATTTTCCCTTTGGCTTGCAATGGGTGACGGAAAGCTCGTTCCATTCCTCATCCTTGGGTTGGCGGCGTTCGTTCTCTCTGTGACCGTTAGCTTCGGGCTATTTCTGTACACCGCGGAGATTTATCCGACTCGCATGCGTGGTATAGGCGCAGGCTTTGCCAGCTTCTGGTTACGCGTTGCGTCGGTTCTGGCACCGATGGTCATCGGTTATCTGTTACCACGGCACGGAATCTCTGGCGTCTTTGCTGTCTTTGCTGGGGTCTCTGCAATCGGATTCCTGGCTAGCCTGATCGGGATGATCAAGACGAAGGGTTTGCGGCTAGAGGACATCGCGCCCTGAGCACGTTCGATGGTTCGTCAATTTTCGGCCCTGGTACGTGTGGAGTCTCTCAGTTGATCTCTCCATTGGGATGAGCGCACGTATGGGTGAAGCTGGGGATGAGGTGCGCGCCGTTGAAGCGTCTTATTGAATTGCTAGAACGGTTTTTCGTTGATCAGGTCGTGGCCCGCTGATTTACGTAACCGGAAGAACGTTTGATCGAATTTTTGTTCGTGAAGGAAATATGTATGCCCAACTCCGTTAATCCGTTGCGTGGCTGGCAGGTCGACCGCCGCGAAATTTCCCGCGTCGGACACGACCTGATGCGGCCGGAGTGCATTCTGGCGGAGCCGGACGGCACGCTATGGACCGCCGATGCGCGTGGCGGGGTGATGCGCATCGCGCCGGACGGCGTGCAAACGCTGATCGCCCAGCAGGATGGATCCCTCCGTGCACCCTCGTCCGACGACACCGCGCAACTGGTGCTCGGCAAGACCTTGCCTAACGGACTCGCATTCGATCGTGAAGGGAACATCGTGATCGCGAACTTCGGTACGGACGCGATCGAACTGATGACGCGCGACGGCCACTCGCGCACGCTCTACGAGAGCATTGACGCCGCTCCGCTCGGTAAGACGAACTTCGTGCTGACTGACTCGAAAGGCCGCATCTGGTTCACCGTTACTACGCGCCAGGTCCCGTGGACCAAGTCCATCAACGAAAAGACTGCTGACGGCTATGTCGGTCTGATTGACGAACGGGGGATCCGCATCGTGGCGGACGGCTTCGTCGGGACCAACGAGATCCGGCTCGACGCCGGCGAAGAGTGGCTGTACGTGGTCGAGACGAACGCGCGACGCATTTCGCGCCTGCGCGTCGGCGACGACGGGTCTCTCACCGAGCGCGAGATCTATGGCCCCGCTGATCTCGGTGGCTTCCCGGACGGCTTCGCATTCGATGCACACGGCAACCTGTGGATTACCCTGATCCTCACGGAGAAGCTGATCGCGCTGACACCGGAGGGCGAAATCCTGACGCTGCTCGACGACGGCAATCCGGAAGCACTGGCGCGCTACGAGGAACATTACCGGCAAGGCACGACGACTCCGGAACTGATGGGCGCATGCCGCGGGACCCTGGCGCCGATGATGGCGAGCATCACCTTTGGCGGCCCGGATCTTCGTACCGTGTACCTGGGCAGCCTGGGCGGCACGACGCTGGCGAGCTTCCGCTCACCTGTGGCAGGCCTGCCGCTCGCACACTGGAGGCGGTCATGATTCTCGAACTCGCGCACTTTCGCATTATCAGTCACGGCAATGACGGGTTCGAAGCAGCCTTCTCCATTGCGCAGGCACTGCTCGTCGCGACGCCGGGCTATCTCGGTCACGAACTGCAGCGTTGCATCGAGGATCCGTGCGAATACCGCCTGCCTGTGCACTGAAACATCGTGGAAGGCCACCTCCACGGTTTTCGTGAATCGCCGCGCTTTGCGCAATGGCGTGCGCTACTTCAACCCTTCTTCGCGGATCCGCCCGCGGTGCTGCACTACGAGCGCGTATCCGCCAATACACCGGCCGCAGTGATCGCCGCTGCGCGACCCGCTACTGACTGAACGGAATACCCACATGCTCGAGCACATCAAAACAGGCCAGAGCGCCCAGGTCAAGGCGGACAACAATGCACAGGTACGCGCGACCGTCGAAAAGATCATCGCAGACATCGAGAAGAACCTCGAGATATCCCCATCGGTCGGTGCTTTTCACGGGCCGTGCATGGAGCAATGGCTAGTGAAAGTGTCGGTGCAGGTCCAGGCGGGCGTAGTGGTTGTACCGTCGGCATTGCCGCGGGCACCGTCGGAACAAGCCAATCAATCATCAAGTGAGTAAAGGACGCGAACATGTTTCAGTACTTTCCGACCAATTATGTATGGAGCCTTTCGGCGATGATCGCGCTCACGCACGGCGGCCAGATAGGGGAGGTGGATCAGATGTGCGCACCGTTGGTCGATGCGGCGCGCGCAGGCAACGACCCCGGCACGCTGGCATTTTTCAACGCATGGAAGAGCGGTGCCGACAAGCTCGCCGAGCTCGCCGAAGAGGACAAGAGCGGCGGCCGCCTGCTGTCTGCGGGGGAGAAACTGGGGCGCGCGGCGCTCTACTACATCATCGCAGAGCGGATGCAGGCGCACGACTTTGACGGCCGCCTTGCGCTATACAAGCATTCGCTCGACGTATTCCTCGAGGGTGTGAGGCTTGCTCGCGAGAACTGCGAGCGAATCGAGATTCCGTATCAGGACCGGCATATCTCGGGTCTTTACGTGCGAGCCGTTGGCGTGCAGGGTCGTGCGCCTGTCGTGGTTGTGATGAACGGTCTCGACAGTACAAAGGAGATGCTGTACCGCAGTTGCATCACCAGCTACCTCTCGCGGCGCGGCGTTGCCGTCCTGCTCGTGGATCAGCCGGGAACCGGCGAGGCACTGCGCTTGCAGAAACTGCACGCGATTCCGCAGACGGAAATATGGGCGTCGAAAATCGTCGACTATCTGCAGGCGCGCACTGACATAGATCCTGTGCGCATCGGCGCGCTTGGCGTATCTCTGGGCGGTTATTACGCGCCTCGCGCGGTTGCGTTCGAACCGCGTTTTGCTGCGGGCGCGGTATGGGGGGCGAATCATGACTGGCGTGAAGTGCAGAAGCGCCGGCTCGCGCGAGAAGGCGAGAACCCGGTGCCGCATTACTGGAAGCACGTGGAATGGGTGTTCGGCGCGAGCGACCTGGACGATTTCATGCAATGTGCCGAAGCGATGCACCTGAACGGGGTCCTCGATCGTATCAAGGTCCCATTCCTTGTCACGCATGGTGAGAACGACAGGCAGATTCCAGTCCAATACGCGCATCAGACCTATGAGCAACTTGCTAACAGTCCGCGGCGTGAATTGAAAATCTTCACGGCACGTGAAGGGGGCGTGGAGCACAGCAGTCTCGACAATCCGACCAATGCGGGAAGTTATATCGCCGACTGGCTCGCCGAGCAGTTGCACGGTACGACCGCCTGACGCGTTACGGGGCGTTTGACTCAATGCGTGCGTTACGCGTCAGCCAGATGGCAGCGATCAAAGCCGTTGAGCCGGTGCACCTGAAAAAAGACATCGCGGCTTCCACGCGACGCGCGATGATTCACGGTGCGGCAGCGGGCAGGACGGCGACGAAGCAGAACTGGCCAGAACCGGGTGTATCCCCGCAGTTTCGCGGGTGACACGCTATCAGGCATCCGTCGCCGGTGGCCGGCTTGCAGCTCACGCATTAGTGGTCGAAGCGACCCCCGAATCCGGCATGGTTACTCAGATGAAATCCGAACAAATTTGATACGGAAGTCTACGATGAAACTCGCATCGCTCACTGCATCCAGTCGCGACGGACAGCTAATCGTCGTGTCCACCGATCTGCGCCGGGCAGTACTTGCCGGGTCTGCCGCTCCGACACTGCGTGCCGCGCTGGATGACTGGCTGGTCTGTCAGCCCGAACTGCAACGGCTGTCGGATGCGCTGAACGCGGACCGCGCAGCCGGCGCCTTCGACTTCGACCCGGCGCAATGCGGCGCGCCGCTTCCGCGGACACATCAATTTGTCGATGCCTCGGCGTTCCTGAATCACGGGCGGATCATGACGGAGGCGTACCAGCTTGCAAACAAGCCTGATACCGTTGTCCCGGTATTGATCCAGCGCCAGGGTGACGATTTTCGTGGGCCATTGGATGATTATGCCTTTCCCACCGAGGACGACCAGTGCGACTTTGAGGGCGAGATTGGTGCGATTCTCGACGATGTCCCGCAAGGTACGGCGACGGCCGACGCACTCTCTCACATAAAGTTGTTCACGCTCTTCAACGACGTGAGCATGCGCGGTCATCTGTTTCGCGAGATGAGCCTTGGCTTTGGTTTCATCCAGGCGAAACCCGCGACGGCCTTTGCCGCCGTCGCCGTGACGCCCGATGAGCTTGGCGACGCGTGGGCGAACGCGCGTGTGAACCTCGATCTGCATGTTCAGCGCAACGGCAAGGCTGTCGGACATCCCAATGGTCGCGAAATGAGCTTCGGTTTTGACCAGTTGATCGCGCATTTTGCCTATAACCGGAATCTTCGCGCCGGCACGATAATCGGCACCGGGACTTTCTCAAATGCTGACTATGCGACAGTCGGCTCCGCGTGTCTGGCGGAACAGCGCGCCATCGAAAGGATCCGCACGGGCGAGTCGACGACACCGTGGATCGGCTTTGGAGAGCGCTTGCGTTTCGAGATGTTTGACGCGCATGGCGCGTCGATATTCGGTGCGATCGACCATCGCTTTGTGCCGGTCAACAAGGAGGTGTCGGGATGAACGTCGTCATTACTGGCGCAAATGGTTTTGTCGGCCGGGCGCTTGCCAGGCGACTGCTTGATGCGCCCGGCACACAGCTGAGCGCTCGCATAACGAAACTCACGCTGGTCGATCTCGGGTTTGACGACACAGTGGGGCGCGCTCCCGGCAATGTCGAGGTGACGCGCATCGCGGGCGATCTGGACGATGCGGCGACGATCGCCGGGGCGCTGTCGGGCGATGTGCATGCGGTATTTCACCTTGCGAGCGTGCCGGGCGGCACCGCCGAAAGGGAGTACGAACTCGGGCGACGGATCAATCTTGATGCTACGCTCGCGTTGCTCGAGCGATTGCGCTCACAGTCGACGCCGCCCCGTTTCGTGTTCGCGAGCAGCGTGGCGGTATACGGGGCAGAACTGCCGGCGCTGATTGACGAGCAGACCCTTCCCGCACCGGCTCTCACCTATGGGGCGCACAAGCTCATCGGCGAGTATCTGGTCGCGGATGCAAGCCGCAAGGGTTGGGTGGAGGGCTGTTCGTTGCGCCTGCCCGGGGTGGTCGCCCGCCCGCAGGGTCCGTCCGGACTGATCTCCGCTTTCATGAGCGACCTGTTCTGGCAACTGCGCGACGGCGAGCCGATCGTGCTGCCGGTCTCGCCCGACGCCACCGCGTGGTGGATCTCGGTTACGCGCTGTGTTGAAAACCTGATTCACGCCGCGACCATCGACCCGTCGCGCCTGAACGCAAACCGCAGCTATGCGCTGCCTGTGCTGCGGCTTTCCATGGCCGGGGTGGTTGACGCGCTCGTGAGGCGGTTTGGCGAAGACCGCCGCGCGCTGGTTAGCCACGCGCCTGTCGAGGCAGTCGAACGGCTATTCGGTGCGTATCCGCCGCTTCTGACACCGGGCGCCGAGGCCTTGGGTTTCCGTCACGATGGCAGCGCGGACACACTGGTTTCCAACGCGATGGTGTAAGGGTCTCGTCCTGAAGTGCTGCTTTGGTTTACATCTCCGGAGCCCGGGTGGATTCGATCTGCCGCCGCTGGCACCCTGCAGTACGATGACTCGTCAATCGCCAAACGAAGGTCTCAGCAGTCGGTTGAAGCGGCAACCATCACCGGATCTCCGATGCGTCCACTCAACGCCTTCAGACCAAAGGACGCCAGAAACGTCAGCACGGCGCACGCCACCATGAAGTAACCGGGCGCGGCGAGGTCGCCGGTACGGCGGATCAACCATGTGCCGATTAGTGGCGCTGTGCCGCTGAAAACCGTAAAGCTCAGATTGAATGCGAGCGCCACGCCACTGAAACGCACGCGCGTCGGAAACATGTCGGCGATGATGCACGCGAACGTGCCGTTAATCAGTGCGGCACCCAGTCCGCCAACGAACATTAGCGCGATCAGATCGATCCGGTGGCTGACCGCCGCGTGATAGAACGGCATGGTCAGCGCGATCAGCAGCACTGCGCCGGCACGCATCAGGTGACGGCGCGCCATACTGTCACCGAGCCGGCCAACCAGCAGAATCCCTATCGAGGCTGTAGCCAGCGCGACATTCTGACCGAGCGCGACCTGCCGCGGATCGTAGTGCAAGACCTTGTCGAGATAGGCGGGCATGTGCGCAAACAGCAAGCCGTTATAAGCGGCGGTCGCGGCGGTGGTCAGGATACCGATCAGTACGGGCCGCCAGTAATCGCGCATGAGTTCGGCGAACGGATGCTTCGCGGTCATGTTTTTCATCTGCGCGAATTCGGGCGTTTCTTCGAGCTTGCGGCGCAGCCAGAAACCCAGCAAGCCGATCGCACCGCCAAAGATAAACGCTATGCGCCAGCCATAAGCGGCCACATCGCCCGGCGCGAGGACCGCGTGTACGCCGAGGTTCACGGCGGCAGCAAGGAGCACACCCGAATTCACGCAAAAAAACACGATCCCGCAGACAAAGCCGGCTCTGCGCGGCACAGTTTCGACCACGTAGGTAATTGAACCCGGCAATTCGCCGCCGAGACAGAAGCCCTGAATCAGGCGCAGCAGCACCATCGTCACGGTGGCGGCAATACCCCAGCTGGCGTAGGTTGGCACCAGTCCCATGCCGATTGTCGATAGCGACACGACGATCACCGAGACGATGAACACGCGCCGCCGTCCGTAGCGATCGCCGAACCAGCTCAGCACGGCGCCGCCGATCGGCCGCGACAGATAGCCGATCGCGAATACGGCAAACGACAGCAACAGCGCCATCATCGGATCGAGCATCGAGAAGAAGGCGTGGCCGATGAACTGGGCGAACACGCCATAGACGACAAAGTCGTAGAACTCCAGCGCGCCGCCCAGACTCGCGAGAATGATGAGCCGCCACTGGCTCGCGCTCAACCTGTCGAATGACGTGCCACGCGCGGTGGCGGGTTCGAGGGTTCGCATCGTGTCTCCTGACGCATGGCTTGTGTGGGTAATCCGGCGCGCCCGCCATGCGGTGCGGCGGCCGGTGTGGGTGCTACTGTGCCGCTGTCCTTCCGTGTCTCAGCGCCAGCCTTCGACCGACACTCGCACGATCTGCGAAATGTCCTCATCGCCCAGCCCCTGTTCCACTGCGTGCGCGAGCCAGCGCCGCACCAGCGAAGCCACGGGCAGGCTCACGCGTGCTTCATCGGCAAGGGCTTCGACGGCATCGAGATCCTTCAGCATCGTGCGGATCGTCCCGGATGCGTGAACCGGCGGTTCGATCATTCTGGGCATCAGTGTTTGTAGCAGCACCGAATCGGCCCAGCCGCCCCGCAAGGCCACGGGCATCCGCGCGGCGTCGATCCCGGCGTGTTGCGCGAGGCGTGTCGCTTCCGCGAGCGCCGCTATGGTCGTCATGACGATGGCCTGATTGGCCAGCTTGGTCGCCTGTCCCGCGCCGCTGTCGCCCATGCGGGTGACCCGCGCGGCGTATGCGCCGATGACGGAGGCGACCGATTCGATTGCCTCCTCCGAGCCGCCTGCCATAACCGCCAGCGTGCCAGTTGCCGCGCCCGCCGTGCCGCCGGAAACGGGCGCATCGAGCCAGTTGCCGCCTGTCAGCGCATGCCAGCGTTGGGCAAAGGCGATGGTCTGCGACGGCGCGAGCGTCGAATGGTCGACTAGCGTGGCACCACGCCGCGCGCGGGTGGCGAGCCCTTCCGCTTCGAACGCGACGGCTTCGACCGCGGCAGCATCGGCGAGGCATAGCATCACGATGTCGGAAGCCTCGGCGAGTTCGGCAGGCGACCTGCATGCGATGCAGCGCGTCCCGGTTGCGCCGCCGCCCGACGCCGCCGCCAGCGCCGCAGCCTTCTCGTACGAGCGATTCCACACACGCACGCTTTGCCCCGCTTCAATGAGACGGCGCGCCATCGGCAGCCCCATCCGGCCGAGGCCGCAGAAACCGACAGGCCGGGCGCTCACGCGGCGGCTCCGTCGTCGCCATGCGTCGGCGCATCGTAGGGCCAATCGAGATTGCCCGAATGCGTGACCGCCCCGAGATGCGCAGGCCGCACCAGCGCCTCGTACTTCTCCAGCACGCCGGCGAGCCGGCGCCTTGGCCTCGCCGGCAGATCCGCACGGCGTCGCGCGAGTTCGTCGTCGGATAGCTCGACGCGCAGCGTTCCCGCGCGCGCATCGATCTGCACCCGATCACCATCGCGCAGCAGCGCAATCGGACCGCCCACCGCCGCTTCCGGTCCGACATAACCGATACACATGCCGCGCGTCGCCCCCGAAAAGCGTCCATCGGTCAGCAGCGCGACTTTCTCGCCCATGCCTTGTCCGTAGATCGCCGCGGTCACGCTGAGCATCTCCCGCATGCCGGGACCGCCCTTCGGCCCTTCGTTGCGGATCACGAGGACGTCGCCTTCGCGATAATCGCGTGCAGCGACCACCGCCATGCAGTCTTCCTCGCATTCGAAGATGCGCGTCTTACCTGAGAAGGTCAGCGCTTTGAGCCCGGCGATTTTCAGGCACGCACCGTCCGGTGCGAGATTGCCGCGCAGGATCACGAGGCCGCCGTTCTCGCCGAGCGGTTCATCGCATGAACGCACCACCGTGCCATCGGGACCGGCGTAGCCGCGCAACGCGTCTTCCAGCGTGAGGCCGTCGAGCGTGAGGGCGTCGCCATGCAGATAGCCACCGGCCAGCAACGCGTTGAGCACCGCCGGCACGCCGCCCGCATGATGCAGGTCCTGCGCGAGATAGCGGCCGCCGGGCTGCAGGTCGCCGATCAGCGGAATGCGCGCGAACACGCGCTGCACGTCGTCGAGCGTGAAGCGGATGCCGGCTTCATGCGCGATCGCCGGAATGTGCAGCGCGGCGTTGGTCGAGCCGCCCGTCGCGGCAACGGCGGCGCAGGCATTCTCCAGGCTTTTCAGCGTAACCAGATCGCGTGGCAGCGGGGCGCCTTCCTTGAGCGTGCGCATCACCGTTTCGCCAGCGCGCCGCGCAATCGCAATGCGTTCGCTATAGACGGCCGGCACCATCGCCGAGCCGAGCGGGGCGAGTCCCAGCGCTTCCGCGACCATCGCCATGGTGTTCGCGGTGAACTGGCCGGGACATGAGCCGGCGGTCGGCGTGCACTGCTTTTCGATGGCGTCGAGCTGCGCGCGGGTGATGTCGCCGCGCTGCGCGGTGCCCACCGCTTCGATGGTCGTGAGGATCGTTGCCTGGCGTTGCTGGCCCGTGCCGCCTCCGCCGGGGATCTGCCCGGGCGCCACGCCCGGCAGCATCGCGCCGCCGAACAGGAACGCGCCGGGCACGTTGACGCGAACCATGCCCATCAGGATGCCGGGCAGCGTCTTGTCGCAGCCGGCCACGCCGATCAGCGCATCGTAGGCATGGGCACGCACGAACAGCTCGACGCTGTCCGCGACGATCTCGCGCGATACAAGGCTCATGCGCATCCCCGAATGATTCATCGAGGTACCGTCCGACACCGAGATCGCCGAGCCGCGAATCGGTATGCCGCCGCCAGCGGCAACGCCGAGACGTGCGTTATCGGACACCTGGTTCAGCGACATCGAACACGGCGTGTTCTCGCCAAACGTATCGACGATCGCGACGAACGGCTTTTGCATCGACGCATCGTCGAGGCCTGTCGCGCGCAGAAAGGCACGGTGCGGCGCACGCGTCACACCATCGGTCACCATGCGGGAGCGGTGTTTATGCAGATTGGTCATGGGTGGGGTTTCGCTTTTATGTGAAAGGCCTGGTACTGTGAGAGCGGAGCAGGCAGCGGCGGCGCAAACTGCGCTCGCCTGACCGTCATGCGCCGCCCAGCAGCAGGCCGTTTTCCGCCGCGATCACCTGCCCCGTGATTGCCGGGGCGTGTGCCGTGAGGAACCACGCCAGTTCGGCGATTTCCGCGGGCCGGGAAACGCGTTTGAGCGGCGCGCTCTCCGTCATCCGGGACAGCACGCCGTCGTAGGCGGCGGCGTCGAGCACACGCAGCAGCAAGCCGTCATCAACCATACCGGGTGCGAGGGCGTTCACCCGAATGTGCGGCGCGAGATTGCGCGCCAGCGACAGCGTCAACGTGTTCACCGCGCCTTTCGAAGCCGCATACGCGATCGACGAACCCGTGCCGTTCAACCCCGCCAGCGACGACACGTTGACCACACTGGTACTGCGCGTCGCGCTCGCTGATTCGCGCAGCAGCGGTACGGCCGCCCGCGTCATCTGGTAAAGGCCGATCAGATTCACGCGATAGACACGCTCGAATTCGAAGTCGTCGATCTGATCGAAGGCATTGTGCGGAATCACGCGGGTGGTGCCCGCGCAATTGATCAGCGCATCGATCCGCTGCCAGCGGCTCGCGACCATATCGACCGCGTGCCGGCAGTCGGCATCCTTGCCGACGTCCGCGTCGAAGATCAGTGTCTGTGCGCCCGCGTCGCGGCACAACGCCTCGACCGTCGACGCCGCGTCGCGCGTGCTGTCGTCGAAGTTGCCGATGGCGACCGACCAGCCCGCCTGTGCGAAGCGCAGCGCGGTCGCCGCGCCAATGCCGGAAGCCGAACCCGTAATCACGCAGACGGGCGTGCTGGATTGCGTCATTTGAACGTCCTTTGGGAAGTGCGATGAGAAGGCATGAACAGCACGATCGCCGCGCCGACCACCAGTGCGCAGGCAATCGCCAGCATGCCGGGAAGCAGTTTGCCGCCGCTCAGATCGGCCAGCCGTCCGACAATGAACGGGCTGACAAAGCCCGCCAGATTGCCGGTGCAGTTGATGACCGCCAGACCGGCGGCCGCGCCGGCACCGCCGAGCAGCGCAGTAGGAATGCCCCAGAACACGGGCGCAATCGAGTTGATCCCGATCGCGGCGACGACCAGCGCGGCGATCGAGACGGTCACGTTGGCGGCGCACAGCACGGATGCGAGGAGGCCGGCCGCACCGATCACGCAGCAGAGCGCGACGTGTACGCGTCGCTCGTTGCGGCGGTCGGCATGGCGCGCGATCCAGATCATCGCGATCACGCTGACGAGCGACGGCACCGCCGATAGCAAGCCGATATTGCCGATGCTCGCGACGCCGCTCGCCTTGATGATCGTGGGCACCCAGAAAGCCAGCCCATAGTTGCCCATCGCAATGCAGAAATACAGCAGACCCAGCAACCACACCTGCACGCTGGCAAACGCGCCGCGCGCCGAGGTGTGGGTGCGCGTCAGCGCGTCGCGGGCGAGGTCGGCGGCGATCCGCGATTTTTCTTCGGCGTTCAGCCAACGCACGTCGGCGAACCTGTCGGTCAGCACGAAGAATGCGGCGACGCCCACCACCAGCGAGCCGAGCCCTTCGACCAGAAACAGCCAGCGCCAGCCCGCGATACCGTGGACGCCGGCTAGATGCGCCATCAGCCAGCCGGACAGCGGACCGCCTATCGCACCTGACACCGGAATCGCCGCCATGAACAGCGCGATGATCTGCGAGCGTCGCTGTGACGGGAACCAGTTCGACAGATACAGCACGACGCCGGGAAAGAACCCGGCTTCAGCGATACCCAGCAGAAAGCGCAGCAGGTAAAACGAGCTTGCGTCGGTGACGAACACCGTGAGGCTCGACACCACCGCCCACGTCACCATGATCCGGGCGATCCAGAGCCGCGCGCCGACGCGGTGGAGGATGAGATTGCTCGGCACTTCGAAGATGAAGTACCCAACGAAGAAAATCCCGGCGCCTGCGCCATAGACGGTCTCGCTCAGCGACAGGTCGGCAAGCATTTGCAGCTTCGCGAAGCTGACGTTCACGCGGTCGATGTAGGCGACCACGAACGCCAGAAAGAGGAACGGCACGATGCGCCGCGTAAGCTTGCCGTAGAGTGCGGCATCGGCCGGATCGTCGAGCTCCTTGCCGATGGCAAGGCCATTTCCGTATGAATCAGTGTTCATATCTGTCTTGTTCGTGCCGCCGGCACGATGTCTCCGTTGTCGTCTCGCCTTGCACCGCGTATTGTGCGGCGGACGCTTTCTTGTGGGTAGCGTGAAAGCTTCTCCCGCCTGAGACTGGTGCTGACTGATTGCGGCGTCGCCATAGGCTGCATGGCGTCCAGCGTTTCAAGATTAGCGATGCGGCAGCCATTGCTGCAAATCACGAATTAGGCGAAAGTTATAACCATCTAGTTATGTCATCCGTTGATTCTGGGGAAAACCCTATATGTCAAACAGCGATCCAATCGAGCGATTTTTTCGGAGCGGTCTGAAATTGCCGCATCTGCGGATTCTCGTGAGCCTTGCCGATCTTGGTCAGGTTACGCGGGTGGCCGCGGCATTTCATGTCACGCAGCCCGCCATTTCAAAGCAGATCGCGGAGATCGAAGACGCGCTCGGTGTCGCGGTGGTGAACCGTGTGGGCAATGCACTGGAGTTAACCGGTATCGGTCAGGTAATCGTCTCGTGCGGACGGGAAGTGCTGCGCCATATCGAACTGGCCAAACGCGACGTGAGTGCGCTGGCGTCGGGTACGGCGGGGCATGTCCGGGTCGGAGCGGTCGTCACCATTCCCGAACCGCTGATTGCCAACTCAGTGCAACTGTTCATCCGGCGCGCGCCATCCGCTTCGCTCTCCTTTGCCGAATCGACGCTGGACCGGCTGATCAGGATGATGGACGACGGCGAACTCGACATCGCGCTTGGCCGCAACCGCATTGCCGGCGCAAACAGCGCCCAGTCCACGCTAAAGCAGGAAATACTGCACCGCGAGCCGTTCGTGTTCGTTGCGGGAGCGCATCATCCGCTGGGCGATCCCGATCGGCCGACGACATGGGCGGACTTACGTGGATGTCGCTGGATCACGCCAATGCATGGCTCGCCCGCTTACGCTACGCTGGTCGAGGCCCTCGCGGTGCACGATCTAACCCCTGACCCCGGCGCGGTCGAATCGAGTTCGCTGGCGTTGAACGTCGCGCTGATCCGCAGCGGCGACTTCGTGTCGATCCTGCCGATGTCCGTCGCGCGACCTCAGGTGATGCGCGGCAACATGCGCGTGTTGCCGTTGCCACCGCTGCAGCCGCTGGGGGAAATCGTCGCCTATTGGCGGCTGGGTTCGACGACGCCGGCCGCACAGTTATTCAATGCGTGCCTGAAGGAGGTTTCCAGCGATCTGCTCGGCGAACGCATTGAAGCCGGTTGAAAAAGGTGGACCCGGATTCAACTGGTTTGCTGATGCGGGCCGTTACGCCTGCTGTCCGAACAAGTGTGAGATGAGATGGACCAGGAAACCGGATTGTCAATCGAGGCGCGCCATGGTGCCATGGCTCGTAGCAGCGACGGATCTGATCACAGTGATGATTGCGCGGTTCAACGCCTCGGGCGCATCGCGATGTGGAGAGTGTCCGCAAGCATCCAGCTTTACCAATTGTGTATGCGGCACCTGTTCTGCGATCGCCTCGATCTGCGCCATGGTGCCGTAATGATCGTCATGACCCTGAACAGCAAGTAACGGGCAGCGGATTGCCCGTAAGGTGTCGACGATATTCCACGTCCTGAACGCCGGATTCAGCCAGATGTCGTTCCAGCCATAGAACGCCGAATCGACGTCGGCGTGATAGCGGCTGAGTTTTTCGCGCAAACCGGCTTGCTCATAGGCTACCTTCGCCTGCGCGATACTTTCGACCGAAATGTCCTCGACGAATACGTGCGGGGCGATCGCCACGGCGCCGGCCAGCTCGCCGGGAAAAGAGGACGCGTAAAGCAGAGCGATTGACCCGCCATCGCTATGGCCGATCACCCACATCCGCGAACGCTCGGCACTATCGACGCCAAGCGTGTCCAGCAAGGCCGGCAACACGTCGCGCGCCTGGACGGTCATGAAATCCACCGGCCATTTCGTGTCGTGAGGTCGCGCTGTCGAGCGTCCGTAGCCCGGCCGTGAATAGACGAGGCCACGCATGCCGAGCTGGTCGCACAGCGTCTGCGGCCAGTCTCGCCACATCGCGATCGAGCCGAGTCCCTCGTGCAGGAACACGGCAACGGGTGCAGCGCTGAGTTCGGGATTGAGCCACTGGTATTCGATGTTCAGCGGATCACGTGTGGCAGTAGCAGGGAGCACAGCCAGTTCGCTATCGGTTGCCGTTGTTGCAGGATTGTGCATGAACCACCTCGTTAGCCAGCTCAAAGCTGTTCGCGCAGTTTGAAGCGTTGAATCTTGCCGGTTGCCGTTTTCGGCAGATCGTCGACAAATACAATATCGCGCGGGTATTTGTGCGGCGCGAGCCGCCCTTTGACGAACGCCTTCAGTTCGTCCGCCAATGCGTCAGACGCCACGAACTCGCCTTTCAGCGCGACGAAGGCGCGTGTCTTCACGAGACCGCCGTGATCGACGCCGACGACGGCCGCTTCGAGTACCGCATCGTGTTGCACGAGCACCATTTCCACTTCCACCGGCGAGACGTACTGCCCACTCACCTTCAGCATGTCGTCGCTGCGTCCCGCGTAGACATAGCAGCCGTTTGGCAGCCGGCGATACTTGTCGCCGCTCCGGATCCATTCGCCGAGGAAAGTTGCGCGCGACTTCTCGCGATTGCTCCAGTACATCAACGCGGCGCTAGGTCCCTTGATATAAAGATCGCCCACTTCGCCGTCAGCTACCGCATGTCCGCTCTCGTCGCGCAGTTCAACCTCGTAGCCGGGCACCGGAGTGCCCGTCGTGCCGTATTCGACACTGCCGGCGCGATTGGACAGGAAAATATGCAGCATCTCGGTCGAACCGATGCCATCGAGAATCTCCGCGCCGAAGCGCGCGGTGAAGCGCTCGCCGATTTCGCGCGGCAGCGCTTCGCCCGCCGACGTACAGATGCGCAGCGCGAGGTCCTCGCGCGCGGGGACATTGGGCGAGGCCAGCATGCTCGCATAGAGCGTGGGCACGCCGTAGAAAACGGTGGGTTTGTGCCGGGTGAGACGCGCGAAAATCGCGTCGGGGGTAGGGCGTTCGGCCATCAGCACCGCAGTTGCTCCGACCGAAAGCGGGAAGGTCAGTCCGTTGCCCAGTCCATACGCAAAGAACAGCTTGGCGGCGGAAAACACCACATCCTGTTCGACGATGCCGAGGATCGCCTTCGCGTACAGTTCAGCGGTCCAGTACAGGTTCGCATGAGTATGCACGGTGCCCTTGGGCTTGCCCGTCGAGCCCGACGAATACAACCAGAACGCGATATCGTCGCAGCCGCTCGCAACAGCTTTGGGCGCGGGCGTGGCCGCATCGATGAGTTCGCTCAGGAGCGGTACGTGGGTCTTACTACTGGCCGTCTGCGCTACGATCAACTGGCAGCCATCATGGTCGGCGACGGCAAGCGCTTCTTCGACCGCGGGTAGCACCGCGCTCGAAGCGATGATGACGCGAGCGTGGCTATGCGTGAGCATGTAGACATAGTCCGGCGCGCCGAGCAGCGTGTTGGCGACCACCGGGACGACGCCGGCATACAGCGCGCCGAGAAACGCGATTGGCAATTCGACGGAGTCCTGCATCACCAGCAGTACACGTTCTTCCGCGTGCACGCCGAGCGTGCGTAGCACAGCGGCGAAGCGGCGGCCCTTTTCTTCGAGTTGTCCGTAGGTAGTGACGCCGCGGTCGTCGATGTACGCGGGCTTGCCGGCACGTGTCTCGTTGAGGCGGAACAGGTGCGCGGCGAAATTGAATTGCGCCGGCGGCGGCTCGGCCGTCAAGGCGGGCTCGGGCTGACTGGCAGGCGATTCCAGCAGGGCTTCCATGTGTCTCCTCCATCGGGTGAGGCGGTCGCCCGGCTCACAGGCACGGGAACCGCTCGAATTCCCGGCGTAACCGGTGTGCGCCAGTGCGTGTCGTGTGCTGCGTGAGTTCGGGCAGGGGCGGGGTTGCGTAAGGCAGCCGCCGTGCTCAGGTTTCGAGCGAATGGGCCATTTGCGTCAATACATCGATGCCGGTACTCGATGCCTGGATGGCGGCGCGCCGATGATAGAACGCCAGCGCCCGCCAGCCGCCCAGTTCCTCGCCGCCGCCCGCGCGGCCGGGACCGCCGTGCAACGACATTGGCATCACGTTGCCGTGGCCGGTGTGGCTGCCTTGCACCGATGGCGAGACCGCATGGACGCGACCGTGCGTGTCGGCGAGTTCCAGCGCGACCCGGGCGAGGTGCGCGTCGTCATTCGAATAGACCGAGGCGACGAGCGAGCCGCGGCCGCGCCGCGCCAACGCGATGGCGTGTGCTTCGCGCAGTTCGCTGGCGTCGCTGGCCGGCTCGTACGGGGCAACCGTAGCGACCGGTCCGAAGACTTCGACGTCGTGTAGCAGCGTCGCGCGATCGGGATCGTTGACCACGAACAGATGCGGCGCGATGCATGCGGCAATCGCGGGGTCCGCGTCGACGGGTGGCACGGCCGAGCCGTCATACGCGAGCACGGCTTCCTCGCGTAATGCGGCGATTCCAGCAAGCACGCTCTCATACTGTTCGCGGCACACGAGCGAGCCCATGCGTACGCTGTCGTTGCGCGGATTGCCGACGGTGATCTTCGCGAGCTTTGCCTTCAGCGCATCGAGCACCGCTTCGAGTGAGGCCTCAGGCACGAACGCACGCCGGATCGCCGTGCATTTCTGTCCCGACTTCACCGTCATTTCCCGCACCACTTCCTTGATGAACAGTTCGAAGGCTGGCGTATCGGGTGTGGCGTCGGCGCACAGGATCGCGCTGTTCAGGCTGTCGGCCTCGACGTTCAGGCGCGCGCCGCGCTGAACAAAGGCAGCGTGAGCGCGGAGTATCGCGGCGGTTTCAGCGGAGCCGGTGAACGACACCACGTCGAAGGCCTGCACCTGATCGAGCAGGCCCGCGGAGCTGCCGCAGATGACCGACAGCGCGCCCTGCGGCAGGATACCTGCCTCGACCACATCGGCGACCATCCGTTGCGTGAGCCAGGCGGTGGCGGTGGCCGGTTTGACGATCACCGGCACACCGGACAGCAACGCTGGCGCGGCCTTTTCCCACAGCCCCCATGACGGGAAATTGAACGCGTTGATGAAGAGGGCGACACCGCGTGTGGGCGCGAGCACGTGCTGCACGCTGAACGACTGGTCCTTGCTGAGCGAGGTGGCGGGGCCGTCGCGCAGCGCGTGCACGTCGCCCAGCGTCGCGCCGAGTTTCGCGTAATAAGAAAGCGTGAAAATCCCGCCGTCGATATCCACCGCGGAATCGTTGCGGGTGGTGCCGGAGTTCGCGATGGCGATGGCGTAGTAATCGTCGCGCTTCGCCTCCAACAGCCTGACGATGTCGGCAAGACGCGCGGCGCGCTCGGCATAAGTGAGCGCGCGTAGCGCGGCGCCGCCTTGCTCGCGGGCGAAATCGAAGGCGCGTGGAAGATCGAGCCCCTGGCTCGACACCCGCACCAGCGCTTCGCCCGTCACCGGGTCGGTTAACGTGCTGCCTTCGCCATTTCCGGCAACCCATTGGCCCGCCACGTAATTCTTCAGCAATTCAGTCATGATGGCGCTCTCAGGCAGGAGTGAACTCAATGGCGCCTTGCGGCAGCAGATACAGCACGAGCGCCTGGCCGTTGGCGACAGTCGGGCGATGCGCGCTGCCGGGTCCGTAGACGCACCAGCCGGCCGGATGGCCGTCGAAGGTCGCGCCTTCGGTGAGCGGCATGATCAGATCGATCTCGCCGTGCGGATGGACATGGTGCGGCCCGGCAATATCTTTCATGTCGACCACGTCGACCGAAAAGCCGTGTGTGTCGGGCAATGCCTTGAAGATGCGTCCGTAGCGGATGCCGCCACCTTCGCGGTTGCACAGCCAGCCTGCGGCGACGCCATCGCGGCAGGCGTCGGCGAGTTCGCGGAAAGTCGTGCCACCGGCGGGCAAGGTGTTGTTCAGCCACCGCGCCAGTTCGTCGTCCAACGGGCGATCGACGAGTTGTTCTGTGACGCCCGCGACGAGGCGCTGGAAGTCTTGTGGGGTCATGCGAGCCTCTAAAAAGCGCTGGCACGCACCTGAGTTCATGTGCGTGCGCTAGCCGTCTCCGAGACGCCGCTCAAAAAATCTGCGCGGCGTTTGTGATTGGATCAATATTTGGCGAAAATTAACCGTTCGCCGGTTGCGTGTCAAGCACTATAGTACATATATAGAAGTCGTGAGGTCCGAAAACATGAATCAAACTGACTCAGCCGTGCCCCTGGACGAGCGTCCGGAGGACGCAACGCGGGCGGAACGCGATCCTTTCCTGACGGCGATGGGAGAGCGCGTGCGGCTCCTGCGCGCGCGCCGCGGCATGACCCGCAAGACCCTGGCAACCGAGACGGGTTTGTCCGAACGGCATCTGGCCAATCTGGAGTCGGGCGTGGGCAACGCGTCGGTGCTGGTGCTGCGGCAGATCGCGAGCACACTGAATTGCCCGCTTGCCGAGGTGATCGGCGACGAGACCACTGCGTCGGCAGAATGGCTGCTGATCCGCGAGTTGCTGCACGGGCGTGATCAGGCCGCGCTGCAGCGGGCGCGCGTCGCGCTGGCCGAGATGTTCGCGCAGGCGCCGCGCGACCCTCACCGCAAGGACCGTATCGCATTGATCGGTTTGCGCGGCGCGGGCAAGTCGACGCTTGGGCGCATGCTCGCGCAGGAGCGCAAGGTGCCGTTCGTTGAGCTGACGCGGGTGATCGAGCAACTGGCGGGCTGCCCGCCTTCCGAAATTCATTCGCTGTACGGCGCGAGCGCTTACCGGCGCTACGAGCACCGCGCGCTCGAGGCGGTGATCCAGGAGCATGAGAAGGCGGTCATCGCGTCGCCGGGTGGGCTGGTTTCGGAGTCGGGCACCTTCAACATGCTGCTCGCGCACTGCTTCACCGTATGGTTGCAGGCCACCCCGGAAGAGCATATGCGGCGGGTGGTTGCGCAAGGCGACCTGCGGCCGATGTCGGGCAACAAGGAAGCGATGGACGATCTGAAGCGAATCCTGGCGGGCCGCAGCGAACTGTATGGACGAGCGGACATGACTTACGACACCAGTGAGAAGACCCTCGCAGATGCCTATCTGCAATTGCGCGACCGTCTTGCCGCACGACTGGCGGCCGAAGCGCCGGATGACGCACACGTGAACTGAATTGCGGGATTCGTCTAAGGGTTTACGATATAAAATGAAGTAAAGTGCTTTACATGGGTGTGACGGTGCATTATTGTTCACAAAACAATCTTGCATCGTCCAGTCCAGGAGACGCCCCATGTCCTCAGCAGAAACCGCCATCGGCGCGGCGCAACGCGTCGATTACCGTACCAGTCCCTCGCAATACAAGCATTGGAAGCTGACGTTCAACGGTCCCGTTGCGACGCTCGGCATCGATATCGCCGAAGACGGCGGCATTCGCGACGGCTACAAGCTCAAACTGAATTCCTATGATCTGGGCGTCGACATCGAACTGCATGACGCGATCCAGCGCATCCGCTTCGAGCATCCCGAAGTCAGAACGGTGGTGGTCACGAGCCTGAAGGACCGCGTCTTTTGCTCGGGCGCCAACATCTTCATGCTGGGTCTGTCCACGCACGCATGGAAAGTCAACTTCTGCAAATTCACCAACGAAACGCGCAATGGTCTCGAAGACTCGTCGCGTCATTCGGGCCTCAAGTTCCTCGCGGCGGTGAACGGCGCCTGCGCGGGCGGCGGCTACGAGCTGGCGCTGGCATGCGACGAAATTTATCTGGTGGATGACCGCTCGTCGTCGGTGTCATTGCCGGAAGTGCCGCTGCTCGGCGTGCTGCCCGGCACGGGCGGTTTGACTCGTGTGACCGACAAACGCCGTGTCCGCCACGACCGCGCCGATATTTTCTGCACGGTGGTCGAAGGTATTCGCGGTGAACGCGCAAAAGAATGGCGTCTGGTGGATGAAGTCGTGAAGCCCAACCAGTTCGATCGGGCGATTGCCGCGCGCGCGCTGGAACTCGCCGCGCAAAGCGACCGTCCTGCCGATGCGAAGGGCGTGGCGCTGACCTTTATCGAACGCACCGAGCGCGCGGATGGTCTGGGCTACCAGACCGTCGACGTCACGATTGACCGTGCAAAGCGTACCGCTACCTTCACCGCCAAGGCGCCGGCGAGCCCGCAACCGACCGACATCGACGCCATCGTCGCCGCCGGCTCGAACTGGTGGCCGCTGCGGTTCGCCCGCGAACTGGACGACGCGATCCTGTCGATGCGCACCAACGAACTGGAGATTGGCACGTGGATCTTCAGGACCGAAGGCGACGCCCGCGCTGTGCTCGCCGCCGATGCGACGCTCATCCAGCACCAGAATCACTGGTTTGTGCGCGAAACGATCGGTCTGCTGCGCCGCACGCTGGCGCGCATCGATGTCTCATCCCGCTCGCTCTTTGCATTGATCGAACCGGGCTCATGCTTTGCCGGCACGTTCGCCGAACTCGCGTTTGCCGCTGATCGCACCTATATGGCGGCAATTCCCAGTAACGAAGACGAAGAACCGGCGATCACCTTGTCGGAAGTCAACTTCGGCCTCTATCCGCTGGTCACGCACCAGTCACGCCTTGCGCGCCGCTTCTACGAGGAGACCGCACCGCTCGACGCCGTGCGCGCGAAGATCGGCCAGGCAGTCAAGCCGGTCGAGGCTGAACGCCTTGGCCTCGTGACCGCAGCGCCGGACGACATCGACTGGGCCGACGAAATCCGCATCGCGCTCGAGGAACGCGCGGCGATGTCGCCGGACGCGCTGACCGGTCTCGAAGCGAACCTGCGTTTCAACGGTCCCGAGACGATGGAGACGCGCATTTTCGGCCGCCTGACCGCATGGCAGAACTGGATTTTCAACCGGCCGAATGCAGTGGGCGAGAAGGGCGCGCTCAAGGTGTACGGCAAGGGCAGCAAGGCGCAATTCGACGTCTCGCGGGTCTGACTCCGCTGCCCGCAGTCCGCCGTCAATACGTGCCTCTCATCTCAAGCACTGCTGTTTCCCGATCAAGGAACCGACCATGTCAACGATTAACTACAGCGAAAAGATTCCGAACAACGTCAATCTTGCCGACGACCGCACGCTGCAACGCGCGCTCGAACAGTGGCAACCGAACTTCCTGTCGTGGTGGGGCGATATGGGCCCGGACGGCTCGCATGGCTATGACGTCTATCTGCGCACGGCGGTGAGCGTCGATGCAGGAGGCTGGGCCCACTTCGATCACGTGAAGATGCCCGATTATCGCTGGGGCATTTTTCTCACGCCGGGTGAGCAGGACCGCAAGATCCAGTTCGGCGAGCATAAGGGTGAGGCGGCGTGGCAGGACGTGCCCGGCGAGCATCGCGCGAACCTGCGCCGCATCATCGTCACGCAGGGTGACACGGAACCGGCGTCGGTCGAGCAGCAGCGTCACCTCGGATTGACCGCGCCGTCGATGTACGACCTGCGCAACCTGTTTCAGGTCAACGTCGAGGAAGGTCGTCACCTGTGGGCGATGGTGTACCTGCTGCATCGCTACTTCGGTCGTGACGGCCGTGAAGAAGCCGAAGCATTGCTCGGCCGCCGCTCGGGCGACGACGACAATCCGCGCATTCTCGGCGCATTCAACGAGAAAACGCCGGACTGGCTGGCGTTCTATATGTTCACGTACTTCACGGACCGCGACGGCAAGTTCCAGTTGTCGGCGCTCGCGGAGTCGGGTTTCGATCCGCTCGCCCGCACCACGAAGTTCATGCTGACCGAAGAAGCGCATCACATGTTCGTCGGGGAGTCTGGCGTCTCGCGCGTTGTGCAGCGTACTGCCCAGGTGATGAACGAACTGAAGACCGATGACGTCAACCAGATCCGCGCCGCGGGCGTGATCGATCTGCCGACGATCCAGCGCTACCTGAACTTCCACTACTCGGTGACGATCGACCTGTTCGGTGCCGATCATTCGTCGAATGCGGCGACCTTCTATAGCTCGGGCCTGAAGGGCCGCTATGAGGAAACCAAACGCGACGACGACCATCAGCTTGGCGGGCAGAGCTACAAACTGCTCGACGTCCAGGACGGCAAGCTGGTCGAACGCGAAGTGCCGATGCTCAACGCGATGAACGAAGTGCTGCGCGACGACTACATCAAGGACTCGGTGGCGGGCGTGAACCGCTGGAACAAGGTGCTGGAGAAGGCCGGCATCGAGTTCCGCCTGACGGTGCCGCACAAGGCGTTCAATCGCCAGATCGGTACGTTTGCCGGCACGCGCGTGGCGCCGGACGGGCGCGTCGTCAGCGAAACCGAATGGGCCGCAAATGAGGCGAAATGGCTCGCGACACCGGAAGACCGCGCGTATGTCGCGTCGCTAATGGGCCGCGTGGTTGAGCCGGGCAAGTTCGCCAACTGGATTGCACCGCCGGCGATGGGCATCAACCGCCAGCCGATTGACTTCGAATATGTGCGATTCAACTGATCTGGCCAAAGCCGTATCTGCGCCATATCAGGCGTCCGGCCACGCTGAGCGTTCAGGCAGCGGGACCGGACGCAGGGAGAGACAACCATGAATGCTCCAGTTCCAATAGAAGTGCTCAGGCAGCATCTGATCGACCCGGAAATCTGTATTCGCTGCAACACCTGCGAAGAGACCTGTCCGATCGACGCGATTACGCATGACGATAACAACTACGTCGTGAAGGCGGACGTGTGCAATGGCTGCATGGCATGCGTGTCGCCGTGCCCCACCGGCGCCATCGACAACTGGCGTACCGTGCTCAAGGCCGACGCGTATAGCATCGACGAGCAGTTCAGCTGGGACGAGCTGCCGGCGCAGAACACGACCGCGAACGCCGCGCTTGATGCGACAGCGCAAGCAAACGGGGACGACGAAACGGGCGAAACAGCGAGTGGCATCGAAGTCGATGCTGCGCGCGGCTCGACCGTGCCGCCGTGGTCGGCGGCGAAGCCCTACGTGAACCTGTATACGCACAAGGCGCCGACTACGGCGACGGTCGTGGGCAATTACCGTCTTACCGACGAATTGGCCGACAGTGACATCCATCATATCGTGCTGGATTTCGGCACCTTGCCGTTTCCCGTGCTTGAAGGACAGTCGATCGGGATTCTGCCGCCGGGCACCACGAAGGACGGCAAGCCACATCACGCGCGCCAGTATTCGCTCGCCAGTCCACGCGATGGCGAGCGTCCCCGCTATAACAATGTATCGCTGACAGTCAAACGCGTCACGCGTGACTATCAGGACAATGCGACCGACGGCGTGTGCTCGAATTACCTGTGCGACCTGAAAAAGGGCGACAAGGTTACCGTGATTGGGCCATTCGGCAGCACCTTCCTGATGCCGAACCACCCGGACTCTCATCTGCTGATGATCTGCACCGGTACGGGCTCGGCGCCCATGCGCGCCATGACGGAATACCGCCGGCGCCGGCGCCTGAAGGGTGCGACTGGCAAGCTGATGCTGTTCTTCGGAGCGCGCACGAAAGAAGAGTTACCGTACTTCGGACCTCTGACCAATTTACCGAAGGACTTCATCGATACGAACCTTGCGTTTTCCCGCACGCCCGGACAGCCGAAGCGCTATGTGCAGGACGCGATGCGCGAGCGAGCGGTTGATATCGCACAGTTGCTGAAGAGCGACGGCACGTACATCTACGTTTGCGGCCTGAAGGGCATGGAGGACGGCGTGCTGCAGGCGCTGCAGGAGATTGCGGAACGGAACGGTCTCGACTGGGCGACGCTTTGGCCGCGCCTGAGGCGCGAAGGGCGTCTGCATCTTGAAACATATTGATTGACGCGAGTGCCAACCGGGTGCCGCAGTTGATTCTGACGGCCGCATTGCCCGGTTGGTGTAAGGGACGGCACGACAGGTTGCCGCCGTAAGCGAATGGAAATCCCGGTGACTGAAAAGAACACATTTGACGACAACTTCGCGACCCTTGATTGCGTTGTCGACGAGACGGGTGTCGCCCGCGTTACGCTAAACCGCCCCGACGTGCATAACGCGTTCAACGAGGCGATGATCGAGGAGTTGACGCGCTGCTTTCTGCAACTGGGTTCGCACGACGGCGTCCGGGTGATCGTACTTGCGTCGGCCGGCAACGTGTTTTGTGCCGGCGCGGACCTCAACTGGATGAAACGGGCGAGCGCTAACCGTGCCGATGCGAACATCCAGGATGCACGGCGATTCGCCAGCATGATGCAGGCGCTTCATGCATGTTCCAGGCCTATTGTCGCGCGGGTGCAGGGCGGGGCGTTTGGCGGTGGCGTGGGCCTGATCTGCGTCTGCGACATTGTGGTTGCGAGCGAGCAGGCCCGCTTTGCTGTCACCGAGGCGCGTTTTGGGATTCTGCCCGCTGTGATTGGGCCATACCTGATTGAGGCGGTCGGTGTGCGGCAGGCGAGACGTCTTGCACTTACCGCATCGCTGATTGACGCGGCCGAGGCGCGCGACCTGGGTCTCGTTCACTATGTAACCACGAGCGAAGGATTGGACGGGCAGGTGCAGAAGGTTGTGTCCGGGCTGACGGGAAATGGTCCGACTGCATTGCAGGAAATAAAGACCTTGTTCGGCGATATCGCTGGCCGTCCGATTGACGGGAACGTCACAGATCTCACCGCGGCGACCATCGCCCGGGTCCGTTCCACGGAAGAGGCGAAAGAGGGGTTCTCCGCATTTTTTGACAAACGGCCCGCAGCCTGGAGTGTCAAATGAATCGGGACGCTTCCGGGCTGAGGAATGACGCGGCGGTTGGCATTATCGGCGCCGGGACAATGGGCGCAGGCATTGCGCAGATCGCAGCAGCAGCCGGACATCGGGTCCTGCTCTTCGACGCGAGGAGCGGCGCTGCGGCGCAGGCACTGGATAAGCTCAACGCTGATCTGAAAAAGCGGGTCGACGCGGGAAAACTCGATTCCACTGATGCCAGGGCCCTGGTTGCGCGAATCGAGCCTGTCGATGCTATTGCCGCCGTCAGCGAAGCCGGTATTGTGATTGAAGCAATTGTTGAACGTCTCGACGCCAAGCGTGAACTGCTTGCGCAACTCGAGAGTCTCGTGGCTGACCGGACGATCCTTGCGTCCAATACATCATCGATTTCCGTTACCGCGTTAGGTCGTGATCTGCGCTTGCCGCAACGGCTCGTCGGGATGCATTTTTTCAACCCGGTGCCTGTCATGAAACTCGTCGAAGTCGTCTCCGGCGCGGCGACCGACAGCGCTGTTGCGCACGCGGTGGCCGATCTGGCGGTGCGTTGGGGCAAGGTGCCGATCCACGCACGCTCCACTCCGGGTTTTGTGGTCAACCGCATTGCCAGGCCGTTCTACGCGGAAGCGCTGCTTCTGCTGCAGGATCAATATGCGACGCCGTCGCAAATCGACGCTGCGCTGCGTGCCGCGGGCTTCCGGATGGGCCCTTGTGAGTTGATGGACCTGATCGGTCACGACGTCAATTTCTCGGTGACCGAGTCGATGTTTGCGGCCAGCTTTTTTGACCGGCGCTATACCCCATCCATCGTCCAGCGAGAACTGGTAGATGGTGGCTTGCTGGGCCGCAAGAGCGGGCGAGGTTTCCATGATTACCCGGCGGAACCCCTGGCAGAAGCTGCTGCGATGCCCGCACAGGTCGATACCGACCCACCGTGCGTGAGCGTGTCCGGTGACAGCTTCACCATTGCAACGCTAGGCGCTGAACTGTCCGGCGAGGGATGGGACGTCGAATATGCCGATCCCGCCGGTGCCTCACTGGGGCGTACCGACAATATATTGATGAAGGACACGCTGCTTGCTGGCGATACGCTAATTTGCGTAACGGACGGCCGTCCTGCCGCACAGATCGCTGCACAATCTGGTCACCGCCATGTCGCCGTCATTGACCTTATCCTCCGTGACGACGCCGGCCCGCTTTGCGTCGCGTTTGCGCCCAGTTGCGGAGAACAGCAACGCGCGGTTGTGTGCAATCTCCTCGAGACGGCGGGCCGCAAGCCGATTCAAATCGGCGATGCGCCGGGAATGGTCGTAGCGCGAACGGTCGCCATGCTCGCCAATGAGGCCGCAGACGCCGTGCAACAGGGTGTGTGCGACGAAGCCTCAACTGATACCGCCATGAAGCTCGGTACCAACTATCCGTTGGGGCCGTTCGAATGGCTTGAGAAGCTCGGAGCGCCGACAGTGTGTAACCTGCTCGATCATCTTGATGCGCTGTATCGCGGTGAGCGATACCGTGCGAGTTTGCTGCTGCGCCGACGCATCTGGGAGCAAGCGATGGGGACTGAATCATGAGCGACCGGTTCGAAGTTGATACCGATAATCTCCGACGTCACACGCGCGGGTGATGATGAGGCTGGCCCGTGCAGCTACGGGCTGTACCGGCAACGGGCGGAGCGCGGCTTCCAGAGTAGGGTCTGTGCGCCTTCGCTGATTCCCGCGGCAAGAATGTCAACATCGCAGTCGTTACCGTAGCGCGCGAGCTGGCCGGTTTCATCCGGACATTGCCCGACTCGCGATCGCGCTCGCATTGCCGCACGGCGTGCAGGGTCCGCATGAATGACCGAAGAGGTTCGCTCTCGCGGCCTTCCCGCCAGCAAGGCGCGGGTAGAGCGGCTGATAAACTCCAACGGTACCCGAGCCCGCCACAAACGCCGTTATCCGCGACAGCCGGTCCCGGCACAAGCTGCCGGTCGCGCCGAATATGTTCAACCGCAACTCCCCGCCGGCCTGACCCAATCAGGTGTTCGGCCCGCACATCCCATCCGGACCGACGAAGGCTGACTGTATCGGGCGGTCAAGCTGGACCGATAGCCTGAACTATCCTGGCGGCGGTCCGGTGATGTCTCCGATTTCCGAAGGGCGCGACGCCAGTTGTCGGCAAAATGTAATCAGAAACCCATAAGCGGCTTGGCAATTGCGGAGATTCGCTTCATGCCGCCTCGCCGATTTTTCGCGATCGGGCAACAATCGATTTCCCTGCGGGTGGCTTCCTATTGTGCTTGCCCCTGGATAGACTTCGATTCGGCATTCGTATTCAGGATTTTAATTAATAATCGAGGAGACAACATGACGGCGCACCGTCCTGTGGACATACAGGATTTCATCGACTCGGTGCCGCTCTCGCGGTTTCAGATTCGCACGATATTGCTCTGCTTTCTGATCGTGGCCATCGACGGTATCGACCTCGGTCTTGCCGCGTATATCGCGCCTTCTGTGCGGCATGAATGGAGACTTTCCGCCCAGCAACTCGCGCCGATCTTCGTCTCGGGCCTGATCGGCCTCACGTTGGGTGCGCTGGTGTTCGGGCCGTTGGCCGACCGCTATGGACGTCGTCCAGTGGTGCTGGCATCGGTACTCGTATTCGCGGCGGCAACGCTGCTTACGCTGCTTGCCCATGATGTTACCCAACTGACTGCATTGCGCCTCGTCGCGGGCATTGGACTGGGAGGCGCCGCGCCCAACGCCGTGACATTGACGGCCGAGTTTTCGCCCAAGGCGCGCCGACTTTCGCTGGTGACCATAATGGGGTATACGGATTTAATGGTTGATGGGGCACCTTCACCCCATCAATCTGATACCACCCTCAGATGGTTGATAGATCGACTCCGTAGTTGAGTTCCTCTGCGAAGTCCGGCAGTCCGTAACCGATGGTTTTCTTGTAGAAAGGAGAGACCTTCGCAGTCGGTGCCTTCTTCTTGTGCTTCGTGGTGTAGAGCATTCGTGCCCGCATCACCTCGAAGGAGTAACCGCGCCCTTCACGGTTCTTGTCCTTGGCCAGTCGGTTGATGGACTCCGTGTAAGCGTTGGTGACGGGCATGTCCGTCTCGAAGTAGGTCATGGTCTCTTCGCGCCAGTTTCCCACTGCCCTGACCAGATCGCTCCAGACTTCCTTTTGGCCCTTCGGGATGGTGGCTATCCACTCGTCCAGGGCGGCTTCTGCCTGGAGCCGTGTGGTGGCGTCCCAGATGCCGTAGAAGCGCTCCTTGTGCTCGTAGGCGGCCAGCAGTTGCGGGAACGCGCCTGTCCAGGTCTCCATGATGAGGCGCTCCCGGTCTGAGACTTCGTGAGCGCGTTTCAGCAGGATTTTCCGGTCTCCCTTGAGAGTCCGGCTCTGGGACGGTTTCAGCTCCTTTCTGAGGCCCTTGCGCACTCTCTCTAGGGCATCGTTGGCCATGCGCACCACATGGAACTTATCGACCACGATACGGGCCTGGGGCAGCACAGCCTTGACCGCTGCCCGGTAGGGGTTCCACATGTCCATGCTGACGATCTCGACCTTCTGCCGGTCTTTCAGCTTCATCAGGTAGTTGGTCACCACGTCCTGGCGGCGGGTGGCCAGCAGGTCGAGCAGGGTTCGCTCCTCAATGTTGGTCAGAATGCAGCGGTAGCGCTTGTTCAGGTATAGCTCGTCAATGCCCAGGATGCGGGGCGTCTCGAAGCGGTGCCAGCGCCCCAGGAACTCGGCGCGGGCGTTGAAGATGTCGCGCACCGTCTTCTCGTCCAGGCCGGTCTGTGCCGCCACAAAGGTGTAGGGGTGGTTGAAGGATTCCTTCTCCACGTACTCATGCAGCCGCAGTGTCATACGGAATCCGTCCACCATCTCCGGTAGCTGGGGCCTGAATGTTGTCTTGCAGGCCCGGCAGGTGTATCGGCGGCGGACCACCCAGAGAGTGACCCGCTTGCCGTGGATGGGCAGATCACGATAGGGAACGTCACGCTTGCCGAACCGTACGAACTCACCCTGCACGCCGCATTCCTCGCAGGCGATGGGATCGGGCACGTCCACCTGGAAGTGCATTTCGTCGTCGGTTGATTTGCAGCCCAGTACTTGGTATTGCGGCAGGTGAAGGATGTTGTCGGGAAGTTCGGTCATGGTGTTGTATAGGCGTAGGTGTCAGTCAGATCCATCCGGCTCGGCATTGGTGTTTGCTTTTTTACCCAACAAGCTGCTGGAAACGAAAAGTAAGGCACCGAGGACAATTGCAATATCAGCCAGGTTGAAGGCCGGCCAATGCCAGTCTCGCCAATAGAAATCAAAGGAATCCACAACATAGCCGCGAAAGACCCGGTCAATCAGGTTGCCCATGGCGCCACCGAGGATAAGACTGTAAGCGATGGCTTCTCCTTTATGACGATTTTCAAGGATCAGCTTGATCAGAAAAATCGAGACCACTACCGCGATTCCGATAAAAAAGTAGCGCTGCCAGCCTCCACCATTCGCAAAAAGACTGAATGCGGCACCGGTGTTCCATAGGTGCACCCAGTTAAAGAACGGGGTCACCGAAACATACTCGCCATAGGCCATTGATTGCTGCACCAGCCACTTTACAGCCTGATCAGACGCTGCCAGCAGGCCCGATATGGACAATAGGGCATACGGCGAGAGCTTTTTGCCAATAATGAGCATTATTTAACCCTTCAACGCCAAAATGCGTCTGGCACCGTTAAGTACAATGCCCCCCGCGATGGTGCCGATAATCAGATCCGGATAATTGGAACCGGTCCACGCGACCAGGGCGCCGGCGGTGATGACCCCCAGGTTGATCACCACGTCGTTGGCCGAGAATATCCAGCTTGCCTTCATGTGCGCCCCGCCTTCCCGATGTTTGGATATGAGCAGCAGACAACTGGTATTGGCAATCAATGCGACGAATGCGATAGCCATCATCACCAGCGATTCAGGCTCACTACCGAATACAAAGCGTCTCACCACCTCTACGAGCACGCCCACAGCCAAGATCAGTTGCAGTACACCAGCAAGATGCGCGGCACGTACCTGCATTTTCACGCTATGTCCAACCGCATAAAGGGCAAGCCCGTACACCGCCGCATCGGCAAAATTGTCCAGGGATTCTCCAATCAGGCCGGTGGACTGGGCGATCAGACCGGCAGTCATTTCCACCACGAACAGAAGTGCATTGATGCCGAGCAACCAGCGCAGGGTCCCGGATTCTTGCTTAGCAGAAGCTGCCGAAAACTCGGCGGCCTTGATGGTCTCCGGATTTGCAGCGACGGTTTCCTGAAGCGAGGCGCCTAGCCCCAAGGTCTTCAGTTTCGAGGTGACGGGCTCGACCTCGCCGTCATGCACGACCTTCAGCCGGCGGTTCGACAAGTCGAAGGACAGCGCCCGAATCTCCTCAAAGCCGTTCAGGGCTAGGCGAATCATTCGTTCTTCTGATGGACAGTCCATCTTCGGCACGGCATAAACACTGACCCATCTCCCTGGCGCCTCGGAGGAGGCCTGTATATCGGTATCCGCTGCGGACGTTGCATCACCGCCACAGGCGCCACCACAGGATTTGCTCATGATACGACTCCACTTGAACAATGTTGTGGTACCATTTAAAACTATAAAGCTACTATAAGGTCAATAGAGTAAAGAATCCGTTGGGGAGGAGGCTGATGCGCATTGGTCAGTTGGCGCAGTTGGTAGGGGTCGAAACACAGACGATCCGCTTCTATGAACAGCAGGGCTTGTTGCCGCCGCCTGATCGGCAGGACAACGGTTACCGTGTCTATACCGAGAAGCATGGTGAGGGGCTGGCCTTCATCCGTCGCTGCAGAATCCTGGGCCTGTCACTGGCTGAGATTCACGAACTACAGAGCTATCAGGACGACCCTCATCAGCCTTGTGCCGCCGTCAACGCCTTGCTCGATGATCACATCTCTCATGTGCGGTCGCAGATAACCGCTCTGCAAGCGCTTGAGAAACAACTCGTTTCACTGAGAGCGAGTTGCAACGATGACCGGGAAGTTGAGGCGTGTGGGGTTCTTGCTGGAATTAGCGAAGGAAACATGCACCAGCAGTAGGTGAAGCATCAACCAGATAATCCGATGAGATGCCGGTCTGTCTCACTCTCATGCAAAGGTAAGATCAACCATTTAATCCGCTTACCCCCATAATGTTTTGCGGACTGTCGCTAGGCTCGGCATTTGGCGGACTGGTGGCGTCGCTGCTAATCGGTCATGCGGGCTGGCGTGCGATGCTGGTGTTCGGCGGGGTAGTGCCGCTGGTGCTGTGGCCGGTTCTCTATTTTCTGCTACCCGAATCCATTCGTTTCCTTGCGTTACGGCGCGACGCAAATCGGCCGCGCCTTCAGTCGATGCTGGCGCGGATTTCCGCGACACCCGTCGACGCTTCGTCTTTTTTCGTCACGGAAACGCTTGCCCGCCGCTCGCCGGTGCGCGATCTGCTGGTCGCGGGCCGCGCTCGGGAAACGATCTTGCTGTGGATTACTTTTTTTGCGGGCCTGCTCGTGCTGTACCTGTTTTCGAGCTGGTTGCCGACGATCGTGTCCAATGCCGGCGGCTCGGTGCGCTCGGCCTCGCTGTTGACGGCGACCTGGTCGATCGGTGGCACGTGTGGCGCAATCCTGCTCGGTCGAGCCATGGACCGGGTGGTGCCCCACCGGGTGCTGGCTTGTGCGTATGTGATTGCCGCCCTGCTGATCCTTTCGATCAGCCATCTGATCAGCACGCCGTACCTGCTCGCGCCGGCGATTTTTCTCGCGGGTTTTTGCATTAGCGGCTCGCAAGTGGGTGTCAACGGGATGGCCGCGCTGTGCTATCCGACTGCGATACGCGCGACCGGCGTGGCATGGGCATCCGGTATAGGCCGACTCGGTTCGATTGCCGGCTCGCTGCTGGGCGGCATTCTGCTTGGCGGTGGCTGGGGCTACGGTACGCTGTTCGCCGTCGTCTCGATTCCCGCGTTCGTCGCGGCGCTGTGCGTGGCGGGCTTGCGTGCTCCCATCGAAGGACACAATCCGGCCGTGGCCACCAATTAAAAGAAGACGTAGAGAAAAAGAAATCTGCTTCATCCAGACAATCAAAAATGGAGACCTTTATGCGTAAGCAATTCGTTACGGCTGTACCTCTACTGTGCTCCGCGCTGGCCTGTCACGCGCAAAGCAGCGTGACGCTGTACGGCACGCTCGACACGGGCATTACCTATACGAACAACCAGGGCGGCGGCGCGTCCTGGCAAGAGAATAGCGGCTCGCGTGGCGCCAGCAAGTGGGGTATCAAGGGCGCGGAAGATCTCGGCAATCAATATAAAGCGATCTTCGACCTGGAAGGCGCGATCAGTTCCGCCACCGGGGCGATGCTCGGCAGCCGCGAATTCGGCCGCTATGCCTACGTTGGCCTCACCGGCCCGCTCGGCACGCTGACCGTCGGCCGCCAGTACGACCTCGCGATCGACTATGCCCAGGGACTCACCGACGCGCTGCGCTTCTCCGGCGCATTGGCGACCCACGCAGGCGACGTGGACAACCTGTGGGGCACTTACGAACTCGATAACGACATCAAGTACACCACGCCCACGATTCACGGCTTTACTGCCTCGACGATGATCAGTGTGGGCGGCGTAGCCGGCGATACGTCGCGTAACAGCGCCTATGAGTTCGGCGCGGGCTATGTCGGCGGTCCGTTGAAACTGGGCGCCACTTACCTGAATCTGCGCGATCCGGCTATTTCCCTGTATGGCGCCGCGACTGTCCCGGCGACCGGTGGCACTTTCGCCAATCCGATCACCAATCCGATTTTCAGCGGCTATGTGTCGGCGAACCGCATGCAGGTCGCGTCGATCGGCGGGTTGTACACGATCGGCGCGTCGACGCTGGGCGCGCAGTATTCGCTGACGCTCTTTGACGACATGGTACACACGGCGGCGACGCCGAACGTCGGCTCGGCCCGCTTCGCTAATGCGGAAGTGAGCTACATGTACCAGTTCACGCCGTTCGCTGACGCGGGCATTTCTTACGACTACACCGAGGCCTCGTCGGCGCATTACAGCCAGATCAACTTCGGCGCGCAGTACAACCTGTCGAAAGCGACCTTCCTGTATTTCATCACCGCGTGGGAGCATGCATCGGGTGAAAACTCGCTTGGCAAACCGGCAGTCGCGGCGATTTCCACGTTGAGCGCATCCACGACGGCGAATCAGCTCGCCATGCGGGTCGGCATTCGTCACTCGTTCTGAACAATGCGGGCTGCCGGGTCCGACCTAACGCAGCCCGATTTCGATTTTCATGCATGAGGATCATTTGATTACTGGATCAACCCGACTGGTGGGGATCGTTGGCTCGCCGGTTTCGCAAGTTGCGTCGCCGGCCAACTTCAATGCGCACTTCGCCACGACCGGCGCCGACATCGCGATGATTCCGCTGGACATCGACGCTGAGGCCATCGACGCCTTCACGGTGTTGTTGCGCGGTTGGAAGAACCTGCTCGGCTGTGTCGTGACCGTGCCGTACAAACAGACGCTGGTGCCTCATCTGGATGCGTTGAGCGCGCGGTCTGCCGCATTGGGTGCCGTCAATGTCATCCGGCGCGAAGCGGACGGACGACTGATCGGCGATATGACGGACGGCGCCGGTTTTCTCGCCGCCGCGCAGGCGCACGGATTTCGAGCCGCAGGACAGACGGCGTTGATCGCCGGTGCGGGCGGCGCGGGCAGTGCGATCGCCTATGCGCTTTGCGAAGCCCGAATCGGACATTTGACGCTGGGCGACATCGACCGCGCGCGCGCCGATTTGCTGGCGAAGCGGTTGGGGCAGGCATTTCCCGAGGTCGAAATTGACGTCGGCCTGACCGGCGCGAGCCACGCCGATCTGCTCGTCAATGCGACACCTGCCGGTATGGACGGCACCACGGCTTTCCCTGTGCCTGCCGGTTTGCTGAAGGCCTGTGCGCCACACGTACTGGTGGCCGATGTCGTGACCTCGCCAGTCATGACGCCCTTGCTGTTACGCGCGCAGGAACTGGGTTGCAGGATTCAGACCGGGATTGAAATGGCTGCGGCCCAGATGCAAGCGCTGGGCGCCTTCATGCAAGTCATGCTGCCGGACCACACGAGTGCGGAGCTAGCTGGGTAACCATCATGAATCTGACAAGGAAGGAACGCTACGACGTGGTGGTCGTCGGTGGCGGGGCGGCTGGCGCCGCCGCTGCGGTGGGCGCGGCGAGGACCGGCGCGCATACGCTGCTGGTGGAGCGCTATGGCTTTCTCGGCGGCGCTGCGACCCATTCGCAGGTGCTCGCTTATTGCGGCTTTTACGGTCAGGGAGAGATCGCGGTCCAGCAGGTAGCCGGAGTCGGTGAGGACGTGCTGCGCGAGTTGCGCGTGCTGGGTGTCGACACGAAGCCGTTGTACTCCCGTACCGGCAACTGGATCGTCGTGCTCGACGTGGAAGCGACGAAGCTTGCCTTCGACCGTTTGCTGCTCGCCGATCAGGTGGCACTCAGACTGCACACCCGGCTGGTCGGTGTGCAACGAAGCGGTGACACCATTACAGCGATCATCGTAGCGGATCACGACGGCATGCATGAGATACAGGCCGCATGCTTCGTCGACGCGAGTGGCGAGGGGAGTCTGTCCGCGTATGCCGGCGTTGATCTACGTCACCCGGCCCATGATGTATCGTTGCAACCCGCTTCGCTGCCGATGCGGATCGCCGGCATTGCCAACGGGGCATTGCTTGACCGGACGCGCCTGACGCAGCTGATCAAACAATACAATCAAAGCGCGGATGAGCCTGTGGCTCGCGAGGACGGCGGTGTGATTCTGAGTTTGCCGCTGTCCGGGGACGTCTGGTGGATGAACGTCGATCTCGGCACCGGCGGACTGGGGGGTGAAGATCTGGCCCGTGCCGAGACTCAGGCCCGTGAACTGGCGTGGCGCTACCTCAGCATATTGCGTGGGCATCCCGGATTCGAAAGCGCGTACATCGTATCCACCGGACCGCAGTTGGGCATCAGGGAGACGCGGCATCCGCAATCGGTGCGCGACGTAAATGTCGTCGATGCCAGACAGGGTAGCCGTTCGAGCGATGGTATAGGCCGGGGTTGCTGGCCAATGGAGGTTCATGAAAGCCCCGGCCGTATTCGCTACACGCCGATCGGAGGGGCGGGATTCTTCGATATTCCGCACCAGGCTTTACTACCGAAAGGCGTCGCCAATCTTCGGCTCGCGGGCCGGGTGATTGGGAGTGACCGGGAGGCGTATGGTTCGATTCGGGTGATGGGAACCTCGTTCGCCACGGGTCATGCGGCAGGGGTATCGGCCGCGCTGAGCGTTGACAATCGCGCGATTGTGTCGAGCGATGCGTTGCGCAAGGCGTTGGTGGAACAGCATGCGATTGTCTGACCGTACTTGCCATGCGCCGGGGCTACGACCTCTATAACGTAACTGACCGGGCGCTGATGCTGTCTACATGTCAGCTTGCCGCGCCGCCGGCGGTGGATGACCTGGTTTGGCACGTGCGGCTACAATGACGCCAAAGTACAGAATGCATCAGGCACACAGGCGGAGACAATGGATGCCATCGACCAGGCACGGGCTTTTTTGCTGGTTGCGGAAACCGGTGGGTTTTCTTCAGCAGCAAGGCAACTGCGGGTAGTTCCTTCGGTTGTCACCAAGCGCGTTACTCAATTGGAAGCCGAGATCGGGCGTCCGCTATTCGTGCGGACGACCCGACGCGTCGAACTGACGCCAACCGGAAAGGCGGCCCTCGCGCACGCACGGGACATGGTGCTGGCCTATGACCGGATGACCGGCGACATGACGGGCGACGTTTCCGAACTGTCCGGCCGTCTCAAGGTGAAAGCGCCGTCTGCGCTGACCTATCTGCATCTCGCTAAAGTGATCAACCGGTTTCTGATTCGCCATCCCAAGGTCACGTTAGAACTGTTGCTGATTGACCGGCCTGTGAATCCCGCCACGGAGGGCTTCGATCTGGTAATCACCGGGCTGCCCCCCTCGTACGATCAGATCGACGAAATTCCGCTATTCCCGATCCAGCGGATGTTGTTCGCTTCTCCTGAATACCTGGCGGAAATGGGCACGCCGCTGCAGCCCGAAGATCTGGCGCACCATCGTTGTCTTCAATATTCTTACCTGTCCGCGGGGATGACCTGGACCCTCAACGGAAGACATGGCCAGGTCGATGTTCATGTGAATAGCACTTTTCAGACGAACGATATACAGGTCATGCATCAGGCCGTGACTGACGGCCTCGGCATTGGAATCCTGCCGGGTTATGCAGCTCAGAAAGCGCTAGAGAATGGTCGGCTGATAGCGGTCCTGGAAAATTTTGCACTTCCGGAATTTTGGTTTCGCGCGCAATTCGCCAAATCGCATCGGCAACGCCGTCTGCTCATGGCATTGATTGACCACATCCGGAGTGAGTTAGAAGGATTAGGGCTGCCGGCGCAAGCCAGTCAGGCTGAATGAGCCCTATCCGGCACCAGGCGAATTAAACGGGAAAAGAGGGACATCACTTTGCTGTCTTCCTCTGGCACTTTCTATGACGGCGACAGCGTGCTGCCTACATGAATGCCGTTGCCTGTGGAGGTCATGCCGGTCCACGTGGCCATGCCCACCAACTCAACGACATGCGCGTGACCGGGTGTGGCTCCCTCGAATACTGCCACGTACGTGTTGCCGTTTGCGCCATCAAGCCACGCGATAGCATCGCCCGCGCTCGCACCGGTGACGCCTTGCACAGCAAGGTTAAATTGGGTTGCGTTGGTGTAGTTTTCCGATGGCACCAGGCCGCCACTCGCGCTGAGTTCGTTACCTACAGCCATCGTCGCAGCCCCGCTTAACTGGATTACATCCTGCCCTGCGACAAAACCCGTCACGCTATCCGTCTGCTGACCGGCCGCATTCAGAATCAGCGTATCCGTGTTCGTACCATGCGAACCGAAAGTGATGCTATCTGCGACCGTGGTATTGCTGCTTTCGGTAATGGTCGCAGTACCGGAGCCAGTCGTGATCGTGTCGCCATGGGCGGAATCGGTCAGGTATAAGCTACCGGCAAAGTCGGTTGCAATCACCGTATCCGCAGCTCCGGTGAGAAGAGTCAAGGTAAGAGCAGCGCTCCCAGTGATGTTGAGCGTGGCGGCGCCTGTCGTGGCCAGCACGCCGCTGCCGGTCCCATCCACACTCATCGTGATCGCGGAGGCACCCGAGTCCACAGCGCTCGCGCCGGAGTCCAGAATGTTTGTGGAGGTGTCCGACAGCGTGTACGTGTCCGTGCCTGCGTCATAGTTGCTGGCATGCGTAAGGACACCAGCCTGTGCCACGGTGATACCCGTCTCTGCGGCGATGTTGCTGATGCTGTAGCTCGTTGCCCCACTTACGATGGCCGCGTTGTTCGCGTCACTCACGTGCGACCACGTGTCCGACAGGCTGTAGGTCAGCGTACCGGTGCTGTCGGCATGCCCGATCGTTTTGATCTGCAAGACGGAGGCCGAATCGGTCACCGTCACGTCGAGCCCTTCCCCCACGAATGTACCCGTGCCGTTATTCGTCGCGGCGTCGGATGCCAGATTAGCAGCCGTGTCGGACAGGCTGTGCCAGGTCAGCGTTTGGGGCCGAGCAGTCTCGATCGCTGCTATCTGCGCGATCGAGGCCGCGTCAGTCACGGTCACATTCTGATCTGTCGTCACATACGTGCCTGTGCCGCCATGCGTCGCAGCGTCGGCTACCAGATTGGCAGCTGTGTCCGACAGGCTGTAGGTGTAGTCGTCCGACGTAAAGTTGCTCGCGCCCGCCGCCACAGCGGCATCGGCCACCGACAGGGCACCCAGCGTCGTTGCGTCGGTCAGGCGATAGCTATGTCCGCTCACGACGGCGCTGTTGGCCGGGTTGTCCAGGTTAGCCAACGAGTCTGCGAGGTTGTAGGTTAGCGTACCGGTGGCGTCGGCGGCCTTGATGGCTGATATCTGCGCGATGGAAGCCGCGTCGGTCACGGTCACGTCGTGACCCGCCGTTACGTACGTGCCTGCGCCGTTGTTCGTCGCGGCGTCGGCTATCAGATTCGCCGCCGTGTCGTTCAGGCTGTACATATAGCCACCAGACGTGAAGTTGCTCGCGCCCGCCGCCACGGCGGCATTCGCCACCGACAGCGCACCCAGCGCCGCCGGGTCGGTCAGGCTATAGCTATGCCCGCTCACGAGCGTGCGGTTGGCCGCGTTATCCAGATTAGCTAACGAGTCCGCGAGGCTGTAGGTCAGCGTACCGGTAGCGTCGGCATGGCGGATCGCCATTATTTGTGCGACTGAGGCCGAGTCAGTCACGGTCACGTTACGGCCCGTCGTCACCGCGGTACCTGCGCCATCATGCATCGCCGCGTCGGCTGCCAGATTGGCGGCCGTGTCGGACAGGCTGTAGGTGTAGTTGCCAGACGCGAAATTGCTTGCACCCGCCGCTACCCTGGCATTCGCCACCGATAGGATACCCAGCGCCGCCGGGTCGGTCAGGCTGTAGCTATGCCCGCTCACCATCGTGCTGTTGGCCGCATTATCCAGGTCAGCCAGCGTGTCCTTCAGGCTGTATGTCAGCGTACCGGTACTGTCGGCATGGTGGATCGCGGTGATCTGCGCGATCGAGGCTGCGTTAGTCACGGTCACGTTATGATCCGCCGTCACGACGGTACCCGCGCCACCATTCGTCCCGGCGTCGGCTGCCAGATTGGCGGCCGTGTCGGACAGGCTGTAGCCGTAACCGCCCGACACGAAGTTGCTCGCGCCCGCCGCCACGGCGGCATTCGCCACCGACAGCGCACCCAGCGCCGCCGGGTCGGTCAGGGTGTAGTCATGCCCGCTCACGATCGCGCTGTTGGCCGGGCGGTCCAGGTTAGTCAACGAGTCTGCCAGGTTGTAGGTTAGCGTACCGGTGGCGTCGGCGGCCTTGATGGCTGATATCTGCGCGATGGAAGCCGCGTCGGTCACGGTCACGTCGTGACCCGCCGTTACGTACGTGCCTGCGCCGTTATTCGTTGCGGCGTCGGCGGCCAGATTGGCGGCCGTATCGGACAGCGTGTACGTGTCGGTGCCCGATGCATAGTT
Organism: Paraburkholderia xenovorans LB400; assembly: GCF_000013645.1. Taxonomy (GTDB): domain Bacteria; phylum Pseudomonadota; class Gammaproteobacteria; order Burkholderiales; family Burkholderiaceae; genus Paraburkholderia; species Paraburkholderia xenovorans. The sequence continues at coordinate 904,117 of NC_007953.1, read as the reverse complement.
GCTCGCATGCGCGAGCACGCTGGCTTGTGCCACGGTGATATTCGTCTGCGCGCCGATGTCGCTGATGGCATAGCCCGCTGCCCCACCCACGATGGCGGCGTTGGCCGCATTACTCACGTTCGACCACGTGTCATTCAGGCTGTAGGTAGAGCCTGGCGTTAATGAAGCGGCCTGCGCCACGGTGATACCGGTGGTCGGGGTAGTACCGGACGCGTAGGTATCCACAATCGTGGTGCTGGTCAGAAGGCCATCAGGAGAAATTTCGTTGGCAAACTGCGTCGGGTCGGTGGTTGCCGCAGACGTGGCGTTCACATATGACGAGAGGTGGGTCAGCAGCGCAGCTTCCGTCGTGCCATCAGTACTCACTTGTGACAGAAACGTGCGGCCGATTACGGCAGCGGTGTCGCCAGAATAGGTGGTTGCTGCTGCGGTGAACTGGTTCGCGGCGGTAAGTTCGGCCTGGACCGTCAAGACATCCGCGTTCTGAACGCCGCCCAGAATGGCCAACGCCAGGTTGCCGGCAGTGAACGTGCCCGTTGCCAGCGCGTTGGTATAGAACGTAAGGCCGGCAGCGTCCGGGGCACGATGCAGCAGATTCTGATAAATGGCGGTTATCAGTGCCTCGGGCGTCACGTTGGACCCATAGAGCGCCGCGGATTCCGCTGAAGTGGCAAACGCGTTCACGACGCTGGCCAGGCTTCCACCATTTTGCTCCAATGTTGTCGCCCAGAAGGTGAGACCTCCGGCATCGGCCGGACGACCATAGTAAGCGATATAAAGTTCTTGAATCAGATCGATGGATGCTTGCGTTGCCATGAAAATGTTCCTTGTCAACCGGCTTCAAAAAAGAGTGCCAACCAGATATAGCCGGCGTGTTTTGCGATTTCAATTAATGGAAGTCGCTGGCACATATCAGGGGCATTCCGGCATCTTTTACCCATTGTGTTATCACTGATTTTCCGGTGCGCAAGGTTCCCGACCTTTTTGCCGAATATCCTCAAGGCTCGCTTGACTATTGAGGTCTGTTTCTCCATCTTATGTCGCCAGAAGCATAGCGATTTACTTTGCTCTTTCACGTGACAACCATCACATAACGAACCATTTCTCTGTCTTCGCCCAAACCGGATCTTCGGCAGGCTAACTATCGTGTGTGGACAACGTGCCCACCTATTTGCAAGCACTCCCGGGAATTACCCGGTGGCAGACCGAAACTGGAGTGATCCGCGTTAGCCATCATGCAATGCTGCCGGATCCGAACAGGCCGGACTTTTTATCGCCATCATAGAGAACGGGTCACACCGCCATCGACACGAATATTTTGCCCAGTGATGTAGGCCGCGCCTTCAGAGGCGAGAAAAGCGATGGTCGCGGCGACTTCCTCGCTGGTTCCGTAACGCTGCAGCGGCACGCTTTGCCGGCGCTCATCGGTGGCTGGGAGGCTGTCGATCCAGCCAGGTAGCACATTGTTCATGCGAATATTGTCCTTCGCATGACTCTCGGAAAAGATCTTCGTGAACGCCGCGAGGCCCGCGCGAAAAACCGCCGAAGTCGGGAACAGCTCACTCGGCTCGAAGGCCCAGGCCGTGGAGATGTTGACGATCACCCCTCCATGCTTTTGCATAACCGGCGTGACCAGCCGTGTCGGACGGATAACATTGAGCAGGTACGTTTCCATGCCTGTATGCCAGTCCTCGTCGGTCAGTGCCAGAACCGGGGCGCGCGGACCGTGCCCCGCGCTGTTGACTAGCACGTCGATGCGCCCCCAGCGCGAAATGACCAATTCGACGAGCCGGGCGAGGTCGTCGTTCGACCGGTTCGATCCCGTCACTCCCAGACCTCCCAGTTCCGCAGCCAGCGCCTCGCCTTTACCTGAAGATGAAAGGATGCCGACCTTGAAGCCATCAGCCGCGAATCGGCGGGCTGCCGCAGCGCCCATTCCGCTGCCGGCTGCCGTGAACACTGCTACTTTTTCTACTGTCATATCTGGTACCGTGCCTCATCAGTTCGTCGCAATCACTCCGGTCAATCGCGGGAGTAGAATGCCCAGACTAACATCATGACGCACTGGAGAGGGCTCATTTTTACTGGCCTGATGCAGTAGAAAAACTATCCGATGAACGATCCGCTAGATCCGCTTCCTTCACTGAACGCGCTACGAGCCTTCGAGGCGGCCAGCCGGCATCTGAATTTTCGGTTGGCGGCTGGCGAACTGGGTGTCACGCAAGGTGCCGTGGCCCAGCATGTGCGAGGGCTCGAATCGTCGATAGGTCTGGTGCTGTTCGAGCGCCGTCCCCGTGCGCTGGTGCTGACAGAGAATGGACGCAGCTATGCGGCAAGTGTGCGGCGCGCGTTCGACTTGCTGGTCGAAGCGACGCAGGCTTTGCGCCCGCAGCCGTTGCAACTTACGATCAGTGTCACGCCTACATTTGCCGCAAAATGGCTGATTCCCAGGCTTCAGGACTTTACTGCCGCACACCCTGAGATTGACCTGCGCATCATCGCGACCGATCGGCTATCGCACTTTCAGACCGACGCTATCGATCTGGCGGTGCGCTACGGACAACCGCCGTTCGGCGTGGGCCTGAACGCCGAATGCCTGTTCGAAAGTGTGCTCGTCGCTGTCGGCAGCCCGCGACTCGCCAATGAGCTCAGATCGTCAGGTGCCGCCAGGTTTTTCGCACGGTACCCGCTTTTGCACGATGCCCACAATCAGTGGCCGCCATTTCTGCAGGAAGTGCTGAAGCAGTCGGCGGCAATTGGCGAAAAGAACATCCGCTTCAACCAGACTTCTCTCGCCATTGACGCCGCGATGGCGGGACAAGGTATCGCCCTGGCTCCGTTTGCGTTCGTCGGGCGGGCCATCGCAATGGGTGGATTGAGCCGCATATTCGACGTCGAGCTTCGAACGGGCTCCGGTTTTTACGTCGTCACCCCGCGGCGACTTCGACATCCGGGGCCGGTAGCCGCGGTTCGCGGCTGGCTGCTGAAACAGGGTCGTGAACAGATGTGCGACTGATCGGGCGTCGGCTAATACGAGCCTGTCGTTGCGCGCCTTGCTGATAATGCTACGCGGCGGCCCTGCATCTTCGGTCGGCGTGCCTTGGCCAAGGCCGTTTGCGGCGGCAGGCTCATCTGGCTCAGGGCCTGCTGCCTGCCGGAACGCATGTGCGCTCGATGCCGAACAGGTAGTCGCGCTTCATCCGGTCGCCAGCAACTGGAAACGCTGGCTGAGTTTTCCGCCCACCGCGGTGGCCTCCTAACGGGAGGGCGCCTGGCTGCGCCCATTGATCGTCAATCCACTAGACAACGCGGTCCAGCACCGCTCGGGGGTATCCGCGTGGAGGCTTGCTGGCGACGAAAATTGTACCGGCGCGGGCGCGTGGGAAGGCGCGCGCGAGCGGTATCCGATCGACGCGCTCCCGTACCGGCCACGCCCGGCCCGCCGGGTCGAGCGATTTACGCCATGTCGCGGACAGTGGCAGCAGGCACTGCCTTTCCGCGCTTTTCAAGATTTTCCGCCAGTAGCTGTAAGAAACCGTACAGATCGCCGTCGGTGTGTCGCTGACGAAATTCGCTTATCACTTCGTCAATGGCAGCGTGCTGCGAAACAGCGGAAAGCGCACTGGCGATATGCGAACTTCCTCGCGCAAGATCGAGCATGTAGATAGATCGGTAAGAATGGGGGTTTTGACGTTTTGGTTTTCGTTGGTGTGCCATTGGTGTTCTCATTCTGATATGAACAGCATTGCTTTCCGCGGGCCGGACCGCCTGCCAATGCCAATCGTTCACGAGTGCCTCGGTCAAAAGCTTCCTCGCGCCATCGCCGCGAGCACAAATCGCGCCCGACCCGAAGGCGACAATCGCGGCGCCTGCTGGTCGAGCCCGAACTGACGCGAAAGCTGTTCGACGGGATCGGCATCGAGCTGTGCGAGCGCGACTGATGAGGAAGGAAGGCACGCTGGTGGATGCGACGATCTTCGAGGCTCCGCCGTCGAAAGAATGCGGGGAAGAGCCGGGACCCGGAGATGCACCAGGCGAAGAAAGGCAACGAGTGGCATTCGGCGTCAAGGCTCACATCGGCGTGGACGCCGACTCGGGTCCGGTGCAGAGCGTGGTCACCACGGCGGCCGACGAGCCGGCTGTATCGCAGGCTCACACGCTGCTGCACGGCCATGCGCAGGAAGCGTTTGGCGACGCAGGCTACACCGGCGTGGACAAGCGCGAGCGGATGAAGCGCAAGACGGTGAAGTGGCACGTGGCCGCGCCGGCGCGGCAAGATCAGGGCGATGCCTGACGGTGTGCTGAAATCTGGTGATCGCGCCGAGCGGACCACGGCACAGATTCGCGCGCGGGCGGAGCGCCCGTTTCATGTCGTCAAAAACCTGTTCCGGCATCGCAAGGGGCGCTACCGGGGCTGGCCAGGAATACGGCGCAACCGTTCAGCCGGTTCGTGCTATCGGTTCCCGCCTCTCCCAGTGATAGCGGCGGCCCCTTGCAGCGTTAAGGCTCTGCGGGATTTGTTTTTCGGCGACCCGCACAGCGACCATCAAATCACGGCCGGATTCCTCTTCGGGCTCAACTGCGAACGTTGAAAAGCAGGCCCATCGCGAGCCTGAACGACCGTCCAGATTCATCGGTGAGGGCGGGTTCGAGTCTCCCCGAATCGGAGCGAGTATCGGACCGCTCCCGTGCCGAAGCGGTGGCAGATGCGGGCCACCTTCCATATCAGCACAATGGGAACCGAACTGCCCGCCATACGAAGCAATTCGAGTCCGTGACGGGGCCCCAACGGTTGAGTCGGCTGTGGAGCGGTGACCACGGACGCGCATCGCCGGTACCAGGTTTCCTCAAGCGGGCAACACACGGCGGCGCTGTAAATCGGAGATTAGCTCGACGAACATTTCTTCACTGTCGATGCAATCGTTGAAACCGGCTTGCCTGATCTTGATGGTGCTCATGTGATGCGGATTCGGCCGCTGGCCATAGCCCAGCAGAAAGTCGGCGAATTGCCACGACGGCACGATCTCCGCGTAAGTGTTCGGCGCCAGATCGTACTTCTGAACAATCTTGTCCCAGATCGGCTCGTTTTGCGGCATGACTCGCGCGAGCGAGAAGGGATGCGCCGGCGCGGTCTCCATGTCGAACAGCTTTGCGATTCGTGGCCAGATGTTTTCCCACACATACACATCGCCGTTGGTGATATTGAACGTCTGATTCGCGGCGGCGGAATGCGTGCCGGCCCATGCCATCGCTTTCGCAATGAGGCGCGCGTCGGTGGCTTCGCCAATGCGCGACGCTCCGCCCGGAAAACGCAACGGTATGCCGTACTCGCGAGAGATGGCCGCATACACGCCGATCGCGGAGACGATATTCAAGGGACTGCCCAGTGCGATGCCGCACACGATCTGCGGCCGCAGAATCGTCCACGACCAGTCCTTACCCTTTTGCTGTTCGGCCAGCCAGTCCATTTGCGGGTAATAGAAGTTCGGACCCATGTAGCGCGGATCGCTCTCTCGCGCGGGCTGCCTGAATGGGCCGAGATGTCCACCATAGGCTTTAGTCCCCTGCAGCATCGTGATGTGACGTAGATTGGTCGATGCCTTTTCAACGACCTCTATGCAATTCTTCAACATGTCGAGATTGATCTGCACATGGTCCATCTCGGACCAACCGCGCGTGACATCCGCCTTCTCATAGACGGCCGTGTACGCAATGTGCGTGACGTCGCGCAACTGGCCGAGTTTAGCCTCGCAATCGGCACGATCACGCAGGTCGACCGACACCCATTCGGCCTTCGTCGGGAAGACGGGTTTGCGGCGCGACGCGCCGACGACCTGCCACTCGGGCAATGATTCGAAGTGCTCGAGCGCGCATTGTCCAACCGCGCCCAGTGCGCCGACGATAAGGATCTTGTTCATGTTTTCTCCAGGTGCGCCGCAGGGCGCGGCACATCAACTCTGCCGGTCGGGAGGGTTGGAAAAATACGAAGGCGCGTTGCCCGACGGCGTTCAGCGTGTCCTTCGAAAAGGCTTCTGGCTAGGCGGCCCTATTGTCCGGTTTGTTCTGTCTGCGGGCGAGGAACGCCGCAACCGCGGCCTGGGTGGCGGGATGGGTCGCGCTCGAAAGCATCAGTTCGAAAAGTTGCGCCTCATCGGGCGCATGCGAGTTCGCGAGCAGTGCCAGTGTGCGTTTCAGACGGTCGAGCGTGAAACTGCTGGGCCGTGAGAGTTCGGCAACGGCGGTGACAGCCGCGGCTTCCGCTGCCGCGAGCGGGTGGACTTCACTGACCAGACCGCCTTCGAATGCCTCCCGCGCGGAAAACAGACGGCCCGTGGCCGCCCACAAGGCCAGCCGGCGCGGTTGAACGACGCGATGGAGAGCCGCGACCGCGAGCACGGGCGCCAGATCCAGGCGAATCTCGGGCAGGCAGAAGCGCGCATCCTCGCTTGCAATGACAACGTCGGATGCCGCCGCGATCGAGCAGCCCGCCCCGAGGCAGTCGCCGGTCACCACGGTCACGACCGGCCTGGGCGAGTCCCGTAATGCGGCGACGCAGTCTTCCAGATGCCGAAAGCCGACGGTGAGTGCATCGGGCGCGGGATCGGACAGCGACGCCACGTCGGCACCCGCGCAGAACATGGCCGTCAATGCCGAACGGATCTCGATGACGCGAACCCGCGGATCGTTCGCGGACGCGGCAACTGCATCGACGATCGCGCGAAACATGGCGGCTGAGATCGCGTTGCGATGCGAGGGTCGATTGAGCGTCAGACGCAAGACGTTGTCGATGACTTCGATCAGCAGCGCGCCGTCGGCGCTGCGCTCAACACCGGAATCAGGAAGTGCCATTGCGCTCACACCTATTGAGAGGTTGAGATGCCGAATACTTCTTGTTTCATTCGGGTCTTCTGTATCTTGCCGCTGCCCGTCATCGGCATCTGTTCGACGAACGCGATCACACGCGGTACCTTGAACGCGGCAAGCCGCGCCGCGCACCACGCGGTGATCTCTTCCGCGGAACAGGTTTCGCCTTCCTTCAGTTCGACGACGGCGGCGGGCACTTCCACGAGGCGCTCGTCGGGCAAACCGATGACAGCCGCCTGGCGCACCTTTGGATGGCGGCACAGCGCTTCTTCGACCTCGGCCGGCGCCAGGTTCTCTCCGCCGACACGCAGCATGTCCTTGATGCGACCGTGATATTCGAGGTGACCGCTCGCACGCAGGATGCCCCGGTCGCCTGTGTGCAGCCAGCCGTCGACATCGATCGCTTTTGCGGTCGCCGCGGGGTTGTTGTAGTAACCCAACATCAGCGAGTAGCCACGGTAGAGAATTTCGCCGGATTCGCCCGCGGGTACGGTTTCACCTGTCGCCGGGTCGACGATCTTCACCTCGCACCCGGGATGAGGCCGGCCGCAAGTCGCTGCCCGCAATGCGGGCGGCTCGTCGAGGTCGCCGATCGTCACGTTCGGCGACGCCTCGCTGATGCCGAATACGTTGCTGATGCCGGTCAGTCCCATCTCCGTCTGCACCATGCGCACAATGTCGGGGCTGCTGGCGATCCAGCCTTTGGTTACCGACGCGATCGCCTCGCGACGGAACCCGGGATACTTGTAAAGCGTGATGAATAGCGAATCGACGCCGCTATAGACGGTGATTTGCTCGCGCGCGATGGTCGCCAGGACGGCGGCCGGATCGAAGCGCGCGAGTGTATGGATCGGCGCACCGGTCGACAAACCCAGCAGCATACCGAGCGTCAGTCCGCCAACGTGAAAGAACGGCCCCGGCACGAAGATGCGATCGGCGTGCGTGATGTGAAGGCGAGCCGCAACGTCGTGCGCGTTACGCAACGTGCTTTGATGGCTGAGCATCGCGCCTTTCGGCAGCGCAGTGGAGCCCGATGTGAACTGGATCAGCACGGGATCGTCAGGCTTCACCTTCGCTGCCGCTTCGTGCACCCGGATGATTGCCGCAGGGTCGATGGGCGAGGCCGTCAGGCTCCCCGCACTCAGTTCGCCCACGAAAGTTGTGCTCGTGCCTGTCGTCACGATATGGCGCAGGCGAGGCAGCGTCTCGCTTCGCCAGGCGCCTGGTTGTGCTTCGCTCAACGCAGGAACCATCGCTGCAACGATGGCCAGGAAATCCGTGTCGCCGATGATCGGCGAAAGCACCAGAATCTCGATATCCGCCGTGGCAAGCTGGTAGGCGAGCTCAGCGGCGAGAAAGCGCGTATTGAGCGGGACGACGACCGCGCCAATGCTTGCGGCGGCATAAGCCCATACAACCCACTCATAACCGTTCGGCATGAGAATGCCGACCTTCGCGCCCGCAATAATGCCAAGCGACTGCAACGCCGCGCCGTGCCGCTCGACGTCGATGGCGAGTTGCCGCCACGTGGCCTGGTGCCCGGGGGTGCTCACCGCCAGACCCTCGGGTCGCTCGCGCCTCTGCCGCGCGAGGAAGTGCGGATAGGTGAATTCGTTCAGATCATTCATTGTGTTCACTTCCTCCATGTTGCGCGGCCGGTGAGATCGAACAGGATTCGTATGCGCATATCAGCCGGACTTTCCCGGGCGGGACGAGGCAATGAAGAGTGGCGACGTGTAGCATGAAGTCTCCTGGGTGCGCGCATGGACGCGCCTTTTTCACCAGCTATGACATGCCCCGGCAAGCAGGCCCCGGTTCATCTCACGAACCAGGCGCTCCGCTTTAGGGATGGCTTTTATTCTTTATTGCGAATAGAATTCGCTGTAGGGAATTATAGTGATAGTGTTTCGGCCGCGTCAATCTCTCAAGTATCCGAAACGTCCTGGTGCTTCATTTTTCAACCACGACCGTCAGGTCAGAACAAGCGGACCACTTACGTCTCATGTCTCAAATTCCAGTGGCAGAAAAACTCGTCGGCGCGCTGAGTAGTGGCCTTGCCGTGCTGCGCTATCTCGCGGGGATGCCTACACCGGTAGGCGTCACGCGAGTCGCGCGCGACCTCGAACTCAACTCGAGCACCTGCTTCAACCTTCTCAAGACCCTCGTGCACGAAGGTCTGGTGACATTCGACGAGCGCACCAAGACCTATACCATCGGCATCGGTCTGGTGGAGCTTGCGAAGGGCGCACTGGATCAGGCGTCGTTCGCGCGGTTGCTCAGGCCGCAACTCGAAAGCATCGCGCAACAGCATAAGGTGACGGCAACGCTATGGGAGCGCACTCGCAATGAGCGCGTCGTACTCGTCGACCTCGCGGACAATCCCGCGGCAATGCGCGTCCACATGAGCATCGGGCAACGCCTGCCCATGTACCTCGCCGCATTGGGCCGTTGCATGGCCGCCTATTCGGAACTCAGCGCGGACGAGCTGCGTACCCGCATCGAAAGTTTTCGCTGGGAAAACGCGCCGTCGTTCGAAGAGTATTACGCGGAGGTTCAGGACGTGAAGGAGCGTGGCTATGCGGTCGACAACGGCAATTATGTGAAAGGCGTCACCACTGTTTCAGCGCCCGTGATCGACGCGAACAAGCGCGCGGTGATGGCGATCAGCGCCGTGAGCTTCAGCGCCCAGCTCAACCGGGCGGCCATCCGGGCGCTCGGAGAAGATCTGGGAGCGCGCGCAATCGAGGCTTCCCGAGCGATTTCCGGGCGGGTCAGGGCGGCCTGAACGCTCACGCTGCGGGATCCATACGAGGGACGGCCAGCGGTCCCTGCGCGGTCTCTACGCCGCGACGCGACCGGACTTGCCCAGGTAGGCCTCGCGCAGTCGGGCATCGGCAAGCAGTTCGGATCCCGAGCCCGACAGCACCACACAGCCGTTTTCCACGACGTAAGCGAAGTCGCAGCGCTTCAAGGCTTCGTTCAGATGCTGTTCGATCAGCAGGATGGTCAGCCCCTGCGCCTGCAAGGCCTGCGCCGCGACGAAGATCTGCTCCACCATCATGGGCGCAAGACCCAGTGACGGTTCATCCAGAATCAGCAATCGTGGTTCCGACATCAGACCACGGGCGATCGCCAGCATCTGCTGTTCGCCGCCGGACATGGTGGCGGCGAGTTGCTTGCGCCGCTCGACCAGACGCGGAAAGAGCGCATACATCCGCTCGATGTTCTGCTTGCGATGCGTACGCGCCGGTGCGAACGAGGAGGAGGTCAACAGGGTTTCCTCGACCGAGAGCTGGGGAAACAGCTTGCGACCTTCCGGCACGAGCACGATACCGGCCCGCGCGCGTTCGTGGGCGCGTAACGACGCAAGGTCGCGACCTTCGAACAGAACTCGCCCGCCGCGCACCGGAACGGTTCCGGCGACGCTGCCCGCAAGTGTCGATTTGCCGGCGGCATTGCCGCCCACCAGCGCAACCAGCGTACCGGCCCGCACTTCGAGCGAGACGCCGTGCAGGATTTCGGTGTCGCCGTAGCCGGCATGCACGTCGATGAGTTCAAGCATGCAGCGTCACTCCCAGATACGCTTCCTGGACCCGCGTGTCGCGCTGGATCTGTTCCGGCGTTCCTTTGGCGAGCAACGCGCCGAAATTGAGTACGAGGATCTGATCGGACAGGGTCATGACGGCATCCATATGATGTTCGACGACGAGAAAGGTGAGGCCGCGTTCGCGCCGCAGCGTGAGCACGGTCTGCACGACGCGGTCGACTTCGCCAGGCCGCAAGCCGGCCATGACTTCGTCGAGCAGGATGACACGGGCGCCCGACGCGCAGGCCTTGGCCATTTCAAGCGCTTTCTTGTCGGCGATCGTCAGACTGCCGATGGGATAGTCGCGTTTCGCCGACAGTCCGACCCAGGCGAGCGATTCTTCCGCCAGTTCGCGAGCTTGGGCTCGTGACCGGCTCCGATGTACGGCCGCGACCATCGCGTTCTCGAACACACTCATGCTCCAGAACGGCTGAACGATCTGGAACGTTCTCACGATGCCGGCTTTGCAGATCTGCTCCGGATTGCGTCCGTGCAGCGATACGCCGGCGATCGACCACTCGCCCGCGCTTGGGCGCGTGAAGCCGGTGAGCAGCGTGAATAGGGTGCTCTTGCCGGCGCCATTGGGACCGATGACGCCGAGAATCTGATGCTCGTCGACCGAGAACGATACGTCGTTGACCGCGGTCAGGCCGCCGAAACGTTTGGTGAGATGGTTGACTTCAAGCAGCGCCACGAGATTTCTCCGGTGCGGTGTCTTGCGCCGCGTGCTGGCGCGCGTGCCACTGTTGCAGGAACCAGTCCGCGATGCCGACGCGCGTGCGCATCACAACGATGATCACGACGATGCCGTAGATGATTTGTGGAAGGCCCTTGATCGAGTCGCCGAATAGAAGTTGCGTGCCGTCCGACACCACGCCGAGCAGAATCGCGCCGATCACCGGACCCCACCAGTGGCGCGAACCGCCGACGACGGCGGGCAGCAGGAAATACACCGCCTCGGTCCATGCAAAGGTGGACTTGGGGTCGATGAAAAGGGTGTACTGCGCGATGAAGGTTCCGCCCACCGCCGCGAGGCACGCGCTGAGCCCGAACGCGATCTGCATGTTGCGCACGATCGGCACGCCGACCGCGCGTGCCGCGTTCTCGTTTTCCCGCAGTCCGTCGAGCATGAGGCCAGCACGTCCGCGTCGAATGGCGGTCATCAGACACGCGGCGCCCGTTACCATGCCGAGCACGATGTAGTAATACGCTGCGCGAGATTCGAACTGGAACGCTGCGAAGCTGGTGCCGCGCACGGGAATCAGCAGACCGTAGGCACCACCAAGGGACGGCATGTTCTCGACCAGTACCTGAACCATCTGCGCCAGCGCGAGTGTGACCATCGCGAAGTACAGGCCGCGCAGGTTCAGCCGGAACGTGAGCAGGCCAATCAGATAAGCGAGCACCACCGCGAGCAGTGCGCCGGCAATCAGGCCGAACCATGGCGACAGACCGAAGGTCAGGAAGAGGTATGTGGACGTATAGGCGCCGGCACCGATAAAGATCGTATTGCCGAGCGAAAACTGGCCGGCGAGCCCGCCGGTCAGATTCCATGCAAGGGCCTGGTAAGCCAGGTAGAGTACGGCGATCGCTGTCGTGACGGCGAAGCTGTTGCCGATCCACGGCAACCCCAGCACCGCGATGCCGATCACCGTCGTGCACAACGCCATGCTTCTGGAAATCATACGGTTCCCCGGAAAAGGCCGCTCGGCCGAACCAGCAAGAGCGCGACGAAGGTGATCAACGGCACGAGAATGCCCAGCGAACCGGGTACGAGCACGGCTCCCAGGCTCTGGCTCAGACCATAGACGATCGATCCGAGAATGGCGCCGCGTACACTGCCCATGCCGCCGAGAATGACGATGATGAACGAGGGCAGCAGGTACGTGTGGCCCACCTCGGACGACAGATACACCATCGGCACCAGCCACGCGGCTGCGAGACCGAGCAGGCCCACCGCGATTGCCGTGGAAATCACCAGCACTCGCTCGACATCGATACCGGCGAGCGCCGCGGCAGTGCGATCCTGCACTGCCGCGCGCGTGATGACGCCGAAGTCCGTGTAGCGCAAAAAGAGGTACAGGGCGATACACGCGCCCATGCCGACAACAAAGCCATACAGACGCGCGGCCGGCAGAACGATCGCGCCGAGCTCGAACGCCTCGTTGCTGACCGGCACGTTGATCGAACGGAAATCCGCGCCGAACAGCGACAGCACGACGTTTTGCAGCACCATGGAGAGTCCGAGCGTGACCAGCAACTGGGCGTGCTCGGGCGCGCCGGAGAGCGGACGCAGCAGGAAGCGATACATGGCCACGCCGAGCAGCGCGAGCGCGGGCACGACAATGACGGCCGACAGATAGGGATGGATATGACCGGCGCTGTACAGCACGTAGGTCGCGTACATGCCGACCATCAACAGGTCGCCGTGGGCGAAGTTCACGACCCGCATCACGCCGAACAACAGCGTGAGACCCACCGCCGCCAGGCCGAAAATACCGGCATTCAGCAACCCGTCGATGACCGCCTGCGCAATGACTATGTACATAGGGATAAGCGATGACTGAGAGAGAAAGGCGCACCTAGCGGTTGCCGGGCACCCACTGGCCAAGCCTGTTCGACGCGCCGGCCAGTGCCGCCGGCCAGACGGTGACCCAGCGGCCGCCTTGCGCCTGCGCGGCCAGGATGACGGTATTGGCCTGTCCTTTGGCGTCGAACTTCAGATAGGCTCCCTGGTGCGGTACCAGGTTCGCGCGCGCGGAAGTGAACGTGTGCGTGGCGAGCGCCTGGCGCACGGCTTCCGGAGCGGCGGACTTGCCGGCTTCCACCGCTTCCTTGTAGACATACGCCGAGGAGTACGCATAGGCGACATCGTCGTTCGCGTCGATCTTCAGCGCGTTCTTCACGCGCGCGGCGAAATCGGCTGCGCCGGGCACCTTGATATCGGGCAGCCACGCGGTCGTACCGACCTGGTTTTCCGCTAGCGGCCCGAGCTGAAAGAAACCGGCATCGATCTCGCCGGTACCGATCGTCATGTACGGACGCCGGAACTGCAGCATGTTCATCGTCTGCACGGCTTTCATCGTGTCGTTCAGATAGGACGCGGCCAGAATCGCGTCGGCGCCCGACGCCCTGATTTTACTGATTTGCGCAGTCAGATCCTGCGCGCCGCCGTGAAACGTTTCGACATCGACGATCTGTTTGTGGTGGGCGGCGGCGGACTGCCTGATGTCTTCGACGATGCCTTGCCCATACGCGCCGTCTTCCGACAATATGGCCACCGTGTTGAACGGCTTGCCGCTTTGCGCCGCGGCGCTGGCGAGGTAGTCGAACATCGTGTCGACCCAGACGCGCGACGGCGGACGCGTGCGGAACGTGTACCTGAAGCCCGATTCCGTGATGCGGTCCGCGGCGGAGTACGGCACGAGGTAGGGAACCTTGCGGCGCTCGGCCACCTGCGCGACCGCCAGTGTCACGCCGCTCTCATAGGAACCAGTCAGCGCCTGCACCTTGTCCTGTTCGATCAGCCGTTCGGCCTCGCGCGCGCCGACGTCCGGCTTGCCCTGGTGGTCGGCGAAGACGAACTGCAACGGCTCCCCATTGATGCCGCCGGCGGCATTGATTTCCTGTTGCGCGAGGCTGTAGGCCGCCTTGACCTTGTCGCCGATTTGCGACGTCATGCCCGACAGCGGAATGACCACACCGACCTTGACCACGGCCTCGGCGGCCGCGGCGTAGCACGCCAGCGTCAGCACGAGCGCGATGGTCACGAAACGAGCGCGTTGCATGGTGTCTCCTTGTATTCGCGCGATTGATGCGACTCCTGCGCGTTTTTTTAACAGCTACGAGAGCAGGCGGACTCTCCTGTTTGGTCGGTCCGCTGATAGTCCTCAACGTCATTTATTCGTTATAGCGAATATAATTCGCTGAAGCAAATTATAGTAACGCGAAATCGTTGGCGTCAACCTCTGTATTCGTGCGCATCTGGGACGGGTATCCGGGTGGGCGGCGGCATGATTCCCCACGCGGCGATGCGCGCCCGTCCGCTAGATCGCCTGCTCGATTGCGCTGCACCAGTGTAATTTCGGCTGTTCCAGAGAGGAATCCATTCGAACCCTGTTGGACTCGACCCGCAGCCGACGAACTTCTTGTTGACGTCCTGCAAAGCCGACTATACCATTCGACACAACGAATTATGTTTTGTATAGAGAATTATCGCAGTCGGCTTTGACCGACGATCCGGGAGACGAGCGAGCCATGACAATGAACGCCTTCATCACGGGCGCCTACGACACGGCAGTGGGGAAGTTGCCGGGTAGCAGTTGCATGTCGCTGCACACGGAAGCGGCGCTCGGTGCGATCGGTGACGCTGGCCTCCGGCTAGCCGACATCGACGGCGTGTTGTGCGCCTATTCATTCACCGAGCCGCATCTGATGCTCGGTTCCGTTTTTTGTGAGGCGCTCGGCATCCATCCGGGCTATTGCGCGGCGCTGCAGGCGGGCGGCGCCACCGCCTGCATCATGGTCATGCAGGCCGCTGCGCTCGTCGCAAGCGGGCAATGCCGGCACGTGCTCGTGGTCACGGGCGACAACCGGCTCAGTGGCCTGTCGCGCGACGGCGCCGTTGCGGCGCTCGCCGAAGTGGGGCATCCGCAGTTCGAGCGCCCGTTCGGCATCAGCGTGCCCGCTTCATACGCGCTGGTGGCGCGGCGTTATATGCACGAAACCGGAGTCACGTCCGAGCAACTGGCCGCGATCGCGGTCGAGCAGCGGCGCCACGCGGCGCGTCACCCGAAAGCACACAGGCAAGAGCCGATTACCGTGGCCGACGTGCTCGCGTCGAAGCCGATCGCCACGCCGCTGCACATGCTGGACTGCTGCCTGATTTCGGACGGCGGCGCGGCGCTCGTCATCAGCAGCGGCGAAGCGTCGCGCGACACGCGCGTCGCGCCCATCGTCGTGCTCGGCGCCGGGCAGGGACACACGCACGAACACATCATCGCCGCGCCGAGCCTCACGAGTTTCGGTTGCAAGGCTTCCGCGCAGCGCGCGTTCGCGCGGGCGGGCGTCGGTCCGGCCGAGATCGACGTTGCCGAAATCTACGACTCGTTCACCATCACGCTGGCGGTGGAGCTCGAGTCGATGGGTTTTTTCGAGCGAGGCGAGGCGGGCGTCGCGGCCGCGCGTGGCGAGCTGGGCCTGGGCGGCCGTCTACCGTGCAATACGCACGGCGGCTTGCTTTCGTACGGCCATTCAGGCGCAGCCGGCGGCATGTTCCACGCGGTCGAGGCGGTCCATCAACTACGCGGCGACGCCGGCGCCCGTCAGGTCGAGGACGCGAAGCTCGCATTCGTCCACGGCGATGGCGGCATTCTGTCCGCGCATTGCTCGCTCGTTCTGGGAGCTCATTGATGTCTCGCCCATTGCCGCGCGCTACCGCCGAGACCGCTCCCTTCTGGGAAAGCTGTGCGGAAGAGAAGCTGCGTTATCAACGATGCGCCCGTTGCGGCGCTGTGCAACTGATCCCGCGCGCACTGTGCAGCGAATGCCAGAGTCTCGATCTGAACTGGCTGGATTCCGACCGCCGGGGATCCGTACTGACCTTCACGATCGTGTATCGCGCGCCCAGCGAATCATTCAGGAGCGAACTGCCGTACGCGATCGCCCTGGTCGACATGGACGAGGGCTTTCGTCTGATGGTCAACGTGAGCGGAGGAGCGAGCGCGGCGCTGCAGATTGGCTCGCGTGTGTCGATCGGGTTCCGTCAGCTCGATGGGATCGCGGTGCCGCATGCCGAGGTGGTCGAGTGAACAGACCGATTCTGTGGGAACACTTCCAGCCGGGCGTGTTACTCGGCGCCACGACGCTGACTTATTGCAAATCGCTGTCGCGGTCGTGGGAGCGCATCTTCGGGCCGGACGACGCCTGCAGCGCCGCCGAGGCCGCGAGCATCGCCACCGCGTTGATGATGCGCGGCTATCTGCACGTCGTGACGCCGAGGCCGCCGGGCAATCTGCATGCGCGCCAGCGTTTGACGATCGACAGCCTGCCGCGGCCCGGCGACCGGATCAATCTGGCCGTGACCTGCCTGTCGAAAGAACTCAAACGCGAGCGGCGCTATGTCGATCTTCAGGTCCGCGGCAAATCCGGCGACGGCCGCGCGCTGTTCGTCGGCGTGATGAGTCTCATCTGGGCGGCCTGAGCATGATCGCAAAACTCAAGAAAGTGTCGCTGACGACGGACGCCATTGTCACGCAGGCGTATGCCGAGCTGACCGAAGACTTCAATCCCATTCATCTGGACCCGGCGTTCGCGGCCTGCACGCCGCTGCGCCAATGCATCGTCCACGGGACGATGACGCTCGGCCTCGTGTGGCAAGCGTTGTACCGGACGTTCGGGCCGGATGCGCTGGAGCGTGTCGAACTGGATGTTCGGTTTATCAAGCCGGTCGTAGTCGGCGAACGCGTGCACGCGGGGGGCGAGGAGCAGGCGGACCAGCCCGGCCGCTATAGCGTATGGGTCAAGGGCGACGATGGCGCCGAGCGCATCGTCGGCACGGCGACGTTTCGAAATAACAGAGCGGGATAACTGAGGACAATCCATGAGCAGGTCTTCCAGCAGGCAACCGTCGGCGCTCGAAGCGGACCGTCGGAAGCTCATCGATATATACAGAACGATGGTGCTCGTGCGCGAGGTCGAATTGTCCTTGAGCCGTCTTTTTGCCGACAGCGAGGTGCCGGGCTTCATTCACCTGAGTCTCGGACAGGAGGCCGTTTCCGCCGGCGTCGCGAGCGTGCTCGAAGTCCAGGACACGCTGGCGACCACGCATCGTGGACACGGTCACGTGCTGGCTCGCGGCATCGACGTCGGTGGGTTTTTCAAGGAAATCATGGGACGCGTGGGAGGCTTGTGCAAGGGGCGCGGCGGCTCGATGCACGTCGCCGATCTGGCGCTCGGGGTGCTCGGCGCGAATGGCATCGTGGGCGCCGGTATCCCGATCGCGCTCGGCAGCGCGGTGGCGCATCACGTGCGCAAGACCCGCGGCGTTGCGGTCGCATTTTTCGGCGATGGCGCGATGGCCGAAGGCGTACTGCACGAAACGATGAACATGGCTGCGTTATGGAAGGCGCCGCTGTTGCTGGTCTGCGAAAACAACGGCTGGTCGGAATTCTCGCCCACCGAACGGCAGTTCGCCGCCCGCCTCGAAGCGCTGGCAGGCGCCTTCGGCATTGCCTATAAACGGGTCGATGGCGATGACGCGGTCGCGGTCAGCGAAGCGTCGGGGATTGCGGCGGCCGCCGCGCGCAGCGGAGCCGGACCGTTCGTGCTCGAGTGCGTCACGCATCGGGTGCGGGGGCACTACGAAGGCGATCCGCAGAAATACCGTGACCCGACCGAGCTGGACGGTCTGGCGGGGAAGGACCCGCTGAAACGGATGCACACGCATCTGGAATCGGCCGGCGTGTCCGCGAGTGAGATCGATCAGATCGGCCGGGCTGTGTTGACTCGCGTCGAGGCAGCGATCGAAGCGGCGCGTGCGGACGCGTTGCCCGACTTCGACGAGGCGAGTCGCGACGTCTACACCGGGCGGGAGGCCATTGTATGAGCGCCCCGGAGATTCGCTATGCGCAGGCTGTCGCGCAGGCGCTTCACGACAGTTTGCGGGACGACGAAAGCGTGATGGTGATGGGCGAGGACATTGCGGCCGCCGGCGGCTCGTTCAAAGCGACTCGTGGACTGCTAGATGCGTTCGGTCCGCAACGCGTGCGGGATACGCCGATCTCGGAAGCTTCGATCGTGTCCGCGGCGGTGGGCGCCGCGCTGACCGGCATGCGCCCGGTCGTCGAAATCATGTTCATGGATTTCATCACGCTGGCGATGGATGCGTTGGTGAATCAGGCGTCCAAGGCGCGTTTCATGTTCGGTGGCCAGGGCAGCGTGCCAATGGTGTTGCGCACGCCGCACGGTGGCGGCATGAATGCGGGTCCGCAACATTCGCAGTGCCTGGAAGCGTGGCTCGCACACGTACCGGGACTCAAGGTGGTCTGTCCGTCCACGCCGCAGGATGCGTACTCACTGTTGCGAGCGGCCATCGCGGACCCCGACCCGGTGATCGTCGTCGAGCATAAGGGACTGTATGCCCGCAAAGGGGTGGTCGAACCGGTTGTCGGTCGCATCGGCGAGGCTTCGATCGTTCGTGCGGGGCGCGATCTCACGCTGGTGAGCTATGGCGCGACCGTTGCCGCTTGTCTCGATGCCGCGCGTACCCTTGGCGCCGAGGGCGTGGAGGCCGAGGTGATCGATCTGCGTTCGATCCAGCCGTGGGACAAGGCGGCGGTGCTCGCCTCGCTGGCACGCACGCATCGGGCCGTGATCGTGCACGAGGCGGTAAGTGCCTTCGGCGTCGGCGCCGAAATCGCCGCGACGCTTTCGGACGAAGGCTTCGACGACCTCGATGCGCCCGTGCGACGGGTCGGCGCGCCATTCATGCCGGTTCCATTTGCCAGTTCGCTTGAGAAAGGCTACGCGGTTGATGCTGAAAAAATCGTCGCCGTGGCTCGCGAAACGCTCAACTGAATAACAGGGAGTATTCCATGACCGAAACCGAAACATTGGTGCAATGCGAACGACGCGGCGCCGTGGGTCTGATCACGATCGACCGGCCGAAGGCGCTCAATGCGTTGAATATTGCGACCTTGCTTCAGCTCGAAACAGCGCTCACCGATCTGGAGAACGACCCCGCCATTCGCGTGATCGTCGTCACGGGCAGCGGCGAGCGTGCCTTCGTGGCGGGCGGCGACATCGGCGATCTGGACAGCCGGCGTGGACTCGCTCACTACCAGGAGTTCGCCGAAGTGATCCATCGCGTGTTCCGTCGTTTTGAGCTGACCGACAAGCCCACCATCGCGGCGGTCAACGGTTGGGCGCTAGGCGGCGGCACTGAGCTGCTGCTCGCGCTGGACATCCGTCTGGTGGCGAAAGAGGCCCGCGTGGGTGTGCCGGAGATCACGCTCGGCCTGTTTCCCGGCGCCGGTGGTTCGCAACGCCTGATTCGGCAGATTCCGCTGTGCCGCGCGAAGGAACTGATGTTCGTCGGCGAACAGATCGACGCCGACGAAGCGGTGTCGATCGGTCTGTGCAATCGCGCCGTGCCGCGAGCCGATCTGCTGGATGAAGCGCTGGGTATGGCCGCCAGGATTGCGCAGAAGTCGCCGCTGACGCTCAAGCTGCTCAAGCGTACGCTGCGCGATGGGCTCGAGATGCCTCTCGCCTCGGCGCTTTCACATGAGCAGGCAATGATCGGCCTGGTACTGGACAGCGAAGACGCACACGAAGGTTGCCGCGCATTTCTCGACAAGCGGCCACCCAATTTCACCGGTCGCTGAGTCATGCGTCGCGAACTGCTCGTGCCCAAGCTGGGCCTCACGATGACCGAGGGGACCTTGATCGAGTGGATGATCAGTCCGGGGGACCGCTTCGATGCGGACCAGGGCCTGTATGTGATCGAGTCGGACAAGGCGGCCAACGAAGTATCGGCGGAAGGGTCTGGCGTCCTGCTGGAAGTCACTGCCGAACTGGGAATGCCGTTGAGTGTCGGATCGGTGATCGGCTATTGGGACGACGATCCGCAAGCGGCAACGAATCATGCGGTTCGTGCTGAACCCTCGGCGCACGCAGCCGCCGCCTCGGCGTCTTCACCCGATAGCAACGCAGCCAATGCCGCGCCGTCCGCGCAGACAAGCCGCCCGCCCGCCGCTATGAACGGCCAGAGCGGCCAGAGCGGCCAGAGCGGCGCGCGCGGTATTTCTACGCCGCTTGCGCGCCGCCTCGCGCGCGAGCGGGGAATCGATCTGACCAACCTCGCGGGCAGCGGCCCGCGCGGACGGATCCGCGCGCGCGACGTGGAATTGGCGCCGGCGAATTCGCCGGCCAGTGCGCCTGATGTGCCGTTGCCGGCGACCGCTTCGCGCGCCGCGCAGGTCGCGCAGGCCGCGACGGTGCGTGCGGCAACATCGATCGAAAAAACCATCGCGCGCCGTCTCGTCACGTCCAAGCAGACTATTCCGCATTTCTACCTGTCCGTCGAAGCCGAAATATCCGCCGTCCAGCGTTTGCGCTCGCAGCTGAATGACGCGCAATCGAATCGGCGCTTCACCGTCAATCATTTCGTGGTGGCGGCAGTGGGCCGTGCGCTCGCACTGGTGCCAGAGGCCAATCGCGTATGGGACGACAGCGGCATCACCAGCTTTGCCGCGACGGACGTCGGCGTCGCCGTGCACACCGAACGTGGCTTGCTGGTGCCGGTCTTACGCGACGTCGGCCGCCAGGCACTCGGCGAGGTCGCGCGTCACGCCAGCGAGGCAATCGGGCGTGCACAGGCCGGACAACTGAACGCGGCCGAGATGGCAGGCGGCGCGATCACCGTCTCCAATGCGGGCATGCACGACGTCACGTTGATGACCTCGATCATCAATCCTGGGCAGTCGATGATCCTCGGCGTCGGCAGCGTTCGCCAGGTGTTCCGCCCGGACGCGCACGGGCAACCGGCGCTGAAGAACGAAGTGGGACTCGTGCTGTCCGTCGACCATCGGGTGCTCGACGGCGTGACCGCGTTGAAGTTTCTCAGGCAGGTCGTAGCGGCGATCGAGCGTCCTGCCAGTCTGCTGGTGACGTGATGGACGACCATTATGACGTGATCGTGATCGGCGGCGGCCCCGGCGGCTATGTCGCGGCCTTGCGCGCCGCACAGCTCGGCCGGCGCACCGCTTTGTGCGAGCGTGACCAGTTGGGCGGGATCTGCCTGAACTGGGGGTGCATTCCGACCAAGGCGCTGCTGCACACGGCCGACACCTTGCGAACGGTGCGCAAAGCCGCGCATCTCGGTATCGGGATCGACGATCCGGTCGTCGACTTCACACGGGTGATGGCACGCTCGCGAGAGGTCGCGCAGAAGCTCAATCGCGGCGTCAGCCATCTGCTGCGCAAGGCGGGCGTGACGGTGCTTGCCGGCACGGCCGCCTTCGCCGCGGACCGTTCGGTTCGCGTGCACGGTGCCGACGGCGCGCTTCGGACGTTGCAGGCGCGCCATACGATCGTCGCGACCGGCGCGGCCGCGCGGCAATTGCCGGCGTTGCCGTGGGACGGCGAGCGGATCTGGACGTATCGCGAGGCGCTGGCTGCGACGGCCGTGCCGAAATCGCTGCTCGTGGTCGGCGCCGGTGCGATCGGAATGGAGTTCGCGGGCTTCTACGCCGCGATGGGAACCGAAGTCACGGTCGTCGAAGTCGCGCCGCGTATCTTGCCGGCGAGCGATGCCGATGTCTCGGAGTTCGTTGCCCGAGCGTGCGAGCGTGACGGTATCCGCCTACGCACCGGGTGCAGCGTGGTCCACAGCGCCGCTCACGCGGAGGGCGTTCGCGTGATGTTCCGCTCGGAGAACGCTGAAGAGCAGCGGGAGTTCGAGCGCGTGCTGGTCGCGGTTGGCCTGGACGGCAACACCGAAGGACTGGGGCTGGAGCACACGCGAGTCGCGTTCGAGCGCGGGCTGATCATCGCCGATGCTGCCGGCGCGACGAGCGATCCCGTGGTGCATGCCGTCGGCGACGTCACCGGCGCGCCGATGCTTGCGCATAAGGCGAGCCATCAGGCGATCGCCTGCGTCGAGCGCATTGCGGAGGTCAATCGCGGCGAGCGTCACGCGTCGCCGAAGATACCCGGCTGCGTCTACAGCCATCCGCAAACCGCGAGCGTCGGCCTGACGGAAGACGAGGCGCGACGCACCGGCCGCGCGTTGCGCGTTGGCCGCTTTCCCCTCGACGCGAACGGTAAAGCGATCGCACTGGGCGACCCCAGCGGCTTTGTGAAAACGATCTTCGACGCCGCTAGTGGCGAGCTGTTGGGCGCGCATATCGTCGGTCCCGAAGCGCCCGAACTCATTCACGGCTTCACGCTCGCCGCGACGCTGGAGGCGACGGAAAGCGAATTGATTGAAACCGTATTCCCTCATCCGACCTTGTCAGAAGCAATGCACGAATCGGTGCTGGCAGCTTTTGGCAGGCCGCTGCACATCTGAGCACGCGTGCGGTTGCCGCGCGCAGGTTCGAAGGAGACCTCATGGACTTTCGATTTGACGAGTCACAGCGAATGATGATCGACACGGCGCGCCAGATTGGCCAACGCTTCGGTCTGGAGTACTGGCGCAAGCAGGACGCGGCCAGGTCGTTTCCGGCCGAATACTGGCGCACGGTCTGCGAGGCCGGTTTGTGCGGCGTGGCGCTGCCCGAGGAATACGGCGGAAGCGGGCTCGGCATGATGGAGATGTCACTCATCGTCGAGAATCTCGCGGCGACCGGCGGCGGCTCCACCGTAGGTCAGCTCTTCATGATCAATCCGATCTTCGGCGGCGTGTCGATTGCCCGCTTCGGCCCCGAGGCAATGCGAAAAGAACTGCTGCCGGGCATCATCAGCGGCGAGATCAACTGTTGCATGGCGCTCACCGAGCCGGATGCGGGCACCAACACGCTGGAGATCCGCACTTTCGCCAGTGCCGACGGCGACGGCTGGCGCCTGAACGGCCGCAAGATCTGGATCACGGGCGTGCAATCGGCGAACAAGATGCTGATCGTTGCGCGCACGAAAAAGGTCGCGGACTCGACCTCGCGAACCGATGGCCTCTCGATGTTCATGATCGATGTGCAACGCGAAGGCCTGTCTTTCACACCCATCGATAAGCTCGGCACCTGCACGCTCGATTCCAGCAGTGTGTTTTTCGACGACGTCGCGATTGAGCCCACCGAACTGATCGGCACGCTGCATCAAGGTTGGCGTGAGTTGCTGGACGTGCTGAACACGGAGCGCATCGTGACGACCGCGGGTCTCGTCGGCACGGGCGAGCTGGCGATCCAGCTCGCCGTCGACTATGCAAACGACCGCAAGGTATTCGGCAACACACCCATCAGCGCCTACCAGGGTTTGCAGTTTCCGCTCGCACAGTGTCACGTGGAAGTGCAAGCCGCGCGCCTGCTCAACTATAAGGCCGCGACGCAGTTCGACATGGGTCTTCCGTATGGCAGCGAGGCCAATGCCGCCAAACTCCTGGCCGCGCAGGCCGTGAGCCGCGCGACGGAGCGCGCGATGCAAACGATGGGTGGCATGGGTTATTCGAAGGAGTTTCACGTCGAGCGCCTATGGCGCGATTGCCGCCTGTTCCGGTTCGCACCGGTTTCGGAAGAAATGATCCTGAACTACGTCGCGAATCATGATCTGAAGATGCCGCGCTCGTACTGAGCGCAGGTCCTTCACAAGGGGATCGATATGGTTTCATTGAGCGACAGCGTCGCCTGGTGGGCGCGCACGAATCCGTCCCGTACCGCATTGATGTACGGCAATCAGTCAATTTCGTATGGCGATCTGCAGCGGCGCGTCGAGGCCACCGCCGGGATGTTGAAGGGTACCCGAATCCGTCGTGGCGATATCGTCGCGTTGCTGATGAAGAACAGCGCGGCCTTCGTCGAGATCATGCTGGCGGTCTCGCAGGCAGGCGCCGTCATTCTTCCCATCAACTATCGGCTAGGTCCGGACGAGGTGGCCTATATTCTCCAGCATTCGGGTGCGAAACTGCTGTTTCACGATGAGGAGTTCGAAGTGCCCCCCGGCCTTGTGCATTCGCAGGCCGTGACCGGCGCGGCGCAGTCGGACACGAGTGTGCTTGCCGCCGGTCACGAACCCTGTACGGAAGCTTATCCGTCCCGCCCCGACGATCTGTATCGACTGATGTACACCTCCGGCACGACGGATCGCCCCAAAGGGGTGATGCATTCCTACGGCAACGTGGCGTGGAAAAGCTTCGATCACATCGCCGCGTTGGGTATCACGAAAGACGACAGGCTTCTCGTAGTCGGCCCGCTTTATCACGTCGGTGCGTGCGATCTGCCGGGGCTTGCCGTGCTCGCGCAAGGCGGCATGCTGCGCATCATGCGCGATTTCGACGCGCAGGCTGTGCTGGAAGCGATCGAGCGCGAGCGTCTGACCGGCGCGTGGCTGGCACCTGTCATGCTGAGCCGCATTCTGGCATTGCCCGAACGATACCGCTTCGACCTGGGCAGTTTGCGCTGGGTGGTCGGCGGGGGCGAGCGTACGCCGGAACAACGCATTCGTGAGTTCGGATCCCTATTCACGGGCGCCCGCTATATCGACGCTTACGGACTGACGGAAAGTTGTTCCGGCGATACGCTGATGGAGCAGGGGCGCGAGCTCGACAAGATCGGCTCCACGGGGCGGGCGCTGGCTCACGTGCAACTGGCGATCATGAGCGACGATGGCCGGATGCTTGCGCCCGGCATGCAAGGCGAAATCTGCGTGCGCGGTCCAAAAGTCACCCAAGGTTACTGGAAAGACCCGGAAAAAACCGCAAGAAGCTTCGTTGACGGATGGTTTCGCACCGGCGACGTCGGCTATATGGACGAGGAAGGCTTCCTGTATCTCACCGACCGCAAGAAGGACATGATCATCAGCGGCGGCGAGAACATCGCCTCTTCCGAAGTGGAGCGGGTGATCTATCAGCTTGCCGAGGTGGCGGAGGCCGCGGTGATCGGTGCACCCGATCCGCGTTGGGGCGAACAGGTGACAGCCGTCGTGGTGCTGCGAGCCGGAGCGACACTGACGCTGGACGCGCTGCGGACCCACTGCGAAGGCCGTCTCGGCGGATTCAAAACGCCTCGGCAACTGATCCTGCGCGACGCACTGCCGCGCAATCCTTCTGGAAAGGTCCTCAAGCGCGTGCTGCGCGACGAACTGCTCAAGGAGAGCGACCATGACGGCCAGCGCTGAATTCAACGGCGCGATCGCCGTGGTCACGGGGGCGGGCAGCGGCATCGGCCGCGCCTGTGCGGAGTTGCTGAGCCGTAGCGGCGCGAACGTCATCGTCGCCGACCGGGACATTGAAGCGGCGACGCGGGTAGCGCGCGCCACCGGCGGAAAAACGCTGGTGCTGGACGTGGGCGAAGATGCGTCGGTGACGGCCGCGGCGAACGAAGTGCGCGCCCGGTACGGTGTGGCGGATGTGCTCGTCAACTGCGCTGGCGTCCTGCAACGGACACTCCCGCCCGGTGAGTTGGCGCAGCGCGAATGGGACGTCGTCTCGCGCATCGACTTGCGCGGCACATACCTTTGCTGCGCCGCCTTCGGCGCGCCGATGGCCGACCGCCGGCGCGGCAGCATCGTGAACATCGCGTCGGTGGCCGGGATGCGATCGGGTCCGCTACACGCCTATGGACCGGCCAAAGCCGGCGTCATCAGCCTCACGGAAACGCTCGCGGGCGAGTGGGGACCGAAAGGCGTGCGGGTCAATTGCGTATCGCCAGGCTTCACGCAGACGCCCGCGCTCGAACGGGGTTTCACTACCCATACCCTGAAAGCCGATGTGCTGCGCGACGCGGCGGCGCTCGGCCATATCGTCTCCGCAAACGAGATCGCCGAAGCGGTAGTCTTTCTCGCTTCGGAACGGGCGAGCGCGATTACAGGCGTCAATCTCCCGGTCGATGCGGGCTATCTGATCGCGGGGTCATGGGCGG
This sequence comes from Paraburkholderia xenovorans LB400, assembly GCF_000013645.1. Taxonomy (GTDB): domain Bacteria; phylum Pseudomonadota; class Gammaproteobacteria; order Burkholderiales; family Burkholderiaceae; genus Paraburkholderia; species Paraburkholderia xenovorans. Next base: position 878,095 of record NC_007953.1, on the reverse strand, counting down.
CGTACGGCGGCCTGCGGCGCGAGTCTGCCGGACAAGATTGAAGACGCACCATGGTTGAGATTCCGTGGCGCGGGTACGTAATATTTAATCAGTAACCCTACGTTAATCGTTGGTTGATGTCGAGAAACAGCGAATCAAACGCTGAACTAAAGGAGATGGAGACGATGAAACCGATCCGCTATCAACACGCGTGCGCTGTCATGTTCCTGATCGCCGGCGCGGCGCATGCGCAGAGCAGCGTCACGCTCTACGGAGTTGTGACAGATGGTTTGAACTTTACGAGCAATGGTGGAGGGCATACGAGTTTTCGGATGCAAAGCGGCGATGTGCCGAACAGTCGTTGGGGACTGTTGGGAAGCGAAGATCTCGGCGGCGGCTACAAGGCGGTCTTCAGGCTCGAAAACGGGTTCGACGTCAATACGGGCGCCTTGCAACAGGGCGGCCGGGAATTCGGACGGCAGGCCTACGTCGGTCTCGCATCCGATCGCTACGGCACGCTGACGCTCGGCCGCCAATACGACCCGACCGTCGACCTCTTCAGTGGCTTCACGGGAGCGGGCAGCTGGGCGGGCGTTGCCGCGGGTCATCCGTTCGACAACGACAATACCGATTGGGATTTCCGCGTCAACAATGCGATCAAGTACGTGAGCCAGAACTGGCATGGCTTGACCGTCGAAGGCATGTATGCGTTCAGCGATCAGGCCGGCGGTTTCGCCGACAACCGTCTGTATAGCGCCGCCGTTCAGTATCAGAACGGTGGACTGAGAGCGGCGGCTGCCTATCTCAAGATCAACAATGGCGGCCTGGCGACCGGAGCCGTGACCAGCGATACCGTGTTTACCGGCTCATCGGAGCAGAACATCGACGCGGGTGTCTCGTACAGGTTTGAAAAGGCCCAGGTGAGCCTCGCCTATTCGCATGTCGATATGTATGACCCGACGGCTGGTGTCTGGTTGCCCGCGGCCGGAGTGCAACCTCGCGGGGGCAAATGGAATGCGTGGAAGTTCAACAATATCGAGGTGAACGGCCAGTATTTCTTGCCGCACGGCTTCTCCGTCGGTGCCGCATACACGTTCACGGCTGCGCGGCTCGCATCGACAGTGGGCGAATACAGCCCCAAGTGGCATCAACTCGCACTCATGTTGAACTACGACCTGAGCAAGCGCACGGCTGTGTATTTGCAGGGAGCGTATCAGCATGTGGTGAGCGCCCATACCGGCACCGATTTCGATTTCGCGCAGATCCCGCTGATCGGAGCGGGCCTCTCGTCCAGTGTGAACCAGGGTGTGATACGTGTGGCTATGGTTCACCGGTTCTGAGCATGCTTCGGACGAGGGCCGCCGAAGCCGCTGATGGCCGGAAGAAAATGTCGGTATGGCTGGCGGTGCCGGTGCCCGCAAATTCGCGCGAAGTGCCACGGCACAGGGGTTCAGCCAGCTATTTACAATCGGGTGGAAACATCGCTCGACGAGTATCTGGAATATCCATGTGAGGCAGTCCGGCATAGCCATCGCCGCTCCGGAGTGATGGGCTATGGTCGGGGGCTGCTGCTGCCGATCCGGCGCAAGCGGTTGAACCGCTGGCAGCGCACCTGGAGCCGCAGCGTGTGAGCGCGCGGCACCAGTCGCTGTTGAGCAGGCGTTTCGACGTCGAAGGGAAGGCACTCGCTCTATTCGACGGATACTTCTCCCCAAAAAAAGCATTATCCGGCATCACCGGTAGCCCCTATGGCGGTTTTGGACAGATGCCCGTCGGTTTTTGATAAATGCTCGCCCCGTGAACGACCGTTAAACGGGTATGCGTTGCGTCGTTGAAACCTTTCCTGATACCGGAGCTTTTTTAACCGCCATGTGGGGATCTCCGGATCGGCGGCGGTCCTTGACCTATGACAAAACAGCTAACCATTCGTGGCAGCGTGGCCACGACTATCGCCGGTTATACCGTACTGCTCATCCTGGTCATCGTGGTGGCCATGGCCGGCCTCAAAAGCAATAATGCGGCGCTGGAGCAAATGTATCGCGACGATACCGCTTCGCTGTTGCACCTGAAGACCAGTTCGGAACGCCTGCTCGTGTTGCGCGGCGGGCTCGGCGAAGTGGAGCAACTGATCAACGCGGGCAAGCCCGTGAAGGACGAGATCGCGCGATTGCACAAGGTTCTGGGCGAAAGCAACGAGGAGCTTGCCGCTTACGGCAAGCTGCATGAAGCGCAACCCGCGGAGCGGGCGTTGTTCGATGCGCTGCAGAAGGATCGGCAGGAATTGTTATCCGATGTGTTCAACAAGGCGCTCGCACAACTCGACCAGGACGATCTGGTCGATTTTCTCGCGACGCAGCGCGAAGCGCCGGTCGAACTGTTCTCGCAATACCAGAACGCGCTGACCGCTCTTGAAGACTATCAGGTCGATCGCCAAAAAGGGCGGTTCTATCAAGCTGATGCGACGTTCCGCGCGACGCTCTGGACCCTTGGCGCCGCGGGCGCGCTGGTTCTTGCCATCGGCGTTCTGTTGCAGCGGAGTTTGATCCGGGCGATTGTTGGCCCCGTCAACATGGCCGTGAATCATTTTGGCCGGATCTCGGCAGGTGACCTGACCGGCATCGTCGAAAGGCAGCGGCACGACGAAATGGGCCACATGCTCGACGCGTTGAAAAGCATGCAGAACAGCCTCGCCGGGACGGTGCAGAAGGTACGGTCCAGTGCCGAGACGATCATGCTGGATACCCGCGCGATCACGGGTGGCAACGTGGACCTGTCGAGGAGAACGGAACAGCAGGCGGCTTCGCTTCAGGAGGCGGCCTCAAGCATGGAGCAGCTGACTGCCACGGTCAGTCAGAATGCGGATAACGCGCGCAGCGCGAGCGAACTGGCGGCGGGCGCATCGGACATTGCGCTGCGCGGCGGCGATGTCGTCAACCGCGTGGTGGCCACGATGGACGCTATCTCAGGCAGTTCGGGGAAGATCGCGGGGATCGTAAGCGTGATCGAAGGAATTGCGTTCCAGACCAATATTCTCGCGCTGAATGCAGCCGTTGAGGCAGCGCGCGCAGGCGAACAAGGACGCGGGTTTGCGGTAGTCGCGAGCGAAGTGCGGAACCTGGCGCAGCGCTCGGCATCGGCGGCCAGGGAGATCAAGGAACTGATCGGTGACTCGGTTTCGCGCGTGAAGGACGGAAGCGAGCTGGTCGCGAACGCGGGCTCCACGATGAAAGAAGTGGTGCAGGCGGTGACGCAGGTGAGCGCGATCATGGCGGAAATCAGCCTGGCATCGAAAGAGCAGTCAACGGGCATCCAGCAGGTGAACGTGACAGTCGCGCAAATGGAGCAGATGACGCAGCAGAACTCCGCGCTGGTCGAGCAGGCATCGGCAGCAGCGATGTCACTAGAAGAGCAAAGTCGTCAGTTACACGAAGCAGTTGCGCTATTTCGCCTGCGCTAGACCCCGAGAAGCGACGGCAGGCCGCGCAGCGAATAATCGTGTGAGGCGAGGTATCGTCGCTTGCGGACCCGAACCCTGGCCGTAGCCGGTGCTTCAGGCCTGGCGGGTCGCCTTGGTCCGCTTGAGTATGGAGATTTGTAGGGCCACGTCGCCGATGAAATCGATAGAGGCGTTGCTGGTCGTCGGCGATATCGATTTGAGAATCCAGTCGGTAATCTGCGATACCGCAGGGTATGCATGCAGCGCCGCGACTCGGTGAAAGCCATCCGCGAGCCGTTCCAGATCACGCGCACCAGAGAGTAGTCTGAAGTCGACTGAAGGCTCGTCGCGCCAATCGGCAGAGCGAAGGGTCACTTCTCCACTATTCGAGAAGGTCTTATCGACGATAACCAGAACAGAACCAATCTGCTTGCCCACGGCATGCCACGCGCCTTGACCGCTTGCAACCGCAAACATGTTGTGTTTCGCGGAACCGATCTGGGATGAGTAGCGCCAACCCGGCACCATGTGTCGACGGGTCAGGCGATTTCGGCGTGCTGCCGGGTGCAGATAGCTGGCGATCGCGATCGAAGGGTGGTCGGTCAGATTCTTTCCTACACCAGGCCGATCCGCCACAACATTGATATTGTGCGACTTGAGCAAGAAGCGCGAGCGGGCGCCGCTGCCGGGCACGCTGGTGCATCGGAGGCGAGCCGTCGCGACTGGATCGCTGGACATGACTGGGATCCGGCGGTGACGCTGGACGACGCAACCGGTGAGCAAACTCCCGCACTGCCTGACGAGCCGTGTTGCGTCACGAAACGATGTTACTTCCGGATAATACAATCTCGGAATAGGTCATAAATTCTGACTGACGCGCTTCCCATGATTGAGCATGCAGATGTCGCGCCGTGTCCGGTGGAGAATACGGTGCTACGTCTGCATGCATCGGCCTTACGTATTTTCTTCGCTCAAGGAATATCCTGGAGTGTGTCCAGGAAACTGGAAGACCACCAGTGGACGTCATGCTCGCGAATCCTTTTCATCAGTGCAGCATGACGATTGCGACGTTCATCGAGCGGCATGGTCAGCGCCCTTTGGATGGCATGCGCGGTGCCTTGCGTGTCGTAGGGATTGACCAGCAACGCTTCCTTGAGTTGCTCCGCGGCGCCGGCGAAACGGGACAGTACCAACATGCCGGGATCAGACGGATCCTGTGCGGCGATAAATTCCTTGGCGACGAGATTCATCCCGTCGCGCAGCGGAGTGACCAGCGCGACCTTGCTCGCGCGATAAAGACCAGGCAGGCGCTTGCGTGCCACGTGCCGGTGAATGTAGCGAACCGGCATCCAGTCCAGTTCACCGTAGTCGCCGTTGATCGCGCCGCACAGGCTGTCCATCTGACGACGAAGATCGTCATAGGCAGCCACGCTTTCGCGGCTAGGCGACGCAATCTGGATCAAGGTCGCGCTATCGCGATTCTCTGGATAGTGTGCAAGCAGTTCTCGAAACGCGTGAATGCGCTGAGGCAAGCCTTTGGAGTAATCGAGCCGGTCGACGCCTAGCAGCAGGCGTCGACGCGAATACTCGTCACGCATCCGCGTGAACATCTCGCGCGCTTCCTTGCCATTGGCGAGACTGACGAACTCCTCCACATCGATTCCGATGGGATACGCACCCAGTCTCAATGTGCGATTGAATGCACGGAGTTGTTGCGGGCCGACCTGTCTGGCGTTCGCTTCGGATTCGGCGTAATGCGTAAAGTGCTCGACGTCGATCTGCCCCTGGAAGCCCACGAGATCATAGGCGAACAACGAACGCATCAACCATTCGTGTTCCGGAATGGCTGCCATGATCATCGGCGGCGGCATTGGAATATGCAGAAAGAACCCGATACGGTTACCACAGCCTATTGCGCGTAATTCCGCTGCAAGCGGAATCAGGTGATAGTCGTGCACCCAGATGATGTCATCGGGTCTGAGCAGTGGAAGGAGTTTCTCGGCAAACAGCTGGTTCACGCGCCGGTAACCGGCAGCGAAGCGCGTGTCGAAGTCCGCGAGATCCAGCCGATAGTGAAAGACCGGCCACAGCACTCCGTTCGCATAGCCGAGATAGTAGTTGTCATGATCCTGCTGGCTCAGATCGACTGTGGCGAGTGTGACATTGCCGAGTGTTTGCACGTGAACGCCACGCCGGCTTGTCATCTCATCCGACTCGTCGTAGATTTTCCCGCTCCAGCCGAACCAAAGGCCACCGGTGCGCTGAAGACTTTCCCGCACAGCGACAGCGAGGCCGCCGGCAGCAGTTTTACGTGGGTCGACCGTACGATTTGAGACCACAACCAGGCGACTCATACAATCTCCATCTTTCTTATTTCCGTAGCAATATCTTCGAATGGACGGCTGACGGTTTGGCTTGGTATGCAAGGCGGAAACCGTCTGTCATGGTATGTCAGGATGCGTCGTGTTCGATGCGCGCTTTATCCCTGCGTCTGCGCATTGATTGAGGTCCTGCCTGACTTCACAGGAGGAGCGAATGTGACGAGAAGAATTCCAGCGCGGGCCGGTCGCGAGGTGCTGAGTGAGCCTTTTGCTCAAACCTTCATACCCGGGAAGTAGGGCGACACCTTTTCTGTCAGAAAGAACTGCCAGGTCGAGCCAATCCACACTTTCGCAAGGCCGGCAAAGGGGTTCATAATCGTTGGCTGATAGCTCACAGTAGAAACAGAGGCATCAGTTGCACCACGCCATTCCGTCCGGCTGCAATCCCCGCGTTCCAGTGCCAGCTTTTTTCGGTTCCTTGAAAGAATATGAGCGTCGCTCATATTATAAGCCCTGGTGGATCTCGGCCACGACGTCACGCTGTTTGCGAGCGGCGACTCGATTACGTCCGCGAAACTCGACGCGTGCTGGCCTCGTGCGCTGCGCCTCGATCCGACGATCCGCGACGCACTGGCGCCGCACATGCTGATGATGGAAAAGGTGCGCAAGGTCGCGCATGAGTTCGACGTGCTGCATTTTCACCTCGACTACATGCCGTTCCCGCTCTTTACGACGATGGACACGCCGTTCGTGACCACGCTGCACGGCCGACTCGATTTGCCGGAGTTGCAGCCGGTGTTCGACGCGTGTTCCAACGTGCCGGTAGTGTCGATTTCCGATTCGCAGCGTCAGCCGCTGCCGCAGGCAAACTGGCTCAACACGATTTATCACGGTCTGCCGGAGCAGTTGCTGACTCCGCAAGCGCACAAAAAGCCGGAATATCTGGCTTTCCTGGGCCGTATCTGCCCGGAAAAGCGCGTCGATACAGCTATCAGGATCGCTGCCCAAAGCGGTTTGCCGCTGAAGATCGCCGCCAAGGTGGACAAGGTCGACCAGGAATATTTCAAACGCGAAATCGAGCCGTTGCTGTCGATGGCGCATGTCGAATTCGTCGGCGAGATCAACGAAGCGCAGAAACCCGAGTTTCTGTCCAGCGCCAAGGCGCTGCTGTTCCCGATCGACTGGTCGGAGTCATTCGGCCTCGTGATGATCGAATCCATGGCATGCGGCACGCCGGTGATCGCGTTCAACCGCGGTTCGGTGCCGGAAGTGATCGACCACGGCGTGACGGGTTATATCGTCGAGGACGTGCAAGGCGCGGTGGCCGCGCTGCAGCGTCTGGACGAGCTGTCGCGCACCGAGATGCGCGGCCGCAGGTTGAATTTGCCACTGGAAAAAATGCGGGATTGGCGCATAGGCAGTCGCGTTTGTCGCCACCATGCGGGATAGAAAAAAGCGGCGCAATGCCTTACGACATCGCGCCGGCACGCGCCTCTCGCAGCAGCGTAAAAAATAACAGCCAAGGTTGCCGGGATAACTCTAGAACAAATGCTGAATCCCTGCATACACGCCGGTCTGACTGCGGCCCGGCACCGGATTCTCATTGAACGTGCCGTCGCTCAAGCCGCCCGGGCCTTCATTGTTGGCATCGAGGCCGAAGTTGGCCGTCTTGCTGTTACGCACCGTCGCAATCTGGATATCGAGTAATGTACGCTTGGACAGGTTGTACGAACCGCCAACGGTATAGATCGTGGCGTTGCCGCCGCCGTTGTTCGCATTGACGTGATATACCGCCGCGATCAACGCGGCAACTGGCGTGGCTTGCCACGTCACGCCGCCCCATTCCATGTCGGCGGTCGTCGGTGAAGTCGGTGAACCTGTTGGGGTGATTACGCCGCCAGAGGTCCGCTCAGCCGTGTAAGCGGCCTGTATCTTGAACGGTCCCAGGAACAGGTTCGCGCCGACGAAATATTCGCGCGAAGCCGTAAACGGATTGTCTAGCTGGCCGTTGAGCGGGTCGCGGATTTCGTCGTAAATACCTCGGATCTGGAAGAGCGGGTTGGAATACGTCAACTGGATGCCATCCGTGCGTCCCGTCGCTGCACCCGGCGCGCCGGCATTCCAGTTGGTCGAGTTCGACAATCCGTATTGGCCATAGACGTCAAAGCCGTAGAGTTTTGGCGACTGGTACGAAATGTTGTTGCTCGTATGTTCCCAGTTGCGCCCGCGAACCAGAGAGGCGGACGACCAGTTCGACTGGCCGAACGGATCGAAGTCCCAGTCGCCGTTGGCGATCTGCAGTTGTCGGCCCAACAGCACTGTACCGAAGTTATCGTTGGCGAGGCCGACATTCGCTATCCGGTCGAAGAGCGAACCCGATAGCCCCAGGGATCCATTGGCAGTACTAAACGCACCTTCCAATTGAAAAAGCGCCCGGTTTCCACCACCCAGGTCTTCTATGCCTTTGATGCCCCATAGACTGGTGCCCCAGTCTCCGCTTTCCTGCCTCCAGCGCGAGGTGGATCCCGTGCCGTTATTGTTTGGCAAGCCGTGCATGTACTCGATACCAGCATCCAGTCGGCCATATAGCGTCACACTGCTCTGCGCGTGGGCAACAGCACCGGCCGTCATCAGCGCAGCGGCAAGCAAAGTCTTCTTCATTTCCATCTTCTCCTCCATAACATATCAAAGGGAACATCACCCACGAGCAGTCCCGCAAGCATCGGGCAGCTATCTATCTATTTCTTTAGGGAGTTCGCGGGCGGTTCGCGAGGGGGTTCGGCGGAGAATTACACGGGTCTTCCGACCGCCTCCGATTTCCCGCTGGCCGACTGCGATTATCTTTCGCATGGAGTGAAACTACTTTTAATCAGCGTTCTTTTGTTAGTCAGCAGTCTAGCAAAGCGCCCATTCACAGGCACAAAAATCGATATGAGAAACATCAGACTGTTCCAAAACCGCCACACTGCTAATGGGATGGTAAATGTCTCCTCTGACGAACCTTCCATCGAGGGTATTCGGTTTAAAGGGTTTACCCGTCGCAGAAGCGGTACAGAATCCCACATTGCGGAGATTAATTAAGGATCGGGAAATTAATATTTGCGATATTTGATAACAATTAGGCAATCGTCTGCAATTTCAATGCGAATTTTATTTCTGATTTTGGAATAGCTATTTTCGCATCCGGAAATTACGTGCTTATGCGGGGCGCCGGGGATCGCACGCTCATCCCACGTGAGGAGGCACCATTTACGATTGCCGACTGTATCAGTTGACTGCATCTTCGCATCGCAGTGAAGTCCATCTCCTGCAACGACTTGGATGGAGACCCATGTCAGTAATAATGCAACTAACCGTCTGGCGTGTCTGCATCCCCCGTCAACCGCAAACTCCGTCTCCCGTGGGGCAGACAGAGCTCGAAGCACAATTCTGTGCCGCCCAGAGACGCTGACCAGCTCCGCATGCTCAAGGCATCTGCGGATGGGCGGCACCGCATGATCGCAGTCGCTAAAAGAAAGGTGCGCCTGTGTCCGGCTGAACCCGTTAGGCTCTCGGCCGACAACTTCCAGATCAGGCGGTAGGGTGTGGCTGCTGTCTGTCACCAGTTGTCGAACGAACTAAATTGGTGCGAATTTTCTACTAAAGTTGAGATTTTATCGATTCTCTAAGAAGGTGGCGATGGCGGCCTTTAATGGGCAAGGGGTTTGCGGGTGATTGACGTAAAGTTGTAACCCTTCCATCAAGTAACAATCGTCTGTCAGGTTGATACCGCCACGCGAACACCAGGCAAGCTTGAGCGTCTCTCGCTCAGCGAATGCGTCGCGGATTTGCCTGGCGCGCTTCACGTCATCGCTGTGCGGGGTAGATCGATGTCGTTGCAATCGACGCATGGCGCAGATTATCGCGCACGGTTGTGAGCTGAACATCGCGCGCGAGGGCATGCGTTGCATGGGTATGCCGAGTCCGCGCCCAGTGAGGATTTGGACGACGCAGCTTTTCCGCAAACACCGGGTTGTCTGACTCGATGACTTCCGCCGCTTTCGCAAAGAATCGCCGCGTAGTCTCCCATAGCCGTACACCGCTGATCCCCGCCGCACTGTCCTGCTCGAGGCTGCCGATGAGCGGCGTATCGGGATGCCACCGGGCCGGCGTGACTGATAGATTTCGTTCCAGCAGATAGCAGTCCAGCGCGGTGCGGGCTTTGGGCGGCAACGCAACCTTACCCGCCTTGCGACCTTGCCCGATAACGCTCACCCAATGATCGCCGTGGGTGTCGGTCCCGATGTTGCCGAGGCAGGCTCCAACCAGTTCGCTGACGCGCAGGCCAGTCGCCTACGCGAAGTCCAGCACGAAGCGCCGGCGTTGTGCCGCCGGCGCTTCCCAGCCATAAGACCACCCGAACCCGTCTGCAATGGTTCGCACGAGCATCCACTCGCCCCCGGTAAAAGCGTGGGACGGGCAGCGGATTCGTGCAGCTACAGCCATGCCTGAACGGCTGCGTAATCGTTGTCTGCATCGAGCGTGCAGGTGTGCCGCGGCGCACGAAAGGCGCCCGACGAGCCATCGACCTCGTGCGGCGGCCGCAGCGATTCCCACGGAACAACGGCGCCCGTACTGGCAGTTGCGATCAGGACGCGCGCGCTCGGTCAGCGCGGGCTGCGCGGCGAAGAACGCCTCGATCCGTCGTGCCGCCGCCGGACCGAGGCCCGGCACTGCTTTCCACCACTGGCGCTAGATGCTATGTGGGAGGGCAGCGACAGAAAGCCCGACTGGAGTAAAACGGGACTTGCACACTCGTTTTCTCCGAAGGAGCACGCAAATGGATACGCCTGACACAGCCCTCCGTGGGCAGAATACGACGGCAGGTGGCCGCCTGTACATGGCTTTTGAACTGGGCGAGAGGAACTGGAAGCTCTCACTGGGTGATGGCCAGCGCGCGCCCAGCCGCTGTACGGTCGCCGCCGGCGATACCGCGGCGGTTCTCACCGCCATCGCCAACGCCAGGGCGCGTTGCCATCTCGGCGCCGACGCACCCGTCTACAGCTGTTATGAAGCAGGCCGCGACGGTTTCTGGCTGCACCGCTGGCTGGCTGAACAGGGCATCGTCAATCTCGTGGTGGATTCGGCCAGCATCGAGGTGAACCGCCGTGCGCGTCGCGCCAAGACAGACCGGCTTGACAGCGACAAGCTGCTGTCGATGCTCATGCGCTATTACGCGGGCGAGCGGCGCGTGTGGGCGGTGGCACGCATTCCCACGCCCGAGCAGGAGGACGACCGGCGCCTGCACCGTGAGCTCGAACGCCTGCGCAAAGAGCAGACCGCGCACACCAACCGGATCCGCTCCCTGCTGGTACTGCACAACCTTCGGATCCGGTCTGTCGGCGGTCGCATCTGGACGCACTGGTGGACCAGTCAGCGCGAGCTGCTGGCGCCCGGGCTGCGCGCCGAGATTGACCGCGAATGTGAGCGGCTCGTGCTGGTGCACCAGCAGATCCGCCTGCTCGAAGTGCAGCAGGAGCGGCAGGTGCGCAGCGGCGCACATCCCGGCATGGCGCTGCTCGCCCAGCTTGCCGGCATCGGTGCAGGCAGCGCGTGGACGCTTGTCAGGGAACTGTTCGGCTGGCGGCAGTTTCGCAACCGCCGCGAAGTGGCCGGCTGTCTGGGCCTGACGCCCACGCCGTACGCCAGCGGCACCAGCGAGGTTGAACTCGGTATCAGCAAGGCGGGCAACCGGCGATGTCGCTGGCTGATGGTCGAGCTCGCCTGGAGCTGGCTGCGCCTGCAGCCCGGCAGCCAGCTCAGCCACTGGTTCAACGAGCGCTTTGCCGGTACCGGCAAGCGGATGCGGCGCATCGGTATCGTCGCGCTCGCACGCCGTCTGGCGATCGCCCTGTGGCGTTATCTCGAGCACGGCGAGATCCCCGTCGGCGCGATATTCAAGCCGCGCGACGTCAACACCGTGAGGGCCTGAATGACTGAATGACATCGGATGCAGCAACAGCATGTAAAGGTCAACGCGCCCGGAACACGCTCGGGCTACCCACTGCGGGTGGCCGTTTCCCTAGATGGGGCGCGTCGGTAACAGGGTGGCGCCAGCGCTTCGCGCATGCGGCATGAGGTGACCGGCCTGTCAGGCCGGCACGGATAGAAGGTCGACCCGGCACTGACCGGTCAACAGACACCCTGACCTGAATGACATTGACATGCCCGGCTGCAACAAGGTTTACGCGATGAGCGTCGGTACCGTTCTTTACGCAACGGCCTCTACGGCCAGCCTGCGCCTGGTCATGGTAGGTGACCGCGCAGGCTGGCCGTAGAGGCCGGACAAGGAGATTTACTTCGTATAACAGAATGTTTATAACCGGGCTTGACTTTTAGTTCCCCATAGAAGAGCGTGTTAGGCACTTTGTGTCAAACCTGGTAACCTGGCGCAATGCCAGAACGCAAGCCATACCCCACGGACGTTTCGGACGAAGAATGGAGCTTCGCCGCTCCGTACCTGGCCCTGATGAGCGAAGACGCGCCGCAGCGCCGATACGAACTGCGCGAAATGTTCAATGCACTGCGCTGGATGGCGCGCGCCGGTGCGTCGTGGCGCATGCTGCCGACTAACTTCCCACCGTGGGAACTGGTCTACCAGCAAACGCAACGCTGGCTCAACGCGGGTTGCTTCGAGGCGATGGTCGCCGTCTGCGAGCGATCTTGCGCCGACAGCTTCATCGTCCGGGTCAGGGTCACTGCCTTCACGATCACCGGCGATGGCCAAATGCCTTCTTCGCTAATCTTGGGCTGTTCACGATGTCCGAGGCTCATCGGTTGGCGCGCTAATCCCTATATGGAAACAACTGACTGGAGAGCCCGTCGCTGGAAAACTGCACACCGGGTTCGGAGGGAGGGGACGGCGATCGCCGTTTCCTACCCCTAATCTGCGACCCAAATGGGACACTCGCATTTCCGGATGGCGGCCACTCGCCGGTGCGCCAACCAACCGACCGCTTGTCTTCGGATAGGCCCTCTACACCGGCTAGCAGCAAAAGACGTTATGCCAAAAGATTATGTCGTCTTGCCTATTGCGCACTCTTGATGTCTGACTGGCGTTCAATCCGACTGCGCACCACGTAGCGGCCAGCCGGATACAGGTTGATGGTGGCCTCCATCAACGCGCCTGCACCTTCGAAATAGCGCCGGACTTCGGTCAGCGCAGGCGAGCCGCGCGGCACCTGCAACAGCGCGCTGGCATTGGCGCGCAGCGCTGTCGAACCGATTTCCTGGTCGACGTGATCGAGTTGCAGTCCGTGGCGCTTCAGGACCTGCGCATAGATCGGTCCGACCAGTCGGTCGAGATCTTCACGGCTGATTGCATAGCAGGGTGGCAGATAGTACTCGGACCAGCACAGCGGCGCCGGATTGTCCGGCTGCATACGCACGCCGGCGATGCGCAGCCATCGTTCGTCCGGCGGCAGCTTCAGCAATTCACACAGGTGTGGGTCGCGTAGCCGCACGAAGCCGAACGAGCGCACCTTCAGCTCGGTATGGGTTCCGAAATCGAATAGATTGCTGATGGTGCCGAGTAGCTGGATGTAGCGGACCGCCGGCTCATTCGACAGTACCACCGTGCCGCTCTTGCGGCGGCGGTCGATGTAACCCTGGTCGGCTAACTTCTTTAGTGCCTCGCGCACGGTGTGGCGCCCGACCTGGAAGCGCTTCTGCAGCTCCTCCTCGTTCGGAAACCGGCTGCCCACGGGAAACCGCCCGTCCGCGAGTTCACGTGTCAGGGTGGCATGCACATCCGCGTGGCGCAGCGGGGCATTCTTGTCGTGTTCAGGTTCGCTACTCATGGAAGGGAATGCGGGCGGTGGCCGGATGATAGCCGGCTTCTCACCTCACTGCAAATTGGCTAATTATTCGAATCTATTGACGCGGTCTAAATTATTCGAACATAATGTGTAAACGCTAATTATTCGAACATAAGAGACGCCCTCCATGGATGCCGCCTTACCCGACGTGACTTGCAGCGCTGCCCGCGACGGCACCGTGTGTATCGTGACGATCATGCGACCGCATAAGCGCAATGCTCTGACATTGGAGATGTTTTCCGCGCTGGCGGACCGGCTTGAAGCGGCGCAGGACGATGTATCGGTGCGCGTCGTGGTGTTGTGCGGCGCCGGTGGGCACTATACGGCCGGCCATGACCTCGAGGATTTCACGCGCTGGCCGCAGCACCCGGGCGATCCGGTGCCGCGGGCGCTGCACGCGCTCGCGAGCCTGAGCAAGCCGGTCGTCATTGCGGTGCACGGCGTCGCGATGGGCTTTGGTGCCACATCGCTGCTGCATGCCGATTGGAGCGTCGGGAGTGCCGACGCCCGGTTGCGGCTGCCGTTCGTCGAACTTGGCATCGGCCCCGAGGCCGGCAGTTCGCTGCTGCTGGCCAGCGCGGTCGGGGGGGGCCGGGCGCGTGGCTGGCTCATGCGAGGGCACGAATTCAGCGGCGCCGACGCCCATGCCGCCGGACTCATCCACGAACTTGCGCCGACGGCCGAGGTCCAGGCGCGCGCGCTGGCGCGGGCCGACGAACTGGCGGCGCAGGATGCGCTTGCGCTGCGTGACATGAAACGCCTGATGCGGCCGGCAAGTGCCGTGCTGCACGCAGCGATCGACGAGGAGATCGCCGCGATCAATGCCAGTTTGGCGCGCCGGCCGGTGAGGTTCCGCTAGCCGCTCGCCTTCTCTTTTACTCACATCCGATTTAATCGATCATGACTCCTAATGAACTAAAGAAATTCCCGATAGCTGGAAAGGGTAACTTCCTCGAGGACTTTACTCCCGGGCGGACCTTCGACCACGCGCGGGGCCGCACGATGACCCGCGCGGACAACGTGCTCTACGGTGCGCTCACGGTCCAGTTGAATCCGCTCTACCTCGATGTGACCGCTGCGCAAGCGCTGGGCCACGCCGAGATACCGATCCATCCGTATCTGGTATTCGCGACCGTGCTGGGTCTGTCGGTCGAGGACCTCAGCGAGAAAGGGGGCGCCTTCCTGGGCGTCGACGACCTGCAATTCGAGCGTCCGGTCTATCCGGGCATGACCCTGCGCGCGCGCAGCGTTGTGAAGGCGCAACGCGTGTCCGACAGCCGCCCCGGCTTCGGGATTGTCACCTGGATGACCGAAGGCCATGACGCGTCCGGCGAGCGCGTGGTCACGTTCACGCGGACCAATCTGGTGTACATGCGCGAGCCGGTGAACGTATGACGTTCATGACCGAGGAGCGCCGGCTGATCCAGGCGTCGGCCCGGCAGTTCGCGCGCGAGGTGGTGTTGCCGCTCGCCAACCGGCTCGATCCGCTGAAGGAGGATATCCCGATGTCCTTGCGCGAGCGGATGGCCGGACTCGGCTACTTCGGCATTCTGATCCCGGAGGAATACGGCGGGCTCGGGCTCGGCGTGTCCGAGTACTGCCTGATCACGGAGGAGCTATCGCGGGCCTGGATGAGCGTCGGCAGCATCATCCGCAACCTCGGGCTGATGGTCGTGCAGGGGATGACCGACGGGCAGCGGCAGCGCTGGCTGCCGCGCATGGCATGCGGCGAATTCCTCGGTGCGCTGGCGATGTCGGAGCCCAACGCCGGCTCAGACGTGGCCGCGCTCACCACACGCGCGATACCGGACGGCGACGGCTGGCGCATCACGGGCTCGAAATGCTGGTGCACATTTGCCGATGGCGCCGACTACATCGTCGTGATCGCGCGCACCGCGCGGGTCACCGACGTGGCGAGGCGCCATCAGGGGCTGTCCGCGTTCCTGATCGAGAAGCCCCGTGGCGCATTGCCGGCGGGCGTGATCGGCTCGCCGATGCCGAAGATCGGCTACTACGGCTGGAAGACGTGGGAGTTGTCGTTCGACGACGTCTACGTCGGCCCTGAGACGCTGATCGGCGAACCGGGCCGCGCGTTCTACTACGTTGCCCACGGCCTCGAGACGGCACGCGCGCATACCGCCGCGCGCTCGATCGGATTGGCTCAGGGCGCTCTTGAGGATGCACTCGACTACGCGACCCAGCGCGTGCAGTTCGGCCACCCAATCGGTGACTTTCAGGCGCTGCGTTTCCGTCTCGCCGACATGGCGACGCGTGTCGAGACCGCCCGGCAACTGCTGCGCTCGGTGTGCGAGCAGATCGACAGCGGCGTGCGCTGCGAGAAGGAAGCCGCGATGGCCAAGTACTACGCAGCGGAGATCAGCGAGACGGTCACCAGCGATGCGTTACAGATCCACGGCGGCGCCGGCTACACGACCCACTTCGCGGTCGAGCGCTACTGGCGCGACGCACGCCTGACCAAGATCTTCGAGGGCACCTCTGAGATCCAGCTACGCATCATTTCCGATCACTTGCTGGGCAAGGTCGCATGAGCCGCTCGCGGCCGTCGCGATCGATACGAACACTCATTCAATGCAGGGAGAACTGTTGATGAACCAGGTAATTGAGAAAGTCGAGTCGCTTTTCTTCGAGGATTTCACGCCCGGTCGGCGCTTCGCGCATTTCCGCGGTCGCACCGTGACCGAGATGGACAACGTGCTGCTCACCCACCTGACGATGAACACCGCGCAGGCACACTTCAACGAGGAGTCGATGAAGGATACCGCGTTCGGTCAGCGGCTGGTATTCGGCGGCATCACCGCGTCGATGGTCATCGGCCTCGCCAGTCAGGACACCGCCGAACAGGCGATCGCGGAACTGCGGCTCGACCGGTTGCGGCTGCAGTCGCCGGTGTTCCACGGGGACACGCTGAGCGCCTACAGCGAAGTGCTGTCGGCTACACCGGCCCCGGATCGGGCCGATGCCGGCGTGGTGCGCTTTCGCCACTGGGGGATGAACCAGCGCGAGCAGATCGTGTGCGAGGCGGAGCGAACTGTGCTGATCAAGCGTCGCACCGGGGAACGTCATGACGGATGACGCGTTCGGCAGCCTGCGCGGACTGGTCGTGCTCGACCTGACGCAGATGCTGGCCGGCCCGTTCTGCACGCAGATGCTGGCCGACCACGGTGCCGAGGTCATCAAGATCGAACCGCCGGAAGGTGACGCGACGCGTCACTTCGGGCCGTTCCATCCCGCTGACACGCTGCGGTCGCATGGCGGCTACTACCAGAGCGTCAATCGCAACAAGAAGAGTGTGGTGATCGACCTGAAATCGGCGGACGGATGCCGCGATTTCATCGCGCTCGCGCGCCAGGCCGACGTGGTGGTCGAGAACTTCCGCGAAGGCGTGCTGGATCGGCTCGGCGTCGGCTACGGGATGCTCTCGGCCGAGAATCCGCGCCTGATCTATGCGTCGGTACGCGGATTCGGCGATCGCCACGGCGGCAGCGGCATCAGTCCGTACACCGAGTGGCCGGCGTTCGACGTGGTCGCGCAGGCGATGGGGGGGCTAATCGGAATCACCGGACTCGACAAGACCTCCGTCGTGAAGACCGGTCCCGGCGTCGGCGACATCATGCCGGGTCTGCTTGCCGCGTTCGGCGTGCTGGCCGCGTGTCGTGACCGCGAGCGCACCGGCCTCGGCCAGTACGTCGACGTCTCGATGGTCGACACGATGTTGGCGCTGTGCGAGCGCATCGTCCACCACTACTCGTACGCGCACGTGGTGTGCGAGCCAGAAGGCGGCAACCACCCGATGTTCGCGCCGTTCGGGCTGTTTCCGGCGCTCGACGGCGTAGTCTCGATCGGCTGCGTCGCGCAGCATCAGTGGGGGCTGCTGTGCGACATCATGGGCCGCACCGACCTGCGCGACGATCCGACGTTGAGCGACGGTCCGAAGCGCTTCGCGCGGCGCACCGACATCACGAGATTCGTCAGCGAATTCACGGTGCGCCACACCAAGGCCGAGCTGATCGCGCTGCTCGGCGGCAAGATCCCGTTCGGCCCCGTGTACAACGCCGCTGACATCTTCGACGACCCCCACTTCGCGGTGCGCGAGATGCTCCCGCGCGTCGCCCATCCCGGCATCAGCGAACCGCTGGCGATCGCCGGCGTGCCGCTGAAGCTGTCGCGCACGCCGGGGCGTGTGGCCCGGGGCGCCGCACAACTCGGCGAGCACACCGCCGAGGTGCTCGCTCGCGTGCGCCCGCTGCAACCATCTGACACACCCCCATCCGAAGACCACCAGGAGAAAGCTGATGAAGCAAGTGAAGGAACGTCCACGCCGCGTGCAGCTAGCAGTACCGGGCAGCAATGAGCGAATGATGGCGAAGGCCGCCGCGAGTGCTGCCGATCATGTGTTCCTCGATCTCGAGGATGCGGTTGCGCCGAGCATGAAGGACAGCGCGCGCGGCATGGTGATCGATGCGCTGCACTCGCTCGACTGGAGCGGCAAGGTGCGCTGCGTGCGCGTCAACGATCTCGCATCGCCACACTTCATCGACGATGTCAGCGAGCTGGTCGCGAAGGCGGGCACCGTGCTCGACACAATCATGGTGCCGAAGGTGATGACCCCCGCCGACCTGCAGTTCGTCGACCGGTTGCTCGGCATGCTGGAGACGCGCGCCGGCCTGCAACGACAGATTGGCATCGAGATCCTGATCGAGGAAGTGCCTGGCCTGCTGAACGTCGATTCGATCTGCGCGGCGAGCCCGCGGCTCGAGGCGGCGGTCCTCGGGGTCGGCGACTACTCGGCCTCGCAGCGCATCGATCGGCGGGCGATCAATGGCCATCCGGACTATCCGGGGGACCTGTGGCACTACGCGCGCTTCAAGCTGGTGGTCGCCTGTCGCGCGAACGGCGTGCAGGCCATCGACGGCCCGTTCGTCGATCTGAAGAATCTCGACGGCTACCGACGCCAGGCGCGCGAGGCTGCGCTGCTGGGCTTCGATGGCAAGTGGGCGCTGCATCCGGACCAGATCGCGGTGGCGCTCGACGAATTCTCGCCGTCGGCGGAAGAAGTGCGTTTCGCGCGCGAGGTCTCGGGCGCGTTTGCCGCGCACGAGAGCCAGGGGGTCGGTGCGTTTTCGCACAACGGCCTGATGGTCGACGTCGCATTGGTGCGACTGCTGCGCAACACGCTGCTCAAGGCCGATCTGTTCGGCATGTGAGATCGGGTGGGGCACGCAGGAGGAGCAGGAGACAACAACCGATCGCCCGTGCCGGGATGCGGCGTGGACCGGCGGGGCGATCCCACCACAGAAGCAAATCAAAAAAATGAAAAGCAGAGTGAATCACCGGTGGTCAGGCTATGCGGCCGCACTGCTGATGGCCGGCATTATGCCGGGCGTCGCCTGCGCGCAGAGCGCGGGCGACGGGTCCTCGGTAATCCTGTACGGGATCATCGATGCGTCGGTAAACTTCCAGCATTACTCCGGGCAGGGTGCCGCGAAATCGGCAAACGGGACCTACCTGAGCAGCGACACCTCGCTGTTCGGGATAAAGGGCACCGAGAACCTGGGCGGCGGGCTCAGCGCGTACTTCAAGCTGGAGAACGGCTTCAACATCAACAATGGTGCACAGACCAGCGCGACCGCTTTCTTCAATCGGGAATCGTATGTCGGCCTGAGTTCAACGACTTACGGGTCGTTGCAGCTCGGCAGCCAGTTCGCGCCGACCGTGTGGATCTCCGGCAAGACCGATGTGTTCGCGCGTCGCGGCACCGGCTCGATCTTCACGCTGCTGCAGAACCTCGGCAGCAATCCGCGCGGCTTTCCATCCATCTATAACAACGCGGTCCAGTACATCACGCCGTCGTTCCACGGGTTCACCGGCCGCGCGATGTATGCGTTCGCCAACGGCGGCCTCGGCTCGTCCAATGCATTCAGTGTCGAGTACAACGCTCACAAGCTGTATGCGGGTGCCTACTACACGCGCGCGCGGATCGCAGGCGATGCCGCCGGGCTGCCGGTGAGTTCGGTCAGTTCGCGCAGCTATGGGCTGGGGGCGAGCTACGAATTCAGCCTGCTGACGCTATACGGACACCTCGAACGCAACATGATCGAGGGGACCAGCACGATGTTTGGTTACGACGTCGGCGTCGACGTGCCGATCGGCGCAGCCGATATCCGCGGCTCGGTCGCGCACCGCGATGTGCCGGGGAGCGCACAGTCGGCCGCGACGCTGTATGCGCTGGCCTATTTCTACTCGCTGTCGAAGCGAACCACGGTCTATACGCAGCTCGGCTATCTGAAGAATGGTCTGAAGACCAACTTCGGTATCTGGCCCGCGAGCCAGAGCGCTGGCTCGCTGCCATTCGGCGACGCGGTGTATGCGGTGCAGATCGGCATACGGCACCTCTTCTGATGTGCTCTTCCCGACTCGCTGCAGCACGCAAGCGAATGTTTCCATCATTTCGTACGGGGTCCGCGACAACACTGCGCGACCGCGCACGGCCAACAGGAGTGCGACATGTCGACATCCGTTAATGCGGGCGCCCGGCTCGACCGATTACCCATCAGCCGCTTTCACTGGAAAATCCTCTTCCTCATCGGCGCTGGCGTCGCGATCGATGCGTTCGACATCTATTTGGGCGGTACAGTGATGGCGGCGACCGTCAAGACCGGCTTTGCGACGTTGCACCAGGGCGCCTTGTTCATCTCGCTGACGTTCACCGGAATGCTGATTGGTGCCGGCGCCGCTGGCTATGTCGGCGACCGCTTCGGGCGGCGCTATTCGTATCAGACCAATCTGCTGGTCTTCGGGCTCGCGGCGGTCGGATGCTGGCTTGCGCCGAACATGCCGATGCTGATCGTGGGTCGCTTCATCATGGGCGTCGGGCTGGGCGCCGAGGTGGTGGTGGCCACCGGCACGCTGTGCGAGTTCGTGCCGCCGGCGTATCGCGGTCGCTGGGCGGCGCTGATGAGCCTGATGATTCACATCGGCGTGCTGGCCGCGACCGGGCTGAGCTACCTGATCATCCCACGCTTCGGCTGGCGGGTGATGTTCCTGATCGCCGCTCTGGGCGCGCTGGTGATCTGGATCATGCGCAAGCGCATGCCCGAATCGCCGCGCTGGCTCGAATCGGTCGGTCGCGAAGCCGAGGCCCAGGCGGTGCTGGAGCGCATCGAGGCGGAGGTCGCCCGACACCACGGGTCGTTGCCGCCGGTGCAGTTGCAGCCGTCGGTCACGGCCGCCGCTGACGGTCGCTCGTCACTGGCCGCACTCTTCGCTCGTGGCCAGTTGCGCAAGACGCTCGTCGGCACGGTGACCGGCGTCACGATCAACATCGCGCTGTACGGCTTCTTGTCGTGGATCCCCACCTTCCTCGTCAAGCAGGGCCTCGAGGTATCGACGTCGCTGGGTTTCGCCACGATCATCGCGTTCGGGGGTCCGCTGGGTGTGCTGGCTGGGCTGCTATTCACCGATCGGGTCGGGCGCAAGAAGGGGTTGATTGGTTTTGCTGCTGTGTCCGCGGTGCTCGGCGTCGCGTACTCGCACCTCCAGGGTCAGGTGCTGATCGGCACGGTCGGCTTCCTGGTCGAAGGCACGATCTATGGCCTGGCGACGATCGGGCTGTATGGCTTCATCCCGGAGCTGTTCCCGACCGCGATCCGGCTGCGTGGCACGGGCTGGTGCGGTGTGTGTTCGCGCGGTGCGTCGATTGGAATGCCTTACCTGACGGTGATGTTGTTCGAGCGGTTCGGCGTGTCCGGCGTGACCTCGATGGTGGCCGGGGTGTTGCTGTTGCTGATCGTGACCGTCGGTCTGTTCAGCGAGGAAACCAGCCAGCGTTCGCTGGAAAGCATTGCGTTGCAGGACTGAGCTGAATCCGGCACGTCGGGCGCGTGTACCTGGATGCCGCCGCCGTTATGCTTCAGCCCGGCCGCTTCGCTTCAATCATGTCCACCTCGCGGCTGGGCCTACATCACGGCGGGATGCGCGGGCAGATGCTTGACGTGCATATCGATCCAGTTTAGCAGCAGGTCGGCGATCTGCAGGTTGTTGCGATCGAGCGCGAATATGTGTGCATTGCCGTGGATGCCGATCTCGGGCAGGTGCAGGAACGTCGCGTCGTCGCCGCCCGCTCGAATGTCAGCCGCGAAGTTGTGACATTGCGCCATCGACTTGATCCAGATGAAACCGAGCGACTCCGACCCGTCGGCATAATGCTCCCAGCGATCGTGATCATAGCGTCGCGCGTTCAGGAAATATTGAACGATTCCGAGTGACCCGTCACGACCGCGCCGTGGCGCGGCCGAGCAGAACCTGGATTACGCGGATGTCGACCTTCTGTTCGAGGAGATGCGTCGCGAAACTGTGGCGCAAGGTATGCATGGATACACGCTTGTCGATATGCGCGGCTTCGGCAGCAGCATGAATGGCGCGGTTCAACTGTCGCGTGCTCAACTGGTCGAGTGGATCGAGCCCGGGAAACAGCCACCCGCCGTCAAACATCTTGCCTTGCGCACGGGCCATGCGCCACCATACGCGCAGCCGCTCGAGCAGCACCGGCGAGAGCATGGCGTAGCGGTCGCGGCGGCCCTTGCCCTGCTCGATACGCAGTGTCATGCGTTCGCTGTCGACGTCGGTGACCTTCAGCGCTACCACTTCACTCGCGCGCAGCCCGGCACCGTAGGCGACCGACAGCGCAGTCTGGTGCTTGAGGTTGCCGGCTGCCTCGATCAGCCGGCGCACTTCGTCGGGACTGAGCACGACTGGCAATATGCGGGGAACGCGCACCGGTTGCATCCTGACTATCAGCTCGGGCCGGTCGAGCGTGACGGTGAAGAAGAACTTCAGGCCGGTGATCGCGTGGTTCAGCGACACGGCCGATGTGCCGTGATCGACCAGATAGAGCTGGTAGCGGCGCAGGTCCTCGACGGTGGCCGTGTCAGGTGAGCGCCCGGGAAACCGGGCGAACTCGCGCACGATGTGCAGATAGACGTCCTGCGTCTTGGGGGCTAGCTGGCGCATGCGCATGTCGTCGATCATGCGTTGGCGCAATGGGCTGACGTTTGCCGGTAAGGAGGTCATGATTCGGCTCCTGTTGAAGAGCGAGGCGGATTGCCTCGTTCGCCAACATAAACCGCGTGACCGGCTTGACCTTCACCTCCAGCGTCGGATCGTAGCCCCTACCGCGCGAGCGGTTTAGTCCGTCGGGTTGTGGCGGGACACGCTGCCAAGATCGAATGAACGATTCCTGTCGGTTGTCTGCTTCGGTGAAAAAGCAGACGACCAGGCATCCGCGGAACGATTAATCCGGATGGCTTTTCCTGGCCGAATTTTGCCAGACGTGGCCGGCAGCAGCCGACCCGGAAGCGCCTTTCAGCTTCTCGCATCAAACGTCTGATAGGTGGCTGAAAGTTGACATCGAGCATATGGAAGCTGCGTTGATGAGCATTCGCTTCGAGCCGACGAAGAGCGGCGCTCGAAACCCAAGCGACGACGGTGTTTCGCTTCCTCCCGAAGAAAAGAGAGGCGGCAAGCCGAAGGTCCGAAGAGACTGCTTTCTAAACGTCGATAATGACGAGGCTTCCGTAACTGCCCGGAAGCACTGAATGCGGTGTTCCCGCCAAAGCAAGGTACATCTGGCCAGATTCCACAATGATCTTCCGCCCCTCCACCCGAAGTAGAAGCTTTCCGTCAATGACAAGCAGAGCCTCGTTATAGTCGTGTGTCTCCTCTGCGTACGGCTGGCCGTCCATGCGCAAAACCTTGATATTTGCCGCGCCCACGCGGCCGACAACAGACGATTTCCACGCCTGTAGCTTATTCGATGCTAGGGAATTGAAATCGATAATAGTCATATGCAGGATCCCCTCAAAAATAGATTTTGATCGCCTGACTCCTCCAGATCCCTATACAGTGTTGCGAGCCATCACCGGTACGCTCCTTCAACCGCGCTTTGGGCAGACCAAAGTTACTGACACATCGTCACCGTGACCGTTACTTACATGAAAATTCAGAGACCAGGACATCGTTATCGCGACGCAGAGACCGGCAAGACGCTCGACGCGTGGTTTCCCTCTTCGGCGGAAGGTAAGGGACGTCGTTGTCTGGCAGAGAAAGTCGGCATCATTCAGGGTGACTTCGTTGGCGTCTCCATCGAATCCTTCGAGCAGCCGCCCGTATCGACTGAAGAGGCCTATCTACGGCTGCATTTGCTATCTGAGAGGTCGGTCAAACCAAACGAGATCAATCTTGACGGGATTTTCGGCCTACTACCAAACATAGCCTGGACATCGGCCGGTCCCGTACTCCCTTCTCGCGTTGATGAACTACGTGATCGGCTGGCTGACGAGTATCACCATCTAATGGTTACATCGGTCGATAAATTTCCACGCATGACGGACTACGTTATTCCTGACGGCGTCAGAGTTGCCGACGCAGACCGCGTGAGACTTGGTGCATACCTAGCTAGCGGGACTACCGTGATGCACGAAGGCTTCGTTAATTTCAATGCTGGCACGCTTGGCGAATCGATGGTCGAAGGCCGCGTTACCCCAGGTGTGGTCGTTGGCAAGAACTCAGATGTAGGTGCTGGCTCATCGATCATGGGGACGTTGTCGGGTGGTGGCAAGAGTAAGAATTCGATCGGCGAACGCAGCTTGCTGGGAGCGAATGCCGGAATCGGAATATCTCTAGGCGACGAATGTATCGTCGAAGCTGGGCTGTATGTTACGGCCGGCACGAAGGTAAAACTGCCAGACGGCACCATACTCGCGGCGCGGGAATTGTCCGGTCGACACGGCTTGCTGTTTCGCAGAAACAGTCAAACAGGCGCGGTCGAGGTGTTGCCGACCAATTCGGCACGGTGGGGCGGTTTGAACGCGAATTTACATAGTAACGACTAGGCGTGGCAGCTACAGCGGCGATACCCGACATTCGTGTCGCCGACTTCACCGACTGCTCATGGCCGAATTTTGCCGAAGAACGAAACCGCTCGCGCGGTAGAGGGCTCCGGGCAGCGCGTGCGGTTCATGGGAGGTCCGCCGCGCGGTTCCGTATGTTGGCGAATGAGGCAATCCGCCTCGTCTTCCAGCAGGAGCCCAATCATGACTTCTCCACAGGCAAACGCCAGTCCACTGCGCCAGCGCATGACCGACGACATGCGCATGCGCCAGCTGTCGCCGAAGACGCAGGACACCTATCTGCGCATCGTGCGCGAGTTTGCCCGCTTTCTCGGGCGCTCACCTGACACGGCCACCGTCGAGGATCTGCGGCGCTACCAGCTGCATCTGGTCGATCACGGCACATCGCCCGTGTCACTGAATCACGCCATTACCGGCCTGAAGTTCTTCTTCGAAGTCACGCTTGACCGGCCTGACCTGATGGTCAGGATGCACCCGGTACGCGTGCCCCGCACACTGCCCGTCGTGCTCAGTCCCGATGAAGTGCGCCGTCTCATCGAGGCAGCCGGCAACCTCAAGCACCAGACCGCGCTGTCGGTCGCCTACGGCGCAGGACTGCGCGCAAGCGAAGTGGTGGCCCTGAAGGTCACCGACATCGACAGCCAGCGCATGACACTGCGCATCGAGCAGGGCAAGGGTCGCCGTGACCGCTACGCGATGCTCTCGCCAGTGCTGCTGGAGCGCCTGCGCGTCTGGTGGCACGTGGCCCGGGCCCAGGGCAGGATGCCCGACGGCGGATGGCTCTTCCCCGGGCTCGATCCCGTCGACCCGCTCAGCACGCGGCAGCTGAACCGCGCAATTCATGCTGCCGCCGAGGCCGCGCAGATCGACAAGCGCGTCTCCATGCATACGCTGCGACACAGTTTCGCGACACACCTGCTCGAACAGAAGGTCGACATCCGCGTGATCCAGGTGCTGCTCGGCCACGCCAAGCTCGAGAACACCGCGCTTTACGTGCAGGTGGCCACCGACCTGCTGCACGAGGTCACCAGTCCGCTGGACCGCCTACCCTCCGAGTAAGCCCGCGCCCTGTAGCGCCTCATGCTGGAGGTTGCGGACATCTTCCGCAGCCACGGGCCAGCCTGGCGACGAACAGTACGGCTGAGCCTGGGGCAGCTGAAGGTCATGTCAGCCATCGAACAGTGCCGCACCGCGGCGCTGGGCGGGCATGTGCTGCGCTGTTCAGGGTGCGACCACATCGAGGTCGCGTACAACTCCTGCCGCAACCGGCACTGCATGAAGTGTCAGGCGAGTGCCGCACGCCGCTGGCTCGAGGCACGTCAGGCCGACCTGTTGCCCGTGGAGTATTACCACGTCGTGTTCACGTTGCCCGCGCCAATCAGTGCGATCGCCTGGTACAACAAGGCGGTCATCTACGGGCTCCTGTTCGACATCGCCGCCGAAACCCTGCGTACCATCGCTGCGGATCCGAGACACCTGGGCGCACAGATCGGCGCCACGCTGGTGCTGCACACCTGGGGTTCAGCACTCACGCATCATCCGCACGTGCACGGTATCGTTCCCGGCGGCGGCCTGTCGCCCGATGGTCAGCGGTGGATCGCCTGCCGCCCCGGCTTCTTCCTGCCGGTGCGTGTGCTCTCGCGCCTGTTCCGCAGGCGTTTCCTCGAAGCACTCGCAGACGCACATCGACGCGGCCAGCTGCAGTTCTTCGGCGAGTACACGGGGCTTGCCAATGCGACTGCCTTTGCGCGGTGGCTTGCGCCGCTGCGCACCTGCGAGTGGGTGGTCTACGCCAAACGTCCCTTCGCCGGACCGGCAGCGGTGCTGGAGTACCTCTCACGCTATACCCACCGCGTCGCGATCTCCAACCAGCGCCTGGTTGCATTCGATGAGCGCGGCGTAACCTTCCGCTGGAAGGACTACCGCGCGAAGGGACACACGCGCTACAAGACCATGACGCTCGAAGCCGGCGAGTTCATGCGCCGCTTCCTGCTGCACGTGCTGCCCGGCGGCTTCCATCGCATCCGTCACTACGGACTGCTGGCCAACCCGGTGCGCCGCGCCAGCCTCGCGAAGGTGCGTGAGTTGCTGCACGTCGCACCCGAGGTCGCCACCCAGCCCGACGATCGCGAGGTTGCTGCCGCTCCGGTCTTCGTCTGCCGGCACTGCGGTGCACCGATGAACGTCATTGAAATACTGGAACGCACTGCGCCCATTCGCGCACCACCTATGCGGCGAGCTGAGACATGAGTGCAATGCTTCCTGTACGTCCAACCCGACCGTCGGCTTTGCGGCAACGCGGCCCACGAGCGGACGTTTGCGCCTGTCGCTCCGCGCAGTCCCTCGCATGTCCGCTTCGCCATCACAACGGTGCCACTGCACCGCTTCATCACCGCGTCAGCGTCTATCCAGCGTCCCGCCTGACCACGCATTCATCAACATTACCCGGCATCCCTGCCTATCAATCGCCATAGCCTCAAAGATTCCGAGCGCATCGAGGCACTCCGCGGTTTCCTCCATCGAGGCTCGTTCGACGCCTGCCAGCGAAGCGCGGTGGCGCATCACATTCCTGCGCGCGTTGGCAGGCGTCGAACAACCCTTAACGGACATGGCCGGCAGCAGTCGACCCGAAGCGGGAAATTCGCGACGCTTCGAAGCGGACGTTCAATTCCCCTTCGATTTCGCCCAACCGTGAACGGCGCTCAGGCGTGCGCAAGGATATTGACCAGTTTCTCGAATGGGTCGCGAACGAAGAACCGGCGGACGCCCCAAGGTTCGTCAACCGGACCATATTCGATGGCAAAGCCGGCAGCTTTCATGCGTTCAAGTGCTGCGTCCACATCGTCTACTTCAATCGACAGGTCCGGTACTGGCGTGCCGGAACCTCCCTCGGAGGCGAAGCTCACCTGGATAGTCATCTCGGTCTGAGAACCATAGGTCTGGATCCATCCGTGATCCATCAAAAGCTCGAGGCCGAGGATATCTCGATAGAACGCCCGGGCCCGAGTGAGATCGAGCGCCCTGAAGTTGGCAACTACCCGTTTGATTTGCACGTTTGGCTCCTTCCAATTTGGGACGGGGCGGCTGCTGCGCCCCGACCGGGTGGTCGAACCGAGGGGCCGCTCATGGCCGCACGCCGTCCCACACTCAACGTGCGAGAACGGGATCGATCTCATTGCTCGTCACGCCGAATTTAGCCATGCGTGCTCGATGGTCTGGGGAGCCGAGATATGAACGAAGCTGCGCGTTTACCGCATTACGCAGGTCGCTGTTTCCCCTGTTGAATGAGAATGCTCCGAACGGAAGCTCGTGTTGCTTGCCATTCGTTCCCGGTTTGTGCTCCACGGCCTCGAACACCGACCCGCCGATACGATCCGCCAGTATGCGGTTTCCCAAAGCTGTGCTCGCGTAAGCATCGATAGCGCCCGAACGGACGGCTTCGATAGCGTCGGCCTGGTGTTCGAAGATTTCTATCTGATCTTCACTTACACGGGACGCTCTCGCCGAGTCATGTTGCACCTGTCCGGCAATGATGCCAAGGCGCGCATCGCCGCGCCTGGCCAGCGACGCATAGCTGTCGAGCGATTTCGGATTTCCAGCCCGAACCAGGAATCCATCCCCCATCGCCCACACCGGCACGCTGAACGCGACCAGATTGGCGCGCTCAGGGGTAACGAATAGCGGGACATTCATATCCCAGCGGCCGGCTTCAACGCCGGGCAACAGTTCGCTGAACGTCGTCAGACGATAATCGATCATGGTGGCTCCGATCGCCCGAAGAACCACTTTGGCCAATTCAATGTCGGCGCCAGTTGCGATACGGTCTGCTTCCGTCCAACCGAACGGAGGTTCTTCGATGTATGCAATCGTTACCTTCATCGCTGTTTCTCGCGAAATGGGAACGGCCATCAAATCTGGAGCCGATTGTTAGCGATTCTACTTGCACGTGCGAGCGTCCCTTTATGGCCGACCCCGGTCCAATGCTGATTGCATACGGCGCTCGCCAGAGATCGACTCGCTTCGGACCGTGGTCGACCCAATTCAGCCGCTGGGCCGGACTCTGCTTTTATGCTCGCTTATGAAGCTTAACGGCCACTCGTTTCCAGCGTG
This sequence comes from Paraburkholderia xenovorans LB400, assembly GCF_000013645.1. Classification (GTDB taxonomy): domain Bacteria; phylum Pseudomonadota; class Gammaproteobacteria; order Burkholderiales; family Burkholderiaceae; genus Paraburkholderia; species Paraburkholderia xenovorans. The sequence continues at coordinate 849,465 of NC_007953.1, read as the reverse complement.
ACTCACACGGCAGAGCCACCCGTCATTCAGGCGTTTGCCTTCGAAAGAGATCCAGAAACCTGAGGGATCGTGAAGGTGATATCAGTTCTTTCAAATGACCCAACCTCCCAATTGCCGGCGAAAATTACGCGCCAAGTTGGATCATTCCATGGATACGCGAAAGCGCCTGCTGCCACTCAACGCTATCGCGCGTAGCGTCGCCGTTGTCAATCAGCGGTTTGAGCAACGCGAGCAGGTCCGACGACTGGGACGTTTCTTCCGGCGTGGTCACATCCGAAATCAGTTCGCCTTCTTCGTACTTCGAGTCACGTGTCTTCCGGTCAGACGACTGATTCAACGACGCATCCAGCAGCGCACCGCGTTCCGTTGCGATCTGCACTGTGCTGTCGGTGCTATCGTCGATTTGCACGTAGTCGTAGTTCTGCGACGAGCGCGACGATGTCAACACCGGTTCGCCGCCGCCCGATGAGGCCTGATGGTAGCTCGCGCTCAGATGAGACTGCTGGTGCTGGGTTATCTGTCCGTCGAGTTGCGAGCCTGCGAGTTTCGTGGTTTGGGATACCTGATAGGAAAACGAGTTAACTTCACCGGGGCGCATCGGATTGGGAGAAGTCGCCGCATCCGCGATCGATGCGCTGAAATCGCCGAGTCCAGTCAACATCGCCTGATCCGCCTGCTGCAGCGCTGGCGCGTAGGCGGCACCGGGCAACACCTGGCCCGACGGCGTCCCATAGTCCTCGTTCATCTGCGCGAAACCGTCTTCAAACATCGACATTAGCGCCCCATTGCCGTGTCCGCCCGAATTCGCCTGATCGAACTGCTGCAGATAGCTGGCAATGGACGCGGCGCGCTGCGAACTCGTCCCCCAAAGCGCCGAATTGCTCGTGTCGACGCTGACGTCAATGGCACCTTCGGCGCTTTTGATACTCAAGCTTCGAGAGGCGCTACTTTGCGAATAGCTGGCCGAAATGTTCGCGCTGCCGTCGTTGGTGACGTTGTACTGAAAGTTCACGGAAGCGAGCGCCGACGCGTCGAATTGCGCGAGGCCGCTCAGGTCGAGTTTTTGCGGAGCGGCGCTCAAGCCATCGATGGCCTGCTGAAATCCGTCGGCAAGCTGTGCCACGGCGCTGCGTTCACTGTCGCTGAGTTTGCCGCTGCTCTTAATGCTGGCCGAAAGGCTGCCGCCCCCGCTGTCGATCTCAATGTCGACCGTCACGCCACTTTTCGTTTTAACCGTCAGATCGATCTTGCCCTCGGGCCCTTGCGGCGACGACGGAACAATGCCGCCGGTCATGCTGACCGACTGCGAAAAATCGCTGCCCGTGGTCTTGAAACGGTCGAGCAGCGCACTGCCGACACCGGAGAACTGCCCCGTCATCGTTTGCGCGGCGGTGTAACTACCCAGCATCTGCAGCGTCACGGCGTCACGACTGTCGCTGGCCGTGGTTACTGTCGGCGTGACGCCGGCCAGCGTCACCTCCGGCGTATAGGTTTCGAGCGCCACAACGCCGGTGGAGGAAGGAATCGTGACAACGGTCGACGGCGAAGACAGCGCCATACTCTGCCCGTCGATGACGTTCGCCGACACGACGGGAGAACGGTTTGCAGAATCCACGAGTGGAGCAAGCGCGGCGGTCGTGGCAGTGTTCAGGGACGATAGAGTAGTCATGGCTCTCCAATGCGTTCTTGTTGCTCGCTAGTCGTGCGGGCGCTAGTACGGCTGTATGCTCATCCTCGTTTATCGTCAGCAAATACAAACTCTTTAGCCCTATCTTTCGCATACCGATATTGGCACGGTGAATCAGGTTGCGCGGTGGATGCACGGGCAACTCCGCTCAACCGGCGACCCGTTACGCAACTGACGCGATTTCTCTAACCGCTGCCGGGAAGCTGCCGGCGTCGGGGCCTTGGACCGAGCCCAGGCCAATGGCGGCATAGAATTCGGAGCAGATGTTCCAGCTTGGGTCCCACGAAGACCTGCAGCTTCGTTCCGCAAGAAAAAGGCTTCTACGATGAAGCGACCTGCATAATCGGCGTGCGAATGGCCAGTAACAGAGCAAAGCGACATTCGAATGTCATGTAGGCGCCCTACGTGGGTGACGCCTGATGGCCGACCACTGCCTCATGCAAATCGCATAGACTGCCCGAATCTCGCACGGTCGCGATCGGCAGCAGTCGACCCGGAAGCGACGGTCGGCTTTCTCGACAACGGTCGTAGAATTACAGAGGCGTGTTCGTCGTTTCACTCATTTTATTATTACGCTATTTAACAACAGCTCACTTCTTGGTCGATAATACAACCGCGACAGCTCCCAGCAAAACAAAAAATATTAACGACAATCCAAAATATAATACGGATTTAAATGACACCAACTGGCGCAACTCCGCAATGGGATGCCTTTTGCGCACAATGCACACGACTATAAACGATATGAAAAGGCATAAAAACAGCACCGCAAGAATTGCAGCCAGGTGAAGCATGAGCGCGTCACCCTCTACACCCCACCAACCGGTCAAGCCCGCTAACATCAAGGACAACCACAGCGAGGTTATGAAGAAATCCTTAAGGCGAGCCCTCGCTTGAATGAATAGGAAATTGGGTCGAAATTCTGGCGGCTCCGTCATCTGTTTGCGAATTCGGTGATGAATGGTTGTGGCGGCCGAACAAGCATATTCGGCGGGAGACTCTCATTGTCTACAGACGATCGTTCAACGGCAGTTGCTACCGGATCTTTAATTTTTATCGAAATTAACGGCTCTAATCGTCGAGATCTGCAGTTGCCGAGATATTTTCCTCTATAGCCCTTGGCGAGTACCGACGTACGGTCGGTATCTATTGTCGTCGATCTAGGCGCCGATATCGAACGGCCGAAAGTGGCCGAACTTTCCCGGATACCTCGCACGGCCGGACTCCCTATGCCGACATCAAGCAGGAGACCGTACGCGAATTGAGGGAGATTCAGTTTGCGCCAACCACCGAAGGACCATGCCCGACCCTAAACTGCCGCACATCACCGTGCGGCTGCAACGGCCGCTTTCAAGGTACAACACTCGCTGGTGCCGCGGAAGCCGGCGATTGAAAAACAGCTCGGGCAGCAGCTCGCCGCTGCGGTATGTAACCATGGAGTGTCATGGGACATCATTCAACAGAGAGGGGCGATCCGTTGGGCCAGGCCTCCCGTTAAAAGGCCTCTGTCTATAGGCAACGCCTAAGTGCTGGTGGATACTATCTGGACGCCGACGGCCAGGTCTTGATAACGTACTCAACCAATCCTTCAAGTGCTTTCTTTGACGCTCCAGCTTTGGCTTGCACCGCCATGCCTTGTGAGATAGCCATTACAAACGAGGCCAGTGTTGCCCCATCGACTGAAGCGGGTAGTTCGCCTTCTCGTTGAGCACGTTCCAGGCGTTTACGGAGTGCCAATTGCGTTGCGGCGCGGCGTCGGATGAGTTCACGGCGAATGGGTTCGGCATCGTCCGAGCAGGCGAGCGCACCGTTAATACCCAGGCAACCCGGATGGGCTGAGTCCATGGTATGGATGTTGGCGGAGCCTTGCAGAATACGCTCCACAACCTTCAAGGACGTAGGCTCGCTCAGTGCTTCGCTCATGAAGCCCATGTACCTGGCGTCGTAGAGATCGAGCGCCTTGATGAAGAGTGCTTCCTTGTTGCCGAATGCCGAATAGAGACCAGGGCGTGCCACGCCCGTGGCTTGGGACAAATCTTCAAACGAAGCGCCCTCGTAGCCCTTCTGCCAGAAGACCGACAGCGCAGCTTCGAGCGCCTCGCCTTCGTCGAACTGTCTGTGACGCCCCATCTTTAAGCTCACACGGATGTTTTAGTAACGATCAGTATAAAACACTTGACACCCTTGGGCCAATACAATACCGTTCGTTACGATAACGATCGGAATTTAATCCGGAAGATCAAGGAGCAAGTGTAGTGCCCAATGGGAACACAACCTCCTCGCTACATGGGAAGTTCGCGCTTGTGACCGGCGGCGCACGCGGTCTCGGCCTCGAGATTGCCCAGCAGCTTGCAACGCTGGGCGCGCACGTCATCATCGGCGCACGAGACACGGCGAAGGCCGAGGCGGTCGCCACCGAGTTGCGCAACCTGGGCCATGCAGTATCCGCGCTCAAGCTCGACGTCACGAGCGATGAGGATCGGCAGGCGGCCTACGCCGAAATCGACAGAGCGCACGGCAGGCTCGACATTCTGATCAATAACGCCGGAATTTTGCTGGATAGCCCCGACGGCGGCACACCAGCTACCCGACAGCCGAGCGAGGCACTGCCCAACGTGGTGCGCGACACCTTTGAGGCGAACTTCTTTGCTCCCGTTTTTCTAACACAAACCCTGCTGCCGCTGATTCGGCGGTCGAGTGCTGGCCGGATCGTGAACGTGTCGAGCATCAGAGGGTCGCTCGCACATCTATCCGATCCGTGCTCGCCGGTCTACCCGATCCGGGCTCTCGGCTATGACACATCCAAGGCCGCGCTCAACGCCTTCACTATTTTGATCGCCGCGGAACTGCGAGACACGCCGATCAAGATCAATGCGGTTCATCCCGGCTGGCTGCGAACCAGCATGGGCGGTGAACGGGCAAACATGAGCGCAGAGGACGGTGCGCACGCCGTCGTGAAGTACGCCAGCCTTGGTGAAGACGGCCCCACCGGCGGCTTCTTCTTCCTCGATGAACGGCTGCCGTGGTGAACGAGAACCTCCCACCCTCCAATCAACAAAAAAGGAATCTGAAATGAGCAGGAAACTCGCTGGAAAGGTTGCCCTCGTCACGGGTGGATCGCGCGGGCTCGGTGCGGCGACCGCTGCCGCGCTGGCCGATCAGGGCGCGGACATCGCCATCAGCTATGTCGCTTCCGGGGAAAAGGCATTGGCCGTCATTGAAAGCATCAAAGCGAAGGGCGTGCGTGCCATTGCGATCAAGGCCGATCAGGGCGATCCGGCCGCCGCGGAACCGATGGTGCGCGAAGTGCTGTCGAAGCTCGGAAAGCTCGACATCCTGGTCAACAACGCTGCCGTTGCACTGCAAGGCAAAACCATCGACGACCCCGCCATCGACAATGCGGCAATGGATCGGCAATGGGCCATCAACACCTTTGGCGTGATCGCCAACATTCGTGCCGCCGCCAAGGTGCTGCCCGAGGGTGGTCGCATCATCTCCATCGGTTCGGGCCTCGGCACACGCATCGCATTCCCCGGCACCGCCGACTATGCCGCCACGAAGGCTGCGGTGGTCGGTTACTCCAAGGGAGCCGCGCGTGATCTCGGCGGCCGGAACATTACCGTCAACGTCGTCCAGGCCGGGATGATGGACACCGACATGGCTGCCGGATCGAAGGGCAAGCTGCCTCCGATCATCATGGAAAGCCATGCCATCCACCGCTTCGCCGAATTGAGCGAGGTCGCTGCAGCCGTCGTCTTTCTGGCGGGGCCGGATGCCGGTTTTATAACCGGCTCCGTCATTGATGTGAACGGCGGCTTCACTGCCTGACCGGCACAGGATCGTCGAGACTAGGCCGGTCAGGAGATCGCACGCTGTAAATCTGAGCGTCCAGCCGACATGGACGGTACGGCTGCGGTTTCCGGTCAACGTGATGGTGAACCCGGACCTGGTGCTGCGGCCAAAGCGCTTCATACCGTTGCCAGCGCACAGGGTACTCATGAATTCGCAGCGCGGTGGGAAGGTCAAGGCGCTCCGCTCCCAAGAATACTACCGGCTACCGATCTGACTGAACGGTTGGTACGCAAGTGGCAGGAAGAAAGTTCTCGATAGTGGTGACCAGTTTGAATAAGGCTGCATTCGTTAGAGAGCTAACTTATTGTCAATGGCCGCTGAGCGCTGAGCAACCGCCGTTCGAATGACTTGATGCCGACACGAGTGAATGCCTCTTCATGGCCGGCAAGCGACCGCTCGCCGGCCGAGGCACATCAAACCTCGGTTTGCTCTGCCATCTCAAGGGCATCGTCGACCTCGATGCCGAGGTAGCGAACCGTGCTTTCCAGCTTCGTATGCCCGAGCAGCAGCTGTACCGCCCGAAGATTCTTCGTTCGCCGGTAGATCAGTGAAGCCTTTGTGCGCCGCATAGTGTGGGTACCGTATGCGGTATCGTCGAGACCAATCGATGCGACCCAGCGATGCACCATCCGAGCGTATTGCCGGGTCGACAGATGCGGCGACGTATGCAACCGGCTCGGAAACAGAAAATCCGCCTCCTTCAGTCCTCGCGCTTCGATCCATGCTTCGAGGCTCTCGCGGGTCTGTTCCGTGATCTCGAATTGGACCGGCCGCTGGGTCTTCTGCTGCATGACGGTGGCCCTCGCTGCCACGTGGCTTCCGTGATGGACGTCCCGCACCTGCAATCGCGTGAGATCGCACGCTCGAAGCTTGCTATCGATTGCGAGATTGAACATCGCAAGCTCACGGACGTTCGACGCCATCTGAAGCCTCGTCCGGATCGCCCAAATTTCTCGGAGCTTTAGCGGCGGCTTCTGCCCGGTAAGTTTGCCCTTGTTCCATGGCACACGATGGCTAACGGCGACATTCTCGGGTTTCATGACAATCTCCTTTCAAACAACGGGAGATTGAGTGTGCGCCTACGGACGGTCGCTACCCGACCCAGTGTGGCCGTTCGCCATATACCACTCAACGGCGGCAATGCAGCGAATATCGGACGCAACATCCCCACGATTTTTGGGGACCGGTGCCCAAACAGAGCGGCATCTTTCGGTCCAGCGGCCTTCTGGAATTGCGCGATTCGGCTGCAGGTCAAGACCCCGACGTTCTCACGCGAATGTGATAACTCATGAAACCGTCACTAACTGCAGCACGCGCTCGACGTGCCGGTATTCGAGGGAAACGACTAGTCGCTCTGGATACCCGTGTGCTCTCGGGAATTCAAGCATGATGTTGAACTTGCTGAGCTGGTGTGTGGGCTCATCGACCCACTCCATGTTATACGGGTAACCGACACCTACTCGACGAGTGCCTGCGCTGTGCTCCATGTTGCGTCGGCAGCGTCGATTACTTCCCGCAGCTCGGCGTCGGTCAGGTCGGTGTAGTGCGATGCCGTCACAACCGCTTGGCACAAAATGCTGACGGCCACATTCAGCAGGCTGGCAGTTAGCGCATTCGGCGCTTCGACATGGTAGCGAAGCTCGAAACGGTCAGCATGACGCGCCAACAATGTTGTGAGTTGGTTATGTGCGAACGAGCAAAAGACGCGGTAGGCCACGTATGTAGACAAGATCTTTGCTCTCTTGAATCGCTGGTACACGTCGAGCTTGCCATAGCCCTTTGCTTCCAACTCATCACGCACCGGTTCCGCAACGGCTTTCCATCTGGCCAATGTTTCCTGCGCGTCCACGTTGCCCTGCATCTCGGGGTCCGCGGCATATTCAGTGAACAACACGACATCGGCACGCGCGTTGTCGTACCTGATCTGGTCGACGAATGCAGGATCGCTTACTAGGTTTAGCAGATTCGCATGTCCCTCTAGCATTGAACGCACCGTGACTGGTGCATGGGACGAGAAGCCGCCCTCTATCAAATGCAGGGTCGCCGCAAACTGCTCGGCGATCGTCAGACACAGCGTTGCAGCGACGCGATGTTCGCCACTATCCTGCACGCGTCCACGCAACAGCAGCCCGTCGATTTGTGCCTTTATATCGTGCGCGGCCACAAGCATTGCGGGTATGTTCGGCATTGCGTTCCCCTGTCGCGCGTGGCGGATCCATTCGGCGTCGAATATACGCCGAACTTCGGCATTTGATGAAACTAATCGACGGTCCCTCGGTGGCCGACGAGCGCCTCTTCGCCGATCGCAGTGCACGTCATACTTCCGTTTGTTTGGCCATCTCGAGTGCGTCGTTGACCTCGATCCCGAGAGAAGGCCCACGGTACTCTCGAGCCTCGTGTGTCCCAGTAGTATCTGCACCGCAGGCAGGCTTGGTGCGGCGATATATCAGTGATGCCTTCGTGCGACGCATCGTGTGCGTGCCGTACGTCGAGTCGTCCAGCCCGAACCAGTCTGAACCTCCGCCGTGCGGACGCTGTTCGTGGAGACCCGATTCTGCCAGTCGACTCGTTGGAGTAGCAAGGGCTGATATACACCTGTGCGGTTTTCGTTTTTCAGAATGCAGGCGTGGTAGATTTGTCAAACCACATAGGAGACCAGCATGGGGAAGCTTCAGGTTGAGCACTTCGAAATCTCTCACGATGTATGGAATACGGAGTCAGAAGAGACACGCTATGCCGTGCTCCTGCTTGGACACATCTTCAACGAAGTGATGACCCTACAGAAGCTGGCTATAGTCTCTACACCACATCCCGGCGATCCTGAAACGCCGGAGAAAATAGGCCGGGTTTCACGGACACTGTTCATAACCCGCATGCTTAGCGGCAAGCTGCACGAAGCGAAAGAGCGAATCAACAAGCCCGAAATGAACAGTTTTCTGCGCGAACGGTGCTATCCGCACATGCCGAACGGCATGGGTGAAACACTAAAACGCACATTCAACAAGATGGCAGGCGACTGCAAATGGCTATCGGATGCACGAAACTCGCATGCCATGCACTATCCAAGTCTCAACGATTTTCGGCCAGCGATGGAACAGATGAAGACTACGGATAGCAGCTACGTGTTCCTCAGGGACCGCGTTGCGGGGAACTACCTATATCAGACGTCTGCGGAAGTCGCGGTTCAGGCCTATCACATGGAGTCGGACGATGAATGGACCGAGGCCGTACGGAAGATGACGAACACCGTTAATGAGCTTTCGACTGCGCTCGTGGAATTCATCGTTGAGAATTTGAATGCTTATCTCGGAAGTCTGTACGCGAAGCACAAGGACACACAAGCGAAAATAGAAAGCGCCGAGCCGTTCGACGCTCCGCCAATACGCGGATTTCATCTGCCTTACTTCTATACGACAGATGCCCCACCCGCTTAATCATCGTCGGTAGGTAGAACGGTAGCCTTGACTACCACAGAGAACGCTGTGATCTCACCCCAATCGGGAAACTGGTCACCCTGCTGCAACCACATGTGGCGGGCAGCATTGTGCATATCCAGCAAAAACCGATGGTAGCGTGTGAAGAAGTCGGAAAGATTCAACGTATAGCGTTGGTGCTTGGCGTGACCGTTTGTCGTGTTGCGAGCCGTACGAAACGCCTTCGCGAACTCAATCAGCACCGGGAAGGGTTCGAAAGGGCGTGCGCCGAAGGCATGTTGGTTGTATGCCTGCCGCCTCACTCGTATGGCTCGATCAGCATGAGAAGCAATCAGTCGGTCGGCTTCATCGTTCTTCGGCTGAAATGACGTGTCGTGAAAGTCTCGCTGCGCACATGCGATGTTGAACTCGTACAGATGATGGATGAACCGGGCGTAGGCGTTATACGCCGCGTAGGACAAGCGCCTATCATCGCCCGTCGCCATCATCTGCTCACGCAAGCGTGCGAACTCGTGTAAGGCATCATCGCAACGAAGATACTCGTGACTGATCGTCGCGCACAAGGCGCGGTCTGTATCATCTCCCGCCGTGAACTTCATTGTTCGACTCCTGTCGAGTCGAACGGTGCTCGATAGCTAGGATGCCCCGGAGTGGATTCACCTCTCACACTCTCCCAAAAGAACCGGGCATAGGTTTCGTAGACGCCTTGCGTATCGTTCATATCGAGTGCCGTAGCGTGAACGGCATGAAGCAAGCATTCCACGATAGTGCGGGTGTCTCGATAGAAAGCCTCGATTTCGTCGTCCCTTGCGTCTTTGCCCTTCACACGTTGGGGTGCGAGTTGGTTGTGAGCCAGCATCGTGTTTCTGAGCACATGAAGATGCTGCATGACGTGCGAGGCTTCACCCTTCTTCCAGTACTTGTCGAACAGATCGCCCGCTTTCTCGATGTAATCGGTACAGGAACCGGCAATATGCTCGGCCAGTATCTTGTCGAATGCATTCGACCCCGTGCGGTCCTTTGTGCGCTTCTCAATCAGCGCATCGAGAACAGCGGGGATGCGCAACGCTTCGAAGGTACGCCGGAGACTCAAAGATTTTTGCTGATCGTCCCAGACTCGCAGCAGGGCCAAAAGCATTTCACGCCGTAGAGCCTGCCGAATCACTACGAAGGTTCCCGCCGCGAACGAATTCCCCATGCGCATGTGCAGTTCTTCGTCGTATGCCATGGGTCGCCACGACTCATGAAAAGCAATCGCCCTGCTAGCCTCATCCATGGCGGCGTTAACTTGCGCTTCTATCTCGGCAATGACCTTGGCGGAATCCATTTCGGTGTCTGGTCGTGGGACTGATGCAATCATAAGCCATGCGGAAACGAGCACCGAACCCTGACACCCTTGTCATCCTGCTGTTCGGTGCAATTAAAATCTAACCGATCAAACCTAAGGGCCGATATGGACAAGCTAAAAATCGTCGGATGGCTGATTGGCTCACTCGGTGGGAGAGCCGTTGTCGTCGGTGAGGTAGGACTCGAACCTACGACCCTCTGATCCAAAAATCACGCGTGCTACTGCCTGATGGGCGGTTGATGGCTCATTAGCAGTCGTTCGCCGACAATGCGTGAGAGACCGCTCATGGCCGATCTTTGCCCGACGCCGAGCATCCCCGCATTGCCTACGCCCACATCAAGCAAAAGGCCGTAGGCGACCCACAACCGCCTTTCGATCCGCCGCGAGGCCTATGGCGGGTTGTAAACTGGAACGGCCATTCACGCGGCATATCGGCCGGTAAGTTGTTGGGGACGATAAACGTCGGCAATGCGGCTCATTGTTACCCTTGGACACATCGAGCAGCCGGGCTGCAGTTTCCTGCGTCGCTAACTCACCCTCCCGTCTCTCCGTAAGCGTGCCCTAGTCATGTCGGGGCTATTTAGCCTTGTTTCACCAGATCACACACCAGCTGCTCTGTTCCTTATTCGCTATCATGCGCGAAATATCATCAATCGAGGGCGAGAAGTGAACGGGCAATGGTTAGGTATGAAACACATGAATCCAGGGTTGGTGCAGCGGGACTCAAACGGGTGCGGCTAAATTCTTGGACTGATTTATGCCGCGATTCCAAGACTTTGCCGGTATTCGATAGGGCTGAGGGAGCCGAGCGAGACCTTGATCCGTTTTGCGTTGTACCGCGGATGTACGAGTCAACGATCTCGATGAATTGATCGATGGTCGTGGCACGCCAATCACGAGGATAGAACAAGTCCGTCTTGAGTCGCCCGAAGAAGCCTTCGCAGGCCGCATTGTCCGGCGAACATCCCTTGCGCGACATCGAGCGAGTCAGTCTGGCAGCCTGCATATGCGAGAGCCATCCTGGCCAGCGATAGTGCGCACCACGATCCGAGTGAACTACGGGCCGCTCCATGCAGCCAGCCATTGATTCGATTGCCGAATCCAGCATGGTGTTGACGAGCTCGGCGTCCGGCCGCGTACCGATTGACCAGCTCACAACGAGACCATCGAAGCAGTCGATAACCGGCGACAGATACACTTTGCCAGCCGGGATTTGGAATTCGGTAAGGTCCGTGAGCCATTTCTGATTAGGAACAGCGGCGTAGAAGTCACGATTGATGATGTTCTCCGGCGCAGGACTAATTTCTCCACGATAGAAGCCGTAGCGACGTCGCTTTGTCGTGGCGGCGGCCAGACCTTCCTGTCGCATCAAGCGACGCACTACCTTCTCCGAAATGAAGACCTGTTGCCTGATCAATGCCGCGCGAATCCGACGATAACCGTAGCAACGGTGATTGAGTTCGAAGATGTCCGCGATGGCGCGCCGCGCGTCATCATGCCTATCAGCAACCGACAGCCGTGCACGGTGATAGAAGTAAGAGCTACGGGCAAGACCCAAAGCGGCTAGCAATTCTGGCAACGCATAGGTTTGTTTCAGGGCATCAATCAGCATTGTCTTCTCCCGGTTGCTCAGGAGTTGCGGGTTGATGCCCATTCCTTTTTTTATCAGTTCGTTCGCCTTCTTCAGGATATCGTGCTCAAGCTGCAGCTGTCGGATGTCGCGTCGAAGCGATTCGACTTGTTGTTCCAGCTCCGCACGCTCATGGTCCGATGCTGGTTTCTTTTTGCGTTTCATAGATGCCAGAACCTCTCGACCGAGTAGCTGATTCTTCCAGTTATACAGCGTTGGCCGGCTTACACCGGCTTTCTCGGCAACCACGCGTGCGCTTTGCTCTCTGGTGCACAGTTCAATGACTGCTGCCTGCTTCACCCTCTGTGATTTTGGAACGCTTCCAACGGCTCGGCCAACAATACGTTTGCTGATTTCTGGACACAATTCTTCAATCCAGATCGCAAGCGTCTCGCGACTCGGATAACCCAAAGCCCTCAAAGTTGCGGCAGCACAGCGCCCATGGCTCAAATAATGATCGATGGCCACCTTCTTCTGATCATCAGAATACCTCAGCCTTGAACGGACATAGCCCGCCCGTAGATCGTGGCACTGCTCGTATTCGCGATGCCAGGCCTTGAGAGAATTTTTGGTCGGGTAGCCCAGCTGCCGAATGGTAGCTCCGATGCGCTTGCCCAGCTTCAAGCAAAGTCGAACCGCTCGAATGCGATCTTCGTATGAGAACATGAACTACCTCCAGGTAGTCCAAGATTTTGTCCGCACCCCCCAATGTTCAAGGTGATTCGCACGATTCGGCGCAAGGCAGTCTGCACCTGCTGCAATCACTTCTCGCAGCCGCCGATGCCGGGTCTGCCGATTGAGCGCAGCATCGCGCATCCGAGCCTGCTGGCCGACATCCTCGTCTCGAAGTTCGCTGACCATCAACCGCTGTACCGACAGTCGGCGATTGCCGCACGCGACGGCGTGAAGCTCGACCCTGCCAGCATGGGGCGCTGGGTCGGCCAGTGCGAGGCCCTGTGCGAGCCGTTGACCGAAGCGCTGCGGATCTACACGATGGCATCCTTCAAGCTGCACGCGGATGACACGCCGATTCCGGTGCTTGCACCGGGCAACAGGAAGACCCGCACGGGGCGCCTGTGGGTCTACGTTCGCGACGATACCCGATCGGGCTCAACGGAACCGGCTGCAGTCTGGTTTGCCTACTCGCCTGACCGCAAAGGCATTCATCCACAGACTCATCTCGCCGGATTCAAGGGCATCCTGCAGGCCGACGCTTACGGCGGCTTCAACGAGCTATATGCGGGTGGCAAGATCCGCGAAGCCGCGTGCTGGGATCACGCGAGACGGTACATATACGACGTTCACGTCCGTACGCCGACCGATGCGACAAGGCACGTACTCGAGCTGATCGGCGAACTCTATGGTATTGAAGCTGACATCCGCGGCAAGCCAGCCGTCGAACGGTTGCACGTACGGCAGCAGAGGAGCGTCGCGGTGCTCGCAGCCATCAAGGCGTGGATGGCGGACAAGATCGCAACGCTGTCGACGAAGTCTGAACTGGCCAAGGCAATACGCTACTCGCTCAATCAATGGGACGCGCTCGTTCTGTACTGCGAAGACGGGCGCGTTGAGATCAGCAACGCCCTTGCCGAAAACGCCCTGCGCTGCGTGAGCCTGGGAAGGAAGAACTTCCTGTTTGCAGGCTCCGACAGCGGAGGTGAACGGGCCGCCGCAATGTACGGCCTGATCGGGACATGCAAGCTGAACGACATTAACCCGCGCGCCTACCTCGAATACGTCCTGACCCACATCGCTGACCACAAGATCAATCGCATCGACGAACTGCTGCCCTGGAACGTGGCCAACAAGTTGACCACGCAACCCACTCCGCCGCCCACAGTCTGATCTCCCGGCGGTCTTCCGGAAACTATCCGTTACCCTCAGCGCGCCATCACTATCGTGCCTCATGCGTGCGAGACATCGCGAACGGCCCACGCGAGGCGCTTACTATGAATTTAAGTGAGAGCGCGGCGCGCGGTCGCCGGGCGGCGCGTCGTCGTCGGCCTCGCTCTCGCGCACGAAGCTTCGATGCCGGCCCACGATCGACCCGGCATGCGGTCCATGCTCGCGCCCGTGCCCGGCGGCCGGACCGCTTCCGCTCCGATCGCGCGGGCCGGAGCGGCTTCGCGAGCCGGCTAGAAACGTGTGCGCAGCCCGACGCCCGTGGTGTAGCCGCTCGACGTGTTGGTCAGATGGTCGTACATGTAGTTCGCGTACAGGTCCGTGCGTTTGGACAGCGGGTAGTCGTAGCCGATCGTGGCCGTCTGTCGCGTCAGGTCGAGCCCGCCGGCGTTGCGCGAATACCCCCATGATGCGAGCACGCGTCCGAGTCCCACGGGCACGGCCGCGCCCGCCTGATACGAGTTCACGTGGAAGCTGTCGGCCGTGCGGTCGTTGCCGGTCCACGTGTACTCGCCGTACAGCTTCACGAAGCCGAAGTCGTACCACGTCGCGATTTCGGCGACCGACTGACTCTTCTCGCCCGCGATGAAATGCGCGAGGTCGCCCGGCGTGCTGCTGAAGTTCAGGTATTGATAAACCCCGCTGATGCTCCACGCGCCGTGCGTGTACGCCATCTGCGCGGACCATTTCCTGCTGCCGTTCTCGCCCGCGGTATTGCCGAACGCATAAATGGCTTTACCAGTCAGGCCGTTGAAATCCGGTGTGGCGAACTGAATCGCGTTTGCCCATGCGGTGCCGCCGAACACGCCCTGGTCGGTCTTGAATGCCGGGTACGTTCCCACGCCCCCATACAGGTGATTGACGGTGGGCGAGAACGTGAAGGATGCATAGAACGGATTGAAGAGCGTGGACTGCAGATACAGCGGGCTGCTCTGCCGGCCGAACGTGAGCGCGCCGTACGTCGACGATTGCAGGCCGACGTAGGCGTTGCGCGAGAACATCGGGTCGCCGTCGAAGGAGCCGACCGCGCCATTGTTCGGCCGGAAGAAGCCTTCGATCGCGAAGACGGTCTGCAGACCGCCGCCCAGATCCTCCTTGCCGCCCAGGCCCCAGAACGATGTGGACATGCCGTTGCCCGCGGCGACGGCGGCGGAGGCCTGCGACGGCAGCTTCTGCACGCCGGCCCACATATCGACGATGCCGTAGAGCTGCACGCTCGACTGCGCATGCGCGGTGCCGGCGAGCGCGCATGCGCTGCCCGCCAGGGCGAAGCCGCCGAGCTCACGTAGCCAGCGGCGGTTGCGTCGTTGTAGCTGTGATTTCATGTTTTTCCTGTAGCGGTGAAGGGAGGGGAGGTTAGAGATCGAGGACGAGCCGGTGCGATTTCGCGCGCGAGCAACACGGCAGCATCTGCGTATGGCTCGCGCGTTCCTGCGGCGTCAGATAGAAGTCTTTGTGCTCGACTTCGCCTTCGAGTACGCGCGTGATGCAGGTGCCGCAGATGCCGTGCAGGCATGACGTGGGAATCGCGACGCCGTGCGCGGAGCAGACTTCGACGATCGTCTGCGACGGCGCGACTTGCACGACCTGGCCGCTCTTCGCAAGGACGACTTCGAAGCTGTTCGCGTTCGCGCCCGGTGTCGCGACGCCGGCGAAATACTCGAAGTGGATGCGGTCTTCGGACCAGTGCTGCGCGCGGGCCGTCGAAATCACCGCATCCATGAAGCCCTTCGGCCCGCAGACATAGACGTGCGTGTCGGGCGGCGCGGCTTCCAGCAATGGCATCAGTTCGAGCTTGCGCAGCGCGGGAGCATCGTCGTGATAGAGCGCGCAATGCGGTGCGAGCGCGCCGTGCGTCAGTTCGCGCAGAAATGCGGTGCGAGCGGCGGAACGTGTGCGGTAGTGCAGCGCGAAGCTCGCGCCGCGCGCATGCAGCGCCGATGCCATCGCGATCACTGGCGTAATGCCGATCCCGCCCGCGATCAGGATCGAATGACGTGCGTCCTCGCGCAGCGGGAAATGGTTCTTCGGTGCGCTGATCGACAGCTTGCCGCCTTCGAGCACGTCGTCGTGCATCGAAATCGAGCCGCCCCGGCTGGCCGAGTCGCGCAGCACCGCGATGCGGTAGTGGCCGTGCTCGTCGGCGAGATTGCACAGCGAGTATTGGCGCACGCAGCCCGACGGCGTATGCACGTCGATGTGCGCGCCGGGGCCGGCGGGCGGAAGCGGCGCGCCGTCGGCGGATTCAAGAATGAGGCTCGCGATGTCCGCCGCTTCGATACGTTTGCGGGCGACGCGAACGGCAATGAGTGGGTTCATGTCGTTCTACTTGAAAAGTAGTCCTTAGTTAATCGATCGGAGCAGCGCGGCGTGAACGGGCCGGGCGTCCTTTCAGGTCATCAGACCATCAGGTCGTCGAGCAGGCGGTAGTCGGGCAGCGTCGTGTCGATCGGCCTGCCGGCGCGCAGCACGACGCGGTCGAACTGATGCCTCGACAGCAACTCCGAATAGTCGCGGGCGCGCGTGACGATGACGTCCGCCGGCTCGCCTGCGGCGACGACGCCGCGCGGCCCGGCTTCGAGACCCATGATCTGCGCGGGCGTGCGCGTGGCTGCCGCGAGCCAGTCGCCGATCGGGTGATCGAGCTGCAGAATGCGCACCGCCTGCGTGAACGTGTCGAGCATGTCGTGATCGCCATAGGCGTAGAACGGATCGCGGCAGTTGTCGCCCGCTACCGCGACGCGCAGCCCGCGCGCGCGCATTTCGTGGAGCAGCGTGACGCCGCGCCAGGTCGGCGTCTTGCCCGGCGCGCGCGATTGCAGATACAGGTTGACCGTCGGCAGGCTCACGATGTCGATGCGCGCGGCGGCGAGCGCGTCGAGCGTCGCGTCGACATAGCGCTCGTCCTGCAACGCGAGCGAGCAGCAATGGCCGCACAGAACGCGTCCGTCGAAACGCTCGCGCCGCACGATGCGCGCGACTTCGGGCAGCATGCGGCTCGTGGGATCGGTCGACTCGTCGACATGCAGGTCCACGTCGAGACCGCGTTCGCTTGCGAGTCGCAAAAGACGCGTCATCGCCACGTCGAATTGCGGTGTGATTGGGTGATTCGGCAGCGTGCGAAAGCGCGCCACCGCGCCGAGCGTCGCGCCCGCGCGTTGCGCGGCGTCGGCGAGCGCGCGGGCCTCGTCGGTCAGGTAGACGTCGAGCGGAACGAGCACGTTCGCCTGCAGCGCGATGCGGCCGGCCCACGCGTCGCGCAGCGCTTCGAGCACCGGCAGCGAGATCGCGGCCTGCGGCGCGAGGCAATCGAGGTGGGTGCGGATGGCGACCACCCCGTGCGCCCACGCGGTCATCAGGCCGAACTCCATACGCCGCCGCACGTCCTCCGCGTTCCAGCGCGCCGTGCGGTCCACGCCGGTCGCGTGCGCAGCGCCCGGCACGTCGCCGGTGGGGTTCGGCTGGCGCGGCCAGATGTGGCCTTTGTCGAGGTGCGTGTGGCAATCGATCATGCCCGGCAGCACGAGCGACCGGCCGAGGTCGGGTCCGTCGGCCGCCGGCACGGTTCCGGCCGGCGCGACGGCGGCAATGCGGCCGTCTTCGATCAGCAGATCGGCTTCGACGAAATCGCCGCTATGCGCGGGCTGCGCGGTCGTGCAAGCGGGCACGCGCACGTTGCGCAGCGCGTAGCGGCGCACGTCCGGCACGGCAAAGAAGGTCGCGCTCAATTCAGTTCTCCCGTTTTACCGCGCTGTCGTGCCAGCGGCGCAACGCGAGATGCGACACGACCGACAGACAGACGAAAATGACGACGCCGCACATCGACACGAGAAACAGCGCGGCGAACATGCGCGGAATCTGCAACTGATAGCCCGATTCGAGAATGCGCGACGCGAGTCCGGACTTCGTGCCGCCGGTGCCGGCCACGAACTCCGCAACGACCGCGCCGATCAGCGAAAGGCCGCCGGAGATGCGCACGCCGGCAAGAAAATACGGCGCGGCGGAAGGCAGCCGCAAATAGCGCAGCGTTTGCCAGCGCGAGGCCTTGTAGAGCTGGAACAGATCGGCGAGGTTGTGATCGGCCGAGTTCAGGCCGAGCGTCGTGTTCGAGAGAATCGGAAAGAACGCGACGAGCCACGCGCAGACCAGCAGCGAGACCACGACGTTGTTCGCCCAGATGATGATGAGCGGCGCGATGGAGACGACGGGCGTGACCTGGAGTACGACGGCATACGGAAAGAACGCGAGCTCCATCCACTTCGACTGCGTGAAGAGAATCGCGAGCAGCAGCCCCACCACGATGGCGAGGCTCAGCGCGGCGAGCGAGATCGACAGCGTGATCCATAGCGCGCCCGCGAACGACGCCCAGTTGTCGATCAGCGCCCCGAAGATGTCGCTCGGCGCGGGCAGTATGAACGACGGCACACCGGCCGCGCGCACCACCGCTTCCCATAGCACGAGCAGCGCGATACCGGTCACGAGCGGCACACCGATCTTCGGCAGCAGCGCGCGCGGCACGCCGAGCACGCGCGGCGCGCGCACAGCCGATGCGGCGGACGCGGCGGCTTCATCGCGCGGCGCGGGCCTCGCGCTCGTGCAGGCGGTCATCGGTTGATCGACGTTCATGCCGGTTCTCCTTCGGTCATGCTGGCTTCCAGTGCGTGGGCGGCCTGCTCGCAGCACTCGGCGTAGTGTGTCGAGGTGCGGAAGCGCAGGTCGCGAGGATAGGGCGCGTCCACGGCGATTTCCGTCCAGATGCGTCCCGGCCGCGGTGCCAGCACGACGATGCGCTGCGAAAGAAAGACGCTTTCGAACACGGAGTGCGTGACGAAGACGACCGTGAAGTTCTCGCGCTGCCACAGCTCGAGCAGATCGTTGTTGAGTTTCAGCCGCGTGATTTCGTCGAGCGCGGCGAACGGTTCGTCCATCAGCAGGATGCGTGGGCGCGTGACGAGCGCCCGCGCAATCGAGACGCGCATCTTCATGCCGCCCGAAAGTTCGCGCGGCCACGCGCGCTCGAAGCCGGAGAGGCCGACGGAAGCCAGCGCCCGGCGTGCGCGTTCCTGCGCGTCGGCCTTCGGCACTTTCGCGAGCCGCAGCGGCAGGTCCACGTTGTTGATCACTCTGGCCCAGGGCATCAGTGTGGGCTCCTGAAACACGAAGGATACTTCCGGCATCTTGCCTCGCGCGTTGCCGGCTTCGTCGGGCCAGCGGATCGTGCCGGCGCTCGGCGTGCCGAGCCCCGCGATCATGCGCAGCAGCGTGCTCTTGCCGCAGCCCGACGAGCCGAGCAGCGAAACGAACTGATGGCGGCCGACCCGCAGGTCGATGCCCTGCAACGCGAGCGTGCCGGTCGAGAAGCGCTTCGATACGCGTTCGATTTCGAGCAGCGGCGCGCGGCCGTCTGCGAACGGTGCTGCGGCCAGCGAGGCGGCCGTTGTCGTCTGGTCCATGTCGTTCAGCCCAATCCCACGCGATGGTTGATGAATTGCAGCGTGTAGCCGCGCCGCACGTCGAGGCCCGGCGGCATCGCCTGCGCCGCGACCATGTCGTCGTAGAAGCCCTTCCAGCGCGCGTCGGTCATCGCGCCGAGCCCGAGCGTGTCGGCGTCGCCGGAGGCGACGATGCCGTACTTGCGCAGCGCGTCGTGGCAGTACGCGAGCTTCGCGTCGGTCATCTCCGGGTTGCCCTGCCTGATGAGCGCATTGGCGGGACCGGGGTCGCCGTGCAGATAGCTTTGCCAGCCCTTGATGGTCGCATCGACGAAGCGCTGGACCACATCGGGCTTGTCGGCGACGAGCTGCGGATGGGTGACCATCACGCCGTAGTAGTTGCGAAAACCGTGATCGGCCAGCAACTGCACGTTCACGTTGGCCCCCGCGCGCTGCATCTCGTAGGGATCGCTGGTGACGAAGCATTCGGTCGCGAGCGATCTGTCCGCGAGAAACGGCGCGAGGCTGCCGGTATAGGGGCGAAGCTGGTCGTCGGTATAGCCGTAGCGCGCCTTCAACCAGAGCCAGTAGCTTTGCCGGCCGATGGCCGAAACGAGTATCGGCTTGCCCTTCAGCGCCGCCAGCGTGTCCGCGCCCGTGCCGGCGTGCGAGGCGAGCGCGTGCGGCGAGCGCTGCCCGAACGCCGCCACCGCGACGGCGGGCAGCCCCTGGCGCACGAAGTTCAGCACGCGGAAGCTGTCGGAGTCGGCGAAGTCCGCGCGGCCCGCGAGAAAGAGCGCGTTGACGTTCATCTGCGCGGAGCCGGGGCGAATCTCCACGTCGAGCCCGGCCTGCCGGTACAGGCCGGTTGCGAGCGCCTGATAAAGCCCGCCCTTGTCCGGCTGCGGCAGCCAGCCGGTCTGATAGACGAGCTTTTCGGCGCCCTGCGCGCGCGCGTTGCCAATGAACGGCGCGCCCGCCAGCGCGGCGGCACCGGCGAGCAGCATCGCGCGACGGGAACGGCTGACTGCTTGCATGCGTAGCTCCTTGTTGGTGTAGTCGGATGAGGGCGGATTCAGCCGCGCGAGGCGCTCGTCTGCGGCGCGCTCGCGCCGTCGTACGACCAGCCCGTGGTAGGCAAGGCGAGGCCCGCGCCTTCCTTCGGCTCGATGTCGTCGGCTTCGAACTTGCCCGGATTCATCAGCCCATACGGGTCCATGCGGCGCTTGAAATCGGCGTCGCGCTCGTCGACATGCTTCATGCCGTTTTCCTTCACGAAGAACGTGTGATTGTTCGCGACCATCGCGCCGTCCTCGATCATGCCGCTGATCACGCCGGCCACCTGCGCCTCGTCGACGAAGCCGTAATACGGCGAGCCCTGGAACGCGATGCGGCCGCCGTAACGCTTCACTTCGAGATGCATGCCGCCGACGCCCTGGAAGCGCCGGTAGCTGCGCTCGACGGCGTCGATCAGGTTCGGGTCGAGATAGAGGCCGATGTTGTTGACGATGTCCGGCCGGGTCTTGTTGACCTGGATGCGCGCGTGGCCCCAGCCGAATTCCCACAGCGGTGCGCCGTACGGGCCTTGCCCTTCGGGCGCCTCGACGGCGATCGCGCCGCCCGCTTCGGTGACGAGTCCGCGAAAGCCTTCCATGCAGTGTTCGGCGATCATGCAGCGCACCATGCTGTGGCCGTCGCGGCCGAACGGCCGCATCGCCTCCATGTATTGCCAGTTCGGAAACTCGTCGATGGAGATGAGCTTCTTGATGAGACCGTCCGATGCCGCGAGCGCATACGCGAAGTGCACCGCGTCCATGAAGCCGCGGAAGTTGACGACCGCCTCCACCCAGGGCCAGGCGGGGGCGAGCGGCAGCTCCACCTCGGTGATGATGCCGTTCGTGCCGTACGCGTGATGCACGAGGTTCACGTCGTCGCCGCGCAGCTCGATCACCTGCGGCGCTTCCTCGACGCTCACGACTTCGAGCCCGAGGATATTGCCGCGATCGCGCAGGATGCCGTACGTGCAACTGCCGATGCCGGCATGGCCGCCGCCGATGTAGCCGGCAACGGTCGCCGCGCGCTTCGTGGACGAGTGCATGCGGATTTCCCATCCCGACGCCCGCGTGGTTGCGTCGATGTCGATGAGGCGCGTGCCGGCCTGCGCCCGCACGCGGCCCGGCTTCGTCCACAGCACCTGCGCCAGCGCGGTCATGTCGACGATGGCGCCGCCGCGCAGCGGCACGCCTTGCCCGAGGTTGCAGGTGCCCGCGCCGCGCATCATCAGCGGCATGCGTGTTCGCGCGGCGGCGCTGGCGATGCCCAGCACGTCGGCCTTGTCGCGCGGGCGCACGATCAGCTCGGCGACCTTGTCGGCGGCGTCGCGGCGGATGATCGGCGAGAAGCTCATCGACATGTCGCGGCTGCGGCGGCGGACGACGTCCGGATCGGAGATGACCGGCATGTCGCCCAGCCGCGCGATGAAACCCTGTACGTCATTCATGCAATACCTCCCGGGATGGTGTGTCTGGCAGCGTTGTCGCGAGACTGCCGCTCGTGCGGAGCAGCGTGGAGGCGCTGCGTGCCTCATGTGCGAATTGACTATAGGTGTCAAAAAAATATGCGTCAACTTTCACATAAATCGACGCGTGAAAAAGCGGCGCCGCAAGCGTGCGAGTATTGAAAAAAAGCGTGCAACGGGTGAAACTGCGCGTCGTGAGACAGCCATAACTGGACAAAATTAATGAGTAAATCTTCACGTAAACCAGCAGACAGGGCGATGGAAGAGATCCTCTCGATGGAGCTGGAGGACAACGTTTTCTTCCTGTGCACGCAGGTGGTGCATCGGCGCAACCGTGCGATCCAGAGCGCGCTCAGGCCGGTCGGGCTGATGCCCACGGAATTCCGCGTGCTGTCTGCGGTGCTGCGCAAAGGACCGCTGTCGATGCTGGAACTGGCGTCGTGGACGTCGTATGAACGCACGCGCCTCACGCACATCCTGCACGGCATGGAGGACAACGGCTGGGTGAAGCGCGAGAGCACGGAAAGCGACCGCCGCAGCGTGCTGGTGTCGATCACGCCGGCGGGCGCCGCGCTCTTCAGGAAGGCGAAACCGCTCGTGGACATGCTGACGAACGTCGTGACGAGCGGCAATTCGCAGGACGAGATCGACCAGCTGCGGCGCACGCTCACGATCATGCGCAACAAGCTGCTCGAAATGGGGGCGTGAGCGCGAGCCGCTCGCATGCATCCTGCTGCCGTCGGCGGCTCATTCAACGACGGGCCCGGGCGCCGACCGCGATGCGCGGATCGCCCGCGCCGCCACGTCGGGAAACGTTTTGGCGAGGATTCGTCTCTCGGAAGGTGGCGGTTCGAGAATGATCAATTGGATTGCCGGATCGGTAGCGGTAACCTACGGACCACAATGAAAAGGTGCGCGGCCACCGCAATCGTTCACGACGCCGGGCATGTGTCGATGCGGCGGGTCAACCCGCGCGCGAGCCGTGGCACCGATCTGAGGAGGACACGATGGAGATGGGAATCGCGGGGCAAAGCGTGCTGATTACCGGCGCGTCGCAAGGCATCGGCGAAGGGCTGGCAAGGTCGTTTGCCCGGGAGGGATGCAAGGTGCTGCTGGTCGCACGCTCGGCGCAGAAGCTCGACGCGCTGGCCCGCGAGCTGCGGTCCGTCTACGCCGTGGACGTCGGCGTGCTGGCGTTGGACATGACAGGAGCGGGCGCGATCGCCGAAATCGTCGCGTTCGCGCGCCATGCCGATGTCCTGGTAAACAACGTCGGCGCGATTCCGGGCGGCACGCTGTATCGGTACGACGAAGACGGATATTGATCGACTGTGCAAACGTCTTCAATCAAAAGCTCGCCACGTCCGCGTCGTCTACGAGGCAGGGCCATGTGGCTACGGCCTTTACCGGCAACTGGTCCAGAAGGGGTTCGACTGCATGGTGTGCGCACCGTCGTTGATTCCCAGGAAGCCCGGCGAGCGCGTCAAGACGGATCGGCGCGATGCCGTCAAGCTTGTACGCGCCCTACGGGCCGGGGACCTGTCAGAGGTGCACGTGCCGACCGTCGAGGACGAGGCGTTTCGCGACCTGGCCCGAGCATGGATGACGGCCAAGGATGATTTGAGACAGGCGCGGCAACGGCTCAAATCGTTTCTGCTCGCACACGATGTACGCTATGCCGGTCACGCCGACTGGGGACCAGCTCACCGGCGCTCGGTGAGCCAGTATGCGTTCGGCAGCGAATGGCAACAATTCGCGTTTGAGGAACTGCGGCGCACGATTGAAGATCGACTCGCGCAATGCCAGCGTGTTGAGACCGCCTTGCGTGAGGCAGTGACCAACTGGCGGTTCTATCCGGCCGTCCTGGGCCTGCAGGCCATGCGCGGTGTGCAGTTCACCACGGCCGTCGGAATGCTCGCCGAACTCGGAGATCTGTCGCGCTTTGACCATCCGCGCCAATTGATGGCGTGGCTCGGCGTCACTCCGTCAGAACACTCATCGGGTGACAAGCGACGGCAAGGAAGCATCACCAAGACCGGCAATGGCTATGCAAGAAAGTTGCTCGTGGAAGCGGCCTGGAGCTACCGGCACCCCGCACGTGTAAGCGCCGATATCCAGCGTCGGCACGAAGGCATTCCCAAGGCCATCATTGATCGCGCCTGGGACGCGCATTTTCGACTATGTCGCCGATACCGGAGGCTGGCCGCGCGTGGCAAGAATGCCAACACCACGGTCGTGGCCGTCGCCCGTGAACTGTCAGGCTTCATCTGGGACATCGGGCGCCTGGCGATGTCGCTCGCGTTGCCTCGTAGCACAGGGGCAACTTGATTGCGAAAGACCACAGCACTCACCCGATGCTCCACGAGTTTCCTGAAGGCGGCGTAGCCCGGTTACTCGAGTAACCCGCGGCACAACCCCGCAACGGATATTACCCGATTTGCGGCTTAAGAATGCGGCAGGCTCATGAGACGGTCCCCTGTAATGCGGTAACCAACCCGCGGATATCAGGATGATTCACCGTCGAGATTTACTGCTACGCCGCCGTCAGGGAATTCATTTGCACATAAGAAACATACGAACCACATATTCCGATTGACACAAAAAGTCATATCAGGATTGTTGGACGCCTGCCCCAAACCGCAGGCGTGTGACTACCCCGGCACCGGCGGGCAGCAGCAGCGCGTTGCGATTGCCAGGGCCCTCGTTGTTAGTCCCAAAGTATTCCTGCTCGACGAACCACTTTCGAATCTCGACGCGAGACTGAGGCACGATGTGAGGCAGGAAATTCGTGGCCTGCAACAGCGCCTTGGACTAACGACACTCATGGTGACGCATGATCAGGAGGAAGCACTTACCATGGCCGACCGCATGATCGTGATGGAAGGCGGAAGGGTGCGGCAGGTTGGAACACCTACTTGTCTGGTTGCGGAACGTCATTGGGATCAGGTAGCATGGGCTGTAGCCGAGTACGCGTGGTGCTTTCAACCTGTGATTGATGAGGTGCGGGCATGATGCAAATCCATCCCCAGGCTCGAACGACCCCTGTGGTACGAGCAGAAATCGCACGATCCACGGAACCAACGAGCGTCGTCGCCAGGCGCTACGGCATCAGCGCTGAGACAGTGCGCAAATGGCGTAAGCGCGGTGAGCAGGCATGCCAGGACCGATCGAGCAGACCCAAACGCCTGCGATGGCGTGCTAGTGAGGAGGAACGCGCCATCATCTGTGCGGTGCGGCGTGCTACGGGCTTCCCCCTTGACGACCTGGGCTTCGTGCTGGGCCATTTCCTGCCGCATCTCAATCGCGACAGCATCTACCGCGTGCTGAAATCTGAAGGCCTCAACCGGCGCCCTCCAAAGCCGACGTCACTTCCTGAGAAAGGTCAGGGGCGCTTCAAGGAATACGATCTCGGCTACGTCCATATCGACGTCAAACACTTGCCAAAGCTGCGCACCGCTGACGGCGAGGTGCGCAAGCGCTACCTCTATGTCGCCATCGATCGCTGCTCTCGCTTTGTGCACCTCGCCGTTTACGACGCCGAAAATACAACCAATGCAATCGCCTTCCTGGCACAAGCGCGAAAGGCCTTTCCCTTCCGCATCACCCATGTGCTGACGGATCGCGGATCCTGTTTCACCGCTGATGACTTCGAGCGCGCCTGCGCGAAACTCAAAGTCACCCGTCGCGTAACCAAACCCTATACGCCACAAACTAATGGCATGGTCGAGCGCTTCAACGGCCGCGTCGCAAGCGAAGTCCTTGGCATCAACATTGCCGGCCATGCAGATCTTGAAGTCTTGTTGAAAAGCTTCAACCGTGCCTACAATCGACGACGACAGCGAGTCCTTAAAGGAAGCTCACCCATCGACAAAGTCGACCAACGTCTCAAGCTGAACGGATGCCTTGCCAACCCGCTCTACAAGCCCCCAGCAGACCAGGAATACCTTCTATCTAAAGTAGACCGAATCTTGGTTTACGCCAATGAGGTCTCGCAACCAGACAGTTTTGATGGCAATGCAAATCGGTTTGGCTCTGGACCCAACGTGGCAACATACTGCCGGGTGAGTTCGATGAGCGCTTGCATCATTATTGCCAGAATCGGGTTCTTCGTGGCTTTTCCAAGCAGCAGATGAAATTCCAGACCTACCGCAGCTCTTGTGGCGAAGTCGCCAGCATCCTCTGCCCGCTGGGTTTCCTCGATGTTAACTTCGAGGGCAGCAAGATCGTCTTCGGTCAGCCGAGCCGCCGCCACCTCAACGACGATCGTTTCGATCCAGAGGCGCGCTTCCGTCAATTGCGTCGGTGTGATGGTCCCTAGATGGTACAGGTCAAGCAGGCTGCTGACGACAGCATCAGAGCCGCCAGCGGTGATGAACGCTCCACCTGAGCCGCCCTTTCTCATCTCGATCAGTCCGGCGATCTCGAGCGAGCGCAACGCCTCGCGCAAGGTGTTTCTGCCGACGTTAAATGCGCCCGAAAGTTCTCGCTCCGGGGGCAGACGGTCTCCGGTCTTCAACTGCTTTGTTGCAACAAGCAGCCGGATTCGTTGCGCTATTTCGTCGGAAGCTCGATGCGACTGCACGGGGCCAAATTCGGGGAAACCGCCTTTGCTTTTGATGGAAAAATTCATATTTAACCTCCTGTTGGGACCTGATTATACGCGGTCGGACCATCCGACCAACCGTCCGTCCATCCCATGGAGTCAATCTTAGGCAGTATGGCAGTGCGCTACACCCGCACTTGAACGGGGGAAGATACTGTGGGAGGGGCACCGGCGCGACGAAGCTGTATCAGACAGGCCATCGCCTTTCGCGCTGAGGCAGCAGGGATTTGGACTCTTTGCTCAACAGCCCGTTATTGTTGCCCGATGCTGTACGCTTGCGCGAATTTGAACCTGATAAATAGCCGACCGAGTGGTAACACGACTTTGAAGGAGGGTCTGCCGTACACCGTTTGCTCCGGGGGATGCCTTCGACGGGAGCCGATTGTTCGCAGCAGCACTCTGAGGATTTCTTCATGATGGCAGTGGAGAGATCTGTTGTCCGGGCAGTTGACGTTCGCTAAGATGCAGTTTGTGCGGCCACCATTCATGGAACAAGGCTGCGCAAGAATGATTTCATATTCCCGATAGCCGGTTTCCAAAAATGGTCTATCTAACGGAGATCCATATATGTCCGGATTGCGTGTACTCTCAGTAGCCATTGCTGCAGTTGCCTGCCTCAACGTGACGTGGGTGCTAACCGCAAGCGCCCAGGCATCCGATACTGGTGCGTCGACGCCCAAACAGATACGTAAGGCACAGCGCAAACAGGCCCGGGTGCGGAAGAATGCCGAACTAAAGGATCTCGAAAAGAACGGCTATCGACCGGGCGAGGATCAGCTTAACTACCCGCAGAATATTCAGCAAGCCCAAAAGAAAGTGAATGAATCGAAGGCCGCGCCTTCGCCATGACCGGCGCCTTAATCCGCTCTGGGCATTGAAATGAAGCGGGCAATCACGATACTTACCCATGCGAGGCGTCACCGTTGATTCGCCTCGCGTACCAGACCAGGTGGCGCCGTCAGGCGCTCCGCGCCTTCAGCGGCCATTTGCGCCGCCGGAACGCGGTTTCCAGTCTTTATCCCATGACCGTTCCCACCTGCGATCCTGTGGATGCACACAACGGGTAGAGGCACCGCTTTGGCATTGGAATCTTCCGTTTGCTTCAGAAATGCCGGTGGCCCGCCTTGAACCGCGGTATCTATCACGGTACTGAGAAATCGCACGTCCATAATGAATTTCAGGATATCCCGCTGGGTGTTGCGACTGGCCGCGTAGCGACGCCTTGATCCTTCAGCCGCCGATGACCCCACCGCGCATCATCATCGAGCTGTAAACCGGCTAGCACGACAACAGTCTGGGGGCGGTGCATTGCCGGCACAGACGACGCTGTTTTCATGAGCGGGTGGACTCGGTACCGGAAGCCAACACCAACTGAGCCATTCCACCGTTCGCAAAGGTGATCACTGCCCGAAGCGGGCTTCCCGGGAAGGGGGGGTAAACATCAATAGAAGTTACCCGAATAGTCATTCGCCTCGTTGGTGATACCATTGGTCCAACGTATGGTCGTTATCGCAGGCTGTTTGCTAGTGCAGGACATATGGCCAGACCCGGTATCCATATCGGTACAGTCCTGGCGGGCGATAGGGTGATGATCAAGCCGTAGTAACCCTCTTATACCGGTAGAGTTGGGTGGGACGGGTTTTCGTCCAGTTTAAAAAATTTCATTAGTATTACTACCTAAATAGTAATTTATCGATTTAACTGATGTTCGTTTTCAGGTGCTGAAGTGGCGGGCATTATGATGCGAAGCGGCAGCCAGTGAATAAAGGTGCAAATAGCGCAGACACGAGTGATGCGTTACCTCACGAAGATATTCCCTGCTCATGATGGTCAGAGGGGTAACGACGACGGGTGTGGATGATCGAGTGCAGCCGTCCCGGATAATACCGACGGTGAAAGCAGTCACCAGATAAATAAGGAGATACGACTTGTCGAACGCCATTGCTGTTTCACAGCCGGATGAACGCGAGTTAAGAAAAAAGGTAGCACGCGCGGGGGCAATCGGGAACTTCATCGAGTTTTACGACTTTACGCTCTATGGCTTTTTCGCGGTGACCATAGCAGAGCTGTTTTTCCCCAGGTTCGATAGCGTGGCTGGCCTGCTGTCAACTTTTGCCCTGTTTGGTGTAGGCTTCTTTATCCGGCCGCTTGGAGCTATCGCTTTTGGGCACATCGGCGACAGGTGGGGAAGAAAGCGCGCGCTCCTGATTGCGGTTGGCTTAATGAGCGCGAGCACTGCAGCGATCGGAGTGCTACCTACTTACACGACGGTCGGTGTACTGGCACCGGCTCTTCTGCTCATCTGCCGGCTGGTACAGGGATTTTCGGCTGGCGGCGAACAGACCGGTGCATTTGTCCTCGTGGTTGAACACTCTCCGGAAAGAGAACGGGGGGAAGAACGCGGCAAGTCTCATTCGCTCCGTCATAGGGGGCGTCGGCGCGGCGGCTATGTTTGGCCTGGTGATGAGCACGATGACGACTCCCGCCGAGATGCATGCGTGGGGCTGGCGGGTGCCTTTTCTCATCGCAGTCCCTCTTGGTCTGATCGGACTTTACCTGCGGCTTGATATTGAGGATTCACCGGTCTATCTGGCGGCGGCTCGTGAGCTGGAGGCGAGCAGGCAGCGTCACGCGCCGATAGCCGAGGCATTCAGGTTGGCCTGGAAGCAGATGCTCGTTCTTTTCGGGTGGGTAGCCATGCAGTCAGTAGCTGGCTACATTCTTGTCGGATTCATGCTCTCGCGTCTGGTTACCGTCGAGCACTATCCGGTCAAAACTGCCCTGGTCATGCTCATCGTGGCGCACGTCGTTGCGGTTCTTGTCGTACCCGGCATCGGGGCGTGGTGCGACCGGACTGAACGTTCGACTTTTGCAGTCACGCTGGCGCTCGCGACTGCAGTCTGGAGTGTGCCCGCCTTCAGTTTCCTTGACCGTGGTCTGATTGCAGCAACATTCGCGATGTCCATCTACGCAGTGATCCAGTACTCGACCATGATCGTGTCGGCGACTGCGGTTGTTGAACGCTTTCCGGTCAGTGTGCGCTATTCGGCCAGCGCGCTCCCGTTCCAGCTTGCATACACGTTGTTTGGGGGCACGGCCCCGTTCGTTGGCACGTGGCTGACTGCGCGATTTTCCCACCTGGCCCCCGCTTACTACATTGCCGTAATGGGTCTCCTTGCGGCGGTGCTTGCAAGATTCGCTCTGCGTACCAAGGATTTTGTGCCGCGAGGACAGGATGTGGTCGGTTGCGCATCGACGGATGCCTCTAACGATATTTCGATCTAGAAGATAGTTCACTCAGGTCATCTTGTGAAGTCGCAGTGCTCAGGGCCAGCCCGAAAGATATGCGAAGTTCGTCGACATTTAATTCGCATTACAAAGTAAAGTTAAGATTTAAAATAACTATTATTATTATGCGGAGACTTTGGATGAAATACCGGCTTTTTTCGCTTTCCTGCTTTGCTTTATGTTGTATCGTGGGAAATGCTCATGCGCAAAGTAGTGTGACGCTGTATGGCTCTATCGATACTGGACTATTGTTCCAGTCAAAAACCGCTGATGATCACGGGAAAGCGTTTGGTACGCTTAGTAGCGGTCTATGGCCAACCTGGTGGGGTATAACGGGTTCAGAGGATATCGGCGACGGAACAAAAGTGATATTCAAGCTCGAGAGCGGGTTCTCTTCCAATACAGGTGGCATCGGCGATTCCAACGGTAACTTCTGGGGTCGGCAAGCGTATGTTGGCGTGGGTTCCCGTTTCGGTACGTTGAAGGCTGGCCTGCAGATTTCTTCCTTTTACGAGTCCATTGTAATGGCCGACCCGCGGGGGAACGCGCTGTTTTTTGCCGGTTCGGTGAGTCCCTACGTAACCGCCTTCGGACTCAACGGTGCCTTCGAAAGCAATGCGGTTGTCTACGATTCCCCAACGTTTGCAGGCCTCAGTTTCTCCCTTGAATACGCGTTCGGTAATGTCGCGGGTAACACAACAGCCGGGAGTCACGAGGTCGCGTCGGTCAACTACAAAAACGGGCCATTCACTGCTACTGCTTCCTATTTCGCGGCCAAGGATTCCGAAACCGGAGCCTCGACGTATCACGGTCAAAATGTGGGAGCTGGGTACAGTATTGGTCCGGTTACAGTAAAAGTGGCTTATCAGAAATACCGCAACATGTCGACTGATGCGCCATTGACTAACCTGAACGTTTACGAGGCGGGGGCCGATTGGAACATCACACCAGCGCTGACCGCGAATGCGGCAATGTACGTGACCCGGGACCGTAACGTAAGTGCGAACCGGTCAATGATGTATGGCAGCGGTTTGTCGTACGCCTTGTCCAAACGTACCGTCATCTATGGGCAGGTTGGTTATGTCAATAACGAGGCAGCTATGAACACGGTCCTCGCGATCGACGCTTCGCCGTCGTTTGCAATCGCGAAGGGCGGAACAGTGGCTGTGGACGTCGGAATAAGGCACAACTTCTGACGGTGGGACGGAATGTGCCGGGGATTTGTCTCCAGACGCATCGTTGGTAGCGGCCATGTTGCGCCGATTGCAGCATGTCCAGCAGAGCACAGCCGGATGCAGATCTGTGCGGCGGGCTGTACGCGGCTAATGGTAAAAGTTGGCCGGGAGGTCGTCCTGGAGACTTTGAACCGGAAACGTCGCATGCCGCGCCTTAGGCCGGCATGTGTCCAAAATTGTCCGTACAGACCAGGTCGATGCGAGGAAATTCGGCGGAGGCCGGTCCTTTAATCTGGCGTGGACTACCCAGGATGTAAATCGCTCGATGTGGCGCTTTGAAACGTAGTTTTCTAATGTCGTGATTTGAAGGAAGGTGCTCAGCTGACTAGCAATTTATGTGCTTGTGCACGGCGCATTTCACGTTGGGCGCTCGAGGCGCATTGCTGACGGTCTGTGGGCGATCGGCGTCGTCGTGTACTACTGGTGCCGCTTGTGCCCGCCGCATGGTTCGGTGTGAGCAAGCGCGACCTGCCGGGCTGACCGTATGTGTATCCTCATCCGCTTCGATGCTTCGAGGAACTGGGGCGATCTTTCGAGGCAATCGGGTCCAGTCGCCATCGGTACACTATCGGTACATACTCGCGACAAACTATGTCAACAGTAGACTACACCTGTTGGCTTCGCGTATGTGCGCCGATTCAGGCTGAGCGGTTCCAGACATCGCGGCCGGGCACGACGCGAGGTGGTGTCCTACTTGGTAGGATCCGTGCGTGTTGTTCTGATAGCGAGCCGGTAACGCGCGGGCAACGGTGATCCGGCGTGATTCGATCTTGAAATCAAAGCAGATCCGGTCATAGCTCCCAGAGCCGGCGGTCAAAACAGTGTGGTCTGCTCGCTACGGGCAGGCGTTGCGCGCCGCGTTGCCAAAAAAGACCCTGGATGATTGTGCCCGCAAACGGCTCATCGTCATCGGCAAATGGGTTAGCAATACATCATGCTTCGTGTTCTTTAGGCGGTCGGTCTGCGTCATCAAAAGCGCAGATTCCCCGCATGCGTGGGCGGACAGGACAGGGGCCGGCTGGACGAT
The DNA here is from genome assembly GCF_000013645.1 of Paraburkholderia xenovorans LB400. Classification (GTDB taxonomy): domain Bacteria; phylum Pseudomonadota; class Gammaproteobacteria; order Burkholderiales; family Burkholderiaceae; genus Paraburkholderia; species Paraburkholderia xenovorans. The sequence continues at coordinate 817,509 of NC_007953.1, read as the reverse complement.
ACGGCCTTCCCGGCAGATGATATCCAGCGCCGACCCAAGGGTGCGAGTCAATGCAAAGCGACGTTCTCTTATGGAAATGCTATACGCGTAAGAGAACGCCAGATAGCATGAAAACTGCACTGGACTAGCGATGCAACGCGCGTGCCGGCAAATAACGATGAACAGGAAGCCAGGCTGTGCTTCATTTTTAACTTCTGCGATACAGCCCGGAAGGGCTGTCCGGGTCAGGCGCACCCGGACGTCGTTGTAATTTTCATGCAGGTAAGAGGAGACAGTATGAGTAGCGGAAGCGTTGAATATTCATCGAGAGACGGTCGTGCCTATATAACACTGAATCGTGCGGAAAAGCGAAATGCGATGAGCGATGCGATGTGGGCGCAGTTGATGCGGTGTTACGACCAGGCAGAAGCCGACGATGATGTTCGTGTGGTTATCCTGCGTGGCGCTGGCGACGATTTTTGTGCCGGGCACGACCTGTCCGAAGTCGGCAACCAGTACGGTGATGGCGGCACCGACGCCGAGGGCCAGCGCCGTCGACCCAGCCAGCGCGCACGGCTCAGGTACGACAAGGCCTATGTCGAGCGGTTCCAGCGTATCTTCACCTTTCTCAAACCGACGCTTGCGCTGGTGAAGGGCTACTGTCTGGGTGGTGGATTGTATCTGGCCGAATCAGCTGATCTGGTCATTGCGGCGGACACCGCAAAATTGGGGCACCCCGAACAGAAACTCGGGCTATCCGGTGCCGCATATTTCGACGCTTGGGAAATCATTACGCTGGGTGCCCGGAAGGCGCGGGAACTGCTGTTGATGGCAGATGTATGGTCCGCACAGGAGGCTCGTGAGGCGGGGCTGGTCAACCGTGTAGTGCCGGTGGCAGAACTGGACGAGCGCGGAGAACAGTGGGCTGAGCGTATCGTGCGCCTGCCTCGCGATGGCATCGCGCTCGGAAAGGCTGCGACGACACTGGCGCTCGAGTCCCTTGGCGTGACCGGTCAGTTCTCGTACGGGCACATCCTGCATACGCTGGCGACAAATGTCCGTTATGAACCCGGCGAGTTCAATTTCATGAAGGAGCGTCGGGTGTCGGGCGTACGCGCCTCTACCCACGAACGTGAAGATTTCTACATACGATCGAACGCAGACGAATAACGCACGGACAACGAGTCATGGACTTCAATCTACCGGCAGACGATGATCCGCGCCGTATCGAAGTGCGCCAGTGGCTTGGCCAACATCCGGGTTGCAGTTACCGGCAGCTTGCTGAGCGTGGTTTCACCGTACCCCATTGGCCCGCGCCATGGGGCCTTGGCGCAGATCCGGAACTGCAACTCATCGTTGATGACGAGATAGGTCGCGCAGGCATCCGGGCGCCCCACCATATTAATCCCGTGCCGATTAATAACTGCGGCCAGTCACTGCTCAAATATGGCACGCCAGCACAGCGTCAACGGTTTCTGGAGCCAGCACTGGCGTGCGAGGAGATCTGGTGCATGCTGTTCAGTGAGCCGGACGCGGGGTCCGATGTCGGCGCATTGCGCACCAGCGCGCGTCGCGAGGGGGATCACTATGTCGTCCGTGGCCAGAAGATATGGACGTCGCTGGCCGACCGTGCCCAACTCGGCGTGCTGGTGGCTCGCACCGACTCCAGCGTCCCCAAGCACGAGGGGTTGTCGCAGTTTCTCGTCGACATGGCCAGCCCGGGGATTACCATTCGACCCATCGTCGACATGACCGGCGAGAGCGGGGAATATAACGAGGTCTTTTTCGACGACGTCATCGTGCCCGCCGACCGGCTGCTTGGGAAAGAAGGGGAAGGATGGAAGATCAGCATGCAGCAGTTGCAGACCGAGCGGGTCGCACTCTCGCGGCCGGGGGCGATCTGGGGTTCTGGGCCATCGGCGCGTGACCTCATCGATGGCCTGATTGCCGCGGGCCGCATCGCCGAGCCTCTGCTGCGTGACGAAGCGGCGCGCATCTATATCGAAGGAGAGATATTGCGTCTCCTGGCGCTGCGCTCCCTGAGTGATCGCATGAATGCGAAGGAAGCAGGCCCTGAGGGCGCGGTGCGCAAGCTCATTGCAGCGCCGCATGGACAGAAGCTGCTTGACCTCGCCAAACGAAGCCAGGGTGTGAGCGGACTCGTCAGGGACCGCAATGTGCTCCCCATGACGCCAGGAGAGCGCGGCCCTTTTTCAAACTGGGATCATGCTTTCTGGTGGAGTCCTGCTGTTACCCTTGGGGTGGGTACGCAGGAAATTCTCAAGAATGTCGTGGCCGAGCGTGTGCTCGGGTTGCCGCGCGAAGGTGACCCTACCCGAAAGCTGCCTTGGACAGAGGTTCTCGCAGCACGTGCTAAGTGAGTGATCTAAGTCAATCTGGAATAACGACACCATGAATTTTTCACTGACTGACGATTTACTGATGCTACGCGAGAGCGCGAACGCTTTTCTCGGCAAGGAGGTCGACCTGGCGCCCCTCCTCACGCCCGGCGCCACGGTCGCCCAAGCGGGTTACGACCGCCTGTGGTCCAGTGTCACGGAGTTGGGCTGGCCCGGGATGATCGTACCAGAGACCTACGGCGGCCTCGGTATGTCGATGCTCGACCTATCCATGATTGTGAGCGAATGCGGCCGCTTTCTGGCACCGCTGCCATTATTCGGCACACTGGCCGGTACGTGGGCGATCGAGGTTTTCGGCTCGGATACGCAAAAGGAACGGTGGCTTCCCGAGGTCGCAACGGGCGGCTTGAAGCTGGCCCTCGCGCTGCCTGAACTCGACAACGTGTGCGAATTGTCCGGTGGCGGCATGCACATCAGTGAAACCCCGGAAGGGTGTCGCCTCACCGGCACCTGCAGCTTCGTTGTCGACGCAGCCGCGGCTGACAGGATCGTCGTGGTTGCGGGACGAGCCGGACAGCGGCGGTGCTGGCTTGTCGACAGCACCGCCGCTGGGGTAGATATCGAGATGCTGGACTGGCGAGATATCACGCGGCAAGTGTGCCGCGTTCATCTTCGGGGCGCGGACGCAGAGCCGCTTGCCAGCGTTGACCGGCGTGAAGGCGATCCCTGGCCGTGGATCCGGGACCGGCTTCTTTTGGTGCTTGCTGCCGAAAGCGCGGGTGGCTTGCACGCTGTAATGGACGACACTGTGGCGTATGCGAAGGAGAGAGTCGCGTTCGGGAGGCCCATTGGGGCATACCAGGCGATCAAGCACTCGCTGGCCGATATGCTGGCGCAGGCCGAATGCGCATCGACCGCCGTTCTTTATGCTGCCTGGGCACTATCGGAGGGCGACGAGGCTGGGCCACTCGCAGTCGCAATGGCCCAGAGTTATGCGAGTGACGCGTATCGGGACGCGGCGTTTCGCAGTATTCAGGTTTTCGGCGCGATCGGCTTCACATGGGAAATGAGAAATCATCTTTATTTCAAACGCGCCCGCGCCAATGCCGAACTGTTGGGATCGCCACCACAGCATCGCGAGCGCATCGTGCGGATTCTCGAAGAACGGCGTCGTGATGCCAGAAGCGACGCTTCGGTGCTCGCGTGACACTGCCAGTATCTCGCGGGGGCAAGATCGAAGTAGCTCGCCTGAAGGCTCTTACATACGGGTAGCCCAAGGCTGAGGTGGACGGGAAAACTACCGTCGCCCAGCGACGAACGGAGGTTGCCTCGGAACCGCGCCGGGAGACCGATGACGAGCGCTGGCAGGCTACCTCGGGACTGGGCCACTGTCGGGCCATCGATCAGACTTGCCTCGTCCCTACCGGGACATTGGGAGTTCACGAGTCGTCGGGTTTGCGTCTTGTGTTGCATCACATTCCGGCGTGATGCTTCAAGCCCTGCTCGCCGCGTTAGCAATACTCAATCAGTCGATTTGATATCAGGCTTATTGTCGATGACCGGTTCTATCGTTCCTGTCTTGGGGCTGCTCCGTCCTGCGACATTAGAACGGCTGAAATAGGGTTGCGAAATCGAGTGTTTGGAGTCGCGGTGCCATCGTCGGGAGAACCAGTCAGGAACGCTGCTGCAAGGTGCTAGGGGACGCCTTCTTCCCTTGAGAGTCCGAAGCGCTCCGAGGTCCGCAACGACGCTTTCCCAGTTTCTCGCGACGGCCAAGGTTGAAGGCGGCCGAGAGTTTTTCCAGGTCTCAAGGATTTTCGACGCGGATTACGCGTACACCGAAGTCAGCAAGCATCCACGTACAGAGTTGCTCAGGCAGGAAGCGTGAAAAAACGAGAACTTTCAGCCCGTCCCGTGGCATCGCTGTTTGTTCCCTCCCACTTGAAATGATGTCCATTGCGAGATTTCTCACAACGCTCTGAAATCGTGCAGAGGTCTTCAGGCCAGGAGGCCGTCGCTAACTGCCAATGGAGCGAAATGCCTGCAAGGCGAGACGGTCCGTTACGCACGCGGTGGCCTGCGGAGCTCGTGCTCGCGAAACAGCCGGTCGTCGGCGTATATCAATGAGAGCCTGGTTCGGTGCGCGATGATGCCTGCGCGCAGACACTGACGTCGTAGGCTGCGCGCGGCTCTCAGCGGATGTTCGCCCTATATGAACTCGAAAAGATACTCTGGCGACACCACTTTTATGCAGCCTTCGAGAGATTCACGATCTTGATCTGGGTGAATTCGTGTAATCCTTCCTCGCCGAGTTCCACGCCCATGCCGGACTGTCGGGCACCCGCGATCGGAAGATCTGGCATACGGTCCGTGTGTTTGTTGATCCAGACAGTTCCCGCGACAATCCGGTCCGCGACGGCAAAAGCCGCCTGTGAATCAGTTGACCAGACCGACGCGGCCAGCCCGTATTGGCTGTTGTTTGCCATCTCAACTGCTTCTTCGAGTTCGTCGTAGGCAATAACTGGCAGGATGGGTCCAAACTGCTCCTCCACGACGAGACGACTGTCAGACGCGATGTCCTTCACAATGGTTGGCCGGAAGAAGTAGCCAGGTCCTTTCACCGGGCCGCCGCCAGGCATGACGGTGCCGCGTTGCTGCGCGTCGGCATGAAGCTCTTTGAGACGCTCAAATTGTGCTGCATTCTGTACGGGGCCGAATTGCACGCCATCGGTGAGGCCGTCACCGACCACTGCCGCGCGGGCGCGTTCCGCGAGCGCTGCACAGAAGGGCTCGTAGATTGGCCGTGGCACGTAAACGCGCTTGATCGCGCGGCAGACCTGTCCGCTATTGCCGAACGCCGATGCGAAGATGGCCGTTGCAGTATGCTCCAGATCGACCTTGTCAAGCAGGATGGCCGGATCGTTGCCGCCGAGCTCGAGGGTCACCCGCGCCAGATGGGTCGCAGCAGATGCCATCACTTTTTTGCCTGTCTCCGTCGAGCCGGTGAAACTGACCTTGCGAATCCCCGGATGGGAGGTCAGTACGGGTCCCAGTTCGTCTCCACCCGAGACGATATTGACGACCCCGGCAGGTACCGCTCCGGCAATCAGGCGCCCGAGATGAAGGGTCGCGAGCGGGGTGGTCGGAGCGGGCTTGAGCACGACGGTGTTGCCCGCTAGCAAGGCCGCAGGCAATTTGAAGGCGGCGAGCAGAAGGGGAAAATTCCACGGAATGATCGCGGCTACCACACCCAGAGGATCGCGGCGCACCTCGACATAGCGCGTCTCGTTATCCTGCCGGACTTCCGGCGCGAGCGACAGGGTCGTGAAGTAGCGGAAATAGTCGATCGTGGCGGAGACTTCTCCCGCGGCCGCGGCGAGTGGTTTGCCTTGCTCGAGCGTCAGCAGTCGCGACAGTTCACCCTGGTTTGCTGCGATGATGTCGATAATTTTGAGCACGATGGCGCGCCGCTCAGCGAACGGGGTATCCCGCCAGCCCGCAAAAGCGCGGTTCGCTGCCGTAATTGCGCGTTCCAGCTGTTGTACTGATGCTGCCGGCGCGGACGCCGCAACCTTTCCGGTCGCAGGATTCAACACCGGTATCGTGTGATCGCCCGCGACCAGTTGTCCGTCGATCAGCAGAGAAAAGTCATTCATGACGTGGTCCAAAAAAGGGAGCCAGCCGACGATATGCCGGGGCGGGCTGTCCTGGGTGACTTGAAATGTGTACGGGTTCAGCGGGCTGTCTGGCCACCGTCGATCGGCAAGGCGACGCCCGTGACAAACGACGATTCATCGGAGGCGAGCCACAACGCGGCATGGGCGATCTCGACTGGCTCACCCATACGTCCCATGGGGACGACCGAGATGACGCGCTTGAGGTTTTCTTCCTTGTCGAACCTGGCGTCGCCGGCGATGAAGTCGTTGTGCAACATTGGCGTTGACACCGGGCCCGGACACAATGCATTGACGCGGACGTTCTGCGCCGCGTATCTGACGGCCAGTCCCTTCGTCAAACCGACAATGCCGGATTTGAAAGCGGAGTAGAGCGGGCTTAACGCTGACCCAACGAGCCCCGACGTCGACGAAGTGAAGATAATCGAGCCGCTCTTCTGCGCAGTCATCCACGGCAGGATTGCACTGGATATCACCACCGCCGAGGTCACGTTCAGATTGATGGAGCGCTCGTATTGTTCGAATTCGAAGTCCTCGATGTTCGAGGGTGCAGGCATCCCGGCGTGATTCCACAAAACATCAATTCCGCCGAGCCATTCGACAGCCTCGCGCACTGTGTCGAGCGTCGCCTGCCGGTGGGTCAGATCGACCACAAAGCCCCGGGCTTCGCCTCCCCGACTCTTTACGTCATCGACCACGCGTTGCAGGGCGGCTCCGTCGCGGTCGAGAGCGGCAACGCGCGCACCGTGTTCAGCAAACAGGCGCGTGCCCGCAGCGCCCATACCCGATGCCGCTGCAGTAATCAATGTTCGTTTCCTTTCAAGTCTCATCTCTGTGCTCCTGATACACGTTGATGTTCCAAGGTGCTTGCGGCCTGTGCGAGCTCTGCGCGCACTTCCCCGGTATGCTGTCCGAGCAACGGCGGCGCGGCTCGTATCGAAGTCGGGTTGTCCGACAGCCGAATGGGATTGCGCAACACGGAAATCTCTCCAGCAGTCGGATGCGGTATCTGGGCGACCATCGTATCGCGTACCGCCGGATCCGAAAAAACCTCATCAAAGTCGCGTACCGGCGCGAAGAGCACACCGGCCGCTGTCAGGCGTTCAGACCACGTGGCGAGGCTTTCGGTGGCAAACGCTTCGCTGATCAACGCATCAAGTGCCTCGCGGTTTGCAAGTCGCAGCGCATTGGTAAGGAAGCGCGGATCCGCCGCGAGCGGCCCATGACCGATCGCACCAAGCAGCGCGCGCCAGTACTTGTCGGTGTGCGCGACGATAATCAGGTGCCGGCCGTCACTTGTGGCATAACTGTTCCACGGCGCCAACTGGTAATGCGCATTGCCGAGGCGTTCGGGTGTCCTGCCGGTGGAGAAGTAAAATCCTTCACGCGGTAACATTGAAAACACGGTCGCATCAAGCATTGAAACGTCTACGCGCTGCCCCTGGCCGGTGGACGCGCGCGCGTACAGCGCTCCAATAATGCCAATTGTGCCGAACAGCGGCGGAACAAAGTCCGATGTGAGTATCCCGGTCTTCAACGGCCCGCTGGCAGCCGTGCCGGTCAACTGCATGATGCCGGACATGGCCTGAATGACCGGATCAAGGGCGGGGCGGTCACGGTATGGACCGTCCGTACCGAATCCCGACATTCCGCAATAGATTAGCCTCGGATTGGTTTGTCGAAGCGTCTCGAAGCCGATGCCGAGCTTCTCGAGAGTGCCGGGCCGGAAGTTTTCGACCAGGATGTCGGAAGTGTCCGCGAGAGCCCTGAAGGTCGCAACGTCTTCCGCCTTTTTCAGGTCGAGTACGATACCGCGTTTGTTGCGGTTCACGCTCAGAAAATAATCGCTTTCACCACATGGACGGTTCAGTCCAATACCGCGGCTACTGTCGCCGCCAGGCGGCTCGACCTTGATTACGTCAGCACCGAGGTCGCCCAGGAGCATGGTACAGAGCGGTCCGGCGACCATCTGTGTCATGTCGAGTACCCGAATGCCCTGCAGAATGCCGGTCATTGCATGACTCCTGTTGCTTCGTTTGCTGGCCATCGGGCGATGACTTCGCGTTTGATCGTCTTGCCCGACGCATTGGTCGGCAGCGGATCGTGGCGTAGCCACCATCGGGACGGTACTTCAAATTTGCCGAGTTCGCGGGATGCGTAAGCGCGCAGATCTTCGCTTGAGATGGCTGCGCCATGTCTTAGTACGACCGCGGCTGCGACTTCTTCACCGAGATCGGCATCGGGCAGCGGTACGACCGCCACGTCGAGGACGTCCGGATGGGTTCGTAGCACTGATTCGACGTGGACGCTGGCGATGTTTTCTCCGCCGCGGATGATGGTGTCCTTCGAACGACCGACGATGTACAAGTACCCGGCGTCGTCGAAACGTCCAAGGTCTCCCGTGAGGACCCAGCCGTCCGCGTCCGCGATCGGCGTCGGATCGCCGAGATAGCCGCTCGTCGCACTCGGTGCTCGGGCTGCAATCTCTCCCACACCTTGTGCGTCAGGGTTGCGGATGACGATTTCGACAGACGGCAGCGGTTTGCCCACGCAACCGGGTTTGCCTTCCAGATCATCGCCCGAGCCCGCCGCGAGTACCCCACCGGCTTCGGTCAAGCCATACATGCTGCCAACGCGACGGCGCGTATTCGGGAACGCCTGCTGGACCTCCAGGCGCAATGCGTGTGGAACTGCGGCTCCGCCCATCTGAACACTCGAAACACTTGACGTATCGTATTTACCAAAATCCGGATGCTGGATGACCCGGGAAACCATGGTGGGTACGCTGCCCCAGGAGCGCACGCGTTCCCGCTCCATCAGCCGAAGCACTTCGAGCGGGTCGAATTTGCCAGCGAGAAACACAAGCTTTCCTCCTGAGAGCATGCTCATCAGGGAGATCTGGATTCCGGCCAGATGAAATAGCGGCATGCTCACGAGACTGACCGTGCCTCGATGGCTCGGGGGCAATTCGCTTGGCAGACGGCCTGTGAGTGTCAGGACATTCTGGATGTTCGCAATCACGCTGCGGTGACTCATCACCACGCCTTTGGCGTGGCCGGTCGTGCCAGAGCTGAAGATCACCCATGCCGGCCATTCTTCGTCCACTGGTGTCAGATCGAGCGGTAGTTCTTCCCCTGCTTCTACGAATGGGCGCAGTTCCGAAAAGGAGATGAAGCCGGCGTCGCCCGGTCCGAACCGTTCGCGTGCACGGTCAGAAATGACCAGCGTCGGTCGGACCGTTTCGAGTACCGTGGTCGTCTCGGTATCGCTCCACCAGGCATTGCCCAGGACAGCGGTCGCGCCTAGCGCCTGGAGTGCCCAGAATGTAACCAGCCATTCGATATGGTTGTAGCCGAGCAGGACAACGGGGTCGCGCGTGCGCACGCCATGCTCGCGAAGCATTCGCGCCACTCGCGCGACAGCATGCGCATGCTGAGCGCCGGTGATTCGCCGGGCGCCCTGGACGATGAAATCGCGTTCCGCCCAGCGCTGCGCGTCGACGAGCAGTTCCGCCACTGACCGGGGCCGCTGCTCGTACACCTTGCATTCGTGACCGGCAACGATGCCTTGTACCACGCGGGTACCCCAGCGCGGTGCAGCTTCAGTTGTTTCAATCGTCATGCCTCTTGCTCCGTCGTGCTGTCAGAACCTGCACCAAGGCCTGCGAATTTCGGTGCACGGCCTTGCTGCAGGGCGGCGACGCCTTCGGGAAAATCGCTTTCCAGCATGAGTTTGCCGATGAGACGTTTGGAATCCTCAATGCAGAGGCCGACGTTCGACTCCATCAACTCGCCATAGATCTGACGCTTGGTTGTGTGAGCGTGAGCACGTAAATCGATGGGGCAATGAGCAACATAAATGATGTTCGAGGGACGAAGTAAAACGGGAGCGATGAAGCTCCCGTTGTCGTTTCAGAATGGCTCGTCGATGCTCTGGTGTGGCGGCTGTGTCGGACCGCGGTACCAGGGCTCGCGATAGCGGCGGATCTGGGTGGCGTAGGTGCGGCTGAACCACAGATAGAGGTCTTCGATGAAGAACTGCATCATGTAGGCTGCCTCGTCGGAGAGCTCGGGCAATGGCAGGCGCCGGGAGGCGTTGGGTTTGTGAGGTGATGCTTTACGGGACATGTCATCGGGCTCCGTTGGGTTGACGCGCTGGCGTGCGGCGCGAGGACTGTGTTGATGGTGCAAAGACCTCGAAGTACAGCTTCTCGTCGAGTTCGGACAGTTCGCGCTGCGCGGCGGTGGTGAGCAGTTCGTTGGCGAGCGTGGTGAGCACGCGGTAGTTGCCCAGCGCGTGTTCGCACAGCGTGTGGCGCAGCGGCGGCGTCATCAGTTGCGGGGCGCCGGCGCTGGCGAGCAGATGATCGAGGCAGGCCAGCAGGTCGTCGGCCGAAGCCTTCTCGGTCCCCAGGCGGGAACGGATACGGCTGCCCAGTGGCAGCAGTTCGTCGCGCCGCAGCTTGTCGGTCAGGCGCGTGTCGCCGGCGAGCACCACACACAGCAGGGGCTGCGAATCGAAGCGGGCGCTGGCCATGAGCCGCAGTTCGTTGAGCACGCCGGGACTCATTTCCTGCGCTTCGTCGATCAATAGGATTGGGCGCCGGCGCGTGCTTTGCAGGTGCGACATCCACCGGTCGCGCAGCGACCTGAAGCCGCCCCAGCGGTTGTGCGGCCGGAGTTCCAGACCGAAGATGTCGCCCATCTCGCGATAGAAGTCGGCGAGGTTGCTCTGCGGATGATTGATCGAGACGACTGTCAGATCGGTCAGTCGCTCGAGCTTCTCGGCCAGCACGCGCATAACCACGCTCTTGCCGGTACCCGGCTCGCCGTGGATCATCGCGAAGCCGCCTTCGCGCACGAGCGCGTTCTCGATGCGCCAGCAGAAGTTCTCGACGCGCGGCGGCACGTACAGTGCCTCGAGGGGAAGCTCCGGCGAGAACGGGTTCCACTTCAGGCCGTAGAGGGCTTGCAGACGCTGGCTCATGCCTCCTCCTGCCAACTGGCGGGAATCCAGGCTGGCGGCAACCCGGTTGCAGCGTGGTCGGCCAGCATCTGGCGTAGCAGCGGCGCGATGCCGGGCGCACTGGCCGGTGGCGGCTCGACATTGACGGCATCGAGTCGCCGACGCTGGCCATCAGCATTGGCGGCCTTGTCCAGCGGCCGCAGCGGGCACAGCACGGTGCCGCTATCGGCGTCAACGAGATCGACGCCGCTCAGGTCCCAGCGCGCGTAGCGCAGGTGCACGCGCTGCAGGTGCCGGTAGGCCGAGGGGATCTCGAAGCGCGTGCCGGCCAGACTCACGGTGCCATCCGAGCGCCGCTGGGCGCGCGTCACGTCGATACGGAATGCGGCGCGCAGCGCGTCACTCGACGGGCATTCGCGACCCACATCGGGGCCGGCCAGATAGCGTTTGAGCGGCGTGCCACCGATCTCGGAATGATGCGCGTGGTGGTACTCGCGCTCGATCCACGCGTGGGTGGCCTGATTGAGCAGTTCGAGCGTGAGATTGGGCTCGCCTTCGAGCATGGCCATCACGCGCCCTTCGATGCGGGCCCAGAACGTCTCCTGCTTCGCGTTCTGGTACGGCGAATATGGCAAGGTCGTCTGGTGCAGCACGCCGAGCGCGAGCAAGCCGGCGGTCGTCTCCTCGGCAAGCATTGCTGCGCCGTTGTCGGTCATCAGTGCGCGAGGCCGGCCACGACGCTGGAGCGCCTGGGTGAGCCCATGGATCAGACTACGTGCGGTCTCATCGAGAAACCATTGCGCGTGACAGACGACGCGCGAACGGTCATCGAGCACGCACAGCAGCATCGGCGTGATCCACTGGCCATCATGCGTGAGCAGCTTGCGCGAGCCGTGATGGAAATCGAGATGCCAGAGCGCGTTGACGTGTTCGACCTCGAAGCTGCGGACCTCGAGCTTCTCGAGGCGATCGCGTGCGAGCATCGCGCCGGTGCTGGTATGACGCGGCCTGCGTTCACGGTACAGGCCCTGCGCACGCAGATAACGACGCACCGTCGTGTACGACGGCAGGAACGCCTGGCCGAGCGTGACCTTGAGATTGTCGAAGTGCAACTGGCAGGTCCAGCCGGGATGTTCCCGGTACTGCGCGCGAATCGCCTGTACCGCCTGAGGCGACAGGCTTGCGCCGGCGCCGCTGGGGCGCTTGCGGTCGCGCAGGCTCGCAACCGGATCGTGGGCCGCCTTGCGGGCCCGGTAGAACCACCGCTCAACGGTGGAGCGGCCGAACTGGACATCGTCGCCAGTGACGGGATGACGCCAGCGTTTGGCGGCCAGCGCGGTGATGAGTTCGCGCACCTGCCCGGGGTCAGGCGGTGCTGCCAGCAAGGGGCCCACGACCGCAAAGCGCAGGCGCGCCCAACGATCCCGCAGGGGTAAATCGTGAAGTTCAGTCATGCTCTCTCCAGGGATGCGGCGCACCGCGCCGCGATTCGGGGGAGAGGCGAGACTACCGGCGCAGTCCGAGGGGGGCGAGCGACAAGTTCTGCGGGCGGTTACCGTCCCTCACGCAGGGTGCTCACGGCGCTGCCGCTGGTGAGCGGCGAGAGCCAGCGCAGCAGGCATGGCAATGGCTCGGCAGGCTGCGTGGTAGCGAAGCGCTCGAGCAGGCTTGCCGGCACCTGTGCGGTCTCGACGGGTGGCACGAACGCCGCCCGTCCGAGCGCCCAGAGCGGTGTACCGACAAACCCGGTCGTCCACCAGTGCCGCCATCGTGCGATCGTCGAGGGTGGCACGCCCAGCGCATCGAGCTGGCGCATTGCCGCGGCCGTACCGGCGCTCGCACGCGTGGCGCTGACGACAATCATGATTGCGGCGGTATAGACGCGCCGGCCGAGAAAGCGCACCGAGAATGGCGTGGTACGACGGCGACAGTCGGCGCAGCAGAAGCTGTAGCGGAACTCGCAGTGGCAGCGGGCTTCGTATGAAATTCCGCGCGGCTTGCGCGGGTAGCGGGCGCTATGGAGTACGCCACCGCAGCGACAACGCTGCGCGCGGGTCTGTTCGGCGTAGTCCTGATCGATACGTAACAGCAGGTGATAGAAGGTGGGATCGCGGGCACTCACGTGGCACACTCTGGAAGTCTCGGTTCTTGGCAGACACGAGACTCTCCCTTGGGCGTCGTTTGTGCAAGATACCTGAGGGAGACCCCCTCCGCTACATCACGCAAGCTGCTCAAAACGCCCCGAATTCCCATCGATTTACGTGCTCACGCTCAGGTTGTGCGCGCTGAGCGTGGCGACACGGTACGCGCAATGGAGGTTGCAATCTCGCTGATCCTGCTGTCGAACTCTTCGCGTGTGAAGACCGCGTTGACGAATCCCATGTGGTACGCCTCCTCGGCCGTGAAAATGCGGCCTGTAAGCAGGACATCCGCTGCATGGGTGACGCCAATCAGGCGAGGCAATAGCCAGGAAAGACCGTATTCGGCCGGCAACCCGAGGCGGGCGGTGGCGGTCGTCAGCTTGGCTCCGGCAACGGCATAACGCAGGTCGCAGAAACCCGCGATGCCCACCGCAATGCCGGCACATGCACCATTGATCGCAGCGATGACGGGTTTTTGAAGGCCCCAATGCCATACGAGTTCATGATCGAACTCCGGTCGCACACCGTGACCCGGTTGCGCAAATGCCTCCGGGTTCACGCTCGCCACATAGTCCTTGTCGCCTTCCGCGTAGAAGTCGAGCGCCTTGTGGTCCGCGCCGACACTGAAATGCCTACCCGCACCCGTCAGCACGATGACGCGCACGGCCGGGTCCTGGTCTGCCTCATTCATGATCCAGCGGTACTCCGCATTCATGCGGGATGTCCAGGAGTTTCCTCGGTTGGGTCGGTCAAAGCGCACTGTCGCGACGCCGTCCGCGTTGATCTCGTATTGCGTGACCTTCAGTTCCATGGCCTGCTGCCTCCTGCCAGTTTCAAATGTTGGTGTTTCAATTGACGACATCTCCGCGCAACTGCGGGGGGCAACGCGTTCTGCCAGCGGCCCGCCATTCACAGCGGAAGACGTTTGCGTGCCCGGTATCGCCGCCGCAGGCGCCAATACCCGGTTTTCAACGGTCAAGGGGAGAAGATGCGTATGAGGTACTTCATCGTTGTCTCCAGCAATTTTGTGATGGCTATCTTGTTAAACTCATTCTAAAATTCATTTTCATATTCGTACACTATTTCCATATGAGAACAGACGAACTCTCGCGAACGGTATATCGGAACGCGAACGCCGCCACCGACACAGGCACTCGCACGCCCCCCCGCGCTCCGGTTAGGGCAATGCAGGTGCTCGAGGCACTGGCCAACAGTCCAATGTCGCTCGGCGCACTGAGCGTTGAACTTGGCATGCCGAAGACGAGCGCGATGCACATGCTAAGGGCGCTGGAGGCAGCGGCCTACGTGCGCCGCACAGCGGCCGGATTCGAACTCGGCATGGCAAGCCACCGGCTCGCGGCACGTATCGGTTCGGCCAGCGACTTTGAGTCGACCGCGCGTCAGGTATTGCAGGAAGTGGCGGAACTTACCGGAGAGACTGCGCTGATCGGGACGTTCTCGCAGGACAGGAATGCGGCTGTCTACAAGCTGCGCGTAGTGAGTCCGCATCCTGTGCGCTTCGCTCCCGAAGTGGGTGACACGAGGCCGTTGTATGCCTCGGCGCTGGGCAAGCTGTTGCTCGCCTATGCGCCAGGAGCATTTGTCGATGACTATCTGAAGCGGGTCAGGATGGATCCCATCACCAGCCGGACGGTCACGTCGCGCAAGCAGTTGCTGCAGCGTCTGAAGCAGGTGCGTGCCGAGGGCGTGTGTGTGTCGATCGACGAAATGGCCGAAGGGGGCTCGGGACTGGTAGCGCCGATTTTCGACGGACAGGGCAGCGTGGAACTGGCGCTGGTTCTCGCGGCTCCGACAAGTCGCGCCGTCGCAGGCCTTGAGCGTTTGCGGGAGGTGGTACAGCACGCCGCTGAGCGCCTTTCGGCCCTTCAGGGATTCGTCACCGACACGGAGCACCGCTGAGCGCACCGCAGGCCTGCGGATGGCTACGGCTGCAATGGTTGTCCAGCAACGGTAGGGCATGGCTGACCAGTCCGAAGTGCCTGCTACAGGCCAGTTCGCGCTGATGCGACTGGTTGCCGGATATCTGCACACGTACTGCATGTGAGAAGTCATAGATCCCGCAGGCTGATGCGTGGATCAGCAATCATTCCTGGAGTGATTTCCTTACCGTCTGCCAGTAGCCGTCGCGCGGCCATATGGTCGCCGGAAGAGCCTACCGATTCCACCGCGACGAGCCGGTCCTGTCTGAGTCCGAATACCGAAAAGCGCTGTGAATCGACGTCGCCCCGCACAACTGTTGTATCGACACCGCAGGCAAGACCGGCAATCCACAGAACTTTATCGGCCTGCATTTCTTCTCGCCGGTTAGCCGCATGGCGCTGGTGGAGGTCATTGTCGGCTCGGCCACATCCGACGAGACACTTGCCCGCTCGCTGGATTACATCCAGCAGATTCACAAGACGCCCATCGTCGTGCGCGACGGCTACGGCTTCTATACGACCCGCTGCGTTGAAGCGTACATCCGCGAAGGGGTACGTCTGCTCGCCGACGGGGTGAACCCGGTCCTGATCGAGAACGCTGGCACGGCATTAGGCATGCCGGTGGGTCCGCTGACGCTGGCCGACGAAGTCGGCATCGACGTACTGCACCACATTGTCAGTCTGTTTCGCGACCGCGAGCATGGTCGCTGGGCCGACGACAAGCACGGCGCTGGCAACGCGATCCTCTGCCGGCTCGAACTGGCAGGGCGCTTCGGTCGCAAGGCCGGGCGGGGCTTCTTCGCCTACCCGCCCGGCGAGCCCAGGCATCTTGAGCTGGGCGATCTGGATCTAGTGTGGCCACACGGCGTGCGGCCTCCGTGGCGTAGCCGTGTCCCCACCCTTTCCGGGCAAGACGCCAGCCGATCTCGATTCCAGGTCCGACGGCATCGTAGGGTGTGAGCAGGACCCAGCCGAGAAACTGCACAGGATTCTCCTTCGGGAAAATCGACCAGTATCCGAGTCCCCTTCCGAAGTCGGCCTCAATCCGGTGCTTCAGAAAACGCGCGTGTGCCTCGTGATCATTCCATGGTTCGGCGACAAATTTAACCACTTCAGGGTCGCGGTCCATCGCAAAGCGCCCCCGTGATCGGCGCGCTCAGCGCATAGGCCAGAGAAAAGACGGTTACCAGTTGACCAGCCTCCGGGAGACTTACCCGCATGCTCGACGCTATCGACGGCAGCACCCCAGCGATGACAAAGGCGTCCGTGCCGACGGCGAATGTCCCTATCGCCAGCATCGCGACCTGACTGCGCCAAAGAACCGATGTAGAGCGGCCCGAATCAACCAGTTTGTTCATTCGATACATGCGTGTAGTCAGCCCCCGCGCTGATAACGATATTCCTGCGTCAAACCACCGTAACCGTAGCTCGTCGCGGCGCAATCGATGACGTGTACGTTGGAGTGCGGGTGCACATTTCCGATGAGCGTGGACAGCAACTCAAACGCCTGCCGCTGGTACTCGGCCTTTTGACCTTTCGTATTCGTTTCTTCCGTGATGGTCACTTCCAGCCGGAACGAGTTCTTCCCAAGCGATGCGAGGGAGCGACCAGCGATAAACCATTGCTCAGGGGGAATGTATCGGATCACGACCATCGTCTTGCCCAACTCCTTCTCAAGCACGGAGCAGGTCAGTGCACTGACCTCCGTAGCCAGATGCTCGGACAGTCCTGTATCGCCGTTTCCCGAAACGGTTAGCTTGATTCCTGGCATGTGAGCCTCCCTGTCAACATGGAAGGCCTATCGTGACACTCCCCTTTCCAACAGAAAAGCGGGAAGTTATGATCTTATCCATCGGAAAAAATGATGGATAATGATGCGTCGTTTCGATCTCGAACTTTTGAACACACTGTCAGTGGTGGCCGACGCTGGCAGCCTGTCCGCTGCTGCGGTGCAACTGCATCGCTCCCAATCCGCCGTCAGCGAACAGATCAGAAAACTCGAAGAGTCGTGCGGGCTTGCTCTGTTCTTGCGCGGCAAGAAAGGTGCGTCGCTAACGCCGGCCGGTGCCAGGCTGCTTGACCATGCGCGCAAGCTTCTGCTGCTCAACGACGTGGCTTACCGCGACATGCAGGGGCTGTCTCTTGCGGGCGACTTGAGACTCGCCATCACCGACTATTTCCGCCCTACAGATATTGCCAAGGTATTGAAGCAGCTTGGTGATCAATATCCATCCTTGCGCCTGCACGTCTCCGTGTACAAAAGCGCGCTGATCCGACGCGACGCGGGCTCCGGTAATTTCGACATCGGCGTATCGATGCGCGTTGCCGATCCGGCCGGAAATGAAAGTCCCGTAGAAAAGAACGGACTGGCCAGTATCATGATTCGCCGTGAACCGCTGCAGTGGGTGGCGGCACCTTCGTTCGAGCGGGTACCTCACGGCCCTCTGCCGCTAGTCGCCCTGCCAGACACGTGTTCGCTGCAACGCTACATGCTGGCGCGGCTCAACGAGGCGGGGGCAGATTACTTCATCGCCCATTCGGCATCGGGTGTCGCGGGACTCCAGTCGGCCCTGTCCGCCGGACTAGGATTTTCCTGCCTGAACGCGTCGGCGATACCGGACGATGTGGTACCTCTCAGAAGCATCAAAACTCTGCCCAAGCTGCCTCACGTTGAATTCAACCTGATCATCCCGGACGTAGCAAGCCAGCTGCTCGCAGGGGAAATCGCAAAGCTGCTTGTTGTCCAAACTGCTTAGCTGGGATCCCGCGCCTCCACAGAAGACACAGTGCGCAAGCTCAAGTTACGATTCGTTATGCGCAGGCGGGTTGCCTTATCGGCACTGCGGCACTGCGGCATTCTGACAGGACGACGGCGACATGCTGGCCTACTTCGACCACAACACGCGGAGCTTCGCCTGGCGCCGCAAGTTCGCCAAAGAGCGTTGCTCGATCCACATCGGTGGGATAACCCTTGGGCTCGTAACATTTCACCGTACACAATGAATGCCCGCTTATTGGGCGGTTGGCTGTCCCTTGTGGGTCGACTACGGTCGACCCCATCGGGCGGTAGTCGGCCACAAAGAGACGTTTATCATGAAGCGAGGTGAGAAATTCCAGCGTCAGCAACCCTTTGAGGAGTAGCCATTCAATCGCATCTCATCGCGTTTTGGTGCTTTGCCTGTGGTCGCAATGACGGGATACCTTGGCACATCGCACCAAGTAGCCGCGGTCTTGCAGGACGAAAGAGGCCCGATGCGTCAGCGATCACTTCGAACGCATGCGGATGACCGCACGAAAATGGCGCAATGTAACTGTCCTGCAATACCATACGTCGTATTGAGCGTTTTTAGCCGCATCCGATAGAGAGAGCCGAGAACGATGGTCAAACTGATCCTGATTCTGCTGGGCACGGACTTTCTGCGCAATCGCTGGTGCAGCCTGATGGTGGCGGGCGCGCTGTTGTCGTTGCTTGGGGTCGGCGTGCTCATCGATGCACTGGACGGCGCGCTGGGCTTTCCCATTTCATGGGTTGGCTGGCTCCTGCTCGCCGAGGGGCTCGTGACGCTTTCGGTGGCATGGTCGGGCGTGGGTGGGCAGCGCAGGCTGCGGTACGCGAAGGGAATCACGTTCGTCGTCGCGGCGGTGCTGATCCTGGAGGGATCGCATCATGGCCATTTCATTCTTTCTGTGTTGATCGGCGCGGTATTGCTTAGCGATGGCGCATTGCAGGCGGCATCCGCCCTAGTGGTGCGTTATCGGCGCTGGCGCACTGCGCTCGGCTTTGCGATCTTCGAAGTCGCACTGGCCATCTTCATGTTTCAACCTTATCCGACGCACTATATCGGCACGGTGCCGTATTGCATCGGCGCGCTGTGCATCTTCGCGGGCTGGAACCTGATTCTTATCGCCTTGCGCGTGCGCAAGCTCACCCGCAACCCCGCGCTATCGGGCGAAGCCGGCGCCGCAACGGCGAGCTTCGAAAATTCCCACGATGCACCGGCGCTTCCCGCGTTCGACAAACACGAATGGGACGGTCCGCCTGCCGACGACGAACCGGCGCTGACGGTGCATGTGTGGACGCCGGTAGGTTCGTCGAAGCAGGAAGCGCAGCGGCGCTTGCTGGTGGATCGGTATATCGCGGCCGTCGACCGGAACGGCGTGATTTCGACGGGACACGCCGCGCTCGAATCGCCGGGCGGTATATATGTGAGTCTTTATCCGGCAATCGAGATAGATCGTTCTCCGGATGATTTCGCGCGTCTGCTGCGCGCAACACGCGAGAACGATGTGCCCGGCATGTTCCAGCCAAGCTATGCAATCGAGTCGAAGGCGTGGTGTCCTTCCACTGTGCGCGTGCGCATTCGCAACTACGATCCGCTGCGACTCGAACGGTTCTGGCGCATCTACAGGGAAGATACGACCTATAACCTCACGCATCGAAACTGTTCCAGCAGCGTGTCACGTGCGCTCGAAGCGACGCTGGAAGGCGCGGCGGGCCGCCTGTATGGCGCACGCGCGGGCTGGGGCGTTTTGCTCAGGATCATCGTGACGCCGGAGTTATGGGTTGCCGCGCAGATTCGCAAGCGCGCCGTCACCATGGCCTGGACGCCGGGGCTCACGCTCGACTATGCCCGGGCACTCAGCATGATCGCCGATCCGCGGCCTTACGCATGGCACAAGGTCGCGCGTCTGGCCATCGCGACCATGCGCCGGGCGCGGCAAGGCTGGCGGGATGAAGCGCGGCACGTGCACGACGACATGACCAACAAGGCATGAAGGAACACGACATGGCTAAAGGTCGAGGCCGTCGGCTTCCTTGCGCATGTGGCGTTCCTCGTTGACGCGACGGGGCCTTGATGCGTTGACTTGAGAGTTGGGCGACCACTTCGCCGGTGCTCGCGCCGGGAGGAATCTCGCTGCGAATGACCTTGGGCACCATCGGCGGAGCCATGCGTATCGCGGCAGGCGATCTCACCGTGCGTATCGACACCACGCGCGAGCACGATATCGGCCACCTCGTGCGTGCAATCGACGGCGTGGCGCATGGTCTTTGGTCGCACTCGATCCGAGTTCGTCTCCGGTTGTCGTCTGATACGAAAGCCTGAGGGGTTTGACCGCGGTACAAGAGACATCCGTCAGACCGTGCATGGAACGGCCGATGCGGGTCGACTACAAAAGTTCGGTCTAGCCGTCTGCCGCGGCTGGCACCGCTGACCTTATACTTCCGGAGTCGGTCAGCAGCGGTCAATTCCGAATTGCTTCAGAATACCGACGATTGAAGCGGCTTCTTGACTCCATACAACCACGCTCCACTGAGGGGAACAGATGATCGATTCGTCTGCTGTTGCGACGGTTTTTTCTGTCTACGCGGCGGGTGTCGTCATACCTGGCCCGAACTTCGTCGCAGTCGTTCACAAGGCAGTTTCCGGCAGACGCTCCGATACGCTCGCGCTTGTCGCTGGAATCGTGATAGTCAATCTGTTCTGGGCGACTTGCGCCATCCTCGGTATCGGAATGGTGTTCGCCATTTTCCCATGGCTCGCTGTGGGCGTCAGGCTTGCCGGCGCTGCCTATCTGATCTGGTTTGGGCTGCGGCTCGTTGTGTCAGCGCGGTCAAGCGACATAGCAGCACCTCACCCTCCGAAATCGCCGCCATTTCGTGCCGCATTCCTGC
Source organism: Paraburkholderia xenovorans LB400 (assembly GCF_000013645.1). GTDB lineage: Bacteria > Pseudomonadota > Gammaproteobacteria > Burkholderiales > Burkholderiaceae > Paraburkholderia > Paraburkholderia xenovorans. The sequence continues at coordinate 796,776 of NC_007953.1, read as the reverse complement.
AAGGCGTCGCGACAAATATCGCAAACCCGAAGTCCATCGCCTTTTATGCAGCCGTGTTTTCCTCCGCAGCGCCCGCCCACGTCTCCACGCCGACTTTCGTTGCCATGCTCGGTACGGTCGGTGCAACTGCGACTTGCTGGTACGGAGCCGTCGCACTTGTCCTATCGCACGCGGCGATTGCGACGGCGTATCGTCGCGTGAAGGCCTGGATCGACCGCGCATGTGGATGCCTCATTGTCGCGCTGGGTATCCGGCAGGCGTTTCGTTAGCAAAGCGCCCGATGGGCGCCTATCTGAATGGCCCCTTTGCGCACGGACGACCGTCCCTTCCGGGTCGAACTGAGCCCGTCTTCATTCGGCTCAGTTCGTTAAGGGTTATTCGACGCCTGCCGGCACGCGCCGAGGTACCGTCACGTTCCTGTGGCCGACGGCAGGCATCGAATAACCCTTAACGCTATGCGCCCGATGTTCCGTAAATGCCCAAAATGCGCGATTGTCGCAATGCAACACGCATTGTGGGCATCAACCGCTGAATCCGAATATCCTGAAAAAGCTGCCCTTGACCGGAACGTCAAAGATGGTGACCGCGAGCAGCGTCATCAGCAGGATGTTCATCTGGCTAAGCCGACATAAGGGCAGTTGCTTACCGAGCAGGAACTCGATGCGCGTCACTGGCGTCACGTACAGATTGGTGATGGAACCCGTCGCTTTCTGGCGCACCACCGCCAGGGAGGTCAGCATCGCCGGCAGCATGAGCAGCAACCGGGGGGAATCACGGCTGGCACCATGGCGCGCAGGCTCTTGGCATCGGGGCTGTAGCGAAAGCGCATCTCGACGCTGGCATTGCCTGCTGCGCCGCCGCGCTCGCCTAGCCCGCTGGTGCAGGCGGCGCGGACGTAGTACGCGGCTATATCCCTCAGCAGGGGCATTTATGGCCCCAGTGATCGACCACAACACGCCGTGCAGTTCGGCACTACCTGGTCGCGCGTCTAGAGGCGTACTCTCATTTGTGCTGCAGGTGCGTCGCGCTCGGCGTGGAGAGGATTCATCGGCAACCTGAGCGCGCGAGCGTTGCAGTGCTTTTCGATGACGTACCCCGATATCCCCGGCGAAATCCGCGATGGCTCGACACCCATGGTGTTCTCGATCATGCGTGGTGATGCGATCGATCTCCACCTCTCAAACCGCTCCGGGGCCTATCTACCCTCCATTCTTTCGCTGTGCCGCAGCTTTGCGCCGTGGTGGCGCCGGCGCATCGTTTTGCGTCGATGTTAAACCTCCCGCCAGCAGACGTGACGGGCTCGCGCTTCAACTTCATGCCGGTAGCCTTCGGCGTGCGCCATTTCTGATCGACAACGACGAGTTCGGTGTGATTCCGGCGTATCGCGTTGATCTGTTCAGCATAGCGCAGACGCTTGCGGTGGCCGAGTGGGCGTGGCGCTCATGGCGTTGGACCCGACACGACAGGGCGCCACCGTGCGGCGTACTTCGACGTCTTTTCATAACCTGTTTACAGATTTGCAGACAAACATTACAATTCGTTTCATTCCGGATTGAGACTTATTCGCATTAAGATTCCAGCCCGGTGTCTGTTGTGTCCGCACGCCCCCATGCAATGTGGGGTTCCATCTATTTCCAGCCAGAGTCACCATGCCCGCTCTGTTCAAGACGCGGACGCGCTTACTCGCGTCCGTCGGTGCCCTCTATTGTGCAAGCTTCCTCGCGCCGTCTCAGGTGGTCGCGCAGGCCGCGGCTGTACAGGACCCTGTCGATTCTTCGCCGCAAACGCTGCCCGCAGTAAACGTGAACGCGTCGGCCGTCCAATCGGATATGCAAGTCAAGAAGTTGCCGTCATACAAGTTCACCGCGCCGCTGCTGGACACGCCACGCTCGATCACAGTCATTCCCGAAGAGCTGATTCGACAAACCAACGCGACGACTTTCGCGGACGCGCTCAAGACTGTGCCCGGCATCACGTTTCTCGGCGGTGATGCAGCGGCGAATCCTTCCGCGGACCGCCCGGTGATCCGCGGCTTCGAATCGCGCAATTCGATCTTCGTGGATGGCATTCGTGATTCAGGCGTGCAGAATCGCGAGACCTTCGACATCGAGAACATTACCGTCATCAAGGGCCCGGATTCGGTATACGCCGGGCGCGGTGCGGTGGGCGGGTCCATCGATATAGAAACCAAGATGCCGAAGAACGAGAACTTCATCACTGGCAGTGCCGGCGTTGGTACGGATGCGTATAAGCGCCTGACGCTGGACGTGAATCAGAAGTTCGGCGACGACAACGCGTTTCGCTTCAACGCAATGGGGCACGACGCGAATCAGGCAGGCCGCAACAATGTCTACAGCAAGCGCTGGGGCGTGGCGCCGTCCGTTGCATTTGGCCTGAACAGCCCCACGACGGTCACGGTCAGCTATTACCATCTGAACTCGTACGACATGCCGGATTTCAGCGTACCGTTCCGCTCGACGGGCGGTACGCCGATCAACAGCGACCGCGGCCAGTTCTACGGCCTCAACAACCGCGATTATCGCTACGGACAGACTGATACAGGCGAAGTACGGGTCGAGCATCGCTTCAACGACAATTTGAAGCTCAAGAACACGACGATGTTTGGTCGCTCCACGCTCGATTACATCGCGACCAATCCGCAACTGACCAGTGCAAATCCGAATATACTGAGTCTGCAGGCGAAGAGCGGCAAGTACGCGACCAACAGCATTACGAATCAGACCGAGCTGACTGGTCAAGCAACGCTTCTCGGCATGCAGCACACGATGACGGGGGGCGTCGAATTCAGCCATGAGCGCAGCCTTTACGAGGGCTATCTCGTGACTGACAGTACAGGCAATAACATCCGCTCGGGCGGTCCGTGCTCCGTGGCGTACAACTGCACGCCGATCAACGCATGGAACCCCGATAATCCGTGGCTGGGCAGTATTCTGCTCAACGGCGACAAGGGTTTTCCCGGTGCGGCGACGCATACGCAGACGAACGTCGCGTCGGCATATCTTTTCGATAGCGTGAAGATCACCGATCAGTGGCTCTTCAATGCCGGCGCGCGCTTCGATCGCTTCGACGTCACGGCGACGCAAGCGGGCGCGCAGGACCTCACCAACAATTCGAATCTCTTCAGCTATCAGCTCGGCCTCGTGTACAAGCCGCTGCCGTCGGTGAGCCTGTATACATCGTACGGCACGTCGGCGAATCCACCGGGCGCGAATTCGGGTATCGGCGGCGGGACCGATCAGATCACCGCGACGAACCAGGATCTTTCGCCGGAGCGCAGCCGCAATATCGAAGTGGGCGCAAAGTGGGACGTCCTCGATCGCCTTTCGCTTAACCTGGCGCTGTTCCAGACCGACAAGACTAATGCGCGCGTGTCCGATGGTCTGGGCGGCACGATCAACGCCGGCCATCAGCGGGTGCGCGGTGTGGAAGTGGGCACTGCGGGCAATATCACCGGTGAGTGGAGCATTTTCGGCGGTTACTCGTATCTCGATGCGATCACCGTCGATGCGGGCGCGGCGAACGCCGCGTCGTCCGGCTTGCCGATGGTGATGGTGCCCAGGCACAACTTCACGCTGTGGTCGTTCTATGACGTGATGCCAAAGCTCAAGGTCGGCGCCGGCGTCGCCGTGGCGAGTAAGTCGTACGCTTCAGTGTCGCCGACTGTGTTGAAGTGGACGCCAGGCTACGCGCGTGTCGATGCGGTGGCGACATATCGCGTGACAAAGAGCATTGATTTGCAGTTGAACGTGAACAACATCCTCGATCGCAAATACTTCTCGACTGCCTATCCCATCTACGCGACCTGGGCACCGGGCAGATCGGCGATGTTGACCTTGAACTTCTATCAGTAATTGGGACTGCCGTCTCGACCCGATGCTCTCGGGTCAGCCCACCTGATTTAAGAAAACCTCGCTCAATTTTTTGATAGCACCGGTCCTTGCGTGCACGGGCCGCGCTTTTCATTGACCACTTTTGACAATCACCTGAGAGGTACCCGCATGATCCGCGTTCACCCCTTGTCGCTTCTCTGCTTCTCGTCCGCTTGAGCAACGCTGCACAGGCTCATCAGCTCTGGATCGAAGACGAAGGAGAGCAAGTACATCTGTATTTTGGTAAGTACGCGAGCAATTTGCGCGAAACCTCTCCTGGGCGGCTCGACGAATTCATGGGCGTTCCGACCATGGAGCAGCAATACACGAATGGTAAGGCCGAGGCCGTGACCGGTGGCAAACTTACGCCCAGCTACTTCACCTACACAGCCTCCAACCCAGTCGAGACGCTGTTTGCCGACGGTGACCATCCGCCGATTCAACGGGCCTCGCAAAACCTACCGCCGCTTGGGTGGCACCTTGCGGCACGCTGGGTGGCAAATCCTTCGCAGCCTGTGGACGCAAGGCGTACCGTGCTGGACCTGGTGCCCACGGGTAAGGCGGGCGAACTTCGCGCGGTGTTCAACGGCGCACCCCTGCCCAAAGCTAAGGTTACGCTATTGTCTCCGTCGGGCAGGTCGCGTGAGGGACGCACCGGCGAGGATGGCACGGTGCACTTCGATCTGCCCTGGAAAGGTCAGTACGTAGCGGTTACCAACACTCTCGACAAGAGTGCTAACGACCGCCAGGGCGAGAAATACAGCGAGGTGAACTATGTCACGACGCTGACGTTCGTGCAGCCAAGCGGTCTAGTGTCGCCTGCGCCCTTCCAGTGCACAGCACTCAAAAGCATTGAGCGTTAAGCGCGATTTTGCATAGTGTCTTTTTCTCCACGATGGGATCGAGCCCCCTCTTGACCAACGCCTTTGCCCGGTCACGTTCAGCACGGGCCGCCTCCAGCGTGATCTTCGGGTACACCCCGATCGAGAGTACACCTGCTCAGCACCGCCCAGCCGGTAGCGATACCGCCAGAGCTTGGAGCCATTGGGTTGCACGCGCAAAAGAGGCTGCCACCGTCCCGGGTTGGTACACCTTGGGCTTGGGCTGCGCCGTTTCCACTTTGCGCGCTGAGAGAAGATTGAGAGCAGTGAGTGCTATGTGTATAACGCCTTCAAACCGACCCGTTACACACATCATTACAGACATAGGTACCGGATTTGTCCAGCTGTTCAAAGCAGTTGGTGGACGATAAGACCTTTAAAAACACAGACTTAGATTAACTCAATGGATGTTGATGGAGGCCAGTGGACGCCAATCGTCGTTGTCGTGCACGCGTGTAGCTGGTTGAAATGTCACGAACCGGAAGCGTTTCTGGTGGCACTGCTCAATAGCCAGCCGATGGGGTTCTATTCGCCATCGCAACTGGTGCAGGACGCACGCCGACATGGGGTACCGGTACTACCCGTAGACGTAACAATCAGTGGCTGGGACTCGTCGTTCGAGCGGATCGGGGCGTCGTTGCGGCCAGCGGTGCGGCTTGGCCTGTCGCTGCTGTGCGGCATGCGTGATGGTGCTGCTCAGCGGATCGAACTGGTTCGGGCGGTGCGACCATTCACGTCGGTTCCGGATCTTGCCCGGCGCGCGGAACTTGACCGGCATGATCTTCAGGTACTGGCGGATGCAAACGCGCTGTTGTCACTGGCCGGTAACCGGCGCGAGGCCCGATGGCAGGCTGCGGCGGCGGTGCCCGACAGGGACATGCTGGCGGCGGCCGCGATTCGTGATGGCACACCGGCGCTCGGCACACCGTTTGAAGCGGAGAGCATCGTCGCGGACTACCGGGCTGTCGGCCTGACGCTGGGACGTCATCCTCTGGAACTGCTACGCCCGTGACTGTCGAAGCTGCGGTTGATGCCTGCGCGCGTACTTCACGGCTACTGCAATGGACAGTTGGCTCGGGGATGCGGAATTGTCACCGTGCGCCAGCAACCGGCCACCGCAAAGGGCGTGATCTTCATCACGATGGAGGCCGAGACGGGCAATGTGAATGTGATCATCCGGCCCGATGTGTTGAGGGCGCAAAAGCAAGAGGTTCTCGGTGCCTCGCCGCTGGGAGTCTACGGGGTGTGGCAGCGGGAGGGCGATGTTCATCACCTGGTTGTTCAGCGACTTATCGACCTGACCGGTCTTCTTGGCATGCTGGTGACGGCGAGCCGGGACTTCTGCTGACAGAAAGCCGCGAGTGGAGATCCGGACTGCTCACACGCGCAATAGCAGTTCACAATATCGCACAGACGCATCGGTTACGGAATCGGTGTAAAGATCGGACTGAGCAATGGAAGTATTCCTGCTGATCTGCCCGTAGCGTACCTTGGAGTCGCCTCGAGGCTCAGCGATACGCCGGCCGGGTTACGGCCTGCTCCCGATTGAATCAAATGCGGGACTCACGCATATAATCGGTGATTTTGTTGATCTCGAGCCCATGCCCGCACTTTTGTATTCCTTCCTGCCGTGAGAGAAAAATCGCAGCCCAAGGGCGTCACTCCACTTTCACCCCGTTCAACGGGCGAATTTCCAGAAGCGTGGTCGATGCCCGCTAATGAACCATCGGAGGCGCTGTCAGATAACGAAGCGCGGATATATCGTTCGATTTCCGGCGCGCTGCTCGACGGTAAGTTACGACCGGGCACGCCGCTGCGTGAGCGCGTGCTGGCCGACACATTCAACGCGACGCGAACAGCCGTGCGAAAAGTGCTGGTTGTCCTCGAACGTGAAGGCAAGGTGGAGTTACGTCAAAACCGCGGCGCTTTCGTCCCACAACCCACGTTAGACGATATCCATACCCTCTATGACGCCCGGCGCGCGGTGGAGACGGGCATCTTGATGCTGCTGTCGGGCCGCCTGAACAAGGTTCAACTTCATGAGCTTGAACAGCATGTGAGACACGAGGAGGAAGCGCATCGCACTGGCGATCGCGAGAAATCCGTTCGACTGGCTGGTGCCTTCCACACCCGTCTGACGAAGATTCTTGGTAACAACGAATTGGCAGCGTTCCTGCAGCGGCTGGTCGCCCGGACACAGATTTTCGTAGCCTTGTACGAGTCGCATGACGAATCGGGTTGTGCACCAGCCGAACACCGGGAAATCGTCGATGCGCTTGCCCAGGGGAAAACCACCGTGGCAGTCGATGCGATGGTCAGCCACCTCGACGAAATCGAGGCACGGGTGGCGCGACGTGTCGCGCTTCAAGACCAGGAAGACCTCAAGGCTATCTTCGATCGATATTAGGGTAGGAGCCCCGTCGCATGACGTGACTTGGACGGGATCTCTGTCGGGCTGCGGGCAGCAGCGCCCACGTATGCCCGAACCGAATATGACTCACCTTTGGCGGAGCGACCTGTTGCTAAACCTCGCGTAGGTGTCGCCTGAGTTGCGGACCAGCATTCGCACGTGCCGCCGCGCCGGTGACGAGCCGAGCGCCTTCGGGCTCACGGTTCCGGCCAGAGAGACCCGGTTACTTCTCTCCCTGTTTCGCGGAATACATCCCTTCGTATTCCGCAATCATCTCCCTTTCCCATATTGATTGATCCTGCCACGTCGCCTTTTCGGTGAGGCAGTGCTGCACATTGGGGTCCCCTTGACCCTGCCGGGTTTGCGGGTCAAGGACTGCGCCGAGACCTTCGTCCACTTGTGATCCACTTGACGCGGTATTTTTTTGTCGACAGAATCGGTCGACAATTTTAAACAAGATGGGCGACCGAAAAATGCGGAGGACAACTGCGTGGAGAATCAGGAATTTGATATCGCATTCACTCATGCGACGCTGCTGACGGGCGATCCGGCGCAGCGGGAATTGCGGGACGCGACGCTTGCAGTCGCGAAAGGGCAAATCGCCTGGCTCGGGCCAGATTTGCCAGAACATGCGCGCTGCAAACGCATCATCGACGCGCGTGGAAAGGTCATCACTCCAGGGTTTGTCAACGTACACACGCATTCAATCTTGACAATGGTTCGCGGCGTCGCCGCAGATCTGGGTTTTGCACCGTCCTATACGCCGGGAATTCCGAAGGGAACGCAGGTCTCGCCGGAGCAGGCCCGTGTTCTGGCGCGGCTTGGCGCGCTGGAAGCGCTAATGTTCGGGTCGACGCTGATTGGCGATAATTTCGTGTATGCCGACCTCACCACGGAAGCAATGGCGGACCTGGGAATGCGTCTAACTCCGAGTTGGCGAATCCATGATGTTGACTTCACGAAAGTGGCAGACGGACGTTGGGAGTACAGCACACGCATTGGCGCTCAGTTGTTGCAGGCCGGGCTCGATCTGGCCGACAGGTGGAAAGACCATCCGCTCGTGAATGTGCAGCTTGCTGCCCACGCGGTCGATACGTGTTCGGACGCCTTTCTCCGGGAGATCGCGCACGCGTCACGCGAGCGCGGGCTGCGAGTAAACACGCACCTCGGCCAGAGCAGACTAGAAGTCGAACGGGTCCGCGAGCGTACGGGCAAGACGTCCACGGAGGTGCTGAACGATGTGGGGCTGTTGAATGAGCGCCTACTGGGTGGTCATTGCATTTACGTCACCGATAGCGATATCGCGTTGATGGCCGGTGCCGGTGCGCATGCAGTCCACATTCCCAAGTGTAATGCGACATCGGGGCGCCTTGCACCGACTCCAAAGATCAAACGGGCAGGTATCAACCTGGCACTTGCAACCGACACGCAGCACGGCGACATGGTCGAACTGATGCGCTGGGCGCTTATGACAGCGCGCGTCCAGGAGGGTGCAGTCAACAGCGACTGGCAGCCGCAGCACGCATTTCATATGGCCACGCTTGGGGGAGCCAATGCGGTCGGGATGGCTGACCGCATTGGCAGCCTCGAAACAGGCAAGGATGCTGATCTGGTTATGTTCGATTTCGGCAGACCACATCTGACGCCGCGGACAAACGCGCTTGGTACCCTTGTGCATACGGGCCAAGGTCGTGATGTCGAGATGGTGATGGTCAATGGCTCGATTCTTGTGGAGGGGGGAAGGCCGACGCGGGTCGACATGGACGAGATCTGCGCAGAAGCCGAACAGGTGTGCGAGGCGCTCTGGCGCGATGCTCATTAGCGGACTCAGGGACGGATGATCATGCGCGAGACTATTCCAGAGCTGGTTGCACTCGGCGCCGTCGAGTTGCGTTCGGGGCTTGTATCAGGGCGTTTCGGTTGGCAGGACGTCGCCCTGCAGTATCTTCAGCACATCGACAACGTTAATCCACACCTTAATGCGCTGGTACGTGTGGAGCGGGACGCATGGGAACAGTCACTCAACAGATTCGAGCAACCGCTCGGCGGTGTGCCGGTTTCGGTGAAGGACAATATCTGGGTCGGCGGCAGGCGTACGTCTAACGGCTCCCGATTGTTTAGCGACTTCATCGCCCCTGAAGACGCGTTATGCGTAGCCCGGTTGCGCGGCAACGGAGCAGTACTGATTGGTTCAAGTAACTGCTCGGAATTCGCGTGCAAAGGGAATACGACGAACATTCTTTACGGCGCGACGCGTCATCCGCTCGACGCGCAGCGCACTCCAGGGGGCTCCTCCGGTGGCGCGGCTGCGGCGGTTGCGGCAGGGCTATGTGCCGTTGCCATTGCTACGGATGCGGGAGGCTCCGTCCGGCGTCCGGCGGCGCATACCGGTGTTGTCGGGTTCAAGCCTACGGCTGGCGTCATCGCTCATGGTCCAGGCTTTGCGGAACCGGTCTATGGCAACAACACGATCGGTATTCTTGCTCGCAGCGTTGGCGACGTCCGTCTTGTCTTTGAACAGTTGCACGGTCATCAGCCGCGGGATCCGGCCAGCGTATCGTCGGCGATGCTGGGGCGGGACGGGACGGGTCAGCGTCTGAAAATCGCTTTCAGTCCGCGGCTCGGGCTTGGCTTCGCCGTGGACCCGGGCATAGCGCAGGCCGTCGAGCACGCTGTGAGGCTGCTAGCCGACGCGGGGCATGCCGTGGAGTATCGCGACCCGCCCTGGTTTGAAAACGTGCAGGAGGCCGACCTGATGCCCTTGCAACTGGCCGGCCTGGCGACAATTTACGCCGACGCCTTCCGCAACAATCGGGAAAGTTTCGATCCCGATATAGCAGCGCAGATTGACGCCGGGCTGTCGCTGCCAGCAGTGGCAGTAACCAGGGCACTCGAATTGCGCAAGAGGTTGTTTGCCGCGATGTGTAGCCTGTTCGACCGTGTCGACTGCTTGCTAACGCCAACCGCACCCTGCGTTGCGTGGCGCATTGAAAACAACGCGCCGCAGCGTATCGAGGGTAAGCCTGTGGGGCCACGCGATCATGCAGTTTTCACGCCTCTTTTTAATCATACATACGTGCCAGCCTGCTCGGTCCCGTGCGGTCTCGCAGAACATGGGTTGCCGGCGGGCTTGCAAATCGTCGGGCCCATGTATTCAGACCGCATGGTGCTCGGGTTGTCGGCCGAGGTTGAACGACTACTGGGTCACCGGTGGCAACGCCCCACTGTAAAACTCGGGCGCGGTGGGGGCATTCACTAACGAGATGGATCTGTTATGGCTGGCAGCTGTTGTGTTCAGCTTGGTAAGCGTTTCGCCGAACGGTGGCGTCAAGCTACCGCGGAAGAACGGCAGGATTGAGGAGGTCCCAACGCTGAGCTGGCACGTCGCCTGAAAGTTTCCGGTTGCAGTCGTGAATCGGTCGCAGGGGGACGCATTGCCCGGGTACCAGGGCCGGCGAATTGGGAGGACGAACGTTAATGGGTCACGATGGTGAACAAAACCACCGCTGGCGATGTGGCAAACGTGTCAGACGCGTCCCGGTATTGCCGGAGCGGTTGCGCCCTTTTCGGTCATCGTCCTTTTCAAGCTGTTGTAACTGCCCGGCCGTTCGCCCATTCGTAGTTTCTTTTCCCGTCACGTTTTATCACCGATGAGTGGCCCGCACAAAAATTCATTTTGCAAAGAATTTTGGTCGACCAAAATGGTCGACGATGATTGTCGATGTGGATGACCATGCGTGCCGCGCGTTCGGGGCTGAAGCGCAGACGGTGTGAGGGAGTGGATGGCTGCAGTGCAACGGACGCCAGAGTTGCACTCGGGCCTAAAGCGTTTTTCAATTTTTTGTTAGTCGCGGTAAATGCAGCACGCCGACCGTACTTGAAATTCCCTTCCCGGGTAAACAGCGATATACGCGTGGCTGTGTCGCGCGCGTTTGTAACAGCGACCGGCTAAAGCAGCGGCGTCTGCCGGCGACAACATTGTAATGCCGTAAAAGAGCCTGTGCTGCGTCGAGCGACGCGGTGATCGCGAGGGAAAAATTGCCCTCTCTTTGGATCAGGTCGTAACCGATTGCAGCGGAGGCTCACAGTCGTCTTTCTTATATGTCGTACAACTAATTAATTGTGCATTTGAAACTGGAGATCACGAATGAAAAGTACCTTTAACCGGGATCAGTTGGCGATCACTATAGCAATCTCGGGTATCGCGCTCGTACCTTGGTGCTCGACTGCGCATGCAGATGAAAATTTTGTGCAGATGTACGGCATTGTGGATGCGGCTGTTGGATACGTGAGTGACGTCTCCGGCCATTCGAGTGTTCGAGAGATCCCTGGCACAGTCGCCGACCGGTTCGGTCTGCGTGGGCAGGAGGCGCTAGGCGGAAACAGCTATGCCATCTTTACGCTGGAGAACGGCTTTAACGTCAACGACGGAACGATCGGCCAAGGCAGTAGCGGGACTACAAGAATTTTCGGCCGGCAAGCTTTTGTTGGCCTTCAATTTCCAGCTTTGACTGTCACCGCTGGGCGCCAGTACGACATGATGTACGACATGTTTTCCTATTCCGCTGCGTCGTATCTTTCGCCATACTGGTACAGACCGGGTACCGCAGCGAACCTCGTGGGTGCGAATGGCAGTTCGGCCGACTTTGACCGGTTGGGAGGAGTTCGTGTAGACAATTCGGTCAAGGTGTCGACCTCGGCAATACCGGGCTGGACCTTTTCAAGTATGGTCGGGCTTGGAGGTCAACCTGGAACGCTGTCTGATGGGAGTACGGTGAGCGCTGGCGTCCGCTATCAGGGTAAGGCGCTGGGAGTTGGTGCGGCTTATACGAACTTCAAGGAGGCCGATGGCACCAGCAACTATGTAACCTGGGCGGTAGGCTCAAACTATGTCATTCGAAGTCTGACGCTCACCGCGCTCTACACAAGCACGCAGTATTCGCGTACCTCTGACTCGGTAAAGGTCTTTGAAGCGGGCGTCAAATATCAATTCACGCCGGCGGTCTATGTGGGAGCGGCTTATGCCTTTATGCTTCCAAACCACGACGCATCTAACGTAATCCTGAGAGGGAATCATAATCAGGCAGGTATCGATATCGATTATTCGTTTTCGAAGCGGACGGACGTTTATGCGATGGCGATTTACCAGCGAGCATCCGGTGGAAACGCCGCGCAGATTTTCATCCTGCCGTCGACAGGCATCGGTGGAGGGAGCACCCAGACGCTAGTGGCCGTGGGCATTCGAACGCGGTTCTGAACATCTCGGCGCTTCGCACCGGGACACGGCGCGAGCCGCCGGGCTACGCATGCGATCGATATTCGCTGCCAGTTGCGAGCGGCTAAGTCAGGTAGAAGGGCGCCTGGATTTAATACCAGGCGCGACACCATTTCGGCGAGGGATCTTACCGACTGGGAGAACCGGTTACCGACACTCAACCTGAAAAGCGCCCCGGCGTGGCAGCCTGAATTGAAGAGATCAGGAAGGCCGGGGATCGGATGTTCAGTTACACCCTATTAGGGTGAGCCGCGAAGGGAAACGAAGCAGCCTGTGCCGCATTAGGGAAAGGTGCCGGTAATGGCGGAAGAACTCCGCACTGTATGGACGTTGCTGTGCCGATCCGCATTTCAAAAGCCTGTACCAGCACGGTATCTGTTGTCCCTTTGCTCTTCATTGCTCCAGTGCGAATGGCTACTCAACGATAGCGGTGGCGAGGGTCCTTTGCAAGCCACAATTCGTACGGGATGCGATGGCGAAAAATCTGCCCATGCCCGCACCGGGCAGGCGTGTGAGGCGGTGGCGCATCCAGGCCGAATGAACACGCCGGATTAAGGCCTTTTAAATACGCGCGGCGAGTCTTTCCACGCTATGAATGAACCCGGCCATTTCCGTCACCACGGTACCGGATCGGAACTAGAGCGGCAATATCGCTTTTCGCCGCCGTGGCCGGGCTGGATCGGGCGGGATGCAACGCAGGAACTTTCCACGACCTGTTTCACCGCATGGCCTGTCGCCGTCCCACACGATGTCCCCACGCGACAGCGTAATCGCGGGCCACGCAGTCAGGCGCATTCCCTCATAGGGCGTGTAGTCGACGTTATGGTGCAGCCGTGTATTCTCAACCGGATACTCGCCCCCCTCGTTCCAGATCACGAGGTCCGCGTCTGCGCCGATCGCGATGCTGCCTTTACGCGGGTAAAGTCCGTAAAGCTTTGCGGCATTGGTCGATGTCAATGCAACGAAACTTTGCGCAGTGATGCGGCCGGTTCGCACACCCTCCGACCAGAGCAGCGCCATGCGCGTCTCCACGCCGGGAATGCCATTCGATATCTTGTCGAACGACACGTTGTCGCCATGTACCCTCTTGCCGTCCGGGCCGTCGTAACGGAAGGGCGCGTGATCGGACGAGAACACCTCGAACGTACCGTTTTCAAGTCCGTCCCAGATGACCTGCTGATTAGCCTTATCGCGCGGCGGCGGGCTGCAGATACACTTCGCTCCTTCGAAGCTGTCGTCGCAACCCAGCGAATCTGCCGTGAGAAACAGATATTGTGGACAGGTTTCGCCGTAAACCTTCAGGCCATGACTCTGCGCCCAGCGAATCTGTTCAACCGCCTCGCGCCCCGATACATGCACGATCAGGATCGGCACGTCGATCAGTTCCGCAAACGCAATGGCGCGATGCGTTGCCTCGCGCTCGACGAGCATCGGCCGGGACGTTGCATGGTAGCGCGGTGCAGTATGGCCGGCTTCGAGTAGCCGCTCGGTGAGCCATGCGATGCAGTCTGCGTTTTCCGCGTGGACCATCACCATCGCACCTTCATTTCGTGCGACCGACAGTGTGTCAAGCATTTCGCGGTCACTCAGCTTGAGCGCGTCGTACGTCATGTAGATCTTGAACGATGTGTAGCCTTCCGCGATCAGTGTAGGCAGCTCTTCTTTCAGGACCTGCGGCGTCGGATCCGTGATGATCAGGTGAAACGCATAGTCAATCAGCGGCTTGCCGCCTGCGCGGCGGTGATAGTCGTCAATCGCTTCGCGAAGCGTATGGCCTCTTTGCTGGCACGCGAACGGAATTACGGTCGTCGTACCGCCGCATGCGGCCGAGGTCGTGCCAGAGAGGAAGTCGTCGGCCATGATTGAGCCGTCACCTGTCGGCTGGTCGAAGTGCACATGACTGTCCACGCCGCCGGGTGTCACGTGACGGCCCGCCGCGTCGATTTCCCGCACGCCAGCGTCGAGGGTAAGGCCCAGTGCAACGATACGGCCGTCGCGAATGCCGATGTCGCTTGTGAAGGTGTCCGCGGCAGTGACCACACGGGCGTTGCGTACAACAGTGTCAAAAGCAGGCATATCAGATTTCCTGGAGAAGTTGGCCCCAGCCGTCGATGCGGCGAGTATCCGCACCGAGTCGGCGAAGCATGTCCCACACGACGGTGGTGACGGTATCGAACACGGGTACCCCATGTTCGCTTTCCCAGTGCGCGACCCGATGCGCAGCGTAGAGATTCGTGCAGAATGTCGTAACGGCCTGCGCGCCCGCAGCGACAACATCGGCTACCTGGCGGTCGAGCGTCTGTTCGTCAACGAGCGCGAAAGCGAAGTTTTCCCGAATGCCCAGATGACTCTCGCAGCGGGCGTCGATGCCGAGTCCGGCGTAGTTCGCGATAATCTTCTGCTGCACATCGTTCAGATACGGCGACACGAGGCCCAGACGTTCGACGTTGAATGCTTTCAACGCCCGATTGAGTGCCAGCACCGATGTGCTCGCCTGTATGCCCGTTGCCTCGGTGATCGCGGCACACAGCGCTTCGTCGTGGTCGAAACCAAGCCATCCCGCGGATGTACCGCTCCATCCGATCATGTCCACATGGGCGTCGGCAAGCAGTCGCGCGGCTTGGAGAATGCGCTGCGGCTGAAACTGGCCGAGCGCGTCACCACCGAGTGAAATCTGTGTGACGGAGAAGCGCGAGAAATGTACGCTCACTCCCGTGAGGTCCGAGACTAGCGCCTGTGTAAGCGGTTCGAGCGAAGTGTTGGAAGATGGCGTGAGAATGCCCAGACGAATGCGTCGGCTCATATGTAGGAGAAGTTAACTCAGGGAAAGAAACACCGCTGCTGCGCGCAGCGAGCACACCGCGCATCCATTCGTGTGGCTCCGGTGGCGATACTTGACAGTCGCTATCGCGAACGGTGCCATGCCCGGTGTCGGACACCCGCGATGCCGCTTCGCTCAATGGTCCAAGGTTGTCGTCAACGCTTCGTGGCTTCCAGGCAGCCGCGGACAACTGGCGGGAAATCACGTGGGCGCAGTTGCCTGTAACGACTACCGTTAGCCCACCGGTTCCGCAATTGCTTCGGGACGCAGAAGCGACAGGATGTGACGCTTGTAGTCATTGAATTCGGCGCTGGTCGGATCGCGCGGACGGCCAAGTTCGACCCGCAGCAATTCACGGATGCGTCCAGGCCGCGCCGACATCACTGCGACGTGTGTCCCGAGTGCAAGCGACTCGTCGATGCCATGCGTGACGAATACAATTGTGCTGCGACTGTCCCGCCAGATGCGGATCAACTCCGCATGCATGTCCATCCTGGTCTGCTCGTCAAGCGCACCGAACGGCTCGTCCATCAGGATCACCTCGGGGTTCATCAGCAGCGCGCGGGCGATGCCGACGCGCTGGTTCATGCCACCCGACAGCTCGCTTGGGAAGTGGTTTTCGAAGCCCGTCAGACCGACCATCTCGATGTAACGCTGCGCGCGTTCGCGGCGCTCCGGTTTCGCGACGTTGCGCATCTTCAGATGGAACGCGACGTTCTCCCATACCGGCAACCACGGCATCAGGTTGGCCTGCTGGAACACGACCCCACGGTCCGCGCCAGGATCGGTGACGACCGAGCCCCCGACGCTTACCGAACCCGAAGATGGCTTGTCGAAGCCGGCGATCATGTTCAGCAGTGTCGATTTCCCGCAACCGCTCGGGCCGAGCAGGCAGAGGAATTCGCCGCGTTCGACCTCCAGACTCACGTCGTCCAGTGCGGTGACAGTCTGCTTTCGCCTGGTGTCTTCGAACGTGCGCGATACACCGTCGATTGTGATAAGTGCCATGTTCTTAACCTTCACGGGCCTGAAGAGTGGAGCCGCGCTGCCAGCGCAGGATACGCGCGGCGATGCGCTTGATTACGTAGTCGCTCGCAAAACCGAGCAGACCGATACTGACCATCGACGCGATCACGATGTCGTAGCGCAGGAAGTAATACGAATCCCACAGTACGTAACCGACACCGCTTTTCACTGCGACCATTTCTGCGGTCACCGTCAGCATCCATGCCGAACCGATAGCGATGCGCAAGCCCGAAAAGATGCTCGGCAGTGCCGCCGGAAACACAATGTGACGCAGCAGCATCTGTGGGCTACCGCCTGTCATCGCGCCGGCACGTAGCAGATCGCGGTCGCAGGTCTTTACGCCATGGATGGTCGAGAGCAGCACCGGGAAAAACGAGCCCATGAACACGAGGAAAATTGCAGGCTTGTTGGCGATGCCGAACCAGATGATCGCTAGCGGGATCCATGACACCGGCGGGACCGGGCGCAGCGTTTGCAAGGTAGGTTCGACGAGCGATTCGACCGCACGAGACCAACCGATTGCCATGCCGATCGCTACACCCAGCACCGTGGCAATGCCGAAGCCCGCGAATACCCGGCCTGAACTCGCGGCGATGTCGAACAGCCAGTGACCCGAATAGGTCTGCGTGTTGCCGTCGGTCGCGAAAATCCAGTCGGCCCATGCGATAAGCACCTGGGACGGGGCGGGTAGCAGGGCCGCAGGAAGGATGCCCGAGCGTGAGAAAGCTTCCCAGCCAGCCAGTAACAGCACCGGGACGATGCCACGTTCAATGCGCCGATAAAAACGCGATGAAAACCTGGAGTACATTGCGCTTTCCCGATCAGTAGCCGAGTTGTGATTTGGGTTTGCCAGTCACTTTCTCGAGGAAGCTATAGTCGAGATTGTTCTGTACAGCGTCGCTTACGTCGGAGTTCACGTACTTCAGTTCGTGCATCATTTTCGCGATGGCGACGGCCGGTGTACGGTACATCCTGTAATCCGGTTCGAGGTTGTCGACTGCGCCTGTCGCGACGACCTTGTCGAGGCCCGTCACTTTCTGGATCGTGTCGATGAAGAGCGGCTTGTTGCTGGCCATCAGATCGTCGACCTTGACGATCGCGCGCACCGTTTCGAGCACGCCTTGTGGATTGTTCTGAATCACGTCTGGTCGGGTGATGATCAGGTTGCTCAGCTTGCCAGCCGACTGGTCGTACGGAAACGCGAAGAATTTCGCGGCCTTCACTTCGCGGATCTGCGTGGCGTATGGTTCGACCGACGTGATCAGTTCCACTTCGCCGCGGCGCAACGCCTGAACGTGGTCGGCCGGATTTGGAATGTTGACGAACTGGACGTCCTTGTTGACGTCGATACCGTGCGTAAGGAATGCCCCACGCATGTGGATGTCCTGGGCGTTACCGCGCGACGCGGCGACCCGGAACGGTTTGCCTTCCTTTTTGTACTCCATGATCAGCTTCTTCAGGCCGTCCCAGTCGCCCGACTGCACCGGCAGGTTGTTAGCGACGAGAATCTGCGAACCGCCGTTGATCTGGCCGGAGATGGCGACGACCTTGAAACCCTTGTCGAGCGCGGTGACGTAGTGCAGATAGGTCACCTGCGCGACATCGATGCTCTTCGAGAGAAGCGCCGTCAGCACGTCGTTGCCCGTGTTAAATGGGATAGCAGAGAGCTTGACGCCTGTGGCGTACTGTGGCGTCAAGGACAATGGTGTGCAATGCGCGCATTTCGCGTAGCCGAGCATGACAGGCTCAGCGTCCTTCGCGTGACTGGCGGATGGCAAAAAAGCAGCGGCGACCGTGAGTGGCACGATGAGCGAGTGGACGACGCGCCTCAGTGCGGAGAAAAGGGAACGGACAAATTGCATTGGGAGAACTCCATTATTGTCACAAAATAGTATGATTTTGTGACAAAGTAAGCAATAGCTGTGCCATTAATGCGGCCTGCCGTCTGGCATACTTCCGACTATCGCGTTGAATGCCTGTTGCGCCTCAGACAACGGGAACGCGAAGCTTGCGGCGGAATGCATGAGTGAGGCCAGAATAGTTCGCGAGCCTGGCTGGTGCAGCACTGACATGGTGCTTAGCCGGATCGTCGGTGGGGCTTGTGACCGTTGACGGTGCAAATTCAATAACTCAGGGTTGAATTGTGACTATATTTAAATATATTGTCACAATGAGAAGCAACCAAGGACTTCAGCGTGTTCACCGAAAAAGAAAACCTGCGCCCGCGCAAGCGGCGCACAACCGAGCAGCTCCTCGGCACGGACGAGGGTCTCGATACGATTTACGGGCGCATCCTGACGGCCGTGATGGAGCACCGGCTGATTCCCGGCACCAAGCTTGTGGAAGAAAAGCTGGCGAACGTCTTCAAAGTGAACCGGACGCAGATCCGCAAGATTCTCGCGCGGCTCACGCACGAAGGCATCGTCACGACCATTCCGAACCGCGGTGCCTACATAGCAAGTCCATCGGTACAGGACGCGCGCCACGTCTTTGAGGCGCGACGAATTCTCGAGCCGGCCCTGATCCGCACGCTCGTCGAGCGTGCGAACGTCGACGACTTTCGCCGCCTCCATGCCCATGTCGCGAAAGAACGCGCCGCACGCGATAAGGGTGACAAGCACGCAGTCATCCGGCTGTCGGGCGAGTTTCATCTGCTGATCGCCGAGATGGCGGGCAGCCCTCCACTCACGCGGCTGATGCGCGAACTGGCTTCGCTGACCTGTCTGATCATCCTGCTGTTCGATTCGCCGAACGTGCCAGCCTGTCCGAACCACGAACACACCGGGATCATCGAACACATGGAGAAGGGCGATATCGACGGCGCGGTCGCTGCCGCCATCGGCCACCTCGATCATATTGAAGCGACGCTTGATCTCGCGCTGCCTGAAGACATTGAGGTCGATTTGTCCGCGATCTTCGGATGACCAACTGTCCTTCCACCGTCCTGCAGGAGTTGTTATGAGGCTATTGATAGTTAATCCGAACATCTCGTCCGGCGTGACCGACCTGATCGAGGCCGAGGCGCGACGGGTCGCACGTGCCGACACAGAGATACAGATGGCGACGGC
This sequence comes from Paraburkholderia xenovorans LB400, assembly GCF_000013645.1. Taxonomy (GTDB): domain Bacteria; phylum Pseudomonadota; class Gammaproteobacteria; order Burkholderiales; family Burkholderiaceae; genus Paraburkholderia; species Paraburkholderia xenovorans. Next base: position 777,405 of record NC_007953.1, on the reverse strand, counting down.
CACGATCGGCGTCGCTTACATCGAAACGCGGTTCGAGGCGCTGCTCGGCGCGTATGCCGCCGCGACGATAGCGAGCGAGCGGGTCGGCCAGTATGATGCCCTGATGGTGGCCGCCTTTGGCGATCCGGGGCTACTGGAACTGCGCGAAGTACTCGACGTGCCCGTGGTCGGTATGACGGAAGCGGCGTTGATGACCGCCGCGCAACTCGGTCAGCGTATCGGCATCGTCGCGATCTCCCGGCGTATCACCGCGTGGTATCGGGAATGCATCGAGCGATATGGCGTGCTTGGCCGCCTGGCCGGCATCCGGCACCTCGACGGACCGTTGCGCGATCCGTCAACGGTTCAGGACGATTACGCCGCGCGGCTCGTTGAACTATGCCATGAAGCGGTCCAGCAGGATGGCACCGACGTGCTGATACTCGCGGGCGCACCGCTCGCGGGCCTCGCGCGCAGCGTGGCGCACCGCTTGCCTGTTCCAGTCGTGGATGGCGTTTCCAGCGCCTTGGCTCAGGCAGAAGTCCTGACCCGCCTCAGGCCAATTCGCGCGACAAAGGGGAGTTTTGCGAAGCCGCCGCTCAAACCACACTCAGGATTGTCCGGGACGTCACTATTGCACCTTGTCGATGGAGACATCCGGACTCAACAAGGGTAAGGGATCATTCGCGGCAAGACGTGATGGGCAGGAGACAGATTGGGATATTCACGACGAGTGAGGGACTTCGACCAGATGCTGAGCAAGCAGGTGGTAAAGGTTCAGGTCTGCTCACCAGCGCAGCGAAGAAATAGAGCGACCCAAGATTCAATCATCCTCAGATCGCGGATCGGGATCATCGTTGTAGGACGCAGGATGGTAAAACAGGCTGTCGCGATGATCCCGCTCCTCCGCCTCGCGCCCTAGGAAATCATTTTCTTCCGCTATTGTCGGCCTTCGGGCCAGCCAAGCTGCAATTAGTACAAACACGATCAGCAGCGCCAGCCAGAAGGCGACATAGAACAGGACAACGAGCACGCCGAGCTTGACGACCCACAGCAATGCGACGGCACCGTCGGATGGCACGCACCGAACGACCAACGAGGCCTTGGCCTGCCGCTCGCGGCGCGCGTAGCCACGCCACATTCCGCCCAGCCAGTGGCCGAAGCGCTCTGCTCTGCGTTGCTGTTGTGCCGGGTTTTCGTGTTCATGGTCGTCACCTGTTGCATGCGCGATGGACGACTTCAGCTTGCTCCAATCGGTTCCGTATGTGACCTCAATGCGTCGCCGTCCTGTTTCAGGTCGCGTCATCATCACGATCTGCCGGACCCGGATCAGGTTCAACGCCGATGCGGCAGTTCGAAACGAAATCGGGCCACCCCACATGGTCAACCAGGTCGATGTCCTCAATGACCTTGATCTTCGCCTCGGCGCGCTCGAACAGGGCGATGCTGGCAGCGGGATAGTTATTGCGCGATGGCTAAAGCACCCCATCGAACAGTGGCAGTCCATCCTTTCCGAGTAGCGCATGCACCTGGGCGGATACCTGCTGCGTGTACGTGTAGTCACGGCTGGCCAACTGCTCCAGATTCAAGCCGAAATAGCCTGCCATCACACCTTCGGCCGTGAGGTCCGCCAGATGTAGTTCTTCCAGCACACCGACCGCACGTACCAGCCGGCTCTGGACTTCCGCCTGCGCGATCGAGCGCTTGGTGTCCTTGTCCCACTGGTGCTTGTGAAACACCGATTCCATCAACCCCGTGGGGAGGTCGCGGCCCAGGTAGAGCACGCCATAGTTGCGCGTCGGAGCGTCATAGCGGTTGGTGCCGTCGCGGCCGTAGTACAGCGGCTTATCCCGGTAGACGACGCGGCTCACATGCTGGAGCAATGAGCTTCCCCTGAAATTTCGCCTTCCAGCAGGTCGCGTATAAACTCGACCCAAAGGAAGGAAAGCATAGATGTTCAAGGTACCGCACCAGGTGTACACGGCAGAGTTCAAGGAAGCCGCCGTGCAACGAGTCAAGGAGGGGCAAGGCCTGAGCGCCGTATCCCGGGAATTGGGTATGTCGACGCAGACTCTGCGCAACTGGCTGAAGGCCTCGGAGGCCGGCAAGCTCAACGGTCCGGGGGCGAAAGTCGTTACGGCGGAGCAAATGGAGCTCTCGCGGCTGCGAGCGGAGAACAAGCGCTTGCAGATGGAGCTGGAAATCGCAAAAAAAGCGGCGGTAGGTTCAATGAGTCGCTGCAACAGCCTCGCGTAGTTTATCGGCCGGAGACCTGAAGCCCAATGTTTTTCTGGGCCTTTCATTGAGCCGTGCTGCAATTTTGTTCAGGTCCGCCTGCGAGTAGTGATCAAGTTGCGTACCGTGGGGCAAGTACTGACGCAGGAGTCGGTTCGTGTTTTCGTTGGTACCGCGTTGCCAAGGACTTCGTGGATCGCAGAAGTAGACCTTCACATCCGTGGCGATCGTGAAGTCTTTATGGTTCGCCAGCTCCATGTCGCGGTCCCAGGTGAGTGACTTGCGTAGATGCTGCGGCAACCGCTTAACCTCGCGCTTCAGGCCGGCCACAACACTCACCGTGTCCTTTCCCTTTACCTTGACGATGATGGTGAACCTCGAACGCCGCTCGACCAAAGTGGCGACATGGGTATTGCTGGCGCCACTGACGAGATCTCCTTCCCAGTGGCCAGGCACCGCACGGTCGGCTACTTCAGGTGGTCGCTCGTGAATCGAAACCGCGTCCGCAATCTTATTGCGAGCACCCTTCGTGCTAGAGAAGCGCGAGTGACGCATCTTCCGTTGGGTCCGCAGGTGATATTGCAGCTCCTTCTTCAAAACACCGCGCGCTTGCACAAACAGGCTGCGATAGATCGTCTCGTGAGACACGCGCATCGCTTCATCATTAGCATATCGATTCTTAAGCCAACCGCTCACTTGTTCTGGAGACCATTCGCGGCGCAGCTTACGCTCGACTGCATAGCGTAAGCGCCGGTTCTGCTTCAGAATGCAGTGTTTGGGGCGCAGAGCAGTCTGCAAGGCTCGCTCATCCGCTTCCAGAGCTCGATAGTGGCCTGTTCCGCCGTTACGCGCAATCTCTCGGGAAATCGTGGAAGGCGCGCGGTTCAGCTGATGGGCTATCGCTCGAATTGAAAGCCCAGCGGAGACACCACGCGAGATCTCTTCACGTTCACTCAAGGTCAATGCGCGCAACGATCGCTTGCGAGGAACGGGAGTGTATCCACCACATAGTCGGATCACGCCGTAGATCGAGCCTGCAGGCTTGCCTGGAGCCTTTCCGATACCAAGAAACGATTCACCTGCCCGCCACCGCCGCCAAACCTCTGACTTGCCTTCTGGCGGCAACCCTGGCCGTCCCATTTGCGCCATTCGCCAACCCTCCCTCATTCGATATTAATAGGAAGGTGTTGCAACGATCCATTGAACCTACCATCGGCTTTTTCACAAAGTCCCCAGGCTGCTCGACGGACAGGCCGTAGCCCCAGAAGACTTGCCACGTCATCCGGCTGATCAATGGATTGGGGCTGATGCGGTAGCACGATGGAGGCCAGCCAGCCCGATTCGGCGAACGTCACGAGGCTGCCTTCCCTTGGCACGTTGCCCGTGAAGTCGCGCACGAGACGAAAGAACGCCGTGTCGCTCAGGGTATTGGTGAAGGACGCCCATTTTGAATCCGCGATATGGTCGGCGAACGTCGACGGGCGACCGAATTCCGGCCTGCTGCTGGCGATCCTTTCCCACAGCGTCCAGGCGCCGCCGTTGGTCTTGCCGTTACGGACGGGGGCACGATCCATGTCGCCCGTGCTGGACGCCTCGGTCATCGAACCCAGCGTAACGATAATGGCGTCGTTCTCGTTCACTCTCATTTTTCCGGAGCGTCCCTCCCGCTCGTATTCGATGCATTCCACGCATTTGCTGCGTCCATCTCGCAAAAGCCAAGATCGGTCACGCGGGTATTCAGTTCAAACCGCACGCCGTGCTGGTCGAGCCATTTGTGCAGCGGGCGCACCATCGAGTCGTACTGGTTGTAGACAGTGCGCATGATTCCCTGCAACTGGTTGAACCCGCCGATCATGTGCGCAAAAATGCAGCAGATATCGTCTGAAATCGATCGCGCTATGCCAGGGCTGGAAGGCGAAGGTTGTGCACCACATGAACCAGAAGTTGGTCTGGAAGAATGAACTGTCGAGCTGCTCCGGAACCGTAATCTTATGACCGCGCACGTCAGCGTCCCGGACCAGAAATGCGGCTGCTGCAAGCGAAGCGATACCCCCACCAATGAGCTAAAAATGGCCGGCGCGGCGGCGAATGTGACTTATGCCGGCAGTGTGCGTTTCATTCGGGGTTATGGCTGTGCTCTGCGTGTCGGTAGTCATGGCGAGGAAGCGCGGCGCATAGACGCGCTACGCGGATTGAGCAGAGCCGGCTGCTGGCCCGGCTGCGGACGTATTCCTTGCGCGCGCGTCGCCTGCCGCGTTGCGATGATCGCTGGTTGAGCTGAGGGCCATCTTCGGCCGTCTGAGACCGATTCCACTTTACGCAGCGCGGCTTTGTCGCAGCTTGATACAGATCAATTGGGCGGGGCCGATGCTCTTCTATTCTGGATTCTAGGTAGTGGTCTCGGCGCGGCGCCATCGCGGTCGCAGACTGGGATCCCAATCGCAGGTTGAACCTGAAGTGCTGCCGCACGCAAAACAGAAATCCGGAGAAAAGACATGGATCAACCGCACGGACTGTCGGCCACGACACAGGCTCAACCTTCTGGCGCTTCAAAACCCGGGTCACAAGCTGCTTCGCAAGCCAATACCAGGCGGCTTAGCCTGCCTCTTCTAACGGGTGTTGTTATCGCGTCGATGATCGGTGGCGGAGCATTCAATCTGCCGCAGAACATGGCGCAAGGTGCGGGACTGGCCGCCGTCGTCATCGCGTGGATCATTACCCTCGTCGGGATGTTCTTTTTGTCGAACACCTTTCGCACGCTGGCCGACAAGCGGCCAGACCTGAAGGCCGGCATCTATTCGTACGCGAAGGAGGGCTTCGGCTCGCTAGCGGGCTTCGAGATGGCCTGGGGATACTGGCTATCGGCAGCGTTCGGCAACGTCGCGTTCGCCGTGCTGTTTATGCAGACCGTTGGCTATTTTTTCCCGATCTTCAAGAGCGGCAATAACTGGCCATCGATCATCGGTGCCTCGCTGCTGATCTGGGTGATGAATTTCGTCGTGCTGTCCGGGGTGAAAAGGGCGGCGATCCTGAACGTAGTTTCCAGTGTGCTGAACATCGGCACCATTGTGATTGCGTTGTGCGCAATGACGGTGGCAATCAGGGGTGGGATGTTCTCCTATGATTTCTGGGGGCAGCAGGAGCATCTGGGCAGCATGCTCGGACAGGTCAAGAGCACGATGCTCGTTACGCTCTGGGTGTTCATCGGCATCGAGGGCGCCGTTGTGGTATCGGATCGCGCAAGCAAGGCATCGCAGGTGGGCGTTGCAACGTTTCTGGGTCTGGTCGTCTGCACGGTGCTGTACTTCCTGCTTTCCGCGTTGCCTTTTGGCGTGATGCATCAGGCGCAGCTCGCCGGGCTCGCGTCGCCCTCGGCCGCGTACGTGCTGAAAGCGGCCGTCGGCGATTGGGGCGCGGTGTTTATTTCTGTGGCTCTCATGCTTTCCCTGCTGAGTTGCTGGCTTGCGTGGACGATCTTGGTTGCGGAATTGCCCTTCGAAGGCGCGAAAGACGGCGTATTTCCGAAATTTCTGGCGCGTGAAAACCGTCATCATGCTGCGGCGCCGTCTCTCTGGGTTTCGAGCATTACGATGCAACTGGCGGTCTTCGTGGTGCTTTTTGCCCACGACGCATGGAGCTGGCTGATCTCTATCACGGGCGTCATGATCCTGCCGCCTTACCTAGCCAGTACGGCTTTCCTGTGGCGATATGCGTCGCAATCGAAGTATGAGACGAGTTCCGGAGAAACCGCCCGTGAGTCCATCTGGACCGGCGTGCTCGGAACAGTTTATGCCGTATGGCTGCTTTACGCCGCCGGCCCCCAGTTTGTCCTGATGTCGACCATCCTCTTCTCGCTCGGGTTTCCCGTGTTCTGGTGGGCACGCAAGGAGCATGCGCCCAGTGAGCCGGTCTTTACCCGCCGCGAGGCTGTCATCGCAGTCATCCTCGTGATCTTGGCGGTCGTCGCGCTCGTGCTGTTCGCGCGCGGAACAGTCAAGGTCAGTTAGCCGGTTCAGCTTAGCCGCTGATAACCCGTTGGATCACGATATTTCACCAGGAATCATGATGTTATACGACCAGATGTTTGGTTTCCTGTTCTGTTGCGCGATGCCATTGCCGCCAACACTTCCCTCGTCGAGGCTGCAACGCATCGTCGACGAACTCGGCCGGCTAGGCTACGGCACAACGATTACAGCCGAGACCGCGGAGGCCAGCTCCGCGATTCGCAGCGACGCATCGGTGGGTTGTATCGTCGTCGAATGGTCGCTAACCGAACCGGAGAACGAGGTCGAAGCGTTTGTACGGTTCGTGCGCGAGCGTGGCCTAGACGTTCCGGTGTTCATTCTGGTGGAGCGCCACCTGCTCCAGGAAATTCCGGTGGCGGTGCTGGGTCATGTGACGGGTTATATATTCATCGAGGAAGACACGCCGGAATTCGTCGCCCGCAATCTGGTGAGTCATCTGCACAGCTATGCCGATTCGTTAAAGACACCTTTCTTCGGTGCCATGGTCGACTACGCGGAGCAGGCCAACCAGATGTGGACCTGCCCAGGTCACAACGGCGGGGTGTTCTACCAGAAGAGCCCGATTGGTCGCGCGTTCGTCAAGCATTTAGGCGAGGCCGTATTCCGCAATGACCTGGATAATTCAGTCATCGAACTGGGCGATCTGCTCGTGCACGAAGGCCCGGCACTGGCCGCACAAAAGGCCGCCGCGCGGATCTTCGGCGCGGAGCGGACGTATTTCGTGCTCAACGGCACGTCAACCTCGAACAAGATCGCCTTGACCGCGCTGGTTGCGCCGGGCGACCTCGTGCTGTTCGACCGCAATAACCACAAGGCGGCTCATCATGGCGCGCTGCTGCTCGGCGGCGGCCTACCGGTTTATCTTCCCACCGTGCGCAATGTGCACGGGATGATCGGCCCGATTGATTTCGAGACGCTCGACGAGACGCGCATTCGTGACAGCATCCGGCGCAACCCCCTGATCAAGGACCCGCAAGCCTGGCAGCGGAAGCGGCCGTTCCGGGTTGCGATCATCGAGCAATGCACCTACGACGGCACGATCTACGACGTGCAGATGCTCGTCGAAAAGCTCGGTCCGCTGTGCGAGTACATCATGTTCGACGAAGCATGGGCCGGCTTCATGAAATTCCATCCACTGTTCAAGGGACACTTCGCGATGGGTCTCGAAGCTCTGGGAGCGGATGCACCTGGCATTATCGCAGCACAGTCGACGCACAAGCAGCTGGCGGGTTTTTCGCAGGCCTCCCAGATCCATGTGAAGGATGCGCATCTCGATGGGCAACGCAGGCAGGTCAGTCACCGGCGTTTCAACGAGATGTTCATGCAGCATTCGTCGACCTCACCGTTCTATCCGCTGTTCGCCTCGCTTGATGTCGGCGCGCAAATGATGCGTGGCCGCTCCGGAGAGGTTTTGTGGGATGACACGATCAAGCTCGGTATCGAGATGCGCAAGAAGATCCGCGCCTTGCGTCGCGAATATGAAGCGACGGAAACGGACGTGGCGCGACAATGGTTTTTTGATCCGTTCGTACCGGATGTGGTCCAGGGACAAGACAGGATTGAACGCTGGGAGGACATTCCGACCGACGAACTCGCCGCCAGCACGCGTTACTGGGAACTGGCTCCCGGGCAGAAATGGCATGGCTATGGGGCACTCGCCCCGGGCTACGTGATGACCGACCCCAACAAGCTGACGCTGCTGACACCGGGCTTTAACCGCGAGACGGGTGAATACGCGGAGCATGGCATTCCGGCGGCGGTACTGGCCGAGTTTCTTCGGGAAGTGCGGATCGTCCCGGAGAAGAATGACCTGAACAGCATCCTTTTCCTGCTGACGCCGGGGCTCGAATCGTCGAAGGCCGGCACACTGCTGTCGGCACTGGTTCGCTTCAAGCAGTTACACGACGACAACGCGTTGCTCGAGGACGTCATTCCCTCATTTGTGGCAGCGCATCGTGCGCGCTATGCAGGCGTCGGCTTGCGGCGGTTGTGTGCGCAGATGCATGACTTTTATCGGGAGCGAAACGTCAGCCGCCTTCAGCGGGAACAGTTTCGCGCGGCGCATTTTCCTGAAGCAGCGATGCCCCCGCAGCAAGCGATGCATGAACTCGTGCGCAACAACGTCGAGTTGTTGCCGATCGATCAGATCCGCGGCCGCATCGCGGCCACCCTCGCATTGGTCTATCCACCCGGCATCGGGGTCATCGTACCCGGTGAAAGATATGACGAGCGGGCGTTGCCGATGCTGGATTATTTCCGCATGTTCGAGGACGGCGGCAACCGTTTTCCGGGTTTTGAAAACGAGATTCAGGGCATTTATCGGAAGACCGAAAGCGATGGAAGCATGCGACTCTACACCTACGTCGTGACCGAATAACCCATTTCCGGAGAAGCAACCATGACGCTAGGCGTCCACTCGGAGGCCGGCAGACTACGCACCGTCATGGTGTGTGCTCCCGGTCTCGCGCACCGCCGTCTCACGCCCGCCAATTGCGGCGCCTTATTGTTCGACGATGTCATCTGGGTCGACAAGGCAATCGAGGACCATCAGACGTTCACCCGCCTGCTGCGCGAACGGGGCATCGAGGTGCTTGAATTTCATCATCTGCTGGCCGAAGTCTGTCTGAACACAACCGCACGCGACTGGATTCTCAACCGGCGCATCGTCGAGGAGGAAGTGGGGACGGGTATGCTGCGCGAGTTACGGCTGTGGCTCGAGGACATGCCCGCGCAGCAACTCGCTGACGTGTTGATCGGCGGTGTGGCAAAAGCTGAACTGCCATTCGATGCACGGGGGTTGTTCGGCGGCTATCTGGAGCGCTCGGAGTTCGTAATCCAGCCGCTCGTCAACCTGATGTTCCAGCGTGATCCGAGCGCCTGGATCTATGGCGGCGTGACCTTGCATCCCATGTTCTGGCCGGCCCGACGTAAGGAAACCCTGCTGCTCGCGGCGGTGTATGCGTTTCATCCCCGCTTTGCGGGAAAGGTCAGAACGTGGTGGGGTGGCCCCGATACAAACTTCGGGGTCGAGACGCTCGAAGGCGGAGATGTGATGCCGATCGGCAATGGCGTCGTACTGATCGGCATGGGCGAACGCTCGAGTCCCCAGGCGGTGACCCAGGTGGCGCGAGCCCTGTTTGCCGGTAACGGCGCGAGGCGGGTGATTGCCTGCCAGCTTCCGAAAGCGAGATCGTCGATGCATCTCGATACGGTGTTCTCGTTTCTCGATGTCGATTTTGTGAGCGTTTATCCGGACGTGGCTGACGATATCCGGTGTACCAGTCTTTATCCGGGAGATGACCTCGGCCAGATTCGCTATGAACGCCATGAGGATAAGTTTCTCGCCGTCGTGTCCGGAGCACTGGGCGTCGGCTCGCTGCGTGTGCTGACTACGGGGGGCGACACCTACGAGACCGAACGGGAACAATGGGACGACGGCAACAACGTGCTGGCGCTCGACCGGCGGGTCGTCCTTGCATACGACCGCAATACCTACACCAACCGCAAGATGCGCCAGGCAGGCGTCGAGGTCATCGAAATTCCCGGCGGCGAGCTCGGCCGGGGCCGGGGCGGCAGCCATTGCCTGAGTTGTCCGATCGAACGGGATGCGATTCCCATCTAACGTTCGCCCGCCATCCAATACTAACGGACCTGATCATGTTCAACGTACACAACCGCAGCTACCTCACGCTGATCGAATATACGCCTCGCCAGATTCGCTACCTGCTCGACCTGTCCCGCGATCTGAAGCGCGCCAAGTATGCCGGAACCGAAACGCCCCGCCTGAACGGCAAGAATATCGCGCTGATCTTTGAGAAGACCTCGACGCGCACGCGTTGTGCATTCGAAGTGGCGGCGCACGACCAGGGCGCCCATGTCACCTATATCGACCCGAACGGCTCGCAGATCGGCCACAAGGAATCGATGAAGGACACCGCCCGGGTGCTGGGCCGCATGTATGACGCGATCGAATATCGTGGATTCGGTCAGGAGATCGTCGAAGAGCTTGCGAAGTATGCCGGCGTGCCTGTCTACAACGGCTTGACTGACGAGTTCCACCCGACGCAGATGCTGGCCGACGTGCTAACGATGCACGAGTTCAGCGACAGGCCGATCCACGACATCGCCTATTGCTACATAGGCGACGCGCACAACAATACTGGCAATTCGCTGATGATTGTGGGCGCCAAGCTCGGCATGGATGTCCGCCTGTGTGCTCCGCGCTGCCTGTGGCCGCACGATGAACTGATCGAACAGTGCCGGGCAATCGCGGCCACGACGGGCGCGCGCCTGACGTTGACCGAAAAGCCGGAGGAGGCCGTGAAAGGCGTCGACTTCATCTATACCGACGTATGGGTATCGATGGGCGAGCCGTTCGAGAAGTGGGGCGCGCGGATCGAGGAGCTTTTGCCGTACCGGGTGAATGCCGCACTGCTGGCTGCAAGTGGTAATCCGCGGGTGAAGTTCATGCATTGCCTGCCGGCGTTTCATGACTCGAACACCCACGTCGGCAAGCAGATTGCTGACCAATATGGGCTCCCGAACGGCGTCGAGGTGACCGACGACGTGTTCGAATCCGACGCTTCGATCGTCTTCGAGCAGGCGGAGAACCGCCTTCATACGATCAAGGCGATTCTGGTCGCTACGCTCACCGGCTAACGTCAAAAGGACACGCTCGATGCGAATCGTCATAGCGCTCGGCGGCAATGCGCTACTCAGGCGCGGTGAGCCGGTCAGTGCCGAGGCCCAGCAGCGTAACGTCCGGCTGGCGGCCGCCCAGCTGGCGAAGGCCGCGACAGGAAACGATCTGGCGATCGTCCACGGTAACGGGCCACAGGTCGGATTGCTGGCCTCGCAAGCCGAAAGTGCGCCACAGGCCGCCCGCTTTGCGCTCGATATGCTTGACGCCGAGACGGAGGGCATGATCGGCTATATGCTCGAACTGGAGTTGCGCAATCTGCTTTCCGAGGAGCGGGCGTGCGCCACGCTGCTCACGATGGTCGAGGTAAATCTGCAAGACCCCGCATTCGATCACCCGGACAAGCCGATCGGTGCTGTATTTACCGAAGAGGCTGCGGCAGAGGCTGCCCGCGACAAGGGCTGGACGATGGCACCCGATGGTCCGGCATACCGGCGCGTCGTGGCGAGTCCGAAGCCGGTCCGCTTCGTGGAGATCCAATCGGTAGGCTGGTTGCTGGAACGTGGCGCCATTGTGATTTGCGCAGGGGGCGGCGGCATCCCCGTTGTCGCAGAGCAGGACGGCCGCCGCGGGGTGGAGGCTGTGGTCGACAAGGATCGCAGCGCCGCACTGCTGGCGCGGGAAATCGAGGCGGACCTCTTCGTGATCGCGACGGACGTTAGTAGCGTGTACGTCGATTGGGGCACGACGGCTTCACGGCCGATACGGCGAGCCAGTCCGGACGCGCTCGATGCGCTGGGTTTTGCGGCGGGATCGATGGGGCCGAAGGTCGAGGCGGCATGCGACTTCGCCAGACGCACGGGGCACCGTGCAGTGATCGGCGCGCTTGCCGATATCGATCGCCTGATCGCCGGAACCGCCGGCACGACCATTACCTGCGATCAGATCGGAATCGTCAAGGGCGAGCCAGACGGGTAGTCGCCGCTGTTGCGCCGGATGTTGCTTCATCCAGTTATGCTTGCGATACCGCCGATGTGGCAGTTAGACGAAAACGTCAAAGAACAGACTCCCCATGAAAGATGAACCGTCAAAGCCGGCGCGTTATCGACCGTCGATCTTCGCCTCACCGTTTCAGAAGGATGGCGATGGGACTGCGGTGGAACTGCTCTCCGTCGCCGAGCAGGACGCCCTGGTCGACGTATCGCGGCTTGTCAGTGTCCGGCGCCACACGGTACTTTATCCGGAAGGCGGAGAGGCTCGGTTTGTCTATAACATCGTCAGCGGTGTCGCCCAGACCTATCAGCTTCTTGCCAACGGCGAAAGGCGGATCACCGCGTTTCTTTTTCCGCGCGATGTAATGGGGCTCAGCATGAACGGAGCCTATGTGGCGACTGCGCAGTCGCTGACGCCGTTGGTTGCGTACCGGATTCCGGTTGACGCGCTCGAGGCGATTCTCGAGCGCGATCCGCATCTCGACATTGGCCTGCTTTGCAAGCTGTGTCACGAACTGCGGCGCTCACAGCATCACACGATCACCGTATCGAAAAATGACGCTCCGGCTAGGCTTGCAAGCTTTCTGCTCTGGATCCAGCGCGCCTATGCCGACCCGGGACGGATCGAGGGCGAGGTGACACTGCCGATGGCACGGCACGATATCGCGGATTATGTTGCTTTATCGGTTGAGTCGGTCAGTCGTGCCTTGCGTTTTCTTGAAACGCAGGGTGTGATCCGACGCAAGGGAACGCGTTTGATAGAAGTACTCGACCCGGCGAAGCTTCGCAAACTGGCAGCTCAGGAATAGGGGTGTCGCTGTTCCGGCACTTTCATCTCATCTGTGAGCGTCCTCAGGAACCCCAGCGCGGTCAGAACGAAGTTGCCAGCATAGCCAGGGCGATGACCAGCATGACGATCGTTGCAAGCCATCCCAGCATACGCAGCCAGCCGCGGGCGACGAAACGCCCCATGATGTCCACGCGCGCCACGATCAGCATCATGACGAACATGACCGGTACGGCGACAATGCCGTTGATCACTGCGCTCCAGTAGAGCGCCTTGATCGGGTTGATCGAGGTGAAGTTGACGATCATGCCGATCAGGGTAGCAATGGCGATCGTCGCATAGAAGGCCTTGGCTTCCTGCACCTTGCGGGTGAACCCGACCGGCCAGTCACGCGCTTCACCGATTGCATAGGCGGCTGAACCGGCCAGCACGGGGACGGATAACAGTCCGGTCCCGACGATCCCGGTCGTAAAGAAGAGTGACGCGAACGAACCTGCAATGGGGCGTAAAGCTTGCGCTGCCTGCGACGAGGTTTGAATGTCGGTGATGCCGTGAGCGTTGAGAGTGGCCGCGGTGGTAGCCAGAATGGCAAGCGCCACCAGGTTGGAGAGTCCCATGCCGGTCATCGTATCGATCTCGATGCGATGTAACGCGGCCGTTCCTTGTTCCGGGGCGTCAAACAGGTCCTGGCGCCGCGGGTGGGCCCGCATGTCTTCAACCTCCTCTTCGGATTGCCAGAAGAAAAGATAAGGGCTGATGGTTGTCCCGAACACAGCCACGACGGCGGTCAGATACGTGGACGTCCAGCTTAGATGAGGGATAAAGAAATGGCTGGCGAGATGAATCCAATCGACGTGGGCCACCGCCAGTACGGCGAAATACGCGAAAAGCGACAGAGTGAACCATTTCAGTACCGCGACGTATCGGGTGTACTGCAGCAGCAACTGCATGCAGACGCAGATCACTGAGAAAAACAGCACATACAGCCATTTTGGTCCGGGCAGCAGAAGCGCCATCGCGTCGGCCATGGCGCCGAGGTCGGCGCCCAGATTGATGACGTTGGCGATCAGCAGGAGCACGACCACCCATTGCAGCAGCCAGTTCGGATAATGTCGCCGCAGCACGCCGGCAATGCCGTGCCCCGTGGTGCGGCCGATTCGGGCACTGATCATCTGGATCGCGACCATCAGCGGATAGCTGAACAGCAGGGTCCACGAGAGTCCATAACCGAACGCGGCACCGACCTGACTATAGGTGGCGATGCCACTCGGATCGTCGTCGGAGGCGCCAGTGATGAGCCCAGGACCTAAAACGCCCAGAAGTCGTGGTTTGGATGGGCCGACGACCGGATCGGCGGCATTGGGATCAGTCTCTCGAGACACGTTGTCCATGGGGGCGCGCAGGGTCAGATAGGTTTCATTCGCGCTCCGTGTTTCACGGGGGACTTGTGCCGGGTGTCACCGGCGGCGATTTCCTGCCGGTTCAGGCACAGAACTCCGCGATAAATGGAGCAGGGATGTCGTGCGAACCGGTTTCGGGAGGGAACCCTCACACACGCGCATTCCTTTCTGCTACGAACAATAACATGGGCGCATCGCATGGAAATGTATGAATGCGCTCGCCACGCTCAGGCCTTTATATGAAACCCTGCATCGGCATAGATCGTCGAGCCAGTCAGCGTCATGCCGGCCTCGCTCGCCAGTACGGCGGCGATCCGGCCGATCCCCTCGATCGTGACGAGATGCTCGGCTGGGCGACCACATCATGCTTTCGTGGAAATAGACTTCGCTGTCGTCGATGAAAAGCTGCAATTCGCCCGGCTCGGTGAAATCCGTCTGGACGGCGAACAGCGTGACGGACGCCAGCCGGTCGTCACCCGCACCTGCCATTGCCGCTGCGGCGATCGATAGAAGTGTGCCGCCGAGGCAATAACCCGTTGCATGGATCTTGTGATCCGGGACGATGCCGGAGATGGCATCGAGCGCCGCCATCACGCCCAGTTGCCGGTAATCCCCGAGGCTGAGATTGCGGTCTTCGGCATCGACATTACGCCACGAGATGCGAAACACCGTATGGCCCTGTTCGACCAGCTAGCGGATCAGCGAGTTATGCGGCAAAAGATCGAGTATGTAGTATTTCATGATCCACGCAGGCACGATCAGCACCGGTTCGGCGAGTACCTTGCTGGTGGTGAGGCTGTACTGGATCAGTTCGATCAGGTGATTGCGAAAGACGACTTTGCCCTGGCGTCACGGCGAGATTGACGCCGACCTTGAACTGATCGAGGCCTACCGGTGGCTGGCCCTTTGCCTGGTGGCCGGCGTCTTCAAGCGCGTTGCGCGCGCCTTCAAGCAGGCTCATGCCGAACGTTGAAACGGCGCGCTGGGAAACGTCGGGATCGGTGAGCAGGAAATTCGTGGGCGCGAACATGTCGAGCAACTGACGCGTGCCGAACGAGACAACGTCTTCATGGTGACGCGTTGTGCCCGGCACGTCGCGGGTGGCGGTGTTCCACCATTGTTCGGCGAAAAGAAACGTCTGTTGCCAGAGCCGATAAGGCTCCGGTTTGCCATACGTCGGCGTGAAAGCGGTCATCCCCGCGGGAGGGTTCGACGAGGGACGCAGCGTAGAGTCCGAGAAACGCATGGGCCATATAATCGGCGACCCGCCTTGCGTTCAGCAGCGCGAGCGACGCCAGTTCCAGCTGTTTGCCGGGTGCGGCCGCAACGTGGATACGCCAGTCGGCGACCGCGAGCGCTAGCGCCGTCGGCGAGAGACCAGCTGTCATGCGCGCAATCGACGCTTCTTTCGCGTGGTCCAGTGCACGGAAAGGCGCTGGGGATGCCGCGATGTACGGGCCGTCGGCGAGCACGGCGTTTTGAGCAGGGACGGGCGTCGTACGGATGTCCATCTGACTTACCTCGGGTGTGTTGCGCTTTGCTGGCAACGGGCTGACGTGGCTGTTCCGATAACTGTCCAGACACACGTCGGCGACAGAACCGGGTTACCGCATGAAAAACCGGAACTCATACGCCTTCCAGGGCGTGGTATTTGCGTATCAATGATGCGATGGTGCGCTGCGCAAAAAGACTGTAGCGGGTTGATGAATCGATACCGCTGATCTATATCAATCGCCCATGGGTGGGTGTATCAGGGCGGGACCGCGCGCAGTCCCTCGTCTCGAAGAGATATTGCGTCGTGCCTGTTTTCTTGAAATCGCCGTGTGGCTTTTTAAAACCGGTGGGATCGTCATCGACCTGTCGTGGGCCTTGAGCATGACCGAAGCGGAAACGCTACGTTGGAAGAACCAGGGCGAGTGATGGGATGACCGGGAGCGTAGCTCCAGGCCGTTCAGTATGACGGCGAGACCGAAGGCGCGGAAGTTCCGGGACGGCCGGGAGGCACACGCTCAAGCGTCTCCAGGGGGAACGTGATGGCGATACGGAAACCGCAGCCAGGTGTGCTGTCGATTGATAGCGAGCCATTCAGGCGGTGAACGCGCTCGCGCATGCCAAGCAGGCCGAACGAGGTTTCCCGCGGCAGCGTCGCCGACGCCATTCCCTGTCCGTTGTCCTCGACACGCAAGACACATGTCCTGCCACCGCGGGCCAGTTCCACCGTCACCTCGTCTGCATGCGCATGTCGGGCGACGTTGGTCAGCGCTTCCTGGATGATATGGAACAGAGCCTCGCTGGCTGCCTCGCTGACGTTCATGTCATCGGTCTGAATCCGCGCATTGACGTCAATGTGATAGCGCTGCGTAAAATCTCCGATAAGCCATTCGAGCGCTGGGACGAGTCCCAGCGTCTCGAGCACGATCGGGCGCAGGCCAGCCGCAATCCGCCGCAGCGAGGCGACGGTCACGTCTATCAGATGATGCATGTCCTTCGTGTGCGTCAAAGTCAGCGCAGCGATCGCTCCGTTGTCACGGAGGATGGTTTCAAGGTCGGCGAGCGCCATCTTGAGCGCCGCGAGCTGCTGACCGAGGTCGTCATGAAGTTCGCGCGCGATGCGAATCTGCTCTTCTTCCCGTGTAGCCTGGATATGGGTCGCCAACCGTCTGAGTTGCTCGAACTCCGCCAGGCGATTTTGTTCAGTCAGGTCCTGCGTCACCTTGGCAAAACCACACAACTCACCCGAGGCCGTACGGATGGCGGAGACGACCACGTTGGCCCGGAATTTCGAGCCGTCCTTGCGGACCCGCCAGCCTTGGCTGGCGACCCGGCCGTCCGCCGCAGCCGCAGCGAGCAGCGAGTCGGGCTGGCCCGCCGCAATGTCCTCGGGTGTGTGAAACACGCGGAAGTGCTGGCCGATGATTTCGTCAGCATAGTACCCCTTCATCCTTTGCGCGCCTGCATTCCAGTTCACGACCTTGCCCGACATGTCCAGCATGTAGATCGCGTAATCATCGACGGCTTCCACGAGTAACCGGAAGCTCTCGTCGCTCGGAAAATGCGGTCGGCTGGATACGATACCGCTCCGCGCTGGGTCTACCTCGTCCTTCATTTTCTTCTCCTATCCGAAAGCCCGATTGGCATGACACGGAAAGGCAGGCCCGTGTAACGGCAGGTGAGCATCCAGTGTTCGTGGACGCAACGAACCCGGGTGCATTTCACCGGGGTCTGGCTGCTCTGAATACCATTGTCGCTGCATGAAACTAGGATAAACATTGATTCGGATCAAAATTGGCCCCATGGCATGAAGGGCCAATCCGTGTGGTGCCTGACGTCGCGTCTCACCCGCGGCAGCAAGGGGTAGGAGAGACGTACTATCGCAGCGCGTACCGGTAATCGTCACTACAATAGCGCCCGCCCGGGCCTGGATGCCGAGCATCGGGACAAGCCATATTCCAGAGCGCTTGCAGAGCAAACGGGCCCGTTTAAACATGCGGTAGTACCGGACAGGAAGGTATCTGGTCAGTACAACTGAGGGTGGGATGGGTCCGTTGTGCTACGCTTCATTTGACTGCTGTCATCGAGATTCAAGTGTCTGAGCAACATGGCTTTTTTTTTGAAAGAGGTGCCGGATGGAAATGACCCTTTCTGTCAATGTCGAGTGCAAGGCAAGGCGGATTCCGGGTCTTTGGTTTTTATGTTCACGCCTTTCCGCAGACCCAGGAATTCAGTTACATGAAGATCGGTTACGCACGCGTATCGACGGAAGAGCAGAACCTGCATCTGCAGATCGACGCGCTAAAAAAGGCGGGTTGTGATCTGCTGTTTTCTGATCACGGTATGTCGGGCGCGACGTTCTCCTGCCCTGGACTTGATGACGCGCTAGTGTTGTGAGTTAGAAATTCATTGAATAAATTGTCGCCTGTAGTAGTGTTTGGTGAAGCACGAACATGACGAGGCGGCAATGCGCGGGCGACCGAAGGCAGAACTTGTGTTGAGTGAAAGGGAGCGCGATCAACTCACGTCCCTGACGATGCGTCGCAAGACGGCTCAGGCGTTGGCACTGCGAGCGCGGATCGTGCTGGCCTGTGCCGGGGGCATCGACAACAAGATGGTCGCGGCGAAACTTCGCGTTACTGAGCAAACTGTCTCGAAGTGGCGTGCGCGCTACGTGACGCGCCGGCTCGATGGTCTACTCGACGCACCGCGTCCGGGTGCACCCAGATCGATCGAGGAACGCGCACGTTGATGCCGTGATCGCGAAGACACTGGAGTCCCTACCTGCGGGAGCAACGCACTGGAGTACGCTCACGATGGCTCGGGAGACGAGTCTTTCGCAGACTGCGGTGTCGCGAATCTGGCGAGCTTTCGGCCTGCAGCCGCATCGGCAGGAAACCTCAAACTTTCGAGCGATCCGCTGTTCGTCGACAAGGTTCGCGACATCGTCGGCCCGTACCTCGATCCGCCACTCAAGGCGATGGTGCTGTGTGTTGACGAGAAGAGCCAGATCCAGGCCCTCGATCATACGCAGCCCATATTGCCGTTGGCGCCTGGCATTCCCGAGCGCCGTACTCACGACTATATGCGCCACGGCACCACCACCTTGTTTGCCGCGTTGGACATTGCCACTGGCGAAGTCATTGGTGAATTGCACCGTCGCCATCGCAGCAGTGAATTCCTGCAGTTCCTGCGCACTATCGAGGCCTGCGTGCCCGCCGATCTGGAAGTTCATCTGGTGATGGATAACTACGGCACGCATAAGACGCCTTCTATCAAAAACTGGTTCGCTCGACACCCGCGGTTCCATGTTCACTTCACCCCAACGTCGGCATCGTGGCTCAATCAGGTGGAACGCTGGTTTGCTACGCTTACCGAAAAATACATCCGACGTGGCACGCATCGATCGACGCGGCAGCTTGAAGAAGCGATCCGGCATTACCTCGACGTCAATAACGCGAATCCCCGACCGTTCGTCTGGAGCAAGTCAGCCGATGAAATTCTCGCTAGCCTCGAACGGTTTTGCGCACGGGTATAAACATCTACGAGCAATATTCCTTCCCATATGAACCTCGGGTGAAATATGTCTGATGATGCCAAGGTCGTCCCGTAGCCTCCATGCAAGAAGCAGTAGGGGCGGGGGCATTTTCGTAGCACCCCGCCCAATCCCTCACACGATCTTTGACGCCAAAGTATCGAACGACCGCAACGCAGCCCGGAAGCGGTCGTCAAGCGCCAACAGGTGATCGACCGCTCATGGCCGAGGCCGTGTAAAAACGCGTGAGCCGGCAGTCTGTCGAGCGACTGGTGAGGCTGCGCCTTCGCAGCTTCGTGCTTTCTACGACTGAACTGATTGCGCCACGCCAGCAAGCATAGGCAGCTGTGAGATTACGCGCCTGCTAGCTTCATCGCTCGCAGTGTCTTTGCAAATCTGAGGATCTTCATGACGCGTTTGAGGTTGTACGCCAGCACATGCAAGCTCATTTCAGTCGAGACGTTCCGAAGCCTGCGCATCTGGAAGTGGGTTGAGCCCATCCAGTGCTTCAGCGTGCCAAACACGTGTTCGACCGTTCGTCGCCGTATTGTCATCGCGTCAAGCTGACGATCCAGTCTGCGTTGCATTCTGTCGAGTACCGCTTCGTGTTCCCATCGGCGAATGCGCCGATACGGGGCCGGCGTGCACTGTTTTCTGAGTGGACAGTGTGGGCAGGCACTGCTCCAGTAGGTCCGCAATTTCAGCAGATTGGCACTCTCCAACGACGTGTAGCGGTATATCGCGCGTTGCCCCGCCGGACACAGATACTGGTCGTCTCTGGCGATGTAAATGAAGTCGGCCCGGTCGAAGCGGCCGTCAGCCTTTGCCCCAGAGGTTTGTGATTTGGGCACGAGGGCCGCAATACCCGCGTCGTCGCATGCCTTGATCTCTGGTGCGCTGAAGTATCCACGGTCTGCCAGTGCCCTGATTTTCTTTTTGCCCATCGCGTCGCGCGCTGCTTTGGCCATTGGGCTCAACTGCGTCCGGTCGTTGCCGACATTCGTGACTTCGTGGGTAACGATGAGATGGTGCCGGGCGTCGACGGCGACCTGAACGTTATAGCCAACCACGCCCGTACCCTTGGCTTGAGAGATCATTGAGCGTGAGTCCGGGTCGGTCAGCGAGATCTGCTTTTCCGGCAGATCGTTCAGAAGCTCAGCAGCACGATTCAGATCACGCATCTGTTCACGCAACGTTTCGATCTTCTCCCGTATCCGTTCAGTCTTCGCTTCTACCTCGGCTGGTTGGGGTGCGATCGGCGGTCTCCAGCGCGTCCAGATAACGTTGGATGCTTTGCTCGATCTGCTCCTGACGTCGTGCAATCTTGTTGGGCGTGAAGTTATTGTCGCGGCTGTTGACAGCCTTGAACTTGCTGCCGTCGATGGCGACGACCGCTTGTGTGAACAGCTTCAGGTCCCGGCATATCATCACGAAGCGACGGCACACGTTGCGAATGCCTTCGTCATTGCTTCGCCTGAACTCGGCAATCGTCTTGAAGTCTGGCGCAAGCCGGCCGGTCAGCCACATCAATTCAACATTGCGCTGGCACTCCCGCTCCAGGCGTCGGCTAGACTGCACCCGATTGAGATAACCGTAGATATATATCTTGAGCAGCACTGCGGGGTGGTAAGAAGGTCGCCCTGTGCTCGCGGGCATTGTTCCGTCGAATCCGAGGGATGCCAGTTCGAGTTCTTCGACGAATGCGTCGACAATCCGCACAGGATTACCTTCAGCGATAAAGTCATCGAGACACTCCGGCAGCAGTGTCGTCTGACTGCGTTGCGCACCTTCGACAAATCGCCCCATCTGCGCCTCTCATTCCAGCAGGTTGATTCAGTCTAGGCGATCATTAGAGTTTTTTACACAGCCTCGGCCGAACCCCGTCCGATGAAAAATGCACAAACCGGCCGACAGCGATGCGCCCATATCAGGCCCAAGTCGACCCTAAGGGGACATCGGGAAGCGTATGGCCGTTGTGAGAGGCAACGCGGGCCGTTGAAGTGTCGAAACAACGGGATCAAGAGGCCAGCGCGAATGCGCCGAACGGGCCGCTGATCATCGCGCCAGATCCACTTTCGAAAAACGTACTCTCGCGTCATCCTCTCCCGCTCACATGCCCCGGCAGCCGCACCGCCGTCACCGCCATCAACGCATGCAGCATGGCAAGCAGCAGAAACGTTACCTCCCACGCGTTCAACCCATCAAGCGTCGGGTGCGCGCCGAGCAACTCCGCCAACACCAGTGCGCAGAGCGTCGTCAAGGTCGGCCCACCGAGCCGCTGCAGGATGTTGAGCGTCGTGGTCGCCATTGGCAGATTGCGCTGCTCGACCGACGCGTAGGCCGCCGACATCGCCGGCAGCGCAGTCGCTCCGAGCCCGGCGCCGCGCACGAACAGCGCCGGCACGAGCGTTGCCACCTGCAGCGGACGTGAAGCGAGCCACGCCAGCATCAACGTCGCGGCAAGCGACAGCAACGCGCCACCGGTCGCGACCGCACGACCGCCGAAGCGCCCCGTCAGAAAACCGAGCAGCGGAAACGCGATCATCATTCCCAGGCCGAGCGGCGCGAGCAGCCAGCCCATCTCAACGGGAGAACGGCCCCACGCCTGGATGAGAAAGAGCGGAATCAACATCTGCCCTGCGAACATCACACCGTTCGACAGGAACTGCACAGCCGCCGCCACCGCGAACGTGTGGTTATGAAACTGGCTCAGATCGATCAGCGCCCGCTCAGCCTTGCGCGCTTCCACCCGCAAAAAAAAGACGAGCAGGACGATGCCCGCAACCATCGCTACGATGCCCACATGCTGCCGGACGCGCTCTGCGCCGAACAATATCAATGCGAGTCCAGGCGACAGCAGGACCAGACCGAGCCAATCCAGCTCGCGCGGCCGAAGATCCTCACGATCGTCGGGCAGGAACAGCATCGACAACACGAGCGCCAGCACGCCGACCGGCAGGTTGACGAGAAACAGCCAACGCCATGACGCATGACGAAGAATGACGCCGGCGATCACCGGCCCGAGCAATGGCCCCAACAGGATCGGCACTGTCGCGTAGCCGGCCACGCGTGTGAACTGGTTACCCGCCGCGCGCTTCATCATCAACTGCGCCATCGGTGCGAGCAGACCGCCGCTCGCGCCCTGCAACAGACGGAAGCCGATCAGCGCGTCAGCCGACCATGCAAGGCTGCACAGCAGTGAACTGAGCGTGAACAACGAGAAGCACCAGAGGTAGAGCGCCTTGCCGCCAATCCGGTCGATCAGCCAGCCATTGAGCGGCAGCACCAGCGTGAGTGCGAGCAGATATCCGCTCGTCACCCACTGAATGGCCGGCAACGTGGCATGAAGATCCTGCGCGAGATTCGACAGCGATACGTTCACGATAGTCGCATCGATCTGCGCGAGCAGCGAGCCGAGTACGGCGACGGTCGTGATTTTCCAGACCAGCGGGTCGAGGTGATCGCGTTGCGCCGCGCTCACAACGAACCTTCGCGACGCACACGGCCGAAATGAACCGATGTGAACACACCTATGACCAGCACGCCGAAGAGCAGCATCGCGCTATCAACGTTCACGCCGGGCGCGAACGGATGGTGGACCAGCAGCGCCAGACCGATCAATGCGTTCAGCATGCCCCACAGGAAATTGACCAGCGGCGAGGACGGCCCCTTGCCATGCGACGTCGAGAACGGAGAAGGGAACACCTCGCCGCGCAGACCTGCGGTGAGATGCGGCATCGCGTTGCACAGGAAGGCACCCGCGAAAAAGATCGCAACGAAGCTCATGATTCGTCCTTTCAAGGAAAGCCGGAAAAGCTAGGAAAGCGTGGAATCGCCGAGCCGCCTGATGAGTGGAATGGCCGCAGCAAGCGTCGCGACGTCCTGCGAATCAAACTGTTCGAGCTTCGCCAGCAACCATTCACGTTTGGCCGCCGTGCGCTGCTTGCGTTCGTCCACCCCTTTGCGCGTGATCGCAAACAGGATCTGACGGCGGTCCGTGGGATGCGGCTCGCGCTCGACGCATGCCTCTTCTTGGAGGCCCGCAAGGATGGTTTTCATAGACTGCGGCTTCATCATTTCGGCGCGCGCGAGATCTGCGGTAGTCATCGGGCCTTCACGCTCCAGCCGCGCGAGCACGCCGGACTGTGACAGGTTCAGGCCGCCGGGATTGGCGCTGCGCAGCCGACGTAAAAGCTGGCCGACAGCCAGCGTTAGATCGGAGACAGCGCATTCCAGCGGCGGAGTGGATGCGCGAGAGGGAGCCATGCGTGAAGCGTAAATCAAGACAGATAAACCTTGCAAGGTTACCTGTCTAATTGCGGACGCGAGCTACAACGCGTGCATTCATCCGGAACGTATGTCGGATCGTCGTCCGGCTGATTTTCGGTGTGAAATAGACGCTCGAAAGTCCCATCGAGGGAGGCGGCAAATGGCAGATGCTGGCCGACTGGCGACGACCACGCCGGGCGGCAGTCGACCGGGAGCGGGCAGTCAAGATTGCCTTAACCGGACGTCCGCGAGATGGAAACCGGCCATTTGCCTTGTGATGTCGGCGGCGCTACACTGCGCGGGCGGTAAGGCGGGTGCTAAATAGCAAGCTTCCGGCGGGGCATCGGTCAAATGCCAGTGAAAACGAGTCAGGCGGCAGGGGGAAACAGCAATATGACTGCTCCATTTTCCGGCGGGTGTGCATGCGGATCGATTCGCTATGTATGCTCGCGCGCGCCAGTTGCGTCTCTCAACTGCCATTGCCAGGACTGCCAGCGCTCAGGTGCTCCTTTCGCTTCCGGCTTCATCGTGCGGGTGTCGGACATGACGATCACCGGCACGCCGAGGATATGTTCGGTTCGTGCTGGCAGTGGCATGCTCGCGACTCGCAGCTTTTGCGCCGATTGCGGCTCCCCTCTGTTCACGCGTGGCGAGACGGCTCCAGAAGTTATGTCCATCCGTTTCTCTACCCTGGACAATCCCTCGGAGTTTCGGCCGATGCTAGATATCTGGACATCTAGTGCGCAACCATGGGTTTGCCTTAGTCAGGCAATTCCTCACTATCCTCAGTTGCCCTAGTTACCTCGTCATCTGGAGGGCGTGAATCCGTTCGTTGTCGCTTTTGGCAGTCAACTGTTTGCCTCAATCTTGCTGTCCCCACTCGCGCTGTTCTTTTGGCCAAAGCACGCCGTCGAGCCGTCGACCTGGGCATGCGTCGCAGCACTTGGTGTGGTGTGTACCGGCTTTGCGTACGTGCTGTTTTTCAGGCTGGTTGAGCGTGTCGGTGCCTCATACGCCGCATCTGTCACTTTTCTTATCCCGATCTTTGGAATGATCTGGGGCGCGGCTTTCCTGGGGGAGGTGATCACCTCGGTGATGATCGCCGACTGCGCGATCGTGCTTTTCGGAACAGCTTTGGCGAGCGGAAAGCTGCGGTGGATGCTGGGACGCCGTGCATGACCGTCCGTACTATAGTCCGCTGGTAAGACGCTGCTGCCGCTGGAACTTTTTCACTATCTTCTGCAGCGGTTTTTCACTTACTTGGCACAGTTTTCACTTTCTGTGGCACCAAACAGAAGTGGTTGATGAGCTTTGCAAAGGGGAGACCGATTGCTAGCGAAATCAGTGATCAATGGTCATCTGGCAGCGACTCAGGCAGCTGCCGGCGTGGCTGGCCTACCGTCTTTCCTGGCGGATTCCGATGCAAAGCGGCAACGCGTCGCGTACGACGGTGCACAGTTTTCGCGAGAAATCTGGATATGGGCACTGCGTTGCCGAGAGAGGCAAAGAGAAGAGACGGCGTTGATGTGACGTGTGCGAGCCGACGTGTTGTCCGCTGTGGCCCGCAAAACCAACGTGTCACATCAGCTCGGGACTCGCGAGCCGCGTGCCGTCGGAGAAACGCGTCAGGCGAAAAGGATTGAGATCGATGCCGCTCACGTCGTCGGTGACGATGCGGCTCACCAGCATACCCGCACCGGGTCCGAGTCCGAAACCGTGTCCGCTGAACCCGGACGCAATCACGAGCCCCGGCATGCTGTCGACGCGCGACATGACCGGCACGAGGTCCGGCGTGGTGTCGATCGCGCCGGCCCAAGCATGCGCGACCCGCAACCCCGACAGATCGGGGAACACCGCCGCGACGTGATCGATCGCGCGAGTTGGCCACTCGGCATCGGGCGAAGGATTGAACACGCGCATCTCCTCGAACGGCGTGATGTCGTCGTGACGCCAGGTCGCACTGCCTTCGGGCCCACCGAAGAACCGCTGCGCGACCCGGAATTTGAGCTTCTTGCTCAGTTTGCTGCGGAACATCTTGCGGAACTTGACCGCGTGCCGCAGGTTCTGCGGCGCGATTTCCATGCGTCCATAGCCGGGCACGGCGATCGTGTAGCCGCCGTCGAGCCGCCTCCGCATCGCGAAGTTCGGTCCGGAGAAGCAACCGTCGATCACGGCGGGCGCTTCGGCCGTGCGCAGCGCGGTGCCGATCACGTTGACCGCCGGCAGATCTATCCCGTGATGCCGGCAGAACAGTGCGCTCCATGCGCCGCCCGCCAGCACGACGCTGTCCGCCGCGATCAGCCCGCGCTCGGTCCAGACACCGGATACCCGTCCCGCGCTGATATCGAGCCCGCGAACCGCGCAGATCTGATGCACGCGCGCGCCGAGCCGCTGCGCGCCGCGCGCGATGGCGGGGGCCGCTTTCGACGGCTCTGCGCGTCCATCGGAATACGACCACACGCCGCCCGCCCATTTCGCGCGGCCATTCGGCACTCGCGCGGCCAGTTCGCGCGCGGACAGCAACTGGCTGTCGAAGCCGAGCGCACGCGCCTTGCCGAGCCACGTTTCCCACTGCGCGACGTCGGCGGGCTGCTCGCTGCCGTATAGAATGCCGCTCTTGCGAAAACCAATTTCCTCGCCGAGTTCGTCGCTCAACTCAGCCCAACGCTTCAGGCTCTGCATGGCGAGCGGCAACTCGTAGAGGTCGCGGTTCTGCTGGCGCACCCAACCCCAGTTGCGCCCCGACTGTTCCGCGCCAATGATGCCTTTCTCCAGCAGAGCGACCGATATGCCGCGCCGCGCAAGCTCGTAAGCGGTGCTGACGCCGATAATGCCGCCGCCGATCACGGCTACGTCGCAGCGATCGGGAAAGCCGTCGCTATTCGGAACTTCGTCGATTCTTAGCATGTTTGAGCAACCGTGATTGACATGACCGGCCAGTGACGACGCGCGCGGCGCGCTCAGAAGATCACGTAGATCTTGCGCATCGTGTCGTCGACGTTCCACAAGCCTCCGGTGTTCGCTTCGAAGAACAGCGTATCGCCGGCCGTGAAACGGATCGTGTCCTCGCCGTCGGGCGTGAAGCTGCCGCTGCCCTTGATGAAGTGCATCACCTCGGCCTGCTTGACCGAGCGACGGTAGGTGCCGGGCGAGCATTCGAACACGCCGGTATCGACCGCTTCCGAGCCCGGAATCACGTACTGGCGCCCCGTCACACGTGCGGGTTCGGTGCCGGGCAGCCCGGCGGCGCCCCAGTCTTCGAGGGCGGTGACGTCGACGGCTTGCTTGATCTGCTGGACTTTCATGCGGCGTGTTCCTGTTCTCTGGAGGTGAGGTCGATGCGTCGTTCGATCCGGCCGAGCCGGACCACGGTGACGCCTGGGCGCAACTGGCGCAGCGAGGGCATCACGAGCATGCAGTCGTCGTAGGGTGTTGCGACCGGCTGGTCGTCGGACCACGCGATCACGGTGCCGGCCTTGTCGAAAGTTTCGAGGCCGGTGTACGGACCCGCGAAGCGGAAATCCATGCTCTTCGCGACGACCGGCTCGGTCACGCGCACGATGCGCATTTCATTGGACAGCGGCACGATCCAGCCGGCCGGCAGATCTTCCGCCTCGACCACGCCCGACAGCAGCAGGAAGCGCGCGGTGCAATCGCGCGCAACCGTCACAGCACTGGCTTCCCAGTGCTGGCCGCATTCGATCAGCAGCGCGTTCTTCGCACTTGCTTCGTCACCGAAGCCTTCGTAGTCGCGCATACGGCGGCCTTCCGGGTGGCCTTCGTCCTGGATCACGGTGGCGGGCGTACCGAGCTTCCCGGACAGTTCAGCTCCTTTCGCCAAAGGCCCCGCGACAATCAGCGGCGCGCTTTTCTCGTGCATCGAATGCAGGTCGAGCAGCAGGTCGACCGTGTCGATCACCGGCCGCATCGCGCGCGCACGGTCGAGTTCCGACGAGCGGCTTGCGACGTCGTCGAGTTTCGCGGCGGTCCACACGCGGTTGAAGTCCTGATCGACGAAACGCGCCTTGTCGGGCGACGCGTGATCGAAGCGCGCATACGCGTCGACATTCGCGAACGACAGCGTGAGCGTGCCGCGGCGCGGCCGCAGGCCGCTCTTCAACAGGCCGTCGACGGCGATCGCGCCGCACACCTCGTTGCCGTGCGTGAGCGCGTTGATCATCACGTGCGGGCCGGGCACGCCGGAGTCGAACGTATGCACGTACGCAATGCCGGTATTGCCGGCCGCGTGCGCGGAGATGTCCGGAAATTCGACTTCGATCGGATAGGCTTCCATGGTTACTGCAATCCTCCCTGACACAGATACTTGATCGACAGATAGTCGTCGAGTCCATACTTCGACCCTTCGCGGCCGTAACCGGATTCCTTCACGCCGCCGAACGGTGCCGCTTCGGACGCGAGCGCGCCTTCGTTGATGCCGACGATACCGGCCTCCAGCGCGCGCGACACGCGCTCGATCCGGCGCATGTTTTCGCTGTAGAAATACGACGCGAGGCCGAACGGGGTGTCGTTCGCGGCCTGCACGGCATCCTGTTCGGTGTCGAACGGGAACAGCGGCACGACCGGCCCGAAGGTTTCCTCGCCGCACAGCGCCATCGACGCACTTGCATTGCCGAGCACCGTGGGCGCGTAGTAGTGCGGCCCGAGCTCGGTAAGGCGGCGGCCGCCCGTCAGCACGACCGCGCCGTGTTCGACCGCATCGTCGACATGGCGGGCGATCTTGTCGACCGCGCGCACGTTGATCATCGGACCGATCTGCGACGTGGGATCGCTCGCCGGACCGACCCGCAACTCCGCCACCCTCGCGCGCAGCAGCGCGGCGAAATGCTCGTACACGCCGTGTTGCACGTAGACGCGATTCGGACATACGCAGGTCTGTCCGCCGTTGCGGAACTTCGCGGCCAGCAGACCGTTGACGGCGGCATCGAGGTCCGCGTCGTCGAACACGATGAACGGCGCGTTGCCGCCGAGTTCGAGCGAGAGCTTTTTCAGCGTGCCCGCCGATTCGCGCGCGAGATGCTTGCCGACCGGCGTCGAACCGGTGAACGTGATCTTGCGCACGCGGCTGTCGGCGAGCCAGTCGCCGACCGTTTCGGCGGCAGCCGCGCGCGACGCCGAAATGAGGTTGAGTACGCCGTCCGGCACGCCCGCTTCGTGCGCGAGCATCACGAGCGCGATGGCGGTGAGCGGCGTGTCTTCAGCCGGTTTCGCAACCACCGTGCAGCCTGCCGCGAGCGCCGGCGCAATCTTGCGTGCGATCATCGCGAGCGGAAAATTCCACGGCGTGATCGCCGCGACCACGCCGATCGGCTCCTTCACCGCGCTCATGCGTTTGCCGCGCTGCTGCTGCGGAATCAGGTCGCCGTAGATGCGCGTTGCTTCGTCGGCGAACCACGCGACATACGACGCGCCGTAACCCACCTCGCCACGCCCTTCGGTGAGCGGTTTGCCCTGTTCGAGCGAGATCAGCGCGCCGAGTGCGTCGCGATTGGCGACGATCAGCGCGTGCCAGCGATGCAGGATCGCCGCGCGTTCGCTCGCGAGCAGCGCGCGCCAGGCGGGCAGCGCTTTCGCGGCGGCGTCGGTGGCGGCGCGCGCGTCGGCCGGACCGCTGTCGGCGACATCGGCGATCAGGTTGCCGGTGGCCGGGTCGGTGACCGCGAAACGCCGGCCGCTTGCCGCCGCGATCCACTGGCCGTTGATGAAGTTGTCCGTGCGGATCAGCGCGCGGGCCAACTGTTCGAGATTCGTGCTCATGAGACTCTCCATGCCTTGCGACGTGCGGTGGCGAGGGGCCCGGCGCGTGCCGGGCCGTCGATGCGGCCGGTGCGGCCGATGCAGCCGGTGTGGCCGATGCCGCGCGGGATCAGCCGGCTTGCGCGACGCGGGCCGCGATCGCCGCGCCGACCTCGGTGGTCGACGCGCGGCCGCCCAGGTCGCCGGTGTGCGGGCCGTCCTTCAGCACCTCGGTGATCGCCGCGACGATCGCGTCATGCGCGTCGCGCTCGACACGCGCGCCGTTGCCGAGAAACTCCAGCATCATCGCCGTCGACCAGATCGTCGCGACCGGATTGGCAATGCCCTTGCCGGCGATGTCGGGCGCCGAGCCGTGTACCGGCTCGAACAGCGACGGAAAACGCCGGTCGGGATTCAGATTGCCCGACGGCGCAATGCCTATGGTCCCGGTACACGCCGGGCCGAGATCGGACAGGATGTCACCGAACAGGTTGGACGCGACCACCACGTCGAAGCGGTCCGGGTTCAGCACGACGCGCGCGCACAGAATGTCGATGTGCTGGCGGTCCATCTTCACGTCCGGGTAGCGGGCGGCCATTTCGTCGGCGCGCGCGTCCCACCACGGCATGCTGATCGCGATACCGTTGCTCTTGGTCGCCACGGTGATCTTCTTCGCGCGACGCTGCGCGAGGTCGAACGCGAACTTCATTACGCGTTCGGTGCCGTGGCGCGTGAAGATGGACTGTTGCATCACGACTTCGCGCTCGGTGCCTTCGAACATCGTGCCGCCCACCGACGAATATTCGCCTTCGGTGTTTTCACGCACGATCATGAAGTCGATATCGCCCGGTTTGCGGTTAGCGAGCGGGCAGGGCACGCCTTCGAACAGACGCGCGGGGCGCAGGTTCACGTACTGATCGAACTCGCGGCGGAACTTGAGCAGCGATCCCCACAGCGAGATGTGGTCGGGCACCTTCTCCGGCCAGCCGACCGCGCCGAACAGGATTGCGTCGCAATCCTGCAGTTGCTCTTTCCAGTTGTCCGGCATCATCTGGCCGTGCTGCGCGTAGTAGTCGCACGACGCCCATCCGATCTGACGGTATTCGATGCCGATGTCAAAGCGCCGGCACGCGGCGTCCAGCACGCGCAGACCTTCGGGCATGACTTCGTTGCCGATGCCGTCGCCGGGAATGACGGCAATGCGGTATTTGCGGGTCATACGGGGTTCTCCTTGCCGTGAGCGCGCGCCGTCGGCTGACGCCGCGCAGGGGGCGAAATAGGGTGGGGCGCCGATGCGCGAGCCGACGCACTTGCCGATGTACTGGCCGACGCGCGCGCTGGTGCGCGCATGGGTGCCGTGTCGTGAATCTCGTGAACGCGGTTCGTGAATGCCATAGAAGGGCTCAGTATCCGCGTGTCCGGTCGATCTGGCCGTTCATCCGTTCGCCCGCGTGAAAGAGGCGCAGATTCTCCAGCACCGCGTCGACCGCCGACTCCGGCCGCGTCGCGCTCGCAATATGCGGCGTGATGCGCACGCGCGGCTGCGCCCACAGCGGATGGTCGGCGGGCAGCGGCTCGGGGTCGGTGACGTCGAGTACCGCGCTGTGCAACTGCCCGCGTTCGAGCGCGTCGATCAGCCCGGCGCTGTCCAGTTGCGGGCCGCGTCCGACATGCACCAGCGACGCGCCGCGCGGTAGCGTGTCGAACACGCGGCGGCCGAGCAGCCGGCGCGTCGCGTCGGTGAGCGGCAGCAGGCAGATCAGCACGTCGGTGCGGGCGAGAAACGCGTCCAGACTTTCGTCGCCCGCATAGCAGTCGACCCCTTCGATTCGATGCTGCGAGCGGCTCCAGCCCGCGCACGCGAAGCCGAACAGCTGCAGGTGGTCGAGCACTGCGGTGCCGAGCATGCCGAGGCCGAGCACGCCGATGCGCCGTGACGCGGCCGCGCGCAGCGGTTTCGGCTGCCAGACGCGCGCCTGCTGCTGCAGCGCATAATCGAACAGATCGCGGTGAATCGCCAGCACGGCCTCGGTCACATATTCGACCATGCCGTCGACAATGCCCGGTTCGATCATCCGCACCACCGGCAGATGCGCGGGGATCTGCGACAGGTCGAGCTGGTCGACGCCCGCGCCGACCGAAAACACCACGTCGAGATTCGGCAGCGTGAGCGCGAGGTCGCCCGGCTGCCACGCGACCAGATAGCGGATCGCCGCGGGGTCGCCGAGATCCGGCCACACGCGAAACGGGATCTGCGGCGCAAGTTGCGCGAAGCGCTCGGCCCACAGCGCGCCGCGTACCGGGTCGGCCTTGTAGAGGAGGGTCATCGCCGCTTACGCCATGGCCTGATTGACGATGCCGTACGCACGCCACGTCGTGTCCGGCGCTGCTTCGCGCAGGTCGGCGGACGCGTTGCGCACCATCTTTTCGACCGAGTCGACGCGGCTCATGCCGAGGCCGCTCAGCCAGTCGTGGATGCCGGCATCTCCCGGCACGTCGATCCGCACGAAATCGCCTTCGTGCTGCGCGAGCCAGTGCGAGATCAGTGCGCGCGCGCGCTGGTCGTCCGACGAATGCAGAGCGACCACCGGTCCGATTGCATAACCGCGTCCGAACGGGCGGAACAGCGAGAAGCCGAGCACTTCGCCGTCGCGTTCGAGCACCACGCCTTGCGCGAAGTCGAGCAGCGCGGGAATCGTCGCGCTGCGGTCGAACCCGCTCGCTTGCGACGCGAGTTCGATCAGCTTCGCGGTGTCGGCGGGCGTCGCGGCGCGCAGTTGCTCGCCGGCGGGCGGCGCGACCGCCGCGATGCTGGCGAGCGTGCCCTGATGCTGGGTGAGGCCGCCGCAGGTGACGAAGCCGAGCTTTTCATAGAGCGGCTTGCCTGCCACGGTGGCGTGCAGGAAGGTCACGCGGCTGCCCAGTTCTTCGAGCACCAGTTCCATCAGCTTGCGGCCGATGCCGCGGCCCTGTTCGTCGGGCGACACGATCACGAGGCCGAGCGTGCCGCGGTCCGTGCCGAATTTCCAGCACAGCGCGGTGCCGATCACGTTGCCGTTGTCTTCGGCGACGAAGCCGGTGCCGGCGTCGAACATGAAGCGCCAGTCGTCGGCGCGATGCGGCCAGCGCAC
Organism: Paraburkholderia xenovorans LB400; assembly: GCF_000013645.1. Lineage (GTDB taxonomy): Bacteria > Pseudomonadota > Gammaproteobacteria > Burkholderiales > Burkholderiaceae > Paraburkholderia > Paraburkholderia xenovorans. The sequence goes on along the minus strand of NC_007953.1, from coordinate 745,168 downwards.
CGCGAGCGAGAGGCCGTGCGCGGCGGCGATGTCGGCGGACGTGAAACGGCGGTAAGCGGGCGATTTCTTCACAGATGATTCGGACACTGCAAACTCCTGCTGGCGGCATGATCAGCCTAGACTGTCGCATTCCCGGTGGCCGCTTCATAGGACGATCTTTTTGTTATTCGACGGTGGCCGTCGACAGTGTCATCGGCGCACGCTAAACGACGCGAAATCCCGATGAACCGATTCGCGCGGTTATTTTTGACGTTCACCGCAATAATGACGAATTCAATATAATGATCGCAATTCTTGCGGATGTTCATTGCAGTGGGCGGCGGCCACCGCCGTAGCTGCGACGGCTTCGAACCGGGCACAACAACAGCAGCGGTGGGCGTAGCGGGCCGGCTGCACCGTCATCAACAGGAAACACATGCAGCGAACAGAAGCTGGCAAAAAACGCGCGGTCGACCTGAGTCACGGCGACGTCGGCGCCCGTCTGCGGGCGCTGCGCGTCGCGCAGGGTCTGTCGGTCAACGAACTGGCGATGCGTGCGGGCGTGTCGGTCGGCACCGTCAGCCAGGTCGAGCGCAACAAGGCGAATCCGTCGGTGCGCATTCTCGAACGTCTGCGTCAGGCGCTCGAAGTGCCGCTCACCGCGTTGCTCGAAGAGGACGACGCGGTCTCGGACCCGATCACCGGCGACTTCGTGCGCAAGGCGGCCGAGCGGCCGCTGTTCGAGGTCGGCAAGAACGGTATGCAGAAAGAGTTGCTGTCGCCGCACGGCGACCACGATCTGCAGATGATGATCATCATGCTGCCGGCCGGCTCGGGTTCGGAAGAAGTGCTGGTCGGTATCGGCGAAAAGGCCGGCCTGGTGCTGGAAGGCACGGTCGTGCTGAACGTCGGCGATCGCCGCTCCGAACTGCGTGCGGGCGACAGTTTCCAGTTCAGGAGTACGGTGCCACATAGCGTGCGCAACGAGAGCAACAAGACCGCGCGATTGCTGTGGATCATGAACACGCAGCCGCCCGTCATTCACCTCTGATTCCGCTTTCCTTCGGGTTTTAAAGGAGCCGCGAGCGGTTCTTCCTCTCGCGGCGCAGCGGCGCTTCATCCGTTTCGCCTCATTCTTTCTCTTCAATCGCTCCGCTTCATTCGTTCACTCCCCGCCGCTTCTTCCGATGCATCCCGCCCGCTCGATCCGGTTGGCGGCTCGCCTCTCCTGGTATCGCGTCCATTCTCTCTGCTGTTCATTTTTGCGCTGCACGATCGGCTGAACGTGTCGCCCGTGCGTGCATGCGTGCGCCTTATCCGTCAACGCTTACGACGTCATCTACGTTCTCGCGCCGCGCATGAAGACGGTGCGCGCGCTGCCGCAGCGCACAACGAACTTTTCGCAAAGTTTGTTTTTGATCACTAGTAATTCATTTTGTGTTCATTAAAATGAACTTCATTGGATGTTCGTTCATTCGGCGGTTGCGATGACGAACGGCAGTACCGGGTGATGCCATGCGTCGCAACTTGTTCAGCGCGCGCGGCATCGCAGATTTGAACCTACTGATCAGGCCGGGCATGTCTACTCCGTCACTCGATTTCGATCCATCAGCCGTACCGTTGCCGCAAGGGCATTTTATTGGCGGTGCGTACTATTCGACGGGCGAGGCGCAGATCGCCGTTCATCGGCCGTCGGACGGCGCGCTGCTCGGCCATGTGCCGGACGCGACCGACGCCACCGTCGATCACGCGGTCAGCAACGCGCTCGCTGCATGGAAGACGAGCGGCTGGGGTACCCGTTCGCCGCGCGAACGCGCGAAGGTGCTGCGCCGCTGGGCCGACCTGATCGATCGCGATGCGGTGAGCCTGGCGCAACTCGAAACGGTCAGCTCGACGCGGCCGGTCGCCGAAAGCTATGCATCGGACGTGCCGTTCACCGCCGAAGCGATCCGTTTTTTCGCGGAACTGGCCGACAAGCTCGGCGGCGATATCGCGGCCACGCGCCGCGACAGCCTCGGCTTCGTCGCGTCGGAACCGTACGGCGTGATCGGTGCGATCACGCCGTGGAATTTCCCGCTGTCGATGTGTTCGTGGAAATGCGGCCCGGCACTCGCGGCCGGCAACGCGGTCGTGCTGAAGCCGTCGGAAATGACGCCGTTCTCGACGTTGCGTCTCGCCGAACTCGCGATCGAAGCCGGCATGCCGCCCGGCATCTTCAATGTCGTGAACGGCCGTGGTGCGACCACCGGCGCGGCGCTAACGCGTCACCCCGGTATTTCGAAGATGAGCTTCACGGGATCGACCCGCACCGGCGCCGCGATCATGAGCGACGCCGCGATGCACGGCACCAAGCCGGTCACGCTGGAACTCGGCGGCAAGAGCCCGCAACTGGTGTTCGAACACGTACGCGACCTTGACTTCACGGCGGGTTGCATCGCCCGCGGCTTTACCGCGAACGGCGGCCAGGCCTGCGTGGCCGGCACGCGGCTGATCGTGCACAAGCGCATTGCCGAGCCGCTCGTCGGGGCTATCCAACGTCAATTGCAGTCGATCAAACCCGGTCCGCTGTGGGACAGCCGCACCACCTATTCACCGATCATCAGCCCCGCCCAGGCGCGCCGTATCGAAACGCTGATCGACCAGAGCCGCGACAGCGGCGCGGAAGTGATCTTCGGCGGCGGCTTTTTCGACGGCACCGACGAAGGCTTTTTTCATCGCCCGACGCTGCTCGCCAACGTGACCGACGCGACGCCCGCCGTGCGCGAGGAACTGTTCGGCCCGGTCCTGACGGTGCAGACATTCGACGACGAGGACGAGGGCATCGCGCTCGCCGGTCATCCAATTTACGGCCTCGCGGCGGGTATTCACAGCAGCGACATCGGCCAGGCGCTGCGCGCGATGCGCCGTATCGCCGCGGGCACGATCTGGATCAACCGTTATGGCCGCAGCGGCGACATGATCATTCCGACCGGCGGCTTCGGCCAGTCCGGCATCGGCAAGGATCTCGGCCGCGAGGCGATGGTCGCGAGCATGCGCCACAAGAGCGTGCTGATCGATTTCGAAACACTGTGAAGCGCGGCCTTACAGCGGATTGACGCAAGCAGCACCCGTACCGATTCAACCCGAAACTGAACCCCGAACCTGCGACCAGGTTCGTCACGACGACAGGATGTTGACCATGATCGATTTCGAGCCGAAGTACATCACTTTCGACTGCTATGGCACGCTGACCAACTTCCAGATGGGCCAGAGCGCGCGCGAGCTTTACGGCGACAAGCTGGACCCCGCGAAGATGGACGAGTTTGTCGAGTTCTTCCGCGGCTACCGGATGGACGAGATTCTGGGTGCATGGAAGCCGTATCGCGACGTGGTCGTGAATTCGGTACGCCGCACCTGCGAGCGCACCGGCGTGCCGTTCGACGAAGCGACCGCGCTGAAGATCTACGAGGCGGTGCCGGGCTGGGGCCCGCATGCGGACGTGCCGGAAGGGCTGTCGCGTCTCGCGTCGAAATACAAGCTCGTGATTCTGTCGAATGCGTCGGACGACCAGATTCACAGCAACGTCGGGAAGCTCGGCGCGCCGTTCCACAAGGTCTACACCGCGCAGCAGGCGCAGGCATACAAGCCGCTGCAGAAAGCGTTCGAGTACATGTTCTCGCAACTTGACTGCAATCCCGAGGACGTGCTGCACGTGTCGTCGAGCTTCCGCTACGACCTGATGACCGCATACGACATGGGCATCAGGCACAAGGCGTTCGTCAACCGCCGCCACGAGCCGCTGAACCCGTACTACGGCGTCAATGAGGTATCGGGCATTCCGCAACTGGCATCGTTGCTCGGTCTCTGATCCACTGACACGGCCCGCTGAGCCCAGCGCAACCCACCGACAGGAACGCATCACGATGAAGCTCGATTCCTACTGGCTCGACACCGCGCCACGCTTTACGAAGGCCGCGCAAGGCCCGCTCCCGCAGCGGGTGGACGTGGCCGTGGTCGGTGGCGGTTTCACCGGGCTGTCGGCGGCGCTGGAGCTGGCGAAGCGCGGCATGTCGGTGGTCGTGTTCGAGGCGGGGCGGCTCGCCGCGCAAGCGTCCGGCCGCAACGGCGGTCATTGCAACACGGGCGTCGCGCAGGACTACGCCGCGTTGTCGGCGCGGATCGGCAGCGAGCGCGCGTCGGAGTTCTATCGCGCCTACGCGGGTGCGGTCGACACGGTGAAGGCGATCATCGCCGAAGAGCAGATCGACTGCGATCTGCGTCACTCCGGCAAGATCAAGCTCGCCGCGAAGCCGCAGCATTTCGCGTCGCTCGCGAACTCGTACGAGGTGTTGAAGCGCGAAGTCGATCCCGATGTCGAACTCGTGCCGCCCGAGCGGATTCGCGACGAGATCGGGTCGGACGGATTTTTCGGCGGACTCGTGCAGCGTAACGGCATGCAGATGCACATGGGCAAGTTCGGCGTGGGCCTCGGCGAAGCAGCGGCACGGCGCGGCGCGCAGATCTACGAGAACACGCCGATCACGAACCTGAAGGCGCTCGGCGGCAATGCGTTCGAGGTCAGCAGCCCGCTCGGCACGCTGCGCGCCGAGCGCGTGCTGATCGCGACGGGCGCGTCGCAGGTGGGACCGCTGCAATGGTTTCGCCGTCGTATCGCGCCGGTCGGCAGCTTCATCGTCGCGACCGAGCCGCTCGGCAGCGCGCGTCTCGATGCGCTCCTGCCCACGCGCCGCTCGTATGTGACGACGCTCAATATCGGCAACTATTTTCGTGCGACGCCCGACGAGCGTCTGCTGTTCGGCGGGCGCGCGCGCTTCGCGATGTCGAATCCGCGTTCGGACGAAAAGAGCGGCCACATTCTGCGCGATGCGCTCGCGCGCTATTTTCCGCAACTGGCCGATGTGGGTATCGACTATTGCTGGGGCGGTCTCGTCGACATGACGGCCGACCGTCTGCCGCGCGCGGGGCAGCACGAAGGACTGTTCTATTCAATGGGCTACAGCGGTCATGGTGTGCAGATGTCGGTGCACATGGGCCGTCTGATGGCCGACGTGATGTTCGGCGCCGCCTCGCGCAATCCGTGGCGAACGCTCGAATGGCCCGCGATTCCAGGACATTTTGGACGCGCGTGGTTTCTGCCGCTGGTCGGCGCGTATTACCGGTTGCAGGATGTGCTGCATTAAATGGATTCGGCGAGCCCGGCCGCTCATCGGCCAGGCAACGCGCAGATTGAAAATCACTATTTCCAGAGGTAACTCCATGTTGCGTTTCATGTTCCAGCCTGCTTCCGCCGTTCGCTTCAACGCCGTGCAGCGCCTGGCGGCCGGCGCGGGTCTCGCGATGTCGATGATGATCGGCGCCGCGCAAGTCACGCACGGCGCCGAAGCCGCCACGCTCACCGCCGGTTCGCCGCCGTCGAGCGCACCGACCACGTTCATGAACGTCAAGACACAGCAGATCGAAGGGCTGATGCCCGATGTCGTGAAAGAGATCGGCAAACGCGAGGGATTTAACGTGTCGTACGACGCGGTGCCGTTCTCGGCGCTGATCCAGTCGGTGGTGTCGGGCAAGATCGACATCATCGTCGCGGGCATGACGCCGACGGCCAGGCGCGCCGAAGTAGTCGACTTCTCGCAGCCGGTCACGGCGTTCGGCGAAGGCATCATCGTCAAGGACACCAACAAAACCAACTACAAGTCGGTGCAGGACCTCAAGGGTATGACCGTCGGCGCGCCGACCGGCACCGATTACGGCGACCAGTTGAAGAAGCTCGGCATCTTCACCGAAGTGAAGATGTACGACAGCCCCGCCGACATGACGCGCGACGTGGCGCTTGGCCGGATTGTCGCGGGCTTTAACGACTATCCGATCCTCAAGGCGCAGGAAGCCGCGGGCGCGATGGCGGGAACGCGCGTCGACGACGCCTATGTGCCGATGGAAAAGTTCGATATCGCGGTCGCCGTGAAGAAGGGCAACAGTGCGCTGCTCGCGAAGATCAACGACGCGCTGACGAAGATGAAAGCCGATGGCTCGCTCGACGCGATTTTGAAGAAGTGGCATCTCGCGGGTTGATTGGCATGTTGTAGTAAGAGCCTGAAGAGGCCCAGGCGGGTATCTCGCCTTGCAGCGAGGTGCGCCTGGCAAGGTCCGCCAGCGAGTGGCGCGGCGGGCTGAACGAATCCGGCGAGAATGCAACCAGCACGCGACGAGCATGCGACGAACATGCGACGAACAACGAAAGGCACCACATGCACTGGCACGATATAGTCGACTTTGTACCGATTCTGATTCAGGGCGCGGTGATGAGCATTGTCATCACGCTCGGTTGCCTGCTGTTGAGCACGGTGCTCGGACTGACCTGGGCGCTGCTGAAGATGTCGCGCTACCCGCTCGTCGTTCGCGGCGTGAGCACGATGATCAACGTCGTGCGCGGTCTGCCGATGATCGTGCTGCTGTTCTACATCTACTTCGTGCTGCCCGAGATTCACATTCAGGTGTCGGCATTGCAGGCGAGCATTATCGGGCTTGGTTTCGGCTACTCGACGTATGTCGCGGAAATTTTCCGCGCCGGGATCGAGGCGGTTGATCCCGGCCAGTACGAAGCCGCGCAGTCCATCGGCATGGGCCGCGTCAAAACGATGGTGCGCGTGATCCTGCCGCAGGCAATCAAGGTCGCGCTGCCGCCGTACAGCAATACGCTCGTGATGATGCTGAAGGACTCGTCGCTCGCCTCGACCATCACGGTCGCCGAAATGACACGCGAAGGGCAGTTGATCGCGGCGTCGACGTTCCAGAATCTGACGGTTTATACGCTCGTCGCGATTGGCTATCTGGCGATGAGCCTGCCGCTGATGAGCATGACACGCACGCTCGAACGACGTTTCGGTCGGCATAAGGCCAGGTAAATCAGGTAAGGCCAGATAAGTTCGAAGTGAGGATGCGATGATCGAAATCACGAATGTGCACAAGAGTTTTGGCGCGGTGCCGGTCCTGAAGGGCATTTCGCTGAACGTCCGTCAGGGCGAGGTGGTCTGCCTGATCGGCGCGTCGGGCTCGGGCAAGTCGACGCTGCTGCGCTGTATTAACGCGCTCGAATCGTACGACGAAGGCGAAATCCGTCTGCTCGGCCAGCCTGTCGAACAACGCGCGCGCAACATCAACCAGTTGCGCACCCAGGTCGGCATGGTGTTTCAGCGCTTCAATCTGTTTCCGCACCGGACCGCGCTCGAAAACGTGATGGAAGGACCGGTGCATGTCAAACGCATGCCGCGCGCCGATGCGCAGCGCGAGGCGTCCGAACTGCTGATGAAGGTCGGGCTCGGCCACAAGCTGCATGCGTATCCGAATCAGTTGTCGGGCGGCCAGCAGCAGCGGGTGGCGATTGCGCGTTCGCTCGCGATGAAGCCGAAGGCGATCCTGTTCGACGAGCCGACCTCGGCGCTCGATCCGGAGCTGGTCGGCGAAGTGCTCGGCGTGATGCGCACGCTCGCACGCGAAGGTATGACGATGCTGGTCGTCACGCACGAAATGGGTTTTGCGCGCGAAGTGGCGGACAGGGTCTGCTTTCTGCATGCGGGCCTGATCATCGAAGAAGGCACCGCGCAGCAGGTGCTGGGTTCGCCGCGCGAGGCGCGCACCCGCGAATTCCTGCGCCATGTGCTGACCAATCGCAGCGACGGGCATGACGCGCATGACGGCGGCGCCCCCGCTGGCGGTGCGCTCTCCGGCGGCGCGCACGATGATTTGGCGCCCGGCGGCGTCGGGGGAGCGGCGATATGAGCGGCCGCTTCGTACGTATCGGCGAAACGGCGCGCGCCACAGTCGAATTGACGATCGACGGTGAGCACGTCGCCGCACTCGCCGGCGACACGCTGCTCACCGCGATGCTGTGCTCGGTGCGTCATGTGCGGCAATCCGAATTCGGCAACGAAAGGCGCGCCGGATTCTGCCTGATGGGCGCATGTCAGGATTGCTGGGTCTGGACGGCGGACGGCGAGCGCTTGCGCGCCTGCACCACCGTGGTCGAAGCGGGCATGCGCGTCGTCACGACGCAACCGGAGGCGCAATGGGCGAACCTCGCATCGTAGTCGTCGGCGCGGGGCCTGCGGGCGTGCGCTGTGCGGAAACACTGCTGGCCGCCGGGATTCGCCCGATCGTCGTCGACGAAGGGCGGCGCGACGGCGGCCAGATCTACCGGCGCCAGCCCGACGGTTTCACACGGCCGTACGTGAAGCTGTACGGCACCGAAGCCGCGCGCGCGGAGAATCTGCATCAGAGCTTCGAGCGCCTGCGCGCGCAGATCGATTACCGCCCGCAGACGCTCGCGTGGAACGTCGCGCAAGGCAAGCTGCATATCGTCCATGACGGACACGCGAGCGCGCTCGCCTACGACGCGCTGATTCTGTGCCCCGGCGCAACCGACCGGCTGATGCCGGTCAAGGGCTGGCAGTTCGCCGGCACCTATAGCCTCGGCGCCGCGCAGATCGCGCTGAAGTCGCAGGCCTGCGCGATTGGCCGCCAGGTCGTGTTCATGGGCACCGGGCCGCTGCTATACCTGGTCGCGCACCAGTACGTGCAGGCGGGCGCGAAGGTCGCCGCGGTGCTCGATACGTCGAAGACCGCCGCGCGATTGCGCGCGCTGCCGAGGCTGCTTGCGCGGGTCGATGTTCTGCGCAAGGGCCGCGCGCTCGTGAACGGGTTGAAGCGCGCGGGTGTGCGCGTCGAAAACGGCATCGAGCCGCTTGAAATTGTGGGCAATCCGGACGACGGCGTGCACGGCGTCCGTTATCGCAATGCGCGCGGCGAAGTCGCGCAGATCGAGTGCGATGCAGTCGGGCTCGGCTATCACCTGCGGCCCGAAACCCAGCTCGCCGATCTCGCGCGCTGTGCGTTCCGTTTCGACGCGCTCACGCGGCAATGGGTGCCGCAGATCGACGAACTCGGCCGCAGCAGCGAGAAGGGCGTGTATCTCGCGGGCGACGGCGCACGCGTGCTCGGCGCGGACGGCGCCGAGATCGCCGGTCGGCTCGCGGCGTATGCGGCGCTGAGCGACCTCGGACATGCGGTGCCGGCCGTGACGCTCGACGCATTGCGCCGCGAACAGCACAAGATAGATCGCTTCCGGCTGGGTCTTGCCGAAGCGTTCGCGTGGCCTGCCGCGCAGGCGGCGCGTTTGTCCGACGATACGATCCTCTGCCGCTGCGAAGGCATCACCGCGGGCGAACTGCGCCGCGTGGTGCGGGAAGAAGGCGCTCAGGAAGCGAATCGCGCGAAAGCATTCAGCCGGGTCGGCATGGGACGCTGCCAGGGGCGGTACTGCGGCCACGCGGGCGCCGAGGTGATCGCGGCGGCGGCGAGCGTGCCGCTCGAACAGGTCGGCAGGTTGCGCGGGCAGGCGCCCGTCAAGCCGCTGGCCATTGCGACTGTGGAGGATACCGAGTGAGCGTGAACCACGTACAGGCCGATGTTCTGATCGTGGGCGGCGGCTTCATGGGAGCCTCCGCCGCATTCTTTCTGAGGCAGCGGGGCCGCTCGGTTATCCTGCTCGAACGGCAACTGGTCGGGCAGCAGGCGAGCGGCACCAACTTCGGCAACGTGCGCCGCCAGGGGCGCTTTCTGCCGCAACTGCCGCTTGCGAACCGCTCGCGCGAAATCTGGGGCCGTCTGCCGGAACTGATCCAGCACGACGCCGAGTTCCTGATGTCCGGTCACGTGCGTGTCTGTTATCGCGACGAGCAGGCTGACCAGTTCGAGACTTATGCGAAAGAGGCCGCGCATTACGGCCTCAAACTCGATCTGCTGCGCGGCGACGCGCTGCGGTCCAGGTTTCCGTTTCTCGGCCGCGAGGTGCTGGCCGGGTCGTATTCGCAGATGGACGGGCACGCGAATCCGCGCCTCGCGGCACCCGCGTTTGCGCGTGCTGCTGCGCGGGCGGGCGCGCGGATCGTCGAAAACTGCGATGTCGTGACCGTCGAAAAGGAAGGCGCCGAGTTTCGCGCGACCAGCGCCGACGGCCGCATGTTCCACGCCCCCGTGTTGCTGATTACGGCGGGCGCATGGGGCAGTCTGCTGTCGCAGCAGTTCGGCGAAGCGGTGCCGATCGCCGTCAACGGTCCGCAGATGGCCGTGACCGAGCCGGTGCCGTATGCGATCCAGCCGGTGGTCGGCGTGTCGTCACCGCAGATCGAAGAGGTGGTGTACTTCCGCCAGGTCGCGCGCGGCAATATCGTGATCGGCGGCTGCGCGCGGGCGCCCGCGTTTCTCGACGAACGCCGGGCGAAGGTGCTGCCGCAAAGCACGCTGCTGCAATTCAGGCAGGCGCAGCGGGTCGCGCCGATGCTGCGCAATCTGAACATCATCCGCGTGTGGAGCGGTGTCGAAGGCTATATGCCGGACGACAAGCCGATCATGGGTGCGAGCGGCACGACGAGCGGCCTGTTCTATGCGTTCGGTTTTTGCGGCCACGGCTTCCAGTTGGGGCCGGGCGTCGGCGATACGATGGCGGAACTGATCGACGCCGGTGCGACCAGCACGCCGATCGAGCCATTCGATATTCGCCGCTTTGCGGCCAGCCGTGATGCGGTGCCGGTGCCGCCCGCGTCGCGAGCCGCTTGAATGGAGCGCCGATGCTGAGCCTGAGCCCGATCTCGTCTGCATCTTCGTGGGCGCTGTCGTCACCGTCGACGTCGTCCGCACCGGACCGTGCGAGCCGCGCGGTGCAGCGTGCGCTCGATTTCATCGACGCGTGTTTTGCCGATCCGATCAGCCTGTCCGAACTCGCGGCCGTTGCCGGCCTGAGCATTTCGAGGTTTGCAGTGCGCTTTAGCGCCGAGATCGGCGTGTCGCCGCAGCAGTACGTGCGGCTGGTACGGGTTCGGCATGCGCAGCGTCTGCTGCGGCGCGGCCTGCCGCCGTCGATTGTCGCGACCGAAGTCGGCTTCTTCGATCAGAGTCACCTGTGCCGGCATTTCAAGCGCGTGCTCGGCAGAACGCCGGGGGAGTGGCTGAGCGCCAGCGGTTGATCACCGACGGCTCACCGCCAACCTGGCCGACCCAGCCAACCATTAACGCTGACCAGAAACTGAAAGGCCACCGGCAATCACGCCGGTGACCTTTCGTCTTTCATGCACCCGATTTCACTGATGCTGTTGCGAGAACAGCGTTTCGAGCGGGTATTCGGATTTTACGAATGGCGTCTTGATGATGACGTAGCTGAAATATTTCTCGATGCCGATATCGCGTTCCAGCAGTCCCTCGATCACGCTCTGATAGTGGTTGACGCTGCGCGTGACGAACTTCAGCAGGTAGTCGTAGCCGCCGCTCGCGAGATGGCATTCGACGATTTCGTCCACCGGACGGATCGCCGCCTCGAACTTGGCGAAGTCTTCCCGGCGATGGTCGGCGAGCGTGACCTCGGCGAACACGATCTGTACGTCACCGAGTTTCTGAAGCTGGATATGCGCGCCGTAGCCGACAATGTAGCCGGCCTTTTCGAGGCGCTTCACGCGGATCAGACAGGGGCTCGGCGAGAGCCCCACGGCGTCCGCAAGCTCGACGTTCGTGATACGGCCTTTCTTCTGGAGTTGCGAAAGAATACGCAGGTCGATCCGGTCCAACTTGGTGTCGCCGCTTGTCGTCATGTATCGGTCTGCCCGTCGAAGGTTCTGCTTGTCGCTTCGTCGCGCGTCGCCCGGGTGAGGCCCGGTGAAGTGCCGCGCAGGCCGATGTTATCACGCGCTCAGGCGGCTCAGGCAGCCGCGCGGCCCGCTGTGCGCAACGCGGCGCGCACCTCCGTTTCGTCGAGCACTTCGTCGAGCGTGCGCTTCAGGCGGCCGAACATCTGCTCGAATTCGGCCTCGCCGAAACACAGCGCGGGCGCGAAGCCCAGAATGCTGTCGCCGAATGCGCGGAACACGAGGCGGTTGCGGTACGCGGCCGCCGCGATCCGGTCCGGCAGTTTGAGCGCCGGGTCGAAGCGGGCGCGCGAATCCTTGTCGGCGACCAGTTCCAGCGCGCCGAGCAGGCCGCGATGACGCGAGTCGCCCACGAGCGGATGCCCGAGCAGCGCGTCGAGGCCGGCGGCAAAGCGCGGCGCCTGCGCCTGACCGTTCGCGAGCAGACCGCCTTCCTGATAAAGACGCAGCACTTCGAGGCCGATCGCCGCGCTGACCGGATGCGCGGAGTAGGTCTGGCCATGACCGACGATCGCGGTGTCGCGTGCGTCGCCGGCAATGCCCTGGTAGATTTCGTCCGACATCAGCACGGCGCCCATCGGCGCATAGCCCGAGGTCAGTCCCTTCGCGACCGTCATCAGATCCGGCTCGACCTGTTCCGCTTCGCACGCGAAGAGCGGACCCGTGCGGCCGAAGCCCGTGATGACTTCGTCGGCGACGAACAGGATGTCCAGACGCCGGCACGCGTCGCGCATCGCTTTCAGCCAGCCGACCGGCGGCACGATCACGCCGCCCGATCCCTGGATCGGCTCGCAGAAGAACGCCGCGACGTTGTCTGTGCCGAGTGCCGCGACCTTGGCTTCGAGAGCGGCGACCGACGCGGCGATCAGCGCCTGCGCGTCGTCGCCATGCGTCTGACGGTACGCATACGGCGACGGCAGATGATGCTGGTGCGGCAGCGGCAGATCGAAGTTGCGATGGAACGCGGGCAGTGCGGTGAGTCCCGCGCCGACCGACGACGAGCCGTGATAGCCGCGCTCCAGCGCGATCATCTGCTTTTTCGACGGACGTCCAGTCGCGTTGAAGTAATGCGTGATGAAGCGGATCGCGGAGTCGACCGCGTCGGAGCCGCCAAGCGTGAAGTACACGTGTTGCAGCGAAGCGGGCGCGAGCGCGACCAGCTTGTCGGCCAGTTCGATCGCGGGCTCCGACGAAAAGTGGAAATAGGTGGTGGCATACGGCAGCTTCGTCATCTGACGCGTCGCCGCTTCGACGATGCTCTGCTGGCCGTAGCCGACGTTCACGCACCACAGGCCCGAAAACGCGTCGAGCAGCTCGTTGCCGTCGATGTCGCGCAGATACGCGCCCTGGCCGGATTCGAGTACGGTGGCGCCGCGCGCTTCGTGCGCACGGTAGTTGATGACCGGGTGGATCAGATGCTTGCGGTCGGCGGCGATAAGCGATGTTTTTGACATGATGGTAATTCCCGGCACGTTACGAACGGTAAGACTCACCCCCTGATAGTAGCGAGAGCCGCATGCGTGCCGTTCCGCCAAAAAAAAGCCTAAAGAGCGTGCGTGCAGCGTTTTGGACCCGCAGACAGCATTTTGTGCTGCAAGTGCTTGATAGCGGGGTAGCGTGTCGGTGAGGCGGGTTGGTTTTGGGGAGGCTGCCTGATTGCATGTGGGATGCTGGAGAAGCATGGGGGCAAACGGTGTGATGAGCGCGATGACGAACTTGACGAACGCGACGATGTGCGTAAGAACGAGCGCAGTGACAAGGGCAATGACAGGCGCGAGAGTGGGCAACAAACCAATAAGACATCAGGCGCAACGCCAACGCCAACCCAACCCACCCACGCGCCCCAATCACGCAAGCGACTGCATGATCACCGCATATTGATGCAACGCGCCGTCGGCAATATCCGTTTCCCTCCGACGCGTCGCATCGGCAAGTCGCCGCATCTTCACCACCGTCTCCGTCCGCACGATTCCGAGCCCGCTCAGCCACGCGTCCAAGCCGTGTCCATGCGGCGCGTCGATACGGATCAGCGCGCCTTCGTTCAGTGCGAGCCAGTGGCGGATCAGCGCCTTCGCATGAACGCCGTCCGGCGCGTCCCCAGCGACCACCGGGCCGATGATGAACCCGCGTCCGAAGCGTCGAAACAGCGAGAAACCGAGCAGTTCGCCGTCGCGATCGAGCGCGATGCCATCGGCCAGATCGAGCAGCGGCGGCAGCACGAGACTACGGTCGAGACCGCTTGCGCGCGACGCGAGCGCGACCAGTTGTGCCGTATCGCGCGCGCCGAGCGGACGCAACCGTTCGTTGGTGGGCAGTGCGACGAGCGGCGGCCTGAACGCCGCGCCCTGCATCTGGTCGAGCGCGCCGCACGCCTCGAAGCCGAGCGCTTCGCACAGCGGCCGCGCGGCATCGCTCGCGTACAGCGTGATGTCGCGTTCGCCGAGTTCGTCGAGCGCGCGCGCGAACAGCGCCTCGCCGATCCCCTTGCCCCGATGTTCCGGCGCAACCAGCAGCATGCCGAGCGTCGCGCGGTCGCTGCCGAACATCCAGCACACCACCGTGCCGACCAGCGCGCCCGCCATCTCGGCGACGAAGCCGATCCCGGTGCGCGCCGAAAAGCGCCATTCCTCGCGGCGATGCGGCCAGCCGATCGCCGCCGACAACCGCTGCGCGGCGGGGATGTCGTCGGGACTCAGGCGTCGACAGGTGAACAGTGCGTGGGTGGTCGGATCGGACACGGGGCGCTCCCAGAGTAGTCGGCCGTGCCGCGACTGTTGCACGTTGCCCGCCCGGTGACTAGTACGAATTTTTTATCGTGGTGCATCGCGCACAACGAAGCGGTGGTCATTCGCAGCCTCGGGGCCTGCGATACGAAATGCGCGGTCAAGCGGTTCAGATCGCGTGCGGCGTGCTGAAACGGCCAATTTTGTCGGTGCAATCTGCGGCGCACTCGCTCCTACGATGATGTTCATGCAGCGGCGTTTATCCGCGGTGGCGGAGCCCAGTGCGCGAAGCGCATATCAGGGTCTATGCCAGGGGCGGCAAAACATGCTGTTTGGAGCACTCAAAACCGCGTTTTCGAATGGTCGCATCTGTCGATACGCGATCAACGGCAGTTTTTGCAGTGCTTAAATCGATTCATGCAGTCACACCGCGCCGCGACCAGCACGCGGCGCGCCGTCGAACACCAATGCTGGATATCCCGCGTTCAATTTCGAGTGAGGAGCAGTTCGCATGTACGACGACGAAATCAAAAAGGGCGGTTTCAGCCGCCGTGACATGATGCGTTTGCTGGCCGCCGGCGGCATGCTCGCCACCGGTGCGGGAGGCCTGCTGGCGGCGGCGAACCCGGCGTTCGCCGCGCCCACGCCGAAGAAGGGCGGCAAGATCCGGGTCGCCTACGACGCATCGTCTACCGCGGATACGCTCGACCCGGCCAAGGGCTCGGCCGGCTCCGACTACATCCGCTTCTTCATGTTCTACAGCAGCCTGACGCAGCTCGACGCGTCGCTGACGCCGCAGATGAACCTTGCGGAGTCGGTGGACAGCAGCGACGCGAAGGTGTGGGTAATCAAGCTGCGCAAGGGCGTGATCTTCCACGACGGCAAGGCGCTCGCGCCCGCCGACGTGGTCTATTCGCTGATGCGCCACAAGAATCCGGCGACCGCGTCGAAGGTGAAGACGCTCGCCGACCAGTTCGTGGATGCGAAGCAGACCGGCCCGAACGAAGTCACGCTGACGCTCACGTCGGCCAACGCCGACTTGCCGGTAATTCTCGCTACGCCGCAATTCGTGATCGTCAAGGACGGCACGACCGACTTCACGACGGCGGTCGGCACCGGCCCGTACAAGGTGAAGACGTTCAAGCCGGGCGTCTCGACGGTCGGAGTGCGCAACGACAGCTTCTGGAAAACGGGCGCGGGCCCCTATCTCGACCAGATCGAACTGATCGGGATCGGCGACGACGCGGCGCGGGTCAATGCGCTGCTCTCCGGCGACGTTCATCTGATCAATTCCGTCGATCCGCGCTCGACGCAGCGCATTTCGGCGACGCCCGGCTATGAGGTGCGCGAGACCAAGTCGGGCCTCTACACCGACCTGATCATGCGCCGCGACAATCCGATGTCGGGCAACCCCGACTTCGTGCAGGGGATGAAGTATCTGTTCGACCGCGACCAGGTGCGCAGCGCGGTGTTTCGCGGCTATGCGGTGATCGGCAACGATCAGCCGATTCCACCGGGACACCGCTATTTCAATGCGTCGCTGCCGCAGCGGCCGCACGACCCGGACAAGGCGAAGTTCCACTTCCAGAAGGCGGGCGCGATCGGCACGACGCTGCCGCCGATCTACGCGACGACCGACGCGAACGGCTCGGTCGAAATGGGCGAGCTGCTGCAGCAAAGCGCCGCGAAGATCGGCGTGAATCTGAACATCAATCGTGTGCCGGCCGACGGGTACTGGTCGAATCACTGGATGAAGCATCCGCTTGGCTTCGGCAGCGTCAATCCGCGCCCCAGCGCCGACGTGCTGTTCACGCAGTTCTTCAAGTCGGACGCGCCGTGGAACGAGTCAGGCTGGAACAATCCGAAGTTCGACCAGTTGCTGGGCGCCGCCCGTTCCGAAACGGACGACGCGAAGCGCAAGCAGATGTACGGCGACATGCAGGTGCTGGTGTCGGAGCACGGCGGCATCGGCATTCCGACCTTCCTGAGCCTGCTCGATGCGAACGACAAGAAGCTGCAAGGTCTCGCACCGGTGCCGACTGGCGCGATGATGGGCTTCAACTTCGCCGAGTACGTGTGGTGGAACGCGTGATGCGCTGAGCACGAAGCCGGCGCGCGCGAGCGCGGCGGCTGGCCTTGCGCAACACCACGGCAACCCGCGGCAACACCACAGCCATCCCGCAGCGCAACCGAGGAGGTCCTGCCCATGAACCGGAACATCGCCCAGTTGATCGGCCGGCGTGTCGCCGTCACCGCGCTGACGCTGCTGATCGTCTCGATCATCATTTTCGTGATCACCAACCTGTTGCCCGGCGACGCCGCCCAGGCCGCGCTCGGCCAGTCGGCGACCGCGGAAACGGTCGCGGCGCTGCGCCAGCAGTTCGGCCTCGACCAGCCCGCGTGGCTGCGCTATATCCACTGGCTGATCGGCCTGCTGCACGCGAACTTCGGCGTGTCGCTGTCGAACAATCTGCCGGTGACCGAATTGATCGAAGGGCGTCTGCCGAAGTCGCTGACGCTCGCCGCGATCACGACCGCCGTGTCGGTGCCGATCGCGGTGTCGGCGGGCATTCTCGCGGCAGTCAACCGCGAGTCGCTGATAGACCGGATTGTGAGCCTCGGCACGCTGTCGCTGGTGGCGACGCCGGAGTTCCTGATCGCGACGCTCGCGGTGCTGGTGCTGGCCGTCAAGCTGCACTGGCTGTCGGCGCTGTCGTATAGCGGCGAGATCGACAGCCTGCACGATTTTCTGCGCGCCTACGCGATGCCGGTCGTCACGCTCTGCGCGGTGGTCATCGCGCAGATGGCGCGGATGACGCGCGCGGCGGTGATCGAGCAACTGAGTTCGTCGTACGTGGAAATGGCGATGCTCAAGGGCGCCAGCCCCGCGCGCGTGGTGCTGCGCCACGCGCTGCCGAACGCGATCGGCCCGATCGCCAACGCGGTCGCGCTGAGCCTGTCGTATCTGCTCGGCGGCGTGATCGTCGTCGAGACCATCTTCAACTATCCGGGCCTCGCGAGCCTGATGGTCGATGCGGTGAGCAACCGCGACTTTCCGCTCGTACAGGCCTGCACGCTGCTGTTCTGTCTCGGCTACCTGCTGCTCGTGCTGCTTGCCGACCTGTGCGCCATCATCTCCAACCCGAGGCTGCGGACATGACGATACTTCCACCTTCTTCCCAAACGCCGCACCGGCTCGGCGCGCTCGAACCGGTGCACCGCAGCAGCATGTTGCCGCAAGGCACCGAGCCCGGCCGCCCGTGGGGCAGCGGTGGAGGCCCGGCACCGCAGCGGGTGCGCCGGCGCAGCGTCGCGCAGCGAATGAACCTGTCGACAGGCGGCTGGATCGGCCTCGCGATGGTCGGCTCCGCGCTGTTCGTCGCCGCGTTCGCACCGTGGATCGCGCCGCATCCGGTCGGCGCGATTCTGACGCCCGACGTGTTCGCCGGTTTCAGCGCGAAGTTGCCGCTCGGCTCGGACTACCTCGGCCGCGACATGCTGACCCGCATCATCTACGGGATGCGGCTGACGGTCGTGCTCGCGCTCGCCGCCGCGCTGCTCGCGGCGCTCACGGGGACCATGCTCGGGCTGCTCGCGGCCGTCGCCGGCCGTCGTATCGACGAAACGATGAGCCGCCTGCTCGACGCGGTCACATCGATTCCGTCGAAGATGTTCGCGCTGATGATCGTCGCCGCGTTCGGTTCGTCGCTGCCGTTGCTGATCATGACGGCCGCGGTGAGCTACATGCCGGGCTCGTACCGGATCGCGCGCTCGCTCGCGGTCAACATCGGCACGCTCGAATACGTGCAGGTGGCGCAGGCGCGCGGCGAAAGCGCGCTGTACATCGCGTGCTTCGAGATGCTGCCGAACATGATTCACCCGATGCTCACCGACACCGGACTGCGCTTCACGTTCGTCGTGCTGCTGCTCTCCAGCCTGAGCTTTCTCGGGCTCGGTGTGCAGCCGCCGTATGCGGACCTCGGGTCGCTGGTGCGCGAGAACATTGCCGGTCTCGGCGAAGGCGTGCCGGTCGTGATCCTGCCGGCTATTGCGATCGCCGTCCTGACGGTCGGCGTGAACCTGCTGATCGACGGGCTGCCGCACCGGGGCCGCCTCAAAGGCGCGGCCGATGCCGATGGAGGTCATTGATGAAGGCCCATCTTTTCAGACGTGCCCATGCGGCCTTCATGGCCAGATCGGGCGGCGCGCCGTTGCCGTCGTCGAATCTCGTCGAGGTGCGCGGGTTGCGCGTGGTCGGCAGCCGTGCGGGCGAGCCGGATACGACGATTGTCCACGACATCGACTTCGAGATCGCGCGCGGCGAGGTGCTCGCGCTGATCGGCGAATCCGGCTCGGGCAAGACCACGATCGCGCTGTCGCTGATGGGCCACGCGCGCAGCGGCTGCCGGATCGCGGGCGGCGCAATCCAGGTCGGCGACACCGACGTGCTCGGGTTGTCACCGATAGCGCTCGCCGACCTGCGCGGCCGCAAGGTAGCGTATATCGCGCAGAGCGCGGCCGCCGCGTTCAACCCGGCGCGCACGATCATGGACCAGGTGATCGAAAGCGCGCTGATTCACGGCACGCTCGCCAAACGCGCGGCGCAGGAAAAGGCGGTCGAACTGTTCCGGGCGCTCGCCCTGCCGGAACCGGAGACGATCGGGCGGCGCTATCCGCACCAGGTATCGGGCGGACAGTTGCAGCGGTTGATGGCGGCGATGGCGCTGATCACCGATCCGGAACTCGTGATCCTCGACGAACCCACCACGGCGCTCGACGTGACCACGCAGATCGACGTATTGCAGGCGTTCCGCCGCGTGATCCGTCAGTGCGGGATGACGGCGGTCTACGTGTCGCACGATCTGGCGGTGGTCGCGCAGATGGCGGATCGGATCGTCGTGCTGAGCAACGGCGAGATTCGCGAAACGGGCCGCACGGAGCAGATTCTGCATGCGCCGGCGCATCCTTATACGCAGAGCCTGATTGCCGCGGTTACGCCGGTTATGCCGGATATGCCGTTTGCGCCGGTGCCGGCGGGTACGGCCGCGACCGCGGTGGCTGACGGGTCCGCGCTGCAACCTCGGCCAGCCGCCGCGCCGCTGCTCGAACTGCGCCGTCTGACCGCCGGTTACGGCGGCACCAATGCGAAAGGCTGGCCGAACAAGGTGATCCTGAACGACGTGGACCTCGTGATCGGCCGCGGACAGACGGTCGGCGTGATCGGCGAATCCGGCTCGGGCAAGACCACACTCGCGAAGGTGATCGCCGGACTGGTGCCGATGGCGCGCGGCACGCTGCTGCTCGACGGCAAGCCGCTGGCGGCCGACCTGCGCCGTCGCAGCCGCGAACAGTTCCGCTGCATCCACATCGTGTTCCAAAACGCCGACACCGCGCTCAACCCGACCCATACCGTGGAGCGCACGCTTGCGCGGCCGCTGAAGTTCTATCACGGCATGAAGGGCGACGCCGCGAAGCGCCGCGTGGCCGAACTGCTCAATCTCGTGCGGCTGCCCGCCGAACTCGCCCAGCGCCGTACCGGCGAATTGTCTGGCGGACAGAAGCAGCGTGTGAATCTGGCGCGGGCGCTCGCCGCCGAACCGCAACTGATCCTGTGCGACGAAGTGACGTCCGCGCTCGACACGGTGGTCGGCGCGGCGATCCTCGAACTGCTGCGCGATCTGCAGAAAAAGCTCGGTGTGTCGTACCTGTTCATCACGCACGACATTGCCAAGGTCCGCGCGATCAGCGATGACATCGTCGTGCTGTATGCGGGGCACCGGGTCGAGACTGGCACTCGCGACGCGCTGTCGGCACCGCCGTATCACCCGTATTCGCATCTGCTCGTGTCGTCCGCGCCGGAGTTGCGCGCGGGGTGGCTCGAGGAAGCGGACGAACGTTGTCATCGCGCGCTGCCGCCGATTGGCGAAGCGACGCACGAGCCGGAGTTGTGCACGTTTCTCGCGCGTTGCCCGATGCGGATCGACGGGGTTTGCAATCGCACCGCGCCGACCGAGCGCACGCTCGCGAGCGGCGCGCAGGTGCTGTGTCATCGCAGCGAGGCGGAACTGGAGCAATACCAGAGCATGCCGGGCGATGACGCGGCGGCCGTGGCCGTGCTCGCGGAGTCTGCGAGCGTGCGGGGTTGAGGGTATCCGAGTGGGCGTCGCGCGGTGCGTGCGGCAGTGCGTGTGCGTGCCCGCGCTTGCGCGGGTAGTGCGGACGCTTGACAGGCGTCGGTTGCCTGCGCGCGCAACGCGAGCAGCGTGCCGCCCGGTTTGCGCACGTAACTCGAACACACGACGCGCACCGTTACTGCGAATCAACGTTTCTGTACGTGCTCCCTCTGCGCTGCGCTGCGCGGCAGGGGCGCGGTGTGTCTCGTCCGGGGCACGCGATTGCCGGACATTTTGCGAGGATACGGGTCAATGGGCTTGAGAATCGGAGTCGACATCGGCGGATCGTTTGCCGATTTCGCAGTGCTGGACGATGCGTCGGGCGAACTTAAAACGCTCAAGGTGTTCTCGCGGCCGGATAGCCCCGGCAGTGAAGTGCTACGCGGCATGGAACAGCTGCGCGAGCGCGACGGCATCGATCCCGCCGACGTGATGTACTTCACGCACGGCACGACGGTCGGCGTGAATGCCGTCGTGCAGCGCAAGGGCCTGCGGCTCGGCCTGATCACCACGAGGCATTTCGAGGACGTGCTGGATCTCGCGCGCCTGAAAGGCCCCGACATGTACAGCCTGCTGTCGAAGCGGCCCGGGCCATTGGTGCCGCGCGAGCGCGTGTTCGGCGTGGTCGAGCGGCTCGCGGCGGACGGCAGCGTCGAGACGCCGGTCGACGAAGCGAGCGTGCTCGACGCGCTCGCGCGGCTCAAGCAGTCCGGCTGCGAAGGCGTGGTGGTCGCGCTGCTGCATGCGTACCGCAATCCCGCGCACGAGCATGCGGTGAAGGCGCTGATCGAGCGCGCGATGCCGGACTTCTTCGTGTCCTGTTCGAGCGACGTGTGGCCGATCATCCGCGAATACGAGCGCACGTCGACGGCGGTGATCGGCGGCTATGTGCAGCCGAAGGTGTCGCACTATTTGAGTTCGCTACAACGCGCGCTGGTCGAGACCGGCATCACCGCCGACATGAAGGTCACCAAGTCGAACGGCGGCGTGATGAGCGCCGAGGCGGGCAAGACCAACTGCGTGCAGATGATCCTGTCGGGCACCGCGTCCGGCGTGATTGGCGCGGCTTATGTCGCGCGGCAAAGCGGCATCGATCATTGCATGAGCCTCGACATCGGCGGCACGACCGCGGACGTCGCGCTGATCGTCGACGGCGAGCCGCAGTATGCGAGCGGCGAATATATCGGCGATTTCCAGATTCATATCCCGTCCGTGTCGGTGTCGTCGATCGGCGACGGCGGCGGGTCGATTGCGTGGGTCGACGACTTTGGCGTGCTCAAGGTTGGGCCCGAAAGCGCGGGCTCGAATCCCGGACCCGTGTGCTACGGACGCGGCGGCACCCGCGCGACGATCACCGACGCGTTCGTCGTGCTAGGCGTAATTGGCAATGCGAGCCTCGGCTACAACTCGGTGAGCGTCGATCACGACGCCGCGCATCGCGCGATTGAGGTGCTCGCGCACAGGCTCGGCATCGGCGTGTATGCGGCGGCCGAGGCGGTCGTCGATGTCGCGGTGTCTGGCATGTACACCGGCGTCAGCCGAATCGTGTCGCGCTTCGGCATCGATCCGCGAGCGTTCGCGTTGCTGCCATTCGGCGGCGCGGGGCCGATGCTCGCGTGCTATTTCGCACGGGCGCTCGGCATGGAGCGCATCGTCGTGCCGACCGCGCCGGGCGTGCTGAGCGCGCTCGGCGGACTGATCGCCGACACCCGCAACGACTTCGTCAAAACCACCTACTACGACCTGGATAGCGGCACGCTCGCGCGTCTCGCTGACGACCTGCATGCGCTCGACACGGCGTCGCGCGCGTGGCTGCGCGAACAGGTCGGCGACGACGTGCGCGCGAATCTGATCGTTTCTGCCGATATGCGCTACAAGGGCCAGTCGTTCGAAATCGACACCCCGCTCGACGCCGCGTGGCTCGCGGGTGGCGATCTCGGCGCGCTGACCGAGGCGTTCCATCGCGAGCACGAGCGACTGTACGGGCACCGCGACGTGCGCGCGACCGTGCAGGTGATCGCGCTGCGTCTCGTCATCAGCGCGGCGACGCCGAAGCCGGTGCCGGTGCCGATAGCGGCGGGCGACGGCGCGCCGGTCCCGCTGGGCACGATCCGCGTCTACATGGATGGCGAGTTTCACGACGCCGCGCTCTACCGGCGCGCGGACCTCAAGGCGGGCGAGCAGTTCGACGGACCCGCGGTGGTCGCTCAGGACGATTGCACGACCAGCGTGCTGCCCGGTTTTCGCGGCCGGGTCGACCGCTTCGGCAACCTCGTTTTCACGCTCATTTGACCGCACAGGGAGCCGAACTTATGCAATTCGACAAGGCAGTGCTTCAGATTTTTGCGAACTATTGCGTGGCGGCCGCCGAGAGCATGGCCTACACGCTCGTGCGCACCGCGCATTCGACCTTCGTGAAGGAGACGGAAGACTTCTCATGCGCGATCACGACGCCCGAGGGACTCACGTTCGCGTCGCCGAAAACGCTCGGCGCGACGTGGTACGTCGGCCTAGATTACAGCGCTGTGATCGGCATGATCGACGATTACGAGCCGGGCGACATCGGCATGACCAATGATGCGTATAGCGGCTTCGTCGCGACGCATACGCCGGATATCGTACTGTGGAAGCCGGTGTTTTACGGCGGCGAGATCATCTGTTTCGTCGGCGGCCATATTCACAACACCGATATGGGCGGCGCCGTGCCGGCCTCGCTGTCGCGCACGCTGACGGAGATCCAGCAGGAGGGCATCCGGTTTCCGCCGTGCAAGATCGTGCGCAAGGGCGTAGTCGACGAGTCGCTGATCCGGCTGATGGCGACCAACGTGCGCGTGCCCGGCCAGAATACCGGCGACCTGCATGCGCAACTGGCGTCGCTGCATACCGGTGAGCGCCGCGTGCTGGAGATCGTCGAGCGCTTCGGCATCGATGGCTTCAAGGCCGGAATGAGCGCGTTGCTCGACTATTCGGAGGAACAGGCGCGCACCATCTTGCGCGCGATTCCCGACGGCGATTATTTCTTCGCCGAATTCGCCGATGAAGATTCGGTCAATGGCAAGCCGATGCGCGTCGCGCTGACCGCGCGCATCCGCGACGGCCTCGTGGAAATGGACTACACCGGCAGCGATCCGCAATTGCAGTCGTCGCTGAACATGCCTACAGGCGGACGCGAACGGCATGCGCTCGCGCTCGTCGGACTCGTCTACGTGCTGTACACGCTGAATCCGGAGATTTTGCTGAATACGGGGATGCTGCGCGTCGCGCGCTGCATCCTGCCCGAAGGCACGGTGGTCAACGCGCAGGCGCCGGCCGCGGTCGGCATGCGCAGTCTGACCTGCAAACTGACCCATCTGTTGACTTTCGGCGCGTTCTCGCAGGCGGTGCCCGAGCGGCTCGGTGCGTGCCCGGCGGGCGGGCTGTCGATCCTCAGCGTGAAGACGACGGGCGCGCAAGGCGCGACCGTGATGGCGTCAATCGGGCCGATTGGCGGCGGCGCGGGCGGCGGTCCCAACGACGACGGCGAGGATGGTTCTGGCGCGAACAACGCGTTTCTGCGCAACACGCCGGTCGAGATCAACGAGGCCGAAGTGCCGATCCGCATTCTGCGTTATGGCGTGGCGCCGGGCTCGGGCGGCGCGGGACAGTATCGCGGCGGACAGGGGCTCGTGATGGAGTTCAAGGTGTTTTCGCCGAATACGCTCGTCACCGCGCGCAACCGCGACCGCACGCGGTTTGCGTCGTGGGGCGTGCGCGGCGGCCACGCGGGCGCGAACGCGCGCTTCACGCGCAATCCGGATACGCCGCATGCGGAAGAGCTGGACAACAACGATCTGGTCGTCTGCATGCCGGGCGACGTGATCCGGCTGATCGGCGCGGGCGCGGGCGGCTATGGATGGCCTGTCGATCGCGAGCCGCAGCGGGTACGCGACGACGTGCTTCGCGGCTATGTGTCTGCGGACACAGCGCGTGAAGTCTACGGCGTCGTGCTGGCCGGCGATGCGGTCGATGAAGCAGCGACCGACGCGTTGCGCCATGCGATGCGTGGACGCCTCACCGGTGCGGAAGTGCCTGAGTTTACGTATGGCCCGTACCGCGATGCGTTCGAGGCGAAATGGACCCACGAACGTTATGTCGCGTTGACTGACATCCTTGCGCGCGTGCCGGTGCAATGGCGGCATTTCATCAAGCACCGGTTGTTCGAAGCACTCGACGCGAACCTCGCGGAACGCACCGCGAGAGGCGAGACCGATGACGGCAATGCTGCGCTCGTACATCGACTATTCGCTCAGTTGTGCGAGACGTACGCGACATTGAAGGTGGCATAGCGTGGGGCTTATCGATGCGGGGGGGTGGGGTGGTCAACGGCGGCAACGGCAACGGCGCAGTGAGGCAACGCATCCGTGCAACCGGACAATCGGCGCCTGACAACGTAGCGCAAGGGGAAGATGACATGGGCGGAGTCGTCGACTACGCGGCAGGCAATTCATCGGCGTCGATGTCACGCGCGATCCGGCGCAGCATCGTGTTGATCGAAAGTTCGTTCGCACAGCCGGTCAGTCTAGCGACGCTCGCAGCCGCGGCAGGGCTGAGCGTGTCGCGGTTCGCGACGCTGTTTCGCAAGGAGGTGGGCATGCCGCCGCATCGCTATGTGTGTCTGGTGCGGATCGGGCACGCGCGGCGGTTGTTGCGCGACGGCGTTCCGCCTTGCGCGGTCGCGACCGAGGTCGGGTTTTTCGATCAGAGCCATTTCGGCCGGCATTTCCGGCGCGTGGTTGGCGTTACACCGGGGCATTTCGTGGCGTCGCCGGAATCGGAGCGGGCACTCGGGTGAGGTGAGATGAGTGAAGCGGCGCGGCAATGCCTGCCGTCGCGTCCGCTTGCCGGAACACGCAGGCTATGCGTCCGACCCCTATAACATCGATTTGAAATATACAGCAAGGCAGTAGTTGTCTGGTTGCGAGACCTCATTGGCGTAAACCAAGATTCGGTCTACTTTAGATAGAAGGTATTCCTGGTCTGCTGGGGGCTTGTAGAGCGGGTTGGCAAGGCATCCGTTCAGCTTGAGACGTTGGTCGACTTTGTCGATGGGTGAGCTTCCTTTAAGGACTCGCTGTCGTCGTCGATTGTAGGCACGGTTGAAGCTTTTCAACAAGACTTCAAGATCTGCATGGCCGGCAATGTTGATGCCAAGGACTTCGCTTGCGACGCGGCCGTTGAAGCGCTCGACCATGCCATTAGTTTGTGGCGTATAGGGTTTGGTTACGCGACGGGTGACTTTGAGTTTCGCGCAGGCGCGCTCGAAGTCATCAGCGGTGAAACAGGATCCGCGATCCGTCAGCACATGGGTGATGCGGAAGGGAAAGGCCTTTCGCGCTTGTGCCAGGAAGGCGATTGCATTGGTTGTATTTTCGGCGTCGTAAACGGCGAGGTGCACAAAGCGAGAGCAGCGATCGATGGCGACATAGAGGTAGCGCTTGCGCACCTCGCCGTCAGCGGTGCGCAGCTTTGGCAAGTGTTTGACGTCGATATGGACGTAGCCGAGATCGTATTCCTTGAAGCGCCCCTGACCTTTCTCAGGAAGTGACGTCGGCTTTGGAGGGCGCCGGTTGAGGCCTTCAGATTTCAGCACGCGGTAGATGCTGTCGCGATTGAGATGCGGCAGGAAATGGCCCAGCACGAAGCCCAGGTCGTCAAGGGGGAAGCCCGTAGCACGCCGCACCGCACAGATGATGGCGCGTTCCTCCTCACTAGCACGCCATCGCAGGCGTTTGGGTCTGCTCGATCGGTCCTGGCATGCCTGCTCACCGCGCTTACGCCATTTGCGCACTGTCTCAGCGCTGATGCCGTAGCGCCTGGCGACGACGCTCGTTGGTTCCGTGGATCGTGCGATTTCTGCTCGTACCACAGGGGTCGTTCGAGCCTGGGGATGGATTTGCATCATGCCCGCACCTCATCAATCACAGGTTGAAAGCACCACGCGTACTCGGCTACAGCCCATGCTACCTGATCCCAATGACGTTCCGCAACCAGACAAGTAGTACTACTGTGTCATAAAGTTATCTGAAGTAGCGCAGCAAAACGGACATCGCTGCAGCTGCCTGGAGATGTGGACAGCAATGCACCAGCGCAACGTTGCGATCGAATCAGGTACGTGTCGCTGCGCGCGCTGGGGAGCCGCGTGGGACGTAGTCCGCGGGTAAGGCAACCGGGTTGCGGATTTCGGCGTTTTTTTTACTGCCCCCTTGAATGAGGCGTTGTGCGACAAGGAACCCATAAGCGGCAATGCACAGCGATGCATGGTGATGAAACCCGCGCCATCCTCGTCCCTCGAAGTGGCCAATGCCGAACTCCTGCTTGAGATCCTGGTAGTCGCGCTCGGTGCGCCAGCGCATTTTTGCAACGTAAGCCAGACGTTCTACTGGTGTGTCATCGGGCAATGTTGAAAGCCAGTATTTGGTTGGCTCAGACTCCCCGTTGGGCCACTCGATCAGCAGCCATTCTTCGTCGCGTGGGGTAGCACGCCAGTAATCGCGGTGTGAGGCGCGAACCCGAACAGCCGCAAATCGCGAGCTGAGTGTGGCACGCGTGCCTTCGCGCCATGAAGCCGTGTGGTAGCGGGATGGTTCGGGTGCCAGCGCCAGGTCCTTGACCGGGACGGGATCATGTCCTGGTATGCGGCGCTGCAGGCTTCGCGGCCGGCCAGCCTTGCCCTGCGAGGATTCGGCTGGCAGCGGGGCGAGGCCTGGTGGCCACACGCGGGTGCCCGACTGGATACCCACCGCATATTGCAGGCCGAGTTCGCCAAGGGCATCGCGAAACGCGGTGTCGTTTCCGTAACCCGCATCGGCCAGTACAACCCCGTCCGGGGCACCGCTTTGCCGTGCCTCGCGCAACTGCGTGACCGCGATCTGGGGCTTGGTCGCAAACCCGATCTCATCGGGCACGCCGGCCTGCTGCCGTCTTGTCGGATCGTCGGTCCATTCCTGTGGGAGATAAAGCTGGTAAGCGACGGGCAGGCTCGCCGCTTCGGTGGCTACGGACAGACTCACGGCAACCTGGCAGTTATCCTGTTTGCCCAACTGCCCGCAGTATTGCCGCGCTACGCCGACCGAATGCCTGCCTTTCTTCGGGAAGCCCGTGTCATCAATCATCCAGTACAGGCCCTTTGCCGGGTCCATGTGCGGCAACACCCAGCGGCGCACCTGTTCGAGTAGCGCGGCGTCAGACCATTCCGACTTTGACACGAAGTGATGCAGCGACTGGTGCCGCGCGCTTACGCGATGCGGCTCCAGATGGGCTGCCAACGGCTCGACGCTCTTGCGCCCGAGTGGCCGCATCAGCCCCCTGCAATAGCCAGTCAGCCCGGCGCGGCGATCACTGTGCCCGACTACCTTGCATAGGTGTTCCAGGTACTCGTCGAACGAAGTCTCCCAGTTCATCACTTCCTCATGTAAAGGATGAAGAAGCTCCTATAATGACATGAATTTTATGACACAGTAGTAGTGTCCGGTTAAATATCGAACAAAGTCATTTGGTTAGCGGGTTGAGGCTGATCGGGGCCTGATCCAGGGGAGCTTCAGCAGCGGTTTGTGCGGGCTGTGTGTCAGCGTCGTCGGTATCCGAAAACATTTCAGCCGATCGGTCAACAAAGGCGGCGCGATCCGAGCCATGCGCAGGCCTTTCGACTTCTCCACCCAAAGCAATCGCAAGCGCCTTCTGCGGTACAGCAGCGGCCTTCGGTGACTTCTGCCACCCGCGCTTCGTGCCTTCCTTATGCGCGTACTTCCGGGAAACACGGAGGTTTTGGCCTATGTCGAGTTCCGACTGATGGGCCGGTCTCGCGAAGTGAGCAGCTAAAAAAACGGGCGTTTCACCAGGTCATGTGCGAAGTAATACTCTTGGCTACCTGCCTTGAGAAGGCTATTTATTTCCGCCACGCTTTCTTCAACGATATCTCCATCCGGGACGGCACCGATGAGGGCCAACATCGGGGACAGCGGGAGGAAGGTGGTCATTTTGAGCGTCGGAACGTCCGGCACAATGAATTCGCCAGCTTGCGCATGAACGACGCCTCATCCGCCGAGCGCGGCGGCAAGATCGCGCGTGTAACCACTCACACGCATTCGCAGTTGTGCCCCGTTGATCTGCCGCGTGGGTACCTTTCCCCCTTTTCTCACGAACACGCGATCAGCGCTCTCCAAATGCTCCGCGCGAGCCTTGCTCATGTCGTATGCAGGAACACCGAACAGTTGAAGTTCTTGGGCAGCAAGTCCCCGGAAGCGTGTCCGCATAACCCAAAGCGCAAACATGGCATCGATCGCGGGCTTGTGTTCGGGCGCTATCGTGTTGATCAGGCCTTCAGTGATCGGCTGTACGACCTCCTGAAATCTGTTTTCGATCTGCGTCATGTCATCTTCTGTCTGCTGGTCCCATGCACGTCGCGCGCAAAACACGATGTCCTCCGGTCGAGCAGGGCGCTCCTTGACCCTGAGCATGTCGAATACGGCGACGCGCCCGCCTTGATCGACAAACCGTTCGATGCTGCGCACGGGAAAGACGTGCTGCTTGCGCGTCAGCTGATGTTTGTTCTCCGGCAGCGGTTTTTCGGGCTTGCTCTGCTTACCCTGCGCCGGCAATTCCGGTAATGGCTCAGCCGCCATCGCGAGCGTCGCAGCCATTACTGCAGCCGCATACCGGCCAGCGTCTGGATCGTCTTCATCAACTGCGATTCTGATTACCGGCATCTTTCATTCCAGTCGAGTTCAGGTCAGCGGTGTGAGGCTGCGCAGGCGGTGCAAGGGCCATCGAGGCCGCGCGTGCTCGGGTTTTCCCGGGAATCGGGGCATTCTTTGCTTTAGTTGTCATCCGATGATAACATACAGGCCATGACAGATCGAGACCACAGCCTGGACACCCTGCTCGAGCTGGACGGCGTGATGTACACCGTCGACGATACCGGGTGTTGCTGGGTGAAATTTGAAGTAGCGCGCATCGCAGTATCACCGGAGCGCCCACACGGATTGAAATATTCCCTGACGTTGCACGATGAGAAGGGTACGCGTCTGTTGGGATTCGATAACGCGCATCCGGTCAGGGATGGGTGCAGGCCCCGGCGCACGGACGCGGATCGAGTACGACCACAAGCACGCTGGCGAGCGCATCCGGTTTTACGATTACATGGATGCCGCGAGACTGCTTGCAGACTTCTGGACCGAAGTCGAACAGTGATGAAGGAAAGGAGTGAGAGCGATGACTAACGAACACATCCTGAAAGTCGGGATTGCCCCGATGGAGCAATTCAAGGCCCGGACGATGGCAATCGCGCGGGGCGAATACAAGCCGTCACCTGACGAGCCGAAGATCTGGTTTTCGTCGCCTGAGTCGTTCGCGCAAGTGCTGTCGGGAAAAAATCAGGCGTTGCTCGCTCTGATTGCCAAGACGAATCCGGCTTCATTGACGGAGCTGTCCATAACGTCCGGACGGGCCAAGTCCAACCTTTCGCGCACGCTTAAGACGATGGAGCGGTACGGCATTGTGTACTTCGAGAAGGGCGATGGCCGCGAGGTCGCACCGCGGGTGAACTATTCAGGCATCAGCCTCGAAATGTCGTTCGCCTGACACCCCTACTCACGGCACCAAGCCCGCGACACGCCGACCAGCATCGCGGGCTTCTTTATTTTGACCACATGACAAAAGCAAAACCATTCGACGCGTCCGAGTAGCTGACCGACGACGAGACCATCCGCCACTACCTCGCTGAGGCCTTCGAGAGCGGCGACTCAGGAGAAATCCGTACGTCCCTCGGCCACGCCGTCAAAAAGCCAAAGGCACGAAGGAGATCGCGAAACGCGTCGGCCCCACCAGCAAGACCCTGAAGCAGATGCTCGCATATGAGCACGTCAACTGCGCCGCCATCACGATCATTGTCGGCGTACTCGGCCTACGGATGACCGTCGTGGTAATCGAACGTGACGACGGAGAGCGGTTCGTGTTCTCTGATCCGGGCAACCGGGTCTATCGATAGCAAGCCTACGGGCGTGGCATCGAGTGGGCGAAGCGCTGGATTGACACAAATTACCGGATTGGCGCGCACAAATCGTGAGCTTGCCACGCTGAGAACCACATTTTCGTCTGCGGCGTCCTGTCAACATAGGCAGCAGCCAAGTACCATCAGTTGAAAATCATGCCATCATTGATTAAAGTGCCGCCAATGACGGAGGCCAAGATGTCGAGCACGACGACCCGAGATATTGGCGAACAACTGAAAGCGCGTCTGCGCGGTGAGGCGGCGCAGCATGGACTATCAATAGGAGACGAGGCTCGAGATAGTCTCCGTGCTGCTCTCTCGACCGACTCCATCGATCTTCAGCACAACCTGGCTGAATCGATCCGGAGCCGGATCGAGCCGCTCGGGGGCATCGACCTGGAATTTCCGCCACGCGACGGATTCGGGAAGGAGTGGACTGCGGCGCATGATCGTTCTTGACACGAACGTTCTGTCGGAGATGTTGAGGCGTCTGCCTGGCGTCGAAGTGATGGCGTGGCTAGCTGCACAGCCGCGCGCGGCGCTTTTCACGACGACAGTAATCCGTGCCGACATCCTCTACGGTCTTTGATCTTCGGCCGGATGGCACCCCGGAGGAGAGCGTTGTCTAGCAGTCGATGCGATTTTCGCCGAGGACTTTGCAGGCCGGCTTCTGGGCTTCGACCACGATGCGGCGGACGGGTACGCAAGGATTGCGGTGACGCGTAAAAACCCCGGGGAGACCGATCAGCCAGCTCGACGCCATGATCGCTGCTTGTGCGCGTTCAAGAGGGGCCGCACTGGCCGCGCAATGTGAAGGATTTCTCCGGGTGTGAAATAGCAGTCATCGATCCGTGGGCGGTGTTGAATTGGGATTCGAACCGTATTTTGGCGGGTTGAAATCGGGATCGGACCTCCTAGACAGCGGAAAAACGGGTCCTTTTGAATATGGGTAGAAGTATGGGTAGCGGAAAGGTGATTTTTCGGAGCCTTGCCTGTAAAAGGTTTCCGGGCGATTTGGCATCCCTCCGTCGAGTGCCGAGGTGGGCTCATCGAAGAGGATCAGCCGCGGGCGCATGGCGAGTGCCCGTGCGATCGCGACGCGCTGCTTCTGTCCGCCGGACAGTTGCGACGGGAACGCATCAGCCTTTGCGGCCATACCCACCTTTTCGAGCATGGCCATGCCAAGTTCGCGCGCGTCGATACGGCTCATCCGGTTGACTTCGACTGGGCCGATGGTTACGTTGTCGATGACGCGAAGGTGGGCGAACAGGTTGAAGTGCTGGAACACCATCCCGATGCGCGCACGCCGTGCGTTGACGATCCGCTCCGGAAACATCCGGAACCGGCCGTCTCCAGCCATTTCGCCCATCGGCTCGCCGCCTACGCTAACCTGCCCATGATCCGGGACTTCCATCAGGTTGATGCAGCGAAGCAGCGTGCTCTTTCCCGAACCGCTCGCGCCGATAATGACGAGCACCTCGCCTTTGCTAACGGTCAGGTCGACGCCCTTGAGCACGGCGTGATCGCCGAAGCGTTTTTTCAATCCCTGAATGGAGACCATCGGTTCGTCGCCGGGAGAATGTCTCATGCGATCACCCTGATTTTCTGTTCGAGAACGTGCGCAGCCGCAGAGATGGCCCAGCATAGAAGAAAATAGACGACGCCGATAAAGGTAAATATCTCGATCGGCCGGAACGTGGTCGTGCTGAGGGTCTGTGCCTGATAGGTCAGGTCCGCTACACCGAGCACCGACACGAGCGAAGAATACTTGAGCAGCGAGACGAATTCGTTGACGAACGGCGGAATCATCTGTCGGACGGCCTGCGGCAGAATGATCTTGCGCATGGCCTTCGAATAGGACATACCGATGCTTCTGGCCGCTTCAAGCTGACCACTGGGGACAGCCTGGATGCCGGCGCGGAAGATTTCGGCCACATACGCGGCGCTGTTGATCGACAGCGCGAAGATGCAGGAACTCGTCGGGCTCAGATTGATGCCTGTGAGCACGGGTAAGCAGTAATAGACCCAGATGAGCTGGACGAGCGTCGGAGTGTTGCGGAACACCTCGACATAGACGCCTGCCACTCGCTTGAGTACGCCTTTTGAGGAAATCCTCATGATGCCAATGACGAGACCGATCACGATGGCAACGGCGAGGGAGACGGCCGTTACAGCGAGTGTGAGCCATATGCCGTGGAGCAGATACCCGAGGTTCTGGCCAACGATGCCCCAGTGAAAATGATAATTCATGAGCGTATCCCGTCAGGTTCAGATGCAGCGCTTCACGAAATTTGTGAGCAATGCGTTGAATTCAGCCGGACGCTCCCAGTATGGAAAGTGTCCGCAGTCGTCGACGAAGGTCAGCGTCGAACCGGCAATGATCTGGTGCGCCCTGGCTCCATAGTCGGGCGAGACGGACGGGTCGTCCCGGCCCCATACGATGCTTACCGGGAAGCGGCTCGCGGCATCCGCGAGGCGGGCGGCAACCGCGTCATCGTCGAGGCGCTCGCGGTAGTAGCGAGCGAGGGCCGCAAACGCTTCGGCGGCGCCGGCCGAGTTGTTGATCCGGTAGTCCTCTTCGACGAGTTCCTCGCTGATCAGCTGCGGATCCAGCACGCCCCGGTACATGCGGCTGCGGATCTGTTCCTTCTGCATTTCGCCGAGCCACTGGACCGTCTTCATCCGGCGCGCTTCCCCGGCCGGGACGAGACCAATGGCGCCCACCGCCATCAGTCCCGCGACCCGCTCCGGGTGATCGGCTGCGTAGTGCGCAGCGACGAAGCCGCCGAACGACGTTCCGACCAGCACGAGCTTCTCCACGCCGAGTGTCTGGACGAACTGATCGAGCCACCGGCTGTAGCCGTGCGCAGAGTAGTCGAAGTCTTCATGCTTGCTGGCGAAGCCGTGTCCTGGCAAGTCGATGGCCATGGCGCGCACGCCGGCCTGCCCCAGCGCGTCGAGATTGTGCTTCCAGCGATCTGCGCGTGCGGACAGGCCGTGGAGCAGGACGACGACCGGGCCGTCGAGCCCGCCCTGGATGACGCGCGTCATCGCCGATCCGGCGTTGTGTGGATAGCTGATCATTATTGTTCCGTGTGCGGGTCCGGTCTTGTGGGGAAGGTAAGCCTTTTCAGGAAACGAGTTTCTCGAATTCAGCCGAAAACGGCGCAGCCAGCGTGGGCAACCCGTTTTCGACGATCATCTGCTCGCCGATCCATAGCGACTGGTTCATCACGACACCATCCGGGTGGTTCTCGCCGCCGCCCGGCAACCACCAGGGCAGGCCAAGCCCGATGGCATTGCAGCCTATTACGCGGATGTCTTCCATGAACGAGCGCCCGGTGGACGCGGCGCCCGGATTCAGGCCTACCGTCAGGTGGATCACATTGCCGTATTCACCGCCGCCTGCGCGGCGCAGCGCGCGGTCCATCACCTTCGCCGCGCTGCCTCCGCTGACGGAGCGGACCCGTCCATCCACCTCGAGTACAAGTGGCTCGCGCAGTGGTGTGTAGTATTCGTGGAATGCGGCTTCGAGCACGATCTTTCCTTTAACCGTTTCCAGCTCCGGATAGAAGATGGCCGAGCCCGGTATGGTCTGCGAACCCGGCTGCGTCGCGCGCCGGTCCTTGCGGGTGGCGGGGCGTCCCATCACGAACGAGAAGTCGCTGCCGGCCGCCGATGTCACGCGGCAATGCTTGCCTTGGGCTTCCCGGAAGAAACCATCGGCTGCTTCCTGAAGGTCGAACAGCGCGTCGAAATCGACGCTGCCATAGAGCCGCGCGAAACCCGCAGCGCTCGCATCGCCGACCAGCAGGTAGCGGGTGCGCTTGTGCTCCATCGCGCGATCGAACGCGCCGGAACCGGCCATGTAGGGGAACGTCAGGTCGAGCCAGACATCGCTATGCATCACGGCCGCCTCGACCGGAGACGGAATGTACGGGTCCGACAGCGACCCCTGGAATGGCAGGCGGGGCATGTCGACTACACATGTCTTCGCGCCGAGCGCGGCGGCCGTATCGGCAAGCGCTCGCACGAGGTCCGTGTCGGAGTTTTCGTCAGTGGTGAGCACGACGTTTTCGCCTGGCTTCGTACAGAAGTGGTCGCGCAGCAGCACGTTCGCGGCACGCAGGCAGGAGGCATTCGAGTGTTGGGCGGACATCGCAGGGTTCCGTGAGAATGAAGTTGGAGTTCGAAGGGGCACCCCGGTTACGCTATTCCTCGGCGACGGCGGGCAAGGCCGCCAGCCGCGCGTCAGCGTCGACGCTCATATGGATCAAGGCCTCGTAGATGCGCACCGCGTCCCGGAGCTTGACGACCTCGCAGTACTCGTCGGTCTGGTGCATCGCCGTCAGTTCGCCCGGGCCCAGGATCAGCGTCGGGGCGCCGTTGATCAGCGGCTGCAGGGCGCTTGCATCGGAGAAGTATGGGGCGGTACCCACCGCGGGCCGTGTGCCGGTGATGTCCTCGACGATGTCGAACACGCGCTGCACAGGCGGGAGCGTCAGCACGGCCGTTGTCTGTCGAGCCTGCCCCGCTTTCCATTGCTGCAGGAGCCTGTTGATCGTGCCCATGCTGCCGGTATTTCCCAGGCGCTCCCGCACGGCGCGCGACGTTGCTTGATGCCCTCGACCTTCATTGCGTCGGCGATGGCATTGACCTGTTCGGCGGTAATGGTTGCTTCGCGTCCCATTGCGACTCCTTTTTGATACGTTATGTTATGAAAAAGCGCAACCACGAGCACGACAATGAACGCGATCTTCAACGCGCCCCCCAGTGAGGCACGTCAGGGGCGGGGAGCCGGCGCGCGCCCGCCCACCATCACCCAACCCGAAGAGTACGGACCAGCCGGGAGTTGCAAGACGACCATCAATGTAGTAACATATCTACATTGATAATGTGTAGTTGAGGTATCCAATGACCATTACGACCCTATCCAGCCGCGAGTTCAATCAAGACGCCAGCGGCGCCAAAAAGGCAGCTAATGAGGGACCGGTGTTCATCACCGATCGCGGTCGGCCGGCACACGTCCTGTTGTCCATCGCGGAATATCAAAAGCTGATTGGCGGACCTGCCAGCATCATCGATATGCTGGCCATGCCCGGCGTCGAACAGATCGAATTCGATCCGCCGCGTGCAGGCACGCTTTCCCGTCCGGCGGACCTGTCCTGATGTTTGTTCTCGATACCAACGTCGTTTCAGAATTGCGGAAGGCAAAAGCCGGCAAGGCCGACAGGAACGTGGCATTTTGGGCAGCCAGCGTATCGCCTGGCGCCCTCTTTCTGTCGGCCATTACGATCCTGGAGTTTGAAACCGGCGTACTTCTGATGGAACGTCGCGACGCAACGCAAGGCGCCATTCTTCGCGCCTGGCTGGACAGTCATGTCCTGCCGGCTTTCGCCGGCCGTGTGCTGGCCGTCGATATTGCCGTCGCGCAACGCTGTGCAAGGCTTCATGTGCCCGATCAGCGCGCGGAGCGCGATGCACTGATCGCCGCTACAGCTCTTGTGCATGGCATGACGGTTGTCACACGGAACGTAGGCGACTTCGTCCAGACGGGCGTCGACATTCTCAATCCATGGGAGCCGATCGGAATACACCATGATTGAGCCAGTAGAGCCACACGATACGGTGAATCGACGGGGGATGTATGCCGGGAGAAATGCGCATTCGAATCTGGGACGTCGAGCATGGCGCCTGCGCCATGATTCAGCACGTCATTCAAACAGGATTAGGTGCGCAGGGCGGCCGGTTGGCGATGATCGATTCGGGGCATGGCACATCCTTTCGCCCTGGCGAGTACATCACGAGGACTTTGGGGCGTAACCGGCTGGACTACCTGTTCATCACGAACGCCGATGAGGACCACATGAGCGACCTTCAGGGGCTGTGGGATGCTGGCATCTTTGTGCCAGTGTGCACCGCAATCCCAGCCCGTCTGCGGCGACGATGCGCGTCATCAAAGAGCAGTGTGGGCCACTGACGCGTGACGCCGAGCGATTTGTCCAGATTTGCCAAGGTTTCAATGGGGCCATCGCTGAACCCTTCGACCAGAACATGGGCGGCATCACCATGTCGGCATTCTGGAACACCTACCCGCAGTTCATTGACACGAACAACCTGAGTTTGGCGGTCTTCATCAAGTACAGGTGGTTCAAAATCCTCTTTGCGGGAGATCTTGAAAAAGCTGGTTGGCGCGCATTGCTGCAGCAGGCGAGTTTCCGCGCTGAGTTGGCGGGTACGGAAGTGCTGGTCGCATCTCACCATGGCCGGGAGAACGGTTTCTGCGAGGATATCTTCGCCTACTTCACCCCGAGTTGCGTCGTGATTTCGGACAAGGCGATCGTGCACGCCACGCAGGAGACGGTGCCCGACTACCGCGCCGTCGTTCGCAAGCAGGGCGCGTACGTGAACACGACCGGAAAAAGACGTCATGTCCTGACGACACGCCGCGATGGCTGGATTCAGTTCACCGTTCTTGACAACGGCTACAACATCGACACCGAGTACAAGGGATGAGAAGCGGAGCACAACGGTCGTTGAAGGCCGGCAACATGACCTGGCTGGTGGCGCTGGCGCTGCTGGAGATTGTGCTGTTGCTGGTCTTTGCTTTTCCAGCAGTTATCGAGGCGGCATCATTAAAGCTGCTGATGAGCGTGCGTGCGGCGCTCATGATGGTCCTGCCGGTTGCTGTCCTGCTGCTGTGGGGTCTGGTCCCGACAACGTCAAAGCGATGCTGGTGTACTGGAAACTCATGAACGCTCTTCCCGGCCATGAAGCGTTCACGAGGTTTGGCCCGGCTGACCCACGCGTCGACATGACCACTTTAAGAAAGAACGTAGGGGCGCTACCGGTCGAGCCGGCCGAACAGAACGCGTTCTGGTACAAGCTTTACAGACGCGTTGAGTCGGAGGTTCCGGTGGTCGACGCGCGCAAGATGTATCTACTGTGGCGTGATGCGGCTGCGCTGTCGCTACCTCTTGTCATCGCGTTGCCACTCCTGCTCCGGTGACGGCGCGAGCACGAACGCCGCATGGATCGCCTGTGCGATCTTCGCGGCGCAGTACTTCCTGACCGCGATCGCAGCACGGCATGGCGGCACGCGGTTTGTTTGCAACGTGCTCGCCATCCACTCCACCAAGCGCGTCACGGCACCCGCAAAAACGTAAGAAATAAACGCACGCAAACGCACGCAGCACCTCTGGATAACTGACGATGCTTGGAAAAGTCATTGGAACATGGCAAGGACGGCGCAGGCTGGAGCGCCTGCCACGAATCACCGTCGACACAACCGCAAACTACTACAAAGCATTCACCGCACCGAAGAGCGACCTGGTAGATGCGCTGCTGCTGGTTCGATTGATTACCGATCGTGTGAACGGAATGCAACAGGCCCAAGCTGACCACTCCGCGCGGTTCTCGGTGCATTAGGCACGCAGCGCCCCGACAATTGGCCAGTAGTCGATTCAGAGGAGCATGTACACATGAGCAGACACGACTTCATCAATGCCTGCGAGTATCTCAGGGCGACCGTGACTCAGGGGGAACAAGACAGTCTCTCGTTGAGCCAATCGCAAGCCGAGCTGGTTATCAACGTCGTAGCTCAGGCAATCGGTATGGGCGAAGAATGAGCTTCCCCTGAAATTTCGCCTTCCAGCAGGTCGCGTATAAACTCGACCCAAAGGAAGGAAAGCATAGATGTTCAAGGTACCGCACCAGGTGTACACGACAGAGTTCAAGGAAGCCGCCGTGCAACGAGTCAAGGACGGGCAAGGCCTGAGCGCCGTATCCCGGGAATTGGGTATGTCGACGCAGACTCTGCGCAACTGGCTGAAGGCCTCGGAGGCCGGCAAGCTCAACGGTCCGGGGGCGAAAGTCGTTAGGGCGGAGCAAATGGAGCTCTCGCGGCTGCGAGCGGAGAACAAGCGCTTGCAGATGGAGCTGGAAATCGCAAAAAGCGTGGCGTTCTTCGCGAAGGACCTCCTGTGAAGTTTGCCTGGATTGACACGCAGTGCCGGCAATATCCCGTGTTGGCGCTGTGCGAGGTCCTTGGCGTGAGCGTTAATGGCTATCGCGCCTGGAAGCGCGGCGGCACGCCCGAGCGTCAGCGGCTGACCGATGCGCAGTTGCTCACATTGATTCGGACGATTCACGCCGAGGTCAAAGGCGCGTACGGCTCGCCGCGCATGACCGAAGAGATTCGCTCTCGCGGCTTCCCAGCCAGCAAGGCACGGGTAGAGCGGTTGATGAGCGCCAACGGTATTCGAGCCTGCCACAAGCGCCGTTACCGCGTAACAACCGATTCCCGGCACAAGCTGCCGGTCGCGCCGAACGTGTTGAATCGCAACTTCGCGCCGGCCGGACCCAATCAGCTGTTCACCTCGGACATCACGTACATCTGGACCGACGAAGGTTGGCTGTACCTGGCCGTCACGCTGGACCTGTTCAACCGGGAGGTCGTGGGCTGGTCTGTCAAGCCGCGCATGACCACGGAGCTCGTTATCGACGCGCTGACGATGGCATGGCTCCGCCGTCGGCCCGCGCCTGGTGCGCTGCATCACTCGGATAGGGGCAGTCAATACGCCAGCCACGACTTCCAGCGCAAGCTCAACTCGTACGGCATGCAATGCTCCATGAGCCGCAAAGGCAGTTGCTGGGATAACGCGCCGACGGAAAGCTTCTTCAACAGTCTGAAGAACGAGCGAGTGCATGGCACGAGGTACCGCACGCAACGCGAAGCCGTCCATGCAAGACTGGGTTGTGGCTCAGCGGACAAGGGATGCGGCTGCATAACCCGGGGCCTCTGGAAGGCGAAAAACCGAGGGAACCTCAGTTGATCAATGAAGAGTCCTATCAAAAGGGCGTGTCGGGTCGTGAGTCTGTCTATACTCCAGCTTACGTGAGCTTGCTGTTTATGCTGTACCGCATGCATAGGCTGGGTCTGCGGGAATTCGCGGGATTCATGCACGACTACTGGCGCGGGCGCGGTGTTGCGCTGCCCGTTGCGAGCTTCGGCCACCTGTCTGACCTGTTTGCTGCGCTGGACATGACCATACGCAAGCAATGCGCCCGTGCGGCCGAGCGCTTGAAGGAAGGCGAGCCGGTGACGGTGATCGTGGATAGCACAGGCTTGCGCTTTTCCCATGCGGGTGCATGGTATGAGAAGAAATACGGCAAGCAAGCGCCCTGTACGCCATGGCGCGTGATGCATCTGGCGATGGATGCTGAAGGTGATGTGCTGGCGGGGGAAATCACGGACACCGAGACCGGGGATAGCAGCGGGCTCGATGTGCTGTTGCCGCAAGTGGGCGAGATCGATCGGCTGATTGTCGATACGGCGTATTACCAGATCGAACGCAATGAACAGTTACCCGCCAGCGGCGTTGTGCCGGTGATTCCACCTAAGTCTGATGCGGTCGACGACCCCGATCAAAACCGCTGGCACGATCAGCTTGTGTGCTATCGGAACGAGAAAGGACAGTATGCATTCCAGAACAAATATGGTTATGGCCTGCGCGCTCGCGTTGAGGCGCAATTCTCGCGCATCAAGCGCTGTCTCGGCGATGCGCTGCTGACTCGCCGCATCGCATCACAAGTTCAGGAAGGCCTCGTGATTGCCAACCTGATCAATCAATGGAATTCCTTCGGCCAGGCGAGGTGCGTTAAATTCTGGCGGATTTTTCATCTGAAGATCTTACCCCATCTCGTTATCGCGACAAAACCGTTTCGCGTCCAACCGTGTACCGAACCCTTGCACGCCAGCCGAATGTGGCATAGCAAGCGAAGTTGTTCATTCCTCTCCCTCAATGATTGCCGAAAGGCTCGGTTCAATTCGCCCCGGACATTTATATGAAAGAAAGACTTGCTTCCAAGGTTGCGGTCATCACTGGGGCAGCCCAAGGAATAGGTGCGTCGGTTGCACGGTCATTCGCACAGAACGGTTGCTTCGTCTACGTCACTGATATCAACGATGAGCTTGGCAGAACAGTGGCGACGTCGATTGGCGATTGCGCTGCGTATTTGCCACTTGACGTTCGAGAAGAAGGCGATTGGCAGCGTGTAACGACGCATGTCCTGGAAAAACACGGCCGACTGGACGTATTGGTCAACAACGCAGGGATTACTGGCTTTGAGGCTCGTGTCGTGCCGCATGATCCAGAGCACGCGAGCCTTGAGGAGTGGCGCGCTGTACATCGAACGAACCTCGACGGAGTGTTTCTCGGCTGCAAGTACGCCATACGTGCCATGCGACGTCATGGACAGGGCTCGATCATAAACATCTCTTCACGCTCTGGCCTGGTCGGCATTCCAGGTGCGGCGGCATATGCATCGTCAAAGGCCGCAGTCCGCAACCACACAAAGACTGTTGCGCTCTACTGCGCGGGACAAAACCTCGAAGTTCGGTGCAACTCGATTCACCCAGCCGCCATCCTCACGCCCATCTGGGAACCCATGTTGGGCACCGACGCCGGCCGCGAGGAACGAATGGCTGCACTGGTCCGTGATACCCCACTCCGGCGGTTCGGCACGCCTGAGGAAGTTGCCGCCCTCGCATTGTTGCTGGCATCGGATGAGGCGACGTACATCACCGGTAGTGAATTCAACATTGACGGTGGGCTCCTGGCCGGGTCGGCGGCAACACCCGCTGTGATCGATGACGGCGAAAACTAACTAAGGTGGGACCGTTGCGCCAGCAGATCACTTGGCCTGCAGTGCCTTACACGCGGTGACACTGTAGCCAACGTTGCCTCAAGTCGGTTGGCTGTCCAGTTGTTCCCCGGACCCCCAGTCCGAGCTGGCAGACGCGCCTGCGGCACTCACGTACTAGAAATCAAGTTGCGTTTCTGATTCCGGCCGCAAGCCTTGATCTACCGTTGCCGGATACCCGAAAAACGCAACAGTTCCAAACATACTAGCTGTCGAGGCCATTCTCAAATGTCGTAGCGGCAGCAAAGTAGAAGTGTCGTAGTTGTAGCTTTGCTATCTCCTTGACGAGGTTTTGAGTACAGAATCCTGGAGGCTGACCGGCGTTCTGCCAATCGCGGTGTTCAGATCCCCGACCGTGATCTCCCGCTGCTTCTTTGTCCCAGCCTTGCGTTCCTTCAGCTTGGGCGCCTGCCCCTGGTTGGTCCGTGACGGCGAGCCTGACGCGCGCCGGTTATCGCGATCGGCCTGAACGAGCTGCGCGACCTGCAGCACGTGACCCAGCCGCTTGTGATCGACCACCGCGCCCTGATCAATCTCGGAGAGCCGGTCGTAAGGCCTGCAGGGAAGGGCGACACCGTCGGCGCGGACCTCAATGCGCCCATCCGGATACTCATACACGTCGATGTAGCGTCCTACCAGCCTGCGGTCCGCCTCTGTGTCATCGAGCAGGTAGATTACCCGGTCGTACTGCAGCGTCAGCGAACGCGTGACGCGCCGCGGTTCACGCCACGTCAGGATAGTGTCGAGATTCTCATCCTCACGTAGCGGCCGGTGCGCATTGAAGGCGCTCCGTGGCACCTTGCCAAAGCGCGTGTTGTAATCGGCAATGAAGCGGGGCGCATAGGCGTTGGCCGCTTCCTGCGTATCGATGCCACGCAACCCTGGTTCCTTGACGAGCCGGTCCTGCAGCGTCAGGTTCGCCCGCTCAACGCGCCCCTTGGCCTGACTTGAATTCGCACATAATCCATCGATGTTCAGCTCGAACATCGCCCGGCCGAAGTGGGTCACGCCTTTGCCGCCCGTCGTTGCCGTCTGCGTCGAGCGGAACACGCCAGCCTTGCCGCTATAGAACGCCACCGGCTTGCCATGCTGTTCCAGATACGCCCGGGTCACTTCAAAGTAGCTGAAGGTCGATCCGGTCGCCGTGAAATGCAGCGCCATCAGCCGGCTGGTCGCATCGTCGACGTACACCAGCAGTGTGCAGGCTGGCGCCCGTTCCTCGAACCAGCGATGATCGCTGCCATCGATCTGGATCAGTTCGCCCAGACACGCACGACGCGCCCGCGGCTGGTAGATCTTCGGCGGCCTCTGCCGGCGTGGTATCCACAGACCGGCGTCCGTCATCAGCCGTCTGACGGTTTCCTTGGCCATCCGGATGCCGTGGCACTCCCAGAGCTTCTCGCAGGCCAGCGTCGGCCCAAAATCGGCGTAGCGCTCACGAATGATCGCCAGCGCCCGCTGAGCCAGTCCTTCGTCCAGCTTCCGGTTGCCGGAACGGCCACGTCTGCGCGAGGCCAGTCCCGCCGCACCGGATTCCTGATAGCGG
Organism: Paraburkholderia xenovorans LB400; assembly: GCF_000013645.1. Lineage (GTDB taxonomy): Bacteria > Pseudomonadota > Gammaproteobacteria > Burkholderiales > Burkholderiaceae > Paraburkholderia > Paraburkholderia xenovorans. Next base: position 702,326 of record NC_007953.1, on the reverse strand, counting down.
ATCACCAGGCGCTCAACCTGACGCACGGTCAAGCCCAGACGTTCGGCCGCGCGACCAGGCTTGAGGCCCATGTCGACAATGGCCTGGATGACCTTCAAACGGTCGAGTTCGCGCATGTTCAATGTCACCAGTGTGGCTGGACACATGGCCGACTCCGAAATCTCGCAACGGACCGACCAGCATGCCAGCGTTCAAAAACACGACATTTCTATCTGGCCAGAACACGACATTTACATGAAGCCGCTACACGCTGCATGTTGATAATTTATATTATGTCAAATAAAAACTCCCAGATTGATGGCCCATCTGCTTGCATCCCCAAGCGCCCGCCTCATGGTTCGATATGTCATCGGATGCCCAAGCTTTTTCGGACGTCATGGTTCAGCGTTCTCTTTTTCAACCCAATCCCGTCGGAAGCGGTCCCTATCGTTTCAGCGGTTCAAGAGGTCCAGATTGTCCCTGGAGGTCGACTGCCGAAGTTCGGCGCCCGGTGGACGCTCTCGACCGTCATCGGCGAAATAGCGTCTTGTCGACGTAACGATTCACCGACCCATCAAGCCTCAGGCTCGTCTTCCTCAAGAATGCGCCGTGCCTGCAGAATCACCGGACGATCGACCATCTTTCCCTCCACGGCAACGGCGGCGCCGTTGGCTCGCTCGAACGCCTCGAGCACGCGTCTCGCCCACGCCAGTTCCGTTTCGCTGGGCGCATAGCAACCATTCACCACCGGCGCCTGGCGGGGATGGATGCAGAGCTTGCCGGCAAATCCCCATTTCCTGCCTTCGACGGTTTCCGTTCGCAACAGCTCGTCGTCATCGATGTCCGGCGTGACGCCATCGACAGGCGGCCGGATGCCGGCCACCCGGGAAGCCATGACCATATCTGCGCGAAACGGACTCAGCGTGCCGCTCTCCAGTGTCATGCCCATATCGACGCAGAAATCCAACGTACCGAACATCAATTGCCGAACGCCTGGAGCACTCGCGACTTCGAGCACGTTCCACATTCCTGCCGCGCTTTCGATGAGCGGATAGACGGGGATATCGCGCTTGATCCGCGCAAGCAGCGCGGCCACGTCCGACGCGTTCGCCGCTTTCGGCAGCACGACGCCCGCGACGCCCGGCAGCCTGGCGACGCGGGCGTCTTCTTCCAACCAGGGCGTGGCCAATCCGTTCACGCGGATCAGCACCGGCCTTTCCGGGCTGATCCAGTTCGCCACGGCCGCTCGCGCACGGTCTTTTTCCTCGATTGGAACGGCGTCCTCCAGGTCGACAATCACGGCGCCGGCATCGCTCTCCCAGGCCTTGAGGTAACGCTCGGGGCGATTCCCCGGAACGAACAGAAAAGACCGATGCTGCTGCCGACCGATTCGAGACATATGCGTTTAATTCCGTAAATTTCCGCGCGTCCCCGGCTCATCGGCTCAGGGATGCTGCGTAGGACTGTTGTATCTAATCGAGTTCCTCGACGAGCTCGGGCACGAGCGGCCCTCGCACCCGGGCCCCGCGCCGCCTTCATCGTTTCTTGACCATCCCGTAACCGGCCGCCGCGTCGGCCTCGCTGGCATCTCCCACCTTGGCTTCCAGATCCTCGAGGCTGATGTTGGTCGTATCCACCGCGACGAATGCCGCCACCAGCGCGCAGCCGAACCACGCGGCCGCGCCGATGGCGATTAGCCAGCCGCCGTTGGCCCCGCCCGCCAGCAGGATCGAGGCCACGATCGGCGCAAGGAACCCTCCCAGCCGGCTCAGTGCGAAACAGATGCCGGCGCCACGCGCACGAACGCCGGTCGGATAGATTTCCGCTTCATAGGTATGCAGCAGCGGGCCGTTGATGAAGATCATCGTCTCGGTCAGAAAGCCGAACAGCACGATGAGGAAGGTCGAATCGACGAGCAGGAAGCAGAGCCCGAACACGACGTTGATGGTATACGCCAGCGCCATGCCCCATTTGCGCTGAATCCTGTCGGTGATATAGGCGGAAATCAGGCAGCCGGTCGGATACGAAATCTGGATGATCGCCGTATAGGCCAGCGCGTGGATCACGGAATAGCCGCGCGAATATAGGAAAAAAGGTACGAAGGTCGCGAATCCGTAGGCGCCGAACCCTTGCAGCAATTCAATCGCACCCGCGCTGATGGTGCGCCGCAGATAGGCGCGGGAAATCAATATCCGCAGCGGCGAAGCGCCGCTCGCCACGTCGTGACTGCCCGCCGGAACCGGCGGCAACGCAGTAAGCCCTGTGTCGCGCATGACCCGGCGCTCGATCTCCTCGACCACGCGGTCGGCTTCCTCGTGGCGGCCGACCCGCTCCAGCCAGCGCGGCGACTCAGGCAGCCTGATCCGCAAGAGGAGCGAGGAAAATCCGCCCAGCGCTGCAAGCAGCAAGGCGATGCGAAACCCCTGGATCGGCAGGTTCGTCAACGGCACGAGCAACAGCGAAGCAAACCCGCCGACAGTGCCCCCGAAAAAACCGATCGTCAGCGCGAAGCTCGACTTCTTCCCGCGCGCCTTGGCGGGCGAGAGTTCCTGGACGTAGGTGGTGGAGAGCGGCAACTCCGCGCCCGTGCCGATGCCGGCCACGAACAACGCAATCAGCAGCACGGTTGCGTTCGGCGAAAACGCCGCCACCAGCGCGCCGACGGCCAGCGTGCACAGGTCCAGCGTGAAGGCCGCGCGCCGCCCGATGGTGTCGGCTACCGTGCTCAGGCAGACCGCGCCTACGAAGGTACCGAGGAAAAGCGCGAGCGGTAGCTCTGTCGCCAGATGCGGCTGTCCCAGATAGGCGAAGAAGTGCGCTGAGATGGGACCGACGGAAAACAGCATGTAGGAATCCCAGAAAGTCCCCAGCGAAATCAGGATGACGGCGGTTCGCAGATAGCGCGAGTCCGGCAGACGCTCGAGCCGGGCAGCGACGGAGGTGCGCAGATGGGTACTCATCGGTTGTCCTTGCGTGAATAAGGCGCTTTGACCTGGCCCCGGCGGGGCGGCCCAAACAGATACCGCTGACGGCGTTCAGAACTTGTGTCGATAACCGAGCGATACGATGGTCTGCCGGTCGCTGCTCGAAGGCGTGACGGTATTGATCGAAGCCACCGCAGCCTTGCCAGTCGAATCGACGCCGGATGCCTTCTGGTAAGCCACCACTACATAGAGGTCCGTGCGTTTGGAGAGGAAATAATCCAGGCCCAGCGTCCCTTGATGATATTGCGCGGGATCCTGACCGTTCATCGAATTCCCCCGAGTGTAGTTGTATTCAAGGCCCAGCAGGAGAGCCGAAGTGAGGTGATATCTGAAGCTCACTTCGACGTCGTTGAAGGCGGCATCGCCGTCCAGATGATTCGGATTCGGTCCGCTTTGCGCTGTATTGTTGAGCGACAGAAAGCGGATATTCGAATAGAGAAGCCCGACCAGAGCCGGACCGAAAGTGTAGTTGACGCCCGCGCCGAACACCTCGTAAGTGGTAGCGGACGCATAACCGCTATACACCGGGCTGGCGATATTGTTGGTGGTGGCGGTCACGCCGCTGTTGCCGAAGAAACTCACATTGGAGTTGCGCACATTCAGGTAGCCCAGCCCCAGTTGCAGTGGGCCGCCCGTGTAGCCTGCGCCCATGGACCATACGCGGTTCGCTGAGGTATCGCCGGCGATGCCGCCGAAGCTGTACATGCCGCCGAAGCTGATGCCGCCGTAGTTGGGACTGGCGTACTTCACCGAATTGTTGGTGCGGAAACTGTTGTCGAAATTGTCGAGATCGCCGGGATGCGAGCCGATCGTGCCGCCCCACTGATCGCCGACCGTCAACGGTCCGATGAAGTCGACGATATCGTCATACTGACGCCCCAGGGTCACCGTGCCGTAATGGCTTGCTTCGAGGCCGACATAGGCCTGGCGGCCGAACATCAGGCCGCCCTGCCCCAGCTTGCCGGTGCCCAGGTCGTAGCCGTTCTCCAGCCTGAACAGCGCCTTCAGGCCGCCGCCCAGATCCTCGGTGCCACGAAACCCGAGCCGGCTGCCGCCTTGCGCCGCCGTGGTGATGCTGTAGAGGGGATGGCCGCCCGCATTGCTGCTGTATTCAGGGCCTTCGTCGATGATGCCGTAGATCTCCACGCTCGACTGCGCGAACACGGGCGCAGCGATACCCATGGCGAGCGCGGTCGAAAACATTGCAAGTCGGATTTTCATATTGTCTCCTGTCTCTGATTATGCAATTTTCTTTTATTTAATACTCCGAACTTTATTCCAAGGATTCAAGTCCGGTATCGATACCGCGGCGTCAGCGATACTTGCGTCTACCTGGTCTCGACTAGTTATTTCGGGGTTCCAGGGAGCGGCGTCAGAACCTTCCACATCGGGTCGATGCGCTTTACCGTCAATCGACTATAGCCGACCTGCTGCGGAGTCAGAAATATCAATTAAATGAGGTAGACATAGATACGTCCTATGCCTTCGAGAGCCCGGGGCTGCGTCAAACACCCATGCACAGGTACTTGATCTGCAGGTATTCTTCGATGCCGTATTTCGACCCTTCGCGGCCGAGACCCGATTGCTTGACGCCGCCGAACGGCGCCACCTCGTTCGAAATCAAGCCGGTGTTGATGCCGACCATGCCGTATTCGAGCGCCTCGGCCACCCGCCATACGCGGCCGATATCGCGGCTGTAGAAGTAGGAGGCGAGGCCGAACTGCGTATCGTTGGCGAGGCGGGTCACTTCCGCTTCGTCGCGAAAGCGGAACACAGCCGCGACCGGCCCAAAGGTCTCCTCGCGCGCGATCAGCATGTCGTGGGTCACCTCGGCCAGCAGCACAGGCTCGACGAAGCGCCCTTCGATCCTGCCGCCCATGACCTGTCGCGCGCCTTTGGCGAGTGCATCGTCGACGTGCTGCCGCACTTTCGCGACGGCATCGTCGTCGATCAACGGCCCCTGGTCGACGCCTTCGAGAAAGCCATTGCCGACCTTCACGCCCCGGCTGGCCTCGGCGAACTGCCGCACGAAACGCTCGTAGACGGCGTCATGCACGTAGAAACGATTGGCGCATACGCAGGTCTGGCCCGCATTGCGATACTTCGAGACCATCGCGCCCTGTACCGCTGCGTCAACGTCCGCGTCGTCGAACACGATGAAGGGCGCGTGACCGCCCAGCTCCAGCGCGACCTTTTTCACGGTCGGCGCGCATTGCTGCATCAACAGTCGCCCCACGGGCGTCGAGCCCGTAAAGGACAGATGCCGGACGATCTCGCTCTCGCAGAAGACCTTGCCGATCTCGATAGCGTTCGCGGCATCGCCCGTCAGCACGTTCAGTACGCCTGCCGGCAGGCCGGCGCGATGCGCCAGCTCCGCCAGCGCCAGCGCGGAAAGCGGCGTCTGCTCAGCGGGCTTGACGACGATAGTGCAACCGGCGGCCAGCGCCGGGGCGACCTTGCGGGTAATCATCGCAAGCGGAAAATTCCACGGCGTGATCGATACGCACACGCCAATCGGCTGCCGGATGACGACGATTTTCCGGTCGTCGGCCGGACTGGCCAGCACGTCGCCCGAGACGCGCTTCGCCTCCTCAGCGAACCATTCGACGAACGACGCTCCGTACAGCGCCTCGGCGCGTGCCTCGGCCAGCGGCTTGCCCTGCTCGGCCGTCATGATGGCGGCGAGATCGGCGGCGTGCGCGACGATCAGCTCATACCAGCGCCGCAGCATCGCGGCGCGCTGCTTGCCCGTCAAGGCCCGCCAGGCAGGTAGCGCGGCGTTCGCCGCATCGATCGCCTGGCGTGCCTCGGCGGCGGCGAGATTGGGCACCCGCGCGATCTCTGCGCCGGTTGCCGGGTCGAACACGGCGAACTCCTGTGCGCCGCCCTGCGATCGTCCATCGACATAGGCCTGCGTGCGAAGCAGGGAAGGATCTTTCAGCTTGTCGAGAGGATGCGGCTTGCGTGCGGTGGCCTCGTTCATGTCGAACTCCTGATGGTTCAGTTGCGCCGCAATAAGTCCCGCGGCGCGGCGGGTGGTCTGGCCGGTCGGCGGCGCTGTCAATGGCCGAGCCGTTCGATCAGCGCGTCGGTGAACGTGCGCGTGGTCGCCTGACCGCCCAGATCGGGAGTGCGCACCTTGTCCTCGTTGAGGGTATCGGCGATCGCCCGCCTCAGGCGCTTCGCGTCCTCGTCGAGCCCCACGTGGTCCAGCATCAGGCCTGCCGCCAGCAGTTGTGAGACGGGGTTGGCGATGCCGCGACCGGCGATATCGGGAGCGGATCCGTGCACCGCTTCGAACAGCGCCGTGTCCTTGCCGATATTGGCGCCGGGCGCGAGCCCCAACCCGCCGACCAGGCCGGCAAGCTGGTCGGAGAGAATGTCGCCGAACAGGTTCGTGCAGAGCAGCATGTCGAACTGCCAGGGATTGAGCACCAACTGCATCGCACAGGCATCAACGATGCGGTCGTCGAGCGCGACCCGTCCTGCGTAGTCGGCGGCAACCTCGCGAGCCGCCTCCAGGAAAATGCCGGTAAGCGCCTTCAGTACATTGGCTTTGTGCACCACGGTGATCTTCCTGCGGCCGTGCCTGAGCGCATAGTCGAATGCGCAGCGCGCAATGCGGCGGCCCCCTTCGCGGGTGTTCATGCCGGTCAGCACGGCCACGGCGCGCGGATCGTCGCCGATCGGAATGTAATGCTCGTGCGCGACGTAGAGCCCCTGAATGTTTTCGCGCACCAGCACGATATCGATATCGTCGTAGCGGCCGGGCACGATCGTGCGCACCGGCCGGATGTTCGCGTGGAGTTCGAACGCTTCGCGCAGGCGCACATTGGCGGAGCGGAAGCCCCCGCCAATCGGCGTCGTCAGCGGCCCCTTGAGCGCCAGCTTCGTTTCGCGGATGCTGTCCAGCGTCGCTTGCGGCAGCGCATCGCCACATTCGTCGATGCCGGCCATGCCCGCCTGTTGGATGTCCCACTTGAATGGGGCACCCAGCGCTTCGAGCACCCTGACCGTCGCCTGCGTCACCTCCGGGCCGATCCCGTCGCCCGGAATCAGGGTGGCGGGAATCGACTCACGCGCCTTCGCATTCATACCAGTCCTCCTTCAGTCACTTCGTGTTCATGTTTCAGCGCCGCCAGCCGGCGTGCGCCGCGAAGAATTCACTCAGGACGGCAACGGGCCACCCGGCGGCTCTGTCACCACTTCGATCAGACAAGGCTCGTCGGCGGCGAACGCTTGCGCAATCGCTTCGTCCAGCTCGCATTCGCGCGTCACGCGCCGGGCTTGCAGCCCGTAAGCCTCGGCAATGCGCACGAAATCGGGGTTGCTCAGCGAGGTGCCGACGTGACGCCCGGGATAGTGCCGGTTCTGATGAATCCGGATCGACCCGTAGCACTGGTTGTTGACCAGGATGAACAGGATCGGCAACCTGCGCTCCACGGCGGCGATGATTTCATTGCCGGTCATCAGGAAGCCGCCGTCGCCCACGAGGCAGACCGTCTTCTGGCCAGGATAGCGCAACTGCGTGGCAATTGCGGAAGGCACGCCGTATCCCATGGCGCCCGAAAGCGGCGCCATCAGCCGGCGCGGAAAACAGAACGGGAAATGCCGATAGACGGGCGCGGCGAAGGCCCCCGCATCGAGACAGATCGCCGCATCGCCGGGCATCTGCTTCGCCAGTATGCGCGCCACGTCGACCGCGCGGGCAGCGCCATCGGCGGCCGGCTCTGGCCAACGCGCGTAGCCGGTTGCGAAATCGCGCAGACGCTCGCACCATTGCGCTCGCCGCCCCCCGACAGAAGGCGACGGATTGCTTGCGACGAGCGCCGCCGCGAGGCTCGCGGGATCGCAGACGAACCCCATCTCGGCGGCTAGATGTCGGTTGACCACAGCGCTATCGGGATGGCAGTGCACGAAGCTTTGCGCGGGCACGGGGTGAGACGGGAATCGATAGCCTTGCGTAGTGATGTCACCCACGCGGCTGCCGAGCGCGATCACCAGATCACTCGACTCGAACAGGCGCATCTGCTCCTCGGGATTGGCGAGACCCAGGTCGCCGGCATAGAGCGCGTGATCGTTCGGAAACAGGTCGTGGCGACGAAACGAGACCGCGACCGGCACGGCGAAATGCTCCGCCAGCCGGCGCAGCGCTTCACGGCCGCCCGGTACGTCGAGCACGCCGCCCGCGATGACGAGCGGGCGCTGCGCGCGCTCGAGCCGTCCGGCGAGTTCGAGCACGCGCACCGGCTCGGGCAGCGTTGGCACGGCCGGCGTGGCTCGCCACGCACTGGCCTCGACGGCCTGCTGCTGGATGTCTTCGGGCACGACCAGCACGACCGGGCCCGGCGTGCCGGCGCCGGCGATGCGGATGGCATCGAAGGCGGCGGCCGCGAGCGCTTCTGGCTCGGTCACCTCGATCACGTGCTTCGCGACCGAACCGTACATCCTGCCGTAGTCGATCTCCTGGAACGCACCTTTGCGCAGACGCTGCTTCGGCACCTGCCCCACCACAAGGATGAGGGGGATCGCATCCTGTTCGGCCGTGTGAATCGCGATCGCGGCATTCGCGGCACCCGGTCCCCGGCTCACCATCACCACGCCGGGCCGGCGCGTGAGCCGTGCATCGGCGCAGGCCATGAATCCCGCTCCGCTTTCGTGGCGGCAGGTCACCACATCGATCGACGGGAAATCGCCCAGGGCATCGAGGATGCCGAGATAGCTCTCACCGGGCACGAGAAAGACGCGATCGATGCCGTTCGCCGCGAAGACCGACAGCATTGCGTGCGAGGCGCTGCTTACTGGCACAGGTAGGTTCATGTTCCGGATGAAGAGGTGAGAGGACAGGGGCATGGCCGCGAAGACGGCAGCGAATGTCGGCTATTATCGATGCCTCGTCCCAGGCGAACAATTGGCATAGCCGAACTATCAGCTATGCCATTCCGGCAGAGGTGACACATGGATTTGAGACGACTGGAACTGATGATGCAGGTAGCCGCTGCGGGAAGTCTGTCGAAGGCCGCAACCGTGCTCGGCATTGCCCAGCCCGCGTTGGGTAGGCAGATCCGGAAGCTCGAGGAAGAATGCGGCTTGCGGCTCGTGTACCGGCATGGGCGAGGTGTCTCGCTGACGCCGGAGGGGCAGGCGCTGATCGAACGCGCCGGGCCGCTGGTGAAGCAGTTGGCAGCCATTCCGGCCGATCTGCAGTTGGAACGCCAGTCGCCCGAAGGGCTCGTCACGGTGGGTCTCACGCCGACCGTCTGCCATCTGCTCGGCCTGGAATTGCTGACCGGGCTCAAGCAGAAATATCCGCGGCTGGTGGTTCACGTCGTGTCCGGCTACAGCGGCTACGTGCTCGAATGGCTGGTGGGCGGGCGCCTCGACATGGCGATCCTGCACGACGCGCGACGCTCGCCGACGGTAGCCGTCGATCCGCTTGCAGCCGCCGAACTGTTCTTCGTCTCACCGGGCGCCGAAACCACCTTTGAGCGCCCCGCACAGCCAACGCTCGCGTCGCTGGGCAAGGTGCCGCTCGCGCTGCCCACGCACAACCACGGCCTGCGCCGGACGATCGAATACGCCGCGGCGAAAGAGAAAATAAAACTCGACGTCCGCTATGAGGTCGACACGCTCGAATTGCTGAAGCAGATCGTCGTCGCGGGGCTCGCCTGCACGATCCTCGCACGGCCCGCCGTGCTCAGCGAACTGGCCGCCGGCACGCTCAACGCGCGGTTGCTGCACGCGCCGAAACTGCATACGCGACTGGTGCTGGCCACCGCTGCGCAGCGGCCCGTCACGCACAGCATGGAAGTACTCGAGCACGAACTGCGCACGTTGTTCGCACGGCTGATTGACGAAGGCGATCTCTACGGCATCGTCCATCCGAAAGACGCGTAACCTTCGCTTCCCGAGGGTGCCGCGCAGAACCGGCCTGTCATAGGCTGCAGTTATGTCCGTCTCCGGCAATCGCTATTTCCGCATCAGAAAAGCGCCCCCTATACTCTGACTCGTCGTCGGCGCACTTCAGGCCACAAGGAGACTCCCCACAGGAAGCGCTGTTCCGGCGCGTGCAATCCCATTCCGGCCCATCCGAGCCCCATCTCGCATCGACATAAGCCCGATCCCGGCGTGAGGACATGCCGGTCGAGCCCGTTCATTTTCCATTCAGAACGAGGAGCAAAGCATGGCGAGCAGTACGCAGCAAACCAAACAGCCCATCGACGTGGTGGCGCTCTTTCCGCAGGTCGCGGATATCCAGGACGAAGCCTTGCGCAAGGCTGTCGTGGTGGTCTGGCAAGAGCTGTGGGAAATGAGTGCATGGAAGCGGCTGGAGGAAGTGCCGACCTCACCCGAGATTCCCTATCCGACCCTGCCGCATAACCAGTGTGTGCTCGACATGGCGATGTCCGTCGCGGACCTGTTCGAGCGCCATCACGGCCTCAAGGTCAATCGCGACTATCTGATCGCCGCCGCGGTCCTGCAAGACGCCAGCAAGGTGGTCGAAATGGAGCCGGGCGCCGAAGGCAAGGTGGCGGCCACGGCGCTGAGCAAGCACTATCCGCACGCTTTCTGGGCCGCCCATCTGGCCTTGCGCCACGGCGTTCCGGATGAGGTCGTGCACGTCCTGCTGACGCACTCGCCGCAATCGCCGAAGTTCCCTTCCACCATCGAAGGAAAGATTCTTTATTACGTCGACCAGATCGACGTAATCGGCATTTTCAAGGACCGCTGGCGCAAGGATCTGTACATCACGAAGTAAGCCGCCCTTTGGAGACGAGGAGAACGAGACATGAGCAAAAAAAGTGAACTACGCAGGCTGATCGCCGCCCCCGAAATCCTGGTGCTGCCGGGCATCTTCGACGGATACAGCACGCGCCTGCTCAAGGCGTCGGGCTTCGCGGCCGGCTTCATCACCGGCGCGGGCATCAGCGAGGCGAGCCTCGGCTGGGCCGATCAGGGCATCATGGGACTCGAGGAAAATCTACGCGTCTCGCGCGCGCTGGCCGCGTGCTGCGACGTACCGGTCATCGCCGATGCCGACACCGGTTACGGCAACGCCGTCAACGTGCACTTCACCGTGCGCGCCTTCGAGAACGCCGGCCTCGCGGGCGTGATGATCGAGGATCAGGTCTGGCCGAAGCGCTGTGGGCACATGAAGGGCAAGCAGGTCATCTCCGCCGCGGAAGGCGCCGGCAAGATCCGTGCGGCAGCCGAGGCACGGCTCGACCCCGAAACGCTCATCATGTCGCGCACCGATGCGCTCGCCACGCACGGCCTCGACGAAGCGATCCGCCGCCTGAATCTCTATGCCGAAGCGGGTGCGGATCTGCTGTTCGCCGACGCGCTGCTGTCACGCGAACATATCGCCACCGTGGTGAAGAACGTCTCGAAACCGCTGTGCGTCAACATGGGATTCGGCATCCGCCAGCGCTCGACGACTCCGCTCATCTCCGCGAAGGAACTGCAGGATCTCGGCGTCGCGGTAGTCGTGTATCCACGCATGCTGACGGCGGCGGCCATCCAGGGCATGAAGAACGCCATCGCGGCCCTGCAGGAATCGCTGGACACCGGCGCGGTGGTGGAGCGGCCCGAGCTGCTAGTTTCCTTCGAAGAACTGAACGAACTGGTCGGGATCGAGGAACTTGAGCAGATCGAGCAGCGTTATCTGACGAGCGAACAATACCTGCAGAAATATGGAGACGCCGCTCATGAAAAGAAATGACCCACGACGGCCGCGGCCGTCGCCCGAGGGATGGCCGACATGACCCGATCCGAATCCATCGCGCCGGGCACGGCTCCCGAGCCGCCGCTTTGCCAGTCGCCGGACGCCTCGCCCGTCGCGCCCGGCTTCGAGCTGCCGGAACTGGCGTGCGACTGTCACGCCCATATCTACGGGCCGCCGGAGCGCTATCCGTATCGGGAGAATCGCCGCTACACGCCGGCGCCGGTCGGACTCGCGCAGTACCGTCAAGCGCTCGATATGCTCGGCATCCGGCGCGCCGTCATCGTTCAGCCCACCATCTATCACGACAATCAGGCGACGCTGGACGTGCTGCAGGAAATGGCCGGCCAGTGGCGCGGCATCGCGAAGCTTAAGGCCGATGTCTCCGACGCAGAACTGACGCGCCTCGACGTGGCGGGATTCCGCGGCGTGCGGCTGCATGCGGGCGCCTCGATCGAGGAAATCGACGCGATGGCCCGCCGCGTGGCGCCGCTCGGCTGGCATTTGCAGCTTCATCTGAACGGACGCGAACTCGCGCTGCTCGGCGCGCGGCTCACCCAGCTTCCGGTGGACGTCGTGATCGATCACTTTGGGCGCCTGACGGTGGAGGACGGCATCGACCAGCCGGCCTTCCGCGGCTTGCTGGCCATGCTGGAAACCGGGCGCTGCTGGGTCAAGCTGTCGGCGCCGTTCCGGCTCGGCGACCCTGTCCCGCCCTACGCCGCTGTTGCGCCTTACGCGCGCGCGATGATCGCGACACGGCCCGACCGGCTGGTCTGGGGCAGCGACTGGCCGCATGCTTCGTTCAAAGGCACGATGCCGAACATGGGGGTCCTGCTTGGGCTGCTGTCCGAATGGGCACCCGACGCGCACCTGCGCAATCAGATCCTGAGCGGCAATCCGGCCCGGCTATATCGCTTCTGAGCCGCGCGCTCGCGAACACCGAATTCTCCTACGGAGGCAACGCAAGTCATGAACAATCCAAAGATCCAGAAGATGCGTGCGCTACTCGCAGCAGGCGACGTCATCGTGTCACCCGGCGTGTACGACGGCTATAGCGCGAGAGTGATCGAACGCATGGGCTTCGAGGCAGCCTCGACCACCGGCGCGGGCCTCGCCAATTCGCGCCTGAGCGAGCCGGACATCGGCATCTTCACGCTGACCGAAAACGTCGAGGCCTGCAAATGGCTCGCGCGTTCGGTCTCCATTCCGATGATGGCCGACGCGGATACCGGCTACGGCAATCCCGTCTCCGTCTATCACACCGTGCAGTTGTTCGAGGAGGCCGGCGTGGTGGGCGTCAACCTCGAGGACCAGGTGAGCCCGAAACGTTGCGGGCATATGCGCGGCAAGGAAGTCATCGATGCGCGCGAAATGGCGAAGAAGATCGAGGCGGCGGTCAAGGCCAAATCGGATGCCGGCTTTATCATCAATGCGCGAACCGATGCCATCGCCGTTGAGGGCATCGACGCCGCCATCGAGCGGGCCAGGCTTTATGCGGCGGCGGGCGCGGACATGATCTATCCCGATGCGATTGCTTCGGAAGAGCAGATCAAGCGCTTCGTCGACGCGGTCAAGCTGCCGGTCAGCATCAACATGGGCTTCGGCATCCGTTCGCGGCCGACTACCCCGCTGATTCCGGTGCGCCGGCTCAAGGAGTTGGGCGTCGCCCGGGTCACGCTTGCGCGCATGCTGCCGGCGGCCTCGATCATGGCGATGAAGCAGGCGCTCGAACTGTTTCGCGACGGCATGGAAAAAGGCATCGCGCACGATCGTCCCGACCTGCTCGCGAGCATCGACGACATCACCGATCTGATGGGCTATCCATTCATCGACCAGCTGGAAAGCGAATTCCTGCTGCCGGAGGAAATGGAGCGGAAGTACGGCGCCGAAAAATCGGGCTACGTGGTGCACGAAAAATCGCAGGCAAAGTCCAGCTAGGCGGCGAGCCCGGCGCGCTCGCGCCTTCGCGGCCGGTGCGGGGCTGCCGGCGCAGTGCGAAGCCGCGCGCGGGCGCGCCGGGCTCAGGCGTGGCGCTCGGGTGCGCGCAGCGCCTCCGCGAGCGTGCGGCGCGACTGCTCGTCGGGCAGCGAAATCCCCTTCCAGACACCGCTTGCCGTGAGATCTTCCACCAGTTCGACGATCATCCGGCACACGGCGACCGTGGCGGAACTCATCATCGTGGTGCTGGACCAGCACACACTGGCGGGGCGGCGAAGCTCCGGCGCGACGATGGCGCGGATCTTCGGACAGCGGGCGGCCTCACGCTGGGCCAGTGCGGAAACCGGCAGGATCGTGCAGGCGTGGCCCGATTCGGCGATCGAAAGCAGGGTGGGCAGGGAGTCGATATCGGCGACGATGTTCAGTTCGAGATTTTCTCGCGCGAAAACGCGTTCGAGCAGCAGGCGCAAACCGTTTGTGGCGCCCGGCGCCACCATCCTGACGCCGTTGAGTGCGCTCAACGCACAGCTCTGCGCCTCCGCGGCCACGCCGTCACCGGGCTCGCCCATCACGAAGAGCTGCTCCTCCAGCAGCGGCCATGCCGTCACGCCCAGGGTGTCGGAAGCGCGGAACAGGATCGCCAGATCGAGCCGGGCGCTCGCCAGCAATTCGGTAATCGCGCCGCTCATGCTTTCGATCAATTGCAGATGAATTCCCGGATAACGCTGCTGCACGCGTTCGATGAGCGGCATGGCGAGCACCGACACCATGGTGGTCGGCAAGCCGACCGCGACGGTGCCCGATTCGGCGCTAGCGCCTTCCTTGACGTGCTGCTTCAGTTGCTCCATCTGCCGGAGGATCGCGCGGCTGCGTGCGTACAGCGCCTGGCCGGCGGCGGTGGGCGTCACGCCGCGCTGACTGCGCAGCAACAGGCTCGTGCCGAACTCGCTTTCGAGCCGGCCCATCTGCTGGCTCAACGAGGGCTGCGCCACATAGAGCTTTTCCGCCGCCTTCCCCATGCTGCCGCATTCGACGATGGCGACGAAGTATTTCAGTTGTCGGGTATCCATGATTTGTAGAGTATGTGCCAATACGGGGCAGAAGATATTCCTATGGCCACCGCAGTCAATCCATATTTCCGCCAAGCGGTGAGTTCTTTTAGATTAGAGACCTAGGCTGTTACCGCTCAATCCGGAGTTTTTGCATGCGTCCATTAGACGGAATCAAAGTTGTCACATTCGAGCATGCCATTGCGGCGCCCTTCTGCACGCGGCAGCTTGCCGATCTCGGCGCGCGCGTCATCAAGATCGAAAGGCCAGGCACTGGCGACTTCGCGCGCCAGTACGACGAGCGTGTCCACGGCCTGTCGTCCCACTTCGTTTGGGTCAATCGTTCGAAAGAGAGTCTGACGCTCGATCTCAAACAGGCCGAGGCCATGCAGATTGTCCATGCGCTGCTCGCGGGAGCCGACGTGTTCGTGCAGAACCTCGCGCCCGGAGCCAGCCGGCGCCTGGGCCTCGATTACGCGTCGCTCAGCCAGCGCTATGAACGCCTTGTAGTCTGCGACATCTCAGGCTACGGGCTCGACGGCCCCTATCGCAACAAGAAAGCCTACGATCTGCTGATCCAGAGCGAATCGGGTTTTCTCAACGCCACCGGCACGGCCCACGAGCCGGCCAAAGCCGGCTGCTCGATCGCCGACATCTCGGCCGGCATGCATGCCTACTCCAGTATCCTTGCGGCCCTGCTGCAACGCGCCCGCACGGGTAAAGGCACACACATCGATATCTCGATGTTCGAAAGCATGGTCGAGTGGATGAGCCATCCGCTCTATTACACCTATGGCGGCCAGGCCGCACCGCAGCGGCACGGTGCGTCGCACGCCACCATTTATCCCTATGGCCCGTTCGCCGCCGGCGACGGCAAATCGCTGATGCTGGGGCTGCAGAACGAGCGCGAATGGGAGGTGTTTTGCCGGATGGTAATCCAGCGCCCGGAGCTCTTTCAGGACCCGCGATTCAGCAGCAACAGCCGGCGCCATGAAAACCGCAGGCTGCTTGAACAGATCATTCTCGAATCGTTTTCGGTACTGAAGGTCGAACAGATCGTAGAGCGGCTCGATGCGGCCGGCATCGCGAACGCACACATGCGCGACGTAAGCGAGCTATGGAATCACCCCCAGCTGGGCGCGCGCGAACGCTGGACCCAAGTGTCGACGCCGGTCGGGCCGATTCCTGCTCTGCTGCCGGCGGGCATGACCGCCGCGAGCCAGCCGCGCATGGACCCCGTGCCCGGGCTGGGCGAGCACACGCAGGCCATTCTGCGGGAGCTGGGTTATGGCGACGCCCAAATCGAAGCCCTGCAGCGGCGGAGAACGATATGAACGACGAGACGATCTCCATCGAAGACGTCGTCACGCTCGCCCCCGCGAGCGCGCTGGAAGCCACGCTCGATCATCCCGTTTCGCTGCGCACCGGCGACGCGTTGCCGCCGCTATGGCACTGGCTGTATTTCTGGCCCCGTGCACGGCAATCGGCGCTGGGCGCCGACGGCCATCCCCTCAAAGGATCGTTTCTCCCCGATCTGGGGCTGCCGCGCCGGATGTGGGCCGGCGGACGGCTGCGCTTCATCGCGCCGATAGCAATCGGCGAGGCCATCATGCGCCGCTCGGCTGTGACGTCTTTTACGGAAAAAGCCGGACGTAGCGGCCGCCTCGGGTTCGTCACGGTCAGGCACGAGATCGCCGGCGCGAAAGGCTTGCTGATCGACGAGGAACAACACATCGTCTATCGCGAGCCCCCTCAGCCCGGCAGCTCCGCGCCTGCGCCTATTCCTGCCAGGACGGACGCAACCTGGCGGCGACTGATCGAGCCGGACGAGACGCTGCTATTCCGCTATTCGGCGCTGACCTTCAACGCGCACCGGATCCACTACGACAGGACGTATGTCACGCAGGTCGAAGGTTATCCGGATCTGGTCGTGCACGGCCCGCTGCAGGCGGCGCTGCTCGCCGACCTCGTGCAACGCCATCTACCGGGCCGCGCCTTTGAGACGTTCTTGTTCAGGGCGGTTCGCCCGCTTTTTCTGGGGCAGCCGTTTTCCGTATGCGGCCGCCCCGCCGCCGACGGCTCGACCGTGGAATTGTGGGTCAGCGACCATGAAGGTGCGCTGACCATGAGCGCGCAGGCCACACTCGCCGGTGCAAGCCGCGCGTAAATTCATCGTCAAGGGTTTTTCATGCATATCGAAAACGATTCGTACCAGGACATACGCGACGCCATTCGCGACCTGTGCAGCCAGTTTCCCGCCGACTATTTCCGGCGCATCGACGAGGAGCGCGGCTATCCCGAGCAGTTCGTCGACGCCCTGACCCGAGCCGGCTGGCTCGCCGCGCTGATTCCGCAGGAATACGGCGGCTCGGGCCTCGGCCTGACCGAGGCTTCGGTCGTCATGGAGGAAATCAACCGTTGCGGCGGCAACTCCGGCGCCTGCCATGGGCAGATGTACAACATGGGGACCTTGCTGCGGCACGGTTCCGACGAGCAGAAAAACCGCTACCTGCCCCGCATCGCCTCGGGCGATCTGCGACTGCAATCGATGGGCGTGACTGAACCCACAACCGGCACCGACACCACCAGCATCAAGACTACCGCGCAGCGCAACGGGGATCGCTACGTCATCAATGGGCAGAAAGTCTGGATTTCGCGCGTGCAGCATTCGGACTTGATGATTCTTCTGGCGCGCACCACGCCGCTCGCCGAGGTCGGCAGGAAGAGCGAGGGCATGTCGATTTTTCTCGTCGATCTGCACGAAGCGATCGGCCACGGCATGACGGTGCAACCGATCCGCAACATGGTGAATCATGAGACCAATGAACTGTTTTTCGATAACCTCGAAATTCCCGCCGAAAACCTGATCGGCGAGGAAGGCAAGGGGTTCAGATACATCCTCGACGGCCTGAACGCCGAGCGCGCCTTGATCGCGGCGGAATGCATCGGCGACGGCTACTGGTTCGTCGACAAGGTCACCGAATACACGAAGCAACGCGTCGTGTTCGGCCGCCCCATCGGGCAAAACCAGGGCGTCCAGTTTCCGATCGCCCGCGCCTTCGTCAATATAGAAGCCGCCAGCCTGATGCGCTACAAGGCTTGCGAGCGTTTCGACGCGCGACAGCCCTGCGGCGCCCAGGCCAACATGGCCAAACTGCTGGCCGCGGACGCCTCATGGGAGGCCGCCAATGCGTGCCTGCAGTTTCACGGCGGTTTCGGTTTCGCTGCCGAATACGACGTGGAACGCAAGTTCCGGGAAACGCGGTTGTACCAGGTCGCGCCCATTTCGACCAATCTGATTCTGTCCTATGTGGCAGAGCACATATTGGAGTTTCCGCGTTCGTTTTGAAGGAGTCTTTGCCCGGTCTTGCTGGGCATCTTGCTGGGCAATTAGCGGACGCTCGCGCTGAACCGGCTGCGCTCGACAACGCCAGGCCCGAAGCCGCCGTCAGCCGAAGCATTTCCACATGCCAGTGGTCGCCGCTTTCCTCGTTGCGCGGCGAGAGCCGCTTTTCCTATCCCTGAGCTGCGTCAAATGCCCGAAAAATACAGTGTAGCCACGAAAAAGATGAGCGCGCCAATTGTTATATTTTTTCTTAGCCGGAAAAAACGGTCATATATAACACCAATTATCGGCTTACAGACAACTGCTCCGGCTCCGGAAATCGCACTGACGATTCCCGCGTCCACTGTGGATACGTGATGACCTTTGATCATTAAAGCATTCGCCCATGCCAAGAACCCTACTGTGTAGTGCTCGAACGATTGTGGTTGCCCCAAGAACCCGGTATGAATTCTGCCAGCCTAGATATTGCGTCATCACCGGTACACTCATATCCGTCACGACGACCGCAAACGAACTCGACGTCATGAACAGGCCAATCGCTTTTCCGCGCTCGTGCGCCGAAAACCACGTGCGAATCAACTTGACGGCTGCGGAATAATCGGCAGCCCGCTGCCATGCCCATCAGCGCCTGCAGGGGTAACCCAACCCACGCGTTCGGAGTCAGGCTGAATCTGATACTCAAAATCCCGAGACCTGGAAGCGAGAGCGCCAAGGTGAGCCTGCGCCGAATACGTCCGACGCGACTTCGCTGAAGATATTTGAAATAACGTATCCTGCGTAGAACGAAGTCACAAAAATTCCCAGCATTCCACCTGGAGACCTAGCGACGATCCGACAGACGCAGCCATCGTTCCCCATGCAAGACGGCAAACCGTACTCATAAGGAATGCAAACCAGACCAAGACTAGCCGGGTGTTAAACGCGATTCGAACCTTCCAGATGGGTACGCTCCGTTCTTTCTGAACGGAGCGCCCATGACAAACCGGAGGTTCGAATTGTTTGAGTACCGTCAAGTCCTTGCAAGGTGTCGATATACGATCGGCAACAGGTCACGACACCGTTTCCAGGGAGCACCCTGCTTCAGGGCGATAGCGTGCCTAAGCGTGCATGTTTTTTTGTCACGATGCGACCCAGTGAAAAGCGAGTGTTAGCTCGGATCTTACCGCGTAGCGGATGATTGGTTTTGCGTTTCGGCCACGACCTTGAGATCGGAAGCAGACATCCCTGTCTTGACTGGTGTTATCGGCAATCAAACGGATACCATGCCTCGACAAGTGCCGTTTCGGTCGGTCCGCCACTACGCCCCGGTACGAGCGAGTTGACTTTGATGACCGACGGACCTGTAACTCCGACTGCTGACAACCCGTAGACGTAACATAGCGAGGTGGCGGATTGTTAGAACGTCACTGACACCGATTCATTGACAAACAGGGCCGGTGGCTGAAGCGGGGCAAATACCGGATTCCAGGTCCTGGTCAGGGAACTTATCAGATAGACGCCGCGGGCAAGATTCAATGCGTAGGAAATCTCCAGTGAACTGGTGGAATGCGCGGAATCCGCGCCACGGGCCTGCAGCGTTCTGCGTTCCTCCGGACTGAAAAAGCTTTGGGACCACGATAGTGAAACCATATCTTTCCGGCGTGTGCTGAATGGTCCAAGAATGAAGGCGGTCAGACTATAGTCATGCGCGAACAGTGCGACGTCGCTCGGAGAATAATCGACTTTCGCATCAACATACAGGCCGCGCGCGTCGCTGTATGGTGACGTAAGTTGCGCGGTCGCGGCTCCATAAAAGGCCCTGTTGTGAAGTGAAGACGTTTGTGATCTGGTCTTGTCAAGCGCCGGGTAGTCGCTCGTGTTGATCACGGCACCCCCGCGTACCCAAAGGCTCCGCGAACTGACAGATGCATCCCTCTTGTACCCGACTTCGTCGACGAAAAGCGCTCCGTCGCCGGGAATCGAAAACCGCAGGCCAACGGGATTCGCCCGATTTTCCACCAGTTGTCCGTCGGGGCTAGTGCTTCGGGAAACAATGAAATTGTTATAGAAGTGTTGGGTTGCTGGATCCCGGAGAATGATCTGGGCCGCTGGCGTCGGTGACTCCGAGCTTATACCTGCAGAATAGAGAACATTGCTTTGCGGCCCAAAAGAAGCAACCGCGGGATTGCCACCAAGGACAGTCCCATAAAAACTATGCGACAGGTCGAAGTAGCCGTATTGTAATTCGACATCGCCATTCAGAAATCTTTGATTTATCGCCACGGCCGTAAAGCCGGAATAACGTATGGAGGGGAAGTAGCTGTTTGTGTACCAGTCTGCCTTGACTGTGAGCTGTGCATCGCCAGGCATTCCGAGCCGGGTAAGATCGTAGGTGAACAGCGCGTATGACGAGGTGTTATAAGTTGGACTCTGTCCGCCGTAAAGTTGCGGGGTTCGCGCATGACCTAGCACGTCGTAGTTGACACCTGCGAGAGCAGATGCCTGAAAACCGATACCACGATCCGCAAGCCAGGTGCGCCATCCACCGATGTCTGACAGCATGGTCTGACACACCGGCATTTGAACCTCTGCACTCCGGCTGCGCGTGTTCAGCGCGTCCAGTCGCGCGCAGTCTGTCGTTTCTGCGGCGGGTGCGGGTTGCACCACCGGTGATGGTGCTACCTCTTCCGCCGCGGCACCGGTCATGGCGATACATGACATGCCGATAGCCACAGCACCGAACAGCGACCGGATACATAAAAAAAAGTCGTGACGCCGACACATTGTGTCGTCTCGCATATTTGTCTCCCGCTCAATATGATTTGGTACTGACTCGCATCAGTACATTGGCATTACTGAGTTTTAGTGTTTATGTGGAATTCGCCACTTTTTCGATTACTGGTGCGCAAGCTGACGGCCGGGTGTCAGCCGGGGAAGCGATACCAGCAGAAGTGCGCCCACCACCAGCACCGCCGCCAGAACCTCGATTGGCATGCTGAAGGACCCCGTGGCATTACGCAGCCAGCCGATAAGGTTCGCGCCGACCAGGCCGGCACAGTTGCCGATCATGTTGATCAGCGCGAAAGCTGTCGGTGCGGCTGGATTGCCGCGGAGAAGATCAATCGGAATCGCCATATACAGGCCCTGAGCCGCGCCCTGGCCGAAGCCCGTGGCGACCAGCCCAAGCAATGCAAGCCATGGACTGCTGAAGGCGCAGCTCAATATCAGGCCGAGCGCGCCGATAAGCGCGCCCGTCGCTACATGGCGACATCTTTCCTGGTTCCGGTCAGAATGCCAGCCATTCAGCAGCATGCCCGCTGCGGCGGCAATCCATGGCATCGTACTCACCAAGGTAACCGCCATCGGACTCAATCCGGTTGATGCGGCCTTGATAACCTGTGGCAACCAGTAGAGCAATCCATAGGTACCCATCGCGATACAGAAGTACGCTAACGCGATGGTCAGGATGTTCCTGTCGGACAGGACCGTCCATAGTCCGGCGGTCTGGCCGGAAGAGTATGTGGAAAGGGATTGCTTCGGGCGATCCTTTTCCAGTTCACGCATCAGCCACTCACGTTGTTCGTGCGTCAGCCAGCGTACTTCGGCCGGTGATTCAGTCAGACGGAAATATGCAACGACCCCAAGGATGACTGTTGGAAGACCTTCAACGAAGAACATCCATCGCCAGCCGGGCAGACTGTGGACGATCGAGTGCTGCGTTAACAACCAGCCAGATAAAGGCGCACCGATGATAACCGCCATGGGAAGGGAAAGCGCCGCCCAGGTCATGATTCGTCCAAGGTTTTGGCGCGGCACCCAGTTGGCCAGATAAAACGTGGCAGCAGGAACGACACCCGCTTCCGCAAGCCCCAACAGAAAGCGCAACACGTAGAAATCGAAGCGTCCGTTGATGCAGCTCATAAGTGACGCACAAAAACCCCACGCCACCATCATGATCGCCAGCGGCCTGGCGGCACCAAAGCGCCTGATCAGTGCAGCACCAGGCAACTGGAACAGCATATAACTGACAAAGAACAGGCCGACACCAAAGCCATATATTCCGGGGTCAAAATGCAGATCGTCGTTCATTGTCAACGCAGCAAAACTCACATTGACGCGATCCATCGAACTCAACAGGTACACGACAAGCATGAAAACGCCGAGTCGCCGGGTGACGAGCCGGACCGTCTGTTGGGCTACGGTACGCACTATATGTCTCCTTGTTGTGACAACGTTTGGCCGGCCGTCGTCTGTAAAGTCCTGCGCCGGGATTCCCAGTACGGGTCATTGGAACAGTTACTGCCGGGACAACCGGCCACAGGATGGGATGCGGTTGCCATGAGGTAGACCCCTGCTGTGTCGCGTCGCCTCGACAGGGCTCACGAGGCGCAAGCGGGAAGGTTTAGCCGTTCACGACATTGCGGATCTTTCCGATTCCTTCGATTTCAGCTTCCACGACATCGCCCGGATTGAGGTACGAGATGTGCCCTTCTCCGGTCCGTTCAGGTGTACCGGTGAACAGGATGTCGCCGCATTCAAAACGGCAACGCGCATTGATGAAATGAAGCAACTCCGGCACGCTCCAGATCATGCGCGATGTAAAGCTGTCCTGGCGGATTTCGCCGTTAACCCTTAACGTCAGACGCAGATCCGGAAGTTCTGTGGGAAATTCGTCGCGTGTAACGATCCACGGACCCACGCCTGTGGTTTGGTCCAGGCTTTTTGCCGAAAAGAGATCCATGCCAATCCCTGCGGGCCCGCTTCGTTGCAGATCACGTGCGCTGACATCATTGCCGACAGTAAACCCAAGTACTGCGGCCATCGGGCACTGCGGATCAACCCGGTCTGCACCGACCACGGCCACGAGTTCCACCTCGTGATCCAGCTCATGCGTGAGCGGCGGATATTGAATAGGATCATTCGCTCCGATCAACGCGCCGTAGGACTTGAGGAAGGCAAACGGCTGCTTCGGCCGTTCCAGTCCGAAATCGGTGAGATGCTTCATGTAGTTCGCTCCGGCGACCACCACCTTGCTGGTCCTTTCGATGGGCGGAAGCAGCCGAATCCGTTCGAGAGGCACCGCTTCCCCGGAAAAGACCAGCGTCTCCATGTCGAGCGAACGGGTCAGAGCCGGTGCCCATTCGGCGAAACGACCGGAGATCGGGCGTACTGTCGAACCGCTATTCTCCAGCACGCCCCAGAAACTGACGTCTCCGTTTTCGCAGCGAAGCAGCTTCATGACCTGATTCCAGCCGTGGTTTCGTTCTGTCCCGGACAGCGACCAATGCTGGCCGGTGCAAGATGCAGGAGGTCGCAGGCGTTCCTGTAACGGATCCGATCAAGATCTTCCTGCGAGAGCCGAAGACCTTCCGTCATGTCCGACCGGATAGCATCGCTGCCGCCGAAATTCGTTCCGTAAACAAGGTGATTGGCACCCACAATATCGACCAGGGACTGACGCATCGACAACTCGTGCAACTCGGGATCGAACCAGAAGTTTTTCAGATATTCCTCCACAGGCCGCTTGTTCAGGGCATCTTCCAGATTCGGATTGGTCATCGCAAGACGGCCGATCTGATACGGCACAAAGCCTCCCGCATGAGTCAGATAGACCTTGAGATCCGGAAACCGGTCGAGCACGCCGCCACAGACGAGATACCAGAAGCATCGCGCCTCGTCGTAGTTCATTCCCACAATCGCCGTTGTCTCGAAACGATCCTCGTTAGCTTTTTCGCCCCACGTAACAGACTGGTTGTAGCCATGCACGAACATCGGCACATCAAGCTCGCAGAGCGTCTCGAAGACCGGGTGCATGGCCTCGTCGTAAAACTCAAGGCCACCAAAATTGGCGCCGCCTGCGACCAACCCTTTTGCGCCCAGCGTAGTGACGGCGCGCCGGATCTCACGGGCCGCCTCTACAGGCGCATTCAGCGGTGCATGCGCCCAGAAGAAAAGCCGGTCAGGGTACGCAGAACAGTACTCCGCCAAGGTGTCGTTCACCTTGCGCGCAAAGCGCACACTGAACTCCGGATCCGTCCAGTACATGTACGCGTGCGAGGGCAGCGAAACCACCTGGGCGTCCTGGCCAGCAGCGTTCATAGCCTTGATGCGCGTTGAGGGATCCGCCCAGGCGGACATCCATTCATCCAGGCGCGGCGCAGTGCCGGCCGCCTCTGCGGCCTTTCGCTCCGGCTGGCCTAACGTAAGTACCCAGTGTCCTACGCGCATCCGGATATGACCACGATCATCTTCTTCGAAGAATGGTCCCCAGTGCGGGTGCTGGTTGTAGTAACCGGGATGGGGTGCATGGGCATGCAGGTCGATCAGCATTCGCAACGTTCCTTTACAGTGAAATTGACGATAAGGTTCGGATTCGATCGGAACTTATTTATAGGTCTATAAGTTAACAACAGCTTATGACGAACCTTTGCTGTTTTCAAGGGAACAGGAATCATGGAATACCCTCACGCAGCCCGTCTGGCAGTCGGCTTGATGACATCCGTAACAGGCTGAAAAAGAAGTCGAACGCGAAGAGAGCATCGCGGTCCGGCGAATACCCAGGGTAGAGAGAGGTCTTATAGGGGAACGTTCGTATCCGGTCGACGGCGCGAACGTCAGCGGACTGGATGGCGCGTGTACCGCGCCCAGCTCCCGGCATCTGGTCGACGCCAGAACGTCACTTGTCGCTGGTCGACTCCTGCGGTGGCGCTTCGTGATGCGTCGTATAGGATGGGCAAGCTCGTGAGTCCGATACAGCCCCGTGACGCCCGATGTTGTAAACCGCGCTCAGGTGGCGTTCTCGTGTATGTTATAGCCTGATCAACGACAGGTCCGGCCAGCCAGTTTCAACCAGGCACACCGTACACCATACGAGCATCGACAACGGCATTCATGACGCGAACGAAAACTGCGGCACCGGAACAGGGCAAGCAAGCTCAAAAGACAGCGCCGGGCGCAATACGCCTGAGGCCCGACGAACGCGAGAGACTTATTCTGGAAGAAGCAACGAAGCTTTTTGCCGAACACGGATTCGAGGCCAGTACGCCGGAACTGGCCTCAAGGCTAGGCGTGACGCAGCCGCTTCTTTATCGCTATTTTCATACCAAGGACGAACTGATCCGCCGTGTGTACGAACATGTTTTCCCGGTCGACAAATTGCTAGTGGAATGGAAATCGATGCTGGACGACAGGACCCGGGATCCGCGCGAGCGGCTGGTGACGTTCTATACACAATGGGCGACCGGTAGCTGGGTGGACATATTCCTGCGGCTGGTGATGTGGGCGCGCCTGACGCGGCCAGAATTGATTCAGCCTTATGCCGCAGCCACCGACACGCGACTGATTCCTCTCGTTCAGAAAGCGTTGTACGAAGCAAGTGGGCTGGACGGGACGTACGGCGGACTGAAGGACACGCACGAGGTGGCGCGCGCCTTTCATGCGCTGATGGTGGACGTGCGGCTTTCGATGATTGATGCCGACTACACTGTCGAGCGCGTCCAGACAGTGATCCGTTTTCGACTTGAACTGTTCATCGAAGGACTTGCACAACGGACCCAGCGCCCCGCCCGACGAGAGAAAAGAAAGTAGCCGCGGAATCAGCAGCGTGGGTGAGCACGGCCTCCGTGCCAGTGCATCTGAAGAATGCATTAGCGCGACCTCGTCGAGATGCATCCCGATGGTGACCGCCGGATATGCATTCCTGCTATGTCCGCTGTCCTGCCGGTCAGATGCGTACTCCATCCTTAACTTACACAGGCGTGGATAAGGAACTGCAAGGAGGCGGCCCGGATTGCGCAAGGGTACTTTCGCGTGCCAGACCACGCTGGCTTCCATCTGCGGAATTGCGTCAAGCGCGGCACGCGCGTCGATCCGTCTGTCTGACAGTATGGCCATGCCGGAACCGTGCGCACCAGCGCCCGTAAGGCTTCCATTGAACTGGTGCGAAACGCGATATCTGACGCAATCCGCTTCCTTTTCCAGTAGCGCCGGGTCGACTGCTCTAACCCGTCCGCCGTCAACTGGATGTGCGGATACTGTGCCACGTCACGCAATGACGGCGCCCCGATTTGCATGAGAGGACGCGTCGGCGCGGCCCACAGTTAGCGGCGCGAGCGTATTAGCACGTCGTGAAAGCGGTTCTCGACGGCCTGAAGCATCACGTCACGCACCATGCGCTGGTGTAGCCGCCGGTGCTCGCTACCCAGCTCATGGCCTCGCGGTCGCAGCCGAACGCCGGTAAGCGGCACACAGCGAATTCATGAACCGCGGCTTGCCGTGAGGCCGCAGCGGTTTGCCGCCGACGCTCCTCGCCGGCCGGACGTCTGGCCCACCAGGACTGCACCTGGGATGCATGCCCGGCACCCAGCGTCCGGATTTATATTAGACAAGAATTGATTTTATGTTCTATCTGTTACTTCGCTGATCCCCCCAGGCGGCCCAATCCTCCGTGGCATTTCGGGCCCCGCGCGTTCCAGGCGCGCGAAAGCGCGTCAGGAGAATCCCTGGTTAAGCATCTCGAAGCAGCCCTATAAGCCTTCTATTCCAAGGGTTTTGTTCGTTCCAGCCCGCCGGCGGCAAGACTCGCTCACGCCGTGCCACCCCCCTGCGGCAAGCCCGTCCGGACGCGGGATAGCTCGTCACGCGCTGCGCGGGGGGACCGTGTCCGCCCGGCATTGCCATCAATCCGCATAGGAACACCATTTCACAATCTGTTCAAATAATTGATGCGGGTAAGGGAAAACGACAAGATCACCGGCCACATTCTCTCTTTAGAATTCGATTCCATACCTAGCTGAACAAAAAAATAAACACCTGCGAAGAATGTGTTCACCTGTCATCGAAGTGGACCGGAAGCGATTCGCGTCAGACGCGCGCCTCCAATGAAAAAACCAGGCATATCAGGTAGCCAAGGAGACAAGGAGATGAACGGAATGACTAGCCGCGCAAGACTGAAGAGGAACAGGGTAAGCGTTGGCGTTGCCGCCGCGCTCGGATGCTGGGCTGCGTCAGCGAGCGCGATGCCGCTCGGGGCCATCCCCGACTGGGACATCAACTGGGACAATACGATCAGCTACAACATCGGCATGCGTGCCCAGGGGATCAACCCCAACATCGGCAACAACCCGACATTCAGCGAATCCGACTACAAGTTTGCACACGCGGGCGACATCGTCACCAACCGGGTGTCCGACCTGTCCGAGTTCGACGCGGTGTTCCAGAACAAATTCGGCTTCCGGGTCAGCGCCTCGTTCTGGAAAGACTTCGCCTACGGCGGCGGCGTGAGCAACAATCCGGGCATGGCCTATCCGGGCACCCCCTACTCGACGCTGAACTCCTATGCGAACAACCGCTACAGCAGCTACACCGAGCGCTACTACCAGCAAGGCGCGGAACTGCTCGACGCGTTCGTGTTCTACAACTTCAACCTCGGCAGTGCGCCAAGTTCGATCAAGGTGGGCCGCCTGACCCAGTACTGGGGCAATGCGCTGTTCTTCAGCGGCATCGCTTACGGACAAAACGCCATTGACGGCATCAAGGGTGCTGCCGTACCGGGCACGCAGTTGAAAGAGCTGACGGTTCCCCGGGCTCAGGTGCTTTTCCAGACGAACATCACCCCGACTGTCTCGCTGGCAGCGCAATACTTCGCCGAATACAAGCCTAGTATGTTCCCGCAAGGCGGTACCTACCTCGGCACGGCCGGGTTCCTGTTCCAGGGGCCAAACCTGCTGGACGGACAGATTCCGCAGGGTGCTCCCGTCCAGCCCACCAACGGGTTTCATTCGGACTACGGCCTCAAGGCCACGTGGTCACCCACCTGGCTCAACGGTACGATGGGCTTCTATTACCGCAACCTCACCGAAACCAATCCATGGGTGCTGCTCGGCGTGAATCCCGCAACGGGCGCCACGAACTATCATCTGGGATACGCTTCGGACGTCAAGCTCTACGGCTTCAGCCTCGACAAGCAGATCGGCCCGTACAGTACCGGGCTTGATGTCTCGTACCGTCATAACACAGCGCTTAACAGCTCGACCGGGCCGCTGCCGGGCGACCTGAGCGGCCAGGCCGGCGCGCGCGGCGACGTACTGAACGTGATCGGCAACGTGATGGCGGGCCTCACGCGCACGCCGCTGTGGGACACCGGCAGCGCAGTCGTCGAACTGGGCTATACGCAGAAGCTCAAGACCACCAGCAACGGTGCCCTCTATAACGGCGTGGGCAATTCCCTCGCCTGTCCGGGCGGCAACAAGTGGGACGGCTGCTCGACCAATAGCGCTGTTGCGATCGCGGTTCAGTTCGATCCGCAATGGTTGCAGGTGTACCCCGGCATCGATCTCGACATGCCGATCTTCCTCGAGTACGGCATCTGGGGCAACCAGGCGACGGTGGAGCCATCGCCCGGCCAGGGAACGCTGCAGTACACCATCGGTGTCCATGCGCTCATTCAGAACAAGTACAACGTCACGCTGCAGTACAACGGCTATCACGCGCATGCCGGCGGCCAGACCAATTTCGGTCTCGCCAATGGCCTGCCAGGCGGCGGCCCGTCGTACTATGCGGGCGGCAACAGCACATACTTCTACAACGATCGCGGCTGGGTATCGCTGACGTTCTCCGCCGCGTTCTGATGGATGAAGTGGCTTGCCAGGGCATCGCGAGCCACATCGCCACGATGGCGGTCACGGACGCGCGGCGTGGAACATGTCAGGCATCAGCAATAGAAACTTTGGAGACAGATCAATGAAACGCGTACTGATATTGACGACACTCGCTTCGGCTCTTTGCGTCAGCGCTCACGCAATCGCCGCAGTCAGCGCTGAGGAAGCGAAGGAACTCGGGCACAAACTGACCGAGTTCGGCGCGGAGAAGGCCGGCAATGCCGACGGCTCGATCCCGCCGTATACGGGCGGCGTCAAGGACCTCGCGATTCCGGCGGACTTCAAGCCTGGCAGCGGCCACTATCCCGATCCGTTCAAGGACGAAAAGCCGCTCGTGTCAATCACCAAGGCGAACGAAGCCCAGTACGCGGAGTTCCTGATGCCGGGCACCAAGGCGCTGCTCGAACGCCTGCCAGGCTTTCGCATCGACGTCTACAAGACACACCGCACGATGGCCTACCCCGACTGGGTGCTGAAGAACACCGTCGGCTGCGCGCGGACGGCGAAGCTGGTTGGCTCCGTGACGGGCGACGGCGTCGAAGGTGCGTTCGCGTGTATTCCGTTCCCCATCCCCAAGAACGGCTACGAAGTCATGTGGAATCAGAATCTGCGCTACCAGGGTGTGCGCACGGATTTCCGCTTCCGCACGATCCTCATCGACGAGTCCGGTCACAAGACGCTGATGGGTGACAACGAAACACAGTTCATCTACCAGTATTACGATCGAAATGGCAGCAAACTGCCCGACAATTTTTTCCGCACGGGCTTCACCCGCTTCTATGGGCCACCGTCGGAAGTGGGCATGATGACGCTCGCAAAATACAGCATCAACGACGGCACCGACGACGACACGACATGGATCTATATGCCGGGCCAGCGGCGCGTACGCGTAGCGCCAGAATACAAATATGACACGCCGATGGCGGCGATCGGCGGAACCCTCCTGTTCGACGAGGTCGGTGGCTTCCAGGGGCGCATGGACCGGTTCGACTTCAAGCTGGTGGGCAAGAAAGAAATGTTCGTGCCTTATAACAACTATCGCGCCTACAACTCGTCCGATCTCGTCGGCGACAAGTATGCAAATCCGGACGACGTACGCTGGGAAAAGCACCGTGTCTGGGTAGTGGAGGCCACGCTCAAGCCGGGCGAACGCAATATCTACAGCCATCGCACCTACTACATCGACGAGGACACGTGGCTCATCGTCGGCTACGAAGCCTATGACCAGAGCAACGCGCTGTACCGCGCCGGTTATACGCTCGACATCGTTCCGTATGACAAGCCGCGCGTCGGCCAGCCCAACGCGATCATGTACGACCTGACCAAGGGTAACTACTCGGTGACGGCCGATCAGGGCACGCCCTCCCAGCACATGATTCCCTTCGACGACCTGCCGAACATGGGTAACTACAACACGCAGGCACTGCTGAACGCCGGCGTGCGATAACGGTAGTGGTCGCCTCCGCGAAGCCCGCGCGCCACGTGCGTCGGCTTCGCGGCAACGCTATTTCGAACACGGTAGTCCTGCGGAGGTTCTGAATATGTTTATCCGGACGCTGCAACGCGCGGCAGCTGTCGGCCTGGCGCTCATCGGCGCCTGTGTGCCCGGCCTCGCGGCCGGAAGCGGCAAACCCGCTTTCGTCGATCCACTGGACGCTCCCGCTGCGGTGGCCGTCTCGCCCGCACGCCAGCCGATGACAGCCGTCGCCTATGCCGGCTCGCGCCTCGTCGCGGTCGGCCAGCGGGGCGTCATCGTCGTGTCGGACAATCGCGGCCAGACGTGGCGCCAGGTGCCGAGCCCGGTGCAGAGCGACCTGACGGCCGTCACCTTTCCGAGCGCCACCGAGGGCTGGGCGGTCGGCCATGACGGCGTGATCCTGCATTCCTCGAACGGCGGCCAGACGTGGGTCAAGCAGCTCGACGGGCGCATCGCGAATGCGCGCTTCGTCGCGTTCTATCGCGCGGCGGCGGCATCGGGCAACACGAACGCCGCTCCCCTGCTGCAGCAGGAGGAGCGCAATGCGAAAGCCGGGGCATCGCTGCCCTGGCTTGACGTATGGTTCGACACGCCGCAACGCGGCTACGCGGTCGGCTCGTTCGGCATCGTCGCAGTCACCACCGACGGCGGCAAGAACTGGCTGCCCGGCCTCGAGTACGTCGACAACCCCGACTTCCTGAATCTCAACGCCATTCGCGGCATCAACGGTGACATCTTCATCGCCGGAGAACGCGGCACGGTGTTCCGGCTCGACCGGTCGAGCGGCCGCTTCGAGCGCCTTTCGTCGGGCTATACCGGCAGCTTTTTCGGCATCGCCGGAAACGGCAAGCGGCTTTTCGCTTTCGGCTTGCGCGGCACGGTCTATGAAAGCACCGATCGCGGCGACACCTGGCAGCAGGCGCGCTCGGGCACCGACTCGTCGCTGAACGACGCCGCCACGCTCGCCGATGGCACCGTCGTGATCTGCGGCAGCCGGGCGCTATTGCTGGCAGGCGACCCGGTCACGGGCGAGCTGCGCCGCGTGTCGGCCGATACGCCGATGATGTTCGCCGGCATCGCCACGAACGGCGATGGACAGGTCGCGCTCAGCGGTTCGAGCGGCGTGATGATCGAATCAATCCCGGCGCGCCGGTAAGGGCGTTGCAGTGCAAGACCACAGGTGTTGAACATGGATAAACCTCAAGACAGCGCTGCCGCGCAAGAGCAGCGTCCCTCCGTCGCGCAGCAGCCATTCGACCGCCGCTCGGGCGGCCCGGTGGAGCGGCTGATCTTCAATCATCGCGCATTCATCGTCGTCATCTGCATCCTGCTTACGGCGCTGTTCGGCGTACGTGCGATGCGGCTGGAAGTCAACGCGAATTTCCTGAACATGATTCCGCAGTCGCACCCGTTCGTGCGCAACTATCTCGACAACGAAGGCTCGTTGCGCTCGCTCGGCAACTCGCTGCGCATCTCCGTCGAGAACACGAACGGCACGATCTACGACGCGAACTATCTGCGCACGCTCGAGAAGATCAACGACAATGTCTTCCTGATGCGCGGCGTCGACCGCACCTGGATGAAGTCGCTCTGGACCCCCTCGGTACGCTGGACCGAGGTGACCGAGGACGGCTTCAAGGGCGGTCCGGTGATGCCCGAGGGCTATGACGGCTCCGTGAAGGCAATGGCCGAGCTCAGACGCAACGTAGCTCGCGCGGGGCTCGGCGGCTCGATGGTCGCCAACGACGAGCGCTCCAG
The DNA here is from genome assembly GCF_000013645.1 of Paraburkholderia xenovorans LB400. Taxonomy (GTDB): domain Bacteria; phylum Pseudomonadota; class Gammaproteobacteria; order Burkholderiales; family Burkholderiaceae; genus Paraburkholderia; species Paraburkholderia xenovorans. Next base: position 670,433 of record NC_007953.1, on the reverse strand, counting down.
CATGATCTTCGTGCCGCTGCTCGACAAGGATCCGGTTACCGGCCAGCCGCTCAATTACCGGGAGCTGTCACACGAGCTGCAACGGCAGATCGAGACGCTCGGCGCGCCCGGCATCAAGGTGCACGTGGTCGGCTTCGCCAAGCTGACCGGCGACCTGATCGACGGCCTCGACCGCGTGATCATCTATTTCGGCATCTCGGCGCTAATCGCGGCGCTGGCGCTGTACGGCTACACGCGGTGCGCGCGCAGCACGCTGCTGGTACTGCTATGCTCGGCGGCAGCCGTCACGTGGCAGCTCGGCATCGTGCAGTTGCTCGGCTTTCCGCTCGATCCGTACTCGATCCTCGTACCGTTTCTCGTGTTCGCGATCGGCGTGTCGCACGGCGCGCAAAAGATGAACGGGATCACGCGCGATGTCGCACGCGGCGCCCATCGCTACGCCGCCGCACGGTTCACGTTCCGGCGCCTCTTCCTCGCCGGCCTGACCGCGCTACTCGCCGACGTGGTGGGCTTCGCCGTGCTGATGATTATCGACGTGCCGGTGATCCGCAATCTCGCGCTCGCCGCGAGCATCGGCGTCGGCGTGCTGATCTTCACGAACCTCGTGCTGTTGCCGGTGCTGCTGTCCTACACGGGCGTGAGCGCATCGGCGATCCGGCGCGCGCGCAACAGCGAGAATCCCGGCGCGCGGCGCAGCTTCGCGGTGCGCGGCTACCAGGCGTTCGAGCGCTTCTCGACACGCCGCTGGGCGATCAGCGCGCTGCTCGGCGCCCTGGTCCTGTTCGCGGGCGGCTACGCGGTCAGCCTGCATCTCCAGGTGGGCGATCTCGACGCGGGCGCCCCCGAGCTGAAAGCGAATTCGCGCTACAACCTCGACAACGCGTTCATCAACGCACACTACAACCTGTCGAGCGACGTGTTCGCGGTGATTGTCAAGACGCCGCCCGGCGGCATCGAGAGCTTCCCGACGCTGATTGAAATGGACCGCCTCGAAACGCAGTTGCGCAACACGCCTGGCGTGCGCGGCACCGAATCGGCGGCAAGCGTCGTGCGACAGTACGTTGCCGGCAGTTTCGAAGGCTCGCCGAAGTGGCTTTCGATCAACCGCGACCCGTTCGTGACGGGTGACGCGTTCGCGCAGGTCGTGGTCGCGTTGCCCGAGCTCACCAACGCCGATCGCACGGTGGGGCCGCTGCTGGTGTTCCTCACCGATCACAAGGCCGAAACGCTCGCCCGCGTGGTGCGGGTCGTGCAGGACTTCGCTGCCGGACACGACACCGCCGAGCGTCACTTCATGCTCGCCGCGGGCTCCGCCGGCATCGAGGCGGCAACCAACATCGTCGTGGAGCAGGCGAACCGCGAGATGCTGGCGCTCGTCTATGCGTCGGTGGCGATCCTCTGCTTCATCACGTTCAGGACGTGGCGCGCCGTCGTGGTCGCGCTGATTCCGCTGATGCTGACCTCGGTGCTCTGCGAAGCGCTGATGGTGATGCTCGGCATCGGCGTGAAGGTCGCCACCCTGCCGGTCATCGCGCTGGGCGTCGGCATCGGCGTCGACTACGCGCTGTACCTGCTCTCGGTGCAGCTCGCGCGGCAGCGCGCGGGCGCAACGCTGCGCGAAGCGTATCGCGACGCGCTGCAGTTCACCGGCAAGGTCGTGATGCTGGTCGGCTTCACACTCGCGGGCGGCGTCGTCACCTGGGTCTGGTCGCCGATCAAGTTCCAGGCCGACATGGGCATCCTGCTGACCTTCATGTTCATCTGGAACATGATCGGCGCGCTCGTGCTGATCCCCGCCCTTTCCTGGTTCCTGCTGCGTCCGAAGACCGAACGGCTGCGCCGCGACGCCGACCCGGAGCCGGCCGCACCGATGGCCCAACCCGGCGCGAAAACGCCTGCGCGGATGACCCAGGTCTCCGTGACCTCGGGTCGTTGATCCCTATTACACTCCTGGAGATTCACACCTATGTTCGACTTGCTGATGACCGCCGACATGATGGTTCCAGACCCGGACCGAATGACGGAACTGCTGGTCAACAAACTGGGCATTCACAAGCACCCCAACTGGCGGCAGGCGTTCGACAACCACCCGTACATCGCGCATTTCCTGCGCGTGCACAAGTCGCTTGCGGTCGCGCCGACTCGCGTCGAGCCGCAGGTTCACCTCGACCGGCCCAACCCGGGCGACCCGCTCTTCCACGATTTCCTGAAGAGCCTCGAAACCTACCAGGGCAAGCATCGGCCGATCCTCACGCATTCGATCGTCGTCGCCTCACGCAAGCCGCACTTCGAGCAGACGGTGGAGCGCCTCGCACGCCTGCGCCAGCCGTTCCGGCTCGCGCAGCGCACGCCGGAGATGCCGTTCGACCGCCTGTGGGTCGGCGTCACGCCGGAACGCCCCTGCTACGAGCCTTCGGTGGACGGCGGCCTGTGCATCGAGATCATGCCGGTCGAGCCGCTGCAGCTGCCGCCCGAGACGTTCGCGATTCCCGCCCCGCAACCGCGCGATCTGCAGCCGGGCCAACTGGTGCGGGTAACGGCGCGCGGCTATCTCGTGCGCGATCTCGACGACACGCTGCGCCGCTGCTCGACCAATCTCGGCTGGGACCCGGCCGGCCCGGTCGAGCAGCTCGACGTCGAGGGCTACCGGCGCGCGCGCATGGGCTTCACGCTGCAGAACAGCGCGTCGCTCGACGTCATCGAGCCGACCCGCTGGAACAGCGACGCGGGCCTCTACCTGAACAACTGGGGGCCGGGTCCGTACTTCGTGCGCATTGCCGTGAACGGTCTGCAGGTGAAGGCCGAGGAACTGAAGTCGCGCGGCGTCCGCTTTGACTGGATCGAAGCATGCGAAGCAGTCGGCGGACGCTCCCTGCTCCGCATCCATCCTTCAGAACTCGACGGACAGCTCTTCGAATTCGAAGAGTTCCAGGCCCCCTGATAGCGTCGACCAGACAGGGAGAGAAGAGATGGACGCAAAGACAAACAATGCAGCCGTGCGGGTCGAACGAAACGGCAGGACCGCCTGGATCGTCCTGAACCGGCCGGAGCAGATCAACGCGATCAACGACGAAATCCGCGAGGCCGTGCCGCGCGCGCTGCTGGAGCTGGACGCGGACCCGGCGGTCAGCGTGATCGTGATCCGCGGCGAAGGGCCGCGCGGCTTTTGCGCCGGCGCAGACATCAAGGAAAAGCGCGGTCCGGAATCGTCGCTGCAGGTGCGGCGGCGGATGGAGCACTCGCGCTGGATCGAGACGCTCGACCGGGTCGCGAAGCCCGTGATTGCCGCGCTGCACGGATTTTGCATGGGCGGCGGGATGGAGCTCGCGCTCGCCTGCGACATTCGCTACGCCGCACCCGATACAGTGATGGCGCTGCCGGAAACGGGCCTCGGCCTGATTCCTGGCGGCGGCGGCACGCAGCGGCTTTCGCGTCTTGTCGGTCACGGCATGGCGATGGACATGCTCCTGACCGGCGAGCGGCTCGACTCACGGCGGGCGCAGGAAATCGGACTCGTCTCGCGCATTGCGGCCGCGCCCGCCAGCCTCTTCGAGGAAGTGCAGGCACTGGCCGACCGTATCGCCGTGCGCTCGCCGATGGCGACGGCCTATGCCAAGCAGGCCGCGCGCACGGCGCTCGAACTCGATCTGCGGCGCGGGCTGGATCGCGAACTGGATCTCTTCGCGCTGCTCGCGCCGAGCCAGGACGTCAAGGAAGCGGCGCTGGCCTTCAAGGAAAAGCGCGTACCTGTCTTCACCGGAGAATGACCTGTGATGAGCAATGAGAAGGCCGGCGGCAAGCTGGAAAACAAGGTCGCGATCGTGACCGGCGCGGGTGCGGGACTCGGCGCCGCGTGCGCCCGCGCGCTGGCGCAACACGGCGCGCGCGTCGCGGTCGTCGACATCAACGGCGAAGCGGCCGCCGCCGTGGCGGCCGACATCGGCGAGCGCGCGATGAGCGTGCGTACCGACGTGTCGTCGGAGGCGCAGGTCAAGGCGATGGTGAGCGCCGTGCTGGAACATTTTGGGCGCATCGACATCCTGCACAACAATGCGGCTGTGCTCGACGACGCACAGCGGGCCGGCGACCGCGATGTGATCAACATGAGCGTGGAAGTGTGGGACCGGGCAATGGCCGTGAATCTGCGCGGTGCCATGCTGTGCTGCAAGCATGCGATCCCGGCGATGCTGCGTGGTGGAGGCGGCTCGATCATTCACTCGTCCTCGGGCTTCGGCGCGCAGGGCGACTTTACGATGAGCGCCTACGCAGCCTCCAAGGCGGGGCTCGCGATGCTGAGCAAGTCGGTGGCCGCGCAGTACGGGAAAGAGCGCATCCGCTCGAACACGATCCAGATCGGCCTCGTGGTCGCGGACCATCCGCTTCCCGAGGACATCAAGGGTGTGATCCTCGACGGGCACCTCACGCCCTATCTGGGCGATCCGAAGCATGTCGCCGACGTCGTGTGCTTTCTCGCGTCGGACGAAGCGGCGTTCATCACCGGGGACACGCTCGCGGTGGACGGCGGATTCTCGAGCCACGCGCCGACGCTCGCGCCGCTGCGTGCCCTCTTCGCCGCCCGCGGCAAGGCAGCCTATTGAGCGGCCGTTGCCGCGCATCGATCACGTATGCGTCCCGCCGCCCGGGCGGGACGCCTCTCCCATGGAACTCCTCGCGTGACCGACCAGCCGATCATCGTTCTCGTCCACGGCGGCCAGCACAGGCGCACCTGCTGGGACCCCACGGTCGCCGCATTGAACACGCTCAATCCTCACGCGCCGGTTCTCGCCGTCGATCTGCCGGGACACGGCAACGAACCCGGCGACCTGGCGCGGCTCACGATCGCGCAATGCGTCGAGAGCGTGCTGGCGCAAATCAACGCGTCACGTGCAAGCAGCGGCGCGAAAAGCGTCGTGCTGGTGGGGCACTCCCTGGCGGGCATCACGCTGCCCGGCGTTGCCGCGAAGCTCGGCACAGCGCTCAAGCGGATGATCTTCGTCGCATGCTGCATTCCGCCGAACGGCCAGTGCGTGCTCGACACGCTTGGGCCGCCGATGAATTTCATTGCGAAGCGCGCGGCGCGCCGCGAAGCCGTGAGCGCTCCGCTACCGGCGTTCGTCGCGTCATGGGTGTTCGGCAACGGCATGACGCGCGATCAGAAGCAGCAGGTGATTCGCGGCCTGTGTGCCGAAAGCACGAAGGTGACGACCGAACCGGTGGACCGCTCCATGTTGCCGGACGTACCAAGGTCGTGGGTGCTGACGAAGCGCGATCGCGCGCTGCGTCCGGATCTGCAGCGCAGGTTCATCGCCAACCTGGGCGGTGTGGACGAAGTGATCGAGCTGGACACCTGCCATGACGCGATGATCAGCGAACCGGTCGAACTCGCGCAGATCATACTCGGGCGCTGCTGAGAGCGCGGGGACCTGCCCCGCGCTCTCAGCCGTTCGCTTACGCCGGCTGGCGCCAGCGCGCGAGAATCTCCAGCCCTTGCGGGTCGAGGACTTCCTCCGGTGCGCGCACGCTCGGACCGAGGATCGGGCCGACCTGCTCGTGTCCCCATGTGCTGAGCTTTTCGGGGTTCAGCTCGAAGCCATCGTCATGCCAGGGTTCGAGCTCGGTGATGATTTCAAATGCAAAGCCGCCAGGCGAGAAGTGATAGAACGACACGTGCGGGTCCTGCGTGTGCTGCCCGAGCGTCATCATCATCGGCAGGTTGCGCTGCTTGACGATGTCGTAGGTCTCACCGACGTCGCGCAGGTTGTTCACGAAAAGGCCGACGTGCTGGACGCCCATCCTGTTCGGTCCATGACCGTACGCGATATCGTGGCTCGTACTGTTGTTGAGCTTCGAGCGGTAGAACGCGGTCTTGCCTTTGCCAGCGCCTGCGCCGTAATAGTGAAAGCCCATCACCACGGTCAGGAAGTGTTCGAGTTCAGGCGGAAACTCCGGCGTGATCACGACGATATGGCCGAGTCCGCGCGCGCCTGCAGTGAAGCCGCCGTGCGGCCGTCCGGGGATGAACGAGCGCGGCATCCATTTCTGCGAGTAGAACAGCTCGTGCTGATAGCCGACCGGATCGCGAAAACGCACGACCTCCCGCACGCCGCGCAATCCGGCGTCTCCTTCAGTGACTTCGACACCGGCTTCGCGCAGGCGCTGCACGGCAGCCTGAAATTCCAGCTTGCCGCGCGCTTCCCAGCCGATGTAGGCCAGCCGGTCGGTCTTGCCCGGATGAAACGCGAAGCGATGCCGCCGGTCGTCCATGCGGAAATAAAGCGAGTCGCGATCGGTCTGAGGCGACTCGCCGATCTGCCAGCCCAGGACTTCGGGGCCATATGTGCGCCATTCGTCCATTCTAGCCGTCTCAAAGCCGAGATATCCAATGCCGATGATGTCCACAGTGTCTCCTTGTGCGTTCTTGCTCGCGCATGCATGCGCTGTCACAGTGACAGCATTCCGCCGTCCACGACGATGTCGGCGCCGGTGAGGTAGGAAGCCTCGTCGGACGCAGCGAACAGCGCGACGGCGACGATTTCTTCCGGCTCGGCCGCTCGCTCGACCGGCACCCCGGCCAGCAGCGCCGCTCGCGTCGCGGGGTTGTCGAGAAACGGCCGGGTGCCGGGGGTGGCGACGACGCCCGGACTGATACTGACCGCCCGGATGCGATGCCGGGCGCCTTCGACGGCGAGCTGCCGGGTCAACGCCACGACACCCGCTTTCGCCGCAGAGTGTGCGCCGATGCCGGTCGTGCCCGAAGCGCCCCACGCCGCCACCGACGAGATGTTGACGATCACGCCGCCGCGTTCGGCGAGATGCCGCCACGCATAGTGCGTGCTGTAGAAGACCAGATCGAGTTCGTTGCGGATGGTCCAGCGCCAGTCGTCGACCGACATGTCGCCGACAGCGCCGAAGCGCGCGGCGGACGCGTTGTTGTACAGGATGTCGATCCTGCCGTATGCGGCGACCGCCTCTTCGACCCACGCCCGCGCGGCCTGCGCGTCCCCCAGGTCCACGCTGCCGCCGCCGGCCACTTCGAGGCCCCCGGCCCGCGCGAGCGCCACGGTCTCCTGCTGCGCAGCCGCATCGACGTCGCAGCCGAACACCTTCGCGCCTTCACGCGCGAACCGTAGCGCCGCCGCCCTGCCTTGTCCGCCGCCTGTGCCGCTGATCAATGCAACCTTGCCTTCGAGCCGTCCCATCCGCCACCTCCTGGTCAAAAGGGCGCGGTTACGCGCCGGCCGCTTCGATCGTGAGCGCCTCCGCCGGACAGGCGGCGGCGCCCTCCCGCGCATCGCTTTCGAGTTCCCGCGGCACCGTGTCGGACTCGAGATAGACGATGCCGTTTTCGTCGAGCTTGTATACCTGAGGGCATAGTTGCGCGCACAGCCCGTATCCGCAGCAGCGGCTGCGATCGGCACGCACGTACAGCACGGCCGTCTCCCTGATTTCCGAACCCATGTCTCCTCCTGTTGATCGCCGGCTACGCCGGCATTGGCGAGGAAATTATATGCACAGATTCAATATAAGTGTTGAATTTAACGTTCGGGTTGTCCCTGGCGCCGCACGTGCCGCCATAACCACCGGTTTCCCATATCGGACGACCTTCGGACGGGTCTTCCGCATTTGTTTTACTCCCGGTCAGCACATTATATTGAACAGTTACCTCACATATGATCCACTTGTTCGAGCAGGACCCGATCATACGGCCGCGCGGCCACGAAGTCCGCGCGGCTCCAACAACAAGAAGGATGGAGACAGATGTCAACCAGTCAGACCCATGATGTCGTGATTGTCGGCGGCGGTCACAACGGCCTGTCCGCCGGATGCTATCTGGCGGCAGCCGGCAAGAAGGTACTGGTGCTCGAAGCGCTGGAGAAGGTCGGCGGCATGGCCTCCTCCGGCTATCTGCTGCCCGAGGCGCCTGAACATCTCATTCATCCTTGCGCGCTCGACATGATGTCGATGCGCGTTCATTCACGCGTTCCGCGCGAACTCGAACTTGAGCGGCATGGCTTTCGGCAGGTGGAGATGACGCCCGGCTACGTCTACCTGCATCCGGACGGCACGTCACTGGTGTTCTGGCGCGACCCCGGGAAGACCGCCCAGGAGATTCGCCGTTACAGCCCGAAGGACGCGGAATCCTTCCTCGCGTTCATCAAGGTAGTCTTCGCCTTCCTCGACCTGGCCCTGCCGATGATGCGCGTCGATCCGGCGGAGCGCAACCTGGGCGCGCGCTTCGAGTCGCTGCGCGCCGCGCTGCGCAACCGCAAGCTCAAGCCGGAGCTGATGGCGCTGCTGACCGGGTCGGCTTATCAGGCCGCGCTCGAGCACTTCGAACATCCCGTCACGATCTCGGCAATGTGCTCCCTGACTGGACTTGCCGGACCGATTACTGCGGACGGCAGCGGCATCTACTACGCACTACTGGGCTTTTTGCATCGCTTCGGTGTCGGCCGGGTGGTCGGCGGCATGCAGGCGCTCTCGAATGCGATGGCCGCACGCCTGCGCGAACTGGGAGGCGAAGTGCTGACATCCGCCCGCGTCGAGGAAATCGTCGCCGATGAGCGGGCGCTGCGCGGCGTGCGTCTCGCCGACGGCCGCACCTTCGGCGCGCGGGCCGTGATCGCGAGCTGCCACCCGCAGGTCGCGCTGGAACTGGTGTCGCCGGGCCGCATCGACCAGCGCCTGCTGACCCGCATCCGCCATGCACCGGCCAACGCCCACGGCGCGTCGCCGTTGAAGCTCGACATGGCGCTGCGCGGGCAGATTTCGCTTGCGCGCTTCGAGGCGAAGCGCGGCGACGGCCTCGATTTGCGCAAGACCTGTCTGCTGATCGGCACCGCCGAGGCGGTACTGGAGAATTTCCGTGCGTCGGCGCGCGGCGAGGTGCCGACGCTGCCTTATCTGAGCCTCGCGGCGCCAGGTGCGATCGATCCCTCGCAGGCCCCCGCCGGGCAGGACACGGTCTACATCTATCCGCCCGCCATGCCCGCGCATCCGCGCGAGGGCTGGGACGCGATCCGCGAGCGCGTCGCACAGCAGGTGATCGACCAGGCAAGCGAATATGTCGACGGGCTGAAGGAGTTCGAAATCGCTCGCCGGATGGAGGCGGCGCCGGACTTCACGCGACGGCTGAACACGGTCAATGGCTGCGTGGTGCATATCGACACCACCACGATGCGCTCGAGCAAGCTCAGGCCCGCCTATGGCCTCGGAGGCGCAACCCTGCCGGTGCCGGGGCTTTACTTCGGTGGCGCGGGCATCCATCCGGGCGGCGGCGTGAACGGCATGCCGGGCCGCATCGCAGCGCACCGGGTGCAGCGCTGGCTGGGGCGAAACGAGCGCCGCGGCACGCGAGCGCTAGGCGTCGTGACCGCCGTCCTCGGCGCGTGGGGCATCGGCTGAGCGCGAAGACGGCGCACGCGGCCGCGTCAACGGCGGCCGCTCGTGCGCGAGCACGGTGGACAGCACGAAATCGATCGAATACTCGCGCCACGCCACCGCGCCATCCGCCGAAGTCGTATCGAAGCCCGCCACCGCCGACACCGTATAGTGATTGGTGAAGCCGCCCGTGGTCAGCAGCGCCGAGGCCGCATAGAACATCCGCGCGTCGACGCCGGAGCGAAAGTCGCCGCTCGCGATGCCGCGCAACAGAATGCGCTCCATCTGCGCAACCAGCGCGGGCGCCAGATCGACAAAGCGGTTGCGCTGTGTAGCACACGCATGATGTTCGTGAAAGCGCAGGCTCTCCTGCGCCAGCGAGCCTAGTGTCGGATCGCGCCGATACTGGTCGAAGCCGTGCCGCAACAGCACCCGAAGTCCGTCGACCGGCGGCAGATGATCGAGTTCGAGCGCCAGCAGATCCGCCAGCACGTCTTGCGCCGATTCGTCGAGCACGCTCGCGAACAGCGCCTCCTTGCTGGTGAAATAGTGATAGACCAGTTGCTTGGTGACGCCAGCGGCGCGCGCGATGTCGTCGATGCGCGCGCCTGCGAGGCCGTGCGCCGAGAACGCCCGGCGCGCCTCCTTGAGCAGGCGCGCGATTGTCGCCCGCTTGCGCGAGGGCGAAGTGGACGAATTCGGCGAGGCGGTATCGGCTGACGGCGAGGACATGGGCGAACCGGAGGACAGGTGCAATCGGCGGGGAACCGCATCGACTTGCGCATTGTAGTGTCGATCACCCGTCCGGTGCACGCGTTCGCCGCTGCGCGGGCCGGTGCTCAAAAGCTCTGGGTCAGCGGCCGCACGACGATTTCGTTCACCGCGACCTGCTCGGGCTGGGTGAGCGCGTAGACGATGGCATCGGCGACCGCGTCGGCAGGCATCGCCCCTTCGAACAGCTTCTGCGCGCGCTCGCGGAATGCGGGCACCGTGATGCTGTCCGGCAGCTCGCTCGCCACGAGTCCCGGACAGATCGAGGTGACGCGCACCTTGCCCGCGCATTCCTGGCGCAGCCCCTCGCTGATCGCGCGCACGGCGAACTTCGTCGCCGAATAGACCGCGCCGCCCGGCCCGACGCTCAGGCCCGCCACCGACGAAATATTGATGATGTGCCCCACCCCCCGCTCCAGCATGGCGCCCAGCACCGCATGAATGCCGTACAGCACGCCCTTGATGTTCACGTCGATCATGCGGTTCCAGTCGTCGACGCGGCCTTGCGCGATCAGCGAAACCGGCATGATGCCCGCGTTGTTGACGAGCACGTCGAGGTGCCCGAAACGCTCGCGCGCCGTCGCCGCGAGTTGCTGGAGCGCTTCGGGCTTCGTCACGTCGGTGGCGTCCCACAGCACGCGGTCGGCGCCGCCGAGCTGGGCGGCCAGCCGACTGAGGCGCTCGCTCCTGCGCGCCGCCAGCACGAGTTTCGCGCCCTGCTGCGCGAGCCGGCGCGCCGTTGCTTCGCCGATGCCGCTGCTCGCGCCCGTGATCATGACAACCTTGTCTTCAATCGGATTCATATGCATGGTTACCTTCAATAAGTGGAAAGGCCTGCGGGCTGTTCAGCCCGCAAGCGACTCGATCAGCGCCGGGTCGGCCGACTCCTCGGTGACCCACTTGACCATCCGGCGCAGCGGTTCGATGGCGTCCTGCCGCTCGAGGTTGTGCTGCAGCGTCGCCGCCGCGCCGAGCGACACGAGACGCTGCGCGCCCTGCCACGCCAGCCGGTCGCGCAACGCGGCCTTCAGCGTCTCGGGAAAAATGCCGATGGTCTGCGTATACGCGTTGACCGAGCGCACCGCGGTCGAGATGTCATCGACCGGCACGAGGTTGCCGACCCGGCAGCCGAGGATGCGCGAGAAGCTGACCGGCGTACCGTCCCTCGACACGATCACGGCGCCCTCGTTGCCGCGGCCGCCGTACACCGTGTATTCGTCCGCGAACATGCGGATGCCGTCCAGTTCCTCCTTGAGCACCGGATCGAACGCCTTGTGCGGCGTCGACAGCGTGTCCGGCAGGCGCTGCAGCGCCTCGAACGTCAGCCCGGCGAGCCGCGCGCAGCGCGCGAGACCAGCCTCGTCGGTGCCCGACTGCACGTAGGCCACGCGCGCGCTCACGCACGCCTCCTGGTTCTGCGCGCCGATGTCGAGCGCGAGCCGCTTCGCGACACTCGCCAGCGTGGCGTCGTCCGCGAATGCTTCCTTGCCGATGATCGTACCGCTCAGCTTGGGGTCGAGCGTGATCAGGTCGATGCCCGGTTGCAGATAGCGGGTGATGTGCTTGACCGAATCGAACCCGCCCCATGCAACCAGTTTTTCGATCCGGCGCGGATCGTAGATGCGCTGTTCGACTGCTTCGTCGCCGCCTTTCCAGTAGGCCACGCTCAGGTGCCGGGTCAGCGGATGGTTGGGCGCCATGTCGATCATCGTGCGGGCGATCGCCGTCGCGGTCAGCGGGTCGTTCGAGGGCGCCTTGATGATCGCGTCCGAACGTGTCAGCGCATTGCGGATCACGGTCAGCACGGCGACCACCGGCGCGTTGCCGGCGATCACGTGCACGCAACGCGCGCCGAACGCGCGGGTGCGTGCCGTGACGCCCGGAATCAGCTTGCCGGGCTGCTCGACCCAGCCCTCCAGGTAATCGGCGCCCACCGAACGCGCGACGATGGCATAAAGCTCGTCGCGCTGGAACAGTCGCGGCGTGCGCGCGTAGTGAAAGCGCAGGATGCTTTCGGAGAGGCCCGAGGTCGTGCACGCCAGTTCGAATGCATGCTGCAGGTGGCGATTGTCGGCGAAGTTCAGGTGCTGCCCGAGCTCGACGAGAAAATCGACGATCTCATCGAGGCTCAGCGTGTAGAGGTCCGCCATCATCGACGGCCCGCGTAGCGTCAGCTCGTCCGCATGGCGGCGCACGTCGGGCGCCGTGAATGACACGCCGCCGCGCCGGCCGCCGAAATGCTGCTCGTCGCTCTCGATCACGTTGCCGCGGATGATCAGCGGCACTTTCCAGGTGCTGGTCATCGATGGCTCACTCCGAAAGTTCGGTCAGGAAGTTCAGGGCCTCGTCGTGCGCGGCCGGCGCGCCCGCGCAGATCACCTTGTCGTCGCCGCCCTCCTTCTCCGTATAGCGGCGAATCGCGGGCAGCAGGTACGCACCGCTGCGCCCGCATCGGCAGGGCTTTTCGAGGCCGCCCATCGTGATCTCGTCACCTGTCACCAGGCCGGCCCAATACGTGCCGGGCAAAAGATCAAGCGACGCGAAGCGACCAGTCAAGCCGTCCTTGCGCGGCAGCGGCTTGCCCGTCGCGGGATCGAGCAGGAACGCGATGGTCGTCGGCGGCACGTGGTAGTGGCCTTCCTCGCAGCGCATGCAAAAGCCCATCTGCTCGCTGCAGCCGTAGAACTCGTAGAAGTTGTCGAAGCCGAGGAACTCGACCAGCCGGTCCCGCCAGTTTTCCGGCATGTTCTTGCCTTTCTTGCCGCCGCCGGTGTGCAGCACGCTGTGCTTGCCGAACACGCCGCGCGCGCCGCGCGCGAGCCCTTCGGTCGCGGTGTCGTAGAGGATGCTCCAGACGGCGCCGATATAGACGTCCTTGCCGCCGAACCGGCGAATCGCCTCGGCGAAGAAGCGCCGCAACTGCTCGGGGCGCTCGCGCTCGATGCGAACCAGCTCGTCGCGCTTCGCGAGCAGCGCCGGTGAGATCTGCAGCGCCCCCAGCTCGCCCTGCGCCTGCGCGACGGACAACCGCCCCGACAGCGACGCGACGTCCGCCGAAAAACGCGCGTCCGGATACATGAAGAGCGCGTTTTCCTCGCCCCCCGCGTACATCTCGACCTGATAGCCGCCACCGCGCGCGGCGGCGCTCGCGCCCAGACGATACGCGGGCGCGATCAGCGGACGCTCCTGCGCGAGCAGGTCCGGTCCGCTTCCGGGGCCGCGCCAGTCGCGAATGCGATTCGCCGACAACGCGATGTTCTGGCGCCATTCGCGATCGGTGCGAGGCAGGAACGATAGCTTGCCGGTCGTGCCGGATGTATGGAAGACGCGCAGATTCGTCTGCGCGTCGAGCAGGTCGATCCAGTCGTCGATCAGCTTGATGCCCGAGGCGTCGACATGGCTGATGTCCTCGGCGGTCAAACCGTTCAGCCAGCGCGTGAGCCGGTCGAATTGACCGCGTTCCAGATACGACATCGGGTACGACTTGTAGACCGTGTGCGCGAACAGCAGTGGAGCGACATCCTCGATTCGCTGGATGTCGTCGATGCCCTGCTCCGAGCCCAATCTGTCGAGTACCGGAATTCTCGCGCGCAGATCGGTGAAGCGCCGGCGCGCGCCGCTCAGCTGGATATCGAGAATCTGCTGGGGCGTGAGGCGAAACGCTTCGTCGTAGCAGGCGCCGACGAGCGCGGTCGGCTCGTCGAGCAGTCTGGAATACAGGGTCGACATGGTGTCTCCATATTGGCGTGGCGCACCGTGACTGCAGTGCTCACGACAATGCTATAAAAGCCCGCGCCCGATTGAACCGCTAGTTGTCGCTCCGGACGGTCAAACTATCTTCAAACGGACATTTCGTGTCGTGTGCCGTTTGCAGCCCGAGCATGTCGAGCCGGTATTCACGCGGCGTACGCCCGGTGATCTTGCGAAACGCGGCGCCGAACGCGGCGGGACTCTGAAAGCCGCACTCGAACGCAACCGCCTTGATCATCACGTCGCGCTGCGCGAGCAGCGCCTTCGCCTGACGCACGCGCGCGTCGGCGATGAAGGCGCCCAGCGTGCTGCCCGTGCTGTTCCTGAACGTGCGCGCGAGATGGCGCGCACTGATGCGGCACGCGCGCGCCAGTTCGGTCACGCCGGGCGACGGGCCGCGCGCGCCCTCGACGCGCTCGCGGATCAGCCGTAACTGCCACGACGCGAGCTGTGTTCCTCCGCGCTCCCTGGCGTCGCCGCCGCGGTCGTGGAAATGGCGCGCGAGCTGGACGAGGATCGCCAGCAGAAGCGATTCCGCGAGTACCCGCGCGCCGAACCCCGGCGCAAGCGCTTCGTGCGCGAGCTTGAACATCGCCTCGCGTACTGCGGGAATCCGCAGGTCGCGGCACCGGCCGAGCCGCGACGGTTCCCACGGCCAGTCGCGCAGTTCATCGAGCCAGTCCGCGTCGAACATGCAGCAGATGACGCGCCGCCGCATGGGCGCGCAGCGCACGTGAAAGGTCTGCCCCGCCGGCACGAACACGCTCGCACCGAGCGGCGCGAAGTCCGTGTCGCCGGCGTCGCCGCGAAATGCGCCGTAGCGCCCTTGCGAACGCTCGTCCAGTGACATGTCCAGATATCCCGCCGGCGGCCGGAAATACGCGTCGAGCGGATCGTCCAGCCGAAGCGTGCGCACATTGACCTCGAAGCGCGGCGTGCAGATATGCGCGTCCACGGACAGACGTGACGACGGCATCCGCGGGCGCCGGACCAGATGATCGTCGCCCGCCACGGTGTAGAGATCTGAGACGGCTGATTCCATCGCGTATTCGTCAATGCGGCCGCCAGGCGGCCAGCCGGTTCATCATCGACGAAAAGTACACACTTATAAACAAATTGTCTATTTTCATAAACCCGCCCCCTCGCGATGCAACGTCCTCCGTCGTTTGACGGGGCGTCAAACGAACGCGGCGGACAGCGGCATCCGACGCCGTTAAGCTGCACGACATACCTCATTTGAAGTACCCATTCGAAGCGCCCGCAGAGATCGCCCATATTGCAGGGCCTAAACAAGGCCCGACACGGGCCGACGGAGGAGACACATGAGCACCACCCTCGAAAACCCCATGCTGGACCTCGAGGCGGCGTACCACGCCGTCTCCGATACCTATCGCGGCCCCGATATCGATCTGCAGGCGCTGTGTCGCGAAATGCGTCACAAGAACCCGGTCATGAAGGGCGACTTCGTCGCGACGCATCTGGGTATTCCCACCAATGCCGGCGCCAGCGCCGCAAAGTGCGAGGTGACGCTTTTCAGGTATCAGGACGTGCTGGCGGTGATGCGCGACGCCACCACCTTCACGAACGGTTTCATCGCCGAAGGGCTCGGCGGATTTTTCGACGGGCTGATCATTCTCGCGATGGACGGCGATGCGCACCGTCGCGCGCGCGGCCTGTTGCAACCCGTGTTCATGCCGGAGACCGTGAACCGCTGGCGCCCGGAACTCGACCGCGTGATCCGCGAGGACTTTCTCGCGCCGCTCGTGCCGAACAGGCACGCCGACCTGATGGACTTCGGCCTGTATTTCCCGATCCGCGAAATGTATGCGCTGATGGGCTTTCCGACCGACGACACGGCAAAGTTCAACCAGTACGCGACGTGGGCGCTGGCGATGGTGGCAGGCAACCAGATCGATCCCGGGAAGATCCGGATCTTTGGCCCGATTGCGGCCGCGGCGGTCAAGCACCTCTATGACGCCGTCATGGAAGTCGTCTTGCAGCGCCGCGCCGCCGGCGCCGATGGCAACGACCTGATCAGCCGCCTGATGCGCGCCGAATACGAGGGCCACAAGCTCGACGATCACGAAGTGACGACCTTCGTGCGCTCGCTGCTGCCGGCCGCGGGCGAAACCACGACCCGCACGTTCAGCTCGGTGATCACATTGCTGCTCGAGCGCCCGGCACTCGTCGAGCGCGTGCGCAACGACCGCAGCCTGATCCCCCGCCTGATCGACGAAGCGGTGCGCTACGAGCCGGTCGCGACCTTCAAGGTGCGCCAGGCGGCACGCGACATCGAGATCGGCGGGGTCAAGGTGCGCAGCGGCGGGCTGGTGCAATGCATGGTGATGTCGGCGAACCGGGACGAGGACGTCTTCGAGAACGCCGATACGTTCGACATCGACCGCAAGCCGAAACCCTCGTTCGGCTTCGGGTTCGGCGCGCATATGTGCATCGGCCAGTTCGTCGCGAAGATCGAGCTGCAATGCGCGGTGAACGCAATCCTCGACCTGTTCCCGAACGTCCGGCTCGATCCCGCCAGACCCGCGCCGAAGATCGCCGGAGCGCAACTGCGCGGGGCCAAATCCGTGCCGGTGATCTGGGACTAGGCTGCGGCGCGGCCGCCGTTTACCGGCGCGCGCCCGTTCTCCACGCTCGCGCACCCCACTTTTTCATCTGCCCTGCCTGCCCATAGAGCCATGAAATCCTTCAAAACCGTTCCGCAGCGCGGCGACTTCCGCTACCAGACCCTCGTCGCGCCCCACAAGGTCAGCGGCCGCGCAATGCACGACCTGCGCGGCTTTTACGGCCTGCAACTCACCAAGGGCATGCCGTTCGGCTGCGTGCGCGACGAGGACGGCGAGATCTACGCGTTCGTGCGCGCCGTCAACGAGCCGGGCAGCACGCCGAACCCGACGCGCTTCATCTATCTTTCGACACGCGTGGACGGCCAGCACCTGCGCATCGACAAATCGCGCATCGAGCCGCGCGCGACGACGCTGTTTCCGCGCCGTTGGCTGGAGGGCGACACGGCGTGCTGGTCGAGCCTGGAAGGCGAGCCCGGAGCGGGCTGGCAACTGAGCGCATCGGGCGAGCGGCTCAGCTGGACCGAAGAGGGGCTCTTCGAACTCGGCGGCCCGCTGCTTGGCCAGGGCATGCAATGGTATCTGCCCGGAGTCGACTGGGGCACGTTCTACGTCTCGCAGATCTACGACATCGCGGGCATCTGCGACGGCCGGCGCGTGAAGGGGCTCATGTGCTTCGACCAGGCGTACATGGCCGAGGGCGGCGCTATCCACTTCAGCAAGGACCTCGTGGTCAACCACCAGATGCACGTGATCTGGTGGTCGTTCGCAACGGTCTACAAGGACGGCAGCTGGGACGTGGGCTCGTTCATGGTCGGGCATGACCATCTGGGCTACGCGATCTTCCAGAACGACAAGGGCGAGATTCGCACCACCACCGACATCGACGGCCGCGTGCAGCACAAGGACGGCAGCTATTTCGTCGAAAGCGCGCGGATCGTGCTGGACGGCGAAGAGGAGTGGGAGTTTCTGCCGTGTCCGAAGGGCGAAATGATCGACTTTGTCGGCGGATTTCCGATTACCGCGCAGCAGGAAGGCCGCTGGCGGCGCGTCGGCGACACGCGCGAAGCGGATCGCTGGGTGGGCTGGGGCGAATCGGATCGCCGCAACGGCACCGCGCGCAACGTGCGCGGCATTCAACCCTGACGCGGCGCGACACTCGCACGACACTCGCGCGCGGCTCATCGAAGGAAGCAAATCATGGCGGATACCGGACACATCGAAGCGTTCCTGCTTGCACAGACCGACCACTGGAACGCAGGCGACAAACAGGCATTTCTGGACGACTACCGGCGCGCCGCGCCCGACGGCCTCACGATCGAATACGTCGGCCGTCCGCCTCAGGACGGCTGGGCCGTGCTCGACCACATGTGGCGCCAGCAACGCGACAGGATTCGCGTCGAACCCGTCGCGAAGATCGTGAACGGAAACGAAGCGGCCTGCTACGTCCGCAACGTGATCATCGGCACCGGGAGTGCGATCGAAACCATCGAACTTTATCGCTTCGATGCGGGCCGGCTGCACGTGCGCTACTTCATCAGGCAATAGCGCCTTCGCCGCGCCCGGCTGCGCCGCCTAGCGCCGGGCCCGGGTGACGCCGCCAAAGCGCAGCGCGTCGATCAGCCGGCCGATGCGGCGCGGCATCACGCCGCCCTCCGATTCGCCGCTGACGAGCAGCTCGCTCATGACGAGGCGGATCAGCAGGTCGCAGATCAGCTCCCGGTCCAGCTTGACACCGAGCTCCTCATCCCACGCGTCGAACATCGGAGCGAGCAGATCCTGAAAGCGCACCACCGAGTCGTGGAAGATGCGCTTGAGAAAGCGCAGCGCGAACTCGGGAGCGACGACCAGCATGCGCTGCGCGGTCCCGGCGTCGAGGAAATCCTGGAGATACCGGATGAGCCGCGCGAGCCGCTCGTTGGGATCGGTGTAAGGCGCGAGCAGTTCGCTCAGCGTCCGGTGAAAGCGTTCGCGCGCATGGCGCGAGTAGGCCTCGAGCAGTTCTTCCTGCGAGCTGAAGTAGCGGTAGAACGTGCCGCGCGAAACGCCGGCAGTCTCGCAGACTTCGAGAATGGAAATGCGCTCGGCGCCGGATTCCAGCACCACCTTCTGGGTCGCCGCGAAGATGTTGTCGATGGTCTGCTCGGAGCGCCGGTTACTGCGCCGGCGGCGCGGCGCGGGCGCGGCAACCGGGGGTTCCGCGACGGCGGGCTCCGGGGCGCGCCGGCGTCTTGCCTTTGGCGCCTCGACAACCGCCTGCGCGACCGCCTTCGGCCGCTTGCCGGCAGCCGTGCGCGGCTTCGCAGGCGGCGCAGCATCTGCCTTTCGGGTGCGGGTTTTCGAGGACGCCATCGCTTTAGCCATAGTTCAATGAATCTTCCAAAAGTGTGCGGATCTGCCGCTGATCAGAAAGAAAAATGCCGCTGGCAGCATCAAAGCGCGGACTGCCGCGCCCAGAGGAGTTCCATCGTTGCGGTCGCCGCGCGCGCGGCGCCCATCCAGCAGCGTACGAGGCGATATTGTAATGGCACGCACGCGATCGATGACCGAACCGGCCGCCACGCGCCCAGGTCCGATCATAATTGACACTATTTGCATTTTTGTCTAAAAACGTGGGGAACAGCTGGATCACACGGAGCAACCATGAGTATCTTCACGCATTTCACGTTGGGCACACGCGATCTCGATCGCGCGAAGGCGTTCTACGACCGGGTTCTCGAACCGCTGAACCTCAAATCGCTATTCTCGATAGAAGGGAAAGTCTGCGGCTGGGGCAAGGAGGCCCCGCAACTGATGGTGCTGTACCCGCGCAATGGAGAGCCGGCCACGGCGGCCAACGGGCTGACCGTGGGTCTCGCCGCGCCGGACCGGGAAGCGGTGCGGGAATTTCATCGTCGCGCGCTCGAACTCGGCGCCGTCTGCGAAGGGCCGCCGGGACCGCGCCCGTTTGCGCCCAACGCGTATGCCGCCTACATCCGCGATCTGGACGGGCACAAAATCGTCGCGTCGTGCAGGACGCCGGAGTGAAACATCTGGTATTCGGCAGGCCAGCGCAGCGGCTTCCAGAATGGCCCGACCCTTATGCGCGGGCAGCAGACACCCCAGCGAAGCGCGGCCGTCGCCCGCAATCGCCCTATCCGGTAGCGAAAACCCGACCATGACCTCACTCGCCGACCAACTGGCCACCTGCAACACGCCCGGCCTCTTCGATGTACTACGCAGCCACGGCTTGCCGGTGCGCGAACTGCCGCGCGAAATCCGCGGGCTCTCGCCCGCGATGAAGCTCGCCGGCCCGGTATTCACCGTCACCGGGCGGTCCGATCCGACCATCAGCGTGGCGGAATCGCTCGAACTGTTCATCTCCCGGGTGCTGTCAGGCGCGCCGGCCGGTCACGTCGTGGTGTGCCAGCCGCACGATCATGCGCGTTCGGCGATGGGCGACCTCGCGGCCGAAGCGTTGAAGCAGCGCGGCATCCGCGGCTACTACATCGACGGCGGCTCGCGCGATGCCGACGAAATCGAGTCGATCGGCTTCCCGGTATTCGCCCGCTATACGAGCCCGATCGACATCGTCGGCAGCTGGCGGCTGGAGGCGACGAACGTTCCCGTGGTCATCGGCGGCGTGACGATCTCGCCCGGCGACTACGTGCTCGGAGACCGCGACGGCACGTTGCTGATCGAGCGCGAGCATGCCGGGTTCGTCATCACCGAGACCGTCAAGACGATGAGCACCGACTCACGCATGCGTACCGCCATCCGCGGCGGCCGCGACCCGTATGACGCATTTCTCGAGTTCGGCAAGCTATGAGGAAACCGTCGATGAAAATCGCCCGCTATCGCCTGAACGACGCCGTCCATTACGGCGTGCTCGAAGGCAAGTCGCTGCAGCGCCTGAACGGCTCGCCATTTGCTTCGCTCACGCCAGCCGGCCCGCGCGATGCGCTGGCCGACGCGCAACTGCTATGTCCGCTGCCCGCGCCGCGGCTCTTCGCGGTCGGCATGAACTACGTCGGCCACATTGCCGAAGCGGGCGCGAAAACGCCCGTGATTCCGCAGTTCTTCATGATGCCGACGACAGCCGCCATCGGCCCCGGCGAAGCGATCGTCCGGCCGCGCGAGGCGCAGGTCGTCCACCACGAGGCGGAGCTGGCGATTGTGATCGGGCGCCGCGGGCGCCGCATCGACGTCGAGCGCGCGCTCGACCACGTGTTCGGCTATACCTGCGCGAACGACGTCAGCGAACGGGTGATCCAGAACCGCGAAATGGGCTACGGCTGCCTGCTCGTCGGCAAGGCGTTCGACACCTTCTGCCCCCTCGGCCCCGTCATCGCGACGGGGCTCGACGCCGGCAACCTGCGCGTGCGCGCCAGCGTGAACGGCTCGCCCAGACAGGACGGCAACACGTCCGACCTGCTGTTCACCGTGCCTCATATCGTGTCGTATCTGAGCCAGGCGGTAACGCTGCTGCCCGGCGACGTCATCCTGACCGGCACGCCCTCGGGAGTCGGCCCGCTTCTATCTGGAGACGTTTGCGAAATCACGATCGACGGGATCGGCACGCTGTGCAATCCCGTCATTGACGAAGCCGCCTGAGTCCTGCCGCGCCGCGGCGCGGTCTTCCCCTGCAGGAATCCCGCGTCATGCAACGACATGAAAACCCGCTTCCGGCAGGCGCCCGGCTCCGTGCCGCTTTGACCCACGACCCCGCGGCGGCGTCGGCGCCGCGGGCCACCCATCCCCTTTCCGTTGACCACCTGTCGATGCCCATCTCGCCCGATCTCGAAGCGCAGTACAACCTGCGCGCGCTACGCCCGGACTTCGAAGCCGGCATGCTGCAAGAGTGGCTCGCCCGCTCGGACCGGTTCAGACGTTCGTGCGGCGGCTCGCTCGATCTTGCGTACGGCGATGGCGAGCGCGACCGCCTCGACTACTTTCCCGCCGCCGCGACCGATGCGCCGTTGCTGGTGTTCTTTCACGGCGGCTACTGGCAGCGCGGCGACAAGTCCGTGTACAGCTTCGTTGCGGAGCCGTTCGTCGCGGCGGGCATCTCGGTGGCGCTCGTCAACTACACGCTGTGCCCGGCGGTCCGCATCGGCGACATCGTCACGCAGAGCCAGCGCGCGCTCACCTGGCTCTGGCGGCACGCGGATGCGCTGGGATGCGCGCGCGCACGCTGGATCGTGAGCGGGCACTCGGCGGGCGGCCATCTCGCCGCCCGCCTGATGGCCACGCAGTGGCCTGCCGTGGGCGCGGACCTGCCGCCGCAGCTCCTGGATGGCGCGATCCTGATCTCCGCGTTGTTCGACCTGGAGCCGCTGTGCGAGACGTCGATCAACCACGGGCTCGGCATGGGCCGCGGCGAGGCGCGCGCAGCCAGCGCGCTCGCCCACCCGCCGGCGAGCGACGCGCCGCAACTGATCGCCGTAGGTGGCGCGGAAACGGCGGCGTTTCACCAGCAGGCACGCGCCTACGCGACCGCATTCGGGACGGCCTTGCGCCCGATGCCGGGCTACACGGTCGAGGACTGCGATCACTTCGACGTGGTGCAGGCGTTCGCCGACCCGCGCCACGCGTTTTTCGATCTCGCCCGGCAGTTCATCCATTCGACTTCGCCGCCGGTCCATACGGCCTTCCACGGCGGCCGCACGTGATCCGGGCGGCCGGTGCCCGCTGCGGCCCTGGACTCGCGCGCGGCGCGCGCGACTCTCGACGCTCAGTCGTTCATGCCGAGCAGTCCGCTGATGTCCCTGCCCGGATCGGCATCGGGTCCGTATGAGAAGTCGCCCCGCTGCTGGCGCTGCGCCAGCAGTTCCATCTGGAACCGGTAACGCGTGCCCGGCGTGTCGAAACGTGAGTGCAGGTCCCGACGCTCGTCCGGATCGAAATAGCGCTCGTTCTGGGGCCGCACGACCGAATTGTCCTGAGGCTGGATCACGAACGCGATGCGCGGCATCACGTAGCGCAGCGGCACGGGTGCCGCCGTCGTGTTGAACGTGACGTCGCAGCGCGAGCGATGCCGGCCCACAGGCAGGAACGGCTGCAGGTTCGGCACGTCGTAGCCGGGCCGGAAACGCGGATACGAAATGCAAACGTTGCTGCGCAGGTGCACGTGCAGCACGGCGCGAAAGTCCTGATACCTCGCGCGTACCCCGCCGACCCAGCGCATGATCGGCGCAACCGACTTCTGCGTGACGATGCGCGTGCGCGTCACCGTCTCCGAAGTCCATTCCACCTCGACGATATCGGATTGGGATATCCCGTCGCCGATTGTGCCTGCATGCAGAAAATCGGCGTGCGTGAGATCGAGCAGGTTCTCGACCGAGAGCGCCGACGCCGCGTCGAAGCGCACCGTGCGCTGCGTATAGCGAGGCAGGCTGTCGTCGAGCGGCAGAAACGGAATGTGCGGAAGAAGCGAGACATCCGCGCAATCGGGATTGCCGTACCACGCCCAGACGTAGCCGTAGCGTTCAACCACCGGATAAAACCCCGATCCGCCGGTGAACGCGCTCGCGCGGGCGCGCGCCGACTGCGGCGTGTCCGCGCGGAACTCCGATGCGACCGGCTTGCCGTCGTCGCGCCACAGGTAATACGGCTGCGAATGGATGATTCGGCGGATCGGCCGCTGCGTCACGTCGCGGCTGTGCGATACCGGAAACCACGCATCGCGCAGATCGTAGTTGACCGGCGTCCAGTCGCGTCGCCCGGCCTTGCGCGGCGTGGCGTCGCCGGGTCCCTGTGCGTCGGCATTCCCGGCGGGGGCCGGGGCGCCGCTGTCGAGCGCTGTGTTCATGGCGATCCTCCTTGTCGATTGGTGTGCGATGGGTGCATTTCTGGCCGGCAACGCCGTGCCGCGCGTTCACGCGATGGAAGCAATCGGCGCGCGGATGGCGGTGCGCGCGGCGGCCAGATCGCGCGAAGGCGCAACCAGCAGCGCAGCCAGCGCGGCGCCGTCGATCTGCTCGCGAACCGTGAACGGCGCGCGCCCCGTCGCGCGGGCAATCTGCCAGCGCAGCGGCGCGCTGGCCACGCGAGCATCGTGCCGGAAACCGCGCCAGCAGAGGCTCGTCGTTCCACGCCGGTTCGCACTGCTCGCCACGAACACCGTAACGAGCGGCGTCTCGTCGGCATCGAGCAGGCCGACGAGCGCAGCGCCTCCCGCGAGCGACACGGAGGTCCGCACGATCAACGGATGATCGGTCACGAACGCAGGCGGCAACATGCGCGTTTTCCAGACCGCGCCGCGGTCGACCGTCAACCATCCGTCCCCGGTCCGCGCGTCGCCGAGAAAGAAGTCGGTGATGCGAACGCCGTCGAAGGACACGAGGCAGTCGGGTCCGTCGAGCATGGCGTCGAGATATTCGTGCGCGGCGACGTTCACGATCGACGCCCCCGTGTGCTCTTCGCCCTGCGGGTGGTAAAGCGAGCCCGGCAATCGGGCGTCGTCTGGCTCGCCGTCGCCGAGCCAGACGTGGATGAAGCCGCTCGCCTCCGCAACCCGATAGCTGCGCGCCCCATAGCGCGGCGGCACCCGCTCGTCGGCGCTCAGGTTCGGGATTGCGGTGCAGGCCCCTGTCTTGCCGTCGAAGGTCCAGCCGTGATAGCCGCACTGCAAGCCCTTCGGCGTGACCTTGCCGAGCGCGAGCGGCACGCGCCGGTGCGGACAGCGATCTTCCAGAGCGCAGGCTGCACCCGACGCGTCGCGAAACAGCACGAGCGCTTCGCCATTGCAGACGACCGCGAGCGGCCGGCTGGCATCGACAGATTCCGCAAGTGCGGCGGCCCACCAGCTACCGGTCGTCATTCGTGTCTCCTTCCTTCTCATGATGTGAACGGTGTCGCGCTGCGCGCGCTCATGCCCTCATGCCGCGACCGGCTCGTGAGCGTCGAGCTTCAGCAGCCTGCGCGCATTGCCGCTGCGGATCTTCTCGCGCTCGCCGTCGGTAAGGCCCAGCCCCTCGGTCAGGTCTCCATGCTCGTAGGCGCCGCCGAAGTTCGTGCCGTAGACGAGGTTATCGACGCCGACCACGTCGACCACGCCGCGTCGCAGACCGGGCGCGTGCACGTCGAGATCGAAATAGAAGTTCGGCAGATATTCGATCAGCTCGCGCTGGTTGCGCGAGTCAGGCGCCATTACCCGGTTCAGGTCGTTCAGGCGCCCCAGTTGAAAGATCGCCATGCCGCCCGCATGCGTGATGTAGGTCTTCAGGTTCGGAAAGGTGTCGAGTGCGCCGCCGTTGATCAGGTTCCAGAAGAACAGCGTCTCGTCGACGCAGTCGCCGACGATCGAGGTGGTCTCGAACTTGTCGTCGGTGTGCTTCTCGCCCCAGTAGATCGACTGGTTGAAGCCGTGCACCATGATCGGCGCGTCGAGCTTCGACAGCGCCTCCCATACCGGGAAAAGCTCCTCGCTGTGGGCCTCCAGACCGTTGAAGTTCGCGCCGCCGACGCACACGCCCTTCGCGCCCAGTTGCGTCACCGCGCGCCCGATCTCGCGCACGGCCTGCGCCGGGTTGGCCAGGTTCGCGTGCGCCCAGAATGCGAAATGCTCCGGATCCTGCGCGCAGAACGCCGACAATTCGTCGTTGCAGATGCTCGCGTATTCGTCGCCGAACTCGCCGGCCCAGTACATGAACGCATGGGACGGCGTCGAGAGCACGAGCTTGTCGACACCGCGCTCGGCCATCAGCTTGCGGCGCGCCGCGTGCGTCATCCGCGCGAGCAGGTTCGCTTCGGCTTCGTCGTCATCGCGGGCTTTCGAGGGCTGGGTGGTGCCGAGCGAGAAGTGCCCGACCGTCAGCCCCCGGGTCTTCATGAACGGCCCCCAGAAATCGTGGCGCTTGAGCATGCCGGGGGTGAAGAGGTGCGCGTGAACGTCGATCAACATGGGTGACTCTCCTGAGTAGGGTGAAAATGCGCGTGACCACTGACGGCGCGTGAAGCGCGGATCGCCATCCGGCTCGGGGCATGTACCCGCGCTGTCTTGTCCTGTCCTGCCTCGCTTCGTCCCGACGAGGTGTTGCGCGCCGCGTCGCATCGACGCATCGCGGCGCGCCTCAGCGGGCGTCGGCGTTCGCGCCGCCCGGCATGCGGCCCATGAAGCCCGCGGGCCGGTTATGAAACACGGCGCCACCCGACGCACCCGCCACCGTGACACCCGAATCGACCACCAGCGTGTGGGCGTTCACATGGCGCGCGTCGTCGCTCGCGAGATACACGAGCGCCGCGGCGATCTCCTGCGGCATCAGCGGCGTGCCGAGCGGCGAAGCCCGGGTCGCCGCGTCGATTGCGGCCTGCCTGCTGCCGCGGCCCTGCACCATCATTTCGGTGACCGTCGTGCCCGGCGCGACGGCATTGACGCGCACGCCGCGCGGCGCAAGTTCCGAAGCCGCCGAGCGGGTCAATCCGATGACGGCGTGCTTGGCGCTCGTGTACGCGTGCGGACCGAGCCCGCCCATCACGCCCGCGGTACTCGCCACCGAGAGAATGCAGCCGCTTCCCTGCTTGACCATCGCGCGCGCCGCGTGCTTGATTCCGTAGAACACGCCATCGAGCAGCACGCCCAGCGTCGCGTGCCACGCGGCCGCGCTCGTTTCGAGAATCGAGCCATATGCGCCGACGAAGCCCGCGTTATTCACCATGCAATCGAGCCGGCCATGCAGCCGCAGTGCCTCGTCGACCGCAGCCGCCACCTGCGCCTCAACGCTCACATCCGTGTACGCGAACGTCGCGTCGCGCAGTTCGCGCGCCAGCGCCTGCCCGGCGTGTTCGTCCACGTCGGCGAGCACGACGAAGGCGCCTTCCTGCGCCATCAGGCGGGCGGTGGCCGCGCCGATGCCGCTCGCCGCGCCGGTCACCAGCGCAACACGGTCCTTCAGACGTTCGCTCATCGGACCTCCTCGCTCAGGGAATCATCAGACCGCCGTCGACGGCCAGCGTCTGTCCGGTGATGAAGTTCGCGCCGTCGCTGACCAGAAACACCAGCACCGGCGCCATCGACTTGTCCGGGTCGCCGAGCCGCCCCCCTAGCGGAACCTGCTGCGCCATCATGGCGTCGTGCGCGGCCAGTTGCGCGCTGTCGAGCCGCGCGCGGAACTTCTCGTACATCGGCGTCCACATCGCGGGCGCCACGGCGTTGACCGCGATGCCGTATTTGCCCCACTCCTTCGCGGCGGTGCGCGTCCAGCCGAGCACCGCGGCCTTCGATGCCGAGTAGTGCGCAAGCCCCGGCACGCCCATCACGCCAGCCGCCGAGGCGAAGTTGACGATGCGCCCGCCGTGCTCGCGCAGCCACGCGAATGCCGCCTGGTTCGTGTTCAGCGTGCCGCGCGCGTTGACGTCGAACATCAGGTCCCAATCGTCCTGCGTGACCGCTTCGGCCGGCGCCTTGCGCTCGACACCCGCGATGTTGATGAGCGCATCCAGCCCGCCGAGGCGCGTGACGGCCGAGCGGAAGACCTCGTCGACCTGGTCCTTGCGGCTGACGTCGCAACTGAAGTAGTGCGCCACACCCGGGCCCGCCGCCGAAGCGTCCGCGGCTACGGCGCGGCCCGCCTCGTCGCTCAGATCGAGCGCCGCCACCTCCGCGCCGGCCCGTACCAGTGCCTTGACGGCGCTCGCGCCAATGCCGCTTGCGCAGCCTGTCACGATCACGCGCTTGCCTTCGAGATTCACCACGCCTGTCTCCTTGTTTTCGTCATATTCGCGGCGGCTACGCGCAGCGGGCGCGTCAGGGCCCGCTGCGCCCGTCATGCGAGCTGCGCGATCCGCTCTCGCGCCTGCTCGATCAAGCGCAGCGCGGATGCGTGGTGCCGTTGCCCGAGTCCGGCAGGCGACTGGCCCGCGCAGGCACGCGCGTAGCTGCCTTCGAGCAGGATGCCGAGCTTGAACCGGGCGAGCACCACGTACCAGTCGATCGCGGACAGCTCACGCGTGCTGCGCTCGCGGTAATACCCGACCAGCTCGCTCGCCGACGCGAAGCCGTGCCACGGTGTCACCCGTATCGTGCCGGCGCCCTGCCCGCTGGCATCCGGCCACGTCGCGACCAGCCAGCCGAGATCGAGCAGCGGATCGCCCACCGTCGCGAGTTCCCAGTCGATGATCGCGGCCAGTTCGGCGGACTTCGTGCAGAACATCACGTTCGCCAGATGGAAATCGCCGTGCAGGATGCCGGTGCGCGATGGTGCGGGCCGGTTGGCTTCGAGCCATTGCGCAACGTCGGTTACGCCGGGCAGCGACGACGGCCCCGGCCAGCCTGCGTGAACCTGATAGTGTTCGAGCTGGCCCCGCCAGCGCGCCACCTGGCGTTCGAGAAAACCTTGCGGCTTGCCGAAATCGCCGAGACCCACCGCCTGCGGATCGACTTCGCCAAGACGCAGCAGTGCATCGACCATCGAGCGCCCCATTCGTTGCTGAATGGCCGGATCGCGGTGCAGCTCGGGCAAGACCCCGGCCGACGCGTTGAAGCCGTCGATCGGCGCCATCAGGTAGAACGGCGCGCCCAGCACGTCGTCGTCCGTGCAGGACGCATGGAGCGTCGGATGCGGCACCTCGGTGCCGGCCAATGCCGCCAGCACGCGTGCCTCACGTGCAATCGTCGCGCAGACTTCCGGCCTTGCGTTCAGCGGCGGCCGGCGCAGCACGAATTCGTGTGCGCCGCGCGTGAAGCGCAAGAGGATATTCTGCGTTCCGCCGGTCAGCAGCCGCGCGCCGGTAATCGGACCGCGCCCGAGCCGCTGCGCGTCCATCCAGTGCGCGAGCCGCTCGACGTTCACCGCGCTTTGCCACGCCTCGTTCGTCATCGTGCCGCTCCCTGAGCGAGCGCCGCCGCGAATTTCCGGCGTGCGGCGGCGGCGGCCGTCGGGCGATGGTAGGCGGGAAACATCTGCTCGCATGGCGCGTAGTCGCGCAGCAGTTGCTTCGCCACCGTCACCTTGTGAACCTCGGTCGGCCCATCGGCCAGCCCCATCTGAAACGCACGCGAGATCATTCCCGCGAACGGCATCTCCGACGAGGCTCCGATCGACCCATGCACATGCAGCGCGCGCGCGGCAATGTCGTGCAATACCCTGGGCATCGCGGCCTTCACGGCGGCAATGTCCTTGCGCACCTTCTGATAGTCCTGGTAACGGTCGATGCGCCACGCGGTCCGCATCACGAGCAGACGAAACTGTTCGAGTTCGAGCCAGGAGTCGGCGATCTTCTCCTGCACCATCTGCTTGTCGGCGAGCGCGCCGCCCTGTGTATGGCGCGACAGCGCGCGCTCGCATAGCGCATCGAGCGCCTTCTGCGCGAGTCCGATCGTGCGCATCGCATGATGCACCCGGCCGCCGCCAAGCCGCACCTGCGCGACGACAAACGCGTCGCCCGGCGCGCCCAGCATCTGTTCGTCCGCCACGCGCACGTCATCGAACGCCAGGTACGCGTGTGTCGCCTCCGGCTCGTCGGCCATGCCGACATTGCGGATGATGCTCAGGCCGGGCGTGTTCGCCGGCACGATGAACATCGACATGCCCTTGTACGCCGACACTTCCGGATCGGTGATCGCCATCACGATGAAGAAGTCCGCGTAGCGCGCATTCGACGCGAACCACTTGCGTCCGTTGATCACCCACGCATCGCCGTCGCGCACCGCGCGGGTCGTGAACACCTTGGGGTCGGCGCCGCCCTGCGGCTCGGTCATCGCGAAGCAGGACACGATGTCGCCGGCGAGCAATGGTTTCAGGAAGCGCTCCTTCTGCGCCTCCGTGCCGTAATGCGCGAGGATTTCCGCGTTGCCTGAGTCCGGCGCCTGGCAGCCGAACACGATCGGCGCGAACAGCGCGCGGCCCAGAATCTCGTTCATGAGCGCGAGCTTCACCTGTCCATAGCCGGGGCCGCCCAGTTCGGGGCCGAGGTGACAGGCCCACAGCCGGCGCTCCTTGACCCGCTGCTGCAACGGCTTGACGAGCGCCTTGAAGGCCGGATCGTGGATATTCCACGGGCTGCCCAGCACGTGTTCGAGCGGCTCGACCTCCTCGCGCACGAACTGGTCGATCCAGTCGAGTTCGGCCTGAAAATCGGCGTCGGTTTCGAAGTCCCAGGACATACGGTTCCTTTGTCAGGTTCGGCGTCAGGCCAGCAACATGCCGCCGTCGAGCAGCAAGGTTTGTCCGAGCATGTACGCCGACAGCGGCGAGGCGAGAAACAGCGCGCCACCGGCCATGTCGGCGGCTGTGCCCAGACGCCCGAGCGGGATGCGGCGCAAGGCCGCGTCGAGGCGCTTCGGATCCGCGGTGGTCACGCGCGTGAGCTTCGTGTCGACGAGGCCCGGCGCGATGCCGTTCACGCGGATGCCGTCGCGCGCCCAGGCTTCCGCAAGCGTGCGCGTCAGTCCGAACGCGCCAGTCTTCGACGCGTTGTAGGCCGGATTGCCACGCGTCGAATGAAACGCCGCGGCCGAGCTGACGATGATCATCGCGCCGCGCGCCGCCTTCAGTGCCTCGAAGCAGCGATCCGCACATGCCATCAGACTCGTCAGGTTGACGTCGAGCACCTTCCTGAACGCCGGCGCCTTGAATTCCTGACGGTCGTAGAGCACGGTGCCCTGGGCCTGGACCAGCACGTCGAGCGACGCGAACGGCAGCACACAGCGCTCGACGCTGGCTGCATCGGAAACGTCGAGCTGGGCGTAGTGCAGGTCCGTCAGGCTGGAATCGGGTGAGTCCGCATAGTCGGACGCGCTGCGGCGCGTGCCCCAGACATGGACCGTGGCGCCGCGCTCGAGAAACGCACGCGCAATGCCATTGCCGATGCCGCTCGATCCCCCGACCACCAGGACCGTCTTGCCCGAGAAGTCCAGTTCGTTCATTCGGTTTGTCTCCGTCGCGCTTTGTGCGGCCGGCCCTGACGAAATTGCAGGCCATGCGGGTGCGCGATATTCGATACATTTTTATAAAATGTGTTCACATACTAGATTCGGATCGAATGGCGGTCAACTGCCGTCAAACGAAAAAAATAAAGAACATGCTGCTTCCGCGCACTTGAGCCGTCGTCGAGGGCAGGCCGGAACGGCACGCACGACGGCTAACCAGGGCATTTACCGAGTTACTGTTCAAAATTCGTCGATAGAATGAATTTCTGAATCTGGAATTCCCCTCCGATCCCCCGGCCATTGCTCCAAGCCGCGCAAATAGTTGCGACGTTCAGGCCAACCCTCCAAGGAACCCGTCGATGTCCCTCTCCGACTCATCGCGTGGCGCCGCACTCGATCTCACCGAATTCCGCACAGGCTGGCGCACCGTGCTGATGGCCATGCTCGGGCTCGGGGTCGCGGCCAATGCTTCGCTGCTCTACGCGTTCGGCTCGCTCGTGATCCCGTTGCACAATGCATTCGGCTGGAGCCGTGGCGAATTGCAGCCGGCGGTCAGCTTTCTGTTCGGCGGCGCGGTGATCGGTGCGCAGCTGGTGGGCTGGCTCAACGCGCGCTACGGCATGCGCCGCGTGACAGTCGTATCGCTGCTGGCGCTATCAGCCACGTATGCGCTGATGCCCTTGATGGGGCGCTCGATTGTCTGGCTTTATCTGATGTGCGCGCTGCTGCCGGTCGCCGGGATGGGCACGATGCATATCACGTGGACGCATCTGGTCAATCTCTGGTTCGAACGCAATCGCGGCCTCGCGCTTGCCGTGATGCTCTCGGGCACCGGCTTGTCGGCCATGCTGATACCCTCCGCGGTCACATGGGTGATCGGGCGCTGGAACTGGCAAGCCGCTTTTCTCCTGCTCGCGTTCCTGCCCGTCGTGCTCGTGTTGCCACTCGTGCTGTGGTGGATGCAGACGCCCGACGAAGAACGGGCTTCGGCCGCGCAACACATGACGCGCGCGACGCAGCGTGCGGGGCTCGTCTTTCGCGAGGCGGTTCGCTCGACGCGCTTCTGGGCACTCAATGCAGGCCTGTCACTGGTGGTGGCGGCCACCGTCGCGATGGTCAGCAACACGGTGCCGCTGCTGCGTGACAAGGGCTTGTCGGCGGCGGATGCCAGCCACATTTTCGGCAGCTTCGGCATTGCGCTGATCGGCGGGCGTCTCATCGTCGGCTATCTGATCGACCGTCTGTGGGCGCCCGCCGTGGCGGCCGCCGCCCTCGCGATGCCCGCGCTCGGCTGCCTGCTGCTGTCGACCGCCAGCGCCGGGCAGACCGGCCTGCTCACGATGGCGACGCTGCTGACCGGTGTCGGCGCGGGGGCGGAGTTCGACATCGCCGCCTATCTGGTCGCGCGCTACTTCGGCATGCGCGATTACGGCCGGCTTTTCGGCGTACACGTTGCGCTGATCACGCTCGCCGGCGCGCTGTCGCCCTGGCTTTTCGGATACCTGTACATACTGACCGGTTCGTACACGGTGATGCTGTCGATTTGCGGCACGGCGTACCTGCTCGGCGCGCTCATTCTCCTGCCGCTCGGCCGCTACCCGAAGTTCGACTCGCTGAATCTGGCCTGAACTGAAGCCGGCTGCCCGGCACCCGGGCAGCCTTCGCTCATACCGCGCGGCGCTCTCCGGTTTCGTCACCTGATGCAAGGTATTCGGCCATCAGCGCCTCGCGCTGCTTCCCGACGGCCAGCAGATTGCGCTCCTTCACATGGCCGAATCCGCGGATCGCGGCGGGCAGTTGTGCGAGACGGATCGCTACATCCCGGTTCGTGGCAGTCAGCGAAACGCAGAACTGGTCGACCAGCGCCATGTACTCGCCAATCAGGCGCCGTTCCGTACGGCGCTCGGCCGTCTTGCCGAAGAGGTCCCACACGGTGCCGCGTGTAACCTTCAACTTCGCCAGCACGCGCAGCATCGGCAGCACCCAGGGCCCGAAGCGCTGCTTGACGAGATGCCCGTGCTCGTCCCGTCGTGCGAAAAGCGGTGGGGCGAAGTAGAAGCTGAGCGTATAGTTCTTGCCCGGCTCGCCCTCGAACTGCGCGCGCAGCTTGTCCATGAATGCCGGCGCCGCATAGAGACGCGCCACCTCGTATTCGTCCTTGTATGCCATCAGCTTCGCGAGATTCTGCGCGACGGCACGGGTGAGCGGCAATGACTTGCCGATCCCGAGCGCCACCTCCTTCGCCCGAATCCGCTCGATCATCGCCAGATAGCGAGCTGCGTATTCCGCGTTCTGATAATCGGTCAACCATTGCGCGTGGTTTGCGATCAGCGCGTCCAGCGTTTCGGGTAACCGCAGCACGATCGCCTGCTGCGCGTCGCGCCGCCCAGCAGCGCGCGCCGCTTCGTCCGCACCATGTTGCGCCACGAAGCGTCCCCAGTCGAAGGCAAGACGGTTCTTCTCGACGGCCACGCCGTTGAGCTCGATCGCGCGGGTCAGGCTCGCGTAGCCGAGCGGCAGCCAGCCTTTCTGCCATGCGAAGCCGAGCAGCAGCGGATTGGTATAGATCGTATCGCCGAGCAGCGTGAGCGCCAGCTGGTTCGCATCGACGAACGAGCAGTCTTCGCCGATATTTTCGCGCAGCAGTTGTTCGGTCTGCGCGCCCGGGAACGTCCAGTCGGGATTCTGGACGAACCCGGCGGTCGGGGTCGCGCCGCTGTTGATCGCGGCACGCGTGATGCCGCGCCGCATCTTCGACAACGCCTCCGCCGACGCCGACACGATCGCGTCGCAGCCAATCACGAGACGCGCTTCGCCCGTGCCGATCCGCGTCGCGTGCAAGTGGGCCGGCGTGGGCGCGATCTGCACGTGGCTCGTCACCGCGCCACCTTTCTGGGCGAGGCCGGCCATATCGAGCACGACAACGCCCTTGCGTTCGAGATGCGCGGCCATGCCGAGCAGGCCGCCGATCGTCACGACGCCTGTGCCGCCCACGCCAGCCACGAGAATGCCGTACGGCCGGTCAGTCGCTTCGATCCGCGGCTGCGGCAGTTGCGTGAAGTCGGGCAACGGTGCCGCGCCCCCGACGCCGGACGGCTTGCGCGGCTGCGCGCCTTCCGCAGTCGTGAAGCTCGGACAAAATCCCTTCACGCAGGAAAAGTCCTTGTTACACGAGGACTGATTGATCCTGCGCTTGGTACCGAGCGGTGTATCGAGCGGCTCGACCGACAGGCAGTTGGACTGCACCGAGCAGTCGCCGCAACCCTCGCAGACCGCATCGTTGATGAACGCCCGCCTGGCGGGATCGGGATACGTGCCCCGTTTGCGGCGCCGGCGTTTCTCGGTCGCGCAGGTCTGGTCGTAGATCAGCAGGGTCGTGCCAGGCGTGGCACGAAGCTCATGCTGGATCGCATCCAGCCGGTCGCGATGGTGCACGCCGACGCCCTCCGGCAAGCGCACGGCCGAGGTGTACTTCTGCGGCTCATCGGTCACGATGACGACGCGCGCCACGCCTTCCGCGACGGCCTGAAACGCGATCTGCGGCACGCTCAGCACACCGTCCACCGGCTGTCCGCCCGTCATCGCCACCGCGTCGTTATAGAGGATCTTGTAGGTAACGTTCGCGCGTGCAGCAACCGCCGCGCGAATGGCGAGCGAGCCGGAATGAAAGTACGTGCCGTCGCCCAGGTTGACGAACACGTGCTGCTCGCCGGTGAAATGCATCTGGCCGAGCCATGCGACGCCCTCGCCGCCCATCTGGCTGAACGTCTCGGTCCGGCGGTCCATCCACATCGCCATGTAATGACAGCCGATGCCGGCGAGCGCACGTGAGCCTTCGGGGACCTTCGTCGAGGTGTTGTGCGGGCAGCCCGAGCAGAACCACGGCGGACGTTCCGCGGCGAGGCGCGGCTGCGCGGCGTCCCGCTCCTTGCCCTCGATGACGGCGACCCGCCCGGCGATGCGCGCGGCGACCTCGGGCGGCAGATCGGCCTTCGCCAACCGGCGCGCGATCGCCTTCGCGATCAGCGCCGGCGACAGTTCGTGATGCGCGGGCAGCAGCCAGTCACCTCGCGGCACCGACCACTCACCGCCTTCGTTGTCGCGTTCGTCGAACTTGCCGTAGATCTTCGGCCGCACGTCCTCGCGCCAGTTGTAGAGCTCCTCCTTCAACGCATATTCGAGGACCTGGCGTTTTTCCTCGACAACCAGAATTTCCTCCAGCCCTTGCGCGAAGCGGCGCGCGTCCTGCGCATCGAGCGGCCACACGCAGCCGACCTTCATCACGCGGATGCCCACGCGCGCACAGGTTGCATCGTCGAGCCCGAGATCGAGCAGCGCCTGCCGCACGTCGAGATAGGCCTTGCCCGCCGTCATGATGCCGAAGCGCG
Organism: Paraburkholderia xenovorans LB400; assembly: GCF_000013645.1. Lineage (GTDB taxonomy): Bacteria > Pseudomonadota > Gammaproteobacteria > Burkholderiales > Burkholderiaceae > Paraburkholderia > Paraburkholderia xenovorans. Next base: position 635,712 of record NC_007953.1, on the reverse strand, counting down.
GGTTCGGCGCGTCGATCACGATGCGATTGAGCCGGTTCGCGCGGACATACGCGAGCGCCGCGTACCATTTGTGATCGAGCAGACGCGTTTCCTGCACGAGCGGCGGGTCCGGCCAGCGGATGTTGAGACCGCCGTCCGGCAACGGGTAGTCATCCGGCACCCGGATCTGCACCCGCTCGGGGTCGATGTCGATCGAAGCGGTCGATTCAACCACATCGGTCACGCACTTCATCGCGACCCACAAGCCTGAATAGCGGCTCATCGCCCAGCCGTGCAGCCCGTAATCGATGTACTCCTGCACGCTCGACGGGTACAGTACCGGAATGCCGCTCGCGATCAGGGTGTGCTCGGACTCGTGCGCAACCGACGACGATTTCGCTCCGTGATCGTCGCCCGCGAGCACGAGCACGCCGCCACGCGCATCCGTGCCAGCGGAATTCGCGTGACGGAACACGTCGCCGCTGCGGTCGACGCCCGGCCCCTTTCCGTACCACATGCCGAACACGCCGTCGTACCGCGCGCCGGGCCACAGATTGATCTGCTGCGTGCCCCACACCGCGGTCGCGGCGAGATCCTCGTTGACGCCCGGCTGGAACACGACGTCATGCTCGTGCAGATGCTGCTTCGCATTCCATAGCGCGAGGTCGAGACCGCCGAGCGGCGAGCCGCGATAGCCCGAGATGTAGCCGGCGGTGTTCAGGCCCGCGCGCCGGTCGCGCTCTTTCTGCAGCATCGGCAGGCGCACGAGCGCTTGCGTGCCGCTGATGTAGATGCGTCCGCGCTCGAGCGTGTACTTGTCGTCGAGCGTGACGGCGGCTAGCTCCGCCGCGTGCGAAGGCGATACTGGCGCATTCATGGCACTTGTCCCCGATAGATGTTTCGGGTCAGTATAGAGAGGCCGGTTTGGCTGGTAAAACCACAAATACGCAAGCCTCGCATCCGAAAAACGCATGGCAAAAGACATCACACTGAGACAGCTTCGCTACTTCATCGCCGCCGCGCGCGCGGGACAGTTTTCGATGGCCGCCACGAACGAGCACGTGTCGCAGTCCGCCATCACGAACGCGGTAATTGCGCTGGAACAGGCGCTCGGCACGAAGCTCTTCGATCGCGGCGCGCACGGCGTCACCATGACGGTCGACGGCCACGACTTCTATCATCACGCGCGCCACGTCCTCGATTCGGTGCGCGACGCGATGCACAAGCCACGCGCTGGCGCGCGCGCGACCTCCGGAACGGTGCGGATCGCCGCCTCCTATGCGGTGCTCGGCTACTTCCTGCCGGAGCTGCTCGCGCGCTTTCGCGCGAGCTTTCCAGCCATTGAACTGGACCTGCGCGACATGGATCGCGCCGTAATAGAGAATGCCGTGCTGGACGGCACGATCGATCTCGGCGTCACGCTCGTATCGAACACACCGAGGCTCGACGCGTTCGAGCATCGGATCCTGATCCGCTCGCGACGCCAGCTCTGGACTGCACCCTCGCATCCGCTCGCGCACGCCGCCAGCATGTCGCTGGCCGACATCGCCATGCATCCGTACATCCTGCTTACTGTCGATGAAGGCGAAGCGTCGACGACACGCTACTGGCAAGCGAAGGGCATGCAACCGAATATCGCGTTCCGGACCGGCTCGATGGAAGCCGTGCGCGGGCTGGTCGCGAACGGCTTCGGTGTGACGGTGCTGTCGGACATGCTCTTTCGGGCATGGTCGCTCGACGGCACGCGCATCGACGCGCGCCCGGTCGTGGATTCCATCCCGCCCATGGAAGTGGGCCTGATATGGCGCCCCGGTGCCGCGCTCGCGCCTGCCGCCCAGCAGTTGCGGCACTTCCTCATTCAGGTCAACAGCGGCGAGGCGGACTAGGAGACCGCAAGCGGCATGGCGGACCAGAAGCGCACCACCCGTGCGATTTGCCCACTTCAGAACTCCATGCCTGATTGGGACGACGGTATATGGGACGACGGTATAACGCCAGGTCAACGAGGAGGACGTGCGTTGACGTGCAGGTATCGCTCGCGGCCAGCCAGGCACGCGAGCGCTGCCGTCGAATCCCGTCTCTGCGCTAACTCAGCGCGGGCTCCACGCTGCCCGCCAGGTACGCCGCACTGCCGTGCTGCGCCCCGGCATCGCCGCCGGTCCGGAACACCGCCACCGCGTTGCGCAGTACGTCGGCCTGCTCCTCGAGCGAATTCGCTGCTGCCGCCGCCTCCTCGACGAGCGCTGCGTTGCGCTGCGTGACTTTGTCGATCTGTGCGATCGACTTGTTGACCTGCTCGATGCCGTCACTCTGCTCCAGCGCCGCGGCCTCGATCTCTCCCATGATGCCGGTCACGCGGCCCACGGCTTCGCGTGCCTCTTCCATCGTGCGGCGTGCATCGTGGACCAGCATCGTGCCCTGTTCGACGCTCGCGCCCGATTCCGCGATCAGATCCTTGATCTCCTTCGCGGCGGTGCCCGAGCGTTGCGCCAGACTCCGCACCTCGGAGGCCACCACCGCGAAGCCGCGTCCCTGTTCGCCAGCACGCGCCGCCTCGACAGCGGCATTCAGCGCAAGGATGTTGGTCTGGAACGCGATGCCTTCAATGATGCCGGTAATTTCCGCGACCTTGCGCGACGAAGTCGAAATCTCGCTCATCGTCTCGGTCACGCGCGTGACGAAGTCGGCGCCGCGCGTCACCGTATCGAACGCACCTTGTGCGAAGTGGTTCGCCTGCTTCGCGCTGGCGGTGTTCTGCCTGACCATCGCTGACAGCTCTTCGAGGCTTGCCGCTGTCTCCTCGAGCGCGGCGGCCTGCTGTGACGTGCGGCTCGACAGATCGGCGTTGCCGGCGGCGATTTCGTTCGCGCCGAGCGCGATCGCATCGGTGCTGCCGCGCACGCGCGACACGGTGTTTGAAAGCCCCTCACGCATTTGCATGAGCGCGGTCAGCAGGCGGCCCAATTCGTCGCGCGAGCGCACGCGCACGTCGATCGTCAGATCACCGGCGGCGATGCTCTCGAAATGGCGGATTGCCTGATCAACCGGATTCACGATCGCCGCCGTCACCCGTCTGCTGGCAGCAAGGGCCATCAGGACGCCGAGCGCGGCGAGCACCGCGAACACCACCAGCGAATAGTGAAAGCGTGCGGTAGCCGTGTCGGTGTCCCGTTGCTGAACCTGTGTCTGGTACTGCTCGAGCTCGTCGATTGTCTTCGTGTAGGCCGCGTAATAGCGCGCGGCCCCTTCGCCCTCGATCGAGCGGAACGTGTTGAAGTCATTGTCGACGAGCGCCTTGTGTTCCGGTTCGAGCACGTGCTCGACGAATGCCGTGCGCGCCTGCGCGGCGGCCCGCGCGAGGCGCGCCTCGTCCTCGCTGTGGAACGGACCGTTTGCGTACGCGCGAAACTCGTCGTTCGACTCGATCAACATCTGATGCGCGCGCTGCAGCAGACCCTCGGTTGATTTGCCGGCGCCGAACAGCGTCTCCGTCTCGTAGCCGCCCAGTTCGACGCGCACCCGCAGCAGTTGTTCAGCGCTGGACTTGAGCGACATCATCGCCGCAGAACTGCGCTGCGCGTCACGCAGGGTCCCGTTGGTCAACTTGAGCGTGCCGGACGCAATGGCGATCACCATCAGCATCAGCACAACGAAGATGGCGGCAAAAACCGCCAGCCGACTGCGGATACTCAGATTTTTTAGCATGATTGTTCCGTAGCGTATCGTCCGGCACCGAGGCGCCTCAATCCGTGACTATCGGCTTGCACCGGAGACAGTTGCATAGGGGATATCCATGACCATGGCAGGACTGTCGTTCAGTGGTGTCTTGAGCGACCGCAAGAAGCTCAAGTCGCGGTTCTCCACCTGCCAGAATCAGACAGTCACGGATACCGGCACCATCGTCCATCGATAAGGACGTCTTAATTATCAGGATAATTTCAGGACGCTTTAGCCAGCCTGGCAATGCCTTTCCAGCACGTGGCTGCTGCGAATCCGCTTCAGACGCCGTGCGCTAACCGTCAGCAAACAGATTCCCCGTCGTGAAATGCCTGCCATGCTTTCCTGACATTTGCTTGCGCACAGTTTCTTCTATCCTGTTCTCACGGCGAGATGCCTTGATTCATTGCGTAACCGGCTTGCGCGGCATTCAAAGGATCGCCCGGCATTCAAAAACGTACACACTTATTCGATTTGTGTCTACTGTGTATCACCCGGACGGGCGCCCGAAACGAATGCCCCATGGAGGCCTGCTTGACGGAACCTCAAACGACCGAAGCGGACATGCGCTCGCGATACCACCAAACCGACAACACGTGCATTCTGCCCATTACAACGCAAACTCCGTCGGCCCGGCATTGATGAATGGTGCAGCGCACCCGCTGTCTTCCTTTAGTGACGACAGTGACGACGATGCGAACAACGCGATCACAGCGATACGGCCCGTCATACCGAAGATGCCGCCGCTAACTCGCACAGATTTTCACTTCGTGCAGGTATCTCGCGATCGTTTGCAACTCCGGTTATCCCTGGCCCAATAATATTGAACACAATATGTATATGTGTCTATAATTTGACGGACAATCCATCGTCCGTGGCCGCCAGGCGCACGGCCAGCAAGGACAATCCAACGAACGCGTCGCTCGCCGCGACCGAATCAGGAGACCTGATGCATATCGACCTTCGCAACAAGCGTGTCATCGTCACCGGTGCGTCGCGCGGCATCGGCCGCGCGATTGCCCGCGCATTCGCCGCGGAAGGCGCGCGTGTCGCCATCTGCGCACGCACCGCCGCCGACCTCGAAGCCGCCGGCGCGGACCTTCAGTCTCGCGGTGCAGGCGACGTGATCGCCCGCGCCGTCGACGTCACGGACACGGCCGGGGTTCGGCAATTCGTCGAAGACATCGCCGCGCGCTGGGGGGGGGTCGACGTGCTGATCAACAACGCCGGCCAGGGGCGTGGCGGCAATCTGGAAACCCTGACACCCGAGCAGATTCTCGAACACGCGAACGTGCTGCAAATGGGACACTTCCGTTTCGTGCAGGCGGTCGTGCCGCACATGCGCCAACAGCGCTGGGGACGCATCGTCGAAATCAACGCGCTGGCCGGCGTGGTGCCGACGCCGGACGGCATTCCATCGGTGGTCAACCGCGCAGCCTGCATCGCGATGTCGAAGTCGCTCGGCATGTCGCTCGCAAAGGACAACATCCTCGTCAACACGCTCAACATGGGCTGGATCGATACTGGCCAGTGGGACCGACACTACCGTGAGATGCCGGCGGGATGCTCGCGAGAGGAGTTCGACCAGATGGTCCTGAAAGTCGTGCCGCTTGGACGCTTCGGCAAGCCTGAGGACGTCGCGGGGATGGCGTTGTTTCTCGCAAGCGATTACGCCAGTTTCATCAGCGCGGCGTCGATCGACATTGCCGGCGGCATGGGCGGGCAAATCGCCTACTACCCGACGCTCAAGCGCGACTTCTACGAGGCGGTCAAGGCGCGCGGCGCAGTACCGCAGCCCGAAGCAGGCTAACGCGCGCGGGCCGCACCGGGAACCATCGCGCCGCGCGCATGCCGCTTTGCCCCCTCACGACGGAGACTGATTTGCAACCTGCCCCGATATCCCGGACGCCGGACGAACGTTGGGCGTCGTCAGCGGCGCAAACGGCCGCGCAATATCCATCGGCCAGCTATGCCTGGTATGTGATCGGCGTGCTGTTCGTCGTCACGCTGATGTCCCAGATGGACCGCCAGCTGCCGTCGCTGGTCGTCGGACCGCTACGCCGGGAGTTCGGCATCTCCGACACCGCGTTCAGCCTGCTTCAGGGCTATGCGTTCGCGGTTTTCTACACGCTCGCCGGGCTGCCGCTCGGACGCCTCGTCGATCGCGGCAGCCGACGCAATCTGATTTGTGCGGGCCTCGTGTTCTGGGGCGTCGCCACCGCGCTGTTCGCATTCGGCCAGACCTACACGCAATTGCTGCTGGCGCGTGTCGGCGTAGGCATCGGCGAGGCCGTGCTGGCGCCGGCCGCCTATTCGCTGATCGCCGATTGCGTCGAGCCTGCCCGACGCGGCCGCGCGCTCGCGGTCTACTACACATCGCTCGCCATAGGCTCCGGCACGTCGTTGCTGCTCGGCGGCTGGCTGCTTGCCATCATCCCCGCCGCCGGCATAGCGGTGGCCGGATTCGGCGAAGTGCCGGCCTGGCGCGTGGCCTTCGTTGCCGCTGCGCTGCCCTCGTTGCCGCTCGCGCTGCTCATGCTCGCGTCCGTGCGCGAGCCCGTACGTCACGAGACTACGGCTTCCGTCGCCGACGAACGCGCGGCGTCCGTGCGCGAATTCGCGCACTATCTGCGCACTCATGCCGGCACGTTCACGCGCGTGCTGACCTATCCGGCACTCCTGTCGATCATCGGCTATGGCGCGCTCGCGTGGGCACCCGCGCTCTTCGCACGCAGCTTCGGCATGCCCCCTTCGCACTCGGGCGCACTGCTCGGCATCATCGTCGCCGTTGCGGGAGCCGCGGGCACGCTCGCCAGCGGCGCGTTGAGCGACCGATGGGCCGCGCGTGGCATAGTGGCTGCCCGATTTCGCGTGGCGCTGGCCGGAGCGTGCCTGTTCGCCGTCCCTTCCGCGCTGTGGCCACTGATGCCGAATGCGCCGCTCGCGTTAGCGCTGCTGTTCGTCAACCTGCTCGGCTTGTCGATCGCACAGGCTGCGGCTCCGACATCGATTCAGGCAGTCGTGCCGAACCGCCTGCGCGGCCAGGCGATCGCACTCTATCTGCTGCTTGCGGGGCTGCTCGGAATCGGCCTCGGCCCGACCGCCGTCGCACTTCTCACCGAACATCTTTTTCATCAGGATACCGCGCTGCGCTATTCGCTCGCGCTGACTGCCGCTCCTTCGGCGCTGCTCGGTCTCTGGTTGATCGGCTCCGGGCTGCGGCCCTATGCGCGCACGTACGCTGCGCTGCACAGCGCATCGCGCTGAATTCGCGGCGGCGCAGAAGTCCCATGGACTAGCCGCCGCGCGGGCGCCGTACGCCACGCCACGCCACTCCGCGCGCGCTAGCCCGCGATGCCGAGCCGTCCAGCGCGGCGCGCGCTCGCCAGCACGCGTTTCGCTCCGATCGTGTTACGCAGCACGCCGATTCCCTCGATCTCCGCTTCGACCGTATCGCCCGGCTGCAGAAAGCGGCCGTCCTCGAGCCCGACCCCGCACGTCGAGCCGGTAAAGATCAGGTCGCCCGGTTGCAGCTCAATGCGTGCGTCGACGTAGTTGAGCAGTTCGTCGAGCGGGAAAATCATGTGGTCGGTCGTGTCGCTCTGGCGTTCTTCGCCGTTCACGCGCAGGCTGATCGTGACGCGTGGCTGTCCCGCGCCGCCGAACTCATCGAGCGTGGTAATCCACGGACCTACCGGCGCAGTGCGGTCGAGCGCCTTCTGCGTGAACAGGTCGAGAGAACCCAGCAGCTTGCCGGCGTCGCGCGCACTGATGTCGTTCCCGACGGTATATCCGAGCAGGCACGCGCTCGCCTGCGGCTCCCCGGCGAGCGGCCGGGCCACCACCGCGACCAGTTCGACCTCGTAGTCGAGCTGTCCGGTCACGGCCGGGTACTGAATCTCGCCGCCCGGAGCGACAAGCGCCGAAGACGGCTTGATGTAGGCGATCGTATGGGGCGGCGGCTCCTTGCGTCCGAGCCGCGTCAAATGCGTCAGATAGTTGAGCCCGACTCCGAACACGCGCGCACCGGGATGCACCGGCGGACACAGTTGCAAAGCCACGAGCGGGCGCAGCGCGCCATCCAGGTCGAGCGCCGCTTCACCGTATTGCGCAAGCGCCGGCGCCCACACGTCGAACGGCGCGCGAACCCGGCGCACATGCTGCGCGGCCGCGTCCACCTGCGCCCAGAACGCTTCGCCCGATGCCTCACGCACTCTTGCAAGCTTCATCGCTTACTCCTCTTGACGATATTCCTGTTTTTTTGCCGGCGTCGCACGCGATGGCGCCATTGCGGAAATATTTATATAAACATAATTACAAAAATTGTCTTGAATGTAGCATGATTCACTTCGCAGGGCGAACCTCCGGTGTGCAATCAGGCGCACAGGATGCGCCGGATTTCCGCTCGGGTAAGCACTATGAACGGAATCACAGGATTTGATTTATTCTCCATCCAGAATACGAAGACCTTTCTTTAGAATGAACCCGGCACGACGCCGAAACGACGCGCGCCTTGTCCTCGCGGGACAGAAGCCAGCTATCGGCGGTGCGCCGCCCTACGTCCGCCAGCATTTATCAGGCCGCTACGCCCAGGTATGAGAAAAAGCACCGCAACCGCGCAGAAAACAGAGGTAGCCGAAACCGCCCCGGCAACCGTCCCCGCACCTGAACTCCGCAAGAACGGCCCAACGAATGCCGTCATCGTCAAGCCGGTGGCGAGCGCCATCCAGATCCTGCGTTACCTGACGCAGACCGGCACGCCTGAACGCGCGACGGACATCGCGCGTCACCTCAAGATCAATCCCAGCACGTGCTTCAACATTCTTCGCACGCTGGTGGCCGAAGACGTGGTCGATTTCGATCCGCTCGCGAAGACGTATTCGGCGGGTATCGGGCTCGCGCGGCTGGTCGAGCAGCTCGTCACGCAAGGGCAAAAGCTGCAGCTCGCCGCGCCGCTCATGCACGATCTCGCCGCCGAGTTCGGCGTCACGGTCACGCTATGGCGTCGGCTCGGCACCGACCGCATCGTGCTCGTCTGCTCGGAGTCGAGTCCGACCGATCTACATATCGGCATGCCCGCCGGCCAGCGGCTCCCTATCCTCATGGGTGCGAGTGGCCGCCTGTTCGCCGCGAAACTCGATTTCACCGAGGAACAGATGCGTGCGGAGTTCGCCAGGCTGCGCTGGGTCCGGCCCATGTCCTTCGAAGCCTACCAGCGCGAAGTCAACCGCGCGCGCCGGCGAGGCTGGGCGAGCGACGACGGCTACTTCGCCACCGGCGTGCGCGCGATTGCAGCCCCGGTATGCGATCGCGCGGGCAATATCGTATTCACGGTATCGACCGTGATGATCCGCGGCGACCGTGCCGACGAACAGGTCGACGCGCTGGGCGAAGCCGTCCGCGAACTGGGACAGAGGCTCGAATCAGTGCTCCTTTGAAACCAGCCTGGCCACAGCCTCGCTGCGGCCAGGCAAGCGTGTCGAACGCCGGTACCGCAACATTCTCCCGCCCACGCCAGTTCCGCCCTCCGCCGTCGTGATCGACGGCGCGCCAATTCCCTGTACCGTCGCGACAACACGCCTGCGGTACATGCACCCGCCGCGCTGTTTGTTGCCATTCCGTCTCCCTGTTAACCCTGAAAACCAGCCTTTTCCGCCAATAAAATGTACATAACTGTTGATTGTGTATAACTTCTTATCTAGTATTTCAGGACACCCACTCACTTCCACCCGGCAATCCCTTGCGATTGCCACCAACACGGGGAACCCTGATGAAACTGGAAGACCTCATTCTCGTCAGCGTGGACGACCATGCGATCGAGCCGCCCAACGCATTCGCCCATCACATGCCGGCCAGATACAAAGGCCGCGAACCAAAGGTCGTCCAACGCGGCGGCCGCGACGTCTGGGAATTCGAAGCCAAGGCGACGGGTTACATGGGGCTCAATTCGGTAGTTGGGCGTCCGAAGGAAGAGTACGGCATGGAGCCGCTCAGCTACGAACACATGCGTCGTGGCACGTGGGACATCAAGGCGCGCGTCGATGACATGAACGCGAACGGCGTGCTCGGCTCGCTCTGCTTTCCGACTTTCCCCGGCTTCGCGGGCCAGCGTTTTCAGGTGCACGAGGACCGCGATATTTCGCTTGCGGCGATCCAGGCCTACAACGACTGGCATCTGCATGACTGGTGCAATGCAGCACCCGGCCGCTTCATTCCGCTGATGCTCACGCCGTGGTGGGACATGCAGGCCGCCGCGGCCGAAGTCGAGCGGCTGGCCAAACAGGGTGTGCATGCGTTGACGCTCTCGGACAACCCGACTGTTCACGGCTATCCGTCGATCCACAACGACTATTGGGACCCGCTGTGGAAGGCTTGCGCGGACAACGACGTCGTGATCTGCTGCCATATCGGCACCGGTGTGAAAGCGGCCCATGCATCCGACGAATCGCCGATCGACGCCTGGATCACGTCGATGCCGATCGCGATTTCGAACTCCGCGGCGGACTGGATCTGGGCGCCGATGTGGAAGAAATTTCCCAGGCTGCGCATGGCGCTGTCCGAAGGCGGCATCGGATGGATTCCGTACCTGCTGGAGCGCGCGGACTTCACGCACCGTCACCATCACGCATGGACGATGTCGAACTTCGGCGGCAAGATGCCGAGCGACATTTTCAACGAGCACTTCATCACCTGCTTCATCGAGGACAGGTTCGGCCTGAAGAATCTCGATTCGATCAACCTGGACAAGGTCACATGGGAGTGCGATTACCCCCATTCGGACTGCACATGGCCGAATTCGGCGGATGTATTCTGGGAACAGGCATCGGCGCAGAACATCTCCGACGACGTCATCAACCGCATCACGCACCTGAACGCGATGCGCGAGTTCTCCTATGATCCGTTCGCGATTCTCGGCCGTGAAAACTGCACCGTCGGCGCGCTGCGCGCCCAGGCGAAGCATGTCAGCATAGAACCGGCATTGGGCCTGGGTGGAGCGGCGCCGGTGCGCGACCCGAACAAGCCGGTAACCTCGGGGGACATCAACCGCATGTTCGCCGCCGCCGACGCGCAGACCGCACTGTAGACGCTCCTCTTGCGCAGCGAGGCCACGATGGTGTCCGTGGACCTCGCTGCGCCCTTCGTCAAACGAGACCGAAGCGCCTTGCCTGGCAGGCGGCGCCCGCGTACCCGCGCCTTGATCGCACCATGTCCGTTACTGAATTTCGCTATCACCCCATTCCTCTGGATGACGAACCATTACGCAAGGAGGTACGTGAGTTCCTTGCCGATGCGCTGTGCGACCGGGCGCCCTTGCAGCGCGCCGAATCGTGGATGGGCGCCGACCCGGCGTTCAGCCGCAAGCTCGGCGAGCGCGGCTGGATCGGCATGGCGCTGCCGAAGCGCTATGGCGGCAGAGAAGCCGGACCGTTTGCGCGCTACGTCGTCATCGAGGAACTGCTCGCCGCCGGCGCACCGGTATCGGCGCACTGGATCGCCGATCGCCAGAGCGGTCCGCTGATCCTGCGCTACGGCACCGACGCGCAACGCGAACGGTATCTGCCGGCCATCTGCCGCGGCGAAAGTTATTTCTGCATTGGCATGAGCGAGCCGAACTCGGGTTCCGACCTGGCCTCGATCCGTACCCATGCGCAGCACGCCGGCGACGGTTGGGTGCTCAACGGGCACAAGCTCTGGACAACCAACGCGCACTATTCCCACTACATGATCGCGCTGGTGCGAACCGCCGCGAAGACGGCGTCGCGTCACGAAGGCATGTCGCAGTTCGTCATCGACCTGAAGGCGCCGGGCGTGACAATCCGTCCGATTCGCGACCTGGCCGGCGGCGAGCACTTCAACGAAGTCTTTTTCGACGATGTCGAGCTCGGTCCCGACGCGCTGATCGGCACCGAGGGCCAGGGCTGGGAACAGGTCACGGCAGAACTGGCATTCGAACGCAGCGGTCCCGAACGTTTCCTGAGCAGCATCGCCCTGCTGCACACGATGATCGACGCCATCGGCAAGCGGCCCGACGCGCTGCAGGCTCGCGAGATCGGCCGCCTTGCTGCGCGCCTGTTCACCTTGCGGCAGATGTCGCTGTCGGTCACGGCGGAGCTCGCGGCGGGCCGCAATCCCGCGTGGGCCGCTTCCTGCGTGAAGGATCTCGGCACTGCATTCGAGCAGGAGATTCCCGAAGTGGCGCAGTTGCTGCTCGATGTCCCGCCCAGCACCGCGGGCGGCTCCGATCACGCGCGCGTGCTCGCCTACCTCATGCAGATGGCACCTTCGTTCTCGCTGCGAGGCGGCACACGCGAAATCCTGCGGGGCATCATCGCCCGCGGACTTGGACTTCGGTAACGGCCATGAAAGCAATTTTTGAATCTACGATCGAGCGCGTGCTCATCGATACGGTCACGCCCGACCTGCTGCATCGTTGTGAAGCCGGCGAATGGTCGTCACCGCTGTGGAGCGCCCTCGAGGAGTCGGGCTTCGCCGTCGCGGCCGCGCCGGAAGTCGCCGGCGGAGCGGGCGCAAGCTGGGACGATCTGTTCGGTGTCGTGCGCGTCGCGGGCCGCTACTGCCTGCCTGCGCCGCTGCCCGAAACGCTGCTCGCGAATGCGCTGCTCGGCGAGTGCGGTCTCGATGCAATCAACGCGCCCCTCGGCATCGCTGGCAGTGGCCGGTTGACGCTGGCCCAGGGCCGTGTCAGCGGGACGCTGGTCGATGTGCCCTGGGGGCGCGAAGTACGGCATGTGGTGGCGATTGCCGGCGCGAACGAGCCCATGGTCGTCCTGCTCGACGCAGGCGACGCGCAGTGCACGCGGCGTCTCAATACCGCGGGCGAGCCGCGCGACGAGCTGCGCTTCGAGCGCGCAGCGTGCGTGAGCTGCGCCCCGCTTCCGTCCGATCTTCAGCCGGACGCGCTACACCTCGGCGGCGCGATGCTGCGCTGTGCGCAGATTGCGGGCGCCCTGCAGGCAATCGTCGATCTGACCGTCCGCTACTCGACCGAGCGCGTGCAGTTTGGCAAGTCCATCGCCTCGTTCCAGGCGCTGCAGCAGCAAATCGCCGTGCTGGCCGAACACGCGGCGGCAACCGCCGTGGCCGCCGAATGTGCGTTCGCCAGCTCGCTCAACGGCGCTGGCTGCTTCGCGATGCTGCCGATCGCGGCCGCGAAGATCTGCGCCGGAGAGGCGGCGAGCATCGGCGCGGCGATCGCGCACACGGTCCACGGCGCCATCGGCTTCACGCACGAACACGCACTGCATTCCTCCACGCGCCGGTTGTGGTCGTGGCGCAGCGAATTCGGCAACACCACCGCATGGGCGCAGCGGCTCGGCACGGCGATCTGCGCCGGAGGCTCGCCGGCGCTGTGGCCCGCCATCACCGCCGGCCGGCTCGACCGGTACGTTCAGACCAAAGGAGCCGCAGCATGACCGAACCGTTTCTGATCGTCGAGCATGAAGGCGCCGTGCTGAGCGCGCGTCTGAACAGCCCGCAAACGCGCAACGCGCTGTCCGAACCCGCGCAGATGGACGAGCTGGTCGAGCTGTGCAACCGGGTGCGGCGGGACCGCACCGTCAAGGCGGTCGTGCTGAGCGGAGAAGGTAGCGCGTTTTGCGCGGGCGGCAACGTAAAGGACATGCGCGAGCGCGGCGGCATCTTCGCCGGTTCGCCGCACGATCTGCGCGAGAGCTACCGCAACACCATCCAGCGCATTCCGCTGGCGCTCTACGAGCTCGACGTGCCGGTGATCGCAGCGATCAACGGACCGGCGATCGGCGCGGGGCTCGATCTCGCCTGCATGTGCGACATCCGGATTGCATCGGACAAGGCGCTGTTCGCCGAGAGCTTCGTCAAGGTCGGCATCGTGCCGGGCGACGGCGGCGCATGGCTGCTGCCGCGCGCGATCGGCATGCAGCGCGCGAGCCTCATGGCGTTCACAGGCGAAACGATCGACGCCGCGAAGGCACTGGAATGGGGGCTTGTCGCCGAAGTAGTACCCGCCGACCGGCTGATCACGCATGCGCTGGGCCTCGCGCAGCGCATCGCCGGCAATGCGTCGCACGCGCTGCGGCTCACCAAGCGCCTGCTGCGGGAAGGCCAGCACATGCGCCTCGATTCGCTGCTGGAGATGTCGGCGGCGTATCAGGCCCTCGCGCATCACACGCATGACCACCTCGAAGCGGTCAACGCGTTTCTTGAGAAGCGCGCGCCGCAATTCACGGACCGCTAGCACGCGCTCCGTCCTTACACGAGACCGACTGAATCGCAGGATAACCGACATGCGAACCGTATTCCGGGAAGATCACGAACTATTCCGCCAGCAGGCGCGTCGTTTCATCGAAAACGAAATCGTCCCGCATCTGCACGAATGGGAACACGCCGGCATCGTGCCGAAGGAACTCTGGCGCAAGGCCGGCGAAATCGGCCTGCTCTGCTCTACCGTCCCGGAGGAGTATGGCGGCAGCGGCGGCGACTTCGGCCACTCGGCCGTGATGATCGAGGAACTGGCGCGCGTCAATGCGACGGCAGTCGGATTCACGACGCACTCGGAGATCGTTGCGCCCTACATCGTCGCCTACGGCACCGAGGAGCAGAAGCGCCGGTGGTTGCCGCGCATGGCGGCGGGCGAGCTGGTCGGCGTAATCGCGATGAGCGAGCCCGGCATCGGCAGCGATCTGCGTTCGATGCGAACGACCGCTCAGCGCGAGGGCAACGACTACATCGTCAACGGCCAGAAGACCTTCATCACGAACGGTGGCAATGCCGGCCTCGTCGTGACCGCGACCAAGCTCGATCCGCAATCCAGGGACCTGACGCTGATCTGTGTCGAGGAAGACATGCCCGGATTCTCCAGGGGAAAGCTGCTGGAGAAGATCGGGCTCAAGGGGCAGGACACGGCGGAGCTGTTCTTCGACAACGTCCGCGTGCCGGCCGGATTCCGGCTCGGCGAGGAAAACAACGGCTTTCGCTACCTGACGCATCAGCTCGCCTGGGAGCGCACGATCATCGGCATTCGCGCGGCGGCCTCCATCGACTCGCTGCTGGACGAAACCGTCGGGTACACACGTGATCGTCAGGTGTTCGGCAAGCGGCTGTTCGACTTTCAGAACACACGCTTCAAGCTCGCCGAGGTCAAGGCACAGGCCACGATGCTGCGCGCGTTCGTCGACGATTGCCTTGGCAAGGCCATGAGCGGAGAGCTGACCGCCGAGGTCGGCGCGATGTGCAAGCTGGTGGGCTCCGAGCTGCAAGGCAAGCTGCTCGACGAGCTGCTGCAATTGCACGGCGGATACGGCTTCATGAGCGAATACCGGATCAGCCGTGCGTGGGTGGATGCGCGCGTCGCGCGTATCTATGGCGGTACCTCGGAAATCATGAAGGAAATCATCGGTCGCTCGCTTTGACCATGCCGCTCGCTCAACGGCAACCCAACAGAGGACTCTCCCATGCCCAAAGTTTCATTCACCTCACACGATGGCGTCACGACCGAAGTCGAGGCGGCCGACGGTGTCACGCTCATGCAGATCGCGCTCGAACGGGGCATCGGCGGAATCAGCGGGGACTGCGGCGGTGCATGCCAGTGCTGCACCTGCCACGTTTTCGTCGACGAGGCGTGGCAGCCCAGGCTGCCGTCCATGGACGAAATGGAGGATGCGATGCTCGACAGCACCGCCGAGCCGCGCCGCGCCAATAGCCGCCTGTCGTGCCAGCTCACGATGCGCGCCGAACTCGACGGGCTGGTGGTCCATCTGCCCGCCACGCAAATCTGACGAAGGCGGCGTGCAAGCGGGTCATTGCGCGTGCCTCACGGAGGCCGAACATGTCGAAGGGAATTCTGCAAGGCGTGCGGGTGCTCGACCTTGCAGCGGGTGCAGCCGGGTCGGTCGCAGCGCTGCAGTTATCCGAAGCGGGTGCGCAGGTAATCAAGATCGAGCCGCCCGGCGGCGCGCCGCTGCGCGGCAGCCCCGGCTTTGCGGTGTGGAACCGCGGTAAAAAAAGCGTCGTGCTCGACCTTGCGACCGCCGAAGACCGTGCGTCGCTGGACCGGCTGCTTGCCGCATCGGACGTGCTGATCCACGAGTTCACGCCTCGCGAGGCGAGCGCACGCGGTCTCGACGATGCCGCCCTGCGCACGCGCTTTCCACACCTGATCGTCTCCGCCGCGTCGGGCTGGCCGTCGAGCCACCCCGACGCCGAGCGGCCGCCGCGCGAAACGCTTGTGCTCGCGCGGCTCGGCCTGATGGCGGAGCAACCCGGTCATCGAGCGGGTCCGGTTTTCATCCGCATGCCGTACGCGAGTTTCTGCACGGCGTGGCTCTGCGCGATCGGCGTCGTCGCGCGGTTGATCCAGCGCGGGCGCGGGCGTGGAGTCGGCCCCGCGCACACGAGCCTCGCCCAGGGCGCACTGATTCCCATGACGATGCACTGGGCACGCGCCGAAACCCCCTCGGCGTCCTTCGCCAGGGGTCTCGACAAGTCCGTCGCTGTCGCCATTCACCAATGTTCGGACGGCGAATGGATTCATGTCCATTACGCACCCGACGCCGCGCCCTACATGCGCGAGGCCCTCGACGCACTGGGCCCGGATGGCGTCGCGGCAGCCAACGCCCGTTGGGGCAAGAACCACACCGCGCCGAACTTCGGCGCCAACCGCGAGATTTTCGCGACGCGCCCTGCCCGCGAATGGCTGGAACACCTGTGGGCCCATGACGTCGCCGCACAGCCCGCCGCGCCTTTTGGCGCGGTCTATTTCGACGAACAGGCGCGCGTGAACGGGTATATCGCCGAGGTCGACGACCCGCAGTTCGGCATGACCCTGCAGCCCGGCCCCGCTTACTCGGTCACGCCGCCCGCCAGGGTCGCTCACGACGGTCTGCGTCCGTTGGGCGCGGACACGCAAGCCGTGTTCGAGACGCTGGCGCCCCGACCGACCGCCGCGATGGCCGGCGCCGCGACCGCGCCGCCCCTCGAAGGAATCCGTATTCTCGACTTCGGCGCGTATCTCGCGGGACCGTTCGGCGCAATGCTGCTCGCGGACCTCGGCGCGGACGTGATCAAGGTCGAGCCGACCAGCGGCGACGTCATGCGTTACCTGGACCGCGTCTTCTGCGGTTGCCAGCGCGGCAAGCGCAGCGTCGCGCTGAACCTGAAGGACCCGCGCATCCGGCCGGTCGTCGAGGCACTCGCGCGCTGGGCCGACGCGTTCCATCACAACATGCGCCTGCCGGCCGCGCGCAAGCTCGGTCTCGACTACGAGAGCCTGCGCGCCGCCAATCCCGCCCTCGTCGGCTGTCATATCAGCTCGTACGGACCCGCCGGCGCACGCGCCGACTGGCCCGGCTTCGACCAGCTCTTCCAGGCCGCATGCGGCTGGGAAGTCGAAAACGGCGGCGACGGCAATCCGCCGATGTGGCTGCGCTTCGGTGTCTGCGATCACCTCGCCGCGCTGGCATCCGCCTATGCGCTGCTGCTGGGTCTCTATCATCGCGACCGGACGGGCGCGGGCCAGATGACGTCCGCGTCGTTGCTCGGCGCAACGATTCTCAGCACCGGCGAGACGGTGGTTCACGCCGATGGCGGTGTCGACGCATTCGCCCGCCTCGACCGCGAGCAGACGGGCGTGTCGTCCTTTCACCGGCTGTATGCATGCAAGGACGGCTGGGTCGCCGTTGCGGCATTGACGGATGACGAGCAGATACGCTTCGCGAAGCTCGTGCAAGACGACGCGCAGGCGTTCTTTGCCGCCCGCGACCGGTATGCCGTGGAGGCCCTGCTCGAAGACGCCGGCATTGCGGCCTCCGTGGTTCGCGAAGACCAGCACGACGCGTTTCTCGACGACCCCGGCAATCGCGCTGCAGACCTCGTGATGAGCGCACAGCACACGACCCAGGGTCAGCTGGAGCAGATCGGCGCCTTCTGGAATCTCGGCGACGCGCGCGCCCTGCCCGAGCGTGCCGCGCCGGCGCTCGGCGAGCACAGCCGCGAGGTGCTGGCGGCGCTCGGGTTGCCCGAGGCGGAGATCGAGGCGCTCGCCGGCGCTGGCCTCATCGCTGGCTGACGACGCAGGCGAACATTCTCGCGGAGAGTCGAAGCACGAGAATGTTCGCCGGGAAGCACCCGCCCCCGGCGTCGACGGACTACCGCTCAGTCCCACACCACATGCACGGCGTCCGGCCCGCGCAACTGCGCACCGACGATCTTCGGCGGCGACCGGTCCGGATCGAGGCGAAGGTTCGGCAGCAGATCGAGAATCGCGTTGACCGCGACCTGCAGCTCGACCTTCGCGATGAACTGCCCGATGCACATGTGCGGCCCGAATCCGAACCCGAACGAGGGCTTCGGCTTGCGATCGATGTCGAACGTCTCGCTGTTTTCGAACACCTCTTCGTCGCGATTCGCCGACGAAACGATGCACTGCACCATCGCGCCCTTCGGGATGGACACGCCGCCGATGCCGGTATCGACCGCGGCCTGACGCACCTTGAAGGTCGCGACCGGCTCGAAGCGTACCGCTTCATCGATCGCCTTCGACACGAGGCTGCGGTCCGCCTTCACCCGCTCGAGCAGCGCGGGCCGTTCGAGTAATAGCGTCATCAGCGAGCCGAAGGTGCGCGTCGTCGTCTCGCCCGCCGCCGGCAGCAGTGAGCGCACGAACGTCGCGATATCGTGGTCGTCGAGACGGCGCCCCTCGTATTCCGCGCGGATCAGGCGGGAAATGAGGTCCTCGCCCTCTGCGCCTTTCGCGCGCACCACGGCAACCTCGCTCCGGATCGCCGCGTAGAGTGCCTCGGCCGCCTCCATCGCGGCCTTGCGCGCGATCGCAGCCTTTTGCGCATCGACCTGTGGGCCGGCCAGAATCGCCAGCGCCCACGCGGCGTACTGCTCAACCTGTTCCGGCCGGTCGTCCGCGAAGCCGATCAGCGAATAGATGAGACGAATCGGAAAATGCAGGCCGAAATGCATCAGGTCGGCCCGCCGCTGCGGCACCATGGGACCGATGAACTCGTTGCGCACGATCGGCTCCATCTTCGATTCGCGCCACCGGTTCACCACCTCCGGAAGAAACACCGGCTGCAGCAGCGCGCGCGCACGGCGATGCGCTTCACCGTCCAGGCCGGTCAGGATCAGGCCGTCGAAGAACGACCCCAGCCCTTCGGCGATAAAGCCGCTCGTGAAGTTGGCCGCGTCGCGCAGCACGGACATCACGTCCTTGTACTTGAAGAGCGTGAAGGTCGGCCGGTTCGGGTCGAGCTTTGCGATATTGGGCACCCCGAGGCTTGCCATGAAATCCTGCGCGATCACGGGCGAGTTTCTGCGCATGTCGCGATATATCGCGTTCAGATCGACATCGCTGCCGCGATAGTTGCTCGCGGTGCTTTCAAATGCACTTTCGAGTGCGTTCGACTTGGCGGGGCTGGTCATTCCGGTCTCCATTAGTGTTGTCGTTTGCGCTGCACGTCGCGCAAATCACGCTTCATAGGCCTGCTGGGCCCGGGTCATGCGCCCGCCCGCCAGCATCAGCGCGCAGAACATGTTGAGTTCAACGATCTGCGCCACGCTGAACCACGCGCGGAGATCGGCGAAGATCGCTTCGTCGATGGCGAGCGGATCGGCCGCGAACAGTTCCGCGAACCGCAACGCCGCGCGCTCCGCCTCGCTGAAGCGCGGGTCGGACGACGCGAGGCACGCCAGATCGGCGTCGGTCACGGTGGCGGACTTGCGCGCCGTCTGGCAGGCGCGGCACGTCGTGAACGATGCAATGCGCAGTCGCACGAGCTCGCGCAGCCGTTCGTCGAGCACGCCGTGGTTGTGCATCTGATCGAGCACGGCAAGCCAGGCCGCCGCGACTTCGGGGCGGTGCGCCCACACCTGGACCGGCGTGGTCGAGCTCAGCATGCGCGTGCTCAGCCCGCGTCGCACCGCGTCGGCAAGCTCATTCGGGAACTGCGCCAGCGGAATCAGCGGCAGCAAGGCCATATCGTCTCCTCGACATCGGGCGTTGCGTACGGGCTCAATCGAGCCGTTCGATGAGCGTCGCCGTGCCCATGCCGCCGGCGCAACAGATTGCCTGCAGACCGTAGCGGGCGCCACGGCGCTCCAGTTCGTGCAGCATCGACGTCATGATGCGTGCGCCGCTTGCGCCCAACGGATGACCGAGGGCGATCGCGCCGCCGTTCACGTTGAGCTTCGCGTGCGGCACGCCAAATTCCTTCATCCAGACCAGCGGCACCGGCGCGAAGGCCTCGTTGATCTCGAACAGATCGATGTCGCTCAGCCCGAGACCCGCCTTTTCCAGCACCTGGCACGTTGCCAGGATCGGGCCGGTCAGCATCAGCGTCGGGTCCGAGCCGACGGTCGTCACCGCGCGCACGCGCGCGCGCGCTTTCACGCCGAGCTCGCGCGCCTTGTCCGACGACATCAGCAGGAGCGCAGCCGCCCCGTCAGAGATCTGCGATGAGTTGCCGGCCGTCAGGCGGCCGTCGCTGCGAAAGCTCGATTTCAGCGTGGCGAGCTTGTCCGCGTTGGTCCCCGGACGGATCGTCTCGTCGGCGGCGAAAAGCGCCGCCTCGCCTTCGAGCGACTTCTCGCGCACCTGGCCGACCGGCACCGGCACGATCTCGCGCGCGAACCAGCCTTCGGCCGCAGCCGCGGCCGCGCGGCGATGGCTCTCGACCGAGTACGCGTCCAGTTGCGCGCGGGTGAGCGCCCAGCAATCGCACAGACGCTCCGCCGCCTCGCCCTGGCTCGTCAGCTCGAAGCGCTCGCTCGCCATCCAGCCGAACGCTTCGCCGTGCAGGTCGCGGTTGCTCCCCATCGGCACGCGGCTCATGCTCTCCGCGCCGCCCGCGACGATTACATCGGCCGCGCCGAACGCGATCAGGCCCGCGGCGATGTGAACCGCCTCTTCGCCGGAACCGCACTTGCGATCGATCGTCAGGCCCGGAATGGTCTCGGGCCAGCCCGCGCCGAGCACGGAGGTCCGGGCGATGTTCGCCGACTGCTCGCCGATCTGCGTGACGCAGCCGAATACGACGTCGTTGACGGCCTGCGGCTTTACGCCCGCGCGCCGAATCAGCTCATCGATGACAAGCGCGCCGAGATGATCGGCACGCACGCCGGCGAGTGCGCCGCGAAACTTGCCGATCGGCGTACGTACGGCATCCACGATGACGACGTCACGTGTGTCACGTGTCATAGCGCACTCCCCTTGAGGCCCGAACCAGGTACGCGCTGCCCGTCTTCGTAGCGATAGACGCCGTGCCCGGTCTTGCGGCCGAGACGCCCTGCCGCCACCATCTTGATGACGAGCGGACACGGCCGGAACTTCTCGCCAAGCGTCTGATGCAGATACTTCAGCACGGACAGGCGTGTATCCCAGCCGGTGAGGTCGCCGAGTTCGAGCGGCCCCATCGGATGATTGAAGCCGAGACGCAAGGCGGTGTCGATGTCCTCGGCGCTCGCGGTGCCATCCTGGAGCATCCACATGGCCTCGTTGCCGAGCAGCGCCGACATGCGGCTCGTCGTGAGGCCCGGCGCTTCGTTGACGATGATCGAGGTCTTGCCGAGCGCGTCCGAGTATTCGCGCGCGCCGGCCACCGTTTCGTCGCTCGTCGCGAGCCCGCGCACGAGCTCGACCAGCTTCATCTTGTGGACCGGATTGAAGAAGTGCATGCCGATCACGCGTTCCGGCTTCGTCACGGCCGTCGCGATTTCGGTCACGCTGAGCGCCGACGTGTTGGTCGCGTAGAGCGCCTCGTCCGCCATCACCGCCGCCGCCTCGGCCAGCACCGCCTGCTTGACGGGCAGCTTCTCCGTCACGGTCTCGACCAGCAGCCGGGCGCCCGCCGCGCCCTTCTTCAGCTCGAGCTCGATCGACAACCGGCTCAGCGCAGCTTGCGCGTCGGCTGCCTGCACCTTGCCGAGCCGCACGCCGTCGTCGAGTATCTTGCCGATTGCCTGACGGGCATGCTCGAGCGCGTTGTCGTCGGTGTCGACCAGCACGGTCGAAAAACCCGAACTCACGAACGCATGAGCGATGCCGGTGCCCATCAGCCCCGCGCCCGCCACCACGACCTTGTCGTTCTTCAATGTCATCCCTGTTCTCCCCTCATGCTGATTCGATCACCGTCACGACGTTGCGCAGCGTGCCGATGCCCTCTATCTCCGCCTCCACGACGTCCCCCGGATTGAGAAAGCGCCCGGTGCCCTGACCCGTGCCTTCGGGCGAGCCGGTGAATAGCACGTCACCCGGCGCGAAGCTCGAGCGCTCGTCGACGAAGCGCACCAGCTCGGCCACGTTCCAGGTCATCTCGCCGCACGAAGCGTCCTGACGCGTCTCGCCGTTCACCTTGAGCGTCATGCGCAGCACGGGGCTGCCGTCCGGAAATTCGTCGCGCGTCACGATCCATGGGCCGAGACCGGTGGACCGGTCCTGGCTTTTCGCGGCGAACAGGTCCATTCCGACACCCGGTGGACCGCTGCGCTGAAGATCGCGGGCGCTCACGTCGTTGCCCACCGTGTAGCCGAGCACGCCCGAAAGCGGATCGTTGCGGTCGACCTTCTCCGCGCCGATCACCGCGACGAGCTCGACTTCGTGATCCAGCTCCTTCGTGAGTGGCGGGTAGCGGATCGGGTCGTGCGCGCCGATCAGCGCGCCATAGGCCTTCAGGAACGCGACCGGCTGGCTGTGGCTACGCATGCCGAAATCGGCTTTCAGATGCTTCGCGTAGTTCGCGCCCGCCACCACGACGCGGTTCGTGGGCTCGATCGGCGCAAGCAATCGCACTTCCGCGAGCAGCCGCTGCGCTCCGGTGAACGTCAACGCACTTTCTCCTTCGCCGCGCGCGAGCGCCGGCCCCCAGTCCGCGGGGCCTCCGGTGATCGGCCTCAGTGCGGCGCGAGCCGTGTCGACCACGGCCCAGAACGGCGTGCCGCCGTCGCTGCAACGCGCGAGCTTCATGCGCTTACCGCCTGCTTCTTCGCGGGCTCGCCGATCTTCGCAGGATCGAGATGCAGCAGCTTGCATGCGTTCTTCCAGCGGATCTTTTGCAGGTCGTCGTCCGAAAGCCGCAGCCCCTCGGTCAGGTCGTGGCGCACGGCGTCGCTGCCGCCGAAGTTGCTGCCGTACAGCACGCGGTCTGCGCCGATGATGTCGATCAGTGCCTGACGCATCGGAACTTCGTGCAACTCGACGTCGAAGTAGAAGTTGTTCTTCAGGTACTCCAGCACCGGCTTCTTGTTGTGCGCGACGTCGAGATTGCCGTTGCACTGCGCGAGGCGCCCGAGTTGATAGGGCACGTAGCCGCCGCCGTGCGTGATGTAGACCTTCAGGCCGGGAAAGCGGTCCAGCACGCCGCCGCACACCAGGTTCCAGAAACAGCGCGTCTCGTCGTACTGCATGCCGACGATCGCAGTCGTTTCGTAACGGTCGTCGTTTGCCTTCTTGCCCCAGGTGACCGACTGGTTATAGCCGTGAATGAACATCGGCAGATCGAGATCGCAAAGCACTTTCCAGACCGGGTCGAGTTCGGGCGAATCGAACTCGAGGCCGCCGAAATTCGCGCCACCGGCCACGAGCCCCTTCGCGCCCAGCTCGGTGCAAGCCCGGCGCAGTTCGAGCGCGGCCTGTTCCGGCGCATTCAGCGCGGCATGCGCCCAGAACATGAGCCGGTCCGGTGCCGCGGAACAGTATTCGGCAAACGTATCGTTGACCTTCGTCGCGAACGGCACGGAGAACTCTTTCTCTGCCCAGTACATGTAGCAATGCGAGGGCACCGATACGACCTGCGCGTTCTGGCCTGCCGCATCCATGCCTGCAAGCCGCACCTTCGGGTCGGCCCAGCGCGCCTGATACTCCTCGACCGTCGGCCCCTTCCCCGCGCGGACGAGCGCCTTGCGTTCGGGCGAACCCAGCGTGAGGATCCAGTCGCCTACGCGCAACTTGACGTCGCCGTCTTCGTGCCGTTCAAAAAAGGGTCCCCAATGAGGGTGCTGGTTGTAATAGCCCGGATGCGGTGCGTGAGCATGAAGGTCGATGAGCATGTTGTCTCCTTGCGCCTGTAATGGCGCAGATGTGTAGAAGAAAGACCCGTCCAGCGCGGGCCTCGTCTCCGGACACACGACAACCGGATATGCGAAGCCGCTCAGACTGTCGTCATCATGCCAATATTAGTCATTTAATGCAAATGTGTTTAACTTAATTGTCAACGCGTTGTCAGCTAGCGTCTCGTCCGTGTCAGGCCGCCAGAACGCAGCGCGTCGATCAGCCGTCCGATGCGGCGTGGCATCTCGTCGAGATCCGCCTCGCTGTCGATGATCTGCTCGCTCATCACGAAGCGGATGATCAGGTCGCAGACCAGCTCGCGATCGAGCTTCACGCCAAGGCGACCGTCCCAGACGTCGAACACCGGCGCGAGCAGCACCTGAAAGCGGATCGCCGAGTCGTGAAAAATCCGCTTGTAAAAGCGCAGCGCGAACTCGGGAGCGACCACGATCAGGCGCCGCGGGCTACCGGCCCTCAGGTAGTCGTGCAGATAGTGAATGAGCGCGAGGAAACGCCGGTCGGGATCCTCGTCCGACTCCAGCAACGCCACGGCCATACGGTGGAAATGCTCGCGCCGGTGCCGCGAAAACCCTTCGAGCAGTTCGTCCTGCGATGCGAAGTAGCGATAGAAGGTACCGCGTGAAATACCGGCGTTTTCGCAGACTTGCAGGATCGAGATGCGTTCCGCACCGGACTCGAGCACGACCTTCTCCGTCGCAGCGAAGATGTTCTCGATGGTCTGCCCGGAACGCCGGTTGCTGCGCCGCCGGCGCGGCGCTGGAGCGGGCGTTGGCGGCGCAGCGGGCGCGTCGTCCTCGACCCGCTTCACCGCCGCGCGACGCCTGGCCTTGGGAGCCCCGTCGCTCGTGTGGGAATTGCGGCGCGGGCCTTTCGCGGAGACCGGTTCCGGGCTGGACCTGGCGTCGCCCGTTGCATGGCGGACTGCTGCGGCCGCCTTCGGCGGCGTAAGATTTTTCGACATAATTTGAATAGATTCGCAAAAAGTGTTCGGGTTTATCCGCAGACCACGACGACGATGTAAATACTAGAATTCCATTCTGATTTCAGAATCAAGGGGCAAAGTCCCCGCATCGCTACCGGAGACGACGATATGGCAGGAACTGGAAGGTCTGACACCTGGTCGCTCGGCGAACAGGACACTGTTATTGCGGCACTCGATCGAGCCGTTGCCGCACATCCGGACCGGGTGCTGCTCGACTTCTCGGGCGATCTGTACACCTATGCACAGGTCGACGGGCTGTCCACCCGTCTTGCCAATTCGCTCGCCGAGCTCGGCGTGACGGCGGGCCAGACGGTCGTCACGATGCTCGACAACAATCTCGACGCCGTGATCACATGGCTCGCGATCAACAAGCTGTGTGCGGTCAGCGTGCCGATCAATACCGCCCTGCGCGGCGAATTCCTGCGTCACCAGCTCGACGACGCGAGTGCACGGCTCGTCATCTGCGAGGGCGATTACGTCGAACGCATCGCGGCCATTGCCGATCAGCTCAAGGAAGCCACACGCGTACTGCATCGCGGCGCGACCACCGTCAGGAAATGCGGCGCGCTCGCGCTCGCGCCTCTCGACCAGCACCGCGGCAGCGACGACACGCCGCTCAGCCGCAAGCCGAATCCGTGGGACCTCGCGAGCCTCATCTATACCTCGGGCACGACCGGGCCGTCCAAAGGCTGCATGATCAGCTACAACTTCATGTGCAATCTCGCGCGCCAGCAGTTGCGGGCGGGCCCGGCAACGGCGAACGACATCACGATCACGCCGCTGCCGCTCTTTCACATGAACGCGCTTGCGGTCGGCGTGCTCTCGAACATACTCGTGGGCGCGCGCGTCGCCATCGTGCCGCGCTTCTCGGTATCGAAATTCTGGTCCGAGGTCGAGCGCAGCGGCGCGACCATCGCATCGATTCTCGGCGGCATGGGCGGTCTGCTCGCCAACGCGCCCGACGACGAAGCTGCGAAACGATGCTACGGACAGATTCATACGGTTCGCGGCAACCCGTTTACCGAAGCGACCAAGCAGATATGGCGCGAGCGCTTCGGCGCGAGGCAGGTCGGCGGCAACGGCTACGGGCTGACCGAGGCGTGCGTGATCACGTCGCTGCCGGCCGGCGAGTATGCGGCGCCGGGTTCCTCGGGCAAGCGCATTCCCGAGTTCGACGTACGCATCGTCGACGAACTCGACCGTGAGCTGCCCGCGAACCAGGCAGGCGAAATCGTCTGCCGTCCACTGCACCCCGACGTGATGTTCATGGGCTACTGGCACCGGCCGGAGGACACGCTCAAGCTGATGCGAAACTTGTGGTTTCATACAGGCGACATTGGCAAGTTCGACGACGATGGTTTCTTCTACTTCGTCGACCGGAAAAAAGACTATCTGCGCAGGCGCGGCGAGAACATTTCCAGCTTCGAGATGGAATCGGCGTTTTCACGTCATCCCGACATCGCCGAAGTGGCCGTGCATGCCGTCCCGTCGGACAAGGGCGAGGACGACGTCAAGGTCACAGCCGTTCTCAACCCGGATGCCGCGCTGACGGCCGAAGCACTGTTTCACTGGGCAACTGACGCCGTGCCGTATTACGCGCTGCCTCGCTACATCGAATTCCGCGACACACTGCCCAAGAACCCGCAAGGCCGCATTCTCAAGTACCAGTTGCGAGACGAGGGCAAGACGCCGGATACCTGGGATCTCGAAGCCACCGGCATCAAGGTGGCGAGGCGCTGAACGGCTCCGGGGCGCGAGCCCCGTCTTCACCCCATCCCCAACGCGGCGCGCCGGCATCGACCGGCGCGCCGCATTTGCGGGAGGTCGCCTCAATACTCACGCGGCTTGATCCCGGCTGGCCGTGAGTTGTACCCCGGAAGATGCAGGCCACCGTCGACATGCAGTGTTTCGCCCGTAACGAAGCGTGACATCTCGGACGCAAAGAACACCGCGGCAGGCCCGATGTCCTGCTCCGGGTCCCCGCTGCGCCCGAGCGGCCGCGCCGCGGCCGAGCGTTCGGCAAACTCCGGGTTCTTCGCCGCCAGCTCGAAGAAGGTCGCACCCATTGCCGTCGGCGCGATCGCGTTAACGGTGATGTTGAAGCGTCCCCATTCCGATGCGGCGCTGCGAGTCAGCCCGACGATGCCCGCCTTCGCCGTGTTGTAATCGCCATGGAGCCATGCGCCTGTCTCGGTGTCGATCGAGTAGAAGTTCACGATGCGCCCCCAGCGCCGCTCGCGCATGGGCACAAACGCGGCGCGCATGGCCCACCAGGTCGCCCACAACGAGGTCGTGAGCGTCTGCTCCAGCATCTCGTCGGTCTTCTCTTCGAGTAGCACATTCGGCGTCGGAACAAACGCGTTGTTGACGAGAATGTCGAGACTGCCGAACTGCTCGACGGCACTGCGCACCGCTGCTTCAATCGACGCCTTGCTCGTGACGTCGGTTTTGACGAACAGCGAGCGGCCCCCCATCTCGCGGATTTCCTGCTCGACCTGGCGGCCCGTGCTTTCGTTGATCTCCGCGATAATCACCGCTGCACCTTCGTTACCGAACGAGCGCGCAACGCCGCGGCCAATTCCGCCGCCCGCTCCGGTCACGAGTGCCACTCGCTGCTCAAGCAGTCCCATACTGTCACCTCATGTTATTGAACAGATATTGCAATATCGTACACTTTAACGATAATGGTGTCAGCATTTGAACGCCGCTGTCCTCTATCCGTTTTCCGGGGTTCGCCTTCATGTTCAGACGTCGCATCATCATCAGCAACCGGACGGACGGCTCGCAGACCGTCACGCGAGCAGCGCTCGAGGACGACTTCCACCATTTCCGCGTCGAGGTGACAGGCATCGGGGGCCGCGTCTCGAAGATCGGCGGTGAAGCGCCGCGCAAGCCCTACACACTGTGCTCGCAGGCAATCGGACAGCTCGAGGCGCTGATCGGCATGCCGCTTGCCGGAAACAGCCACGAAGTCACGCGCATCACCGATCCCACCGTCCAGTGCACGCATCTTCTCGAACTGGCGGGGCTGGCGATCGCCGCGGCCTCGCGCGGCACGCCGAGGCGTCAATACGACGTCGCCGTGCCTGCGCGCGTGGCCGACCGCACGCATCCGACACTAGCGCGCGACGGCATCCCCTGCCTCGAATGGAACGTGGCGGGTTCGGTCATCGAAGGACCCGCCCCCTATGCGGGCGTGAGCCTCTATCACGGCATGGCGCGCTGGGCATTGAGCACACTGGACGCGGAGCAGGCCGAGGCCGCGCTCGTGCTCAGGCGCGGCACGGGCATTTCCAGGGGGCGCGGCATGAACCTCGACGCGCAGGTTCATGCGCAGCCCGCCGGCAACTGTTTCGTGCAGCAGCCGCAACGGGCCCCGCAGGCGATACGGGTGGTCGGCTCGACACTGGATTTCGCGGCCCGCCCCGCCGACCTGTGTGCCGACGATCTGGCGTGGCTCGCATTCGCCTGAGCGGATCACGCCGGCACGCGTTCAAAACAGCCCGTCATACGAGCCGCCATCGAGTTGCAGGTTCTGTCCCGAGATGAACGATGCCTGTGCCGAACAGAGAAACGCGCAGGCGTCGCCGAATTCCTCGGGCCTGCCGAGCCGGCGCGCACGCACCGATTTCACCTGAAGCGAGCGCGCCTGTGCGAAGGTGATCCCGCGGTCCTCCATGATCCGCCGGGCCATGTATTCCTGCCGGTCCGTGTCGATATGCTGGGGAAGCAGGTTGTTGATCGTGACGTTGTCGGCGACCGCTTCGCGTGACAGGCCCTTGGCGAATGCGGTCAGCCCGGTGCGCGCGGTCGTGGACAGGCTCATGCCGAGGCGCGGCGACTTGACGACCGCCGACGTGATATTGACGACGCGGCCGAACTTGCGCGTCCGCATGCCGGGAACGACAGCGGACATCAGCAGGATAGGCGCGAGCAGGTTCGCCTCGAGCGCCGCCAGCCACGCCGCGTGATCCCATTGCTCCAGTTCGCCGGGCGCTGGGCCAGCATTGTTGTTCACGAGGATGTCAGGCTGCGGACACGCGGCGAGCAGCGCGGCGCGTCCCGCATCGGAGTCGAGATCGGCGACGACGGGAGTCGGACGGCGCCCGCTGGCCTGCTCGATCTCGCGCGCCGCCTGGCCGAGCCTCGCTTCGTCACGGCCGTTGATGAACACCTCGCAGCCCTCGCGCGCGAGGGCAAGCGCACAAGCCTTGCCAAGACCGCGCGACGACGCGCAGACAATCGCCCGGCGGCCGTCGATTCCCAGATCCATTTGCGCTCCCCGTCTTTCGTGCCGCGCGGATCCTCGCGAGACCCCGACCCGCGTTCGATACTACGTTGCCGCCGCATCCCCGTCCTTCAGGTGCGGCGGGACGCTCTCCTGTGGATCGAAGTCGACTTCCACCTCGACGCCGTTGGGGTCCTCGAAGAAGACCTGCCAGGTGCTGAACGGCCGGGGCGCCCGGACCAGGCGATAGCGAATCCGCTTCGACCGGAGCAGCGCCAGCGTGGCGGCGATGTCTTCACCGTAGAACGCCATGTGATCCAGCGCACCACGCCGCGGCTGCGGCATCTTGCCGACCGCCACGAGATGCAGCACTGCGCGTCCGGCCGTGTAAAGCCACAGGCCCGGCACCGGAAAGTCGGGCCGCGGCCCGACTTTCAGCCCGAGCATCTCGTAGAACGCGCGCGTGTCGTCCAGCTTGTCCGTCACCACCGTGAAGTGGTCCATCCGTCGGATGAAAGTCATCGCTGCTGCCTCGCATCGAAACGCCCGCGACACGGTTCGACGACCTGAACGACGCCGCGCAGGCTCGCGATCGTCAGAGGAAGATCGCCAGATTCGGTGTACCGAGCACGACCTGATCGAGCAGGATCTCGCGGCGTGCGAGCAGAAACGATTCGCCGTGCGCGCGCAGCAGGTCGCGCCGCTCCGCGCTGACCAGATCGAACGCATCGAAGTTGAAGCGGCTGCGCGTCACGAGCAGATTGCTGCGCACCTCGTACTCGCCGGGCCGTCCGGCTTCGGACACCCGGACGTTCGTCACGAGGCGCCGCGTGCGCGACGGCGGATCCTCCGCCCATGCGCTCTTCGTCTCGGTGAGACGCATCACGCGTCCCCGGATCGAGCGGTAGTCGTCGTCGTAATGCTGCATCGTACGGACCACGCTTTGCTCGAGCTTTGCCAACGGGCGTGTCTGCCGCGTCGGTGCGGTATAGATCAGGTCCTCCGCAAGCGTCGCGACCCAGTCCTGCAGCCGGAGATCGTCCAGCATCGCGGCCTCTTCGTACAGAAACTCCAGCACCCCGTTGTAGACCGGCGAGCCGATCCGCACGCGTGCTCCCACGTCGGCCGATTCAATCCCGGCGTTCACTGCACTCATCGATTGTTCTCCTTGAACGGTGTGGCGGCCACTCAGGCGTCGGTGTCGGCGGTCATCAGTTCCAGCCAGTATTGCCACCAATGCCACTGCGTGTCGTCCTTCGTGAATCCTTCGTTGACGATGCCCGGCCCCGGCCAACCCTCGGGCGCACCGGTCTCGTAAGCAGCCTGGTACTTCAACGTCATCTTCCGGCCCATCGCGCCTTTTGCGGCGAGGGTCATATGCGGCCACGTGTCCGAGTCGTCCTGCTCGACCATGCCGGTCGTGCCCAGCAACTGCGTCGACTGCTTGCGCATCTTCTCGCGCACGTCGGCAGGCGTGTCCTTCTCGACGAAGACCCAGTTCGTGAATTCCAGCTTGTCGGGGCCGCGCGGCACGTAGGTATGCAGCGCGATTGCGCCGAGCGACGAGCCGTCGGGCTGCGGCAGATAGAGGAACGCGAACAGGACGTTTGGAAAGATGCCGCCGACCTGGGGGGGCATCGACGCCATCACGTCGATTTGCTCCTTGCCCAGATGGCGGAGCAACTGCGGCACCATGTCGGCCGTCATGCCGGGCGGCGGCAGCACCCTGAACCGCTCTTCGGGCGTCAGATCGGCGGGCTCCTTGCCGGTCAGGCGCCGGATCTTGCGCGCGAGGTCCTGGCAACGCAGCGCGTGCCCGTGCGGCGAGCTGATTTCGACACCGTACATCTGCTGCGTCAGGTCGTTCGCGCCCGAATCCTTGTCCTTGACGTGCGAGTAGTTGCCGACTTCGCCCAGCCAGCGGTGCAGCGTCAGCGTATGGTAGCCATCCGCCGCGGACTGCTCGCCCGCGGCCTTCCAGTTCGCGCGCACGACGAACCGTTGCGGCGGCCCGAGCACTTCGAGGCCCTTGTCGCTACGCTGGAAGAGCATGTCGTAATACCACTTCGCGTCGCCAAGGAAGTCTTCGAACGAGGGACCATCGATATTCCAGGTGGCGAAGATGAGCCCGCCATAGAGCGTCACGCGCGCCTTTTTCAAGCCTAGTTCCGCCTTCGAGCGGATCTTGCCGTGCATGCACTCCTTTTCCACGGGCGCGCCGAGGAACGACCCATTGGTCGTGAACGCCCAGCCGTGGTAGATGCAGGTGTGAATCTGCGTGTTGCCCGCATCCACGGTCGACACGCGCATCCCCCGGTGCGAGCAGACGTTCAGCAGCACATGAATCTCACCCGCCTTGTCGCGCGTGACGAGAACCGAATCGGAGCCCATGTCGCGCACCATGAAGTCGCCCTGGGCAGGAATCTCGCTCTCGTGCCCGAGCAGCAGCCAGGTCTTGCCGAAGATGCGCTCCATCTCCAGCTCGTAAAGTTCGGGATCCGATAATGTACGCATCTGCACTTCGCGCGTTTCGAGATTCACGAGATCCGCGACCTTGGTTCCGTCGGCCAGTGTCGGCCCGGACTTAGTCAACATGCTTGTCTCCTTCGGTTGTTCTTCGCATCCAATATAAACACATTTTCAACATATGTGCATAAACGTATTTGAAACCAGGGGCAATTCCCTATGCGCGCTTCGCCGGCCGCACCACACGGCTGCGCAGCACGCCGATGCGCTCCACTTCGAGCTCGACCACATCGCCGGGCTTCAGGTAGCGCAACTGTTCGAGCCCGCAGCCGTTGCCGACCGTGCCCGAACCGAGGAATTCGCCCGGATACAGCGTTTCCGAGCGCGAGATGTGCGCGATGACGTCTTCGAACGTCCAGCGCATGTCGCGCGTGGTGCCGCGCCCCCACTCTTCGCCGTTGACGCGCGCGATCATCGTCAGGTCGTACGGATCGCCAAGCTCGTCGGCGGTCACCAGGCACGGTCCCATCACGTTGGCCGTATCGAAGTCCTTGCCCTTCGCCGGGCCGAGCATGCCGCCCATCTCGATCGCCTGGGCGTCGCGGGCGCTGATGTCGTTGAAGATCGTGTAGCCGAAGATATGCGCACGCGCCAGGTCGCGCGGCACGTCCTTCGCGCGCGTCGAGATATAGCAGCCGAACTCGAGTTCGAAGTCGAGCGCGTTGCTGTAGTCCGGCCAGATGACGTCGTCGTCGGGGCCGATCACCGCGAAGCGGTTGCACTTGTAGTAGATCGGCTGACGATTGAACGTATCGATCACGCGATCGTCGGCGCGCGTGTTCATGGCCTTGAGCGTTGCCTCCGGATCCGGCGTGCGCAGTGCCCGGGCGCGGCGCGCGGCGGCGAAACTCTGTCGCAGATGCAGCTCGAAGCACGAGCAGTCGCGCATTTGCGTCGGCGGCTGGATCGGTGCGAGCAGCTTGAGCGTGCGGCGCTCAAGCACCGCGCCGGAAGGCGCTCGTGCAAGCAGCGCACGCGCTTCGTCGAGAGCGGCGTCGCCTCCTTCGATCAACGCCTGCACGCTCGCGAGCGCGAGCCCGTCACCGCCGCGCGTCAACATCAGCGCCGCACGCAGATCGAGCACCGCCTGGTCGTTGTCGAAGAGCGCGCCGGCACGTTGCACGCCGTCGGCCGTCTGGAAAGTTACGAGTCTCATCGGGGTAGAGTCCGTTAGAAGTGGGAGACGCGGGCCGGCCCGGCGACGCCGCGCCGCAGCACGACAGGCAGGCCGCCGTGCGTGCGCTTGCTCATCCAGTGGGAAAGAGCTGCGTCCATGTAATCGGCGTGCGCGGGAAACCAGTCGATCAGCGCCTGGGTCAGATCACGTGCGAGCGTGAGCGCCGCACCGTCGCGCAGCATCTGCTCGACCTCACGCACCGAACGCAGCACCGCCGCGTGTTCGTCGGCGTGGCACTGCGCGGCGGGAAACGCGGTGGTCGTCATCCAGCGCTCTTCCTGCGCGAAATGAGCGACGGCGTGCTGCGCGAATTCCGCGAGCCGCGCGGGCAATTCGGCATCGGACGCACGCTTGAGCGCCGCGACCCGATCGACGAACTCGCGATGGGTTTCGTCCATCGCGGCAAAGCCAAGCAGGAAGCGGTCGCTCCAGCCGAACGTTTCCTCCGCTGCCACCGGTGAATGGCCGTTTGCGAGAGCGCGCGCCGCCATCACATGCGTCCCGCGACGGGCAGGCACGCGCCCGTTACCGCACCGGCGTCGTCGGACAGCAGAAAGGCGATCACGGCGGCCAACGCTTCGGTCGATACCCAGCGCGTCGCATCGGCATCCGGCATGTCGGCGCGGTTTGCCGGAGTATCCAGAACGTTCGGCAACACGGCGTTCACATTGATATTGCGATCCTTGAGCTCGTCGGCGAGCGCTTCGGTCAAACGCGCGATACCGGCCTTCGAGGCGGCATAGGCACCCATGCCCGCGCCGGCCTTCTGCGCGGCGAGCGCGCCGACGTTGACGATGCGCCCGGGAGGCTGGCGCAGCAAATGGGGCAGCGCTTCGCGAGACGCGACGACCGCGCTGCGCAGGTTCATCGCGTAGAGGCGGTCCCATGTTTCGACGCTGCCGCCTTCCAGCGTTTCCCAGGCGAAGCCGCCGGCGACGTTCACAAGTGCGTTGAAGCCGCCCAGTTGCCGGGCCACGTCCGCGAAAGCGTGCGCGGTGCTCTCGCGCTCTCCCAGATCGACCTTGCCGACGACCGCGGCGACACCCGCTACCGCGGTTGGCTCTGCGCGATCGATCAGCACAACACGCGCGCCCCGTGCGGCCAGCACTGCACCGACGCTGCGCCCCAACGCGCCCAGCCCGCCCGTGACGATTATCGTGCGGTGCGCCAACTGCCTCGTGTCCATAGAATGGTCTGTCTCCAGTTTTACGGCAGCGTCAGCGATACCTATCGGGAAAACCCTGTCGCCGCGAGCCTCATTTAATACAGTTTTTGAGTTTCTGTTCATATATTATGGTGGCAATCGAGGTGGGTCAACCACCGTCAGCGACAGAACAATCAAAAAACCGGAAGCGTTCATGGAGAGAAAATTACCGTCCCTCACTCCCGAGACCGCGCCGTTCTGGCAAGGCGGTTCAAAAGGGGTGCTGAATATTTACCACTGCGCCCGGTGCGAACGCTTCTTTCATCCGCCCGCGCCCATCTGCCCGCGTTGCCTGTCGGCCGAGGTCGGGGCGCGGCCGGTGTCAGGACGCGGCCACGTATTCAGCTTCACGGTCAATCAACAGCGGTGGACGCCGGACCTTGCAGTCCCTTATGTGGTGGCGATCGTCGAACTGTCAGAACAGCCCGGGCTGCGTTTCGTCAGCAATGTCGTCGGTTCCCCCGTAGACGAGATCCACATCGGCATGCCGGTGCGCGTCACGTTCGAGCAGATCGAGGATGTCTGGCTCCCGCTCTTCGAGCTCGACGACGAGCGGAGTCACGCCTGATGGAACGATTATTCGAAAAGAACGTTGCCATCACCGGCATCGGCCAGTCGGAAATCGGCCGGCCGTCGAACCGCTCGGCCATCCAGTTGAGCGTGGACGCCGCGCTCGAAGCGATCGCGGATGCCGGGCTCGAACGAAGCGACATCGACGGTATCGCCAGCTGGCCGGGCGACAACGACAATGGCAACCCGTTCTCGCCGGTCGGTCCAAACGCGCTGATGAACGTGCTCGGGCTGAACGTGAACTGGTATGGCGCGGGTTATGAAGGACCGGGACCGCTGACGGGCATCGTCAACGCAGCGATGGCGATCGCGACGGGCCTGTGCCGGCATGTGCTTGTGTTCCGCACGATCACCGAGGCAACGGCGCGGCAGCGCAGCAAAAGCGCCAGCGCGTTGACGAACAAGACCGCCGGACGCGACAGCAGCTACTTCTGGCAGTGGTATACGCCGTTCAACGTCATCTCGGCCGTCAACCTGATGGCGCTCTATGCACAGCGGCATTTTCACGAGTACGGCACGACATCCGGACAACTGGCTCAGATCGCTCTCACCTGCCGCAGCAACGCGGCGCTCAATCCGAAGGCGGTGATGCGCAAGCCAATGACGATGGACGACTACCTGGCCTCGAACATGATTTCGAGCCCGCTGCGAATGTTCGACTGCGACGTGCACTGCGACGCGTCGACAGCAATCGTCCTCTCGCGCACGGACCTCGCGCGCGAAGGCCCTCATCCCCCGATCCGCATCGAGGCGATCGGCTCGGCACTGCATCAGCGCTGGTCGTGGGACCAGATTTCGCTGACTGAAATGGCGGCGTTCGACGTCGGCCGCATGATGTGGTCACGCACCGATCTCAAACCGAAGGATGTCGGCACCGCGCAGCTTTACGACGGCTTTTCAATCCTGACGATGCTCTGGCTGGAAGGACTCGGACTGTGCCCGCGAGGCGAAAGCGGTGCGTTCGTGGAGGGCGGCGAGCGGATCTCGCGCCGTGGGCAGTTGCCTGTCAATACGAACGGCGGACAGCTGTCCGGGGGCCGCACGCATGGCCTCGGCTACGTCCACGAAGCGTGCACCCAGCTATGGGGCCGCGCGGGCGAGCGCCAGGTCGCGCCGCATGACGTGGCGCTCGCCGCGGCCGGCGGCGGCCCGCTCGGCGCGAGCCTGCTGCTCGTCCGGGAATAAGGTCAGGCAACCCATCCGTCATCCAGCAGGATCCCAAGGATTATCTCAATGCCCCGCTCCCGTCGTTCCCGTCTTACGGCAATCGATCCCGGTGAGTTCCTCGGCGCCTGGCGCATCGTGCTGGTCGCGGTGCTCGGGCTGGGCGTGTCGGCCAGCGCGTCCCTGCTCTATTCGTTCGGCGCACTGGTGATTCCCTTGCAGCACGCATTCGGATGGAGTCGCGCGGAATTGCAACCGGCGATCAGTTGTCTGTTCGCCGGCACGATCGTCAGCACGCAAGCGGTCGCCAGCCTCAACGCGCGTTTCGGCATGCTGCGCGTCACGGCGCTCTCGCTCGTCGGCATGGGGCTCTGCTACGCGCTGATGACGCAGCTCGGCCATTCGATCGGCTGGCTCTATCTGATGTGCGTGCTCCTGCCGCTCGCCGGAGCGGGTGCGACACAGGTCACGTGGGCGCATCTCATCATCCTCTGGTTCTCGCGCAATCGCGGTCTCGCGCTGGCCGCGATGCTGTCCGGCACCGGGTTAGCGGCGATGGTCTATCCGTCCGCCGTTACATGGGCCATCTCGCGCTGGCACTGGCAAGGCGGCTTCGTGCTGCTCGCCCTCGCGCCGCTCGCCGTCCTGCCTCTGGCGATGGCCTGGATGAGGGTGCCCGTGCCACGCCCGGCCGCAATAGCGGTCGCCGCACCGATCCGCAGCGAAGAAGGCGTGTGCTTTCGGACCGCCGTGCTGTCGACGCGCTTCTGGACGCTCAACATTGCGCTCGCGCTCGTTGTCGCCGCCGTCGTCGCGATGATAAGCAACACCGTGCCGCTGCTTTGCGACAAGGGGCTTTCCGCCGCCGGGGCGAGTCGCATATTCGGCAGTTTCGGCGTCTCGTTGATCGTCGGCCGGCTGATCGTCGGCTATCTGTTCGACCGGCTGTGGGCGCCCGGTGTCGCCGCCGTGACGCTCGCCATCCCGGCGTTCGGCTGCGTGCTGCTCAGCAGCGCAGCAGCATCGCAGACCGGCTTGCTGACGCTTGCCACGATGCTCGTCGGCGTGGGTGCCGGCGCCGAGTTCGACATCGGCGCCTATCTCGTCTCGCGCTACTTCGGGATGCGTGACTACGGCCGCCTGTTCGGCGTGCACGTCTCCCTGATCACCGCGGCCGCGGCGCTCGCTCCGTGGTGCTCCGCCAGGCTCTATGCGTCGACCGGTACCTACGCGGCGATGGTAGCGGCTTGCGGCGCGGCGTTCCTGTGCGGCGCACTGCTGTTGCTGCCGCTCGGCCGCTATCCGAAGTTCGATCCAGTCACCCTTGCATAATCAGCCATGTCAGTACAACACCTTGTCATTGTGGGCGCCGGTCAGGCCGGCTTTCAGACCGCCGCCTCGCTCCGGCAGGCCGGCTTCACGGGCGGCATCGCCCTCGTCGGCGACGAGCCGGGCGTGCCCTATCAACGGCCGCCGCTGTCGAAGGCCTATCTCCTCGGCAAGATCGGGACGGCCGCATTGCGTTTCAGGCCCGACGAATGGTTCGATCAACAGCACGTCGAGCGTCTCCAGGCAACGGTTGCCGCGATCGATCGGGACGCACGCTGCGTGGTCCTCGCGGACGGGGCACGATTGGCCTACGACCATCTGGTGCTGGCGACCGGCGCGCGCAACCGTGTGCCTTCCGTCGACGGCATCGAGCTCGACGGTGTGTTCGGCATCCGCACGCTCGCCGACGCCGACGCATTGTCGTCGCGAGTCGACGCCGCGCGCAACGTGGTTGTCATCGGCGCAGGGTTCATTGGCCTCGAATTCGCGGCGGTGGCCGCTGCGAAGGGCTTGTCGGTGCGCGTGATCGAACTCGGCCAGCGGCCGATGGCCCGCGCGCTATCGGAACCGATGTCCGCGCTGTTCGGCGATGCGCATCGCAGCTGGGGCGTTGTGTTCGATTTCGGGCAAACCGTCACGCGTTTCATCGGCAAGGACGGCAAGGTCACTGCGGTCGAAACGGGCAGTGGCGAGTGGGTGCCGGCGGATCTCGTCGTATATGGGATCGGCGTGCTGCCCAATACCGAAATCGCCGCAGCGGCGGGCCTTTGCGTCGACAACGGCATCTGCGTCGACGAGCAGCTCGTCACCAGCGATCCGGCAATCTCGGCAATCGGCGACGCAGTCAGCTTCCCCTGTGCGTGGAGCGCGACGCGGGTACGGCTGGAGTCGGTTCAGAACGCCGTCGATCAGGCCCGTGCGGTTGCCGCCAGGCTAGTCGGAACACCTGCACCGTACAATGCCCTCCCCTGGTTCTGGAGCGACCAGGGCGACCTCAAGCTGCAAATCGCCGGACTCTCGGGTGGCCACGACGAAGCAGTCGTGATCGGCTCGATCGAGCAGAGACAGTTCAGCGTGCTCTGCTTCCGGGAGGACCGGCTGATCGCGGTCGAATCATGCAATCGCGCAACCGATCATATGGCGGCACGCAAACTACTAGCCCGAGGAACGGCACTGCGCGTCGCCGACGCGCGTACACCCGGATTCGACTTCCGGGCATACGAGTCGTCAAGCCGTGACGTCCCCGTCTGCCAATGACTACGCCCGCGCGCTAGCTGCATGCCTCGCAATGAATCGCAAGTTACAGGGCCTCGCCACGCGGGAAAAGATACTCGACGCAGCCGAGCTGGCTTTTTCCGCGTACGGAACGGAGCACACGTCACTCGAAGACGTCGCGCGCGCGGCGCTGGTGACGCGCGGCGCGATCTATGGCCACTTCGACGACAAGGCGGCGCTGCTGGATGCACTGTTGAAGCGTGCCGCATTGCCGTTAGACCCATTCATGGTGCCGGTGCTCGAGAATTGCGACAGCCCCCTCGAACGATTACGGCAAGACCTGCAAACGAGGCTGCACACAGTATTATGCGAAGGCACAACGCGGCGGCTTTATCGCATCCTGCTGGCGAGGCCAATGAACAATACCATCGCATCCGCGGAAACCCTCGACGAAGCGGGTCAGATCGCGCAAGCGCGCATTGCAACCGCGTTGCGAGCCGCACAGGATATGGGGGAAATCAGCGAAGACATCGATTCGCGGCACGAAGCGAGCATGATCCATGCGTTGCTGACCGGTTATTTCCGCCGCAGTCTGCTCCGCGCGGCGGAATCGAGGCCCCGCGAACAGGCAGCAGAAGTCGTGCATCATGCGCTTGTGCCACTTCATTCTCATTCGGTGGTTCGATAGTGACCCGCGTCAAGCCATACCTGACAGCGCTGAAGGCCAGGACAGCAGAAAACGCACGGCTTCGTCCAGCTTCTTCTGCACCTTCGTCGCGGTACTTTGCTCGCGGTCGATCTCGAGCAGGGCGCGCTTTTCGGACGCCCTGAGCCGCTCCTCCGCACGTTCGGCCACTTCCCGCTGCTTCTCCAGATCGCGCGAAAACCTTTCGCCTGCCGCCATCAGTTCGCGGTCGCGCGCGGCCAGCGCCGCATGGACCCGCGCCAGTTCTGCCTCCAGCGCGTGTCGCTGCGCGTGGCAACGAGCGATGAGATGGTGCCTGGCATCTCTACAGCTGCCTGCACGTTACAGCCCACCATCCCGAGCCAGGGCCGCTTGTCGCCATGGAGCTAGCATCAGGGTCAATCAGCGAGATCTGCCCATCGGGCAGCGTTTTCAACTCTCCCTTGGCTTGTTATCGATGGCCCTTATTCAGGCGAAATATTCGCCGTGCGTTCTCGCTAAATAACCTGCCAAGTTCATCGGCCTTCGCCCAATGCAAAGTCTTAAAGACTATATCGGCCCATTGAGAAGCATCGTCCGTCAGAATGCGCAGCGGTGGCCAATTGCTTCCATATATTAAGCGATCCCAACCGAAATGCTCTGCGACGTATTCGATAAATGGTGCCGCGTGCGCTGCGGTCAATGGAGGATCCGAAGCCCAAAGAGGTGTTGGAGCAACTTTACAGACTACATTTTCCAGCATTCCCAAAATTCGCATATTCTCGAGCCAATGCTCGGTCGGTGGCTCTGCGAGATGGGGTTTTCCAAGATGATCCAGGATAATGGTCAACTCGGGGCAGGCCGATGCAAGGGCAATTACACCTTTGAGTTGATGTTCCAGCACGCAGACCTCGCAAACCAATCCGTACGAAGCGAGCAGTTTTGCTCCTGCGACGAACTGCGGCCTTGCGCAAAACAATTCATCCGGCTCCTGTTGAGTAAGACGCCGGACGCCTGCTACGAGAGGAGATTGGGCAAGCTCCGCAATCTCACGCTCGACGCCCGGAGACTCGAGCGGAGCCCAGGCAATCATCCCTGCGATTGGCGCATGTTCGGCTGCAAATCGCTCCACCCTACCGTATTCACTTTTGGCCTTCTCGCTTCCGTGGTGAACCTGTACGTGAATCGCCGCTTCCAGTGCAACACCTTGCATGGCCAATTCATAATCGCTCCAGTCGAAATCCCTGAATAGGGATGGGTCGGCCATAATGCCCGAAGGCGGAGCGATCTCCTGACTTTTCCATAGATGAAAGTGGGTATCAACGACTGCTATGCGATGATTTTTGCCG
Source organism: Paraburkholderia xenovorans LB400 (assembly GCF_000013645.1). Lineage (GTDB taxonomy): Bacteria > Pseudomonadota > Gammaproteobacteria > Burkholderiales > Burkholderiaceae > Paraburkholderia > Paraburkholderia xenovorans. The sequence continues at coordinate 595,540 of NC_007953.1, read as the reverse complement.
ATAGCAGAAGGAAGTTTTCCTGTAGGAAGTCTTCCATCCTCTTCCACAGAATCATTGGGAACGTTGCTCATGTTTAACATCCTGATCGTCGGGAGGCCGTTAAAAGCAGGTGATCCGGATATGCGAAAAAAATCTTGAAGAACCTGGGAGTACCCGTATCCCTTTCAGCCAGAATCAGCTGAATTGTGCAATTTCGGGCAATGCTATTCCAATTCGGCGTCGGCCTCGATGCCTACATGGGCTGACTGGACTGTCCAAAGCTTTACCATATGCCCGGAAAGAGAGGCGCACAACTCCAACGGTTTGCCGTCAAACAGTGGGTTTTTCGCTCGAAAGCTGAATTTCCTGACGGTAGCAGCGGGCCTGCTACGACTGATGAGATCGAGCAAAAGGGTAGCCTGGAGCGGCCCATGCACGACCAGGCCGGGATAGCCTTCCTCCTTCGTCGCATAGTCCCGATCATAGTGAATTCGATGTCCATTGAAGGTCAGTGCCGAATAGCGGAACAGCAGGACAGGATCCGGCATGACCGTACGTGTCCAGTCGGGTGATGCAAGCGCTGCAGATTCCGTAACCGCGACGCCCTTCGTCAGTGGATCTCCCAACGGCGATGCTTCCCGGTAGACGATGTCCTGCTCTTCGCGTACCGCGAGTATGGAGTCAACTTTCACTTCATGTAAAAGAGTCACAAAACACAATGTGCCGGAGCGCCCTCTCTTCTCGTTGACACGGACGATTGTACTGGTGCGCTCGATGGGTGCCCCGATAACGATCGGGACCAGGAAATCGATGCGGCTTCCAGCCCACATTCGGCGAGGCAACGAAATCGGTGGAAGGAAGTCTCCCCGCCTGGGATGCCCGTCGGTGCCCAACCGGGACATAGGCGCTGTCGAAAGAAAATACAGCCAATGCGACAGTGGCGGCAGTTCGGACCGGCCATTCAGGAAGATTGTCGCCCTGTCCAGGGTAGCCCCGAGCGCCAAAGCCGGCTGAAGCGTAGCGACGTCCTGGCGGGTTTCATTTCTTCCAATCCAGCTTGAGTAGTTTTCCACAGACAGCGCACCAATAGAAAAGCGGTTAGGCAAACACACCGCGTCTACCGCAGGCAAATAGGGTGAGGCAGAATCGCGACACCCCCTGCGGCACGACGTCTGATACACAGTCATTTCATCGCATGAGCGGGAGTACGGTGCACTATCTGAACTCTTCAGGCGGACCAGGATGCCTGAAAACCTAGCACCAAGACAGCGATGCAATGCCGGCGGTTTCAGTCGTATTGAGATTCTCGAAGACAGCCGCGATACCCGGTCCGTCACCGATACACATCGTCACCAGCGCGTAACGGCCGCCTGTCCGTAGCAGTTCGTGCAGGGCCTTTTATCGTAATCACCGCACCGGTTGCCCCGACCGGATGGCCCAACGGGATTTCCGAGTCATTCGGATTAACCTTGGCGGGGTCCAGCCCCAGCGCGCGAGTCACCGCACATGCCTGTGCCGCGAAAGCCTCGTGGGTCTCGATAACGTCAAGTCCATCCACCGCAAGGCCAGCCCGTTGTAGCGCCAACCGGGTGAGCGGCACGGATCCCATACCCATGTATCTGGGGTCGACGCCGGCATGCGCGTACGCGACCAGTCGGGCCAGCGGTTTGGTGCCGCGCTCCTCGGCGGCAATATGCTCCATCAGAACGAGTGCTGCCGCCGCGTCGTTGATACCCGACGCGTTGCCAGCGGTAACAGTTCCGTTTTCCATGACAAACGCGGGTTTGAGACGCATCATGTCCTCCAGCGTCACACACATATGGATCCCATGGAAGGGGTCGTGCAGCGCACCGGGCATCATGTCGATCATCGTACTATCGCCCATGCGGGCGCCCCAGCGCGCGGCGGCTGCAATGTAGGGGGTGCGGCTCATGTTCTCTGCACCGCCGCCGATGGCAATCTCAGTGTCACCAGGCACGATGGACTGGCTCGCCGAAATGACGGGCCGCAGCCCAGAACCGCACCGGCGATTGACGTTGAAGGCCGGTATGCCTTCACTGCATCCGCCCTCGATCGCGGCGATGCGCGCAAGATACCTGCGACCACGTTCTGTTCCGGCGAGCGTGCTCATCGAACTCAATCCTCATAATCCGCTTCGGTAAGTGCCCGAACCTGGCCAGCGTCGATGCCGGGCGCCAACTCGATCAACCGGAATCGCCCATAACGGTTATTCCGTACAAACACTGCCAGGTCAGTAACGAGCATGTCCACCACGTTGGCTCCTGTCAGCGGCAGTGTGCATGCCTTGCGAAACTTGGGAGCGCCGTCGCGGGCAACATGTTCCATCAGGACGACAATCCGTTTGACGCCCGCCACCAGATCCATAGCACCCCCAGGACCTTTGATCATCCTGCCCGGTATCATCCAGTTAGCGAGATCGCCGTTCCCGGCCACTTCCATTGCTCCCAGCACGGAGAGATCGATGTGTCCGCCGCGGATCATGCCAAAACTGTCCGCAGAAGACACGTAGCTCGTCCGGTCCAGTTCCGTAATGGTCTGCTTGCCGGCATTGATGATGTCCGCATCGACCTGCGATCTGGCAGGAAAAGGCCCGAGCCCCAACATACCGTTCTCCGACTGCAGGGTCACGTCTATGCCCGTGGCGATGTGATTGCCAACGAGGGTCGGGATACCGATACCCAGATTGACGTAATCGCCATCCCTGAGTTCGCGCGCAGCGCGCGCCGCCATTTCGTCTCGCGTCCAGGCCATTCAGCGCGACTCCTGTCGTACGGTTATCTTTTCAATCCGCTTTTCATTGCGCGTTGCACGGATCAGCCGCTGGACAAAGACGCCAGGAGTATGGATATGATCCGGTTCCAGCCCGCCTGCCTCAACGACTTCCTCTACCTCCGCTACGGTAACGCGCCCGCACGACGCAGCGAGAGGATTGAAGTTTCGGGCAGACTTCCGATACACGAGGTTGCCGTACGGATCACCGCGCCACGCTTTTACGATGGCAAGATCAGCCGTCAGTCCAGTTTCGAGCAAACAGGATTCGCCTGAGAACACCCTGATTTCCTTGCCCTCGGCAATCAGTGTTCCCACTCCCGTTCTTGTGTAAAAGCCGGGTATGCCGGCCCCTCCGGCTCGCATTCGCTCCGCCAGCGTACCCTGAGGATTGAATTCAAGCTCCAGTTCTCCCGCAAGATACTGACGCTCGAATTCCCTGTTCTCTCCTACGTATGAACTGATCATCTTCGAAATCTGTCGCGATGCCAGGAGAATGCCAAGTCCGTAATCGTCGACACCGGCATTGTTTGAGATGACGGTGAGCTGCCCGACACCGCTTGCGCAAATCGCATCGATCAACGTCTCGGGAATCCCGCACAGGCCGAAGCCCCCCGCTGCGATCGTCATACCGTCGAACAACAGGCCTTCAAGTGCACTCGCGGCGTCCGCGTAGAGGATATTTGCCATTACGATGCCTATAGACTACTGACCATATGACCGCCGTCAATAACCAGCGTCGGGCCCGTCATATAGCGTGACACATCCGAAGCGAGCAGGAGCAGCGGGCTATCCAGATCCGGTAGTTGGCCCAGCCGCTTCTGCGGGATGCACCTGATCAGCGATTCTCCCGCAGCGGTTTGCCAGAAATCCCGATTAAGTTCGGTTTCAAAATAGCCCGGCGCGAACGTTTCTACGCGGATACCATGGCGAGCCCACTCGAACGCCAATGCTACGTCGGCATCATGCCCGGCGATTATGCTAGCAAAATAGGCTGCAAGTCCGCCCGAAGCACCCGTGATCGGCGCCTTTTTGCGTTGCAACCGGTAACAACTATCCACAGATTTCTCCGCTCTTTCGTTTTCGCCAGTCAATCGCCGATACTCTACGGTATCCGTTTAACCGCCATCCGGCTACCCGATCCCACCGGTCAGAATTTCACCCGCATACCGAGTCTGGCAACGAGCTGTTTGTCGCTATTGGAGGGAGCAATGTCAATGATGTCTGCAAACGTGCCGATGGCTTTCTGGGCAGCGAGCATTACATAAACATCGGTGCGTTTCGATAAAAAATAATCCAGCGCAAACGACAACTGATGATATTTCGGGCTCTCATGGATGACGGGTACGCGTCCGTCCGTGAAGGTATAACTACCCGCAAGACGCAGGGCCGGGGTAAAAAAGTAGCTTGCGTTCAGTTCATAGTTATTGAATGTCACCCTGGAAACCGACAGGTCGTACAAAACATGAGAAATCACTACACCGACCGACCCTTTCGAAAACAGATAGTTGATGCCGCCGTCCGCTATGATTTCATCATTTACAGTGCCCGCCACAAATGTATTTGCAAACGAGACGTAATCGGACCCGATACCCTCACCCGAACTGCCGACCGCACCGCTGGTGTTCGACGCCGGATGATTTAGCTTCAGGATGCCAGCGCCTGCGGAAATCGGCCCCTGGCTGTATCCAGTACCAAGGCTCCAGGCGCTATTTCCGCTGAAGGCGCCAGCTGCATTGCTGAACGCGTACATCGCCTCGAAACTAGCTCCATGGTATGTAGCACTTTTGAACTTTACAGCATTGTTGATGCGAAAGTTGTCCTGCAGATTATCATTGTCACCCGGATGCCCCCCATAGGAAGCATAGAAAGCGTTGTTACTGAGCGGTTGGACATAATCTACCGTTGGGTCATACTGGCGGCCCAACGTAATCGTGCCAACGTCGGAACTTAATCCGACAAATGCCTGCCGGCCGAAAAGCCTCTTCCCCTGCAGCAACCCCCCACTATTCACGTCAAAACCGTCCTCCAGGGTAAATATCGCCTTTACACCGCCACCGAGGTCTTCGACGCCTCTAAATCCTATCCGCTCCCCCTGCATAACGGTACTCGCCATCTGCCAGGCCGAATGTCCGTTTTCGTTAGTGACGTAATTTATACCGTCGTCAATCACACCATAGAGCGTAATGCTGCTTTGTGCATGCACGTCAGCGGCCAGAACAGCGAGAAACAAAAATAAATAGCTTTTCATTGAAGTGTCTCCAGTCATTTAATTTTTTTCGTATCTACGTTCGTCCTGAGACCCTTCAGGCATCGGCCTCTTCGTCTCGTCCCGCTTCATCTGTCCGCGCTCCCCAGCCACGGAGAACAACAGGCGCACCGTCCGCCATCTCTTAAGAATAACTAATTGATTGATCGACCGTCCCTGCATGGGCGATCGGTTCATGATGCCCGGGTTATTCGTCGGAGCGAGCAACCGGGCGCCCACGCCACCCGTTGACCCTCAACGCTTCCGTCGTAATTTTTTTCTATAGTAGAAATAGATTTAATTTACGTCAAGGGCGAATATCATTCTGGATACCTGGACGAATGTAAGGTAAACGGCGTCGACGCAGGTCGGTGGCTGGCGACACTAGCACGGCAAGGCCCCGCATCCATGCACAAACTACCGGACTGAAAGTATGCAGCCGCCACGATAGCTTACGTTGCCTGACACTCATATCACGATGCGGATACAAACCGTGCCCATCGCATGTCAGCCAGAGCTCTGCGCGTGCGACGCCGCAAAAAAGCAGCGACGTTCACATCGGCCGATTTACGTGCGTTTGCCTGCCAGCTCTTTTTCAAACTCGACAGCAAAGGTGACGGCCTTACGTCCGGTCTTTCCCCACGCTGGCATTCCATAGACGATAATACCCAGCAATATTCCTTCAATAAGTTCGTCAACCGATAGCCCGGCGTTCATCGCTGCACGCGTGTGGTTTACGATGCCGATAGGTTCATCACGGATAGCGTCCAGTACAACCAGGATCAGATGCTTATACTTCAGGGGCAACTTCGCGCCATCTGCCTCAGACTTGAGCATCGTCGTGCGCATACGCGAATAGGCGTCGAACGTCTCTGGTGCATACTCCGCAAGCTGGACCAGCGCCTCGGGTAGCCCGCCCATATCGCTTTCATAATGCGCTGCGTGCTGCTTCAGGATGTCCTGAGATGTCGCGTTCGATTCTTGATCCATTTTGTGCTCCTTATTTATTCAAAGATGTTTTCATCTGTTAAAGCATAAAGATCCAGCGCCGCCGGAACCGCTATCGATTCGCGCCCAGGACGCAGTACTCCTCAGTGAGACTCGTTGCTGTCGACGACAACGAGTGCATCGACTGCCAGCGCACCCCGGCCTTCTGGCAAAACGATGAGAGGATTGATTTCGGCTTCGCCTAACCACTGTGAGGCGGCCATAGCAAAATCCGACATGGCGCAAAGAGTGCGAATTACAGACTGCAAATCGGCTTTCGGACGGCCTCGAAATCCGTCGAGCAACGGAAATCCACGCAGTTCGCGTAACATCTCCCCGGCCTGAACCGGGTCCACGGGGCAGATCCGCGAAACGTGATCACCGAACAGTTCAACAAGGATTCCCCCCATTCCGACAAGTAACGTCGGTCGGTGCCCAGACCTCCGGGTCACGCCGATAAACAATTCCGCCACCCCCTCTTCCACCATCTTCTGCACGAGAATCTGACAGCGAGGGTTCGCCGGTTCCTCTTGCTTGACGCGTAGCTCAATCTCGCTGGCCACTTCAAACGCTGTCGCGGGGGAAACATTCAGGTGCACCAGCCCACGGTCCGTTCGATGCGTAATCGAATCCGATACGATCTTGACGGCCAACCGGCCGCCGATCCTCGCTGCCGCCGACGAAGCCTCACTGGCATCTGAGACGCATTCGCTCTCTGGGCCTCGAATGCCGAAGCGAAGGAGCAACTCGCGTGCCTTAACTTCATGAAGGACATGCCCGGCAGGCCTGGGTAATGCGGCAACCGGCATTTCCGATCTCTTTACCGAATCACGCGCCAGCACGACTTTCGCCGTAAAATCTAGCGTGGACTGGATGGCTCGATGGCATCCTTCTACGCCAACCACCACGGGGAGACGGTGCTCCCGGCACCATGCCCTCTGGGCATCATTGAGAATCTGGATATGCGGTGAGGTACTGGCAAGCAACACGGGCTTACCAGTACGCAATCGGATACTGGTCAGTTCCTGCAAGCGATCGTCGTCCAGTGGCACAGCTTCGCCATTCAACACGAAATCCACATTAGGATCGTCGGCCATGCAGTTCACGGTGCGCTCCCACGCATCGGAACGGTCACGCCGGACCTGGGTTGAGATATCTATCGGGTTCTGTGGATTAACGTTAGCCGGTAGAACTTCGAGCAGTTTCCGGACACTGCTCGCGTCAAGTTCTGGAACATCGAACCCACCATCTCGGGACAGGTCCGACAGCGTCGCAGCAAATCCGCCCGAGACAGATACAACGCCAGCTCGTCTTCCGGAAGGCCAATATGCTTCCTGAGAGGACGCAAAGATACAAGCCCGATCCAGCGACTCCTCGATGGTATTCGCCCGAATGATTCCATACTGACGGAACAGCGTATCAAAGTAGTGGTCGGGACCCGTCATGGCCCCAGTGTGAGCCAACGCAGCGCGAACCGCCGACGGTGAGCGACCGATCTTGATAACGATGAGCGGCTTGCTGACTTTCAGTGCCTGCTCGGCTACGCGAATCAAGGCATCGGAGGACTTGAAACTCTCGATATACGCGCATACGACCTTCGTATCCGGATCGCGGAGAAAGCAGTCAATGTAGTCTGTCGCATCCATGCCAGCCTCATTGCCGCTGGAAACGACATACGAAAACCCCAGATTTCTGGCAGATGCCGCACCGATGTAGCTATGAACATTTGCGCCACTCTGAGAAACCAGCCCAATGCTCCCTGGCAAGATTTCAGTGCCGGGATGTCCTCCAAAGGCCTGGAACCCGTCTATCATGTTCACAACACCCAGACAGGACGGACCACACAGTGCAATAGGGTGCTCATCAAGAAATTCTGATAATTCCCGTTGCAACGCCAGGCCTACAGCGTCGTGACTTTCGCCAAATCCGGTCGATACGACGACTGCGGCTTTTGCGCCCGCCTCCACACAATCCCGCAACGCCCCGATTACAGCCGTACGTGGTACCACGACGAGCGCCATATCGATCGATTCACCGATATCCTTGACGTTCGCGTGGCAACGCTTGCCGAACACTTCGGATGTTCCAGGATTGACCAGGTGCACTTTTCCCGCATAGCCACAGTCTTGCAGGCGCTGCAAGGCATTGCGTGAATAGAAATTTCTTTCGGATGCGCCGATGATAGCCATCGATCCCGGCGCCATCAAATAGTTGAAAAATTCAGCGTGCATGGTCACTTGTCCTCAAACTTCCTGTCCCTTGCCTTAATCGCTTTCGTCACGCCCTCATTGGCTACGCTGTTGTAGAACGCATAGTCGACTTCCCGGGCTGCGGTCGTCCATTCGAAATCGACGTCATAAAATCGGTCGTCGTGCAAAATCCGGCTAACATCCCGGAACGCCCAATTGATACGTTTCTTGTTTGCTCCCGGGGTGCCAGCCGGCATGGTAGCCAGATCGGCGACGAACGCATGTACATGTTCGTCCAGTTCTTCCTCCCTGAAGGCAGCGTTAATCAACCCTTTACTATGTGCGACCGACGCAGACATTGACACACCACTAGCGAGATACTCCTTTGCGATCTTCGGACCGACAAGCCATGGCCAAACGGTGTGACTGACCATGCCCACTCGCGTTTCCGGATGACCGAAACTCGCGCCTTCCGAGGCGTAGGTAACATCTGCGAGCAATGCCAGTTCACATGCAATTCCAAAGGCGCGTCCACGCACCGATGCGACAACGAATTTTGGGTTATGCCATGTTACTGGTATCCAACCCTTGTAATTCTGTGACCACTCGCCATAGCGCTGATTTTTTTCGAGTTCTCCCAGATACTCAAAGTCTTCGCCGATAGAAAAATCGGCACCCCTGGCTTCGAGCAGGATGGCGCGAACTTCTGTATCGGCACCTGCCTGAGCAAGGCGCTCACAGATAGCTCCATACATGGAAAGATCAATGGCGTTAGCTCTATCTGGCCGCGCGAGCGTGATGGTGGCCACACCGTCCTTTACGGCATATTCAACTTCAGATGCAGACATGAAATACTCCTGGGACCGGTGATCCCTATTTATTCAATGGTTCTTGAGGCTATCAAGCAGCGCTGTTCGCCTTGCTGCGATAGCGCTTTGCATCCAGTCCGACGGCACCACACCTGCCGCGTCCCAGTGCGCGGTATCAACATCGTATTGACGATCCTGCTGAGTGACACGGCCTTGATCTCGCATAACCCAGTTGACCATGCGCTTAACCAGCTCGGGAACACCTACGGGCGAACTGGCGATGGACTGCGCAATGGCATCTACCCGTTCACCCAGTTCATCTGGCGGGAAAACTTCATTGACGAGATGCAGATGCTTGCAGTCGTCCGCGCTGACAAGACGACCAGAGGCTACGACCTCATTAGCGACCTTCACGCCCAGGGTCCATGGCCAAACCATGGTTTTGCTGGCAATGCCATGACGTGTCTCCGGATACCCGAACTTCGTGCCGGTAGCAGCGAAAGTCAAATCGCACAGTAGCGCCAGCGAGCCGCCTCCACCAAGGGCGTAACCATGTACTTGCGCTATAACAAGTTTGGGGTGAAACCAGGTAACGCCCCCGAACAATTTATATTCCCGCCGCCAGGCCGACAATCCGCCTTCCAGTTGCAGGTCTGCGCTGTACTTGAAATCACGTCCGGCACAGAACGCGCGCCCAGCACCTTTTATGACGACTACCCGTACCGCATCGTCAGCGGCAGACATATCGAAAGCTCGACGAATTTCATGGTACATCGGGAGGTGAAAGGCATTCAGCTTTTGTGGCTGGTTTAGCGTGATATAGCCGACCCGGTTGCGGACTTCGTACAGGATATAAAGAAATTCTGGCGCATTCTCATCGGACATAATTTGCATCCTCTATTACACATTTTTTAACTGCATCACTATTTTCGCTCGCCAGATCTGCTGGTCCGCCACATGCGTCAGACCTGGTAACCTTCTCCCTGAAATGCGACGTCACCAATCCCCAGCGAAATAAGTAATACTAATTACATCGGACATTTGTGCGAGTGCCATGTAACCGTCATTCTCACCGAAAATTCGGATGATTTGGATTCCAGACGATTCCAGGTTGAAGTCAGCGGCTTAAGATCCCGGACTCTCGAAACGCCCTATTTGAAGTAAAGTTTTATCTATACTAGAACTCAATTTTACTTAAGTCAACAAACGGGCGATGTTTTTTGTTGCCGCGACGCGGCCGCATGCGTTGCGAGCGTCACTGGAACAGGCATTGGGTGTTCATGGTCCTGCCAGAGCGGGACTCGATCTAAGCGACACCGAAATACTGCTCGACCAGATTCTCTCGCTGGATATTCTGGACAGCGCCCTCATGGACGATCCTGCCATTCCGGATTACGTAGACGCGTGATGTTACAGCGAGCGCGAGGGAGAGATCCTGCTCAACCAGGAGTAGAGATCCGAAAAACTCACGAGCGGAGCTGGTTAAAACCGTTTTAAGTCTTTGCACGACAAGCGGACTCAGTCCGATCGTCGGCTCGTCAAGCATCAGGATCTTTGGTCTGCTCATCAATCCGCGTGCAATTGCGAGCATCTGCTGCTGGCCTCCTGAAAGCGCACCTGCCCGAACATCGAGCTTCGGTTCAATTTCGGGGAAAACGTCCAACAGCCTCCTGAAATCCTGATTCACGGCGGGCCCACTACGCATGTAGCCCCCCAGCATAAGATTTTCCCGACATGTCATGTTGCCAAAAAGGCGCCTCCCCTCAGCAACATGCATTACCCCATGCCTCGCAACGGCGTTCGGCGAGGCATTTGCGAGTTCCTGACTGTTCAGGCGAATGCTACCTGTCTTGACCGGTATCATGCCGGATATTGCGCGCAGCAGCGTCGTCTTGCCCGCCCCATTCGGTCCGAGCACCGAGACAGCTTCTCCTTCGCCGACCTTCAAATGCATATTATGAATAACAGGTCGCCGTCCATAAGCCACATTCACATTTCCAAGATCAAGCATCCGCAACCCCCAGATATGCAGCGCCAACTTTCGGATCATTTCGTATCGCTGCCGGACCTCCGTCTGCAATTAGCTCGCCTTTATCCAGAACAAGAACACGAGGGCAAAGGTCGAAGAGAAAGGACGTGTTATGGTCAACAATGATGATGCCAACCCCGCGCGCTCCAATCTGTCGAACAACGCGGGCGAGTGTATCGGCTTCCGCATCCGACATACCAGCAGCAGGCTCGTCCAGAAGCAGAACACGGCAAGGCCCTGTCAGCGCCATAGCGATGCCGAGCAACCTCGAATACCCGAACGGCAGTTCGTCAGCGATCCGCTCCGCCTGCTGACTGAGTCCACACATGTCGAGAAGAAAATCGATCGGATCCGGCTCACCACCAAAAGCGGCGTCCCTCGCTCCGGAACCAATCGCGTACATACCAATTTCCAGGCTTTCCCGGACGGTGCGGCCTGCAAAAAACATCGTTTGCTGAAACGTTCGCCGAAGACCAAGCCGGGCAATAGCGGCCGGCGCGAGGTTCGTGATATCCCGATCTCCAAGCCGGATGGTCCCGGTATCTGATTTCAGAAATCCCGTTATAAGGTTAAATGACGTTGTCTTGCCGGAGCCATTCGGTCCAACAATGCCAAGCGGAGCATCTCCCGTATATTCAAAGGTCAGGCCATTAACGGCCACGAGCCCCCCGAACCTCTTGACCAGCCTTTCGATTTTCAGGGTCATCTTGGTTCGCTCCTTTGACCAGCAACCCGGGTAGTCACCCGGCGCGAAGCGCCTAGCAGCTGAGCGGTTACCCCTAAAAGCCCCTGCGGCAAAACCAGCATGACACCGACCAGTAATAATCCATACAAAATCTGATTCAGATTTGGATTCAGATCCAGTGCCGCAGGGACATAAAGCGTGACAGCGGACCCGATGAACGGTCCAAGAAGATAGCCCCGGCCACCGAGCATGACGATAAGCAGTGACGTTATCCCTGCCCAGACATCAAAGCTGCCGGGTTGGGCATATCTGGTCAGATAGGCGTATAGAACGCCACCTATTCCTGCCGCCGCACCACTGACTGCAAATGCAATCAGACGGTCACGGACGACATTCATCCCAAGCGAGACGGCCAGCGCCGAGTTCGTCTTCGCTGCGGCCAGACGAGTCCCGAACCCTGAGCGCTGGAGCAATACGGCCGCAATCAAACTTCCCAGAAAACACAGGAATGCAACAAGATAATTCGCCTGGAGATCGGAAAGAAACGATAGCCCGGCTAACGGACGCCCAGCCACGATAAGGCCCTGATTGCCCCCCGTCCACCCAACGGCATTGTTTCCGACAATAACGAAGATTTCTGCAAAAGCGAACGTGACGATAGCAAAGTAGTGCCCCTGAACACGCTTGGCTGGATATCCGGTGAGAATCGCGACTATCGCTCCTGCAGGGATGGAAAGTAGAAGGGCAAATCCGAATCCAATGTTGTACCGTTGCAGTCCAATTGCAGCCACATAGGCACCGACGCCCCAAAGGGCTCCCTGCGCGACCGACAAAATACCTGCGGTGCTATAAAGAAAATTGGTACCCTGAGCGACGATCGCATAAATCATTATCATGGTCGTCAGGAAGAGCGCGGAATTACTGACCCCCGTCCACGGAAGCGCAAACCCCACCACGACAATCAGGACGATTGCTATGCAGAATGTCCGTTGCGTCCAGATATTCATATGTTTCATGATACGGGGGATCCTTCGCCGCCCTTAAACAATCCCTGAGGACGTACGAGCAGCACGATTACAATCAATATGAACGGTACGGCAGGAGCCCATTCGACCGGCATCACTGCACCAGGCAAGAATGTTTCAAGAAGCGCGACGATCAGGGAACCCGCCACTACGCCATTTGGACTGCCCAAGCCGCCCACCAGCGCAATCGCGAACGCCTTCACAATAACCAGTCCCCCTTCCCCCGCACTGATGGGAAGCATCGCTGCAAGCAAACCGCCTCCCAACCCTGCTACGCCGCTTCCCGCAGCGAAGGTCCACATAATGATACGGTTGGTAGGAATGCCGAGCAAAGCGGCGCCTTCGCGATCTTCGTTGCATGCTCGCAGCGCGCGCCCCCATCGGGAGTATTTCGTGAAAGCGAGATAGCCCGCAATCAGGGCGGCCGCGACAATAAAGACCACCAGTCGTGCGGAAGGAATCCGGACACCATCAAGCGACCATACCGTTTTCAACGGCGAAGAAATCATCTGCGGCTCGGACCCGTAAAACATGATCACCGCATTCTGGATTACGATGATCAGCCCCAGGGAAATTATGAATCCATTGATAGGTTTAGATAACGTAAACCTGAATAACGACCTTTCCAGTATCAGACCGACGAGGAACGTTCCGAGAAAGGCAAGGACGAGTGCGAGGCTGAACGGAACACCCAGCGACATGCAGGAGAAGGTCATGTATCCTCCCAGCATCAGAATTTCGCCATGCGCGAAATTCACGAGGCGGGTAAGTCCGAACGTCAGCGACACACCCAGCGCAACCAGCGAATACAGGCCTGCGAGTGTCAGCGCATTAACGAGTTGTTGTCCAATGTAGCTCATGGTCGATGCGCCCTAGTTTCTGGACATATTAAAATGCCGCACTTCACTTACGCCAGCACTGGTGATCTTGCACGCATCCAAACCATACTGAGCCCGATTTTCTGCATCAAAAGTAATCTGGCCAACCAGTCCGTTGTAAGTCAATCCCCGGAGCGCTCCTATTATCCTGTCGGTATCAGTGACGGTATTCGACTTTTTCATGGCTTCTACAAGGGTAAATACAAAATCGTAATCATAGGTTGCTGCATAAAGATATGGCGGCAATGTCCCAGTCATTTTCTTCATTTTTTCGACAAATTCCCTGGCTTGTGGTGTCTGCGGGGTATCGACCATCGCGCCTACAGTTGGGAATCCGACGTATGGTGTTTTCGTCCCGGCAGTGGCATTCGCATTGCAATCGAGCCCCCAGGCGAACCAGCCACCTGTCGCCTGGATATCGTCATTCTGTTTGATGATTGCCGAGGCCCGTGCCGGATCCAGTTGCCCCAGGAAGATGACATCTGGTCTGGATTGCTTCAGATTGGTCAGGATTCCGCTGAAATCAGTCGTATCGGGCTGATAGTATATGGGGTCCGGAATATTTGAAAATCCCTTCGCCCGAAGTGGTTCAGGCAATAGCGGAAATATCGCCTGATTATCCGCCGTCTGTGGACCTAGCCGCTGAACGCTTTTTGCGTTCGGAAAGTAATAGCGCATCGCTTCAGCAACTATCCGGGCCCTGGATTCGATTGGAGGTAAGGTCGAGATAAGATACCTGCCTGCCGGCTTTCCTGAAAACTGGGAAGCTGCTGCCCCGCTCGCTGTTGCAAAAATGGCCTTTTCCGGTCCTGTGATCTGCACGATCAGAGGCGCGAGTCTTCCAATCCCACCAAAGATGAATTTGATGTTCTGATCGCGCACGTATTCCGTAGCGATCGTGGTAGCGCCCACTTCCGTACTGCGATCGTCCCGGATAATCAGGTTGAGCTTGTAATGCTGCCCCCCCACCTCAAACCCTGTTCGATTAATCTCCGAAACAGCCAGACGAACACCGTCTTCCGCTGGAATTCCAAACGCCTGATAGACGCCAGACCGTGAGGAAATCATACCGATATCGATGGTCTTCATATCATCGGCATAGACGGTCGAATCTGTCACTGCAGTTGCCGCCACGACGCAAGCAAGCAAGCGGCATAGTACTTTTGAATATAACGCCATTTTTCATTGTCTCCAGCGATCTAGGTGCAATCTGCAATCTTTTATGCGAGCGTATTTATGGAGGTGCCCGGAATCCCGCAACCCCGGAACGGCGGACCGACACCCTACCCGATGCCCCATCATGCCAGCGACCGCTCACATGCTGTAAGCAAACACGATAACCGGACACCAACAGCACTCAAAGTATCTGGACTCGGAAAGGGATACGACTGTGCCGAAAGACCGCGGAACTCCCGCGCGATGAATGTGAACGCCCGACGAAGCAGGAGAAAGGCGTTGAACAAACCTGACAGGTTGCGCTGGACAGTTCCGGGTGACGGTTGATGCCATGGCGCCAATGAATCCCGCGCTGCAACCGTGCGATCCACGCACGGGTTTGACGGAAATTTTCACAACCAGTCTCCTTGGTTGAAAACGCAACATCATTTTCGATTCTGGTCACCTCGCGGGGTACGGGCAACCTTTTTCCGTTCATCACGCAGATGGACGCTTGCGTCGGCTCTGTAGTAAACTTTTTTCTATATTAGAACTTGATTTATCTTAAGTCAACAGGACTGCGGGAATCGGAATCACCCGTCCCGGGAACAGACGGGGAGGCTGACCGGCGCGACAGACAGAACTATCTGTTCACCCCACACACTGCGCCGATTTGCGCGAGACGGTGTGCGCGCCGAAGCTGCGGATTGCTGGCGCGGCCCGCTGTGGGATGCAATGGGACGCGGTTCGCGACCACGCGGGTATCGACGATTGTCCCTTCATCCACGATCAACCGCGTCATATTGAACCGGAGTCGCAATGCCCAAAAGTAGCCTGTTTCCCAACCAGTCCTTTCTGTTCGTTCCTGGTAATCGCCCCGAACGATTTGAAAAGGCGCTGGCGAGTGGTGCCGACGCTGTCATCATCGATCTTGAAGACGCGGTCCCACCCGACGCAAAAGACGATGCACGCAACGCTGTTGCGTCGTGGGTTTCGCCTGATCGCCCCGTTCTGGTACGCGTGAATGCCAGCGACACGCCATGGTTTGCCCAAGACGCAAGGCTGGGGCACCTGCGCGGCATCGCCGGTATGGTTCTGCCCAAAACCGGGTCCGCTGATGACGTGATCACGCTGATCGCTGGATCGCGAGCCAGAATCCCCGTTTACCCTATGATAGAAACCGGGAAAGCGCTGTGGAACGCACTGGAGATAGCCAAGGCGCCGTTTGTCAAGCAATTACTGTTCGGCACCCTTGACTTCATCGCGGACATTGGCATGAGCGGTCATGGAGAAGAACTGGCTGCCTTCCGTTCGCAGTTGGCGCTCGTCTCGCGGGTTGCAGGGCTCGAACCGCCTATAGACGGTGTTTCGCCCGATATTGGCGATGCCGGACAGCTGATAAAGGAAACACTAGCCGGAAAGCGCCTGGGTTTTGGAGGAAAGATGTGCATCCATCCGAAGCAGGTATCGATCGTCAACCAGTGCTATCGTCCGAGCGACGCCGAACTGGAATGGGCCCACACGGTACTGGAGGCTGTGGGTAACGCAAGCGGCACAGTGATCACAGTCGACGGGAAGATGGTGGATCGCCCCGTTGTGCTTCGTGCCGAGCGTATGGTCGCCCTTGCGAGGACCCGACGTCATGCTGGTTGAAATCCCGATTCCGGCAGCGAATGTATTCATACATGATTCGCTGAAGACAAAGACGCTCGCGAAAACATCAGATCATTTTTCAGGCTGCCGGGGAAGATTCCGGTTACGATCCGGCAGAATCGCGTCGGGATCCCTTGCGTTTGCCTGTAGACGCTTTCGGCTCAATCTCGGCAACGGAGACGCCCTTACTGGCTTCGGGTAACACCGCCTCGATCTGCGGCAATATGACGTCGCGCAAGGTAATAATAGCTGCTGTACGGACGCGCTGGGCGATATCAGACCCTTCTCCCCGCCGCATGCCCACAATGAAAGTGCGATGAATTGGCAATCTGGTCAAGGGCACAACGCGGACCCCGCTTCCTTCCACGCGGGACTTCAGATAGATGAGCGGTGTGACGATGGCCCATCCAAAACCGCCGGCGACCATATGCAACGCGGCATCGGTGGTGTCGAACTGGTAGCGCCTGGCAGGCACGGTACCGATTTTTTTAAGGTAGTTCGTTATTTTGGAGCCCATATGACTGTCATGGCCGTAATGAATGAAGTCGAGCTTGTCTGCGATATCCTGTAGGCGTTCAGTTTTTCCATCAAAGGAGGCAGGAACCACTGCCACGAAAGGCTCCGAAAAAATAGGAAAAACCTCGATTTCGCTGGGAGCGGGAGTTTCGTCCGTGGTAATGATTACGTCCGATTGCCGGTCCAGCAGAGCTTGTATGCACGTCTCCCGGAACCCGGAAGCGACCGTCCACTCAGCGGCGATGTCGCGCAATTGGTTCAGCACGAATGCTCCCGCGGTGGAGGCAAAGCTGTTGAGCATTCCTATTCGCAGCAGTGGCACGCGACCCGACCCGCTATAGCGCATCGCATCTTCGAATTCGTGCACCTTCGCCAGTATCTCCCGGGCGTATTGTAGTGCGGTACTCCCGCGTAAAGTCAGCAGAGGTGGACGGACCGAGCGGTCAAGCAGCTTGACGTCCAGCGCCTGCTCCAGCACCGTGATTGCCTGCGAAACCGCTGCTTGAGTAAGATTGAGACGATTGGCTGCGGCGCTCACCGAGCCTTCCTGTGCGACAAGCATGAAAATTTCCAGCAGCCTGAGGCTTACCGTCGCTGCAGGGGCGGATGGCGGATTTTGTTTACGATCGGGAAGCGTGGGAGTCATGGCAACTGTTTAGCGACATTTCATGAACATGTTTTGGAGGACGCAGCGGAAAACGTGCAGATTATACGGCGCCCAACGGCTCCTTCCGCCAGCGCCTCGTTGTTTCATGCACAACGCTCGATTGCAGCAACACGCTATCCGGCTGGCGGACTGCGTGGAATTAGTGGATCGACAGTCCGCGCCACCCGTTCGAGACAACCAGTACCCTGTCAACGGAGTCGGCCGGGCAGCTCTGTGTTCTCGTACAGATCGAAACGCGTCCGGTCTTGACGACCTCGAGGAAACTCCCCGTTTAGCAGCCGTTGACGGGCTGTTTATAGGCCCGGCGGATCTGGCGGCCGGCCTAGGCCATATGCGTCACACTGCGTACGTGGCAAGCGCGCGGCACTGTGGAAGACGCCGTCAGAAGCATCACCGCCCGTGGTAAACTGCTTGGGCTGTTGGTGTCGGACAAGCCAACAGCTCATCAATATTCCGAAACGAGGGCGAAGTTTATCGCCGTCGCTAACAGGCCGTTGAAATACCTCGTGGAGCAGTCATCCGGTCGCAGACGTAAGCGTTGAACTGATGTCATCAATGATGAGTGAGACAGAACGGATGCGCGGGCCAGATGGTTTTACCGAGTCAATGTTCACGGTGCTGAAATTGGACCATTTTGTGCCGAGGCAACATCCGTTGCGAGGCGTTCCTCGAGCGCGCTGGCCAATGGCTTACCGCATTGCACCAGGATGTCCCCGACAGCGGTAAGTTCAGCGCTGTCAAGCACCGCCGGCGAGACGGGCGCTCCAAGCTGATCGAGCACGTACTCTTTAATGCCAGAGTCTCCGATCGAGACTGCGGCTGTGAGCGCGGCTGCGAAATAGGCGTCGTTCCAACCGGCCGCCTGCTCGCCAGGCTCCTCATCGGGTCCACAACCCGCGCCATTCGCGCCGGCGGTCCACGGCCAGCAATGTCGCATCAAAGTACCCAATAGATCGGGACGAGCTGCACGCCAGAGTTCGAGCGCAAGCGACAACCATGACGCCGCTGCCGCCGCGCTCAACGCAAAAGCGCGCGACCGCACAGCGGATGCCCAGTTTCCTGAGCCGGCGGATGCCGATCTCGTGGGTGCAGTCCATTGGCTGAACACCACCGCTTTCGCTTCCAGCCAGGCGAAAAGAGATTCGAACAGCGTCGCCAACTCGTCTGCCTTTACACCGTGGTCGGTTTCCTGATCCAGAAGCCAGCTGCTGTTGCAGGACATGCGCATGTTTCGCAAGGCGCAGGTGAGCCGTCGTTGGTCCTGACCCGACAGAAACTTCGGAAAGTCCGCCGACGATTCATGCGGATCGTGCATTCGAAGATAGACAGAAGTCTGTACGTTGACGTACCGCAATCTCGCGCGCTTGCGTGTAGCCTGGCTTCTATCGTCGATCAGCGGAGCGAAAATCATGCTTGGACGGACCTTCATCTGGAGCACACCCGGATCGCTTCCCGCACTGGGGGCGGCGCTCTCAGGCTGCGCCACTACCTCTTCTTCCGATGCGAGCCGCAGGAAGCAGATGGACAAGCGCCACACCATCGATGCAGGCGTCGACTCGACGTTCGCACGCCTGTACAACATCGCGAGCGGCTCGCGTGAACTGGTCGGCAACGCGCACGGAGCCCTGGTGTTCCCCCTCGGGGTTGGACGCCGGCTTCGTGGTCGGCGGTCAGTATGGCGAAGGTTCCTTGCGCGTCGGCGGACACACGGTTCGCTACTACAGCACGGCGACCGGATCGATCGGCTGGCAAATCTGCGCGCAATCGCGCGCGATCGTCGTCGTGTTCATGAGCGACGAGTCGCTCAGCCGCTTCCGCGTAGTACAGACGGATAGGTCGGCGGGCGGCGATACGTCCGTGGCCGTGCTGCGGATCGGCGCGAACGGCAACCTCGACACGAGCACCGCCACCGGTCAAGTCAACGCTTTCGTGCTGACCAGCCACGGCTTGATGGTGGGCGAGTCGCTCGAAGGCTCCAAAGTCACGCGGCTCGCGTTGCTTTGAAGCAACCCTGGGCGCGGCGTAATGCGCGCCCCTTCTCATCCCCGCGGAGAAACCATGTTACGAAGCATAAGCGACCTGCACGGCAGCACCGTGCACGCATTGGACGGTGACATCGGCTCGGTCAACCAGGTCTATTTCGACGACGAGTCCTGGGGAGTGCGTTATCTGGTGGTCGAAACAGGCAACTGGCTCAACGACCGGCAAGTGCTGGTTTCGCCGTATTCGGTGAAACACACCGACCCGGGATCGAGCGTCGTGCACGTGAACCTTTCCCGGCAGCAAGTGCGGGACAGCCCGATTCTCGACACTCATAAGCCGGTGTCACGGCAGCACGAGATCGAATATCTGCGCTACTACAGCTATCCGACGTATTGGGGCGGCCCGAACCTGTGGGGCATGGGTGCCTATCCGGCCTACGATCCGACTGGAGTTGCGCCGGACTCGCTGCTCGATGAACCTTCACGGCCAACCTTGCATACGAACAAGCCGCAAGCGGACGTTCATCTGCGCAGTACCGGCGAGGTCAAGGGATACCACCTCAAAACAGCGGACGGTGGCATCGGGCACGTCTCGGACTTCATTTACGACGACACCGACTGGGCGATTCGCTATCTGGTCGTGGAGACGCACGACTGGTGGCCAGGTGGCAAAGCCGTGCTGATCGCGATTCACTGGATCGACGTTGTCGACTGGCTCGATTCGACCGTATCGACGGCATTAACGCGTGATGTCATTTGGAATAGTCCCGCTTACGACGACTCGATGCCGATCGACCGGCATTACGAAGTCATGCTGCACCGGTTTTACGACAGGCACGGCTATTGGTCGGATGCCGATACCGGCGAGCGGGTTGCATTGGAGTGAGGCGTCGCGCGCAGAACGCGGTCCCCGCCTGCGCCGGGCGGTCCCGGAGCGCGCGTAAACGACATATGTTCGGGATATGCGGCGTTGACAATGGTTGACGAACC
Organism: Paraburkholderia xenovorans LB400; assembly: GCF_000013645.1. Lineage (GTDB taxonomy): Bacteria > Pseudomonadota > Gammaproteobacteria > Burkholderiales > Burkholderiaceae > Paraburkholderia > Paraburkholderia xenovorans. Next base: position 574,958 of record NC_007953.1, on the reverse strand, counting down.
TCGAACTTTTTCGGCCCGGACGACGGGCAGTGCGACCGCCGGTCAACCAGACGGGCGGTGGCATGGCGGACAGAATCATTTCAAGCACCGCACACGACGCGTGCGCAGCGCAATAACCTGCCTACTCTCCTCTATTCAAGGATACTCGCATGACACCCTATGACGTCGTGATCGCAGTCTTCAATGACCATCATCAAGCCGATGCCGCGGTGCGCAAGCTGATAGACGGCGGCTTCGACATGAAGAACTTCAGTGTGGTCGGCAAGGGCTACCACACTGAAGAAAAGATCGTCGGTCTCTATACCGTCGGCGATCGCATGAAAATGTGGGGCAAGTACGGCGCATTCTGGGGCGGCCTGTGGGGCTTGCTGATGGGCGGCGTGTTTCTGACGATTCCGGCACTCGGCCCGATCGTGGTGCTGGGTCATCTTGCTGTCGTCATCGTGTCGGCTGTCGAAGGGGCGGTCGTCGTCGGCACCCTCAGCGCACTGGGCGCCACGCTCGTCAATGTGGGGCTGCCGAAAGAAAGCGTCGTCCATTACGAGGCCGCCATCAAGGCCGATGGCTTCATCGTGATGGCCCACGGCACGCCGGATGAAATGGCACGCGCCAAAGCCGTCCTCGCGACCCACCAACCGGCGCGGCTCGACTTGCATGAGGGTGTCACGCCTACCGACGCCGCCACGCCCGAAACCATCTGACGGGCCGGTACGACTGAACCAGCTACCAGAAGCGCCCAACTCATGGACACGCTCACTCACGATCCGGTCAAGCAGCCGGCTCGGCCAAAACTGCTGCAGGTGATGGGGCCCGGCCTCATCACCGGTGCATCGGACGACGATCCGAGCGGTATCGCAACGTATTCCCAGATCGGCGCGCAATTCGGCTACGGCCTCGCGTGGACTCTCCTGTTCAGCTACCCGCTGATGGCCGCGATTCAGGAGATCAGTGCGCGCATCGGGCGCGTGACCGGCAGCGGTATCGCGGGCAATCTGCGTCAGCACTATCCGCGCTGGCTGTCGACCAGCGTAGTCGGGATGCTGCTCGTCGCGAACATCATCAATCTGGGGGCGGACCTCGGCGCAATGGGCTCGGCGCTGAAGCTGCTGATCGCCGGTCCCGCACTGCTCTACGTGTGCGGTTTCGGGCTGCTGTCGGTGGTATTGGAAATATTCACCCGCTATGCCCGCTACGTGTCGATTCTCAAATGGCTATGCCTGTCGCTGTTCAGCTATGTAATCTGCGCGTTTGTCGTTAAAGTGCCGTGGGATCAGGTTGGCCGCGCCGTGCTATTGCCCGCGCTGTCCATCAAACCGGACTACCTCGTGGCTATTGTCGCCGTCATGGGCACGACGATCAGCCCTTACCTGTTCTTCTGGCAAGCCGAACAGGAACTCGAGGACGAAAAGGAACGGCCCGGCGCGCATCCATTGATCCACGCGCCGTGGGAAGCGCCCGCGGAGTTCGCGCGGATCCGCGTCGATACCTACCTCGGCATGGCGCTCTCGAATGTGGTCGCGTTCTTCATCGTCGTAACGACGGCGACGACCCTGCATGCGCACGGCCTCACCAATATTCAGACTTCGGCGCAGGCCGCGGAAGGGCTGCGTGCCGTAGCAGGTCCGTTCACGTTCTTTGTATTCGCCGCCGGCATCATCGGCACCGGCTTGTTGACGCTGCCTGTGCTGGCCGGTTCTGGCGCATATGCGCTGGGCGAGTTGTTCGCGTGGCGCGTGGGCCTCGCGCGCCTGCCGTCGCAGGCTAAAGCGTTCTACGGTGTGATCGCCGCCGCAACGGCAATCGGCGCCGGCCTGAACTTCACGTCGGTCGATCCGGTCAAGGCGCTCTATTGGAGCGCCGTGCTCAACGGTGTCGTTGCGGTACCCGTGATGATCGTCATGATGCATCTCTCGATGCGTACCCGCATCATGTCCGGTCTCACGCTGCCGCCGGCACTCCGTATCCTCGGCTGGGTTGCGACCGGTGTGATGGCGGCAACGGTCGTGGCGATGGGAGTCACCTGGTTCGCGTGAGCGACCCGCTCTATCGCTGCGACTATTGCGCTCGCAAGACAAGATTTGATCGAGCAGATCGAGTGCCAGCGCGATGCCCGTAGCGTTAATCCCGAGATCCTGCGCGAGACGGCGGCCTACGGACGCGTCGCAATGAGACACTGTCGAAGTGCGGGCCATCTTTCTCGCTGACGCATGTCGGCTCGATCGCGCCGTGCGCGATCCATTCGAAGATCTGCATTTCAGAAGCGCCGGAGACGCGGCACAATTCGAGCAGCGTGAACTTCACCTCCCACGGAGGCGGCGGCTCGAAGTACGCGTGATATCGTCCCGCGTCGCGCTGCGCGGCACGCCCGGCGCTTCGTAATAGTCTTTGTATTTCATATCGAAGACCTGCCAGAGAGGCCACGCGTGCCTATTTCAGCGGTGTTGCCGCGGGACCGGTAAGCGGCGCGTCATGAGCCGTCGCCCAGCCACTGCGGCGCACGTGGTGGATGATCAACGGAATGCCCGCGAACACGACGATGCCCAGCACGACCAGTCCCGTATAAAGCCACGGCGAGCCGACCGGCAACTGGTCCGGCGGAAAGAACGACACCACGAAACTGAACAGCACGCCGACAAAACCAATGCCGGCGGTCAGCCACATGCCGGCCAGGCCACCGGGCACGGTGAAAGGCCGGGTCAACGCCGGTGCGCTATAGCGCAGCCTGATTGCCGCCGCGTACATCAGCATGTACGCGATCAGGTAGAGCGCGATGGTCATCGCGGAGATCAGAAAGAACGCGACCGATACATCCCGGATCACAAAGTAGAAGCATGAGATCACCGTCACGATCAGCCCTTGCACCAGCAGGATATGCGTGGGCATACCCTTGCGGTTCTTCGCCTGAAGGATCGGCGGCAGCTCGCCCTCATGCGCGGTTTCGAGCAGACCGCGCGACGGACTGCCCAACCAGGCCAGCACGCCGCTGATCGCGCCGACGCCAACCAGCAGCGACAGGGCCGACACAGCCCAGCCCATGTGCCAGAGGTCCACGAGCACGGCGCTGAACGCATCGAATACGCCGGATTGCAACGAGATCTTCTCGTATGGCAGGATCGCTGCGATCGGCAACGCGCCCAGCGCGAAGATCAGCACCGAAATCAGCGCACCGAGGCCGATGGCCGCCGGATAACCGCGACTCGGGCTGCGCATGTCGATCACATGAACGGCCTGCACCTCCACGCCGGCAAACAACAGCACGATACCGGCGAGAAACGAGATCGTGCCGAAGCCGTGAATCGCGGGCCAGAATCGCGCGTGACCCCCTTGCGACAGCGCGGCATCGTTCAGATGCTGCCAGCCGAGCGGATGGCCACTGCTGATCCAGTAGCCGAGCAGCGCGAGCAGCACGACACCCGGCACGATGGTGCCGATCACAAACGTCCAGTTGGCGATCCGCGCGAATACTTCGACACCTTGCAACACCAACCATGTCGAAAGCCAGTATGCGACGATGCAGAAGATCCCGACGTAGACGCCGTTCTTCGCCAGATCCGGCCGGCCGATCGTGTACGCAAGCGCCGCCGCACCGAAGGTCAGCGCCACGGGATACCAGACGACGTTCTGGATCCATTGCAGCCAGATCGCGAGAAAGCCCCAGCGGGTGCCGAACGCTTCGGCGACCCACGTGTAGATGCCGCCGCGCCGGTCGGCAAACGCGCCGCCCAGTTCGGCCGAAATCAGCGACGCGGGGATCAGATAGAAAACCACGGTAAAGGCGAGATAAACGAACATCGTCATCTCCTCCTTCGCCAGCAACGGAAGTCCGCGCAGGCTGGTGACCACGGCGGCGGCCGTCATCAGACCGATCGACGTGACGCTCAGGTACTTGCCGCGTTTAGCGGCATTCGCGGCCGGCAACGCGGCGGCGGTGGCTACGGTGTTATCCATTTCGTGCACTCCTCTGAAGAGGCGACATCAGTCGTGATGGAAGGTCGGGCCGGCGGTCGAATTCGGCACCGGGTTCTTCGTCAGATGCGCGATCGCGTGTTTAATGTCCTCAAGCAGCATCGCTGCCATGTCGCGGGTCACGCCGCGCCGGATCAGTACGCGTTGCACGATGGTGTCCTCGCGCCCGGCAGGCAGTTCGTATGACGCGATCTGCCAGCCGCGCATGCGTACCCGGTCGGACAGATCGAACAGTGTGAAGCCCGCGGTATCCGGATGCTTCAGCTTGTAGCAAACGGCCGGCAACGCGCCTCGCCCGTCGTAGATCATGTCGAGCGCGTCGATCTTCGCGAGACCGTCGGCCAGCGCTTGCGCGGTATCGGCGCACTCCTGCTGGATGTGCCGGTAGCCCTCTCGGCCCAGGCGCAGCAGCATGTAGTACTGCGCGATGATCTGGCCGGCCGGCCGCGAGAAATTCAATGCAAACGTCGGCATGTCGCCGCCCAGATAATCGACCCGGAAAATCAGTTCGTCAGGCAAATCCTGGGTGCTGCGCCAGACTATCCAGCCGACGCCGAGCGGCGCGAGCCCGTATTTATGGCCCGACGCATTGATCGACTTGACGCGTGGCACGCTGAAGTCCCATTCGAGGTCAGGCTGAATGAACGGTGCGACGAAGCCGCCGCTAGCCGCATCGACGTGAATGGGAATATCGAGCCCGACATTGGCTTGCAAGGCGTCGAGCGCGCCTGCCAGCGCCTTCACCGGTTCATAGACGCAGGTGAACGTGATGCCGAGCGTGGCGACGACGCCAATCGTGTTCTCGTCGCAGTACTGGGCCAGATCTTCCGGCCGTAGTCCGGTCGCATCGCCGCTGAGCGGCACCTGGCGCATCTCGACGTCGAAGTAGCGGGCGAACTTCGCCCAGCATACCTGCACGGGTCCGCAGACGAAGTTCGGCTTGCCGGTCGGCTTACCCTGCGCTTCCCTACGCTTTTTCCACTGCCACTTGAGCGCGAGACCACCGAGCATGCAGGCCTCGCTCGAACCCGTCGTCGAACACCCGGTGGTCTTCCACGACTTCGTGGCATGCCACAGATCGGCAAGCATATGCACGCAGCGCATTTCAATTTCGGCGGTTTGCGGATATTCGTCCTTGTCGATCATGTTCTTGTCGATCGACAGATCCATCAGGCGGCGCACTTCGTCGTCGGCATATGTAGTGCAAAAGGTCGCGACGTTCTGCCGTGAGTTGCCGTCCATGAACAGTTCGTCGCGCACCAGATCGAATACGGCGCGGCGATCGGACGATGCTTCCGGGATCCGGTACTTCGGTAGTGAAGAACCGGAGATCATCGCGGCGTATTCGTCGGCGACGGCATCGGGCGTGGGTGGCGGGGACTTGAGAAAGGTCATGGCGTGAGATTCCTGATTCGAAATGAGCGAAGCGGGCTTCGTGAAGGAACAGCGAGCGAACGGAATGGTGATATCGGGTAGAACGGAAAGTTTCCGCAATCACGGTGCGCGCAGGACCGATCGAAGTCGGTACGGTGCCGTACCGCACCGCCGCGTGCCACGCGATATGTTCGTTGCAATACATCACCATTGAGTGCAAGGTGGTGCTACTCATGGGATGTGCACTGTCCGCTCAACTGTCTGTTCCAGGCCGGATTTTCTGCCCCACAAACTTCAGTAGCTTTCCCATCGCTCGCGCTCCCGGGTTCAGAAAAGAGAGGCCGCAGTGCCACTCAAAATGGTATGCAGTGAGGGGACCGGTCGTCTTGAGCGACCTCCTGCCTTGGGCTTCCATCATGCAATCACCAATTAGTCCTGCCTCGGTCACATCTAGTACCGGGAGCGAGTCCGCGCCCGGATAATCTAACGCGAATTGGTGGACACGGACAGGCAGCAAGGATCGATGGTTGCTGGACAACAACCGCGCTGTTTTCCTCGCGCATATCCTGAGGCTCAACGCCTGGGGCCCCGCTTGCCCTCGGTTTCCCCATCGAATATATTGGGTTCGAAATTCACGTTGGTTTAGTGCCCAACCAGGCAATTCCCTCTCCGGGTCGGCCGCTTCGACCTTTCGTCGAGATGGCATAGCAATGACACAAGAAAAGTCGTTGCGTATTCGTACGCGAAGCGTCTGATGAAACGTGCGTGCGGACTCGGTCAGCCGCAGGTTGTACACCCAACACCCTGGCGTGACGCTGCACAGCGAGCTGTCTGTTGGCCTTCGCACCAGCTTCGCCGATTTTCCCACCGCCGACGCGAGTGGCAATTCGTTTAACGAACTGACGCACAATGCGCAGGCGACCGTCGAAGCGATGTTTGTTCGCTGCGAGCAACTTATCCCCGTAATACACTGGAATTGCAGGCGCTCCAGATGGACGATGGCAACGGGATCTGGATATTTGTCGACATCGATCTGACGCGTGTTACCTCCAAATCCGTGGGCATTCAAGCCAATCTGCTTGAGAGCCTTCTTCAACAAGTCGATGCAAGGGCGAAAGAGCGCCGCATGACGCGCTATGCATTCGTCACACTTGCGCTTATTGATGAATTGAAGCAACACGATAACCATCGTCTTGCCATTCAGTTCATGAACGTGGTCGCGGGCGCATCCCTTCTCGTGGCGCCCGGAGTTGAACGTGCGATTCCTCGGCACCATCGTGGCCTGTCGTAACTCGGGAACAACTAAACAGGACTTCCGCGGACTAGCCGCGACGCGATCTGTTCGAGGTGTTTCACCTCGGCTTCGATTGGTAGTGCCGCATCGCCTTGGCACGGCCAGATCAACGCGCCTGCCTTCCATCTGCAGGTACGCAACCGTACCGACTTCAATTCAGCTTGCGAGCATCCTTTTTGTGCGCTGCGTACAACCAGGCCAGCTTCGCCTCTGGATATCACGTTGACGTCGAGCGCATGCCAGACATAAAGATGTCTGGCGTCGAACAGCGAGGTTCAACATGAAAAGCCATATCGCGCCGCCGCTGGCGACGCTGCTTATCCTGGCCCTCACGAGCGGCACGCTCCGGGCTCAGGGCACACCACAGCCGATCAACGCACAGCACGTTGACATGGTACAGCTGGCGACTGGATATCGGGCCTCGAAGATCGATGGATCTCCTATGTTTAACCGCACCCAGGACAAGATCGGGACAATCGACGATCTGATCACCAGCCCCAACAATCCGATACCCTACGCGATCCTGTCGGTGGGCGGGTTTCTCGGAATGGGAACTCACCTGGTCGCGGTCCCATGGAATAGCCTGCAGATCGTCAACCGCCAGATGCGTTTGCCGGACGCAACGAAAGAATCGCTAAAGGCATTACCCGAATTCAGATATGCGCCTGATTAGTCTGCGGGGAGGTCCCCTTCATCAACGGCAAGCATGGCCTGATACGGAGCGTCACGTAGCATCGATCCTGCTCCGGAGCGGACGAAGATGCGGTCCGACACCGGACAGACCTCCGGCAGACGCGGTCCGGACGAGCCAACTCAGGTAATCCGGGCAGGCGTGTATCAGGCAAGGGAGCTACAGGCCGTATCGCTCGCGCAGCCTGTCATGCTCGCGCTCTCCGGTTGAACGGTAGAGACGCTGCCCAGGCTCGAGCGGGTGCCCATACCGGTAAAAAGAAACGCCGAAAATCAGCGCCATCCCCATCAGGATTCCCCACATTGCGTATGTCATGGCATGCCCTTAAAAGAGGTAGACGGCTCAGCGCAGGCAGTGCATCGACACCTCTGGCGGAGCGCGGAATGACGACCGGAAAGCAGGAATGCATGGTGCAGTCAATAAAACCTCGCGTCTGTACGCTGCCGGACCGCAGCTGCTGCCGCTAACGCGCGGTCGGGAGTCCGATCGACGCCCGCCGTCAGCCAAGGGACAAGCGCCGTACGATTGATGCGGGGCGTCGACTCGACACTTAGGCGGCTGTATGTCGCGACAAACGGCTCGCGTGAACTGATCCGCAAGGCTCACGGCGTGCCGGCATTTCTGTCGGTCATCGATGCCGGGTTCATGGTCGGACAGGGGCGCCGCGTCAAACGCCGGCCGCGTGGTCCCACGCGGTCCAAGTCAGTCCGACCCGACAGCAGGTGAGGGACAGTCCGAATATCGACGCGCATAAGCCGGCGTCCCGTCAGCATGAAATCGGGTACCTCCGCTATTACAGCCATCCGGCGTACTGAAGCGCGCTTCGTCGTGGAAAGTCGTGGAAACGCGTCGCGCAGATCCTTTCGTCACTTTCGGTCCGTGACGGCCAGCGTGGAGCCGAGCGCCCTTTGCGATAAAAAGTCGGGACGACGGCATTGCCTGGAATCGGGCATTAGGTCCTTTGCGTGGTGGCCCCGTCTGACACGTCATCTGCTCGAAGCGTCGCGTTGGCCGCCACCAGCAGCATCGCACCTTGGTCGAACAGCGCCGTATCGAGTGCGTCCAACGTCATCGCCAGCATTTTTCGGCTTGCCTTGGTTCCAGCGCTGCTGTCTTCCAGAGTCGCGGCTTCCTTCTTCAGCCGTCTAACGAGCTTCGCGGCACATCGACTGTCCAGCGACTGATCCGCTACAAGGGTCTGGATGTGACTGGCCAGTGCGACAAGCGCCGCCTGGGTGGTTTGAGTCCTGGCGAGTTCCGCGTCAGTGCGTTTTTTGCTCATGGTGGTTCTCCAATGTCAATCGCTGACACCCATCCCGGGTGCTGGGCATGTCACATGCATAAATTCGTGGATCCCGTCATGCTCGTCACTGTCGCCGTGCGGGACCCTAACTTCCTCGTAGTATGACCGGTTGATGATGCCGATTTGCCCGCGAGCCGGAAAATCGCGCGTAGTACGCCGGCGAAAGTCGTGTTTCTGCCCGGTAGGCATGGAATGCTTGACGCTGAATACCTGGCAACCCTGCGGGTTCACGCCCGACATCACATGTTTGATCGCACCATCGTTGCCGGCCGAGTCCATCGCCTGGAAGATCAGCAGAAGCGCATGGCGGTTCGATGCGTAGAACAGAGGCTGAAGCGAATTCAGCCGCGTCACGTGCGCGCTGAGCAGTTCCTGATAGTGCTCCTTTGACGTGTAGAAGGGACTCGCCATCGTTGGCCATTTGCCAGGACTAACTTCAGCGCCCGCTTGCATGCGGAGATCTACCGATCTGGTTTTCATTTCACCCTCGTTCGCCGAAAGCGTGAAAGTGGCCGGCAACGCCACCGGAATCGATGCAAGCACGGCCGTCAGCACGAGCGGCACGATATCGGCGAGCGGCAGGTGCAGAGACAGCGCACACGCAACCAGCATCGCGATGACGACGACGCTGAATACGGCCAGGTTGCGCACGACGAGCAATACCGCCTTCTGCTGCGAGCTGACCACATGCGCGGTCCGGATCAGTTCCGCCGTGCGGCCGAAGCGCGTGCGGGCGCCCGTCGCCGTCACCACCGCCACGGCCTCGCCGCGCCGCACCAGCGCACCGGCAAATGTCTGCGCGCCGGCCGCGGCTTCGACCGGTACCGATTCGCCGGTCAGCATCGAATGATCGAGTAGCGCGTTGCCCGAGACCAGCTTCATGTCTGCCGCGACCACACCGCCCAGCGAGAGCTTGACCACGTCGCCCGGCACCAGATCCGCAGCCGGCACGATCGACCACGCTCCATCGCGCTGAACCGACGCATTGAGCGCGAGGCGCGATTTCAGCGCATTCAGCGTCGCCTGTGCGCGGCTTTCCTGAACCAGCCCGAGCACCGCATTGAACACCAGCAGCGCCGCAATGATCCCCGCTTCGACAAATTTTCCGAGGACACACTCCAGCACGATGGCGGCTTCCAGCATCCACGGCACCGGTGCCCAAAATTTGCCCAAGGCCCTGCGCAACGGATGCGCGGAAGTCTCCGGCATCGCGTTCGGACCGGACTCAGCCAGCCTGCGGCGCGCTTCCGCGCTACTCAGTCCAGCCACGGGCGGTGCTGCGGGTGAGCCCGCCGGATCGGTTGCAGGAAGTGGCGCTATCGCCGTCGCCGGGGTCATGGGGTGGTTCTCCCGGGTTGCACAGATACCGGCTAAAACGGCCGGTGCGTGCCGCCATGTTCGTCTGTCGGTAACTGAAGGAACGCACTGCGTCATGTGCCGCGCCCGTGCCGTCGCGTCGATATTCTGCAGCAGACTCGCACGCATGCTGCACGGGAGTAACGTACTCGCTTCGAGTCATGCATCTGCTGCACCTTGTCCTGCGCATCGCGTTCGAGTTCTTCGAACGAGTTTTCGCACACGTCGGCACCGGGAAAGTCGGGGAAAGCTGCCGCGATGGATCGGCTCGCCATTTTCGATGGACATACAGCGGGTATTGCATGAGCGGCTCCGAAGTCGCGCGATCGGAGTCGTCGCGAGGCATTGATCATCCCGCCAACCCGCTCTCGCGTCTGTACGCTGATGGACCTTGCTGGAAACCAGGCGATCGGCAACGTGCTGCCGGATTGCAAAGACAGATTGGAAACCGGGCAATTCGTACGCGGTCGTACCGCGTGCGCTGGCATGGGCTGTTAGCGATCAAAAGCAGAGGTGGCTGGCCAGCCCGCTTGCGGCCAAGGCCTTGCATTTTCCGCGTTCACGGCCGGGCGCCATCATCCGTGGCAACCTGTGCCTCGAACACGCTGTCGACCATCGCCTGGGCTTCGCCAACGATGCGTGTCAGGTGAGCCTCGCCGCGGAAGCTTTCCGCATAGATCTTATAGACATCTTCGGTGCCTGACGGGCGCGCAGCGAACCAGCCGCTCTTCGTGACCACCTTGATGCCGCCTATGGCTGCGCCATTGCCCGGCGCCCGGTCGAGCACCTGCTCGATTTTTTCGCCGGCAAGTTCAGTGTGAGGAAACTGTGCCGGCGACAGCCGTGCAAGCAGCGCGCGTTGCGGCGCCGTCGCCGCCGCCTGGACGCGGCGTTCGACCGGCTCGCCCAGTCGCTGGGTCAGATCACGGTAAATTTCGGCAGGATCCCGGCCAGTGCGGGTCGTCATTTCGGCCGCCAGCAAAGCGGGCACGATACCGTCCTTGTCGGTACTCCACGCCGTGCCGTCGAGCCGCAGACAACTGGCGCCCGCACTCTCTTCACCTGCGAAACCCAGGGAACCGTCGAGCAGCCCATCGACAAACCATTTGAAGCCGACTGGCACTTCGTAAAGCGTGCGGCCGAGTTTTTCCGTCACACGATCGATCATCTGGCTGCTGACGATGGTCTTGCCAACCGCCACATGAGCGCGCCATTGCGGTCGATTCGCGTACAGATAATGGACGAGGACCGCAAGATAGTGATTCGGCGGCAGCAGCCCCGCGTGCCGCGTGACGATGCCATGGCGATCGTGATCGGTATCGCACGCAAAGGCCACGTCGAAGCGATCCTTCTGGTCGATCAACGTTTGCATCGCATACGGCGACGACGGATCCATGCGAATCCGTCCGTCCCAATCGACGCTCACGAAACGGAAGGTCGGATCGACCTCGTCGTTGACCACGCTGAGATTCAGGTTATAGCGCTCGGCAATCGGCCCCCAGTAGTGCACCCCCGCACCGCCGAGCGGGTCGACTCCGAGGCGGATTGGCGCACCACGCACCACATCCATATCGAGGACGTTGACGAGATCGCCGACGTAGGCGTTGAGGAAGTCGTGCCGGTGCGTCGTCGTGGCGCGCAGCGCTTTTGACAAACAGATGCGCAGCACGCCATCAAGCCTGCTTTCGAGTAATCCGTTCGCCGCTCTTTCGATCCAGCCGGTCACCGTCTCATCGGCCGGGCCGCCGTTCGGCGGGTTGTACTTGAAACCGCCGCTTTCCGGTGGATTGTGCGATGGCGTCATGACGATACCGTCCGCCAGCCCCGCGGACCGGCCGCGATTGTACGCAAGGATGGCGTGCGACACCGCCGGTGTGGGTGTGTATTCGCCGTTCTGCGCGATCATGACCTCCACGCCGTTTGCAGCCAGTACCTCCAGCGCACTCGCGTAAGCGGGCTCGGACAGTGCATGGGTATCGATGCCGATAAAGAGCGGCCCGTCGATAGCCTGCTGCTTCCGGTAGTAGCAAATGGCCTGCGTGATGGCGAGTACGTGCCACTCGTTGAAGCTGCGCGCGAACGCCGAGCCGCGATGCCCGGAGGTGCCGAACGCGACCCGATGCGCCGGGATCGCGGCATCTGGTTTGTCGGTGTAGTACGCGGTGACAAGCCGCGGCACATTCACCAGCATTGCATCAGGCAAGCGCTTGCCGGCAAGAGGACTGATATTCATCGCGAGTTCCATGGATAATAGCGCATCATGACCGCAACGTCTGCCACCACGGCGCTGACGCCGGATCAACGCACAGGTCGAACTGTCGCGTCATGAGTCGCCGTGTTGCAATGCGCGGGTTCATCTAGGCTGCCGTCTTGAGCGGGCTCACCGCCGCGCCGGTAGCAGGATCGCGGCCGGCGATCGCTAGCGCCAGCGCCGGATTCAGACTGTCCACCATCGACGTCGGCATGAGGATGGTCGCACCGCGCTCTTTGGTAGTTTCATAAATGATGTTCATAGCGCGAAGTTGAAGCGCACCTGGCTGGTTCTCATAGACACGAGCCGCCTCGACGAAATTCGCAGCAATGGCGGCTTCTGCGGAACCCAGAATGACGCGCGCCTGCTTTTCCCGCTCAGCCTGCGCTTGACGGGACATCGCGTCTTGCAGCGCGACCGGAATCGCTACGTCTCGAATCTCCACGGAACCGACCGCAATGCCCCATTCCGCCGTCTTGCTGCCAATCACGTCTCTTAGATGGGCATCCGCATAGATCCGATCCGACAGCAGCATAGCCAGCATCGATGATCCGATCAATTCGCGTAACGTGGTCTGAGACACTCGATCAATCGCCTGGCGATAATCGGTGATGGCGAGCGCCGCCTTTTTCGCATCCGCAACATGCCAGAAGATGATTGCGTCGACGTTGACCGGCACCGTGTCTTTGGTCAGCGCCTGCTCCGCGTTGAAAGCCGTGGTCTGGATGCGTTCGTCGATGATCGCCACGATGTGATCGAGCAGCGGAATGATCATGAAAAAGCCTGCACCCCTGACGCTCTGCAGCTTGCCAAGCCGCAGGATCACGAATTTCTCCCACACATTGGCCACCTTCACGGACAGTCCGATCAGGATACCGACGATGATCAACGGAGGCGCCAGATAGATGCTGAGCCATTGGCCGGCGACAGCACCGGCCAGCACCAATGCGACTGACAGAAACAACGTAATCGGATTCATGGTTACCAACCCCGTCTTGTGGAGAACCGCAGTCGGCGACAGCGATCGAACAGGATCGTGTGTCACCTCACCGTGTCTGGAGATCTGGAAATTACAAATTCAGGACATCAGAGACACGGTGCCCATCATTGGGACCGGAGTCGGTACGGTGCCGTACCGGCCAGGCGCGACCACGCGGATGGACGGCCGCATCACGAGTCCGCGAGCGTATAGACCGTAGACAATCTAGCGGACCCGGAGCGCACCCTGTCGGCAGACATTCGCCGTTCACCCGGCGAGCGATGCGGTTGCTTTTACTCACCTGAACGCCACCGTACAGATTTACCGTATCGGTCGGAGGACCATGCTATTTCAACCTGCGCGTTACAGCGATCTTCAGCTTCAGATCACTCTCACGAGGCAGGCATTGGTGAACCACCGGCTCTTTGCGCATCGCGCCCTGAAGGGTGCGATATGGGGAACAACATGTCAGTCCATCCAACGTCTTTCCGGTGGCCTACTAGCGCTCACGGCGCGCGCCATGCGGATGAGAGGGATGAAATTATCGAACCCGCTGTGCGACAGCCTACCGTCGTGGCCTTCAATGCGTCCCGTACGGTCGGCGACCATGCCAGCGCATCGAAACTGAAGAATCAGGTTCTGGCTATGGTGGCGCATGAGCTTCGCGGACCGCTCACTCCGCTGCAACTCGCCACTCAGCTCATGCGCCGGGCGTCGGCGGACCGACCGGAAGTGCTTCGGTCGCTTGACATGATCGATCGGCAAATCGCACAGATAGCCCGGCTCGCGCAGGATTTGATGGACGCTACCCGGATCGACCGGAACGTCCTTCGCATAAGCCGGGACCACCTCGACGTGGTCGGGTTTCTGGCCGCCCCACTCGCCGCCGCTGCATTGGCGACGGCCAAACGCGGCCAGACATTCACGCTGCAGTTCGCCGACCGGACGCTACGCGTTGAAGGCGACGCGGTCCGTCTTGCACAGGCCATCGACAACCTCCTGCATAACGCAGCGAAATACACACCCGACCATGGTTGCATCACGGTGAACGTACATTCGGACGGAAAGGACCTCATTGTCTCCGTCACGGACAATGGTCTGGGCATATCACGAGCACTTCTGCCACATATTTTCGACCTCTTCGCTCAATCGAGCAGAACGATTGCGGCCAGTGCTGGCGGTTTGGGAGTGGGTCTTGCCGTCGTGAAAGCCGTCGCCGAATCGCACGGCGGAACCGTGTCGGCGACCAGTGCGGGGCCCGGTGCCGGCAGTGAATTCACGCTCCGGCTGCCCATCGTGATCGAAAGGCGCGGGGCTGACGAGCCTGCCTGACGGCGGTTGTCATCCGCAACCGCCCAGTCTGCAACGGAGCACACCGGCGACGGCACGCGTTCCGCTGGAGGAAGGGTCAATGTAGACGCAGCGAGCCATAATTGAGGCCGTCGCCTGGTACGCTGCCGCGCTGCGCACGAACTATAATTGAACGATAATTCTGGTCGCGTGTTGCGACGCCGCGGCGTCCTCGCCAGTTTCGTCGGGAACATTCATTCAACTGCCGTCGAGACCCGATATTGTTAAGAACGATCCGCGAGCGAGGCGGTTTCTGGACAGCATGTCAGGGAGAGCAATACATGACAAACGAGCAAGATCCCAAACAGAATCACCTGCTGTCCGTTTTGCCCGAAGCAGAGTGGGCACGCATCTCTCCCCATCTGGTCCGCATCGATATGCCCTTGGGGCAGGTGATATACGAATCGGGCGACCGGCTCCATCACGTCTACTTCCCCACCACGTCGATCGTCTCGCTGCTCTACGTCATGGAAGATGGCTCTTCCGCTGAGATTGCGATCGTCGGCAACGAAGGGCTCATCGGTATTGCACTCTTCATGGGCGGCGAAACCACCCCCAACCGCGCGATAGTGCAAAGCGCGGGCGAGGCGTACCGGCTCGATGCCAGGATCCTGAAACAGGAGTTTCACCGCGCAGGGCCTGTGCAGAGGTTATTGCTGCGCTACACCCAGGCGTTGATCACGCAGATGGCGCAGACCGCGGTTTGCAACCGTCATCACTCGATCGACCAGCAGTTGTGTCGCTGGTTGCTGCTTAGCCTCGATCGCCTGCCGTCAAACGAACTTAGAATGACCCAGGAACTGATCGCCAACATGCTGGGCGTGCGCCGATCCGGGGTCACCGAAGCGGCGTTGAAACTGCAGGATGCGGGGCTGATTCGCTACAGCCATGGTCATATCGAAGTGCTGGACCGCCCCGGGCTCGAAAAGCGCGTTTGCGAATGCTACAACGTGGTAAAGCAGGAATTCGATCGACTATTGCCAGATCTGAAGGCTTTGTGACAAAGCGGTGAGGGTTGTGGTGCGAATAGCGCGGGCGAGCGTGAAAATCAGCAGCCCGGGCGGTCGCCGACCGAAATCCGGCAGAAAACGCCGCCGCTGCGAAACAGGTCGTTGAACTCGACGCAGGAACAGCACGATTCAGTCCCTTTCCTTCAACGGCTCCGAACGTGCGCTCAGTACGTACAGGGAAAGATGCATGACAAGACTCAGCCAGATGTTTACGAACGCGAAGCCGGTCGCAACCAGGCTGCCGAGCAGCGTCATGTTGTAGCGTCGAGTTATCATCCGCAATCCCGTCTCATGAACGTGCGGCTCGAGCCGCGCCTGCCCGTAGCGCCCCAGCCACCAGACAACGTTGTATGTCAACGCGGTGAAGACGAGCGTGACGCCGTAGAACACGGTCGCGTCCGTGCGGGTCGCGGGGTTCGCGAGATTCTGTGCCAGTACGGCCGTGGGATATGGAAGAAAGCTGACGCCCATGAGGAGAAACAGATTCGCCAGCAACATGCGGCGATCCACCCGCCGTATGTATTCGAATAGCGCGTGATGGTTCGCCCACATCACGCCGACAATAAAGAAACTGGCGACGAAGCCGACATAACTGGGCCAACGTTCCGCAAGTGCATGCCAAAGACCGCTGACCTGGCTCAGATCACTGGCGGACGGTACCTTGATTTCCAGCACAAGCAGGGTAATTGCAATCGCGAATACACCATCGCTAAATGCTTCCAGCCTGACGGTAGTGGAATCGGACATGGCCTGGCCTTTTGAGTGAACGAAACATTCTGCGCGATTTCTTTTTTTAAAGGTGTCGTTTGACCGCGTGGTGGCCCCGCTAAAGCGCCGCTAACGAGGATCCCCTTGATCACGATGTTTTAGCAAGACGCGTTCAACCGTTCGGGTCTAGATCCCTGGAGTCCGTCGACCTTCCGCGAGATTACCGCTGATCTGTTACCGATAGCCCGCGATCACAGGATGGCGAGGAGTCGAGCTGGTTTACCCGGTATCGTATCAGCGGCGGTGAGGCTGACCAGTTGGGGTCTCCCGGGAAATTGAGGCAGCCGCCGGTCGGCCTTGCGTTTGGCCACCCTGTGGCATTCGCACTTTACTCTTCGTGTGGGTAGCGTATCTCTCCGATTCGCCGTGGCATGACGGAGCCGGACCAGATCGACTGGCGGAAATCGAGGAGCGCAAAAGCAAACGCAGTGAGAAGAAACAGTGTTAGCGGATTCATGGTTGTTATCGCTTCGTGAGGCCGGCGGCAATCCTGACCGGGAAATTGGACGTCCTGTTCGGTACGCGCCCTGATTGCCTCACCGCGTCATGCACGGATGATTCCCCTTACGATGCACGCAACGGTCCGGAATGTCGGTACGGTCCCGTACCCCGGCGGTTCAATCGGGACGACGGCGCCACATCACGACGGAATGCCTTGCACCTGAGGGCAGTCGCCATGCCCTCGTACCTGCTGACGCTTGCGAGCACGCTGGCTGGCATCCGCGGCGCGGCGACGCGCGCGCACAACACCCCAGGAGCTCACGGCAGCCCCCGACGTGATACGCCAGCGTCGTCACCGCTGCGTGGCGGAACTCGAATTGCGCAGCGCCAGCAAAGCTTGCTCGATGTCGGCAAGCCTGGAATTGGTGATCTCAGCGTGAAGCTTCATCGCCTGAATCAAAAACTGAACGTTGACGTCCTCGCTTTTCGAAGCGAAATCGTCGAACTCCGCGAATATTCTCTTGTCGGTATCGGTGTTCATGGTCGTTCCTTGTGAGATGGGGGGACTTGACGCTAATTTGCAGACCAGTAGACGTTTAATTGCGCTTCGCTGGCGTGAGCCAACTGTGAGATGGCATTTCTCTGGAGTGTAGAGGTCGCCGCTTTCAGCACATCGCGCTTGCGAGGGCCGGCAATCAGTAAGAACAGGTGGTCAATCCGTTTCAGCGCGGATAACGACAAGCTCACCCGGGCATGCTGCGCGCTCCCCGGGTGCACGGCAATGAAGTGTGCAGTCGTGGTAATTGCGTCGTCCCATTCGGGTGAATCCGCGAAGATCGATGCCGTGTGGCCGTCTTCCCCCATGCCCAGAACAGCGATGTCCGGCAGCAGGCGAGCCGGGTCGGCGTTCAGCGCGGCGACATGCGCGTCGAGCGCCTGCGCGGTGTCGACAAGCGGCCAGAACACGGCGCTGCTCGCCGCGTGCTGCAGCAGCGCCTCGCGTACGAAACGCGCGTTGCTCGCGCTGTCCGTTTCGGCAACCCAGCGGTCGTCGACGAGCGTCACGGCAATGCGTGCCCAATCGAACGGTTGCGTGGACAACGTTTGCAGGAATGGACGCGGACTGCTGCCGCCGGAAACTGCGAGCGTAACGTGGCCCGGGCCCTTGGCGGCCGAGGCTGCCTGAGCGGTGAGGGACACCTGTAAAGCGTCCCCCACTGCCTTCGCCAGCGCGTTGGATTGGGACTGCTGGTCGTCGAACTCATATAACGTGATCATTTCTTCTCCTGGTGGTTCTCTTCCACGGCAGATGGCCGCCGCCCCGCCGACAGTCGCAAGGGCGACCGCGCTAGCAGATTCGTGGCAGTTGTTCGCCGACCAGCATGTCGACAATCCGCTGGCCGCCGAACTCCGTTTGCAGGACCACGATCCCTGCGGGCAGCGCCACCACCTCGCCGATGATAGCCGCGTCTCTTCCCGCCGGATGGCGGCGCATTGCTGCAAGTAGCCGCTGCGCGCAGCGCGCGGGTACCAGCGCAATCAGTTTGCCCTCGTTGGCCAGATAGAGCGGATCGAGCCCGAGAATTTCGCATGCGCCTCTGACTTCGTCCCGCACCGGTATCGCGGTCTCCCGGATATGAATCGCCACGCCCGACGAAACGGCGAATTCGTTCAATACAGTCGCCATGCCGCCGCGCGTCGCGTCCCGCATGCAATGAATGTCGTCACACGCGCCGAGCATCGTCGCCACCAGCGAGCCCAGCGGCCCGCAGTCGCTGGCAACGTCGGCCTGCAAGGCGAGTTGTTGCCTTGCAATCAGGATCGCCACGCCGTGGTCTCCAAGAAAGCCGTTCACAATCACGGCGTCTCCCACCTGGGCGCGGCGGGCGGAAATATTCACTCCCGCAGGTACGATGCCGATCCCGGCGGTGTTGATGAACAGCTTGTCCGCACTGCCACGCTCGACCACCTTGGTGTCGCCGGTCACGATGGATACGCCCGCCTCGATCGCCACCCGCTGCATACTGGCCGCTACGCGACGCAGTGTATCGACAGCAAGCCCCTCTTCTATCACCATCCCACATGAAAGGAAAAGCGGCCTGGCGCCCGACATCGCAAGATCGTTGACGGTGCCCGATACCGCCAGCGCGCCGATGTCGCCGCCCGGAAAGAACAGCGGATCGACCACGTAACTATCGGTAGTGAATGCAAGCCGGTCGCCGTGGCGCGCGAGTTCGGCAAGCGGAAAAACCGCCTGGTCCTCCAGCGCCGCGAGCGCGGGATTGTCGAATGCAGCGACGAACACGTCTTCGATCAGATCGCGCATCGCCCGGCCACCCCCGCCGTGCCCGAGATTGATCGTCACGTCCCTCAGTTTGTTGACCCTGTCATTCATGCTTGCACTCGCAGCGCCGCCGGAGCGGGTCCAGGACAAACAGCAGCTGCCGCGGTCAGCGCCGATGTATCGATGCGTGCGTAGCGATAGTGCGCCGCGCACGCACCTTCGCTCGATACCATCAAGGCGCCAAGCGGCCTGTCCGGCGTGCACGCAGTGCCAAACACCTTGCATTGAGGCGGCTTGATGACGCCTTTAAGGACCTCGCCGCACTGACACGCCTGCGGATCGGCCAACTGCAGGTTGGCTACAGGAAACTTGCGCTCCGCATCGAACGCGGCAAACGCATCGCGAATCCGCACACCCGAATGCTCAATCGATCCAAGCCCGCGCCATTCAAAAAACTCGCGCGGCTCGAACACCTGCCCGATCGCCGACAGCGCCTGTGCATTGCCATTCTCGGGCACGATACGGGCATACTGGTTTTCCACCTCGCTGCGGCCTTCTGCGATCTGGCGCAAGACCATGAAGACCGAATGCAGCACATCGAGCGGCTCGAATCCGGCGACGGTAATCGGCCTCCGGTACTGTTCCGCAATGAAGCGATACGGACGGGTTCCGATCACCATGCTGACGTGCCCCGGGCCGAGAAATCCGTCGAGGCGCAGGTCCGGTGAGTCGAGAATCGCCTTGATCGTCGGAACGATAGTGATGTGGTTGCAGAAAAGCGAAAAGTTTTCGACGCGCCCGGCGTGCGCCTGCAGCACCGTCATTGCCGTGCCCGGCATCGTGGTTTCAAAGCCGAGCCCGAAGAAGATCACTTCGCGATGCGGATTCGCACGTGCAATCGCCAGCGCGTCGACGGGAGAATAGACCATCCGCACGTCAGCGCCATCGGCCTTGGCCTTCAGCAAGCTCGTGCTGGAGCCCGGTACTCGCATTGCGTCGCCGAACGTCGTGAAGATCACTTCGGGCCGCCTGGCGAGCGCCACACAGTCGTCGACGCGTCCCATCGGCAGCACGCAGACGGGGCAGCCGGGACCATGAACGAACTCGACCTCCGGCGGCAGCATCTGGTGAATCCCGTACCGAAAGATCGAATGCGTATGACCGCCGCAAACCTCCATGATCTGCAACGGTCGCTCCAGGCCACCGCGTGTGCGTGCGATCCGCTCGACTAGCCGGCGAATCTCGTGCGTCAGCGCACGGGCTCTGTCCGGATCGCGGAATTCGTCGACGTATTTCATGGTGTGCTTCCTGTCGCGCTGAAAGCGTCGGTCGCGATCCGCCGATCGTCCAACTCGTCCGACTCGCCCAGTTCGCGCAACAACGCAAGTGTGTGCATCGCCTCCGCCTCATCGAGACGGCTCATGGCGAAACCGACATGGATAAGGACCCAGTCGCCGACATACGCAGCCGCAGGCAGATCTTCGTCGACAATGAAGGCGATGTTGATCAGCCGCCGGACTCCGCTCACCTCGACCAGCGCAAGCTTATTGACCGCATCGTGGATGGCGATGATCTGTCCTGGAATGCCTAGGCACATAACGTGTTCCTTTGCTCTACGTGCGCCAGCGCACGCCCTGCGGCAATCGCGGCCTGCCCCAGCGCAATGCCGCCGTCATTCGCGGGCACCTGGCGATGAGCCAGCACCACCAGGCCGCATGCGGCAAGCCGCTCCGAAAGCTGTTCGAAAAGCGCCGCGTTTTGCATGACGCCGCCGGACAGCGCGACCGTGCGCACCGCAGGCGCCGATCCATGCAGTCTCGACCCGAGCGCGCGCTTGACCATCTGCACGATCGCGATCGTGAACCCTTTATGAAAGCGCGCGGCTATCACCGGTGCCGGCGTCGCGCGCATCAGGTCATCGAGCAGCGCAAGCCACATCGGTTTCGCGTCGATCAGAAGCGGGTATGCCGCGTCCGACGCTTCACCAATGCGGAACGGATAAGCGAGTGCGTCATCTTCATCATGCAGCGTCCGCCGGTCGATCAGCGCTTCGAATTCGATTGCGGCCTGCCCTTCGTACTGCACCCGCTCGCGGCACACGCCGGCTGCCGCGGCGACCGCGTCGAACAGGCGTCCAGCCGAACTTGAGACCGGACTGTTCACGCCGCCTTCGATCATCTGCTCGAGCAGCGCTAGCGGCCTGCCGGCAAGAAAGCGGACGAGGTCGAGCTTCGCGTATCGCCGCGCGACCCATTCCCACCCCAGGCTGGCGCGCAGATGTGCATACGTATTGCGCCACGGCTCAAGGACTGCGCGCATGCCGCCGGGCAACGCCACCGGCGTCAAGCTGGCCACGCGCGTGCAGTCGACGTATCCCCCCAGCAGAAATTCGCCGCCCCACAGGCGACGGTCAGTGCCCATACCGTGGCCATCGAGCACGACGCCGAGGATATTCGACGCGAGGCCGATATCGTTTTCCGCGAGACATGCGGCGAAATGCGCGTGATGGTGCTGGATCTCCGCAAGCGGCAGACTCCGTTGCCGCGCGATGTCGATCCCGAGCTTACGTGACAGATACTCGGGATGCAGATCGACCGCCACCACGCGCGCGTCGTGCCCGAACAGTTTTTCGTATCGCGCGAGTGACGCCTTGTAGTCGCGATAAGTCTCGCCGTTTTCCAGCTCGCCGATGTGATGCGAAACCAGCGCCTCGCCTTCGCGCAGCAGGCAGAACGCGTTTTTCTGTTGCGCACCCATCGCCAGCACCGGCGGTGCAGCGGCGAAATCATGCGGCATGCGCAGCGGTGCTGGCGCATAGCCACGTGAGCTGCGCAACAGGCGCGGCACGCCGTGCAGCACCCTCGCCACCGAATCGTCGATGCGCGACGCGATCTCGCGATCGTGCATCAGAAACACATCGGCCATGCCCGCGAGCCGGATCCGAGCATCGTCATTCGCCGTACATTGCGGTTCGTCGGCGACGTTACCGCTGGTCAGCACGATCGGCGCATCGAGAGCACGCATGATCAGATGATGCAACGGCGTCGACGGCAGCATGAAGCCTAACGTTGCGGTGCCCGGCGCCACGCCGGAAAGATCGGCCGCCGTGGTCCGCCCGATCGCCGGCATGATGACGATCGGACCCGCGGCACTCCGCAGCAACGCCGCGTCCGCATTGCTCACGCTGCAATAACGTTCGGCCATCGTCACGTCTCGCGCCAGCAACGCAAACGGTTTGCGTGCACGGTGTTTCAGCACGCGCAATTTCGTGACCGCCGCCTGCGCCGTCGCCATGCACGCAAGCTGAAAACCGCCCAGTCCCTTGATCGCGACGATGCCGCCGAGCCGCAGATAACGACACGCGACCTCGAGCGGATCGCCTCGTTCCCGCGAGCCGTCGGCCTGCTCGATCCATATTCGTGGCCCGCACGCCGGACAGGCTACCGCCTGTGCATGAAAGCGCCGGTCCCCCGGATCGTCATATTCCCGGCGACACGCGCCGCACAAAGGGAAGGCGGCCATTGTCGTAGCGCAACGATCATAGGGGATCGCACCGACAATCGACAGGCGCGGCCCGCAATGCGTGCAGTTGGTGAACGGATAACGGTAGCGGCGCCCCGATGGATCGAGCGTCTCATCGAGACAGGCCCGGCACGTCACCGCGTCGGGCACCACGCCGGTATGCGCAGGACCACCGCCGCTTTCAACGATCGTGAATTCGCCGGGCGCTGGCGCCACGTCCGGGACCGCGCGTCGCTCCACCGAGTCGATCCGTCCAAGCGGCGGACAGCGGCCATGCAAGCCCGCGACGAAGCGCTCGAGCACCGGCCTGTCCGCCCACGCGCGGATCAGTACACCTTCCCCGTCGTTGCAGACGGTGCCGCTCACGCCGCAGTCATGCGCGAGACGCCAGACGGCGGGCCGAAAGCCAACGCCCTGCACCAATCCGCGCACCCGAATTGCCTCGCCGCCCCACTTGCTTACCAGCGGCTCGTCATCGCGAACGGTGTGCACGCGGGTAGGCATCTGCATCACCTGACCCGTTGCAAGACAGTGCGCCGCTGGGAGGACGCTTTCCAGGTTCGGAAACGCGGTTCAACGCGCGGCGGCAGCAACCAGCCCAGCCAGTCGTCCATGCCGTCGCCGCGCGTGGCCGAAACGCGGAGCACGTCAATGGAGGGATTGACCTGCCGCGCATACTCGATGCATCGGGTCACATCGAAACTGACATAGGGCAAGAGATCGATCTTGTTGATGATCATCAGCGTCGCGGCGGCGAACATGTCCGGATACTTGAGCGGCTTGTCGTCGCCCTCGGTCACCGACAGAACCACGACCTTGGCGGCCTCGCCCAGATCCCATAACGCGGGGCAGACCAGATTGCCGACGTTTTCTATGAACAGCATCGCCCCGGCGTGGCGAGCGTGATGCGCGGCTGTGTGAAGATCAAGGTGCGCGAAGGCTTCGCCCACCATTTGCGCGTCCAGGTGACACCCGCGTCCCGTGTTGACCTGAATGGCCGGCGCACCCGTGGCGCGAATCCGCTCGGCATCGACGCTGGTCTGCTGGTCGCCCTCGATCACCGCGACGGCAAAACCTGGCCGACGTATCTTCAGCGCTTCGATGCTGGCGCAAAGCAGCGTTGTCTTGCCTGAACCCGGGCTGGATACCAGGTTCAGTGCCGTGACACGGTGCGATGCGAAATGCGCCCGATTGCGGTTAGCGTGACGTCTGTTTTCGTCCAGCACGTCGGTTTCAATGCGAATCGCCCGCGCCTCGCTCATGCCGGGCACCGAAAGCCGTGCAACGCCGGCGCCGTAATGCAGCTCACCATTGAGAGACGTCGGCGCGACGTGCGAAGTGCCGGCCTCCTCATCATCGGCGTGAACAGTTTCGGGGTCGGCCCCGGTACCACAACCACAGACGACACACATCGTTCTCTCCTGAAAAATTTCAATCGTCGAATACGAGGATGTCAACTACGCGCAGGCCGGTACCCGCCGTGGCCTTCAGCGTGAACTGGCCGCACCGCGAGCACGCTTCGGTGTGGCTTTCGATCTCTACGCTGGCGCCGCAGTGCAGACACGAGGCCATGCCGGCAATCTCGTCGATCGTAATCTCGCCGCCCGCGAGGCAAGTGCCGGGCATCATGGCGGTCAGCGCGAAACGCAGGGCCTGAGGCTCGACACCGGCGAGCGCGCCAATCTCCAGACGCAGTTGCGCAACCCGCCGGAAGTCCTCGCGCGCGGCGGCTGCCTCAACCATGCTCACGATGCCGCCCGCGAGGCTGAGTTCATGCATGAGCGATCCCGGACAAGCCGGAAGGCGCCACCGCGCGCCGTTCGATCCAGGACTGGCCCCATGCCAACGCGCGAGCCAGATGATCGAGCGCGAGGGAACCGGGGGGCGCCCCTAATTCGAAATGCATGCCGCGTATGGCCAGCAGCGTGCACGCAGGCGGTTCGGCGTGGTACAGGTCCCGATACACGTGCATCACTGCTTGCGGCGAAATCGCGTGTGTCGTAAAGCTGGTGTCGCGCGATGGGCGCAGTGCGGTCACCTCGAAAGGCGTCGCGCAATTGACGCTGCCGTCCACGAACAGCACGCGCTCGCGAAAAGCCAGATCGAGTGCATGTTCGATCTGTAACTGGTAGTCCTCCAGGAAATCCACCCGGCTGCCGGCCCCGGTCCCAGCCAGCAGGCGCAGTTGCTGCACGAACAATGGACCGAGTGCGTCGTCCCCGCGGCTCAGATTGCCCCATCCGAATATCAGCAGCGGTGCGTTCATGCCATCGCTCCCATGCCTGCCGGCGAATGGCGCATCACCTCGCCGTCGTGCGACTTCGTCATGTGGTCGAACGGCTCGCCGCCAGGTCCCAGCAGCACGACATCCAGCGGCATCCGTCCCAATGCGTGGGTGGCGCAGGACAGGCACGGGTCGAACGCACGGATCGCGATTTCGATGCGGTTGAGCAGGCCCTCGGTCAACCTCTGGCCATCCAGGTATTCGCGTGCCACCGAGCGCACGGCCTCGTTCATGGCCTGGTTGTTGTGCGTCGTGGAGACGATCAGGTTGCAGTGCGTGACGAGATCGTCGGCATTCACGCGATAGTCGTGAATCAGCGTGCCGCGCGGCGCTTCGATGATCCCCACCCCGCCGGCGCGGCGCTCGCCGCTCGCCATCAACTCACCCTGAAGGATATCGGGATCGTCGAGCAGATCCTTGATGACCTCCACCGCGTGCAAGACCTCGATCATGCGGGCCCAGTGGTAGGCGAGCGTCGCATGAACCGGCGAGCCCTTGCCCCAGTCGACGAACTCCTTGCGCTGCGCTTCGGCCAGCGGACTGGGGATGAAGTCGCAGTTCTGCACGCGCGCCAGCGGTCCGACGCGATACCAGCCGGTATCGCGTCCGAGGCTGCGCAGATGCGGAAACTTCATGTAGGTCCAGGGGCGCGTTTCTTCTTCGATCAGGCTCATATAGTCCTGATCGCTCGCACCGTCGAAAATGATCCCACCGTCGGCGTCGCGGGCGCGCAGTACACCGTCGTAGAGATCCATTGCGCCGTCCGCGCGCACCAGCGACAGCATGTTCGAACGAAAGCTGCCGAAGCTGTCATAGAGGGCTGGATTCTGCGCGTGAAGCTGTTTGGCGATGTCCACGGCATCGGCCGCCCAACCGGTCATCTGATCGACGTCCCGGTACAGCATGTCGCGGTCCGCCTGGCTGACATACCGGTTCATGCCACCCGGTATGGAACCGGTGCCGTGGATACGCTTGCCCGAGGTGGCCCGGATCAGCTCCTGCCCGAATTTGCGCAGCAGGATGCCCTGTTTCGCGATGTCGGGATACGCCTGCGCCACGCCGACGATATTGCGCAAGTCGACCTCCGAATCGAAGCCGAACAGAAGATCGGGCGATGCCAGGTAGAAGAAGTGCAACGCATGCGACTGCATGACCTGACCGTAGTGCATCAGCCGCCGGATTTTCTCCGCGCTGCGGGTGACCGGCCGTGCGCCCACGACCCGATCCATCGCCTTGGACGCCGCAAGCTGGTGCGACACCGGGCAGATGCCGCATAGACGCTGCACCATCACCGGAACCTCCCAGTACGGCCGCCCTTCGATGAACTTCTCGAAGCCGCGGAACTCGACGATATGCAAACGCACCTGCTGCACGCGCTGCTGCTCGTCCAGCAGGATCGTCACCTTGCCGTGCCCTTCGACGCGCGATACCGGGTCGATGGCCACACGCCGCAATCCTTTCGGATTGGCGGCCGTTTCGAGGTCGAAGCTCATGATGCGGTGCTCTCCGGTTTCCGATCGTCAATCGTAGTGCATCAGGGCGTGGCCGAGATGCGGCGTGCGCCCGGCCATCAGGTCGTTCAGGAAGCTCCAGAACGCATCCGCAGACGGCGGGCAACCTGGCAAAAAGTAGTCGACATGAACCACCGCATGAATCGGGCGCACCTGCTGGAGCAGGACCGGCAATTCCGGATCGTCGGGAATCGCGCTGCCTTCGCGAAGTCCGGCGCGATCGCGATAGACCTCGTTGAGCACGTCCGCCAGCGCGAAACGGTTGCGCTCGGCCGGCAGGCCGCCGTTGATCGCACAGGCGCCCATGGCCACCAGCGTCTTGCAGTGCGCGCGAAACGCCCGCAGCACCTCCACGTTCTCCGAATTGCAGACACCGCCTTCGATCAGACCGATGTCGCACTGCCCGACCTCCTTGATGTCGGTGAGCGGCGAGCGGTCGAACTCGATGTGCTGCACCAGTTCCAGCAGGCGCTCGTCGATATCGAGGAACGAGGTATGGCAGCCGAAGCAACCGGCGAGCGAGACCGTCGCCACCTTCAGCTTGCGAGGCCGGTGGGCCGCATCGACCTCCGCGCTCGTGGCCGTGCTCATGACGCCTCCTGCGTGTCGGGATCGGCGGCCGTCTGCGGGTCGTATCGGCGCTCGCCAATCGGGATCAGGAAGCCCCGCCGCTTCGGCAGGATCGCCCCAACCGGGCAAATGCTGGTGGCCCGGTCGGCGAGATCCATCTCGGTGTCGGCGAGCCTTCCACTGACGCTGTTGACCACCAGGTGGGTGCCGCTGCCGTGCCCGGCAATGGCGAAAACGTCCTTGCCGTCGATGTCGTGACTCGCCCGCACGCAGAGCTCGCACAGAATGCAGCGGTTGAAGTCGATCATGACGTCGGGGTGGCTGGCGTCGATCGGCCGGCGCGGATAGAACTCGTCGAACAGCACGCCCTCCATGTTCATCTCGTAGGCCGTCGCTTGCAGCAGGCAGTTGCCGCTTTTTTCGCAGGAGGGGCAAAAGTGATTGCCCTCGACGAACAGCATCTGCAGCAGCATCTTTCGCTCCGCGTTCAGCTCGTCGGTATTGCTTTCGACTTTTTGCCCATCAGCGGCGTGCATCGTGCAGGCCGAGCCAGGGCGGCCCTTGACCTTCACGGTGCACACACGGCACGAACCCTGCGGATGAAAATCCGGATGCCAGCACAGGTGTGGGATATAACGGCCAGCCCGCCGTGCGGCTTGCAGGATGGTGTCGCCAGGCTCGAACGGGACGTCCTCTCCATCGAGCGGGAAAGCGTGGCTGGTACCGTTGGTATTGCCCGCGTTGGCAGGTGTGCTCATGCTGCGCTCTCCCGTTGCGTGACCGTGTCGTCGTCCCGCCCGGTCACACGGCGTGCCGCCTCTATCTCGGCGTCCAGATCGAATGCAGGCTCGAATTCCAGCGACTTCAGACGCCGTTCGTACGCGGGCCGGAACTTCACGATGGTGTCGTGCAGCGCGTTGCAAGCCGAGCCGCCCAAGCCGCAATGCGTGGTGCCGTGCATCAGGATATCGATGTCCGACAGCAGCTCGACGTCGTGACGCGAGCCCCGGCCGGCGGCGAGCTTGTCCATGCTTTTCACTACCAGCGCGGTACCGACCCGGCACGGCGTGCAGAACCCGCAACTTTCTTCGGCGAAGAAACCGGCATAGTTGCGCGCCACCTCGAACATGTCGCGTGAGCGGTCGAATACCATGAAGGCCCCCGCCGATGGCACGTCTTCGAACGCAATCCGGTGGCCAAATTCGATCGCCGACAGGCACTTCCCGGACGGCCCGCCGACCTGCACCGCCTGCGTGTCGCGCGCGCCGCAATCTTCGAGGATCCGGTCTACGCTGGTGCCCAGCGGATATTCGTAGATGCCCGGCCGCTCGCAGTCTCCCGAAACCGAATGGAGGCTGGTGCCGGTGGATTTCGGCGTGCCAATGGCCGACCACCACGCACCGCCTTGCAACGCGACGTGCGTGGCGGCGCACAGGGTTTCGACGTTATCCACCACGGTCGGCTGTTGCAGATAGCCGTGTTCCGCGGGAAACGGCGGCCGGATGCGCGGCGTGCCGCGCTTGCCTTCCAGCGATTCGATCAGCGCCGACTCCTCGCCGCACACATAGGCCCCGGCGCCGACGTGGATATCGATGTCGAAATCGAAGCCTGCGTGGCCCAGAATCGAAGCCCCCAGCAAGTGCGCTTCGCGACGGCGCTGCAGCACGTCGAGCAGCGGCTCAAGCAGGTAGCGGTATTCGCCGCGTAAATACAGCATGCCGCGCCGCGCGCCGATCGCCAGCGCGCCGATCGTCATCCCTTCGACCACCATGTCGGGGTGGCGGGTCAGCAATACGCGGTCCTTGAACGTGCCCGGTTCGCCTTCGTCCGCGTTGCACACGATGTAGTGTTCGGTGCCTGGCGCGTCGCGGCAGAGCCGCCATTTCATGCCGGTGACGAAGCCGGCGCCGCCACGCCCGCGCAGGTTGGAGCGGTTCATCTCATCGAACAGCGCCGGCACGCCGCGTGCCAGCGCAGCCGCAATCGCGGCACCCGGTATCAGCGGCGTGCCGAGCAGGACATCGGCGCGCCGCACGTGATCGTCCACTCGGAACCAGTGCGCCGGCCATTGCGCTGCCGGCACCCGCGATTCAATGAATTCGGCAAGCTGCGCGACGCGCCCGGCGTCGAGCCGGGTGACGACCTGATGATGATTGATCAGCAAGGACGGCCCCTGATCGCAGAGGCCCGTGCAGGAACAGAAATCGACGCTGACTCTGCCATCCTCGCGCATCTGCCCGCGCTGGACGCCAAGGCGTCGGCAGAGGTCATCCAGCAAGGCCGCGTTACCCTGCATGCGGTCGGTGATGTTGTCGCTGAACAGCACGCGATACTCGCCGGCGGGGCTCGTATGGAAAAAGCGATAGAACGTTGCGACGCCTTCCACATGCGCGAGAGTCAGGCCGAGCGCGCCGGCGATATAGCCCAGCAGTTCGCGTGACAGCCAGGTGTGCCGCGCCTGCGCCTCGCGAAGGATCTGGACCAGCGCATGAGGATCATGCCTCGCGCGCAACAGTAAAGCGTCGACCGACCCGGATTTCAGACTGGCAGGTCCGGGGCTCAACTGAAGATCGGGTTCGACAGCCACGTTAGCTCTCCCCTGCATGCCCGGCGCGTCCACGGTCAGTGGCTCGCGAACTCGAGCACCACGCGCGACGGTACATCGCCGTGTCCCAGACGCTGGAACACGTTGTTGATCGCCGACAGCGGCTGCAGCTCGATGTCGGCCCTGACCTTGCCGTCGGCGGCAAAGGCCAGCGCTTCCGCCATATCGCGGCGATTGCCGACGAACGAGCCGCGAATCGTGATGCAGTTGGCCACGACATCGAACAGCGGCGTGGGGAATTCACCCGGCGGCAGTCCGACCAGCACGCAGGTACCGCATTTGCGCGTCATGCCGACGCCCTGTTTGAACGCCCCAAGAGAGGGCGCCGTAATCAGCACGCCATGCGCGCCGCCGCCAGTGGCCCTTATCACGGCGGCAATCGGGTCGCCGTCGTTCGCATTAACCACGGCGTCGGCGCCGAGGCGTTTCGCATGGGCTAGCTTGCCGTCGTCGATATCGACGGCGCACACCTGCAAGCCCATCGCTTTGGCGTACTGGATACCCAGGTGCCCTAGTCCGCCGACGCCTGAGATCACGACCCATTCACCCGGCCGCGCCTGGGTCTCCTTGATGCCCTTGTACGAAGTGATGCCGGCGCAGATGAGCGGTGCTGCTTCGCGGGCAGCCAGAC
Source organism: Paraburkholderia xenovorans LB400 (assembly GCF_000013645.1). GTDB lineage: Bacteria > Pseudomonadota > Gammaproteobacteria > Burkholderiales > Burkholderiaceae > Paraburkholderia > Paraburkholderia xenovorans. The sequence goes on along the minus strand of NC_007953.1, from coordinate 544,768 downwards.
CTGCCGGTATGTGAGCGACGTAGTTCGGGTCAGCCACGATGTATTCGGCAAAGCCGCCGTTCTTCGTGTAGCCGCCGAACTGTGCTTCGGCGCAGACGGGCTCGCGTGCCGCAAGGCAGTACTCGCAGTGCCCACAGGCGGAATACAGCCAGGGCACGCCGATCCGGTCGCCCTCCTTCACCGCCGTCACACCCGCGCCGAGGGCGGCGACAATACCAATACCCTCATGCCCCGGCGTGAATGGCAAACCGGGCTTGAGCGGCCAGTCGCCGTTGGTCGCATGCAGATCGGTATGGCATACGCCGCAGGCCTCGGTCTTGACCAGCACCTGGCCCGGACCCGGTGTCGGAATGGCGAGCTCCTTCAGTACCAGCGGCTTGCCGAACTGTTCGACCACAGCGGCTTGCATGTGCGTTTTCATGATGTGTTTCCCGGTTGGATTCGCTTCTGAATCAGGCGACTGCCGGCAGGCCGAGACCTCGGACTGCCTCGATCATCTTGACCAGTACGCCTTGGGCATCGCCGTAGACCATGCTGCAGGTGTCGGCATAGAACAGGGCATTGACGATGCCGGCATAGCCGTTGCCTTCGCCGCGTTTGATCACGAACACCTGTTTGGCCTTGTCGGCGTCAAGGATCGGCATGCCGAAGATGACCGACGACTTGTCAGTCCGGGCAGCCGGGTTCACCACGTCGTTAGCGCCGATAACGAGCGCGACATCCGTGCTGGCAAACTGCTCGTTGATATCTTCGAGCTGAAAGATCATGTCGTAAGGCACGCCGGCCTCGGCAAGCAGCACGTCCATCTGCCCCGGCATGCGCCCGGCAACCGGGTGAACCGCGAACTTCACCGATACGCCGCCCGCCTGCAGCAGCTTGACGAATTCGAACAGCTTGCCCTGGCCCTGAGAAACCGCGAGTCCGTAGCCCGGCACGATGATGACCGAGGCTGCATAGCGCATCGCGATGCCAGCGTCGCCGGGTTGAACCGGCTTCAGGCTGCCTTTTATCTTGCCCTGCTTGCGGCTGGCGACTTCACCGAAATTCGTAAAAACCACATTGCTCACCGAGCGGTTCATCGCCTTGGCCATCAGAAGGGTCAGCAGCATGCCGGCCGCGCCGACCACCATCCCCGCTATCATCAGGGCCGGATTCTGCAGCACGTAGCCTTCGATGCCCACCGCAAGGCCGGTAAACGCGTTGAAGATCGAAATCACAACCGGCATGTCGGCACCGCCGATCGGCAGCGTCATCAAGATCCCGACCGCCAGCGCGCAGCCAAAGAACACATAAATCCACGCCGGCATTGCCAGGATCAATGCCCGCTGATCCAGGCTCGCGACGACGATGCAGGCACCGACCGCGACGGTAGCAAGCAGCACTAGCCCGTTGAAGACTTGCTGCCCTTTCACCCGGACTGGCTTGTTGATGACCCCATCGAGCTTGGCCCAGGCAATCAGCGACCCCGACAACGACACCGCACCGATGAATGCGCCTGCCAGGGTCGCGACGAGTTCGGTTACTCCCCGCGCCTTGTTGCCGAACAGTTCCACGGCAGCTATCGCGCCGGCCGCGCCGCCGCCCATGCCGTTGTAGATCGCGACCATCTGCGGCATTGCCGTCATGGCCACCTTGCGGCCGCCCCACCAGGCCACGCCACCGCCGATCGCAAGCGCTACAAGCGCGAGAACGAGGTTGACCGGGAGGTCGGGCCGAGCAGCGGCATCCACTCCGAAGGCGTACAGAAAGCTGGCCAGCACGGCAACCGCCATGCCGATGCCCGCCACGAAAATGCCCGATGGCGCGGTGACAGGCGAGGACATCCGGTGCAGGCCGTACAGGAAAAGAAACGCGGCAGCGAGATCGGCGATGCCGATACCAAGCTGTGGGAGGAGGGTCAGCATGGCGGCGTTCCTAGTGCTTCTTCACGTGGACGGACTTGATACTGCCGGCCTTGCGATGGTGGGCAGGCCCAGCCGGATGGCCGCTGGTCCTGAACATGGCGAGCATGCGGTCGGTGACCGCATAGCCGCCCGCCGCATTGCCCGCACCGAGCAGCACCGCGAAGAAGCCGATGACCTGCTCCTGCACAGTGCTCGCGTTCAGCAGCGCATAGATGCCGCCAACCACGACGATGCCATGCACGAAGTTCGAGCCGGACATCAAGGGCGTGTGCAGGATGGCCGGTACGCGTCCGATGATCACCCAGCCCCCGAAGCCCGCCAGCATGAAGATGTAAAGTGCGACAAAGCCTGAAATGCTGATCTGGAAATTCATGCCGGTATCCTCGGTGGGTTCACGCCTGAGTCGGTGCAACCGCTGGCGCACTGGCGGGAGGGGTGGCGACTTTCATCGTCTTGCCGTCCGCCTCGGCCTTGTTCTCGCCCGCATGTGTCAGGACCGTCCGGGCGAGGACTTCGTCACTCCAGTCGATCTCGATGACGTTGTCTTTCATCATCAATGCGAGCAGGCTGTACTGGTTTTTCGCATACAGTTCGCTCGCATCCTCGCCAAGCAGCGAAGGGACGTTCAGCGGTGCCACGATGGTTATTTGCCCGATTTGCGCGGTCTCCCCCGGCCGTGTGTCATCGCAGTTGCCGCCTCCCTCGGCGGACAGATCGACGATCACCGCGCCGGCCTTCATGCCCAGAACCTGCGTGTGACTGATGAGTTTCGGAGAAGCCTTGCCGGGAATGGCGGCGGTCGTGATAATCAGGTCCGCGCTCTGGATGTGCTTCGTGAGCACGGCTGCAACCTTGATCTTTTCATCGGCGTGCAGCTCGCGCGCATAGCCGCCCTTGCCGCGTGCGTCGACACCGGTATCGACGAACGTGGCGCCCAGCGAAAGCGCCTGCTCCCGGGTTTCGGGGCGCACATCGTAGCCCTCGACGATTGCGCCAAGCCTGTGGGCGGTGGCAATCGCTTCCAGCCCCGCCACACCAAGGCCCATGACCAGCACGCGGGCGGGGCCGATCGAGCCCGCCGCGCCGGTAACCTTGGGCACCACGCGCGCAAGATGCGTCGAGCCTAATTGCACCGCGTAGTAGCCCGCCAGCGCAGACTGGCTCGACAGCGCATCCATAGCTTGCGCACGTGTGATGCGCGGCACGCGCTCCATCGCGAAACACGTGATCTTCTTTTCGAGCAAACGCTTCACGAGCGCGGGTTCGTGGTGCGCATAGATGAATGAGACGAGGATCGCACCCTCCTTCATCGCGCTGACCACATCGAGTGCGGGTGGCTGCACGGCGAGCACGACGTCGGCGTCTTTAACCAGGGCAGTGCGATCGGCGATGAAGGCCACGTTCTCGAACGCGGCATCGTCCAGATGAATGGCTGCGCCTGCCCCCGGCTGCATGTGCAGCCGGGCCCCCAGCTTGATCAGTTTCTGGGCCACGGAAGGCACGAGCGCCACGCGGCGCTCGTGTGCCCGGGTCTCCGTCAGCACGGCAACGTTGATATACATGGCAGGCGTTCCCAGCGGCGCTCAGGCCGGTGCGTTGAGGTGGGCGGTACGGACCAGCTTGGTATTGACGAACTCCTGGATGCCCATGTTGCCGAGTTCGCGCCCGTAACCGGAATATTTGATACCGCCAAACGGCAGTTCGGCATCGGACCAGTCGATGTTGTTGATGAACATCATCCCGGTATCGACTCCGCTCGCCACGCGCTTGCCGCGTGCGGCATCCGCCGTGAAGACCGAGCCGCCCAGACCAAAGTCCGAGTCGTTGGCCAGTGCAATCGCGGCGGCTTCGTCCTTGACGCGGAAGAATGAGACGACCGGGCCAAAAAACTCGTCACGGAAGGCCGGGTTGTCGGGCTTGATATCCGTCAGGATCGTCGTCTGCATGAACGAGCCGGGCCGGTCGATGCGCTTTCCGCCCATCACCAGCGTGGCACCCTTTGCGACCGCATCGTCGACCTGCTTGAGCAATTGCGTCAGGGCCGCCTCGGTCGACAGCGGACCATGCGTGGTCTTTTCATCCATCGGATCGCCAGGCTTCAGTTCGTTGAGCGCGGCCTTGAATTTCTCGAGAAACCTGTCCGCAATCGAATCGAGGACGATGAAGCGCTTCGCGGCGCAACAGGTCTGGCCGGCGTTATACATGCGGCCCCAAACTGCCCACGGAATGGTCTTCTCCAGATCGGCGTCGTCGAGCACGATGAACGCATCGCTGCCGCCAAGTTCCATCGACGTCTTTTTAAGGTTCTGGCCAGCTCGCGCCGCAATACTTCTGCCGGCCGCGACGCTACCCGTCAACGCCACGCCCTGAATGCGCGGGTCATCGATGATCCGTTCAGCCTGTTTATGCGAGATCAGGAGGTTCGTGTAAGCGCCCACCGGTGCACCCGCGTCAATCAGAAGCTTTTCGAAGGCAATCGCACATTGCGGTACGCAGCCTGCGTGCTTGACCACCAGCACGTTACCCGCCATCAGTTGTGGCCCTGCGACGCGCGCGAGCTGATAGTACGGAAAGTTCCATGGCTCCACGCAGAACAGCACGCCGAATGGACTCGTCTCCATATGGGCCTCGCCGACTTTCGGATGGAGCTTCGTCGGTGCCAGGAACGCTTCCGCATGCCTCGCGTAGTAGTCGAGAATGTCGGCGCTGAAGTTGACCTCTCCCCGCGCCTCGTCAATGCGCTTGCCCATTTCGAGCGTTGCCAGTTTGGCGAATTCGTCAACATTTGCACGCATCAGCCCGGCAGCCCTGGAAATAATCGCGGCGCGCTGCGCATAGCTGGTTTTCTTCCACACATGGAAGCATGACTGAGCGGTGGACAGCGCTTTTTCAAGCTGCTGATCGTTCAGCTCGTCGAAGCTCTTCAATGTCTTGCCGGTATTCGGGTTGACGCTCTGATAGGTCATGGTGTTGCCCTCTTTCAATGAAGTGTGCTGCAGTTCGCGGAATACGCTCAAGCACGCTTGAGTCGAAACATCGATGGTTAGCCTGAAAGGCTCATCCTGACTGGCCGACGCACCATGAACACCTCGATCTGGCGCATAGGTCGAGGTAGTCATTCGCCTGTGTTGCTACCTGGGCCATCCGCAAATCGTGTCGGGCTGCTCGAGCCGATATCGAAGACACAGTGACTCCTCCGTGCTGGAAAGGGCGGTAGACGGTGAATGAACGAAAAAAGCTGGATCTGCGCGTCGCTGCCCAGGGCCTCGACGAAGCTGGGGCCGAAGACGTTAGCAGAGACATTGCTCTTTCACAGGATGGAAATCGGTACGGTGCCGTGCTTTCCGTGAATCTGCGTCAAGATATACGTCGACGGTTGCGGTTCACGACCGGGATCGTCGCTGCAATGCGTAGTCAGCAGCACTCATGTGCCGTCGCCTTCAGGATTGCTGGCAATGTTTCCCGGCGCCAATCGGTCGCAATCGCCCCATCACCGGAAGAGCAGTCGGCTCGGTGACGTACCGTCAAGACGAGAAATGAAGCAACGGGCCGGACATTGGGACACCAGTGCGGAAATACTCTCTTGGTCCAGTGGCGGATTTCCGCTATGGGCAACAACTGTTCGCCATTGCGTGGCACGTGTTGACGCCGGGTACCCGCAGAAACGCTTCCGGTGCGCGGCACGCCCGCAAGCTTTGCGGCGGCATCTGTCCAGTCTCTTTATTTATCTGCCGCGGGGTTTCACCTGCACAGCAAGCAGACGCGTCAACGCGTTGATATCCACTGGCTTGACCAGGTGGTAATCAAGTCCCGCCTCTGCGGATCTGAGCTGGTCGCCTGGTTGCCCGTAGCCGGTGACGGCTATCAGCATCGTGTCGTACGTGGCCACAGAGTCGCGCAACTGCTTCGCCACCTCATAGCCGTCCATGCCGGGCAATCCGATGTCAAGGAGCACAACGTCCGGCCTGAAAGTCGAAGCGGCTTCGAGCCCCCCGGGGCCATCCAGCCGTGTCTCCACCACATGCCCTTCCGCCGCCAGAAGCATGGCCAGGGCCTCGCTCGCGTCGGCATTGTCGTCAATGATGAGTATCTTGCGCGGACCCGCGTTGACCGGTTCCTGCGGTGTACCGGCCTGTTCCACGCCGGGCGGGATCATGCCCAGCGGAAGATCGACGATGAATTCGCTACCTGTCCTGCCATCACTGATGGCCCGAACCGATCCGCCATGTAACTCAACCAACCGCCGGACCACGGACAGGCCGACTCCCAGCCCATTATGAAGCTGACCGTAGGGCACCGGCCCCTGGACGAACATGTCAAAAAGCGTGCTGAGCATCGAAGCAGGAATTCCCCTTCCGTTGTCCTTGACACGAAGCGAAAGCCGACGGCCGGTTCTTGTCGCTGTGAGACTGATATGGCCGCCAGGTTCCGTGTACCTGGCTGCGTTGATCACGATGTTTTCGACGACCTGCGATAGCCGGGTGGGGTCGACGTACATCAACACCGGCTCGTCCGGTAGCGACACCGACAAGGTGTGATGCCGTTCGTCAATAATCGGCTGGCAAACCTCGACCGCGCTCTGGATGACCGCTTTCAGCGTGACCGCCTGACGACGCAACTCTATGCTGCCACTCGTAATACGCGTGAGATCCAGCATCTCGTTGACCAGTTGCGTCATCGATCGACCTTGCCGCTGGATGACGCCGACGGCCCAGGACTTTTGTCGCGGATCGATGGTTTCCGAGGCGAGCAAATCTCCAGAGGAACACAGGGCAGCGAGCGGATTACGCAGTTCGTGTCCAAGCATCGCCAGAAATTCGTTCTTTCGCCGGTCGGCCTGCGCCAGGCGTTCGGCACGCTCCCGAAGCTGGGCGTTGCTCAGGCTGCGATCAGTGAGTTCTCGCTCCGTCGTGGCAATAGCCACGGCATGACCCTGATCGTCCGAGAGAATCGACAGGGTGATCCAGATGTCGACCACGCGACCGCCTTTCGTGACCCGCTGTGTTTCATAGGAATGCAGTGCCTCGTTGTGGGCGGCGTAACGGATGAAATCGAGGTGATCCTGTCTGGCGCCCGGTGGCAGCATATCGGACACCGTCATGCCCAGCGCTTCGGCTTCGGTATAACCGTACATCGCGGTCGCGGCCCGGTTCCAGGCCATCAGACGCCCGTTCAGATCGAACACCGTCATGGCATCGTTCGAATCCTGGACGACCGCGGCAAGACGGCGGGACCGCTCGTCGGACGCCTTCACATGGGTGATATCGTTCCACGTCACCACCACCCCTGCGGGCGATGCTCCCTTAACCGCGATATACGGCGTGATGCGTCGAACGTACCACTCTCCGGTCACCGTTTCGATTTCCTTTTCTGCCTGGCCGGTCTGCGCTGACAGTACCCGTTGAACATCCTCCAGCAGCGCATCGCCCAGAGGATTCCCCAGAACATTCGTGATCGGGCGGTCGATATCTGCCAACGCCAGACCGAAAATCCGCGCGGCACGCGGAGTAAAACGTTTGATCACCGCGTGCCCGTCGAGAAGCAAGGTCGCGATTTCTGTGCTGGCTAGAAGATTCGTCACGTCTTCGCTGAGCATCTCCAACTCGTGGACCTTCTGCCCAAGCTGGGAATTGACCACATTCAGTTGCTCGTTAAGGGCCTGCAGTTCTTCTTTCGATGTCTCGAGTTCTTCATTCGCCGAGCGCAACTCCTCGTTCATTGAAAGGATTTCCTCGTTCGACACTCGCAATTCGCTATTGCTTTCTTCCAGTTCCTCGATCGTGCTGCCAAGCTCAACCTGCGTGGTGCGAAGTTCGCTCTCCAGATGCCAGAGATCGGAGTCCACGCCGGTTGGCGCCAGCGAAGCAGGCCGGTCGGCCACCGCAACCCTTGCGAAGACGACGAGCAACGCTTTGCCCGTGTGCGCCGTGTCGAATGGCTGGGTCACCGTAATCTTCACCCCAGGGGCCCCCCCGTCCGATACGACCTCGCTGACCGGCGAAACAGTCTGATCCTGGGTCGCGCGGCGCAAGACGATCCGCAACTTCAGACGTAGGCCTTCGCGCGCCATGTCGAGAATGTTGCCCGTCGGCTCGCCAGCGGGTTGTCTCAGGTACTCGTCGGTCGAACCGCTCACATAGAGCACCTGGTGAGCGGAATTGATCAGCACCGATGCTGCGTGGTGCTCTGCAAGCAGGGTGCCGTTGACCAGTTCTGCGTACCCCTTGCTACGGGCTCCGCCACGGCTTGCGGACGGAAATTCCTCTCGCCTTCCCCCTGTGGCGGAGAACCGGTAGCCGGACACAACCGCTGTGGCGGCCGGACTGCGCTGGTAGATACGCCAGGTCCTGGAGACTTCCTGAAACTGGCTGGAGTCCGGATCGGTGCTCTCCGATCGCCCCAGAAACAGATAGCGCTTCGGATTGAGCGCAAAATGGAATACCTCGAACACACGCTGCTGCGCTGCGGGTTCGAGGTAGATCAGCAGGTTGCGGCAACTGATCAGGTCGACGCGGGAAAAAGGCGGATCGGCAATCAGGTTCTGTGGTGTGAACAGGATCGTTTCGCGCAGCGCCTGGTCGATCTGATAGCCATCGCCGTGTGCGCGGAAAAAGCGTTCGAGCCGCTCCTCACCGACGGGTAACGCGACACCCGGCGGATAGATGCCCTGGCGGGCACGCGCGAGGGCTATCCGGTTCACATCGGATGCAAGAATCATGAAGGATCGAGTGATCTTGCGTTTCTCGATCTCCTCCGTGAGCAGCATGGCCATCGAATAGGCCTCCTCCCCCGTTGCACATCCGGGTACCCAGATCCGCAGCGGCTGATCGCCTTTCTGCTCGCCGAGAAGACTGTCCACGACGCGTTCAGCCAGGGCCTTCCACGCCTCGGGATCGCGAAAGAATTCCGTCACGCCGATCATCATGTCCAGACTCAGTGCCTGAGCTTCCTCGACCGAAGTCCTCAGGATCTCGCAATACGCGTCAAGGCTGTCCACCTGATTGACCGCCATGCGCCGGGCAATGCGACGCCCCAGAGTGCCCCGTTTGTACCCCCTGAAATCAGAGCCGGCAGCCGCCAGGGCCCGGAGCACCGGTTCGAGATCGGTCTGTACCTCGAGTTTGCCTGACACCGACGACATTTCTTCGGTGGAACGCGCAATGTAATCAAACAGTACAGCGGGCATTTTTTCGACCGGCAGCACGTAGTCGACCAGCCCGGTGGCGATCGCATGCGTGGGCATTGAATCGTGTTCGGCCGTCTCCGGCGCTTGCGCCATCACCATTCCACCAGCAGCCTTGATGGCTCTCAGGCCCGCCGAACCGTCCGCGTTTGCACCAGTGAGCACGATGCCGATCGCGCGATCATGCTGGTCGGTGGCCAGCGACGTGAAGAACGCGTCGATCGGCATCGGAATCGTCGGACGCTCAACCGCGGGCCGCAGCCTGAACGCGCCCTGCTCGATAACGACGGACACTTTCGGCGGGATAACATAGACGTGCCCCGGCCGCAGCGTCGCGCCGTCCTCGATGGCCGACACGGCAAAAGACGTATCTTTGGCCAGCAACTCCGGGAGGTGACTTTCGGCGCCGGGCGCCAGATGTACCACGACCGCGAAGGCAATGTCGTGTGGGATCGTGCAAGCCGCACGAAAAAATAGGCTTAACGCATGAAGCGCACCGGCTGATGCCCCGATGGCGACGATCCGGGGACCAGTAGCAGCTCCAGGTGTCGGAGAAATATTACTGGCATCATTCATGACACGTCGCTTTAGGCTGCTGGAGCATCAGTGTAGCCGGTTACAGATGGCGGCTGGAGAAAGTCTGGCGCGCTGGCGTTGCACCGGGGTTGTTTTACCACGCGAGGCGTACGAAGAAAGCGGGCTTGAGGTAAGTCAAGCCCCTCACCATTTCTTCGACACACCATGTGCTTGTTTCACTGCTTTGCATCATGGATCACAAACAGGAACAGGTCGAAAAGCGGCCTGGCCGTCAGGCCCTCCGCAGGGGATGTATTGATGTTGAAGGAAGACAATCGGAACGGCAACCATCTCCTCGCGGTATTGCCGCAGACAGAGTGGGCGCGCCTCGCCCCCCACCTGGTGCCGGTGGACATGGCGTTGGGACAGGTCGTGTATGAGTCGGGCAACCGGCTCGACCATGTTTATTTACCGTCGACAGCTATCGTTTCACTGCTCTACGTGATGGAGGACGGCGCGTCCGCAGAGATTGCGATTGTGGGTAACGAAGGGATGATCGGTATCGCTCTTTTCATGGGTGGCGAAACGATGCCGAACCGTGCGGTCGTACAAAGCGCGGGGCGCGCATACCGGCTGGATGCCCGCATCCTGAAAGAGGAATTCCATCGCGCCGGTCCCGCGCAACGGCTGCTGCTGCGCTACACCCAGGCATTGATCACGCAGATGGCGCAGACCGTGGTTTGCAACCGGCACCATTCGATCGACCAGCAGCTATGCCGGTGGCTACTGCTCAGCCTCGACCGTCTGCCCTCGAACGAATTGAACATGACGCAGGAACTGATTGCCAACATGCTGGGTGTGCGCCGCGCCGGCGTGACAGAAGCGGCGGTGAAGCTGCAGGACGCGGGCCTGATCCGTTACAGCCATGGGCACATCGAGGTGCTGGATAGACCTGGGCTCGAAAAACGCGTGTGCGAATGCTACGGCGTCGTGAAGCGTGAATGCGACAGGCTGTTGCCTGACCTGGAAGCCATATGAGCGGCACCCCCGTCACCGCTCGGGCGCGCGCCCGATTCTGGTGCACCGCCACTTCAGCGTCGCCGCGCCGAACGTGCTATGGGTGGCTGATGCCACCTACATTTTGACCGGCGAAGGGTTTCTGTATCTGGCTGTAGTGCTTGATGTATTCAGCCGGTGTATCGTAGGCTGTCCGATCGCGCACGCTCCACTATCGAGTCCGGTGTAAAGGTATTCTTCGCCGACCCGCACAGCCCATGGCAGCGTGGCACGAACGAAAACACGAATGGCCTTCTACGACAGTACTTCCCAAACGGCACAGACTTATCCCGATGGAGCACTCGAAATTTGGTGTTGCGACGACCGGTTGAATCCGCCAGGCCGCTTGAGCGTAATGATCGCAAGGTGGTTGATCAGGCGGAACTCGATCGCTTTCTCACGCGACGCCTGGGACGTCTCGCTGGCGCGGTAACAAACCGCAGCTTCGTCGGCTTCAACCACTTCACTTATGCCCAGGCTCTCCTCGCCTACAAAGTTATTTCTGGGGCGGAACACTAGGCGGAGGGGTCGGGCGGCTTATAGCGGTCGGGGAAATGCAGGCGCACCACTTCCCCATCCGGTTGGAGTGCATGGCAGCCCCCGAGCGGGGTGGACCGTCGTTCCGCCGCGTTGGCAGGGTCGAATTTCTCGAAGCTGCGAAACTCCGACCAGATCGCCTGATAAGCAACCGTGGCAATAACCGGCAGAAGTTCGGTCAGATGCGTGCAGCCCAACCGTTCCCGGAACATTCGCTTCACCAGAGCATTGAAGCCGGGCCCGATGGTCAGGCCGACAAGTTTGCTGTATTGGGGTGCAATATCACCGCACACCCTGTACGGCCCATGAATCGTGCGTGCCTCCGCCTCGGTGATTCGGAAATCCGAGGCCACACGGAGGCGCACGAGCATCTGGTGGACCGGATGGCCTGTCGGCAGCACGCCTTGATCACCCACGTTGAAGGGGTGGGACTTGGTATCCGTCAGCATGCCCTCAAGCTCGACCGAACCGTCTTCGCACAAGTACGCTTCACACGTGATGCAGCGCGAATGGAGATGCTTCCGCTCAGCTGTCATCGCAGACGCCTGTCAGACGGCAGCCAATCTGGGTTGGCTCCGAGGCGCCCGGTCCCGAGGCGCGGCTGTGCATCCGGAATCGGGTGGATTCCAAGCCGGGTCAGGCGAAGCAGCGAAATTTTCCACGTATCGCCTTGCCGGACATAGCACTCCTCGTAGTGTCCATAGCCGCGGAAGCCCCGGTTGCCCGGAGCTTCGACTACTTCACCACTGTCCTGCCACTCCAGATGATCCTCCATCGCCCAAATGACCTTGGCCTCGTCGGCGCCGACGAGTTCGATCTCGCCCATGTGGCAATGATGGACAGAGACAACATGCGCCAGTCGACGCGAAATCCCCTGAATGAAGATGTCGAGATCTGCTCTGTCAGGGGCTGATCCCAACCCTTCAAATCGGCAATCGGCCGTGAATAACGTTCGCAGGCGATCCCACTGCTTCGTGTCGACGAAGCGGCAATACCGCGCCTTGGTCATCTGGATGGCGTTCACCGCCATTAGATATGCCAGCTTTGCATCATCTTCCTGATTCATGTGCGACCTCCTCAGCCCCAAGCAATGCGCGTCGTTGAAAATTGAAATACCTCGTCGACGAGCTGAACGTGAGTGTCGTGGTCGCGGACGCAAGCAATCGGTTGTGACATACCAGCGCGATGTGAAGATCACTCCCGTCCGAACCGCAGCGCTTCATCAAATACTCCGCTCGCGCCCTTCCCAGTATGGCTCGCGCAGCACCCGCTTGAGAATTTTGCCGTAATTGGCCCGTGGAAAATCATCAACGAATTTCACCTCGCTCACTCGCTGGAACTTACCGAGGCGATGGTTGCCCCACTCCTTGAGTGCAACTGCATCGATCTGATGGCCCTGCCGCAGGATAACCATAACGATCGGGGTTTCACCCCATTTGTCATGCGGAATCCCGATGGCCGCAGCTTCGGCCACCGCGGGGTGCTGCATGAAGACCTCCTCAATATCCGATGCAAACACGTTGATGCCGCCAGAGATGATCATGTCTTTCACTCGGCCGTTCACGAAGAAGAACCCTTCCGTGTCCATGTATCCGATATCGCCGCTTCGCAGATAAGTGCGCCCATGCGGGCCCTTCCAGACGATATCTGCGGTGCGCTGCGGGTCGCCAAGATATCCCTTCATAAGCCCAGCGCTCCAGCCGGCAAGTTCGCCTTGCTCTCCGGGTGGCAGTTCCCTGCCTTCTGGATCGATGACGCAAATATCGCCTCCGAACACCGGTTTGCCCACGGTGGAACTCCTGCCGTGCGCGCGATCCTCAGGATATGCGAGCGTGCACCACCCCTCGGACATCCCGTAGATCTCGTACATGCGGGTGTTCGGGAAGGTCTTCGCCATGGCCGCCGCTGTCTGGCTGGTCATCGGCGCACCACCATAAAGAATTCCCTGCAGCGATGAAACGTCATATTCGGGTGACGCACGCTCCACGATCCCGATGCACTGAGTGGGAACCAGGAATGCATGGGTGATCCGCTCGCGCGCCACCAGTTCCAGCCAGGCTTGAGGCGTCAGCTTGCGGGCGAGAACTACTGTGCCGCCGAGGTACAGCGCTGGAAGGAGGGTGATCCAGGTTCCATTTGTGTACAGCGGAGTTGCGCAGAGCGCCACGCTGTAAGGATCCATTCGCAGGGCAGGACCGCAGCCGAGCGAATAGAAGTGGCGCGCTGCGTGCGTATGCTCGCTGCCTTTCGGAACACCAGTGGTCCCGGAACTGTAGAGCACCGTCATCGTATCGGACAGCTTCAGATCCGGAAAGTACTCCGCCTCGGAACCGGCCTCAACCAGTTCGACGTATGATTGCCAGCCCTCAACCGCGCCAGACTCCGCGTAAAAAATATCCGGCTTATTCCGCACGGCGCCCCGGACTGCATCGACCGCGCCAGCGAGCTCGCTGTCGACGAATATGAAACGCGGCGCAGCGTTATCGATCATGGCCGGTAGCGAATCAGCGGCCATCATGACATTCAGTGGCGAGACCACGCCTCCGGCCTTAATCGTGCCCCAGATCAACTCGAAGGCCGCCATGGAGTTCTGCATGAAGAAGCATACGCGGTCCCCTTTCTGAAGTCCGGCTCGCACGAGTGCATTGGCGACCTTGTTCGTACGAAGGTGAAACTCACGCCAGTTCAGGCGATCGTCGCCGCAGACGACAGCCGTTTTGATACCGTGGAATCTGGCATTGTGGCGGATTACGTCCGGAAACAGGATGTCGGGCTGGTCTAGAATGCTGGTCATGGTTTCACCGTCCCTTGAACATAGGTTGCCGTTTCTCGAGGAAGGCGGACATGCCTTCCTTGTAATCCTGGGTGGTGAACGACAGGCCTTCGAGTGCCAGACTGGTATCCAGCACCATATTCACGCGTTCGATCAGCACCTTATTGATCGCGGCCTTCGTCCATCGAATGGCATACATCGCCCCCGACGCGAGGCGGGTAGCTAGCCTCTCCACGGCTGCGTCATAAGTTGCGTCGTCATAGACGTGGTTGATGAGGCCGATGCGTTCCGCCTCGCGGGCCGGGATGAGTTCACCGAGCATCAGATACTCCTTCGCGCGACTGAGGCTGACCTGAAGTGGCCAGACCACGGCGCCACCGTCTCCTGCCACGGCTCCCACCGACACGTGGGGATCGCCAATCCGCGCACGCTCGTGCGCGACGATGATGTCGCAATGCAATGCAATCGAGGCAGCAAGGCCGCAACAATCGCCGTTGAGCGCGGCGATGACCGGCTGCGGGACGCTCACCAGGTTCCGGATCATCCGCAGGCCCGCGCGAGTCGTCGCGCCGCCTGGAAGCCCCTTGTGGTATTCGTCGTTAGCAACACTGCGAAGATCACCACCCGACGAAAATACATTGCCCGCGCCGGTAAGCACCACCACTCGCACATCCTCCCGGTGCACGAGGTCGGCGAAGAATTCCTCAAGCTCCTCATGCGTTGCTGCGTCGATGAGGTTGAGCCGATGGCCGGGGGCCAAAACGCAACGCAGGACACCGTTGCTCTCCGATATCCCCAAGGACGAGTACTGTTTATTGCTCTTCATGTCTGCTCCTTTCCGTTCACGCATTCAACAATCGTTCGACCAGCAACCTTTTCCTGCCATATAGTCGGCCTCCGGATCAATGCCCCTTATCACCGGCTTGTACGAATGGCTTTCAGGTTCAGTGCAACGCTGCGCCTGTTTCGGCTCGTCCAGATGAAAGGGACGCCTTCTCCCTACGGATGTGCTGGATAAACGCCTATTTCCACAGAGGGCACTTCGACTGTGCCTTCGTGGTGAACGCTTCCTCCGCGGGCACGCGCTCCGCGATCCTGTAGTAATCCCACGGGTAATGAGACTCCGCTGGCGTCTTAACCTGCATGAGATACATCTCGTGGATCATCCTGCCGTCCGCGCGAATCCTTCCGTTTTTTGCGTACATGTCGTTGATCGGCATCGACTTCATGGCTGCCATCACCTTGTCGCCATCATCCGACCTTGTTTCCTTCACAGCGGCAAGATAGTGAGAAGCTGCGGAGTACTGCGCGGCCTGGGTGCCAGCCGGCATCTTTTTCATCTTCTCGAAGAAGCGTTTTGACCAGGCACGGGACTCTGGCGAGATGTCCCAGTACCAGTTTTCCGTCAGGTACAAGCCTTGGGCCGTAGGGAGGCCGAAGGAGTACACGTCCCCAATGAACAGGTTTAGCCCCGCCACCTTCATGCTCCGCATAACGCCGAATTCCTTTGCGCTCTTGATTGCGTTCACCGCATCGGAGCCGGCGTTCGCCAGAGCCAGAACCTGCGCCCCAGAACCTTGGGCCTGAAGCATGATCGACGAAAAGTCAGGGAGGTTCACAGGATGCCTGACTACTCCGATGACTTTTCCGCCGTTGGCCCGCAGTACTTCGGAGGTGTCGCTAACTGTGGATGCGCCGAACGCCGTATCAAGCGCAACAAAAAACCAGGACTTCAGGCCTTGCCTAACAAGCGCGGCACCGCCGACTTTTGCTAATGCAACTGTGTCATAAGCATAGTGCACGGTGTACGGCGAGCAGTCCTCATTTGTTAGTCTCGCACTGCCGGCGCCGTTCACTATCAGCGGCTTTTTCTTTTCCTTGGCGACCTGTGCCATCCCAAGCACGGCTGCCGACGCACCACCCGCGAAGATGACGTCAACGCCACGCGTGTCGATCCATTCGCGGGCCTTTGAGACGGCGAGATCCGTCCTGTTCTGATGGTCCGCAACCAGAAGTTCGATCCTTCTGCCGTCAATGGTGCCGCCAGCATCGGCGATGGCCATGCGGATAGCCTCGACTCCTCCCGGACCATCTACGTCCATGTAGGGTCCCGATAGATCGGTAAGCACCCCTATTCTGATGACATTTTCCGAGATTTGGGCCATGCAGGGAAACGTCACGCCCAGCATCAATGCGGCGATAGCATTCCTGATCCCGTAAATCATTTTGTCTCCTGTATCTTTTTTTTGTCATGCCGACGGCGGCATCAGTATGATCTTGGGAGTCCCAGGTTATGTTGAGCGATATGGTTCAAGACCATTTCCCGACTGACCGGGGCGGTTTGCTGAACCCGGGCCACAAACCATAAGTCACCCAGTCCGAATTCCTGTGAGAAACCGTTGCCTCCGTGAGTCTGGATAGCACGGTCCAATGCAAACACTGCGGTGTCTGAAGCAGTCAGCTTCGCGATGTTTGAAGCGTCGCCGGCATCCCGCCCCGCGTCGTAGAGTTGCGCGGCGCGCTGGGTCGCCATCTTCGATAGCTGAAGACGGGCGTAGGCTTCAGCCAGCGGATGAGCAACGGCTTGATGCGCGCCGATAGGCGTCTTCCATACTTTTCGCACTTTGGCATACTCGCAGGCCTTGGTAAGAGCGTACGTGGTCAGCCCATTACAGAGTGCCGCCACTGCAATACGTTCCGGGTTGAGACCCGCGAAAACATTTCTCAAACCTTCGCCTTCCGCGCCGATTAAGGCATCTGCCGGAAGTTCGACGTCGTCAAAGAAGACGCTAGCCTGCCGTTCCGGCACAATTAGTTCCGTCGGGAGATTCTGAAGGGTCACGCCCTTCAGATGCTTCGGCACCAGAAAGAGTGATAGTTTCCCCCGACCGGTAGCCTCGTCGACACCGGTTCGGGCCACGACCAGCAACGCATCGGCCACTTCGGCCTCGGTGATGTAGTACTTCGAGCCGCTTAGCCTCCACCCGCCATTCGCGGTCCTGACCGCATTGGTTTTCAGATTGTGAGTATTCGTTCCGGCGTCAGGCTCTGTAATCGCAAAGGCTAAGCGCTTCTCTCCAGTCGCGATTGCAGGAAGAATTTCCCTTTTCTGTGCTTCCGTTGCATGCTTCGAAAGCACAAAGACGATAATCGGCAGTACGACAAATGAAGTCATTGGGCAACCCTGCGCCGCGGTGGCCTCCAGGACGATCGCGAGTTCCTCAACGCCCTGTCCGCTCCCGCCGTATTCCTCGGGGACCGAGATACCCAGGTAGCCCGCTTCGGCCAGGTTCTGCCAAAGCTCGCGCGCTTCCTCGCCACGCCGTCCGGCCTTGGCGAATGCAGCATGGCCGTATGCTCGCGTGATCTTTGCAACGCTGTCGTAAATTTGCTGATGTTCAGCACTGGTTTCAATCAGGTTGGAGTTCAAGTCAAGCTCCCATCTTGAGGGTTATGCGCGCCTGGGCGATGAGCGCTTCTTCGTTCCGGACTTCGATCTGCAGTTCCACATGCTCCGTACCTTCCACAGTCTGACGCGAGAGAACTCTCCCACTGGTACGCAAAGTGGTGCCGATTGGTGCAGGTGTGAACATTCGCAGCACCCGCCGCTTCAGCACGCCGTCGAAATTTGCCCATTCCAGCGCCACCCGGTCCATCAGCCCGCAGTAATAACCGGTGTTCGGATAAGGATTTAAGACACCCTGCGACCTGGCGTAGTCGGGATCGTGGTGCCCCGGGAAGTAATCTCGAGTGGCGGCCGTCAATTGTGTGCACAGGGTCCATGTCACAGGAATGCTCAAGGCTGGGATCGGCCTCTCGCTGTCGGTCGGGACTTTCTCTGGGGCTGGCTGCTGCACTTTCTGGCTATCAGCGGCCTTGCCAGTCCCGCTTTTGTACCGCAGCATGACGTTGCGGTACCTCGCGACCTCCTGGTTTTCCTGATTGGTGACCACCGTGTCCGCGGTAACGAAGTAGCCCCTTCCCAGCGCGGTCATCTTTTCGTCGGAAATCGCGGCGATGCGGTCCACGTAGGTCAGCTTGTCGCCGACACCGATCTGCTGCAGGTATTCGCAGGCAAACTCGACGTTCACCAGTGTATCGGTGGGACATGGCACTTCGACCGTGGCGGGAAACCCGTGCTCGGGCCGGCCGTAGGGATTCCAGGGTGCCGGCCATCGCCAGGCTGTCAGAGTCGCAGGAGGGGCGATCGGTCGGCCAAACTTCTGCGTTGCTGCCTCAATATCCCAATAGAGGGGGTTCGGGTCTTCCAGCATGGCGCAAAAATCGGCGATTCGGCTGGACTCCACGGGAAATGGGGCGTGGATCACGAATTCGCGCCCCACCCAATCCGGCAAATCGTCGCCGCTTCCCGTTCGGGTATAACTCACTGCAGAAGCGTAATCGGCTCCCATTACCAGGTCTCCTTAGTTTAATTCGTATGCAATCAGTTCAGTGCTCGGCGGCCAGAATGAGACCGCTAGTCGGGGGGCCGGTGCCGGCGGTAACCAGAACGTGATTGACATCGGACACCTGGTTGACCGCGTTGCCTCGAATCTGACGCACCGCTTCCGCGATGCCGTTCATACCGTGCAGGTAGGCTTCCCCCAACTGGCCGCCGTTCATGTTCATCGGCAGTTCGCCAGTCAGGTCAAAGGTGTGCCCCTTCACGAAGTCCTTGGCCTCGCCTCGTTCGCAGAACCCCAGTTCTTCAAGCTGCATCAACACCAAGGGTGTGAAGTGGTCATAGATGATCGCAGCGTCAATGTCAGACGGCTTGAGCTTCGACTGTGCCCACAGCTGCCTCGCCACAACTCCCATCTCCGCCAGTCCAGTCAGGTCATCACGGTAAAAGCTGGTCATCGGGTGCTGTTGCGGTGCTGAGCCCTGAGCCGATGCGACAATCCTGGCCGGTTTATGCCGCAGGGTACGAGCATGGTCCAAGGTCGTGACCACAAGCGCCTGGCCGCCATCCGTCTCCTGGCAGCAATCGAGCAGCCGCAAGGGATGGGAGATCCAGCGCGATTGCTGATGATCCTCCAACGTGATCGGCCGGCCGTAGAAGTGTGCCTTCGGATTCGTCGCCGCGTACTTCCTGCTGGAGACCGCAACATGCCCAAATGACTCCGACGTCGCTCCATATACATGCATGTAGCGCTGAGCAAAGAGGGCCACCCAACTGGCTGGAGTCTTCAGACCATACGGAGCGACCCAGCCGTAGCGCAACGATTCGGTGGTTACCGCCTGGGTTTCCGCCATGACTCCCGAACCCAGCCGTAGCCCCGACCGCTCGTTGAACGCACGATAACAGACGACGACTTTAGCCACACCGCTCGTCACTGCAAGCGCCGCCTGCTGAATCGTAGCGCAGGCGGCGCCACCCCCGTAGTGGATGCGACTAAAGAACGTCAGATCCTTCATGCCTAGCGCCTGTGCGATATAGACTTCCGGATTGGTGTCCATTGAGTACGTTACGAGTCCATCCACTTCTGTCGGCGCGATGCCGGCATCGTCAAGGGCCGCCTTGACTGCTTCAACTGCAAGGCGCCATTCGCTGACACCCGACTTCTTGGTGAAAGCGGTTGCCCCGATTCCGGCAATCGCTGCTTGTGATATGTCCATATTTCGCTCTGTTCTCAGCGCTCCCGCTGCACGCGGAAGACGGGCAACGTGAGGTCTCCCTCACAGTCCATGAAATCAAGCATGGCAGGCATGCCAATCCGAAGTTCGTCGAAGTTCGCATCGACCAGTTCCGCCACCAGACGGGTTCCTTCATCGAGGGCGACCAGCCCTACCGCATAGGGCTTCGTGAAGGGCGTCACAAGGGGGGCGTACACCACCGTGTAGCTTAGGAGTGTTCCGTTGCCAGCCGATTCGACGGTGTCCCACTCGAACGAGTAGCAGTGGGGACACGAGGGCATCGGCGGATGGCGCAACTTCCCGCAATTGCAGCAGCGCTGGATCGCCAACTTGTGCTCGCGTGCGGCATTCCAGAAAAACTCAGTATCCATGGTCATCACCGGATGCGGGCGCACCGGCCTGGCCTCCTGATTCGTTTCGTCTTTCATTCGCTCCTCGACTTCATCGCACAATATGATTGCCCCGCTTTATTTTGCAGTGCATATCGGGTCAGGTTTTTGCCCTCGTCAGGCGGCGGTGAATCCCCACCAGCCATCCGCGAAACGCAGAGACAATGCTGGTACGGGTATCATTTTGCGCGGGCCGGTCAGACGGCGAGGCGAGCTCAGGCGCCCCTCCCAGAACCGCCACCAGGTTTCGTGAAAACTCGTCGGCTACCTTTTCGAGGACCGGAGCCGCCATCGCCGTCAACAATTTACTCATCGAGCCAGTGACCTCCGTGCCGAGAATCATCACCATGTTCGTTCCGCCGGGCACAGCAGTCAGACGAAACGAGCCTTCGCCGTGGAAGGGTTCGTAAGTTGCCTTCAGCCTGAAGTCCGCGCCTTCTCCCGGCAGCCAGCGCACCACGTGCACTGACAGCTCAACAGGTCGCGAGAAAGGGCCGAGGTGTATATCGAGCGTCCACACGGAATCGTCCGGCCCCTTTTCCTCATGCTTTAAATACCCAGGCATCTGCGCAGCCCAGTTGCCGATCTCCCTGACAAAGATCCAGGCCTGCGCAGGCGGCTGCTGGACAACGATCTCGCGTTGGGTGGAGATCATTTCGCAGCCTTTTCCACCAACCGCTTTGCTTCCCCAGCCGCGTCGATCCCCGCGATATAGCCGAAGGTCATCCCCGGTCCGAGCGTGGCCCCACGGCCGGGATAACCCGGCCCGGTAATGCTCGCTGCCACGTTACCGGCCGCGTACAGGCCGGGAATCGCATGGCCGCGGACGTGAAGCACCTGCGCCCGGCAATTGGTGCGAGGTCCGCCCTTCGTGCCCAGCGCTCCAGTATGGATCGGCACAGCATAGAAGGGTGCCTTTTCGATTGTGCCGAGGTTCGGATGCATCGCTTGCTTGTCGCCTTGTGACCGGTCATAGGAGCTCGTTCCCTTGCCGAACCGAAGATCGGCCCCCTGACGCACGCAGTCATTCCATTCCTGCACCGTTGCCAGCAATTGCTTTACATCGATACCCACTTTACCCGCCAATTCTTCCAGGGTGGCCCCCTTGATCAACCACTGCGGATCCGGATCTTCGGGCATGGTCGTGCCGAGCACATATTGGCTCCGGTATTGGCTGTCCATTAGGGCCCAGGCCGGCAGATTCCGAAACACGGGGCCATCGGTCCGAATCTCATGGAACAAACGACCCACGGAGTTGTAGTTAGCCGCCTCATTAACAAAACGTCGGCCATCTCTATTCACCCAGATGACATGGGGTCCGTTGCGCTCTGCAAGCGCTGGGCGGCTTAACGGCTTCCCTTCATACGTTTCCCCGGGAATCATCAGCGACGGGTAATGCCAAGCCTCTGCCATGTTGCCCAGGTCAGCGCCCACCTCCATGGCCATCAACAGTCCATCCCCTTCGTTGAAAGGCGGTGAGTTGGGGTTCTCAATCGGTGCCGTGAGAAACTGCGCCTGCAGGCGCGGGTTCCATTCGAACCCGGCGCTGGCTAGAATGACCGCGGCGCGCGCCCGCACGATCTGCTGTCTGGTTCCCTCCTGCTCGCCTATCACTCCCGCCACGCGGTCCCCCTCGACTAGCAACTGACGGACGCGCGTCTCGAGCATGATTGGAATGTTGCGATCCAGCACTGCCTTCAGAAGCCCCGCGGCGAGCGCCTGACCGATCGTGACAACACCCTTCATCAGACGCTCTGCAGCCAGATCCTGCGGCACCAGCCAGGGACGAAAGAATGTGTCGTATTTGCCGAATGCCTCCTCCCGCGTGAGCGGGAAGGCAAAAGCGCTGGGCGGACGCAGCCTGGAACGCCAATCTCCCAGCAGGTTGGTGTCGAAAGGCTTTGGCTCAAGCGATCTGCCGCCGAATTTCCCTCCGGGAAGCTCAGGCTGGTAATCGGTCGCCGTCATGGCGCCGAATACGAGAGGTGTGTGGTCCTCAAGGTACTTGATCATCGTCGCCGCGGTGTCAACGAAGGTCTCGAGCAGTTCCGGATCAGTTCGGCCCATCGCAAGCTGGGTAAGATAAGCCAGCGCTTCCGCCCGCGAGTCTGAAAACCCGAGTTCACCCATCCGGTGGTTCAACGGAATCCAGATTCCGCCGCCAGAAACCGCGGTCGTACCACCCACTTTGTCAGTGCGCTCCACAATCATGACCCTTGCGCCATGGTCGTGCGCCAGGATTGCAGCCGTCATTCCCGCCGCGCCGGAACCAACCACGACGACATCCACTTCGTCAAGCGTGCCTGTATTCACTGTCAATCTGCTGTCACCCATGTTCAATCCTCGACGCTTCGCGCCACTGCACGGAAATACGAGAGCATCGCGCTCTGGTCGGAACCCACCACGAAGAAATGCACGCCCTTGTCGATGTATTCCGGTATCTCCGCTGCCTGTCCTAGAAAAATGCCGGCGGCCCTCTGCGCGGACCTACAGGCGGCAACTACGCGGTCGACCGCTCGCTGCACAGCGGGATCCTGCAGAGAGCCGCAACCGAGCGATACCGCCAGGTCGGCCCGTCCCAGCAGGAAACCGTCCACATCGTCGAGAGCGGCGAGGTCTTCAATGCGCTCGACGGCCGCGGCGTCCTCGACCTGACAGATCACGATCGGCCGCTGACGCTCCTGTGCGACGAGTGCTGACTGCTCCAGAGTGCCGTAGTTGCCGACTCGCGGCGAGTTAGAGAAGCCACGCCCCGCGTCGGAGTATTCGCACGCCTGGCGCATGGCTTTTGCAGTGGCCACATCGTTAACACGCGGAACGATGACCCCCGCAGCGCCCAAGTCGAGAACCGACTGGACCGCTTGAGCGGACGCTGCCCGCAGCCGCACCAGCACCGGCAAACCCACTGCGTATCCCGCCAGCACGCATGCATCCACATGGGTCCGATCGAACGGAGCATGTTCCGCATCGAGCACGGCGAAGTCGATGCCGGTTCGGCCAAGCACTTCAACGACCGCAGGCGCAGGCGTTTTCACAAAGGTGCCGATCAAGCGCTCTCCGGCACGCAGGCGCTCGCGCAACGCGCGCCCCTCTACCATCGTCACGCGTTGCCCCTGTTGCCCGGAAATTCACCCGCCTGGTATTCTACGAGGTGCCTGTAGTCGTCGCGCATCGGCGCAAAGATGTCCAGGTTCAAAGCTACTTCATGGCCGACCGGCTCAATGTAATGCACGGTCCGGGGCGGCACCCGCAGCATGCATCCGGGCGCCATGTGGAACACCCGGTCACCTACGTGGTAATTGAAACTGCCTTGGACACACACAACCAGTTGCTCGAATTCGTGCTGATGAGGGCGTACGTCAATGGCCGGCGAAATCCAGTTCATCACGAGGATGCTGTCGTCCCCCCGAAAACCGCAACGCTCCACGCCCGGACGAACCACCTCGCGCGGCAGCCGGTTCCAGTCATACATCATGGTCATGGCTTTCGCGCCTCCTCCAGATCGACCACGCTTGTCGCGAAGCCGGCAGGCGACACAATTTCAAGCACCTCCAGATCGTCGCTATGGCGCAATTCCCGGTGGCGCACCCCGGGCGGCTGGAAAGCCGAGCCGCCGGCCTCAAGCATGACCGCGCCGATGTCCTCGTATTCGAACTCGACCCAGCCTCTCAAGACGTAGAACAGCTGAAATCCGACGGTATGGGTATGCCAGGTCGGCTTGGCCTCCTTGCCGGGAATGGCGCGGATAACGTGCGCGCCGAACATTCCGCCAGTCGCCTCGTTCACGCCAGTGTCGCGGTACTCGAAGAACTCGCGAAGGCCGCGATCAAACCCGCTGCCGTCTTTGGGTTCATGCTGGATTGTGGTCTGAAGCTTCATGCCTGTTTTCCTCTTAATCGCCAAGGGGCCAAACTTCGGCGAGCGCGCCAAGCGCCTCGGCCGCAGTTGGCCACCCGCCGTACAAAGCTGCTGTGAGCAGGCTCTCCTGGACCTCGACGCGCTTGAGTCCGATGCGCTGCGCAGCGCCCATCCAGCGCTTCGCCATCGGGATCCGGCCAATGACAGTGCTCATGACGATCACCGACAGAACCTTCGCGCGTTCTGGAATCAGATTTCGCTCGTTAAACAGATAGCCGAAAACCCAGGTCACCATCTGTTTGCGGAAGTTGTCGCCCTCGGGCAATGCGACGTCGTCGAAGTCCCCGTCCGGATTACCGAAGAGACGCTGAGCCGTTTCGCAGGCGGCGACGTACAAATCCCTGCGTGTTTCCCCGCTGCCAACCTCTGCTACCTGCTCGCCCGTCATCTTGCGACGCTTTTCAAAGACTTCATCCATCATCATGAGCGACCCCCGTGACACAGGAAAACCGCCCACGTGGGAGATGACCGCGCCGAGCTCCTTCAGCTGATCTTCTGTCCACCCGAGGTTGCGACAGGCGTTCGTCCAGGTCGGCAATACGCCCTCGCGCATAAGCACGCCCAGCGCGGAGACAACCAGCAGACCCCGTGTCTTGAGATCGAGACCGTCGCGGCCGTAGTACTGCCCGAAGATATAGACACTGCAGCGATCTGCGTAGATGTCATTGCCGCCCTTCTCCCCAATAAGTCCCCATTTTCCGAACAGCGGGTATTGAACCTGTTCGAGCGCCTCGTCCAAAAATTCCGCGCTAAAGCCTTCTGTGTGTATGCTGCGACCCGTTACATGCGGATGGTTGATAAAGTGGGGATCAAAGTCACCCAGGTAGAGACTATGGACGTGATGGCCTTGCGCCACCAGTTCGGTCTGAGGTTTCTCAACTGCCATTGCCTGACGCCTCCTTTGTATTTGGTGCCCAACGTCGGTGAGGTATGCACCGTGACATGGCATTACTTTAGGCGCGCCTTCCGCATTGAGCCAATATCAAGTGATCACGTGTGATATAACCGAAACTGATAGGCATCCCGAAAGAGGAGCGCTTCAATGGACTTGCGACAAATCAGGACATTCGTCTATATCGCCGAATTGCGGAGCTACACGCGCGCAGCCGCGTTCCTCCATGTAAGCCAGCCTGCTTTGAGCCGGCAAATGAGATTGCTCGAGGAAGAACTGCGCCTGAAACTGTTCCTTCGTCACGGGCATGGGGTAGAACTGACGAACGAAGGTGTTGCGTTCTTCGCTCGCTGCCGGGACGTGCTCAGCGAATTTGAGCAGTTGCGACACGACTTTCGGTCGACTGGAGCAAACAAGGCTGTGATGGGTCTGGTCAGTGTGGGACTGCCAGCGCCTGCGACACGGTTCGCAACTCCGAAGCTACTACACGCTGCACGGAAGTCGTACCCAGGACTGTCCGTGCGCTTCGCGGAAGGCTTCAGTGCGCTGCTGCATGAATGGCTTTTAAGTGGGAGCCTTGACCTGGCCGTGCTGTTCGGTTCGAACACGCCAAAGCTCCTGACTAGCCTGCCGGTTCTCGTGGAAGATCTTGTCGCGATTTCTGCCGCCACCAAGACCTCCCGTAAAAAGAACTTTGTGAACGCACAGGATCTGCAGAACACACCGCTTATCCTGCCACACCGTCCGCATATTCTCCGCGAACTGATCGACAGCCTTCATTTGAAAAAAGTAGAGATCCTGGAAGTCGACTCGACATCGCTCATGATCGAACTCGCAAGAGTGGGAGACGGCACGACCATCCTTCCAGCAGGATCGGCGGAGCAATCGATCCGCGCAGGCCATGTAGTTGCTCTTCCGATCATCAACCCGACTCTCAGTTGGCAGGTTTCCATCTGCTATTCGAGCGTGCGCCCTCTCTCCGTCGGGGCTCGGGTCGTGCTCGACCTGATGCGCCGGGAGATCGCCCAGAAAGTAACATCGGGAGAGTGGCTTTCTGGTCGTCTGATCAGGCCCGGCACTGAGATGACCGAGGGCCTTGACGCCGCACCGTAGGTCTCGAATTGCAACCGGCTGTGCGTAAAATCTGCGGATGGGACAACGTCGAGTGAGGGCCGGCGCCGGGATGCGTCAAACAGGTGACGGCTACGCTCATGGATAGGCGTAACCCGAAGCACGCAGCGGCGTTCAAAGGCAAAGTGACTATGGCGGCGGTCAAGGGTGGGCGGACGTTGGCTGAATTGGCGCAGCAGTACAATAGTACATTGCGACGGTTCGCCCTGATTCTGTCAGCCAGCCGGCGCGTGACCCGACGGAGCAACCACCCCACGGTGATGATCCTGCTCGCGCAGTGCCCGGACTAACCTATACCCGCAGAGGCTGCTTCATGGCAAGCGCTGATCTCCGATGGTGCGCCGAGCTTCGAAGGCGCTTCGATTAGCGAAATGACGCTATAGCGGGTCGTGCCGACGAACAGAGGGCGTCTCATGAATGCACCCTGGCGAATGCGATTGCAATCGAGTCCTTGTGCACGTCCAGTCTGATATAAAGATTGACCTTGTCCATGACTGTGTCCGCTGTTCAGTGAAACTCACCTCTGTCCGAATACTGCGACTGCTCGATTTCGTCAGTTGCCAGGCCGGTGTCCATTGTTGTGTTGCCCCAGGGAACCCCCGTCAGACACTCAATAAATTCTCGAGCTTCTCCCGCTGCGCCAAGAAGCTCACCCTGTCACCGCCCCACTTTACAACACCGTTATCCACGATCAGGAAACGGTTGGCAACATGCCCGGGGACAACGAAGTTTTGTTCAACCAGAATGGTAGCGACTCCACTGTCCGCAATCTTTTTCATTGCGGTCACCAACGATCCAACAACCAATGGTGCCAAGCCTTCAGTCGGCTCGTCTAAAAGGATCACTCTAGGATTACAAAGTAAGGCGCGTCCGAGCGCAAGCATTTGCTGCTCGCCACCCGAAAGAGTTTGACCTCGTGCCGAGCGCCGCTCGAATAAACGGGGAAAAAGCTCCCAGATTTCATCCAGCCTCCATTGAGGTGCGTCACATCGGCGCCGCACGAAACTGGCAATCCGAAGATTTTCCTCAACTGTGAGATTGGAGAACACCTGCCGATCTTCGGGAACGTATGCGACACCAAGTCGATTGACAGCTTCAGGACCGAGTAACGACCCGTCCATACCGTCGATCAAACGCCGTCCACGTCGACAGGGTAGCAAACCCATCAGTGCGCGAAGAGCGGTCGACTTACCGGCTCCATTACGCCCGACCAAGGCCACAGTTTCGCCCGGCCGCACAGCAATAGATACTCCATAGAGAGCCTGCGTGCTGCCATAAAAAACGTCAGCACCGTCCAGGGCTATGACAGGGTTCATGATTCTTCTCCCGAACCTAGGTAAGACTCGCGTACTTTCGGGTTCGCACGAATTTCGGCTGGTGATCCTTTCGTTAGAACTTGCCCGCCGACAAGCACCACGACCTCGTCAGCCAGTCCCATTACAGCATCCATGTTGTGCTCGACAAGAAGTACCGTTCGGTTTGAACAGACTTTACGAAGGAGGGTTAGAAAGAAATCGAGGTCATCGTGTCCCACGCCCGCCAATGGTTCATCGAGCAGAAGGATCTTGGGATCACCAATCAACGTCATCCCAAGATCCAGAGCGCGCTGCTGACCATGTGACAGCTCTGCAGCAAGTCGATTACGATGAGTCGTCAAATGCGACCGCTCTAATGCCAGATCAGTCGCTTCGTTCAAACGGCGATATCCGGCCACGGGTTTCCAGAAAGGTGCGATATCGAAAAGCTGACGCTGCACCGCGAGTCGAAGGTTCTCGTACACGGTCATGCTCGCAAATAAGCTGATATTCTGAAAACTTCGTGCGACGCCCAGTCGAGCCAGCTTGCTTGGAGAACTCGATGTAACATCGCGGTCGTGCAACCGGATACTCCCGGCCGTCGGACTCAAAAGCCCAGACATCACGTTCATCAACGTAGATTTTCCCGCGCCATTAGGGCCAATGAGCGCTATTGTCTGCCCGCTGCGAACGGATACGGTCACTTCCCTCAGCGCTTGAAATCCTGCGAAGTCGACACTGATATTCTCGCAGAGCAACACCGGCGAGGGTTCGATCGAACCTGCGATATGACTGACTGGTGAAGCGTTCATGTAGCGCCTTTTCCACGAAAATTTCTCCAGAGCCCGATGACGCCGACGGGCATATATAGCGTACAGAGAACGAAAACGACGCCCAGGATGCCTGCCCAATGCTCGGTGTATGAACCAACCACCTCACGGAGCAGAATCGTCAAAACTACACCTACTACCGGACCCAGGAGTGAATCGCGGCCTCCCAAAAGGGTCATTATGATGAGGTCACCCGAGTTGCTCCACTGCATGAGTTGAGGTCCGGCAAATTGCGTCAGACCGGCGATCAGTCCCCCTGCTATCCCCGTATAAGCGCCAGACACGGCAAAGATCGCCAATCTGTATCGCCGAACATTCCACCCGAGTTGTTCCGCTCTCACCTCGTTCTGACTTGCCGCTCGCAAAACCTGTCCAAACGGGGATAGCCGTAACAAGGCAGATAAAGCCAATGCACCAAGAAAAATGCACCCAACGTACACGACATAATTGAGATCGTCCGTCAGGAATTGCAGGTATTTAATCGGCCTGCTCACGCCGGAAATTCCATCGTCACCTCCCGTCAATCCCTGAAGCCGCACGGTGAGAAGAATATTTGTGAGCTGCGCCAACGCAAGCGTGAGCAACCCGCAATAAATTCCGCTAGCCCGCAACGCCGCAGCACCAAAGACGAGCGCAAGCAAGGCTCCCAGGACTGCGGAAATAAAAAGGGCAACCGGGAAAGGCAGCATCCATTGGGTAGTCAGAATCGCGACTGCATAGGCACCAGAGCCAAGGAATGCAGCATGTCCGAACGACAGCAAACCGCTCAGGCCAAACACCAGGTCATAACCCAGTGCCGCAATCGCCCAGACCAACATTAATCCCACCAGGAATGCCGCACCACCGTCACCTCTCAGATACTGAAAGCCAATGGCGATCAGCCCGACGGCGACAACAATTAAGCCCGTGTAACGGATCTTCATCCCTTCCTCCCCGGCCCACGACTAAACAGACCTTGCGGCGACAGCATGAGTACGCCGACAAGTATCGCGTAAGTAAGGATATCTACCCAATCCGGCAGCCACCTTTGACCCAGGGCCCTTCCCATGCCAATAGCAAGCGCACTGAAGATGGCTCCACGTATATTACCCAGGCCTCCGATCAGAACCACGAGGAAGCTATCGATGATGATGGTGAAGCCGGCTCCGGGCTGAACAGGAAGTAAAGGCGACGCAATGGCCCCCCCCAACGCGGCGAGACCCGATCCTACGGCAAAGACTGCAGTTCGGACCCAATCGACCTTGATACCCATACATCGAACCATGGGAGCATGTGTCTCAGCAGCGCGCAAAATCATTCCCGCACGGCTGTGATCTATCACGGCAAACAACGCAAAGGAGATGACACTCCCAAATGCGATGACGAACAGGCGATATATTGCGACTTCAGTACCTGCCACGCTCCATGTTCCCGCCAGTATGCCCGGAGTCGATACATTCTTGTAATCGAGGCCCCAAATGACCTTTGCCACCTCTTCTAAAATAAGAACGAGTCCGAATGTCACAAGTAATTGCAGAACATGATCGCGAGAATAAGTTTTTCTCAGACACAGAATTTCGAACACAAACCCGACTGCGGCCATAACAAGCGGTGCAAATGCAAGGCCGAGCCAGAAGCTGTTTGTCCATGAGATCGCTTGCCACGTCAGGTATGCACCAAACGAATACATCGCGCCATGAGCGAAATTCACTACACCCAATGTTCCGAAAATGACTGTCAACCCGGAAGCAAGCAAAAATAGGAGCATTCCGATGCTCAGACCGATAACGATCGTGCTCATGGCCGCCCTTGCCCGACCGGGCAGGGTTTTTGACCCAGTTCACCGTCCGTCCATGCACCGATAATCTTTAGCTCGGGTTGAGCTCCCGATCCCTTCACGCCTTCAACCATATAGCTCACCCTGTCTGCCTGATGGTCGCACCATCTCATGCGTTTAGCGCCTTCGATACTGTTTGGGTCAGCTGATTTTTCCATAGCCGAGATCCAGACTGCCGGATCGCTCGAGTGTGTCCTTTCGATAACGTCAAGCATCCAATTAATACCTTCGTAGGCCTCCCCGGCACCAAACGAGGGCGCAATTCCGGAATAGGATTTTCGATATTCGCTGACAAACTTTCTATTTGCATCATTGTCTATGCTGTGGTGATAGCCCACTGCTGAAACCACTCCAAGCGCTGCATCGCCAGCCGCTTTTGCCATGCTGTCGTCCATAATGGTCGGCCCGACAACGCGCATGTGGTCCATCAGTCGCACGGCGGCGGCCTGCTTGATAAACGTGACGGCATCACTCCCTGCAAGGAATAGCACAAGGGTATTTGCGCCAGAGGCGGCCGCTTTACCGACTACAACCGAATAATCGGTTGCTCCAAACGGCACGACGTCGTCACCTTTCAATGCCACACCATCTGCGACCAAGCCGTGTTGAATCTCCGTCCAACCGTCGCGGAAAACTGATGCGTCAGCTACGACTGCGTAAACCGAGGCAGACTTGTTTTTTTCTATATAGTGCTGCACCATCAAAACCTCGTTGCTAAACTTTTCCCTCGTGCGAAAGACATAGCGATGTGGTTTAGCGGTGATTGCATCTGCTGATGATTGTGTGATCAGTAGTGGAATTTTTCGCGATTCACTGATCTGTTCGAGCGCGAGCGTTTCAGATGAAGCGACGGAGCCAAAGATAAGATCAGCGCCTGAAGATGCGGCTTTGATAGCCTTCTGCGACGCAACGTCAGCCTTGCTTTGGGTGTCTTCCCAGACGACTTGTATTGGTCTTCCTAAAACGGTTTTACGCTGTGCGACAGCCAGATCCAGACCTTTCCGCATGTCGTCGCCATAAATCCCATAAGTGCCGCTCAAAGCAACTATTCCCACAATTTTGAAAGGCTCAACCGCCATTACCGGCAGGGCAAGCAAGGTGCCGATCCCTAAAATCAGCACGCCGAGCGAAAGGACGTGTCGTGAGATACGGCAGTCAAATAATCTTCTCAGGAAGGCCATTTTCGTCACCAAAATGAGTTCAGCCAGCATTTAATAAATGTGGTTAAATACCAGCAATAGTCGGAATCAGAACAATTGCGACTATGCCGAATCAGAATTTCGTTCGAATCCCGACTGTCGCAACCAGTTGCGTATTGCTTGCGGATGGGGTGGCGGTGTAAATTGATGCAACAGCGGGCTTCAGCGTGGAGTCATAGCCGCTCGCTCGCTGATAGCTGCACATAGCAAAGAGGTCGGTTCGCTTGGAAAGGATGTAATCCGTGCCGATGTTGATTTGTTTATATTTTGCGGCAGGCAAGCTATCGAAAGATGTTCCCTGAGTATAGGTATAGCCGAGTCCGACCATCCACGAAGACGTTATTCTATAACCTACATTCAGTTCGCCCGTATTGAACACCGCCGTACCAGACAAATTGTTGGGGTTCAGAACGCCCCCTCCGACAGATCCAAGATCACTGAAGCGGACGTTCGAATAAATCGCTGCAATTGAAAACGCACCAACAGCATAAGAGGCTCCGGCAGTTGCAATTTGCTGGCTTTTTGCGGATGCGTAACCGCTATAAACCGGCGTCGCAGCCATATTGTTACCAGTTGCACTCGAACTGGGATTGTTTCCAAATAGCGAGAAATTAGGTTCGTTTATTTTTTCGAAAGCAGCACCCGCACTGAAAGATCCCGAATTATAGGATGCACTTAGTGCCCATATCTGATTCCTCGAGTAATCTCCAGCCACACCGCCAACGCTGTATAAGGCAACGCTCTGGAAGCCATCGAATACAGGGCTATAGTATTTGATTGAGTTATTGACACGATAACTGTTGTCCAGATTATCCATGTCCCCTGGGTGGGAGGAAAACACTCCGCCAACTTGCCCGGCACCACCCTGATGCGTACTACCCGCTAATATATATCCTGATACCGAGTCGACAATCGGATCGTAATGGCGGCCAAACGTGACCTGGCCAAATTTTCCCGCGAAACCCACGTACGCCTGGCGACCGAATTCAGCTCCGCCTTGCTCCAGGGCGCCGGTCTCTATGTTAAAGCCATTTTCCAGACGAAATATAGCCTGTAGACCTCCACCTAAATCTTCTCTTCCAATCAGACCCCATCGATCTCCCTGTGCGGTGCTATTGGTTATAGCATATTGATGCCCTCCCTTGGCATTTGTGTTATAGAGCACGCCTTCATCTATCAAACCATATAAAGTTACGCTAGATTGCGCATGTGCGGTTCCAGTGATAGCAGTCAATACCGCCGCCACTAAAGGCATCAGTTTCGTTTTCAAAATAAGTCTCCATATATTTTAATAATCTTATCTTTGTCACAACCTTGAATAAAACCTTGCCACAACGGCTTTTTTCATACTTTTCCAGGCAATGGTAGTGACACCTGGAACACTGACTTTTCAATCTTGATACTTTTACGCTAGCGTGCGATCTTGCCGCGTTATTTCAGTATGGAAATTTCCGTTTATCTTTCGCGGAAATCTACTTTTTTATTTTTGAAAAATCACTCTTTTTCAGCGAAGAATTATAAAAATCAGGCGATTTGTGAGATGCAGGCTGGTTCCAAAATAATCTCCCTATGCGTTCTAATGGCGCTGCAACGTGTGCGGTAGTCGGGCCGACATCGGTTGCGGAGGATCTTTTGAGTCTCTCGCCGCACCTGCGTTGCGTCATGATTCGCCGCCATTTCGAACTGTGCTTCTTTACTGGTGGTATTTCGTGCTCTGCGGCTGATATGACAGCCATGCACAGATGGCAGCACGGTCGTGACGATTGCTAATTCGACGTAGCTACCCCGCCGTCGGCCTACCAGTGAATTTAGGCGGCCCCCCCTTAATTTGCCAATACCAAATCTTCCTTGACGTTATAACAAAAGCTGATGGGAAATCCTGCAGCAAGAGGTGACTCGGGATAACCATAATGCCGTGAGGAAGCATGCTCCAATCACTTTCCTTCGTAGCGACGCATATCGCTCGCGTTTCGGGCACCTGAAGAAAGGAAACGCATACCGCTACGGGTCGTCCTTGATATCTGCGCCAGGCGGCTATTGGTTGAAGCTGTCCATTCATCTTCCAGTTGCCCATCACCACTTTTTGCGCATTTCGATCTCCATGTTGATCTACGCGCTTGCGCGCCGGGGAGTTGCTGCACACTTCGCTTTGCGGCAGGCTTGACGCCCTCGGGACTTCGCGCCCTGGATGGTGTAGAACGCCGATCTGTCCGGGTAGCCGGCGATATCGCCCCAAGGTCTTCTTCAATGCGCAGCAACTGGTTGTACTTCGAAATGCGGTCCGAACGCGACAGCGAACCCGTCTTGATCTGCCCGGCGTTCAGACCGACGGCGATATCCGCAATCGTCGAATCTTCGGTTTCGCCCGAACGATGCGAGATCACAGCCGTGTAGCCGGCGCGCTTGGCCATTTCGATCGCCGCGAAAGTTTCCCGTCAGCGTGCCGATCTGGTTGATCATGATCAGGATCGAGTTCGCGATGCCCTTCTCGATGCCTTCCTTCAGAATGCGCGTGTTGGTGACGAACAGATCGTCGCCCACCAGCTGGATTTTCTTGCCGAGCTTGTCGGTCAGCGTCTTCCAGCCCGCCCAGTCGCTTTCGTGCATGCCGTCCTCGATCGACACGATCGGGAACTTGTCGGCGAGATTCGCCAGGTAGTCCGCGAATTCCGTCGACGACAGTTGCAGGCCTTCGCCGGCCAACTGGTACTTGCCGTCGTGGTAGAACTCGCTGGCTGCGCAGTCGAGCGCGAGCAGCACGTCTTCGCCGGCACGGTAGCCTGCTTTTTCGATTGCTTGCAGGATGGTCGACAGGCATTCGTCGTTGCTGCCGAAGTTCGGCGCGAAGCCGCCTTCATCGCCCACCGCCGTGCTCATGCCGCGATCCGACAGGATCTTCTTCAATGCGTGAAACACTTCGGCGCCGCAGCGCAGTGCTTCGCGGAAGCTCGGCTGGCTGACCGGCACGATCATGAATTCCTGGATATCCAGGCTGTTGTTCGCGTGCGCGCCGCCGTTGACGATGTTCATCATCGGCACCGGCAGTTGCATCGCGCCCGAGCCGCCGAAGTAGCGATACAGCGGCAGCCTTCGCGACGGCCACCACTCCCCAGGCGCCAGATGCGTCCAGACCGGATTAGAGGCCACTGTCGAACGCCTCGATTGCGGGGACGAGGGCGTCGAGCATGGTGCGGTCGGCCGGCTTAGCCCCGCGTAGCTCACTGATGGCATCAGCGGCGCTCCTGAAGGCGGCGACCCATTGCTGCGCGGTTGGAGCAGAGGAGTCGGAGAAACTACGCGAGGCACGAACCAGCGCGGTGGCATAGACCGGCCCGGAACTGCCCCGCAATCGCCCCGCGCAAAGCAGTCCCCAGCGCTGCAAGCGCGGTGCTCGGTGTCGTCAGAGCATCGGCGGGTACCGTCCCGGCAATACCGCGGCGCTGATTTGACAACATTCGATGGATCATTGAAAATTTTTTTCATGGCTGGCTGCTATGACTTTTTCAGTTCGTTAGGAGTACGGTTCGAAGCGTTCGCTCATGCACTGCCAAACTCCGCAGGGGACTCTGAGGGGAGCAGCAAGTACGGAGCGCTCTGTGCCGACGTCAAATGCGTGCGGCGCGTAGATCTTGTGCTGCAAGATGATCGCCCTGCCTACATCGAAGCCGGGCGGACGCTCGAACTGCGCAACGATCACCGAGTAGCCCACCATGACCTGAACCATCACCAGCGAACCGGGTGGTTCGACCAGTTCGATACGCCCTTGCACCCAGCCGCCGGCAGAGTCTCTGGCCGTGTCACCGTCCGTGACCGGAAAAAGATGCTCGGAACGAATGTCGGCGACGACCTTCGTTTCCGACGATTCCTTGAGCATGCGGCGATATGGTCCGACACGGCTAACTGGAAACCTGGCCTCGCGTGAGCTGGCCGTCACCCTCCACCGTTGCTTGCAGAAAATTCATCGACGAACTGCCGATAAGACTGGCAACGAAACGGTTATCAGGAGCGGCGAGCGGGATCATCATCCTCTGTTCATCCTCTTTTTATCCCCACCGATGTGAAAAAATCATCGTTGATTGCCAGTATTTGCCCGTGGCTGATCACTCCGCGATAGTTGCATTCGAAACACTGAAGGGCCGCTATCAAAAGGCCGGAAGGCATTTGCGATTTGCGAACATCGACACGCAATCAACATGTTCTCAAACGCGTGGGTGTTTCCGTTATCAACGTCCGACACCGGTTGAATCGCAAAACCTGTGTGGCCGTTGTGCTTCGAAAGCGACCCTTTCGAAGGAGGCATGTCAAACAACCGAGTTGGGTCGACAAAACGCGGTCGTGAAGGCGGAAGCAGCCCCCGGCGATGTGCTCATAGGCGGTGAGGCTGCGGTTGCAGTTTGCTGACCGATCTATGAAGATAAGTTTTCTTATCTCAACGCACACGTTGATGGACTAAGCTCGAGGTCATGAAAATCCGCCTCGCCTCCTCCCCGCTTCCGCGCCGACAACGGACGGCTTTCCCGATGCCGACTCGCTGGCTACGCTGCGCGGCTGGTATGCAGGCCTGGCGGCGCGGGAAGCGGTCCGGCGTTACCTGTCCTGTCGCGTAAGCGAGGGACAGTCCGCGCGGCGCATCCGTCGCCAGCCGGTTGCTGTGGCCCGTAGTCTTCACCGCGACGATCTCGCCATGCTGTTCGGCCGTTCAGCCTCCGAACGTATCAAGCGTGCCACGGCGGTGACGCACGCGATCGGGATGCTCCGGTCATTGTCAGCGCCGGAGCCGCAGATCAGCAGCGATATCGAATGATAGTTCTCCGCGAGAACTGCGAAGGCGCTGCGCGCGCCCGGCATTGGCACGTTGGCCGACCTGACCGTGCGCATTCCCCGCTAGATGCTATGTGGGAGGGCAGCGACAGAAAGCCCGACTGGAGTAAAACGGGACTTGCACACTCGTTTTCTCCGAAGGAGCACGCAAATGGATACGCCTGACACAGCCCTCCGTGGGCAGAATACGACGGCAGGTGGCCGCCTGTACATGGCTTTTGAACTGGGCGAGAGGAACTGGAAGCTCTCACTGGGTGATGGCCAGCGCGCGCCCAGCCGCTGTACGGTCGCCGCCGGCGATACCGCGGCGGTTCTCACCGCCATCGCCAACGCCAGGGCGCGTTGCCATCTCGGCGCCGACGCACCCGTCTACAGCTGTTATGAAGCAGGCCGCGACGGTTTCTGGCTGCACCGCTGGCTGGCTGAACAGGGCATCGTCAATCTCGTGGTGGATTCGGCCAGCATCGAGGTGAACCGCCGTGCGCGTCGCGCCAAGACAGACCGGCTTGACAGCGACAAGCTGCTGTCGATGCTCATGCGCTATTACGCGGGCGAGCGGCGCGTGTGGGCGGTGGCACGCATTCCCACGCCCGAGCAGGAGGACGACCGGCGCCTGCACCGTGAGCTCGAACGCCTGCGCAAAGAGCAGACCGCGCACACCAACCGGATCCGCTCCCTGCTGGTACTGCACAACCTTCGGATCCGGTCTGTCGGCGGTCGCATCTGGACGCACTGGTGGACCAGTCAGCGCGAGCTGCTGGCGCCCGGGCTGCGCGCCGAGATTGACCGCGAATGTGAGCGGCTCGTGCTGGTGCACCAGCAGATCCGCCTGCTCGAAGTGCAGCAGGAGCGGCAGGTGCGCAGCGGCGCACATCCCGGCATGGCGCTGCTCGCCCAGCTTGCCGGCATCGGTGCAGGCAGCGCGTGGACGCTTGTCAGGGAACTGTTCGGCTGGCGGCAGTTTCGCAACCGCCGCGAAGTGGCCGGCTGTCTGGGCCTGACGCCCACGCCGTACGCCAGCGGCACCAGCGAGGTTGAACTCGGTATCAGCAAGGCGGGCAACCGGCGATGTCGCTGGCTGATGGTCGAGCTCGCCTGGAGCTGGCTGCGCCTGCAGCCCGGCAGCCAGCTCAGCCACTGGTTCAACGAGCGCTTTGCCGGTACCGGCAAGCGGATGCGGCGCATCGGTATCGTCGCGCTCGCACGCCGTCTGGCGATCGCCCTGTGGCGTTATCTCGAGCACGGCGAGATCCCCGTCGGCGCGATATTCAAGCCGCGCGACGTCAACACCGTGAGGGCCTGAATGACTGAATGACATCGGATGCAGCAACAGCATGTAAAGGTCAACGCGCCCGGAACACGCTCGGGCTACCCACTGCGGGTGGCCGTTTCCCTAGATGGGGCGCGTCGGTAACAGGGTGGCGCCAGCGCTTCGCGCATGCGGCATGAGGTGACCGGCCTGTCAGGCCGGCACGGATAGAAGGTCGACCCGGCACTGACCGGTCAACAGACACCCTGACCTGAATGACATTGACATGCCCGGCTGCAACAAGGTTTACGCGATGAGCGTCGGTACCGTTCTTTACGCAACGGCCTCTACGGCCAGCCTGCGCCTGGTCATGGTAGGTGACCGCGCAGGCTGGCCGTAGAGGCCGGACAAGGAGATTTACTTCGTATAACAGAATGTTTATAACCGGGCTTGACTTTTAGTTCCCCATAGAAGAGCGTGTTAGGCACTTTGTGTCAAACCTGGTAACCTGGCGCAATGCCAGAACGCAAGCCATACCCCACGGACGTTTCGGACGAGGAATGGAGCTTCGCCGCTCCCTACCTGGTCTTGATGAACGAAGGCGCGCCGCAGCGCCGATACGAACTGCGTGAAATGTTCAACGCGCTGCGCTGGATGGCGCGCGCCGGAGCATCGTGGCGCATGCTGCCGACCAACTTCCCGCCGTGGGAGTTGGTTTATCAACAAACGCAGCGCTGGCTCAATGCGGGTTGCTTCAAGGCGATGGTCAACGATTTGCGCTCGGTGCTGCGTGTGGCACAGGAGCGCCAGGGCCAGCCCAGTGCGGTGATTCTCGATGGGCGCACGTTGCAGTCCACGTGCGAAAGCGGACCACGCGCAGGCTATGACGGTCACAAACGCAAACGAGGCAGCAAAGTCCATATGGCCGTTGACACGCTGGGCCTGCTGCTCGCGGTACACATCACGCCCGCCAACGAACAGGAGCGCGCGCAGGTGGGCGAGCTGGCGCGTCAGGTTCAGCACGTCACGGGTCAGACGGTGAAACTCGCCTTTGCCGACCAGGGCTATACGGGTGATACCGCTGCACAGGCTGCGCGCGACGAAGGCATGGAATTGCAGGTCATCAAACTGCCCGAGGCGAAGAAAGGTTTCGTGCTGTTGCCGCGTCGCTGGGTGGTTGAACGCAGCTTCGGCTGGCTTAACCGCTTCCGGCGGCTGGCACGCGACTACGAGCGCCTGCCCGAAACCCTGGCAGGCCTGCACTTCGTCGTATTCGCCATGCTCATGCTCGTCCATGCTGTGCCCATTATCCAAAGTACCTAACACGCTACAAGGGCTTCCCCGTTGAGCACAAGCTCAATCGAGGTTTGCATGTCGATACATGCTGCAATGCCGCGCTGGTGTATGTGAGAAGGTGAAGGACTGCGGTTCTACAACCGGTCATGTTGGACCAATGGCCCGGACCCTGATGAAAGACGCGCGCAGGGGTCTCATTCTCTAGCCGGGAATGGATATCCCCGCCGTGTTAGCCAGGTACGCCCCGCGCGGGTCCAACCCGCTTCACATCACCGCTGGCAGTGCAAAGTGATCGCTTCTATGTGCTCATGATGTCCGTGCTCGCGTCCAGGCATTGGTAGATCGACAGGCTCGAATCGAACTCAGTCTGCCGCAGGTTCGAGCTTGAAGTCCTCGCCATATTTCAACGAGGCCCAAGCCAATCTCGCGTTCTTTGCGGCAATCGCGACAGCAGCTCGCCAGTAGCCACGGCGCTCGATCAGGGTTCGGACCCAACGGCTGAAACGATCCTGTTTCTCGCCGAGATTGGCAATGACGGCGCGGGCACCGTTGACCAGCAACCCGCGCAGATAGGCGTCGCCTGCCTTCGTGATGCTGCCCAGCCGCGCCTTGCCGCCACTGCTGTATTGACCGGGCGTGAGTCCGATCCAGGCTGCTACCTGTCGGCCGTTTCTGAAGTCGCGCCCGGCACCGATACTGGCGAGCAACGCGCTGGCCGTGGTTGGGCCGACGCCGCGCAACTGCATCAGTCTCTTGCTGCGCGCATCCTCACGCGCGATCTCAGCGATCGCACGGTCGTATTCGAGCAGGCGATCCTCGATATGGCCGGCATGCTCAAGCAGATCGCCGATGCTACGCTTCGCCCAGCCTGGCAATGCGTCCAGGTGTTCCGTGACGTACCTACGCAACTTCTCCGGGCTCTGGGGTAGCACTACACCGAATTCCGGGAGCAGGCCTCGCAACCGGTTGTAGGTCGCGGTTCGCTCTTCAACGAAACCTTGTCGTGTCCGGTGCAGGCAAAGCGTTGCCTGCTGATGTTCGTCCTTCAGCGGCACGAAACGCATGCTTGGGCGCGCCACGGCTTCGCAGATCGCAGCAGCATCCGCCGCGTCGTTCTTGCCTCGCTTGCCCGACATGCGATAAGGCGCCACAAGGTTGGGCGCCATGAGCTTGACGGTATGGCCATGCTGCTGGAAGAGGCGGGCCCAGTGATGCGCACCGGAGCAGGCCTCCATGCCGATGAGGCACGCTGGCAACTGCGCAATCAACGTCGCCAGCTGATCACGCGGCACACGTGGCTTGATCAGCATCGCTTTACCGGCTTCGTCCACACCGTGAACCGCGAATATATTCTTGGCAAGATCGATTCCGATAGTGACAATAGGCATGGACTTCCCCTCTCGCTGGTGTCGATGAACGTTCGCAACTTCATCTTGGCACATTGATGCCGACTCGCGGCTTCCGCCGCAGCCTCGGGACGGGGAAGTCCCTTTCATTCTCTAATTCGAAATCTAATTTCAATCAGGTCGCTGTGGTAACAGATTATTTTTTCTCAAAAACCACCCATCTGTTCTTCATGGCGGGTTGGCAACGCGCTGGTGGCGCGACGCATCAAGCTCAGTTGAGTGGCACAGCGTCGTCCAATAATCACCAGATCCTACTGACCGCAGGAATCGGCAAGAAGTTTTGACGGGTTGCAACAGCCGATTATAGTTTCCTGCTTTTGCTGCTGGACCCGACACAAGCGCCAAGCGATGAGAGAAATGCTTTCCTCTCGCATTGGCAGCGATGCTGGTGCTAAACCTGTAGCTCTGGCAGGAGCTAGAAACGTTTTCTCGAACCATAAGGCACAACAATGCGAACAACCATAATCTATGCGGCGTTAGTGGTCGTCCTCTCGCTATTGATGGCGACGGGATGCACGTCGGGGGATTCTGGGTCTCGATTGCAAGGCGTCAGCACGACAACCATCGCGGAGCCATGCTGCGGGCCTATTTCGCCCGCTGCACAAACGATTCTCGGGATGCTCGACAACTCGAACGTCGAACACCTCTGGCCTAACCACCGGCACATTAATTGGGAAACGGGCGAGCCTGACGAGCCCGAGGGATATGCCGGGCCAGGCAAACACACGCATTGCAGTGCATTCGCGGCAGCCATCGGCGAACGGTTGAACGTATACATGTTAAGGCCGCCGGAGCACAGTCAAATCCTTCTCGCGAGTGCACAGACGCACTGGTTTAACAGTCCGGAAGGACGGGGCGCAGGATGGTTCGCGATTGCAGATTTGCGTCAAGCCCAGTCACTCGCGAATCAGGGAAAACTCGTTGTGGTGGCCTACGAAAGTCCGAACCTGAAGACGCCCGGACACATCGCGATCGTTCGACCTTCCGCCATTTCCTCCGACGCGTTGCGGGACCGAGGGCCAGAGGTGACGCAGGCAGGTGCGGAGAACTATTTGCGAATCGATGCGCGGACGGCCTTTGCATATCATCCAGGTGCATGGCCGGAGGGCGTGCGCTATTTCGGACATGATGTCCCTCGACGATGATTGTCGGTGAGTGGTTTTCTACGGGAGGGTGTATGTGAGGTCGGGCGCGACGCGTGCCAGATCCAGCCTGCCATAAATCAAGGGAAATTATATGAGTACCGCAGAAATGTCCCTGCCCAGATTGTGCGCGCGATCTTGTTTGCCAAGGCAACTACGACCACGTTTAGCGGGCGCCGTTTCTTCATCTGCTCAACCCACGGCCCTGGATCCTTCGCGTGCGTCAGCACGCTTCTCGCCCCGTGAATCAGTAGCGTGCGCAGGTACGTGTCCCCGCGCCTCGATATACCGTGCAGGTTCACTTTGCCACCTGAACCGGTTTGCTTCGGCACAAGACCGGCCCATGCGGCAAATTCCCGCCCCGAACTGAATGCCTTCGCATCGCCCATCATCGCAACTGCCGCCGTGGCTGTCAGCAGTCCGACACCGGGAATCTCACTGATCGCTTGCACGGCCTTATCCTGCTTTTTCCACTCGCGCATCCGGCGCTCGATGCAGGCGACCTGCTCATCGAGTTTCGTTAGTCCATTCCATTGCTCGCGCAGCGTGTCAATTACCACTGCGGGCAAACGTTCTGCGACGCGCCTGAGTACTTCCGGTATTGCCTTGTCCAAGGCTGCACGGCCTCGTCCCATGACTTCACCGTATTCCGTCGGCAAGCCTCGAAGACCGTTGATCTGCATCGTACGAAATGTCACGAGCTGTCGGCGCATGCGGTGCAGTGCCAGCATTGCCTGTTGCATCTCTGTCTTGACAGCGACCGGCTTGCCGGGCTGCTGCACAGCAAGCCAGATTGCCCGCGCGTCCGCCGCGTCGTTCTTGTTCCTGATGTTGAAGGCCTTGACGAATTCCGCCGGCATCAGCCTGATCTCGTGTCCCATTTTCATCAGTTGTCGGGCCCAGTGTTGGGCGCCGCCGCACGCTTCCATACCAATGAGGCAACGTGCCCGGTTCGCAAAGAACTCCAAGAACTTCGCGCGCTTGATCGGCTTGTTCACGATCTCCCCGGTTTCCGGATCAACGTAATGCACTTGAAACACCGACTTCGCGATATCCACACCCACCGCCGTACGATTCATCTGGATCCTCCGGTTGCCAGGGAAAGTTCCATATTTTTCCACATGGGCTCATCGATGCCGTTGGCCCGAGAGGATCCGCCTTCCCTTTATTCTTACGTTCACGGGAGGGACGCGTTCATTTCAATTCGTCCGCAATGTTGAGGTTGCGGACGCAGCTTGATCTTCTTGACCCGGCCGCGCTAGGCGCGGCAGAAACTACCGCTTACCTTCATGCGTCGATAACGGATCATCCAGTGCGAGCGCGGCGACGACGTGCTCCGTCAGGTGCCGCTCGATGCGAACATCAGCCCGCTCGGTGCCCGGCGCAAGACGCGATATGCCGATGTCGACCTGCCCGCCCCGAACACTTTCGTTCAGGATGCCTGACGGCATCTCCACCAGTGACCATCCGATATCGGGGAACTGTAACGCTGCCGATCTGAGTGCGGCACCGAATCCGGCGTCCAGCGA
Source organism: Paraburkholderia xenovorans LB400 (assembly GCF_000013645.1). Classification (GTDB taxonomy): domain Bacteria; phylum Pseudomonadota; class Gammaproteobacteria; order Burkholderiales; family Burkholderiaceae; genus Paraburkholderia; species Paraburkholderia xenovorans. Next base: position 502,249 of record NC_007953.1, on the reverse strand, counting down.
GACGGAAGCGGAATATCCAATCGTCACCGATCCGGCAGTGCCCTGCGCGAGCTTCCTCGCGTAATCCTCGGCCCGTACGCAGTCGTCCACGATGGCACGCGCGAACGGCAGAAATCTCGCACCCGCCGTCGTCAGTTGAACGGTCCTGCTCGTCCGCTGGAACAGCGGAAATTCCAGTTCGGCCTCCAGCAGCCCGATCTGACGTGTCAAAGGCGGCTGCGCGACATGCAGCCTCTGCGCGGCACGCCCGAAATGCAACTCGTCGGCCAGGGCCACAAAATAGCGCAATCGTCTCAGGTCCAGCATATCGTTCTGCCCACACGATCGTCACCTGCCTATCCGGTATGCTGCTGCGTGCTTGACCGGCCACGCTCGTCCCTCGCCGCTCCAGGCACATCCTGGCCCGGACATGACGCAACAGACGCGTTCACCGCGGGAATACCTCACACCATGCCCAGCAGCCTCCACCACATCCAGTCCAGGGGCAGGAGGGCAATCACCGTGATCGCCGCAAGCGGGATGCACAGCTTCGTCCCGTCCCGCAGGGAAACGCCGCCCATATGCATCGCGATCATCATGGGTGGAGACTGGTACGGCAGGAAAACCGTTGAGAACACCGGCACCTGAAGCATCAGCACGGTGTACAGCGGTAATCCACTCGCATGCGCGAACTGCCCCGCCACCGGTGTCAGAACCGCGGGCAGTCCCGGCAATGTCGTCAGCAGTCCGATGCATGCGCCAGTCAGCTCAAGCCAGATTACGTTCGCGAGCGTGTGGCCCGGCATCATATGCACCCAGTGCAGTATCAGACCGGCCGCCCAGCCCCCGAGCCCGGATTCCGAAATCAGCGCTCCGAGCCCCAGAAATCCGGCGACGTACACGAGTGGCGTAACGTGGACCTGCTCGCTGAAGTCCTTCGCCGGCACGATTCCCGTCTGCGGAAGCAGGCACGCCACGCCAGCGGCGAGGCTCACCCACGCCGGAGAGATGCCATGCCAGAAGTCGGTCGCATAGCACAGCAGCGACAGTCCAAGGATGACTGTGAGCGTCCATTCCCGTCCCGACAGCCGCCCGTCAATCGCTTCAGGCCCGGAAACAGACTCGACGCGGTCCGGAAACAGGCGGCAGATAAGCCAGACAAGGACGACGGTCTTCAGCGCGCCGAGCACGGGAAAATGCAGGAGAAAGTACGGGCCGTAATGCAGGTGGACGCCATAGAGTGACTGCGCCGCGCCAAGCAGCACCGAGTTCGGGATGTTCGCAGGCAGGATCGTCGTCGGCGGCATGTAGCTTCCCGCAGCGACCGCCATCACCAGTCCCGTGCGTCCGCGACGTCCGGGCCCGAAACCCAGGCGGTCCGCCAGGGTCAGCGCGAGCGGCGTGAGCAGCAGGACCCGACCCGTCGTCGACGGCATCACGAACGCGAGGGCTACGGCACCGAGCGCGACCGCGGCAACATAGTGCCCGTATGTGTCGATCCTCGCGGCCAGCAGGACATGGCTGAAACGGCCCGCGAGCCCTGTCACGCGCACCGCCACGCCCGTTATCGCGCCGCCGAACACCAGCCACCAGGCGGGCGACGAAAAGCCCGCGAAGGCGGTCTGCGCCGGCGCGACACTGAACAGCATCGCGAAGAGGAAAAACAGCAGCGTCGTGACGGGCTCTTTCAGCAACCCGAGCGCCCATGAACAGACCGTGAAGAACACAAGGATCGCCGCCTGGGACATGGCCACCGGATAGCCGCGGATAAGCGGTACATACCGCGTCAGGATAAGCGCCGCCACCACCCACAGGATCAGCAGGCCCGTGCCGATCTGCTCCCCGTAACGCGCATGCACCGACCTGCGCCCGGGTTTGCGCGCAGGTCCCTCCACTTCGACCCTGGCTGCCTTCAGTTCGCCCACTGCCGCCTCCTCGTCACCGGCCTTCGTTTTCCGGCTGAACTGCTTTCACTTTCATCATAGGCAGTTGTACTATGGCGATGATTCGACTGACAGACATCTTCTTACGAAAACATGCCACGACGCGATGCCTGGGATCCGCAGCCCAAGAGAGTGCCCACCCGCAAGGAGCCGGTCATGGCGCATCTGCGCCTGCCGCCGCCGGACGGCATCATCGAATGGCACCGGCACACCTGGGGGCAGCTCGCCTGCCCGCGGGTCGGGAGCATCCGGGTCAGCGCGCCCGGGATGATGTGGATCGTGCCGCTCTGGCGTGCGGTGTGGATTCCGCCCGGCATCGACCACCAGGTGGTCATGCTCGGGCACGTCGAGTTTCACGCGCTCTATATCGAGCCGGGTGCATCGCCGCTGCCGCCCGATGCGTGTTCGGTCATCGAAGTCTCGGACCTGATGCGCGTGCTGACCGAATCGGTCGCCGGCAGCACGCCGGCTTCGCCCCGCCACCGGTCCCTCGCCATGCAGCTGCTGCTCGAGGAAATCCGTGAAGCACCCACGCTGCCGCTGGGCTTGCCGTTGCCTTCAGAAAGACGATTGCGCACGCTGTGCGCCGCGATGATGGAGGAGCCCGGCTCGGACCGCACGCTCCAGGAATGGGCCCGCGTTGTCGGCGCGAGCGACAGGACGCTGGCCCGGCTTTTCCAGAGCGAGCTGAATACGAGCTTTGCAATCTGGCGCCGGCAGCTCAGGCTCTCACGCGCCATCGACCTCATCGGCCGCGGCGTCCCTTTGCACGTGGTCGCAGCTGAACTCGGCTATGCGAATGCGCCGGCCTTCTCCACCATGTTCCGCCACGCACTCGGCTTCCCGCCTTCACAGCTCGCGGGCACGTCGGGCGCGCGGCGCCTGTAACCGATCATCGGGCCCCCTTCATGCGCGCCGCGTCGCGAAGCTCGCCGCCAGCACGGTTATGGGCACCCCAGGCTACGATGGATACGTCTTCGGTCAGGAGCAGGCCATGAAAGTCATCCGCAGCCGCGAGTTCACGCCAGACCGCGCATGGGGTGCGCTCGACATCGCAACGATGCAGGGCATCAGCGTACGTCTGCACTGGACGGACCAGCCGTACCGTTGGCACGTGAACGACGGCGAAGAGGTGTTCGCTGTGCTCGATGGAACGGTAGACATGCATTATCGTGAGGCGGGCGAAGAACAGGTCGCCACACTGGCCGCCGGAGATGTCTTTTACGCGGGAGTTGGCTGCGAACACGTCGCCCATCCGCGGGGCGAGGCGCGCATTCTCCTCGTTGAGAGCGTAGGCAGCGTCTGACTGACGGCGCTATAGGGGACCGTGGAGGAACCTGCATCTGCGTTTCTCCCCGGTCACTTCTTCATGCCCCTGGCTGACGACCGGTTGCGCGCGCACCGGCGTGCCGTCGACGCGCGGTGCGGGGGTCACTCCACAATCCTGCAGATACCCCAGGCGGTTCTGAGGATGTCACCGGTGCGCGGCACGGCATCCCCGACCGGGCGCGCAAGGAAAGTCACGACGTTTCCGTCTCGATCCGGGTATGGCCCGATGTCCACCACCTCAAGCTCGAACACGTCCGCATGGATGCGCGAGCCGATGAATGCGCTTGTTCGCTCCCGTTGCGCCAGCGCGCTGGCAAGCGTTAGCCGCCGGGGCCTGTCCGCTGCCCGGGGGAACGTCCGCGGCTTCACTCTCTGGCTGCACAGGCATCGCTATGTCACGCTGCTTTCGTTGCTTGAACGGGTTGCTATTGTAGCAAGCACGCGCCCTGCGACGAGCCCGCGGCGGTGCCGCCGGGGATTCTCTCATCAGCAGCAATGGCCATCGCGCGATCACCTGATTCATCCCATGCCGTCACACCGTTCGCACCCGTTACCGGCACCGCAACAGTAATACGCGGCACGGCAGTTTCCCCTGATGGACTGACCCGGGATGCAAACCGCGTGGAACGTCCACGGACGATGAGTCCTGCACCGGCTTCCGGTTGCGCATGGCAGGCCGTTTCGCCCACGATGACCCGACTGACGGGCGATTGTGTTGCATGTGACGGCCAGCCGGACGTCTCCCTCCACTCACGTTGCGGGCCGGGCTTTCGTGCCTGCGCACCGGGCCGCCCGCGGCGTCCCGGCCCTGCCGGGCATCAATCCCTGACGCACCCCCCTTTTAACCCCTGAAAGACCTGGTTAGGTGGAGGCCGCACAGGCGGCCCCCACGATCGCGCTCGCCGCGCGGCGGCTCATCCCGGTCAAACCCGGAGCTTCGCAGCCGCCTGCCCCCTGAGTTCCCGCCCGACACCCGCGACCGTAGCCGATGACCGCCCGGTGTCAAGGGGCGAGGGACCGTGTTGCCCGCACCCCTCCCTCGCCTTTTTCCTTGACACCGGGCGGCCATCGGCTCCTTCAGTCGCACGGGCGCGAACTCAGGGGACTGGCGGCAGCACTGCCAACCCCGGGTTCCACCGGGACGAGCCCAACCCCTACGAGGCGGGCGGAATCTTGGGGCCCGGTCAGCGCAACACCCCTCAACCTTTTTGCTGTGGAGAGTGTCATGCAACTCGCTTCCTCCTTCCGTTACGGTTCCCCGATGCTCCGTTCCGACTCGCCGCTGTCGGACGACCAGATCCGCCGTGTTGCTCCCTCGATTTTCGCGGACGGCAAGCACGAAAGCCGCTCCGACCGCTACACCTACATTCCCACCATCGACGTGCTGCGCGGTCTGCGCAACGAAGGCTTCCAGCCGTTCATGGTGTGCCAGACCCGCGTGCGCGCCCAGGACAAGCGCGAATTCACCAAGCATCTGATCCGCATGCGCCCCGCGAGCGAAATTACCGGCGAGGATGTCAACGAAGTCATCCTCCTCAATTCGCACGATGGGTCCAGCGGATTCCAGTTGCTCGGTGGCGTCTATCGCTTCGTCTGCCAGAACGGGATGGTTGCGGGCGAAACCATCGGCGAGGTCCGCGTCCCGCACAGGGGCAACATCGTGCAGAACGTCATCAACGGCGCGTTCGATGTGCTCGACGGCTTCGACCTGATCCGCGAACAGAAGGACGGCATGAAAGCCGTCACGCTCGATCGCGACGAACAGTACGCGTTCGCGCGCTCCGCCCTCGCGCTGCGCTACGACCCGTCCGACACCGAAGCACCCGCCCCCGTCACCGAAAGCCAGTTACTCGCCCCGCGTCGCTTCGAGGACCGCCGGGACGACCTGTGGACGGTATTTCAAAGAACGCAGGAAAACCTCACCAAGGGCGGACTGCATGGACGCTCGCGCAGCGGACGCTCCATGTCCACGCGTCCCATCACCGGCATCGACCAGAACGTGAAGCTCAACCGCGCGCTGTGGATGCTGGCTGACGCCATGCGGCAGATGAAATCGTAACGACTAGCGGGCGGCATATTGCGCCGCCTTTCCCTGATTGATAAGGACTCCTTTCCGGGTCAAGTCCTGACTCATCCCGCAGTGCCGACCCGGAATCTTCTTTCCAACTTTCTGGAGTCAGTCATGCAAGCCCAAGTCGAAACCCCTGTCGTTGACACCGCCGGATCAGCAACACCGCTTGAAACCAGTTTCGGCAACGAACAGCCCGTCGTCGCCGTGCCGTATTCGAGCCTGCACCCCTCACCGCTGAACGCCCGCACCCGACCGCTCTCGGGCATTGAGGGCCTCGCCGCGAACATCCACGCCAAGGGCCTGTTGCAAAATCTCGTCGTTCACGAAATGAAGGGCGGGCGCGGCAAGCAGCGAAAATACGGCGTCTGCGCGGGCCAGCGCCGCGAAGCCGCGCTCGACCTCCTGTATGCGCAGAAACACATCGCCGCCGACTACCCGGTGCCGGTGCGCATCGTCAGCGACGGCGAAGCCCTCGCCATTTCGCTGATCGAGAACAGCGAACGCGAAGGACTCGATCCGTTCGACGTGCTGCGCGCCTACCGGATGCTGGCCGAGGAAGGGCGCAGCGTCGATTACATCGCTGCGCTTTTCTCCGCGTCGCCGCTTACCGTGAAGCGCCGCATGAAGCTCGCCAACGTGTCACCAAAGCTGCTCGGCCTGCTGCGCGAGGACGCGATCACGCTCGACCAGCTTGCCGCCCTCGCCCTCGCGGATGACCATGAAACGCAGGAACACATCTGGTTCGATGCGAACGAATGGCAGCGCCAGCCGAACTATCTGCGTCAGGCGATCACGCGCGCCGAAATCGATGCGAGCCGCAGCCGCCTCGTGCGCTTCGTGGGCCTCGCCGCCTATGAAGCAGCGGGCGGGTACGTGAGGCGTGACCTCTTCAGCGATGATGAGAACGCCGGTTACATCGCAGACGCAGAACTGCTGCAGAAGCTCGTAGCGCAGAAGCTCGATGCCGCTGCAGAAGAAGTGCGCGCCGAAGGTTGGGGCTGGATCAAGACACGTGTCGAGCGCGACTTCCTCGAACTGAACCGCTACGGCAGGCTTCGCCCGGTCCAGCGCCCCTACACGGATGACGAGCAGAAGCAGATGGATGCCCTCACCGCACAGCAGGACGAACTGGCCGAAAAGCTCGAAGCCCTTTCGGAGGACGACGAGAGCGCCTACGAGGAAGCCGACCGCCTCAACGAGGAAATCGAGCGCGTCAATGCAGCGCTCATCGCCCTCGAAAGCGTCGCGCTGGTATGGGACGAAACGCAGATGGGCGGGGCGGGCGTATTCGTCGTCGTCGGACCACAGGGTGAGCTGGTCATCGAGCGCGGCCTCGTGCGTCGCGAGGACGCCAGCGTCCTCGAAGCGGCGGGCGCAGACGTGACCGGCACGCCCGAGGCACAGGCGCACGATCCGGCATCCGCACAGGCACCGAAGCTCCGGCCCATTCACAACGCGAAGCTCTGCCAGCGTCTCACCGCCCACCGTACCGCCGCCGTCCACGCAGAACTGCTCGCGCAGCCCGCCGTGGCGCTCGCTGCCCTGCTGCACTATCTGGTGCCCAAGGCGTTGCCCGAGCACTTCGGGCGTATGTCCGCGCCCGACTTCCTCGCGCTCACCGGCACCAATAATCAGGACAGCCTGTTGCGGGCCGCAGACGACCTGGGCACCAGCCCCGCGTGGAGCGCCGTCGAGGCGCAACGCGCGCGCTGGGTCGCAGAATTGCCCGCGAAGCGCGCCGATCTGCTGCCCTGGCTTGTCCAGCAGGACCCCGGCGCGACCCTGCTCGATCTGCTCGCCTTCTGCACCGGGACCCTGCTCGACGGGATCACGGGCGAAGAACGACCCCATGCGATCAACGCGCTCGCAGGCGCGCTGAACCTCGACATGACGCGGTACTGGACGCCGACCCGCGCCACGTATTTCGACCACGTCAGCAAGGCGCGCATCGCCGAAGTCGTCGCCACCGCCGTGTCACCGAAGGCCGCAACGGACCTCGAAAAGATGAAGAAGGCCGACGCTGCAGCCGCCGCCGAACTGCGACTCGCGAAAGTTGCCTGGGTGCCGGAAATCTTCACCGACCGGGAAATTCCCGCCGTCCCGTCCTGGGGTGGCCGGGATGGCGAGGAGGACGAGGAGGACAGGGACGAAGACAACGACAGCGGCACGGACGGCGATGGCGCAGATAGCGCAGACGGCACCGACGCACAGGACGGCGACGATGCCGATACGGAACCCGGTAGCGGAGCGGAGCACATCAACGACACGCCACCCGATACGGCAGCCGTGAACGCCCCAACCAGCCCGCACTCGACGTCGCCCTCCCCGACCACTGACGGCGTGAGCATCGGGCAGTCCGGCCCCCTCGCGGCCTGACGGCAATTCCCCGCGAGCCCTGCCCTGTTGCCCAGGCAATGGGGCAGGACAGGCGGCACGGGCCTGAGTCATATCACCGGGTCACGCCCTGCTGCCTGCGCACCTGACCTCAACAGGAGCAATATCATGTTCAACCGCATCCGCATGACCGTGGTCGCGATCAATGCTGAAGGCTCGCCCGACCTCTATCTGACCTTCGTTCACGCCACTGACCTGCAAAACGGACACGGTCTGCATTACGACATGGCAATCGCGCGCGCCGAGGACGAAGGCTATCGCGCGCCGATGATTGCGTTCGACCACAATGACGCGGCCGCTGGGGCGCTTCGGCATGCCCTCGCTTTCAAGCAGGGTGAAACCGACGAAGTCTGAGCCGCGCTGGCAGACGGCTCGCCGTCTGCGCTTCGCAGCCCGCCATGCGCCTGCCAGCCCCAGGGGCGGCCTTCGGCACCGCAACGGCCCGACGGCTCGCCGCACAGACAAAAACGCTTGATGTTCCCGCGCAACCGCGCGTGAATGACGTCGTCGCAACCGTCTTTCAAACGCAACCGGGAGATCATCGTGAACATGCCCGCCGTGCCCGCCGCCGCAAGAAAGCAGATCGCCGAAATCGCCAGGACCACGCTCGCCATCGAAACCCTCGAAACCCGCTACGCTGACCGGCTCGACTTCCATGACACCGCCGTCTGGTCCATCAGGGCCGCACTTGAAGCGGCTTACCTGGCCGGGGTCGCCGCCGCGAAAGAGACTGCTCGGCAAGACGGGACAGCATGAACACAACTGCAGCCACCGGGAACGGGCCGGGGGCATCTGCGGCGCGCCGGGTAAGCGACGGGATCGCGCTGACGGGTGTCCCGTCCGGCCCGCACCGTCCGGGCTTCGTGATTCATTGCCGCATGGTTGGGCGCGGCACCGGCGAGGTGTCGCCTGTCCGGACAGGCGGGGAGCCGTCTGCCTGTGTCCAATGAATGCCAGCCCACCAGCCGGCCACGCAGCCAGCGCCCGCCGCCAGCAGCACGACGACCAGACCGCCCGCGACCAGGCCGTAACACGCCCTTACCAGGCGTCGCATGGCGACCCGCTCGAATGACGCGAGTGCCGCGTCGAGCCGTTGCCGCTGCTCACGCGCCGCGACCGCCGCCGCTCCCACAATCCGGTTTCCGGCAACGCGCGCGATCCGGTCAGCCGCGTGCTGGGTGAGCGCCGACAGTGCCTCATCGCTTAACGCCGCAAGCGCCGCCCGGTAGCGCGCCTCGTGCTCGGCGGTCATCCTCTCCGCGAGCGTGATCGTTTCCTTGCAGCGTGCGAGTGCCTCGCGGTGCTGCACCATCAGCGCCTGCGTCGCGGCATACGCTTCGGCGCGCGCGGCATCGACGCCACCTGCACCCGCCTGCCGGATGCGCTCCGGCATCGCTTCGTAGAGGCGCACGTAGTATTCCAGTACCGCCAGCACCGACCACAAGGCATCGTTGTCCCGCAGGTTCAGCGCCGCCGACACGCGGCGCATGCGCAGCAGGCTCGCGTCATCCGGCGGCGCGCCGCTCACTTCGAGAAAGAGCCGCGCGAGCGGATCAGCCGGGCGCGTGCGCCGCGAACGCCGCTCACGCATCGTCCGTCACCTGCGAGAACATCGCGTCGTAGCACGCCCGCCAGCGCAGCAGTTCAGCGCGCTGCCCGATGGGCAGGGTTTCGACCGCCTTGCGTACCGACAGCCGGTGGCTGCGCAGATCATCGGCCACCCGGTCCGCGAGCTCGGGAAAATCCAGCGACCGGCCCTTCGCCTCGATGCTTTTGCGCAGCTTCGAATCCTGATACAGCACGAACCGTTCAGGCGCACCGTAGTAGCCATTGCGCACGACATGCACCGTCGCATCCGGGAACGTCTCGCTGAACTGCCGCAGCAGTTCGAGACTGTCGCGCTGCCGGTTGATGACCCAGAAGACGACGAGCCGACGCCCGAGTTCATCGAGTGTGCTGCCCAGTGTCGCGCCGTAGCGCGTGACCCCATCCTGGTTACGCGCCGCCGTGCTGACCACCACGACCGCATCGCGATGCCCGTCGCAATAGTTCACCATGTCAATCCAGCCGCCCGCCGTGTCCAGATCGAACGATGCACACGCAATCTCTTCGTGTACTGCGCGCATCACGTCAGGATTCGATGTGTCGTTTTCCACCAGCACAGTATTCACGCCCCGGCGCTGCAGGTGATCCACGAGCGCGAGCGCGACCACGCTCTTGCCGACGCCGCCCTTGCCACCGCCGACGAGATAGATGGTGTTGACTGTCATGTCGACTGTCTTGTTCATGGTGACTCCCTACAGGTCGTCGGTGTCGGGCCGGATTGCAAATCCGAGCGTGCCCTGCACCGGCATGGGTTGTCCGGTTACGGTCTTTCCCCCATCCTTGCGGACCTGATTCTGACGCGGTGGACTGTCAGGCGAACGCGCCACTGATGGGCCTGGATGTGCCGCTGCTCTCCCCCCTGACGCCGCGCGTGTACCGTTCGCGCCGCCGCCCTTCCCGGCTGCACGCAGCCCGTAGCGGATAGCGCCCACCGTGATGTCGATTCCATGCGACTTCGCCTGCTCCGCGATCTGCTCCAGCGTGTAGCCCTTCGCCTGCGCCGCGCGTACGCGTGCGCGCATCTCTTTCATCGCATCGCGCACCGTGACGCCGCGTTCCGCATCGGGCTTCTCGGGCAGCGCGTCGAGCGCACGGGCAAACGCTTCCCATTGCGACTTCGTATAGACCCTCGCGACAGGCATTGTCACCCTCCCGTGCACATCTTCCTGCGCGCCGCTAACACACGGACCTGTCACCATCCTGCGCACAGCAAACGCACCCGTCAACTACCTGTTTTCGCGCAGCAAACGGATACGGGAACGTATAGGACGTCATGGGAAGCGGTGAGCACAGCGCACTTTTTAACGCCTGTCGTACACGCGCGACACATGCGCTATTGACGCCCCGTTACGCATCGAGGTTCGCTCGCGCTACGCACCAGGTTCGCATGGTGTGGCCTCACGTTACGCACGGACGTCGATCATCGATAGGCAATGGATGAGTATCGACAGCGCAAGATCAGCGAACGTGGCAGCGACGTGGATTGGACATCCATAACACCCGACCTGTAAATGGCCTGCGACGCGGCAACGCCAGACCGGCACCCGGTGTCGCGCCACTTCTGCACACGTCACACCTGCGTTTAGCATGACGACATACGCACAATCGTGGGCATGCCATGCGCACGGAATGAACCGATAAACGCGAAAGTACTGCGCACGGGAAGCGCGTCCGTTTGCACACCGGCATACGCATTTCGTTTGCGCGCTAAGGGAGACCTCTGCGCAGCGGTTTCGCACGGCCTTCGCACACGGTTCGCACGCCATTCGCACGCGATACTTCGGGGCCTCAACAGAGGTTTACGCCCTGACGGAAACCTCTGCGCAAAACGTTTACGCCGGGCGACAAAAAACGCACGGAAAACACGGTATTGCAGGATAGGCTTGCGCCGGTTTTGGGCGCCACACACGCAGATGCGCGCGAATGGCGTTGCACGAGCACGCTGAACGCAAGCACCGATCGCGTCTTCTTCGTGGCGAGATAGAAAGTAAGCGCCTGAGCAAGGCCGTCTGGAAATGCTGACAGTGGTTGTCCAATATGGTGCCCGCGAAATAATTTGCGGGAGCGAAAATGGACAGACCTGACGATGTGGTCGCAGCGGAGCCGAAACGGCCGAACTTTACGGAGGCATTTCGCCGGGCCATTGTAGAGGAGACCTTGAAACCCGGTGCATCTGCGTCGCGCATTGCACGGGAGCACGATCTGAACGTCAACATGGTCTTTAAGTGGCGGCAGCGATACCGCAAGGAATTGGAGGCGCAAGCGGCACGGATTGGTGGCCCGACCGAGGCAGGCACGGCGTTGTTGCCGGTGAACGTGATCGACGTACCGTCACCGCCTACGAGCGAGCCGCCCATGATAACGAGCGCCAGTTGCGAAGTGGAGATCGAGGTTGGCAAGCGCCGCGTTCGCATTCGTGGACTGTCGATGGATCTCGCCGAGCGATTTCTGCAGGACTGCCTGAAGTGATCCCGCCGAACACCCGGATATGGATTGCCGCAGGGGCGACCGACATGCGCTGCGGTTTCAATTCTCTGGCTGCGAAGGTGCAGACGGCTTTGGAAAAAGACCCGTACGGCGGAAACATCTTCCTCTTCAGAGGCAAGCGAGGCGATCTACTGAAGGCGCTTTACTGGTGCGACGGCGGGCTATGTTTGTTTGCGAAGCGTCTGGAGAAAGGCCGGTTTGCCTAGCCACGCGCCGACGGTGGTGTCGTTGCACTGACTACAGCCCAACTTTCGCTCTAGAATCCGCGCCCGGAGTGGCGCAGCGGCAACTCAAGGCACGGTGCAACAAACAATACGCGATGAAACTGGTCGCTCCGACCGTTTACCCCGAAGAAGACGCTCGCCTCGTCCTGGTTTGTGAAAGCTCAGGTGTCAGATGCCGGGCGGCCGGGCAGCAATACTGGCACCCGCAGCCCGCTCCCGGCCGAGGACTCAATCGCCGCAATGATCTGGTGCACCGCCAGCGCGTCGTCGAAAGTCGGCGCGCTCGTCGTACCATCGCGCAGATCTGCCGCCATCCGGGCATAGACACGGGCCACATTCCGGGGCGATGGCTCCTTTGGCCAGCCTTCGTAGAAAGAAGGCGGGACCTCGATCGGCTCCACTGATGACGCCTCTCCTCGTGCGCCCTTAAGGGAAAGCTGGACCATCTGGGTGTGGCCGCTCGGACCGCTCACCTGAATGTCTCCCTCGGTCCCGTTGATCTCCCAAAGAAGATTCGTCCCACGTGATAGTCCACCACGGTAATGGATAGAGACCGGTGCGCCGCTGTGCAGCGTGCCGTTCACGAGCACCTGATCGTGCGAAGTCATCGGCACGACTTCCTGCGTCTCAGCCACGGTCGCAGAAGTACGCCGGTGAATCAGGCTTGCCGAGAGTTCGACCACATCGCCGAGTACGTCGCGCATCGCAGCCAGCGTGTGGCCAAGCGGGATCGTCAGCATGTTGGCGCCATTACGGACATCGAGGATATAAGCGCCTACCTGGTTGACATGGGGACCGAGGATCCGGCCCGACCCAACCAGCGTGGACGACAGTACCTCGCCCACATAGCCGCCTGCGATCAGCCCGGTCAGATACTCGATCTCCGGAGCAGCTCGCGCCTGCGTCCCCACGACAGCAAGCACCCCCCTGGCTCGCGCCATATCGGCCAGCGCCTGCGCTTCCTGCAGTCCATTCCCGAGCGGCCATTCGCAATAGACGTGCTTGCCGGCGTCGATGGCCGCTTTCACAAGCTCGAAATGATGGGGAACCTTGACAGTCACCGTCACGATCTGGACCGCCGGCGAAGCCACCAGTTCGGCGACATCGGCGAACGCATACGGAATATCGGAGGCCTGGGCCGCCTGCTTTGCGCTGGCAGGACTGGAATTGGCCACGCCGACGATTTCGTAATCGTCGGGCAAACTACGCAACGCCGGCACATGGGCGATCGCCGCCCAGCTTCTTCCCGGCTGCAGTCCGACAATGCCAACCCCTAGCGGCTTTCTAGCCATGATGCACCTCCTGGTTGACCCGGCGACGAGACCGCCGGGAGCAGTACGCTACACGTTAGCTCAATCTCGTCATCCGCACCGTCGTACAAATCCTGGTACCCTCGGCCGGGTTCGCGTGAGCCGTCGTCGGCAATGCCTTCCGTGATCCGAGTCGATGAGCTGATATTCTCACACGGCCCAGCCCGGTTGTTTCGTGCGCCCACATCGCCGCTGCTCCTCTGCCGGAACATGCATTGATGGCCTGTGCCATCGCATCCCGCTGTACAGGATTCTGAAAAAATGCCTCAAGGCTCGCGTGTTCACCGTTCGTCACCCGCTGAAGACATTCCCCGTCAACGCCGCGAGGCTCCTGCCGCATGCAAACACCGGCGATGACGAACAGTGTGATCAGGAGCAGCGTCAGGCAAACGCCCGCGATGCAATGCTGCAAGTTGTCATCGCCTTGAGATATTTTCCCGGTTTCATGGAATTCTGGTTTGCAGTTATTCATTTTGTACTCCTATTTGCATGTCTGACATTCACCCGCTGACGATGGGCTCTCGCTGTCAGCAACCAGCGTTCACGGAGCCCGATCTCGCCTGAATGTCATCGCGCACGGGGAAACGAAAGATCGAAGACGATCTCCCTCAGGCGACACAGCCACCCGCCAGTCGACGCCAGACGTCCGGCATGCTCGCTCGTCACGGTGACTTCCGTCGTGCCGCCGCCCTCACTGCTTAGCCAGATACGCTCACCGCGCGTGACCCGCAGCACATCGCCCGGCTGCATCCAGTAGTCGTACGGGGAGAAAGAACGGGTGAGCCAGACGCGCGAGCCATGCGCACTGATTTCGGAATCGGCCACGATTCGCCATGACACGGTCTGCCCGGGCAGCAGTGCCAGGTGAATTGCGATCCTGTTCAACGAGGGCTCGCCGCAATGGCCGGGAGGCGCAGATGCGCTGGAACACGTGAGGTGCGGTGGGGCTTCGTTCATCTCCATCTCCGGAAGTTGTGTCGCCGGACGGAGAGGCCACCCCAAGAAAAAGGCCTCATCCGTTTCCGGTGAGGCCTTGTGCCTGGTTCGCTATTGCTGTTTAACGCGCACACGCCTCCGGGTGACCATCACGGCGGATGGTTACTCGGTTTTCAATCGCGATGGCGATGAAGGGTGGCGTAGACATGGTGATGAGTCTCCTTTGGATTTTGCGCGTTGTCAATAGCAGCGCAGAAAAAAGGGGTCCGCATCAATCTGCTGCGCACACCCAAAAATCGTCCACATGCGCCCAGGATCCAGCATGCCTATCATCGCGCTGTCGAGCCGCAGTGAAACGTCATCCGCACATGCACTTCGACATTCCGTCGTCCGGCCCCGGCCCAAAAGATCCCTACCAGGTCTCGTACGTAAGAAATTTTCCCGACAGCACGACACGTACGCGATCGCCCTTCGGATCCGGCTCCCGCTGGATGTCCATCGAGAAGTCAATGGCGCTCATGATTCCATCGCCGAACTCTTCGTGGATCAACTCCTTCATGGTTGAGTCATACACGCTAACGACTTCATACCAGCGGTAGATCAACGGATCAGTCGGGACCGCCGTTGGCAATGCGCCCTTGTACGGCACGACCTGCAGCCAGCGAACCGCATCTTCAGGCAACCCGAAGATGTCGCCGACGACCTTCGCCTGCTGTTCGTCAAGCGTCATCTGGCCAAGACAGGCCGCCGTCGTCCATTCCTTGCTGAACCCGACCTTCGTCGCGACGTCGGCCCACGTGATGCCTTTGGCCACTTTCGCGGCAACAATCATTTCGGTCACTTCGTTCCGGCTTGAAATCATGTTGAACTCCGCTTCGAGAGAAAGGAACCCGCCATTCACAAATGCGACGGGGACACCGAATTCATCGGACCTTCGTGCAGTGCGTCACTTCAGGACCGACGGAATCTTCGCCTGCGTGACCCCCGAGTCCACAAACCTTCCTTCCTCGGGGCACCTAATCCTGTGGCGTTTTCGGGCCGACTGGCGCTCGGCGTCACGCGATGAGGCATATTCCTGGCTCTCCGTTGCCAAGCGTGAACGAGCGAAGCGTTATCCTAATCGTGCGGCCGCGAAACGCTATCTGGTGGGACGCGCAACGCTACGACAGATTCTGTCTCGCATGCTTGACTGTGGGCCAGGTACCGTCGTGCTTGGCGACGGAGCGGACGGATAACCCCTTCTGCACCGGCCAGAACGTAGCTCCCCGCTATGTATCCATATTACCTACGCTGGCGTCTGGATTATTGTGGGCCTCAGTGTTACCGAAATCGGAATCGCGGCTTCCGTGCCCGTGACCAGATCGATGCACATGAAAGAACCGCCAATCACCAATCTTCATGCCGACACGACTGCGCTTCCAGAACAACTCTTCGCGAAAACACTGGCCGAACCACTGCAACAGCACGTCCTTCACGCAAGCCTTTCGCGCCTGGCGTCGCTGGGAATCCTGGCGCCAAAACCAGCAATCACAGCTGCATCCGGAGCAGTTGCCATCGTCGATACGGCAACCGATCAACGGTGCCATATCCTGGATCTGCGGACGCCGGGCAAGATCGCGGCCGCAGTGGCTCTTCCGCAAATCGTTACGCGGGTAGACGCGTTTGGCTGGATCAAGGACTGACGCGTTCTCAGCCGTTCCCCTATTGTGCGACCGCGCCAGATCTTGCCTACCGATCACAAAGAAGAACCCACAGGAGACGGTGGGCAGAACTGCGGAACAACAGCGAGATTATGAGTATGCGGTCACTCAGGCGATGCGTTCCTTTGTCCGCGGGTTCTGTCGGGCTGGAGCCACGTTGCATTCGTCAGTCAAACGTCTATATTAAGCAGAAGAAACTTCGCTCCCGTCCGAGCCGTATTTTGTAGCCGGAGCATTCTGACGTTCCAATTCCGCCCCTGAAGGAGCGCATCATGGGTGTCCTGAAACTCGCGCTGATCATCGCTGTCGTCGTAGGTGTTGCCAAAGGCATTCAGCTTTTCAACAGGCATTGCCGGCGCCGCTTCGGTCACTCATTCTTTACGACGCGCGGATTCTGGCTCGCAGCCATCGCCATCAACCTGCTCTGGTGGGGCTTCTACTTCTGGGGAACTGCATTCGTTCACCACACGACGACGTCTGATGGAATCATTCTCATGGTTCTCGGGATTGTCGCCATTGCATGGCTCCTGTACGAGAACATCCGTGAAACGGATATCGTCCACGGCATTGGCGGCTCAACCCTGCAGCTGGTACTCTTTCTTCCTCTCGCGCTCTACAGCTTCCCATTGCTGATCATGGGCATGGTCTTCGTGCTCGTCGCCTCATACAAGGCTGGCCCCGCATTATTCATCGAGCGCTGAAGCCGAAACATAGGCACGTTCTTCGTTATGTCCGGAGACCGGTACTGGAGAACTGCTAGCTGGTGTCATTTTCTTTTTCAGAACAGTCCCACGGGATCTTTCGTTCTGTCCCAGCTATAGATAATGAGTTCACTACGCGGCGCGGTATTCCCCGCGCCGCCAACGGTATACTGGATATCGACACACTCCATCTCGAACTGCGTAAATAGCGCGCGCATAGCCGGATGATTGTTGATTGTCAGGATGGCACGTCCCTGAAGCTCCTTAAGAACTACTGCCATACGTTCATACTGTCCGAATTCGAACGGCACACCGTAGCCTTCTGTCTCCCAATACGGCGGATCAAGATAGAAGAAGGTATGGGGCCGATCGTACCGAGCCACACACGTCTGCCAGTCCAGTTTTTCAATATACGCACCCGACAGTCGAAGATGTGCGGCAGACAAAGTCTCTTCGAGACGTAACAGATTGAGCCCCGGCGGCGAGGTCGTGGCCGTGCCGAACGTGCGCCCTTCCACGCGGCCGCCGAAACAGTTCTGCTGCAGGTAATAAAAGCGCGCAGCACGCTGGATGTCAGTGAGCGTGTGTGGTGGCGTATCGCTCAGCCACCGGAAAACCTCGCGGCTGCTCAAGGCCCATTTGAATTGCCTCACGAACTCCTCCAGATGATGCTGCACCACGCGGTACAAGTTAATCAGATTGTCATTAACATCATTTAGGACTTCTACCTCGGCGGCCGGCCTCATGAAAAATAGCGCGGCCGCACCGGCAAACACCTCAACGTAGCAGCGGTGCGGAGGAAATCGCGGAATAAGTATGTCCGCAAGCCGCCGCTTGCCACCTATCCACGGAATGATCGGCATCGCCATCAAGACCTCCTCTGCCTAGCGCTCCACCCGGGCGTCCGGGTCGTCGGGAAACAGTTCCCGCTGGGTCTCACTGCGCTCGGCGTGTCGCAATCCGTGCTCGCGCAATGGATTGCGGCGACGCCCCCCTTCATTGCGGTCGATGCGGCCCATGTCGGGCCGATCGCGCTGAACGGGCATCGTCTGCACGAAGTCCGTAACCAGTGCTGCCAGGCTCCGATCATCGGCGCTCTGCGAGCCGGCCATCGCATGAACCACGCCCTGCCATGCTTCAAGCGGCGCGGCATGCGCGGCCCACAAGGCGTGACGGGTCAGCTCGTCCGCCTTCGATCGCCAGTAACGCGGCATTTCACCCCGCTTCGTCATATGTACGACGGCCTGTTTCGGATAACGTCGTGTCTCGCCCCTGGCGAGTCGGCGCGTCGCATTGGCTTCAACACCGTGCTCACGCAACTGGCTTGCAAACCGCTCGCGCCAGCGCTGCAGATCCTGCTTTCGCGGATTGAGCCGCTTTCCGTCCGGTCCACGTACCTGAACGCTGAGATGCACATGGGGATGCGCCTCGTCATCGTGCGCGGCAAACACGTACCGCCGGCCGTCGCCGAACTCCTCCGTCGCGAACGCGCGCGCGGCGTTGCGTACCGCCTGCCGGTCTGTCCCCGGCGGCATCGAGAGCAGCACGTTGAACACTTCCCGCCTGCGGCTTTCTTCCGGGATACCCCAGCCACCGAGATGCCACGCATTCGTGAGATCGTGCAGTGCCTCGCGGCCGAGCACGGTCATCCCATCCTGGTCCTCGAGTTCGACCCGTCCGTTACGCGAGATGTAGCGCAGATGACGGCGTACCGCGCCCATGCCCTGCGCGCCCGCCGCCCTGTTCGTGATCTTCACCATCACCTCGGGGGTGCGCCTGAGCGTGCGGGCGAGCTGCTCGCGCATGCGTCGCACATCGCGTCGGAGTTCGCCGCGTGACATGCGCGGCGCACGCAGGTGCCGCAGCGGATCATGAAAAAGCCGGTCTCCCCAGTTCAGCAGCATCTGGTCGACGTATGTCTTCGGGAACGACATGCTAGCGGCTCCAGCGATCGAGGTTGGCGCGCAACACCTGCGTCACTGTGCGCAGGTGCGTATCAATCACGGCACGCGTGTCCTTGAGCACGCACCCCGCGTCGCTCGCACCACCATGCGCCTGCAACCGTCCGAGCACCGTCACGATCACGGCCAGATGCTGGTTCGAGTCCGCAAGCAGTCGCATCTCGCGCTCGCCCAGTTGCGGCTCATGCACGAGCTGCGCGCGGATCACCGCGACCATCCAGCGATTGACATTCAGTCCACTCGCCAGCGCACGCTGGCTGGCTGCTTCGAGTTCCTCCTGGGTGAGACGGATTTCGACGCGTTCGCGATGCCCCTCGACGAGAAGGCGATGACGTTCACGCTCAGTTACCCCTTCTGACGACTCGTCCCGGCTCAGCACACCGTGGACCAGTTGGCGGACCCCATCGGCCGCCGTTAGACCGTGAAGGGCACACCATGCTTCCCAGCGTGATTTCGCCGGCCCGAGATCCACACACAATCGCGCACGCGAGGCCATGTCTGTGCTCCTACAGGGACGGAGGCGCGGGCTCTGCTGGCCCACGTTCCACCTCACGGCCCGGGGCGCGCTCCGCTGCTGTGCGGGCGCGGCGACTGCGTGCAGAGGGCGCCTCGGGATCAAACACGCGCGGTCGCGGAACCGACACGCCCTCGGCCACGAACGCGGCCATCAGCCGTTGCGCATGCTGCTGCACGCGTGCAATGGATCGCTCGCTGAAACCCTGCTGCCGCATCGCGGCGCTCAGCACCGCCATCTGCACGGCACGCTCCTCGCCCGGCACGACGGAAGACTCGCGCCGACGGGCGGCCTGCGCCTGCTCCGGCGCTTCCGGCGCCGCGGTTTCACTTCTTCCGGCATCGCCCTGTCTCTCTGTCGCCCCGGGGCGCGACTGCGCCCGCTCCTGCCCTGCCACATCGACCTGCCAGGTATTGCGATAGACCTCCTTCTCCTCTTCGCCGATCACATTTCCCGTCGCGTCGAGAACCGGAACCGTCACTGTCACGAGACGGCGGCCAAGGTTTTCGAGCATGACCTGCTGTCCCGCAAGCGCGCCCGAGTCTGCTACGGCCCGTTCCAGGTCCACACCCCACACGACATGGTCCGCGCCACCCGTATCGCGATAGACGACGTAATACGAGTCGCTGCGCGCCGGATTGTGCTGATAGGGCGCGCCGCCGTGCTCGACCAGTTCACCCATGTAGCGCTGCCGCTCCTGCCCCTCGGACTCGGCAACCCGTGGTACCGTTTCGGCGACTGGAGCAGTTCGGGGCGGCTCCGCGGGCGCGGGTGGGGCCGACCCACGAGCCTCTGGCGCCCGGGAAGCATCGCGCCTCGCTGGTTGCGTCGCCTGTGACTCCGCAGAGCCACGCGCCGCCTTGGGCGCCTCTTGTCGATTCGCAGGAGCCTGCGCGGCCGCGCTCGGTTCCATCACGTCGATGCGGTTCGTCATCCGATCACGACGGCCGTCGGCCAGACGCGCCAAATCGACTGCCTTCGGCTCGTATCCGCTCACCTCGATGCCGAGCAGCGTTGCCTGAACCCACACTTCGCGGCGGAACTGCTCGTGGCCTGACACCCGGATGCGCCCCCACGCCTTCGCACGGGCCATGTCCACCATCGACTCAACGACATCGGGTCGGTTGTGTTCCGTCACGAGGTACGGACCGATATCCTCAAACGCGAGCTGATGCGGCGCGTCTTTCAGGAAATACTGGTTGCCGGCCCTCAGGTAGCGCTTGCGTACCGTCTCCGGCGGATCGCCAAGCGGCGCCCAGCGCGTCGCGGATACATCGTCGGCGCCATGGGGTGTTGCCTGCTGCGAGGTCTGCTGCGATGGCGTTTGCGGTGCCGTGGCCTGCGACGGGGCATCCGCCTGGATGGCCTGATCGCGCAACCGCGCCCGCACTGCATCGAACTCGCGGCGCCGGCGTGCGGCCAGTACGTCGGCCGCGGTCCGATCGAAGCGCTCCGCGCCCGCGGCGCCGCCCTGCGGATCCGGGAGGGGTGGCGGGTCCGGCTCGATCACGTTGATGACCGGTTCGTCTGCACGCGGGCCGGAAGAAGTTGCTGTTTCATCCATCATGGATCTCCCTCTGATGACTGCACTGGCGGGCAAAGCGTCGCACGCTCAGCGTTGATGCCCCGGTCCCGGTCCCTGCTCCTGCTCGCGGCCGGCGCGCTCCTTTGACTGCGCGAGTGCCGCCGCCCGTGCCTCCCTCACCCGCGTCCACGACGTGGCCTGCAGCTGGTCAAGGGTTGCGTCGAGGTCGTTACCGAAACCCGCCTCACGGGCGGACTTCTTCAGCGATGCCACCGTGCGCTCGAGCAGGTCGCGCGCACGGTCCCACGGATACACCTTCCCGTGGGTGCCGTCGTACCCGACCTGCACCTCCGCCCCGTTGAGGCGCTGGTTCTCGTCCATCCACCGCAGCCGGTCCGAGACGAACTCCACGTTCGCCTTCGCGTGGAACACAACGCTGCGCGTGGACACTTCCTGGATCAGGTAGTGCTCGGTGTTGAACACCTCGCCGCGATACGGACCGCCGTTCTCGCGGGGCGTCGCCATACGGATCTGCGCGCCGAAGCGGTGTTGCGCAAGCGCCTTGATCTCGCCCGGTACCTCATCGAGTCCGTACAGCGGTTCGCCCACCTGACGCCGTGACGATGCACCGGTCGCACGCTCGGGTGGTGGCTCAGCCCTCGGCGCATCGGCTTCACGCCGATCCGGTTCCGGCGGCTGGGACAGTGCCTGCCCAGCCGCCGGTGCCGGGGTTTCCTGCGGTGCTGGTTGCGACGGTGCTGGTTCCGGTGCATCCTGACTGCTGGCCCGGCGCCGCAAAGTACGGCGCCGGCCCGACACGCCTCCATCACCCACGAGTTTCTCTCTCACATTGCTCATTGCATGGTCCTCCTTCAGTGCATGGTCTTCCTTCAGTGCATCGTCCGATCCCTGTGCAATCACGGCCTGTCCGTCGGTTTCTCCAGCCGCTGCATCCCGCTGCGGTACTCCGTAGAGCGCCTCCCGTAAAAGCTCACCAACGACACCGAACCCCGACAGCACAGCCATGTCGTCGAAGTCAGTCGGGACTTCGCCGGCAATACGCGCCTCCGGTGCAAAGCGCGGCTCGGCCAGCAGCGATGACGTGCCGAGCGCGGCCTGCTTCGCATGTTCATACCCGGCGCCGAGATCGGCGAGCACGAGCATCTCCGCTTCCGGGTACCGGCCGCGCCACATCGCCGCCACCGGCCGCAGGTTGCCGCTCGACAGTGCGGCTATGCTGAACCAGCCGGTCGCCTGCCACGCTGCCAGGGCTGTTGCCACGCCTTCGGCGATCAGGATGGGCGTCACGGCGCCATCACGGAAGCGGTCGGGTTCCACCACCCAGTAGCCGCCCGACTTCGCGCCACCCGCGAGGGCCGACTTGCGCCCGTGAGCATCGATCAGTTCCAGCGTCGAGAGGGTGTCGCCGATGCGCACCGGCACGACCAGCACGCGCCCGGTGAGCAGCTCTTCGGCGCTACGCGGCGCGTATCCGAGCAGCGCATGCAGCTCCTCTGCCTCCAGTTCGCGTAGCGTCGGGACCGACCTGACCTGCTTGCGTTCGAGGTAGGGATTTCCGGGGCCTACCGGGCGGGCCCACTTCCAGATCGCCAGCGCCTCCCGCGCGACCGCAGCCTGTCGCGCGCGCACACGAGCCTCAACCCCGCCCGCCTGCTGCGCCCGGTCCACGGACGGATGGGTCGGCGACATGCGCAGCCTCTCCGCAGGATCCATCGCCGCACGCGAGCCCCTGACATCGAAACCGTGCTGCTGCGCGAGCCAGAAGAGAGAGGCGAGCGTCTTCCCACCTGACTCACCGGCCGAGCGCCAGGTTACCCGCGCCGCACGCTCGCTGTAGTTGTGGGCGGTACGGCTCCACTCGTCCCAGATGTCGAAGCCGGCCTCGCCGAATCCCTGCTTGAGCGCAAAAGCCATATCGACCCACGTCGCATAGTCCTCGGCAGGGATCATGGCGAGCGCCGCACGGGCACGTTCTTCTTCGCTCAGGTACCGTGTATTCATCGGCGTTCTCCGTGAAGCGGCACCACGTTCGAGCCGTCAGTTGGGCGCGATGTCGCGGGCCCGTGTTGTTTCCGCGAGGCACCTGTGCTGCGCGCGGACTTGCGTTTCGGCGCTCGATCCGCGGGGCGCAGTTCCGCCACATCAAGATCGGACGGCGACAGGCGGCGCGCTGCCACGGCCACGCGCGCAGCGGGCACGCCCAGCAGCATGAAATGTCGCTCGACGTAGGCGGCCGCCTCTTCGTCGGTCACGTCGTTGAGATGCCGTGGCAGGTCGCGTGGATCCCAGGCCTGCAGCACTTCCAGATACTCCGGGGGAATGTGCATCACGCCGGCTTCGTCCACGTCGTCCGGTTGCACATCCCTCACCCGCCGCTCAACCTGGGCGATGAAGCGCACGAGATCCATCGCTGGAATCGCTGGCGCAGCCACCAGACGTGACGTGAAAACAGGGTCGCGCCAGTAGCAGATCCGCTCCGCCAGGATCGGCTTCGTATTTTCGAGCAGGATAATTTCCTTCTCACGTCCGAGTTCCTTCAGCTCCTGCGGCAGCAGCAGCGGACGGCGCTGCTCAGAGAAACTCTCGCTCGACCCGCCGCGCCCGCCAAATACCGCGTTCGACCGGCTCACGCTGCGCGAGCGGTCCGTGAAGGTACCGAGCATCTCCGAGTATTCGTTCGCGTCCTTCTGCTCACGCGGCGCATAGATGATCTGCATCGCGTGATTGGTGACGAACGTCCTGGCGTCCGCCCGGCCATAGACCGACTCGAGCTGCGACACCGACTGCACGATCGAGAGCAGCCGCAGGTTGTATCCCGCCATATAGGCGACTGCGCGGGCAATGATGTGAATCTTGCCAACCGACGTGAATTCGTCCATCAGCAGCAGACACTGGACCTTCAGCTCCGGACTGTCCTGGGGCAGTTGTCGCGTATTAAGGTTGACGAGTTGTGAGAACACAAGGTTGACGAGCAGCGCTGCCTCGCTCAGGTGGTCCGGCGTGATCCCGACATAGACCGACATGCGCCGTTTGCGCACATCGCGCAGGTCGAAGTCATTGGCACTCGTCGCGGCGTCGACAATCGGATTGGCCCAGATCGTGAGCGGCGCATTGAAGGTTGCGAGAATGCTCGCGAGCACCTTGTCGTCGTTCGCGAGAAAGCGGTTGAGCGCATCGACGCACGCGCCACTGAGCAGTCGCCGGTTCTGCAGCAGCGCCTGCTGCAGGTATGCCTTGACGGGCATGCCGTTGCCCGATGACTGCCGCAGTACCTCGCCCATCGTCACCGGGTAGTCGGGCACATCGGTGTTGCCGGTGCGGCACGCATCGCGCCACTCGCACAGCAGCAGCACGATCCCGAGAAAGAGATTGCGTGCCTGGTCCTTCCAGAAGTCGTCGTGACCGCCAACCGGATACAGCGCGTAGCCGATCGCCAGGATGTCGCCAACGCGGAATACGCCATCCGAAATCGCCGACAGCGGGTTATACCGGTGCGTACGGCCGTCCTCGGCAAACGGGTTGAACAGGTACACGTCATGCCCGTGCGCACGACGGAATCCTGCGGTCAGGTTGAAGTTCTCCTGCTTGATGTCGAGCACAACCACCGAATCCGGGTAGCTGAGCAGATTGGGCACCACGATGCCCACGCCCTTGCCCGAGCGCGCCGGTGCCGCGAGCAGCACGAACTGCTGGCCGGTGAACCGCAGATAGCGGCCACGCCAGACGCCCACGACCAGAGGAGGTCCACCGTATCCGCCTGAATGCGTCGCCGCGCTCATAGTAGTCCTGCCCGGCGGACGTCCGCCTCATTTGCGAACCGTGCGCTGCCATAGAGGCGCCGGCGCCCGGACTGTTCCAGAAGTGTGTAGACGCCGAGCGCGGGTGCGCCAAACGCCAGCAGCAGGCCGAACAACGCGGCGCCGGCGAGCCGCCGCCCCTCCTTCGGCAGGCGGCCGTCATGCCAGGCCAGCGCAGCATCCGGCCACGCATGAAACCCGGCATGAAGCGGGTTGACGTGCTGGCTCGCGGCGAAGAAAAACGAAGCCAGCCAGAGGGCAAGCGTCAGCCCGGCTGCCGCAGCGGCCATGACCGCGAGCGTGACCAGCACAAGCATCGCGTGGTACCTGATCGCCTTGCTGGCCGACCGTCCCGTTCCAGTTCCCTTTCCGATGTCCATGGCCTGTTCCCCTTTCACCGGAAATCCGCGTGATAGTCCGTCTGATGGCGGCGCAGCGGATCGAACCAGACCTCCGTCATCGACCAGCGCCGGCCGGTCTGCACGCCTGTCTCATCGAAGAGCGCGGTGGACTCCATGTGCGCCACAACGTCGATCGTCATGAAGAGCAGCCGGCGCAGTGCGACGTCGTCCCATGTGGCGGCTTCGGGATGTTCCTTCGCCATCAACGCAAAGCGTTCAATCGCAACGGCGGCACTCGACGCGTGATAGCTCGTGATCGAACCGGAGTGCCCGGTCGTCAGCAGCTTCAGGAAGTCGTACGCTTCGCTGCCCCGCAGTTCGGCGAGCAGCACTCGATCAGGGCGCATGCGCATCGAGCTTGCGATCAGATCGGCAGGCGTCACCCGCGCCTGGCCGTGGCCACCCTTGCTGTAAATCAGGTGGACGCAATTCTCGATGTGATGGATGAAGAGCTCGCGCACATCCTCAATCGTCACGATGCGTTCGGTAGCCGGGATGGACCGGCACAGCGTCTTCATGAAGCTCGTCTTGCCCGAGCCTGTGCTGCCCACGATCACGAGGTTCAGCCGGCCGCGCACCGCCCGCTCGAAGAAAGCCGGGAACTCGCGCGCTTCAAGGCATCTGGCGAGATCCCGATCCAGGGGGCGCAGTGCCGGCATCGCCTCATCAAGTCCAGCCGGGCGGTGCCATCTAGTCTGCGAGAACAGGCCCTCGTTTCCGTAGGCGTCGAGTGTCTTCTCGCGCGACGACGGACGGCGGATCGTCACCGACACGGTACGCGGGGGCACCACCGGCGGGATCACGACCTGGACGCGCGCATCACCGGGCAGCAGCGCGGAGAGCACCGGATGCAGCGCCGAGACCTCCTGGTTTGTGAGCGTGGCGATCGCCACCGCGAATGACATCAGGCGCTCGAAGTCAAGGTCCGCACAGTCGTGTGCCTGCCATCCGAGATGGGTTTCGGTCAGCACGCGCTGCGGCCGGTTGATCACCAGCTCCGTGAGCGCCGGGTCTGCGAGCAGCCCCGCGAGTGGGCGCATCAGCTCGCGCACCGAAGCATCCTCTGCCAGCCTGGGCAGCAGGCCGTCAGCCGGTACCGGCGCTTCACTCAGGATATGGGCCGATGCTTTCATCGCGTACCCCCCGGCTCCAGCGCGTAGACCGGACTGAAGTCCAGATCCCGGGCAACGATAATCGTGAACTCGGCCCCCTGGTTCTGTGTCAGGGTGGGCGGAATGTTGATCGTGCTGTCGAGCACGCGCGAGGCCATGTCGTTGCCCTGCTGCTGCGTGTTCTCGAATACGACCGAGCCGTTGCTGTTGCCGCCACGCGTCGCGAGATACCCGATCGCGTCCTGCGTCATGCCAAGCAGCATGGCCGCGCCGATACGCTCGCCCCAATGGTTGTTCACGTATCCGCTCACCCCGATGCGCCCCAGCGCATCCGCCGCGGGAGAATCGATCTCGACCGTCACACCCTCGGGGGTCCTGATGCGTGCCGACAGGATGAACACCCGCTTCTGTCCGGGCGCCAGGTTCGAGCGGTACTCGCTGTTGATCTGCGAGCCGCGCTCGATCAGCACGACACGGCCGTCATCCGAATAGACGTTCTTCGTCACCGTGCAGGTCGAGATACCCGCCTGGGTCGAATCAAATGCCGTATCGCCGGCGCAGTCGATCTTGGCGCCTTCCGCGAGGATCATGCTGCGATTGCCGAGAAACCCCGCGCGCACTTTGGGCGTCACCGTCGGCGTCAATGCCCGGGCCAAAGGACCGCTTCCCTGAGACTGGCTGCCGGATACGACAGTCGCTCCTGGCGAAACGCCTGCCGCTGATACCGCCGGGTCTGCCCGTTCGTCGGCGGGGCCATTGCCAGCGCCCGCACCTCCGGTGGCGAGTAGCGGTGCGTCGTAGTAGCTGCGAGCTGGTGCAGTGTGCACAGGTACCTGCCGCGTCGACACCGCAGCGGGAGCCGACGCAACGGTGGCTGCTCCCGCCGGGCTGCTTGCGGCAGCGGCAGCAGCAGCCGATGCCGGTGGGTTCCCGTCGCCGAACACCCGTCCCTGGGACGGCTGATCCTGCACCGCATCGCGCCTGGCCTTCTCCGCCGCATCGTGCCGCACGAGAAACCCGTGGATCGTCCAGGCCGCTCCACCGATCACGAGAGCCACGATGACCAGCGGCGCAAGCCACCAGGCACGGGCTCGGCCACCCTGCTGCCCCAGTTCCGGCATGCCGCGATCGATCGGCTGGTTCGGGAGGTCACCGTTTATGGTATCGGTGACCTTCGCCGGGTCAGTGTCAGGCGCAATAACATTGCGCGACGTTTCTTCATTCATGGCCGTCGCTCCGCAAAACACGCTTCACACCGCTGACCGTCGTGCCATCCGCCGGTGGCACGCCATCTACATCGAACGCGTCGTTCCACAGACCGACCACCTCGTCGCCCAACCGCAGGACGAACCGCCGGGCCACCTCATGCACGACGATCACGTCGGCTTCCATGTGCCGGTCAACCACGCTTTCGCTGCTGTCATCGGCGACGCGGAAGATCGCCGGGATACGGCGGTTGTTCGGAATGCGGATGTAGGTGAAGCGCCCGTCATCCCATGCCGCCGTCGGCGCGATATCCTCCGAGTGCGGCATCACCTGCATCGAGTAAGCGGTGTTGCGCACCACCGGCGCCTGGTCGAGACGCTTGCGCAGGAGGACGGCATCGTCTGCGGCCTTTGTCTTCGCGGCTTGCATGTCCGGATAGACGAACGTGATCCGGTACATCTCGTCGTCGCTACCGAAACGGGCCTTCAGCGGCAGTACGACCAGGTCGAAGCTGTAGCTGTGCCGGTCCGTCCGGATTTCGAGGTTCGTGTCGTGCGCAGCAAGCTGCGGCTTGAGGTAGACGTCGTGGTCGCCACGGTTTGCGACCACCTGCCATCCGTCCCGGTCGCCCGGGGCTACGACGAGGATGTGCTCGGCCGGATCCAGCGCAATGTGCGTGGCAAAGCCGCGTTGCGCGATGACCCGCACCACCTCGTCCTGCCGGTACACGACCTGCCGCACGCGGGAGTCGCCCGACCAGCCAGGCATGTCGTAGGCAAAGGCGCCGGCGCAGCTCCCCACCAGTCCTGCCACCAGCGCGGCGGCTCTCACCAGAGTGTTCAGTCTCATGGCGCACCTCCCGGAGCAGGTGACAATGTCGGCGACGACGCGGGCGACACCGCCGTGGGGGTGTATTCGGGATCGCGGCTATACGCCGTCACCCTGAAGCCGAAGGGATTCTCGATGGCCGTGCGCTCACGCGTGAAGACGGACGGCCGGTATGTGAAGGCGAGCGTGACGACGAAGCGCTGCGGGGGCTCCGCGTTATCGATGCCGTTCTTCCGCGTCGTGCGTTCGATATGCACGACAGCACGGCCGGGTTCGTCGGGCACGAGCGTCGTCGAGAGGATGCGGATACGCCGCTGTGTGTTCGCCCCGAGCTGCCGGTCCAGTGCATCCGGGCCGCTGTAGATCGACCGGTAGTCCCGCGCGACACGGTCGTCGCTCATGTCGAGCACGCGGTCGTAGTCCATCTGCAGCAGGCCCCAGTCGTAGCGCTCACGCGAGCGCACGTACGCTTCCACCCAGTGCTTGTCCTCGATATCCCGCATGTGCGTCTGCTTCGCGTCGAGCACGTCGATCACCTGTGCTTCACCGGTCAGACGGTCGACCTCGATCGGCAGCGGCACCACCCGATAGAACGGGACCATCACGGCCAGTGCGACAGCACACAGGATCGCGACCACCACGGAGCCCATAGCCACGTGCCATGCCCGACGCTCCGAGCGCTCCTGCAGGTGCGCGACCGACACCTCGAAATCGAGTGCCCGGCGATAATCACGTGATTCGCGGGCGTCACGCTCACTACTCATGGCCGCCTCCATCGGACTGGGGAACCGGGGGCACGCGGTTCACTGGAACACGGTGCAAGCCATCTGGCAGGACAGGTTTGGGTGGATTTCCCGAGCAGCCATTTATCAGTATCACTAATTGAATGATAACGACCGCCACAACGGAACGGATCATGCCAGCCTCCTCAGTTTCCGAACTCAGTTTCCGAACTCAGTTACCAAACTCAGTTGCCAAAGCCCGCAGGCACCATCTGGTCCTGCAGCCGTGCGGTATTTCCGGCGCGCTTGAGCACAAGCTCCTGCTGCTGCTCGGCAATCAGCCGGTCCTCCGAATCTGCGAGCATCCTGAAAAGCTGCAGCTTCGTCATTTCATTGCCGACCGCCGTGCTCTCAATCTGGATGCGCGCCTGCAGTTCCCCGATGCCTTTCTGGTCCTGCGTCACATCGATCTGTTGCATCAGGCCCTGGATCTGGTCGAGTTCATCGAGTTCCGTCTGGTACGCCTGTGTGCCGAAGGCCTTGTCCTGAAACGGCTTGTTCAGCGCGCGCTGGCAGACCTGCTGGTCAATGCCGCTCTGGTCCTCGCAGTTGTAGATTTCGCTCGCCGAGCGCAGCGTCTGCGCGCTGCCCGTCAGGCCCGCATACCCGCCGTGCTGGATCGCTGTGTACACCGACTGCCAGTTCGACGGCAGTGAATTCGACAGGACCGGATTGCTCATCAGCTCGCCAAACCCGCGCGTGCCGCTGAGCGACTGATACAGCTGAAGTTCCTGCTGCACTTCCTGTTTCAGTTGACCGACAGTCGCGATCGCCTGTATGACGTTCTGCGCGTCGTAGACTGGAATGCCCTGTGCATGGACGCCGGAAGACAGGCTGCTGGTCGTTGCTGCCGCAATGGCTACGAGAGTGCGGCGTACACCTGAAGCGATCATGATGTTGATCCTCCATCGTTTCCCTGATCGCCCATATGCTCGCGGGCAGCACGCTGGTAGAGTGGTATCGAACCGCTTCCCGCTCCGCCATCCGAAATTTTTCCGCCTGGCCCCCGCGGACCGTGTCCGAAGCGCATGGCGGCGCCGACGCCGCGAAGTGCCTGCCGCGCTGCGTATCCTGCAACGAAGGCACCGAACCCGGACATCGTGGCGCCTCCGGCAAGTCCTGAGGCGACCGCTGGCAGTTGCCAACCGACGGTGGCCAGCAACACCCCAGCTGCGCACATCCCAAGTCCTGCCCCCCAGGATGCGGCGTTATCGAGCGCGCCCTGGACAGCCGCCGTCAGCGTGGAGGCGTTGGCATCGGGCGACGCGCTCGTCACCTGGAACGGCGCAAGATCCGCTGAAAACGCCGTCAAGGCCATGCCCAGAAACGCTGCGATGAGCACCTGCAGCAGCGCGTAATTGGCAATCTTTGCGGTCCACGCCTCGAAGAACCGGGCGGTGGGGCTGAATGCCCCGCAGGCGATGAACAGGGGACCAAGGCCGAGCACCAGATCCAGCAGGAGCCTCGCCATCACCACTTCGAATGCGAGGACAATGAGGAAGACCGACGCGCCGAGTGCCGCCACCAGCCCACAGGCAAAATCGCCGATGCCCGCGACGATTCCGGCGACGCTGAAACCTTCGTGCGTCGCCTTGTTGAAGTACGCATCCATCACCAGATCGATCTGACGGTCATAGCAATCGAGCGTCTGGTAAATGGCCGACGCGCTCGTGCCTGTCACGCTGCTGCCACTCGCCGTTCCGCAACCGGGGTTGCCAGCACCGGCATTGGCCGCCGCGGTCTGGATCGTCTGGGCAAGGCCCGTCGTCGCCCCTTCGACTGCCGTGACAACCTGGGACTGATAGATGCCCGCGCCGAGCGCGAAGGCGAGCATGACGGCCACCTTCAGGCCACGCCACGCGAATGCAGGTACCGACTCATGGGCCTCGCCGCGTACTACGGCGAACCCGTACGTGATGATCCAGATCGACAGGGCCGTCGTGACAACGGGTACCAGCGCGCTGGACAGGGCTGAGGACACGCTCGTGACATACGTCGACATGCCGTTCTCGAGCGTGCCGCCGACTGCAGTGAAAAGGCCGCTCATCGTGCACCTCTTCCCGACAGACGCGGCGTCAGTGCATTCAGGGCGCCCCCGGTCGCACGACGCTTCGCCAGCCGCTCATGAAACACGGGGAGCCACACGCCGGGATCGTCGCCCACTTCGGCACGGATCCCGTCGAGCAGCTCAACGTTGTCCGTCGTCCCCGACAGCACGTCGAGCACGTCACCGAGGCCGGCCAGATCCAGCCTGCCGATGGCCGAACGGTGGCCCTGCTTCACAAGGAACAGGCGACTGTTCTCGCCGAGTGAGCGGACGATGTTGAATTCGGCCTCGGTCAGCTTGAAGCCATGCACGTAGTCGTCGTAGTCGGCACGCGGATTCGGCAGAAAGAAGAACGTGGCGGTCTGCTCGACCAGCGCCCGCGCGATGTCGCTACGCAGTACATCGGCTGGGGATTGCGTGTCGAAGATCCCCAGACCGTTCTGCTTGCGGATCGTCTTCTGCTTGTCCTTTGCGAAATCCGTGAAGACCGGATCGCCCAGGCGCTTCCAGAATTCGGTCATCACATACACAAAGCGCCGCCCGTCGATCAGGCTTTCGGTCAGCTGCAACAGGTACATCGTGACCGGCGTCGACACCTCCGGATCGTCGAGCAGCTCCGTATCGTCGAAGCCGAAGAGACGGTTCTGGCTGAAATCCAGCAGGTCCGACGGGTTGTCCAGCACCCAGCCGAGTCGTCCGCCTGCGCACCACTTCGTGAGGCGTGCATGCAGGCTGTTTTCGCCCACGGCGGGCAGCAATTGCCGGACCATCGACAGGCGGCGCAACGGGCGCTCCATGCGGGCGACTTCCCGCACTGCACGCGAAATGTCGAGTTCGTCCTTCGCCGACAACAGCGTGCCGGTGTCGACCAGACGGCGCACGAGCCGCTCCCAGAAGTCCAGTACCGTCTCGTCCGGGTCGAGCTGGAACGGATTCAATCCCGTCGGGACACCCCGTCGAAACACCGTGTAGCGGCCTCCCATCGCCCGGATCGCGATCTCAGTGCCCCGGTCCTTGTCGTAGACGACGCCGGTGAGGCCATACTTCATCGCCATTGCCAGCAGGAACAGCTCCAACACCGTCTTGCCGGCACCCGCCTGTCCGATGATCTGCGTGTTGGCGAGCGCCTTCTCGTCAGCGGACTCCTTCTTCTCCGGCGTGGCGTGGAAGTTCAGGTACAGCGGTTGCCCACTCGGCGTCTTCACGATCGTGATCGCCTCGCCCCACGGATTGCCTTCGCGCTTGCCGGTCGCAAAGTTGTGCAGGCTCGCGAGTCCGCAGAAGTTGCGCGAGGTGAGCTTCGCCTCCCGTGGCCGGTAGCGCCAGTTACCAGGCAGCTGCGCGAACCAGGCCGCATCCGCTACCAGATCGACCAGCGCCGTCTGGAAGCCCACGTCCGCGAGTTGTGTGCGCGCCTTCGCCACATGCCGCGCGACCTCGTCGGGCCTGTCACCGAGCACCGCGAGCGAATAGTGATATTCACCGAGGACGAAATCACCATTGATCAGATCGTCCAGCGCCTGGTCCATAGCCTGGACCTGCGAGACCGCCACGTCCTCGCCAGCAATCATCTGGTTGCGCTGACGCTCGAGTGCCTCTTTTGCCGTGGGACGGTCAAGGATCGTGAAACTCTGGGTCTCGATGTATTCGAAGTCGCCATAGAGCAGACCGTCGAGCATCCCCGGCTCGGTTTCCTCGGGGTAGTCCTTCAGGTCGAGCAACGCGGCGTAGCGCGTCGCATCGGCCATGCGGATCTCGACCTTCTCGGTGCGGAAGAAAAGCCGCGACGTCGGCAGTGCCTCGGCAATGCGGCCAGACGGCACCGGCACGGGCTCCCATGCGGCGTTGACGAGATAGCCCAGGAACTCCAGCGCCGCGGAGAAACGCACGGGGCGCTGCGTGTAGCGGATCTGCTTCCTGTAGACACCAAGCGCCACCGGGTCCCAGGGCTTAAGGCCCGATTCGACCTGCGCGGCAAGCTCCGCCATCACCTTCAGGGCCTCGTGCTGGTCCCGCCGAATATCATCGAGGGTCCGCCGCGCCGCCTGGCTGAAAAGACGCCCCAGGCGCGTGCGGCGCGGCCGGTACACGAGCGTCAGGTACAGTTCGTTGGCCATCATCCGGTAGCCCGCAAAGCTCGCGTAGTAGCGCGTGGCGAGCTCCTGGCAGAACGGGTGGCCGTACGGCGTCGCAAAGTGGTCCGTCACGCGCCGGCGGATCCGGTGCGACCACAGGCCGACGTGACCTCCCGGCAGGCTGCGCACGAGCTGGTTGAATCCTTCGTGACGCACGAGGATGTCGCCTGGATCGGCCGCCTCGAAGGCAATGCCCGCGATCTTCCAGACACTCAGGTAATCCCCTTCCCGCGTGCGGATCACGTGATCGGTCACGTGCGACGAAAACGGGACAAAGTCCGCGAGCACCACCTCACGTTCGGCCACCTCGATGAGTTGCGGCTGTGCACTCATGTCAGCCCCTCCTCTTGACGCGAACCGGCACGTAGGCGTGCGCGCCCCAGAAACGACGGTTGCGCTGGCGAATTGCCATGCGAGCGCATAGGGCGTATTGCGCGAGACGCTGGTCGTCGTGCCGCGTGATCGAGCGCATCGTGACGAAGACGGGAATGAGGAGCAGCACGATCCCGACACCCACCGGCGGACTCGCGAGCAGCGCCCAGATCGCCGGGATCAGAATGCTGCTGCCCACCATGAGGAACGGTACGAGCGGCACCCCCCAGAGCATCGCGGGACGCGTGCAGCCCTTGAAGACGGGATCCCGCAGTGGATTCATGCGCGGACTCATGTGCGCCTCCGCCTCAGCTCGTCGGGATCAGCATCGCCGCGATCACCGTGGCGCAGCCCACGAACAGGCCGCCGATGAACACGTTGGCAATGTCGCCAAAGCGCGCGTGCTGGAACATCATCTTGAAGCCCGCCCAGATGATCGAGATCGAGCACACCACCGCGCCCACGCTAAGCAGCGTGGTCTGGATCGTCGTGAGCAGCGTGTTGACCTGCGAGAGCTGCGCGTATGCCGGCGTCACCGTCAGCAGAGCAGCGACCGCGAGCCCGTTGCGACCGGCTCGCACCGACGCGAGAACCCGCGTCGCCAACCGGATAGTTTTCCATTTCATCTGTAGTCCTGATTTCATGGGATGCTCCTGTTACACATATCGGTTCTGCGCCGTCAGAAGACGACAGCACTTTCCTGAGTCACGTCACCGGGTTCACCGATCGGGCGATTTCGCCTGCCGTCTGTGGTCGAAGGCGTTCCATCCGGAATTCGCAAGGCGCCAGAACGTGCGTCCTGCGGACTGGACGGAATGACGCGAATGGGCGGAACATCGGTGGTAATGGCCGGAACCACCGGATCCGGCCGCGCAGCCTGGGCGACGACCCGCTGCACATAGCCCGTCCGGAATCCGCTGGAAAAGTCTCCGCTCGCGTAGCACGAGAGCCCCGCGCGCAATGCGTTCTGCGCTTCCGGGTGCCTGAGCCGCGCGCGCTCGAAGCAGCCCTGGAGAATGGCCGCCCCGGCAGCGAGATTGCGGCAAGGATCGAAAACGGCCTGCGGCGTCAGCCCGAGCCGGACCCAGTTCGCGCGGTTCACCTGTGCGAGTCCTGCGCTGTAATTCCATCCGCCGGCCTCCAGCGCACGTGTTGTCGCTATGGCCTCATCGAGGTTCGCGGGCTGCCGCTCGAGGCGGCCGCGTACCACCCCGATCGCGTACGGGTCGAAGCCTGACTCGACCCGCACGATGGCTGCCATCGTGGCGGGCGCCACGGCCGGCGCGCACTGCTGTGTCAGGGCAAGAAATGCGGCGAGCGGAATCATTCGCCACCTCCCTGTCCGCCCGAGCCCCCGTACTCCCGCTCGAGAAAGAGGCGCGCCGACCGGGTCGGCTCATACGGAACCGCCGTACTGCCAGCCCCGTAGAACTCCGTGATCGTGCGGTCCGCGCCTCTCGCATCCCACCAGACCCGCGTGTACAGTGCGCCGTCGATCTCGACGTTAATCGCGCCACGCGCATTGCACAGCAGCTCGCTCTGCTCGGGGCCCCCCCAGTACAGCAGATCCTCGCGGCAGTAACCGGCACTCGCAAAAATGTTCACGGCCGACGTTCCCTGTGCGCCGCCTGCGCCGAAGTCGCAGGTCGGAAAAGGGTCGCCGTGGCGCAAGGCCGCCCACAGTTTCTCGATTGGCGGGACGCACTCACCGTACTGTTCAGGACCACCGGGATTGGACAGGCACAGGACCACCTGGCAGCCCCAGTCGTCGGCACGGGCAGTGCCCGGCGCCAGGATTGATATACCGACGAATGCTGCGATGGCGGTTGACCAGCGGCGCAACGCCCGCAGCAACGCTCGACCGGTGACCGCAATATCGAATGAGATGGCAGCGTCATGCATCACACACCTCCGCATCGCGGAAGCCGTGCACCGCATCCTTCCCGATTGCAGCAAGCCGCCGTGTGAGCACATTCAGACAGGCCGTCACCGTCCGCGACGCTTCGGCTACTCCGACGTCCTGCGCGGCAACGTAACCGTGCGGCGCCGGGCGTTTTTCAACGCGCCCGACGGACCTCATAACGGACCACATACGAGGCAGCCACGCGTATCCGTGGGGAAAGGCCCGGTCCACGATCAGCCACTCACGCAGCGTCGTTTCCATCACCTTCACCCACGCCTCTTCCATCGACGAAGGGACGTCGACAACCGGCAGAAGCCCGGCAAAGCGCAATGCCGGATTCAGTCGCGCGCGGACATTGCGGATTCCGTATGTGCCGTTGATGACCTCGGAAGCGCATCCGATACAGTCCGGCGACATCGCGAGTGGGCTCAGCACCGCATCCGCCAGCGCCTCCGCACAGACAGCGCGCAAGTCCGGCAGGATAGGCGCATCGATCAGGCACACGTCGAACCACGGCGCCACGACAGACAGCAGGTGACGAAGGTTCGCGTAATAGCGGGTGCATGCGGGATCATCGCGCGCGCGCAGAGCGTCGATGGCGTCGGCGCTGAGGACGCGAAGGCACCCACCCGTTAGCGGGCTGGCGCACTCGTGCAGATCCGGCGCACGGTTGCCGGAGCCTGTCGTGTCAAGTCCGCAGCCGGCGAGCATCTGTGCGCAGCACGGCGGCTCAGCCAGGTCCAGCACGAGCACGCGCCAATGGTTGATGCGATGCAGGTGACGGGCAAACAGGCAGGTCAGCATCGTTCTGCCCGAATTACCCTCTGCCGAAATGATCAGAAGCGATTTCATGGTTCATCGTCCTCAGCCGCACCCGCGGTCGATGAACCTGCGAAGAAAAAAGAACCCGCGGCGCCAGGGAGGCTGACCGCGGGCTCAACGGGGGATCATTGCATCAGCGCCAGAAAGCAGAAAAGCCTGCAGATGCAGGCTTTTTGCGAATGCGTCACGGCACACCACGTCGTCGCACAGACATCGAACTGCGGGGCCGCTAACGCGTACTCGGTCGTGCGGGGCACGTTGACCGGATCAGATTGTTGGGTTCAATGTAGGTGAGTGCGCGACGCAATGCAAGTATCCTCAGGCGCCCCGCCATCCCAGCCTTTACCCACGTGTTCCCAGGTGTTCCCAGGTGTTCCCACGTGTTCCCAAAAAAATCTGGATACCCGGATTTGGTAAGTCATTTCTGTTTGTGCACGGTACCCGTTGCCGCGTGGAACGACGTTTTATCCCATGCGCACAGCGCGGTCACGACAGGACGATCGACGGTTCCGTCCGGGTAGTCGACAGTCGCCGGATGGGACCATCCCGGTAAACACACCGCCTTTACGCTCATCGTGAGAAATTGGGCTCCGTAGCTGACGCGCCTGAACGTCCGCTCCGGTATTGCGCCCCACGGGGCGCGCACCGTCCGTTCCGGCGCGGATACCCATACCTACGGTTTCGCAGGACTTTGTGCCGCGGCCGCATCGAGCGTGCGCAGCATCACATCCCCAAGCGGGAACTGACTCGTATTGCCCATGTAATAAACGGCGACGCGACCGGGTGATTGTGCAATGACGTACCCCCGCGCTATTTCCTTTCCATTCCTGATCGCCTGATAACACTTCGCCCTTGAGTGACCACACCCTCTGTCGAAGTCCTTCAGATCCAGTTTCGCCACATCCGTGCCAACGGCCTCACCGATAGCGGAGGGAATAGATATCGCCGCGGAACAAACAGAAAAAACCACAAGGCAGTGAGGAAGAAGAACATGATGGCCATAACCGTCCCGGCGTACTTGCGCAGGAGCGGGCGTTTTCCAAGCAGTGCGCGTGCGCCTTCTACGTGGCCCCTGCCGTTTGCGATAATAGGTGATATCACCGCAAATATTACGGGTAGCGCAGCGAAGTAGATCAGGCACACGGCAGTCATGCACACCAGCCTGAGGACGTGTCCACCAAGCCACTGCTGGAGCGCAAGGGTCGCGTGTAATCCTCCCCAAACCGCGAGCACGAAATGTGTTGGGTGATCCGCCGGAAATGCGCCGCTGTGGACAGAAAAACCGGCCAGATACGCGTTGCAATAAGCATCTCCAAGTGAATAAGCGATCCCCGCCATAATAAGCCCAAGCGCTGATGCGATTACTGCCCGGGGCCAGTCCGATATTTTTTTGCGGGAAGATCCGGCCCCTGCGCCGCCATCAGTCTCAATTCCAACGGGGCCGTCGTTTGCAGATTTCATTCTTCGTCCTCTATAAAAAATTGCATTAAAAATGCGGACATAGTCATCCCACGCCCGCTGCGCCGGCCGGCTATTCAGTCTTCTAGCGCAAACCGGATTGCCGGACAGCATCGGCGGCATCCTGACACCCGGGTTCGGGCACCGGGATGCCGCAACCCTTTCCCGGATCGTTGCTCATGCCGTGAGCGCCGTTGCGAGCGCGCCTTGATGCCATGGCGGAAATCTGGCTCACGGCGGGGTCCGGGCTTGACCGTCCGCATCGTGGCATATACAATTTGCATATACAAAGGAGGTGATCGTGCCAATCCCAACGCCATCCGCCCGGCCCAGGGAGGCCAGGCTGTTCCGCAACAACCGCAGCCAGGCGGTACGCATCCCTGTCGAGTTCGAGCTGCCGGGCGATCGCGTTCTGATCCACCGGGAGGGCGACAAGCTCATCATCGAACCGGTGAGGACGCCCGCGAACATCATCGAACTGCTCGCCGCGTGGAGACAGGAGCTGCCGCCCGGACCTGATGACCAGTTTCCGGATATCGAAGATCCGCCAGTTCGACCGGAGGACGTACTTTGAGCGGCTATCTGCTCGACACGAACATCATCAGCGACATGATCCGGAATCCGTTCGGACAGGTGGCCGCCCGTATTGAGCAGATTGATCCCAGGGCGATCTGCACGAGCGTCGTCGTCGCGGCGGAACTGCGCTATGGCTGTGCAAAAAAGGGGTCCGCGAAGTTGCTGGCCAGAGTCGAAAGTCTCCTTGCAACCATTCCCGTGCTGCCGCTGGACGTCCCTGCCGACACGGAATACGGGGGCATCCGCGCGGAGCTTGAGGCCGCCGGCCAGCCGATCGGTGCAAACGACCTTTTGATTGGCGCTCATGCCTACGCATTGGGGCTGACACTCGTGACTGACAACACGAAAGAGTTCAGCCGCATTCGCGGTCTCACGATCGAGAACTGGCTTGACCGGTAGCCGCCGCGCCCGGTAAGACTCGTTACGTGAGAATTGAATCAGGCGGTTAGCCTGACAGCGTCGCTCAACTTCGCAACGAGATCGATGTTCTGACCGGCACTGCGCTGGCCGTGGCGTCCGCTTTCGAACTGGGAACGACTTCTAGCGATTGCCAGGTTTGCAACCGCTGCGAGAGAGCTACATTTGGAGCCGCCGGTACGTTGATGATGGCTGCGGCCGGATAATGCACTGCCCGTCGTCGCCGTTCGAAGCCCGGGTCAGGCATCGAATGGTGACGCCTCGTGACCGTTCTGTGCTTTCGTATCAACGTCTCCGGAATCAACTGAAGCTTGCGAAGCGCCAGATATCTGCAGGTTCTTCAGATATCTGGGCCGCCAATCCCGACACTCCACGCTCCGCAGCAGGACGAGCCCCCTAGTTCCCGCGGTCCCCTGGCGGCGAGCCGGTCGCACGATCCTGGTTTCCGGTCTCCAGCGCCCGAGCGAGCGCTGCGCGAGCGGCCGCAAGTTCCAGTGCGAAGCGTTGCGCCGGCCGGCGCGGTATACGCAGGCGCCGGCAGATGACCTCCTGGTCGGCGTGCCAGAGATGCACCATGCGGAGCATGTCGCGATGCCGGGGATGCAGCGTTTCCCATGCTTTCGTGATCCGCGCCGCATCGACCGGATCGTAGGCGCCCCGCGCGGCGTTGCCCCAGTTCGCCAGACGCCGGCCGAGCGGCGCTGAAGCAAGGTCCCGACTCATGGCACGCCTCCCGCACCGCCTTCGCGAAGCCGTACCGGCACGCGGTAGCGGGAGGGATTCACCAGAAATGCGTCGATATCCCTCGCACGCCATCCGACCAGCCGACCGCCCAATGGAATCGCCGGCGGAAACGTTCCGGCCTGCATGCGACGGTAGATGGTCGAGCGCGACAGCCCCGTGCGCGCCTCGACCTCTCGACGGCGCAGGATCCTGTCCGTGCCACTGTCCTCGATTGACATGGCTTACCCCCAAGGAATCGTTCCGGTCCGCAGTGGCCGGAACATGAGGGCATTCAAGCAGCGACTGGCGCTAACGCCAAACCCGTCTTATCGACGGGAAGCGCCCGTCGGACCAAGCAAACGACGTACGGATGGCCAGCACATATCCGCTTTCAAGAACAGCAATAATCGCGGTCAACCCCACGCACCCCGCGCGTAGAATCCTCAACACCAGACCTATGATGCTCGTTCGGCAAAGGCCACATCAGTCGCATCAACCAGGAGAGTTAGTCGTGCTGTCTTGCGGTGAATAGCGAGAGCGTACCGTTGAGCATGGCGTCGTGCGCTACCCGTCCTGCAACTCGCCGACCGTGACCCGGCCGCTTGTGCTGTCCGTGCAGACAGCGATCTACCAGGAGTATGTGTGCGAATACTGCGGGTGCGAATTCAAGGCCATGTTCGGCTTGATCGGGTACGCGCCGGGAAGCAACAACGAGCACATCGACGCCTGATGTATCGTTCTGCAAAGCGGCAGGTGAATCCTTGGGCCACGACGCCTAATACAACCACAAGTGTGCCGGCTTCGCAGACTCCCGCACCCACTGAAGCCGGCTCGGTCAACGCGACCCGGCCATGCAAACCTGCCGGAGCGGGCCGGCTAGAACTTCATCCTGATGCCCGCTCCCAGGCTGTTGCCTGACGACACACTGGTCATCGTGTCGTACCGCCACGCGGCGTAAACGTCCGTGCGTTTCGAGAGCGGGTAGTCGTATCCGAGCACCACTGTCGACCAGCGCACATCCGCGCCCTGCGCAGGCCGCCGGAGCGTTCCCGCCCATGACAGCAGTATGCTACCCGTGCCGACCTGCGCGCTTGCCCCTACCTGAACGGTATCGTCGGTAAGGTCATTGTTGTTGGTTACCCTTTCGTACTGGAGATAGAGCTTCACCGCCTGCAGGCGATACGCCGCACCAGCCAGCCACGCCGTCTGCTCCGTGGCGCCGTTGAGGAAAAGCGACGCAGTGTGAAGACTCTGGATTGCGGCGGTCGCCGAGAACGGTCCCGCGAAGTAGAGCACGTTCGCACTGTAGTTCGCCTGCCCGGCGTGGCCCGCGATGCCCGCATTGCTGTACAGCACGCTTCCTGTCAGACCACCCACCTCCGGCGTCTGGTAGACGATCGAGTCGTCAATTGCCGTATCGCTTTGCACGGACGCAGCACCCATCGCGGAACCCAGAAACGTGTGGGCCACCATGGGCGAGAAGACGAACGAGTTGCCGAACGGGTTGAACAGCAGCGTGGAGACGAACAGCAGTGAATCGTTACGCCCCAGCGTCACCTGACCAAATTGCCCGCTCAGGCCGACGAACGCCCTGCGCCCGAAGAATGACTGTCCATCGTACGCGCCTGACTGACCACCGTTGATCCGGTAAAAACTCTCGAGCGTGAAGATCGCCTTCATGCCGCCGCCCAGATCCTCGGCGCCCGACATACCCCAATACGATGTCGAGAGGCCCCCGGACCCCACCTGCCAGGCGTTGCCCGCTGAGCCAGGCGTGCGCACCACTCCCGCAAATGCATCGGCCAGCCCGTAGAGGGACACTGACGACTGCGCGTGCACGGCGCCCGCTGAGATGCACAACGACAGCGCCGCCAGCGCCTTGCTCCATCTTCCCCGCACATCCCTGCGCATGTTTTTCTCCTTGATCGCTTGTGAGTGTTCGTTCGATGTGTGCCTGCCTGATGGCATGGTTTGTCGCCGCGCGTCATCCCGGCCTGACGCGTGCGAGCGGCCTTCCTCGCTCGGCCAGCGCGACGGCAACCAGTAGTTCGTCCGGTGCCGGCGAGTCGGGTATGCAAAGCGACACCGTGTCGAAGTGGTCGAAGCTCCACATGTCTGTGACGCTGTGCATGGGAATGTCGATGCAGGCACCCGCAGGCCCACGCTTCGTGACGGATGGCATGATCGAGGACGCGCCAGGCAGGCAGTCGCGCACCGCCTTGCCGAGTCGCGGATGAAGCAGCGCCGCTCCCCATTCGAGCGGTACTCCTGCGCCTGCGAGCGCCGCCTTCCCGTAACCCTGGATGTCTTCCCCCGCACAACCGAGCGCAAGCAGCGCCCGTCCGGTGAGCATCTGGCCAAGGTCGGCGCCCGTCGCATAGAGCGCCTCGAGCTCCCAGGCAACATCCTGATCGGTCGTCTTCAGTACCGCAGCGGCCACTACCTGACGGTGCGGTGGGGTCACCGGCGTACCGAGCTCCGCACACCGCTCAACGAGATGGACTACGATCCGCGCGATCTGCACGTTCATGGCGCGATCTCCACGTCGCCCGGAAGCTGCAGTTCCGGTCCCGGTGCCGGAAAATCTCCTCTCGCCAGTTCGTACGCGCGCGCGGCCCGCAAGACCAGGGCATCGCTGCCCCGACGCCCGATAATCTGCAGGCCGGTCGGCAGGTCGCCCGCGAATCCGCACGGCACGGATATCGCAGGTAGGCCGGCCTGGTTGCACCACGCCGTCAGAAGCGGTGCACTGCGCAGATGGCCGGGCAAGCCGGGAACCGGAGGCGGTCCGCAATGAAACGTCGGCGTGAGCAGCAGGTCATAACGTTCGAAGAAGGTTTCCATCGATGCGCCGAGTGCGTGACGGGCAAGCAGTGCATCGACGAATGTCGCGGTGTCGATCCGTGCCCCTGCATCCGCAAGTGCCGTCAGCTCGGGATCAAGCAGCGTCCTGTCGGCTGCCTCCATATGCCGCACACGTTGTGCGAAGAACACGCACCACTGGACCGAATGCATGCGGCCATTGCCGTAGTAGTCCGCGATCGGCGCGACGTCGGTCTGGATGACCGTCGCGCCGAGTGCCCCGAATGTGTCCGCTGCCCTCCCGACACACGCCGCAATGTCCGGCGCCACCGGCACACCGTCCGGGGCGGGGCACCAGCCGATCCGCAGACCCACCACGCCGTCGTCCAGCGCGGCGGAATAGCCCGCCGGACTCCCTCCTTCGGAAGACCCGTCGTTGTTCGCGCCGGTCATCGCATCGAGCATCAACGCTGCGTCGCGCACGGTTCGCGCGATCGGGCCGAGGGTGGACAGTGCAGTCCACGACGCCGCATTGCCCGCCGGCACCAGCGCGAACGTAGGCTTGAACCCGACCACGCCGCTCCAGCAGGCCGGAATCCGGATGGACCCGCCCCCATCCGTGGCCAGCGACAGCGGACCCATGCCCAGCGCGACCGCGACCGCGGAGCCGCCGCTGCTGCCCCCAGGCGAGAGCCGCGTGTCCCACGGATTGCGCGTCGCACCTGTCAACGGACAATCGGTGACGATCTTGTTTCCGAACTCGGACGTCGTCGTCTTGCCAAACGGTATGGCGCCCGCACGCCGCAGCCGCGCCACGGCCGGCGCATCGACGCTCTCGCGGTCCGGCGAAGCGGTCCATGACCCATGCCGTGTCGGAAAACCGGCCACGGCGACGAGATCCTTGACCGATACCGGTACGCCATCAAGCGGACCGCACGGCTCGCCCCGCGTCCACCGGCGCTCGGCCTCGCAGGCGGCAGACATCGCCCCTTCCTCGTCGAGGGCGCAGAAGGCGTTGACCGCTGGATCGAGCTTCGTGACCCGGTCC
The DNA here is from genome assembly GCF_000013645.1 of Paraburkholderia xenovorans LB400. Lineage (GTDB taxonomy): Bacteria > Pseudomonadota > Gammaproteobacteria > Burkholderiales > Burkholderiaceae > Paraburkholderia > Paraburkholderia xenovorans. Next base: position 459,120 of record NC_007953.1, on the reverse strand, counting down.
AGTACCGCGCACATGACCTCCACAGGCGAGAGGCTACGCTGCCGGAAGCCGGCAACCAGCTGAGCTATATTCAGCATGACAATTTCGCTCATTTTGTAGTCCTTATCTCTTGGTACAAACGATTCCAAAGCGTGGCGAGGACATGTCTATCCTTCACAGACCGGCATCACCGGGCCCGTGGATTCCAGGATCGAAAAGCTGTTATCGGCAAGCGCCTGGCCGATCCGTGTCTGGCAAAGCACATGACCACCATCGCGGCTCACGCCCGTCTTGCCACGTGGAAGTGCTACTGACACACCCGGCAACACGGCCTTGACACGAGCGGCATCAACACTTCCCGCCGACCGGACGGCTTCGGCGAAAAGACGAATACCTGCATAGGTGTTCTCGCCATGCGGCAGCACCACGGCATAGCGGCCGAGGCGAGGATCGCGTGCATCGGCGTAACGGCCTGTATAGCGCGTGAGGAACGCCTGGTTTTCCGGGTTGTCGATGCTCATGAAGTACGACGACACGCCGATCGTGCCGGTCGATGCACCTGTGGTTGCGATCGAGAGAGACTCGTGTGCGATGTCGGTCACCAACTGTGGTTTCATCGCGAACGAGCGGTACTGCTTCACGAACGTCACGGGGTCGTCCCCGATGCTGTGCCATGCGATCTGCGGCCTGGCACTCGCGACCTGTTGCAGGACGGCACCGTAGTCGCGTGTGCCGAAGGGCAGCCAGAAGACGTCGAGGAACTTCCCGCCATGACGGGTCACCGCCGCCTGCAACTGCGGGACCAGCACCTTCCGGTTGCTGCCGATGTCCGAGACGACCGCGCAGACAGACCGTCCACCGTCACGCATGAGCCAAGCAATGAGCGGCTCGATCCGCTGGCTCGTGGCGAGGCCAGTCGTGAGTAGTTGCGGGTCGCACCGCCCCTCGTCGAAGTTCGGATAGACGATGAGCTTTCGCGCGGCCCTTGCCGCCTGAAGGGCCGCCTCGCGCTCGGATGGCAGCACCATGCCCGTGATCATCGCCACGTCGTCGCGCATGAAAAGCTGCCGCGCCTTCTGCAACGTGACGGCCGTCGACATCTGTGTGTCCTCCACGCTCAGTTGCAGCGGTCGGCCAAGCAGCCCACCCTGTGCATTGATCTCGTCCACCGCCAGCGCGGCACAGTTTCGATTAGTCTGTCCCACTCGCGTCAGTGGACCGCTGAGTGGCGCGAGCAGCCCGATCTTCAACGGCTCGGCGCCACGTGCGAATGGAGCAACGGCCGATGCGGCGAGGGATGCCGTTGCGCCAAGCAGCACGGTTCGGGAAAATTCACGTCGGTTCATGCTTTTTCTCACTGGATGTCACTGGATGTTTTCAGGGCGGAAGTCCGGCGCGGCATCCGCGGCCGGGGAGAGATAGCGCGCGAGCGGGTGTTCGCCCTTCCCGCTGTGTCGCGGCTCAACGGCGCCGGCATGCACAAGTCGCCCGTTGCTGAGCACGATGCAGCGGCGTGCGCTCTGAAGGACGAGGTCGAGGTTCTGTTCGACGAGGAGCACCGCCAGTTTCGAGCGGCGGCAGAGCTCGGGAATCACCTCACCGATACGCTCGACCAGATTGGGCTGCACACCATCGGAGGGCTCATCCAGCAAGAGCAGTTTTGGACGGCCGCACAGGGCGCGTGAGATGGCGAGGACCTGCTGCTCGCCACCCGAGAGCGTGCCGCCCTGCTGCGATAGGCGCGTCTTGAGCACCGGGAAGTAATCGAATACCTCATCGAGGATGTCCGCCCCGCCGGCGGCCTGCGTACCCATCAGCAGGTTCTCCCGCACGGTCAACTTCGGAAAGATCCACCGCCCCTGCGGCACCAGACCGATGCCGCGCTGCGCGATCTCGTGCGTGCGCAGGCCTGTCACCGGCTGGTCCAGGAAAGACACCTGCCCGCTCACACGCGGCAGCAGCCCCATGACCGCCTTCACCAGCGTGGTCTTGCCCGCGCCGTTGCAGCCGAGCACACCGACCACCTCGTTTGGCAGCACGTCCAGCGTGACGTTGTGAACCACATCCACATCGCCATATCCGGCGCACAGGTTTTCAATGCGCAGCATGTGTCGCCCCCCTCCCCAGATAGATGCGGCGGATCTCCTCGTCGGCTGCGATCTCCGCATACGATCCGCGTCGAACCACCTCTCCCCGGTGCATCACCCAGGTCTCACACGCGAGGGACTGCACGAAGCCGAGGTCGTGTTCGATGACGAGCACCGCGCATCGCTCGCGCAACCGGTGAATAAGCCGCACCAGCCGCTGTGCGTCCTTCGCGGACAGACCGGCTGCGGGTTCATCGAGCAGCAGCAATGCGGGCTGGCACATGATCGCCATGCCGATTTCGAGCCACTGCCGCTCACCATGCGGCAGATACGATGCGAGCTCGCCCGCCTGCCCGGCCAGACCCACCTCCTCCAGCACCGCGTCGGGATCGGGCATGGGTGTCGCCCGGTAAGCCGCGACGCCAAGACCCGCCACCACCAGGTTGTCGCGCACCGTCATCGTGAGGAAGGTGTTCGTCCCCTGAAACTTGCGCACCACGCCGCGCCGGCAGAACGCGTGCATCGGGCGACCGGTCATCCGCTCACCATCGAGAGTCAGTTCGCCGGAACCAGGGGCAATCGCGCCTGAGAGCAGGCCGACAAGCGTGCTCTTGCCCGCGCCGTTCGGGCCAATCACGCATAGCAGGTCGCGTGGCGCGATGTTGATGTCGACGCCCGCCACGGCGTTGATTCCACCGAACGCGCGCGACAGGTTGGTGCCCTGCAGAAACTGGCCGTCCATTACCGCTCCTCCCGTGCGTGTTCCGCGCGGTGAACCGGTGGCCGGCTCCATACCGCTCGAGCAGCCCGACGCGCAGCCTCCAACAGTTCGTGGAGCTGCAGTCCGTTGGGCAAGAACAGCACGCAGGCGAGAAACAGACCGCCGAGGATCAGGGGCCAGCCGTCCGTGCTGTAGCTGGAGACGGTCTGCCTGAGCAGCGTCAGCACGACCGCGGCGACGACGGGTCCACCAGTTCTTCCCCTGCCACCAATGGCCACCCAGAGGATCACTTCGGTCGCAAGGATCGGCGAGAACACGTCCGGTGCCACCACCCCCGAGCAGGCCGCCATCAGTACGCCAGCGATTGCGGCAAGCGCGGCCGAGGCGACGAAGACGAGCAGCAGGTGAAACGACGTGTGATAGCCGCACGCCTTCGCGCGCCACTCGTTAGCCGCGATCGCATCAAGCACCTTGCCGTAGCGGCTGCGGCACACGAGCCAGATCAGGCCGGTCGCGGCAAGCAGTACAATGGCCACCGTGTACCAGGAGGCGCGAGGACCGCTCATGTCGAGCGTGTGACCGCCCGCGCTGAATGACAGTCCCGGGATGCCCAGGATGCCCGTGTCGCCCCCGGTCACCGACTGCCAGCTGACGGCGAGCTGCTGGGCGACGATCAGCACGGCCAGGCTGATGATGGCGAAGAAGTGAAGCCTCACCCCTGCAAAGAGCAGGAAATAGCCAATCACAGCAGCAACAGCCGCGGCGCAGAGCACACCGGCCACCAGCCCCGTCACAGGCGCCTGCCCGAACTGGACAGTCGCGACGGCGAATCCATAGGCACCGAGGCCCAGGAACGTCGTGTGGCCGAGCGTGAGGACCCCGGCCCGCCCCCAGAGCAGGTCATAGCTCAATGCGAGGATCCCCATGACCAGTGCATCGCGCACCGTCGACAGCAGCCAGGGACCGGCAAAGAAAGGCACGAGCGCCGCGGCGGCCATCGCCACGCTCCACATCAGCAGCGCTGAAACATCCCTTGGGCCGAGGGCAGGCTGCGAGAGCCAGAGCCGCAGACAGCCTGCATGTTTTCCAGACATACGCTTTATCCTTTACCGAGCAGCTGATGCGCGGCACTGAATCCTGGAATCAGCCCTTGCGGTCTGAACCGGATCACCACAATGGAGAGGACCAGCACCATCGCCGAGGCAAGAGAGGGATCGACGCGATAGCTCAGTAACGTCTCGGCAGTACCGATGACTGCGCTGCCCAGGATGCTGCCCGCGATCGATCCGATACCGCCCAGCACGATCACGAAAAACGCCTTGGCAAGATAGGACACGCCCAGATGCGACTCGACCGAGACCATGGGTGCGACGAGTACGCCGGCAAGCGACGCGAGCCCCGCGCCGCCACAGAAGGCAATCCGATTCAGGCGTCGGGTGTCGATGCCAGTGGCCTCGGCCATCGCCCGGTGCTGGATCACGGCACGCAACTGGGTACCAACACGCGTACAGGCGAACAGCAGCCAGCAGCCTGCCGTCACGGTCAGCGCGACGCCGATCACGAAGATCCGGTAGGCCGGATAGCTTCCGCCGGGGACCGGCACCACCCCGCTGAACGGGGCGTACACGAGCATCGGCTGCGTGCCGAAGATAAGTTCCAGCACCTTCTGCAGGATCAGGCTCACCGCATAGGTCGCGAGGAGTGTGTCCAGTGGCCGGTCGTAGAGCAGCCGGATGATGAAACGCTCGAGGCACCATCCGAGGGCGGCGCCGACGGCGGGCGCCACAACCAGGGCAAGCCAGAAAGCCTGCTGCCCGCCAACCGCCTGGGCGATGGCTAACGCGTATGCGCCGATCGTGACCCACTCGGCATGTGCAAGGTTCACGATGTCCATCATGCCGAAGACGACCGCGAGTCCAAGCGCCACCAGCATCAGAATGCTCACGTACCCCAGAATGTTCAGAATCGTCGTCATATGAATAAGTCCCGGTCTTCATGTCTGCGGAGCTGTTACCCCGCGCGTGTAATTGGCAAACGAGCCGCATTGCGGCACCTCCCCACACCCAAGAATCTCTTAGGCGGCTCACTAAGAAAATCTTAGTAAAAACAGCAAGCGAATCCCAGAGACTCAGAGGATGCCGGTCAAGCACACGACATCCTCCATTTTTGCCAAACGCCTGAAAGAGGCACGGGTACGCGCGCGCCTGACCCAGGAGCAGCTCGGTATCAATGCGGGAATCGACGAATTCTCCGCCAGTGCCCGCATCAACCAGTACGAAAGAGGCAAGCACCTGCCCCACCTGTTGATGGGGCAACGTCTGGCCAGGGCGCTCCACGTCCCGACGTCTTTCCTCTACGAGGAGGACGATCTGCTGGCCGATCTGCTCATAGTTGCGGCCCGGCTCACGCGGGGAAAGAAGAAGATCCTCCTCGCGAATGCCGAGGCGCTGAGACAATCAGCATCCTCCAGGACGACAAAACCAAGTAATGTTTAGCCTTTCGACTAAGAATTACTTAGTAAAATCCCTGAGCGAATCCGGGACACTCGCCGGATGTCGCGCGACACACCCACTTCTGATGCCGTCTTCCCTCGACGCCTGAAACAGGCGCGACTGCGCTCGGGCCTGACCCAGGAGCAGCTTGGCATCCACGCCGGTATCGACGAATTCTCAGCCAGCGCCCGCGTCAACCAGTACGAAAAGGGCAAACACACCCCTGCCATACAGACCAGCCAGCGTCTGGCGCGGGCACTCCTTGTCCCCACGGGCTTCCTCTACGAGGACGACGATCTGCTGGCGAACCTGCTGGCGATCGCCGGCAGGCTCAGCAAGGAAAAGAAGAGAGCCCTCCTCGCCAGCGCCGAGAAACTGGCCCAGGAATAAACTAAGATTTCCTGAGTCTCCGGACCAACCGCAGGCGACGCCATAATTGCCGCCCTCGCCCGATCGCAGCATTTGCCTCGATTGATGAACAACCCGTGTGAACCGCTTCGTGCCGCCAAACCACGACGCCCTTCAAACTTGCGTCACGTACCAGGCCGACACTACCGGTCACCGGCAGCAGGCTCGCTCGGCGATTTGTGATCATAAATTACGTCCACAGAATCTGGATGTCAACACCACTGAATCGCTCGTTTACCCTGATTTTTCAGCACTTCAAGATCACTTGACATGGGCGAGTCTCACATCTATGGTCTATTTATGATGATTAATTAGGAGACAACATGGGTAATGACATCTGCGATCTGACAGCACAGGAGCTTCATGCGCTTTACAAAACGGGCACCACCTCCCCCGTGGAGGTCATGCAGGCCGTGCTGCTGCGCGTAGAACAGCTCGATCCCGCCGTGAATGCCTTCTGCCAGATAGCAGCGGATGCACTCGACATGGCGCGTGAATCCGAGAAACGTTGGCAACACAAGCGCCCGCTTGGCCCGCTGGACGGCGTCCCGGTCAGCATCAAGGACAACGTCGCTGTCGCCGGACTTGCTACACGATACGGCTCCCGCGCCACGGACGAAACGCCGTCACCCCACGACAGCCCTTGCGTAGCCCGGCTTCGCGAGTCCGGTGCGATCTGCTTTGCCAAGACCACCCTGCCTGATTTCGCCCACAAGATCGTCACCGATAGTCCGCTTACGGGCGTCACGCGCAACCCCTGGGATACGGACCGTACTCCAGGCGGCAGTAGTGGCGGAGCCGCCGCCGCGGTCGCGCTTGGCATGGCGCCCGCTGCCATCGGCACCGACGGCGGTGGATCGATCCGGATTCCAGCTGCGTTCACGGGCACGTTTGGTTTCAAGCCGAGCTTCGGACGCGTTCCGCATGCGCCACGCGGGCCGTTCGGGCTGTTGAGCCACGTTGGCCCCATGACCCGCTGCGTGGCCGATGCCGCACGCATACTGACCGTCATCAGTCGCCCTGACAGCCGCGACTGGTACGCCTTGCCGTTCGACGCCAGCGACTATGAACTTGGTCTCAAGTGCAAGCCAACACCAGGTGGTGTCCGTATAGCGTACAGTTCGTCCCTGGGCCTCGCTGTCACGCCCGAAACTGCCGTCCACGACGCGCTCATGCGTACAGTCGACACCTTCCGTGAGCTTGGCGCCAGGGTTCAGCCGGAAGATCCGCCGGGTATTGCTCGCTGTAACGCGATCCACTCCACCATCTGGCCAGCCTGCTGTCGCCAGCTCACCGAAGGCATGGCTGACGGCGGCGCGACGCTCGATCCGTCGTTACAGGCCTACTCTGAGGCGGGCGCGACAATATCGCGCCAGACGTTGCTTGCCGCACTCATCGAGAGAGGCGAACTTGGCGCCACCGTCAACGCATTCTTCGAACGGTACGACCTTGTTATTTGCCCGGTGTATCCCCGCGTGGCCATGTCGCTTGCGGAACTCCAGGCCAGCAAGGAACTGTTTCCCCACTTCACCGCATGGTGCAACCAGCTCGGGCTTCCTGCAGCAAGTGTTTATGCGGGCAGCACTTCAGACGGCCTACCGATCGGGATACAGATCGTTGGCGGCCGTCACGCCGATGCGCTCGTGCTCTGGGCAAGCCACATCCTGGAACTCGCGCTCGGACGCGCTCCGCTAGCTCAACTGGCGCGCACGCTTTCCTCATCCATTAGTGGCCGCAAAACGCACTGACACTACGCGCCCTTCCTGCCCGCGTGCAGCCCAAGGTCCGAATCCAGTACCAGCTTTTGCCGCAAGGCTGCATGCACCTTGCGAAGCTGCGCCTCCGCTTCTTCCATGTGAGCCACCATAAGCTTCTCGACCGCCGCTGCATCACGGCACCTTACCGCTTCCAGGATCGCGCGATGAGCAGCAACAGTCTGCCGACCAAACGCCTGATAGTCGTCTTGCGTCACATTGCCGGCGACGATCACGAGGGTGTGCAGAATCTGGTTGATGATCTGACAGGTGCACCGAAGGAACGCGTTCGGATTGGCCCCTGCCAGCACGTCATGAAAACGGATGTCTTCCTGGCGCTGATCGAGGGCACGTTCATGACTCGCGGCAAACGGCTCGCACACCTCCACGCTGCGCTCGAGCGCCTCCAGATCCGCGTCCGTCAGGTGCTCCACCGCTCCCGCCGCAAGTAGCGGCTCCAGCACACGCCGCACGGCGTAAATGTCCTCAAGGCTGATGCTCTCGAAAAAGAGGTAGTTCTGCAGCGACTGGAACGCGCGGGCGAGCGGAACGCGTGTAATCGTTGCACCACCCTCCGGTCCCGTACTCAGACGCACGAGGCCCTGTACCTCCAGGGCCTTGAGAGCCTCCCGCATGGAACCTCGACTGACGTTGAACATTTCCTGAAGCTCCGCCTCCTTGTTCAGTCGCATGCCGGGGCGCAGCTTTCCATCGGTAATCCAGCTTTTGATCAGCTCGGCCACCTGATCTCCCCGCTTGGTCGTACGCGGCCCCTTGTTGTCTGGCTGAAGCACCGGTTTTTTCTCTGTCGTCTGTTTTCGCGCTGCCATACGTCATACCCGTAGTTGGCCACCATCGTTTGGTCTGAATGCCATTATCGGTCATCCGCTGCCGCGTGACCGCCAGAACGTCCCCTGGCACGCCCCCGGTACAACACCCTCCTAATGTTCGGAGGTGACGCCTCTCGCCCTCATACCTACGCTCATTGCCATACGACACGCAAACCTCATCCGTGGGTTCGCGCGAATATCGGTCCTGGGCGCAGATGCGCCCGCCTGGGAGAAGGCGTCATGACGCCACATTTACACACGTCGCAGCAGGCTCACGCGATCGCCGACATCAGCACAGCGCTCGCCGATCGCGGGCTCGATCTCGACCTGCTTGCGACGCGTATGCGCACCGTCAGTCCCGAATCGGACGCAACCGGCGAGATCGTCGGTCCTCCCTGGGGTGCGGATGACGTAAGCGCCCTGAACATGAACCTCGTGCCCACCCGGTACGGCGGCTGCCCGGCGCTGCAGTCCCTCGTGGCACAGGCAACACTGATGGCCTTCCTCGGGGAGGCCGACGCAAGCCTCGCGCTGGCGCTGCCGGGCCCGGGGCTCGCCATGCCGCCTGTCGTTGCGCTCGCCTCGACGCAGCAGCAGGCCCGGTTCTTCCAGCGGTTCCAGTCGGGCGCGCCGCTCTGGGGCGCTTTCGCCATCACCGAGCCGGACTACGGTTCCGACGCGACTGCCATGCGTACCCGTGCACGAAAGACGGGTCGCGGCTGGGTCCTGAATGGCACCAAGTGCTTTATCACGAACGGCGCGCGCGCCGACTGCGTGATCACGTTTGCAACGATCAATTCGCAGATGGGTCGGTACGGGATCCGCGCATTCCTGGTGGATTGCAATACACCGGGATTCACGGTGTCGCGCATCGAACGCATGGCTGGCCTGCGCGCGACCCAACTCGCCGCGCTGTCCTACGCCGACTGCGAGCTCACCGATGATGCGCTGCTTGCCCGCGGCGACGAAAAGCCCCTCGATGACGCTTTCTCGGGTGCGCAGCGGTCCTGGGATTATTTCAGGCCACTGCTTTCCGCCGTCATGGTCGGCGCTTGCCGGCGGGTCCGTGCGGACCTTGTGGCCTGGCTCGATGCCGGCGGCACGCCCGCGGACAGGCATCGCAGCGTAGCGAGCGTGGAAGCGTCCCTGCTCGACATCGACCGCCAGATTGCGGCCGCATGGCTGCTGTGCCATTGCACGGCCTGGAAAGCAGATCGCGGCGCCGCAACGTCAATGGATTCATCCATGACAAAGGCGTTTGCCTCGCGCATGGCCGCGCGGGTGACGCGCGCTGCGATGGACCTCGCCGGCATCGACGGCATCACTGCCTTTCCATCACTTGAACAAGCCTACCGGGACGCCAAAGCGTTCGACATCATGGAAGGTACCGGCGACCTGCAGCGGCTTATGATTGCGCGGGCAGCGCAGCGATCAACCTCACGCCCTTGGGACATCACGGCATCGCCCGCCGGCTGCCCCGCCCAGCCTGACTCACCACCCGACGTCGACAACGCCCACCGATCCGGGCAGGAGACATCTCATGACACATGACACGCACGGCCCGGGACGCGAGGAAATCGCCACCACCATCAGGTCATGCCTGCTGTCGGCCGTCGGCAGCACGATGGCTGCGGACCTGATCGCCGACGACACGAACCTGTTCGACGTCGGCGTCGACTCAATGAACATGACTGACCTGCTTCTTGAACTCGAGCAGCGCTTTGGCTTCACACTCGCACCGGAGGACCTCACAGCCGATCTGTTCCTGCGGTTTGGCAACCTTGTCTCCTTCGTTGAATCCCATGTACATCGCAACTGATCACGGCCACGGGCAAATCTGCATTGCGTCGACAGCGCGGTATGTGCCGAAGGCACGTGTGCACCCCGAAGCGCTGCCACAGAAGCCAGTGGCAACGGCCATCTCCATGCGCGACGCCGTGATGCGATCGGTCCATGCCGATACGCTGCGCTGGCGCCAACAGGCGACACCGTCTGTCGCCGCAAATCATCCGTCCCGGTCCGTCCACCCGGCGATGCCGGCTCATGTCGCCAGCGAGCCACACCTCAGCCTCTCGGAAATGGCCTCCGCCGTAGCCGGCGAAGCTATCCGGCGGTATCCCTCAAAAGAAGACCATGCGCCGGACCAGATCATCGTATGTGGAACCAGTCTTGAACATGATCTCGCGCTGTCGTGCGCGGGTCGCCTGCACAGCGAACTCGGGTCGACGGGCGTGCCGTTCGCGATTGGACAGATCCAGGGCGTGTCCTTCTTTCTTGCGCTGCAGGTGGCGGCCGACATGATGGCCAGTGACGAGCGCATGCACACGACACTGATCGTCGCGGCCGAACGCTGGCTCCCGCCGTTTTCCCGTCAGACCGGTTCGCTGACCGTATTGGCTGATGGCGCGGCGGCGATCCTGGTCAGCCGTGGGTCGTGTCCCGGATGGCACGTACGCAGTCTCACGGTATGCACGCCTTGCACCTCTGTGTCCATCCCGCCGCAGGATATCCGTATCGACGAAGCGGCCGTAGTCGAAGTCATTGGGCAGACGTGCGCACAGGCAGGGGTTAAGCCCACTACATTTGACTGGATCGTGCCGCCGCGCATCAACACCACCCTGGCATGCAACGTCAGCGCAGAGGCCCGACTGCCAGTCTGGCGAATGTGGTATCCGGAGCCAGGCGATATCGGGTATCTGTGCGCCGCGGACGCGCCGGCGCAGCTCCACGTGTTGCTGCAAACGGTTGTTCCGGCTAACGGGCAACGCATCCTGCTGTGGTCGGCCGGCTTCCAGGGGCAGGCGGCATGCGCCGTTCTCGAATACCACGGGAGATAGCGATGTCTGCAACGCCACTCCCTTCTGTGCTGTCGCTGTCCGGCGTCGCATCCAGCCTGCCGGTACGAACAGTCGATGCGAACATCTGGGCCCGTCGCTGCGGATTTCCCGAGGCGCGCGCAAATGCGCTGCTGAAGAATGGTGTGCAGCAGTTCCACGATGCTACAGCGACATCCCCCGTCGCATTCGCGTGCGAAGCGGTATCCGCCCTGCTCGAGGACACCGGCACGACGCCAGCAAGCATCGATGCCCTCATCTACACCCACACAATCCAGAGCAATGTCCTGGCACCGCCCGCCGGCACTGCGGCGTTCATCCAGTCCCGCCTGGGCCTGGAGCGCGCCCTCGCGTTCTCGGTGATGCAGCAGAACTGCGTGTCGCCGATGGCCGCCGTCCACCTGCTGCGCATGCTCACCGTCGCGGGTCGTCCCATCCAGCGGGCGATCGTTGTCTGCGCGGACGTGATGGGCTCGGGCTGCGATCATCTGCGCGCCATCCAGGACCTCGCGCTACACAGCGACGGCGCATGTGCGCTCCTGCTGGAGCGCTGTGTCGATCGCAACTGCATCGTGGGGTTGCACCTTTATACGGACGCTCGCTACTTCCGCGGCACCGACGATGACCTTCAGCCCGTGCCGGATGATCGTTACTACTGGTCAGCATTTACGACGATGCGTGCGGCACTGGGACAGGCAGGCATCACGGGAAGCCAGCTCGTCCGTGTCCTGCCTCACCACGTCAACCTGCCCGGCTGGTCGCGCCTCATGACCATGCTGTCCGCGCCTCAGGAGCGTCTTTTCACCGCGGGTTTCGGACGCCTCGGCCACGTGTTCGGCGCCGACCCGTTCATCAATTTCCACACCGCGCCACGCGGGGAACCGGGCTCGCACTCCCTGCTGTTTTCCAGCGGACTTGCCGGCTGCTTTGGCGCGATGGTGATCCGCCACTGATCCCGAACCTGATCGCTATCCAGCCATGAGAAACCTCATTGATCTCATCCAGTCGGCGGCGCGCCGCACACCCGATGCGGAATCGCTCGTCTGCGGCGATGTCCGCCTCACCTACCGCCAACTGCTGCAAAGCAGCCGTGCGTTCGGACAGGTATTGTCTTCCCTCGGTGTGGCTCCGGGCGGACGCGTCGCCATCTTTCTCGACAAGCGAATGGAGACTGTCGTGTCGATGCTCGGCGCCTGTGCTGCAGGATGCGTTTTCGTTCCGGTTAATCCGCTCCTGAAACCGGAACAGGTGGCCCACGTGCTTCGCGACAGCGGCGCCCGGTGCCTCGTGACCACCGCATTGCGTGTCCGCGCCCTGGCCGCGGAGGGCGTTGCGCCGGTAACCGACCTGATCCTCGTAGACGAACCGGACCAGGTTACTCCTGATCAGCCGACCGCGGTCAGGGTTCACCGCTGGCCAGACTGCATCTCCAGCCCCGACGACGCGCTGGTGCCGGCCCCGGCCGTAACATGCATTGACACCGACCTTGCCGCCCTCCTCTATACATCCGGCTCGACGGGATTGGCCAAGGGCGTGATGCTCAGCCACCGGAACCTGCTCGAAGGCGCCTGGAGCGTCGCCGAGTATCTTCGGCTTGATCCGTCTGACCGAGTCCTTGCCGTCCTGCCCCTGAGCTTCGATGCGGGCCTCAGCCAGCTAACCTCGGCGTGGTCGGCAGGCGCCACAGCAGTGCTGCTGAACTATCTCACGGCTCATGATGCTGTCCTCGCGTGCGAGCGCGAACATATCACTGCGATCACGGGTGTCCCGCCATTGTGGATGCAACTCACCGGCGCAACCTGGTCAGACGCGGCGCGCAATACTTTGCGCTACTTCGCGAACACGGGAGGGCGTCTTCCGCTGCCTGTTCTGCAGAAGCTGAGGGCGCTGTTTCCGCACGCTACGCCCTTCCTGATGTACGGGCTGACCGAGGCGTTCCGCTCCACCTTCCTCGACCCTGCCGAGGTTGACCGTCGACCCGACTCGATCGGCAAGGCCGTGCCCAATGCGCGGGTACTCGTCGTTCGCGAGGATGGCACACCGTGCAACCCGGACGAAGCCGGCGAACTGGTGCATGTCGGCGCATGCGTCACCCTCGGCTACTGGAACGACGCCGTGCGCACCGCGCAACGCTACCGCCCTTCGCCCGAGGCGAAACCCGGTGGCGCGCCGCGTGACATGGCGGTGTGGTCCGGGGACCTCGTGCGGTGCGACAGCGAAGGTTTTCTCTATTTCATCGCCCGCAACGACGCCCAGATCAAGAGCTCCGGCTACCGGATCAGCCCGGAAGAGATCGAGGAAACAGTCCATTCGAGCGGCCTTGTCGTGGAAGCCGTCGCGCTGGGCGTCCCGGACGATGAGCTCGGCGAAGCGGTTGTGCTGCTCGTCGTCCTCGCCGGTGATTCAGATATCGATGAGCTACGCAACTGGTGCACGCAGCGCCTGCCGCGTTACATGGTTCCTCGCCATATCGCCAGTTATCCGGATATTCCACGCAACGCCAACGGTAAATTCGACAGGGCGGCCCTGCGTAGCACGGTTGCGTCGTCCGGCCTCGCCTCACTCAAACGCGGCCCAGAGGAGAAAGCATCGTGACCCTCACCTTTGTCAGGCGCCCCCCCGGGCTGCAGTTCGGCGGCCTCGACGTGCGCCAGCTGGCCGACCGCGCCGGGCGTACGCCGTTCTTCGCCTACGACCGCTCTGCGATTGACATCCGCGTGCGGGAACTACGCAACCTGCTGCCCGCCGGCATGCATCTTCACTACTCGATCAAGGCGAACCCGATGCCCGCCGTGATCCACCACCTCGCCCAACGGGTCGACGGGTTCGATGTTGCCTCCGCACAGGAGATGGCGCTGGCGCTCGATGCCGGCACCGCTCCGGACGCAATCGGGTTCGCCGGGCCGGGCAAGTCTCACGACGACCTGCGCCGCGCAGTGGCCAGCGGCATCAATGTTCACGTCGAGTCGGAAACCCAGTTGCGGCTTGTCACCGCCCTTGGGTGGGAGCTGGGCGTGCAGCCCAGCGTGGCGATCCGCGTCAATCCGGATTTTCAGGTTGGACACAGCGGCATGCGCATGGGCGGCGGTGCCGCACCGTTCGGCGTGGATGTCGACCAGGTCCCGGCACTGCTGCGCGAACTCGAAGCGCGGGAAGTCGCCCTCGCTGGCTTTCACGTCTTCTGGGGCTCGCAGTGCCTGCATGCGGCAACCATCATCAAAGCCCAGCGCCAGAGTGCTGATCTCATCCTTCGACTCGCCAGCGGGGTGCCGCGGCCGCTGCGGTTCGTGAATCTCGGCGGCGGCTTTGGCATCCCCTACTTTCCGGGCGAAACCCCGCTCGATGTAAAGGCGGTCTGCGAGGCGATGCAGGACTGGCTGCCGCCGCTTTGCGAACGTCTGCCCGGAACGACGCCGATCCTCGAACTCGGCCGTTACCTCGTGGGCGAGGCCGGTATCTACGTGTGCCGTGTCATCGACCGGAAAGTGTCGCGCGGCAGGACGTTCGTCGTCACCGACGGCGGACTGCATCATCACCTGGCGGCCTCCGGCAACTTCGGCCAGGTCCTGCGCCGCAACTTTCCGGTCGTGATCGGCAACCGCCCCGACGGCGTGCCACGCGAGCGGTGTCATGTGGTCGGGTGCCTCTGCACGCCACTCGATCGTCTTGCGGACGAGGTTGAACTTCCCGAAGCGCACATCGGGGATTTCGTGGTGATTATGCAATCGGGTGCCTATGGCCGTTCGGCGAGTCCTGTGCGTTTTCTCAGCCACCCGGAACCCGTCGAAATGCTCGTGTAACACCGCACCATCCGGAGAAACGTCATGCCATTCCGCCAACCCGTGGTCACAGACCTCGCACCAGGATCCTGGAGACTCAACGGCGAGCAGCAGGGGCTGGTTACGGCCGCAAGACAGTTTGCTCGTGAACGCCTGGAGCCACTGCTGGGTGGCGCGCCCGACTCCGCCCGCTGGAGCGAAACGGTCCGGCTTGCCGCGACACTCGACCTCGCGACCATGATCTTGCCGGAACCGAGAGGCGGCATGGGAATCAGCCGGCACGACCTTGCACTGGTCATTGAGCAGTTCGCAGCAGGTCCGCTCGAACGGGCCGCAGAACTGACACTGAGCAGCGCCGCGCTGATGACGCTGCGCGAATACGGTGCACTCGACCTGCTACCCGATCAGACTATCCAGCATTACCTTGACGGCACAACGTCGATCGCACCAGGTATCCCTGACGTCGACGCCTCGGGTTTCTGGGTGTTGCGCCAGCATGCATGCTCGCAGGCAATGATGGTCCGGATGGACGGTGAACGTCCGCAGCTCGTGCTCGCTACGCTGACCGGGAGGCGGGGCACCGGGCGTTGCTTCTCCGTTGCCCTGCCAGGGCCACTCTCCATCGAGCGATACACAACCGTGCCGACAGGCGATACGCTGCTTCGGGTTGTGTCCGACGACGCGACCACGGAAGGCAATCCGGTACGGCAGTGGCTTGTCGACGCAGCAACCTACCTCGCAGCGCTGCTGTCGGGCGCCGTCAAGCAGGGCGTGAACTTCGCCCTTGCCTACAGCGCTTACCGGCAGACGTTTCGCAAGCCAATAGCCGCGCACCAGCTCGTCGCCGTACGGCTCGCCGACATGCTGATATCGGCGCATACCATTCACCTTTTTCTCAGATCCATCGCAGCACAGGATCCGCAGACGGATATCGCGCCCGTGCGGTCCATGGCCCACCACGTTGCCACCGAGGCATTGGACGTTACGCGCGAGCTTGTACAGCTTTGCGGCGGTCATGGCTATGTGGGAAGCATGCCGCCTGCTGCACGGTTCCAGACGGTGCACTGGTTTGCGATGCTGTTGATCAAGCTCGAAGCCGGTCTAGGCGCGCTCGCTGCGCCAGACGTCCACCAGCGGGACAGTTGACGTGAGCAGCCAGGACCCGGCGGTGGAACCCGCACATCGCACTGACGGACCCCACCGGACCGGCGGAGAATCCGGTTCATGCTGGCTTCGTGAACCCGACTCTGACGATGTCAATGACATCGCTGCCTGGCTCGCCGAACAGCACATCAACCAGTGGTTCGATTTCGGGCAGGGCCGTCAAACGCTTTCCGTGCTGGCCGTGCGGTTCATGATCCAGAGCGGTCGGCACCGCATACGCATGTTTGGGCCCGCAGGCCACGAGGCCGCAAGTGGTCTCGTGGCCGTCAGCGACCTGGCGCATGCATTCGGCACCGGCTCATTCTGGGTGCTGCGCGACAGCCGACGACCTGCCTGCAGGGACATGACATTTACCGCGTCCACCATGCTGCTGCGCGAGGCGTTCGAAGCCGACCGGCTGCATTGCATCACGGCGTGGGCCGTGGAGTGCAACGTGCGCTCGCGACATCTGCTCGAGCGGATCGGCTTTCACCTGATCGGGCAGCAGCGTGATTGCCACGTCATGTATGGCTCCCGGTATGGACGCGTACACTATGATCTGCTGCCAGCCGATCTCGTCGACGACACCGGCTCACCCCAGCGTGGCGCATGAAGCCGCCCGTCATCACCGCAGTGACGGCCTGGGTGCCAGACGCCATACCCCTGTCCCGGTGGACGGCAATGGAGTCCTCACTGCGCGCGACCGGGCATCCCGGCTGGGACGCCTGGATGCGGTCCTGGCACCCCGACTACGGACACTGGCTAGAGGCATGGCCGGGTGAGGAGGCCGCCGGTTCGCCCCCCGTGCACCTGGCGGGTCTGGTAACGCCCGACATGAACTGCATGGTGCCGGTTGAGACCGGTACCGATCTGTCAGGGCTCGCCGCAAAAGTGACAAAAGCGATCTGTCGCGCACGCCCACCGGACGCACGACCAGTCGAGATCATCGTGTTCTGTCACAGCAGCCTCGATGAACACGTTTCGACCACGGTCGCCGGACGCCTGTGTGCCGAAGTCGGCACACCATGCTTTCCTTTTTCGATCTCGCAGCAACATGGTGTATCGCCATTCACAGCATTGCGGATCGCATCCGACCTGTTCATCGCCGAACCGGACATCCACACGATACTCATTGTCGCCGCGGAAAAGTGGCGTCCACCGTTTTCAAGAATGTGCGGACCTGGCATCGTGCACGGTGATGCCGCGGGTGCGCTGCTGATCGAAAGGACCCACCAGGGAGGAACCAACCTGCAACTGCTCGATGCTGCAACCCGGCACGTTCCCGTTGACATCGGGATCCGTGCATCGGGGATCCCCGATACACCCACATCCGCCCTGACTTCGATGATCGACTTCCTGCTCGCCCGGCACGACCTCCGTCACGAGGATATTGACGAGGTCGTTGGGCATCCCGGCATTCCGTCGCTCACACGTTCAGTAGGGGAACTTCTCAACCGGCCCGCCGCCCGGGCGCAGCATGCGGTTTGCGTTCATCTCGGCGCGGCTGAATCCATCGTAAGACTTGCGCAGACGCTCACCCGCGGCACCTTTCGCCAGCGACACCGCATGTTGCTATGGGGCTATGGAATCGGCGGATCTGTCGGCACTGTGTTGCTGGAGGCGTGCTGCGCACCCTTCCGCTGTCAGCAGGATGCGGTCTGGTCCGTCTCATGATCCCCGATCTCGGCATACCGCACGTCGCCTTTCATCTCCCCCAGCGTGTCGACGACGTCCGGGGCTGGGGAAAGAGGACCCGGCAGACGATCGCCACCGTGCAGAACCTGGAGCGGGCCGGGATGCGTTACTACCGCAATGCGAATGGACAGACCGCAATTGGACTTGCGGCCAGCGCGATCCAGCGTCTTCTGGTCGCCTCCGGTATCGCACCTCCTGAAGTCGACTGCATCGTCTACGTGCATACGCTCCAGGGCAGCATCGCGCCACCACCGCAGTCGCTGCCCGGCCTGCTCTGTGACCGGTTTGGCTTCACCAACGCGGAAGCTTTCTCGTTCGCGCAGCAGCATTGTGCATCCGCCCTTGGCGCGCTGCGCGTGATTCGCGCGATGTTCATTGCCCGGCCCCACATGAAACGGGTCCTGCTCGTCGGCGCCGACGTAATGCCGCTCGATTCAGAAAGGTTGATGAAAGCAGAGGGGATTCTGGGTGATGGAGCGTTTGCTGCATTCATCGAGCGCGATGCCGCTGTCAACCGCCTGCTCGCAATCGCGACGCATGCCAGCGGCCTGGGCTGGCGTGGAGTACTGTCCAAAGACGAACAGCGCCTCGCAGCGCAATATTTCCTCGCTGCACGTGGTCTGATCACGCAGACAATCCAGCAGGCGCACTGCACACTGAACGATATCCAGCGCATCCTGCCTCACCATCTCGATCTACCCGCATGGCACCGCCTGCTCGACTCTCTTCACTTCCCGCGGGAGCGGTTGTTCGAGAAGAATTTTGCGCGAATCGGCCACGTCACCGTCAGCGATGCCTTCATCAATCTGGCCGACTGCGACGGACTGATTCCTGGCAGGCCGTTTCTGCTTTTTGCACGCGGCGTAGGCGGGTTTTCAGCAGCAGCGCTGCTGGTCCGTTAGCCGACAATCGATCCAACCCCGCTCCGTCCACGTGCCATCAACGCACAGTGAATATGGTGTAATCCCTTACATGAATCGCCGGTCCGCTTTCTGCAGACTATAATAAATCTTAAATGCGAATGCGATTGAATACGTACGCGGCACGTGTTCAGTTGACCTCGCGGGGGCCGCTTCTGCGGCAATCGTATGCGGGCCTCTGACTGGCCCCTCACTCCCGGGAACGCATGTCGCGTGAGCCACGCTATCGTTGCGGGTATGCATGGCTTTCATGTGGCAACCAGAGTCCCGTGCTCTGTGGGGCGGCACCGAGGTAGCCAGGATGACACCTATCTCTCGACGCCGTTCGAACGAGGGCCCGCACCGGCCATCGACCGTCTCTGATCGCCAGCAGGCTGGCGCGCCGGCACCGCTCAAGCGTCTTGCATGTGCCACCGATATCCCTTCTCTCGTTGAGTCGTTCGGCCATGCGGCTGGCAAACTCGGCTTCCCCCATTACGTGATCAGCCGCGTTACGCGCAGCCGCTCGACCCGCGCACCGCAAACGGCACTCGAAATGATCGGTTCGCACTATCCGAAGGAGTGGGTGCAGCACTACCAGCGGCGGGACTACGCGTTAACCGATCCTGTTCATCGGGCGGCGTTCTTCCAGTCGGCGCCCTACCGTTGGCACGACATCATCGACCTCACCAAAGCCGACCACCGGTTTCTTGGCGAAGCAAGCGAGGCAGGACTACCCGCGGGACTCAGCATCCCGGTCCACCAGTCCGATGGCAGTGTCCTGCTGTTCAACCTGGCGGGGCCTCTACATTCCGTCAACAGCGAAATCAACGCCCGGCGGGCATGCCTGATGAGCGCGCAGTTTAACTTCGAACTGCACCGCCTCGGGCTGATACATTCAAGAAGAGCCGCACGCCTGCTTACACCTTGCCAGATCGTATGCCTCACCTGGGTCGCCCGCGGAAAAACCTCGGCCGAGATCGGCGAAATTCTCGGATGCTCTCACTATACCGTTGACTACCACGTCAAGAAAGCGATGGAGGCACTCAACATCTGGGGCAGGACGGCTGCGGCCGTTCAGGCGACGGTACAGGGCCTCATAAAACCCTGAAGCTGCTTTCCCCGGTTCTACCATCCAAGCTGCCCGTCGCCCTGTACGCGGCGCGGGTCAGTGCACACTCGCGCATGCTAACTGGCACCCTCCTAAATCTCCGAGTATCTGAGCCGCAAACGCGCTGATAGCGTCGCTTCAACGGCTAACACGAGGAGGGGCCCATGTCATTCGTCGTTGCCGGCAGGCTCGATGACCTGCCATCACATATCCGTCACGATCTTGGAACCTTCCGCCATCAGGTGTTTATCCAGCGCCTGCACTGGGAAATACCGGGCGTACCGCGCGATGCCATCAGCGAATGGGATGAATTCGATGGAGGCAGTACCGTCCATCTGGTTGCCCTGTCGGCGAACGACAGGGTCTGTGGATGCGCTCGCCTGATGCCTACCACAGGACCCTATCTGCTCCGTGATGTCTTCCCGGAACTCACTGGCGCGGGTTCCCCACCTTCATCACCGTCGGTATGGGAAATGTCACGATTCGCCGGATCGGGGCTGACCGACCATCGCACCGGCTCCGCCTCAGGCATGTCGTTGTTCCCTTACGCAATGTCGCTCGCGCGGTCCTTCGGCGCGACACGGTTGATCGGCGTCGTCACGCGCCCTGTTGCGCGTCTGTATCGCCGGTTCGGGCTCGACCTCCGCCATATCGGTGCTAGCTCGTCGCCCGGGCACGCCGACATCGTTGCGTGTGCAATCGACCTCACGACCGCCACCTTCGATAAACTTCAATGCGATGCCGACAGTCTGCTGAGATCGATCTCATGCCTGGGACATCTCCCGCGGCCCCAGCAGAGCTTGTGCGCTCCTTTGAAGGCGAAAGAAGAGGGACTACATTCTGCTGTCTCCAGGGACGAGACGAGTTTCCCGGCTTGCGGCAGCGGAACAGCCCGCACGGAACGGGCAATTTAAATTGGCTCCCTGCACTCGGATATCAGCGTCCCCCCGGTGACCGACCATGGTGCCGGTTGTCGGCCTCCTTTACCCGGTCAGGTCTGATCGCCGATGCATATGCCTGCCCGCTGCGTGAAGCTTCGCCATTCGACTGTGAAGTCAAGCCCAGACGCTCGTCGATCGCGTGCGCGACGGTCGTGGACTTAGGCGGATGATCGTGGTCGCAGCCTGCCCAGAACGTATACATTGCATCAAACAGGACGGACAGTATCGACGTCACGTACGGTAGCTTCACGACGAAGCCCTCGTCTGATTGTTCGCTAGCGGGCGTGTCCCAATGCCCCCGGAAGTCGGTCGTGGGCATCATGATCCGCAGGGAATCGAGTTCACGCTGCAGGCGATCTTCAAATGAGTAATGAACTGTCGCCGAATGCGCAAGCGCCTTGCGTAGCTCGCAGAGCTGCCGGTCCTTCATCTCCATGCATCGGGCTAACCTGCGAACCTCGGCTTCGGCCCGTTGCAAGCGCTGATCAGAAGTAGCGTTTTCCGACAGCATCAGCGGGGCGCTGTCTATGCCGGTGCCTGTCCATGCATTGAGTTCTTTCATGACGTACCCTGCTTCAAATGCGCATGCCTATATCGTTCCGGCTGCGCCTATTCCCGCTGCAGAGCGGGAACGATGACACATCGAGTTTCCGCCACCAGTCGTCACGTTTAATCGCGACGGTTATCTGGCGTCACCCACGTATCTTTTTTCGGTTTTCTCAGACGAAATATCAACTGCAAAAAACGGCAGGGTGTGCCACATCTGAATCAGCCTGTGTACTCAGCAGAGAAATACAGACAGTACAGGTGATCCCCGCTTGCCGGGTCGGCGGGCGCGCGATACGGGCACTACGGTGCATGGGCGCGCGTTCCGGACGCACCATTGCGTCCAGCAGCCTGGAAGAGTTCCGCCAGTGAGAGCAGACGGCGCGCATGCCTAGACCAAAAAGGTGATGCCGCGTTACCGTGGCGGCATCACCAGCACATGCTCCCGATCCGCTGCGACAGCGCGTCTTTGGCCTGCGTGGCAAAGGTACAATTCGGGCTCGAAATTTCCAGCGTCGCCGCCATGGAGTATCACGTTACCTACGAGTACAGTCTGTCCGATGCGCCAGACGACGAGGCGTTCGTACGGTATGCCCAGACACGAAATCACCGCGATGAAATCCGACCGACAAAGGCGGGGGCGCGTACGCCGGCGCACCAGACTGGTTATACAGTGACCGAGAACGTGTGCCGACGATGCGATGGCGGCACACTACATCCAGCAGTGGCGACGCAAGGACACCGACTGACAGCAAAGGCCCGGCATGTGGCGCTGATGAGACGCCCCGCCCATTCCTTTCAGGAGCTCGGCATTCACATGGTGCCCCGCCCGACCACTTCCCTGCGGCTCGCAATCCACGCATCAATTTCGCTTTCAACCCACGCCACCCTCCCGCCACCGATCTCCACCGGCCGCGGGAATTTCCCTGCCGCCAGATACCGGTAGACCGTGCTCGCCCCAAGACCCACGCGGGTGCGAACCTCTCGAAGGCGAATGAGACGCGCTTTCGCGCCGCTGTGCCCACTCATATGCTCGTTCATGATTCAGGCCCTCCTGACTGCGTCCGGACGCCACCAGACACTGCCAATCTAGCCTGCACCAGCGAATGCATCAAACATCCGGTCAGGAGAATCATTCCTGAAATCCTGAGTGACCCGCTCGCCGCCGACATCCCATCGTTTCCCAGCGGTTCCCATCAATCGTGACCGAACGAACGGTTCTTGCTCAGGCGACCGATTAGAGAAAAAAACTTCGCTATTTCCGGCAGTACCGCTGTACCTTTCAGAAGCAGATTCGTCCCATGGGAGGCACGCAGCCGCGTTCCATACATGCCTGAGCGACAGACCGCACACGCAGGCATGCCGCTTCAAAGCTCCGTGACCAGTCTGCACCACTACACATTGCCTCCACAGTGAACAGCCCAGTCGTCCATCATCTGTTTGCGCCGCTGGAACATGTCGCCGCGACGGTACGCAGCCTCTACCTTGTCATCGACTGCGTGCGCCAGCGCCATCTCAGCCATTTCGTTGGGATAGCGCGTACATTCCGCCGCCCAGTCACGGAACGTCGACCGGAATCCGTGCACCGTCAGACCAGCAATTTTCATCCGGCGCAGCACCGTCAGCATGGCCATGTTGGACAGCAGCCTGCCTTTCCTCGTGCCTGGAAAAACCAGATCGCCTTCCGCCCCATCGAGCAGTCCACGCACGAGGGCAAGCGCGGGCCCCGACAGCGGAATCCGGTGCGGACGGCCAGCCTTCATTCGCTCCGCACTGACCGTCCAGGTCGCGGCGTCAAGATCGAACTCACCGCGAACCGCACCGATGACTTCGCTGGTCCTCGCGGCAGTCAGGACAAGCAGTTCGAGTGCCCTCGCGGCGAGACCCTCCTGTGCCCTGAGCGCGTTCATGAACGCGGCCACCTGCGCATAGGGCAAAGCGGCGTGATGCCGGACCTTCCGTACCCTGGCGCGTGCAGGAAAGATCTTGTCGAGATGCCCTTTCCACCGTGCCGGGTTCTCGCCTTCGCGGTACCGGTGCACCGTCGCCCAGTCGAGCACCGACTCGATGCGTCCGCGCACTCGGCTGGCTGTTTCGGGCTTCACCTGCCAGATCGGCTCAAGTACCCTCACGACGAGCGCCGTATCGATATCGCGTGCGGGAAGCGGCCCGATGACCGGTGACGCGTAGGTGCCCAGCGTATTTTCCCATTGCATCGCGTGCTTTTCGCTTTTCCATCCTGCACGATTGGCCCTGATGAACGCCCTGCTGCACTCATCAAACGTCCTGCTGTGCGCAGCTGCCGCGTGCTGCAGCATGCGCTCGGCACGACGGGACTCGATTGGATCAATACCTTCAAGCAGCATCTTCCGGTACTGTGCGGCCGTCTCGCGCGCGTCGGCAAGAGACATGGCATGCAATGGCCCGAGGCCCATCTCGCGCAACCTACCCCTGCGTCTGAAACGATAGACCCACGAGCGTGTACGTGCCGTCGACACCTGCAGGTACAGCCCGCCACCATCGCAGTAACGACCGGGCTTCTTCAGACGTGCGACACCGAGTGAGGAAAGACGGTAAAGGGTACCCATGGTGCCTCCTGTCAGGCCATATCCGCAGATGCGGTTAAAGCGTACAGGGCGACGCGGACCTGCACAAGTGAAAACCCCGGAGAGCCCCGCGTGGCGGGCCTCTCCGGCTGTTTCCGGGACATTGCGGCATGGTCCGGGAATTCCTGCTGGTCTCGAGGCTGCCCTCCGATCCCACTCGGCCAGGTGTCGCCACAGCCGCTCCTTCCCGTTGCGAAGCCGTGTATCAGGAGCCCCCTCTTTCATTGCCCTACTGCATATTGCGCAACAGCAGACTTCACATTGATCAGGATCACTATGTAAATGGAATGCTGCATGGCAATTTGATCCTTGACCTCGAGACCTGACAGGCGTTATCCGAAAGCGCTCCGACAGTGGACAGCAGCCGCCTCACATCTGCCTGTAAAGACAGCGGAAGGCGACGCCGGGGCCGCCGCGCGACACGTGGCGACGGTACGGGCGGGCTACGCCCAACGCACACTGCGTCGCGGTCGCCCGCCCGTTCATGGATAACGACAACGAGAGGCGGATGCGGCACATCCGCCCGTCGCCGTCATTCCCCGTCCGCCTGCCGTGCGCAGTATGCGGCCCAGTCGTCCATCATCTGCCGGCGTCGCTGGAACATGTCACCCCGACGGTAGGCGGCCTCCACCTTGTCGTCCACGGCATGCGCCAGTGCCATCTCTGCCATCTCGTTGGGATACGTCGTGCACTCTGCCGCCCAGTCACGGAAGGTCGAGCGGAATCCATGGACTGTCAGGTCCGTGCGCTTCATCCTGCGCAGCACTGTGAGCATCGCCATGTTCGACAGTGGCTTGCCCTTCTTCGCTCCCGGGAACAACAGTTCGTCCTGCACTCCGTCCAGCAGCCTGCGCACCAGATCAAGCGCCGTCTCCGACAGGGGAATCCGGTGCGCGCGCTGCGCCTTCATCCGCTGGGCCGGCACCGTCCACATCCCCGCATCAAGATCGAATTCGCTGCGCGTCGCCCCGATGACCTCGTTGGTCCGGGCCGCGGTGAGAATCACGAGTTCCAGGGCCCGCGCCGCCAGACCTTCCTGGGCCTTGAGCGCCTTCATGAACGCTGCCGCCTGCGCATAAGGCAAAGCCGCATGATGCTGGACCTTGCGCACCTTCGTGCGTGCTGGAAGGATCTTGTCGAGGTGGCCTTTCCACCGGGCCGGATTCTCTCCTTCCCGGTATTTGTGAGCCGTTGCCCAGTCCAGTACCGACTCGATGCGCCCGCGCACGCGGCTCGCCGTCTCGGGCTTTGCTTCCCAGACCGGCTGCAGCACGCGCACGATGTGCGTCGTGTCGATGTCACGTACCGGGAGCTTGCCGATGACCGGCGAGGCATAGGTGTCCAGTGTGCTCTCCCACTGGGCCACGTGCTTTTCATTCTTCCAGCCCGCGCGGTTGGCCCGGATGTATGCCGTGGTGCATTCATCGAAGGTCTTCGTACGCGCAAGCTGCGCAGCGCGCTGCGCCTGTTCCTTTCGTCGCTCCTCGATGGGATCGAGCCCACAGCCGAGCTGCCTGCGACATTGCTGCGCGCGCTCGCGGGCGTCGGCCAGCGACACGCGCAGGAGTCCACCAAGGCCCATCTCGCGCAGTCGCCCTTCATGCCTGAAACGATAGACCCAGGAACGCGCGCCTGCGGGTGACACCTGAAGATAGAGTCCACCACCATCGCAGTAGTAGCCTGGCCTTCTCAGGCGCGCGACGCCGGGTGCGGAAAGGCGGTGGATGGAACGTGAATGTGTCGTGAAGCCTGCTTCCCTCGTACCCATACTTCTACCCATACTTTGACTTGCGATTGATGGGTATTGAGCGGGAAGGTCCGGCACAAGAAAAAACCCCGGAAGGCCCATGTGGCGGCCTTCCGGGGTTAGTCCCGGGACATCGCGGGATGCTCCGGGAAGATCTCCTGGCGGAGACCCCGAACTCGTCGGCGACGTACTCAAGACCATGAAGCAGCTCGCGGACGAAGGCATGACGATGATCGTCGTCACACATGAGATGGGATTCGCACGCGAAGTCGCCGACCGGGTGGTGTTCTTCGATGGCGGCATCATCCTCGAAGAAAGCACCCCCGCGGAGATTTTCAACCAGCCGCGCCACGAGCGCACGCGCGACTTCCTGCGCCGCGTACTGGTCACGCGGCAGGACGCACCACCGCCCATCGCACTCGTGCGCGAAGCCTAGCTCGCCCGTCCATGCATCCGGAGACCCCATGTCCACCCTCGAAAACGTCCACGCCTCTCCCATTCATTTCATGTCAAAGCCTGCGGAAATCGAACACACGCAGCGCCCGCTCAACGAGGCAAGCCACGCTCCGGGCTATATATACGGCGACCCGGACGTGCTCCGGCGCGAAAAGGAGCGCATCTTCATGAAGGACTGGCTGTGTATCGCGCACGTCGACGAGTTGCCCAACCCCGGCGATTTCGTCACTCACACCGTCATCGACGAGCCGGTGCTGATCGTGCGTAATCGCAGCGGCGTGCTGCAGGCGTTCTACAACCAGTGCCGCCACCGCGGCGTCGAAGTCGCCGAAGGCAGGGGCAACGCAAAGATCTTCAAGTGCCCCTACCACGCCTGGTCCTATGATCTGGACGGCAAGCTGATCGGCGTGCCGTTCATGAAGGAAGCCCAGGGGTTTGACCAGAAGAATTGCAGCCTCAAGCCGGTCCGCCTCGACACCTGGGGCGGCTTCATCCACATCTCGTTCGACCCGGACGCCGAGCCGCTCTCGAGCTATATGGCCGAGTACGAGCAGGAGTTCGGGATGTTGCGCCAGGGCGAACTGCGGCTCGGGCTTAGGTGGGAAACGGATTTCGACTGCAACTGGAAATTCGTCTACGAAAACCTGATGGACATCTATCATGTCGGCGTCACGCATGCGGACACAATCGGACGGTACCAGGATCAAAGCAGCTACCGGTATCTGCAGCTGCCGCGCGGCCGTGCCAGTATCCACTACCGGGCAAAAACGATGTCCGAGACGGGTTCGTCACTTTTCGGCAGGCTGCCGTGGATCGACGACGACAGCTTCGCCCGCATCGGCTACCTGCCGCCGAACCTGACCATGCTCGCCCGCTGCGACTACGTCCGACCGGTCACTCACTGGCCGACCGCGGTCAACAGGACGCACTCTGTCGCGTACTTCCTCTTTCCGGAAGACAAGATCGCCGATCCGCAATTCCAGGAAAAGATCCAGACATATGTGAAATTCGTTGAACAGGTACTCGACGAAGACCGCGGCATGATCCTGTCACTCCAGCGTGCGATGAACACGCGCGGCTTCGAACCCGGCAGGATGTCGTTCATGGAGAACGCGATCCATCACGCTCTGGGCTACCACCTCGAACGGCTGTTCGGCCCGCAATCAGCCTGATGCGAGGACTCGACCGTTCATGAGCGAAGCAGATATCACAGCCGCGCCCGGCGAACTCGAAGTCGTCGTGCGTGTGCGGACAGAAGAAGCCGACGGCATCGCCTCGTTCGAACTGCGGACCGCCGACGGCTCGGCGTTGCCATCTTTCGATGCCGGTGCCCACATCGACGTGCATCTGCCGGGCCCGATGATCCGGCAATATTCCCTGTGCAACCCGCCCGGCGAGCGGCACCGCTATGTGATCGCGGTGCTACGGGAGCCCAGCGGGCGCGGCGGATCAGCCCGTATGCATGATTTGAAGGTGGGCGACCTGCTCATAATCAGCCACCCTCGTAATGCGTTTCCTCTGGATGCGGAGAACGGAACGAAGCTGCTCGTCGCAGGCGGCATCGGCATCACTCCGCTGAAGGCGATGGCGCATGCGCTCACTCTACGCGGCATCGATTTCGAATTGCATTACTTTGCCCGCAGCGTATCGCGCGCCGCGTTTCGCGATGCGCTTGCCACGGAGCCGTTCGCGGCGGCCGTGCGGTTTCATTTCGACGGCGACGGGGCCAGCTTGCCGCTTGCCGACGAGACGCTCGCGCCCGAGCGGATCGCCCACATCTATCTATGCGGCCCGACCGGCTTCATCGACAAGGTCCGCGAGCAGGCCATCGCGAGAGGTTTTGCCGCGGAGCGCATTCATGTCGAGCATTTCTCCGCGGAAAACAACGCGTCCTGCGGCCGTTCGTTCGTCGTCGAAGCCGTTCGTAGCGGCGCGACGGTGACCGTCGGAGAAAATGAATCGATCGCGCGGGCACTCGAAAGAGCGGGCGTGCAGGTGCTGACCTCGTGCGAACAGGGGCTGTGCGGCGCGTGTCTGACGCCGGTTCTGGAAGGCATTCCCGAGCATCGCGACGAGTACCAGACGGCCGCCGAAAAGGCGGAAAACGCGAAGATCACGATCTGCTGTTCGCGCGCCCGCACGCCGGTGCTGCGCCTCGACATCTAGACGGAGTTCACTCATGTGGTTCGACCTGAGCCAGCTATCGCCGCGCGACGGCTACAAGCTGCTATCTTCAACCATCGTACCGCGTCCGATTGCATGGGTGGTCAGCGCCGATGCCAACGGCCGCCTCAACGCCGCGCCTTTCTCGTTCTTCAACCTGTTCAGCGACGACCCGCCCGTGATCTGTCTTGGCATCATGGGACGCGCGGGACAGCAGAAGGACACTGGAGCAAACATCCGCGCACGTGGCGAATTCGTCGTAAACCTCGTACCCGAACGGCTGGCTCACCAGATGAACGCAACCGCGTGCGAATACGAGCACGGGGTCGACGAACTGCAAGCAGCAGATCTCGCCACCGCGCCGTGCCCGACGATCGCGATTCCGCGCATTGCCGAAAGCCCCGTCGCGCTCGAATGCATTCCGATGCGGTACATCGAACTCGGCAACGGGCGGATGCTGATTGCGGCCACCGTCCGCTCCGTCTACATCGACGATGCAGCCGTGCTCGACCGGGACAACTGCTATGTCGACACGCCCGCGCTCGGCCTCGTCGCGCGGATGCACGGGCGGGGCGAATATGCACGTACGTCGAACCTCTTCACGATGCCGCGTCCGCCGACACCGCCGGCTTCTTCCTGAAGTCGGCGTGCCTTTGGCTGCGTAGGTCGTCAGCGACTGACGACGACGCGGCCCGATACCGCGCTACGCCGGCAATCCCGCTGCGACCGCGGCAGCCAGAATCTGCGCGGTAGCTGCCGACAACGTCCACCCGAGGTGACCGTGGCCGGTGTTGTAGAAGACACCGGGCATCCTGCCAGGGCCGACCCTCGGCATCATGTCGGGCATCATCGGCCTGAGTCCGCACCACGGTACCACGCGCGACGTGCCGACATCCGGAAAATGCTGGCGCACCCAGTCGACGAGCGGCGCGATCCGGTCGGCCCGAATGTTCCGGTTCTCGCCGTTGATCTCCGCGGTGCCCGCCACGCGAAACCGGTCCGCACCGAGACGGCTCGTGACGATCTTGCGTTCCTCGTCGAGCAGGCTGACCCATGGCGCCGACTGCCGGCTGGCGTCGTCGTCGAGATGAACGGTGATCGAATACCCTTTGACCGGATAGACGTTCACATGGTCACCCAGCATTGCAGCAATACGGCGACTGGCGACTCCGGCCGCGACGACGAGACCGTCGAACGCCCCGTCGCTCGCGACCGATCCGTCCGCCGTGCGAGGCATCAGCAGAAACCGTTCGCCGTCGCGCGCTATCCGTGCGATCTCCTGCTCCATGACGAACTTCACTCCGCGACGTCGGCAGGCGTCTGCGAGACCACGCGTGAACTTGTGAATGTCCCCCGTCGAGTCCGACGGCGTATAGAACCCTCCATGGCACGCCGTGCGCAACGACGGCTCAATCGAGCGCACTTCGGCAGGCGTCACTGCGTGGCGCTCGAGACCGCCTTCGCGAAGTAGCGCGTTGACACGCTTCGCCGCCTCGAATGCACGCCGGTCAGGGTAGATGTGCAGAATGCCCCTGCGTTCGAGATCGAAGTCGATGCCTTCCTCTTCCGCCATCGCATGGAGATATTGGCGGGCGGCGATTGCCATGCGCACCGTCTCGACAGTATTGACCCGGTACCGCGGCATATTCGCGACGAATGCGGCGAGCCACGTGTACTTGTGCCAGCCAGGTACGGGATTGAGCAGCAGCGGCGCGCCCGCCGTCCACATCCATCGCAGCGCCTTCAGCAACGTGGCACCGTTGTTCCAGACTTCAGCATTGCTCGCGGAAAGCTGGCCGCCGTTCGCAAACGACGTGTCCATTGCCGGATACCTGCAACGGTCGACGACAGTGACGTCGTAACCGGCTCGGGCGAGTGTGTAGGCGGAGGTGACGCCGGTAATTCCGGCGCCAATAACAGCGATTCGGGTCATGGTGGTCCGAACAGGGAGTGGTCACTGCCACACGGCAGTGACACCCCATCTGTACGGGTACCTGAGAGCTTGACCGGCGGCGTGCATGAGCCGGTTTCCCCTTCGGTGGGCGCCTCGCGCCTCTCTCCAGATTGTCCTGATCGCGCGGTCCTGGTTGCCTGAGAGTTTCCGGGGCGGTTGCTCCGTCGGCGCCAGCATCCGGGATGCTGGGCTCTTCCGCGCGATTCATAAGTCGACGTGCAACGATAAACCGGTCATTAAAGCAGCGCAAGCACGACGATACCTGCCGCTACGTTGCCGGTTAGCATCCTCATGCACTCCCGTCCCTAAGCGTTCGACTATTCTTTTAGGGCTTCATTGGCAACCTACTGCATGCGCTTACGTACGTATGCGCCGACGGCTTCGTCAAATTCGCCTTTTCGATTGGCGACGCTGATCTCTATGTTGAGCTGATTCCGGGGTAACTATACCTTTCGTGCGGAATATGGCGGTACCCGCCCGCAGAGCGTGTGCCCGCGCAAGCGCACACCATTCAGAATCGCTGGTTGATCACGACCGGCACGCCGTCACTTCGCTTTCGCTCCTGGGATCATTCTCTCAGCGAGTTCGCCGGCGCTAACCAGTTTGCAGCGGGGACAGGTATTTCTCGAACAGGAAGCCAGGTGGTTCGTCCTCACCGAAGTCGTGCGCGGACAGCAAGGTATAGCCACTGGTCCGATATAGCGCTATGGCCTCAGGCTGGCGAGGACCGGTGCCGAGGAACACCCGCGTATAGCCCTGGCGAACGGCCTGCGCCTCCAGTTCGGCCAGCACACGCCGCGCAAGGCCTTGACGGCGATGACTGCGGCTGGCCCAGATGCGCTTGAACTCGGTGGTGCCAGGATCGGGATGGCTCATGAGTGCGCCTCCCGCTATCGCCTGGCCGTCTCGCAACAGCAGCACGAAGGCACCGTGCGGCGGGGCAAACGCCTCGGCCGGATAACGCAGCAATTCGTTTTCGATATCTCCCGGCTTGATCAGCCCTTCGTAACGGCTGCTGTACTCGTAGACCAGTTCATCGAACAAGGGGCGAGCCAATGGATCGTGGACCGAAACATAGACGAAGCGCTCATCCTGTAGCGTTGATGGGGATGTGGCTGCCATGCCTTACCCCTATGCCTGCGCGTAGCGATTCATCGCGGCCAGCGCCGACAACAGGGTGAGCGGCTCAAAGCAGTTCAGGAAGTGCGGAACGGACTTCGCGTTGATGTGAAGTCCATCGGCGACGGGCACGAAGTCAAACTTGCCGGCTTCCACCTTGCGTGCCACGTCCTTGACGAAGTCGGGGTTGATACTCGCATCGATCACCACATCGGGATGTCGCCAGCCGGCGTAATGGCTCCCGGGGCCACCGATAACAGTACCGAGGTGAATCTGCCGTGAGGCAACGGAGGCGGATGTCGCCTGGCTCGCCTGATTCATAAGGTAATCACCTGACATTGACGAAAAAGGTGCGAGCCTGCAACAGCAGTGGCACACCGGTCATAGAGCGGATTGTCCGCCGTCTTTACGTCGATCGACGCCGTATGGCTCCTTCGGACTGCAAATCAGATGCCGCAGGAAACACTCTCAAACCGCGTTTCTTCAGATCGGCAACCATGTTCGGTGCACCGCCGCAGCCGATTTCCTCGTCATACGACAGCGCGAGTGCACTGGTTGCGGGAGCTTGCCGTCGAGCATCTCCGGCAGCAGCGCAAGCATGCTGCCAACGAAACCGTTCGTGTCGCAGGTGCCCCGTCCATAGAGCCGACACGAGCGTGCGGATCCAGTCAAGGGCAGTCTGCCCGGGCTGTCCGGTGGCCGGAATACGGCAGTATCCAGCGCAGACATGATGAACTCCCGCGGACACTGAGAATGATCGAGGTAGTTGTGCTCGCAGCAAACCAGCACGGCGTGTCAATAGATTTGAAGAGTTCAATGGATTTTCGGGAAGCCGTGCCGCTCGGCCAGCAACGCAAGAATCCGCTTGGTGTCGGTGACGAAGCGCTTGTCGCCGAGCGTCTGCGCGTCCTCGGGTACGGGATGCTCGCTGCCGAGCACCAGTACCGGCAGGCCCTGATGCTCATCGTCGAGAGCTGCGATCACGTCGCGCCTCGGTCGCAAAAACGGTATGTGCTTCACGTCGAGTCGCGCGATCCGCACGGGGTCGCTCGCAAGCAGCCCTTCAATCGCCACGCTGTGTGGACAGACAAAGCGCTCGCCCGGGTGAGCGGAATCGGTGAAGCCCGGTTCCAGCAACAGCAGCAAATCTCGGCTCATGGTCAGCAATCCCCTTTGGGTCCGGTCAGAGAAACAAAGATTCTCCGGGTTCAGTACCCCAATAGCCACGAAGAAATTGATCCAGCAATATGAACGGTTCTGCTAAGCGGCGACGAGATCCGGCGAATCCCTCCCCTCTCCGCCACTTCCTGCGCAGCGGAGAGTGCCGCAACGGTCACGAACCTGTGTCGCGTACAGAATGTGTTTTCCTGAAATCGGCGAAAATGGCCAGCTTCCCCGGCCAAACCGAACTAGAAAAGGTACTTCGCGCGCAGATAGTAGAAACCTCCGTCCATACCAATCGCAGACGTCGTCGGATCGATATCGGCTCCCGCATATTGAGCTGCCAGCGGTAACTTGTTTGGATATTCATTGAATAGATTCTTCGCGCCCACCGCCACCTCAAAGTGCTTCGTAACTTCGTAACGAGCCTCAAGGTCGGTGGTGTATTCCACTTTGTTGGTGAACGGTATGAATACGGAGACCGAGCCCGCGTTAGGACCAGTGCTATAAGATTCTTCTGCGGATGTGGTACCGAACCGTGTCTCATGCAGAGATACGCCCCACCTGCCCCAATTCCAGACTCCGCCGATAACGATCTTGCTCTTCGGTGTCCCACTGGTCAGGTAATCAATCTGCCTGGAATTAAGAAGCGGCTGGCCATTTGCTCCGGCAGCGAGATGCGTCAACGTCGTATTGTTGAAGTTGATACCCACGTCCCAATCGATCGTGCCATATTGCCCGATGTAGGTATGGTAGGTAGCGGCCAGATCGATGCCGTCGGTGCGAGTGTTCGCGCCGTTGGTGAAATAACTGGCCGAGATAGCTGACGCCGGGATCCCCAGCGGAGTAGAGAATCCCGCCAGGCCGATGGCATTGATTGCTGCCTGGCCCACCTGCGAGCCGCCCTCGACGATACGGTTGCGGATACTAATTTCATAGGCATCGAGAGTCACGTTGATATCGCGCGCGGGCGTCAACACAAGACCCAGGTTGTAGCTGGTCGACTTCTCGGGCTTCAGGGCCTGTGCGCCGAGCAATCTTGCTGCCGACGAATTCGCGGCAAGCAATGCGAACGCCGAAGTCGGCGTCGGGCTGATTGTTGTGTAATATTCCTCTGCGAGCGTGGGTGCGCGGAACCCGGTGCCAACACTACCGCGCAGCGCGAGCCATGGAGTGAAATCGTAACGGGTCGAGATCTTGCCGTTCGTGGTATTGCCCACGTCGCTATAGTGCTCGAAACGTCCTGCCAGATCGAGTTGCCATTGTTGCGTGAGCCTGGTCGCCAGATCGATATAGGTGGCGAGTACGTCACGCGTATTGTTGCTCGCGCTCGCGGGCGTCAAACCGACCAGCGCCGGCGTACCGCCGTACAGATACGCATTCGGCTCGCCCGCACCGACCGAATAGCCCTCAGTGCGCTGCTCAAAGCCGAACGACACGTTCACAGGCGCCGGTAATAGAGGAACATTGAACGGCCGCGTGAAATCAAGGTTATTGGTCCACTCGGTGCTCTGCTGATTGCCGATGTAAAAGTTCGTCGGCGTCTGGCCCGTTGCCTGATATAAGCCTATATTCTCCGACGTCGCCTGGCTGAAGTGAGCGTAATCGCCACCGTAGGTCGTGCTTAAATCCCACTTCCAGCCCAGCAGATTGTCACCCTTCGCACCGGCGGTGACCGAGAAATCGTTTTCGCCAAGCAGGTCTTGCGGTATAAACCCGTTCGGATAGACCGCCGGCAAAACGACAGAGCCCCGGATCGACTGATAGCTGGCCGCGTCCTTGTGAGCATAGGTGCCGAACCCGTAAAGCTCTACATTGTCACCAAGGTAATAACCTGCGTTGAAGCCGACAACCTCACGGGTACTCTCCGGATCGCCAAAATATATGTTGCTGATCGATCCGGCAAGCGCCCCGGTATGAGCATACTGAGACGTCCGGTCCGTGTGATTCTCATGCGACACTTCTGCGCTCAGATCGAGGAATCCGCCGGCACCGAGGGCGAGTCCATAATGCGCGGACTCGTCCTGATGAAGACCATCGCCCTGATAGGTTTGCCCGGTCGACGTTTCGATAGACCCCCCCTTGGTGTCCGACTTGAGAATGATGTTGATCACCCCTGCGATCGCATCCGAACCGTACTGTGCGGCGGCGCCGTCGCGCAGGATTTCCACGTGGTCGACAGCACTCACCGGAATCAGATCGATGTCGACACCCGTGGATCCTTGCTGCGGACCGGGATTTAGGGAAATAGTCGCGGTCGAATGCCGGCGCTTGCCGTTCACGAGCACCAGCACCTGGTCTGGCGTCAGGCCGTGTAGCGTCAGCACGTCGACCAAAGCGGCTTGCGCGCCACCCATGGCCTGACGCTGGATTGCCGGGGACAGCGAAACCAGTGCGTCGCGCAGATCAGTCTGGCCCGTGCTCTGCAACTGCTCGGACGTAATCACATCCACCGGCGTCAGACTCCTGGAAGCCTTGGTCGCTGTACGCGTTCCCGTCACCACCACCCGATCCTGGATCTGCACGTTGTCCTGCCCACCCGATTGCTGCGCGGGGCTAGCCGGTTGCGCCACTGGCGGCACGGCCTCGCTTTGCGCGTAGGCGGCACCGCTGCACGCGTAGGTGGCGACTGCCAGCGAAATCGTCTTGTGCCGCCACCTCGCAATAGCTCCGCAACCCGGCATTGCCGAAATTTTTTTATTCATAATCGACCCCGATAGACAAATGGACACCATGCGCGGCGCCAGCATCATTGCGCGAGCAAGCACACGGATTATTTAGTTAAGCGGGCAGATAGTGGTCCATCAAAGTCGACTCCTCCAACCAATTATTTTCGGGATAGTCATAAATTCAACGATGTATATACATATGCGTCGATGTCCGGCGCGCGCCGATATCTTGTGTGCCGTTTCGCGTTCTTATGCACCGTTCCGCGTTCTTATAAGAATCATCGGCATGGCGAAACGTTGTAAAAAATAAGTTCGCACTGCCCGGTTCGACAGCACGACAAGATAGCCAGCCACGCCGGGCTGATCTGAACAATGCCAATCAAGTTGGCAAGACTAGCGGCGAAGGTTCCCGGTCGGTGATGAGGAGCCGAGGCGACGTAGCCGCTGGAGACGATGCATTACCGACTTGCGGCGGGTTGGCCGGGTCCTACGATAGCGGATCGAATACGCGCGGTCGCAACCCCATCCCGTTGCAGGCAATCCCTACCAGGAGCCGCCTGCTTGTCGCGCTCATGCAGCCACAGGTTCCCGCTCGGCCGGTGGCCGCCAGCCGAGATGGGGCGCAATGCGTGTAATGAAATCTTCAAGAATCTGGTGATAGTTCTCGAACGGCAGATCGTACGGCAACTCGAGCCGCAGTTCCCGTACTCCCTCCACCACAGGATCCGTAAGCAAGCGCTCGACAATCTCGTCCGCCGTCCCGACGAGGTCAGGAACGAACAATATGCGCCGCTCGCCATGCGGCATCAGCGTACGCGCATAGCGCCCTTCCGCGAAGGACTGATAGCGTTGCCGTGTCCGGATGTCGGCGCCATCAACAGGGACGATTACGCGCCCCAGCGCGACACGCGGCGCACGCGCTTCGTTCCAGCTGGAGTGGAACAGATCAAGTTGACGCAATTGGGCCTCACGGTAATCATCGGTCCCCTCACCCAAGGTAATGTTGCT
Source organism: Paraburkholderia xenovorans LB400 (assembly GCF_000013645.1). Taxonomy (GTDB): domain Bacteria; phylum Pseudomonadota; class Gammaproteobacteria; order Burkholderiales; family Burkholderiaceae; genus Paraburkholderia; species Paraburkholderia xenovorans. Next base: position 423,018 of record NC_007953.1, on the reverse strand, counting down.
GATCAACAGATTGAAGCCGTTACGACCCGCCCACTCGATCGATCGCCGCGAGCCACCCCCATACCAGAGCCGGTCGTTCAGCCCCGGCGCGTACGGGGATACGCGCGGTCGAACCCGCCCGGCCGCCGATTCGACAAAGGTGTCCTCGTGTCCGAGCCAGTCCCCTGCCAGATTCCGGCGCAAGCGGGCTATACGTTCATGCGAGAAATCGACCAGGTCTGGATCGCTGTCGAATAACCGCTCACCCAGCAACGCACCGTGGTTCGGCGCACCCGCGCTGAGCCCGACATTGAGTCGCCCCTTCGACAACACATCCACGGTCGCGAGGTCTTCAGCCAACCTGAACGGATTCTCGTACCCCATCTGGATGACGGCCGAACCCAGTCCGATTCGCGTGGTACGCTGACTTGCCGCAGCCAGAAAGGTCGCGGCGGATGATACGGCACGCTCGAGATGGCGCTGACGCACCCAGGCGCTGTCGTAGCCAAGCGACTCACCCACGCGAAACAGTTCGAGCGTTCGCTCGAAACCTGCTTCCGGCTCATCGTCGGAGTAATTCCCGGGTGTCAAAAATGCAATATGATCAACGCGCGCGGCGCACATGTCGAACCTCTGTCTTTTCGCGTATTGGTTTTATCGGACAAAAAAACTCCATGCCACTTGATCAGGCGTCCTTATATCCTGGTGGATTTGTCTCTGAGTGCTCGATTGCCTCGGTTTCAAGCCCCCATCGGGCGAGCGCCGCCTGATATCGACCTCCAGCGATCAAGCCATTGGTCGCCTCGGTCAGCGCCTGCGCGAGTCCAGCGCCCTTGCGCGACGCAATCGCTACGTCGGCCCTGAGCGGCCAACCGGCATTGACGGTTCCAACGAGGCGGATCTTTCCTTGCGTCGCAGCCGCGTAGGCGAGCGGCGCATGGGGATTGAAGATCACATCGGCGCGATTGGACAGGAGCGCGAGCGAGGCGGAGTCCAGATCATCGAAGTACTGGAGCGATGCTTCCTTGAGTCCGTGGCTTATGTTCTGCTTGTTCCATTCCAGCAGGATGCGCTCCTGGATCGTTCCCGAACCTGTGATGATGCGCAGCCCGGAGATATCCTTCGGCTCGTGTATCGACTGGATTGCACTGACCACGGGTACATAGAACGCATGCAAACCGAGCCGATAGGTCGTGAAATCAAATTTCTGTTTGCGCTGCTCCGTCACGCCCACGTTCGAGATCACTGCGTCGTACTTGCCGGAAGCAAGCCCCAGCGGCCAGTCCGGCCATGCGACAGGCACGAATGCCAGTTTTAGGCCAAGCGCGTCGGCCACGAGCTGCGCATAGTCTGGATCCGAACCGACAATCGTGCGCGCGTCGGTGGCATAGCTTGCGAGCGGTGCGGCAAAGGGCGCGACGGCAACCGTCAGCACGCCCGCCTCGACAAAACGGTATCCGTTGCTCAACAGGCGCACTGCAGCGGGGTTCTTCTGGGCTCGCAACCGTCCACGCTGTTCTGGACTGAAGTCGAACGAGCGGATATCGGCTAGTGCCCGTCCCGCCGGCCAGACCATTGATACGGCAGAAAGCGCCGCAAAATTCGCCAGAAATTTCCTACGTGGTGTCATGGGTTCGACTCTTCGAATGGCAGTATTTAAGGCGCCGGAAGTGCTACAGCACCTTGGAAAGAAATTCGCGGGTGCGAGGGTGAGCCGGATTGCCAAGCACTCGGGCCGGTGGACCGGATTCTATGATGCGTCCGCCGTCCATGAATACGATCGTGTCGGCGACCTCGCGCGCGAACCCGATCTCGTGCGTGACAATGATCAGCGTCGTGCCGGAACGCGCAAGCTGGCGAATCACATCGAGCACCTCGTTGACGAGCTCCGGATCGAGTGCCGACGTCGGCTCGTCAAATAGAAGAACCTTCGGCTTTAGCGCAAGCGCGCGAGCGATCGCCACGCGCTGCTGCTGGCCTCCAGATAGCTGGCGCGGCCACGCGTCAGCCTTGCCGGTGAGTCCCACGCGCGCGAGTAGCGTGCGCGCTTCCGCCTCGGCCCGAGCGCGCGGCACACCGGCCGCCAGCGGTGCCTCGACGACGTTCTCGAGCACAGTCAGGTGCGGGAACAGGTTGAAGCTCTGGAACACCATCCCAACGTCAGCGCGGCGCCGCTCCAGAATGTCCTTTTCCTTGAGCTCGTAGAGCGTGCGCCCTTCCCGGCGATACCCGACCAGTTCGCCATCAATGTCGATGAAGCCATCGTCGACGCGTTCAAGGTGATTGATCGAGCGCAGCAGGGTCGACTTGCCCGAGCCCGATTGGCCGAGGATCACAGTGACGCTTCCCGATGGAAACGCCAGCGAGACGTCGTCGAGCACCTTCAGCGTACCGAAGCTCTTCGACACGTTATGGATACCCACCTTGCCGCCAACACGCAGTTGCGCCCAGCCCGCCGTGCCCGCTTCAGCTGCAGAACGATCCTGCCCTGCTGGCGGTGCAATTCCTTCTCTCCGTGCGGCGCGTGCGCCACCCCACCGCCCGAACAGCGCGGTCAGCGGCGAGTTCACCACCGGCTCGCGCGTCGCGCCGCGGGCGTAGTACCGTTCGATATGAACCTGGATTGCCGACAGCGCGGTCAGGATGACCAGATACCAGACGGTTGCGACCATCAACAGCGGGATAACCTCAAGGTTGCGGTGATAGATGATCTGCACCGTGTAGAACAGGTCTGGCATCGCGAGGATGTAGACGACCGAGGTGCCTTTCGCCAAGCCAATTACGTCGTTGAACGCGGTCGGCAGAATCGCGCGCATCGCCTGCGGCAGCACGATGCGCCGCACCTGACGGCCGCCCGGCAAGCCGAGTGCGGCGGCCGCTTCACGTTGCCCCTGATCGACGGACAGGATCCCCCCGCGGATCGCCTCTGCCGAAAACGCCGCAGCGTTCAGCGTGAGCCCGAGCACCGCAGCGAAGAATGGACTGATCAGGTTGGTGGTCGATTCATCCAGCAGTGTGATGTGCGTGAACGGCACACCGATCCAGATCGTCTCGTACAGATAGCCGAGGTTGTTCAGCAGAAGCAGCAGCACGATCGGCGGGATCGAGCGAAACAGCCAGATGAACGCCCACGCACAGCCAGTCAGCAACGGCGAACGGGATACACGCGCGAGAGCAAGCGGGATCGCAAACGCAAAGCCAAAGAGCGCGCTGAGCGCCGTGAGCACGAGCGTCCGACCAAGGCCAGAGAGCACCGGCCCGGCGAAAAACCACTCTGCAAAGACGCCCCAGCCCCAGCGCGGATTACCCAGTACCGAATTCAGTACGACACCGATCAGCACGATGGCCAGCACCGTTCCGGCTGTGCGCGCATGATGTCTTGCCGGAACGATCCGATAGTGTGCGTATTCGCGATCTGCCGCGTCTTCGTTCAGGTGGCCCGCGCGGGTGGAACCGGCAAGCCGCTGGCTGGTGTCGCTCATGATCCGGCCCTCCTGTGTTGCGCGCCCGTCGTCATGACGTTTCCACCTTCGCGTAGCGGCTCTCGCGGCGCGGCAAGCCGAGGTGATCGCGCAGCGTTGTCCCGGTCAGCGTACGGCTGTAGCGGCCACGTGCCTCCAGCGCCGGAATCACGTATTGGACGAAATCGGCGAATCCCTCGGCTTGCACCGGGAAGCCGAGAATGAAGCCGTCGGCCGCACCGGCATCGAACCAGCGGATCAGCTCGTCGGCGATCTGCTCGCCAGTACCGATGAACTGCGTTTTCGGCGTCGCCACTTCCAGCGCGACCTCGCGCAGCGTGGAACCCGTGCGCTTGGCGTCGGCCTTGATGCGATCGGTCGCCGAACGGAAGCTGTTTGTGCCAAGCTCGCCCAGATCCGGGAATGGCTCGTCGAGCGGGTATTGCGTAAAGTCGTGGTGCTCAAAGAAGCGCCCCAGATATGCGAGCGCATCGTCGATGGTCAGCAGGTCGCGGATCGCGCGATACTTCGCGTCGGCTTCGGCCGCCGTCTCGCCGACGATCGGGCCAATGCCTGGAAAGATCTTTACGTCCGTCGCCTCGCGCCCGTGCTCGATCGCGCTCTGGCGTACCCGCTCTGAAAATTGCCGCGTTTCCTCAAGCGATGGCGAAGGCGTGAACACCGCATCCGCGTACTTGCCGGCAAGTGCGATCCCCGAATCCGACGCGCCTGCCTGGAAGATCACGGGCTGACCCTGCGGCGAGCGCTGGATATTGATCGGACCGGCAACCTGGAAGAACCGGCCCTTGTGATCGAGCGTATGCAGCTTGTCGCGGTCGAAGAAGCGCCCGCTCTTGCGCTCGCGCACGAACGCATCGTCATCCCAACTGTCCCACAGTCCCTGTACCACCTCCAGGTATTCGTCGGCTATTTCGTAGCGCAGTTCGTGATCCGGATGCTCCCCACCATAGTTCTTCGCGGAACCCTCAAGCGGCGACGTGACGACGTTCCAACCCGCACGGCCGCCGCTGATGAGGTCGAGCGACGCGAACTGCCGCGCCACGGTAAATGGATGGCTGTACGAAGTCGAAAGCGTACCCGCAAGACCGATCTTCGAGGTCGCGGTCGCCAGCGCCGACAGGATCGAGATCGGCTCGAAGCGGTTCAGGAAGTGGGGAATCGATTTCTCGTTGATATAGAGGCCATCGGCCACGAATGCGAACGCAACACCGTTGGCTTCGGCCTTCTGCGCGATGCCGGTGATGAAATCGAGGTTGACGCTGGCATCCGCAGGTCCGGCGGGATGCTTCCACGAATTCATGTGGCCACCTGCACCGTGCAGCATGATGCCGAAAGTAAGATTTCGCTGGTTCATGTCTTGATCCATTAAACGGGAATGGGAGGCGAAAAAATCAGACTCGCGCGGCCTGCTCCGCACCGGCCAGCGCTTCTACCGAAGCCAGGCGCAATGCGTAGTCCGCAACCGGGCTGTCAAGCACGAATTCCTCGATGCCAAAGCGTTCGTGCAATGCGTTGAGTTCCTGGCGCACATCGTCGGACGTGCCGGTGATGAGGTGCGGATGCAATTCGTCAATCCGGTAGTCCGTCACGCCAACCTGGCGGGCGAACTCTGCAGCTGCCTCGGAACTGCCGAGATTGACACTCTGCCCGGTTGAGAGCTGCAGCTTGAAAATACGCAGCGGTCCGACCTGACGTTCGGCCTCGGCCTTCGACTCCGCTGCAAAAGCGTAGAGCGCGAGCAGCGGCGCGCGACCGGTCGCGCTGCGATAGGTGTCAATCGAACGCTTCAGGTTAGCCTCGTCGCGATTGAAATGGCCGGCATAGCAGAACTGCCAGCCGTGCTGCGCGGCGAGCGCCGCGCTCTCAGGGCTGCCTCCTAGCAGGAAGCCCTGCGCAGACTCCGGCGGCGTGGGCAGCGCAACTGCCCCCGCCAGCGGGTGATCTTCGGCGACGCCAAACTTCAGGAACGCGTCGAGCTCAGCGAGCTGATGCGCGAAATCGGGCTTCTTCGCCTTGTCGTGAAACCATTGCAGCGCTCGCGTCGTCAACGGCAACCCGCCCGGGGCCTTGCCAACGCCGAGATCAACGCGACCCGGCGCCAGTGATGCAAGCACCCGGAACGACTCCGCAACCTTGAAAGGGCTGTAATGCTGAAGCATTACGCCGCCGGAGCCAACCCGGATGCGCGATGTGTGCGCGAGCAGATGGGACACGACAATCTCCGGTGCGGAACTGGCGAGCCCTGACGCCCCGTGGTGCTCGGCGATCCAGTAACGCTTGTAACCCAACGCCTCTGCGCGCTGCGCAAGCCGGACCGTAAAGCGCAGCGCATCATACGCACTTGTTCCGTCGGCGATCGGACTCTTGTCGAGAATCGAAAGTGAATAGGACATATCGGACCCTTCCAGGGCACCAGCAGGTGCATTGGGAAAAAGTTTCAGGAGATTTTCTGAACGACACCGCTCATTCCATTATCGCTATCGGGGTTCGACATCGTTCGAGCAAATTTTGCTATGCATATCAAGAAATCTCAGAACTGGTAACGGGCACGCAGGTAGTAAAAACCACCGTTCTCGCCGATCGTGGAAGCAAATGAGTCGTACTGCGAGCCTTCGAGTTGCGCCTCGTAGGGCAATTTATTCGGGTACACGTTGAAGAGGTTGTTGGCCCCCACCGCTATCTGGAATTTGTTCGTCACGTCGTAACGGACCTCGAGGTCGGTGATGTACCTCGCCGCATTCTCGAAATGGAGAAATTGCGTCGTCGAGAAAGCATTGGGCCCGACGATGTACGTTTCCTGGCTCGACGTAGAGCCATAACGTGTCTCGTGCAAGGTCACCCCCCACTTGCCGCTATGCCACGTGCCGCCGATGATGATCTTGTTCTTTGGCGTTGACGTGCTCAGCCAGCCGATCTGCTGCGCATTGAGTTCGGGCTGACCGTTCGCTCCGGCCGACACATGCTTGACCGAGGTGTTGTTGATGTTCACGCCCAGATCCCAGTCCACCTGCCCATACTCTCCAAAGCCCGTATGGTAGGTACCGGTCAGGTCGATCCCGCGAGTACGCGTGCTCGCGCCGTTCGTGAAGTAACTCGCGGAGACGGCTGATGCAGGGACCGTACCCGGCACTGACAGTCCAGCGGCCCCCATCGCTGCGATCGCGGCCTGGCCCGACGCCGTCCCGCCTTCGACGATCCGGTTGCGGATGTCGATCTGGTAAGCGTCGATCGTCAGATTCAGGTTCTTTACAGGCGTCAGCACGAGGCCGACGTTGTAGTTGGTCGACTCTTCCGGTTTCAGCGACTGGGCGCCGATCAGCCTTGCCGCCGCCGAGTTGGCTGCCAGAAGGCCGCTGACCGATGCCGGCGACACGTTGACGTTGCTGTAATACTCCTCGGCCAGCGACGGCGCCCGAAATCCCGTACTGACGCTGCCACGCACGGCGATCTGCGGCGTAAAGTCGTAGCGTGTCGAAATCTTGCCGTTATGGGTATCGCCGACATCGCTGTAATGCTCGAAGCGCCCTGCCAGATCAACCGTCCATTTCGGTGCCAGGTGAGTCGACAGGTCGATATACGTGCCTAGCACGTTGCGCGAGTTGTCACTCGCACTGACGGGGGCAAGCCCCGGCAGCGCCTGGGCGCCACCCAACAGATAGGAATACTCATCGCCCGAGCCGATCGTATAAGTCTCGCGCCGCTGTTCCACACCGAACGACACATTTACCGGTGCCGCCAGCAGCGGAAGATGGAACGCTCGCGAGAAATCCAGATTGTTCGTCAGTTGCGTGTTGCTGACAGTCACCAGACGAAAGCTGGTCGGTGTGAACCCCTGGGCGGCGTAGAGTCCGGTGTTGGCGGAGTCGGTCAATCCCATTCCATCATGGTCGCCGCCATAGGTCGTGCTCAGATCCCAGGACCAGCCGAGCAGATTCTGGCCCTTGACACCCGCGGTGACTGAATAGTCGTTCTCGTTGACCGTCTCCGTCGGCACGAAGCCGTTGGGATACACCGTGGGAAGGACTGAAGGCGCGCGGTAGTTCTGGTAGGCCTGTGCGTCGCGATGCGCATAGGTGCCAAAACCATACAGTTCCACATCGTCGCCGAGGTAATACCCTGCGTTAAAGCCCACCGATTCGCGCGTGCTGGCCGGATCGCCCTCGATCGGATTGCGGAAACCATGCCCCGGCTGGAACTCCCCGAAGTTATCGTCTGGTCCGGTCCGCACCGTATGGTTCTGGCGATCATATTCCGCCGCCAGGTCGAGGTATCCGCGATCACCAAGATTCAGGCCGATATTGGCGGACTCGCCGTTCTTCAAGCCGTCGCCCGCATAGGTCTGGCCGGTCGTCGTCTGTAGCGTCCCCCCTCGCGAATTTTTCTTCAGGATGATGTTGATCACGCCGGCAATCGCATCCGATCCGTACTGTGCAGACGCACCGTCACGCAGGATTTCGATGTGGTCGATAAGCCCAACCGGGATCATGTCGACGTCGACACCAGTCGAACCCTGGTTCAGACCGCCGTCAAGGGCGATATTCGCCGTGGTATGGCGACGCTTGCCATTCACCAGCACCAGCACGTGATCCGGGGTCAGGCCGTGCAGCGACAGCGCATCAGTCAGTTGCGCCGTATCGCCGGCATAGGTTTCCCGCGAGATCGACGGTGACAGCTTGACGAGCGCATCCCGAAGGCTGCTCTGCCCGGTGGCCTGTAGTTGCGCACCGCTGATTACATCCACCGGGGTCAGGCTCTGGCTCGCCTTCGTGGTGGTGCGTGTGCCGGTCACCACCACGGTATCCTGCTGCACCGTATCGACAGAGCCAGGCTGCCTCCCCGCAGGCGGCCGGGCCATGGACTGACTGGTCGCGGGCGGCGCCGGGGCCGGCGATGTTTGCGTGGGCTGAGCCTCGGGTGCCGCAGCAAAGACGTCGCTCGCTTCCGTCGGTGCAGTCGCGCCCTGCGCCCATGCCGCACCGTTGCACGTGATTGCCAGCATGGCAACCGGCAGCATTTTCCGACGCCCTCCAATGACGGGCTGGCCGGCCCGATTCTTCATGTTTTCCACGCGCATCGGCTGTCCCGTTGGTTATAGGTGGATACGAGGCTCCAGTACGCTGGCTTAAACAAGCCATGTTCGAAGCAATTATTTTGGGGTAAGCGGATTAAATGGTTGATCTTACCTTTGCATGAGAGTGAGACAGACCGGCATCTCATCGGATTATCTGGTTGATGCTTCACCTACTGCTGGTGCATGTTTCCTTCGCTAATTCCAGCAAGAACCCCACACGCCTCAACTTCCCGGTCATCGTTGCAACTCGCTCTCAGTGAAACGAGTTGTTTCTCAAGCGCTTGCAGAGCGGTTATCTGCGACCGCACATGAGAGATGTGATCATCGAGCAAGGCGTTGACGGCGGCACAAGGCTGATGAGGGTCGTCCTGATAGCTCTGTAGTTCGTGAATCTCAGCCAGTGACAGGCCCAGGATTCTGCAGCGACGGATGAAGGCCAGCCCCTCACCATGCTTCTCGGTATAGACACGGTAACCGTTGTCCTGCCGATCAGGCGGCGGCAACAAGCCCTGCTGTTCATAGAAGCGGATCGTCTGTGTTTCGACCCCTACCAACTGCGCCAACTGACCAATGCGCATCAGCCTCCTCCCCAACGGATTCTTTACTCTATTGACCTTATAGTAGCTTTATAGTTTTAAATGGTACCACAACATTGTTCAAGTGGAGTCGTATCATGAGCAAATCCTGTGGTGGCGCCTGTGGCGGTGATGCAACGTCCGCAGCGGATACCGATATACAGGCCTCCTCCGAGGCGCCAGGGAGATGGGTCAGTGTTTATGCCGTGCCGAAGATGGACTGTCCATCAGAAGAACGAATGATTCGCCTAGCCCTGAACGGCTTTGAGGAGATTCGGGCGCTGTCCTTCGACTTGTCGAACCGCCGGCTGAAGGTCGTGCATGACGGCGAGGTCGAGCCCGTCACCTCGAAACTGAAGACCTTGGGGCTAGGCGCCTCGCTTCAGGAAACCGTCGCTGCAAATCCGGAGACCATCAAGGCCGCCGAGTTTTCGGCAGCTTCTGCTAAGCAAGAATCCGGGACCCTGCGCTGGTTGCTCGGCATCAATGCACTTCTGTTCGTGGTGGAAATGACTGCCGGTCTGATCGCCCAGTCCACCGGCCTGATTGGAGAATCCCTGGACAATTTTGCCGATGCGGCGGTGTACGGGCTTGCCCTTTATGCGGTTGGACATAGCGTGAAAATGCAGGTACGTGCCGCGCATCTTGCTGGTGTACTGCAACTGATCTTGGCTGTGGGCGTGCTCGTAGAGGTGGTGAGACGCTTTGTATTCGGTAGTGAGCCTGAATCGCTGGTGATGATGGCTATCGCATTCGTCGCATTGATTGCCAATACCAGTTGTCTGCTGCTCATATCCAAACATCGGGAAGGCGGGGCGCACATGAAGGCAAGCTGGATATTCTCGGCCAACGACGTGGTGATCAACCTGGGGGTCATCACCGCCGGCGCCCTGGTCGCGTGGACCGGTTCCAATTATCCGGATCTGATTATCGGCACCATCGCGGGGGGCATTGTACTTAACGGTGCCAGACGCATTTTGGCGTTGAAGGGTTAAATAATGCTCATTATTGGCAAAAAGCTCTCGCCGTATGCCCTATTGTCCATATCGGGCCTGCTGGCAGCGTCTGATCAGGCTGTAAAGTGGCTGGTGCAGCAATCAATGGCCTATGGCGAGTATGTTTCGGTGACCCCGTTCTTTAACTGGGTGCACCTATGGAACACCGGTGCCGCATTCAGTCTTTTTGCGAATGGTGGAGGCTGGCAGCGCTACTTTTTTATCGGAATCGCGGTAGTGGTCTCGATTTTTCTGATCAAGCTGATCCTTGAAAATCGTCATAAAGGAGAAGCCATCGCTTACAGTCTTATCCTCGGTGGCGCCATGGGCAACCTGATTGACCGGGTCTTTCGCGGCTATGTTGTGGATTCCTTTGATTTCTATTGGCGAGACTGGCATTGGCCGGCCTTCAACCTGGCTGATATTGCAATTGTCCTCGGTGCCTTACTTTTCGTTTCCAGCAGCTTGTTGGGTAAAAAAGCAAACACCAATGCCGAGCCGGATGGATCTGACTGACACCTACGCCTATACAACACCATGACCGAACTTCCCGACAACATCCTTCACCTGCCGCAATACCAAGTACTGGGCTGCAAATCAACCGACGACGAAATGCACTTCCAGGTGGACGTGCCCGATCCCATCGCCTGCGAGGAATGCGGCGTGCAGGGTGAGTTCGTACGGTTCGGCAAGCGTGACGTTCCCTATCGTGATCTGCCCATCCACGGCAAGCGGGTCACTCTCTGGGTGGTCCGCCGCCGATACACCTGCCGGGCCTGCAAGACAACATTCAGGCCCCAGCTACCGGAGATGGTGGACGGATTCCGTATGACACTGCGGCTGCATGAGTACGTGGAGAAGGAATCCTTCAACCACCCCTACACCTTTGTGGCGGCACAGACCGGCCTGGACGAGAAGACGGTGCGCGACATCTTCAACGCCCGCGCCGAGTTCCTGGGGCGCTGGCACCGCTTCGAGACGCCCCGCATCCTGGGCATTGACGAGCTATACCTGAACAAGCGCTACCGCTGCATTCTGACCAACATTGAGGAGCGAACCCTGCTCGACCTGCTGGCCACCCGCCGCCAGGACGTGGTGACCAACTACCTGATGAAGCTGAAAGACCGGCAGAAGGTCGAGATCGTCAGCATGGACATGTGGAACCCCTACCGGGCAGCGGTCAAGGCTGTGCTGCCCCAGGCCCGTATCGTGGTCGATAAGTTCCATGTGGTGCGCATGGCCAACGATGCCCTAGAGAGAGTGCGCAAGGGCCTCAGAAAGGAGCTGAAACCGTCCCAGAGCCGGACTCTCAAGGGAGACCGGAAAATCCTGCTGAAACGCGCTCACGAAGTCTCAGACCGGGAGCGCCTCATCATGGAGACCTGGACAGGCGCGTTCCCGCAACTGCTGGCCGCCTACGAGCACAAGGAGCGCTTCTACGGCATCTGGGACGCCACCACACGGCTCCAGGCAGAAGCCGCCCTGGACGAGTGGATAGCCACCATCCCGAAGGGCCAAAAGGAAGTCTGGAGCGATCTGGTCAGGGCAGTGGGAAACTGGCGCGAAGAGACCATGACCTACTTCGAGACGGACATGCCCGTCACCAACGCTTACACGGAGTCCATCAACCGACTGGCCAAGGACAAGAACCGTGAAGGGCGCGGTTACTCCTTCGAGGTGATGCGGGCACGAATGCTCTACACCACGAAGCACAAGAAGAAGGCACCGACTGCGAAGGTCTCTCCTTTCTACAAGAAAACCATCGGTTACGGACTGCCGGACTTCGCAGAGGAACTCAACTACGGAGTCGATCTATCAACCATCTGAGGGTGGTATCAGATTGATGGGGTGAAGGTGCCCCATCAACCATTAAATCCGTATACCCTTATTTTGTATTACTGATTAGTCAGAGCAGATCATCGTCGAAGCAGCTACTACCGCTGCCTCAATGACTTAGCTTTTGGGTAGCCCTGGAGGATTCGTCTTCGCCGTATCGATCGCTTCGGAACCTAGATTCCAGCGGTCAAGTACCTGGGTGTATTTCCCGCTGCGAATGAGGTCGTTCAGCAGCAGCGTGAGTGGCGCAGCAAATCCACTACCCTTGCGCGTCGTGATCGCGACGTCTGCCAGAATCGGCCAACCGCCGCTGATGGTGCCGACTGCGCGCACCTCCCCTCTCTGCGCGGCCTCGTAGGCGAGAAACGAGTTGACGCTGAGGATTGCGTCAGCACGCCCCGAGCGCAGCGCCACATCCCTCACGGCGAGATCGTCATAATACTGAACCTGCACCGACTTCAGCCCGCGCGCAACGTTTTCCTTGTTCCATTCGAGCAGGATCTTTTCCTGGTTCGTTCCTGAATCGGTAATGACACGTAGCCCGGCGACGTCCTTCGGCTCACGGATTGCCTTAATCGGGCTTGAGTTGGCCACGTAGAAACCGAGCACGTCACGCCGATAGGTCGAAAAGTCGAATTTCTCCTTGCGCTCCTCAGTAACAGTCACGTTCGACAAAATCGCGTCCACCCTGCCCGATTGCAGAGCGAGCGGCCAGTCCTCCCACGCGAGCACCACGATTTTCAGCTTGCGCCCCAAACCATCAGCTACCAGTTGTGCGAGGTCCGGGTCGAAACCGACCACCGTCTTCTCATCGGTCGCGTACGCAGCAAGCGGCGGCGCCCCCACTGTCATGCCGATAACCAGTTCGTCCTTTCCGACAAACGGAAACGATGGAGGTACGGCTTTGATTGCTGCAGCATCAGGCGTGGTCCGGACGCGGTCATGCTGGTCCGGACTCAGATTGAATGTGGTTGCCGCCAGCGCCGTGCCCACTATACCCATCGCCAATGCGGCCAACGTTCCGGCCACTGCCGACAGGATATTCCGGCTATGCTTCATGAGTTGATGTCCCGTTGAAATAGAAAGTTCGATTGAGGGATTACGCTCGTCGCTACGGTTGGCCGAGCGGCTCGGACTGGCGCAGATCGTCTAGCGAATCGGTGCGCCCCGGCTCCAGCAGATCCTTGCCGAACGGAAGACGAAAGTGGATCTCCGGCGCGATCGAACGATCGAACAACGGTTCGTAGCCCGTGTTGAGGTAGAGTCCGGACGCTTCCGGCTGCCTGAAGCCCGTGGTCAGATAGATGCGGCGGTATCCCTGGCGCCGAGCACGCGTCTCGAGTTCCGTCACGATGCGGCGAGCCACTCCCTGACGCCGCTGGTCGGCGCGCGTCCAGATACGCTTGAGCTCTGCGGTCGTCGCGTCATAGCGCTTGAATGCCCCGCCGCCGACCGTTTCCCCGTCAAGCACGATCACGATGAAAGCTCCCTCGGGTGGCGCGAACAATTCGGCCGGATAACGCACCAGTTCCTCACTCGCTGATGCAGCGCTGTCCGGCCGAAACTCGCGGTAGCGTGTCGCGTACTCGACCTGCAGTGCATCCAGGAGGGGCCGCGCAACTGGATCCAGCAGCGTGGCATCAATAATCTCGTAGCTCATGGCGGATAAAGGGATAACTCATACCCGTTGATCTTGTCGTTGAATATCTATCACGTCCGATCTGCATTACTGTCGAACTAAAAACACCATAACAGGCAGCCAATGAGGAATGAACCAAACATTTAACGAATCGTTATTCAAAGGAATCCGTATATATAATTCACACTATTATTTACTCTGTGACTACGCGATTTGAGTCGCTACCGCGCGATTTTCACCGCCGACGACGCGTGTCAATTTCACGATAGCGACAGCGGATATACGTCGTATTAGTTTTGAATCGGTTCGGCGAGATGGAACAGGCAGTCGCCACGCTCCACGGCGGCCGGCACGCGTTTGCAGACAACCTCGCCCGCTGCCGCGAAAAAGGCAGTGACCGGTTCACGTAGCGGCGTGTCGGGGAAATGAATGCGCGCCGCGGGCTGGCCCGCCACAACCTGGTCGCCCAGCTCGATGAGTGGTTCATATACGCCGCGATCATAGGCATACACGTAATGACGTGAGCCGGAGACCGTGAAGAAACGCGTCTGCGCGGGCGGCCCGGCCGGTACCAGCGGCCCGCTCAGCAGTCCGATAAAACCGAGCAGATTCAGCAGCCCGTGCCGCGCATCGCGCAGCAGGCTCGCCTGCACGGTACCGCCTCCCCCGAGTTCTGTGACGATCGAGATGGCACCCTGCCGGCGTGCGGCCGTCGCCGCGTGGACCGGATTCGGCCGATGCAGAAACGCACGCGGCAGCCCGAAGGCGCCGAGCAATGCTTTGAGCCGTTCCTCCTCCTCGGGGTCTCGCGGCTCGATGGCCAGCATATTGGCGCCGTCGTAGAGAAGCGAACTGCCACCCGAATGCAGATCGATCAGATATTGCGCGTGGACGAGCAGCGTGTGCTCGATGTAATCGGCGATCGCGGCCGTCGGCGCACCTTGTGAATCCCCCGGAAAACTGCGATTCAGGTTGCCACCGTCGAGCGGCGAAGTCCTCAAGCCTGCGGCTGCAGCGGGAAAATTCGCCATCGGTAAGAAGATCAGTTGCCCACGCACCCACTGCGGCTCGATTTCACGGATCAGGCTGGAGACGATCACCTGCCCCTCGTATTCGTCGCCGTGATTGCCTCCCATCAGCAGCACGACGGGACCGTCGCCATTGCGGATCGATGCGACCGGAATCGGAATCCAGCCGTACGCAGAACGATGAATCGAATAAGGCAGCCGCAGATAGCCGACGTGATGCCCATCAGCATCCAGGTCGATCTCATTGTGAATGGAACTCATCAGGTCTCCGTTATGCGGGCTATCAGTCAAACGTTTGGTCATGTGGCCGGACAACGCCGGTTTATCGCCGGATAAGCGTCCAATAGCCGACCCATAACGACTGGCAAACTACTCACTCCGTCTATCGGCGACCAGCGCCCACAGGCGCGCAAGGTCGGCCGAGCCGTCGGCACCCTTCACGGTACCGAACACCTGCGCCGCGTGCGCCTTCTGTCCCGCGTAGTAATACGCTTCGCCCAGACGCAGGCGTGCCGCATCCTGATGCGCAGCGTCCTTGCCGACCGCGGCGGCGCCCGCACCAATCCCCTGCTGCACCTGTCCCGCAAACACGAGGTTCAACGCGCCATCTACTGGATCTACCGGCAAGTTGTTGGGGTCGCTCTGCCCCTGCAAACGCCGGATGACAAGCGCCTGCAGACGCTTCTCACGTCCGGCCTGCGCGTCGTGTCCCAGCACGCCCGACGCGAAGCCCTGGTCGATCACCTGCTTGGCCTCAGCGGGTATCCCGGCCACGAGCGCGAGCTGGGTCATCTCCATGTACTGCTCGGCTGTCGTCAGCGTACCGGTCGCGCGCCGCAAACGATAGATGTCGAGGTCGAGCGACGCGAAGTAACCGGGCTTGCCGCGCACGGTATTGAATAACTGCTCCTGGTACGCCGGCTTCGGGTAGTACGCAACAAGCGCCGCCAGGGCGTCAGCATGCGCGCTGTCATCTTTTGTTTTCTGCGCGCACTGCGCGAGCATCTGCAACTGCGACTCGACGGGCGCACGGCCGCCCTTCAACGCGGCGTCGATGCCCGGCTTGAGCGCCGCGACGACATTCCCGCAGTCGCCAGACAGAAAATACGACTGCAGCAGCAGTTCGCGCATTTGCGGGTCAGTGCCACCCGCCTTCTGGTAACGCTGTGCGGTGCGGATCGCCGCTGCATAATTCTTCTGCTGGAAGTAGATGCCTGCGAGCGCCGCCGAGTACTGCTGCGTGCTCGCGCCGTCAAGTGCGCCCGACGACAGCAGCGCCTCATAAGCCCCGGCAGCGACACCGGTGTCGCCGGCCGCGATCGCGGCCGCACCCTGCATCTCCCCGATCACGCGCGTTTCGTACGCCGTCTTGCCCGGCACCGCCGCAGCCAGCGAAACCTTGCTGAGCGCACCGCGATAGTTGCGCGCGCGGTACAGGTTCTGCGCGTCGTTCAACGGCCTCGCCACTTCAGGACGCAGCGTGTCGGCCGAATGAGAGACGACGGGCCACCCCGCCAGCGCAAGTAAGCCATTAAGCGCCGCCACTGCTGCGGTACGTCTCACGCTACGTAGCATCATGGTGCCTGCATCCTTTCCTGACCTTGAGTGGTTGTTGCGCGTACTGCCCCAGCGCGCTCATTGCATATATTGTTCGTTGCCCACGAGCCCGATCTTCGTCGCGCCTTCACGCTGTGCGGCGGCCAGCACAGCGGCCACGTCGTTGTACGGAGCGAGCCTGTTCGGCAACAGGTGGATCTCCGGCTGGTCCGGCTGCGCCGCGACGTCGGCCATGTGCTTCTCGAGGTCCGCACCGGCTGCAACCGGCGCGCCGTTCCACGTGATCGTCCCGTCGAAATCGATGTCGATCTGTACGACCGGCGGCGGTACAGCCTGCGGCGGTGGATTGCCGACCGGCAGGTTCATCTTCACCGAGTGCATCTGGATCGGAATCGTGATGATCAGCATGATGAGCAACACCAGCATCACGTCGATCAGCGGCGTGGTATTGATGTCGACCATCACCTCCGGTTCGCCGCTGCCGCCACCCGAAGATACGTTCATTCCCATTCCGGACTCCTAGCCGCCGCGCGCTGGCGGCTGAGTAATAAATGAAACCTTTGCTATCCCGGCACGCTCGCACGCGGTAATTACGCGCCCGATGAATTCGTAGCGTGTCGCCCGGTCACCGCGTACATGCACCTCGGGTTGTGGCAGCTTCACCGACGCCACCTTCAGCCGCGCGAGTAGCGTCGGCGCGTCAACCAGCTTCTCGTTCCAGAAGAAGTAACCGTCCTTGTTGACTGCGATCTCAATGCTGTCCGGCCTGGTCTGCAGCGGATTCACCGTCTGAGCCGGCAACTGCACCGGCACCGTGTGCGTGACGACCGGGATCGTGATCAGGAAGATGATCAGCAACACCAGCATCACGTCGACGAGCGGCGTCGTGTTGATGGAAGCGATGACTTCGTCCTCGTCACCGTCCTGTCCAACGTTCATGGCCATGGCTTCTTGCTCCGCCTGCGCTGCTGTTGCTTATTTCGCATTCGCGACCGCGCGCACCTGGCGCTTCGTGCCCGACAGCAGCACCGTATGCAGCTGCGCGCCGAACGCGCGTACACGCTCCATCACCGACTTGTTGCGACGCACGAGGAAGTTGTAGCCCAGCACCGCCGGCACCGCGACGGCAAGACCGATCGCCGTCATGATCAGCGCCTCGCCGACCGGGCCCGCCACCTTGTCGATCGACGCCTGGCCCGCAATGCCGATAGCAGTCAGCGCGTGATAGATGCCCCACACCGTGCCGAACAGGCCAACGAACGGCGCTGTCGAGCCCACCGTGCCGAGGAACGCGAGCCCGTCCTGAAGGCGGTTCGACACGTTGGTAATGGCACGGTCGATGGACACGTCGATCCACGTGTTGCGATCCACCGCTTCGAGCAGCGCTTCCTCGTGATGGGCGCCGGCCTCGATCCCCACCTGGGCGATGAAACGGAACGGCGAGTTCCCGTCAAGCTGTTCCGCGCCCTGGGCGAGCGACGGCGCACTCCACAGTTGCTCGTCGGCCGACTTCGCACGGCGGTTCGCACGCAACTGCTCCAGGAACTTGGTGATCATGATGTACCAGCTTCCCATCGACATGATCACGAGCAGGATCAGCACGAAGCGCGCAACCAGGTCCCCGTTCTTCCACAGCGCGCCGAGACCGTACGGATTTGTCACTTCGGTGCTCGTCGCCGCGAGCGGCGGCGGCTCGGCGGCCGTTGCCGTCTGCGGCGTCGCCGCGGACTGATCCGCGCCCGATGAACCCGAGCCGCCGGCCGTCGCTGGTGCGTTATTGGTGGCCGGAGCGCTCGTCTGCGCCCAGACGGCCTGCGGAGCCACAACGGCGGCGGCGAGGACGCTGACGGCCGTGGCCGGGATCAGCAAGCTGGCCGCCACAGCGGCAAAGGAACGCTTCTTCATACATGCTCCAGAGGGTGCATCCATCGATATCGAACGGGTTGGATCAGGGCAGGCCCGGGCTGTGCACGCGACGCTCAGTTCAGCTTGAACGAGAACGGCACCTGTACGCGGACCGGCTGCCCTTGCGAAATACAGTTGAACTTCTTCACCGCGCTGAAAGCTGCCCGGTCGAGAATCGGGTCAGCGGACTGCTCGACTTTCTCGTCGGTCACATGACCCTGCGGGTCGACGACAAACGAGATCATGACGTCGCCGCTGATGTCGTTATCCTGCGCTTCCTGCGGATAGCCTACCGAGCGCCGGACCTCGTCCGAGTTCGGGCACACCACGCCCACCGCGTGACTGACCGGCTTCGCAGGAGCCGGCGGCGCGACCGGCGCAGGCGGTGGCGGCGCGACCGGCGTCGGTATCGGCACGGCCTGGTGGGTGATGGTCGGCGCGCGTGCTGGCGGCGGCGTGACCGCCACTTCAGGCGGCGGCACGAACGGCGGCGGTGGCGGCGTGAACTTCGGCGGCGGCAGTTGCACCGTCGGCATCGGCGGCGGGGGAGGTGGCTTCACCGGCTCGATGATCTTCGTCTCGATCGGCTTCTGCACGATCTGCACGACCTTGTTCGCAAGACCATTCATCAACGCCCAGATGAACAGGATGTGCAGGAGCACGACGACAGCAATACCGGCGTAACGGCGTACCGGATTCCGCTGGCGATTCCCATACCGGGGTGGGCGCCCCGCTAACCGGCCCGATCTGGAAATCACCTCTGTGGACATACATCACTCCGATAGCTGGCACCTGTACCGCTCACGACCGCCCTCCTGAAATTTGCAAAAAACCTTGCTCACGTTTTTTGCGCCGGGCTACCATACTCCCACCGAGAGCGACAGGGAGCCGAACCCGCAATACCGTCTTGGCGAAAGCGCAACACAATAGAGAAAGCCAGGTTACCGAGATCCGGCATTTCAGTGAACAAAGAATTTCAGATTTGGATTCCTGTTGGCGCATAAGAAAGATCAGCGTGAATCCGGACCTATGAGATTGAATGCCTTGTTCAATTCATGCCGTGCCCGCCAAGCGGTGCCCACCGGTCTGAAGCATGGTGTTGAACAACCACGGATCCAGCAGCGGTATCCGGCTCACGTACGTCCGTCACTGGATTACGCAACCGTAATGGACTGTCGATCGAAACCGTTGGCTCGGAGCACGTGACGTGGTTCTTGCGCGGGCAGAATCGGCTCTCGCGGAAACGGTACAGCAAGTTGCCACGGTTTCAGAAATGGCCACATCGATACACCGGTGCCATCAATATGATGATGCTATGCCGCCCTCAGCGAATTCGTTCACTTATGAGAGCACTGCAAACTACACATTCCGATTGACATGGAAAGTCATATCGGGTGATTCGATGCCTGCCCTCATTCAAGTGACTGTGCGTGTGCTGCAGCGCCGGTAGGCGGGCGTCGAATAAACCTCCAGGGAGGAAACTGCAGGATCGTCCGACGCGGTCGGCGTTGTGCGCGGACCATGGCGATTGGTTGATGAGGTTAATCAGCGGAGGCGGCTGATCGCCGATCGGACCGGAGTGAGATAGGTGGTGAAGCGATGGCGACGCAGTCGAAGCGCGGAATATCCAGATCGTGCCTTCACGAAGGCAAGAACATTACCAAGCGCTTTGAAATGACCCTCTTCAATATCGCTATGAATGTCTACGCACTCATACATGCGACCCGCCATCTGGTCGAATTCTGCAGGCGCGAGCTTATGTTCCACTTCTTTGCTCATGTCGGCATTCTGCTTATCCGTTTTCCTGTTTGGCCCGCGAGACCGGCGCGAGCGTTTTTCCTACACGGTGATAACCAGATCGGTGTACTTCGCTAAGTAGCTGTCAGGAGCCGCCAACCCAACGGTTCCGAGAGAGCCTGTGCCACCAGAAGCCGGTCGAACGGATCGCGGTGAATGTCGGGCAGATCGCGAACCCTCGCCGCGTGAAGCGCCCGCACCGGCAACTCCACGAAGCCGCCCGCCTGGATTACGGAAACAACAGGTTCACCTCCACGTCGAGCTTGCCAAGTACCGCCTTGATCACATACTGGCGCTACTGACGAAAACGTCGTCGGCATCCAGTATCAACTTGCGTGCCGCTTTGGTTAGCTTGCAATCGTCTGTGACTGTCATGAAGTTAGTCTTCCAGCCCGCAGCGGGCAAGCGTGAACTCCTCGCACGCTCCTTGCACAACGTGGTTTAACGGCACAGAGGGTGCACTGCTTGAACGATTCGCTCACTGCACCACGAAATGTGGGCGCCTGCACAGTATATTCCGGGGAAATTCGGAGCCAATGGCCTCAAAACGCGCGTGCGCTGCCCGTATTAGTTCGTGTCTCCGGCGGGATGCCCGCTCGCATCCGCCGAGCCGCTGGCAGCAAGCACACGCGCCCGGTCGATGTTCTTCCGCGCTATTCCGGCAATCTCCGAATCAGTGCCCGCAACGAACTCCAGATGCTCCCATAAGTGAATGGCGAGCGGGTAATCGCGTCTGTCGAATGCAGCCGACCCCGCGAGCGCCAGCGCTTTCTGATTCTCCGGATCCAGCGCAAGAGCGGCCTCGATGCTCTGCAGCGCGACGCCATTCAGATCGCCGTCGTCGGCGCTAGCCTGCGCGTCAGCATAATCGGCCAGCAATTGCGCATCACGCGGGCTCACCATGAGCGCGCGCTGATACGCTGCAATGGCGTCGTCGGGGCGGTCCAACGCCGCGTAGGAACGCGCCAGTATCGCCCAGCCTTGCGCGTCGTCGGGTTGCCGTTGCAGTCGGGTCGCGAGCCGTCCCACCAGCACCGCCAGAGAGCCTTGCGAGGCAGCATGGACGGCCATCTGTCCGGCGTCGCCGCCGCCTTCTACCGCCAGCGAAAGCGGGGAGCCCAGTTGCATGTACAGGACCAGGACAGCCGTCGGCAGTAATGCCAGCAGCAGTGCAGCCGTGCCCGCGCGCGACAGCCTGCTGGCAGCGCCCGTTGCAACGTCATCTATACTGCCAGCAGGTCGGCCTCCCGCACCGATCTCATCAGCGAAGCGCGCTTCAAGCTCGCGCCTGACCTCGCTTCGATGTTGGGCAGAAAGATGCCCTGCGTTGAATTCGCGTTCGAGTTCGGCGAGTTCCGCCCGGTAGATCGCCGCAGCGAGCACTACGCCTTCGCGAGTCGGCCGCCGTTCGTCGTCGTCCGTTGCCGCGCGGCGCAGCAGCGGTGCAATCACGCACGTGAGCGCCGCGATCAGCATGGCTGCCGCAATCATCCAGAAGGTGATCATCGCAGCGGGCTCTCATCCTGGGCCGGGAGCCACTCATTGACACGCCGGCGCTCATCCTCGTCCAGCAGGCGCGGCTGCACGTTGCGACGGCGCAGCATGGTTCGCCAGAGCACGCTCACCCCCACCATCAACGCAACGAAAGGTCCAAACCACAGCGCCCACGTTGCGGGTTTCACTGGTGGCCGGTACAGCACGAAATCTCCGTATCGGTGCACCATGTAAGCCCGCACCTGAGCGTCGGTCGCGCCTTGCCGAACCTCCTCGCCGATCTTCGCACGCAAATCGGCTGCGAGATCGGCATTGGAGTCTGCGAGGCTCTGGTTCTGGCACACGAGGCACCGAAAGCCTTCGGCAAGTTGGCGCACGCGGGCCTGATAGTGGGAATCGTCCGTGGACGACCCGGCGGCTCCCCACGCAGCACAGTTCAGTGTGACCAGAAGCAGCACAACCGCTGTCCAACGCATTGGCCATCCATTCGGATCACGAACCATTTATGTCCTCATGCTGCAATTGCCTGACGAGCGGCAGGATAACGCCGTCGAGCGACTGACGCGTCAACGGTCCCGCGTGCCGGTAGCGTATGATTCCTGCGCGGTCGATCACGAAAGTCTCGGGCACACCGTACACGCCGTAGTCGATACCGGTCTGGCCACTGTGATCGACGAACGAAGCCGTATAGGGATCGCCTGCCTCGGCAAGCCACTGCAGCGCGGGCGCGCGCTCATCCTTGTAGTCCATGCCGTAGACTGGCGCGATCCGGCGCGCGGCCAGATCGACCAGCAACGGGTGTTCGTCCCGGCACGATTCGCACCACGACGCCCACACGTTCAGAATCCACACCTGCCCGCGCAGCACTTGCGGCGACACCCGCTTGTCCGTAGCCCCCAAGCCGGGGAGATCGAATGACGGCGCCGGCTGACCGATCAGCGCGGACGGCAAGCGGCGCGGATCGTGCCTGAGCCCGGCTGCCAGCACTGCCACCAGCACCGCAAAACCGATAAGCGGAACGAACACGCGTTTCATCCGCGGTCCTCGTTGACGGGATGGTGTGGCGCGGCAGCTATCACGCCCGGCGCTCCGATCGCGCCGGTTTGGCGAATTTCGTTTGCAGCAAGGGGCCGCACTCCAGCACTACGCGCAGCCTCGTTCATCTGCAGCACGCGCCGGCCCGGAAACAACCGATATCGCCGGTCGCTGGCGGCAAGCATTCCGCCCAATGCCATCAGCAGGCAACCCGCCCAGATCCAGCGAACGAATGGCTTGATCTGGATCCGCAAGGTCCATGCTTCCTCGCCAATCGGCTCGCCCATTGCCACGTACAGATCGCGTAGCACGCCGTGGTCGATCGCAGCCTCGGTCATGGGCATCTTCTGCACGAGAAAAAGACGCTTCTCCGGATAGAGCGTCGTAACCGGTCGCCCCTCGCGACTCACTGCGATCGAGGCGCGCGTCGCACGGTAGTTCGGCCCGTCGACATCGCGGACCCCGTCGAAACGGAACTGGTAGCCGCCAACCTCGACGGTCTGGCCCCTGCGCATCGGCACATCGCGCTCCGACTCGTAACCTTTGACCAGCGTCACACCCACGATAAACACACCGATCCCAGCGTGCGCGAGCCACATGCCGTAGCTCGCCCGCGGTACGCGCCTGAATCGCAGAAGAGGACGGCCCTGCTGGCTACCGATGCGCTCACGCATGCTCACCGCGACCGTCGCGAAGCTCCAGGTCGCGAGCAGCAGGCCAAGACTGACGAGCGGCCGCCAACTGCCGAGCGTGAACGGCAGCGCCAGCGCTGTGACGACGCTGACCGCCGCGGCCCAGCGCAGGCGCGCCGCGAGATCGGGCACGCGAGCCGCCTTCCAGCGGGCAAGCGGTCCCACGCCCATCAGAAAGATAGCCGGCGTCATCAACGGCACGAACACGCTGTCGAAATACGGCGGCCCGACCGAAATCTTGTCGAGTCCAAGTGCATCCAGCACCATCGGATAAAGCGTGCCGAGCAGCACCGACGCGGCAGCCACCATTAACAGCACATTGTTCGACAGCAGCAAGGCCTCCCGCGACACGGGCTCAAAGCCGGCCCCCAGGCCGATCTGCGGCGCGCGCCAGGCAAAGAGAAGCAGCGCGCCACCCACCACCAGCGCAAGAAACCCGAGGATGAACACGCCGCGGGTCGGATCGGACGCAAATGCATGGACCGAGGTAATCACGCCGGAACGCACGAGGAACGTGCCTAGCAGGCTCAACGAAAACGCGCAGATCGCCAGCAAAGCGGTCCAACTGCGGAAGCTGCCGCGCTTCTCCGTGACCGCGAGCGAATGGATCAAGGCCGTACCCGCCAGCCACGGCATGAATGAAGCGTTTTCGACCGGATCCCAGAACCACCATCCGCCCCAGCCAAGTTCGTAGTAAGCCCAGCCGCTGCCCAGCATGATGCCCAGCGTCAGGAACACCCAGGCGGCCGTGGTCCACGGGCGCGACCAGCGTGCCCATGCCGCGTCAAGCCGGCCCGACAGCAACGCCGCAATCGCAAATGCGAAAGCCACCGAGAAACCGACGTAGCCCGCGTAGAGCACCGGCGGATGAATGACCATGCCAGGGTCCTGCAGCAGCGGATTCAGATCGCGGCCCTCCATGGACTGCGGAATCAGGCGGCTGAATGGGTTCGACGTGAAGAGCATGAACAGCAAAAAGCCACTCGCAATCCAACTCATCACACCCAGTACCGTGGCCACCATCGTCACCGGCAATTGCTTGCTGAAACAGGTGACGGCCACCATCCAAAGCGTCAACAGCAACACCCACAGCAGCAGCGAGCCTTCATGACCGCCCCAGACCGCAGTAAAACGATAGACGGCGGGTAACGCGGAATTCGAGTTCTCCACCACGTAGAGGACGGAAAAGTCATTGATGAGGAACGACCATGACAGACAGCCAAAAGCAATCGCGACGAAAGCAAACTGCGCGCGCGCCGCCGGCCAGGCAAGACGTATCCAGCCATCGATGCCGCGCTGCACACCGATCACCGGCAGTACACCAGTCGTGAGTGCGAGCAGCAACGCGAGGATCAGCGCAAAGTGCCCGATTTCAGGAATCAAGGCCCGGTTCCTCCTTCAGTCCTGCCGGCAGCGGCGTGCAGCGTGGTCAATCCTTGCCGGCCGCCTTGTGCGCGGCGCAACGCGCCGCTGACTTCCGGCGGTTGGTACTTCTCGTCATGTTTGGCAAGCACCTGATCGGCATGGAACTGACCGTCACCGCCTAGCGTGCCTTGCGCAACGACGCCGCTGCCTTCGCGAAACAGGTCCGGCAACACGCCGTGATAGATCACCGCGATCTCCGTTGCGGTATCGGTCACCACGAAGTGCACGGTCAAACCGTCGCCGTCGCGCCTGAGCGAGCCCCGCTCGACAAGGCCACCCAGACGAAAGTGCCGCGTCACCGGTATCTCCTGCGCCGCAATCTGGCTCGGACTGACGAAAAACACGACGTTGGCCCGGAAGGCGTTCAGCACGAGCGCGCAGGCGAGTCCCGCGACAGCTACGCCGCCGACGACCCAGACGAGACGCCAGCTTCTAGGTCTCATCCGGGGGTCCTGGATCGGCGCCGGGCACGTTCGAATCGCCCCGCTCACGATAGAGCGAGCGCACCCACCACGCTTCGAGCCCAAGCAGCACAAAGGTGCTCAACAACGCCGCGCTCAGATAGGGAGTGTGCGCGAGCATCGCCGCTACGCCAGACAAGTCGCTCATGCTGGACGCTCCTCAAGCCGCGCCTCCCAGGGCGAGGTACGTTCACGCGTGCGGATGATCACGCGCACGCGCACAAAGGTCACGGCGATCGAGTATGCCCAGAAGCCGAAGCTCATCACAACGATGCCCCACACCATGGACTCACTCATCGAGACGCCGCTACCGAAACCCAGCGACGGCCCCTGATGCAGCGTGTACCACCACTGCACCGAAAAATAGATCACCGGGATGTTGACCACACCGATCAAACCCAGCACGGCACACGCACGATCGGCCCGGCGTGGCTCGTCGATTGCGGCGTGCAGCGATATAAAGCCAATGTACAGAAAAAGCAGGATCAGCTCGGAACTCAGGCGTGCGTCCCAGACCCACCATGCGCCCCAGGTCGGTTTGCCCCACAGGGCGCCGGACAGCAACGCAATGAACGTGAAAAGCGCGCCGGTCGGCGCCAGCGCCAACGCCATCATCGCGGCAAGCCGCGCATTGAATACAAGACCCAGCGCGCAGTACATGGCCATCACGACGTAGATGAACATCGACATCCATGCCGCGGGGACATGCACGAACATGATCCGGTAGACGTCCCCCTGAAGCGCATCAGTGGGTGCAATCACGAGCCCAATCGCGAGCCCGGCGAGTATGAGTACGCCTGATACCACCGCGAAGCAGGGCGCGAGGCGGGCGGCAAGACCATCGAACACGCGCGGTGATGCGTAGTGAAACCAGTTTATCCGGGTCATGTGCATTACTCACTCCAAAGCGATTCGCAATGCCACAGCGCTCGCCCAGGGACACAGCAAGCCGGCGGCGCACAGCGCTGCGCCAAGCAGCGAGAAGTTCGCTTTGGACCAGGCTGCGCTTGTCCCTGGATCGGACGCACTGACGCCGAAGATCAGCACAGGGACGTAGAGCGGCAGGATCACCAACGCGAGCGTCACACCGCCGCCGCGCACGCCGAGTGTCAGCGCCGCGCCCATCGAGCCGATCAGGCTCAGCAGCGGTGTGCCGAGCAGCAGCGAGCCCATCAGCGGCAGCGTAGCGCGCCAGCCGAGCTCGTATTGCAGCGCCACGACCGGTGCAAGCAGCACCTGGGCGAGGCCGCCTGTCAGCCAGTGCGCGACGATCTTGCCGAACACGATGCCAGGTAGCGGCCAAGGCGACAGCAGCATCTGTTCGAGCGTGCCGCTCGCGAAGTCCTGAGCGAACAGATGCCCAGCCGACAGCATCGCGGCGAGCAATGCGGTGACCCATAGCACGCCGGGGGCGATCGCCTGCAAAAGCTTCGGATCGGGGCCTACGGCGAGCGGGAAAAGGCTCGATGCAATCACGAAGAACATCAGGCTGCCGAGCGTGACCGTGCGCCTGCGCCAGGTCAACGCGAGTTCGCGGCGGATCACGCCCAACGTCAGTCCAGCCATGCGCCGCTCCGTTCAAGATGTAGATGCCGCGTTCGGGCGGCCGGTGTTTGCAGCGACCGGTGCGTCGTGGCCACTACGATGCCGCCGTCCTGCATATGGAGGGCGAGGCACTCGTGAAGCCAGCCCGATGCGCTGTCGTCGAGCGCGTCGCCCGGCTCGTCGAGCAACCACAGCGGCTTGCGATCGAGCATCAGCCGGGCGAGCGCGACGCGGCGGCGCTGACCTTGCGAGAGACAGCCCGCCCGTGTGTGCTGTAGCGGCAACATGCCCGCACGCGCGAGCATGTCGCGCCTGGACGGCGGCGCAGCCACGCCCGACCGGCCAGACGCCGGCACGGAGGAGGTGCCGTCAGGTGCGCCCGAACCGGCCCCTAGCAGCGTGGCGAAGCGGAGATTTTCGAGTACGGTGAGGTCATCGTTGACGCCATTGGCGTGCCCCACAAATGCAAGGTCGCGCCGAAACTTCTCCGGATGCGCGCGCACGTTCGCTCCGTACCAGCTGACTTGGCCGCCCGCCGGCGGCATCAGGCCGGCCAGCACGCGCAGCAGCGTAGTCTTGCCGCTGCCGTTCGCGCCATGAATCTGCAAGGCCCAACCCGCTTCAATACACAGGTCGATGCCGCTGGCAACCATCTGGCCGCCCCGTCCCACGCCCAGCCTCTCAATTGAAAGCATCGCGCACCGTCATGCTGGTTGCAGTGATGGAAGAATCGCCCTCGCCCCACATGATCAGTGCCCGGCCGCCTGCTTTGCATCCGCGTCAGCCTGCGCCTGCGTCATGTTCGGCAGTTGATGAGCGATCCCCTTATGGCAATCGATACAGGTTCTCTCGCCAGTCGCCAGGAAACGCTGATGCGCCTCCTGCGCGCGCGGACTCTGCCGCGTGAAATCCATATATTCGAATTGATGGCAATTGCGGCACTCCAGCGAGTCGTTGGCCTTGAAGCGTGCCCATTCGTGCTCCGCCAGCTCGAGCCGCTTGTCCTCGAACTTCTCACGCGTATTCACTACGCCGAACACCTTCGCCCAAACCTCTTTGGACGCCTGCATCTTGCGGGCGATCTTCGCGGTCCATTCATGCGGCACGTGGCAATCCGAGCACTTCGCATGGAAGCCACTGCGATTGCTGTAGTGAATAGTGGTTTTCAGCTCGGCGTAAGTGTTATCGCGCATTTCATGACAGCCGGTGCAAAATGCCTCGGTATTGGTTAACTCCATCGCCGTATTGAACGCCCCCCAGAACACCACGCCCGCAATGAAGCCACCCAGCGTCAGGAAGCCCAGACTGTAGTATGCAGTCGGCCGGTTGATGGTTTTCCAGTAGCGCCGGATCAGATCGCGCATCTTGACGCCTCTATTTTTTTACCGTCTGCCGCGCCGGCGGCAACCTGACGTCCGGTAGATCGGTAAACGTATTGGCGACTAGCGGTTTCGCATCGGCCTGCGTGACATGACACTGCGTGCAGAAATAGCGGCGCGGCGAGATGTGCTCAAGTGTTTCGCCAGTCCGGTCCGTATAGTGCGAGACGGCCACCGGCACCGCCCCGCTTTCCGCCGCACGGCTGCGCGCATGGCAGGCCAGACAACGGTTCGCGTTGCGGTCGAGCTGGTAGCCATCGATCTTGTGCGGAATCGTCGGTGGCTGCTGCGCGTACGCGCGTGCGCGGATCACGTCCCTGTTGTCGACCGGCGCGATCAGCGGCGGCTTGGCCTCTTCGTCGAGTGGCGTCAGTCCGCGCAACGTATCGTGGAACGGCTCAGCCGGAACGGTCGGCTGAGCGCTCGCCGTAAGCGCAATCATCGAAATGACGGCAAGTACGATCCAGGCCCGCATGACAGGCTCCTATACCTTGACGATCTTGACCGCGCACTTCTTGTAGTCGGTCTGTAGCGAGATCGGGTCAGTTGCGTCCAGCGTCACCTTGTTGATCAACTGGCTTGAATCGAACCATGGCACGAAGACCAGCCCGCGCGGCGGCTTGTCACGTCCGCGCGTCTCGACCCGCGTCAGGATGTAGCCGCGCCGCGACATTACCTTGACCTCTACTCCGCGCCGCACACCCATTGCTTTCGCGTCGTCGGGATGCATGAAGCACACCGCATTTGGAAACGCGCGGTACAGCTCGGGCACGCGCCGCGTCATCGAACCCGAGTGCCAATGTTCCAGCACACGACCGGTAGCGAGCCAGAATGGATACTCCTTGTCCGGAACTTCTGGGGGTGGCTCGTAAGGCAGCGCATAGATCACCGCGCGGCCATCGGGATTGCCGTAGAACTGCCAGCCGGTGCCTGTTTTCACGTAAGGATCGGAACCTTCCTTATAGCGCCAGCGCGTTTCCTTTCCGTTGACCACCGGCCAGCGCAGACCGCGCGCCTTGTGATACGCGTCGAATGGCGCGAGATCATGGCCATGGCCACGGCCGAAGCTTGCGTACTCCTCGAACAGGCCCTTCTGAATGTAGAAACCAAACGCCTTGGCTTCGTCGTTCCGATAGTGGGAATCAGTTTCCGTAAGGGCAAACCTGTCGACCTGGCCGTTACGATACAGCACGTCGTAGAGCGTCTTGCCCCTGTACTCTGGCTTCTTCGCGAGCAAATCCGCAGGCCAGACTTCTTCGACCTTGAAGCGCTTTGAAAACTCGACCAGTTGCCACAGGTCGGAGCGGGCGCCGGCCGGTGCGTCGACCAGTTGATGCCAGAACTGGGTGCGCCGCTCGGCGTTGCCGTACGCGCCCTCCTTTTCAACCCACATCGCCGAGGGCAGGATCAGGTCTGCCGCCACCGCGGTGACTGTGGGATACACATCCGACACCACCACGAAGGCTTGTGGATTCCGATAACCCGGCAACGCTTCTCCATTGATATTGGCAGCAGCCTGCACGTTGTTGTTCACCTGCACCCAGTAGGCGTTGAGCTTGCCGTCGCGCAGCATGCGGTTCTGCAGGACTGCGTGATAGCCCGGTTTGTCCGGAATCGTGCCTGCCGGCAGTTTCCAGATATGCTCGGCCTCCTCACGATGCTTCGGGTTGGTGACCACCATGTCGGCCGGCAGCCGGTGCGAAAAGGTCCCCACTTCGCGCGCCGTACCGCATGCGGACGGCTGCCCCGTCAGCGAAAACGGACTGTTGCCGGGCGTGGCGATCTTGCCGGTCAGCAGATGCAGGTTGTAGACCATGTTGTTGGCCCACGTGCCACGCGTGTGCTGGTTGAAGCCCATGGTCCAGAACGACATCACCTTGACCTTCGGATCAGCATACAGCCGGGCAAGTTGATCGAGCTTGTTTTGCGGCACACCTGAGAGCTTCGTCACATAGGCCGCGTCATACTTCGAGACGAATTTCGCAAATTCGTCGAACGTAATCGGCTGCGAACCATTTGGGTCGCCCGCATTCCTGGCCGTTTTCTGCAACGGGTTGTCGGGCCGCAGGCCATAACCGATGTCGGCGTTGCCTTGCTTGAAAACCGTATGCCTGTTGACGAAATCGCGATTCACGTTGCCGTTGCGGATGATGTAATTCGCGATGTAGTTCAGAATCGCCAGATCTGATTGCGGTGTAAAAATAATCGTCTGGTCGGCCAGATCGAAGCTGCGATGCTCGAAGGTCGAGAGCACGACCACGCGCGTCGTGGGCGTGCTGAGCCGGCGGTCGGTAATGCGGGTCCACAGGATGGGATGCATCTCCGACATGTTGGAGCCCCACAGCACGAAGGTATCAGCCTGCTCGATATCGTCATAGCAGCCCATTGGCTCGTCCATACCGAACGTGCGCATGAAGCCGGTGACGGCCGAGGCCATGCAGTGACGCGCGTTGGGGTCGAGATTGTTGCTGCGAAAGCCCGCCTTCATAAGTTTGACGGCAGCGTAGCCCTCCCACACCGTCCACTGTCCCGAGCCAAACATTCCCACTGCTGTCGGGCCCTTTTCTTTCAGGGTGCGCTTGAAGTGATCGGCCATTACATCGAAGGCCTGATCCCACGAGACCGGCGCGAATTCGCCGTCCTTGGCATACTTGCCGTCTTTCATGCGCAGCAGCGGTGTGGTCAGACGATCCTGGCCGTACATAATCTTCGACAGGAAGTAGCCTTTCACGCAGTTGAGGCCCCGATTGACCTCGGCCTGCGGGTCACCCTGGGTTGCCACAACCTTGCCGTTCTTCACGCCCACGCTGACACCGCAGCCGGTCCCGCAAAATCGGCACGGAGCCTTTGACCAGGTCAGGCTGTCCGACGCAGCCAGGGCGTCCACGCCCGGCAGCACAACCCCTGCCGCTGAAGCGGCCGTGGCCGCGGCGGTCTGCTTAATAAACGCGCGACGGGACAGCGTCATCGGCTAGCTCCTCGTTCAACGATTCAATGTCTTCGTGATGCTGATAGACAAGTGCTGCGGAGTAGACGCCAGGCAACGCATGGATGGCATGGAGTTGTTCGGCGACTTCAGACGCGGTTCCGCCTTCGAGTGTGACAACCAGCTTACCCAGTTCGCTGATCGCATGAATCTCCGCACCAGGCAGCATGCCGATCGCTTGCCGGACGCCAGCAATCCGCCGCGGCTGCACATGGACCACAATGCCGGCAATATGTAATTCGTCGCCCGTTACGACTGTTGTTACTGTCGATCCATTGACAACAGGCATAAGTTTGACTCCGGTTTACACCCGACTTATCGCACAGCAACGCACTGATCAGAAAATGGAAGTCAATGAGGCGGCCCACCAATCATCAACTGGTAGAACCAGACCATAAAACCGTACGTGGCGATTAATACAACCGTCAACACGGGCACCATGACGACGGTCAGGAACAGGAAACTGCGCAGCTCTTCGGACTTACGAACTTCGTCATTCATGTGGAAGCTCCATGCCTGCGCAGTGGCGATCCGCGATGCCCCTTAGCTCATAGGGTTCATTTTTGGATGATGCTTAGCAATTCGTCAAGTTTACTTAAGAGCTTTTACTGCAAACAGGTAAGCCGGTCGATAAGTTTCCTATAGGCAGGATACCTTATCGAGCGGACAGGATAGCATTCCGTACGGCCGACACAGCGGCATCCTTGAGGGTCCGCTTTGCGAGATCGAGTTGACCCCTCGTGAATGCGACGCGTCAACTCGATGCCTGAAATCGTGGTCGCGGTGCTCTTAAACTGCTTGAGAAAAAGCATGACCTTCGTCCTGGACTTGACGTTTCGATGGTCCTGGCAGGGTAGCCGTACCGCATTGCTGCGGTACGCCCCCAATAACCGTACGTACACCTTTATGATCATATGGCTCAAGCCTCATAAAGGCATCTGTCGACACCCGGTGGCACAACGTCTATTCAGGCATCGTGCGGATTTCCACGGCAATTTAGATGGCACACTCTAAGGTGGCCTGTTGCATCGATTCCGTCGTCCATTTGCTTCACAGCGAACGGATCAATCAACCGGATTCGAAAGATCGACAGATCCAGTTATTGAAAGGTCCTTGTTAAATTGGTGTCAACAGGAGAACGAAGAGGTTTATCGAATTGGCCTCTCGGGCGGCCGACTGACTTTGGGCAGTCAGAGCCGAAAAAGCGGCATGATTCAGGAACTGCGACGGAGGTCATGCTGTGAAGAAGAGCAAGTGCACCGATAAGCAGATTGCATGCCCGTTGAGGTAGCCCTGGACCAGCACACCTGCAGCGGGCATCTGTGAGAAGACGGATATCAGCAACGCTGACGTTCAACATATACAGACTGCCCTCAGGATATCGAACCGTTGAACGTAGCGTGTTGAGTTCACCCTCTTAGATCGCGTTGAAGCCGCATGCTGGGATCACGCGAGACGTTATATATACGACGTTCAGTTCCGCACGCCGACCGATGCGCCAAGACACGCACTCGAGCCGATCGGCAAGTTCTATGGCATAGGGGCTGATATCCTGGGCAAGCCGGCTACCGAACGGCTATTCGCTCAATTAATGGGACGTGCTCGTTCTGTACTGCCAAGACGGACGCGTTGGAATCAGCGACGCCCTCGCTGAAAACGCCCTGCGCTGCGTGAGCCCCCGAAGGAAGAACTTCCTGTTTGCCGGCTCCGACAGCGGCGGCGAGCGGGGCGCCGCAATGTACAGCCTGATCGGAACATGCAAGCTGAACGATATCAACCCGCGCGCCTACCTCGAATACGTCCTGAAGAGCCACAGGAACTCAGTGCTCCGCGGATCCCCTTCCCGGCAGGCATCGAAGAATATCCAGCGTAGCTATTTGCCGCGACCTCGGCGAAGCTGACTATGGGTGAAAATGCCCGTCAAGCACATCCGCAAGTCTCCACACCGGGCATGGCCTGCGACATAGGCCATCAAAGCCAATCCGCTTGATGTCTTGCGGGCTCTCTTCGGGGAAAATGTTAGTCAGCGCGACAATCAGAACACTACTAAAGGCAGTGTCGCTAGCTGCATGGCGGACGAGCCGGAAGTCATCCGCCTGACACAGGCGCGTGTCGATCAGCAACGCGCGCGGCTTCCAATGCTCAAGCATCAGCTCCAGGTTTTCCATACTCGACATGGCTACGGCAGCGAAACCTCGCAATCTCAGCAGCAACGCTATCGACTCTCCTACCGGAATTTCCGTATGGGCTACGACTACGCTTAGGGAATCGACAGCGCTGGCTGGACACTTCGAGCGCCACAGCGCGAACTGTCCCTCGTCTTCGTGCGATGGGCGCTGGGTCATTGGCAGAGAGGACATGAATCCCGTTTTGGGCTGCCTGCGACGAACCACAGGAGCCAAACTTCAGGAGAGCTCGAGCCGCGACAGGTTGCCGGACGATACTGCCCTTTTAGCCCTCGCGGATGGCTCTGTGTGGTTTTTATGTGACCACCCTGCCGGTGAAGTACCGCCACATGCATATCCAGCATGTCTTGGCGCAAAGACGGAAGTCATCACTCAAGACACCCGGTTTGCATCTGCAGCGAGCCTGGATAACATAACAAGGCATGTCAGCGTCCCCAACGTTCGATGTGTGTGTTTGTCGGCCGCAGCATCGCCTGCGGCTCTTTTTCAAAGTAAGCAAGGGTCGGCTGTAGCGAAAGCATCGGTCGATCTGCTCTCCTGGCGAGCATTTTCCGCCACTTTCCCTGCAATGGGAACTGGATTCAACGTAACCTTCTATGAGTAGTAGTTTGTCAGGTCGTTACCGAGCTAACCTCTCGACTAATGTGTGTAATTCCTTCCGCTGCATCGCGGAATGGATGGTGGCCTGTTGCAGTCAGCCGCGAGGGCCTGAAGCCGGTCCGTCCTGGCGCGCCGCTTCTGGCGTTCAATCGGGATGCTCGCGGGATCGACGACATACCATTCGATCCCGCGAGCCTGCCACGATAGATCCAGAACGCGTCCTGGGCCACCTCGTAGCTCACGACGACACGTAGGACCGCCCGAGCTGCCGACCATACGATCTCCGGGCGCTCACAGGAGTCAAGTGCAACGGTTTGCCAATCCAGCGGCAGCCGATTCCATGACCATCGCCTTCCCAACGTTCCAACGCAGGAGCGATTGAAAGCGCCTTTGATCAGGTCGCCTTCCCAGTGTCCAGCCCATTTTCGCGTTGCGATTTCCTCAAGCCGATGAACAATGCGCAGCTCTTCGGGCACGAAGCTTTAGCGAGCGAGGGTCCCGCGGGTGGCGCCGCGCGTGGGCCTTTGCTGGCGCAGTGCCTCGATCATGGCCGGCTCCCAGCCACCGCGAGGGCGGGTGTAAATCGCAGCGTAGATCGTCTCGTGACTTACGCGCTGACTCGGGTTGTCCGGGTACATTTCCCGTAATCTGGCAGCAATTTGCTGAGGGGAACCAGCGCCGATAGACCAGGTGATGATGCACGTCCCAATACAGCCTGCTTCCTGCACGCAGTTTGCGCTGCCGCCGACTTTTCTCACGGTGCGCGCGATAAGCCGTGGCCGCACTCGTGGCGTCATAACACCGTGGCGACTTCCCTTTATTCCAGGCCAGCTTCCGCGTAATCGCTTCCCAGCCAGCGCAAGCGCGACGCGCTGCCAGATACCTCTGCGTCGCCATCGGGAAAAGCGCATTTACACGGGTGCCAGCGACCGAATTCCGCTGGCAGGTCGCGCCACGGGCCGCCGGTGTGGCCTATCCACAGCACCGCTTCGACGAACCAGCGATTGTCCGTAGCCGTTCCACCACGATCGCCGTCCTTGCCCGGCAAGATCGCTTCGACTCTCTTCCAGGCGTCGTCACTCAGCAGCGTTCGAATCATCCCGTCCCGCTTACGCAAAAGAGAGGACGTAAACACATTTTAAACAGACCCTGGACACTAAGGAGTAACCTTATATCACCGTGCCGGCAAACGGCACTTGTTCATGCAGCCGAAGCAATGGGCGCTGCCGTCCGATTGAAACAACGGTACGCCAGGCGGAGGGAAGCGGCCAACCGGTCTGGTGCCCGCAGAGGCCACCTTCCTCACCTGCAAGGTTTGAAAGGAAAACATGATGAGTCTCAAGGGAAAGATTGCGATGGTAACCGGTGCGGCGACCGGCATCGGCGCTACTCTGGCGCAAGCGCTGGCGTCGAGCGGTGCGGAAGTCATCGGCGTCGACATCGCATGGGATGGCGCTCAGCAGGCAGGCTGCGTCGAACGAGCTCAGTGCGATGTCGCTGACCCAATGAGCGTCAAGACTTGTGTTGCCAACATTGAAGCTGCCCACGGGCCAGTCGATATCCTCATCAATAATGCGGCGCTGGCTTCCGAGCTGGCGCCGACGCCGTTCGAGCACATCGCGCCCGAGGAATGGCTGCGGGTAATGACAATCAACACGATGGCGCCGTTCCTATGCAGTCAGGCGGTCGCTCCGCGCATGCGTGAACGCAAATGGGGGCGTATCGTTAATCTCACGTCGGCGACGATTTTTATCGGCATGCCGCCTATGTTGCACTACGTCGCCAGCAAGGGGGCAGTCGCAATTATGACCCGGGGGCTTGCGCGCGAACTTGGACGCGACGGGATCACCGTAAACGCGATCGCGCCCGGCCTCACCATGACCGAAGGCGTTCAAAGGAATGAAGCCTATTCCGATGAACTGATAGCCCAGGCCATCGCCGCACAGAGCATCCCCAATCGCGAGCAACCCGAAGATCTGATTGCCGCCTGCCTTTATCTGGTCAGCGACGGCGCGAAGATGATGACGGGTCAGATTCTCGCTGTAGATGGCGGTACGGCATTCCATTGAGCGTGTGAAAAAGCTGGAACGTAATTTGAATCCGGCCTGAGTGCTCCAATGTGAAACACGTCCGCTAATGCGCAGCACGCCCGCTAACGCGCGGCACCGCCGCCTCTATCCGGATCGTAAGCTCGCTGGGGAACGCTCTTCGTCGCTGCGTTGCGACGACCACCAGTCTGCACGCCCTGCGCCATCGGGAACGATTGCTGGCGAGAGAACTCCCGCGAAAATTTCATGACCAGTGTGAAATGGGCGCCATGCGCAATCCGGCCGGCGGCTGCAGCCGATACGAAGCACGTCCCGCTGCGGTGAAGTATTTTCTCGCCTATTCGCTGCAACGGCTCGGCCTCGACCACATCGACGTCTACCGCCCTCCCTGCTTCGATCCAGCGTACCCATCGAGGATACCGTTGGCGCCATCGCTGATAGGGGGAGGCTGGGCTACCGTCATGTTGGCCCGTCGAAAATGGGGCTAGCACGATTCGTCGGGCAGCTTCGGGACATCCGGGCGGCGAACTTCAGATTGAATATTCACTGTTGTCGCGAGGGATCGAAGACGGCAATTTCGCCGCTTGTCGCGAGCCAGGCATCAGCATCACCGCCTTTGGCGTGCTGTCGCGGAGGGCTCATCAGCGATCGCTGGCAAGGCTCCTCGGGGGCCGGTGACTTTCGCGCCCACTCGCCGCGGTTCCCGCGGGGGAATGTCTAACGCAATCCTGTTTTCGTCGATGCGCTGCGCGAGATTGGCGACGCCAAGGGCGTGACCGTGGCACAGCTCGCTATTGCGTGAGCCGCCGCACAGCGGACGACTCGGTGCCATTGATCGGGGCGCGGCGCAGAGACCGACCCGCCGAGGCCATCGGCGGCGCGAATATTACGCTGACGCTCGACGAGCTTGCCGGGATCGGGTGCGCAGTTCCGAAGGGACAGCAGCGGGGGCCGATCCTACGCCGGGGGAAAGAACATTTCAGCCAGCCTGTTCTTCTGTACCTTCCCGGTGGTGGTCATCGGGAGTTCGCCCTCGGAGACGAAGCGAAGCCGGCGGGGAACCTTGTAGGCGGCGAGATTCTGCCTGCAGTATTGCAGGATTTCATCGGAAGCCATGCTGGCGCCGTTCTCCAGGACGACGAGAGCCCCGATCTCCTCGTCCCTCACCGGGTCGGGCACGCCGACGACATAGGCGAGATAGATCGCCGGATGCGCGCTCAGCACGGACTCGACGTCGGCGGGCGAAACGTTGATGCCGCCCGTCTTGATCATCTCCTTCGAACGGCCACGATAGTAGAGATAACCCTGCGAATCGACGTAGCCGAGATCTCCGGTCCTGAAGTAGCCCTGCTCGTCAAAGGACGCTTTCGTCAGCTCCTCGTTTCCGTAGTACCCGTCGATAACGCGCCCTTTCACGCGAATTTCTCCAATCTCGCCTGGGGGCAAATCGATCCCGTTCGCGTCGACGATCCGTTGCTCGACTCCGGGTAGCGGCTGGCCGCAGGACACAAGCCGTAATGCCTCGTCGTCGTCCGCACTTGTGACATGCGAATTCCCGTAGGTCTCCGTAAGCCCATAGATGTTGCACACACGGCTCACGCCCAACTTGATGACGCGTGCGATCTGCTCCGGCGAACCAAGCGTTCCACCAGTACGCAACGAGCCCAGGTCGTGCCGTTCGCGCTCGGGATGGTCGTACAGCGCCTGCGCCATGTTGGGCGTTCCGTAAAACACCGTACACCGCTCGGCTTCAATCAGGTGAAGCGCCTCGCCTGCGTCGAAGGCCTCCTGCAATACGATGCAGCCGCCATGCGTCAGCAGATTCATCATGGCGTTCACGCAGCCGAGCGCCCAGAAGAGCGAAACCGCAAGCCACAGCCGGTCTCCCGGTACGATGCGCTGCCGCTCGCCGATGTGCCAGCCATTGACGATCAACGCGCCATGCGCAAGCTGGACTCCCTTCGGCGCCGACGTCGACCCCGACGTATAGAGGAGGAAGGCGATATCGTCGCTGCCCACCTGCTCGCCCGCCGCCCGTACCGCGTCGCCGGCTTCCACGCGCGCCACGTCGGCGGCATCGTCAAACGGAAGCCAACCGTCGGGCAGATCGGCGTCGACGCCGATCACCGTGGCAAGGCGGCCGCGGATGGCCGGATCCATGTCTCGCAGCATCACCGCATAGTCGTACTTGAGATAACGCCTGGTGGCAATCAGATGACGACAGCCCGAGTGCGAAAGCAGATAGGCCAGCTCGCGCGCGGTGGCCCAGGAATTGAGTGACACGAGCACTGCGCCGATACTCGTGATCGCGAGGGCGCTGATCACCCACTCGGGCCGATTGCCCATCAGGACGCCCACCTTTTCGCCCCGCTTGACGCCGGTGCGTATCAGCCTCGCGGCAAGTGCCTCCACGCGCTCACCCAGTTGCTGATAAGTCATGCGCTCACCCTGCCCGACGAGCGCCTCACGGTTGCCGTGGTTCGCCACGAGTTCGCGCAGCAATCGAGGAATGGTTCGGCTTTCGGGGATGTTACTCACTGCTTGTCTCCATCGATGAGGAAATGAAACGCACGGGCTTTGACCCGTCAGTTCACAAATACGAATTAGGTTTGCATTTGAGAACTTATGCTGATACATTTTCGTCACGGCGTCAAGGAAGCTCGATAGACAACCGATGCTGCATCGGTATCGGGCAAGCACGCCGTCTACGAAACAAGCAAAGGCAGACTGGGCTGCGCTGGCAGCACAGTTGCCAGGAGACAGTCAATGACATCATTGCGAAGGTTGAGCGTGCGGGATCTGATCGACGGGCGTCCATTCGGGCGCTTCCAGACCCTGCTGGTTTTTCTGGGATTCATGACTATCGTCCTCGACGGCTTTGACGCGGTCGTCATGGGCTACATCGCGCCCCAGCTGAAACTCGATTGGGGACTCAGCCATGAGTCGCTGGGCGCGGTATTGAGCGCGGGGCTGATCGGCCAGGCCATCGGCGCGATGGCCGGCGGCCCGCTGGCCGACCGGTACGGCCGCAAGCCCGTGGTGGTCAGCAATGTGCTGTTTTTCGGCATATGGACGCTGGCGACCGCGATGTCATCCGACGTCAGGGGCATGGTGATCTTCCGTTTCCTCACCGGCCTGGGTCTTGGCGCAGCAATTCCGAATACGAGCACGCTGATCTCGGAATACGCCCCGCAGAGAATGCGTTCATTCCTGATCACCGTCACGCTCTGCGGATATACAGCGGGAGGCGCGGGAGGCGGTTTCATCTCGGCATGGATGATCCCGGCTTTCGGCTGGCGCAGCGTGGTTCTCGCAGCGGGCGTGCTACCGGTCATACTCGGCGTCATCCTGATGGCTCTGATGCCAGAATCGCTCGGCTTCCTGGTCGCACGAAAAAAGGGGGCCGCCGCCGTGAAGGCGATCGTCGCGCGTATTGCCCCGGAAATCGCACGGACACCTTACGAACTGGTGCAGGATGCGCAGTCGCCTCACCGGTCGAGTTCGATCCGCATCGTGCTCGCGCCGCAATACCGGATGGGGACCGCCATGCTGTGGTGCGGCTACTTCTGTGTCCTGTTCCTGATCTATCTGCTGAGCAGCTGGCTACCGACGCTGGTCAAGGAAGGAGGCGGCTATAGCGTGTCCGAAAGCGCCATTGCGATGGCCATGTTTCAGGTTGGCGGTCCGATCGGTTCGCTTGCCATCGGCTGGGCCATGGACCGATGGAGCAAGCATTGGATACTGGCCGGCGTATTTCTGATCGGCGCGGCCAGCGTGGCCGCCATCGGCGAGACTTCGCAATACTACCTGGCACTCTGTGGCCTCGCCCTCGTCGTCGGCTTCTGCATGAGCGGCGGCAGTGTGGGCATGACCGCGCTCGCCACCGGCTACTACCCCACGGAAGCCCGCGCCACGGGATCCAGCTGGATGCTTGGCATCGGCCGTATCGGGGCGATTCTCAGCGCGATGCTGGGCGCCGAGATGCTGAGCCTTGGATGGTCCATGTCCGATATCTTCACGGCCCTCGTCATTCCGGCGCTCATCGCCGCGGTTGCCGTGCTCGCGCACAAGCGCTGGGATACGCCGCGGGCAGCGGGCGTAATCCAGCACGGCGCGATCCCGCACGACAAGGATGCCTCGAAGCCCGTTTCCACCAACCCGTAGGACTGCTTGTGTCACTCATGCAAACCACTCCCACGTTGGCGTGCGCCGTGGACTGTCACAACGTATTGGGCGAAAGCCCGATCTGGAGTCCGCTGGAGCAGGCGCTCTGGTGGATCGATGTCGCCAACCCCACACTCTGGCGGCACGATCCCGCGAGCGGTGCTCTCGACCAATGGTCGTTGCCCCGACCTCCAGCGGTCATCGCCTTGCGGCGCAACGGCGGCCTGCTGCTGCTGTTCCGGCGAGGCTATCTGCTGCTCGACCGTCCGGCACC
This sequence comes from Paraburkholderia xenovorans LB400, assembly GCF_000013645.1. Classification (GTDB taxonomy): domain Bacteria; phylum Pseudomonadota; class Gammaproteobacteria; order Burkholderiales; family Burkholderiaceae; genus Paraburkholderia; species Paraburkholderia xenovorans. The sequence goes on along the minus strand of NC_007953.1, from coordinate 382,865 downwards.
GGGCGACATCATTGCCGAACCCGTTCCGTTCGCACTCGATGCCGACCGCCTTAACGACGGCAAGGTCGATCAGGCAGGCAGGATGTGGGTAGGCAGCCTTGCCCGGGACCTCGTGTCGCCAGTTGGCCAGTTATACCGGTTCGGCACGGACCGGGCGTTACACCCGGTCGATCGCGGCTTCACGCTATCGAACGGGATTGGCTGGAGTCCGATGCAGACCACCATGTACTTTGCCGATACGCATTCAAAAACGGTCCACGCGTATGACTTCGAATGCACGAGCGGAACACTCGCCAATCGGCGGGAATTCATCAGGATCTCTGGCCATGGAGGACCCGACGGACTGACGGTCGATGCGAACGGAAACGTGTGGGTTGCCGTTTTCGGCGCCGGCGCCGTGCATTGCTACCGCCCCGACGGCGTACTCGCCCGTGCGATCGAACTGCCGACCGCCTTCCCGACAAGTTGCACGTTCGGCGGACCTGGCCTCGACACGCTTTATGTCACGTCGGCCTCGATGAACCTCGATGGAGAAGCGGTGTCCGGGACGGCCAGCACGGGAGCGGTCTGGGCAGTCGAGGCGGTCGGTCCCGGGCAGCCCGAATCACTGCTCGACTATTAACGTGGTTTTCGCTGGAGGAAGAACCGAGATGTTGTCAAAACTTCAAAACGAGCCTGCCGTGGCCGGCGTGGGCACCACGCGTTATGGAAAGCTACCCGGGCACGATATCTATGAACTGGCCCAATGGGCTCTGCGCGAGGCGCTCGATGACTGTGGGCTGACTCATGCGGACCTCGATGGGCTGATCGTCAACCGGATCCCGAGTTACAGTCACTTCGCCGACCAGTGCGGCATGAATCCGCAATACGTGCTGGCGACACCGGGACATGGCCGCTTCAGCGGCATCTGCATCCAGACGGCCGCTCTGCTGGTCTCGAGCGGCGCGGTCAATACCGTGGCGCTCGTCTACGCCAACGACGGCGGTAGCGCCGGCATCACGTATGGCGGCGACGCCAGCCAGTTCGGCGGAGCGGCCGGCGCCTATGGGGGCGCCGACAGTCACTGGGTGCCCTACGGCATGACTTCGCCGGGTGCGTTTCATGCATTGATGATGCAACGGCATATGCATCTCCATGGAACCACGGCCTCGCAGCTTGCCGAAGTGGCGATGACGTTCCGCCACCACGCGAGCCTGAATCCCGCTGCCGTGAAGCGCGACCCGTTCACGCTCGAACAGTACCTCGAAAGCCGCTTTATCTGTGACCCGCTCCGGCTGCTCGACTACTGCCTGATCAATGACGGGGCCGTCGCCATGATTATCACGAATGGATCGCGGGCACGCGACTTGCGCAAACCGCCGGTCTATATTCGCGGCGTCGGCCAGGCGTCGCAGTTCACCGGTGGCGGCTTTCCTCCCGATGATTTCTGGGCCCGGCCGATGCGTCAGGTTGCGCAGGAAGTTCACTCGATGGCCGGGACGACGGTCAACGACATGGACGGGCTGATGATCTACGACAACTTCACGCCGACGGTGCTGTTTTCGCTGGAAGGGTTCGGCTTCTGCCCGACCGGCGAGAGTGGCCGCTGGGTCAGTGAAGGTCACCTGCGCCTCGGCGGCCGGTTCCCGGCCAATACCAGCGGCGGTCACCTCTCCGAGTCTTATCTGCAGGGATGGGGCCTTAATGCCGAAGCCGTCAGGCAACTACGGGGGGAATGTGACGCGAGGCAGATCGCCGGCGCCGACTTCATACAGTATATGGCGGCGTCCCCCGTGGTCACGTCGATCATCTACGGAAAGGATCCGAAATGAGTTCAGTACAGACCGAAATTCCGCTCGACCCGAACAGCCGGCCCCACTGGGAAGCGGCCACTCGCGGCGTTCTGCTGGTTCAGCGTTGCACGGATTGTGGAACACACCGGTTTCCCGCCGCGTGGCAATGCGCGCATTGCCACGGGCGAAACGCAGAGTGGGTTGCGCTCAGCGGCCTCGGGCGCATCGAATCGTTCTGCACCTTCCATAAGGCGTACTGGCCATCGGTCCGGGACCAGCTTCCGTATACCGTCGTGCAGGTCATGCTGGACGAAGGCGTACGTTATATGAGCAGCATGGCCGGCAACCCTGGGCCGCAGATGCAGATAGGCCTGCGCGTACGGGCATGGTTCGACCCGGTTTCCCCGACGCTCACCTTGATCCGCTTTGCGCCCGCCGACGCACCAGCGCCTCGTTCATAGCGCATCGGTCAGGAATTCCAGCACCATTCGCATGGCGCGTCGCCTCGTTGGCGACGCCTCTGCTCCGGAGTGGGCAACACGAGAGACCGAAATAAAGGTGGTTTTACCAATTCAATACTTAGTATTACAAATCAAACAGAAAACATGCTTGATGGCATTAGGAGACGTATGAAAGCAAAATATCTCGCTCTGGTCGCGCCGATCGTCTTGAGTTCTCACGCGATGGCACAGTCGAGCGTCACGCTTTACGGAGTAATCGACGAGGCAATCCGCTACCAGAGCAATCCGGGCGGTACCGGCACGAGGGGTGCGAGCGTCGGCATGTCGGAAGGTGCGATCAGCGGAAACCGTTTCGGCCTGCGCGGCGACGAGGATCTGGGAGGCGGAACCCATGCGATTTTCGACCTGCAAGGCGGCTTCAACGCGGCGACGGGGAAGATCGACCAGCAGGGTCAGCTTTTCGGCCGCTACGCCTGGATGGGGCTCGCCAACCAGAAATTCGGCACGCTCAAGGTCGGGCGCCAGTACGGTAGCGCATTCAGTTTCGATGCGTTTACCTTCGACGCCATTGGTGGAGGCAACATCACGGCAACCGACTGGGAACTGTTTCTGGTGGGGTGCCGCTACGATAATACCGTCGACTACACTAACCAGTTAGGCCCGCTCAGTTTAAATCTGCAGCACTCGTTCGGCGGCCAACCCGGCAACACCAGCATCGGGAGCACCACCTCGGGCGCGTTGTATTACGGATTCGGCGGCGGCAAGCTTGGCATCTTCGGCCAGCAATCGAAAGACGCCGCATCCCACAAGCTGGTAGTGGGCCAGGCCGGCGCGAACTATGGATTCGGCAAGACATCGCTGTACGCCTACTATATTTACACGAAGCGCGATGCCGGGTTTGCGATCGGGGCAGCGGGTACCTCCGCAGCGCTCGCCAATACCAACATCATGAACAATGCGACGACCGCGTATGGTGCCCAGACCGTCAACCGGATCGACCAGTTCATCCGGCTCGGCGCGGCCTACCAGCCGCTCCCCGACTGGCGTTTCACCATTTCATACGCCTACGACCACGCGCGGAACGTGGCGCCCGGCCGCAACGGTCAGCTCCAGACGCTATATGGCATAGCCGACTACATTCTCAGCAAGCACACCGATCTCTATCTGGAGGTCGACGACAGCCGGATATCGGGTGCGTCGGTCAACGACCCGAACTCCCCGCTCGGCACGGCCCCGGGCGTACGTCAGGTACTGGGAGCCAGTCTGAGTCTGCGCACGACCTTCTGACGGCGAAACGGCGGGAACCCCGTCAAGGCGCGATAACGTCGTGCCCTGGCGGGTTTATTCCTCCTCGCCCTTGCGAAGCAGCTTGCTGGGTGTCGGTTTGAGTTTCGCGCCAAGCCGGCGCGACAGCGTATCGGCACTGTGCAGCAGTTGCTTGCAGATACGCTTTTCGAATTCCGTGGTGCCTTCCACGGCCGGAATACCTATGCCGATGGCGGCAATCGGGCGATTTTCCAGGTTGAACACGGGCACGGCAATGCCGATGATACCCGGCAAGTACTCGCCCTGCATGTGAGCAAAGCCTGCCTTGCGGACCTGTGCCAACGCCTTGCGCACTTCTTCAATACCTGTTTTCGTGCGGTCGGTATAGGGAGTCGGCGTGTAGTCGTGAAGGAAACGCTCGACTTCCTCGGGCTCGAGAAACGCGAGAATGGCCCGACCCAGCGCGCTATGCAGCATGGGAATATGCTGCCCAATGCTCAACGAATGTGCCAGCGGCGAAGGAAGTGATTCCGAGCAAACGACGAGGCACATGTCGCCCTTCGGAATGACCATCGTCGTGTAGACGTTGAGCTTCAGGAACACGTCATGAACGACGGGAGTGCCGAGCCGAACGATATTCAGGTTCCGGAGATAGGCATGCGCAAGAAACATGACCTGCGAACCGATCGCATATCGTCCCGTTTCGCGATCGAGTTCGAGGTACCCGGGACGCTGCAGGTCCGTTAACAAGGCAGTGAGGCTGCTTTTTGGAATACCCAGCGCTTGTGAAATTTCCGTATGAGTGGCACATCCCGCCTTATGAGTAGCGACGAACTCCATAATTTCCAGCACGCGCAACGCCGACTTTGCCATACGAACCCTGATGAAATACTGATAGCCATCGATTGCTGTCAGGCAGGTTCCGGGGCGGGGCGAACCGAACCAACGACCCCGGGATTTTCGCGGGCAAGAACTGGCTTGCCTCGATCAAGAGGCAAATTGTACAAGCAACGGCTCAAAGCAAAGCTGTCCCAGTTCGCCATCCCCGAGGTCCATGCGTTACAGATCGGTGGCCTCGCGATACCGTAACCAGATCCTACGTCCCCTTTGCCGCGAACGCGGAAGAGGCGTAGCAGGAACCGGACCGCCCCGCAGCGAATGTCATCATCGACGTCGCTCAGTCAGGCGGCTCAACCGGCATCGGAAGCAACAACGATGCGAACGTGCGTGCACCTGAGCTGGCGTATTTACCTCGCCTGTCCCGTGATTGACAGCGCTATACCAGTGACTTATATTCATCATGCAATGAATATAAGTCGCGATTGTCCGGCGATTACGTGTTCCGGCTTGGGTATGGAACCGGAGGGTATATTGTGGTGGCCCGTCGATCCGCAGAACCCGGGTAACGGATAACGGGTTCGTTGTGCCTGATACGTCGGCCGATATCGATCAGTCACCCGTCCCTTCAGGGACGATTGCGCCGGTACAGTCGGGCTCCAATGGCCCACCGTACCGACCGGGAAACAGGCCCATGATCTTCGTACGAACTGGAAGCCGTTTTTATGCGAGTACGCTGCCGTCACATCGGCCAGATGTGAGGCGCGCAGCGCAGGACGCCGGGGTAATGGCACGCCCATCGCCTCGCGTGATCACGCTCGCACACCATGCCGTGGTCGCGATGACAGAGGCAGTGAGTGACACCCACGCGAAACGTACGCAGGTGTGAACAATGCGCTGGCTTGTCCTGTTGCTGTTTGCAGTCAGTGCGGCCTGGACGCACTCGCGCGGCAAGGTGCGTCACGGATTTTTCCGGCAGCTGTCGGATCACTCGACATTTACCGCGCCGCTGAACGGTTTCGTCTATCTCTTTTCCGCTCTTCCAGCACAACCGTATCTGCCGCCCTCGCGCTTTCCCGAATTGAAGCTTCTAAAAGAGGAGTGGCGAACCATTCGCGACGAAGCATTCGCCTTGCGCGATGCCAGTCACATCCGCGCCGCCACAGCATATAACGACATTGGATTCAACTCGTTCTTCCGCAACGGCTGGCGCCGCTTCTATCTGAAATGGTACGGTAGGCCCCATCCGTCGGCTGTGGCGCTTTGCCCTCGCACGGTTGAACTACTCGGACGGATACCTTCCGTGAAGGCCGCCATGTTCGCCCAGTTGCCCCCGGGCGGACGGCTGGGACTGCATCGCGATCCCTACGCCGGCGCATTACGCTACCACCTCGGTCTCGCCACACCGAACCACGATGGCTGCGCCATTGTCGTCGACGGCGAAACATACTCGTGGCGAGACGGCGAGGATATTGTCTTTGACGAAACCTATTTGCATTACGCCTTCAATGACACCCAGGAGGACCGCATCATCCTCTTTTGCGACATCGAGCGGCCGATGAAATATCGCTGGGCGCGGGCCATCAATCGCGCAATCGGCAGTTTCCTGATGCGCGCGGCGGCGTCGCCAAACGAAACCGGCGATTATACTGGCGGACTGAACAGGATCTTCCGTTACCTTTACATGGTCCGCCGCGCGGGCAAGCGGCTGAAGGCGTGGAACCGCACGGTCTATTACGTTGTGAAGTGGTGCCTGTTCATCGCAATTGCACTGGCCATCTTCTGGCGATAAAGAAGACCGCTTTCGTCGCTAATTACCCGCTGGTCAGCCGGGTTCGCACGCATGGCGTCCGATGGCATCGAGGCGCGCAATCGCCGCTGTTTAACCTTTCAGGATATCCATGCAGAAAAGAAAGATTTGCCAGCAACACAATATTCTGCGCCTCGCGGCGGTCCTGGCGCTGGCGGCGACGTCAATAAGCGCGCGTGCCGACGGATTCGGCGTGCAACTGGCGGCAGGTGTCGCGGACCATGACGTGAAAAAGGGCGATCTGGGTATCGTCTGGGACCCGGGGCTGAAATGGTGGGAAATCGGTGGCTATCATTTCACCGTTGTTGGCGAAGCCCATGCCGCTTACTGGGCCGTCCGGGAAGACCACGCCACCCATCCGGATATCTGGGAATTCGGACTCACGCCGGTGTTGCGCTTCGTCAGGAGCTCGGGCTGGTTCCGCCCATATATAGAGGCCGGAGTGGGTGTCCGGCTGCTATCGCATGTACGGGAAACGCAGGACCGGACGTTCTCGTCGTCATTCCAGTTCGCCGACATGGTCGGTGTCGGTGCGCAATTCGGCGACCATCAGAACTATCAGGCCGGTTTCCGCTTCCAGCATCTGTCGAACGCAGGCCTCGAGCACCCGAACCCGGGTATCAACTTCAGCGAGATTTATGTGCAATATAACTTCTGACGGTTCCCACAGTCGGTCCGTTCGCTGACAGCCGTAATGGCAAGTTCCGGCAGCTATGAACAAAGCGGTCACGGAGTACCGGAAGACAATGCTGAAGGGTATTGTCAACTTGCCGGGAACGAGATGGCATGCGGGCAGATATGACAATCTGTCAGAAAGCCATCGACGGATTTTGGGTGAGTTCGGCGAATTCGCTCCATGCAACGAACCTGGCTGCGAGGTGGCATCGAATGTGCAGATGGCGCGCGACGCGCGATCGGCACTAGCCGAGCCGTCCACCTCGCGCGGTAACCGCAACTGCTCCCACGGCACGATACTGCTGGCCGGCGAGACGGCGCTGAGCGCCCTCGCCGGTTCGGTCAATGCCGGGTGCAACAAAAAAACGCCCCAACCCGGTTGCCCGATTGCGCTCCGAGCAGGCTACGAGTCGTCGCCTTTTTCGTTTTCGCCTCCTGGGCCAAGCTGTCCGGGCACCGCTTGACGTAGCTGCGAACGCCCTCGGCCAAAATATTTTTCCAGTAGCGCATTGAGGATCGCCACAGTTTCGACATCCGGTACACCGTCGTATTGCGCGGGACGAAAATGCATCTGGAACGCCCCGACGACGCTGAGGGTTTGTGCATCGAGCACGCCCGTTTGCGGCGTGTCGTAACCATACGCGAGTAACATCGCCTGTAGTTCTGCAATGTCCCCGCGGAATGGTTGATAGCTGCGGTAATAGCTTATCGCTTCCGCGTCGGGCCACGCTCCCACCTGGTACTGCTCGTATAGCTTTTGCCATGGAAACAGTGGACCCGGGTCGAATTTGCGCCCCGGTGCGATGTCGGAATGCCCGACGACCTTTTGCGGCAGGATTTTGTGACGCGCGACAACATCAGCCGCGAGCTTGCCGACCACAGCGATTTGCGCGGGTGCGTACGGATACCAGCGTCGATTCGTCAGCGGCACGTTTTCGTCCTGCGCGGGAAAGCCGAGGTTGACGACCTCTATGCCGACCGAACTTGCATTGAGCATCCGCTCACCCTGCCAGTAGCTGACACCGGCATGCCACGCGCGACGAGGTTCCGGCACAAGCGCATAAACACGGAAGCGCTCACCGCCGTCGGCCTCATCAGGTACGAGATAGTGGAACTGACCTGCTTTTGCGAGTCCGTCAGCGATGCGATGGAATCCGCAAGCGTTTGGGCAGTGTAATGCAGCACCAGTGTGCGCACACGCGAGTCCTGGTTCGGAGACTGAATCGACGTATCGATCATATAGGCGGCATCCGACACCCCCTGCGCAATGCTGCTCCCACATCCCCCAATCGGCAACACCAATGTAGCTGCTGACCACAACGAAGTCGTTGCCAGAAAATCACGCCGTCTCGAATCGACCATTTCGCCTGGCAGTGCTTGTTGTTTTTTACTCATGTTGTTGTTCCTTCTTTGTATTCAGCGCAAGGGGCAGCGTGTATAACCGACAAGTTTCTTTACGCTGTACCCTCAGGGGTGACTCACTAGACGAAAGTAAGTTCCGTTGCCGGATTGAGTCAAGTCCATAGCTTGCCATCATCCAGTAGCTGGCATCGGAGGCAAGATATCATATCCTATCAATACTCCTTATTATCGATAGGATCATTCTGGCAGACACTTCCATTTCGGGAAACGTGTCACACCGGACCGCAGCTCCGCGGCCATCCCATTGCCTATAACCTCCGGATGCCAGACGTTGCGCCGCCACGACCCTTTCCCGACACTGCGCCCCTGTCCGCGCTGCGCGCGTGGTATGCGGGCGTTGGCTCGCGACAGGCGGTCGAGCGCTATTGTCCGCAAGCGCTCGAAGGGGGCCAGCCGGCATGCGGCTTCGCCGACAAAGCGCCGGCCTGATTCTGAGTTCCGTTCCAGGTGCCCCGGCTCACACCCGCCAGTTGAACTGGCTGAGTCTGCCCTGATCTGGAAGCTTCGAGAAAATCTGCTACTGCTGTCACCAGATCAAGCATGCGTGACGCTACTTACCGTGAACTCATAGCGCTCAGGCCTGATATGGAATAGCGTGGCTTCGCAAACCCGGCCATCGCTTAACCGCGAGGTGCGTTTCATTACGAGTAGTGGGGTGTGCTCCGTAACCTGCAGTTGAATAGCAATAGCCCCAGACGCCGGAACCGCAGTAATGCTCATGTCAGCACGGGCAAGACGCCATCCAGGCAACGACTCCAGGATTTCGTAGGTCGGCCTTGTCTGCGCCAGCCGTTCAGAAATCTCCCCGGCTTCGGGCAACAGCCAGGTTTGCGCGAGTGCGACCACGTCGTCGTCCACAGAATGAAGGCGTTCCAGATAGACGGCCGTCTTGATGGAAGGCGCGAAAACGCCGTGCATCGCTGGCGGCAGCTTTTTTGCCTGGTCCATCCGCAAGAGCTTCATCTGCGGATGGACGCCCTGACGAGCCAGAGAATCGTAAAACCCATGCAGCGCGTCGAGCCGATGCCGAAAGCGCTTACCTGTTGCAAACGTGCCTTTACCCTGTTTGCGCTCGACAAGGCTGTCGCTAACCAGCTTTCCAATCGCGAGCCGAACTGTCACGCGACTCACGCCGAAGCGCTCGCTTAGCTCAGCTTCGGACGGCAATTTCCCCGAAGGCTCATAGCCACCCCGTTCGATCTCGTCGCGCAGTGTGGCGGCAATCTGATCGTACAGTGATGTGGCATTCTCGCGGATCAAACTCATTCATTTTCCTTGCGGGCGACGACGTAGTCCCCCAAAAGCAGCAAAGCGGTCTATCCACCAAGCCGTATAACGATATGAAAACTGCTTGGAACCATAACTTGTATTAATACGTATTATGCCAACTTTCCGGCGAGCCATGCCGGAGGCCTGGCGTTTGCGGTCGGGCCCGATCACAGGAGCCTGAATTGACACATGAAACATCGGAGCTTCCATCACTCGCACGGGGAAGCCAGCCGGCAACGATACCTGATAGTCGCCTACCGGAGCCCTTTTGCGAATCCGCGAGATCGTTATTGAAGGCACGAGCTGGCTTCCTCCTTGCCTGGTTGTGCTTCATCGTGATCGCGTGGGTATTACCCACGCCACAAGGATTGACCCATCAAGGCAGAGCCACGCTCGCCGTAGTCGCGTGGGTGGCGATCGTATGGATCAGCGAAGCCATTCCCGTCGGCATCAGCGGTATCTTGCTACCCATGCTGCTGGTGTTGTCGCATGCAGTAACGCCTTTTCCCAAGGCTGCCAGCGGCTTTGCCGCACCGGTCGTTTTCCTGTGCCTCGCCGCGTTCCTGTTCTCCGCGATCATGCAGGCGGCTGGCCTCGACCGCCGTATTGCGCTGGTACTGCTCGACAAACTCAAGGTACGTTCCGCGAACGGCGTCATCTGGGCGATGTTTATTGTCAACTTCGTGATGTCACTGGTTGTTCCCGCCGCCAATGCACGGGCCGCCGCGTTGCTGCCCGTGACCAACGGCATCATCGGCTTGTTCGGTAACAGCGCGCGTGAGCGTGACGCCCGAAAGGCCATCGTAATCCAGACACTCGTCTACGGTTCGATGATCAGCGGCATGTGCATTCTGACGGCGCATCTACCGAACATGGTTGTCTCTGGCCTGCTCGAAAAGCAGTTGGGCCTGCGGATCTCCTACTTCTCGTGGCTCCGGTTGCAGTGGCCGTATCTGGGGATGTTCGTCCTGACGCAATTCTGGGTTCAGCGCTACTTCAAGTCGCGTGGTGTACCGGTCCCGGGCGGGCGGCAGGCAATCATTGAAGAGCGCCGCAAACTGCCGCCGGTCGCGCGCCAGGATTTGACGGTACTTCTGGTATTCGCCTTCGTAGGGGCAATGTGGGCGACCGAGTCGCTTCACCATCTGCAATCCGAAATCGTCGCGTTGATCGCGCTTGCGCTGATGTTCGCTCCCGGCGTGATGCGCTTCGGCTGGAAGGACATTCAGGAGCGGACCATTTGGGGCACGCTGTTTCTGCTGGGCGGTGCGTTGTCGCTGTCGTCCGCGATCAGCGATTCCGGGCTCGCCCAATGGGCCGCCGATCACATCTACGCGGTCGCGCACGGATATGTCTGGTGGATGACGCTCGCCATCGTGATGATCGGCACCCACGTGATCCGGATCGGCATGCTGTCCAACGTCGCGGCCGTGACGATGATCGCGCCGATCGCGCTGGCGCTCGCGCCTCGACTCGGTTTGCACCCGGTCGCTTTCACCATGCTCATCAGCGATACGGACAGCTTCGCGTATCTGTTGCCCACTCAAATCACAGCCGGGGTTATTGCATATAGCAGCGGCCAATTCACGACCGCCGACTACGCGAAAGTCGGCATCGTCTCCGTGCTGATAGCGATCGTCTACGGCATTTGCGTGATGGCGCCGTGGTATGCGTATCAGGGCATTCCGCTGTGGAATCCCACCGCACCGTGGCCGTTTGCCCATTGACCGGTTTGCGCTTCGCGCACACTCATCGAGAGAAACTGAAGTGAACGAAGATCATCAAAACATCGAAGCGAAAGCTGCCGCATTACGTAGCCGGCTTGGACCTCACATCGCACCGCGCGGCCTGTATGAGCGGCACAAGGCGTTGCCGTTCGCAGGCCGCGTGACATGCAACGTCAACCGTCTCGAAGCGGGAAGCTGGAGCGAGATCATGCTCGACTACGAGGTTGGCGCATCCGGCGTTGCGGACGGCGCCTGGCTCAAGGCAACTTTTAAGTTCTATTCCGATTGGGCGTTGTTCCAGACCAGTGACCCGAGCGCCGCCAACTTCATCAGCGCCGAATATCATGCGGCGCCACTCGTGCCGGGGCAAAGCCCCGCGACTGTCCAGTCGTTGAACGTGCGCTTCGACCAGAAGGGACATGAGCGGCCTTTTCAGAAAGCAATCATCGTAGACGTCGCCGACGGTTACCTGAATGCTGGCGACCACATCGTGATCCGCCTGGGGGACCGGCGACGCGGCCCGGGAACACGGGTGCAAACTTTCGTCGAGGATCAGTTCCGCTTCCGGTTCTACATCGATCCGTTGGGTACGTCGCGTTTCGTCGCGGTGCCGGGCGATATTGTGATTGACATTCACGCCGGGGCGCCGTCACAGGTGTTGCTCAATGGGCCGCGCTTTGTGCAACCCGGCCAGCGTGCGCCGTTCCGTGTGTCGCTGCAGGACCGCTGGAGTAACGCATGCAAGGATATCGACGGCGGTGTGCGGGTGCGCGCTTATGACGAGCGCAGCGAAATCGTCTACGAGCGCGAGCTTGCGTTGCCGCGAGATGCATGGGCTACCGTCGCGCTGGACGATCTGCCAACCGCGTCAGGGACACTGCGCATCGTGGCTGACGTGCCGTCGAAGGGCGACGTGCGCGCGGCCGAGGTCTTCCTGACAGTAGACGCCACGCTGCCCGTTGCACGCTCGCTTTACGCCGACCTGCATGTGCATGCGCACGATACCGTCGGCACCAACAGTCCTGCCTACAACGCTGCGTATGCGCGCGACATCGGCGGCATCGACGTGCTGGGTTACACCGCCAACGACTTTCAGATCACCGACGCAAACTGGCAACTCGGCATCGAAACTGCGGAGCAATTCAACCAAGCGGGCCGCTTCGTCGTCTATCCGGTGCAGGAGTGGTGCGGCAGTTCGACGGCGGGCGGTGACCACAACGTGGTCTTCCTTGGGGACGAACGCCCCGGTTTTCCGTACAACGCACGCGGCGAACATAACCGCACGCTGGTTTGGAACGAGGACATGAAAGGCACGGCCGTGGACCTCGGGCGCTGGCCGGTCGACGAACTATGGGACGCGTATGTCGATGACGCGGCGAACCATCTGGTAATGCCGCACGTCGGTGGCCGTCGTTATATTCCTGACTGGCACCATCCTGAACTTGAACGGCTCGTGGAAATCGCGTCGACCTGGGGCCATTTCGACTGGCTGTATCGCGACGTTATCTCGCGCGGCTATAAACTCGGAGTCGCGGCGAGTGGCGATGAACATCGCGGCCGTCCGGGCGGTGGCGCACCTGGCGTCAGTGTATTCGGCGTACATGGCGGGCTCACCGGCGTGCTGTCCGATTCACTCGACCGGCACTCAGTCGGACGTGCACTACGTGCCCGCCACACCTGGGCGACAACGGGCGAGCACAGCGCGGCGCTGGTGCGCTGCGGCGAATATCAGCAAGGTGATGAGTTCAATCATAGCGGTCCCGCGACGCTCGACTATCGCCTGCTGGGACGCGCGGGATGGGAGTATGTCGCCGCATTCGATCACGACGGCCTGCTGGTGGAGCGCAATCTGCACGAGGAACTCGGCTATGCCGAGCGCCTGATTCGCGTCCGATGGGGCGGAGCGCGGATTCGCGATCGTTACCGGTGGGCGGCGTGGCGCGGCCGGATTCGGATCATCAACGGTACGATCAACAACTTCGGGGCCGGCGGTTTCGAACATATCGAAGAGGCGGCCTGGCGAACCGGAGCAACCGATATCGAGTTCAGCAGTGACACCTACGGCGATGCCGACAACATCGAGATCGACGTGAGCAATCTGGCGCGCGCGCGAATCGTGATCGAAGGCACGATCGACGGCTTCGTGAAGGTTGGCGATCCGTTGAAGGGTAATCCGTTCGTTCACTCGCCAATGTTTCATTGGGAAATCAGCGGCGCCGACCTGCTTGCCCAAGGCACCGCACGGCATGAACTCGGCGGCACGGAATTGTTTCTTGCTGTCGAGCGTTTGACGGACAAGCCGCTGCCGGTGGACTTATCGGGAAGTTTCGACGTGTCGGCTCAGAACGCTGCCTTCGGCTTCCGACCGGTATATGTGTTCGGGCGTCAGCGAGACGACAGCAAGGTGTGGACGTCGGCGCAGTTTATTACGTTTGATTGAATCGATTAAAGAGGCGGTTGCAAGGGTGAAGCGCAACAGCGGGTTTAATGTTCAGAGCGTTGAGGTTGATCTGCTGAAGCAAGGGTCGCGGGGGAACGGAGGTGCGGCAGTTGGGCAAAGCTGCCATCGCAGGCAGAGGCATAACACGCGTAAACACATCGTGGCGCAATACACGGATAGGCGTTATCCCAATTGGAGCCTATCTGATTTCCTGTGTGTGAGGCATAAACTGACAGCCAAGGAGCCGCTTTATGCCACGCAAACGCAAAGAAGAAACAACGGTAGAACCGGGCAAGGGCTTGACCTGGACCCGGAGCTGATCAAGCAACTGGTACCCGGGACGCTGGACCGGGCGACCATTAACGAGCAACTCGCAGCGCTCACGAAGGCGATCTTCGAGCGCGCCCTGGGCGGCGAGCTGACCCATCACCTGGGCTATGAGAAGGGCGAAGCCAAACCGGCGAGCACCACGAACCACCGCAACGGCATAAGCCGCAAGCACCTCACGACCGATGACGACACATTCGACGTCGCGATCCCGCGCGACCGCGAAGGCACGTTCGACCCGATACTGATCGCCAAAGGCGAGCGGCGCTTCACCGGATTCGACGACAAGATCATTGCGATGTACGCGCGCGGCCTGAGCGTGCGGGAGATTCAGGGTTTCCTGCTTGAGAGGTACGGCATTGAAGTATCGCCGGACTTCGTGAGCACGGTGACCGACGCGGTAATCGATGAAGTGCGCGAATGGCAGCAGCGGCCGCTGGAGGCCATGTATCCGGTGGTGTTCTTCGATGCGCTGCGCGTGAAGATCCGTGACGAAGGCGTGGTGCGCAACAAGGCGATCTATCTGGCGCTGGGCGTGCGCCGCGACGGCACGCGCGACGTGCTGGGCCTGTGGATCGAGTAGACCGAGGGCGCCAGGTTCTGGCTACGGGTGGTCAACGACCTGAAGCTGCGCGGCGTGCAGGACATCCTGATTGCCGTGGTCGACGGCTTGAAGGGCTTTCCTGAGGCGATTAACGCGGTGTTTCCTGAAACGACGGTCCAGACCTGTATCGTCCATCTGATTCGCAATTCGCTGGACTTCGTGAGCTGGAAAGATCGCAAGGCGGCTGCCACCGCACTCAAGGAGGTCTACCGTGCGCCGACGGCCGAAGCCGCCGCCGCGGCACTGGATGCGTTCGACGCCGGAGCGTGGGGTGCGGTCACCATGTCAGTGTAGTTCGAAACCCGCGTAACCGTCAGCGGCCACCTCGTCACAGATCTCGCGATATTCCGGCCCCCCCGACACATGCACCAGTGCGCGACGCTCGCGCGTGCCGTCAGGATGAACCTTTACCTTGATCCACCAGGCATCGGCTTCGGTCAGCAGCGTCCTGGAGAAATCCTCGTATACCTGCCGGGTCCAGTCCTCCTGCGCCACATGACTCGCTTCGGAGTATGTCAGATCGTGCTCACGCATATAGCCCAGCATCTCGCTTACCCATTCGACCTGCAAGGCGCCACACACCCCGACATTGCAGAACGTGGCCCCATTGTGCGGCCCCACAAGGGTGAAGAAGTTCGGGAATCCTCGCGTCTGCAGGCCCAGGTAGGTCAACGGACCGTCCTGCCATGTCTCCTTGAGCGACAAGCCGTCCTTTCCCCGGATATCGATCTGGTCGAAGGAGCCCGTCACTGCATCAAAGCCCGTTGCATAAATGATGATGTCCAGATCGTAATGCTTGCTGCCGACCTGAAGGCCGCGAGGCGTGACACACGTGATAGGTGTCTCGCGCACATCGACCAGATGTACGTTCGGCCGGTTATAGGTTTCGTAGTAGTTCGTCTCCATCGGCACGCGTTTGGTGCCAAATGGATGATCCCGGGGAATCAGTTTGCCGGCGATCACCGGATCCTTCACGCGCTGCCTGATCTTGCCTGCAATGAACTCTGCCAGATAGCCATTCGATGTTCTGGACAACAGCACGTCGCGGTAACCCGACAACCAGATACCGTAGCCGGGCATGCTGTATAACGATTCGAACAGCGCCTGCCGTTCCTCGGCCGTGGTTTCACTGGCCTTCTTTGGATGCCTGTTATACGGAAACGCGGTAGGGGTGGACTTCACGAAGGCGAGAATCTCCTCATACGCAGCCTGCAGCTTCTCCATCTCCTGATCTGAGATCGGATGGTTGCCGAGCGGCGTGCACCAGTTCGGCGAACGCTGGAAGACAAACAGTTCGGCCGCCGTACGAGCGACAATGGGAATAATCTGTACCCCGGTAGCACCTGTGCCGATAACCCCAACACGCTTGCCTGCGAAATCGATTTTCCTGGCGCCGCGAGGATCATCCGGGTCGCGCGGCCATCTCGACGTATGAAACGACTCTCCCTCGAAACGCTCGATACCCGCAATATTGGGCATGCGGGTCGCCGACAGCGGACCCACGGCGGAAATCAGATAGCGGCACGAAACCCGACCCTGGTCGCTCAGCTCAAGATCCCACATGTTCGTGGAATCGTTCCAGTCTGCGCGTACGACCCGCGTGCTGAACTGGTAGCTGCGCCGCACGTCCATCCTGTCGGCCGCGTGGTTAACGTAACGCAGCATTTCCGGCTGCCCCGCGAAACGCTCGCTCCATTTCCATTCGGGAATGATCCCGGTCAACGCGAAATAACCGTACGCATAGCTTTCCGTGTCCAGCCTGCAGCCCGGATAGCGGTTCCAGTACCAGGTGCCGCCCACGTCCTCGCCACCCTCGTAGCCCTGCACTGTAAAGCCCATGTTACGCAACACATAGACCTGGTAGATACCCGTGATGCCTGCACCCACGACCACAACGTCGAAAGTCTTCGTTTCAATTTTTTTTAGCATGATTTTTTTACTCCCTCACGTGCACGTTGCCGTCTATCTATCGACCTTGTCACTTCGTTTGTGCTTTTCCGCAAAGGCCTTCCAGCCCTCTTGCCGATCAGCGGCAAATACATACGCTTCGATTGACTCGCAGCGTGTTCTCAGCGCGATCTCCAGTGGCATATCAGCGCGCGAACCAACCGTGTCCCTGGCAGCCTGTGCAGCTAACGGAGAAGCTTCGTAAAGCCTGGCCACGAAGCACTAACCGCCCCTTCAGTGTCTCCACGTAGGCCGCGCCAGCTTGCCCCGAAGTTCGAACCATTGACGACCTCGCCGTCGTCGACAAACAGATCCTCGAGTTCGCCGCATGGCTCATGTCGAGGTGGTACGCGTAGTCGCAAAGCAGTCGGCTAATGCTTGCGTCGTTCACCAGGCACCGGACCGCTGGATTGCGCGAATTCATCCCAGACCCATCTTCAACATTATCATTGATTCTAGCTTCTCCACGTCTTTTGTCAACATACATGTTGACAATCTGCCGCCTATGAAAAATTGGTGGTTTCGGCAAAGATAGGCACTCGAGGAAATATCTTTCAACGTGCTCCCGACACACAGAAGCACATTTTGCGGGCCGTCTTCAAAGGTGAAGTGCAACGCTCCAACTCGCATAAAGCGTTGCGATGAAAAACCGTGGCGAATGTAGTCAACTAATATGTTGACACATCGCACGAGATGTTCGATAGTTAACCTGATTGCGGAGCGAACGCTATTAATCGCTTGTGCCTGACGTAATACACAAGCTGCATTGACACACTCATGTCCACGCGCGGCCGTGTCGTAGCGCTGACACGATTAACGCGTAGCGAACTGCCAGCCTCGATCTCACAACAGGCTATCTACATCGGAGACACGGTGATGGGAACAAGTGACACTGTATCCCTGACAGGCGACGGCATCGTCGAGCGTCGAATACGCGTACGGGAAAGCGTGATTTCGCTGGCTGCCTGCAGCGTGCACCGCGCCAACGAGAGCGGAAACCCACTTTGTTCCTTCGCGGCGTATGCCGATTCGATGCACGATGCGCACCGGCAAATGCTGGCCTCCGGACACGACTCCTTCGGTCGCGAATCCCGGGCACACAGGGGAGTAGACTCGTGACTGCTAACGGACTACCAGCGCCTGCTGAACGTGAGCTATTGCATGAACGCAAAGTTCATCTGAGCGGATTTCATCGGAAAGATGGTCTATGGGATCTCGAAGCCCGGATGACCGATGAACGCGCGTACAGTTCAGTGTCGGCGGAAAAAGGACAGATTCCTCCCGGCCAGCCGATACACGACATATGCGTGCGCGTAACGGTGAACGACGACTGCATAATTAAATCCGTGAGCGCATCGATGAATGCCGTTCCCTACCACACGTGCCCAGGCGCGCTGGCGTCTCTTGCCAACCTCGAGGGCGCAACCTTGGGTCGCGGATGGCGCAAGCGCGTCGAAGATGACATCGGCGCCGTAAAAGGATGTACCCACATTCGGGACCTGCTGATTCAGGTCGCCACGGTCGCCTACCAGACTATCCCCATTTGGCATGCCCAACAACACGGGGACGTATTCCAGTCACTGGACGGACGACCGCCATCACATCTTGGTACCTGCCTGACATGGGCTTTTGATGGTCCGGTAGTCGCCCAGCTTTACCCCGAATTCGCACGCAGCAGCAATGACACTTCGGGGCGCGAGTGTCCTCCCCGGTAGCTGCTAGCCGCGCGAAACATGGGGCGGTCGCCCTTGACTTCATTTGAGCGACCGCTTGTTCAAACGCCAACCCCAGAGCGAGAATTTTCAGTGACTGGTAATACAGACATCTTCGTCGTTGCTGCAGCACGTACCGCAATTGGCACCTTTGGCGGCTCACTGAAGGACGTGCCGCTTGCGCAACTCGCGATCCTTGCCGTTCGCGGCACGCTCGAGCGCAGCGGCATCGCCCCGTCACACGTGGATCACATCGTGCTCGGCAACGTAATTCCGACGGAACCGCGCGACGCCTATCTGTCGAGAATCGCCGCCCTGGAAGCCGGTATTCCAGCGCAAACGCCCGCGTTAAATGTCAACCGCCTGTGCGGGTCGGGGTTGCAGGCGATCATCCTGGCAGCACAGTCTCTCCTTCTCGGCGACGCACAGGTTGCAATTGGTGCTGGAGCCGAATCAATGAGCCGGGGCCCCTATCTGCTGCCGGCCCTGCGATGGGGAGCCAGAACGGGTGACGTGCAGGCCGCAGACTATATGCTTGGTATCCTGCATGACCCGTTGCACCGTATTCACATGGGCGTTACCGCCGAGAACGTGGCCGAGCGGGAAGCCATTACCCGCGAGATGCAGGACGTACTGGCTGTGGAAAGCCAGCGTCGCGCTGCGCACGCAATCGCTGAAGGTTACTTCCGGTCGCAGATCATCCCGGTGGAAATACCTTCGCGCAAAGGCATCGTGATATTCGACAACGATGAGCACGTGCGCCCTGAGACCACATTCGAGCAACTGTCGACGATGAAGCCAGCCTTTAAGCATGACGGGACGGTCACTGCTGGCAATTCCTCTGGCATCAACGATGGAGCCGCCGCGGTTGTTCTCGCCACCGGTAACGCAGTAAAGGACCATGGGTTGAAGCCGCTGGCGAGGCTTGTCAGTTATGGGCACGCGGGAGTCGATCCGCGGTTGATGGGGCTCGGCCCCATACCTGCTACCCATCTTGCCCTGCAGCGCGCAGGACTTACGACCGGACAACTGGACGTCATCGAATCAAACGAGGCGTTTGCAGCCCAAGCCTGCGCAGTCACCCAGGCGCTCGATCTCGATCCGAAAAAGGTCAATCCCAACGGCTCCGGAATCTCGCTGGGCCACCCGGTAGGTGCAACCGGCGCGATCATCACCACCAAGGCAATCTTCGAGTTACACCGTACGGGCGGCAAATATGCGCTCGTCACGATGTGCATCGGCGGAGGGCAAGGCATTGCTGCAATCTTCGAACGGACGGGACCATGAAAATTAAACGCATTGGCGTCGTTGGTGCAGGCACGATGGGCAATGGAATCGCTCAGGTTTGCGCCATAGCAGGCCTTCCTGTTTCAATGATCGATGTTTCAGAAACCGCCATCGAGCGCGGGTTGCGCGCTATCGACACGAGCCTTGACGCGCTCGTCAGGAAAGAAAGACTATCTGAGGTAGAAAAGCAGGCTGCATTGGCTCGTGTCTCGGGCACAGTCGACTATGACGCGTTAGCCGGCGCGGATCTGGTCATCGAGGCAGCGACCGAGAACCTGCCGCTCAAGCTGCGTATTCTTCGGCAGATCGACGGCATCATCAGCGGCTCAGGCGTCGTCTCTACCAACACTTCATCAATATCGATTACCCAGCTTGCTGCCGTGCTCGATCGGCCCGAGCGATTCGTCGGGCTCCATTTCTTCAATCCGGTGCCGGTGATGCCACTTGTCGAAGTAATTCGGGGTCTTCAGACATCGGATGAAACACACGCATTCGCGATTGGCTTTGCGGAAGTTATCGGAAAAACGCCCGTGACAGTACGCAACCATCCCGGATTTACGGTAAACCGCATTCTCGTACCGATGATCAACGAGGCCATCTTTGTGCTTCAGGAGCGTCTGGCAACCGCGGACGACATTGACCTGGGCATGAGGCTTGGATGCAATCACCCGATTGGGCCGCTTGCTCTTGCTGACCTGATTGGACTGGATACGCTGCTCGCCGTAATGGAAGTTCTCCACGACGGTTTCCGCGATTCGAAGTATCGCCCTGCCCCCCTGCTAAAAGAGATGGTCGACGCCGGACGGCTCGGGCGCAAGAGTGGACATGGGTTCTACAGCTACTAGCAATGAAGAACAGGTAGGTATTTTCGACCCCGGGGTCCGGCAGGAACGGCCATCCGCTGCACCACCTGAATCCGGTCACGATTGTCATCTCGCTCGCGGTTGCCAATTCCATCTCTCCAGGAAGGAAGACAATGTCCGATTCCCCTCTCGTACTTCAACGCGAAGGATCCATCGTCACCGTCGTGTTCAACCGCCCTGAACAGATCAATGCACTGGACCTTGCGACCGCTGTGGCTTTTGAGGCCGCCTGTCGGTCAATTGCTGATGACCCGAGCACGCGAGTCGTCGTGATACGCGGCGAAGGTCGCTCCTTCGGTGTTGGCGGTGACCTCCAGGGTTTCCGGAGCGGCGATGCGCCATCCCACGCTTCTCGCCTTATTGAGCCGTTGCATCGTGGTCTGAAGTTGCTGGCCGCGCTTGACGCACCGACTATCGCGAGTCTGCACGGAAACGTCGCCGGCGGAAGTATGAGCCTCGCTTTGAACTGTGACCTGGCTATCGCTGCTGACAACGTTCGCTTTAACCTCGCCTACACCAATGTGGCAACCAATTGCGATCTTGGTGGTTCATGGGCTTTACCTCGGCTTGTAGGACTTCGCCGGGCGCTACAGATCGCCCTGATTGGCGAGCCAATCGGCGCCCAGGAAGCGCTAATGATCGGTCTGGTCAACCGCGTAGTGGAAAGTTCCGAACTCGAAGCCGCCACGCGGGCACTGGCTCGTCATCTGGCTCAGGGCCCGACATTGGCATACGGCCGCATGAAGCAACTCCTGCGGGGTTCCTTTGAGCACAGTTTCGCCCAGCAACTCGATCTGGAGCAGGAATCGTTTGAAGCCAGTGCAGGTACCCGTGACTTCGCTGAGGCAATCCATGCCTTTTTTCAGCGCCGGTCCCCCAGCTTTAATGGCACGTGAAGCCGTGCGTGAACAGCCGGTCGCCTCCGAATACCCGGGAGAGTATTGATCGAGGCGGACGATGATCGCCCAATATCCAAATCGCCGATTATCGCGATCTCGCTCCGATAAGACACCAGCACCGCTTGGCGCCCAAAAATCCTGGGACAACGCGTATCCAGTCATGGTTATCGCCCCTTGTTCGCGATGGTCGCCGGTGATCGTCGGCGCCCGCTGTTCTGTTTGTCGCTGACGGCGCGGCGGCGGTAGCTTTCGCCACTCATCCTGAAGATCGTCGAATGATGGACGAGTCGGTCGATTGCGGCAGCCGGGTGCCTGCCACTCGCGCAGGGGGTGCCAGCAGCTCATTCCCCGCAATAGCAGACCCCAGCACAGACCAGTCTGAGAACGAACAGGATGCCAGTCAGCATCGCGCGATTGTCAAACGGCTTGAACCCCGGCTGCCGCGAGCGCTGAGGTTTGGGCGGCGGAAAAACGGTTCGGTGAGTGTCCTGGAGCTCGTTGTCGAGTATGGGTCTGGCCAATGTCCTTTTCGTTGTCGAAATAACAATCAGGTTGACAGGCGCGACCGAGAAGTAAACAACCCTCAGGCATCAGTTGGCTAAAGCTCCTAAGTGGTTAACCTATCAACAAATTCGTTGACAGAAAAACCATCATCGGACAATCTCTTGGTGGCCAGTCGGGCGCACAGGAAGTGGTTGTGTCAATGTCGTCCGAGGTGTCGATAGTGACTCGTCGCTTCCTCAGTTGAGTATGCAAATGGTAAGAAGCGTTTTGGAAGCGACTGACGCTAGACAAAGATCAATCGACAGTTAAAAGAGGATGAAAACTATGGCGGAGACTATGACGTTAAAACAGGAAAGTCCGATGAGAGTCATCGATATCAGGGCGTCGCGTCACGCTCTCATTGGGGGCTCGCTCGGAAATTTATTGGAGTGGTACGAATTCGCGATCTATGCCTATATGGTTCCGATTGTCGCCCCCTTATTTTTTCACAACTCTGATCCGGCAGCGAATCTCCTGGCGACGTTTTCAATCTTCGCACTAGGATTCTTCCTGCGACCGGTCGGAGCACTGGTCTTTGGGCGGTTGACCGACCGGGTCGGTCGCCGACCAATTCTCATATTGATCATCAGCCTCATGACCGTGGCGACCACGTGCATTGGACTACTGCCGACCTATTCCCAGATCGGGATCTGGGCGCCGATCCTTCTCACCGTGCTGAGGATTGCCCAAGGCCTTTCTTCTGGCGGAGAGATGGGTGGAGCGGTGTCCCTAATGGTTGAATCAGCACCGGAAGGGAAACGAGGATTGTACGGTTCATGGTCGTTCCTCGGAACCACACTGGGTTATGTGGTCGGCGGTGGCATGGCAACCTTGCTGGCTACCGTATTCTCTGACCAGATACTGCATGCGTGGGGATGGAGGCTCGGCTTCCTGCTGGCAGCTCCGTTGGGTCTCGTCATCTTGTACTTGCGGCTGAACATCGACGAAACGCCGAACTTCAAGAAGGTCAGCACGACCTTGGAGAAATCCAATCCTGACGAAGTTATCGCGACGCCTGCGGTCCCAGGCCGTCCGTTGGTGCATCTGCTCGCAACCTTGGGAATCGTGGTTGTCTGGAACGCCACCGGTAACACATTTATGGTCGGCATGCCCTCGTTCCTGTCCCACATCTATGGCATGTCTTTCCGAAGCTCATATTTCCTTGCTCTGGTAACCGGCCTGATCGGCGCGCTGACCATGCCGTTCTTCGGCGCTCTCTCTGACAGGGTGGGTCGAAAACAGGTGCTGCTTGCGGGCACGGCCGGCGTTTTTTTCTTGTCCTATCCGCTTTACGCGCTGCTGGGCGCAGGATTTGGGCTAAGTCTCCTATCGTTGGCAATCGCTGGCGTGCTCATCGGGGTCCTGGGAGGTCCGATGCCGGCGCTGTTGTCCGAACGATTCCGTACGCGCAATCGCGCAACGGGGGTCTCGGTGATTTATGCAGTCTCGGTGGCGGTCTTTGGTGGCACGGCTCCTTTCATTATCACCTTCCTCGCTCGTGTCACCGGCGATCCATTGGCCGCCGCGTACTACACGATCGGATGTGCGGCTATTAGTCTTATCGCACTAGCCTTTGTGAAAGGCAAGCCTCACCTCGACGTTCTGGCTAATTAAAACCGTTCGCTTCTGGTCTGGCAGGCGGACATTTGTTTTATCGGCCAAAGACACGGATCCCAGTATCCGCGCTGGCGCCGCATTTTCACATTAATAAAAAATTTTTGTACAGGAGACGAGGCAATGAAAAAGGCGATGTTGGCTCTAGGAGTAGCAAGCGCGATGTCGAGCGCTGCGCATGCGCAGGCTAGTGTGACCTTGTATGGCCTGATCGATACCGGTATCGATTATGTTAATAACAGCGGAGGCGGAAAATTGTTCCAAATGCAGGACGGTGGGTACACGGGACTTGCGGGCAGCCGCTGGGGATTATTAGGAACCGAGGACCTTGGGGGCGGCTATAAGGCTATCTTCAGACTGGAGAACGGATTCAATGAGATCAACGGCAAACTCGGGGCGGGAGGCGGAGAGTTTGGCCGTCAGGCCTACGTTGGTTTTGCAAGTGACCGTTTTGGGACTTTGACTATGGGTCGCCAGTATGATGCAGTCGTCGACGATTTCGGACCATTGACTTTCACGCACTACTACGGCGGCATTTTTTATCATGCTGGCGACATCGACAACGGCGGCAATTCGTTTCGGGTAAACAACTCGGTCAAGTATACCAGTCCGAATCTCCATGGCTTTTCGTTTACAGGCCTGTATGCTTTTACGAACTCGAACGAGCCTAGCGTTGGGACGACAGGGATGTGGAGCGTAGGGGCGAATTACACAAACAGTACCCTGTACCTTGGCGCGGCGTATTTCTTTGCGAAGAATCCCGCGGTGCTTTTACCGGGAGGCGACTTTCTACCGAATACTACGGAAAGTGCAATCGGTGCCACTGGATCGTTCAGCTACGTAGGCAACCCATCGAACGCGCAGGTCTTCGGTTTTGGCGTGAATTACTTAATTAGTTCTACTACTATTGGGCTTAACTTCAGCCAGGCGAAGTTTGACAATGCCAATGGAACTACTAGTTCCGTAATCTTCAATAACTACGAGGCGTGGGTAAGTGTCGCGATCACGCCAGCGTTTAGCGCAGGAGCGAGATACACGTTCTCAGATGGAAAAGTAAATTATTCGGGCCAGTCGCCCAGATATCATCAGGTTGGTGTGGGCGCAAAATATTCGCTCTCCAAGACGACGACCATCTATGCCGCCGCCGATTTCGAAAAGGCGGCAGGAGATGCGAAGGTGGCCGATATTGCCGAAGGGATAGTGGGAACAGCGTCTACGACTGACAAACAGCTTGTCACGCGCATCGGCATCATGCATAGGTTCTAAATGCCGCTTATACGGTCGTAGCTTGTGTCACTAACACGGGTGAAAGCCGGTGATGCCGTATCAAGGATGGGAGCGGGCACCCGAAGTCGGCCTGCAGGGGCAGGCTTCAAACCACCGGTGCTGCTGCGTTCAAAAAGCTCGGCGGTGGCGTGCCACGACCGTGTCTGCATTCTCTGGGACACGATGCTGCTTTACCTGAGATGGAAAGCCCTTTGGAGTCGGCGCGCAAGCGCTGACTCCAAACAGCCGTGAGCTGCCTCAGTCGGAAACGCGGCGGTGGCGAACGTTACGATTAAAAGGCGTGATTAAACACGTCATGTACGGGTTAGAGAGACGAACGCGCAAGTGAACCACCGATGACGCATCAAAACGCCTTTCAAACCGGGGGCACACTACCCTCCCTGCGCCGTTCGAGATGGTGGACGGGACGAATCTGTCCCGGACGCGAGGGGTTGCACGGGATCGCGTGGTCGGTCCGATCCCGCTGAATCAGCTCATGCATTATGCGTTCGGTAGCGGGATGAAGCGGACGAATCCACAATGTCCGTTCGCGCGCTACGCCGACGATGCGGTGGTGCGCTGCCCCCAGGCGCAGGCTGAAGCGGTAATGCGGTTTATTGCATTACGGCCGGAGGAATGTGAGCTGACGACGCATCCGGAGAAGTCGGAAGTTCAACAAGATGATGGAGCTCGCGCCGCGGTTGTTCGTTCACCGGCGTACGCTCGGTGAGAGGTTGGGTAACTGGAGCCGGATGAGGTGCGAGCCTCACGTCCCGTTCTGCGAGGGCCTCGCCGGTGGCGCTTGCACAAATGCCTCGCTACCAGGAACCGCTGATCGAAGCGGCAAGCACACGCCTCTAGTGGCTTGCTCTTTATGCAACGATCTTCTTTTTCCTGGTAGCCTTCTAAACAAGTCCGAAGCACTCAGGCCTTTTGAATGCTTTTTCGCGGAATTGGATTCAGCGCCGCGCCTTTGGCGTGATAATTCTCGGTACCCGCGTGTTTCAGCTCGCGTCGCTTGATCTTCCAGCCTTCCGGTGTACGAACAAATTCATCGTGGTATTGGCCCATGACGATGCCGTCTGGGCGCTCGCGATTGTACTTGTGATAAGCATACAGAACTGAGCGAACCGTCGCGGTGTCGGCGCCGGTAAAATCGATGACGACGTTCGACACATGATGGCTCGTAGCGGCGAAGAATGATGCAATGCCGGACTTGTCGTTGGAAAGCGTTTCAAGATAAGCCTCGGCGCCGACTGCGCCATGGTTGGGACCATAGGCCACATGCAGGTCCGCCGTGAACAACGGAAGCATCTGCTCCGGGTCTGCCGCGTCAAGATGGAACGCGTATTCGTACAGGACGCGTTCGATATCGGCCCTATCGACCAGTTTCTGAACGTTGGAAATCAAGTTGTCTGAATTGACGATCATGGCGTGTCTCAATGTTGTGTAAATCGAGGTATCCAGCGTACCCTTGACATGCGACTTAGTCAACACTAGTGTGGACTGAAATCTGATTATTTCGCATCACCAGGTATCGAGATGACGCCGCGTAGGTGGTATCGGTTCGGCACGATTGACGGTGGCAAGGATCCATCGCCGTGTATCAGCGGGATCGATGACGTCATCGATCTCGAACGCCGACGCCGCGTTGTACCCTCTCCCATCGCGGACGTAGTCTTTCACGAGCCGGTCAAACTCGGCGTCACGCGCCACGGGATCGGCAATCGCTTCGAGCTCGCGCCTGAAGCCGAGCCGCACCGCGCCTTCCGGTCCCATCGCGCCGAATTCAGCTGTCGGCCATGCCACTATCGCGTCGGGAACGCGGAAGCCGCCACCTGCCATGGCTTGACCGCCGAGTCCCCAGGCCTTGCGGATGACGACGGTGCAAAGCGGCACGGACAGATTGGGGCCCGCAACAAGGAGGCGTCCGAAATGGCGCACTGCGGCGGTTTCTTCGGAGGCCGGCCCGACCATGAATCCGGGCGTATCGCAAAGCGACACGATAGGAAGTGAATACGTGTCGCAAAGCGCAAGAAACCGAGCCATTTTGTCAGCCGAATCGCTATCGATAGCGCCGCCAAGATGAAGTCCGTTGTTGGCGACGATGCCGATCGCTACCCCTTCGATCCGAACAAGGCAGGTGATGATGCCGCGCCCGAATCCTGCTCGCAATTCGAGCACGGCGTCGTCGTCAGAAAGGACCTGGATGACGCGCAATACATCGAACGGGCGCGAGCGTGCCTCGGGCACGATGGTTCGTAAATGTTGTTGCTCACCCGCCGTCCAATTCCGTTTCGCCGCATGAAAATACGACAGGTATTTTTTTGCACTAGCCGTCGCTTCAGCTTCGTCCGCAACGAGCACGTCGACCACGCCGTTCTCGAACTGCCGCGCCGCCGGCCCGATATCGCGCGATTCGACGCGGCCAAGGCCACCCCCTTCGATCATCGCGGGGCCGCCCATGCCGATGTTGGCATCCGCGGTTGCGATGACCAGATCGCATGCACCGACTAGCGCGGCATTGCCGGCAAAACAGCGACCGGACGCGATCGCGACTGTGGGCACGCGACCGTTGAGGCGACCGAGCGCCACAAAGGTGCCAAGATCCATGCCGGTCGCTTTGGCGGCATTGTCAATGTCACCCGGCCGGCCTCCACCGCCTTCGGCAAAGATGACCACAGGCGCATGACGACGGCGCGCCAACTCAAAGAGCCGTTCGGCCTTCTTGTGGCTCTGAACACCCTGCGTGCCGGCAAGCACCGAATAATCGTAGGCGAGGACGGCAATCTGCTGCCCGTTCACCGTTCCGAATCCGGCGACCAGACCGTCCGCCGGCGTATTGAGTTCGAGGTCTTCGACAGTGCGGCGCCTGCGCTGCGCCGCGATGACGAGCGCGCCGTACTCCACGAAGCTTCCCGGGTCGACGAGATCCGCCACGTTCTCGCGCGCGGTGCGCTTGTGACGGGCGTGCCGCGAAGCAACCGCTTCGGGCCGCGCCTCGTCGAGCGTGATCGAATGTCGCCGCAGATTCTCGGCCAGATCGGCCCGCGCCGCCGGCTCCCCCGGTGCGGCGTCGTGCTCGGCCTCCGCGCCCGAATAGCCCATGCTTGCGACCCGCTGGCCCGTTGTTATCTGCTGCCCGACGGCGACCAGCATCTCCTCGAGGCGGCCGGCGGCGGGAGCCACGACTTCGTGCTCCATCTTCATCGCTTCGACAACGACGATCGGCTGACCGCGCCGCAACGGCTCGCCGGGCCGCGCGAGCACCGCAATGACGGAACCCGCGACCTTGCTGACCAATGCAGTCGCCGACGCGGCCGGCAGATCGTCGATCAGCGTCGTCGTGATGTCTCCCGCGCGCACGCGAGGATCGGCAAGCAGCGATAGCAGACCATCGCGGTTAGTGGCCGGACCTTCGACGACGAGTTCACCAAGGGAATCAGCCAGCGCACAGATGCAGCGCGGGTAATCCGGCTCATGCACCATGACCTTCGCAAGCAACGGATCGAAGCCGCTGCCGACTGCGAGCCCGTCATACGCGCCGCTGTCGACGCGTCCCTTGCCGGGACTAACGAACCGTGCAATCGTGCCGGGAGTTGTCAGCGTTACTCGCGCTTCGACAGCCACACCGCTCGTCACGACATTGTCCTGGGTGATGCCCTCGTCGGCCAGCGACCGGCCACGCGCGATCGCGAATTGCAGCGCGACAATATCCAGTCCGGTAACGAGTTCAGTAATGCCGTGCTCAACCTGCAAGCGGGGATTCCCCTCGATGAAATAGTAGTGTGAGGGATTGTCAACGTCGATCAGAAATTCCATCGTCCCCGCTCCCCGGTATTGAACCGCGCGGGCAAGCTGGAGAGCGTGCTCCAGCAAGGCTTCCTCGATCTCGACCGGCAACCAGGGCGCAGGTGCGATCTCGATCACCTTTTGATGGCGGCTCTGGAGGCTGCAATCGCGCGTCCCGAGATGCACGACGGACGAGCCATCGCCGATCACCTGTACCTCGATGTGGCGGGAACGCGGGAGGTAGCGCTCGACATAGACATCGTCGCGCCCAAAGCCCCGTTCGGCTTCTGACCGGCACCTTGACAACGCAGCGGGCAAGTCGGTGGGGTCCGTGACGATACGCATTCCCCGGCCTCCACCGCCGGCCACCGCCTTTACGATAACCGGGGCCGCGAGCGATTGCATGAAACTCAGTGCCGATGCATCGTCGGCGAGTCCCGCCGTGGCAGGGAGAACGGGGACGTCCAGGCGTATCGCGAGCTCACGTGTCGAGGCTTTGTCACCGAACACGTCGAGTGTGTCCGGTGATGGGCCAATGAAAGTCACCCCAGCCTGTTCACAGGCGCGTGCGAATGCGGCACTTTCGCTCAGAAAACCGTAGCCCGGGTGTATAAAGCTGCAATTCGTGCGAACCGCCGCCGCAATGATTGAAGCAATATCCAGGTAGGCGGCGGTTCCGACGCCTGCCAGAGCTACTGCGATATCGGAGTCCCGCACATGTAGGGCATTCGCCTCCTCCGGAGTATGAATTCCGACAGTTTGCAATCCTACGGATTTAGCGGCGCGGACGATACGAACGGCCACTTCACCGCGGTTAGCGATCAGAACTCTACTCATGACACTCCCGCGCCGGGCATTTGCCTGCCTGGCTGATTTTTTTGAACCGCTTGATATCCACCACCCCGTACGGACCGTTCAATTCTGTTCCGTCGAATCGGCATCGCCACAGCCCACTTCGGCTGCGATCTGCTTGAGCAGGGTGGCCGCGCCGATTCGATCGATTTTGAGGCTCGCCGACAACGGGAACCGATTCGCATCGACCACCAGCAGCCGCGGCACTTTGTATGACGACAGTTCTTCCTGGCAATAGGTTCGAAGTGCCTGCATGTCCCAGCGGTCCCCTTCGTGCAGCACGATCAGAGCCACCACGCCTTTCGACTCATGTCCACCGCCTTCGCCGACGACGACTGCTTTTGAGATGGCAGGATGGCGCAGCAGTGTCGCCTCGACTTCTTCGGGTTGGACCGTCAGACCTTTTACCTTGATCAACGTCTTGCGGCGGCCGACGAAATGTAAATAGCCGGCGGGATCGACGAAGCCGATATCACCGGTATGAAAGAATCCGTCGTCGTCGATTCGCTCGACATGCGACCCGTCGGTGTAGCCTCGCATCAGGTTGTAGCCTCGGACACAGATTTCCCCCTCCACACCAACCCCGAGCGGCGAAGTTTCGTCCGGATTGCAGATCCGCAGATCGGAGCCGTCAAACGGCTTGCCGTGGGTCGATTGCCGTACATCGGCGGGTTCGCGCCAGTCGCCGCAGGTGAACGCCGTCGCGGTCTCAGTCATCCCATACATATTGATACCTTCATCGACAGCCAGGCTCAGCCTTCGATAGAGTTCAGGATCAACATGGAGGCCGCGCCGCATCCTGCTGAAATCGCCTGGCCGGAAGCCCTCCACGGCAGCGACCGGTTCCAGGCCGTCATGCCATACGTTGCGGCCTGTACATCGTCTGGAGCGGATCAAAGACAAGGCGCCGGCCGGATCGAACCGGGATTGCGTGACCAATTCGGCACCGCATGAAATCGCTCCGGTCAACGCATTGCAAAGCCCTCCGCTAAAGAACAACGGGAAGTAGGAAAAGATCCGGTCGTTTCCACCGAAACCCATCCGCCCGGCGATGGCGACACCGTTGAGCGCGACCGATGACTGCGGCAGTATCACCCCCTTCGGCGCTCCAGTACTGCCAGACGTATATAAGACGACCAGGTCGGCGTCCGTGTGCGCGGAAGTACCCGACTCAATCGACCATCTGCGATCATCGCAGCGAGAACCATGCGAAAGCAGTTCGGAAACCGGACTGGCAGCCCCCTGTCCCCTTGACCATTCATAGACCTGGAGCGCATCCAGCGATGGATCGTCTGCACAAGCCGCTTGCAAGGATTCGGCGATTGCGTGTCCAGGAAAGGCGTCCCTGGCAAGGACCAGGTCGACCCGGGCATCGCGCAAGATCCGTCTGAGTTCGGACGGCTTGGACCAGGTGCTTATTGGCACTGCCGTGATGCCGATGCGCGCGCATGCATAGAGCGAGATGACGAACTCGGCGCTATTAGGTAACACGAGGGCAACGCGAGCCGGGCGCTCGAGCCCGAGACCGAGAAAGGCGCGGGCCAATTCGTCACCACGCATGACACATTCCGAGTACGTTAGCACCGTGTCATCACAAGTGAGCAAAACCTTCGCCGAATGGCGCCAACGCAAAATCAGATCGGAATAGGAAGTCAAAGTAACTCCTTCGAAAGGCGCGAATCGTGAAATTACCCGGAGGTCCACTTGCCATGATGTTGTCCGCCTTGAGAACGCAGAGATAAGCGCGATCGAGAATCTGCGGAATGTTTTTGCGCGACACCGGACCCACCTGTCGTGGCCGAAGCCCACGCTTTCTGCCCCGGACGGACCGACACGCCAGAAAGGCGTGCACGAGAACCTACTTCAGTTCCCGAATGATGACTCGACCGCTGATCGTTCGAGGAAATGCCTGATGCACCCGAATCGAGTCGGGCACTCCGCGCCGACCGATCGCGTCACGGCACCATTGCTCGAAGGCCTGCTCGCTGAACCCGCTTGCTGGAATGACGTGGACGACCAGCGTGGCATCCAGCAACGCATCCTTTTCCGCACTGATGGCCACCTCTTCAATCAGCGGGCAACTCTGCATCATCAATTCGAGTTCATAGACCGACAGATTCTCCCCGCCACGGCGAATGATGTGCATGCGTCGTCCAACAAATGCAAAGCGCCCATTGGCGTCCTGCGTCATGTAATCGCCTGTGTGCAGCCAACCATCAGCGTCGATCGCTTCCGCAGTGGCCGCTTCGTTCTGATAGTAGCCGCGCATCAAGGTGCGGCCGCGCTCGCCGCGTACCCATAATTCGCCTTGTTCCCCCGGCTTGACGGGTTCCCCGTTCTCGCCTACGAGGCGCACCGCGTCAACGCCAAGAAAAGGCCTGCCGATAGTGCGCCTGTCATCGATTTCCCAAGGCGCACCACCCAATACGGCAGACACCGATTCGGTCTGGCCATAGACCTGGCGCATTTCGATCTGCGGGAACAACCGATCCCACGCACGCCAATCTGCGTCGCTCATGTTCATTCCGTATTGAATCAGACGGAGGCTTCCTGCATCGACAGGCGAGCCGCGCTCGAGCGCCTTGTGAAGCGCCATCCGCATTGGCGGAGCCACCATCGAACTCACCGTTGCACCCATCTGGCGAGCACTGTCGAAGTACAGGCTGGCACTGAAGCGTTCCACCACCGCGATCGTCCCGCCTGTCACGATGGCCGGCATGCAGCAGTACAACTGCGCATTGGTATGCGAAAAAGGCGAACAAAGATAGAAACAATCGCTTGCCCTATGCCCGCTGTTTCGCGCTAGTCGTTCGCCAGATGCAATGTAGTTGGCGTGCGTTAGTTCCACGAGCTTCGGCGCGCCAGATGTACCTGACGTCTGCAACATGCCGGCGACGGATTCGGCAAAAGCGCTGGGGGGCGTCTGTGGACCGGCCGAGCGCAGTCCATCGATCCCCGACATCGGCGACGCCAGCGAGAGGTCCTTAACAACGATCATTGTCGCGCTGACCGCCGATTGCACAAGAGCTTTCGACAGCACTTCGGCGTTGCCCGGGTTTGCGATGACTAGCACGGGTTGAGTCGCGCGGATCGCGGCGCAAAGGGGCAGCACGCCCGCATCCGGATCGACCGCCTGAACGACCGCGCCGTTCGACGCAATCGCCAGCCAGAGTACGATGGTGAGCGGCGAACCCGGCAGCGCCAGCACAACGGTGCGCTGGTCGCGGACGCCGATATGGGCCAAACGGCAGCGCATTTCCCAGACAAGCGAAGCGAGTTCGTCCCATGTAAATACCTGCATGTCCTCGGGACGTTCCTGATCCTTCAGATAACGAACCGCGTGACTACTCGGGCGCAGCGTCGCGCAATGTTGAACAAGATCCCAGAGTGTCCGACTGCCCATTACGTCCGATGAGTCGTTAAGACGCGTCGCGCCATTATCAGCCGTTGACAAACTCATATCTCACCTTTTCGATCTAGTTGTAGCCGCCGAACACCCGGGGGTCTCCACCTACCGGATGCTGGACAACAGGTCCTTAGACACGCCGCTTTTAGTCGCCGATTGGGTCATGTTGTCGACGCTAAGTATGCGTGCGAACGAGCCATATAGTCAACATTATCGTTGATTACTGTGAAAAATTTGGAAACACTGACGGAATGAGGGGCTCGAAGATGCCACCGGAAAATTATGCAAGTTGCAATTCTCATGAACGTCTTGTGTACCGCCTCGAAGCCCTCAAACCGGATACTCAGGTGTCCGAAATTGAGACGCCATGGAAAGTATGTTCGATGACCCACCGGATCTTGCCCAGACCGCAGTCGTGGGCCTCTCCCCGACGGGCGATCTGCATGGCGGTACCGGCAGCGTACGGCGGCTCGCGGTATTTGTCGTGGTCCTAGCGCGATCGGCCGCTTGAGGTTTCGCCGGCAGCACTTCGTGCAGCCGGTCCCATACCGCCTGCCTGTTACCAGTCGTGCAGCATGCAACTCATGCCGAGTCGCATCGTTTCGTGCGGAAGCATTTCCCTCGCGGTGTCGGACCGCAGCACGAACAGGACGCCTGTCAGCACGATGCGATCGTCAAGTGGCTAGCGGCCCCGGTACCTTGCCCGGCGCGATTTCTGCGAAGGCAGAAGCGGTCGGATCAGTGACCGCGATCGTCGTCCAGTATTGGTCAGCCATGACCTCCTCGTCAGAGACACCTCGGGCGTTCCATTCGTCCGACTGTCCGCATTTGCGCAGCCACCTCTTCTTTCAGAGAATTCGCCAGCTTTCTGTCGACGGAAAGTCGAGCGCGAACGGATCGCTGTGCTCGAAGTATGCGCGGGCGCGAAATCATCAATTTCGCGTGCACGATACACCGACGTCGATCAGTGACACAGACCGCTGTTGTTTCCCGCAACGGGCTTATCAGCGTCCACGCCAGATCGGCGCACGCTTCTCCGCAAATGCCTTCCGGCCCTCGACCCGATCCTCGCTGGTTGCGTATTGTTCGATGGGTTCGAACCGCGTCGAGAGTGCAACCTCGAGAGGCCAGTCCAGTCTTTGCAGCACTGCCGACTTCGCAGCCTGCACGGCGAGCGGGGAAGCGGCTGCGATTTTTTCTGCCCAACGCAATGCCGCTTCCGCTAACACTTGGGGTTCGACAACCTCGTTGACCAGACCGTAAGCAAGCGCATCCCTGGCAGGCAACCTGTCGCCGGTAAGGATCATCGCCATCGCAACTCGATATGGCAATTGGCGAATGGCACGATGCATGATGCCGGATTCACCGATGATACCGACCTTGGTTTCCGGCATCGAGAACACGGCCGTCGTAGCGGCGACGATCACGTCGGCGCACATCGCCAGCTCGAAGCCTCCGCCGAGCGCGTAGCCTTGTACCGCTGCGACCAATGGCTTGCGCAGGGTGACCAGCGGACCGCCCACACCGGTGAGGCCACCTCCAAGGGCCATGCGAGACGGACGCTCGGCTCCGCCACTGACATCGGCGCCGACGCAGAACGCGCGTTCTCCTTCCGCCGAAAGCACAGCCACCCAGATGTCAGGGTCGTTGTTAATCTCGTTCCAAGCCTCGTAAAGCCCCCTGTCCATTTCTTCGTTTATCGCGTTGAGCGACTTGGGGCGATTGAGCCGAACGTGTGCGATGTGCCCTTCGCGCGAGAAACCGATACTTTCCATGTTTTACTGCTCCTTTGAATCCGCCGACGGCGTAACAGTTAAGGGGGTGGTTCGGGGTACCCTGTAATGAGCAATAGCTTCCTTCAGACCGACCTCGCTGATCCACTGTTTCAGTTGCACAACGGCGGGCGTCATATGCAGCAATGCATCCATCTCCGACACAGCGGATGCGGCATCCCTGAATCCCATTGATTCGGCTGCCCGGTTGATAGAGAGCTTTTTGATCCGCAGGACTGCAGGTGCGATCTTTGCGATGCGCTCCGCGAGATCTTCGACCGACTGAATGAGCTGCCCGGCAGGCACCGCGTGGTTTGCCCAGCCCCATTCGACCGCAGTGCGGCCGTCAATGCTGTTGCCTGGCACGAACGCCAGTTCCTTGGCGCGCTTGGGACCGACCAGCGGTACCCATAGCGGAGCGATATATCCGCCGCCGATGGGAATGGTCGGTTCGCCGATACTCGCATCCTCCGCCACGATCGTCATGTCGGTGAATACGCACATTTGGGTAGCTCCCGCGACGCAATATCCGTGGACGGCCGCGATGATCGGTTTGGGATGGTCCCAGATGGCGAGATAGCGCTCGACATTGCGTCTAAGGCGCTCACGGTCCGCGACCGGATCAGCCGACGATGACAACTTCCCGACCTGCCCTAGATCGTATCCCGAAGAGAACCCGCGACCTTCCCCTCTAATCGCGATAACGGGTCCGCCGTTGTTGGTGAGCCACCGCAAAGCGTCGGAAAACTCATCCAGCAATTCGTTCGAGAGTGCATTAGCCTTGTCGGGGCGATTCAGAATCAGCCACGTCAATGGACCTTTGTGTTCAAGGCGGATGTGTTGGTACTGCGGGTTGGAGTCGGACTGCATCTCAGATGCCCTCAATTAAGGGAAAACGCGAATTCATGGAAGCCTCACATTTTGCGACGATGTACGTCAACATAGATGTTGACATTATCACCCCCGAATTGATGGTGTCAATAGCGATACCGCGATCACGGCGCAGTCCGAGGCGATAGCTCGTGAAAGTATTGACTCGCAGTCGACACAATCGAACAGCGTTGCTTCACCCCCTTCTTCGCACAAGGATTTTCAATGAAATGGCTAATTGGACATCGATGTCGAGCAGATGCAAACCCGATATTGCGAGGTGCTTCGCGTTTTGAAGGAATGAGCTTCACACGGCGACGCGCTGCGCCACTCCACCATCGCGCGTATGGCGCTCAACACAGGGAATCTTCATGAACGACAGCTTTCAGCTACCGCTCGACAAGCAGGGCATCTACGAGGTGCTTTCCCGGAACGGTCAGGACGCCCTTTTGTGCGTAGGGACACATACCCAATGCTCGCAGACGCGATGGACACTCGCCATCCCGACAACTTATCGCGACGTCATGGCGAGTGGCGTATCGACGAACGGACCGTCGTGTTCGACTCGCATCGGGTCGGGACGTGGTCGGCTAACGCGTCCCTGCCATCCGATGGCCTCTCACGCGGCGCTCAGCGCGCCCGTGATCCAGTCCATTCGCTGATCACCGAACCGGGGTGTTAATTCGATGACGGCCGTCGTCTGTAATCGTTACGGGCCGCCCGGAACACCTGAGCGTTCGGACCTCCCGGCGAGGAGACCTGGGGCCGGCGGACCGATCGTCGGCATGACCGGCGAAAAGCGCTCGGTCATCGCTACGCTGATCCGATAGCCCGGCTTCAGCCGGGTTGTCGCCTTGGGCGAGACTCATGAGGTCATGCAGTGCCTCGAAGTCATCGATATCTATCTCGGTGCGTCGCATGGCGCCTTGCAAGACCCGCAATCAATAGCAACAGCCACAAACAATACGTTACCGGAGGCACTATGAGTGCGCATGTTTGGACCGAAGTCACCCCGATCGGCGATTTGCTGGTTCGTGCAGCCAGCCGTCATCCCGACAGGGACGCGGTCGTATTTCCCGACGATCGCTACACCTATGCGGAAGTTCTCAGGCGAGCGATGCTGGTGGCGCGCGGGCTTCTGAGCCTCGGAGTTCGACCGCGCGACCACGTCGGCATCCTCTGCACCAACGGCATCGAGTTCATCGAAGGCTTGTTCGGAGTCGCCCTGGCCGGGGCCGTTGCTGCGCCGATCAACGCCAGATACAAAGTGAACGAACTCAAATACATCGCCTCGAACGCGGACCTGGTGGCTATCCTGACGACCGGCGACGCAGACGCTTACGTCGACTTTCCAGACGTATTTGTCCAGGCCTTTCCCGAACTGTCTTCGTCCGAGGCCTTGGGGCTCGATTTGGAATCCGCTCCCCGATTGCGCAACGTGATCCTGTTAAGCGGCAGTGAGCGGCCCGGGTTCATCAGCCGCGAGCGCCTCCTGGAGCTTGCCGCGCGCGTGTCGGAGGAAGACGTGCATGTTGCCCGCAGCCGCGTGCGCTTGCGCGATATCGGCCTCCTTCTGTACACGTCCGGGACGACAGCCAATCCGAAAGGCTGCCTGCTGAGTCATGAGGCCGTGACTCGCGGCCCCGTCGAGCGGGCGACGATACGCTTCGGCCTCAAGGTTGCGGACGTCACCTGGGGCGCCGGGCCGCTGTTCCACATCGGCTCGCTGTCGCCGTTCCTCGGCTCGATCGGCGCGGCCGGGACCTACGTCACCGATGCGTTCTTCGACGCGGGCCGTGCGCTCGATCTGTTGATCCGGGAAAAGCCGACAGTCATGTTCCCATGGTTCCCAGCCATCATGCAGGCGCTCATGAATCACGAGAAATGGGACCCTGCGAAGCTGTCGTCCGTTCGCTCCATTCTTCTGATCGGCCCGCGGCCTTTGTTGGATAAAGTGCAGGCGGCGCTTCCGCAGGTGGAACTGGTGGCCTCATGCGGCATGACCGAGACGGCGGGAATCTATGCCGTCAGTGATGTTTCGGAAACGGTCGAGCAACGAG
The DNA here is from genome assembly GCF_000013645.1 of Paraburkholderia xenovorans LB400. Classification (GTDB taxonomy): domain Bacteria; phylum Pseudomonadota; class Gammaproteobacteria; order Burkholderiales; family Burkholderiaceae; genus Paraburkholderia; species Paraburkholderia xenovorans. The sequence goes on along the minus strand of NC_007953.1, from coordinate 345,372 downwards.
CGACCGGTCACGGAAGGCCATGTTCAGGCATCGAGGCACGCATCGTTAGTCTTTCAGATGGAAGCGAGGTGACTGACAGCACGCCAGGCGAGATTCTCCTGCGCGGGTATTGCGTGATGGAAGGTTATTACCGCGATCCCGCCAATACCAGGAAAGCACTCGATGCCGAGGGCTGGCTGCACACCGGAGATCTTTACAGCCGTACTCCCGATGGTCGATTGATGTTCCATGATCGCATCAAGGACATGTTAAAAGTCGGCGGCGAGAACGTGGCTCCAGCTGAAATAGAAACATTCCTGTGCACCCATCCCTCCGTGGTCATGGCGTCGGTCGTGGGCATCGCGGACGCGCGGCTCGACGAGGTGCCTGTGGCGTTTGTCGAACTTGCCGCCGGCAACACCCTGGAAGCCGAATTTCTGATCTCGTTCTGCCGGGGTCAGCTCGCCAGCTTCAAGATTCCTCGCCGAATACATTTTGTTGATACCGGCACCTGGCCGATGTCAACGACGAAGATCGACAAGCGGCAGTTACGCGAACGGGCAGCAAAAATGCACGTTGAACACATCTCCTCAGAGCGGGGTCTGACGTGATCCCCGATTCAACGCTATCGATCCATGAGATTAGCGCTTTCGTCGATGCCGGGATCCCGCCGGACACGCCGCCGGGCGAGCACCTGGATCCTCTGACGGTCGAGTTCATAGAGTACGCGCTCAGGTCATCGGTCACGACTCTCGACACACAAGACGCAGAACAGCATGCGCAGCGGGCGCTGTCTCTCGGAGCCACAACCGCCCAGCTTCACGAGATTCTATTGCTGGTCTCCGCACTCGGAGTCCACAGCCTGATGGCCGGCTCGACGAAGCTGGCCCGACTCGGCTCTCCGGCCGGAAAGCCGATGACGCTGGCGCCACTGACAAACGAACAACAAGCGTTGCATCAAAAATATGTCGGCGAATCCAGCTACTGGCGCCGATTCGAGGAGGCTATTCCGGGATTTCTGGACTCGCTGCTCCGATTCTCTCCTGAAGGGTTCGAGGCGTTCTTCAATTTCTGCGCGCTGCCTTGGCATAAAGCAACCGTTCCGGCGTTGACCAAGGAATTGATATCCATCGCGGTGGATGCAACGCCATCGCACCGCTTTCTTCCTGGCGTTCGCATCCATGTTGGCAACGCGCTGACGCTGGGATGCGGGCGAACAGCCCTGCGCGAGGTACTCGCTATCGCGGCGCGCGCTCCTGTGCACAGCGGAGTTCGCTGAACCTTTAATACCTTGTATGACGGACGGATGCCCGACTTTGCGCTCCCAGTCAACTTACGTGTTGACAATAATTAACCACGGTGAGAGCATTAAAACAATTGCTGTTGTCTTTTATGAATTTCCATTGGTAAAAGATTAATTTCAACGCACGTCGAATCATCGTGATGAATCCCGGCTTCGCTGGCAGCGAAGTCAAGCACCAGGACAAAGCATGCATAACAACGGACTTCAATCGGCTACCGGTTCCGCCGGTAGTGCTAGTGGCGCGACTCCCTTTCACCAGGGTGCGATGACTTTGGAGGAAATCAAGGACGCCGTGGCGATCGCCAACGTACCGGCGCTGCTCATGGTTCTACATCAGTTCACGGGCGATGACCGATGGCTCGAAACCCCGTATCTGCCGACCCGCGGAAAAGGTCTTCTGGACCACGACAGTGGTGGCTTGCCGGAAGAGATACAGCTTCAAATCCGACATTCCGCCATCGATGTTATCTGGAAATTGCAGTCGGGTATCGCTCCGAAGATCGTTGCACCCTCTCCGGAGAAACTCATTCGCATGATGAGCGTCTACATGGGTGAGGAAGTCGATGCCATCTATGGTCAGATGCTATCTTCGGAATTCGCGCGGCGCGTTGGTGCGCCGGTTCCCGGCGAAGATAATACACATGTGGAGCCCCCCGAAGGCTTCAACGTGATCGTCATCGGCACGGGTGTAGCGGGCGTTGCGGCCGCTGAACGATTGGAGGCCATGGGAGTCTCCTATGTGATTCTGGAAAAACAGAAGGCAGCTGGCGGAAATTGGTGGCAAAACACATATCCTGGATGCGGTGTCGACACTCCTAGCCATCTCTATTCTTTCTCCTTCGCCCAGGTGGACTGGAAAAAGCACTTCGCACTGCGCGACGATGTGCAAAGCTATATTGCGGGTTCGCTGCGCAAGGTAGGTGCTGAGAATCGCGTTCGATTCGACACCGAGGCAGTGGCTGCAATCTACGATGAAGAAAAGAAAATCTGGCAAGTCCACGTCAAGAATCAGGCCGGTGTCTCTGAAACTCTCACGGCAAATGTTGTGCTGAGCGCGGTGGGCGTGCTCAATAGACCCACGCTTCCCAAGGTTGCAGGGCTGGAAAAGTTCCAGGGAACGATGTTCCATTCAGCTGAGTGGAACAATGCCATTGATCTGAAGGGCAAGCGGGTCGCTGTCGTCGGCACCGGCGCGAGTTCCATGCAAATCGTGTCTGCTATCGGAGATCGTGTCGGCCATCTCACAGTCTTTCAGCGCTCTCCCCAGTGGGTCGCTCCCTTCGACAAGTTTGGCTTGGCGATCCTCGATCCACTTCGAATGCTGATTCAATCCTGTCCGCTCTATCGTACGTGGTACTGGCTCAGGTTGTTCTGGCAATTTGGCGACAAGGTCATCGAGGCCCTCCGGAAAGACCCGCTTTGGCCACATCCTGAAAGGTCCGTCAACGCCCGGAATGATGCGCATCGCGATTACTTCACGAGGTATCTGAAGGAGGAACTGGACGGTCGACCGGATCTCTTCGACAAGTGTCTTCCCACCTACCCGCCCTTCGGCAAGCGAATCCTGCTCGACAACGGCTGGTTTCGAACACTGCGCAGGGACAACGTGACGCTGGTTACGGAGGCGGTCACCGAAGTGCGCGAACATTCACTCGTCAGCGCCTCCGGTGACGAGTACGCCGCTGACGTCGTGATCTGGGCAACCGGATTCGACGTGGCGCGCTTTGTTTCCTCGATGGACGTTCGCGGCATAGGCGGGGTCTCGCTGCGTACAGCGTGGAACGATGATGATCCGCGGGCTTATCTTGGCATTTCGGTTCCGGGATTCCCGAACTTTCTGATGCTGGGCGGTCCGCACAGCTTTCCCGGAAGCGGAAGCTTTATGTTTTTCATGGAAGTCCAGATGCGCTACATTAGCCGTCTCCTCAAGCAGATGTTCAAAAAGGGGATTGTGGCGGTGGACGCACGCGAAGACGCAAACAACAGGTACAACGAACTCGTCGATGAACTGCACGCAAAGACAGTGTGGACACATCCGGGCATGTCGACCTACTACAAGAACTCCAAGGGACGTGTCGTCTTCGTGATGCCATTCCTCAACGTCGAATATTGGGAAATGGTCAAGAACGTGAACCTGGAAGACTACACAGTACGCTAGACACGAGGCGGCGCGAATCTGCACGCCGCCCTGAATCGATCCACGTCCTCGAGGTCGCCATGCCGATGACAATCAGCGAGAAGATACTCGCACGCGCCACTGGGTTGACGAGTGCCGCGCCGGGACAGTACATCCGCGCGCGAGCCGACAGCATCATCGTTTGCGACCTCGGATGGTCGCTCGTCGGACCGCCTATTGAGAAGCTGCGGGCGAAGACAGTCGAATCCGAGCGCGTCGTCGTCGTTTTCGCCCACGCGGTGCCTGCGGTCAATCAGCAGTCGGCCGAAATGCACAGGCGTTGGCGAGCGTTTTGCCGCGATCAGGGGATATCGGCAATCACGGCATCAGCCACGTGATCTCGGCCGAGAAAGGATATGCGCGTCCCCGAACGTTTCAGGTGAGTGTCGATACACCCGCTAACACGTGCGGCGCAGTGGGCTGTTTCGCAACAGCGCTCGGCATGGACGTCATCTCGGACATGGTGACCGGCACCAACTGGTACTGCCCGCCGAGCGTGAGGGTACACATCAAGAAAAATGCCACGCGGTGTCCTGATCAGAGATGTCGCGCAGATCATCATGAGCGACATCGGCGAAGACGTGGCCCTAGGCCGCGTCATTGAGCTCGTCGGCCCATCCGTCGAGCAGCTTTCGATCTCAGGCCGCATGACGCTTTGCAATTGGACGCGCAAGGTCCAGGCCGTCACGGGAATCTTGAATCCGGACGAGAAGACACTCACGTATGTGAGCTCACGCACCACGGAGCCACTGGATCCGTTATTTAGCGATGCGGAGGCGGCCCACGAGGCCGAGCGCGATTACGACGTGTCGACCTTGGAGCCAGTGGTGGCGGCCCCGCCAGATCCACTGAACGTCGTTTCGTTGCCGTCTTTGGCCGGACTTCGCATCGACCAGGCCTTCGTCGGATCGTGTGCCGGGGCAGTCTGGAGGACATCCGCGTCGCAGCCGAGGCATTGCGGAGGCGGTTCGTCCACCAACGCGTCCGGATGATCGTCACGCCCGGATCGCAGGCGACGTTGGCTGCCGCCGCCGAGGAAGGTTTGCTGTCGATATTGACCGGGGCTGGAGTTACGGTAACAACCGCGACATGCGGCAGTTGCTTCGGGGGCCAGGGCGTTCTCGCGGACAACGAGGTGTGTGTCTCGACTTCGACGGAAAATTTCGGCGGTCGCATGGGAAGCGCCAGCGCGCAGATCTATCTGGCCAGCCCGCTGGTCGTCGCAGAAGCGGCCGTCGCCGGGCAGTTCGTGAATGTCCACTGACCGGCTTCATTGGCCCGACAAAAGGAATAGTCATGACGGGAATGATACGGCGAGGTAAAGCCTGGAAGTGTGGCGACAGGATCGGCATCGAGTCGATCTCCCCTTTGCGCTTCATGCTCGATCCCCCAGAGCGGGCCTGGCGCTGCCTCGAGTCGGTCGATCCTCTTTTCGGGCCCAATGTCAAACCAGGTGACATTCTGTTTGCCGGCAAAACTTCGGACATGAGCCCGGCCACGACCACGCGGTTCTGGCCATCAAGGAGACAGGTGTCGGCGGCGTGATAGCACACTCGTTCGCACCGCAATTCTTCCGCCATGCGATAGGCCATGGGCTATTGATTGCAGAATACGAGCAAGCGGGCTCTACCGCCTCCACAGGAGAGCTGGTCTCCGTGGATTTCGCCACCGGCAGATTTACGAACGACACACGACGGATGTCGGCAACGGCAGTCGTACCGCAAGGCCCGGCGTACGGCATCCTCGTTTGCGGTGGGCTTCTTCCCTATCTCCAGCGGGAACTTCATGGCAGTTGATCCTCGAGGCGGGAAGGCGCCAGCAGATGCAAGCGTCACCCCGATACACGGCACACGCCGCTTACGCGTCGCCGTCCTGAACGACTATCAGGTAGCCGCGCAAGGTGCTGCCGACTGGGACGAGGTTCGATCACGAGCGGACGTGACCTTCATTCACGAAGCTATACTCGACCCCGATGACATTCGCGGCAAGCTGGTGGATTTCAATATCCTGTGCGTGATGCGCGTGCGCCTGTCGGCCACGCGCGAGACGTTCAAGCTGCTTCCAAATCTAAAGTGCGTTGTGACGACCGGGGCCGCCAATCGAGCCACCGATCTACAGGCGGCATGCGACCACGGAGTGGTCATTTCGGGCACCACGAACGGTAATGGCCGCCTCGCCACCGCGGAATTGACCTGGGCGCTCGTCCTTGCGCTGGCCCAGCGCATTCCCCAGGACGACCGGGCGATGCGGGCCGGCCGCTGGCAGACATCCGTGGGTTCGACCCTGTATGGGTCGCACCCTCGTCATCGTCGGTCTTGGCGGAGTGGGTCGCCATGTTGCACGCTACGGTAGAGCGTTCTGCATGAACGTTTTGGCGACCAGCCGTAATCTGACGCGCGAGGCTGCACTGGAGAGTAGCGCCGAACGCGTCGATCTTTCAGAGCTTCTCGAACGCAGCGATGTCGTGACTGCATACCGTGTTGAGCAACGAGTCGACCGGGATGATCGGTCGTGAGCAGTTGCAGCGAATGTCGCCCTCCTCTTTCCTCGCTAACACCTCCCGTGGACAACGCGTCGACGAAACGGCACTCGTCGAGGCATTGACGAGCGGGCGGATCGCGGGAGCTGCGGTGCACGTTTTTTGCAGTGAACCGCTGCCGGCCGGGCATCCCTTCTTCGACCTGCCCAACGTCGTTCCGACTCCTCACATTGGATACGTAAGCACGGACGTGTACACGGAATTCTTCGCGGAGACAATCCGGAACGTGCTCGCCTATCTCGATGGCAACCCTATCCGGGTTCTTCTCCCGGCCACCAATACTGGAGTGGTACAGACCGAGAGCCGCCGCAACGAGCATGGCTGAGAGTCCGCTAGCGCTGAGTCGGCGTTGACCGCCTTATCGACGACCGGTGAATCGAGGGGGACGCTTGTGCTTGAAAGCGCCTGCAGCCTCGGCGAAGCAGGGCGCAACCGTCTGGCTGGACCGGGCCTGCGAATGCCGGCCAAACCGCAAGGCGGTCTTCAACCGGGGCATGATTCGCAACGTTGCCGAAAGCCTCGCGGACGTAAAACGCCAAAGCGTGTCTTTGCCTGGAAGGACAAACCGTAACCAGCACACTGAACTGCGACTACAGGGTTAGTACTTATTTGCATACGTATGCAACGACCCGACAGTGTTCGCATCTATCGACGGCTAACCCACTTCCCGGATGACGAACACTATGGTCAAGTACATCAAGCGAGGCCGCACGGCAGCAGGCAAATCGGACAGCGACGCCAAGGTGCGCGCCATCGTCGAGAGCATCATTCAGCACATCGAGGAAAAGGGCGACGAGGCGGTTCGTGAATACAGCCGCAAGTTTGATAACTGGGATCCGGGCGACTTCCGGCTATCGCGCCCGGAAATCGAGACTGCGCGCAAACAGCTTTCAGCGCGCGAGATCGAAGACATCGCTTTCGCGCAAACCCAGGTGCGCAACTTCGCACGGATCCAACGCGATTCAATGCGCGACGTGGAAACCGAGACCCTTCCCGGCGTCGTGCTGGGCCATAAGCACATCCCCATGAACGCGGTGGGCTGCTACATTCCTGGCGGCAAGTATCCGTTGCTTGCGTCCGCTCATATGAGCGTATTGACGGCCAAGGTCGCGGGCGTAGCCCGGGTTGTGTCTACCGCGCCGCCCTATCAGGGCAAGCCGCATCCGGCGATCGTAACGGCCATGGACATGGCGGGAGCCGACGAAATCCTCGTACTCGGCGGCATCCAGGCCGTGGTCGCGATGGCGGTGGGAACGCCCACCGTGGCGCCCGTCGACATGCTCGTGGGCCCAGGCAACATGTTCGTGGCAGAGGCCAAGCGGCAACTGTACGGAAGGGTTGGCATCGACCTTTTCGCAGGTCCCACGGAGACACTTGTTATTGCGGACGAAAGTGTTGACGGTGAACTCTGCGCCGTCGATCTGCTCGGTCAGGCCGAGCACGGCGCTACGTCGCCGTCCATTTTGCTGACCAACAGCGAAAAGCTTGCTCGTGATACGCTCGCGGAAATCGAACGCCAGTTGAAGATCTTGCCGACCGCCTCGATTGCCGCGCAAAGCTGGGCTGATTGTGGCGAAGTGATCGTGTGCGACACGTACGAAGAGATGCTGCAAGTGGCCGACGATATTGCTTCGGAGCATGTCCAGGTCATGACGGAAGACCCAGACTTCTTCTTGAACAACATGACGAACTACGGTGCGCTGTTCCTCGGCCCGCGCACCAACGTAAGCTTCGGTGACAAGGTCATTGGCACCAATCACACGCTCCCAACCAACCGCAGCGCGCGCTATACCGGTGGACTCTGGGTCGGAAAGTTTTTAAAGACCTGTACCTATCAGCGCGTAACGACCAACGAAGCCAGTGCCATTATCGGCGAATATTGTTCTCGCCTCTGTCACATGGAAAACTTTGCCGGGCATGGGGAACAGGCAAACATCCGCGTGCGCCGATATGGCAACCGGCCAGACCTCCCTTGGTACCGGCCGGTGGAGGCGCAGTCGTGATCGTGCCGTCGGCAGGACCCGATTTCGGGCTCGCCAGCCGGCGCGCGCTGGTTACGGGCGGAAGTAGCGGAATCGGACTTGCGGCGGCCGCTGCACTCGGCCGTGCTGGCGCACACGTGACGGTAGCTGCGCGGCGACGGGCAGAGCTTGAAGTAGCATGCGAAGCACTGCGGGCGACAGGCGTCGCGTGCGAAGCGCTCGTGCTCGATGTCACCGATTCGGCGTCCGTGGATCGGGAGGTGAACTCCCGGGTGCCGTTCGACATTCTTGTCAACAGTGCCGGCATGAATCGGCCGAAGCCGCTGACCGACTTGACCGACGACGATATCGACGCCGTGCTTCGGCTCAACGTGAAGGCTGCTTTCTATCTCGCCCGCGCAGTATCGCGGCGACTGGTCGACGCCAACCTCGGCGGATCGATCATTAACATCTCCTCTCAAATGGGACACGTCGGCAGCGCGCGCCGCTCACTTTATTGCGCGAGCAAACATGCGGTCGAAGGTATGACGAAAGCGCTCGCATGGGAACTTGGAGCGGCGCGGATTCGAGTCAACAGTCTTTGCCCGACATTCATCGAGACCCCAATGACGGCACCGATGTTTGTTCAACCAGGGTTTCGCGAATGGGTTTGCGAGCGCATTGCGCTGGGGCGCGTGGGTGAAATGCACGAGATCATGGGGCCGGTTGTCTTTCTCGCCAGTGATGCATCGAGCCTGATGACAGGCAGCGCGCTGATGCTCGATGGGGGATGGACGGCAGCATGAAAACTGCAGCCCGCTCTCAGGACGTAGCGGACCTGGCCAAGGTATCGCAGTCTGCGGTTAGCCGCACTTTTACACCAGGAGCCAGTGTCTCGGAGGAAACGCGTCGCAAAGTTCTGGCGGCCGCAAAGAAACTTGGCTATCGCCCTAACGCCTTGGCGCGCAGCCTGATCACGCGCCGAAGTCACATTGTCGCGTTGGTGATGAGCTATCTCGAGAATCAATTTTATCCGCTGGCACTTGAGAAAATGTCGCAGAAGTTCCAGAAAGAGGGATATCACGTTCTTATGTTCATCGCCGAAATGGATGAAGACGCGGACGCGATTCTGGCCGAAATTCTGGAGTATCAGGTAGACGGTATAGTCATGGCGTCGGCGAATTTGTCGCCGAGGCTGGCGCGAACGTGTGCGGATCTCGGCGTGCCGGTCGTGCAATTCAATCGTGTGTCGGACCCACGGCGTCGCAGTCAGAACACGCTTAGCTCGATCACATCAGACAACTATAGCGGCGGCCAGATGGCGGCCAATTTGCTCGTCGATCGCGGGTATCGGCGGATCGCATTTCTGGCCGGCCTCGATAATTCGTCGACCAGTCTGGAGCGCGAACGTGGATTCACCGATGCGCTGGCGGCTCGCAACGTGCCGCTCGCGCGCCGCGAAGCAGGTCACTACGACTTCAAACTTGCGAGCGAGGCAACGCGCCGCCTGTTCACAGCCGGCCGCGCGCCGGATGCCTTGTTCGTCGCGAACGATCATATGGCTATCGCCGCGCTGGATGTTCTTCGTAGTGAGTTAGGACTGCACTCACCTGGTCACGTCGGCGTCATAGGTTTCGACGACGTACCGCAAGCGGCGTGGGGCGCATACCAGTTGACGACTGTGCGCCAGGATCTTGAACAGATGATCGGCTCAACCGTCGCGTTGGTTTGCGAGCAGGTGACGGGCGAGGTGCGCCCCACCAACATAGTCATACCGTGCGCGCTGATTGAACGCGCCACCGTACGATCCGCCGATTGAAACGGTGGCAGATCTTCGACGCGCTTGCGCGGACAATATTCACATCTCAACCGAGGAAGTACGCGTCGACCAACAGCGCCGGGGCACCCTGTCGAGCACGTTCCAGGGTAGCAGTTCGTCGTTCCGACAATCGTCACCGCGTTCAGAGTAATGCATACCGCAGCCAGCATGCGGAGCGTTACCGACCTTCCTTATGGTTGTTTGGCATCTTGCATGCCGTCGAAAAAAATCTTGCAGAAAGCTGAAGCAACATGCCGAGCTGTTTGCTTGCCGCCCGGCTTGAACCATCGATGAGTCCAGTTGAACATGCCAAATATTGCATTTGCGGCGAGCCTCACAGGAATATCGTCCCGAAAAATCCCTTGCGTAACGCCTTGATCCAGGAGAGTGGAGACAGCGCTTTCAAAACGCCTGGTCTGTCGAACCATTTGCTTTGCCCACGGCGTGCGCTCGCCTTCGACTTCGAACATCTCTTCCTGTATGTAGACATACACGTGTGGATAGTTCTCCTCGTAGGAAGTCATCAAGCGCTCGATCAGTCGCTCGAGCTTCTCCCGCGGACCCATCGTGGTAACGCGCAGCAGGCGCTCTGCTTCAATGACATTCTCATCCAGAATTCCTTTGACCGCCTCGTGAAACAGTTCTTCCTTGCTACCAACGTAGTAATACACCGTAGCGCGGTCAAGGCCTGCGCGCTTTGCGATATCGCTAAGCGTTGTGGACTTGTAGCCTTTTTCCTTGAATAATTTTACTGCGGCCTGGACTATTTCATCACGCTTGAGTTTGTAATCGGCGCTACCCTCAGTAAGAGCCGTCCTGCGCCTGCGCGAAATATTGCTACCTTCTTCCATAACCCTTGACTTTAAATATGCTGCATTTCGGGGGACCCTGACGACGGGCAACCGTGGACAAACCAGCTTTAAGAGCTTGAATAGAATGATGCCTGGGGACTGTCCATCGTTGTGCAGGGTCGATCGCAACTACGACTACGACCACGACACATATCGCAAACCACTGCACGCTGCCAGTATCGCCATGCAGATCACCTGCCGTGGATATCCCACGGCAGCGTCTGGAACCAACGCACGACATTCAAACGACGCTTGCGACCGGACATGCGGTACTTCGGGAAAACCATGCTTGCGCGTAAGGACTGTTGGGGATGTTATCTTCGTCATGCGCAAGTGTCAACGTGGGTGTCAACTACCGCGCTCCAAGCGCGAAACCGGAAAATGGCCTCACTCGTTCGGACAGTCGTCCGAAATCCTTAAGTGTCCCCGGGTGTTCCGTTTATTCGACTGTCCGGATTTGTGCAGCCATCTCTCTTTCCACGGTATCAGAGGTCGGCAACCGGTTTGCCACGCGGCGAGGCAACCTTGCCGGCCGGTCTCCCGGCGTACGCAATACGGGTCCTCTACCCATTACCAGACGACATACTCGTCAGACGAATCAAAGGCGTGCTGCAGACACAGCAGACCGGCGATCAGTCGCGACGATTGTCGCGGGTCTGCTGTGTTCGCCTTTGCCCGAGACAAAGCTCGCGCTCATCGATGTGAACCGCCCCGGGGCGGTTCAGTACTCGAACCCGATGACATTCGCGGCAAGCTGGTGGACTTCGATGTTCTGTGCGTCATGCGCGAGCGCATGTCATGGCCGCACTCTCGGCATCGTCGGTCTGGGCGGCGCGGGTCGCCATGTTGCACGCTACGGCATGGCGTTCGGCATTGTTTACGCCGACCGAAAATTCAGCCACAAGTAGGGATCGCGCCGACTGCGGTGGCATCGGAGGCATGAGCGCCGCCATTCTTCTGAGCCGGCAAGGCATTCAGGTCGATCTCGTCGAACTGAACCCATTATGGGCGCCCGGCGGCGCTGGCATCACAATCAGCGGCCCTACGCTGCGCGGCCTTCGTGAGGTCGGTGTCGCAGACGAAGTACTTGCGAGCGGCGGATTCTGGAATGCGGTTGACGTTTGCGATGCCAATAGCAACCTTACAGTCACCGTCCCTATCGCACCAGCGGTCGGCGCCGACGAATTGCCGGGTGTCGCGGGCATCATGCGGACCACGCTCGCCGAAATTCTCGGCCGGGCAACCCGCAAAGCCGACACCAATGCGCGTCTTGGCGTGACGTTCGAAACGCTCACACAGGACGCCGAAGGCGTGGAGGTGTCATTTAACGACGGAAGTCGCGCCCGATACGATCTCGTGATCGGTGCGGACGGCATCAACTCCCCAGTACGCAAGTATGTGAAGCCCGAGTTTCCAGGTCCACCCTTCACCGGACAGCGCTCATGGCGCGCAGTTGTGCCCCGTCTTCAGGAGAACTCCCTGATGTACATGGGGAAGACAACCAAGGCCGGATTGAACCCGATCAGTCAAACCGAGTGCTATCTATTCGTCCTCGACAAACGGGAAGGCATGGACTTCATCGCACCGGAACAATGGCCCATGATGCTTGCCGAACTCCTCGAAGAGTTCGGGGGTGCGGTGGGTGAATTCCGTCGCGGACCACTCGACGGTTCATTGATGAACCACCGGCTGCTTTATCGACCGCTTGCCGGGCACATGATTAACGGGCCATGGCACAAGGGGCGTATCGTGCTTCTTGGTGATGCCGTGCATGCGACCACGCCGCATCTGGCTTCCAGGGCCGGTATTGCGGTCGAAGGGGCGATCGTCCTCAGCGAGGAACTCGCGCGGCGTCGCTCACTCGAAGGCGCATTTATCGCCTATGCCGGTCGACACTACGACCGTGCAAGGCTTGTCGTGAGCGCGTCCGGCCGTCTCGGCGAGATCGAGCGCGAAAGTGGTTCAAGAGAGGAGCACACTCGTATCATGATTGAAACACAGCAAGCTCTACGCGCGCCGATCTGAACGCACGAACATCCGACGACGATGGGCCAGGCCACGACGCTACCTCTATCCGTCGTTCGCGTGGACAATCTGGTCTCTCACCTCGCCTGGAGCGGCTGCAGCGACACATGGGTTGACCTGCGCTGGATCGGATGTGCCCTCTGCATCCGATTCACCATGAGGCTCTCCATATCGGAGGGCATCTTCGAACACAATCACCGTTGCTACAGAAATCGTCGAATACGCGCCCCATTGGGTAAGCAGCAGGTATTCATGTCGTGGCGAAATAGGCCTGCGCCGGAGAAGCTCATCAATCGTGACGTCCGTGCAGCAGCCCCGAATGAAAAGTGGCTCACCGACATTACCGAATGTAGGCCCACCCAGCGCAGCCCTGACCTCGCCCTCGTTTGACGAATCCGATAGCTGGATGAATTATGCGGCTTCGCCCCTCTCAGCTGCGAACCAGTTCTCTCCTGAATTCATTCTGTTAGAGTTTCTTAGAGCGGATAAAGCGGCGCTTCGCCCTTGACCGTGAGCCATTGCCATTGCGTGAATTCCTCCCAGTTCGCTGGGCCGCCGACGCTCGTTCCGTTTCCCGATGCACCCACACCACCGAATGGGTTGATCACTTCGTCGTTAACCGTCTGATCGTTGATGTGCAGAAGGCCGCTGCGCAGACGTTCGCCCATGCGCAGCGCACGGCCTACGTTTGATGTGACGATGGCGATCGCGAGTCCGTACTCCGTGTCGTTGGCGAGCGCTATCGCCTCCTCGTCCGTGTCGAACGGAACTACCACCGCAACTGGACCGAAGATTTCCTCGCTGAAGGCCGGATTTTCTTTAGTCACGCCGGTGAGCACCGTCGGCTCGAAGAAAAGGTCACGGAAACTGCCGCCCGCTTCGACGCGCGCGCCCGCCTGCTGCGCGGCGTCGAGCACGCGCGTGACGTGATCACGTTGGGTCCCGTTAATAAGTGGTCCAAGCGCGACATCGTCCGTGGCGGGGTCGCCAACCGTCAGACTCGATGCCTTCGCCACAAGCTTTTCGACGAAGCGCTCATATATGGCGCGTTGCACAAGCACACGGCCCGTCGCCATGCAGATCTGGCCTTGATGCAAATAGGCACCCCACGCCGTATTGGCGACGGCGCGATCAAGATCGGCATCGTCGAGGACGATAAGCGAGTTTTTGCCGCCCAGCTCAAGCGAGACCTTTTTAAGATGACGCCCAGCCGCCTCGCCAACCTTTCGACCCGCGTTCGTCGAACCTGTGAACTGAATCATCGCGACGTGCGGATCGCTCGTGAGCCCGGCGCCCGCGGCACCGTCGCCGGGCAACACGTGCAGAACCCCGTTCGGCAGGCCGGCCATCTCAAAAAGACGCGCAATAACAAAGCCGCCGCATACCGCAGTGCGCGGGTCTGGCTTGAGGACCACCGCGTTGCCGAGGGAGAGTGCGGGCGCAACGGCACGCATGGCCAGATACAGCGGGAAGTTGAACGGAGAAATTACGCCCACCACGCCAAGCGGACGACGACGGGCGAGTGACAACCGCCCCGGACCCGATGGCAGCACCTCGCCAGCCGATCGCGACGGTAATGCACTTGCTTCGTGCAGTGCCTTCACCGTCACCTGTGTCTCGAAGGCAGCCTTTGCGCGCGTCGAACCGCTTTCACGCACGATCCATCCAACGATCTCCTCGACCGACTCCTCCGCAAGACGCGCGGCACGACGCAATACGGCAGCGCGCTCATCGTAGGGCAGCGCGGCCCACTCTTGCTGCGCTTCGAACGCCGTCTTCGCCGACGCAGCAACAAGAGCTCCATCGGCCATGCCGATGCGCGCAAGGCGTTTGCCCGAGGCGGGCTCTTTCACTTCAGCCTCTGAAGCGCCATTGCACCACGAACCGGTGAAAATACGTCCGTGCCAGACGTCGTCGCCCAGGAGGCGGGAGGAGGGGGTAACGTTCATGCCGACTCCTGTTCAATTGATTCGAAGACTAGAAACGCGATCACCATGACGGCGCACGCCAGCCAACTGCGTCCCCGGATTGAGTATTACCCGAGCGGGAAGACCTCGGGCCACAAGCGGGAATTGTTCGAGTGCCGGGAAGCGGCGGAATCCTTGGGCAGAGCGACAAAAAGCGTCCAATTGCTGAACACAAGATTCGGAACCGTCTTCAATAGACGGATTCAGAATAGCCCAGTTCTTTACATGCTGTATATCCAGCGCTTCGTCCATCCATCTCATAAGATCTCCCCAAGGCTGAAAAAAAGTAAAGACTCCATAAATTAACTTGCGAGACATAGATACTTGATCACCAGGTAATCCTCAATCCCGTAACGTGACCCCTCACGACCAATTCCCGATTCTTTGACTCCTCCGAACGGCGCCACCTCATTGGATATTAAGCCGGTGTTAATTCCTACCATGCCATACTCAAGCGCCTCAGCAAGCCGCCATACTCGCGCGATATTGCGACTATAGAAATACGCTGCCAAGCCATACTCGGTATCATTCGCAAGCCGGACGACCTCATCCTCCGAAGAAAATCGGGATACCGCGGCTAGCGGCCCGAACGTTTCTTCCCTGGAAAGCATCATATCTGGTGTAACGTCGCTCAACACCGTCGGCTGAAAGAAACTGTGCCCAAGTTCGTGTCGCGCCCCTCCTACCTCAAGTTTCGCGCCTTTCTGCAATGCGTCTGCAATGTGCGCCTCGACTTTCTTCACAGCCGCCTCACTAATGAGCGGACCGATAGAGACGCCTGGATCGCGTCCGCTCCCAACCTTTAGCTCAAAAACAGCCTTCGACAGCTTCTCGACAAAGGCGTCATACACCGCATCGTGCACGTAAAAGCGGTTCGGACAAACACAGGTCTGCCCGCTGTTCCGATATTTTGACACCACCGCTCCTTCCACGGCGTTATCAATGTCAGCATCATCAAATACAATAAACGGCGCATTGCCGCCAAGCTCCAGCGTAACCTTCTTAATCGTGGGCGCGCTTTGCGCCATTAGCATTCGCCCAATGGCGGTCGACCCGGTGAATGATAGCTTCCTCACCCCAGGATTGGCAGTCAATTCAGCTCCGATCGCCCTGGGATCCCCGGTGATAACATTAAGAACGCCCGATGGGATGCCTGCTCGTTCGGCCAGAACCGCGAGTGCCAGCGCCGTCAGCGGTGTTGCTTCTGCCGGTTTGACGACTATGGTGCAACCAGCGGCAAGCGCAGGCGCGACCTTCCTCGTAATCATTGCGGCTGGAAAGTTCCATGGCGTAATCGCAGCGCACACGCCTATCGGTTCTTTGGTAACAATGATACGTTTGTCTGCATCGGGAGTAGCAGGCGTATCACCAGAAACCCGTTTGCCTTCTTCTGCGAACCATTCAATGAAGGACGCGGCATATGCAATCTCTCCCTTAGCCTCGGCTAGCGGCTTGCCTTGTTCAGCCGTCAATATGGTCGCGAGGTCGTCGGCGTTCTCCAACACCAGGTTGAACCATCTACGCATAACTATTGCACGGTCTTTCGCGGTTTTTTTTCGCCAGACCGACCACGCGATACAAGCAGCGTGAATGGCGCGACGGGCTTCGGCAGCACCCATCATTGGAACCTGCGCCAGCAAGTCTCCACTCGATGGGTCGGTAATAGTAAAGGTGGATCCGTTATCGGCGGTCTGCCATTCACCATTGATGTATGCATGCTGACGAAGCAATGCTTGATCGTTGAGCTTTATTGAATATCTCATATCTGATTCAATATCAAGGGAGGAAAGGAAAGCACGAACTGCAGGCACACCGTCAATGGCGGCGGCTTTCGGACTATAACGCTAGTCAACCACCAAGTAGCACATGGCCTATTCTCTGATGGATTCAAAATCCATAATTCTGCTCCTGAATTTTTCAAAACCACACACCTTAGGCTAGTTTATTCGAGAGTCGCTTCCCCTGAACTTAGAACTTCTGACGCAGAGTGAGCCGGAATAGGAACTGGTGGTTATTTGACGAATCTCCTTGATTTGAGATGTCCGCCACTGCAACTGTTCCGAGTGAAGAAGTCCCCTTTGCAAGTTGCCAACCGGCATCGAAGTAGATGTCGGTGCGCTTGGAAATGATGTAGTCGGCCATCGCGCCCAACTGGTGATAGTGCTGATTTCCGACGGTGGAACCTGCGGCCGTCCGCACACCTGCTCCGGCCAGATAGTTGTAAGCAAGCGCAAAGAATAGCGATGGCGTCGCCTTGTACTGGACACCGACGTCCACATCCCTGAAGCGCGCCGCAGCACCGGCGAATCCACCGCCCAAGTTTGCATATTCAGTTTGCGATCCAGACGCCATCAACGTGAATGGACCAATCACATAATTGCCAGCGACGGTGAAAACCTGGTATGCCGTAGCCGACGTATAAGCCGAATTCAGCGACAGCGCGAGTGGCGAGATACCGTTAGAGTTACCTGTGAAAAATCCCGATCCGGCTGTTGCAGATGTTGGATTTTTAAAGTATTCAAAAGCTGCAGCTATTGTAAGTGGGCCGTTGGCAAATTCGGCGCCCAGCGAATAACCACTATTGGATGTCGTGTTCCCGACGATACCGCCTACGCTGTATTCGCCACCGAAGGTAAAGGGCCCAAAGTTCGGGCTCATGTAGCGCACAGCGTTATTGACTCTCAGCGAGTGAGCAGTGTTGTCCAGATCTCCGGGATGGCCAAAAATAACGCTGCCGATTGCAACCGGGCTGATAGAGGCCGGAAAGTAGAAGATCATGTCGTACTGCCGCCCTAACGTCAGACTACCGTATTGTGCGCTGCTAAGTCCGACGTACGCCTGACGCCCGAAAGGAGTGCCACCTTGAGCGAACGCCCCGCTGTTCAGGTTAATGCCAGATTCAATCTGAAAGATCGCGCGGAAACCACTGCCCAGATCTTCACTTCCTTTTAAACCCCAGCGACTGCTATCTATGCCGTTTACAGAATCGAGATATGTTCGACTCGATCCACCCGAGTTCGAGAGATACATTATGCCCTCGTCAATGATTCCATAAAGGGTCACTGAACTCTGTGCGTGGGCCGACGAACTGATAATTGCTGTAGCCCCGCACAGCTGTATTAACCACTTTGTATACGAACGCATGCATAGTCTCCGTAATTGGGTTTTTTCGTCATTCGCTATTTTTTGGCGTGACCCGGCCTTCGAAAGGAATCGAAGGATTGAAGGAAGTAGCCTGGTACACTGCCCCGTGTGAGAAATCATTGGGAGTCGACGACCAGCGGGCAAAGAATGCTTCGCTAATCATTTTCATCCTTGCAGCCTGGACGACCCGGCGACCCAAGTGCGGTTCTCGGAATCGTCATAAGTGAAACTAATGCGAGGGTACCTGCTGGCTATTCGACGCGATGAAGGTCGATGCCCTTGGTCTCCTTCCACCGAGCAACTACAATGGCGCCGATAAGGCAGACCACAATCAAATACATGTTAAAAATCCAGCCTTGACCGCGACCGTAAAACAGGCTGGTGAGGTAGGGAGTCGTCCCGCCAAACATTGCTGTCGCGATCGGGAAAGCCGTCCCTAGAACTCGTGCCCGGTAAGCCGTGGGAATTTGTTCGGAAGCGATTGCGGACTGTGTTCCGCCTATGCACGCACTGACCGCAAGCATGCATGACTGGGCAGCAAAAAGTCTCCATGGGTCGTCATTGATGAAACCAAGCAACGGAAAAATAAAAATGGCGTTCGCCAGATAATAGAAAATTGTGAGCGGCTTGCGTCCGACATGATCCGAGATCCATCCCGCAACCGGCGTACAGATAATGTTAATAATCTGCGCCCCCAGACTGGCTGCGAACGCGCTGCCAGGCGCCATCCCTCGGTACGTAATCGCGAAAACGGCGGGGTAGGATGTCCACACGTAGTATGGAAGTGTGGCCGACGCCTCATAGATGAACATTCCGCACGTACGGGCAATGATTTTACGACGACTCCATCTGTTTCTTACTTCAATAGATTTTGTGCCCCGACTTTCTTCCCGATCTTTCTCATACACGTCGCTCTCCATCATCCCACGACGCATGAAGATAATTGCAATGGACAATACCGCGCCAACAATAAACGGTACACGCCAACCCCAAGCTTGCATCACATCCTTCGTTAGATAGTTGGTCAGAACCGTAGCAAGGATAGTCGCGATCAACCCGCCAAGACCAGCGCAAACATACATGCTACTAGACCAGAACGCGCGCCTCGGAGCTGGCGCAATCTCTGCCAGATACGCGTACGAAGCGGTCATCTCTCCGCCGTGTGCGAAACCTTGTAGAAGCCGGACGATGAGAAGTAGTAACGACGACCAAGCCCCGATCGAAGCATAGGTTGGCATCAAGCCTATCGTTAGGCTTGCCGCGCTCATAATGAGTACGGTTGTCACCAAAGTACCTTTTCGTCCGAGCTTGTCGGTCAGAACGCCAAAAACGATACCTCCGAGCGGACGCGAAAGAAAGCCAACCGCGAAGACTGCCAAGGCACTTAGCAGCATCGAACGGGGGTCCGATTTAGCGAAGAACGCGCCGGCGATGTAAGGAGAAAAAGTAGCATACATAGTCCAGTCGAACCATTCCAATGTATTTCCAACGCCGGCTGCAACCATTGACTTCGCTCTAAGCGTCTTCATTAGCAACGCAGAATCATTCATTGCGCCTGACGTTCCTTCTACCGTCAAGGCAGTACTTTCTTTCGCCATGCTTAGTTCTCCAATATTCGTTATAACCTTGTCACCTTTAGGAATATTTATTCCATTTGTATTCCTAAATATTGTATTTAATATTGAATTTGTATGTTCCAGTCTTTTTATAAAAAAATTCTTGATAACTCAGTCATTTACCGGGCGAACGGAGACCGCGATCAATATCAGGACAAAGCCGTTCTTCTAAACCATCCTGTCGATTGCCGTCTCGTAGGCTCCGAGATAGGACAGATTCCATGTCGGGCTCATGACAACCTCGTTTACACACATTTCCTGCGGCAAACTGATTATCAGGTCGATCATCCTCGCCACGTCGAGAGGTCGCATCATTTTCGCAATCGCCTCTTCGCTTGGTGGATTCGGAATTTTCCGGATCATCGGGGTCGCCATTGCTTCAGGTACGACTGCTGTCGCCCGGACGTTGTTTATTCCCTCTTCCAGGTTAATTGACTCCGTCAAAGCCAGGACACCCCTCTTGCTGGCGTTGTAAGCGGGTCCAGTGAAGAATCCCGCGTGTCGACCGGCCCAAGACGACACGTTGATAATTGTCCCGCGCTGCTGACGCCGCATACCACTCAATACCGCCTGACAGCAGTAGTACATCCCGGACAGATTAACTGCAATGACCTGATTCCATCCGTCGGGAGTAAGCTCACCGAAGTGTCGATCTTTCACGTTCATTCCTGCACAGTTAATAAGTGTGCTCACTACCCGAGACTCTCGCTCGATCCGATTGAATGTTGTGGAGACGTCATCGCTGTTAGCAATGTCGCAAGCATGAACGGATATCTCGCATAATCCCGACAGCCGCGCCCGCACACTGGCAAGCGAGTCCGGGTCACGATCTATCAACGCAAGTTCGGCTACCCGAGGGGCCAGCAGTTCAGCGCATGCTTCGCCAAGTCCAGAACCACCACCTGTAATGGCAATCAAGGTATCTGTAAGTTCGTTCATAGTTTTAATTAGTAGGATGAGCGTCCGCCCGAGAGGTCATGAACTGCGCCGGTGGTGTAGCTGCATTCTTCAGTACACAGCCACGCCACCATAGCTGCGACCTCGTGAGGCTCCATCATCCGTTGCATCGGAGCTTTGGAGAGCATTAAAGCTAGCTGTTCCTTTGGCGTTTCTGCCGTCATCCGCGAACGGGTTGGTCCTGGCGTGACGCAATTGACGAGAACGGGGGACATCGCCAGTTCTTTTCCTAGAGACTTCGTCATCGCAATCATTCCTGCTTTGGCTGCACTATAGGCACTCAATCTTGGACTTCCCTCCTTTCCGGCGACCGAGGCGACATTCACAATCCGACCGTAGCCGCCGGCACGCATGGCGCCGATTACTGCTTGTGAGCATACAAACGCGCCCGTCAAGTTCGATTCGATGACGCGACGCCATTCGCTCAGATCGTATTCTTCCAACGGCACCTGGGCACCACTTACGCCAGCATTGTTCACGAGAATGTCGATTCTTCCCACATTTTCAATGACACGCGCGAGCCCTACGGACACCGCTAGAGGATCGCAGATATCCACGACGGCCCACTCGACTGGACCGGATTCGGTGAGTTCGGCGCACGACTGCTTTACCGCCTCCTCGTTAATGTCCCATAAACACACCGCAGCGCCTGAGTCGAGCAGGCGTTTTGCGATGGCTTTTCCAATTGCGCCTGCCGCGCCCGTAACCACGGCTGAGCGCGTCTTCAGGTCGAGAATATTCATGTTTCTTTCCTGTGAAAGTCGACGCGGCACCTACCATTCCTCAAAAGCGCTGTCTGGCTGGCTTGAACACAGTGATTTCTGTAGTGGTGACACGGTCATCGAAACCCTCATCCAAGACCTCAAGTGACCGTCGGGCTCTACGCTCTTTCGGCTGGTCTCACAAGGTCACTCCCGTCCCAAGCTAACGCAGCCGCATACATGAGTACGTACAATTCCTCCTGTCGCGGCGTCATCTCGATCAGTTCGATCATGCCTGGGAGGCCGTTGACTCCGTCCATGTACGTGACGCGCGGCCCTCTTGGTGAGCGAGCTTTAAACGCGATTGCGGCCCCCCCCTCCTGCAAACGCGCGATTTCGGCATCGATATCTTTCGTCGCAAGCGCAAAGTGATGGAACCCGTAGCCTGAGCGCTCGATAAGCTCGCGATAAACCGACGGCTGGTCATCGAGTTGCTGGATCACTTCGACTTGCATGTGGCCGCTAAATGCGACTGCGAGTTTGAGCCGGATATTGGTAGGCTTGCGTCGATACTCAGCTCCGGTCGTCTCGAACGGTCCACTCAGAAACCAAGGCCCGACGCCTAGCTGAGTCGTAAAGCTTCGCATGGCTTCGTCGATGTTTTCAACGACGTAACCCACCTGAGTGATACCGTTTACCGGCTGGCCATACAACAATGTCTGGGCATTGCGGAGTGACATAGTGTCCTCGTCCCCTATTCGTTTGCTGATAGGCCATTAGTCTCTTGCAAGACCGTAGGCGACATAGTGGTCCAAAGTGCCCTGCGTGCGTGCAGAAAACACCGAGAAGTCGAGAACAGCTGGAATTCCTGCCCTGTTCGCGGCCAATGCGCGCTTCAATGCTGCTTCGACATCGTCGGCCTTCTCGATGCGTTCGCCGTAGCAGCCACAACCTTTTGCAATCGTTGCAAAGTCGGGCTGGAATTCGAAATCAGTATCGACGAAACGGCTTTTGTAGACGTACTTCTGAATATCCCGGATAGAACCGAGCGCTTGATCGTTCAACACAACCCAAGTGACTGCAAGCTTGTACTGCGCAGCAACCGGCAGGACTGGCAACACCATCTGGAATGAGCCGTCGCCTGAAAAGCCAAGAGCGGGCCTGTCCGGGTAGACGATAGAAGCTGCGGGAAGAGCATTAGTGGCAAACCCCATCCCGTAAAAACTTGAAGGGACGATCAGGGAACGCGGCTCAAACACTCTGAAAATAGGATGAGCGCCGACCATATGTTGCGAGAGACAGCCGACATCGATCGCCACGGTTGTGTCGCGCGGGAAAACGGCGCGCGCAGCACGTATGACGCGAAACGGGTGAATCGGCGATTCGACCGAAGAAGCGACCTCGTCAATCTCCCTTTCGATTCGTTGAATCGTCTTCACACAATCGAGAGTCCGCGGATGAGTCGCATAAGCGCCGGCTTTCAGACCAACGCCAGCATCTTTGATACGCGTCAGGAGGCTGGAAACCACGGCTTTGATATCCCCCGCAATACCAATGCTTGCCGGCACACTGCGTCCGATCTCGCCCGGGTCGATATCGACCTGGATGTAGCAGGCCTGCTCAGCCGGCACGAAACCCACACGCCAGTTCGTTTCCATCTCTTCAAACCGGGTCCCCAAGCCCAGAACGACATCTGCGTCGCGCAATAGCTGCTTTGACAGATCGTTACGGTTTGTGCCGAGGCCACCTGCGGACAGGGGGTGTTCGTCTGAAATTATGCCTCTGCCCGCGAGGCTGGTGAGCACGGGGATCGCCAACGCTTCAGCGAGTTCGCGCACCGCCTCAAACGCATTCGACGCGACTGCGCCGCCACCGGCTATGATGATTGGGCGTCTCGCCGCTCGCAAAGCTTCGAAAGCCTTATCCAATATACATTCAGATGCATTTGGGCGCGCCAGTGTAGATACAGGCTCGTACGTATCCGGTACATTGCAGTCAAGAGCAAGAATGTCGCGCGGAATATCGATGTAGACAGGCCCCGGCCGCCCACTACGCGCCAGAGCGAACGCACGGCGAACAATGGGGATAGCATCATCGGCGAAATCGATCCTAACCGACCATTTGGTCACTGGAGCGAATACCTTTTCCGTGGGGACTTCCTGACTTGCCCCTCGGTAGGAGGTCGTCGTAGCACCGCGGCCGGCAATTATGACCATTGGCAGCGACGCGACATGGGCCTCAGCTACCGCCGTGAGCACGTTTGTCGCGCCGGGCCCAGCTGTCACAACACAGACCGCCGGCCTGCCCGTCAATTGCGCATAACCAGCCGCCATACTTGCTGCCGTACCCTCGTGCCGAACAAGGTAATGGCGGATTTCCGGCGTGTCGTACAGCGCATCGTAAATCTGAATTACGTGCCCCCCAGGCATTCCAAATAGCGCGTCCACGCCCTCTGCGCGCAGCGCATTAACAATCGCCCTGCCGACTTGTACTGTTTTCACCAACTCACTCCTTTTTACGTTTTCCCTGTGTAGACCCCGGCAGCCCACACCGCCCCCGGCCTATCCCTTCCCCTCCTGCGGGAATGGGACTCTCACAACCGATCATCCCAACACCCAGTACAGGCAATTGGATCCATTCATGCCACAACCAAAACAGCACGATCGGTGTCAAATACCTCTCCTTGCCCCGGGCGCCCGTGAGCGCAGCTGGATTGGTCCACCGAAGTCTAGCCCATATGGATCCATAAGTTAAATTTTTCGGTCCTTTATTGGGGAAAATACCGAGACTAATCGCTTAGTTGGATCCAAATGGAGAGACGCGCCCAACCGTCTATCGTCCGCGATGGCGCGGTACAGACGCGCGGCGAGGGGCAGCGGTGGATCCATTGTTGGGGGGCGTATGTTTGGCAGTCACACCTTCGCAACAGAAAAGGTCCGACGTTAAGATACAATTCACTGTATGCACTAAAGCGTGCTTGGTCGCCTCGCCAGGTTGGAATTTGCAAGGCTTTCATCGTATGGACGCACGAGCCCACTTACCCCTCAAAAAAACAATGAGTGATTTGGCCAAGGAAGGAGTCGCGAGTCGGCGGATTGCTAATGAGCTCCGTAGCGCGATACTCAATGGCTTAATTTCTCCCGGCACCAGGATTTTTCAGGAAGAGATCGCTGAGCGATTTGGAGCCAGCCGCTTGCCGGTTCGTGAAGCGCTTAGAATTCTTGAGTCGGAAGGGCTTATTCTGCTTAAGTCCAACAGTGGTGCTTGGGTGGCCAAGCTTGATCTGGCGGAGTGCGTCGAGATCTATAAGATTCGAGAGCGCCTTGAGCCACTCGCCTTGCGTGAGAGCATCCCTAAGCTGGCAGATGCCGAGATAGCGTCAATAGAGCGCGTATGTGAAGAAACCGAAAAGGCCTCGCACATCGACAACTTTCTCGCCTTGGATAGGCAGTTCCACCTGCTGACTTATCAGCGATGCCAGATGGCGTTGCTAGGTGCAATGGTCGAGCGTTTCTGGAACACTACGCAACAGTATCGGCGAGCCTATTGGAACCTGCTCGGAATCGACGAAAGAAACTGGGCAATTTACGAGCATCGGCTGATCGTCGATGCGATCAAGAGACGAGATCCCGACGATGGCGAACGGGTTCTGCTAAGCCATATTCGGCGGGCAAGACTTGCGCTCGAGGGTAGTCCCAAGCTGTTCGATTAGCAACGGCCAAATGCAATAGCATTCCCGGTCAACTTGACAGACGCGTCGGCACGGTGAAGCCATTCAGCGATGCCAGCCTCTGATAATCAGGGTGACCTAATGTAGCAATCATCGCGGCCCCAGAGCCAATAGGATTGCTCTCACGACAGCGTCAATCAGCGCCGGCAAAGCCGAAAATTCGCGCGGCCGGCTGACGCATCAACTATCTCGCACACGGGCTCGGCTCGTTAGAGCCTATGCAGCGGGAAGGCCGACTCACTGGAGCCTGAATCAGTGAGTTCAGGCGTGCTCAAAGGAGAGCATCATGCGCACAGATCGGACAGATTTGACGGATGCCGTCGATGGAGTGTCGGCCATATCGCTGGAGCCGGCGGCGACGTAATGGAAGGTTGCGCTGAACGATGGCCGGCGAGAAAGGCTCGCCGTTCATACGGTCGCACAGGTCCGCGCCGGTGCGCGCTTGCAGGCCGTACTCAGCCTGATTGATGAGCACCGACAGAAGTGGGCGATCGTGGCTACCGCACGAAATGTTGTGAGCTATGAGGCAGGTCAGGACGCGGACGTGTCAGAAATCTTGTGTGCTGAGGCCGGTTAAAAATCTCAGCTGATGGCGGAGGTGAATCGTTCGCCGAACAGGATGGCGAACTGGTTGACTGCTTGCCGCCAGGTGACAGGCGGCATCTTCCAGTCCTTTTCGATGTTGCGCAAAGGCCAGATACAGCAGTTTGCTGGCGGCTTCGTCACTCGGGAAGTGGCCGCGGTTCTTGACGATCTTGCGCCACTGCATGTGCATGCTCTCGATGGCGTTTGTCGTGTATACGATTCGACGCATCTCGGGCGGATAGGCGAAGAAGGGAATCACCTGTTCCCATTGGCGCTGCCACATCGCCGCGACGGTCGGGAATTTGCGCCCCCACTCGCCCTGCGCAAAGGCATCGAGCGCGGCAGCCAGCGGCTGGCGGTCTTTCCAGCCCGCCAGATTCAGCGAATTGCGGATCAGATGCACGATGCAGGTCTGGATCTGGGCGGCCGGATAAACTGCCTCGATCGCTTCCGGGAAACCGCGCAAACCGTCGACCACCGCGATCAGGATGTCGTGCAAGCCGCGGTTCTTCAGTTCGTTGAAGACCTTCAGCCAGAATTTGGCGCCTTCGGTTTGCTCAATCCACAAACCCGGCACTTCCTTGCGGCCGTCGGCGCGGATACCCAGCGCCAGATAGACCGCCTTGTTCCTGACCGTGCCTTCGTCGCGGATCTTCAGCCGCAGCGCGTCGAAGTACACGATCGGATACATGGCCTCGAGCGGGCGTTGCTGCCACTCCTCGACATCGGCCAGTACCTCGTCGGTGATCGTGGAAATCAGCCCGGGCGACACCTGTAGCCCGTACAGTTCCAGCAGATGGCCCTGGATCTCGCGAACGCTCATGCCGCGCGCATACATGCTGATGACGTGGTCGTCGAAACCCGGCAGCCGGCGTTGATACTTGCCGACTAGTTGCGGCCCGGACGTCGCCTGCCGCTCGCGCGGAATATCCAGCTTCAATTCGCCGCTGGGCGTCAGGACCGTCTTGGGGCTGGTGCCGTTACGGTGGTTGCCCGCCTTGCCTTGCTCGCTTTCTGTTTCCAGATGATGGTTCAGCCCCGCTGCGAGCATGCGCTCCGCCAACTGCTTCCTGAGCTGGCCGGCCAGCCCCGATTCGCCCAGGATCGACTCGGCATCCTTGCCCTGTACCTGGGCAAGGAGCTGATCGATCAGCTCATCGGGAAACAGCTTCGGCGCCTTCAGGTTCTTGCTCTTCTTCGTCACGGTTGCTTCGGTCATAGAACGTTATTCCCCTTATCGTCTCATGACCTCCGCACACTAAAAATCTGACAGGCTCTCCCAATTGGAGCCCTATTTGCGCAGTCGGCTTTCGATCAATTCCCAATGCTCAGCAAAGACGGCGACGCGATCCCACCCATGAAAGGCCCATCCTTTGACTGCCCGCATCTGTGCAAGGAAAATCATTTCCGCAGCCAGCAGCCTCGCATCGACCACGCGAAATTCGTCGCTGGCCACCCCGGCGCGGATCAGATCGCTGAAGTATTCGGCCACCCGCTTCTCCTGTTCGATATATCGATGCTGGGCTGCTTCGGGTAGTGACTGCCATTCCCTATAGGCAGTCAGGATCGGTTCGGCCGCATCCCAGCATCCCTGCCAGTAGACTTCAAAGCCCACCCGCAGCTTTTCCTTGACGCCCCGCACTGCCGATGTCCTCTCCATCATCTGCTCATTAAGCCCTTTGTTCGTCTCGTCACAGATCATCTCGAGCAGGTCGCTCTTGGTCTTGATGTAGCGGTAAAGTCCACCGACGCTCATCGAGGCGCGCTCAGCCAGTTCGTTGACGGACAGCAGATCGAAGCCCTTTTCCTTCAACAGTTGCATTGTCAGTTCGACAAGTTGACGTCGTCGCGCGCTGACGCGTTGCGCACGTGGCGTAGAGGTAGTGTCAGGAATAGCCGGGGTTGTCATCAGTACTTTGTTCGCCGTCGCGGGTGAAGGATGTCGACATTATAAGTAATTGCGAGCACCCGCTCGCTACTTTACCCCAGGTCGGAGAGACTGCACGCTCCGCAGCCTCTCCGCAGGGTCCCGGCTGACGGCCTGCCACTGCAGGCCGCACGTCGATCACATCCAGCCGCAGCGCTACCCGTCCGTCTACTTCAAACGTAGCGGCAGACGCGTCGGTCCATGCGTTACCAGAGAATTGAGCCAGGGAATCGATTCCACCGGTTCGCATAGCTCAATGCTACTGAACCGCTCGAGAATCGCCGTTAGCGCAATTTGCCCTTCCAGCCGGGCCAACGGCGTACCCAGGCAGAAGTGAGGCCCCTTGCCGAAGGCCATATGTGGATTAGGATTTCGCGAAGTCCGTAATTCGTCTGGATCGCTGAACACCTCCGGATCGCGGTTCGCGCCAACCAGCATCGCGAACACGCGATCGCCCGCAGCGATTTCCTGATCACCGAGTTCGGTGT
Source organism: Paraburkholderia xenovorans LB400 (assembly GCF_000013645.1). Classification (GTDB taxonomy): domain Bacteria; phylum Pseudomonadota; class Gammaproteobacteria; order Burkholderiales; family Burkholderiaceae; genus Paraburkholderia; species Paraburkholderia xenovorans. The sequence continues at coordinate 317,604 of NC_007953.1, read as the reverse complement.
CTTCCGTGACGATGCGCCCGATGGAAAGTACCGGGCTATCGTAGCGCAGGAATTCCTCGACTGCCGCCGCCATCTCGTCCGGATGCTGACGCAGGTGCTGCACCGTCTGCGGATGAGCCGCAAGCGCCAGCATCGAGTTGTTCAGCAGATTGGCCGTCGTTTCGTGGCCGCCGTTGAGTACCATCATCATGCAGCCAACCAGTTCATCGTCACTGAGCCGTTGTCCCTCGACCTCTGAGGCAATCAGCCTGGACAGTGCATCCTCGCGCGGCTCCGCCCGGCGTTTGGCGATAAGATCGAGGAAATACGTGCCCATTCCATTCGCGCCGCGCCGGGCGCGTTCGTACTTGTCGGGTACCCCGCGCGCGCTGCCGATGAAGGTCATCATATCGTCGGACCATTGCTTCACTTCCAGCAGTCTGTCGCGCTCTACCCCCAATAGATCGGCCACGACGATGCCAGGCATCCACAAGGAGAAAGCCTGGAAGAAGTCGAACGCGTCGCCCACCGGAATGCGGTCGAGCAGTTCATTGACCACGGAAATCACCGTCTCGCGCCTGGCATCGAACACCGGGATATTCAGCGTGTTAGCCATGTGCCGTCGCAAACGTGTGTGGTCAGGCGGATCGCGGAATACCATCCAGTGCTGGAACCAGCGCATCACCTCCGCAGCAGTCACGCGTTTTTCTTCAGACAGATGCTGCTGCACCGCAGTAAACCGTTCTGCGGAGTAGGTGCCGTTAGTCGTCAGCACCTCGCTGGCCAGTTCGTAGCTGGTCACCACCCAGCCCGACAGCTTTGGGCTCCAGTGCACGGGTTCGGTTTCCCGCAGTTTCCTGAACACGGCATGCGGGTCGCGGCGCACGTCCGGGTCGTTAGGATCGTAGATGAAGGTCATGGCTCATTCCTGTTTCTGGATTCGCGGCGGTTATCCACCCCGAGGTTGGCACAGTGCGGACTTAGAGATCCAGCACGAGCCGTGGTGTGAGGGAGCGCGAACAGCACACACAGATGGTCTGGTTGGCCGCGCGCTTCTTGCCCATGAGGAAGGAATCACGGTGGTCCGGCACACCTTCGAGCACCTTCGCCACGCATGTTCCACACGTGCCTTCACCGCACGAGCGTGGCACATGGAACCCGGCCGTATCGAGCGCATCAATGATGGTCTGGCCTTCCCGGACCTGGCAGGACAGGTTGCTTTTTGCGAGCACGACCTCGAACGAGCCGCTCTCGCCTTCCAGCGCGCCGGGACGGGGCCGGAAACGCTCAACATGCAAGGCACCCTCCGGCCAGCCCACGCACGTGGCCTCGACCGCTTCGAGCAGACGTTCAGGACCGCAACTGTATATAGCGACTCCAGCCTGGGGCGCGCCGAGTGCCGCCTTCAGGTCGAGCAGCCCGCACTGATCCTCTGGCTGGATCCGAACCCGCTCGCCGTATGCTTCCAGCGCGGCGGCAAAGGCCATCGAACTGCGATGGCGTCCGCCGTACAGCAGGCTCCATTGTGCGCCCCGGGCTTCGACGGCACGGATCATCGGCAGTAGCGGGGTAATGCCGATTCCGCCGGCGACGAACACATAGCGATCGGCATCCACCAGTTCGAACTGGTTGCCCGGCCCTGTCGCACGGAGTATGTCGCCAACCTGGAGACGGGAATGCAGCCAAGCGGAGCCCCCGCGGCTTTCAGGCTCGCGTAGCACCGCGATGCGCCATTGCCGGCGGTCTTCAGGTTCACTGCACAGCGAGTATTGGCGCTCCAGCCCGCCGTCGACCAGGAGGCCGATATGGGCACCTGGCGTCCACACCGGCAGATCCTGCCCATCCGCGGCTGCAAGTGTCAGGCCGATCACACCATCAGCCTCCTGGGTGATGGCCCGCACGACGAGGTTAATTTCCTGCGCTTTATCCATGGTCATTCACAAATTGCTGCTTCATTCGGTCCTGCTGGCTGTATCGAGCACCCGTTCAACGCACGCCGGCGGCCACCCGAAGCGTTTCGCCGGTGATGCCGTCGGATGCCGGCTCGAGGAAGAAGGCAATCCCTTCCGCCAGGTCGCTGGTAGTCGCAAGCCGGCCCAGCGGCACCTGCTTGAGGTGTCGCTGGGTGTATTCGTCACCCAACGCGCCCTTGGCCTTATCGCTCATCACCAGCCCGGGTGCGATGGTATTAACGCGGATGCCATCCGGTCCCAGCAGGAGACTCAGCGTCTCGGCCAGGCCGATCACCGCCTTCTTCGCCGGGTTGTAGGCGGCATTCCCAAGCTCTGGGCGGTTGGCAAACGCAGCCAGAGAGGCGACGTTGACGATCTTGCCGTACTGTTTCTTCCTGAAGTGTGGCGTGGCGGCCTTGCTCATCAGGAAGGCACTGTCGACGTTGAGCGCGAACATCCGATGGAAATAATCGAGGCTGATCGACTCCAGTGGGCGGTCCATGTCCGTGCCCGTGTAGTCGGGCATGCCGCCGGCCACGTTAGCGACACCGTGCAGGTCGCCGAACAGTTCCAGCGCAAGCTTCACTGCCTGTTCTACCGGCTGCTCGGCAGTGATATCCGCCTTGAGCACCTCCATGCGGCCAGGCAAGGCGGCGGCCTCTTCTTTCACACCGTTCAGGCGTCTGGAACTGATGTCTATCGCGAGGACGTTCGCACCGGTGCGCAGCAGGCGCAGCACGGTGGCCCCGCCGATTCCGCCACCACCACCGGTGACGATGTAGGAACGTGAAACTTGGCTCATTGCAGAAAATTCTCCATTCAGGGTTCGGACGAAATTCACACGTGCGTCGTTTGCGGAAATACGGGTCGGCGCTTTTCCCTCAGGGCTGCCAGGCCCTCCCGCGCTTCAGGACCGGTGAAGCCCAGAATGCCGAACGCCAGAGACGCATCGAAGGCAGGCCAGGCCGAACGGATCCAGTTGTTCAGCGCATGCTTCGTGAAGCGGATCGCCTCGGGCGCACCGGCCGCGAGGCGACCGGCGACTTCCAGCGCCTTGTCCACCACCTTGTCGTTATCGACGCACAGGCTGACCAGCCCAAGGCGCTCGGCTTCCTCGCCGGTCAAAGGCTCATTGGTCATCAGGTAGTACTTGGCCTTGGCCATGCCGACCAGCAGCGGCCAGATCGCCACAGCATGATCATCGGCCGCCACCCCAAGGGTGGTGTGGCCGTCGACCAGCTTCACCGTGCGGCCGGCGATCGAAATGTCCGCCAGCAGGGCCGCAGCGAGGCCGCCTCCCGCGGCCGCGCCATTGATCGCCGAGACTATCGGTTTGCCACAGGCAAGGATGTTTTCCACCAGTTGGCGGCCGTCCTTCCACATCTGCATGCGAAAGGAGTGATCGTTGACAATGCGTTCAACCATGTCGAAATCACCACCTGCGGAAAACGCCCGCCCTTCTCCTGTAAGCACCACAACACTGACCTGCGGGTCGGCATCGATCAGGCGCCAGATTCCACCGAGATCGTGGTGCAACTCGTAATCCATCGAGTTCATGGAGCCGCGCGAAATCGTCACGCGCAGCACACGCTCAAGAGGCCAATCGAGTTTCAGACTGGCATAAGCTGGGTACACGGGCTGTACGCTCATCGCCGAGCCCCGGATATCATCGAAAGGCGCATCGCCACTCCTCCTGAAGTACTGCCGCAAGATCAGGGATCCAGTCAAAATATGTCGAATCCCCGCCGTTTATGTGAGCGAGCGGTCGCTCGCATAAATCAATTGTCGATGGGTAAAAGCTAAAAGTAAAGTCGTTTTTTTGCGGGTATTCCCCCATGCACAGTGTCCGCGATTTGGATATATTTCATCCATCGATTGCGAGCGCTCGCTCTCATTCTTCTCGATAACGCGCTGCTGGCACCTATCGGGAAAACATGAACCGGGAACAACGGAGTCAACCCGGGCATCCGCGTATCGCCAACGATCGTCCCGTCAACCCTGGAACATCCGATGAGCCTCAGATACGAGTTCGACTACCTCTGCAGTGATGTGATTTCGCACAATGCGCGGGTCTTTGCCCATTCCATTGCCGTCGTGTGCGGCGAGGAGCGCCTTACGTGGCGCGAACTCGATATCCGCACCAATCAGGTTGCCAATGCCATCCGCGCGCTGGGTTTCGACAAGGGCGACAAGATCGCCCTCTTCATGCCCAATTCACTGGCCCTGTTCGAGCTTTTCTGGGGTGTGGTGAAAGCCGGCTGCGTGGTCGTGTGCCTGAATACGATGCTCGAAGGCTCGGCCCTCGCGCGCATCACGAATTCATCGGACGCCCGGGCGATGTTTGCCGGCGGCAGCTCCCGGACTCTGGTCGATGAAGTGCGCGACAGGCTCGAAGGCATCGCGCCAGAACATTTCTACAGCGTCGATTCGCCAGGCGACGGATGGAACAGTGCGCAGACACTGTTCGATGCGGCGCCGTCCACGCCGCCGCAGGTCACGATCCTGCCTTCCGATTCAATGACCATCATCTATTCATCCGGAACTACCGGGGTTCCCAAGGGCATCGAGCACACACATTTCGGACGACTGAATTACCCGCACGGATTCGCCATGGGCCTCGCGATCAACCGTTATTCGGTGGCCGTTTGCGCGACGCCGATCTATGCGTCGGGCACATGGATCACAATGTTTCCGACCATGTATCGAGGCGGCACCGTCGTTCTGCTGCCGCAATACTCGCCAGAGGCCTTCATCGATGCAGTCCGGCGGGAACGCGGCACTCATAGTTTTCTGGTGCCCACGCAGTACATCGGACTGCTGCAGCAACCGTTGCAGAACTATGACCTTGGCTCGCTCAAGGCGTTGGTCACGGCCGGTCAATCACTCCTGCCCGCGACTTATGCAGCCCTCCTCAGGGCCTTCCCCCATGCCGGTATCTACGAGGTCTACGGGATGACCGAGGGCTTCTCGACACTTGCCATACCAGAGGACGTAGCGCGCGGCAAGACCGGCTCGGTTGGCAAGCCCTCTTTTCTCGACGACGTCCGCATCATCGACGAGCAGGGCCGCGAGTTACCGCCTGGAGAAACTGGCGAGATCGTCGCATATGGGCCAGGAATGATGAAGGGCTACTACAACCGCCCGGACATGACCGAGGCGGCGACCTGGATCAGCCCTGCCGGCCGCACCTACATGCGCAGCGGCGATCTGGGCCAGATGGACGAGGACGGCTTCCTGTATGTCAACGGCCGGCTCAAGGACATGATCAAGTCGGGTGGCATCAACATCTATGCAGCCGATCTGGAACAGGTCGTGATAGAGCATCCGGCCGTGCACGAAGTCGCTGTAATCGGTGTACCTCACGAAAAGTGGAGCGAGACACCCGTCGCCGTGGTGTTGCTCAAGCCAGGCGCGAGCGCGGAACCCGACGTATTGATGCGCTGGGTGAACCAGCGGCTCTCGAAGTACCAGCGACTCAGCCTGCTCCTGATCCGCGACGAGCTGCCGCGCGCCATCTACGGAAAGGTACAGAAGCAGGCCCTTCGGGAGCAGGTGCTGGCCCTGCTGGGATCCGGCGCGGCGGAGAAGGTTGAACCGCAATGATCCATCCAGCTTCAGTCAGCCCGGCAAAACAGCACGTCGCCTGCGCGCTCATCTTCGTGCCGCAGGGCGATCGGCACGGTGTATGGGCTGACGCGCTACCCGCGAGGCGCACTGCCGGTCCGTCGGTAGTGCCGGTCGTTCAAACCCCTTGTTTCATCCGAGCTCAAACCCGATGAGTCCTCCCAGCTTTAACGACGCACATTTCGACGAGCAGTTTCCACTGTCGGCAATGGACGACTTCATGGTGCACCAGACACCAGACCCGGTGCGGGTGGTCTGGTCCACTGACCCACGCTTCTTCGAGCGGTACTGGTGCGTACTGCACGACAACACCGGCGAATTGATGATCGCGCTGGGCGGCAGCTTTTACCCCAATCTGGACCGCGCCGAGGCCTACGCAATCGTCACCCACCGCGGCAAGCAACGCTCGGTACGCGCATGGCGCCGCCTCGGCGCCGACCGGACCGACCTGCACACCGGGCCGCTACGGCATGAGATTGTGCGCGGAATGCGCGAATGGCGGTTCGTGCTTGCTGGGAACGAATGGGACATCGCCTTCGACCTGCAATGGCTAGACACCAAGCGTCAGATCTACAGCGCCGCCTACGCGTCGCTGGGCACCCGTTCTGCACCGCAGGGCAGACAACGCGACGTAACCGCTGGCTTCGAAGGTTTCGGCATGGCCGGGGGCGAGGTGCGGGTAGCGGGTCAGACGCTGCGCTTTGAAGCCGGCGAACTGCGCGGCACGCGCGATCGCCACTGGGGCATCGGGCGCGGTGTCGGCGGACCGGCCTTGCAGATTGGCGGTCCGAAGAAGGCTGGCTGGATCGGCGGCAACTGGATTTCATTTCCCCACCTGAGCATATGGGGCAACACCGTGCTTTACGACTACGGTGACGCGCGCCCCGGTGTGGGCAAGGTGCGCCACGTGGAACGACGCTGGCGCTTCGAGCCGGAGACACACATCTTCCTTGAGGGCGAGTCCGACTACACGCTGGACACAGGGGAGATCAAGCGGGTTCGCTTCCGGCGCCTGGCTAACCAGACAGCTTACATGCGCTGCGGGATGTACGGCGGCACACCCGACAAACAGATATACCACGGCATGGAGGTGCCCGACGGCACCGTGGAAGGTGATTGCTACGACCTCACGGACCCACAGGTACGGGCTTTCCTGTCTGGTCTGAACGAACACCATTGCGAGATCGAATGCGACGGCCAGATCACCACGGGAATACTCCAGCCACTTGAGCCCGACGCCTATCAGGCCTGCGCCGAAGGCAAACCTGGCTGGAGCCTGCTATGAGCCGTGAGCCGATATACCGGAACCTGCCCCATGAGTGATACTTCTATTGGCAATACATCCGTGTCGCCGGATAGCGGTCTGGCCGCTCGCCTGGCAGAACTAATCGCACAACATCTGCCCAATGCCCGCGATGTCTCGGTCCAGGGCATCGCTCCGATGTTCGGTGGAAACGCACGCAAGGCGTGGTCGCTGGAACTGGTCTTTCAGCTTGACGGACTGCCTCAGCGACGCCCCTGCGTGATGCTGATCCAGGGCGCCGACCGGCAGATCGAGACTGACGTGGCGCAGGAATTCAGGGTGCTGCACGGCCTCAACGGCAAGGGCACCCGCGCGCCTGCGGCGGTAGCCATGGACGCGCGTGGTGAGATTGTCGGCGCACCCACGATCGTGCTTGAACGTCTGCCGGGCAAGGCCAGCGCCGTCGACTTTCTCAATTCGCCGGACCCCGCTGCGGCCCGGCGCCTGACCGAAGATCTGGCAAGCGTCGTGGCGGACCTGCATGCGGTCGACTGGACGCCGGCCGCTTTCGATTCCGCTCTCGAAGGCCTGTCGCCGCGCGAAGTGGCGCTCCGTCAGATCACGCATTGGCATGACACCTTCCTGGCCCAGCGCCTGGAGCCGCTGCCCGTTATGTCCGGCCTGTTTGGCTGGTTGTACCGCCACCTGCCCGAGCCACAACGCATCTGCCTCGTCCATGGGGACCTGCGGCCTGGCAATTTCCTCTACGAAGGAGATCGCGTGAGCGGCCTGCTCGACTGGGAAATGGCACATCTGGGCGACCCTGTCGAGGACCTTGCCTGGATCTACCGGCCGCTTTGGAGTCCAGAGCGCTTCGTACCACTGCGCGAATTCGTGCAGCGCTACGCGGCGCTGGCCAGACGTGAGATCGCGTGGTCCGATGTTCTCTATTACAGGGTGTTCAACGAATTGAAGTTCGCCGTCATTTCTCTTACGGCGGCCCGCGCCTTCATCACCTCGAGTACGCCAAACATGCGCCATGCGGATCGGGCCGCAACCGTCCCACCCTGCCTGAATCGCTGTCTCGCCTGGGCCGAGCAGCATCGCAAGGAGACTAGCCGTGTTTAGACCCACCGTAGGGGAGCTGCTGGCCGGCATGGCCGATGGCCTGCGACAGTCCGTGCTGCCGGCTGTAACGGGCGGCGCAGCACAGCGGCAGTTGAAGGCGACGCTGCATGCGCTAGGGCGCCTGCAGCGCTCGTGGGACCGCTGGCCGGCCTACCTCGCCGAAGATAACGCGGACGTGCGCCGGACCCTCGAATCGGTACTGCCCGATCTGCAGGCCGCCGCGCCGGCTTCCGCTGCTTCGCTAGCCGCCATCGCCCGGCAGCTCGAAACCCAGGCACCCGGTCCGGCGGTCCAGGTGCGTGGGGTCAACGATCCCGCACTGGCCGCCGCGTGCGTATTGAACGAAGCGCTGCATGCGGTTCTGGCGTCGCTCGAAGAGTGGCTGCGCACACCCGACCAGGGTGCACCGGCGGCCCGCGAGCACGCGTTGCAGATACTGGGGGAACTGTATGGCCGCATGGCCGAACGCGAATTGCGGGCGTGGGCCGTGCAAGCCGAAAACGATTGAGCGCAGGAGAATGAGAAATGGCCGGACCATTGGCTGGAGTGAAAGTCGTCGAGATGGTAGGCATCGGCCCTGGGCCCTTTTGCGCGATGATGCTGGCCGACATGGGCGCAGAGGTGATCCGGGTTGACCAGCCGCGTCGCGGGCCCTTGCCCGATCCGTACAGCGCGCTGAACACGCGCTACGACGTGCAGGCCCGCAACCGCCGTTCGATAGCGGTGAATCTCAAGCGACCCGAAGGCGTCGCAACGGTGCTAAGCCTTATCGCACACGCGGATGCGCTGATCGAAGGTTTCCGGCCAGGCGTGATGGAACGCCTCGGCCTGGGTCCCGAGACCTGTGTTGAACAGAACCCGCGTCTTGTCTATGGCCGCATGACAGGCTGGGGACAGGACGGTCCGCTCGCCCAGGTCGCGGGCCACGATATCAATTACATCGCGCTCACCGGTGTCCTTGCGGCGCTCGGCGATCCGCACCACCCGCCCGCACCACCCCTGAACCTGGTGGGCGACCTGGGCGGCGGCGGCATGTTGCTCGCCTTCGGCCTTGTGTGCGCCCTGCTGGAAGCACGATGCTCCGGCAAAGGCCAGGTCGTCGACGCAGCGATGACAGACGGCAGTGCGCTGCTGATGAGCATGTTCTACGGTCTGCGAGCCGCAGGTCAATGGCAGGACCAGCGCGGGACCAATCTGCTCGACGGCGGCGCACCTTTCTACGGCAGCTTCGCCTGCGCGGACGGACGGCATGTCGCCATCGGCCCGCTCGAACCAGCGTTCTACAAGCAGCTGCTGGACTTGTGCGGCGTGAGCGATCCGGCGCTCCAGGTGCAGATGGAGCCGGCTCAATGGCCGCAACTGCGCGCGACGCTGGCCGAGGTCTTCAGGACACGTACGCGCGACGACTGGTGCAAGCTGCTGGAGGGCACCGACGCCTGCTTTGCCCCGGTGCTTCAGATGGAGGAAGCCCCGCGCCACCCCCACAACGTTGCGCGCAAGACGTTCATCGAAGTCGACGGCGTGATCCAGCCGGCGCCAGCACCGCGTTTCAGCCGCACGCCTTCAACCATGCCCACCCGACCGCCCTCGGTGGGTGAGCACAGCCGCGAAATCCTGCGCGACTGGGGCTTGAGTGCCGATGCCGTCGATGCGCTATTCAACAGCGGCTCGGTCTGCTAACCATCGCGCCCCGGCCGTCTCAACCGTCAACCCATCATTCAGAGCACCGAACCGGAGAAAGTCCTTCCCATGTCTTCACCATTCATCTACGACCATGTGCGCACGCCTCGCGGCCGCGGCAAACCCGACGGAGCGCTGCACGAAGCGACCTCCGTCCATCTGGCAGCCACGGTACTGTCCGCCCTGCGCGAGCGCACCGGCCTTGATACCCGTCAGGTCGAGGACATCGTCTTCGGCGTGGTCGCCCCGGTTGGCGAGCAGGGCCAATGCCTGCCACGCGTCGCGGCGCTGCAGGCCGGCTATGCGCAGGAGGCAGCGGGCGTGCAGATCAACCGGTTCTGCGGTTCGGGGCTGGAAGCCTGCAACATGGCCGCATCCAAGGTGCATGCCGGCGCGGAAGGCTTCGTCATCGGCGGCGGCGCGGAATCGATGTCCCGCGTGCCGATGTTTTCCGACGGTGGCGCGTGGAGTGTCGATCCTGTCACCGCTTTTGCCTCCAACTTCATTCCCCAGGGAATCAGCGCGGATCTCCTGGCGACGATGTGGAATTACAGCCGTGAAGAGGTGGATGGTTTCGCCGTGCGCAGCCACCGGCTGGCTGCACAGGCGTGGGCCGAAGGACGCTTCGACCGCTCGGTCGTGCCGGTCAGAGGCGTCCTGAACGAGGTACTGCTGGCGAAAGATGAAACAGTGCGCCCCAATTGCACGCCTGCCGACCTCGCCGGGCTCAAGCCCTCCTTCGCCGAACTGGGACGCAAGGGTGGCTTCGACGCATTGGCGATCCAGCGCTATCCCACCGTGGAGACGATCCGCCACGTCCATCATGCCGGCAACTCGTCGGGCATCGTCGACGGCGCCTGCGCCGTGCTCATCGGCTCCGAAGCGGCGGGCCGCGCCGCTGGCCTGACACCGCGCGCCCGCATCCGGGCCTTCGCCGAGATCGGCTCGGAGCCGACCATCATGCTCACCGCGCCTTCCTTCGCCGCCGAACGCGCGCTCAGGCGCGCCGGCATGTCCGCGTCCGACATCGATCTGTACGAAATCAACGAGGCCTTCGCCGCCGTCGCCCTGCGCTTCATCGATGCACTGGGTCTGGATGACGGCAAGGTCAACGTCAACGGCGGAGCCATCGCGATGGGCCATCCGCTCGGCGCTACCGGCGCGATGATCCTCGGTACCGCGCTGGACGAACTGGAGCGCACCGGCAAGGGCACGGCCCTGGTCACGCTGTGCATCGGCGCCGGCATGGGCGTGGCAACCATCATCGAGCGCATCTGACGCGCGCTACCCAACACAGGAACCCTCTGACCATGGTCACCACCCATACCGAAGGCCCGATCGGCCATCTCGTGATCGACGTTCCCGGACGCTCGATGAACGTCCTCGACCCCGAACTGGCACACGCGCTCGACGAAGCATTGACGAGGCTGGTTGACGACGAAGCCGTGCGGGGCATCGTGATCAGCTCCGGCAAGTCCAGCTTCGTCGCCGGCGCCGACCTCGCGCGCATGAGCGACTTCGTCAAGCCCGGCGTGAGTCAGGCGGACGCGTTGGGGCTGATCGGCCTCTACAACCGGCTGCTGCGCCGCATCGAGACGTGCGGCAAACCGGTGGTCGCCGCGGCCAGCGGCACAGCGCTGGGCGGAGGCCTGGAGCTGATGCTGTGTGCCCACTACCGCATCGCCACGGACGATCCCAAGGCCCGCTTCGGCCTGCCAGAGGTGGGCTTGGGCCTGCTGCCCGGCGCTGGCGGCACCCAGCGCCTGCCTCGCCTGATAGGTATTGCCGCCAGCCTGCCGCTCTTGACGCAAGGCACCTCACTGGATGCCCGCGCAGCCCTCAAGCTCGGCATCCTGAACGAGGTCGTGCCGGCCGGCGAGCTTATCCAGGCAGCCAGCCGCGCGCTGCTCGAAGGCCGCGTCAAGGCCATCGCGCCGTGGGACGAAAAAGGTTTCAGGCTGCCCGGTGGCGATGCGTACAGCCGCGTGAACAGCGACGCGCTAATGGCCGCCAATGCGTCGCTGCATGCCGCCACGAAAGGTAACTATCCGGCTCCCCAGGCTATTCTGCGGGCCGTCTACGAGGGCACCAGATTGCCGATCGACAAGGGCCTGAAACTGGAACAGCAACTGTTCGTGAAGCTCGTCCAGGGCGCGGTGGCGCAGAACATGATCCGCACCCTGTTCTTCGCGAGGCAGGCCGCCGACAAGCTGTCCCGGCGTCCTGCAGGCATCGCGAAGCAGTCCGTGCGCCGCCTTGGCATCGTGGGTGCCGGCTTCATGGGCGCGGGCATCGCCCAGGTTTCGGCTGCGGCCGGCATCGACGTCGTGCTGCTTGACCGCGACCTCGCAACCGCCGGGCGCGGCCGCGACAGCATTGCCAAAGCCTTGCAGGCCGAGGTGGACAAGGGCCGGCTTCGCGAAGCAGTACGCGATCAGATCCTTAGCCGCATCGAGGTAGCGGCGGACCATTCCGCTTTCGGGAACTGTGATCTGGTCATCGAAGCGGTGCTCGAGGACTTCGAGGTCAAGGCATCGGTCACCCGTGCCACCGAAGCGGCATTGCCTGCGCACGCCATCTTCGCGAGCAACACGTCCGCGCTGCCTATCAACGAACTGGCGTCCGCCAGCGCGCGTCCACAGAACTTTATCGGCCTGCATTTCTTCTCGCCGGTTAGCCGCATGGCGCTGGTGGAGGTCATTGTCGGCTCGGCCACATCCGACGAGACACTTGCCCGCTCGCTGGATTACATCCAGCAGATTCACAAGACGCCCATCGTCGTGCGCGACGGCTACGGCTTCTATACGACCCGCTGCGTCGAAGCGTACATCCGCGAAGGGGTACGTCTGCTCGCCGACGGGGTGAACCCGGTCCTGATCGAGAACGCTGGCACTGCCCTAGGCATGCCGGTGGGTCCGCTGACGCTGGCCGACGAAGTCGGCATCGACGTACTGCACCACATTGTCAGTCTGTTTCGCGACCGCGAGCATGGTCGCTGGGCCGACGACAAGCACGGCGCTGGCAACGCGATCCTCGGCCGGCTCGAACTGGCAGGGCGCTTCGGTCGCAAGGCCGGACGGGGCTTCTTCGCCTACCCGCCCGGCGAGCCCAGGCATCTTGAGCTGGGCGATCTGGATTTATCAGTGGCAGCGGATCAGCCAGAAGTCGGACAGGTCAAGGAGCGGCTGCTCTACGCTCAGGTGCTCGAAGCTGCGCGCTGCTGGACTGACGGCGTGATCGACGATGCCCGGGAAGCCGACCTCGGCGCCCATCTGGGCTGGGCCTTTCCTTCATGGCTTGGCGGCCCGCTGGCGTTTATCGACACCGTCGGCATTACCAACTTCGTGCAGCGCAGCGACGAACTGGTGGCCCGCTACGGCCCGCGCTTCGAGGTGCCGGGTCGCCTGCGCGAGGCGGCGGCCGGGGGCCAACGCTTCCACGCAGTGGCCGCCTGATGTCCGGAACCCTCATCGAGATCAGATACTCATGAAACGCACATGTTTCGACGCCGGGATGGAACAGTTCCGCGACTCGGCCCGCAAGTTTTTTGCCGGCGAGATCGCGCCTCACCGGGAACGTTGGCGCGAGGCCAGCGTGGTGGACCGCGAAGCATTCCGCAAGGCCGGCGAGATGGGCTACCTTTGCATGTGGATCGACGAGTGCCACGGCGGCCTCGGCCTGAAGGACCTGCGCTATGAGCAGATCCTGATCGAGGAGAACATCTTCCACGGCGACCGGGGCTTCTTCTTCTGGCTGCATAGCCGCCTGGTCGCGCCGTATCTGGAACACTTCGGCACCGACGAGCAGAAACAGCGCTATTTCCCCGGCATCCGCAGCGGCGAACAGATACTCGCGATCGCGATGACCGAGCCGGACGCGGGTTCCGACCTCGCGGGCATGAAGACACGCGCCGAGGAAACCGGTGACTACTGGGTGCTCAACGGCTCGAAAACCTATATCTCCAACGGCCTGAACGCCGACGTCGTGCTGGTGGCGGCCCGAACGCATCCCACCAAGGCGCACGGGCTGACGCTCTTCCTCGTGGAGCGAGGCATGGAGGGTTTTGAACGCGGCCGCAACCTCAGGAAGATGGGCCTCAAGTCGCAGGACACGGCCGAACTCTTCTTCCACGATGTAAAGATTCCGAAGAGTCATGTGCTAGGCCAGGTCCACGCGGGCTTCCAGCATCTGATGCGCGGCCTTGCGGAAGAGCGGCTACTCGCCGCGATCTTCAACGTCGCGTCGGCGCGCCTTGCGATGCACCTCACTTGCGATTTCGTGCGCGAGCGCAAGGTGTTCGGCAAGCCGTTGAGCAGTTTCCAGAACACCCGCTTCAAGCTCGCCGCACTCGACACGGAGATCGAGGTGGCGCAAAGCTGGGTCGACCGGCTCGTGGCCGAACACAACGCGGACCAGCTCGACGCGGTGGATGCCGCGCGCGCCAAACTCTTCACCAGCGAGCTCAACGGTCGCATGGTCGACGAGGGTGTGCAGCAGCACGGCGGAGCGGGCTACATGGACGAATACGAGATTTGCCGCCTGTATCAGGACGAGCGGATTCACCGCATCCTCGCCGGCACCTCGGAAATCATGAAAGAGATCGTCGCCCGCTCGATTCTCGACACCTGAAAAAAGGATCAATCGTGAGCCTTGTACAGTTGGACTTCGACGCCACAACCGGCATCGCCCGCCTCGCCTTCGACCGGCCGGAGGTGCTCAATGCGCTCGATGTGCCGCTCGCGCGCGCGTTGAACGAGCGGGTCCAGGCTCTCGCACAGCAGACCGGGCTGCGCTGTGTCGTACTCAGCGGCAACGGCCGCGCCTTCATGGCGGGGGGCGACCTGGCACGCTTCGCCGATGACTTCGACCACGCTGACGTCGTCGTCGACGAACTGCTCGATGCGCTCCATCCGGCCATCCTGACGTTGCGCCAACTTGATGCGCCGGTGCTGGCCGCGGTACACGGCGCGGTAGCCGGCGCGGGCTTGTCGCTGATGGCGGGTTGCGACCTGGTCCTGGCGGCCCAGGGCACGCGCTTCGTGATGGCCTACGACCGCGTCGGTGCTTCGCCCGATTGTGGCGGCACTTACGATCTGCCCCGGCTGCTGGGCGGGCGCCGCGCCGCACAGTTCTATCTGTTGGGGGAAACCTTGAGCGCCGAAGAGGCCCTCGCCGTCGGCCTCGTCAACCAGGTCGTTGCCGCGGACGCGCTCGCCGCCATGACACATGAGTGGGCCACGCGAATCGCGGCCGGTCCTACCCGCGCCTACGGTCACTACAGGCGGCTGGTGCAACAGGCCAGCACCTCGTCACTGACCGATCAGCTTGAACGCGAACGCGCGGCCTTCAAGGCCGCCACCAGGACCAGAGACTTCCGCGCTGGCGTACAGGGGTTTCTTCGCAAGCGCAGTATCAGCTTCAGCGGTCAATGACATGACGCACTCCAGCTCGCGTCATCACGCCGCGGCGGAGTGCTTCCAGCGACACCACCGTTCAATCATCTGAGGCAAGCATGAGTATCCAGAAAGTAGGCGTCGTCGGCGCGGGAACCATGGGCAACGGCATCGCGCAGGTCTGTGCGGTCGCCGGACTGCAGGTAGCAATGATCGATATTTCCGGCGCTGCCGTCACCGACGGCCTCGCAACCATCGAAAGCAGCCTGGAACGGCTGGTCCGCAAGGACAAGCTATCCGCCGCGGACCGGGCTGCGGCACTCGCCCGGGTGAGTGGTAACACTGACTACGCTGCGCTGAAGGGCGCCGGGTTGATCATCGAGGCCGCCACCGAGAATCCCGGGATCAAGCTGCGCATCCTGAGGCAAATCGACGAAGCAGCGGAAGATGACGCGATCATCGCGACCAATACCTCCTCGATCTCCATCACGCTGCTCGCGGCCGTGCTGAAGCAACCGGAGCGTTTCATTGGCATGCATTTCTTCAACCCCGTGCCGATGATGGCGCTGCTCGAAGTCATTCGCGGCTTGCAGACATCGGACGAAACCCACGCGAAGACCCTGGCCTTTGCGCAGACGATCGGCAAAACCGCGATCACAGCCAGGAACAGCCCCGGCTTCGCGGTGAACCGCATCCTGGTCCCGATGATCAATGAGGCCATCTTTACGCTGCAGGAGGGCCTGGCCACGGCCGACGACATCGACACCGGCATGAGGCTCGGCTGCAATCACCCTATCGGACCTCTGGCGCTGGCCGATCTGATCGGTCTGGATACCCTGCTCGCGGTTATGCAGGTTTTCTACGAAGGGTTCAATGATCCGAAGTATCGCCCTGCTCCACTGCTGCGCGAAATGGTGGCTGCGGGCCGCCTCGGACGCAAGAGCGGGCGGGGTTTCCATAGCTATGCGTGACGAGCGCCGCTAACAGCACAAGGGCCTGTCCGGGACGATACGGACGGGAGACAACACATGATGGAGTTCGCGTAGAAGTCACCGCGGGATCCTTCTGGCCCAGACCGCATCCCCTATCGGGTCGGCCAGCGTAAGAAGCCGTCAGATGAAGGTCGATAGATGTTGTAAAAATAGTATTCCTATTCAATTACGGAAATGAAGGAGACGAAATGACAACGAAGGGAAACGACAAGAATCCTGCCAAATCGGTCGACTTTGAAGCAATCATTGTCGGCGCGGGCTTCGGCGGTATTCGGGCGCTACATGAAATGCGCAAACTCGGACTGTCAGTCCGGCTTTTCGAAGCAGGGTCGGATGTCGGTGGCACGTGGTACTGGAACCGCTATCCCGGTGCGCGCACCGATTCCGAGTCATGGTCGTACTGTTTCTATTTTTCCCGGGAACTGATGGAGGAATGGAACTGGCCTGAGCGCATGCCAAGCTGGCAGCATGTGCAGAACTATATGCGCTACACGGTCGATCGCTTCGGCATGCGCACGGATATGCAGTTCGACACACGAGTGCGCTCAGCGCATTACAACGAAGAGGAAAACCACTGGACCATTACGACGGAACAGGGCGAAAGCTACACCTGTACCTATTTTATCAGCGCCATCGGCTGGTTCGAGGTACCGACGAAGCCGGAATTCAAGGGCCTGGACAGCTTTGCTGGTCAGTGGTACCTGTCGTGCCGGTGGCCGGAGAAGCCGGTGGACTTTACCGGCAAGCGCGTCGGTATTGTCGGGGCTGGGTCGACCGCGGTGCAGATATTCACGACAGTCGCCAAGACTGCGAAACACGTATCGCTGTTCCAGCGAACCCCGAACTACGTGATGCCGTCGCGCAACTATCCACTGGATGAGGCCGACCAGCTATCGATCAAACGCGACTACGACGCCATTGTTGCGCAGATCCGTAAGCAGGTCTTTGCATTTCCGATGAAAGACTCCACTCTCAGATACGATGACGTGAATGATGAGCAGCGGCAGGCTATCCTGGATGCCGGTTGGGAAGCCGGTGGATTCCGCTTTCTCTTCGAAACGTTCTGCGACATCTTTGTCGACGAACGCTCCAATGCGGCCGCCTCCGAATACGTTCGAAACAAGATCCGGGCAATCGTCAAGGATCCCGTCGTCGCTGAAAAGCTCTGCCCCAAATATCCGATCGCGCTAAAGCGGCCGCCGACATGCAACTTCTATTACGAGACCTTCAATCGGTCAAACGTTTCGCTGGTCGACATCAGCGAGTCGCCGATAGATGAGATTGTTCCCGGCGGCATCCGGGTCGGCGCCGACCACCACGAACTCGACATCATTATCTTTGCCATGGGCTTCGATGCGGTGACGGGGCCACTGAGTAATCTCGATGTCCGCGGACGCGGTGGAGAGACGATCAAAAACAAATGGCAGGCTGGGCCGCGCACGAGCCTTGGCATCGGTATAGACGGCTTTCCCAATCTGTTCATCGTTACCGGCCCCCAGGCGCCGTTTGCCAATGTACCGCCGATCGTGGAAGCGGCGGTGACGTGGATCGGTCACGCGATCACTCACATGCGGGAAAAGGGCTATGACCGCATGGAAGCCAGCCCTGAAGCTGTCGAGTCCTGGGCGCAACTGATGCAGACCATGGTGAACGCTACGCTGCTGCGTCACGCAGGTACGCAACGATCCTGGTACATGGGTGCCAACATCCCCGGCAAGCCCCAAACGGTGCTCTTCTACTTCGGAGGCGCCGAGGCGTACTTCAACGATATCGAGCGCGTCGCGGCTAACGGCTTCGAGGGTTTCAATTTTTCCCGCACCGGGGAAACTGTCGAGCCTGCCTGAGTACCTCTCGTCAACGCAAGCTTGCTGATCGCGCAACCACCCGTCGTCGTGGGCACACTTAATCGCAGCCCGACGGTGATGAAACCGCGCACAGCAAAGCTCTCCTTGATCCCGAAGGGTCAGGGACACACTACACGTCTTATAGGAGGCTGTCTTGAATCCAAGCCGTTACGCGTCACACACCGCTGATATAGCCAAGGGGTGGACCTGCGATGAGATTGTTCCCCCGAGCCTTCTGTACGGTGCCAATGGCATGCGCTTTGGCCCGGATGGCAAGCTCTATGTCGCGCAATGCTTCGGCAGTCAGATCAGCGCGATCGATACACGTAATGGCGCGGCCACCACGGTCACGCCAGTCGGCAGCGACATCGTCGCACCTGATGACCTTGCCTTCGATTCAAAAGGCAATCTGTTCGCCACGGAGGTCATGACAGACCGCGTGAGCATGCGCTCTGCCGACGGCACCGTGCGCGTGCTCAACGATGGCCTGCCGACAGCCAACGGGATCACGGTTCACGGCGACCGCATTTTCGTTGACGAATTCCGTGTCGGCGGTCGCGTACTCGAACTCTACACCGATGGCCGTTCGCCTCGCGTAATCGCGGAAAACCTCACGCTGCCGAACGCACTGTCGATGGGCCCCGATGGGAAGCTATATTTTCCGCTTGTTGCCACGGGCGAGGTCTGGCGAGTCGCTGTCGAGAATGGCTCTCCAGAATGCGTCGTAAGCGGTCTATCGATCCCCACCGCAGTGAAATTTGACGTGCGCAATGGTGGACTGGTCGTAACTGAAGCGGGTTCAGGCGAGGTCACCTGGGTTGACGTTGTCAGTGGCAAGCGCAAAACGCTCGCGACGTTGCGGCCCGGCTCGGACAATCTTGTCTTCGATGGAGACGGCCGACTGTTCGTTTCGCATTTCACCGACGGCGGCATCACCGAGATCGGCGCTGACGGCAACATCCGGACCCTGGTCGCTCCCGGCCTCGTCGGACCATTCGGGATCGCGGTCGACGGCGGTGGATCAGTCTACATCGCCGACGGCATGACGCTGGCAGTTGTCGACACTTCCGGACAGTTGCACCAGCCAGCAAACCTGCTAAATCACGGCTTTCCCGGCTACATTCGCGGCATCGCTGTGAGCGACGGCGGCACCGTTTTTGTGACCAATAGCGCGGGCGGGCTCGCGCGTTATCGTGCGGGTGAGGAAGCCACGTTCCTGCTGCCCGACCTCGATCAGCCCATGGGTCTTGCCGCGCTACCGAATGGAGCTATCCGCGTGTGCGAGGCAGGACGCGGACGCGTCATCGAGTACGCGCCGGATGGAAGCACTCACACGCTCGCGAGTGGCTTGCGTTTTCCGACTGGCATCGCCTGCACGGCGCAAGGTCGCAGTTTCGTCTCCGAGGGTGCCGGCGGGCGGGTGGTCGAACTTCACCATGGCGTTGTCTCGACGGTACTCGACGGGCTTGTTGAACCACACGGACTGGCCATCGCAGGCGCTGCGCTGTACGTCCTTGATCGGGGTGCCAGGACGCTATACGCTGTCTCGCTGGAGGACGGTTCCACGGAACAGCTCTCCCATTCCCTACCGGTTGGTCCCGCTCCGAACATCGTCCCGAGACAGCTACCTGGTATCAAGAACCTGATGCCGGGGCCCTTGCATTCGTTCGCAGGACTCGCTGCCGACAGGACTGGGGCGATCTACGTTTCATGCGATGGTGACGGCAGTGTTCGGCGTCTGTGCCGTGAGGCGGCCGTGTAGCCAAACGATTTTGTTGCAGTGACTGAGGTCTGGTGAGCCGAGCTACCTGTGATGTCTATCGGAACGGCCGGGATCCTGGTGCCGACTTTCAGGAGCGCCACGCGGCCAAATGACATTGTGCCGACGGGGAAAAATGGCCTTCGACATTAGGGTCGCCATTGATCGCTAACGGGTGAAAGCGGTGCCATCGCGGCAGGAAGATCGCTATGCACATATCGCCACAATCCAGAATTGTTCTATTTAGAAATACTAATTTAATAGCAATAAATATACGATTTAAGGAGACGATTCAATGAAACTGTCGCAGCTTCTTGTCCTATCCGCCGTATTCGGCGTTGTCTCTAATGAAGTCCATGCGCAAGGTAGCGTCAACATATATGGCATTCTCGATACTGGGGTCCTGTATCAGTCGAGGACCGCCAACGACGCTGGCAAGGGTTTCTCCGCGCTCGACGCGGGCGGCGATCCGACCTTATGGGGGCTCACAGGCACCGAAGATTTGGGTGCCGGATACAAAGCCGTTTTCAAGCTCGAGAGCGGCTTCTCAACGGTGAACGGAGGGTTTGGGAATTCAAACGGCAATTTTTGGGGACGTAATGCTTACGTCGGAGTCGAGACGCCATACGGTACGCTGCACGCAGGCCTGGAAATCTCCAGTTTCTTTAATGCCGTTGCACTGACCGATCCGGTAGGAACATCATTCTTTGCGAGCGCAGTGACGACGGAAATTAATGCCATTGGCCTTGCCGGCGCGATTGTGAGTAACGGGCTTAGTTATACTTCGCCCACTATCGCCGGTCTGCAGATCCGGATCGACCACGGATTCGGAAACGTCGCCGGCAACTTCAGGGCAGGTAGCCATACCGGCGCCTCGGCGAACTATGGCAACGGACCGTTCAGCGCCACCATCGCATACTTTACCGAGGACGATCCAGTGAGCGGTGCTTCGACATATCGCGGCCTGACGGCGAATGCAGGCTATGCGGTAGGTCCCGTGACGGCCAGATTGTCGTTCAGCAAGTTTCGCAACATGTCGACAGATGCTCCGTTGACCAACGTGAACGTGTTTGGCGCTGGAGCGGAATGGCAGATAACCCCGGCCGTGGCGCTGACCGCGATCGCCTACGCCTCGCAGGACACCAATGTCAGGGCGAACAAGTCCATGCTGTATCGGGTCGGAGCGCAGTATTTCCTCTCGAAACGCACAACGCTATACGGCCAGGTTGGCTTGGTCCATAACGACGCGGACATGAACACGACCCTGGCGGTGAACGCTCCGACCAGCTTTGCGCCGCCTCAAGGAACGACTGTGGGTGTCAATGTGGGCATCAGGCATATGTTTTAACGGTGCTGCCAACCTGCCTGGAAGGAAATCAGATTTGTACCAGACAGGTCACAGGACGTCCGCAGGTACGAGTTTGCGCAGTTGTGAAAAGCCGCACTGGTCATGGGCAGCGATGTGCACATCGACAGCCGGAAGGATCTGTCGATGTGCACTGTCGTATACCAACCCGTGACCTCATGAAGGTGCCGTTGGTCACGTCATGATCAGCGAACTGACTTTTTATCTGGATGCCTAATTAGAACGCTCCTCCTTTTTTAACCATACATTGGACAGAGAGTACGAAATGAACAGGCGAGCCAGAAGCCTGCGTGAGCTGGTTGAAAAGTGGACGTGTGTCCTCCCTGTATCGAGCGACCGTCGATGACGTCCACGCGTTGGGCCGAATGAAGCGGCCCGGATTGGATTTCGTTAGAGGCAGTAAGCCGAATCTTTGCTCTCCACGGTTACATCGCATGCATGTGGGCACACCCGAAATCGTGAATCTGCCCCATGTCACGCGAGCCGCTAGCGCACAGATCAGCCGGCAATCCACCAACACCGCATGAGCGCGGCGTCTATACGCGATGTACAGGAGCAAATATGTTCAAACCAACCCGCGTGAGAAGGAAAGCCGGAAAGACCTCGTTCAAAGCGGAGTTTCATACGCGCAGCGGGCGTCTCCGGATCTTTGCTGACGGCGTGGTTTCGCACGACCTCTTTCCGCCGCATTCCTGGTTCGTGATCGCCTCGTATTCTTGGGGCAGTCGCTGGGGAACCCATCCGAACAAGGTCGACCTGTTGCATGTTCTGAACCATTTCGTCGAGCAATGGCCCGACTTCCGGCACGGGGCCGGGGACGGTGTATTACCGGATTGCTGCATGTCTTGCGGCTGAGTA
Source organism: Paraburkholderia xenovorans LB400 (assembly GCF_000013645.1). GTDB lineage: Bacteria > Pseudomonadota > Gammaproteobacteria > Burkholderiales > Burkholderiaceae > Paraburkholderia > Paraburkholderia xenovorans. The sequence goes on along the minus strand of NC_007953.1, from coordinate 295,786 downwards.
AGCGTCCAAAACGGTGCCCTGGAATATAGGATCGGGAACACGCGAATGGGAAACCTCTTCGGTTACGATCGACTATCGCTTGCGAATCGAGGCCCGCATGCCTTCCCTTCCGGCGACACCGCCATAGAGCGCACGGGGACGGGTAGTATGCTCCAGCAGATCTTCGCGTGAAATCGAATTCGAAGGTATGCTGAGGTCAGGATTCGTATCGCAAAGGCAGACTGCTCCGCGCAGGATCACCCATTGAGGGTACCCCGCGGGACTGTCAGAATCGATGGCACATTGCGACTCTGATGATCGCCTCCCGACCATTCGACGATGGTGAAAACAACGAGGCCTGCGCCTCACTCCCCCCTGCCGAATCCACCCCTGTCATCGACTGCCATATTCCGACGAGATAAACATCCGTTCTTTTCGATAGCGAATAATCTACCCCGCCCATTACCGAATTGTAGGTAGCGGCGCCTTTTCCGGACGCGCCGTTATTGCGCGTGTAATCGTACGCCACGCCCGCTGACAACGAACGCGATAGGCGGTAATCGGCGCTCACCTCTACCCCATTGAATATCGCACTTCCTGTATAGCCCAGAGGATTGGGGCCCGAACTGGTGTCGCCCAGTCCACCGAACCGGACATTCGTGTAAACGATGCCGAATGTCACCGGATCGAACACGTAATGGCCGCCCAGTCCAATGACACGATAAGTCGCGGCCGAAGCATAGCCAGAAAACACTGGCTTCGGACCTATATTGTCGAGTGAGGCACTCGCTCCAACATTATTCACTGGAAAAAACGATACATTCGGATTTCTGACATCGAGGTACGCGGCTCCCAGCGAAAACGACGGGCCCGCATAATTCACGCCTGCGGACCAGATCTGATTCCGCCCGGACTGCCCCGCTACACCGCCCATGCTATATAGCGCAGTGGCAGTAAGCGGCCCCCGTTTGAAGGTATATTTGATCGCATTGTTCACCCGGTGTGAATCGCCGATATTGTCAACGTCCCCAGGATGAAAGAACATTGCGCCGCCAAGTTTTACGACGATCGAATACTGCTGCAGCGTATCTACCAGCGAATCGTACTGCCGGCCCAGCGTCAACATCCCGTACTGGGCGTTACTCAAACCGACGTACGCCTGGCGACCAAACATGCCTGTGAACTGGGTGGCGCCATTAATGGCATAAAATCCGTTTTCAAGCACAAAGACCGTCTTCCATCCTCCCCCAAGATCCTCGGTCCCTCTTAACCCGAACCGGTTCGCGCCGGCCATGCCATCAACCATGCTGAACAGATGCTTGCCGCCCGCATTGCTTTGCCAGTTAATGCCCACATCAATAACGCCGTAAAGTGTCACGGAATTCTGTGCGTAAGCAGAAGGTGCGCCAAACACGGCAGCGGCAAAAACCGAAAGACAGACAATTTTTCTCATGTGCTCCTCCATATAATTATGTATTACTAAATACCTGGCTCCAAACCGAAGCTCCCCCGGCCGGGTATCACGAAAATGGTCCCGTTGCGGATACACACCTGTCGGGTGCCACGTTCACCGCAGTGCAGATGGCACGCTCCATTCCTTGACAGATCGCACGCCCCACGCGCGATCCGCTACCTCATTTCAACGCGCACCAGCCGGGCTACGGAGACTCATCCTGGAAGCGTGCCACACCAGCAGGGAAACCGCTTCTGGCAAACCAGCCTGCTTTAATACGCCCGATGACAGACCGCGGCACGATTCACTCCCGCCTGTCGATCAGAACGAGGTCTCGTTTGCGCCCTTGGTTTTCAGCATGGCGCGCGCTTCATCCGGGGTCGCTATATCGAGGGATAACTCTTCGATGATGCGTCGGATTTTCCGCACCTGTTCGGCGTTTGATGTCGCCAGCTGTCCTTTTCCGCTGTACAGGCTGTCTTCCAGTCCAACCCGGACATTGCCTCCAAGGATCGCGCTCATCGTCACAAAGGGCATTTGATGTCGCCCGGCCGCGAGTACCGACAGGTAGTAGTCTTGCCCAAACAACCGGTCGGCGATGGTTCTCATATGCAGCAGATTTTCAGGATCAGCGCCGATGCCACCCAGGATTCCAAATACACACTGCAGGAAGAACGGCGGTTCGACCAGTTTCCTGTCAACGAAATGTGCGAGGTTGTAAAGGTGCCCGACGTCATAGCACTCGAATTCAAAACGCGTCCCCGATGCACCCAGTTCCGTCATTCCGCGCTCAATCTGGCTGAATGTGTTCGAAAGGATAAAGTCCCGGGTTCCAGCGAGATAGGGACGCTCCCAGTCAAACTTGAAGGTGTCGAACTTCGCCGCAGCCTGTGAGATATTGAAATTCAGCGAACCCATGTTCATTGAGGCAACTTCTGGTCGCGCAGCCCTGGCCGGCGCTAATCGTTCGTCAAGGCTCATCCCCAGGCCTCCACCTGTAGTGATATTCAGAATCGCATCTGTCCGCTCCTTAAGCTGCGGCAGGAACCTCATGAACAGGTCCGGATCCTGACTCGGGCGCCCGTTCAAAGGATCGCGCGCGTGAAGGTGCAGCATCGCGGCACCCGCCTCTGCGGCGGCGACGCCCTCTTTCACAATCTCTTCGGGTGTTATGGGCAGGTAAGGTGACATGGTCGGCGTGTGAATGGAACCGGTCACCGCACAGGTAATGATGATTTTTTTGGACTGTTTCATTTCTCTGCTCCTCCTGTTACTGATCTTCAATTCCGCTCATACCGAACTGCGACGAGCGACTCCCCAGCCTGCCGTCCCGAGATGACGGGAAGCGTTGATTCGCGGCTGGACCGATCTCTTCAGCGGACTGGCCGGTTAGTTCCTCAAGAGAGACGTTGTTGGTGTCGATGCCCAGCAACGCAATCACCGCAGCCTGGGCAAGCAGGATCCCCCCCAATGCGCCCACCACGCCAAACACACCGAATTTCGCGTAAAGCTGGACGACCGCGAATGGCATGGCGATCGCTGCAAGCCGTCCGGTCACGTTGCATACGGCCGAGGCACGCAGCCGGATTCTTGTAGGAAAAAGCTCCGGCAGGTATGACGCCCACGCCACGGCGACGAACGCATACAGCGCGCTCACAAGCAGAAAGCCGGTAACCAGAACGCTCAACGGGGTCTTGCAGAGCGGATAGACAAGACCAAGCAATGCAGCCACGATCGACAGAACGATGATTGCACGCTTGCGGCGGACACGATCGGCGATAGCCATGCCAACCAGCGCACCTGCAGGACCTCCGGCGGACATGACCATCGAATATCCGAGCGAGCTTCCAACCGTAAATCCCTGCCTGAAGAAGAAGGTCGGTAGCCAGACAATCAATCCGTAGAATGCCGCGTTACCCGCCACACTCATCATAATGCCGATGATAAACCGCGGAACCAGCATGCGTCGGGGCAGGTCCGGCACCACTGCATAGGCGGGAACAGCGGCTTCTCCCGGCTGTCCGACGTACGCGAGTTCCTGTTCAATGTCGTCCAGGATACGGTCTGCTTCTTCGAATCGTCCCTGGGATTCGAGCCATCTCGGGGACTCGGGAACTGCCTTGCGCATGTACCAGATGATCAGGGCGGCAACGCCGACTCCACCGAACAGCCACCGCCAGCCAAGGTCCGGTATGACGAAATAACCCACCAGCGCGGCTACGAATAGCGCCGCATTACCGCATAGCGACAGGCCGCTGGACCATCTGCCCCGGTGAGCCGGTGGTATATATTCGACCAGGGTGCCATAGCTCACGACGACTTCCGCACCCAAGCCTATCCCCATGACGAAGCGGGCGACAATCAACTGATCCATCGACGAAACGACCGCGGCTGCAAATGACGCCAGACCAAACAGCAGCAGATTGAACTGATACGTAAACCGACGGCCAAAGCGGTCGCCTAATACCCCTGCGAGCCACGTGCCGAGCGCCATCCCAGCCACACTGGCCGACACGAACATCGCCGCAGAGTGCATGTTCGCCCAGCCCGTCTTGACGAGAAATCCGACTACACCGCCGGCGACGTACACTTCGAATCCGTCGAGAAACAGGCCGCCACCGATTAATCCCAGCAACCGCCAATGGAATCGACCGATCGGTAGACGATCCAGCCGCATTGCGGCACTTCGACGAGTCTCAAGCATGATGTCTCCAATCTATTTGTTAGAGTCGTGATGTCGTGATCAACGGCCTGTCATTGCTCCAGGTCACGATTGAAGGCAGGCCGCCTCTTTTCCAGAAACGCTGAAACGCCCTCGCGGTGTTCGGCGCCTAGCAGGCACGAGGTCTGCGCCCAGGCCTCTGTGTCGAGAAAATTCTCGAGAGTTGGCAAGTACATCGACTTGAACATTTTTTTGGAAATGGCGAAGGATAGCTGGGGGCCTTCAGCAAGCGTTTCGGCAAGGCGGATCGAACGTGCGTCAAGCTCTTCGTCCGGAACCACCTCCATCACCAGGCCATGAGAGAGCGCCTCCTGGGCCGAGACCGGCCTGGCGCTGTACACAATCTCTTTGGCGCGCTGCACTCCCAGGATCTGGGTGAGGAAATAAACAGACCCGCCATCCGGCACGAGCCCGACGTTACGGAAAACCTGAATGAATTTCGCTGTTACAGATGCGACAACCAGGTCGCACGCAAGCGCCAGGCTCCAGCCAATACCAGCAACGGGTCCTCTCACGGAAGCGACCACCGGCTTGTCGATATTGGCTACCGCCAGGATCATTCGGTGCGCCTGCCTGAGCCGCTTCCGGGCGGTTTCCGGCGTGAAGTGACCCATCGACGATACGTCACCGCTGCTGCAGAATCCGCGCCCGCATCCTGTCAGAACAACAGCGCGAACCGATGCGTCACGCGCGCATTCGTCAAACCGCTCGATAAGTTGCTCGCGCATTTCCTCATCGAGTGCATTCAATTTTTCCGGACGACAGAGCCGTACGGTCGCGACGGAGCCCGCGCGTATGAGTTCTACTGGCATTGCGTCTCCTTCTTTAGCTGCAGGCGTATTTCGCGCCACGCTCCGAATCACGCGGGGCGATCGCCGCCGTTGTTCTCATGACAAGCCGTTGACCATCCCGATGACGTCACGCGCACGTTTCAGGTGAGGCATGTCAAGCATGCTGCCGTCCAGTTGTACCGTCCCCGCGCCGTCGGCCTGTTCGAAAGCCTCGATGATCCGCCTTGCCTGGACGACTTCCGCTTCACCCGGGAGAAAGAGCTCATTGATGACGGGAACCTGATCAGGATGTATCGCCATCTTTGCCTTGAATCCGGCCCGCCTCGCGTCATCACACTCGCTTCGCAGGAGGGACTCGTTACGAAAATCCGCCGTGATCGTGTCGATTGCCGGCACCGAGGCAGCGGCGCTTCCAAGCAGACAAAGTGAGCGCGCGAGCTGATAGGTAAGGTCATATGTGCCGTCGGGCTGCCGGTTTTCGCGGGCTCCCAATGCAGTCGCGAGATCTTCCGCCCCCCACGTGAGGCCGGCGATTCGTGAGCTGATCCCCGAGTACTCCCCGAGCCGGAATATGCTTGCGGCAGTCTCGGTCGCCACGGGAATGATCTGCGTCTGTCCCGGCTCCTGGCCGGAAGCGGCCTCGAACGCGGACAGGTAGTTGTCCAGCGTCACCACCTCTTTTGCCGACTTCAGCTTGGGGAGCATGATGCCATCGGGTCTGCCCGGGATTACCTGCGCGAGATCCTGCAGCGCGAGCGGGGACGACAGTGGATTAATCCGCACCCATAGCTTCTGACGACGATCCTTACGGCGCGCGGCAAGATACTCATGTACGAGCCCGCGCGCCATCTGCAGGCGCGAGGCTGAAACCGAATCCTCGAGATCGAGAATCAAGGCGTCAGCGGCAGTTGACTCTCCTTTGGCCAGCTTCTTCTCGCTGTCACCCGGTATGAACAACAGGGATCTTGATGCCATAAAATTAGTTATCCAAAATGTGTGACTCGGATCAGATACTTTCTCGGACCGCTATTTAGCGTCCCTCGAAGACGGGTGCACGTTTTTCGGCAAAAGCCTTTACGCCCTCCTTTACGTCGCTGGAGGTCTGAAGCAGTCTCAGCATGACCTGCTCCATCCGCAAGCCTGTCGCAAGATCGACGTCACGACTACGGATTGCGAGCTCCTTGGCAGCCTGCACAGCGAGCGGAGCATTGGCTGCCAGCTTTTCCGCATAGACAAGAGCGGTCTCCATCAGATCTTCCGGGGCTGTCACCTGATTGACCAACCCCCAGCGCTCAGCCATCTCCGCACTGAATGTGTCCCCGACCAGCAGGACCTCCATTGCAATGGCGTGGGGCAATTGCTGCGCGATCCGTTGAGTACCGCCGTTTCCCGGAAAGATTCCCCGTTTGACTTCACTCAGGCCGAATTTCACATGTCGCGAGGCAATACGGATATCGCTCGCCAGAAGCAGTGTCATCCCTCCGCCGAGGCAGTATCCATTCACCGCGGCAACTACCGGTTTCCAGACTTCGAGTCCCCGGTTAAGAAGCTGCGACTTTTGGGTGAGCATGATTTCTTCAAGCTCCGGAGCCGAGGAAACAAAGCTTTTCAGGTCCGCCCCGGCGCAGAACGCCTTCTCTCCGGCGCCGGTGATGACAGCCGCACGAATTCTCGTATCGTCGCGGACCTGACACCACGCGGCAGACAGATCATCGTAATGAGCAGCGTCCAGCGCGTTCATCCGCTCTGGACGGTTGATCGTGATAACGCACACGTGCCCTTCCGTGCGTAGATCGATTGACATGCACACCCTCCCTCGAAATCAGACTTTCAGATCCCCATCCGCACCCTTGATGACCGCTTGAACGATCTCCGAGTACGCCTGGATATGACGTTCCATGCGCCGCCTTGCCGCTGCGGCATCCTTCTGCCGGATAGCGTTCATGATCCGGCGGTGCGCGAGCAGTGCCAGCGAACGGGCATCGTCCGACGCAAGACTGTCGACCTTGAGCGCTTCGTGTATCAGGCTTGTTATGGAAGCCAGGAACACCCGCAGCAGTTCATTGTGACTGGCACGCGCAAGCACCGCATACCATTCAAGGTTAGCTTCGAGAAACGCAGGCACGTCTTCGTACAACGATTCCATCTTCGCCGTAACGGCCTCCAGCTCGGCCATCTCTTCATCGGTGCGGTGCAGCGCAGCCCACTGTGCCAGCGTGGGTCCCAGCGCCTCACGGGCAGCCACGATCTCGCTCAACGTTACCCCGTTTCCCTGGATATAAAGGTTCAGGCAATGTGACAACTGCTTTTCGGTCGGGCGGCGGACGACCGTTCCACCATACCGCCCCGGCCGCGTCGCAACGAAGCCCTCCAGTTCGAGAATCCTCAGTGCTTCGCGCACTGAACCACGGCTCAGCCCGGTCTGGCTGACGAGATCGCGCTCGGGCGGCAACAGGTCTCCATCGGTCAGTTCCCCCTTGACGATCCGTTGCCGGAGTTCATTGGCCAATACGTCGCTGGACTTAGGCACATGAACGGCACCGAGCAGCTTTTTTTCTCCCAGCATCCTATCCTCGCTTCAGTTGACGGTGCTAACATAGCTCCAATTATCGTCTTTGTCAAATATTGGACCATAGAGGAGGCAAATAATGGCAGAACCCAAAACCCGTCCGGCGCCGCTCGCGGGCATTACGGTCCTCGACTTTTCCAAAGTCCTGGCGGGACCAGTCTGTACGCAAATTCTTGCCGACATGGGCGCCGACGTGATCAAGGTGGAATCGATCGAAGGCGGCGATGACACACGCCGCTGGCCCCCCTTCCGCAAGGAAGGGGACAACCAGGACGGCACGGTCTTCCTGAGCGCCAATAGAGGCAAACGGAGCATCGCTGTTGACCTGAAATCAACAGGCGGGCGTGCCGTAATCAGACGACTTGCCGAAAGCGCGGATATCGTCATCGAAAGCTTCGGGCCGGGTGTCGCGCAGCGCCTCGGCGTCGATGCAGGTACGCTCCACGAAATCAATCCGCGACTCGTGCATTGCAGTATCTCCGGTTTTGGGACAGAGGGCCCCATGCGTTTCGCAAAAGGTTACGATGTCATCCTGCAGGCATTCAGCGGCATGCTGGGGATCATTGGAAACCCAGGCGATCCACCGATACGGGTTCCCTTCTCGCCGATCGATCAGGCCACGGGCTATCACGCCGTCACCGGCATACTCGCCGCCCTTTTCGAGCGGAACCGGACGGATCGCGGGACTGCCGTCGAGGCATCACTGTTTGACTCTTCCGTCAGCTTCATGGGATATCTGCTGCAGTCGTTCTGGGAAAGAGGCACCGAACCCGAGCGGCATGGGTCCGGACACGAGTCCCTTTGTCCTTACGAAGCGTTCGCGACCGCGGACAAGCCGATCATGCTGGGAATCGCCAACGACGCGTTGTGGCGCTCGTTTTGTGAACTCGCAGGGATCGCCGAACTGGGCCGGGATCCGCGCTTTGCAACGAACGCAGACCGTGTGTCAAACCGGAAAGAAACTGTCGCGCTTGTCAGGGACATTCTTTCCCGCCGTCCCCGCGATGAGTGGGTCGACAGTCTGAATAACGCTGGAATTCCCTGTTCGCCAATCCATACACTCGCAGAGCTTTCCGAACACCCGCAACTTGTCGAAAGCGGAATGCGTCTGGACTACGGTCACCCGACCTATGGGAAGCTCTCCGGCGTAGCACAGGCTGTCAAGTTCAATGGCCAGCGCGCGACGGCTGAGTTACCCCCACCGCTTTTCGGTGAGCACACGCGCGAAATACTTCGCAGGTTGAAGTTATCGGATCATGAAATCGACGCGATGCGGAATGCGGGGCACGTTTTCACACTAACATGACCGGCTGCGTGGCTGATGCCTGACGAGCAGACCTCGAGCGACCCGCTGCGAAGCCGGCGCAATCGCCGATAGTCTTCCAGACGGGCGGCTGACGCTTCTCAAAAGCGAGGTCCTCCAGCGGCGACAGCCAGATATGCGTTCGCGGAGCTTCGTCCACGGAAGCCGCGCCGGATCCGCGACTATCGGGCCCGGCGCAGCGCATACGATAATCGCCTTGCTTAACAGGTTGAAGACCGCCCGGGAAACACGCCGAACTTTTCGCGGCAATTGCCTGTTGTTCGCCGGGCACGGTTTCCTCGCGGCGCAATAGCTCACGGTCGGCCATCTGCAGCTTTGCGCTCCCGACCGCCACACTAACGCCGTCGATCCAGGCAGACGATCAATCGAGGTGAACCTCCGTGCCACGGAAGTATGGACTGGTAGCGTGAACTTTTCTGTCACTCAAATCCCCGACCACGAATTCACCGTGCAACGGCGTATCGGGGGTGATGTCCGATCATCGGCCGGGCGCGGTGCCCAAGACGGCGAAATCATTCAGTGCTGATTGGCGGCTGCGTCCAGTATTCCTGAAGCCGTCTGTGGCAGCCAGCCAAACTGGCTGTGCCGGTGTGTGAAATAAAAACAGCAGAATCGCTAGGCCCGGAAATTTTAAAACTGGTTGTCGCCTCAACGAAAACTCCATGCGGCCTTTCCATCGAAGCGGATTGCGCTGCCGGGCGCTCTCGTGGAACGCCTCGCGTCCGACCTGTGGCAACAATGGCCGTGTGCCGCACTCTGTCCGTGTAACCTTGACCACGCGCAGCCTGTCTTTTGACAGCGGCCGCAGCGCCACCTATTATGGTCCAATTCATCGAATGCTGAATAATCAATGACCCAGCCTGTGCGAATCGTAATCGTCGGCGGCGGCATCGCCGGCCTGTTGCTTGCAACCCGGCTCGGCAACCGCCTGGGGAGGCGGGGCGAGGCTCACGTCACGCTCGTGGACCGCAGCCCCACGCATATCTGGAAACCGATGCTGCATACGATTGCAGCCGGCACCACGGATGTCCACCAGCAGCAGGTCTTCTATCTGACGCACGCCAGGGCACACGGCTTCACCTACCGTCCAGGCGAGATGTGCGGGATCGACCGCGACACGCAGCAGATACAGCTGGCTGCACTCGCGATGCCCAACGGTGAAGTGGTCATGGGGCCGGGCACGCTGGGCTACGACATCCTGGTCCTCAGCACCGGCAGCCGGGCCAATGACTTCGGCACGCCGGGCGTGCCCGAACACTGCCACTTCATCGACAGCCAGCCGCAAGCCGAGGCGTTCAATGAGGCAATCCGTTCACGCATCGTACGCAGCGTGGTCGAGAACGAGCCGCTGCGAGTCGCCATCGTAGGCGCAGGCGCCACCGGCGTCGAACTGGCGGCTGAACTCAGTCACCTGCTGGACGTGGCATCGAGCTATGGGGACGCCAGCATTCGCGCACGCCTGCATCTTGGACTCTATGAAAGCGCACCCAGAGTCCTTACCGCATTCCCGCCGGACATCTCCGCGTCGAGCGAAGCCCTGCTGCGCAGGCTGGGCTTCGAGGTGCATACGCGCACGCGAGTCACGGAGGCCCGCGCACAAAGGTTACGCCTGAATGACGGTAGCGAGGTGGCAGCCGATCTGATGGTCTGGGCAGCAGGGGTGAAAGCGCCCGATTTTCTGGGCAAACTGCCAGGCATCGAAGCCAGTCATGCGAACCAGCTTTTCGTGCGGCCAACGCTGCAGACCACCCATGACGACCATATTTTCGCGCTCGGCGATTGTGCGAGCCTGACTCCACCGGGCAATGAAAGACCTCTGCCGCCCACCGCACAGGTCGCCACGCAGCAGGCAGAGCATCTGGCAAAGCATCTGCCACGCTGGCTGAATGGAGAACCGCTTCCAGAATTCACTTTTCGCGATTTCGGCGCGCTGGTGTCGCTGAGCGACTACAACGCATTCGGCACCCTGGGGAAATTCGGATTCTTCAAGGGCGGATTCATCCGGGGACGTTTTGCCCAGATCAGCCATGCGATGCTGTACCGGCGTCATCAACAGGCCCTTCACGGATTCGGCAAGGCCAGTCTTCTTTGGACGGCGGAACGCATCAACGCGCTGGTCCAGCCGAAAATCCGTCTGAAGTAAAGGTCGCCCGCGGCGTCGCATAATGGAGAACAAGGACCGGGAATAAGTGACGCATGTCCAGCGCTGCGCTTTGCATTGGGAGGAATTTAAATGAAAGTGCTCACCGTTCACCCCAGCGGCCTGATGTACACCCGCGTATTCCTTCGTCTCGAGCCGCTCGGTCTCGAGACCGTGGCGGCGGTCCTGCGGGAGGCAGGCCACGAGGTCCGCCTGATCGATCTGCAGGTCGAGACTCATCGCGACCTGCACCGGCTGATACGCAACTGGCAACCAGACGCCGTCTGTTTCTCCGGCAACTATCTCGCCAATATCCCGGAGATCGTCGACCTCGCGAAATCGGTCAAGGAAAAACAGCCGCGTTGCTTCGTGTTCGTTGGCGGTCATAGCGTATCTTTTACGGCAGCCGATATCCTGCGGCATGCCGAAGGCGCGGTGGACTGCGTACTCAAGGGAGAAGGCGAAGCGTCGGTCGTCGCATTGCTGGAGGCCGCCAGCCACGGCGCTGACCTGCTGCAAATCCCCGGTGCCGTCACGCAGCACGGCGAAGGGCCGCCGCCGCACTTTGTCGAGTCCCTCGATCCGGTCCGTCCGGCGCGCGACCTGCTGCGGCACCGACGCAAATATTTCATCGGCACATTGGACCCGTGCGCTTCCATCGAATTTGCGCGCGGCTGCCCCTGGGACTGCACCTTCTGCAGCGCCTGGACATTTTACGGACGCAGCTACCGTGCGCGCAGTCCGGAAGTGGTGGCCGGGGAACTCGCGTCGATCCGCGAACCGGGCGTGTTCATCGTCGACGACGTGGCTTTCGTGCACGCCGATCACGGTATGGAAATCGGCAAGGCCGTACAACGCCGGGGCATCCGCAAAAAATACTATCTGGAGACGCGCGGCGACGTGCTCTTGCGCAACAGGGAGGTATTCGAGTTCTGGCGCGGTCTCGGGCTGCAGTACATGTTCATCGGCATGGAAGCGATCGATGCCGAAGGTCTGAAGGCCTTCCGCAAGCGCATCAATCTGGACCGGAACTTCGAGGCGCTGGCCTTCGCACGGTCGCTTGGCATCACGGTAGCCATCAACCTGATAGCCGATCCCGACTGGGATCATGACCGCTTCGAAGCAGTACGGCAGTGGTGTCTGGAGATACCGGAAATCGTCAATATCAGCGTGAATACGCCCTACCCCGGCACCGAGATCTGGTTGCGCGAACAACGGCGGCTCACCAGTCTCGATTACCGGCTCTACGACATCCAGCATGCGGTCTTGCCGACCCGGCTGCCGCTGCCGGAATTCTATGCGGAGCTGGTGCGCACGCAGCAGGTGCTCAATCGCAAACATCTGGGCTGGACCGCGCTGCGGGGTGCGGCGGGACACGCGTGTCACCTGCTGCTGCGCGGCCAGACCAACTTCGTGCGGATGCTGTGGCGTTTCAACTCGGTCTTCAATCCGCAACTGCAACTCAACGATCATGCGCGCGAAGTGCATTACACGATGTCGCCGCCGCCCGGTATCACCGAGCAGCGAATCGATGTGAAAGCCCTCTATGTCCACGGCCCGATCGGGCGCAAGGGGCGGCGCATCGACGACGCCACGGAGAACTTTGTGGAGCAGACCCGCATGGGCGCCGGATAGGTCGACTTGCCATTTTCGCGTTACGACAGTCACCGCTTCCGCTGGATGCGCATCCTCCTGGGCGAGCTACATGCGAGACTTTTGTTGATAGCGCCTGTTGGCATTCGGGCCTGCGCCAAGCATGCCCCGTGCGATCTCCAGTACGGCGCGCTTGAAATCGCGGGGACGTCGGGGAAGAGATGAAAAAGTGGCGAGAACGTGACCATACGATACCGTCCTGCTGACCGCGTTGATCAGCATCCAGTACATCACCTCCGGATCGTTTTGCGCCAGCTCACCCGAATCCATTCCTGCCGCCAGCAACGGCGCAAAAACGTCGTGGTAAGGACGCACCAGACGTTCGATCAGGACGTCGAGGCGCTCGCCCTTCTCCGTGGCTGCCGTAGAGAAGAACAACCCGATGTCCGGTTCTTCGAAGACCCGCTCAACCAGGATCACCAGAGCGCGTTCGACGCGCCCCCGTGCCGTCACGCGAAGCATTCGCAGTTTCCGGGTCGCCTCGATCATCGGTACGGCCTGATGGGCGATCTGTTCGACTACGGCGGTCCACAGCGCTTCCTTTGAACCAAAGTGATGTGCCATCAGCGAGGGATCCACACCGGCATCCCGCGCGATCTCGCGCACACTGGTCGCTTCGAATCCCTGTCTTGCGAATACCTGTCGGGCACTTCTGAGCAGTGCATCGGGGTCGATCGTTGCGCTGCGCGTGGGCCGGCCGCGCGAGCGTTTTTCGGCGCAAGCCAGCGTCGGTCGTGCCACAGTAGTCGTCATTTTTCGGAGTCGGCCGGATAGAGTCAGACAGACGTAAAGTTTAACCCACGCTGTCGCGGTCCCAGACGGAATGCGGACCCACCTCCGGTCATCGTCGTACTCGCCTCGCGGCCGCACAGGCACGCGTGGCTGTACATCCATTCTCGCCTGCCGGCTGGTTATTCGTGGATTTGCCAGACACAGCCGGTCAGCTGCTACCGTACTCATCGGCCAACATCCCATCCAGAACCGCGGCACCCACTGATTGATCCGCGCCGCTGGCAACCGCCACCGCCGATGCGCGATCAGCGACCGGGAGCGATAATCCCGCTGAGCGCGTTCAGCCTCGAAACCGCGCCTGATCCATTCATATCCCACGGAGAATGACATGATGACCCAACCGCTTTCCATCGATCGCAAGCGCGCCGCCCTGCTTGTCATGGATTTCCAGAAGCTCATCATCGATGGCTATGCGACAGAAAGCGAGCCGCTTCTCAGCCGCACCGCAACCCTGCTCGAAGCAACGCGCGACGCCGGCATCATGGTGATCTATGTGGTGGTCGGCTTCCGGCCGGGCTATCCCGAAGTGAGCGAGCGCAACATGACCTTCAGCGCAATCCGCACGTCGGGCCGTTTCGCGACTGACGACGCGAGCATTGAAGTTCACCCCGCCGTGGCACCGCGTGCTGCCGAAACTGTCGTTACCAAGCATCGGGTCAGCGCGTTCGCGGGCACCGACCTCGACATGATCCTGCGCGCAAACAGCATCGACACCCTGTTGCTCACCGGTATCGCGACAAGCGGTGTGGTGCTCTCGACGTTGCGCCACGCGGCGGATGCGGATTACCGCGTTTTCGTCGTCGGTGACTGCTGTTCCGACAGCGATGCGGAAGTTCACCGTGTACTGCTCGACAAGATCTTTCCGCGACAGGCCGTTGTGAGCGAAGCCAGTACGATCATCGCAGGGCTTGCCTGAATGCGCCGGACAACGCACGCCGGACGACACCGGGCCATCGCCGCTGAACCCTCGTTGCCGGCGCAATCTGCGTCGCGGACGTTCCCGATATTACGCATCAGTTGATGCTGCCCTCGCGATGCGCCGATCCGCCGCGTCGCTTCCCGACGCCTTCAGGGCTCCCGATGTCCCTGATGCAGCGCCCGGATACAACTGGCTATCCAGCTGGCCAGACCATGTCTGGTCACCGGCATTTCCGCCTGCGGCTGCATCAACGCACGGCCCTCGCGCTCGCGGTCCGCCAGCCTCGCCGACAGCGCATGCGCGACCTCGGGGTGTTCCTTCAGTAACGCCGCGACCGCGTTGCCCGGCAGTTCGTAGACAATCGCGTAGGTTCGGGCGACGACCCTGACGCTGAGCGGCACGCCCGCTATCGGCCCGCTTTCTCCGAGATATTCGCGTGGACCAAAACGCAAAATGTCAGCCGAGTGATCGTCTCCGCCGGGCGAAGCCGCCAGAACCCCGTAGCCTACAATCGTGATCGCATCAGGAATCTGGCCCGCTTCCAGTACGATCTGACCAGGTGTCAATTCCCGCCTCACGAGTGCCGCGGCCAGCTTTATCCGCTCTTCCCTGGCGAGCAGTCCGAAAACCCGTATACCCGCGATGAGCTGATACTCCAGGGTGCCCGCGGAAGCGTCGTCCGCCTGCGCGGCAGGCGAAATCAACGCATGGAATGACTCCAGATGCCGATGCGCGGCATCGTAAAAACTGTTGAGCGCTTCGTCCGCCTGCCAGCGTTCCGAGGCAAAGAAGCTGACCTCATAATCCGTGGCATCGAGTCCGACCGACCTTGTCACAATCACGGGTGCGGGACGCGCGGCGATACCCACGCAGGTCTCGGCGGCAAGCTGCAACGCATGCATCACGTCGGATGGCCGGAGCCTCGACGGCGCCTGAAAGCGGGCGGTCGACGCATGGGCTCCGCGCGGCAGGCTGGCGTTCACGATTCTTGACTTCGCGATCGTGCTGTTGGGCACCACGATCAGGTCGCGATTGGCTTTCGCGAGATGCGTCGCGCGCCAGGTGATTTCGACAACCTGTCCTTCGGTGCCGCTGTCGAGCGAAATGGAATCGCCCACACGATATGGCGCAGTCGCATTGATCAGCAAGCCCGAGAACAGATCCGACAGCGTGCTCTGCAATGCCAGCCCCAGTACGATGGCAAGCGCGCCCGAGGTGGCAAGCACGCCCTTCAGGGGAATATGGAAGACGTCCGTGATGATCGCGAGTGCCGCGCTCAGATAGAGCAACGTGCCGATCACGTCCAGCATGAAACGGCGCTCGCGCAGCCGGCCACCGAGCGTGTAGTAGGTCCGCACCACAGCCGCAACCGTCGAAGCCGCCAGCAGCCACCAGGCAATCTCCAGCGCCCCCCAGACAAAGCGGACTTCGGGCAGCATCAGGTGCCAGGGCGCCTGGGTGGGCACCATGCCGTCATGCAGCATCGCCGCAGTCAGTAACGCGAACGCCGCACATCTGCCGATGGTTCGTATCACGAGCCGGTTGGGCATTCCCAGCAGCACAAGCAGCAGGTTGAGAGCAGCCGCCAGACACGACGGCGCCATGTGCAACAATAGATTGGCAGGCATACGGAACCTTCTGGAATCTTCGCTGATACGGTCACGGTAAGCGCAATCGCTGAGGGCCTGGTACGCTTCGTGGCGGGCGCGAAAGTCGCCAGCAGATCCCGCACGCTCGCCGGGAGCTTCTCCATGCCATACGACTCCGGCACCGGTGCCAATACCTTGCACGCGGGTCACTCAGCGACATATTCGAGAACCAGTGTGATCAGGTCGCGCCGCCCCCTGGGTATCCGGCATGCCGTCTTGCAGACCGCAAGCCATGCGTCCACTTCGCACCGTATTCCCAGGCAGCAACGCATTACCGATGCTCTTCCTCAAGCGATCCGAAGGAATGGGAATCGGCCCCGTGCCGGTTGCCGTAGCACTGCGAGGGCTGCGAGGGCTGCGTGACGGGACGCTCGCGCGCATACTGCCGCAACCTCGCCGCGCGCCAGCAACGGCTTCGCCCTCTACGCACCGGGACGACACGTCGATGCGATGATCAGGGTGTTCGTGGCATTTCTTCGCGAAGCGGTGCCGCCAGCGATCGCAGAACCGGAGCGCGAGCTTGCCCGGCAGGAAAGGGCACTGCGTTCAACGCCGCGATCGCTGCGTTGAACGCGGCAGCCGGGAATGAGCGGGGGAAACGCGTTGTCATCGGACGCCCCGGTTGCCGGTGCGGGACCTGCCACTCGATCGCAGCGGGTCCCGCGCAGGATTCAGGCGGGACGCGCATGCTGCGGCTCAGTCAGAGGCCGGCACCGGGGCAGAAGCCGCCCCGCCTGCAGCGGGCTTGTGCTGGCGCTGCGGCCCGTGACGCTTCCCGTGTTTATGCTCATTGCGAAACAGTACGTCCGCCGTCTTTTTCTGGTCGTCCGACAAGGTCGCATACAGTGCGCTGAACGCGGTGGCCAGCTTCTGCATGTTTTGCGCATGTAGCTGGGTAATGGAAGCATAGGACTTCATCGCCTCGTCGGCGGTCATCGAACCGAGCTTGCTTGCGCGTTCACGAAACGCCTGATCTGCGTCCTTTGCGTTATCACGCATGGTTTGCGCAAAGGCGTCCCACTGCTGCGACTGCTGGTCAGTGATCTTCAGCGCTGCATGCAGCTCGTCGATCCTCTGCTCGACAAAATCCTGATGCTTTTTGGCATGGCCGCCTGTTTGCGCGGTCGAAGCGGGTGCAGCAGCGCCGCTTGCCGGCGTCTGCGCCCACGCAGAACCGGTTGTAAAAGCAAGCACCAGCAACGCTGGCGCTGCGGTACTACGAAGGATGTTGTTCATATTTGAAGTTCGGAAAAGTAATCGGATGACAACGGATATACGCAGGCGACGCTACCTTATGCCGCTGCGCATTGATTGCGGGGCTGCCCAGCCTAATAGCCCGGTGGGTAATAGGCGACCCCGGGCGGAGGCGGAGGAGGCGGTTCGGCGTAGGTGACGGCCGGTGGCGCCTGTACGGCACTCGTCACCGCAGCGGCGGCTACCGCGCCCAGCAGCGCTCCCACTATCAGGCCCCCACCGCCGCCGTGGCCGCCTCGGTCATATCCCCCACCGTGATAACCCCCGCGATAGCCACCGCCGTGATAACCCCCGCCATGCCCTCCGCCTCCGTGCCGGTCGTGTTGCGCCATCGCGGGTATGGCGGACATGGCCGTCGTGGCGGCCATGAGTGCTATCGCCACCCTCTTGCGCAAGATTGCCCGAGGACTATTAATCATGAATGCTGCCTCCTGTCGTTCAGGTTTGCCAGATGTTCCGGCGTCGAGCATACCAGCGATCGAACGATCGTGACCGTATCCTCACATCTGCCCACTGCCGGCCAGGCAACCCGGCACCTGCTGTACTACCGCCAGCTTGCCTGTCGTCTTCATCGGCAACAGCGTCTGGCCTTCACCCGCCGCGCTTGCCCCGGTTTTTTCTCAGTTGACAACTGTATCCGCCTTCCCTAACATAATTCAACAGTTGCTTAATATTTTCTGTGTGGAACGGTCCGCCCAAAAGGAAAATGACGTACAGATGACGGCCTGAGGGCAACAAGTGCCACCGTTACCCGTCGGGCAAGCGACTGTCCGGCCTGGTTTGTCCGCCCTGATTCGCGCAGGTCCGTGATTGGCTCTCCTTTTCGCCTCTCTTGCGCAGTTGACGGGGCTGCGCCGGAATGGCGTACCGGCAACGTCATCGGATATCCGCTCGAAGGAACAGCGAAATGCATGGAGAACACACGGATACGTGGTCGCAGACAGTCGCCCTGCTCGATCATGGGCTTGCCCATCAGATGATGGACACGCTCGCACGGATCGCAGCTGCCCATCCGCAGAAAACCGCCTGGAGCCACCACCCAGCCCTCACCGTGCGTGTAATCGAGCGGACCAGCGCCCGGACGGTCTCGGTGTCGTGGTGCGATCCGCTCTCTGGCTATTATGGATACCAGTCCTGGCATGCATCACTGGCAAGGCGCCGCGCCAGTTGTGTACTCAGTGGCGAGCCCATCAGCCGGGGAGATCCCGTCTACCAGCCGTCCTCGCGGCCATCGCGCCCTGGCAATGCCGGGGCCATGATCCTCGCATCCCGCGTGGATGCCGCACTGCGGGTGGATCATCAGCCGGCGGGTCACGAGGTCGCCGCCGGGGCCACAGGCCGGACAGATGGCGCTGGATGTTGTGGCCTTCAGGAAGGAGCCCTATGAATATCGGATCCGTACGGTGGAAGGCGTTTGCGATGCCCTGACGAGTCCAGCGTTCCCGGCGGGAACGCCAGAAACGACCATGGCAGAGGATTCGGCCCTGCGCCCCATACCGTCTACCAGACCAATGTCTTGGCACAGTACGGCCGGCAAGCCGACGCGGAAATTGCCCGCATATAAATACCGACGCAATGGATGAAGCTTCCGTGGCGCTTCTCTACCTGACGCTGCATGACCGATACCGTGCATGGAAGGGCTGCGACTGACCAGCACTGTGTCGTTCAGGAAAGAACAGGGAATTGATTCAACGAAGTTCTAATTCACGACACCAGTAGCGGCCACCCGGACGTCAACTGCCACTCGCTTCACTTCCTGGCTCGCAAAGGCTATACCAGCGCACCCCATCGGCATCAACGTCCACCGAGATTTCTCCCCGATACAGCAGGTAATTCAGGCAGGCCTGGCTCTCGCCAGTCGCGAGCCCCAACAACTGTGCATCACTTCCAGTAATGGGTCGTCGAAACAACGCCGGAAATACGTCCACCACACGGCCAGGCCCCTTCGCCAGCGCCGCTCTCAGACGCTCGAAAGCCGCGTCCTGTCCCGCTGCGAGGCCTGCAAGGCGCGCATGCAAACCGTGGAAGCATTCGTTATGACCTGGCAATACGAGCACATCGTCCGGTACGTTACCCGCAATCTTTTTCAGCGACATCAGCCAGTCGCTCATTGGATCAGCATCCGGCTCGATCGGATGAACAGAGACATTCGACGAAATGCGCGGCAACACCTGGTCACCCGAAATGAGCAGCTTCAGTTCTGGCGACCACAAACATGCGTGTTCGGGCGAGTGGCCATTACCCACCACCACGGCCCAATCGTGTTGCCCAATGCGTATCACCTCCTTGTCGCGCAACCGGCGATAGCTGTCTGGCAACGCATAGGTGCCCTTCCCGAAATTGCCGAAGCGTGCGCGATAACCCTCGATTGCCGAGTCGTCCCATCCCGCACCGCGCAGGAACCTGATCGCATCAGGTGGAGCTTCCCGGCCGTTGTCTGCGACCAGCACCCTGCAGTGCAGGTATTCGAGACGCGTCATCCATAGCCGGCAGTTAAACCTGCGCGTAAGCCATCCTGCCATGCCAATGTGATCCGGATGCATGTGCGTCACGATGACCCGAGTGACCGGACGGCCTCCTAAAGCCTCTTCGAACAAACGCTCCCACACTTCTGCCGTACCCGCATTGCGCAAGCCGGTATCGACGACGGTCCAGCCCGCGCCATCCGCAATCGCCCACAAATTGATGTGATCAAGCGCCAAAGGCATCGGCATCCGGATCCATAGCACGCCCGGCGCTACTTCCCGCGTCTGGCCAGGTGCTGGCGGCCCCGCGAACGGATAAGTCAGCTCAGCGACGGTGCCGGACGCGGTGTGTTGTGGTTCTGCCATGATTAGACTCCTTTTCAGCTTTCCAAGGATAGCGCGACCTGTCCGTTTCCGGAGCGATTTCCATCCGCTATCGCCGGACACGCATTTCCGATGGGGCCGTTAATACTCTTTTTCGGGGTCCTGTTGCAGGAAGGCGATGAGCTATGACGTGCGGCACCGCATGAACGACTGAAAGCCTGAAGAAGACGCGCAATGCGGCAGTGGCTCGAGTACGCAAAATGATTTACCCGCTCGATGTGGGCCTCACGCGCCCGCGCGGGCATGCGGCCCTGACAGGCCCCAACGCGCCGATCGAGGCCTCCGGCGGTTCTTCATTCAAGAATTGGCTCACCGTGTGGCATGGCGATGCCTGATGCGCGGCTTCGGCAACGGGAACATCGCCAGCATCTGATTGAAAGCGCCCCAGGCGAGCGAGCGCTGCTTCAACCACGCGTGCCACCGGCGCTGGACCCACAACACCGGACAGCCCGGACGACCTTTATTACCGGCAGTACCAGTACGAGGAATGTCCCCTGCGCATCCATCGTAACCGTTGGTGCTGGTCCGCACCAGCCGGTCCCGCGGGGGGCAACACTGCTGGTCGATCGCCTGGAGCGCCCGTGCGAAGCGGTTTTCGTCTTCGGCTACGGCGCTTTTTCAGAAACCGAGTGAGCAGGTGACGTACCGCCTCACGCGCAGCAACATCACATCAAGCGGATAATGGAGGCGCTTCAGCGCTCAGGCGATATCCGCGGCAAGCGTCATTCGCGGTGTTTGGGTCTTCTTCATCGGGCAACTCAAGCATCATGACCGGCCTCGACTGCTACCTCTGCCGCCTTAACACGACAGAACCGCAACACGTCCGTCGCGGGCGCACGTTCAATCCAGCTGGGCTAGTTGACTAGCAAATTCCGGCACGACAGTGAACAGGTCCCCGACGACGCCGTAATCGGCGACGCTGAAGATCGGCGCTTCTTCGTCTTTATTGATCGCGACGATCACCTTCGAGTCCTTCATCCCCGCCAGATGCTGGATCGCGCCCGAGATGCCGACCGCTATATACAACTGCGGCGCGACGATCTTGCCGGTCTGGCCGACCTGATAGTCGTTCGGCACGAAGCCCGCATCGACCGCCGCGCGCGATGCGCCCAGCGCCGCGTTCAGCCTGTCGGCCAGCGGTTCCAGCACCTTCGTGTAGTTCTCGCCATTGCCCAGACCCCGGCCGCCCGACACGATGATCTTCGCCGAGGTCAGCTCCGGACGGTCCAGCTTCGTCACTTCACGGCTCACGAACTGTGAAACGCCTGCGTCCGCAGCCGCTTCGATCTTCCCGACCGTTGCGCTGCCGCCTTCGGCTGCCACGGCGTCGAAACCGGTCGTGCGCACCGTGATGACCTTGATCGGGTCTTGAGACTGAACCGTTGCGATCGCGTTGCCCGCGTAGATCGGGCGTTCGAACGTGTCCGCGCTGTCCACTGCCGTGATGTCGCTGATCTGTGCGACGTCGAGTTTCGCGGCGATACGCGGCGCGATGTTCTTGCCATAGGCGGTTGCGGGAGCGAGGATATGCGAATAGTCCTTCGCAATGTTCAGCACCGTCGCCGCGACGTTTTCCGCGAGGCCCGCTTCGAGTTGTGGCGCGTCGGCCAGCAGCACTTTGGTCACGCCCGCGATCTTTGCAGCCTCCTCCGCCGCGCCCTGCGCGTTGTGGCCGGCCACCAGCACATGAATGTCGTGAGCAGCGAGTGTCGCGATCACTGCTGCCGCTGCGACCGTATTGAGGGTCGCCGCCTTCAGCGACGCGTTGCCCCCCAAGGGGGCTTCCTTCGGGGCGTCGTGTTCTGCAATTACCAGAATCGTCATTTCGTCCATCTCCTGTCGACTGGAGTTAGCGCTTTAGCGCTTATTCCAGTCCCATGCAAAGCTGTCGACTGGAGTTAGCGCTTATTCCAGTCCCATGCAACACAGTTACCGTTTTATCTAAAGCACCCTGGCTTCGGTCTTCAGCTTCCCGACCAGCGTCTGCACATCCGGCACCTTCACGCCGGCCGGGCGCTTCGGCGGCTCGACTACTTTCAGCGTCTTCAGGCGCGGCGTGACGTCAACACCGAGGTCTTCAGGCTTGACCACTTCCAGCGGCTTCTTCTTTGCCTTCATGATGTTCGGCAGCGTCACATAACGCGGCTCGTTCAGGCGCAGGTCGGTGGTGACGACCGCAGGCAGCGTCAGCGACAGCGTCTCCGCACCGCCGTCCACTTCGCGCGACACCGTCGCCTTGCCGTCAGCAACGACTACCTTCGACGCAAACGTCGCCTGCGGCAGATTCGCCAGCGCGGCCAGCATCTGCCCGGTCTGGTTCGAATCGTCGTCGATCGCCTGCTTGCCGAGAATGACGAGCGAAGGCTGTTCCCTGTCGACCAGCGCCTTCAGCAGCTTGGCCACGGCCAGCGGCTGCAACTCTTCATTGGACTCGATCAGGATCGCGCGGTCCGCGCCGATCGCCAGCGCTGTGCGCAGCGTCTCCTGCGCCTGCGTCACACCCGCCGACACCGCGATCACTTCGGTCGCCACGCCCGCTTCCTTCAGACGCACCGCTTCTTCAACCGCGATTTCATCGAACGGGTTCATCGACATCTTCACGTTCGCGATATCGACGCCCGTGCCGTCCGCTTTCACCCGGACTTTCACGTTGTAATCGACCACTCTCTTGACTGCCACCACAACCTTCATTGGAAAGTCTCTCCTGAATCTCTAACGAAATCGTCTGCCCAGGTTATCGGACCGGCGAATTCCGGCCGTACGCCGGTCCCCGACGCATCAGTAACGATGATCCCGCTTCTTCAGCGCTTTGGGTCGAAGCGCTACACAGAGCTGAAACCACCGCGGTAGGTACGCACCCGAATCGCTTATTCTGCAGGTCTAGGCGAGATCCCGTAGTGGATGCCCGTCGCGACTCCACGGGGAATCAAAAAATCTGCTGACCATTGGCTGCGTGACTTCATCGACAGTTGCAGCACGCCATCGCGGTGCCTTGTCCTTGTCGATGAGTAGCGCCCGTATTCCCTCGATGACATCTCCGTCATCGAACGCCCGATAGACCATCCCCAGCTCCATGCGAAAGCAATCGGCAAGTTCTGCATGCCGGCCCCGCAACAGCTGCTCCCTGGTTACACACATCATCAGCGGTGAGCGCTGGCGCAACGTCTCTGCGGTAGTGCTCGCCCATTCACCGTAACGCGGATCACGTTCCGCATCCAGAGAGTCGATAACCTGGCCGATGCTTCGCGCCGGATCGAAATGATGCTGGATGGCCGGCATCAGCGCCTCCAGTGAAGGCCGGCCGGAATCGGCGCGGTGCCCTGTCCGGATCGCATTGCGCAGATCGGCCAACGGCTCACGAGTCCATGTGATAGCAGATAGCAGCCCGTCAAGATCATTCAGGTGGTTGCTCTCCGCGAACGTATCGGCCAGACCCGCAAACAATGCATCCGCGGCATTCAACGTCACACCGGTTATCCCCAGATACAGGCCCAGTTCGACCGGCATTTTCGCCAGAAAATAACTCGCGCCGACATCAGGAAAAAGCCCGATCGCTGTCTCGGGCATCGCAATCTGGCTGCGCGAAGTCACGACTCGCAGCGCCGCCCCTTGGGCGATGCCCATTCCACCGCCCATCACCAGGCCATCCATCACGGCCACACAGGGTTTGGGATACTGATGAAGCATGTGGTCCAGGCGGTACTCGTCGACGAAAAAATCCCGATATAACGGGCTGCCATCGCGATAGCTCTGATACAGCGCCCGGATGTCCCCACCCGCACAAAAAGCCCTGTCACCAGCACCGCGAATCACCACTCCGTAGATCGCGGGATCATCCTTCCATTGTGAAAGACGCTCCGTCAACGCGAGTACCATCGCGTGCGTAAGGGCGTTGTGAGCCTTGGGGCGGTTTAGCGTGACAACGCCCACGTGATTGATTTCCTGAATTACCAGTTCTTGCGCTGCTGTTTCCGCCTGCTGGTTCACGTTCATGTTGCTCCTCACTGGCGCATCAGGTGTTGTGCCACCTGGGCGCACGCTTTTCAAGGAACGCACGCACACCTTCCTGCTGATCGGCTCCGTCGAACAGATCAACAAACCGTTCGCGCTCGAGCGCCAGCGCGGCGGTCCGGGGGACACCGTTACGTGCGTGATGGATCAATCCCTTGCTGAACGTCACCGCCTGCGGACTCAGTGTGGTGACGCGCTGCGCCATTGCGACAGCCGCATCACGCGCAGCACCCCGCCCAACGACCTCTTCTACCAGTCCGATGCGAAGCGCTGTCGCGGCGTCGACCCGTTCGCCGGTCAGAATCATCCGCTTGGCCCATCCCTCCCCCACCAGCCAGGGCAGCGTCTGGGTCCCGCATCCACATGGCAGCAGACCGACTGCCGTTTCGGGCAACGCCAGTTGCGCCTGCTCCTCGGCAATCCGGATATCGCACGCAAGCGCACATTCAAGCCCGCCACCCATTGCATAACCATTGATCGCGGCAATCACGACCGGCCTTGCGTTCTGCAGCGCCTCGAAGGCTGCGCCGAAACGCTGGGCCGCCACCCGCGCGACGTCGCGATTCCCGTCGGCAAAGGCATTGAGATCCGCGCCGGCGCTGAAAAACTTCGGGCCTTCGCCAGTGATCACCACGGCGCGCACCCGTTCATCTTCATCCAGTGACTCTACCGTGCGTTGCAGTTGACTCAAGCCCTCGGGCGTAAACGCGTTGGCAGGCGGGCGCCTGAGCGTCAGCACGGCGACCCTGCCGTCGTCCAAACGGTCTACATCAATCATTTCGGCACTCATTGGTGATCCTCCTGTTGATAGTGATGTACGGTGCGCGAAACGATTTTCACGCCGGCTGTCTGTTGGGCTGCAATCCGGCCGCACGATGCGCGGCGTTCATGCGTCGTCAATCAAGCTGCCTTGCGATAACCATGCGCTGTACTTCGCTGGTGCCTTCGTAAATCTGCGTAATCCGGGCGTCCCGGTAATGCCGTTCCACAGGATAGTCTTCAAGGTAGCCGTATCCCCCGTGGATCTGGATCGCTTGTGAGCAAACCTCCTCGGCCACTTCCGATGCATACAGCTTCGCCTGGGACGCTTCCGACAGACAGGGTAGCCCGGCGCTGCGCAGACGCGCCGCATGATGAACGAGCAGGCGTGCGGCGTTCAGACGGGTAATCATGTCAGCCAGCATGTTCGCGACAGACTGGTGTTCCCGTATCGGTTTTCCGAACTGGATCCGCTGCGCTGCATATGAGCGTGCGGCGTCAAATGCTGCACGCGCGATACCAATCGCCTGGGCTGCAATGCCGATCCGGCCGCCCTCCAGATTCGACAACGCGATCTTCAACCCTTCTCCACGACGGCCAAGCAGGGTGCTCTCCGGCACGGCGCAGTCTTCCAGCGTGACCGGGCAGGTATCCGATGCGCGTATCCCCAACTTTTTCTCCGGCTTGCCGACCTTGAACCCCGGCGTATGGGTCGGCACGATAAACGCGGAGATGCCGCGCTTGCCGGCATCCGGATCCGTGACCGCAAACACAATGGCCACTGCGGCACGCCGACCATTGGTCACGAACTGTTTGCTCCCGTTGAGAACCCACGTTCCGTCGCGCAACACCGCACGGGTGCGCAGATTGTGCGCCTCCGAGCCGGCTTGAGGCTCCGTCAGGCAAAACGCGCCGATCGCGCGCCCACTGGCGAGATCCGCCAGATAGAGCGACTTCTGCTCGTCGGTTCCAAAGTTCAGGATAGGGCTGCATCCGACGGAATTGTGCACGCTCATCATCGTTGCGCATGCGGCACAACCGGCCGCGATTTCTTCAACGGCCAGCGCATAGGCGACGTAATCCGTATAGGTACCGCCCCATTCCGCTGGAACAGTCATTCCCATCAGGCCCAGCTCACCGAGCTGCGAAACGATATTTTGTGGAATGTCGCCGTCACGATCCCACTTCGCCGCGTGCGGCGCCAGGCATTGCGTGGCGAAGTCGCGGGCCGCGTCGCGGATCATTCGCTGCTCGTCAGTGAAGGAATCTGGCATCGGGTGTCAGCAAGAATTAAAGGGTGGGAAAGCCACGCCCGACAGTGGTCGACATCCGGTGAATCACGTGTCTGTTTCCGTCGGGAAGAAGAACCTCATTCGCTTTGGCGAGTATGTGAGCTGGAGCGGAAAATGACCATGTCCGAACCATTCAAAGTGATTGGATGAATTTGCCATATTGGATAGAATCTCTCGTCGTGTAAAAGGGAAATGCAATTGGCCGCGCCGAAAGGGACCATCGCTATCTGCTTCGTGGAGAAGGCGCTTCAGCCAGTGCGCGAGCGGGGCCTCGACATTGATGTTCTTCTCGCGGCCGCAGGCATTGCGCCCCGTCTGCTTGCATTACCTCAAACCCGCGTATCGGCGGCAAGCTACAGCACGCTTTGGCGCCAGATCAACCATGCGCTCGACGACGAATTCTTCGGCCAGGATTCGCGCCGCATGAAGGTCGGCAGTTTCGCGATGCTGTGTCATATCGTGATTCATTGCCAGACACTCGGGCAGGCACTGCGCCGGGCCTTGCGGTACTTTGATCTCCTGCTTGACGATCTGAGCTGCACCGTCAGCGTGGAGCGCGCTGACGCGCGGATAACGCTGCATGTTCGCGCCGGCACACCCGTGCGGATATTCGCGCACGAAACGCTGCTCGTCATGTTGCATGGACTGATGTGCTGGCTCGTCGGACGCCGCATCCGGATCCGCGTCGCGCATTTTGCCTATCCCGAACCCGCCTACAGTACGGAATACCACCTGATGTATTCGCCCGTGCTTGAATTCGGTTGTCCCTGCACCGATATCGTTTTCGACGGGTCATATCTAGATCTACCGGTTATCCAGACAGAACAGACACTCAAGAGCTTTCTGCGCACGGCTCCCGAAAACGTGGTCCTGAAGTACAAGAACCAGCATGGACTGGCAGCAAGAATCCGGGAGAAACTGAAGACCCAACCGCTCGACCGGTGGCCCACGTTCGACGGACTGGCAACCAGCCTGGATTTGGGCGCTTCCACGCTACGCCGGCGGCTGAAGGACGAAGGACAGACCTATCAGATCATCAAGGATGAACTGCGCAGAGACATGGCAATCGGTTTTCTCTGCGATACGAAGAAGAACGTCGATGAGATCGCAATTGAGCTCGGATTCGCCGAACCGAGTGCATTCCATCGCGCTTTCAGAAGATGGACCGGCGCCCGTCCGGGCGCCTACCGGATAAGAAATTGACGGCAACGCAGCAACGCAGCAACGCAGCAACGCAGCAACGCAGCAACGCAGCACTGACCCGTTGCCCCTAAAATCATTCAATGAGGGCATCGACGCGGCCACACCCGGCAATGCGTCCGCGCCAATGGTAACGACGCCGCCACGTACGGAACGGACTTGCGCTGCCGGGATTCTGCATACCAACGGCAGTCGATCAGGCTACAGATGCTCCCGTTCGCCTTCGAGCCCAAAAGCGGCCCGGAAGGCGCCGGTATTCCGATCACCAGCCATGCCGGCTCGCTGTTAGCAGCAGAAACCCGGCGCGACGACATTTACCGGGGCTTTTCCTCGAACTGGTACAGCTTGATCACCGCGGAAAAATCCAGCCGTCCCGCGCCCTTCGTGCTCATGGTTTGATAAAGCTGCTGCGCGAGCGCACCCAGATAGACCGGTTGACGCGCGGATCGTGCGGCGTCGGTGGCGAGGCCGAGGTCCTTGAGCATCAGATCCGTGCCGAAGCCACCCGTGTAGCCACGCGAGGACGGCGCCGCTTCGATCACGCCGGGGAACGGGTTGTAGGTATCGGAACTCCAGCACCGTCCGGTCGAGGTGTTGATAATGCCGCCCAGCACCTTCGGATCGATCCCGAGCGCCGCGCCCAGCGACATCGCCTCCGCAACACCCGCCATCGTAATGCCGAGCACGAGGTTGTTGCAGATCTTCGCGACCTGGCCCGTGCCCGTGTCGCCGCAATGCACGATGTTCTTGCCCATCGCCGACAGCACCGGCTTGACCTGCTCATAAGCCGCCGCGCTACCGCCGACCATGAAGGTCAGCGTGCCCGCCGCCGCGCCGCCGGTGCCGCCCGACACGGGCGCGTCGACGAGGGTGTTGCCGTGCTGCGCGGCGAGTTCAGCGAGTGCCTTGACGCTCGCCGGATCGATCGTGCTCGAATCGATGATCGTCACGCCTTTGGCAATGCCGGCGAGTACCCCGTCGTCCGCTGTCAACACGCTGCGCACATGAGCCGCCGCCGGCAGCATGGTGACCACGCACTCCACATCCGTCACCGCTGCTTTCGGCGAACCCGCCGCCCTAGCGCCCGCATCGACCAGCGCCTGCACCGCCTGCGCGTTGAGGTCGAAGACGTTGACCGTGTGGCCCGCCTTGAGCAGGTTGTGCGCCATCGGCGCGCCCATGTTGCCGAGTCCGATAAAACCGATCTTCATGATGGCGTCTCCGCTTTGTTGTGCAGGGTTGCGGGCTCAGCGCAGGCTGATGGTGGTGTTGACGCCGTCGTTGACCGTATCGTCGTCGAACCAGCGAGCCGTGACGGTCTTGGTTTGCGTGTAGAACTGCACGACCTGTTTGCCATAGGGGCCGAGGTCGCCGAGCTTCGAACCACGCGAGCCGGTGAAGCTGAAGAACGGCACTGGCACCGGAATCGGAATGTTGATGCCGACCTGGCCGATGTCGATCTCGCTCTGGAACTTGCGCGCCGCAGCGCCGCTCTGCGTGAAGAGGCCCACACCATTGCCGAACGGGTTGCGGTTGACCAACGCGATCGCGTCATCGAGCGTCGCGGCATTCAGCACCACCAGCACCGGACCGAAGATTTCCTGGCGGTAAATTTCCATGTCCGTAGTGACGTCGGTGAAGACCGTCGGACCGATGAAGTTGCCTTGCTCGTAACCCGCCACTTTCACGTCGCGGCCGTCGAGTGCCAGCGTGGCCCCCTCTTTAACGCCGGTTTCGATCAGGTCGAGAATGCGCTGCTTCGCCGCGCGCGAGACCACCGGACCAATGTCCGTGTTCGGTTCGTTGCCCGCGTTGACCTTGAGCGTCTTCGCCTTCGCCACCAGATCCGGCAACCATTGCTGCGCCGCGCCCACCAGCACCACCACCGAGGTCGCCATGCAGCGTTGGCCTGCCGCACCAAAACCCGCGCCGGCCAGTGCGTTCAACGTCTGTTCACGGTTCGCATCGGGCAACACCACCGCGTGATTCTTCGCGCCCATCATCGATTGAACGCGCTTGCCGTGCTCGCTGCCGAGGCGATACACATGCGTGCCCACCGCCGTCGAGCCGACGAATGAAATCGCTTTCACGAGCTCGTGCGTGCAGAGCGCATCGACCACGTCCTTGCCGCCATGCACGACGTTCAGCACACCCTTGGGCACGCCGGCTTCGAGCGCGAGTTCGACGAGTTGCATGGTCGACAACGGGTCCTGCTCCGAGGGCTTCAGCACGAACGTATTGCCGCAGACGATGGCCATCGGGAACATCCACAGCGGGATCATCGCGGGAAAATTGAACGGCGTGATACCGACACACACGCCGATCGGCTGGCGCAGCGTGTATGTGTCAACGCCGCCCGCGACGTTCTCGGCGAATTCGCCCTGCTGTAGCGTGCCGATCGAGGCCGCGTGCTCGACGACTTCCAGACCCCGGAAGATATCGCCTTCGGCATCGGGAATCGTCTTGCCCTGCTCCGCGCTGAGCGTTTTTGCAATACGCGGCATATGTTCCCGAATCAGCGCCTGGTACTTCAGCATGATGCGCATGCGCGCGCCGATCGGCGTGTTCTTCCAGGTGGCGAACGCGGCGTGCGCCGAACGGATTGCTGCATCCACTTCTTCGGCCGTCGCAAATGGCACGCGCGCCAGCACTTCCTGCGTGGCCGGGTTGACAATATCACGCCACTCGGTGGTCTTCGATTCGACGAACTCGCCGGCAATCAGCAGCCTCGCCGTGCCAATGTTCCCACTGGATTCCCGGGTCACAGCATTCATGGTTCACTCTCTCAATTTAGTTGCAGGTCCGGACAAGCTCCGGAAAAGGAAGACAGACGGTGAACCTTACGCGTTGCCGCCTTCTCGCAGCAGCGCGAAATCGTCACCGCAAGAAGGTCACCGCTACTCCGCACCCGCACGCATCAACAGCGTGCAGATCAACGCGACGATCCCCAGCGCGACCATATAGGCCACCACGTAGTGCGGATTGCCGCTACCGAGCGCGAGCAGCGCGGTCGCAATCATCGGTGCCACGCCACCGCCGAGCACCCCCGCGATCTGTACGGATAAGGAAATTCCGCTATAACGGATCTCGGCAGGGAACTGCGAAGCAAACAACTGCGATTCCGGCGCATAGAGAATCGGGAACACGACGCCCACCCCGAGTACCATCGCCCACCACACAGTGGCTGGGTGACGGGTGGCGAGCATCGCGAAGAACGGTGCCGCAAACACGCACATGATCACAAGGCCGATCAGGAAGAGCCGCTTCTGGCCGATGCGATCGCTCAGGTAACCGCAAAACGGCATTGTGAACAGCGACAGCACGGCACCTGCGGTAATCGCATGCAGGATGGCCGCCTTCGGAATCTTCAGCTGATTGGCCGCATAGGCGAGCGCGAACGCGACGACCAGGTAGAACCAGGTGTTTTCGGCGGTCCGCGCGCCGAGGATGATCAGAAGCTCACGCGGATGGCGTCGCATGGCAGCGAGGATCGGGGCCTTCACCGGCTCGCCGAGTGCCTTCACGCGTTCGAAGTCCGGCGACTCCGGCACGCGCACCCGGATCACCCAGCCGATGATCACCAGCAGGATGCTGGCGAGAAACGGCACACGCCACCCCCAGGCCAGCAGATCGGCTTCCGGCAACGCGGTCACGGCGGCCATCGCCAGTGAGGACAGGATCAGCCCGAAGCCCACACCGGTTTGCGGCAGGCTGCCGAAGAATCCCTTGCGCCCAGGCGGCGCGTGCTCCACCGCCATCAGCACGGCGCCGCCCCATTCGCCGCCCACCGCCATGCCCTGCAGGAAACGCATCGCCACCAGCAGGCCCGCGGCCCAGTAGCCGATGCTCTGATAGGACGGAATCAGGCCGATCACCATGCTGGGAATGCCCATCAGCAGCAGCGTGACCAGCAGCATCGACTTGCGTCCGATCCGGTCTCCGAAGTGGCCGAATACGATGCCACCCATCGGCCGCCCGATAAACCCCACGCCGTAGGTCGCAAATGCGGCCATCGTGCCGAGAATCGGATCGAGCGTCGGAAAGAAGATCTTGTTGAATACGAGCGCGGCAGCCGTGCCGTACAGGAAGAAGTCATACCATTCGATCGTGGTGCCCGCCATGCTTGCCCAACCGGCAAGCAGGTAGTCCCTGGCGCGCTTCGGAACAGGTGCGATAACCGCCGCCCCGTGCGGGTTCGATTGCATTTCCATCCGGATGTCTCCGTATATTTTTTCTTCGACGGCCCACGCGCTGATGGCGCGGTGGCGCTGACCCCGGTTGTTCCAGTGGTCTGACACCGAGTATAGTTATTCGAATATCCCCGGCATATAGACGAAAAAGCCCATCCGTCATGCAAAAAAACACAAGCAATGCCCACGCGAACCTGAACTGGGACGATCTGCGTTATTTCCTCGAGGTGGCTCGCACTCAGCGCGCAAGCGGTGCAGCGAAACGTCTGGGCGTTGACCACACCACCGTCGCCCGGCGTGTAAGGGAACTGGAGGCGGCACTCGGCACCGTGCTGTTCGACAAGTCCCGTGCGGACGGCTTCGTGCTCACCGCGGAGGGGCAGCGCCTTGTCGCCTATGCGGACGCGGTCGAAACCTCCGTGCATTCGGCAAGCGAGCAGTTCGCTGGCGCGGCACAATCGCTGTCAGGCCACGTGCGGATCGGGTCGACGGAAGGGTTCGGCTGTTTTTTCCTGTCGCCGCAACTCACGCGCTTTACCGCGAGGCATCCCGGTATCTCGATCGACCTGCTGCCCGTACCCCATTTCGTGAGCCTGTCCAAGCGCGAGGCGGATATGGCCATCACGCTTGAGCGCCCCGAACGTGGCCAGTACGTCTTCACCAAGCTGTGCGATTACCGGCTCAGGCTGTATGGCACGCGTGAGTATCTGGAGGCGCACGCGCCGATCGGCGCGGTGGCGGATCTGCGAAACCATGCGTTCATCGACTATGTCGCGGATCTCGCGTTCAGCCATGAACTGCTGTACCTGAACCGGACCATTCCCAACGTGACGGCGAGGCTATGCAGTACCAGCGTCATTGCCCAGTACTACGCGGCGCTGCAGGGCAACGCACTCGCTATTCTGCCCTGCTTCATGGGGGCACCTGACCCGCGGCTCGTCCCGATTCTGCCGGAAGAGATCGTGGTCACGCGGCACTTCTGGCTGAGCAGCCGCGAGGATCTACGCAAACTGCGCCGCGTCGCATCACTATGGGACTATCTGCGGGCGGCCGCTGATGCGAACAGGCCGTTCCTGATGGGAGAATCAAGGGAAATGCACTACGTTGATTTCCAGTGAAGCGCTTCACCCGCGCAACAGGTGTTGATCGCGGCGGCCAATGCTCGCCGGCTGCTGCGCGCCGACGGCATGAGCCGCAACCGCGCGCCGCCTGCGTAACCTCGCGACGCGCTAGACGTCGGCGAACAGTTCGGTCGACAGATAACGCTCCGCGAAACTGGGCACGATCACGACGATCAGCTTGCCCGCGTTACCCGGGCGCCGCCCGACCCGCAACGCGACCGATAGCGCCGCCCCCGAACTGATGCCGATGGGTACGCCTTCCAGCGCAGCAGCCTGCCGGGCTGTCTGGATCGCGTCCTCATCGGTCGCGGTGACAATCTCGTCGACCACACTGAGATCGAGGATGCTGGACAGGAAACCGGAGCCGATCCCCTGCTGCTTGTGCGGCCCCGGCTTGCCCCCCGAGAGTACCGCGCTGCCCGAAGGCTCCACGCCGATCATCTGCAACTCCGGTTTGCGCGCCTTCAGCGTCTGGCCGATTCCGGTGATCGTGCCGCCGGTGCCGATGCCCGACACGATAATATCGACGCGTCCGGCGGTATCGTTCCAGATTTCCTCGGCGGTCGTGTGGCGGTGCGCATCGGGATTCGCCGGATTGTCGAACTGCTGGAGAATCAGCGAATCCGGGTGATTCCGCTTCAGTGCCTCCGCGCGACGGATCGCGCCGCCCATCCCTTCGGAAGCCGGCGTCAGCTCCACTTTGGCGCCGAGCAAGCCCACCATCTTGCGGCGCTCGATCGACGCGGACTCCGGCATGCACAGCACGAGCGGATATCCCTTAGCCGCGGCGACGAATGCGAGCCCGATGCCCGTGTTCCCGGAGGTCGGCTCGATCAGCAAGGTGCCTGGCTTGATCCTGCCGGCCCGCTCGGCCGTCTCGATCAAAGCGATGCCGATCCGGTCCTTCACCGAGGCAAGTGGATTGAAAAACTCGAGCTTGCCGACCACATCGGCCCGGCAGTCGCAGGCGGCCGCCAGTTTGCTCAACCGCACCAGCGGTGTGGCGCCGATCGTGTCGACGATGCTGTCGTAGATAACTCCGCGAAAATTGCTCACTTTATCTCCTGTTGAGTTCTCGCGCCGATTGCCGGAGACCGTCCATCGCGGTTCCGGCGACGCCCGCCTTCGCCGGTCGTTATGCGGCACGAGGGCGCGGCAGCATCATATGGACTCCAGAGAGAATCGGGCATGTCGCGAGCGTCAATTTTATTCGAAATGCAGACAGTCGAAGATTGCCCCGAGGCAGGCGCGATGTGAGCGCGTTAACTTGACGGTTCTCATCAACAACATGGCAGTTTTTCGCGGGTTCGGTGTGGATCGATAGCCTAGCATTCCAGAAATCTATTCGACCAGCCAACGCGAGCATGGTGAATCCATCGAGCCCTGCGCGCTTAACAGGAGAGGAAGAAACCCATGTCTTATTACGGATGCGCACGCGTCATCTTGCGGATCGGCTGTTGCGGTGCACTGGGCTTCGGATGGGGAATGGCAAGCGCGGACTCCGTTGCGCCGGCCCAGGCGTTCGAGCGTTGCGCTGCCTGTCATGGCGTCGCACAGGGCGATCAGCGAGTGGGCCCGAGTCTTGGCGACGTGCTCGGCCGTCAGGCCGGATCAATGGAAGGTTTCCGCTATTCATCGGCGATGCGGAGCAGCGGCATCGTCTGGACCGCGCAAAGCCTCGAGCTGTTTCTCAAAGATCCGCAACGCGCGGTGCCGGGCAACCGGATGGCCTTCTCGGGCGTCGACGACGCACCGACGCGCGACGCGATCGTCGACTATCTGCGCGAGCATTCGCAAGCGCGATGACCGCCCCGCTTGCAGGCTGCAGAATCAGGCCGCGTTGACGGGCAATGTCACCCCGGCGAGCTTCGCCAGCTCAGCCAGCCGTAGCTGACCGAACGGCCAGTCTTCCAGCCGCGACGCGGAGCCGAGGTGCCCGTAGGCGCCGGCCAATACGAACCTCGCCCCCCACGCGTCGGCGAACTGCCGGGCTCGCTCGACGCTCACGCGCGGATCGTCGGTACTGGCGACCACGATTGCCGGAAAACCGAGCGGCCGCAGCGGCAATGGCGCGAAGCCGGAGGTGCCGGCCGGATAGCTGGGCGCCTCCACGTCGCTCGGCGCAACCAGCAGCGCGCCGGCAACCGGCCCCGAGTAACGGCTAGCCCAGTGCGCGACCAGCGACACCGACAACGAATGTGCAACCAGCAGCGCGGGAACCGCCTCCGCCTGAATCGCCGCGTTCAGGCGCGGCAGCCATGCGTCGAGAACGGGACTGTCCCACTCGTCCTGCTGCACGCGGAGATAGTGCGGATTGGCCGCTTCCCAATGGCTTTGCCAGTGATCAGAACCGGAGCTGCCACGGCCTGGCAGAATGAGAATGCGGGCATCGAGCGTCATGGATCACCTCTTCAAAAAATCGTGGCGCCGCGCGCTCAACGCGCGCCTCGCGCAATGGAAACCTCGTGCGGGGAAGCAGCACGTCCGGCTCTGCGCAGCGCGCCGGGCGCGGCTACCGCCGCAGGATCGCTGTGCAGCTCCTTGAAGTCGTTGAGCAGGTCGGCCTTGATGGCGGCGAACGCGGCACTCGCGGGATCGCGCGGACGCGGCAGCCGTACGTCGACGATGCGCCGGATGCGCCCAGGCCGCGCCGACATCACGACCACCCGGTCCGACAGCAGCACCGCCTCTTCGACATCGTGCGTGACGAGAACCATGGTCGCCTGCTCGCTCGCCCAGATGTAAGCGAGCGAGCGTTGCAGGTAGCTGCGCGTCATGGCATCGAGCGCGCCGAACGGCTCGTCGAGCACCAGCAACTCAGGACGGTTGATCAGAGCGCGAGCGATTGCGACGCGCTGCGCCATGCCGCCGGACAGCTGATGCGGGCGCGCCGCTTCATATCCTTCGAGCTGCACCAGTGCGATATGCTCGCGCACCGCCTGTGCCTTTTGCGCCTTCGTGCCCGGTGCGTTCATCAGACCGAGCGCAATGTTTCGCTCGACGCTCAGCCATGGCAGCAGCCGATGGTCCTGAAACACGATGCCGCGCCGCAGATCGGTGCCGGCCACACGCTCGCCGTGCATCAGGATGTCGCCGCCATAATCGCGATCGAGCCCGGCGATCAACCGCAGCAGCGTCGACTTGCCACAGCCGCTCGCACCCAGGATACCGACGAATTCGCCGCGTGCCACATTGAGATCGATGTCGTCCAGCACGCGCCGGGTGGCGCCGCCGGAGACGTATTCTTTGCTGACGGAACGTAATGTCAGCGTGTCGACGGGTTTCGAACGAGTCATGACTTGAGATAGAAATTGGCGGATGAAGCGTTCATGGTCGTGCCCCGGCGCCGCGTCGTCGCGCGAGGCGGCTGTCGATGCCCGCCGCGAATGAATGGAAGGCGAAGCCGGTCAGGCCGACCACCGCGACACCGAGCAGAACCTGATCCATACGGAAGTTCTCGCGCCCGTCGTTCAGCACGGTGCCAATGCCGACGCCCGAGGTCATCAGAAGCTCGGCGCCGAGGGTGGCGATCCATGAGGTGACGAGCGCCAGATAGAAGCCGTTGAAAAGCGACGGCACGATCGCCGGCAACACGATGCGCCGGAAGCGCTGCCAGCGTGTGAACCGAAATACGTCGGCCAGCTCGTCGTAATGTCGCGGAACGGCTTCGAGTCCTTGCGCCGCATTCAGCCACACGGGAAAAAACGCAGCGAGCGAGATGAAGACCACCTTGCCCACCTCGCCGAGACCGAACCAGGTGCCGAGCAACGGGATCCACGCAAATAACGCGACCTGCCTGATCGCGTGGAAGGTCGGAGCAATCGCCGCGTCGATCCAGCGTGCGCTTTTCAGGAACAGCGCGAAGCCGAAGCCGCACAGCGAACCGATCGCCAGTCCTAGCAGATCGCGGCCGAGGCTCGCCAGCCACGCGCCCGGCAATTCGCCGTCGAACGACATGGCGAGTCCGGTGCGGATAACCTGCGCCGGCGGCACGAACATCCGCGAGTGCGCCCAGCCGAATGCATAGACCGCCCACCATGTGATGCCCAGCACGAGCGGCAGGATGACACCGCGTCGAAATCGGGTCCAGCGGCGCGCACCCGTTCCCGCCGACACCGTGCGCGCGACGTTTGCCAGCTCGTTCATGGCCGACGCTCCTCACCGAACAGGCACGCCTCGAGCCACCGCAGCCCGCGGTCGAGCAGGAAGCCGATCACGCCGATCACCAGCAATGCCGCAAACACGGTATCCATCTGAAATAGCTGCTGCCCGCTGATGATCATGTAGCCCAAGCCGGAATCCGAGGCGAGGAATTCGACGATCACCAGCAGCAGCCAGCATTGGGTCAACCCGTAACGCACACCGCTCCAGATCTGCGGAAACGCTGCGGGAAACACCACGTGCCGGATCAACTGCCAGCGGCTGAAGCGAAACACCGCGCCGAGTTCGCCATACGCGGCCGGCACATTGCGCATGCCGTTGTACGTGTTCAACGTGATCGGCACCAACGCCGCCTTCGCGATCAGCACGATCTTCAACGTTTCGCCGATACCCAGCACTAGCACCAGCAACGGCAGCCATCCGAGCAGCGGTACGTAAGCGATGATCCGAAAGCAAGGATAGACGTAGTCCCTGATGCGCTCCGACAGTCCCATCGCCACGCCTAGCGGCACACCCAGCGTACCGCCGAGCACGAAGCCGGCCAGCACGCGCAGCAGGCTGACTCCCGCGTCGCGTTGCAGGTCGCCGCTTTGCCAGCCAGCACCGAGCGCATGAACAACCTGACCGATCGACGGCAGCACTTGCGGCGAGATCCACGCGGCGCGATAACCGGTCCACCACACCAGCAACAGCGCCAGCGGCAACGGCAACGCGATCAGGTGGCGCAGCGGCGCGCATCGAGCGAACCACCGGGCAAACCAGCGGGCAATGCGCGCGGCCGGCCCCGCTGCGCCTGCGAAAACGGCGCGTTGATGGAATGTCATAGTCCCGATCCAGCTATCTTCACCATCGTCTATTGCAATCACCCGACTATCGTTTCGATAAATCAAAAGAACGCGCGGACCGCATTTCCGGCAAACTTTCCGTATTGAGATGTGTCCGCGCACGTGCACAGAATCCGCGCACCAGTTGTGTGCCGGCGCGTAGGTCGTCAGCCTGCATTCGACCTTTGGCGCACCGCTTTTGCGGGCTCGACTCGCCTGCATCGTATCTCGCCATGCGAGTTCGTTGATTAGCCAGCCAGACAAAAACTTTTTAATGTATGCCACGCATTCACTTTAATCCGGACGGGCGACGGTCTCCGACGGAATTCGAACCAGTGACGGTTCATCACCGCAAGCCGCCGCTCGACGGCATTATCAGTTCGCATCGTCACAACTGGAGTCAACTGACCTGCCCGCTCAAGGGCAGCATGCGCGTCACGACGGAACGTCAGGTGTGGACCGTGACGTCGTTCCGCGCGGTATGGATACCGCCCGGCGTCGACCACGAACTGACGATGGTAGGCGCGACGGAATTCCACGCGGTCTTCATCGATCCGCAACATTCGCCGCTGCCGGCCAACCAGTGCTGCGTGGTCGACGTCTCGCCGCTGATGCGGGAACTGATGCAATGGCTCGGCGCGGACTACGGTCCCGCAACGGACCACAGTCGCCGACTCACCGATGTCCTGCTCGAAGAAGTCAGACGCGCGACCCGGCGCACCAGCGCGCTGGTGCTGCCGGGCGACCGCCGCCTCAAGTCGCTGTGCGAGGCGCTGATGGAAGATCCCGGCTCGACGCTGACGCTGGGCGAATGGGCCCATCGCACCGGCGCCAGTGAGCGCACGCTCGCACGGCTCTTCCAGATCGAACTCGGCACGACCTTCGGCGCGTGGCGCCAGCAGCTCAGATTGTCGTGCGCGGTCGATCTGCTCAGGAGCGGTCTGTCGCTGTCGCGTATCGCGGCGGACCTCGGTTACGCGGACAGCGCGGCGTTTTCGACGATGTTCAAGCGAGCGTTCGGGGTTGCGCCGAGCCGCTACCATGCGAGCAGCGCACAGGCGATGAACTGATGCGCGCGCCGCAGCGCCTGCTGGCCGGCATACGGTCATGGACGGGCGCGCTCGCCGTGCACATCGAGCGGTTGCCAGTAATCGTTCAGGCCGAGCCGTGTAAGCGCGGACTGAAGGAAGCGCCGATCGATCCATTGCTCGACATCGAATTTCGGTCCGTGCAGGAAGCCGAGCGCGGCGGCCTGATCGAGGGTGGCCTGATAGCGGCCCACGAAAAACGGATCGATCAGCGGACTCATACGGTCGCTGATCGGGCGGCCGCTGTAGTCCTCCTCGAGATCGGCGCGCCGCTGGCCGTCGGTCGACCAGAGCGCGAACACCTGGTCTTTATTCGCCGGGTCCGACGCCCAGCGCGCGGTCTTGACCAGCACGTCGACGATGCGTTGCGTGGTTTGCGGATAAGCTTTGACAAACTCGGTCCGCGCGATAAAACCCGACTGCGCGGTCAGTGTCGGCGACTGGCCGCGCGTGGTGTAAACGATCTTCAGCGCACCGCGATCGCGCGCCGGCAACAATTCCGGACCGCCGAACACCGCGTCGACAT
Source organism: Paraburkholderia xenovorans LB400 (assembly GCF_000013645.1). Classification (GTDB taxonomy): domain Bacteria; phylum Pseudomonadota; class Gammaproteobacteria; order Burkholderiales; family Burkholderiaceae; genus Paraburkholderia; species Paraburkholderia xenovorans. The sequence goes on along the minus strand of NC_007953.1, from coordinate 256,520 downwards.
CCCCCGAAGCCAGCGCGGCGATCGAGGTAGGTGGGTCGAGAAACACCGAGCGGATATCTTTTTCGCTCATGCCGTTCGCCGCGAGAATGCGCAGCACTTGCAGATGCACGAAGTTGCCTTTGAAGTAGGCGACTTTCTTGCCCCGCAAATCCGCGATGCGGGCAATCGACGACTGCGGGGGCACAGCCAGATACGCATTGCCCAGCTTCACGGAGGGCAGCAGCAGCGTAGTGGGCAAACCGGCCGCATGACCGATCACCGACATCAGGTCGCCCTGAACGGCGAAATCCAGCTGCCTGTTGGCCAGCGCCTGCCCCACCGCCGGCGCGCCGTTGCGGAACGTGTCGAACTCCAGTCGCACATTGTCCTTGCCGAACTCGTCGCGCAACCATCCTTTCTCGTTGGCGATACCGACAATGACACCGCCGGCGAGCGCCCGGTTGGTCGAAATTTCCGGCGAGCCGAAGCGGATCACCTGAGGCGGTGTTTCCGCATGCGCGGCACACGTGACGAACAGCAAAACGACAGATAAAAGCCGCAGGAGCGGATCAAAAAAACAGCCAGAGCGGGTCGGCGTCATGAGTAGTCGTGTCAAGGTACGGGAAAAAAAGCGGCGGCCAACGTTACGGGCCGACATGCCGGAGCACGGTGTTCGGCCTCGGCTTCAGATCGGGATTGGCATGCAACACGCCCTGAAACAGCGGCTGAAAGTTCAACCAGCCGAACGCCGGCGTCGTGCGCTCCGAGATCGTCAATGCGTCTTCATGTGGAATGCACCCGATCGGGCCCGATGCCTCGGCCAGCAATTGAGCCTGTGCCGCGCGCTCGAATGCGACGAACAGCCAGGCGGCCTCGTCGATCGTCTGGCCGACCGTCAGCACGCCGTGATTCTTCAGAAGTACCGCGCGGTTCGTGCCGATCGCGTTGGCGAGCGAATAGCCTTCGCCATGACGGTACGTATCGTAAAGCGTGTGCCGTTCGTAGAACGCCGCGGACTCCGCCGATACCGGATCGATCAGGCGGTTCAGCACCGACCACGCGCGTGCATGGACCGAGTGCGTATGGACGACCGCGTTGACGTCGTTGCGAGTTTTCAGAATGGGAATGTGAATCTGCGTGCCGCCGACGTGGATATACCGGTTACTGCCCTCCACGATCTGGCCATCCAGGTTGTAAAGCACGAGATCGTCCGGCGTCAGCGAGCTGAAATCAGTCGCGTAGGGATTCGTCCAGTAGTGGTCCGGACGTTCGGGATCGCGTACCGACGCATGCCCCATCACCCCCTCCTGAAAGCCGAAGCGCGCGAACAGGCGGAAGGTTGCCGCCAGCCGCAGCTTGCGGTCGTAGCGCTCGTCGTCGACATTGTCGAACACGCGCGGCTGGGGTTTAGGCGGCACGGCGCTCATGCTTCACCCCGGCTCTTCGCATAGCGGTTCACCGGGTAGTCGAGTTCGAGATTGCCGCGCAACGTGCTCGACTCGTACTCCGTACGGTAGATACCCCGTTCCTGCAGAATCGGCACGACGTCATCGACGAAATCTTCAAGACCGTCACCGATGATGAAACCGTCGATAATCCCCGTTTCGTAGATTGCCTGGATCTTGTCGGCCACCTCGACCGGTGTGCCGATGTAGTCGCCGCGAGGCGTCGCCACGCGCAGCGCCAGCTGGCGCAGCGTCAGGTTCTCCTCCTTCGCCCAGCGCAGATAAAGCTCGGCGGTCGACTTGAAACTGTCTTTACCGATATCGCCGAGATCGGGCAATGGCTCGTCGAGCGCGTGTTGCGTGAAGTCGTAGAAGCTGAAAAAGCGGCTCATGTACTGAATCGCCAGATCGATGTTCACGTACTGGATGCGCTCCTCGTATTTGGCGTTGGCCTCCTCGCGCGTGCGTCCGACAATCGGCGTGATAGTCGGAAAGATCAGAATGTCGGTCGGCGCGCGACCGTACGCCACCGCGCGACGGCGAATGTCCTCGGAGAACTCGGTGGCGCGTGGAATATCGCTATGACGCGAGTAGATCGCGTCAGCCAGCCGCGCGGCGAGATCTCGACCCGGCTCGGAGCCGCCCGCCTGGAAAACCACCGGCCTGCCCTGCGGTGAACGCTCCATGTTGAGCGGCCCTTCCACCTGGAAGAACTTGCCCTTGTGATTCAGCCGGTGCATTTTGCTCAGGTCCGCGTAGACGCCGGACTGCTTGTCGCGAATGAACGCGTCGTCTTCCCACGAATCCCACAGGCCGAGCGCGATGTCGAGATACTCGTTGGCGATCTCGTAACGCAGTTCGTGCGGATGAATCCGCTCGTGACTGTGATTGCGCCCGAGCCCTTCCAGCGCGGACGTAACCGCATTCCAGCCAGCTCGGCCGCCGCTCAGTTTGTCGAGCGACGCCAACTGCCGGGCTGTGGTGAACGGCTCGCTGAACGAAGTCGTGAACGTACCGACCAGGCCGAGATTGCGCGTCACTACCGAAACGGCCGACAAAATGGTCGCGGGTTCGAACCGGCTCAGAAAGTAAGGAATCGAATCTTCGGTGATATACGCCGAGTCCGCCACGAAGGCGAAGTCGAAGAGTCCCCGTTCGGCCGTCTGCGCCACTTTTTTGAACGCTTCGAAGTTGACTGATCCATCCGCATAGGCATCGGTATGTCGCCAGCCGGCGATGCCCGAAAAACCGGAGAGGAACGTGGCGAGCTTGAGTTTGCGTTTGCGATTTGCCATGGTGCAAGTATTCCTGTGAAAGACGTCGTCAGGCCGCGCTCAGCGGTCCGATAACTGGAAATCAGAAAAGACGCTGAATCAGAAGTCGCGGCGCAGGCTCACCATGAAGGTTCGCGGCGGGCTGTAGTTATAGGCGTTCAATCCGATCGACGGCGTCACGTTATAGCCCAGCACATAGGCGCGATTGAGCAGGTTGCGCACTTCGAAGGTGGCGGTCCAGTTCGACGACGGCGACGTGTATTCGGCCATCGCGTCGATATAGGTCTGCGCCCCGAGCGGCTGCTGGTTGGCGATGTCGATATACGAATGCGACAGGAAACGCACCGTCGCGCCGATGCGGGTGGTGCCCGGCACATGCAGCGGCAGACGATACGTCGCATGCACGCCAGCGATGATGTGCGACGCGTACGGCAGCTGGTTGCCGACATAGTTGCCGGTCGGCGCACCGGTCGGATTGACGAACTGCTGGAACTCCGCCTGCTGTACCGTCAGCCACGTGTTCACATTCAGGTCCGAAACCGGGCGTGCGGTCAGTTCGAACTCGGCGCCGTAGGTGCGCGCCTTGCCGGCGTTGACGGTCACCGAACCGTTGATCAGCTGGCCGTTGATGATCGCGTTGCCGATGGCGGCCTGGTAGTCATCGAAGTCGTTATAGAACAGCGCGGTGTTCAGCTGCGCGCGGCCGCCCCAGAACGTGAGCTTGTTGCCCAGTTCGTAGGTCAGCACACGTTCCGGCGATACCGCGATCTGCGAGATCGCAAGGCTCGCCGCCACCGGGTTGTAGCCGCCTGACTTTTCACCCTTGGTAATGCTTGCGTACGAGAAGATGTTCGGATTCCACTGATAGTCGATGCCGATCTTCGGCGTCACCGAGTTCACGTTCTGTGTGAGCTGGCCGGTCTGGAACGTCGTGCCGAGCACCTGCAACGCAGCGTTGGAGGCGAAGCCGGTGTTCTGATAGTTCTGTTCGTCGCGGTTGACGCGGATGCCCGCCGTCACGCCAAACTGCGGCGTGATCTTGTAGTGCCCTTGTGCATAGGCTGCGTAACTCTTGTTCTCGATCTGGCTGACGATACCTTTATAAACACCGCTGGTCCATGACGGACGAAAGTCGGTGACATCCTCGGAGAAATACACCGCGCCGGTCGTGAAGCTGAAGCGGTCGTAGTCGCCGTTGAACTGGAACTCCTGCGAAGTCTGATGCTGGTCGATGTTTAGCAGCCAGCCGTACAAGTCGGTCGGCACGCCGTCCTGCGTGAGCGGATAGCGCCCGTCCGAGATCCATCGGTGCGCCGTAATCGAGCGCAGTGACAGGTGGTCACCGAATTTTTTTGTCAATCGCAGCGAGACGCCGGAAATGTCACGATCGATCGACGGATCGGTATTCTCATAACTGGTACGGATGCCAGAGCCCGGATAATTCGGTGCGATATAGCTGTAAGTGTCCGAGCGGTCGCGCTCGATGTCATACGAGAACAAGGCTTCGGTGTCGGCCGTGGGCGTTAGTCGCACCTTGCCGCGCAGGACCTCCGTGTTGGTCGAGTCGATACTGCGGCCGATTACCGGATCGTTGGTATAGCCGTCGTCCTTGTAACGCCCATACGCGAGGCTGAAATACAGCAATCCGGGTTTGATTTCGTGCGATACGTATGCTTTGACGCCCAGTGCGCCATAGCTGCCGGCCGTGCCCTGAATCCATGCGCTGTTGTCGGTCGGATCCAGCGAAATCACCTTGCGCGCGCCGGCGCTGCTGTTCATCCCATACAGCGTGCCTTGCGGGCCACGCAGCACTTCCACGCGCTCGACGTCAGGGAACGCCATATACAAACCGTTGCCGAGCGAGCGCGGGATGTACACGTCATCCACATACAGCGCGACGGCGCTGCTGTAAGTCGGCGAACCCGTGCCGATGCCGCGGATATAGATACCGCCGGAGCCCGCCGTGCGTTGCGACGGACCGCCGGCCACCAGACTCGCAGTGGCGGCGTTCAGGTCGCCCGGCTGCGCGACACCGCCAGTCGTGAACCGATCGGCACCGAGCACGCCGACCGATACTGGGGTCTTTTTCAGATCGGTCACGTGACGCTCGGCGGTGACGGTCACTTCGGGCAACGTGGTCGACGTGGCGGCCGTGGCGGAGACCGTGGTCGCGGTTGCGGCCTGGCTTGCCGCGAATGGTGTCGCAGCCGTGGTGGAGCTTGCAGCCGACGGCGCCGCCGTTGGCTCCTGCGCGTGCGCGAATCCTGTTGCGAGGGCTGAAATCAGCGAGAACGGCAGCAATTTCATCGCACCGGCGTTCAACGCGAAACGTCCGGACTCACGCCCGCATTGCAGCACTGCCGCGTCGTATCGCAAACTCCCGGTGGTTCGCTTGTTATATTTTCTTCTAAGCATATACAGTTGTCCGTAATAATTATCAGTTTTTTAAAGATGCAGTTATGGCCGGACCAGCGGAATATTCCCATGAATCCGGCATGCGCGTTCAGACCAGCAACTGTCCGTCGCCACGCAGATAGCGGCTCGTGATTGCGCGCGCCGCGTTCAGCGTCAGCGCACCGATGGTCGCGGTCGGGTTATAGGCGGCGTTGTGCGGCATCACCGCGCCGCCCGTCACGAACAGGTTCGGATAAGCCCAGCTTTGCCCGTATTTGTTCACGAAGCTGTGCGCGGGCGACGCGCCCATGATCGCGCCACCGGTGTTATGCGTACCTTGATAGCGCTCGATCGAATACGGCGCGTTGCTGGCATGCGCCGGGTTGAGCCGGTCGGGCCGTGCAGCCGCCGCAATCTCATTGATCACCGTTGCTGCATGACGGGCCACACGTCGTTCGTTTTCCTGGTGGTCGTAAGTCAAACGCAGCATCGGTGCGCCGAACGGGTCGCGGTACGTTGGGTCGAGATCCAGATAGTTGAAGCGGTTCGGCATCACACTGCCCATCGCGCCAATCGGCATCGCGCGGTTGTAGTAGTGCGCGACCTGCCGTTTCCATTCGCTGCCCCACGGCGGCGTACCGTCCGGCACCGGATGATGCGCGATCGGTCTGCCGCTGAACAGTCCCGAGACAATCACCGAGCCGCCGACGAAACCCGCCTTCGACCGGTCGAACGCGCGGTTCGTATAAAACTCGTCGATCGCCGCCGACGAACCGCCCGCACCGATGAACGGGTTGAACGCGCGATCTTCGAAGAACAGCGTCGCGCCCGCGCCGATGTTGTAGCAATAGTTTTTTCCGACAATGCCGCGTTGCGTCTGGGGGTCGTAAGGCGTGCCGATCTGCGAGTTCAACAGCAGATGCACGTTGCTGAACGTATAGGCGCTCAGCACGACGATCGATGCGGGTTGCAGGATGCGCTGGCCGCTACGCAGATCGACGTACTCCACACCCGTCACCCGCGAGCCGTCACTGTCCTTCACGATGCGCGTGACACGCGACCATGGCCGTAGCGAGAAATCCGCCGAACGCTGGGCGACCGCAATGACGGTGTGATGCGGACTGCCCTTTGCGTTCGCCTCGCAGCCGAAGCGATCGCAGAAGCCGCAATACTGGCACTGGCCGAACGCAATTCCGTCAGGATTCGTATAAGCCCGCGATGCGTTCGAGGCCGGCACAGGAAACGGTCGGTACCCCAGTTGCGAGGCCGCGCCGGAAAATACTTCAGCGGCGAGACCACGCGTCAACGGCGGCAACGGGTAATCGCTCTGGCGCGGCGCCTCGTACTGATTGCCGCCGTCACGCAACTCGCCGCGCAGATTGCCCGCGCGTCCCGAAGTGGCGGCGAGGCGTTCGAAGGCTTCATAGTACGGCTCGAGTTCGGCATACGTGATGCCCCAGTCCTGAACGCTCATTTCATCGGGAATAAAGCGTTTGCCGTACTGCTCTTCGTATAGTGTGCGAATCTGGAAGTCGAGATCGGACCAGCGCCATGTGAGGCCGTTCCAGTGAACGCCGGCGCCGCCCACGCCGTCGCCGGGCAAAAACGAACCTAGCCGGCGCATCGGCAACGCAACTTGCGTGGTGGTATTGCGGAACGTCAGCGTTTCGCGTTTGACGTCCTGCATCAGGCCCATCCGGATCGCGTATTGCAGTTCATCCCGAATACGCGGTAACGCGAAATCTTCAGCCGTCGAGCGCGGCGCGCCACGTTCGAGTCCCACCACGCGCAGCCCGGCCGCGGCGAGATCGCGCGCCATGATGCCACCGGCCCAGCCCATTCCCACGATCACTGCGTCAACCGGTTTTTCGATCCTGTCGGTCACGGCCGGCCCCGTCAGCTAGCATCGCCGATGCTGAGCACCGGCGCGGAATAAGGGCTGTTGCGATAGATCCGCACGTCTTTCTCGTGCTCGGCTATCACGCCCGGGAAGCCGACGAGGCGCCAGCCGGCCTTTCCGACGTTACCGCCGTAAAGCGGATCGGCAAAGAGGCCTTCGTTGACGAGTTGATGCAGCAACGCGAAATAGCGCTTCGTGTCGGGGCATCCTTCGAGTACAACCTGGCCGTCGTTCAGTGCGTGTAGCAAGGTTTCCTTCTGCTGTGCGTCGAGCGAAGCGAACGGCTTGCCGAAGTGCCCGCTGCAATAGGACCGCAGCGCATCGGTACCGACCCGAAACAGTTCGGCCGGGGTGAGCGGCAACTGATAGCCCTGCGCTGGCGTGCCCGCGTGCCACGGTCCTTCGAGATAGAGTCCCGCGCCGTCGCCCCACGCGCCGCCGAGCGTGCGATCGAAGTACTGATTCAAGCCGAGCGCGGTGCCGGAACCCGTCAGTTCATCGGCGGGCACCATGTGATCGACGAGTGCCTCGACGAAGTCCGCCTCCGCCGGCCGCAGGAATGCATAGCCCGCAGGGACAATCGGCGCGGCCGTGTTCGCGGCCGCTACCGCCGGCGCGGAACTTCTGGTTGCGCTTGCACCGATCGCAACTGGTTGCGCCATTGCGCTGCGCACGCCGCCGCTCAGCGCGGCACCCGCCACGGCGTTGCGCATGAAGCGTCTGCGTTGTTTCGAAGTGGGCTTGCCAGTAATCGTCGCAGTCATGAAGTTCTCTCAGGCACTACCAGTGAGAGAACGACGCAGGGATTGCACGATCCTCACATCGGCATCCGCAAAGACGCCATGCACGGCTCGCTGTTCTCTCTGAGACGAATAGTATTGGCGCTCTCAAAAGCGAACCTCGGTCCACGCAGTCAAACTTTTTATAAAATCCGCCACGCATAACAAAAAAACCGCGACGTGTCGTAGATTGAGGCTCGCCCTTTACGTTTGTCTACGGAGTTCGCGTTGAATACTTGCCAGCGGAACGAGATTAACGTCGCCACGCATTGCCCGACGTCATCCCGTTCGGTTCCTGATTTGCAGGCGCCTTCCACGCTTCACCTTCCCGCACGTCTGACGCGCGACTGTCTGAGCGCTCACGATTTCGACGCGCTCGCGAAAAAACGTCTGCCCGCTCCGCTCTATAGTTTCGTCGCGGGCGGCAGTGAGGATCATCATGCGCACGTCGGTAGCCGCGAGGCCTTTCTGGCGTATCGGTTCGTGCCGAGGGTGTTGTGCAATGTCGCGCGGGTGCAGCAGCATGTCACGGTATTTGGGCGTTCGTATCAATCGCCTTTCGGCATCGCGCCAATGGGCGGCGTCGCGTTGACGGCGTATGACGGCGATCTCGCGCTGGCCCGGGGCGCCGCGCACGCCGACATTCCGATGGTGGTTAGCGGTGCCGCGCTGACTTCGCTCGAGGCAATCCGCGCGCAAGCGTCGAACGCGTGGTTCCAGGCGTATCTGTCCGCCGATCGGGACGCCGACGCTGCGCTCCTCGATCGGGTTGCCGCTGCGGGTTACGAGACGCTGGTGGTGACCGTGGACGTTCCCGTCGCCGCCAATCGCGAGCACAACAAGCGCAGCGGTTATACGGCGCCGCTGCGGCCGAACGCAGCGCTCGCGTGGCAGGCGTTGACGCATCCACGCTGGCTGGTCGGCACACTCGCCAGAACGCTGCTGATGGGCGGTGTGCCGCGTTACCGCAATCTCGCTGCCGGCAATGGCGCGCGAGTGTTCTCGAGTGAGGCCGCACATCAGTTCAGTCGGCGCGCGGCATTCGACTGGCAGGATCTCGCCAGAATCCGGCAACGGTGGCGCGGCAATCTGGTGCTCAAGGGCATTCTCTCGGCGGCCGACACGGTAATCGCGCGTGAACACGGTGTGGACGGCGTGATCGTTTCGAATCACGGCGGCCGTCAGCTCGACAGCGCGATTGCGCCGCTGACGGTGCTGCCCGAGATCGTCGATGCCGCAGCGGGCCTGACGGTCATGATTGATAGTGGTATCCGGCGCGGCACCGACATTCTGAAGGCCCTGGCGCTCGGCGCGCAGATGGTCTTCATCGGCCGTCCGTTCAACTTTGCCGCAGCCGTTGGCGGTGCACCGGGCGTCGCGCATCTGGCCGCCCTGTTGCGCGACGAGATTGCACGAGACATGGCGCTGCTTGGCGTCAGCACGCTCGATGCACTGCATTCCGGCTTCTTGCGCGAAAGCCGTCATCCGGTTTCAAACATGCGAAACCACGAGCGCCCATCAATTCCCACTCGCCAACCGGCCGCATGACTGCATTGCGCACCCTTTCATCGATTCATCACGTTGCCGCCGGGACTCCCTGATCATGAATTCAACGACGCTCCTTTTCCCATCGACCCGCCGTCGCTACCGCCTCGCGGCGCTCCGGCCGGCGATGCCCGCGGGGCCCTTCGTGCACGACGTCAACGTGCTGATACCGCCGTCGCTCGCGCTGGGCGACCGGCGCCATCCGCTGCGCTTCAGGACATTGTGGGCGGTGCTGCTCGTCGCGGTCGCGGCACATCTCGCGCTTATCCATGCGCTGCATGCCGCGCGCAGCCACGCACCACACACGCCCGTGAAGCTCCCGCCGGTCAGGATCGAACTGGTCACGCCGCCCAAACCGCTTCCCGAAGCGCCCACTCCTCCGCCTCCGTCACCCGCGCCGGCGAAAACACCGCCTCGCGTCACCCATGCCGCGCCAATGGCGCGCGCGGTGAGACCACCCCCGGTTGCCGCGCCACGTCCGGCGAGGCCGGAACTGCCTGCCACGCCGAGCGATGTGCCGCTTGCCCCAGCGCCCACGGCGGTACCCGCGCCGCCAGCCGCGCCCGCGCCTGCGGCGCTCGCCCCTGCGCCGGCCGAAGCGAAGGTGGTGCCGCCGAACGGCTCGGCCGCGTATCTGCACAATCCGCCACCCGACTATCCGCCGATGGCTCGCGATCAAGGCTGGGAAGGACATGTCGTACTGTCCGTCCATGTGCTCGCGAACGGCCATCCAGACAGCGTGGAGGTCCGTACGTCGAGCGGCCGCAAGGTGCTGGATCGCGCTGCGGTGAATGCCGTGACCAACTGGATTTTCGCGCCGGCCAGACGCGGCGATACCCCGATCGACGGCTGGGTCGACGTACCGCTCGATTTCAAACTTGGCTGAAGCGGCCGCTATTTTTCCTGGAGATTCCGATGTCCGATACGTATTCAAGTCTGATCGTCAAAGGCGCGCTATGGGCGCTGGTACTTTTTTCCATCGTTACGTGGGCGCTCATTCTCGCCAAGGGTACGCAAAGCTGGCGGGTCGCCCGTAACAATCAGCGTTTTCAGAAAGCGTTCTGGTCCGCGGGGGATTTACCGCAGGCAGCCGCGCTCGGGAACCCCCGGGACAGCGCGCTCGGACGCGTGGCCCACGCAGCCTTCACCGCGCTGACCGAGACATCCGAGGGTTTGCACGATCTGGAACATAGCTGGGACCGGCTCGAATCGCTCGAACGATTGCTGCGCCAGCAGATCGTGAAGGAGCGCGGCTCGCTTGAAAGCGGCCTTGCGATACTGGCATCGGTCGGCAGCACCGCGCCGTTCGTCGGGTTGTTCGGCACCGTGTTCGGGATCGTGCACGCGATGACCGCGATCTCGCAGAACGGTACCGCCGACATCGGCGTGGTGGCCGGCCCCATCGGCGAAGCGCTCGTCACGACGGGCGTCGGCATCGCGGTGGCGGTGCCAGCCGTGCTTGCCTATAACTTTTTCGTCCGGCGCCTGAAGGTGACGGGAGGCGTTCTCGATGACTTCGGCACCGATCTCATCAGCCTCGCGCAGAAGAGCAACTTCAGGATTCGCCCGTTCAACCGCGCGGCGCCCGACGAATCCACGGCGCCGATCGACGCCACCTCTGAAGGAGCGTACGTCTGATGGCCTTCTCGACAGGTAACAACGACGACCAGGTGCTCAGCGAAATCAATATCACGCCGCTGGTCGACGTGATGCTCGTTTTGCTGGTTGCTTTCATTCTGACAGCGCCCTTGCTCAACAACGCGATCCATGTCAACTTGCCGAAGACCGCACGCACCGCTGCGCTCGACGATAAGCGTCCGCTGACGATCAGCATCGACGATCACGGCAAGGTATTTTTCGACAAACGCGAGGTGCCGGCGGACACGGTGGAGACGGAATTGCGCGCGCAGCGTAGCCATAACGCCGAACTCGCGGTCGTGTTGCAGGGCGATACCAAAGTGCCCTATGGCAGCGTCGCCAGGGTCATGGCGGCGATCGAACGCGCCGGCATCAGCCGCGTCTCGGTGGTGACGGACTCGCACCCGTGACCGATCCTCAGGCTGACGACTGCCCCGTCGGAAAACCGAACAGATGCGATGCCCGCGACGCCGTATCTCCGCGTGGCCGCGATCGATATCGCAAGCGATTCCTTGACGGCGCATCGGCCATTGCGCGGCATGCGCAATCACTCATGCGCCGAAGCAGCCGTTATAGCGGCTGTGCTGCCGTTCGCATGGCTTGCCTGTCCTGTCAGGACATCCGCCTGATATCTCGACACCGAAGCCTCATGGCGTGCTCGACGGCCGCCGTCCATTACTGAAAATGGCCGCGAGTCTCGGTGCTGATCATAGGCGTGACCTCAATGCCCCGCGAAGCGGGTCGAACCACACGCGAGCCACGATTTTGCCGCGGTGCGCGCAGCGGGAGAATCGGGCGGCTCCATCCAGGAGATTGTCGATCACGTGCAACGATCCGCTCGCCGAGCGACACCGGAGCGGCGCGCAGACTTCGTGATGCTTGCCGCGCGCCCTTTGCCAACGCCCGGTGCTAGCCTCCCAGATACGCAGCAAGCAGTTCATTATCGCCCAGCAGTTCTTCGGCGGTTCTCGTCGCGGCGATCTGGCCGGTCTCGAACACATAGGCGCGCTTCGCGACCGACAGCGCGTTGTGCACGTTCTGCTCCACGAGCAGCACCGTCACGCCATGCTCGTTGATCGCGCGGATCACGTCGAGAATTTCGTGCGCGACCTTCGGACTCAAGCCGAGGCTCGGTTCGTCGAGCAGGAGAAGGCGCGGTTCCGACATAAGCGCCCGCGCGATTGCGAGCATTTGCTGTTCGCCGCCGCTTAACGTGCCGGCAAGTTGCGACGACCGTTCACGCAACCTGGGAAAACGCTCGAACGCAAGCTCCGTGCGTCGCGCGACCACTTCGCGCGACCGGCACAGATACGCGCCCAGCGACAGATTTTCCAGCACCGTCATCGCGGGCCAGACATGCCGCTCTTCCGGGCAATGGGCGATGCCGGACGCGACGATCCGGTCGGCCGCGAGGCCGCCGATCGAATTGCCGTTCCAGTGGATCGCGCCGGCGCTCAACGGCAGCAGACCGGAGATAGCCCGGAGCATGGTGCTCTTTCCCGCGCCGTTCGCGCCGATCAGCGCGATCACTTCGCCGCACGCGACCTCCAGCGAAACGCCGTGCAACGCCTTGGTTTTGCCATAGGCGACGTGAATGTCCGAGACGGTCAGAACAGGTTGTGCCGATGCGTTCATGCTGCGTGTGCCTTGCCAAGATAAGCTTCGACCACCCGCGGATCGTGGAGAATATCGCGTGGCGCGCCTTCGGCGAGCTTTTCGCCGAAGTTCATCACGACGAGGCGGTCGCAGGTGTTCGTCACGAGGTTCATGTTGTGTTCAACGAGAATGATCGCCTCGACTTCCCGGTCACGCAGTTCGCGAAGCACCTTGCCGAGCACGACGGCCTCCTGCGTGTTCAGCCCAGCGGCGGGCTCGTCGAGCATCAGCAGGCGCGGCTTGGCGGCCAGCGCCATCGCGACTTCCAGCAAGCGCAACTCTCCGCACGACAGCAGATACGCGGGCGAATCGATGCGTTTGCCCAATCCCATCAGATCGACGATCCGTTTCGCTTCCCGCCGCACGCGAGTTTCCGCATCGCGCACCGCCTGGCCTGGAAAAAACACCCGCCATAGCGATTGACGCGCAGCCAGATAGTGACCAGCCAAAACGTTCTCGAACACCGACAGCGGCTTGAGCACGTTGGTTTTCTGGAAGCTGCGCACCACGCCGGCGCGCGCAATCCGGTGCGGCTTCATGCCCGTCAGCGGACGTCCTTCGAACAGCACGTCGCCACTGTCCGGACGATAAAACCCGGTGATAAGGTTAAAGCAACTGGTCTTGCCCGCGCCGTTCGGACCGACAAGCCCGAGAATTTCGCCCCGCTTCAGATCGAAACTGACGTCGCGAACCGCGGCGACGCCGCCAAAGCGCTTGCACAACCGGTCCACCTGCAAGATGCAATCCGTGCGAACCTGTTCCATTACGCACCTCCCCGAAGTGTTCCGGCCGCCGCCACGTCGCCGTCGCGGCTTCTCGCGCTCGCCGTGCGTTTCGCGACGAGACCCATCAAACCACGCGGCAGGAACAGCACGATCAGAATTACGAACAGGCCGAACAGCGTAAGCCTCAATTCCTGCGCCTCGCGCAGATACTCCTGTAGCAGCGTGACCAGCAACGCGCCGGCGAGCGGACCGAGCAAGGTCCCCTTGCCGCCGACCAGCACCATGATGATCATCGTGGCCATGAACGGGAAACCGAATACATCGCTACCGACGAACGAAATGTAGTGCGCGTAGAAGCCGCCCGCGACACCGGCGAGAGTGGCGCCGAGCACGAAGGCCTGCATCGCCATCGCGAACGGCCAGATGCCCACCGACTGCGCGACATAGCGGTTTTCGCGCACCGTCACGGCCGCACGCCCAACGCTCGAATAGACGAAGCGATACGCGAGATACAGCGCCACGATCGCGATGCCGAGCACGATGTAGAAGAACACCTGGGTCGCGTGCACATTGCCGAGACGCGTGATCCACTCGGGTTGCGGCACGCCCGCGATACCCATCGGCCCATTCGTGACGGCGACCCAGTTGTCTGCCACCAGCCGCAGCGCTTCAGAAAAGGCCAGCGTCACGATCACGAAGAACGGCCCCTGCAAACGCAGCGTGATCGCGCCGATCGCGAGACCGCCGATCATTGAGACGAGGCCGGCGAGCGGCACCGTGCACCACATCGGGAAGCCGAAGCGCGTGGACAGGATTGCGGCCGTGTAGGCGCCGATCCCGAGAAACGCCGTATGCCCCAGCGAAAACTCGCCCACATATCCGGTCACGAGGTTGAAGCTGGTCGCGAGCACCGCGTAAAACAGCGTCAGCACGCCGAGATGAATCAAATACTGATCGTGGACCGCGAGCGGCAGCAGCAGTGCCGCAAGCCCGAGGATCAGCATGCCGTTACGTTCGAATTTCATTTCAGGCCCTCTCGGCGCGTAGCGAAAACAGGCCGTATGGCCGGAACAGCAAAAGCGCGATCACCAGCACAAAGCCCACCAGATCCACGAGGTTCGTCGACAGGTAGCCACCCCACATCGCCTCGACAATACCCAGCACGAGACCGCCGACGATCGCGCCCGCGAAACTGCCCATCCCGCCCAGAATCACGACGACGAACGCCTTCAGGCTGACGGTGCCGCCAATGCTTACCTGTGCCGAGTAGATGGATGCGAGCAGCATGCCCGAGAGCGCGGCGATGGTCGTGCCAAGCGCGAACGTCGACGCATAGATACGCTCGGTCCGGATGCCCGCCAGCCGCGCCGCCATCGGATCCTGGAAGGTCGCGCGCATGGCGCGGCCGAGCGTCGTACGGTGAATCAGCCCATGGGCGGCGGCGACCAGCAGCGCCGCGATTGCCAACGCAACCAGCCGGACCCGCGTGAGCACCACCGGTCCCAGCAGGACCGGAGCATCCGATACCGGACCCACCACCTTATGCGGCGCCGTACCGACCACGAGCAGCGCGACGTTCGCTATGACGATCGACAGGCCGATGGTCAGCAGAATGCCCGCCTCCTCGCCCTGATGACGGACCCGCTCGATCAACAGCCGGTCAATCACCCAGCCGAAGGCAGCCATCACGACCGCGACGATCGCTAGCCCGGAGAAGAAATCGAGCCCGAGCCGCGTCGTGACGAACCAGCCAAGGATGCCGCCCAGCATATAGAACTCGCCATGCGCAAAATTCACCACGCGCATGAGCCCGAAAATCAAGGTCAGGCCGAGCGCGGACAGCGCGTAGAACACGCCGATGACCACGCCGTTGACCAGGAACTGCAAAAGGAGATCCATGGAGTCCGTCCGGCTGAAAAACAATGCTTAATGCGGTGCGCTGACCGGCGTGGTTGCCACGACCTGCGGCGCCTTGTTGTGAATCTGGACCAGCACGACGCTGAACCCATACGCCTGCCCTTTCGCCGTGAAACGATAGCGGCCGTTGGGTGCCGCGAAATCGGTCTGTGCCAGCGCCGCGCGGATCTTGTCAGCGTCGGTCGAACCAGCGCGAGCAATCGCTTTCGCCACGATCTCGACGGCGTTGTAGCCGGCGGCGCTGTACTTGCCCGGCGCGGCCTTGTAAGCGGTCTGATAGCTCGCCACGAACGCGGTGTTCTCCGGCGTGGTCAGCGTCGACGCATAGGGCACCGCCGCATAGACCCCTTCGGCTGCGGGACCCGCGAGATCGATGAAGTCCGCGGTCGCCCACGAGCCGACACCAAAGACCTTGATGTGGAGGCCCAGCTCCTTGATCTGCTTGACGAGAATCGAGCCATCCTGCGTCTCGGCGGCCACGAAAACCGCATCGGCGCCGGAGGCCCGCAGCTTGGTGAGCAGCGTATAAAAATCGGTCGCGCCGTGGTCGAAGTAGTCGGTCGATACGGTTTTTACGCCGCCCGCCTGCAACGATTGCTGGAACTCCTGAACGCTGCCGCGCCCCCAGTCGTCGTTCACGCCGACGTAGGCGACACTCTTGAGCTGCAAGGTCCTGATGATGGTCGGCGCAAATGCGTGCGCGAGCAACTGGTCGGTTTCGGCCGCACGGAAAAACCAGGGATTGCCCTTCTCGGTCAAATCGGCTTCGGACGACACGCCAGTCACCAGCGGCAGGTGATACTTCTGCGCAACCGGCATGATCGCGGCGGTCGATGAGCTGCAGAACGCGCCGATCAGCGCTGACACCCTGTCTTTCTGAATCAGCTTCTCGGCTGCATTGACGGTGTTCGCCGGATTGCACTGGCCGTCTTCGATTTTCAGTTCTACCGGCCGGCCGAGCACGCCGCCCGCCTTGTTGATCTCCGCAACCGCGAGTTTCGCGCCGTTGACGTCCGCATGGCCGTTATAGGCGACCGATCCGGTAAGCGGCTGGATGAGGCCGATACGCACGGGCTCGGCGGCCCTGGCTGCCTGACAGGCGAGCGTGCCCGCCGCGGTAACGCACAGCGCGAAAGTCACGGCGCGCTTTCCTGCAAGTGGGGAAACGAAGTTTGGCTTATGCATGGCTGACAGTGCTATCCGATCAAATCAGAGGAAACGGCCGGGCGAAGGCGCCGACCGGGCCGGTTAATGAGGCGACTAGAAACGGTGGTTCATCCCGATGCGGAACATCAGCTGGCGATTGGTGCTCGATGCGTCGGCAATTGCATAGTCGTAGATGTCCGCCAGCTTCGCATCGCCGGCGGCCTGCTGGAACGCACCCATCGCGTAAAGCATCGTGGTCTTCGACAGCGAATAGCTCGCGAACAGACCGGCCGTGTGATATTTCGGCCGCTCGCCGTTGTAGTTCACGCGGCCAGCGGAGTAGATATACGCGCCGCCGACGGTAGTGCTGGACGTGAGGTTGTACTTGAGCCAGGCGTCGTAATTATTGAACACCACCGAGCTCGTGGTGCCGTTGGCGTCGTCGAACTTCGTGTTGGTCCACGTGAAGCCGGCGGTCGCCTTGCCGATCTCGTAGCTGCCGCCCAGGCCGAGGATCTGCTGATTCCTCGGGCTGCCCACGTAGCTGAACGCTCCGCTCGCCCCAATCGCCGCACCAGTGGTGTTGCCGATGAAGTTTCCGTCGTTGATGAGGAGTCCGGGATTATTGAAATGGTCGTACACCGCTGCGAGATTCAGACCCGCGTGTTCGTATGCCGCCGCGACCGACCACATGCCGGTAGTGCCGAGCCCGTTGCCGCCGGAGAACGAATACATGCCGCCGAACGTCAACCCGCCAAAGGAGGGGCTCGCGTATTTCACCGCGTTATCGACGCGATATGTATTGGCGGTGTTGTCGATGTCGCCTGCATGCACGAATGGGCCGGTGAACTGGCCGTTCGAAGTGACCGGCTGCAGATAGTCGGTCACCAGGTCGTACTGGCGTCCGAAGGTCACCGTACCGACGCGATCGTTCGACAGTCCGACATATGCCGAGCGTCCGAACATGCGGCCGCCCTGGAGATTCTTGCCGTTGGTTGCGTCGAAGCCGGATTCGAGCTTGAAGATTGCCTTGAGTCCGCCGCCCAGGTCTTCCGATCCCTTCAGTCCGAACCGGCTGCCGAAAATGCCGTCCCACGTCCCGTCGCGCAGCCGCACGAGCGAGCTTCCGCCGCTGTTGTTCACGTAGTCGATGCCTTCATCGACCACACCGTAAAGTGTCACGCTCGATTGCGCGTGGGCCTGGCTTACCGCGCCAGCGAGACACAGCGCGAGCAGCGCCAGTTTCGCCTTACCTCCATCTGTTCCCTGCGTGGGTTCGAATTTCCCGCTCATTTTAAGTAGGTATCCTGTCTTTATGTTGGTGAGTGACGCACCTGCTCTTTTACATCGATTAGCTGATCGCGACCGGCTTCGGCTTCACCCCGGGGCGACCCCGCCGCTCGCGTCCCGTTTGCAGTTCAACTGCCATTATTATATGAACGTAAAAATAATAAGTGCAATGCGGAAAAAAATTTGCTGGGTTTTGCGGTTACGCCGCCGCCTCACTGCCCGCGACGAGATCGAGCAGCACGCACGACTCCATGACCGCCGCGTATTTCTGCTCCATGTCGAACAGGTTGGCTTCGTGCGGTGCGATTGCGCGGTCGCCAACGCAGTCGGACAACACCACCGGGCGGAAACCGTACTGCATTGCATCGACGACGCTTGCGCGCACGCAGCCGCTGGTTACCGCGCCCGCGACGATCAGCGTTTGCACGCCGCGCTGCGCAAGCCACGCCGCGAGGGACGTGCCGAAGAACGCGGATGGCACCGTCTTGCGGACCACCATCTCGCCGGACTGCGGGGCCAGTTCGTCGACGATCGCACTGTTGTGATCTCGCTCCTTGAGTGTCAGCATGCCTGGAACCTTCAGCGCGAAAATATTGCTGTCGGCGTCGTCGTCCGCAAACACGATACGCGTATGCGCAACCGGCCATTGCCTGCGCCGCGCCGCCGCGAGGACTGGCCTCGTATTCCCGATGGCTGCGGCGATGTTGCCGCCGCCGAACACGGCCGGGTCGGCGAATCCGTTGACGAAGTCCACGATAAGCAGGCCGAAAGGCGCACGCGGCTGCAGCGTGTTACCGAACCCTTGTCTGCGATAGGTTTCCACTTCGCTATGCATGGGTCTTCTGGCTCCCTGGTTGCTGTGCATGCACCTTGCCACGCGTCACGACGGGTTCGCCGTCGAGCGTCACCGTGCAATTGCGCATTGGAATGTCGATGTGGCATGCGGTGGTGCGTGTGCCGCCTGCCTCATTGTTCGGACCGAGCGAGAACAGAAAATTGCCCTCGAATGCGCGCGCATCCATCCCAAGCGTCGCTTCACGGTCGTACAGACCGAGCGTCGACCAGTGAGCGCGCGGCTGAAGTCCCCAGCCGATGTGCGACATCGCGTAGGCCTCGGGATCCTCGAACGACGCCATGTATTCGGACAGCAGATCGGCATCCATACCGCCCTCGATCGACACAGCGAAGCCGTCTTTCATCACCAGCCGGATTTCGGAACGGATATACGATTTCTGCGGCAGCAGGATATCGCCCGGCGACAGCACGATCGTGCCTTGCGTCTCGCCCTCGTTGGGCCAGGTCAGCGCGAAGCCACTTGGCCAGTGGTCCCAGCGTCCGGGTTCATCGACGAAACCATATTCGCTGATGGCCGGATATTGCCCGAGCGGACACAGCAGATCAGTGCCGGCGTCGTTGCGCACCTGCATGAGTTTCGCCCGCGCAAGCCTGTCTGCCGCCGCCTTTACGCGGCCGCGGTCTTCCACCGACGGTACCATGCGCACGAGCACCTCCGGCGGCTCCACTGCGAGCAGAATCTTCGCGCCGCTTTTCAGGATCTCGTGCTGTTCCGGCGAAAACAGAAGCGTCATCAGATCAAGCACGATGTCGCTTGCACTGAGCGCGGCAATGGCAGCGCGGTTACCCGTGAGAGGCGTGGTGCCGAGATAGGCAAGCGAATCGCGGCTGAGCGCCTTTTCGCCATTGATGGGCTGCAGGTCGAGGCGATTGACGACGGCGCGCATGGCGGTCGCGGCGGTCAGCGCCGTCGACACGGATTGCGGGTGACTGGTGGCGCCTGTCAAGACGGTAACCGTCTGACCGGGTTGGAGGTTCGACAGGCTGAGAACTGTTTTCCATGCTTCGAGCATGGCGTAATCACTGACGGGCATGATGTCTTCCAAATAAGTCGGGAAACGCCGTTAGCTCAGCGGCACGCCGAGGAACGAACCGAAGGCCTGATAAAAACCCGCCTCGTTGTCCCACGGAATCATGTGGCCGGCGTCGGCGACGCGCACTGCATCCACGCGCGGATTCAGGCGGCGAATCTCCCGGATGTCGTCGTCGCGCACCACGTCACCACGCTGCGCGGCCATCAACAGCATCGGAACTTCGATCGCGGGCAGATCGGCCTGAATGTCGTCCGTCTGAAACGCGGCGAAGCTTTCGCGCACCGCGCGCTCGCTGCACGTATGCAGCCATTCGGCGCGCAGCGCGAGTTGCTCGTCGGTCCAGCTCGGGCAATACGCGCGCATCGCTTCGAGACCTGCGCCGTCGCGGCAGAGTCGAATCGAATCGACGTACCACGGAAGCTGCGCTGGATAAGCACGGCGACCCGGGCCCGACACCGGCGGATCGATCAGCACGAGCCTGGTCAGTCCAGCGGGCGCGGAGCGGGCCGCGCGAATCGCGATGCGTGCGCCCATCGAATGGCCGACGAGCGCGTAGCGTTCGAGCCCGAGCGCCGCGGCGAACGCGATCGCGTCGGCCGCCTGCGCGTCGAGGCTGTAGTCGAGTTCGTCGTGCGCTTCCGACAGGCCTCTGCCCCGAATGTCGAGTACATAGGTGTCGAAATGCGCACCGAAGCGTTCGCCGACGAAACCCCACGTGATCGCCGGACTCGTGATGCCCGGCAGCACTACCACCACGTCACGCGCCGACCGGTCGCCGGACGCGCCGCCATAGCGCAGATAGTGCTGACGGATGCCGTTTGCGCGCAGGTTGGCGCCATACAGGAAAGTGCTCATCGCGCGATCCTCAATAGGCGCCGGACAGCAACGTGCCCGCGCCCGGCACAATCCGCTCGAGTCCGAGGGCCTTGAGCATCGCGTAAGTGGTGGCGACGGCCGCGGTGACCACCGGCTTGCGCGTCATCGCCTCCACCTGCGCGACGACCGGCAGCGACGGCATCTGGACGCAGGCGGACAGCACGATTGCATCGACACCGCGCGTGTCCATGCCCGCGACGATCTCCGGCAGCCGCGACGGATCGTGGCGGCCCACCTCGAGATTGTCCTGAATCTCGAGGGCGCGGTAATCGCACACCTCGTAGCCTTCGTTGCCGATGTAGTCGACCACCAGCTTCGTCAGCGGCTTCATGTAAGGCGCCACCACCGCGACGCGCTTCGCGCCGATCACACCGAGTGCGTCCACCAGCGCACCCGCACTCGTGACGACCGGCGCATCGGCGCCGTTCTCCGCCGTGTGCGCCTTGAGCCGCTGTTCCGACTGCCGATGGTAGCCATGGCCCATCGCCATGATCGCGACCAGGCACGCATAGCCGAGAACGTCGACGCGTGCATCACTCAATTCGACCGCGCAACGGTCCGACTCGGCGTCCATGGCGGCCAGCTCGCTCTTCTCCACCTTCTTCATGCGCATGCGCGAAGAGTGGAACGTGAAGCGCTCGGGACGGATTTGCTGACGGGCCAGCAGCATGGCCGGGATTTCCGTCTCCATCGTGGTGTTCGAACTCGGGACGATCTGTCCAATACGATAAATATTCTTGCTCATCTCGACGTCAACCTCGATTCTTTTAGCGGTGTGAACTCATGCGACAGCGGCGACGCGCGGCGTGAAATCGGTCGCGTTGTATGAATAAACCCAGTCGGCCTGAATACCCGAAGCGTGCGGATTGAGCCACGACTTGAACTGATAGATCAGATCGCGCTTGCTCTGCGCGAAGCGCGTCGGCAGATGATAGGTGCGCCCGCGCTCACGCGATTCGAGCTGTACGCGGCTCGTGCGCGGCAGGCGTTCAGCCTCGTAATCGCGCAGCGCCGAGGCCACGTCGGAGCCATGCGCGGTCAGCGAACGCGCGAGTACATAACCGTCTTCGATCGACATCGCCGCGCCTTGCGACAGGAACGGCAGCATGGGATGCGCCGCATCGCCGAGCAGCGTGATGCGCCCCCTGGACCAGGCCGGCATTGGATCGCGATCGAACAATCCCCATTTGAACACCGACTCGACGCGCTCGAACAGCTGGATCAGATTCGGATGCCAGCCTTCGAATGCGGCCAGCAATTCTTCGCGGCTACTCGGCGCGTTCCAGGATTCCTCGACCCAGTCGGCCGTTTCATTCACCGCCACGATGTTGACCGCCTTGCCGCCGCGAACGTAATAGGTCACGACATGCGATTTCGGCCCAAGCCAGAAGGACGAGTCTGGCGTCACGAAGTCGAAGTCGCCTTCCACCGGAACCACGGCGCGAAAGCACATGTTGCCGGTGAAACCAGGCGCAGTCTCGCCGAACAGTTTGCTGCGCACGGTCGAGCGCACACCGTCTGCGCCAACGATCAGATCGGCTTCGAATTCGCTGCCGTCCTCGAAGCGCGCCACCGCTGTCTCGCCTGTCTGGCGAACGTCGACACATGCGGTTGCAAGCGTCGCCGCGTGCGCCGGCACCTGGTCGATCAGCAGATGATGCAGATCGGCACGATGCACATGGAAGAACGGTGCGTTGTAAAGGCGCGGGCATTCTTCCGCAAGCGGAATGCGGAAGATTTCCTTCGCCGTGTCCCAGTTGCGCCCGACGATCGCCTGCGGCAAGAACGCCACCTTACGCAGCGCATCGCCGAGCCCCATCGCTTCGAGCACCTTGACCGCGTTAGGGGTCACCTGAATGCCGGCACCGACTTCTCCGAAGGAACCTGTCCGCTCGAAAATGCGCACATCGAAACCTTGCTGCGCGAGCGCGGCGGTTAGGGCGAGCCCGCCGATTCCGCCGCCTATCACGCCGACACGAAGTTTTCTCGTCATATTCTTACTCTCCTGCTTAAAGATTGACCAGCATCGAGCTGCAGGCGATATTATATGTACGTAAAATTAATTACAAGGAACGTCGCGCCCAGGAATAACCCTTGCCGTCCCCCCTTACAACCGGCGGTGACGGCAATGACAGGCCGTACAATAACGGCGCGAAACGTCGATGCGGAGCGCGCGCGGTTTGCCGTACACGTCATAGCACTCTTAACCCAGTCCAACACCGAATGACGAAAGACATCTCGAGCAACACCGGTTCGCGCGTCGCACCGAAGCGCCGCAACAGTCCTGGCCGTCCGGTCGGCGTGAGCAACCTACGCGAAAAGATTCTCGACGCGGCCGAAGTCGACTTCGCCGACCACGGATTCGCCGGCGCCACGCTGCGGGAAGTGGCCAACGCCTGCGGCGTGACCCAGGCGCTCATCACCTACCACTTCGGCACCAAGCACCGGCTCTTCGAGGAAGTTTTCCTGCGGCGCGCCACACGGATCTCCGAACAGCGCCTCGAACTCCTGCATCAGTTGGCGCAAAACAGCCAGAAGCCATCGGTGTCCGACATTGTTCGCTCGTTTCTCGAACCGATGCTCACGCTGCGGCGTTCGCCCGGCGGACGCGCTTTCATCCG
The DNA here is from genome assembly GCF_000013645.1 of Paraburkholderia xenovorans LB400. GTDB lineage: Bacteria > Pseudomonadota > Gammaproteobacteria > Burkholderiales > Burkholderiaceae > Paraburkholderia > Paraburkholderia xenovorans. Next base: position 233,446 of record NC_007953.1, on the reverse strand, counting down.
GCTGCACGCGCGCCTGCATACCGAACCGCCGGAGATCTCCTATCGCCTGCGCGGCCTCGCTTACGACGAATCGACCCATGCGTACGTCGCGGCGTTTCGTTCCGCACTGCCCGAAGTGCCGGAGAAAGATCTGTACTGGCGTGTGATGCTGATGATCGGCGCCTACCTGTACGCATTCTCGGACAGTCATCGGCTCGAGGTGCTGAGCGAAGGCGCGTGCAATACGGCAGACGCCACCGAAACGCTCGAACAGTTGACCGCGTTCATCGTCGGTGGACTTGCCGCACCTCACAGCGGCAAGCCGCCGAAAGCCGTCAGGAAGCGGAAATAGCCGCGCGGTCCCTATCCGCTGCAACGCCAGACCTCGGGTCAGCGATGCAGCGACACGGCCAGCGCGCCGCTCACCTGTCGCATGGTGGCGTGCATCGCGTCCAACGCCGTGGCGGAAAGCCCTGAACTTCCGGTCGTCGCGATCATCTCGCCCAGCACTTCGGCCGCATCGGCCGACGCGCTATCGGGCAGCACCGATGCGATGGTACTGACTGCAGCGACCAAACCGTGAATCTGGCCACGCAAGACTTCGAGTTCCTGTTCCATGCTGCTTCCTCCTGAATGATGGTGATGGTTGCCATGACCGCGGCCACACGCCCGCTCAGCGCTTTAGCGCGTTGACGCACTTCTCGCATTGACGCATCACTCCTGGCGAGCGGGACGCATCCGGGTTCACAGCGCGGCTTAATTATATGTGCGTAAAAATAATAATGGCAAGCTGATGTGACGAGACATCGGAACAAACTCGATGACGGTTCGCATTCGATGGGCCGCAGACGACCGCAGGCGCCGTCGTCGGTACTGCTTTAGGGGCACGCGTCCTTTTCCTGCCAAACGTGGCGGTGCGTCTTTTTTATCGTCGCTGGCCGGAGGAGATGCACGGATGCGCTCATCGCACAGTAAGCGCCTGGATATCGATGTGTTGCCACCCGTTCATCGACGCGATCGGCCTTGAAGGATCTGCGCGCTTTTGATCGCGCCGCCGTGCAGGCGAAACAGGAAAAATGTGCAGGCGCATCGAGCGTGGCTATCAGAACCTGAAACAGCCGTTCGGCCCCGGCCATTACGAAGGGTGAGGCTGGCGTGGCTTCACCCCCACGCGACGCTGAGTCTCGCTGCCCATGGGTTTCTCATGGCTCAGCGACCCAGGATGCGATCAGATCTACACGAAAAAGAACGTCAGATACCTGTTAGTCCCGCTGGACGGGAGAGCTCGACTGGGAGTCCCCCAATTCCTCCTCGTCTTCGGGCGAAGACCCGGGTGCGAGTGGATCGGTATCCGGCGGGCTGCCGGGCAGCGGACGGGGATGTGTGTCAGGCTCGTCCAGTGGCTGGTTTGCAGGATCGGCGACAGGGTCGACGGTGGGATCGGTTTGCATGGTGGCACCTCGTTCGCAGGACAGGTTGACGCTCCGTTGCGGTGCGCAAGGGACGTGCCCAACGCGGCTGGACCGCTCCCGTGCCAGAGTTCCGGCGTTGCGATTCCATTGACGCCGCCGCGCTCTGCTTCTTCTGTCCGCAATTCCAGAGACACCGATGCGCATTGGACCAGGGCCTGCGCCGCATGCCTGGTTCATCCTTATTGAGCCGCGTTGCGCAGGGACCCCGACGCAAAAGACCGTGCGCCGCGTGAAGGCGTAGTAAGCGGAATAGGCCGATGCAGCCGGACGATTAAACGCGCGCGCACGGCGGCGCCTTTGAACAGAATCCGAAGCTCCGACCACCGCGAACATTCGCCGCTGCATCGGCAAGCTCATCGGACCGATATGGTTCACCCGATGACCGCCCCCAGCGCTTCCGGCGTCGCCCCCCAACGAGCTCCCTCCCCTTTTTCGGCTCTGCCCTTGAACAACGCGCGACGAATCACGCCGCCTCCAAGCCCACGATTCCCTGAACGACCGAGTCCCAATGATCGATCGCATGCGAGCCGATCACTTCGTCCCAGTACGATTCCGAGCCGAACTGCACCCGCTGCGAATGCAGACGGCGCGTGAACAGTTGCAGGTCGTATTCGGCGGTAATGCCCATGGCTCCAGTCAGCGCATGTGCGGTATTCGCGATGAGCGGTGCCGCGCGGCTCGCCCGCGCTTTCGCAATCGCGGTAGACAGACGATGTTGCGATGTCGATTCGGCTGCACATGCGCGCTGAGCGGCGATATAGGCCGCGGCCGCATGTTCGGCCATCACGCTCAGATTGTGCTGCACGGCCTGAAACTTGCCGATCGATCGCCCGAACTGCTGACGATCGTTCACATGGGTTATCGTCATGTCGAGGACGCGCGCCATCGCGCCAGCCATCGTCGCCGCCGTCACCCGCGCGCCGAGTTCAAGCACCACGCTTTCAGATGGAGCAGGTCCGGACTGCGCCACCTTGATCCGCTGCTCGACTCCGGCGGAAAACGTGATCGTCGCACCGAGCGTGCCCCACTCGTCGTGCGGCTCGACTGTGACGTGATCGATATCGACGAGCCAGATCCCCTCCGACCTTTCCACCAGCACCGAGTCGCACACACAACCGTACGGCACGAACGCCCTATGCGATTGCACATCGTTCAGCACGGCGAGCGCGATGGGGCCACGTGGCGCCTGTATGCCCGCGTCGGCAAGCATCCGGCGCGCCAGCATCGTATGAGCGGCAGGCAGGGGCATCCCGTGGCGTCCAAATGCAAACAGCACGCCCGCGGCTTCGTCCAGCGAAAGACCGGCGCCGCCGGCTGATTCGGCCACCAGCGCGTCGATGAACCCCAATTCGTCCAGTTGTTGCCACAAGTCGCGTCCGGCTTTGCGATCGCGTGCGTTTTCTACTTCACGCACCAGGTCCGGTGTACATCGGTCAATGAGTACCGGCTCGATCGAGTCGGTCAGCATGTCGTCCATCAGGGTCTCCTTATCCTTATCGCAGTCCGAGCCCGCGCGCGATCATGCCGCGCAGGATTTCGCGTGTGCCGCCACGCAGCGAATACGACGGCGCGACCTTTGTCACGTACGCCAGCGTGTCCGCGAGATCGCCATCCGGACGCTGAAACGGACGAGCGCCCAGCGCATCGGCAATGACGGCCGGTATCGATTGCTCGAAGCTCGTGCCGAGATCCTTGACCAGCGCCGCTTCGGTCGCAGGGCTCGCGCCGTGCGCGAGCCGGCCGGTCACCGACAGCGACAGTTCACGCAACGTCGACAGTTCCGCGATCAGCGCGCCAAGCGCGCGGCGGTCGCTACGGGCAACCTCATTCCCGGCGAGCCCCGCGACGCGCAGCGTACGCAGCCACTCTTCTAACAGCACGACGCTCGAATAAATGCGTTCGGGGCCGCTGCGCTCAAACGCCAGCTCGGCGGTGACCTGCTCCCAGCCCGCTCCCTCGGTGCCGATCAGCGCATCGTCAGCGAGTTGGACATCGTCGAAGGTGACCTCCGAGAAGTGGCGATCGCCCGCGAGATCTTCGATCGGCGCGATGTGAACGCCGGGTGCGAACAGATCGACAATCACTTGCGACAGTCCGCGATGCCGGTCCTCAGGCGTGCCGGAAGTGCGGACAAGCGCAATCATGAAATGCGACCGATCGGCATTGGTGGTCCAGATCTTTCGACCGGACAGACGCCAGCCGTTCCCGGTGCGCTCGGCGCGCGTGCGCACGCTCGCGAGGTCAGAGCCCGCGTTCGGTTCGCTCATTCCGATGCAGAAAAAAGCCTCCGCAGCGCAGATACGCGGCAGGTAAAACGCCTTCTGCGCCGAGGTACCGTACCGGGCGATCAGCGGACCGCTCTGGCGGTCGGCAATCCAGTGCGCCGACACCGGAGCGCCCGCTGCAAGCAGTTCTTCGACGAGCACGAAGCGCGCAAACGGACTGCGTCCGCCGCCGCCATACTCGCGCGGCAACGTCAAACCAAGCCAGCCCTGTTCAGCCAGTGCACGGCTGAAGCTGGCATCGAATTCCATCCATGAACGCGCGCGCGTCGCCGGCGAACGGCTGCCGAGCACCTCGCGCAGAAACGCACGCACAGGCGCGCGCAACGTTTCGTCGGCGGGAGGAATCCAGGTAAGAGGAAACTGATCGATCATGGATTAGCACCCGTATGCGTGAATATGAAACGACGCGCGGCCGCGCCGCGTGCCCGACCCATTATTCGGGGCGACCGGCAAGCAGACGCTTTGCCGTGTACGAGAGCACCCGCTCGTCACGCTGATTGAGCACGTCGACGTGGCTCGTGACGACCGCGCGGTTGTTTTTCGAGGTCGGCTTCACTTCATCGACTTCGACTATCCCGTAGATGGCATCGTTGACGACCACCGGCCCATGCGTTTTCATCGAAAATTCGAGTAACGCGAGGCCGGTGCCCTGCACCATCGTCTGAAACAGCAGACCCTCGATCAGTCCGCTGGTCAACGCGGCGGGCACGGGCCGGCCGCGCATCGCGCCATGTTCATAATCGGCATCGATAAAGATGGCTTCCAGCATGCCGGTAGCCGAAATGAAATTGACCAGGTCGCTCTCGGTGACCGTACGCCGGAACGTGCGAAAGCGTTGACCCGCGTGAATTTCCTGCCAGTAAAAACCACGGCCGAGCAGTTGCAGATCCTGCGATGAATTCATGTCTTCTCCTGGGTGTTGGCGATACAGGCGGGCAGACAGTGGCCGCCCCTCATTTGTTCTGATTCTAGAATTTCGTTCGTATATCAGCAACGCAAAATGTCGGCCCAAGCGCATATTTTTTGCGCAATCACGTTTTAAGAATTGATTTTATTGAATATTTTTTCAATAACCAAAAATCCAGGGTTAACGCCGACCAACGTTTTGATCTTATTTTCGAACAGTAATGATAAATTCAGAACAACCTTCCGGTGCGAGCGACCTGCCGGGGACGCTCCTACGAGGTCGGGACACCGGCTAGAAAGATAGCAACCATCTTGCATGGGACCGCGGTAAGCGCCGAAGCGCTAACTGCGGTCGACAGGAGACAGGCGAAAGATGAACACGAATACCCAGGCAACGCAGGAGCTAGCTGCGGCCCCCAGAACATGGCAGCGTTCAGCCCGCGCTATCTTTGCGGGCAGCGTTGGAAATGCGGTGGAATGGTTCGACTGGTCGGTGTACACCGCCTTCGCCATTTACTTCAGCAAGCAGTTCTTTCCCGCGGACAACGACACCGCATCGCTGCTCGCCACGTTCGCGGTATTCGCTGTCGGTTTCGGCATGCGGCCGCTCGGCGGCTGGGCCATCGGCGCCTTTTCGGACCGCTTCGGACGACGCAGCGCGCTCACGATCACCATCGTGATGATGGCGGGGTCCTCGCTGCTGATTTCGTTTCTGCCCACCTACCGGACAATCGGCGTACTCGCACCGATCGTCATGACGGTCCTGCGCATGTTGCAGGGCTTGTCGGTCGGCGGCGAATATGGCGCGGCCACTACCTTCCTCGCCGAATCCGCACCGGCCGGCCGGCGCGGATTTCACGGCAGCTTCCTGTTTTTCAGCATCGCAGCGGGCCTGTTGCTGGCCTCCGCGCTGGCGTGGGGCATGACGCACTTCATGTCGCGCGCCGCGCTCGAGGACTACGGCTGGCGCATCCCGTTCTTCATCGGCGGCTGCGGGTCGCTCCTGGGTTTCTGGATGCGTCGCAACGTGCCCGAAACCGTCGCATTCGAAAAACTACGCCGCAAGGGACGCATCGAACCGCGTTCGCTGTTGTGGACGTGGAACCATCATCGCGGTGCGGTGCTCCGCCTCGTGGGTATCAGCGTGCTAGGTGCGTTCAGTTTCTACCTGTTCATCAGCTTCATGCCGATCTATGCGATCCGCCACGCGGGCGCGATTCCCGGCGACGCCTTCGCGGCAAGCACCGCCAGCATTGCCATCTTCATGATCGCGCAGCCGTTCTTTGGCGCGCTGTCGGACCGCATCGGACGTCGCCCGCAACTGATCGCATTTGCCGCTGCGTATCTGGTGTTTCTGTATCCGGTGGTCACATCGATCGGGCCGGGATTCCAGTCGATGTTGCTGGTCGAATGTTTTGGCTTGCTGACATACGGATTCTATTCGGCAATCGCACCGTCCATCATGGCGGAGTTGTTTAGCACCGACGTGCGCGGTGTGGGCATCGGTGCGGCGTACAACCTCGTGGTCGCGCTGCTCGGCGGCACCACGCCATATCTGATGACGTGGCTGCAGTCGATTCATCGCGAGGGCTGGTTCCTGGCCTACGTGTGTGCGGGCGCAGCCGTCAGTCTGATTACGTACTGGCGGATGCCCGAAACGCGCGGCATCGAACTTGAGTGAGCACGGCCGCCCGGCCGTGCGGAAAACCGCCGTTTGAAACGAGGTGCAGAATGCAGGAATCGTCGAAACAGTCCCGGCAAAATGATGTTGCGGGTTCACGACTACGGCCGCTCGAAGGTATCCGTGTGCTGGATCTCTCCCGTGTGCTGGCCGGGCCGTGGTGTACCCAGAATCTCGCCGATCTGGGCGCACGGGTCATCAAGATCGAGCGGCCTGGCGCCGGCGACGAAACCCGCTCCTGGGGGCCGCCATTCCTGCGCGACGCCGGCGGGCGCGACACCAGTGAGAGCGCGTACTATCTGTGCGCGAATCGCAACAAGCAGTCGGTGGCCATCGATATCGGTTCGCCTGAAGGCGCGGCACTGGTGCGCGAATTTGCGAAAACCTGCGACGTGCTGGTCGAGAACTTCAAGGTGGGCGGTCTCAAAAAATATGGACTCGACTATGAGAGTCTCGCCGAACTGAACCCGCGTCTCGTGTATTGCTCCGTGACGGGCTTCGGCCAGACCGGGCCGCTTTCGAAGCGCGCCGGTTACGATTTTCTCGTGCAGGGCATGGGCGGCCTCATGAGTATCACCGGCGAACCCGACGACATCCCGGGCGGCGGTCCGGAAAAAGTCGGCGTAGCGGTGACGGACCTGATGGCCGGCATGTATGCGACCACAGGCGTACTGGCCGCGCTGATGGAACGCGCCAGGAGCGGCCGCGGCCAGCACGTCGATATTGCGTTGCTCGACTGCCAGCTCGCGATGCTGGCCAACCAGTCGATGAACTATCTGACGACCGGCATCGCGCCGCGCAGGCTTGGCAATGCGCATCCAAACGTGGTGCCCTACCAGACCTTCGCGACGAACAACGGTCACCTCATCCTCGCGTGTGGCAACGACGGTCAATTCCGCGCGCTCTGCGGCGCGATGAACCGGCCGGAGCTCGCCACGGATGTCCGGTTCGCGACCAACAGCGCGCGTAGCGTGAACCGTGCCGATCTGATTCCCCTGCTCGCGTCGCTGTTCGCCACCCGCAGCAATGACGAATGGATCACCACGCTCGAAGCGTGCGGGGTGCCGTGCGGCCCGATCAACGATATCGCGCAGGCATTCGAGTCCGAGCAGGCGCGCCACCGGAATGCGGTGCGCCATATGGCACATCCGCTGGCCGGTAGTGCACCGACGGTCACGAGTCCGCTGCGGCTGTCGGCGACACCCGTCGAATACGTTCAGCCACCGCCTCTGCTTGGCGAACATACGGCCGCCGTGCTGCACGATCTGCTCGGGATGGAACCCGCACAGATTGCCGGATTGTCGCAGGCCGGCGTGATCGGCGTACCGTTCGTTGCCGACGTGCACGAAGAGGCATAAGGGAACGGCATGTCGACCCCTGACGAGTCCGGGCGCGCTGGGAGCGGGATGTATAATCTGCGGTCCATTTTCCCCTCCTCTTCCTCAATGCCGAGCGACGCCGAAGAACACGATTCCGACTTGCCGGGTACCTCTCCGGGTCCGCGTGCGACGGCGCGTATCGTCCAGGTTTTGCGCATTCTGGCCGAGCAGCCGGAGGGAGCCACGCTCACTCAGTTATCCGGACTGTGTGCAACGCCGAAAACGAGTTTGCTCGCACTGCTGCGGGCCCTGACATTCGAACAATACCTCGTGCATCAGGACGGAAAATACACGCTCGGCGTCGAGGCATTCAAACTGGGGGCGGCGATTGTCGCACAGCGGCGTTTTCCCGAACTGGCGCGTCCGGTCATGAAACGGATCGCGCTCGAAGCGGGCGAAACCGTGCTGATCGGGCAACTCGCCAGCGATCGCCCATCGCTCGTCTATGTGATGACCGAAGAAAGCCGCAAGGCGATCCGTTTCATTGCGGGACTCGGCGAACGCCGCGAACTGTATTCGTCATCGGGTGGCCGCGTGCTGCTGGCCAACATGTCCGCGGAACAGCGCGAGCACTACTTCAAGTCGGTTAAGTTTGTCGCCCACACACCCTTCACCGTGACGAACAAGCGCGAAATTCGCCGCATGATCAACGAAGCGGAAGAGACTGATATAGCCGTCACGGTTGACCAGAGCTCGATCGACGTCGTCGGTTTCGCATCGCCGATTCGCGACGAAACCGGCTCGGTGATTGCGGTTCTGGTGATGGGCACGCCTAGCAGCCGTGGCATTCCGCAGATGGACCGCTTCAAGGCGCTCATCCACGAAGGTGCCAACGAAATTTCGGCGGCGCTTGGCTATCGGCCGGCAGGGCGCCCCGTGCCGCCGTCGATCCGGCACCTGTAGCCTCCGGATCCCCTGGTACCCGAAGATGGTGTGCTGCCGGCTTTCTTCGCGCCTGAAATCGTCGGGCGTCAGCAGATCACAGACGCTTTCCGGCAAACCTTTGCTCCTCTGGCATTCCTTATCCAGCACTGCGCAGCCGGCCTGATCGCAATTGAAGGGAATCGGGCCCGAGCGAATTGGTCGGTTAGCGAGTGGTTTCGCACCATTGGGGTACGCCTGCGCGAGCCTCTCAAGCCGCCCATCAACGGAAAACGGCCCGAGCGCAAATGCGCTCGGGCCGTCAAGTGTCGTCCTGCTCGTCGTGCCGTCCGGTTCCCTGAGAAGAACCTTGACCGAACGGCATTAACCTGGGACTGGCTTTTTACTTCTTGATCCAGGCATCCGTCCATGCCCAGCCTTTACCCGGCTCATAGGCGGGCGGCGCCTGACTGCACCAGCCGGCGTACGGGAACGGCTTGCACTGATAGAGCTGACCGTAGTTGAGCACCAGCTCACCAGCCTTGTACTCCGTACCCGCCTTGTAGGCCGGATAGGCTGGGCCGGCCGGTGTTTCGCCGGCTTTCACCGTCACCGTGTAGCTCGCCGTACTGGACAGCTTGTTCTGCGTGTCGTACACCGACAGCTTGATGGTGTACTGCGCGCCCACTGTGGCATTGGCAGGCGCCGTCAACCGGACGCTCGGCGTTTCGGCATTCGAGCCCAGCTGCGGCGGCACGGTCCACAAGTAAGTGGTCGGCGTACCGTTCGGGTTGACCGATTGCGCTCCGGAAAGCTCGATGGTCGTGCCCGCCCTGATTTCAACCGGACCGCTGATTTTGGCCTCCACCGGCTTGGGCGCCACCGCGCGCTCCACCTTCAGCGCCAGGGTCGCCGTCGCGCTACGCTGCCCCTTGACGCTCGATGCGAGCACCTTGAGCGTGTAGTTGCCGTTCTTCACGTCAGCGGACAGGTTCCAATCCGCACCGCTGCCCGATACGACCTGCTGGCCCGACGTATCGGTGAGCGTCCAGCTATAGGTCGCTTCCTCGAAGTTCGCGTTCGCCTTGTAGCTGGCTGCCCCGCTGCCGGTCACGGTCGTGCTGCCCGTGAGCGTCACGGCCGGCGCGATCGCGGTCACCTTCGTGGTCGCCGTCGCCGTCTTGCCCGCCGCGTTCGTCACCTTCAGCTCGAACACGCCCGTGCCGGTGGTGCCCTTCGGTACGATCGCCTCCGCATCGGCACGATCACCGTTGCGCAACGTGAACGGGCCCGACACCACGCGCCATTGATACGTGATCGCCTGCCCGTTCGGGTCGCGACTTGCGCTGCCGACGAGCGGATACGCAAACCCGGTGTCGTTCGTCGCCACCACCGTGCGGTCCGCGCCCGCGTTGGCCTCCGGTCCGGGAAGCGCTACCGTGCGCTCAACGGTCAGTTTCTGCTGCGCGCTCGCGCTCCGGTCGCCGGCGCCGTTACGTGCGTCAAGCGACACCGTGTACGTGCCCGCATCCAGACCCACCGGCGTTTTCCATTGCGCCCCGCTACCCGTCGCCGCCTGCTTGCCGGCAGCGCTGGACAGCTTCCAGGAGTAGGTCGCGCCGTCGAAGTTCGCATTCGCGCTGTAGCTCGCCTGCTCGTTGTCCTTCACCTGCTGCGTACCGCCGCTGATCGTGACCTGCGGCGCCACCGCGGTGACCTTGACCGTCGCCTTCGCCGTCTTGCCCGACTCGTTCGTGACGGTCAGCTCATAGACGCCCTCACCCGTCGCATTCTTCGGCACGACCGCCTGGGCCTTGGCCTGATCCGCATTGCGAATGCCGAACGATCCGCTTGCCACACGCCATTTATAGGTCAGCTTTTCGTCCGCCGGGTCGCGGCTGCCCGTCCCGTCCAGCGCATAGGTCTGTTCAACGCTGCTCGCGACGACTGTACGCGCGCTCTCGCCCACATTAGCTACGGGCAGCGCATCACTCGCCACCTTCAGATGGACCTCTGCGAGAATCTTCCTGCTCGTGGCGCTGCTCCTCTGGGCCTGCAAGGGCAAAAACCCATCGTAAGTACCCGCGGACAGATTGGGATTGTCGGCCGCCAGGTATTCCAGCCGCAATGTGCTGTACTCACCGCTGGCACAGCCAATCGTCGACTGCATCGCGCGGCGTGAGCAAGCGGTAGCGCGATAGCCGCGCAAGCGCACGACCTCCGCTCTGCCCATCTGATTCTTCAAAGGCAGCTGGATCGACGCATACGGCTCCGTCGTGGAGCCGACCAGTTGCGCCGGCCCTTCACCCGGATAGAGCGCGACATAGCCGTACTGTTCGCCGTCGAAGCGACTGTCGAGCATGTAGTCTTTTTTCGCATTCGCGATGTCGAAACTCAGCCGGGTCACGTCGGGCGAGCTGGCATCGAACGGTACGGTGAAGGGATCATATTCGGAATTCTCCACCCGCACGATCAGGTTTTCCAGTAGCGTGCCCCGGGCGTCGGTAACCTTCAGCGGCAACCATGCCAGCGACGTGGACAACGTCGTTGACGGTGTCGCCGGCGGGACCAGACGGATAAAGAGTTCATCACCCGCAACCGCCTGCGACGACAGATCATGGGCACCGGCTGGGCCCTGGAAGTAAAGCTGATAGCGTACGGCGCCGAGGTCCAGGGTCAACTCGTCCTGACTATCGAGCAGGGCTTCGGAATACGCACCGTGGTGAGTCATCCGGACATCCGGGAAGGGCGCGACGATAGCGCCCGATGCGATGGTACCCACCGACTTGCCAAGAACAAAAGGCGGAATGACCAGCGCGACCGACTTCACATTGCCTTCGCCGACAATGTTGTCGTTTTCCCGCTCGATGAACGGAAGGACGTTTTTGTGGAGTGTGGTCAGGCGTACACCATAGTTTGCGCTATCGCTGCCAGCATAATGCAGCGCGATAATCTCATTGGTAGCGCGCGATAAGACCGGCGAACCCGACGAGCCGGACTGTGTATCGGCGTTGTATTTGATGGTCGTGCCAACACTGGTCACCGCCGCGTGCTTGCCCTCGAACAAGTCACCGATCACCTGGGGCATGAGCCCCCCATTCCCATATTGGGGAATGTAGATTTCGTCGCCCAAGGCATTGTCGCCCAGCGGGCGAATACGCGCGCTCCCGAAGAGTTCCTTCGTATGAGCATGCTGAACGTCGAAATCATTGAGCGACACAAGCGAATAGTCGGTACTGCCGCCATCCCCGATCGCAACGATGCGATCAGTGCGGATGCGCAACGGGTCGTTGGGCTCACTCGTGGTATCGCAGCTGTTTCGGAAATAGTTGAGTTCGATGCCACGGCTTTCGGTCTTCCCAGCCACGCCCAGTGTGACGTGCTGATTGGTCAGCAGGTACCTGCCGTTGCCGACCACCGAGCCCGACCCGCTGCCCATCGCCACGACTGCCGGGAGCGAATAGCGATACATGTCGGTGCCCACGTAACATGCGCGCTGACGGCGCTCGTCATTTCCGATCAGGGCACGCACACTTGCGTTGACCGCCGGCTTCCCGTAGTCCACGTGACTGAGATGCAACTCCCCCAACACGCGCAGTCGCGGCAGGACGGTGCGGATCACCGCCGTGTCGCCGCGTACCGTGACCGGTCCGGTCAGCAGATCTTCAGCACGGTAGGTGGCGACATCCTGTGAAGCGCCGTTCGAGATCTGGACGTAGCCACCCGCGGGCAGCGAGGCCCTGTCGAACGTCAGTTTGAGATAAAGAGAATCGGGCTCGGTTACGGTCGTCAGATAAATCAGATCTGACGGCTGCTGCGGCAGTAAATCCAGATTGTAGTTTTTGCGCTTCGCAGTGGACTCGTCATTCTGCCGGGTGGATGCCGGCTCGTTGTCCGCGGCCCCAGCGTCGACGCTCGAACCGGCGAAGCTCGTGCCATTGTGCAATAGCGCTACCACGGCGCCAGCGATCAGCGTTAACCTCACCAGCCCGGCATTGTTTCTTTTAGACATTGCCATTTCAAGTTTGTATCAGATTAATTAGGGAAGAGGTATTGCCGGCCAGAAGACAGCAAACGCAATGCGCCCGCAAAACTTCCCATTTCACGGACCCTAACTGTAGGAACGCAGCGCATTGTTGACAAAATTTGTGAAGAATTTCTAAGAGATAAATTCGGGATATCTGCTCTGTACGCGTGAAGATGGTCCAGCAGCCGATGGAACAGCCGGGTTTCAAAAGTGCTTGGTGAATGGCGCAGACCGACGCTCGAAGCGAATGAGAAGAAGACAGAAGTTGCGCAGCCAGGCGCTCCACAAGTGCCCCGGCTTCCTTCTCCGTAATCAACCGCTCGCGCGCCATGCGTGCCGGGTTTCCCGGTCGGCGGGCTCAAGACTATTAAACAGTCACTTTCAATTAATTTAATAAGCTAGCGCTGAGTTTATTGGTCTTGTGAGATGTATATCGCTGTTCCAATAATTGACAGTCAACTAACTCCATCCTCCTGCGTTGACATGCCGCTCGCTTTCGCACAGACCGTCGACGCCGGCTTTGCCCAGTTGATCCCCACAGCCACGCGCAGCGCCCGTTGCCCACTGGCGAATGTCAAATGAGCAGAACTCCGGACTGCTGGGTACAGTGCTGGGTGCCGCGCTGGGTACCGTTTACGCCGGCCAGCGACATCTATTCCCCCGCGCTCGCAAACTCGCCTGCGACCAGACGCGAGTCAAAGCCGGCGTTGACCCGTCCCGGCTCTCTGGCGCCGCGCCCCCGCTCGTTCAACCTGCTGATTACCGCGATCGTCGCGCGCAATCGTCAACCGCAAGGTAAATTCAACCCGTGCGCTCTCTGAGCCCCCTCTCATCCGGCCACCCCACCGCGCCCTCCATGACAAAATCGCGACTTATCGAAATCACCCCCGCCACGCATGGCGTCGACATCGACCTCGTCTATGCCACCGGGCGCAACCTGACCGGCAAGCCCATTTACAAGGAAGCTCACTGTCTGCTGCTCGAACCCGCCGAAGCCGGCTTGCGCAACGCAATCGGGATTGCCCGCGACGCCGGTCTGAGGCTGCGGATTTTCGACGCCTACCGTCCGCCCCAGGCGCAGCAGGTGCTGTGGGATTTCCTGCCTGATTCCACGTACGTCGCCGAGCCTGAGCGTGGTTCGAACCACAGCCGCGGCACGGCGATCGACCTGACGCTGCTCGATGCCGGTGGCCACGAACTCGACATGGGCACCGGCTTCGACGCCATGACCATCGAGTCCGAGCACTTCCATCCAGGCTTGCCCGTGCACGTGCAGCGCAACCGCCTGTTACTGCTTGGCATCATGCACGCCGCCGGTTTTGCCCACATCAAGAACGAATGGTGGCATTACGAGCTGCCAGGCTCCCGTGCGCTACCGCTGATCGACGACAGCGAAAGCGGCACGTTGCGTCTCATGTAGTGGCTTTCGACTTGTCCATCCGTGGTTCCGTGGCAGGCTCTACCCCATTCCTTATGGAGCAACTATGAAACTGGTATTGCGCAATGTCCTCGCGGCGGCGGCGCTCGCCTCCGCCTTGACCTGCTCGTTCACAGCGGCTGACCCCGCTGCGGCGGCGACGCCGAAAGACATGTTCGTCATGGCGACGTTCCTCGACGAATTCACCACGCTCGATCCCGGCGAAGTCTACGAGCTGGTGCCGGAAGAATATGTCGCGAATACGTATGACCGGCTGGTGCGGGTCGATCTGAAGGACCCCTCGAAGTTCAACGGCGATGTCGCGCAATCATGGACCGTGAGCCCCGACGGCCTGACGTTCACGTTCAAGCTCCGTGCCGGTCTCAAGTTCCACTCGGGCAATCCGTTGAGCGCCGACGACGTCGCCTGGTCGATCCAGCGCACGGTCCTGCTCGACAAAGGTGCAGCGGCCGTGCTGCAAGGTATCGGCCTGACCAGGGACAACGTGCTTGCCAACGTGAAGAAGGTTGATGACACTACCGTCAGCGTGACGACAGACCGGAAATACGCGCCGACGTTCGTGCTGAACGTACTCGGCGCGTGGCCTGCATCGGTGGTGGACAAGCAGTTGCTGCTCGCGCACCAGAAAGGCAACGACTTCGGCAACGACTGGCTGCGCACGAATGAGGCTGGCTCCGGCGCCTATAAACTCGTTAAGTGGACCGCCAACGACAGCCTCGTGCTGCAGCGCTTCGACGGCTATCGCTTACCGCTCGCGATGAAGCGTATCGTGTTGCGTCATGTGCCGGAAGCCTCCAGCCAGCGCCTGCTGATCGAGAACGGCGACGTCGACGTGGCGCGCAATCTGAGTCCGGACGATCTCGCCGCGTTGACGAAGTCCGGCAAGGCGCACGTGACCGCGGTGCCGCAGGCCACGCTTCTGTACCTCGGCCTGAACGTCAGAAATCCGAATCTGGCAAAACCGGAAGTCCAGGAAGCGATGAAGTGGCTGATCGACTATAACGGTATCCAGAGCAACGTCGCGAAAACCACCTACAAGGTGCACCAGACGTTCCTCCCGGAAGGCTTTCTCGGCGTGCTGAACACAAACCCCTACCAGCAGGACGTCGCGAAGGCCAAGGCGCTGCTGGCAAAAGCCGGGCTTCCGAATGGCTTTTCCGTGACGATGGACGTGCGTAACGGCTATCCGTACAGCGAAATTGCCGAAGCCGTGCAGGCCGATCTCGCCCAGGGCGGCATCAAGGTTCAGATCATCCCGGGCGACAACAAACAGACGCTTGCGAAGTACCGCTCGCGTTCCCACGATATCTATATCGGCGAATGGTCGGCGGACTACATCGACCCGCACAGCAATGCGCAGGGCTTCGCCTGGAATCCGGACAATTCCGACAAGTCGGCCTACAAGATGCTCGCATGGCGCAACTCGTGGGATATTCCTGACCTGACGAAAGAGACCAACGCGGCGCTCGCCGAATCGTCGACAGCGAAGCGCGCCGAGCTGTACCAGACGATGCAGAAACAGATGCTCGCGAACTCCCCGTTCGTGATCCTGTTCCAGCAGGTCTCGCAGGTGGCCGCGCGACCGGGCGTGACGGGGCTCGAAGTGGGGCCGATCAACGACCTCGTGTCGTATCGTGATCTGAAGAAGCAGTAACCTGTGCGGCGAAGGCGAAACGCTGCAGGCTTCGCCTTCGCCCGAGGAACTCATCATGTCGACTCCCTTCACGGCTTTCGAGCGCGTGCGCGCGCTTTCATCTGAAAGCGCCGGCCTGCGCTGGACCTTGCGCGTCATGCGCTGGATCATCACGCTCGTGATCACCTTCACCGGCTTGCTGGCGGTCACGTTCGTGATCGGCCGTAAAGTGCCGATCGACCCGGTGCTGGCGATTCTCGGCGACCGCGCGTCGGCGACGGCCTACGCGGCGGCACGCCTGCAGCTTGGGCTCGACAGGCCGCTCGCCGTGCAGTTCCTGATCTACGTGCGCGATGTGCTGCATGGCAACTTCGGCATGTCGCTGTTGACCGCGCATCCTGTTATCGAAGACATCCAGCGTGTGTTTCCCGCGACGCTCGAACTCGCGACCCTGTCCACCATCATCGGCGTGCTGATCGGTGTGCCGCTGGGCGTGATCGCCGCCGTGCGCCACAACCGCTGGATCGATCACGTTGCGCGCTTTGTCGGCCTCGTCGGCAGTTCGGTACCGGTGTTCTGGCTTGGGCTGATGGGCCTGCTGCTGTTCTACGCGAAGTTGCACTGGGTAGCCGGTCCGGGCCGCGTCGATCCCGGGTTCGACGGGATGGTCGATACGCACACGGGTAGCCTGCTGGTCGATTCGCTGATTGCGGGCGAATGGGACGTGTTCTTCAACGCGTTCTCGCATATCGCGCTGCCTGCTGCGATTCTCGGCTACTACTCGGTCGCCAGTCTGAGCCGCATGACGCGCTCGTTCATGCTGGAGCAGCTCAACCAGGAGTACATCACCACCGCGCGCGCGAAAGGCTTGCCCGAGCGCCAGGTGATCTGGCGTCACGCCTTCGGCAATATCGCCGTGCCGCTTCTGACCGTGACCGCGCTCACGTATAGCAATCTGCTGGAAGGCTCCGTGTTGACCGAAATCGTCTTCGCGTGGCCCGGTATCGGTTCGTATCTGACGGGCGCGCTGCTGAATGCCGATATGAACGCCGTGCTGGGCAGCACGCTCGTAATCGGCGTCACGTTCATCGCGCTCAATCTGCTGACCGACGCGCTCTATCGCGTGTTCGATCCGCGCGCCCGCTGATGTTCCGGAGGTTTCTTTCGTGCTTCCCCCAACCGATCCGTCTACGCAAACGCAGGACTGGCCGATGAATGCCGTGCGCCGGCGATGGCAGGACTGGCTGCTGAGCGACACCCCCGCGTCACGCAAACAGGCCGCGCTCGGCCTCGCTTACCGGCGCTGGCGACGCTTCGCGGGCAATCCGCTGTCGGTCTTCGGCCTTGCGATCCTGGCCTTGCTGATCATCATCGCGGCAATCGGGCCGCTGATCGCGCCGCACGATCCGCTGCAGCAAGTCCTCTCCGACCGGCTTCTGCCGCCGGGTGCCTCGTCGCACTGGCTGGGCACCGACCAGCTTGGCCGCGACATACTCTCGCGTCTCATCTACGGCTCGCGGCTCACGCTGTCAATCGCGATTCTCGTCGTGGTGATCGTGGTTCCGGTGGGCCTTTTGATCGGCACCACGGCTGGCTTCTTTGGCGACTGGGTCGACAACGTGTTGATGCGGCTCACCGACGTGGCGCTCGCGTTTCCGAAGATCGTACTCGCGCTCGCTTTCGCGGCCGCGCTAGGGCCCGGTGTCGTCAACGCGGTAATCGCCATTTCGATTACGGCCTGGCCGGCCTATGCGCGTCTCGCGCGGGCGGAGACCCTGCGGCTCGTGCAAGCCGATTTCATTCACGTCGCGCGGTTGCAGGGGGCGTCGCGGACGCGCATCCTCTTGCGCTATATCGTGCCGCTGTGCTCGTCGTCGGTGATCGTGCGCGCGACGCTCGATATGGCGGGCATCATTCTCACCGTCGCGGGTCTCGGATTCCTCGGCCTCGGCGCGCAACCGCCGAGCCCCGAGTGGGGTTTCATGGTCGCGTCGGGCCGCAACGTGCTGCTCGATTCGTGGTGGGTGGCCACCATTCCGGGCTTTGCGATTCTGCTGGTGAGCCTCGCGTTCAATCTGCTCGGCGACGGTCTGCGAGACGTCTTCGATCCGCGCCATGGAAACTGACATGCCAGCCGACATGATCCAACCCCTGTGTGAAATAGACGACCTGCGAATCGGCTTTCACGGTCACGACGGCGCATTGACCGAAGCCGTACGCGGCCTGTCGCTGACGCTGCATCGCGGCGAGCGGCTTGGCATCGTCGGTGAATCCGGTTCCGGCAAATCGCTGACCGGGCGTGCGCTGCTCGGCCTGCTGCCGCCCGCGGCACAATATCGCGCGAAGGCGATGACATTCGATGGTCAGGATCTGCTGTCGATGTCAGCGCGCAAGCGCCGGCAACTGTGCGGCCAGCAGATGGGCATGATCCTGCAGGATCCGAAATATTCGCTGAACCCGGTGATGACCGTCGCGCAGCAGATGCGCGAAGTATTCGACCTGCACGGCCCGAAGCTCGGCCGCCGCGAGATGCGCGAACAGATCATCGCGGCGCTGGCAGCGGTGCATATCCGCAATCCGGAGCGCGTGGCCGACGCCTATCCGCACGAGTTGTCGGGCGGCATGGGGCAACGCGTGATGATCGCCATGATGGTTTCCTCCGGGCCGCGTCTGCTCGTCGCCGACGAGCCGACCAGCGCGCTCGACGTGCTCGTGTCGATGCAGGTGCTCGGAATTCTCGACGAGATGATCGAAAAGCACCATACCGGCCTCATTTTTATCAGCCACGACCTGCCGCTCGTGATGTCGTTCTGCGACCGCGTGGTCGTGATGTTTGCGGGACGCGTGGTGGAAACCTGCGCGGCACGCGATCTCGTCCACGCGCGGCATCCCTATACGCGAGGGCTGCTCGCGGCGAGCCCGCCGCTGATCGATCCGCCCGATCAACTGCCCGTGCTGAAGCCGGACCCAGCGTGGCTCACGCAACCGGCAGGAGCGTCAGCATGATCGACGTCGACGCATTGACGGTCCGCTTCAGGACCAGGACCGGTTACTTCGACGCAGTACGCGAGGCGAGTTTTCATGTCGGCGCAGGAGAGGTGTTCGGGCTGGTCGGCGAATCGGGTTCCGGCAAATCGACGATCCTGCGCGCGTTGACCGGACTCGCCCCCCTCGCCGGCGGCCATATGAAGATCGGCTCGCATGGGCCCGGAGAGAAGATCGACCGCTCTTTTCGACGCGACGTGCAGATGGTTTTTCAGGATCCGTACGGCTCACTGCATCCGCGTTTCACAGTTGATCGAGCCTTGCGCGAACCGCTGACCATCAACGGCATCGACCGGCAGGACGAACGCATCGTCGACGCGCTGCGCGAAGTCGGGCTGGGTCCGGCGTATCGCTTCCGCTATCCGCATCAATTGTCGGGTGGCCAGCGGCAGCGCGTCGCGATCGCACGGGCGCTGATTGTCGAACCGCGCGTGCTGCTGCTCGATGAGCCGACATCCGCGCTCGATGTGTCCGTGCAGGCCGAGATTCTCAACCTGCTGCGACGGCTTCATCGCGAGCGCAATCTGACGATGATCCTCGTGAGCCACAACCTGGCGGTGGTCGGCTTTCTCTGCTCGCGCGTCGCGGTCATGCGCAATGGCGAGATCGTCGAGCAGCGCGATATCGCGTCCATTCGCGCGCGACAGGTCGAGCATGAGTACACGCGCAACCTGCTGCTTGCGACCACGGGCTATCGGCGCAACGCCGTTCAGGCCACTGGCACAGACGCAGCGTTATAACTGCGCACGCGGCGGCGTGGAGCGGTCATCCAATCTGTCCGTTGTCTTGCGCGCGCGCCGCAGTCAGCGAAAGGAAACGGAAGTGACAGATGCGGGCAGCCTCTGCGTACCGAGGCACGCCCGGAAACGACCGCATCTCTTCGAAAATGCGATGCCCTGAACGGATATACCTGACGCGAGAAATCCTTTTCCCTGCGCGGCAATGCTCCACCTGTCGAGGCGTAAGCCGCTTACTCCGTCAGGGCACAGGGCGGCCGCCCTGACGGACCGGCCCAGGAAATCTTCTGCCCATATTTCTGCCTGATCGGCCAGAGCAGGCGGCGGCCCTTGTCGAGACTAACGTTGTCGGGCCAGCTATTGAGCGGCGCGAAACGCTGCTGGCCCCGGCCGGCACCGCCACGGCCGTCGCCGCCACGGCCGTCGCCGATGCGGTACGTGCCGGCACTGTGCCACGCCATGCGGATGAAAAGCGGACCGTAGTGACCGAAGTCTGCGAGCCACCAATCCTGCGAATCGGTCATCAGCGCCGCGAGGTCTTTCTTCACCGCGGCCAGATCGAGGCTTCGGAACGCTTCGGCGTAGTTGAAACTGCTATCCATCGGGTCAGACCTGGCGGACTGCTGGCTGAGCAGATCCAGCCGCAACTGCCGGGCGTCGGCTATTGACGTGCCGCGAACGGCCTTCGAGACTTCGATCCTTCCAATTGCTTCGAGGACGATTGCACTTCGAGTGGAACGATCGAGGTCACTCAAATGCGTCGCGAAACCTGAAGAGGTGCCGACGGTTACCACCCATACTTCATTTCGACACCGACATAATCCGAATTGCTGCCGCCCGCATTGCGGATCGAATCCCCCACCTGGAAATGCACCGCTTCAACCGAACCGGTCAGGTTCGAAGCAATCGTCCAGTCCGCCCTCAGTTGCACATACATGCCGGTCCAGCGCGAGCCATGCCCGGCCGTGCCCGGAACGACCGCGTTGGCCTGCTGGTAGACGGCATCTGCCGTCGTCTCGCGCCACTGGAATCCCAGCGCTCCGAGCAACGACAGCTTGCTTGTCGGCCTGAGTGTGATGGACGGCTTGACGTGGACGAGGTTGGCATATCCCGTGTACCCCGCGAGCGTAAAGTAGTATCCGTTCGGAAACAGCGGGTTGAAGGTCTCCACACGCCCATCGCCCGGATGCCGGTCTCCTGATGCAGCATCGATCTGCACGCCTACCCGCGGCGCCCCTGGCAGATCCAGCGTATAACCGGCGAGCGAGCCCACCGCCCATGCGCCGATCGTTCTGGTGCCCACGTGCCCGCTCTGGAACATCGATTCGACGTCCCAATCGGTGCGGCCAGTCTTTCCTGTGTACCGAAGATCGAAGACATCCCGATGTTCGTCGCCCGTTGCGTCCAGAAATCTTGCATTGCTGCGGTTATATCGCGAGTAGTAGCCGGACAGATCGCCGGGACCGACCTCCTGACGTTCGAAGCGCACCCCGCTGAACGTGAGATGCCGGTTGGACACATCGTCGAACACCGTGGTGTTCCGGTACTGCACCGGTTGCGTCGCGTAACCGATGAAGCGCCACTTCTGATACTCGTAATCGGCCCAGATGGCATCGTATGCCTGCCGTACGTTCGGGCCGTCGCGAACGGAAATGAAACGCTGCAGGTCGAACGCCATCTCCTGACGGCCAATGCGCAATTTCACCACCCCAGGCCCCAGCGGGCTGACCCACGCAACGAATGCCTGCTCCAGATCGAGCGGGTTCTTGTCGACGGAAGACACCGCGTCCTTGCCGAACGCTCTCGCATCGGCCAGCTGGACGAAGAATTGCAGGTGCTGGCCGATACGCGCGTCGGCGCTGACCTGCGCCCGCTGGATCAGATAAGTATCCGCATGCCCCGAGCCGATACCGAAGAGCAGCGCATTATTGGTTTCGAGGCGTTCGCGCAGGTTGGCGCCGAGCGACAGGTACGAATCCGGATCGCCGCCCAGCCGGATGTACTTGAGACTATCCAGCGGCTGCCGGGGCACGCATGGATTGGCAAGCACTGACCAGTCCTCCTGCCAGCGGTTGAACAATACCACCGGCCGTTTTGCGGTACAGGCAGACGCCGCCTCGTCCACTGCGGCCGTTTCGTCCGTCTCTGCGCGTGCGCCGTCGCTTGGTCCGAAAGCGAGGCCGGCGACGACGATCGAAAGATATGCAACAGCCTCCTTACCTGCAATCGGCTTCGGCCGGACCCACGTCATGTCGTCTCCGTGTCATGAAGAAAATCACGCGATACGATGCTCGGCTCGCATCCTTGAGAACAATCCTGCATGCTGAAGCAACATCTGACGCGCTGACCGCTGTACCTGCGCTGGCCTGCGCCAGGCCCGCCACCGCACCGCCAGCGGACCTTCAGAACATCGGGAACATTCGAACGGCCGTGCAGCGCGATCGCCTGTCCCGCGCCTCGTCTGTCCCGCCTACTCGCTGGAATCCCCCGCCGTAGCGGAGGCCGTTACACCAGGATGTCTACCCGACGTGGCGATGGCAAGCCACGTCAAGACGGCAAACGGCAGCAGCAATGCCCGGAACGCCACATGCCGCTAAGCCACGGCACCCGCGATCGCGCCGGTAGCGAATGCCAGAACGGCCGGCAGTATCTTGCCTATGCGCGCTCGCGCGGCAACCTTTATCCCGGGTGGCGTTTGCGGCGACAACATATCGGTCATGTCGGGCACGACCTGCGTGACGTTGCCCGTCATCACCGTGTCAGGCATGCCGGGACGCGACACCAGCCGGCTGTGAGCATTCTGTACGCCCATTGCCGCAGCGCCGACCATCCCGCAGACAATGACGG
Source organism: Paraburkholderia xenovorans LB400 (assembly GCF_000013645.1). Classification (GTDB taxonomy): domain Bacteria; phylum Pseudomonadota; class Gammaproteobacteria; order Burkholderiales; family Burkholderiaceae; genus Paraburkholderia; species Paraburkholderia xenovorans. The sequence goes on along the minus strand of NC_007953.1, from coordinate 211,156 downwards.
ACGCACCGTCTGCATGAACGACTGGGGACACGCCGACGCCAGCGAGGCAAAAGGCCAGCGTCAAGGCAGCCTGGACAGCATAAAGAACGCATGCTGCGCGGCTCGGTGTCGCTCCTTGCATACTCCTTAAGAGAACACTGCTCACCACCACCCCCGCGATAAACGCCGGCAACGCCATCAGCTTCATGAACGCGCGCTGCCCGAATCCGGCCACCTCGGCGCCGATCAGCACGAAGTTCCCGGTGACGTGGGCAGTGAACACGCCGAAGAGCGCGACAAAGCCAAGGGTGTCCACATAGCCTGCAATGGCCGCGAGTATGCTGTCTTCGGATTTCATCGATCGCCTCCCGCCCGGCCGCGTGGGATCGCAGCGAGCTGGCGCGGCGCGCGAGCGACGCGCATGAGCGCGATGCGGACCGCACCGCCGCGCACCGCTCCGCACAATTACTGTGCTGCGGCATGAACTTCGGCGATGTAGCCGCCGGGGAACTGCACGAGCGCGGCCTCCCGCCCATCTGACGTGAACGGCTGAACCAGCACCGTCACGCCCGCCGCCTGCGCCTTTTGCAACGTGTCGGCAAGGTTCGCCACCTCGTAGCCCGTCATCTCGCGGCCGAACGGATAGGGCAGATGGCCGTCCGTCACGAGCACCGTCATCTTGCCGAAGCCCGACTCGACGCGCACGCGCCGGTAGGTGTCGTTGGGCCGGCCGATTTCGGCACCCGGCGCGTTGCGCTCGTCCGAGACGACCTTGCCATGCGAAAAGGCGACGAAGTTGCGGATCAGCGAATCGGCCCGTTCGGGCGACACGTAGACGCGGTTCTCGGGAACCGTCTGCAGCGGATCGTAGCTCGGCGCCTGGTTATGCCAGTAGAGCTGCATGTGCACTCCGCCGGGCCACGCGATAATCGCATCGCGGCCAATCGGGTCCGGGAACGTCGCAACCGTGATGTCGGCGCCGTGCGCCCTTGCCGACCTGACTGCCGCGTCCATGTCGGTCACGAGGTAGCCGGTGCGCTCGTCACCGAAGGGGTAGGGAATCGGCGTCTTGAAGCCGAACACCGACAGCGTGCCGACCGGCGTGAAAACGAGCTGCGACATCGTCTGGCTCGGCGTCGGCGTTACCTGGAAGACGCCCTGCCGCGACTTGTGGCCGCCGAAGGTCGCCACCAGGCTGTCGGTAAACCGGTCGAAGTCCGCCGGCGCCACATAGACATGCGTGGTGTCGTACTGCGGCCCGACCGCGAGTTGCGGACCACCTGGTGGCCTGGCCGGCGCAACGGACGATGCAGCGAGACCGACGGCAATCAGCGTCGTCACAATCAGGGAACGAAGCTTACGCATGATGGTGAGGATCCTTTAAGGGTTTTTCTGAACACCGGCCGTGCCGGCGGATTGTTTAACGCCAGCAACGCATGTCGCCATGACGAGAGCAGCGAGCAAGCCGAGATGCTCGAAGAAGGAGTTCAACGCCATGAAGCGTGCACTGCCCAACTGGTTCCAGAAGTCGTTGGCGACGAACATCGCGACCATGGTCAGCACGCCCAGCCCGCCCGCGCCCAGCCATACCAGGCGGTCGGCAATCACACAGACCGACCCGCCAAGCTCGACGACGATCGCGAACACGGCCCATAGCCAGCCGGGATGCAGGCCAAAATGCTCCTGCTCCAGGACCGCGGCATGAAAGTTAGCAAGCTTCGCAAGACCGCCGATCACATACGCGGAAACCAGCGCCATGCGCACCAACGGCAATAGCCATGGCTGGACGAGGATCGCATCGACCCAGCGCGGGTTCTGTCGCGCGCTGCTGCTCACGTCAAACCGCCCAGCAGGCGCCACCCGGCGCGCCCCGAAAAGACAGCCAGCACGATGCGCGGCTTGCCGATGGCATTCACCCGGTCGGCAAGCCGCGGGCGTTCCGAGGTATTCATCGAGGTCCGATCGATGATGTCCGCTTGAGCTTGAGACATCGTTCTCTCCAGGCTGAGTTAAGGAGACGCGACCTCGCATGTCGACGCCCCTGTCACGCTACAGGTGCAGTACGCGCTATCGACAACGCCGGCCATATCAATCTCGGAGAAGAAATAGTATTGGACCTCTTCAGTCAAATAAATAGAATGAATGGAATACAATTCATTCTGATTTTTCCATTCGCCCATGCATCCACTTCCCGACTTTGAAGCCTGGGCCATCTTCGCCCGGGTTGTCGATACCGGCTCCTTCGCCAAGGCCGCCGAGTCGCTCGCGATGTCCCAGCCCACCATATCGAAGGCCATCAGCCGCCTCGAGCAGCGGCTCGGTACCGCCTTGCTGTACCGCACATCGCGCCGGCTTTCGTTGACGCCCACCGGCCGGATGGCGATGGAACGTGCCATCCGCATCATGAATGAAGGCGAAGCGGTGGAAGCCGAAGCATCCGCGCAGGCCGCCACGCCGCACGGAACAGTGCGGGTCGCGGCTCCCATGTCGTTTGGCCTCAAATACCTCACGCCGCTCGTTCCTGCATTTCTCGACCGGTATCCGGACGTCAACATCGAGCTTGCTCTCGACGACACCCTGGTCGACGTGGTGGCGGACGGGTTCGACGTAGCATTACGGATCGCCGAACTCGCTGATTCGTCATTGCGCTCACGCCAACTCTGCGCCGTGCGCCGGCCACTGGTTGCAAGCCCAGGCTATCTGGACCGCCACGGTCGTCCTCGCCACCCACGCGAGCTGGAACACCACGCCTGCCTGATCTACACCAATCTGCCGACACCCGGGTTATGGCGCTTCAGTCACGCAACCGAGGGAGAATGTGCCGTGCCGGTCAAGGGAAAAATGTGGAGCAACAACGCGGAGGCGCTGGGTCCCGCCCTGCTCGCAGGACATGGCCTCGCACTACAGCCGGAATTCGTCGTCTGGGAGGCGCTCAGCCGCGGCGAACTGGAGGAAGTCCTGCCCGAATGGCAAATTGCCAGGATTCACCTCAACCTGATCACGCCACCTGGCGTCCTGCGGCCGGCACGCGTGACGGCGCTGCTGGACTACCTCGGCGAATGTCTCGCCAGCACACCCTGGGCACACACGAATGATTCCCCCTTCCCGGCAAACGCGGAGGGTCGCCCGCCTGGCCAGCGTCGCAGCCGGACATGATCCGCGGCACCGCTAACCTGAAACCGGAGGTGTCGAGGTCAGAAACCACCTCACTTCTCTTCACCTCGCACAACCGCAGTGGCGGCGTATCTACTTCGATATCGGCGCGGGCACCGGCGCGCGCACTTCGTGCTTGTCCCTCACACGCTGCGCGGCCTTGTGGACCATCGTGTACGCATAGTCGACGCCCATGCCGTATGCGCCGGAATGCTCCCTGACGATAGCCATCACCGCATCGTAAGAGTCCTTGTGCGCCCAGTCGCGTTGCCATTCCAGCAGAACCTGCTGCCACGTCACGGGCACGACGCCCGCCTGGATCATGCGCTGCATCGCATAGTCGTGCGCCTCTTTCGACGTGCCGCCGGACGCGTCGGCAACCATGTAGATTTCATAGCCGCCCTCATCCATCGCACATAGCGCAAAGGTGTTGTTGCATACCTCGGTCCACAGGCCCGATACCACCACTTTCTTGCGGCCATTCTGCGCGAGCGCGTCACGCACCTTCTGATCGTCCCATGAGTTCATCGACGTGCGCTCAAGCAGCGGATGCCCGGGGAACACGTCCAGCAATTCGGGGTAGGTATAACCAGAGAAGCTCTCGGTTTCGACCGTCGTGATGGTAGTGGGAATATTGAATACGCTGGCCGCCCTGGCGAGGCCGACAACATTATTCTTCAATACCTGGCGGTCAATGGATTGAACGCCAAACGCCATTTGGGGTTGCTGGTCGATGAAAATGATCTGGCTGTTAGCGGGAGTCAGAACTTCAAGCTTCGGGTTGCTCATGGTGTGATCCATCCGCGTTTCGATAGAAGAAAGACATCGCCCGCGCCCACGCTTCCGGCGAGGCGGATCGCTGTGGTCAGCCCGATGGCATGTCAAGGAGCCAACGCGCTACACAGTTTATGCTAAGGATCCCTTTCAATGAAGAATAACTTCCAGTTCTTCAGCCGTAACATGACTGGAGTATTAAAACGCTCTGCGATCCTTAAAATTGGTTATATAGGCAGATTCCGTCACGGTCCAGTTTGATACGGCACGCACGCGGGTATCCGGCCGGCTGATGAAGTATCGATAAAGAAATGGAATAGGTACATTTCCAGAAATGCGGTTTTCGTAAAGCCGGCCATTTCCTCTTTCATTTATGCTTTAAACCCGATACTCTTTTGCGTGCCAGCAGTCATTGGCGCGGTGGAACGATGCACTCAGAATCCAGCCGTCAAAGGAACGTGACATGTCGCCTGTTCCGTTTGCTGTTTGCAGCCCTGGTGTTCGCGTAGCGTGGATTCCACCGCGGATCATGCGCCGCGCGATCCGCGTTGCCCGCATGGCGCTCACCACATATTCGCCCCTTCATTCCCATCAATCCGCCATCAGGCGTGGGGACCCTGCAGTCGCCGTTTCCTACCACCCCGTGTTCGCACTCCCTCCGTGCAACACGTGAACCACAGGAAGTCGAGCCGATGAAACTCTATATCTTCTCCCTGCTTGCCGGCATTCTGGTTGGTGTGATCTACAGCCTCATCAACGTGCGCTCGCCGGCGCCGCCGCTCGTCGCACTAGTCGGTCTGCTCGGCATTCTTGCGGGCGAACAGCTCATTCCGGTCGCCAAACAGATGCTGTCGGGCAGCGCCTTCCATACCGCGTGGCACGAGTCGAAGTGCGATCAGCATATGTTCGGCGCGCTGCCCGGACGCCAGACCGGCGACACGTCGCGCACCGCTGCCGTCAATTCACCGGAGAAACGCTCATGAGCACCCGTGACAAGGAGTTCCCCGATCTGATCCTGCATCGCGGCCGCTTCACGACGCTCGACCGCAACAGGCCGGAAGCCACCGCTGTCGCGATCCGGCAACGCGTGTTCACCGCCGTCGGCAGCGATGCGGAGATCGTGCCGCTCGCCGGTAGCGCCACCCGGGTCATCGACCTGCTGGGGCTACGCGTATTGCCGGGGCTGATCGACAATCATCTGCACATCATCCGCGGCGGCCTGAATTTCAACATGGAACTGCGCTGGGACGGCGTGCGCTCGCTTGCGACCGCAATGGACATGCTGCGCGCGCAGGTCGCCATCACACCGCCGCCTCAATGGGTGCGCGTGGTCGGGGGATTTACCGAACACCAGTTCGACGAAAAGCGGCTGCCCACCATCGACGAACTCAATGCCGTGGCGCCCGATACGCCGGTGTTCATCCTGCATCTGTACGATCGCGCGATTCTCAACGCAGCCGCGCTGCGCGTGGTCGGCTATACGAAGGACACCGCCGAACCGCCCGGAGGCGAGATCGTGCGCGATTCAGCCGGCAATCCGGTCGGGCTGCTGCTCGCAAAGCCGAACGCCGGCATCCTGTACGCGACGCTGGCGAAAGGGCCAAAGCTGCCGCCCGAATACCAGGTCAATTCCACACGCCATTTCATGCGCGAGTTGAACCGGCTCGGTGTAACCGGCGCGATCGACGCCGGCGGCGGCTTCCAGAACTATCCTGAAGACTATGCGGTGATCCAGAAGCTTTCCGACGCAGGGCAACTGACGATCCGACTCGCCTACAACCTGTTCACGCAGAAACCCAAGGGCGAGAAGGAAGACTTCCTTAACTGGACCAAGACATCGAAGTACAAGCAGGGCACCGACTACTTCCGTCACAACGGCGCGGGCGAGATGCTGGTGTTTTCCGCAGCGGACTTCGAGGACTTTCGCCAGCCGCGTCCCGATATGACGCCGGACATGGAAGGCGAGCTGGAAGGAGTCGTGCGTGTGCTGGCGGAAAATCGCTGGCCGTGGCGGATGCACGCGACCTATGACGAGACGATCAGTCGCGCGCTCGATGTGTTCGAAAAGGTCAACCGTGATATTCCGCTCAACGGACTGAACTGGTTCTTCGATCATGCGGAAACGATTAGCGAACGGTCGATCGATCGCATTGCCGCACTTGGCGGCGGCATCGCCGTGCAGCACCGGATGGCCTACCAGGGCGAGTACTTCGTGGAGCGCTACGGCGCGCAGGCTGCGGAGGCGACGCCACCGGTCGCGCGCATGCTCGAAAAGGGTGTAAGGACATCTGCCGGGACTGATGCCACACGCGTCGCTTCGTACAACCCCTGGGTCGCGCTCGCCTGGCTCGTGACCGGCAAGACACTGTCGGGACTGCGGATCTATCCTCAACGCAACTGCCTGGATCGTGAAACCGCGCTGAGAATGTGGACCGAGAACGTCACATGGTTCTCAAACGAGGAAGGCAGGAAGGGCCGCATCGAGACGGGCCAGTTCGCCGACCTGATCGTGCCGGATCACGACTACATGAGCTGCCCGGAGTCCGACATCGCCGGCACGACTTCGCTACTGACCGTGGTCGGCGGCAAGATCGTGTATGGCGCGGGGCCGTTCGCGAAATTCGATGCGCCGCTGCCTCCGGCAATGCCCGACTGGTCGCCAGTGCGCGCATACGGCGGCTATGCGGGATGGGGCGCGGCGCAAGGCAAAGAAGGCACGCCGCTGCAACGGGCCGCCGCGCAACAATGCGGATGCGCGCATGCCTGCGGGTTGCACGGCCATGCGCACGCACGGGCATGGACGAACAATGTGCCGGCAGCCGACCTGAAGAGTTTCTGGGGCGCATTGGGATGCGCGTGCTGGGCCGTGTAGCGCCCGTCCGGCTCGCGGCTGAAGGCACCGCGAGATCGCGTTTCAGGAGCGATTGCAGCAGGCAATCGCTCCCGGTCGAGCGCAACGATATTCGGAATCTCATGTTGCCAGGCCGGCAGTCAACGCCAACGCAACCCCGCCACTGTTTGCGGCGGCGCATTTCATGCTGCCGCTTCGCGACGGGGTATGTCGCCTCCCGCAGTCTTTCACGATGACGAATGCCTATGTTTGCCCGCGCGAATCGCTCCCCGCATCGTCATGACCCACCTGCGAAACCAACAGGAAAATGAACAACGTCGAGCTTTTCCATTATCTGCTGCTACTTGTTTGCGGCGCGGGCCTGCTGACCTGGCTCGCCGAGCGGCTGACGATTCCACCCGCCGTGATGTTGCTGGTGGGCGGCTCGGCGGTCGCGTTATCCGGCCCGCACATGACCGTCGGCATGGACCCCAATCTCATCCTGACGGCGGTATTGCCTCCGCTGCTCATGTCGAGTTCCTTCTACACCGCGTGGCGCGACTTCCGTCGCGAGATCGCGACCATTTCATCGCTGGCGTTGGGGGCGGTCGTATTCACCACCGTGGCGGTCGCGGTCGCGGTCCACGCCTTCGAGCCCGCATTGAGCTGGCCCGCCTGCTTCGCGCTCGGCGCGATCGTCTCTCCGCCTGATGCGGTCGCGGCGAAAGCCATGCTCGAGCGTTATCCTCTCCCGTCGAGACTGGTTACCGTGCTCGAAGGAGAGAGCCTCGTCAACGATGCGTCCGGGCTTCTTCTTTATCAAATGGCCATTGCGGCCGTGCTCGTCGGGCAGTTCACGGTTAGCCGGGCCGCTACCGTGCTGCTCATGCTGATGGTGATCGGCATCGCTACGGGTGCCGCCTGCGGACAAGCAATGATCTGGTTGATCAGACGGCTTCCCGATCCGATGCTTCGCATCGTGCTGACCTTCCTGATGGCATGGGGCAGTTACAGTGTCGCGGAAGAACTTGGTGGCTCCGGAGTCCTGTCGGTCGTCACGTGCGGCCTCGTCCTGGGCATTCACCAGCACCGCGTTTTCGATGCGCACACGCGCATCAAGGCGACCGCCACATGGGAAGTCATCGTGTTTGTTCTGGATGCACTCGTGTTCATCCTGATCGGACTCGCCCTGGAGGGCATCGTGAGCCGGATGGGCAACGTCTCGTCCATGCTGAAAACCGGCGTCGGCGTTGCCCTTCCCGCCACGGTCGCGGCTATTCTTGCCCGACTCCTGTGGGTGGCGGCGGCGATCTACCTGCCCTCCCTGCTTTCCTCACGACTGGGAAAATCGCCTCATCCGTGGAGCCGCGGAGAAGCCGCCATTCTTGGCTGGGCCGGAATGAGAGGTGTCGTGAGCCTTGCAGCGGCACTCGCATTGCCCGACAACTTTCCAGGCCGGGATGTGATTGTATTCAGTACCTTTCTCGTCATCTTTGCAACGCTGGTCATTCAGGGGGGAAGTCTTGCCTTCCTTATCCGTCTGACCGGTTTGCGCCCGGTGCGGAGCACAACCATGTCCGAACTGGAGGCACGCACACATACATTCGGAGCATCGCTGAAGGAGATCGAGAAAATCAGCCAATCGGCCACCGATGACGACAAGCCCCTGGTTCAACGGCTAATCGATGAATACAAGGTTCGTGTCAGCAACAACGAAAGGGCCTTCGAGGCGGGCAAAGAACACGTCGAATTGCGCGCGCGGCAATTGCGCCTGGAACTGGACCTGGTCGCCATATCGCGACAGGCGCTCCTTGGCTTGCACCATGAGGGCAAAATCCAGGACTCCGTACTGCACAGGCTGGAGGCTGAACTCGATCTCGAAGAGCTTCGACTGCATCGGCTCCTGGAACCATAACCCGTGCCCGGCAAGCATCGATGCGCTGCCACGCGTGGCGGGAATGCACACCCATGATGCCGCTGACTGCCCAGCAACCGTTGACACGAGGCCACCGAACGGTCATCAAGCGTCAACCTTCCGTCGCGTCGCAGCACGGCCGCTCCGCGTTGGCCTCAAGTCGGCGCGTTCCGCGACCTGTCATATCGTTGCGAGCGCGCCGGCCGTACCTCCTGACGCCAGCCTCATCGTGCGCATCTTCCGATGCGCGTTGAAACAGACTGCCCAGCAGATCCGCAGCGCCGCGGAACCAGGCTTCTGTGCGATGCCTGCACGGCATTCCAGTGCTGATAGCGTGCGGGGTGCTTCAGGCGGTTTTGCGGCGCGGACGCGCGCCAATTGCGCTTTTGGTCCGGTAGCTGACGCCATGCTGATCGAGATAGTCGCGGATCAGTTGCCGCACCACCTGAGAGGGCGTCAGGTCCTGCGCCGCGCACAGTTTTTCGAACGCTTCCTTCTTCACAGGATCGATCAGAATCGTGAGTCGAGCGCTTTTCGTTTCCATGACGGGGGCGAAGTCCAAGTATGTTAATTAAATTATAATACATCGTGTGTCCACGAGTCATCTCCGGGGCGCCGGAATCATGGAGTGGCGAGCAACGCGAAGGGAGCGGCGCAAGTCCGGCCAGCGTGAAGCGTTCACTGTCGCACGGCACATGGAACCGGTTGCACGGCGTGTGCCCAGCGCCTAACGGTCGAGCCGGTAGACCTGCGCGCGCAGGTCGTCGACCAGTGGCACGATGGCCAGCACGATCAGCACGCCCGCAAGCGGTACCGTCGAGGCGTAGCCGATATGCTTGAATCCCATCGCACCGGTAAAACCACCGACGACGAACATGGCCAGCATCGTCCCCTGCACTTTGAGCCTCCCCCGATTCGCCAGCACCAGGGACACCCCGGGATCGGCTTTCGCGGAATTCCAGTAAAAGAGTTTGCCCAGTTCGATGCCGATGTCCGTCACGATTCCGGTCATGTGGGTGGTACGGATTCCGGCCCCGGACAGTTTGGTGATCATCGCATTCTGCAGACCCATGATGAAGCATAGGAGCACAACGGTCGCCGGTACGAACAGCGTATCCCACAGCGCCAGATGACTGCCGAGCAGTCCGAAACACAACAGCAGAACAGCCTCGACCAGCAACGGCGACGCGTACTGGCTGTGCAGCCGGCGCCGCCGCCCCCAGTTGACGAGCACCGCGGAACAGGCCGCGCCCAGCAGGAACGAGATCAGCGATCCGGCGCCGGCCAGCACCAGTGAAAAGTCGCCCAGCGCCGCCTGATCGGCAATCGAGGACACCACGCCGCTCATATGGGACGTGTACTGCTTCACCGCCAGAAAGCCGCCTGCATTAGTGGCGCCCGCCACGAACGCGAGCGAGAAACCGAGCTGCCTGTCCGCCTCGGTGCTCCGGTTCTTTCCGGTCAGGCTCCGGAAATAGTGTGCTGGCATCGGGTAATGACTCCGGGTTCGCGTGTTCCGGCCGTGCGCCGACAAAGCAGCGCACCGGTGCGGTAGAAGGTCTTCCAGATCCGGCATCGGTTGATACCCATGCCCGCGGCGCACCCCGAACAAAGCCGGCAAGGCCGTTGCGCGGCTCGCTGGATCATCGCTGTGGAATCGGATCAATAAAGCTGCTAGGATGATAACGCAATTATCATCTTCTTCTAACTTGATGCCCTTGTAACACGTATACTCCAAGTGCCGGCCGGCAGGTTGCCTGGTACGTGGCGCGACGTATTGGAAAGAAGTGCCATGCTGTTGACGATGCGCCTGACGAACACCCACTGAGGGGCGTCTCGTTGCGAGGCGGGAGGCCCGATCTGCACAGTCTCAGGAGAACAATGAATTGTCGGCCGATCACAACGCGTTCAGACGGGCCCTGACCGAGCGATGGGGCAAGGCTTTCGGGGAGCCGGTGATACATGAGGACCCGCGCACGCGTTCGCTGTGTTTCGGCGCTCCCGGCGTACAAAGCTCGATGCGCACGAGTGATCCGCTGGAACTCGATCTGCCGTACACGCGGGCCATGATGTCGTTCCAGCTCTTTTGCCCCGATCCCAAAGACATTCTGATCGTGGGTCTGGGCGGAGGATCGCTGTCGAAATACTGCTTTCACAAGTTTCCGTCCGCACGGGTAACCACGGTGGAAATCGACGAGCGCGTGATCGCGTTGCGCGACGCGTTTTTTATTCCGCCCGAGTCCGAACGATTCCGGATCGTGCACGCCGACGCGGCGGCATATCTCCCGGACAAGGTTGGCCTCGCGGATGTCATCCTGCTGGACGGATTCGACGCGTCCGGACTGCCGGCCAGCCTGTCGAGCCAGTACTTTTACGATTGCTGCCATGCCGCGTTGCGCGACGAAGGCGTGCTGGTGGCCAACCTGCTGAGCAGCGACCCGCGACTCGGCGCCCATCTCGACCGGATACACCGCGCATGCCACGGAAAACTGTTCCGTACCATGGCGCGCCGCGAAGGCAACACGATCGCCATCGGAATCAGGCAGGCAACCTGGCCGGGCTGGCCCGACCTGTACGCCCGCGCGGAAGCCATCACGGCGTCGACAGGTCTCGACCTTTGCCGGTATGTCAAAAAAATGGAACGTCACCACCGGGTAGAACCGGTTTCTGAACACCCTTCATCCGACACGCTGGCCGTTGAGCAAAACCGCTGACGGCACCGGAGACAACGCTGATGGAACACCTGCTGGTCATCCATTACGTATTGCTCGTGATTGCGGGCTGGCTGGCCGTCGGTGTGCTGGGGCTCGCCAACCTGCATCGCACACGCGTGGTGGCGCACAGCCTGTTTCCGCTCGGCGCCGGATTCGCTCTGCTCCTGTGCGGACTGGGTCTGGCCGGCGTTTTCGCCGGTCCCCAGCAAGCCGTTCTGCCGCCCGGCCTGCCGCACCTGCCGTTCCATCTGCGGCTCGACGGCCTGTCAGCCTATTTCCTCTGTGTACTCGGCGTGGTGAGCGCAGGTGTGAGCGCGTTCTCCGCCGGCTATTTCCGCAAGGGCGAAGGCACTCCGCCTGGCGTGTTGTGCTTCGAATATCACGTGTGTCTTGCAAGCATGGCAATGCTGTTGCTGGCAGACGACGCGTATTGCTTCATGGTGTCGTGGGAAACCATGACGCTGTCGGCCACCTTCCTGGTGATGACCAATCACCGCCTTGCCGAGATCCGCCGCGCCGCCTGGCTTTACTTCCTGATTTCCCACGTCGGCGCGCTCGCGCTCCTGCTGTGCTTCGGCCTGTTGCAGGCCAATACCGGCGACTATACGTTCGCCAACATGCGCGAGCAGCATCTGGACGTGTTCTGGGCGTCCCTCGCGTTTCTGCTGGCGCTGTTCGGCTTCGGCACGAAGGCGGGCATCTTCCCGTTGCATGTCTGGCTGCCCGAGGCTCATCCCGCCGCGCCGTCGCCGGTATCGGCCCTCATGAGCGGATTCGTGCTGAAGGCCGGCCTCTACGGTGTGCTACGCACGGTGTTCGATCTGCTGCACGTGCAGATTGCGTGGTGGGGCGTACTCATGCTGGTACTCGGACTCTTCACCGCGCTGTTCGGGGTGGTGTTTAGCGCCGTCCAGACGGACATGAAGCGGCTGCTTGCGTACTCATCGATCGACAACATCGGTCTGATGTTCGTCAGCATGGGGCTGGCGATCCTGTGCCGCGCATACGGGATGAGCGCGCTGGCCGCCTTGTCGATGACTGCCCTGCTGTACCAGATCGCCAGCCACGCGGCATTCAAGAGCCTGCTGTTTCTCGGCACCGGGTCCGTACTCCATGCGACCGGCGAGCGCAATCTCGGTCGCCTGGGCGGCCTGCTGCGTTTCATGCCGTGGACCGCGTGGGCCGCTCTGGTGGGCGTGCTGGCCAGCGCGGGCCTGCCGCCGTTGGGCGGCTTCGTTTCCGAATGGCTGCTGCTGCAGAGCTTTCTGTTCACCCCCGGCTTGCCGGACCCGTTCCTCAATAGGGTGGTCCCGCTCGCCGCCGCGCTGATTGCTCTCGTGGCCGCGCTCGCGGGCTACACGATGGTCAAGTTCTTCGGGATCATCTTTCTCGGCCAGCCTCGCGAGGCGAAGCTGCGCGACGCACGGGACGCAAGTCCGTGGGAACGCGCCGGCTTTGTGTGGCTCGCCGCGATCTGTGCGCTGCTCGGGCTATTGCCGGTGCAATTCGTGGCCGTTCTGGATCGCGTCACGCAGTTGCTGGTTGGCGCGGGCATCGGAGAGGCCGTCGCAAGAAACGGCTGGCTGCTGCTCGCCCCTGCCGGCGTGGACCGGGCCAGCTACATGCCGGCGGCATTCCTGCTGTTCTTCTTTGCCTGCTGCGGACTCGCCTGGCTGCTGGTACGCCGTCTTTACCACGGACGCCTGCGCCGTGCGGCTCCCTGGAACTGCGGCCATCCGTTCGTGAACGCGCGCATGCAGGACACGGCCGAAGGGTTCGGGCAACCGATCCGTGAGATCTTCGCGCCGCTGTTCCGGATCGAACGGCGGCTTCCTTCGCCTTTCGACCGCCAGCCGGTGTACAGCATCACCGTGACAGATCGCACGTGGGCGCTGATCTATGAGCCGCTCGAACGGCTGGTCAAGCGCGTCGCGGCACTAGCCGGAATGCTTCAGACGGGCCGCATCGCGGTCTATCTGACGCACAGCTTTCTCGTGCTGATCGCACTGCTGATACTGGTGAGACGATGATCACGCTCTCCGGATTGCTCTCCCAGGGGCTGGAAATCCTGCTCGCACTGGCGGCGGCTCCGCTGCTGACAGGGTGGGTCAACCTGTGCCGCGCGCGCTTGCAGAACCGCCGGGCGCCGAGCATCTGGCAGCCCTACCGGATGCTGCACAAGCTGTTCAACAAGGAGTCGGTCGTCGCCGACCACGCCAGCCCGCTATTCCGCGGCGCGCCCTATGTCGTCTGGGCATGCATGACGCTCGCCTGTGCGATCGTGCCCACGCTGTCCACCGATCTGCCGCTTTCGCCGGCCGCGGACGCGATCGCCCTGGTCGGGCTTTTCGCGCTGGCCCGCGTGATGATCTCGCTGGCCGCGATGGACATCGGCACCGCCTTCGGCACGCTCGGCGCGCGCCGCGAGATGCTGGTCGGCTTCCTCGCGGAGCCGGCCTTGCTGATGGTGCTGTTTTCGGCGTCGCTGATCACCCAGTCCACCCTGCTGACCCGCATCGTCTCCACGCTCAGTCATCGCGAGCTGGCGATCTATCCGAGCCTCGCGTTCGCGGGAATCGCGTTCGCGATGGTCTCGCTCGCCGAAAACGCGCGTCTGCCGGTCGACAACCCCACCACCCATCTCGAACTGACGATGATCCACGAGGCGCTGATCCTCGAATATTCCGGCCGCCATCTCGCGCTGATGGAATGGGCCACGAGCCTCAAGCTGTTCGCGTACTCCTGCATCGGCCTCGCGTTGTTCATTCCGTGGGGCATCGCGGAGGCCGGCAGTCCGGCCGCGCTGCTGCTCGCGATACCCGCGCTGTTTATCAAGCTACTGACAGGTGGCGCGGCGCTCGCGGTCGTCGAGACGAGCAACGCGAAGATGCGCCTTTTCCGCGTGCCGGAGTTCCTCGCGACGGCGTTCCTGCTGGCTGTCATCGGCATGCTCGTTCACTTCCTGCTGGGGGCGTGAATGCACGGCTTCGCGACGCAGATCATCAACTTCCTCGCCGCCATCCTGCTGCTCCTGTCGTTTGCCATGCTCAGCCAGCGCCGCATCCTGTCGCTGATCCACCTCTATACGCTGCAGGGCCTCACACTCGTGTCAGCCAACGTCACCCTGGGATATGTCACCGCCGACGTGCACCTGTATATCTCCGCCGCGCTGACGCTGGTGCTCAAGGTTGGCCTGATTCCGTGGATTCTTTACAGGCTGGTGCAGCGTCTGAACGTGAAAGCGGACGTCGAGCCCCTGCTCAATATTCCCGCCACGCTGCTGATCGGCATCGTGCTCGTGATCGTCGCATTCAATGTCGCGTCGCCGATCAGCCAGCTCGCCTCGTCGGTCGCCCGCGGCACGCTCGGCATCGCACTCGCCTGCGTGCTGCTGTCGTTCATGATGATGATCACGCGCGCCAACGCGATCCCTCAGGTAATCGGCTTCCTGTCGATGGAAAACGGCCTGTTTTTCGCCGCGGCGGCGGCGACGAACGGCATGCCGATGATCGTCGAGCTCGGCATCGGACTCGACGTGCTGGTGGGCATCCTGATCCTCGGGGTGTTCATGTTCCAGATCCGCGAGCAGTTCGACAGTCTGGACATTCATCACCTTGAAAAACTCAAAGATGACTGAAGCCTGGCTAGTGCCGCTGGTTTTCGCGATCCCGCTGTTCGCGGGCGCAACGCTCGCGCTCGTGGGGCAACGCCCTGTCGCGCCGGAACTCAACGTCGGCTTCAGTTTCCTGACCTTTGCCGCCGCCACGCTGCTCGCGGTGCAAACCGAGACACACGGATCCGTATTCGCGCCCGGCAAGCTCTTCTTCGTCGATCCGCTCAACGTATTTCTGGTCGCGTTAACGGCTTTCGTCGGCTGGACCACCTCGATCTTCTCGAGGCCGTATATGCGCATCGAGCGGGACCGGGGCAAGATGACCGGCCCCCGCATGCGCCTTTACCACAGCATGTATCAGCTATTCATCTTCGCGATGCTGCTCGCGCTGCTCACCAATAACATGGGCATCCTGTGGGTCGCCATGGAAGCCGCCACGCTCGCGACGGTACTGCTGGTTAGCGTCTATCGCACCGCGGCAAGTCTCGAAGCCGCCTGGAAGTACTTCATTCTGTGCGGCGTCGGCATCGCGCAGGCGCTGTTCGGCACCATCCTGCTTTATCTCGCGGCGAGCCGACAGCTCGGCGGTACCGATGCGCTGCTCTGGACCAGTCTGGACGCGGTCAAAGGAAGCCTCGATCCCACCATCATGTCGCTCGCGTTCGTGTTCCTGCTGATCGGCTATGGCACGAAGGTCGGCCTCGTGCCCATGCACAACTGGTTGCCCGACGCCCATGCCGAAGGCCCCACGCCGATCTCGGCCGTGCTGTCCGGCCTGCTGCTCAATGTCGCGCTCTATGCGGTGCTGCGCTGCAAGGTGCTGGCCGACGGCGCGCTCCGCAACGGCCTGCCGGGATACCTGCTGGTCGGCTTCGGACTGGTCTCGGTGCTGGTCGCGACTTTTTCGCTGTTCCGCCAGAAAGACGTCAAGCGGCTTTTTTCGTATTCGTCGATCGAACACATGGGCCTGATGACGTTCGCCTTCGGGCTTGGCGGACCCATCGCGACGTTTGCGGGGCTGCTCCACATGACCGTGCATTCGCTCGTGAAGTCGGCCATCTTCTTCACCGTCGGGCATGCGGCGCAGAAGGCCGGCACCCAGGCGATCGACGATATCCGCGGGTTGTTACGCGTGAGCCCGACTGTCGGGTGGGGCATGATGCTCGGAACGCTCGCGATCCTGGGCATGCCGCCATTCGGCGTCTTCGCGAGCGAGTTCCTGATCCTGACGACCGCGATGAGCAAACTCCCGTGGGCCACGCCGTTCCTGTTGCTCGCGCTTGCCGTGGCGTTCGCGGCCATCTTCGTGCGGGTGCAGCGCATGGTGTTCGGCGACACCACGGCCAGGGTTCTCGAACACCCGCCGGCATTGCTGCCGGTGTTCGTCCATCTCGGCATCGGCCTCGTGCTGGGACTCTACATTCCGCCCTGGCTCGCGACGTGGTATCGGCAGGCGGCGGCCATGATCGCGGGGTGACATATGCGCATCAATGCATTCGGGTTTCCCGGCCTGGTCCGCCTGTCCGCGTTTGCGGGCAAGTCTTCGGCATTTCGCGCGCGCGTCGATGCGCACACGTGGACCCGCACCGCCGGCACCGTGCGCGACGCGGGCGGCCGTCTGATCTCCGTGTGGGGTACGGAAGAGGCGGCGGACCGATTCGTCATCTCTGCCGCCTACGCATTGGAAGATGGCATCTTGTGGCTTCAGTTGCCCGCGGATGATCGGCATGAGAGCGGCGGCTACGGCTACCCGGATCTGTCGGCCGTCTTTCCATGCGCAACGCGCATGCAGCGCGCCGTGTACGATCTGCTGGGACTGCGTGCGATCGGCGCCGAAGATACGAGGCCGTGGCTGAATCATGGCAACTGGGCCGCCGATTACCATCCGCTGCGCAAGCGTTCTTCCGGGACCGAGCGGTTCGAGCCGTCGCAGGACGCGGATTACCCGTTCGTGCCGGTCGCGGGCGACGGCGTCCATGAGATCGCCGTCGGTCCGATCCACGCAGGCGTGATCGAGCCGGGACACTTCCGCTTCTCGGTGGTCGGTGAAAAAGTGCTGCGGCTCGAAGAGCGGCTGGGTTATGCGCACAGAGGCATCGAAAAACTGTTCCAACGCACGCCCTGGTTGCTCGGGCAACGTCTGGCGGCGCGCATCGCCGGGGATTCCACGGTCGCGTTCTCGTGGGCATACTGCATGGCGGTCGAACGGGCGTTCGAGGTGCGGATTCCGCCACGCGCGCAGTGGCTGCGGGCGCTGCTGCTCGAGCGTGAGCGCATTGCCAACCACCTTGGCGATCTGGGTGCGCTCGGCAACGATGCCGGCTTCGCCTACGGCCTGGCCGCGTTTTCTCGCCTGAAGGAAGACTGGCTGCGCGTGAACGATCAGTGCTTCGGACACCGCTATCTGATGGACCGGATTGCTCCGGGAGGCATGGCGACGGACCTCGATCCGCGCTGCATCCCCGCGATGCTGACTCAGTGCGAGCAGATCGACGCCGAGGTCCGCGCGATGCAAGCCATTTACGACGATCAGTCCGGGCTGCAGGACCGCTTCGCTGGCGCGGGCATTGTTTCGGCGAAGGTGGCGGAGCACTTTGGCGTGTGCGGACTGGTCGGGCGCGCCAGTGGAAGGAAAATCGACGTGCGCGTCGATCACCCGTACGCGCCCTACCACGAGGTTCAGGTCCGGGCGGTCAGCGATGACCGCGGCGACGTGGCAGCCCGCGTCGCGGTGCGTTTCAACGAGATCTACGAATCGCTCCGGTTGCTCCGGGCTCTCCTGTCCGACCTGCCGGGCGGCCACGTCGTCACGCCGGTTGAACACGCCGGCGCGCCATCCTGCGGAGTGGGTTGGATCGAGGGCTGGCGGGGCGATGTGTTCATCGCAGTCGAGACCGGGGCCGACGGGACCCTTTTGCGCTGTCACTGCCATGATCCGTCGTGGCACAACTGGCCTGCCCTGGAGCACGCGATCATCGGCAATATCGTTGCCGATTTTCCGCTGATCAACAAATCATTCAATCTGAACTACGCGGGACACGACCTGTAATGTGGCAACTTCTCAAACAGATCGCGAGAACCGGCACTCCGGACCCGCGCGTGCCGGAAAGCGATGACGCATGGCGTACCGAAAGCCAGCAGATCCAGCAGGACATACTCGACCTGCTAGGCCGGGCGCTGTGCATTCGCGAGATCGACGCGGGCTCCTGCAACGGCTGCGAACTGGAAATCCACGCGCTCAACAATCCGTACTACAACCTTGAAGGTCTGGGTATCAGGTTCGTCGCGAGTCCCCGCCATGCCGACATGCTACTGGTCACCGGCCCGCTGACCGTGAACATGACGGAAGCAGTGCGGCTGGCATACGAAGCGACGCCTGATCCGAAGCTGGTGGTTGCCACCGGCGAGTGCGCCTGCACCGGTGGCATGTTCAAGGAAAGCTACGCCGTATGTGGACCGCTCGCGAAACTTCTTCCTGTCGACGTCACGATACCGGGTTGTCCGCCGCCCCCCCTCGATATCCTGAGAGGCATTCTCGGCGCGCTTCGGGTGAAACGCACGACGCGCGCGCGATGATCGATCGCCAGCCGTGCCCTACCCATACGCCACTGACGCTGTTGTTCATGGATGAGGGGCGCGATACCGCGAATGATCAAGGCAGCGCATAAGCCATCACGTAGTCGCCCAACCTGGTGCCGAACGAGCCGTGGCCGCCGGCCGCGATGACCACGTACTGCTTCCCTTTCGCCTCGTAGGTCATTGGCGTCGCCTGGCCACCCGCGGGCAAACGTGCTTGCCACAACTGCTTGCCGGTGTTGGTGTCGAACGCGCGGATGTAGTTGTCGGCGGTGGCCCCGATGAAGAACACGTCGCCGGCCGTTGTCATCGGGCCGCCGAGCATCGGCATCCCCATCTTGAACGGCAGCGGCAGCGGTGAACTGTCACGCACGGTGCCAATGCGCTTTTTCCAGACAATCTGGTTGGTCTTCAGATCGACCGCGGATATGTAGCCCCACGCCGGCTGCTTGCACGGCAGGCCGAGCGGCGACATGAAGGCATTCAACGTCACACCGAAGGGCACGCCGTACTGCGGCTGGATACCGGATTCGGTACCGCTGCCGCCCGTGCCGCCGGCGGCCGGTTCGATCGGGTTGCCCGGCCCACGCGGCATCAACCTGGACACGAACGGCAGTGCGATCGGGTTCGCAATCGCGATCTGGCGATCGGTATCCACTGCTATGCCGCCCCACTCGAACATCCCGAGGTTACCCGGAAAAACCAGGGTGCCCTTCACCGACGGAGGGGTAAACGTGCCGTCATAGTTCAGGCGCTGGAACATCACTCGGCACACGAGCTGGTCAAACATCGTTGCGCCCCACATGTCCGCGCCGGTCAGTTTCCTGTCCGGCCGGAAGGTCAGCGCCGAAAACGGCTGGGTGGGCGACACGTGATCGCCTTGCGCCGCGCCTTGCGGAACCGGCTTCTCCGGAGCAGGAACGATCGGCGTGCCTGTGCGGCGGTCAAGAACGAAAATGTTGCCCGTCTTTGCCGGGGCGTAGACCGCCGGCACGAGGTTGCCCGACCGGTCCGTGATATCGGCGAGCGTCGGCTGCGCCGGCAGGTCCATGTCCCACAGGTCGTGGTGGACCGTCTGATAAAACCAGGCGAGCTTGCCGGTCGTCGCGTTGAGCGCGAGCAGCCCGCTCGCAAAGCGTTCCTGCTCCGGCGTGCGGTAGCCGCCCCAGATGTCGGGCGTGCTTACGCCCATCGGCAGATAGACAAGATCGAGCTTTGCGTCATAAACAGCCGGTGCCCAGGAGTTCGGCGAGTTGACCGAATAATGCTGGCCTGCGCCGAGCACCGCTTCCGGGTTCTTCGCGCCCGGATCGAACGCCCACAACAGTTTGCCGGTGTTGACATCGAAACCCCGGATCACTCCCGAGGGCTCCCGCGTCGAATAGTTATCCTCGACTGAGCCTGCGATTACGATCACCTTCCCGGTGATGACCGGCGGCGAAGTGGGTTCATATTGACCCGCGGTCGTCACGGGCTGGCCCACTTGCAGGTCGAGGTCGCCGTGATTGGCGAAGTCCGGGCATAGCTGGCCGGTCTGCGCGTCGAGCGCGTACAGATGCCCGTTGTTGACAGGCAGGTAGACGCGGCGCGCGCAGATTGCAGGCGCCGTAGCCGGGGCCTGGTCCGGGCTGTCGTTGTTACTGCCCGAAGCGGTCGAATCATGGTACGACACCCCACGGCACGTGACATGCTGAAAACTGGGATCGGTCTTCAGCTTGGGATCGAAGCGCCATTTTTCCTGGCCGGTGGCAGCGTCAAGCGCGAACAGTATCTGGTGCGGCGAGCACAGATACAGCATGTCGCCCACCTTGATCGGGGTAACTTCGTTCGTGATTTCACCTGGGTCGGTGGAGCGCTTCATGTCGCCGGTCCGGAATATCCACGCGACCTTCAGATCCTTGACGTTATCCGCGTTGATCTGCTTGAGCGGAGAGTAGCGCGTACCGTGCTGGGTACGGCCGTAGGCGGGCCAGTCGCCCTCGGCGACGCGCTCGCCGGCGGGCGTCGCCGCCGCCTGGGCAGGCGCGCTCGCCAGCGTGCCGTTGATTTCCTGTGGGTCGTTGAAGACTGCAAAAACCAGCACTGCGACGCTCACGATCAACGTGGCCCCGAGCGCGAGACCATGCGTTTTTGCGGACGGCTCGAACGCGCGATAGACATACGGCAACAGCAGCCAGATGCCGAAGACGACCAGTACGTCCAGACGCGGGGCAAGAGCCCAGAAATCCGTGCCGACCTCCCACAGCGACCACACGATCGTGCACAACAGCAGTAATGCGTAGAGGCCGAGTGCTAGTGGGGAACGCCGATAAATCAGAACCGCCGTAACGAGCATGACGATACCGGCGAAAACGTAGTACAGCGATCCGCCGGTCGCCGCTAGCCAGATCCCGCCGACCAGCAGGTACACCCCCGACAATGAGGCAAACAGAACGCTAAGCAAATGCGCTACGCGAATTGAGGCGGAACTGTGCATCCGGATCACCCTTCAAGGTTGGAAACGATGGGCCGGCGAGATAAGAGGTTCGATCCCGCCCAGTCGCGTGGAGTCGCGAAGTACCCGTTGAACGCGCGGCAAATTGCCCTGCCGGGACGCAAAATTCGTGCCTCGGCCGGCAATGCGGCAAGGAATCCCGTGTTTCACACAGAGCCGCCACGTCCGGTGGTCAGGACGCGGCACCAGAATTGCGGCAGCGCTCGGGTCAGCAAGGAGAACCCGTGATGAAACACTTCTATTCAAGCTGGACGGTACGCGCTCTACTCATTGGCATTCTTTCAACAGGCGTCGTCGGTTGCAAGCCGAATGGAGAGAAGATCTCGGGACCCGGCAGCACGTCGGTCGCGAATCCGCCCGCTTCGGACGCCGCGCCGGCGGCATCTGGCGGACAGTAAGACGACATACCTGGAGGGCGGGCGGCACCGCGTTCTTTTAAAACAGGAACGCCGCCGCGTGGCGCCTCCCGCCCGATACGGTCGCGCGGCGTGCGGTGTGCGTCGCCGCCTGAGCAAGACCGCGCCACGATGCGCGCGGCCACCGCCAGACCGGGACGCGGCCTGGTGCGGCTCAGGCCCGCTGCTCCTGCTCCTTCGGCTCGCGATACCGCCTGAAATACCGCTGCAACGCATACCCCGCGGTCGATCCGTGCACCAACACCGACAGCACGATCGTATCGAGTACCGCCGGCAGCAGCGCTCGCAGCGTATCGCCGGCTTCCTGGATGCCGAGCACGGCGTAATAGAACGCGCCGACGCCGCGTATGCCCATCCAGCCGATGATCCGCTTCTGACCGCCATCGGCTTGCGAACCCGCCATCGCCGTATAGACCGACAGCGGACGCGCGACGAAGAACAGAAAGAGCGCGGGCAACACTGCCTTTGCGTCGAGCATCTCGCGCCAATGCGCGGACACGACGCAGCCGATCAGCAGCATCAGCGACAACTCCGCGATGCGCTCCATCTCGAGCGTGAATCCCATCATGGCTTCGGCCAGATAGGCGTGCGCGCGCTCGGGGTCTTTGGCCGCGTCGACGCGCGCGCCGCGCTCGACGTTTTCCAGCACTTCCGCCGGGTTGGTGTCGCCAGTCGCGCGCAACTCCTCGTGACGCAACGCGACGCCCGCGGCAAACACCGCGACGAAAGCATACGCATGCACGATCAGCGCCGCGCCGTACGAGGCCGACATCAGGCCGAGCGCGAGAAAGCCGTCGAGGCCGATGGCTTCGCCATAACGCGTGCGCAGATAGAACACCGTCTTCACGAACACGACTGCGAGCACCCAGCCGATCGCGAGCGCACTACCGACGCCCCATCCCACCGATCCCGCGAACGTCAAGCCGTCGCCGGTTCCGAACTGTGGCGCCCCGACCAATGCAAGGCCCAGCATCGCGAACGGATAGGCCGCGCCATCGTTGAGGCCGCCTTCGCCGGATAGCGCGAAGCGCACCGGTTCGTCGTCGCCAGCCTCTTTCACACGCAGTTCGTTCGCGAGGACCGGGTCGGTTGGCGCGAGCGTGGCCGCGAGAAAAAGCGCCGTGCCGAGCGGGCGGCCCTCCACGAGCATCACGAAAGCGGTCATCAATGCAATGGTGACGAGCATCGCGGGACCGCCGAGCCGCAGCGGCAGCATCCACAGCCGGTCGCGCAGCGGCACGCGCAGATGCATGCCGATCGCGAACAGCGAGATGACGAGACCCACTTCGGCGAGCATGCGCACGAGGCCCGGATCGCGCGTGAGGTCGACGTCGACGAGGCCCGCGAAAGCCGGCCCGATGAACACCCCGACGACGAGATAGATCATGGCGCCGGTCAGCGGCAGACGCCCGATCGGTCCGCGCGCGAGCGCGATGAACGTGAGCAGCCCGCCAATCAGCAGGAACCAGACGGCTTCCGCGATCATATCGAGGTTGGGTAGAGGGAATGGGAACGGGCCGGCCGCCCATCTGCACGGCAGCCCTTGCACATGGACCCAAGCAAGCGGCGTTCCGCCGCCCTTCGCGGCCACCCTCGCCAGGCGACGCACGGCGCTATTTATGCAGTTTTTGCCGCAGCGAACTCACGTCGTTCGCCGTGATGGGCTGCGCGTTGTTGCCCCACGCGCTGCGTATGTACGTGAGTACCTGACCGATCTGCACATCGGCGAGGGTGTCCGCGAAACGCGGCATCTGTTGCCGCGGCGGCCCGGTGAGCGTCGACGGACTGTTGCCGCCTTCGACCAGCAGGCGAATCAGCGAAGTCGTATCTTCCGCCAGCACCGACGAATTGCCCGCGAGCGCCGGGAACACGTTCGGCACGCCCCTACCGTCGCCACCGTGGCATTGCGCGCAGAACGAGCGATAGACGTTGTAGCCCACCGACAGCGCCTCCGGCACGCGACTGCCATTGAGCGGCTTACGCGCCACGTCGTCGTGCGGCGCATAGGTTGCCGACGGATTGCGCGGCGGCAGCGACTTCAGATAGCGGCCAATCGCCAGCAGATCGTCGTCGGTGAGGTACTGCGAGCTGTCCTCGATCTGCTCAACCATGCTGCCGTACGCGATATTGCCGCCGCCATGCCCCGTCTTCAGGAAAGCAGCGATTTCCGAGGCGCGCCAGCGGCCGAGTCCCGACCCCGCATCGCCGGTCAGATCCGGCGCGAACCAGTGGTCGTTGACGCCGCCCGTGAGGAACGTCGACGACGATTCGTCGGTGCCTCTTTCCTGGTACGCGATGCCGCGTGGCGTGTGGCAGCTCCCGCAATGGCCGACCGACTGCACGAGGTACGCGCCGCGATTCCACTGCGCGTCGCGGTCCGCATGCGGCTGATACGGCTCGCGCGGGACGAACGCCAGTTGCCAGAACCACAGGCCCCAGCGCTGGTTGAACGGAAACGAGACGTCCGATTTCCGGTTCGGTTTCGCGACCGGCGCGACGCCGTGCATCATGTACGCGTATAGCGCATGCAGATCCGCGTCGTCGATCTTCGCGAATGCGTTGTACGGCATCGCCGGATAGAGCCGCTTGCCGCCGCGCGCGACGCCCTTGCGCAGCACGCGCGCGAAGTCGTCGTAGGTGTACTGGCCAATCCCGTAGTGCGGATCAGGTGTGATATTGGTCGACATGATGGTGCCGAACGGCGAGCCGAGGCCGTTGCCGCCCGCATACGGCGCGCCGCCTTGCGGCGCGGTGTGGCAGCCCGCGCAGTCGCTGGCTTTCGCAATGTACTCGCCGCGTGCCAGCATGACGGCGTCGGGTTGAGGGGAAGCAGGTTGAGGCAAAGCAGGCCGCGCCGAAGCTGACGGCAAGACCGTTGCCGGCCCGGCCGGCGCCCGCGCCTCTTCACTGCGCGCCTCGCGCGTCGCCACGCCGGCAACGGCTACCGCCAGCGCGGCCATGCACGCGCACAGCGCCGCGTGACGACGCGCGGTCGCGCCTGCCATGAGTGGACGCGGCTTCATCGCCCACCGTCCTGCGGCAATGCCGCAGCGGGATCGGCGATGACGCGCGGCGGCTCGTGGCCCCTTAACCAGCGCGCTGCGATCGCCAATCCGCCAATCAGATAGGCCATCGCGCCCGGCACCCACATGATGAGTCCACCGGCCTGCTGGTCGTGCAGCGGATCGATGCCGAGCGCGCTGGTCGGCTCGACGTACGACGGATACCAGAGCCCCGGCGCGAGCGAAATCAACGCGCCGAGCGCGCTCGTATGGACCATCGTGGTGAAAACGGACAGCATGGCGTGACCGCCCGACTGACGGGATGCGCCGTCGCCAAACACCGTCCACCAGAACACGAGCGCCGTCAGCATGAAGCTCGTGTGCTGCAGCGTATGCACCCACGGGTGCGCCAGCGCGGCTTCGAACATCACCGGTGCGTGCCAGCCCCACAGCGCGGCCGCATGCAGGGTCCATCCGGCGAGGGGCGCGGTAAGCCCGCGCCACGCCCGCGCGACAGCGGGCGCGCGCACCGCGCGGCCAATACGCCGACGCGCGGCGCGCGGCAACGCCCAGATCCATACGCCGAGAGGGCGCCCGAGCACCAGCAGCGGCGCGGCGATCAGCATCATCGTTTCGTGCTGGACCATGTGCGCCGAGAAGAGCGCCGCCGACAAGCTGTCGAGCGGCGAGCACAGCGCGAATACGAGCGCGGCCATGCCGGCCGCGAACGCGCTCGCGTGCCACGCGCGCGTTGCGCGGCTGCGCGGCGAGCCGCGCAGCCGCAGCCGCACATAGCCCACCGCATACGCGAGCGTGCTCGCGAGCATCAACACGACCACCCACGCGTCGAACGACCAGCCGAAGGTCGGCGCGGCACGCTCCGCGCCGGTCAGCACGTGCGCGCACGCGAGCGGCGCGTGGGCCAGCGCCAGCAGCCCGGCGCACACCCCCGCGCGCGCGCCGCGCTCGCGTGCGCGGCCGGCCACGCGGCAGGCCGCGTGAAGGCGCGCGGTCATCGACAGGGCGAAAGCAGCCATTGCGGAAACCACATCGTCAACTGGATCACCGCGCACAACGCGGCCACGAGCATCGCCATCAGCGCGAGAAACGGCCGACGCGCGTCGCGCCGCACGTAGCTCGCGTCAAACGGGGTGGCCGTGCCGCGCCAGCGCCGGTAGGCGAGCCACGCCGCGACCATCGAGAACAGGAACGCGACCGCGCTCACCGCGTCGAGCGCGGTATGCCGGCCGGTCGCGCAGGCGAGCTGCACGAGCGCGTAGTTGAGGCTCTGCGCGCCGAGCACGACTGCGGGCGCCGCGAGTAGACCGAGCCACACGGATAGGCCTGTGCGCTTCATGGATGCATCCGCGGCACGAAGTAGATGACCGCATAGATCGGCAGCCAGCTCAACACGACGAAGTACCAGTAGACCGCGTTCTCGCTGGTGTCGAGCAGACGTTTCTTCTCGAACGGGCCGGTGTAGAGCAGCGTTGCGAGCACGGCCGTATCCACGGTATCGGTGATCAGATGCGTCGTGTGCAAACCGAGCAGCAGCCAGACGATGGAACCGTACGAATTCGCATACCACATCACGTTGAGCGCGGCGAATTCGAAACCGCGCACGACGAGGAACGCGACCGCGAACGCGAGGCAGACCAGCAGCCAGAGGCGCGCCCGTTCCCGTTCACCGTTTTCCGCCGCGCGCCTCGCGAGCTGATTGGGCCACAGGCTCGCGACCAGCACCGCCGTATTGAGCGAGCCCCACACGAGCGACGGCGGCGGCGCGTTCATGGGCCACGCGGCGTTGACCGTGCGCAGATAGAAGTACATGCCGACGGCCATCGCGAACACCGTGCCCTCGATCAGCATCAAACCCGCCGTCGCCCACCACATCAAGCTGCGATGACTGAAACCGAAGCTCGGTAAGGCGCGCACGTCGAGCACGGCAAGCCGCGGCTGGGGGCCGCGCCCGGCCGCTTCGCGCGACGATGGGCGCGCGGGCGCACGCCGCGCGGCCCTTTGCGCGGCGCTCGAAGCGGGCCAGCGCTCGAGCGCGCGCGCGACGCGATTCTCGCGCCGCCCAGGCCAGAACCAGCAGATCATCGCCACCGCAACCGGCACGGTACCCCACCACACCGCCGACGGCGTGAAGATCGAGCCGATGAAAAAGATCGTGGTCGCGATGGCGCTGAGAAACGGCCAGAGCGATGGTCCTGGAAAAAGCGGACGCGTGTCCGGCCGCGCGTCGAGGGCGCTCGTCGTCAGTACCTCGCGCGCGTGCACGGCGAGGCCCGCCACCGCGCGCGGCGCGGCCGCGGGTTCCCACAGCGGCGCGCGGCCGTGGATGACCGGCAGCACGTCGAAGTTGTGCGGCGGCGGCGCGCTGGGCACGCTCCATTCGAGCGTGCCCGCGCCCCACGGATTCGCGGCGGCCCGCGCTCCATGCCGCAGGCTCATCACCACGTTGACGATAAACAGCAGCACGCTCACGCCGATCATGTACGCGCCTAGCGTCGCGATCAGGTTCATGCCGTCCCAGCCCATGCCGGCCGGGTAAGTCCATACGCGGCGCGGCATACCGTGCAGGCCGAGCAGATGCATCGGAAAGAACGTGACGTTGAAGCCGATGAAGAACAGCCAGAACTGCCAATGCGCGAGACGCTCGCCGAGCATGCGTCCGGTGAACTTCGGAAACCAGTAATGGAAGGCGCCGAAAAGCGGAAACACCGCGCCGCCGAGCAGTACGTAATGCAGATGCGCGACGACGAAATACGTGTCGTGCACCTGCAGATCGAGTGGCACCGAACCGAGCATGATGCCCGTCATTCCGCCGAGCACGAGGATGAAGAAGAATGCGAGCACGAAAAGAAGCGGCGGCTTCAGATTCAGGCGGCCGGTCAGCAGCGTCGCCAGCCAGCAATAGATCTGAATGCCGGAAGGCACCGCGATCATGACGCTCGCCGCCGTGAAGAACGTCTTGCCGAGATCGGGCACGGCCGTCGCGAACATGTGGTGGACCCACAGGCCGAACGCGAGGAACGCGGTGGCGATCAGCGCGAGCACCATCGCCGAATAGCCGAAGATCGGGCGGCGCGAGAACGTCTCGATGATCGAAGACATGAAACCGAGCGCCGGAATGAAGATCAGGTAGACCTCGGGATGGCCGAAAAACCAGAACAGGTGCTGCCACAACAGCACGTCGCCGCCGAGCGACGGGTTATAGAACTGTGTACCCACGAGACGATCGAGAATCAGCGCGGTGCTCGCCAGCATCACCGCGGGCATCGCGAAGATCACCATGAACTGCGTGACGAGCGTGGCCCACGCGAACAGCGGCATCCGGTTCAGCGACATGCCCGGCGCGCGCATCTTGAGGATCGTCGTGATCAGCACGACTGCGACAAGCAACGCGGCCAGCTCAGTGAAGGTGATCATCTGCGCCCAGATGTCGCTGCCCTTGCCGGTCGCGTAATCGGGACCGGCGAGCGGCACGTAGCTGAACCAGCCGGAACGCGGACCCGCACCGAGCAGGAACGCGATAAAGAGCGTGAGGCCGCCGAACAGAAAGACCCAGTACGCGTACGCGTTCATCCGCGGAAAGGCGACACTGCGAGCGCCGATCAGCAGCGGAATCAGGTACATCGCCACGGCCTGCATTACCGGAACGGCGAACAGGAACATCATTGCCGTGCCATGAATCGTGAAGAGCTGATCGTACATGTCCGGGCCCACGACGTGGCTCGCGGGACGCGCGAGTTGCGTGCGCATGACGAGCGCCATCAGCCCGGCCAGCACGAAGAAGACGAACGTCGTGACCATGAAGCGGCGCGCGATGATCTTGTGATCGATCGCGCTGAACCAGCCGCTCACGCCGCGCGGATCGGCCCATGTCTGCGCCAGCGCCGCCAGCGTGCCGGCGTCCGCGTCGGGGCCGTCCTTGATCCGCGCGGCGGCTTCGGCGTCGAGTAGCGGTTCGGTCGTGCTCATTGCAGTGTCCTAAGCCATCGGACGACGGCGACGCGATCGGTGTCCGAGAGCGGCACCGCCGGCATCGTCGTGCCGGGCTTCAGCGCGTCCGGATCGCGTATCCACGCGGCGAGGTTCTGCGGGGTATTGGCAAGCACACCGGCGGCGATCGTCTCACGGCTCATCAGATGCGTGAGGTCGGGGCCGGGCGTGCCCTGCGCGGAACTGCCGCGTACCGTATGGCAATGCGCGCAACTCGCGCGCTCGAACACCGCGCGGCCCTGCAGCGCGACGGCGTCGGCGCTCTGCGCGGCGGGCCGCGCCTGGCGTGCGACCCACGCCGCGTAACGCTCGCGCGGCTCGGCGACGACGAGCATCGCCATCAACGCATGTTCGGCGCCGCAATATTCAGCGCATTGCCCGCGATAGACGCCCGGCTGGTCGGCGCGAAACTCGATCGTCGTATCGATGCCGGGCAACAGGTCCTTCTTGCCGTGCAGGTTCGGCACCCAGAAACTATGGATCACGTCGGCCGCCTGCAACGATACGACGATCGGACGGCCGACCGGCACATGCAATTCGTTCGCGGTGACGAAGCCCGGCCGTCCGCCTTCAGGGCGATATGACGCCTGCCACCACCATTGCGCGCCGACCATATCGATACGCAATGGGTCGTCGACCGGCAGCTTCGACAGTGCGCGGTCCGTGAGCACGTCCGCGACGATCAGTCCGACGAGAACGATGACGGACATCACGCTCACGCCGATGACGATACGCCGCGTGCGATGCTCCGGCCGCGTGAGCGAACTCAGATCGGGCGGCTGGGTCGTCTGCGCCGGCGTGGCGGCATGTCGTCCGTTGCGGATCAGCGCGACGAGCGTGGCGAGCAGCACGAGCGCGAAGACGATCCCGCAGACGATCAGTGACAGATTCCACAGCTTCGCGATGTGTGCTGCCTGTACGCCTGCTGGCTGCAATGCGCTTTGCTGCGGCTGCGCCCCCACCTTCGCGACGTACGACATGGGGCATAGCGAGACGGCCGCGAGAGGCCCCAGCCGTCTCCGCCTGGGCCACGCGCCCATGCTGCATTGCGGCGCGGCCGCGCACATGTCGAATCCAACGCCGGGGATCATTGTGGTAGGTGAGCTTCGTGTGCGCCGGTTTTAGCACTTTACGTACCTGATTACCGGATGCGGCAACAGATGAAAGCGCGTGCGGGTAGCCGGTTGCCACCTGTGATCGTCTTGAGCGCAGGTGCCCGACGGCCGGCGCATCGCTCCTGCCGGACGTCACGGCCATGCGGTGGCGGCCGCCTGTAGTAATTACACGTGGGCGATGTAGCCGCTACAACGCGGTCGAGCCGATTTCCTTCAGCGCGGCAATGGCCGCTGCGCGCAATGGTGAAGACCGCCTGGCCGCCAGCGCACTGCCGGTCTTCACTGACCCATCGACGGCGATGGCTTCAGAACGACTTTCACGCAACCGTCTTCTTTCTCCCTGAAAACCCTGTACATCTCCGGTCCCTGTTCGAGCGGCACCGTGTGGGTGATCACAAAAGACGGATCGATCTGCCCTTCCTGTATCCGGCGCAAGAGGTCGTCGGTCCAGCGGTTGACGTGGGTTTGTCCCATGCGGAACGTCAAGCCCTTGTTCATTGCCGCGCCGAACGGAATCTTGTCGATCAGGCCGCCGTATACGCCGGGGATCGATAGAATGCCGGCGGGGCGGCATACGTAGATCATTTCGCGCAGCACGTGCGGTCTATCGGTCTCGAGCATCAGGGCCTGCTTGGCGCGATCGTAGAGCGCGTCGAACGAACGCGTCGCGTGCGATTCCATGCCGACAGCGTCGATGCACTTTTCAGGTCCCTTGCCTTGAGTCAGCTCATTGAGCCGGTCCAGCACGCTTTCGGTGTCGAAGTTGATGGTGATCGCTCCGGCGGCCCTGGCCATGGCCAGGCGCTCGGGTACGCGGTCGATCGAGATGACCTGCCGGGCGCCCAGCAGAATCGCGCTTCGGATGGCGAACTGCCCGACCGGCCCGGCGCCCCAGATCGAAACCGTATCCGTGGGTTCGATCTCGCATTGCGCCGCGGCCTGCCATCCGGTCGGAAAGATGTCGCCCAGAAACAGCACCTGCTCATCCGTAAGACCGTCCGGTATCCTGACGGGCGTGAAGTCGGCGAACGGCACGCGCACGTATTCAGCCTGTCCGCCCGGATATCCGCCCGTGAGATGCGAGTAGCCAAACAGGCCCGCCGTGCTGTGGCCGAATACCTTGTCGGCCATCTCCTTGTTACGGTTCGAGCGTTCGCACACTGAAAAGAAGCCGCGGCGGCACCGGTCGCATTCGCCGCACGCGATCGTGAACGGTACGACCACCCGGTCGCCGATCTTCAGCTTCTGGTTTTCCGCGCCGACCTCGACGACCTCGCCCATGAACTCGTGTCCAAGCACGTCGCCCGATTTCATCGTCGGCATGAATCCGTCGAACAGGTGAAGATCCGATCCGCAGATTGCGCAACTCGATACCTTGATGATCGCATCCCGTGGATGTTCGATCATCGGGTCGGGGACGTTGTCGATCCGGACGTCCTTTTTTCCATGCCAGCAAAGCGCTCTCATGTCATTGCTCCCGGTGTGACACGGCTGCCCTCCTGGGGGAGGGCAGCGGAACGGTTCTATCGCTGCGCCCGCGATACCGTGGAGCGAAAGAACCAGCATAGCGGCTATCGACGCCAGCAACTCGTGTGCCGTGACGGGGCAGCGCGCCGGTACAGCGAGGGCCGCATGCAGTCAGGCGACACTGGCCTGCGCACACCCTTCATGCACCCTCTGCTAGCCCCACTAGAGGTTTGATGGATTTCCCGGATCTATCGCGTTCCTGTCGATACTGTCTTCCTGATCGCCCAGATCCTTGCGGTTGTCGCCGTTGGTGATCTGCACTTCGCCTTTGACCTTCCGGTCTTCGTTTCCGGTGATCGAGCCGATGCCCTTGTTGACGTAACCTTTGAGCTCCTCCTTGAGGCCTTCACGCTGGTCCTTGTTCATGACGACTCCTGTCAGAAGAAATGGCTCACCGCCCTAGCGAGCCGAACGGATGGGCACACTATGCTGTCGCGCGACAGCCTGCGAAGATCCAGCAATGGCTATGCCTCTTCCGTCGACCGGAGCGTGTTTCAACGAGGTACGACTTCCAGGTGCCCGTCCGAACCAGCCCGTCCGTCGCGGACCGCGAATTGCTAGGGGTTTGCAAATCATCGACGGTACTCACGCTCAGGTGAATACGCCATGAACATTCCCATGCAGGCCGTGTCTTTCCTGTCGTCGCGCGGTCTCAAGCTGGCTACCGCCGAGTCATGCACCGCTGGTCAGATCGCGTCTTACCTCGCGAGCGTGCCCGGCAGCGGGTCATGCCTCGATGTCGGTTTTGTCAGCTATTCCCCTTCGGGAAAGGCAGGCTTTCTCGGCGTGAAGGAATCGACAATGAAGCAGTTCGGCCTGACCAGCGAGGAAGTCGCCCGCGAAATGGCGGAAGGCGCCCTTCGTCAGGAAGGCTGCTGTGCCGACGTGGTGGTGTCCAACACAGGGCTTGCCGATCCAGCGGCCGCCGGCAGTCCGCCCGCAGGCACCCAGTGTTTCGCGTGGTCTTTTCGCATGCGCGAGGCGAATATCGTCACGTTTTCCGAAACGCGGCGCTTTTCCGGCGGCAGGAACGATGTCCGCTCCGCTGCGGCGCTGTACGCGCTCTCGCGCATCGAGCACTACTTCAATCAACTCCCGTCAGCGAGGCGGGAACGACACACGAGGTGAACGTCATGAACCCGTCATCCTCCCCCTACGGCAATGCGTGGCAACAGGAGGTCCTAAGCGAGCTCGGCGTGCCGCGCGACTTCGACGTCGACGCGGAGCGCGAGCGGCGTATTGGCTTTCTCGGCGACTATCTGGCTTCGCAGGGGCTCCGCACGTATGTGCTGGGCATTAGTGGCGGCGTCGATTCCTCCACGGCTGGCCGGCTTGCGCAACTTGCCGTCGATCGCCTTCGGGCTCGCGGCTATGAGGCGAAATTCCTCGCTGTGCGCCTTCCCTACGGTAGCCAGCGCGACGAAGAAGACGCCGCTCTCGCGCTCGAATTCATCCGTCCGGACGAAACGCTCACGGTGAATATCAAGGAGCCGTCGGACGCGATGCTGCAGTCGCTGAAGCGTGGCGGCGCCCAGTACGTGGACGACTTCCAGGAAGATTTCGTCCTCGGCAACATCAAGGCCCGTCAACGGATGGTCGCGCAGTACGCCATCGCCGGCGCCAGGGTGGGTGTGGTGATTGGAACCGACCACGCCGCCGAGTCCCTTATGGGCTTCTTTACGAAATACGGCGACGGCGGCGCGGACATTCTGCCACTGTCCGGGCTCACCAAGCGTCGGGTGCGTGCCCTCGCCCGGGCCTTGGGCGCCTCGGAGCGCCTCGCGAACAAGGTTCCGACGGCGGACCTCGAATCCCTGACGCCCCAGAAGCCGGACGAGGACAGTTATGGAATCAGCTATGAAGACATCGACGATTTCCTGGAAGGGAAACCCGTCAGCGACGAGGTGCTGACCACGATTCGCCGTTTCCATACGGCGACCCGCCATAAGCGCGCCCTTCCTGTCTCGGTGAATCCGGCGAACAGGTAGACCATCTATCCGGGGCAGGCCGGTCCTTGTGCCCTTGTGCCTTTTTGCCTATCGCCCCAGCCTCCGCGTGGGACGTGACAGGAGAAGGCCTGGTCAGCTATGGTTCCGGGGGCGAACGACGGACAGCGAAATCGCGCTTCCAGAACGCCGGTGCCGATTCCGTTTTTTGCAATGAACCTGGCGTTCGTGCGATTCGCCACGCCAGACCGGGAGAGAATGGACCATGAGCAACGGCATCGCAGATCTTTTCAGACATTTGACCGCGGGCGTGTATGTCATCGGCGTAGCGGACGGTGATCGCAGGAATGCATTCACTGCGAGTTCGATCATGCAGATTTCATTTTCCCCATTGCTTCTGGCGATCAGTATCAGTCCGGCACACGAGTCTTATGCACTTCTTGGCGGCGGCCGGGTGTTCTCGATCAATGTGCTGGGCGAACAACAACAGGCGCTCGCCAGGCACTTCGGGACCCAATCGGGCCGCACCGTCGACAAACTGGCGTCGATACCCTGGCGGCCCGGCAAATCGGGCGCACCGCTGTTGCGCGACGCGCTGGCTCACTTCGACTGCCGGGTGGTCAGCGACATCGAGGCCGGTGATCATCGGCTAGTGGTGGGGCGCGTGATCGACGGAACGGTGGTCAGCCCGCATGGGCGCCCCCTGATCTACGCACAGACCGGCAACATGGACATGAGCGCCAGTCTCTTCCCGCCGGACTTTTCCTGACGACGCGTCACGCGCAAGGCTCCTGTTCGCGTCGCCGCGCATCATGGCTCAATGTACAGGTCGGAAAAATTGCCGCGCAAACCTTCGCCGGTCGGTGCGTAGTCCTTCACCTTCTTCGAAACAATGGTGATGTTGGGATTCGCGCCGAATTCGATTGACGGGATATCGTCGTGGACGATCTGCTGGAACTGAATGAATAGCTGACGGCGCTTCGCTTCGTTGGTTTCCGCCGAGGCCGCCTCCAGCAGACGGTCGACCTCGGGATTCGAATAATGCGCCGCGTTGGAGAACGGCAGTCCGATCTTGAAGTTCTTCGACCAGAAAACGCGTTGCACGCCTACCGTCGGATCGAATACATTCGCAAGCGCTTCGAGTGTGATGTCGAATGCGCGATCGGTATAGGCCTTCTTCACATACGTCGCGAAGTCATAACTCTCGATTTCGCCGTCGATGCCGATACGCGCGAGCGACTGGCGGACAAAATCCGCGGCACGGGGATCCTGGAACGGATTGAACAGCAGTCGCAGCGTGAACCGCTTGCCGTCCGGGCCACGCTTCAATCCGGCGGCATCCAGCGCGGCATTGGCCTGAGCTATGTCATACGGAAAATAGTGGATATCGGCGTCGTGGTACTTCGTATTCGCCGCGCCGATCGCCGCCGCAGACACCTGGCCGTAGCCGTACCAGACCACCCGGTTCAATGCGTTGACGTCGACCGCCTGGGATATCGCCTTGCGCACCGCCTTGTCTTTCAGGACCGGCGTATCGAGGTTGAAGATCAACTGCTGGTGATTGCTGACATACGGCCAGTTAGTCGTGTCCACCTTGAACTCCGGCAGCGCGCTGAACCGTTTGACATCCGATAGCGGGATCGCCTGATCGCCGAGGTTGGCGGCGCCCGATTCGAGCGCCGCCGCGCGGGCCGCCGCATCGGGGAGAAAGCGCACGACGATCTTGTCGAGGTACGGCTTGGGCTTGTCCCAGTAGTCCGGATTGCGTTCGAGAAGAATGTAGCTGCCGTGGACGAACGACTTGAAAACGAACGGGCCAGTGCCGACCGGCGCGCTGTTATACGGATTCGAAACGATGTCCGTGCCTTCGTATAAATGCTTTGGAATGATCGGCGATTCGGAGCCCGACAGCGCGGTCAGCAGAAACGGCGCGGGCTTCGACAACTGGATCGTCGCTGTATAAGGGTCGGGCGTCCTGACGTCGACCACGTTGGCGAACGTGCTTCGGCCGCGCGGATGCACCTGCTTCAGCGTCAGAATCGAGAATGCGACATCGGCAGAAGTAAATGGCTTGCCGTCATGCCATTTCACGCCACGACGCAGCGTGAAGCGATACTCAAGTCCGTCCTTGCTCACGGACCACGCGGTAGCCAGCAGCGGTTGAGGATTGAGATCCTTGTCGTAGGTCAGCAGGCCTTCTACCACCTTCGGCCCGATCTCCGCGTTACCGCCAGCGGTGCTCGTCAAAGGAATGATCGACGCCGGCTCCGGCGTGACGAGCCATGTCAATGTGCCGCCATGATTGGGTGCCGCCAGAACGGGGAGCGAGCTGGCGCAAATCAGTATGAAGGCAGACAGCGCCCCGAAAACATATCCCCGCGATGAGTTCCGCAAGCTCATACCCGTCCTGTTTATTATAAAAATTACGGATACTAAGGCGTTTTGAAAGACGCGAAAAACAAGCAAAAGTGATTAGCTTTGCGTTATATGTTGAGCGGCCGGCCCGCAACGCATCCGGCCGAACCGCCCTCCTTATTGCTTCCGTGCATATCGATGCGCCAAATGATTCGTGGCGAGGGCCGCTGCGCCGCCTGAAAATCGCAGGATGCCGGGCGCGGCGACGCCACTCCGGCTTTCTCCTCATTTCCGCGAGACGCCTGTGTATACTTCCCCGCCCCGCCGGCTGCACCTGAACGTCAACATCCTGCATTCCGGATTCGTACCCTCCGCGTGGCGGCTTCCCGACGCCGACCCGCGTGCGTTCATCGACGTCGCGCACTACATCCGCGTCGCGCAAATCGCCGAGGCGGCGAAGTTCGATGCGGTGTTCCTCGCGGACAACGCATCGATTGCCGATCAGATCGACTTCCGCCCGATCACCGCGCTCGAGCCGACGGTGCTGCTTGCCAGCATCGCGGCGGCGACCACGCGAATCGGCGTGATCGGCACCGCATCCACCAGTTACAACGAGCCGTACAACATTGCCCGCCGCTTCTCGACGCTCGATCACGTAAGCGGCGGCCGGGCGGGCTGGAATATCGTCACGACGGCCGACCTCGGCTCCGCGCGCAATTTCGGGCGCGAAACCGTGCCGGTTCATGCGGAGCGTTATGCACGTGCGGCCGAATTCACCGAGGTTGTCAAGAAGCTGTGGGACAGTTGGGAAGACGACGCGCTGGTCGGCGACAAAACGCGCGGACGGTTCATCGACACGACCAAGGTGCGTCCGGTCTCACACCACGGCAAATACTTCGACGTGGCCGGCCCCTTGAATCTGCCCCGTTCGCCGCAAGGGCATCCGGTGCTCGTACAGGCCGGCGGCTCCGCGGACGGGCGCGAACTGGCGGCGCGACATGCGCAAGCCGTCTTCTCGGCCGCGCAGTCGTTCGACGAATCGGCCGCCTACGGTCGCGACCTCAAGGCGCGCGCGGCCGCCCTGGGACGCGGTCCCGACGCGATCAGGATCCTGCCGGGCCTGACAACGATCATCGGTTCGACCGAGACCGAAGCATTGCGCCGGCGTGATGAGCTGGTGGATCTGATTCCGTGGAGCTACAGTCTGACCCGGCTCGCAGGCATCCTCGGACTCCCTGTGGAGCGCCTCGAACTCGATCAGCGGCTGCCTGACGATCTGCCGCTGCCCGGCGGCGGCAACGGTAATCACACGTTCTTCAACGCGACGCTCGCGCAGGCGCGCAACCACGGCTACACGGCGCGGCAATTGATCCGGGCACTCGCCGGCGGCGGCGGACATCGGGTCGTCGTCGGCACGCCGGAGCAGATTGCCGACGACATCGAACGATGGTTTGTGGGTGGCGCGGCCGACGGTTTCAATCTGATGCCCGACGCGCTGCCCGACGGCTTGAAGCAGTTCGTGGACGGCGTCGTGCCGATCCTGCGCCGGCGCGGACTGTTCCGCACGGACTACGAAGGCAGCACGCTGCGCGATCACCTCGGGCTGCCGCGGCCCGTCAGTGCTCATCCGGCAGGGCAGGAGGCCGCCGTCACGGCATGAAGCGCGCGCCGCATTCCGGTTGCACAGCCGGTTCAGAGGCCGGTCAGGCCACGCCGCGAGGTGGGCTGCTGTCGATGTCAAAGGCTTCTGCCGGCGAACGGGACACCGAGCGCCCGGTTCGGCGCAAGCAGCGCAACTCGACGCGCAATCGTCGGTGCTTATGCCATTCCATCAGATCGATAGCTGAATTTGTCGGTTATCGTTCGGCCCGACAATTGCTAGGGTAACCGCCTGGTTTTCCAACCCGCTCGAAGGAACAGGATTCATGACGTTAATGACGCGGCGCGCTTTTACGCGCGCCATGCTGGCTGCCGCACTGACCATCACCGGCACGCAGGGCCATGCCCAGGCATCGCGAACGGCCGGGTCTCCCGTCGCCTTGCGTATCGGCTACCAGAAATCGTCGACGCTAATCACGCTGCTCAAGGCGCGCGGCTCGCTGGAACAGGCGCTCGCGCCGCTCGGCGTGAACGTCTCGTGGCACGAATTCGCAAGTGGCCTGCCGCTTACCGAAGCGCTTAACGTCGATGCGGTCGACTTCAGCGCCGACGTCGCGGATACGGTGCCGGTCTTCGCCCAGGCCGCGCATGCGAACTTCGTCTATATCGCGCAGGAAGCGCCGTCGCCGGGCGCTCAGGCAATCATCGTAAGAAAAGACGGTCCGCTGCACACGCTGGCCGACCTGAAAGGCAAGCACATCGCGGTAACGAAGGCGGCGGGAAGCCACTATCTGTTGCTCGCCGCGCTCGCCAAAGCCGGCCTTTCTCCGGCAGACGTGACGATCCACTACCTCGCGCCGGCGGACGGGCGGGCGGCGTTCGAGCATGGCAGCGTCGACGCCTGGATCACATGGGATCCGTATGTCGCTTCGGTCGACAGAGACACCAGCGTGCGCATTCTCGCGGACGGCAACGGACTCGCGTCGTATCAGCGTTACTACCTCGCTTCGAGCAATTTCGCCGCGGCGCACCCCGCAGTCATTCAGATCCTGTTCGACCAGTTGTCTCAGGCGGGCACGTGGCTGCGCACGCATCCCGAGGATGCCGCGAAAACGCTCTCGCCGATCTGGGGACTCGATACCACGACAATCGAGCGGGCGAATGCGCGCCGCAGTTATGTGGTGCGACCCGTCGTCCCGCAGAATTTCAGCGAACAGCAGAAGATCGCCGATACGTTCCTGCAGGCCGGCCTGCTGCCGGCACGCGTGGATACGGGCGAAGCACAGCGATGGGATTTCGCCACGAAGCGCGCGGAACCCGCCGGGAGCTGATTCGACCGGGGTCCGCAGCGAAGCTTGCATCAGGCCGGGTTCGCGCCGCGGGTGATTGCATGGCCGCCGCGCATACGGCGATTCAGCGCGTGAATCGGCATAGCGTCGGCATGTTGCCCGGAGTCACGTTGCCCACAGCGCAAGCTTCGCCACTTCTGCTTCTTTTCAATTCGGCGCCGCAGCGGGTTTGCTTCTGCCAAATGCTTGTTTCCCTTGTTTTGCGAGGCTCGCTAATCTGATCGCACGCTCCATTGCATCGCGAGGGTGAAACGAGCATGTACTACAAAGGTTATGAAGTCGCTCCCGCCGCACAGGCGCTGCCGAGCGGATTATTCGCGGCCAATCTCGTCATTCAGGACGAAGCGTCGCTGCAAAAACGTGCATACGTATTCGACGCGCTGGATTATTTCTTTGAATCCGATCTCGCCATTGCGTATGCGGCCCGTTGGGCTCGCATGTGGATCGACAACCGGCGATTGCCGCGCGGTTGACGGCACCGCCATTGCGGTTCTGACGATTTCCCCGAAAAGATATTTACCAGAGCAGAGTTGCGCTGCCTGGCATCCGTAGCAATCTCAACCAAAGGAAAGGAAAGCGGTGAAGAAAATGAAAGGGCAAAAGATCATTGGAAGCGTGCTGGCCACGCTGATACTCGGCTGGGGCATTGTGGCGTCGCCGCTATCCCACGCTGCGGATCAGACCGTGCGCGTCGGCATCATGTCCGGGGAAGACGAAGACGTCTGGCGCGTGGTCGCCGCAAACGCGGCAAAGCACGGCCTGTTGGTAAAGACGACGACGTTCAACGACTATACGCAACCCAATGCGGCGTTGTCCCAGCACGATCTGGATGCAAATTCCTTCCAGCACAAGCCTTATCTCGATGCACAGATTGCCGCGCGCGGCTATCGCATCATCCCGGTGGGTTATACCTACGTTCAGCCGATCGGCCTGTATTCGCGCAAGGTGAAATCGGTGGCTGACTTGCCGACCGGCGCGACCATCGGCGTGCCGAATGACCCGAGCAACGAAGGCCGCTCACTTCTCCTGCTTCAGGCCCAGGGCCTGATCACGCTACGTCCGGACGTGGGGCTCCTTCCCACCGTGCGCGATATCGCGAACAATCCGAAAAACATCCACATCAAGGAACTCGACGCGGGTATCGTCGGGCGCGCAATCGGCGATCTGGACGCAGCCGTCATCAACACCGACTGGGCCATCAAGGCCGGCATCAAAATCCCTCAGGAACGGATCGCGCAGGAAAAGGTCGCAGGCAATCCTTATCGCAACTTCATCGCCGTGAATGAAAACGACCAGAAAGCGCCGTGGGTCCACGCTCTGGTCGAAAGTTATCAGGAGCCTAACGTCGCTGCGGAGATCCTCCGG
Source organism: Paraburkholderia xenovorans LB400 (assembly GCF_000013645.1). Taxonomy (GTDB): domain Bacteria; phylum Pseudomonadota; class Gammaproteobacteria; order Burkholderiales; family Burkholderiaceae; genus Paraburkholderia; species Paraburkholderia xenovorans. Next base: position 171,426 of record NC_007953.1, on the reverse strand, counting down.
GTGTATCACGGAGCGACGCTGCCAGCCTGGAATGAATCACCCAAATGACGGGGTAAAAAGGGGCGGCCGCAGTGCGGCCGCTGAGTCCGCGCTGTCACTGCGCTCGGGTTCGGGTCACGCGCGATGGGGTTGAAGCGCTAGCGATCGACAGGCTCGAAACGGACTTTTCCGCTACCTGACGGATATCGAGCGGAAGTATGGTACGAGCGGCACACTATGGTTACACGAGAAGCGCTAATGCACGGCGCTTCGAGTCTGCCCCCCGCCCGGCCGTTGCCGGAGGGCCCGTGTTGCCGCAGCGCGCGCCTGAACGGCTACTGGCTACTGCTGCACACCCCAGCGCCGCACGGTGATGCGCTCCAGCGTATCGAACACCAGATGCTCGATCAGCAAGCCGATCACGATCACCGCTGCGAGGCCCGCGAAAACCCGGTCCGTATACAGTTCGTTGCGATTCTGGAAGATGTACCAGCCTAACCCCCCGCTGCCCGAGCTTGCGCCGAACACCAGTTCGGCCGCGATCAGCGTGCGCCATGCAAACGCCCAGCCCACTCGCAAACCGGCCAGAATCGACGGCAGCGCCGCGGGCACCAGAATCAACAGCACATGGCGCATGCCAGTCAGCCCATAGTTGCGCCCTGTCATGCGCAGCGTGGCCGGCACCGACTGAAAACCGGAGTACGTATTGAGCGCGAGCGGCCATAGCACCGAATGCACCAGCACGAACAACAGGCTGCCCGTGCCGAGCCCGAACCATAGCAACGCAAGCGGCAACAGCGCGATCGACGGCAACGGATTGAACATCGCGGTCAGCATCGACAGTAAATCGCGGCCCACTCGCGTCGAAACGGCGAGCGAGGTCAGCACGAACGCGAGCGCGGCCCCAAGCAGATAGCCACGCAGCAGCACAGACATCGACACTGCGGTTTTCTGCAGCAATTCTCCGGACCACACACCCTGCACGAACGCGCTGAACGTTGCACCGAAAGTGGGTAGCAGCAAATCGTTGTCGACCACGCGCGCGGCGACCTCCCACCCCGCGATCAGCACCAGCGCAATCAGTGTCTTGCGCAGCCAGCTCTGCGCCAGGAGCCGCTTGCCGAGCGGCAGCGGTGCTTCGAGAACGAGTTCACCGAGCGGTTCGAGCGGACGTTCATATTCTTCGCGAACCGGGGGCAGCAAGGTGGCGGGCGAACTCATTGCACAGTCTCCGTCTGCTCAAACAACAGGTGATGAATATGCGCGGCGCTGCGCTGAAAGTCGCTGCGTCCAAAACTGTCCTGCGAATACTGATGGCTGTTGAGTTCGGCACGCACGCGGCCGGGGTGCGGCGATAGCAGCAGGATCCGATTGCCGACCACCAGCGCCTCTTCGATCGAATGGGTGACGAACAGCAGCGTGAAATTCACCTCTTCCCACAGCCGCAACAGTTCCTCCTGCATCTTGCGGCGCGTGAGCGCATCGAGTGCGGCAAAGGGTTCGTCCATCAGCAGCACGCGCGGCTGCATCGCCAACGCGCGGGCAATCGCGACCCGCTGCTTCATGCCGCCCGACAACGTATGCGGATAAGCGTTCGCAAACGAAGCCAGCCCCACCTTCTCCAGGTAGTGCAGCGCGCGCTCCCTGGCTTCCGCGCGGGACAGCTTTTTCGCGACGCGCAGCGGGAATACGACGTTCTGCAGCACCGTCTTCCATGGCGGCAACTGGTCGAACTCCTGGAACACCACGATCCGGTCGGCGCCGGGGCCGCGCACGTGCTGGCCGTCGAGCGAAATGCTGCCCGAGGTCGGCTGGATAAAGCCGGCCACGGCCTTGAGCAACGTCGATTTGCCGCAGCCCGACGGCCCGAGCAGCACGAAGCGATCGCCGCCGTAGACGTCGAAGCTGACATCGTGGGTCGCGCGCACGATCCGCTCGCGCGTGCGATATTCGAGGTTGACGTGCTCGACCGCGAGTAGTTTCGCGCTGGTTGCCGCGCCGGGGTGCCCGGCGCTGTCTGGAAACAGAAGCGTAGGATTGGCCACCATCAGATCGTTCCCTGTGTGCGGACTAAATGGACCGATACAGGTCCGGCGACGGTCAACATGCTCAACTCCCCGCCGCGGTCGCCGGGTCGTCGAAGAAGTAATCTTTCCACGACTTCGGTTCGTTTTTGATCGCGCCGACGCGATACATGAACTGCGCGAGCCCGAACGTGTTCTGCGGCGCGACCTTGAACTGCACCTGCGGGTTCTTGATCACCTTCACGAGCAGATTGCGGTCGATTTTCGATTGATTCGTGCGAATGTAGATATCGGCGGCCGCATCCGGATTTGCCGTAATGAAGCGCGCGGCGTCGGCCAGCGCATCGACGAATGCGCGGTACGTCTTCGGATTGTTGTCGCGGAATTTCTCGGTTGCGTAAAGCACGGTCGCCGAACTCGGGCCGCCCAGCACATCGTACGAATTCAGCACGATATGCGCCTTCGGATTGCCCGCCAGTTCCTGCTCCTGAAATGGCGGATTGCCGAAGTGGCCGGTAATTTCCGTACCGCCGGCAATGATCGCCGCAGCCGCATCGGGATGCGGCAACGCCTGGGTGAACTTGTCGAGCCGGTTGTAATCCTTGTCGCCCCAGCGTTTGGCCGCCGCATATTGCAGCACGCGCGATTGCACCGAAACGTTCACAGCCGGCACCGCGATGCGGTCCTTCTCCGTGAAGTCGGCAATCGTCCTGACATTGGGATCGTTGCTGATGAGGTAATACGGCAGATTGCCGAGCGAGGCGACGCCCTTGACGTTCTGCTTGCCGCGCGTGCGGTCCCAGATCGTCAGCAACGGCCCGACGCCCGCGCCGGCGATGTCCACCGCGCCGGACAGCAGCGCGTCGTTGACCGCCGCGCCGCCCGAGAGCTTCACCCAGTCGACCTTGATGTCGAGCCCCTGCTTACGCCCTTCTTTCTCGACGAACTGCTGGTCGCGCGCCACGTTCAGCAGCAGATAGACAATGCCGAACTGCTCGGCCACGCGGATCTGCCCTTCGGCATGCGCGGGTGCAGTGGCGGCAAAGCCCGCGACGCCCATCGAGAAAGTCAGCAGCGCCGCGGTGAAACGGCGGCCAAACGACGACCGCGTGGCGGTCGAGCGAAACCTGGCAAGCATTGGAACTCCGGTCAGCGTGTAGTGTAGTCAAAGCGGGCGACGTTGCCGTTAGAACGGCACGTCGCCTTCAATCGTCGTGCGATAAAGCTTGCGGCGCAGATGGTCCGGCGTGCCGGCCGCAAGATGCATCAGCGAGCGGTTGTCCCAGAACACCATGTCGTGTTCCGCCCATCGGTGCCGGTAAAGATGCTCGGGGCGCACGCTATGCGCGAAGAGTTCGTCGAGCAGGGTCTGGCTCTCGTCTTCGGGCAAACCGATCACGCGGGTCGTGAAATGCTCGCTGACGAAGAGCGCCTTGCGCCCGGTCTCGGGATGCGTGCGCACGATCGGATGCACGACCGGTTTCACCGAGGCGATCTGCTCGGCGGACAGATTGGGCCGCCACGGGCTGCGCTTCTGCAGTTCCGCGTATTTGGCGAGATAGGTGTGCTCGGCCGAACGCCCTTCCACCGCGGTGCGCAAATGCGCGGGCAATGTGTCCCACGCAAGGTGCATGTTGGCAAACAGCGTGTCGCCGCCTTCGGCGGGCAGTTCCTGCGCATGCAGCAGTGAACCGAGACTCGGCTTTTCCTTGTACGACAGGTCGGAATGCCAGTAATGGCCGGCATCGCCCAGACCAATCGGTTTGCCGTCTTCGACGATGTTCGACACCACCAGCACTTCCGGGTAGCCCGGCAACTGGAATTGATGCAGCACGTGGATCTGCAACGGGCCGAAACGGCGGCTGAAGGCGACTTGCTGATCCGGCGTGATGCGTTGATCGCGAAACACCAGCACATGGTGATCGAGGTGAGCGCGATGAATGCGCGCGAAGTCCTCAGGGCTCAGCGGCTGGCCGAGGTCGAGTCCGAAAACCTCTGCGCCGACGGGACCGTCGAAAGCGCGAATCTCGATGGGCTGGGTTTCAATGGCCTGGCCAGCGTGGCTCGCGGCAGTAGATGCAAAGGCAGTCGTCACAGGAAACTCTTCGTCGAATCTGTTCTGAGGACGCCGTCGAGGGCGCAGTCAAATGAATTTACCGACATGCGCACGCGGCGACAACGAAGCAAATCCGATACGTTTATCTGCTGGAGTGATAAACCCGCTGCTTTAACGAGATGCAACTGGCGTAAGTATTCTGCAAGCTCCCGCTGCTCCTGCCCTCAATCCGCGAGGCCGGGAGCTCATCACAGTCGCGCCGGACGCGGATCGATCACGAAACCGTTCCTATTCGGCATCACAACGCGCGGCAGCGATGCCGCGTCGAGCCGCGTATTCGCCGCCACGATGCCGTTCTGGTTGAGCAGGAACGCGCTGAGCGCGTAAACCTCGTCGGCGGAAAGCGATTCGGGCGCGTTGTAGGGCATCGCGCGGCGGATATAGTCGAACAGCGTCGTCGCGTAGGGCCAGTAGCTGCCCACCGTGCGCTTGGGCTTCGCACTCGCCAGCGTGCCCTGGCCGCCGACCAGCGGATCGCCGAGACCGCCCTGGCCCTGCGCGCCATGGCAAGCCGCGCATTTGGCCGCGAACACGTGAGCGCCTGTGGCGACGTCGCCGCTGCCCGGAGGCAGTCCCCGGCCATCCGGCGCGACGTCGATGTTCCAGGCAGCCAGTTCTTGCGCGGTGACCGGCGTGCCGATGTCGTGGCCCGCCGTCGCGTTCTGGGCGCCGGGCGCGTCCGGCGCGATCGACGAACAGGACGCCAGCGCCATCAGTAACAGAAACGCGGCCAGCGCCGCATGCATCCGCACGCACCTGGAACGGCCTTCACGCATTACGCACCTCGCCGCTCGTGTCGACCCGCCATTGCTGGATCGCGTTGTAGTGGTACTGCGAGTTCAGGCCGCGCGCGGCCACGAGTTCGGCGCGCGTCGGCTGCACATAGCCGGTCGAATCGGTCGCACGCGAAAGAATCGCGGCGGGGCCTCCGTCCCAGCGCCAATCCGCCTGAAAGCGCGTGAGCGCGCGATCGCGAATCGCGCCGTCCAGACGCGCAACACGCCACGTCGCCCCGCCATCGGTCGACACCTCGACCTTGCGGACGGTGCCCCGCCCTGACCATGCCAGGCCGGTAATCGGGTAATAACCGTGCGTAGTCAGGCGATGTCCGGGCGACGGCCGCGTGATCACCGACTTCGCGTCCATCTCGAACGCGAACTGGCGCGCGGTGCCGTTCGCGAGCAGGCTGGTGTACTTCGAGGTCTCTTCGCGCGTTTGCAACGGCGCGTCGACCACTTTCAGCCGACGCAGCCACTTCACGTTCGTATTGCCTTCGAAGCCGGGCACGATCAGACGCAACGGATAACCGTTTTCCGGACGCAGGCGTTCGCCGTTTTGCGCATAGACCACGAGCGCGCGGTCAAGTATCCGTTCGAGCGGCAGACTGCGCGCCATCACCGCGGCGTCCGCACCCTCCGCGAGCAACCAGCCGCGGGCCGGATCGATCTGCTTCGACAGACCGCCCACTTCCTCCAGCAAGGTCGACAAACGCACGCCGGTCCACTCGCAGCACGACAGCAGACCATGCGTGAGTTGCACCGGCTGGCCGCTCGGACCGCTCCATTCATTGCCGGTGTTGCCGGAGCATTCGAGAAAATGGATGCGCGATTCGGACGGCAAACGCAGCAGGTCGTCCATCGTGAACAGTTTCGGGGTGCGCACCAGTCCGTGAATCGCCAGCCGGTGCTGATCGGGATCGATGTCGGGCACGCCGCCATGATGACGTTCGTAGACCAGGCCGTTCGGTGTGAGCGCACCGTGCAGATCGGCGAGCGGGGTCATCGACGAAGCCGCGCCGGGCAGCGGCCACACCCGTGCGCTGCGCCGCACGACATTCGCCTCGTGCGGCGACGGCACGCCGTAGGGATGCTCGAGTATGGGAGCGCCGGGCACGCGACTCGACGGCGCGACCTCGAGCGGCTTGAGCAGTTCGGCGGCCGCCGCCGCGTGCGACGCAACGAGCCCGCCTGCGGCCAGACGGCCAAGCAGCCGGCGGCGAGTGCGTGACGGCGATGGATTCAGCGGCATATTGCGGGCATTCATGATGGCGCGGGCGCTTCGTAGGCAAGCCTGTGATGCTAGCAATGCCGTGCCCCGCCACCAACCGATCAATTGTGATATCGATCGCAGCGCCGCTGATCTGGCATTGATGTGGCCACTCGCTGCAGCGCCGAACGACAGGGTCCAGCGCCGCTGCGCACGTCTATCGAACGCGATGCGCCGGCCGCCGCAAGCCGAGGTTCTCGCGCAACGTGCTTCCTTCATAGCTGGTGCGAAACAACCCGCGTCGTCGCAACTCGGGCAATACCAGTTCGATGAAATCGGTCAAACCGTGCGGCAGCACTGGCGGCATGACGTTGAAGCCGTCGGCGCCGTGGTTCACGAAGCGTTCTTCGAGTTGATCGACGATCTGCGCGGGTGTGCCGACGAGTTGCCAATGGCCACGTGCGCCGGCAACCCGCAAATAGAGCTGGCGGATAGTCAGATGCTCGCGGCGCGCCAGTTCGATCGTCAAGGACTGCCGGCTCTTGCTAGCATTCGTTTCGGGCAACTCGGGAATCGGCCCGTCGAGCGGATAGTCCGACAGATCGAAGCCACCGGTCAGCCCGGATACCAGCGCGAGCCCCACCTTCGGATCGACGAGCGACTGCAACTGCTCGAACTTCTCGTTCGCCTCGCTTTCAGTGCGTCCGACAATCGGAAACACGCCCGGCATGATCTTCAGATCGTCCGGATCGCGGCCATAGGCTCGCATGCGTTCCTTCACGTCCGCGTAAAAGGCGACTGCGTCCTCCAGCGTTTGCTGCGCGGTGAAAATCACCTCGGCCGTGCTGGCCGCCAGCTCTCTTCCCGCTTCGGACGACCCGGCCTGCACGACGACCGGATGCCCCTGCGGAGAACGCGCGACGTTCAGCGGACCCTTGACCTGAAAAAAGCGCCCCTTGTGTTCCAGCACATGCCGCTTGCGCGGGTCGAAGAAACGCCCGTTGGCCTTGTCGCGGACAAACGCGTCGTCTTCCCAGCTATCCCACAGTCCTTGTGTGACCTGCGCGAACTCGGTCGCACGCTCATAGCGTTCGGCGTGATCGTAATGCTTGTCGCGATTGAAGTTCTTCGCTTCGTGCTCGCTCGACGACGTGACCAGATTCCAGCCCGCGCGCCCGCCGCTGATGTGGTCGAGCGAAGCGAACTTGCGCGCGATGTGATACGGCTCGTTAAAGCTCGTCGATGCCGTGCCGACCAGACCGATGCGTCCGGTCACCGCCGCCAGCGCCGACAGCAGCGTAATCGGTTCAAACTGCGCGACGTAGCTGTGCGCCGTGCGGCTCAGAAAGTCGACGTTGTCGCCACGCGTACCCACGCCGTCCGCCAGAAACACAAGATCGAACTTCGCCGCTTCGGCCGCCTGCGCGAGTTGCACATAGTGGCGAAAATTGACGCCGGCATCCGCCTGCGCTTGCGGATGCCGCCACGCCGCAATGTGATGTCCCGCGGGATAAAGAAAGGCGCCGAGGCGCAACTGCCCGCTACGTCTGCTCATGAAGGTCCACGAAGAAGGGTTGACGATACGTCGCGCCGCCTGCTCTTCCGGAGCGGCGTCGAGCCGGTGCGCACACCAGCGACGGATTGAATGGTCCGATCGTCTGGTCAGTCGAAGTTAGCGGTACGAGCTATGAATGGCAACGAAGGGAAACTCATAACTTTATGAACCTCGTATGGCCGGCACGTTTGCATCGCCGATGCATTGAACCGTCGGTTGGATCGCATCAGGCGTTCCGCTTTATCTGCATGAATCAGCGCATCAGCGCATCGAACCGGTCTGCAGCGATCAGCGGCTCGCGTCAGGAACGCCAATATGGCTTCCCGACCGGCTCCCGCGGGAACCTTTCATGCAGAGCCGATCCACACAAATACGCCGGACAGATCCGTCGTTTCAGATAAAAAGCAGATTTCGTTGTTTGGCGTTCCAAACATCGACGTGCTTTACTGTTCCAGCGCCAGATTCCTGGCGCCGCGACGCGTAGGTTTAATGCGCGCGCCCACGGCACGATCTCAGGCGGTGTCGCGAACCTCCCACTTCACGCGCACTTCCCTACCGCATGGCAAGGATACTCACTGTGCCTGAATCAATCGTCACCCCACCCATGCGCGCATCGGCGCCCCATGCCGACGGCGCACGCGATGCTTCGCCTTTCGTGCCGGTGCGCTCGCCCGCTACCTTCGCTCAAAGCCCCGTCTCCCTCGCATTCGGGCAGCCGTTGCTGCTGGGACTGTTCCTGCCGATCCAGGCAGGCGGCTGGAGCGCGTCCACGTTGCCGCGCACGACCGACTGGACGTTCGACTACAACCTGGAACTGGTGCAAAAAGCCGAAGCGTTCGGGTTCGATCTCGTGTTCGCGCTGTCGCAATGGTTGCCCAACGGAGGCTACGGCGGCGTATTCAATGGGCAAGCGCTCGACTCGTTCATGTCGCTCGCGGCAATGACCGCGCGCACCGAACGCATCATCCTCGTCGCCACCAGTCATGTATTGTATGGGCCCTGGCATCCGCTGCATTTCGCCAAATTCACGGCGACGCTCGATCACATCTCGAAGGGCCGCTGGGGCATCAACGTCGTCACCGGTCATCGCGCGATCGAACACGAGATGTTCGGCTGGCACCGGATCGATCACGACCGCCGTTATCAGCTGGCTGCGGAATTCCTCGATGCCGTCCAGCAACTGTGGGCGCAACCGGACAACTTCAGCTTCGCTCCGCAGCTGTCGAGCTGGAAACTGGACAAGGCCTTCGTCACGCCGAAGCCGCGCTTTGGACGCCCGCTGCTCGTCAACGCGACCGGCTCGGACGCCGGTATCGAATTCGCCGCGCGCTATTCGGACGTGGTCTTCATCACGAGTCCGGCAGGTTCGGAGATCGAAGCTGCGCTAGCAGCGCTGCCCGCGCATACCGCTCGCGTGAAAGCCGCCGCGGCGGCGCACGGCCGCCCGATCCGCACCTTGATCAATCCAATGGTGATCTGCCGCGAGACGGCCGCCGAAGCTCGCGCTTACCACGACGCAATCGTCGCGCACGGCGACGAAGGCAGCTTTCATCGCTTCGACAGCGACGCGCATGCGTGGCGCGGCGGTGCCGGGCAACGCAATTCGGCGGCCGCACGCGCGGTGGGCGGCAACATCGCGATAGTCGGTTCCCCACAGCAGATTGCCGATTACATCGTGCGTTTGCATCGCGCCGGCATCGACGGCGTGCAACTGAGTTTTTTCGATTTCAAGCCCGACCTTGAATTCTTCGGCGACCGCGTGCTGCCGTTGCTGCGCGACGCTGGCTTGCGACATTGATTGCAAACCGTGCCGCGTTCAACGACATGGCACCCCCGACAGCAATGCTCCCCGCAACCTTACAGGTGACCCGCATGAGCCGAATCTGGTACACACGCTGCCCCGCACCCACCCCGTTCGGCATCGCGGCGCAAAAAGGTTGGCTACAGCAGGAGTTCGCGGCCGACGGCATCGACGTCAAGGCATTGCAGGATGCTGACGACGTGCTGGTCCGCCGTTCTCATTTCACGCATAGCCAGCCGTGGTCGTTTCGGCAAGGCGGCAATATCCCGGCGCTATGGGCGCGTGCTCAAGGCAGCGACACGCGCCTGATCGGCCTGAGCTGGGTCGACGAGTTCCAGGCGTTGATCACGCTCGACCGGCAACTCGACGCCACGCCTCACGCGCTCGCCGGACGCCGCTTCGGATTTCCGCGCAGCACCCGGGCGGGGGGCGTGGTGGACTTTCACCGCGCCACCGCGCTGCGCGGGTTCTCGTCGCTGCTCAATGCGCTCGGCGTGCAGTTCGAAGATATCGACTTTGTCGAATTGCCGCACACGCCTCGCGGACTCGACGGCGCGAAGCCCGCCGGCGACGCACCGCTGGACGCGTGGCTCGACGCTCAGCGTTCGCATGAGTTCGCCCGCGAAACCGAGGCGCTTCTGCGCGGTGAGGCCGATGTCGTGTTCGTCAAAGGCGCGACCGGACTGGATATTACCAACCTGCTCAACGCGAAAATCCTCATCGAGATCGGCGCGCAACCCAATCGCGCGTTGCATGCGAACAATGGTACGCCGCGACCGCTGACCGTCGACGCGCAACTGTTGCGTGAACGTCCCGACCTGGTCGAACGCGTACTGGCGCGCACGCTCGCCGCCGGCGACTGGGCCCAGGGCCACGTTGCCGAGCTCGCGAGTTATGTCGGCCGGGAGGTTCGCAGCGCCGAGCATTGGGTCGAACGCGCGTATCCGGGTGGTCTGCACCGGCAGTTGACAATAGGCCTCGATCCACACGCGCTGGCCGCCCTTTCCGACTTCAAGCGCTTCCTGTTCAAGTGGGGTTTCATCGCGACGGATTTCGACTTCGATGCATGGGTCGAGCCGGCTCCGCTCGCGGCGGCACTTGAGCGACGCCGGGCGTTCGCTGTGTCGACAGCTTGAGCCGATTCCGTTTCCTCTTTTTCTCCTGCATGACAAAAAAATGGCACATGTCACCACGCAGGCCGCACTGCGTCGCTACGGCAAGCGGGTACTCAGCGGGACACTCGGATTTGCAATGACGCTCGTCGTCGCGCTTGCCAGCCAGGCGTCGCAGGCGCAGACGCGCGGCGGCACGCTCAATTTCGTCGTGACACCGGAACCGACTGCGCTAGTCGATCTGGCGACTACGGCGACCAATGTGCTGAAGGTCAGTCCGAAAGTGACCGAAGGCTTGCTCGAGTATGATTTCAACTTCGCGCCGAAGCCGTCGCTCGCGACCTCATGGGAAATCAGCGACGACAGCCGCAAATACGTGTTCCATCTGCGCCACGGCGTCAAATGGCACGACGGCAAGCCCTTCACGTCCGCGGACGTCGCGTACTCGATCCAGACACTCCGACAAGTCCATCCGCGCGCGAAAACCACCTTCGCCAACGTCACCCATATCGCGACGCCCGATCCCTATACGGTGATCATTACGCTGTCCAGATCCGCACCCTGGCTGATCAAGGCATTTTCGTCGTCGGAAACGCCTATCGTGCCGAAGCATGTCTATGACGGCACCGACGTACTCGCCAATCCCGCCAACAATGCGCCGATCGGCACGGGCCCCTTCCGCTTCGTCAGATGGGTGCGCGGCAGCTATATCGAGTACGCGCGCAATGACGACTACTGGGACAAGGGCAAGCCGTGGCTCGACCGGATCGTCGTCAAGATCATCAACGATCCGGCAGCCCGCACCGTCGCGTTCGAGGACGGCTCGGTCGATCTGAGCGGCGACACGCCGGTGCCGTTGTCCGACCTTGCGCGTCTGAAGGACAACCCGAAGCTCGGGATCGAGTCGCGCGGGTACGAATTCCAGGCGGGCGTGGCACGCATCGAGTTCAATCTCGACAATCCGTTGCTGAAGGATCCGAAAGTGCGTCAGGCCATTGCGTCCGCACTGGATCGCGAAGTGATCCGCAAAGTCATCTACTATGGTTACGCGACGCCGCTCGCGAGTCCGATCATTCCATCGAATCCCTACCACGATCCGGCGCCGACCCCCTATCCGTTCAATGTCGAACACGCGAACGGATTGCTCGACCAGGCCGGTTATCCGCGCAAAGCCGATGGTACCCGCTTCGCGCTGACCGTCGACCCGCTGCCGATCGGCGACCTGCCGGCGCGCACCGCCGCCTACGTCAAATCCGCGCTGGCGCGAGTCGGCATTGCCGTGACGGTGCGCAGCCAGGACTTGCCGGCCTACCTGAAGCGAATCTACACCGACCGGGATTTCGATTTCAGCATCAACGGCATGAGCAATCTGTTCGATCCGGTGGTCGGGGTCGCGCGGCTCTACACAACCGGCAATTTCCGGCGCGGCGTGCCTTTCACCAATGGCTCGCACTACAGCAATCCGGAGATCGACCAGTTGTTCTCCCAAGTGGCCGAAGAAACCGACGAAGTCAAACGCAGGCAGCTGTTTTCGCAGATCCAGCGCATCGTCGAGCGCGATCTGCCAGATATCAACCTGGTGTCCCCGCAATACATCACGGTGTACTCGCGCGCGGTGCACAACCATACGATTTCGCCTGACGGCGTATCGGCGAGTTTCGCCGATCTCTGGCTCCAGCACTGAACCGCTTCGCGCTTTTCATTTCACGGAATACGTCACACATGGAATACAGACAGCTCGGCTGCTGCGGTATCAAGGTCTCGACATTGACGCTCGGCACGATGATGTTCGGCAGCCCCACCGACGAAGCCGCTGCCGCCCGCATCATCGACCTGGCTCACGAGCAGCGCATCAACCGGCGGCTGCAGCAAACCGAATGGCGCACCGAGGCGCAATGGCACGACTACCTGCCGGCCTTGTGTTACCGGCTCACTGCCGAAGACACAGCGTTTGTCGATTCGCTCGTCGCGAGCGGCCAGCCGTCGACGCCGGAATTCAACGACCCGGGCCGTCCGTTCTGTGGCCGGATTGCGCGCCGCGGTGCGCCGCAGGACGAGCCCTATTGCGCTTAACGACGATAAGCGCGCCACTCACTTTATCCGGTCATCGCAACGATGCTCTATCGAACCGCACTGTTGAGGTTTTTCAACCCGCGCCTGGCCTGCGCGTTCATCGTGCTCGCCGCGCTCGCGCCACTGGCCGCCCATGCGGCCGACAGCAGCACCGCGCAGCCGTTGCGCATCGGCTTCGTTCCCGGCCCTTATGCAGACGAGTTCAAGGCCGGCGTCGAACCGCAACTGCGCGAGAAAGGTTACACGATCCAGTACGTTGAGTTCAGTACGGGACTCGAAGCGAATCAGGCGGTATATCGCGGTGAAATCATTGCGGACGTGATGCAGCACGAGGTCTATCTGAAGTCGTATAACGATCGCAACGGCACCGATCTGGTCGGCGTCGTGCAGGTGCCGACGCCGCCAATGGGTCTCTATTCGAGCCGACATCGTTCGCTTTCCGAGGTGAAACCCGGTGCGCGCGTCGCCGTACCGAACGATCCGGTCAATCTGGAACGCGCGCTGAAGATCCTGCAGCGCATCGGCTGGATCAGGATCAAGCCGAACCCTAACCCGGTCGATGTCACCGAGCGCGATGTGATCGCCAATCCGGCCGGCATCAAGATCGTGCCGCTGGAATCGGCGCAGGCGCCGCGCGCGCTCGACGACGTCGACTACGCGACGATTCAGGGCAACTTCGCGATTTTCAGCGGCCATAAGCTGACGGATGCACTCGCGCTCGAACAGATGACGCCGCCGTATATCAACCAGGTCGTCGTCAAGGCGGCCAACCGCAAAACGCGCGCGACCCAGGATATCGTGCAGGCGTATCAATCCGTGCAATTCCAGCGGGCGATTCGCGGCAACCACTTTTATGACGGCTTCCGCCTGCCGGCGTACTTCGGCAACCCGTGAGCGGGCGTAAAGTGAAAGACGGCGCAGGCGGCTTACGCCGCCTGCGCGTCGAAGCTCCTGCCGGGAATCGCTTCGAGCAGCGTGCGCGTGTACGCGTGCTGCGGCGCACGCCAGATCTCGCGATGATCGCCGCTTTCGACGATACGCCCCGCCTGCATCACATGCACGCGGTCCGCGATATAGCGCACTACGGAAAGATCGTGTGAGATGAACAGGTAGGCCAGCCCGAGATCGCGTTTGAGCTCCACCAGCAGGTTCAGGATTTGCGCCTGAATCGACACATCGAGCGCGGACACCGGTTCGTCGCAGATCAGCAGATCCGGTTCGAGCACGAGCGCTCGCGCGATACCGATGCGCTGCCGTTGTCCGCCCGAGAATTCATGTGGAAAGCGGCCCAATGCCGAACCGGGCAGCCCAACCCGGTCGAGTATCGCGGCGATGCGTAATTGGCGTTGCCGTGCGTCGTCCACACCATTGACCACCAGCACCGTATTCAGAATTTCTCCCACCGTGCGGCGCGGATTGAGCGACGCATACGGATCCTGAAACACCATCTGCACGTGGCGGCGCAACGGCCGCAATTCGCGCTCGCGTAGTGGCACCAGGTCGGTGCCGCGCAAACGGATCTGACCGCGCGTGGCCGGTATGAGCCGCAGGATCGCTTTCGATAGCGTCGACTTTCCACACCCCGATTCGCCGACGAGCCCCACCGTTTCGCCCCGCGCGATCTGCAACGACACACCGTCGACGGCACGCAGCGTCGACTTGCCATGCCGATGCGGATAGTCGATCCGCACGTCATGCAACGCCAGCAGCGGCGCATCGTCATGCGCCGCGCTGCGAACAGCCGTCTGCGTGACATACTGCCCGGTGCGCGCCGAGCGCGGTACGACGGCAAACGTCGGCTTGCCGTCATCGGCAATACCGTGGCGGATCTCAGGCAGCTTCCAGCCCTGGTAATGCAGATCGTCGGCGAGATTCAACGAAGCGCCGAGCAAGCCCTGGGTGTAGGCGTGACCGGGCCGCGTGAAGAGTTGCTCGACCGGTGCTTCTTCCACCAATTCGCCCGCCAGCATGACCGCGACACGATCCGCATGCTGGGCGACCACGCCCAGATCATGAGTGATCAGCAGCAGCGACATCGACAACTCGCGCCGCAAACCGTCGAGCAACTCGAGAATGCGCGCCTGGATCGTGACGTCGAGCGCCGTGGTCGGTTCATCCGCGATCAGCAGACGCGGCCGGCAGGCCACCGCCATCGCGATCATCACGCGCTGCCGCTGACCGCCGGAGAGTTCATGCGGATAATCGAATACGCGTCGTTGCGGTTCGGGAATCCGCACCAGCTCCAGCAATTCGATCGCCCGCTTCCACGCGGCGGCTTTGGACAGACGCTCATGCTGGCGCAGCGTCTCGACGATCTGCGCGCCAATCGACAGCACCGGATTAAGCGACGTCATCGGCTCCTGGAAAATCATCGAAATCTGCCGGCCACGGACCGCGCGAATCTCCGGCGCCGACAGATCGAGCAGTTCGCGGCCATCGAAACACACGCTGCCGGTCACCTGCGCTGGGGCGGGCACGAGCCGCATCAACGAAAGCGCGGTCGCGGATTTGCCGCAACCCGATTCGCCTACGAGGGCAAGCGTCTCGCCTTGCGCGACCTCGAAATTCAGGCCGCGCACCGCTTCGTGCGCGCCGAAGCTCACGCGCAGGTCGCGTACTTCCAGCAGGTTTGCCGCTCTATCCACTTCGTGCGTCCTCGGTGTCATGATCAGGTGCGTTCCCGCAAACGCGGATTGAGCGCGTCGTTCAGGCCGTCGCCGAGCAGATTCAGCGAGAGCACCGCGACGACGATCGCCGTGCCGGGAATTGCGGTCAGATACCACGCGGTGCGCAACGAATCCCGGCCCGCGCCGATCATTCCGCCCCAGCTGACGACGTTCGGGTCGCCCATGCCGAGAAACGACAGCGACGACTCGATCAGGATGGCGCTCGCCACCATGACCGACGCGGTGACGATCACCGGTGGCAACGCATTCGGCAAAATTTCGCCGAAGATGATGCGTGCGTTGCTGAACCCCTGGCTACGCGCCGCGAGCACGAAGTCCGCCTCGCGCAGGGTACGGAATTCGGCGCGCACGATCCGCGCGACGGTCGGCCACGACGCGATGCCGATGGCCAGCGCGATAACCGTCACGCCCGGCCGGCCAATGGCAACAATGACGATTACCAGCAGAAACGACGGAATGGTTTGAAAGAGTTCGGTGACGCGCACCAGCACGTTGTCGACCACTCCGCCGAAGAAGCCCCCCGCCGCGCCGACCAGCGTGCCGATCACGAGCCCGATTGCCGCCGCCGCCGCGCCGATCAGCAGCGACACGCGCGTGCCATGCGCAATGCCTGCAGCCACATCGCGCCCGAGCGAATCGGTGCCGAGCCAGTACTGCGGATCAGCGCCCGGCCATTCGAAGGGAGCCGCGACCATATCGAGTGGGTCGCCAGGAAACAGATGCCCCGCACCGAGCGCGAGCGCGATGAACGCGGTGAACAGCACGAGCCCCGCGAGCGCCGACGGATTGCGCAGCAGCGCGCGCCACACGCCGCGCCCCGTCCGCTGCGGGCCGGGCGCGCGTGCCGCGCCGGCGCGGCGCTGACCGAACAGCGTGCCGGCCAGTTGCCGCCGCCACGAAGAAGCACCCGGCTCAGGCGAGCTGGAGATCAGATCGGGAGAGTCGGAAGCCATTGCGTCCCTCAGGTGAACAACGTGTCGGCGAAAACGCTAAAAGTCATCCGACAGTCAGCAATAGTCACGCAATGCGTGGATCGAGCCAGGCCTGCAGCAGATCGACGAGGACATTCGCGACGATCACGAGCAGCGACGACAGCAGCAGCACGCCGAGCAGCACGCTGAAATCGCGCGCCATCACCGCGTCGAGCGCAAGGCGTCCGAGGCCCGGCCAGCTGAACACGGTCTCCGTCACCGCCGCGCCGCCCAGCAGCGTACCGAAATGAATCCCGACGATGGTGGTCAGCGGCATCAATGCGTTGCGCAGCACATGCCGCACCGTCACGCGCCACGGATGCAGGCCCTTGGCCTGAGCGGTCCGCACGAAGTCCTGACGCTGCACTTCGAGCATGGCGGCACGAGTAAGCCGCGCATAGATCGCGACGAAAAACGTCGCCAGTGTCGCTGCGGGCAACAGCACGTGCTTTGCCGCATCGGCGAGATAGGCGACGCCATGCAACTGCACGCCGAGTGTGATGTTGCCACCGCTCGGCAGCCAGCCGAGGTGCACCGAAAAGAGCACGATTGCCAGCAGACCGATCCAGAAGCCCGGCGTCGAATAGAACAGCAAGGCCAGTACCGACAGCAGCCGATCCGGCCATTTGCCGGCCCAATGGGCCATCACCGCGCCGAGCGTCACGCCGGCCACGATCGCCAACGACAGCGCCACTCCCATCAGAAACAATGTATTCGGCAAGCGCGACAGAATCAGTTGCATCACAGGCATGTCGTAACGCGGTGAATAACCCAGGCTGAAATGGGACAGATGCGTCAGGTACGACCACAACTGATGCAGCACCGGCTGGTCGAGCCCGAACTTCGCACGCAGCACCTGCATCGTTTCCGCCGTTGCCGAGCCGGACTCGCCGGCAAGCACGTCGGCGGCATCGCCAGGCATCAGTTTCAGCAGAAAGAAGTTCAGGATCACGATGCCGACCACCGTCGGCAAGACCTGCCACGCGGTACGTCGCGCTATCGCGCCGACACGCAAACTGCGGCTCATCGGCGATCTCCTGTCACGCGCTCAGATAGACATCCGCGAGATTGCCTTCGAGGCCTTGCGCGGATACGGTGTGGTTGTGCACGCGCCGGTTCGCCAGCGTGATCATGCGCGGCGCGACGAGGTTGAGAATCGGCAGATCGCGATAAACGATCTGCTGAAATTGCTGGTACAGCGCGACGCGCCTGCTTTCGTCGGTTTCAACGGAAGCGCTTTCGAGCAGGCGGTCGACCTCGGCATTGCTGTAGTGCGGCGCATTCGAAAATGGCACGCCCGGGCGAATGTTCTTCGACCAGTAGAGACGCTGGACCCCGACGCTCGGATCGAACAGCGTGTTCACGCCGATGCTCGTGAAGTCGAACTGGCGGTCCGCGTAGACGCGCTTCAGAAACGCCGGCAGGTCTTGCGAACGCACCGTCACGTCGATGCCCACACGCGCCAGCGCCGACTTCACGTAGTCGGCCTGGCGGCGATACAGGTCGCCGTAAGGCAGGAAATCGTGCGTCAGTCCGAAGCGCATGCCGCCATCCTTGCGCGGATAACCGGCCGCGTCGAGCAGCTTTTCCGCACCGGCGATATCGAACGCATAAGCGGTGATCTTCGCATCGTGATACGGCGAACCCGGCGTGATGGGCGTAGGCGACAGGTCCGCATAACCGTATGCAATCGTGCGCTGCACGACTTGCGGATTGATCGCATGAGCAATCGCCTGGCGCACCCGCAAATCCTTGAGGATCGGGTGATCCAGGTTGAAGTCGATCTCGGACAAAGGCTCGAGAAAGCGGTAGCCGCGCGTTTCCACCGCCAGTTGCGGCAATTGCGTGAGACGCGGCAGGTCCGTCAACGGTACCGGATTTTCGCCGCCCAGATCGAGTGCGCCGGTTTCGAAGGCCGCCGAGCGGGCGGCCGCGTCGGGGATCACCTTGAATACCAGGCCGTCGATATACGGCTTGCCGGCGTCCCAGTAGTCCGGATTGCGTTCATAGACGATATTGGCGCCGCGCGTCCATGCCTTGAAACGATACGGACCCGTGCCGATCGGCGCGTTGTTGTGCGGGTTCGTCAGCGGATCGCCGGATGCGTACAGGTGCTTCGGCACGATCGGCGATTCGCCCGCGGACAAAGCCTTCAACAGGTATGGCGCAGGCTTCGACAGTTCGATGACCGCGGTGCGCGCATCGGGCGTGGTGACGCGCGTCACGTTGGCGAACGTGCTGCGACCGCGGGGATGCACCGCTTTGAGCAGATCGATCGAAAACGCGACGTCCGCCGACGTGAACGGCTCGCCGTCATGCCATTTGACGTTCTGACGCAGCGTAAAGGCATATTTCAGGCCGTCCGCGCTAACCGTCCATGCGGTGGCCAATTGCGGCTTCGGCCGCAGATCGAAATCATAGGCCAGCAAGCCCTCGAGCACTTTCGAACTCGCGACGAGTGCGGGGCCCGTCGTCTGGAAGATCGACACGAGCACCGGTGGCTCCGGGTTGATCAGCATGTTCAAGGTGCCGCCTCGCTTCGGCGCGGTGGCCTCGCCCTGTGCGAACGCCAATGAGGGCATGCTGGCCGCGGCGAGCGCCGCGCCCGATGAGATCAGAAAGTCGCGTCGATTCAGTCCTGCCATGTGATCCAGATCCTTGTTGCCGACGGGCCGGCCGGCGCGGGCCGCCGGGTATGTTGTCGTGGTGTCGTAGTTGTGTGGTTGGCCGTGCTGCTGCAACGCTCACGATAAAACCGCTGCGGCGCCAACAGAACCAATGGTTCCGCATATGCAAAGCAGGCCACGGACAAAGGACCCGCCGTCGCACCGGCTCGCGGCCTCACGCAACGCACACGTCGGACAGATTGCCGTCAAGACCGTCGGCCGTGGCCCTGTGACGGTGCACGCGCCGGCTAACCAGCGTGACCTGTTGCAGCCAGACCGGCGCACTTCCGCAAGTCCGGTCAGCGCATTGCGAAGTCCCGAATGAAGCGCGCCGTCGCGATTCATGGCTGTTCCTTTGACCTCCGCCTGACACGCGAGGCGACGTCTATCGGAAGCGTCGGAAGCGTCGCAAGATAGCAACCGCCACCAACAATATGAAAGAATGAATTGGGAATTAGCTGTCTACATGGCGATTGACCGGCGGGCGCGGCGATTCGTATCGCGCCCCGCCCGCTCGACGTTGCCTGTTCAATGCACCTTTGGAAAACCATGGCGCTGCGCCAGCAGTTCGAGTATCCGGCGTGTATCGGTCACGAAACGCTTGTCTCCGAGCGTCTGCGCATCAGCGGGCGCCGGCTGTTCGTCGCCAAAGATCAGCACCGGCAGGCCCTGATGTTCGGCATCGAGCGCCTCGACGACCGCCGCGCGCGGACGCGTGAACGGCAGGCGGTGAATATCCAGTCGCGCGTTGAGTGCCGGGTCGCTCGCCAGCAGACCTTCAATGGGCGCGCCGTCCGGACAGATGAAACGCTCACCGGGACGGTTCGGATCGGTGAAACCCGGTTCCAGCAACAACAGCAGATCTCGGCTCATGATTTTTCCATGACGGACAGTGCGTGAAAGAGAGACGGCGACAACAGTGATTCGTCAGAACACGCGGCCTTCGGTGAGATGAGTCGTGACGCCGTTCAATTCGTAGTCGCCGATCACCCGCGCTTTATGCAGCAGCGGGTTATGACTGAAGATGGTGCGCAGATTGCGCCAGTGACGATCGAAATTATGCGAGCGTGCGGTAGCCGACGCGCCGCCGATCTCGAACAGACGCTCTCCCGCATGCAACGCCAGTTTGCTGACCACCAGCTGGGTCTTGGCAGTGGCGAGCGCCCCTTCCAGCACCCGCTCCTCGGCGTTGGCGGCGCCACTGCGAATCGCATTCGCCGACTGGTCCAGCGTTCGCGCATTCTGCTGAACCAGCGCGTCGACCGCGAGGCTGTGCGCGGCGAGATCGCCCACCACCTGCTGCACGAAACCGTCTTCCCGGGCGGACGGCGCCGGGCTGTGAAGCACGGGGCGACCGTAGTGAACCACGTAGCGTCGCGCGTCGGCGAGAATATTGCGCACGATGCCGGCCGCCACGGCGACCAGATGCAGCTGCCGCACCGCACTGCCGTGGCGGCCGGCGAGACTCGTATAACCGCGCGTGGCCACTTCATGTGCGAACACCTGTACGTTGTCCAGCACGAGACTGCCGCTCGCCGTCATGCGCTGACCCATGCCGTCCCAATCGTCGAGCACGCGCACGCCTTCACGGTCTACTGGAATGACGATCGACGCTTTTTCGTCGTTTTCATCCTGCACGTTGATACGCGCATAGTCCGAAAACGCCGTGCCGGTCGAATAGTACTTCTTGCCTGTTACTCGAAAATGCTCGCCGTCGCGCACGAGTGCCGTGACAATTTCGCCCGGGCGCGAAGTGCCGAGTTCGGTCGATGCACCGCCGAAAATTGCACCCTGGCGCACGCGCTCGATCTGGGTGTCGTTGAACGCCGAGCGCGGCGACAACAACAGTTGCTCGGTCAGGTCGTAATGAATTCGCAACGCATGCGCGACGTTCGACTCCTCGGCAGCCAGCGTGGCAACGACATGAAAAAGATCTTCGAGCGAGCCACCCAGGCCGCCCCACTCGGCGGGAAAACGCAGCAGTCCGAGCCCCGATTGGCGGAACAACGCAAAGCGGTCGAACGGGAGTTCACGCCGTGCTTCCCGTTGCGCGGCGTCTTCGCCGATTGCGCGGGCCAGCGCCGGCAATGCGGCCAGTGCGGCATGAAGCGTCGGCGGCGCCGCAGTGTCGAGAGATGCCTGCATGCGATCGTTCCTCTTTAAATGCGCGCGGATCGGAGCGATCCGGCTGTTTGACCTGAATGAATCGTAAGTGCGAACTGGCCATGCCAACGCGACGGACCAGTATAGGGAGGCCGCGAACGCCGCAAAACAAGTGAATTGAAATATGAATATGCACACTTCTGGATTAGTGCACTTCAGCACGGCGCGACCGCCGGGCCGCTTTGCCACGTCGCCTTTCGCGCCGCCGCCCGAATCATTCGTCTCCTGCTACGACACGTTTGCACGCCAGCCCATAACGTAAATAACAAACGCCGATAACGATTCGAGGATTCGTTATTGGAGCACGCGGCGGCACATTCCTATACTCGACTCCGGTCAGCACTCACCAGTGAAGAGTGCCAAATTTCCACATGAGCGAATTCGACTTATGAGCCTACGTCCATTGCACGACCGCCTGATCGTCAAACGTCTTGATCAGGAAACCAAAACAGCATCGGGAATCGTCATTCCCGAAAGCGCGGCGGAAAAACCCGACCAGGGCGAAGTCATCGCCATCGGACCGGGCAAGCGTGATAGCGACGGCAAGCGTATCGAACCCGATCTGAAGGTTGGCGAGCGTGTGCTGTTCGGCAAATACGCGGGCCAGTCGGTGAAGGTGGATGGCACCGAACTGCTGGTGCTGCGCGAAGAAGACGTGGTCGCCGTCGTTACTCAATAAAGGAGCCTCGAACATGGCAGCAAAGGAAATCATTTTCAGCGATGTAGCACGCTCGAAACTCGTCGAAGGCGTGAACATCCTCGCGAACGCCGTCAAGGTGACGCTCGGCCCGAAGGGCCGCAACGTGGTTCTGGAGCGCAGCTTCGGTTCGCCCGTCGTCACCAAGGACGGCGTGTCGGTCGCGAAGGAAATCGAATTGCCGGACCGCGTGCAGAACATCGGCGCACAACTGGTGAAGGAAGTCGCTTCGCGCACCAGCGACGCCGCGGGTGACGGCACGACCACCGCCACCGTGCTCGCGCAGGCGATCGTGCGCGAAGGCCAGAAGTATGTCGCAGCCGGCCTGAATCCGCTCGACCTGAAACGCGGTATCGACAAGGCGGTGGTAGCCGCCATCGACGAACTGAAGAAGATCAGCAAGCCGACCACGACGAGCAAGGAAATCGCGCAGGTCGCGACGATCTCCGCGAATGGCGAAGAATCGATCGGCCAGCGCATTGCCGAGGCAATCGACCGCGTCGGCAAGGAAGGCGTGATCACCGTCGAAGACGGCAAATCGCTCGACGACGAACTCGACGTGGTGGAAGGACTGCAATTCGATCGCGGCTACCTGTCGCCCTACTTCATCAACGATCAGGACAAGCAGGTCGCGGTTCTCGACAACCCGTACGTGCTTCTGCACGACAAGAAAGTCTCGAACATTCGCGATCTGCTGCCGGTTCTGGAGCAGGTTGCGAAAGCGAGCCGGCCGCTGCTGATCATCGCTGAAGACGTCGAAGGCGAAGCGCTCGCGACGCTGGTGGTGAACAATATTCGCGGCATTCTGAAAACGGTGGCGGTGAAGGCGCCGGGCTTCGGCGACCGCCGCAAGGCGCTGCTCGAAGACATCGCGATCCTGACCGGCGGCCAGGTGATCGCCGAAGAAACGGGCCTGACGCTGGAAAAGGCAACGCTTGCTGAACTGGGCCAGGCCAAGCGCATCGAGGTCGGCAAGGAAAACACCACCGTGATCGACGGCGCCGGCGAACACAAGAACATCGAAGCGCGCGTGAAGCAGATTCGCGCGCAGATCGACGAAGCCAGCTCGGACTACGACCGCGAAAAACTCCAGGAACGCGTGGCGAAGCTGGCCGGCGGCGTGGCCGTCATCAAGGTGGGCGGCGCGACGGAAATCGAAGTCAAGGAAAAGAAGGATCGCGTCGACGACGCGCTGCACGCCACGCGCGCGGCCGTCGAAGAGGGCATCGTGCCGGGCGGCGGGGTCGCCTTGATCCGCGTGCGAAATGCGATCAGCGGACTCAAGGGTGCGAATGCGGATCAGGATGCGGGCATCAAGATCGTGCTGCGCGCGCTCGAAGAACCGTTGCGCCAGATCGTGACGAACGCGGGCGAGGAAGCGAGCGTGGTGGTCGCGAAGGTCGCCGAAGGCAGTGGCAACTTCGGCTACAACGCGCAGACCGGAGAGTATGGCGACCTGGTCGAATCGGGCGTGCTCGATCCGACCAAGGTGACGCGTACGGCGCTGCAGAACGCGGCATCGGTCGCCGCGCTGCTGCTGACCACCGACGCCACCGTATATGAAGCGCCGAAGGATCCGGCACCGGCGACGTCCGCGGCTGGACCGGGCGCCCCGGGCGCCGGCTACGACTTCTGACCTTCTGCCCGCACCGGCGCATCTCACTCGCGTGAATGCGCCGGTCGAGCTCGTACACCACGGAAAACATGCGCTATTTCAAGCTACTGAAGTCCCTGACGGTATGCGCCGCATTGGCAGCGGCGACGCTTAACGCGTATGCCGACAAGCTGTCCGTCATCCGCATTGGCGTCGCGCAGCAAGGCGCGGGCGACCCGCCCACCTTCGGCGGCTCACCCGCCGCGACCGTGCAATTGCAGCAGTTGCTCGAAAAGGAATTCGCGGCGGACGGCATCAAGGTCGAGTGGCTTTTCTTCAAAGGCGCCGGCCCCGCGGTCAACGAAGCGATCGCCGACAAGTCGCTCGACTTCGCGTTTCAAGGCGATCTGCCCGCGGTGCTCGCGCGGGCCAATGGCCTGAAGACGCGCATTCTGCTCGAATCCGGTGTTCGCGCCGGCATCAAGATCGCCGTGCCACCCGACTCCGACATTCATACGATCAAGGATCTGAAAGGGCGCCGCACCGCCATTTTCCGCGGCACCAATCTGCAACTGGTGGTCGACAACGCGCTCGCGGCGAACCAGCTCGATGAACGCGATCTGCGCGTGATCAACCTCGACACGGCAAGCTCGCTCGCAGCGCTGGCGTCGAAGGGTATCGACGCGTCGGTCAACGATTACCACCTCTACAAGCTGCGTGACCAGGGCCTGGCGAAGATCATCTACGAGTCGCAGACCGATGGCCCGCAATTCACGCGGCAATCGCATCTGCTCGTGCTGGACGACTTCGAGCATGCCCATCCCGAGGTGGTCCAGCGCGTCGTCAACGCGTTCGTCAAGGGCGCGCAATGGTCGTCCGACGAAGCCAACCGCGATGCACTTTTCAAGCTATGGGCTCAAAGCGGCGTGAGCTATGCGTCATGGCAAGCCGAGTTCGCGCACCAGTCGCTGAAGGACCGCAACTCGCCGCTGATCGATGCGTTCATTGTCGCGCGCTACAAGGCGGTCGCTCAGGACGCGCTCAAGCTGAAGTTGATCCGCCAGCCGGTCGATGTCGACAACTGGTTTGAACCGCGCTATCTCGACAACGCATTGCATGCGCAGAAGCTCGATCGGTACTGGACCCGCTACGATGCGGCCGGCAAGCCGCTCAGCTAACGGAGCCCGACGATGAGCGAGACAGCCATCCCCGTCGCCACGGCTGCTGGCGGCGACGCGCGCAGTCAGCACAAAGCGCGGCGCACAGGCGAACGGCTGCGCAGCGTCGCCTGGCTTCTCGCACCGTGGCTGCTGCCGGCGGCACTGCTGGCGCTCTGGACGATCGGTTGTGAGCGCGGCTGGATCGCCCCGCAAATTCTGCCGCCACCCGCGCGCGTCTATGAAACCTTCATGGAACTCGCGCACAGCGGCGACCTTGTGCGTCACACGCTGATCAGCTTGCAGCGGGTCGTGGTCGGCTTCGGCATCGGCACCATGGGGGGCTTTGCGATCGGCGCGGCGCTCGGTCTGTCGCGCACGCTGGAAGCCTATGTTTTGCCCGGCTTCAATGCGCTCGTCCAGATTCCGGTACTCGGTTGGCTGCCGTTTCTGCTGCTGCTCGTCGGAGTCGGCGAGCCGCTCAAGTACATCCTGATCGCGCATGCGGCGCTCGTACCGGCCACGCTCAGCACCTTGCAAGGTTTCCGCCAGTCGCCTCACAGCCTGGAGGAAGTCGCACGCGGATACGGCTACAGCGAATGGCAGCGGATTGTCTACGTGGTGTTGCCCGCCGCCGTTCCCACGCTCGCGACCGGCGTGCGGCTGGCCTTCACGAAGGCATGGCTGGCGCTCGTCGTCGTCGAACTGGTCGCGTCGTCAGAGGGCCTTGGCTATCTGATCGTTTATGGACGGCAACTGTTTCAACTCGATCTGGTGATGGCGTCGGTCGTCGTGGTCGGCGCGATCGGCCTCGTCGTGAACCGCCTGCTCGATTCACTCGAAGCGCGTCTGCGGCGCGGACAGCCGTCCGCGTTCCGCGAGTGAAGCCGCCGCGAGGCAAAGGAACCCCATGAGTTTTCTTTCGAAGCTCCGCACACGAACTGGTCCAGGACGTTCAGGAAGAAAGGGACCGCCGCCATGCGATTGCGCATTGCCGGAACCACGCAAGAAAATCAGAACCGTTGTCACCCGGCGCGGCGCCGCGTGGCGCGGCGTGCTGTTGCCGCTTGTCGCCATTGCACTCTGGTCCGCCGTATCGGCGTTGCACCTCGTGAAAAGCGGCCTGCTGGTCAGCCCGCTCGCCGTCCTGCAAACCGGCTGGCAGCAAACGGTGAGCGGCGCTCTGCTGCGCGCGCTGTCCGCTTCTCTCGCGCGCGAGGCGAGCGGCTTCGTCATCGGCACGGTGGGCGGCTTGCTGCTCGGCAGCCTGCTCGGCTTTTCGCGTCTCGCGCGCCGGATGGTCGGACCGAGCTTCGACACGTTCAAGCAGATCTCGCTGTTCGCCTGGATACCGCTGATTTCGGTATGGTTCGGATTGGGCGATGCCGCGAAGGTGGTGTTCCTGTCGCTGGCCGCGCTGCTGCCGGTTACCGCGCACACCTGCGACGGCATCCATGCGGTGCCGCGCAGCTATGTCGAGGTGGCCCGCGCGTTCCGCTATTCCCGGCTGCAACTGATCGCCCATGTGATTCTTCCGGCAGCACTCCCGTCGATTTTCACCGGGATCTATCTCGCGCTGATCTATTCGTGGCTCGCGACGCTCGGCGCCGAATATCTGCTGGTGTCGGGCAGCGGCATCGGCAATCTGCTAATCGACGGTAGCGAGCAATTCCGGATGGACCTCGTGCTGTTCGGCATCATCGTAGTGGGCTTGACCGGCTGGGCTCTCAATGCGCTGGCCCGCGCGATCGAGCGGGCGATTTTCGCGCGCCGCCCGCTGCGCGCGTCGTGATCGATGCAAGACGCGCCCGCCAACTCTTACCGGACTCTCCCATGACCCTTGCGACATCGGAAGGACTCGACATCCGTCATGTGCGAAAGCGCTATGTCCAGCGTGGCACAGCGCTGGATGTGCTCGACGACATCACGCTGCGGGTCCGCCCCGGCGAATTCATCAGCGTGCTCGGCGCGAGCGGCTGCGGCAAGTCGACCTTGCTGCGCCTGATAGCGGGTCTCGATACCGATTACAGCGGCGACATTTTCGTTGCCGGCGAACGGGTGCGCGACACTTCGTTGCAACGCGGCATCGTGTTTCAGGACCACCGGCTGTTCCCATGGCTCACCGCGTCGCAGAATATCCTGGCGGCGCTGCGCAATGCGCCGCTGACGGCGAAGCAGAAGCGCGACGCCGTCGCTGAACACATCGCCCTCGTCGGCCTCGCGGGCTTCGAGAACGCTTACCCGAATCAGTTGTCGGGTGGCATGGCGCAGCGCGTGGCGATTGCTCGCGGGCTGGTCAACCGGCCGCGTGTGCTGCTGCTCGACGAGCCATTCGGCGCGCTCGACGCGCTCACCCGTGGCCGCCTGCAAAACGAATTGCAGCGCATCTGGGAACAGGAACGCATCACGATGATTCTCGTCACGCACGACGTGGACGAGGCCGTTTATCTCGGAGACCGGGTCGTGACGATGGCGCCGCGCCCGGGCCGCATCAAGCGAATCGTCGACGTCGGGTTGCCGCGGCCGCGCAAGCGCGGCGACGCGCGCTTTCTCCGGCTGCGCGACGAAATCGTGGCGGATTTCGGAGAGTCCGGCGACCTGCCGAGCGACGGCGACGACGGCTCGCCATCGGTCGAGGCCGCGCACCCACCGATTACCGAATGGCGGCTAGCGTGGTGACGCGCGGCCCACAACCGAAGATCAGCGGCATGGCACGAAGGAGCAGACCATGAGCGAAAGCAAACGGCAGATCAGGCCAGGCGCCTTTCTGATGGAGACCGGCCACCATATCGCCGCATGGCGGCATCCCGACATGCATGCGAGCGGCGGACCCGATTTCCAGCACTATGTACAGCTCGCGCGGATTGCAGAGCGCGCGAAGTTCGACGTAATCTTTTTCGCCAACAGCGTCAGCGTGCGCGAGAAGGAAGAAGGAACGGACGGTTTCAACGTCATGCCGCCGTGGCTTCCCGGCGGGCTCAGTGCATTCACCGAACAGATCGTGCCGGAATTGCAGCGGCGTGGACTGTTCCGAACCGAATACGAGGGGCGCACGCTGCGTGAAAATCCCGGACTGCCGCGGCCGGTGAATCGCCATGTGCTGGCAGGAAAAAACGCGGCAGCGGTCGCCGCCCGGTA
The DNA here is from genome assembly GCF_000013645.1 of Paraburkholderia xenovorans LB400. Taxonomy (GTDB): domain Bacteria; phylum Pseudomonadota; class Gammaproteobacteria; order Burkholderiales; family Burkholderiaceae; genus Paraburkholderia; species Paraburkholderia xenovorans. The sequence continues at coordinate 143,707 of NC_007953.1, read as the reverse complement.
GTAAGCGTCTGGAGCGCCGATTGGCTGCGCGATTGATCCGTAGCGCCGCCACGGCCGCCGCGTGCCGTTATCGGCGCGCTGCACCCGCGTCGAACGCGCCGCTCAGCAGACGTGTGACGCCCCACTGAAAAGTGCAGCACAACACGAGATATACCAGACCGACGAACAGGAATATCTGCGCCGGATAAACCATCAGGCGGCTGTTCACCTGATTGGCCAGAAACGTGAATTCCGGCACGCCGACGATATAGGCGAGCGAGGTGTCCTTGATCAACGACACCCATTGGTTGACGAACGACGGCGTCATCGTGCGTATCGCCTGAGGCAGCAGCACATGGCGCAGCGCCTGGCCGCGCGTCATGCCGAGCGACTGCGCGGCCTGCCATTGCCCATCGCCGACCGCGACAATACCGGCCTGCACCGAATGCGACAGATACGCGCCGCCGATCAACGCGAGCGCGCACACCACGGTCGCGAGTCCTGGGACGTCGACATGCAGCAGCACCGGCATCAGAAAGAACGTCCAGAAGATCAGCATCAGCACCGGAATCGCGCGAAACAAGCCCACCACGGCGAGCAGCAGCAGATGCGGCAAGCCCCGCGTCATCACCAGCGAGACGCCGCCTGCAAGGCCGAGCAGCGCCGACAGCGCGGCCGACGTCAGCGTCAGCATCACGGTCAGCGCGATGCCGCCAAGCGGGCCATTGGGAAACGCGCCGGCGAGCAGATAGCGCAGGATCGGCAGCCAGTCCACTGCGCTCATGAGCGGCCTCCGCGCGGAAACCGCACGCCACCCGATCCATACGCGCCGCGGCGCTGCCAGATCAGCAACGCGACTTCAATCGTGGCGATCGCCGCAATGTAGAGCAAGGTCGCCATTCCGAACGACTGGAACGTCTTGAGCGTCTCCGTCTCGACCTGGCGCGACGAGTACGACAATTCGGCGAAGCCGATGGCCATCGTCAGCGACGAATTCTTGATGACATTCATATATTGCCCGGCGAGCGGCGGCGTCGCGATCCGCACCGCCTGCGGCAAAATCACGTGGCGAAACGTTGCGAACCGCGTCAAGCCAAGCGCGGCGGCCGCCTGATACTGGCCATCGCGCACGCCGCGCATTCCCGCGCGGAATTCCTCGCCGATGAAGGTCGTCGAATAGCACGTGAGACCGAGCCAGCCCGCGACGAATTCGAACGTCGGCCAACTCAGCGTGACAGGTCCAAGCACGACGACATGCGGAGTATTGAGCCAGTTCATCAAGCCATCCGGCAACAGGACCGCCGCACCGAAATACCAGAACAGCAATTGAACGAGCAACGGTGAGTTCCGGAATATCAGAACGTAGCCGGCCGCCGCACGGCGCAACGCGGCGGAAGGAGCGCTGCGGGCGAGCGCCAGCGCAAAGCCCAGCAGCGTCGCACAAACGGCGACGCTGGCCGACAGCGCCAGCGTCATCGCAAAGCCGCGCCATATCCACGCGACATAGCGAGGTTCGAGCCACGCGTTCATCGTCATCATCCGAAAACTATCTGCAGCGGAAATAAAACAAACCGGCCCGCCGTCGTAGGAACGGCAGGCCGGACAGTGAACGCGGAAAAAACTCAGCTCTTTTGCGGATCGCCAATCTTGAACAGACGGGGCAGCGGCGCTTTGCTGCCCGGACCGAACCACTGGTCGTAAATTTTCGCGGCATTGCCGTTTGCTTCGAGCCCCACCAGCGTCTCGTTGACGACATTCAGCAGACGCGCCTCGTTCTTCGGTACGCCGACACCTTCGTAGTCGTTCGAAATCGTGAACGGCGGGATCTCGTACTTTTCCTTGTCCGGTACATTGGCCAGCAACGCAACCAGCTTCGGGCCGTCCTGCGTGATCGCCTGGACGTTGCCCGCACGCAGCGCGGCGAAGGCGAACGGCGTGTCGTCGTAGGCGACGATGGTCGCGGCCGGGAACTGAGCGCGAACCTGCTGTTCGTTCGTCGTGCCCTTGTCGGCGCCGATCCTCAAGCTGTCCAGTTGTTGCGGCGACTTCAGCACGCCCTTCTTCGCGATGAACTGGGTGCCCGACGCGAAATACGGTGTGCTGAAATCGATTTCCTTCTTGCGCTCGTCGGTGATCGTGAAGTTGGCGAAGACCAGATCCACCTTGTTGGACTTCAGAAACGCAATCCGGTTGGCGGGGTTGGTCGGCTGGATCTCGAGCTTGACGCCAAGCTTCGCGGCGACAGCGCGCGCATAGTCGACGTCGAGGCCGACGATCTGGTTCGTCTTCGGGTCCACGAAGCCGAATGGTGGATTGCTGTCGAAAGTAGCAACGCGCAGCACGCCGGCTTTCTTGATATCGTCAAGTCGATCGGCGTGCGCGACGCCCGACAAGGTCAGTAGCAGCCCGACGACAGCGGCGCTGCGAGTCCAGATCTTCATATCCAGGTCCCGTGGTTATCCATGCAATGTTTCTGTATTGTTTCGGGCGCTTCCCGCGCCCTTGGCGGCGACTGTAGCAGTGCGCGACTTCGGGACGAACCAACGATTTATCAGGTGCTAAGTCGGCGAAGTCATAATGGCGTGCGCCCCCGGAGTGGCGCACGCCGTGATCGAGACCTGCGGAAGTCCGCACGGCGTAGGAGGACACCGGTCCCTGTTTCGCGTTGCACAAAACATCAAAAGAACAGCAGCGAGCGCAACTCGATGCTACGGCGGCCCGGCGCATTCGCTGGAGAAGTCGGATCGTCAAATGCCGAGTGCGCCGACAGGCGCGCAATCGGGTCGCCCGCGGAATCGTAGATTTTCAGCAGCAGGAATTCATCGGGCGTCATGCGCGGAAAGTAATACCAACGGTGCCGCGGATTGAACACGAGCGCATAGGTCTCGCCGACCTTGTCTGGATAGACGAGATCGGACGCGACCAGATCGTTGAGCGCGATACTGCGCGAGTCGCACAACGCGAGCGGCGACGATTGCACGGTCTCGCCGATCGGCCGCCATAGATTGACGATCGCCACGCGGCCTTGCAACAACCGCTCCGCCTCTTCCGCCGGCAAATGATCGCGCACGCGGCGCGGCCCCGACACAAACGTCTGGTCGTTATGGATGTACTTGACCGGCTCCCGCACGCCTGCGGCGCGCTCGGGCTTGCCGTCGCGCAGTGTGTGATCGAACACCACCACCCGCTTCGCGCCGGTGGCCTGCTTGAGTAGCGTTTGCGCCTCCGGGTAGTAAATGGATTCGATTTTCGCCGGGTCGGAAAAATCGCTGAGCGCACTCGCCTGCCGATGCAGTTCGAAACCGTTACGATCCAGCGACAACGGACCGGGCGGCGGCGCTAAGCGCGCGTTCGAAATCTGCACACGGTACGGCCGGTACACTCCACTGCGCTTCGGCACGCCGGGCGGCGGCTCGTACTGGTAAGACACGGGCTTTTCACCGGTGAATTCAAGGTAGTTCAGCTCCGCCTCGATCGTCGTGGCCGACGCAGGCGTATCGATGACGATGTCGCTCATGTTCACGTCCCCATCACGTTAAAACGATTCATTGAAGGGCCGCAGATCGATTTCCTGCGACCACGCGCTACGACTCTGCCGGTGCAGATACCAGTAAGCGTCGGCGATATCGGCTGGGTCCAGCAGACCGTCCGGACCGCGCTCGGACACCCGTTGCGGCGCGGAGGTGCGCAAACGTTCGCCGTCGATGCCGCCGTCGATCACCACATGCGCAACATGGATATTGCGCGGACCGAATTCGCGCGCGAGGCTTTGGGCGAGGGAACGCAAACCGGCCTTGGCCGAGGCAAATGCCGCAAACGGCGGCCGGCCGCGCAGTGACGCGGTTGCACCGGTGAAAAGCAACGAGCCGTGCCCGCGCGCCAGTAGCGGCTGTAGCGCCGCCCGCGCGAACAGAAAGCCACCAAGCGTCGTGACACGCCAGGCTGCTTCGAACTGCTCCGCGGTGAGTTCGAGCGTCGGCGCGCGAGTCGCGCCGGCGGCATTGAAGATGGCGACTTCGAGGGTGCCGGCGTCGGCGAGTTGCCGCGTGATCGCGGCCAGATCGCTTTCGCTGGTGACATCGCCCGGCAACGCGAGCGCATGGCCGCCGGCCCCGCGAATTTCAGCCACCCGCGCGTCGAGCCGCTCGTGCGAGCGCCCGGTCACTACAACGGTGAGTCCCTCGCGGGCGAAGCGGCGAGCGAGCGCGGCCCCCAGTCCGGCGCTCGCGCCGACACCGGCTATCCACGCAAGACGCGGGTGGTCGTTTTGCCGCTCGAGGGGTTCGGTCATTGGAATCTCCATTGCATATAGCCGCGGCACGCGATGCGTGAGCGGCTATGAGTAGGCGTCATCTGCCATTTCAGACTAGGCGATCGCTGCGTGCGATGGAAATAACGAATCGTGAAAAGTTATGCGCCGAATCCGGGCGGATAAGGCGCACCACGCGGGCGCGTGGCATGACGCGCCGGAGCTTGACGCGCGGAGGATTGCCCGAAGCGGCTATTTGATCGGACAACAGGCATTGCGCGGCGGACCTCGGTCCGGCCGCACAACGCCTGCCTCATTTTGAAAAGCACGATAGACAGCCGTCGGTCAGCTGCCGGAACTTCTATCGGCGCGCAGACAAACGCCGCACAACCGACACCAGCGCATCGACCTCGTCGCAAGTGTTGTAGAACGCGAGCGACGGCCTGACTGTCGCTTCGACGCCGAAACGCCGCAAGATCGGCTGCGCACAATGATGGCCCGAGCGCACGGCAATGCCCTCTTCGTTCAGCGCGTGGCCTACCTCTTCCGTCTCGTAGCCTTTCAACACGAAAGACAGCACACTGGCCTTGTCGCGCGCCGTGCCGATCAGGCGCACGCCCGGCACCGGTTGCAGCACGCTGGTCGCATAAGCCAGCAGATCGTGCTCATAGCGCGCGATGTTTTCGATGCCCACCTGCTGCACGTAATCGATTGCCGCGCCGAGACCCACTGCATCGGCGATATTGCCCGTGCCTGCTTCGAAACGGTTGGGCGGCGGCTGGAACACGGTGCGCTCGAACGTGACGTCGGCAATCATATTGCCGCCGCCTTGCCACGGCGGCATGTCTTCGAGAATCGCGCGCTTGCCGTACACCACGCCGATGCCGGTCGGGCCGAATACCTTGTGACCGGAGAACACGAAGAAATCCGCGTCGAGCGCCTGCACGTCCACCCGCATATGCGACACCGACTGCGCGCCGTCCACCAAAGCCTTCGCGCCGGCACGATGCGCCAGTTCGACGATCTCCTTGACCGGCACCACCGTACCGAGCGCATTCGATACCTGCGTGACCGATACGATCTTCGTGCGATCGTTCAGAAGCCGCCGGTATTCGTCGAGCAACACCTGGCCGCTGTCGTCGACCGGAATCACCCGCAGCTTCGCGCCGGTTTGCGCGGCAAGTTGCTGCCACGGCACGATATTGGCGTGATGCTCCAGATGCGACACGATGATCTCGTCGCCCTCGCCGACGTTCTTCGCGCCCCACGTCTTCGCGATCAGGTTGATCGCCTCCGTGGTGCCGCGCACGAAGATAACCTCGTCCGGCGACGACGCGCCGATGAACCGCTGCACCTTGCTGCGCGCCGCCTCGTATGCGTCGGTGGCGCGTCCGGCGAGCGCATGTGCCGCGCGGTGGATATTCGAGTTTTCGTGTGCGTAGAAATACGCCAACCGGTCGATCACCGCTTGCGGCTTGTGCGTCGTTGCGGCGTTGTCGAACCACACCAGTTGCCGGCCGTTGACGCGCTCCTGAAGAATCGGAAAGTCGCGGCGAATCGCGTTCACATCGAACGGCGGATGCGCGGACGCGCCGGCATGCGGCACCGCGTCGGCCATGCCGCTTTTTTGCCCTGGCAAGCGCGATGCTTGCGCTTCGTTCAGGAAATAGTGAGAGCTGCCAGCGGGTTGCGCGGCTCTTGCCGTATGTGTGTTCGCCGCGGACGCGGGCTCATCCGGCCGGTCGTAGGAAAAGCGCTGCCCGGACAATGGTTCGTCGACACCCGGCAACCCGAGCGATTGGGCGGTCACTTCGCTCCAGCCCGGCACGACGATATCCGATGACGCGCCGGCGGCCGGATGCGCGGGTCCCGCATCACCGAGAAAGTAAAAAGGCGACGCGGACGGCGACGAAACCGCCGAAGGCGCAGGCGCGCCGCCGGCCGACGGACGCTGCGCACCATGTCCTTCGGACACGCCCAGCGCGGCGCCGCCAAAGCGCGGGGCCAGCGCAGGCGCGACCGTCACGGCGCTATCCGGCAGACCGTTCTGCGCCGCCGCGTGCGGCGCCAGCGCCGGCGCCCGGTTTCCCAGCGACAGCACATGCGTGGGCGCGGACGGCAGCAGGTTGCCACCCGGCAAGCGCCCTTGCGGCAACGCCGCGCCTGGCACGCCGGTCCCCGCGCCGCCAGGGCCGGCAAGCGGAGAACCGGCTGGCACCGGATTGCTGAGTTCACCGAGCACCGGCGCGCTCAGCGGCAATGTGCCGGCCAGGCTGGGCGCACCGCCCACGACACCGCCGCCATCCGGCTGCGGCGCGCTGCCGGGCAGCGCCGAGAAAAACGCATTGGCGAGCGTTGCCAGAAGCGCAGGATCGGGCAGACCAGCAGGGGGCCCGGACGGCACGTCATGCGGCAGAACGCTATCCATGGGCTTACTTGTAGGTGTCTGGGTAGTCATGGTACTTGCCGATCTCCACGTCATCGAGAACCGCCAGCGCATCCGGCGAATGCACGGCAAGCGAGCAGTACAGCGAGATCAGGTAAGAGGCGATCGCATGATTGTTGATCCCCATGAAGCGGACCGACAGGCCCGGCCCCTGTTCGCCGGCCACGCCCGGCTGGAACAGCCCGACTACGCCCTGGCGCTTGTCGCCCACGCGCAGCAGCAGGATCTTGGTCTTGCCGTCGGCGACCGGCACCTTGTCCGACGGAATCAGCGGAATGCCACGCCACGTCAGGAACTGCGAACCGAACAGGCTCACGGTCGGCGGCGGCACGCCCCGGCGCGTGCATTCGCGGCCGAACGCAGCGATTGCCAGCGGATGGGTCAGGAAGAACGCCGGCTCCTTCCATACCTTCGTCAGCAGCTCGTCGAGATCGTCGGGCGTCGGCGCGCCGGTCAGCGGAAACACGCGCTGCTCCTCTGCCACATTCGCAAGCAAGCCGTAATCGGGGTTGTTGATCAGCTGGCTTTCCTGCAGTTCCTTGATCGTCTCGATCGTCAGGCGCAGTTGCTCCTTGATCTGGTCGTGCGGGCTGCTATACAGATCGGAAATGCGCGTATGCACGTCGAGCACGGTGCTGACCGCATTCAGGAAGTATTCGCGCGGCTGCTCTTCGTATGGCACGAAAGTGCGCGGCAGAATGCTTTCGTCCTCGCGCGCGGTGCAGGCCGCCACCACGGCTTCGGGATTCTTCACCTGATTCAGGCGATAAATGCCCGCTTCGACCGGCAGCCATTGCAGCAGATGCGTCAGCCAGCGCGGCGTGATCGTGGCAAGTTGCGGAACGGTTTTGGTGGCATTCGCTAGTTGCCGTGCTGCGGTATCGCCGAGCGCCGTCAGGCCGCCCACAGTTGCTGTCATCTCGTGCTCCGGAGGTCTATAGAAGAAAAACGGGAAAGCTTATGAACGAGCACGATTATCGGCAGCGAGCCGAAGCCGCTCAACATGCTATAGACAGCAAATGGGATTTCTAGCTGGCGGGGGCCGGATTGATCGGGGCGGACGCTTCGGGCAGAATCACGCCCGCCTGATCGGACGAAGACCGCAACAGACATTCGATCGACACACCGAAAGCGCGTGCGAGTTTGTCGACGGTGACGATCGACGCAATCGCGGAACCGCGCTCGATCTCGCCGACATAGGAGCGGTTCAGGCCGGCGTATTCAGCCAACTGTTCCTGCGACCAACCCTGTAACTCGCGAAGGCGCCGCACCGCCGCCCCGAAGTTTCTGACGATCAGGGTCACCGTGCACCCCCGGCCACGGCCGGTTCCTCAGCCAACGTATTGGGCGGCACCGGCTTGTGAGGCGCGGCAGACACCACGCCGATTCCCTCGCTGCGCGATACGGCCTGCGTCACATGCGAACCCGGCGCGACATCCTGCGTGAGCCACACGTTACCGCCGATCACCGCGCCGCGGCCGAGCGTCACGCGGCCGAGAATAGTTGCGCCCGCGTAGATCACGACATCGTCCTCGACGATCGGATGGCGCGCATGGCCCTTCTCCAGATGCCCTTCGGCATCGCGTGGAAAACGCTTCGCCCCTAGTGTCACCGCCTGATAGACGCGTACCCGCTCGCCGATGATCGAGGTCTCGCCGATCACCACGCCCGTGCCGTGATCGATAAAAAAACCCGCGCCGATCCGCGCGCCGGGATGAATGTCGATACCGGTTTGCGCATGCGCGAGCTCGGCGACGATCCGTGCCAGTAACGGCAGGCCCAGCCGGTAGAGCTCGTGCGCGAGACGATGGTGGATCATCGCCAGTACGCCCGGATAACACAGCAGCACTTCGTCCACGCTGCCCGCGGCCGGGTCGCCGTGGAAAGCGGCAAGCACGTCGCTATCGAGCAGCGTGCGAATCGCCGGCAAGCGTGCTGCGAACGCGCGCACCGCGACACTGGCCTCACGTTCGATGACGTCCGCCGCGGGCGGCGCATGCCGGCTGCGATAATGGAGTTCGAGGCGCGCCTGGCTCAGCAATGCGTGCAATGCGGCGTCGAGCGCGTGCCCGACATAGAAGTTCTCGCTTTCCTGGCGCAGATCGGGCGGCCCGAGCCGCATCGGGAAGAGCACGCCTTTGAGCGTGTCGACGACCTGCGACAGTGCTTCGCGTCCCGGCAACTCGCGCCCGCCCGGTTCGAGCGAGCGCTTCTGCACTTCGCGCCATTGCTGGCGCACCGTCTGAAGCGCCAGGACAATATCATCGACATCGAAAACAGCCACAGAAGTTACTCCCCGTATAGTGCGGCGCGGACCCGCGAGAAAATCAGTCCTGAATCCACGGCAGGCCGTGAAAGCGCCAGCCGTTGCTGGAGCCGCGTCGTTGCGCGCCGTCCAGATCCCCCTCGAAACCTTCCAGAACATTGAACACCTGGGTGAAGCCCGCTTTCGCGGCGGCCTCGGCGGCGAGCGCCGAACGGTTGCCGCTGCGGCACAACAGCAGCACCACGGCGTCCTTGCCGGTCCTCGCCTCGAGTTCGCGCACGAAACGCGGATTACGCGTGAGGCTCGTGCCGGTCGCCCAGGCAACGTGCAGACTGCCCGGCACCAATCCGACGAACTTGCGCTCCTCGGCTGTGCGCACGTCGACCAGCAATGCATTGCCTGTCTGGACGAGCGCCCACGCGTCTTGTGGCGCGAGGCCGCCGGCATAGGGCAGACCCGCTTCGGTTGCACGCGTGCGCGCGGCTTCGAGCAGCGTATGTGTCGGTCGTTCTGCGACTTCAAGCGTCATGACGTCTCCTTCAATATCGCGCGATCAATGCGCGCAGGTTCCGGCATATCGGCGATATCAACCGCCTATAGCCATCAGGAGACACTATGAAAGAGATACGGCCGAACCCGAACCAATTAATTTTCATTTCTAAAGAAGCATCGGTTTGGCCGCTGGGGCTTGGGTGGCGACCCAGCCAGCCGCCGAGCCGGCACAACCGTCTTACGCGGCCCGTCAATCCGGCGGAATGTCGAGCGGCACCACGAACATGCCGGCCGTATATTCGATATGAAAATAGCCGCTTCGTGCGTACGCCGCGATGCGTTCAAGCCGCTCGGCCGAATTGCATGCATGCGTGCACGCCGCTTGCGCTTCGTGCGGGAGCACAGCCGTGCCGGGCGCACGCTTTACCCAACTCCGAAGAAAAGCACGTGGGTGCCGAAATCCATCCCAGATAGCCATTGCTGAATGTGCCATCACGCGACCTCCGTCGATTTGATGCATTTCCAATCAATCTAGCTATCCGGAAGACGAAGGGCAAACAAGCTTTTGTGGAATGATTTTCGGAGAATCAATCAAACGCTGCGCAGTTGGATGCGAATACCGGCGCTACTGGCAAAACGCGTCACGCCCGTTCACTGCCCGGCGCAAAGTACCGGTTCTCCGGCCGCGGCAAACCGAGGTTTTCGCGCAATGTCGCGCCTTCATACTCGCGCCGGAAAATGCCGCGTGCCTGCAGCTCGGGAATAACTTTGTCGACGAAGTCATCGAGCCCCGCCGGCAGATGCGAAAACATCACATTGAAGCCGTCCGAGCCCTCCTCCGTCAGCCACTGCTCCATCTGATCGGCGATCATCGCGGGCGTGCCGACCATTTCCAGCCCGGAGTAACCCCCAATGCGCTGCGCCAGCTGACGTATCGTCAGACCGTCGCGCTGCGCCCATTCGACGACGCGTTGCCGCGCCGTCCGGCTCGCATTGGTCTCGGGAATCGCAGGCAGCGGGCCGTCCGGATCGAATCCGGAGATGTCGTGCCCCAACGCAATCGATAACGACGCGGTCCCGCTTTCGTAATGCACGAACGTATCGAGCCGCGCACGCGTCTCGCGCGCCTGCTCCAGCGTGTCGCCGACCACTATGAACGCCGCCGGCAGCACTTTCATATGGTCCCGCGGCCGGCCGAGCGCCTCCATGCGGCCTTTCACGTCGGCGTAGAAGCGTTTGCCGTCCGCGAGAGAGCTTTGCGCGGTGAACACCACCTCCGCCGTCTCGGCCGCGATCTGGCGCCCCGCTTCCGACGAACCGGCCTGCACGATGACCGGCCAGCCTTGTACCGGTCGCGCGATATTCAACGGACCCCGCACTGAAAAATTGGCGCTCTTGTAGTTCAGCACGTGCAGCTTCTGCGGATCGAAGAACGTGCCGGTTTCCGTGTCGCGGATAAATGCGTCGTCGGCCCAGCTGTCCCAGAGGCCCGTGACGACATCGAAGAATTCGCGCGCGCGCCGGTAGCGCTCGTCATGCTCGACGTGCTCTTCAAGACCAAAATTAAGCGCCGCGTCCGGATTCGACGTGGTTACAAGATTCCAGCCCGCGCGTCCGCCGCTGATGTGGTCGAGCGATGCAAAGCGCCGGGCGACATGGTAGGGCGCGTCGAAAGTCGTCGACGCGGTGGCGATGAGGCCCAGCTTTTCGGTCACGGCGGCGAGCGCGGGAAGCAGCGTCAGCGGTTCGAATGACGTCACCGTGTGGCTATGCTTGAGCGCGTCGACCGGCATGTTGAGCACGGCGAGGTGGTCGGCCATGAAGAACGCATCGAAGCGTCCGCGTTCGAGGGTCTGCGCAAAGCGCTTCAGATGCGCGAAATTGAAGTTCGCGTCAGGATAGGCACCAGGGTAGCGCCACGCGCCGGTATGGATCGTTGCAGGGCGCATGAAAGCGCCAAGGCGAAGCTGACGTGTCATGTGAGTCCATCTCCATTGCAGGCCGTGTCGCGCCAGTTTAATCGCGTCGCAACAAAGCTGCCTGGCCTCGAAAAAGACTCGCCGGAACACGCTTCACCGGCCTGATCCGCATCTACGAATGGCAGCGCTATGGATGCGGCGGCGCCACTGCGTCAACGCGTCGTTCACAGCGTTTCAACCGCATGTTCCGGCTTGCGCCAATGCGCGAACGGCAGAGCGGCGTCGCAATTCACGCTCGCTTACCGCGTTTGCCGGGCGCACGCGCCCGGCCGCATCCGCCATGCGTCACGGTTCCGCAATCAGCGTACTTACCGCGCGTTGCACCGGAACCTGCCCGACCCCTCACGCAGTCAGCACGTTCGAGAACACCCGGTCCGCCAGCCGGTTCGAATCGGTTCCGCTATTGAGCACGCCGACCGTCTTCAGGTCGTCGGCATACAGCGAGATTTCCTTTTTAAACGCGTCGCCAACGGGGTGATGGTGGTCGGTGTGGGTCTTGAGCATCGCAGTCAGTTGGCCCACGTCGGCGGACGGCGTATAAGCCGAGAAAATCGCGGCGGCTTCCGCCGGATGATTGGCGGTCCACTCGGTCGCTTCGAGCAGCGCCTGGGTCAACTGCTGTGCGGTCGCACGATCCTTCCGCACCAGCGACCCGCGCACGCCGAGCACGCAGCAGGAGCGCGTCTGGTATTCGCCGCACAGGTTATTCGAGACCTCATACAAATGATCCGATTCGCGGATCGACCAGATGGTCGGGTCGCCGTCGGCGATGGCCTGCACTTCGCCCTTTTTCAGCGCCTCGCCCAGCAGGTTCGCCGGATACTGGCGCCAGCTCACGTCACGCTCGGGATCGACGCCGATCTTCTTCAGCACGATGGCGAAAAAGTTCTTGGTCGGGCTGGCCATATCGCTGACGCCGATCGTGCGGCCCTTCAGTCCCGCCACGTCGACGATGCCCGACGCGCGCGTGGCCAGCAAGCGCATGCAGCCGCCATGGATGCCGGCGGTCAGTTTCACATCGAAACCTTGTTCCAGCGGCTTGATCCAGCGTAATGCCATGCCGACGCCCGCGTCGGATTTGCCCGTCGCGATGGCTTCGAGCAACTGATCGGTCGAGCCCGAGAAATTCACGAGTTCGACCTGCAAACCGTGCCGCGCGAAAAAGCCCTGCTTCACCGCGACCGCTACAGGCGCGGTACAGATCGCGCCCGCATTCCATGAGAGCTTGAGCGGCTTGAGCGGCGCGGACGGCGTTTGCGCCAGCGCGAGCGAGCCCGGCAGGCTCAGCACCGCGCCGCCCAGCGCGGCGGCACCCGCGCTCCAGGCGGTCTTGCGCAGCCATGCGCGGCGCGCCGGGCTCAGCGGAAATTCATTGTAGGGATTCATGGTTAACTGTTCCTCAGGTCGCGATAGATTGTTTTATTCGTTCAGGTGTCGAGTCCAAGTTGCGCCAGCACCTCGCGACGCAGCGCCACCAGTTTCGGATCGTCGCGATGGCGCGGATACGGCGCGTCGTTGCGCACTTCGGCGACGACCCGTGCCGGGCGCTCGCTGAAGACGATCACGCGGTTGGCGAGCAGCAGCGCTTCTTCCACGTCGTGCGTCACCAGCAGCACGGAAAAGCGGGCGTCCTGCCACAGCCGCGCCAGTTCGCCTTGCATGCGGATGCGTGTCAGCGAATCGAGCTTGCCGAACGGCTCGTCCAGCACCAGCAACGCCGGATCATTGACGAGCGCGCGAGCCAACGCGACGCGCTGCGCCATGCCGCCTGACAATTGATGCGGAAACGCTTCGGCGAATTCGCTGAGACCGACCAGTTCCAGTGCGGCGTCAATTCTTTGCCGCGCGTGATCTTCCTGCGCCGCGTCGCGCCGGGCAAAGCGACGGCGCTGTGCCTGCGGACCGATCGCGACATTGCCGCGCACCGTACGCCACGGATACAACGTCGGATCCTGGAACACGACCACGCGCGACGGATCGGGACCCGTAATCGCAGCGCCATTGGCGTGCACGCTGCCTTGGGTCGGCGCGTCGAGCCCGGCCACGAGCCGCAGCAAAGTGGACTTGCCGCAACCACTCGGGCCAAGCAGCGCGACGAACTCGCCCGGCTCCACCGTAAAGCTGACGTCCTGCAACACCGGCAGTGCCGCGCCGCGCAACGCAAAGCGATGGCTGACGTGGCGTACGTCGATGCGCGCGGCATCGCGCACCGGCGAAGCGGCGGCGGACTGATTCAGCACTTCGGGTACGGCTACCATTTGAGCAATCCTTTTTGCCAGGCCAGCAACCGGTCGCGCACGCGGAACAGCAACGTAATCAGACCGGAGCACATCAGCGCCATCACGAGCAACGCGGCATACATATTCGAATACGCGGCCCAGCCTTGCGCCCATTGCAGATACCAGCCGAGACCCGCTTTCACGCCCATCATCTCCGCGACGATCAGCACCGAAAACGACGCCCCGAGCCCCATGAACAGCCCGACGAACACCGACGGCAGCGCAGCCGGAATCGCCACGCGCAGGATCAGAAAGCTGGGCCGCGCGCCGAGCGTGCGCGCGATATCGTAGTAGGCCGGATTGACGCTGGCCACGCCCGACCAGGTCAGTACGGCGACCGGGAAAGCCGTCGCCAGCGCGATCAGAAACACGCTCGCGCTGAAGCTCGACGGAAAGAAGAAGAAGGCCAGCGGCAACCATGCGGTGGCCGGCAACGGTCCAATCAGGCGCAGAACCGGATGGACCCAATAGCTCACGGCCTGCGACCAGCCGATGCTCACACCCGTCACGAAACCCGCCACTGCGCCGAGCACGTACCCATACGCGAGCAAGCCGAACGAATGCACGACACTCGAACCCAGCCGCGGATAGTCTTCGGCAAAGACACCGATCAGTGCCTGCGGCGGCGCAAAAAATGGCCGCGGCAGCCACTCCAGTTGCGCGGTGACGGCTTCCCATGCACTGACGCCAAGCGCCAGCGCAAGCAGCCAGGGCATCGCGCGAAGCCACGCACTCGCGCGCGCGGCTGTCGGCGACGGGCTTTGCGAGCCGCGCCAGCCCGCGACGCCCAATGCGACAGCGAACGCCGCAAGCGCCAGCTTCAGCACGATGAATTCCCGTGTGTACGGCCAGTCGTCGAGACTCGGCCACCACGTGGTCTGCGCCGCGCTCGCCAGCCACGCTATCGCTGCGAGGCCGGCGCTCAGTACTCCGCGTGAAAGCCCCCGCCGGGGGGCGGCACGAGTCGCGTCGCCAGCGGGCGTGCCGCTGGCCGGAGCATGGGGCGCGATCGATTCGAACTGGGTGGACATAGGGGTTCGTCCTCCTGACTGGGTTGGATGAGCGCGCGCGTGCAAACGCTTTACGCGATGTCGGCCTTGTCGCGCTGCCATATGCTCCCGGCGTAAATGGAAGCGTCGAAATCCGCCGCGATGTCGCCGTTGATGCGCGCTTCATGCGCATGCAGATCGGCGAGAAACAGATCGCGGCTAATGCGTTGGACCACTGCCGGAATGTCGCGCTTCATGCTCGGCACGTCACCGACCGGCAAGCCGAAACTGACGAACGCGGCCGGGTTGTAAACGTGGATATTTCTCAGGTAAGGTGCGTCTCCCTCGGTCTTTTCCAGGTATTCGAGCGCGGCGCCGAGATACGGATACGCACCCAGTGCGTCGTCGCTGTCGTTCGAAGCGGGCACGTATTGATCGCGCCACAGACGGATGCGCCCGGCCAACTGCGCGAGTTCGGGGCGTAGCGCCGGGTCGACCACATACCCGGTGCCAGCGATCACGAAATCGAATGCGAACGGCTCGCCCGCCACGCTGGTTTCGACGCGTCCGTTCCTCACGTCTGCCTCGGTCCACGATGTGCCGGGATGCAGATGGAAGTTCGGAAAACGGGTGACGCGCTCGACGGCATCCACAGGGGGTGTCGAGCCGGCACGGCGAAAGCGCCGCGCCTGGGCCCAGCGAATCGCGTCGGGCAGATGAAAATAATTGTCGTAGGCGCCGGGGTAAGCGCGCGTGCGGATCACCGGCACCGATGCAATACGTTCACGCCGCGCGAACAGATGAACCTCGGCCGCCCCCGCTTCGAGCGCCGTCGCCGCTGCATCAAACGCGGATGCCGCGGCGCCGATCACCGCCACGGATTTGCCGCGCAGCGCCGCGAAATCGATAGCGTCGGCGGTGTGTGCCAGATGACTGGGTGGCAGGTTCTTCAGCGCAGGGGGAATGTAAGGCGCGCCATTGCCGGCCACGCCGTTGCCGAGGATGATCTTGCGCGCCGTTTCCACCACGCTTTTGACCGTGGCGCCGTCGCGCACCTCCAGGTGCAAACGGAAATGCTCGTCCACCGGCTCGATCAGCGTGAGGCGCGTGCCGTAGCGAATCGGAATGTCGAGAAAATGCCGGTACCACGCGAGATATTCCGCCCATCGCGTGCGCGCAATCCGGTCGATTTCCTCATACGAAGCGGCGCCGAAGCGCGCTTCGTACCATGCCTGAAAGCTCAATCCCGGCAACCCCGCCTCGGGACCGACCAGCGTTTTTGGCGTGCGCAGCTTGTTCATCCGTGCGCGATTCAGCCACACACCCGCGTGGTCTTCGTCAGGCGCGGCGTCGATTACGCTGACCTGGCCGATGCCGGCGCGCCTCAGCGCAAAAGCGAACGCAGTGCCGGTCTGTCCACCGCCAACAATCACCACGTTATGGTCGATGCCGGCGCGTGGCGGAACCCAGTTGTCCGGCGCTGGGCCGATCAGGCGCAAGGTATCGATCGCGTGCTGATCGGGATGAGTGGATAGCGTCATGGTGTCGGGCTCGGCCAGGAAATTGAACGGCGGGCAAGTGGATGGGTTGAGACGGGTTCAACGGGTTCGGAGCGGATGGCGCCTGCGCCCGGGGATCAAGTATCGCGGTGCACAAGGCTGTCCCAAACCAACAAATTTCGCTTTGCTTATTTATTCCGCTTCGCGCTACGCGTGCGCCGTCTTTGCGGTGACTGGCGGCTGCGCGTAGTCCTCGCCATCGATGTCATAGCCCGACGGCTCCCAGCGGATTGCCAGCAGCACGAGCAGCGAACTTAGCGGCGCAATCGCGATCACCCAGAACACCTTGGTGCCGAACGCGGCAGCCAGCACCGGAAACAGAAACAGCGATACCGTTGAGGCGGAGCGCACCAGCGTCTGGTTGAAGCCCACGCCGATCCCGCGCAGCGAAGTCGGATAACTAAGCGACGCATACGTCATCGAGTGCGAGCCTGGCCCGAAACCCTGGCCGAACAGATAGCCGCCGAGCAGCAGCAGCGCGAGCACGACGAGCGCGCCGTTGCCCGGTTTGCCGATCAGCGCGAGCCCGATCAGCGAGACGAATTGCAGCGCATGGCCCAGCACCGTCATCTTCCACGCGCCGACGGTCGGCGCCGTGCGTACGCCGATCAATCCGCCCACGAACGCAAACGCCAGATTCAGCGCCAGTGCCGCGATGATGGTCGTGAGCGGACCCTGGTGGAAAAAGCTCGTAATGATCACCGGCAAGCCGAAGATGATCGCGTTGTAACCGAACGAAGAGGCGCTGCCGATCACCGCGGCGAGAATCGTGCGCCGCCGGTAGGTCGCGTTGAAGAGAACCCCATAGTTGCGCCACGATGCGGCGCGCGGCGCCTTGACCGGCGTATCGCTGCGCTCGACGACCGCGTCGACGCCGTAAGAGCGCTTCAGAATCCGCGCCGCCCCATCGAGATCACCTTGATTGGCGGCCCATACCGGCGATTCGCTGATATAGCGGCTACGCACGAGAATGATCGCGATGGCCGGCACGGCGCCGAAAGCGAGCGTCAAACGCCAAAGCCAGCCGAGATGATGTGCCGGCAGAATCGCGTACAGCCCGAGAATCAGCAGATAGCAGACGCTGGTGGCCGCGTACCACGCCGGGCACCACGCAGCGACGCTGGCCGCCTTGTTACCTTTGCCCGCCACTCGCGAGAATTCCGCGAGAAAGGCCATCGCCACCGGCAGATCGAGGCCGACGCCGAAGCCCATCAGAAAACGCGCGCCGCCGAGCACCCAGGCGTTCGGCGCGAGACCCGCCGCGATCGCCGCGACCACGAAGAACAGCATGTCGGCCATGAAGACCCGATAGCGGCCGATACGGTCAGTCAGATAGCCGCCGAACAGCGCGCCGAGAATGGCCCCGAACGTGATCGCCGAAGAGACGAACCCCACCTGCACCGGCGACAGCGAGAACTCGCGCGCGATGTCCTTGATTCCGTAGGCGAGCGAGGTCAGGTCATAGGCGTCGAGGAAAACACCGCCGAGTGCAATCGCGATCACGATGCGGGCGTTGCTACCCTTTGCGGCACCCGCATTGACGATGCGCGCAACGTCCTGCGCGCTGCGGATGACAGCGGCACGGCCCGCGCTGTCCGCGGGCGCTTGCGGGTCGGCGGCAGCCGACGGAAAAGCTACTGTGGACATGATGTCGGTTTTCGGATGAATGACTGAAGCGTTGCATGGTAGCCATCTGATCCGTGCTGGCAAAACGACGAATTTATCTATGCAAAGCGGGAATTACGCAGTGCCTGCGCACTGCCGCCTGACACGATGACCGGGCGCGCCCGGATTCGCGCTTCGGCTGATTTTCTTATGTGCAATGATTGGTTGAATTCGAGCCGCGGCGAATTTAACGTGTGAGCCGACCGCCAACACGTTTCCCCTCGCCAGGAGCCTTGCATGAGCGCAGCCGCATTGCAGGAAACACCGTCGATTCAAGTCAAGCCGCTCTCCGCGCACATCGGCGCCGAGCTTCACGGCGTCGACCTGACGCGCAAGCTCGACCCGAGCGAGGTCGCGCAGATTCGCGCGGCGTTACTGAGGTGGCGGGTCGTGTTCTTCCGCGAGCAGTTTCTGACCCATGAGCAGCATGTCGCGTTCTCTGCTCAATTCGGCGAACCGACGCTGGGACATCCGGTATTCGGTCATGTCGACGGTCATCCCGAGGTTTATTCGATTTCGAAGTACCGCAAGGCGACGCGTTTCGAGGGCCAGGCGCTGCTGCGTCCGTGGACCGGCTGGCACACGGACGTGACTGCGGCGCTCAATCCGCCGTGGGCGTCGATCCTGCGCGGCGTGACGATTCCGCCCTACGGCGGCGATACGCAGTGGACCAATCTGGCGCTCGCCTATGAAAAGCTTTCGGCGCCGCTGCGCGCTTTCGTGGACGGCCTGCGCGGCGTTCACCGCTTCACGCCGCCGGCCGGCGCGAGCGGCACCGAGGCGTTTGTCAAAGCCGTCGAACAGCGCGTGCTCGTGACCGAGCATCCGCTCGTCAGGGTGCATCCGGAAACCGGCGAACGGGTGCTCTACGTCAGTCCGAGCTTTCTGAAATCGATTGTTGGCGTGACGCCCCGCGAGAGCGAGGCGCTGCTGGAATTGCTCTGGGAACATGCGACGCGACCGGAATTCACCGTGCGCTTCAAATGGGAAGCCGGCAGTGTCGCGTTCTGGGACAACCGCGCCACCGCTCACCTGGCGCCCACGGATATTTTCGATCTCGACTTCGACCGCCAGTTATATCGCACGACGCTCGTCGGCGACGTGCCGGTCGGCCCCGATGGCCGTCAATCAGTGGCGATCGAAGGCTCGCCTGTCAGCGCGGCCGCGGCGGTCGCGCTGAACTGAGCGCATACGGGCGGACGGCCATTCACCGGGACACCTCATTTCACCATTGCAGATTTCCCCTCAACGGATTCATCTATGACGACATCGAACTCGCGCACCGCGGACCATCCGGTAGACAGACTGTTTCTCAACCGCTGGTCGCCGCGCGCCTTCACGCAGGACCTGATTCCCGAATCCACGCTTCTGACGTTTCTGGAGGCCGCACGCTGGGCCCCCTCTTCGTACAACTCCCAGCCGTGGCGGTTCGTCTATGCGAGACGGGGCACCGCCCACTGGGAACGGTTCCTTGGCTTTCTCAACGACTTCAATCGCGGCTGGGCGCAGCATGCGGCGGCCATCATCATCGTGCTGTCGAAGAGCACTTTCGTCCCGCCCGGCGGCAACGAGGAAGTGCCCGCGCCCACCCACTCGTTCGACACCGGGGCGGCGTGGGGCTATCTCGCGCTGCAGGCCAGTCTTGCCGGATGGCACGCTCACGGCCTGGCCGGAATCGAGCGCGAAAGGATCCGCGCAGAACTTGCGGTGCCCGACGTGTACTCGATCGAGGCGGGCATCGCGATCGGCCTTCCGGGCGATAAATCGACGCTGCCCGAGGCGCTTCAGGCGCGCGAGATTCCGAGTCCGCGCAATCCTCTGAGCGCGATCGCGACAGAAGGCCATTTCACGGTCTGAAGTTTTCGTCTGAAGCTTCGCCGGACGACGCCGCGCGGCAATCAACGCGGCAAGCTTCATGCAGTCGGAGCAGGCGGGTGCCCGTGGGCCGTTGCGCGTGAATGCGGCGTGCAGCAGTGCATCGGCGGCCGCCTGCGCATCGCGACGCACGCGCCGACGCCAGCTCGTTCCGCGATCGCGCGTGTCGCGCTTTCGCAGCATCGAATCGCGCGCGCATCGATTTGCAAATCGGAAATCGATATTGGCTTGTGCGCAAAGCGGCTGCTCATAATGCATTCACGAATTCCCACTGTTTCGCTCAAGGAGCGTGAAAATGGCAGAGGTCGTGAGTGACAATCATCAACGGCGCATTTACCGCCTCGGTGTCCCCGATGACGACGCGTTAGCCGGAGAGACCGCGCGACTCATCGCGCGGCAAGGCGGCGACAACGGGATCCGCGCGCTTTCGCTAAATGCGGCTACCGCACGCCGTTTCACCCGTTATTTCGAGCATCTCTCCAGCGCGGACGGCAACAACCTGCCGCTTGCCGGGCGCGTCATTGCCGCCGGTGTCGTGCCGGACGACAAGTATTGCGGTCCGGCGGCGTAACGGAGGCAGACGATGAGCACAGTACTCGAACCCGCCGGCCACGCGGCCGCAACGAACCCGCAATCCGCGGCGCTTCAGACCAGCGTTGCCCCGCCTACTTTGCTGCCGCACCCGCTTCTCGAGACCATAGGCGCGCGCGCCGCAGGCTATGACCGCGAAAACCGCTTCTTCGCCGGTGACCTCGAAGATCTGCAACGCGTCGGCTTCCTGCGCGCGAGCGTACCCGTCGAACTGGGCGGGCTCGGCTTGACGCTGCCGCAGCTGCTGCGCGAGCAGGTCCGGCTCGCGACGCGCGCACCTGCCACCGCGCTCGCGCTGAACATGCATTTATACTGGATCGGCGCGGCGCTGCATTTGTATCGACGCGGCGACGCGTCCGCGCGATGGATCCTCACCGAAGCCGCCGCGGGCAAGGTCTTTGCAGCCGGCCACGGCGAGCCCGGCAACGATCTCGGCCTCGCTCATTCGTTCGTCAAAGCCACGCCGCTGGGCGACGGCGGTTATCGTTTCGACGGCCGCAAGATCCTGACGTCGCTTGCGCCCGCATGGGACTGGCTCGGCGTGCACGGGCTCGACGACTCCGATCCTGCCGCGCCGAAAATCGTCCACGCGTTCATTCATCGCGACGCCGCCGGACATCGAACCGTGGAAACGTGGGACGCCCTCGGGCTGCGTGCAACCCGTAGTGACGACACCTATCTGGAAGGTGCAATCGCGCAGCACCAGCATGTGATTCGCGTTTTGCCCGCGGGCATTCCGGACGACCCGTTCGTCGACGGCATTCTGGGCGCCGTGCTGCCCGGCCTTGCCGCGGTGTATTACGGCATCGCAAAGCGGGCGCTCGAACTGGCCATCGCGACGGCAAAGACGCGCACCTCGCAGGCGCTGGCCGGAAAGACGTATGCATACAAGCCGTTGACGCAACTCAGCGTGGCACAGGCGGCCATCGAACTGGACAGCATCGAAGCGCTCGTCGAACGTGTGGCGGCGCAATGGTGGCAAGGCTATCCGGACGGCGAGCCGTGGATCGCCAGATTGCTCGCGTCGAAACAGCATGCGGTTGACGGCGCGTTGCGCGTCGTCAACCTGGCGCTGAAAATCGCGGGCGCCGGCGCGCTCTCGAAGAACAACGAACTGGAACGACTCTATCGCGATGTGCGTGCCGGCGCGTTTCACCCGCCAAACGCCGATGCGACGCATGAAGTGATCGGCCAGGCGTGGTTAGGCGTACTCGGCAAGGTATGAGCGCTCGCCGCGTGCGAAGCGCACCCGGGCCAGCCTGATACGTCAGGCCACCAGCGGCCGCGCGTTCGGCTTGCCGAAGCTGATCTGCCCGGTAGGCCGGCTGGCCACGGCAGAGGCCGCATATCAGGCGAAGAGCGCGATCCCGCAGGGCGCTACGTCGTTAAGGTTAGATATCCTTATTCTTATTCGTTGGTTCGCCGCCATTCGCCGAAACGCTATTGTCGAATCCCCAACGGGCGCAACAGGATTTCCGCCGTCAACTTCATCCGGCGCGTGGAACTGTGCGCTGCAACGACAGGCGGTAATCAAACAGACAACGATGAGCTACGCACTGAGCTTGCTGGACAAGAGTCCAATCGGAGCGGATCAGCCGGCGAGCGCGGCGCTGCCGGAATCCATATTGCCAATCGGGCTGATCGGTACGGTCTCGACTTCGTATAGCGACCCGTGCATGCTCGCGCGGCAATTCGCGTCGCTCGATCTGCTCAGCGGTGGTCGTACGGGCTGGAATGCGGTGACCTCGCCACACGAAGGATCGTCGCGCAACTATGGGCATGCGCACCCTGCTCACGAGTTGCGCTATGAAATCGCGCGACAGTATCCCGATCTGGCCAAACGATTGTTGGATTCGTAGGATAACGATGCATCCCCACTCGATCGCCCAGGCGGTCAGTTCTTTGACCATACCGCCCACTATCACAACGAGAGTCCCTTCATGAAGTCTCAACGTATCACCGCCTCGATCTTCCTGAGCGCGATCGCCTCGCTCGCCATGAGTCTCAGCACGCTCGCGCTGGCCGCCAACACGCTGGATCTTAACCCCGAGCAGCGCGACCGGATCCGCGTGGAGAAGGACCCGGCGGCCATCAACGCAGTCGGCGGCTCGTATCGTTTCGTCAAGGACGACACGCTGACCATCGGCATCCATCCGTTCATTCCGCCAATCAGCACCTATGCGACCGATGCCAGGACCATCGTCGGCTTCGATGCGGATCTCGCCCAGGTGATCGCGGATAGCCTCGGCAAAAAACTCGAACTGGTGCCGGTTGCGTGGGCCGACTGGCCGCTCGCGCTGCAATCGGGCAAGTTCGACGCGGTGATTTCGAACGTCACGGTGACCGAGGAGCGCAAGGCCAAATTCGATTTCTCGACCTATCGCAAGGACCAACTCGGCTTCTACGTGAAGTCCGACAGCAAGATCACGTCGCTGCAGGAACCGAAGGACATTGCCGGCCTGCGGATCATCACCGATCCAGGTACGAACCAGGAAAAAATCCTGTTGGAATGGGACAAGCAGAATGTCGCGCACGGTCTGAAGCCCATCACCGTGCAGTATTACGACGACGACGCCGTCAAGAACCTGGCAATCCAGTCAGGCCGTGCCGACGCCGTGTTCAGCGTCAATGCGGTGCAAGCGTATCAGGCCGCGGAGCAACGCAAGACCAGGCTGGTCGGCACGGTAAGCGGCGGCTGGCCGCGCACCGCGGAAGTCGCGATCACGACGCGCAAGGGAAGCGGCCTCGCCGATGCGCTCACCACCGCGCTGAACGACCTGATCAAGTCGGGCACGTATACGCATGTGCTGGACAAGTGGAATCTCGGTTCGGAGGCGATCAGCAAGGCATCCACCAATCCGCCGGGTTTGCCGAAACTCTGAGCCGCCAACGCTCCAGCAGCGCTATCCCCGAACGGCCCCCAATCGGCACGCGGCGATCGAGCTTCATGCTGGCCTTTTATGCTGCACGGCGAAGCCGGGTGCGCCGATTTGGGCTGCTCACCGGCATTAGCCGGACAGGAAAACGTTGGTGTACTTATCAACTTCTCGTCGAAAAAGCGATTTTTTCTCCTCTCAACCTGAGTCAGACAAATGAAAAAGACAACCACAGCGACCCTTCTGGCACTCGGCACGTTTGCCGCCACGGCTCATGCGCAGAGCAGCGTAACCCTGTACGGGGTTGCCGATGCAGGGCTTCTCTTCAATAACAACGTGAAGGGCGAGAAGCTCTATGCGCTTTCCAGTGCCACCTCGTCGCGCTTCGGTTTGCTCGGCACGGAAGATCTGGGCGGCGGCCTCAAGGCGATTTTCACTCTGGAAAACGGCTATACGGTCGGCACCGGCGCGTTGGGACAAGGCGGCCTGCTCTTCGGACGAAAAGCTTTTGTCGGCCTGAAGAGCGATACATACGGCACGCTGACGGCCGGCCGGCAGTATTCCGTGAGCAACGACGCAACCTCGTCGTTCGCGTCGGGCGCGGACTGGGCCGCATCCGGTCTCGGCTACGGCACGCGCGCGGGCGACGTCGACAATGTCGACACGAGCAACCGTATCCAGAACGCGCTCAAGTATCAAAGCCCGGTATTCCGCGGCCTGTCGTTCGGCGTGCTGTACAGCTTCGGCGGTCAGGCCGGCCAGTTCTCGAGGAACGCCGTGACCGACGTCGCGGTTTCGTATGCCAATGGCCCGGTCAAGCTCGGCGCGAGCTACATGTTCACCAAGGACCCGTACTACGCCACGTTCGGCGACCAGGGCAACTCGTCGACACCCACCTCGTCGGCGACGGGCTCGAACAACAACATGCCGAGCAGGATTTATGGCGGCTATGCGTCGGCAGGTTCGCAGCAGATCATCACGGCCGGCGGTTCCTATGCACTCGGCGCGGCGACGATCGCGGTGCTGTACTCGAACACGCAGTTCCAGAATCTCGGCACAGTGAACGCGGTGGGCAGCTTCGGCACCCGATATAACGGCGGCACCGCCACGTTCAATTCCGGGGAATTGAACGTGAAGTACCTGTTGACTCCGGCGCTGACGCTGGCCGGCGCTTACATCTACACCCACAACAGCGGCGCGGACGGCGTGGGAAGCGCCAACTACAGCCAGGTCAACCTCGGCACCATCTATGCACTGAGCAAACGGACCTCGCTTTACGCGATCGGCTTCTACGAGACCGCTTCAGGCGTCGATTCGACGGGCAAGCAGGCCGTCGCGGACTTTAGCGGCGCGTCCTACTCGTCGAACAACCGCCAGCTCGCGGCGATCGTTGGCATCACGCACCGGTTCTAGGCTGTCGCGATGACGTTTCGGCGAGGATCACGAGCCGGACGCATCCCGGTCTTCCTCGACGGGTTCGCCCGAAAACGGAAGACCGGGGTTTAGGCGGCCATCCGTTGCGGGCCGCCTGTTCCGTCAGGATTGCTCGGTCTGTGCCGTGCGCGTTTCGCGCTGTTCCCCGAACACCATGCGCCGGTAACCGCACGACGTGCGTCCCGCATGCGCCAGGCACGGCACATCAGGCAAGCGACGGCGGCGCCGCATGCGCCACTTCGATCCGCTTCGGCAGCAGTTTCAGCTCATAGAAAGCGTCGGCGATGCGCTGCTGGTCCGCCAGGGTTTCGCGCGAAATCGGCTCGACGCCGTATTGCAAGCGCGCGAGCGCTACCTCGACGATCTCGCGCGGCACTCCCCATAGCTGGGCGAACTCACCGGCCGCTTCGCTGCGATTCGCCTCGACCCATTTGTCGAGCGCGCCGATCTCGCCCAGCACTACACGCAACACGTCGTCGTTCTTTTGCACGTAATTGTGTGACGTGAAATAGAACGCACGATTGGCGACGACGCCCGACCCGTCGGCAATGATCCGCGCATTCGCCGTTTTCTGCGCGACCGCGAGAAACGGATCCCAGATTGCCCATGCGTCGACCGCCTTGCGCTCGAATGCCGCGCGCGCGTCGGACGGCGACAGCCACACGGGTGTCACGTCGCGGTAATCGATTTTGGCGGCGGCGAGCAGGCGTACCAGCAGAAAGTGCGTGTTGGAGCCCTTGACGAGCGCGATCCGTTTCCCCTTCAGTTCGGAGAACGACGTAACCGGCGAATCGTCCGGCACGACCACCGCTTCGCTGACCGGCCGCTTTGCGGTCTGTCCGTAGTAGACAAACGGCGCGCCCGCAGCCTGCGCGAAGATCGGCGGCGCCTCGCCGACGTCGCCGAAGTCGATCGAGCCGACGTTGAGCGCCTCGAGTTGCGGCGGTCCGGAAGGAAATTCGGTCCATTCGACTCGCGTGCCAAGCGCCGCGAGCCGCTTATCCAATGTGCCCCGACCTTTGAGAATACTAAACGGCCCCTTCTGATAGCCGATCCGCAGCACGCGTGCCGAACTCGCGCCGCCCTGCGCGTGCGCGCCGGGGATCGCGGAGGCGAGAGCCAGCGCGAGCCCGGCCTCAATGAAATGGCGGCGGCCTGGTGATGAATGACGCGTCATATATGCAATATCTGGAGAGTGATAGACCCGGCTGCGAGGCGCCGGGAACGGCGCACGCCGATCTTACGGTCTGGGGAACGCGGAAGGAACCAACAGGATCCGCATTGCTTATCTCGCGGGCGAGGGTTCGCACACGGCGTCACGCACGGGGCGGCAATGGCGGCCTGCGCACCGCTTCGCGCTGCGCCCGGCGCCTCTGCCGCCCACGAAGCATCAGCCGGGAGCGCTACGCCGGGCCCCAGCCCGCTAATGCAATGCGCTCATAAGCTTCCAACAGAAAAATCGTTGCTATCGCGCCATGCCGGCTTAACGTAACAGGCCTGCGCGCCATGTCGGCGCGCCATTTCGCTTGTGAAGTCATGTTGCCCAACGACGACAGGATTGCCGACTGGCTGCTCTCCAGCCTCGAATTGAAGAGCACGATATTTCACGTCGGCCAGTATTGCGGGACCTGGCAGGCGTCGACAGCGGGACGCCGTCGCGCGAGCTTTCATGTTGTCCTGCACGGTCAATGCTGGCTGCATCTGGCGGCCAACCCGCAAGGCGAAGCACAGAGCCTGCAACTTGAAACGGGCGACGCGGTATTCCTGCTACACGACATGCCCCATTGCCTCTCTCCCGATCCGCAGCCACCCGCGAGCGGTCGCGAAAGCGAACGCATCGGGACCATGTCGCCCCTGACCTTGACGGCGGACGCACGGGCTTCGGCGCAAGGAAGCGTCGGCATCGCGTGTGGCTTTTTCGAATTCAACTCGGGGCTCGACAACATGCTGCTCAGCCTGTTGCCCGATCGCGTGGTGGCCCGCCGCGACAATCCGTCGCTGGAGGGTGCCCGCGCGATCTTCGAGCTGATTCGCGCGGAAGCGTTACGTGATCCGAATGTGCCCTCACCGCTCATCGCGCGTCTGACCGATCTGCTGTTCGTCTATGCGCTGCGCGCCTCGAACGGTACCGACGGGATCACGCGCTGCTTCTGGGCCTTGATGCGCCGCGCCGAATTCGCGCCGCTGCTGAGCGCCATCATCGAGTCCCCTGGCGAGCGCTGGACCACCGATACGATGGCCAGTTTCGTGCACATGTCGCGAGCCCGTTTTTGCAGGCAGTTCGTCGAGATATCGGGGCAGCCGCCCGCGCAACTCGTCACGCTGATCCGGATGAAGCTGGCAGCCGCGATGCTGCGCGGGGGCGCGCGCACGCCGGACGCCGCCGAGCGGGTTGGCTATCAGTCGGAGTCGGCATTCGCGCAGGCGTTCAAGCGCGTCACAGGCGTGCAGCCTGGCGCATGGCGGCGCGCGCGTATTGCTCGCGAGGCCGGACGAGCCACGCTGCACTGATTCCGCAAAGCGTCCGTCGTCGCGAGACGAATCCGCAGAAATCGTGGACAGCGGCGCATTGTCGTGCGCATGGCCATCGACGACAATGAACGCTCTTCTGCAAGGATCCGACATGAGCCGTCTACCACTGCAAACCCTCGAAAGCGCTCCCGCAGCGAGCCGTCCGTACCTCGCACGCGCGCAGGCCGCCAACGGGTTTCTGCCCAACCTCGTGGCGTCGCTCGCCAATGCACCGGCAGCGCTCGAAGCGTATCTGACCGTTGCCGAAATCAACGGCCGCGGCAGTTTGACGCTTGCCGAACGCGAGACTGTGCAGATCACGGCCGCGGGCATTCACGGCTGCGGCTTCTGCGTCGCGGGCCATACGGCGGTCGCGCTGAAGAAGGCGCAACTCGAACCGGCACTCGTCGATGCAATCCGCGAACAGCGCACGCTCAGCGATTCGCGCCTCGACGCGGTCGCGGTTTTTACCCGTGCCGTGATAGCCACCCGTGGCGCGGTTGCCGACGAACAGCTCGCGGCATTTCACCGCGCAGGTTTCAGCGACGCCCACGCGCTCGAGATCGTGCTCGGCGTGAGTCTGGCGACGCTCTGCAATTTCGCCAACAATCTCGCGCAGAACGAACTGAATCCGCAACTCGCCGCCTATCGCTGGGAAGCCAGCGCTCACGCCGCATGAATCACGCACCGTTGACCGCCGTGACGCCGCAACTGGCCACGTGGCTCGATGCCAACGCCGAAGCGATCGACGCCGGCCAGGAACTCGCGCCGCAGATCCTGCCGCAGCTCGGCCGCGCGGAGCTGTTCCGGATCGGTGTGCCGGGCCAGCTGGGCGGCCTCGGCGGCACGACCGTCGAGGCGATCGAAGCCGTGGCCGGTGTCGCGGGGCATTCTCTGGCGGCGGCATTCGTATTCTGGGGCCAGCGCACGTTCATCGAATACCTGCTGCAAAGCCCCAACGAAGCGCTGCGCACGCGCTCACTGCCGATGCTTTTGCGTGGCGAACTGGCGGGCGCGACGGGTCTGTCGAACGCGATGAAGTATCTGTCGAATATCGAACCGCTGCAAATGAACGCGGCGCCGCTGTCCGGCGCCGGCGTGACAGCAGGCTGGACGCTGAACGGCAGCCTGCCGTGGATCACGAATCTGCGCCGGGAAGGGTTTCTCGCCGCGGCGGCGTTCGATCACAGCGACGGCGCGCCGCCTTCGATTTTCGCCATTCCGCACGATGCGCCGGGCGTGATCCGCAGCGACGATCTCGATCTGATCGCGCTGCGTTCGAGCAATACGGCCGCGCTGAAACTCGACGGCGCGGTGCTCGACGCAAGCTGGCAGATCACGGCTGATGCGCGCGCTTTTCTGGTTCAGGCGCGACCGGCTTTTCTCGGCCTGCAATGCGGCATGTCGATCGGCCTCGCGCGGCGCGCGCTGGCGGCGGTCGCGGCGAGCAGCGCCGCAGTGCGCGCCGCCGTCGACGGCGAAGCCAGCCGGCTCGCATACGATCTCGACGCCCTGTCGCAGCGGCTCTTCGACGGTATCCGGCACGGCACCTTCCTGGCGGCGCCAGCGACGCTGTTCGAAGTGCGGATCGGGCTCGCCGCGCTGGTCGATGCGGCGGTCCGGCTCGAAGTCCAGGCCGCCGGCGGGCGCGGCTATCTGCGCGGTCCCGGCGGCGCGGCCCGACGCACGCGCGAAGCCGCGTTCGTGCCGATCGTCACGCCAAGCATCGTGCAGTTGAAGAACCAGCTGGCGCAGCATCGGCAAGCGCAAGCAGCATGAGCGACCTGACTGCTGCGGGCGCACCGCGCATCGAGGTATGCGGTGTCGGACTCCGCTACGCGCAACGCAGCGTGCTCGACGGCATCAGCCTGCGTGTGCGGCCAGGCGAACTAGTGTCCGTTCTCGGTCCGAGCGGCTCGGGCAAGTCCACCTTGCTGCGGATCATCGCGGGCTTGCAGCAACCCGGCGCGGGACATGTCGAGATCGACGGCGAGATCCTGCGCGGACCGCGCCCCGACGTGGCGCTCGCATTCCAGGATCCATGCCTGTTGCCGTGGCTCCCGGTCGAGAAGAATGTCGCGTTCGGGCTAGGCTTCGCGCGTCAGCCGGCACTGTCGCGCGGCGAGCGGCGCGAGCGCGTCACCGCCGCGTTGCAGGAAGTGGGCCTCGCTCACGCGCGCCATTACACGCCACGGCAACTGTCCGGCGGGATGGCGCAACGCACAGCGCTCGCCCGTTGCCTCGCGCGGCAACCCCGCACGCTGCTGCTGGACGAACCGTTCGGCGCGCTCGACGAAGTGACGCGCGCCGACATGCAGCGTCTGCTCGTCACCGTCGTGCGTGACACAAATGCGGCCACCGTGCTCGTGACCCACGATATCGACGAAGCGCTGCTGGTCTCCGATCGCGTCGTCGTGCTCGGCGCTCAGGGCACGCTGATCCTGCAACTCGACATTGTCGTTGCGCCGCCGCGCGAGACCCGCGTACAGGAGCTCGGCGCGTTGCGCATCCAGATTCTCCAGGCGTTGCAGGACTCGATGACGCACACGCCGCTTTCCGCCCACACATAAGAAGGCCAATACCGCATGTGTCAGCTTCCGATGTCCCGCCGCGAGTGGCTCAAACTCGCCTCGATGTTCACCGTAGCCGGTGCCGCGCCGCTACTCGCCGCATTGAACGCGCGCGCCGCCGAGAACCCTGACGCGCCCGTACGTATCGGCTATCTGCCGATCACGGACGCGGCACCTTTGCTGGTTGCACACAACAACGGCTATTTCGACGCGTCGGGGCTCGCCGTCGAAAAACCGACCCTGCTGCGCAGTTGGGCGCAGCTCGTCGAAGCGTTCCTGTCGGGTCAGGTCAATGTGGTGCATCTGCTCGCGCCCATGACGATCTGGGCACGCTACGGCAGCCAGGCACCCGCGAAAGTAGTCGCGTGGAATCATGTGAACGGCTCCGCGCTCACGGTTGCGCCGGACATCGGCAAGCTCGGCGAGCTCGGCGGCAAAACCGTGGCCGTGCCGTTCTGGTATTCGATTCACAACGTCGTGGTGCAGCACATGTTACGTGCGCAGGGGCTCGTGCCGGTGCTGGAGAAGGACGGCGAGCTCAAGGCGAACGAAGTGCGGCTGATCGTGATGTCGCCGTCGGACATGCCGCCCGCGCTCGCTTCGAGGCAGATCGCCGGGTTCATCGTCGCCGAACCGTTCAACGCGGCGGCCGAGGAGTTGAAAGTCGGCAAGGTGCTGCGCTTTACCGGCGACGTCTGGAAGAATCACGCCTGCTGCGTCGTGTTCATGCATGAGCGCGATCTGACCGAACGGGCCGCGTGGTCGCAGAAGGTCGTCGACGCGGTGGTCAAGGCCCAGGTCTGGACCCGCGCGCATCCGCAGGAAGCCGCTCAGTTGTTGTCGAAGAGCGGCCGGAACCACTACACGCCCCATTCCGCCAACGTATTGACGAACGTGCTAGCGCCGCCGCCCGGCGACGAGGGCCGCTATCTGGCCGATCGCGCGATCACGCATGCGGACTGGCATGCGAAGCGGATCGATTTTCAGCCGTATCCGTACCCAGCCTATACGGAAGAACTCGTCAGGCGGCTGAAGGCGACGCAGGTCGAAGGGAATGCACAGTTCCTGCATCAACTCGATCCCGCCTTCGTGGCGCGCGATCTGGTCGACGACCGTTTCGTGAAGAAGAGCATCGAGTCCGCTGGCGGCATGAAGGCGTTCGGCCTCGCCGAGAGTTTCACGCGAACGGAGACGATTCTTGTCTAGCGTAACCGGTCGCCCGGCCGCCACGCCTCGTGACAGCAACGCGGCAGCGGGCGGCCCGCGCATCGTCTCCGGCTGGCTGGCCCGCACGCTGCTCGGATTGACGGGACTGGCGGGCATCGTCGCGATCTGGTGGCTGGCCATCCACCTGATCGCCCGCCCGGACAGTCTGGCCGCGCAGTTCTCGCCAGGCCGCGCGCTCGCGGCGCTGCCCTCGCTTGTCACCGAGGACCGCCTGCTCGTGCACATCGCGACGAGCTTGCGGCGCATCGCGATCGGGCTCGCGTGGGCGCTGCTGATCGGCGTGCCGCTCGGCTTTCTGATCGGCCGCATCAAGGCGTTCGACACCGCGCTCTCGCCGACCCTGCAATTCCTGCGAATGATTTCGCCGCTATCGTGGATGCCGATCGCCGTCATGTCGCTCGGTGTGGGCGATCGCGCGGTCTACTTTCTGCTCGCATTTGCGGCCGTGTGGCCGCTCGTGATGAGCACGGCGGCGGGCGTCACGCAGATAGACCGGCGCTGGCTGCAACTCGCCGAGAGCCTCGCCGCCACTCGCGGCGAGATGCTGTGGCACATCTTCGTGCCCGGTCTCGCCGCGCATGTGCTGACTGGCGTGCGGCTGGCGATCGGCATTCTGTGGATCGTGCTGGTGCCGGCGGAAATGCTCGGCGTCAGTTCGGGACTCGGCTACCTGATTCTCGACACCCGCGACCGGCTCGCGTATTCGGAACTGACGGCCGTGATTCTGGTAATCGGCGCGTTGGGGTTTTTGCTGGATTATGCGGCACGTCTCATCTATCGACGCTGTGGCTATGAGCAGCGCTAGCGCCTGCAAGTGCGCGCCAGCAGGCTTCATGGCTATCGCGCCAATCATCGAAACAGCAGCGCGCCAACGGATCCGGACGACTCAGAAACATGCGGCGAATAAAACCGCCCCCCGTTTGCGTCAGGAGGCCGTCTCCGCAGCCAGCGCGCCGCCCAGATACGCATCGCGAATCCGCTGGTCGCCGAGCAACGCGCCGGCCTCGCCGGACAACACGACGCGCCCCGTTTGCAACACATAGCCGCGATGCGCGATCTGCAATGCCAGGCTCGCATTCTGTTCGACCATGAAGAACGTCACGCCCTGCTGGTTGACGGTGCGGATCAGGTCAAGCACCTTGTCGACGTAGAGCGGCGACAGACCCATCGTCGGCTCGTCCATGCAGACGAGCGCGGGCCGGCTCATCAACGCACGCGCCATCGCCAGCATCTGCTGTTCACCGCCCGACAAGGTGCCGGCACGCTGCGCGAGCCGCTCCTTCACGCGCGGAAACAGTGCCAGCATCCGTTCGTAATCTTGCGCGATGCCCTCGCGATCGCGGCGCGTGAACGCGCCCATCAACAGGTTCTCGCGCACCGTCATGTCGCCGAACAGGCGGCGTGCTTCCGGTACGGATGCAATGCCGAGCCGGACAATCTGCGGTGTGAGCAGACCGTTGATCGCCCGGCCGTCGAACCTGATCGTGCCCGAGCGCGGCCGGTGCAAGCCAAGAATGATCTTCATGGCAGTCGACTTGCCGCTTGCATTGCCGCCAAGCAGGCTGACAATCTCGCCGCGCGGCACTTCCAGGCTTACGCCGAAATGCACCTGGATCTGGCCGTAGAACGTATCGATGTTATCGAGTTGGAGAAGCGGTGCGGTCATGGTGGCGGAATTCGTTTGAGCGCGCGTCAGCGGATCATGTGCGGTCATGCGTGTTGCGCGCCTGTCACCGTGGAGTCGCTGCGCGCCGCGACCGCTTGTGCGGCCGGTCCGGCTTGCGCGCCCACATGACGATGGCCGAGATAGGCGTCGATGACCGCCGGGTCGTTGCGCACGGCGTCAGGCAAACCCGCTGCGATCTTCCTGCCGT
The DNA here is from genome assembly GCF_000013645.1 of Paraburkholderia xenovorans LB400. Classification (GTDB taxonomy): domain Bacteria; phylum Pseudomonadota; class Gammaproteobacteria; order Burkholderiales; family Burkholderiaceae; genus Paraburkholderia; species Paraburkholderia xenovorans. The sequence goes on along the minus strand of NC_007953.1, from coordinate 110,846 downwards.
CGTCGAGAACGATCACGCGGTCGGACAGGCGCATCACCAGATCGAGTTTATGTTCGATCAGCAGAATCGTCAGTCCATCGCGCTTGAGGTCGAGAATCAGCTCGAGCATTTCCGCGGTCTCCGATTCGTTCATTCCCGCGGTGGGTTCGTCGAGCAGCAACATGCGCGGCCGCAGCGCCAGCGCACGCGCAATCTCGACGCGCCGGCGGTTCGCATACGAGAGGCTATGCGCCGGTTGCTCGATGCGCGGCGTGAGACGCGTGCCGAATCGCGCGATGATCGCTTCGGCGTCGGCACGCAAGGCTGCTTCCTCGCGCCGAAGCGCGGACGGCCGAACCAGCGCGCGGACCACTTCCGAGAACGCGCCGAGCACGGGCCAGCCTGGACGCGCCAGCGCAAGCCGGGAATGCGCGCCGATCAACACGTTATCGAGCACGCTCAGGTTGCCGAACACGCGGCCGTGCTGAAACGTGCGCGCTACGCCGCGCGCGGCGAGGCGTTCCGGCGAAGTACCGGTCACGTCCTCACCGTCGAGGCGAATCTCGCCTTCGTCCGGCACATCCATGCCGGTCAGCAGATTGAACAGCGTCGACTTGCCCGCGCCGTTCGGGCCGATCACGCTCACGCATTCGCCGCGCGCCACTGACAGGCTCACGCCATCCACCGCGGTCAGGCCGTCGAAGCGGCGCGTCACGCGCCGCACGTCGAACAGGATGTCCCGGCCGCTTACCGATGCAGGGTTCATGATGTTCTCCTCACGCCGTGCCGAACAGACCCTGCGGCCGGAAGCGCACCAGCAGGAGCAGCACGACGCCGTAGATCAGCATCCGGTAGTCGGCCGCGAAGCGGAACAGTTCCGGCAGGCTGATGAGCGCCACCGCGCCCACCACCGCGCCGGCTACACTCCCCAGGCCGCCGAGGATCACCATCGTCAACGCGAGAATCGACACTTGCGAATCGAAGGTCTGATAGTTGATGTAGCTATACAGATGCGCTGCAATACCACCGCCGATCCCGGCCGCGAAACCGCCGCAGGCGAAGGCGATCGCCTTGTAGCGATTCGGCCGCACGCCGTAGGCGCGCGCGGCGACGTCGTCCTCGCGAATCGCGCGCCATGTGCGCCCGAGGTGCGAGCGCAACAGCCGCACCTGCAGCAAGGCAAGAACGACGAGCACGGCGAGCGCGAACCAGTAGACCGCGCGCGCGCTCGTGACCTGCCAGCCGAACAGCGCAAGCGGTGGAATGCCGGTGATGCCCACCGGACCGCGCGTGAGGCTGTCCCAGTTCAGCACGACGAGGCCGACGATCTCGCCAATGCCGAGCGTCGCGATCGATACGTAGTGGCCGCGCAGGCGGAACGACGGATAGACCAGCAGCGTGCCGATCAACGCAGTGATCGCGCCGGCAAGCGGAATCGTCACAGCCGGAGACCAGCCGAGATTCACCGACAGCAATGCCGACCCGTACGCGCCGATCAGCAGCAACGCGGCATGTCCCAGCGAAATCTGTCCCACGGTGCCTGCCACCAGCGTCAGGCTCAACGCGAGCAGTCCGTAGATCCAGCCGTTCGTCAGGGTTTGCAGCAGATACGGCGACGGCGCGATCAGCGGCAACGCGAACGCGCTCACGACAGCAGCGATCAACACGCCACGCGGCACACGCAGCGCACGACCGTACGACAGGAAGGTGCCCGTCAGCGGTTCGGGCGGCAGGCGCCGGTTCGCACTGAACAGTCCGTTTGGCCGCCACACGAGAAACAGCAACAGCAGTACGAACGCGAACAGGTCACGGTAGCTCGTGCCGAACAGCGCCACCCCGTAGCTCTCGACGAGCCCCAGCAGCAGGCTGCCGGCGATTGCGCCCGGCACGTTGCCGAGACCGCCGATCAGCAAGGCGACCACGCCCTTGAGCGTCGCCTGGAAACCCATCGCGGGATCGATGCTGTTGTAGTACATGCCGACCAGCAGACCGCTCAGACCGCCCAGCCCGCAGGCAATGGCGAATACCGCGCGGTTCACCGCGTGCACGTTGACGCCCATCTGCAGCGCGGCATCGCGGTCCTGCGCGGTGGCGCGCACCGCCCAGCCGAGCCGCGTGAAGCGCAGAAACACATACAGCACAGCCGCCGCGCCGATGCCGGTCGCCGCGATCAGCAGATCGAGCGAGCCGAGCGTCGCGCCGCCAATCGTGAACGACCACTCCGGCAACGTGCTCGGCACCGGACGCGGGTCCGGCCCGAAAACGATTTGCGCGAGTTGATCGAGCACGAAGCTGATGCCGATCGTCGCCAGCAACGGCGCGATGCGCGCCGCCCCTTGCAGCGGCCGCAAGCCGATCCGTTCGATCAGCATGCCGAGCAACGCACAGCCTGCCACCGTCGCGAGCAACGCGACCGGCAGCGGCAAGCCGAGCCGGGTCAGGCATAGCCAGCCGATAAAGCCGCCGACCATGTACACCGAACCATGCGCGAAGTTGATCAGATGCGACACGCCGAAAATGAGAGCGAGTCCCACCGCCAGCAGCGCATAGATATTGCCGACGATCAAGCCGTTGATCGTGTAGTCGAACCAGGCGCTCATAGCCGTTCAATCCTGTACCAAACAGCGGCGCTGTACGCGAATTCCGTCATTGCGCGCGCGTCGCCTGCGCGCCGTTCCACAGCGCGAACTTGCCGTCCTTCACGACGAGTTCGCGATTCTTCGCGCCCGCGACGCGCCGCGTTTGCGGATCGAATTTGAACTTGCCGAAAATCACGCTCGGCACGTTGTCGATCTTCGCGAAGCCGTCGCGCACCGCGCTGCGGTTCGCGCCGTAGCGGCGGATCACTTCGCCGGCAAGAATCATCGCGTCGTAGGCGCGCGCCGCAAAAGTGTCCGGATCGCCGCCGTATTTCGCGCGATAGCGCGTGACGAAGCTCTGCACTTCGGGGCGCGGATCGCCCGGGAAGAAATTCGATTCCGTATAGACGCCGTTCACGGCGGCACCGCCCAGTTCCAGGAATTTCGGCGAATACACCGAACCGACCGCGGCGATCGGCTCGCGCACACCGGCGGCACGCGCCTGCCGGACGATCTGGGCGCCGTCCGAGTAGTACGAAATCAGCACGATCGAATCCGGATTCGCGCTGCGAATGCGCGTGAGCGTTGCACGAAAGTCCTTCTCGTTCGGCTGGTAGCCTTCCGCCGCGACGACCTGAGCGCCGTCCGACGTCGCGGCCTTCGCGAAGATATCCTTGCTGGTGCGGCCCCAGTCGGTGTTCAGATAAAGCACGGCGATCTTTTTGAAGCCGAGACCGGTCGTCGCGTAGTGCGCCAGCATCGGCTGCTCTTCCGCCTGGCTGATCGCGGTGCTCCACATATAGTCGCCGCCCTTCGTGAAGTCCGGATGCGAGTTGGTGAAGCCGAACTGCACGAGCCCGCCGCGTTGATAGACCGGCGAGGCAGCCATCGACGCGCCGCTCGACAGGTCCCCGAGTTCGAGCAGAATCCGCTTGTCGTCGACGAATTTCTGGGCGATCTGCACGGCCTGGCGCGGATCGCTGCGGCTGTCTTCGAAATCGTAATTCAAGGGGTGACCGTCGATGCCGCCGCTACCGTTGATCTGCTCCAGTGCAAGATCGAAACCGCGCTTCCACTGTTCGCCGTATTGCGCGTCCTGTCCGCTCAGGGGACCGGTGACGCCCACCCAATAAGGATCTGACGACGTGCCCGCCGCATGCGCCAGATTGATCTGCGCGAGCGCGCCGACGGCGGCGAGCGCCAATGCGCGAAGCGCGCCGCGCCATGCGCGGGCGCGAATTTCCGTTCTGTTCAACACCATCGACATGCCAGTCTCACACCTTGAAATTGAGTTCAACGATGAAACCATGTGGCAAAGAAACGGGCCAACGAAGATAAGCGTGGAAACTTATTCCATCGGTTCAGAAAAGCTTATACGCATTGCCCGGATGGGCGGCTTGCCGCAATGCTCCCGGCCTCGCCGTGCATGAGCTAAATACCTTGTTTCATAGGGCTTTTATCGACCGGCACGGGCCGTCCCGCAGGCTTGAATCCGGCGACCGCGGCATCGGCCATTGAGCCGGAGCTGATTTGCATAGGCGAATTTATTATAAGAATTCCGCATTCATCGGCCTCTACAATTCACCGCAGACATGAACGGGACGAACGGAATAGCGGATGGAGTTGCATCATCTCGAGGCGTTTTCGGCAGTGATGTCGGCGGGCAGCATGACGGGCGCCGGCCGGCTCGTGGGCCGCTCGCAGCCCGGCGTCACGCGCATGATTCAGGAGCTCGAACAGGAAATCGGCTATGCGCTGTTCGATCGGAAGGGTCCGCGCGTCACGCCGACACAGCGCGCCTTTCTGCTCTATGAGGAAGTGGAACGCTCGCTGATCGGGCTCGATGCAATTCGCGCCAGCGCGCGCGCGATCGGGCTCGACGCGCCCGCGCCGCTACGCGTTGCGGCCACGCCGGCGCTCGCCGCCGCGCTGGTGCCGCGAACAATCGCGGCGCTCGCCCAGCATGAAGCGCCGCTCGACGTGCAACTGCGCAGCGCGTCCGCCGAACATATCGTGCAGGCATTGCTCGCCCGAACCGTCGAGGTGGGAGTGGCCACGCTGCCGCTCGATCACGCCACGCTCGATCTCCATTACATCGTCGAAGCGCCCTGCGTGGCCGTGCTGCATGCCGATCACCCGCTAGCGGGCCCCGGCGTTCTGGCCTTGCAGGATATCGCGGCGCATCCGGTCGTGACCGTCGCCAATCGCTACCGGCTGCGACGCCGCATCGACGCGGCGTTTGCCGACGCGGGGCTGCAACCGGTTATCGCGCTCGAAACCAATGCATCGTTGAATGCGGTAATGGCGGCGCACGCCAGACTCGGCGTAGCGCTCGTCGACCCCGCCACCGCTTTCGGCACGCGCATCGCCGGCACTGTGGTGCGGCGGATCGATGCACACATTCCATTTCTGTTCGGCGTCGTTACGCTGCCCGGCAAGCCCCTCTCCAGCGGCGCAAGCCGTCTGATCGAAGCACTGGGGCACGTTTGCGTCGATCTGTTGCCTGATGCCGTCCGGCACGCCGCGGCACAGCACGACGCGCTGATGACACGCCGCGCCAACCCTTCTCGAACTCACACCAAAGGAGTGCCGGCATGACTTCCCATGCTGAGCGGACCGGCGCGACACTCGCGGCCGCCGCCGCACCCGGCGGTCTGGCCGCGCTCGAAGCACGTCTGCGCGAAGATCTCGCATGGCTCGAACTTCCCGCGCCCGCGTGGGTGCCCGCACGGCATGTCGATGCGCGGCGCGTGCTCGACGTCGCGATCATCGGCGGCGGCATGGCGGGACTGACCGCGAGCGCCGAATTGCGCCTGCTGGGCATCGACAATCAGCAGGTCTTCGACCAGGCGCCCGAGGGTCGCGAAGGACCGTGGATCACCTACGCCCGCATGCAGACCTTGCGCTCGCCCAAGCAACTGACCGGCCCGGCCCTGCGTCTGCCCGCGCTGACTTTCCGCGCGTGGTACGAGGCGCAATTCGGCCGCGAGCAATGGGACGCCCTCTACAAGATTCCCCGTACGCTGTGGATGGACTATCTGCGCTGGTATCGGCGCGTGCTTGAGCTGCCGGTCCGCAATCATGCAAGAATCGTCAGCCTTCAACCACGCGACGACGGCTTGATCGAACTCGACGTGGCCGGCCTGCATGGCGGAAACGAGTGCGTTCTGGCTCGCCACGTGGTGCTCGCCACAGGCCGCGAGGGCCTCGGTGGTCCGTTCGTTCCGGAGGTGGCGCGTGATTTGCCGAAGCATCGCTACGCTCATTCGTCGGAGGACATCGATTTCGCGTCGCTGCGCGGGCGTCGTGTCGGCGTGGTCGGCGCGAGCGCGTCCGCGTTCGACAATGCGGCTAGCGCGCTGGAAGCCGGTGCCGCAAGCGTCGACCTGTTCGTGCGGCGCACCGAATTGCCGCGAATCAACAAGCTGACCGGCATCGGCAGTCCGGGACTCGTGCATGGTTTTGTGCATCTGCCTGACGAATGGAAATGGCGCTTTCTGCACTACGCCGCGCAATCGCAAACACCGCCGCCGCGCGACAGCGTGTTGCGCGTCTCGCGCTATGAGCAGGCGCGCTTTCATCTCGGCAGCCCGCTGAACGGCATCGCGGCCAACGCCGATGCGTTGCAGGTCCAGACGCCGAAGGGCCGCTACGAGGTGGACTTCCTGATCTTCGCGACGGGCTTTCACTCGGAACTCGATACCCGCGAGGAGTTCGCCGCGATCGCACCGCACGTGCGGCGCTGGCGCGACCGTTACACGCATCCCGAGGATCTGCCGAACGAGGAACTGGCGTCCTCGCCGGACCTCGATCGCAACTTCGCATTCCAGCCACGCGAGCGGCACACCTGCGCCGCGCTTTCGCGGATTCATTGCTTTAATCACTCGGCAAGCCTGACACACGGCAAGCTTGCCGGTGACATTCCCGCGATCAGCGACGGCGCACAGCGGCTCGCGCGCGCCATCGCGGCGATGCTGTTCGACGCCGACCGCGAGCGGCACTACGCGGCGCTGCTCGCGTTCGACACCGCCGAACTCGCCGGCGACGAATGGACCGACGCCGATGCCATTGCAACCGATGCCGGGCCCTGACGCCGCCCGGACGTCTCTCTGATCCCACCCTGAGCCATCACCTGTCCCGATCATGTCCACCGATACGTTTTCGCCCGGTTCCGCCGTCGTCAATGATGTGGTGTCGCAACTGGCCGGCCTGAGTGCCGACGGCAGCGTCGCCGCGCTGCGCGCCGCGCGAGCCGATGCCACACGCTATACACAGGGCAGTCACGACGCGCTGTTCGCACCGGAGCTCGCCGGTTTGACGCTGCCCGACCGTCTTTATGCGGCGTGGTACGCGGCATGGCTCACGCCGTCCCACACCGCCGCGCAGTCTTACCGCGAGCGTTTGCTGGCCGCGAGCAGCGCTCCATCGCTGAGCGCCGCGGCGCTCGATGCGGTCGCCACGCAGGGCCTGCCCGCCGCCGCCGACGCGATCGAAGCCGTCGGCGGTCCGCGACTGGCCGCGATCCTCGCGCACACGCACGCGCTGATCACACGGCCCGCCACGACCGGCAAGCCCGAGCTGGCCGCGCTGCAATCAGCCGGACTCACCACGCGGGCCATCGTCGCGCTGGCTCAACTGATTGCCTTCGTGTCGTATCAGGTGCGCGTCGTGGCAGCGCTGCAAGCATTGCAGGCATTGGAGCAACCCGCATGAACAGGACGCATGGCTTCACCGCCGCCACCCTCGAATGGACGGCATGGCTCGACACGGTCGCGCTCGATAAAGCGTCGCCCGAACAGACTGCCGTGCTCGAAGCGAGCCATCCGAAAGCCAGCACGTCGGACTACTACCTGCTGCTCGTGCACGAGCCGGAAGTCCTGGCCCAGCGTTCGGGCGCATTCAACAGCATCATGTATGCGCCGGGCGGGCTGTCACGAGCGGAGCGCGAGCTTGCCAGCACGGTCGTGTCGCGCGTCAACGGCTGCGTTTATTGCGCGTCGGTGCACGCGCAGCGCTTCACCCAGCTGACGCGCCGCAGCGACGTCATCGAACAGGTCTTCGCGGACCCCGCCACCGCCGGCACCAACGAGCGGGAGCGCGCGATCGTCCGCTATGCGATCGATCTGACCTTGCACCCCGAGGCGGTCGACCGCAGATCGCTCGACGCGCTGCGCGTCGTGGGTCTCACGCCGGCCGAAATCCTCGATTTGAGCCAGGCAATTGCGATTTTCGCGTGGGCCAACCGGCTCATGCTGACGCTGGGCGAGCCCGTGTTCCCGCAATAACGGAACGCTCCCGGCGCAGACCACGAACGCGCAGATATCAATATGCGAATCCATTCGTTGCCGACGCCGCGCCCGCGCCGGAGACTTTGAGCCGACATTCCACGAGGGTTATCGCCATGTCCGTCCCGTCTCGCCAGCGTCCTTCATTCCTGCGCCGCAAGCTGCTGGGCACGGCCGTCGCACTCGCGCTCGGCGGCATCGCGAGCATTGCGCCAGCCGCCGCGCCAGCCAGCGGCGAGCCTGTGCTGTTCGGTGTCAGCGGTCCGTTGAGCGGCCCCAACGCACAATACGGCGCGCAGTGGAAAGCGGGCTTCGATCTCGCCCTGGATCAGATCAACCGCGACGGCGGCATCCACGGCCGGCCGCTGCAGTATGTTTTCGAGGACAGTCAAAGCGATCCGCGCCAGGCTGTGACGATCGCGCAGAAATTCGTGGGCGACCCGCGCATCCTGATCGAACTGGGCGACTTCTCCAGCCCGGCATCGATGGCGGCATCCCCGATCTATCAGCGCGCCGGGCTCGTGCAACTCGGTTTTACCAACTCGCATCCGGACTTCACCAAGGGCGGCGACTTCATCTGGAGCCCGTCGGTCAGTCAGGCGGACGCGCAGCCCCTGCTCGCTGAACTGGCCGCGAAACAGGGCTTCAAACGCGTCGCCGTGCTCTATCAAAACACCGACTGGGGCCGCGCGAGCAAGGACGTGTTCGTCAAGGCCGCTGCCTCGCGCGGCATCCAGGTGGTGGCGAGCGAGGGCTACCAGCCCACCGACAAGGATTTTCGCGCCACGCTTTTGCGCCTGCGCGACGCGAATCCCGATGCCCTCGTGCTGATCTCGTACTACTCGGACGGCGCGCAGATCGTGCGTCAGGCACGGGGCAGCGGCTTGCACACCCCGATCGTGGCAGCCAGTTCCGTCTATTCACCGAAGTTCATGGAACTCGGCGGCGATGCGGTCAACGGCGTGACGACCAACACGAGCTTTTTTCCGGACGATCCGCGCCCCGAAGTCCAGCACTTCGTTCGCACCTTCGAGGCTAAATATCATCAGCAGCCGGACGCGTTCAATGCATTCGCGTACGACGCGGCGATCATCGCCGCCTATGCGTTGCGGGCGGGCGGCCTCGACCGGCGCGGCGTGCGCGATGCGCTGCCCAGGCTTCGCGACGTCCCCAGCGTGGTGTTCGGTCGGGCGACCTTCGATCCGGCCACGCGGCGCGTGATCGGCGTGAGAAGTGTGAACCTGGTGGTCGATCACGGCCGGTGGGTGTTGCTCAGCGCCAAATCGTCGCTTGCGGCGAAGTAAGGGTTATCGCGGTCCGTATCGATGGCTTGCGCCGATCGGAGGTAGCGACGGCCCGCCCGCAACGCCGTCAAAACCAGGAATTTCTTTTTGCCATTGACGCTGAACGTCGTTAAACGTCGCTGAGTGCGCTGACGCGGCAGCGAGCAGCGCCACACCAACTACGCGCACTGTCCCGTGAAGCGCAGCGCAACTACTATTTCCGTCATCCGACTGGCGCGGCGGCATTCACTGCCAGCGAGAGCATGCCGACCAGGATCAGGCTCGATGCCCAGATCGCGTCCAGATTGAACCAGCTCCGTGACACGAACTTCAGCCCCAGGTAACGGTAGACCAGCCAGGCCAATAGTCCGCCGGCCGCTATCATCGCGGTGGCGTGGGCAGCGGAGACGAACAGCGCCATCCGAAGATCGGCGTCGATCAGCGATTGCGCTGCCTGATGCGCCCGATCCATACGGTAGGCGCGGCAAAGCCCGAGATAAACCGGTACGAGCATCAGCCCCGCGCCATGCGCAATGGCCACAGCGAAAGACCAGAGCGCAAGCCGTCCCGGCGGGATCCGCGCGAGTACACGCGGATGGCGCCGGCAGATCAGCAGAAAGGCCCCGAAGCCGGCCACCAGCACACTTGCTCCGAGCTGGATCTCACGCTGCCACGCCAGCAGGATCGCCAGCATCGCAAAAGGCAACATCACGACGAACATTGCCAGCACGTGCCCCGCCGCGAGGTAGAAAAGCGCGACCACCAGCGCCCGCACGCGTCTTTGCATCAAACCGCTGGAAACGGCGAGCGGCCATCCCATCGCCGGGTTGACGCCGTGATAAAGACCGCTTGCGAGGACCGCCAGCCAAAGGCCGGTCTGCGACCAGCCGCCGCCGGTCAAATGCCCACCGACGGGTAGCAAAACGAATCGGTCGAGCAATCGCCTCCTTCCAGCCTGATCTGGTGAGCCCGGTAGCCATCGGGAAAGGCCACCCAGTAATCATCGGCCAGCGTGAGGCCGCCGCCGGGTTCGGCGCGTGCCATGACCTGCGCCGCGGGCACGCCGTTCGGATAGAACTGGTTGTCCCAGCTCGAATACAGGGAGTTGGTCCAATAGACCCGCTTGCCATCGCGGCTGATCTCAACCATCTGCGGGCCGCCCGCAAAAGTCTCACCGTTCGGATGCGGCGTGCGCCGCGCGATCCCGCCGATGTGAACCGAGCCTGCAAGCTTCGGCTTGCGCGGATCCGTCACGTCGTACTGACGCATCTCGCCGGTTCCCCAGCAGGCGACGTAGAGGAATTTGTCGTCGATGGACAGATCGATGTCCGTGACGAGCGGCGGCACCGCGCCGAACCCCTGAAGCAGCGGTGGCAGTAGTTCCGCAGCGGCGGGCTCGGGCGGAATGGTCGCCGTCTTCTCGATATGGAACTGTCCGCCTTCGCGCCACCAGGTCCAGATCGACCCTTCCAGGTTCGTCGTATCGACCACCACGCCGATGAACCCGTACTCGCGGCTGGGATCGTGCGCGGGCCGCACTTCGAGTGCCATCTGGTGGTTCGCGCCGAGGTCGATGCTCTGCACGTTGCGCCTCGCCCGCAGATCCCAGAAGTGGATGTGGTGCCCGTACCGGTTCGACAGAAGATCCTCGGCGACGATCCCGTTCTCGAACTGCGGCGGCAAGGCCCACTCGCTCGACACCATGTAATCACGTGGCAGGTTCCACCAGAAATCGTAGTGTTTTTCCTGCGGACCGCGGTCTATCTCCCACCGGCCGAGAACCTCGAACGTCTCGCAGTCCATGATGAAAATGCCCGGGGGCCCGTCGGTGCCCTCTTTTCCGCCGCCACCTAGCGTGCTGACGTAGATCCCTTCGGGCCCGCAATGAACCGTGTGCGGACGGGAGTAGCCTGTTTTACGGAAGATTTCCTCGGGCTCGATGATCTTGTGAAGCCGCGCCTGGGTCGGATGAGGCTTGGTGTCCACGATGTAAATGCGCGAAGAGCGCATCCCCGGAATGATCAGATAGCGTCGTTCGAGGAAGGCGTGGCCGGTCAATGGCGATAACGCCGACGAGCAGGCGTTCCAGCCGAAATGATGGAATTCGTCCCCTTTGTTCGGCACTGGAACCGTGTGAACCACCTTGCTGTAGGTCGGCGAGCCGGGCTTCACGTCGATGACGGCAAGCGCGTCAGGCTGCGAGAAATCGGGGCTGAGCAGCAACGTGTAGGCGTAATTCTCTGCTGGCGCATCCATCGCGAGTTTCGGCGATGCGTGGAACGTGGGATCTGGACGCATACCCATGACGGGACCCTCCTTGTCTATCTGGTTCAGGCTGCAGGACGTTGCGAGATTCGCTAACGCCAACGGGTGCTGCCCACTGACCGCTACGGCATGCAATCAGATCCGCAGCCCAAAGGCGGCGGCTCACGGCGAGGCCCGGTCGTCCGCCGGCGAAGGCGGCTCCTGCAGGGGTGGCAAGCACTGATGCACGCGTCACGGCGAAGCACGAAACGGTGGCTGGAATTGGGCTTGCGTACAGGCTGGCGATGCTGGCAAATAAAGATTTGTAGTCCACGGCAGCGGCGAGATCAACCGGAAGTTGTGTCGACGGTGGTGCGCGCTTCGTCTTTTGTCATACGTTCATACACCTGGAAGTACGGTGGCGGCGTTCGCAAGCAATGTCATTTGCAATGCAGGAATGGTTCGAACCATCGGCTGATGGATTACTTATAGTGGAACGCCTAACAATATCGATTCACAAAACGGGGTCTCCGATGAAACCACTACTCTCCTCGCTGCGAACCGCCGCTGCCGGCCTCACCCTCTTCACCCTGATGGCCGGCGCGGTGCACGCCGAGTCACGCGAAGTCGTGATCGGCTACCAGGACATGGTGGTTCCATGGCGCTACGCGCAGGTGAGCGGTGCAGTCGAAAAAGCGACCGGCTACAAGGTGACCTACCGCAAGCTCGCGGGCGGCGCCGACGTGATCCGCGCGCTCGCGTCGGGCTCGATCCAGCTCGGCGAGGCCGGCTCAAGCCCCATCGCGGCAGGGCTGTCGCAAGGCGTGGACATTTCGCTGTTCTGGATTCTCGACAACATCAACGACGCCGAAGCGCTAGTGGCAAGAAACGGCTCCGGCGTGACGAAGCTGACCGATCTCAAGGGCCGGAAGATCGGCTTGCCATTCGTGTCGACTTCGCATTTCCATGCGCTCGTCGCACTGCAAGATGCCGGGGTGGATCCGTCGACGGTCAAGATCCTCAACCTGCGCCCGCCAGAAGTCGCGGCGGCGTGGGAGCGCGGCGACATCGACGCGACCTACATCTGGGACCCGGTACTCGCGAAGGTGAAGAAGAACGGCAAGGTGCTGATCACGTCAGGTGAAGTCGCACGGGAATCGGGCAAGGCGACCTTCGACGGCTTCGCGGTGAATCGCAAATTTGCGCAGGACAACGGCGCGTTTCTCGTCGGTCTCGTCAAGGTACTGGCCGACACGGATGCCCAGTATCGCGATCACAAAGCCGCGTGGACGGTGGGGTCGAAGGAAGTCGAGGGCGTGGCGCAGGAATCGGGCGCGAATGCCGCCGACGTCCCCGCAAGCCTCGCACTCTACGCGTTCCCGACCCTTGCGGAACAGGCGTCGCCGACCTGGCTTGGCGGCGGAGCGCAAAGCGGCGCCGCGAAGTCTCTGGCCGCGACGGCGGCGTTCCTCAAGTCGCAGGGCACGATCCAGAACGTGTTGCCTGACTATTCGGCGGGCGTCGATCCCCGCTTCGTGCAGCAAGCGGCAAAATGAGCACACTCGAGATCCGCGGCCTCGGCGTGACCTATGAAGGTGCGTCGACGGCCGCGCTCGAAGGCGTCGATCTGCAGATAGAGAGCGGCGAGTTCGTCGTCGCACTGGGCGCTTCCGGATGCGGCAAGACGACACTGCTCAATTGTCTCGCCGGCTTCATCGATCCGACCGCAGGTTGCGCACGACTGAATGGAGAACCGATCGCGGGCCCCGGCGCGGAACGCGGTGTGGTTTTCCAGAAATACGCACTGATGCCCTGGCTCAACGTGATCGACAACGTCGCACTCGGTCTGCGTTTCCAGGGCGTCGGTCGCGCACGCCGGCGCGAAATCGCACGTGAAACACTGGCGCTCGTGGGCCTCGACCAACACGCCGACGCCCGTGTGTACGCGCTTTCCGGCGGCATGCAGCAGCGTGTAGGCATCGCCCGCGCGCTGGCGAGCGATCCCCAGGTCCTGCTCATGGACGAGCCCATGGGTGCCCTCGACGCCCTCACCCGCGAAACGATGCAGGAGCTCGTGCTCGATGTCTGGGGCCGCACCCGCAAGACCATTTTCTTCATCACTCATAGCGTGGAAGAAGCGCTGTTTCTCGCCACGCGGCTGGTGCTGATGACACCCGGTCCGGGTCGAATCGCCGAGAGCCATGAGCTGCCCTTCGCACGCCAGTTTCTCGCCTCGCGCGATGCCCGCGCGGTGAAATCCTCACCCGAATTCATCCAGTGGCGCGAGCGGCTCGTGCGGCGTCTGCACGGCGAACCGCACACCGCGCGAGAAGTGGCGTTGTCATGAGTTCGATCGATTCACTGCCGTCGTCCCCGGCCGGGCGGCGCGCGGCCGGGCGGCGCAAACCTCGGCGCGGGCTGCCGGGAGAAGGTCCGACAGCAATACTGAGCGTTGCGTCTGTCGTCGCGATTGCGGCGTTATGGTGGGCCGCAACCTCCTTTCACTGGGTGCCCCCGCTGTTCTTGCCTGCGCCGCAGGCTGTATGGTCAGCATTCGTCGACGCATGGAATGGACGCATCCAGGGCGGCCTGCCTCTCTGCCAGCACTTGATGTGGAGCGCCATCCGCGTGTTCGGCGCGTTCGCACTCGCGAGCGTGACAGCGGTTCCGGTCGGCATCCTGATGGGCGTGAGCCGGATTGCACGGGGCCTGCTCGATCCGCCGCTCGAGTTCTACCGGCCCTTGCCGCCGCTCGCGTATCTGCCGCTGGTGGTCATCTGGTTCGGCATCGATGAAACCGCGAAGCTGATCGTGATCTATCTCGCGTGCTTCGCCCCCATCGCGATGGCCGCGCGCGCCGGCGTGCGCAGCGCGACGGCGGAGCAGGTCAACGCCGCGTACTCGCTCGGCGCGAGCTTCGCGCAGGTCGTCCGGCACGTCGTGCTGCCGGCCGCGTTACCCGAAATTCTGACGGGCCTGCGGATCGCGATCGGCTTCGGCTGGACCACGCTGGTCGCCGCCGAAATGGTCGCGGCAACGGCCGGGCTTGGGCAGATGGTGCTCAATGCATCCAGCTTCCTGCGCACCGATGTCGTAGTAATGGGCATCGTGCTGATCGGGCTGATTGCGTGGACCTTCGACCTCGGCATGCGCGCGCTCGAACGGCGTCTCGTGCCCTGGCGCGGAAAAGCATGAACCCGCGTGGCGCGCGCGTCGCTCGCCGCCCTCAGTTCGACGGCAGGGGAAAATCCCGGCGCCAGTAAGAAATTTGCAAGGAATGCGGATTGCGCGTGGCCTGGTAGTTCGTCTCAGGAGCCACATATGAGCACCGCACACAAAGACTCAGACGCCTATCAGCATGCCAGCGGAGGGTGGGGATCGCTAAAGGCGGTCGCGAGCGCATTGATCCAGGAAAAAGCGCCGGTCGAAACGAGCCGTGTGCTCGTGCATCAAAACAAGCCGGACGGCTTCATGTGCGTCAGCTGTTCGTGGGCGAAGCCCGCCCATCCGCATACCTTCGAGTTCTGCGAGAGCGGCGCCAAAGCGACCGCCTGGGACCTCACGTCGCGCCGCGTGAATCCCGAATTCTTTCAGCAGCACACGCTGGCTGAACTGGAGCAATGGCACGATCAGGCGCTGGAAGACGCGGGCCGCCTCTGCGCGCCGATGCGGTGGGACGCGGCACTCGACAAATATGTCGAGGTCACATGGGAACACGCGTTCGCAGAGATCGGCCGCGAGCTGCGCGCGATCAAGCCCGACGAAGCGGTGTTCTACACGTCCGGCCGCGCATCGCTTGAAACTGCGTATATGTACCAGCTTTTTGCACGCATGTACGGCACGAACAACCTCCCGGACAGCTCGAACATGTGTCACGAAAGCACGAGTGTCGGGCTCAAGCAGGCGATTGGTGTCGGGGTTGGCACGATCACGCTGGAGGACTTCAAGCATACCGACCTGATGTTCTTCTTCGGCCAGAACGTCGGCACGAACAGCCCGCGCATGCTGCACGATCTGCAGGAAGCGAGAGAGCGCGGCGTGCCGATCATCACGTTCAATCCGATCCGCGAGCCGGGCCTCGTGAGCTTCGTGAATCCGCAGTCTCCCACGCAAATGCTCAAGCCCGGCGCGACGCAGATCAGCACGCAATACCATCAGCTCAAAGCAGGTGGCGATTCGGCGGCGATAGTCGGCATCTGCAAGGCCGTGATCGAAGCGGACGACCGCGCGCAAGCCACAGGCGCGGCACGGATCGTCGACGCCGGGTTCATCGCGGAACATACGAGCGGCTTTGACGATTTCGCGCGCTATGTAAGAAATGCCCGCTGGGACGAGCTCGAGCGCATCTGCGGGCTGACGCGCGCCGCGCTCACGGCGGCCGCCGACGAATACATGCGCGCCAAGGCTGTGATCATCCACTATGGGATGGGTCTCACCCAGCACCGGATGGGCGTGCAGAACGTCCGCATGATCGTCAATCTGCTGCTCCTGCGCGGCAATATCGGCAAGCCTGGGGCGGGGCCGTCGCCGATTCGCGGACATTCGAACGTGCAAGGACAGCGTACGGTCGGCGTGACGGAGAAGCCGGAACTGGCGCCGCTCGACAAGCTCGCCGAGCAGTACCACTTCACGCCGCCCCGCAAGGAAGGCATGGCGACCGTCGACGCATGCAAAGGCGTGATCGACGGCAAGGTGCGCGCCGTCTTCCAGCTAGGCGGCAACCTCGTGCGCTCCGTGCCCGATCGCTATGCGATCGAGCCCGCGTGGCGCAAGCTGCGTCTGACTGTCAGCATCGCGACCAAACTCAATCGCAGCCACCTCGTGCATGGCGAAGTGTCTTATCTGCTGCCTTGCCTGAGCCGTATCGAAATCGACGAACGCATGGGCAACGCGCAGGCGGTCGCAATGGAAGACAGCACCGGCTGCATGCATGGCTCGCACGGCGTCGCGCAGCCGGCAAGCGACCAGCTGTTGTCCGAGCCGGCGATCGTCGCCGGGATAGCGAAGGCGGCGCTCGATTCGACGTCGGTGGACTGGGACGCGTGGAGCAACGACTACGCGCTGGTTCGCGACGCCATCGCCGAGACTTATCCGGAAATCTTCCACGACTTCAACGCGCGGATGTGGACACCGGGCGGTTTTCATCGTCCGCTGCCCGCACGCGAGCGCAAGTGGGAGACGAAAAGCGGCAAGGCTGAGTTCATGGTGCCGCAAACGCTCAACGAAGATCCCGACATGCCCGAACGCCAGCCTGACGACTTGCGCCTCTTCACGCTGCGCAGCGACAGTCAGTTCAATACGACGATCTATACATTGGACGACCGGTTTCGCGGCGTCCGGGGCACGCGGATGGTGCTACTGATGAACCGGCGCGACATCGAGCGGCATGGCCTCGAGGCTGACGCCGAGGTGTCGCTGGAGGCGGTCTCGCCGGACGGCATCCCGCGCCGGGTCGACGGCTTTCGCATCATGGAGTTCGACCTGCCCGCCGGCTGTGTGGCCGGCTACTACCCCGAATGCAATCCGCTGATTCCGCTGTCGCACCACGCGAAGGAAAGCAAGGTGCCCGCCGCGAAGGCGATTCCGGTGAGAATCGTCGCCGCGCAAACGGTCTGAGTTTCCGTCGTCACCGTTCGGGTGGCCGCGGCACCGCGTCTGCGGTTCACTGCCGCGCTGGCGGCATGCATTGCCGGAGGCACGGCTGAACCTGCGGCGCACGGGCAAGCGAGCACGTTTTCCCGCAAAGGAGAGCGGCCGACAGGGAGCAGATGAGCGAGCGCGAAGGTCGCCGCCCGGGCAAGCGCGTTCGCCGCCTACTTGTGCAATGCCGCGCGTACGCCCGACACATCTTTCGCAGTAACAGGCGCCGCCGCATTGCCCCAGGTATTGCGAATGAAAGTCAGCACATGGGCCATTTCGCGGTCATTCAATCGCGCGGCGAAAGACGGCATCTTGCGGGACTCGGGCCCATCCTGGGTATGCGGGCTGCCGCCCCCTTCCACCAGCAGACGCACGAGCGAGGTGGTCGAACTCGACAGCACCGCCGGATTGCCCGCCAGGCGCGGATATTTTTGCGGCACGCCCGCGCCGTCCATCTGATGACAACGCGCGCAGTAGCTCGCATAAATGCCCGCGCCGGGCCGCTCGACATCGCCGGTTTTCAGCGCCTGCGCAGTCTGCTGCGCGGCGCGCGAACGCCCGTCGAACCGCCCGCTTTCCGCGCGCGGCGGCAGACTCTTCAGATAGACGGCGATCGCGGCGAGGTCGGCGTCGTTCAGATATTGCGTGCTGTCTTCGACGACCTGCACCATGCTGCCGAACGTGATCAGTCCGCCGCCGTGGCCGCGCCTGAGGAAAGCGGCGAGGTCGGCGGCGGAACTGCGGCCGAGCCCCGCTCCACGGTCGCCGGTCAGGTTAGGCGCGAACCAGTGGTCGTTGGTGCCGCCCGTCAGATAGGCCGCGCTCGACTCGCTGTAGCCGCGCTCCTCGTAGGCGGGACCCCGAGGTGTATGGCATGCGCCACAGTGTCCGAGCGATTGCACGAGGTACGCGCCGCGATTCCATTGCGCGTCGCGCCCCGCTTCCGGTTTGAACACGCCGCGAGGCGCAAAGGCCCAGTCCCAGAACATCAGCACCCAGCGCTGGTTAAACGGGAACGGCAGCCTGGTCTCGGGCGCGGGCGTAGCAACCGGCTGCACGCCGTGCATGAAGTACGCGTAAAGCGCGTGCATGTCGTCGTCGGTGATTCTGGCGAACGATGGGTACGGCATCGCCGGATAGAGCCGCTTGCCGCCCGGCGCGACGCCGTCGCGCAATGCGCGCGCGAAATCGTCGTAGCTATAGCGGCCGATACCGGCCTGCGGGTCGGGCGTGATGTTCGACGAATAGATGGTGCCGAACGGCGAGGTCATCCCGAGGCCACCGGCGAACGGAGGCGACAGCATGGGCGCGGCGCCGGGCCGCGTCACGCGCGGCGCCGCCGTATGGCAGCCGGCGCAGTCGGCGGCTTTGGCTAGATAGGCGCCGCGAGCGATCTCTGCGGCGTCCGCGCCAGCGGGAGCACTGTTCGCCACGTTGCCGTTGTCAGCCGACGCGTTGACCGGATTCGCCGCAAAAACCCGCGCGCCGGCCAGCGCCAACGCCAACGCGACCAGCAAGCCGGGGCCCGCGTAACGCGGCATTCGCCGACCCACGCTGGCCCATCGATGCATGACGAAATCGCGGAATGTGCGCATGGTCACCACCACCGGCATGGCGAGACGATTGCCAAAGCGACGTCGGTCGCAATCAGCGCGAACAGGAATAGCGCGCTACACATCGCGGCGATCCGGCTCAGGAAGCCCGCGAGTTCTGTTCGCGTAGGACGCGCGTTGCCGGACGCGCTCTTCTCCATTCGCGCGATCCGGCGCAGATTGCGCCACGCGATCACGGCGCCGCTCGCGCCCGCCGCCAGACACAGCGCGCTGACCCCGACGAGCGCCGGACGCATCCACGGCATGGCCGGTGCGGACAGCGGCACGTCGAACGGATAACAGCTCTGGGCGGCCAGGGTCTCGGCGATCACCATCTGTACAAGCCAGGCAAGCGGTGCGAGCAGCAGGCCGGCGAGCGCATACCGCAGCGGTGAATGCGGCGCTTCGGGCGATGTCACGCTCTCTGCCATGACCACCCCTGGAATAGGTAAGGCGTCAAATACAGCGTGCTGAAAATGAACAGCCACACCACGTCGACAAAATGCCAGTACAGGCCGCCGATCGTCAACGCGGCGCAACGTTTTGCGTCGAAATAACCCAGCGCGGTCCATAGCAGCAGAAGCAGCAGCACGACGATGCCTACCACAACGTGCGCCATGTGAAACCCGGTAATGGTGAAGTACAGCGAGCCGTAAAGATGGGTGGTCAAGCCATACGGATGATCGCGCCATTCGAGCAGCTGGATGCCCACGAACAGGCAGCCGAGCACGATGCCCACCGCCATCGACGCCACGGCCCACCGCAAGCGCCCGCGCCGCACACAGCGCTCGCACAGCCAGACGAACCCGCTGCTCGACAGCAGAATGATCGTGTTCGCAATGCCAAGGCCGAGTTTCGGCAACCCTTCAGGCGGCCAATGCTGCGGGCTTTGCGAGGCCAGATACAGATACGAAAAGATCAGATAGCCGAACAGCGCGCCTTCGGTGGCGATCAGCGTGAGGCAGCCCCACCAGCCGCCCGAGCGCTCGCCGGCGCTCCCCACGGGTAAGGCAAGCATGGGTTCAGTGGAGCCGTCCGATGGCTGGTTCAGATCGATGGCGTCGCTCATCTCAGCCCCCCGCGTCGTGTACGGTGGCGGGCTCGCGCTGGATCAGCGCGCGTTCCGGCCACAACCAGACGATGATCGATACCGCGCAGCCAGCCAGCATCGCCCCCGCAAAAATCCACGCGCTCAGCGCGAGACCCGCGAACACGAGGCTGGCGAACACCGCCAGCCAGAACGGCGCATACGAATCGGCGGGCATCTTCAGGATCACATCGGGGCGCGCTTCGAGCGCGCTCGTGCCGAGCGCTTCGCGGCCCTGCGCGAGCAGATAGCCTTCGTCGAGTTGCGAGCGCGCGTGAAAGGCGGTATCGGGCTCGTCAATGCGGCCCTCCCATAACGGATGCCGGCTCGCCAGCGACGGCACGACCGCGAAGTTGTACGGTGGCGGCGGTGAGCTGACCGACCATTCGAGCGTGGGCGCGTCCCATGGATTGTCCCCGGCGGGCTTGCCGTGTTTCAGGCTCACCAGCAGATCGATCAGAAAGATCAGCACGCCCGCCGCGAACAGGAAGGAACCGAGGGAGGTGACGAGATTCACGGTATTCCAGCCCATATCGGCAGGATACGTATAGATGCGGCGCGGCATGCCGAGCAGTCCCGCGATATGCATCGGAAAGAACGCGACGTTAAAGCCGATGAACAGCACCCAGAAGCCGAGCTTGCCAAGCCGCTCGCTCATCATCCGGCCCGTGAATTTGGGAAACCAGAAGTAGATGCCACCCATCACGGGGAACACGTTGATGCCGAGCAGCACGTAATGCAGGTGCGCGACCACGAAGTAAGTATCGGTGAGTTGCCAGTCGAACGGAACGGCCGCCGTCAGCACGCCGGACACGCCTCCCACCACGAACAGCAGCACGAATCCCGCGAAAAACAGGAACGGCACGCGAAATACCGGCCGGCCCGTCCAGATGGTCGCGATCCACGCGAACGTCGCGACCGCGCTCGGAATCGCGATCACCATGCTCGCCGCGCCGAAGAACGATAGCGCGAGTGCCGGAATGCCGGTCGCGAACATGTGGTGAATCCACACGACGAAACCGATCACCATCGTCGCCACGGTGGAGAGTGCGACCGGCCCGTAGCCCACCAGCGGACGCCGGCAAAATACCGGCAACGCGTCGGAGACGATGCCCATGGCCGGCAGCACGACCGCATAGACCCACGGATGCGCGAAGATCCAGAACAGGTGTTGCCATAGCAGCGGGCGGCCGCTGTTCAACACGTCGAAGAAATGCGTGCCGATGCGCCGGTCCATCCACAGTAAAAAGAATGCGAGGCTTACCGAGGGCACCGCCAGCAGATTGCCGCCTGACGCCGTGAGCGTGCCCCACACCAGAACCGGTATGCGGTCGAGCGACATGCCGGGCGCCCGCATGCGCAACAGCGTCACGACGAAGTTCATCGAGCCGACCGTCGTCGAAATGCCGAGCAGCACCATGCCGAGCGCGTACACATCGATGTTCGGGCCGGTGTTGTATTCGAGCCCGGAAAGCGGCGCGTAATTGAACCAGCCCGCATCCGGCGCCTGCCCCGCCGGAAAGCTCGCATACAGGAAGATGCCCGCGAACAGAAAGACCCAGTACGACAGCGCGTTAAGACGCGGGAACGCCATGTCGCGCGCACCCAGCACAAGCGGCCAAAGATAGTTCGAAAAGCCCGACAGCACCGGCAGTGCGTAAAGAAAGATCATCGTCACGCCGTGCATCGTGAACAGCTGGTCGTATTGCTCGGGCGTAAGCACGGTTGCGTTGGGGCGCGCGAGTTGGATACGCATGATCAGCGCTTCGACGCCGCCCATCAGCAGGAAAACGAAGGCGGTAACCAGATAGCGCAAGCCGATGGTTTTGTGATCGACCGTGGAGAGCCAGCCTCGCCAGCCCGGCGGCGCTTCCCAGATCTCGCGCAAACGCTTTTCTTCGGCGCTGCCGGCTTCGACGCGGCCGCGCCGCGGCGTGCGAACGAGCGGCGACGCATCGGGCAGCGCGTCTCGCGCGGCGCGCGGCGGCGTGCCTGGCGTCGCAGCGGTAGCGGCATGTTCGGCCATGGAGGGCGCTCCGTGTTCTCGGCGGGGTTTCAATGCAGCGTCGCCAGATAGGCTGACAGCGCGGCGGCGTCGCCGGTTGTCAGGGGGATATCCGGCATCAACGCTTCCGGTTTGATGCGCTGCGCGTGTTCGATCCAGTCGAGCAGATGCTCCGGCGTATTGGTCAGCGCGCCGGCGGCGAGCGTGCGGCGCGACAGCAGATGCGTCAGATCCGGCGCTTGCAGACCAGCGGCGTCGCTGCCGCGAATCGTGTGGCAGCCCGCGCAGCGCTCGGCGAACAGATGCCGCCCCGCCGCGACCGCGGCATCGCCCGCGGAGCCACCCGCCGTGCGCCCCTGCGCGGCGCGCCACGCAGCGAAGTCCGCCGGGCTCTGCGCAACCACTTCGAAGGCCATATGCGCGTGCTGCGCGCCGCAAAATTGCGAGCATTGCCCGCGAAAAATGCCGGGCTGGTCGGCCTGAATCCACTGCTCGTTGGTTTGTCCGGGAATCGTTTGGGTCTTTCCGGCCAGTTGCGGCACCCAGAACGCGTGAACCACGTCCGCGCTTTTCAGCAGGATTTTTACCGGCTGGCCGACGGGAATGTGAATCTCGTTTGCCGTGCTGAAATTGCGGAGCGGGTCGGGGTCGTCCGCATAGTCGACTTTCCACCACCAGTCGTAGGCGGTGACGGTGAGGGTCAGTTGCGGATGCGCGGCCGGCGAAGCAACCGATTCGAGCGTGATGAGGACGTAGACGAGTATCGCCAGCAAGACAATCGAAGACACGCCCGTGCCGATGTAAATCCAGTGCATGCCGCCAGCTTCGGCGTTGAATGGCCGCGTCGGCGGCGCTGGGCGCCGGCGGACGATCGCGCCGACCAGCAACCCGGCAATGATGAGCGTCACGAGTATCGCGATGGCGCTCAGCACCCAGCCCAGCCGCTGGGTCGGCGCGGCCGCCGGACCGGCGGCGTGGAGAAAGTAATTGAGGGGGGCCGCCGGGCCGGCATGCACGGGACTCGCCGCAAGCGCGAGTATCAGGGCGAAGCTACCGGCTCCGGTGCGCAGACCTCGCATGTCGGTCGTTTCCCCTGCGGACACTTTGGGCTCCCCCTTGCATTCGCTGCCGTGAATAACGCGTCAGCCGCACGCGAGCGCGTCGACGCGACAGCGGGCGAGCAAAAATCGGGCCTCGCGCCCGGGATACCGCGAGTTGTACGGCGCTGGCATCGATCAGGAATTCGTACTGGCGGGCGCCACCGCGATCACAATCTTGCCGCGCACGTGTCCTTTTTCGAGTCTGGCGAGCGCGTCCGCGGCGGCATCGAACGGATAGGTTTCGGCAACTTTCACACGCACCTTGCCGTCGTCGATCAGCGCGGCGATCTCGCTCAACTGATAGCCATCAGGCCGCGCGGTATAGCGCGCGGCGCGTGCGCCATGACTCGCCGCCTCGGTCTGCGACGGCTCGGCGAGTGTCGAGATCAGCGCGCCGCCGCGCGCAACCACCGCCCATGAACGCTTTTGCGTATCACCGCCGACAAGATCGAAAACGAGGTCCATGTCGCGTGCGAGTTCTTCGAATCGCTGCGTGCGGTAATCGATCACGTGGTCGGCACCCAGCGAGCGGACAAATGCCAGGCCGTCACCGGACGCGGTGACGAACACCTCTGCGCCTTCATGCTTCGCGAACTGCACGGCAAAGTGCCCGACGCCGCCGGAGCCGGCATGAATCAGCACGCGCTGCCCGCCCGCGAGGTCGCCCTGTTCGAATAGTCCTTGCCATGCGGTCAGCGCGGCCAGCGGCACCGCGCCTGCCGCCGCCATGTCCACCTTTGCGGGGCGGCGCGCGAGCGCCTGCGCATCGACGACGACAAATTCCGCATAGGCGCCCTGTCCCTGTCCGACAAAACCATATACCTCATCGCCCTGCTTCCATTCTCCGACACCGGCCCCAACGCGCTCAACCACACCGGCAAAGTCCCGGCCCAGCGTATAGGGCAAGCTGTCCTCGCGAATCAACGGGTAGTCGCCCGCGCGCGTCTTGATATCGACCGGGTTGGCGCTCGCCGTCAGCACGCGCACGCGTACTTGACCCGCGCCAGGCTCCGGCACGTCGATCCGTTCCGATCTGAATACCTCGGGGCCGCCGAACCGGTGAATGCGATAAGCGAGCATGGTGCTCATGGTTGCCTCCGTGAAAGCGCCGGCGCCGCGACGTCCGGTTACGTGATGGCGGACGCCGCCCATCAATGACTGCTATCGGCTGAGAGGAGCAAGCAACGTTCCCACGGCCGACGGCAATCAGGCATCCCGTGCGAACGAGCGCCGTTGCCGATGCAGGTTGGCGGACGTGTCAGGACCGGCGGCTCGGCGCGGCGCCCATCGACGAATTACATTGCGCGTCGCCAGACGGGTGGGTCGTTAAGCGTTTGTCAGGCATGGGCGCTGCTCGACTTCACATACGGCCGTCATGTCGACGACCCGATCGCATTCAGGAGATCAGCATGAAAGCATTGGTATATGAAGGTCCGCGCAAAGTCACCGTGAAGGAAATGCCGGATGCGAAAATCGAGCGCCCCACGGACGTGCTCGTCAAGATCACCACCACCAATATTTGCGGCTCGGACCTGCACATGTATGAAGGCCGCACGAACATGGAAACAGGCCGGATTCTCGGGCACGAAAATCTCGGCGTAGTCGTGGAAGTCGGCGCAGGCGTCGAACGGATCAAGGTCGGCGATCGGGTCTGTTTGCCTTTCAATATCGGCTGCGGTTTTTGCAAGAATTGCGAGCGCGGCTTGACCGGCTTCTGCCTGACCACGAACCCCGGCATGGCGGGCGCGGCTTACGGATTCGCCGGCATGGGCCCCTATAGCGGCGGACAGGCCGAATATCTGCGTGTGCCGTTCGGCGATTTCAATTGTCTCGTGCTGCCGCCCGACGCGGAAGAAAAGGAAAACGACTACGTCATGTTGTCCGATATTTTTCCGACCGGCTATCACGCGACGGTTCTCGCCGGAGTCGAACCCGGCGACAGCGTGGTGATCTACGGCGCGGGACCGGTCGGTCTGATGGCGGCGTTGTCCGCATCGATCAAGGGTGCGAGCAAAATCATGGTGGTGGACAGCCATCCGGACCGGCTCAAGCTGGCGGAAAAAATCGGCGCGATTCCCGTGGACGATACTGACGGCTCATCGGCCGAGCGGATCCTCGAAATGACCGGCGGCGAGGGCGCGGACCGCGGCTGCGAATGCGTCGGCTATCAGTGCAGCTGCAAGGGCCATGAAGTGCCGAACCTGACCATGAACAACCTCATCAAGGCGGTGCGCCCGACGGGCGGCATCGGCGTGGTCGGGGTATTCGTCGCCGAGGACCCGAAGGCCGGGGATGAGCTTGCGAAGAAGGGCCAGCTCGCCCTCGACTTCGGGCAGCTATGGATGAAAGGGCAGCACATCGCGACCGGCCAGGCCAACGTCAAGGCATACAACCGCAAGCTGCGGGATCTGATCGCAGCCGGCAAGGCGCGGCCCTCGCAGATCATCTCGCACGAACTGCCGCTCGATAAAGCGCCGGACGGCTACAAGCACTTCGACGAACGTGACGACGGCTGGACAAAAGTGGTTCTCAAGCCCGCCGCCTGAGTGCTGCGGCCTGAGTCCGAGACCGCCGCCGCACCCGCAAGTGCGGCGGCGTGCGGGGATACCTCAACGAAAGCACGCGACGCAAGAGGCGCAGCGGGCCGCGCTACCGTGCCGTTGCGATTCGCGCGTTGACTTTCACCGGCTCCTGGTTGTCGTCGAACGGCGGTTGCGGAACGAAACCTCGAATCACATCAGGTTCGAACACCAGGCAGCATGTCGAGCCTCCGTACTGGAAAAAGCCGAGCTCATCGCCCTTGTTGACCCGTTGGCCGGGCAGCGCTTCGATCACGCAGGACGATACGTCCGCCATGCCGACGAACACACAGCCGACCTTACCGATCGCGCGATCGTCACATTCGATCACGATCACTGCTCGCGCCGCCACCGCCGTGATGTAGCCTTGCGAGTCGTTGAGGCCGCCCGGGTCTTCTCCTTCCGAGTCCGCGTCCGAGTAGTAGCTGCCATCCACGGCATAGGCGCTGGAAATGACGCCGCTTACCGGTGCATGCCAGCGGTGATAATTGAATGCACTCAGAAAGGCCTGATAAATCGACCCTCCCGCAAAAGCTCGCGCCAATTCAGGTTGAGCCGAGGTGAAGATATCCTGCAACGAATACGGTTGCGACTTGATCCAGAACGTGTCGTTGAGCTTCACGCCGAGCTGGATGTTGTACGGCGCGGCTTCGCACGCGCTCACGACAACCTTATGGTTGTCCGGCTCGTCGACCGGACGCTCGCCAGCGCGAAACTGGCGCGTGAAGAAATCATTCCATGACGCAAAGCCCCAATAAGGTTCATCCGGATCGCAAATGAATTGCGACAGCCCGATCCGCTGGTCGGCTTCCGCACAAAACCACCCTTCGGGCGGCGACGTGTTCAGATGTTCGCGGGAATGCGGGCCGCTGAGAAAGCCGCACCAGCAATTCAGCACGCGCTTGAGTTGCGCGTTGAGCGCCGGGTCGCGAAACAGCGCAGAACCCGATGGCATGCACATCGGCCAGTCCAGCACCGCGTTCAAAGGACAATGAATCAGGCTCGTTTCGCTGAACGGCGGCGCATAGGTCATCAGGTAGTCGATGATCGACATCAATTCGTCAATCGAGGAATAGCCCAGCACGTAGCCTTCTTCCCGAGCCTGCGCGATCGCCCTCGTCATATCCATCCGGAGCACCGGATCGCCGTTGATCAGGCGCGCCAGTTCATCGACCGCGCTGGTCCGGGGTGCGGTGGCGCCACGCTCGCGTGCGCGAGCGGCAAGTTCCAGCCGGTAGCGCGCGAGATGCGCCTCGTTACGTGGCAGCCATTCTCCTAACCGGCGACGCTGCGCAAGGGGTCCATCTGCCTGGTCTGTCATGCATCGCCCTCTTCATGTGTTGGCTGGATTGAACCGATGAATGGCGAGCCGGCCACGCCTGAACGCGCGCGCGACCGGTTGCCTCGCCGCGCCGCTCACTTGGCGCGCGCGGGTTCGAGATGCTCGTCCGGCTCCTTGCGTCCATTGCGGATCTGGGCGACGCAGAGGGCGACCGCCTCGGCAACGTTGACGACCTCTTTCTGCATGTCAGCGTCGCGATCGAGCGTGGCGTGACTCGTCGCATAGGGTTCGTAATAGCCGATAAAACGGTCCAGACGCGACTTCGCACCGGCTTCGATGAAGCCCATCCAGTTGAGCCAGTCGGTCAGCGCCCGGCGGGAGCCCTCTATACCGGCCACATCTCCATGCACGACGATGCCATACGCTCTGCCCGCCAGATGCTTCGGATAATCCCATCCCGCGAGTTCGAGCCGCTTCGCTTCATCGGCCTGTTTGCCATGCGTCGAGGTGGGGTCGGGATTGCCGCCGTCCGCGCAGACGAGACGGTCCATCAAGAGCTTGAGCGGGCTGCTTACCTGATACCAGTAGACCGGGGTAACGAACAATACGCCGTGACACGCCGCAAAACGTTCGTAGATCTCGTTCATCCAGTCGTTCACGAGACCCAACGAGTGGTTCGGATAGCAGCTGCACGGCCAGTGGCACAGCGGCATCGCCGTCGAAACGCAGCCTTTGCAAGGGTGAATATGCAGATCGTGCTCGGAGTTCAGAAGCGACAGATCAAGGAAATCGACCTCGCAGGCTTTGCGCTCCAACGTTTCCTGCGCGAGTTTGCCGAGCCGGAAGCTCTTCGACATTTCGCCAGGGCACGTGTAGTCGTTTCGCGACGAAGCGTTGACTATCAGCACGCGCGAAGGCGTCGCGCGCTCCTGTTGCCGGATCTGGGCGGCCTTGACCCGCTCACTCGCCGCGCGCCATTCGACTGACAGATCGTAGTCGGGGTCCGCGAATCCAGGCCCGGCTTTCGCGGTGACAGGCGATTTGCGCGCGTTGCAATAGGCATCCCACGCGATCGCCTCGAGGCGGCCGAGCGCGTCGTCTTCCGCCCGGAACGCGGGGTCGTAGAAACGCGCCATGAAACGCTCGCGAAACGCTTCGCGCGGCATCTTTTCTGTCACCTGTCCTTTACGGACTTCGACTGCCGGATAGTCGGAGGACTGCTTTGAATTTGAGCTCATGACACGTCCCTTGGGGCACGGTTTTGATTGCGCGACCAGCAACTCATGTACCCGTGTTTCATGGCGTTGCGTCAGCGTCGATGTCAGCTATCCGTCGGTGGCCCCGTCCGCTCAGGAGTGAGGGAGCCGCCGGCGGCCGTCCCGGTATCGGGCTTGGTCGATAGACGCAGATAGGCGGCCGCCAGCCTCCGCAGTTCTTCCTCCGACGCGTCCTCGATGCCGATCAGATGGTTGCTTGCCGCCCTGTGGGAGGAAAGCAGTTCATTCAGCTTGAGATGCAGCGCGACGCTGTCCTTGTTCTGACTCTGCTGGATCAGGAAGACCATCAGAAAGGTAATGATGGTGGTACCGGTGTTGATGACCAGTTGCCATCCCTCGGAATAGTGAAAAATCGGCCCCGTGACGACCCAGGCGAGCACCGTCAATACGGCAAGACAGAAGGCGGCTGGCGATCCCGCCCAGCGGGTGACGAGACTTGCAAACCGGTCGAACGCGCGGGTGAGCGGATGATGGGTTGCGTAAGCGGGGCTTGATGTATCCGGAACGGTGTCGAGTTCGTCGGTTGGCGCGGGAACGACGGGTTTGGTAGGCATGACCGGCTCCAGAGAGTGCGTGCAGGTGCCATCTGCAAATTTCGTGCCGCATGGCGCTGCAATCATTCTGCGAGAACGCATGCCTTTTTCGGTGCCGGTTGCCCGCTACAGACCGCATCCGGGGCAATTGCGCATTGGCAAGCGGTACCGGCTTTGCACTTCTTGCCAACGCGCCGGTGGCTTCCGCTTGCCGCCGTTGCGGCGGCAACCCGCGGCCCGACGGCGGCCGCACGCCCGTTTTTCCGGAAAGCCTCGTACAATCCTTCATGCTTCGATCAACCAGCAAGGCTCATGCAGGATAGATGCCGGCGCGGCACCCTTCGTTCGCGTCGTGCTGGCCGGCTTCATGCGGCCGCGCCCTTTTCAGCAACTCGCCCGACCCTTTCTCAGCCTGACTCGATGCCATGGAAAGCAATTACCCACCCGCGCAGACGGACGAACTCGCCATGCGTGCTGCCAGGCCGGCAGACCATGCCGCAGAGAACGGCGTATTGCTGAGGATCGCCCGCGCGCAGTTGGGGTCGCGTGAACGGCTCTTACAGGAAATCGCGGACGCCGCACTGCTGCTCTGCGATGCAGGCAGTTCCGGCATCAGTCTCGTCGAAGGCGACGACCAGCATAAGCAGTTTCGCTGGCTGGCGGTGGCGGGCTTGTGCGTCGGCTTGCAGGGCAAGACGACACCCTGGCGCGATTGTCCGTGCGGGGTTGCGTTGGAATCGGCGGCGCCGCAATTATTTGTCCGGCCTCAAGATCACTTTGCCAGCCTGCGGTTTCCCGGCGTGAACATTACCGAAGGACTCGTCGTTCCTATTCCGACCGACAACGGCTTCGTCGGCGCGATATGGGTGATGTCGCACACGCCCGCGCGCCAGTTCGACCGCGAAGACGTGCGCCTGCTGGCAAATCTTGCGGTGTCCGCCGGTGCCGCGCTGACCACGGTCGATGCGCGGGACACCGGCGAGGGAAGCGAGCGCCGGCATAGCGAGTTCATAGCGATGCTTGGGCACGAGTTGCGAAATCCGATGGCGCCGATCGACAGCGCGGTCGGTGCAGCGAAGCAGCTGTGCTCGGACAACGAAAAAGCGGTTGAAGTGCTGACCATTGCGCAGCGGCAGATGAGGCATCTGCGAACCCTCGTCGACGATCTCCTCGACGCCGCGCGGCTCAAACACGGCAAGCTTGCCATCAAGCACAGCAACACCTCACTCAACGAGATCGCGTTCGACGCCGTCACCGCAGTGAGGCATCACATCGAATCGCGGCGGCATTCGCTCAAGGTGACCGGCCTTGACGAGCAGGTTCCGGTTCGGGCCGATCATGTCAGGCTAAGCCAGGTTCTGGGCAACCTGCTGTCCAATGCCGCGAAGTACACGCCGACCGGCGGAACGATCGAGCTCACCGTGAAAGTGGCGGCCGACGAAGAACCGGCGCAGCCAGACCTGGTTGTCATTGAAGTGAAGGACAACGGAATCGGTATCGACAGCTCGGTCCAGCCGCACGTGTTCGAGCTCTTCGCGCAGTCCGCGCGCGGCAATGCGCGGGCCGAGGGCGGATTGGGGATCGGCCTCGCCGTCGCCAAGCGGATGGTGGAACTTCACGACGGGACGATTTCGCTGCAAAGCGATGGAAGTGGCCGGGGCACTTCGGTCACGCTGCGTCTGCCGATACTGCGCTCGCGCGACGACTCGCCGGCAACCGTCGATACCGCACAGCCTCGCGAGCTGCGACCCGTGCGTCTGCTGCTCGTGGACGACAATGCCGACGCATTGCAATCGCTGGGGATGCTGCTTGAACTCGAAGGCCATCAGGTCACGATGTCCGCCAGCGGGCGCGAAGCAGTCCAACTCATCAGGCAGACATTGCCCGAGGTCGCCATCATCGACGTGGGCATGCCTGACATGGACGGCTTCGATGTCGCCACCGCGGTACGGTCCGACAGCCGGCTCGATGACGTCACGCTGGTCGCGTTGACGGGCTACGCCGCGGAGTCCGACAAATCGCGGGCCCTGGCTGCCGGCTTTGACTATCACCTCACGAAACCGCTTTCGCTCGAGAAATTGCAGTACATACTGGCGAACCGGGCCGGCGGCAAACTGGGTGGCATTGTTTGAATCGACGCGCGCGCGTGGGTAGGACTGTCAGACAGCGATCGCCGGGGCGCGGCTAATTGCGCACGCATCCATCGCCCCGCGGACCCGGAACGAAAACCGTGCGACGGTGGCTACCGACGCGTTCCCAATGCGTGCCCACGTCCGCGAGCGCAACCGCCTCTGTTGCGATCCGCAGCCCTGCCCGCACGCTCGCATTGAACACCTGTTGCATCGCATGCCGGACGGGCGGTAAAGGGATACTGCCAATACCGCTGCCCAGCAGGCAGACCGGCGCCGAGCGCAGCACGGCGGCCGGCAGCGGGAGATCGGCACCGCTGGTCGCACCGCTCTGAACAAAACGGAGCGGCTCACCATCAGCCAGCGTCGGATAACCGCCGCCTGGAACAACGGGCAGCGTGGGCGGCCGGACTCCCTGGGCACGACACCGGGGCGATATCTGGCCATCGAGACGCCGGAGAATCACGTTGGCGAATAATTGGGAATACGGCCCACGTGGCCGGGCGCTCCGCAGCAGATCCCGCTATCGGGAAGCTCCACGCCAGGTCACGGCCATTCGTTACGTTCAATAAACCGGCTCCTGCCGGCCGCTCTCGCCTGACGCGTTGCGTACCCGGATCGAACTACTGCCCGGTCGCCGCCCATAACAACGAAACGCCAGACGACAGCATCAGTCCGTCGACCAGCAGTCTGAACGTGGACGGTTTCATCCGGATCACGACAGATCTGGCGAAGAAAGATCCGGTCATCAACGCGGCGCCTGCCGTTAAACCTTTGACAACGACATTGGCCGGAAGCGCTCCGAGTTCTTTGAACGCTGCTATCTTGGTTGCGTAAACCGCCAGCGATCCAGCCGCTTCGGTTGCCAGAAACGCGCCTCGCTCAAGGCCATACGACGTAAAGACCGGCACCGTGATCGGCCCCGTGGAGACGACGATCGCCGTGAGGAATCCCACCGGAGCGCCTATCAATGCGAGATGCCACAGGTTGAATCTGACCGCGCGGCGCGCTAGCCAGCGGCGCGTCGGGATCATGGCAACGAAGAATACGCCGAGCGCGATATCAACGAAATGCGCGGGAAGCGCCAGCAGGGTGTGAACGCCCAACGCGGCTCCCGGCATCGCGGTCGCACAATAAGCACCGCAGGCTTTCCAATCGATCTCGCGCCACCAGGCGAACACCTTGCCGAGATTACCCATGACCGCGCCGATCGCCATGATTGGCACGGCTTGCTGCGGTCCGAAGAACAGCACGAGAACCGGCATGAGCATCATCGACGATCCGGTGCCGACGATTCCGCTTAACATGCCGGCCGCAACTCCGACGAGCAGAACGAGTACGTATCCCATCATGGCGGTTCTTGGAACGTTAAAAACAGCCGGCGCTCGAAGATGGGTCCGCTCATCGTTCGTCCATGCCACCGACGCTTGTAACGGATTGTCGACGATTCAGGAGGCGATGTCGAACGGCTCGTTGCTGTATCGGGTGTATTGACCAGACGCGGTACGAAGCGCAATTTCCGTGGACGCCGCTGATAGACCTCCGGCTTTCCCGATCAGCAACCCTCACGCGATTGCACGGGAGAGCCCTGCTCCTTGCAAATGAGCGCTTCGTCGCCCAGCTGCAGGCCGAAGCCACCTCCGGCACAGCCCTTACTCGATCGCGTCTCTGCACTGCCGGCGGATTGCCGGACAGATCCCCGACCG
This sequence comes from Paraburkholderia xenovorans LB400, assembly GCF_000013645.1. GTDB lineage: Bacteria > Pseudomonadota > Gammaproteobacteria > Burkholderiales > Burkholderiaceae > Paraburkholderia > Paraburkholderia xenovorans. The sequence continues at coordinate 78,546 of NC_007953.1, read as the reverse complement.
CCACTGCGCGGAGGCATCCTACTTCTTCCCAGGTATCTCCCGCCCGCGCAACGAGCAGCCCGATGTCTCGGTGACGAAGATCAGCGCCAGCGCGCCGATCACACACGCACCCATCATGTAGTATGCCGGCACCAGTGCATTACCCGTGCGGGCAATGAACCACTCATTCACCATCGGGGCCGTACCGCCGAAGATCGACGTGGAAACGTTGTAGGCAATCGCCATCCCGGCATAACGCACCTGGGTGGGAAACATCGCCGGGAACATCGCCGAGATGCTTGCAAGCTGCGGCACGTACAGCAAGCCCAGCACGGAAAAGCCGATCAGCGCGCCGGCCATGCCATGCTTCATCAGAACGAACATCGGAATGGCCGCAACAAAGAGGCCAATCAGTGAGAACCACCAGACATTCTTGCGGCCGATCCGGTCCGAGAACGTCCCGGCGAAAGGCAGAAACACCATCATCGTCAACATGCCGATCAGCGGGACCAGCAACGACATGTTGTCGCTCATGCCCAGTTGCTTCTGCATGAAAGTAGGCATGTAAGCCAGCAGCACGTAATTGACGACGTTTAACGCCACCACCAGCCCGCCCAGCAGCAGCAGCGGTTTCCAGTATCCGGTCAGCAAGGCTTTTAGCGACACGCGGCCCTGCTGTTCCTTATGGCTCGATTGTTCCAGTTCGATAAAGACAGGCGTGTCCTCCAGTTTCGAACGCAAATAGAAGCCGATCAGGCCGAGCGGCGCGGCAATCAGAAACGGCAGACGCCATCCCCATGCGTGCATGCTGGCGTTGCCCAGCACCACCGAGCAGCCGAGCATCAGAAACGCACCGAGCGAAAACCCCGCGAGGGTCGCGAATTCAAGAAAGCTGCCACAGAAGCCGCGCTTCTTGTCAGGTGCGTATTCGGCCATGAAGGTCGCCGCGCCGCCATACTCTCCGCCGGTCGAAAAACCCTGAATCATCCGCAAGACGATCAACAGCGCAGGCGCCCACCACCCGATGCGCGCGTAGCTCGGCACGAGTCCGACCAGCAGCGTTGCCACCGACATCAGGATGATCGTCAGCGCCAGCACGTGCTTGCGACCCAGGCGGTCACCGAGCGGCCCCCAGAACAATCCGCCAAGCGGACGAACCAGAAACGAAATGGCAAAGGTAGCCAAGGCGAAAAGCGTGGCCTGCGCCGTGCTGCCCGGAAAAAGCGCAGCCGATATATAGGTCAGACCGTATGCATAGATTCCATAGTCGAACCACTCCGTGGCATTGCCCAATGCCGATGCGGCAATCGCGCGCCGCAACAGGCTCGGTGACTGGCGCTGCATCGCCTCCGCGTCCCATGACTGTGCGTAGTCCATTGTTCCTCCTGAATTCGGGCGATGCGCTCTATCCGGAGCCGCATCGATTTAATCATTACCGGTAAGCCGCTCGTAGCAGCTCAGCATACAGCCGGCGGCAACGCAAGCGTCATCAGTCGTCCCAGTGCGGGCCTGGCGTCGCTCTCGCCGCAAAGACGCAAGCACATCCATGCGGTCGCAAGGTTGCTGCTGACCACGGCCTTGCCGATCGACGCCTCGATTCGCGCGACGACCGCGGCCGCTCGCACCGCCGTGCACGAAATAAAGAGCGCGTCGGACTCCTCCGCCATCGCGGCGCGCGCGAACGCGACGATATCGTCGTGCGAGATGCGCGCCATCTCGCGATCGTCGGTCAGGCCGATGCACGTGAACCGGTCGATGATGAAACCTTGCGCGGCAAAGTACTCCGCCATCGGCTGGCTGGTTTCGACGGTGTATGGCGTGAGCACGCTGATGCGCCGCGCGCCGAGCGCGTTCAGCGCGGCCGCTGCGGCGGCCGTCGGCGTGACGACTCGCGCCTGCGGTTTGGCCGCATGAATGGCCTGCTCGATTTCGGCGTCGCCGATCATGACGGACGCCGACGTGCAGGAATACATCACCACGTCGAGCGTTTCGCCTGGCAGGATCAGCGCGGCGCCGGCCGTCAGCGAAGGCTGCATCGCGCGCAGATTGTCCGGCGTCACCGGGTTCGCATACGGCACGCGATTCACGTAAATGCCGATACGCTCACCCGCTACGAGCGCCGCGAAGTCCGGTTCGGTGGTGTGATCGGTTGCGAGGATCACGAGGCCGATGCGCTTGTCGAACGCGCGTTCGTCAAGATGCGGCGGCCGGGCTGACGGCTGGATGGTGGTCGGCATCGCTCAATGTCCGAGAGGAGGAAAACGTCTTTCCAGCAGTCTCACGCCGAACACCGCGATCAGACTGATACACAGAAACAGCACGCCGACCAGCGTCATGGGTTCGAGGTAGCGGTAATCCGTGTTCGCAACGATTTTTGCCTCGTTCATCAGTTCGAGCACGGTGATCGCGGACAATAGCGGCGTCTCCTTGAACATCGAAATCAGATAGTTCGCGAGCGCGGGCAGCATCGGCGGAACCGCTTCGGGCAGGATGACGTGCTGCCAGCTCTGCGCCGGGCTCAGGTTGCACGCCTTGGCGGCTTCCCATTGCCCGCGCGGCACGTTTTCGATACCGGCCCGGTAGACTTCCGCCGCATAGGTCGCGTAGTGCACGCCGAGCGCGAGCACGCCAGCCGCCAGCGCGGGCATGCGCACGCCGATGTCAGGCAGCACGTAGAACACCAGATACAGTTGCACGAGCAACGGCGTACCCCGAATGACGCTCACCACCGCCGTCGTGATGCTCGCCACCGCGCGATTCGGCGACAGGCGCAAAATCGCGAACACCATGCCGACCACGGCCGCCACGATTGCACCGAGCAAGGTTGCAAGCACGGTGATCTTCAGGCCTTGCAGCAAGATCGGCAGAATCTCGCGCGCGAAGCTCCAGTCCCATTCCATGCGGTTATCTCCTCATCCTGTCGAGACCGAAGCTCATCCGGCGCTCGAGCTTGCGCACGCCGAGCGCGATCAGGCAAGCCATCGCGAAGTACAGCGCGAGAATCGTCGCGAACGGTATCAACGTATTGCCGGTTTGCGAACGTACGACCTGCGCCTGGAACGTCATGTCCCCCAGCGAGATCAGCGACACGACGGCGGTTCCCTTGAGCAGCTCGATCGCGTTGTTGCCGAAGGTCGGCAGCATCAGCGGCAACGCTTGCGGCAGGATCACGTGGCGCATGCGCTGATAACTGGACAGATTCAACGCGACGCATGCGCTCCTTTGCTCCTGGCCGACCGCGACGACCGCGCCGCGCACCACCTCCGCGCCGTACGCGCCGACGTTCAGGCCGAGTGCGAGCACACCGGCCTGCAACGGCGTGAGCGTAAGCCCGACCATCGGCAAGACGAAATACGCCCAGAACAACTGGACGAATACCGAGGTGCCGCGAAAGAACTCGATATACGACGTGGCTAGCGCGCGCACGGCGGTGAACCGGGACAACCGTCCGAGCCCGGCCACGAACGCCATCACGAGCGCAAGCGCCGCTCCCATCACCGTGAGTTCGACGGTTGTCTGCGCGCCCTTCAGAATCAGCAGCAGATAACCGGACCAGTCGTTCATAGACGCACCTCGTGGGCTGCTGGCCGGCTGCTTGACGTGCTACCGCACAACGCGTCAAACAGCCTCGCCTGAATTCAGTTCGTCGCGGCGCACAGCTTGTCGCGACTCGTGGATATCGCCGCCTTCGCCGAGAATCCGTACGGCTCGACGATCTTCGCGAACTCGCCCGACTCCTTCATCTTCTTCAGCTCGACGTCGAACGCATCGCGCAGCGCGGTGTCCTGCTTGCGGAACGCAACGCCGTCGCATTGCACGGGCGTGCCCTGCACCGGCGCGATCGATTCCAGATTGGCGTCCTTCGCTTTCGCGAGCAGATCGCTGATCGACAGCAGGGGCAGCGCAAACGCGTCGATGCGGCCGTCCTGCAGCATTTTCAAGCCACTCTGGCCGTCCGGCACGATCACGACCCGCTCGGCCGGAATCTGCGCGGCGGTCGCGAGTTTCTGTTCGGTGGTGCCGCCTTCCACGCCGATCACGGCCTTGGGATCTTTCGCGATTTCCTCGTAAGTCTTGATGCTTCGGGTATTGCCCTTCTTGACGGCAAAGGCCTCCACCGCGCACAGCACCGGCTGGGAATAGGCAACGGCGGCGCAGCGCTGCGGCGTCATGAAGAGGCCCGCGGCGATCGCGTCATGCCGTCCCACCGCGAGGCCGGGAATCATCGCGCCATATTCGGAGATCGACGCCACGATATCGTTGACGCCGAGCTTCCTGAAGACCGCCCGCGCGACGTCGGGCGCGGCGCCTGTCACCTTGCCGTCGGCGCCGACCGCCGTGAACGGCGGTTCGTTGGCAATCGCGATGCGCGCGAAGCCCTGCTCCCTGAGCTGGGCCAGCTTGTCCTGCGCGACGGCCGCAAGGCTGGTCAAGCTCAGCAGCGACAGCGTCCCCGTGATCAGAATCCCCTTCAATTTCATGATTTTCTGGCTCCTAAAGCGTGGTGATGTGCAACGGCATGGGTGGCGTGGAGGGTTCAAAGCCGGTGACCTGCGGCGATGATCTTGCGCAGGAACGCCTGGGTGCGCTCATGCTCGGGATGGCTAAAGATGTCTTCGGGCTTGCCTTCCTCCACGATCCTGCCGCGGTCGAAAAACAGCACGCGGTCGGCGAAATCGTGGGCGAAGCCCATTTCATGCGTGACGAGCAGCATCGTCATATCGGTTTCCCTGGCAAGCCGGTGCATCACGTTCAGCACTTCTTCGACGAGCTCCGGGTCGAGCGCCGACGTCACTTCGTCGAAAAGCATGATCCGGGGTGCGAGAGCCAGCGCGCGGGCAATCGCGACACGCTGTTTCTGCCCGCCGGACAGTTGCGCCGGCCGGCTCTTCGCCTTGTCGGCCATGCCGACCATGTCGAGTAGCTCCAGCGCGCGCTTTTCCGCCGTTTCGCGGCTCTCGCCTTTGGTCAGGATCGGCGCGAGCGTGACGTTGTCGAGCACGCTCTTGTGCGGAAACAGGTTGAAGTGCTGGAACACCATGCCGACCTTTCCACGCATCATCTGCAGATGCCGCTCGTTGGCGGGCACCGTGCGGCCGCCCTGCTGCATGTGAAACAGCTGCTCGCCATCTATTTCGACATGACCGCCATCGATCGATTCGAGCGTCATCAGAATGCGCAGGATGGTGGTCTTGCCCGACCCCGAGGGACCGATCAGCGCGAGCTTCTCGCCCGGCATGACGTCGAGCGAGAGTTCGTCGAGCACGGTCAACGGGCCGTAGCGCTTCGTGATGCGGTCGATCCTGATCAACGGTTTAATCATCGGGGCCTCGGCGCGTGGCCCGGCAGTAGTACCCGACGCCGCTGGCGGCTCCGGCGGCAGGGTCGCCGGGGCGATATCTGAAACGCTCAGCATGTCGGTGACTCGCGCGGTTTTCATCTCGATTCGGATCCCGTTCGCCATACTTGGGGCTTGATTGAATGCGGTGTGGCCGTATCGGCCGGGCACTTATGCAAATCAGGATACAAAGCCATATTTGCGATCCGATTGCTCTAGAACAATTCTTCTTTCCTGCCCAAAGCCGGGCCGCGCGATGCCGCACTATGGTGCCTTTCCGCACCAGGCCAGCCTGTGGACCAGGGTCAACACCTATCCGCGCAGCCGTGACGCGAGCTGCAGCCACGTACGGTCACGCGGCTTCCCGTCCCCGCTTCAGGTCCGCAACGAAGATTGAACTAGCACATTAAAAGCCGCTTTTTCGCCGCATTAGACTGCGGCCAGAAACGCCCACAGGCGCCCCATCGCGTACATGAGGCGCCACTTTCCGCAACGACGTCACGCTCAGAGAGAGGGGAAGATGTCAGATACAACGCAAGTGGAGCCGCGCACCGCGGCGCCGACGTTACGCCTGCCGTTCGAACGCGCCGAATACGCCGCGCGTATCGCCAAAACGCGCAAGGCGATGCAGGCTGCAGGAATCGAACTGCTGATCGTGTCCGATCCGTCCAACATGGGGTGGCTCACCGGTTACGACGGCTGGTCGTTCTACGTGCACCAGTGCGTACTGCTCGCGCTCGACGGCGAACCGGTGTGGTTCGGCCGGGGCCAGGACGCCAACGGCGCGAAGCGCACGGTGTTCATGCAGCACGATCACATCGTCGGCTATCCGGATCATTACGTGCAGTCCGCCGTGCGTCACCCGATGGACTATCTTGCCCGCGAAGTGATCGAGGCGCGCGGTTGGGGCAGCTTGAGCATCGGCGTCGAAATGGATAACTACTATTTCAGCGCCGCGGCCTATCGCTCGCTCGTCGCTCAATTGCCCAACGCGAAATGGCACGACGCCACGGCGCTCGTGAACTGGCAGCGCGCCGTCAAATCGCCGCGCGAGATCGAATATATGCGCGTGGCCGCACGTATCGTCGAACGGATGCATGCGCATATCGTCGAGCGGATCGAGCCCGGCATGCGCAAGAACGATCTGGTCGCCGGGATTTACGCGACCGGCATTAGCGGCGTGGACGGTTACGGCGGCGATTACCCGGCGATCGTGCCGCTGTTGCCGACCGGCGCCGATGCCGCCGCGCCGCATCTGACGTGGGACGACACGCCGTTTGCAAAAGACGCCGGCACGTTCTTCGAAATCGCCGGCTGCTTCAAGCGTTATCACTGCCCGCAGTCGCGCACCGTGTACCTCGGCCAACCGCCGAAGCATTTCATCGACGGCGAGCGTGCCGTGGTGGAAGGCATCGAGGCCGGTCTGGCCGCGGCGAAGCCGGGCAACACGTGCGAGGACATCGCCAACGCGTTTTTTGCAATGCTGCATAAATACGGCATCGAGAAAAACAGCCGCTGCGGCTATCCGATCGGCGCGAGCTATCCGCCGGATTGGGGCGAACGCACGATGAGCCTGCGCCCGGGCGACAAAACCGTCCTCGAACCCGGCATGACGTTCCACTTCATGCCGGGCCTGTGGCTCGACGACTGGGGCCTCGAAATCACCGAAAGCATCCTGATCACCGAAAACGGCGTCGAGACGTTCTGCAACACGCCGCGCAAGCTGTTCATCAAGCCATAAGGCCGTCACCTCTGGGTATCCCCGTGGCGCGGCGCTCGCGCGTCCCGCCAGGGGACCGCAAAAGGAGAAACATGCTTCCGGAAACCATGAAGGCCGTCGTGCTGACCGCGCACGGCGGCCTCGATAAACTCGTCTATCGCGACGACGTGCCAGTTCCCGTCTGCCGGGCGGGCGAGGTGCTGCTCGACGTCACCGCATGCGGGCTGAACAATACCGACGTATGGGTCCGCGAGGGCGCCTATGGCACGGACGACGACCCGCAAGCCGTGTCCACCTGGCGGCGCGGCCGCTCGACCTTGTCGTTCCCGCGCATCCAGGGCGCGGACATCGTGGGGCGCGTGATCGCGGTCGGCCACGGCGTCAGCGACGCGCGCGTCGGCGAGCGGGTGATCGTCGATGCGTCGATCTATAACCGCGACGACGACAGCCTTGCCGATATCGACTACATCGGCCACGGCCGCGACGGCGGTTACGCCGAATACACGGCAGTGCCCGCGCAAAGCGCGCATCGGATCGACTCGGCCTGCTCCGATGCCGAACTCGCGACTTTCTGGTGCGCATATCACACCGGCGAACAGATGATCGAGCGCGCCGCCGTCAAAAGCGGCGAAACGGTGCTGATCACCGGTGCTTCCGGCGGCGTCGGCTCGGCCATCGTTCAATTGTGCCGGGCACGCGGCGCGGTGCCTTACGCGGTGGTCAGCAAGGGGAAGGAAGAGGCGGTGCGCGAGCTCGGCGCGCAAGGCGTGATGCTGCGCGACAGCGAGGATTTCGCCGCGGCGGTCGAACGGATGACCGGCGGCCGGCCGGTCGATGTGGTGGCGGATCTCGTCGGCGGCGCGCTGTTCGGCAAGCTGCTGAACGTGTTGCGGCCCGAGGGCCGTTACACGACCGCGGGCGCGATTGCCGGACCGGTGGTTCAGCTGGACCTGCGCACCATGTACCTGAAGCAGTTGCAGCTGAACGGGTCGTCGCAAGGCACGCGCGGCGCGTTCAAACGGGTGCTGGATTACATTCAGGCCGGCACCATCAGGCCGGTTCTCGCCGCCACCTATCCCTTGTCGAAGTTTCATGAAGCGCAAACGCAATTCATGGCGAAGCGCTTCGTGGGCAATATCGTCGTGGTTCCGGATCGGCACTATAACGGAACGGCGGACCGGACCTGACTGGCGCGCAGGAATGAATCGCAGCCGGAGCGGCGCATATACGCGGCTCCGGCTGCGCTCCCGGCGATTGCCGCGCATACGGTCGAGCGGCGCGCTGGTGGGTGCCGCAACTTGCGGCGACTTTGCGGCGACTCGTCGCGGCATCCCCCAGCGCATCGGCGCATCAGGCAGAAGCCGCCGGCGACAATACCGCGGAAGCAACTTCGTCCACCGCCTCGCGCGCCAGCTTCACGATCTCGTCGACCTCGCTGCGCGACGTGATCAACGGTGGCGCGAAGCCGAGAATGTCGCCATGCGGCATCGCGCGCGCGATCAAGCCGCGCTGCAACGCGGCAGCCGAGACGCGCGGACCGACCTTCAACGCTGCATCGAACGGTTGACGGCCGTCTTTGTCCGCCATGAATTCGAGCGCGGCCAGCATGCCCGCGCCACGCACTTCGCCGACCAGCGGATGCGAGTCGAATGCCGCGTGAAGTTGCTCGAGCAGATACGCACCGGTTTGCGCCGCATTCTGCGTCAGATTCTCGCGTTCGAGAATATCGAGGTTCGCGAGCGCCGCCGCGGCGCAGATCGGGTGACCGGAATAAGTCCAGCCGTGACCCATCGCGCCGAATTCCTGCGACGCCTTGTCGATCACATCCCACACACCCTCGCTGACGATCACGCCCGAGAGCGGCGCGTACGCGCTCGTCAAACCTTTCGCCACGGTAATCAGATCCGGCGCGATGCCATAGTGCTGCGCACCCATCTTCGAGCCGAGCCGGCCGAAGCCGCACACCACTTCATCGCAGATCAGCAGGATGTCGTGCTTCTTCAGCACCTGCTGGATGGCCGGCCAGTAACCGGCCGGCGGCGGCAGGATGCCGCCGGTGCCCATCACCGGTTCGGCGATGAAGGCGGCGATCGTATCGGCGCCTTCCTGCGCGATCAGCTTTTCCAGTTCCTCGACGCAGTACGCAACGAATTGCGCCTCGTTCATACCGGCAGGCGCGTGCCGGTACCAATGCGGACACACGGTATGCTTGACGCGCCCGATCGGCAGATCGAAGTATTGATGAAAACTCGCCAGGCCGGTCAGACTGCCGGTGACGATCCCCGAGCCGTGATAGCCGCGCTGCCGCGAAATGATCTTCTTCTTGTCCGGACGGCCTTTCACGTTGTTGTAGTACCAGACGAGCTTGATCTGCGTTTCGTTGGCATCCGAACCGGACATGCCGTAGTACACCTTCTTCATGCCCTGCGGCGCCCATTCGATGATGCGCGACGACAGTTCGATAATCGTATCCGTCGAGTGGCCCACATACGTGTGATAGTAGGCCAGCTTCTTCGCCTGCTCGTAGATCGCTTCGGCGACCTCGGTGCGGCCGTAGCCGATATTCACACAGTACAGACCGGCGAACGCGTCGATATACGACTTGCCCTGATGGTCTTCGATGCGGATGCCTTGCGCGCCGGTCACGATGCGTCCGGGCAGCGCGCCGCTCGCATGGTCGTGAGCGTGCGTCGACGGATGCATGAAGTGCGCGCGGTCGGCGTCGAAGAGTTGGTCGAGTTGGGTCATGGGAAGCTCCTTCGTGTGATCGATCAATGAGTTGTACGGATCAGGCCGTGGCGGCGGCGCCGGTTGCAGCAGCCAGGCGGTGAGCGGGGAGGCTCTCCGTTACCGGCAATCCGAGTTGGCCGAGGCAGAAATAGCGGGTTTCGACAAACGGCTCGAAGCCCTCGGCCCCGCCTTCGCGGCCGAGGCCCGACGATTTGATGCCGCCGAATGGAATCGGCGCTCCAGTGAACTTCGCGCCGTTCACCGACACCATCGCGAAGTCCAGACGGCGGATCAGTTGAAACACCGTGTTGAGGTCCCGCGCGCAGACATAAGCGGCGAGGCCATATTCGGTATCGTTCGCGCGTTCGACGACCTCATCGAGCGAATCGAAAGGCGACACCGCGGAGATCGGCGCGAAATTTTCCTCGTCGTAGATGCGCATGCCGGGCGCGGCGTCCGCGACCACGGTCGGCTCGAAGAACCAGCCGCCGCGTTCGTGCGCGCCGCCGCCGGCGGTAATGCGCGCGCCCCTGGCCTTCGCGTCCGCGACGCGTTGCGCCGTGCTGTCGAACGCGGCTTGATGCATCAACGGGCCGACGTCCACGTTCGCTTCGAACGCAGCGCCGACTTTCAGCGCCTTGACGGCGTCGCTGTATTGGGCGACGAACGCTTCGTACAGCGGCCGCGCGACGAAAATGCGATTCGCCGCGCAACAATCCTGCCCCGAGGTCTGAAACTTCGCCGCGACCGCCACGCGCACGGCCTGGTCGAGGTCGGCGTCGCCCGTCACGATGAATGGCGCGTTGCCGCCGAGTTCCAGCGCCGTCTTCTTGATACCGGCGCGCGCCGCCGCCTGCATGACCAGCGCGCCGACGCGCGTGGAGCCGGTGAAGCTCACCGAACGCACCCGGCTGTCGCCGACCAGTCTTTCCATCGCCATTTGCGGCTCGCCGAGCACGACGTTGAACACGCCGGCGGGAAAGCCCGCCTCTTCCGCCAGTTGCGCGAGCGCGAGCGCGGAAAACGGCGTTTCGTGCGCGGGCTTCACCACCACCGTGCAACCGGCGGCGAGCGCGGCGGCCGCTTTGCGCGTGATCATCGCGCAAGGAAAATTCCACGGGGTGATCAGCGCCGCGACGCCAACCGGCTCGATCATCGTGCCGAGATGCGCGCCGTCGATATGCGTCGGAATCGTCCGGCCGTTCAAACGACGCACCTCGTGCGCGAACCATTCGACGAAACTCGCGCCGTAGGCGATCTCGCCGCGCGCTTCGGCGAGCGGCTTGCCCTGTTCGAGCGACAGAATCGCGGCCAGATCATGCTGATGGCGCAGGATCAACTCGTGCCAGCGCAACAGCAGCGCCGAACGCTGGCTGACCGGCAGCCAGCGCCACGTGGAAAACGCGCGCTGCGCGGCGCCGACGGCTTCGGTGATCTGCGCGGCGTCGAGCATCGGCACATGGCCAAGCACCTGCTGATCGGCGGGATTGTGCACGGCGACGCTCGCCGCGCTCGCGCTGTGCACCCAGCGTCCATCGACGTAGCACAACGATTTGAAGAGAACCGGATGACCCAGCAACATGACCGCCTCCTGTATGCGATGTATGTCTGTCACTGTACGTGCCGCGGCGCTGCGATTTTTTTGTTGACGCGTCGCAAAGCAGGGGTTTTTTCTGGAATTCGCCGCGACGCGCGGCAATTTTCCGGCCTGAGCGACGAATGCTTCAACCGCCGTCGGCGATGTGTTCCTCCGCCCAGTCCGGCAAACCTTCCGCACCGCTCTTCACCACCTTCGTAACCACATAGGTAAAGTACTTTTCGATCCCCAGTTCGTCGGTCAGCAGCGAATCGATAAACCGCTGATAGTGGTCGATGTCGCGCGACATCACGTGCATCACATAGTCGACCCCGCCGCCGGTTGCATGGCATTGCACGACCTGCGGGGCGGCGGCAATGCGCTCCTCGAAGCGCCGCATGTCATGCGCGGTATGACGCGCCAGCGTGACTTCGACCACCACGCGGCTGCCCTTGAAGGCGCCCACCCAGTCGATATCGGCGCGATAACCGCGAATCACGCCGGCCTCTTCGAGGCGCTTGACGCGCTCCCACGCCGGCGATATCGACAGATTGATCTCCTCGGCCAGGCGCGACTTGGTCATGCGTCCGTCGCGAGCGAGGATGCGCAGGATCGCCAGATCGTAGCGGTCGAGTTTCATCGGGCGGTCTCAGAGGGTCACCGGTATGCCGCGTTCGACGACCTCGGCCACCACCGCCACCGTATCGCCGATCCGCACGAGGCCCGGGAAATGCCGCGCCGCGAGCATGCCGCCGCGGCGCGCGCGATATTCGACGGGCGCGACGCCGCTGCGCGAAGCGTCGTAAATTCGCGCGATAACTTCGCCGCTCTCGACCATTTCGCCGAGGTCCTTGCACAACTCCAGCAGACCATCGTGCTCGCTGGTCGTGAAGCAGGTGCCGTCGGGCATGTCGAGCAGCGTCGTGGTGCGCGGCGCGCCGCGCCCGCTTTCACGACCGGCCTCGTGCGCAGCGGCGGCCTGGCCGAGGATGCCCGCATGCCGCAGGAAACCGCGCACGCCGCGCTCCGCCACCGCCACGCTTTGCACCGTCGCCGTGCCGCCGCCGCCGAGTTCCGTCGACACGAACACCTTGCCCGCTTCCTCGACCGCCGTGTCGTACAGTCCCACGCTATCGAGTTCGAGCATCCGCATCGAATACGGCGCGCCGAAGGCGCGCATCGCCGCTTCGCAGCGGGCCTGCTGGCCGGCGTCCGGCAACAGGTGAATCGCGGCGAACGGCACGAAGTCGAGGGTGCGGCCGCCGGCGTGCAGATCGAGCACGTAATCGGCAAGCGGCAGCAGATAGCGCTGAAAATAATCGGCGATTTTCTCGGTGACCGTGCCGTCCGGCTTGCCGGGAAAGCTGCGGTTCAGATTGCCGCGATCGATCGGCGAGGTGCGGCTGCCCGCGCGGAACGCGGGGTAATTCATGAACGGCACGATGATCACGCGCCCTCTCACGTCTTGCGCCTTCAACGACCCGGCCAGCTTCGCCAACGCAATCGGGCCTTCATATTCGTCGCCGTGATTGCCGCCGGTAAGAAGCGCCGTGGGTCCTTCGCCGTTGCGCAGCACGGTGACCGGAATCATCTCCGCGCCCCACGCGGAGGTGTCGTGAGAATGTGGCAGCTTCAGAAAGCCGTGTTGTTCGCCGTCGGCGTTGAAATCGACCGTCGGCTGAATAGGTGATGCGCGCATCTGCACTGCTCCTTCACGAACCGCTTGCGCGGCGTTTTACATGACGCTTCGGCCCGGACGCACGCTCGCGTCCCGCTGCAGTCGCGTCGCTCCAACCAGCTTCGCTGTTCAGCGTTTCACGTCATTGCGGAAAATCGTGCCGGCACCCGCGGCACGCGCCCGCTGCAATGCGAGCGCCGCAATCGCGGTGTCCTGCGCACCGGTTCCGGTCAGATCGCAGATCGTCACGTCGGCTTCGTCGGCGCGGCCGACGGCCTGGCGCGCAATCACCTGGCCCAGCTCCGTTATCGCGGCGTCCGCGCGCACCGCACCGGCATTCAGCGCGTGATGCAGTTCGCCCAGCACGCGCGTCTGCTGCGCGCGGTCGCATATGTAGCGCGCCGCCGCCAATGCCGCCGGCGCGATTTCGTTCTTGTGCTCCGTGTCCGAACCCATCGCCGTGATGTGCAGACCGGGATGCAGGTCGGCGGCCTCGATCAGCGGCGAACGGCTTGGCGTGGCGGTGATCGCGACATCCGCGTCGGCCAGCGCATGCTGGACGTCGCGCGCGGCATCGCATTGCACGCCGAGAGAGACACTCATCTCCTGTGCGAAACGCCGCGCACTGGCAGCGTCGCGCGCCCACACGCGCACGTGCTCGATGCGCCGCACCAGCGTCAGCGCCTGCAATTGCAGGCGTGCCTGCTCGCCCGCGCCCAGCACCGCGACTCGCGGCGTGTGCGGCTTCGCCAGCCAACGCGCCGCGACCGCGCCGGCGGCCGCGGTGCGCACCGCGGTCAGATAACCGTTGTCGAGCAGCACTGCTTCGGTCAGGCCGGTCCTGGCCGACAACACCAGCATCAAGCCGTTCAGGCTCGGCAAGCCGAGCGACGGATTGCCGAAGAAGCCGGGGCTGACCTTGATCGCGAGGCTGTCAAAGCGTGGCAGCCACGCGGTCTTGACGTCGATTTCGCCGTTGTGCTCAGGCAGATCGAGACGCAGGATCGGCGGCATCGCGACGGCTTCGGTCGCGAGCGCGAGAAAAGCCGCTTCCACCTGATCGATCGCGGCAAGATCGAGCGGCACGAGCGCGCGGAGTTCGGTTTCACCGAGGAGCGTGATGGAAGTCATGAGATGGGATGTAAACCGGATTGCGTCGAGTCGGGTTGCATGGAATCCGCATCGACGATCCGCCGATGCAGGTCCATATCGATGTTGGCGCCGGTCACGATGAGCACGAGCGGCCCGCGCCCGATACGTCCGGCGGGCAGCACGCCATCGAGCAACGCGGCAATGCCCACCGCCGCCGCGCCTTCCACGACGAGCCGTTCATGCCGGTACGCATGCGCGATGCCGCGCGCGATCGAGGCCTCATCGAGCAGCACGGTCTGGTCGATCAGATCGCGCGTGAGCGCATACGTGTAGCGGTTTTCCAGCCCGATGCCGCCGCCGAGCGAATCGGCGAGCGTTGCCACTTCTTCGACCAGCACCGGCTGGCCGGCCACCAGACTGGCATGCATCGCCGCACCGCGCGCCATCGTCACGCCGGTCAGGCCGATCGCGCGATTCGCGCTTCTGGCGGCGAACGCGACGCCCGCGAACAGGCCGCCGCCCGATAGCGGCACGACGATGTTGGCTACATCCGGCAACGCCTCGACGATTTCCAGACCGATCGTCGCCTGACCGGCGATCACATGGGGATCGTCGAACGGCGGAACATAAGCGAAGCCTTCTTCGCGTACCAGTCTCAACGCATCGTGCTCGGCCTCGTCCTGGCTTTTGCCGACAATCCGCACGTGCGCGCCGAGCGCGCGCACCGCGTCGACCTTATTGGCCGGCACGAGCGCCGACATGCAGACCGTCGCGTCGATACCGAGCGTGCGGGCCGCATGCGCAACCGCGCGCCCGTGATTGCCCGTCGACGCGGTCACGACTTTCCGGCAGCCCTGTTCGGCGAGATGACCGAGCGCGTTTGTCGCGCCGCGCACCTTGAAGCTGCCAGTCGGCTGCACGGTTTCGAGTTTGAGAAACACCGGCACGCCCGCGAGCGCCGACAGGCTCTGCGATTCGACGAGCGGCGCATGGCGCACACGCCCCTCGATACGGCGGCGTGCGCGGTAGACATCGGCTAACGATAGATCGGCCAGCGAAGGAACGGACATGAACTCGGCTCTGCTCGAAAAGGTTCGATTCCGATGCTGCCGCCCCTGCCTGTTCGCCCGACAAACGCACCCGGGGGATACGTGAGAGGCGGCCGCATCGTTCTCAGTCCGGCCCAGTCTAATGTTCTAAAAAACGATTTCCATTGTCCTAGTTCATTTCAGACAGGTCACGCAAGAGCCGATCCACGTCACGCGAAATCGTGCACTTGCGGATATTGTTCGAATACGTCGAGCATCGTTTCCAGCGCGCTCTGATAGGTCTCTTCGCCAACCTCGGCGCCCACGCAAACGCGCACGGCATTCGGCCGGTCCGCGTCCCGCACCAGAAAAGGATCGGGCGATGTCACCGCGATATCGCGATTGCGCAGTTCCTTCACCAGACGGTCCGTGCGCCAGTGATCGGGCACCCGCAGCCACGCGGACAACGCCTGCGGATGCGCGCCGAGCACATACTTGCCAAGCGTTTTCTGCAATTGCACCTGACGCCGCCCCAGCCGTTCGCGCTGTATTTCCACGAGCCGCGCGGCGGTTCCATCGGCAATCCAGCGCGTGGCGACTTCGGCCATCGGCGAAGTCGCCATCCAGCTGCTCACCCGCAGCACGCTTTCGGCGCGTAGCGCAAGCCGCCGCGGCGTGGCGAGATAGCCGATCCGCAACCCGGTCATGACCGACTTGGTCAGACTCGTGCAATAGAACGACAGATCCGGAATCAGGCTGGAAATCGGCGTCGCGGCTTTGGCCGGCAAGGGGCCGTAGACGTCGTCCTCGATCACGTACACGCCGTAGCGCTCGGCGATTCTCGCAATCGCGCGGCGCCGCGAGTCGGGCATCAGCGCGACCGTCGGATTGTTCAGCGTCGGCGTGCACACGAGCGCCGTGATGCGCTCGCTATCGCACATCTCCTCGAAGTGTTCGGGATGAATGCCGTATTCGTCGATTTCAAGGCCCTTCAGCGTAAAACCCAGGACGTTGGCCGAGCCGATCACGCCGTGATCGGTCAGGCCTTCGCACAACACCGTGTCGCCCGGCCCCACTGTCGAGGCCAGCGCCAGAAAAATGCCGTGCGCGGCGCCATTCGTGACGAGCAGCGTATCCGCGGAAGCCGGCATCCCCAATGACGCGAGCCACGCGATACCGGCCTGACGGTGGTGCTCGAAGCCCGCGATGGGCCGGAACGCGCGAATCCACGGCTGGTCGTCGATCGTGGAAAGCGTCGCGCACACTTTGCGCCACATCGCGTCGTGCTCCGCCGTATGAATGATCCGGGCAATCGAAAAGTCGACCACCGAGCGCTCGGCGGTGTCGAGCATATAGCTCGACATGGTTTCGGTGACGCGCGCCGTCACGAAGCTGCCGCGTCCCACCTCGCAGCGGATCAGCCCTTGCCGCTCCAGTTCCTTGTAGGCGTTGGTGACCGTCTGCACGCTGATCGCCAGTTCCGCGGCGACGTCGCGCTGCGGCGGCAGGCGCGCGCCGGCCGGCAACGACGCGTTTTCAATGTCGCCTGCGATCGCCTTGACCAGCCGCTTGTATTTCGATTCCACGCCGTGTACCGCGCGCAAGGTTTCCCGCCACTGCTCGATCACCGCTGCCCTCCGCTAGTTATGGGGTCCGCTTATGGGTCCGCATTTGTCTGCGCCACCCCAATATTGCGGCCAAACAGCGGGTGGAAATTATTGTCCTAGAGCATTCGCGGACAAAAATTCCCCGTATGTCTGCATTTCGAGCGACGCGCAGCGGCGGCCGCGCGATACGGACTGCCTCATTGCGCAGGACATTCCCCTTGTTGCCGGTCCGTTCCATCCGGAAGAAATGGCACCGTTCACGACGAACCACCGCCAGTACGGCGCAGCCGGGGATCTCAATGGGGTTCATTCGCCTGGGTTCATTCGCCTGCGCGTCGTGGGACAACACGCCGTGAAGCAGCGGTTCTTTCAGTACAGGAGAGCCGATGGCCGGCGCGTTGATGCAGATCAATTGCTATCGAACCGCGTCCGCTAGAGTTTTCTCATTAGCCAGTTAGTGAGTAATCGACAAGCGCTGTAACTCTTCGGCTTGTCGCTGTTGTCGCTGAAAGCCTTCAGCAAGAATGCCAGTTCGTCCTGGTCATGCAGAGCCACGAAGACTTTCGCGTTGAATAGCCCACCCCATCGCACGCCTGGAACGACTTGAAGGATCCTCATGGACGCTCGCTACAAGACTGTTTCCACCGGCCAGCCCGCGCTTGCACAGCAACCGGCCGACCGTGCTCCGAGCAACCCCTTTCGCTCGCTCGACTACAGGAAGGAGGCCACGATTGCGCGCTTCACGGGTGGCCTGTCCCCCGCCGCGCTATCGCTGGCCGTTGCCGACTGGCTGATTCACCTGGCTTCGGCGCCGGGAAAACGGCTGGAGCTGACCTCGCTGGCCGCTGCGAACACGCGCCAGATCGCGGATTACGTCTTTCGCGGCGTGAGCGCTCACGCGGAAAGCGCGCCGCTCGCGCAGCCGGCACCCGGCGACCAGCGTTTTCGCGCCGCCGTCTGGCAGACCGAGCCTTATCGATTCTGGCAGCAGACGTTCCTGCTCACCGAACAATGGTGGAAAGCCGCGACGAGCGACATACCGGGCGCGACGAAACACCACGAAAACGTCGTGGGTTTCGGCGCGCGCCAGTTGCTCGACATGTTTTCGCCGACCAATTTTCCGTTCACCAATCCCGAGGTCATACAACGAACCCAGGCGGCGCTCGGCGGCAATCTTATCGAGGGCGCGCGCAACCTGCTCGAGGACGTGCAGCGCCAGGCGAGCGGCCAGCCTCCCGCCGGGGTCGATCAGTTCAAGGTCGGCGCCGCCCTCGCGGTGACGCCCGGCAAGGTAGTGTTTCAGAACCATCTGATCGAACTCATCCAGTACATCCCCACCACCGACAAGGTCGTGGCCGAACCGATCCTGATCGTGCCGGCATGGATCATGAAGTACTACATCCTGGATCTCTCGCCGCACAATTCACTGATTCGCTTCCTGGTCGGCCAGGGCTACACGGTGTTCTGCATTTCATGGCGCAACGTCGGCGCCGAAGACCGCGATCTGAGTCTGGAGGACTACCGGACCCTCGGCGTCATGGCCGCACTCGATACCATCGCCGCGATCGTGCCGGATCAACGTGTTCACGCGACCGGCTATTGCCTTGGCGGCACGCTGCTGTCGATCGCCGCGGCGGCGATGGCCGGCGTCGGCGACGAGCGGCTGGCATCGGTGTCGCTGCTCGCGGCCCAGACGGATTTCACCGAGCCCGGCGAGCTGCAGCTCTTCATCGACGACAGTGAGGTCTACTTCATCGAAAGCATGATGTGGTCGAAGGGCTATCTCGAGGCCAGCCAGATGTCGGGCGCGTTCCAGATGCTGGAGTCGAACGATCTGATCTGGTCGCACATGATCCACGACTACATGCTCGGCGATCGCGCGCCCATGTTCGACCTGATGGCCTGGAACGCCGATTCGACCCGCATGCCATACCGGATGCACTCGGAGTATTTGCGCCAGCTCTTCCTCGACAACGATCTCGCCTCCAGCCGCTACCGGGTCGACGGACGGCCCATTTCGTTGCGCAACCTCCGCGCGCCGATGTTCGTGGTCGGCACCGATCGCGATCACATTGCGCCCTGGCGCTCGGTCTACAAGATCCACTATCTGTCCAGCACGGAAATCACGTTCGTGCTGACGAGCGGCGGCCACAACGCGGGCATCGTCAGCGAGCCGGGGCATGCGAACCGGCAGTTCAGGATGGAATACGCCGCGCCCGCGGATCTGCGCGTCGGTCCCGACGAATGGCTCGCCGCCGCCGAGCCGCGCGACGGTTCGTGGTGGCCCGCCTGGACCGCGTGGCTCGCCGAGCGCTCCACCGCGGACCTGGTCGCGCCGCCCCACCTCGGGCTGGCGGGTCAGCCACGCGCGAGCCTCGTCGACGCGCCCGGCACCTATGTGCTTCAGTATTGAGAGCGACCCATGGACGACAACCTCCTTCACAACCGCACCTTCGACGAACTCGTGCTCGGCGAGTCGGCTTCGCTCGTGCGCACCGCCGGGCTCGACGATATCCAGCTGTTCGCCGCGATGTCCGGCGACGTCAATCCCGCTCACGTCGATGCCGCGTTCGCGTCGCACGACATGTTCGGCCACGTCGTCGTGCAGGGCATGTGGACCGCGGGACTGGTCTCCGCGCTGCTGGGCACGCGATTGCCGGGACCGGGCACGATCTATCTCGACCAGGACCTGCAATTCCGGCATCCGGTCGTACCGGGCGATGTGGTGACCGCGACTGTCACCGTCAAGGAAAAACGCGCGGACAAGCGGATCGTGATACTCGATACGCGTTGCACCAACCAGCGGGACGAAGTGGTATTGACCGGCGTCGCGACGGTGCTCGCGCCGGCAGAAGCCATCGTCTGGCCGCGCATGGCAAGCCCGGATGTGTCGGTGCGCCGGCACGATCGCTACGACGCGTTTATTCGCGAGGCGCAGACGTTGCCCGCGTTGCGCACGGCAATCGTGCACCCCTGCTCCGCGGAAGCGATCAAGGCTGCGATCGAGGCTCGCAACAAGGGAATGATCGATCCCGTTCTGATCGGACCGGAAGCGAAGCTCCGGGCCGCGGCCGAACTCGCGGAGGTGAGTCTCGAAGGGGTGGCGATCGTCGCGGTCGAACATAGCCACGCGGCCGCCGCGCGCGCCGTCGAAATGGGTGCGGCGGGCAAGGTCGGCGCGCTGATGAAAGGCAGCCTGGAGACGGAAGAATTGCTCTCGGCCGTCGT
Source organism: Paraburkholderia xenovorans LB400 (assembly GCF_000013645.1). Lineage (GTDB taxonomy): Bacteria > Pseudomonadota > Gammaproteobacteria > Burkholderiales > Burkholderiaceae > Paraburkholderia > Paraburkholderia xenovorans. The sequence continues at coordinate 58,570 of NC_007953.1, read as the reverse complement.
GAGCGCGGCGTCGGGTCTGCGCACCGGCCGGCGCATCAGTCACGTCTACGCGATGGATGTGCCCGCCTATTCCAAACCTTTGTTCATCACCGATGCCGCCGTCAACGTCGCGCCCTCGCTCGAACAGAAACGCGATATCTGCCAGAACACGATCGACCTGCTGCATCTGCTCGGCATCGAGCAGCCGCGAGTGGCGGTGCTCGCCGCGGTGGAAAACGTCAATCCGCGCATGCCGACCACGCTCGACGCGGCCGCGCTCACCGTGATGGCGGCACGCGGCCAGATCCGCGGCGCGCTGGTGGACGGCCCGCTCGCCTTCGATAACGCCATCAGTCTCGCGGCGGCCAGAACGAAGGGCATCGTCTCGCCGGTCGCGGGCCAGGCGGACATCCTGCTGGCACCGGACCTCGAAGCGGGCAACATGCTCGCGAAACAACTGATGTACTTCGGCGGCGCCGACGCCGCTGGCCTCGTGCTGGGCGCCCGGCTGCCGATCATCGTGACCAGCCGGGCGGATAGCCTGCGCGTCAGGCTGGCCTCGGTCGCGCTGGCGAGAATCGTCGCGAGGCGCACCCTTCACGACATGGCGCTGACATCATGAACGACCCGCTCCTGCTGACCTTCAATCCCGGTTCGTCGACCGTCAAGATCGGTCTGTTCAGCGTCTCAGCCGAGCGCGCGACACGTATCGGCCAGGGCTCGATCGACTTCCGGCACGCCCCGCTATCGCTGCATCTCGTCGATGGCGGCGGGACTCGCGAGATTGCGCTCAAGGCGGTCGTCACCGAACACCTGCATGAGGTGCTGGACGAAACGCTGAACTGGTTCGCGACGCATTTTTCGCTTACCGATCTGGTCTCGGTCGGGCATCGCGTGGTGCATGGCGGCGACCGGTTCGCCGGACCCGCCGAGATCACCGATGCCACGCTCGCGAGCATCGTCGAGCTTGTACCGCTGGCGCCGCTGCATCAACCGCAGAGCGTGCGGCTGATCCGCGCCATCCGCCACCTGCGGCCCAATCTCGCGCAGTCGGCATCGTTCGACACGGCCTTTCATCGCACGCAAACGGAGCTTGTGCGCCGCTTCGCGCTGCCGCGCCATTTCTTCGACAGCGGTGTCAAGCGATACGGCTTTCACGGCCTCTCATACCGGTTCATTGCCGGCGCGCTCACGCGCCGGTTCCCGCTGCTTGCGCACAGCAAGGTGATTGCCGCGCACCTGGGCAGCGGCGCCAGCCTGTGCGCGATGAGCGCGGGCGCAAGCCGCGATACCAGCATGGGCTTTTCGACCCTCGACGGCATTCCGATGGCCACGCGCTGTGGCGCGCTCGACGCGGGCGTGGTCCTGCACCTGCTCGGGCAGCCGGGCATGACGCCGGACGCGCTCGAAAAAATCCTCTACGAACAGTCCGGCTTGCTCGGCGTTTCGGGAATCAGCGCGGACAGCCGCGAGCTTGCGGCAAGCACGCAGCCGCAGGCACAAGAGGCGCTCGACCTCTTTGTCTTGCGGATCGCGGGCGAAGCCGCGCGGCTCGCCACCACGCTCGGCGGGCTGGACTGCCTCGTATTCACCGCCGGCATCGGCGAACACCAGCCGCCGATCCGGGCAGCGGTATGCAAGGCACTCGCGTGGCTCGGCGTGGAGCTCGATGACGCAGCGAACGCGCGCAATGCGGCTGTCATCAGCTCGTCGGCCAGCCGCGTCGCCGTACTGGTTATCGCGACCGACGAGGAGCAGGTCATCGCGGATGAGACCGTCTCGATTCTTCACAGCCAGGGAGCAACGGCATGAACGGCATCATCGATTTATCCGGCAAGCGCGGACTGGTCGTCGGCATCGCCAACGAGCACAGCATCGCCGCCGGTTGCGCGCGCATGTTCCGCGCCATCGGCGCCGAGATCGCCGTCACCTATCTGAACGACAAAGCCGAGCCTTATGTGCGCGCCGTCGCCGAAACGCTGCCGGCGAGCCTCGTGATGCCCTGCGACGTGACCGTGCCGGGCCAGCTCGAAGCCGTCTTCGCGCGCATCAGCCGGGAGTGGGGCAAGCTCGACTTCGTGCTCCACTCGATCGCCTTCGCACCCGCCGTCGATTTGCACGCGAGCCTCGTCGATTGTTCCGCCGAGGGTTTCGCGCTCGCGATGGACGTGTCGTGCCATTCGTTCATCCGCATGACGAGACTCGCGTTGCCGCTGATGGCCGAAGGCGGCAGCCTGATGACCGTGAGTTTCTACGGTGCCGAGCGGGCGGTCGACCACTACAATCTGATGGGTCCGGTCAAGGCGGCGCTCGAATCGAGCGTGCGTTATCTGGCGGTGGATCTCGCGCCTCGCCGGGTTCATGTTCACGCCATTTCCGCCGGTGCCGTCAAAACCCGCGCGGCGTCCGGGCTCGATCATTTCGATGTGCTCCTCGACGAAGTCCGCGCGCGCACGCCGGCCAGACACCTTGTCACGATCGACGAAATCGGCCGCATCGCGGCTGTGCTCGCCAGCGACGCCGGCATGACGCTGACCGGCTCGACCCTGTACGCCGACGCCGGCTTTCACGTGGTGGCCTGAAGCATGGACACCGCGCAACCCGCCATGACCGCGCCACCAGCACAAGCCGCTGCGGATGAACCCGTGGGCCGCGTGACGGCCGTGCGCGGCGCGGTTATCGATGTCGCCTTCGACACGGGCGCGCTGCCCATGATCGAGGACGCGCTCGTCATCACGACCGACGACGGCCAGCCGATCATCGCCGAAGTGCAGGCGCACCTGGATGAAGGCACGGTGCGGGCGCTCGCGTTGCGCTCGACCAACGGGCTTCGGCGCGGCGCGCCCGTGCGGGCCGCGGGCGGACCCATCGAAGTGCCGGTGGGCGAAGCGATGCTGGGCCGTCTGATCGACGTGTCCGGCGTGCCGGGCGACAACGGCACGCCGCTGCCGCCCGGCACGCCGCGCCGCCCGATTCACCGCAAGCCTCCGCCGCTCGCGTCGCAAGGCGCGGAGACCCGGATTTTCGCCACCGGCATCAAGGTGATCGACCTGCTCACGCCGCTTGCGCAGGGCGGCAAGGCGGCGATGTTCGGCGGGGCCGGCGTCGGCAAGACGGTGCTGGTGATGGAGTTGATTCATGCGATGGTCGAGCGTTACCAGGGCATTTCGGTGTTCGCCGGGGTCGGCGAGCGTTGCCGCGAAGGCCACGAGATGCTCACCGACATGCGCCACTCCGGCGTGCTGCCCCGCACGGTGCTGGTGTACGGCCAGATGAACGAGCCGCCCGGCGCGCGATGGCGGGTGCCGCTCACCGCGCTGACGGTCGCCGAATATTTCCGCGACGAACGCCATCAGAACGTCCTGCTGCTGATGGACAACGTGTTCCGCTTCGTTCAGGCCGGCGCGGAGGTGTCGGGCCTGCTCGGCCGGCTGCCGTCGCGGGTGGGCTATCAGCCGACGCTCGCCACCGAGGTGGCCGGGTTGCAGGAGCGCATCGTGTCGGTGGGCGACGTATCGGTGACGGCCATCGAGGCGGTCTACGTGCCAGCGGACGATTTCACCGATCCGGCCGTGACCGCGATCGCCGCGCACGTCGACAGCATGGTCGTGCTGTCCCGCTCGATGGCCGCCGAAGGAATGTATCCCGCGATCGACCCGATCGCGTCGTCGTCCGTGCTGCTCGATCCGCTCGTCGTCGGCGGCGAGCATGCGCGGATCGCCATCGAAGTCAGGCGCGCGGTCGAGCACTACCGTGAGTTGCAGGACGTGATTTCGCTATTGGGCGTTGAAGAACTGGGCGCGGACGACCGGCGCATCGTCGGCCGCGCGCGCCGCCTGCAGCGTTTCCTGACCCAGCCATTCGCGGTCACCGAAGCGTTTACCGGCGTGCCCGGCCGCTCGGTGCCGGTTGCCGATACGCTCGCGGGCTGCAAGGCCATTCTCGACGGCAACTGCGACGACTGGCAGGAAAGCTCGCTCTACATGGTCGGGACGCTGGACGAGGCGCGCGAGCGGGAGCAGGCGACGCGCAACGCGAAGCCCGTCAGCGAGCATGCAGAACCATGAGCCCGACGCTGCGCCTGACGATCTCCACGCCCGCGAGCCTGCTCGTCAATGCGCAAGCCATCGTCGCGCTGCGCGCGGAGGACGGGAGCGGCAGCTTCGGCATCCTGCCGGGACACGCGGACTTCCTGACCGTACTGACGCCGTGCGTGCTGCGCTGGCGCGGAACGGAAAATATCAGGCGTTTCTGCGCGGTGGAAGAAGGTGTCCTGAGAGTGTCGGAGGGCCATAGCGTCACCATTGCATGCCGCAGCGGGATGCTCGGCGATTCGCTCGCGGCGCTCGAAGCGCAGATCGAAACGGCGCGAGCACGCACGCTCGACACCGCCCGCAACGCACGCGTCGAACAGACCCGGCTGCATGCGCAAGCGGTCCGGCAGTTATTGCGCTATCTGCGCCCGAGCCGGGGTGACGCGTGAGCAGGTCCGACGAACCCGATGACAACGAGCGCCTCGCGCATGCAGCAAGACAGGCCCGTACACGCGAGCGGCGGGCTCGCGACGAACCCGAGCCATCGCTCGGCAACCGTCTGGGGCAGATCGGCATTCTCGGCTGGTCGATCGTCATTCCGACGCTGCTCGGCCTGGCCATTGGCCACTGGCTCGACCGGCACTTCGGCACAGGCGTGTTCTTTTCCGCGCCGCTGTTGATGATCGGCGCCGCGTTTGGCCTGTGGTCGGCGTGGAAATGGATGCACCGGCAAACAAGGAGCAAGCATCATGACTGAACACCTGACACTCATCGCGCAAATACCGACCGGGCTGATCACCGGCCTCGTGGCGGGCTTCGTCCATTTCTCGACGCTGCACCGCACCGTCCGGTTGCTGGCAAACGGCTCGGCGGCCAAGGCGTTGGCGATGCAGATCGCGCGCCTTGGCCTGCTGCTCGTGGTCCTTCTGGTACTGGCGAAGCTCGGCCCGTGGACACTGCTATGCGGCGCGCTCGGGGTAGGCATCGCGCGGTCCGTGGTACTGCGCCAGGTCCGTGTGGCGGCACCATCATGATCCACTCTCCGCTTCTCACCACGCCGCTGTTCCATGCTGGTCCGGTTCCGGTCACCGCGCCGGTCGTCACGACGTGGGCGATCATGGCCGTCCTCGTGAGCGGCGCCGCGCTCGCTACGCGCCGCCTGTCGCTTAGCCCGTCGAAGTTTCAGTCCGTGCTCGAACTGCTCGTCACCACGATCGACGCACAGATTCTCGACACCATGCAGGCAGAGCCGCACAGGTACCGGTCACTGATCGGCACCCTGTTCGTGTTTATCCTGATCAGCAACTGTTCGTCGCTGATTCCCGGTGTCGAGCCGCCGACTGCCCATCTGGAAACGGATGCCGCGCTCGCGCTCGTCGTCTTCTGCGCGACGGTCTTCTACGGCGTTCGCACGCGCGGCGTGCTCCGCTATCTGGCCACCTTCGCCGAACCCACCTGGATCATGATTCCGCTGAACGTGGTCGAGCAGATCACCCGCACCTTCTCGCTCACCGTGCGGCTGTTCGGCAACGTGATGAGCGGCGTGTTCGTGGTAGGCATCGTGCTGTCGCTCGCGGGGCTGCTGGTGCCGATTCCGCTGATGGCGCTCGATCTGCTCACCGGCGCCGTCCAGGCTTATATCTTCACGGTGCTCGCGATGGTCTTCATCGGAGCAGCGCTCGCCGATAGTCCGAACCCGAAAAAACCCACCGCAGAAGGAACATCATGACCAACCTCATCCAGGTGATCAGCATTCTGGCCGCCGCCATCGCCGTCTCGTTCGGCGCGATCGGTCCGGCGCTGGGCGAAGGCCGCGCCGTCGCCGCCGCGATGGATGCGCTCGCCCGCCAGCCCGAATCGGCCGGCACCATCTCGCGCACGCTCTTCGTCGGCCTTGCGATGATTGAAACCATGGCGATCTACTGCCTCGTGATCGCGCTGCTGGTGCTGTTCGCGAACCCGTTCGTCAAGTAAGGCCGGAGCGATCATGCATATCGACGGCTGGACGCTCGGACTGCAAACGGTCAACGTGCTCGTGCTCGTCTGGCTGCTGGCGCGTTATCTGTTCCGGCCGGTCGCAAAGATAATCGCCGCGCGCCAGCAGGCCGCCACCGCGCTCATGGCCGATGCCGCGAACGCCAGGGCGGCGGCGCTCGCCGAACGAAGCCAGGCGGCGGACCAGGCAGCGCAGATCGCGCAGCAACGTGGCGATCTGCTCGCAGCGGCATCGGCGGAAGCCGCCGCGTTGAAAACGTCGCTTGAAAGCGCCGCTCGCGCGGACGCGGACCGCCTGCGCCTCGCGGCCCAGGCCGACCTCGCAACCGCGCGGCAAGCGGCTGCCGCGGCCGACGCCAACCGGGCTTCGCGGCTCGCCATTGGCATCGCGGCAAAGCTGATCGACCGGCTGCCGCAGGAAACGCGTATCGCGGGCTTCATCGAGGGTCTTGCTGCCGAGCTCGCGAAGCTGCCCGCGGCGACGCGCGCGGAGTTGAGTCCTGACGCACCGGTCCATCTGCTCGCACCGCGCGCGCTGAAGGACGATGAGCTGGCCGCATGCCACGCAGCGCTGGCGCGCGTGCTGGGCCGCGACCTGCCGCTTCCCGTCACCGTCGAGCCCGCCCTGCTGGTGGGGCTCGAACTCGAAGCACCGCATGCGATCGTGCGCAACAGCTTCCGCGCCGACCTCGCCTATCTCCAGTCCGAACTGCTCGCCCATGACACAGACCACGCCTGATTCCCGCGAGGATGCCTGGCTCGAACGCAGCCGCGCAACGCTTGCAAAAGCACAGCCGGGCGCGCGCGCCGAAGCCGTCGGCCGGGTCGAGCACGTCGCCGACGGCATCGCACTCGTTTCCGGCCTCCCCGACGTGCGCCTGAACGAGTTGCTGCGCTTCGAGGGCGACCGGTTCGGCTTCGCGCTGACGCTCGACGCCGACACCATCGGCGCGGTATTGCTGGACGACGCCGACGCGATTACCGCCGGTTCGATCGTCACCGGCACCGGGCAGGTCGTCCAGGTGCCCGTCGGGCCGGGCCTGACCGGCCGCGTCGTCGATCCGCTCGGCCGCCCGCTCGACGGTCGCGGCGCTGTGCATGCGGACGCGCGGATGCCGATCGAAAGGCCCGCTCCGAGCATCATCGAGCGCGATCTGGTGGCCGAGCCGCTCGCCACCGGGATCCTGTTGATCGATGCGTTGTTCGCAATCGGGCGCGGGCAGCGCGAGCTGATTATCGGCGACCGGGCGACCGGCAAGACCGCGATCGCGATCGATGCGATCGTCAATCAGAAGAACAGCGACGTGATCTGCGTCTACGTGGCGATCGGCCAGCGCGCATCGGCGGTCGAACGCGTGATCGCAGCGGTGCGCGAGCACGGCGCGCCCGAACGCTGCGTCTTCGTGTTCGCTTCGTCGGCCGCCTCCGCGGGGCTCCAGTGGATCGCCCCCTTCAGCGCGATGACGATTGCCGAGTACTTCCGCGACCGTGGCCAGCACGCGCTCGTCGTGATCGACGATCTGACGAGGCATGCGGCCACTCATCGCGAACTGGCGTTGCTCACCCGCGAGCCGCCGGGACGCGAGGCTTATCCCGGCGATATCTTCTATCTGCATGCGCGCCTTCTTGAACGCGCGGCGAAGCTCTCGCCGGAGCGCGGCGGCGGTTCGTTGACGGCGTTGCCGATCGCGGAAACCGATGCGGGCAACCTGTCCGCGTATATCCCGACCAACCTGATTTCGATTACCGATGGGCAGATCGTGCTGGATACCGGCCTGTTCGCCGCCAACCAGCGGCCCGCAATCGATGTTGGCTTGAGCGTGAGCCGCGTCGGCGGCAAGGCGCAGATGCCGGCGTTGCGAAACGTGTCGGGGCGCTTGCGTCTGGACTATTCTCAGTTTCTGGAACTGGAGATGTTCTCGCGCTTCGGTGGCCTGACCGAGGCCCGTGTGAAGGCGCAGGTCGTGCGCGGCGAACGTATCCGCGCGCTGATTACCCAACCGCGCTTCACGCCGCTGCGTCCCGTCGACGAGGTCGCGCTTCTTGGCGCGCTGGCCGAAGGCGTATTCGACGCGCTCCCGGTCGACCTCCTCCCGGCGATACGAACGCGCGTTGCAGCGCATCTCGATGCGCATGGTGGAAATGCCGGCGCCGTGCTCGAAGACACCGGCACCCTCGACGCTACGGCGCAAGCACTGCTCGTGGCGGCCGTCCGGACCCTCGCCCAGGATTGCGCGACGGCCAGCGCAACGGCTCCGCCGGACCCACCGGCGGCATCGGCAGCCGAGTTGCCCCAGCCGGACTCGCCATGAGCAATAAACTCAGCGAAGTTCAGGGCCGGATTTCGAGTGTCCATGAACTCGAATCGGTAGTGAGCGCAATGCGCGGCATCGCTGCTGCCCGTTCGCGCGAAGCGCAAAGCCGCATCGAAGCCATTCGCGCGTGCGCCCGCACGGTCGGCAACGCCATCGGCGACGCGCTGATGTTCGAACAGCATGACGAACCGCAAGCGCCGCCAGGACATGCCGCCGGTAACGAGGTCGTCATTGTTCTGTGCGCTGAGCAGGGTTTCGTCGGCACCTTCAACGAACACGTTATCGAAGCCACGGCGCGCCGCGTTGCATCGCGTTCGACCGAATTCTTCCTGATCGGTGCGCGCGGCATCGCAGTCGCCGCCGAACATGGTCTGACGATCGGCTGGTCCGCGCCGATGGTCGCACACGCCGATGAAGTGCCCGCGCTGGCCGACCGCATCACTGCGGCGCTGTACGAGCGGTTGAACGCGGGACAGGCGACGCGCGTGACACTGCTGCATGCGGTACCGAATCCGTCGGTGACGATCGAGGTGGTCAAAACCGCTTTGTGGCCATTCGATTTCACCCGCTTCAAACAGGCGCTTCGGGCCAATCCGCCGCTCATCACACTGACGCCGGAAATACTGCTGGCAAAGCTCGCCGAAGAGTACATCTTCGCGCAGCTTTGCGAGGCGATCATGCTGTCGTTCGCCGCGGAGAACGAGGCCCGCATGCGCGCGATGGTCGCCGCACGTACCAACGTTCACGACACCCTCGACGAATTGATCGGAGAGTCCCGCCGCCTGCGACAGGACGAAATCACGTCGGAGATCGTCGAATTGTCGTCGGTCACGCTGGCCGCCGCGACGCCTCGGCGAAGGCGGCACGGAGAACGCAAGAGGGGTAAGCCCGAACCGGGCGACTCCGGGTTGTCGTGATGTTTATCCAACCGGTTGTCGGCGGGACCGCTCAGTGAGAAGAGCGCCTGCCGGCACATCGAACGCGACCGTGCCCGGCGCCACGCAGTCAGAAGTCGTACTTCAACTCCGCGTAGAACGTGCGCTGCGGGAACGGGTGATACAGGAAGTACTTGCGGTTGTTGAGATTGTCCACGCCGAGCGCGCCGCCCCAGTGATGGTCGTACTGGTAATGCACGCGCGCATCCATCACGAAGAAACGCTGAAAGCCCATGAACGTTGCGGGGTTCGCGTCGCTGTTGTCGACCGTGGCGAAGAGGCGCGAACTGTAACGCGCGGCGAGCGTGTACGCCCAATGCGCATCCGGCCGGTACGTCGCCGCGAGCGTCGCGCGCCAGCTGGGAATGTACGGCACGCGCTTGCCGACCGCGGTGTCGCCCGGACTTGTCGCGCGGAAGCCGTCGTCGGAAAGGATGTCGGAATTCGTATAGGTCAGATTGCCGGACAGCGAGAGACCCTTCACGACTACGTCGTCCTGCTGGCCGGCGAGTTCCACGCCGGTCTCGCGCGTTTTACCCACGTTCTGCGTGAACGAGACCGGCGTCGCAAAACCGGGGACCAGCGCCGTCTGCGAGATCAGCGCGTCGTAGACGTATTCGTCGAACACGGAAAGCCGCAGGTGGCCGCTATTCGTGTCCCGTTCGAGCGCGAGTTCGCCAGACCATACGTCCTCGGGCTTCAGGAACGGATTGGCCTGCAGGAAGGTCGCGCCCGTCTGTACGGTCTGGTAAAGCTCGCCGACCGTCGGAAAACGCAACGCACGGCCGATCGAACCCGTGACCGACCATGTGTCGGTGAGCGCGAGGTTCAGCGACGCCTTCGGCGAGAAACCCGACTTGTCGACGCCAGGCTGCGTCACCGAAACGCCGGCGCCGTTGCTGCCGGTCGAGAAGTTGAACCCGTCGTACGCGCGCCACCATTCGTAGCGTCCGCCGAGCGTCGCCGTCAGCGCTGGCGCAACCCGCCATACGTCCTGTGCCCAGATCGCACTGGTTTCGGTACGGCCAAGCGAGTTGCTGTAGAGCGAACCATTGCCGCCTGAAATCCAGTCGGCGGTGTTGAAGGTCGGACTTTCGAGGCGGAACTGGTCATAGTGCGCGCCGAAGCTGACGATGTTGGCGCCTTGCATGCCCTGGGGACGCCATGTTCCCTTCAGGTCCAGCGTGCTCCAGCCGGTGCCGCTCATGTCGGTGGTGCGTCCCGCGCCGCCGGTGAGCGCCGCCGGATAGAGTCCCGTCGACAGGCGGCTCAGATCCTGCAGGTAATCCATGTTGCTCACGATCAGTTGCCAGTCGAACCGCCCCTGCGTGTGCGTGCCGACGTCGATACTTTGCATCAGATGCTCCTGCTCGACGTTGTTGCTGGAGAACTGGCCGGCAAGCGTGCTGGCGCTATAGGCGAAGCCGCCGAGGTTCACCGGGCCGCTGCCCGCACCGTAGTACGGCGCGCCGTTCGCGTCGTACAGGTATGTTTCGGCCTGTGCCTTCGACCGGTTTTGCCAGTAGCCGAGCGTATACGTCGCACTCAGCGTCGGCGTAAAGTCGTACGCGAGCTTGAGCGTCGCGTCGTCCTGGATCGTGTGAATGAAGTTACCCGCGCCGATCACCTGGATCGCGCCACCGGTCCGGTTCGTATCAGCAAAGCCGCCGCCGATGACCGGCAGACCCGCGCCCGCGGGAGTCTTCGACTGGCTGACGGTGCCGAACGTAAGCGGCTGCGAGAAGCTGTTCAGATGATTCGCGCTGAACCACCATGACAGCTTGCCGATGCGGTCGCCGAGCGTCGCGCTGTACTGCGCGGCCGGCTCGCCGGTGTGAGTGCCGTACTGGCTGAAGTGCTGTATCGCGCCGGTGACATCGACGCTAGCCTCGAAATGCTTCGGCATCCGCGTCGTGATCTGCGTGACGGCGCCATATGAGTTGCCAGGCAAGCCGGCGGCAAACGGGCCATACATCACGTCAATGCGGTCGATCTCCTGAGGCGCGACCATGAACCACTGGGGCGAGCCGTTCTGGTTATTGTTGTTGATCAGCGGGGTCAGCAGCACCCCGTCGGCATAGACGAGGCTGCGCGCGCTCGCGTTGATGCCCGTGGTGCGCGTGGCCATCGGCGCCTGGGTATCGCCGATATAGCGCTTGCGCACGAGAAGGTCCGGCAGATACTTCAGCGCGTCCTCGGTATCCGTCATGTTGATCGTCTCCGCGATCTGCCTGGCCGTGACGCTTTCGGTGGTTTGCGGCAGCAGGTTCTTTTCCGCGTAAGAGCGCGAGCCGCTCGTCTGGCCGCTCACCTGGACGGCGGGCAGCGTCAGGGTAGCGGCATCCGTGGCGCTCGCCGCAGCGGCCTCCGGCGCCGACGCAGCGCTGCCGGTAGCCGCAACGGCCTGGGCGGAATCTCCGGCAGCCGCCGCAGCGGCGCCGTGGATCGCGCCGAGAACGACGATGGGCAGCAGGGTACGGACTGAATAACGCGTCGACGCAGGCAACGCCGCGTCGCGCAGACGTAAAGTGTGCATGTCGAAAACTTCCCCTCAAATCGTGACGGCTCGCGTCATGCGAGCACGCAGCAGCGTCGCGAGGCGCCCCGACAGGGCGTCGCGTTTCTTTACAGGCTGATTTGACGGAAAGCAGGTGGGGCGCGCGGCTGGCCGGATGGAAACGCGCCAATCGGCGTGAAGCGGGTGCATGGCACGGGCAAGGCCAGCAGCATCACCAGCACGATCAGCACGGCTTGCGGCGCCGGCAGCGTTGGCACGCCCGGCTGATCGGCTAGCAGATCGCAATAACCGCAAGCCGCGAGCGTGCCGCCGTGATCATGGAGGGCTGCGTCTGCCGGAGGTAGCGTCGCGGAGCACAGGATTGCGTCGGGATTGCCCGCACGCGCCGAAACCAGCAACTGACTCACGACCGGCGCGAACACGATGAGGCACATGGCAAGAATGCCAAGCCATGCAATCAGGTGTTTGCGGGCGTGAGTGGTCATGGGATCACGTGACGGTAGCGCCCGGCAGTTTACCATTGGAAAAAGCGCCGGGGCCATCCGCGAGTGAGCGCTGTCGGAGTTCTTCGTCGCCGAACGCGCCCGTTCAGATTTCCGTTGGCCATGCGCGGTAGCGCGGGACGGAATCGCTGTCCGCGGTCCAGGGACGGATGAGGGAAGGCTGGCCCAAGGGCCGGGCGCGCGATGCGTCCGGTTCAAACATGCAGATGATCGTGCTGCCCGGACGCGGCGCCATGATGATGCCGCGCACGTTCGATCGACACGGGAATCGTATGCAGCCGCGCAAAGCGCACTCCGCGCTGGCTGGCGATACTATCCGCGAAGGCCGCCACCTCTTGCGAACGCCCTTGCAATACCGACGACTCCAGCAGGCTGTCGTGATCCAGATGAACTCGCATGCTCGCGACCGCCAGATCGTGGCGCTCGTGATGCGCCTGCGTGATGCGGCGCGCGAGATCACGCGTGGCATGGTCGTACACGTAAGTGAGCGTCGCGACGCATTGTTCGCCGGCAGCGCCGGCCGGTTCACGCGCCTGACTCTCGCGAACCAGATCGCGGAAAGCCTCGGAGCGGCTCGTATATCCTCGCTGCTCGACCATCGCGTCCACGATGGCAAGAAGGTCGTCGTCGATCGTCATGGTGATGCGTTGCATGGCTGCTCCTACGGTGTGCGTGTCGATGATATCGCATCGAAATTCCGTATGATGATTTTTGGCAAAGGTATTATCCGTACTCGTCACAAAGTCGGGCAGTGCTACTGCTGGAACATGTCCGCCTCTATTTGGGAGTTTCGATGGCCAATCCGGTCAGGGCACTGTTTGGGGACGAACGAGCGCATCTCCGTCGGAAAATCGGCGGGCTCTACCTGCTGCTGATCGCCTTCAATGTCGGTGCCTGGGTGTGGGCATTCGTGGCGTTTCGCCCCTATCCGCTGTTGATGGGCACGAGCCTGCTCGCGTACTCGTTCGGCTTGCGGCACGCCGTCGACGCCGACCACATCGCTGCCATCGACAATGTCACCCGCAAGCTGATGCACGACGGTAAGCGCCCCTTCACGGTCGGTCTGATGTTCTCGCTCGGTCACTCGACGATCGTGGTGCTGGCATCGGCGGGCATTGCCGCGACGGCGATGGCGCTGCAGACGAAAATGGCCGGTTTCAGGGAGATCGGCGGCCTGATCGGCACACTGGTATCGAGCTTCTTCCTGTTCGCGATCGCGCTGATGAACCTGGTCATTCTCCGCTCGGTGATCCGCGCATTTCGCCGCGTCCGGCGCGGCGAACCCTATGCGGAGGAAGACCTCGACATGCTGCTCGCCGATCGCGGCTTTTTCGCGCGGATTTTCCGGCCCCTGTTCCGCCTGATTACGAAAAGCTGGCATATGTACTTTCTGGGCTTTCTGTTCGGACTGGGCTTCGATACCGCAACGGAAGTCGGTGTGCTCGGCATCTCGGCGGCAGGCGCCGCGCAAGGCATGCCGATCTGGTCGATTCTGGTTTTTCCCGTGCTGTTCATGGCGGCAATGACCTTGATCGATACGACCGACAGCATTCTGATGCTCGGCGCGTACGGCTGGGCGTTCGTCAAGCCGATCCGCAAGCTGTACTACAACATGACGATCACGGCCATTTCGGTAGTCGTGGCGTTGCTGGTCGGCAGCATCGAAGGACTGGGTCTGCTGGTCGACACACTGCAACTGAGCGGCCGTTTCTGGAATGCGATCGGCAGCCTCAACGACAACTTCGGCGTGATTGGTTATGTGATCGTCGGCGTGTTCGTGGTCAGCTGGCTGGTATCGGCGGCCGTCTACCGATGGCAACGCCTCGATGAGCTCGAAGTCCGCTCCCGGCAGGTTTGAGTGAGCGGCGCGTGGCAGCAAAAGCCTTGTAAATCCGCCGGAGCCGCGACACAGCCGCGACACACCAGCACGGCTTCGACGGGGGCTGCCATGCCACGCGAACTTCTGTAAGCTTATTCTCGCCCAGCCAAGGACTTTACGCCGATGCCCTCCGCCGTCCGCAATTCGCTCCTCTGGATCTTCGACGCGTTCGAGCGCGATTCGACCTACCTTTGCAAGCGGATGTTCGGCTGCGATGCCGCCTATATCGACGGGCTGTTATGTCTGGTCGCCGCCGATCGCGGTGAACCGTGGAACGGGCTGCTGGTGTGCACGTCGCAAGAGCGCCATGCCGCACTCATCGCTGAAATGCCCGCTTTGCGCCCGCATCCGGTACTTGGGAAATGGCTGTATGTGGCGCAAGACGATCCGGCCTTTGAAGTCGTCGTGGCAAGAATGACCGCGCTCGTGCTCGCGCGCGACCCGCGCGTAGGCGTCGAGCCGAAGCCGCGCAAGCACCGCGGCAAAGCCACGCTGCCCAACACGTAAGCATCGCCGGCCGTGCCTGCGCGCGCTAGCCGTGAGGGATCAGCGGCGTTGACATTCGTGCATCGCTCAACCGGGCCTGGATACGCGCATAGTCGTCCGGCGTATCCATATCGGTCGTGAAACGGTCGTGCGTGGCCTCGTGAATAAACACTTCGTCGGCATGTTCCGCAATCAGTTTGCGGCATCCCGGATTCACGTGACCGCTGACCACCTCCGCGGCATAGCTCGCGGAAAACACCACCGGGTTGCCGCGTTGCCCGTTGAAGAACGGCACCAGGATCGACCCTCGCGGCATCGCGGCGAACGCGTCGATCAACTCGCGGTAATCGGCGGCGTCGAGGAGCACCTGATCGGCAAGGCACACCATCACCATGTTGCAAGGCGCGGTGAGCGCGGCCACGCCGGCGGCGACGGAAGTCATCTGTCCTTCCTCGTAACGGGGATTGCTCCGGAATGCAACCGGCAGCCCGTCGAGCGCCTCCATCACGGCCCGCCCCTGGTGGCCGGTGACCACCACGATTTCCGCCGGGCCCGCGCCAACCAGCGCGCTCACCGTGCGCCTGACCGCCGGCTGGGTGTCGAGCGGCAGCAGCAGCTTGTGCTGGCCCGGCATCCTCGACGACAGGCCAGCGGCCAGCACCACCGCTGAAAACACCGGTGCCTCGCGCGGCGCGGCGGCCTTCCATGCATCCGTATCGCTCATGTGTTCTCCAGTTGGGCCTTGCGCTGCGCGATCGCCAGATATTTGCCGGGCCTGCGCTCGAACTCGAGCTTGCAACAGTCACAGCAGAAATAGATACGCTGCCCGCCGTAGTCGAGCACATGTTTTGCCGATGCGATCTCGACCGCCATCCCGCACACGGGGTTCAGGTAACGCGCGCTGGGCGCTTCACACGGCGGCAACGCCGCTACCGCTTCACCGCTGACGAGATGCCGCGCATCGGCGTCGGCAGCCGTCGCCTGCTCCAGTTCGCGACGCAGCGTCACGAGCCCGGCGACCGCGCCCAGTGCGATCTCCTGCGGCGTGTGCGCGTGGATGTGCGGACCGGCAGGGGCATGCAGTGCGGCGAGCCGCTCCGGTGCGATGCCGCGCACCCGCATCGCGTCGCGCAACCGCTCCGCCTTGCGCTGGCTCGCAACCAGCAGCACCGCCGCAGCCGGGCTGCGCAATGCGGCTTCGAGCGCGTCTTCGTCGCCGTCGCCCTGAGTGGCGACCAGAATCAATCGCGGTTTGATCTGCTCGAACACGGCCACGTCGAAACCTTGCACGACCCGCGACAAACCAAGCGCAGCGAACGGCGCCGTGACGTTCGCCGCCGCGCTGACACGCAGGCCGACGCGCTGCGCCAGCTCGCAGGCTTCCAGCGCAGTGGGTGTCGAGCCCAGTACCAGCACCGCCGGTGCGGGCAAGGTCGGTTGAATGAATAGTTCGAGCGTGCCGTTGCTCGCACAGGGCATCGCGTGCGCTTCGACATCCGCTTCCGGCCGGCCAGGCTCGTTGCTGATGCGTACACGCTTCGGCAGGCCTGCGCGGAGGGTCTGTTGCGCAGCCTCGATCACGATCGCCCGCGAGCAGCCGCCGCCGATCCAGCCATGCAACGCGCCGTCGCTTTCCACCAGCGCTTGCGCGCCCACCCACGCCGAGGTGGGCGGCGCCGCGCGAATCACGGTCACGACGGCGAACGGCCGCGCCTCTTCAATCAGCCGCTGTTCGAGTTGCAGAAGGGTTTCGTCGTTCATGGCAGGACGCTCATTGCAGAACCGACAGCACTTGCGGCAGCACGCGCTCCAGACTCGCGAGATCGCGCGCGCCGGCCAGCAGATCGATATAGGGAAGCGCTGCCTGCATGCCGGCGCTGGCCGGCGCGAAATCCGCACGGCTCGCCAGCGGATTGAGCCACACGACACACCGGCACCGGCGCCGCATCGTGGCGAGCGCCTGCTGCAGGCGTTCGGGTTCGCCCGCATCGTAGCCATCGCTCACCACCACGACAGCCGTGCGCGAATGGAGCAGCCGCGTGGCCTGCTGCCGATTGAACTCGTCGAGACTGTCGCCGATACGGGTGCCGCCCGCCCATCCGGCCGACAGCAATTGCAGGCGCTCCTGCGAGCGCCACGGGTCCGGGTCGCGCAGCGCCTGTTCGATGGCGACCAGCCGCGTGTGGAAGATGAAGCAATGCACGTCGGACACTCGCGCGCTGAGCACGCGCGCGAGCCGCAGATAGAAAAAGCTGTACAGGCTCATCGAGCGGCTCACGTCGAGCAGCAGGACGATGCGCGGCCGCAGCCGCCGCTTGCGCCGCCAGCCGAGCTCGAGCGGCAGGCCGCCGCGCGAGACGCTGCGGCGCACCGTCCAGGCCATGTCGATCACGCTCCCCGCGTTCGCGCGCCGTTCGCTGCGCAACTGGATGCCTTGCAGGCGTTGCGCGAAGCGCCGGATCGCGGTGTCGATGGCGAACAGTTCGTCGGGCTGGTTCAGGTGGCGGAAATCCGCCTGCGCCAGCGACGCTTCCCCGCAGGCGCCCTGCTCGGCCGTGCTGCCGTCGGGCGGCGCCGCGCCGCCGCCCGACGCCGGCGACAGCGGCGCGCCTTCGCTGCCGTCGCGCTGTCCGGCAGCGGGGTCCGGCTCGATCCGGCCCGCGCCGCCAGCGCGCGTTTCGACCTGCTTACGGCGGTTCGGCGCGAAGAAATACGCATCGAACAGTTCGTCGAAGCGCCGCCACTCCTGCGCGCGCGAACACAGCAACGCGCGCAGGCTCCAGCGCAACACCTGGCTGTCCAGTTGGCCCATGCGCAGCGCCACCTCCATCGACGCGGCCACGTCGCTGCCCGTCACCTGAAAATCGTTCGCGCGCAGCCAGCCTGCGAAGCCGGCATAGCGAGCCGTCAGCGCCTCTTCGAGGCCCGAGGGTTGGGGACGTGGCGCGGCGGCGCCGTCAATGCCGGTCAGCATGACGCCACCAGTTTTTCGACGACCGGCCGCGTCAGACCCGCCTGGTCTTCGCGTGTCTTGACGAGCGCGGCAAGCGAATCGATGATCCGCTCGACACCGTCCGCGTCGATTGCGCTCACGCCGAGGCGCAGCAAAGCGGCCACCCAGTCGAGCGTTTCGGCAAGTCCGGGCTTCTTGCGCAGATCCATTTGCCTGACCGACTGCACGAATTCGACCATCTGCCGCGCGAGTTTCTCCGGTACGTCGGGAATCTGCGTGCGCACGATCAGCAGTTCCTTCTCGAAGCCCGGATAGTCGACGTACTGGTAAAGACAGCGGCGACGCAACGCATCGGAGATTTCGCGCGTGCCGTTGGAGGTCAGAATCACGAACGGCCGCTCGGCGGGGCGGATCACGCCCAGCTCCGGAATCGACATCTGGAAGTCGGACAGCAGTTCCAGCAGATACGCTTCGAATGCTTCATCGGTGCGGTCGATTTCGTCGATCAGCAACACCGGCGCCGGTGTCGTGGTGATTGCCTCGAGCAGGGGCCGTTTGAGCAGATAGCGCTCGGAGAAGATGTCCTGCTCCTTGTCCGGAATCGGCCGGTCATCCTGCTCGAACAGTTTGATCGCCAGCAGTTGATGCTGGTAATTCCATTCATAAAGCGCGGAATGCGCGTCGAGGCCCTCATAGCATTGCAGCCGGATCAAACGCGTGTCCAGCAGCCGCGCGAGCGCCTTGGCGACTTCCGTCTTGCCTACCCCCGCCTCGCCTTCGAGCAGCAGCGGGCGACGCATCTCCATCGTCAGCAGCAGGGCCGCCGCAAAGCCGCGCCCGGCGATGAAGCCGTGCCGCGCAAGCTGCTCCTGCAGCTTGATGACATCGTGCATGCGGTCGGTCGCCATGATCGCTGCGCGTCCTCAAGCTGTCTTGCGGGAGAAGATCCCGCGCAACCAGTCGCGCACCACGGCCCATGCGAGCGCGAGGCCGTTCAGTTCGGAAGGCGGCGCGGCGGTGTCGGGCGTCGCTGCAGGCGGCTGCGTCTGCGGCTGCGCTGCGCCCCCCGGCAGCGCGGTCTGCTGCGCCTGAACGGCCGGCAGCCGTGCCGCGAAGTTCGCCACGAACTGCCGGAGCATCTGCTCCGATACCGGCCCCATCAGCCGGCCGCCGAGCGAAGCGGCCTTGCCGCTCATCGTCACTTCGCTCTTGCCGGTCAACTCGCAGCTCTCGCCGGTTGCCCGCACCGCGGCGACCAGATCCATCGAGGCCGCCGAGGTTCCGCTTGCATCTGCACCCTTGCCGGTCAGATGCAGCCTGCGCGACGCCCTGTCGAGATCCAGCACTTCGATGTCGCCCTTGAACGACATCGTGGCCGGCCCGAGCCGCACCGTGATCGTCCCTTTGTAATGCGTGGCGTCGACGCGTTCGGTAATCTTCGCGCCCGGCATGCAGCCGGCCACCGCCTCGATGTCCTGCATCAGTTGCCACGCGCTGTCCGCCGTGGCGGCCAGCGGAAACACCTTTTCGAGTACGACTTTCATCGGACCACCCTTTGCATGTGCGGCAGGCAGCGCAGCGGTTTGCGTGCATCGAGCGCCGCACTCCCTGGCATAGCCATAGTCATCGCCACCGTCACCGCGGTCACTGCCGCGCGAGCCCAAGCACGCGGCATTGCTGCCAGACGCGATACGCGTTGTGCGGCATGTTCATATGCGTGACGCCCAGATGCGCGAACGCATCGACTATGGCCGCCGTAAAGCACGGAATCGAGCCCACGTGCGGCGATTCGGCCACGCCCTTCGCGCCGATCGGATGATGCGGCGACGGTGTCACCGTGAAATCGGTCTCCCAATGCGGTGTTTCCGCCGAGGTCGGCACGAAGTAATCCAGCAGCGTGCCGCCCAGCAGATTGCCGGCCTCGTCGTAGGGCAGCTCCTGGCCCATCGCCACCGCGAAACCCTCGGTCAAGCCGCCGTGAATCTGCCCTTCGATGATCATCGGATTGATCCGTGTACCGCAATCGTCGAGTGCGTAGAAGCGGCGCACCCGCGTTTCGCCGGTATAGCGGTTCACCTCCAGCACGCACACGTACGCACCGAACGGAAACGTGAAGTTGGGCGGGTCGTAGTAATCGACAGCCTCCAGCCCCATTTCCAGCCCCTCGGGGACGTTGTTATAAGCCGCCCACGCGACTTCCTTGATGGTCTTGAACTGTTCCGGCGAGCCTTTGAGCACGAAGCGGTCGAGGTCGAACTCGACGTCGTTGGGACTGGCTTCGAGCAGATGCGCGGCGATCTGCCGGGCCTTCTCGCGAATCTTGCGCGACGCGCGCGCGACCGCCGCGCCCGCCACCGGGGTCGAGCGCGAGCCGTAGGTGCCGAGCCCGTATGGCGCGGTGGACGTGTCGCCTTCTTCTACCGTGATCAGCGAGGCGGGAATGCCGGCCTCCGACGCGATGATCTGCGCGTAGGTGGTCTGGTGCCCCTGCCCTTGCGTGATCGTGCCCATTCTTGCGATCGCGGAACCGTCGGGATGCACGCGAATTTCACACGAATCGAACATGCCGACGCCGAGGATGTCGCACATCTTCGACGGCCCGGCGCCGACGATCTCCGTAAAGTTCACGACGCCGATGCCCAGCAGCCATTCGGCAGTGAGATCCGCGCGCCGCGCTGCCTGCTCGGCGCGCAGCGCCGGATAGTCGACGGCGGCGAGTACCTTGTTCAGCGCCGGTTCGTAGTCGCCCGAATCGTATTCGAGTCCGAGCGGCGTCGCGTACGGAAACTGCTCCTTGCGGATGAAATTGCGCAGACGGATTTCGGCCTTGTCGATACCGAGCTTTTGCGCGAGCACGTCGACCATCCGCTCGATCAGATAAACCGCTTCTGTCACTCTGAACGAGCATCGGTACGCAACACCGCCCGGAAACTTGTTGGTATAGACGCCGTCGACCGACACGAACGCATTCGGGATCGCATAAGACCCCGTACAGACATGGAACATGCCGGCGGGCCATCTGGTGGGGTCGGCGCATGCATCGAACGCGCCGTGATCCGCGGTGACATGCACGCGCAGCGCCTTGATGCGGCCGCCGCGATCCGCCGCGAGTTCGCCGGTCATGTGATAGTCGCGTGCGAACGCCGTGCTGCTCAGATTTTCGGCGCGCGATTCGATCCACTTGACTGGCCGCCCCAGCACGATCGACGCGACAATCGAGGTCACATAACCCGGATACACGCCGACCTTGTTGCCGAAGCCGCCGCCGATATCCGGCGAAATGATGCGGATTTTGGACTCGGGAATCGCCGACAGCAAGCCGACCACCGTGCGCACGACGTGCGGCGCCTGCGAGGTGATATAGACCGTCAGATCGCCGCGCGCCTTGTCGAAGGACGCGACGCAGCCGCAGGTCTCGAGCGGGCACGGATGCACGCGCGGGTACAGCATCGCCTGCTTGACCGTGACTTCCGCGTTGTCGAACACGCGGTCGGTCTTGTCCTTGTCGCCGACCTGCCAGGTGAAGATGTGATTCGGGTGTTTGCGCGCACCATGAGCACCGGCCTGCTTGTCCTGGATGTCCTCGCGGATCACCGGCGCATCCGCGGCGAGCGCCGTTAGCGGATCGACCACGGGCGGCAGCTCCTCGTATTCCACTTCCACCAGCTCGGCCGCATCGGCGGCCACATAGCGGTCGTCGGCGACGACGAAAGCAACTTCCTGATTCTGGAAGCAGACTTTTTCATCGGCCAGCACGGCTTGCACGTCACCAGCCAGCGTCGGCATCCAGTGCAGCTTGAGCGGCTTCAGGTCGGCGGCGCTCAGCACCGCGTGCACGCCCGGATGCGCGAGCGCACGCGACTTGTCGATCTTCTTCACGCGTGCATGCGCATACGGACTGCGCACCATGACGCCGAACAGCATACCGGGCATCTTCACGTCGTCGACGTAGGTGCCCTTACCCTGAATGAAGCGCGGATCCTCACGGCGTTTGCGCGCGCAGCCCATGCCTTCCAGCGCGGCGAGACGGTCGAGATTGGTGTCGAGATGGCCCATCACGTTCTCCCGGTCGTCAGTGAGTGTCCGCTGTCATCAGCGGATGCGATGTTTCAACCGCTTCACCCCGCAGCTTGCGCGCCGCGTATTGCACCGCCTTCACGATATTCTGATAGCCCGTGCAGCGGCACAGATTGCCCGCCATCCAGTAACGGATGTCCGCTTCGCCCGGGTCGGGATTTTCCTGCAACAGGCGGTAGGCACGCATCAGCATGCCGGGCGTACAGAAGCCGCACTGCAGCCCGTGCTCCTGCATGAAGCCTTCCTGCAGCGCATGCAGTTCGCCGGCTTGCGCGAGACCTTCCACTGTCAGCACCTCGGCGCCCTCCGCCTGCACCGTCAGCATCGTGCAAGACTTGACCGACATATGATCGAAATCGACCGTGCAGGCCCCGCAATGGGAGGTCTCGCAGCCGATATGCGGCCCGGTGTGCAGGCATTTTTCGCGCAACGTGTGGATCAGCAGCTCGCGTGGCTCGACGACTACATCTGTTTCCTTGCCGTTCAGTTTGAAAGACACCATGATTTTCCTGCTCATGTCGCTGTCTCCAGGCAATCGTGATCGGTGCGCGATCGGTGCGCGTTCAGTGAGCCGCCCGCGCGTAAGCGGTAATCAGGGCGCGGCGGGTCATTTCGCCCGCCATCGCCGTCTTGTATTCGACGTCGCCGCGCAGATCCGCGACTGGCGCGCAGACCGCCATCGCCAGCCGGGCGGCTTCGGCGATGGCGGGCTCATCCAGCGGCTTGCCCTGCAGGTATTGCTCGGCAGCGGTCGCCCGAATCGCCGTCTCGGCGACATTTGTCAGAGCGATACGTACTTCGCCGACTGCTGCCGTGCCGATGCGCAGCGTCACCGCGGCGGCCGCCGTCGCGAAGTCGCCGGTTTTGCGCTTGAGCTTGGCGTAGCAATAGCCGGTGCCCGCCGGCGGGGTCGGAATACGAATTTCGGTCATGATCTCGCCGGGTTCGAGCAGCGTCGTGTAGGTGCTGACGAAGAAGCTGGCGGCTGACACGACACGCTCGCCCTGCTCGCCTGCCAGCACGAACGATGCGCCGAGGGCCATCATCAGCGCCGGGTGGTCGTTGCCCGGATCGCCGTGCGAGAGGTCGCCGCCCAGCGTGCCCCGGTAGCGTACCTGCGGATCGGAAATCTGCCGCGCGCCTTCGACGATCAGCGGGCACCTGGTCTGCAGGAGTTCTGACCAGATCAATTCGTTCTCGGTCGTCATCGCGCCAATGCGAATTTCGTCATCGGCTTCGCGAATGCCCTTCAGTTCCGCCAGCTTGCCCAGATCGATCAGATGACCGGGTTCGGCAAACCGCAGCTTCATCATGGGCAGCAGACTGTGGCCGCCCGCCAGCAGCTTCGCTTCGTCGCCATATTCGCCGAGCAGCGCGAGGGCTTCCGGCAATGTGCGGGGAACGTGATATTCGAATGGACGAGGAATCACACTGACCTCCTGTGTCGACCAGAGTTAGCGCTTTAGCGCTTACTCTGGTCCCATGCAAAGCGGTCGACCCCAAAACGGTTGCGGTCGTCATTCGCCTGGGAGCGGCAGCATCGCCGCCCTGAGACGGAGAATTTCACAATGCAATGCAGCAATTCAATGCCATTTCCCGAACGGTAGTTCACGTGCGTCAACTAGCGGAAAACGTACATGAAACGCGGGGCTTCGCCGGAGGACTCCGTCTCGCGGCGCGTCGTCAGACGGATCGGAAGGCGATTTCACGACCGGCCACGGCTTTTGGCCAATTTCCCGAATGGCGGGTTTACCTGCGTGAATGACCCGGAAATTTGCGCGAAAATCGACAGGAAGACTATGCAGCGAAAGACAAATCGGCTGACAGCGTGGACGGCCCCATGAGCCCAGGAGACCTCGCATGAAATCGTCAGAATCCGCCGCCGCGACGGCTTCCGAGCGCCGTGCAGAGACGTTCCAGCACAAGCTCGAACAGTTCAACCCGGGGATCGTCTGGCTGGACCCGCAGGGCCACGTAAGCGCATTCAACGACGTCGCGCTGCACATTCTCGGGCCGGCCGGCGAGCAATCGCTCGGCGTGGCGCAGGATCATCTGTTCGGGATCGACGTGGTGCAACTGCATCCGGAGAAAAGCCGCGACAAGCTGCGTTTTCTGCTGCAGTCCAGGGACGCGGGTGGCTGCCCTGTCAGATCGCCGCCGCCGGTGGCGATGATGATCAACATCCCGGACCGCATCCTGATGATCAAGGTGTCGAAAATGACTGGCGCGGCGGGCACCTGCGGCAGCTGCATGATCTTTTACGACGTGACCGATCTGACCACCGAACCGTCCAGCCAGCCGGCAGGCGCCAGCGTGCCGGCGCCGCGCCGTCTCTTCAAGATCCCCGTGTACCGGAAGAGCCGCGTGATCCTGATCGATCTGAAGGACATTGTGCGCTTTCAGGGCGACGGCCACTACACGACGATCGTCACGAAAGACGAGCGCTACCTCTCCAATCTTTCGCTGGCCGACCTCGAACTGCGCCTCGATAGCAGCGTCTATCTGCGGGTTCATCGCAGCCATATCGTGAGCCTTCCGTACGCGGTCGAACTGGTCAAACTGGACGAGAGCGTCAATCTCGTCATGGACGACGCGGAACAAACCCAGGTACCGGTCAGCCGCTCGAGAACTGCGCAATTGAAGGAACTGCTCGGTGTGGTCTGAGCTGAAACCCGCGTGACATTGCATCGGAACGTCATGTAATTTCGTTACATTGCTTCACCGGGAAGGTGACGGAGTCCCGTGCCCAAGCCTCTGCCATTTTTTAATTTTCGGTCTGGTCACCGCGCCTTCCGTTGAACGCATTTCCGCCCGCAACGCCGCACCGAATTCGCACCGAATCCGCGCCGTCGTGATGTATCCCGACGCCCTGCGCGGGCTGTCAGCCGCGCGCCCGGTCGATCGCGCTCGTAGCCAGCTGCCGGGCGAGATCCGCATATAGTTCGGCCCACTTGCCCAGCAACGAAGGATCGTCGGTCAGGAACAACGGATGTTCGGCCCATCCACTGACATCCATGCCCTTCCAGGCCATTTCAAATATGCGCAATTCCTCGTCTTCGCTAACGCCGATGTCGATCAGCTCGCGGAATGAGGCCAGTTTGCAGAGTGGCACATCACGCGGCGCGATGCCATGGATAGCAGCCACCGCGCTGATCGCGCGCGTTCGCGCATCGTCGCGGCTGTCCGCCATCAGAAACGCAATGCTTTCGTGGCGCGCGCCGCCAAGTACGGCCCGATACAGCGAGGTTTTGCAGCGATGGCTCAGTTGCGTGCCCATGGTCGCCCCAACTCCCGAAAACCGTGCGTCATTCCGCCCGGTCGCCCGGGCCCGAGTCGGAGTACCGGTTGCTTGCGGCTCGAGTCGCCGCTGTCGGTCACGGTATCTGTCACTGCTCCAGTACACATACATACTGCACACGACCAGACAGGCCAGCGCGAGAATCGCCACGCCTGCGAGTACGGCCAGATCGGTGCGCGCCATTTCAGGGCCACCTCGGTCCCGTGCTTGCTGCGTCCGCCGTTTCGCGGTATCTTCCGGCAAGCTCACGCACGAGCCCGATTGCCGCGCGCTCCTGAGCGGAAGGCGCTCCGTTCGCGGCGACGCTCACCTTGGCTTTCTCTGCCACCGGATTTCGCGAGATGCGATCTGCCGGAATCCGACGGTCCCATCTGACACCACGAACGGCCCCGCGCTCGAGCCAGGAAAGAGTGGCGGCGAATCGGTCTGCTCCCATAGTCCGCGTGGCCATGATCCTGTAAGCAAAGGGACGATGCTCCGAGTATCGGACGGCCGTTGCTATTGATCAACAGGGCACAGCTCTCTATTGACCGATCCGTGCCGCTATAGGACGCTAGTTGGCTTCGGCTGCCCGTTCCACGACACGTTCGGTTTCCTGTTCCCGGCAGCAACGCGATTCGCGTTCCGGGCAAAGAACATCCCGCTGCACGGCGCTGACGCATGCCCTTCAACGGCCCGTCGGGATTTTCCGAACCGGCCGGGGCGGCCGTGGACATGACCGGCACGCGGTGGGTCCGTCGCCGCCGGCACGGCAACGCTCGACGTTGGACAAGGCCGATCAGTCGCTCGCCGAATCGACAGGAATTCCGGAGCCGCTGCTGTGCGCATGTTCTCCCGTTGGCCGCCGGACAGCTCTCACCTTGCCGCTATCCCCGCCCCCGCAGAAGAAGCCATCACCGCCATCGGACTCGAGCCCCGACACGCCTGCTCCCACCGGCATCCCGATGCTCTCCAGCACTTCGCCCGTTCGAGGATCGACGCGCCTCAATTCGCTCGCGCCGTCTTCCCAGGTGCCGTGCCATAGTTCTCCGTCAGCCCAGGTCACTCCGGTGACGAAGCGATTGGACTCGATAGTGCGAAGAATCGCGCCTGTTTCCGGGTCGATCTGATAGATCTTCCGCGCCGGATATTGCCCCACCCAGAGTGTCCCTTCGGCCCATGTGAGGCCTGAATCGCCGCCCCCGCCAGGCGCCGGAATCGTGGCGAGCACACGGCCGGTGTTTGGATCGATCTTCTGGATGCGGCCGCCGCCGATCTGAAACAGGTGCTTGCCGTCGAAGGCCGTTCCCGCATCAGCGGCAAGCTCGATTGAACGCAGCGTCTCGCCGCTTGCCGGATCGATTGCGTTCAGCCGGTCTCCGCCCGCAATCCAGACTTGCTGACCGTCGTAGGTGACCCCATGCACTTTATCGACACCCGGAAAGGGTCCATATTCACGGATGATTGTGGCCGCTGATCGATTCATGTCGCCATCCTAATCGTCGGATAGGAAAGTGGGGAGTAACAAGGTCGTCGCGAATCCCGGTACCGGGGGAGTGATCCAACGACGCGCTCGTCCGCGGCCGAACGACTGCACCTTGCCCGCTGTCGCCAGCGAGTCGAGTGCGCGTTGCACGGTGCGCTGGCTCGCGCCGAGCACCAGCGCGAGCGCGGAACTCGACCACGACTCGCCGTCGGCAAGGAAGGCGAGCACCTGTGCATGCTCCCCTTCCACGAGAGGCGCCAGCACGACAACCTCGGCTGGCCCGCGCGGCGTCAGCGCAAATCCGCGCCTCGTCGCGCTTACGCCCGCTAGCGTTCCGAGTTCAGCGCGAAGCCGCCCGATTTCGACCCGCAAGCGCGCGCGATACGATTCGTCGGCGCGCCTGGCCCGGAAAGCCCGCGCGACGAGGGTGTCTCGCGGCACGTCGTCGGGCCACGCTTCACCCAGTGCACGGGCCAGCGCGAACAGCACCGGACGGCTGGCGAGAGAAATCACCGTATCCGCGTCACGCACGGCATGACGGCACGCATCCACGACGAGCCCCCTCGACGCCAGCAACGCCTCCACCTCGTCGAGCAGCAGGAGCCTTTCCTCGCCGTGCGCAATCAGACGCGCCGCCGGCGTACTCAGCACGAGCGATGCGTGCTCGACCTCCGCCGTCAGCGCCGGGATGCCCGCGCGGCGCGCGGCGCGCGCGGCCCGGGCGAGCGCCGTGCGGGCCGCCTTCGTCCGCAGGCGGCGCAATGCGAGTTCCGCGACAGCCAGTTCATGGACCGCCCTCAGCGCGGGCGGCAGCAGCGCGGGCGCGAGCCCGGCAAGCGTTTGCTCGGCCTCGCGGAGACGATTGACCAGCGCGAGGCGCCGAACCTCCAGATACCGCGCATGCGCGGCGTTCAGGCGGTCGCCGTGCGCTTCGAGCGTCGCCCGCGCGGCGTCGAGCGCCTTCGCGGGCCAGCCCAGCTCGCGCGACGCGAGCGCGATCTCCGCCTCGGCGACGATACATCTCGCGCGGGCCACAGCACCGTCTGCACCGAACGCGCGCGCCGCGCTTCGCACGAGCGCCTTCGCGCGCACGAGATCCCCGAGCTGTGCCATCGCAATACCGCGAAGCGCGAGCGCGGGCGCGTCGTCGCGCAGCGCGATGCGATCCAGTGCGCCGAGCGGATCACCCGCCGCGAGCGCACGCGCCGCGGCCGTGATCAGCGAGTCCATGGGTAAGCCAGATCCCGCCACGCTTGTCACTCCCGTCCGTGCGAAGCCCGGTACTAATCTAGCACGACCATCAACCCGTACACGACGTCGCTTCGGCCACCGCCGGGCGGCGCAGTACAACCGACGGAGGAACGCATGACGACCCACCTGACCGGAACGCGCGAACAGTGGCTGGCTGCGCGGCGCGAGTTACTCAAGGCAGAAAAGGAATGGACCCGGCGCGGCGACGAACTGGCGCGGCAACGTCAGGCGTTGCCGTGGGTTCAGGTCGACCAGACCTACCGGTTCGAAACCGATGAAGGCGACGCGTCGCTGGCCGGCCTCTTCAAGGGACGCTCGCAACTGCTCATCTATCACTTCATGTTCGGGCCGGACTTTCAGGCGGGGTGCCCGTCGTGTTCGGCGATCGCGGACGGCTTCGACGGTTTCGCCGTCCACCTGGCGAACCACGACGTCATGCTATGGGCGGTGTCGCGCGCGCCGCTCGCGAAACTGCTGGCGTACAAGCGGCGGATGGGATGGACGTTTCCCTGGGCGTCGTCGGTCGGCGACTTCAACTTCGACTTCAATGTCTCCTTCACCGACGAGCAACAGCGCAACGGCGACATCGAATACAACTACGAACGCGGCGGCCATGCGATGGACACGACACCGGCACCGCAGCCCGTCGTCGAATTCGCGGCCATGTCCGGCACCGATGCGGCCACCTACTCGCGCGAGCGGCCGGGCGTGAGCGCGTTCGCGCTGGAGGAAGGCGTCGTCTATCACACCTATTCCGCCTACGCGCGCGGGGTGGACGCGCTGTGGGGCATGTACCAGTGGCTGGACCGCGCGCCCAAAGGACGCAACGAATCGGGCATCTGGTGGCGACGCCACGACGAGTACGACGGACGATGAGGCTGCCCGTGAGCACCGTTCGTTCGGCGGCAGGCGGGTGGCGCTATCGGCAGGCGGGTGGGCGCTATCGGCAGGCGGTCGGCGGACAGGCGACACGCGCGTGGGACGGCACCCGTGACATCGCTGCTTTTGGCGGCGCGCGAGGCCCGGTGATTGCCGCCCTCAAATTCTTTCCGATGAAGAACAATCTCCGCAAGCTATGAGCAACCGGGCCGCCCGGGAACGACCGCTCGGGCAGGTACGGCCTGTTCCGGCAGTCAGGTCTTCGCCACCAGCAGCTCCTCCGCATTGTTCGGCGGACGCAGACCATCTGTCCTGTCCGCGAAGTAGCGCCGGGTGAGATCGGCAGCCGACACGTGCCGTGCTTCTCCAAAGCCGGATTGGTGGGCAAGCGCCACCAACTCCGCCGGCGTGAAGAAGCTCAGGAAAGGTGTGCCGCCCGCTCGCGCGCCCTTCTCCGCCATTTCCAGCGCGGGACGCAGTTCGGGGTCCGCCCTCTCCAGCGGGAGCAGGAAGGTCATGGCAAGCGTCGATCCCGGGGCAAGCGCCGCGACCTCGCGCAGCGTGGCCGCGTTCGCATCCCGCGTGAGATACATGCTGAGGCCGGTGGAAACGACGATGGCCGGCTTGCTGTCGTCGAAGCCAGCGGTTGCGAGCCCGCCGCGCCAGCCCTGTCCGGCCCCGAAATCGACCGGCACGAAACGCAGCCAGTCCGGCATGCCGAAACCCAGCTCGACCAGACGCTGACGCTTCCATGCCTGCGGACCCGGACGGTCGATCTCGAACACCCGGAGACGGGATGCGATCTCCGGCCTGCGTTGTGCGAAGCTGTCAAGGCCGGCGCCGAGAATGACATACTGCGTAAGTCCGCGGCCGGCCTGCTCCACGACCAGGTCTTCAACGAAGCGCGCGCGCGCCACGATGGACGCCCGGAAGGGACGCGTGAACCGCGGGTCCATGTCGCCGCGATGGCGCCAATCTTCGCCCGGAGCGAGCAGTTGAAGGCCGATTTCGTCCTCCATCACGTGTGGCGGCGGGTCGAGCTCGACGTGCAGAGCACGCCACAATGCGACTCGCGCGGCTGTGCTGTCTGGCGCTATGTCTTGCCTGTCGTTCATGACCCTGGATCCCGTTTCTGTTGCTGTTGCCGCGTCTTCGCCTTTTGCCCGAAGCCCCCAGCACCGCGCCGCTTCATGAAACAACGTATTGCTGGTCAGGCGCCCTGCAATTGAAAGAAAGCGCGTTCTCACAGCGTCCGCATGTATCAATGCAGCAAACCGCAAGAATATCACCCGCCTCTGCGCGGAACACACTACGCCTGGGCGCCATTAGCGACTCTCCGTGCTGGGTAATTGTCTGGTTGCGGAACGTCATTGGGATCAGGTAGCATGGGCTGTAGCCGAGTACGCGTGGTGCTTTCAACCTGTGATTGATGAGGTGCGGGCATGATGCAAATCCATCCCCAGGCTCGAACGACCCCTGTGGTACGAGCAGAAATCGCACGATCCACGGAACCAACGAGCGTCGTCGCCAGGCGCTACGGCATCAGCGCTGAGACAGTGCGCAAATGGCGTAAGCGCGGTGAGCAGGCATGCCAGGACCGATCGAGCAGACCCAAACGCCTGCGATGGCGTGCTAGTGAGGAGGAACGCGCCATCATCTGTGCGGTGCGGCGTGCTACGGGCTTCCCCCTTGACGACCTGGGCTTCGTGCTGGGCCATTTCCTGCCGCATCTCAATCGCGACAGCATCTACCGCGTGCTGAAATCTGAAGGCCTCAACCGGCGCCCTCCAAAGCCGACGTCACTTCCTGAGAAAGGTCAGGGGCGCTTCAAGGAATACGATCTCGGCTACGTCCATATCGACGTCAAACACTTGCCAAAGCTGCGCACCGCTGACGGCGAGGTGCGCAAGCGCTACCTCTATGTCGCCATCGATCGCTGCTCTCGCTTTGTGCACCTCGCCGTTTACGACGCCGAAAATACAACCAATGCAATCGCCTTCCTGGCACAAGCGCGAAAGGCCTTTCCCTTCCGCATCACCCATGTGCTGACGGATCGCGGATCCTGTTTCACCGCTGATGACTTCGAGCGCGCCTGCGCGAAACTCAAAGTCACCCGTCGCGTAACCAAACCCTATACGCCACAAACTAATGGCATGGTCGAGCGCTTCAACGGCCGCGTCGCAAGCGAAGTCCTTGGCATCAACATTGCCGGCCATGCAGATCTTGAAGTCTTGTTGAAAAGCTTCAACCGTGCCTACAATCGACGACGACAGCGAGTCCTTAAAGGAAGCTCACCCATCGACAAAGTCGACCAACGTCTCAAGCTGAACGGATGCCTTGCCAACCCGCTCTACAAGCCCCCAGCAGACCAGGAATACCTTCTATCTAAAGTAGACCGAATCTTGGTTTACGCCAATGAGGTCTCGCAACCAGACAGGTAATTCAGGAATGGAGTCTGGCTAGAAAAACATCGGTAATTTCACTTAATACGGGGCGATTTCATGCTGAACGGAAGATCCTGATCACGTGCTATTGGCAATCGCAATCCTTTATGCATGTCTTGCGGGGATTTCAACGTGAGAGATCCGAAACTTCATGACGCCGCGGAAATCGGCAATGAGAAACGCCGAATATTTCTCCGCTGCATGACACTGCGCTTTTTTTGGAGCGAGTGCGCGGTTCCCAATCTGCGGCATTCGCATCCGATATGCCGGACCGAAGATCGCGTAAGCGCCGGCTCCTAGAACCGGTAGCCTACGCCGCCCAGAATCACATCCGTGTCGCGGCTATAACGCGTCATCACGCGATTCCACGTCAAACGAGCCGACCAGTGCTGCGTGATGCGATACGAAGCCGATATCGACACGAGTCCCGACAGAATTCCGTCGCCTGTGTCCCGGTTGTCGCTCGAATCGCCATGATGGATCGCCGCATAAGCACCCACGCCGACACCGAGCGCGAGATGATCGTTGAGGAAAGCCCGCGTCAGCCAGAGCTGGGCGGTCGCGCCGTCGCGCCGCGCGGAGAGGCCATTGCCTTCGTGCAGATAGCCGAGCGTCGCGTCGAGATAGTTCGTCAGTCCGCGCCGGTATTCGATTGCCTGCGCCGTCGAGGTCTGCGACTCGAGGCTGTTCAGGATCGTCGCGCCGGCCATCAGCGTGATTTCGTTGTTCGTGACCTTGCTCGCGCGCGGCAGCGCAAAGTCGCGCGCGCCCGGCGTGCCGGGCGCGTCCAGCTGATAGCCGACACCGAACATCACCGCGGTGGTCGAAGCGCCGTTCGTCACCTGCACGTGATTGAGTTGCAGATTGGCCGTCCAGCGCTGCGACGAATACCAGCTGGCACGCGCGCTATAGACCACGCCCCAGCCGTGCGTATTCGAATAGCCCGCCCCCTGCGTGGCGGCTTCCGTGTCGAAGTAGCGATACGGCCCGACGCCGAGCGCCACGACGAAACGCCGCTCCATCAACGGCAGCCGGCCCCATAGCTGAACCACCGGACCATCGCGGTGATGATCGGGGATATGCCCTTCGTTGAGCCACGTGATACTGCTGGCGAAGTAACGACCGAATCCCTCTGTATAGTCGATCGACCAGGAATATGAATGGCTGTGCTCGCCGGTCAACGGCCCCGTGTACAGCGCAAGCTCCTGGGCAAACGCCCGGCTCGAACTCGCGCCAAAAGCCACGGCGGCAATGAGAAGCGCGTAGGTAGTCGGGTCTGAATAATTCGTTTTCGGTGACGACGCCGTTCACGGTGTCGAAGCGGAAGCCGCGGAGCGGTTGAGCAATGCGGCAAGTACAAGGACGTAAAAACGCCGCAGCTTTCTGAGGATCATGCGCAGGTTGTGGCCGGCACCGCATAGCACTGCGTTGATCGCATCCCCGAGCGCGCCCTTGAGCCAGTTCCGGTCGAGTTTGCCGTCGGCCTTCATATGACCGATCGCTGGTTCAATCGCGCTGCGCCGCCGGATCATGGCGCGCAACGTGCGCGTGATGCCGCGTCGCAGGCCGGGATGGTAGACCTTCACCCCGTCTGGCTCAGCGCCCCGGTAACCACGGTCGACGATCGCGATTTCAGGTTTGACATCGCTGAGAATCGCTGCCTGCTCCAGCGCTTCTTCCAGCGTATGTCCATCGTACGGATTGCCCGGCATCGAGCGGGCACCCACCACCAGCCCTTCCCGGTGTGTCGTCGTGATCGACACCTTGACGCCAAACTCGTATGGCGTGCGCGCCTTACCCTTGGCCAGGCACTCGACTTCCGGCGCGTGCAGCGCGTACAGCTTGTTTTTGTCCTTCGTCTTCTGCGTCAGGATTCGCTTCGTGCGGGCAATCAGTTCCTGCAGGTCAGCTCGCCTGTTATCAACCACCGTATCGAGTTGCCGTTCGACATCGCGCATGACGCGGCCCACACGCGAGCGCAGGGTGCGCACTGCCTTCCTCATCCGCCGGTACTGCTTCGCGTGCGCGTAGCGGCTGATCTGGGTGGCCAGGCGTGGTGCTTCGCGGTTGTAGTTCTGCCGCAGTTTCAGGCCGTGCCGCGCAGCTGCCTTCACGAGGTGTTCACGACAGCGCTCCAGCAGTCGCGAGTCAGTCGGATGTGCGATCGCCTTGGGCATCACGGTCGTATCAACGATTACGCGTTTCGCGCTTGACGCCTTGATCACTCCGGCACGCTTCGCCGCGTCGATCGTCTCGGCGAGCAACTCCTCGACACCGGCTTCTCCCAACCGTTTGCGCCATCGCGTGAGGCTGGACGGATCGATCGGTGGTTCGGTCTGCAAGTACGTCTCGCCCGTAAAAACCTGCCAGTACGGGTTCTCAACCCATTGCCACACAACGTCCTCGTCCGAGAGGTCGAAGGCGTGCTGCAGATACAGCAGACCCGCGATCAGTCGAGGCGAACTCGCAGGTCTGCCTTTACCCGAAACGAAACTCGCGCTCATCGATGCACTGAGCCGCTCCCAATTGATCAGCCCGGCCAGCCGTACCAGTGGATGCTTGAGATTGATCTGTTCGCGCAGTGGATGCCGGAACAAATCCTTCTCCGTTACAGGCGCCTTCGGACCCATCTAAACCTCGTCAGAATTTGCAGGCTATACGCAGCAATATGCCAGGTCTGTGCAATTCCAACAACACGATTTCCGCCGGAAAGCCCCGACGCTTAAGGCTCCACGGTTTGTTCAGGCTGGACTAGGTAACCTTCATCGTCGCATTGGAATTCTTGTCGTGTTGGAAAACACACAGCGTGACGACCGGTGCTGGTCGTATCCAAATGGCATTGTTGCATGACTTCGCCCAGGACTGCCGTGGAAAAGATAAAGCCCCTGGTGAGCAGGCTTGCGAAGGACCTTCACCGACCAATGTTGACGCCGCGCGGTGCATCGCCGGTCATATGTTTATCTTCATTTATTCCCGCATGTCGAATCTGAATCACTCAATTAGAATCAGATGACTGTCGGGATTGATTGCCCGGGTCATAATTCTATTACGGCGAGCTTGCATCATTTCCCGCATGCATCATTCGATCCAGTTTGCATAATCAGTGTTCTCTTTACCGTTCATTACTCAATGTCGCACCGCACGGTCTATTGTTGCCTGATCCGGAATTCGTTCATTTGCCGTGACATTGACGATGCGGTGGATCAGAATTCGCATTCACCCGGCCGTCATCGTCGCGGCGTAGTGCCTGAATCGCGTGGTACATACGCATGCCGGAGTGCCTCGAACAGCGCATACGAACAGGGAGCGTTCGTTGGTCGAAGAGCCGCTCCGGAAATTTCTGGTCAATTTCTGGCCCCATACAAATGAGTACAACCGGAATCTCGCCGTGGGGCATTCGCAAGTTAATGGCGATACGCCCACTTCTTGCCCAGGCATTCGTTCCCGCCGCGCGCAACCTGCACTACATGCGGCGCAGAATGCGCCCGTTCGCGATGGTCGCTATCGTCGGCTTCCCGCTCTATTTCTACGTCTGGCACGCGCTCTTTCCACAGCCATACGAAAACCTGCCGCTGCGGCTCGTCGGCTCCGCGCTGTTTATTCCGATCCTGTTTTCGGACCGCTGGCCGGCGCGCACAAGGAAGTTCCTGCCGTACTACTGGTATGCGACGATCTTTTATTCGTTGCCGTTCTTCTTCACGTTCATGCTGTTGAAAAATAACGGCTCCAATGTATGGATCGAAAGCGCATTGATTGCGGCCTTCGTCATGGTGCTGCTGCTGGACTGGTTCATGCTGCTCCTCAATTTCGTTACCGGCATTGGGGTCGCGTATCTCGCCTATTGGCTGACAACAGACCCGGTCGTGCTCCATGCGGCCTATGCGGCCCATCTGGCGATTTTCTCGTTCGCGGTCGCCATCGGCGTCGTGGCGAACTACGACATGGACCGCATCAGAATCGAGCAGGAACGCGCGATGCTCGCCACCGCCAGCAGCATCGCGCACGAGCTGCGCACGCCGCTGCTGGCCATTCGCGCCGGCGCCTCGGGTCTTGGCCACTATCTTCCGTCGCTGCTCGAAACCTACTCGATTGCGCAACAGAGCGATTTGCCGGTTCCGAAGATCCGCCTCGTGCATCTTCAGTCAATGGATGGCGTGCTCTCCCGCATCGAGCAGGAGGCCATTCATTCGAACGCGATCATCGACATGCTGCTCGCGAACGCGCGCTTCACAGGTGGCTACACTCATGGTGCGGCCGTTTGCTCGATTGCGCAGTCGGTCAGGACCGCGCTCGAGCGCTATCCGTTTCGCGAGGGCGAGCGTGAACGGGTGCTCACCGACCTTGCCATGGACTTTACCTTCCACGGCTCGGAGATGCTGATGGTCCACGTTCTGTTCAATCTGCTGAAAAACGCGTTGCGCGGAATGGCAAGCGTCGACAGCGCGTTGATCTCGATCCGGCTCGTGAGCGGCCCGCGCACGAACCAGCTTCTGTTTCGCGATACCGGCGCCGGTATTGCGCCCGATGTTCTTCCACACATCTTTACCCGCTTCTATACGTCGTCCGCAGGGATCGACGACGCCTCGATCGGTACCGGCATCGGTCTCGCTTTCTGTCGCGATGTGATGCGCGGGGTGGGCGGCGCCATCGACTGCAAGTCTGTCGAAGGGATGTTTACCGAGTTTGTCCTGACCTTTCCCCGGCCATAACGATGCACACGATCAAACCATTCTATTTTCCGACCACCGTCACGTTCGTCGACGACAGCGCGGCCTTCCTGTCGAATCTGTGCCTTCAGCTTGACCCGCAGCTTGCCTTCCGCCTCTTCAGCTCGCCGGGCGAGGCGCTCGAATTCGTGAACAGCCGTCCCCGGCCGGGGCCGTCGGACGAACCGCTGTTCGCGCCGTTTCGCGACCGCACCGACGAGGATCTCGCTCACCAGGTCATCGCGCTGAGTGTCAACACGGTCCGCAAACAGGTTCACAACGCGCAGCGTTTTCTGGCGACGTCGGTCGTGGTCGTCGATTACGACATGCCCGGCATGAACGGTCTCGAGTTCTGCCGCCGCATGACCGACCCTGCCGTGCGCAAGATCATGCTGACCGGCAAGGCGGACGAACACATCGCGGTGCAGAGCTTCAACGAAGGCATCATTCATCGCTTCATCCGCAAGCAGGACGCGTCGGCGGTGCCGGCACTGAATCGCGCGGTGCGCGACCTGCAGAACGCCTATTTCGACGACGTGTGCCAGTCGATACTCGATACCCTCGCGGTCTCGGAGTACGCGTTTCTGCGCGACGAGGCGCTCGCTGCGCGGGTGGCCGAACTTGCGGCCTCGCTGGGTATTGTCGAGCACTATCTGTCGTACTGCCCGGGCGGGCTGCTCATGCTCGACAGCGCGGGCAAATCCTATCTGCTGATCGTCCACACCGACGAAACCTTGCGCGGCCTGCGTGAAATAGCCGTCGAACAGGAAGCGCCGGCAGAGTTTCTGGCGGCGCTGGATAGTCGGCGGAGCTTGCCGTACTTCTGGCAAACCGAAGGACATTACCCCGCCGATTGCACGGCATGGGAAAACTACATGCACCCGGCAACGCAATTCAGCGGCCGGCAGAATTACGTCTACGCGGTCATTCCCAACCCGCCGGGGCTGGATCTGAGCCAGGTGCTCAGCTATGACCGCTACCTTGAACGGCTCGACCGCGACCTGTAAAGGCATGGAGTTCGCGAAAGCCGAACTCCATGCCGGGCGCGTATCAAGCCGTCACAGCGGTCTCTTCGCTGGCGGTCTCGCGTTGGCGTCTGCGCGCCGACAATTCATCGCCGAGACGTCGCGTGGACGGCCACTTGTCGAGTTCGACCTCGCTACGGATGTCACGGCAGACGCTGGCAATCTTTTCGACCTGGGCGTCGCTCAGCGCCGCGTGGATCGACAGGCGGATCAGCGCCCGATTTCGTGCCGTCGCGGGCGCACAGAACACCGAGCCGAAAATGCCGCGCGACTCCAATGCGTCGCGCAACACGATCGTGCGCTGCTCCGTACCGGCTTCGAGGGCGATGATCTGACTCCTGCTGCCGTTCAGGTTGTATCCGAGTTCCGTCAACCGCTGCCTCAGCCATGCGGCGCTCGACGCGAGTCTCGTGCGCCGCCGGTCGGCGCATTCGATCACCGACAGTGTCGCATCGAGCCCGCTGATTTCATGCGGCAATAGCGTGGAACTGAAAATGGCCGGATTCGATTCGAACTTGAAGTACTCCTGGAAATCGACCGGACAGCTAATGAAACCAGCTCTGCCGGCAAACGCCTTCGCGAGACTGGCGGTGCGAAACGCGACACGGGACTGCAGTCCGAGTTCGACGACGAGCCCTGCGCCACGCGGACCGTGCGTGCCGAGCGAATGCGACTCGTCGACGACGAACACGCACGCGTGCCGTTCGCATACGTCCGCGAGCGAGACGAGCCGGCATACGCTGCCAGTCGTGCTGTACACCGAGTCCACCAGCACGATGCCTTGCCCATAGCGTCCGATCTGCTGCTCGAGATGCGCGGCGTCGTTATGCCGGAACGCGACCGGCACCGCGCCCGCACTGCGAACGCCTTCCCACAACGACATGTGCGCCATCATGTCGATATAGACCGGCGTCTGCTCCGACGCGATGGACTGGATCAGCCCGGTATTGGCCGCGTAGCCCGACTGGCACAGCACGCCCGCCTCCGCCTGCATGAACGTCGCAAGCCGGTTTTCGAACTGGAGTTGAGGGCAATCGCCGTGCAGGAAAATGCCCGACATCAACAACCCGTTGCCGTTCTCAAGCAGCGTCGCGGCCATGCTGCCGATAATGTCCGGGTGCCGGGCGATCGCGAGATAGTCGTTGCTCGACAGGTGCAGCGCATCGGGCCCCGCGATACGGCCGCGCATGATATGCCCCCCGCCCCATGTTTCCTGCACACGCTCACGGTAATACCGCTCGACGCGCGATGTGACGAAAGCCGGCAACGCCGGCCGGCTATGCCTCTGTTTAGTCCGATCAAAGACGCTTTTCATTTTTTAGCTCCATAGGGTTAGCTGCCGTAGCGGACAGCGGGTCCATAGTGAGCCCGTCATTGATGACGTGTGTGGAAAGTCGGGCAAGTTATGCTTTATGGATAAACTCACCCGTTTCGCCGGATCCGGTTGCAAGCAGAATGGTGTTGCGCGGGGCGAAGTGCAGGCTCGCCCTGGCGATCTAAATCGGTGCTGCGTGAGCTACGTCAAAGACTGGCCGCCGCGGTCAGGTTCCATCGCGCCGTCAAATGCGCGAGCCCGCATGAGCCGCGCGCAGCCATTCTTCGAGCAGATGCGGTGCCATCGGGCGCGCAAGCAGATAGCCTTGCAACACCGGGCAGCCATGCTCGACCAGAAACTGTCGCTGTGTATCGGTCTCCACGCCCTCGGCGACGACCTTGATGTTCAGGCTCTCGCCGATGCGCAGTACCGTCGAGGTCAGCGCGCGCGCCGAGTCGCTGTGATCGAGATCGCGCACGAAGCTCCTGTCGAGTTTCAGTTCGTCGAGCGGCAAGCGGTGAAGATAACCGAGGCTCGAATAGCCCGTGCCGAAATCGTCCAGCGACAATTGAATGCCCAGACGGTGCAGCTCGTCGATCATCGACAGAACTCCCGGCTCGTCGCCCAGCATGACGCTCTCCGTCATCTCGAGCGTCAGGTCGTGCGGTTGCAAACCATGCGCGAG
The DNA here is from genome assembly GCF_000013645.1 of Paraburkholderia xenovorans LB400. Classification (GTDB taxonomy): domain Bacteria; phylum Pseudomonadota; class Gammaproteobacteria; order Burkholderiales; family Burkholderiaceae; genus Paraburkholderia; species Paraburkholderia xenovorans. Next base: position 19,828 of record NC_007953.1, on the reverse strand, counting down.
CAAGGTCCGCGCAACCCGCTCGGCCAGCGTGCTGTCGCGAAAGTCGCTGGCGGACAGGTTGATCGACACCCGCGGAATCTCCACGCCTCGGGCACGCCAGTCCGCGAGTTGACGGCACGCCCGCTGCGTCACCCATTTGCCCAGCTCTCCGATCAATCCGCATTCTTCCGCCAGCACGACGAAGCGCACCGGCGGCACGCTGCCCAGCGTCGCGTGATTCCAGCGCAGCAGCGCCTCCACGCCGCTAAGCACATGGCCGTTCGCGGCGTCGAACTGCGGCTGATACCAAAGATCGAGCAGGTCGTGTTTCAACGCAACGCGCAGGTCGGCCTCCAGCATTGCCTGCTCCTGGATGTTGCGGCTCATCTCCTCGCGAAAGAAACAGAAGTGGCCGCGGCCCCTGGCCTTGGCGTGGTACATCGCAATGTCGGCCTGGCGCAGCAGTGTCGGAACGTGCTCGCCGTCCGCGGGATACATCGCGATGCCGATGCTGGCGCTCGCGTGGATTGGCGCACCCGCCACGACCACCGGCGGCGCAGTCGCGGCAAGCAGACGCTCGACGATGCCCGTCGCCTGATGCACGCCGCAATGCGGCAGAATCGCGACGAATTCATCGCCGGCGAGACGGCCTAGCAGATCGCCGTCCCGAAGCACTGACTTGAAGCGGCGGCCGGTCTCGCAGAGCACCTCGTCGCCTGTCGCGTGCCCCCTGGTGTCATTGACCCGCTTGAAATGGTCGAGATCGATGAACACCAGCGCGAGTTCGCGTTCCGTGCGGCGCGCGTCGTTCAGAAGCTGCTGCGCCTGGGTCTCGAACATATTGCGGTTCGGCAGGCCGGTCAGCGTGTCGTGAAACGCAAGCTGATGAATGCGCATGCGTGCTTTCTCGCGTTCGAGCAAAAGCGCGCAAAGACTCAGTCCCATGTCCACGAGACTCTGATGGAATGCAACCGGGCCGTGATTTTCGCGGTAATAGAACGCGAACGTGCCAAGCACCGAGCCATCGGCGCCCTTGACCGGATACGACCAGCACGCGGCGAGTCCGAGCGGCAGCACCAGATCGCGGTAACCGGTCCACAACGGATCGCTGGCGATGTCCGTCACCACGACCGGCGTGCCCCGCCAGGCGGCGGTACCGCATGAGCCGGCGCACGGCCCGATCGACTCGCCATCCATCGCCCGGGTTACGGTGACGGGCAAGCGTGGCGCGGCCAGCGTGAAGAGCCGCCCGTCGTCCACGCGCAGAAACGTCGCCACGACTTCAGGCGCGATGCGCTCCACCTCCCGGCACAAGATTCCGGCAACCTCGGTCGCGGGCAACTCGCGCGCCATCGCATCTAGCACCTTTTGCTGAAGCTCCTCGCGCATCCTGGTCAGCGTGATATCGGTCAGCACCGCGAGAAGGTTGACCGGTGCGCCCGCGTTGTCCGTAATGACGGTGATCCCCACATTGACCCAGAGCGGTCTGCCGCCCTTCGTGTACACGAGCAGATCCTGGCGGAACGGGTGATCTGGCGTCGACGGCTCCCGCGCGGCGGACTGGATGCGTTCGACCGCCGCCATGTTCGTGTGCACGCCGGCGAACGGTTCGACAAGGCGCAGGCCCTGGACTTCGGCAGCCGCGTATCCCAGCATTCTGGTGACGCCGCTGTTGATGAACGAAATGCTCCCATCAAGACTGGCCACGATGATCGCGTTGTCGCTTCCATTCACCACGCGCAATAACTGCTGCCATTCTTCGCACTGTCTGTGCTGGTCCGTTATGTCGCGGATGAAAGCCGCGCGAAATCTGCGGCCGGCCACTTCGAACCCGTGTATCGACATCTGGCCCCGGCGCATCACGCCATCGTTGCGCTCGATCTGCAGAGCCAAGCCGGGGCCGTCGACGTTGCCGGTTTGCACTCCGTGGCCGGCTGGCTGGATTCCGCGCGGCAGGAGCATGCCGGCATCCGCGCCAAGAACCGCCGCGGCAGTCAAACCCCAGAGCGCTTCGGCCGCCGGATTGAAGAAGCCGATTGCGCCGTCCTCGTCCACGAGCACGACCGCGTCCGGTATTTGTGCGAGAACCTGCACGAGAGTCCCGGCTATCTGAGCTTGCGCCATTGTCTTCGCTCCCGCCCTTTCCACTTTGGTGCCGTACTGCGCGCGACCGCCTGTCGGCAGATCGCCACCCTGTACCACCCTTCAATGAGAGTAGTGCAGTCGTCGACGGAACGCTATGCCGCATACGGCGGAACCCTGAAAAGCGCCCGCGCGAACCGACCGATGAAAGTCGGCGGCGGGCTACCCGTTCCCGCGCAGAATTCAGGAACCGCAGAAATGCCGGGCGCAGTCGGCCCAGACCATTTTCCCGCGCCGGCCCTCATCGCGAAGCCATCTTCGTGGCGCGGGCAAACCGCTCCGGCTCGCGCTCGACGCCCACCGGCCGCACTCGGCCAAACCCTTGTCTACGTGGCGGTAGCGCCGAAGTCGAATGCGGTCAGCGTCGCGTGGCATCAGGCGCTGTCATTCGTGCGCACCGACCGCACGCGTGCAGTGCCCATGTATTTGCGCAATGCGCCTCATGCAACCCATGAAGGATTTCGGCTACAAGAAGGGCTACCGCTACGCGCATGACGAACCGGACGGCTACGCAGCGGGAGAAAACTACTTCCCGAAAGACCTTCCTGAGCAGCTAGGCGGAGCCAACCCGGTCCTCAGGCTCGCCGAACCATCGCGATATGATCTGCGCCGCCTCTTCATTGTCGGGAGTGGCTTCACTGGCCCAGGCGACGAACCCGTCGGGACGCACCAGTACAGCGCGCAGGCCTAGTCGATCCCTGACCTCGCCCGCGGCATAGGTGACCCGATCTCGCCAGTGGTTCGCGAGCGACTGCAGCGATGCGTTCGTATCGAAATCCAGCAACAGGCCCTTCCCTTCGCGCAGCAGATTGCCGCAGTTCGTTCCGTCGGCGAATTCGAAGTCGGGAACGCTGCGACCTGCCAGCGGATGACTGCCGCCAAGCTCGTAGCGGAGCGAGATACCCCACACGCGCCCGGCGAAATACGTCGCGCCATCGCGGGTCTGGATGAGATCCCGGACGATGGCTTCGAGCGCGCGGGTGCTTTGGGTAGGTCGCATGAGTGCGACCTGCGCGCGCGACCAGTCGAGCACCTGCGCTCCGACCGGATGCCGCTCTACCTGGTAACTGTCGAGCAGGCCGGCCGGCGCGTCGCCACGGATCGTGGACGCCAGCTTCCAACCGAGGTTCAGCGCGTCGCCGAGCCCGAGGTTGAGCCCCTGACCGCCCAGCGGCGAATGGATGTGCGCGGCGTCGCCCGCGAGTAGCACCCGTCCTTTGCGATACGCCGTCGCCTGGCAGGCGCGATCCGTCCAGGTGGTGGCAAGGTGAAGCCCTGTGAGGGTGAGGTCTATGCCGGACACGCGGCGCAACACGGCCTGCACATGTTCCAGCGTGATTGGCTGAATCCGGTGAAAAGCACCGCCGTCGAATTCGACCATCGCGATCGTGCCCGGTCGCGTGTAGGTGTACGTGCCTGTCGGGGTGTAGTGCCGCCCGGCGCGTAGCGCTTGCGGATCGGCCATCTCGACTTCGGCGGAATAACCTGTGAACTCAGGATCGGTGCCGAAGAATTCGAAGCCACCTGCGTTGCGTATCGTACTGCGTCCGCCATCGCACCCGACAAGCCAGCGTCCACGAAAGGTCTCTCCACCTGCGCGAACGGTCACGTCGGCGTCTGACGCGAGAAAATCGTCGACACTGAAGCCGCGCCGAATTTCTGCTCCCATCGCGCTGGCTCGGCGGGCGAGCACGGTTTCGAGCGTCTCCAATTCGACAGCCATGCTGGTGTCGGCCGGGCTGGGCAGGCGATACGGCCACTTCGAGCTGTCGATGTCGTCGTGATAGAACTGGATGCCCGCGAAGTGGCCGGCTGGCCGGCGCGGCTGATGCATCCAATGCGCGGCCGCGCCGGTCTTGCCCGCGCCGTCATTCGCACGCTGCGCCGCGATCAGCTCGACCAGCAACCCGCGACGGTAGAAGGCTTCAAGGGTGGCCGCCGAAAGGCCGCGCATTCCGAAAGGGAGGCGCTTCAACGGCGAGTGGGGATCTTCGGCTCGCTCCAGCACCAGGACCGAGAGGTCCAGCAGGCGCAGTTCGCAGGCGAGAAACAGGCCGACAGGACCGGCTCCGGCAATGACGACGTCGTAGATATGTTGATGATGGCTGTGCATGAATGACTCCATTGTCAAGGTTCGAACGGAGCGTTTCTCAAGTTGAGAGCCGCACGGACGAACGACTGGACGCCTTTGCGTCCGAGGTTCGTCGTGGGGATCTCATGCACGAGGCCAAAGACCAGAGCTTTCGTTACCGAAAGGACTTGGGCTTACCAAACCAAGTCTGCCTTTTCCGACACGGCTTTATAACACCGTGAAGATCACGCTGCAACGAGCAGTGGCGTTGAGCCGACCGTTTTGCGAAGCGCGGACGCCGGTGCGCGCGAGCCTCTGCAAAACGGCCTCGCAGAAGCGGCACGGCTTGGTCGACGAAGTCGCGAACGGCACCAGCCCGCGGAGCCTGAGCGCGCAACAGCATACGAACCGCCAGCGGCTCAACCGAATATGCCGGGAGCACGATCGTCAGACTTCGGGCCTGCGCCTGTTCGGCCGCCGGGGGAAGACGACGGTCCAAGGCCGTTCGCGCGGAGCATCGCCTCCATCGCCGCACCGTGTTGTTCACTTGCCGCCAGTGACATCGAGGAACGTGCCGGTGATGAAGGACGCCTCGGCGCCCGCTAGCCACAGGATCGCCCGCGCGACCTCTTCAGGTTGGCCGCCTCTTCCCATGGGGATCGAGTCTTTGACGCGATCCACCCGTCCCGGCTCGCCGCCACTGGCATGCATGTCGGTGTAGATGTGCCCGGCGCGAATGCAGTTGACGCGTATCCCATCCCGCGCGACTTCTTTGGCAAAACCGGTAGTGAATGTCTCAAGAGCACCCTTCGAGGCAGCATAGTCGACATATTCGTTTGGACTGCCGAGCTGGGCCGATGCCGATGAGATGTTGATCACGGCGCCCCCGCGACCATTGTGACGACGCGACATCCGCTTCACCGCCTGCTGCGCACAGAGGATAGGGCCGATCGAGTTGACCGCGAAAATACGCTGCAGCCGCTCGAATCCGAGATCCTCCAGCCGGGACTGCTGTGCAATGATCGCGGCGTTATTCACCAGCACATCGAGCCGGCCGAACTGCCGGTCGAGCGCGGCGAATAGCTGAGCGACCTGCTCCGGATCGGCGCTGTCCGCGCGCATGGGTAAAGCCCGGCGCCCGACAGCCTCCACATCGGCCGCCACCGCAAGGGCGGCAGACTCGTTGGAGACGAAGCTTATCGCTACATCGTAACCTTGTGCGGCAGCAAGCCGCGCAGTCGCCGCGCCTATGCCACGGCCTCCGCCCGTTATCAGAATCAACGGGGCCTGCGAGACGGTATCCATTTAACGAACCTCCAGGTGGTGGTGAGATGATGATTCAGGCTGAGACCGGCGTTCCACCGCTTTTCCCGCCAGGTCCGACGCGCGTCTGATCTGTCAAAGCCCCAGACAGACCGCTCCGGCCGCGACGACCATGCAGGCGAGCCAGCGTGTGCCACTGACCGCCTCCCGCAGAAACACCCGCCCGATCAGCACCGCGAACACCACGCTGGTCTCGCGCAACGCCGAGACTGCGCCCATCGCGCCCGACTGCAGCGCCCAGATCACGATGCCATACGCCGCGATCGAAACCAGGCCGCCGACGAGCGACGAGCCGACCGACAGCGGCTCAGCACGTACCGGCGTCCATAGCGGCGCGAGCCCGCGCACCGCGACGAACAGCACCGGCATCAGCCAATAGAACAGGAACATCCACGCGGTGTAGGTGAGCGGCTGGCCGTTGGACAACCTCACGCCGATGCCGTCGATCACGGTATAGAGCGCGATCGTCGCGCCGGTCGTCAGCGCGGTGAGCGCGCCCGCGCGCGACACGCGCCGCCCCTGCAGCGCGATCGCGATGATGCCGCCCGAGATCATGGCGATCCCGAGAGCGTGCAACGGGCCGATCGCCTCATGCGCGAAGAGGGCGGCGCCGAGCGTGACGAGCAGCGGCGATGAACCCCGCGCGATCGGATACGCCTGCGCCAGATTATTGCGGCGATACGAGCGCACGAGGCTTACGTTGTAGAGGATATGCACGAGCCCCGATGCGACGATGCAAGGCCACGCGGCGCTGGCCGGCCAGGGCGTGGACAGGACGACGAGCGTGGCGACCACCGCGATGGCGATGCTCATCCACGTCATGGACAGGAACCGGTCGCGGTTGCCATGCAGCATCGCGTTCCAGCTCGCGTGGAGCAACGCAGCGAAGAGCACGGTGCCGCCGGTGTAACTGAGCATGCGGTTCGGGTCGGAAAGGGATCGGAAGATTTCATTCGTGGTGCAATAAGAAGGATATCTATCTTGAAGCGCGCGAACAAACCAGATAAATTGACAAATCGCGTTAGATAAACTCTTCAAATGAAACGGATATTGCCCCCGCTCAATGCCTTGCGGGCCTTCGAGGCTGCGGGCCGGCTCGGCAGTTTCAAGGAAGCCGCCGCGGAACTGCACGTGACTCACGGCGCGGTGAGCCAGCACGTGCGCCTGCTCGAGGAGTGGCTTGGCGCATCGTTGTTTGACCGGTACAACCGGCGCGTGACACTGACTCCGGCGGCGAAGGTTTATCTGGAGGAAATCGGCCCCTTGTTCGAGCGACTCTCGCAGGCAACCGCGAGATATGGTGTGGCCGAAACGGTCTCCCGGACACTGTCCGTGAACGCGCCCGCGACCTTCACGTTGCGCTGGCTGGTGCCGAGACTGGCGAAATTTCGCGCTGCCCATCCCGATGTGGACGTCAACGTGGAGACGTCGAACAGGCCGCTGGAAAGTCTGAAAGAAGACTATGACATCGTCATCCGGGGCGGTCCGGACACGTTCTATGGCTACTCGATGCGGCCTTTCCTGTCCGAGGAAAGGCTTCCGGTCTGTAGTCCGGCGCTTTTGCAGCGAGTGCCGCTTCGATCGCCAGGCGACCTGCAGCAACACACGTTGCTGCACACTTCGAGTCTTCCCCGGCTTTGGCCCGACTGGCTGGCGAGCGCACAGATTCCTGCCCTGAGGCCGGCTGCCACGTTGACCTTCGACCACTTCTATCTGACCTTGCAGGCTGCCATCGACGGAATCGGCATCGCGATGGGGCCGACTGCGCTGGTATCGGCCGATCTCGCCGCTGGCCGGCTCGCCGCGCCGTTCGCCGGTCCTCGCCTGCCGTCGCGCAGCTATTGCACTTACGTTCCGGATGCGAAGTTCGGCGATGAACGGGTCATGCTGTTCCGTTCATGGCTAGAGCGCGAGGGGACGTGTCGAAGGTTCGCTGATAGCTGACGCCTGGCCGTTCCGATGAGCTGGCCGGGTGGCCGCTGCGGGTCGCGTGCAGTTGATCATCCATGACGCCGCCGGGAGAATGGCGTCGCTGCCGGAAAGTGGGCGGGCCGATTGCGCTTAGGCATCTAGCAGCAACTGCGGCTCGAACGCGACCCGTACGCATCCCCAATGACGTCCACCGATCGTGATGGGCATCGAAAACACGCAGGCGACCTCGCCGGTATCGCGCAGATAAGTTTGCAACAGATGGTGGCCACGAAACGTCGCCGACCGTTTGCCGGTATCGTCCGCGAAAATGCGTTTATGGCGGCTCGCGCGCAAATCGGTTTGCGGATCGCCTGTCAACGGCGCCGAGAAGCGCCGGTGATGAGCCGCCATATAACAGTTCGAGTCGTACGCGACGGCGAAGATCAGTTCCGGCCTTGCCTCAAGCATCGCGTCGAACAAACGCTGCAACTCGGCCTCGACCGCCTCGTCGTAAGACGTCGTGTACTTCTGCGGCGAAGTACCAGGCACCTCGCGGTAGCACTGGTCGAAGACGTCTAGTCCACTGCGCGCGGCGTCATCCAGATAGCGCTGCACTCTGTCGCGAAACGCTTCGACATCCGCCAGCAAGCTGTCGTGCGCGCTGCCACGCACCGGGAGTGTCGACCCAATGCCGTGCAGATTCTCCGTCTCGTCGCGCAGCACGCCGCTGCTCGTTTGTGCGGTGGTCATCGCATCGACCACTCCAGCCGAGCGTAAGTTGATATCGCGGATCTGGCTGGACAGCGCAATGTTCGCGTGATAAATCTCCTCGAAGGCACGACCGACGAGCGCCATGTTGTGGTCGGTCGATTCCAGCGCCTTCACCACCTCCACGAAATGCCGCACGCTTCGCTCGATTACCTGTGTGCAATTGCCGCTGTCCGTATGGACATGCTCGATCTGGCCGCGCAACACATCAATGTCCGTCATCGTCTGTTTGGCGATGTCGGAGATCGACCGATTCGCGTCCTGCACGCGCTGGGCTAGCAGCTTGACCTCGGCGGCAACCACTGCGAAGCCGCGCCCCGCTACGCCCGCGCGCGCCGCTTCGATCGACGCGTTGATTGCAAGCAGTTTGGTCTGCGCCGACACGCCCTCGATCAACTGCACCACGTCGCGAATCCTGGTGGTGCGCCGTTGCAGCGTGCCGATGCCCTGCACAACGTCGCCGAGGCGTTCGCTGGTCGTGTGGTTGAGCGTCGACACGCCGGTCAGATCGCGATGCACATCCTGAATGACGAGCAGATTGTTGGCCGTCTCGTGACAGACGGTGTCGACATGCCTGCGTGCGCCCGCAACTGCTTGCGCCACGGTGACGCTACGCGTTTCCGCCGCATTCGCCAGTTCGCGCTGTTCGCGCACGAGGCCGCTCGTCGTCGCAATGCATTGACCCAGCCGTGCCGCTTCGACGCCTATGCGCGTGCTGGCCATGCGTAAATCCTCGATCAGCCCGCGGATGCGTCTCCCGCTCATGCGGGTCGACGGAGCGAGTGCCGTGCGCACCGCAAGCCAGAGTCTAGCCGTGTTGCTGGTGCGCAGAGTGCGTGCAGACGCGGCGTGGGCGGTAGCGACCGTCGGCGCCAGACCGGAGATCGAATCCGGCAGACTGGCAGGAAGTTGACTCATTCATCCTCCCTCGTCGCGCTAGCTCCAGTGGCCTACCTTGCGGAGCCCCGACGGGCATATACACATTGGAAAAGACGGGGTGCTGCGCCCGTCAGCACAAAGCCTTGGGTGGGACGTCCCACGCTGGCGCTCGTAACCCACGAGCGCCAGCACGTGGCGACTAGAACAGCGTGCGCAGACTCAAGCCCGCGCCGAAGTTGTTCGCCTTCCCGCCGAATGTCAGCGGACCGTTCGGATCGTCGATCGACGCGCCGGCCAGGTGGCTGTGGTCCACCTCGAGGTAGACGTCAGTCCGCTTGCTCAGCAGATAGTCGACGATGCCGTAGACCGTCTGGATCGTGCCGTTCTGCCCTGGTGCGACATTGTTCGCATGGTCGTACGCATACGAGGCGGTCAACTTCCATTGCGGGGCAGCCTGATACGTCACGCCCGCACGGACGAACATGTCGTCGCGAGCCTTCGTTTGCGGACCGAACGCCGTGGTTGCGTTGCTGATGAGGTTCGTATTCGACAGTGGCAGGCCGCTGTTGGTGGCCGCCACCGAGAAGCCGGCATCGCGGCGTGCATTGATCCCGTATAGATACAGGCCCACCGGGCCCCACGCGTACGTGCCGCCCGCCGAGCCGACCAGCAGTTTGTGACCCGTCCCGTCTTTCGATTCGGCGCCGTCAACCCCCACCTTGCCGCCATTGAAGTTGTAGATCAGCGACGCCGTCGTGGTGCTGCCGCTCGAGGCACTGCCTGCCTGTCCGCCGAACGAGTGCTGAACCTGCAGCGCCACCGGGCCGAAGCGATTGTCGTATTCGACCGTATTGTCGAAGCGGATTCCGGTAAGGAAGAGAGACCAGTCGGTAGCGTTGATGTTGCCGCCGCCGATTGGATCAAAATTGAATGCGTAGAAGTTATAGATGCCACCATACTGGCGGCCAGCCTTCAGCGTGCCGTAGGTGTCGTTTTGCAATCCCACCCACGCAAAGCGGCCGAATAGTTGCGATTGCTGGTCGAACTTGCCGTTAGCGACGTTAAACCCGGATTCGAGCTGGAAGATCGCATACGAGCCGCCACCCAGATCTTCCTTGCCTTTCAGGCCGAAACGGTTGCCGTTGATCGCTCCTTCGTTCATGCCGAGCGTATTGCCCGAGCCAGAGGTCTGAAAACGTATGGCTTCGTCGATCAAACCATACAAGGTGACACTCGATTGCGCGTACGCACCTGAGCACATCAATGCGACGCTCGCCCCGAATATGAGCTTTTTCATATGGATTCCTTATTGGACTGTCTGAGCCGCAATCACAGACCGAACGCGCGGCTACCTCTTTGCAGCGTGGGTGGCTCCCGCTACCCGAACCGCACCCTGTGCTCCATGGCCTCACTGACGTGTGTGTCATGTCCCCGAGCAAGAGCGATTCTTATGCACTGCGTTTCGCAGGTCGAACAAGAAAATTAAATTGGCCGTATAACGAAAATTGATACGCTGAGGTGCACGACTTGAAGGCGTCGCAGTTCTGGCTCAGACCACCAGCCGGGCTGCGTCTTGACCCAGTCGAGCGGCGTATTTGCTCACTGTCTCGACGGCCACCTCGACGAGCCGTTCGGTCCAGTTTGTGCCCGAACGCCATGCAATGACGAATGGCAAGGGCGGCGGCGCTTCGAGTCCCTCGAGCTGACGTAGCACGCCGCTGTTCAGCAATTCGGGAACCAGGGCGGGCGGCATCGCGGCAACGCCGAAGCCCGCCTGCGTCAACTGGATCATCGCCGCCACCGAGTTCACGCAGCTCACGCGCGATTCGCCGATGCCGTACGACTGCATCAACCGCAGCAAGTCCTGATGGGGACGCGAATGGCGTGAATAGGTAATCAGGCGTTCGCGGCCAAGGCCCCGCAACGCAGCGGTGGGCGTGTCGTACGCCTCCTGAGAAACGATTGGAGAATTCGCCGCCGCTACCCATCCCATAGACAGTTCGAGCACCTCAATGCTGCGGATCGTCTCGTCGCGCAGCATGTCTGTCTGGATCACCATGTCGAGCATTCCGCGGCGGAGCTGCTCGTTCAGATTCAGCGCCGTTTCCGACGTCACTTCGATGTCGAGGTTCGGGTAATAGTGCATCACGTCAGACACAAAATTGACGAACCACGAGTGAATCGCGCTGTCCATGGCACCGATACGGATGGTGCCAAACGCGAATTTCTCGTCCTGCAGCGATGCGTAGAGCCGGGTCATGGATTCGTTGACCTGTTCCGCATGCTGCAGCACACGCTCGCCTGCACGCGTAAGCGCGACGCCCTTTGGCTCGCGCGTGAACAGCTTGGCGCCGAGTTCCTGCTCCAGCACTGAAATGCGGCTCGAAATGGCCGCCTGGGTCGAATGCAGCTTGTCGGCTGCAAGGCTGAAACTGCGCAGCTTCGCTACCCAGATGAAGGTCTCAAGGAATTTCAGATTCACATTACACCCCGTCGTCAATCGAAAAGGCCAAAAGGCCGACATTGCATCTCGCAAGCCGGCCTGCGCGTGCTGCACCGTCGCGCCTCACGTTATATCTATATGTACATCAGAGTGTTCAACAAAAAAATGTTGATGACCAGCAGGACAAGCGCGGTAGGCACCTGCGCGCGGATCACGCCATACTTGTCGGGCAGTTCGAGCAGCGCCGCGGGCACAATGTTGTAGTTCGCGGCCATGGGCGTGAGAAGGGTGCCGCAGTAGCCGGAAAACATCCCGATTGCCACCATCGGCGCCGGATTGCCATGAAACACGCCGATCAGCACCGGCACGCCGACGCCGCCCGTCATGACCGGAAAGGCCGCAAAGCCGTTACCCATGATGATCGTGAAAAGTGCCATGCCGGCGCAGTAAACCACCACCGCGACGAAGCGATAATCGAGATCGATATAGGAGGTGGTCAGATGCGCGACCGCCTTGCCGACACCTGCATCGGCGAACACCAGCCCGAGCATGCCGAGCATTTGCGGCAGCACGACCGCCCAAGACAACGAATCGACCAGGCGCCGCGCTTCCTTGACCGCCTGGCCGAGCGTGTCGCGCGTCAGCCGGCAAGCCAGTACCAATGCAACAACACAGCCCACGCCAAAGGAGACCAGCGTCGCGTTCTTCGGATCGATCAACGCAATGCCGCCAAATACCAGATGCGGCGTGAGGAGCGTGCCGATCACCGTGACGAACGGAATGGTCAGGGCCGGCAGGAACAGCTGGTTACCGAGACGCTGCGCGCTCGCACGACGTTCGTCGTCGGAGCGCAGCCTGGGTCTGGCGCCGACGACGCCGCCAAAACCGGCCACCAGCGCCATTGCGACGACGAGCACGCCAACCACATCGGCCGGCAGCCTGTCACCCACGAGAAAGATCAGCCCGTAGACAATCCAGAAGCCGCCGGCGAAGAAACGCTTCGGATGCGCGCGATCGCCGACAATCAGGCCGCCGATCACAACCAGCAGAATACCGAGCAGCCAGAAAAGCACGTTGAGCGAGAGAATCATGCCTGTTCTCCTTGTCCCGCGCCGACCACGCCGTCGCGGCGCGGGTTGCCGGGCGCATCCACCGAAGGCTCATTTGCGCTGGCCGCGTCTTCATCTGCCGCCGCGTGGCGACCTAGCCAGCCGTCGAGCCGGTACAGCCGGAAACTGTGCACAAGGAACGCGGCGAGTGCGGTCGGCATGCCCCACAGCGCGACGCGCATCGGCTCGACGACAATGCCTGTTTCCTTCAGGAACGTCACCATCAGCACGATAGCGCCGAATGCGACGAAAATGTCCTCGCCGAAAAACAGGCCGACGTTATCCGTGGCGGCAGCGAACGCTCGCAGCCGGAAACGAGCGGGGTCGCGTAACTTTCCGAAGCGTGCCAGCGCCGCACCCTCGGCCATAGGCGCAACGAGCGGCCGGACCATCTGCGGATGACCGCCGAGCCCGGTCAAGCCGAGCGCCGCCGTGATCTCGCGAACGAAAAGATACGCAATTAGCAGACGTCCCGGGGTCGCGGCACGGATGCCGCCGATCCATGTCTGGGCCCGTTCACGCAGCCCGTGCCGTTCAAGCAACCCGATCACGGCAAGCGGAAACAGGATAATCAGCGGGATCACGCGTGTCTTCACGAAACCGCTACCGATGGCGATGAGGATCCGGTCAACCGGAAAGTGCGCGGCGAGGCCGGTAATGATAGCCGCGACGGTCACGATCAGCATGGGATTAAAGCGCAGCAGAAAACCGGCGACAATCACCACGACGCCGAACAGCGGGTATAGATTCACTGCGGATTGCATGGACAGATCTCCAGAGAGCGGTGAAAAACGTCCCGCTGCAGGTGGCGGGACGGCCAGCATGGTGCGTCGAGGCTTTTACTCCACGCGACCGTATCCGCCTCCACCGGGGGTTTCGATGACGAACACGTCGCCGGGTTGAACGGTGGTCGTATGCGTCGCGCCGAACAGTTCGACGTTGCCGTTCGCCCGTACGATCCAGTTGCGCCCAACCTGACCGTTCTCGCCGCCGGCAAGACCGAAAGGCGCCACGCGACGGCGATTCGCCAGAATGTTCGCGGTCATCGTCTGGCGAAAGCGGATGCGCCGCACCGCGCCGTCGCCGCCCGGCTGACGGCCCGATCCACCGCTCCCGGCGCGGATCGCGTGCTCTTCGACGATCACCGGGAAACGCCATTCGATCACCTCAGGGTCGGTCATCCGCGAGTTGGTCATATGCGTCTGCACCGCCGACGTGCCCGGATGGGTGCGCCCCGCACCGGATCCGCCGGCGATGGTCTCGTAGTACTGCTGCGCTTCGTCGCCAAACGTGAAGTTGTTCATCGTGCCCTGCGAACCGGCCATCACCTTCAGCGCGCCGTATAGCGCGTCGGTGATCGACTGCGATACCTCGACGTTGCCCGCGACGACCGCTGCCGGATAAACCGGGTTCAGCATCGAGCCGTGCGGTATGACGATGTCGATGGGGCGCAACACACCCTCGTTCATCGGAATGCCGTCGGTGAGCAGCGTGCGGAACACATACAGGACTGCGGCCTTGCAGACGGAGCGGGGCGCATTGAAGTTGGTCACCCGCTGTTCGCTCGTGCCCGTGAAGTCCACGCGGGCCTGACGGCGCGCGTGATCGATCGATACCTTGACGCGAATCACCGCGCCGTCGTCCATTTCGTAAGCGAACTCGCCGTCGCCGAGTGCGGCGATCGCGGCGCGCACCGCTTCTTCTGCGTTGTCCTGCACATGGCCCATGTAAGCGAGCACCACATCGGCCCCATAGCGCGATACCGTACGCAGCAATTCAGTCGCGCCGCATTCGCACGCTGCAATCTGCGCGGTCAGGTCCGCAATGTTCTGATCGACGTTGCGGCTCGGATATTCACCGGCCGAAAACAATGCCCGTACCGGCATCTCGAGAAACGTACCGGCTTCGACGATTTTGACGTTGTCGAGCAGCACCCCCTCTTCTTCGATACTCGTGCTGTTCGGCGGCATGGAACCGGGTGTGATACCGCCGACGTCACCATGATGGCCGCGCGCCGCGACGTAGAACAACAGCGCGCCGTCGTCGCCATAAACCGGCATGACGACGGTGATGTCGGGCAAATGCGTACCGCCGTTGTACGGCACGTTCAGCATGTACACATCGCCGCGCTGCATCGTCGCGCCGTGCTCGCGGATCACGCTCAGCACGCTGTCGCTCATCGAGCCGAGGTGTACGGGAATGTGCGGCGCATTCGCGATCAGGCCGCCCGCGGGATCGAAAATCGCGCATGAAAAGTCGAGGCGCTCCTTCATGTTGACGGAGTACGAGGTCTTTTCGAGTGTCACGCCCATCTGTTGCGCGATCGACATGAAGACGTTGTTGAAGATCTCCAGATGCACGGGATGACGCGCTGTCGTGATCGCTTGTGCGGCCCGTTGGGCAGCGTCCGTGGCCGTATCCGCGAGACGGTCCAGACGCAGCGTGCCGTCTTCCAGCACGGTGGCGGACCAGCCCGGTTGCAGCACGATGGTCGAAATCTCCTCGGTAATCAGTGCCGGGCCGTCGATCCGCGAGCCCATCGCCAGCTCCCGACGAACCTGCAGCGGCACGCGTTTTGCGCGACCGCCGACGAACATCGTCACTTGCGCATCCGCCGGCGCCGTATTCGCGACGCGCGGTGCCGCGCGTTGCAATGTCGGCGATTCGGTCAGACCCACCGCTTCGACCACGATCGATTCGACGATCAGCGACTTGTTAGCCATCACAAAGCCATAGCGCTTGCGATGCAGCGTTTCGAACGCGTCGCGCATCACGCAAGCATCGCCAAACGGCACCTCGAGCGTCGAATCGGTGTTCTGATACTTCAGGCGGGCGGCGCGTGTCACATGAGCCCGTTCGCGCGGAATACGCTGCGCGAGAATTTCGCCGAGCGCGTCCTGTTCGAGCGCATCGTAAGGTTGCGCGAGTGACGCAACGGATACGGCGTCGAGCGGCGCTTCGACTGCGCGCTCGCGCAGCACGCGCAAATCCGCGAGGCCCATGCCGAAAGCGGAGAGCACGCCGGCGAACGGATGCAGCAGAATGCGCCGCATCCCGAGTGCCTCCGCCACTGCGCACGCATGCTGCCCCCCCGCGCCGCCGAATGCGCAGATCGCGTAGCCCGAGACGTCGTGGCCGCGCTCCACAGAAATCGTTTTGATCGCCTGCGCCATGTTGTCGACGGCGACTGTCAAGAAGCCTTCTGCCACCGCTTCCGCGCTCATCTCGCGGCCGGTTTCACGCCGCACCTGCAGAGCGAGTTCAGTGAACTTGCGGCACACCACGTCCGCATCGAGCGGCTGGTCGCCGTTCGGACCGAACACGTAGGGGAAATGCTCCGCCTGCACGCGACCGAGCATCACGTTGCAGTCGGTTACCGTCAAGGGGCCGCCGTTGCGATAGCACGCCGGTCCCGGATACGCGCCAGCCGATTCGGGCCCTACCTTGAAGCGGCCGTTCTCGAAACTGCAGATCGAGCCACCGCCCGCCGCCACCGTGTGGATGTCCATCATCGGCGCGCGAACGCGCACGCCCGCCACCTGCGTTTCAAAGATGCGCTCATACGCGCCGTCGTAATGCGCGACATCGGTTGACGTGCCGCCCATGTCGAAGCCGATCACCTTGCGTTCACCGACCGCCTCACAGGTCTTTACTGCGCCGACGATGCCTCCCGCCGGACCGGACAGGATCGCGTCCTTGCCGCGAAAACGCGCGGCCTCGGCCAGACCGCCGCTCGACTGCATGAACATCAGCGGGACGTTACCGGTGTGCTGCGACACACGATCCACATAGTCCCGCAGCACCGGCGACAGGTAGGCGTCGACCACGGTGGTATCCCCGCGCCCGACAAGCTTCATCAACGGGCTGACCTGATGGCTAACCGAAATTTGCGTGAAGCCCGCTTCGCGTGCGAGTTCAGCCACGCGTAACTCATGCTGCGGGTAACGGTAGCCGTGCATCAGGACGATTGCAATCGACGTGACGCCCGCCTTGCACGCCTCCTGCAGCGCGGCACCCGCAGCCGCTTCGTCGAGCGGCGTTAGCACGTCGCCGTGAGCATCGATGCGTTCGTCGAGTTCTACGACGCGCTCGTACATCTGCGTCGGCAATTCGATGTGGCGCGCGAAGATGTCAGGGCGGTCCTGATAGCCGATGCGTAACTGATCGGCAAAGCCACGTGTAATGGCGAGCAGCGTGCGTGCGCCCTTGCGCTCGAGCAGCGCGTTGGTCGCAACCGTGGTGCCCATTTTCACGACTTCAATGCGCTCCTGGGGCAGCGCTTCATCGTCGCCGAGGCCGAGCAGATCGCGGATACCCTGCACAACGGCGTCCTTATAGCGCCCCGGGTTCTCCGACAGCAGTTTATGTGTGACGAGCTGGCCGTCCGGCTTGCGCGCGACTATGTCTGTAAATGTGCCGCCGCGATCCACCCAGAATTGCCAGCGTTTATCGCTAGTGACCTGCTCGCGGTGGTTTGTGTTCTGTCTCGCTTCCATGCCTGAATCCCCGGTAAGTTCCGTGGCCGACCGTTGGCTTGCCTGGTGTGATCGGCCGACATATCGTCCGGGTTGAATTTTCGAAGCGATGGTCGTATCAAGTCGAGGCAGAAAAATAAATCCGGCGCATAAGAAAATCGGATGTCGTGGCAATTTCCATATTCATTGGCCCACCGATACGACCCACCGTTCCGCCTGCGAGCAGGCGGGAACAGGGAGCCTGGCAAGCACATCCGGGCGGGCATGGCATTCGTCTTCAGGTCGGCACGGTGGACGAAATCCGGCTATTTCGATCAGGTAGCGGCCATCTCGGACCTGGATGCTTTTCGTACGGAAAACAGGCCAGAAATTTCTGGCTGATCCCGATTCCATGGCTGCCAAAAGCTACCCCGGCGGCTATCGGTGCAAAAGCTGCCTTTGCCTTCCCCCTCCCGCGAACATTCGAACGTCCGTTTTGCCAGGAAAAGGCAATCTTGCGGCACGCAATCAGCGGCTGGCGAACGGGCAACGCCCGGTAACCGGCGTATTGTCGTCGGGCAAACAATACTGCTTCCATTCCCGATTGCGCGGATCGCCGTAAAAGCCAATGTCCGGATGCACCGGCATCGCGTCGTACGCCAGCATCCTGGCATGTATCTGGCGGCGCACTTCGGCGCTGATTGGCTTGCCGGTCGTCGGGTCGGTGAACAGCTCGCGCGGCTGGAACAGCAACACGATCCCGTTGCCGACCACACGGCTGCGCCGCCGGCGATAGGTCGGACCGGTGCCGACCACGAACATCTTGCGACCGCCGAACGAGAACTCCCACAACGGGTCGTCCGGATCGGCGGGCCGCATCGGCATGTCGTCGGCCTCGTGCAGTTGCCGCAGTATGTACCAGAAGCGCCGCAAGAATTCGGCGTGCGACACGAGCGCAGGGTCCGGCGTGCAGAACATGGCGAGACTATGGCGCGCGAGCGCCGCATCGCGCCCGAGCTCGACGAAGCGCCGCATTGTCATACGTGCAACGTCGGGACGCTCGCCGTCGAATGCGTAGAACATCTCGCCACGGCGCTCGGCCGCCTGGCCGAAGAAGCACGGATAATCCGGCCGGTCGAGCGTTTCGCGGTAGCTGCGATACGCATCGCGCCAGCCCGCGGGCAGATCGGCGGAATTCGACGCTTCGACGTTCAGGATCCGGGCGGTCCAGGGGGTGGATATCACTTTCGACTTCTCGGCTTCGGGGGAAATCGCCATTGGCATGCTCCGGACGAAATCAGGGTTGTCGCAAGAGTGCACGCTCGCGTTGCGTGCGTCGTCGGTGACCGCCGGACCCATCGCACCGCGGGGTCTCCCGCTCAATGGGCCGGGCGTCGCCTGCGCGCGAGCTGGATCATCCGGCGCACGCCGCCCACATGCTGCTGCCACCAGTTGCCCGTTGCGATGATCTGATCTGCGGTCGGGTCTCCGGTCTCGCGCGCGTCGTGGGTAAAATTCGCGGTGCCGAACAGCATGTCCCACCACGGCAACACGGTGCCGAAATTACAGCTCTTGCGCCTCGCAATCTCAGGGCAGTGATGCGCGCGGTGGAATTGCGGCGAGATCAGCAGTCTCTCGCCTAGCCATCCGTAGCGGGCGCGCGTATTCGCGTGCGCAAAGCTGCCAACGAAACGAAACCCGAGAATCACGAACGGAAACTGCAGCGCCGGCATCCCGATCGCGATCGCGACGACGAAAAGCCACACGTACGTGATGATGTCCTCGAGCAGGTGCGAGCGGTCGTCAGACCAGAACGTCATCTGCAGCTCGGCATGATGTAGCGTATGCAGCCCATACCACCAGCCCAGACGATGCGAGATCCGGTGCCGCCAGTAATCGGCACAGTCGAGTATCACGAACCCGATCAGGAAGCCGGCGAGCGGCGTCCCCGCGACGTCCGCGATGCGTGTGAGCAAAGACGGCACCGGCCACTGATGCGCGAGCAGCCAGCGCTCGACCAGCGCTTTCACGAGTCCGTACTCGAAGTAAGCGGCGAGCGGAAAAAGTACGATCCGGACGATGAACGTGTAGACGATGTCGGTCGCCATCGGTTGCCGGACCGGCCAGCGCAACAGTGGCCAGAACCGTTCGAGCGGGGTACAGAACAGATAGCTGAGGGCGACCTGCAGCACGCCGCATCCGGCGAACAGCAGCCACGCCGAGCCGGCCGATCGCTGCGCCGCCGATCCAAACAGACCGGCGATGCACGACATCAACGCACCGGTTCCTGAGCATGCAAACAACGCAGACAACACGAGCAACTCCACTTCGTTCGAACTATGGGCCCGGTGCTGATGCTTCGGTGGGAACAGCACGCGACGCCGCCGGCAATGTGAAAAGGAGCCGCAAAAAACGGTCCTGCGACCGGGCACGACAAGGACCTTGTGTCAGGTACTTTATAGTCCTTGCTGCGTGACAAGCCGGTGGCGTGCAGATGGCAGACATGCCATGAACGGTATTCGTCGCCGCTTCGGCATCGTCAGCGGTACTGCCGGACGCGTTCCCCAGGATGGGCGATGTACGTCCTCAACCTGTGGTTCAATGCGGGAGAGCACACGTAACCGGAAAGGGGTCGATAGCGGGCGGACGGACAATCAGTAAAGGGGGTTTAACGATGCAAAGCATGCCGCTAGCCCGTGAAAAAGCTATCAACCGCTGCAATAGCGTGGTGTGAAAGGCGAACGCCAGT
>NC_007952.1 GCF_000013645.1 Paraburkholderia xenovorans LB400 | reverse complement strand
TACTTACCAAAGAGAAGTGGGGGCCACCGCTCCACGCATCACCACGGCGATTGGATTTCCAACTGGGAGCCGGGAGCGTCGGTTCCATCGTGGCAGGAAGGCGTTTCGCATACCGCGAAATCCGCGAGCTGAGACGCGCGGAGGGAGGTGGCCGAAACTGACGCCCTAGCGCCGCGCTTTATGCGCATAAAGCGCAAACCCGTTCCACAACAACAGCATCGCTCGTTGAGTATTCAACTATGCTCGTCCTCCGCCGCGGCATTCGCTGCCGAGAAATCCACGCGCGGAACGTCGTTCACTTCGGCGCGAGCTTGCGAGATCGCCGTCTCGCATGGGCAACCCGCGTGGTCTCTGCGCGAACTAGCTGCCCCAACGGTGCACCACACCCATCGTCAGTCTGCGCACATGCAATAGATTATCGAAAAATTCAAAAACAAAAAATGCACCCTTAACGGAAGGTCCAATCCCCCCGCGCAAATCATCCCTCGCATAGCGCTGCCAAAGTGTCCCAGCCCCTTCGGCCCCGATCTGCCACAGCAACCCACCTCCCCAACCGGTAAGATCCCCACATAAACCACCCAACCTCCCGTCGCACACGCGCAGTCCGCAACCCCTACTCACCACCACCCCGAAACCATGATCACGATCTACCACAACCCCCGCTGCTCAAAATCACGCGCCGCATGCGAGCTGATCGCCGACACCTACAACAGCGCAAACGAAGCAACGGAAATCGTCGAATACCTCAAGCATCCGCTCACGGTCGATCAGCTCAAGCAACTCACCGCGCAGCTAGGCTGCGCAGTCCGCGAAATGATCCGCGACACGGAAGCCGAGTACAAAGAACTCCAGCTCTCCGATGCTACGCTGACTGACACTCAGTTATACGAAGCATTGGCGAAACATCCCATCCTTTTGCAACGGCCAATCGTCGTGCGAAACGGGCGGGCCGTGATTGGCCGCCCGCCCGAAAAAGTCGCCGCGCTATTCGCCTGATTGCGCCCGACAGCGCCTGATTGGCGAAACAGACCGAGCAGACAGACCCGGCAACTGGAAAACTGTACGTCAGGCCAGCAGACTAGACCTTGCTCGCTGGCAACGCCGCATCTTTAGTCACGATCCGCGTCGGGATGACGTGCAGGTCGGCGAACGTGTCGGCGATATGCTGTTGTTCCGCGAGCACACTCGCATCGACGGGTTTGTAGATGTGCGCATAGTGTCGCAAGCCCGCTTCGATCACGCCTGCGTCGAGCCCTTGAATGGGCGCGAGCTGTGCGGCCGCTTCGCTGTAATGCCCCCGCACCCACGCCCCTTCCTTGCCGACTTCGTCCATCGTGATCGCGAGCACATCGGCGTTCTGTTGCGCGAACGACCGCGCGCTCAGGAAGAACTGATGATGGCTCACGATGCCCTCGCCATCCGCGAGTAAGCGCGCGTTCGACTGCCGCTTCGCCGCTTCGAGGAAAGGATCCCAGATCGCCCACGCATCGATCGCGCCGCGTTCAAAAGCCGCGCGGGCATCGGCGGGCGCCAGGTAGACGGGCTGAATCTCGCTGTACTTCACGCCGCTCTTCTGCAGGGCAGCGACCAGAAACCAGTGAACATCCGAGCCCTTGTTGAAGGCGATTTTCTTGCCCTTCAGATCGGCCAGCGTTTTGATCGGTGAATCCCGATGCACCAGAATGCCTTCGGCGTGCGGCGTCGGGATTTCATAGGCGACGTAGACGAAGTTCGCGCCGGCGGCTTGTGCGAACACGGGCGGTGCCTCGCCAACATAGCCGAAGTCGATGGCGCCGACATTCAGCCCCTCAAGCAACTGCGGCCCCGCGGGAAACTCAGTCCATTTGACGGTGATGCCAAGCGGCGCGAGCCGCTTTTCAAGCGTGCCATGCGACTTGAGCAACACGAGCGTATTGGCTGCCTTTTGATAGCCGATGCGAAATTCCCTGGCGTGCGCATCGGCGGAAAAAACGGACGTGGAGACGACGGGCAACGTGGCGGCAGCCAACGAAGCGCCCACACCGGCAATGAACGCGCGGCGCGTGAGCAGCGGATGACGTGACATAAAAATGCTCGTTAAAAAGACGGACGCAAAACGGACCGATTGGCCTTGACAATAATTCGTCTGCAAGCCTGGACGAACCGATAAATTCGCATAAGCAAATCACGCGAGCTAGCGAAGCTCGCGGGGCTCCCGATCCGGCGCCTTCTGCGTCCAACCGCCGCCCGCCGCTACAATTCGTCATCCGCGGGCGGCCCGCGGATGCGTCACTCTCTCGACCAAAAGGGACACCGTGCATTTAACAACAACACTCGCGCCGTGGTCATCCCACGACACCCAACTGATCCTCTCGTGCGCGCTCGGGCTCGTACTGATCATCGTTTTCATCAGCGCGCTGAAGCTCGCGCCGTTCCTGTCGATTCTGGTCGGCACGTTCGCAGCGGGGTTTTCGGCGGGCCTGCCGCTCGAAGCTGTTGCCAGTGCATTCAGTAAAGGAGCAGGCGCGCTGCTCGGCGACGTCGGCATCATCATTGCCCTTGGCGCCATGCTCGGCGCGCTCATGGCCGAATCCGGCGCCGCCGACCGGCTGGTCTCGACCATTCTCAAGCACTCCACGCCGCGCACGCTGCCGTGGATGATGGCGCTGGTCGCGCTGATCATCGGCTTGCCGCTCTTCTTCGAAGTCGGCCTCGTGATGATGGTGCCGATCATCTTCGTGATGGCGCGCCGTTCGCAGCAACCCATCCTGCGTATCGCGATTCCCGCGCTGGCCGGTATGACCACGCTGCACGCGCTCCTGCCGCCGCATCCGGGTCCGCTGATCGCGGTGAGCGCGCTGCATGCCGATCTCGGCCTCACGCTCGGGCTTGGTCTGATCGTCGCGATTCCTGCGGTGATTCTCGCGGGACCGCTCTACGGCATCTGGTTATCCAGGCGGATGCACGTGGTCGAGCCGGAAGAAATGGGCAAACTCTTCAGCGCCAAACAGGACACCGGCGAGCCGCCGGGTTTCGCGATCTCCCTTATCACGATCCTGTTGCCCGTCGTGTTGATGTTGGGCCGCACGGTCGCCAAGCTGCTGCTTCAGCCCGAGACGTTCCTGTTCAACACGCTGGATTTCCTCGGTGAGCCGTTGGTCGCTCTCGGCCTCACCGTGCTGTTCGCCGTGGTGGCGCTGGGTTGGTCACGAGGTATGGCGCGCGAGCGCGTGGGCGGCATTCTGCGCAAGAGCCTGCCGCCGATCGCCGCGCTGCTGCTGACCATCGGTGCCGGCGGCGGCCTCAAGCAGGCGCTGGTGGTTGCCGGCATCAGCACGACGATCGGCAAGATCGCGGTCGGCGCGCACATGCCGCTGATTCTGCTGGCCTGGCTGATCGCGGTCGCGCTGCGTCAGGCGACCGGTTCGGCGACGGTTGCCACCACCACCACGGCCGGCATTGTCGCGCCGGTCGTCGCGGGGCTCAGCACGACGCACAATTCGCTGATGGCGCTCGCCATCGGCGCGGGCTCGGTGTTCTTCTGCCACGTGAACGACGCCGGCTTCTGGATGGTCCGCGAGTATTTCGGCCTGCAATTGAAACAGACGGTGATGGTCTGGTCGGTTTTGCAGACGATCGTGTCCGTCGTCGGCCTTGCGCTCACGCTCGTGTTGTGGACCGTGCTGACGTGAGCATGGAATAGGCTGGCGCGGCATTGGCAGGAATTGACGTGGCGCTGTCAATTCCGGGTGGCCGGTGCCGCTTACACTGGCCGGCAGGCGAAAGGCGCTTGCGCACCTCGCTTCCCTGACAATGCGGAGCCACCATGCTTGAACTGAGACCGTCCTGCGAAGGATGCGGCAAGTCACTGCCGCCCAACGCATCCGACGCCATGATCTGCACGTACGAGTGCACCTTCTGTGAAGTGTGCGCGTTCACGAGGCTGCGCAACGTGTGTCCGAATTGCGGCGGCAATTTCCAGCATCGGCCGATTCGCACACGGGCTCAACTCGAGAAGCATCCGGCCGGCGCCACGTCGCATCCCGTTTCGATCGACGAAGCATCGCATGCGCGTTTCTTCGAGCGCTACCGGGACACGCCACCCGGCGAGCGCTAGACTGCGCGGCGCGATCGCGAGCGCCGCGCGGCCAAAGCGCAACGCGTCGCCCGCACGCGCGAGGCGCGCTTCAATCCTCGCGATTATCCGCTCTCAAGGCTTTCTGGAAGGCGTCTTCCGCGTCGGCGGCATGGCTCAATTGCACATGTGCGGAGTGACCCCTCTCACGGACCTCAGCACGGAAATCCTCGCGGATTGTTTCAATATGCAAAAAATTGTCTTCTTGTCTTCGCTGTTTGTCGGCGGACGTTGAATCGATATTCTTCAGTCCATCGATCGGGACCCGATCGCGAACCAAACGCCGAAGAGGAGTAGCACCATGAAACGTATTCTTTCCGCCCTGATCGCTTCCGTTGCCCTGTTTGCAGCCGCGTCGGGCGCAGCCAACGCTGCAACACCGGCGCCGTGCAACGGCCCGGCTTCATATTGCAACGTGTTCTTCGGCAACTAATCGGTCAAAGCGGCCAAAGCAGACGAAGTCGAAAGTAAAGACTAAAGGCGCCGTTAGTGGCGCCTTTAGTTCATCTGGACAGCGCGGCGGGCCAACAGCGTCAGCAAAGCGGCAAACAATACACGGCACTCCAAAGCAACACTTGGGCCTGATGCGTAAATGCGTTCAACGCTCACCCTACTAACGTGTTACAGTAGGTCAACAGCTTGCAGTTCTCCTGCGCGTATCGCGCAGTTTCTATCGCAAACGCCTCGCATCAGAGCGCCCTGACCGAACAGGGTCCCTTCCTTCTACCTGGCTCTACGGTGTCGTCAATCCGGCTTGATTAAAAACGGCCGTTCTTCACGTGCATCGTCGATCAACACCACGCTTCGCAGATACGCCGCGATTTGCCGGCATTGCGCCTGTCAAAGACGCCGCGTTCAGCGAAAGCCTTCATCGGAGACGAGCACCATGAGCAATACAATCAGAAGTTACCGGGGTCTTGAGATCTATCCGCTGGTGTATCCGCATCAGCCTCGCGGTCTCGATGGCACCCGCCATTACGACGCCGGCTTCGACGCTGCCGTACGAATCTGCCGCCGCGGCACCGACGACACGATGACCAGCAGCCGCGTCTTTCGCGTGCCGAGTCGCTCGCCGTTCGGCGCGGCGGGCGACGCCCGCATAGCTTCGGCCAGTTACGCAGAGCAGGTTATCGACGGCATGGTTGCCGGCCAGTCGATCGCTGGACTTTGATGCGCGCGCCGATGGCAAGTCAGGTTTCCAGGCGCTCGCAGCGCGCGAATCTTCCTGCGCTCACTGGCCGTGCGAACTATCAGGTCATGGCGTCCTCGCGCCGTACTTCGAGTGGCACGGTGCCGACGTTGAAAGTGATCCGCTTGAGCGACGAACGGGTGATCTACCCGTTCCAGGGCCACGCTGACATGCCCTTTTTCGACGACGCCGACGCTGCGCAGTTATTTGCCGAGACCTACGGCTGGCAACTGGTGGATGGCGACATCGCCGTGCCGGAGTGAGCGCGTTTAACGCGCCAGGTTAAATCCGCAGTAACGCAGTAAGTAAGACACTCTCCAGATTTCAGGCAGCAAGGCATCGCGCCTTGCCGCCTGCCACAGTGGCGCGCTTTCCTGCTTTATCGGCTAGCGCGCAACCGCCGGATGCGCCACCACACGAGCATGGCGCGAGGTGCGGCATCACCACTACCGGCGGCTAGATCTTCCCGCCGCCATCCATGCCGCTGCCGCGACGCCACACTTCCTTGCCACGTTCGGACAGTTCGCCGCTGCTATGCACGGCGTCCGCTTCCGTACCGTCGACGGCCATCTCACCGCCGGGCTGCTCCTGCGCCCGTTGCTTTTCTTTCTTGCGGGCGGCCACCGCTTCATCGTGGGACTTTCCTGCGTAGTTGAGACTCATGGCTGGGTCCTCCGTCAAGTAGATTTGTTCACATACCGCCTGCATTGCCGGTCATTTGTGCCGGGCTCCTTCGACTTCCGACAGAGCGGGACAACCGCGAGCAACCGTTTGCCTCAAAACTTGCTGGACCGAAAGCATGCTTGATTGACAAGGCAAAAGTATCAGTTATCCACAAGGTTATTCAGCGAATCTGTGGATAACTTTTCGCGATGCCGGGTTATCCACCGCCCAAGGATGCACGCCGTATCGTCCCCAATAGTCGTCCGTTTTGGCTTTTTGCCGCCCGCCGTCGCGGCCCATGCAGCTTTTGCCTATGATGGACAACTCGAACCTTTTGCGCTCCAGGGCGCCACACCATAAGGAAGCGAATCATGGCCTATCACATTGCGGTCGTCGTCGGCAGCCTGCGCCGCGAGTCGTTCAACCGGCAGTTAGCGCAAGCTGTGATATCGCTCGCGCCATCCGACTTCACGTTCGAATTCATCGACATCGGCTCGTTGCCCCTGTACAGCCAGGACTACGACGCCGACTACCCCGAAGCCGGCAAGCAGTTGAAGCAGCGCATCGAAGCCGCTAACGGCCTGCTATTCGTCACACCCGAATACAACCGGTCCATTCCCGGCGTGCTGAAGAACGCACTCGACTGGGGTTCGCGCCCGTGGGGCACTAACTCCTGGGGCAACAAACCGGGCGCCGTGATCGGCACTTCGGTTGGCGCGACCGGCACAGCCCTGGCGCAACAGCACCTGCGCAATGTGCTGGCGTACCTGGACGTTGCGACACTGGGTCAACCCGAGGTGTTCATCAAGCACGATCCCGCGGTCATCAACGAAAAGGGCGAGATTCTGAACGACGGCACGCGCAAATTCCTGCAGACTTTCGTCGACCGTTACGTTGCGTGGGTCAAGCGTCAGATCGCATCCTGAGGCGGTCATCGTGGTAACAGGAGCGATCGGCGCAAACTGAACGCCGTGACGGCAATGGCTGTCATCGAACAGCCTGCCGCCGCGCGGGCGCTCACACTCACACGTGGTGGTGCCCAGTCACGCGCTCCCAGCCATGCCGCACGGCCATCTTGAAGCGCTCCCAGGTGCTGTCCGGCGAAGTCGATTCCCAGTGGCGGCGCGCCTCGGGTTCGACATCGTCCCACGGCTGGTCGCGATAACGCTCGTCCTTGCCGATTTCCGTGCCGTAGCGATAGGCCGGCACGTAGTCTTCGTAACGTTCGTTTTCCGCCGCGTACTGCTCGTCGTAGTGCGCACGGAAGTCTTCCTCGTACTCCAGATATTCGTTCGGCATCTGACCGCCTAAACCGGCGGTTGGCTGACCCGCTTCGGAGACGACCTCGGACGGCCGCATGACCGCGCCGGAACCCGGCATCGAGCCGGCGGCGACCGCACTTCGTCCCGCGTCGCCGACCAATGGATCCGTGACCGGTTCGTTGACCGGATCGATCACAGGCCGCTCGCTGAGGGGCGGCGGCACGAACGGTTCCGCATCGGTGCTGCCTGGCTGGACGGCGTACAGCGGATCGACCGGCGTACCGGACCGGGCGGCTGGCGTCGTCACGTCCGGCGTACGCGGCGTGCCCGGTGTGACTGCGCCGATGCCAAGCTCGTCGAGGACAGAATGCTCGCGCCCGGCTTCTGTCTGCTGGTCCCAATCGGGCGCGCGCTCGCCAATGTCGGTCGCGCCCAGTCTCGTGAACGTGTTACGAGCCAGCTCCGCGTGCGCTTCGCTTGCCGCGTTCACACACACCAGCACGGCGCCGCGCCGCACGGCCTCGGCATAGCGCGCTGTGTCCGGCTCGCGCTGCCCGCTTGTGAACAGGCTCGACAGAAAGCGCTCGATATTGGCCAACACACCCGAACCGGCGACTTCGTCGGTTGCAGAGCCGACAGACGGTTCCGGATTTGCCTGCAACTCGATCGTTTCGCGTGCGAAACCGGTTTGTACAAGGGTGTCGCGTGCGGCTTCAGCTTGGGAAAAGGTGTCGAATAAACCAATTACGGTGTGTTGCATGGCTGTCTCCCGACGTATTTAGGCGGAACGGACGACGCGCAAACGCGCCGCTCTCCTTGCGTCATTAACCGCCGCAACGATCGTGCCGGGCCCGTGCCACAAGGCTGCGCGCCCGCTGGCGCCGGTCCGCGCGAGGGCGGCGGCGCAAAAAACGCGACGCGCCGCCGCGCTTTTACAACCGTGGGTAAATGCAGACCTGGCCGTGCAGCGCTGGCCGGACGCCCACCAGCGTCAGCCTTACTCCGCCGGATGCGCCGCCGGGTCGGCGCCCGTCTGCGTCAGATCGTGCTGGATTGCTTGCAGGAGTTTTTCCAGCAAACCGATATCGAAAGGCTTGGAGAGCACCCGGACGTTGACGTGGCGCGCTCGCTCGAGCTCTTCCGCGTAGCCGGTGACCAGAATGACCGGTAGCGTGCTGTCGAACGCGAGGACCGCCTCGGCCAGATCGATGCCGTTCATGGTGCCGGGCATATGAATATCGGATAACACCAGATCGAACGGCGGCGGTTCGCCGGTGCGCGCCTGCCGCGCGCGGGCCTCGTCGAACAGGCGCAGCGCGGTGTCGGCGTTGAAGACGCACGTGACCTGATGGCCCATCATCTGCAGCAGGGCTTCCGTACCCGCGGCCACTTCGCTATTGTCCTCGACCAGCAGAATGCGCAGGCCCTGAGGTGCGCCACTTTCCTCCGCGCCGGCTTCGGGCGGCCCGTCGGCGGCGGGTTCGGCCGCGGCACGCGGCAGATAGAGACGCACCGAAGTACCGGCGCCGACCGCGCTGTCGATCGCGGCAAGACCACCTGAGCGCTCGCAGAACGCGAAAACCTGCGGCAAGCCGAGGCCCGTGCCCATGCCTTTCGGCTTGGTCGTGAAAAGCGGCTCGAAGGCTCGCGCGAGTACCTCCGGCGCCATGCCCACGCCCGTATCTTCGAGCGATAGCTGCACGAAGTCGCCTGTCAGCGGAAAACCGTCTGCGGGCCGGAAATGGATATTGGTGGCTTGCACCGTGAAGCGCCCGCCGTTCGGCATGGCGTCGCGCGCGTTCACGGCCACGTTGATGAGCGCCAGCTCCAGTTCCGCGACGTCGACGTGTATCGGCCAGATCTCGACACCGAGATCGATGACCAGCGACACCTTCGCGCCGAGCGACGCGCGCAGCAACTCGCGGCATGCCGGCAGCCAGCGTTCGAGCGACAACGTCTCGTTGCGCAACGGCTGCTTGCGCGCTACGCCGAGTAACTGCCGGGTGAGCGACTGGCCGCTCTTGAGCGCCCGTTCCATCGCCGACAATTCGCGGTCGAGTCCGGCTGCGCCGCGCCGCCGGGCGATCTGCAGGTTGGCCGAGAGGATCATCAGCAGGTTGTTGAAATCGTGCGCGACGCTGCCGACCAGCGTGCCCAGCGCTTCCATCTTGCGGGACTGACGGTACGCCGACTCGATCGAGCGGCGCATGGACGCTTCGGCCTGCCAGCGCTCCCACGCTTCCTCTTCGGCGCCAAGCCGGCGCAGCGACAACCAGATCACGCACCACAGCACGATGGACGGCGTGAACATCGACAGGATCAGCACGCCGAGATGCCGGTACCACGCGGCCCAGATCGCGGAGGCGCGATAGCCGCAGACCACGTAGACGGGATATGAACCGACGTGGCGGAACGCGAGAATCAGATTTTCGCCGTCGACGTTCGAATGCATGCGCACGACGCCGGCCCGCCGTCCTTGCGCGAGGGCTTCGGCGAACGGCGTGTGCTGCGCCATTGCGGTGGGTTCGTGCGGTGAGCGCGGGTAGTGCGCGAGGATCGAGCCGTCCACGCGCACGAGGCTCATGGTCATCGGTGTGCCGCTGCCGCCGAGCAATTCGCGGTAGAACGCGTCGAAATAGCTCGGCCGCAGCGCGACGGTGACGACGCCCGCGAACGAACCGTCGCCCCCAGTCCGCTCGACGCCCATGTTGAACACCTGTTCGCCTGCAACATGGCCGGTGATGACCTTCGACACATGCTCGAGACTCTTGCCGTCGCGAACGCCGGTGAAATCGTCGCGCTCGCCGATCGAGACGGCAGGCGACGGAAAGTAGCGGCTGCTGGCGAGCAAGGTGCCGTCGCGCCCGAAGATCGACACGGCAGCCACCTGCGGATAGCCGCCGCCCATCACGCGCAGCTTCTCGTGGATCGCGGCTTCGCGCGCGCGGATGCCGCTGTCGTCCAGACCGTCGGTCAGATCGACGATGCGCGAGTCGAGCGTCTCATTCATGTCGAACACTTTCAGCGCGTGTTCTTCCGCGACCCGCACCGTGCGCAGCGTCATATCGGTGGCGTCGGCCTCGCGCGCGCGCAGATCGCTGATCGCCATTGCTGCGACATACAGGCACGGCAAGACAATCGCCGCGATCAGGAGCGCGATCAGCGTGATACGCCGCACCTGGAAATTCTGTTCGGGCACGGCGGGGAACAGCGCCCCGTCCTGCCGGCCAGCGGAAAGGCGGCTCGCGGATGGCGGGGCGGACCGGTCTGATGTCATTGTCGAATTTACTAAGGTCTTTCGGGATGCAGAGGCCGGGAGTCAGCATCATACGAGAAGCATAGACACGGCGCGGCGGTAGAAGTTACCGTGACCGGCAGCGCGCGTTGGAGTCGCTGTCCAACGGTTGTGGAAACGTGTCCTGACCGGCCGTGTTTTTGAAACAGCGACGAAACAGGAAGCGCAAACGTACACAAAAGTATAAAAGTGAATTCGTGACATAAGAACCTACATATATTTTTCTGTAAATGGCGGGTTGTCAGAAAATCTCATTAATGAAAGTGAAATTGGCGAGTTGCTTTTCCGCCGTTTTACTTCGAAAATCGGCGCCATGATAAAAATGCGTCCGCCATGTTCGGACGCGTCTGCCGCGGGGCACCCAGCCGCATCATGCGTATCGCGCGTGACGGAAGGCGTTCGCGGAATCACGCGCGCGGTAAAGACCAGCCCGATCCACGATGGCCGCGCAGATTCATCTACGGGGTAGGCTTCGAACATGCCGGTCATAGCCGTCGTCCACCGTGCGCGCACGCTTTCATGCTTGCCCACCGGTTCCGTCTATCGCGCCTCGCCGCGTGTGCTGCCCGTTCGTCCGCTACCCGTATTTCCGCAAGCTTCAGCGCACTTTGTCGCTGGTCGACAGACGTCGCGCTAAAGAACCCACCTCGCTTCGCCGTTAACGCGAAAGAGCTAATTCTGCTTTCCGACCCGCCCATGCCTTTGCCTATTGTGATCGCCGATGATTCGTTGCTTGCCCGCAAAGTGCTCACCAAGGCATTGCCGCCGGACTGGGAGGTCGACGTGTCTTACGCATTGAACGGGCGCGAAGCGCTCGCTCTGTATCGTGAAGGCAAAGCGTCGGTGATGTTCCTCGACCTGACCATGCCGGACATGACCGGCTATCAGGTGCTGGAAGCGTTGCAGCACGAGGATCTGAACACCTTCGTCATCGTCGTCTCCGCCGATGTTCAGCCGATGGCCCAGCAGCGCGTGCGCTCGCTCGGCGCGGCCGCGTTCATCGCCAAGCCCGTGACGCCCGAGGCGGTACTGCCCATCCTCAAGGAGTACGGGTTGTATGTCTGAGCCAGTCCTCACCGAAGATCAGCGCGACGCGCTGCAAGAGGTCGCCAATCTGGCGATGGGCCAAGCCGCGACACGCCTTGCGCGGCTGCTCGATGCGTTCATCGAATTGTCGGTGCCGCGCGTGAAAGTGGTGGCGGTCAGCGAGGCGGCGCAGGCGCTGCGCGAGATGACCGGGATCGAGGACACCGTCAGCGCCGTGCGCCAGGGCTTTCGCTCCGACATCAAGGGCGAAGCGCTGGTGATTTGCCGCAGCGACAGCATCGAGCAACTGTGTTCGCTGGTCAGCGATCCGTATTCGCGCTCGACTTACGAGACGGTGAGCCAGAAGGAACTGGTGTTCGACGTCGCGAATGTGCTGACGGGCGCATGCGTATCGTGCATTCTCGATCAGCTCGGCCGCACGCCGATTTTCTCCGCGCCGGGCCTGCTCGGCGAAGCCATGACGCTCGACGCGGTCTTTCAGCCCGGCGTGCTGCAATGGGAAGTCGCCCTGCTGGTCGAAGTGAATTTCGCGCTCGAGGATCAGAGTTTCCGCGCTCACCTCGTGATGCTGATGGCCGAAGAATCGATTCGCCACATGAACGGAGCGCTCGACGCGCTGTTGTCGAGCTTATGAACGTGCCCGTGGAGTCGTTGAGCGATCTGGTGGTCGAACGTGTCGGTTTCGGCATTTTCGTGCTGGACCGCGATATGAACGTGCTCATGTGGAATCGCTTCATGCAGGATCACAGCGGACTGTCGCCGCAACAGGTGGTCGGCAAGTCGCTGTACACGCATTTTCCGGAACTGCCGCGCGTGTGGCTGTCGCGCAAGATCGAAAGCGTCTTTCAGCTCGGCAGCTTTGCGTTCAGCTCGTGGGAGCAGCGCCCTTATCTGTTCAAGTTCGATCACGACCGGCCCATCACCGGCGGCGTCGACTTCATGCAGCAGGACTGCACGTTCATGCCGCTCATGCGCGAGCGCGAAGTGGTGGCCGTGTGCGTGACCATTTCGGACGTGACGCATGTGAGCATCGTGCAGCGCGAACGCGAAGAGGCGGTCGCGAAGCTTCAGGAATATGCCGACCGCGACGGCCTGACGGGGATCGCCAACCGTCGTTTTTTCGAAACGCGCCTGCGCGACGAATACACGCGCTGGCAGCGGTACGGCGGCGATATGTCCATGCTGCTGTTCGATCTCGATCATTTCAAGAAGATCAACGACCAGTTCGGCCACGGCGTCGGCGACACGGTGCTGCGCGTGATGGCGCAACGCGTCGCCGAGGTGGTGCGGGCGCAGGACACCTTCGGGCGCTTCGGCGGCGAGGAGTTCGCGTTGCTGCTGCCGTGCACGCCGCTCGACGACGCGATGCGCGTGGCGGAAAAAATCCGCTGCACGATCGCCGACACACCGGTCGAAGTGCAGGGCACGAGCGTGCCGGTGACGGCGAGCGTGGGCGGCGCGTGCGCCCGTGTCGGCGTGCCTTCGTACGACGTGCTCATCAACGAAGCCGACGCCGCGCTCTACAGCGCGAAGCGGCAAGGCCGCAACCGTTCGGTCGCATTCGTCTGAGGCCGCCCGGCGGCGGGATTCCGGTTCGCGAGAGGCGCCGCGCGCGCCACACGGCGCATTGCCGGGCGCCCGCCCCACCGGCTTCGGGCCTGCTTCCTGCCCTGTATTCGCCGGCGGAACTGCGGCATCTTACAAAGATTGATATACTTTTCGCCGTTTCCGGCCTCCCAGCCGGGTGTTTCGCGCGTGTCCGCGCGCGCGTGCCGCCTGCCTTGCGGCAGGCATCAAACTTCTTGAACGCCTTTCAGCGGGCGCCTCCAGCGGAGATCGTCTTGGCTGTTTCCAATCTTGTCGTGGACGATACAGAAATCGACGCCGCTGCCGCCACGTCCGGCAGCTCGTTCTATCTCGCCATGCGCATTCTGCCGGCCGCGCAGCGCGATGCGATGTATCAGGTCTACGCTTTCTGCCGCGCCGTCGACGATATCGCCGACAGCGACATGCCGCGCGCCGAGCGCGCCGCCGCGCTCGAACGCTGGCGTGCCGATATCGACGCGTGCTACGCCGGTGCGCCGCGCACGTCGTTGCGCGCGCTGACGCGGCACATTCATACGTTTCATCTGCAACGCGAAGATTTTCACGCAATGATCGACGGCATGGCGATGGACGCCGCCGCCGACATCTGCGCGCCCGACGAAGCCACGCTCGACCTCTATTGCGACCGCGTCGCGAGTGCGGCGGGCCGTCTGTCGGTGAGGATATTCGGGATGCAGGACGAGCCTGGCCGGCTGCTTGCGCACCATCTGGGCCGCGCGCTGCAGCTCACCAACATCCTGCGCGATATCGACGAAGACGCCGGCATCAACCGCTGCTATCTGCCGCACGAACTGCTCGCGCGCGAAGGCATTGCGGTGACGAGCCCCACGCAGATCGCTGACGACCCCTCGCTGCCGCGCGTGTGCGCCACGCTTGCCGAGCGGGCCAGGCAACACTTTGCCGCGTCCGACGCAATCATGGACCGCGAGCCGCGCAGCCAGGTGCGGGCGCCGCGCATCATGTCGGGCGTGTATCGCGTGCTGCTCGAACGGACGCTGGAGCGCGGCTTCGACATTCCGCGCACCAAGGTCCGCAAGCCGAAGCTGCGCATGCTGTGGATCGTCGCGCGTTACGCGTTCTTCTGAGCTGATGCAAAAGCTCGTACATGTGGTCGGCGCGGGCCTTGCCGGCCTGGCCGCCGCAGTGCAGTTGCAGCGGCGCGGCGCGCATGTCGTGCTGCATGAAGCCGCTGCCCAGGCGGGCGGCCGCTGCCGTTCGTATTACGACGCGAGGCTGGGCGCGACGCTCGACAGCGGCAATCACATGGTCCTCGCGGGCAATGTCGCGACGCTCAACTACACGCGAGCGATCGGCGCCGCCGACGAACTGACCGGACCGGCGCAGCCCGAATATCCGTTCGTGGACCTCGCCACGCGAGCGCGCTGGACCGTGCGCCTGTCGCCGGGACACCTGCCCTGGTGGATCTTCGATCCGAACGCGCGCGTGCCGAACACCGGGCCGGGCGATTATCTGGCGCTCGTGCCGCTACTGTTCGCCAAACCCGGACGCAGCGTCGCGCAGACCATGCGCTGCAACGGTCCGTTGTGGGACCGCCTGCTGCGGCCGCTGTTTCACGCGCTGCTGAACGTCGAACCACGTGAAGCGTCGGCGGAACTGACGGGCGCCATCGTGCGGCAGACGGTGATGGCCGGCGGCCTCGCGTGCCGGCCGCTGGTCGCGCGCAATGGTCTCGGCAGCGCGTTCGTGGATCCGGCGTTGCGGCTGCTGCAGCATGGCGGCGCGGCGATCAGGTTGGGTTCGCGCCTGGAAGAAGTGATATTCGCCGCCAACAACGCCCGTGCGCAGGCGCTGCGGTTTGCCGGCGAAAGCATCGCGCTCGAAGCGGGTCACGCCGTGATCCTCGCGGTGCCGCCGGAGACCGCACAGACACTCGTGCCCGGTGTGCGCGTACCAGCGCGCTTCGCGGCGAGCGTCAACGTGCATTTCGCGATCGATCCGCCGTTTGGTTTGCCGCCGGTCACCGGGCTGCTCAACGGCACGGCCGAATGGCTGTTCGCCTTCGACGGGCGCCTGTCTGTGACCTTGAACGGCGCCGAGCGGCTGCTCGACACGCCGCACGAAGCGCTCGCGGCCACTGTCTGGGCCGAAGTGGCGCAGGCGGCCAACCTGCCTGCCACGCCCATGCCGGCGTGGCAAGTCGTCGTGGAAAAGCGCGCGACCTTCGCCGCGCTGCCGGATCAGGAAACGCTGCGGCCCGGCACGCGCACTCGCTGGAAAAACCTGATGCTCGCGGGCGACTGGACGGCCACCGGCCTGCCCGCGACGATTGAAGGCGCGATCCGCTCAGGCCAGAAGGCCGCGGATACGCTGCTGAATGAACCGATGGAACGCCGATGAACGATTTATCCCAAACCCAGCCGCGGGACGCCGTCCTGCCCGAAGCCGCCGGCGCGGTGCCGCCCGCATCCGCGCCCGCGCCGGCTGCCGCGAGCGAAGCTCCCGCAGCATCGCTCGACACCGCCATCACACGCGCCACCGATGCGATCCTCGCCGCGCAAAAGCCGGACGGCCACTGGGTCTACGAACTCGAAGCCGACGCGACGATTCCCGCCGAATACGTGCTGCTGGTCCACTATCTCGGCGAAACGCCGAACGTGGAACTGGAGCAGAAGATCGCGCGCTATCTGCGCCGCATCCAGTTGCCCGACGGCGGCTGGCCGCTCTTTACCGATGGCGCGCCCGACGTCAGCGCCAGCGTCAAGGCGTACTTCGCGCTGAAGATGATCGGCGACCCGGCGGACGCGGAGCACATGGTCCGCGCACGCGAGGCGATTCTCGCCAACGGCGGCGCCGAAGCCGTGAATGTGTTCACGCGGATTCTGCTCGCGCTGTTCGGCGTGGTGTCATGGCGCGCGGTGCCCATGATGCCCGTCGAGATCATGTTGTTGCCCATGTGGTTCCCGTTCCATCTCTCGAAGGTGTCCTACTGGGCGCGTACCGTGATCGTGCCGCTGCTGGTGCTCAATGCGAAGCGGCCGCTGGCGCGCAACCCGCGCCGCGTGCGGATAGACGAGCTGTTCCGCGGTGCGCCGGTCAACACCGGCCCGCGCGACCGGGCGCCGCATCAGCATGCCGGGTGGTTCCGGTTTTTCAGTGGCGTGGACATGCTGCTGCGCGCGGTGGACGGCCTGTTCCCGAAAGCCACGCGAGAGCGCGCGGTGCGCGCGGCGGTGGCCTTCGTCGATGAACGGCTGAACGGCGAAGACGGGCTCGGCGCGATTTTCCCGGCGATGGCGAACTCGGTGATGATGTACGACGTGCTCGGCTATCCGGCCGATCACCCGAATCGCGCAATAGCTCGCCAGTCGATCGAAAAGCTGCTCGTTATCAAGGATGACGAAGCATATTGCCAGCCGTGTCTGTCGCCGGTCTGGGACACCTCGCTCGTCGCGCATGCGCTGCTCGAAACCGGCGAGGCTCGTGCCGAGCAGGCCGCCGAACGTGGGCTCGCGTGGCTGCGTCCGCTGCAGATTCTCGACGTGCGCGGCGACTGGATTTCGCGCCGTCCGAATGTGCGGCCGGGCGGTTGGGCATTCCAGTACAACAACGACTACTACCCGGACGTCGATGACACGGCGGTGGTGGTCATGGCCATGCATCGCTCGGCGGCGCTCACGCATTCCGAGGTCGATCGCGAAGCCATAGCGCGGGCGCGCGAATGGGTGGTCGGCATGCAGAGCAGCGACGGCGGCTGGGGTGCGTTCGAGCCGGAAAACACGCAGTACTACCTGAACAACATTCCGTTCTCCGACCACGGCGCCTTGCTCGATCCGCCGACCGCGGACGTCTCCGGCCGCTGTCTGTCGATGCTCGCGCAACTCGGCGAACTGCCGCAGGGCAGCGAGCCGGCGCAACGCGCGTTCGCGTACATGCTGAAGGAACAGGAGCCGGACGGCAGCTGGTATGGCCGCTGGGGTCTGAACTACATCTACGGGACGTGGACGGCGCTGTGTTCGCTGAACGCAGCCGGCATGCCGCACGACGACCCGCGCATGAAGCGCGCCGCGAAGTGGCTTCTGTCGATCCAGAACGAAGACGGCGGGTGGGGCGAGGGCGGCGAGAGCTACAAGCTCGACTACCACGGCTATGAACGCGCGCCGAGCACGGCTTCGCAAACGGCGTGGGCGCTGATGGGCCTGATGGCGGCGGGCGAGGTCAATCACGAAGCGGTGGCGCGCGGCGTCGCGTATTTGCAGCGGGAACAGCGCGAGCATGGCCTGTGGGACGAAACGCGTTTCACCGCCACCGGCTTCCCGCGCGTCTTCTATCTGCGCTACCACGGCTATCGCAAGTTCTTCCCGCTGTGGGCCCTGGCGCGCTTCCGCCATCTGAAGCGTCATGGCCTGACGCGCGTCGCGGTCGGGATGTAACGGATGCCTCTTCCGAGCACTCCGTCAACGGATGGCGGCCGTAGCCGCTTGCCGGTCATCATGGTGACCGGCATGGCGTTCGAAGCGCGAATCGCGCGTGGCGAAGGTGTCGAGGTCGTCTACGCGGCGCGCGCCGATCTGCTCGAACAGGCATTGAGCGCGGCGGTCGCGCGTGGCTGTTCGGGCATCATGAGCTTCGGTACGGCGGGCGGTTTGGCGCCGGATCTGCAGCCGGGTTCGGTGATCGTCGCGGACGCGGTCGAGGGGCCGTTTGGGCGCTTGCCGACCGACCGGCGATGGGCGGACAGGCTTGCGGCTGCGCTGGCGGTCGGGCCGCTCTCCGGGCGTGTGCGGCGCGGGCTCATGGCGGCCGTCACGGCGCCGTTGGTGAGCGCGGGCGACAAGGACGTTCTGCATCGCTCGAACGGCGCGCTGGCGGTGGATATGGAGTCGCATATTGCCGGCGCGAAGGCTGCCGCGCATGGGGTGCCGTTCGCGGTGTGCCGCGCGATCGTCGATCCGGCGTGGCGCACGTTGCCGTCCGCCGCCACGGCGGGCCTGCGCGATGATGGAAGTACGGCGCTTGCGCCGATTCTGCGGGAATTGTTGCGACAGCCGTTGCAACTCGGCGCACTGATTCAGGTTGCCATCGACGCCCGGGCGGCGCGCATCTCGCTAGTCGAGGCGCGGCGCGCAATGGGCGAGGCCGGGGCGTTGCAGATGGCGAGCGTCTGAAAAAATTCGGCCTGAAAGAACCTCCGGCCTGATAAAGCCCGCATATCGGGTGCCGCGCTGAGGTCAGTCCCAAACGCGGCTTTCCTCTGAATGCTCAATCTCCTACTGCGTTGCCGGTGCCGAAGCCGGCCGTGTCGTGTCGGCCGGTGGCGCAGCGGGCAGTGTGGGGGCGGGTGTTTCTGAAGCGCCGGCCGGCGCTTCAGCCGGCGCAACCGGCGTCGAGCCCGCTGCACCGCTCGCCGGCGTATCACCCGGATCGGTGTAGTCGGGCACGCCCGCCGGCGCACCTGTAGCCGCGCCGGAAGCCGCGTTCGGCGCTTCCGCGGCGTCGCCCGGATCGGCGTAATTCGGCAGAGCACCTGCCGCCGGCGCGCCTGCTGCCGGCACCGACGAAGCGCCGGAATCACCCTGATCGTCGTAGTTCGGCAGCGGCGCCGCATTGTCGCCCGTGCCGCGCAGACGCGCGCGGCGTTGCTGCGTATAGGCGTCGCGCACGAACGAGTACTTGTCCAGGGCGGCCTGTTGCAGCAGGTCCGACGCGCCCAGCAGGTCGGAACGCACGCTGACGAACTGGAGCACGTAAAGCGGATTGCGCACCGCCGGCTCCATGTAGTTCAGCGGGTTGAACTTCACGTCGACGATAAGCCCCATGCTGTCACGCACCGTGCTCGGGCCGAACAGCGGCAGGACCAGATATGGGCCCGACGGAATGCCCCAATGGCCCAGGGTCAGGCCGAAATCCTGATGATGCTTGGGCAGCCCGGCGGGTGTCGCCCAATCGAGCAGGCCGCCCAGACCGAAGGTCGAGTTGAACGCGAAACGGACGATGTCCTCGGTCGCGTCGGTGATCTTCAACTGCAAGAGCGCGTTGGCCGCGTTCGACAGATCACCCAGATTCGAGAAGAAGTTGCTCACTGCTGTGCGCAACGGCTGCGGCGTTACTTTCTGATAACCCTTCGCCGCCGGAACGGCGATATAGCGGTCCAACCCATCGTTAAAACTGAACACCGCCCGGTTCATCGGTTCGAACGGGTCGCCCGGTTTGCGGTCGGGGCCGGTGGCACAGCCAGAAATCAAACCGGTGGCGACGAGTGCCAGCGCGGTGTTACGCAGCTTCATGCTCATATTCCTTTTTGCTTCGCGCGACGTGCGCGCGGCTTGCCCATCAGCACGGGTTGAAACACCACGGCGCCGATCAGCGTGCACAACAACGAGAGCGCCAGCAGGCGCCCCATACTTGACGTCCCCGGATGGTGCGACAGCCACAGGCTGCCGAACGCCGTTGCCGTGGTCGCCGCGCTGAACAGCACGGCGTGCGTCAGGCTCGACTGCAGGAGGCCGGTTTGACCGTTGCGCCACGCCATCACGAAGTAGATCTTGAACGCCACGCCGACGCCGAGCATCAGCGGCAGCGCGATGATATTCGCAAAGTTCAGGGGCATGCCGAATACCACGCACAGTTCGAGCGTCACGAGCGCCGAGACCAGCAGCGGAACCAGCGTGCGCAGCATGTCGCTGACACGGCGCAGCGCGATCCACAGCAGGATCGCAATCGAGATGAGCGCGTAGGCGGCGGCCTGCAGGAATGCCTTGATGATGGTGTCGGCCGAATGCAGGATCGAAATCGGCCCGCCGATCGCGCCTGGCTCCGCCTTCTTCACCGCGTGGGCGAAGCGGGCCAGCATGGCGTCGTCGTTCGGATCGGTGCCGGGTTTCACCTTCGGCGAGATGTCGACGAGCGCGCGGCCGTCCTTCGATACCCAGCCCGACGAGATTTCCTTGGGCAGATTGTCGCGGGTGATTTCAGTCGGCTGAAGCAGGTTGGCCAGCTGACCCAGTGCGATGCGCAGCGTGTCGGACATCGCGGTTTCGGCGCGGTCGCGCGTGGCGGCGTTGGCGGCGGCCAACTTCTCTAGTGTGGCCGATAGATGCTTGGCTTCGGCGGCGCCGGGGCCGGGGTGATCGTCGGCGGCGAGCGAAAGCTGGTTCGACGCGCGCTTGAGCGCGGCGACGCGCACCGCGTCCGTGGCCTGTTGCGCGGGCTGCTGCTGCAGCGCGGGCAATAGCTGCTGCGCGGCGCTCGCGATCAGCATCAGCTTTTGCTGCTGGTCGGTGGGAACGAAGGTGTCGAGCGTGTTGACGCGGCCCACTTCCGGCAGCGTGCGCAGACGCGCGGCCATGCGGTCGGCTTCGGCGAGCGAAGGCGCCAGCACATGCACGTTGTTGACCGCCGCTTCCGGAGAGTCCTTCAGCGACAAGAGCGTGGCCATTGACTCCGTATGCGGATCCTTCAGGTGCAGCGGATTGAAGTCGAAGCGCAAATGCGTGAGCAACGGCGACGCGCCGATCACGACGATGAGCGTGCCGATCAGCACCGGCTTGCGATGATGATCGAGAAAATCGTCGACGGGCGCGAGCTGCTTGAAGCCCGGCGAACCGGCTTCGCCCGGCGGATTGAAGATCTTCAGCAGGGCCGGCAGCAGCGTCATGTTGGTGAAGTACGCGACGAACATGCCGACGCCTGCGATTTCGCCCAACTCGGACACGCCGCGGTACGCCGTCGGCAGGAACGAGAAAAAGCTCAGCGCGACCGCGACCGCGGCGAGCGTGAGCGGCACGCCGATGCTGTGCGACGTATGCATGAGAGCGGCGGACAGACGGTCGTCGCGATTGCGCTCCTCACGATACTTGACGCCGAACTGCACGCCGAAATCGACCCCGAGCCCGACGAACAGCACCATGAAGGCGACCGAAATCATGTTGAGCGCGCCCACCATCAGCAGGCCGAGTGCCGCGGTGATGGCGAGCCCGACAAACAGCGTGATGAACACGGCAGCGATCATGCGGCCCGAGCGCAACGCCAGCCACAAAATGATCAGCACGACGATAAAGGTGCCGATGCCGTTGAGCACCGCGCCGTCTTTGACCGACGCGAATTCTTCGTCGGCGAGCGGTTGTTCGCCGGTCAGACGGATCGTGGCGCCGTAGCGCGAGTCGAGGTGCAGCGAGGCTGCGGTGTCGCGGATCGACTTCGAGGCTGTTGCGCCCGGCTCCAGCGCGTCGTAGTTCACGACCGGCTGCACGACGACGAAGGCGCGCGCCGGCTCCGTGGCCGCGCTCCTGTCCACCAGCGCGCGCCACGAGAAGGCCGCCGGCTGGCCGGCCAGCACCCGGTCCAGGGTGGTCGCGCTTTGTGACAGCAGATGGCTCATGTCGCCGAGCTTCACCTGGCCGATCTGTAGCGGCAGCAACAGGCTCGTGGTGAGCGTGCCGGCGAGGCCGGTCAGGCTCGGATCATGTGCGAGAGCGTTGACGAGCGGGCGCGACTGAACGAGTTGCGAGGTGGTCGACATGACCTCGTCGGTCGACGGAAACAGCAGGCCGTTGTGTTCGAAGAACGGGCCGCCGGCCGGCTGCGACACTGCCACGAACTCCTTGGGATCGGCTTTGAGCGCGGCGGTCAGCGCTTGGGCGGCGGCGTCGGCGAATTCCGGCGCGCGCGCTTCGACGACCACCAGCACGGTGTCGCCGCGATCGGGGAAGGCCTGGTCTATCGCGTTGTCGAGCGCCGTCCACTGCT
The DNA here is from genome assembly GCF_000013645.1 of Paraburkholderia xenovorans LB400. Taxonomy (GTDB): domain Bacteria; phylum Pseudomonadota; class Gammaproteobacteria; order Burkholderiales; family Burkholderiaceae; genus Paraburkholderia; species Paraburkholderia xenovorans. The sequence continues at coordinate 3,341,642 of NC_007952.1, read as the reverse complement.
TGTCGGTCTCGATGAGACGACTGATGTCCGTGTTGATCTTGAAGTTATGGGCAACGTAGAAGCCGCTCAGAACCGCGAGCACGAACGACACGGCGACGATCCGCAGTGGATGACGCACAGAATACGCGACGAGACGGACAATAGATGACTTCAGCATGTAGGCGAAGGTGGTCTTATCACGGTGTTGTTTTTGACGAAAGTGCACAAGTATACAGAGCCGGAGCGATCAGGCTCTGGTTCGCTAGCAAGTGCGGCTCCCGGAAGGGTGCTTTGGGGCGGGAACGCAATGTCGGTATACTGGTCTATCCTGCTTTCGCCGCGAGCTTGCGAGCCCGGCGGCGCTTTCTTCTTTCAGGTTCTGTCGAGCGTATGAAACGTTATCTGTCTGCTTTTCTGGCTGCGGCCGTCGTATCCACTGCGGCTTATGCGCAAAGCGCGCCCGACGCGGTGGTAAAAAGTGCCGTCGAGGGCACGGTGGCCGCAATGAAGGCTGACCCACAGGCGCGCGGCGGCGACATGGCGAAGATCACCCAGCTCGTCCAGTCGCGTTTCCTGCCGGCCACCGACTTTCAGCGCACCACGCGGATCGCGGTGGGCAAGGCGTGGACCACCGCGACGCCCGAACAGCAAAAGCAACTGTACGAGCAGTTTACGCTGCTGCTCACCCGCACTTATGCTGCCTCGCTATCGCAACTGCGTGATCAGGACGTCAAGTTCAAGTTCTTGCCGACCAACGTGCCGGCCGGCGCCAAAGACGTCGTCGTGCAGTCGCACGTGCTCAGCAATGGCGGTGACGACGCGATTGACTATCGCATGACCAAAGACGGCGCCGGCTGGAAGGTCTACGACATCAACATGATGGGTGCCTGGTTGATCCAGGTGTACCAGACGCAGTTCGCCGATCAGATTGCCAAAGGCGGCATTGACGGGCTGATCAAATTTTTGACCGCTCACAATGCGCGCAGCGCGGGGTAATGGTGGAACGGGTTGAATGCCTCATGAGACATGAGGCGTAAAAAAGCGCGGTGGCCATCAAACCACCGCGCTTTTTTTATTCACGATCACCGGCGGCGCGACAGCACCGCCGCCGACCTGCTTAGTGTGCCGCAGTAGCCGTCTGTACTTTCTTGCCCTTGCCGGAAACCTTGATCTCTTCCAGCTTGATCTCGACGTGGCGGGAGAAGACGTACTCAGCCGGACGCTGCTTATCCAGAGGAATATCTTTGGTGAACGCGCCCGACGTTTTCGGTCCGCGCAGGCTGACCTTCAACGCTTTCAGCGGATGCGCCACCGTGTCCATCACTGCGGTCGCTTCGAAACCGCAGTGAACCATGCAGTCGGCACACTTCTCGTAGTTACCCGTGCCGTATTTTTCCCACTGCGTGGTTTCCATCAGTTCCTTGAAGGTCTTCACGTAACCTTCGCCGACCAGATAGCACGGCTTTTGCCAGCCGAACACGGTACGCGCGGGGTTGCCCCACGGCGTGCACTCGTACGTCTGATTGCCGGCCAGGAAGTCGAGGAACATGCCCGACTGGCTGAACGACCAGTTCTTGCCATTGTTGCCGCGCTTGAAGATTTCGCGGAACAGTTGCTTGGTCTTGTCGCGGTTCAGGAAGTGCTGCTGATCCGGCGCGCGCTCATACGCATAACCCGGCGAAACGGTGATGCCGTCCACACCCATCGGGCCCAGCGTGTCGAAGAACGCGGCGACGCGTTCCGGCACGGCGTCGTTGAACAACGTGCAGTTGATGTTCACGCGGAAACCGCGGCGCTTCGCTTCCTTGATGGCGGCGACCGCCTTGTCGTACACGCCTTCCTGCGACACCGAGTGATCGTGCGCCTGCTGATCGCCGTCGAGGTGAACCGACCACACGAAGTACGGATTCGGCTCGTAGTCGTCCATCTTCTTTTCCATCAGCAGCGCGTTCGTGCACAGATACACGAACTTCTTGCGCGCGATGATGCCCTTCACGATTTGCGGCATTTCCTTGTGCAGCAGCGGTTCGCCGCCCGCGATCGAGACCACCGGTGCGCCGCATTCGTCGACGGCGCCGAGGCATTCTTCCAGCGACAGACGCTGATTCAGGATGGGATCCGGATAGTCGATCTTGCCGCAGCCATTGCAGGCGAGATTGCAGCGGAACAGCGGCTCCAGCATCAGGGCGAGCGGGTAGCGTTTATTGCCGGAGAGATGTTGACGCATGATGTATGCGCCGACCCGGACTTTCTGTAGCAGCGGAATAGACAAAACGTCCTCCTTAAACTTCGCGTGCGGCGAGTGGTTGCATCAGCTTCGATGGCAACTTGAATTCGACTTTCTCTTCACGGCCCGCCATCGTCGTGACATCGACAGGCCCCAATGCGCTCAGCGCATCGATTACGTTCTTCACCATCTCTTCCGGCGCCGAAGCACCGGCCGTGATGCCGACAGTCTGCACGTTCGCAAACCATTCCGGCTTCACTTCCGAACCGTCGGCGACGAGGTAACTCGCCACGCCGCTTTCGCTGCCGATCTCGCGCAGCCGGTTCGAGTTCGAACTATTGGTCGCGCCCACCACCAGCAGCACGTCTACCTGTTTGCTCAACTCGCGCACCGCCGCCTGGCGGTTTTGCGTGGCATAGCAGATGTCGCGCGTATCCGGACCGACGATGTCGGTGAAACGGCTCAGCAAGGCGTCGATAATGCCACGTGTGTCGTCTACCGACAGCGTGGTCTGCGTGACATAAGCGAGCGGCGTGTCGAGCGGCAGGTCGAGGTTTTCGACCTCGGCCTCGCTCTGCACCAGCAGCACTTTGCCCGGAATCTGGCCGACCGTGCCTTCCACTTCCGGGTGCCCGGCGTGGCCGATCAGAATCAGCGTGCGGCCGGCGCCGACATATTGGCGGCCCTGCACGTGCACTTTGGTGACCAGCGGGCAGGTCGCGTCGAGCACGTCGAGACCGCGCGCTTCGGCGTCACGCTCGACGGTTTGGGCGACACCGTGGGCGCTGAAAATTGCCACGGCGCCTTGCGGCACTTCGTCGAGTTCCTCGACGAAGCGCGCGCCTTTCTGGCGCAGATTGTCGACCACGTGGCGATTGTGAACAATCTCGTGGCGTACGTACACGGGTGCGCCGTGTTGCTGTAACGCGCGATCGACGATCTCGATTGCACGAACAACACCCGCACAAAAGCCGCGGGGTTGAGCAAGGATGACTCGCATAAGTTGGCGAACTCCGACTGACGCGGGTTCGAAGAAGTCGGTAAATATGACTCTATCGCCGCGATCATCTAATTAGTTGACGTCTTGAGCCCGGCGATAGCCGGTACAGCAAAACCAAACGCGCATTCTAACGCTATCAGGCCGGCTTTGCTTTGGGGGCGCCCGGCCGGTGTTGGGCGGGCGCCGCACCGGCAGTACCGGTGGCCGGAGCCGCAAGCAGGCTCACGGCAATGCGATGCGGCAATCATTACACGCTGCAGCGGTTTGACGGAACCCTTAAACTACGTAGTCCTGCGGCGCCGCGGCGCCCGCATTACGAAATGGTTTCGAGGCTCGCTGGATGGACGTCGATCAGTACGAAAATTTTCCGGTCGCGAGCGTGTTGCTGCCCAAGGCGCTGCGCGCGCCTGTCGGCGTAATCTATCAGGTCGTCCGCACGGCGGGCGACATTGCCGACGAAGGCGACTGGAGCGCGGCCGAACGGCACGCCCGTCTCGCCGACTTCCGCGCCGGTCTCGACGCGGTGGCGGAGCGGCGTGCGGCGCCGGTGCACGCGCTTCTGTTCGGCAAGCTCGCCGGTGTCGTCGCGCAGTATAAACTACCGCTCGCGCCGTTCTACGATCTGCTGCATGCGTGCGCTCAGGATATCGACACCAATCGCTACGCCGACCGGGCCGCGCTACTGGACTATTGCCGCCACTCGGCGAACCCGCTCGGGCATCTGATGCTGCACCTGATCGGCGCGGCCACGCCGGAAAATCTCGCCGACGCCGACGCGATCTGCACGGCGTCGCAGCTGATCAGCTTCTGGCTCGACGTCTCCGCCGACTGGGAAAAAGACCGCGTATATCTGCCGCTCGCCGACCTGCGGCGCTTCAACGTCGGCGAGGCGCATATCGCCAACGGTGTCGCCGATCAGGACTGGCGCGCGCTCATGGCACATGAAGTGTCCTTCGTCCGGCAGATGCTGGTGCGCGGCGCGCCGCTCGCCTTGCGCATTTCCGGCCGGCTGGGAATCGAGTTATGCGGCGCCATTCACGGCGGCCTGCGCTTGCTCGAACGGATCGAGAAGGCAGGCTACGACGTGTTTCGCGAGCGACCGGAACTCAACACGTTTGACTGGTGCGTCGTCGCGGCCCGCACCGCAGTGATGTGGCTGTCGCGGCGCGTCGGTGTGGCAGCGCGTTCAATCGAGGGTAATGCTTAATGGCGGTGGTTCTGTTTCTTCTTTCGTGTGTTTCCCTGCTGATCTGGTGTGTATTGCTGTTCGCGCGCGGCGGTTTCTGGCGCGCGCGTCCTGCCGCGCCGCTCACCATCGGACCGCGCGCATCCTGGCCGGCGGTGGCCGCCGTGGTGCCGGCCCGCAATGAAGTCGATGTGATCGCTGAAGCTGTCACCACGCTGCTTCAGCAGGACTATCCGGGCGAATTCCACGTGATCGTCGTGGACGACCACAGCGCCGACGGCACCGCCGACGCCGCCCGGGCGGCCGCGCTGCAGTTGCAATGCCCGGACCGCCTGACCGTGCTGAGCGCGAAGCCGCTGCCGCCGGGCTGGTCCGGCAAGGTGTGGGCGCAGTCGCAAGGTATCGAGGCCGTGCGCACGCTCGGCTTGCCGGCGGACTTTCTGCTGCTGACGGATGCCGACATCGGCCATCCCGCCGACGCGGTCGCGCAACTCGTCGCGCGCGCGGACGCGGAACAGCGTGATCTCGTCTCGCTGATGGTGCGCCTGCGCTGCGATTCTTTCTGGGAAAAGGCGCTGATTCCCGCGTTCGTCTTCTTCTTTGCCAAGCTGTACCCGTTCTCGTGGGTCAACAACCCGCGCAATCGCACGGCGGCGGCCGCGGGCGGCTGCATGCTGGTGCGCCGTAGCGCGCTGGAAGAAGCGGGCGGCATCGAGTCGATCCGCGCCGAGCTGATCGACGATTGCAGCCTGGCCGCACGCATCAAGCATCGCGGCACGGGGCGCCATGCGATCCGGCTGGATGTGGCGGCGCGCAGCGTGTCGCTGCGTCCGTACGACAGCTGGCGTGAGATCTGGAACATGATCGCGCGCACGGCTTTCACGCAGTTGCATTACTCGCCGTTGCTGCTGGCGGGCACGCTGGTGGGCATGACGATCATCTATCTGATGCCGCCGGTGGCCGCGCTGGTGCTCGGTCCGACGGGCTGGCCCGCATGGCTCGCGTGGGCGGCCATGTGCTGCGCTTATGCGCCGATGCTCAGCTACTATCGCCGCTCGCCGCTGTGGGCGCCATTTCTGCCGCTGGTCGCGCTGTTTTATGTCGGCGCGACGTTTGCGTCGGCGGTGCGCTACTGGCGCGGCAAGGGCGGGCAGTGGAAGGCGCGAGTTCAGGCGCCGGTGCAGGAACGCTGAAGCAGCGCTCAGAAACGGTCGGAATGGAAAAGCGGCGCTCCCGGGCGCCGCTTTTTCACATTAGCCTTTGGTGAGCATCATGTAGAGCTGGATCACCATGTCCGGCGAGAACGTGAACGGTACCCAGCCGTGGCCGGTATGGCGCATCACCAGCAAACGGTCGCCGTTCGACTGCTTCTGCACCGCCATGACCGGATTCTTGGTGGATACGAAGCGCCACCCCGTAGGAATACCCGGCGGCGGTTCCGGCGTCATTGAGGCGCGCGCGTTCGACAATTCCTCGATCAGTTGGCCGATCTGCTCCGCGCGCAGCGCGACCGTCTGGCCGCCGATCGTCATCGTGATCTCGTTCTGCGCGGGGCGATTGATTTCGAGCGTGGGCTGAAGCTGCGGGGCTGGTGCCTTGTCTTCGACGACGGCCGCCTCGGTTTCAGCCGCAACTGCTTCCGCCGTGGCCCCGGTCGCGACCGGAGCCACCGCCGCCGCTTGCGGCGCGGCGGTGTGAGCGGGTGTCTCGGGAGTGTTTTCGGCCTGCGGGGCCACGACAGCCTGAATGAGCTGGTCGACGCCCATTTCCAGCGCGCCGAGCTGTTCGTGAAGATTCATGCGAGGTTTCTCTGGTAAGACCTACGATTTTACCTGCTGCGCGTAGGCTTTTACCTGTCGCTGACACGGTGACGTTGTAACAAAATGCTTGCGGCCACGCCGGATTGTCCGGCGCAGGCCGCGTGTCCGGACATGCATCAGGCCTTCAGATAGCCTGCTTGCCGGAACCATTCGAGCGCGTCGCCCAGACCCTCGCGGTAGGGGCGCGCACGATAGCCGAGCTCGCGTTCCGCTTTCGCCGACGTGAAATACATCTTGTTCTTCGACATTTTCAAACCGTCGACGGTAACGAACGGTTCGCGTTTCGTGATCTTGGCGATCGCTTCGGCGCCCATAGCCAGCGGATAGAGCGGCCAGCGCGGCAGGCTCAGTGTGGGCGCCTTGCGGCCGGTCAGCGCCGCGATATCCGCGAGCATCTGTTGAAGCGGCAGATTTTCGCCGCCGAGAATATAGCGCTCGCCAATCTTGCCGCGTTCGAGCGCGAGGAAATGGCCGGCCGCGACGTCGTCCACGTGCACGAGGTTCAGGCCCGTGTCGACGAACGCCGGAATCTTGCCGAGCGCCGCTTCCACGATGATGCGTCCGGTCGGCGTCGGCTTGACGTCGCGCGGACCGATCGGCGTGGACGGATTGACGATCACCGCGGGCAGGTTGTCTTCCGCGATCATCCGCTCGACCGCGCGTTCGGCCAGCACCTTGCTGCGCTTGTACACGCCAATGGCCTGGTCGGCTTTGAGCGGCGAGGTTTCATCGGCGGACTGGCCGGAGCTCGTCACTTTGAGCGTGGCCACACTGCTCGTGTAGACAATGCGCTCGACGCCTTCCTTCAGCGCCGCGCGCATGGTCGCCTCGGTGCCTTCCAGGTTCGAGCGCTCGATCTCGCTCGGGTCCGGTGCCCACAGGCGATAGTCGGCGGCCACGTGCAGCAGGTAGCGCACGCCGCGCAGCGCGTTGCGCATCGACGCTTCGTCGCGCATGTCGCCGACCACGATTTCCGCGTCCAGCGACTCGACGTTCTGACGCGGACTGGTGGCGCGTACCAGCACACGCACCTTGAAACCCTTCTGTTGCGCGATGCGCGCCACCGACGAGCCGACGAAGCCGGAGGCGCCGGTCACGAGCACGAGATCGCGATTCTGTTCGGTCATTCTGTTTCCATTTTCCTGCGTGACAGTCGACGGATTGTACGTGGCGCGCGTGTTGCGTGTCGCGCGGGCGGCCTCGAGCGGATGGCAGGAGGCGCGTTGCCGAGCAAGCTCGCCGTGACACGACTAGAATGCCGGCTTGAAGATTTTTGCGTTTGCATGGGACCGGAGTCAGCGCTGAAGCGCTAACTCCGGCCGACAGAGGAGAAGACGGCATGGCCCCGGATCTGGATCAGCGGATCGAAACATATTACGTGCGGGTGCGCGGCACCGTGCAGGGCGTGGGCTTTCGCCACGCGACCGTGCGGCAGGCCCACGCGCTCGGAATCAAGGGATGGGTGGCGAATCTCGACGACGGTTCCGTCGAAGCCATGTTGCAAGGCTCGGCCAACCAGGTCGACCGCATGTTGTCTTGGCTGCGTCACGGACCGCCGGCGGCGCGCGTGACCGAGGTCAGCGGCGAAGAGCGCTCGACCGAAAAGCGTTACGAACGCTTCGAACAGCACTGAGCCGACTTCCACGCAAAGAAAAGGCGTCGCGCCATCATACCGGTGGCGCGACGCCTTGCTTTTTTGCGCGGCTACTTAAGTGAGCCCGCGAGCCACCGCGTTCACCGCGCCACGAGCAGGCTTTCCGCAAAGCCCCAGTCTTCCTCGATCCATTGATGGCTGCACACGAAGCCGGCGTCGTCGGCAATCGCGGGCATTTCTTCCGCGCGATATTTGTGGCTGCTCTCCGTCCAGATCGTTTCGCCCGCTTTGAGCGACACCGTCAATTGCGCCGCGCCCACGTGCGCGGTGATATCGCGCTTCGCCCGCAGATGCATTTCGATACTGCGCGCGTCCGGGTTGAAGCGCGCGACGTGTTCGAATGCATCGAGCGGGAAGTCGCCATCGAGCTCGCGATTGATGCGCGCCAGCAGATTCAGATTGAACGACGCCGTGACGCCGATCGAGTCGTCGTAGGCGGCGACCAGTACGGGCGTCGGCTTGATCAGATCCGTGCCGAGCAGCAACGCGTCGCCGGGCGCGAGCATGTTGCGGATATCGCGCAGAAAACGTGTTGCCGCGAGTCTGCCGAAATTACCGATCGTACTGCCAAGAAACAGTACGAGTAACCGTTCGCCCGTTGCGCGCTGCTTGCTCACTTCGGCGAGGCCGGCCAGGTAATCGCGTTCATAACCCACGATCGAAATGCGTTCGATGTCGCCGAGTTCGCGCCTGCACAACTGCAATGCGCTGCGCGAAATTTCAATCGGGCAGTAAGAAGTGGGGCGCTTTTTACACAGCGCTTCCAGAATGCGCCGCGTTTTGCGGCCGCTGCCGCTGCCGAGTTCTGCCACTGTCACGTCGTGCGGCAGGTGCGCGACGATGTCCGCGGCATGTTTCGCGAGCAGGCGTTCCTCGGCGCGGGTCACGCCGTATTCCGGCAGCACGGTAATCACTTCGAACAGCGCGGAGCCCACTTCGTCGTACAGATATTTCGACGGCAACTCTTTTTGCGGCGTATGGGTGAGACCTGCGCGAACCTCGGCGGCGAAGGCGGCGCGCAGATCGGGCGATGCGTCGTGCGATAGGGCTGGCTGGGTCATGCTGTCTCCAGTAGTCACATTCGAGAGCGGGATTGCTGCCGGGGCGGCGGCACGCGCGGTGAAACTCAGTTGAGGCGTGCCGCGAGGAAGAAGGGTGGGCAGGGTCCGTAGGACTGCCATTGCCGGCCCGGCTCATGGATGCTGCATATGTCGTCCCACGGGGACTTCCTGCGGGGTGTTGCGAGCAACGCTGCCAACAGCGTCGCAATACTTCGTAGCAAGATTCGCGCTTGAGCCGCATTGCGCGAGAGAGTGTGCGATGTTGCCGCTGACAAATCGCGGCATGGCCGGTCGCACGTGCAGTTATGTTCTAGTGCACCGACGCGCAATGCGCACGGAATAATTGCAGTCGCCTGTAGACGCCAGCAGACCGGTGGGCGGATACCCGTCTAGAATGCCGGATTGCGCCGCTTTTGCACTGTCCGCTGCTAAGACCGCTTGTGAGACTTCAATTCCAATGACAACGACCCACGCCGCGCGACCGCATGCTGCGCTGCAAATACAACCATCAGCCTACGCACACGCATCTGCACCGACTGCCAAAGCGACCGCGCGACAGGGCGTTCAATGAACCAGTATGACCCAAAGCGCGGTATCGCGTTGTCGGTCGGCGCGTCCGCGATGTTTGCATTACTTTCCGCTTACGCAACACTACTCGCGCCACTGAGCGGGCTCGACATTTTCGCGTGGCGCATTGTATGGACGGTGCCTGGCGCGTTACTGCTGATCGCGCTGCGAAAGCGCCTGCCTATTCTCCGGCAGCTTCTTTACCGCATGGTGACCGAGCCGACGCTCGGCGCGGCGATGACCGTGAGCGCGGCCCTGCTCGGCGCGCAACTGTGGGTGTTCCTCTGGGCGCCGCTGCATGGAAGGATGCTCGAAGTCTCGCTCGGCTATTTCCTGCTGCCGCTGGTGATGGTGCTTGTCGGGCGCTTCTACTATCACGAGCGTCTCGACGGTTTGCAGTGGTTGGCCGTTGCCTGCGCCGCTGCGGGTGTCGGCCATGAACTGTGGATGACCGGTGCCTTTTCGTGGCCGACCTTGCTGGTCGCGCTCGGCTATCCACCGTACTTCGTGTTGCGTCGCAAGATCAATCAGGATTCGCTGGCCATGTTCACCGTGGAAATGATGCTGCTCCTGCCGGTGGCGATCGTGATGGCGCTCGGCAGCGATTCGCTGGCATTGATCGCCGGGCGCGCGGATATGTGGTGTCTGTTGTTGCCCGGCCTCGGCGCATTGAGCACCATTGCGCTGGCTTCGTATCTGAAGGCGAGCCGCCTGTTGCCAGTCGCGTTGTTCGGCATTCTCGGCTATGTCGAGCCGGTGCTGCTGGTGCTGGTTTCGATCACGTTGCTCGGCGAAACATTGGGCGCCGCACAGTTGGCCACCTACATTCCAATCTGGATCGCGGTCGCGTTGACGGCGTTGCATGGCGTGCGTCTCGTTCGCCTCGCGCCGGGCTGATCCGGATCGATCCGCACCGAACATGCAGCCGATGAATCAGGCGGCGCGCTCTAGTGATGGGCGGCCGTACGGTCCGCATTGATACGCGTCGGACCGACTTGCTCCTCGATCGCTTCGCGCAGCGCGGGTCGCCAGCCGAAGCCGAACAACGCTTCCGCAAGCACGAACAACGGTCCAATCAGCAGGCCGATCACGTCGTCGACGAAGGCAGGCTTGCGATGCTCGTAGGCAACATGCCCGACGAACTGAAACACCCAGCCGACCACAAAGAGCCCGACGCCGATAACGAGCCACGCCAGCGTGGATTGCGCCGCCGTCCACTGGCCGAACGCGACACATAACGCGGACACGAACGCCATCATCACGCCGAGCGACACGTCGAGCACGAGGTAGTAGAGCGTGGCCGCGACGAACAGCACCCAGGCCGGCGACAGCATCACCGGCAACGCGCCGACAGCAAAAGCGGGCCGGCTCAACAACGCCGCCAACGCCAGCACGATCATCGGAATGCCGATGAAATGCGTGGCGATATTGCGCCGGTCACGATGGTAGGCCGCGTATTGCGTAAGTTGTTGCGTCAGCGTTCTCATGGATCCCGCTCCCTGGTTAAAGTCAGCATAATCGCGGGCAGCGGAATTTGAAACCATCGGGTAGCCGACAATCGGACACGGGTGCCGTCCTATGACTGCGAGTTTTCCATCGAACAAGCTTGCGGCGGTGCTCGAGCGCAGCGCGTGGTTTCGCTCGGCGCCGGCTACCATGCAGGCGCAACTGGTCGAAGCGGGGCGTCTCGAACGGCTCGCCGCCGGTCAGCGGCTCTTCACACGCGGCGATTCCGATGACGGCCTCTATTGCGTGCTCGACGGCCTGGTGAGAATCGGTGCGGCCAGTTCGGCGGGCAAGGAGGCCTTGCTCGCCGTCATCGAACCGGTGAACTGGTTCGGCGAGATCGCGCTGTTCGACAATCGGCCGCGAACCCATGATGCGTATGCCGAGCGCGATTCCGAGCTGTTTCATGTGCCGCGCGCGGCGCTCGCCGCGCTGCTCGAACGCACGCCGGCTTATTGGCACGTGTTCGGTTTGCTGTTGACGCAAAAGCTGCGCCTTGCGTTCGACGCGATCGAAGAAGCCGCGTTGCTGCCCGCAGCGCAGCGCGTAGCGCGCCGTTTGTTGTTGATGGCGGGCGGCTACGGCGAGCCCGGCGCATTGCGGCGCGTACTCAAAGTGCCGCAGGAAGATCTCGCGATGATGCTGGCGCTGTCCCGGCAAACCATCAACCAGGTCCTGAAGCAGTTCGAAACGCAAGGTGCGCTGAAGCTCGGCTATGCGGAAATCGAAATTACCGATGTGCAAAAACTGGGCGCGTTGGCGCAACTGAATCCGGCTGCAGATTGACGGCCGTGCTTCTGTTGTTGCCTGCATAGACCTCGCGCGATACACCACGCGCCGCCGCATCTTTATAAGCATTTTACGGCGCGCCCCTATTTCTATTGCGATTCGCTACATCCAGCCTGGTAAGGTCGAGAGATCCCGGTCAGGAAGCGAAACTATGCATGGAGATAGCGCTCTGCAAGGTCTGTCACCACGACGAAGAACCGACCCTTACCCGGCAACTCGGGGTTTGAAGATCATGCTTGCGGCGATCATGTTCCCGTTCGCTGCTGCCGCGCATGCCGCCGAGACCGATGCCGCTGCACAGTCGGCCGTATCGGCTCCGCTCATCGCGAGCGACGCGACTCTGGAAGCCGGCTTGCCCACGCTCAGCGATATCACCGCCGTGCTGCGCGCGCAGTTTCGCGTGGCGCCGGCGGAATCGCTGCAGATTGCCCGCGCGGTGCTGACCGAAGCCGACCGCCACGCCATCTCGCCCATCCTGCTGCTCGCCGTGATGGCGGTCGAATCGAGCTTTGATCGCTATGCGGTCAGCGTCGCGGGCGCGCGAGGGCTCATGCAGATCCTGCCCGCCGCGCATCCGCAACTGATCGCGGGCGCGGCCGATCTGACCGATCCGGCAATCAACGTGCGGATCGGCTCGACCATTCTGCGTCGCTATCTCGACCAAAGCGGCGGCGATCTCGATGCCGCCTTGCTCCGCTACAGCGGCGGCGGCCGTGGCTATGCGCGGCGTGTCGTGCTTCGCATGCGGAGTTTCGACGCAAGCTTGGGCCGCGAATGAAGTACTCATTCGTGGCGCAGTGACGGCAGATCGAACAGGGATTCGTTAGTTCATCACGCCGGCGAACTCCGCGCGCAAGTCCTGCAACCTGTCGCGCGCGGTGCTCAGACGCTCGACCAGTTGCGCCGATGCGCGCGAGACCGGCATGCGTGTTTCGTCGCTGAGCGAATGATCGAAGGCGAGCATGGCCTTGATGGCGGACGGATTGGGCGCGGCGAACAGGAGCCGTAAAACCGGCAGCAAGCTGGCGAACAGATTTCGTGCATCCACGTCGCGTCCTGCTTGCAGCAGATCCTGGAACGCAACCAGCAGGTCGGCGCAGACGTGCGCGCTGGCGAGAATGCCGCCTGTGCCGCCGTGATGCAGACAGTCGTCGAGGGCTTCGTCGGTGCCGCACAGGACGTTGATCGGCAGGGCGCTCAACGGGCTGAAGTGCTCTTTCACGCACTCCTTGATCGCGACGATGTTGCCGCACTCGACGAGCCGCGCGACGGTATCCGGCGCGATCGACACGCCGGTTCGGTGTGGCACGTTATAGAGGACGACAGGACGCCCGGTCGCGCCGGCAACCTGCTCGAAATGCCACCGCACGCCGGCCTGATCCGGACATATGTATGAGGGCGCGGAGACCAGATAGCCCGCGCAGTCCCAGCGCTCGTAGCGCTGGATATCGTGCAGGACGTCGCGTGTACTCGATCCGCCGACGCCGATCAGCATCGGCAGACGGGAGCGGACTACATCGCTTAGCGCCTGCAATACGGTGAGACGCTCGGCGTCCTGTAGCAAGGCTGCTTCGCCGGTTGTACTCAACGCGACAATGCCGGCGATCTCCGTGCGCGAATAGTAGTCGGCGAGACGCTGCAATGCATCGATGTCGACTTCGCCGTTGCGCAGCGGCGTGACGATGGGCAACCAGATACCTGAGAACATGATTAGCGCGCCTTCGCGACCGCGCTGCGGCGCTTCAATGGGCCGATCATCGCGGCGGGAAGTGTCGAGATCAGCGTATGCAGTGTGAAGTCGAGGTCGTCGAAGGCAATGTCGAGTTGGACGCGAATTTCCTGGCGCATCGCTTCAGTGGCAACGACATAGACACCGAGGGGAGAATGAAGCAGGACGCGAAGTTGGGTGCCGGGAAGTTCGCACGATCGGTGCGGCAGGATGACCTGCAAGCGAACGCGTGCAGTGGGAAAGGGAATGACATTGTTGCGTTGAGCGCGCGGCTCGTTGAGCGGCTGAGCGGCAGCGTTGCCGATTGATTGTGAGAGAGCCATGTGATGCGGCGTTCGTGGACGCCAAGGTTGACCGGGACAGTTCGAGATTAGACGTCCGCAGGTAAACGCAGTGCAAAAATTGGGGCGTCCGCTGAAAAAATCATGCGGGCCGAATGCGGATTTGCCTTGCCCGCAAGCATTCGTCGCGTGCCCGAACGCGCATAAAAAAAGGCGAGTCATATGACTCGCCCTCCCTGAACGGCACAGTTCGGCTTCGATTACCTACACATGCCTGGCCGGTGCGTGCCGAAACCGATCACCTGTTATTGCGTTTTCGTCGTGTCGGTTTTTGCGCCGTCGGCTTTTGCCGGGGCATTGCTGGCCTCTTTCGCGCTCCCGGTTTTGGGATTGGCGGCGCTCGTTTCTGCCGCAGTCTTCTTCGTGGTCTTGTGAGCTTTGGCCGTGTGATGGGCGGAAGTCTTCTTCACATGCGCTTTGGCGGCGGTTTTGGACGGCGCTTTGGCGGCCGCTGCACCTTCGTCCGTCGTGCCCGTTTGCATGGCGGTGCTCGCCTTCAGGTTCGCCTGTCCGGCGGGCTGCGTTTGCGCGGATTGCGCGGATTGGGTGCCGGACGGTGCGGCCGTTTGAGCAAAAGCGGTCGACACGAGCAGAGCGGAAGCGAGAGCGGCGAAAAGCGTCTTCATGGTTTGACTCCTGGTTTAACCGGTTGATTCTTGTGTCGCGGCTGAAATGATTCAGCGCTGCCGGTTTAACGCGGGCCGGGAGACAGGAGTTGACGAGCTTGTGGTGACAAAACGTAACCGCCGAAACATATCTTTGGATGCCGAAGCAGTTATTGAAACGGATTCTGCACGACGCCCGGTTTGGCATCCGGTTCCTCCTTCACCCTGGCGGGCAGATTGCTCTGCGCCTGCAAGCTGGCGACGATCGCATCCACCGCTTCCTTCAACGCTATCGCCGCTTTCAATCCGCGCTGATCCTGCGTCAGTTCCAGCGTGCCGTTCAGCACGATGCGCGTGGTGCCGTTGCTCACGGTCAGCGCATCGCCATGAATGTTGAGCACGTCGTCGTCGTTCGAATAGGGTTTAAACACCTTTCAGTCCTCCCGGTCGCTGATCTTTGAGGTTCTCCGGAATGCCCGGAAAACGGATGCCCGATGCTGCCTCGAGTTCGTGAACCGTCCTGATGTCGTAACGGTTGGTCGAGACATTGTCCACTACCACCGCGAACGCCATCTGCCGCGAAGGTACGTAGACCACCTTGAACAACTGCGTCGGCACGAAAACGCGTGTCGGTCCGATGGTCTGCAACTGCTGGCCGTTGAAGATCGGGCCGGTGACGACATAGGTATCGTCGTACGACACCGCGATCCTGCGCACGGAGGTTTCAATGCGCGCCCACAGGCGCTGGTTGTTCTCACGGTTCTGCGGCACCACGTTGGCGAGCGAGAACGATTGTGCCATCGCTTCCTGATTCCAGCGATTGCCCGCCGGGCTCATATGAAATACCCGGTTGGGTTTCATACTCATACAATTCTTGGCGTATTTCATTTTCAACGGGGTGAAGGTTGTATCTATTATTCGTAGATAGCGGCCTGTGGAGGTTGTGAATTAGGCTGGAGTCCTGTGGGTGACCTGTGGGCAACCCAACGGGTTGTCCATCAGGCTCATCCACAGGAAGCAGCCGGTCCCCGAAGGGGAAATTCACAAATCCACAGGCCAACATCGGGTCTACGAAGTGAGGATGTCGGGGTGGGGCTCGCCATTTGAATTGTGTATGCAGTTGTCAGGCTTGGATGTTTGAGAGGATTGAGCGAATGGCATCCACGAAGGCTGGCGGAAACAGCATGTCGCCCTGCTCAGATTGAATGCTCCCATCTTGGGCCACCTGCAGTCCTTGTTGCGCGAGACGCGTCTCGTCAATTCCCTTTCGCAAGGCAATTACATACCGTTGGGAAAGAGAGGCCGCAGTGGCTCCTTGGTCGGCGGCGCTGACAGATGGTTCGCTCTCGACCGTGAGCCTATGTAGGACGGCCCCGACCTGAAGAGACTTGAATGCCGCATGCAGGTTGTCGTTCACAACCTTTAGTCGTTTCGCGTTGTCCAGCGCAACCCTCAACGTGGCGCGAATACTGGGGTCGGTTATCAATTCCAAGGCCTGGTCTACATTGGCCTTTGTCTTCGGCACATACCTAGTGGATCCGCTTACGGCATCGGCATATGCCGTGATGATTTCTCGATAATGGGCACCCTGGGCATTACGAAGGCTTTGGGTTTTCGGGCCTCCAACAGCCTCTAGGCGGCGACCAACCTCGGCCAGGGAGTAGTCGCGGCCGCCGTCATCACGAATTGCGTTAAGCACCCCCCATACCTTGTCCAGGTTTTCGACCTTAGTCGGCTTTGTCGCGGTGCTGCGATGCGCCGCGTATAGCTGACGAGCATCTTTCAAGATGTCCGGGGCGGTTGTCTGAGTGGTAGCCACTATTCCTGCTCCAGCAAGATTGTCGAGGCAGCCAAGGCAATGCTCTTGGGCTCCAACGTTTCTAGTTGCGCTACAAAGGCTTTTTCAAGGCCCAAGGCCCGCAAGGTCGTGCGCCCATCCACCAACGCGTGGACTGTGTTGGCATCCAACCGAGCGTAGAGGAAGTGACCCATTGCGTTTGCTACCCGCAGCGCATCGCTATCATCCAGCAGTGAAAACCGAGGGGCGTGACCTGAGTTGCGCAACATCCGGTCAAACAGACGTGCCCGCTCTAAATTAGGCTGCCGCCAGTTGATGTTCAGTCCGTCATACAGCGTTGCATTAGTGCAAATCCGATGAAGCTGCTCAAACTCGTGTGTCTCTGACAGCACAGCTTCGAGTTGTCCTATGCCACCGGCAACGACCAAAGAAAGGCGGTCGCCGCTCTCTTGGGCTGCAATCCGAATACACTGCTCAGTCAACGCGTAAGCCGATTGCAGACTGAGTGCGATGGAATCTACCTCGGCCGTAGCGGCCTCGAGCGAGGTTTCCGCTATCTCCAACTCACGTTGCCGGTGGAAAGGCTCTCCACCGCTCAGCGCAGCAGCGTGAGCATCAGCCAGCACATCAAATTTTTCTTGCGCGGACTCAAACGTAAAAGATGCCTTCTTCAACCGATAGGCCAAGTCGTTCACATGCGCTTCCATCCCGAACAAGAACGCGGGACCGGTCATGAAGAACCGACAGCGAGAACAATTTGTGGCGCCGCCCGGCACGGCCTGATACCGGGTTACGCCTGAGTCAACGTCTAGCACGGCCAGTCCTTCATGGCATCGCTTTGCAGCGGCCGGGCAAAGCCCGTGGTCCATAACGAGCAGGCCAACTCCCGTCCCGCTAGCCGCCGCATCCAGTGCAGAGGGATGGTGAAACGCCACTGCCTTTTCCAGTTCGCCACGGCTCGCCCGCGTAATAAACCCGGCCATTTCAGCTTGCGATTTGCGCTGCCGCTCAAGCAATGCCTCGTCCATGCGAAGGCTCAACGTTTCCGCGTTAAGCTTCGTATAATAAAGCGTCATCAACACCGTGGCGTGACCTACGATTTTCATCAGATACTCAGGTGGCACGCCTTCCTCATACATTGCCGTAATGATAGAAACGCGCAAACTATGAAGGTCGAAGGTCGCTCCTGACGCGTTCCCATGCTTATCAAGGGATGCAATCAATTTAATCGGGTCTCCATTGCTCAGCGTCTCCCCAGCCACCGTCAAACGATGCTCCATCTCGGCCATTAGTTTCAGCCACAGATTCCGCACACGGACATCCGTAATCGGCAAATCGGGGCGAAGCTTGTTCGCAGGGTCTCTGAACAAAAAGAAATTGCTACCCATCTTCAGCAAGTCGTCAGGGTGCTTAATTTTCTTTAGATCAGGAATGTCCCGCCAAGCCGTCTGAGATTTTACGGGATTGTATTTTCCCTGCCAATCACGTAAATTAACGAGCAGCTGTAGCGCATCCTGCTTTTCCCATGGCATCACATATCCTTTAATGTCGCTATCAACATCGGCTGTCTTATTGGTATTGAAATAAAACACAGTCCCGGTGCTGCCGTCTTTACGGGTATATCGGCGAAATACGCCACGCTCTACAGGCGCTGTCCCAGGCTTAGGGCGATGCGGCCCAGAATTGGGGATCCACTTTCCATTGCCGGTGTAGCAATATGTGTCACCTTCACCGCTATCAAGCATGCGAACCTGATATGTCCGCGCAGGGAGCAATAACTTTAGCAAAATCGTATAAACCCGGACCGGACTCCAAACGCTCTCGAATTCACCCGTATCAGGATTAACCCATCTAAAGGTATCCGCTACCCGACCCACTTTCCGTGCCCAGGCGAAGTCATTTTCAGTGAGAATATGTGTCGCAAGATTAATCAATCGAGTAGGCATCGCTTCTCGATGGGTCTCGCCCTGATTGACACCTTTATAGCTGACCTTTGGAAGTGGATTCGCGAACCCCGGCATCAAAATGGGAATTTCGTTATCGTCCGGTTGCGTACATACCTTGAATAGAACGTCATTTAAAAAATCAAATATAGCCGCCATCATCTGCCGCCCCTTATTACCGGGGGCATCAAACAAGCTCATAGGGCGTCGACGAATATCAAAATAGGCCGCCGGGTTACGCGGGAGGTCGGGATGTTCTGCATAATGAAGGAGGAATCGATTAATCGAAGACTTTCGTTTTTTATAATTTCCCGGATTTGCTGCCAGATGCTCTATGCCAAGCCGAGACCACTCAGCCATCGCCGGGTCCAGCTGGAGCAACCATTCAAACTTTTCATCACGCGCAAGCAGTCCCATTTTAGCTTTAAAAAAGCCAAAATCTTCCGGGGACCAGGCTTGGGCTTGGTCGTGGTACCTGTCGCGCAATAAGTGTAAAACTGCCTGAATACCCGTGGATCGTAACTTCCTGGTTCGAGTGCGTTCCGGTGTCAAATAAAACGTCTTGGGGGTAAGGTCTCCTATTTCCTGAATTCCTGCTCGGGCTAGCAGGTGGTCCAAGATGAACCGAAAATTAACTGAGTCATCGGGGTTCCCTCTATTGAGATAGTCTTGAATGGTTGTGAGGTAGGAAAGCGGTATCTCGGTGAAACCTATATTGTTAAGCTTCAAAACCGGATTGCCGAACGGCACTTGAGCCTTACCCGGCCATGCAACAACTCCTGCAGACCAGAGGGACAGCATCAGTTCCACCAGGAATCGCAGGCGGCTCTTGATTGAACTCGACTCCAATTTCGCTTGGTACTCGGTAACCAAGAGTCTGTCCAGCGCGACTGCAAGCTTGGCTCGTGTATCGCACTGTATGAGCGCCTTAACGCCTGCTCTGATACCCGGCGTGGGCTTGTGTACAGCGGGAACTAGTTCGATTCGTTGCAGCCACTGACGGGCTATTGCCACAACAGCGTCAAAAGACGTGTCGGGCGATATCAAATACTGCTCCAGCGCGTTATTAACATAGATAGTTCTCCCAGTCAGTTCGCTGGAAATGGCGGTGTAGTCGTCAAGCTGACAAATCATTGGCTTTCAATTCTCAAAAATAAGGGCTGTTGCATAGCGGTGATTTTCCCAATCGCATCCGCAACTTTATCGACACCCAGTTGGCGATACACTTCCTGGCTTTTGGCGTTTAGGTGATGCATCGCCACCTGGCCTTCCTTGTTGCCTAGGCCTAAATCATTCAACCACTGGCCATACCGGTGACGTAGCCCATGGCTCGATGTCCCAGCCCACTTGGCTGGGGTTAGTCCAATCCGGCGCACCGCCGCATTAAACGAGTCCTCGTACCCCTCGGCGCCAAAAGGCTGGCCTGATTTCGTTAGAAATGCCCAAGGCATCTGAGGTGTGACAGGCCTGATATGCTGGATATAAAGCCGCCATAGCGTCAAAAAGATGCGGCCAGCATTCTTGTCGATCCAGAATATCTGGAAGGCCTTTCGGGTCCTATGTGTGAGTAGCGCACCTTTCCAACCAGCATGTCGACGCCCTGTCTCGCGGGTCAAGGGTTTGCGGCCGGCACAAAATCGCTGCAGGAAATCGGCTCGTGTTGTCGTGCGTCGGGCTCCAGTTATCGCATCGACGTATCCGACTGTGCCTTCGCTGGGCTCGTGGATAAGCACCAGGGCCAGTTCCGGGTCGTTAGGGTCCACAAAAACGTCATCAACCCAAAGGTGGAGCGGTTCAGATGCGCGGCAGCCTCCGTATACGCAAAGAAGCGAAACGAGAATGTCTCGGATGTTGTACTTCACCCATGGTCTGGAGTCACGCGCCTTTCCGGGGTTAATGAAACCCTGCCAAAGCAATTCGTCCAGGCGCTCAGCCGGAAACGCCTTTGCTTCGGTGAGGGCTTCATTGCCATTTCGAGGTAGCTTCACCTGCCGGGCGTAATAGGCAGACTCATCCGCGGCATGTCGACTTTTCGTGTGGGCCAGCAATGAGCCTGATCTTTGCTTGTTCCATTTACGCCAGAAGATAAGTTGGTCCGCAGTTGACGCGTGGTTATGAATAGGGTTCAGCATCGTCGTGCCGTACCGCCGATTCAGCCAGTCACTGAACTCGATAAGTCCATTGACCAGTCGTTTCAAGTTTTTCTGGCTTGTAGCGCGCCAGTGAAGCCCGGTTTCATCCACTCCATCGCGATAGGTTCCAAATCGCAAGTCATGCACAAACGCGGTGTACAAAAGGCTACGTTTCGAAGTGTCGGTAAACTCAACCGCGCGCACCGACAGCCACTCAATAAATCGGCCGGTCGCCTGTGCGTACGTGCGCTCCGCCGAAATTGAAACGCACTTTTCGCGAAGAAACTCCAGGAGTTGCTCAAAAGGAGCCGCCCCCACGAGAAGAATTATGGTCGGGGAGTCTGCACGAAGACTGTCGCGAACCAGTACTGACTCGGTGTAGACCATGTGTGTGGGTTTAAGAGCCGCTGATAGAACGTTTGACCGGAAGTCCGCCCAGCAGGCAGAGCTCCCTCATGCTCACAAAAATCGCGCAATCCAAAGAGATACGGTTTTCCTTGTTCGGGCACTCTCCCCCTGGTGTTCACAATCCGTGTGCCCGATCAAGATATGCCCCGCACCTCAAGCAAAGTAGAAACCCTGTCTCTTTCGATCACTTGACATGCGTTAGAACTCCGAAAGCACGACTACGTCGCGTCATCCAGCCATAAGCACTCTCACGATTCTGAGGGAACAATAAGCGTAGGCTTCTGTCGATCCCAAGAAGAGATTCTGCGCATGGGTACGACCAACATGTGATGAACATCTGGAAGACTCTTTTATACGGAATAAGCCAAACGCGCTGGCAGGCTTGAACCAAAAGGTATGCAGCAAGGCATGGTCTTCTAGCGAAGGACCATCATGGACAGAACGCCGCCGGCGCATAGAACGGGTTCGCACCATCCGGAGATTCACGCGGAATAGGATAAGCCCGTTGTGCTGCGGGCAACGGCGGCCGAACTGTAAGGAACGATGTTGGCACGGTCGGTAAAGGAATGCGAAGAAAGCGAAGGCCCGGCTGTAATAGGGGGATAGCCTCGCTGTCTGCGGCATTCTACAATGCCGTACGCCTGAATTCGCCTTTGGGCTGCCTGTCGCCCGGTGCCTATGGGGCAAAGCCGACAGCGAAAGAACCTATCAGCCTGTCCGAAATAGCTCGACCATTACACTTTTTAATTTCCTAATTTTTCTTGCCGGTCCCGACGCAGCCGCGTTTTCTGCTAAACCAGAAATTCCGTCAAAGTTTTGTTGAAGACCTCCGGCGCTTCGAGCGGCGGCGCGTGGCCGCAATCCTCGAGAACGACAAATCTCGATCCGGCGATTCCTTCGTGTATCGCGCGTCCGAGGTGATAGGGCGCAACCTTGTCTTGGCGCGCCTGGATCACGAGAACAGGGCGGCGTTCGAGCCCCGTGAAAGCGCTTTCGAGTGTGTCTTCCCTGCGCGCCCACGATTCGCTGATTGATCTGATCACCGCGCCATCGCCTTTGCCGAGACGGTCTGCATAAAAACCGTCGATCAGTTCCTCCGTCACCAATCCCTGATCATGAAAGACCATTTCCAGCAGACGTCGTGAATCATCGCGCGTAGCCGGGTTCAATGCCCAAAGACCACCGGGCGTGACCGCATGGCCGAGGTCACGAGGATCCTTCACCTCAGGAAGGGCAAGGCCGTAGCCAGCGTTGACGAGGACGAGCGCTTCGACTCTCTCCGGATACTGCGCGGCAAACAGGCCCGCGACATGCCCACCCATCGACTGACCCACGATCGATACCATCTCGAGCCCCAATGCATCCAGCAGAGGCGCAACCATGTCCGAGAGCGTGCGCGGACGAACCGGTACGCTGGGCTTAGATGATTGACCAAATCCCAACTGGTCGGGTGCGATTACGCGCCAGCCACGTTGTGCAAGTGCCGGCATGGTGCTCAGCCAGTTGCTCGCATCGCTCGTGATGCCATGTAGGAGCAACAGGGTTCGAGGCCCGTCTCCGAGTTCAAGGTAACTGATGGTTTGACCGCGCACGGTCGTTTCCAGGCGTTTGATCTCATTCATCTACGGATACTCGTCGGTCAAAACGGTTGCAGGATTTTGCGGGTTTACCCCCTTGCAAGTCTACCCGTCTGATTTTATATAATCAACATCATTGATATTTAATCAACTCATGGAGGCAGGAATGGACATTCGCTCGCTGGACCACTTCACGCTGCGCACGCGGTGCTTGCCGGAAACAACAGCGTTTTTCGAACAGGTTGCGGGGCTACGTGTCGGCCCACGCCCTGCCTTCAAGTTCGACGGGCGCTGGCTTTACCGGGGAGACTGGGCTGCCTTGCACCTCGCCGTCTACGACCCCGCAGATGAACAGTTGCGCGCCTATCTCGGCGACAGGCAGGCGGCTCCCGGAAATACGGGCACTGGCGCGGTGGATCACATTGCGTTCCGCTGCAATGGACTGCCGTCGTTCGAAGCACGGCTGCGCTCGCTAGCGATGCCTTACCGCGCCCGCACTGTGCCCGACCTGCACGAGCACCAGGTATTCGTCGTCGACCCGAACGGCGCCACGGTCGAATTCATTTTTTCATCCTCTGAAGATGCGTCCTGGGAAGGCACTGCGGAGTACGCACCGGCACAGACGTCGGACGCGGTCTGAAAAATTCATTGCCGGCGTTTGCCGGTTCGATGCACGGCTGAGATAAAAGGAGACAGCGACATGAACTACCCTGCCGAAGCGAAGGTAATCGCCGACGCGAGTGCCACCCCCGAGACGCGCCTGATGGCGCTTGGACTGATGCTGCCCAAACCGCCGGCGGCCGTCGGCGCATATGAGCCGTGGGCCCGATACGCGAACTTCATCACGACCTCGTTCCAGTTGCCGTTCGATGGAGAAACGTTGCGCCACGTGGGTTTGCTCGGTGATACCGTTTCTACTCAGGATGGCATTGCGGCCGCCCGTCTTTGTGCGCTCAACGGACTCGCGCAACTGGCTGAGGCAGCTGGTTCGCTCGCGAATGTCCGGTTGATCCGTCTTGATGGACACGTCGGCTGTACGCAGGACTACGACGACATGCCGCTCGTGCTCGATGCCGCATCGAGGTTGCTGCAGGACGTGCTAGGCGAACGCGGGCGACATGCCCGCACGGCGCTGGGTCACCACGTCATGCCGCTTGGTGCGCCAGTGATGTTGGGTTTCTTTGCGGAAATCATCACGACCGAAAGGGGGCTGGCATGAACCGCTCAAGACTTTTCATGGCCAGTTGCATTTCGATGCTGACTACTGCGCTGGTCTTCGCCATTCGCGGCGACATCGAAGCCCCCCTGCGTGCAGCATTTCATTTGAGTGGCGAGCAGATGGGCCTGATCTGGGGGCCGGCGTTCTTCGGCTTCACGGCGTCGATCTTCCTCAGCAGCTTTGTGATTGACCTGATCGGCATGAGACGGCTTTATCTGCTGTCGGGATTCGGCTTCCTCGCAAGCCTCGTCATCATCGTTCTAGCGCCTTACCCGGTCGTACACGCTGATTCGATCTTCGCGCACCTCGGGACGACGATGCTCTACGTGGGTTTCCTCGTGATGGGCCTGAGTCAGGGGCTCGTCGAGGGCGTGGTGAATCCATTGGTCTCGTCGATCTATAACGACCAGAAGACCACGCGCCTGAACGCGTTGCACGCATGGTGGCCTGCCGGCATGATCGTCGGTGGTCTCGCGGCGTTGGGGCTCACCCAGTTCCACGCGATATGGCAGGTCAAGCTCGCGGTCGTCGCAGTGCCAACGCTGACTTACATGGCCATGTCATGGAACCAGAGTTTTCCGCCGACCGAACGCGCCGCTAGCGAAGTACCTACGAACGAGATGTTGCGCGAGACGGTCAATCCCCTGTTTCTGGTGCTGTTCTGTTTCATGTGGCTCACTGCAATCACCGAACTCGGCGCCGATCAATGGTTTCCATCAATGATGAAACAGTTGACCGGTCTCGATGGCATTCTCTTTCTGGTGTATACGGCGGGGCTAGTGTTCACTATGCGCACTGCGGTGGGTCGCTATGTGCACCGGTCGCCGTTCTTTGCACTCACGCTATGCAGCGCGCTGTGCGCGGCGGGCCTATGGATGCTGGGCTCACTCCATCCAGGCGACTCGGTATTGGCTGCGTTCGCTGCAGCGACGCTGTTCGGAGTCGGCAAATCGCTGTTCTGGCCGACCATGTTGGGCATTACCTCGGAGCGGTTCCCACGAGGTGGCCCGCTTTGTCTCGGATTGATGGGCGGCGGCGGATTCTTGTCGATTGCGGTCGCATTGCCGATCATTGGGCGCAACCTTGATCAACTCGGGCCCAATGGAGCGATCAGGGCACTCGCGGTGTTGCCTGCGGCGCTGGTGATCGGCTTCATGGCGATCTATATGCTGTTCAAACTCCGGGGCGGATATACGGCGATCCTGCTGAGACCTGTCGAGGCCCAAGACTGAGACCGGCGGTTTGCAGTTTGTCGGGCGGTAGTTCATAATTCGCATGGTCATTGATTAATGATCAACAACCATGCGTAACGTCCGTGCCAAAACGCCGAGCGCCGAACCGGCCGACTCCGCGGAAGCGTTGCTTTCTGAACCGCGCGTGCGGGAGAAGGCCGACACCACCATCATCATGTCGCTTGAAAAGGGCTTAAACATTTTCGAGCACATCCTGATGGCAGATCGCCCGCTCAAGCTTCACGAAATCGCCACGCATTTCGATATCGACAAGAGTTCTGCATTCCGCTTTCTCAACACACTTGAACGCAGCGCGCTCGTCAACAAGAATGCCGCGCTGAAGACATACACGCCGGGCCCAAAGCTGGCCGCCTGGAGCAGGTTGATTCGTACGGACGCGTCCCTGGTGGAAACCGCGCGACCGCTCCTGAAACGGTTGTCCACGATGACGAAACAGACGTCGCATCTTGCTGTTCTGCAGAACGACCGGGTTGTGCTGATCGAGGTGATGCCGGCCGACAACGTGGTCTCGGTCAAGCAGACGCCGGGCGACTGGGAACCCTTGTACTGTACCGGGGTAGGCAAGGCGATTCTGGCCTTCCTGCCTGAGCACGAGCGCAATCGCCTGATCGATCAGATCACCTTCCGAGAGCAAACCCCGCAGACGCTGACGACCCCCGAAATGCTTCGGATCGAACTCGACCGTGTCAGGGACGAAAAGCTAGCCTTCGATGTTGGCGAAGCAAATCCCCAGTTGTGTTGCATTGCTGCGCCCGTATTCGACCCCGGTGGCTATCCAGTCGGATCCATCGGTATCTCGATGATCTATCCGGTGTTTCCGGATGGCCCACGGGCCCAGATAGCGTTCATCAGCGCAGTAAGGCAGACAGCGCACGAAGTCAGTACAGCGCTTGCGCGTGGTGCCATTTCCCGGTAGCACGCCTGAATCGCTTGGTTGGTGTGGGCGGCACAATGTCGCTGGCGAAATCGTTGGCAAGAGTAGCGTTTCGGCAGTACGGCGCGATCTGCCGATCGCGAAAGGAGATGCAACCTGTGGGCTAACGCGTCCGATAGCACGCTCACGTGCTGCGCGTACATTGGACGCAACAGTATCACTCTCCGGTTCGCATGCCGTAACCTTCGCAGCCAGAAACGATCAACCGGAGCCGCGGCAACGGAGGCTGCTTCGGCCGCGTTGAATTGTAATGAAATGCCCGGATGACCGGTCTTCAAACCGCAATCGTCTGCGTGGAGTCAAGAAGACTAATGGCCGTCTCGATGCTCAAACGGTCATAAGAGCGTCCTACGGGAGACGTTAATGCTTGCGCAAAAACAGGGTCCCAGGATCGTCACGCCGGGATTTTTTCAAGCGCGTAGCTGCTGAGCCCAATCCACGCCCTCGTCCTCTGCGAGAAACTTCAGCCCCCACACTACATCTCTGCGGGGACAGTGATCGACCAGCTCCTGCAGAACGTTCAGCCGGATGTTCCTAAGGCTGCCGATGAGGTCTCGCACGTCTTCTATCAGGACCAGCTCCAGTGAGACACTGACGTATTCGAGAATTGCGCGTTCAGGAACCGAAACCAGCACCTGCGGGTGGCGCCACGCAAGCGGCTTCAACCCGTAGCCTTCATCCATCCGCGTGTCAAACAAGGGGTGGGAATAGTAGGAACAGGCAAGCCTGTCCACCGCCCAGGAAGGAATGCTGCAATAGCCGCGCCCCCATAAATCAATCCGGTCGCGGAAACGAAGATGATGCATCATCCGATGCCACTCTAGCGCCGCTCTTCCCCCTACATGGAGATTTGGGATAAACGCTCGCAAATAGGCAATCGTTCCATCGACCCCCGGCTGGTCGCCGCGAAGCAGATAAGCATCCTCGGACAACTGTCGCAACCATCCCAGTTGCACGAGTTCGCTCACCTGCTGCACGTCAATTCCAAGCGCCGCGAAGTAGCGCAGACCAAGCGGCTGCGATCGTGGCGCGAAGTCCATCAGGAACTGCACGATTTCAGTGGGGTTCAACATATTCTTGCTAACCGATGTACCGAATCGCGTAGTCGGTGCCGAAAAGCAGCGGCGCACCGACTCGCGCATGGAGGCGACGCGGACAGTTCAGCAAAGGGGCGCCGCGCCGCCGAACGTCACACAAGCAGATATTCGTACAGAGATATCGGGAGGCTTGATCGTCTACGCTCATCTATAAGCTTTTGAATCAAGACAGGTGTGTTGCGTCCGAATCTGCATGCGCCCAAACAATCACCTTGCTATGTGCGTCGAGAGGATCGGGTTGCTGAGGTTCGCAGGCTCGCAGACGGCCGTGTGCATCCGCATAAGCAAGATAATCCCGGTCATCTTCAGCGTACGAGTATGACCAAACGCTCGAAACAGGAACCAACGTTTCCCAATCGATCGCCAGCAAACGAGGCTTGGCGGCTCCGTACCCTTCGAGAACCGAAACAAGAATTGATGGATCCGCGACGATAAAGGAATAGCCGTCGGGATCATCAGGTCGAGTCTCCGCAGCCCGTATCAGGAACGTCGTGGCTACGTGATTGAGGCCGGCGAGGCGCCAACGGTTAAACGGGTCATGTCTGATCCGATACGGCGTCTCCCATGGAGATTTTGTAAGCAGCATCTTTTCGAAAAAATCAACGGGCTGAAGTCAACGGTGTCACCGCTACGCGCTGGGCTTGCGAGATTCGGCCCTGTCGTTCAGATGACGTACGGTCCGCAAGAGGTGGTTTGTTACATTTTGCACATTATCAATTGTAGCGCAATCGTGTGCATCCGACGACAGTGACATCTTCAAATTTACCCATATGACTGATGTCGATTCGTCTTGGCCTGGCACGCGGATTGAGAGCGGCTCGCAGAATGCGCGGCATATCTCAAGACGGTCTTGGCGTGTCCAGCAGGACATATCTAAGTGCACTGGAGCTTGGAAAACAGACCCCCACGCTGGACAAGCTCGACGAAATCGCGCGCGCCATAGGCGTACACCCCCTCAGTGTTCTCTACTATGCGTACGCGGTTGACCTGACGCCGCAAGAGGTCCATGCGCTGGGCCGCATTGTTTGCTCGGAGATCGCCGGGCTCGAGAAATACGACATCGCAAGCGGCTAACGCTGCCCGGTGCAGTGATCTTGGAAATCCGCCCGCTCTTTTTATCAGCCAGCCTGAGATTAGTTTTTTCGAAAAGACTTCGGCATGTCTTACCAGATAAACGGGCTAAATTGCTCGAGCGCATCATTTGCCCGTCGGGTGATCGCACATGGCTTTCATTGAGCTTACTCGTGTCCATGGAGCTTTCTTTCGTTCGCGAAGTGCCCTCGGGCCCGTGGTATAACTTCGTATGTCAAAACCTCATGCTGAAACCTCTCTCGATGAGCTTCGCCTCCACTTTAAGCTTGGCACAATACATTTCTCTTTAACGTTCTCGCACATAATGCAATGTCGCTTTAGGGCGACCGAATGCGCATGAACCCTTGCGGCCGCGGCATCACTCCGACGCCTTTGGCCGGGAAGGCCAAAGGCCGGTGCAGATTGCAGCCGTCCAGACACTGATCGAAGGGGGCAACCCGACGGGCAACTATCGGACTCGTAAGGCAGCGATAAAGAAAAGGCAGCATCAGCCGTGCGATCTGGAACCGCCTAACCTGATCGTAAAATCTGCTTCCTGTCCTGCATACACTCCACTATGTATCGCTGGATACGGATCTTACGTGTTTGAAGAAAATCGTCACGGGGCCGTTCGACCGCGGGGAACTGTGCGCTGAAGATCGGCTAGCTCGGCTAGGAATGGCTCAGGATAGTCCCGACCAGATACTGAATGCCAGAACGGTGCAGTCATCGACATGACAAGAGATCAGTGCGAGTGCACTGAATTTCTTCTTGGTATCCACAGAAGACCGCGCATGATTCCGCGGCTACGCGTCGCCAGCAGAGGTTGAGGAGACTTACAATCGAAACGCGGTGCTGTCCACTCGCGCGGCATAGAGCCAGACTCGACGTTCTTCGACAAACCCGGAGCGGTTCAATCCGCGGTTTCACGCGAATGGACCTGAATATTCCGCGCGAGATCCTCAGTGAAGAGGAAAGGCAGCGCCATCACATTCGGAGGATTGCCGAGCTGGCAGTTGCGCGCATGCGGCAACGGGCCTTGTCGATTCTTCAGAAAGAGATGAAGAGCGGCAAGAGCATTGAAGAAATATAGGAATCCCTACCAGATCTCGGGCACCGCGCGAGATATGTCCCGGGGTGTGGTAGTCATTGTGCGGCAGAGCCACCGCTGAAAGCGGTTGCAGGACACTTATTCGGTATCAAATTTGCCTTCAACCAATGTGAGGTGCGATCCCTCCTGACGAGTCAGAACAAGTTCATTCTGCTTAATCCTTACCGTGAACTTCGCCTGTTCGACAATAAAGGTGGGTGGAAACAAACTCCCGTTTTTGACGGTGATCAGGCCTCCGTCGCCGGCTGGCGTCCAACTGGCAGTGCAGCCTCGCGAAAAGAGAATGTCCTCAGGGTGAGCGGTCTGATTGTTTGTGCAATTGGTTTCGATCATGCCGTCGTTGCGGAAGCTGATCCAGTAAGCATCCTCGATGCCCCCTTGGGACGACTCCTTCTTTCCAGTCCCGACTTCTACTGCGGTCAAGCGAACGGTATAGGGAGGCTCTTTTTCTTGCGTAACGGTTGTTGCCTCATACTGTGCTTTGTGCAGATACCATTTCCGTCCAGTTAGTTGAGATAGTGGGGACCTCGGGGGTTGTCCATCGCGAATGCGCTTGTCAACCTCGAGCGCGCATTTGGTAAAGATGTCGAAGGCCTTGAGTTTGTCCGTGCTGTTGAGTGACCCGTCGTTGATCAAGGTGGCCTTTACCGATGAAAGGCGCTCCGCGCTGAGTTCGCCGCCATTGCCAAGCTGGGCTTTCGCCTTGGCTGAAAGGCTGTCGTCCAATCCCCCGCCACACATGGCAAGGACCGTCACGCTGTGGTCCTGCGATTCAGCATGCAACTGTGAGGTTGCCGTTGTGCAGCCAGCAACAACCCCAAACAGGCCACTGGCGATAACAAGCAGGAGAGATCTTTTGATAGTTCGCATTTATCACGCTCGAAAAAACTGACTATGTGCCTTATCGGCTGTGCCGCCAAAAACCTTGAGGTTGAAATGCGGATCTTGGTGGAATATTGAATGGTGAGATGTGTTGCGCATTGGTGCCGCTCACGGCCCGATGGCGTTTTGCCGCTCGTTGCAGATCGGACTAAAACGAGCGCTAGGCCAAAGAAGTCGCAACTGCGTGTATGAATAGTCGCTCGACCAGAACGTAAAGGCGTCACGTCGGGAGTTCGCCGTTCGTTCCTGACGGCGAACGGCTATCAAGTACCCGTGAATCCTCCGTCAATGACTAGGGAGCTACCACGCGTACGTATTCCGCCAGGGAGCGGTTGACGTCATTAGCCACATGCGCTGGCCAAGCGACTTTACTAGGGCGCATCGGGATCGCCGC
Organism: Paraburkholderia xenovorans LB400; assembly: GCF_000013645.1. Classification (GTDB taxonomy): domain Bacteria; phylum Pseudomonadota; class Gammaproteobacteria; order Burkholderiales; family Burkholderiaceae; genus Paraburkholderia; species Paraburkholderia xenovorans. Next base: position 3,311,359 of record NC_007952.1, on the reverse strand, counting down.
GGAATTCGACCGGTGCGCCCTTGATCACGCGAAGGGGCGAGTCTGGAAAAACGTCCGCCGGCGTCTGTTCATCAAGCAACGCATGCGGCGAATAAAGCCAGGACGCGCGTCTCCAGCCATCACGATCGTCGTCGCGCGGGGAGTATGGCGAGGAGTGCTGCGATTTCCTTCCGGATGGCGCCAGAGTGGTCAAACTGGAAATCCGGATGGACGAAGCCATGCAACTGCCCTGACCAGACACCAAGTAGGGCGCCCCTTACTCTCGCCTGAGTCGCATACGTTGAAGCTTCCGGATCAGATGTCTTCCCGGTTAGCTCGACAACACGGCGATCGTCAGGCCAGCCGCTCGCGAGTAGCTCGTTACGGAAGTCAATCGCGGCTGTCCTCGCCGGTTCATGCGCGGGATCATCTGTCATGGACATTGACGGAATGCAAACATTAGCCAGGATCGGGAAGGATCTAGCGAAATCTGCCGACGCGGAGAATTTTGCATGAAACAAACAATACCCCTATCCCCTATGATATTCTCGCAGTGAACATATACCCCATAGGGGTATTAGGAGGGTGCGATGAGTCACACGGTTCAGGAAAAACAGAAGCTTCTTAACAGGGTTCGTCGTATCAAGGGGCAGGTTGAAGCCATCGAACGGGCGCTCGAAGAAGAGCACGGCTGCTCGGATGTTTTGCAGCGGATTACAAGTTGCCGGGGCGCGATGAACGGGCTGCTTGCAGTTGTGCTGGAAGATCACATCAGGAACCACCTTGTCGACGCGGATAACGGCGAGGACCACGGTGGCAGCGCGATGGAACAATTCATTGAAGTTGTTCACAGCTATTTCAAGTAGAGTCAAAAATGAGTGATTTCAAAGACGCCGCATTCGGCGCAGGACATGACCACATCTTTCTTGGTGCCGGTCATGAAAAGAACGAGCGCAACACGTGGGCCGTAATTGGGCTGTGCAGCGCGATGATGCTCGTTGAAATCGTTGGCGGCAGCATGTTCGGATCACTTGCGCTCGTTGCCGACGGTCTTCACATGTCGACACATGCCGGTGCGATGTTGATCGCGGCCCTCGCGTACACCTATGCTCGAAAGCACGCGACGGACTCCCGCTTCGTGTTCGGTACCGGCAAACTAGGCGATCTCGCAGGATTCACGAGCGCCATTGTGCTGGCGATGATTGCCGTGCTGATTGGCTACGAAGCGGTGCCACGATTTCTGTCGCCAGTACCGATTTATTTCGGCGAGGCGATTCCCATCGCGGCGGTCGGCTTGCTGGTTAACCTGGCAAGCGTGTGGCTGTTGAGTGGCGGTGACCACGGACACAGTCACGGTCATAGTCATGGCCATGACGAGCACGCTCGCGAAGACGAAATGAAGAAGATTTTTGCTCAGTCCGGCGTGTTTGCCGTCTCCATCTTCGAAGATGGTGTGCCGCCCGTTTTCCGGATTACGCCAGCGACGGCAAATTCGCGACTGGACTTGTCTTCATTGTCCGTGAAGACCGTACGCATTGACGGGACGCAGCAGGTATTCGCTTTCGCGGACTGCGGCGGCTATCTGGAATCGAAGGAAGATGTTCCTGAACCACATGCCTTCAAGGCCATTGTTCGGATGCCGGACGGCGAACACGAGGTCGAATTCGAAGAGCACGGCCATGACACTCATGATGCAGCAACCCGGGACCACAACATCCGCTCGGCCTACATCCACGTAATGGCTGACGCGGCGGTCTCGGTGCTGGCAATCATTGGACTCGTACTCGCTCGCACATTTGGATGGATGTGGATGGACCCGTTGGCGGGTGTCATCGGAGCACTCGTCATTGCAAACTGGTCGTACGGGCTAATGCGCGACACCGGTGCAATCCTGCTCGACATGAGTCCTGACCGGCGCGTGGCAGAAAACGTGCGTCATGCCATCGAGGACCGTGGCGACAAGGTCGTCGATCTGCATTTGTGGCGCGTGGGTCCGGGTCATATAAGCGCGGTGGTGTCGGTGGCTACGAGCGAGTCCCAGCGGGACTCACGTTTCTATCATGCAGTGCTCGGGCGCTTCAAAGAGTTGTCGCATGTCACGGTTGAAGTGCAAGTCACGCCAATGGTGGCTTGACCTATGAGGGTCAAGGTGCTATGCCTTGATATAGTTCACTGCGAGCTTCGAGTTCCTCTTTAGAACCTCTCCGGGTTCTGGTGGAAATCATCGATTCAATGGATGGTCGCCTCGACTATGCCAGCAAGTGCGCACACCACAGCCAGACCGAGGGGCGGAATCTTCCAGCGGGTGAGCAGGAAAAGCCGGTGGTTGCCACGGCAAAGTCGAGTTCCGAGCGAATCGCACTCGTCCAGACCGGTGGGTACAGCACGGCGGCCAGGATCCAACGACCGTATCATTCACCCCGGCAAGCAAAGCAGCCATCGACGGGCGGCCGCGCAACGCCTGCCAGTATGGGAGCGCCGCGATCACGAGTAGCAAACCCGGGAGAAAAGTGCCCGCCGTAGCGAGCAATGCTCCGACCCAGTGATTCGGCGCTTCGTGCATTATCCAGGGCGGTTTCAAGGGTGAAGCGCAACAGCGGGATTAATGTTTAGAGCCTTGAGGTTGACTTGCTGAAGCAAGGGTGGCGGTGAAGACCTCGAATGGCGAATGGAAGGCGTGAGTGGCGCGAGGCCGGCTGTTCAGACTGTCGGCAATGGCATCGAGTTCGTCCTGCCTGTAGACCGAAAGGTCCGTGCCTTTGGGCAGATACTGTCGCAGCAGCCCGTTGGTGTTTTCGCAGGTGCCCCTTTGCCATGGACTGTGCGGGTCGCAGAAGTACACCTTCACGCCGGTCGCGGCGGTGAACTCTTGATGTCGCGACATTTCCTTGCCCTGGTCGTAGGTGAAGCTCTGCCGTAATGGCTCGGCAATCGAATTGAGCTTGGCGGAGAAGCCCGCCAGCGCTGAAGCGGCGGTGGCATCTTCCATCTTCGCAAGCAGCACCAGGCGGCTGGTCCGTTCGACCAGAACGCCTACCGAGGACTGGTTGCCCGCGCCCTTGATGAAGTCGCCTTCCGAGTGCCCGGGCAGCAGCCGGTCCTCGATTTCGGGCGGCCGCACATGAATACTGACCATGTCCGGAATCTGTCCGCGCCGGTCCGTGCCTCGTGTACGCGGCATGCGCGTGCTGTGACCATGGCGCGGGCAGGCAATGAGTTGTCGGCGCAGCTCGCCGCGCGGCTGGGCGTAGATGGCCGTGTAGATGGTTTCGTGCGAAACCTGCCGGGTCGGGTCAGTCGGATACATAAGCTTCAGTGTGCCCGATATCTGCTGGGGTAACCATTTCCACTCGAGCAGGGTGAGAACGATACGCCAGCAGACGCTTTGCAGGCAAAGCTCTGTGGGGCGGCGGCCCGCACTGCGGCGTGCGGCGCTCAACGCTTCAGCCGGCACCGATCCGTAACCTGCAGGAGAGCTGTTTCGCGTCAGTTCACGGCTAACAGTGGCTGGCGAGCGCCCGAGTATCCGGGCCATGGCCCGGATACTCGAACCTTGTAGATGCAGGCTTGCAATGATGAGGCGCTCTTCCGGTTGAAGTTGCTGGCACTGAGTCTTTTCGTGCATCGCAACACCTTATACGAAACCGTGTTGCACTTCAGATTTGAGGCCACCCAGCCAAGAAAAGCTGCGAATGCGAACAAAGGGCCCGGGACCGCCTGTGCGGCCCATAGCCTGCAAGAAAATCGTTCGGTGATACCCAGCCGGTCGCGACTGTTTGCTGTTGCAGAAGTGGAAGCACGACGTGACCTCCGCCAAACACCAAGGCGCCAGAACGATAGAAGGCCTCGAAGACCATGACCTGCCGCCCTGCATGAAGCCCGACCAGCGTCGGAAGACTGAGCAGCAGCACACAGAAGGAAGCCAGTGCGACGGCACTCACCGTGCGGGAGACGCGAATTTCACTGGTTTGCTGGAGCACTCGAATGGTATCCGCCGGTATCTTCTTTCGGCACAACGCGATCCCGAGCCACTCGGCTCGCAAGAGGCCGATCCAGAATCCCATCTGGCTGCTCGCTGGTCCTGGAAGGAACTGACAGAGTCCGACCAGATCGGTGAAGGTTTCGTCACCGAGCCAACCACGCCGTTCGACGAACTCCCTGCGGACGTACGCCAGATGAGCGACGGGACCGCCGAAGCATGTCAAGCCCAGTTTGAGAAACACCTCGAAAACCTCTGTAATAGTGCGTGCCCGGGTGGGTTGCTGCGAAGCGGTTCCAGTTTTCATGGTCCACTGATTTTCCTGACAGAGAAGCTCAGCACGGTCGCCCGATCCGGGAGGTAAATCAAGGGGACTCTCTGCTACTGCGGTTACGCGTGACGTGGCCCTCGACAGCATAAGGTCATCTTAAGAAAATAATGGTTAGATGCCGCTGGCGCTGAATGAAACCGGATCCATGAGAAGCGGCATCCATGGAAAGGCTAAAACCACACAGCGCAGACCCATTAGCAAGAAGCAGTGAGGCACCTATGACAAGGACTCGGCAATGCAATATGACGAGTGATCTCTATTTTTGCTCATATCTCCTATGACCCCGGAGATGCCTTCACCTTCACCCACCAGACCATCTATCCCACGTACGGTCTGGGCGCTTGGCTTCGTGAGCCTGTTCATGGACCTGTCGTCGGAACTGGTGCATGCACTGCTGCCCGTGTTCCTCGTGACCACAATGGCCATGAGCGTGACCGCACTCGGCTTGCTTGAAGGCATTGCCGAAGCAACGGCTCTCATCGTAAAGGTATTTTCCGGCCCGCTCAGCGATTCGCTCGGCCGGCGAAAGGGCCTGTTGTTACTCGGCTATGGATTGGCGGCTCTGACGAAGCCGCTGTTCCCGCTCGCGACCTCACCCGGCGGGGTCATCACGGCCCGGTTGCTCGATCGTGTCGGCAAGGGCATTCGAGGCGCTCCACGCGATGCGCTGGTCGCCGACGTGGCGCCGCCGGAGATCCGCGGCGCGTGTTTTGGATTGCGTCAGTCGATGGATACGATCGGAGCTTTCCTCGGTCCCGCACTCGCCATTGCGCTGATGTTCTGGCTCACCGACCACATTCGTACCGTGCTGTGGTGCGCCGTCGCTCCTGCCTTCATCGCAATTGGTCTCATCGCGTTTGGCATCGATGAATCGGGCCATGCGACGGCACGGCGTGCCTTCCGCTCTCCATTGCGGTGGAGCGTGCTGCACGAGTTCCCGGCCCGCTACTGGGTCGTTCTCGTCATCGGCGCGACCTTCACGCTCGCGCGCTTTAGCGAAGCATTCCTTGTCTTGCGTGCACAGCAAACGGGTCTTGAACTCGCGTGGATTCCCGGCGTGATGGTCGTGATGAGTCTGGCGTATTCGTTGTCGGCGTACCCGGTCGGCGTGCTGTCGGACCGACTGGATCGAAGGCTTCTGCTCGCGCTCGGCATGGTGCTGTTGATTGCGGCCGACCTGCTGCTAGGTATGGGGCACTCGGTCGTATCGGTATTCGTCGGCATCGCAATATGGGGGCTGCACATGGGTTTCACGCAGGGTATCCTCGCCGCAATGGTGTCCGAGACTGCGCCCTCGACGCTGCGAGGTACGGCCTTTGGCGCGTTTAACTTGGCCTGCGGTGTGTGTGTGTTGCTCGCTAGCGCGCTGGCCGGCTGGCTGTGGGACCGCTTCGGCGCTCCGACAACCTTTCTTACCGGTGCAGCAATCGTCCTGGTACCACTACTGCTGTGCGGTCTTGCGCCGCGGCCAGCAATACACCGTGCCTGATGGACGCCTATAGATGACGTCGTGGCTATGAATACACTTGAGGCTGCCAACCGGGCGGTGTTTCTACTGATCAACGGCACAACTGCGACTCCTGCATGGCTAGTCGGTATTGCTATGTTGACCGCCGCTTACGTAATCTGGTTGATCCCGCTACTTATGGCGGCTATGTGGTTAGGAGGCAATGAGGAGCAGCGGAATCTGGCGCTTCGGGCCTGTCTCGTGGCGATGCTCGGCGTTGGCGCGAATCAGTTGATAGCCGTCGTGTGGCAGCATCCGCGGCCGTTCATGATCGGTTTCGGGCACACGTTCTTGCCGCATGCGCCGGACTCGTCCTTCCCGAGCGACCATGCGACCGTCTTTGCCGGCATCGCTCTCACGCTGTTGTGGGGAGGTGCACGCTGTCTGGGCGGACTCACTTTGCTTGCCGGGGCCCTAGTTGCATGGGCGCGGATATTTCTTGGTGTCCATTTCCCGCTGGACATGCTCGGCGCTGTCATCGTCGCCGCCATATCGTTGGAAGTGATCTCACCGCTCTGGCATCTCGCGGGCGATGCTGTCACGAGACGGGCGATCATGCTTTATCGCAACCTTTTCTCACGTCCGATCGCACTTGGCTGGTTGCGCCGGTGATCGTCAATGGTCAACCGCGCATGCGTCGATTGATGTCCGCTTAAAGGCGGACAGCAACAATTTGGCTTTAGCGAGGACTGGCACGAGCCGTGGCGGGTGGGATGTCCCGTGCCCCGTATATTTCCGTCAGCGGGTCGCCGGACAACAAATGTCGGTCCGCGAAAGCGTGCTACCGGAAACAGGCGAACGACGCGATACTCTTGCAGAGGTTGTCGTTCACGGTTAGGTGGCGAAGTCCTTGCATGCCTTTGGCGTGCTATCGCAGGCGTGCGCGACGGCGAGCGTCTAACATTGCCCTTGATATTTGGCCATCCGAATGTCTCGTGCGAGCGTAAACAGCCGTTCGGCTGACACTGAGCTAATGTCTCAAATGTTTCAAGACGCTGTCACACGTCATTGTCGAAGTGAATCGGACTCAATCGATGATGTGACCAGCAAATCTCCGATCCGTGAACCGGTCCACCAGTGGTCGGCGAAATAACCATGTACGTGTACTCCGCACCGATGGCGAGTGGAAAGGCGGTGAGCAGACGGGGTTCACCTCTTGCCGTGATATAGCACCCCGCCGGATTGACGCTCCAGCGGCGAACTTTTGCTAGGCCACGTCAGAGGCTCTGAACCGTTCGCGGTAGTAACCTGGGCTCGTACCAAGCTTGGCGCGAAAGTGATTCCGCAAGGTAGCAGCGGCGCCGAAACCCACTGCAGATGCGATGTCGTCAACGGATAGGGGCGATTCTTCGAGCAATTCACGGGCACGCGTTAAACGCTCTGTGAGCAGCCATTCGCCCGGTGGCATTCCCATTGTGCTCACGAAATGCCGTTGGAAACTTCGACCGCTCATCGCTGTAGCCGCGGCCATGCGCGTGATTGTCCAATTTTCCCCCAGCGCGGCGCGCACCGCGTCGACAAGGGGCGCTAATGTTGATCCACTGCGCCGCTGGACAGGCTCTTCGACATACTGTGCTTGCCCGCCTTCACGGTGAGGTGGCATTACAAGACGTCGGGCAACTTGGTTGGCCGCCCGAGACCCCATGTCGCGCCGTATCAGGTGCAAACATAGATCAATGCCGGCCGCGCTGCCGGCGGAGGTGAGTACATCGCCGGCATCAATGTAGAGAACGTCTGGCTCCACCGAAATTGAGGGATAACGCTCTGCGAGTCCGCCAGCATGCCGCCAATGGGTCGTGGCACGTTTTCCATCGAGCAGACCAGCGGCTGCAAGCACGAAAGCCCCTGTACAAATGGACATAACGCGTGCTCCGCGCTTATGTGCCTTTTTCAGCGCAAGGCAGAGGCCAGCGGGCACGGGCTCCTCGATCCCGCGCCATCCGGGGATGATGATTGTTCTTGCCTTTGACAAAAGCTCAAGCCCACCATCGGCGCGCACCTCGATGCCGCCTGCTCCTCGCAAAATACCCGGCTCGGCGGCTGCGGTCGCGAATCGATACCAGCCATTTCCCATTTCCGGCCTGGGAAGACCGAAAACCTCGACGGCACACCCATACTCGAAAAGGCTCAAGCCATCGTAGACGACCACGGTGACCAAGCCCGCATCCTTCCCCTGAGCAGATTTCATTTTGGCATCATCCGGACGTTAATAGGCATTCGCGCCACTGGCGTCGCCATTTTGCACTATTTACTCTTCGGGTCAATAAGTTGGCTTGATGAAATTTTGAGTGGGTAAGCGGAGCAGGCGGATGAAAGTAAAGATCGTGGCCAGACGAGAAGTGGCCGTTGGAATCGCAGCGTTCGAATTGATGGATCCCCGCGGAGCCCTGATGCCGGCGTTTTCTGCCGGCGCACACATCGACGTACATGTCAGCAATGGGTTGGTGCGCCAGTATTCCCTGTGCAACGACTCTAGGGAGAGGTCCCGCTACATGATTTGTGTATTACACGACCCTGAAACGCGCGGTGGGTCCAGGGCAATGCACGAAATGCGCGAAGGCCAGACCCTCGAAATCAGCGAGCCCAGAAATCATTTCCCACTTGCATCAGACTCAGGCCATTCGGTGCTGCTGGCCGGGGGCATCGGCGTAACGCCGATCGTGTCAATGGCGTTCTCGCTCGCCAGTGAGGGTGCGTCTTTTGAGATTCACTACTGCGCCCGGGGACCATCTCACGCCGCATTCCTCGACCGATTCGCGGAGCCGGATCTACGAGACCGGACTCGCCTGTATTTCGACACCAGCCCAGCGTGCGACCGGTTGCGAATGCAAGATGTACTGGCGACACCGAGCACGGAAAAGCACCTTTACGTTTGTGGACCGAAGGGATTCATTGATGCGGCCGTGACCACTGCGATGGAAGCCGGGTGGAAAACAACGAACGTGCACAGGGAACATTTTTCCGCAGACCCGATGCCTTCCGGAGAGGCGGGTTCGTTCACTGTACGCCTAGCTAAAAATCAACGGACGGTGAATGTTGGGCCCAACGAGCGCGTCATTGACGCGCTTGGCAAAGCTGGTGTATTCGTCCCGGTTTCCTGCGAAGAGGGCGTCTGTGGCACGTGTTTGACGGGCGTCCTCGCAGGCGAGCCTGACCACCGCGACAGCTATCTAACAAAACGAGAGCGGACGAAGAACGATCGCTTCCTGCCATGTTGTTCACGCTCCAAAACACCATTGTTGGTACTGGACCTTTGATTCAACATATCGTTTTTTAGGTGTATTGAAAAACCATTGGCCACCAAGAAAACCGCAGAACCGCTATGCCCCTGACAACGATGATTATTGAGTCCGGCCATTTGACATTGGCCCAACTACGTCGCATTGCACACTTCTCCGAGACAGTCCAACTTTGTCCCAGCACCTTTGCTGCGATCGATGCGTCTGCACAGGCCGTTGAGAATATAGTGAGAAAAGGAAAGCCGGTGTACGGCGTTAATACGGGGTTCGGTCGTCTCGCGAGCACGCACATTCCCTTGGAGCAGCTCGATCTATTGCAGCGCAATCTCGTGCTCTCGCATGCTGTAGGCGTGGGCGAACCGATGTCGCGATCTGTTGTGCGTTTGATGATCGTGCTAAAGGTGTCGAGCCTCGCCCGTGGACACTCGGGTATTCGGAGGGAAGTAATCGCCGCTTTGGTTACGCTTCTCAATGCCGACGTCCTACCGGTAATCCCCGTCAAGGGATCGGTCGGAGCATCGGGCGATCTCGCGCCTCTGGCGCACATGTCCGCCGTGCTTCTTGGCGTCGGTGAGGTGACCATTGGCGAGCGGCGTGCCAGCGCAAACGAAGGCTTGCATGCTGCGGGACTTGAGCCATTTACCCTACGCGCCAAAGAGGGATTGGCGTTACTGAATGGCACGCAAGCATCGACGGCACTCGCGCTGTTCAACATGTTTGCCATTGAGGACCTGTTTTGCACCGCACTGGTAGCCGGTGCGCTGTCAGTGGATGCGGCGGCCGCCTCCGTTGTTCCGTTCGACGCCCGTATCCATGCGCTACGGGGCCATCAGGGGCAAATCGATTCGGCGGCAGCGTACCGTGCCTTGCTGGAGGGCTCCGAGATTAACCTGTCGCACTCAGACTGCGACAAGGTGCAGGATCCCTACAGCCTTCGCTGCCAGCCACAAGTCATGGGTGCTTGTTTGCACCAGATGCGCCACTCGGCGGAAGTGCTTCTGTGCGAGGCAAATTCGGTCTCCGACAATCCTTTGATCTTCCCGGATACCTGCGACGTGCTTTCGGGTGGAAATTTCCACGCAGAGCCCGTCGCGTTCGCGGCTGATAACCTGGCGCTTGCTGTTGCCGAGATCGGCGCGCTCGCTGAGCGCCGCATCGCACTTTTGATCGACACAACGTTGTCCGGACTTCCTCCCTTTCTAGTTCGCGATAGCGGCTTGAACTCGGGATTCATGATCGCCCATGTGACTGCCGCGGCGCTAGCATCCGAGAACAAGACGCTCGCTCACCCAGCTTCCGTGGACTCGTTGCCGACCTCGGCAAATCAGGAGGACCATGTCTCGATGGCCACCTTCGCCGCGCGAAAGCTTGGCGATATGGCTAGCAACACAGCGCACATTCTCGCGATCGAGCTACTCGCGGCCACTCAAGGAATAGACCTGCGTGAGCCACATCGCACCAGCATGCGCTTGCAATCGGTCACCGAGGCAGTTCGCCGGGATGTAGGCCACTACCACTCGGACCGACACTTTTCTCCCGACATTGCTGCGATCGCAGCGCAGGTGCTGAATGGAGAAATCGCGCGACACAGTCCGTTTAGGTTTCCATCGAACCCCTAAGAAATCAAGCATCGACACTACGCTGCGGTAAGGCCCAATTTGGCGCGATCAGGACGCTAAAAGGCATTTGTGCCACTGGTGTTCAATTTTTTCGCTGCATACCCTAAGTCATCGGAAAGAGCGGCCGACGTCCCGCGCTTACCAGAAATGTCCCTTTTTACGGAGCTTCAAAATGAGCACAACCGCGAATCCAGCCGCGCGTCCAAAGTCGAGGCTAACGCCGCTGCGGGCACTCGTCATTGGTCATCGATGGGTGGGAATCCTACTGTGCCTGTTCTTCGCCATGTGGTTCGCGTCGGGCGCCGTCATGATGTTTGTTCCTTATCCGTTTCTCGGTGACGGCGCACGCATTGCACACATCGAGCCGCTACGTACTGAACAAATTGTCGTCGCGCCCGGTGCCGTCCCGGCAGAAGCTGGAATCTCGAATCCCAGCCGCATACGACTGCTCGAAGTTGCAGGGCGGGCGCTCTACGTCGTGAACCCACCGAAAGGCCCTCAGGTCATCGTATCCGCGACGACCGGTAAGCGAGTCGACGGCGTGACCGCGGATCAGGCGAAGCTTGTAGGCGAACACTTTGCGCAAACTCCCGTAGCAAACGTCTCCGAACCGTTCGACTATGACCAGTGGGTTGTACATCACCGGTTCGATCGCTATCGTCCGGTGTATCGAGTCGATCTCGCCGATGGTGCCGGGACACAGCTATATGTGTCTCAACGCTCCGGAGAAGTGATCCAGCGGTCCACCCATTTTGAACGGGCGTGGAACTACGCCGGAGCCGTTATCCACTGGATCTACCCGACGATCCTCCGAAAGAGTTGGGTTACGTGGGACCGCACCGTGTGGTGGCTTTCCCTCGTAGGCGTTGCCGTGACCATCGCAGGCATCTGGCTGGGGATTGTTCGCTGGCGAAACCAGGTGAAGTCCGGGCGCGGCGGAATGAGCCCCTACCGTGGATGGATGAAGTGGCATCACATTGGAGGCATCGTTGCGGCCGGCTTCGTCTTCACCTGGATCTTCAGCGGCTGGCTCTCGATGGATCACGGTCGGATTTTTTCGACCGGTGAGATGAGCGACGCTGAAGACTCCGCCTTCACAGGCATATCGCCGCTGCAGGCCAGCAAATCGGTTACGCGGGACATGCTGCGACGAATGCTACCGGCGTCAGAACTCGAAGTCACGGCGCTCGCGGGCAAAGCATATATCGTCGCGCGAGGTGCGGGTTCCGGTCCGAAGGTGCTGGAGGTCGGAAGTTCTGCGGCGCCGTCGAGCGCATTCCCAGACGCGGCGATCTGGACCGCCGTGCAGGCGGCGTGGCCCGGAAGCAAGGTTGATGCACCAACACTGATCCCTTTGGACGACATATACGCTCGATTGCGAAGCACCGATGGCATCGGCGGCGATGGCGTACGCGTCGTGGTTCATGACAGCAGTAATTCCGACGTTTATGTCAATAACATCACGGGCAAGGTCATCGAGGTAATGGATACAAGTCGGCGAGTCTACCGGTGGCTTTATTTCGGCTTGCATACCCTTGATTTCCCCTTCCTGTCCAATAACGTGATCTGGAAGCCCCTGATGCTGATCTTGCTGATGCTTGGCTTTGCGTTCAGCGTTACGGGCGTCACCATCGGCTGGAAACGGCTCGTACGTAAGCTCTCGTTCCGGCGCGCTTAGCTGGCCGTTTCTGCAGGCCATATCGATGTCATGCAGCGAGCCAAGCTTGCGCCGACAGACCAAGTCTTCAACCAGCAGTGAGACACAAAGTGAAAGATAAATTATTCATGCTTCGTCCAGGCTTTTATCAAGGCACCGAAGGTCCGTTCTATTGCGGAGACTCCGTTGCGGTCGAAGGACTTCTCGGCTTTTTCCCCCAACTTCGCGGCGAGGTCGACGTCGAGTACATCGACGCGCAGCGTCCACGCATAGCACTGGTCGGATTAATTGGAGACGAAAACCAATCCGCACCTGTTCTGATTCTAGCGGACGGAAAAATACCGCTGGACGAAGGTGTACAAACACGCCTATACGGCAACACACGCTTCATTGATTCCCCGGATCACATTCGTCGATACCTGTCCTCTCAGTACGGCGTCGCGCGACCTGCTTAACGACCGATTTCCTATCCAAAGAGTCCTCTCATGCAAACTCGGCACATTATGGCCGCTGTCGTAATCGGCAGTATCGCAAGCTCGGCTCATGCCCAAAGCGGTGTCACGCTATATGGAATCATCGATGACGGTATCGCCTACGTGAACAACATCGGCGGGGCGCATTCAGTACAAGCGTCAACAGCAAATCTGTACGGCAACCGCTTTGGCCTGAAGGGTGCCGAGGATCTCGGCCAAGGGCTCAAAGCTGTGTTTGCGTTGGAAGGCGGGTTTAACGGATTCAACGGCCGCCAGGGACAAGGCAGCCGGGAATTCGGGCGACAAGCGTATGTGGGCTTGGCTGATACCACCTACGGCACACTGACCCTTGGTCGTCAATACGACCCGATCGTCGATACTGTCAGTAATTTCTCAGCCCAGAACGAGTGGGCGACGGACTATGCCGCCCATCCCGGTGATGCCGACAATCTTGACGGGGATTATAGAATCAATAACTCGGTGAAGTACGTGAGTCCGACGTACAGAGGTTTGCAGTTGGAAACTCTGTACGGATTCAGCAACCAGGCGAGTACCGGCGGTGGCGAAGGATTTTCAAACAATCGAGCTTATGGGGTTTCCCTTTCGTACGCGAATGGTTCATTGAATCTGGCGGCTGGCTATCTCAAGCTCGACAATCCGAACGCAGCCAACAACACGAATGGCGCAGTTAGCGGTGACTTTGGCGGCACGCTCTATGTCAGCCCTCAGTCGGGTGCTGCTGCGACATCCCAGCAGGTGGTAGCGGCCGGTGGTACGTATGCAATCGGCAAAGCCACTCTTGGCGCGGTCTACACCAACGTCAAACTAACCTATCTCGATCAGACCAGTCTGCATCTTGACAACTATGAGATCAACGGACAGTACCAGTTGACGCCGGCGTTACTGCTGGGACTTGCATACACCTACACAGACGGTAAGAGCGACATGTTGACCGGCGCTCAGCATCCGCGGTTCCACCAAGCCGAGATTGGCGCCAACTACTTTTTGTCAAGACGAACTGCCGTCTACCTCGTTGGTGCTTTTCAACAGGCTGCGGGTGACGCGAGAAGTGCAGAAATTGCCGAACTAGATGAGGCGTCTTCTACAAACAGACAGGTCCTAGTGGTTGCTGGGATCAAACACAGCTTTTAGATCCGTCGCCAAGCCGGAGAGATGATGTAATAGAAACCGTATAAATTTATAGACATCTTCCTACATTATATTTTCGTAAATAAGTAGTACTGATCGCATAACGTCACTATTAATACTGGCGAGAAGTGACTCCGCTAGTGTCGCCAACAGACTGAAGAACGGATAGAACATGTCAATTAAACGTAGGAAAGCCGTAGTGGTATGCCTGTCACTGCTGATAATGGCACAGGGCGCAACTACTGTGAACGCGAAGGATGCGCAGACTTTGACCGTCGCTTTGGCTCAAGAGGCCGGTAAGCTCGATCTTCTTCAGAACGAGTCCGCGTTGAGCTCATACGGGCTCGTATTCGATGGTTTGGTGCATTACGGGCAAGGGGGAAAACTGGAGCCCGACCTTGCCGAAAGCTGGAATGTTTCGCCAGACGGGAAGATCATCACATTCCAGTTGCGAAAGGATGTCCGCTTCAGCGATGGCACGCCGTTTGATGCCAACGTGGCTCAATGGAACATGGCTCGCTGGATTGGAAAGCCGGACTTCTCGTGGATTAGTGTGTCAGAGAATTTTGAGAGGATGGAGGTGACGGGCCCGTACACTCTCAGGCTCTTCCTCAAAGCACCCGCTCCAGTTGCATTGGCGGAGCTTTCGATCGTGCGTCCAGTGCGCTTTTTGTCGCCGAAAGCCGTAGACGCCAAAGGCCAGCAGACTTCGCCTGTCGGCACCGGACCCTGGAAGATATTGCAAAACGACAGGAGCGAGACGGTACTGGTCCCCAACGACTATTACTGGGGCAAAAAGTCATCAATCAAGAGGATTAACCTCTCAGTAGTACCCGACGAGCTTTCGCGTGCCAATGCGCTGCGTTCGGGCGATTTGGACATCATCGGTGGCGAATGGGTCGCCCCCCTTTTGCCTGCCCGAGCCAAGGCCCTATCCACTGATACTGAGGTCGGTGTGTTCGCTGCACCGGGCGTCTCGACGGTCTTGCTTGGATTTAACGACACCCGTGGGCCACTGACAGATGTCAACGTTCGCCGCGCAATCAACCTTGGGATCGACCGCACATCAATCGCCAAAATCCTTTACCAGGGATATGCCGATCCAGCCAGTAACCTCTTTCCACCTACAATTCCCGACGCGGGTAAGAGAGAGCCGGTAATCGTTCGGGACGTCGCAACCGCGAATAAGATTTTAGATGCTGCGGGTTGGGTTAAAGCGGGGGCAGTCAGACGCAAAGATGGGAAAGATCTCGCTTTGAATTTGCTCGCATCTGATCAGGTTCTGCCAGGTTCTCGCCGTCTATCGGAACTGCTCCTCGGCCAATTGGCGGACCTTGGGATTACGGTCACTGTGTCATCGCTTGACGATGCCACCTATCACGATCGGCGGCAGAAATTCGACTATGACCTTGCCTTCTTCACAACCTACGCGGCACCCTATGACCCACAAGGTTCTTTGTCCGCAATGTTTGTCTCAACTGCGGATAGCGGACCAGACGGCAAAATCTTTGTATCGAAGGACCTCGATGCTGTCGTTCAAACAGCATTGTCGGCAGCCGGGGACGACAGAAAGGAAAAGGTGCAAAAAATCTACGACTGGATGGACAAGAACGCTGCGATCTGCCCGCTCGTCTATCCGCAGCGATTGTGGGCATATAACAAGCGGGTCGACGGGTTCGCTTTGCCGCCCACCGAATACGATATGCCGATTTCCAATCTTGTTCTGAAGCCGTAAGGCCCCCTCCCGTTGTTGCACTGAGTAGGAAAGACGTAATGGTTAGCCTCTTTTGTCGCCGCTTGGCGCTGGCCCTAGGTCTTGTCATATTGGCCAGCTCTTTGACGTTTGCATTGATCGCGTCTGCGCCGGGTAATGCCGCGAACTTTCTCGCGGAACGAGCTGCGGGACCAAAAGCGACTCATGCGCTGGTTGAAAAGATCGAGCACGATCTTGGACTAAATGATCCGCTTTACGTGCGTTACGGCCATTGGGCAGTCGGAACCGTGCGCGGTCAGTGGGGAGAATCGTTGCGCACAGGGCGTCCTATTACGAAAGAGCTCGCCGAACGATTGCCGACGACCATGCGACTTCTGGCGGGTGGTGGCGTAATTGCTTTGGTTATGCCTCTGATTTTGGGCCTTCTCGGGGCTGTGAGCAACGGCGGTCCAGTTGACCGTACCTTGCGGGTACTTGCGCTGTTCGGGGCCTCGGCACCCAACTTCTTTGTCGGTGCGATGCTGGTGTTGTTGCTCTCTGTGAAATTACATTGGCTACCGGCATTCGGCACGACCGGCTTTGCTTCCTGGGTGATGCCGTGGATAACGGTCGGATTGTTTCCCACGTGTGTGCTCAGTCGGGTTGTGCGTGTCAGCCTTCAAGAACTCATGTCGCGCCCTTTCACCACGACAGGCTTCGCGAAGGGTTACGGCCGTACCGAGGTGTTGCTTCGCGAAGCTTTACCAAATCTCGCAGTTCCGTTCCTTACGACCTTTGGTGCGCAGTTTGCGTTGATGATCATAGGCGCAATCGTGGTCGAATCCGTATTCGCTTGGCAAGGCATTGGAGCATTCTTCATCGACTCTATTCGATTCAGAGATTTCCCTGCGATGCAGGCGGTGCTCATGACGTTTGTGACTTTTTTCGTGCTCGTGAATTTTGTGGTCGACATGCTCTGCATGGCAATCGATCCACGCATTCGACGATCCCATATTGCAGGTGCCTAAAGTGATTAGTCGTTTTCGCACGAGGTTCGGAGGCATCAGCCCGTATGCGCTGATTCCGGTCCTATTATTTATCCTGGTGGCACTGTTTGCGCCCGTCCTCGCCCGGTACGCCCCTGATTCTCAGGTCATCACGGATGCGATGCAGGGACCTAGTCCGGCTCATTGGTTGGGGACTGATTATCTGGGTCGCGACGTCCTCAGCCGCCTTATCTGGGCAGCTCGGGTATCTCTGGTAGCGATGTCTATAGTGCTGATTTCGGCGTTGGTGATCGGCATCCTAGTCGGTTCAATTGCCGGCTACATTGGCGGGAAGGTCGATCTTCTGCTCATCGGCATGATCGACATCATGCTTAGCCTGCCCAGTCTGATCATCGCGTTGGCGCTCATTGGCATCATCGGTCCTGGCTATTGGTCCATGATCGCGGCCCTCACTCTTGCGTGGTGGGCAAACTACGCGCGAATGAGTAGAGCAGTGGTGGCGGGTGAAGTCCATCAGCCACATATCGAGGCGTGCCGGATCGTAGGCGCCAGTCATTGGTGGATTTTCACGCGGCACATCCTTCCATCGGTGTTGGGCGTGGTACTCGTGTACGCAAGTGCCGACGCGGGCGCCCTAGTCCTGTCCATCGCAACCCTTAGCTTCCTTGGACTAGGTGTCGTACCACCTACACCGGAGTGGGGGCAGATGGTGGTCGATGGCATGAATTATCTCGAAGATTCTCCCGGTATGGTCGTGTTGCCTGGTCTCGCATTGACGCTCGTGGTGATTAGCTTCAACGTGCTGGGCGAAGCAATCGCATTGCAAAAGCTACCGCGCGCCGTGAAAGGTAGGGCTATGACGAAACGTATGCGAGCCCGGGCGCTCGAAGAACAGGCTACGAAGCGGAGCGCCCATTGATGTCGAAGACTGACCAGAGGCAAAGTGGTGAGCCGATTTATGAAACCAAAAACCTTGTTGTCGACCTCTACACGGAAAACAACGTTATACGGGCCGTAGACGAATGCTCATTTTCGCTATTTGCTGGAGAGACGCTGGCTGTCGTAGGCGAAAGCGGTAGTGGCAAAACGGTTATGACGCTCGGTCCGCTGGGCTTGCTCCCCGAAGGCATCGCCGTTCATATGCGCGGAACGGCGGCAACCTCGAGAGGCGATCTCCTTCGCTTCGGCGGCCGGCGTCGTGCATCTGTCAGAGGGAACGACTTTGGGGTGGTCTTTCAGGACCCCCTCAGTGCGCTGAACCCGATGCGACGGATCGGCCCTCAACTGGCGGAACAAGCGTGCCGTTTCGCAGGGATCACTGCTAGCGGTACCAAGGCCGATGCCGTATCGAATCTTCGCCGCGTCGGCATTGCGGATCCAGAGGACCGCTACTGGCGGTATCCGCATGAGTTCTCCGGAGGCATGCGTCAGCGCGCCATGATCGCACTGGCATTGGCCTCCAGGCCTAAGATACTTCTCGCAGACGAGCCGACCACAGCACTGGATGCGACGGTTCAGGCACAAATTATCTCTCTTCTTAAGCAGATTCAAGCCGAGGACGGACTGGCCATCCTCCTGATCACCCACGACATTGGAGTCGTGGCAGGAATGGCCGACCGGGTTGCAGTCATGTACGCGGGACGAATCGTTGAGGAAGGCGCGGTCACGGATGTGTTGAAGAATCCCGTGCATCCCTATACCCAGGGGTTGCTCTCATCGGTTCCTGATCTCGATACGCCAATTGGCGAGAAGCTCACTGAAATCCCGGGCACCCCCCCGGACCTATCTCGCCTGGAAGCAGGCTGTCGATTCGCGCCGCGTTGCTTCGCTGCGCAGCCATCGTGCAGTCTGGCTCGCCCCACCCTGTCATCCGTCTCCATAACGGCACCCACTCATAAAGTCGCTTGCTTCGTGATGCAGCCTAAATACCAGGAGGTTATCGGGTGAATGCTTCGAACACCATCGCTGTGAGCGACCTCATGGTTCACTTTCCAACTTCGCGTGGCGTTACAGTGCGTGCAGTGGACGGCGTGAACCTGCAGGTTCAGCAGGGAGAGTTCCACGGGATTGTGGGGGAGTCCGGCTGCGGGAAAACCTCGCTCGCGCGAACGATAGCAGGGTTGCAGCGACCAACTGGCGGAAGCGTACTTATTGACGGCCGCGAACTGAACGATTGGCGCGGCGACCGTCTTGCTTTCAGCAGACACGTCCAATTCATCTTTCAGGACCCGCTGGCATCTCTAAGCCGTCGCCAGACGATCCAGGAGTCCCTTGAAGAACCCTTGAGAATTCACGGAATCGGACCCGCCTCCGAGCGCCGTAGGCGGGTTGCGCAATTGCTGCAGCTAGTGAGCCTACCCGAGGCGTGCCTTGATCGGTTACCGCGAGCATTGTCTGGTGGGCAGCGCCAGCGGGTTGCGATCGCCCGCGCGTTGGCACTTGATCCGCGCATTCTCATTTGCGACGAACCGCTGAGTGCCCTTGACGTCTCGATAAGAGCGCAAATCCTCAACCTGTTCGCTGATTTACAGAAGAAACTCGATCTTTCGATCGTGCTAATCGCCCATGATCTGGCTATCGTTCGTCTCGTTTGCACTCGGGTTAGTGTGATGTACCTGGGGAAGATCGTTGAGACCGGCCCGGCTCATGATCTCTTTGCACAGCCGCGCCATCCGTACACCAGGGCATTGCTGGATGCCGCGCCTTCAACCGATCCGAAAATCGAACGCTCGCGCCGCGTTTCGTTGTTGGCTGGTGACCCACCGAGTCCAAGTGCGCCGCCATCGGGTTGCCGATTTCACACGCGGTGCCCGTTGGTGAAACCGGTGTGCAAGACTGAAGAAC
Source organism: Paraburkholderia xenovorans LB400 (assembly GCF_000013645.1). Lineage (GTDB taxonomy): Bacteria > Pseudomonadota > Gammaproteobacteria > Burkholderiales > Burkholderiaceae > Paraburkholderia > Paraburkholderia xenovorans. The sequence goes on along the minus strand of NC_007952.1, from coordinate 3,291,882 downwards.
CCATGCTTCGATACATCGGCGATCAGGTCTCGGTCGCCTGCCATCTAGCGTAACGAATGCATCGAAACGGGGGTCCGACCGGCTCATTCAGACTCGAGGCGATAATACAACCGAGCGGTTAGAATAGGATTGCTTGTTGTGACATCTCGGAGGAGTTTTCCGGAGGCGAGGCACGCGCAGCCGCGCCCAATGGCCCATGACGATCCGCCTGCGCCATAACGTGCCCGATCGGATGACATACTGCAGCCTACACTACAGGCACGGTAACACTGCTTGCTTCCGTGGTTCATGTCACAACCGCCGACCGGCCGGGATTCGACGATTTGAAGGCCGCGTGATGGCTGGTCACCGGAGATCCTCTCGACATTCCCCAAGTGGTTTTGGGCGAGGTTGTGCTAGGGCCACACACGGTGGTTGCTGTTGGCCATGCCGCCACCTATGCGTTCTATCAGGCTGCCTATCAAACGGGAACGAGCGAACGGCTTGTGCTGAATGCGCCGACTTGGCGCGGGCCGTTCCCGACTATGACGGTCGGGCACTGCCACTGGTTCGATAGTGTCCGTACCGCGGTTGACAACGCGGTCATTGGCCCGCTGCCCTCTCGCCCCAACGTTAGTATGCCCGTCGTGCGCAGGATGGCGCAAAGAGATGTGTACGGACCCCCTGCTGGCTTATCGGGGATCGCCTGGGGGGAAGAGCTGCTAGTGAGCCGGGCAGCAGGCGCCGAGCCTGCCTCGGTATGTATTGTCGCCGATGGTCTCGACCGCGCGACAGCGTGGACGGCCGGGCCGATTTCCTAGACCCAGCCTGTCCCGCGAAGGTACCGATCCTGATCGTCTATGGTGACTAGACGCAGCCGAAATCACGTGCTGAAACGAGGGCGTTGGCGGCATTGCCAAGTGTTGACGTGGTGCAGCTTCCGCACGGAAACCACTCCATTTATAATGGATAACGAAAAGAAAAGTGGCGGAGCTATCGCCGTGTTTCTGACCGCTCTCGCTCTTGGGGCCTAAGGTTACAGCACCGGTTATATCGTTTCGATCCCGATACAATGGTTCATCCAGCCGGGGGCACAACGCAGATTTGTACATTACCCTGGGCATCGCATGGCGCCAGCAGCGCGTCACTAGGCCGCCATGCCAGCGCGCTGATTTCCGATTCACTGGTTGGGCCTCCCAGACGTCTACGTGCTCAAGCTTCGTAGGCGAATACCCGGCCATCTTCACCAGCGCTGACCACGCGCCGGTCTCCGTGGCTAAAGGCGATGGAGCTGATCGGCGCCCGATGCACGTCCTGGTAGTCGGGTTCCGTGCCTTGCGGACTGGTCCCGGCGCAGTCCCAGATGATTAACGGTTCACCGCCGCCGGTGGCGAAATAGTGGCTATCTGCACTCCACGCCGAGCGACGGACTTTAGTCGGATAGCCGTCACACATAAAGACGGCATTCCCTAGGCCGGTCACTTAGCAAGGAAGATTAAGACGATGCTCGCCGCGGCGTTAGCGGATGAGGCGGCAAGCTGTCTTAATGACATCAATACCGCGAAGCGTGGCGGACGCACGCCAAGGTCGCGTAGTCAATCACCCGATTGGGAGCTTGCGACGCGACGAAGTCTACTGGAGAGGGAAGCAACGGGACCCGGCGGATCTCGTGACCATATGCTGGCCCCGCTTGCGCGAATATTGCTCACGAATACTCGCCGAAGGTTTTGACCAGATTCAGCCAGTAGCTGGCGCCGATCGAAAGCGCATCATCATTGAAGTCGTAGTGTGGGTTGTGCAATGGCGCACCAGGCGTCTTGCCGTCGACCCCCATCCATACGTAGGCAGCAGGCCTGCTTTCTGCCATGAAGGCGAAGTCTTCGGACGCCATGGAGGGCATGATGCCGACGGTAACCGAATCGCTACCCACAGTCGCGCGCGCGGCGGCCGCTGCGACGCCAGCGGCCGAAGCTGCGTTAATGGTTGCCGGATAACCATAATGATAGCTGAGCGCAGCTATCGCACCGTGCGCGCGTGCGGTCGATTCGCTGATTTCCCCCAGCAGCTCGATAATGCGTTGCTGGATATCCGCTGAAAAGCAACGTACGGTACCTCGAATGACGACCCGATCTGGCAGGACGTTCCACGCCTCTCCACCGTGGATCTGCGTGACGCTGATGACGGCAGCCTCTTTTGGCGACAGTCGTCGGCTGACAATTGTCTGTAGCCCGATCACGATATGGCTCGCGCAAACCAGCGCGTCGATACCTTCCTCTGGCATCGCGGCATGCGACCCGTTGCCATCCACGAGAAGCTCAAACGTATCGAACGATGCCATCATTGGTCCATCGTTCAGCGCGAAGCGACCAAGTGGCAACCCCGGCCAGTTATGCAGGCCGAAGACTGCCTCACATTCGAAACGCTCGAACAGGCCGTCCTCCATCATTACCTTGCCGCCCCCGGCTACTTCCTCTGCAGGTTGGAAAATGAAATGTACGGTGCCACGCCAGCCAGAGTCCCGGCTAAGGAGTGCGGCGCCACCGAGCAGCATGGCGGTGTGGCCGTCGTGACCGCACGCGTGCATCTTGCCCTTGACCTCGGAGCGATGTTCGAACGAGTTGAACTCCGCTATCGGCAGGGCATCCATATCAGCGCGCAGCCCGATCGAACGGCCTGCGCCTCGCCTGAGCGTGCCGACCACGCCGGTCTGTCCAAGCCCTTCGTGCACTTCACATCCAAGCTCGCGCAATGTTTTCGCAACCATTCTCGCTGTTGCGACTTCCTCGAACGCGGTCTCGGGATGTCGATGCAACTGGCGACGCCAGTTGACCATCTGACCACGCAGTTCCTCATCGATCATGTTTCCCTCATCATATGGCGGATGGCGGTGCCGCACTGACGCCGCCACGTTGATCGTCGTCCGATCCACTAGACATCTGGGCAAAACGCGGCTGGCACAAGAAACACCGACTCCTGATGTTCGAGGTACGGAACAATGCGTGGCGTGAATGCCTGCCACTGAGGATCGGCCGCGAGCCTTTCCCGTTGCGCTGCGCGATGCGAATAATCATCGTAGGCCCACCAGAAAACGACGGAGTTAAGCGTGCCGGAGTCCTGCGTCCAGCAGCCGCGTAACCGGGCATACTGAGTGATAATTCCGAGCCCTTCATCCTGATAGATTTTCAGGAACTCTGGTACCTTGCCCGCGGTAATCCGATATGTCCGCATTTCGACTAACATATTGTCTTCTCCTCGCAAAAGGACGCCGGCTCAGGCCGGCACGTGCTCAAAAGCTATGACGGATGCCGACGCGAACCGCGACCTGGTTGGCAGTGTTTGATGGTGAGAGGTACGTGAGATCGGCGACTGCCGTGTGGCCTGTAGAGTCAATTCCACTTGCACGCTGCCATGCCACCACAAGGTAGGTGAACGTGCGCTTGGAGAACTGATACTGCGCTCCTCCGGCTACCTGGTTGTAGTGTGCAGTCGGCGTTGATGTGTAGTCGTAAGTTACCCCGCTCATTACCGCCGGCGTGAAGTTGTGCGCCACGAAGACTTCGTATGAATTGAGCGCCGCCGAGCCGGAAAACGACGTGCTCGATGTGGCGACCGCATCGTTAAAGCGCGTATTCGTGTACATCGCACCGAGCGTCGTCGCATTCCAAAGATAGTTTGCCCCGACACCGAACGTACGCATCGTATGTGCAGTTGCGTAGCCACTATAGATCGAGTTGGCGACTGGGTCGGTAAACGCGCGACCGGCCACCGCGGCCGCCGACCCGTCGAAGCGCGCGACGGCTGGATTGTTGACCTCCAGGAATGCTGCTGACACCTTCAACGGGCCATTTGCGTAGTTGGCTCCGAACCCATATTGTTGCGATGTGCCAACGGCGCCCGGCACGCCACCGAAGCTATACATTGCGCCGGCGTTCAATCCCCGGAATGTCGGAGTTACGTACTTGACGGCATTGCTGACCGGGTAAGTACCCCAGACGCCATCGACGTCGCCGACGTGTGACGACAGGGATCCACCGAACAGTTGCGCGGAGCTGAGCGCCTGCAGATTGGTGACCATAAAATCATACTGGCGGCCGAGCGTCACGGTACCGTAGTTGCCGGTTAGCCCCATGTACGACTGCCGTCCCCAAAGACGCCCGTTGTAGCCTAACTTTCCGCTGTTCACATCGAATCCATCCTCAAGTCGAAAGATTGCCGCAGTGCCGCCGCCCAGGTCCTCTCGACCGAGAAACCCCCACTTGCTGCCCCCCAGGCCGCCGCTGAATGTCTGCCAGGCGGCGTGACCTGACTGATTGTTCGTATATGTAATACCGTCGTCCATGACACCATACAACGTCACGCTGCTCTGAGCGAATGCTGCGCCTGACAGTCCAGCCAGAGTGATTAGTACACCTATTTGTTTGCAATACATAATACACCCCTATCGTAATTGAATGACCCGAAACTCTGCGAAACTCCGGACTACACCAACAACGTCTGCATGACTGCTCGTCCAGACTCAGACGACATGCGCAGCGAGCAATCCGACGACTACCCCAGTGGCGCCAGAAAGCGCCGCGATAATCCATACTGGCCAGCGCACGGTACCCGACGATGCGGACTGCGAAGCTGACTCACGAACGGAGCGCAACGGCTGCGTACGTTGCTCGCTTCCCGCGCGAGGTAAGCTGGCCACTCGGGGCGCTCCGTTTATCGTCTCGGGCCTGGGCGCTCCGGTGTCCGCGAAGTCTTCAGTAAGTTCGCTGCCGCTGACAGCCGTCACGGGCGTGTTCCCGGCCGACGTGTCCCCCGCCGCGGCAATGCGCTCGACGTGTGACTGAAAGGCACCAAAAAACGCTTCAATATTCTTTATCGAGGCCGACTGGATCAACCGCGCGCCGACACTCATCAGCTTGCCGCCAATCTCGACATCGGCGTCATACGTGAGGACCGTGCCAGTCTCGACGGCCACTAGCCCAACCCGGGCGACGACCTTCGCGAAGCCTGCGCCCCCCGCGTTACCCTGCCCTACGATCGTGTAGCGATTCGGTGGTTCGAGGTCCGACAGTTCGACCTCGCTGCGAAACGTCGCGGACGCGGGCCCCACGCGGACCTGGATAGTCGACTGGAAGTGATATTCATCGATGCGTTCAAGCGCCCGGCAACCGGGTAAGCATTCTTTGAGGACATCAGGGTCGTTTAACGCCACCCAGACAACCTCGGGAATTGCGGGCAATGTGTAATGGTCAGTGATTTTCATCCGTTTTCCCCCATGCGTACGCGTTGACAAGTGCCTGCGTGCCGGCGCGCGCGAAGCCGGTCTCCACGAGCTGTTGGTACAGGCGCTGCGCGAGTTGAAGACCCGGCAGCTCGTGGCCCATTGCGAGTGCCTCTTCGTAAGCGAGCGCCATATCCTTGACGAAATGCTCGATCATGAACCCTGGTGCGAAGTCCCCGTTTGCCATCTTCGGCCCAAGATTGTTGAGCAGGAAGCCGCTCGCCGCGCCGCTGCCGATCGACGACAGGACCGTCTGTACGTCGAGACCAGCGTTACGCGCATACGACAGACCTTCCGCGACCCCCAGCATCGTAGAAGCGATAACAATCTGGTTGCAGAGCTTGGTATGCTGGCCCGCGCCAGGACCGCCTTGCAGTACCACGTTGGTGCCCATGCAGTGCAGGATGGCTTCGACGCGTGCGAGTGCTTCGGCGGACCCACCAACCATGATCGACAGCCGTCCTTCGCGAGCCCCGATTTCGCCGCCTGACACCGGAGCGTCGAGCATATCGATGCTTCTCGCCTGCGCGTCCCTCGCGAGTTGCTGGGCGAGCGCAGGGCTAGACGTGGTCATGTCGATCAGCACGGCAGCCGGCCGCGCGTTGGCTAGCAAACCAGCATTGCCAAGGTACAGATCTCGCACATCCGTTGGCGTGCCGACTATGCTGATGATGACGTCGGCCACAGCCGCGAGTGAGGCCGGCGTGTCGTGCCACGTGGCACCAGCATCGACGAGCGACTGCGCTTTTGCGCGGCTGCGGTTGTACACATGCAGCGGGTAGTCCGCCGCCGCGACACGGGTCGCCATCGCGCCGCCCATGATCCCGAGACCGATGAAGCCGACCTTCGCCTTGTTTTCAGAGTGGTTCATTCTGCATTTTGTCCTTCAGGGTTTGTCGCGCAACAAATCGCGCACCATCATCGGTGTAAGGGGATGACGCTCGGCCACGACGCCCCACGGTGAGAGTGCGTCGTTGAGTGCGTTGGTAATTGCACCAAGCGCGCCCATGACGCCACCCTCGGCCATGCCTTTTATGCCGGCTGCCGTCGTGCGGTTCGGTGTATGCATCGGAATGAGCTCGAGATGCGGCAACTCGGGCGCGGTCGCGATCATGTAGTCAGCGAGGGAGCCTGTGGTGATCTGGCCCGCCTCGTCGTAGATGACCTCCTCGAACAGTGCCCCCGACAGACCCATCACAATTGCGCCATGTTGCTGCCCCTCGACGACGGTCGGATTCAGGAGCGTCCCGCAGTCTTCGGCAATCACGTAGCGAAGAATCTGGATCGCGCCGGTTGCAACATCGAGCTCGATTTCGCACGCGTGCGCGGAATTCGAATAGGTCATAGCCGGCGGATCGTAGGTTCGATGAAACTCCAGACCGGGCAGGAGGCCCGGTGGCAGTGAAGTCGGGTCCATATAAGCCTGGCGTGCGACGTCGTTAAGATCGACACCGGCGTCGAACCATCCATCACCCTCGCGCCGTTCGACGCAACCATCGATGAGACGCACGGTATCGGAAGGCACACAGAGCCGTGCCGCAGCGATTGCGAGCACCTTGTCGCGCGCATCGCGCGCGCACAGATACAACGCGCCGCCCCCGGCAGTGGCGCTGCGTGCGCCGCGGGTACCCATGCCGTATGGCGCGATATCCGTGTTGCCCAACAGGACTCGAACGCGTGACGGAGCGACACCGAGGCCTTCTGCCACCGCATTGGCCATCGCGGTTTCATAGCCTTGTCCGGTCGGACCGAGGCCGACGGACGCGTTGACGATTCCGGTTGGCTCGATACGGATCCAGCACGCTTCGTGACCCGAACCCGGAATGCCCGCAGCCTTGTAGAAGCGCGAACCGTACGTGGTCGGCTCTACAACGTTGCACAGACCCAGTCCAAGATGACGGCCGTGCGCGAGCGCCTCGCGCTGACGCGCGCGAAAGTCTGCGTAGTCGATAGCGGCAAGCACACCTTCGAAGGTCTCAACAGGTGTGACGTCGGCGATTACCTCACCCGTCGGCGTCGTGTAAGGCAGTTCGTCGGCGCGCAGCATATTGCGGCGGCGCACCTCGACCGGATCGAGGCGCAGCTCGCGCGCAACGGCTTCGAGCGTACCTTCCATTACCCAGCTAGTGATAGACATCGGTGCGCGCATTGGCGCATTTCCGCACTTGTTGCTGAGCACGATCTGAACGTCGAATGCGTAATGATCGAGCCGGTACGGTCCGCTTAATACCATCGCCACGACACGCGCGAGGTAGTTCGCCGGAAAGAAGCAGTACGCGCCAAAATCCTCGCGCATCTCCAGGGTCAGTGCAAGTAGCGTTCCGTATTTGTCGACGGCAGCGCGCGTGCGGCAAAAGTCTTCGCGCGAATTGGCGGCCGCGCTCAGGTTCTCAAGGCGGTCTTCGCGCCAGCGCACTGGACGGCGCAACTGCCGAGCGAGCGCCGCGACGACGAGCTCTTCCCGATAAAGCGCGATCTTCTGGCCGAACGAGCCGCCCACGTCGGGCGAGACCACGGTGACCTGAGACTCGCTCAAACCGAGCCGGCCGGCCAGATTGGTTCTCAGCGGATGCGGAATCTGGGTGCCGATATGGAACGTCAGATGCTGACGGCCTACGTCCCATTGTGCTGCACAGCCGCGTGTCTCGATCGGCACATGAGTCTGGCGTTGCTGATTGAATGTGGCCTCTACCACTCGGTACGCGCGTGCGCTTACTGCGTCCGGATTGCCGTGGGTGAAGGTCTGATGAGAAACACGGTTGCCCGGTACCATTGGGTCCACCTGCGGGGCGTCGGGTTCGAGCGACTGCCACATGTCTGTGACGGCCGGAAGCGCCTCATATTCGACCAGCACGCGCTCCGCCGCATCCTCAGCGAGGTACCGGTCGACCGCGACGACACACGCGACGATGTCACCCTGGAAGCGGACTGTATCGGTGGGCATCGTCTCAATCTCGACCGGCAACAGTCCCTCTATCGGCGGCGCCATATGCAGCGGGTTCGTCCACTGCAAGAGGTCCCGACCGGTAACGATTGCTGCAACGCCGGGCATCGCGCGCGCGTCCGCGGAGTTGATGGCCATGATCCGCGCATGGGCATGCGGAGAGCGTACAAAACATGCATGTAGCGCGCCGGACAGTTCGATGTCGTCGATGTAGCGGCCGTAGCCTGTCAACAGTCGATAGTCCTCAGTACGACGTACCGGCTTGTTCAGATAGCGGAAATCTTCAGACATTGTCGCTCTCCGCACACAGTCGTTCGGCCGCGAGACGTAGCGCGCGCACGATGTTTTGGTATCCCGTGCAGCGACAGAGGTTGCCCGACAACGCGTCGCGAATCTCTGCCTCAGTCGGGCGGGGATGGTCGCGTAAGTACGCATCAAACGTCATGAGAATGCCAGGCGTGCAGAAACCGCACTGCAGCCCGTGGCATTCGTGCATCGCCTCCTGCAGAATCGACAGACGACCATCGGGTGATAGCGCTTCGACGGTGCGGAGCTCGGCGCCCTCGGCCTGGACTGCATAGGTAAGACATGAGCGGACTGCGCGGCCACCGAGCTGCACTGTGCAGGCACCACACACACCGTGCTCGCACCCGACATGGGTGCCGGTCAGCCCGCAGTCCTCTCGCAGCGCGTCGGACAACAGCTTGCGCGGCTCGCACGTCATCTGATACGAGACACCATTGACGTCCAGCTGAATCGATGTCTTTTCCAAGGTTTTCGCTTCCATGAATTCCGATGCCTATCGCAAGTTGCACACACGGGCAAGCACGCGCCTGCACAGCGCCTCGACCAGCTCGCGACGGTAGGCGGCGCTGATGCGAGAGTCATCAACCGGCTCCACTGTCGCGGCAGCACGTTGCGCAATGCCTACGCACGTGGCGTCGCTCACAGTCTCCCCGACGAACGACTCAGCGAGGAATTCGAGCGAGACGGGAACATCGCTGACGCCGCCAATACCAATGCGGAGCGCCGAGAACTGGCCGTGGACGATCGTCGCGGTGATCGCGCACGACGCGATCGCGAAGTCACCGTGCCGCCGGCTGAACAGCTCGAAGCCGTGTGCTTCGGCGGGACTGCGGCACGGGAAATGGACAGCCGCGACAATTTCATCGGGTTCGAGTGCTGTCGTCATGGTGCCGAGCGCAAACTCGCCTGCAGCGATCTCCCGGGTGCCACGCGGGCCGATTGCCTGAATGCGCGCGCCGAGGGTCACTGCAGCGAGCGGCAACTGGGCGGCAGGATCTGCGTGCGCGAGGCTGCCGCCGAGCGTGCCGCGCTGGCGAATCGCATAATGTCCGACCGTCGCGGCTGCTGCAGCGAGTAGGGGACACGCCTCGTGCACCAAAGCGCTTTCAGCCACATCGTGGTGCCGCGTCAACGCACCGACGACGAGCCTGTCGCCTCGACGTTCAATACCAGTCAGATTCGGGACTGCGTTCAGGTCGATCAGTTGGGTCGGCTGCGCGAAGCGCATGTTCATCATGGGAGCAAGCGATTGCCCGCCCGCTATGACCTTTGCATCGAAGCCGTAGCGGTCGAGCAGCTCGACGACGGCGTCGATTGACGTCGGCCTGTGGTAGGAGAATGCCGCGGGTTTCATCTGTTATACAAGCTTAAGGTTAGTGCCTTCGGCCTGATCGAACACATGCATGCGTGCGCGATTGACCGTGATCGAGATGCGCTCGCCGATCCGCAGCGAGCGCTCCTTACCGACACGGAAGAACATTGGCTGTCCTTCCCCCTGCACGCAGATGAACTGATCGGAGCCCGCCGGGAGCAGTGCCGTGATCTGCCCGACGAGACGACACTCGACATCCTCCGCATCTTCAGTGACGTCCTCGGCGCGAATGCCGAGAGATACGCTCTGTCCCGCACGGCCCGAGAGTCGGCGTCGCGTCGAGTCATCCAACGCGAGTGACAGGTCGCCGCGCCGGAAGCGCAAGCCGTTACCGTCGTCCTGAAGAACGCCATCGATGAAGTTGATCGGCGGGCTACCGAGAAAATTCGCGACAAACTTGTTTGCTGGTCGCTCGTAGATATCATCCGGGGAGCCGATCTGCTGCACGACCCCGTCACGCATTACAACGATCCGGTCGGCGAGTGTCAGCGCCTCGGCCTGGTCGTGTGTTACGTAGACAAACGTCGTCTGCATGGACTGGTGTAGCGCCTTGATGCTCGCACGCATTGACACGCGCAGCGCCGCGTCCAGGTTCGACAGCGGCTCGTCCATCAGGAACGCGGCGGGCTGGCGCACCATCGCCCTCCCGAGCGCTACCCGCTGACGCTGTCCGCCAGAAAGCTGGCCGGGGCGCCGCTCAAGCAGATGCTCGATATCAAGCGAACGGGCGGCTGCGCGTACGCGTGAGTCGATTTCCGCTTGTGGGTGTCTGCGCATCCGCAGACCGAAGGCGATATTTTCGTAGACGTTCTTGTGCGGATAGAGCGCGTAGCTCTGGAACACCATCGCCACGTCCCGCTTATGGGCTGGCACGCTATTGACCTCGACGTCGTCAAAGCGCAGGCTACCGTCGGTGACCTCCTCAAGCCCGGCGATCATGTTCAGGGTCGTGGACTTCCCACAACCAGAAGGTCCCAGCAACACAAGGAACTCCTTGTCGCGGATCTGCAGGCTCAGGTTTTCAAGTGCGACGTGCCCGTTTATGTAACGCTTTCCGACATTATGGAATTCGATTTTTGCCATTTTTTGATCCTTAACCCTTGACTGCGCCAGCGGTAAGGCCGGAAACGATATAGCGCTCGAACACGACTGCAATGATCACCGGCGGGACGATCGCGACGACGCCAGCGGCGTTGATGAACGAAAAACTGGTCGTGAAATCTGATGTGAACGAGGCAACGATGATTGGCACGGTCTGCGATGCCGCGGTCTGCGTGAACATCAGTGCAAACAGGAATTCGTTCCAGCTCGTGAGAAATGTGAACAGGATTACAGCGACGAGCGACGGAAGCGCGAGCGGCAGGAATACCTTGATCATCGCCTCGAAGCGTGAGCATCCGTCGACGCGCGCAGCTTTGTCCAATTCGTCAGGCAAACCCTCGAAATAGCCGAGCAGCATGAAAACGCTGAAAGGCACTGTGATTGCAAGATAGGTAATGATGAGGGCGCCGATGTTGTCGAGAAGCCCCAGCTTGCGCACGAACAGAAAGAACGGTACGACAAGTGCAATATCGGGAATCACTCGCGTGGCAAGCATGAAATAGACGGAAAGATCACGCCCAATAAACCGGATCTTCGCCATTGCATAAGCCGCGGGTACACTGACGGCGAGATTCAGTATGACGACGACGATTGCGACGACGAGGCTGTTACGTAGCGCAGGCAGGAGGTACTGTGCGGTCGAAGGCAAGAACGACGCGTCGGCTGGTAACGCGCCACTCCCAGCTTCGACGATGGCGCGAAAGTTCGCGAGTGTTGGTGGCTGCGGAATCCAGTGTGGTGGAATCGAGGTGATGTCGGCCTCACGCTGCAGCGACGAGGAAACGAGCCACGCTACCGGTGCGAGCAGATAGATGAGTACGACGACGGACGCGACGAAGAGTCCGACACGCTTTAGAAGTAACGCGTGTGTCATCGTTCAAAGCCTCCTGCCGAGCAGACGGATAATCGCGTAGGACATGCCAAAGGTCGCGAGGGCGAGCAGATAAGCGACCGCCGCGCCAGTGCCGAACGACAGTTTGCGAAAGGTTTCGACATAGATGTGCCACGAGACAACATGCGAGGCGTCGGCCGGGCCGCCTTCTGTCAGAATGAAGAACAGGTCGAAGTGCCGCACTGCCATCATCGCTTCGTAGATCATCACCAGCATGAAACCGGGACGCATTGACGGCAGCGTTATATGCACGAAGCGCCGCCACAGTGTCGCGCCATCGACGCGCGCTGCCGCATAGAGGTCGGACGAAACCGACTTCAGCGTCACAAGCAGCAGAATGGTCGCGAGTGGCACTTCCTTCCAGACGAACGCATTTGCAATCAACGCCAGGGTCCTGTGAGGGTCGCCGAGCCATACCATTGAATGCTGAATCAGGCCGAGCTGCAGTAGCAGACCGTTGAGTGCGCCGTACCCAGAGTCGTAGATCCACTTCCACATCAGGCCGTCGACGACATATGGAATTGCCCACGGAATCAGCAACGCTGTCGATAGGACCCGCCGGCCACGAAACTCTGTGTTGAGCAGCAGGGCTATCAACGTCGCAATGACCATGATCGCGGCGACCGATCCAACCGTGAAGACCGCGGTGCGAAGTGCCGCGGCCCAGAACGACGGATCGCGAAAGATCTGCAGATAATTGCCGAAGCCAACGAACGTGGTGCTCATTCGTGTGAGATGGATCTCGAACAGGCTTGTCCACAGCGAATACACAATTGGGAACACCGCAACGACGCAGAGCACCACAAACATCGGAAGCAGCAGCAGCATCGCGCTGCGCTGGTCCGCTGCCGGCACGGAGTGCCTGGCGAGCCAACCCTTGTATAGATCAGGTGTGCTCATCGTCACACCTGCTTGCCCAGGCCGGTCCACTTGCTCGCCGACGCCTTCAGCGCATCGGCAGCACTCGCCTGACCGAGAATAGCCGACTGCCACGCGGTGCTGTTGGTTTCGTCCCAATCTCCGAACCACCGCGTGATCACGTCCTTTTTGCGCGCGAGATTCTGCTGCTGCTGGAACATTGCAAAATCGCCGTATTTCTCGTACGCGGCCTTGATCTCCGGATCCCTAAACAGCGACTTCACCCCGAACGCGGTGCCGGTGTCGAGGAATACGGCTTTCTGGAACGCATACTGGCCATCGAATTTGCCGCCGAACGCTTCGATCAGGCGGCCCGCACTCGCCGCGCGCGTCTTGTTCGCCGCTGTTGCGGCGCTCATGGCGTGCATGCGCATCCATGCGACCGTCGCGTGCGACCCGTTCGGGCCGGCCGGCATCAACGCCTGCTTGATGCGGCCGGCCACGTGCGATTGACGCGGATCATTCAGCGCCTGGATCCGGTAACGCGGCAGCAGCGCGAACGCATGATTGCCCGAGGCTACCGCCTTGAAGCCATTGAGTTCGCCACTTTCGACGCATGCCGGTGACACAATGTGATGCTTGTTGACCGCGTCGACCACCCACTGCAGCGAAGTCACCGCGCCATGTTTCGGATCGTCCATCACGACGCGATTGTTATCGTCAACAAAGCGGCCGCCATGGGAGAACACGAGCGACGACATGAATTCGATCAGCCAGCTCTCGCGCGCCATTGGCAGCATTAACGGGTAGGTTGACAGGCCAGCCTGCTTGATTTTCAGAGATTGGGCGACGAGTTCGTCCCAGCTTTCTGGGGGCGCCGGGATGCCCGCCTTTGCCAGCATGTCCGCGTCGTACAGGAAGGCCATGTAGTCGGTGTAGTAGGTCATCCCGTATTGACGATCCTTGTAGCGCATGGACTGAACGCAGAAGTCCTGCACGTCGCTGTTGTACTTGATCAGTTCTGGGAAACCGTCGATCGGTGCTATCCAGCCAGCGTCCGCCCATTCGGGTAGCCAGCCGTCCGAGACCCACAGCGCGTCGACCGGCGCGGCGCCGACAAATTTCGTAACCATTGCCTCACGGTACTGCGCAAACGGCAGGTTGTTGTAGTTCACCGGTACCCCGGTTTTCGCGGTGAACGCAGCGATCTGCCGCCTGACCGTGTCAACGCCGGCGGACCATGCATAAAAGTTGACAGCATCCGCGGCGAATGCTTGCGGTAGCCCTCTCAACAATTCCGTGGCCGCTAGTCCGGCTCCGACCGACAACTGCAGAAAACGACGACGGCTTCCGAACTTCGCCATTTCACTCATGGTTCGCTCCAAGCCGCTTGCGCGGCACAGTCTCTTGGTGGTGATAGCGCTGTAGCTACCGGATGGAGACGAACGATATTGGTGAAAAAATAAATCGTCAATTGACGACAAAAAGTCTACAAGGGATTCGCTTCATCTGACGATTGTAGTTACCATCAAAAAAATATTCTTTAATTACAAAGACTTGGAGAAATTATCTCCACTTGGATAGCCTGGATACGCAAGCGACAATTGTCGTCGTACGACGATTCACCTGCCATGAAAGAGGAGTGATTGGCCGGGCCGCGGCCCGGTGCTAGTGTTAGGCGCCGCGGGCGCGAAACCTGGGGGCAGGCTATCTCGGCGAAACAACCGAAATCATCAGGCAGTTTGAAGCGAAGGAAGCATCTCCGGAATGCTCACGAGGAACGAGCGCACACTCATTTCGATAACGCGCTCAGGCGAGACGGTGTTTTCGTTCGCATAGATCCGACGCCGTATGGCGAGGTGCGATACCGCGCCATGGAGAATCCAGCCGATCTCCGTTAGTTCGTCGACGTTCGCGGGAACACCGCGTTTCGAGTCATACGCCACTTCCTCGACGATGATTTCGAGCGCATGGGTGACGATCGCGTTTGTATAGATCGGCGCCATTCGCAGCCCGTCGAGCGATGAATAGAGGAATAGTCGCAGCCAGCGGCGCGTCAGGAGACTTTCGTAATAGTAGCGATAGAAATCGTTGAGGCGAGCCTCGAGCGGCACGCTGCGGTCCTTCAACTTGACGAACCAAATGGCCTGGAATAGTCCGGCGATTTCGCGATTGTAGACTTCCTCGATTAACGCATCTTTGCTCTGAAAGAGGCTGTAGAGCAGTCGCTGCGAAACACCGCACGCCTGCGCAATCGCGCGCGTCTGCGCGTTAAGCCCGTGCTCGGAGAAATACTCGGCAGCCTTCGCCAGCACGAGCGCCTGACGCTCGGCTCGAGGCAGCCTTTGCCTCGTCTTCAGTGTGGCACGCGTCGCCGTTGCTCTGCCCGCGGTCGGAGTCTTTTTCGGCTGCCTGAGGGGCGTCTTCATAAGCTGATCTCTCCTTATGCACATTTTGGCACGATTAAGTCGTCGACTGACGATTTATGGTTTGCTAGGCTGTATAGCTTCGCGGCAGGGTGTCGACCGCATCATGACTGCCGCGTTGGCGCAATCCGCCATTATCGCAGCCCGGCATATAACCCATCTAACTCGCCTTTATGGTGGATATCCGATGACACTCAGCGTTTTCGATCTCTTCAAGATTGGCATCGGGCCTTCCAGCTCGCATACCGTCGGGCCAATGCGCGCGGCGCTGATGTTCACGGAGGGACTCGAGCGCGACGGCCTGCTGGCTCGGACAGCAACTGTGAATGTCGAGCTGTACGGATCGCTTGGCGCGACGGGCAGGGGCCACGGTACAGACCGCGGCGTCATGCTTGGCCTGATGGGTGATGCACCTCACACCGTGAATCCGGAGACCACCTTCGAACGCCTTGAAGCAGTGCGCACGTCCCGTCTCTTGTCGCTCCTTGGTCGTCACACGATTCCATTCACGCCGAAGGAGCACATCACGTTCTATCGCCAGGCGCTGCCCGAGCACCCAAACGGCATGAAGCTGCGCGTACTCGATGCGAGCGGCGAAACGCTGCGCGAAAGTACCTACTTTTCCGTGGGGGGTGGCTTCGTCGTGATCGCTGGCGCACCGAAGACGAACGCTCTGTCCGCGGCAGAACGACTGCCGTATCCGTTTCGCACCGGTGCCGAACTGCTGCAACTGTGTGCGTCGACAGGCAAGCCCATCGCACAGCTCATGCTCGAGAACGAGCGCATCTGGCATAGCGACGAGGAGATCCGGTCAGGCCTTCTGCGCATCTGGGACGCAATGCAATCGAGCGTCGAGCGCGGTTGCGGCGTCGGCAATCCGGACGCCGATGGCACGCTGCCTGGCCCCTTGAACGTAAAGCGGCGCGCCCCGAAGCTCTACCGCGCTCTCACCAGCAATCCTGAGCGCGCGTTGCAGGACCAGCTTTTGATGATCGACTGGATCAACCTCTATGCGATCGCCGTGAGCGAGGAAAACGCCGCTGGCGGACGCGTTGTCACCGCGCCGACCAACGGAGCTGCCGGCATCATCCCTGCCGTGCTGCATTACTACGTGCGCTTCACGCCGGGCGCGAACGAGAAGGGAGTGATCGACTTCCTGTTCACCGCCGCATCCATCGGAATTCTCTACAAGCTCAACGCATCGATCTCAGGCGCCGAGGTGGGCTGTCAAGGTGAAGTAGGCGTCGCGTGTTCGATGGCGGCGGGAGCGCTTGCGGCCGTCCTTGGTGGTACACCCCGGCAGGTCGAGAATGCCGCCGAAATCGGCATGGAACACAACCTCGGCCTCACCTGCGACCCGGTCGGCGGCATGGTACAGATTCCGTGCATCGAGCGCAACGGGATGGCGTCGGTAAAGGCCGTCAACGCCGCGCGCATGGCGCTGCGCGGCGACGGCGCGCATTACGTGTCGCTCGACTCGGTCATCAAGACGATGCGCGAGACGGGCTCGGACATGAAGACGAAGTACAAGGAAACATCGCGCGGTGGCCTTGCGGTAAATATCGTCGAGTGCTGAGTGCGATGCGGCCCGAGAGAACTTATGCGATGAGGGAGGCGGTATTACCTCGGCAACGCGGTCGCGGACAGCTCGCCTTGTGACACACCGCGTATCGTGGATGTCGAGGTAGCCTCGTTAGCCAACATCGATAGCGCTGCCGTCGGCAAGGACGCCAGCGACAAGCCGAAAAAGGAGGAAACGATCATGGACAGCGTGGACCTCAGAGGTCCTGAAATCCACTGTACGCTGGCTCGATGAAGGGCGACGCCCCCTGCTGGTGACGGTGGTGAAAACATGGCGTTCATCGCCGCGCCCCGAAGGTGCGATGTTCGCCGTACGTGACGATGGGCTCGTGGTCGGATCGGTAGCGGGCGGCTGCATCGAAGACGACCTCATCGATCGCGTTCGGCGCGAAGGGGTGCGCATTGGGCGGCCCGAGGCGGTGAAGTGCGGCATCACAGCGGAGGATGCACACCGCTTGGGCCTTCCGTGCGGCGGCACCATCCAGATCGTGCTGGAGCCACTCAGCGAGGCCTCCTGCATCCGCGAACTCCTTGGCGCGGTGGAGCGCGGGCAACTTGTCGTGCGCG
The DNA here is from genome assembly GCF_000013645.1 of Paraburkholderia xenovorans LB400. Lineage (GTDB taxonomy): Bacteria > Pseudomonadota > Gammaproteobacteria > Burkholderiales > Burkholderiaceae > Paraburkholderia > Paraburkholderia xenovorans. The sequence goes on along the minus strand of NC_007952.1, from coordinate 3,274,581 downwards.
TGCTGGATATGGCGAGCGGCGCGGCGACGCTCCAACCGGCCCGAGCGACCGATGGCCTCTTCTTCAACGAGAGGCGCCTCTTCACGATTCACGGGCCGCGCTCGGCTATAGCGGGGACGGCGATTTCAACAAAGCGCTCCGAGGTCGCGTCTTCCAGCCGAAACGGTATTTACCAATATTTGATCCGAGCGCGAGCAAGGCGGCGGCTTGAGCCGCATGCGGCGCTTCTTCCCACAACCTTGATGGACCGACCCATTTGCATGGTTAACCCCGGCAGCAGCGGCGTTATGCCCAGCGATGCTAGCAGCAAACCTCGATTGAACGGGTCGCCGAGGCCGATGTTCACCGGGAAAATGGTGTAGGGAGCACCCAATTCTCGACGAGGATAGTCACCTTCTTGCCGTTCGGTATCCGCCAGCATGGACTTCAATCATGATGCGGCTCAAAGCGCGACAGACGGCTCGCGACCTGCCGTACATGAGATTTGAGGCTCATTGCGAATAGATGGTGATTGCCATATAATAAAATCGATCGGATCGACGGAGAGCTTCATGAGAGTCAGTCGTGCACAGGCGGAAGAGAATCGGCGCACAGTCATCGAGGCGGCGGGCCGACTGTTCCGCGAACGCGGCTTCGAAGGGGTCGGCCTCAATGACCTGATGGGTGCGGCGGGCCTGACGCAAGGCGGATTCTACAAACAGTTCAGGTCGAAAGACGACCTCGCCGCTCAGGCCTGTGACCGCGTGCTGGCTGACAGTACCGAGAGATTGACGCAGTTGGTGAAGAGCAGCGGCGAAAATGCGCTTGCCACAATCATTAGCAGGTATCTATCCTTCGAGCACCGCGACCAGATCGCCGACGGTTGCATCTTTCCCGCGCTTGGCCCCGATGCTGCCCGGCACAGTCCAGAATTGATCCGAAGTTTCGAAACGGGTATCAGGTCGTATCTGGATGTCATTGAGCGGGCCGCGCAGGCTTCATCTGATCAACGGGCAGAAAGCGACCCCGCTGTCGTGCTTTCGACGATGGTCGGCGCGCTCGTGTTATCGCGCGTTGCCGAGGACCAGACGCTTTCCGCGCGGATACTCGACTCGGCTATCAACAGTCTTCTCAATCGCAATCGCAGCGACAGGCCTGAAGTAGACACGGTCGATCAAGGTCGTTCATAACGATTTCATAACCCGGCGACGTTTCCGTTCACCTTCGTATTCGCGCCGGATTCTAAACTGTATATTAAGGAGTGCGATTCATGCGTTACAAGCTCTTTGGCAGGAACACCGGTTTGCGAGTTTCCGAACTGGTGCTCGGAACAGGTAATTTCGGTACGCGCTGGGGTCATGGCGCCGAACCCGACGAGGCACGTCGCATCTTCGACGCCTACGCGGACGCCGGTGTCAACTTCATCGACACAGCCAACGGTTATCAATCCGGTCAGTCCGAGGAGATCCTGGGCGATCTGCTGGCCGGTCGGCGCGAGGACTTCGTGCTAGCCACGAAATTCACCATGCGGACGGACGATAGCTCGGGCATCCTCGTCACGGGCAATAGCCGCAAGGCCATGGTCGCGTCCGTCGAGGCGAGCCTGAAGCGGCTCAAGACCGACCGGATCGATCTCTATTGGGCGCACGTATCCGACGGCGTCACACCGGTCGAAGAGATCGTGCGTGGTTTCGACGACCTTGTCCGTGCCGGCAAGATCCTCTACGCCGGTCTCTCCGATTTCCCCGCGTGGCGTGTAGCGCGTGCCGCGACGATTGCGGAGTTGCGTGGCGCTGCGCCCATCGCCGGTCTTCAGGTTGAGCACAGTCTCGTCGAACGCAGCACCGAACAGGAGCTTCTGCCGGCCGGTCACGCGCTTGGCCTCGGCATTGTGGCCTGGTCGCCGCTGGGTGGCGGCATGTTGACCGGCAAGTATCGCCAGGGTGAGAAAGGCCGCGCGGAGGGTTTCGGTGGAAAGGTATTTCAAGCCGAAAACTCCCCGCAGCGCACCGCCATCCTCGACACAGTGATCGAGATTGCGCAGGACGCCGGTGTCACGCCTGGCGAAATCGCCATCGCCTGGGTCGCGGCCAAAGGCCCGTTTCCGATCATCGGGCCGCGCACGCTCGCGCAACTCGAAAACAATCTCGCCGCAACAAAGGTAACGCTGTCGGCCGAGCAGATTGCCCGCCTCGATGCGGTGAGCGCCATCCCCTCGGGCTTCCCCTACACGATGATAAATGACGAGCCGACCCGCCAGTTGTACACGGGCGGTAAGGCCGGGCTGTTCGACGCCCCACCCCAAACCGTCGCATAAGGCCCGGCCATGACCCAGATTCTCGTGACCGGCGCGACCGGCGGCTTAGGCAACCAGGTGGTCGAATTCCTGCTGCGTCGTGTTCCTGCCGGCAACATCGTCGCGCTCGCACGCGATCCGGCGAAGCTGCACGCGTTCGCGGAGAAAGGCGTGCAGGTCCGCGCGGGGGACTATCTAGCCCCAGCCTCGCTCGAACGTGCCTTCTGCGGCGTGGACAAGTTGCTCCTCGTGTCGGCCCGTGCTTTCACCGATGCTGTCACGCAGCATTCAAATGTCATCGAGGTGGCCAAACGGGTTGGCGTGCGCTATTTGCACTACATCTCGCTGCAGCACGTTGAAGGCAGCACGGTGGAAATCCCTCAGGTGACGCAATGGGAAAACGAAACGGAGGCGCTGTTGCACACCTCGGGGCTCAACGTGACGGTCCTGCGCAACACCATGTATTTCGACACGCTGCCCTTCGGTAAGAGCGTAACCGAGGGTGGCATCAGGGTACCCGCCGGCCGTGGCGTTGGCGCTTTTGCCAGCCGGCGCGATCTTGCGGAAGGCGCCGCCGCGGCGCTGTCGAGCGACGGCCACGAAGGCAAGCTTTATACGCTCACCGGTAGCGAGGCCGTCAGCATGGCCGATATTGCTTTGGCGATGTCCGAGGCGAGCGGGCGAGAGATCGACTATCGCGAGGTATCCGTCGCCGAGTTTATTGAAGCGCGCATCAACGAAGGCTTCCCCGCACCCGTGGCAAACTTCTTCGCGGCCTGGTTTCAGGCGATCGCGGCGGGGGAATTCTCCGAGGTCACGGGAGACCTCGGGCACCTTCTCGGGCGGCCGCCACAATCGGCTCGCGATTTCTATCGCGCTTGATGGTCGTGCATTCTCGTAACGGTTGAGGCGCGGTGATCCGCTGAAGAGGTAATCTGCATTGCTTATGCATGCCAGAAAATCCGGCCTCGATGAGGAGTCCGTATTCATTGTCAGTCGATCCGAACGGACCGGCCCTAAATCTGCACGTCATAGGAGAAACACATGCCTTTTGTGACTACGAAGGATCAGACCGAGATCTTCTACAAAGACTGGGGCCAAGGTCAGCCAGTCGTGTTCCATCACGGATGGCCACTCAGTTCGGATGACTGGGATGCGCAGATGCTGTTTTTTCTGCAACACGGCTATCGAGTCGTTGCGCATGACCGCAGGCTGAAAGCGAGAACCGGGTTGAGGACTACCGGAATTGCCGCGCTGGCATATTCGCGGCAGGCTGGGAGTTTGCGACCGACGTACCAACACGCAGCGCGGCGAGGTGCTCGCTGGCCCACGTGCCGAGTGCCGGGCCTAAAGACGGTCTTCTGCGGACGTTGGCGAGGGCTGCGGGATAGAGATCACAGCAGCGTCTACACCCAAGTAGCCGACGTTTGTTGAACAAGATTCGCAACGGCCTAGACTCAAGTCCAGCAGAGACGAACGACCAATCTTACTCGGAGGGCGGGGAGAAAATGGCAAATGAACCAGGACGCAACGACCCCTGCCCTTGCGGCGGTGGCAAAAAATTCAAAAAATGCCATGGCAGGCCTTCTGCAGATGGAGAGAATCAAAAGAGCGATTGCATCTGCGCGGATGATGCGAGCTAGGCTGGAGGCAGAAGAACATCAACGAGCCGTCCAGGAAGGACTCGGAAGGCCGATCGTAGTCTTGGAAATGGATGACCGGGTTCGAATTGTTGCTGTAAAGAATCGCCTGCTTCACTCAAAGAAGTGGAAGACCTTCCATGATTTCCTCGGCGAGAACATCAAGATGGCAATCGGCCCAGGATGGGGCAACATCGAGTTAAAGAAGCCGCTGGAAGGGCGTCATCCGCTATTGGTCTGGTATCAACGAGTCTATGATCACCAGCAGCAGTTTGTCAAGGAGCCGGGGAAAGTATCTGGCGGCCCGGCGACCGGCGCGGCTCGGGCATACGTTCAGCTAGCCTATGATCTGTACGAACTTGGCCACAATGCCGAGTTGCAGACGAAACTCGTGGAACGGCTGCGCAATAAAGAAAATTTCTTTGGTGCACGTTACGAAGTGCAGGTTGCGGCCACGCTTGTGCGCGCCGACTTCAAAATCGAATTTGAAGACGAAGACGATCGAAACTCATCGCATTGCGAATTCACCGCAACCAACACGAAGACCGGGAAGCAATTTTCTGTCGAGGCGAAGCGAGCAGAAACCGGTAGGGCTCTACGGAGCAATCGACTGTGGATGCTACGTCAGCAACTTCCTGCTTGCCGCGCATGACAGCGGACTAGCGACAATTCCCCAAGCTGCGCTGTCGTCGTATGCGAAGGTCGTCAGACGGGAATTGAGCCTGGGCGGGGACCGAAAGATGGTGTGTGCAATATCCTTCGGTTATGCCGGTGAACGGCATCCTGCCAATTCATATCGAACCAGCCGCGCGCCGCTCGAAGAATCGGTCAGCTTGGTCTCCATGTAGACAACGACTCTCTCGAGAAACCCGGCGTCTCGCCGGGTAGAGCACAAGCAAGCGCACCCTTAACGCTGAGGCAGCGTCGAGACGTCATTCTGAGTGTCCAGCCTTGGTAGGTGTGGTTGCCTGCTCGACCAATGCGTGCAGCGTGACGTGATTGATGAGCCGACTGCGGAAAGAAGCGTGACCCGCGCAAACGACGTTTCCAACACAAAACCATCGGAGATCGACCCTTGACGTCACCGCTCAATTAAAGAAGCCGCCAGTCGTCATCGCCACCTGGATCGCCGACAATCGGCGATGTTCGTCTATGGTCCGTCGGGCCTTCGGCCTACGCAAAATGACAAAATTGTAATCCGTCTGTTTGAGATGTGAAATGCAGACATCGCCATGATGATGCAATGCGCAGAATAAACGGTCCGGCGGCGCAACGAGGTGGCGCCGCCCGCACATGTCAGGGCTTTATAGTCCGAAAGATTGAATTTTTTTAGCGTCGGTAGGGCGCACGTTGGGGGAACCGATGAATCAGGTGAATCCGATCGCATCTGCATTGCAGCAGATACAGGCAATGCAGACTGAAGCAGCGGGATACGGAACGCAGAACTTGGCGGCTGCCCTTTCAAGCGACGCCGGCTCAGTTAGTTTCGGAGAACTGTTGCAGAAATCGCTGGCAAAGATAAGCGATAGGCAAGCATTGGGCAAGCGTGAGGGTCAGGCATTCGAACTCGGGGCGCCAAACGTTTCGCTTAGCGACGTAATGATCGATGGGGCGGAGGCAGGTATTATGTTTCAGGATTCACTCCAGATTCGCAATAGGCTGGTAAGTGCCTACAAGACGATAATGCAGTTGGATTTGTAACCCCTGGAATGGCGCAGCAACGGTCGTCATTCGTATCTGCAGGACTCGCCCCATCATGAGAATTTTTATTCGTGCTGTCACGTTAAGCAGCATCTTTGCGTTTCCATTTCTGGTTCACGCACAGTCTGACAATGTCCCACTAACACGAGCAGAAGTTCGGGCCGACCTATTGAACGTTGAACGAGCTGGTTATATGAGCCGGTGGACTGAGCCAAACTACCCGGTCGACATACAGCAAGCAGAGGCAAAGATTGCGGCCGACAAAGCGGCGTCGGTTCCAGCAGTTAGTTCACGCCGAAGCCCTGACGGCCATTGACCTCGCCTCCCGCCAGCGCTGTTCCGGATACATTGTGCAAGGTCCGTGGGGGGCGAGCTCACATTGGAGGGCGATCAAGTTTAATTTGATGCGGTAATGACGCGCCGTACTAGGAATGACCGCGACGGGGCAAATCGAAGGTCCTATCAGGGTTGCTTTGGCGCGGTCGCTGTGGGCCCGGTTCGGCCCAATTTCAGTCACCCGTCGGCAGATCCTGGCCGCTCGGTGTTGCGTCAAGAGGGGCCTGCCGAATCGCAAAGGAACATCGCCTCGCAGTTAAGTGCAGAATGCGGGTACCTAGCCGTTAACAGCCCCATCGTCTGTCGCTACTGGAAAGCCGCAACTCCATGGAAACTGGAATGACTTCGCCGCGCTCGGCCGCCGCAGGGACTGCTTCCGAAGTCCTCACGGTGTTTCTCAAACTGGGCCTAACGTGCTTTGGCGGTCCTATCGCGCACATTGGCTACTTCCGGCGGGAATTCGTTGAGCAGCGTCGCTGGCTCGACGAAGAAGCGTACACGGATCTCGTCGGCCTCTGTCAATTTCTGCCAGGACCGACCAGCAGTCAGGTGGGATTTTCTATTGGGCTTTTGCGGGCCGGCTGGCTGGGGGGACTTGCGGCCTGGTGCGGCTTCACGTTGCCTTCGGTTCTTCTGTTACTCGGGTTTGCTACTATCGCTCCGAGCCTGGGCGGGCCGGTAGGTGGAGGGCTGATCCACGGCCTGAAGCTGGTTGCCGTTACTGTCGTGGCGCAAGCGGTATGGGACATGGCACGTCGCTTGTGTCCGGATCCTTGCCGGACGGCCATCGCACTTGTCGCCATGGCGGTGCTCAGCGTCCTGACCACCGTTTACGCGCAGCTTTTCGTTATCGGCCTCGGCGCAGTGCTCGGACTCGCATTATGCAGGACGTCCGGTTCGGCAGTGGAAGTGCGCGTGCAGCGGCATACCGATGAGAGGCGCATTTCCCGCGTGGTTGGCGCCATGGCGCTTGCGCTGTTCGTTGTGTTGCTGATCGGATTTCCAGCAACGGCCACACTTTTCCCCACAAGCCAGACGATCAATGTATTCGAGGCCTTTTATCGCTCGGGTGCACTCGTGTTTGGCGGTGGTCACGTGGTACTCCCGCTTCTCCAGCAGGCAACGGTCGTAACCGGATGGGTAGCACCGAACGATTTCCTCGCCGGTTACGGCGCCGCGCAGGCAGTCCCGGGGCCGCTGTTCACGTTCGCTGCATTCCTCGGTTGGGTTATGGCCCCGACACCGAATCACTGGACAGGTGCGGCCATCGCGACCGTAGGAATTTTTCTTCCTGGCCTGCTGCTCGTGCTGGCGGCTTTGCCATACTGGCAAGCGCTTCGGAGCCGCCCGTCAATGGGGGCGATTTTGAGCGGCGCCAACGCTGCCGTTGTGGGGTTGCTGGCAACAGCACTCTACTCCCCTGTGTGGACGACCGCGGTTCTGTCCCAAGTCGACTTCGCCATTGCCGCCATTGGCTTTTTCATGTTGACACTCTGGAAGACCCGCCCGCTCGCTGTCGTCAGCTTCTGTGCGCTCGCGGGTATCGCCGAGTTCGCACTACGCTGATAGCCTGACTTCCTGATCACGGACGGCGGGGTACTGCGAGCTACTCCGAGCACTCGCCCAGCCGAACTGCCGCGCGAAATCAAAAAGAGACGTGGTCAAATGATTGTCCACGAGACAGACTCAGCGACCGGTATCCACTACGCACGCTGGATGCGTCGCATCACGTAAACTCGTTTACCCACCTTGTCCGGAGGAGCAATGAAAAAAGCAGGCTGGTTTCCGGCGCACACGAAGGCCGCACGAGTTTGCTGGTACGAGAGCCACTGGCTGATCGATTCGTGCTCCAGGCTACGCTATTGGACGGGGACAAGTGGTTGCTCGATGACAAACAATGCGCCAGGCAGGACTACACCTAGCGCGGGCTGACCAAGGCTGCAACATGAACCTGCTCGATCGTGTCTCCGATGGCGCATGCTCGAGGCGCCCGCTGGTTTTGTCCGCTGACCATCTGACTATGAATGGAACAGGTCATCGACGATTCGCCGGCCCGCGCTATAACCGCCCGTGAGCGCATCCGCTTTGCTGAGAAATGGCTTGCCTCTTGATTCACCCAAACGAAGAGGAGATAAGACTGCTCCGGTAACGGTGCGCGCGCTCTTCCAGACGAAGTCGGCCTCAACGGCCACTTCGATGTCGAAGCCTTGATATTAGTAGGTTCGGCTCATACAGTCACATCTCCGGTCCGCTCCAGCATCCGCTGGGAATCATTGTGTTCGACAGCGGCCATATGCCGAAAGAAAAGCTCGACAATTCCCTGGGTCGGAACACTTGTAGAAAGGGTCTTGATCTTGATCGGGACGAACCATTTGCATCTGGCGATTTCGTTGCTCGGCTGCGCGGTCGCCTGATGCGCCACATCAGCGAAGAAGACATGGTGTACCGTGTTAATCCACTGAACTGAAAAAGGTACACCAGTTCGGTCGCAGCGAGCGTCGTTTCCTCTTCCAGTTCGCGCAACGCAGCCTCGTGTGGCTCTTCCCCGCGACGGATACGGCCGCCCGGAAGCGCCCATCGCGACCTCAGCCTGGCAACCAGCAAGATACGGTTGTCGCGGACACACAGAACGGTTGCCCTCAATTTCATCGGTGTCTGTCCGTTTGATCGCAAAGCGCCGAATACCTCAATGATAAATCTAGCCTGTTGATGGTGTCTTTTGCCCGCGTACGCTACCTGTATGTTATGTAGTGCGACTGCGTAGCTCGCAAGGGCCTGCAGTTGGGAAAATTCCGTGCAGGCCGGACGGAGTATAGCGATGAAAATGTCTCACAAATCAGGAAGCACCAATACGGCGGGACCGGTGTGGGGGCTTGTCTTTGGCGTTCTCATGACGGCGGTCGGCACGGGCCTTTGGTTTTACGCGACGTCGTCGGTTCCCCCCGGACGGCAAGACGAATCGCTGGCAATAGCGGTCGTGCTCGTAGGCCTGTTTCTGGTTATCTATGCGGGCCGCGAACTCTGCAACAAACGTCGGTAGATCGCCTGCTGGGACCAAGGATGCTGTCGCTTAGATCGCTCTCCTCCCTGCGCTGGAGCGCAGAGCCTTTGCCGCTGGCAGGTTGTGCCGAAGTCTGACGTTGGGCGACCTCTGCCGAAAGTTCTTCACGCGTCGGCAAGGCAAATTCGTGTCGAGGCCGAGCTGCTGACCCGCGGACGCTGGCCGAATATTTCCATCTCGGCCACGAAGAGACGGTTAAAGGGGTCTTGCGAACGGCTGATAATTGTTCAGCTATCGGTCGTTCGACAATTTGTCCGTGCAGCGATCGACTAGCGCGGATGTTCATATCAAGTTTCGCAGACTGCCGAAGCACGATAATGCGGGCTCTAAATCTTGCGCTCACGCCCTTCCGGAACAAACCGCTGGTGCCGTGTCATTTACCTACCGGCGCTATGTCAGCCAATTTGGCATTGTTACGCGGCGCTACCCGCCATACGGCGTTACCGACATCGTCAGCTACGAGCAGGGCCCCATGCGCGTTCAGTGCGACGCCAACGGGTCGACCCACTGCGTAGCCGCCTGCCGTCAGAAAGCCGCGCAGGAAACCCTCAGGCACGCCTGCAGGTTTTCCATCGACAAACGGCACAAACACCACCTTATAGCCGGTACGCGGTTTGCGGTTCCATGATCCATGCTGGCCGACAAATGCGCCTCCACGATAACGAGGCGGGAACAGCGTCCGGTCGTAAAAGACCAGACCTGGCGAAGCCGTATGATTGCCGAGCGCATAGTCCGGCGCGATGGCCTTTGCAACCAGATCGGGGCGTTGTGGTTTGACGCGGGTGTCGATGTGCTGGCCGTAGTAGCTGTAGGGAGAGCCATAAAAGCGCCATCTTTCACGGCGGTCATGTAGTCGGGAACAAGATTGTTGCCGAGATCGTCCCGCTCATTGACTACCGTCCACAACGCGCCACTGTCCGGTTGCCAGCCAAGTCCATTGGTGTTGCGAAATCCAGTCGCATAAGGCCGCACATGGGCCGTTTCGATGTCGAACACAAGGACACGCGCTCGACCTTCTTCGGAATCGACTCCATTTTCCCCTGCGTTGCTGTTCGATCCCACCGTGATGTACAGATGCTTGCCGGACCGATCGGCAAGGATATTTTTGGTCCAGTGATGGTTGATCGGCCCGCCCGGCAAGCTGGCAACCTTGACGCCGGGACTTGTAATCTGAGTGGTGCCCGTCACATAGTTGAAACGCAACAGAGCGTCCGTATCGGCAACATAGAGTTGATTGCCAATGAGCGCCATCCCGAACGGCGAGTGCAGGCCACCCAGAAGCACGGCCTGAGTCCTCGCCACGCCGCTGCCATCCACATCGCGCAACAGCACAATCCGATCGGGGCTCGGCACACCGGCGCCGGCGCGCTTCATGACCTGCTTTCTGATCCAGCCGAATAGGCCGCTGCCTTCATCGTGTTCATGTGGCGCGTCGCTTTCCGCGACCAGTACGTCACCATTGGGCAACGTGTAAAGCCAGCGCGGATGCGCGAGGCCACCGGCAAACTGGGTGACGACAAAGCCGGCGGCAGCGGTGGGTACGAAACCGTCGGGAGGCGCCTGAATGGGCGCGATGTTAACCACCGGAACCAATGACGATTCTGGAGCCGGCATGGCGGGCGATGCGCCGAAGCCCGTATCGGTTGAACTTGATGGTCCAATCGCGCAGGAGGCCAGCGGCAAAACCATTGAAATAGCCAGACGGTTTAGCAGGCGCTTATGGTTCAGAGTGAAGGGCGTTAATTGACGATGCATCCGACCGATAGCAAGAAACCGGCCTGTGACGTTGCCTGCTAACGCGTAACCTATTCGCGTGACCCGTGTGGAAACCTAGCCTCCCGGCTTCCCGGTCGTGCTGACGCCACGTTGACGGCTGCGCGGAAACAGCAGCGGAGTCAAGCATCCGGATCGCCCCTCCCCAGCGTCAGGTTCCCTTAAGGTAAGGTCGCTAGCATCGCTCGGACTTGCGGAATGCTTTTTTTGGCCATCAGTTCAGAATTCGCAGGCCGCGAACCCATCAATTCATCAAGTCGTGACAACTTGAGGAGCAAGAATGGCCAAGGTCTACGAATTGCGGCGTCCGGCTTATGACGCGGTCGCACGCACACTGCACTGGCTAACGGCCCTGTTGGTCGCATTGCAATTTATGATCGGCTGGACGATGCCAGATTTCCACAAAGATACGCAGCCGGTTAATCTGATCGCCTGGCATCTTGGGGTGGGCGCGACGCTCGTCGCCGTCATGGCAATCCGGGTGATCTGGCGACTGACGCATCAGCCGACGTCGGACGAGTTGCCGCCTCTGCTTAGCAACGTCTCGCGTATTACACATGTTCTCCTCTACGCCGCCCTCGTGATAGTGCCGCTGCTCGGATGGATCAACGCGTCCTCACGCGGCTGGACGGTCCGCTTGCTGGGCGTGGTGCGTTATCCTGCACTTAGCGAACTGGGCTCGGCTTTCGGCCGGGAGATGGGTGACGTGCACGGCATCCTCGCATGGGTGCTCTTCGCACTGATTGGTCTGCATGTCATGGCTGCGCTGTTCCACCGTCTTATTCTGAAAGACCATGTGCTGCAACGGATGCTGCCCCACGCAGGGCTGTCTCGCGATCAGGGGCGACAGCGATAGGGTCTGCCAATTCCAAAAGCTACAAGGAACCACATCGAATCAAGGCGATTGGCTGGTTACGCGCTGCGGTGCTTGGTGCAAACGACGGTATCATTTCGACGGCGAGTCTGATAATCGGCGTCGCGTCCGCGCACGCCGAACACGGTCATCTGGTGTTGACCGGCGTGGCTGGATTGGTACCCGGCGCGATGTCGATGGCTACAGGCGAGTACGTATCGGTTTCGTCGCAGGCGGATACAGAAACTGCGGCGCTCGCCGAAGATCAGGAGGAACTCGATGCGGATGGCGCGCGCGTGCATCGGGAGCTGGCGGCGATTTACGTACGGCGCGGCCTCGATATGGCGCTTGCGAAACAGGTCGCGCAGGCTCTAATGGCTCACGCCGCACTGGGCGCGCATGCCCGAGACGAATTGGGTATTTCGGAAACGACCAGGGCAAATCCGTTGCAGGCCGCGCTAGCGTCAGCCAGCAGCTTTTCGGTGGGGGCAGCTTTGTCGCTCATCGTTACGGCGCTCGCCCGTAGCCATGGGTGGCCCCGAGCATCGCGGTGACGGCGCTGGTTTCCCTGGCGATCCTTGGCGGACTTGCCGCGCGCGTTGGCGGGGCGAAAATAGGGCCTGGTGTATTGCGGGTCACCTTCTGGAGCGCGCTGTCGATGGGGGTGGCATCTGCGGTCGGTGCCATATTCGGCGCAATTTAAACCGTGACATCTTTCCGCAATAGAGTCACTTGCTATTCCGCGACGGCTGTCATCTGCTTGCTCGGCTCAAATTTTTTCGGAATGTCCAGCAGCCAAAGCCGCCGCTATTATGCTGCCTATTGCCGTTTTGAGGGTCGTCCCGACCCCGGTCGAATTGGAGCATTGTCGTAGATACGCGATCCGAGGTGACCTGTTCGAAGTGCTTCAGGTTTCCCTCAGGTACTTTCGGCAAAGTGGAAACTGGTTTTGAGACCGTTAAGACCTGTTTTGATTGCCGACCGGCGGACGATTCGCCTGATCCGTAAATGGCTGAAGGCTGGTACGATTGAGGAAGGCCGCCGCGTTGCATCGATGCGGGGCACACCTCAGAGCTCGGTGATCTCACCGTTACTCGCCAATGTCTATATGCACTACGCGCTGAGTTTATGGGCGCAGCAATGGCGTAACCGACATGCGGCCGGCGACGTGATTATCGTTCGCTATGCCGATGACAGTGTGCTGGGATTCCAGTGTGAGGGGGAAGCACGACGTTTTCTGCGAGCATTGCAGGAGCGAATGGCGCACTTTGGATTGCAACTGCATCCCGACAAAAACGCGGTTGATTCGCTTCGGGCGATTTGCCACGCAGCAGTGTCGGGAGCGCGGCATGCGCAAGCCGGAGACCTTCGACTTTCTGGGGTTCACGCATTGTTGCAGTACGCGGCGCAGTAATGGCGACTTCAAGATCGTGCGGCTGACGATCAAGGAGCGGATGCGCGCAACGCTGGCGAGCACTCGGGAAACGCTCATGCGGCGGCGTTATGAACCTGTGCTTGTGACAGGTCAGTGGCTGCGGCGAGTACTCCGGGGATATCTGAACTACCGTGCGGTGCCTGACAACATGCGGCGGCTGGCTCGATTCCTTCGGGAAGTCGGTCGTGCATGGCGGCATGCGTTACTGCGCCGAAGTCAACTCAGACGCCTGCCGTGGTCGCGTTTCGCGAGGTTGCTTCGCCGATACCTGCCACCAGGTCGAATCGTCCATCCACATCCCACGCAGCGGTCTCGGGTTAACACTTTTGGTAGGAGCCGTATGCAGTAATGCTGCACGTACGAATCTGTGCGGGGGGTGCCCCTATGTGATTCGTCAAGCGGTAGGGGCGGATTTTGGTTGGTAGAGGGTGCCGTCGCGCAGCACGTCGCAGCGTCGTCGAGCGAGAGCGATGAGCGCCTGATTGTGGCGGTTGCCCTGCTGGACCTTGCGCGCGTAATAGTCCCTTGAGATCGGGTCTCGCAGGGTAGCAAAGGCCGAGAGGAAGAGCGCTCTCTTGAGTACCTTGTTGCCCCGTCTGGACGGGTGTTCGCCACGGATGGACGAGCCCGAGCGTCGGGTCACCGGGGCGAGGCCGGCGTAGGCGGCGAGATGCGCAGCCGATGCGAAGGCTTTGTGAGCGACTTCAGTGAGGAGTCTGGCGGCGGTCCTGACGCCGACTCCCGGCATGCTGGTCAGGACCGGCCAAAGAGGGTGTGCGTGCACCAGACGTTCAACTTCGCTGGCAACCTCCTCGCGTTGCTTGCGCAAGGATGCGAGTTGCTGGGCAAGACGCGGCATGACGATGGTTGCGGCCTGAGTACCGGGCACGATCACAGCCTGTTCGCTGAGCGCCTGGACGATGTCGGCAGCCAAGCTCTTGCCCATGCGAGGTGCGAGTTTGGTGAGGCGGTTGGCGAGTGTTTTCTCGCTGGCTGAGGCGAGCTCGGCGGATGACGGGTATCGCTCAAGCAGATCGAGCACGGCCGGATGGTCGAGGCGCGGCCCCAGGACCCTTTCCAGCGCCGGATGAATCTGGGTGAGCAGACCTCGAATGCGGTTGGCCTGCAACATCGGTGGCAAGTCTCGGCATCTACGTTACGGACGGCCTCAAGATATCCTGGCCGAGCCCCTATTAGCGATCACCAGCCACCCACCAGGCCCGGTGACAACACCCCCCGGATCATGGCTGCGACTGGGGGCGAGAATCATGCCGGGCCTAGCTGGCCAAATCCCCGATTGTCGAGGAATGAAGATAGTAACGGGGCGATGGGTAACCATCGTCCCTACCGCGACCGGTGTTCCGTCCACGAGTCGATTCTGGTTAGGTCTTTGGTGCCGAACGCATCGTATACCTGAGTGCGAGGGAGCCGCTCATCTGACGAGGCTTTTCGAGTGCGCAGGTCAACTCCCCCTGGCTAGCGGCGTGCGTTCGTTCGACTAAACTACCTCTTGATGAGATACATGGGGCGGACACTCGACGAAAGATGACTCGAGAAGTTCCCCAGGTGTTGAATCTGGATGTCGAGGCATGCAGAGAATATTTCTAGAGGATCTACTGGAAGAGACGCTCGCCACGCAAAGTTAACGTCTTCGTCGCGATGAGCAAGCTCGACGATCAGTGTTGGAATGCGGGCGATCAGTTCAGCAACCAACTGCGTGACGTAGTCCATACCACGTCGTAACGTGATGTGGTGAAGCACACTCAGTGCGAGCGCTACGTCGTATTCGCCGGGAGAGATTGCGCTGACTGTCGTCAAATCGAGAGGCGCGGTTTTGAACGTGGCACTCAGACCGTTGACGCGTTGGGTGGCAAGCGCGACCGCCGTGTTCTCGGGGTTGATATCCACACCGGTCGTCTGGGCGCCACGGTCCGCAAAGAAA
This sequence comes from Paraburkholderia xenovorans LB400, assembly GCF_000013645.1. Taxonomy (GTDB): domain Bacteria; phylum Pseudomonadota; class Gammaproteobacteria; order Burkholderiales; family Burkholderiaceae; genus Paraburkholderia; species Paraburkholderia xenovorans. The sequence continues at coordinate 3,259,565 of NC_007952.1, read as the reverse complement.
AATGGAAAGTATCCGAGCGACGAGCCGAAGTCGACAAGGCTAAGGCGCCGTCCTAAGGAATCGAGCGCCATTTCAATGACCACAGCTCTGTCACGGCACGAACGCAGCGGGCCCTCGACGCCTGTGACCCCATAAAGCGGCTGATAATACTCAACCCGGTTGAAACATTGTTCGATCAGTTCCGGCGGAGCTGGAACGGGGGACTCCTCTACTAGGTTTAAGCTGCGAGAAGCGATATGACTCATAGATGACACCTTGATCGCGTTAGAGATAAAAAAAGCTCGCCGCGTATCAAACTCAATCCACCAGATCAAAGAGTCTACGACTGAACCGCAAGTGCAGGATGACAAGTTGAAGTCGTGGACATCTGCGGGAGACGGAGATGCTGTGGCTCAGTGCTTCGATGCGGGTGCTGTGGCGATTGGCGACCGCGGTATGGAACGCGAGTTCAGCCGCCTTTTTGGTCAATAGTACCAGGTAAATGACGGCGGCAAAGGCACCGGCCCGAAAGGCTGGCGCTTGAAAGGCCTCGTCGGATATTCCGAATACCTCAAGCGCGGCCAGTGCGAGCGTCGCGATGAAGACAGATGCCAGCGACGCCGTCGTCAGGTACGCCCGAAGCATGTCCATGGTTGACGGATTCATAGGGTTGGTAGCGGCTGGCAGTGGGCAACGAGCACTCGAACTCAAGTCCGATGGAACTCTGTAGATTGCAGGACTATAAATCCAACCGCATGATCGTCGAGTACGCGCTTATCAAGCTGTTACGAATCTGGAGTGATTCCTGAAACAAGATGCCGGCGTTCGCTCCATCGATCATCACCTCAATAAGCGCCACGCTTTGCGCGCCCAATTCGAATTTCTGAGTCTCACGCGTACTTAACGCCTGCTCGCTGCTTATCTTGGTCAGCGACCGCCGCAACAGATCTCCAAAATTAGCGGATCCGGCAGCGCCCGAAATGATAGCCGTCAGGTCCGGCTTTGTATCTGCAGGCGCTTCGGTCGCGATTGCCTGAATTTGGTGCAATGCAGAAGCGATCGGATTTAATTCATTCATCGGATGCCCCAATGCCTGCCCTGCCGACGCTCATATATTTTGCTGATCAGATCGCAAATCGGACCTATACAAGCGATGACGCAATCGGTCGCGCCGTGAACCGATTGTCTCGGAATCTGTTGTGATCATAGCAACGTCAGCATTTCACAGTTCAGGCAGTCGGATTACATCTTTGTCATCTGGCATAGGTCGAAGGGGAAGGTCGAATGCCGTATCGCTATATCCGGCAGGACTTTGTATTACCGCCTTTTCGAGTTGCATAGCACGAGCTCAATCATGGGTACCCAGCGCAAGCGGTCCGGCAAACCCGGCCCGGTTGCAATTTTGGACAATGAGCGTCACGGCATCCGGCTCGGGGTGTCGCGAGCTTCATGCTTCAACCTTCGTCGGCCTCGGTCATGCAACGCTTGAACCGCGTATTTCTACAACGTGCGCATTCGGCTTTTCGCGGACGGCGGCGTCGTTTTCCGCTAAGTGGGATGTCGAGGGGAACGAAGCGCTCAGGCGCAGCGCGTCGCTGCCTGCTGCCTTAAGCTGATCGATGGTGCGAAAGCCCATCATGTTCAGTGCGGGGCGCATCTCTTCCCTGAGCAGATCGAGGCAACGGGTCACGCCTTTTTCACCGCCTGCGCCGAGCCCGTAGATGTATGCCCGACCGAGGAGTACCGCAGTTGCACCGAGCGCCAGTGCCTTGAGGACATCCGCTCCGCGGCGGATGCCGCCATCCATCAGGACTTCGGTTCGCTTTCCCACTGCCTTGGCGATTTCGGGCAGTACGCTGATCGTCGACGGCGCCGGGTCGAGCTGGCGCCCGCCGTGATTCGAAACCACGATCCCGTTGGCGCCCGCGTCGACCGCACGACGTGCATCGTCGGCATCGAGGATACCCTTGATAACGATCTTGCCTTCCCAACGATCGCGCAGCCACTTGATGTCGCTCCACGCGAGTGTCGGATCGATCATGCGCCCGAGGTTCACGGACTGTTCCATGAGCGAGCTGCCGAGTTCCGGGTACGGCTTGCAGTTGCCTACGCTGGGTATGCCGTTGGCGATTGCACCCATGCACCACAGTGGATGCCGCAGCATCGAGAGCAGCATGCCGGGCGAAAGCGTGGTGCGGGCACGGAAGCCGTTACGTGCGTCGCGTTCGCGTACCGGTGCGAAGGGTGTATCCACTGTAAGAAAGATCGTGCCGATCTTCGCCTTGCGGCAGCGCTCGAGCATGTGTTCCGTCAGTTCGCGCTTGCGGAATACATAGAGCTGGAAATACAGCGAACAGCGATGCGACTGCGCGACTTCCTCGAGCGACGCAATCGAAAAGGTCGACAGCACCTGTGCGATGCCGGCTTTCCCGGCTGCGCGACCTGCGGCGATTTCGCCGTTGCGGTGATACATGCCGGCGAAACCTACGGGGCCGAGCAACACAGGAAGCTCATGGCGTTCGCCGAGATAGGTCGTGCCGAGATCCGTGGAGTTCTCCTGGATGCCGGCGAGCACCTTCTGTATCAGAGCCCACTGGGCAAAGTCCAAGCGGTTCGACTGCATTGTCGTCTCGCTGTTGGCGCCACCCTGCAGGTAGTCAAGGAAATGCTTCGGTACATTGTGACTTGCCATGCGGCGAAGGTCGTCGATGTTCCATGCTTTAGAGACGTCAGACATTCACGTATCTCCTGTATCCGTATGTTTGAGGCTTTCCATGTCGCCGCGGCCGCTGGCATCAATACCGGACGATCACTGATTTCAATTCCGTGAAGTACTCGATGAACGCCTCGCCGAACTCGCGGCCGATACCGGAGGACTTGACGCCTCCGAACGGCATGGCTGGATCGATATAGTTGTGCATGTTGACCCACACCGTACCCGCTTCCACACGCGGCACAAAGCGCAATGCCTTGGAGAGGTCATTAGTCCAGATGCTTGCCGTGAGGCCGAAGTGCGTGTCGTTCATGTAGTGCAGCATTTCTTCTTCGTCGTCGTACGCGAGAAAGCTCGCGACCGGCCCGAACGTTTCCTCGGTCATGATGGTGTCGGCTTGCGAACGGGCAGGGATTGCCGTGGGCTGAACGAAGAAGCCGTCGCCTGGTGCGACTGTGCCGCCGTGGACGATCTCTCCATCCTGCGCGCGCGCCTTTTCGAAGAACGCCATCACCTTGGCGAAGTGTGCGGCGTTGGCCAGCGGGCCGAACTGCGCGCTTTCATCGAGCGCGGAGCCAATTTTTAGGGTCGCGAGCGTGTGATGTAGAGCCTCCAGAACGTCGTCGATGCGCGAGCGGTGCACATAGAACCGTTCGGCCGATGCGCAGACTTCGCCCTGGTGCAAGTAGGCCGCCTCGATGATGCCGTCCACCGTACGCTCGACTGGAAAATCTCGCAGGAAGCCCGCCGGGTTTTTGCCGCCGAGTTCAAGCGTGACGTGCTTGAGTCCGGCCTGCATCGCGGCCACGCCGACGCCCACCCCGGTCGGAACCGACCCTGTGAACGTGACTTTCGCGACTTTGGGGTGCGCAATCAGCGCGGTGCCGACCGTCCTGCCGTTGCCGTTCACTATGTTGAGCACCCCGGGCGGGATCCCCGCTTCAAGGGCGAGTTCTGCGACCCGCAGCATCGTAAGCGGCGTGAATTCGCTTGGCTTGATAACCGCCGTGCAACCGCAGGCAAGAGCGGACCCGAACTTCCAGACCGCAATCATGATCGAGAAATTCCATGGCACGATGCCGGCCACCACGCCGATCGGCTGACGCAGCGTGAAGCCCGTATACTGTTCACCGTTCGAGGACGGCAGCGACAGGTTCATTGTCTGGCCATGAATCTTCGTCGCCCAGCCGGCGTAATAGCGCAGGAACGCAATCGAGTAGTCGATCTCGAACGCGCGCGACAGGCCGATGAGCTTGCCCGATGAGAGGCTTTCGATTTGTGCGAGTTCCTCGCGATGCGCCTGCATCAGATCGGCAAGACGGTTCAGCAGTTCGCCGCGGCGCGCAGCCGAGGTCTGTTGCCACACGCCGGTAAAAGCCTCGTGCGCACTCGCCACGGCGTGCTGAACCTGGGCAGGTGTGGCCTGACGTACCGACGCGACGACCTTCCGGTTCGACGGGTTGATGATGTCGGTCGCAACCGTGTCCATCGCTGCTACCGCCTGGCCGTCAATGTACTGTCTGTGCTGGCGTGCGAGGAAGGTTTCGACTTCGGAAAGAATGCGAATGTCTGCCATGATCGTGTCTCTGGTTGCGGTTGGGCGGCTGTAGGAAGACGCGCAACTTGCGTATGGGATGCGGCGCGTCCGAGCTCAGGCGGTTTCGTCGGTCAGGCTGTGGCCATGAGCCGGGGCCTCGGACGCTACGAGCTTCGAAGGGTTCCGTGGCCCGCGTTCGCCGTAGTCGAAGTCTGCGAAGATATCGGCGAACTTTTTCAACGACTCCGGTGCGTCCATCATCGGCAGCTTCAATTCGATGAACACGAGGTGCTCGGCAGACTCGGCCCGATTCAGCGCCGCCTCAAGATCTGCGACCGTCTCGACGACGAGAGACAGTGCGCGCTCGCGTCGGTCGAACGCATGCGGCAGTCCGGCGTAGTGCCAGTTGGCGACGTCGTTATAGGCGGAGTGTTCGCCGAGAATCAGCCGCTCGATCGTGTAGCCCGAGTTGTTCAGCAGAAAGATCACCGGCTTCAGGTCGCGGCGCAGAATGGAAGACAGCTCCTGGGCCGTGAGCTGGAATGAGCCGTCGCCGATGAACAGCAAATGGCGGCGTGAAGGGGTACCGACCAGCGAGCCGAACAGCGCGGGCAGCGTATAGCCGATTGCACCCCAGATGGGCTGTGCGATGTAGGTCGCGCCGGGCGGCAGCTTCATCGCGGAGAGCGATGCGTGTGAGGTACCCGCTTCACCGAGGATCACGTCGCGAGGTTTCAGGAAGCGGCGGATACGCGGCCATAGCGCGGCATGCGTGAGCGGCACGTTGCCGGATGAGGCGGGTAGCGCGTCGCTAGCAGCGGCGAGAGCCTGGGTTGCACGTTCGCGGACCACGGGCTGTGCGTCGTCCACCACCCGGGCGAGCACGTCCCTGAGCGTGACGCCTGGAATCTGGGTTGTTCCGAGACTCAGGTCGTGCCGGCGCAGGTCGATGAAGGCTTCCGGGTTGAAGTGCTGCGAGAACAGCGCGGTACTCGTGTCCGTGAAGCGCAGGCCCACGCCGATCAGGCAGTCCGCGTTTTCGACGATCGAGCGCACCGGCTCAGCGCTGGCAGCGCCCACATAGGTCCCCACGTAGTGCCGGGACGTTTCGTTGAGTGCACTCTTGGCTGGCGTCAGCGACGCGCATGGGATGCTGCACTTCTCGGCGAGTTTCTGTACCAGTTCCGTGACCCCAAAGCGGTCAGCGTCCGCGTCCACGACGATGGCGGGGAAACGTGCGGACGCAAGGGCTTCAACGATGCGTCGCGTGGCTTCACGCAACTGGTGGGGATCGCTGGAGGGATCGGCGAGCATGAGAGGCGCTTCGGGCACCTCCACGACGACGTGCGTGACATCGGAAGGCAGTTGCAGGTGCACCGGACGGCGTTCAAGCCAGCAAGAGCGCAGCACGCGGTCGATCTCGAAGGCTGCGTTGGCGGGCGTGATACGCGTCTGGGCTACGGTGAATTCGGACATGCAGCGCCCGATGTTGTCATAGTCGCCATTCACGAGCGTGTGATGCACGAGCGCCCGGCTGTTGACGGCGTGCAGCGGCGGCGTACCGGTGATGTGCACGACAGGCACGTTTTCCGCATAGGCACCCGCGATACCGCCGATCGCTCCCAGGTCGCCCACGCCAAATGTTGTGACGAGCGCTGCGATGCCGGACGTGCGAGCGTAGCCATCGGCGGCATAGGCAGCGTTCAGTTCGTTGCAGTTGCCAACAAACTCGATCCCGTCTGCTTCCTGGATCTGTTCGAGAAAGGACAGGTTGAAGTCGCCTGGTACGCCAAACAGATGTCGGACACCGGCTTCGGTGAGCCGACGGGCAAGAAAAGCGCCGATTTGCATACGCATGATGGGATGCCTCCGAAAGAAAGAACAGTGCATGGCGGGACGACTCGGCTGTGATGTCGTTTGGCCGCCGGATGACTACAATGTAGTGCGTCAATACCGCATGTTGTGTGCGTTTTACGGCCTGTTTTGTCACTGTCATGCACAGATTGTGCATAGTTAGAGGAGTGGAAATTGGATAGCTTCGACTGGAAAATGCTGGCCGCACTGCAGGCTGACGCACGTTTGACGAACCAGGAAGTGGGCAACATGATCGGCCTGTCCGCGTCGCAATGTTCGCGGCGCAGGACCGCGCTTGAAGAGGCGGGGGTGATCGCCGGTTACTCGGCTCGGCTCGACAGCAAGGCCGTCGGGCTGGATGTTCTCGCCTTCGTCCACGTAAACCTGCAGGCACACGACGCGAAGTCGTTACGTGCGTTCCAGCGACTGGTGGAATCGGACGACGCGATACAGGAGGCGCATGCGGTGAGCGGGGACGCCGACTATATGCTGAAAGTCGTGGCGGAGAACCTTGAGCAACTGGCGGACTTCGTCACGAACACGTTGCTGGTCAGCGACACGATTTCGCATGTGAAGTCGTATGTCGTCCTGAAGCAGATGAAACAGACGAGTCAGTTGCCGACGAAGCGGTGATGGTGTATGTAGCAGTACCCATAACGTGAGATTTCTCGCCCCGTCTCGCAACGCTTTGCAAGGCGTGGGATGTATCGCGTGAGAATTTGGGAAGCGAAAGATGAGATTGCTTTCCTTGCGGTGACAGTTGCCGAGTGTCCCCATATATTCCCGATGTCCCTCACCCGTCACCGTCGCCCATGGAGGCGCCTCCTGATACGCGTCGAGCCGGGTCACCTCAACAAACGCTACCGCGACGCTTCCGCGGCGCGAGGACGTTTCGCGGTGGCCCTTACGCAAGGTGCAAGGCGTCTACAGCGTTAAGCGCCCACCAACCCAACTAACCAATACTTGCGCGCAAAACAAACGTTTGATAACCTTTGCAAACTTTTTGGTGCAAAGGAGCTAACTTCAGATGGCCACGCAACTACCCAAGGTTACAGACCCGAACTTTCGCACCGCACTGAAAGAGGCGCGCCTTGCCGCTAACCTTAGCTTTCGCGAGCTCGCGAAGCGGGTAGGAATTCACGAGGTCATGCCGTCGCGCTATGAGAACGCGGAGCATAGTAACGCCACTTTTCCCGGCCTGAAAACATGGGAAAAGCTCAATGGAGTTTTGTTTCCAGACAGCCCCCCTGTCGCCAATGTCGACTCGCCGCCAACTGCCACCGCCACATATGCGAGCGAAACACTACCTAATGCTCGCTTGCTTCGCGACGCCCCTATCGACGAAATCGTCGCCGAGCTGAAGCGGCGCGGCGCGGCGTCCGTCTCGATTAACTGGTGAACCCCGACGTTGCTAAGATGAAGCCAGACCATGGCGGGGATGCCGGCATATTATTGAATGATGTTGCGGCAATGTCCGCAGCCCAAAAGAGAACCACACATGGGGGAAATGGCCATGAATGAGCCAGTAGTCAACACGGAAGCGGTTCCCGGCCTTATAGAAGGAGCGGAAGGAAAGGTTCGCGAATTCGAAGAGAAGGTAAAGAGAATCGACGCTCGCATCCGGCAACTTGAGAATGATAGAGATGCAGTCGAGGCCTTACTCGAGTACGTAAAAAAGGCCGCGGAAAGGAAATCTGCGCTAACTGGCCTATTCGTGCAGGAATTCGAGTACGGTACCGGCGAACAGGTCCATCCCGAGATAGTTGACCAGTACGAGAAACGACTGGAAAGGCGAAAAGCGTCGATTGAGCACCTGAGCGCATTGCGTGAGCAACGCTTACGTGGAATCGAGTTTGCGAAGCGGGACATCGAGTTGCTGAAGAGAGTCTCTGCGGTTGAACATTGGCCTGTCTACCTTGAAGCAGCGGTTGAGGACTTCTAAGGCGGGTACGCTCGTTCGGATTGCCCAGGCTCCAGGTTCCTGAGGCCCGCGCGAAAGCGTGGCGTAGCCTCTCTCGGCTATACTGCGTGCCGCGCAGGCTCAGCCCCGTATGTTTTCGGACTAGCGAAAAGAACGCGGCTTACATACTGACATCTGCCAAGGGGACGAAATGCGAACTATCGGAATACGCGTCGCGCCGAAACGGGTGACGTTCGTAGTCTACGATGCTTCCGAATCCGAGATTCTCAACGTCGAGGAAATCACGGTACCTAAGGCGATGGATACGCCCGAGCAGTTGAAGTTCGTGCGCGGCACCATCCTTGATGTCATACGCGAGTACGGCGTCACGAGGGCCGGCATACGGGTAAGCGAGGCAGTTGCTCAGAACCCGTCCATCGAGCGGATAGAACTTGAGGGTGTAATCCAAGAGGCGTTTGCGAGTAGCGACGTTGAAGGTTACTTCTGCGGCCGCATTGCGAATATTGCTGCCAGACTGGGGATGGCGCGCGCGCAACTGAAGTCCCATCTGGATGGTGACACCGACTACGCCGCCGTTGAGGACTGGATGGCCCACAGCAAGGAACAGCGTGAGGCTATCGTCGCAGCGATTGGGGCAGCTTATGTTTAAAGCAGATACGCAAGCGCAGTTGTGCTTCAAGCTTGGCGATGAGATTGGCTCAGAAGGCAAGAACTCGGCGGTTTTTCGCGCACGCGACCTGCAACTGGACGCGGAGCTTGCGATAAAACAAGTCAAGAAGTCGTCGATTAGCGACACGGCAGACTATTTCCGTGAGGCCAGCATTCTTTACCTTGGAGACCACACGAATGTGGTCCCGATTCACTATGCATGCGAGGATGCGGACCACGTTTACCTCGCGATGCCGTACTATCCGAATGGTTCGCTCAATCGTCTAATCGAACAGCGATTTCTCACGGTCCGGGAAGTAGTTCGCTACGGTATTCAGTTCCTCAGCGGTCTGCACAACATACACTCGAAAGGGCTGATTCATTTCGACATCAAGCCAGACAATATCCTATTGTCTAGTCGGAACGAGGCTCTCCTGTCTGATTTCGGCCTCGCGCGACGAATGAATGCCGACGGCACTGCTGAACCGCCGCTGAGCTACTGGAAGAACATTCCGCCGGAGGCGCTCGCAACGTCGGAACATACGGTCGGCTACGACATCTACCAGGTGGGGCTCACACTCTACCGAATGTGCTGTGGGAACGACACCTTCTACGAACAACTGAAGCAGTTCAAGACGTTCGCGGATTTCGGGGCCGCGGTGAACAAGGGACTCTTTCCGGACCGGTCAACGTTTCCTGCACACATTCCTAACGCTCTTCGAACGCTTGTGAAGAAGTGCATCAACGTAGATGTCGACGCACGCTACGGCGCAGTCATCGAGGTCTCGAATGCGTTGGGTGGCATCGAAGGCAATGAGCTGGATTGGCAGTACGAGGTTTATCCGGACGGCACTCGAGAGTGGACCAAGGCGGTCGATGGGCGCGAGTTCGCGTTGACTGTGACGAGCAGCGGACAATCGAATGCGACGAAACAGACGGACAAAACCCTGTCCAAGCTCAAAGATTTTTGTGCGGCGAAAATCGATGAGAAGACCATACGCAAGTTCTTGAAGGAGTTTTGATGACTACTGTCAAGAATCAAAGGGCGTCCTATCTCACCCGGGCGAAACTGGCGTCACCCAAGACGCCGTCCTCTGCGAAAGCTGACGCGCCTCAGGCTCGCGAACGTCCGCATCGCCCGATTGAGTTCATCGATGCAGCGGGATACGTGCATTGGAAGTTGCTCCCCAAGCGGGTCGGCTGAGGGCATTCGTTAGGCGGCACCGCGCCGCAACCGGGCGCGCGGTGTCAGTTGTCAAGAATAGGCCGGTCGGCGGCGCTCGCCCGACATTGCCCCGCCTTTGCCACGCTTCCGTGGCTCGCCGCCCTACTTCTTGTCCTTTTTTCTAAGGCTGATGTAGGCAGCCTTCATCATTTCCTCCAATGCATCTTTTGAGCTGTCGCTGAGGCTGGGGTCCGCTCGTAGATGAGCAGTCGCGAGAGCCAGCGGCTCGCCCTTCGGCGCTTTCGCGGCCAGATTCACAAAGGCCGAGAGGTCCAGTCCAGCCCATGTTGCTAGTACCGCGAGGCTAGCGCCGTCCGGCTTTCGGCCCTTCGCCATTCTTGTCAGGGTAGTTGGACTCACACCGGTTTCCTGACTTGCCTGTTTCCAAGTAATCTCGCGCGCGTCCACCGTGGCCGCCAAAGCACGATAGAACGCATCGTTATCAAACGACCGTTCGCTTTCATTCATCATCACACCTCCAAAAAATTGCTCATTGGCAATTGACATGCCCAAAAGCAAGTTCTATGATTTCCTCATTGGATTGCTCAAGAGCAATTAATAGCAGTTTAGCAACTTCGCACGGAGTTACCATGAAACCTTTAGGTACTGAAGGGAATAGCGACGAAGCGCAGGCGGTTTCCCCTGCCTTGGTAAGCGAGGTCGACGAACGGTCTTCCTCCGGCGTCGTTCGCGAAATTGAGATTCAAGCGGAGGTTCTGCTCCCGGAGGGCGGGGTCGAACTCATCGACGCCAAAATCGAAGAGGTGGAAACGCCGGCGCATGACGGGCAACGGCATCACCATTCCCACGAAGGCGAGCACGGGCATCTTGTCGAGGTCACTGTTGACAATCGCGAGGTGCGCGTAAAAAAAGGCGCATACGTGGTCGCAGCGTTCAAGGCAGTTGTCGGCGTCGCGGCCGACCGCGTGCTCGACCGTATATTGGGACCGGGAAAGTTCGAAGAATTGGTGGATGACCAGACCATTCACGTCCATGCAGGAGAGGTCTTCATCAGCCACGTCAAGCAGGGAAGTTCATCGTGAGCCTCGAAGCTGCACGCATGGCAGCCCTGCAAGCCGTCTATCCCGACGCTAGGCTGATGGCAGACGGCACAAAGGAGTTCGTGATACTGCCGGCACTGCATATCCAGGTCGGAGAACGCGAATATGTCCTCGATGCACTCCTATTACCGTCGAGCGAGCCGGGAGGGTACCCCACGCGGCTGTATCTGACGCAGCAAATCGCCGAGCGACAAACGATTGGCGGCAAGGCGGGAAACTGGACTTGCGAATCTATCGCAGGAAAGGCTTGGTACACGTGGTCCTGGACCGGGGTGCCGTCAAGCCTCCCGCTGATGGACATGCTGCTTGCCCACCTGCGAGCGCTGCGATGACAACAACCGCCATCACGATTTCGACAGGACTGCTTAGGCAGATTCACAAAGATTTGCACCGGCCCCACCCATTCGCGGCGGAGCGGGTCGGCTTTATCACTTGTCGTTCGTCGCACGTTAGCGGCGCATGGCAACTGACCGCTATTCATTACGAGGCGGTGGCGGATAACGAATACATCGATGACCCCACGGTAGGTGCATCGGTTTCGGGAGCGGCCTTTCGGAGACTGATGATGCATGCCCATGCCGAGCCACTAAGTGTTTTGCATGTACACCGACACGACCACCGAGGGGTGCCGAATTTCAGCGCTATTGACCGCAGAGAGAATGCGCGCTTTGTGCCTGACTTCCTTATCGTTCGCCCAGAACTCCCGCACGGCGCAGTCGTGCTGAGCTACGACAATGCCCGCGCGCATGTCTGGGACCCACTTGAATCCGAGCGACCGACTGTCGCACGACTCTGCATTACGGCAGTTCCGAACAAACAAGGAGCACAACATGGGCAATCGACACAGCAGGCAGAGTTTTCTCGGACCGATGTCGGAAGAGCGCCTGCGCATAGCCTCCGCCGCCGTCATTGGGCTGTGCGGTGGTGGCTCGCATGTGTCGCAGCAGTTAGCGCATATTGGCGTCGGTGACCTTCTGCTTATCGACCCTGACCGTGCCGACGACACGAATACGAACCGCATGGTCGGGCTAACGGAGCAGGAAGCGGACGACGAAGATTACAAGGTCGACGTAGTCGAGCGCAAGTTGCGCCTCGTCAACAGTAACGTCAAGATTCACGGCTTCGCAAGACCCTGGCAGGAAGTGCTAGACGAACTCAAGCGATGCAACGTGATTTTTGGGTGCGTCGATTCCATAACGGTTCGCGAACAACTCGAGCGTTTCGCGCGGCGCTATGCCATTCCGTACATCGATGTTGGGATGGATGTTCACGGCGATGACGGTCGCTACTTCATAACCGGACAGGTCATTACGTCGCTGCCGTCTCGGCCTTGCATGCGGTGCATGGGATTTGTCACCGAAGCGAAACTTGCGGCTGAGCAGGCTCGGTACGGTGCCGCCGGCGGCCGGCCCCAGGTGGTCTGGCCAAATGGCGCACTTGCCTCGACGGCGGTTGGAGTGTTTATGTCGATGTACACGCCATGGAACAAAGACGTGACGCCGGCAATCTACATTGAATATGACGGCAACCGCAACGCTCTTGCTCCGAGCAACCGACTCCAGTATCTCGAAGGCGTCCAATGCGACCACTTCATCGGTACGGAGGGTGTAGGCGACGTGTTCTGACTTGCGCGCGGAAGAGGCTTCAGGCATCCGCGTTTTTAACCCATCGCTGACATTCACCCCGCCAACACCACCTAGTTCCTGAGCGGGGCAATAAGCGTTGACACGCGCATCGCTCGCGGCCGCCCTGACGCGCGCGACATCATCCGCGCCTCGCGAGCAGAAGCGATTGTTCAGGTCTTTTACTGAGCATCGGTTTGGCTGGACAGGCGTCGGGCCGCCGGCGAACTACTCGAACCCGCCATATAGCGGCCGGGCATTGTCCACGTCGTCCCAACGGGATTCGACAGTGGGGTCCAACCAATCCGCCGCCCGTCGGGTCAGTTTTGCGTGCTTATCAACACATCGAGTCAGATAAGTGATCGTACCGTCCCGGGAAGGAGTGTCGCCGGTCAAAAGATAGACTCCCTGCGAAAGGCGCCGTAGCCAGCCGGCCTTGACCATGTAAGCAGCAAGCGCGTTACTGATCCCCATTTCCCGGAGCAGGGCGGAGTCGATAGGGTGGCCGCGCCCACATCCCCGGAGCATCTGCTGCACGGTTTTGTTGCTCAGCTACCTCTGTCCGTTGCGTTATTTATTTGCAATATATGCTTAAAAATTTTTATTATCTGCGATTTTTCAACGCGCCGCGCAGTTAGCGCGCCGGAGAGTTCCGCGGCTTGAGCGGCTCGCATGGGTCGCCGCATGTGACAATCGTCATGATCGCGCGCATCAACGGAAACAGTGCATATGCTCGGCTCTCCGGCTAACGTTGCGCATCTGGAGCGGTCCATCGTCCAAGCGCGGGCAGCAAAGGTCGGGGCTCGCAAGCCGGTGGACGATGTCAATGAGCGGTCTGAATGCAATGGGACTGAGCTTGCGCGCAACGCTATGCTCCCGCAGCGGGACCAGACGTTCGCCCCGGCGGGCCGTGAGCATCGACCGTTGCAGTGCTAACATTCCAGCCCCTGAGCCTTCCGCGTGCGGTGACCGATCAACGGCAGCAACGCCGCACGAACCCTGCCACCTTCCTCCCGATGTCTACGAGAGCATGACGATCAACAAGTCCTTGGGCGTCACGCCCACAGAGCAATTACTTGCTGAGTTTGGCGAGCGTTCGTTCCTGAAGCTTTGGACCTATCCCAATCCCTACAAGGACGATGGCAAGGAACTCTGCGACCTGATTGCCGTCTTCGGAGATACCGTATTCATCTTCTTCGATAGGAACGCAGGGCTGAACCCGGCCAGCGCGAAGACCCCCAAGGTGGCTTGGGAGCGGTGGAAACGGAGGGCCATCGATGCACAGATCTCCACGGCGCATGGGGCTGAACGCTACGTGCGCAGCGGCCGCCAGCTCTTCCTTGACGCTGCGCGGAAGAAGCCGTTTCCACTCCCGGTTCGAGGGGTGGGCAAGGTGCACAAGCTGATCGTTGCTCATGGGGCCGCCGAAGCATGCAAGGCGGCCTCGCCCGAGAACATCGCGGGCAGCCTGGGAATCGCTTACACGGACACACCGCCGAACGAGCCTTGGCCGTTCTTTCTCTTCCTACCAAGAACCTCTCCAGTCCACGTGTTAGACAGCCACAATTTGCCGATCATCTTGGGCGAGTTGGACACTGTCACCGACCTCTCCGTCTACCTCACCGCCAAAGAGCAGGAGATCGAGCGGCTCGAACTCGTCTGCTACTGCGGCGAAGAAGACTATCTTGCCCGCTATCTTGCGGCGTCTGACCCAGGCGCGGAAGAAATGGTGAACAGGTACATCGAGCCGAGCCTCAAGGGCTTTAACATGCGCGAGGGGCTTTGGGCGGAGTTCTCAAACTCCAAGACCTACGAAGCGACCGCCGAAGCGAACAGGATGTCCTATGGCTGGGACAATTTGATTGAGGGCGCCTGTCGCGACTTCTTGTCAGGAGCCGCAATCACCAACGCTGACCTGCATCGCGGGCCGAACCCAATTTTTGAGATGGTGAAGGAGCCTCGCCATGCGAGGCGAGGTATGTGGAGCCAGATCTTGCGGGCAATTGAAGCTTTTCCCCCACCGGGCTCCGGCTTCCAGCGGATGGTGACTTCGGTCCCGCGAATGGACGACGATTCTGCCTACGTATTCCTGCAGCTCGGACCTACCCCCGAGTTCCTTGCCCTTCCGGATTGGCAAGAAAAACGCAGGTTCCTTCTTGAGTTGGCCTGCGGCGCTGCGAAACTGAGGATGCCGAATTTGAAGCAAGTCATCGGTATCGGCATTGAGCACCCGAACTACCCTCACTCTTCTTTCGGCATCCACTTTTCCCTCCTACCCTGCGATTCTCTGACCCCCAAAGAATTGGCCAAGATCGAGCAACAAAACGCTATCTTCAATTTCTTCCAGACGGACTCCATGATCTCGTTCGAATCGGTCACCCCTCACCTGATGACCGCCGAACATCGCGTCGAGTAGACACATGACAGCCAACATCCCCGCCTCGACCTCGCTGCGTCCGACCTCACCGACCCGCGAGGAGGCGGCATATCACGAGTCGGGACATGCAGTCGCTGCATACTTGACAGGCTATCACTATGTCGATGACGACATAGTGATTGACGGCGGCAAGACGGCGGTGACAACAATCCAGCCAGACTTGCACTTACTGCAAGTTCGAGTTCAAGAACTCGGCTGGGCCGTGCCGGACGAACTGGAGCTGCGGCGGCAGCAATGCTTCATTGCCGCGGCTGGCTATGGGGCAGAGATGGTCCTCGCGGAGAAACGAGGCCGACCCTTCGATACATATTCGGTTGGGGTGGCAGCCCTCGGAGACCGACAGCATGTGGGCGCAATCTGGGGCCTGGCCAATGGCGCTTTCTACAAGTTCGCAGACGAGATGGCTGTGCAATTCCGAGATCCAAAGGTCTGGACCATCGTGGAGACGGTCGCACAGGAGCTGTTGAGCAGAGGTCGCATGTATGCCGATGAGTTTATTGGGCTCCTAGAAAACTTGATGCCTCAACTAGGCGTGCCGTTTCGTCTCTTTAGCACCGTCACCCCCGAGTTGCAGACTCCCACACTGCTACCGGCCTCAAGTTGACACCTGGATCGAGCCGAGCGGTGGCAGACCTTCGCCGAGATTTCGAGCGTTACGGGCTGGCCCTGCCTCCTGCCATCCCTTCCCGACCGTCGACAGTACTAGCTGGGGGCAACATCTCAATCGCCCGCATGCTGCAAATTTCGTACGGGCGCGGGCATATAGTTCGCTTGATCTTGAACGCGCAGCGCAGTTTGATCTGGTCAATTGGACTGGGCTTTGTCATGGTCGCGCCAAGTCGACATTTTGTCCAAGTAGCTCGGCAACATCGTCAATTAGTTCGGCCATTTGCAAAGCAAGATGTGCCAGCACGCTAATTTGTTGTCGATGATCTCCGCATCCCGTCTAAACTCGCCTGCCGCTCACATTCTTTGCGGCCGCGGAAAGTGGACCAGCGTACGAGCGCAGCCGTCTGTATGCGATGGTGTGCGAGCGCGGCTATCGGGGCAATCACCACCACTTCAGGCATTTGATCTCGGTCCGCCGTCCAAGGCCGATCACCGAGGCTTATTTGCGTCTACGAACACTGCCCGGTGAGCAAGGACAGGTCGACTGGGCCCATTTCGATCACCTGCAGATCGGTCGCGCACGCCGACCGTTGATGGCCTTCGTGATGGTCTTGTCGTGGTCACGGCAGATTTACCTGCGCTTCTTCCTTGATGCCCGCATGGACAGCTTTCTGGCCGGCCATGCAGGCGCCTTCGAGACATGGTCCGGTCTGCCCAGGGTCCTGCTCTATGACAACCTCAAGAGCGCCGTCCTTGAGCGGCACGGTGACGCGATCCGGTTCAATCCTCAACTCGTCGCGTTCGCCGCCCATCACCGCTATGAACCCCGTCCTGTGGCCGTTGCGCGAGGCAACGAGAAGGGCCGTGTCGAACGTGCAATCCGATACGTCCGCGAGAACTTCTTTGCTGCGCGTAAGTTCATCGACCTCGACGATCTGAATGCTCAGGCGGCGCTCTGGTGCGCTGACCGACGCACGATGCCCTCTGGAATTCCCGTAAGAAGTAGTTGGAAATCGACGGCTCATATTGTTCGGCTAGCGTGCTGGCTCTTAGCCAACCGCTCACTCTGCAGATCTTCAGGAGGTCTGGTGTGCGGAGATCGCTCGTTCGCGATGTTAGTGAGCCGACGAAAAGAACTCTGACGGAACCGGGATGCACTGCGAACTTGTTTTGTCCTTGGAAGCGATTAGCCGCCTGGCGGAACCGCTCTCATGGTCAAACTTGGCTGAATGGTGAAATTGTCCAACCAACGTCCAGCATCGAAATGCTGGCTGACGTAATGCAAAAGCGCGAACCCCGAATCCTGGGCACACCGATCCGATCCGCACGTCTGGACCGGGCACCGCAAGGCCCCGCTCCACATGAAGAGGAGAGGGGCCGCAATGTTGAAAAGACCGGGTTGGGAGCGCTTCGGATTTTTATCGCGGAGAAGAAAGGCCGGGGACTGCAGGGGAGCCAGGAAATCACATTCGCACGGACACAGGGCGGCGCAACGTCGGGATGGTGAGTAACCGTACGTTGACTCCTGCCTACTGAAAGGCTGGAAGGGCATGAATGGCGGGTTCGGCTCACCAGGCAAAATCTGGTGCGACGTTTTGCCTCTATTGGTACTCGACATGCGAATTGAAAACGAATCGTTTTTTTCTGAAAACCCGATTGAGAATTCAGCACTATCCTTGAATCGCATTTAATTTCGTCATGTAGTCGACGGAAATGGACATCACTGTCGCAGTAGCCGTTCAGGTGCCGATCGACCGGAGGGGCGACCGTGAGCGTGCACGACATGCCAATCCAGAATCTTCCCAATAATGTTTCAAAAAAATTTAAAAATTGGCACCCTGCTTGGGTTGGGATTCATCGCCGTCATCGTCCTGCTGATCGCACTGGGGGCGTCCAGCCTGCACGCGGTCAGCAGCGAATACGATTACGTCCTGCAGTCGAGGGACAAATGGGCGCGCCGAATACAGATTGGTTTGCAGATTCAGGCAACCCTGTACTTGATGCAGGTTCACGAATACCGTATTGCCGCGGCTACCACGCCGTCCGAAATAGAAGCGACCACAGTTTCGTTAGGCAGGGTCATGGCCGCCTACCAGCGGGAGGCAGCCCACTATAAGAGGCTCGATCCTTCACCTCCGCCAGAAGAAGAAGCGACTTGGTCCGATATGCAGCGACTAATGTCAATGTATATGTACATCGTCAACGATCGGTGGATAAGTTCCGATACAAATATCCGGAATGAAATAACCTCGGGCGTCGACGGCAGCTCTGCCAGGACATTGAAACAGATCGTGGACGATGCGCAGAGGTTGGTTGATCTTAACCTCGAAGACGGCAAGCGACAGCAACTTGCGGCACAACGGGTGTATTCGCGTGCGGCCATCTTTGTCGGCGCACTAATCGCCGCAGCAATAGCAATTGCGGCGGCACTAGTGTTGATCATACGGCGGGGACTGTTGACGCAACTGGGTGGTGAGCCGCGGGATCTGGTCGTGCTCGCGAGCGGCATCGCAAACGGGAACTTACAGGTAGAGTTTGAGTTGAAGCCGGGCGACCAGACGAGCTTGAAATGGGCCCTTCGAATCATGAGGGACCAGTTGGTCGCCGTCTTAAAGGAGAACAAGGATGCAGCGTTTCGCTACCGGGCGTTATACGAACGGACGCCAGTGATGCTATTTTCTGTCGACCAAAACGGGCGGCTGCGCAACGTCAGCGATCAATGGCTTGCAACGACCGGGTACGGACGCGAGGAGGTACTCGGACGCTACGTCGGCGATTTCTACATGCCAGGCGAGGGGAATCCAACCAGACAGGCTCTTACCGACCTGCTTCATACAGGCCGAATCTCGGATGTCGAACGAAGGGTTGCATGCAAGGACGGCAGTCGCATAGATGTTCTGCTTTCCGCCAGTGCCACGCGTGATCCGGACGGCAATCTGGTATCACTGTCTTCATGGCAAGACGTGACTGAGCGTAACCGGATAAAAGCAGAGCTGGTGTCTGGGCGTGAGCGTTTGCGTGTGACGCTCGACTCCATTGGCGACGGTGTCATCGCCATAGATCATCACGGTCGCGTTGAATATCTGAACCCGGCAGCGGAGACTCTGACCGGATGGCGCGGCGAGCAGGCTCGCGGTTTGCCGCTAGACAAGGTATTTTGCCGCGCGTCAAACAAGATGAGAGCAGCGCGTCAATCTGGATGAGAGTACTGGCGTTGCGGCAGCGGTGGAGGGCGTAGCCCGGAACCGCTGCCGCAACGCCGCGCCGAGGAGTCCGCCCCGCTGCCGGGGTGCCTTGTCGGTGGTCGCGGTAAATCGGGTATGAACAGCTCTTCCATGTAGCGAAGGGAGGCTGAGTTGCCCGGCCGACACATCAACGACCATCAGATGAGGCTCTACATGAAGTACAGACTCAAGGAAGGACCAGCTCAAGCGGCTGCGCGCGCCGGGTTCAGCGCCGCCACGGGTTATCGCATCGATCGGGACCGGCGACTGCCATCGCAGAAGAAGGCCCCGCGCGGGCGTCGCCGGGCCGATCCCCTCGTCGCGATCTTTGACACCGAGATCGTGCCGCTGCTCCAGTCCGCCCCCGGCATCCGGCCGATAGCCGTACTCGACGAGATGCTTCGGCGCCATCCCGAGCTCCCGGGCAACGTGCGTCGCACTCTCGAGCGGCGTATTCGCGACTGGCGCGCCCTTCATGGCGAGGAACGTGACGTCATGTTCCGTCAGGTACACCAGCCCGGTCAGCTAGGCTTGTCCGACTTCACCGAGATGGACAGCCTGGGCATCACCGTGGCGGGTATCGCGCTGGACCACCGCCTCTATCACTTCCGGCTGGCCTGCTCGGGCTTTGAGCACGCTCACGTCATTCTCGGCGGCGAGAGCTATGTCGCGCTGGCCGAAGGGCTTCAGAACGCCATCTGGGCACTCGGAGGCGCACCGCGCGAGCACCGCAGCGACAGCCTGTCGGCGGCGTTCCGCAATCTCGATGCCGACGCGCGCGAGGATTTGACCACGCGTTATGATGCGCTGTGCGCTCACTACGGCATGCAGCCCACACGCAACAACCGTGGCGTTGCCCACGAGAACGGCTCCATCGAGAGCCCTCATGGGCACCTCAAGAACGCAGTGCGTGATGCGTTGCTTCTGCGCGGCAGTCACGACTTCGACGATCTCGATTCCTATCGCCGCTTCATCGACGAGATCGTCGGTCGAATCAACGCGCGTAATGGCAAACGCATTGAGGCCGAGCGTGCACTGCTTCAGCCGCTTCCGGTCCAGCGTACGTGCGACTACGAGGAAACGCGCGTGTACGTCACGACCACCTGCGGCTTCGTCCTGCGCAAGGTGTTCTATACCGTCCCGTCACGACTGATAGGCCATCACCTGCGCGTGCGGCTGTATGACGACCGCCTGGAGCTGTTCCTGGGCGGCACGGCCCTGATGACACTGCAGCGCGGCCGTGCGGGCCCCAATGGCAAGCACGGCCACGTCATCAACTACCGGCACGTCATCCACGCGCTGCGCCGCAAGCCCATGGCGCTGCTCAACCTGGTCTATCGCGATCAGATCTTTCCGCGCGAGGCCTATCGCCTGACCTTCGATCGCCTGCTCGAGCAGCTCCCGGAGCGTCAGGCATGCAGGACCATGGTTGAACTGCTTAGCCTGGCCCACGAGCACAACTGCGAAGCGCAACTGGCCCAGGCACTGCAGCAGTGTCTGGGCGATGGACGGTTACCCGACCTGGACACACTGTGTTCGCGTTTCGAAGCGAAGCGCACGAACAGCATGCCGGAGGTGAACGTCCAGCTGGCACCGCTGAGCGACTACGAAGCCCTGCTTGACATGGCAACGGAGGTGACGGCATGAGTCTCGACATCGACGCCACCCGCCTGTCGCTGCTGCTCAACGATTTGCGGCTGCCCGCCATCAAGCAGATCTGGTCCAGCTTTGCCGAGCGATCCGACACGGAAGGCTGGCCGGCAGCGCGCCTGCTGATGGCGCTGGCCGAACACGAGATCGCCGAGCGCGATCGACGCCGGGTCGAACGTCACCTCAGGGACGCAAAGCTGCTGCCGGGCAAGACGCTGGAGAACTTCGATTTCGACGCGGTGCCGATGGTGTCCCGCGCGCACGTCTCGGCGCTTTGCGCTGGCGACGGCTGGCTGCGTAACGGCACCAACCTGATTCTTCTGGGACCGAGTGGCGGTGGCAAGTCGCACTTGTCGTCGGCCATCGGACTGAGTCTGCTGGAGAAGGGCTGGAAGGTCCTGTTTGCGCGTACCACCGACCTCGTGCAGCGGTTGCAGGTCGCGCGCCGCGAACTCGCTCTGGAGTCCGCCATCAACCGGCTGGATCGCTTCGATTTGGTCATCCTGGACGATTTCGCCTATGTCAGCAAGGATCAGGCCGAGACGTCGGTCCTGTTCGAGCTCATCAGCGCCAGATATGAACGCCGTTCTCTTTGCATAACAGCAAATCAACCGTTCGGCGAATGGGACAAGGTCTTCCCCGACCGGGCCATGACGGTGGCCGCCGTCGACCGGCTGGTCCATCACTCGACCATCTTTGAGCTGAACGTCGAAAGCTACCGTCGCCGTACGGCCCTGCAGCGCAAGCAGCAGGAACCGGGACGCCCGGCCAGTCGCGCGACACCAAAGAACGTTGGCGTGCCACCGACACAGGAGGATCAGCACGGCATTGACCTCACCAACTGACCCGCTGTCTCATCCTGATTGACGCGCGGCTCGCAGGTAAAGCTAGCCGGCGTCAATCAACCCATCACCTTCCACGCCACCCCATTCTCATCCTGATTGTCGCGCAGCCAGAATACCTGCGGCGTCACACATTACACAGCAATCCTCAACGACGGAAGGCTTCAGCTTGATTGTCGCGCGACACCCGCTCGCCCGCGTCAATCAACACCGCGCGTCAATCAACAAACGCTTGCCAGCGTCAATCAACATCGGCATCATCATTCCTGCCGCGACATTCTCAACTTGATTGTCGCGCGTCTCTCATCCAGATTGTCGCGCCACAGTATTTGACCTGGCCGATGAAGACGGTGTCAAGGGGCTGGGTGAACCTAACTCCCGGACAAGCCGTGGCGCCTCCGATGTCTCGACGAACGGATACTCGATATTGTCCCGCCGCGATGGTCAGCAGCGTTATATCGAGAGTCTGGCCTCGGAGATTACCGAAGCATCGGGGAGCGAAGTCGGAACGGTAATGGTCTTTAGGGACGTTTCGGAAAGGGTACGTCTGCATCGTGAAATGATATATCGCGCAACGCACGACGCCCTGACCGGAGCCTTGAACAGGGACGAGTTCGAACGCCGTGTACAAATGGCAGTCCGCACCACTCATGCCTGTGGAACGCACTACGCGCTAATGTATATCGATCTCGACCGATTCAAGCTTGTCAACGACGCCGGGGGGCACGCCGCAGGAGACAGGTTGCTAAAGCAGGTGGCGGGTCTCATCACACGCCATAGTCGTCCCGGTGACACGGTTGCACGAGTTGGTGGAGACGAATTTGGTCTGCTCATTGAACAGTGCGCCGCAGACGATGGCATGAAAATGGCACAGCGCATCTGCGAGGAACTCGACGCATTCCGTTTTCGCGAGGGAGACCTGTATCTGCATGTCGGAGCGAGTATTGGACTCGTGATGCTTGACCTGAGTTGGGTTTCTGCTGAAAACATTCTGCGCGCAGCAGATAGCGCATGCTATGCCGCGAAGGCCGCGGGACGCAATCGCGTGCATCTCTATACAGCGACCGACGAACTGATCGAGTCCCAGCACGAGGATATGCAGTGGGCGCGCCGCCTGGAGATGGCGCTTGACAATCTCAGTTCGCATTGCTGTGGCAGCAAATCAGCCCACTCGAGCAGAGCGAGGACGCTTTACATGGCGAGGTGCTGCTGCGACTGATTGGTGACGAGGGGCAGCTGATTTCACCCGGGCTCTTTCTCGCAGCTGCAGAGCGCTTCCAGATGGTGTCGCGCATTGACCGATGGGTGGTTCGTGAGGTTTTTGAGCTCATGACGCGACATCGGGACAAGAGCGACCATATTGCGACGGTTTCAATTAATCTGTCCGGCCAGTCGATTGGCGATCGCGATTTCCACCGCTACGTGTTGGGCCTGATAGACAGCATGACATTCGACGCGCGGAAGGTCTGTTTCGAGATCACGGAGACCGCCGTAATATCCGATCTGGCAGCAGCGAATGAATTCTTTGAGTCGATGCGCATCCGCGGAATACGTTTCTCTCTGGATGACTTCGGCAGTGGCGTGTCGTCCTTCGGCTACCTGAAGCTGTTGCCGGTTGACTATCTGAAGATAGACGGCCAGTTCATCCGGACGCTTGCCGACGACCCGGTGGATCAGGCAACGGTGCGGTGCATCAACGAGATAGCCCATATGACTGGCAAAAAGACAGTCGCAGAATTTGTTGAGGTCGAGGCTGTCGAGACCCTGTTAAGAGAAATGGGCATCAATTACACGCAGGGTTTCCTTCGCCATCGCCCGGCACCCATCCAGCAGTTTTTTGTAATGGCAGACAGCACTGTCTCGCCCAGCGAGGCGCTGAGCTGATTCGAGATGGTCGCTCACGTCCATCGTGCCGTCCTCCGTGTACCCGTTTTCCTGCACTACGTTCTTGGACCATCCGCGAAGCGAATGATCTGGAGCGACAGGGAGGTCGTATGTCTTCCGAACCTTGGCAAAAAGGTAGAAAAAACATGAAAATTGGAACCCGGCTTGCGGCAACGTTCGGGGCACTAGTGATTTTGATACTGGCCATTGCAGTTACGACGGGCATAGAGATGGCGCGCATGAGCGTGAACACACAACTTATCGTGAACAACCATGCAAGGAATGTGGAACTTGCCACCGATCTCAAAGAGGGGACGTATCTCGTCGCATTGACCGTATATCACGCGTTCAGTGAACAGGACGAAGTCCAGCAAGCCGACCTTGAGTTGATCCGCCAGCAGACAGAGAGGACGTCGGGCGTTTATGAAGAACTATATGGCCAGCAACTTACTCCCGGCGAGCAAACGGTTCTCGATTCCGTGAAGCAGGCACGTTCGAGTTATTCTGCGGCCATGAAATCGGTGTTCGTGAGCTTGAGCTCTCACGACATTGCCGCAGCACGCGCCGCAATGGGCGGCGTGATTCCACTGCAATTGACACTCCTCGGTGCGGAAAACCGATTCATTGCTGAGGAGCGTACTGCAATGCACGCTGCAGTACGCGATAGCGCCCGGTCATACGCTACCGCACGCCTCGTCGTTTGCATGCTGTCAGTGGCCGCCGTTTTGGTCGCTGTCGTGACGTGCCTGATGGTGACACGTTCGATAGTTCGCCCATTACAGGATGTGGTTGGCGGCGCGAAGGCCTTAGCCGCTGGTGATCTGGGCGTGCAGATAGCGATTGCTCGTTCAGATGAGGTCGGTATTGTTGGGGAGTCGCTGAATCGTGCTGTCCATCAGCTGGCGGCAATCGTACGGGGTATCAAGCAGGCAAGTGAAACGGTTGCCAGTGCGACGCAGCAACTTGCTGCAGGCAACGTTGACCTGTCAAGGCGGACTGAGGAGCAGGCCGCGTCGCTGCAGGAAGCGGCGTCCAGCATGGAGGAGATAACGGCGACGGTACGCCACACAGCAGACAATGCTAGCCAGGCAAACGCATTTGCCGTTCACGCGTCAGAGATTGCGCAACGTGGTGGAGAGGCTGCCGGCCATGTTATCGAAACGATGCATGGAATTTCGGAAAGTTCGTCGAAAGTAGCGGAGATTACGAGTGTCATTGAGGGCATCGCGTTCCAGACCAATATCCTCGCGATCAACGCATCGGTCGAAGCTGCGCGCGCTGGTGAGCAGGGGCGGGGTTTCGCCGTCGTGGCAGGCGAAGTGCGTCTGCTTGCGCAGCGCAGCGCTACTGCGGCCAAAGAGGTAAAGGCATTGATCGGCGAATCTGTCGGGCGTGTACAGGCGGGTATGGAACTCGTCGCGAGGACGGGTAGTACGATTGACGAAGTCATCCAGTCGGTGCGCCGCGTTTCTGACATCATGGGCGAAATATCTTCCGCATCCAGGGAGCAGAGCTCTGGTATCGAGCAGATCAATCGCACTGTTAGTCAGATGGACCTGGTAACGCAGCAAAATGCTGCGCTTGTGGAACAGACTGCCGCTGCGGCAGCGAGCATCCAGCATCAAGCCGCCGAGCTTGTCGATGCGATCAGCGTGTTCCACTCGCATTCTGGAATGCCCTGAATACAATACAGCCGGGATAACGTAACGGACATCCAGACTGGTACCGGATGCCGCTCACGCAGTGCGTGCTACGGGATAAGTCGACGGATATTCCGCTATGGATTTCGGAGCGGTTAATGGACGCACCTGTGAGTTTGCTGACCGGCGTGTGTCCATGTACAGCCAGTTGCTTTGCCCGTCACGTGTTGAAGACTGACTCGTCCACGAGGTACTTTCGAAAGAAGGCGATGCAATTTCCGTGGCACAGAAGCAAGCGTCAGCTACCGTGGTCGGACCTCGATCCAAGGGTAATACGAAATCGCTCCGTTCCAATTGACTTTTGCCGGAACGAATTTATGGCGCCGTTCAGACTGCTGTTCGAACCTTTATTGCTCGACGAGGAAGGACGTGCTCTGGCCCGAGTCGCAGATCTCACCACGTACAGCGCCATGCTTTTCGCGAGACGTGGAAGGTTCACGGCCGGTGAAACGGCAACGGGCTGGTTGCAGTCACCGCCACACGGTGGAGTGGACGATGTTCTTGTCCGGCTCTCATTTTCAGTCCTCTGGACTTCACGGCAGAACATGGGCGGCTGGAGCAGTTTGTCTTGTTCCGTGGGCACGCTTGACGATCTTTCGTACACGAGGCTGAAACGGATGCTGTGACGTTGCCCGCGAATTTCGGATCCCTTAGCTGAGTGAGATTATGCCACCCGTTGGTTCTGGGCAGCGTACCAGTCCCGCTCGAACTGCATCGGACTGACGTAGCCCAACGTCGAGTGCAAGCGCGAATGATTGTAGAAGCTCAACCAGTCGATTACCTCGTCCATCGCTTCCCGACGCGTTGCAAAGCGCTGGCCAAGGATGCGTGCTCGCTTGAGCGATCCCCACAAGCTCTCGGTCGGCGCGTTGTCCCAACAATTTCCTCGACGGCTCATCGAGCTGCGCATGCCGTAGCCCTTAAGCAGGTCCTGGAAGTCACGACTGCAATACTGGCTACCGCGGTCGCTATGGACGATCAGGCCCGCTTCCGGCCGGCGGCGAAACCACGCCATACGCAGCGCGTCAGACACCAGCTCCGTGCGCATGTGCGGCTGCATCGACCAGCCCACCACCTGACGGCTGAACAGGTCGAGGATGACGGTCAGAAACAGCCAACCCTCGTCCGTCCAGATGTACGTGATGTCCGTAGTCCAGACCTGATCTGGACGCGCGGGAGAGAAGTCTCGTTGCAGCAGGTCCGGCGCGACCGGCAGGCTGTGGTTGCTGTCGGTCGTGACCTTGAACCGGCGTTTGGTCTTCGCCCTGATGCCGTGCAGCTTCATGAGCTGTTGGACACGATCCTTGCTGACGCGAATGCCCTGGGCCAGCAACTTCTTCCACACGCGCGGCCAGCCGTACTCGCCTTTGGATTCAGCGTGCACGGCCTTGATGTGCACCAGCAGAGCGTCGTTGCTGATGCGTCGGCGCGCTCGGTCAGTATCGACATCCCGCGCCTTGCGCGCGTGGTAACCGCTGGGGCTGACACCCAGCACCTGGCAGGTCAGGGACACCGGCCATTGTCGGCTGTGAAGCTCGATCCAGGCGTACTTCATGCCGACACCTTTGCAAAGTACGCCGTGGCTTTTTCCAATATGTCGCGCTCCATTTTCACGCGTGCCAACTCCGCGCGCAGCCGGGCAATCTCCATCTGTTCAGGAGAAACCTGTTTGCCTGCGCCGTTCAGCTTCCCAGCGGCATCGGCCTTAACCCAGTTGTGCAGCGTCTTCGGGCTGATACCCAGTATCTTCGCCACCGCCGCCATGCTCTGGCCGCCGCGGACCATGCGCACGGCTTCCAGCATGAATTCCCGCGTATATCGGGCTCTCGGATTACCCATCTTTCCTTCCTCCTTGCGTGAGTTTTACACACTCAGCAAGGGATCCATTTTTTGCGGGCAAGCTCACTGGAATTCACCGTCCCATAGGACTGTCAGCCTCTTGGGCAAAGAAAGCAATGGCGTATTTGCAGTTGGCCCTTTGGTCGCTCCTGTCAATTGCCATGTATTTCTACGATTGCATCTATTGCCAGTTTCGTAGATTGCTCCGTATCTCGGAGCATGGTGTTTAGATGCATTAAGCCCCATTGCCGGAGCCTCACGAATCCGGCATCTGTGCAATTGCCATGATCGCGATCGAATGGTTCCGCGGACAGAGATGCATTATTGCTAACCGGCGCGAACGCCATGCTGGCTCGTGGCCGGTTGACCCTGTAGTAGTGCCGCTTTTGCTGTCTCTCCAGATCGGCGCATTCCTTGTACCGAACCGGTTGACCAGCCGGGCTCGGGTGACGGAAACCGTCGATAGCATCTCCGCGGCGGATATAGCGCATCCATCTGTTGTCCCACGTGCCAATCTACGACCCCGCCTCGTTCCAAAGGAGGGCGGGAACGCGTCCGCATGCCTGACTGTTTAACGAAGGCGCTTGCGCCATTGCGTGGGCGATTCACCTACGATGTGCCTGAAAACTGTCGAAAAATGTGCTGTTGTTTTGAACGCCAGCGCGGACGCAATGTCCGTTACCGATAGCGCCGGACTGCACAGCAACTGTTGGGCTCGCATGATACGGCAACGGAGAACGTATTGGTGAGGTGTTTGGCCTGTCACTTCACGAAATCTGCGAGCGAAATGCATGCGGCTAAGTCCGGCCACATTGGCGAGTTCTGCCAGTCCGATCGGGCTGGAAAGATGTGCATCAATATACTCGATCACGTGCCGCAGTCGCCACGCAGATAGTCCCTGTGACCTGTCGACAGGATTGCGGCGTTCGCCATGCAGTGCGATCAGTCGAGCACCGATCGCGAGCCCAATACTGTCGACGTAGATGCGACCCATCGCTCCGTCCGTCTGATCGACCAAAACCAAGGCCTCGACAAGATGCCTGACTTTCTGATCGGCAACAAAATGAGGATGGCTCAACACGATGTCCTGGTTGGGCGGTCGACCGTATGCGCCCTCGTGGCACTCGGCGAGCAACGCCTGTGGAAGGTACATTCGGATTGAATCGAACACTTTGTAGAACACTGCCCGACCAGGCTGCCCTGGTCCGGTCATCAGGACTGCATGGGGAGTGACCCGGCCGTTCGAGACACGCTGTCCTTCCATCCAGAAATCGACTGAAGACTGCCGAAGGGAGTACGTTATGATGTGCGAATCTTCGTTGCCATCCGAGCGGAACTCAACCGGCGTCGGCTGTTCGGGTATAGTCCACCGGGACAGGGTTATGGACTTGTCATCGGGGAGCGGTGAGGAATAAGCGGGCCGCTTGCGCCACACCTGCTCGGTCAGAATCAACGGCGATCTTTTCTCGTCAACGCTTGTGTCATCTCCATCATCTGCATCACCTGCGGGTACCGTCTGGCTCGTTTTCTGTCTGTCCATCGCGTTGTATCGATATTGACGCTTCAAAGTTAATGACTGCGGATACTGGTTGTTGTCCACCGCCGATCTATCGTTGATTAAGCTTGGGCTACCGACAGTGGGCGCCCGCCGGATCGGCTCGTTGCGGCGTAAGCACCGAATGGCAGGTAACCGGGAAAGCCGCGCCCAGACACGCTCAGGAGAGTCTGGCTGTGGGCGCCTTTCCCTACTGCTACTGCCAAATTACAGTTTCGTCATATGTCGCCTGTTACCGGTCCCGGGCAAGCACTACCCGCTCTGCTGTTGGACCGCGGCGATCTGCTCATATGATGATCAACCAGACCTGTAATGCGGGCGGTTATGCGCATGAGCCTGGTTGGCAAGCTACGGAGCGTCTCTTGACTGCCAGCCTCGACCGGAGTCATTGGACAAGGCGCGCGAGCGCTAGAGTTGCAAACGCTCGCGTGGCCTATGCAGCGATGCGGGTAGCCTACAGATACGCGGAAAGTACACTAATCGTCCGTCAGGGCCGGCGCAAATCACACTAGGAAGCGGCGTATCTCTTCCTCGCGCCAGACTATGCCGGCACCCGGTTCGTCTCCGAAGTGCGCTTTCCCGTCCGAAAACTCAAGGACGGGTTCCAGAATCGGCCCTGCAAGATCCATCTTCTCGAGCCAGTGGCACGTCGGGCTGACCGACAGCAGATGTACGCTGAATTCCTGGAAGATGTGATTGGACATTGGCAGACCGTATTGTTCGGCAAGCGCGCTGGCCTTTAACCATCCGCTCACTCCGCCGATCTTCATGAGATCGGGCATGCAGAGGTCACACGCTTGCGCAGACAGCGCCTTGTGCATTTCGTCGGGTCCGAACCAGTTCTCGCCCATCTGTATCGGCACATGCAGCGCTTCGCGCACGGTGGCATGACCGGCGTAGTCATACTGGAGCGTGGGCTCCTCGATCCAGCCGATGCCTTCCTGCTCGATGGCTCGTCCGCGGCGGATTGCTTCGGGAACCGTAAGGCCCTGGTTGTAATCGACCATGATCTGCACCTGAGGCCCGATAGCAGCGCGGATCGACCGGATCACCTGCAGGTCTTCTTCGAGCGTTGGATAGCCGATTTTGGTCTTGATTGCGGCGTAGCCGGATTCGGCGGCCGTCTTTGCCCGGGAAGTCGCGAGTTCGATGCCGTCCATGCTGTGGCTGTCGTATGCTGCAAGGGGCCGCGCTTTGCCGCCCAACAGTTCGACGAGCGGGAGATTGAGAGACTTTGCTTTTGCGTCCCATACCGCCATGTCAATTCCCGCGCAGGCTATCCGCACGATCCCGGTATTTCCGATGAGCCGGAAGCGTGAATCGAGCGCCTGCTCAATGAGGCGGGGCACCAATGGCATGCCTTTGATCACGGCTGCCAGATCCTGCAGCATCTGCTGCACCGACTTCAGGGCAAGCGGTGTGTACGTAAAAACATACGAAGTCCCGGTGACGTTGCCATTGGTCACAAGATCAATGAGCACGAGCGGCGAGGTCGCGACTGTACCCACCGATGTTTTTACAGGGTATTGCAGCGGAACATTCACTGCGCGGGCGCGCAGGCCCTCGATAACCAGTTCGCTCATGATGTACCTCCGTCGGTGAGCGCCATTTGACTTGATCCGGTATTGCGGTGATGCGGGACGCCCGACCAGAGGAAGTCCGACGTTACGCTCGCAGCGTCCGTACATCCAATCTGGGCCAGGGTGATATCAATTTCGTTCTGGATGATCGACAGTACGTCGGCGACGCCTGCTTCGCCACGAGAAGCCAGCCCATACAGTGTCGCTCGGCCGAGAAGTACCGCCTGCGCGCCCAGCGCGAGCGCCTTGACGACATCCGATCCGCGCCGTATTCCGCTGTCAATCAGAATGGGCTTGTGCAACTGGGCGGCGGTCTCGCGCAGTGCCTCGATCGGTGCAATCGCGCTATCGAGTTGGCGGCCGCCGTGATTGGAGAGAATCACGCCATCAGCACCGAGCGAGAAACATCGCGCCGCATCGTCGGCACGACTGATGCCCTTGATCAATAACGTGCGGGGCCACAGGTCGCGTAGCCACTTCAGATCGTCCCACGCAAAGCTGGCGTCCATCTGCCGACTCATCAGCGCGGCCTGCAGTTCGGTGTCCTGTACGTGATCGCTGGCGAAATTTGCCAGTTGTGGTACACCATGCCGGACAAGATCGAGCGACCAGCGGGGATGCAGTATTCCGTCAACGATCGTGCGCGGGCTGTACTTAATCGGCATGCCGAAACCGTTGCGTGCGTCGCGTTCGCGCTTGCCGTTGACGCCGACATCGGTCGTGAGGACCAGCGTCGAATAGCCAGCTGCCAGCGCACGCTTGACGAGCAGTTCCGCGAGCTTGCGATGGACTACGTATAGCTGAAACCAGATGTCCCCCGTTGCCGCATCAGCAACCTTTTCGATTGACGAGGTGGACGCAGTCGAAAGTGCGAATGGGATGTCGAACTTGCCCGCCGCGCGAACAAGCGCCAAGTCCCCGTCGGGCCAGAAAATTCCGTTCAGACCAGTTGGTGCGATGACGAGCGGCGCTGTCACGGACTTGCCGAACAGCGATGCTGTCGTCGTGCGCTTACTGATGTCAACCAGCCGGCGTGGCTGGAATTTCACGCTTCGGAAAGCATCCCGGTTATGTTGGAGACCGATTTCGTCTTCCGCACCGCCGTCCAGGTAGTCGAAGACGATGCGTGGCAGGCGTTTCCTCGCAAGGCGACGATAGTCTTCGATGTTAAGTGGCTTGCTCATGGCTGCATCCTTGTGTCACGCCAGGGTTTCGACCTCGATGAGCGTCGGCCTGGAGGAACTCAATGCCCGTTCAAGCGCGACAGTGAGGGAAGCTCCCGAATCAGCGTGCAGCGCCTCGACGCCGTAGCCACGGGCGAGCGCGCAGAAGTCGATCCCTGGCACGTAGAGCCCCGGCACGTCCTCGACGCCCAGCACGCCGGCGAACCAGCGCAGTGCGCCGTATGTGCCGTTCTTCATGATGATGAAGATGGTCGGGATGCTGTATTGCGCGGCGGTCCACAGCGCGGTGATGCCGTAATTCGCGGAGCCGTCGCCGATGATGCCGATCACGCGCCGACCGGGCTGCGCGAGCTGGATCCCCGCCGCCGCCGGCATCGCGAACCCGAGACCGCCTGCCGCCGCGAAGTAGTAGCTGCCCTGCGACGTCATGCGCAGGCGCTGCCACATCAGGTTTGTGGTCGACGTCGATTCGTTCACGTAGATGGCGTCTCGCGGCGCGATTGCGTCGACGATGTCGAACACCCGTTCCGGTGCGAGCGGGCCCGGCGTTTCTGCTGCTGCGGCAGGGCGGGCGACGGCAACGGGCATCGGCCGCGCAGCTGGTTCGGCGCGCGCGGCGAGCGCTTCGAGCGTCAGTGCGATGTCGGCGACGATCGCATCGCCCATTGGTGCGCGTGCCGCTTCGAGCACGTCGCAGGTAATGCTGACCAGCTCCGCGCCGGCCGGCAGTAGTGCGCCTGGTTCGTACTGGTGATACCGGAACACCGGCGCACCGACCACGAGGATCAGGTCGTGGCCGTCGAGCAGCCGGGAGATGCTTGCGATGCCCGCCGGCAGCACGCCGCGAAAGCACGCATGGGTCGTCGGGAACGAACAGCGCGGTGCGGACGGTGCCATCCAGGCCGGCATCTTCAGGCGCTCGGCCAGGGCAACGGCCGACTCGTTCGCGTGCTGCGCGTCGACGTCCGGGCCGAGGACCAGTACTGGGTTCGTCGCGCGCTGTAAGCGGTCAGCGAGC
Organism: Paraburkholderia xenovorans LB400; assembly: GCF_000013645.1. Taxonomy (GTDB): domain Bacteria; phylum Pseudomonadota; class Gammaproteobacteria; order Burkholderiales; family Burkholderiaceae; genus Paraburkholderia; species Paraburkholderia xenovorans. The sequence continues at coordinate 3,227,483 of NC_007952.1, read as the reverse complement.
GCCTGCAGGATCGCCTCCGAAGGCAGTCCGGCATGCTGCACCTCGCGTGCTGCCAGATAGTGCGCGTACTCGGGTGCGGGCTGGTCCCAGTCGTCGTAGGGAATCGAAAGATATACGGGGCCGGTGGCCGGTGTACGGGCGATGTGAATCGCCTGGGCGAAGGAACGGGGGACGTCTTCGGCGCTGGCTGGCTCGGTGCTCCATTTCACTAGTGGCCTCGGCAGGTTGACGGCGTCGACGTTCGCGAGCAGCGGTTCCATCCCGATGGTCGAGCGGACCTGCTGGCCCGAGGTCACGACGAGCGGCGTATGCGAATTCCACGCGTTGGCGAGCGCGCCCATCGCGTTGCCGGTACCCGCGGCCGAGTGCAGGTTCACGAATGCAGGGTTGCCGGTGGCCTGCGCGTAGCCGTCTGCCATGCCCGTCACGACACCTTCGTGCAAACCGAGGATGTACCGAAAATCCGATGGGAAATGCTTCAGGAACGGCAGCTCGTTCGAGCCGGGATTGCCGAAGATCGTGGTCAGGCCGTGGCGGCGAAGAATTTCATAAGCTGCATGCTGAACAGTTTTCATGGCGGGCTTCCTCGAAGGGTTGCCTGCATTCTAGGAATGCCCTTAATATCTATCAAATGATGATTTTTTAAATCCAGTAATAGATCACATCTATATGATGCCGGGCACGATGCAAACAGCCAGCACGGATCTGAACCTCATCAGGGCGTTTGTCGCCATCTACGAAACCGGCAGCGTCAGCGCGGCCGCGCGGCGGTTGAATCTCACGCAGCCTACCGTCAGCTATGCGCTGTCGCGCCTGCGCACGCTGCTGCATGACCCGCTCTTTTCGCGCACGCGCGAAGGCATGGCGCCAACATTCAACGCCAGCCAGCTCTACGAAACATTCCGGCAGGCGCTCGATCGTATCGAAGGTGCGATTGCGGCCACGCGCTACTTCGACGCCGCCACGTCGACGCGGTGTTTTCGGATTGCGCTGTCCGATCTCGGTGAACTCTATTTCCTGCCGCGTATGGTCGAGCGCCTGCAGCGCACCGCTCCGGGCGTCGAGCTCGAAGTCGTTCAACTCGACGTCGAGAGGACGGCTGAATGGTTGAACACCGGGCAGATCGACGCTGCGGTAGGCAACCTGCACCTCGTTGGCGGCAAGGCACGACGACGTTATCTGTTCTCGGAGACGTATTCATGCCTCGTCAGTCACCGACACCCGTGGATCGGAACGACGCTATCGCTCGGCGACTACGTTCGCGCGAAGCATGTCGTCGGCGCGTCGTCGTCCGGCCATCGGCTCGTCGAGGATGTGATGACTGGCATGGGGCTATCGCGCAAGATCGCGCTGCGTGTTCCGCATTTTACGAACGTGGTCGACGTAGTGGCGGGCAGCGATCTTGTGCTGACGCTTCCCGCGCGTGTTGCGAACGTATATCAGTCGACGGGCACCGTACGCGCGTTGCCGCTGCCAGTGCCGGTCGATCCGTTCGACGTCAACTTGTACTGGCAGGACCGCGCGACGGACCTGTCTGCGCAAAAGTGGCTTTGTGAAATAATCGCCGAAACGTTGACGTTCACCTAGCTGTCGGTGCCAGCGCTTTCAGCGCGGCTGATCGGAAGAAATAAAGTCGGTCGGAGTGAAATATAAATGGTCGAAGTGATCCGAGAGAGTAAAGTCGGTCATGGTGTCTCGTTGACCGAGGCGGAAGGGAAGGGCTGACTGGGCGGAAGTGGAGTATCGACGGAATCTGGCGAGGTCGGTGACGGTGGAGTCGGAGGGCGACGATCGGCAGCTTGTGTGGCAATATGGATTAGAAGTCGTTACACAGCAGCGAAATTTCGGCAGAAGAAGTCGTTACGTGAATGCAAGCAATTGATTTAAAAACGTAAACATTTCTAATCCGTCGACACCAAATCGCCCGTTCCCGAAGGGAAATTCCGGAAAAAATGTCTCGGAATGAATCCTTCGAGCGAGCGGACCGGGGCCGAGGTGGGGAGCACCATTAGTTTCGGTTAAGAGCGGCTCCTCGCTGACTCTAAGTCCTTGTCAGCAAAGGGGATTAACCGGAACTAATGGTCACGTCTCATTGCCGCAGCTTCCAACGGACCGTCTGACGCTCCGAGGCGGTAACAAAAACCGCCCACCGCCCCGGCCGGATAGTCTCCCGGCCACTCCCCTTGCCAGCGATTCGACCGCCTTCCGAATTTCCCTGACAGCATTCAGTCGCATCATCGTGGTCCATTCCCCGCCGACATTGCCTTTATCTGCCCACGACCGTTCCTGCGAATATCCCCATAGCGGCAATTTCCCTCATTGGCCACCGCGTCAGGCACAAAGCAGTTGCGCAAATCGGCGAGTTGGCGCGCGATGTAAGTGAGCGCAAACTTTCGACTTGATTGTCTGCAGGGCTACTTAGAATGTTCCATCGCAAATAGAACGATGTGATTTATACGGCCTTATAGCAATCGGGTGGTCTTTTACCGACCGTTCCGCTATCCAACGAAGAGCGTGTAGAACGCCCCTCGTTTCGCCAAATCAAATTCCGTTGTTAAGCCCAGACTATGTTTTCATAGACGGAACGTCCCGTGTTTGTCAGCCGACCGCGCGGGACCGCTTGATTTGGTCGTACTATACTGCTCAAAATTGCGGCAATGACCGGATGAGTCATCCGCAAAATTCAAAAGACGCGAGAGAGATTGAGACCATGGGCCGGAAGGCGAAGAAATCGGGCTCCGGCACGGGCATGCTGGTTGTCGCCATCGTTGTTGCCATCATAGTTGCCCCAAAGGGCGGCTTAACCGTATTCCTTGTCTTCGTGCTGGGCTGCGTGCTCGTTGCCATATTCTCGAAAAAGAAGGAACCGGCGACTGCCGCCAACAGCAGCGAATCTTCCCGAGCCGAACCAAATGGGCTCAACGTGAGTGTGTCGATGACGTCCGCCCCCACGCGCAAAAGCCGAGTTCAGTCGGCCGACGAGTTTTTAACAGTAACTCTGTCATCGGATTCACCCTCTTCCTCGTATCGCATTGAGCGCCCCTCGCTTGAAACGGCTCCTAACGTTCGTTGGGTGAGTGCCGAAGAGTCCATAGAAATCGTTGGATTATCCATTACGGGCGGCAGGTTCTACGTGGGGGTACCCAAGCGAGCCGAGGCCAACAGCCTTGACGGATGTGTCCTGAACCCGAAAGCGAACGTCGCGAAGTCTCCGAGCGACGTCTCGACCGGGACCACCGATTACTGGATAAGCTACCACTCATTTTCGGCAGAGCAGCGTCGCGCATACCTGCAATGGTTGGCTTCGGACCGCTCCGACCCGCGGGCTCATCGAAGCTACCCCATGCTATACCTCTACGGATTGGAGAGACGTGTTCTGGTCGATGGACTGCAGGGCAAGGTCGACAAGACCGAGCTCGAATCTATCTCGACTGAGCTCAAACGCCTGCATTCAGTTTATTCGGCCGTCTTGCAGACCAGCTACTTGGAGAGCCTGGTTGACTTCATATCCGTACATCTGGTCCAGCCCGCACGCCAGTACGAGCAAGCGCCCGGAACTATCATCAATGCGTTCGAGGTGCCGCTGAGCGTTCGTGTGGCATTCGGCCAGGCAGCGATAGACAAGAAGCCAGTACCCGTGAACTGGGCACTCGCATGGGCGTTAGGCGACGGTGCCGTGTACAAGCGAACTCCCGTTACACGCTGCGAGAACGAATTCCGTCAACTCTTCCTTCGAAAATACGCGGAGCAGTTTCGCGAGGGTATCAAGCTGACGGCGAACAAGACGAAGCTAAAGGGGTCACCTCGCACTGCTTTTCCAGCATTGCAGAGTATCGAATATCCGGACTACATTACCTCGCTTCCCGACATCGCCGCAGTAACGGGGCCTCGGAACAAAATCCAGCAACTGGTCAATGAATGTTCGGATGCCCTTGACGGTTACAGCAGATTTCTTGGAAGAAATCCAGATGCTCACGGGACGTTGGAAAGCGCCCTCATGCTTCCAATCGACCTCTGGCCGGAATTCGCACGCCAGGAACTCAGCTCTTTAGTGGCAGCCGTGGCCAATGCGCCGACAGTGATGACGTTCGGCGACCTCTTTGGCCGTTTCAAGGCGTCGGGCAACATCACGCGCGACAAACTGACCGCATTCGCACGTGTTCTCGGAGAGTCCGGCGTTGCAGTCGAACCCGATGTTAGAATTACCGGTAGGGCTGCAAAAGGGGGCGACTTCGTTGCCTTGTATGCAACGCCGCCAAGCGCCTCTATCAATCAGGTCGATGAAAACTATCTGTCAATCGCCCTGATGGTCGACCTGGCAGCATCGATTGCAATGGCAGACGGCAAGGGGTCCGAGCAGGAGACTGCGACCATTTATCGCCAGATTGAATCGTGGCCCGAACTCACTCCGAGGCAACAGGCGCGGCTTAAAGCGCGTGCCGCTGTACAGTTTGCCCAGCCGCCGAGCCTTGCCAGCTTGAAGAAGCGCCTTGAGCCACTATCGTTAGAAGCGAAGATTGTTGCGGCGTCGCTGGTGGTCCAAACCGCGAACGCTGACGGCGTTGTGTCTCCGGCTGCGGTGAAGATGCTGGAAAAGCTCTACCAGATACTAGGTCTGGACTCGACGCGACTTTATAGCGACCTTCACGGCAATGCGGTTGTCGGCGGACCTTCTACCCAAACGACACCCGCAACCTCCGGGAAGGAATCGCCGGCCGCATCCAAAGCGGCTTTCTCGCTGGATTCTTCCCGAATTGAAGCTCTGCAGAAAGAGACCGCAAAGGTTTCGGCGCTATTGGCTGGTGTCTTCGCTGAAGATGAGCCAATAGCCGAGACCGCCGATGACGTCGCAGAGCAGCCAACAGCGAGAGGTCTGCTTGGACTCGACGACGCACATTCCACGTTCTTGCGCCTACTTCTTTCACGACCGTCCTGGACTCGCTCGGAGCTGGCGGACGCAGCCTCTGACCTCGACTTAATGCTCGACGGCGCTATCGAACAGGTAAACGAAGCTTCTCTCGACCATTGGGATGAACCACTCACCGACGGCGACGACCCGGTCGAAATCAATCAGGAATTTGCACAAAGGTTAGCCACATCATGACAGCCATTCGCCCGAAGGACCGCGACGCGGTCCTTCAATCTCTCCGTGCCGGTGTTGTTCCCCGAATCGGACAGCATCTAATCCAGGTTGGTCGCGCCAAAGAACTGGAGGCGCTGATTCAGGATATCACGCGAGTGGCGGATGGCGGCTCAAGCTTCCGCGTCGTCGTTGGCGAATACGGTGCCGGGAAAACGTTCTTCCTGAATCTCGTCCGAGCCATCGCACTCGAGAAGAAACTCGTCACCGTACATGCGGACCTGAATCCTGACCGGCGCCTGCATGCATCGGGAGGACAGGCTCGCTCGCTCTATGCCGAGCTCGCCAAGAACATGTCGACGCGCACGAAGCCGGACGGCGGAGCCCTAGCTGGCATTGTCGAGAAATTCATCGGAGAGGCCAAGACCGAAGCCAAGGCGACTAGCCGAACGAGCGAGGAAGTAATTCGTACGCAGCTAAACGAGTTGACCGAGATGGTGAATGGCTACGACTTTGCGGATGTCATTGCTGCCTACTGCCGCGGTTTCGACGAAGGAAACGAGCAACTCAAGGGCGATGCGATTCGCTGGTTGCGCGGTGAGTTCTCCACCAAGACCGATGCCCGCGCTGCACTCGGGGTTCGTACCATCATCGATGACGCATCGGTGTACGACCAACTCAAGCTCATGGCTCGGTTTGTCAAACTCGCCGGGTACGGCGGGATGATGGTGTGCCTCGACGAGCTGGTGAACCTGTACAAACTCGCGAACGTCCAGGCGCGGAACTCGAACTACGAACAGATTCTGCGGATTCTCAACGATTCGCTCCAGGGCTCTGCAGAAGGATTGGGGTTCGTTCTTGGGGGTACTCCCGAGTTTCTGCTCGATACGAAGCGGGGGCTCTATAGCTACACCGCACTTCAGTCGCGGCTTGCCGAAAACACGTTCGCCACGAATGGTTTTGTCGACTACACCGGTCCGGTGATACGGCTGGCCAGCCTTACGCCTGAGGACTTTTATGTCCTCCTGGATAAGATTCGCATCGTCCACGCGTTCGGCGACGCGACCAAGGCGATGTTGCCGCAGGAGGCGATTCCGGCCTTCATGGCGCATTGCGCCATGCGGCTCGGAGACACCTATTTCAGAACGCCGCGCACGACGATAACGGCGTTCATTAACCTGTTAGCGGTTCTGGAACAAAATCCGTCGGCTGACTGGCGGCAGTTGATTGGGACGCTCGAAGTCGAGAAGGATACGGGAGGCGTGGCTGACGTTGCGACCGAGGGTGACGATGAACTCGCCAGCTTCCGCCTCGGCTGACTCCCGAAGCTTCGACCTGCTCCACGAAAAGATTCGACGTTGGGTCTGGAGGGAGGGGTGGACCGAGCTACGCGACGCGCAGGAGCGCGCCGTGCCCGCGCTCATCAATGCAGACCGTGACATCATCATCGCAGCAGCGACAGCGGCCGGGAAAACGGAAGCTGCGTTCCTTCCCATTCTGTCGAATTTGCTGCGCGACGAGCCGTGTACCGGGTCGGTGCTTTATATCAGCCCGTTGAAGGCCCTTATCAACGACCAATGGTCGCGATTGAATGACCTTTGCGAAGAACTTGAGATTCCCGTGATTGGTTGGCACGGAGACGTGTCAGCTAGCCGCAAGCAGCGATTCTTTAAGAATCCAAAGGGCATTCTTCTGATAACGCCCGAGTCTCTCGAAGCGATGTTTGTCAATCGTGGTTCGTCCTTGCAGGCAACATTCGGCGCGCTGCGCTACGTCGTTGTCGATGAATTGCATGCGTTCATTGGGTCTGAGCGCGGAAAGCAGCTCCAGTCACTGATGCACCGGGTCGAGCGCACATGCGGACGGCGGGTTCCTCGCGTTGGGCTTTCTGCCACGCTCGGCGACATGCAGCTTGCAGCGCAATTCCTTCGGCCTGGCCACGACGCCGCCGTCGAGGTCATCGAATCGAAGAGCGGCGGTCAGGAACTGAAGGTCCTGATAAAGGGCTTTGTCCTCCGACCGCCCAGAATCGAACTGGAACCCGATTTAGAAAATCCGGTGCTGGAGGATGCGGTCCCCGGAAGTACCGTCGACGTCGCGAACCAGCTGTACAAGTCGCTGCGTGGCTCAAACAATCTCATATTTCCCAACAGCCGGCGGCTCGTCGAAACCTATGCCGACCTTTTGCGCCGCGCTTGCGAAAGAGACGGATATCCGAACGAATTTTGGCCTCACCATGGAAGCCTGTCGAAGGAGCTCCGCGAGGACACGGAGCAAGCACTCAAGGACGGTACCAGGCCGGCAAGCGCCATCTGCACTACTACGCTGGAACTCGGTATCGACATCGGTGCAGTAAAGAGCATCGCGCAGATTGGCGCACCGCCATCGGTAGCGGGCCTCCGTCAGCGTCTCGGGCGCTCAGGCCGGCGCAAGGGCGAGCCGGCAATCTTGCGCGGGTACTGCGTCGAATCGGAGCTGAAGGCGGATTCCGATTTTTCCGACCGGATACGGGAAAGTCTAGTCCAGTCAGTCGCGATGGTAAGTCTGTTGATGCGAGGATGGTTCGAGCCACCCAGGGTTAGCGGAATGCATGCGTCGACTCTAATCCAGCAAATTCTATCCATCATCGCCGAGCGTGGTGGGTGTACGGCCGCAGAGCTTTGGGCCAGCCTGATAACCAGTGGTACGTTCGAGGCAATAGATAAGTCATCGTTCACGGAGGTCTTGCAGAATCTGGGCAAGCTGGACCTTCTTGCCCAATCGTCAAACGGTCTGCTCCTTCACGGCGGGGTCGGTGAAAAACTGGTCAACCACTACGAGTTTTATTCGGCTTTCGCCAGCGATGAAGAATTTCGGGTGATTGCTGGTGGACGCCAGCTTGGAAGCGTCCCAGTAGCGCACCCGCTGACCACGGGTCAGGGCTTAATATTTGGCGGACGACGCTGGCGTGTCGAAGAAGTCGACCAGGAAGGAAAGACCATTTACGTAATACCCGATAAAGGTGGCGCTCCGCCGCAATTTGATGGCAACGGCGCAATGGTTCATGACGAGGTGCGGCGCGAAATGCGACGCATTCTTGGTAGTGGTGAACCCGTACTGTTTCTTGACGCTCGAGGACAAGAGCTCCTCCGCGAGGCGCGTCGGTACTATGCTGAGGCATCGCTGGCAAGTAGCGCGATTTTCCAGGAGGGTACCGGCGTGCTTTTGGCAACGTGGCGTGGCGACTGGCTTAACGATGCGTTGGTCCTGCTGTTGCGGGCAAACAAACTTGATGCACACAACAACGGCGTAGCGATTTGTGTTGCCAATGGGAGTGTCGACCGCGTGGTCGATGTACTTCGTGATGTCGGTGGACTAAGCGCAGCGACTGCGATGGATGGTGTGGCTGAAATTGAGAATATTGACCGCGAGAAGTGGGATTGGGCGCTCCCGCTGTCAGTAAAGCGCAAGGCGTTCGCATCCACTCATCTGGACGTCGAGGGCGCCCTGTCATTTGCGCGAGGTACCGCGCAGTGGCCGTAGGTTAAGCCGCTTCTTCCTTCACCTTGGAAACGCCGTGTGAAAATGTTGCTGCGTTAGCATGCTAGGCCGATTAGGTGGATGCATGGCGTTCAAAATTAAAAGCGAGGAGTGACAATGTTAGGCCGGATTTCACGTTATGGGGGAGTCCGAACCTGGGTAGGATTGACTAGGTCAATGTTCGGACCTGCGCCCTGACTCCGAACGGAAGCCGCAGTGGAGCGCAGGCCGAAAAGTCGAGCATCGAGCGGGTAAGTACGCCGACCTGGATTGACGACAGCAAGTACGCCAATCGGTTTTTGAGGGATGGGATTCGTTTCGCTGAAAACCACATCCCACTTGCACTTACGTCCAAGCAGTCGCTTGCCTTGTAGTACCGTATCAACGTCGATGCCCAGCTTGACGAAGCTCTTCCAATGGAAGAGAAGACTCGAGAAATAACTGAATAAGAATCGAAGAGACCGTCGAACCATGACTTTAAATGTTCTCCATCTAAGCGACATTCACTTTCACAACGACTCCAACCCGGTCTTTGCAAGAGCTGGGGATATCGCGTCAGCGGCATTTCCCCTTGCTCGAGCTGCCATGAATAATGTCATCATCATCTCTGGTGATATCGCATACAGCGGGAGCGCGAGCGAGTATGCCGTTGCCGAAAAATTCATCGGTGAACTGCGGTTGTTGCTCGAGCGAGAGACTGGTTCACCAGTGCACGTGCTGGTGTCGCCGGGGAACCACGACTGCGTACTCAAACCGGTATCACGGTTGCGTGAGCGAACCATTCAGACCATTATCGAAAATCCCGGCGACGCTCTGGACGAAGAGATGTTGAGTGTCTGTACAGGCGCGCAACGGGCTTTTTTCGAGTTCCGGGACCGGATAGGGACTCTTCAACCGGTGTTCGAGCATCCGCTATGGAATGAATACGAGGTTGTGGTTGGCTCGAGCGTTGTTCGTACGTCCATGCTTAACGTTGCATGGATGTCGCGGCTGCCAGAACAGCAGGGGGGCCTTGTCTTCCCGATTGACGCGTTCGAAGGCGTACTGAACGAGGCGGCTGACTTGCGGCTTGCAGTGATGCATCATCCTTTCAACTGGTATCAGCAGCGCGCCTATCAACATCTTCGCAGGACACTGCGTTCACGTTCATCCGTTGTACTCACCGGACATGAGCACATTCCTAACACAGGGGCGTACATTGACGACATGACGGGCGCGTCCTTATTCTTCGAGGCACCTGCACTGCAACCGCATGCTGGCGACGGGAAGCCGGGCTTCTATTGTCATTCCTTTGATTTCCAAGGAAAGACGGTCAAGTCGACGTTGTTTGGCCTCGATGGGACCGGTGCTCACGAGGATGGAGTGCCGTCGACGCATTCGTTTCAATTGCTGGTGGAGAAAGGTACCCGGTCGCTTGAACTGACCGACAGCTTTGTCGACAGCCTGCGCGATGCAGGCGCTAATTTGACACATGCCGACAAAGAGGACGTCACAATCGACGATATCTTTGTATATCCTGACCTTCACGAACAGGTCAACGACCCAACCGTACTCAGGCCAATCAGCTCAGAATCGCTCGTTGTAAAAATCGAAGAAGGCGAAAAGCTGCTGGTTACGGGCGAAGAGAAGTCTGGAAAAAGCGCTCTGTTGATGCAGTACTTTAAGGTCCTGCGTGCAGAAGGCTGCGTTCCGGTCTACTTCGACGCCGCGGGTGTATCATTCAAGACGAAAGCTGACGCCGAGAAACGAATCGGCCAGGCTATTGCATCGCAGTACATCCATCCTGATGCAGTTTTATGCTCGCCAAAAGAGAAGCTCGTTCTCCTCTTGGACAACGTCGACCGAATCAAAGCGAGCCAGTCGTTCCTCTCTCATCTTCTGGAATACGCGAACAATCAGTTCGCTGGCCTAGTTTGCACGTCAGACAAACAGTTTGAATATAGCGGGCTCCTTTCTAGAGAGGCCGCCGAGGCACTATCGAAACTGAAGAACTACGAGCTCCTTCGATTTGGCCAGAAGCTTCGTCATCGACTTATAAAGAAATGGTGCGCACTGTCAGATATTGCCACGAAGGCTGACCTTGACCAGCGAGTTTACGACTCCGAGTCGCTTATTAATTCAGTCATCGGGAAGAAACTTGTGCCCGAACTCCCCATTTATATTTTGATTTTGCTGCAAAGTTCCGAGCAGCACCGTCATGGGGATATCCAGAACGGGGGCTACGGTCACTACTATCAATACCTCGTCACCAAAAGTCTTGGCGAGGTCGGCGTCAAGCCACTGGAACTGAACGAGTACTACAACTATCTTGCGCAGTTGTCTTGGCAAATGCTCTCCTCAAAACAGAGAGAGCTCGACCATACAAGTCTTGTTGAATTCAATCGAGTATTTTCCGCGCGCTTCACCACCGTCGACCTGGACGGCCGCCTTGCATTGCTCCTGCGTGCGAGAGTTCTCTGCAAGCAGGGCGATTACTATGCATTCTCGTACCCGTACATCTTTTACTTCTTTGCCGGCAAGTATTTGTCGGCTAATCTTTCCAAACCGGATATCCGAGCTTGGGTAGAACAAGCGTGCGGAAAGCTGCACATCCGTGAGAATTCCGACACTATCCTTTTTCTGACTCACCACACCGGCGAGTCGTGGGTAATTGAACAAATTTCTGCCGTTCTAAACGGTTGTTTCTCCGATTTCAAGCCGATGGAGTTAAACGGAGATACGAACGCCATTGATGCTCTTGTTGACAGCGCGTCTCAGCTTGTTATTGAAATGGGAAGTGTTGAGGAAAACCAAGAAAGGTATCGTGAACTCGGCGACTCGGTGTCCCAGATGCAGAAGGACGAGCCAGACTTGGACCCGAAGGCCAGTGGCGAGCTTGCGTTCATGGCGCAGTGGAATCTGCTCATGAAGACGGCTGATATCCTTGGTCAGATTTTAAAGAACTATTACGGGTCTCTCGAAAAGGCAGAAAAATCGGTCTACCTGACGGAAGTGTTCAATGGTCCGCTGCGGGCTATCCGAGGAATTCTCGAAGATGTCGCTGGAGACGCCGACGGACTGATTACGCAGATGGAAAGCATCCTTGACGTCGGGGATAAGAAGCCGCCCCGGGATGAGTGGCGTCGCGAACTTAAAAAGGTCGCGTTCAATATCCTGGGCATGATGGGTTTTGCGACCATCGCGGCCACCGGAGGCTACGTGGCGTCAGAAAAGCTTCGAGAAGACATCCGCGCAGTCGCCGGCCAAAATCCTACAATCGCGTTTCAGTTGATTGAGATGGCGACGCGCCTGCTGCGGCCAGGTAATCCGCCGATTCAGGATGTAAAGAGACTTGCGGAAGAGCTGAAGGATAAGCCGTATGCCTTTGGGATACTTCAGTCATTGGGCTTTCAGCACATGTATTTGTATCACACATCAGAGGCCGACAGGCAGGCGCTATGTTCGCATCTAAAGCTAACGCTCTCAGCGACTAGAACCGTGCTGAACAAAAACAAGGACGTCCGATTGCTTCCGAAATGACTTTCAGAAAGTAGCCGACTTTAGGCGTATCTCGGGCGTGGCCGTGACAGTTGATGCCAGTAGCCGTGGCATCGGCGCAGACCTTGAGATGGCCAAGGACATGCATCCCACGGCCGTGACCCGGGGCCCGGTCGGCCGCGTATAACTTGGGCTTGTATTGGGAGGGACGCTGGGATACGAGTGCTCCCGGCGACGTCGTCCCCGACAGCGCAAAGGCGGCACAGGCCCACAAACTGTGGTTCGAACCCAAAATGCGCCGCCCGTCTCGGCGCATTGCGGGCCCATTCACGGTAAATCACGCCAATCGCGCGTGCCGACGCAAGGAAAACCGAGCTCTGGGTGCTCGCTTACGCGGTTGGTTGAGTAGTCACGGCTTCCGGCGCGGCAGCGACACTCGCCTTCGTAGCCGCCTTTTTGGCGCCAACCAATTTCTTCGCCGGTACCTTCTTCGCTACCACCGTCTTTGTCGCGGGGTTCTTCGCAACGGCTTTCCGCTTGCTCGCAGCGAGAGAATCTGCAACTCCGCTAACGCCATCAATCAAAAACTTCGTCCGGTCTTTGGCCCCAGCAAGCCACGCCGGCGCCGGCCCGCGACCGCTCCATGTCGCTCCGGATTTTGGGTCACGATAAAGCGCCGGCTGCGGGCCTTTCCTCTGGCCCGTGCCACCACTCGCACCGACCGACTTCGACGCCGTCTTCGTGCCGGCAGTCTTTGCCTTGGTCAAAACATCTGCGGCCACCGCGACAGCCGCTTCATCGCCGCTTGCAATCAAGAACTTTGCGCGGTCTTTGACGTTAGCAATCCAGGCCGGCGCGCGGCCATGCCCGGTCCACGTCGCACCACTCTTGGGGTCTCGATATTTCGCCACTGACTTCGCTGTTTTCGCTGCTGCCTTGGCACCAGCCTTCGGCCCACGCTTCTTGCTTCCAAGATGTGCGTCGATGTCCTTCGTCGTTAAGCCATGCTTTTCCATCAGGCCGCGAATAGTTTCGAGCACGGCTGACGATTGCTTTGCAACGATAGCCTCGGCTTGTGCTTGCAGCTTCTTGAGTCTTGCTTGGATTTGTTCGAGTGTTGCCACTGCGGTAGCTCCTTCTGTTGTCGATGTTCGCACTATGCCATGCGTCGATTCAAGGAGATAGTGCGGCTGCTCGATGTCCGAGTTGCCTTGCTTATTCAAGTAACTAGCCGTCATCAAAACTGTTTGGTCGCTCGGGCACCTAAAATGCGGGTAGGGGCTCATGCTTGAAAATTGCGGGAATTCCGATGCTTGCGCTGCCACAAAGCAAAAATACGAGGAGTCCCGTTGGTTTGGATAGCGTCTTGCTTTTCACTATGCTTTAGCTTTGCTGGAGCCTCCGACGGGAGTCGGGGTTGCAGACTTGCGGGGACGTTTCGGTTTCGATGCCCCCTCGGATTTGCCGGACTCTGCATCGCTTGAGTTCTCTGTCGGCCGGTCTCGCTTCCTACGCGCTGCGCTGTTCGCGGCCAACTTTGCGGCCTTTCGGGGTACATTCTGTTTCTGCACTGAAAGGTAATGTGCACGCCGCGAGCCGGATGTTGGTCGGCCTTCAGTACCCTTGGCCTGCCGCCCGCACAGTATCGTTGAACTGTCTGACGGCTGTGTCCGGTCGGCATCCCGGATGGTGACCGCAGCTGAACTCGGCTGTTATCGTGGTATCGCTCTCGTCCGGGCTGCGCCATTTCCTGACCTCGCCGTACATGCGTCCGTAGTCGGTCTCTGTGTATGTGACCATGCGCGTGTCCGTCACCATGCGAATTTTCATCCCGCTTTCACGCTCCAAGGTAGTTTCAGCGGACGCCCACATGGCAGCGCATTGTTTCGCGGTGTAGCAATGAAGCGGATGTGCGAACGATACTCTAGGTTCAGCCGGCGCTTGTTGTCCGGCACAACCTGTGAGCCACGTGCTAGTGAGAACCATGAGCATCCTTCCTGCGGCGAGTTGGTTCTTCTTCAGATTTGCGGTCATTTATTGGTTCCCCCGTTGAGCCCAGTGATTTTCGTTGAATATATTCATCTCACCAAGGCTGATGTGTACAGCATACGCCACAGCAGGACGGTTCGCAGTTACCGAATGACGACGCCTAGAATGAAATCATCTCGTAGAATCGTCCCAATCTTAAATTGCAATACAAGCAATGCGAGGCTGGAATGGAGCAGCGTGCCGAGGAGCTCTGTCGCGCAAAAACATGACTTCTACGGGCAACGACAATGCGATTCATACCAAATGGGCCGGACGTTCGCCGCGCAGATGCTGCGCGCGTCAGCTGTCGTCACAGCCACGCAAATGCGAGAGCACTTTCAGTTCAGCCATGGGCTGACATGCACACGTCTAAAGTCTTGGCGCCGACGTGCCGTCAAACAAAGACGAAGATTTCTAGTTTCGCTGAGCGTGAGCTGCGTATCTTCCTGTTACCAAATCAATGCACCGGGGGAAATGTTGACTGTAACTGGGCAAATGCTTCAATGGATTCCGAAATTCCTTGTCAGCGCGTACGCGGGATACACCCTCGTTATGCTTTTTTTCGCCAAGCATCGTCTTATCGAATGGCTGCACTCTGCGGTGTCGTCAGGCTGTGCCGTTCTATTGGCGCTTTGGCTTGCCGTCGGTCAATTCCACTTTCAGAACAATTCGAACGATAACGACAGCCGGACCAGATTCAAAGAGCTCGCTACACTCGAACTCGGACGAATGGAGGTTGAGCTTGCCGACCATGGACGCGTCGCCTACAACGGTCGTGACGGGCATCGATATGAGGCTCAGGCATTCACCCTGAATCCATCGCCTTTTGACCGCGCGGCCGAGTCGGGGCTGTTTGACGACAAAGCATCGTTCCAGTTGATGGACCTTGCTGACAGCATTCGAATGTGGAACTACAAGACGCAAATCGTAGTCGAGACGCTGAACTCGCCGATTAAAGACCCAGACTATGAGTCTAGGCTAGGGGTTCTCATCGACAATCAAGAACGGTCTCGCCCAAACTTGCTGAAGGGTATTCAGTTTGTGGCAAATACGCTAGGTGTTACCCCGACTCCGTCGACGCGAATGTCGGTCTACTGAGGCGTGGCTCGAACACACAAATTGACGACGCCAGGCTAGGCAAATGAATATTGACAAAAACGAGTTCTCCCGACGCTTCATGGACGGAAAGCAGGCCGTCATGGTTTACCTGACTCACGACCAATCGGCAGAAGCATTCAGGTTCAGTGAACATTCGGCGACACTTTCGACGGGTTTCTGGCCGACGCCTCGCAGCGAGTACGAACGGGTAATCGTCTACAAGCGTCCGGAGCACGGTCGCTCCGCGCTGGTCTGGATTGGCGACCGAGCCGGAATAATTCGAGATGAGGTTACTGGGCTATGGCACTATCGCGCCAAGAACGTTGAGTTGTTTGAGGCGAATGAAGATTTCAAGACGCTTTTCGGCCTGCACCCTCCGCAGCGCGTTCGCTATCTCCTAGACAGCCAAACTCCCTCCGGACCAGTCTCCTACTACCAGCGCGAGGGCGTGGTCGAGGATGACGATGTGCTGAAGATTCCATCATTCGCTGCCACAACCGCCACGCGTCTGCAAAAGGTACGTCTGTGCCAGCAGAAGTTTCGCGCGGCACTCTTTCTGCGCTGGGAAAGCGTGTGCGCAGTAACGGGGGTGGGAGAATCACTTCTACTGCGAGCGTCTCACATCAAGCCATTCTCCAAGTCCACCGACGCCGAGAGGGTCAGTGCTCACAATGGTCTGCTGCTAACTGCGGGCCTCGACGCGCTATTTGATAAGGGCTTTGTGTCTTTCGATGCGGATGGATGCATCCTCCAATCCAAACGGCTTGACACATACACGGCGGCGACGTTCGCCCTGAGTCCGAACATGCGGTTGGCAAATGAGCTAACAGATGAGGGAAACGTGTTTATGACATATCACCGGGACAACGTATTTTTAGAGTAGTAGACGATGTGGGCGCCCTTGTCATGTTGAAGCTCTCATCCGCTAGCACCTGGAATTTCTGACAATAGTGATACAGCCTCTCAAGGCGGCGCCTAGGACCGTTGCGTCTTCAAAGCCAACTAGATGATACTCGTGAACCATGCTTAGCATATTCTGGATTCAACTCGTTATAGTGAGCTCAGCAGTGTGGTCGTTCTTCAACGACAAAATGGGAAGGTCGCCCGGTCGAATGGCGCTGGTTGGATTCTTTTTGTGCGGAACTGGCATATGGTATGGACTCTCCATCGCCAACTTCGAAGCGTCACATTTGTTCAGTGCTGAGCAGGGAGGTCTGCAACTTGTCGGTCAGTTGGTTAACGTTGTTATCACGGCCGCAGGCGGAAACATCATTGCATCCGCGCTCGTATTGCGAGCCGAGCTTGCAAGTGCCCGAGCGCGTGCAAAAGCGCAGCGGAAGGTACAAGCGACACGGACCCGCATCTCAGAGTTGCAGAGAACACTTAAGTTTCTGGAACTTGATTCCGGTTTTCTGTCTCCGGAAAGCGTCGATGAACGACGAGTGTCGCTGATTCGCGTCGTCGAGGCGGAGCAAAAAGAATATTGGAAGGCAGACAAAGTTCTGCAAGACTTGGGTTGCGAAAGCGAGGGTGACCCGATGGCAAACCGGAAACGGAGTGTATCGGGACGCCGCTATTGACGAGGTTGGCGCCAGCACTGGCAACCGAGACCATAGAACAACAGCGGTTCAATTCGACCTAAAGTGCGCTTAGGGCTTCCTTGCGCTGCTTTTCGAGCAGGCCTCGCCAAACAATCACATTTACGTTGCCACTCTCGTCCTCAAGCGTTACGAAAATCACGCCTTTCGCCGTGCTGGGCCGCTGTCGCACCGTCACAATACCGCATCCGCGCGTGAGCCGCCCGTCGGGGTAGGTGCGTAAGGTCTCGGCAGGCACTAGCCGGGCCTTGTCTCTGCAGAACTTCACCAGAATCCTGTGTTCACAAATCGGCCCAACAACTGTTGCTGGCTATCCTCTAGGACAAACGGCTGCATATAGAAATCCAAGAGAGCTCTGTCTGAAAGCCATAACACACTTTCCTTATCCAGTTGATAAACGTCAGAAATAGTGTCCTGCCATTCTTCAATCCCAAACTTGGCACTGTCTTTTTCAGCTTCCATGCAGGTTTGAGCTATTTTTTCTAATATCAGAATGGGACTAGGCGTCTGCTTCCACAACGCGATATCTTCCTTTCCCCCGAAAACTCCTTTCAATTTGTCCGGCGCAATGTTCCGATTGCTGGCGCGATAAAGCCAGCGCACGTGTTCCGGCCACCGGACGCACAGCGCGGACCATCTCGCCAGCGCGACTGGAGCGGGAACCGGCAGTTTTCGCTTCTCTCGAGAAGAACGGAGAAAATAGTTGAAACGGAAGAGATTTATAAAGCGCTTGAGCTCGCGAGGATTGTTGTCAAGGAGCCGTGAGACTTCCAGAACCAGGCTTTTGAAAACGTCTGAGTCGGTCCCGCCTTCCCCCCGGTCGTCCGCCGTTCCGTAAATCAAGCTATCACCGGCGGTGTGCGGTTTGATGTCTTCTTTGACTCGAAGATTGGACCTAGGTACGTCGCTGTGACCTCCAAGCAAGCTCGACATCAATCTTTCGTAGTCCTCTTTGGCTAGCGGAGGTATCACGAAAGGTAATTGCACAAACTTGTCCATGAATCGCCATCCTACTGGCGTTCGCGCATCCCCTGGCAGGTTTGCCGTCAAGTCTTTGTGGGCGGCCTGAAGCGCCGCTGCGACCATCTCTGAGTCCATTCCGACGACGAAACTGCATCTCGGAAAGGAACCGGCCAAGAAAAGGTTGACTGCTTCGAGGACAGCCGCAACCTTCGAAGGCGAACATCGGTCGAGGTCATCGATAAAAATAACTAAGCTTTCTTTACCAGGCAGACTGTCAAAGACACGACGCAAATCTCGCTCGACTTGGTGAACAAAACCAAGCTCCTGTTCGTATTTTGGAACGTCCACAAGGTTTTTTACAACATCTCTTGCGGGTTCCGATTTGAAATCTAGCTTCGCAAATATCGCTTTAAAAATTGCAAACGTGCCACCCCCCGTTAAGGAGAATGTCCAACGGAATGCCGCCCCTCCTGTCGATAGTAAAAAGCCATGGTGATTTAGACCAAATATAGCGGCGCAAGTTAGAGCAGCAACAAGTAGCGCTCTAAGCGTTCCCGTTGCGCTTCGCAGCGTTAAATCTAGCAGGTGCTCATGAAGTCTCTGCCGTACTTGGTCAACACCAATTCTGCTAACGTTTAGCCGAAGCCAGAAGAGCTCTCGCTCTTTCGCAGACAATCGTTCAGGGACCTGTTGAAGGATAGCGTCGACAAGTCCAGCCCATACTTGGTTTGTGCTTTCATATTTCCATGCGTTAAACCAGACGGTCACCCGATACCTAGACGTCGCAAGTTTTTCGGAGCCGTTTGCTGCCGGAGGGATTTTTGGCAGAGGACCTTCATCACTAGCTCGGCGTCTTCCGCTGAGTTCATGTTCGACGTCACCGACCGAAAGCCAATCTGAAGCGGGGGCACGGAATTGTGCGAAAAATTCAGATAACTTAGACCACCAAGGGGCACCGGAACGAGACTCTTTGTTCTCGGACCGCCCTGATAGTGCTCCAGTGCCTGTTGTCTCAGTCGATTTGACAGCTTCCTTCAGCCGACGCTTATATGGGTCAAGCGCTTGCTCAATTAGCAACATAAGCGTGGTCTTTCCACCACCCCATGGAGCTTGAATACTAATGGTCAGAGGAGGTCGGGAATCCGAATGCGTCAGAAACCGGGCAATCGCAACAGCATAGTCTCTGAATCCCAGCTCGTCACTGACCGCCGGACTGTCCTCGGCGAGCCTAGCGGAAGTCCCCTCAACGGCTGTTTGTTCGCTCGAGCTGTGTTCTGAAGGAACACGGAATCCGTCAGAAACGGAGCCACTCAAAGGCGAACCACTTCCCACGACACCCGCTCCAGAGACGCGCGCGATGCCGGACGAACTCAGTCCGCCGACGACGGCGTCTATATTGGCGGCGTTTTCGAAGTCCGCACCAGTGTTTAAATCGGCTTTAGCGTAAGAGGAGGTTACGCTTTCAGCGGAAGTATCGTTCAACGGCCTGTATGACGCGGTTGTTGCCTTAAAAGAGTCTGTGGGAGCCTCCCTGCGAATCCTGCTGGCGTATCTGCAGAAACAGGTGGACCACAATGCGCCAGCCAGAAACGCAATGGCAAATGCGACGAGATATTCAAGCGGCGAGATGGGAAGCATCAACGGAACTCCTTGGATCGGGTACATCAGCGCAAGGAGTTGCGCTGATGAGGCAGTAGCCGTGGCTATTGCTCAAGGCGGTGACATAGGTCCGAAAAATTCTTGATGCTTGCTTTACCCGTTGGCGTATC
The DNA here is from genome assembly GCF_000013645.1 of Paraburkholderia xenovorans LB400. Taxonomy (GTDB): domain Bacteria; phylum Pseudomonadota; class Gammaproteobacteria; order Burkholderiales; family Burkholderiaceae; genus Paraburkholderia; species Paraburkholderia xenovorans. The sequence goes on along the minus strand of NC_007952.1, from coordinate 3,207,951 downwards.
ACGACAAGAAGGTCCGGGCAGCTTTCTCCGTAGAGTCAGTCAGGTTTACTAAAGGATTCGCAGGCGCCGGATTCTTCCGATCTGCGGTGATCGACTCAAAATCAGCTCGCCGATGAACTCGGGAAGTAGTGCACGTGGAATGTTCGCGGGTACGTCCCCAACGAGCTGAGATGGGACCTGCACGATAAAGTCTTCAGGGGCGCTTACCAGGCTGTGCTCGTAGCTGACGCGATAGTCCATGAAACCTCGCTCCGGGAGATTCGATTACGGTGTAGCGGCGTCAACAGCTATATCCGGCGGGATCGGCGAAATCCGGTCACTGCTGATGAAGCGGTTAAGGCGCTCCTGCGCGGTGGCCAGCAGGTGTGCGGGAACAGAATCCAGTTGTCGGTCGTGCAATGTCAGGATCGTTTCGATGATTGCACAGTCGTTATCCGGTAGTGACCAGCCATCTTTAAGTTCTGCGCTCCTCACGCTCTGGGTGAGCACTCGCTCGGCATCGCGAAACGGTTCAAATGCTGAACGACCGTACTGCGCTTCGTGAAGAAAATAGGTCATGTAGACTGTCTTCAACAGGCAACTCATTACATCAGCATTCCCGTGACCACTGCGCATCTTCACCAGCGCAAGGTGACGTTCAAGGGAAGCCGCCCGGGCGTTAACAGCAGGAATCGGCAACAGCATTTCCCTGGTGAGTGGCTTTTTCCGCGAGTGGCGCTGTGTTTTTCGTGAATCAGGCGAACCGGCCATGAAGTGATTGATTTCTGATTGAGAGTCTGGCGCATGCGAAGCTTCAGCGAGGGCTGGCGATCGCCCGCACAGGTGCCCGACTCACCTTCCCTGGCGCGTCTGGCCGCCATTCTGCCACATTGTCCCCGCAGGACTGGGCGCAGGCAGCCTGCAAAAATCTGTTACTGATCTGAACCGGGCGCACGTCCGGCGCGTTGGCATGGGCACCGCGAGTTTGTGTCGATATGCGTTTTGGAGATTCGCGCGTTGCTCTAATAAGGATTCCGCATGAAACAACGCTCAATCCCCCACCGTATGTCGCAATTCAAGGCGAGATATGGCGTTTTGAGAACATGACTGTTTCATCGCATGTTTACAAAACAGGAAATTTTCAGAAACTTACTAAAGATTTCTTTTCATCTGCCGACATTCGTAATATGAAAGCGAGGCCTGATCCGACCGGATTCTGCTGGCTCGCATAAGACCAATGCTACGAGAGAGCCCGCGAGCGCGAAAGCCGCGGGGTTCGGTATGAAACGCCGGTACCAGCAACGGCGCGCAAGCCACGGGGGCCTGCGCGCTATTCACCTTTGCACCTGTCTGATTGCATTCTTGCCATGTGTTACGCACGCAGCAGGCATTGTTGCGGACGGAGGAACTGCGACTACAGTTGTGTCAGCTGCAAACGGTGGGCAAACCGTTAATATAGCGCCAGCCGTTTCAGGCGTTTCGCAGAATACCTACAGTTCTTTCAATGTTGGCGTCGCCGGCGCCACACTGAATAATGTCGGCATTAATGCCCGAACCATTGTCAACCAGGTAACCAGCTCTAATCCGAGTTTAATCGAAGGGCAAATCTCTGTAACGGGTTCACGGGCCAACGTCATACTCGCCAATCCAAATGGCATAACCGTGAACGGTGGGTCTTTCGTCAACACGGGTCACGTCGCCTTGACGACGGGACAGGTCAGTTTTGACGATCTGCAGATCGCTCCGGGCATTTTCCAGCGCAACGTCGTCCTGAATACGACCGGCGGCGCGATCGTCATTGGGCCGCAGGGGTTGTCCAGCGCGCTGGTAGACCTGGATCTGATCGCGAAGACCATCCAGATCAACGGTCCAGTGGCGAATACCTTCACTTCGGCGACGGCGATCACGCGTGCCGTCGCCGGCACCAGCGCCGTCACGCTGAACACAGGTCTGTCGCCCTCGGACAATGCCAACGACTGGCTAACCTTGCAAACAGGCCAACCGCTGGCCACCGCGAATTCCTTCGCACTCGACATCACCGCTGCGGGCAGCGTGACGAGCGGGCGGGTTGAAATCATCGTGACCGACAAGGGGCCGGGCGTACGCAGCGCCGGTCCGCTTGACGCATCGCTCGGCGATTTCACGTTGAGTTCCAACGGCAGCGTCCAGATATCGAACACCACGGTGACGGCCAACGGGAATATCAACTTTCAGGTGCAGGACGGCATCTCGCTCACCGATACCAGGGTCACCAGCGGAACAGCAACGCTTGATGCTTCCGGGGCCATCACGCTGACGGGCAGCAGCATACTCACCAACGGCGGCGCCACGCTGTCCGCAAACGGTATTACGCTGACCCCCGACAGCGCGCAGACCGGGTCCACGCTCGCCTCTGCAACCGCGGGCGTGGTGCTCGACAGCACGGCAGACATCACCAATCTCGGCTCGCTGATCCAGGGGCAGGCAGCGACCAGCGGCGATGCGCAATCGCTCGGCGCGGTCACGCTCGATGCAAGCGGCAACATCCTGAACCAGTCGTTGCCCGGCACCCCTCTGGGCATCCTGTTTGGCGTCAAGGGCGACGTTGTGGTGAGCGCCGGCGGCAACATCGTCAACCAGAATGCGCGAATCCTGTCGAACGAGAACGTGACGATCGCCGCCGGGGGGGACGTCGACAACATCATCGACCACACGAGCGGCGTCGACAACGGTGTTGCATCCAGCTATTCGAGCGATGGCTGGTCGTTTCTGTTTCTTGAGCACCACAGCAGCGGCATTTCGGTGAACTATGGCGAACTATCCGATCCCACTGCGCTGTCATATATCACGGCGGACGCCGGCAACGTGACTATCACCGGCAACAACATCAACAACGTTGGCGGCTCGATCCTCTCGAACGACGGCGCAATCAGCATCACCGCGCGTAACTCGCTGCTCGATCAGGGTGTGTTCACCGGTCAGGCGCAGTTTCACGAGTCCTGCTTCATCTTCTGTCATTCGTCGGCGTCAAGCGACGTGCAGCTATACGGCGGCGATATCGAGGCCGGTACGAGCATTTCCCTGAAGGCTGGCACGCAGATTCTCAACACGGGCGGCACCGTTCTGGCCGAGGGCGCACTGACACTGAACGCGCCACACGTCGTTGCGCAGGGCGTACTCGGCTACACAGCCATCGATGAGAACCACGATCTGAAGGCCTGGTTTGGCAGTGAATGGTCGGCTATCTATGCATCGGATATGGGCGGCCTGTTCGATGCTGGCTCAGGTCAGGTGCAGATTATCGGAGAAGGGGATATCGAAGGTGGTGCCTTTAGTGGACCTGGCGGAGTGAGCGCGACGGGTGGAATCGTGACGCGTAGCGCGCCGTATCGGGCGCCAGTGACCATTGGCACGCACAACAGTATCGGGCTCATCTCATGGTTCGGCCTGTGAGGCGCCGTCTGTCGCGCATGATGGCTTGCGGTGTCGGTGCGCTCGCTGGCCTCGCGACTACCCACGCGCGTGCCCAGTCGGCGCCGGGGTTGCCGCCGGCCCTCTCGGCACCGCGCCCACTCCAGGACCCGGGACAAAGACTGCTTCAGGATCAGCGTAACCAGCAACGCAGCGATGAAGTCCAGCAGACGCCTGCGCAGATTGCCGTGCCGCAGCAGTCCGCGATTCCCAACCTGCCGGCTGGCGCCGATGTCGAGTCGCTGCCCGACGTCGAACCCATGTTTCGCATCACAGACATTGAGTTCACCGGCGATAGCGTGTTGAGCAAGCGCCAGATGGACGCCATCAAGCAGCCGTTTCTCGGCAGGCAACTGGGCCGCAACCGTATCAACCTGCTGCTCAGGCGTGTCACGGAAGCATTTATTGCGCACGGCTATATCACCACGCGTGCCTATCTCGGGGCGCAGAACCTGTCGTCGGGCAAGCTCGAAATCAGGGTGGTGGCGGGGCACGTCGCTGCGCTTACACTGAACGGCAAGCCGTTGCGCCCGGGCGATCCAAAGGCAGGGCTGTTCGACACGCATGGTGGTGGGCTCGCGACGGACGCCGGTACAGCCTGGGCTTTTGGTGACAGCCGGGGCGATGTGCTGCGCCTGCCCGATCTGGAACAGGGCGTAGACCAGATCAACCGGTTGCGCCGCAATCAGGCGGAAATCCAGATCCTGCCCGGTGAGGCGCCCGGTGATTCGGTTGTGGCGATCACCAACCACTATGGCGACCGCTTCTACTACGATGCCGGCGTCGACAACTACGGCAGTCCGCAGACCGGCACCCTGCGCTATCGCGCTGGCGTGGAGGCCGACAACCTCATCGGTCTGCAGGAGTCGCTGTCGTTGAACTATGTCGGCAGCGAGAACAGCAACGCACTGGTGTTTTCCACTGCGGTTCCGATCGGGTATCAAACGGTCAGTTATACGACGTCGCTTTCGGAGTATCAGCAAGCCATTGGCGACACGGCCTTGCTGGATGGGCGCACCTTCAGCCAGATCCTCGGCTGGAACGACGTGCTCACGCGTTCGAACGCGGGACGCATGAGCCTCGACGTGACGTTGACGAAGATGAGCACCCAGCGCAGCGTCAACGGGATCGAACTGACGCCGCAGAACCTGACCGTGCTGCGTGCCGGTGTCAACGGCCTGCGCCGGTTCGTGGCCGGGGATCAGGCCGCAGCGGCGACCTGGGACGTCGGCGTCTCGGAAGGTTTGCCGTGGCTTGCCGCAAGCCACGATGCGCCGGATATCGACAGCACCAATGCGCATAGCCAGTTCACCATGCTCGATGCAACCGGGACACTGCAACGTGCGATCGGCCATATTGGCAGCACGGCCTGGCAATATTCTGGAACCTTGCGTGCCCAGTTCAGCCCGGTTTCCCTGTTCAACACGAACCAGATCTTCCTCGGTGGCATGGATACGGTCCGCGGCTTCAGGGAAGGCGGTGTCAGCGGCGACAGCGGTTTCTATCTGCGCAACGAAGCGGTCTGGCAGAACGTGCCCGCGTGGCATGACGCTCACCTCCAGCCGTACGTCTTCCTCGATGGCGGCAAGGCTCACCTCGTCGCGCAGGGCGGGTGGCCCACGCTCGTCGGCACGGGTGTCGGCGTGCGCGCGGCGTGGCGCTTCAGGACGCAGAACATCACAAGCGAGGTCCTCGTGGGCCACGCGCTCATTCAACCGGCAGCACTCGGAAGCCGGGCGACCGTGCTGCTCGCAACATTCAACTGGGCCGAATAACGGAGATGCCATGAAAACGGAATCCAACATGCAGACAATCGCGCCCGCCATCCGGCGCGCTGTACCGAATCGTATTTTTGCCGCAGGGGCGGTGGTGGTCGCCTTGTGTGCGGCATTTACGCCGCTCGCGCACGCGGACAATGCGCCGTCGAAGACGCCCGGCGGCAGCCTGGCGACCGCAGCGGCGGGATCGACACCGTTGCCCGCCGGCGTTGTTGCGCGTGTGAACAACATTTCGATCACGCAGGATCAGGTTGACCAGATCGTCCATACGACGAACGCGCCGGATACGCCGGCGTTACGAGCCAACATCAAGGAGCAGCTCATTGCGCGTGAGCTGTTCCGTCAGGCAGCCGAAAAAGACCACTACGCTACGAAACCCGAAGTTCAGGCTGCCATTGATCAGGCAAAGAATGCTGCGATCGTCCAGGCCTATCTGCGCGACCAGATCAAGCCCGCTCCCGTGACGGACGCCGATGTGAAAGCGCAATACGACAAGGTCATTGCGACTCTTGGCGACAGCGAATACAAGCCGAGCGTGATCGCGGTGAAAGATGCGGCGACGGCCCAGACGATTCTCGATCAGTTGAAAAAGGGTGTGGACTTCGCGCAACTCGCGAAGCAGTACAGCCAGGGGCCTGCTGCGGCGCAAGGTGGCGCGCAGAACTGGATCTCGTTCAAGACGCCGATCCAGGCAGGCAACACGCAGAACTGGCCGCAGCCGCTCGCCGAAGCGCTGGTGAAATTGCCACAGGGTGCGGTGTCGAGCGAACCGGTGCAGGTCGGCGACGCGTTCTGGATTCTGCGTGTCGATCAGAAGCGGCCAACGCAGATCCCGCCGTTCGACCAGACGAAGGACGTGTTGCGCAGGCAGCTCGAACAGGCTGCCATGCAAAAGGCGACTGCCCAGGTTGTCGTGGGTCTGATCCGCAACGCGCATATCCAGCAGTAGTTACGTTGCTACATGGGGCGAGCAGCGGGTCGGGGTGACCTTGCTGCGACCGTCGCGCCGGCTGACCTTCGGCGCGGTGGTGACGAACAAAAGAAAACGTAGAAGAAAACGAGAGCTTCATCATGAAAGCGTCCACGCGTACCGCCTTACGACAACTCGAACAAAGCCGCCTGGTGCGGGGCGACATGCCTGACCGGACCGCTCAGTCGTCACGACTGCGCTGGTTCGCCAGCATGCCGTCGCGCAGCTATTGCTGGTGGCAGCGTGCGGTGTCCGCGCTGGTCGCGGTGACGCTCTTCGCGGGACCGCTTTCGGTGACCTTCGAGCAGAGTCGCGATGCGGCTGACGTGCTCGCTGCGGGTAACCGGCGCCTCGACGACGAGGCGTGGCAGCGGATCATCGATCTGGCTGCGGTGCGCGTGCGCTTCGCCATGCAGGAAGCGCAGGCGACGCCGATGGTCGACCCCACCGCGCCGATCTCGTTTCAGCCCAAAATCACGCAATCCACCGGAGCCGGTGGCGGGGTTCCGGTTGTCAACATCACGGCACCGAACGCGGCCGGCATCTCGCTCAATCAATATCAGAGCTTTAACATTGACCCGGTTGGCCTGATCCTCAACAACAGTCTGATGTCGGGCACGTCGCTCACAGGCGGCAATGTGCAGGCCAACCCGAACCTGAGCGGCCGCACGGCGAGCGTGATCGTCAACCAGGTGACGTCGACCGGGACGGCCTACGCCAGCCTGCTGAATGGACCACTGGAAGTATTCGGCGCACCCGCGACCGTCATCATCGTCAATCCGAACGGGATTGCCACACAGGGCACCGGTTTTACCAATACGATCGGCGTCACGCTTTCCACGGGCACGCCGCAGTTTCTGACCGGGGTCGGCGGCACGCCCACCAGTTTTGACAGTGCGCAGGCGATTGGTTACAACGTCACGGGTGGACACATCCAGATCGAGGGTAATGCCGGAGTCAACGGACCTGGCTCGGGCATCGAAGGTACGGTCGGCACGATTGATCTGATTGCCGAAACTATTGGCGTCAATGCACCGCTGTATGCCGGGACGCGTATCAATGCGATAGCGGGCGACCAGTTTGTATCGCCGTCCGCCGTGGACGCGACGGGCACCACTTACACGACCGCGGCAAACGGATCGGCCAATACGGCTGCTGCAATTAACGCGGCGAATGGAAATGCCAACAACGGCCTCGCTATCGACGCCACCGCCTATGGGGCAATGACGGCTGGCCAGATCCAGGTGATCGGCACGGCCGCCGGCATGGGCGTGCGCACCGATGCGCAACTCGCGGCGAATGCGGGTGACCTGTCGTTATCGGTGAATGGCGACGTCACGATGGCGGGTAGCGCGGCGCAGCAGCAGGCGAGCGTGACATCGAGCGGCAATGTTTCGCTGACCGGCACGCACATCGGCGTCGGTGGCTACGCGATCAGTGCAAACGGCGACGTGACATCCACCGGTTCGATCCAGTCCGGCAACACGCTCTCGATCAATGCGGGGGGCAATATCAATGTTGCGAACACGCAATCGAACGGCGACACGACACTCGTCGCGGGTGCAAACGCTACCACGGGCGATACGCAGAGCGGGGGCGCACTGTCGGTGACGGCGCAGGGTAAGGACGGGACCGGCGACATCACCTTGAATGGCACGTCTGTCATCACGGGCGCCACGACCCTCGTGGCCGCGCAGGACACCAACATCAACGGCCAGACCAGCAGCGGGACGCTGCAGGCAACGGCCCAGCGCAACGTCAACGTCAACGCGGCGGTACAGACCTCCGGCGATCTGGCGCTGAGCGCGACGAACGGCAACCTCACGACCAGTGCCAACGTGAACAGCGCCGGGAATCTGGCGCTTAACTCGGGACAGACCACCACGATCGCCGGGCAGGCCACTGGGCAGAATGCGGTCACGCTTACGGCGGGGCAGGGCGCCTCGGTGACGGGCTCGCTCGCCAGCGGCATGACGTTGACCGCCAGCACGCCTGGTGCATTCAGCGTAACAGGTTCGTTGCTCGTGGGCACGAACGCGACCATCGGCAGCGGCAGCCTCGATGTTCCGGGGGTGCTGATCGTGCAGAACAACGGCACGGTCACCGCCCAGGGCGATATTACCGGTAGCGGTTCGATGGCGTTCGGACAGAATGGCACGTTGACGAGCGGTCAGGATGTCAACGTCACCGGCAAACTGCTCGCTAACGGCTTGCAGGTGAGCGCCGCCAACAGCGTCACGCTGAACGGCGTGCAGGCGGGTGGCGCGTTCACGGTCACCGCGAATGGCGCGTCGGGCAATGGCGACGTCACGTTCAACGGCAATGCGGCAGCCGTGGGCGTGACAACCGCGCAGGCCGCAGGCGATGTGGTGGTGAACGGGACGCTGGCGGGCGGTGCCCAGGTTGCATTGACTGGCCAGGGCAACGTGACGGTGGCGGCAGCCGGGACGGTACAGTCCGTGGGCAATGCCTTGCTCACGGCGAACACAGGCAGCGTGAATTCGACCGGCACGGTCAACAGCGCAGGTACGCTCGTCGCGCAGGCGGCGCAAAACGTCTCGCTGACAGGTGCGACGAGCGTAACCGGCGATACGACGCTCACAGCCGGCAGTGACGTAACGACCGGCGGCACGTTTGCCGGCCAGGGCAACGGAACGATCACGGCCGGGCAGGACGTGAACCTTGGTGGCACCAATGGTTTCACGAAGGATGTCACGGTCACGGCGGGGAATAACGTCAACGTGCCTGGGGCATTGCAGGGCAACAACGTCACGCTTAATGCCGGCAATTCCGCGACGTTAGGCAACGTGCAGGCGAATTCCGCACTGGCGGTCACGGCGAACGGTAGCGGCGGCACCAATGGCAACGGTGGCGCTATCACGGTGAATGGCTCCGTGACGTCGCAGACCGGTAGCACTCTGAATGCGGGCGGTTCAGTCAGCGTTGCGGCGACCGGCACGCTTGGCACCTCGGCGACGATGAGCGTCACCGCCGCAGGCAATACGACGAACGCCGGCACGATCGTGTCGAACGGCAACATGAACCTCGCGAATACCGCGGGGTCGCTGACCAGTAGCGGCACCATCGAGTCCGGTACGGATCTCAACATCAACGCTGCCCAGTCGATCGACCTGGGTAGCAACAGCACGACCGCCCTCGGTAATCTTACGCTGACTGCCGGGCAGAACATCACGATGAACGGCTCGATAGTGAGTCAGGGCAACGGCACGCTCAACGCCGGCGGCACCATCGGTGGCGTCGGTGCGCTCGCCTTCGGCAACGCCGCGACCCTGACCTCGGGCCGCGATACGGATCTGACCGGATCGTTGCGCGGCGCCACGATCCAGACGGGCGCAGGTGGCTCCGGCACGTTTGCCGACGTACAGGCCGGCTCCACGATCGCGCTGACCGCCAGCAACGATGTCAACCTGACGGGCACGCTGGCTGGTGGTTCTACCGTGGCGCTCACGGCGGGGCAAGACGTCAATGTCAGCGGTACGCTGCAGTCGTCCAGCGATACCAACCTGACGGCGTTGTACGGCAGCGTTGGCGTGACCGGTTCCGTGAACAGCAATGGCGCGCTGAACGTTCTGGCAGGTACGGACATCAATCTCGGCGGCACGACCACGGTAGCGCTGGATACGACGTTGCAGAGCGCGCGCGACGTAAACGTCACCGGTTCGCTGAGTGGTCAGGGTAACGGATTCGTCACGGCTGGCCGGAACATTGGCGGAGCCGGGTCGCTTGCGTTTGCTCAATCGGCCGTGTTGAATGCGGCTGGTGCGATTTCGCAAGGCGGCCTGATTCAAGGCCAGAACGTGCAGGTCTCGGCTGTCGGGAACGTGGCCGTCAATAACATCGAGTCGACGTCGACGCTCGCTCTGTCTGCCGGGACAGGTGGCAGCGGCAGTCTGACGGTCAACGGCGCGGCGGCCGCGGCTAGTGCGATCACGGCAACGGCAAACGGCGACGTGACCGTAGCGAGTGCCGGCAAGCTGGCGGCCGGTACCACGGTCGGCGTGACGGCACTGAACGACATCAACGTTGCGGGCGCGATCGAGTCGAATGGCGATGCTGTGCTGAATGCGCAGCAAGGCAGTCTGAATGCGACAGGAGGCATCAATAGCGGCGCTGAGCTGACCATTACGACCGGACTGGATCTGTCGCTCGGCGCCAGCACCAGCGCGGTGGGTGACGTGACGCTCAATGCCGGACGCAACGCAATCCTGAACGGTACGCTGGTGGGTCAGGGGAACGGCTACATTAGCGCCGGGCAAGACGTCACCGGACCGGGTACCCAGGCGTTCACCAATGCAGCAGTCCTTGGCGCCCAAGGGGATATCGCGCTGACCGGATCGCTGCAGGCCAATTCCGTGCAGGCGACCGGCGGCGACAACGCAGCGCTGAACAACGTTACGTCGTCCACGACGCTGACACTCACGGCGAACGGCAACGCGGGCAATGGCGATGCGGCCATCACTGGCACGGCGACGGCACCGGGCCTGGTCACGCTCAATGCGGCGCGCGATGTTCTGATCAGCGGGGCGTTGGGTGGCGGCACGACAGTGACGCTCGCCGCACAGCGCAACGCGACGGTGAGCGGCACGGTGCAGGCAGTCGGCGACCTGGACGTGACGGCGACCAATGGCAGCGCTGCACTCACGGGAACCGCGACGACGACCGGCGCGTTGAACGTGACGTCAGGGCTCGATACGCAGCTTGGCGGCCAGATCGCGGTGACGAACAGCCTGACGGTTCAAGCTGGCACTGACGTTGAATTGACTGGTACGGTCGCGGGTCAAGCCGCGGGCTCGCTGACAGCGGGACAGGACATCACGGGCGGCGGTTCTGCCGCGTTTGCGCAAGCCGCGACCTTGAGCGCAGCGAACAACGTTGCGCTGACCGGAGCGCTGCAAGGCTCGGGCATCTCGGTGACTGGCGGTAACAACGCTGGCCTTGGCAGTGCGCAGGCTACGACCGGCAATCTGGACGTGACCGCTAACGGCAACGCAGGCCAGGGCGACGTGACATTCGGCGGCGCGGTCACTGCAATCGGCACGACGACGCTGCAGGCGGCACGCGATGTCAGCGTCGCGGGAGCAATCAACAGCGGTGGCACGGCGAGTATTACCGCGGCACGCAATGCCGCGACTGCCGATGTGAACTCGGCGGGCGATCTGACGATCACCGCGACGAGCGGCAATCTCAGCGCCGGCAACGTGACGACGCAGGGCAATCTGAACGAAAGCGCGGGGCAGGCCCTGAGCGCCTCCGGGCAAACCGAAGCGGGAGGCAATGCGACGCTCGCGTCGGGCGGCGACATGACACTGACGGGTGGAATCGCCGCGCAGAACACGGGAACGCTAACCTCCGGCGGCACATTGACCGCTGGTTCGGTCGCCTTCGGTCAGCAGGCGACCATCAATGCAGACGGCAGCATTAACGTTAGCGGCAGTGTCGCGACCAATGGCAATCTTGCCGCGACGGCGACCGACAGCCTCTCGATGGGTTCGGTGCAGGCGGGGGTGCCCCTATGTGGTTCGTCAAGCGTTAGGGGCGGATTTCGGTTGATAGAAGGCGCCGTCGCGGAGCATCGCGAACAGCACGTCGCAGCGTCGTCTGGCAAGAGCAATGAGCGCCTGATTGTGGCGCTTGCCCTGCTGGACCTTGCGAGCGTAGTAGTCCCTTGAGACCGGGTCCCGCAACGCGGCAAAGGCAGAGAGGAAGAGCGCTCTCTTGAGCACCTTGTTGCCCCGCCTGGATGGATGTTCGCCCCGGATGGACGAACCCGAGCGTCGTGTGACCGGGGCGAGGCCGGCATAGGCGGCAAGATGGGCGGCTGAAGCAAAGGCTTTGTGAGCGACTTCAGTGAGGAGTCTGGCGGCGGTCCTGACGCCGACTCCCGGCATGCTGGTCAGGACCGGCCAAAGAGGGTGTGCGTGCACTAGGCGTTCAACTTCGCTGGCAACCTCGTCGCGTTGTTTGCGCAAAGACGCGAGTTGTTGGGCCAGACGCGGCATGACGATGGTTGCTGCCTGCGTACCGGGTACGATCACAGCCTGTTCGCTGAGCGCCTGAACGATTTCGGTAGCAAGGCTTTTGCCCATGCGAGGTGCAAGTTTGGTGAGGCGGTTGGCGAGTGTTTTCTCGCTGGTCGCGGCAAGCTCGGCGGGCGACGGGTACCGCTCAAGCAGATCGAGCACGGCCGGGTGGTCGAGGCGCGGCCCCAGAACCCGTTCCAGCGCGGGATGAATCTGGGTAAGCAGGCCGCGAATGCGGTTGCTGGTCTGCGTGATCTGTGCGGCGAGATCGTCGTCGAAGCCGCACAGCATGGTGAGTTCGGCGAGTGGTTCGTCAGCCAGTCGAAGTGACCGCAGCGTATGCGGCATTGAGCGAGCGGCTTCAGCAATGATGGCGGCATCGCGGGCATCGGTCTTGGCTTCACCAGCGTGCAGGTCAGCGATGCGGCGCATAGCCAGACCCGGTAGATATGCGACCAGAACACCTTCATCACGGGCGACTGCCACGGGCAACGCGCCGATGGTGGCGGGCTGATCGACGACGAACAGGAGTTGGCCGTGCGTCTTGAGTTCGGTGATGAGGGCGCGCAGCTTGGCCTCATCGTTGGGCAGCGCCTTGTTGTAAAGGCGCTTTCCGGTCCGATCGAGGGCGACGGCGTGATGATGGCCTTTGCCGACATCGACGCCGACGAATACATCGACAGAGCTATGTTGTTGGTTTTCTTGCATCGAAGGCTTTGCAGGTTGAACGGTTTGGCCTGCAACATCGGTGGCAAGTCTCGGCATCCACGTTACGGACGGCCTCAAGATATCCTGGCCGAGCCCCTATTAGCGATCACCAGCCACCCACCAGGCCCGGTGACAACACCCCCCGGATCATGACTGCGACTGGGGGCGGGAATCATGCCGGGCCTGGCTGGCCAAATCCTCCATTATCGAGGAGTGAAGATAGTAACGGGGCGGTTGGGCTGCAGGCGAAAGGACTGGATGGCACAGGCGATGTGAGCGTACAGGGTGCGCTGACGTCGGGTGCTGCGACAAGCCTGTTGGCAGCGCGTGACGCAACGGTGAGCGGGAGTGTCACCAGCGGCGATGCAGTGACGCTAACGGCAGGCCGGAACCTGACGTTGGGCAGCAGCCTGAACGCCAATTCCGACACAGCGTTGACCGCGACGACCGGGAACCTGGGCGTTGCCGGTGCGATTACGACCGTGGGCAATCTGACCGCGAGCGCGGGCGGCACGCTTGGATTGTTGGGCGGCGCACTGGTCAACGGCGACACAACATTGACGTCGACCGGAACGAGCACGCTCACCGGCGATTTCTACGGCCTCGGCTTGGCCACGATCAATGCAGGCGGATCGATTCTCGGTGGCGGCTCGCTGACGTTCGGCAAGGATATCGCCATCACTGCGGGGGCGGGGGTGACGCTCGGCGGCATCCAGGGTGCAGGTCAACTGACTGCAACCTCGGGTGGCGACATGTCGCTTGGAGCGACCACGGTCGTCGGCAATGTGACAGCGACCTCGACGGGCGGCAGCGTTGCGTTCAACGGTGCGTTGGAGTCGGGTGGCAACGTGCAGATCCAGGCGGCGAAGAATGCGACCGTTTCGGGTGGCATTTCGTCGATGGGGACCGTGAACGTCAAGGGGACCAACGGCAATGTGAATGTCGCCGGGGTGTCGTCCAACGGCGACACGACGATGAGCGCCGGGCAGACGCTGACGTTGTCCGGTACGAGCACGGTGGCGGGTGAGTTTGCGTTGTCGGGCGGTAACGTCACCTTGAGTGGGACGCAGGAAGGATCTAAAAATGTGACGGTGTCTGCGCAGGGGACGCTGGATGCGAGTCAGGCGTCGCTTGTGTCCTCGCAGAACATGCAGTTGACCGGGACAAATGTGACGGTGGGCACCGCCATCGTTGGCGGGAATCTGACTGCGCAGGCGTCGAACCAGTTGTCGCTGGTGGCGGGCAATGTCGATGTCGTCGGCGCCGCCTCGCTGATTTCGCAGAACGGACTGACGAATGCCAGTAACGTGCTCTCGGGGGGTGACTTGCTCGTGTCGGCACCGGCTCTGACGAATACAGCGACCGGGTCGCTGGCTTCGACCGCCACGACCACCATTGACGCAACGAACTTCAGCAACGCGGGGATCGTGAACGGCACCACCACGAATATCACCGTCGCGGGTGCGCTGACGAACGTCGGCGGCGCATTGATGGGTCTGAACGCGCTGAACATCAATACCGGTTCGCTGAACAATCAGAACGGCCTGATCTTTGCGGGTGATCCGAACGTCAACAATGGCCCGACGACCGGCAATCTGTCGCTGACGATCAATGGGGGTAACGGATCGCTCAATAACGCCGGCGGGCAACTGCTGGCGCAGGACAATCTTGGCCTCTCCGCAGTCAACATGGCGCTCGATCCTTCGCAGGGGACCATCAGCCAGGGTGGACAGTTATCCATTACGGCGGGTTCGATCAGTGTGGGCGGGACGTGGAATTACGGTGGAGCTGGCGTCACGCTCGACGGGCTCAACGGCATCACGAACTCCGGGACTATCACCGGCACGACACCGCTGACGATGTCGACGGGCGGCACCTTCACGAACTACGGACAGGTATCCGGCAGCGACGTGACGTTCAACGGGACGCTTTATAACGTCGCGAACGCGGTACTGGGCGCGAGTGACGCGCTTACGATCAACGGCAACGTGACCAATCGCGGGACCGTGCAGGCGGGCAATGCGTTGACGGTGACGGGCGGGACTTACGACAACCAGGGCGCGGCGACGCAATCGCAGGGCAATATTGCGTTCAACCTGAGTGGAACGTTGCTGAACACGGGCGGGTCGATCGTTGCCGGGAACAACATCAGTATCAACGCGGCGTCGGTGGTGAATGATCAGGCGGCGCCGAGCGGCGCGACGACTACGACGACCTCGATCGTCGACTCAGCTTTTCTGTGGACCATCAATATCGGGACCGAAACCAATACTGAGGAGGGAAGAGGGGGCGTCGGCGGTGACGGCGTCGCGATTGTCTCGACTTTTGATTTAACGTTGGGGGACCTTTTGGCGCCGACGGGTTTGGCAACGAACCAGAAGCCCACGGGTGGGAATTGCACAAACAGTGGTTTTTGTGCTTTTACGACGTCTCAACCGGTTGCCGGTTCGGGGAGCGTCACCTTTAACGAATACAGCGTACAGGTGGGAACGGACGACGATGGCGGTGCGGTGATGCAGGATCTCTGGTTTGTCGGTACTGCGCCCGATCCGCATGCTTTGGCTTCGCGTACTTTTACGCTACCGGAAGTCGAGCAGACGACAGTGAGTGAGACGCCGGGTACTTCGGGTGTCATCTCTGCTGGCGGATCGATTTCGCTGACAGCGGGCTCGCTCTCAAATCAGGGCGGCCAGATTGCTGCGCAAGGCAATGTGTCGCTGAATGTGCAGTCGTTGAGCAATGGATCAGTCGCCTCGAACATTACCAACCCAGCCACGCTGAGCGTGAACGAGGCAGAGCTCTCCGCTTTCCTTTCGCAACTGCAATCCATCGGGGTTGTCTCGGTTCAGGGTTCGTACGATGGAGGCCAATACGCCAACTACGTTCCATGGACAACGTTCAGCCTCAACGCAGGACTTGCGCAGACGCTTTCGGGCACGACAACGACCTCCATGCCCACCGGTATGGTGGCGGCCGGCACTAACCTCACGATAGATGGTGGAAATCTCGTTAACGCCGGCCTGCTCTATGCCGGCAACAACGTGGTCATTGGGGCGCAGTCGCTTCAGAACCAGGGCGGGAATTCACAAAACTTTTCGACGCAGGTTGGCTGCGCCTCCGGCGTACCTGATGCCGACTGCGGCACATACAACGGCCATACGGGTGGCGGCCCGACCACCACGACATTCAGCTATAGCCAGAGCGACGCGACCATCTACGCCGGCAACGACCTGGTCATTGCTGCAGGACAGATCAACAACACCTACGGCAACCTGCTGGCCGGACACGACATCGTGATTGGCGGTGTGGGTACGACAGCCACGTCGACGACGCCGGCCCAGAGTCTGAACAATACGTCGGGCAATATTGTCGCCGGCAACGACATCAACCTCAACGTCTCGGGCGCGATTACGAACAACCTGCCGCCGTCGGTGCCGGTTTACCAGAACTTTGGCAGCGTTCAGCAATATAGCGGCTGCATGACCGCCGGCGGCTACAAGGAAAGCTACTGCGGAGCGTACGTCGACCAGCAGTCCGGTAGTTCGTCAGTCATCAGTGCGGGTAATAACCTGCAGATCAACGCAGGTAGCCTTACCAATATCGGAAGCCTGATTTCGGCGGGCACAAGCGCGACGATCAATGTTGCGGGTCCGGTGGTGAACGAGGCGCAGACGCTTAATGCCTACTGGCATTCCGAGTGGGTGCAGGAAACGGGGGACTTCAGCTCCGACATCCGGCACAACACATGGGCCTGCGGTTCGGTTGCAGAATGTACGGCGCTCTATGGCACCGCCTATACGAGCGTCGGCGGCACGATCGACCCGCCTACACCGGTCGGCAACGTCGCGGCGACCATCGAAGCACCGAATCTGTCGATCAGCTCGGGCGGCGAGATCCAGAATGTGGGGAACGTGCTCGGCACGTCGGTGTCGCTGACCGGACAGCATCTCATCAATGGCATCACGACGGCCAACACCTATACGCCGCTGGTCAGTGCGCCGTCGCAGGTCATCTCGCTCAGTCCGCTGAACATGCCGGGGCTGAACATCTCGGTTCCGGGTTCGATCGGCACCGGACAGTTGCCGACGCCCGTGGCCGGGCAGGCGTCGTATCTGGAGCAGACACTGGATTCGCAGAACTCGCTGATCGGCCCGCAGCAGTTGCTCGATGCGTTGCCAGCGAGCCTGCAGCCGAGTTCAACGTTGTTCTACTACAACCCGCAAGAGCAGGCACTCGTGCTGCAGCAGGCGGCGTTGCAGCAAACGGGTGAGTCGAGCTTCGTGAATACGGTTCCTGCCGCGAGCGCGAACGGGATGTCGGCGACAAACCAGCAAACCGCGGCGTTGTACGGGAACGCGGTGGCCTATGCGGAGCAGAACAACATTCAGCTGGGTACGGCGCTGACCCAGACCCAGATCAATGCACTTACGGCTCCGATGCTCTGGTATGTCGAGCAGACGGTACCCGATCCGGATTGCCAGGCGGCCAACATGTCGCTCTGTCCGACCGTCACGGCACTGATGCCGCAGGTGTATCTGCCCGCGAATTCCACGGCGTTGTCGGCTGGTGGAAATATACAGGGGCAGAACGTCACGCTCGATTTCAATCAGGGTGGCGACGGCAGCATTCTGAACACGGGCAGCATCACCGCGTCCGGAACGCTCACGGTCAATACGGATACGCTCACCAATCAGGCGAATCAGGTTAACGTCGGCCAGATCTGGCAATACATCGATAACACCGGGTACGAGGACACCACCGGTACGGCAGTGCAGCCTGGCGGGTTCATGAGCGCGGCGAACATGAGCCTGAACGTGCAGACGCTCAATCAGATCGGTGGGGCGTTGCAGGAGATCAATAGCGACGGCACGGTGAGCGCGGCGGGTACACAACAGTTGCTCGCGCAGTTGCAGCAGCAACTTGGTGGCAATTTCACGCAGACAGCGGAAAGCAACTCACTCAATACGAGCTTCACGGCCGAGGGTGGGTTCGGGGCAATGCAAGTGTTTGCGCTGGTTGCGGCAGTTGTTGCGAGCATTGTGACCTTCGGGGCGGCCAGCGCGGCTATCGGGACTGTGGGCGGGGCCACAGAGGCTGCGTCCGATGCGGCAATTGGCGCTGCCGCAGAAGGTTCGGGAGCGATGGCAACCGCTGCGGCGGAAGCCGGCGGCACGTTGATGGCGGCCACAGCCGGTGCAAGCGCGGGTCTGGCGAATGTTGTGTTGTCCACGGCTATTGCGGGGATGGTGGGTAGCATGACGAGCCAGGTGATCGGCACAGGTTCGGTCAACTGGGAACAGGTGGGCGAGTCGGGGCTGGTTTCCGCGCTGACGGCTGGTTTGACCGACGGCATTACGTTCAATGGGACCAATGGCGTTGGCTTCACGACGGGCGCAACGACCGCAGCAGATCCTTCATTGGCTAGTTTCGCGGGTGTGCAGAATCTCGGCAGTAGCATAGTTCCTCAGGCTGGGCAGTCGATCGCATCCAATTTGCCGGGTGAAGCACTCGCACTTGGTGCTGACGCAACGATCCAAGCTGGGGTACAGAGTGCAATCGAAGGCGGCAGCTTCCTTAATGCCCTGAAAAACGATGCGGTCTCCGATGTCGCGGCGGTCGGCGCATATGCGATCGGCAATGCGCAGCCGGATCTCAACGAGGCGGAATACCTTGCTGCACACGCGGCATTGGGGTGTGCAGCAAGTGCAGCGGAAGGGACTGGATGTGCGGGTGGTGCCATTGGTGGGGCAGCGAGCGCGGCGTTCTCGTCTGATTTGATCCAGACGATGGACCCAAGCGGTGCGCCGTTAACAACAGGTCAGCAAGCAGCACTGGCCGGGTTTGCGACGTTACTCGGTGGTGGCCTCGCCGGTCTTGCAGGGCAGAATGTATCGGGCGGTGCGACGGCAGCACAGAACGAGGCGTTGAATAATGACGCTGGAAGTGCCTCGCATACCGCCTACGCTGCGCAGAATGGGGGACTGGGCAACGCAACGCTCGCCATCGCCTATTCGTTGATGCCGTGGTTGCCAGGTAATCCAGCAACGCAAGTTATTGGCTCGACTGCTTCTTCAACGTTGCAGGGACTGCTGTCGAAGATTCAGGCGAACTTCGGTGGCCAGACGCCACCGTCCGATCCAAGTAACCAGCTATCGGGTGGCAGCAACGGCAATCCCCCGAATACAGGTGCCTCCCCTGTCACGACGGCAGGTACGGAGATCTGTACGCCCGAGGGTTGCGTCATGACGCCGCCGACGGTGGCCCCGGGATCACCTGCCACACCGAGTAATGCGACTCTGTCGAGCGGAAATAGTGGAGGTGGCTCAGGTAGCGCCTCGACGGGTCAAGGGCCAGCCGCAAACACGGCGGCTGTGACATCGGAAGGTGCAGCGAACTCAGCAACCCTCCAGGGTTTGAAAGGGCAACTCCAGAATGAGAATTTGGCCAATATAGCGGCACTGGACCCAAGATTGGCCGCTGCGGTTAGCGGTAGCGGCACGACAAATCTCAACTTCTCTATCGGAACGGGAACAGTTGCTGAGGCGAATGCTTTGGGGCAGAGTTGGGTGGGCGAAGGCGCCACGCTCGTCTCGAATCAAGCTGCCTGCCCTGGTTGTTTGATTAGTGCAGACGGAACTATGATCTATAGACCACCGCAACCGAAATCTTCCCAATATGCAACAACGGGTATTCAAGCAAATTTTGTAAGGCAAACGCCGAGCGGAACGATAATTAGTAACGGTCACTTAAATGTAACGCCATGAAAGCAATTGTGAAATCAATGTGGGTGGATAGTCCGACTATAGAACTGGATAGCTATGTTCCAGACAACGCAGAGAATTTCAGCTTATGGATTGAAGTGAGGGTAGGTCCAGACGATTCGGTTGGCGTGGATGATTATCGCGTCCTAGTATGCACACCCGAATGGCTCCGTCAAAACGTATGGGAGCCACAGTGGGGGCGTCATATGCTGATTGTTCGAGGGTACGATCGAGCAGCCATCGAGACGTGTGTCCGTGACTACATTGCGGGATGTACGGGCGATGAATGGGGCGTCGTGGCGAAGAAAATCGCTCGCAATCTCTCTTGGGAATTCGAGGATTATCAGAATTAAGGTCACGTAGCTGTTGCCACAAACACGGCAGCCGGGGCGGACAGTGCGGCAAATGCTGTCAACGGTTTGAATCTCAACAAGTCGTTGGCAAGCGAGCAACAGCTTTCGCAACTAGAGTCTGGTAACGGCATCGACATCGCTGGTAACGGAACAAATGTCCCGTTGAATGATGTATCTCGTTTGGTGGCGGAATATGGCGGGCAGGCGAGTGATTGGAGTAAGGTGAGCATTTCGAGTTACACGGCATCCGATGGAACTCAGTTCGAAACTCACGCTTATCGAAACGCAGTGACTGGCCAGGTTGTGGAGCCGAAATCGATCCCACTGAAATGAGACCCAACGCATGATGAACGAAAGCGAAAGCTTGATGCGAAGCCAATTGGTGTCACTGGCGCAAGCAATGTTGAATGGAAAGCTACCGTTCCTTGAAGGGGCGGTACAGGTACTCGCTATCAAAAGCCGATTGAGTGGAGTCGCTGATCGAGATTCTGATTTCGATGCCTTTGTTGCCATCCAATCAGAGACAGATCACTTGCCTCTTGAAGCTCAGCGGCCGCTATGGTCTCCGACTGCTCTAGCCGAATTGGAGCCGGAGCTTCGGCGGGCAGAGGAATGGGCAAAATCGTTTGCGCCATCGGCATGTTGGAACCTGATTGCGCGATTCAACACCAGCGGGTAGCACGATGGGCATGCGTCGGGTTCATGGCCCACAGCGGTAAAGATGAGTAATGAACCGGACCCGGCCGAGCGCCGGGTTTGTGCTTTATGGCCTCCACGAGCATCGCGCCACCGTCGTGCGATTTGTGCGATTTGCGGTGGTTGTGTGCGGCACCGGTTGACTAAAAAAGTCTCTTCGAGACTTCGCGACGGAAGTCCTCGTTGCGGTGCATTTCCTTCGAAGTCTGCATTGCGCTCTGTATCCATTCGGTGGCTGTATCCAGCTTTGTGTCCTGCAGCGTGTCGGGTGACGATGGCGTGGAAATCCTCAAGGGGGTACCCTGAGGCGCGTCCGTCAGCGTCAGGTTATTCGACGCCCTTCGCGTCGCCGTCTTTGCAAACGAGGTAGGACCCATACGGTTGGCATCGCGTGATACCGTCAGATTCCATGCCCCAGCGCAAGCGCCCCGGTTGCCGTCAACAACATCACATTACGGTGCGCTCAGCACCATCAGATATGCAAACGCGCATGTCGAATCGTGCTCTGGCACGGGGCGCAATCTCCCGCCTCACCGGTCAAGCGTAACCGTCTGACCGCGACCGTTCTTGACAGCGTGGCGAGTCAGGCGACGTCGTGGTGGAGTTGATCGGCGACGACCCATGGCAACAGTTCGTCGACGCGATTGACAGGGTGCTCGGCGATGCGAGCGATGACGTGGCGCAGGTAGGCCTCGGGATCAAGGCCATTCAGTTTGGCGGTACCGACCAGGGTATAGATTGCGGCGCCACGTTCGCCGCCGCTGTCGGAACCGAAGTGCAGGAAGTTTTTTCGGCCGAGAGCGACGGCACGTAAAGCGCGTTCGGCTGCGTTGTTGTCGATTTCCACGGCACCGTCATCGACGTGCAGCGTGAGCGCTGCTCACTGATTCAGCGCGTAGTTGATGGCTTTGGCGGTATCGCCTTTCTGCGACACCGTACCCAATGTCGAGCGCAGCCAGATCTCGAAGGCGTCGAGTAGCGGACGCGCCTGCTCCTGCCTGACACGTCTTCGTTCGTCTGGTGGTTTGCCGCGAATCGCGGCCTCAATTGCGTACAGTTCGCCGATCCGGCGCAACGCCTCAGTGTTAACCTCGTTCCTCCGTGCGACGAACAGATCGTGGAATTTGCGACGTGCGTGCGCCATGCATGCAGCCTCACGCACATCACCACCTTCGTAGATCGCGTTGTACCCCGCGAACGCATCGGCCTGCAACGTTCCCCTGAAGTCCTTCAGATGGGCCTGTGGATATTCACCAGCTCTTGTGGGACTGTATGCGAACCAGACCGCTGGCGCGTCCTTAGAGCCAGCCGGCCGGTCATCCCGAACGTACGTCCAGAGCCGCGCGGTACGGGTCTTGCCATTGCCGGGTTCGAGCACAGGTACCGGCGTGTCATCCGCGTGAATCTTCGACGCGGCCATCACATACCGGCGAACGACCTCTACGAGTGGCTGGAGCAACGCACTGCACTGGCCGACCCAGTCCGCGAGTGTCGAACGGCTGAGTTCCACGCCGTCGCGCGCATAGATCACTGACTGTCGGTACAGGGGAAGGTGGTCACAGAATTTGGCGACCAGAACATGGGCGAGCAACCCGGGACCGGGCATGCCGCGATCGATTGGCCGATTGGGTGCAGCCGCCTGCACGATGCAGTCGCAACACGTACGGGCCTTCTTGGGTCGGCGGTGACGAATCACTCGCCAATGCCCCGGTACATAGTCGAGTTGCTCGGAAACGTCCTCGCCGAGGTCGCCAAGCGCGCCGCCGCATTGTGGACAGCACGCGTCCTCGGGCTGATGTACAACGTCTTCGCGCGGCAGATGTTCGGGAAGTGGCTTGCGTCCTGTCGGCTTGCCGGTTTCTGGGCGGGGCCTTGTCGGTGCGTCGACCGTCGCCGCGCCATCGTCGGCCTGCAGATCTTCGAGACGCAATTCCAGTTGCTCGATCTGGCGATCAATCTTCTCCGACTTGCGCCCGAACTGCATGCGCTGGAGCTTCGCGATCCACAGCTTCAGGTGATCGATCTCGAGCGCCCGGTCGGAGAGTGTCTTCTGGAGCATCGTTACAGTGTCGCGTAGATCCGTGAGCTCGCCTTCGTGCTCACGTAACGCCGCCTCACGCGCGAGCAGGAGAGCCTTCAAGGCCTCGATATCGTCTGGAAACGTAGCGTCGCTGGATGCCATGCAGGGAGTTTAGGTATCCCATCTCGTCAATGATCAGAAGCTTGTAGGGCTTCGTGATCCGCTTGATAGTTTCCTCTAGCTGGTTACGGCGCAACGCTGTCGTCAATTGCATCAGCAGATCGGTAGCGGTAATGAAGCGCGTGCGAAACCCGGCCTGCGTTGCACGATATCCAGGCGCGACAGCAAGATGGGTTTTACCAACGCCAGTCGAACCCACTACACACTGCCCATCATCGTTGCGATGATGTGATCATCCGCTATCCGTTCCACCCTCGCTGCGGTGAACGGATAACCGTCATCGGGATGAACAATTGCCGGGGCGAGTCGTATCTGACTATCAGGCAGCACGATGGCACTCTGACGCATCTTCCGCCGTGGATGGCGGGCGAGGATGCTGCCCGCATGTCTGTCGTCGTCAAGCCGGAATTGCCTCATGCAGTGCTGATCGAGCTTCTGCGCCTGGTCGACACGGCGTTATCGTGCTTTGCGGCGGTAACACCTGAGGGAGGCAAAGATGCGCAACCAGATGACGAGGCAGAAGGATCTGTTCGAGGAAACTGTGCCGGAGGCGTTAGTATCAGAGGAGATGCAAGCCGAACTGGTGACGCAACTGGCGCTGCTGATGTTCGCGTTGATCGACGTCATCGAAGCGGAGGCGCGTGATGAGCAAGATCGGCGCTGAACACCTTTCCCGTCGTGCATACGTGTACGTCCGTCAGTCAACGCTGGATCAGGTCCACCACAATCGCGAGAGCCAGTTGCGCCAATACGGGCTTGCCGATCGCGCACGCGGACTTGGCTGGCCAGATGCGACGGTTATCGATGACGACCTGGGTCGCTCAGGCTCTGGCAATCATCGTCCCGGATTCGAGCGCCTATTGGTGGCACTGTGCAGCGGCGAAGTGGGTGCCGTATTCTGCATCGAAGCGTCGCGTCTTGCGCGCAATGGTCGTGACTGGCACACGCTTCTGGAATTCTGCCGTCTTGTAGGATGCCTGCTGATTGACGAAGATGGAATTTACGATCCGAGACAGCCTAACGATCGCCTCCTGTTAGGCATGAAGGGCACGCTTTCCGAGATGGAGCTTTCGACGTTTCGCCAACGCTCACAGGCGGCTCTTGATCAGAAAGCCAAACGCGGTGAACTGTTCACGTCGGTGCCAATCGGTTATGTGCGTGCACAAGGAAATCGTATCGAGAAGGATCCTGATACCCGCGTCCGGGAAGCGCTCGATCTGGCGTTCCGGAAGTTTCGCGAGTTTGGTAGCGTCAGGCAGGTCCTCCTATGGATTCGACAGGAATGCATTGAGCTACCCGCGGTGAACTACGGCCTGGACGGTCGCCACATTGTATGGAAGCTTCCCGTCTATAACACCCTTCTGCACATCCTGACGAATCCGATTTATGGCGGCGCATACGCGTTTGGCAAGACCCGGACTATTGCTCGCATTGTGAACGGACGCAAGCGAGTGTTTGCGGGCACCCCCCTTCAGCGCGAGGAATGGCAGGCCTTGATCATCGAGCACCACGCGGGCTACATTAGCTGGGACGAGTACGAGGCGAACCGCAAATTGATTACCAATAACGCGAACATGAAGGGCAGCATGGTCCGCGGCGCTGTCAAGCGCGGGAGCTCGCTCCTGGCGGGACTGCTTCGTTGCGGTCACTGCGGGCGCAAGCTGCACGTTGCGTATTCTGGCACCAAAGGCACCGTCGCGCGGTACAACTGTCAGGGCAGCATGATCAATCATGGTGGCCCTCGCTGCATTTCGTTTGGTGCGGTTCGTGTTGATCAACGCGTTACTGAAGAAGTTTTGCGCCAACTTCAACCGTTAGGTATTCGTGCATCACTCGAGGCCATTGAGCGTGCACGAACAGAGCAGGACGAACGCGTGCGGCACAAGGAGCTGGCGCTTGAACAGGCGCGGTATGAAGCTGCGCGAGCACGTCGGCAATATGATGCGATTGATCCTGAGAACCGGCTGGTTGCGGCGGAACTTGAGCGACGGTGGAATGAAACGCTGAAGACGCAGGTGCAAATACAGACCGAGCTCGACCTCCTGCGCGAACAGTCATCGAGGGCGCTGAGTGCGGGCGCGCGTGATGAACTTCTGCGACTCGGTGAAGACCTGCCCCGGCTATGGCACCACCCGGCCAGTTCGGTCGAGATCAAGAAACGCATTCTTAGGACGGTCGTCAAGGAGATCGTTGCCACAAAGCAGGACGACACGATTCGTGCACTCGTGCATTGGCAAGGAGGCGATCACACCGAGATCGTGTTCGAGAAGAACCACACAGGTGAGCATCGCTGGGCCACCGATGTCGCAACGATAGACATCGTTCGCGCGTTGGCGAGAACGTTGGCAGATCAAGGCGTAGCGGCGGTCATCAATCGACTGGGCAAACGGACGGCGAAGGGCCACACCTGGACCGCTGCGCGAATCTGCACGCTGCGGAAGGACCATCGAATCCCTGCATATCGCGAAGGCGAACGGCAGGAGCGCCACGAACTGACGGTTACAGAAGTAGCCACCCTGCTGGGTATCAGTGCGCCAACCGTCATCCGCCTGATTCGAGTCGGGAGGTTGCCGGCGTCACAGGCTTGTCTGGGTGCGCCATGGATCATCCAGCAGGTGGACGTCGACAATTATCTGGCGCGACGGGCTGCGGACCGTCCGCAATCAGATAACTCAAATCAATTATCCATTGATCTTCAATGACATAGGGAGGTGAGCATTATGTCTCGTGCCCGCTGGGTCCGAGGAGCACGACATTCTCGGCACGCTCCACGAATGCAGCGTGACGTGATTTTCAGAATGACGCGAGGGCTGGTGCCGCTGACAAGCGAAACAGAAATAAGGCATCCTCTCCATTTTTTTTGAAGGGATGGAGATTTGCCTGCAGGCTTCGGCCTGCGGGCGCTTTTCAGCGAGATTTCAGCGCATAGTCGTGGAATCTCATGGGATCTTCGTAGAGTGTGCGATCGCACAACGGGCGGCCGCGATCGGCCATTCATGTGACGGCAGGCCGCTTCCATAAGTATCCCAAAACAGGGATCGCTACACTGACCGCCATCTAATCAGATGGCCTATCATTGCGTGGCTAGGTCGGGAACTGGAAAGTACAACATCTGCGAGCTCGCACCGAGCCAACGGACCGCACCACACTGTATCCAACGGCGGAAACGCAGTTAGGCAGGAGACAATTACGATGTCAGAGCCGCTGAGGATCATTCACGGTGCTTTCGGTCGTGTAGCCCTCTTGCTGCTTGACAGGACTATGGCCGTGCACGCGCACCGTGTCTGCCACGTCGTATTCAAGATTGGAGGCGTCGATATCCTGTTCGGCGTCCGCGAACTCGAGCATTACCTGTCCGATGACAATGTGCTGCTGGTCAACGCATGGGAACCACATTTTTACAACCATAACCGCGACGCCCCATCGACCGTTCTTCTAGCGCTGTATCTAGAACCACAATGGCTTCGAAAGGTAGACACGCGGTTTTCCTGTAGCGCGCATCCGAAATTTTTTTCTCAACCCATTCTAGCTTTGGGAAGCAAGCTGGCGGGATTGAGGGCGGACCTTCTCGATTTGCTCACGGGCCGAGAGTCGACAGGTTCGCGCGTGGTCGAGGATCTGATAGTCCGGACAATTATCGAACTGGCCTGCGTCGGCACTCGTTGGAAGGAGTTGCTCGAGTGCCAGCTAATGGGCAGTTTAGCTTATGACGCGAGAATCCGTCAGTCGCTCGATGAGATGAAGTCCCGCGGCGGAGTAGCGCTGGATTTCGACGAAATTGCCAGCTCGGTCGGCTTGTCTCGTCCGCACTTTTTCCATCTGTTTCGCAAACAGATTGGCATGACGCCTGCGACATTCGGCAGCATGTTGCGAATGGAAGCATCAATCGACAGTCTTGCCGCGACAGACACTGCCATCCATGACATAGCCCGCCACCTCGGATTCGACTCGCCGGGCAATTTCACGCGTTTTTTTCTGTGCCAGCAGGGCGTCACGCCAAGTCAGTACCGGCGAAAAGTGGAATTCACGACGCTCACTTGTAGTTAAACGGAGCCGTCGGAGCCGTCGTCCGTTATGCAACGGTACAACTAGCCGCGACCTCATCAGTTCGACGGGGTATCTCGCCGGCTATCGTGGAAGAAGAACTCAAGCCGATGTCCGGCGCGAGGTGGCCAGCAACTAAGATTGAGTATAGTAGTTGGAGTATAGGTACTCTACCGATCAGCCTGTAGTTATTGACTGAGTATGATTTACGCCGGGTATTGGAGGTGACCGCGATCGAATCCGCTGCGCTTGTAGTCCGCCAGCGTGGCACCTTCGCCGTCCGGCAAGCGGGCGTCTTCAAAGAACTTGTTGGTGCGCACCATATCTTTGGCCGCTTCGATATGGTCGCGCGTGAGATGCTCCGCGGACCACAGCGGACCGTGCGTAATACCCGAATGCAGAACCGCGAAATCGCTATAGCAAAGCATGCGCGTTTTCGGCGCCATCTTCTGATTGCTCAGAACCGGCCATTGCGCATTCGGCGTGAATTGGGTGCAGGAAGGCGCGGCGCTCGCGTGAGCGGCAACGGCTAACAACAGACAGGCAAACCACTTCTTCATGTGTCATTCAGTCGAGGGATGGGGGCGCGCAAGTATAGCGTTGCGAGCCCGTATCGCGCGACGTGAAAAACGCGGAGGAAAAGCACTGGAGGGATGAGCGGATTCGCACAAAAAAAATGGGCCGCTTTGCAGCGACCCTAATGCGTGGAGTTACAACTCTACGTGCGCAAACTTAAGGCGGCCTTAAATTCGCGCGCGAGAACTTCTTGATGCAGAGCGAACGCACGTGCCAAATTGCCGCGCATGAGTGGCCTCTCACGCGCGGCAATTTCGACCGGTAAGAAAATGAGCGCTGAAACCTAATTGCCGAACACGCTGTTTTCGGCGCGGACCGTTTGGCGGTCCACTGCCTGGAGACGCCAGAAGCCGCTGGTGGGCGCGCGCGTCGGCAGGGCTGTCCATGCCGCGGCGCCTTGCGCGGCGCTCACGCGCTGTTTGCGGTCCACGTGCAAGCCACGCAGCGTGCACAGCGGTGCGTCCGTACTCGGCGCACAAAGCATCGTCACGCCGTTGTCGTCGCGCAGTTCGCCCCACGGTGGCAGATCGATCCCTTGATGCGCCTCTCTCGACCACCGATGTTCGTCGGTATCGAGCCATAAGACAGCGTAGTCGTGGCTGACGGTGGGATCCGAACCGTTGATAAGGATGGTCAGTCGCATGGCAGTTCCGTACAAATTGCGAAGTGGTGCTTTATCAGTCTATGCCGCAGCGCGTGTTATGCAAGGCAAAAGCTATGACGATCGGGCACGAAGTCACAACCCTCAGGCCAGATCCAGGGACGCCGTCAAATCCCCCAACGGCGCGAGCCCATTGCTCGCGAATGCGCGATCGCGCGCCACCACGCCGTCGAGCGGCGCGAGGCCATGCACCCGGCTGATCAGTCGAAGAATCGAATTGGTGTCGTACACGGTGTGGTCGACATAACCTTTCTTCGCCAGCGGCGATATGACCAATGCAGGAATCCGCGAACCCGGACCCCAGCGGTCGCCCTTCGGCGGCGAGACCGGATCCCACCAGCCGCCGTTCTCGTCGACGGTCACGATCACGACCGTGTTCGCCCACTGCGGGCCGCGTTGAATATGTTCGATGACCGTCGCGATATGACGGTCGCCTGATTCGACGTTCGCGTAGCCCGCATGCATGTTCAGATCGCCTTGCGGCTTGTAGAACGTGACCGAAGGCAAACGTCCCGCATCGATATCCGCGATCAGACGGTTGGTCGACGCGTCGTTGCCGAGGCCGCCGTCGCGCAGATACCGGCGCCGCGCCGCCGTGCCTGGCGCGTAATTGGCGAAGTAGTTGAACGGCTGGTGGTGATACTGGAAGTCGGGCACCGCGCCGGTATCCTGATGCTCCAATGCGTACTGCCACGCGCCGCTGTACCACGCCCAATCGACACCTTTGTCCGTCAGCCGGTCGCCGATCGTCGCGTAATTCTGCGGCGGCAGCACGCGCGGATTCGACAGGTCCGCAAAGGCCGGATTGCCGCCTTCGGCCGGCCGCACGTTGCTCGGCTGATACGGCGGCGCCATCGTGTTGACGGCATAGCCGTCGGCGGTGAACGCGCCGTCGTTGACGAACTTCGGCGGACCGTCGAGTGCGGAGGCGGGCGAGTCTTCGGCCTGCTTGAGCCGCGTGCCGGCCGGATCGTCGCCTTCAACCACCGACACCATCTTCTTTGCCGGACTGTTCTGAATGTCGGGATAGAACGGCGCCCGCGCCGAGATCAGAAAGATATGATTCAGCCACGAGCCGCCAAAGGCCGCCATGAAAAAGTTGTCGCACAGCGTGTACTGCTGCGCAAGATTCCACAGACGCAGCGTGTCGGCGGAATTACGGTAATGGCCCATCACCAGGCCGCCGGAATCGCCCCACGCGGCGAACTGGTTGTTGCGGCCGGCGTTGATCTGCATCTGGTTCTGATAGAAGCGGTGCACGAGATCGCGCGTGATCACGCCGGTCGGCAGCGGCGCACCCTGCGCGTCGGCGATATGAAACGGGCCGTTGCGTAGATTGACGATGTCTTTCTGGCCGATCATGTAGCGCTTGCCGTCCACTTCCTGCGCTTGCGGCACGAGGCCGCCCCAAATGGCTGGCAAGCGCGGCAGCGGCGTCTTGCCGTCGCGGTCGAGTTGCAGATAGCGCTCGGCGCTCACGGCATCGAGCGGATGTTGAACGCCGGGGAAGTTGCCGTACAGGTTGGCGAAGCTGCGGTTCTCCGCATAGATCACCACGATGTGCCTGACCTGATCGCGCAGCGCGGCGTCGAGGCGCAGGTCGGCGGCGCTGCGCGGCGCGCCGTCGCTTGACAGGCTCTGGTCGGTTTTACAGCCGCTCAGCGCCAGGCCGAGACCGACCGCCGCCAGGCCGGTGAGAATCCGGCGGCGGTCGGGATCGTCGGGCGCGTCAGGGGTGTGGTCGGCGTTGGTGGCGTTGATGGCGTTCGGCGGCAGGTTGGAGTCGTGATCGGTCATCGCTAGGTTTCGACGTGGCTGTGACGGGCGCTCAAGCTCCGCACGGAGCCGCCTATGCGCGGCACCGGTGGCGAATTTGAAGCGGGCGGAAAATGCAGGCTAAGGCAGCCGGCGCTTTACGCGCCAACTGTGATGCGTTGCGTCGACGGCCAGCAGAAGCCAATGCCGGGTGTCGACGGGGTGACGCTTTTGCGTGGCATAGCGGTCCACCATCAATTCGAGTTCGTCGAGCGTTCGCCGATGGCAGGTGGCATTGGCGCCGGAACCGTCGGCGAATTCGACGACGGCCGCCGCCGCCCGTGCCTGCTCGGGCAGGTGTGCGATGCGCACCGCGCAGCCCGGATAAAGGTGCGAGTCGGCAACCTGAATCTGAATGGAATCGGACATGGGTGTGGCCTCCGAACGCTTGAGCGGAGCGAATGCGCGGCAGAGAGGCCAGGCGCAGTGGACCGCTTCAAAGCATAGCACCGCGTTAAATGGCAGCGGTGCGGCAAAAGGCATGGTTAACCACGATCAGGACGCACACGATCAGGAGCCGCACGATCCGCCGTGCCGCGCGGGCTCCACGAGCGTAGAGGATCGGACGGCTCACGGCGGCGTGGCGGAAGAAATAACGACGGGAGTGAAGGCGCCCGGCGGCACACGCTATCATGCTGATCTGACCTTGATGAACAGCAGAAACGGCAGCCAAGATGGCAAAAGAAGAGCAGACAGGAGCGGGACGCAAGCAAGCAAAGCCGCGCGGTGCGGCGGCCGCGATTTCGCAGGACGACGTGGCGTCGTCGAGCCGGCTGGACGGTGCCGAGTCCGTGGATTCCACCGACGAAGAAAGCGCCGGTGGATCCACCTATCTCGTGCCGGGCCTCGAACGGGGCCTGCGTATTCTTGCGGAATTCAGCGCGCGTGAGCCGGTGCTCGGCGCGCCCGAATTGTCCAGGCGTATCGGCATTCCGCGCACCACTACGTTCCGTTTATTGCAGACGCTCGAAGCGCTCGGCTTTCTGGAGCGCGTCAACGGCGACCGTTATTTTCGCCTGAGCGTCGCGGTGTTGAGGCTCGGCTTCGAATATCTGAGTTCGCTCGAACTGACCGATGTCGGTACGCCGATTCTCGAACGCCTGCGCGATGCCACGGGCTTGAGCACGCATCTGCTGATCCGCGATCAGCGCGACGTGGTGTTCGTCGCCAAGGCGCAAACCCATGCGCCGATGTTCAGTTCGGTGAAGGTCCATGTCGGCACGCGTTTGCCGGCGCATGCGACGGTGCACGGTCAGGTGTTGATGGGCGATCTGAGTTTCGAGGAATTGCGCCAGTTGTATCCCGAGCCGCAGCTCGAACGTTTCACCGAACGCACGCCGGCCACCGTGGAAGAACTGTATGGGAGAGTGCGCGAAAGCGCGGCGCTCGGCTATGCGCTGAGCGAAGCGTCGTTCGAGCGGGGTATTTCAGTCGTGAGCGCGCCGGTGCGAGACCAGAGTGGCAAGATCGCGGCCGCCCTGACGGTCACGATCCCACGTTCGGATATCGGCGAGGCCGAAGAGCGTGAGCCGCTCATCATTGCGGTTTGCCAGGCGGCGCTCGAACTGTCCGAGCGACTCAGCTATCGGCCGCGTCCGGATGATCCGACCGCGGTTCAGGCCCGCCGCAAGCCGGTAGCGGCGAGCTGATTCCGCTTCCGCTTCCGCCGTTTTCTGCTTCCGCATTCGCTGTGGCGCCAGTCCGGCTCCGTTCGCAGCAGGACTGGCTGCTTCACATCACAGGTTCGTCAGCACATCAGAACGAGTGGTGGATGCCGGTCAGGATGACCGTCTGGTTCCGGCCGCTCGACACGCCCGCCGTAAAGAACGCTGCATCCGTGTTCGAACCCGCGCGCTCGTACAGCGCGTTCACGTAGAGCTGCGTGGACTTCGACAGCGCGTAGATGTCGCCGATCTCGAACTGCGTCCAGCGATGCCCCGCCAACGTCGTCGTCGCAGCGCCGCCGGCGACGCTATTGAACGGCGTGAACTGATAATTCGCGCCGACGTCGTAGCTCTGATACGTGTCCGAGTGCCCAGCCGACTCCAGCTTCACGCGCGTGTACAGACCGTGCACCAGCAGCTTGCCGAACTGGTATGACGCG
Organism: Paraburkholderia xenovorans LB400; assembly: GCF_000013645.1. Lineage (GTDB taxonomy): Bacteria > Pseudomonadota > Gammaproteobacteria > Burkholderiales > Burkholderiaceae > Paraburkholderia > Paraburkholderia xenovorans. The sequence goes on along the minus strand of NC_007952.1, from coordinate 3,175,815 downwards.
CCCGCGCCCATGTTTTCGACCTTGTCCGCGGTGTAGTTGGCCGCCGCCACGCCCTGGAAGTTGTTGATGCCCGTGGTGACGATCGACGGCGTGCGGTCGTGCTCATTCGCGTACGTCGCGCCGGCCTTGAACGGACCGTTCGCGTAGCTAAGCGCAAAGCTCAACGTCTTGCCCGTGGAGAAGTTGGTCGTGTTGCCGAGACCCATCATCGCGCCGACCTGAAAGCCGTTGAAACTCGCCGAGCGGAATTTCACCGAATTGTCGAACGGCACCACGCCGGTGTCGGCGAGTTCGTCGATATTGCCCGGGTGGAACGCGTACCAGCTGGCCGCCAGATAAGCCGTGCTCAGCGGACCCAGCACGTCGAAGCTGAACGGCGTCTGATGACCGAGCGTCAGCGTGCCGATCGTGTCCGAGCTCAAACCGACAAACGCCTGACGGTTGAACAGCACACCGGATTTCGCGAACGCGCCGGTGTTCGTATAGAAGCCGTTTTCCAGCTGGAAGACCGTCTTCAGGCCGCCGCCCAGATCTTCCACGCCTTTCAGGCCCCAGCGGTCAGGCTGCATGTTGCCTTGTTCTTCCATCCACTTCGAATGGCCACCTACATTGCTGACATACGCGACACCGGCATCCAGGCTGCCGTATAGCGTCACACTGCTCTGCGCCCATGCGCCTGTCGTTGCGCAGATTGCCGTCAAGCCGGCTGCAATGATGTGCTTCACCGTTGGTTCTCCTGATCACACGACGGTTAGCTTTCGCCAGATTCGTCGTCCCTGATCCTTGCTTTGGGTTGAATGCAGTTCTGGGTTTATGCGCCAAAACTGCTACGCTTTGTGTTCCACCTATGGGCGTTTGTATCGCCTATGGAAAATTATAGTGAGTCTAGAAGTGGTCAAAATAAATTTTCGGACCCCGTACAAACCCGCATGAGGCTTGTCGGTTTCGTCTGGAAATACGGCGCGACCCAAGCGCTGTAAGGCTTGGCGAGTGTGGGCGCCGCTCTCGCCGGTTCGCGCGGCAGTGTATTTTGGGTACCACACTCAGTGTTTTCCCCTACCCGCCCAGATTTTTATTTTTTCTCGCCGAAGCCGCTCCTATAATTATCCATACACGAACTGATGTTCCTTATATGGAACATAAGGCTTCAGGAGAAGGCGAGAAATGACTGAACAATGGCGCTGCGCCGGCCATGCCGGCGACCTGTCCGATGACGCGCCGCTCGAGTTCAAACTCGACGGCACGGAGATCGGCATCTACAAGGTGGGCGATGCGCTGTACGCGCTGGAAAACGTCTGCCCCCATGCGTACGCGTTGCTGACGCAAGGCTTTATCGACGGCGACACGGTCGAATGCCCGCTGCACGAAGCCGTGTTCCATATCCCGACCGGAAAATGCCTGAAAGAGCCCGGTGGCCGCGACCTGAAGACGTATTCGGTACGTCTCGCCGGTGAAGAAATCCAGATCAAGGTGGAATGACATGCGAGAGCAAACCGTGAACTTCAATCCCTTCCTGAAGCCGTGGCTCGCGCCGCAGCCGAACAACGTCGCCGGCAAGGGCGTGATCGAAAAGCCGGGCGAGAGCGAGAACTTCATCTGGCAAACGCGCAAGGCCGAGCCGACCCAGTACGAAAACGATTTCGGCGACGCGCTCGAAAAAGTGTTCGAAGCGGGCGCAACGGAGTTGCAGGAAGTCGCTGACGGTTTGAACCGCGCCGGCTTCCGCACTCCGGAAGGCAATACGTGGGACGCCGAGCGCCTCGCCGCCGAATTCCGCCTGCTCGCCGAATAAGCGCGCTTTCCCGAACACGTTCATCGCATCCGCATCCGGAGTCTTTTCATGACGTCCCCCAATACAACGCAAGGCGCGGCCGACCCGATTCAGTCCTATCTGAACCAAGGCCTGCGCAATTACTGGTATCCCGTTGCGCCGAGCTGGCAAGTCGGCGACGCGCCGGTCGGCATCACGCGGCTGGGCGACCAGATCGTGCTGTGGCGCGACAAGGAAGGCAAAGTTCGCGCGCTCGAAGACCGCTGCCCGCATCGCGGCGCGCGTCTGTCACTCGGCTGGAATCTCGGCGGCAGCGTCGCATGCTGGTATCACGGCATTGAAGTCGACGGCGGCGGCACGGTCACCAAGGTGCCTGCTGTATCGAACTGCCCGCTGGAAGGCCAGAAGTGCGTGAAGTCGTATCCGGTCGAAGAGCATGCCGGCGCGATTTTCCTGTGGTTCGGCGACGACGCGCATAAAGAACCCGCGCCGCTCGTGCTGCCGGAAGAACTGGTCGGCGAGGAATACGCGAGCTTCCTGTGCATGTCGCACTGGAAGTGCAATTACCAGTACGCGATCGACAACGTGATGGACCCGATGCACGGCGCGTATCTGCACGCGACCTCGCATTCAATGGCTGAAGGCGACAAGCAGGCCGACATGCGCGTGCGCAAGACCGAAACCGGGCTGATGTTCGAAAAGATCGGCCAGCGCGATGTGAATTTCGACTGGGTGGAACTCGGCGAAACCGGTTGCCTGTGGATGCGTCTCGCGATTCCGTACAAGAAGAAGTTCGGGCCGGGCGGCAACTTCGGGATCATCGGCTTCGCCGTTCCCGTCGACGAAGACAACTGCCAGGTCTATTTCTGGCGTACCCGCAAGGTGCAAGGCTGGCAGCGCGACGCATGGCGTTTCATGTATCGCAACCGTCTGGAAGGTCTGCATTGGGCCGTGCTGGAGCAAGACCGCTACGTGCTGGAAAGCATGGCGCCGAATGCGCGCGATCACGAGTTTCTGTATCAGCACGACGTCGGCATGACGCGCGTGCGCCGCATGTTGCGCCAGCGCGCGCAGCAGCACTTCGCCGATCTGGACGCGCATCGCGCTCAAGCGGTCAGCGCCACGCCGGCAGCGGCAGAAGCAGGTCACAGCCATGCATGACGACGCGCCCGCAGCGCTCAACGGACGTCGCGTCCTCGTGACGGGCGGCGCGCGCGGTCTCGGCGCGGCGTTTGTCCGCTCGCTGGTGCAAGCCGGCGCGCGCGTGGTGTTCGGCGACGTGCTGCATGAAGAAGGTGAAGCGCTAGCAGCGGCGCTCGCCGAACCAGGTCATGCGGTCACCTACGTGCCGCTCGATCTCGCCGACCCCGCAAGCATCAGGCAATTCGCGGAGCAGGGCGCGGCGCAACTCGGCGGCATCGATGCACTGATCAACAACGCGGCCATCACCAACTCCGGCGGCAAGTTCGCCGACGAGCTGTCGGTAGAGACGTGGGACGCCGTGATGAACGTCAACGTGCGCGGCACCTGGCTGATGAGCACCGCCGCGCTGCCGTATCTGCGCGACTCGGGCCGCGGCAGCATCGTCAACATTGCGTCGGACACGGCGATGTGGGGTGCGCCGAAGCTGCTCGCTTATGTCGCGAGCAAAGGCGCGGTGATTTCGATGACCCGCTCGCTCGCGCGTGAATTCGGCGCGCACCAGGTGACGGTCAATGCGATCGCGCCGGGACTGACCGAAGTCGAGGCAACCGCGTATGTGCCCGCCGAGCGTCATCAGTATTACCTGCAAGGCCGCGCGCTCACGCGCGCACAAGTGCCCGACGACGTCACCGGGCCGGTGCTGTTCCTGTTGTCCGATGCCGCTCGCTTCGTGACCGGCCAACTGCTGCCGGTCAACGGCGGCTTCGTGATGAATTGATCTTGTCGAATCGAAAGGAGAAAGAGATGGCGGACGCCGATATCGAACGCAAATCGTGGGACCAGCCCGCGGACGCGAGCTTTGCCCAATGGCTGGACAGCCGCGTGGCGCGCCTGGAAACGCGGCGCTATGACTGGGACGCGCTGAAGTTCCAGGCCGACTACGACCCGAAGTATCGCCGCGCGCAAATGCGCTATGTCGGCACGGGCGGCACGGGCGTCGCGAAAGACGTGAACACGGTGCCCGCAGGCGGCTTCACGTTCTCGACGATGGTGATCCCGGCCGGCAACATCGGCCCGAGCCATATTCATATGGATGTCGAAGAAATTTTCTTCGTGCTGCGCGGCAAGATGAAAGTGATCTGCGAGAAAGACGGCGAAACGTGGGAAGCCGTGCTCGGCGAGCGCGACCTGATCTCGGTGCCGCCGGGCGTGTATCGCACGGAAATCAACATTGGTGAAGAAGACGCGTTGATGTGCGTGATGCTCGGTTCGCCGAAGCCGATTACGCCGACCTATCCGCCGGATTCGCCGCTGGCAAGCCTCAAGCGCTAAACCTTCAAACGCTATCGCAGTTTCAGAACACCCACGAAGGAAATCATGTCCGCTGTTCCATCCGTTACCGCAGATGCACACGCCACGCTCGAAGCGCGCGTTGCGCGTTTCCCGACGCAGCAGATCTGGTTGGCGTCGCAACGTGCGGTGAGCTATCGCGAAGTGGATGGCGCCGGTAGCGGTGCGCTGCCGCTCGTGCTGCTGCACGGTATCGGTTCGGGCGCGGCGTCGTGGGTGCAGCAGTTCGAAATGCTCGGCGCGACGCGCCGCGTGCTGGCGTGGGATGCGCCGGGTTATGGCGCCTCCACGCCGGTCGCGGCCGACTCGCCAGCCGCGGCTGACTACGCGAGCGTGCTGAAAGAGTGGCTCGACGCGCTCGGCATTGAACGCTGCGTGCTGCTCGGTCATTCGCTCGGCGCGATTATCGCCGGCGCGTTTGCCGTGACGCATGCGCAGCGCGTGGCCGGCTTGCTGCTGTTGTCGCCGGCTGGCGGTTACGGCGCGGCATCGGCAGAGGTACGCAACACGAAGCGCGATCAGCGGCTCGCGATGCTGAACGAACTCGGCCCGCAAGGTCTCGCCGAACAACGCAGCACGAATATGTTGTCCGCTCACGCAAGCGACGAAGCTCGCGCATGGGTGCGCTGGAACATGGCGCGCGTGATCCCGCACGGTTACGCGCAGGCCACGCATCTGCTCGCCAACGCCGATCTCGCGAGCGACCTCGCGCGCCACCAGGGCCGCATCAACGTGGCCGTGGGCGCCGACGACACCATTACCACGCCCGAAGCCTGCGAACGCATCGCGCTGGCCGCGCGCACCAAGTTGCAGGTCGTGCCTCGGGCGGGGCACGCCGGCTATATCGAAGCACCCGCCGCGTACACCGCGATCATCGACACGTTCTGTCGCGCGAGCGACGGACAACGGAGCCAATGAATGACGCCCGACACCATTAACGCCGAGCGCGACGCGGACGAAGACCGCAACGACACCACGGGCGACACCGCCTATCGGGTGCCGGGTCTCGAACGCGGTCTGAAGATTCTCACCGAGTTCTCGCCACGCGAGCCGGTTCTCGGCGCGCCGGAATTATCGAAGCGCCTGAAGATTCCTCGCACGACGGTGTTCCGTCTGCTGCAAACCCTCGAATCGCTCGGCTTTCTCGAACGTGCCGACAAGGACCGCAACTATCGCCTCGGCGTTGCCGTGCTGCGGCTCGGTTTCGAATATCTGAGCTCGCTCGAACTGACCGACCTCGGCTTGCCGGTCATCGAAGCGCTGCGTACGGAAACCGGCCTCACCAGCCACATCGTGATCCGCGATGGACGCGACGTCGTGTTCGTCGCCAAGGCGCAAAGCCATACGCCGATTTTCAGCTCGGTGAAGGTGAACGTGGGCACGCGTCTGCCGGCTCATGCCACGACGCACGGGCAGGTGCTGATGGGCGACCTGACACTTGATGACTTGAAGAAGCTCTATCCCGAGCCGGAACTCGAACGCTTCACGAAGCAGACGCCCATCACCGTGGACGACCTGTACGAACGGATTCGCGACGACGCGCGGCGCGGTTTCGCGATCAGCGAGTCGTCGTTCGAACGCGGCATTTCCGTGGTGAGCGCGCCGGTGCGCAACGAAACGGGACGCATCGTCGCCGTCATCACGACGACGATTCCGCGCCACGAGATCGACGCGTCGCTGCTCGACAGCGGCCTGATCGACAAGGTCCGCCGCGCCGCCGACGATCTTTCGCAGCGGCTCAACTATCGGCCGAAGAGTGGGCCGAATGCGGGCAGCAAATACATGAAGGCATTGGGGCTCTGATGATCCAAATCGACTTGACCGGGCAGGTAGCGGTGGTGACGGGCGGCTCGTCCGGCATCGGCCTCGCCACTGCCGAACTGTTTCTGCGAGCCGGCGCCTCGGTCGCGATCTGCGGCCGCGATACCGAACGTCTCGCGCAAGCGGAAGCCGCGCTGAAGGCGCAGTTCCCGCAGGCGCAATTGCTTGCGCGCCGCTGCAACGTGCTCGACGCCGACGACGTAAAAGCTTTCGCGGAAGCCGTGCAGAGCCGCTTCGGCCGCACTGGCATGCTGATCAACAACGCGGGCCAGGGCCGTGTGTCGACTTTCGCCGACACCACCGACGAAGCCTGGCGCGAAGAACTCGACCTGAAGTACTTCAGCGTGATTCGCCCGACCCGCGCGTTCCTGCCGATGCTGCGCGATGCCTCCGCATCGAACAGCAACGCCGCGATTGTCTGCGTGAACTCGCTGCTCGCACTGCAACCCGAGCCGCACATGGTGGCGACTTCGTCGGCGCGTGCCGGCGTGCAGAACCTGCTCAAGTCGCTCGCGGTGGAACTCGCGCCGCAGCGCATCCGCGTCAATTCGATTCTGATCGGCATCGTCGAATCGGGTCAATGGCGTCGCCGTTATGCGAAAGAAGCGCAGCCGGGCCAAAGCTGGGAAGACTGGACGGCAGAACTGGCGCGCAAGAAAAACATTCCGCTAGGCCGCTTCGGTCGCCCCGAAGAAGCCGCTCAAGCGCTCTTTTATCTGGCTACGACGCTGTCGTCCTATACGACGGGCAGTCATATCGATGTTTCTGGAGGCGTTGCACGACATGTCTAATAAAACCACCGTTGGCGAACTGATCGCCGCCTTTCTCGAACAATGCGGCGTTCAAACCGCATTCGGCGTGATCTCGATCCACAACATGCCGATCCTCGACGCGATCCACAACCGCGGCAAGATCCGCTATGTCGGCGCGCGCGGCGAAGCCGGCGCGGTGAACATGGCCGATGGCCTCGCACGTGTTTCCGGCGGCCTCGGCGTCGCGTTCACCAGCACGGGCACTGCGGCGGGCAATGCGGCGGGCGCGATGGTCGAAGCATTGACCGCGGGCACGGCGCTGCTGCATATCACCGGCCAGATCGAAACCGAATTCCTCGATCAGGACCTCGCATATATCCACGAAGCACCGGACCAACTGTCGATGCTGTCGTCGATCTCGAAGGCCGCGTTCCGCGTGCGTTCGGTCGAAACCGCGCTGCCGACGATCCGCGAAGCCGTGCGCGTCGCGCAGACCGCACCGAGCGGCCCGGTGAGCGTCGAGATTCCCATCGACATTCAGGCCGCTGAAGTGGAATGGCCCGCCGATCTGGCCGCGCCGCACATCACCACGCTCACGCATTGCGCGCAACGTGTCGCGCAACTCGCCGATTCGCTGGCCACGGCCAGGCGCCCGCTGTTGTGGCTGGGCGGCGGCACGCGCCATGCGACCAGGGCGGTTGAGCGTCTGGTGGCGCTGGGTTTTGGCGTCGTGACCAGCGTGCAAGGCCGTGGCGTGCTGCCGGAAGATCATCCGGCGACGCTCGGCGCGTTCAACGTGCATGCGGCGGTCGAGAGTTTCTACAAGACGTGTGATGCATTGGTGGTGGTCGGTTCGCGTCTGCGTGGCAATGAAACGCTGAAGTACAAGCTCGCGCTGCCGCAGCCGCTCTATCGCATCGACGCCGACGCGCTCGCCGATAACCGCGGCTATCGCAACGAGATGTTCATTCACGGCGATGCATCGGCTGTGCTGGAAGAACTCGCGACGCTGCTCGAAGGACGCCTCAAGGTCGATCCAGCATTCGCGCAAGACCTCGCCGCCGCGCGCGAAAGCGCTGTCGCCGATGTGGGCAAAGGCCTCGGCCCGTACAAGCGTCTTGTCGACGCGCTGCAAGATGCAGTGGGCCGCGACTACAACTGGGTGCGCGACGTCACGATCTCGAACAGCACGTGGGGCAACCGCATGCTGAAGATTTTCTCGCCGCGCGCGGGCGTTCATGCGCTCGGCGGCGGCATTGGCCAGGGTATGCAAATGGGCATCGGTGCGGCGCTTGCAGGCAGCGCGGCGAAGACCGTGTGCCTCGTCGGCGACGGCGGTTTGATGGTCAACGTCGGCGAACTCGCAACGGCCGTGCAGGAAAACGCCAACGTGATGATCGTGCTGATGAACGACCAGTGCTACGGCGTGATCCGCAACATTCAGGACGCGCAATACGGCGGGCGCCGCTGCTACGTCGATCTGCACCAGCCGGATTTCGCACAGTTCTGCGAGAGCCTGAAACTCACGCACTACCGCATCAAATCGCTCGACCAGGCCGACGCGATCATTCGCGAAGGCATGGCGAAGACCGGGCCCGTGCTGGTCGAAGTGGACATGCTGTCGGTCGGCTCGTTCGCCACCGCGTTTGCGGGCCCGCCGGTCAAGGAACAGGAGCCGGAACATGCGTGATGCGGGTTACGCGGGGCATCACGCACCCGTCGACGTCGCGATGATCGGCTTCGGCGCGATCGGCCAGGCGGTGTACCGCTCGGTCGCCGCCGATCCGACGGTGCGCGTGTCGCACGTGATCGTGCCGGAGCGTCATATGGCGTCGGTGCGTGAAGTAGTGGGCGACTCCGTGGATGTCGTAGCCTCCGTGTCCGCCTTGAGCAGCCAGCCGCACTTCGCGCTGGAATGCGCGGGCCATAGCGCGCTGGTCGATCACGTGGTGCCGTTGCTGAAGGCCGGCACGGACTGCGCGGTTGCTTCGATCGGCGCGCTTTCCGACATGATGCTGCTCGACGCACTGTCCGCCGCCGCCGATGAAGGCGACGCCACGCTCACGCTGCTCTCCGGCGCGATTGGCGGCGTGGATGCGCTGGCAGCGGCCAAGCTCGGCGGTCTCGACGAAGTGCTGTACACCGGCCGCAAGCCGCCCACGGGTTGGCTCGGCACGCCGGCGGAACAGGTCTGCGACCTGAATACGCTGAACGAAGAGAAGGTGATCTTCGAAGGCAGCGCGCGCGAAGCGGCCCGCCTCTACCCGAAGAACGCCAACGTGGCCGCGACGATCGCGCTGGCCGGCCTCGGTCTGGACCACACCACGGTCCGGCTGATCGCCGATCCGAACGTGACGCGCAACGTGCACCGCGTCGTGGCGCGCGGCGCGTTCGGCGAGATGTCTCTGGAAATGTGCGGCAAACCGCTGCCGGACAACCCCAAGACGTCCGCGCTGACCGCCTACAGCGCGATGCGTGCGCTGCGCAATCGCGCGGCGCGCTGTGTGATCTAAGCCATCAGTTGAATAGCTGAAGCAAACCGGAATGACCGACATGACTCACTTCGATACCAGCCTCGTGCCCACCGGCGATATTTTCATCGGCGGCGAATGGCGGCAAGGGCGTGGCAACCCGTACACAAGCCTGTATCCGGCGGATCAGTCGGTCAACATGGAAATCTCGACGGCCAATGCCGACGACGCCCGCGACGCCGTGGAAGCCGCCGATATCGCGTGGCGGCGCGCGGACTGGTCGGGACTGAAGCCGCATCAACGCGCGCTGATTCTGTACCGCATCGCCGATCTGATCATGGCGCGCCATGAAGCGCTCGCGCAATTGCAGCGCCGCGACAACGGCAAGCCGATCGGCGAAACACGCGTGCTCGTGGCGAGCGCCGCGAATACCTTCCGTTATTTCGCGGCCTGCCTCGAAACGCTCGACGAAGAAGTCACGCCCTCGCGCGGCGACTATCTGACCATGAGCATCTATGAGCCGATCGGCGTGATCGCCGCGATTACGCCGTGGAACTCGCCGATTGCTTCGGACGCGCAGAAGCTCGCGCCGGCACTCGCGGGCGGTAACGCCGTGGTGCTGAAGCCGGCTGAAGTGACGCCGTTGGTCTCGCTGGCATTGGCGCGCATCTGCGAAGAGGCGGGTGTGCCGAAGGGCGTTCTAAGCGTGTTGCCGGGGAAAGGCTCGGTGATCGGTGACGTGCTGGTGCGTCATCCTCTCGTGAAGAAGGTGTCGTTCACGGGTGGCACCGAAGTGGGCCGCGGCATTGCGCGCATCGCGGCGGACAAGCTGATGCCGGTGTCTCTGGAACTCGGCGGCAAGTCGCCGACCATCGTCTTCGACGATGCCGATCTCGATCACGCGGTCAACGGCGTGCTGTACGGCATTTTCAGTTCGTCGGGCGAAGCGTGCATTGCGGGTTCACGCCTGTTCGTGCAGCGCTCCATTTACGACACGTTCATGAAGCGTCTCGCGGACGGCGCGCGCAAGCTGCGCGTGGGCGACCCGTCGCGTTCCGAAACACAGATGGGTCCGCTGATCACGGCGGCGCATCGCGAAACTGTCGAGCGCTATGTCGCGCTCGGCCTGGAAGAAGGCGGCCGTCTGCTGTGCGGCGGCGAGCGCCCGGTCGGCGACGGCCGCGAAGCGGGCACGTATTTTCAGCCGACCATTCTCGAAGGCCTGACCAACAACGCCCGCATCTGCCAGGAAGAAATCTTCGGCCCGGTGCTGGTGGCCATGCCCTTCGACGATGAAGCCTCGTTGCTGAAAGAAGCGAACAACAGCGTGTTCGGCCTCGCCGCCGGCATCTGGACGCGCGACTACAAGCGCGCCTACCGGATTGCCCGAGCGCTCGAAGCCGGCACCATCTGGATCAACACCTACAAGCTGTTCTCGATCTCGACGCCGTTCAGCGGCTGGAAAGAGAGCGGCATGGGACGCGAGAAGGGCCGGCTCGGCATCCGCGAATACATGCAACAGAAGAGCCTCTACTGGGGCTTGAACGACGCGCCGCTGGCGTGGGCGAACTAATACGCTGGATACGCAAGAGGCACGTTATGACGATTCTCGGCATTGAACAGATTATTTACGGCGTGACGGACCTCGCCGCCTGCCGCCGCTTTTTTGCGGACTGGGGCCTGAAGGAAGTCGCGCACGACGAAACCCGGGCGCGCTTTGAAACGCTGAACGGCTGCACGGTTCTCGTCGTGAATGCGGACGATCCGTCGCTGCCGCCCGCGTTCGAAGAAGGCCCGACGCTGCGCGAAGTGACCTGGGGCGTGGCAACGAAAGCCGAACTCGACGCACTGCGCGGCCGCTTTGCCGGCCAGCCCGGCCATTTCGAAACCGAAGACGCCGTCGGCTGCATCGACCCGAACGGCATGGCGGTTCGCGTTGAAGTGACCCGCAAGCGCGCGCTCGACATTCACGGTTCGCCGTCGAATGTGTGGGGCCAGACGTTGCGCGTCGATCAGCCGTCGCCGATTTACGAGCACGCCGAACCGGTCGAAGTGGGTCACGTAGTGTTCTTCACGAACCGTCTCGCCGAACAGGAAAAGTTCTATCACGAACTGCTGGGCTTCGAAATGTCGGACCGTTATCCGGGCCGTGGCGCGTTCATGCGCTGCGCGCCGCACGGAGGCCATCACGACATTTTCCTGCTGGCTTTGCCCAACGGTAAACGCGGCCTGAACCACGTGGCGTTCACCGTGCGCGATATCCACGAAGTGTTCGGCGGCGGCATGCATATCAGCCGCTGCGGCTGGGACACGCAACTCGGGCCGGGGCGTCATCCGGTGTCGTCGGCTTACTTCTGGTACTTCCAGAATCCGGCGGGTGGCCTGATCGAGTACTACGCGGACGAAGACCAGCTCACGCCCGAATGGCAGCCGCGCGATTTCGAACCGGGTCCGACCGTGTTCGCCGAATGGGCGATCGACGGCGGCATCGACGGCAACACGCGGCGCCAGAAAAACGCGAAGGCGCCCGAGGGCAAGTTCATGACGGAGCGGAAAAATGACTGACGCTGCTGCTGCAAAGGCGCAAGCCGCCCACGCCGGACTCGAGGCGCCGCGCACCATCGTCGTGATCGGCGGCGGTCAGGCAGCGGGCTGGGTCGTGAAGACTTTGCGCAAGGAAGGCTTCGACGGCCGCCTCGTGATGATCGCCGACGAAGTCCATCTTCCTTACGAACGGCCGCCGCTATCGAAAGCGGTGCTGGCGGGAGAAGCGGATATCGAGACCGTGCGGCTCGTAAAGCCGGATGACTTCGAAGCGCTGAACGTCGAAGCATGGCAACCGGATTGCGCGACTTCGATCGATCGCGAACAGCGCATCGTGCGTACACAGTCGGGACGTGAAGTGCAGTACGACCGGTTGGTGATCGCGACGGGCGGTGCTGCACGCAAGTTGCCGGCGTCGCTCGTGAAGACCTCGCACGTCGCCTACCTGCGCACGCTCGACGAAGCCGTTGCTTTGGGTGAGCGACTGCGCGCCAGCAAGCGCGTACTGGTGGTAGGTGGCGGCTGGATCGGCCTCGAAGTCGCGGCGACCGCGCGCAAGCTCGGCGTCGAAGCGACGGTAGTGGAAGGCGCGCCGCGTCTGTGCGCACGCTCGTTGCCGCCGATGGTGTCCGGCTTCCTGCTCGACCTGCACCGCGCGAATGGCGTGGACGTGCGGCTGAACGCCACGCTCGTGTCGCTCGAAGATCATCCGAACGACGCCAACCGCATTCGCGCCACATTCGCGGACGGCTCGACGCTCGACGCCGATTTCGCGGTGGCCGGTATCGGTCTCACGCCGCATACGGCGTTGGCGCAAGCCGCCGGCGTGAAGGTGGAAGACGGCATCGTGGTCGATCACTTCGGCGCCACCGACGACCCGCGTATTTTCGCGTGCGGCGACGTCGCCAATCATCCGAGCGCGTGGCTCAAGCGCCGCGTGCGGCTCGAATCGTGGGCCAACGCGCAGAACCAGGCGATTGCCGCCGCCAAGGCATTGCTCGGCATCTTCGAACCGTACGCGGATATCCCGTGGTTCTGGTCCGATCAGTACGACGTGAATCTGCAGATTCTCGGCGACATTCCGGGCGACGCGCAATTGGCTGTGCGCGGCGATTTGCCGGGCAAACGCGCCACGCTGTTTTATCTGGAAGACAGTGCGATTCGCGGCGTGATCGCGATCAATACACCGCGCGAACTGAAACTGTCGCGCAAATGGATGAACCAGGGCCGGACGATCGACCTTGCGACCCTGACCGACGCCTCAACGGCGCTTGCCTAACCACACCTACGACGGACGGCACAACGGCATGAGAACCATCGACAACACTATGGGGGACCGCAGCAGCGCCGGTGTCTCAGGCCCTGTGACCCGGGGCTCGATCATTGCGCGTCTCGAGCGCTTGCCCAGAAACGCGATGCAGGTGCGCGCGCGCATACTGATCGGTCTCGCAACGTTCTTCGACGGCTTCGACGTGATCGCGATTGCGGCCACGTTGCCGATCCTGATCGCGAAGTGGCATCTGACGCCGTGGGAAATCGGCTTTCTGATCGGCTCCGGTTCGGTCGGACAACTGATCGGCGCGTTCGTCTTTCCGTGGTACGCGGAGCGCGGCGGGCGCGTGAAGGCGATCGCGTTGAGTTCGGGGATTATCGGCATCACCAGCATTGCGTGCGGTTTTGCGCCGACGTTCGCAGCATTCGTTGTATTACGCGTGATTCAGGGGCTCGGGCTCGGCGGTGAATTGCCGGTGGCCGCGACTTACATCAACGAGATCAGCCGGGCGCATGGCCGTGGACGTTTCGTGCTGCTGTATGAAATCGTCTTTCCGGTCGGCCTGCTCGCTTCGAACGCATTGGGTGCGTGGATCGTGCCGCGTTTCGGTTGGCAAGCCATGTACTTTATCGGCGGCATGCCGTTGATCCTGTTCTTCGTGCTGCGCAAACTGGTGCCCGAATCGCCGCGCTGGCTCGCCGAACGTGAACGGATGGCCGATGCGGACACGGCGGTGCATGCGTTCGAACGTGCGGTCAAAGGTCCGCTTCCGCCGGTGACGCATTCGGCCGAATTCGAGGCGATGGCCAATCGTCACCCGAAGCGCCGCATGAGCGACCTGTTCGGTCCCGCGTACCTGAAGCGCACGCTTGCCGTGGCGATGCTGTGGATCACCTGCGGCTTCATTCAATACGGCCTCTCGACGTGGCTGCCGACCATCTATCGCACGATCTATCACGCGCCGCTGCAACTCGCGCTGAATCTGGCGGTGGCGGCTTCGGTGCTCGGCGTGGTGGGTTCGCTGACCTGTGCGTTGCTGGTCGACAAGGTGGGGCGTAAGCCGATCATCAACCTGTCGTTCGTGGCATGTGCGCTGTCGTTGCTGCTGGCGGGCGTTTTCCACGATTCGTCGGTGTATGTGGTGGCGACGTTCTGTGCGTTCTCGCTGGGCTTTCTCGCGTGCGGTTTTATTACGGCCTATGTGTATACGCCGGAGCTGTATCCGACCAGCATCCGTGCGATGGGTTGCGGTGTCGGCGGCGCGTGGTTGAAGGTCGCGGCGATCTTTGCTCCCGCTATCGTGTCCAAGACGATGATCGGCGGGAATTTGCAGGTAGCGTTTTATATTCTTGCGGCTGTGCCGTTCCTCGCGGCGGTGACAGTGCATTTTCTTGGGATTGAAACCAAGGGCAAGGTGCTGGAGCAACTCGAGGCTTGAGGTTTGCCGATTTCGGTTTGAGGCGGTAATGAGTTTGGTGGGCGGTTGATTTTGTGATGCCGCGATAGCAGGGAGACGAGGGGCGCACCGGGTGGTGCGCCCTTTCGTTTTTCGGGGTGGGCAGGTGCGGGAAGTTTCCTAATTCAATTGAAGATCGATCCGCTATAAATCGGATTCAGCTTTCGATATCGTCCAGGTAGTTAGCAAAACTACAGGTTGGTGTAATGGTGATTTCGATGAAAAATTCGTTTCGATGCCGGTGCCTTTTCCACCGCGCGCGGCGGGTTGCGAATGGCGGCGCGGTGGCTGCGATGGCCTGTCTGTTGGCTTCGGCCGTGCCCGCGTACGCTGACGAGATCACTTACGGATACGACGCACTGGGCAGGCTCACGTCTGTCTCCGTGGCGGGCGCAACCGCGTATTACGACTACGACGCGGCGGGCAATATAACGGCGATCCGTCGGCAGGCAATGGTGTCCTCCACATCTTCTGCGCCCGGCGCGACGGCTGCGCAATCTCCTGGCGCTCAAGTCCCTGTTTCCGCGCTCGCCTCTACGGCAACCAGCCTGCGCTAGCCGAGCGCGTCACCTCTTTTCCTCCCGGGAACCCCATGCAAGTCTTTGATGCCCTGGTGGCGCGTCGTGCGCTGCGGCGTCCGTTCGTTCTGTTGCTGTTCTTCATGTTGCTGTCGTGGTTCGTGGTGCCGCATGCGCATGCCAACGACTATTGCAACAGCCGATACATTGCCGCCGGTGCTTATCCCGCCGATCCGCAATGTCCGCTGAAGGCGGCGGCCGCAGACTTCGGCGGCATGGGCGGATACGTGTGTGGCGATCCAAACGTGATCGCGGAATATTGCAGCGGCCCGGCGGGGACCGACACCACCGAACCAGCGTCGCCTGAAGGCAGCATGCCCGACGTGGGAGGGAACGACTGTTCGAGCGACGCCACGGCCGGTTGCGGCAACAGCACCTCGGGCGCCGATCCGGTGAACCTGTACACAGGCCAGTTCTACCAGTACGCGCATGACCTGTCGGTTGCAGATACAGCCGGAAGCTTCGATCTCACGCGGGTCTACCGTAGCGGCGCTTACGATGCGTCGGGCAATCCGTTGACCGGTGCCTTTGGCGTCGGGATGAGTTTTACCTACGACACGATCCTTGCCATGAGCACTGATCGTCAGCGGTTCGAGTTGCGCGAGGCGTCAGGCATTCGCGTGCCGTTCACGCCGCGCGCGGGTAGCAGCAAGATCTGGGACGACCTGACAAGCCCGGGAGAATACTACCGCGCGCGGATCGATGCCGTCGGCAGTTCGGGCATGACGCTGACGTTGCGCGATGGGCGGACTCAGCAGTTCACGATGATTGCCGGCGTCTATCGTCTGGTCCGGTTGCAGGACCGCAATGGCAACGCTGTCGTGATCGCACGCGACAGCAAAACGGGCGCGGTCATGACCGTCAGCAGCCCGAACGGCCGATTGCTCGATTTCACTTCGGTCACTGGCAGCCGCGGCACGCCGCTGGTTTCGCGCGTCAGCGATCCGCTCAAACGTCAAGTGAACTACCAGTACGACGGTCAGGACCGGCTGATCCAGTTCACGGACGCGGGCGGTGGTGTATGGCGATACGGCTGGGACAACCAGAGCCGTCTTGTCACTGTCACCGATCCTCTGGGCAACGTTCAGGTGAACAATACTTACGGGAATGGGCGCGACCTGAAGGACCGCGTTGTTTCGCAGAAACTCGCTGACAACAGTACGTTCGGCTTCGCATACACGGTGGTCAACGGCAAGGTTGTGCAGACCGAAGTGACGGACCGCCGCGGCAGTGTTCGCCGGCTGGAATTCGATGCGAGCGGCCACGTCGTGCGCAATACCTATCCAGCCGGGCTCGACATTGTCCAGGTCCAGACCTATGCGTATGACGCCACCGGTCGGGTGACGAACCGCACATGGGCGGATCGCCAGTACAGCTACGCCTATGACACGAATGGCAACCGCATCGGCGAGGCCGATCAATACGGCACGCTGGTTACGCGTAGCTTCGACAGTTACAGTCGGCTGCTCACGGAGGCACAGGCCGGCGACCCGCAGCGCGGCGTGAGCACGATCTACGCGTACGACGCGAAAGGCAATCTCCTGACGGTCACGGACCGGCTCGGTAACCGTACGACGCTGACGAACGATAGCCGTGGGCGCCCTCTCACGGTGACCGATGCCCTGAAGGGCTTGACGAAATATGTCTGGACCGGCGCTGATCTGACCAGTGTCACGGATCCGCTAAACCGTACTACCCAATTCACGACTGATGCCGCCGGCCGGTTGACGGCGGTACAGGATCCGCTCGGCAATAGGACGTGGCGCACGCTCGATGCACTGGACCGGACTACGGATGTCACCGACGCCGCAGGCGGGGTGAGCCACTTTACATGGGACAGTGGCGCTCACCTGCTCAGTCAGGTCGATCCAAAGGGTGTCACGACGCGCTACACGTACGACGCGATTGGCCGCCCGCGGACTAAAACCGATCCGTTGGGGCACAGTGAAACGTATACGTGGAACAGCGCCGGACAGATCGAGTCGTTAACTGACCGTAAAGGTCAGGTGACGAGCTACACCTACGATGCCGCTGGCCGCGCTTTGCAGACGGACTTCCGGACGGAGCCTGGCGCGTTGCCGGTTCGAAGCTGGGCGTATGGCTGGAACGATGCACTCGACAAGCTGAACGGCACGCGCGACTTCATTCCTACCGCGGACGGGCGGCACCAGAAGGAAGTCGATACGGTATTCCACTACGACAGCCTTACCGGCAAGCTGGTCCGCGCATTGGAGATCCCGACGTTTCAAGGAATCTGGACGTATCGCTACGCGCCCGACACCCGTGATCTGGCCGGCATCGATATGGATCGCGCAACGGTGAACTACAGCCGTGACGCGGAACATCGGGTGACCCAGATCCAGTATGAGGTAAATGATGAAGCGCCACGCACGTTCAATTACGCGTACGACCCGCTGGGGCGGCCCGGTCAGGTCACGTTTGCCAATGGCATCGTGGCAACCTATACGTGGGACGCCGCGAGCCAGTTAACGGGCATCACCTACAGGCGTGCTGACGGAAACGTACTGGGCGACCTGACATATGGCTACGACCTTGCAGGCCGGCGTACCAGAGCAGGTGGCAGTCTTGCGAAGGTCAACCTGCCGCAGGCGGTGAGTGACGCGCAGTACAACGGCGCGAATCAGTTGACGCGCTGGGCGGGGAAGACACTGTCGTACGACCTGAACGGCAATCTCGCTAGCGATGGTGTGAATCAATTTGGCTGGAACGAGCAGAATCTGCTGAGGCAGATCAGCGGCGGCGTGACGGCCAGCTTCAGTTACGACATGTTCGGCCGGCGCAACGATCGCACGGTCGATGGCCACCGCATGCAGACGGCCTGGATTGGCGATGAACTGAACTTCATGGTGCAGGATGGTGACTGGTCACAGCGTATTCGCATGTTCTCGCCTTATCAGGCAGGCGGCCCGGACGAGCTGACGTTCCGGCGTATTGGTGACGACGCGAGCCTGGACAGGTATGTGCTGCGCGATGCGAATAATAATGTGATCGCGCTCACGGATGCGGATCAGCAAAGTCAGACGCAGTACAGCTATGAGCCATACGGCGCGACTGTTCAGACAGGTGTTGCCGATCCCAACCCGCAGCAGTACACCGGGCGGGAGAATGATGGGACGGGGTTGTATTACTATCGGAACCGGTATTACAGTCCGGCGACCGCACGGTTCATTAGTGAAGACCCCCTAGGCTGGGCGAGTGGGCAGACGAATGCGTATGCTTATGTGGGTGGGAATCCGGTTCAGTTCACGGATCCGTTTGGGCTTGGACCATGGGACCAGAAGTATGGCTTGTCGAATACTTATTGGAATTGGCTCCACCGGCAAGATGGCGGTTCGTTGATCAAAGAGCTTAAAGACCCACGGACCGGGCAGGTCCCGAAAGACACTGCGTTGGAGTACTACAAGATATATCTTTTTGAGACCGGGCAATGCGGGTGAAGGCTCAATATTTGTGAGGTGATGAACTTTATGCCTGGTTGCATTTTTTGTGGATCTGGTGCGGACTTCGATGTAGACGGATTCTTGGCGTCCTCTCCGTGGTCCGGTATAGCAGACATATTTCGACGCGGGCCGACTGGGAATGCATACCGCCCCATCAGAGAGTCCTCGTCCCTACAAATCGCGGTGTCGCCAATTGACGAGCATCTCCTTGAACCGCAGACTGATGCGACGCTCAGTTTCTTGCGAAGCTACGAGGCTGAAGTGAGGCGGCTGGTCAGGTTTCCCGGGGTGGACGCGGTCGAGTTCCGCATGGGCCTCTTCTGGTTGCCCGACACAGCTATTTACCCGATTTCGCTCACGCCATCGTTTCTCAAGGCAGTTGGCGACGTCGGTGCGACCGTTGACATATATGTTTATGCAAGTGACGGCGTAAATTAGGTTGAGCGTTGCCAGTGCAATCTGAAGTTGCAGCGACAGAAGGGGCCGCATTTGCGGCCCCTTCTGTATTTAAAGCGGCGTAATGATGAGTTTCTGGTGTTCGACGGTGATACGTACGCGTGATCCGGGTTCAAAGCCGGCGGTCTCGATCCAGCGGCCGGAGAGCTTCATCCACGGAAAGGGGGCCGGCTCCTCGCGCATATGGAAGGGCAAGCGTGTCGGCCTCTAATAGCTTAACGATTAAGCCTCACTTGTTTCGAGATACAAATCATTCGACAATGGCGTTTGGAAGAAATTCTTCTGCCCGGCGCAGGCGAAGTGCCGGAAAAAATTTGCCAAATAAGGGAAGCAGGCTGGGCGAGGGTGGGTCCGTGACAAGGCGTTGTCATTACCATTATTACCACTATTGCCACTCCAGCCCGACAACCGGACGATTCCTCATTGAGGATCCAATTGACCGGACCAGTGGGCAAACGAACTCGTATGTTTACTTGGATGACAATCCGCTTCCCATAGCTACCATCCGATTAAGCTGCGTACGGCAGCCGTACTGCTTGAGCCCAATACATTGCCCACGACTGATCGCAGTACTTTTGGTGATCTTACATGCACTGTCGGATCCTGGAATTAATTCGCATGACGAATGAAACGCCGGACTATGGATGGAGTGAGGTCGGCAATGCTATCTTGCTAAAGAAAGTATTCGGTTATTGGCCTGCTTTCCATGACGCATACCTCTTGTCTATCCATACGAAGCAACGAAGGTGTGGCGTCGCGATCATTGATATCACCATCGAGTTGCGCCACTGGGGGCAGGATGATCCAGACTGGACCGTACGTGGATCCGATTGCGTCATTACGCTGACGTTCTTCGATGTAAAGATTGTGGGCATCCCTATGGCCACATTTTTTGAAGATAATTCAATAGACGAAATTCACTATGCGAGGACAGACGACGACCTACTACTTTTCGAACTTGATCCTAATACCGGCTCAGGTATATTCCTCGCATGTGTGTCTGCAGAGATTTCTCGAATAGAACCGTATCAGCCGGGCGTCGCCTCTACAACGACATGACTTCTCAGATGCGACACGTTTCAGAAGCCCCAACGCACCCGCCAATCTCGACATCCCTCTACCCCGCCCGCCGCCTGCCCCCCTCGATAACCCACACACTCATCACCCCAGCACTCACGCACGCAACAATATCCGGTTTATAAATCGCCAACACCATCCAGACCAGATTCGCATACCCACGAAAAAACGCCGGTACAGCGCCGCGCAGATCGCTCCAATGCGTCGTCGCCAGCACGCCGCCCGCTGCCGACATCACCGCAAACAAGGCCCACGCATACTGTGTCGCACGCGCTTCGCGCTGCACCAGCAACACGATCAACGCTGAAAACCCAACGAACCAGAAAGGCGCGCAAGCCCAAAACACCCGTGGTCGACGCGCAACCCATTCGCGCCATTCCGCTTGCGAAAAAGAAATAAAGAACGCGAACAACACCCCATGCGCATAAGGCATCAACCACGCGCGCGGGTCCGCAGCGATCCAGTGGCCCGCAAAGCCCAGCGCCGTCGCACTGACGGCGGCAAGTATCGCGAGTTCCTTGACTGGCGGCCACCCATACACCAACGCAGCCCAGATCGTGCAGCCCCCCAACGTAGCCATCGCGATCGATGTCGACCTGCCGCTGCCGTCGTCGCACAGCGCAACGGCGGTGGCACCGAGCCACACGGGAACCCACCCATAACGCAGCCAACCGATCGCACGCAACGCCCGCAGCTTCTGTTGCTGGGGCTCGGATAGCAACACGGTGGTAGTGGCGATAGTCACCAGAGCGAGCATGAGCGTCGACAGAAGAATGCCCAGTTGAGCAGGCGACCACTGGTCGAACCATCGCCCACGGTTGTGGTTGAGCGAAGCACTGGCAAACAGCAAACCGCACCACGCATTCAGCGCAAGCGCCGGACCAAACAATCGGCCCGCGCCGATGCGGAATTTGAGGCAGCGTCCCCAGAAATCGACCTTTCCGGCATCCAGCCGCAGCCGCACGACATTCGGATGGTAGCGGCCGAGTGCGATCAGCAACTGCTCCATTTCGGCGCGCACCCCGGCACGAAGCAGCGCTCCTGCGCCTGCGGCCATTTGAGGCACCGGCCCTTCGAGCAACGCCATTGCGTTGGTGAAGCGCAGGCGCAGCGCGTCATAGTCCTCGTCGGCAAACACGCGGTCCAGCGCAAGCGCCGCGATGGCCGCGTTGCGCCGCCGCAGATGCATCGCGTTGTCCCGCCAGCCAAGAACCGCGCTCAGGTTCATGCGCAGCCTGGCCGGCGTGTCCTCGTTCAGACAATGACAGAGCGCTTGCCATTCGAGTTCGTCGCGCGTTGCAAGGTTGACGACGGCGGCGAACAGATCCTGCAGCGAACGACGCGACCCGAGGTCATCCGCTTGCGTGACAAAGTTTTGCCAGAGCTGGACGGCGATTTCGAAAGCGTCGGGCTCGCAAGCAGCCTGGACTTCAGACGCGTTGGCCGGGACAGGTTGCGTCGCCAACCGAATTGCAGGATTTTGCGCCGGCTCGATCAACACCGCAGCTTCGGCGCCTTCAGCATTCGCCTCTCCAGGCACAGTATCGGATCCCTTTGCAGCCCCACTGCCCACCATCTGCAACGCCGACTCATACGCGTAACGCAGACGCTGAAACGCCTCGGCATCTTCATCCGGGCGTTGCTGTTTCAACAGGCGTGCATACGCACGGCGCACCGCACGTTCGTCGGCATCCGACTCGATGCCGAGCACGTCCCACGGCCAATGCGTGTTCGAGATCGTATTCATGGCCGGTCAATAAGTCACATGCACGTCGAAACGATCCAGCAGCGTGCCCAGTTCGCCGCGCGCTTGCGCGATTTCGTCCGCATTCTGACGCTCGATCACCGCCTGGAAGCGAGCGATATGCGCGGCCAGATATTGCCGATGGTCGCCCAGCGTCTCTTCGTAGACACGGTCGGCGCGCGTCAGCAGCGTGCGGTTTTCGAGTTGATCGCGCGGATGGATCTTCAATGCACTCAACGCAACAAGGCGCTCGCGGATTTCTTCCGGCGTCATCACGCCGGGGTTTTCTTCAATTACCATCGCGCGCTTCCTGCCGTCCGGAAACGCAGTGGCTTCCACTTCGAGCACGCCGTTGATGTCGTAAGTGAAGCGCACGTCCGCGCCTGCTTCTCCCGCTGGTTTGGGCGGCACGTCGAGCGTGAATTCGCCGAGCGATACGTTGTCCGCGGTCAAACGCGCTTCGCCCTGAAACACCTTGATGCTGAGTATCGGCTGACGGTCGCGCACGGTGAAAATGCGCTGCATGCGGCTCACCGGCACAATCGTATTGCGTTCGATGATCGGCAGAAAGTGACCGGGCACGAACTGACTCGGGCCGATCTGCATGGCCGTATCGATGCCGAGGCTATACGGCGCGACATCGGTCAGCACCATTTCGTCGAGCCCGGCGTCGCGTCCCACAAGGCCGGCCTGCACCGCTGCGCCCAGCGCGACCACCTCGTCAGGGTTCAGGTGTGCGGTGGGCAGGCGACCGAACATCTTCGAGACCAGCTTGCGGACCATCGGCATGCGTGAAGCGCCGCCGACAAGGATGATCTCGTCGAGCGCAGCAACGGCGATCTTCGAATCGCGCAATGCGCGTTCCACCGGTTTGCGCAGCCGTTGCAGCAAATGCTCGCAGGTGCGCTCGGCGCTCGCCGCATCGAGTTCGAGCACGTACTCGTTGCCGTCGATTGTGAGCTGAAGCGTGACGCTTTCAACGCCGTTCTGCGTGAACTGACGTTTTGCACGTTCGGCCTGCTGATGCAGACGCTGTGCCGCAACCGGCGCGAGCGCCCTGATTTTCAGGCCGTTGCGCTGGCAGAACAACCCGGCCAATGCTTCGGTGAAGTCTTCACCGCCCAGGAAATTGTCACCGGTGCTCGCGCGCACTTCCATCACGCCTTCGAAGAAGTCGAGCACGGAAACATCGAACGTGCCGCCGCCGAGATCGAAGATCAGAAACTTGCGCTCGCTATCGCGTTGATGCACGCCATACGCAAGCGAGGCCGCGGTCGGTTCGTTGACGAGGCGCAGTACATTGAGACCGGCCAGTTCCCCGGCAATGCGCGTGGCTTTGCGTTGTGCGTCGCTGAAATAGGCGGGCACGGCGATTACCGCGTCGCTCACCGCTTCGCCGAGAAAGGCTTCGGCGTCGGCCTTCAGCGATTTGAGCACCAGCGAAGAGAGCTCTTCGGGGCGCAGCGTTTGCGCGCCGAGCGACACGGTGCGGCTCGTGCCCATGTAACGCTTGAAGTTCGCGGCGGTACGCTCGGGATGCGTATGCAAACGGTCGTGAGCAGGGCGGCCGACGAGGATCGAGCCGTCGTCGTCGATGGAAACGCATGACGGCGTGAGGGTCTCGCCCAACGCGTTCGGGATGAGGACGGCGTGGCTGTCGCGCCAAATTGCCGCGAGACTATGCGTGGTTCCAAGATCGATGCCGATGATCGAAGGCATGTACAGTTTCCGATTCGTTTGCGCCCCTCCATGAGGAGATCGCCCAAGGGTTCGCTGATGAAACGCGTGGAGCCGGGTGCAGCTCCGTCCAATGGCGATAACGGCAGACCGCACGCAAACTTGAGCGGCGTGGGCAGAGGCGACGGTGAGAATCGGATCGGACAATGCGCCGCGCAGGGCGGCCGGGTGATCGGCCGGACCTGCGAATGCGGTGGGCGGTGCGACCTACACGGCACAGTGCGACAAGCTGGAAGCGCGCCAGGCGAGCGCGCTGCGCGGCATCGACATCACAGCGCTTTGCGATAGACCACGAACCCCGAACGGTCCGCGACCTTGTCGTACAGCTTCATTGCCGTCTGATTGGTTTCGTGCGTTTGCCAGTAAACGCGTTGCGCACCATCGGTTCTGGCGCGCGCATAGACCGCCTCGATCAACGCGCGGCCGACACCCTTGCCACGCTCGGTATCGAGCGTGTACAGGTCTTGCAGATAGCAGATCGGTCCCGCCATCGTCGTGTGACGGTGATACAGGAAATGCACGAGGCCGAGCAGCTTGCCATTGCGCTCGGCGACCATTGCATGCATCGGCTCGTAGCCGTCGAAGAAACGCCCCCAGGTGATTTGCGTGATCTCGCGCGGCAACGCTGTCTCACCCGAGCGGCCATAGAACGCGTTGTACGCGTCCCATAGCGGCAACCAGGCGTCGAAGTCGGCGGGTGCGGCGGGGCGGATTTGAAGCGGGCCGGACATGTTTGATTCCTCGTTAAGTGAAGAGTCTCAAACCGTCAGCATAAGAAATTTGTCGCGCCATTGTTAGCTCCACCAAACGGCCAGATTCTGGAGCCACAGGCAGCGTGATTGCCAGCGCTATGACGCGTCAGGGCATCTCTGCCCTGAGCCATCGCGCGAGCATCGCGTCGTCGCGGGTTTCCAGCGACTCCGCGATCCGGCGCCCTACTGCCGCGCCGAATTTATACCCATGCCCGGAGCATGCGGACAGCACCAGCGTGTTGCCGATCCGCTTCGAAAAGAACCGTTTGTCCGCCGTGAACGTGTACGCGCAGGTTTTTACTTCGGATACCGTATATTCGTCGATGCGGCTGAACGGCGGCGAAAATAGCCGGCGCAAACGGTCGCCTTCACCGGGCGCCGCAATGCGGTTCGCGTCGGGGTCCGGCGCGAGCGTCTTATTGACGCCGGCGCCGAACTTCAGACCCATGCCGTCGATGGGCGGCAGCACATAGCCGTCACTCGCGCCGCCTATATCCACGATCGCGGGCGCCGCCGACCACGCGTCTTCCAGATCCGCGGGCGGCCGCAGATAAGCGACGGTATTGCGATAGGTCATCAGGTTTTCGGCGAGCGCGGGGAACAGTTGCAACGTCCACGCACCCGCGGCCACCACGAGCTGGTCGGCGCGTACGACAGTGTCGTTTTCAATGCGCACGGAGGCGGCGTGCGGATCCACAGCCAGCACTTTGGTGTGCATGCGGATGTCGGCGCCGCGCATCTTGAGCCACGCTTTCATGTCGCGTGCAATGCGTTCGCTGAACAGTGCGCCGCCGTCGTGATCGAGGTATGCGTAACGAAACGAGTTCGGGTCGAGAAAGGGGTAACGCGCGGCTGCTTCGACTGGTTCGAGCATTTCATACTCGAATTCCATGCGGTCGAGTCCGGCACGGAACTGTTCGGCGCCGTCGCCTGCGAATTGCGAAATGCCGAGTACGCCGCAATTCGCGTAGTGTGATACGCCCAGGTCGTTCCACAGCAGGTCCCAGCTATCGAGAGCCTCGGCAATGGTGTGTGCGTAACCGTCTGCATTGCCGTAGGCGCGGCGTATCATGCGGTGCTGGTCGCCGGAAGCGGCGAGCGGATTGGGAATCGAGCCTTGCTCGATCAGTGTGATGTCGTGTCCCTGTTTCGAGAGCGACCACGCCGTGCTCAAGCCGGCAATGCCCGCGCCCACGATTGTTACCCGCATGCCCACTCCCCCAGTCGATCGTCGTGGGTCAGAGTCTAGCAGCGGGAAAAATAATCGGCGCACATCATCTGTATCCGCGCTCGATTCGATCGCGGCGAAACGCCGTTCGGCAAGCGGTGGTCTCCGCGCGCCGCCGTGTCAGTGTTTGCGATCCGCGCTATGGCGAAGCTGGTTGCGGACTTTTTTCGCGGCAAAGAGCGGTACGTAATCGAATACACGCGCGTCCTGCCGGTAGACGGCCACGATGTCCGCGTACAACTTCGAGACTGTTTCCGTCGGCGTGTCGGTTTCCTCGGCGATGCTTCTCATCAATTCGTCTACGTTGGGCTCGGGTTGTGACATGGGCTTCTCCAAGGTGGGCAGGCGGGTTGGACGGACAAAGCGCGGACAGCAGGAGTTTCATTAGAGGATGCGATCCGCGACCGTGCCAATTGAATCGATCTATCGCATGATTCGATTCACAGAGATTTTTGTCTTGCAGTGCAGCAAGTGCCCGCGCGGCGTGGTTTGTCGGAAAATCAATGCGTATGCCGGTGGTGAATATCGGGGAAATGCGCGTGCGCGTGCGTTATTGGTGCATGACGGTGCGGATGCGTGTGCGGCTCGGCGCCGTCCCACGCAAAATCGTGCTCGTGCTGATGATGCGCGTCGTGCCGGTGACGGTGCGTGTGGTCGAGCGCATCGTGCGCGTGTTGATGCTCATGACGCTCGCGAATGTGCAGCCACACACCCAGCGTCATCAGCGCGGCGGCGATCCAGAACAACGGCGGCGGCAGCTCCGGCCAGAGCAGCCAGGACAAGGTCACGCCGAATAGCGGAGCGACCGAGAAGTAGGCGCCGGTTCGCGCGGTGCCAAGATGGCGCAGCGCGACGACGAACAGCACGAGACTGACGCCGTAGCCCGCAAAGCCCGTGAGCATGGCAAGCATCGTGATCGAGACCCTGGGCCATGCGGCGCCGAGCGTGAGCGCGAGCGCCACGTTGACCAAACCCGCTACGAGCCCCTTTATGCAGGCGATAAACATAGCGTCGTGCGCCGACACCTTGCGCGTGAGGTTGTTGTCGACGGCCCAGCACGCGCATGCGCCGGCCAGCAGCAATGTGCCGGGCGGCAGCCCCGCCGCGCCCGGCTGCCAGGACAGCGCCACGCCGCCCGCGACGATTGCGGCCATGCCGAGGAACACCTGCGTGTCGACGTTCTCGCGAAACACGATCCATGCGATCAGCGCGGTGAACACGCCTTCCAGATTGAGCAGCAAGGAGCCGGTGGTGGCCGGCGTCGTTTTCAAGCCCAGCATCAACAAAGCGGGACCCGCGACGCCGCCAGCCACGATCGCGCCGGCCAGCCACGGCACATCGTGTAGCGGGAAGCGGCTATGGCCGGCTGGTTGCCCGGCGCCTGTGCGTTTCAGCCGGCGAGCCAGAATCAGGGCGCCGAGGCCGCCGCCGCTGCCGAGATAGAACAGCCCGGCAAGCAGGAACGGCGAGAGCGAGCCGAGCAGCGCCTTGGCGAGCGGCGTGGTCGCGCCGAACAGGGCGGCGGCGAGCAGGGCGGTAAACGCTGCGTTGAAGCGGGTGGGCATGAGCGGGTAATTCGTGAAGGAGCGGGCGTTGCAGACACGTCAATGCTAACCGGATGCAGCGGCGGGCGCGCATCCATCCGGCTACATGGAACGTAATAGGTTGATTGTCGTCACGTTCGAGGCCATTGCCATGCGCCGTGCTGTCCATGTCACCATCGCTGTTGCCGCCGCGACCGTTCTGCTGCTGTCGTTCGCGGGTTGCTCCAACAATCCACCCAATCCCAATCCGCGCGCGAGCGAACCGCTTGCCACCGTGCCCGTCGACTTGCCGCGCTATATGGGCCGCTGGTACATCATCGCGAACATTCCGTATTTCGCCGAGCGCGACATGGTGGCGAGCCGTGCGGAATGGAAATTGCGCCCGGACGGCAAGATCGACGACTCGTATTACGGCCGCAAGAAGAGTTTCGACGCCGAAGAAAAGCATTATCAGTTCCTCGACACGCCCGTGCCCGGCAAAAATGGTGGCGAATGGAGCGTGCAACTGTTCTGGCCCGTCCACGTGACGCAACTGACGCTCTATGTCGATCCGGACTACCGCTACACGATCCTCGGTTATCCCGGCAAAAACCTCGGCTGGATTTTTTCGCGCGAGCCGGACATGAGCGACGACACCTATCGGGCCCTGCTTGGCCGGCTCGACGCGATGGGCTACGACACCTCGCGTTTCAGGCGCGTGCCGCAGCGGCCGGATCAGCTGGGCAAGGCGGGCTTCGCCTCGCCGGGCGACAAGGACTAGCGGGCGCCGGGCGCATCCGTTCCCGCTTTCGAAGCGTATAACCCGCATTGCCATTGACCGGGGGACCCATGCCGCCACTTGCCGCCGCCGTGATTGCGCTGCTCGGCCTCGTCGTGATTTTCAGCGCGGCCTGGGCGTGGCAGCTGAAGACGGAAAACGCCGGGATGGTCGATCCCATCTGGGCCTATTCGCTCGGTCTTGTGGCCGTGCTTTACGCCGTGCTCGGCACCGGCGACCCCATCGCGCGCGCATTGACCGCGCTGGGCGGCTTGATCTGGGGCGTGCGGCTCGGCACGCATTTGTGGAAACGCAACGCCGGCAAGCCGGAAGACGCGCGCTATCACCGTTTCCGCGAAGAATGGGGCGATCGCGCGGCGAGCAGGATGTTCTGGTTTTTCCAGTTGCAAGTGGTGATTTCGATGTTGCTTTCGATCGCGTTTCTGGTGCCGTCGTATCGCGGCACGGCGCCGGCCGTAGGGTGGGTCGTGCTGGCCGCGGCGGTGTGGATCGTCTCCGTGGCCGGCGAAAGCGCCGCGGACCGCCAGTTGCGAAACTTCAGGGCCGATCCGGCCAATCGCGACGCTGTGTGCCGCGTCGGCTTATGGCGTTATTCGCGGCATCCGAATTACTTCTTTGAATGCGTGCATTGGCTTGCCTATATCGCGCTGTCTGTCGGTACGCCTTGGGCCTGGTTCACGCTGTTGCCGCCGGTATTGATGGCTTTCCTGTTGCTGAAGCTCTCCGGCATCCCGCTGCTCGAAGAAGTCATGGCAAAGCGGCGCCCCGCTTACGCCGATTACATGCGCACCACCAGCGCGCTGATCCCGTGGCCGCCACGGCATTGAAGACCCGCGCAGGGCGCAAGCGCAGCACCTGCAAGAGAATCGCCCAAAAACGATAGGGAGTCAGCCTCATGAGTCTTTCCACAGCCGATCACACCATGCCGCC
The DNA here is from genome assembly GCF_000013645.1 of Paraburkholderia xenovorans LB400. GTDB lineage: Bacteria > Pseudomonadota > Gammaproteobacteria > Burkholderiales > Burkholderiaceae > Paraburkholderia > Paraburkholderia xenovorans. The sequence goes on along the minus strand of NC_007952.1, from coordinate 3,146,949 downwards.
CCCGCCCGCCGAGCCCGGCGACGGCTGGCTCATCCAGTGTTGCGAACGCGGCTGGCTGCCCGACGGCGTGATCCGTTTCGGCATGCATCAGCTCATGCGCCAGCGTCTGCGTGACGAAGCGGTCAATAACGGCGAGGTGCGTTCGCAAAGGCTCAATCGTCTGCTCGACGATCTGCGCGCAAGTCCGATCGCGATCGAAACGCAAGCCGCCAATACGCAGCATTACGAGGTGCCGGCGTCGTTCTTCCACGCGCATCTCGGGCCGCGTCTGAAGTATTCGTGCTGCCTGTATCCCACCGGCAGCGAGACGCTCGCGCAAGCCGAGGCGGCCATGCTCGAACGCTACGCCGAGCGCGCGGAACTGGCCGACGGTCAGCGGATTCTCGACCTCGGCTGCGGCTGGGGTTCGCTGTCGTTATGGCTCGCGGCGCGGTATCCGAATTCGCGGATCGTCGCGCTATCGAACTCGCATGGGCAGCGCGCGTTCATCGAAGCGCGCGCGGCCGGGGCGGGCTTGCACAATCTCTCGGTGGTCACGGGCAACATCGTCGATTTCGAATTCGACGACGTCGACGACGCGCAGTCCGGTCGCGGCTTTGATCGCGTGGTGTCGATCGAGATGTTCGAGCACATGAAAAACTACGGCTTGCTGCTGGCAAAAATTGCACGCTGGATGCGCGATGACGCAAAGCTGTTCGTGCATATCTTCGTGCATCGCACGCTTGCGTACCACTTCCAGGTGCAGGACGGCAGCGACTGGATGTCGAAGTACTTCTTCACCGGCGGCACGATGCCGTCCGAGGCGCTGCTGCTCAATTTCCAGGACGACCTGCGCATGGAGCGGCAGTGGTGGGTGAGCGGCACGCATTACGAGCGCACGGCGAATCATTGGCTCGCCGCGCTCGACGCGGCGCGTGACCGGGTAATGCCGATGCTCGCCGACACCTACGGCGCGCGCGATGCGGCCGTGTGGCTGCAACGCTGGCGCATGTTCTATATGGCCGTGGCCGAGCTATTCGGCTACGCGAACGGAAACGAGTGGGGCGTTGCGCATTATCGGTTCGTGAAGCGTTGAATGGTAGCCGTCCGGATATGATTTGCCGCGCCGCCACGAAACTGCGCGGTCAAATAGATATCCAACCGGCAGGACCGATCCCGTCGCACGAACGCTGACCGGATCGAATTGCATGGCGACATCGGCGAAAATACGCCGCAGCAACGACAATGACGTTCTGTTCGCTGGCCTGTTGCCGCCGCCCACCTGCCTGGAACTGCCGATGACCGCACCGATTCCGTTCGTCCCCGACCGCTTCAAGACCAATGCCGCGCACTACCTGGCGGGCCGTCCACCCTATTCGCCGCGCCTGATTCGCCGCGTCGCGCAGTCCTGTGAACTCGGCGGTTCGCACCGGCTGCTCGATCTCGGCTGCGGGCCGGGGCAGTTGTCGCTGGCGTTTTCTTCGTGGGTCGGTTCGGGGCTTGCACTCGACCCCGAACCGGAAATGCTGCGCATCGCGGCGGACCTCGGCGCCGGGATTGCACCCAACATCGAGTATCGCGAGGGCAGTTCCTATGACCTGTCGCCGGCTTTGGGGCGCTTTCGCCTGGCGGTGATCGGACGGGCGTTTCACTGGATGGACCGGCCCGACACGCTCGCCCGGCTGGATGCGCTGATCGAACCCGAAGGCGCGGTCGCGCTGTTCTCGACCGCGATCGTCACCGACGCGCCGATTGCCTGGCTCGCGCCCTACCATGCGCTGTTCGAAGAGTATGCACACGACGACCCGGCGCGCATGCAGCGCAAGTCGGACGACTGGGCGAGCCACGACACGGTACTCGCGAAATCGTCGTTTCCGGCGCTCGAGCGCGTGTCGATTGTCGAAACGCGGCGGACGTCGGTCGAATCGTTGATCGAGCGCCCCCTGTCGATGTCGAGTCTGTCCCGCGAACGGCTCGGCGAGCGGCTGGACGAACTGCAGGCGCGCATCCGGCAGCTACTGGATGCGCACGCAACCAACGGCTGGGTCGAGGAACGGATCGAGTCGACCGCGTTGATCGCGCGGCGCGAGACAAACCGCCAGGCTGCAGCCGCGGCCTTGGGCCGGGCGCGCGAAATAATCTGAAACATACTGTCAAGCGCCCGGCGGAATAAAGCCGCACACTGGGGCGTTTGACTATTGCTGCGCGCGTGAATCTGCTCGGCATCGCCGGATTTTCAAACAGCTTTCGCAGCAACGCATCTGCGGACGGAACTACCATGAATACGCACGCCGACTCCTTGACCGATTCGAGCGGCACGCCAGTGCCGTCGCGATACACCCGCACGGCCATGCTTCTGCACTGGCTGATCGCGCTGCTGATGATCGGCAACGTGGTGCTCGGCCTGAGCGCGGATTCGTTGCCGGACGACTGGGTGCGCCCGGTGGTCGATACCCATAAGTCGATCGGGATCACGGTGCTCGGTCTCGCGCTCATGCGCATCTTGTGGCGTGTGTCGCACAGGCCGCCGCCGTTGCCGCGCGAGTTTCCGTCGTGGGAGAAGATCGCCGCGCATGTCGCGCATTTTCTGCTGTATCTGCTGATGATTGCGCTGCCGCTGTCGGGCTGGCTGCACGATTCCGCGTGGAAGGACGCGGCGACGCACCCCATGCGCCTGTTCAACCTGTTTCCCTGGCCGCGCATCGGTTACGTGATGAATCTCGATCCGGCGCTCAAGGAGAGCTTGCACGATCGCTTCGGCGCCTTGCACACCTGGCTCGGCTACGCGCTGTATGCGCTGCTGGCGATGCATATCGGCGGCGCGTTGAAGCATCAGTGGATCGATCGCAAGTCGGTTCTGAAGCGCATGGTGCCTTGAGCGCCGCGTCCCCCTTATCAACCGCACCACCGACTAACCCGGCCGTCACCTTGAAGAAAACTCTGGAACAGGCTCTCGCGCTCGCGTCGCCGCGCATCGTGCCGCGTCGCACGACGGCGTTGAGCGCGGTGATTCATCTGAGCGTGGTCGTGCTGTGGCTGCTGCTGTTCGCGCGCGCTTTCTTTCTGCAGGGGGCGCTGGCCTGGTCGACGGGCATTGCCTACGTGGTGTACGACACCTTGCTGCTGGCGTTCGTCACGTGGAAAACGCTGCCGCTGATGCGGCGTACCCCGCCGCTTGAACCTGAGTTCGAGCGGCGCAGCCTGCCGGGCATGGGCGTGATCGTCGCGTCGCACAACGAGGCGGCCGTTCTACCGGTGACGCTCGCCGCGCTGCTGCGGCAAACGCACGGGCCGGCGCAAATCGTCATTGCCGACGACGGCTCCACCGACTCCACCCGCGAGCTGCTCACCGGGCGCTTCGGCCTTACCGCGGCCGCCGACGGCGTGCTGAGCGCGCCGAGCTCGCTGTATCCGAACCTGTTCTGGCTGCGCGTGCCGCACGGCGGCAAGGCGCGCGCGCTGAACGCCGCGATCACCGTGATGACCACGGAAACCGTCATGACAGTCGACGCCGACACCCTGCTCGACGACGACGCCACCTACGCCATGCGCGCCGCTTTCGCGAGCGATCCGAAGCTGGTCGCCGCGGCCGGCATTCTGGTGCCGGTGTGCGGCAAGTCGGTGTCGGGGCGCGTATTCCAGTGGTTTCAGACCTACGAGTACATGCGCAACTTCATCGCCCGTTTTGCGTGGATGCGCGCCGACAGTCTGCTGCTGATTTCGGGCGCCTTCGCTTCGTTCAGGCGCGACGCGCTGGTCGACGTGGGCGGTTTCGATCCGCAGTGCCTGGTCGAAGACTACGAGCTGATTCACCGGCTGCGCCGCTATTCGGTCGACCACGACCTCGGCTGGGACGTGCGCGTGGTTGGCGACGCGCATGCCCGCACCGACGCGCCGGACAACCTCGCCAGTTTTCTGCGGCAACGGCGGCGCTGGTTCGCGGGCTTCCTGCAGACGCAGTACTGGAACCGCGACATGACCGGCAATCCGCGCTACGGCACGCTCGGTATGCTGATGCTGCCGGTCAAGGCGATCGACACCATGCAGCCCATCTACGGCCTGACCGCGTTTGCGCTGCTGCTCGCCTTTCTGTTCGGCGGACACGGCGCGATCGTCGTGTCGATCTTCGGCGTGATCGGTCTGAAAACGGCGATCGATCTCGCGTTCTATCTGTGGAGCATTCATCTGTATCGGCGCTGGACCGGCGAGCGCACCGCCAACAGCGTGTGGATGGCGGTGTTCGCGGCAATCGCCGAGCCATTCACGTTTCAACTGGTGCGGCATGTGGGCGCCACGCTGGGCTGGCTGCATTTCCTGCGCGGCGGGCGCTCGTGGGGCGTGCAGCGCCGCTCCGGGCTGGTGGCGCCGGACGAAGGCTGACGCGGCGCGGCGTCTCTTCAACAAGCTGTTCAAGGTGGGCGGTGCGCTTGCGCAGGCAGGCGCTGCCGGGGGTAGTTGCGCGGTCCCCGAACCCATACGGTGTCGGGTTCTAGTAGACTGGCAACGATGCTGCCCGCAATCTGCTGGGTGGCAACCTTCTTTCCGCTCGTGCACGGAGACCCACCTATGCATGCTGTTCCCCCGCTAGAACAAGACACGGGTGATGCAACCGTCGATGTGTCGCCTGCCCAGGCCGCATCGCAGAAAAGCGCTCACGCGCCCGCCCAGGCGGCCAACGACGCGCCGGTGCGCGATCTGCGCCGCGTCGGCATCCACCCTGACTACTGGTATCCGCTCGCCTGGTCGCACGAGGTGAAGCGGGGCAAGACGCATGGCGTGACGTTCGCGGGCGACCCCATCGTGCTGGCGCGCACGGAGGGCGGCAAGGTGTTCGCGCTCGAAGACCGCTGCGCGCATCGTCAGGTGCCGTTGCATCAGGGCGTGGTGGATGGCGAATCGATTCGCTGCGGCTACCACGGCTGGACTTACGACTGTTCGGGCAAGTGTATCGACGTGCCGTATCTGGGCCGCGAACGTCTGCCGAACGGTGTGCGCTCCTATCCATGCCGCGAAGTGGAAGGCCTGATTTTCGTGTTCCCCGGCAACGCCGCTCTGGCCGAACAACGGCCCCTGCCGGATCTCAGCTCGGTGTCGGACAAGAAGTACAAGACGCGCCGCTTCGGCCGTCCGGTGAACTGCCACTACTCGTTCATGCACGAGAACCTGATGGACATGAACCATCAGTTTCTGCATCGCAAGCAGATGGGGCAGATGCGGGCGCGCTCACTTGGTCGCCGCACCGGCGAGGGCTGGGTCGAAGTCGATTACACGTTTGCGCGCATGGCCGGTCAGCAGCCTATCGGCGAAGCCATCGTGTTCGGCCAGAGCCGTAAAACCGGCGGCGACAACGACAAGGACGTGATGACGATCCGCACCGAGTATCCGTATCAGACGTTGCAGATTCGCACGTCCGAGCAGACGCTGGTGATGAATCTGTGGATCGTCTACGTGCCGCTCGATCGCGAGCAGCGTACCAACCGCACGTTCGGCCTGCTGTCGATTCGCAAACCGGGCGTCCCCGGCGTGCTGAATCTCGCATGGCCGCTGCTGGTGTGGTTCACCGAACGCATTTTCAAGGAAGACCGCGAGATCGTCGAAGCCGAACAGCGCGCCCACGATTCCCAGGGCGCGGACTGGAACCACGAGGTGTTTCCGGTCATCAACGAACTGCGCGCGTTGCTGCGCGAGCGCGGCGCGCCGGATCAGGTGGTGGGCGCCGGCACGGGCGACACCGAGGTGATCCGCTTCTGGGATTCGCGCAACGGCAGCCCGCTGGCGAAGAGTTGATATCCGGGGCTATCGCAGGAAAACTTTCCCCCTCAAGGGGAATTAATCCATCTCCGGACGGTAGGGAATCCCGGGCGATCGGGCGGCGATAATGGCAGCTAATGCACGGCGGTTTGCGCTAATCGACATGCGCCGGCCGCGGACCCGTGTACCATTTCGCTTTTTCCGATCTTCAAGAATAGCCCGTGACTACGCAACAAATCCCTACCGCATCCCGTAAATCCCTCACGCTGCTGCAACTGCTGGGCCTCATCGGCGCTGCCGGCCTGGTCGCCGCCATCGTGCTGAACCAGTTCGTCTGATCTCTGCGCGAAGCCTCGTCGCGAAGCTTCCGACCCATGCCGGCACGTCCCGAAGGAAGTCCCTCGGGGACGCGCTGCCGGCTTCATCGATATTCCGATTTGCCATGTACAAGAAGGGCGTAGCCGTAGAAATCCAGTTTTCCCCCGAGCGGCTCAACGACGGCGCCGGCGATCCCTACTGGATCGATCTGACGCAGGCCGAAGCGCAGCGGCTGCTGGAAAGCCTGCAGGCGCGTCTCGCGGAAACCGGCGTGGGCACTGCCGCGCCGTTGGTGGTGAGCCTCGATGAATCGCCGGCGCCGCACGCGCCCGATGCGCAGCCTGCGGGCGCCAGTTCCGCCGCCACGGCGGACGACTTCAAGCAATGGGTCTGCGTGATCTGCGGCTGGGTCTACGACGAAGCCGCAGGCTTGCCGGAAGAAGGCATCGCGCCGGGCACGCGCTGGGCGGATATTCCGCCCGACTGGCGCTGCCCGCTCTGCGACGTCGGCAAGGAAGACTTCGCGTTGGTCGAGTTCTAACCGGCCAACGGATGACTCGCGCGGCTTATCAGCCCGCTCCCTCCGGAAAATCCGCGCCGACTGTGGTGGCTTCCCATGCATCGAAGTCGCCGCGCATGAAGTCCAGCTTCTTGCGGGCCAGTTCGAGTGCGGTCTTGCCGAGCAGCAAACGCAGCGGCGGTTTGTCCGATAGCGCGGCGTCGATGATAGCCTGCGCCGCGCGCACCGGGTCGCCTGCCTGCTTGCCGCTGCGCGCGCCGGTCTGCGCGCGGCGCTCGCCGGCCGTGGCCGCGTAGTCGTCGATCACCGTGGCCGACTGTTTGATCGACGGACCCGCCCAGTTCGTGCGGAACGGACCCGGTTCGACGATCAACACGTCGATGCCGAGCGGCTTCACCTCGGTTGCCAGCGATTCGGACAGGCCCTCCACCGCGTATTTGGTGGCGTGGTAATAGCCGGTCGCCGCAAAGCTCGTGATACCGCCAATAGACGACACGTTCACGATCAAACCACTGTGCTGTTCACGCATGATCGGCAAGACCGCCTTCGTCATGTCGATCAGGCCGAATACGTTGGTTTCGAACATGGCGCGGACTTCGTCGTCTTCGCCTTCCTCGATCGCGGCCAGATAACCGTAACCCGCGTTGTTGACGAGCGCATCGACACGGCCGAATCGCTGCTTCGCCTGCGCGACCACGTCTTCGATCTGCTTGGGATTCGTCACGTCGAGCGGCAGAACCAGTGCGCGGTCGGCGTGGCCTTCAACGATATCTTTCACTTTCGACGGGTCGCGCGCGGTGACTACCGCGCGCCAGCCGCGTTCCAGCACCAGTTTTGCCAGCTCGCGGCCGAAGCCGGTGGAACATCCTGTGATCAGCCAGACGGGATTGTCTCGATTCATCATTTGGGAAACTCCTGTTGATGGTCTACGACGTAAAGAAGACTCCATGCGGCGCGAGGGCGCTGTGCGCCGCTCGCCTTCGCAATCGGTTTGCTGCTGTGCTTAGCTTGAAGCGTGCCCGGACTTTTTTTCGGTGGGTGCCGGCGGCCGTTCGCATACGTGGATGTTCGAACGGCGCCGTTAGTGCTGCTTGCGTCCGGTGTGGATCTTCGATTGTAGCCGCAGCGCGGCGGCTTCGCTTGGCAGCACCGCTTCAACGCGCCCGCACCGTGCGCGTGTACGAAGCGATCATGGTCGCGAGTTCCTGCGCGGCAGGCGTGAGCGGAATCGCCGCACGCTGCAGCAGGCAGACCTTCTGTTCGACCGCGCGCTCGCGCACGGGAATGGACGTGAGCGTGCCCGCAAACGGCCCACGCTTCGCCACGATCGACGACTCCAGCGACAGGCAATCCGTTGCGCCCACCAGATGCAGCGTCTCGTACAAACCTTCCACCGTCGCGACGATTTTCGGCGGCGGCAAGCCGTGGCTCTCGAACAGATGGCTCAGGCGATTGACTTGCGGATCGGCCGTGAGATTCGGCGAGCGCGTGGCCACCCACGTGCAGTCGACCAGTTCGGCCAGCGAGGTCGCGCCGGCCTTCGGATGCCCCTGGCGGCAGACGACCACTGGATCGGACGGATAAAGCGGCATGACCGATAGATCGGCGGTATCCGTGTGCTTCGAGACGAGGGCAACCGCGAAGTCCAGCGTGCCTTCGCGAATCCACGAGATCATCATGCGCGAGGTGCCCGTACGCAGATGCACCGCGACCCGCTCGAAGCGCGTGTGGAATTCCATTAGCACCGGCGCGAACGCATCGACGAGCGGTTCGGTTGTCATGCCGAACGTGACCTCGCCGACATAGTCGCCGCGCAGTTGCTGCACGTCCTGCTCCGCGCGTTCGCATTCGCCGATGATCGCGCCGGCCCGCTGCAACAGCCGCTGGCCGAGTGCGGTCAGCGCAATGCCCCGATTCGTGCGGGTAAAGAGCGTGGCGCCGAGCATCGATTCGAGGTTCTGCAATTGCTGCGTGATACCGCTTTGCGCGATACCGAGCGCCCGCGAAGCCGCGCGGATGCTGCCGTGCTCGGCCACGGCGGTGAATGCGCGAAGCTGGGAGATGGTCAACGCCATGAGGGCTGTGCCGTCCGGTGATCGGTAAAAGTGATCATGATAGTCTCAACGGGGCTTCTTTGAGGCGCGGGCGCGGCATAGGATTGCACCGTAGCAATCCGCCCACCCCAAACTCCGTCCTCCCATGAAAATCTCGCTGATGATCCTGAGCGCCGCGCTGGCTTTCAGCAGCGGCGCGTTTGCCGCTGATTCCACCACGCTGCGCCTCGGCATCGATCCGACCTATCCGCCGATGGACTCCAAGGCGCCCGACGGCAGCTTCAAAGGCTTCGACGTCGATCTCGGCAACGAAATCTGCAAGCGCATTCACGCGCGCTGCCAGTGGGTGGAGCTCGAATTTTCGGGGATGATTCCGGCGTTGCAGGCGCGCAAGATCGACGCGATTCTGTCTTCAATGGCGATCACGGAAAAGCGCGAGCAACAGATTCTGTTTTCGTCGAAACTGTTCCAGTTCAAATCGCGGCTGATCGCGCGGCAAGGTTCCGCGCTCGCGGGCAGCTTGAACGCGCTGGCCGGCAAGGCAATCGGCGTGCAGTCGGGCACGCAGTTCGAAGGGTACGCGCTGAAGAACTGGGCGCCGCTCGGCGTGCACGTGGTGGCGTACAAGAGTCAGGAAGAAGTCTTCGCCGACCTGGAGAACGGGCGTCTCGACGGCGCGCTGCTCGGTTCGGTGGAAGCAGACTACGGATTCTTGCGCACGCCGGCGGGCAAGGGCTTTGCGTTCGTCGGCGAACCGCTCTCGATGGGCGATCGCGGCGTAGGCATCGGCTTGCGTAAGGACGAGACCGCAGTGCAGGCCTCCATCAACGAGGCGATCGCCTCCATGCGCAAAGACGGCACGTACGCGCAGATCGCGAAGAAGTACTTCGACTTCGATCCGTACGGAAACTGATTCTCCGACTTTCTTTTAAAGACTCCCGCTCATGAACAGGCAATCCATTCCGCTTCTCTCGCCGGCTATCGGCACGCACCGCGAACTGGTGTCGTTTCATTTCGGTCCGGCGGATAGCGGGCAGAAGATTTATATCCAGTCGTCGCTGCATGCCGATGAAACACCTGCGATGCTGACGACGGTATTGCTCAAGCGTCGCTTGATCGAACTGGAAAAGCAGGGTGCGTTGAACGCGGAAATCGTTCTTGTGCCGGTAGCGAATCCGGTCGGGCTCGGTCAATACGTGCTCGGCCAGTTTCTTGGACGCTTCGATCTGGGCAGCGGGAAGAACTTTAATCGCCACTTCCTGCAGTTTCCGAAGCTGGTGGCGCAAGCTAAAGAAGCGTTGGGTTCCAATGCCGCCGAGAATGTACGGATTGTTCGCCGGTTGATCGGCGAGGAACTGGCCGCTCAGAAACCGCTGACCGAGTTCGAATCGCTGCAACTGGCTATGTTGAAGCTCTCGTTCGACGCAGATGTGATTATCGATCTGCACTGTTCGCTCGAAGCGGCAATGCACCTCTATACCAGCGAGGCCGCGTGGCCCGAGTTCGAACCGTTATCGCGCTATCTCGGAGCGCAGGCGTCGTTGCTCGCCACCAATTCAGGCGGCGAGGCGTTCGATGAAACGCACAGCCTGTTGTGGTGGCAGTTGCAACAGGCTTTGCCGGCCGACAAGCCGGTGCCGAACGGCGCGATTGCCGTAACGGTGGAGTGCCGCGGACAGCGCGACGTTTCCTATGAAGTTGCTCAGCAGGATGCCGACGCGCTCGTGGATTATCTGGTGTGGCGCAAGGCGATTCAACTCGACGCCAGGCCTTTGCCGCCGTTGTTGACGCCCGCCACGCCGCTCGCAGGCAGTGAGCAGTTCTATGCGCCGGTGAGCGGGATTCTCATTCACCGCGCGAAGATCGGCGACACGATACGCGTCGGGCAGGCGCTGTTCGATATCGTGGATCCGCTGACGGATGAAACCACAACGATCGCCAGCAAAACCGAAGGTGTGTTTTATATGCGCCGCGCGATCCGTTTCGTGACGGCCGGTGCACCGCTTGGGCGTGTGACAGGCACGCAGCCTTTCAGGACTGGCGTTCTGCTGGGCGCCTGACGTTCTTCTTTCTATCGGCGCGTGCTGTTTTTCAGGCCGCGCCTTACTGCTTCCTTCCTACCAGATACGTGACACCATTCGGGCCATAGCGCTCCGAATGCGGCTTGTTGGGCAGCAGGTGGAAGACTTCGCCGACGTGATATGCCCGCTCTTCGTCGCCTACGCGTATGCTCATTTCGCCTTCGAGGATCAGGGCTTTCGCTTCGAACGGATGCTCGTGAACGGCCATCTCGGCGTTCGCCTCGCGCGTGACGACCACGGCGTCGGGGAAGCCTTCTTTCGTCAGGCTTTCGGTGAATGCGTTACGGTTCATTACGGATTCCTCGGTAATCGATGTGGGAACTTCACTGTAACGCTGCGCGGGATTTTCTGCAGGCGAGGCTCGTGCAACCGCGCTTCGATCGAGCATTCCAAACCAGACACTTACCCGATCGAAGCCCGGCGCGCGCCAACCGCTCTTAAATCGCCACCAGCACCGGCGCAACCGCCGCCGGATCGCTGATGCTCGGCCGCCCATTCTCGACGTGACCCGCAAGACGGCGTGAGAAGCTGGCGTCGTCATTGCTCGTCACCGTCAAGTCGTACCAGTGATGGCTCGACGCCAGCACCCATGCTTCTTCGATTTGCGCGCCAGCCGGCACCAGCACCGGTCGCGGACGCGCACCGTACGCGTTGTCCGTCACCGTCAACCGCGCAATGCCGCCGCCCTTGTTGCTGAACTTGAGGAACACGTTGCCGTTCGCGACATCGTATTGCACCTTCACTTCCGGTTCGGCCGGCTTGTTGTTGCCGTGGCCGCCGCCGAACGGCGCGTTATGTGCCTTCGGCTGCTGCGTGTTGCCCGCGAATTTGCGCACGAAACCATTCGGCCCGAAGACTTCGAACGTGTACGCGCCGCTCGTCACGGTCAGGTCGAATGTCTCGCTGAGCGACTTGCCCGCTTCGACCGTGTAGCGCCACGGACCATCCGTGCGGTTCGTCGAATACACGTAGAAATGCGCGCCCTGATCGCCGGTGTTGCCGATCGAGAGTTCGAACGTGTTCTTCTTCGCGTCCGCGTGTCCGTTCACATGCAGTTCATACGGCAGCGCGCGCGCAAAACGGATGCCGCTTTCCTGCGGATCGATCGCGCCCGGCGTTGCGGGAACGGTCGGCTTCGGCTGCGTCGCGCACTGGTTGTCGGCAATGCTCTTGTAGTTGCTCGTGTCGGGCAGCGGCGGCACCTTCGAGTCCGGCGTGCGGAAGTCGAATGCCGTGGTCAGGTCGCCGCACACCGCGCGGCGCCATGCCGTGATGTTCGGCTCATACACGCCAAAGCGCGCTTCGATGAAACGGATCACCGACGTGTGGTCAAACACCTGCGAGCACACAAAGCCGCCCTTGCTCCACGGCGACACGATCGTCATGGGCACGCGCGGGCCGAGGCCGTAGGGCAGGCCGTCGGCGGTGTAGCTGCCGCCGCGCAACGGATTGACCACGTTGTGAATCTCGCCTTCGGTGCTGACCGTCGACTGGCCTTGCGCAGCCGTCGTGGCCGGTTGCGGCGGCACGAGGTGGTCGAAGAAGCCGTCGTTCTCGTCGTACATGATGAACAGCACGGTCTTGCTCCAGACCTCCGGATTCGACGTCAGCGCATCCAGAATCTGCGACGTGTATTCCGCGCCGTATGCGGGCGTATAGCTCGGGTGTTCCGAGTACGCGGCCGGCGGGCACAGCCACGATACTTGCGGCAGCTTGTTGGCCAGCACGTCGGCCTTCAGGTCGTCGATGGTGCGCACGGTTTGCGCACGCTCGTACAACGGCGAACCGGGTTGCGCGTTGATGAAGTTGGTGAAGTTCTGCAGGATGTTGGTGCCGTAGTTGCCGTTCAGCGGATCGGAGCCGGTCAACCCCTGTTGATACACCTGCCACGAGATGCCCGCGGCCTGCAGGCGCTCCGGATAGGTGGTCCACGAGAGCAACTGGTAATTCGGCGGACCGTCGCCGTCGACGAAATCGTTGTTGTCGAGCAGCGGGCCGCCCAGTGTGCCGGACGGATCGACCATGCCGGTCATCAGATACGCGCGGTTCGGGTGCGTGGGTCCCGGCAGCGAGCAGAAGTAGGCGTCGCAAACGGTGAATGCATCGGCCAGCGCGTAGTGGAACGGAATGTCGCTGCGCAGGTGATAGCCCATCGTCATGTCGGTCTTGTTGGCCGGCCACTGGTCGTAGCGGCCGCCGTCGATCGCGGCATGGGTCTTGTACCAGGAGTGATCCAGATCGCCGACGCATTGCGCACTGGTGGTCGCCGTGTCCAGATGGAACGGCAGCACAGGCTGAGCCGGATTTTCCTTCGACGGTTGATACCACACCGGCTTGCCGCTCGAAAGCGGAATCGGGAAACGGTCGTTGTAGCCACGCACACCGCGCAAGTGGCCGAAGTAGTGGTCGAACGAGCGGTTCTCCTGCATGAACACGACGATGTGCTCGACATCGCGGATCGTGCCGGTGCGCGAAAACGCGGGAACGGCAAGCGCATTGCGAATCGACTCGGGCAGCGCGGTCAGTGCGGCAGCAGCGCCGGCGGATGAAGCCACGGTCTGCAGGAAACGGCGACGGCTAGTTGATGTCATCGAATATCACCTTCTGCGTGGGGGAAGAATAGCGCGCCTCGCGCGCCGGGAGAAACGGGTCAGTTGCTGCTGGCGCTGTCGCCGGGTGCGTAATGCATGACGGGCGATACTTGCTGGCTGTCCGCGGCGAGACTGGCTTGCATGTTCTGGGTGATCGGATCGGAGGCTGCGGTCGGGTTCGCCGCGAGCGTCGAGGATGCATCGAGCATTGCCGCGGCGGGCGCCATCGCCGCATCTGGCGCGGCATCGTTATGGGCAACGGCCGGCGATGAAGACGTTGCAGAAGGCGCGGAATCATCCGCACCGCAACCGCTCAACGCTACGGTTGCAAGCGCAACCAGAGCGGCACTCGCGAGGCGTTTGTCTCTTCTCATGTTTGCATCCAGTTTCGTGAAGGCGGATGCAGTCTCTAATCCTTTCAAGAAATAATTGTGAAACGTTTGCGAGCGGTAAAACTTGCGCGTTTGAGTTGGTTTTCCGAAAGGCAGTGGAAAGTGAGAAGTAGGAGAATGGTCACTGCAACGCCATGTGACCGGTAATCTTGGGCACACCGAACGATTCACCGCTACGTACAACCGGTAAGTTCATGACACGCATCGAACCACCTTTCGACATCACGCGTCTTGAAGACGAATGGCTGGAGGCGGACGGCTTCGGCGGTTTCGCGTCGGGCACTGTCGGCACGCTGCGCACGCGCCGCTATCACGCGTTGCTGCTCGCCGCGACGCGCGCGCCCGGCGGGCGCGTGGTGCTTGTCAACGGCGTGGAGGCGTGGCTTGAAGCGAACGGCAAGCGTTATCCATTGAGCATGCAGCGATACGTGCCGGACCTGATCTATCCGGACCTGACAGCGAATCTCATTGCGTTCGACACCGCGCCGTGGCCGACATGGCGTGTGCAACTCGACACGCGTCTCGCATTGACCGCCGATGTGTTCGTCAGCAAAGCGACCCGCGAAACGGTTTTGCGCTGGCGTCTGGAGGGCGCTGGAGATGCGGCTGCAACAAGCGCGCTCACATTGAAAGTCAGGCCGCTGATATCGGGCCGCGACTACCACGCGCTGCATCATGAGAACTCCGCGTTCAACTTTACCGCACAGACAAGCGGCGATCAGGCGTGCGTGAGCTGGCAACCGTACGGCGATCGGCCGGTGATCCACTGCGCGACGAACGGCGTTTATACACACGCGCCGGATTGGTATCGCAACTTCTGCTACGTTCGCGAGCGGGAACGCGGCCTCGACTTCAGCGAGGATCTGGCAACGCCCGGCGTGTTCAGCTTCAATCTCGCCGATGGTGAAGCGGTGATGATTCTCAGCGCTTCCGGCGCCGCGAGCGGCGCGCAATCGGCCGGCGCAAAACCCGCGCTCGCGCACGCAACAGAACTCGCGCGTATCGAGCAACAACGCCGCAAGGCGCTCGGCTCGCGCCTGCAACGCTCGGCCGATGCCTACGTGGTGGAGCGCAACGAAGGCCGCACGATCCTCGCGGGCTTTCCGTGGTTCACGGACTGGGGACGCGATACATTCATCGCAATGCGCGGGCTGCTGATCGCATCGGGCCGGCTCGACGACGCCGAAGCGATCCTGCTCGAATGGTCAGGCACGCTCTCCGAAGGCATGCTGCCGAATCGTTTCCCCGATTATGGCGACACGCCGGAATACAACTCCGTCGACGCGTCGTTGTGGTTCATCGTCGCCGTGCACGACTATCTGGCGACGCATCATGCGAGCGCCGCCACGCAGCAGCGCCTGCAACAGGCAAGCGAGGCCATCCTCACGGGCTACACGAAAGGCACGCGCTTCAACATCCAGGCATCCGCCGACGACGGCCTGCTCAGCGCGGGCAGACCCGGCGTGCAACTCACGTGGATGGATGCAAAAGTCGGCGACTGGGTGGTCACGCCGCGTATCGGCAAGCCGGTCGAAGTGCAGGCACTCTGGATCAACGCACTGCGCATTGCAGCAGGCTGGAATCCGCACTGGCAGCCGGCCGCCGACCGGGCGTTGCAAGCGTTTCATGAACGCTTCATCGACCCGTCCACGCAAGCGCTGTTCGACAACGTGGACGTCGGTCACGTCAAAGGCGCGATAGACCGCTCGATTCGACCCAACCAGATCTTCGCCATAGGCGGCCTGCCTTTTCCGCTGCTCGACGGCGCGGCGGCGCGCGCGGTGCTAGACCAGGTCGAAGCGCAGCTGCTCACGCCGCTGGGACTGCGGACGCTCGCGCCTTCCGATCCTGCCTATCGCGGGCACTACGGCGGTTCGCCGCTGGAGCGTGACGGCGCCTATCATCAAGGCACCGCGTGGCCGTGGCTGCTCGGTCCGTTTGTCGACGCGTGGCTGCGATTCCACGGCGGCGCGGCGGAGGCCCGCCTGCAAGCGAAAACGCGCTTTCTCGACCCGCTCTACGCGCATCTCGATCATGCCGGGCTCGACCATCTCTCTGAAATCGCCGATGGCGATGCGCCGCACGCGCCCGCCGGCACGCCTTTCCAGGCCTGGTCGCTGGGCGAACTGCTGCGCATGGAGATGCTGCTTGCCCGGTTACCGTCCGCCGGCGCCTAAACCGCGCTACGATGTGTGTCCCACCGCCAAGCCCGATGCAAGGATGTAGTCATGCCACCGTTGCGCGCTGCCAATCTGCTCGCCACCATTGAAGGTTCACGGCTCCATTCGGCCGACTGTGCGCATTGGCAACGCTGGGGACCGTATCTCAGCGAACGTCAATGGGGCACCGTGCGCGAGGATTACAGCGCCGACGGTACCGCCTGGGACTCTTTTCCGCACGACCATGCGCGCAGCCGCGCTTACCGCTGGGGCGAAGACGGCATTGCCGGTTTCGGCGACGACAAGCTGAGCTGGTGCGTTTCTCTCGCGCTATGGAATCGCAAGGACGCGATCCTGAAGGAGCGCCTGTTCGGTCTCACGAATGCGCAGGGCAATCACGGCGAAGACGTGAAAGAGCTGTACTTTTACGTGGACGGCACGCCAACGCATTCCTACATGCGCATGCTCTACAAGTATCCGCACTCCGCCTTTCCGTATAACGACCTGGTTCAGGAAAACGCGCACCGCGGCGGCGACATGCCGGAGTACGAAATTCTCGACACGGGCGTGTTCGACGATTTGCGCTACTTCGACGTGCAGGTGGAATACGCGAAACACGCGCCGGACGACATACTCATGCGTGTGACCATCGAAAATCGCGCGGACCAGGCGGCTTCGCTGGATGTGCTGCCGCAAATCTGGGCGCGCAATTCGTGGTCGTGGAAAGAGAACCGGGACAAGCCGTCGCTCGTCGCCGGCACGGATCGCAATGGCAATGCGTATCTGGTCGGGCATCAGCATGGCCAGGAGCCGATCGTCGTCACGGCCTGGTCGAAAGACGCGCCGGTGACGTGGCTCTTCTGCGAGAACGACACCAACGTTAAGCGTCTCTTCAATATGGACGGCGCGGGTCCGTTCAAAGACGGCTTCAACGATTATCTCGTGCACGGCGATGAACACGCGATTCGCCGCAACGCGGGCACCAAGGCCGGCGCGCATGCGTCGATCGAACTCGGACCGCATGGACGCGCCGTGGTGTACATGCGCTGGCGTCCCCAATCGAGCCCCGACGACGCGCAGCTCGACGCCGAAGCGATATTCGCGCACCGCATTGCCGAGGCCGACGAATTCTACGGGGCGCTGCAACAGGACATCACCGACCCCGACGCGCGCCTGGTGCAGCGGCAGGCGCTGGCCGGCATGCTGTGGTCCAAGCAGTACTACCAGTACGACGTGCAGCGCTGGCTCGAGGGCGACCCGCTGCAACCGGCGCCGCCTGCAAGCCGCAAACGCGGCCGCAACATGGACTGGCGGCACCTGTGCAACGCGGACATCGTGTCGATGCCCGACAAGTGGGAATACCCGTGGTACGCATCATGGGACCTGGCGTTTCATGCCGCCGCGTTCGCGCTGATCGACCCGGCGTTCGCGAAACGGCAATTGCTGTTGCTGGTGAAAGACCGCTATCAGCATCCGAACGGTCAGATCCCCGCTTATGAATGGGCGCTTGGCGACGCCAACCCGCCCGTGCATGCGTGGGCCGCGTGGCGTGTGTATGAAATCGACCGCGCCCTCACCGGCAAGGGAGATCGCGATTTTCTCGAGCTGGTCTTCCATAAACTGCTGCTGAATTTTTCCTGGTGGGTGAACCGCAAGGACGCCGACGGTCACAATATTTTTCAGGGCGGCTTTCTCGGACTGGACAACGTCGGTATCTTCGACCGCTCGTCGCCGCTGCCGACCGGCGGCCATATCGATCAGGCCGACGGCACCGCGTGGATGGCGGCGTATGCGCTCGACCTGATGCGCATTGCGCTGGAACTTGCGTACGCCAACCATGTTTTCGTCGATATCGGCGTGAAGTTTTTTGAGCACTTCCTGTATATCGCCGAGGCCGTGAGTTGCGACGACGGCTGCGATACAGGCCTGTGGGACAGCGAGGACGAGTTCTTCTACGACAAGCTGCGCCTGCCGGACGGCAGCAGCGTTCCCATGCGGTTGCGCTCGATCGTGGGTCTGATTCCGCTGTTCGCCGTGCACGTGCTGGAAGAGCGTCTGCATGGCGGCCTGCCGGGTTTGCGTGAACGGCTGATCTGGTTCCTCGAACATCGTCCCGATCTGGCGAAGCTGGTCTCGCGCTGGAACGAGCCGGGCAAGGGCAACGCGCTGCTGCTCTCGCTGCTGCGCGGGCACCGGATGAAAGCATTGCTGCGCCGTGCACTCGACGAAAGCGAATTCCTTTCCGATCACGGCGTGCGGGCGCTTTCGCGAGTCCATCGCGATCAGCCGTTCGTGTTCAATCACAACGGCGACAGTTTCACCGTGAAGTATTTGCCGGCCGAATCGGATACGCGGGTGTTCGGTGGTAATTCCAACTGGCGCGGCCCGGTGTGGATGCCGGTGAACTATCTGCTCATCGAATCGCTCTACGAATTCCACCGCTACTATGGCGACGATTTCAAGGTCGAGTACCCGACCGGCTCGGGCGAGGCGTTCACGCTGAGCCAGATTGCCGACGAACTGGCACGCCGGTGCACCACGCTGTTTCTCAAGAACAGGGATGGCGAGCGGCCGGTGATGGGCGCTTATCCTCTGTTGCAGACCGACCCGCGCTCGCGCGATCTGATTCTGTTCCATGAGTATTTTCATGGCGATAACGGGCGCGGTGTCGGCGCTTCGCATCAGACCGGCTGGACTGGGCTGGTTGCCTTGCTGTTGCAACCGCGCGTGATGGGCGTGTCGGGCAACGTGCCGTTGGCGGGCGAACCGGACGGCGCGCCGGTGCCGACTTCCCCTGCGGCGCACGCCACAGCGGCAAGCGCGCCCGAATCCGCTTCCGCACCTGAGCCAGCGCACGCATCGGTAAAGTAGGTCGCGGCGGCGCGAGCGGGCATGAGGCTGTTCAGGTTACGTTAGGCATACAAGATGGCATGGCGAACAGGTCGCGTGGTTGTTTTTGAACTGTGTGGGTTCCGGCGTGGTCTTTCATGTATCACCACGTTCGTTCCGTTGGTTTCCAAAAGTGAATCCCATGTCGACTACACCGAATACCCGAGCATCCGATCATCCCGCCGCCAGTCAGCCGCCGAGCTGCAAAGTCAGCATGAACCCGCAGCAGGCGCCGGCATCGCCGGCCGGCAAGCGGCCCGCGCCGCCTTGCACGCTGGTGATCTTCGGCGCAGGCGGCGATCTGACCAAACGGCTCCTCATGCCGGCGCTGTACAACCTGGCGGTGGATAGTCTGCTCGACGACGGCATGAAAATCATCGGCGTGAATCACGGCGCGCGCGAGACGAGCGAGTGGCGCGACGATCTGCACAAATCGCTAGAACAGTTCGCCGCCGACAAGGCCAGCACCTTTCACGCCGGCAAGCTCGACGACCAGGCATGGGACTGGGTTGCGCAACGGCTCGAATACATGGCCGGCGAATTCGAAACCGACGATACCTTCGCGCAAATCAAACAGAAGCTCGAGCAAACGCCGGGCGGCAACGTGATCTTCTATCTCGCGGTCAGCTCGCGCTTTTTCGAGCCGATCGTCGAGCGTCTCGGCAACGCGGGTTTGCTGAAAGAGGGCGATGTCGGCGGCTTTCGCCGGCTTGTGATCGAGAAACCCTTTGGTAGCGATCTCGCTTCGGCACGCGATCTGAACGCGCATATCCTGTCGTTCGCGAAAGAAACGCAGGTGTATCGCATCGATCACTTTCTCGGCAAGGACACCGTGCAGAGCATTCTCGCGGTGCGTTTCGCCAATGCGCTGTTCGAACCGATATGGCGGCGCGAATATATCGACAGCGTGCAGATCACCGCTTCGGAAACGATCGGCGTGGAGGGACGCGGCAAGTTCTACGAACAGACCGGCGCGTTCCGCGACATGGTGCCGAACCATCTGTTCCAGTTGCTCGGCATGGTTGCGATGGAGCCGCCCAATTCGTTCGACGCCGAAGCCGTGCGCGACAGGAAAGCTGAAATCTTCGACGCGATCAAGCCGTTGACACCCGACGACGTGGTGTTCGGCCAATACGAAAAAGGCCCGGCCGGTGTCGGCTACCGTGAAGAGCCGGACGTCGCGCCGGACAGCACGACGGAAACCTATGCCGCGGCGCGGGTGTTCGTCGAGAACTGGCGCTGGGCCGGCGTGCCGTTTTATCTGCGCACGGGCAAACGGTTGGCTGGACGTCGCACGGAAATCTCGGTGCAACTGAAGCCCGTGCCGTTCCGCCTGTTCCGCGACACACCCGTGGACGCGCTCACACCGAATGTGCTGACCCTGCGCATCGATCCCGCACACGGTACGAGCTTCGACTTCAATGTGAAAACGCCTGGGCCGGTCATGCAGATCGGTGCGGTGCAGTCGTCGTTCGATTACGGCGACTTTTTTGCGGAGCGCGCCAACGTGGGCTACGAGACCTTGCTCTACGACTGCATGCTCGGCGACGAGACGCTGTTCCAGCGCGCTGACAGCATCGAAACGAGCTGGTGCGCGGTAGACGACGTGTTGCACCCCGAATCCGGCGGCGCGATGCCGGTGCATGGCTATCCGGCAGGCAGCGAAGGTCCCGCGGAAGCAGACGCGCTATTGGCGCGCGGCGGTCACGCATGGCGCCCGTTGCAACGGGACGTCGTGGAGAAAAAGTAAGTCAACGAGCCGCACCAACATAACCGGGGGACACCGTGGCAACACGTAAGACGAAAGTGACAAGCAGTACCGAACGAATTCTGGCGATCGACGTTGGCGGCACGGGTTTGAAAGCCGCGATCATCGACGCGGACGGCAAGATGAAAACCGAACGCGTGCGGGTGGCGACGCCGCATCCTTGTACGCCGGATCAACTGGTGGACGCGCTGGCGAAACTGGTTGCGCCGCTCGTCGAGCAGGAGCCGCCTACGCGGATGTCGATCGGCTTTCCGGGCGTGGTGCGCAACAACCGTATTCTGACCGCGCCGCACTTCGGCGTTGAAGGCTGGCACGATATTGCACTGGCTGATTCGCTGGCGCAGCGGCTGGGCGGTTTGCCGGTTCGCATGATCAACGACGCCGAGATGCAAGGTTTCGCCGCGATTTCAGGCCAGGGCCTCGAATTCGTGCTGACACTCGGCACGGGCGCGGGTACGGCGATGTTTCGGGACGGTGAGTTGATGCCGCATCTGGAGCTTGCGCATCATCCGGTCAGCAAGAAGGGCGTGGCGTACGACGAATATATCGGCGATGCTGCGCGTAAAAAAGTCGGAAACAAGCGCTGGAACCGGCGCGTTCAGAAGGTGATCGGGATTCTGGCGGCGCTGGTGAACTACGACAAATTGTGGATTGGCGGCGGCAACGCCGCGCGCCTCACGATCGATCTCCCGGCAAACGTGGCGACCGTTTCGAACGATGCCGGCATTGAAGGCGGGGCGCGTCTATGGCATGCGAAGTCCATGCGTGAGACGCGCCAATTGCCGGAAGCAAATGAGCGGACGGGCCGCTTCAAGTGATCTTCACGCGGCGCGGTGCGGTGCGGCGCGGATTGCGCGGTTGCCGCCGCGACAGGTAACTCCGCTTATCGCGCCGCGTCGCCCCAACGGTATTCCATGCTCGCTTCATCGAGTTGCGTCCTGATCTGCGGATCGAGCACGAAATCGGCAGCCGCGAGCGTATCGCTCAACTGCTCGGCGCGGCTCGCACCGATGATCGCCGACGTGATGAGCGGGTTCGCCAGCACCCAGGCGAGCGAGACGCGCGTCAGCGATTCGCCGGTCGGCGCCGCGATGGCTTTCAGCTGTTCGATCGTTTCGAACTCGCGCTTATGCCAATACCGCTGCTGATACATCGCGCCGGCCTTGCCGACGGCCTCGGTGAAGCGGCCGGATGCCGGCGTGACATCCAGTTGATGTTTGCCCGTGAGCAGGCCGCCCGCGAGCGGGTTGTACGGCATCACGGCCAATTGCTCTTCGCCGGCGAGAGGCAGCAACTCCCGCTCGATCTGGCGGAACAGCAGGTTATAGCGGGGCTGCACGGAGACGAAGCGCGCCACGCGCAAAACGTCGGCGCGACCCAGGGCGCGCGCGAGTCGATAGGCAAGAAAGTTCGATACGCCGATATAACGCGCCTTGCCCGAACGCACGATCACGTCCAGTGCTTCGAGCGTTTCGTCGAGCGGCGTGTTCGCGTCGTCGGAGTGGAGCTGGTAGAGGTCCACGTAATCCGTGCCGAGGCGCTGCAACGAGGCGTCGATGGCATCCAGCAGATGTTTGCGCGAGGCGCCCTGGTCCCACGCCGACGGTCCCATCTTGCCGACCGCTTTGGTCGCCAGAATGAAGCGGTCGCGCTTGCCCTTCAGCCAGCGCCCGACGATCTCCTCCGTGCGCCCGGCAATACTCTCGCCGCCGCCGAGCGGATACACATTGGCCGTATCGATGAAGTTCACGCCGGCATCCGCCGCCGTGTCGAGAATGCGATGCGAGACATCTTCTTCGGTCTGCAAGCCGAAGGTCATCGTGCCGAGACAAAGACGCGAAACGGTCAGGCCGGTGCGGCCGAATTTGCGGTATTGCATGGTCAACTCCGGGGATGAACGGAACAGTTCGATATGCAGTGTTGCAAAAAGGATAAACCGTGTCGGGATTTAGTGCCGGCGCCGCTCGCCACAAACTGTTATTGATCTGAAAGTTTTACGAACAGCTATTTGCCCCTTACGACTCCGCAAGCCTTTTGTTTCCATGCGCGTCAGATTACAAACAAGTAATGATCTACCGCGAAACAGGCTCAAAACATTACATAAACCATACATTCGTAAAATACAGAAACAATTCTGTTACGAGGGGTAAGCGAGATCGCGATTGATGCAGATTTATGCGTATGGAATGATAGCGATTCTCATTTAACCACAGCCAGCCATCCCGTCATCGGTGCCATGCGCACGAGACCGGCAGCCAGCCAATTTGCGACTTCGTCATCGATTCCATCTCAGGTATGCGAATCGGGCAAGCGCATCTCTGACGGGATTTCCCATGTTCAACCACACGCCGCTTGCGACTGCGTTAGCGCTAGCATTTGCCGTTCCCTTTGCGACTCCGGCGGTCGCGCAGACTGCTCCGCAATCCGCGTCGCAGCCGTCGACCGCGAATACGAATTCAACCGCGACGACCACTGCCGACAGCGGTACCTTGCCGGCCATCGGTGTCTCGGCGCAGGCAGAACAACAGGACTTCCAGGCAGAGCGTGCGACGGTCGGTGCAAAGACGCCCACGGCATTGCGCGATATTCCGCAAACCGTCACCGTCATCAACAAGGCTGTGCTGCAATCGCAAGGCGCCACCTCGTTCCAGGACGCGCTGCGCAACGCGCCGGGCGTGACCATCGGCGCGGCCGAAGGCGGCCAGATCGGCAACAACATCAACCTGCGCGGCTTTACCGCACAGAACGACATTTACCTGGACGGTTTCCGCGATCGTAACCAGTACTATCGCGACACGTTCGACCTCGAAGAACTCGAAGTGCTGTACGGTCCGTCGTCGATGCTGTTCGGCCGCGGCTCGACGGGTGGCGTGATCAATCAGGTGAGCAAGAAGGCGAACCTGAAGGACTCGGCGGAAGTCACCGGCATGATCGGCACCGACGACAAATATCGCAGCACCATCGACGTGAACCATAAGTTGACCGATACATCGGCGATTCGCCTGAACGCATTCGGCCAGAGCCTCGGTTCGACGCGCGACGAGATGAAAAACAAGGACTACGGTATCGCGCCGGAAGTGCGCTTCGGGATCGGCACGCCGACCGAAGTCACGATCTCCGCGCTGATCCAGCACAACTACGACATGCCCGACTACGGCGTGCAGGCGTTGAACGGCCACCCGTCGCCGGTGCCGAAGAATACGTTTTACGGCTTGACCACCGACCGCACGATTCAGGACGTGCAAACATTCACCGCCGCGGTCAAGCACAAGTTCTCGGACAATCTGGTCCTGACCAACCAGACGCAGTTCTCGCACTCGATGACCGACGCGCGCGAAACCGCGCCGCAATCGGTGTTGACAGGGCCGCTCGCCACCAGCCCCGCATTGAGCAACGGCAATTTCACGACGCTCTCGCCGTCGCAACTGTTCATCAAGTTGCAAAGCCACGACCGGGTGATCGAGAACCACTCGCTGTACAACGACACGATGCTCGAATACAAGTTCGTCACCGGCCCGATCAAGCATGACCTGATCGCCGGTGTCGACCTCGGCCACGACAGCTATTCGAATCAGGCGTACACCCGTAACAATCTGCCGGTTGTTTCGATGGTCAATCCGGCGTATCTGTCGTCGCCCGCGGGTGTGACGACGACGGTCGGCAACTACGCGGACTCCGGATCGAACGAAATCGGCGCGTACCTGAACGACACCGTATCGATTGGCCGGCAGTGGAAGGTGATTGGCGGTCTGCGCTGGGATCGCTTCCAGGCGCAGATTCACAACTCGATCAGCGCGCCGGGCTACGCGACCCAAACCAACTTCTTCACCAGCGTGCGCGCGGGCGTGATCTATCAGCCGACCGACTGGCAGTCGTACTACGTGTCGTACGGCACGTCGTTCGACCCGTCGCTCGAAGCGCTGACGGTGACCAATCTCACGCAGAACCTGGCGCCCGAGTCGACCAGGTCGTACGAAATCGGCGGGAAATGGGATCTGCTCGGCGGCAATCTTTCGGTGACGTCGTCATTCTTCCGCGAAGAAAAGACCAACGCGCGAACGCAGGTTTCGCCGACCGAATACGAGCTCGACGGCGACATCCGTGTCGATGGCTTCCAGGCCGGCGTGACGGGCCACATTACCGACAAGTGGCAAGTGTTCGGCGGCTACACGTACATGGACGCCGTCATCCTGAGCGCGCGCGACGGTACGCAAGGTCACGTGCCGGCCAACACGCCGCGCAACACGCTGACGTTCTGGACCACTTACGCGCTCACGCCGCACTGGGAAATCGGCGGTGGCCCGACTTATATGTCGCCGCGCTATGCGTCGAACACGAACTACGTGCAGGTGCCGGGCTACACGCGCTGGGATGCGACCGCCGCGTATCACGCGAAGAAATACGACGTCCGCCTGAACCTGCTGAACCTGACCAACAAGCAGTACTACGATGCGCTGATTCCGTCGGACGGTGGCCGTTCCGTGCCGGGTATCGGACGCACGTTGCTGGCGACGTTCGACTACCGCTTCTGATACGCGCTGGGCACATGCGTTAGGCTTGCCGTTTTCGAACACGGCAAGCCGACGCGAAGGAAACACCATGTTGCTGCATATCCCCAATGTACTGAATGCCGAGCAGTTGCGTATCGTGCGCGAGCGGCTCGACACGGCCGGCGACGCGTGGGTCGACGGCCGCGCGACCGCCGGCTATCAGGGCGCGCCGGTCAAGCGTAATCAGCAGATCGCCGAGCACACGCCGATTGCGCGCGAGCTCGGCGACGTGATTCTCGCGTCGATCGAGCGCAATCCGCTGTTCATCAGTTCGGTGTTGCCGAACCAGGTGTACCCGCCGCTTTTCAATCGTTACGAAGGCGGCATGCAGTTCGGCAGTCACGTCGACGGCGCAGTGCGCGTGCTGCCCAACGGCGTGAAGCTGCGCACCGACGTCTCGGTGACGCTGTTCATTTCCGACCCCGCCGACTACGACGGCGGCGAACTCGTGATCGAAGACACGTACGGCGTGCAGCAGGTCAAACTGCCGGCCGGCGACATGATCGTTTATCCGGCCACGAGTCTCCACCAGGTCACGCCGGTCACGCGCGGCGTGCGGGTCGCGAGTTTCTTCTGGGTGCAAAGCCTCGTGCGCAGCGACACGCAGCGCGCCATGCTGTTCGACATGGACACGGCGATTCAAAGGCTGAATGCCACCAACGCCGACGACGCCGCGCGCCGCAGCCTCGTCGGCATCTATCACAATCTGTTGCGTACCTGGAGTGAACCGTGAGCGTACCCGAGGCAATCGACATTCAATCGCCCGCGGGCATCGATCACGCGTCGCGTGAACCGCAGCGGCTCGACGAGGGCGAATTGAAAGCGCGGCAGCAGCGCTCGCGCCGCGCCACCTTCGTCAAATGGTTGCGCAAAGTGCATGGCTGGATTGGCTTGTGGGGCGCGGCGCTGGGTTTGCTGTTCGGCACCACGGGGTTTCTGCTGAACCATCGCGGCGGCCCGCTGCGGGTGTCGACCGGTGAGCCGCAAGTCGCGGTGTTACAGGTGCCGTTGCCGCAACCGGCGCCGCAGACGCCGCGCGAGCTCGGCAAATGGCTCAAGCACGAACTGAAACTGGCGGGCACGCCGGGGCGCGTTCAGAAAGAACCGGCGCATCCGGTCGCGTGGGGCGATCGCAGCATCGTCCAGCCGGAGCACTGGCAGCTCAACTTCGCGTCGCCTCGTGAGAACACGTCCGCCGAATATTGGGTGGGCAACGGTTATGTGACCGTCAAGCGCAGCGAGAACACCTTTCTCGCGATGCTGACGAATCTGCACAAAGGCGTTGGCTTGAGCGTCGGCTGGGTACTGCTGATCGACACGCTGGCCGGCAGCATCATTCTGCTGTCGCTCACCGGTGTGCTGCTCTGGACGGAACTGAATAAACGCAAGACCGTCGGTGCGGTACTGGTGCTGGGGTCGATCGTCGCCGCCGTGTGTGTCGGGTTGATATAAAAGCCGCTGCGGGCAGGGCCTGGTCGAGAGAAATCGACCGCCCTGTCTGACTTGCGATCGGGAGGATCGCCTGGCCTGCGCCTTTGCGTCAACGTACGTTTTACCGGTATTTCAGTTCGCTTCGCGGCATCTCTCTCCGCCAACGCCGCCCCGTTCTGCACAAGCCTTCGCCGCGTGCCGCGAAAGGCCGGCTCATTGGGCCGCGGCGTAACCTCTCACCTTCCTCCAGCATCCCGCTACGTGCGAGAATCGCGCTACGTCGGTTGCGCGATGATCGTTGGCCATCCGTCGTATCAGGCATCGCTTTTGCAACGGCGGTTTGCACGAATATGAGCCGTCGCGTCGAGGAGATCGCGTTGAAAGAGCCGGACCGTTTTGTGTCGGATGAATCGCCCGACGGCTTTGACGCGCCGTCCTTCCTCGCCGGCGGCGGCGAGCTGGGCGCGCTCATTCGCGCTTACGACTGGACGCAGACGGCGCTCGGCCCGCCCGAGAACTGGCCGCAAGGGCTGAAGATCGCGATCCGTATCATGCTCACGTCGCGCCAGCCGATCTGGATTGGCTGGCGCGACGAGCTACTCTATTTTTACAACGACCCATATAAATCGATCATTGGCGGCAAGCATCCGGCCGCGCTCGGGCAGCCGACCAAAGTCGTGTGGCGCGAAATCTGGACCGATATCGAGCCGCTTCTGAATACCGCGCTGGCGGGCGCCGAAGGCATCTTCGTCGAACAGAAGCTGCTCATCATGGAGCGCAACGGCTTTCCCGAAGAGACGTATTACACCTTCTCGTACAGCCCGATTCCCGGCGACGACGGCGAACCCGGCGGCATCATCTGCGCCAACAGCGACGGCACGGCGCAGGTGGTGGGCGAACGGCAACTGGCGCTGCTGAAGGAACTGGCGGCGGTCAGCCCGAACGGCCGCGACTGGCGCCACGCGTGCGAGCTCAGCGCGCGGGCCTTGCAGGCTAACCCGCAAGACCTTCCGTTCGCTCTGTTGTATGCCGCCGAGCCGGGCAGCGACACCGTCGCGCTGGTTGGCGCGTGCGGCATCGAGCCGGGCCACGCCGCGGCTCCGCAAACCATGAAGCTCGACGGCGAGGCGCTGTGGCCCGTCGTCGACGTGTTCGATACCCAGGCGCCGCGGCTGGTGGGTGATCTGACCCAGCGTTTCGGCACCGCGTTGCCGAGCGGTCCGTGGCATATCCCGCCGCAGCAGGCGGTCATCCTGCCGGTGTCGCCCGGCAGCGAATCGACGCAAACGGTGGTTCTGGTCGCCGGCCTGAATCCTTGCCGTCTTTTCGACGACGCCTATCGCAGTTTCCTGAACCTGGCCGCCGGTCAGATCGGCGCGGCGATCGGTTACGCGCGGGCGTACGAGGAGGAGCGGCGGCGCGCGGAAGCGCTGGCCGAAATCGACCGCGCGAAGACCACGTTCTTCTCCAACATCAGCCACGAATTCCGTACGCCGTTGACGCTGATGCTCGGCCCGCTCGAAGAACTGCTTGCCAAGCCGCAGCTGGCCGCAGGCGGCGACAACGCGCGGGTAGGCAGCGACATCGAGGACCGCGCGCTGATCGAGATCACGCATCGCAACGGCTTGCGGCTGCTGAAGCTCGTCAATGCGCTGCTGGACTTCTCGCGCATCGAGGCGGGACGCATGCAGATTCACATGCAACCCACCGATGTCGCGTCGTTCACGGCCGAACTCGCTTCACTGTTCCAGTCCGCGATCGAGGCGGCCGGCCTGCGGCTCGAAGTGGAGATTCCGGCCGCACCCGTGGTCGTGCAGCTCGACCGCGAGATGTGGGAAAAGGTCGTGATGAACCTGCTGTCGAACGCGTACAAGTTCACGTTCTTCGGCACGATTCGCGTCGCGGTTCGCGTGGTTGCCGGCGCCGGTGTCGAGGTCAGTGTGACGGATAGCGGCATCGGTATTGCCGAGGAAGAAGTGCCGCGCCTCTTCGAACGCTTTCATCGCGTGGCGGGCGCGCCGGGACGCTCGGTCGAAGGCAGCGGCATCGGGCTCGCGATGGTGCAGGAACTGGTGAAGTTGCACGGCGGCACGGTGCGGGTGGACAGTGCGCTCGGCGAAGGCGCGTGCTTCACTGTCTCGCTGCCGCACGGCGCCGTGCCGGCCCAGCCCGATGAAGAATCCGTGCATGCCGCCATGAGCAGGCACGCGCGCACCTATGTCGATGCCGCGTTGCGCTGGAGTCCCGAGAACGAGATCGTCGCCGACGCACCGGCCGAGACGGCACTGGCCGGCGCGGCGCCGCCCATAGCCGCGCCCGTCGCCGCCGCGCGGCTGCTGGTCGTCGACGACAACGCGGATCTGCGCGAGTACATGAGCCGTATCCTGCGCGCGGCGGGCCACGAGGTGCGGCTTGCCACCGACGGCCAGGCCGCGCTCGAAGCCGCGCGGCAGGAGCGCCCCGATCTCGTGCTCTCCGACGTGATGATGCCGCGCCTCGACGGCTTCGGCCTGCTGCGCGCGTTGCGCGCCGATCCGGAGTTGCGCGATACGCCGGTGCTGATGCTGTCCGCCCGCGCGGGCGAGGAAGCGCGCGTGGACGGCATCGAGCACGGTGCCGACGACTATCTGACCAAGCCCTTCTCGGCGCGCGAACTGCTGGCCCGCGTGTCGGGCAACCTGCAACTCGCGCGCCTGCGCCGCGAGACCGAGACGAAGCTGCGCGAAGAATCGCGCACTCTGGAGATTCTCAATCGCGTCGGCTCGACGGTGGCGGCCGAACTCGATCTGAACCGCGCGGTGCAGATCGTGACCGACGCGGCCACCGAACTGACCGGCGCCGCGTTCGGTTCGTTCTTCTACAACGTGCTCGACGATAAGGGCGGCAGCTACATGCTTTACACGCTGTCCGGCGTGCCGAAGGAAACCTTCGGGCAGTTTCCGATGCCGCGCAACACGGCGGTGTTCGCGCCTACGTTCATGGGCGAAGGCATCGTTCGTGTCAGCGACATCACGCAGGATCCGCGCTATGGCCACAACGCGCCGCATCGCGGCATGCCGGAAGGTCATCTGAAGGTGCGCAGCTATCTGGCCGCGCCCGTGCAGTCGCGCAGCGGTGAAGTGGTCGGCGGGCTGTTCTTCGGTCATCCGGAGCCCGGCGTGTTTACCGAACGCGCCGAGCGGATCGTGGCCGGCGTCGCCGCGCAGGCCGCCATTGCCATCGACAACGCGCGTTTGTACCAGGCCGCGCAAACCGAAATCGCCGAGCGCACCAAGGCCCAGAGCGCGCTGCACGATCTGAACGAAACGCTGGAGCGCCGCGTGATCGAGACGGTGGCGGACCGCGACCGTCTGTGGGAATTGAGCGAGGATCTGCTGGTGGTGGCCGATATCGAAGGCCGCTTGCAGCGCGTGAGTCCGTCATGGAGCAACGCGCTCGGTCACAATACGCATTGGCTGATGTCGCGTTCCTATGTCGACCTGGTTCACCCGGATGATGTAGAGGTGGTCCGCGCCCATCTGGCCGAACTGCGGCGCACGGGCGTGCCGGTGCGTTATGAAAACCGCTTCAAGCGGATCGACGGCACGTGGCGCTGGGTTGCGTGGACGCTCGCGCTCGATCCCGACACGGCGCGCATTCACGGCGTGGGCCGCGACGTCACGGCCGACAAGGAAACCACCGAGGCCTTGCGGCACGCCGAAGAAGCGCTGCGCATGGCGCAGAAGATGGAAGCGATCGGCAAGCTCACGGGCGGCGTCGCGCACGACTTCAACAACCTGCTGCAGGTGATAGGCGGCAATCTGCAACTGCTGGCGAAAGACGTCGCCGGTTCCGAGAAGCCCGAGCAGCGCGTGCGCAATGCGCTGGCAGGCGTGGCCCGCGGCGCGAACCTCGCCTCGCAACTGCTGGCGTTCGGGCGGCGTCAGCCGCTGGCGCCGAAGGTCGTCAATCTGGGCCGCTTCGTGCGAGGGCTCGACGACATGCTCAGACGCGCGCTTGGCGACGGCGTCGAAATTGAAACGATCGTCTCGGGCGGCTTGTGGAATACGCTGGTCGATCCGTTCCAGGTCGAGAACGCGCTGCTGAATCTGGCAATCAACGCGCGCGACGCCATGAACGGGCATGGCAAGCTCACCATCGAAGCCGGCAATGCCGCGCTCGACGACGCCTACGCCAAGCGCAACGCCGAGGTCACGCCGGGGCAGTACGTGATGCTGGCGGTCACCGACACGGGTGCCGGGATGCCGCCGGAAGTGCGCGAGCGCGTGTTCGAGCCGTTCTTTACGACCAAGCCCGAAGGTCAGGGCACGGGTCTCGGCTTGAGCATGGTGTATGGCTTCGTCAAACAGTCCGGCGGCCACGTGAAGATTTACAGCGAAGAGGGTCACGGCACGACGATTCGCATCTATCTGCCTCGGGTGCGCGAGCAGGAAGACCTCGAAACGAATATCGACGCCGGTCCCGCCAAGGGCGGCACGGAAACCGTTCTGGTGGTCGAAGACGACGAGGAAGTGCGCACCACGGTGGTCGAAATGCTTTCCGATCTCGGCTACCGTGTGCTGAAAGCGAAAGACGCGCAAAGCGCGCTCGCGATCGTCGAAAGCGGCGTGCCGATCGACGTGCTGTTCACCGACGTGGTGATGCCCGGCCCGCTGCGCAGCACCGAACTCGCCCGCAAGGCGCGCGAACGCTTGCCTGCGATCGCGGTGCTGTTCACGTCGGGCTATACGGATAACGCGATCGTGCATTCCGGGCGACTCGACGAAGGCATTGAACTGCTCAGCAAGCCCTACACGCACGAAGCGTTGGCGCGCAAAATCCGCTACGTGCTGCAAACGCAGAATCCGCAGGCGGCCGAAATCGCCGAGGCCGGCCAGCACCTTCTCGATATCGATCCGCCAGCCATGCCGGATAGCGCCGATAGCGCCGATAGCGTCGCCGCTCAGCCGCGGCCGCGGATTCTGCTGGTGGAGGACGACGAGCTGGTTCGCGCGAGCACCGCTGAATTGCTGCGCATGTTCGAATTCGACATTCTGGAGGCCGAAGGTGAGCACGACGCAAAGCAGATTCTCAGCGAGCATGCGATCAGCGTAATGCTGACCGACGTGGGGCTGGCGGGCAAGTCGGGTGTCGATCTCGCGCTGGAGGTGTGTGCCGGGCGGCCCGATCTGCGCGTGATCTTTCTGACCGGCTACGACCTCGTGCTGACCCCGGAGCAGCGCAAGGTTTTGCCGCACGCTATCCTGCTGCGCAAGCCGTACGATCTGCTCGATCTCATCGATGCGCTGAAAACGCCGCTGCGCTAGTGGCACTGTGCAAAGCCAGGTCCGCTGCGCAAAGCCGGTGACGCCCGGTAGGCGCTTGCCGGCCTCCCAGCGCACAAGTGCGCGCTCGCGCTAGAATTCCCGCAGACCGCCACACTGCTGGCTCAGCCGGAATTCGCCGATGACCACACCCGCCAACGCCGTCGACACCGCGCTCATCACGCGGCGTTCCATTCGCGCTTTTCTGCCCACACCCGTGCCGCGCGCCGATATCGAAGCCATTCTCGAAGCGGCCAGCCGCGCGCCTTCCGGCACCAACACGCAGCCGTGGAAAGTCTACGTGGTGACGGGCGAGTCGCTTGCGCGTCTTTCGCGGGCCTTGCTTGCCGCTTACGACGATCCGCAACGCGATGCACTGTACCAGGAAGAGTATCCGTACTACCCGCATCAATGGGTTTCACCGTACATCGACCGGCGCCGCAAAATCGGCTGGGATCTGTATGGCCTGCTCGGCATCACGAAAGGCGACAAGGCGCGCATGCATGAGCAGCATGCGCAGAACTACCGCTTCTTCGGCGCACCGGTGGGCTTGTTCTTCACCATCGACCGGGTCATGGAGCGCGGCAGCTGGCTCGACTACGGCATGTTCCTGCAGGCGATCATGACCGCCGCGCGCGGCCGTGGTCTCGATACCTGTCCACAGGCAGCGTTTACGCAGTTTCACCGGGTGATTGCGGAGCATCTCGGCTTGCCGCCCGAAGAACAACTGGTGTGCGGCATGTCGCTCGGTTTCGCCGACGAAGACGCGCTGGTCAACACGTTGCGCACCGAGCGCGAACCGGTTGAGCGGTTCACGCGATTTCTCGATTGACGGCGGTTGATCGCGATCGAGGCAAGTCCCTACCCACAATCGGACCTATATGAAAACATCGCGCCGCCATTTTCTGCTGCTGGGCGTGAGCGCGGGCTCAGTGCTCGCACTCGCCCGTACTGCCTTCGCCGAGCCTGCGAACACGCTCAGCGAAAGCGATCCGAAGGCGCAAGCCGTCGGCTACAAGGAGGACGTTTCCAGGGTCGACAAAACGAAATTCCCCAGTTACGCCGCCGGACAAACCTGCGGTAACTGCTCGCTGTTCCAGGGTAAAGCCACGGACGCATACGGCGGTTGCACACTGTTCGGCGACAAGCAGGTTGCCGCGCGCGGCTGGTGCAGTTCGTATTCGAACATGTGAAGCGCAACAGCGGGCGGCGCGCTATCCGGTTCGCCGCGCGTCGCGTTCACGGCGCTCAGTTCAGCGCGCTCAGCACCAGTTCGTGTGAATGGCCGATCCATACGGCTGCGTCGCGGTGATCGCGGAGCGCGTCGCCGGTATTCGGGTGCAGGAAGATATCCAGTGCGCCGTGATTGAGCGTTAGCCAGCCGACCAGGTCGGCGAACTGCTCCTGCGTGAACGCGAGCTGATACGACCACATGGGATGCGGTCCCACCGGGCGCTCATGAAAGCGGCCCAGTTGCAGTTTGCCGCTCCAGTGTGCTTCGATCTGCTCGCGCAAGGTCCACGCGGCGTCGCGGCTGCTCGCATCGAAATACACATGGGCATGCCAGCTTGCAATGGCGGAGGTGTCGCGAAAGGTCATAACAGGTCCGTTGCGTATCAGTCTTTATCCGACATTCATTCTGCTTCAATTTCCGTCGGCGCGCGTGGCGCGCGCCTCATGTAAAACTGTCGGTCATCTGCGCCGACGATCTCGAAGCCGAGACGTTCGTACAGGCGCTGCGCGGGATTACCTTTGAGCACCTTAAGGGTGACCGGCAATGCGTCGGCTTGCGCGGCGCGCAACACCGATTGCAGCGCGCGTTCGCCGATACCGCGCCCTTGAAGCGACGGCATGATCTGCAATTGCACGACGACCCATTCGGTTTGCGTGCGATGCGCTTTGAGCAAACCGGCCGGCTCGCCGTCGATGCAAATCACGCGCGCCGTGTCATAACGATGCAGCAGACGCGCGCGATGCTCGATATCGTCCGATGGTTCGCCGACGCGCGCGAGGTGCTCCGTCATGGTCGCCTTGCGTAGCTCGAACAGGAAGGCCTCGTCCGTGTCTAGCGCCGGGCGCAGGGTGAAAGCGGGTTCTTGAACGGACATGTGGGTCACGTTGCCGGCGTGCCGGCGGCTAGTAAGAATGGTCGTGAATTGTCGCGCCAGCAGCGCTTTTTTACCACGCGGTTATGTTTGTGCCTCTCGACCCGGCTGTTCGCCGGTCGCGCCAAGGCCGACGCTGGGCAGTCCGCGAGGCTGCGGATTCGCCTGCTCGCGTGCGCGCCGCTTCAGGCGCGACCGATGTTTGCGGCGCGCCTGAAGCAGGGCGCGGCCTGTCGGCGCTGCGCGCGCTACGGTTAATGCGGCACGGTTTATGTCGATTGGCATGCGCTTTGCTTTTGCCTCATCCGCGAATTGCAGGCGGCGTGGGTTCGAAGCGGAACCGCGAGGCAACGATGCCGGCGAAGCATAACAACGACACATGCTGAATACGAAGCCACACATTGTCACGTACGGGGTTGATAGCGACGCGATGACGCTCGTCTTTTATCCCCACACTGTTTGTCTGCGCTTTGCCGATACGCACGGCATTTGCCACGAGCGCTGGCCGCCGCATTCCTGGTTCGCGATGTCTTGCGGATCGCGAGGTGCGCGCTGTGGCTTTGCGTAGCTATTCAGTTTCTTCCGGTGTCGTTCGTTCAACACGGCGAGCGGCTTAACGAACTTTGCGAGGTGGGCTATGGAGATTATCGAGCTCGAACCCAGCGTCTCGGCAGACGGACGCGCGGTGATTTTCCAGCTTTCGACGCGAGGACGGGACCTCGAGTGCGCCGTCACGCGTGAGGCGTTGGAACAGCATTTCTGGTTGCAACGCGACGCCGGCGAGGAACGCGTCTTGAAGACGTTCGCGGACGGACGCAAGCGCATTACCGCCGTGGCGGAAAGAAAAATGCTGGCACGTCCGGGCGAAAAAGTGCTGCTGACGATCGCCGATTTTGCCGCCCGGGGTTGAGGAGGCGGCTCGATGCCATTGCGCGTTTCGTTCGCGTTCGCGGTCGTGTGATATGTCGTCGTGCAACCGCACGTCCCCGACATCCAGCGAGCGACGGTGACAGTACCGTTGCTCGCTGAACGTTGCCGACCTTTGCCGGCTCGATTCACTTCCAATCGGTCCGGCCATTGAAGTCGCCGGCAACAGATCCGCCCTCGTAAATAGCCGTATTTATCACTCTGGACGGCGCCGCGCGCGCCCGCTCACGTCTGAGGAAATCGGCCTGTTACGCTGATTCGCCAAACTGGCCTGCCAATTCCCCTCGCTTCGCGCAATTGCATTGGCAAGGGCCGGCATACACTGTTTTTCATGGAGCGACAGATGACCGAGCCCCATCGACGCGGTCTTCCCCCGCGTTGTTTTGAACCGTACCGTTGATGGCAGTTTGCCGCGGTTTGTCGAACGCGGCAGGGCAGTAAAGCAGTAGGTAGTAGAAGCAATGCAAACAGCGCGCAATCCATGCAATTGGCGCGTGAATCAGCAGGGGGTTGCAGCCAGGTGATGTTGAAGGCGAGGGACCCGGCTGTGATGCAGTGGTAGTTCAAGCAACAACAGCTCAAGTAACAACGGCTTTGCAGATGTAGTTCAAGTAGCAGCTCTGATAGTTTGTGGTGGGTAAAAGTCGGCAAGCATCCACGCGCGAGTACGACTGTTCCATCCTGTCCGGCCCTGTTCCTTCACGGGAACAGGGTTTTTTTTCGTCTCGTTGCGCGGCACGTCTTGCAATTGGCGGGTTCGCGCCGATATGCGGACGTTGCATCGCGTTTTGCGGTTTGTCGGTGGATATTCGATACCCGGCCGGCCGCATGGTGTGAGACGCTGCACATGAACGGGACTTGATGTAGTTTAAGTCTGTCTTAATAGTTGCTTGCCATGATGGCCACACAGACTCGCATCAGGGCCTGTTCAAGCCGCCGGCGTATCGGCGGCGTTTGCCACGGTAGAGCAGACGCGTCCGGTGGCGAAGCCGAGAGCCAGAGAAGGAGTTGAATCGATATGTCCAGTAAATCGCGAGTCCGCAAGCACAACCAGTCGGCCATGTCCCCGCTGTTGCGCGCGTTGACCTATAGCCGCACCGCCCATGAGCCGGTTACGTCGGCGATGCTTCTGCAGTGCTATACCGCCCTCGATGCATTCCGGAACGGTCACGGTTCGCGGAATCTGCATATGACCTTGAGCCGGCATTTGCTGGTGTCGCAAGAGCTCGAGCGGCTCGGCCTCGGCGAGGACGTGCTGTCCGACATCGAAAGCGCGCATGCGGCGATGGTTCAGCTCGACACGCGTGAACACAGCGAAGGCGCATGGGCACTGCAAGACGGCGAATACACCCGCCTGTGCACGGCGCTGGCGATTCTCGACGGCCAGCTGAGCGTGGCATCGCTGAGCGAGATTGCGAGCGCGGAAGCCAGGATGATAGAAGGATTGATGAGGTCCGCGCAGGTGCAGGCAATTGCGGAAGCCGTGGTCTGAGCGGCACGCACGGGTTTCTCCATTCTCCGGCAAACAGACGAAACGCCCCATGTGGGGCGTTTTTCGTTCAGCCGGTTGGATGTGCCATTACGTGGCGCTAATCGTTGTACTTCGTAATGTCGTAGAACGCGATCCCGTTCTGCCCGCCGCTCAATTGCACGAGCCGCGAATTCCCCGAGATCAGCGGCGGGAATGGGCAATTCGAGCAAGTCACCACGCCGAGCGAATTGACGCCTGCGCTCACTGTAGTTTGATACTGGCCGAACGTGGTGTTGTTCGGCGCGCCGACAGAAAAGCCGTCCACTTCCGTTACCGAACCCAAGGCCGTCAGACCGGTTGCCTGAATCTGCACGGACGTCACCGGATAGGCGAGGTCCTGTCCGTTCACGAGGCTCGACCACGTCACGCTCATCGCGTACTGCGTGCCCGCGAGCGAGCCGGCCGGCGTCAGGAATTCAGTCGCGAAATCTGGCAGCAGCGTCGGCCATGCAACCGAGCCACCGGCCGCTGCGCTCAGCGGGCTGCCTGGATTGATGATCGACGACTGGCCGAGTTGCGCGCCGTTTCTGTCGTAGAACGTCACCGTGTAGGTCGAATAGAGCGGCACGCTGCTCGCATCGATTGATTGCGGCGAGTAATAGCCGCTCGCGGCAGGCGCCGTGAAGTTCGCCGTAGACGACAGCGACTGCCATGACCAGCGGTACAGCGACGTGTTGCTGCTGGTCGTGGCAGGCGATACCGGCGCGGCGTTCAGAACTGTGTCCGAGAGACCCAGCGTGCTGCTGCCCACCGCATTGCGCGGCATCAGCCAGACGGGCGCAGCGAGACCGGGGCCGGTGACGGAGGCCGAATAAACCGTGGGATTCGACGCGGTCGGGATCGCGATCGTGAGGCCCGACTCATAACGGTTCACGTCGCTCAATCTCGAATCGAGGAAGGTTCGCCGCGCGATCTGCGAGTCGATGGATACGGCGAATTGCGACTGATTGCCGACCAGGTCCCAGCCAAGCTGCGTGCCGTCGGCCAGCGTGGCGGGCGTCGCGCGTTGCTGCGCGATGCTGTAGAGCACGCCGGCCGCCGTGCCGCTCGCGAGCGTGAACGGCAATTGCACGAGCGCCTGCTGCTTGCCGTTGCGCGTGAAGAACGCGAGCGTCTTCGGCGAACCGAAGACGGCGCCGGCCAACGCCGCATCCGTCGAGCCGTGGCCGACGGCGAGATCGGTCGAGCCGTTTTCCAGGTACGTGGCGTCGATGGCGGGCGAACACGATGTATTGAGCGTGCCGTTTGCCGCGCAGGTGGTGAGCAGCGTCGCGAGCGGGGCCAGATAATTCGCGGCCACTGGCGGCGCGGCGAGCGTCACCGATTGTGCGGTCTTGTTGTTCAGCGCCACGGTCGTGCCCGGCGCGGCATTGGACAGCAGCGACAGGCCACCGTTAGCGGACGTGACGAGCGACACCGTGTCGATGACCGCGTCCGCGCCGGTATGGTTCGGCGTGAACGCTGCGCCGATAGGATCGAAACCGGCCAGTTGCAGGCCGTTCTGCGCGAGGATGTTCGCCAGCATCGTGTCGAGCGTGATGGTGGCGATCTGCACGGCGGGCAATGTGACCTTGGTCAGCGCCGTGATCGACGCAAGGTCGAGCGGGCTGCCGGAGGCTGTGAGCATCGCGGTAATCGCGGTGGTCAGCGTGGTGACGTTGACGACAGCCGGCGCGGTGCCGGTCGGCAACTTCGCGAGCACCGAGACGAGCGGGGCGGACAGACGGGCGGCGTCGCTGGCGACGATCAGGAACGGCGCGGTCATGCCCTTCACCGGGATCGAGTACGCGCCTTGCGCGTTGGTGGTCGCGGTGGCCTGCGCGCCGGTCGCATCGATCAGCGTGACGTTCGCGCCGACCAGGGCGCTGCCCGCGGCCACGGTCCCGCCGACCGCGGTCGCCGTAACGGCCGGCGGGTTCGACGATCCCGAATTGGAGCCGCCGCCTCCACAGCCGCTGAGCTGGAAAAAGGCAAACGCCACAGCGGCGGCAGCGCCGCTGCGCACTAACGATCGATGCATGAATTTCCCCGACGCTTTGATTATTCGATTGCTTGTGAATGGTTATCTATAGCCGGCAGCTTTCGCCGATGAATGCGCACGATCTGAATCGCCCGGCGTCGTTAAATTGAAAGCTGATTTCCCGCGCCTGCCAAAACGATAAAACGGCAATTTCACGACACATCTTTAGCGCGTAGGGAGAATACTTCAACGCGGCATTATCGCGTCGCGCGGTAAAAAAACAATGATGATGCCGCGCGGTTATTACGAGTGTCCGTAAGGCGTGCGGCTGGGCGCCTCGCCAGCGCCGGATCAGGTTTGCCGGAGTCTTTCATGCTTGTTAGACTGCCTTTCGCCAACCCACCGCGAGCGCGACCTTTGCCTCTTACGCTTCCAGGGCGTTCACGTTAGCGGCGCGATCAAATCGGAGACGCCATGTCTTATATGCTGCTCATCGTCGAACCCCCGAATCAGCGCACGGAACGCGGTGAAACTGCGGGCC
Source organism: Paraburkholderia xenovorans LB400 (assembly GCF_000013645.1). GTDB lineage: Bacteria > Pseudomonadota > Gammaproteobacteria > Burkholderiales > Burkholderiaceae > Paraburkholderia > Paraburkholderia xenovorans. The sequence continues at coordinate 3,108,099 of NC_007952.1, read as the reverse complement.
GCGAGGTCTACGACCAGATGGTCCGTTTCGCGGCCGATCTGAAAGCGCGCGGCAAACTGCTCGCGGTCGAATCGCTCACGTCGTCTAGCGACGCCGTGCGCGTACAGATACGCGACGGCCAGCCGAAACTGCTCGACGGCCCCTTCGCCGAAGCCAAGGAAATGGTCGGTGGCTTCTTCCTGCTCAATTGCGAAACCCGCGAAGAAGCCGTGGCAATCGCGCAGGCCTGTCCGGCGGCAACGTGGTGCACGGTCGAAGTCCGCAAGCTCGGGCCTTGTTTCGCCTAGCCGGTTCGCGCATCCACAGCATGTGTTCTCGGGGTTTTCCCTGGCGGATCGGCGTGCATGTCGATCCGGTCGCGCATTGTTCGTCGTGTGGGTAGAAAGCCTGTCAACGTGCGCGGCTTTCCCTCTCACAACAAAAAGGAGTAACGGCAATGCGATTCATGATCCTCGTAAAGGCAACGGCTGCCAGCGAAGCCGGCGAAATGCCGGAAGCGTCCCTCATGGCCGCGATGGGCGCCTATCACGAAGAACTGGCCAAAGCCGGCGTGCTGCTCGACGCCACCGGCCTGCAACCGAGCTCGAAAGGCTGGCGCGTTCGCTACAGCGGCGGCCGGCGTTCAGTGGTGGACGGCCCGTTTGCCGAAACCAAGGAACTGATTGCCGGCTATACGCTGATCCAGGTGCGCTCGCGTGAAGAAGCGATGGAATGGGCGCGGCGCTTTCCGGCGCCCTTCGGCGAGCAGGCCGACGGCGAAATCGAAGTGCGTCAGTTGTTCGAACTCGACGACTTCGAACCCAGCCCCGAGTTGGACCGGTTCCGTGAGCTGGAAGCAGGCAAGCGCTGAAGCGTGAATCGGGACTTCGCCGAACGCGGCGCATGGCGGCTAAGCAGCGCGACGCACCGGACATGGCGCGCTGAAGCCGTCCGGCCACAACCTCATCAACGGACTGCATCATGCACAAGCAGATCTACGTCAATCTCGCAGTGGATGATCTCGAACGGTCGAAAGCTTTTTTCAGCGCGATCGGGTTGAGCTTCGAGCCGAGATTCACGAACGGGCAGGCGGCCTGCCTGATCCTCGGCGAGGACATCTACGCGATGTTGCTGGTCAAGGACCTGTTCAAGTCGTTCACGCGCAAGTCGCTGTGCGACCCGAAGGAGAGCACGGAAGCGCTGGTGGGCCTGTCGTGCGAAAGCCGGCAGGAGGTGGATGCACTGGTTGCCAGGGCGCTCGCCGCCGGCGGCACGGTACCGCGCGCGCCGCAGGATTATGGTTTCATGTACGGGCACGGCTTCGAGGATATCGACGGCCACATCTGGGAGCTCATCTACATGGACCCGAACGCCAGGGCGGTGGGCTGAGGCTGTGACCACGGCAGCCACCCACCATGCCATCGAGGCAGTCTGGCGGATCGAATCCGCCAAGGTCATCGCCCACGTCGCGCGAATCGTGCGTGACGTGGGGCTCGCCGAAGAGCTGGCGCAAGACGCCCTGGTGGCCGCGCTTGAGCATTGGCCCGATGCGGGCGTGCCCGACAATCCGGGAGCGTGGCTGATGGCGACTGCAAAGAACCGTGCTCTCGACCGTTTGCGTCAGGAGGCGCTGCATGCCCGCAAGCACCAGGAGTTGGGTCACGACCTCGACGCGCTGGAGGCTCATGTCGTGCCCGATTTCGTCGATACCCTCGATGCCGCCCGCGCCGACGATATCGGCGACGACCTGCTGCGACTCGTGTTCACCGCGTGCCATCCGGTGTTGTCCACCGACGCGCGCGTCGCGCTCACCCTGCGCCTGCTCGGCGGCCTCACCACGGAAGAAATCGCGCGCGCGTTTCTCGTGCCCGAGCCGACCATCGCCCAGCGAATCGTGCGGGCCAAGCGCACGCTCTCGGCGGCCAGGGTGCCGTTCGAGGTGCCCCAGGCGGAGGCGCGCGCGCCGCGGCTCGCCTCGGTGCTACAAGTCATCTATCTGATTTTCAACGAAGGCTATTCGGCCACTGCCGGCGACGACTGGATGCGTCCGGCGCTATGCGAGGAAGCGCTGCGGCTTGGCCGCGTGCTGAGCGGTCTCGTGCCGAACGAAAGCGAAGCGCACGGCCTCGTCGCGCTGATGGAGATTCAGGCGTCGCGCACGCATGCTCGCACGGATGCGCAAGGCCGCCCTGTGCTGCTGCTCGAACAGGACCGCAGCCGCTGGGATCCGCTGCTGATCCGTCGCGGACTTGCCGCGCTCGACAGCGCGCATGCGCTGGGCGGCGCGAGCGGCCCCTATGCGCTACAGGCGGCGCTCGCGGCCTGCCACGCCCGTGCGCGTCGCGCGGACGATACCGACTGGGCGCAGATCGTCGCGTTGTATGACGCGCTGTCACAGGTTGCGCCTTCGCCGGTGGTCGAGCTGAACCGCGCGGTGGCGGTCGGCATGGCGTTCGGCCCCGCTGCCGGTCTGGAGATTGTCGACGTGCTGGCAGCGGACGCCGCGCTCGCGAACTACCACTGGCTGCCGAGTGTACGCGGCGACCTGCTGGCGAAGCTCGGCCGCGAGGAAGAGGCGCGCGCCGAATTCGAACGCGCTGCCGGGATGACGCGCAATGCGCGCGAACGCGAGTTGTTGCTCGAACGCGCGCGCGGCATTGCGCATTGAGATTGACGGCATGCGATGCAAGCGCGGAGCGCCGTGTCAGACGGCGCACGCCCGCAGCAGATAAAACTCACGCGGGCCATACGCTTGCGGCGGGTCGCCGAGCGGCTCGACATAGCGGGTAATGCCGATCCGATCGAATCCCGCGGCCACGCAGGCGGCCTCCAGTGCTGCTGCGTCATGCACCGTGAAGCCGTACTCGGCGAAAGGCATTTCGATGGCGGCCTCCGGCGTGATGGCTGCGATCACCAGCGTGCCGTCCACCTGCAGCACACGGCGAATTTCTGCCAGGCCGGCCGTCAGGTTGGGCCAGAAATAGGTGCTGTTGATCGTGACTGCCTTGTCGAACGAGGCGGCTGCGAACGGCATGGCGACGACATCCCCGTTTCGAGCCTGACCTGGCCGTCGCGCACGAAAGCCGCGTTGCGGCAACGAGCGGCGGCGATCATGGTGGGCGATAGATCGATACCGGTGAAGCGCAGCCGCGCGGCCTGATCGAGCACGTAGCCGATATGGCCGCCGTTGCCGAGGCCAACTTCGAGAACGCGCTCGTTTGCGTGCAGATCGAGCAGATCGAACGACGTTGCGATAACCGCGCGATTCGAGCGTTCCAGCATATCGCCGACCGCTATGCCGATTTTTCCCGCAGGGCAGCCGAGCTGGGGAAGGAGAATGCTTTCCTCCAGGTTGGCGGTCGCCACCTCGCCTGACAATTCAGTAGTTTCTCTCACAGCGATTCCTCCATGACAGATCGTGCCGGATGCGGTGTTCGCCGTAGAAGCGCGAACAGTAATACGGCATCCTTAATTTATGTCATGAAGCGGCGCGGCGCTTATCTCTTTAATGCGCCCGTTCGGGACGAGCCGACATGCAAAACATTATTGACCCGCATCTCACGGGCAGTGAAAGCCGCGCCGTGTTGCGCGGCCACTCATTCATCAAGCCGAGAAAAACGCCAGCGCGCCGGTGATCACGCCGGCTCCCGCCACCACGAACGAGAGATTGCGCAGCCATTTCTTGCGGGTCAGCAGCGTGATCGCGCACAGGGCGATCGCCACCTGAATCAGCGTGGTGGCCTGCGCCCAGCGATGATGGCCGTGCAGGAGCGTTTCACTCCTGGCGTCGTTATCCACGACTTCCTTTTCGATCGCTTCGGCCTTCGCGCGGATCGGCTCTTTCTGCTGCTTGTACTTGTCGACGTCGGCGAGGAATTTCGCATGCGCGTCGGCGTTGCCGGCGGACAGCGCGGCGCCGAGTTCAGCGAGGTTTTCCTTCTCGCCCTTCGCCTGGTAATAGTTCCACTGGTTCGACGCTTCGGTCTTCCTGATGGCGGCTTCGTTCTTGTAGTACAGCGCGAGGTTTTCGCTGTTGCCGCTCTGATAGGCGCACAGCGCGCCGATTGTCGCGAGAATGGCCGTGATCACGGCCATTCGGCTCGCGAACGGATCCGCGTCATGATGGCCCGCGTGTTCCACGGCATGGTCGTGCGGACCATGTACTTCGTATTCTTCAGGCATCTGATTCTCCGAGGCAAAGCTTTTCTTGTCGTTTCCAGACGGCGCACGGGCCCGTTGGGGCTCAATCTTAGCGTGCGGCGCACGGTGACAGAAAAGGTGACGGCCTGGAGAGCCTGAAGATGCGGTCGCGTTGGCTCTTTTGATCAACGCGCTGAACTCAACGCGAACGACGTGCGGCGGCATGCAGCGTGTCAATGAATGCCCGACGCCAGCCACGTGCGCACCAACGGAATCACATGTTCGCCGCCCAGCATGCCGAGCAGTCCGACCAGCGCGATGGTTGGCGGCGCGGGCGATTTCACTTCCATCACGCTGTAGAGAAGGCCGACCACCACGCCGGCGGCCAGCGAGATCAAATACGCTTTCATGACTGTTGTACCTTGGTGAGGCGTTTCGTAAAAAGCGGGCCGCTACGCCCGCCAATCGTTCCGGCGATTACATCGTAATGACGACCCGGCCGCGCGTGCCGGCGGCAACGGCTTCGTACGCTTCGCGAGCACGTTCGAGCGGGAAGGTCTGCGCGATCACTGGTCCGGTCAGCTTGCCGGTTTCGAAGCCTTCGACCAGCGCTGTCATCAACGGCGCCGAGTCCGCAACGCCGAGCTTCGCGCTATCCACGCCGAGCAGTTGGGTCTCGTTGTGATAGAAGTCGATCAGATCGAATTCGACGCGGCGCTTGCCGGTCGCGCTGATTTCCAGCACGCGGCCACGCCGTTTGACGAGGCTCAATGCGGTCTCGAAGGCCACGCCGCCGACCGTGTCATACACCACGTCCGCACCTGCGCCGCCGGTCAGCGCTCTCAAGCGACCGGTGACGTTTTCGTCGAACGGAACGTAGTCGTCGATCAGGCGGCCCGCCGGCGTATCCGCGTCGAGCGGATGACGGTCCACGGCGATCACACGGGCGCCGCGTGCCTTGGCGATCTGGACCACCGCGCCGCCCACGCCGCCGCCCGCGCCGATCACCGCGATGGTTTCGCCCGCTTGCAGATGCGCGTACTCGACCGTGCCCAGCCACGCCACCACGAAGTTCACGCCGATCGCGGAAGCTTCGGCATGGCTCAGCGTTCCGGGTTTGCGCGACAGTGCCGCGAGCGGCACCTTGATGAACTCGGCATGTGTGCCGTCGCGTGTGAAGCCGATGTCGCCACCCGTGCCCCACACTTGCGCGCCGAGCCATGTTTGCGGGCCGTCCACCACCACGCCGCTGAAGTCGCGCCCGGGCGTGCGGGGTAGGACCGTGTGTCCAAAATGTCCGGAGACGTTCTTGACGTCGCTCGGATTCACCGAGGCCGCCTTGACCTGTACCACGACGTTGTCCGCATCGGCTTGCGGAGTCGGCAGATCGACGTGTTCGAGCACCTCGGGGCTGCCAAAAGATTTGAACTGGATGGCTTTCATCGTATGTCGCTCCTTGCTGGATTCCGGGCTGTTTCGCGTAGCTAGTGAAACCTAGTCTAGATGACCGGCACTAAGGCGTCAGGACAAAGACTTTCGAATTTCGGACAAGGCGGTTTGGTGATCGCTCGCCCGCGTGGCGGTGCGGAATGCTCTGACGCTACGGACTGCCCAGGTGATCAGCGAAGATTGCTTTTCACCGGTTCGGGCGAGACGGCGTAAGCCGCTTCGCTCAGCGTGCCGTCCGGATCGAAGCCGGTTGGCGGCGCGCCCAGTTCGCGCCGGAACATGTCGCTGAAGCTGCTCGGCTGAAAACCGAGCGAGCGCGCGATGCTGCTCACCGGGCGTCCTTCGGCGAGCCAGGAGACGGCGACCGCCAGTTGCACCTGGCGGCGCCATTCGGCAAAGCCGACGCCCAGCTCCCGCGTGAAGAGTCGCGCCAGCGTTCGCACGCTCGCGCCGACCGATGCCGCGTGCTGCTCGAAACTGATCGCGATCGACGGGTTGTCGATCACCGCGCGGCATAGCGCTTCGAGCCGCCGGTCCGAAGCATCGGGCAGCGCGATGCGCAGCGACGAACGCGGCGCGTGTGCGAGTTCCAGCATGGCGAGACGGTAGGCGGCGTCCAGATAGGCTGGATCACGCGCGCCGGTGCCCTCGTATTCCGCGATCGAGGTGATCAGTTCGCGCAGCAGGCCGTTCACCTCGAACACGTCGCTGCGCCGGCTGAGATGGCCGACATTGCGCTCGTGAAGATAGAGGTTGCGCATCTCCACTTCGCTCATCATGTGGATGGAGTGCTGCGTGCCGGCCGGCAGCCAGACCGCGCGTTGCGGCGGCACGACCAGCGCTTCGCGCCCGACTTCCACCCACATCACGCCCGATACCGCGTACAGCACTTGCGCCCACGTGTGCGAATGCGGGTCGATGCGCAGCCCGCGCGGATAGTGCCGCGCGAGCGAACGGGCGTCGGCGTCGTCGTGGAGTTCGGGTGGGCGGGCTTTGGGCACGGCGGAGTTGGCTCGGGCTTCGCGCAAGAAGGTCGCGGACCGTGGCGGTCCGTGTTCGAAGCATAACGCGAGGCGCGCGCCGCCGGATACTCGCGCGCCGGCCGGCGCGCTCAGATGTGCTCAGATGCGCTCAGGTTCGATGGCCCATCAGCAGCAACAGCAACGACAGAGTGGCGATCGAGCCCACGGTCGACAGCAGGATCGTCCGCGAGGTGATGTGCGCTTCGCGTTCGTAGAACTCGGCGAGCATGAACGGGCCGGTGCCGGTGGGCAGCGCGGCCAGAACGACCGCCATTTCGACCAGCGTGGGCGGGAGTCCGAATACGCGCGCCGCGAACCACCACGTCAGCGCCGGCTGCACCAGCAGCTTGACGCCGGTCAGCAACCAGGAAATGCCGCGCGTGCCTGTCTCCGATGGGCGCTTCTCCGCAAGGAACAAACCGAGGCTCACCAGCGCGCATGGGCTCGCCGCGCCGCCCAGCAGCTTCAGGAAGGTCTCGACGCTGGCCGGCATCGCGACATGCAGACTGGCAAACAGCACGCCCACAAGCGGCGACACGATCAGCGGATTGCGCGCCAGCGAGCCCAGCACTTTCAGAGCGAGCTTGTGCGGCGTGCGCTCGCTCTGCAGGCCCACCTCGATCAGCACGATCGCGAACGCGAACAGCACGCAGGCGACGAGGATCGTGGCGATCGTGGTCGGCGTCAGACTGGCCGGGCCGAACGCGATCACGCCCAGCGGGAAGCCGATGTAACCGGTGTTCGGATACGAGGCCGCGATCGCATCCACGCTCGCGTCGGCGAGATGCCGGCCGTTTATCAGGCGCAGCGCGAGAATCAGCACGAACACGCTGACGCACGCAAGCGAAAATGTGGCGACGAAGGCCGGTTGATAGAGCTGTTGCCAGGTGGCGTGCGCCATGATGTCGAACAGCAACGCCGGCAATGCCAGCCAGACCACGAAGCGGTTCAGTTCCGACGCCGAGTTCGGCCCGAGCACGTTGCGCCGGCGGCATGCAAAACCCGCGAAAATCAGGCCGAAGACGGGAAGCAAAATTTCGAGGGTGGCAAGCATCGACGCGGGACGATTTCTGAAAAAATGGCAAACCGCCAGCGTAGTGGCTGGCGTTGATACAATCCAATACTGTTTTTTGTGCCCAACAATACCTTTTTTGCATTGTCATTTCGCGCGAGTGCATCGTGATCGATATCAAGCCGCTGCGCTACTTCGTGACGCTTGCCGAGACGCGCCATTTCGGCCGGGCGGCGGCGCGTCTGAACCTGTCGCAGCCGCCGCTGAGCCGGCAACTGGCGGCGCTGGAGGCGAGCGTCGGCGTGACGCTGGTCGAGCGCAGTCCGCGCAGCGTCACCTTGACGGCCGCGGGCGAGCGCTTTTACGCCGACGCGAAGGCGATTCTCACCGCCGTCGAACAGGCGGTCAGTAACGCGCAAGCCGCCGCGCAGGGCGAGGCGGGCAAGCTTGCCATCGGCTTCACGATGTGTGCGGCTTACAGCGTCGTGCCAGGCTATGCGCGGGTTTTCGGCGCCGCGTTTCCCGAGGTGGCGCTGAACCTGCGCGAGGTCGTCTCGAACGATCTCGCCGAGCAGGTGCTCGCCGGCCACATCGACGCGGCCATCATGTTCCCCAACGTGCCGGACAAGGGGCTTGCCACGCGCACGATTGTCAGCGAGCCGTTGTGCGTCGCGCTGTCGCGCAGCCATCCACGCGCCCGCGCGCGGCGCCTGAAGATCGCGCAACTGGCGGGCGAGCCGTTCGTGCTCGCGTCCGGGGAAGTGGCGCCCACTTTGCGTGCGACGATCCTCGAACATTGCCGCTCCGGCGGCTTCGAACCCGACATACGCTTCGAAGTGCAGTTGCAGCAAACGGTGCTGAGTCTCGTCGACGAAGGGGTGGGCGTGGCGCTCGTGCCGGCGTCGATGCGCAAGGCGCAACTCGCGGGCGTGGTGTTCCGGCCGCTGGTCGATGCGCCGTTGATCGAGCAGGTGCTGGCGTGGTCGCCGGCGAATCGCAATCCGTGTCTGGCGCGTTTTCTCGAACTGGCGTGATGGCGGTGCTGGTCAACTGGCCAGGTGATTTGCCTCGCTCACGGTGTCGTCCGGATAGCGCAGCGCATCGCGTTTGATGAGCCGGCGGCACCAGAAAGTCCAGGCCGTCAGGCCGGCATAGACGCCGTACCTCAGCACATTCGAGGCAATGGCCGAGCGCGGGTCGCCCGGCCATTGCCAGACGATCAGACTGCGCAGGACATTCTCGCCCGTCATGCCGATGCCCCACACGAGCGTCATCAGGCGGATATAGGCGACGAGCGTGGGCCGTTCGCGCCAGTGCCGCTCGAAGCTCCCGACGCTACGATAATCCTCGCGCGACATGGTCGAGCGGGCGAGATAAAACACCAGTGGCCGCGGCAGCGCGAGCGATACCAGGAACGACACGCCGACCATGCCGGATACCATCGGTTCTTCGATTGCTCGCAGCCGGGTGTTGCCGGCGAGGCTGATGCTCATGGCCAGAAGCGAGAGCACGATGCCGACCAGCACGATCGCGCTGAGCGCGTCGAAATGGCGATAGCGCAGCAGCTCCCAACTCATCCACGCGAGCAGCGGCAGCGCCGACGCAGCCTGCGCGCCGAGGTGGCCCCAGTGCGGGAAGGCGAGCCGGTAGGCAAGCCAGGGCAGGGCGACGTTGACGATCAACGCGGTGAGGTAGCGTGGGCGGAGTTTCATCGGCGGAGCGTGGTGAGCAGCGCAACGATGCGCGAGGCGCGCGACCTGGTATCGACGCGCTTATTGCGCCGATCCGGTTACGCAGACGTATCGGGGAGTGTATGGCGAAGTCTCCTCTCCTGCCATAGCTTGCGGCGTGCGCGATCAGGAATCTGGCCAGGCCCCTCACGCGGAAAAAATCTGCGATCATCGAGCGCACTGCTTGCCGGGCCACTCCAACCACTATCCGCTCCTACGCAATGTCCACCCGTCCCACGCTCCTCACCACCCCGCGCCTGTCCCTGCGTCCGCACACGCTCGACGATTTCCTCGATAGCTACGCGATGTGGTCCGATCCCGAGGTGATCCGCTACATCGGCGGCAAGCCCTTTACGCGCGAAGAAGTCTGGGCGCGTCTGCTGCGCTACGCGGGACATTGGACGATGCTCGGCTACGGCTATTGGGTCGTGCGGGACAAACAGAGCGGCCGGTTTCTCGGCGAAGTCGGTTTTGCCGACTACCATCGCGAGATCGAGCCGTCATTGATGGGAACGCCTGAAGTCGGCTGGGCACTGGACCCGGCCGTGCATGGCCACGGCTACGCGACCGAGGCCGTGCGTGCCGCGCTGGAATGGGCCGATCAGCAGTGGCCGGGTGGCGAAACGGCCTGTATCGTCGCGCCGGAAAATCTGCCGTCGCTGCGCGTTGCCCACAAGTGCGGTTATCGCGAGCAGCTTCGCACCACGTACAAAGGCAAACCGACCATCGTGCTGCGTCGCCCGGCACCTGCGGTCTGAGCCAGCGCGCGACAAGCGGTGAGCGCCGCCGCCGGCTACGGCCCGGTTCCGTCGAGCTAGCCGCCGTGCCGGCCGGCTCGACACGCGCCTTATTACGCGTCGTTGCTCGCCGCTGCCCGCTGCTGCGCGATCAGATCCGCCAGCCGTTCAACCTGCTGGCCTTGCGCATCGAAGTTGCCGGCATCGAGCCAGCGCGCGTAGCTCGGCCGCAGCGCGGGCCATTCGCTGTCGATGACTGAAAACCACGCGGTATCGCGATTGCGCTCGCGATACACGATCGCCTGGCGAAAGATCCCCTCGAACGTGAACCCGTAGCGCAACGCCGCCGCGCGCGAAGGACCGTTCAGCGAATCGCACTTCCATTCGAAGCGCCGATAGCCCAGTTTGTCGAACACTTGCGTCATCAGCAGGAACATCGCCTCTGTGGCGATGCGCGTGCGCTTCAGCCGCGGCGAATACGTGACGTGGCCGACTTCGATCACGCCGTTGGCGCGGTCGATGCGCATCAGCGCCAGCGTGCCGACCGCCTTGCCGGTCGCCAGATCGATTACGGCGTAGTGAAGCGGATCGGTGGACGCGGCGGCGCGCGTCAGATGCTCGCGATAAGCGGCGAGGCTCTCGAACGGACCCACTGTCAGATAGGTCCAGTCGCGACCATCGGCGGCGGAGCTGTACGCCTCGTACAAGTCCTCGGCATGACGCTCCACGTCCACCGGCTCGATCCGGCAATAGCGCCCCGCCAGCGGCTCGCGGCCGGGCGCCTGAGCGCCGTTCCAGCCCGGCACGGGGGCGCCGATCGGTTGTTCGAACGCGTTGCGTCTTGGTTGCATGGCTCTTCTCCTCCCGGTTGCGAATGATCGTCATTGACGGAGAACGATACGGCAAACGTGGTATGTTCAAAAGATCCACCGCTAACCCATTTGATAGATCCAGCCACGATGATCGAGATCATTGGCCCGCTCACGAGCCCGCTACGATCGGCGCCCGCCGGCAGCGGTGCGAAGCCGGAGCCGCTGCAAAAACAGTTGATCGAGCGCTTGCAGCGGGCGATTCTCACCGGGCGCTTGCCGGCCGGATCGCTGCTGCCTTCGTCACGGCTGCTCGCGGCGGAAATGGGCGTGTCGCGCAATACGGTGGTGATCGCATACGAGCATCTGGCCGCGGTCGGTTACGTGGTTGCGGACCAGCGGGGCACGCGCGTGAGTCCGCTCTCCAGCCCGTCCGCGCGCGGCGAGCCGCAAGCGCGGCCTGCCGCGCCGGACGTGGCCTACGCCGCGCGCGTCGGACAGTTCGCGGCCACGCTCAGCCACGCCGACAACACCTTGCCGCTGACGCCGGGCACGCCGGCGCTGGACCGCTTTCCGGTGACTGCGTGGCGGCGCGCGCTTGAACGCTCGATGGAGCGCGCGTTGCCCCTCGCGCTCGGCTACGGCACGCCGGCTGGCGAGCCGGCGTTGCGCGACGCGATCGCCGCGCACCTGCGCATGGCCCGCGGAGTGCGCTGCGAAGGCTCGCAGGTGGTGATCACCGAGGGCGCGCAGGAGGCGCTGAACCTGTGCGTGCGACTCTTCACCAATCCCGGCGACGTCGCGTGGGTCGAGGATCCCGGTTATCGCGGCGCGAAGGCCGCGTTCAATCAGGGCGACCTGACCACGCTGCCCATGCCCGTCGACGCCGAAGGCATGGCAGTGCCGGCCGATGCTTGGCGCACACAGCCGCCCAGGCTGATTTACACATCGCCCGCGCATCAGTATCCGACGGGTTCGGTGCTGTCCGTGGCGCGCCGCCTGGCATTGATCGCGCAGGCGCGGCAGAGCGGCGCCTGGCTGATCGAGGACGATTACGACGGCGAGTTTCGCCATACCGGCGAGCCGATCGCCAGCATGCAAGGGCTGGTCGAGGACGCGCCCGTGTTGTACGTCGGCTCGTTCAGCAAGACGATGTTTCCCGCGCTGCGGATCGGTTTCGTGGTGTTGCCGCGCGCGATCGCCGCGCATACCGCTGTCGCTTTGCAGGAGATGTTGCGCGGCGGGCACCGGCTGGAGCAACTGGCGCTCGCGCATTTCATCGAAAGCGGCGAGTTCGGGCGGCATCTGGGGCGCATGCGGCGCCTGTATCGCGAGCGCCAGCAGGCGTTGCGCGACGCGCTGACCGCGCATTTCGCGGCGTCGCAAATCCTCGGCGGCAATTGCGGCATGCATTTGACGCTGCGCCTGCCGGCTCGCATCGACGATCGGGTTCTCACTGAACGCGCGCTTGCCAAGGGGCTCAATCCGCGCGCGCTGTCCGGCTTCGCGTTGCAGTCGCGCGCCGAGACCAACGGGCTGGTGATCGGCTACGGCAATACGCCGGCCGGGCAACTTGCGCCCGCTGTGCATGCGCTGGCCGGGCTCGCGGGCGAGATGGACGGCAAGCCGAAGCGCCGGCGCACCGCGGCGTCGGCCGCGACACTTCGCGTATAACTTTTTGCGTTTGTCCGCGCGGCCCATGTCGCGCTATCGTGTCGCTTATGCGCGGCGATGTCGAGGTGTGCGAGACCACGGATCGCCCGCAACTCATGCCGCGCGCGCGGCACTGCAACATCGCGCGACATGCGGTGCTCCCGAGGCGATTCCTTGGGGCGTGCGCCCGCAGGCCGTGGTTGGCCTCGGCATGAAGAATGCCTTTGTTGTAGTTATCTATGACGATCTATCCGAACGGAGACGACATGAAGGAAATCGAACCGACCCCGTGGTTTGAGCTTGCGGCCCACACGCCCGTCCGTGAAGGCTGGTATGAGGTGCAATTGACGAGCGGGGACACGGCTTTTGCAAAGTTTGGCGACGGCGTATGGACCGAGAAACCGTTGCTCGTGTTTACGCACTGGCGCGGCTTGTCCGCCGATCCATCGAAAGCCGGCGATGGCGAAGCCGAGTCGATCGGCGCCGAGGCCACCGCCGCCCAAGGCGTGCGCGCCGCGTGGAACGCGTTCTTCCCTGGACTCGGCGAAGAACAGCACAAACCACTGGACGCCATACCCAACGGTAAAGCGCCCCACTGAGGAACACCGGGCGGCGGCTCGCGGGTTGCCGCCCTGATTTGCCTTATGTGCGCTTGAGCGCCCCGGCAGCCAGTCTGCCGATTTCCGTATCGATGTCCGGCATCTCGCCCGTTTCGAGAATCCACGCCGCGGACAAACCGGACCACGCCAGTATCCATTGCAGCAAACGGCGCCGGCCGAACTCGGCAATGCGCGCGACCCGTTCGATGCGACGCTCGAACCATCCCGGTATCAACGCCGCCTCTTCGTCGGGATTGCAGAAAATGTTCGCGTAGTCGAATACGCGTTCGCCGTAGAGGCCTTTCGGATCGATGGCCAGCCAGCCGCGCGGGCCGAAATCGAGTACGTTCCCGTGATGGATGTCGCCGTGCAACACCACCGGGTCTTGCGGCAGACGGTGTTTCATTCTCGCCTGGATCGGCGGGAATGGCACGCGCAGCGCGCATCGGGCCCCGACGCTACAATCGCTCTCATTCATCTGACGCGGAACATATGTATGAAAGTCACCCGGGAACCCGTGGCGTTGCCGCGGGCCACGCAGTTACTCAATCATGGACCGGTCACGATCATCACCAGCGCGTACGGCGGCCGCTCGAACGTGATGGCGGCGTCATGGGCAATGCCGCTCGACTTCAATCCGCCGAAGGTGGTCGTGGTGGTGGACAGCCGCACCCTCACGCGGCAACTGATCGAAGCAAGCGGCGTGTTCGGACTGCAATTGCCGAGCCGCGGATTCGCCGCGCAGACGCTGGCGGTGGGCACGAGTGCGGGCACCGAGCTCGACAAGTTCTCCGCCTTCGACCTGGAGACGTTCCCCGCGCAACAGATCGACGTGCCCATGCTCGCGGGTTGCATCACGTGGATGGAGTGCAAGGTGATTCCGGACGATAGCCAGCGTCACGATCTGATCATCGGCGAAGTTGTCGCCGCGTATGCGGATAGCCGCGTGTACTCGAATAACCGCTGGCACTTCGGCGACGATCCCGATTTGCGCACCTGTCACTATGTGGCCGGCGGGACGTTCTTTGCCACCGGCGATGCGTTCGAGGTGAATGCCGTGGCGAATGGCGCGGTGGATGAGTGAGGCCCAGACGAACTAACGCGCCGCTTACGCTTCACCCTCCGCAAACTTCTTGAGCGCATCTCCCGCCAACCGATAGCGCACCCATTCGCTTTGCGCGCTCGCGCCGATCGATTCGTAGAAGCCGATGGCCGGTTCGTTCCAGTCGAGCACGCTCCATTCGAAGCGGCCGCAACCGGTGTCGCACGCAATGCGCGCGAGGTGACGCAGCATCTGTTTGCCCGCGCCGCTGCCGCGCGATGCCGGCGACACATACAGGTCTTCCAGATAAAGCCCCTGTTTGCCGAGCCAGGTCGAATACGAAAAAAAGTAGACGCAAAAGCCGATGGGCTCGCCGTTCATCTCGCAGATCAGCGCCTTCGCACTGGCGCTTGCGGAAAACAGGCTCGCTTCGATGTCCTTCACGGATGCGACGACTTCGTGCTCCGCCTTTTCGTACACCGCGAGTTCGGTGATGAAGCGAAGAATCAATGCGGCGTCGGCTGCGCGAGCGGGACGGATATGGATAGTCAAGGTCAAGAGCTCGGTAGGTCGGTTGAGTTGCAGACCCGGGTTTCGCGAAGACGGGTGTTCTTCGGGTCAGACATGCATCGTATCGTTTAACGTGCCGTTCTGGCCAGAGCGTGTCGAGAATGCGATTGACGCGTCGTTGCAAAATCGTTTACTGTCGATTCATGGACTTCCACTCGATTCTCTTCGCTGCCGTCACCACCACGGCGACCACCATCACAGGCGGGTCGTCTGGAGGTTGCACGCGCTAGAAGCACGAAGCTGTGGCAAACCACCAAAGGCCTCGCCGGAAACGGACGGGGCCTTTGGCGTTTCTGGGACCTCCGTTTGCGGCGTCTATTCGCAGTATTCCGTTCAAATGGAGTAAGACCGTGAACGACATCGACCATCGTGTATCAGGCAATAAGCTCGACCTCTTTCATCAGCAGGAAGAAGGCGCCGGCATGGTTTTCTGGCACCCGCGCGGCTGGGAGCTGTATCGCGTGCTCGAAGATTATGTGCGCGCCCGCATGCGTCGCGCGGGCTTTCGCGAGATTCGCACGCCGCAATTGCTGGCGCGTTCCTTGTGGGAAAAGAGCGGGCATTGGGAGAAGTTCGGCGCGGCGATGTATTCGCTGGCCGATGCGGAAGAAGGCCGCGCGCTGTGTCTGAAACCGATGAGCTGTCCATGTCACGTGCAGGTCTTCAATCAGCGCGTACGTTCGTATCGCGAGTTGCCGGTCCGCTATAGCGAGTTCGGCGCGTGTCACCGTGACGAGCCGTCGGGTTCGCTGGAAGGACTGAAGCGTACGCGCGCTTTTGTGCAGGATGATGCGCATGTGTTCTGCACGGAAGCGCATATCGAAGCGGAAGTCGGGCGCTTCTGTTCGCTATTGCGTGCGGTATATGCGGACCTCGGTTTTCCTGACTTTAAGGTTGCGTTGGCGACGCGGCCGGCTAACCGTGCGGGCAGCGATGAAACGTGGGATCGCGCGGAAGACGCGTTGGCGAACGCAGCGCGTGCAGCGGGTCTCCAGTTCGACGTACTCGAAGGAGAGGGCGCGTTTTACGGGCCGAAGCTCGAATTTCATCTGACGGACAGCCGCGCTCGGAGCTGGCAATGCGGCACGATTCAGCTCGACTTCGTGCTGCCCGAGCGGCTTGACGCGGAGTTCGTCAGCGAACGCAACGAGCGCGAGCGGCCTGTGATGATCCATCACGCAGTGCTCGGCAGCATGGAGCGGTTTATCGCGATGCTGCTCGAGCATCACGAGGGATGGTTGCCGGTATGGCTGGCGCCCGAGCAAGTCGTGGTTGCGACGATTAGCGACGCGAATATCGCTTACGCGCAGGAGGTTATGCAGGCGCTCGATGAGGCGGGTGTCAGGTCGGTGCTCGACAGCCGGCCCGAGCGGCTGGAGAAAAAGATCGTCGACGCGCGGGAGAAGCAGGTGCCGCTTCTCGTCGTGGCGGGTTCGCGTGATGAGCGCGATCGAACGATCAGTATTCGCATGCGGGATGGCCAGCAAGTGACACTGTCGTTTGCCGATGGTGTCGGGCATCTGAGGCTGGCCGCGCGCCAAACCTGCGCCCACGCCTGAACTCGCAGCTGAAAGCAAGCAGGGAAACGAGACCCGTGCGGATCATCGTCGGGCTCGGATCGTACCCGTTGATGTCGGTTTATCCGCTCGAAACCCGTCACTCGGCGCAACGAGCCAGCGGCGGATTCCTGGAAGCGAAAACGCGCAGATAAATCTGCGCGCTATAACGTTATTCCCTCAACAGTCCAACGACGTCTGCCCACCACTCAATCAGCGACACGAGACTGTAATCAATCCGGTCAATTTACGCGCCGCCGAAAAATACGGGCTTCATTCCATCATTCGGATCGGGGCGAATGGAGCCTTGAATTTTATGTTCCAGGTGGGACACAGCGGTGCCGAACGAACGCAGGTGAGGATGGCTGCCTGACGCTGAAGTACCGTCAGCGACGCCGCCAACGCTAGTTTGTGCGGCCTGAGCATTGCTCGGAGCGACCGCGTCGTTCGATTGAGCAAAAGAGGATACGGCGGGAATCGCAAGAGCGGCTGCGACGATCAACGATTGAACGAGTTTCATGATGCTTACCTCCAGACTTTGTTTGTCCGCAAACACCCGTTTGCGTTTCAGTGATTGCAGTCTAGGCCGGGGGCCGCTCGCAATTAAGTGTCTGCAAAACAAAACAATGTTGTGGAAATAAGTACAAACCCTTAGAGCCGACCGCGGCGCGCGCAGCAGCTTGCGTTCGTCATCACACCAGTACTCACTCGTCGCCGATGTTTGCCGGGCGTTTAGCGCTTAGCCTCCTCTGGCCTGGAGCCCGCGGCCGCGGCAATGCGGCCCTGCGCCGGGACGAGTTGATCATCAGACGTCGCCACCAGCCACAGACGTGCGTGCTCCGCGATCTGGCGGTTATGGTCCTTCAGCGGGCCCAGCGCGGAGGCGGCCTTCCAGACCACCGAGCCGACGCGACTCTGCCTGCCTGACGGCGCGCCCACGAGCAGGCAGTAAGGTCCCAGCGGAAGCGATACAAACGGGAGTGCAGGGCTGATGCGCACGCGCCAGTCGATGAAGGGCGACTCGCTGATCAGCAGCGGTGTGGGCAAGCCGTAAAGCACGCTGAAATCGTACAGCGCCAGTTGTTCCGGCATGCCGGCGTAGATGCGCCGGATATCGTCGACAACGGCCGCGCGGATCTCGTCCTCGAACATGGGTTCTTCCGCGTAGCGGGCCAATGCCTCACGAGCCGCATGTTGATATGTGCTGAACAGGCCGAGTTCGATGCAGTCCTGCACGGCGCGTTGAACCTCCGCTACAGAACCGGCTTCCGCTGGTGTTCCCAACTGCGCGGCTCGCAGAAATCTGGCGAGTCCCGCTTCCTGGATCGCGGGACTATCCTTGGATGTGGATGTATCGTCCAGAGCGCTCTTGCCAAGGGGCACGTAGGTGTATTTCTCGGCTGCGAAATGCGATTTCTTGCCTTCGTCGAACTTGATCTCGCCATCGACGCAGTCCAGATAGCGAGTGCCGATTCGTCCATGCTCCCAAATCCAGTTTTTCAGGAACGGGCGTAGTGGATGCGGTTTTTCGTGTTCGGCCATTGGAACCTCCAGGTGTCCCAGTATAGTTCCAAGTGGAAGGTCGGCCCGTACAGGGCATGCCGATGGCTCAAACCGACGGCGTGGTTCTTTCCATCAAGTCAGGCGGGTTTTTCGCTCAGGCTTGGCGGCGGCCGGCGCAAAGGGCCGACATCACATGCCTTTGCCGCAGCCACAGGTGGCTTTCGTTAGAATCTGTTGTAGAAACTTATATTCGTTCATAACCGGAGACAAACGTGCCAGGCTTACTTCCCGATGTCGACCGCGAGGGGCTCCTCGAATATTCAGTCGTTTACACCGACCGATCACTCAATCATATGTCGCAGCTCTTTCAAGGAGTCATGCGCGATATTTCCAATTCTCTGAAGAAGGTCTACAACGCGAAGTCGGCCGTTGTCGTCCCGGGCAGCGGGACTTTCGGCATGGAAGCCGTTGCCCGGCAGTTCGCAACGAACAGGAAATGTCTTGTCATCCGCAATGGCTGGTTCAGTTATCGCTGGACGCAGATTTTCGACATGGGCGGCATTCCGTCTGAATCGATCGTGCTGAAGGCGCGCCCGGTCGAAGAAGGCAGACAGGCTGCCTATGCACCGCCGCCGATCGAAGAGGTGGTCGCGGCGATCAGGGAAAACAAGCCGGATCTGGTCTTTGCGCCGCATGTCGAAACTGCATCCGGGATCATGCTGCCGGACGCTTATTTGCGTGCGGTGGCCGACGCTGTGCATGCCGTCGACGGTATGTTTGTGCTGGATTGCATTGCGTCCGGTACGGTGTGGGTCGATATGAAGGCGAGCGGCGTTGACGTTCTGATCAGCGCGCCGCAGAAGGGATGGAGCGCGTCGCCTTGTTGCGGGCTGGTTATGCTTGGTGAGCTTGCTCGTGAAAGAATCGAAGGGACGACTAGCACTAGCTTCGCTTGTGATCTTCGCAAGTGGTTGCAGATCATGGAAGCCTACGAGAACGGTGGATTCGCGTACCACGCGACGATGCCCACGGACGGGCTTGCGACTTTGCGTGATGTTATGAAGGAGACTGAGGCTTATGGCTTCGATAAGGTGAGGGCGGAGCAGGTTGAGCTTGGGCGGCGGGTTCGGTCAGTTCTTGCGGATAGGGGGTTTAGGAGCGTGGCGGCTGAGGGGTTTGAGGCGCCGGGTGTTGTTGTTAGTTATACCGATGATGATGGGATACGGTCTGGGAAGAAGTTCGCTGATGCCGGGTTGCAGATTGCGGCTGGGGTTCCGCTTCAATGTGATGAGCCGCAGGATTTTAAGACCTTTCGGATTGGGTTGTTTGGGTTGGATAAGCTGCATGATGTTGAGGGGGCGGTGGGGAGGTTTGTGAAGGGGCTGGGTAGTATTCTTTAGGGTGGTTTTTTTTGCGGAGGATGTACGTGTTGCTCGTTATCTTAACCGCCTCGGGAGGAGGAACCAGAAACCTACCGGAGATGTTATGTACACTGTTCGGCCGTTGCGCTTATTCGAGTAACGGTATTGGTCAGGTAGCTATGGCAAATGTTGCCCGTGCGATATCGAATGGTTTCCTTCGTGCGAGCCGCCTTGCCGAACAAAAAATGAGGGCCGAGTGGAAAAATTAATATTAGAAGCTATTGCGAATAAGCAGTTAATAGAGTTCTATTACCGCAACCTCCAGCGCATTGCCGAACCTCATGTATATGGCGTTACGAATGGAGCTTGGCAAATTCTCGGCTATCAGACGGGGGGGCAAAGTAGCAACGGTGGCCTTCCTGACTGGAGGCGTTTTGACCTTAATCAAATATCACGGCTTACGATCCTCGCCCAAACGTTCCCCGGACGCCGTTCCATTCCGTCAGGAAAGCATAGCTCTTGGGATTCACGTATAGCCATCGTTGACTAGACCTCGGAGGCAAGCGCCAGCGGTTCCTACTGCGACACAAAACGAAACGGTCGCAGATTTCCACGCGGCGGCGCGCTCAGTTAGTGAATGATCTAGCGGTAGGCTGCTCTTCTGCTGTGAATCCGTATGTGCAAAGTCCTCGTTCGGCAAAAAAGCACAATAAGCTGGGATCCACAATGAAGATTCATACTGTTCGCATAAAAAACTTTCGCACGTTGAAAGACGTGACGATCCCCTTCGATACGATCACGACATTTATCGGGCCGAACGGTGCCGGCAAGTCAACTGTGCTTCGAGCACTCGACTGGTACTTTAACGGCAAACCCGGTTCGCTGACGGAAAAGGACTGCTCCTTCGGGGTGACTACTGAGAATGTCGAGGTTCAGGTCACCTTCACCGATCTCACCGACAGGGATCGCGAAGCACTTGGCAAGTATGTTCCGGCAGGAGTCAAAACCTTCACGGCATGGAAGCGCTGGGCGACTGACGGCTCTGAAGTGCTTTCGGCGAATGCGAAGGGGTTTCCTGAATTCACCGCGATCAAGGCCGCCAACGGTGCGACGGCAAAAAAGGATCTATACGCCAGTCTGCGCAGCAGCCGCTCGGATCGCCATCCGAACGTCTTTGGGTTGATGGCGGCCACCGCGCCGAGTTGATTCAGTCGGTCATAACAACGACCGGCACATATCTATCAAATCTATCGGCCTTCGTATGTGAGAACTCTGCTTACGCCTCGGTATAGCTGCGCTCAAGCAACGTCTTCGCGCGGTCGAAATCGGCTTGGCCGCGCAATGCCAGTTCGACGTCTCCAGTGCCCCAATGGCCGATCTGGCTAATATCTCGGGAAAAGCCTTCTTCTAAGGCGACCGTGCTGGGATCGAGCTTCAGGATGATCAGTATCCTGTTCGGGTACGGGATCGCGCATGCGAAATTCTTCAAGCGCCGAAACGCCGTATAGAGCTTTAGCCGTTTTTCCTGCACATCGTCCCCGAGACTCAGAAGAAAACTGGCGATACTGGCGTAGAGGTCACGTATTTCGGGGGACGCAAGCGCAAGCTGCTCTTCGACCGTCTTGTCCTTTCCCGTCGACTTCGGGGCCTCCGACGTGGAGACCCCCGCAGTCGCGGAGACCTGTTGTACCGGAGGGGCTGCGCTCGTAGCCGTTGACTCGCTCACGACGGTTTCAGGGGTGCTCTGAGCATTGACCAATTCAAGAAGCAGCAAATCATCTCCGAAAAGCTTGTATCGAATCAGCTCGACATTTCGCGGGATCTGTTGCACGGCGTGCTGGTCGTAGCGTGTGAAATCGGCTGCGATGCACAACAGGCGCGTGCCGGCCCATTCGATCTTATCTGCCTCATCTTTGCCAAGCTTGTCCATCACTAGCCAGCGGAACTCCGCTTGATGATCGAGCAGCCAGTCGAGGTAGTACAACCCTTGGTTTATGACGTTTTCGTTACTATGCCGTTTGTATTCGATAATGATCGGACAGCCGTTCTCGTCGAGACCTAGCGAATCGATGCGACCCCGATGGGTCTTGCCGGTCGTATATTCGCTGGCAAGGAAACGCGCGCCGAGCAACGTTTGCATGTTGGCTTCCATCAAGCTTTGCAAGTGTTTCTCCAGCCTCGCGACTTGGCTTGGCAACTCGCTCGCTGCTCCATTCAGGAGACGAAACAGCTGAATGTCGCTCATAAGGCTCCCCTCATTTTATTCGGAAATCTAAGCGCGCCATTATGGCGAATTTTCGCGCGAGGGTATATCTGGTGATCACATTGGTGGCGGGGTAATTTGCAGCCGATGCGTGGCGATTGACCGTCCGCATGCGTCGGTCAAGCAAAGCCGTAAAGGCGTCTTGGGCAAACGCCTACCTGTATGCGAAGCGGCCTCTTTCGACACTCAACTTACGAGTCGCATATGGTCGAGTTTGTTCGGCAGCTCAAAACCCATATAGTTTTGACAAATTGCGACATTGACTGATAAGCGCTCCCCACGATTGAAATGCTTGTATTGGCCGAATATCCGTTACCCCGGTCACAATTCGTCCTCGTCCCCACGCCCCAAATCAAATATTTAGCCCACACAGTTGACGGCAACCGGTCTGCCCTGATTTATAATTCTTGGGTCGTCGGCAAACATCCAGCGACCAGGTTTGGAAGCCTGTGCTTGAAACCGCACACCCGCCCAGGCGGGTCGTGCGTCTAACCCTGCACGTCTATATTTCAATGGGCGGGCTGTGGTGGGGGAGCCGCAAGGCTCGCCGGTTTGTTTCAAGCCCGGTCTTCCAATCCCGTCACGTGCCCGCTCACCCCTTTGCAAGCGAGTGTCGGGCGATCCAAGGAATCACCAGGGAGACGCACCATGACCAAGTCCATCAAAAACCAGGCAGCATCACGCCCGCCCGTCGACGCCCTCCAATACGAAAAACTCGCCCTATCCGCATTCCACTTATGCGACCGACAAGTAGGTCAATTGGACACCTTGATCACACTTGCGTCCTCAATATGTAGGAATCCTGCCATCACGAGCGATGAGAGAAAGCGTCGTCAGACGCTCCTTGAATTGCTGGTGGACACGGCCGAGCAGTATCAGCAGGAACTCGAATGCGACCGCGAGTTATTCCAGGTAATCGCACTCGACGCGAAGGGCGTCTCGCATAGCCGCATCACCGCACGCCATGCAGCCAACCTGCTGGCCGAAGCATCGCAGAGAGCGAAAGCCTCCGCCAACGCGCCACAGCCCAAAAGCGCATCATCAAAAAGTGCAGCCACGCTAAGACCCGACGCGACCCAGCAACCGGCCGCCGCGCCACACTAAGCGTCGCAAAACGTCAGCAATCGGCATGGGCGATAGACTGAACGATTAAAAGAAGGTGGCGCAACCGTACGCCACCGCTTGACCTGATTCGCCACCACGGCGAAGCCGCGGCCCGCATTGCCGGCGCGCGCGGCTTCGATCAAGGCGTTCAGCGCGAAAAGGTAGTCTCGCGATTGATCTCGTTGACATCGGGCGCGTGCATCGTCGTGACAGGCGCGCGAGTTCTTCAATTCTTCAACGGCAACCAGATCTCAAGCCCGCCCATCCCGCTGACGGGATCGAACTTCGCGTCATAGCGCTCGAAGTTCGGCGCATCGGCGGGAATATGTCCCGATGCCGGCAGCCACTGATTCCAGATCGTATTCCACGTGCGCCGGATAGTCGAAACATGCTCGCGATGGCTAAACACCGCATACCGCTGCGGCGAAATGCGCAAACGGCTCAACTCCGCAGGCAAAGCCGAGAAGTCGCTGACTTCAACGCCACACAGATAATCGATGTTGCCGTTGTCGTCCGCGTTATAGCAAACGCCATACGCCACATTGCCGACCTGCCCCGGCACCTTGCCGAAGTAATCACCAAAACGCTGCCACTGCGACGGAATCGCGGCACAGGTCTCGTTGGTGTAGCGCTCGTTCAGACCCGCGACAAGAAACGCTTTGCCGTCTTCAAAGCGCGGTGGTTCGAGACGGGTAAGCAGGGTTTCGTCCATTTTGATCGGCTCCACGAGGGCGAGATTGTCGAGATGACCACGCGCGCGCAGCGCGTCGGGCGTGAGCCCGAATTGCTCGCGAAATGCACGCGTGAATGCCTCGTGAGAACCGTAGCCGGCGTCGATGGCGACCGCGAGGATATCCGGTGCGCCGCTCGCCAGCCGACGCGCCGCTTCGCTCAAGCGACGCCCGCGCACATAGCGCATCACCGAAAACCCCGTGGCCGCTTCGAAAGCCCTCGCCAGATGAAAGCGCGACACGCATCCGCAGTTCGCGATCTCGTCGAGCGTCAACTCGCGGGCAAAGTGGCTTTCGATAAACCAGAGCGCTTTTCCAACCGGGTTCATATGGGCTCTCATGTCAGCATGGAACCAGCATAGCGGGACGTGGGTAGCCGCGTTTGATCGGGATTGCGGTTTTCAAATGCAAAGCATGACGAATGACTGCCGTCACTGTGAAACTCGTCTGCATCGCGAGACGTCAACGTACCTGCTCATCATAAACGACACGCGAGCAGTCTCTCTTTGAAGATGCGTTGTCGCGGATTCCGGGCGTTCTGCCATTCCCAGAGTCATCGTCGTGATTCAGTCATGTCTGGTGAAAAAGGCGGGTGTTTTCCTACAGATTGCTTCTCCATTGGTGGTGTGTTTGTAGGAGCAAAACGACGTCACAATTATTTAAGAATTATCGGATTTCCACACATTTGTATTTCCCTGAAAGTCACGGCGGCGGAGAAGGCGCGCTCGGGACGCGCGGCGTCGCCCAGTGCAAGCTTAATGCATTCAGAAATTACAAACGGTGCAGAGGATATTGATGGTCAAGCACACGCCTTATTCGATAATTGTGACCTATGCAGAAGATCGCCAACAGTTGATCGTGCAGGCAGTTGACCCGGCCAGGCTGACCACAATCGTCGCCGGAAAGCTCGAAATGCCGATATTGCTGGATGAGTTCGATTTCAAGCTTGACGACGCGTTCGCGCGACGGCTCGGAGCAGCCATGCTCAGCTTGATTGCACTAGGCCAGCCGGACATCAAGCAATACATGAGCATGACGTATGATCCAATCGACCAGGCGTCGAGGCAGTTCGGCGAGGGGATCAAGCTAAGTTTTGTCGTAGCTGTGACGCCAATCGCCGTTGGGCGTGATGCCCCGCGCAATAGTTGAAGCATCGCGGCCGGCAACGTGGCTTCCGTGTCGATAACATCAACTGAATCGCCGGCCGAAGGCGGCAGTTCACCGTGAGCCGAAGGTCGCCTGTGCAAAGATGCCCGAATTCCCCTGTGGCGCGGCGCGCCAGTAGGACGGCGGGACCCCGTCAATTGTGCCGCCCAGGTCCGCCGCGGCATGCCATCCCCATCGCGGATTGAAAAGCATGCCGCGTGCGATCGCGACCAGATCGGCGCTGCCCGAAGCGACAATGTCTTCGGCCTGTGTCGGCGCCGTGACCAGCCCTACGGCGATCGTGTCGACTCC
This sequence comes from Paraburkholderia xenovorans LB400, assembly GCF_000013645.1. Lineage (GTDB taxonomy): Bacteria > Pseudomonadota > Gammaproteobacteria > Burkholderiales > Burkholderiaceae > Paraburkholderia > Paraburkholderia xenovorans. The sequence goes on along the minus strand of NC_007952.1, from coordinate 3,083,381 downwards.
GGCCTCCTCGCGAATGCGCTTCGAGAACGGTACCTGGTAGTTCGGAGCGACCTGAATCTTTTGCAACGGGGAGATGCCGCCGGAGGACGCCGTCACCCAGTCGATACCTCGCCGCTTCGCCTGCCTGGAGAATTCAACGCTCTGTGAGAGATCCCAGCCCGCGTCCATCCAGTCCGACGCGGATAGCTTGATACCCAGTGGCATACCGGAAGGCAACACTTCGCGCACCGCCTCTATCACCTCTAGCGGAAAGCGCATGCGATTCTCAAGACTCCCGCCATAGGCGTCGGTGCGCTCGTTGGCAATGGGCGACAGGAACTGGTGCAGCAGGTAGCCGTGGCCGCCGTGCAGCTCGATGCCGTCGACGCCCAGTCTCACTGCGCGCCGGGCCGCGGCCACGTAGGCGTTTCGCACACGGTCAAGCCCAGCCGTATCGAGCGCGACAGGCGCCGCTTCTTCAGGATGATGCGGCGTAGCCGATGGACCATATGGACGCCACCCCCCGGCCTCGGGCGTAAGCAGTTGCCCGTTTCGCCACGGCACCTCGCTCGATGCTTTCCGCCCGGCGTGCGAGAGCTGAAGGATCACGCGCGTAGGCGTGTGAGCGCGAATGCCGTCCACCACATGGGCGAGCGCCGAATGCGTCGCGTCGTCCCAAAGTCCGAGGTCCCCTGGCGTGATGCGGCCTTCAGGTTCCACGGCGGTCGATTCGATAAACAGCGTACCCGCTCCCGACAGTGCCAATCCGCCGTAGTGCATGACATGCCACGATCCGGCTCTGCCGTCGACGGCGACGTATTGGCACATGGGCGACACGACGATGGGATTCGGAACTTGCAGGCCACGCAGTTGCAGCGGGGAGAAAAGAGTGCTCATTTCGATTCCTGTGCGCTTGAACGCGCTGAAGATTAGCGGCTAGCTCGCTGTACGTCCGCCGTTGACCCGAACGATCTGCCCAGTGATGAAGCTGGCCTTCTCTGAGGCGACAAACACGATAGCCTCGGCGATTTCTTCGGGCGTACCGGCTCGCCGCAGAGGGACGGTGGCGTAAAAGGCGGCCTTGCCAGCGGGCGTGTTCGTAAGCCGGTCGAGCATCGCTGTCTCTGTTGGCCCGGGCGCGACGGCGTTGACCCTCACACCGTACGCCGCGGCTTCGATCGCCGCCGATTTCGTGATTCCCTCGACCGCGTGTTTGCTGCCGACGTATATCGACATGTTGCCCGCACCGCGTTCCCCCATCGTCGACGAGATGTTCACGATGCTGCCGAAGCCTTGTCGCTGCATCACGCGCAGCTCGTACTTCATTGGAAGCAAGGTGCCGCGGACGTTTGTATCAAACACCGAATCGTAGCTTTCGAGCGTCTGCCCGGTCAGCGGGCCAGGGGTTCCTTCGGTGCCCGCGTTGTTGACAGCCACGTCCAGACGGCCGAAGCTCTCGACCGCCTGCTCGACAAGCTTACTGACGTCTTCCTCGCTGCGAACGTCGGCTGCGACGAACCGCGCCTCTGCGCCCAGCGCGCGAAGCTCTTCGGCCAAGGCCTCGCCGGCGTCAGGACGGCGCCCGGAGACCACGACGCGACTGCCTAGTCGAGCGAATGCCAGTGCCGTTGCGCGGCCGATACCGGCAAGAGCGCCCGTGATCAGAACCACCGGCGGAAGCGGCGCATCCTGAGAGGACGCGAGTTGATGCTGTTCGGTGTCCATGTCGATTTCCTGTTAGGTGCATTGGAGCCATAGCTCGACGATGAGCGTTCGGACGTATGTGCCGTAGCCCATGCATGAAGCCCGTTGCGCGCTGCTGAGGCTGACTATGAGGCCATGACTGCCTTCCCGGAAGCCCGCATTGGCGGTTATCATTTATCCGGAAGCAGCATCAATCAGCCGAACTCGCGCTTCGTCCCAGTGACCGGCGGACCATAACCACGCAGGTGCCAGATGGACATCAACCAGCTCAAGATTTTTTCGCGGGTCGCGAGGCTCAAGAGTTTTTCCGGTGCGGCTCGCGAACTGTCAATTTCGCAATCGCAGGCGTCGCGCGCCGTCGCCGAGCTCGAGCAGGAACTGGGTGTCTCCTTGCTGGCTCGTACGACGCGCGCGGTGATTCCCACGGAAGAAGGAACGGAGTACCTGGCCCGCATCGAACCGGTTCTGGATCAACTCGAGGATGCGGAGCAAAGCGTCAGACGTGGGGAATTACGCGGTACGTTGCGGATCGGCATGCCCACCAGCGCGGGCGTACGGGAAATCATTCCGCTGATTCCCCCATTCGCGGAGATGCACGCCAAGCTATCAATACAGATCATTCTGGGTGACCAGAAGCAGGACCTTGTTCGCGACGCGGTGGACGTTGCGCTGAGGATGGGAACACTTCCAGACTCTAACGCTACAGCAAGGCTGCTAACGACCTATCCGCGGTTGATCGTCGCTTCTCCTGGATATCTTGAGCGTTTCGGGACGCCGGGAACACCCTCGGAACTGCAGGGGCACCATGTCGTCCACGGACCGGCGGGCGGTGTCGCCACTGCGTGGACCTTTTCTCGAGACGGCGCCGACGAATCCATCGCTGTCCGCCCTACGATTTCTTTCAACGACAACGAAGGTGTTGTCGCAGCTACGGCGGCCGGAATGGGCATCGCGTCGATCGGTCTATGGGCCTGTCGACGCGAGCTGGAGGAAGGAAGACTGGTGCGCCTCCTGTCTGGCTGGGACATGGTTCCGACGCGTGTGTATGCCTACTATCCGCTCGGAAAAGCGACCCGTTATCCGGCGCGCGCTTTTATTGATTACCTGTCCGTCAGGCTGGAAGGGATTGCCGCGGTCCTGGGCAGCGTTTCATCCAGATAGGCCGGATTACCCGACGGTTCTTCGGATGCCAGCTAATGCGGATGGCCATTGCGACGATGCGTCAATGACGGGGATTCATCCGCAACAGGGATAGGTGAAAACCGCTTGGACCAGCTAGTCGTCCTAACGTCCGCACTCCAATATTGGACCTGTGCCGAGGCAACGATAGGCGTTGTCCCGGAGCAACTTAATCCATTTTGAGGAGTTGTCATGTCCAGGCTAGCAGGCAAAGTCGCCATTGTCACTGGCGCATCCAAGGGAATCGGGGCAGCGATCGCGAAGGCGCTCGCTGCGGACGGCGCGAAGGTGGTTGTCAACTACGCCACTAGCAAGTCCGGCGCGGACGCGGTGGTTCAAGCCATTACCGATGCAGGCGGCCAGGCTGTGGCCACGCAGGGCGACGTGTCCAACAGTGCTCACGCGAAGCGTCTGGTCGATACTGCGATTGCCACGTATGGAAAGCTCGACATTCTGGTCAACAATTCAGGCGTCTACGAGTTCGGTGCCCTGAACGAAGTCACGGAAACGCAATTCCGCAGGATGTTCGATATCAACGTGCTTGGTCTGCTGCTAATGACTCAAGCGGCATCGGCACAACTTGGCGAAGGCGGCAGCATCATCAACATTGGCTCGGGCGTTACCGCCATCACGCCTCCAGGAACCGCCGTGTACACGGCCACCAAGGGCGCAGTAGACGTCATTACCGGCGTGCTCGCCAAGGAGCTCGGCCCGCGCAAGATCCGGGTCAATTCCGTCAACCCGAGCCTCACTGCAACCGAAGGGACGCAAAGCGCCGGAATGCTGGCCTCCGAATTCGAGGCGGGAATCGTTGCGCAGACGCCGTTGGGCCGCCTCGGTCAGCCTCAGGACATCGCCGATGTGGTGGCGTTCGTAGCTTCGGACGATGCGCGCTGGCTCACCGGCGAGAAAATCATCGCCGGCGGCGGACTCCGCTAGTCTGGCCCGACGACCGCCGCCCGCGCTCAATCTGCTCCTCAAGGAGAGTTGCAATGACCTACACACACGACACCGCCCCGACTCAATATGTCGAGGCCAATGGCATCCGCTTTGCTTATCGCCGCTTCGGCAAGGCTGGCGGTGTGCCGATCGTTTTCAACCAGCACTATGTCGGCACGATGGACTACTGGGATCCGGCAGTCACGGACGGTCTCGCGCAGACACGGGAAGTGATCCTGTTCAACAATGCCGGCGTCTCCAGTTCTTCGGGCGAGACCCCGACGAGTTTTCAGGAGATGGGCGCTAACGCGGTCGCGTTCATCCGCGCTCTCGGTCTGGCTCAGGTCGATGTGCTCGGCATTTCGATCGGCGGTTTCATTGCGCAGGAGATCGCCCTTCAGGGAGGCAACCTCGTGCGCAAAGTCATCCTCGTCGGCACCGGCCATCGCTCGCAGGACATGTCGCAAAGCCGCTCGGCGGAGATCTTTTCCGGCAGCTATGACCCGCCCGAACATTTGTGGCTTTCGGTCCATTTCGCACCTTCGGACGCCAGCCAGAAGGCCGGCCTTGCGTTCCTCGAACGCAAGCTTCGTCGTCAGGATCGCGACCCGGAAGTCAGCGAGCAGACCATCGCTGCACAGGGCGAGGCGATCGGAAAGTGGCATGTGCCGGACGATAATGCGCTGGAGTATCTGAAATCGATCGGGCAGCCCGTGCTGGTCGTCCAGGGAAGCAACGACGTCATCATTCCGACGAGGCATTCGTTCACGCTCCAGCAGAACCTGCCGAACGCGCAGCTGATCGTCTATCCCGACTCCAACCACGGGTCGATCTATCAGTATCCGCAGACGTTCGTCGCCAACGCGACAACCTTCCTCGACGCCTGAACCTGGCCGCCGACTCCTCAAAAGAGCCGGCGGCTCCTGATGCGATGGAGCGACAGATGGGCGAACCTCGCCAACTCCACCTCGGTGCCTTCATGCGACCGGCGGCGATCCACACGGGCGCATGGCGGTATCCGGGCGCCGACGCGTATGCGAACTTCAGCCTTGACCAGATGCGTCGCTCGATCCGGCGGCTGGAAGAGGCAAAGTTCGATGCCTTCTTCATGGCCGACCACCTGGCGCTATTGAACATGCCCATTGCGGCTCTTAGCCGGAGCCACACGGTGACGTCATTCGAACCCTTTACGTTGCTGTCGGCGCTGTCGATGGTTACCGAACGGATCGGATTAATCGCAACAGCCTCGACGACCTTCGATGCGCCTTACCACATTGCCCGGCGGTTCGCGTCGTTGGACCATATCAGTGGCGGGCGCGCCGGCTGGAACGTCGTGACGACAGCCAACCCCGACGCGGCCCTCAACTTCGGCTACGATTCGCAGAAGGATCACGACGACCGCTATGAGCTGGCGCACGAGTTCGTCGATGTGGTCACCGGTCTGTGGGACAGCTTCGCCGACGACGCCTTCATTCGCGACGCCGGGAGCGGGATCTTCGTTGACCCCGCACGAATTCATGCAATCGATCACAAGGGGCCGTCATTCAAAGTGCGCGGCCCGCTGAACATCGCACGGCCGCCTCAGGGTTGGCCTGTGATCGTTCAGGCCGGCGCCTCCTCCGCGGGGCGTCAGCTCGCGGCACAAACCGCCGAGGTGATTTTCGGCGCTCCGCCGACCATCGAGGCCGCGCGCAGCTTCAATGCCGATGTCCGTTCGCGCATGGCCGCCATTGGCCGCACGCCTGACACGCTGCGCTACCTGCCCGGCGCTTTCGTTGTCGTAGCTGACAGTATGGATGAGGCTGCCGAGCGCCGTGCGACGCTCGATAGCCTGATCCATTACGACAGTGGCATTGGCTCCTTAAATTCGATGCTTGGGTTCGACGTGTCTGGCTATGATCCCGACGGCCCCTTGCCGGATATCCCGGAGACAGAAGCCAGCCGCTCGCAGCGTGAGCGTATGGTCAATCTTGCCCGGGAGAAGGGCCTGACTATCCGGGAGCTCGCGCGAGCCGCCGGCAGCTATTCGGGCGTCGCCTTCGTCGGCACCGCGACATCGATCGCCGACGAGATGCAGGAGTGGCTGGAGACTCAGGCCTCGGACGGCTTTAACGTCATGTTCCCCTGGATTCCGGGCGGCCTCGACGAGGTGGTCGACAAGCTCGTCCCCGAGCTTCAGCGGCGGCGCTTGTTCAGGCGCGAATACGAAGGGCGGACATTACGCGAGCATCTTGGCCTTCCTCGACCTTCCAACCGCTTCTTTCCGGCCCAGCGCAACGCGGTCGTCTGATCTTACGATCTGCGCCGGTCAACGATCTGGCTGATTGTTTCTCCTGACTTCACGCTCCGGCTGCCTTCAGGCGTAGCACTGTTCGCGGATGGACATTGATTCTCTGGTCGGCTCGATCAGTTGGGTACCCTTTCTTCGGATCGTAGCGTTAAGACCTGTACGCCGTTTCGGGTCACGGCCACGGTGTGTTCGAACTGCGCCGACAGTTGCCCGTCGCGCGTGACCACCGTCCAGCCATCTTCTTCGGTTCTAACAGAATGTCGCCCCTGGTTGATCATGGGTTCAATGGTGAACACCATACCTTCGCGCAACAACAAACCCGTTCGCGGCTTCCCCCAATGCAGCACTTGCGGCTCCTCATGCATTTCACGCCCGATGCCATGCCCGCAGTATTCCCTCACGACCGAATAGCCATTTCTGCGCGCGTGCCGCTCAATAGCATGACCTACATCGCCGAGTCTGGCGCCGGGACGAACGGTCTTGATCCCTTTCCACATCGCTTCGTAGGTCACTTGCACGAGGCGTTTAGCCAGTGGAGACACCTCCCCCACGAGATAGGTCTTACTGGAATCAGCGATGTAGCCATTCTTCTCCAGCGTGATGTCGAAATTAACGATGTCCCCGCTTTGCAGGATGTCTGTGGTGGACGGAACACCGTGACAAACAACATTGTTGCGTGAAGAATTAAGCGCGTAGGCGTAGCCGTACTGGCCTTTGCTTGCCGGGCATGCGTTGAGTTCATTGACGATGAGGCTATCGACCAGATCGTTGACCTGCATGGTCGACATGCCGATCAGACTCATTTGATCCAGATAGCCAAATACATCTGCCAGCAGTTGGCCCGATTCCGCCATCAATGCGATTTCTTCGGGTCGCTTGGTCATGTCAACGCCACCTTGACGGCTTGCGTCACGACGCCTGCGGCTCTCAGTTCACGGGTAGCTATTTCATTGAAACTCAGCGTCGGATTCATTTCGCACAACATGCCAACCTTGATCCAGAAGGCCGCTTGTGCGTTGATCGACCGGCATGATACTGCGCTTGCCTTACGTATCTGATCGTGCAAGTCGTCGTCGATATTGACAATGCCCACATCACTCTCCATATATGATTCATATACGGATCATATATTCAAACTATCGTACAGGACAAGCGCTTTTTCGATATCGGATATGCGTGCGATCTCGGCTATCCGGCGCAGACTGTCACGCTCATTTCAACGGGCTTCGGCATCGTGACGCTTACAGTGAGACTGGCGATCGGCGTGGCATTTGTCGGCATTGGCTACGGAACGGAGAGCGATCTCGTCAGCTATCTCACGAGCAAATACTTCGGCAGGAAACACTTCGGCGCAATCTACGGCTGTCTGATCATCCTGTTTCTAAGCGGTGTGTCGATTGGTCCGCTCATGTACGGTACCGCCCGATCGATGTTCGGTTCCTACGGCCACGACTTGCTGCAGGTGAGCCGGATCATCGGGCCGGTGCTGACAACACAGATTTCTATCGCCCAGGCTGTCAGCCGTCAGGCGAGCCAGCTTCGGTCTCGCGCGGCGCAACTCATCAGGGAAACCGTGCAGGAGATTCTTGCGGACGAGCTTGCAGCGGACGCCGACGATATACGCTGAACGCGGCGATCAAGGTGCGTGTAGCTTCGCGCGACGGCTCGGAGCAGCCATGCTCAGCTTGATTGCACTGGGCCAGCCGGACATCAAGCAATACATGAGCATGACGTATGATCCAATCGACCAGGCGTCGAGGCAGTTCGGCGAGGAGACCAAGCCAAGTTGGCCGCAGCTGGCCGCTCAATAACTTTCGGTTGCAGTCTTATCCGTGGGCGACACTTGCTGACCGTGGCCACCTTCCTGAACCGCAGTTCCTCCTGCTCGCCCCGTCCGCAACAACACCCCACCCAAAATCCCCGCCGCCGCCGCAAAAATCGCCCCAAACAAAAACGCGACGTGATACCCGCTATTCAGCGCGGCCACGGCATCTCCAGACGACGCCTGCACCGCCTCACTCCGCGCCGCAGCGAGACTGGCCAGCACCGCGAGCCCAAGCGCCCCACCCATCATGAACGACGTATTGACGATCCCCGACGCGAGCCCTGAATCGCTCGGATCGACATCGCTCATAGCCGCCAGCAGCATCGGATTAAACGCAATCCCTGCGCCGAAACCAAGCAGCATCATCCCCGGCATGACATCTAGCACAAAGCTGCCGCCAACCGGCGCGCGAGCGAACAACGCAAGACCGCAAGCCGCGACCAGCAGCCCCACGGCCAGCGGAACACGCAGCCCGAAGCGCATCACCACACGCGCCGACAACCCAAGCGAAAAGAACCCCATGATCAGATTAGCCGGCAGGAACGCGAGCCCGACTTGCAACGGCCGATAGCCGAGCACCCTCTGCAGATACAACGCGGAAATAAAGAACCAGGCAAACATGGCAGCCGCCCACAGCACGCCGACCACATTCGCCGTCGCAACATTGCGCAAGCGAAATAAACCAAGCGGCATCAACGGATGCTGAACGCGCGATTCGATCACCAGGAACACAGCAAGCAGCGCCAACGCAGCGAACAGCAAGCCGAGCGTCTGCACCGAAGTCCAGCCGGCTTCATTCCCATTCACCACGGCGTACACGGCCAGCATCAACGAAACGGTGACGGATACCGCGCCGGCCACATCGAGCTTCTCTCCATGTGCATGACCGCGCGCGGACGGCAACAGCGCGACGCAAAGTGCATACACGGCAATACCGATCGGCAGATTGACGAGAAAGATCCAATGCCAGCTCAGCAGATTGGTGAGCAGGCCACCAAGCAGCACACCGATGCTGCCACCGCCCGCGCACACAAACCCATACACGCCCATCGCTTTCGCGCGTTCGCCGGGTTCGGTGAACAGATTCATGATGAGCGACAACGAAACCGCCGAGACGATCGCGCCTGCCACACCCTGAACGGCCCGCGCACACACCAGCAGCACCTGCGAGTTCGAAATGCCGCAAGCAAGCGACGCCGCCGTGAACAACGTAATGCCAATAAGAAACAACTTGCGGTGCCCATAAAGATCGCCGAGCCGTCCACCCAGCAGCAGGCAGCCGCCGAAGGTCAGCATGTACGCATTGACCACCCACACGAGCGACGTTTCGTTAAAGCCGAGATCCGCCGCGATGGACGGCAGCGCAACGTTCACGATCGTGGTATCGAGCACGATCATGAGCACGCCGAGGCACAGAACGATCAGTGCGATCCAGCGTTTGTTGCCGTGGATGGAATGGGTCATGCAGGCGGCTCCTTGGCCGTGGTCGATCGGATGCCGGACGCGTTGCTGCTGAAATTGGCACCGCGCCGAAAGAGACGGAATCCGGCGCAATGCCGACCAACCGGCTGGCAACTCGTTGACGACAATGGGATTTTCCAGTCTAGCATCCGCGACTTTCGAGCGACAACTACGAGTTCCAGGTCGCCGCGGACGTCAATCGCCGCCGAGCAGTTCGTATTTGCCGCCGCGCTCCAGCGCCCGCTGATAAGCGGGTCTCGCATGAATGCGCTTGAGAAAATCGACCACCGCAGGAATCTGCCCGTCCATCCCGCCGCGCGCCGTGGCGGCTTCGAGTGGAAAACTCATTTGCACGTCTGCCGCGGTGAAGTCGTTGCCGACAAACCAGCCGGTCTTGCTCAATTCCTGATTGATGTAGCCGAGGTGCAGCTTCAACTGCGGATCGATAAAACTCGATTGCAGCGTCGCGGCGATCTTGCGCGCTATCGGCCTGGCGAAGAACGGCATCGGCGCGCTGGCAATACGCAGCGCCACGAGTTTGAGCAGCAGCGGCGGCATTGCCGAACCTTCCGCGTAGTGCAGCCAGTAGGTGTAACGCAGCCGCTCCGGTGTGCCGGGCGCCGGCGCAAAACGTCCCTGCCCGTACCTGTCGATCAGATACTCGATGATCGCGCCCGACTCGGCGATCGTCTGGCCATCGTCGGTAATGACGGGAGACTTGCCGAGCGGATGCACCGCGCGCAGCTCGGGCGGCGCCAGCATCGTTTTCGGATCACGCTCGTAACGCTTGATCTCGTACGGAACGCCGAGTTCTTCGAGCAGCCATAGCACACGCTGCGAGCGGGAGTTGTTCAGATGATGGACGGTCAGCATGGGTCGAGAGATGTTGGCCAATGGAGTGTCACATCATAAGGAGGTTGTGCAGAGGCAGGCCTCTAGTCGCAATTCATGCGCGCGATTTGCCGCCCATCAATTGATTCGACGGCAGCGTTTCGTCTAGCAGCTTGCGCGCGCTTTCGATGCCGGCAACCGGCAATCCCTCGGGGTTCAGCAAGCCGACCTGCACGAGCACGGAAGCCTGATCCCAATAGATGTGCTCGTTATAGAGCTTGTCGCCGCGAAAACACACGACAGCCAGCATCGGCACCTCGAAATATTTACCGGTGGGCGCGACGCCGGGCAGCAACCAGTCGATCTCGCAGCTATGCGTGCAGCTAAAAACGAATTCATCGACGATGCGATCCGCGCCGATGGTGCGCGAAATCGGAATCAGCTTCGTATCAACGGGATTCGAGTTGACGAAGTGATGCGTATAGAAACGCTTGAGGTTGTCATGGCCGACACCGCCGGTCATGGTCGGAACGTGATTGACGTAGGGCTGCGCGACCATGGTCGGCATGACCGCATCCACGTCGCGGGTGGCGAACTCGTAATAGCAATGCGCTTCCCACAGCGCATTGAGATCGTAGGCCGGACCGAGCACTTTGCGCAGCAGCGCGAGCGTGCGCGAATACGCCATCATCGTGGCGGGCTTGTCGTATTGCGCACGCGCCGGCGCGGCGAACGCATGATCGCAATCCGGGTACACGTATTGCTCGATTTGCGGCCGCGTGCGCAACGCGGCGCTGATCCGTTCGCGGGTTTCGGGCGGGCAGTGCGAGTCGTTTTCAGGGAAGTGAAACACCATCGGGCAACGAATTGCCGGCACTTCGTCGAGATACGCTTCGAGGCCCACGCCGTAATAGCTGACCGCGCAATCGACGTCGGTACGCGCGGCGCTCAGGAACGCGAGCTTGCCGCCAAGGCAGTAACCCACCGCGCCGACTTTGCCCGCTTGTTCGGGCAGGGCGCGCAATGCCGCGATAGTGGCGGCGATATCGTCGACGGCGCGATCCGTGTCGAACTGGCCGAGATAGCGGAGCGCCTGTTTCATGTCGGCTTCGCCGTAACCGAGCGCGATGCCCGGTTTGATCCGCCAGAACAGATCCGGCACCAGCACCACATAACCTTCTTCAGCGAAGCGGTCGGCCATCGCCTTCATGGTGTCGTTGATGCCGAAGATTTCCTGCAGCAGCACGAGCCCCGGCCCGGACCCTTGCGCCGGACGCGCAACGTAGGCGTTGAACCGGCCGCCATCCTGGGCGACGACTTCGATGAAAGAGGCGGCCATGCGGTATGTCTCCCATGCAAATGGTTGCCGCGGAAAGCGCGGGCTAAGCGATCGTGCGCAACTCGAAACGTTTTAGCTTGCCGGTTTCGGTGCGCGGCAGTGTATCGACGAAAACGATCTCGCGCGGATATTTATACGGCGCCACGCTATTTTTCACGAAATCCTGCAGTTGCGCGATCAGTTTGTCGTCGGCGACGTAACCGGGATTGACCACGACGAACGCCTTGACGATCTGCCCGCGGGTTTCGTCCGGCGCGCCTATCACGCCGCATTCGGACACCGCGTCGTGTTGCAGCAGCACGCTTTCCACTTCGGGGCCGGAGATGTTGTAGCCGGCGGAGACGATCATGTCGTCGGCACGCGCCTGGTAGAACACGTAGCCGTCCGCGTCGAGATAGACGGAATCGCCGGGCAGATTCCAGCCGTCGCGCACGAACTTCTGTTGCCGTTCGTCGGCGAGATAGCGGCAGCCGGTCGGGCCGCGCACCGCGAGTTTGCCGATGGTGCCGGGCGCGACCGGTCGCATGTCGTCGTCCACTGCCTGCACGGCGTAACCCGGCACCGCGCGGCCGATGGCATGCGGGCGGATCTCGTCGCCTTGCGCCGAAATGAAAATGTGGATCAGCTCGGTGCCGCCAATGCCGTCGATCATGTCGATGCCGGACGCGTCGCGCCACAAACGCCGCGTCGAATCCGGCAAGGCTTCTCCCGCCGAGACGGTCTTCTTCAAGGTCGAGATGTCGTGATGCGCAACCAGCGGCGCCATTTGCCGGTAGAAGGTCGGCGCGGTGAATACGATGGTCGCGAAAAAACGCTCGACGGTCTGCAATAAAGTCTCGGGCGTGAGCTTCTCGATCAGCACCGTGGATGCGCCCACTCGCAACGGAAAGCACAGCAAACCGCCGAGTCCGAACGTGAACGCGAGCGGCGGCGTACCGCAAAAAATATCGCTCGACGTGGGCTTGAGCACGTAGCGCGGGAACAGATCGCACATGGCCAGCACGTCGCGATGAAAGTGCATGCAACCTTTCGGTGCACCGGTCGTGCCGCTGGTGAAGGCGATCAGGCAGACGTCGTCGGCGGCGGTGTCGCACGCGGTGAAGTGGTCGGGCTTGTTGATCGCGAGTGTGTCGAGCGAATCGGCGGCGTCGTCGTGGAACAGGCGCGTTTCTTTCAGGCCCGCGCAGTAGAACTCGTCTTGCGGATCGGTGCAGCGTGCCAGTTCGGCAGTCAGGCGGGCGTCGCACAACGCCGCGCCAACTTGCGCTTTATCGATGATCTGCTTCAGTTCCTTGGCACGCAGCAGCGGCATGGTCGGCACCACGACGAGGCCGGCCTTGAGTGCCGCGAGCGCGGTTACGGCCATATGCAGTGTGTTCGGGCCGCGCAGGAGAACGCGGTTGCCGGGCCGCAGTCCCATTTCGTCGACCAGCACGTGTGCGCTGCGGTTCACCAGGGCCAGTAGTTCACCATAACTCGTGGCGCGCGGCGTGCCGTCCACGTCGGACCAGATCGCGGGATGATCGCGGTGACCCGCTTCGATGGTTCTGTCGAGCAGCTCCGTCGCGCAGTTCAGGCGCGGCGGATAGGCAACGTCAGGGTTGTCGAGCAGAAAGACAGGCCATTGATCCTGCGGCGGAAGATTGTCGCGCGCGAAGGTATCGACGTGTGCTGACGGTTCCATCATGGTCTCCCGGGCGTTGAGCCGGCTGGATGCGCTGCGGTTGGCTTGGTGGTTTGGTGGGTTCTTTTCGCGTGCTGTGTTGCCCGGTTACTGCGGGACCACTGCGGTCGCCTCGATTTCGACTTTCGCTTCGTCTTCGATCAGCGCGACGACCTGCACCGCGCTCATCGCGATGTCGTAGTCGCCGATCAGCTCGCGAAACGCACGGCCAATATCCTTCAACGCCGCGAGATACTCGCGTTTGTCGGTGACGTACCACGTCATGCGCACCAGGTGCTCGGGCTTGCCACCCGCTTCGTGCAGAACGGCGAGCACATTTTTGAGCGCCTGGATGGCTTGCGCGGCGAAGTCGGTGGTCTGGAAACGCGCCTGTTCGTCCCAGCCGATCTGGCCGGCAATGAATACCTGCAGGCCGGTTGCCGAGACGCCGTTCGCGTAGCCACGCGGCTTGACCCAACCGGCCGGAAGAAGAGCTTTTTTCATGAGCGATGCGCCTCAATGGAATCGGGCTGCGGGGCGAACGTCGCGAGCGCGCTCGCGATGTCGGTGGGAATATCAATGGATGTGCCGCTTTCGAGCGAAGTCGTGACCAACACCTGTTTCGCGCGAAAACGGCTTTCGCCGTTGCAATGGCCGACGATCTCCAGGCTGATCGAGCGCCGGCCGATCGCTACGACGTGAAGCGTCAGCGTGATCGTTTCGCCCATCTGGCTCGGCCGCGAAAACTCGCAATCGAGTTTGACGATCGGCAAGCCAACGCGGCGCTGCGCAATCATTTGCGCGTAGTCGATATGCAGGCCCTCGTTGAACCAGTCTTCGACCAGCGCGTTAGTCATCACCAGATATTGCGGAAAGAACACGATGCCCGCCGGGTCGCAATGCGAGAAGCGGATACGCACGGGCCGTTCGAAAGACGCGCTCATCTGGTGTTTGCTCCGGCAGTCGCGGCAGCATGCGCTTTCAGCAGATCACGTCCGACGATCAGTTGCTGCACTTCGGTCGCGCCTTCGTAAATGCGCAGCGCGCGAATCTCGCGATACAGCATTTCGACGGCCGTGCCGCTTTGCACGCCCATGCCGCCGTAGAGTTGCACGGCGGCGTCGATCACCTGTTGCGCGCCTTCGCTTGCGTGCCATTTCGCCATTGCCGCTTCACGCGTGACGTTTTCGCCTTGATCGCGCAGCCATGCCGCGCGATAGACCAGCAATGCGCTGCTGTCGATGGTCAAGGCCATCTGCGCGAGTTTGGCCTGCGTCAGTTGAAAATCGCCGAGCGTCTGCCCGAACATTTTGCGCGACGCGGCACGCGCGACACCTTCGGCCATTGCATGACGCGCGAAGCCAAGCGAAGCAGCCGCCACCGACGTGCGGAAAATATCCAGCGTGCGCATGGCGAGCTTGAAACCTTCGCCGGGTGCGCCGAGCATCTGGCTGCGCGGCACGCGCGCGCCGGCAAAGTGCAGACGTGCGAGCGGATGCGGCGCGATCACGTCGATGCGTTCCGCAATCTCCAACCCCGGCGTATCCGCATCCACAACGAACGCGCTGATGCCGCGTGCGCCCGGCGCTTCGCCCGTTCTCGCGAACACCACGTAGAAATCGGCGATGCCGCCGTTGGAGATCCACGTCTTGTCGCCGTCGAGCACGTAGGCGTCGCCGTCTTCGCGTGCGGAGAGCGTCATGGCGGCGACGTCCGATCCCGCCTCGGGCTCGGATAGCGCGAACGCCGCGATGGCCGTGCCGTTGGCGACGCGCGGCAGATAGCGCGTCTTCTGTTCGTGCGTGCCGCCAAGCGAGATGGCGCCCGAACCGAGGCCTTGCATCGCCAGCGCGAAGTCCGCGAGGCCAGAGTGTTTGGCGAGCGTTTCGCGCAGCAGGCAGACGGCGCGCGTGTCGATCGTGTCGCCGTGGCCGCCGTAGGCTACACCGCCCACGCCGTATTTCAGCCAGCCCGCCGCGCCGAGTTCGCGCACCAGACGGCGGCAGGTGGCGTCCACGTCTTCGTGGTCTTCGTGCGCGAGGTTCGCGCGGCACCATGCTTCGATACCCGCGGCCAGTTCGCGATGGCGCGGCTCGAAGAACGGCCAGGCCAGCGCGCTATGCAGATCCAGTTCGGTGTTGGCGCTCAACTCAATCTCCCTCGAACACCGGACGCGACTTCGCCGCAAACGCGCTATATGCACGCTCGAAATCGCGTGTGCTCATGCAGATCGCCTGGGCTTGCGCTTCCGATTCGATTGCTTCGTCGATACTCATGCTCCACTCCTGATGCAGCATCTTCTTGGTGATGCCGTGCGCGAAAGTCGGACCGGCGACGAGATCGGCGGCGAGCTTGTGCGCTTCTTCAACCAACGCGGCCGGTTCGCATAGCCGGTTGTAGAAGCCCCATGCATGGCCTTCGTCTCCGCTTGCCGAGCGACCGGTGAACAGCAGTTCGGCGGCGCGCCCCTGGCCGATGATGCGCGGCAGGATCGCGCAAGCGCCCATATCGCAGCCGGCGAGGCCGACGCGCGAGAACAGAAAAGCGAGCTTGCTGCGCGCGGTGCCGAGCCGCATGTCGGACGCCATTGCGAGAATTGCGCCGGCACCGGCGCAAACGCCGTCGACGGCAGCAATCACCGGCTGCGGGCAATGACGCATGGCTTTGACGAGATCGCCGGTCATGCGGGTGAACAGCAGCAGTTCCGGCATGGGCAGATCGATCAACGGCGCGATGATGTCGTGCACGTCGCCGCCGGAGCAGAAGTTCTCGCCTGCGCCGTGAATCACGACGGCCTTGACGTCGGTCGCGTAGGTCAATTGCCGGAACAGATCGCGCAATTCCGCATACGACTCGAAGGTCAGCGGGTTCTTGCGCTCCGGGCGGTTCAGCGTGATCGTCGCGACCTTGCCGGCGACCGACCAGCCGAAGTGCCGCGCTTCGTAGCCGGCTAGCGTGAGGCGGTTGCCGGCCAGTAGCGCGTCGGCGTTGGATCGTGTCATGAGTGTCTCCTCGTTTCGATGCGGATCAGTCTTTCAGACTATCGAGCAGATGTTTCTTGAGTTTGCCGAGGCGCTGATGGGTACGCGATTTTTCATCGAGGCTCAAACCACCGAACAGTTCGACCACCCATTGCTCGTGCGCGACCGCCATCTTGTCGAACGCCTTGCGGCCTGCCGGCGTCAGGCACACGCTAATCGAGCGGCGGTCGTTCGGATCGGTGTCGCGCGACACCAGTCCTTCTTTTTCGAGCTGATCCGTAATGCCGGTGACGTTGCCGCCCGTCACCATCAAGCGGCGCGATAGCTCGGTCATCTTCAGACCTTCCGGATGACGCTCCAACTGCGCCATCAGATCGAAACGCGGCAACGTGGTGTCGAATTCGTTGCGCAGGCGCTTGCGCAATTCGGCCTGCACGAGGTTGGTCGTGGTGAGCATGCGCAGCCACAGACGCAAACCCATATGACTATCCGCGCCCGTGCTCATTTCGAGGTCCACGACGTTCTCCGCGGGTTTGGCGACGCCTTTGCGCGGCGGTTTCGTTTCAGCCGCTACCGCAGGCTTCTTGATGTTCGATGACTTGGTCACATGACTTCTCCACCAGAGATGGAAATGGATTGCCCCGTGACGGCGTCCGAGCCAGGCTGACACAGCCAGAGCACCGCATTGGCGACCTGGTCCGGACTCACGAAGCGATGTTGCGGATTCGAGCGAAGCAAGGTTTCGCGCGCCTGTTGTTCGGTGCGCGAAGTCTTGCTGGTGATCTGTTCAAGCGATGCGTGCAGCAGTTCCGTCTCCGTATAACCGGGACAAACCGCGTTGACTGTGACGCCTTTGGTCGCCACTTCCAGCGCGAGCGAGCGCGTGAGGCCGATCACGCCGTGTTTCGCGGCGCAATAGGCGGCGACGTAGGCGTAGCCGATCTGTCCCGCCGTGCTCGCCACGTTGACGATGCGGCCATGACCGCGTTCGAGCATGCCGGGCAACACCGCGCGCGTGCCGAGAAAGACGCCGGTGAGGTTGACGTCCAGCATGCGCTGCCAGAGCGCCAGGTCCGTATGCGTGAACGGTGCGGCTTGCGCCTGGCCTGCGTTGTTGATGAGGATGTCGACCGCGCCGGCCTCACGGAACGCGCTCTCGACCGAATCTTCCTGCGTGACGTCGACGCTGATGCAAGCCACCTCGCCCAACGTTTGGCATTTCTCGCGCTGCGCGTCGAGCCGCTCCGCATTGCGGCCCATCAAGGTGACGCGCGCGCCGGCGTGTAGCAGCGCCTGCGCGACCGCCGCGCCGATGCCGCTGCCGCCGCCGGTGACCACCGCGTGCTGTCCCGTGAGCGTTGATTGAAGTGTGTTCACGTGGTTCCTTCGGCGCGCTGCGCGCGTTCTTGCGGCGACAGACCCGCGTTCGCGGCAGCCTGGGCGCGCTCGCGTTCGAGATTCCGTTCGAGTTGAGACTTCGCCGCGGTGTAGGGCTTCGGCCAGGTCACGTCGAAATAGCCGATTTTCGCGGCTTCGTTCAGCGTCCACGCAGGGTTCGCCAGATGCGGGCGGGCAATTGCGCACAGGTCCGCGCGGCCTGCCGCGATGATGCTGTTCACGTGGTCCGCTTCGGAGATCGCGCCCACTGCGATCGTCGCGATGCCTGCTTCGTTGCGAACGCGGTCGGCGAATGGCGTCTGGAACATGCGCCCGTATACCGGTTTTTCATCTTTGCTGACCTGGCCCGACGACACGTCGATCATGTCGGCGCCGGCCGCTTTGAAGGCTCGGGCGATCTGGACCGCGTCGTCGGGTGTCGTGCCGCCTTCTACCCAATCGTTCGCGGAGATGCGCACGGAAATCGGCTTGTCTTGCGGCCAGACCGCGCGAATTGCCTTGAAGACCTGCAACGGGTAGCGCAGACGATTGTCCAGCGAGCCGCCATACTCGTCAGTGCGATGATTGGTCAGCGGCGACAGAAAGCTCGACAGGAAATAACCGTGCGCGCAATGCAGTTCGAGCCAATCGAAACCCGCTTCGGCCGACATCTGCGTGGCGCGGACGAATTGCGCCTCGATTTCGCGCAGTTCGTCTTGCGTGGCTTCGCGCGAATGCTGGCTGACGCCGCGCAGATATTGTTGCGGCGACGCCGAGACGAGCGGCCAGTTGCCTTCCGTGAGCGGCTGATCGATGCCTTCCCACGCGACGCGTGTCGAACCTTTCGCACCGGAATGGCCGAGCTGAATGCCGATCTTCGCATCCGACTGACGATGCACGAGATCCACAATGCGCTTCCAGGCGGTGAGATGCTCGGGTGCGTACATGCCGGGGCATGCGGGCGTGATACGCGCTTCAGGCGAGACGCAGGTCATCTCGGTCATGACGAGTGCTGCGCCGCCCATTGCGCGTGCGCCGAGATGCATCAGGTGATAGTCGCCGGCAACGCCGTCGACGGCCGAGTATTGCGCCATAGGCGACACCACCACGCGGTTTTTCAGCGTGACGCCACGCAAAGTGAAGGGCGTGAACATCGGCGGGACGGAATGCTTTTCCGGCGCGCGATCGACCCCTGAGCGCCGGGCGAGCCAGTCTTCGAAACCGGACAGATAGCCCGCATCGCGCTCGCGTAGATTCTCGTGAGAGATGCGCTGCGAACGCGTGAGCAGCGAATACGCGAACTGTTCCGGCTCGAACGACGTATAGCGGTCCACGTGCTCGAACCATTCCGTCGAATTGCGCGCGGCGTTCTGAATACGCAATACGTCGATGCTGCGTACGTCGGTGTAGTGCTTGAGCGCTGCGGCGAGATCGCCGGGATGCGCGCCGATGCTATTGGCGAGTTCAATCGAATCTTCGAGCGCGAGTTTGGTGCCGGAGCCAATGGAGAAGTGGGCCGTATGCGCGGCGTCGCCCATGAGGACGACGGGCGTGCGCGTGCCGTCCGCGTTGTCGCGCCAATGCACCCATTCCTCGTTGACGACACGTGGGAAGCGAATCCATTGTGACGAACCGCGCAAATGCGCTGCGTTCGAGAGCAAGGCGTTGCCGTCCAGATACTTCGCGAATAGCTTCTCGCAGAAGGCGATGCTGTCTTCCTTGCTCATCTCGTCGAGGCCGGCGGCGCGCCACACGCGCTCCGGCGTTTCGACGATGAAAGTGGAAGTCTGATCGTCGAAACGATAGGCATGCGCCTGGAACCAGCCGAATTCGGTTTCTTCGAAGGCGAAGGTGAAGGCGTCGAAAAGTTTTCTGGTGCCGAGCCACACGAAGCGGCAATCGCGCATGTCGACAGCGGGGCGATAGGTGTGCGCGTACTTCTGGCGGATCGCGCTGTTCGCGCCGTCGCAGGCAATGATGAGGTCGGCTTCGTAAGCGCTGTCGTCCGTGACCTGGGTTTCGAAAACCAGCTTCACGCCCAGTTCTTCGCAGCGCGCTTGCAGGATATTCAACAGACGCTTGCGGCCGATGCCGCAAAAGCCGTGGCCCGACGAACGGATTTGCCGGCCACGGAAATTAATCTCGATGTCGTCCCAGTGATTGAAGGCGTCGAGGATCGCATCGGCGCTGGGGGCGTCGGCGATGCGCAGATTGCCGAGCGTCTGGTCGGAGAATACGACGCCCCAGCCGAAGGTGTCGTAGGGGCGGTTGCGCTCGATTACCGTGACGTCGTAGGCCGGGTTCCGGCTCTTCATCAACAGACCGAAGTACAACCCGGCCGGGCCGCCGCCAATACAAACGATGCGCATGCTTGTTCCCCATATGTGGACGCCGCTGTGTGAGATTAATTTAGGCCTAGATAGTTTAGATGTCAAGTAAATGGAGAGGAGATGCGCAAGGGAGGCGGGGTAATGATCCGAAGGAATAACGTCCGTCACGCGAGGCGCCCCGAACTTCGGTAATGCGCCCAAGCCCTTTGGTTCCACGCACGTCCTTGCTCTGTATCAGGGAATGTACTGATTAGAGTACTTGTGTATACAGAAGTATTCTGAAAACCAGACTTCGATAACGCAATGCAATGTCCACCACGTGCCGGGGCGCCCCGATCGGATACCGCGGGCGTTTCCGCGTGCCGGCATGGACAGCTTGCGTGCCTGCTTGCTCTGCAACATGTCTACGAGAGGAGTGACTCAATGGCGGACTATGACGTGATCGTGGTGGGGGCCGGCAATGCCGCGCTGGCGGCGGCAGTGTCGGCGCGCGAAAACGGGGCCGCACGCGTCGTCGTGCTGGAGAAGGCGCCGCGCGCGATGCGTGGCGGCAACACCCATTGGAGCGGCGGCGTGTTGCGTTTCGCGTTCGAAGATCCGCGCGAAATCGGCCCGCTGGTACCCGGCGTCGAGAAAGAATTCGAGGATTTCTACGCGGGCATTCAGCCCTACACTCGGGACGACTTTCACGGCGATCTGATGCGCGTGACGAGCGGTCAGACGGATCCGGTGCTGTCGCGCGTGCTCGTGGACAACTCGAAAGAGACCGTGTTCTGGATGCACGAAACGGGGCAGATCAAGATGGAGCCGGCCGTCAGCCTGACGGGCGTGCGCAAGGGCAATCAGATCATCTGGGCGCGTGGGCTTGTGGTTCGCGCGGAGCATGAAGGCGTCGGGCTGTCGCGCAGCTGGTTTGCGACGGTCGAGCGGATGGGTATCGAAGTGCGCTATGGCGCCGCCGTGATGGCACTCCTGCAGGACGAAACGGGGCGCGTCTGCGGCGTACGCATTCGCGATGACGAAGGCATGCGCGAACTGCACAGCCACGCCGTCGTGCTCGGCTGCGGCGGCTTTGAAGCGAACGTGCAGATGCGCACGCAGCATATCGGTCCGCTCGTGGGCGGTGCGAAGGTGCGCGGCACGCCGCACAACCAGGGCGACGGCCTGCGCATGGCAATGGACATCGGCGCCATGCCGTGGGGGCAGTGGAGCGGCTGTCACGCAACGCCGATCAGCGCCGACTGGGGCAATTTCGCGCCGCGCGAAATGACGGACCGCAGCAACCGGCTGAGCTACCTGTACGGCGTCATGATCAACCGCAAGGGCAATCGCTTCGTCGACGAAGGTGAGGACGGCGCGATGTTCACCTACGCGAAGTACGGCCGCGCGATTCTCGCCGAGCCGGGCGCGAAGGCCTATCAGTTGTTCGATTCGAAGACGGTCCATCTGCTCGAACCGCGTTATTCGACGAGTGATCCGTTACAGGCCGACACGCTCGAAGCGCTGGTCGAACAACTTGATATCGACGACAAGCCGCGCGCGCTGAAAACCCTGCAGGAATACAACGCCGCAGCGCACGAGGTATCCGACGGTTTCGATCCGACCGGCAAAGACGGCCTCGGCACGCAAGGGCTCGGCGTGGACAAGACGAACTGGGCGCTGAAACTGGACGCGCCGCCGTTCTACGCCTACACCGCGACGGGCGGCATCACGTTCACCTTCGGCGGCGTCAAGGTCGACGAACAGGCGCGCGTGATCGGTACGGACTGGCGTCCGATCCCCGGCCTGACGGCCTGCGGCGAGATGGTCGGCGGCCTTTTCTACGATAACTATCCGGCCGGCACGGGCCTGGTTTCGGGCGCGACCTTCGGGCGGATCGCAGGCCGCACGTCAGCGCGTACCTAGCGCACGGCGGACATTCCGCAGCGAACGAACAGGCGAATGGAATGAACATGACATCACAGACAGCCTCTGAGATTCCCGACGAACGCGATATGCCGATCACGCTGCGTCTTGCGCATCGCATTCACGCGTTCGGTGCGGAGCACATCACGCCGCGCGCACTAGCGGTGGCGCGCACGGCATTCATCGATACGATTGGCGTCACGTTGGCCGGTTCGGCGGAGCCATGTGTGCGCATTCTGCTGGACACGCCGGGCGTCGCTGAAGCACCGGGCAAGTGTTCGGTATTCGGCACGGCCCGCAAGACGTCCGCGCTCGACGCCGCACTCGTGAACGGCACCGCCTCGCATGCGCTCGATTACGATGATTTCAGCCAGCCGATGGGAGGACACCAGTCCGTGCCGCTGATCTCGCCGCTGCTCGCGCTCGCGGAAGAGCGGCGACTGGGCGGCGAAGCGATCATCGCAGCCTACGTGATCGGCATTGAAACGGAGATCCGCCTTGCCCGCGCGGTCAATTACCATCACTACGACAAGGGCTGGCATCCGACTTCGACGCTCGGCGTGTTCGGCGCCGCCGCCGCTGCCAGCCATCTGCTCAAACTCGACGTGGACAAAACCGCCACGGCGCTTGCGATTGCGGCGTCGCTGGCAGCGGGGTTGAAGGCGAACTTCGGCACGATGGTCAAGCCATTGCATGTCGGCCATTGCTGCCGCAACGGCTTGCTTGCCGTGCTGCTCGCGGAACGCGGCTTCAGTGCGAACCTTACGGCCCTTGAGCACAAACAGGGCTTCTTCAACGCGTTCAACGGTCCAGGTACCTACGACCCCACGCGGATTTTCGAAGACTGGTGCGCGCCGCTCGAAATCGAAAGTCCGACAATGGGCCTCAAGCAGTTTCCCTGCTGCGGCAGCACGCATCCGGCGATCGCGATGGCGCTGGCGTTGGTTCGCGAAGACGGCGTAAAGGCCGACGACATCGAAGCGATTCATATCCAGCCGCATGCCCGCCGTTTGCCGCATACGGACAGTCCCGATCCGCAGACCTCGCTTAACGCGAAATTCAGCGTGCAGTACGCGGTTGCACGAGCGTTGCTGGACGGTGTGGTGCGTCTCGAGCATTTCGAAGGTGACGCACATCGCGATCCGCGCATCCGGCGTCTGCTTGCGATCACGCGCACAGACCCGCATCCCGGCATGCCGGAAGATTCGCCGCATCAGTTCGGCGCCGAAGTAACGGTGACGATGCGCGATGGCCGCGTGCTGTCACGCCGCGTCGACGATCTGATCGGCCGTGGCGGCGATCACCCGATGTCGGGCGAAGAACTGTGGGAGAAGTTTTCCGATTGCAGCAAGCGGGCGATCGGCTCCTCGGAAGCGCTGGCGCTTTATGAAAGGCTCGAATCGCTGGAAGCTGTGACGGACGTCAGCCAGCTCGCGCGGTTGATGACAAAGCGCACGTTGCCCGGCGGCGCTGAAGCCGAGCGCGACCTGAAGGTGGTGGCGGCGCCTCGCAACACTCTCGTGGAAACTTCGTGGGTGCCGTGACGGACGCGCAGTAACGGTTGGTTGTATTGCGGCACGAAGCAGGACCGCGGGTGACATTAAAACTACGGATGGAGACAAACATGCTGAACGCTTTCTTTGCGTTTGAGATAGCAGGTGCGGTTCGTAGTGGTCGCGAATGGGTCGCGGCGCGGGAGGTGTCCCGTGAATGACGAACTGATTGCCGCGCGGATCGACCGCTTGCCGGTGTCGCGTTTTCACCGGCGTTTGTTGCTTCTCGTCAGCCTGCCGTTTTTCTTCGATATCAGCGACATCTTCACCTTTTCGTACGCAGCGCCGGCGCTCGTCAAGGAATGGGGACTCACGATGTCGAGCATTGCAATGCTGACGTCGGCGGGCTTTTTCGGCATGTTTCTCGGCGCGACGCTGGGCGGCATGCTGTCGGACAAGATCGGCCGCAAGCGCGCGTTGATCTGCTACGTCATCGCCTATTCGGTGTTCTCGCTCGCCAACGCGCTCGCACCCGACATTCCAATGCTGATGATCACGCGCGTGCTGACCGGCGTCGGTATTTCGTCGGCGACGGCGGTCGTGATGGCGTACATCGCCGAACTCTTTCCCGCGAAAACGCGCGGTACGTGGCAGAGCTGGGCGATGGTCATTGCGCTGATGGGCATTCCGATCACGAGTTGGGTCGCGCGACTGGTGGTGCCGTCCGGCCCCGATGGATGGCGCTGGATTTTCGTGTGGGGCGCGCTCGGCATCGTGTTCCTGGTTTTCACGAAGCATTTCCCGGAATCGCCGCGCTGGCTCGCGCGCCAGGGCCGCATGGAAGAAGCGGACCGCACGCTGAGCCTGATCGAAGCCGAGGTCGTGCGCACAACCGGTCCATTGCCCGAGGCGGTCGCCATTAACCGGCCGGCTGAAGTGCGCGCGCCCTGGACGTCGATGTTCAAAGGCCAGTACATTGGCCGCACGATGACGCTGTGGGCGATCTGGATCTTCCAGACGCTCGGCTTTTACGGCTTCCAGGCGTGGGTGCCGACGCTTCTCGTCCAGCACGGCATCACGATCGTTCACAGCCTCACCTACATCACGCTGATCAACATCGGCGCGGTGCCCGGCGCATTGATCGCCGTATTTCTCGCCGACCGTTTCGAACGCAAGTTCAGCATCGCGGGGGCGGCCGCGCTGATCGCCGTGTTCGGGCTGCTGTACGGGCTGAGCTTCCAGCCGGTGCTGATCGTGTCGTTCGGGTTCCTGGTCGGCATGCTGATCCAGACCTTCGCCGCGCTGTGCTATGCGTACACGCCGGAACAGTATCCGACCGATATCCGCAATACCGGCGCCGGCTTTGCGTATGGGATGGGGCGGCTGGCGAACGTCGGCAACTCGTTCATCGTCGCGGGGATCTTCATGAACTTCGGTTACGTGTGGGTCTTCGTGTATATCGCGGGCGCATGGCTCGCGACTGCCGCCGTTACGCTGCTGTTCGGCGCACGAACGACGGGACGCCGGCTCGAATCGATCAACCCCGTGCTCGCGCAAGCGGCGGACAATCCGCTGGATGCGCCGATCCTCCGGCCGGGAGATCGTTGATGATTTCCGATTCGGTTTCAGACAAGGACGCGCGACTCGTGACGACAGCCGGTTCGCACGCAGCCGGCGAAACGCCGATCGCCCGCATGCTGGCGGAATTCGCCTGGGCACTGGAACCGTCGGCATTGACCGATGAACTTCGGCGCAAGGCGACGCATCACATCACGGACGCAATCGGCCTCGCGTTCGCGTCCCATCATTTTCCGTTTGCCGCGCCGGCGCTGCGCGGTTTCGAAGCGGCCGGCTCGCGCGGCGATGCCACCGTGATCGGCGCTTCGCAGACGCTCGCGCCGCGCGATGCCGCGCTCGCGAACGGCTTCCTGATTCACGGCCTGGATTTCGACGACACGCATCCGCTCAGCATCGTGCATCCGACGGTCGCCTGCCTGCCGGCGGCGCTCGCCGTGGGCGAAGCGGTCGACGCGGATTGGGACACGTTGCTCGCCGCTTACGTCGCCGGCATGGAGACGGCGATCCGGATTGGCGCGGCCGTGAAGGGCGGCTTTCATCACGCGGGTTTTCATGCGACCGGAATCGTCTCTCACTTCAGTTCGACGATCGTCGCCGGAAAGCTGATGGGACTCGACATCGCGCAACTGGTCGCCGCGCAGGGCATCGCGGCCAGCACCGCGTCGGGCGTGCAGGTGTTTCTGGAGGAGGGCGCGTGGACCAAGCGCATGCATCCGGGCTGGGGCGCGCTCGCGGGCATCACTGCGGCCCATCTTGCGCAGAATGGCTTTGCCGGCCCGTCACGGCCCTATGAAGGCCGTTTTGGGTTGTTCGATTCGCACTTGCAGCAGCACGCGGCCGAGGTGGATTGCGGGTCGATAGGCGCCGGGCTGGGCGAACAGTGGGCCATGCTCGGTACGGCGATCAAACCGTATCCGGTGTGTCACTTCATTCACGGTTGTGCGGAAGCTGCGCTGTTGCTGCAACCGGGTTTATCGAACGCCGCCGATATCGACGAAGTAATCTGCATGCTGCCCGCGCCGACCATGCCAATCGTCGCCGAACCGGCCGCGTCGAAGATCCTGCCGCGCAGCGACTATGAGGCGAAGTTCAGCACGCAGTTCGTTGTCGCGGCGTGCCTGCTGCGCGGCCGTTTTGGTCTCGCTGAACTGGAAGCCGGGAGTCTTGCCGATCCGCAAATTCTTCAACTGGCGAGCAAGGTGCGCTGCGTTGTCGATCCGGATACGGAATTCCCGAAGTATTTCTCGGGGCGTGTGACGGTTCGGCTCAACAATGGCAGTGAGCGGAGCGAATACGTGCCGGTCAATCTCGGCAGTGGCGCTCGCGCGCTCGACGAAAACGCGATTGCTGCGAAGTTTCGCGGAACCGCGGGGTTGCGTCTCTCGCCGGATAGAGTGGATGCGCTGCTCGAAGTGCTGCTCGCGCCGGGGCGGCGCAAGGTGCGATCGTTGATGCATCTTTTGCGCGACGCGTGAGCTGGCCGCGATTCAGCGCCCGGCCTCGTGCCTAGACGCGGGCGCCTGAACGCGCCGCGCCGCTCGCGTCCGCTTCGGCGCCGAATAGCATCTGCAAACGGAGTTCGGTGGCCGCGGCGACGTGCTGATGCGCGGTGCGCTCCGCACCGTCGGCATCGTGCTTCGCAATGCACGCGACGATTTCCTTGTTCTCCTTCAGCCCGCTTTTGATTCTTCCCGGCATCGAATAGGTCGTCGAGCCGAGCAGGCCAAGCGCGTCGATCAACACGTTCGAGGTCTTGTACAGGTACTCGTTATGTGCGGCCGCAACGATGATTTCGTGCAGCCGCCGATTCAGCGACGCCACCTCGTCAGCACTCTTCGCGCGTTCGAGTTGCCCGATAACCTGCTGCATCGAGAGGATTTCGATCGGCGACGCCTGTTCCGCCGCGAAGCGGGCAGCCGCGCCGACCAGCACCTTGCGCATCGCGTACAGTTCCATCACCTGTTTCGGCGACAGTTGCACCACGACGAAACCGCGAGGCGACGCGAAGCGCACGACGCCCTCGGCTTCGAGCCGTTTCAGGGCTTCACGCACCGGCGTGCGGCTGACGGCGAGACGCTCGGCGATATCGGTTTCGCGCAGCCGGTCGCCGGACGCGAGATGGCGGTCGCGAATCTCCTGACGCAACTGTGCGTACACGTATTGCGCCAGCGAGCCTTGCCCGAAATCCGTTGTCAGTTCGGCCTCGCCGATCGTTGCACTGGATTTTTCACTCACAGATCTAACCTTCGATGTCATTGTGTCCGGAACGGTTTGCCGTAGGGGCCGCCATACGGCAGACGGTACGACAAGTATAGTCGGCCACGGCGGCGCTCAGCGCAGGCACGCCATCAGCGCGCGGACGCTCAGAAGCCTTGGTGGCTGCGTGACCGACTTCAGCGTGTGGTCCGCGCGTTCATGACCGAGCGTGCTTTCCAGCAGGCTGCGCGCCTTCTTCGTCACCGCTTCGGCGTCTACCGGGCGGCTCCAGCTTCCGGGCGGGGCGTCGCAGCGCGAGGTCACAGTGCGGCCGTCCTTCAGATGCACCGTGATCTCTACGTGCATCTTGTCGAGCGCGCCGGAAATGCCCGGGTCGGCAGACAGTGTGAAGCGATTGAGCAGCGTCTGCGCGTCTTCGGCGAAACGGCGGCTGTTGGTGAACGACGCCGGGTCGACCTTGCCGTCGAGCAACGCAATCGTCGCCGTGTATTGCCACGAGAATTTGCCGTCGAGTCCGGTTTCCGGAAACGGCCTGTCGATGTACGGCATTGCCGGCGCATGCAATTCGATCCGCGTGATGTCGTCTGCGCGGAATGTGGCGGACGCGTCGATTTGTGCGCGGACGTCGAGCGCGGCCGCGATACCGAAGTGTGTCGCGAATTGCGATGGGAACAGCTTCCACGACGGACCCGGCACTAAAGCACGGCCCAGGCCGAGCGGCGCCAGCAGCGGTTCAGTTGTGAAACGTTCGCCGAAGTAGGCATGGCCCCAGCCGCGCGGGCCGCCGAGCGCGTCGGGGTTTGCGGTAAAACCGCGACGCGCGAGCAGCGCGGCTTCGAGACCATGTGCGGCGGCGTCGCCGCAATGCAGCGCTTTCGTTTGCGAGCCGATGTTGGCCATCACACCGCTACTGCGCGACGCAGCGATGCAAACCGCCGCCGTCGCGGACAAGGTGTCGAGCCCGAGCAGATCGGCGCATGCGAGCGCGGTCGCCAACGGCCCGACAATGCCCGGCGGGTGCAGGCTCAACTGGGCCGGCTCGATCTGCGCCGAGGATAGCCGCAGCCGCCCCTGCGCTTCGATACCCTTCGCGAACGCGCGCAGCAGCGCCTCGCCCTGTAGTTCACCCGACGTATGTTCCCGCTGCTCGGCTAGTGCGAGCAGCGCCGGAAGCAGCGGCGACACCGCATGATTGGGCGGATTCCACATCGGCTCGTAATCGAGCACATGCATTGACATGCCGTTGATGCGCGCGGCGATTGGCGGTGGTGCGCTAAACCCGTGGCCAATGACGGTGGCCGGCCCGGCGCATTCGGATTGTTCTTGCGACAACCGCGCCATGTGCGTCGGTCCCGGCTCCGATGCGCCGGCTGCAGCCACCGCGACGCCGTCCATCAGCAGCAACTGGCAGCGCTCGATTAACGCCGGATCGTCCGCAGGCCAGCCGAGGATGAGTTCCGTGAATTCGCGCGCAAGATGGGTCATGACGTCACGCCTCCATAAGTCCTGATGTCGCTGCGGCTGACGAGGCGGCACCCACTGTCGCGACACCCCGGTACTGACTAAAAGCGCTGACGTTATACAGGTTTTTCTGTTGAGTACGAGTGTATACCAATGTACTCTAGCGCGTAAAATGGTTTTCGGATCCCGGTTTTCGGCGTGCGGAGTTCTTTCCGCGGCCTTCGCGGCGGCGCCGTCCTGACATGCAGTGGAGAATTGATTTGAAAGCGATACGCATCGTTAACTATGGCGGCCCGGAAGTCCTGTTGCGGCAAAACATCCCCATTCCTGCGCCCGGTCCCGCTGATGTGCTGATCAAGGTGGCCTTCGCCGGCATCAACTTCATGGATGTTCACACGCGCCAGGGCAAGTACGCGAAGTCCACGACCTATCCGGTACGTTTGCCGGTCACGCTCGGCATGGAAGGCGCAGGTGAAGTCGTAGCGGTCGGTCGGGAGGTGACGTCGTTCGTGCCGGGCGATCGCGTCGCGTGGTGCATTGCATGGGGCAGTTATGCCGAGCTCGCGGTCGTGCCGGCGGCCCGTGTCGCGAGAATCCCGGATGCAGTCGGCTTCGATCTCGCCGCCGCCGCGATCTTCCAGGGATCGACGGCGCACTACCTCTGCCACGACGTCGGTCAACTTGCGCCGGGACGCACCTGCCTGATTCACGCGGCGTCCGGCAGCATTGGCCAGTTGCTCGTCCAGATGGGCAAGCGCGCGGGAGCGACGATTTTCGCCACGGCGAGTTCGGAGCAGAAAGCCGAGGTCGTGCGTCGGCTTGGCGCTGACCATGTGGTGCTCTACGACAACGGGCGCTTTGCCGATGCCGTACGTGAAGCAACCGGCGGGAAGGGCGTTGACGTGGTCTTCGATCCGGTGGGAAAGGTGACGCTACGCGACAGTTTTCGGGCGACGCGAACGCGTGGGCTCGTCGTGAACTACGGATCCGTGTCCGGTTCGCTGAGCGACCTCGATCCGATCGAACTGGGCGAATCCGGGTCGCTCTATCTGACGCGACCACGACTGGCGGATCATCTTGCCGATGCGCAATCCGTCCAGCGCCGTGCCGACGATGTGTTCACGGCTCTGCTCGACGGCTCGCTATCGGTTTCGATCCAAGGTTCTTACTCGCTCGATGATGTCGAAGACGCGCATGCAGCCCTCGAGGAGCGGCGTCAGATCGGAAAGGCCGTGCTCGATCTGGGGAAGCCGTTAAAGAAGGACTATGTGTTGGCTTCGGACAGCGCATAGCGAGAAGCGAGAAGTGGCAGCCGGATCAATCCACCAGCATTTCGTCGTCCCCACTATCTCCGTTACAGAGCGCCGCGACGCGCACACGGTTACGGCCTTCGCGCTTCGAACGGTAGAGCGCCTCATCGGCGCGTTGCAGGATTGTGTCGAGGGTGTCGCCGGCGAGGCTGCCGGTAGCGATGCCCACGCTCAGTGTCGGCTGGACCGCAAGCGTACCGAGCGTACCAAGCGCGCCAGTCGCATTCGCGAACGCGACGCGGATCCGCTCGGCAATCGCAAGCGCCTCGCCGCCGGCGGTGTGCGGCAGCATCACGACGAATTCGTCGCCGCCATAGCGTGCGAGCGTGTCGCCGGTGCGCAGGTCGTCGCGCGCGGTGGTCGCGAATAACCGCAGCACATCGTCGCCCGTCGTATGGCCATGTGTGTCGTTGATCGCCTTGAAGTGGTCGAGATCGATCACGATGAGCGACACGGTGCCCAACATCGTGTCGGCATGTCGCGCCATGCCGCGAGCGGCTGCCACCCGCTCATACGACAGGCGCAGGCCGCTGCGATTCAACGCACCCGTCAAGGGATCGCGCTGCGCATGGTCGAACAGCAACTGGTGGCTGCGTTCGGCGGCCATCAGCAGCAATGTGAAGCCGCGCAGCGTAATGAACACCTCGCCTGTCGCGGCCATCCATTGGTAGATCGGCGTGGGGGAAGAAAACAGTGTCGTGCCGCCAATCGCGCCCCGTGAGGCCATCGCTGCACGCACCGAAAACAGCAGGGCGGTCGCACCAAAGCATCCCGCGAGCAGCCACGCGGACTTGAGACGATGCCGCCGTGCCAGCCGCACTCCTTCGACCACGATTGCCGCGTCGAACAGCGCGAAGAGCACGGACTCGAATGCGATACGCTCGCGGAAGTCGCCCGGCGCGGACCAGAAGGTGAAGAGCAGTACTTGCGACGCAGCGATGACCACGATCAGCCACCAGGGCAGCGCCGGCCGCTGCGCGAAGGCACGCACGGACACGAGCAGTACCAGAAACGCGGCTACCGTCACAGCGTTCGCCAGTTGGACGGTCACGAAATCAGGCGCCATGCCGCGCAGCGCGACGCCGAGCGTTCCCAATCCCAGCAGCACATTGCTGAGGCCCCACCATGCCGGCCAGCGCTCAAACCGTTGTGTACCGTAGGCGACCAGCTGCAGCGCGCCGAGTACGAGACAGGCGACCGCAGTGACAACGTAAAGTGTCCGGATATCGAGAATCACCTTGCTACCCCAGGTAACGGAAACGCCTGTAGCGCCGGCTACAGCGGCAGCAACGGCATGACGCTTCGCGATGCTAGCAGCAATCGTCAGAGGTTACGCATGCAATGCAACTGCTCATTGCCCGGCCGCAAGTCGATAACGGCGCTCCAGGGGACTAAGGCGCGCCGACGCGCGCCTGTTTGCCCAACACTTCGTCGCAGATGGCAAGCCACGCGCGCGCCGCGTGTGACATGTAGCGATCCGGGGACCAGATGTGCGTGAGCGTCCAGTCGAGTGCGGGCTCCGTCACCCGCGCGATCGCGAGATTGCCGACGTCGAGGCGTGCCAGAAACGGTTCCGGCAGGAAGGTGGTGCCAAGCCCCGCGGCCGCCATCGCCGCAAGAAAGTCCCAGTGGCCGCTTCTGGCCACGACATGCGGCTCGATGCCGGCCTCCTGAAATGCCGCGTGAAGGCGACGGGTTAACGCAAATCCGTCGTCCAGCAGGATCAGCGGCTGGTCCTTCAGCGCGGCGAGCTTCACGGTGCGGCGTCCCGCCCACGGCATCTCGCGCGGTCCGACGGCCCAGATCGTGCAGCGCGCGATTACGCGAGTCGCGAGCTGCTCCTGGCTGCGTCCCGGCAATAGCACGGTTGCGCCTACTTCCAGTTCACCCGCAATCACCTTCTGTTCGAGCAACTGGCCACCGTGTTCGGCGAGCCGCAGTTCGAGCTTCGGGTAGCGTTGCTGAAAGGCCCTGACGGCGGCCGGGAAGAACAGGTTGCCCATTGGCGGCATACCTACCGTGAGCTGGCCACGACCGAGCTGCGCAACGTCGGCGACCTCCGTTTGCAGTTCGCGAATCACGGAAAGTGCCTGCAAGCCGCGCTCGTAGACCACACGCCCGACATCGGTGAGCTGCACCTGTCTGCCGTCGCGAATCAGAAGCGGTTGGCCGACTTCGTCTTCGAGCTGCCGCACCATCTTGCTGATTGTCGACTGGGTGACAAAGACGGCGGCCGCCGCCTGGGTGAAGCTGCCCAGCTGGACGGTTTCCACAAAGTAGCGCAATGCGCGGATATCGATCGGCATGTCCGTACCACGAGGTCATGAAAAAAACGACTGGAAATCATGACATTAAATCACGTTATGCATCGATGAATCTTCATTAAACTTGATGGCACATAGAGCCGGATAGGCGTCATTCACCGAACGGAATGGCGCCGCATCGGCATAAAGTCCCGTATCAAAGGAGGCAGAAGTGCTTGAGGAGCGGATTCGCCTGTCGCAGCTTCGCGACAGGATCGTGACGGCGGAGCAGGCCGCATCGCTGATTCACGACGGCATGACCGTCGGCATGAGCGGCTTTGGCGCCGCCGGCGACTGCAAGGCGGTCCCTCTCGCGCTCGCTGCGCGTGCCCGCGAGCAGTCGTTACGGATCACACTGATGACAGGAGCATCGGTGGGATACGAGGTCGACGGAGTGCTCGCCGAGGCGGGTGCAATTTCCCGGCGCATGCCTTTTCAGTCGGACAAATCCCTGCGCAACCAGATCAACGCCGGCGAGGCGATGTTCATGGACCTCCACCTGTCGGAAATGGCGGAGCAACTGCGAGACGGATTCCTCGGACCCGTCGATGTCGCCGTGATCGAAGCCGTGGCGGTTGGCGAGGCCGGTATCGTGCCGACCATGTCGGTCGGCAATTCGGCGGTGTTCGCCGCGCTCGCAAAGCAGGTTATCGTCGAGATCAACCTGGATATGCCGCTCGAACTCGAAGGGCTGCACGACGTCTATCTGCCGCTATCACGTCCCGACCGGGAGCCTATCCCGCTCACGAACGCGGCGCAAAGAATCGGCCTTCCGTATATTCCTCTGGACCCCACAAAGATCGCTGCGATCGTCGTCACGCGCAAGGGCGACAGCCCCAACAAGGTTCTGCCGCCGGATGCCGACACCACGCAGATCGCCGGACACCTGAGCGGCTTTTTCTCGCACGAGGTTCGCGCGGGTCGGCTGGGTTCCTCGTTGCAGCCGCTTCAGGCCGGCGTTGGCTCGATCGCGAATGCGGTGTTGCATGGGCTCGTCGATTCAGGTTTTAGCGGCCTGCGCATGTATTCGGAGGTGCTTCAGGACGGCGCCATCGAACTGCTCGACGCCGGGTGTGTCGACTTCGCGTGTGCGTCGGCGATCATGCTGTCGAGCGAATATCAGACACGCTTTTTCGAGGGACTGGACCGCTACCGGTCGCGCGTCCTGCTGCGGCCGCAGGAAATCAGCAATCATCCGGAAGTCATTCGCCGGCTGGGCGTCATTGCGGTGAACACCGCGCTCGAATGCGACATCTACGGCAACGTGAATTCGACGCATGTCGGCGGCACGCACATGATGAACGGCATTGGGGGCTCTGGCGACTTTGCGCGCAATGCGTACCTCTCCGTGTTCGTGACGAAGTCGCTGGCGAAGGATGGCGATATTTCGAGCATCGTGCCGATGGTGTCGCACGTCGACCATATCGGACAGGATATCGACGTGATCGTCACCGAGCACGGCTTGGCCGACTTGCGCGGACTGGCGCCGCGCGAACGCGCGCAGCAGATCATCACGCATTGCGCGGACCCGCTGTACCGCGACGCGCTGCGCGACTACGTGGCAAAGGCGGGCGCGCGCGGCGGACAGACACCTCATCTGATCGAAGAAGCACTCGCGTGGCACGCGCATTATCGCGAGCGCCACAGCATGCGGCTTATTCAGACCTCGCCGCCCGCTTCGCAGCCGATCCCCGAACCTGCCTGACAGCGCATGGTGGAGCGGATTTACTGCTTCCCATACGCCTGATATGCCGCGGCGTTCGTGGTTCACGAATGTCGCGCGCCCAACCCCTTCGCTATTCCAGTTCAGATCCGTGGAGAAAGTGATGACCTATGCTGCTCCAGTTGCCGATATGCTGTTCGTGATGAAGGAACTGGCCGGACTCGACGAGATCGCGGGTTGCCCGGCTACGAAGACGCC
The DNA here is from genome assembly GCF_000013645.1 of Paraburkholderia xenovorans LB400. Classification (GTDB taxonomy): domain Bacteria; phylum Pseudomonadota; class Gammaproteobacteria; order Burkholderiales; family Burkholderiaceae; genus Paraburkholderia; species Paraburkholderia xenovorans. The sequence goes on along the minus strand of NC_007952.1, from coordinate 3,049,295 downwards.
ACGCCCGAGACGGTCCAGGCCGTGCTCGAAGAGGCCCCGAAGCTGTGCGATGAAGCACTCGGCGCATACGACGGCGCGGCGTTCGGCGCGATGAAACGGCACCTCGCGCAGGGGTAGCGGGCGTTTGCGTCCGTGGTGGACTATGTGCTCGCGAAACCGTGGCGGCGATGGGCAGAGTGGCCGCCGGCGACTCGCACCTCGCCTGCGGCGTGCGAGGCAGACATCGGTTGAATCTGCTATCGCAAACTGCAAGCAAAAAGTCGGATTGCAAATACCCTGATCGAAGGGATGGCGATTGGCCGAACCGAGCCACGCCTATGCAGATTGAATTAGGCTCCGTCTACCCACAGAAGACGTTTCTCGCGCCACTGCAAATCCAAAGGCGGCTTTCAAAAATAAAATGCCACCGGCACAGCCGGTGGCTTGAGCCGGTAAGCGCCTCAAACGCGCCCATAAAATCATGAACTGCCGTGCGCCGTTGGCTCCATAAAGAGCTTCATTCGGCCGTGCCGCTCGTATTCGTCCCGTTGATGCCGCACGCATGGGCCTGAACCATCTGCCTATCCAATCCGACCATGAAGACAAAATAGCCTCGAGCCTCTAAATACCATAAGTCTGGTTATGCAACAATTGCGACCAGGATACTCAAATAGATACGGTATAACGCTCTCGTAAGGTGAGACTATGTCCGAATGGCCCAACAAACCGCACGAGTTCATGGACGGCATTGTGATCAGCGTCGCCATAGTCGGGCGCGATGAGAACGGCGAACTTGTCGTCACCGCCGGCAATAACCACTTCTTGCAAATGATGGGCGGAGCGCATGCGGACAATCAGGCATTTCCCATCCCATTCGATACGCTGATTCCGGATTACGCGCGGCCTGCGTTACGCGAGAAACTCGAGGCGTGCTTTACGTCCCGCAGAGCGCAGGAAGTGGAGCAGGCTTACGACTTCCACAAAGACACGCGGTTGTCGCGCCTCTCGCTCGAACCGATCAGGCACGCGAACGGCGGCGGGGCCGTCGTCGAAATTCTCGTAACGGGTTTCGACATGGCGCCGAAAATGTATTTGACGCACGAAGGGGAAGTCAGCGCCTCGCGGTATCGCGCGGTGGTCGACTCGGCTTACGACGCGATTGTCACCATCGATCAGCAGCACAACATCACACTGTTCAACCGCGCGGCGGAGAATCTGTTCGGCTATACATCGGCCGAAGTGCTGGGGCGGCCGATCGAAACCCTGTTGCCGGAAAAATTTCGCGCGAATCATTCGCAGCACGTGCGGCAGTTCGCGGACTCACCGCTGACGAACCTGCGGCAGTCGACTCCGCCGCGCATGGACGAGAGCAACAGCGTGTACGGGCAGCACCGCGATGGTTCGATCATCCCGGTTGAAATCGCGATTTCTAAAATCGACGTGGACGGTGTGACGGAGTTCACGGCGGTCGTCCGCGACATTACCGATCGCGCCCGGCAAATGGAACTGCTGAAGAAGCAGGCCGTGACCGACGCGCTGACAGGCCTGCCGAATCGCCGCGAGTTTCTGGAATTCGTCGATAAAGTACTCGGCACCGACGATGTTCTGTCCGTGTTCATTCTGGACATTGATTTCTTCAAGAAGATCAATGACAGCTATGGTCACGATATTGGCGATGAGGTTCTGCGGGTGCTCGCGAAGGTTGGTATGTCGATTACGCACGGATCCAATCTGTTCGCGCGCTGGGGCGGGGAGGAGTTTGTCGCGGCATTGCCCGGCGCGGATGTCGGTCTCGCGCATAGATTCGCGGAGGAAGTGCGCGAGCGTATTGAGCAGCAGGATTTCGAGCATGCGTGGCATCTGAAGCCGATTCCGTTTACCGTTAGCATCGGCGTGGTCACGCGCGCGGAAGGCGAGCGCGACGTAGATGCGTTGATGAAGCGCGCGGATCGGGCGCTCTACAGGGCGAAGAAGTTGGGCCGTAATCGTGTTGAGGTGGGATAGGCGGTGGGTGTTCAGTGCGTACGCGGTCGGCACGGTGCCAATCAGGATCAGCATGACGAGACGCGAGCCCTTTTTACTGGCGTTTTAACCTTGAGCGATCGACTTGCCCACCGCTCTTGCCAGTGAGCTAAAGTCGGAAGTGGTGTACGGGGGAGTTGAGGCGGAAGGTTGAAGGCGGTGGAGGTTTCAGCTGAGAATCTGATTGTCGAAGTCGGAAACCAGCAAACAACAAACCATCCACCATGAGCAAGTTTACGGAAAAAGAAGTCATCGGTCTATCGGGTGCCGGTCTCGGCCTGGACGAGTTGGTCCGCCAAGGAGCACGGCAGGTGATTCAACAAGCGATTGAAGCGGAGCTGGCAGAGCTGATGGAGCGGTTCGCGAACGTCAAGACCATGCACGGGCAGCGCGCCGTGGTGCGCAACGGCTACTTGCCGGAACGCGAGGTATTGACGGCGGCCGGGCCGATTCCGGTGAAAGTGCCGAAGGTGCGCGATCGATCGGGATCAGGCGTGAAGTTCAATTCGTCGATCGTGCCGCCGTACGTGAGGAAGTCGCCCCGCGTGAGCGCCGCGTTGCCGTGGCTGTATCTGAAGGGCATCTCGACGGGCGACATGAGCGAAGCGTTGAGCGTGCTGTTGGGTGAGGATGCCAAGGGTTTGTCGGCGAATGTGGTGAGCCGGCTAAAGGCGCAATGGACCGAAGAACACGTAGCCTGGAGCAAGCGAGACTTGTCGAAATCGCGCTATGTGTACTGGTGGGTCGACGGCATTCACACCGGGCTGCGCAGCGAGAATTCGGACGGTCAATGCCTGCTGGTGATCATCGGCGTGAGGCCGGATGGGAGCAAAGAGCGCGTGGCGATCGGCGACGGCTACCGTGAGACGAAGGCGTCGTGGCTGGAGCTGCTGCTGGAGCTGAAAGCGCGTGGCTTGCAGGCGGGGCCATTGCTGGCTGTTGGCGACGGCGCAATGGGCTTCTGGGCGGCCCTGGAAGAAGTGTTTCCGGCCACGCGTGGCCAGCGCTGCTGGTTTCACAAGATGGGCAACGTGCTCAATGCGCTGCCGAAGTCGCAACAGGGGCGCGCGAAGGCGGACATGCAGGCGATCTGGATGGCCGCCACGCGCGCCGAGGCACATGCCGCGTTCGATCGTTTCGTGTCGATCTATGCGGCGAAATATCCGAAAGCAGCCGAAACGCTGAAGAAGGATCGAGACAGCTTGCTCGCGTTTTACGACTTCCCTGCCGAGCATTGGCAGCATCTGCGCACCACCAACGCGATCGAGTCGACGTTCGCGACCGTGCGGCACCGCACGACACGTACGCGCAATTGCGTGTCGCGACCAACCTTCCTCGGTCTGGCATTCAAGCTGATCGAGGAGGCTGAGAAGACTTGGCGCCGTATTAACGGCCCGGAAAAGATCAAGCTGTTGCTCGAGGGCATTGCCTTTAAGGACGGCGAACCGGTGCAAGACGATCGACCGGTTCAGCAGAAACGCGCCGCTTGAAATCGACCGCCATCAAAATGTTCGTACACCACTCTTGACGTTAGCTCCTTGCCAGTCGAAGGCGCCAACAATCAGGTGGGGGGCTACAACCCTTTGAGGTGACGCGTGGCAGTCGCAGAGAGGCGTTCTCGTCAGAAACCCTTCCAGTAATCCAGAAAACCGTCTTTATAGTGAAAATAGGTAGTTTGCAATTCGCTATTTATTTCTGCCACGGTTGCCTGTAGCTCTCTTAATTTGGAGCTCCCTTTCTTGAACAGGAACCAGCTCTTAGCCTGGGGCGAATACACGGAGGCGGCGTATCCCCACTGCTGCATCAATATTTCCATGCTCTTATTCGTATGGAGTGCGGTATGGACCATAGTATTGATATAGAACCAGTTCGGGTCCTTAGGAATCCTTTCGCAAACAACGGTGTGAAGCATGAGTACACCATCATCTGCTACCAACCCATTCACCTCGTCCAGCGCGCTCCGATCCAGCACGTGCTCGAACATAGCGCTGTTTACGACCAGCTTATACGTTTTCAAGTCGCCTTCATTGACATAACGAAGTGACTGGTCGCTGCTATGAACGTAACGGTCAAAGATTTCAATCTCGGTGCCAAAATACTTTTTTAGGCACCTGGAAAATGTACCGTAGCCCGCTGCGTAGTCGAGCGCATCATTGGCATCGACGACATTGTTCTTATTGAGCATCGTCAGCGCCAGAGCTTGATCTGCGTACGGAGGCTGATTGGTTGTTCGCGACTTGACGTCGGTTTCGAAAGCATGGTGCCAACTCGAATTGAGTTGCGACCATTGATCCGACGTCATTTCCTGATGTGTCCTGGAGATGACAAATCCGCAGTTACCGCATCTCCAGAAGTTGACAGTCAAGGTACCTTCGAAAGGGCTGCCCGGATAGGTTGGGTAGTCCTTTGAAAAGAAATAATGCGTATCCGATTGGCAGATGATGCAGCTGTGTTTTTCTACCGTGTTGGACATGAAGAGCCTCTTGCATGCGTTGTGCGGCAGTGTTCAGCCCTTGGCCTGACTTCATGGGAAGCATGTCTTTGCAACATGCAAAGGCGTACCTCACCCAGGTCGGGCGACAATGGACGAACACCGCAGGGATCTGGAAATAAAAGTAACAGCGGGTGGCGCACGCACTACGATCACTCCGTTGTTTTTTATCCTGTCAATTTACCCACTTTACGATTACCACTTTGACCGAGCCGGAGTTGTCCTCCCTCCAGCACGGCCGACTCCGACACCTATGGCCACCATTGCGCAGTATGGGAATAATGATCGACTTGCAAAGGGCGGAATAACGCAGGAAATGCCCGCTTCTTCGGAGGAATTAGCCAGTTGCCCTGGTTGTATGGTTCGGGTCTCTTATACTGGGCGCGTGAAGCAGTCTTGCACTGATCGTACCGTCAGCCGTTACTGCCGCTCCCTATTTCCTCCCAATCTCGGGGCAAGCTTCTGCTGGACCGCGACAACAGACGGAAGCGGCCGTCATGCCACGGTCATGCTATCGACGAGGCCCGCTTCGTTCAGATGCATGTGATCCATTCCGTCGATGACGTGGTCACCGACGTTCAGTGGTGACCATAACCCTGTTCTCCTGGTAGAACCTTCAAGGGACGATCGTGATCCACATGAAAGTCGACGCTCAACCGGCACTTAGCCGGCGATATACGGTTGAAGCGTCAATCCGTAGCAACGACGCTCGGCTCTGTAATTTTTGCGCGCTGAATCGTTGCTAGTCGCCTGGTGCCCCATTGCACGATCATCGCCAGGACTGAGGCCTCGGCGAAGGCCACAAGTGGACTCTGGTAAGGCAGTGAGAACGAGAGCGACAAACAAAATGCCGCAAACGAGAACCTGCCAAGCACCATGCCTCGAAGCAGCGAAATCACAAAGGCCGGCCCATGTGCACGGTGTGACGACACCGATAAAACGATTCCCAGCAGTGGGAATACTGCGAGCAGACCGCTCCATGCGGGGCCAGCCCAACCGGATAACGAGGTAACCAGCAGCGTCAGGACCGCGCCAGCAACCATCCTTCCTGTCAGGTCGGAGCGCGTAAGCGGCGCACCTGCTGCCCCGGCCGAGCTGCGCGGCAAGAACGACTGGCCGAAGCACATCGCAGCGAGGGCGGCGGTCGCGGCCCAGACAGGTGAAGTCGGCAACATTGATAAGCCATACGCGGAGATAAACCACGTAATGAGCCCGACGGCTAATGCTACCGGCCACGAACGCGAGCGGCAGGTCCACGCATATGCAAAATTGAATGCTTCTGACGCGAGGATTGCGGAAAGCGACAGCGTGGCAGCGCGCGCGCCGAAGCTCGGGCCATGCGCGAGCACAAGAATGAACAGAATCGGACCGGCAATCACAGGTAGACCAGCCAACCAGCCAGCAATAGATGGCCCCCACCATTTACCCGACATCGAAACGACAAGGACGAACAGCGGGACAAGCGTTAGTTTGAGCGCGAGCATGCCGAAATCGGGCGGATCTAAAGTGCGATCATAACCTCGTCCCCTATCGCGGGGTGTCACTGTACGGGCGAACGGCTGCTATGCGGACGCCGCGACGATGAACCGCTCATGGCCGCACCGCGTCCCACGGCCCTTTGCGACGATCGCAGCGGGCGCGCGCCTCATGCAAAGGGGCATGACTCGACCCACAAGAGACCGTACTCGCGCTACAAAGCGGTCACTCATGTGGAAACATTTCGGTCGAGCAAAACTCTACGAGGCAACGAGACCGTCCAGTTCGAGTTCAGCATCTGCCACATTTCTTGTTTCTGTTGTCAGTGAACTCCGATTTCGTGTCTCGTGGGCTCCACTCATCGGTATTCAGGCCAGCGTAAGCGCAGAGACTAGGGGTGCACTTGGGTAGCGCCTGACGAAGTTGCAGCCAATTTATCAAACCCACGCGTACCAGTTCGACGCGAATGCATGATTGAAATACATTGAAATTTTGCGGATTTTGTGCAAATATCGCCTTTATAATTGGAGGTGTGCCGTGCTGGTCGAATTTCGCGTCAAGAACTTCAGGTCGATCCGTGACGACTTGTGCCTGAGCATGGTGGCCAGCAAAGACAAAGAGAAAGCCACCACAAACACTGTCGAGACGGGGATTTCGGCGATTCCGACGCTGCTTCGTTCCGCCGTCGTTTACGGTCCGAACGCGAGCGGGAAATCGGCGCTCGTCAGCGCCATGCAGTTCGCGCAGGCCGTAGTTGCCACCTCGGCAACTTTGAAACCAGATCAGCCACTGAACTACGCTCCGTTCAAGTTGGACCCTATTACGGTCACCCAGCCGTCAGAATTCGAGTTTACGTTTATCCAGGACAAAGTCCGCTACCAGTACGGATTCGCCCTGCTCCCTGACAGGATTGCAGAAGAATGGTTGTATGTATATAAGGCACCAAAGCCGCAGACATGGTTCGAGCGAAAGGGACTCGCTGAGTCGGTGCACACCTATACCTTCGGGTCATCGCTTGTTGGGCAAAGAAAGGTCTGGCAGGTTGCGACGCGGTCGAACGCGCTGTTTCTCTCGACGGCTGTCCAACTTAATAGCGATAGTTTGCGTCCAATCTATGACTGGATAACGTCGCATCTGAGCATATTTGCTGCGGGTACTCAGCCGATGTTTGATTTCTCGACAAATCGTGCTGCGACTGACGACGGCAAAAAAATGCTGGTCGAATTCCTGAATGCGGCGGACATCGGAATCTCCGATCTCTCAACTCGCGTCCAGAAGCAACATGTGTTCAACGTAGAAATCAGCGAAAACGGCCCTCTGCACACAGTGTCAGAGCGGGAGGTACGTGTTCCGTTGTTCATGCACAGGTCTGCGAAGGCAAGCGCCATTTTCCAGATGGAGGAGGAGTCAACGGGCACGCAGCGCCTGTTCGCGTTTGCAGCGCCAATAATCGACGCATTGAAGGTCGGCCGTGCGGTGGTCGTTGATGAACTAGACGGGAGCCTACACTCTCATATCACAAGATTCCTGGTCCAATTATTCCATCTTCCGACGCGTGACGGCAGCGCGGCACAATTGATATTCACAACGCACGACACCTCCCTGCTCGATGCGAATATCTTTCGTCGGGATCAAATCTGGTTCATGGAGAAGGGGCAAGACCAGGTCAGCACTATCGTCCCGCTGTCCGAATTCAGTCCACGGAAGAACGAAGCCTTGGAGCGTGGTTACCTTTCCGGCCGATATGGTGCGCTGCCCATGATCGAGGACATTGAGGACTTTGATGACTTAGTGCAGAAGGACTAATCACTGTGGCGATTGACAATCATCCTCGTATCCGGCAAGCGAAGCACCTCGCTCGGAAAAAGGCGAAACGAGAAACGTACGACCGGATCCTGATAGTCTCAGAAGGCGAGAAAACCGAGGTCCTCTATTTTGAAGAGATTCGAAAGTATTACAAGCTAGCTACGACGCACGTTAAGGTCTGCCACAGCGAGTACGGCACTACACCGCTTCAGGTAGTCGAATTCGCTCTCGATCTGTGTGAGGAGACGCGTGAATGGGAGAAAGTTTTCTGCGTCATCGACCGCGACGATCATCCTGGATACGAAGACGCGCTGAACAAGGCGAAGGCCCACGACAAGAAGCTTCGAAATGAACTGAAACAACCGATAGAGGTTAGGGCTATTCCATCTAACCCGAGTTTCGAGTTGTGGTTGGTGCTGCATTTTGAGGGGGTAGAGCGGAATATACATCGCGACGAGGTCTTACGGCTGCTGTGTGATCGCTTTATACCTGGCTACGAAAAAGGTCGAAAAGGCATATTCGAAGTAACGCGCACTCGCCTCGAAACTGCTTACACTAATGCAGCTCGGATCAAGGCGAGGCAGGAGAGGCAAGATTTGCCTGGCATGGGTAACCCATCGACGTGCGTAGACGAACTCGTAAAGGTGCTCTGCGAACTTCGAGGGAAATGATCGGGGCCACTATATCTTCTCCGCTGGGTTCTGCTTTGGACTCGATGAGTTCATGGTTCCATGCGCAGAACGCAATCCCAAGACGCGGGCTGGGACTGCCAGGATTGTCGACGATTTGGGTCGCGAGGCTGAATGGTCGCTCCTGGCCGGGAACCCCGCAAAGCGAAAGCCGCTCTTCCCCCGCGCGCCCACAAAAGAAGCGGCCCTGTACCTCCGGTCGGCTATCATGCCTATCTTCTCCGAAGTAGCCCCTTATGATTTCCATCCGTAATGTCACGCTGCGCCGCGGCGTCAATGTCGTACTCGACCGCGCCTCCGTCACCTTCACCCCCGGCGAAAAGATTGGCCTTGTCGGCCGCAATGGCGCCGGCAAGTCATCCTTCTTCGGCCTTCTGAACGGCACGCTGCACGAAGACGGCGGCGAGTTCTCGATTCCCGCTGCATGGAAGATGGGCCAGGTCGCGCAGGAGATGCCGGAGACCGGGCAGAGTGCGACCGACTTCGTCATCGAGGGTGACACCGTACTGCTGGCCGCGCAGGCCGAAGTAGCCGCCGCTGAGGCCAGCGACGACGGCATGCGCATGGCGCACGCCTACATGGCCCTGCACGACGCCGGTGCACATGATGCCCCGGCCCGTGCCCAGGCGCTGATCCTGGGCCTGGGCTTCAGTGCCGCGCAGCTTAGCCAGCCGGTCAACAGTTTCTCCGGCGGCTGGCGCATGCGACTGCAGCTGGCGCGCGCGCTCATGTGCCCATCCGACTTGCTGTTGCTCGACGAGCCGACCAATCACCTCGACCTCGACGCGCTGGTCTGGCTGGAAGCGTGGCTCAAGCGCTATCAAGGAACCCTGGTCGTGATCAGCCACGACCGCGAATTCCTCGACGCGGTGACACAGGTGACGGTGCACGTCGACAACGCCAAGCTCGTGCGTTACGGCGGCAACTACAGCAAGTTCGAAGAGATGCGCGCTGAGCAACTGGTGTTGCAGCAGGCCGCGATGGCGAGGCAGGCGGACAAGATCGCCCACCTGCAGAAATTCATCGACCGTTTCAAGGCCAAGGCCTCGAAGGCGAAACAGGCGCAGAGCCGGGTCAAGGCGCTCGAACGCATGGAGAAAATCGCGCCGGTGCTTGCCGACGCGGAGTTTACCTTCGAGTTCAAGGAGCCGCTCAACGTCCCCAACCCGCTACTGTCGATGCTGGACGCGAGCTTCGGCTACCCGGCGCCGGCCGGCGCACCGCCGGGCACGCCGCCGACGGTCATCGTGCGCGGCATCAACCGGTCCGTGCTGGCCGGGCAGCGTATCGGCATTCTCGGCGCCAACGGCCAGGGCAAGTCCACTTTGGTGAAAACAGTGGCGCACGAGCTGGCGCCGATTACCGGCGAAATCAGCGAAGGCAAGGGCCTGAACATCGGCTACTTCGCGCAGCAGGAACTCGACGTGCTACGTCCTCTCGACACGCCGCTGGAACACATGATCCGCCTTGCGAAGGACACGCCGGCGCACATGCGTGCCCCCGGTCAGAGCGGCACCGAACAATCGCTGCGCACCTTCCTCGGCACCTTCAGTTTCAGTGGCGACATGGTTCATCAGGCGGTCGGCACGATGAGCGGCGGCGAAAAGGCGCGGCTCGTGTTGTGCATGATCGTGTGGCAGCGCCCCAACCTGCTGCTGCTCGACGAGCCGACCAACCACCTCGACCTGGCCACACGCGAAGCGCTGGGCATGGCGCTCAATGAATTCGAAGGCACCGTGCTGCTGGTCAGTCACGACCGGTCGCTGTTGCGCGCGGTCTGTGACGAGTTCTGGCTCGTCACCAAGGGTGGCGTCGAGCCCTTCGACGGCGATCTGGACGATTACCAGGAGTTCCTGCGCGACGAAGCCCGTCGCATGCGCGAGCAGGCTGCCGTGGAGCAGAAGGCCATCGCCTGAGCTAACTATTGCCCGTTCCAGTTCGGCATCTGCCGGAGCGCTCGCATCGAGTCGAGGGGGGACTTGGGCCGAACGCGAACCCCTACCCGCCGAAGCCTCCGAGATCCTCGCCAGTAAGCTCGACCCGCCCGCCGTGGCCGTCACTCCGTTTCGCTGTCGTCAGTGTCTGCATTGGCGGTCACCGCGTTCTGGTTCATGGCGGCGGCCGCCAGTGTCGTCGCCAGCTCCGGGTGCGTCTCCTTGCGCTCGCTGTAGCGATCGGTCAGGTAGTCCGAGCGGTCACGCACCAGCAGCGTGAACTTGTACAGTTCCTCCATCACGTCGACGACACGATCGTAATAAGCCGATGGTTTCATCCGCCCGTTTGCGTCGAACTCCTGCCACGCCTTCGCCACCGAAGACTGATTGGGGATGGTCACCATACGCATCCAGCGGCCGAGAATGCGCAGCGCGTTCACAGCGTTGAACGATTGCGATCCGCCGCACACCTGCATCACCGCGAGCGTGCGGCCTTGCGTCGGGCGAACGCCGCCGCTTTCGAGCGGTAGCCAGTCGATCTGGTTCTTGAATACCGCCGTCAGGGTTCCGTGACGTTCGGGGCTGCACCAAACTTGCCCTTCGGACCACTCCGAGAGCTTACGCAGTTCGACCACCTTCGGATGGTCGGCAGGCACGCTATCCACCAGCGGCAGGCCGTGCGGATCGAAAACCCGTGTTTGTGCGCCGAAATGGCGCAGGATGCGTTCGGCTTCGAGCGTGAGAAGCCGGCTGTATGAGGTGGCGCGCAACGAGCCAAACAGCAGAAGGATGCGCGGCGCGTGTGGCGAAACCGCGCGCGGTTCGAGTTTGCGCAGATCGGGCGTATCGAGGTGCGCAGTGCTGACGTTCGGCATGTCCTGTGTCATCAGGGAAGCCTCCGTCCTTCGCTATCGACTACCTGTTCGCCGTCCTCTTTCCTGAATGAACTTTTCTGCCCTACAGGGAGTATGTCGAGCACGACCTCGGAAGGCCGGCACAGGCGGACGCCAAGCGGCGTGACGACAAACGGGCGGTTAATGAGGATCGGATGTTCCATCATTGCATCGAGCAACGCATCATCGCTCAAGGACGTATCGTTCAGACCAAGCTCGGCGTAAGGCGTACCCTTTTCGCGCAGCACAGCGCGTACCGTCAGGCCGGCGCGAGCGATCAGGCCTATTAGTGTTTCCCGGTCGGGCGGGGTATTCAGATACTCGATGATTTCCGGCTCGATGCCCGCGTTGCGGATCATCGCCAGCGTGTTGCGCGACGTGCCGCACGCGGGGTTGTGATAGATCGTAACGCTCATAGCGGTTGTCCCTTGGTGTTGTGTCTGGCTTCGTACCAGTGCTGCGAGCGGTTGACAATGCCAACGACGAACAGCATTACCGGCACTTCGATCAGCACGCCGACCACCGTGGCCAGCGCTGCTCCGGAATGAAACCCGAACAGACTGATTGCCGTGGCGACCGCCAGTTCGAAGAAATTACTGGCACCGATCAGACTGGACGGTCCGGCGACACAATGCGCGACGCCGAGCTTGCGATTCAGCAGGTAGGCGAGGCCCGAATTGAAAAACACCTGTATCAGGATTGGCACCGCGAGCATGGCGATAACAAGCGGCTCCTCGACGATCGCCTGGCCCTGAAAAGCAAACAGCAGTACGAGTGTCGCGAGCAGTGCGCTGATCGAATACGGACCCAGCCGTGCGACGGTCTGGCGGAAATGTGCGTCGCCTTTGGCGAGCAGATGCCGACGTAGCAACTGGGCAAGGATGACGGGAATGACGATGTACAGCCCAACCGAAATGATCAGCGTGGCCCACGGCACCGTGATGGCCGACAGACCGAGCAGCAGCGCGACGAGCGGTGCGAAGGCCACGATCATGATGGAGTCGTTGAGCGCCACTTGCGATAGCGTGAAATACGGATCGCCCTTGCAGAGTTGTGACCATACAAACACCATTGCCGTGCAGGGGGCGGCGGCCAGCAGGATCAGGCCGGCGATGTAGCTGTCGAGCTGGGCAGCGGGAAGCCACGGCGCAAACACGTGGCGGATGAAGATCCAGCCGAGCAACGCCATCGAGAACGGTTTGACGAACCAGTTCACGAACAGCGTGACGCCGATGCCGCGCCACTGGCTCCTGACCTGGGTCATCGCCGAAAAGTCGATCTTGACCAGCATCGGGATGATCATCACCCAGATCAGCACACCGACCGGAAGATTGACGTGTGCCACTTCCATGCGGCCGATCGCCTGGAAGAAGTGAGGAAGCAACTGTCCGGCCAGAATGCCGCCGACGATGCAAAGCGCAACCCAGACCGTCAGGTAACGCTCGAAAAACCCGATCGCCGCTGGTGTGGCGCCGTTCGCTGTATCAGCGCTGCTCATTTGGTTCCTCTGCGCGCTTCTCGCGGATCGCGCGATAGAACCGGGTGCTTTCGCCCAGATTCTCCAACGACACATGGACGTGCATGCGCTTCATGGCTTGTCTGCGCAACAGTTCGGAAGATCGCTCGCGGCACAGGCCGCGCCGGCGCAGCAGTTCTCCGTGAGGAAGCCGATCACGCCCGTCATGGCGTCGAAGTTCGCGGTGTAGAAGATGAAACGCCCCTCTTGCCGCGGCTTCACCAGATCTGCATGTGAAAGATCCTTCAGGTGGAACGAGAGGCTGGAAGGGGAAAGCCCAAGGTTCTGGGCGATTTCACCGGCAGCCATACCATCGGGGCCAGCCACGACGAGCAGGCGGAAGATCGCAAGGCGCGACTCGTGGGCGAGCGCGCTCAGGGCGCGTACAACGAGGTTTGAGTCCATGCCTGAACATTAAACCATTCGTTTCTATATTTCAAGTATTGTTGAAATGAGGGGGCTGTTGAGACGGTGAGACTCGATATGCGAACGGACAATCAAGGATCACCGATCTGGAGCGGACCTCACACCGCTCCAGATCGTCATGCGTCAGAAAAAGCCCAGCGGCTGCTCGCTATAGCTCACGAGCAGATTCTTGGTCTGCTGATAATGGTCGAGCATCATCTTGTGCGTTTCGCGGCCAATGCCCGACTGTTTGTAGCCGCCGAACGCCGCATGCGCCGGATAGGCGTGATAGCAATTGGTCCACACGCGGCCTGCCTGAATCTGCCTGCCGAAGCGATACGCGCGTGTACCGTCGCGCGTCCACACGCCGGCGCCCAGGCCGTAGAGCGAATCGTTGGCGATTTCGAGTGCCTCTTCTTCGGTCCTGAACGTCGTGACTGACACCACCGGTCCGAAGATCTCTTCCTGGAAGATGCGCATCTTGTTGTTGCCGCGAAATACGGTCGGCTTCACGTAATAGCCTTTGCTCAACTCACCGCCCAGCGTATTGCGTTCGCCGCCAATCAGGCATTCGGCGCCTTCCTGTTTGCCGAGATCCACATAAGAGAGGATCTTTTCGAGTTGTTCCTGCGAAGCCTGCGCGCCGATCATCGTCCTGGGGTCGAGCGGATGTCCTTGCGCAATCGCCGCGACGCGCTTTAACGCGCGTTCCATGAAGCGGTCGTAAATCTTTTCATCGATCAATACACGCGACGGACAGGTACACACCTCGCCCTGATTCAGCGCAAACATCGCGAAGCCTTCGAGTGCCTTGTCGAAGTAGCCATCGTCCTGATCGACCACATCGGCGAAGAAAATGTTCGGGCTCTTGCCGCCGAGTTCGAGCGTCACGGGAATGATGTTCTGGCTCGCGTACTGCATGATCAGGCGGCCGGTCGAAGTCTCGCCGGTAAACGCGATCTTGGCGATACGCTTGCTCGACGCCAGCGGTTTGCCGGCTTCGAGACCGAAACCATTGACCACATTCAGCACACCCGGCGGCAGCAAATCCTGAATCAGTTCGATCAGCACGAGAATCGACGCGGGTGTTTGCTCGGCAGGCTTGAGCACCACGCAGTTGCCGGCGGCGAGTGCAGGCGCGAGCTTCCACACGGCCATCAGGATCGGGAAATTCCACGGAATGATCTGGCCGACTACGCCGAGCGGTTCGTGAAAGTGATAGGCAACTGTGTCGTGATCGATCTCGGAGAGCGTTCCTTCCTGTGCGCGAATGCAACTGGCGAAGTAGCGGAAGTGGTCGATCGCGAGTGGAATGTCGGCGGCGAGCGTTTCGCGGATCGGCTTGCCGTTGTCGATCGATTCGGAAAACGCGATACGCGAGAGGTTCTGCTCCATGCGGTCCGCAATACGGTTCAACACGTTCGCGCGCAGAGCAGGTGCAGTATCGGCCCAGGCTTTGCGGGCGCGGTGAGCCGCATCCAGAGCGAGTTCGATATCTTCTTCAGTTGAACGGGGAATCGACGTAAAGGGTTCGCCGGTGATCGGCGACACATTGTCGAAGTACTCGCCGCGTACTGGAGGAACCCACTCGCCACCTATGAAATTGCCGTATTGCCGCGCATACGGAAATTCGACATCGAGAAACTGCATATCCGCGTGATTCATGTGTGACGCCTCCAATGATTGTCCGGGTGGTGACGGAGAAAGCCTGCATTGACGTGACGTGACGTGACGAATGCGCATCGCGGCGACTCTCCATCCTGCGAAGCATTCAGCGAGAAGCGTGCCATTGGACGCGAGCGTGCGAAATGCATGGAGACGTGCGCGGTTCATACGCGCGCCGTTTGCCTGGTCGGCCGGGCAACTGTCATTTTTAGCAACACATGGGCGCTCGAATGCGTCACGGTGCAACACCGATGTCACGCGTCAAGGGCCGCTCTTTCTCGTGATTGCATCGCACGATCGTCGGCCATCGTGTCCCGAGGCCGCGTGGCTGCCAATGGCACGCGACTTGCCTTGAATGGCCCCGCAGCCAGTCTGCGTTCACTAGACGAAGGCGCCGCCGCACGGCCGCGCGTCGACAACTCAACAGGAGACAGGAATGAAAGCACGTTTAGCTTCGGCGACGCGGCCCACGGCGCTTGCAATGAGCGTGGCCGTTGCCGTCAGTCTGGTATTCGGATCGGCCGCAGCCGCCGACGATTACCCAGCCGTCACCTATGAGCGTTTGACAGCTGCGCAGAGCGACCCCGGCTGGCTCACGTACTACCGCACGTACAACGGCCAGGCGCATTCGCCGCTCAAGCAGATCGACACCGCGAACGTGAAGAACCTCAAGCAGGTCTGGAGCTACAAGTTTCCGGCGGATCTGCAGCAGGGTTTCGAAGCCACGCCGATCGTCAACGGACGCTACCTTTTCGTGACCACGCCGAAAGACAACGTCTATGCATTCGATGCGGCGACCGGCAAGCAGTTGTGGAAGTTCGAACCGAAGCTCGGTGCGGAATCGTTCAAGACGGCATGTTGCGACGTGATCAACCGCGGTGTGGCGCTGTACGGCAAGAATGTCTACGTCGCGATGCTGAGCGGCGACGTCGTCGCGCTCGACGCGCAGACAGGCGCGCTCGCCTGGCGCAAGCAGATGTTCGAGCCGGGTCTCGGCTACGCGTTCTCGCTGGCGCCGCTCGCGCTCGACGGCGCACTGGTGGTGGGTAGCGCAGGCGGCGAATACGGCGCGCGCGGTTTTATCGCGGCATTGAATCCGGATAACGGCAATGTGCTATGGAAGCGCTTCACGGTGCCCGCGGCCGGCGAGAAGGGCGCAGACACGTGGCCGAACGGCATGCAGGAACACGGCGGCGCGCCGGCCTGGCTGACGGGCACTTACGACGCAGCATCGAAGACCCTTTACTGGGGCGTGGGCAACCCCGGCCCGTGGCTCGCCGATCTGCGACCGGGCGACAACCTCTATTCCGATTCGCTACTCGCACTCGATCCGAAAACCGGCGATCTCAAATGGCACTACCAGTACACGAAACATGACACATGGGACTACGACGGCGTGAATACGCCGGTGCTCGCGACGATCAGGTATCAGGACAAGGAGTACGACGCCATCATCCACGCGGACCGCAACGGCTTCTTCCACGCGATCGATCGCGGCACCGGCAAGCTGATCTATGCGAAGCCGTTCGTGACGGCGACTTCGGTGACGGGTTATACCGCAGATGGCGCGCCGATTCAGGATGCGTCGAAATACCCGAAGGCCGGCACGACGATCGAAACCTGCCCGAGCTTCCTCGGCGGCAAAAACTGGTGGTCGATTTCATACGACCCGGACAAGCACATCGCAGTCGTTCCGGCTTTGCACGCCTGCATGTCGCTGTCGGGCAAATCGGTGAACTACATGGAAGGCTTGCCGTATCTCGGCGAAGGTTTCGAAATCAAACCGGAGCCCGGCAGCAAGGGTTATGGCGAGTTGCAGGCGATCAACGTCGACACGGGCAAGAAAGTCTGGAGCCACTGGAGCAAGCTGCCGTGGAACGGTGGCGTAGCGACCACGGCCGGTGGTCTTGCCTTTAGCGGCTCGCTCGACGGCCACCTGTACGCATTCGATGAAACAACCGGCAAGGTGTTGTGGCAGAGCCCGAAGCTGGCAAGCGGGATCGTCGCTCAACCTTCGGTGTTCGAGGTCGACGGCAAGGAGTATGTCGCCATTCTCGCGGGCTACGGCGGCGCGAATCCGATCTGGGGCGGGCCGATGGCGAAGGCGGCGGAGAAGGTCCCGCGCGGCGGCACGTTGTACGTGTTTGCGCTCAACCACGGCTGATATCCACATGGCTGTCACGACAGGCTGGCTACGCCCGCGCGGATTCAGCCGTCCGGTCGTGACGGTCCGGCCTCTTCTGGAAACAGGATCATGAAGACTCGACTCAATGGGTTCGCTATCGCCGGCGTCCTGCTGGCCACCGGCGCACTTGCACCGGGACTCGCCAGCGCAGATGTGCGCGTGTGCACGTTTCCCGGCAGCCCTTCGACCGCGCTCGACGAAGCGGTCACACGCGAAGCGTTTCGCACGGCCGGGATCGCGCTGTCGCTCGCTCCTGGCGGATTCGACAGTGGCGACGACGACGGCGTTTCGCTGAAGGAACTCAACGCGGCGCTGACGCGAAAATGCGATGTGATCGCCGGCTTTCCGCGTTCGACCGTTGCAGATGGCTCCGGCAGCAAACTGACTTTCTCGCGCGGCTATCTGCGCTCCGGCTATGTCAGCATCACCACGCGTGATTCGTCCACGCCCTCTGGTGAGAACGACGTGGTTGCGGCAACCTATGCAAGCCCTGCGCAACTGATTGCCGTGCAGCAACCGAACGTCAGGCTCGACCTGGAGAACACAGCGGAACTGACCGTCGACGCGGTGGCGAGCGGGCATGCGCAACGCGCGATCGTCTGGTATCCGGCGGTCGTGGCTTATACGATCAAACATCGCGAGCGGCACTTCCGGATCGTCAATGCCGCGTCGCCGTATGCCGACTGGCAACTGGTGTTCGCGTTCGGCAAGAACGGCGCGGCGTTGCAACCGCGAATCGACGCCGCGCTTGAAAAGATGGCGGCGGACGGCCGCCTGGCGGCGTTGTCCCGCCATTGGATTCTCCCGGAAGCGGCTCAGGCCAGCAGTTCGTCCGCGCCCGCTTTTGCCTATCGCGATGGCCCCGGCCGTGGCAGTGCGATGCGGCGTATGACATTGACATCCGGGCGCGCTTCGCAGCCGGGTCGCTTCATCAAGGTCGATGCGAGCACAACTACCGACGCGCCAGGCTTTGACCGCACGCAGGTCGCGCACGGCAAGACGCTGTACTCGAGTTCGTGCGCGAAATGCCACGGTCCCGATCTGCAGGGACTCAATGCGCCGGCGTTGCGCGGACCGGCTTTCGCGCCGGCAGCCAATGCGAAGCTGACTATCGGCGGGGTATATGGATACATGGCGAACAATATGCCGGCCGACCGCCCGGGCAAGATGAAACCGCAGGAGTATGCGGACATCATGGCTTTTCTGCTGTATTCCAACGGCTATAGCGCGGGCAGCACCAAACTGACCGACGACAACGCCAAGGCATCCACCACGCCGCTCAACGCGCGCATGCCGCAATAGCCCCGGCGTCTTCCTTCACCTCGTTGGCCGTGATGAAACGCGACGGCCCGGCAATTCCCCAGTCATTCAAGGGAAGCGCCGGGCCGTACCGGTTGAAGCCGACGAGGGCTCTAGCAGAACGCGCAGCGATAGGTGAGCTCAGTCATTTGGGGCGATCATGTCAGTCCAGCCAGCCGCGTTGCCGCGCATGGTCGATGAAACGGTACACGTCGGCGGCGAGATCGGACGCGCTGAACAGCTCTTCCAGTTCACCGATGATGTCGTCCAGCTCACGTGTCCCGTCGCAGCGCGTGAGAATTTCTCCCGCACTTGGATTGAGCTTGACCATGCCTTCGGGATACAGCAGCACGTACGCATCCTGAACGTCTTCCCACTGCAGGCGGAACATCGCGCGCAGACATGGCCTAAGAGCGGCGTCGTAGTCGTGGTGCGGGGCATTCATACGGGATAGGCCTTTTCGATCGCGTCGGGTGGTCTGAAACGGCTGGGCGTGACTTCGAGTCCGTGCGCGAGGCGCCGTCACGCGCACTCGTCTACAGCGAGAGGCGTGCGGCGTTTTATCGTTGCTTCAGCGATTGGCGATATACATCGTGATTTCAAAACCGAAACGCAGGTCGGAATAAGCGGGGGTGGTCCATTGCATGGCTGTCTCCTTGAGTAGAACATTTGATTGAGGAACCGCATGAGTCAAGCGGTCGAGCGGATTAACGCAAAGTCTGTGCCGGGTACATAAAAACATATGTGGAAGCATTCGGGTCGAGCTAAATGATTAGCATGACGAATGGGCAAGATATAAAAGGGAAGAACAGGTGCTCCACCAAATTTCGTGCTCGGCTCTCGCGCGGAGCGCGGAACACCTGTTCAATTCAGCCACAGCACTGTTGCAATTTGGAGCACGTGTGGCATGTGCGAGTCAGGCGGCGTCTTCGGCGTCGCTCAAGCCATGTGACGGCAGCTTTCTATAGATCGTGTTGCGCGAAATGCCGAGCGCGCGGGCGGCCGCCGACACGTTGCCGCCATGCTGCGCAACGGCTTGAGCAATGACGCTGGCGGCGACGTCTTCGAGACGCCCGCTCGGCAGCGGCAGCGTGTCGGCGTTGCCCGCGCACGCCGCGGCGGTGGTGCGCAAGCCGTCGAAGAAGTCATCGGGCAAGTGCTCGCGGCGAATCTCGCCGTCCTCATCGACCATCGCGGCGGCCGTGCGCAGGAGATTGCCGAGCTGCCTGAAGTTGCCAGGCCACGCGCACTGCTCGAACAGCGCCATTACGTCCGTGGCGACGCTCAGGCGCTGCCCTTCAGCGTTTTCGGAAGACGCGCATTGCAGCATCTTGTGGATGACGGCGGACAGATCCGTGCGCTCGCGCAGCGGCGGCAGTTTCACCACCATGCCATTCAGGCGGTAGTACAGATCCTCGCGAAACCGGTTCTGGGCAATCATTTCACGCAGGTCGCGGTGGGTCGCGCAGATGATGGCGATATCCACCGGTATCGACTTCGATGAGCCAAGCGGATTGACAAGGCGTTCCTGCAGCACGCGCAGCAGCCGTACCTGCAACGGATAAGGCATGTCGCCGATTTCGTCGAGGAATAACGTGCCGCCATTCGCTTGCAGCAGCTTGCCGCTGGCACCTTTGCGCCGCGCGCCGGTGAACGCGCCTTCCTCGTAGCCGAACAGCTCGGATTCGATCAGCGTTTCCGGTATCGACGCGCAATTGACCGCGACGAACGCGCCGCAGCGTCGCGGGGAGTCATTGTGAATCGCCTGCGCCAGCAGTTCCTTGCCGGTGCCGGTCTCGCCGGTGATCAGAATCGGAATGTCCTTGCCGATCACCTTGCGGACTTTGCCGATGACCGCCGCGATCTGCGGGTCGCCCGTGTCGAGATAGCTGAGCTTCGACAACGCACTCGCGGCCGGCGCCGGCGGTTCCACGCGGTGTGCCGTGCGTGGTTCGCGGCGTTCCTGTGACGGCCAGCTTTCATCGGTGCGCGCCGCGCGCCGGAATTCGACGTGCGCGCAGACCACCGATCCACTGTGCAGGTTCAGCGATAAATGCCGGGCCTCGCTGACGCGCAACTGGTCGATCAGTTGCGCGCTGGTGAGCCCGAATAACGACGGCAGTGTATGCGCGCGCAGGCCGGCGAGCGGCATGCCCAACTGGAATTGCGCGCTGCGATTGGCGGACAGGAAGCGGCCGTCGCAGGTGAACGCGACGATGCCTTCCATCAGCGTGCCGAGAAATTCAGGGCGGCCGTGAAAGGCGATTTGCAAGGTCTCGCGAAAGGTGTTGGTAAACAGATGATTTTCGATCATCTGCACCGACATTTTCGCCAGCGCCATAGTGTGCTGGTGATAGCTGCGATAGTCGCCAGTGACGTCGAGCACGCCGATCAGATCGCCATACGGATCGAGGATCGGCACACTGGAGCAGGTCAGAAAGCGATTGGCCGCCAGATAGTGCTGCTCGCCATGCACGGCGGTCGGACAGCGCTCTGCGAGCGCCGTGCCGATGGCGTTCGTGCCTTGCCGGTCCTCGGCCCAGTTGGCGCCCGGACGCAGCGCGACTTTCTCGGCGCGCCGCAGAAAGTCATCGTCGCCGATCGAATGAAGGACCAGGCCTTCGGCGTCGGTCAGCACGATCATGCTGTGCGTGTTGACGATCTGCTCATGCAGCGTTTCCATCACCGGCGTGGCATGCGCGCACAGCACACGGCTTTGTTCCAGCTTCAACGAGAGTTCGGCGGCGGGCAATACGTCATAGTCCGGCCGCATTGAAGCGCTCAAGCCGAAGGTCTCTGAGCGTTCATGGGATTTCTGAATCGACGGTGTGAGCCAGCCGGGCTCACGTGGCGCCATTGGCGTTACGGCGTGACAGACCTCATCGCGCATTGTCTCCTCCTGATCAGCCGCGGTCGTTTTGCCGGGGTCGTGCGGGTGTTACAACAAGCAAGTCCTATGCCAGCGTGGAGTGCGCTACGCAGCCGGATGTCTTTCCTGTCGCGGTACGACTGCCGCGCCCTGTCTCGCGCCGAAATGGCGTGTGCGGCTCCGACACGACGGGTAATGGGATGTTCATGCGGAAACGCATAACCGGCTTGATTTGAATCAAGGCCGGCAGGTCACACCGCATGCCGTGTCGGAGGAGTACCGAAGGACGGGGGCCGCCCGCAGTCCCAGGGAAAACATCTAGCAGCGGTGCGGCCCGACAATGCCCAACTTCGCGATACGCCGGTACAAGGTCGCGCGCGAGATCCCCAATGATTGCGCGGCGGCATTGGGCCGCCATTGATGCCGCGTCAGCGCTTCGACGATGCGCGTGCGTTCGTCGCGCGGGTCCTGCCGCGCGAATGCCGAAGTCAATGCGCGATTGCCCACGCCTTCGGGCTCCAGCAATGCGATGACGTCGGGCGCAATATGCCGCCATTCCACGCGCGCGGAATCGCACATCGCACAGGCGTAACGCAGTACGTTGCGCAACTGGCGAATGTTGCCCGGCCATGCGAAGGCCATGAGGCGTTCGGCGAGGCGCGGGTCGAGCGTGAGAACGTGGCCGGCCATTTGCGCTTCTTCTTCGAACACGGCCGCGATCACGTCGCCGATATCCGCGCGTTCGCGCAACGGCGGCATTGGCAAGCTGGCGCCGCTCAGCCGGTAGTAGAGATCTTCGCGGAACGATCCTTCGGCCACCATCTGCGCGAGATCGCGATGCGTGGCGCAGATCACGTCGATATCGACACGCACGGGCGCATCGCCACCGAGCGGCACGACTTCGCCTTCCGCCAGCACGCGCAGCAGCCGTGTTTGCAGATTGAGCGGCATATCGCCGATTTCGTCGAGAAACAGCGTGCCGGTATGTGCCTGCGCGATCTTGCCGCGAGCGCCGCGGCTGCGTGCGCCGGTAAAAGCGCCGGGCGCATAGCCGAACAGTTCGCTCTCGATCAGCGATTCGGGAATCGCGCCGCAATTCACCGCGATAAATGGCCGTGTCCGCCTCGCGCCGGAATCGTGCACGGCGTGAGCGAAGACTTCCTTGCCGACGCCGGTCTCGCCGAGAATCAGAATCGGCAGCCGTTTACCGATAATGCGCAACGCCACCGACGCGTTGTGTGCGATGCGAGCATCCGAGCTTTTCAGAAAGCGGCCCAAGGCGCCGAGATGCAGACCGTCCTGTGTCTCGCTGTGCGATTGCGGGCCGGCACCGGCCGACGTGCCGTTTGCCGCGCGTGAAGTGCGTTTGAGCGGCGCACGAATGCGCGCATACAAAGTGGCACCCGTCGCGCGCAGACGCAAGCAGACAATCGCATCGGTACGCGCGACGTCGTGCAGACGCACGTGGGCCGTGTCGAAGATATCGTCGATATGGCGTGGACCGTTCAACGCCGGAATGCATTCGCGCGCCTTGCGATTGGCGGCGACCAGATTGCCGCATTCGTCGAAAGCGATCAGCACCTCGGGTTGCGCTTCGACGAAGTTACGGCTCGAATGGCCGAACAGAATCCAATGCTGAGTGGTTTGATTGAGGAAATAGCCGTCCTCGATCAGGCCGGCACTCTGGCGCACCAGTTGAAACACGAGCCGCTGACTGTCGCGGTTATCCGGCGAGCGCACGGCGGAAGCGTCGAGCACGCCGATCATTTCGCCGGTCGGCGCGAAAATCGGCGCGGCGCTGCAGGTCAAGGTCGTGAAGGCGGCGCGGAAGTGATCGGTCTTGTGCACAGTGATCGGCGCGAGGTCGGTCAGCACGTTTGCCACACCACATGTGCCTTCTTCGCGTTCCGACCAGCATGAACCGATATACAGTCCCGCATGCTTGAAATCGCTGCGGCGTTCGCGTTCGATCCGGTAGTCGATCGTCACGCCGTGCGCGTCCGTGAGCATCACGCAATAATCGGCGACGCGAATCATGTCGTGCAGGCGGGTCAGGCACTGGCCTGACGCACGCAGGAAAGCTTCTTCCTTGCCCTGCACTTCGCGCAATTCAGCCGATGTAAGAACGCGTGGGCCGATCACCGCGCCGGGATCGAGCCGGTATTGTTCGAACGAACGCTGCCACGACGATACGAGGCGCGTGGAATCGGCGGGCGCGGGAAGCCGTCCTTCAATGGCGCCTCTCACGCGTTCAATGTGCTGGTTTTGCGAAACGTAGGGCATGGTCGGCTCCGGTCGAGCGACACACAGTGAGGTCAGGCTGTTCTTGTAGCACATCCCGCCAGATCAATCACATTGCAATGCAGCACGCGAGACGCGTGAGACGTTTGTCTCATCGGCGGTTGAGACGTCATCTCACATCGCTTCGATGCAGGTGGCGCGTGGGTTTGCACGATGCCTTGCGGAATCGATGCCGGACACCGAACGTCGCAGACCGTGCGTTTGAGACGCGCTGCGCATTGCGGCGCACGGGGTAAGCGGCGTACACGGCAACCCTCTTTGCGCACAAAACCCCTTTAAACAAGGCACTTTCGCGTTGTCCTGCGTTTATCTCGTCAAATTGGCATACCCCTTGCAGTGTCCTGCTCACGACAAAAGCGCCGTCGCCTGAACACGGCGCGCGCCTGATATGAGTCCGCGCAAGACGCGGGCAGGAGACAAGCCAAGTGCCATCGCCCATCACCGTCGGCGTGATTGCGAACCCCGCGTCGGGTCGCGACATTCGCCGCCTCACCAGTTACGCGTCCGTGTTTCCGACTGCCGAGAAGGCCAACATGGTCGTACGGCTGCTGGCGGGACTGGGCGTGCTTGGCGTGGATCGCGTGCTGACCTTGCGCGACCGGACCGGCGTCGCCGCGCTGCTGCTGCGTGCGCTCGATACCCATGCAGCGGTCGCCTCGCAGCAACGCTGGCCCGCGGTCGATTTCATCGATCAACCCATCACCGATAGCGCCGCCGATACCCATGCGGGTGTCGTCGCGATGCTGCGGGCCGGCGTCGAACTGATCGCGGTACTGGGTGGCGACGGCACGCATCGCGCGGTCGCCGCTCATTGCGGCAGGGTGCCGTTGCTGACTTTATCGACCGGCACCAATAACGCGTTTCCCGATCTGCGCGAGGCGACCGTCGCCGGTCTGGCAGGTGCGCTGGCCGCGTCCGGCGCGGTGCCGCCAGACGTGGCGTTCACGCGTAACAAGCGCCTCGTGGTGCGCTGCGTCGCCGGTCCTAACCTGGGCCGCGAAGAGATTGCGCTGGTGGACGTTTGCGTGAGCCGGCAACGCTTTGTCGGCGCTCGCGCTGTGTCCGACCCGGCCGATATCGACTCACTCTTTCTCACCTTCGCGTCGCCCGACGGTATCGGCCTTTCGTCGATCGGCGGCGCGTGGGCACCCGTCGAGCGCACGGCCTCGCACGGACTGCATCTGCGTTTTGCGCGGCCCGGCGAATCCGGCGTGCCGCTGGTCGCGCCGATTGCACCGGGTCGCGTCGAGCGGGTCTTCATGCGTACGTGCGAGCGTTTCGAAGTCGGCGGCTGGACACCGCTCGATGCCGAACACGGCACGCTCGCTTTCGACGGCGAGCGCGAAATCGAACTGGAGCGCGGCGACCAGTACGAAGTCTCGCTGGATTGGGACGGACCGCTCACCGTCGACGTCGAACGTACGCTGCGCTATTCGGCGTCGCGGCAACTGGTTCGTGAAGTGGCAAATGTGGTTGCGCATCAAACGTAGGTTGTAGGCAAGCAGTGTATTTATTCCAAGGAGACACACCATGTCGGTTTCAACAGAGTTGAGCAAGGACGAACTGCTGAAGGCGTATCGCATGATGCGCACGATCCGTGAGTTCGAGGAGCGCCTGCACGTCGAATTCGCGACCGGCGAAATACCCGGCTTCGTGCACCTGTATGCGGGCGAGGAAGCGTCGGCGGTCGGCACGATGCTGCATCTGAACGACGCGGACTACGTGGCGACCACGCACCGCGGCCACGGCCACTGCATCGCCAAAGGCGTCGACGTGCGCGGCATGATGGCCGAAATCTACGGCCGCAAGACCGGCGTCTGCCACGGCAAGGGCGGCTCGATGCATATCGCCGACCTGTCGAAGGGCATGCTCGGCGCGAACGGCATTGTCGGCGCGGGTGGTCCGCTGATTTGCGGCGCGGCGTTGGCGGCGAAGTACAAGAAGTCGGGTGGCGTGGGCGTGTGTTTCTTCGGCGACGGAGCCTCGAATCAGGGCGTGATTTTCGAATCGATGAACCTGGCTTCGGTGTGGCGGCTGCCTGCGATTTTCGTGGCGGAGAACAACGGCTACGCCGAAGCGACTTCTTCGACGTGGTCCGTCGCGACCGACAACATCGCGGATCGCGCGAGCGGCTTCGGCATGCCGGGTGTGATCGTGGACGGTTTCGATTTCTTCGCGGTGCACGAAGCGCTCGGCGAGGCGATCGAGCGGGCGCGTCACGGCGGCGGGCCGACGCTCGTCGAAGTGAAATTCTCGCGCTATTTCGGCCACTTCGAAGGCGATGCGCAAACCTATCGCGCGCCGGGAGAAGTGCAGAAACTGCGCGACGAGAAAGATTGCCTGAAGCGTTTCGAAGAGCGCGTGGTGCGGGCGGGCATGCTCAGCGCGGATCAATTGCGCGGCGTGGATGCGGAAGTAAAGACCTTGATCGACACAGCCGTGACCGAAGCCAAGGCCGCTCCGCTGCCGACTGCCGAAGACCTGCTGAGCGACGTCTACGTGTCCTATCCGTAACGCGCGCGCCGCAGACCTGAACGATTCGCAAACTTGCAGGGACCGAAGTCAGCGCGAGGCGCTCACGCCGGTCAACAGGAGACAGACATGGCACGCAAGATCACATTTTCTCAGGCAATCAACGAAGCACTGAGTCAGGAAATGGCCCGCGATGAAACCGTCATCGTGATGGGCGAGGACAACGCGGGCGGCGCCGGCTCCCCAGGCGAGCAGGACGCGTGGGGCGGCGTACTCGGCGTCACGAAGGGCCTGTTTCACAAGTATCCGGGCCGCGTGCTCGATACGCCGCTCTCCGAGGGTGGCTATATCGGTGCGGCGGTGGGCGCGGCCGCGTGCGGCATGCGGCCGGTGGCGGAGTTGATGTTCATCGACTTCATGGGCGTGTGCTTCGACCAGATATTCAATCAGGCCGCCAAGTTTCGCTATATGTTCGGCGGCAAGGCGGTGACGCCAGTCGTGATTCGCGCCATGCAGGGCGCCGGCTTGCGCGCGGCCGCACAGCACTCGCAGATGCTGACCTCGCTGTTTACTCACATACCGGGCCTGAAAGTGGTGTGCCCCTCCACACCGTACGACGCGAAAGGCCTGTTGATCCAGGCGATCCGCGACAACGACCCGGTGATTTTCTGCGAGCACAAGCTGCTCTATAGCCGCGAAGGCGACGTGCCCGAAGAGTCGTATGCGATTCCGTTCGGCGAGGCGAACGTCGTGCGTGACGGCGACGACGCCACGATCGTCACGTACGGCCGCATGGTGCATTACGCCACGGAAGCCGCGGAAAAGCTCGCGAAAGACGGTATCGAAGTCGAGGTGATCGATCTGCGCACCACGTCGCCGCTCGACGAAGACACCATTCTCGAAAGCGCCAACCGCACGGGCCGTGTCGTGGTAGTGGACGAAGCGAATCCACGCTGCTCGATGGCCACGGACATCTCGGCGCTGATCGCCCAACGCGCATTTCGCTCTCTGAAGGCGCCGATCGAAATGGTGACCGCGCCGCATACGCCCACGCCGTTTGCCGGCGTGCTCGAAGACATGTACATCCCTTCGGCCCGGCAGATTGCCGACGCCGTGCTGAAAGTGAGAGGTTGAGCGATGCCGGTTCATATGATCACGATGCCCAAGTGGGGCCTTTCGATGGAGCAGGGGCAGGTCAACGGCTGGCTCAAGTCGATCGGCGACAAGGTTGCCAAAGGCGAGGAAATACTCGACGTGGAGACGGACAAGATCTCGTCCGGCGTCGAGTGCGCATTCGACGGCATCTTGCGCCGGCAGATCGCACAAGAGGGCGACACGCTGCCGATCGGCGCATTGCTCGCTGTGGTGGCCGACCCGGAAACCGCGGACGCGGAGATCGACGCAGCGGTCGAAGCGTTTCAGCGCGACTTTGTCCCGGCCACTGCCGACGCCGGCGAAACCGGGCCGCAACCGGAAAAGGTTCAGATCGGCGGGCGCACCGTGCGCTACCTGAAACTGGGCGAAGGCGGCACGCCCGCGGTGCTGATTCACGGCTTTGGCGGCGACCTCAACAACTGGCTCTTCAATCATGCCGATCTCGCCGCGCATCGCACGGTGTGGGCGCTGGATTTGCCCGGCCACGGCGAATCGGGCAAAGCGGTCGAGACCGGCGGCGCGGAAGAATTGGCCGACAGCGTGATCGCGTTCATGGACGACCGCGGTATCGGTAACGCGCATCTGATCGGTCATTCGATGGGCGCGCTGGTCGCCATGACGGTGGCCGAAAGGGCGCCCGAGCGTGTTGCTTCGCTTTCACTGATCGCGGGCGCGGGGCTCGGCGATGAAATCAACGGCGAGTACATCGGCGGCTTCACGGAGGGTAGCAATCGCAATGCGCTCAAGCCGCAACTGGCCAAGCTGTTTGCCGACCCCACGCTGGTGACGCGCCAGCTCGTGGAGGACATCGTCAAGTACAAGCGGCTCGAAGGCGTGCAGGACACCTTACGCAAGATCGCCGCGTCCGCTTTCGACGGCGACGTGCAGCGCGTGGTCTATCGCAACCGGCTTGCGGAACTCGTTCCGCGCGCGTTGGTGATCTGGGGTGCGCAGGATCAGATCATTCCCGCTTCGCACGCACAGGGATTGCAGGGCGATATCCGCGTTCACGTGCTCGAAGGAAAAGGGCATATGGTGCAGATGGAGGCGGCCTCGGAGGTGAACCGCCTGCTCAACGACTTCCTGGGGCGTTGACATGGAAGCCGCCCTGCATGGCGATAGCGTCACGGCACTTGGCCAGCACGGCAAGCGCAGTGGCGACAAACTCGCGCGGATTCCGGTGAAGATCGTGCCGCTCGCCGGTGGCGATGCCTTGCCGAAACCGCCCTGGCTGCGTGCGAGGCCGATGATGAGCGAGACTGTCGCCAGCATGGCGGCGATCCTGCGCGAACATCGGCTGCATTCGGTTTGCGAGGAGGCAATGTGTCCGAACATCGGCGAATGTTTTGCACAGCGCACCGCCACGTTCATGATAATGGGCGGCATCTGCACGCGGCGCTGTGCTTTCTGCGACGTCGCTCACGGCCGGCCGGAGCCGCTCGACGAGGGCGAGCCGCGCAGGCTCGCCGCAGCGGTGGCGGCGCTCGGTTTGCGCTATGTCGTCGTGACCTCGGTGGATCGCGACGATTTGCGCGACGGCGGCGCCGCGCATTTTGCCCGCTGCATCGCGTTACTGCGCGAGCGTGTGCCGGGCATCCGGATCGAAGTGCTGACACCGGATTTTCGCGGACGTGTCGAGCGGGCAGTGTCCGAACTCTCCCAGGCGTGGCCCGATGTGTTCAATCACAACATCGAGACGGTGCCTTCACTCTATCGGGCCGCGCGCGCCGGCGCGGACTATCGTGGCTCGCTCGACTTGCTGGCGCGCGTCAAACAGGAGAATGGCGCAGTGTTGACGAAGTCGGGATTGATGGTCGGACTCGGCGAATCCGACCAGGAACTGCTCGGCACCATGCGCGATTTGCGCGCGCATCATGTCGATATCCTGACTATCGGCCAATACCTTGCGCCTTCGCGCTTTCATATGCCGGTGCGCCGATATGTCGAGCCGGGGCAGTTCGCTTCATGGCGCGACGAGGGTTTGCAAATGGGCTTTCGCGAGGTGGTGGCGGGACCTTTGGTGCGCTCGTCATATCACGCGGATCATGCCGCCGACGTGGTAACGACCACGGGCCAGGAGCGGTGATAGCGGATGAAGCCCGTTGCCGTCTACGGGTTTCCCCGGCGCATCATGATGTCGATATTGCTGTGGCCGGTTCGTCGTAGGAGTATGTCCAACTCCTTTAGTGAAAGGCGAACACACCATGACTACCGGAACCGTCAATCTTCATCGCGTCTTGCGCGCTATTCCCGAACGCGTGTACCGGGCATTCGTCGAACCCGATGCGCTGGCAAAGTGGCTTCCTCCTTACGGATTTACCTGTCAGGTGCATCACATGGAGGCGCGGGTGGGTGGCACCTTCAAGATGTCGTTCCGCAACTTCGGTACCGGTAACGGTCACTCGTTCGGCGGCGAGTACCTCGAACTGGTGCCGTTCGAGACGATCCGCTATACAGACCGGTTCGACGATCCAAACCTGCCCGGCGTGATGACCACTACCATTTCATTGCGACAGGTGTCCTGCGGAACCGGAGTCACCATCGTGCAGGAGGGCGTGCCCGAGGTCATTCCTGTCGAGATGTGCTACCTCGGCTGGCAGGAGTCGCTGGTTCAACTGGCAAAGCTGGTGGAGCCCGAGATTCTTGGCTGAGCGCGCCGGCGCAAGACGTGCGCGCGGCGAGGAATCAGGGGCGCTTCGCCGCGCGCAAGGGACGTGCCGCGCCGAAGGCCCCGTTTCCAACCAGATAGCGCGCACCGCCGCCGAGCATGCGAGCCGCCATCGCAGCACACGACCCCCGCCATCGCATGAGGGATCGCCCGAGATCCGTTCACATAGCTCACCCTCCAGGCACGACGCATGCGGAGTCCGAAGCGCAGGTGTCTCTCATGCGTTCCTGCGCGCGTATTACGCCAGGGCAATCGCTCTGAGACCAGGGTTGGCGACATTCCGCACATGCGTTCGTCATCGCCCGCACGACCGCTTTCCAGTCAAGCGTCCGCCGCAAGACGCTCCTTTGCCTCTTCAGGTGAAGAGCGGCGGCGGCTCCACCCTCATGTTTTGGAGAAATGCGATGTTTGTGCACAATAAACGGCTTCAGTACACCGTCCGCGTGGCCGCACCCAACCCCGGCCTTGCGAATCTGCTTCTCGAACAGTTCGGCGGCCCGCAGGGCGAACTGGCCGCAGCGTGTCGATATTTCACACAGGCGGTAAGCGAGGACGACCCGGGTCGGCGCGACATGCTGTTCGATATCGCGACGGAAGAACTGAGTCACCTGGAGATCGTCGGTTCGATCGTCGCGATGCTCAACAAGGGCGCGAAGGGCCGGCTTGCAGAAGGCGTCGAGCAGGAAGCGGAACTGTACCGCTCGCTCACCGGAGGCGGCAACGACTCGCACATCACCGCGCTGCTTTACGGTGGCGGCCCGGCGTTGACCAACTCCGCGGGCGTGCCGTGGACAGCCGCGTACATCGACACGATCGGCGAGCCGACTGCGGATCTGCGATCCAATATCGCCGCGGAAGCGCGCGCAAAAATCGTCTACGAACGGCTGATCAACGTGACCGATGATCCGGGCATCCAGGAAGCGCTCGGGTTTCTGATGACCCGCGAGATCGCCCACCAGAAGTCGTTCGAAAAAGCCTTGCATTCGATCCAGCCTAACTTCCCGCAAGGCAAATTGCCGGGCGTTCCGGAATTCACGAACGTCTACTACAACATGTCCGATGGCGACGATGCGCCGCGCGGTCCGTGGAATGAAGGGCCGGGCTGGGACTTCGTCGAGAACCCCGAGCCGGCGGTCGACGGCGGCGATGGCCTCGCCAGCGTTCAGGTGTCTGAAGAGGAAGTTGAAGTGTTGAGCGCAATGGCGGCGCGCACGGCTTCTGCAACCGGAATCGACCCCGTCACCGGTGCCGACCTCGGCGCCGGGCAAGATGTCGCGGTAACGAAATAAAGCCCTGGCGGCAATGATGGTCGTCAGTTAAATGACGGCGACGGCGCAACCTGTTCGGTCTTCAGCGTAGCGCGAAAAGCACGGACAGGTTGTCCTCGAAACGCCGCATGCCGGCGCTGCGCGCGCCTCACACAACGGAGCCTCTATGTACCCCGATACCACGAACCAGTTCTCCGCGCATCAAAATGAAACGGCCATCGACGCAGCTTTTGCCTGCACGAACGAGCTTTTCGCAGGCCTCGAGAAAGTTGCAGAACTCAATGTCCAGACTATTAAAACCTCGCTATCCGAGCAGCAGGCGCTAGCCGACGCGGCACTTTCTGCCCGATCGGTGAGCGAGGTATTCGATCTTCAGTCGCAACAGTTACCGGCCGCGGTGACGAAGACCTTCGCATACTGGCGGCATATGGAAGACATTGCCGCTCAAACGCGAAACGACCTTGCCTCGGCGGTGCGGGAGCACTTCGGAAGTTCGCTTCAGACCTTCGCGAAGATGTTCGACTTCGCCTCGATCGGATTCGACGCCCGGGAGATGCTCGGCAAGTCGAGCCAGTTCGCGATGGCGCAATCAGCGAACGCCGCCGCGCAACGGGTGGCGATCGTGGACAGCTCGGGCAAGGTGCTTTCTCCGGAAGGCGTTCGGAGCGATCTGCATTAGCCGGGAACGGGTGGCCGCAGGCGAGCGTTGCGTCCTTATCGGGTAGCAGTTCCGGGCCATTGTGTGAACAGTGCGAGAAAACGTATGAACTCCAATCTTGAAGACCGGGAACGCGAGAATGATCCCAACGCGAGCCAGAGCGGCCGCCTGCAGAACGGGGCGCCTATTCGGGTACTCGTCGTCGACGATTCGCGCCCGTCGGCAGACGCTCTTAGCGCCTACCTGCAAGCCGGCGGAATGAGCGTGCGAACCGTCTATCACGGCTCGGACGCACTTAAAGAAGCGCGAGCGTGGATACCGGACTGCATTGTTCTGGATGTCGCCATGCCGGGTCTATCCGGCATCGGCGTGGCGGTGGCGCTTGGGAGAATCGAGGCGACCGGTAAAATTCCTCTTCTGGCCTACACCGCATTCGATACTGCCGATTACCTCAGGGAAATGAGTGAGGCCGGTTTCGACGCCGTATGCCGCAAGCCTGCCGAACTGACCCAACTCGAAGGCATGATCTTCAGATTGCTCGGCCATGAAACAGTGGATGGCCGTCGGGTTGTGTCATCTACTGCCGCGCTTGCGCCGGCCGATCCGGGCTCGGACACGATCGAACGGCATTAGCGTTGTAAAAAGGACGCGACGGACTTTCATGCCGAGCCATACGAAGATCCGCCGTCTGTCACCAAAACGCCAGCACGCTCACTTGTCGAACGCAATTCCGCGCCTATGTAGTTCCCGCATACCGCTGTCGAGGTGCGCGCGAGCGCTGTCTTTATCTCCAACGCGCATTTGCTCGTAAGCGCGCTGCGCGACATCGTGAGGCACGGGCTTGAGTGCCCGATTGGCGCTCATCGCCTTGAGTTGCACCTCTGCTGCGCGTTCCAGGTAATACAGGTCGTCCCACGCTTGCGCGATGCTCGCGCCCGCCACCATCACGCCGTGATTCTTCAGAAAGACGATGTCCGCATCCCCCATCGCCGCCGCGATACGGTCCCCTTCCGATTCGTCCAGTGCCAAACCGTTGTAATGCTCATCGACCGCGGTGCGGCCGTAAAACTTCAATGCCGTCTGCCCGAGCCACAGCAGCGGCGGCCCCTCCAGCAAACAGAGCGCTGTGGCGTTCGGCATGTGCGTGTGAAACGCCGCTTTCACGCGCGGCATCAACCGGTGCAATCGGGCATGGATATAAAACGCAGTTGCTTCCGGCTTCCCTTCACCGTCGACCACCTGTCCGTCGACATCGCAAACCAGAAGTCGCGATGCGGTGATTTCGCCGAACGCGTAGCCATACGGATTCACAAAGAACAGGTCGTCGTGGCCAGGGACAACGGCCGAGAAATGATTGCAGATCCCTTCCTCCAGGCCATGCAGTGCCGCGAGCTGAAAGCACGCGGCCAGTTCGATACGAGCCTGCATGACAGCGTCTGAATCGAGTCGCACGTTGCGTGACGCCGCCGGGGAGCCGACGGATAAAAGTGTATGCGCCATGATCGTTGCCTCTGAAATTTACCAGCCAAGCGAAGTGAACAGCGGCGGCACCTGATCGAGTGTCGTGAGCGTTGCGTCGGGCGTGTAGTCGGGCAGCAAGGTGCGGCCCGTTCCGCGATCGATCCAGACGCAGCGAAAACCGATATCGCGCGCGGCGGCGTGGTCCAGATGCGGACTCGCACAAATATGCACGACGTCGTCCTTCGTTACGCCGAGTTGCTCATGAGCATAGTCGAAGAGTCTTCGCACCGGTTTGTACGCGCCGGCCTGCTGCGCGGTTATCACGCGGTCGATATGGCCGCCAAGCTGCGCGACGTTGCCTGAGATGATGTCGTCGTCGGTATTCGACACGATACAGAGGCGATAGCCCTCCTCCTTCAGCCGCCGCAACGTGGAGACGACTTCGGGAAACGGCGGCATCGCGGAGATGCCGTCGGTCAGCACGCGAACGTCGTCCTGAGCGCTGTGCAGACCGAGTTCTTCCAGCGCGAGCCGCAAACCGTCGCCGGCTACCTTGCGGAACGAGCGATGCGGCGGTGTTTGCTCCAGCGCATGTTCATGCCGGTCATAGACCTCGATCAGTTTTGCCGGATCGACGTGATTGCCGTGTTTCGTCCGGAGAATTTCATCGACCGCGGCGCGCAGGCCTTCGTCCCATTGAATCAGCGTGCCGTAGCAGTCGAAAGTGAGCCACAGCGGGCGGTTTGTGTTCTGAAGTGACATGATCTGCTCGCAAAAAGACGGGTTCGGGTGTTCATCTGTGCTCAGCTTAGTCAAATTGGACGTTATTTGAAAATTAAATTAAAATCTAAGTGTCAGTTGCATTTCAAATAACGAAGCGAGCGGATCATGCTGGATCTCGAACTGTTGAACACCCTGATTTGCGTTGTCGACGAGGGTAGTTTCACGCGCGCGGGCGAGCGTGTGCACCGGACACAATCCACGGTGAGCCAGCAGGTGCGCAAACTGGAAGAGCTGGTCGGCCGAACTCTGCTGCTGCGCGATCGCACCGGCAATCAGGTCACGGCGACCGAGCACGGCGAGTTGCTCGCCCAATACGCGCGCCGGCTGCTCGCGTTGGCGCAGGAAGCGCAGGACGCGCTGGTCAGCGACGTGGAGCTGACGCCGGTTCGCATCGGCGTGCCGGAGGATTTCGACGCGCGGCGCATGTCGGCAATGCTGTCGGGTTTCGTCAAGGCAAAACCCGGCGTGCGGCTGGAGACGGTTGCTGGAATGAGTGTCGATCTGCAACGCAAGCTGGCGGCGGGCGAGATCGAGATCGCGTTGGTCAAGCGCGAACCGGGCAGTGGCGAGTGCCTCGCATCCTGGCCGGAATCGCTGGTCTGGGTGCGGGGCGGGAACGTCGAATTACCGGAAGAGTCGGCGGATGAACCCATTCCGCTAGCGCTGTTTCCTCACGGCTGCGTGTACCGGCAACGCGCGATTCGCAGCCTCGACAAGGCACTCCGGCGCTGGCGCATCGCGTTTGGAAGTCAAAGTCTGACTGGCATTCAGGCGGCGGTTTCGTCGGGGCTCGGGGTTTCGGTGTTGCCCACGTCGGCGGTGCTTCCTGAGCATCGCCTGTGCGCGGGCTTGCCGCAGTTGCCGCCCACGGAGCTTGCGCTCGTGACCTCTGGTGGCGTGCTCAATGCGCTTCAACTGGCATTGGTCGAATTCCTGAGGGCGGAGATCAAGGTTTAAGGGCTGCGTGGAGCGGTCGAATGCCCGGCACGAAGCGCAGTGAGAATCCCCCTCAGGATATCAATGGGCGGCGGCGGACATCCAGGGATCGTCACGTCGACCGGAAGGAGTGTCGAGAGCGGCCCGCAGACGGCATAGCTGTCCCTGAACACGCCGCCCGTGCACGCACATTCACCGGTGGCGACCACCAGTTTGGGATGAGGTGTCGCCTCGTAGGCCTGCCACACGGCTTCCCTCATGTTCAGCGTCAACGGGCCGGTAACGAGCAGCATGTCCGCATGGCGGGGACTCGCGACGAAGCGGATGCCCAGGCCTTCGATGTTGTAATAGGGATTGCTGAGCGCATTGATTTCCAGCTCGCAGCCATTGCAGGAGCCTGCGTCGATTTCGCGGATGCACAGGGCCCGCCCGAGCACATCGAGGATCTCCTGCTGGATCTGCCGGCTCTCCGTATGCCACGAGTCGTCGGCTTGCGGCACCCGTTCGTTGGGCGTGCCGGTCCGCGCGATCTGTTTGAGAAGTTGCCACATTACAGGTCGTGTCCCGCGTAGTTCAGATTGAACGACTTGTTGATCAACGGGAAATCGGGAACGATATTGCCGATGATCGCGTGTTCCAGCGCAGGCCAGTTCTGCCATGACGGGTCATGGCAGTGGCAGCGGGAAAGGGTGCCGCCGGCGCCGGTCTCGAGGGCGACGAACACGTCGCCGCGCCAGCCTTCGATCCAGCCCACGCCACGCGCCGGCGACCCGCGCTGTTCGAGTACCGTGACGATGTCTCCTTCAGGCAGACCGGCGAGCAGGGTCTGGATCAACCGGATCGATTCATAGATTTCACCGAAGCGGACCGCGACGCGGGCCGCCACGTCACCGCGCGCGTCGCTGACCATCTGCACCGGCACCTCGTGATAAGGCGCGTACGGGTGATCGACACGTACGTCGGTTTTCCGGCTGCTTGCCCGCGCCACGAGTCCGCACACGCTGAAGTGCTCCGCCACTTCCGCGGAGAGAATCCCCGAGCCCGCGAAGCGATCCTGGAGTCCCGACTGATCCTCATAGATGCGCTGCATCACGCGAACTTCCGTATCGATCCGCTCACACTGCGTCTGTATTGCCGTGATGAAACGCGAGTCGATATCCTTCGACACACCGCCGGGCACGATCCGGTCCATCAGATAGCGATGCCCGAAAGCCTGGTCGTTCACGCGCAACCAGTCTTCCTTCAGCCGGGAGAACTGCGCGAGGCCGTACGCGAACCCGGCGTCGTTGCCGAGCGCGCCGAGGTCGCCGAGATGGTTGGCAATGCGCTCGCGTTCGAGCAGCAGCGCACGCAGCCACTGTGCGCGCGGCGGAATCCTTCCGTCCAGCGCGCGCTCCACGGCCATGCAATAAGCCCACGAGAAGGCCACAGTCGTGTCTCCTGCAATTCGCCCCGCGAGCCGATAACCCAGCAGCAAAGGCGTCCGTTCGAACAGCTTTTCGATGCCGCGATGGGCATAGCCGAATCGTTCTTCAAGCCGCAGTACCTTTTCGCCGACCACCGAGAAGCGGAAGTGCCCGGGCTCGATCACGCCGGCGTGGATCGGCCCTACGGCGATTTCGTGGACACCGTCGCCATCCACGCGAACAAAGGGATAGTCCTCCTCTCCAGACTGGAACCGTTCCGCGCCCGAGGACAGTTTTTGCAGCGGATGGTAGTCGCGCGGCCAGTTGCCGTGATTCAGCCACGGCCGGCTGTCCGCGGCGCCAATCGCGCGGAGCCCGAGCAGATCGAAGACAGCGCGTTGCATGCGCGCCGCGCAGGGAAACACCGTCGAGAGATCCGGATATCCCTGCGCGGCCACCGGCGCTTCGAGCCAGAGAATGCCGTCTTCCAGCGCGTAAGCGGCGGAGATCGCAAACGTGCCGGTTGCCTCTTCGTTGCCCCACAGAGAGATCAGCCGTCCGCCGTTTTCACGCGCGGTCCTGGCCGTTCTCATCCATGTGTCGGGATCGACTCGCGCCAGAAATGCGGACGACCGGCCGGCGAATGCCGACAGGCGTGTCTGGTTGGGAAGCCCGAATGCCTCGATGCGCATGCGTTACCCCGCGATCATGGCCGCCGCTTGCCGATACCACGTTGCAAGATACGGAGGAATGTAGAGCCCCAGCATCAGGCCGATGCCGAGATGGACGAACACCGGCAGCAGCGCCGGCGAATGTTCGAGAGGCTTGACGCTCGTATCGCCGAACACCATGCCCTGCACGCGCGCGAAGATCGCCGCGAACGCCACGGCAAGGGCGAGCAGCAGAAAGGGTGTGGCCCACGGCAGCTTGCGCATCGCGGTGGTCAGGATCAGGAACTCGCTGGCGAAGACGCCGAATGGCGGCATGCCGAGGATCGCGAGCGTGCCGAGCATCATCCCCCATCCGACGGTTGGGCTGACGCGCAACAAGCCGCGAATGTCGTCGATCGTCTGGGTGCCGGCCTTCTGGGCCGCATGCCCGACGGTGAAGAAGATCGCCGACTTCACCAGCGAATGCACCGTCATGTGCAGCAGGCCCGCGAAGCTCGCAATGGGGCCGCCGAGCCCGAAGGCGAACGTCATCAGGCCCATATGCTCGATCGACGAATACGAAAAGAGCCGCTTGACGTCTTTTTGCCGGAACAGCGAAAAGGTCGCGACCAGCACCGAGACGAGCCCGAAGCCGATCAGCAGGTTGCCCGGCAGGCCGTTGTGGAGCGCGCCGTCGGCCAGCACCTTGCAACGCAGCACCGCATACAGCGCGACATTGAGCAGCAGGCCGGACAGCACCGCCGAAATCGGCGTGGGGCCTTCGGCATGCGCATCGGGCAGCCAGTTGTGCATGGGCACGAGGCCGACCTTGGTGCCGTAGCCGATCAGCAGGAACACGAACGCGAGCGAAATGATGGTCGGGTCGAGACTTCCTTTGACCGCGTTCAGACTGGTCCAGAGCAGCGCTTCGTCGCCGCCGAGCTGCCGGCTCGCCGCGAGATAGAGCAGGATCGTGCCGAACAGCGCCTGTGCGATGCCGACGCCGCACAGAATGAAGTACTTCCACGCGGCTTCGAGGCTGGCCGCGGTGCGATATACGCTGACGAGCAGCACGGTAGCAAGCGTGGCGGCTTCCATCGCGACCCACAGAATGCCCATGTTGTTGGTGAGCAGCGCGAGCAGCATCGCGAAGATGAACAGCTGGTACATGCTGTGGTAGAGGCGCATGCGCGGGCCGGTCATCCTGCCGCGGTCCCGTTCGATGCGCATGTACGGCTTCGAGAAGATCGACGTGGTCCAGCCGACAAAGGCCGTCAGCGCGACCAGAAATACATTGAGCGGATCGACGAAGAAGAGCTTGCCGAGCGCGAATGCAGGTCCGTGCGCCACGGTTTGCGCGGCGAGCAGCGCAGCGGCGGCAAAGGTCAGGAAACTGAACCCGACATTGAGTTCCGCCGCCACGTGGTGTTGTCCCACGAGCGCCAGACTTGCGCCCGCGAACAGCGGGATCGCGAAAACCAGTAGCAGTACCCAGGCTTCAGTCATCTTTGAGTTTTTCAAGGTGATGAATGTCCAGACTGTCGAACTGCTCGCGAATCTGAAACATGAACACGCCGAGAATCAGAAGGCCGACCAGCACATCGAGCCCGATGCCGAGTTCGACGATCATCGGCATACCGTTCGTCGCCGCCGCCGCGGCGAAAAACAGGCCGTTTTCCATCGAGAGGAAGCCGATTACCTGGGGAATCGCCTTGGCGCGCGTGATCATCATCATGAACGACAGCAGCACGCAGGCAAGCGCAATGCCGAGCGTGCCGCGCGCGACCGACGACGCAAGCAGACTGACCGGCGAGGCAACGTTGAACGCGATGATCACGAGCACGATGCCCACCAGCAGTGTGGCGGGAATGTTGAGGAGCGGTTCGACATCCGTCCGGACATTGAGCCGCTGCACGAGCTTGTAGAGAATCCAGGGAATCAGGCCGACCTTGAGCACGAGGGTCAGGAGCGCGGAAATGTAGAGGTGCGAGTCGGCGGTCACGTATCCGAGTACCAGGTTGGCGGATACGAGCGTCAGGCCTTGCAGTGTGTAGAGGTGGATCAGTGACAGGATCCGGCGCTGGCTGAGCATCGCAAACGACAATAGCAGCAGGATGGCGGCCAGAAAGTTGATGATCTGCGTGGCGAATCCGTGCATTCATGCCCCCAGCAGAAAATGAACGAGCATCCCGATGACGGCCAGCAGGAAGGCCGTGGCGAGAAACTCGGGGACGCGGAAAATGCGCATCTTCGCGTTGCTCGTCTCGACTATCGCGAGCGCCGCGCCGCCCACCAGAAGCTTGACGAAGAGCGCGGGGATCGCGAACAGCAGCGCCGTCGGATTGCCTGCCTCGGCAATCCCCCACGGAATGAACAGCGCAACGCCGATACACGAGTACGCGAACAGCTTGAGACTCGCGGCCCATTCCATCAGCGCGAGATGGCGGCCCGAATATTCGAGGATCAACGCCTCGTGGATCATCGTGAGTTCGAGATGGGTGGTCGGGTTATCGACAGGCAGACGCGCGTTCTCGGCGAGCGACACCATCGTGAACGCGATGCCCGCGAAGGCAAGGCTCGGATAGATGGCCAGTTCGCGGTGACTGAGCGTGGCCACGATGCTGGTCAGCAAGGTGGACTGCGTGATCAGCGATGCCGAGAACAGGACCATCAGCAACGCGGGTTCCGCGAGGAAGCCCACCAGCATTTCGCGGCGCGCGCCGAGCGTGCCGAACGCGGTGCCGATATCCATCGCGGCCAGCGAAAGCGTCACACGGGCCAGCGCGAACAGGCCGACCAGCGCGATGGCGTCCGCGGCAGGCGAGAGCGGCAGGTCGGTGGAGAGCGTCGGCACGATCGCGCAGGCGAGTGTCATGCATGCCCAGACCACATACGGCGCGCCACGGAATATCGGGCTCGCGTGGCCGGCGACCACGGACTCCTTGTTGAACAGCTTGTGAAGCATGCGGTACGGCTGCCAGATGCTCGGCGCGCGGCGGTTTTGCAAGCGGGCGCGGCACATGTTGACCCAGCCCGTGAGCAGCGGAGCGGCCGCCAGCGCAAGCAGGATTTCGAGCCCCTGCGAGATCAGTCCGGAGAGCGTGATCATCGTCTCACCAGCATCAGCAGCACGATCAGCACGATGAAGCTATGCATCAGGTACATGGCAATGCGGCCGGTCTGAAGCCGCCCGGCCAATGCCGCGATGCGCATGATCAGCCGTTCCAGCGGCGCATAGATCAGGGTCCACGCGCGGTCCGTCACGGTGACGCTGTACACCGGGTGTGAGTCGAACGGCGAAGGAAGCCGGCGCTCGATTTTGAATAGCGGCGTGAAGATTTCGCGGATGGGTTGCCCGAACCCTTCGGCGGTGTCCTGCATGCGCGCGGTCACGAACGGATAGCCGCAGGCCCACGGCGCCGCGCGCCTCAGGCGCCCGTGGTAGAGGCGGCGGACCAGCAGCCAGGCGAGCCCGCAGCACGCGCAGAAAAACAGCAGAAAAACCGCCGGCATATAGCTGGCCCGGTCTACGCTGGTGGGCGCGAGCAGCAGCCAGCCATTGCGCGCCACGGCCTCGCCGATGCCGGTTCCCACCAGCATACGGGTGACGCGGTCCAGCACGGCCACGAACTGCACCGGCAGCAGCCCGAGCAACACGCATATCGCCGCCAGCCAGACGAAGCCGACGCGCTCCCAACGGCTCGCGTCGCGCGCTTGCGCCAGCTTCGTCTCTCTCGGTTGACCCAGAAAGACAATGCCGAAGAACTTCACCATCGTATAGCCCGCTAGCGCGGCTACCAGCGCGATCAGCGCCGCGACCAGCGGCACCACCATGTTCAGGAACGGGTTCGGCAAGCCCGGCGTGAACAGAAAGCTCTGCAGCAACAGCCATTCGGAGACGAAGCCGCTCAACGGCGGCAGCCCGGCGCTCGCAAACGCGCCCACGAGCGCCGCCCATGCGGTCCACGGCATCACGCGGATCAATCCGCCCAGCCGGCCGAGATTGCGTTCGCCGGTGGCATGCAGCACGGAACCCGTGCCGAGAAACAGCAGGCTTTTGAACGTCGCATGGCTGGCGATCTGGTAGAACAGCGCCGTCAACGAGAGCGCGGCGAGCGTGTTCATGCCGTACGCGCGAAACAGGATCGCCAGTCCCATGCTGACGAACATCAGGCCGATGTTATCGATCGACGAATAGGCGAGCAGCCGCTTCATGTCTGTCTGGATCGCGCTGAACACGACGCCGAACAGGGCGGTGAAGAGTCCGAGCGCCAGCACGAAGACTCCCCACCACCACAGCTGGACATGCAGCAGGTCGAATACCGTGCGCAGAATGCCGTAGAGTCCCGCCTTCAGGATAAAGCCGCTCATGAGGGCGGACACCGGTGACGGCGCGGCCGGATGAGCCTCGGGTAGCCACACATGCAGGGGGAACACACCCGCCTTTGCGCCGAAGCCGAATAGCGCCAGCAGGAATGCCGCGGAGGCCCAGAATACGTCGAGATGCTGTTGGCGCATGTTGGCGAACGTATAGTCGCCGGTATTGGCTTGCAGCAGGCCGAAACACAGCAGGAGCGCCAGCGCGCCGACATGGGAGATCAGGAAGTAGAGGTAAGCGGCTCGACGGATCTCCGCGATGCGGTGATTGGTCATGACAAGGAAAACTGCCGACACGGTCATCGTTTCCCACGCGACCATGAAGCTGTACGCGTCGTCTGCCAGTAACAGCGTCGCCATGCTCGCGAGGCACACGTGGTATTCGAAGCAGAGTAAGCCGGGCGGCGTGCCTTCACCCTTGCGGAAATAACCGGCGGAGAACGCGCTCACGCCCGTGCTCACCATGCCGAGCACCGCGAGGAAATACGCCGACAGGCCATCCAGCCGGAGATGAAAAGGGAGCTCGGGCAACCCGAGCGGCAGGATGATTTCCTGCGGACCGGCGAAAACGCCGGTCAGGCCCAGCCCGAACAGAGCCAGGCCAAACACTGCGCCGACCGGAAACAGCCCGTGCGCTACCACGCGCGTCCGTCGCAGGCCGGCGAGCC
Organism: Paraburkholderia xenovorans LB400; assembly: GCF_000013645.1. GTDB lineage: Bacteria > Pseudomonadota > Gammaproteobacteria > Burkholderiales > Burkholderiaceae > Paraburkholderia > Paraburkholderia xenovorans. Next base: position 3,007,263 of record NC_007952.1, on the reverse strand, counting down.
CCAGAACGCTGACGGCCAGCCAGCCCACGATGACCAGCAGTACGTAGTGGATGACCAGCAGGTGTTCCATCGCCGTAGTCTCCGGGACTGTCAGATGTCGTGTTCGACGGCAGGCTCGCCGGATGAAGGGTATCCCGAAAGAGACTCCTCCCGGTAATGATGTTCCATTCTTTTGACGTGGCGACACAGGTCGAGACCCAGCGATGTCGTCAGGGCCTTCGCGCGGGCATGAAGGTCGTCCCACGCCGGCACGGTTCTCCGCTTGAGGCCAAGAGCAATGACGTTAGCCCCGCACTGCGCCGTGGTGCGGAGCAGGTTTGCGTCGCACGCCCGGCGCATCCGGGCGAGGTGCGTGGTGAGCCGGACGTCATTGTTCAGCAGGTTTGACACGAGAACCCCTTTGTCGCGCAGCGCCGCACGGCAGGAATCGTAAAAGGACTGGCTGGACAGGGCGGCGGGCAGACCCGTTGCGTCGAAGCCGTCGAGCAGGATCACGTCCGCGATGCCCGTGCTGTCCGACAGATACGCCGCCGCGTCCGCATGCACGATGCGGAATCTTGCCGAATCGGGCGGGACGAAAAAACGTTCACGCAGCGCGATCACGTTCGCGTCGATTTCGACCGTAGTGACCCGCGCCGAGGGAAACTTCCGGAAGCAGTATTTGGACAACGATCCTCCGCCCAGCCCCACGATCAGGATGTCTTGCGGCGCGGGGTGGAAGAGCCCGAAGGTCATCATGGCCCGCGTGTACGGGAGGTCGAGCTCGAACGGGTCGCGCTTGCGCATCGAGCTTTGTATGCCCAATGGACCGAAGCGCAGCGACCGGGTGCGCAACCCGTCGCTTACCACGGGTACGGGATTTCCGGGCGGCCCTTTCAACAGTTCCGCCAGCGCCTGCCTGAAGTGATGGTGATTGGCCGACAAATCAATCGTCTCCGGAAACTGCCTGGGCCGGGTATCCGCGTTGAATCTGCCGGGCCGGAAGGTGCATCGGGTTACCAGTTTATGATAATGGCGTTATCATCCTAGCAGCTTTATCGAGATGGTTCCACCGATGCCGCTGCGGCGACATCCGCGGAAAAACGGCGCCGCGTCCTTCCGGGGCATTGACAGCGCGGGCCTCACCTACGCATGGAATTTCAGAAACAGCTTGCCGCACCGGCTCCCGCTTGAACCGGCGCGGCTCGGCGCATGCAACCACGGGAGTCGATACCTGATGCCAGCAGACTATTTCCGGACCCTCACGGGGAAGGACCGGACTGTCAGGGGCGACCGGCAGCTCGGTTTTTCGCTTGCGTTCGTGGCCGGCGCGACGAATGCCGGCGGTTTTCTCGCGGTGAAGCAATACACGTCGCATATGAGCGGCGTGGTATCCGCGATTGCCGACCAGGCTGCATTGGGCGACTTTTCACTGGTCCTGGCGGGCGCCGGGTCGCTGATCTCGTTTCTGCTGGGCGCCGCCTGTTCGGCGGTGCTCGTCAACTGGGGGCGGCGCAGGCGGCTGAATAGCCAGTATGCTTTGCCGCTGCTGATCGAAGCCAGCCTGCTTCTGTGTTTCGGGCTGCTCGGCAGTCACCTCGCCTTGTGGGAAACGCTGTTCGTGCCGGCAACCGTCGTACTCCTTTGCTTCATCATGGGTTTGCAAAACGCCATGATCACCAAGCTGTCCGGTGCGGAAATCCGTACCACTCACATGACGGGCATCGTGACCGATATCGGCATCGAGCTCGGCAAGCTCTTCTACTGGAATTCCTCGCGCGATGACATCGCCGCGCCCAGCGTGCTGGCGAATCGCGCGAAGCTGAAAGTGCACGGGACGATGCTGGCCCTGTTCCTCGTTGGCGGACTCACGGGCGCGGTGGGCTTCAGGCATGTGGGGTACGCGGCGACCACGCCGCTCGCTGCACTATTGATCGCGCTGGCGATCGTGCCGCTGATCGACGATCTGCGCGGACGGATCTATCGGCTCGATCGCTAGCGCGGTGGCTGGCTGCGGCCTTCTGACGCTCCCGCTCGCCGTGCCCGAGGCCATCGTCAGGGTGGCAACGGTCTACCTGACGTTGATGCACATATTATGATAATAAGATCATCATCAGAGTGCGCTACAATGATAATGCTGGATATTGACCGGCGCCCTTCATGTTTCCGAACCTGAATGCCGGGATCGTGTGAGACGGGCGGCGCTGCGTTGGAGGGGAATTGACGTGATTGACACCAGTATTTCGCTTTTGTCCCATGACTACACGCACCGGTTCTTGCGAGACCTGATGGGCCGTCACGGACTGATTGTCATCGGTGTGGGCAGGGCAGGCGAGCGGGGATTTCAGATGCTGTACCGGTTCTCGGACATCTGCGACAGCCTGGAAGATTGCGGGATCAATGTCATTTTCGTCTATCAGAAGGAATCGGCCCGTCATGTCCACGACACGACCTCGCTTTTCGGGGCGCGATACAGGCAGCGGCCCTGTCTGTTTCTGGACGACGACGGCAAGTTCTTTCGTGCTCCACTGCGTCCAAAATCGCTTCGGGCGGTTCATCTGGATCGCGATATGAAGCGGCTCGGTACCGTCGACATTGCGGTGCGGGACGACGAATGGGACCCGCAGTTACGCGCTTTCCTTGCACAGAGGGCCGCAAGCTCCATGCATTGAGTGCTGCGATGGTGTCCGGGCGCAGGGCGCCGGCTGTGACGGTTTACGTGCAAAGGGGGGTGGGTTGGTCGAGGCATCGATTCAGATAAATGGCCGGTGGGGGCTGAACGGGCACGAATCGGCGAGGCTCGCGGTGAGTGCTGCCCGGTTTGCCAGCGATATCGTCTGCATGGCGAACGGCCGGTCCGTGAACGGCAAGGACGTCATGTCCGTCATGTCCCTTCGGGTGAGGCGAGGCACGCTCGTACGCATCCTGATTACGGGGCCCGACGAAATCGCCGCGCTGGAGGCCCTGTCCGCGGTTCTGCATGCGCAGGTGTCCTCCTGATCCGCTTCAGGCGGGGCACTCCACTCCACGCGCACTCGCCAACTGATCACGCCACGACTCACAGCCGATCATGCTCAAGATAGGAAAGAGAAATCCGAACAAGCCACTGGTGATTGAAAACGACCAGGTGGTGTCGTTGTACTTCGACGCGCGTGGCGTCCAGAGCACGATGTTGCGGCACGATCCGTATGCGCTCGCGTTGGGTTACACGCGGACCATGATGGGCTTTCTGCTGTTCCGGCCGTCCCCATGCCGTATTTCAATGATCGGTCTGGGCGGCGGTTCGCTGGCGAAATACTGCTATCGCCATTTGCCGGACACCGCCATCACCGCGATCGAAATCAATCCCGATGTCATCGCGCTGCGTGACCATTTTCACGTGCCGCGCGACGACGGGCGTTTCACAGTGGTCTGCGCAGATGGTGCGCAGTATGTCGCCGTGCCGGGTCACCGGCCCGACGTGCTGCTGGTGGATGGCTTCAATGCGGACGGCCTGCCGGCTAGGTTGGGCAGCAGCGCGTTCTACGAAGCCTGTCGCCGCAGACTGAGCGACGACGGCGTGCTGGTGGCCAATCTGGTGACGGACGAACCCGACTTCCACCGCTACCTCCGCGCGCTCTGGGAGGTGTTTGCCGGCGCGGTTGCTCTGGCGCCGTCTGAAGGTAGCGAGCACAACGTCACCGTTTTTGCGTGGAAAGGAGCGGGTGGACTTCCGTCATTCGCCGCAATGCTCGATCGGGCGCGCGCGCTTCAGGCGCGGCACGCGGTCAATCTCCACGCCACGGCCACGCGCATCGAATACGGCAAAAAATTCAACTGGAGTCGATATGGACGGACGGCTTGAGTGAAGTTGTCCGCTATTCGCAGACGGTTTCATCTCTGCGGACCGGACGGTTCGAGCGGGTGCGCTCTTGCGGAAGGACGGCAGGACGCGGCAACGAGGGCGGCGCCTTGATGGCGCGAAGATGACTCGGGAGCCGCCATGTATTATAATCAAATTAACATATCTGGACTCTGCCCGTCATGGAAACGAAAAGCGCTCGGCTCACGATTTTAATCGATCCTGTGAAGAAGGAAGCGTTCGAGAAACTGTGCGCAGCGCAGGACCTGACGCCCTCGCAGGTGGTTCGGCAATTGATCCGCGATTACCTTGAGCAGCACGGCGTCAGCTACAAGACAAAGAGCGCCATTGGTGCGCGTCCACGCCGCAAAACTGCCTGAATCAGGGCAGTTTTCAAGTTCCCACCCTGATCCTTGAGAGTCGCTTCGCGTCGTCGCGCGCGGGTGGCGACTGCACCGTCGCTGTCAGCACTCGCCCGGCTCAGAATTCTGTTCAGATCTCCAGTTCATGGCGAGACTCGTGCCTTGCTTCAGTCGGCGCGCGGTCGCGAGCAGGTTCAGCGGATGGTCCGTTGCAAGGGTGCGCGCACGTGCGAGTAGTGCATCCCGGGACGGAAGCTTCGCCGCTCCCTTCCATGCAAACATCGTGTAATTGCAACTGTCCTCTGCCATAAAAATGGAGAGCGAGTCACCAAACGCTGAACGCGCCTCTTCCAGATAATAGGGAATGAGAGGGTCGTCCTCGACGAAATTGGCGACGAGCACTCCATCGTCCGCAAGCCGCGCGTGGCACGCCGAGTAAAACGCTGCGTTACCCAACTGCGCGGGCATGCCGTGTGCCAGAAAGCCATCCACCAGAATCACGTCAGGGCGCGCGTCGCCGCTCCTGACGTATTCCGCTCCGTCCGCACAGATCACCTCGAATCGCTCGTTGTCCGGCGGGATATGGAACGTGTCGCGCAGCGCGATCACGGCGGGGTCGATTTCGATGGCCACTATCCGTGTGTCCGGAAGATGCCGGTAACAGAACTTGGCCAGCGACCCTCCACCCAGACCGATCATGGAAATTCTGCTGGGCGTGGGCTTCAGCAAAAGAAATCCCATCATTGTGCGGGTATAGCCGAGCACGAGTTTGTGCGGATCGCGCCGGGACATGAAGCTCTGCGTGGCCAGCAGATCGAAGTGCAGCGACAGCGCATTGGCCGTTTCCAGCACAACGGGCGTACCGTCCGCGGGCGGCCCGGCAAGAAACTTCATATAGGCGTTGAAGGACGCGTGCGAGTGATCCATGCAGTTGCCTGGGCAGCGTGTAGGTCTGGCTCTTCAGCCTCGTGATAACGGGAGCGCCTCTGCGCCACTCCCGCCCGGCCGGCAATCATGTCACATGGCTAACCGGATTCGCAGATTATGATAATGATATTATCACGTCAGTCATTTCGGCCGCCACTGTGTGACGGGTCATGGGCAAGGGACTTTGGCATCTGGGCGGAGCCAGTCGATCGGACGCGCGGCGCGTGCCCTTGACATTGCATCCCCACCGAAAATTGGCGGGACACGGGCTGCGTGCTGATCCGGACGTGATACTCAAAGGAGCGACGGCGTGACGAAGAGGGTGGTGAAAAGGCGTGCACTGGACGTGGCAGCAAACGATCTCGGCATGCAGGACGAATCCGGCAAAGAAAATGAAAATGAAAGCGGCCGCGCAGACCTGAAAGCGCTGATCAAGCTCGGCACCGAGCGCGGCTTTGTCATTCGTGGGGAAATTAGCGATTGTCTGCCCGAGCGTCTCGCGCAACCGGATGCGATCGAGAACGTGGTCAGAGCGTTCAGTGAAATGGGCATTGCCGTGTTCGAGCAGGCGCCGGACGCGGAGTCGATGATCATGAACGATCATCCGGCCGCGGTTGCGACCGACGAGCAGATCGAGGAAGAGGCCGTAACGGCGATCTCGAGCGTGGACGCGGAGTTCGGCCGCACGACCGATCCCGTGCGCATGTACATGCGTGAAATGGGCACCACGGAGCTGCTCACCCGTCAGGGCGAGATTGCCCTTGCGCAACGAATCGAAGAAGGCCGCAACGGCATGATCCGGGCCATATCTTCGTGCCCGGCAACGATAGCGGAGATCCTGGCGATCGCTGACGGCGTTGCCTGCGGCGAAACGGCCATCGACGAGTTCGTCGACGGTCTGGTCGATCCGGCTGCAACCGCGACGGACGACATGATCGCGGTGCCGGAAGATTCACTCGGCGCCACTCCCATGTTCGACGACGACCAGGGCGACGAAGACGATGACGGCGCTGAAGCCGAACCTGCCGATCAGCACATCGAGACGCTGAAACACGACGCGCTCGCCAAATTCGCGAAAGTGGCGGACTGGTTCAGCCAATTGCGCGACGCCTATGAAACGCAAGGCTACGGTTCCGCACGCTATCGCGCCGCACAGGCAGCGATCGAGGCTGAACTGATGACGATCCGTTTCACCGCGCGCACGATCGAACGCTTGTGCGGCGCACTGCGGCTATCCGCCGACGAAGTCCGAACCATCGAGCGGGAAATCGCGCGGATCGCAGTAGAGCGATGCGGCGTGCCGCGCGACACGTTCATTGCGCATTTCCGCGGCAATGAGACCGACCCTGCGTGGGCGCGGCAACTCGCTGCGGCGGGGCAGCCATTCAGCAGCGTGCTGGAACGAAACCTGCCGGCGATCGGGCTGGAGCAGGAAAAGCTGCTGGCCCTGCAGAAGCGGGTCGTACTGCCGCTCGACGAGTTCCGCGAGGTCTGTCGCGCGCTGAGCGCAAGCGAGGCGAAAACGCTGCGCGCGAAAGGCGAAATGATCGAGGCGAATCTGCGGCTGGTGATCTCCATTGCCAAGCGCTATACGAATCGCGGGCTGCTGTTTCTCGATCTGATCCAGGAAGGCAATATCGGGCTGATGCGCGCCGTGGACAAGTTCGAATACCGCCGCGGATATAAGTTCTCCACGTACGCGACCTGGTGGATCCGGCAGGCCGTCAGCCGGTCGATCGCGGATCAGGCGCGCACCATCCGGGTTCCCGTCCACATGATCGAGTCGCTCAACAAGCTCAAGCGGATTTCGCGCAAGATCCTGCAGGAGACGGGAAATGAACCCGACGCCGCTCTCCTCGCGCAGTTGATGGAAATGCAGGAGCAGAAAGTTCGGGCAATGCTGCGAATCGTCAAGGAGCCGGTTTCGCTCGACGCATCCGTCGGGGAAAACGACGATACCTCGATAGGCGATCTGATCGAAGACTCCGCCGCCATTCTGCCCGACGACGCGGCGCTCCACGCCGGCATGCGGGACGCCATCAGCGAGGCGCTCATGACGTTGACGCCGCGCGAAGCGAAGATTTTGCGTCTGCGTTTCGGTATTGAGAGCAGCAGGGATCACACACTGGAGGAACTCGGAGAACAGTTTGAGTTGACGCGCGAGCGGATTCGTCAGATTGAAGTGAAGGCGCTGCGCAAGCTGCGGCATCCGGCCCGATCCGCGCGCCTGAAGTCGTTTCTGGATGAAGGCTAGATGGCACGGGCAGAATGATGAAACCGTGCGCCGGCATCCAGACCCATCGCCGTACGGCCAATGCGTGAGCAGAAATACCATGAGCACCGAAAAAATCAATCTCGACATTCACAAGATTCTCACGCTGCTGCCGCATCGTTATCCGATTCTGCTCGTCGATCGGGTGCTCGAACTCGAGCCGCACAAGCGCATCAAGGCGCTGAAGAACGTGTCGATCAACGAGCCGTACTTCATGGGTCACTTTCCGAGCCGTCCCGTGATGCCGGGCGTGCTGATTCTCGAAGCGCTCGCGCAGGCCGCGGCGCTGCTGACGTTCTCGGAAGAACCGCACGATCCCGGCAACACGCTGTACCTGTTCGTCGGCATCGACAATGCGCGCTTCAAACGCGTAGTCGAGCCGGGCGACCAGCTGATCCTGAACGCAACGTTCGAGCGGCATATGCGCGGCATCTGGAAGTTCAGGGCGTGCGCGGAAGTGGATAATGTGGTTGCGGCGTCAGCGGATCTGATCTGCACCGTGCGCAACACTGATGCGGACGCACGGTAGTTAGCACGGCGCTGCACCGTCATGCGTCCAGTGAGTCCCCAGGCCGGATAGCGCTCCGGCGGCCGTTAGCCCTGTTTTCCACTCGGGCGGCTGGACCTCGGGTTCGATATATGTTGCATTGCACCATAAGGCGGCCTATGCTGGGCCAGCGGGTTGGACTTGCGAGGCTTGTACCCTTTTGTTTCCGGCAGCGACGTCGATCCGCGTGATATTCGATTCATTCGCTCGCGCTTTCGCCTGCGTCAAGGCAATTTGCCACGTCAACAGTCATCAAGGGAGCATTTCCATGACGCCATCTACATCGCACTCGCTCCTTGCGGACCTGTCCGCTACCTGGTTGCAGGCCGTCACAGCAGCCGGAGAGATGTTCGCCGCTACCGCGCAGGTAGTGGGGCATCGCACGACGCGCATGGCGTTTGCCGGCCCCATTCCGAGCGAGCGCGACCGCAACGAATTCAGTCTCATGAGCGAGGAGAAGAAAGAGGCCGCGGCGGAATCGCTCCAGGCCTTCGGGCTCGGCTTTCTGAACCTTGCTATGGTGGTTGCCGTCGATACAAGCAGCCACGTGTGGGCAACGTCCGCCGCGGCCGTCGCACTCGCGTCGAGCCAATCACCGTCACAGTGGATCGAGCGCCAGACCGCCCTGAACGGACTCGCGGCCGATGTGCCCGCCAACCCATTGCGTTTGGCAAACATGGCTGCGCGTGTGATGCAGGAAAGTCTCACCCCTATTCACCATCGTGCAACCGCCAACGCGAAGCGTCTGGGTGCACTTTGAGCGCTGTGGTCTCACGCCGTCCGGTTAAAGCTGCGCGGCGGGACAAGCCCGCCGAAGCGACTAACGTCGTGTCGAATCTCGACGGCGTGTCGGAAACGATGTTGTGGACCCTGTATGACCGGGCGTGCGAGTCGGGACGGTCCGATGGTGTTTTGACGGACCACGACAGCGTCCGGATATGCGAGGCGATCGACTACGACTTTGCCGGCCGGTTCGGTAGTCCGGACGGCTCATTCGCCGTGCGGGCAGCGGAAATCGATCATCTGATCATGCGCTGGCTCGAGAGCCACCCCGACGGCGTGGTCGTTTCGCTAGGCGAAGGCCTGGAAACACAGGCGCACCGTGTCGATAACGGCCGGATGCAATGGCTCACGGTCGATCTTCCTGCCGCCATCGAATTTCGCGAGAATTTTCTGAAGCCCTCGAAACGGTTCCACCACATTGCGGCGAACGCGCTCGACCTCGCGTGGGCCAATGAAATAGAGCCGACCGCCGACGTGTTCATAGTGGCACAAGGGCTGTTCATGTATCTCGAGCCTACGGCCGTAAAGCGCCTCTTTGCGGACCTGGCCGCCCGCTTTCCGAAAGCGGAACTCGTTTTCGACGTGATCCCGCAATGGTTTTCCTCGCTAACGATGTGGGGCGTCATGAAGACCCCTCGCTACCTGCTGCCGCCTATGCCGTGGGGTATCGACGCCGACAATATCGGCGCTTGTCTACGCGAATGGTCTTCGGGCGTGGAAACCGTCAGATTGCTCGAATACCGGGCACCGCGTGGCTGGCCGAAAGTGATGGAAGACCTGCTTTGCATGAACCCGGCGAACAAAAGGTATCTTCCGTGTCTCGTGCACGTCACGTTTGCGTGAAGGAAACGGGCATAGCACGTCATTCCTCGTGGCGGACGATTCGGGCAAGCGCCGTTTTTCGCGCAACGCTCCCTTTGCTTCATGCACCCGTCTTTCCGGCGATTCGTAATCCTTGTGAATTGCGCCGGCGGTGCATCAATACGTGACCGTCACGGTCAATGTGTCGCTGTACGATCCCACGCTCGCGGTTGCCTGAGCGGAAGAAATGCGTCCATATACCGTGGATGCCTGGGTGGCACCGCCAGACGTCGCAACGACGTTTCCGGAAATCAAACGGGTGCCCGAGCTTCCATCGCCCCAGATCGTCGTTCGGGTGTTGTCGACATAAACGTTGTAGTTAAGCGTCTGACCGCCTGACACCAGTTTCCTCGCCAGATAGGCTCCGCTCCCCGTGGAAGCACCGATCGTGTACGTCACGGTTGCGGAACCGGTGCAAGTCACACTCACCGAACCCGTGCCGTCAGCGTTGGCATTCGCGAGCGGATTGTAATTTCCAAACGCCACTCCACTCGCTGAAACCGTGCAGGTGGGATCCGCGTTGGCGCTCGCGCAGGCAGATATCGCCAATGTCAGTACTGCAACCTCGAGCATTTTCATTTCATTCGCCGCAAACAAAAGGACCCACCGTCGGGAGCACGATGGGTGAAGCAGGCGCCAGCGCCTTTGCCGTGCAACGCCTCGCGCCCCAGGTCGCGGTCACACTGGCCGGTAGCACAATATCCGGCATGAACACCTCGCCATTGCGAGCGACTTGCTGGCTCGCCTGACCCTCGGCGCCAACAACTGCGCCCGCAGGGATTGGCAGATTGTGTTCGTCAACCAGGATAATCGTTGCGCCTGTCACTTTCTTCGCGTCAAACCTGATCAGATACCCGCCCTTCTGCGGCGGAGTCACTATCCGTTCCGAAAGATCGAGCGCCACATCCAGTGGAATTGCCGCGTCGTCAAGGCGAATACGGTTCTCTTCATAGGCAACCAGGTTGGGAAGCATGGCAATGCCGCTGCTGTCCGTGTGACCGATCACCCGGTTATTCGAATAGACGTCGACGGTTTGCCTGAGCGGCACTTCGGCCATTGCGAAACTGCCGTCGATCCACCGTGTGGGCCGCACAATGCCGCCGAGCATCGCAATTCCGCCTGTCGCTTCAGCCTGCTCGTTGAACTGGCCGGCCATATGGTTGGCACCAAGCTCGATTTGCCCGAGCTTGCTCAGATAGGTCACGCCGACATCCTGCGAATCGTCGTTGATGAAAGTGGTGCGCGCACGATATCCCCAACCGCCCTCGAGATCCGGTGCCCGGAAAACTTCGAGGTTTGCCGTCGTATCATGAGCGCCGAAATTAATCTGACTGGTCGCGACCGATTGATGCCCGTATGGAATGACCCACAGCGCGCCGGCCGTCAGCGTCCGTATGCTCGACAACGCCTTGCTGACGCTCAGCGACAGGCTGCCGTAACGGCGCATGTCGAATGTCAGGCCAGTGGCTACCGCCTCGATGTTCGGCAAATCACGATTTGCATCGTTCAGATAGCTCAGAGAAAACGAGATGCGGGGGCCGAGCGAAATGCTTCCTTGCGCCAGGAACTCATGCGAAGCGGGGCGGTTACTGCTACCGTATCCGAGTTGCCAGTAGTTCCTGGTGGTGATCGTGTCGCTGACAGAAATGCCAAAGCCCGGTGACTGATGCGATAACTGCACCTGGACCAGTGCACCCGAACCATACTGCGACGTGCTGCCGGCCACACTGGCGCTCAGAACCACGAAATTGAATAGAGGAATAGTCGATCCAACACCCACGTCCTGATTCCGGGCGGTGGCTTCGGCATGCGTTTCGGCAGTCATGTATCTGAACCCATAACGATAGGTGCCGGAAACGAAGCCGTCCGCATAGCGGCTGCCGGCAAGACCGTAGTTTTCGCGCTGCAAGCCCGCCTCGAACGATCCAGCATGGGTGCCCTCCCGCAACATAAGCGGGCTGTTTATAAACGGCTGGGAGATGACCTGCTGCCGTCCGAGTGCATCCTCGACGACCATCTGCACATTGCCTTGCCCTGTGAAAACCGGAACGTTGCTCAGCGCGAAGGGCCCGCTATTCACATTGGTCGACGCGCGCAGCACGCTGTCGACATAGATGTTCACGGTTGACGGCGCTTGCGCAACACCAGAAAGCGTTGGCAATGGTGTCGGGATGACATCGGGCCGGATCGAAAAGTTGGTGTTGTACTGTATTCCGCCGAAGTAGACCTGATTTGACCAGTTGCTCGATACCGTCGTTGAATCGCCCAGCGTCAGCGTGGCGATCGAATCGGGAAAATCTTTGACATATCTCGTGTCGAGCCGGTAAAGAGAATTGATCGCGGCCGTCTGCCGATAAATCTCCCGATACTGGAACTCTCCACCCGCCACGCCAAACACATTTGCGTCGAGGAGCGCACCAAAATTACGATAAACGGCGGATCTACTGTAAGTCAGATCGTAGTTCAGATATCCGCCCACGGCCGGCGCCTGCACATTACGACGCGGCTGTCCGCCTATGCTGGCAGTCGTCCCGTTGAACGCCGAACCGCTTGCCACGATGCGAAGGGTCTGGGTCGCATCGTCAAACGCCACGTGCGTGTCCGGCAGATTATCGATGCGGCAGTATTCATTCCCGCCAACGTGCAGGACTTCCGCGTGGGTCACGCTCAAGCGGACTACGGGGAGCAGCTGGCTGGCAATAAAGATCTTACCGTCGCTCGTTCTGAGCACATTTGCGAAGTCTGCAACCTCCTTGCCGTTGACCGTGACTGCGACAACCTCGGGCGTAATGACCGGCGCGCTGGTTTGCGCACGGAGGTCCGACATCATGACCGAAAGCAGTAGCCCGCATGCGAGTCCGCTATTCAGACTCCGCATCGAGTACTTCTTCACTTTGCCCAACTGGCGTGAGTATTTTCAGTGTAATGCGACCAAGGCTGCCGCCGGTCACGAGCGGCCACTCTTTCCGTTGTTGCGGCAGAATGTACGCCGGGTCGCTGTTGATGATTCGCGACGTGCCCTTGTCGTCGACAATGGCGAATCCGTTTATCTTGATGTGCGTGTCGCCGCTATTGTCCGCGACCAGAACATATTGCGAGCCTTTCCTGATCAGATGCCAGCTCACATGCACGTTTTTTTGCAGCGGATTGATGAATACCGGAATGCTGACTCGCAGCACTGTTCGCAATCCAAGTTTTTCGCCGCTCGCTGTTTCGTCGGGTATTTCGTCCACTATCAAACGATAGCTTTGCTCTTTCGCCGTTTGCGTGACCGAGCGCAGGCCAAACCGCAGGAACTGCTGCTGTCCGGGCTTGATGGTGAATATGGGGGGATTGAGAATGACTTCGTCCGTATCGACCTGAGTCTCGACGTGCCCATCGGTACTCCACTTCACCGCGTGCACCTGCAGGCGAAGATCGCTTTCGCCCTGGTTGGTCAAACGCAGAATCGACATCGGCTTGCTCGAAGTGAGATCAAATGTGATCGGGCTGGCGATGAAAGAACTCGCCGACGCATTCAGCGCCGGGTAGACGCAGGCCAGCAGAAATACGATGGCCCGCGTTGCCCACCTGGTGTTGCATAGCATGGGCGCCAACCTTCTATCAGAAGGTAATGGTGGCGGTCACCGTATCGCTGTACGTATCCACGTGGAGAAGGCTTTGACCCGCCGGAATTTCCGTATATACGGTCAGCACGTGCTGGACACCGTCTTCGATTGCGGCAAGCTCGGCGGCCGCCGCATAGCCCCAAGGCGTCGTATAGGTGGGCTCCTGGTAGAGGTTGTAAGCCAGAAGGTCGGTGGTATTGGTCGCGCCAGCGAGATGCCGGATCGGCACAGCGGATGTGCCCGTTTCGTGGTTGCCGCCGTCGAGCGCAATGAGTGCACCTGTGCCGCCGTTGGTGCAGGTGTACGTGACGGACGCGGTGGCGTCTCTCACCGGGGCCGTGGCATTCGCAGTGACCGGGTCATATGTGTTGGTGAATCCTGTGGCGCCGAGCGTGCAACTTGCAACAATGGTCGCGGTGTTCGTCAAGGTGGCGGTGGCATTGCCCGCTGCCGTGGCGCTTGCCGAACCAACCAGAGCTGCTGCGAAAACGAGCGTTTTGAGTTTGAATGCGTTCATGCTTTTAATCCTGCTGGGTTATAAAAAGATTCTGTCACCGGATCGAACGCCACGGTCATTCTGATACGCATCGGGCATCCGGGAAAAACGTATTTACTTTGATAATTTCAACGTGGGCATCATTCGCCAGACGCGACTCTCCCCGGATTGCCGATAGCGGATACCGTCGAATAGAACGGAACTTCCGGCCCTCTGTTTTTTTGCGGCGAGTACGAAAATTAATGCAAAGACGGGCACCGTGGATTGACCGGAATCGAGCCCAAGGCCATTAGCGGACCGGGGAGTTATTACCGATTAATTTATTCTTCTGTTATTAGTATTCTGCTGAACGGAGAGTAGTCTTATTTGTAACCGGATGTTAGTTAATATTGGGTCGAAAATCTGTTCAATCGGTAGCTTTCAACACAGAAAGCTTGCTGTACATGCGCTGGCGCTCCGCCCCGAATTATGAAAATAGTTTTCTGAACACCGGAATAGTGTTGCTTTTTCGTCTGACAAAAAGTTTTTACCAATAAAAGGCAGCGAACCCGCGCAATTTCGGGGCGCGTTCCGGGACACGAGATCGGCGTGAGCGGTTCACGAGTTTTCATGACGGCAACTCAATGCCGGAGCCGGATACTGACAAATTTTTCTTTTGCTTACGATATGAAAGAAATATACGGCAATATTTTCCGGCGCTGCTGGATAAATTTCAGTTTGATGAAAATATCGATTTCCGCTGTTCGAAATATTCCATGAAAGTAAATGTAATGAAAGTTCCCCTTCACGGGAGATAAATACGCCGACTCGATAATCCCCTGTCGCCTGCCTGCAAGAGGCGCAAGAAAGCAGTACAACAACCTACAGGGGCTCCCCACAATGTCGGTCAATTCGATAAGACGTACTACTCCTCTTCTAACCTCGATCGCAGCAGCATGCGTTCTGGCCGCCTGCGGAGGCAATAGCGACAACTCGCCGTCCGCGAGCACTCCGCCACCGGCACCGACGACGGTCTCGGGCGTCGTCGCCGCTGCCGGCTTCGTGCCGGGCAGCACGAGCGGTGACCCGACCGTTCACGCCGGCTACTATGCCGGCGCCACGGTGTGCATCGACGCGAACGGCAACGGCAAGTGCGACGCTTCGGAAGTCACCGCGACGACGGACAGCAAAGGTCACTTCACGCTGCAGTCCAACGCCACCGGCCAGTTGATCGCCGACGTGAGCACCAAGGCCACCAACACGGCGACCGGCGCAGCCGTTGCCAGCCACCTGGTTCTGCGCGCCTCGGCTGCGCAGATCGCCGACCAGGGCTCGACGAATGTCGTGATCAGCCCGATGTCGAGCGAAGTGCAACGTCTGGTCGAAGCGAACGGCACGACGTACGCAGTCGAGAAGGCCAACCTGGTCACGCGCCTGAGCGCGCCGGCTCTGGGCGCTTCGTCTGTGACGGTAGCCGCTGCGGACGTGCTCAGCGACGCCAGCAAGCTCTCGGGCGCCGAGCAGCAAACCGTGCTGTTCGAAGAGAACCAGCTCGCGAACCGCTATACGTACGCAACCACCAAACTCGACCGTGGCGATCTGTACCCCGACAACCTCGCCGTGCCGGGCGGCGACCCGTCGCTGGTCGGCGCCGCGGGCGTGACCACTCTGACCGCCGTGAAGTCGACCGTGCAGCAGGCGCCTATCACGTTCGCGCAGGCACAGCAAGCCGCGTTCAACGTGGAAGGCATCCCGCGCTACGACAACGTCTTCGTCATCATGCTCGAGAATCACAGCGTGGCGCCGGTTCCGGGCACCCCGGGGATTCTCGGTTCGGCGAGCGCGCCGTTCATCAACCAGTTCCTGACCGGCAACAGCCAGTTCACGACTTACTACTCGACGGGCAATCCGAGCGAGCCGAACTACACGGCGCTCGGCGGCGGCGACGACTGGGGTATTACGGACGACAACTGGTGGGGTTGCGGCGCCGGCACGAGCGGCGGCAACGCACCGACGGACGTGGCGTTCGCAGGCGGCAGCGCTTCGGACGGCCAGCCGCTGGTTGCGACCGGCGTACTGCCTCCGCAGGACGGCACCCATCTGTCGGGTTTCACGAACGCGACCTGCACGACAACCGGTTCTATCGCCAATCACAACATCAAGAGCCAGCCGAGCCTGTTCACGCTGCTGTCGCAGACCGGCATGACCTGGCGCACGTATAGCGAATCGATGAACCCGGGCCAGGACCCGCGTGCGGACAGCATTGCGGACACCGCGGTCAGCGCTGTCTATACCGGCCCCGGCGCCAACGGCACTGCGTTCACCATCCCGAACGGTCTCTACAAGACCAAGCACCACCCGGGCATGGCTTATCAGGATGTGCGTAACCTGCCGGAATTCCACGCCGACAACCGTACCATCTTCGGCACGCAGTACAACGCCACGGCGCTGGCGCAATCGAAGGCCTACCCGATCCCGACCGGCTACAACTTCGACCAGTTCAGTACCGACCTCACGAACGGCGACGTGGGCAATGTGAACTTCATCATGCCCGACCAGTGCGACGACATGCACGGTGTCGGCTCCGATCCTTCGTGTGGCAGCGGCTCCGCGCAGATCGTCCAGCGTGGTGACGACTACGTGCGCCAGGTGGTCACGAAGATCCAGGCTTCGCCGCTGTGGGCGAACAAGCAACGCAAGGTGGCCATCGTCGTGATGTTCGACGAAGGCGAAGGTAGCTCCACCTCGTGCTGCGGCTGGAACCCGGTGACGTCGAACGACGGCCAGGCACCGCTCACGTTCGCGAACGGCAAGTTCACGCCGACGCCGACGACGCTGTACAACGGCGGCAACCACGGTCACGGCAACTCGGTCTTCGGCGTGGCGACGAACCAGGCGAACCCGAACATCGTCGACAGCGACGCGTACAGCCACTTCTCGCTGGTGCGCACGCTGCAGGACATGTTCCAGATCGGCGACCCGGCGCAGCCGCAAACGTACATCGCCCGTGCGAAGTACACCGAGTCGTTCATCGCGAGCAACATCCTGAACCTGCCGGAACTGGCAGGCAGCGCGGATACGCACCTCGACTCCGTGCGGCCGATGAACCATGCCTTCATCACGCCGGCAACCTACACGCAGAAGCTGAACCCGGTCGACGTGACGGGTACGTCGCTGGCTTCGCGTCAACCTGGTCCGGACGCAAGCCAGACCAACGTGTGGGCGCTCGCCAAGTAAGCACGCGGCGCGCAGGAGGCGGTGAATCGTCTCCTGCATCGGCAAGTGCGTAATCGCTCCCTGCCGGGCCGTGTTTTTTGCGGCCCGGCATTTTCCGTTCTGTCCGTC
Organism: Paraburkholderia xenovorans LB400; assembly: GCF_000013645.1. Lineage (GTDB taxonomy): Bacteria > Pseudomonadota > Gammaproteobacteria > Burkholderiales > Burkholderiaceae > Paraburkholderia > Paraburkholderia xenovorans. The sequence goes on along the minus strand of NC_007952.1, from coordinate 2,990,263 downwards.
CCATTGCCAGGGGGCCCTTCGGCCCTGCCAGGACCGCCCGGCAATCGGACTCAGGCAAAAAAACTTGATATGCGAAAAATCTCCCTGGGCGTGATCTGCGCGCTCTCATTGATATTGACCGCCTGCGGCGGCGACGGTGGCAGCGACAGCAGCAGCGCCGGCACCGACCCGAGCCAGCCCGCATCGGGCGGCGTGGCGCCGCCGGCCAAGGTGACCCTCAGCGCGGCGGCGCAAGTCGGCCAGCAACTGTTCTTCGACCAGAATCTGTCGGGCAACAAGAACATGTCCTGCGCGACCTGCCACAGCCCTCAATACGCGTATGGACCGCCCAACAGCCTGTCCGTGCAGCTCGGCTCCGATCCCTCGGTGGCCGGGCAGCGCGCCGTGCCTTCGCTGCGCTACAAGTCCATGACGCCGCCGTACAACGATGTCGCCGACAACCCGGACGGCATCACGCAGAATGCGCCCGGCGGCGGCTTCATGCTGGACGGACGTGCCACGACGCTTGCCACCCAGCCGGCCCTGCCGCTGCTCAATCCGCTCGAAATGAACAATGCGTCGGCGGGCGCCGTGGTGCAGACCGTGAAGAGCGCGTCCTACGCGGCGCTGTTCCAGCAGGCATTCGGTGCGAACGTGTTCTCCGACGCGAACGCCACCTTCACCGACGTCGGTCTCGCCCTGCAGGCCTATCAGCAGGAAGACCCGAGCTTCCAGCCGTACGCGAGCAAGTTCGACCTGTATCTGTCCAACAAGGTGGGCGGCACGCTGACACCGGCGGAACTGCGCGGCCTGCAGCTCTTCAACGACACCGACGGCGGCGCGGGATGCGTTGCGTGCCACTATGCCGGCGCCAACTTCAACGGCTCGGTCGCGCTCATGACCGACTTCACCTATCAGGCGATCGGCGCGCCGCGCAACGACAGGCAGATCTGGGACAACCCCGACCCGATCCCGAGCAACGACGACACGTCGTATTACGACATGGGTCTTTGCGGTCCGCTGAACAACCTCCACACGCCAGGCACGGCCAGCAGCGGTGCCGGCCCGGATCAGTTCACCGGCGTCAATGTCCCCGACCCGTACTGCGGCCGCTTCAAGGTGCCGACGCTGCGCAATGTCGCGACGCGCACGGTGTTCTTCCACAACGGCGTATTCCACTCGCTCGTGCAGGTGCTGAATTTCTACAACACGCGCGATACGAATCCGGAGTACTGGTATCCGAGCACCGGCGGCGATCCTGCCCACGTAACGCAAAACCCGTCCTATGCGCTGTTCCCGACAGCTGCGTCGGGTGCGACGGCCACGCTCTTCAACGATCTGCCCGTGGCCTACCAGGGCAATATCGACGAAGAACTGCCAATGGGCAAAGGCCAGACTGACGCCGGCGGCACGACTGCGGCAGACGGTGCGCTGCCGCGTCCGGTTCACTCGACACCGCAGTTGACGCAGCAGAACATTGCAGACCTGATCTGCTTCCTGAACACGCTCACCGACGGCTATCAACCGCCTGCGACGCCGCCCACCAGCGGCTCGTGCGTGAACTGACGAAATTGATGAGCCTGGCGCGCGACCGGCCCGAAAGGGCAGGCCGCGCGCCCCATTCTGTTCGTACCTTAGCAACCCAACCTGAGCAACACACACCATGACGCGACGTGTCACCTTCGCCCGCTTTGCTTGCAGCACACTCTCCCTGATCGCGCTGACCCTGTTCGCCGGCTGCCATGACAAAACCCAGGACCTGAGCCAGGAGAATTTCACGGCCACGGTCAATGACTTCCTCGCCCAGCGCGGCCACTTGTGCCTCGCCAAGTACGACTGGCCGATCTACGCAACGACGGACGACCAGGCCGCCGGTACCCGCGACGCGGTCCAGATGCCGGTACTCGAAAAACTCGGTCTCGTGGCGGGCAAGGACGTGGTGGTCGAACGCACTGACAGCGCCGGCAAGAAGATCACCGCGAATGCTCGCCAGTATCAATTGACGGCCGAAGGGCAGAAGTACTATCTGCACATTCCGGAAGTGATCGCGACCGCCAACTCGCGCGTCACGCACCCGGCCGATTTCTGTGCGGCCACGCTCACGCTCGACAAGGTAGTGGGTTGGGAGCGGCCGACGCAGGTGGAAGGCAAGACCGCGACTTCGGTTATCTATACGTACAAGATCGATCCGGCGCCGTGGGCCAAAGACGCCGACGTACAGCGTGTATTTCCGATGATCAAGCGCGTGATCGAAGGCGCGGGCACGATGCAGTTGCGCGAAGGCGTGCATCTGACGTCGAACGGCTGGGTCGCCGACGAGGTCTTCCAGCGCTGAGCTGAAACCCATCCGGCGAGGCGGGCGCCTCGCCGCCCGCCGGATGATGGTCAGGCCTGAGCCGTTACGCCTGATCGCGCGGCACGAAGCGCCGGGTGCGGATCCATTTGGTGGCCACCCACTTCTCGCCCGCCCGCAGCGGTGTGCTCGTATGCAGCGAGCTCGGATCGGCTAGCCCGAACCGGTTGCCGTATTCGAAATAGAGCGCCTGGCCGCGCCGCGGCACCACCGACCATCCGGTTTGCGGGAACATGGTTTCACCGCCGCCTTCCACGTCGTTCAGATACATCAGCAGCGTGCCCACGCGTTGCCCGCTGCGCGCAATCGACTCCCGATTCGCAGGGTTGCCCGCGATCAGATAGTCGACGTGCGGCGTCGATTCGGCACCCGCTTCGTAGTGCAGCAGTTGCAGGCCTTCGCCGTTCTCGACAGGCAGACCCGTGAGCTCGGCGATCCGCGCTTCCAGGCGCGCGATCAGCGGCGTCTCGCCCAGACGAAAAAACATCCCGTCGCTGCTGCGGTGGCCGGCTACGACGTTACGGCCGGTCACGGGATCGACCACGGTCGAACGGCTCAGACGCGGCCGCGCGAGCGCGATCAGTTGCTCGCATTCGTTTGCACTCAGAAAATCGTCGAGCAGTACCGCGGCCGGCCGCTGCATGCGCGAAATCACGCGAGTCTTGCGCTCGCCGAGCCGGATCAGCGGTCCGTCCGGCACGCGCAGCGGCTCCGGTTCGTAAGCAACCGGCGCGGCGCCGATTTCGAGTGTCTCGCCCGGCAGCGGGGTGCCGTACAGGAAAGACGAAGCGACCGCGTTGACCATCGCCGACGCGAGTTCGACTGCATTTTTTCGATCGACCAGCTCGCGCACAATCGCCTGTGGGGCAACGCCGCGCGTGAGATTCTGGGCGATCCAGTCGCGCACTTCGGCGGGAAAACTAACGGTTATGGACATCGGGGTGTCGAGCTATGGGCTGGAAGGATGAATCGCAGGTGAGTCTTGCTGTGGAAAAAACGTTGCGAGCCCGACTGAATGATGTCGGCTTGCAGCACATCCGGCTGCAACTTCTCGAGTCATCCAGGCGAGCCCGAGCCGACATTTTTCCACGTAACTATGGCGCTCGGGTGACGGAAAAAAATTAAGCACGCACAGCAGCAATCCGCGTCGCGTTCCCAGGGCCTGATTTTGTGCGCGGATAAACGGTATATACTGTTTATATCGTTTTTAACTCTGGAGACTTTCTGTGACCGCACCGAGCATCAAAAAACCATCCAAGAAGACATTTCATTTTCCCAAAGGCGCGACCAGCAATCCCGCGGATGAGGGCGGGAGCGCCGCGGCCGACGCGACCGTAGCCACGAAGAAACGGAATACGACGGCCAAAAAAGCGGCGAAGCAGCGTGCGCCGGCAACAGCCGAAGCCACGCCCGTCAAAGCCGCAGTGGAAGTGAAAGCCAAACGTATCAAGAAGGAAAAGGTGGTGCGCGATAGCTTCACCATGCCGAAGTCGGATTACGACAAAATTGCTGCGTTGAAGCAGAAGTGTCTGGCAGCGGGAGTATCGGTGAAGCGAAGCGAAATTCTGCGCGCGGGTTTGCTTCTGCTCGAATCGGCAACGCCGAAGCGGCTGCTGGAAGTCGTGTCCGCCGTAGAGCAGGTCAAGACCGGCCGTCCCGCCAGATCGTAGGTTTGTTCGTTGAGTGCCAACCCGGCATGCTGCTTTCTCAGCGACGTCGAATGCCGGAGCCGTTAACCGGCCGCCCCGCCGGATAGCGGCTTTCGAACGTCTGATGCATGCGCTTCAGCAGCGAGAGGTATTGTTGGCCCTGAGGCGTGAGCACGATTTCTGCCGCTATCGCATTCGCTTCATCCCAAAGCCGTTCGAATTTGTCGCGGGCAACGCTGCCTGGCAGCCCGGACGCAATCAGTTCCGCAAAATCCTGGTCGATTGCCTCGGGTGAACGGACAGACTTGGCGGCATCTTCGGACATCTCGTGAACACTCCAGGGAAGTGAAGACCGCGCATACCCAACTGGCCGGTCCGCACCGGCGGACCTCCGGGATGAGTACTGCCGGAGCCTGTTTGCCACAATACAGTGCATCCCGCGGAGCCGCGCGCAGGTTTCGCGCAGAGGCTCTCGCCCGCTTGCAATGAGCAGAGGATGTTGATGCATTGTTGAGGAGCGCGGCTGAAACGTCAACGCCACTCCTTCGCTGCCCGGCGCTGTTTCGACGCTAGTCGCCGAACGTCCATCCGGGCGCCGGCGCGCTCTTTTCGCTCGTTGATGTAACTCAACCGGAGCGGCGATGCCGGAAGCTATGCTGGTTCCCGCGAGGCTTCGGGATGAAGCGATGGGAGGCATCATGAACTGCGCGCGCGAACGTGAATGGAAGCGGCATCGTCGGTTGATCCGGGCGTTTCGGCTCGTTGCCTTGAGCGGATTGCTTGCGGCCGCCGTCACGTGGGCGGGTTCCGTCTACGACCATCCACTGGACCCGGCAATCATGGCTGGCATGGCGGCGCCCGAGTGCGCCGGAGTGCGCGCCATCGCGGCCGGTTCGCTGCGACCGGCGAGCCAGCCGGATGACGATATCTGCCGCTCCTTCTTTCTCTATCGAACGACGTTTTCGGATGCGACGGACAACGCGCGTGCTTACGTCGATTCCATCGCGCGGGACCGGGCCGATGAATTCAGGCAACTGATCGGCTACGTGTTCCTGTTATCGCTCGCAGGGGTCGGCGTGGCGTTTGCGTTCGCATTCGCGTTTCGCTCCGTGCACGGCCACTATTGGCATTCCAGGCGACGCTAGAGCAATGTAATGCGAGCGACAGGATCTCCTGTCACGCAGAAAGCGTATTCACATGGACGAGGCGCGACAAGCGTGCCATCCCACCCATTCAAGGCGGCGAATCATGGAAACGAACTATCCCGAACGGCATCATGAATTGCAAACGGTACTCGGCAAGATGCGGCGCGAGATTGCCGGTCCGATGAGCGGCTTCGAGCATCTGCACAAGGAAGCCGTTGCAGGCGGCGAACTGTCGGGCAAGCACAAGGAGCTGATCGCGCTCGCGATCGCCATCGCGCTGCGTTGTGACGACTGCCTCGCCTGGCACGTACACGATGCGATGCGGGCGGGTGCGTCGCGGCAGGAAATTCTCGAAACCGTAAGCGTCGCCGTCATGATGGGCGGAGGGCCCGCCGTGGTGTACGCGTGCCACGTATTCGACGCGATCGAGCAGTTCGAAGGCCGTGACGGCGGTTTGCCATCGGCTTCCGGATTTCTGTCGGCGGGTGTTGGTCGCGGTGCTGCCTGACGGTGAAAGCCAGTCGTCGTTCACGCGGATGACCATGAGCAATGAAAGGAGAGCGCAATGAAAACGGACACGCAGTTGCAGGAGGAAGTTGCGGACGAATTGGCGTGGGACCCGGCGGTGTCCTTGACGGACATCGGTGTCGACGTGAACGACGGCGTGGTCACGCTGTCCGGCCATCCCGCCAGTTATGCGGAAAAGCTGGCTGCCGAGAAGGCGGCGAAGCGGGTGGCGGGCGTGAAGGCGGTAGTCCTGAGAATGGATATCCGTCTGCCGCACAGCGACGTCAGAACGGACGAGGACATTGCGAACGCTGTCCGGTCGATTCTGAAGTGGACCGTTGGAGTGTCGGACGTCAACGTTCAGGTGGAAGTCGACAATGGCTGGGTGACGTTGCGAGGCAGGCTCGACCGCGCCTATCAGCGTCATCTCGCGGCGCGCATGATCAACCCCATGCGTGGCGTGACGGGGCTGTCGAATCTCATCGAAGTGCATGAGCGCCCGGCGGGGGACGATATCGGCGACAGCATCCGCAAAGCCCTCGTGCGTCATGTCGAGCGCGAAGCGGATCACATCGGCGTCAGCGTGCGTGACGGCACGGTCACGTTGACCGGAAAAGTCGGCTCCTATGCCGAGCGGTCGATCGTGCGCGGAGCCGCCTGGGGGGCGCCCGGCGTGCACGCGGTCAACGATGATCTGACCATCGGATAGCCATACGCCTGTTGCGAAAACGGGCGCATCGCGGAGAAGAAATTCCGTCGATTCGCCCGCAATAGCGGTACTCAATGGCAATACGTTTGCCGGAGCCTGGTGTTGCGCGACTCAGGCCAGGCTCACGCCATATATTTGCCGCCGTTGATCGACAGCGTGGCTCCGTTGATGAACGCCGCTTCATCGGCAACGAGGAAGACGACGCCGCGTGCAATTTCATCTGGAGTTGCCAGTCTTCCCGCCGGTACACCGCTGACGATCGTTTTCAGAATCTCATCCGGCACACCGTGCACCATGCCCGTATCCGTATAACCCGGGGCGATCACGTTGGCCGTAATGCCTCGGGACGCGCCTTCGAGCGCGAGCGCCTTGGTGAAACCTATGAGGCCCGCCTTTGCGGCTGAATAGTTCGTCTGGCCAAATTGCCCGGAAAGCGCATTCACCGAACTGATATTCACGATCCGTCCAAAGCGGCGCTCACGCATGCTTTCTATGACAGCCCGGCACGTATTGAAGCAGCCGCCCAGATCCACGTCGATGACACTGCGCCATTGCTCCAGCGTCATCTTGTGCAGCGTGCTGTCGCGGGTGATGCCGGCGTTGTTCACCAGAATATCGATCGGCCCCGATTGCGCGACGATCTTCGCAACCGCTTGCTGAGTGGCATCGAAGTCGGCCACGTTCCAGCCGAAGATGGGAATGCCGGTTTCCTTGTGGAATGCATCTGCTTCGGCATCGTTGCCGAAATAGTTGGCAATCACCGAATAGCCGCCGCTTTGCAACTGTTTCGCCGTTGCCGCCCCGATTCCGCTTACTCCGCCAGTAATCAATGCTGTTCTTGTCATCGCATGCTCCTTTTGGAAAGCTTAAAAAGCTTGTATCTATCGAGTGCCAGATGAAATCCCATGATCTGGACAATCACCGCACACGGCTCCGATCGGCTCATGCCGTGATATGGAAGCCCGCGTCCGCATAGATGGTGGATCCCGTCAGTGTCATGCCGGCCTCGCTCGCGAGCACGGTTGCAACTCGGCCGATTTCCTCGATCGTGACAAGATGCTTCGCCGGCGTATGCGAGCGGACGTCGTCGAGCAGCGCGTCGAAATGGTCGATGCCGGAGGCGGCGCGTGTTTTGACTGCGCCCGCCGAAATGGCATGGACATGGACGCGGCGTGCCGCCAGATCGACGGCGAGATAGCGCACGCTCGATTCGAGCGCGGCCTTGACGGGGCCCATCACGTTGTAGTGATCGACCGCACGCTCGGCGCCCAGAAAGCTCACGGTCATCAGGCTGCCGCCGTCGGGCATCAACGGCAGCGCAAGCCTTGTCATGCGGATGAACGAATGGCACGACACGTCCATCGCGAGTGCGAAACCCTCGGCCGAGCAGTCCACCAGGCTCGCATGCAGGTCGTCGGCGGGTGCGAAGGCGATCGAATGAAGTACGAAGTCGAGCCGCCCCCACTCTTTCGTGATCCGCTCGAAGACCGCTTCCAGTTGGCCCGGAACGCGCACATCGCAGGGCATGACAAGAGGTGACTGAAGCGTCTGCGCAACCGGACGGACGAATGGTTCGGCCTTGTCGTTCAGGTAGGTGACAGCCAGCTCCGCGCCGGCGGCGCGAAACAGCGTCGCGCAACCGGTGGCGATGCTGTGCTCGTTCGCAATGCCAACCACCAGCCCGCGCTTGCCTGTCAGATCGATGATGGAGTTCATGATTTCAATGCCTCGTTGTGCAATACGGCAATCGCCTCGTTGGCGATGATCTGCTCTTCGTCGGTGGGCAGCACGAGCACCGTTATCTGGCTGCGGGCGCTGCTGATCACGCACGCATTGCTGTCGTTCGCGTCGCGATCGAGTTCGATGCCCAGCCACGCGAGGCGCTCGCATACGGCAAGGCGCACGGCGGGTTGATGCTCGCCGATTCCGGCCGTGAAGACGAGGCTATCCAGGCCGCCCAGCGTGGCGGCGAGCCGCGCGGCCTCGCCTGCAATACGAAAGGCGAAGAGTTCCAGCGCTTCGCGGGCCTCCGGCCGGTGGCTCGCTTCCAGTTCCCGGCTGTCCGCGCTGATGCCGGAGACACCGAGCAGACCGGACTGCTCATACAGCATGTGCTCCACTTCCTTGACGCTCAGACCTTGCTGTTCGAGCAGATGCAGCACGACGCCCGCGTCGAGCGCGCCGCATCGCGTGGCCATTGGAATGCCGTCGAGCGTCGAGAAGCCCATGCTCGAGTCGCGACTCGCGCCGTCCTCGAATGCACACAGGCTTGCGCCGCTACCTAGGTGGGCTGCGATGACCTTGCCGCTTGCGAGTTGCGGAAACTGCAGTTCGAGCTGGCCGTGAATGAACTGATAGGACAGCCCATGAAAGCCGTAACGCTTGATGCCCTTGTCGAAGAGCCCGCGTGGAATCGCGAAGCGCTGCACGAGAGCGGCTTGCGTGCGGTGAAATGCCGTGTCGAACGACGCGGCCTGCAACAGATGAGGCCGAAGATGCCGGATCGCACGAATCAGCCGCACGCTCTGGGGCTGATGCAGCGGCGCAAGCGGGACCAGTTCGGTAATCGCCGCAAGCGTTTCGTCGGTGATGGCGACGGGGCCGGCGAAGCGATCGCCGCCATGCACGACGCGATGACCGACCGACACGAGATCGTCGAGCGAAAAATGCGTGGCGAACCAGCCTAGCGTTTCGTCGAGCACGTCGTGCAGATCTTCGGTGACGGCAGACTGCAGTGCGATGTCTAACGTCTCGCCGCCGTTCACGAGGTGCAACTGCAAGGGCTTATGCCGGAAATCGATCATGCCCTGGCCGATTCTCGTGGCTTCACCGGCAACAACGCGGAACAACCCGATCTTGACCGTCGAAGAGCCGGGGTTGAAGGTGAGGAGAAGCGGGGCGTTCATGATTGAAGCAGATCGCCCATGCTGCTTTCGGCGACGAGCCTCGCAAGCGCGACCGATGCGAGGCGTACCCGCAGGCTATCGGCGCGGCTCGTCAGGATGACCGGCAGCCGCGCGCCGACAATGAGACCCGCGGCGTCGGCGCCGGCAAAATACACCAGTTGCTTCGCCAGCATGTTGCCGGCTTCCAGATCCGGAACCAGCAGGATGTCCGCCTGGCCGGCCACCGGCGAGTGGACACCCTTGGTCGTGGCCGCGGCGAGGCTGATTGCATTGTCAAAGGCGAGCGGGCCGTCGACGAGAGCGCCGCTTATCTGGCCGCGTGCGGCCATCACGGTGAGCGCGGCCGCGTCGAGTGTGGTCGGCATGGCCGGATTGACGGTTTCAACGGCGGCGAGCACGGCGACTCGCGGCTGCTCGACGCCCAGAACATGCAGCAGGTCGATCGCGTTCTGGCAGATGTCGCGCTTCTGCGCGAGGGTCGGCGAAATATTGACCGCCGCATCGGTGACGATCAGCGGTTTGGAGTATGCGGGCACATCCATCGCATAGACATGGCTGATGCGCCGGCCGGTTCGCAGGCCCGATCCGGAAGCGACGACCGCGGAGAGCATTTCGTCGGTGTGCAGCGAGCCCTTCATCAACGCGGCGACCTTGCCGGCCGAGCCGAGTTCGACGGCGCGCGCGGCGGCTGCGTGGCTGTGCGCGACCGCCTCGATTGTGATGCCCGCGAGGCTCACCTGAGCGGCTTCGGCGGCGGCGCGGATTTTTGCTTCAGGCCCGATGAGTACCGGATCGAGCAGGCCTTCGTCACGCGCCTCGAAGACCGCCTGAATCACATCCGGTGAACAGGGATGCACGACAGCCGTGCGCAGTGCGGTATGGTTGCGCGCTTCGCGGATGAACGCCTCGTAACGATCGTGCCGGCGCACGGTCACTTCAGGCTGAAGCGTGGGATGCCAGACAATCGGCGCGGACGGTGCGATCACCGTGGCCGTGCCGAGCAGGACAATGTCGCCCTTCTGGTTCGTGCAGCGCGTGTCGAGCAGGACAATCCGTTTGTCGGGGCGCTTTTCCTTCACGGTTACCGTGGCGGTGATCGTGTCGCCCGGCGTCACCGGACGGCGGAACTGCAGGTCCTGATCCAGATAGATCGTGCCGGGGCCCGGCAGCCGGGTGCCGAGCAGCGCGGAGATCAGGGCGCCGGTCCACATGCCATGAACGACGATATGGCCGAACATGTCGGTCGAAGCGAAGCTCGCATCCGTGTGTGCGGGATTGACATCGCCCGAGACAGCGGCGAACAGATCGATGTCGAGTTGCCCCGCTGTCCTCACGAGCGACGCGGATTCGCCAATCGCCAGTTCGTCGAAGGTCCGGTTGTGCAATAGCAGATCGTTCACGATTCCCCCTAGTGCTGGAAAATGTAGGTGCCTGGGGCATCCGGAAGCTCGTCGGCGCTCGGGTCGGCGCCGATGGCCGGTGGCGCGACGAGCTCCGGGCTCGACCTGGCTTTGAGCCAGTCGGACCAGACGGGCCACCACGAGCCTTCCTGCTGCGTGGCAGCGGCCGTCCATTCATCGGGGCTCACGCGCAGATCGTCGGCGGTGGTTTCCCTGATTCTGAATTGCCGGTGCGGATGGCCCGGCTCGCTGACGATCCCCGCGTTGTGACCGCCGCTCGTCAGCACGAAGGTGATTTCCGTGTCGGACAGATCATGAATCTTGTAGACCGAACGCCACGGCGCGATGTGATCGCGCTCGGTGCCCACCACGAACATCGGCACCCGGATGTTGTGAATCGAAACCGGCCGCCCGTTCACCTGATACCGGCTGGACGCGAGGTCGTTGTTGAGGAACAGCTGACGCAGATATTCGGAGTGCATGCGGTACGGCATGCGGGTGGCATCCGCGTTCCAGGCCATCAGATCGATCATCGGCGCGCGCTCGCCCAGCAGGTAGTCGTGCACGATCCGCGACCAGATGAGGTCGTTCGATTGCAGGAGCTGGAACGCGCCGGCCATTTGATGCGCGCCCAGATAGCCCTGCGACCACATCATGCTTTCGAGGAAATACACCTCGCTGTCGTCGATGAAGAGCTCCAGCTCGCCAGGCTCGGTGAAATCCGTTTGCGCCGCGAACAGCGTGACCGATGCCAGCCGGTTGTCGCCCGAGCCTGCCATTGCTGCCGCCGCGATGGACAGCAGCGTGCCGCCGAGGCAATAGCCGGTTGCGTGGATCTTGTGGTCCGGGACGATCTTCGAGACGGTGTCGAGCGCGGCCATCACGCCCAGTTGCCGGTAGTCATCGAGGCTGAGGTCGCGGTCGTCGGCGTCGACGTTGCGCCACGAGACGCAGAACACGGTGTGTCCCTGCCCGACCAGATAGCGGATCAGCGAGTTATGCGGCGACAGGTCCAGGATGTAGTACTTCATGATCCACGCGGGAACGATCAGCACAGGCTCGGCAACCACCTCGTCAGTCGTGGGGCTGTATTGGATCAGCTCGATCAGGTGATTGCGAAAGACAACCTTGCCCGGCGTCGCGGCAAGATTGACGCCTACCTTGAACTGTTCGAGGCCTACGGGCGGCGTTCCGCTCGCCTCGCGCATCGCGTCTTCAAGCGCGTTGCGTGCACCCTGAACCAGGCTCATGCCCGCTGTCGACATGGCGCGCTGCGACACCTCCGGGTTGGTGAGCAGAAAGTTGGTAGGCGCGAGCATATCGAGCAATTGGCGCGCGACGAACGACACGACGTCTTCATGATGATGAGTGGTGCCGGGCACCTCGCGCGTGGCCGTATTCCACCATTGCTCAGTGAGCAGGAATATCTGCTGCCACAGCCGGTATGGTTCGGTCTGCCATGCCTGGGCGCGAAAGCGGTCGTCTTTCGGCGACGGTTCCGCCAGCGTGGGGGCGTACACGCCGGAGGAGACATGGGCAAGATAGTCGGCGATACGTCGCGCGTTCAACGCGCACAGCGACGCGAGTTCCAGTTGCTTGCCGGGCGCCGCCGCGAGATGGATAAACCAGTCGGAGAGTGCTGCGCCGAGCGCGGCGGGCGACAGACCCGCCGTCAACCGCGCGGTCATGGCTTCCTTGGCGTGGTCCAGTTCCCGGAACGGCGCGGCAGAAGCGGAGACGGCAGAACTGTCCGGCACTGCATGATGTTCTGCGCGAGGTTCTGCGAGAGCCGGCTTGGAGCGAGTGTCCATCTGAGTTCCTTTTGATTGCCCTGCGCGCGGCGGCATGGCCGAACGAACTGGCGACAGCAGGACAGCTATTGCGGAAGAATGGCGGCGAAACGAGGACTGCCTGTGACAGCAGCCGTTCCCCGACACGACGATATTGCGGGCGCCTTCAGGAGCGTGCTCTTATGCTCCATGATTGTGCGCCGCAACAAGATCGTGAGTGTTGACTGTAGCGTTGCCCTAAACGTCGCCGTTGATCTGTGTCAAGAGACGATCGGGCGGCTTTTTTCCCGCGCAAGGTGCAGGTGAACGATAGTTTTTATAGGGGACCCTGCTGCCTTGATTCCGTCATATTTGCGCTGTACGGAAGGTGTCGCGAGCGGCAATTCAACGCGCTCGACGAGCGCGGGTCCGTGCCTTGCGGACCTGGTGCGGTTAGCCGATGGAATTCGTCTCGGGCATGGACATGGGGCCCGCGGCAGAAAGCGTGGAAACGGCGTCGTTGGGCGGCAAAGGGCGAGGCTTTCGCGTCGGGTCGGTCGCGACGAAGGTGAGGGTGGCCTCCGTCACCTTGACGACGTCGGCCGCCATGCCCATGCGTTGAGCGAAGACCTCCACGTTGACGGTGATCGACGTGCGTCCTTCGCGGACGATATCCGCATAGAAGCTCAGGAGATCGCCGATAAAAACAGGCTGCCTGAACGTGAACGAATTGACCGCGATGGTGACGACGCGGCCGTTCGCGCGCCGGCTGGCGGGAATCGATCCGGCAATATCGACATGCGACATGATCCAGCCGCCGAACACATCGCCATGTACGTTGGCGCTCGACGGTTGAGGCACGACGCGCAGCACGGGCATCGCGTTGGCGGGAAGACGTTCTGGGAATGAGGAAGCGGGCATGGCGGGCTCGTGTCGTAATCGTGTCGTAAGTGAGCCGGAAGCGGCACGGCAGCGCCCGGCTCCGGCAGATCTCGGGCTCAGCGCACCACACGCGTCAGCCAGTGCGCGTAGCGTTCCGATTTGCCGGCAACCGCGGCGAAGAACGTTTCCTGCAGCGACGCCGTGATCGGTCCACGCTCGCCGTTGCCGATCACGCGATCGTCGAGTTCGCGAATGGGCGTGACCTCGGCTGCCGTGCCGGTGAAAAAGGCTTCGTCGGCGCAATACATTTCGTCGCGGGTAATACGCTTTTCGACGAACTGAAGGCCCTGATCCCGCGCGATTTCAATCACCGACGCGCGCGTGATGCCGTCGAGGCACGACGCAAGGTCCGGCGTATACAGCACGCCGTTGCGCACGATGAAAACGTTCTCCCCGGCGCCTTCGGACACATAGCCTTCCGTATCGAGCAGCAAGGCCTCGTCGTAACCGTTACGGGTGACTTCGCGATTGGCCAGAATCGAGTTGATGTAGTAGCCGCTGGCCTTGGCGCGGACCAGCGACACATTCACATGATGGCGCGATAGCGACGACGTCTTGACTCGAATGCCGCGCGCGAGTCCTTCCTCGCCGAGATAGCTGCCCCAGGGCCACGCGGCGATGCCGACGTGAACGGTGTTGCCGCGCGCACCGAGGCCCATCTGTTCGCTGCCGAGCCATACGAGAGGACGCAGATAGCATGCTGCCAGCTGATTGCGGCGCACCACTTCCAGCTGCGCGTCGCGAATCGTCTCCACGCTGAAGGGGATGGCCATTTCGAAGATCTTCGCGGAATTGAAGAGTCTTTTCGTGTGGTCGTCGAGCCGGAAAATCGCCGGACCCGCGGCGGTTTCGTATGCCCTGACGCCTTCGAATACCGCCATGCCATAGTGGAGCGAATGCGTCAGAAAGTGGAGTTGCGCATCGCGCCACTGCACCAGTTCTCCATCCAGCCAGATCACGCCATCACGGTCATGCATTGTCGATTTCATAACGCCTGTTCGAAAGGTTGAGAAAATGAAACGGGCGGCGCGCCGGCCGCATCGGCGCGGTATTCGGCAAGCCAGCGTTCGCGCTTCGTTGCCGCGGCGAGCACATTGCGCTCCTTGACGTGACCGAAGCCGCGAATCTCGTCCGGCAGATTGGCGAGTTTCATTGCCGCGTCGAAGCGGGCGGTGTCGAGCGTTGCGCAGAACTCGTCGACCAGCGCGAAGTACTGTTCGATCAGCTCACGCTCGTTGCGCCGCTCTTCTGTCTTGCCGAATACGTCGAATGCCGTGCCGCGCAGGAACCGGAATTTTTCGAGCACGCGGAACATCGTGAGCGTCCATTGCCCGAAGCGTTGTTTTTTCAGGTGGCCGTGTTCGTCGCGTCTGGCGAGCAATGGCGGCGCGAGATGGAACGCGAGCTTGTAATCGCGGCCCGGCTCGCCTTCGAACTGCGCGCGCAGCTTGTCCATATAGGCCGGGTCCGCATAGAGACGGGCCACTTCGTACTCGTCCTTGTAGGTCATCAGTTTCGCCAGATTGCGCGCGACCACCGGCGTGAGACGAGCCTTCGACCCGCGCGCGACAGCCGCTTCCTTCGCGCGCAGCTGCTCTACGGCTTCGACATAGCGCGCGGCATAACGCGGGTCCTGATAAGCGCTCAGCCGTTCGACGTTGCGCTCGATCAGCCGGTCCAGCGATTCGGGCAACTGCACGACAATGGCCTGCTGCTTGCCGGCTGGCGGCGTAAAAATATCCACGGCGGCTTCGCCGTGCTGCGCGACATAGCGGCCCCACTCGAACGCCAGCCGATTCTTTTCGACGGCCACGCCATTCAGCTCGATCGCGCGATCGAGACTTTCGTAGCTGAGCGGTAGCCAGCCGCGTTGCCACGCGAAGCCGAGCAGCAGAGGATTGGCATAGAGCGTGTCGCCTAACAGCGCGAGCGCGAGACGATTGGCGTCGATGAAGTCGCAGTCTTCGCCGATGCTTGCGCGCAGATCCTGCTGTGTCTGATCGGCCGGAAAACTCCAGTGCGGATCCCGCACGAACTGCGCGGTCGGCGTGGCGCCGCTGTTGACCGCCGCTTTCGTCAGGCCGCGCTGCGTGCGTGCCAGCACCTCGGCGGAAGCGGAGACGATCGCATCGCAGCCGAGAATCAGGCGCGCTTCACCGGCCGCAATCCGCGTGGCGTGCAATTGCTCGGGGGCCGCGGCGATCTGCACATGACTGAGCACGGCGCCGCCTTTCTGTGCGAGCCCGGCCATATCGAGCACGGTGACACCCTTGTTTTCGAGGTGGGCCGCCATGCCGAGCAAGCCGCCGATCGTCACGACGCCGGTTCCACCCACGCCTGTCACCAGCACGCCATACGGTTTGGATAGCGAAGCAATCGTGGGTCGAGGCAGCGCGGCGAAATCGGGCAACGCGGCCGTGGTCGAATGTTTAACGGGTTTTTTCACCTGAGCGCCTTCCGCCGTGACGAAACTCGGGCAGAAGCCTTTCACGCACGAAAAATCCTTATTGCACGACGACTGGTTGATTTTGCGTTTGATACCGAGCGACGTTTGCAACGGCTCGACCGACAGGCAGTTCGATTCCACCGAGCAGTCGCCACAGCCTTCGCACACGGCGTCGTTGATAAAAGCGCGCTTCGCCGGATCGGGATAGGTGCCGCGTTTGCGGCGCCGGCGTTTTTCGGTCGCACAGGTCTGGTCGTAGATCAGGATCGACGTACCCGCCACCTCGCGCAACTCGCGTTGCAAGCGGTCGAGTTCGTCGCGGTGATACACCTTCACGCCTTCTGGAAGGCGAACGTTCGCGTCGTATTTCTCCGGCTCGTCGGTCACGATCAGCACGTGCTTCGCGCCTTCGGCAACGACCTGAAACGCGATCTGCGGCACGGTGAGCACACCGTCCACCGGCTGGCCGCCGGTCATCGCAACCGCGTCGTTATAGAGCACCTTGTAGGTGACGTTCGCGCCGGCCGCAATCGAAGCGCGAATCGCGAGCAGACCCGAATGAAAATAGGTGCCGTCGCCCAGATTGACGAACACGTGACGCTCGTTGGTGAAATGCATCTGGCCGGTCCACGCGACGCCTTCGCCGCCCATCTGGCTGAAGGTTTCCGTCTTGCGATCCATCCACATCGACATGTAGTGGCAGCCAATGCCGGCCAGTGCGCGCGAGCCTTCCGGCACGCGTGTCGACGTGTTGTGCGGGCAGCCCGAACAGAACCACGGTTGCCGCTCCGTCACGGAACGCGGCGTGGCCGCCTCGCGCTCCTTGGCCTCGATCACGGCAACGCGCGCATCGATCCGCGCCCGCAGGTCGGCGGGCAAATCGGCTTTGGCGAGGCGCCGGGCGATCGCTTTCGCGATTAGGGCGGGCGACAGTTCGTAGTGCGCGGGCAGGAGGGTCTGGCCGCGCGGCACCGACCATTCGCCGCCTGCGTCGTCGCGCTGGTCGAACTTGCCGAACACCTTCGGGCGCACGTCGTCGCGCCAGTTATAGAGCTCCTCTTTGAGCGCATATTCGAGAATCTGGCGTTTTTCCTCGACCACCAGAATTTCATCGAGCCCGGTTGCGAAGTCGCGCGCGTTCTGCGCGTCCAGCGGCCATACGCAACCCACTTTCAGCACGCGTATGCCGATGCTTGCGCAGGTTTCGTCGTCGAGCGAAAGGTCGGCGAGCGCCTGCCGCACGTCGAGATACGCCTTGCCGGCGGTCATGATGCCGAGGCGCGGATTGGGGCTGTCGATCACCACGCGGTTCAGCCTGTTAGCGCGAATATAGGCGAGCGCCGCATACCACTTGTAGTTGAGCAGGCGCGCTTCCTGCGCGAGCGGCGGATCGGGCCAGCGGATATTCAGGCCGCCTTCGGGCATCTCGAAGTCGTCCGGCAGGACGATCTGCAAGCGGTCCGGGTCGATGTCGATCGACGCGCTCGATTCGACCACGTCCGTCACGCATTTCATCGCGACCCACAGACCCGCGTAGCGGCTCATGGCCCAGCCGTGCAGACCGTAGTCGAGATACTCCTGCACGCTTGCCGGATACAGCACCGGAATCCCGCTCGCCACGAACATGTGCTCGGATTGATGCGCAACCGAGGACGACTTCGCCGCATGGTCGTCGCCCGCTAGCACCAGCACGCCGCCGTTCGGATCGGTGCCGGCGGAATTCGCGTGCTTGAAGACATCGCCGGTGCGATCCACGCCCGGTCCCTTGCCGTACCACATGCCGAATACGCCGTCGACCTTCGCGCCCGGCCAGAGATTGAGCTGCTGCGTGCCCCACACGGCGGTCGCCGCGAGATCCTCATTAACCCCCGGCTGGAATACGACGTCGTGTTCCTTCAGATGCTTCTTCGCTTTCCATAGACCCTGATCGAGCGCGCCGAGCGGCGAGCCGCGATAGCCCGACACGTAACCCGCGGTGTCGAGGCCGGCGCGGCGGTCGCGCGCCTTCTGCAGCATGGGCAGCCGCACCAGCGCCTGCGTGCCGCTCATATAGACGCGGCCTTTTTCCAGCGTGTATTTGTCGTCGAGCGATACGTCGGCAAGCGCGTCAAGTAGCGGCGGCGTTAGCGGGGCGTTCATGGTGAAGTCTCCGGCGGCTTTATTGGAAGCGGAGTATAGGAAGCGGAATTTCCAACGTAAAATCACGAATACCGAATCCTGCTATTCGAAAAACAGATGTCAAAAGACGTTACCCTGCGGCAGATGCGTTACTTCGTGGCGGCAGCCCAGAGCGGACAGTTCTCGATGGCGGCGACGGCCGAGCACGTGTCGCAATCGGCGATTACCAATGCCGTGCTTGCATTGGAGGAAACCCTGGGTACGCGGCTCTTCGAACGCCTGCCCCAGGGCGTCACGTTGACGCCAGACGGGCACGATTTTCTGAACCACGCAAGGCACATACTCGATTCGGTGCGCGACGCGGTCTACAAGGCGCCGTTCCGCTCGCACGATCTGAAAGGCACCGTGCGCATTGCGGCTTCGTATACGGTGCTGGGCTATTTTCTGCCGGAATTGATGGCGCGGTTTCGCGCGACGTACCCCGACATCGTGATCGATCTGCTCGACCTGGACCGTGAATCGATCGAACAGGCCGTGCTCGCCGGCAACGTCGATCTCGGCGTTGTTCTGCTATCGAATGTCGAAAATATCCGGCGTTTCCGCCACCATGTGCTGATCCGCTCGCGCCGGCAGTTGTGGACCTCGCCTACCCATCCGCTCGCGCAGCTCAACGCGCCTTCGCTCGCGGATATCGCAAGTTATCCGTACATTCTGATCACGGTAGACGAAGGTGAGCAATCCACGCTGCGTTACTGGAAGCAGAATGATGTCGAGCCGAATATCGCGTTTCGCACCAGCTCGATGGAGGCGTTGCGCGGTCTGGTCGCGCATGGCTTCGGCGTGACGATTCTGTCCGACATGGTGTTTCGTCCGTGGTCGCTGGAAGGCAAGCGGATCGACGCGCGGCCGATTCTCAACGCCATTCCGCAGATGGATGCGGGCATGTTATGGCGCAAAGGCGCGACGCTGGATACGCCGGCAGTGGCGTTCCAGCAGTTCCTCATTCATGCATGCGGGAGTTGAAAGCCGGGCGTGATCCGGCGGAGGAAAATGACGGCGAGGTGCCCGAATCGATGCTGGCGAATCCTGCCATATCTGTTTTTCGCATGCCCAGGCGGTGGTTTTTCCTCTGCGCCGACAGTGACCGGCTCGCGCCGCAAACCCGCGCCGACATGGCCAGAGCCGGGACGCACTATAATCGGCCGGATGCATCGATTCATTGAGAATCGGTCGACGACCTTCCGCCTTCCGTCATGCCCAAACAGAGAGCCAGCAAACCCGTTCAGCCTGCATTGCGCAGCCGCAAATCCCCGCAGGGATCGCCCACCGTGCAGGACGTCGCGCGTCTCGCGAAGGTGTCGGTCGGCTCGGTGTCGCGTGTGCTCAACGGCCGCGAGAATGTGGCGCCGGCCATTCAGGAGGCGGTGCGCGCCGCGGTGGCGGAGTTGAATTTCGTGCCGAACGTGGTGGCGCGCAGCATGCGCAAGGGCAGTTCCAGCGCGATTGGCTGCCTGATTTCCGACATCACCCAGCACACCGCCGCACAGATGGTGAGCGCGGCCGAAGAGCGCCTGCGGGCTAGGGGCTTCGAGATTCTGATCGCCAATTCCCATTACGATCTCGAACGCGAACGGGCCATTCTGTCGAGTCTCAAGCAGCGCCGCATCGACGGATTCATCGGCGCGATTTCCGACGACGAGACGCCTTCCTATTTCAACTTCCTGCATACCCTGAATATGCCCGTCGTGCTGTGGGAGCGCGACGCCCAGGGCGAGTTCAATTCGGTGCTGACCGATCACGCCGACGGCTGCCGTCAGGCCGTGCGCTATCTGGCTTCGCTCGGCCATCGCTCCATTGCGCTCGTGGCCGGCCACGAAAACACGTGGGTGGGCCGCGAGATGGTGCGTGGCTATCAGGCCGCGTGCGAGGCCGCCGGCATCGCGCCCGATCCGAAGCTCGTGCTGCGTACCAGCGCATTCGACAAGGACGTCTGCCGCGCGCTGCTCACCGGTCCCGGGCGGCCTACCGCCATCATCGCCACGTTGAACGACGTGGCTATCGTGCTCGAAGTCGTGCGGGAAACTGGGCTGTCCATTCCGGCCGACCTGTCGGTGATTTCCATCGGCGAGCACGAGTATTCGGGAATCGCGTCGCCGGCGTTGACCGTGGTGACGCAAAACCCGCGCGACGTCGGCGGCGAAGCAGCGGACATGATGTTGCAACTGATCGACGGCTCCGCGCCGTCCGGCATTCGCCGCTCGAAACATCCCATGCGGATGATCGTGCGCGAGTCGTGCGGCGCGCCTCCCAGCCTGACGCGCCGCAAAAAGCGCTAGCCGGATTCGATTCCCAGGGTTTGTCCGACCGCAAAGTTGCTTGACAGCGGGTTTTTCGTCGCCGACATTGCGTGCATGGCGTGTATGAATCGATTCACCGAACTCGGGACGCGATATGGACGACAGAAAAAACGGGTTACAGTCGAGGCGGGACAACGACGAGGGAGGCGGCCGCGCAGGCCGTCGACGGTTTATGAGAACTGCGGGCGTGCTGGCCGGCGCGGTGGCGACCGGACTCGGTCTTGATGGCTGCGGAGACGGCGGGATCAGCGCCGCGTCCGCGCAGAGCGTGGGTGCGCAGATTCCGGCGATCGTGCCCGCGCAAACCGCGCTGGTGATCATGCATTATCAGACCGACATTCTGGGGCTCTTTCCGTCTGTCGCGCCCACGCTGCTCGCCAACACGCGCAAGTTGTGCGATGCCGCGCGGGCCAAAGGCGTCAGCGTCTACTTCGCGAAGATCCAGTTCAGTCCGGGCTATCCGGAAGTCAGCCCGTTGAACAAGAACGGGCAAGGGCTCAAGCAACTCGGCCTTTTCATCAATGACAAAATCGCGCCGGAGCTCGGCCAGCAGGCCAGCGAACCGCTCATCATCGGGCATCGTGTCAGCGTGTTTTTCGGCACCGATCTGCAGGCGCGGCTTTCCGCGCAGGGTATCGATACGCTGATCATGGCCGGCATTGCGTCGACCGGCGTCGTGCTCTCGTCGGTCGGCTATGCCAGCGACGCGGATTTCCGCTTGTACACCGTGAAGGATTGCTGTTACGACCCGGACCAGGTGGTGCACGATCACCTCTTCTCCACCGCATTCGATTCGCGCACCACGGTGCTGTCGCTCGCCGACGCGTCGTTGCTGCTCGCCTAGAGCAGCCGCAACACGCGCCGAACCTGCCAGCCAGGGTTTCCGATATTTTTGAAAAGTTGACTCTCCGCGCCAACCTCACTATTGTCTGTGAATCGATTCACTAAAATATACTGGGTAGCGCGGCATTGAAAAAGCAGAGGATTTCATGACTTTCAGCAACAGGCGACGACAACTCCTCCGTGCGGGCGCCGCAGGCATGGCGGGGCTTTCGCTGCCGCTCGCATTCGAAGGCCGCGTTTTCGCGGCGCAGGCAGGAGTGCTCTCGGTTGCCATTCCGAGCAATCCGCAAACGCTCGATCCGATCAACCAGCCGAATCACGATGTGATGGCGATCAACCAGTTGATCTTCGAGAATCTGGTCGGCATCGACGCGCGCGGTCAGCGGGTCCCGCAACTGGCGCGCGCCTGGACGATTTCGCCTGACAAACTGACGTACACATTCGATCTGCAGCGCGGCGTGAACTTTCAGAACGGCCAGCCTTTCACGTCCGCCGACGTGAAATACAGCTTCGACTACGTGCTGAATCCCGCGAACAAGGCGTTCCGCCGGCCGTTCTGGACCGTGATCGATTCGGTCAGCACGCCGGATGCGAATACCGCCGTGATCCGCCTCAAGCGTCCTTACCGGCCGTTGCTCGACTACATGTCGAAGTACATGGGCATTTTTCCGGTAGGCAGCCGCGAGCAACACCCGGCCGACTATTTCAAACAGACACCGATCGGCGTCGGCACCGGCCCGGCGATCTTCGTGCAGTCCAAGGCGAACGACTTCGTCGAACTGAAGCGCAATCCGGCTTACTGGGGCAAGGGCGAGCCGCATTGGGACAAGGTGGTGTTCCGCATCATTCCGGAAGAATCGTCGCGGCTTGCGTCGCTGATGTCGGACCAGACGCAGATCATCAGCGCGCCGCCGGCCCAGACGTTCGCGCAAATCCGCACCTCTGCGGGCCTCGCGGGCGACAGCCGTCCATCGCCGACCAGCCCGCTGATGATGTGCCTGAACCACCGCAAGGCGCCATTCGACGACCCGGCGTTTCGCCGAGCCGTTTCGCTCGTGCTGGATCGGGGCAAGATCTGCCGCGATCTGTGCTACGGCGCGGTGAAGGCGAGCAGCATGCCGTTTGCGCCGGAGTCGCAGTGGTACGACGCAAGCTCGGCCGGAAGCCTGGCGTTCAATCTGGAGCAGGCGCGAGCGGCGTTGAAAAGCTCGAAATACGCGAGCGGCGCGTCGTTCGATCTGCTGTACGTGCAGCCTGCGTATCTGATCGATACATCGTCCACCGCGCTGTTCATTCAGGCGCAACTGGCGTCGCTGGGTGTGCGCGTCAATTTGCGTCCGCTCGATTTCGGGCAGATGATCTCGCAGGTGCTGGTCGGCAACCACGCCGCGGCGCTGACCGGTTTCATCGCGCCGCCGGAGCCGACGTATCTGCTCAATGCGCTGTTCCGGCCGACCGAAAGTCTCTGGAAAGCGAGCGGCTACGAGAGCGCAGAATTGCTGAAGCTGATCGACGACAGTTATCGGGTCGACGATCCTGCCGCCCTGAAGCCGATTCTCGCGAAACTTCAGCAGGTGCTGGCGCGCGACTGTCCGGCGGTCTGGATCGGCGCGCTGGAAGTGCAGAACCTGTGGCGCAGCAACGTGAAGGATTTCCAGGTGAACACCGGCTTCTCGCTGAAGCTCGACAACGTCTATCTCGCGAAGGCATGAGGTCGATATGAAAGCCGTTTCGAGGCTGTTTTCGTCTGTGCTCGTGCTGCTGGTGGTGAGCGCATTGCTGTTCGCAATGTGTCGCGCGACACCCGTGTCGCCCGCGCGTCTGACGTTGGGCAGCGACGCAAGCGTCGAACAGATCGCCGCGTTCAATCATCAATATGGACTCGACCGGCCTGTCGCCGCG
Source organism: Paraburkholderia xenovorans LB400 (assembly GCF_000013645.1). Lineage (GTDB taxonomy): Bacteria > Pseudomonadota > Gammaproteobacteria > Burkholderiales > Burkholderiaceae > Paraburkholderia > Paraburkholderia xenovorans. The sequence goes on along the minus strand of NC_007952.1, from coordinate 2,967,238 downwards.
CAATACGGCACGTGGCTGAACGGTGCGCTCGCGCTCGATTTCGGCAAGTCGTACGTGACCGGCAACCCGATCGGCCCGCAGATCGCCGATACGTTGCCGAATACCGTCGAACTCGTCTCGCTGTCGTTCGTGTTCACGATCTTCGTGTCGATCGTGCTCGGCACCGTGGTGGCGCTGAAAGAGAACAGCGGCACGGACCATCTGCTGCGCGCCGTGGCGATCGTCGGCTTATCCGTGCCGTCGTTCTGGCTGGGGTTGCTGCTGATCCGCTATGTCGCCTTGAAGACCGGCTGGTTTCCCGTGGGCGGCCTCACGCCCTGGTCCGACGGCCCGGCGGCTCATCTGCTCGGGCTGGTGTTGCCCGTGCTGACGATGTCGGTGTACTACATCTCCGTGCTGAGCCGGCTGGTGCGGGCGAACATGGTCGATGCGCTCTCGCAGGATTATGTGCGAACCGCCAGAGCGCTCGGTTTGTCGCCGTCGCGTATTCGCCTCTATGCACTGAAGAACGCGTTGCCGTCGCTGGTGAGCACGGCGGCGATGAGTTACGGCTACATGTTCGGCTGGGCATTGATCGTCGAGCAGATTTTCAATCTGCCGGGTGTTTCGCGCGCTTTGCTCACGGCAATCTTCCAGCGCGACTATCCGACGGTGCAGGCCATCGTGCTCGTGATCACGACAATCTTCATCGCGTCGAACACGTGCGCCGACGTACTGCATGGCTATCTCGACCCGAAGGCGAACAGAACATGATGGCTGATTCATCTCTACCCAACGTGCAACACAAGCCGCATGCACTCGGCACGTGGCTCGCATCGGCCGGCCGGCTGCTGCGCGCATTGATGCATGAACCGGCCGGTGCGATCGGTCTCGTCACGATCGTGCTACTGGGCGTGATTGCGTTGTGCGCGCCGTGGCTGCCCTTGAAAGATCCGCTGCAGCTCTATATCGAACATCGCCTGGAAGCGCCGAGCGCTGCGTTCTGGCTCGGTACCGACCAGGTGGGCCGCGACATTCTGAGCCGTACGATCTGGGGCGCTCGCGCGTCGCTGTCCATCGGGCTCTGCACGGTCGCGATCGGCCTCGTGCTCGGCACGGGCATCGGTCTCGTGGCAGGCTACAAGGCCGGCTCGTGGCTCGACGAAACGCTGATGAAAGTGATGGAAGTGCTCGCGTCGATTCCGCTGTTGATCTGGGCAATCGCGCTCGTTGGTATTACCGGCACTGATACGCTGCATGTCGGCGTGCTGGCCATTTCGAATGAAACCAAGCTCGTGCTGCTGATCGGCGTGCTGTACGCGCCGGGTCTTGCGCGGCTCACCCATAGTCTGGCGAAGGCCGAGTCGCAGGCGGAGTATGTCGCCGCACGGGTTCTGCAAGGCGCAAGCGGGGCGCGCATCATGTTCTCCGATGTTCTGCCCAACATCATCTCGCCGGTGCTGATCCAGGCTTCGCTGCTGCTCGGTGTGACGATCATCGTGGAGGCTTCGCTCAGTTTCATCGGACTCGGCGTGCAACCGCCGACGCCGAGTTGGGGCGCAATGCTCTCCGACGCCCGCGCACTGATTTTCACCGACAACTGGTGGGTCTCGGTATTCCCGGGCGCGGCGGTGTTCGTCAGCGTGCTCGCCTTCAATCTGTTCGGCGATTCGATGCGCACCATTCTCGATCCACGACGGCGCAATGCGCATGCGGCGAATGCGCCGGGAGCGTCGCTATGAACGAAGCGCTTCTGTCGATTGAGAACCTGCGCGTCACGTTCGGCTCGGGCAAGACCCATACCGAAGTGTTGCATGGACTCGATTTGCAGGTGGGACGCGGCGAGGCGGTCGGTCTCGTCGGCGAATCGGGTTCGGGCAAGAGCGTGGCTTCGCTGGCCGTGCTCGGCTTGCTCGGCAGCGCCGGGCGTATCAGCGGCGGCCGGATCGTGCTCGACGGCGAAGACCTGGGCCATGCTTCGGAGTCGCGCATGCGGGTGTTGCGCGGGCGGCGCGTCTCCATGATCTTTCAGGATCCGGCAACGGCGCTCAACCCCGCCTTCACGATCGGCGCGCAACTCGCCGACGTGATTCGCGCCCACCGTCCGCTGCGCGGCCGCGCGATCCGCGATGAAGTGCACTCGGTACTCGCGCGCGTCGGCTTCAAGGACCCGCGCACAACAGAGCGCGCGTATCCGCACGAACTGAGCGGCGGCATGAAGCAACGCGCGATGATTGCCGCCGCGATTGTCTGCGAGCCGGCGCTGCTGCTCGCGGACGAACCCACCACCGCGCTCGATGTGACCGTGCAGGCGCAGATCGTCGAGTTGCTGAGAACGCTGGTGGACGAGATGGATCTCGGCCTCGTGTTCATCACGCACAACCTGGACCTGGTGGCGGAACTGTGTTCGCGCGCCGTCGTGCTGAAACAGGGGCATGTGGTCGAAGCCGGTCCGGTGGAGGACATCTTTCTGCGGCCGTCGCACGACTACACGCGGCATCTGATCGCGAGCATTCCGCGTTTGCCGGTTGCGCGTGATATGGGCCGCCATCAACCTGAGGAGCCGCGCAATGTCCGCTAATGTGCCGAACGCCGCTCCGGCCGCGCAGCCAGTCTTCGCGCTGCGGGAGGTCGGCAAGTCCTATGCGCTGGCGCGCTCTCCGCTCGAACGCTTGTTCAACCGGCGGCGCTTTCATGCGGTGTCGGGCGTGAGTCTCGAGGTGGCGAAGGGTGACGCGCTCGCTATCGTCGGCGAAAGCGGCAGCGGCAAATCGACTGTTGCGCGCATGATGGTCGGTCTCACTGCGCCGACCACCGGCTCGATCTGTTTCAGAGGCGACGCGTTGAACACCATGACGCGTGCGCAGAACGCGACGTTTCGTCAGCGTGTGCAGATGGTGTTCCAAAGCACGACGAACTCGCTGAACCCGCGCAAGACGATTGCCACCACGCTTGCGGAAGCGATCGGCAACGACGGCGTGCCGGTGCGCCAATTGCTCGACATGGTGCGGCTGCCGGCATTCGTGCTGGCCCGCTATCCGCATCAGCTGTCGGGCGGTCAGCGGCAGCGCGTGGGCATCGCGCGGGCACTTGCGCGCCGTCCGGAACTGGTCGTTGCGGATGAACCGACTTCCGCGCTCGACGTATCGATCCAGGCGGAGATCATCCGGCTATTGCGCGATCTTCATCAGAGCGCGGGTGTTTCCCTGGTCGTGATCAGTCACGATCTGGCGCTGGTCGGCGAGTTGTGCCAGAGGGTGGTGGTGATGCGGGAAGGTCGCGTCGTGGAAGCTGGAGCCGTGGATCAGGTGCTGTTCGAGCCACGCGAGCGCTACACAGCCGAGTTGCTGGCGGCGATCCCGAAGGGCATCGGCCGGCACGCCGTAGGAGTGGGACCAGAGTGAGTGCCAAACCACCAACTCTGGTCGACACAGGAGAGGCGGTCCGAGGAGTAAAGAAGAAGATCCGGATCAGGCAGTGAGCCGACCCACCTGGGAATTTTTTTAAACCTTCGGTGAATCGATTCATTTGCTATTGTCAATCGATCGCTAGCCGACCGGGGTGTCGCGATTCCTTGTTTGGAGAAGAGCGGTGAAGGAAAAGTTATTCATCATGGCGGCTCTCATGGGCGGGAGCGGTCTCGTTCATGCGCAGAGTTCGGTCACGCTGTACGGGATCATCAACGAGGCTATCACCTACTCGTCGAACCAGGGCGGCCATAGCGCGGTGCAGTTGACCGGCAACGGCGAGTACGGCAGCCGCTGGGGACTGCGAGGCGCCGAAGACCTGGGCGGCGGCACCAAGGCGATCTTCACGCTGGAGAACGGCTTCAATCCGGTCAGCGGCGCGCTCGGACAGAACAACCGCATGTTCGGCCGCCAGGCTTTCGTGGGTTTTTCGAATCCGAACTACGGCACGCTGACGTTCGGCCGCCAGTACGACGCGATCGTCGGCACCTTGCAGACCATGACGTCCAACGGTGCGTGGGGCGGCGTGATGTTTTCGCATCCGTACGACAACGACAACACCGACGACTATTTGCGCGTCAACAACTCCGTCAAATACGTCTCGCCGAATCTGAAGGGCTTCACCGGCACGGCAATGTACGCGTTCAGCAACGCGCCCGGCGCGTTTGCCAACAATCGCATGTGGTCGGTAGGCGGTATCTATTCGCAGGGTGCCTTTTCGATTGCGGCGGCGTATTCGCTTTACGACCAGCCGGGCGTGAACACCACGGCGAACGTGAACACCAATGGCGCGATTACCTGCTGCGATGCGCCGATCACGTCCAAACGCGAGCAGATTGCGGGCATCGGTGCCTCGTATGTGATCGGACCGGCCAAGCTGAGCCTGATGTACAGCAACGCGATCTACAACAACGTGGGCACGACGCTGACGAGCGGCATCAACTATCGCTTCAACAACTATGAAGCGAATGCGCGCTTCACGCTCGACCCGACGCTGTTCTTCGGCATGGCCTACACGTACACGAGCGACGACATCACCGGCGGTCCTGGCGGTCCCACGCAGGTGCACTGGCATCAGGTCAATCTGCTGGTCGACAAGTTCCTGTCCAAGCGCACCTCCATCTATACCGAGGTGATCTATCTGCGTGCGGCCGGCGGCGGCTTTTCCCGGCCGACGGGCGGACCGTTGCCGGCGACTTCGAACGGTCTGCTGGCCTCGCAGATTCAGACCATGTTGCCGTCTTCGGGACAGAACCAGGCGGTGGTCAGCGTCGGGCTCGTGCACAAGTTCTAGCAGCACTGCTTTTACCGGCGCAAACCGGCAACGCGTTTGCGCCGCATCGACTAACAAGTAAGGTGTGTAATGACTGAAAGACTTTACCGGGCCGGTGTCGATATCGGCGGGACCTTCACGGATATCGTCGTGATCGGCGATGACGGCGTGATTCATACCAGGAAGGTTTCGTCCACGCCTCAGGACTATGGCATCGCGATCGTCGCGGGCTTGCAGGCATTGCTGGCCTCGCTCGACGCGCAACCGCGCCAGATAACCGAACTGGTTCATGCAACCACCGTCGCCACGAATACCGTGCTCGAAGGCAAGGGCGCGCGCACGGCGCTGATCACCACGCGCGGCTTTCGCGACGTGGTCGAAATTGGCCGCCTGCGCGTGCCGATGCTCTACAACCTCGCGTATCAGAAGCCGGCGCCGCTCGCGAAACGCCGGCACCGTTACGAAGTGGACGAACGGCTGCTCGCCGATGGTTCGGTCGAGACGCCGCTCGACGATGCGCAGGTGCTGGACATCGCGCAACGTATCGCCGACGAGAAAATCGAGGCGGTGGCGATCAGCCTGATTCATGCGTACGCGAATCCCGACCACGAAATCCGTATTCGCGATCTGTTGCGCGGCGTGCTGGGCGACGCCGTTTATCTGACCTGCTCGCATGAGATCCTGCCGGAGATCCGCGAATACGAACGCACCAGCACGACCGTCGTCAACGCGTATCTCGGGCCGGTGGTGGTCAGCTATCTGCATTCGCTGATCGACAAGCTGCGCGGCATCGGCATGGCCGGCCCCGTGCAGATCATGCATTCGAATGGCGGCGTGATGAGCGCGGCCTCCGTCATGCAGAAGCCGGCTACGATCATCGAGTCCGGTCCGGCGGCCGGGGTGATCGCGGGCGCCTCCGTGGCGGCCGCGTCGGGTTACGCCGATTGCATTACGGTGGACATGGGCGGCACCACGGCGAAGGCGGCCATCATCGAGAAGGGCGAGCCGGCGCGCACCACCGAGTACGAGGTCGGCGCGGGTATCAACGTCAGCAGCAAGCTCGTGAAGGGTGGTGGCCACGCGGTGAAGCTGCCGTTCATCGACGTCTCGGAGATCGGCGCGGGCGGCGGCAGTCTGGTGCGTATCGACGCGGGCGGGCTCGTCAAGGTCGGCCCCGATTCGGCGGGTTCGGTGCCCGGTCCCGTGTGCTACGACGCGGGCGGCACGATTCCGACGCTCACGGACGCCGTGCTGACGCTCGGCTATCTGAACCCGGAGTTCCTCGCCGGCGGCGAGTTGCGCATCAATCAGCAGAAGTCGCTCGACGCAATGCGCACGCAGATTGCCGAGCCTACGCACACGGATCTGTACGAAGCCGCGTATGGCGTTTTCTCGATCGCGGCCTCCACGATGACGCGCGCGGTGAAAGCCGTGTCGACCTATCGCGGCCGCGATCCGCGCGAGTTTGCGTTGTTCGCTTTCGGCGGCAATGGGCCGGTGATCGTTCATGCGATCGCCGATCTGCTCGACATGAAGACGGTGATCGTGCCGCCGAGCCCCGGCGTATTCAGCGCGCTCGGCCTGCTGTTCTCGTCGACACAACACGAGTTCATGCAAACGATGTTCTGCCGCCTCGATCACTCCGCCGCGGTGGAATTGGGCAACGCACTCGAAGACCTCGTAGCGCGGGCCACCGCGGATATGGCGGCCGAGGGCAACGCCTTCGACGATATCGCCGTGACGTGCGCGCTGGATTTGCGCTACACGGGTCAGGCGTACGAGTTGACTGTGCCGATCGAATGGCGCGCCGGTCAACCGCTCGACATTGCGCCGATCGCCGCCGCGTTTCATGCGGAACACGAACGCACCTACGGTCATGCGTCGGCGGACGAGGTCATCGAGCTCGTCAATCTGCGCGCGGTCGGTTCGCTGCGCTCGCAGAAAGACCGCGCCTACGACGCGCAACGCGCCGGCGGCAGCCGGGCGAATGCGTCGGGTACGCGCGTACCGGTGCGGCGCCGGGCGTATTTCGGCAAGACCTTCGGCTTTATCGACACCCCGGTGATCTCGCGTGCCGATCTGCGCGCCGCGCCGATGAGCGGCCCGTTGATCGTCGAAGAGTACGACTCGACCTGCGTCGTGCCGCCGAATGCCGACGCGTGCGTCGATGCCCACGAGAACATTGTCATCACGTTTCTGGAGCAATCCGTATGAGTACCCAACAGGCCGCTTCGGCGGGCACGGATGCCATCACGCTTGAAATCGTCAAGAACGCGCTCGGCTCGATCGCTGACGAAATGGCGCTGGTCGTGCTGCGCACGGCGTATTCGCCGATCGTGCGCGATTCGATGGACTTTTCCACCGCGGTGTTCGACCGCGCCGGCCGCGTGATTGCGCAGGGCCTGACCTTGCCGATTCACCTCGGCGCGTTTCCGGCCGCGATGGACAACGTGGTGCGCCGTTTCGGCACGGCCGGCAAGCCCGGCGACATCTACATCATGAACGACCCGTATACGTCGGGCGGCATGCATCTGCCGGACGTGTATCTGATTCAGCCGGTGTTTTACGCGTCGCGGATCGAAGGCTATGTGGCGACCATCGTCCACCATGCCGACATCGGCGGCATGGCGCCGGGCAGCATGGCGATCGGCGCGACCGAAATCTACCAGGAAGGTCTGCGGATTCCGTTGATGAAGCTGTGCGATGCCGGCAATGTCAACGACGCGCTTCTCACGCTGCTGGAGACGAACTCGCGCATGCCGGGGCAGTTGCGCGGCGATCTGCGCGCACAGTTGGCGTCGTGCAAGGCGGGGGAGCGGGGGCTCGTGCAGTTGCTCGACAAGTACGGCGCGGACGGATTCGGCAGCCTGGTCGAAGCGCTGCACGATTACGCGGAGCGTCTGACCCGTCAGGCCATCAGCACGATGCCGAATGGTGAGTATCGTTACGAGGATTTCATCGACGGCCTGGGCGATACGCCTGTGCCGATCGCGTTTCGCGTCAAGGTCACGGTGGCGGACGACACGATCCGCATCGACTGGACCGGCACCGATGCGCAGGTGCAAGGCGCGATCAACGGTCCGTTCGCGACCACGCAATCGGTCGCGTATGCGGCGGTGCGCTGCGCGATCGGCGTGGATGTGCCGAACTGCGAAGGTTTTTCGCGGCCCGTGCAGGTCTACGCGGAAAGCGGCTCGATCGTGAATCCGGTTGAACCGGCGGCGTGCGCGGCGCGCGGGATCATCGCCTACCGGATGTTCGACGTGTTGCAAGGCGCGTTCGCGCAGATCGTGCCGGACACCATTCCGGCGCTGGGCGAAGGCGGTCCGTCGGTCGTGTCGATTTCCGGGCGCAGTCTGGATGGCGAGGGCGGCGCACGCGGCGGCAACTGGCTGATTACCGATGGCGTGCTCGGCAGCTGGGGCGGTGGCCGCAACGACGGCTGCGAAGGCATTGCCAATCCGCTCGGCAATCTGTCGAACCAGCCGGTCGAATTGATCGAGGCCCGTCTGCCGCTCAAGATCACCGAGTATGGATTCGTCACGAACTCCGGCGGCGCCGGCCTGCATCGCGGCGGCCTTGCAATGCGCCGCGCTTATGAGTTGCGCAGCGACCACGCGTTGCTCGGACTGCGCTCGGACCGGCGCGCGCATCGGCCGTCGGGCTCGCATGGCGGGCTGAGCGGATCGCCGTCGCTCAATCTGCTGACGCGTGACGGTCAAAGCACGTTGCTGCCGACCATGCCGGGCACGGTGACGGCATTGCGCAAGGGCGATCGCTTCTGCCATATCGCGGCGGGCGGCGCGGGTCATGGCGATCCGTTGACACGCTCGCCGCAAGCCGTACGCGAGGACGTGCTGGACGAGCGCATCACGGCGCAATTGGCGCGTGACGTATACGGCGTCGTGCTCGAAGGTGCGGCTCTTGAGATAGACGAGCGGCTCACCGCCGAGATGCGTACGCGCCTCGCGACGCTTTCCTGGCAGGAGCGCGTCGCGAGGCAGGAAGCGCTGTTCCTGCAATCGACCGATGCCGATGTTGCGGCTATCGGCAAACTCTGACCACGACAGGGTGCATTGACTATGTCTGTTCCGATCATCGAACCCGCCGCCGATGCGCAAGGTGTGCGCTTGCTGCGTCCCAGTTGGGCCGAACTCGACTATGGCGCCGTCGCGGCGAATCTGGCGGTCGCGCGCGAACAGGTGGGACGCGCCACGAAAATCTACTTCGTCTGCAAGGGCGACGGATTCGGCTTTGGCGCCGCGAAGGTTGCGCGGCTGGCGGCGCAAGCGGGTGTCGATGGCTTTTGCGTCGGCAGTCCGGAAGAGGGCGTTACGATTCGCCGTGCGGGTATCGACCGCGACATACTGCTGTTTGCTTCGACCCTGCCGGAAGATGCAGCGCAGGTCGCGGCGTTGGGGCTCACGGTGACGATCCAGAGTCGGGAAAGCCTGCATGCGTTCATCAACGCAGGCGTGGCGGTGGATGCGTTCCTGGAGATCGATCCGGGCTTCGGGCGCTTCGGCTTTCTGCCGTCGCAATGGCAAGCCGCGTTCGCGGCGCTGCGCGATCAGTCGACCGTGCGGCTCAAAGGCGTGTACACGCATCTGAGCTCGCCGGAGAGCGAAGACGTGACGCGCCAGCAGGCCGGCGTGTTCGATGCGGCGCTGGCCGACGCGCGCGCCGCGGGCTTCGATAACCTAACGACGATGCTGGCAAGCTCGCGGGTCATGCTCGCGCATCCGCATCTGGCGTATCAGGCAGTCGATCCCGGGCGGCTTCTATACGGTGCGCTCGACGCGGACTGGATGGCCCGCGCGCCGTTGCGGCCCATGTTGCGGGCCGTGCGTGGGCGCATCATTCACGTTCAGGAGCACCCGGCCGGAGCCACGCTCGGGATTGGCTATGCGGAACCGATCCGGCTCGAACGGGGCGTGCGTATCGGTGTCGTGCCGATCGGTTTCTGGGACGGGTTGAATCATGTGCCGCCGCTGGGCCGCGTGCTGGTGCACGGACAGCCGGCGCGCATTCTTGGGCGCCGCTCTTTCCAGCATACCGTGATCGATATCACGGAGATTGCCGCGGCCCGGACCGGGAGCGTGGTCACGTTGCTCGGTCAGGACGGCGACCAGTCGATCACGATCGACGAGATGGCGGAAACGTTGCGGCTGCCGGTCATGGAGTTGATTCCCCGGCTGGCGAGAAGTCTGCCCCACGTCGAAGTGAAAACGGCGGATCCGGCGGGCAACAACTGACACCCGTCGCCGGATCCACCTCATACGGCCTTAGAACATTTTGCGGATGCCGACTGCCGCGCCAACGTTGTTGGTGCGCCCAACGGTGTCGACTACGCCGGTAGCCGGGTTGGTCGAGCCGGGGTAGTCGGCGGCAAATGCGCCGTTGCCGCGCGCGAAGTCCACGGTGCCATACACTTCCGTATGCTTGGACAGCGAGTATTCGGCGAGAACGGTGGCGGAGTAGTTGATACCCGAACCAAGCGTGCCGTCGATCCGTTCGGCATTGCGAGCGTGACCGTAGTAGCCGGCCACGGTGATCAGCAGCGGTGCCGTGGCTTGCCAGTTGCCGCCAATGTAGAGCGTGTCGTCGATACGGTTCGGGCTGCTGCCCGGCAGTTTCGGCGCGCCCGCTTGCTGCATGTTGGCGTCGGTCGTGCCGCTGCGATCCTGCGCGCGCAACCAGCCGGCCAACAGGCGCACGGTAGGCGTGATCTGATACGCGCCGCTGACGTGCAGCATGTTGATCTTCGCGCCATTGACCAGGCTGCCGTTTGCGGACGTCACGGAGGTCTGCTGGAAGCCTGCGTCGAGCGATGCAGGACCGTGCGTATACGTCACTTCCACGCCATACGTGCTGCCGAGGCCGACCGCGCCAGCCTGATTGCCGAAGCCGTAGATGGCATCAATGCTCAGGCCGTTGAACGATGCCTTGTATTTGACCGAGTTGTTGATCGTGAGGTACGGACCGATACCATTCCACGCCCAGCTGTCCTGCCAGTAGTCGCCAACCGTCAACGGGTCGAACACGTCGCCCATCGTGTCGTAGAGCGGCGCATATTGATTGCCGAAGGTCAGCGTGCCGTACTTGTCGCTCGCCAGACCCACATACGCTTGCCGGCTGAACAGCGTGTTGGCCTGGTGAAGTTGTCCGGAGTTGAGTTCGAAGCCGTTTTCAAGGCGGAAGATCGCGGACAGGCCGCCGCCCAGATCTTCAGTGCCCCTCAGGCCCCAGCGGCTGTGAGTTTCCGGGCCGACCGTCATGCTGACCAGGTCTTTGCCGTCCGGGCCGGCATTCGTCTGATATCGGAGTGCCGTATCGACGAGACCGTACAGCGTGACCGAGCTTTGGGCGAACGCCGGTGACGCGGCAAGGACGAAGAGGGAACCTACGGCACTGGAGATTACGACTTTTTTCATCAGACGGATGTCCTGAATATGATTGATTATCTGACCACCTCAAATGCCCCTGAAAGCTTGCTGGGTGAGGCTGTAACCGGGAGCATAGTCGGCCGGTTTTTTGCCTCATATCGCAGAATATGGATTGGTTCCTTCCAGAATCAGGAACAATAACGCGACCGCGTATTTCTGATGGAGATGCCGCGACGTGCAGCAAGCCGGCGTGCGGTTCGACGCCGCAGGCCCGGCAAATCGACGTTAGCCGATCGACGATCGGTCCGCTTTTTCAGCCCACAACGTGTCGCCAAAAAGCGACGATTTGCGCCCTGTCCGGCATGGCGCCGACGTTGCGGTTGCAGGCGTTTTTGTTATTGATGGGCGCGTGGCCGTTCGCGGCGTAACGGCTCGATGCGCCCATTGATTCGGGCAATAGCTGATTGCTCTGCCGAATGGTCAGTCGTAGCGGTAGACGCCCTGACCGACTTTTCGCCCGAGACGGCCAGCCGCCACTAACTCGCGCAGCAACGGGCTCGCTCGGTACTTCGAATCGCCGAAGTCCTTCAGGAAGACATCGAGGACCGAAAGGCACACGTCAAGTCCAATCAGATCCGCGAGTGCCAGAGGACCGATCGGATGATTCGCGCCGAGTCGCATGCCGAGGTCGATCTCCTCTGCTGTGGCAATGCCTTCGGCGAGCACGAAGAACGCTTCGTTGATCATCGGCACCAGAATGCGGTTCACCACGAAGCCCGGCGCGTTCTTTACGCTGATCGGCGATTTGTCGAGTTTGACTGTCAGCTCACGCACGGCTTCGATCGTGGCTGTGCTGGTCTGTACGCCGCGAATGATTTCGACGAGCGGCAGGAGCGGCACCGGATTGAAGAAGTGCATGCCGATAAAGCGCGACGCGTCGGTAAGCGCCGCTCCGAGCGCGGTGATCGAGATCGACGACGTATTCGACGCGATGATCGCATCCGGCCGCGCCACCGATTCGATCTGCCGCAGGATGCGGATCTTCAGATCGGTATTTTCCGTGGCGGCTTCGATCACGATGTCGACGGCAGCGAGGCGTTGATAGTCGGTGGACGTCTCGATTCGCGAGAGGGCGGCCTCTTTCACCGCAGCCTCGAGTTTTCCCTTGGCTACCAGCCGGTCGAGGCTACCCGTCAATGTGGCGATGCCCTTTGCGAGCGCTGCCTCGGTGACGTCGATCAGCACTACCTTCAATCCTGCGACGGCGACGACCTGAGCAATGCCGTTGCCCATCGTGCCCGCACCAATTATCCCAACGGTGTTGATTGTCATGGTTATTCCTTGTCAGCAACGCGACACAATTTCTCTATTGTAGGTTCTCGAATATGGCCGCAATACCCTGGCCGCCTCCGATGCACATCGTAACCAATGCATAGCGCCCTTTGATACGCTGCAATTCATATAGCGCCTTGACGGTAATCAGCGCACCCGTCGCTCCAATCGGATGGCCGAGCGAAATGCCGGAGCCGTTCGGGTTGACCTTGCGCGGATCGAATTCGAGTTCCTGCGCCACCGCGCACGCTTGCGCGGCAAAGGCCTCGTTCGCCTCGATCACGTCGAGATCGCCGATGCCGAGGCCGGCGCGCTGGAGCGCAAGGCGCGTTGCGGGCACCGGGCCAATGCCCATATAGAGAGGATCGACGCCGGCATGCGCATATGACACGAGCCGGGCCAGCGGTTTCACGCCACTTGCGTCCGCCGCTTCACGCGACATCAGCAGAACGGCGGCCGCTGCGTCGTTGATGCCGGACGCGTTGCCAGCGGTCACCGTGCCGTTTTCCTTCTGGAAGACGGGCCGCAGTCCGGAAATCTCAGCGGGATCCAGTTGCAGACGCACATGTTCGTCGGTATCGAATACGACGGGCCGGCCTTTCACGGTGCGAGTTACCGGAAGGATCTGATCCTTGAAGCGCCCCTCGGCGATCGCATGGGCGGCGCGCCGATGCGACTCGACTGCGAGCGCGTCCTGTTGTTCACGCGTAATGCCATACTTCTTTGCGACATTCTCTGCGGTAACGCCCATCGGGACCGTGTGGAATGGATCGCTCAACGCGCCGAGCATCATATCGATCAGGCGCGCGTCGCCCATTCGCGCGCCAAAGCGTGCGTCGGGCGCGATGTACGGTGCCCGGCTCATGTTTTCCACGCCACCGCCGATCGCGATGTCGGCATCGCCGAGCAGAATCGATTGCGCGGCAGAGACGATGGCCTGCAAACCCGAGCCGCACAGACGGTTGACATTGAACGCCGGTGTCGTTTGGCCGACGCCGCCGTTGAGCGCTGCCACGCGCGCGAGGTAAAAGTCTTTGGGTTCGGTCGCTATCACATTGCCGAATACGACCTGGCCAACCTTGTCTCCCGCAACGCCGGCGCGCGCGAGAACCTCGCGTACCACGAGCGCTCCGAGTTCGGTGGGCGCAACGTCTTTGAGGCTTCCGCCAAACTTGCCGATCGCGGTGCGCACACCGCTGACAACAACAACTTCTCTCTGCACTTGAAACTCCTGGATTCACTTGAACGCGCGCCTTGCCAGCAGCTTGCGCGTGCGGAAGTTACATGTTCGGGTAGTTCGGACCGCCGCCACCCTCGGGCGTCACCCACACGATGTTCTGTGTCGGGTCCTTGATATCGCACGTCTTGCAATGCACGCAGTTCTGCGCGTTGATCACGAGGCGTTCGGTGTTGTCGTCGTTCTTCACGAACTCGTACACTTGCGCCGGGCAATAACGCGACTCCGGACCGGCATAGGTCTGCCAGTTCACGTTCAATGGCACGGACGGATCTTTCAGCGTCAGGTGTGCGGGCTGGTTCTCTTCGTGGTTCGTGTTCGAGATGAACACCGATGAGAGACGGTCGAACGTCAGCTTGCCATCAGGCTTCGGATACGTGATCGGCTTGCATTGCGAAGCCGGTTTGAGCATCTCGTGATCCCAGTGCTGATGATGCAGCGTCCACGGCACATTGCCGCCCAGCAGCTTCTGTTCGATGCCCACCATCAGCGTGCCGAGGTACAGGCCCTTGCTCATCCACTGCTTGAAGTTACGCGCGCGGTGCAGTTCCGTGTGCAGCCACGAGGTCCTGAAGCTCTCCGGATAGGCGGTGAGTTCATCGCTGGTGCGTCCAGCCTGCACCGCTTCGAACGCCGCTTCAGCGGCCAGCATGCCAGTCTTGATCGCCGCATGCGAGCCCTTGATCCGCGATGCGTTCAGGAAGCCCGCATCGTCGCCGACCAGCGCACCGCCCGGGAACACCAGTTTCGGCAGCGACATCAGGCCACCCGCCGTGATGGCGCGCGCGCCGTACGACACACGCTTGCCGCCTTCGAGCACCGCGCGGATCGCCGGATGCGTCTTGTAGCGCTGGAATTCCTCGAACGGCGACAGGTACGGATTCGTGTAGCCGAGGCCTACCACGAAGCCCACCACCACCTGGTTGTTGTCCATGTGATAGAGGAACGAGCCGCCGTAGGTGTCGCTCTCCAGCGGCCAGCCGGCCGTGTGCATCACCAGACCCGGCTTGTGCTTCGACGGATCGATTTCCCACAGTTCCTTGATGCCGATGCCGTAGACCTGCGGATCGACGCCTTCACGCAGCCTGAATCTGTCGTTCAGCTGACGGCCCAGGTGCCCACGCGCGCCTTCACAGAAAAGCGTGTACTTCGCGTGCAGTTCCATGCCGAGCTGGAAGTTTTCGGTCGGCTGGCCGTCCTTGCCGATACCGAGGTTGCCGGTCGCGACGCCTTTGACCGAGCCATCGTCGTTGTACAGAATCTCGGCTGCGGGAAAACCCGGAAAAATCTCGACGCCCAGTGCTTCGGCCTGCTGACCCAGCCAGCGCGTCACGTTCGCGAGACTGATCACGTAATTGCCGTGGTTTTTGAAGTTATCCGGCAAAGCCCAGACCGGCACGCTCTTCGAACCGGTTTCGGTCAGGAACAGGAAACGGTCTTCGGTCACATCCACCGTCAGCGGTGCGCCTTTTTCCTTCCAGTCCGGGATCAGCTCGGTCATCGCGCGCGGATCCATCACCGCGCCCGAGAGGATATGCGCCCCGATCTCCGAGCCTTTTTCCAGTACGCACACGCCAATTTCAGCGCCTTGTTCCGCTGCCAGCTGCTTCAGGCGGATCGCCGCGGACAGGCCGGCCGGGCCGCCGCCGACGATCACGACGTCGTATTCCATCGACTCGCGCGGACCGTACTGCTCAATGAGACTTGCGGGGGTCATTGATTTGTCCGTGCCCATCAGAACTGATCTTCAGACAGCGCCAGCACGCTCTCGCCACCCTTCGCACTGACAATCGACGCTTCGAGCGCCGACGCCAGCGGCAGCACATGCTCGGCATAGAACTGCGCGGTCGCGATCTTGGCGCCGTAGAACGAAGGGTCTTCGTCACGCTTCTCTGCCGCCACGAGCAGCG
This sequence comes from Paraburkholderia xenovorans LB400, assembly GCF_000013645.1. Classification (GTDB taxonomy): domain Bacteria; phylum Pseudomonadota; class Gammaproteobacteria; order Burkholderiales; family Burkholderiaceae; genus Paraburkholderia; species Paraburkholderia xenovorans. The sequence continues at coordinate 2,951,654 of NC_007952.1, read as the reverse complement.
CACGCGCCATCTGCCAGCCGCCGAGCACGATGCCGGCAAGCTTCAGATACGGCACGCTGCCGGCGAACACCGCATTCGGATCGCTCTTCGTATTCGCAACCACGAACTCGACCACCGCACTCAACGAGCGATGACCCTGCGCGAGATACTTCTTCATCGACGCGAACGCCGGGCCTTGCTGCGCGCCGAGCGCCTCAACCGTTTCAGCCACCCCGGCGAGCAGCGACTTCGCCACCTTGCCGCCGTCGCGCACCGTCTTGCGGCCGATCAGGTCGTTGGCCTGAATTGCGGTCGTGCCTTCGTAGATAGGCAGAATGCGCGCGTCGCGGTAGTACTGCGCGGCGCCCGTTTCCTCGATGAAGCCCATGCCGCCATGTACCTGCACGCCGAGGCTCGTCACATCGATCGACAGTTCCGTGCTCCAGCCCTTCACGATCGGCACGAGGTATTCGTAGATCGCCTGGTGTTCCGCGCGCGTGGCTTCGTCCGCGTGACGGTGCGCGATATCGCAATGAGCCGCGGCCACATAAGCGAGCGCGCGCGATGCTTCAGTGAGACCACGCATGGTCGCGAGCATGCGGCGCACATCGGGGTGCTGAATGATCGCAACCGGCTGTTTCGCTGAGCCATCCACGGGACGGCTTTGTACACGGTCTTTCGCGTATGCCACCGCCTTCTGGTAAGCACGATCCGACACGCCCACACCCTGCATGCCCACCGCAAACCGCGCCGCGTTCATCATGATGAACATGTACTCGAGACCGCGATTCTCTTCGCCGATCAGATGACCGGTCGCGCCGCCGTGGTCGCCGAACTGCAGCACGGCAGTCGGGCTCGCCTTGATGCCGAGCTTGTGTTCGATCGACACGCAGTGCACGTCGTTGCGCTCGCCGAGCGAACCGTCTTTGTTGACGAGAAACTTCGGCACGATGAAGAGCGAAATGCCCTTCACGCCTTCGGGTGCGTTCGGCGTGCGCGCCAGCACGAGATGGGCGATGTTCTTCGCCATGTCGTGCTCGCCCCACGTGATGAAAATCTTCGTGCCGAACAGTTTGAACGAGCCGTCGCCCTGCGGCTCGGCGCGCGTGCGCACCAGCGCGAGATCGGAGCCGGCCTGCGGCTCGGTCAGGTTCATCGTGCCGGTCCATTCGCCGGAAATCAGCCTGGGCACATAGGTCTGCTTCTGCTCCTCGCTGCCCGCGGTGAGCAGCGCCTCGATCGCGCCGTCGGTGAGCAGCGGGCACAGCGCGAACGACAGGTTCGACGCGTTGAGCATCTCGATACAGGCTGTGGCAATCAGCTTGGGCAGCCCCTGGCCTTCGTAGTGGACCGGATGCTGCACGCCTTGCCAGCCACCTTCGCCGAACTGGCGAAACGCTTCGCTGAAGCCGGGCGTTGCGGTGACCACGCCGTCTTTCCAGCTGCTTGGATTGCGATCGCCTTCGACATTCAGCGGCGCCAGCACTTCGCTGCACAGTTTCGCCGACTCTTCGAGCACGGCCTGCGCGGTGTCGAGGTTCGCATCTTCGAAGCCCGGCAGCGTCGCGATGTGTTCGAGACCGGCCAGTTCTTTCATCACGAACAGCATGTCCTTGATGGGTGCGCTATACATCTCCGTCTCCTTGGTATGGATATGCAAACGAGCGGCCTGCCACACGAAACCTGAAATTTCGGGCGCGGGCAGCGGCTCGGACGACTAATCGTACTGCCTCCACCCCATGCGCCCGATGGCGAAATCTGCCGTTTCATTGACAAAGTGTGCCGTTCTTTCATCGGCAGAACACGCAGGGCCGGTCTGGCCCGGAATGGCAGGTTCTGTCAATGAATCGGCCAAGCTTGCTAGTGTTGAATGAAGCGGGTCAATCTAGAATAGACCAAAGATGCAGCGTAATGCCGCCCTCAGCGAGGTTTGCGGCCGGCTGGCCTTGTTTGTCAGGCCGGCGGTCAATACCTTCCAGAACGTCGCGAGTGAAAACCCTTCCGGAGACAAGCACATGGACCTGTTTGGCCAGATGATGTACGCGCCGTTACTATTGTCGTCGTTGCTCCAGCAGGCGGCGCGGCACTCCAGCAAGGTCGAGATCGTGTCGCGCCGTGTCGAGGGCGATATTCACCGCTACACCTATCGCGACTGCCATATCCGCGCCATGCAACTCGCGAATGCGCTGACGGCGCACGGCATCGAAGCAGGCGATCGCATCGGCACGCTGGCATGGAACGGCTATCGCCACATGGAGTTGTACTACGGCGTGTCCGGTATCGGCGCCGTCTGTCATACCATCAATCCACGGCTTTTCACTGAGCAGATCGCCTTCATCATCAACCACGCGCAAGACCGGTTCATCTGTTTCGACATGTCGTTCGCACCGCTTGTCGAGCAGATTGCTCACCAGTGTCCGCTTGTGGAGAAGTGGATCATGTTGTGCGACGAGTCGGCATTGCCGGAGACATTCCCCGTGCCGCTGGTGAGCTACGAGACGCTGATCGGCGCGCAGCCTCAGGAATTCGACTGGCCCCGGTTCGACGAACAACGTGCCGCGGTGCTGTGCTACACGTCGGGGACAACCGGCAACCCTAAAGGCGTGCTGTATTCGCATCGTTCGCTCAGCCTGATGGCCTACGCGTCGGCGTTGCCGGACACGCTCTGTCTGTCCTCGACGGACACCGTCGCCCCCGTGGTGCCGATGTTCCATGTCAATGCCTGGGGTCTGCCGTTTTCGGCGCCGCTAGTGGGTGCAAAGCTCGTGCTGCCCGGAGCGAAACTCGACGGCGAATCGTTGTGGACGCTGTTCGAGCAGGAAGGCGTCACCTTTTCGGCAGGCGTGCCGACTATCTGGTTGGGCCTCGTCGACTACATGCGGCGTGCAGGCAAGCGCAGCGCGCACTTCAGGCGCGCAATCGTCGGCGGATCGGCGTGCCCGCCGCAACTGGCTTCGTCGTTGCGCGAGCTCGGCATCAAGGCGGTGCATGCGTGGGGTATGACGGAGCTGTCGCCGCTGGGCACGGTCTGCTCGCCGTCGCATGACTACGCGGATAAAACCACGGAGGAGCAGAAGTGCATCGACGCGAAGCAGGGGCGCGTCGTGCCCGGCATCGATCTGAAGATAGTCGGGTCCGGCGGAGCGGAACTGCCGTGGGACGGAAAGTCGGCGGGCGATCTGATGGCACGCGGCCACTGGGTGCTGGATCGCTACTACGGCGCCGGGCAAACAGCACTGGAGGACGGCTGGTTTTCAACGGGCGACGTTGCGACAATCGATCCGGACGGCTATATGCAGATCACGGATCGAAGCAAGGACGTCATCAAGTCCGGCGGCGAATGGATTTCGTCGATCGAACTCGAACACGTTGCGATGTCTCATCCCGAGGTCGAATCAGCGGCATGCATTGGTTGCGAGCATCCGAAATGGGACGAGCGTCCGGTGTTGATTGTTGTAAAGCGTCCCGGCAGTACGTTGAGCGCGCAACAATTGTTAGCGTTCTACGAGGGCAAGGTCGCAAAGTGGTGGATTCCGGATGACGTTGTATTCGTTCCCGAGATGCCGTTGACCGCCACGGGGAAGCTCCAGAAACTGGTTCTCAAGCAGCGCTTCGGCCGCTATCTCGTCGATGCGGCGAAGCCATCGGCATAGCCTTCGCGTCAAACCATCTTGCGGTATGCCTGCGGCGTGCTGCCTGTCCAGTGGCGGAACGCGCGGTGAAACGCGGTTGGGTCGTCAAAGCCGACCTCGTAGGCAATAACGCCGATTGCGTCCGCCGAACGCGTGAGACGCTGGATAGCAATGTCGCGGCGCAGTTCGTCCTTGATGGCCTGGAACGTCGTTCCTTCAATCGACAGGCGGCGGCACAGTGTTCTCACAGAGTAGTGCAGATCCTGTGCGACGATTCCAATCGTGGGAATTGCCGGAAGGCAGCCCGCAATGTATTGACGAACCTGGTGGCAGACCATCTGTTCGGCAAACGACACGAAGATCCAGTCCTCCGGTGCGCGCGCCAGAAACTTCTTCAGATCGGATTTGTGCTGCCGGATGGCCATGTCGAGATATCTGGCCTCGAACGACATGCAGGTCTGCGTACAACCGAAATGCACCGGTCCTGGGAACAGATAGAGGTGGTCGGTTTCCCGTGATGGCCGAGGGAAATCGAACTCCACTTCGACCAGAGGAATTTTCTGCCCGATTAGCCACGACGCCACGCCATGCACGAGCTTTAACATCAGTTCCTGCCCAAGCGCATTCTGAAACCTGTTTGCCTCGTTCGCTACGAGTTCGATCCGGCAAAGCGAGTCATCGCGCCGCGACTTCACCGTGAAGTCGTCGAGAATCAAATGGAAGAACTGGCCGAACCGATGCATCGCGACATCCAGTCGAGGTGCGTCGAGCAGACTGAGGCAGAGATACTTGAGCGTGCCATTGCGCAATGGCCGGCTAAAGATGCCCGGCATTTCGTCGTCGTATTCGGCCGCAAGCAAACGATACAGCGTGGAGAACTGCTCCTGCGTGACGCGCGCGCCCGGCCTGTGCAGCAATGCGTGCGGAATGCCGGATCGCTCCGCCAGCCTCTCAATGGCCAAGGGGTCCGCACCGGCTAGAAAGCCGTTGACCAGAGACATTGATACGGTAGCCGAAAGCGAGTTCAAGGAGCCGGTACAGGTGGGTGCAACTGTTGTGAGGTTATGCGTGGCTCATTCTGTCATAGGTTGGAACCGAATGCGAATGGGAGCGATGGCGGAGCCGGGATAGGCGCCTTGCCGGGCCGGAAGCGGCTTGGGGGGCTTCTGGTTCGGCGCCGCAGTTTCAGCGGCGGCCGACACGCTGGTTGATCCAGTGGCGATGGCGCGCTCACTGGCGGGTTGCCCGGCGCAGGGGAAACACCGGGCAATCCGTACCTTGCAGTGTTCGTCTGGCGGCAGCAGGAAGATGTGCTGCGTGCCGCCGCGCAAGCTTAGTTACCGGGTTGGAAGACCTTCAGTCGATTGTCGACGCGCTGAACACCGGCAGTGTTTTGCGCAACGGCGACGGCGCGACTGATCTGTTTGTCATCCGGCATGCTTCCGACCAGCGAGACGACGCCGTCTTTCGCGAGAACCGACATTCCGGACGAGTTAAGTCCTTTGGTCGCAGTCAGAGCATGTCGAACATTTTTTTGCAGCAGATGATTCTGGGCGCGACGGGCTTTCGCGCTGGACGGCGGAGCGCTCACGGGAGCGCTCACAGGGGCGGACGAAGCGATATCGTCGGACGCTGCGGTCTGTGCAAACGCCGAAACCGAAATGATTGAAGCGACACACAATGTGATCGTCTGGACGACTGCTGATTTCATAAAGACTCCGGGAGAGCTTTGCAGGGTGAATATCGACAGCGCTTGTAACAAGGTCGCGCTTTCGTGGAAAGTTGCCTTCACATCATTAATGCACCGGGCGGCGCGCCGCATCTGGTAATCGTCATTCTAGGGGGATGGTTACGCTGTATTCGTCGATATCGCAGGAAGGGACTGTTGCCGAAACCTGAGTCAATTGGACGCCATCGCATCGAGAAGAATGTCTGAATGGGGCTGCTTTCAGAAGGTCATTCACACTTCGCGTGGCCGTCCGGTTTGGTGCGGCATTCAAACCACTTTCAGCGACGCACGCGTTGGTGATCCCGTCGGAGCCTGGTCATAACGGGAAGCACCCGATACTGGATCGATGTGTCAACCCGCCGCGCCAAATAATTCCAGGAAAAGTGTTTTAGCCGCTGCGGCGTTTATTCAGAGCGATGCTGCATTTAATATGCGGTCGCGCACCGCGTGGAGTGCCTGAAGTCCTGATGTCTGCCTGACTCAAAGGATCTGGCAGGTGCCGTTCTTAACCAGTTGCCGAAAACACCCGCAGCGCGATTGGCGCCGCATCTGGCAGCCTGTTCCCACTCCTCGGCGAAGCCACCAATAAGGCAGTTGAAAGAAGCATTGCTCAAGATCAATAAGAAAGGGAACGCGTCTATCTCACCATCACGAAATCCGATAAAAATTGACGTTTGCCTTCCGATAGTCCGCATGCACTACACGCGTCCCGATCGATCGTTGATGGCGGATATCGAGTTGTCGAGTTGGCGATCAACGAATGAATGAGCGTATGTTCTCGCGCGCTGGTGGCCGCGCCTCGATTCGTGCGTTGCGGCGGCCGGCGGTGGAAGTAGCATGGGGTACTGTTCGATGATGCAGGTTGTCTTGTCCGCTTGCCGGTGGCCGCTGGCAGCGCTGTGTTGCATGGCTACGTTATACGCAGTGGTTGCCGCGGTCGCGACTCCGTTTCTGCGCGCGACCCGCGCGAATAGCAACCGGTTTCAGCCATACGCTGGAATGGCCGACGGCGTCAGTGTATTGAAACCTTTATGCGGTGCGGAGCCGAGGTTGTATGAGAATCTCGCCACGTTCTGCGAGCAGACGCACCCACGCTTCCAGATTCTGTTCGGCGTGTCGTCGCCTGGCGACGCGGCCGTTCCGGTTGTAAGGCGTCTGCAGGCTGCGTATCCATCGCGCGATATCGAACTCGCCATCGATTCGCGAGTACATGGCAGCAATCTGAAGGTGAGCAATCTCATCAACATGGCTGAGCGGGCCAAATACGACGTGATCGTGATCGCGGACAGCGATATCGCGGTCAACCCTGACTATTTGAGTACCGTTTCAGCGCCGCTGGCCGATCCGGGCGTCGGCGTGGTGACGTGTCTTTACGTGGCGCAGAGCATTGGCGGTTTCTGGCCTCGTATTGGTGCGCTTTTTATCAACGAGTGGTTTGCGCCGTCCGTGCGGGTGGCGCATGCGGTCGGCTCCCGCCGGTTTGGCTTTGGGGCGACGCTCGCCTTGCGGCGCACTACGCTCGAGCGCATCGGCGGCTTCCATGTACTCAAAGACTGCCTCGCCGACGACTATTGGCTCGCCGAGCACGTCCGCAACCTCGGACTTCGTACGGTACTGTCCCCCGTGATGGTCGCGACCGACGTCATCGAACCGACATTCGCGACATTGTGGATGAGAGAAACGCGCTGGTTGCGTACGATCAGGTCAGTGAATCAGCCGGGCTTCGCGTCACTGTTCATTACGTTTGCCACGCCGTGGCTTGTGTCCGGCGCATGGTTGGCGTTAGATTTTCATTCGGGCGTAGCGGCGGGCGCGCATCCGTGGGCGGCAATGGCAATGGCGGTCAATTCAGCCGTTGGCGTGGCCGCGCGGATAGTGCTGCACGCACGGGGCGCGCGTCATTCGCATTCGTTCTGGCGCGACCTGCCGCTCGTGCCGCTGCGCGATATGTTATTGGCGTTGCAATGGCTCGCCGGAGCATTTGGTTCGCATGTCGTGTGGCGTGGAGCGCGCGTGCCGGTTGCACCGTCCACTAACCCGATCAATCCTCAGTTATGAAGGCGCTGGATTTCACCGATGCATCCGATGGCCTCTGACATTACATACGTTTCGCGCCGGCGGCGCGAAATTTTCCTTATTGAACGCAAGTTGCCGGAGCAATCATGAAAGCGCTTTTCTTGCAGGCGCCGTCGTACGACGGCTTCGATGGTGGCGCGGGTTCGCGCTATCAGGCCAAACGTGAAGTCCGTTCGTTCTGGTATCCCACGTGGCTCGCGCAGCCCGCCGCACTCGTGCCCGACAGCCGCGTGCTCGATGCACCGGCAGATGGTCTGTCGGTCGGGCAAACGCTGGACATTGCCGAGCAATACGATCTGGTGGTGATCCACACCAGCACGCCGTCCTTTCCCACCGACGCCCTGTTCGCCGAAGACCTGAAGAAGCGCAAACCGTCCGTACTGATCGGCATGGTGGGCGCCAAGGTCGCCGTCGATCCGCACAATTCGCTGACGGCTACCGAAGCGATCGACTTCGTCTGTCGCGAGGAATTCGACTTCACCTGTCAGGAAGTCGCCGAAGGCAAGCCGTTCGCGCAGATCAAAGGTCTGAGCTATCGCGCCGCCGACGGTTCGATCGAGCACAACGAAGCACGCCCGATCCTCGAGAACATGGACGAGTTGCCGTTCGTCGCACCGGTCTACAAGCGCGATCTGAAGATCGACAACTACTTCATCGGCTATCTGAAGCACCCGTACGTGTCGATCTACACGGGGCGCGGTTGCCGCTCGAAGTGCACGTTCTGCCTGTGGCCGCAAACGGTGGGCGGGCATCGCTACCGCACGCGCTCGGTGGAGAACGTGCTGGCGGAAGTGAAGTGGATTCGCGACAACATGCCTGAAGTCAGGGAGATCATGTTCGACGACGATACCTTCACCGACTTCAAGCCGCGTGTCGAAGAAATTGCCCGCGGTCTTGGTCAACTGGGCGTGACGTGGTCGTGCAACGCGAAAGCGAACGTGCCGTACCCGACGCTGAAGATCATGAAGGAAAACGGCCTGCGCCTGCTGCTGGTCGGCTACGAATCGGGCGACGACCAGATCCTGCTGAACATCAAGAAGGGTTTGCGCACGGATATCGCACGCCGTTTCAGCGACGATTGCCGCAAACTCGGCATCAAGATTCACGGCACCTTCATTCTCGGTCTGCCGGGCGAAACGCAGGACACGATCCAGAAGACGATCGAATACGCGAAAGAGATCAATCCGCACACGATCCAGGTATCGCTCGCGGCGCCGTATCCCGGCACGACGCTCTACAACCAGGCGGTGGACAACGGCTGGCTCGAAGAGAACAAGGTGATCAACCTCGTGAGCAAATCGGGCGTGCAACTGGCGGCGATCGGCTATCCGCATCTGTCGCGCGACGAGATTTACCATCAGCTCGAAAACTTCTACAAGCGTTTCTATTTCCGGCCGTCGAAGATCTGGGAAATCCTGCGGGAGATGCTGACAAGCTGGGACATGATGAAACGGCGCCTGCGCGAGGGTGTCGAATTCTTTCGTTTCCTGCGCGCCCACGAGGCATGATCCTCAATGATCGCATGCGTCAGAGAATGCTGATCATTACGGCGGACGATTTCGGCCTGCATCCTCGCGTGAACGAGGCGGTTGAACTCGCCTACCGGCATGGCGTATTGACCGCGGCGAGCCTGATGGCAGGCGCGCCCGCTGCAGAGGATGCGATAGCGCGCGCCCGATCGCTTCCGGGTCTGTGCGTGGGCCTGCATCTGGTCCTCGCCGATGGCATGCCTGTGTTGCCACGCGAGTCGATTCCCGCGCTGGTGGACGGGGAAGGCCGGTTCGGCAGCAACATGGTGCGCGACGGTTTCAGGTTTTACTTTCTACCGCACGTCCGCGCACAACTTGCCCTGGAGATCCGTGCGCAGTTCGAGGCGTTTGCGAAGACGGGCCTGCCACTCGATCACGTCAACACACACAAGCATTTTCACCTTCATCCAACGGTGCTCTCGCTGATCATCGAGATCGGGCGTGACTTCGGAATGCGCGCAATGCGGTTGCCGGGCGAGCGCAATGCGCCGCTCTGGTTGCGCCCGTGGATGAGCCTGGTGCGCGCGCGACTCGACCGCGCGGGCATTGCTCACAACGACTATGTGATCGGCCTCGCCGATACTGGACACATGAACGAGTCGGCATGGCTCGCCGCGCTCGAAAGGCTGCCCGGTGGCGTCGGCGAGATCTATTGTCACCCGGCCACAGCGGGCGACGCGCCCTTGACGCCGGGCATGCAGTCCTACCGTCATGCGGATGAACTCGACGCGCTGCTGTCCCCGCGCGTGGCGGAGGCGATCGGCGCCGCGGGTGCGACGCGCGGCGGCTTTGCCGACCTGCTCGCACTACGCGTGTAACCGGTATGAAATGGCTGCGTTGGATAGGATTGCCGGCCGGTATCGCGACACTCATCGCGCTCGTGTTGCATGAAGGTGCAGGCGACATCATGCACGTCATTGCCGGCGCCGGGTTCGCGTTGCTGTTGTTAGTGCCATTGCACGCATTGCCGCTATTACTCGACGCCTACGCGTGGAGCCTGTTGCTTGGCAAGCGTGCGTCGCTGCCGTTTCTCTGGTGGGTCGCGACTGTGCGCGAGGCGATTAGCCGCCTGTTGCCGGTGGCGAGCATTGGCGGCGAGATCATCGGCATCGGACTCGCACGCTGGCGTGTGCCGGACGCGAGCACGGTCAGCGCGTCGGTAGTCGTCGAGGTGCTGGTCACGATGGCCGTGCAATACGCGTTTTCCGCGCTTGGGCTCGTACTGATCGCCACATCGACGCATCAGGTCAGCGCGATAAAGACGATTGGGCTCGCACTGGCGCTTTCGTTACCGCTGCCGGTTCTCACGGTTGCACTCATTCGCCGCGGCCGGGTATTTCACAGGATCGAGCGCTTTGCCGCGAAACTGCTGGGTGACGCGCACCCATTGCTGCGCGATATCGACGGAAAGCGCCTCGATGCGGATATCGATGCATTGATGTCCCGCACGGGTCTGCTTGCAAGCGCTTTTCTCTGGCAATTCGCGGGCTACGCGTCGGGCGCGCTCGAAACATACTGGGCGCTGGCCATGCTGGGGCATCCGGTGTCGGTGAGCGGTGCGTTGGCAATCGAGGCACTGACACAGGCCGTGCGTCATGCGGCGTTTATGGTGCCGGCCGGTCTCGGTGTGCAGGAAGGAGCCGTGCTGCTTCTCGCGGTCGTGGTCGGCGTGGATCGGGAGACGGCGCTATCGCTGGCGCTCGTCAAACGGGCGCGCGAAGTGATATTCGGCTGCGTTGCGCTTGCTTCATGGCAGGTGGCTGAAATCGCGCGTGCGCGCAAGGGCCACAACAAGCTCCTTTGCCGGCAGCTACCGAATGTGCGCGACTGAGGTTCGACCCGATTCCGTGTGGCAGGCATGGATGCCCGGCTAGTGTGTGTTTTCGATGAATTGGTCGTGGCATAAGAACAACACCACGCGATCAGGTAAGGCGGTGACGGCGTCCAGGATTGCATTGAAAATCGTTTGATCACATGGACTTATCCGCGCCTTCCGGATCTTGCTAATTTGAGGGAGGCACTGTTGCGGGATGCGTGACTAAAGGCTCAAACCGCGGGCGTAGACTTCATTCGTCACACAACATGCGTCACTTGCCGTGAGGCAGTGGAACGCAATTCTATGCACGTATCGGAGTCCAGATCATGAGAAAGTCATTAATTGTCGCGGGAATCGTGAGTTTGTTCGCCGTGACCGCTCACGCTCAAAGCAGTGTCACGTTGTACGGTTCTCTGGATGCCGGCCTGGTTTATTCCAACAATCAGGGTGGCCACAGCGCCTGGCAGGAAGGCAGCGGCGTAGTGTCGAATACGTATTTCGGCCTGCGCGGTAATGAGGACCTCGGCGGCGGCCTGCATGCGATCTTCACGTTGGAGAGCGACTTCAACCTGAACAATGGTCAGTTTCAGGACGGCAGCACGATGTTCAATCGCCAGGCCTATGTCGGTCTGAAGAGCGATCAATATGGCCAGGTCACGCTGGGCCGTCAATATGACTCCGTGGTCGACTACCTCGCACCGATTTCGGCGGCGGGCGCCGGCTTCGGTAACAACCTGGCCGCTCACCCGCTCGATAACGACAACCTCGATAACTCGTTCTCGCTGAAGAATACGGTCAAGTACTCGAGCGCGAATTACGCGGGCTTCCAGTTCGGTGGCCTCTATGGCTTCAGTAACGGCGCAGGAGACTTCTCGAATAACCGCGCATGGAGCGTGGGGGCGTCGTATGCGAACGGCCCATTCAACGTTGCCGCCGCCTATCTGCAGTTGAACAACTCGGGCGCAACGTCGGCCGGCTCAACCTCGGTGGGGGCGGGCGAGGCGAACATCGGCGCGGCGCTGCAACGTACCTATGGTGTTGGCCTGAACTATACCTACGGCCCGGCGGTGGTCGGATTCGTCTGGACGCATACGCAGCTTGACGGCATCGGCGCAGTCAGCAACGGCTTCAGCGGATCGAATTTCGCCGCGGGACTGCCGGGCACCAATCTGCACCTGGACAACTACGAGATCAATGGCCGCTATGCGCTGACGCCGGCGTTGGGCATCGCGGCAGCCTACACGTACACGGACGGCAAGGTATCGGGTACGGGAACGGGCGACCCGAAGTGGCACACGGTGTCGCTCGAAGCGGACTACTCGCTTAGCAAGCGCACGGACGTGTATGCGGGCGGTGTCTATCAACACGCATCGGGCGAACTCGGTAACGGTGTTGCGAACGTCGCTGTCGTGAACGGTGTGTCGCCGTCGTCGAATGGCAATCAGGTGGTCGGTACGATCGGCATGCGCCATCGTTTCTAGGACGCGAGTTCGTATCGGACGACGTGGATTGGTGATCCACGCGTGAATGAACATCGAAGCCGATACCTTATCGGCTTCGATGTTTCTTGCGGCCAATTGCGCCGCGCCGGTTATACGGCAGCAGACATAATCAAGGTGGAAAAGCATAGATGACGCAAACGCCAGTTCAGCCCGCACCTTCACGTGATAAGGGTGCGCGCTCCGTCAGCGGAGCTACGTCTGGAGAGTGTGTCGTATGCGACTCGCACGATCTGACGTATGCCTACGGGGCCGACATGCATGAGTCGCTTTGCTTTTCCAGCAACGAGCAGGCGCGTTCGGCGCACATCGAGGTCGCGCTAGCGGCTACTGTCGCCTGCAAAGACTGTGGTTTTGTCTGGGCAGTCAGATAGTTTCGGCGATCGTCCGAAAGAAACGTAGTCGTCGATTACCTACCAGACGATTCAACACGAACGGGCGGTGAGCAATAGGGCGGATCGAGAGACGATTGCGCGGCGTGCTGCGGCCGACCCCTGTTCTGCATTCCTCCGCTTGCTGAAGGTTACGTAATACGAAAGACCTCTGCGCGGTTTTGTCGCAGGGGTCGTGGTTCATTGCCTCCGAGTCGCTGCCTGACAGGTTGACCTGGATCATGCTGCGAGGTCATTGGCTCTTTAAGCTGAAGCTGTGCGTATCCACGCCGGATGACGCATGAAGGAGGAGAGCCATGTCGGATCAATACAAAATTCTGGTCGTCTATTACACCCGTAGCGGTACGACTCGCCGCATTGCGGAAATGCTCGCACTCGAGCTCGGCGCAGATATCGAACCCGTTCGCGAGACGGAAAAGCATGCACTTCGCAAGGGCGTGCGCGGATATTTGCGCTCGCTCGTAGACATACTGTGGCGCCGTCCTGTCGATGTCATGCCGCCCATACACCGCTTGCAGGACTACGACGCCGTTGTAGTCGGCTCTCCGGTGTGGGCCGGTTTCGCGTCTGCGCCGGTAGAGACGTGGTTAAAGCATAACGGCGCGTGCGTCCGGCATATCGCGTTCTTCTGCACGCTCCGCAAGCGGGGCAGCGACTCGGCATTCGACCAGATGGGCGAAGCGTCGGGCAAGTTCGCAATCGCAACCTGTGCCTTTGATGCGTCCGATCTGCGGCGCGGCTACGACGGAACACTGCGCGCAAAGTTCGAAGCGCAAATCTGCCGCCGGCTCGATACGCTGCTGGCAATGGAATGTGCGGCATAGTCCGCATCGCGCGTTGCAGCCCCGGCATGACGGATGGAAGGCAACGGGAAGTGGGCGCAAGTAAGGCGTGATCTGCATACCGTCGGCGGCAACAGTTCGTCGCACGACTGACTGCGGCGACCGACGATCTGCATGACGACATCGGGGCGTGCGCCGCAGGCGAGGTGCCGTCGGATTCGTTGAACGCTGCGTGAGTTCGAGCCGCGGCTATTGCGATTTGCGTCTAAACATCGCGTTTTCGGCAACAATTCTTTCCACGTGCGGCGGTTAACGATTCGCAGGGACATGGCTAGACTGCGCGAGCCTGTACTAACACTCGCTGTTGCTCAAACCATCCAGTCTCCACGAGGTTCTTCGACATGAAGTCTACGTTCGCACACGGCGTGCTCGTCGCGTCCGTCGCGCTTGCCGCCGCTATTCCCACCCTTGCGTTCGCGCAATCGACGGCTCCCCTTACGCGCGCTCAGGTAAGAGCCGAACTGGTTGAACTGGAGCAGACAGGATGGCGCCCCGGCGCGGGCAGCGACCCGCATTACCCGGAAGACATCCTTGCGGCCGAAGCAGCAGTCGCCGCACGTCGCGCCGTCGGCCATACCGGTGCGCAGGCCGGCTACGGTGCGGATGACCAGGGCACGTCGGAATCAGGCGGACCCCGGAAATAGTGTCTGCCGCGAGCAACACGCCGGGGCGGCCATAACCGTTCAGCCGTTGCTGATGTCTGCCGGTGCCTTCTCTGTCAACGATTTACGGTTGCAAGCCAGGTTGTTGCGCTGGTTGGAAAGGACTCTTCCGATTTCGCGGATACGCGAAGAAATTTGGATCACTTAACGTTTGGCATCGATCAATCGATGGCTTCACGCCGTAGCGCGTGGCAGACATGACTGGTCGACAAAAACGAAGGTATTCAAAACATTCAACGGAAGGGGATTAGCGGTGGTGATGAAACGAATCGGTGTAGCGCTGCCCGCAATCATGATTGCGACAGCCGTGCATGCACAAAGCAGCGTGACGCTGTATGGCAAGATTGAAGACGGCTTCAATTACACGACCAATGCGAGGGGTAATGACGGATACCAGATGCAAAGCGGCTATGACTACGGGAGCCGCTGGGGCCTGAAGGGCACCGAAGATCTCGGTGCCGGGTATCACGCCGTGTTCCAGCTCGAAAGCGGCTTCGACGTGAACACCGGCAAGATGTCGCAAGGCGGCAGGGAGTTCGGCCGCCAGGCGTATGTCGGCATCGCGTCGGATCAATACGGCACGTTGACGGTCGGACGCCAGTACGACCCTAGCGTGGACATGTTCTCGCCCATGACCGCGAATGGCAACTGGACGGGATATCTCTTCTCGCATCCCTACGACAACGACAACACCGACTATTCCTTCCGCGTCAACAACGCGATCAAATACGTTACGCCGACCATTCACGGCTTTACTGCCGAAGGCATGTACGCGTTCAGCAATCAGGCGGGCGGCTTTTCGAATAACCGGTTGTACGGCTTTGGTGCGCAGTACCAGAACGGTGGCCTGCAGATCGGTGCGTCGTATCTCAAGCTGAACAATGCGAGTTCCGCCACGGTTGCGTCCGCCAACTCGTCCGGGGCGGTGACCAGCGACAATACCTTCAATGCGCGGTCGCAGCAGAACATCGGCATCGGCATCAACTACACGATCGGCAAGGCACTGGTGGGCTTCGCGTATTCGCATGTGGATGTCTACGATCCGACGGCGAACGCGTACTTCACGGGCACCACGCAGCCAGCTGGCGGTACATGGAACGCGTGGAAGTTCGACAACTTCGAAGTGAGCGGCTTGTATCATTTCACGCCCGCGCTCTACCTCGGTGCGTGCTATACCTATACGCAGGCAAGCCTTTCCTCGACTGTCGGGAAATTCGATCCCAAGTGGCATCAGCTTAGTCTGAAGCTCAATTACGATCTGTCGACGCGGACGTCGGTGTTTCTCGAAGGCGCGTATCAACACGCGGTCAGCGCGAATACGGGCACCGATTTCGACTTTGCCAATATTCCCGGCTCGGCCGACGTTTCCTCGGGACGTAACCAGATGGTTTATCGCCTTGCACTGTTGCACATGTTCTAACCGGCCAGTTTAAAACTGCTGGGTGTCCAGTCTGCCTTTGCCGCCGCCCTGACCGGCGTCGGCGAAGGTTTCCGGCACATTGCAGCAGGCGCCTGCATCGCACCATTGTTGTGTAATCTGGAACTGATGTTCTTTCGATGTCCGATTGATCCCGTTCTACAAGGCTTCTAGAATTTTTAGCTGAAGCACTGGGCCTACGCCCATATCAGGCGCCGTGCCAGTGTGTCGGCGCCACCCAACGCATGCGGCTACGCGCGTCGACCTTGCTTGTGGAGGCATGCAGCCAGGATGGAGAAAGCGGTGCACGTGTCGATGGAACAAGACTCAAGGGAAATGCAGTTGCGCGCGTTGATGAAGCTCGGCAAGGAGCGCGGCTTCCTGACCCACACCGAGATAGTCGACCACCTGCCGGATTGCGTTGCACAGGCAGACGCCATTGAAGGAATCGTCAAAGCGTTTAACGACGTGGGCATTGCCGTGCGCGATTTTGCGCCCACCGGCGACGCGCTTCTGCTGGGCGACGCTGCCCAGCAATCAGCCCCGGACGACGTCGCCGAAGACGAAACGGCCACGGCGCTGACAATCGCCATATCCGAACCCGGTCCGGCAGCGGATCCGATGCGCGCCTATCTGCGCGAAATGGGCGCGACCCCGCTCCTGACGCGCGAAGGCGAAATTGCCGTCGCGCGTCGTATCGAAGCCTGCTTGCGGGAAATGCTCGAGGTGATCGCCTTGCGCCCCGCGACGGTCGACGCGATACTCTCGCGCGCGGATCGTGTCGCGGCGGGCGAACTCGATATCGACGATCTGGTTGACGGATTCCTCGAACAGCAGCCCGACGAAATGCTCCCGGCAATGCAGGGTGCGACGGCGGAGGGCGCCGCGGGCAGCAAAGCCGACAGCGGTGTTCCCACCAGCGCCAGCGAATCAGCGGGCGCGATCGAGGCCGATGAAGCCCGTATCGCCCGATTGACGGCGGGCTGCAATGCGATCTTTTCGCAGGTGCGCGAACAGCTTGCATCGTGGCGGGCAGCGGTTGCCGGAAGAACCGGTCAGCGCGAAGAGGCACAGTCCACGCTCGTTCTGATCGCATCGACACTCGGGCAGATCCGTTTCAGCGCACGGACAATCGGCGAACTCAGTGCCGACGTGCGGCGGGCGGTCGAGGAGATTCGCGGAATCGAGCGAAACGTTTTGCGGCTCGCCGTGAATCAAGGCGGCATGGCGCGCGACATGTTCGTCGAAACCTTCGTCGGAAGCGAAACCGATCCTGAATGGCTTGCACGCGCAGCCGCAGCGGCGCCGGCGTGCAGCGCGGCGTTGATGCGCTGCGCGCCTTCGATTCACAGCCAGCAGGAAAAACTCGCACAGATCGAGGCGCGCGAAGGTTTGTCGTTGCAGGAGCTGAAATGGATCAGCAGAAAGATGAACGTGGCGGACCGTGAGCTTCAGGACGCGCGCCGCGCGATGATCGAAGCGAACTTGCGGCTCGTCGTTTCAGTCGCAAAGAAATATGTTCAGAGCGGCATGCCGTTGCTCGATCTGGTTCAGGAAGGCAACATCGGCTTGATGAAGGCCGTGGATCGTTTCGAATACCGGCGTGGCTTCAAGTTCTCCACGTACGCCACCTGGTGGATCCGTCAGTCGGTCTCGCGAGCCATAGCGGACTACGGCCGTACCATACGCGTACCGGTTCATATGGCTGACGCCATGCACCGCGTCAAGAGGGTGGCGGGCGAGATGCGCCAGGAAACCGGCCGCCCGGCCCGCTCCAGCGAACTCGCGGCGCGGCTTGGCATGAGCGAGGAAAAGGTGCGCAGCGTGCAGCGAGTTACGAGGCAACCGGTATCACTCGATGTCCCGATCGGCGAAGAGGCGGACACCACGCTCGGTGAAATGGTCGAGGACTCATCCACGCTGGCGCCGCTCGACGCATTGCTGCAAGCCGATCTGCGCGTGGCCATCGACGCGGCGCTCGGCGTTCTGACGCCGCGCGAAGCGAAAGTGATCAAGCTACGCTTCGGTGTCGATGCGGTTTCCGAACATACGCTGGAAGAACTCGGGGACCAGTTCGATGTCACCCGTGAACGGGTTCGTCAGATACAGAACAAGGCATTGCAGAAGCTGCGTCATTCCGATGGTATCAGCACGTTGAAAAACTATCTCGATCACTGAGCCGTTCGCGGCAACGTGAGCCGCTTGCCATCCGGCTCATTTTTCGCGAGCCGAAGTTATCCAGCACCGACAACGCCTGCGGCGCGGCGACCCTCACGGCCCCGCGCCCCTCACGGCCCCGCGCCCCCTGATCGCACTGTTCGCTTTAGTGCTTTAGTGCTTGCTGTAAAGCGATTGCCTATCCGGGCCGGCCACCGGAATCACAGCGGGGACCACAGCGCGGCTTGTGCCCGTCGCCGAGGTGCCGCCGGTCGAACCGCCGTATGCGTTTGCGGACGCCCGCTGCGCCGCGACTTTGGCTTCAGCCGCCTGGATGTCGGCGGGGTACGTCGGATCTTCGCCGCGTGCCGGGTTATAGCCGGCCTTTTCCAGTTCGACGAGTTCGGCGCGCACCTGGGCACGCGTTACCGGCTGATTGGACTGCTGGGCGAAAGTGATTGCCGGCGCGGAAAGAATGGCGGCGACCAGAACGACCGGGAAAACTGACCTGAACATCATGGACCTCACATGTATCTGATTGATGTGGCCAATTTTATCAAGCACGACGTAATAAATTATCCGCCTCGCGTGGAACGGACCCTTGGTGAATGAGGATGGATCGCACAGGCCGATTTCATCTGCGGGTGGGCAGGGGAATGGTGTGTATGGGCCATTCTGGTGCATTGTTACCCTGGCGACAAGGGACGTTCCTTGCAAACCTGCTTAATAGACGTATTTGACAGTCCTAGAATCAAAGTCTTTCCCTTGGCGCCGGATGAGGCCACGACGCGGTGCAATTCCGCAACGGGCAACCACCGCCGCGCTTTCCTATGGATATCCGATATTCACGTAGTCCGTCATTGAGCCAAAGAACAGACGTTTCGCGCTGGCTGAGGCTGGCGAGAAAGGCATCGTCCCATTGGGCGCTCAACGACGGGCTGATCTGGCTGCATCTGTTCAAGACGGTTGCGGCGGCGCTGCTCGCGCTGGGCATTGCCATGCTGCTCGACCTCCAGCAGCCGCGCACCGCAATGACCACGGTCTTCGTTCTGATGCAGCCCGTCAGCGGCATGGTGCTCGCGAAGAGTTTCTATCGGGTGATCGGCACAGCCGTAGGCACTGTGTTTGCGATTCTGCTGGCCGGCGTCTGTGTGCAGGATCCGGAGTTGTATTTATTCGGCCTCACCTGCTGGATAGGCGTGTGCACAGCGGCGGCGGTCCGAAACCGCCACTTTCGCTGGTACGGCTTCGTACTGGCCGGTTATACGGCGGCGCTGATCGGTGTTCCGGCGCTGATGCAGCCCAATGCGCTTTTTCTGGCCGCCTTGACGCGCGCTGCCGAGGTATCGATCGGGATTCTGTGTTCGAGCGCGGTGAGCGCGCTCGTCTTCCCGATTCAGGCGACGACCACGCTCTTCCGCACACTGAAACAGCGGACTATCGAGTTCACCGATTTCGCCGCAGGCGTGTTGTCGACGGCATTGCCGGTAGATCTGTTCGAGAAGCGGTTTGCGGCGCTTGTCGACGAGATCGTCGGATTCGAGGCGACGCGCACCTTTGCCTCATACGAAGACCCCGACATGCGCGCCCGGGCAGCGCGGCTAGCGCGCCTGAATAGCGACTTCATGAATGCATGCGCTCGCCTGCATGCACTGCACCAACTGCTCAAGCGCTTACGCGGCAGCGGCGCCGCTGAAACGATTGCGGCCATTTCCCCGTTTCTTGATGAACTGTCCGTGCTGCTCGTGGACGTCGGCAGGAAGGTGCAGAAAGGCGAGCCCGAGATGCCGGAGCTAATGGAGCGCATCAAGGCGTTCCAGACCGGTCTCGCGCGGCGTGCGCGCGAAACGCAGCGGGAGATCGAACGGGTCGCGCCGCGTTCCATGCTGGATTACGTCACGGCGATGGAACTGGTCCACCGGTTCGTCGGTGAATTCCTGTCGTACTGCGATATCTACCTCTCGCTCGCCAACTCGCGCAAGCATGTGCTGGACAAGTCGCGCGCGCGGTACGAGCCGCAGACCAGTCCATACGTCGTGGGACTCGCATTCGTTCGCACGGTCGTGGCGGTCGGCGCCGCAAGCTGGTTCTGGATCGCCTCCGGCTGGCCGGGTGGCAGCTTTCTGGTAACGGGCGCGGCCATCACCTGCGCCCTGAGCTCGACCTCGCCCGTGCCGCCGAAATTCACCTTGCAGATTGCCGCCGGGGCCGCGCTCTCGCTTCTCTTCGGTTGCGTGTTCCTGTCTTACGTCTACCCGAAGATCGACGGCTTTCCGCTGTTGTGCGCCGCGCTTCTGTTGCCGCTCGGCCTCGGCGCGTTTCTCATGGCGCGGCGGTCAACGGCGGCCTACGGTGTCGGCTTCGCGGTTTTCTTCTGCCTGCTGGCCGGCCCCGATAACGTGATCGACTATGCGCCCGACGTTCTCATGAACAACGGGCTCTCCATTCTCGTGTCGATGCTGCTGTGCGCAGTCGCATTCGCGGTGATCTTTCCGCCCCAGATGCCCTGGCTCGTCGAGAAGATCAAGCGTCATTTGAGGGGGCAAATCGCAATGGCGTGCACCGCGCCGCTGCCGGGTCTCGACGGGCGTTTCCAGTCGAGCACCCACGACCTGATGTCACAATTGCGCACGCTGCTCATCACGCAATCGCATCGGCACCGCGACGCCTTGCAATGGATGCTGGCAACACTCGAAGTGGGGCACGCCACCATCGACCTGCGCGGCGAGTTGCAACTGGCGACCGGCGTAAGTGGCCGCACACCAAAGCCTCGCTGGCTGGCGTCGATTGATATGGCGGTGCGCGCGCTGCCCGTGCTGTTCGATCAACCCAATGCGAAGCATCTAAGAAGCGCGCTGGCGACCGTCAACGTGGCAATCAGCACGGCACAGACGCATCTGGAAGAACTGGAGCCTCATACGGCGGAGCGCTACCGCATGCTGAGGATTATCGGTTGCCTGCATTTCGTTCGGACCGCACTACTGGATCGCGATGCGCCGTTTCCGCGCGACTGAGCGCGCGGACTCGAAGCTATGCCCTGAACATCGACACGTCGGCGTTCAGGGCATGATCCAGTCCCACGGTTCGTAGCGCACCTGGTACGCGATTTTCTCAGGGCTTCATGGAACCCGTGCGGATATATCGCTCATGCCACGCGAGCGATTCATCCAGAAGGTGCGGAGTGTGCTTGCCGAAGCTGCTGGAGCAGGCGCGCTGGAAGTAGTCTTCGAGAAGCGGACGATAGTCCGGGTGCGCGCAGTTCGCAATCACCTGACGCGCGCGCTGCTTCGGCGACAGGCCGCGCAAATCGGCAAGACCCCGCTCGGTCACGATCACCGAGACGTCGTGTTCGGTATGGTCGATGTGGCTCGCCATCGGCACGATCCGGGAAATGTCGCCGCCCTTCGCGGTGCTGGCGGACATGAAACAGGCGAGATAACCATTGCGGGCGAAGTCGCCCGAGCCACCGATGCCGTTCTGGATGCGGCTTCCCATTACGTGAGTCGAATTGACGTTGCCGTAGATGTCCGCTTCGATCATGCCGTTCATGGCAATGCAACCGAGGCGCCTGACGAGTTCCGGGTGATTGCTGATTTCCTGCGGCCGCAGGACGATGCGCTCGCGCAAACGGTCGATTTCCTCAGCAAAACGCAGCGTCGCCGGCGGGCTCAACGAAAGCGCGGTGGCCGAGGCGACGCTGAGTGTGCCGTTCTCGAGCAAATCGAGCATGGCGTCCTGAATCACTTCGGTGAACGCAGTCAGTCCTTTGAAGCCGGCTTCCGCCAGTTCCGCCAGCACGGCATTCGTGATGTTGCCCACGCCGGATTGCAGTGGCAACAGCCCCGCAGGCAGCCTGCCGTGAGCCACTTCATGACGCAGGAATTCGATCAGGTGCCCGGCAATCTGCTTCGACGTGGCGTCGGGTGGGGAGAAACTGTTGCTCCGGTCCGGCGCATCGGTTTCGACGATCGCGACGACCTTGTCCGGATCGCAACGCAGGTAGGTCTCGCCGATCCTGTCGCCGGGCGTGAGTAACGGAATGGGTACGCGGTGAGGTGGCAGTGCCGTGCCGTAGTAAATGTCGTGCATGCCATCCAGCCCGGCCGGCTGACGCGAGTTGACTTCCAGAATCACTTTATCGGCCAGTTCGAGCCATGTCTTGTTGTTGCCGACAGATGACGACGGAACCAGCAGTCCGTCTTCGCGGATGCCGCTCACTTCGACAATGGCGACGTCTATCTTTCCGAAGAAACCGAACCACGCGTGCTGGGCGACGTGGCTCAGATGAAGATCGAGGTATTCCATCTCGCCCGCGTTGATTTTGTCGCGCAACAAGGGATCCGACTGATACGGCAGCCGCATGGTGATGCCGTTTGCGCGTGCCAGTACGCCATCCAGTTCCGGCGCGGTCGACGCTCCCGTCAGCACGTTGATCCGGAATGCCTCGCCACGCGCATGCGCGGCTTCGATGCGACCTGCCAGCGCGCCAGGCACCGCTTTGGGATAGCCCGCTCCCGTAAAGCCGCTCATGGCGACGGTCATGTCCGGCTGAATGAACGAAGCCGCCTGGTCGGCGCTGCAGACGCGCGCAAGAAGCGCAGAAGAAAGAATGCGAGGGGAGCTCATGATTCGGATTCGCCTGACGGAGGATGGACAATCGCGGGTAGCGCGCGCGCCGGCTGCAATGGGGATGTCTTCGGCAATCCCGGCAGGACACCCCGCATGATCGCAGTGAAGTGGCGGACGGTAGAAGAGACGGTAGCGCGCATCGCTTGCGCGGCAATTGACTCATATCAAGGCAGGCGGGGCCAGGCGCGGCTGTCATGGTGCTCGTCATATTGGACGCCGCAGTACAGCGGCCTTTGTTTCGTCGAATTCGGTATCGACGATGTCGACCGCTCCTATCCTGCGCTGGCGTGCCTGGTCGGACGCGGCAAGATGAGTGTGGAGGGCAATGGCAAGGCACTCATCGTGCAGCGCAATGCCAACTCGCACTTCCGGGGCTACGCGATCTTGCGCGTTCCGCCTGGCTGGGTGGAGCGTCGCTTCGATTTCACATCGCCTAAAGCCGTTCGCGAAGGGTTGATACGCGAGTACTCGGGATTTGCCGACGAGATCCTCGATCTGTTTCGAGCCAGTAACGAGCATTTTGCAATACGGCCGATCCATGCCCTGCCTGTAGGGCACTGTTGGACGCATCGAAAAGGTCTTACGCTGATCGGTGATGCGGCGCATGTCATGTCACCCTTCGGCGGAGAAGGCGTGAATAACGCCATGCTCGACGCGGCCGAACTTGCGCGATTGCTGGCTACGGACTCGCCTTGGGACGACGCCGTGATGGAATACGAGGCGTCGATGTTCGCGCGTGTTGCAGAGTCCGCTGAAGGTTCCGCCGAAGGAGCCGCGACGTTTCTATCGCACGACGGGCAGGCGCTCACGCTCGAACTCTATCGTCGTCACCGGTCGGCGCACGAGGCGTCCGCTGGCGCTGGTTGAAGTGAGCGGATGAGGGCAACGCTTTCCCGAAACCGATCATGTGCGTTCAGAGCGGTACCCGCTGACGACACACGGTGAGAACCAGTTGCCGAAGCCAACGATGAACAGGGTCATTCTCCAAACGGGGATGCCACATTTGAGAAATCGTAAAGCGATCAGTCGCCACAGGAAGCTCAAAAGAACAGACGGCAATGGATAAGTCGTACTGGCTGTTCATGAAAGACGCAGGCAGCAGCGCTATCAGATCGGACGCTCTAGCCACCGCCAATGCTGCGGGAAAGCTTGGCACGATCGCTACGGTTGTTCGTTCAAAACCTGACAGGGCAATTGCAGCGTCAAGCGAGTCGATGATCTGGCGGCCGTGCGGGGCGACCACGTGGCCAAACGCTGCGTACTGCCCGATGGTCACTTCCTGTTCCGCTTCGAGCGGATGCCCGTTTCTGACAACGCCCAGATAGCGGTCCCGAAACAATGCCTGGACGCGGACCTCCGGCCCCATTCCTTCCAGTACGCCAATCTCAAGATCGGCGGAGCCGTTCCGCAGATATTCCGCGTTCCTTTCCGATCTGGACGAAAAGTGCAAACGCACATGCGGCGCAAGTGCAATCACTTCAGCAATCAGCGGTGCACCGAACGCTTCCACGAAAGCTTCATTGGCACGAATCTTAAGCGTTCTACGCAGCGTTGAAAAATCCGGCGTCGCCGGCGACGGCTGGAGCAGGGAACGCGCCTCACGAACGATATTTTTCGTCTGCTCCCGAATCCCCTCGGCATAGGCGGTCAGCACCATCTGGCGCCCGGCCCGGACGAGCAAGGGATCGCCAGTCGCAGCGCGAAGACGGGTAAGCGTGCGACTCATGGCCGAAGCGCTCAAATGCAACGACCGGGCGGCGCGCGTCACGTTTTTCTCGGTGAGCAGCGCATCGAGCGCGAAAAGGAGGTTGAGGTCCGGTTCAGGCATCTCTTGATCGTAGTTAGCAGAGTTGAGGTATGGCGTCTGATGCATGGATGAGTTGCATTCAGCGCGGCTTCCGCCATCCCCCGTGTACCACTATATTGGTTTGTGCGACTCACTCAAGAGGAGCGCTCCCGCTGCTTTCATGCTCGGGGGTGGCCTCATTTACCGGAGCTACCGATGCAAGACACACCTTCGCAGAAAACCGTTCTCATTGTCGGTGCCTCCCGCGGCCTTGGATTGGCAATGGTCGAGGAATATCTGAAGCGCGGCTACCGTGTCATCGCCACCGGGCGAGCCGCCTCGACAGAAAAGCTTCGGCGGGCCGCCGAAGCCTCTGCCGGCGCGCTCGAAGTGGAAACTGTCGATATCACGGTTCCGGAGCAGGTTGCAGCTTTACGCGCCCGTCTTGCCGATCGGCGCATAGACGTGTTGTTTGTGAATGCAGGCGTCAAGAACGACGACCGTGAAACGATAGCGGACGTTTCGACCGAGGAATTCGTGCGGGTGATGGTAACGAACTCGCTGAGTCCGATGAGAGTCATCGAAGCGTTTCAGGATCTCGTGCCGCCGACGGGAACTATCGGTGTCATGTCATCGGGGCAGGGCAGTATCACCAACGCCACCAACGCGAATTATGAAGTCTACAGGGGGAGCAAGGCCGCGCTCAATATGTTTATGCGTACGTTCGCGGCCCGCAGCGCCGGGTATCCGCGGACCCTTCTGATCATGGCGCCCGGCTGGGTCCAGACAGACATGGGTGGTCCTACGGCGCGCCTGACCATTGAAGAAAGCATTCCGAACCTGGTCAACACGATCGAGGCTTATGAAGGACGCGCCGGCTTGCATTACCTCGACTATCTGGGAAAAACCGTTCCCTGGTGACGGACCGCGCAACGCAATTTCAGCTCACCGTGAATTGGCCCATGCTATAGCGTCGGCGCCGGCGGCGATCCGAGCGGGACTCGATGGGTCGTTCGCTGCGTGCCATACCGCTTCCGCTACGTCGAGCGAGCGCGTGACCGCCGTCTCCTGCTGCCAGTGGTCGAAGACGCGCTGCGCCAGGGCCGCGTAAGCTTCGGGAAACCCCCCTTGCATCCGCGACTGCGCGTTTTCGCCGAAGCGCGTCTCTGGCGCCCGTCCCGGCAGAACCAGGCGCACTCGCACATTGAACGGTTCGAGTTCGAGAGCAACGGATTCGGAGAACGCGTTGATCGCCGCCTTGCTGGCGGTGTACACGGAGAGCAGATGGAGCGGCCTCAATGTCACGCTCGACGTGACGTTGACGATAACGCCTTCCTTCCGTTGCCGGAACTGCGGCAGAACCGCCTGGGTCATGGCGATCGTGCCGAGCGTGTTCGTTTCGAAGACTTCGCGCGCGGTCTCCATCGACGTGCCTTCGAGCGCGTTCAGCACGCCAATTCCCGCGTTGTTGACGAGGACGTCGATCGGCCCGGCCGCATCCACCGCCTGGCGGATGCTTTCCGGATCCGTGACATCGAGCGCGAGCACTCGCAGACGCTCCGAGGGAGGCAGAACATCCGCTCGCGGCGTGCGCATCGTGGCGATGACGCACCAGTCGCGGTCGAGGAAATAGCGAGCGGTTTCGAGGCCGAATCCGGACGAACATCCGGTGATCAGGACGGTTTTCATGGCGACTCCTGTAGAACGTGGCAGTACCCACACCATAAGTCGTCACCGCCGGACTTGCTACAATCGAGCGTCCAGGTTTCATTAGAAGGAGTCCGGTTATGGTCGACCCGCTTGCGGAGGTCGTCACGCTGCTCCAGCCGGTCGCCGCCTTTTCGAAGGTCGTCAGCGGCGCGGGTCGCTGGCGCGTTCACCGCTCGGAAGCCGGACAACCGTTCTACTGCGTGATTCTCGACGGATCATGCCGCCTCGTCACCAACGGGCGCGAGCCGATCATCCTGCAGACCGACGACTTCGTTCTGATTCCGGAGGTGTACGACTTCACGATGTCGAGCCTCGAGCCGCCCGAAGCCGAGGGTGTCGATACCGTGCCTGTGGCGCTGCTCGATGGCGGATTCAGGCTTGGCGACGGAAACGGGCCGTCTGACGTTCAACTGCTGGTAGGCCATTGCGTGTTCGGTTCACCCGACGCGGCCTTGCTGGTGTCGCTTCTCCCCGACTTCGTGCATGTTCGCGGCGAACGCAGGCTGGCCACGCTGGTGAAGCTCGTGCGGGAAGAGTCTCGCGAGCAGCGTCCCGCGCGGGACGTCGTCCTCGCCCGTCTGCTGGAGGTTCTGTTCATCGAGGCGCTGCGGTTGGCGGGAACCGCGGCGTCGCCCGGCCTTGTGCGCGGACTCGGCGACGCGCGGCTCGCCCTTGCGATACGTCAGATGCACGAGAGTCCCCAGAAGCGCTGGACGGTTGCGCAACTGGCGAATACGGCAGCACTTTCACGCTCGGCGTTTTTCGAGCGCTTCAGCCGCGCAGTGGGCGTCGCTCCGATGGAATATCTGTTGTCCTGGCGCATGGCGTTGGCCAAGAAGTTGCTGCGACGAAAAGAAGGCGGCGTCGCGAATGTTGCTGAACGTGTCGGTTACAGTTCGGCGAGCGCATTCAGCGTCGCATTCACCCGCCATGTCGGACTACCGCCGACTCAATACGCACAGCAGCAGATGGACACGCCAGCGCCGTAATGCGAGCGGGGTGAATGCCTGTATGCCGAGGCTTCGACTTCAACCAGGATTACGGCTCGCCGATTGCTGGCAGATGGCGAGCGGGTACGTGCAGTCTCGACATCGATCCCGTATCGTCGAGACTGTGGACGAGCGTGAGAATGGTTTGCAAAGGAGGGTATGTAATGACAGCAAGCGAAGCCTTCGAAGAAACCGGCGGATGTGCGTGCGGCTCAGTGCGATTCCGTGTCAGCGCGCAACCGAGGCGAGTGTCGATTTGCCACTGCATGACCTGTCGGCGCATACACGGCAATGTGTTCGGCGGTTATGCCATGTTCGAGCGCAGCGCCGTGGAATTCACCGGCCCAACTCAGGCGTGGCAGAGTTCGCCTGGCGCTCGCAGACATTTTTGCCCCACGTGTGGCTCGGCCGCGTTCATGGAATTCCTCGATAGCGACGAACTGGATGTGCCGCTCGGCGGCTTCGATCGCGTGGGTCTTTTTGAGCCGGTCTACGAACTCTGGTGTTGCCACAAGGAGCCGTGGCTGCCTGTGGGCGTGCGCACCGAATACGAAGAGGGCAGGCCGAAGTAGCACGCGAATGTGCGCGGCGCAAGGCCCGTGGATTGATCGGCCGGGTCCGCGCCTTGCTGGCGACGCAGGCGGAGATTGCCGACTATGGCCGACGACAAACAAACCAGACGTTCGCGTAGCAGCGCTCAATCCGATCCGGATGTCGAGCGCGACCAGCAGCCGGCGACATTGGACGAATGCCGCCGCTGCACGTTATGGCGTAACGCGACGCAGGCAGTGCCCGGCGAAGGACCGCGGCGCGCGTCGATCATGCTGGTCGGCGAGCAGCCGGGGGACGCCGAAGATCTGCAGGGCAGGCCTTTCGTCGGACCGGCTGGCGCATTGCTGGATAAAGCGCTCGAAGAGGCCGGACTGAAGCGTAAAGACGTCTACGTCACGAATGCGGTCAAACATTTCAAATGGACGCCGCGCGGCAAGCGCCGCATGCACAAAACGCCGGGGCAGCGAGAGATCGAGGCATGCGGATACTGGCTTGAACAGGAACTGCGCACGGTAAGGGCACGCGTGATCGTTGCTTTGGGCGCCACGGCGTTAAAAGCGGTACTGGACGATTCACATGCGCGGTTACAGGACGCGCTCGGCAAAACGATCGGGCACGGCGAGCACCTGGTCGTGGCGACCTATCATCCGTCATTCGCACTGCGCGCGCCGGATCCCGAAACCCGTCGACATGTCTATGACACAATCGTTGCGGCGCTCCAGACGGCGGACAAGCTAGGGCATAAGTGATCGCACTCGCGTCGGCCAGTCGGCTTGGCGCGGGTCGCATAACGTACCCCCTCGCGCTGGACTCCCACAATCAGACCCGGTAGTCTGAGCGTGTTGGACATAGTTTGGCGATGCTGTTCCTGACCGACAACGTGGGAGCCGAAACATGGAAGTGAGCACAGAAGCGCTTGTTGACATGCTGAGAGAAGTCGAAGCCGACGACCCGATCGACTACGCCGACCTTCCTTTCGGAGAGCAGGAACTCCGGCGTCTTGTGATGACCTCTCTCGTCGAGCGCCACCACCAGGTCGAATCCGGCAACCTGTCGGTGTCCGACATTCACGCGCTGTATCTGCTGAGTACCGCCAAGCTCGTGCTCGAAAACACGGTGCTTCACGCGAGGTTGCTTCTGCTTCAGGGGCAGCGGGTCGATGTCCAGTCGCTGCTGGCTCCGTTCACCCTGAAAGGCAAACCGTAGACCGGCAAGGCGGGCTCCCGGCTATACGGCACCGCGTCCCGCCTCGCCCCGCGGCGCCTCGCCCCGCCGCGCTTCGCTCAGCTCTGGAAGTAATTCAGGCCGAGCGCGCCTTTCACTTCCGACACGGTCGCGCCTGCCACTTCCCGTGCCCGCAGGGTCCCGCGGCGCAGCACGTTCAGCACCTCTGCGCGGTCCGCTTCGAATTCGCGGCGGCGCTCGCGAATGGGGGCGAGCATCGATTGCAGCTGCTCGTTGAGCACGCGCTTGACCACGCTGTCGCCGAGACCGCCGCGGCGGTAGTGCGCCTTGAGCTCGTCGACCTTCGGTACGTCCGGCTCGAAGGCGTCGAGGAACGCGAACACCACGTTGCCTTCCACCTGGCCCGGGTCGCTGACGCGCAAATGGTTAGGGTCCGTGTACATGTTGTTCACGGCCTTGGTAATTTCGTCCGGGCTCGCGCCCAGCGTAATCGCATTCCCCAGCGACTTGCTCATCTTGGCTTTGCCGTCGATGCCCGGCAGCCGCGCGACGTGTGAGAGCACCGCTTCGCATTCGACCAGCACCTGTTTGTCGACTGTGTTATTGAAACGGCGCACCAGTTCATTGGTTTGTTCGATCATCGGCAACTGATCGTCGCCGACAGGTACGCGCGTCGCCTTGAACGCGGTGATGTCGGCGGCCTGGCTGACCGGATATGTCAGAAAGCCGGCGGGGATGTCGCGCTCGAAACCGCGAAGCACGATTTCCGCCTTGATGGTCGGGTTGCGCTCGAGGCGCGCGACCGTCACGAGATTGAGCAGATACTGGGTCAATTCCGCGAGTTCCGGCACCTGCGACTGAATGAAAATAGTCGATTTGGCCGGGTCGATACCGACCGCGAGATAGTCGAGCGCGACTTCGATCACGTTTTCAGTGACTTTCTGATGGCGGCCGACGTTGTCGGTCATGGCCTGCGCGTCGGCAAGCAGCAGGAATTGCTGCGCCTCGTGCTGAAGCTGCACGCGCGAGCGCAACGAGCCGATGTAGTGGCCAAGATGCAGCGGGCCGGTGGTGCGGTCGCCGGTGAGGATGATGGGTGGATTCGTGGTCTGGTTTGCGTCTGTCATGGTCTGGGTTCTGCGTTTGTCGATACCACCAGCCGTCAGCGCGCAGAAATGAAAATGCCGCCAGGACTGGCGGCATCACGTTTCGATGGTCGAGTGGAAACGGGCCGCCTGGGTCAGGCGCGCCACCAACAATTCAGCGTGATCGGCTTCGTATTCATGCAGAGAGTATAACGCGGCGGCTCGCCGTGCCGTCAACGGCGCCCCGGATTGCGTTGTTGGCCGGCGTGTCGCGCCACTCCTAGGCCGCGGAGAAAACGACTGCCGCGGCGTTCTCGACCTGCGTGAAAGTGCGAACGAAGCGGTAGGCCTGGCCGCCAATCTCCATCTCGTTGACGCCCGAGCGGGTCAGTTCCAGCATGTCATTGGCGAGCGGAATGGCAATAGTGCCGAGCTTCTTCATTTCTTCGAGCAGGCCGGCCGGATCGCCCAGGTAGACGGTGCAGGCGTCGGCCGTATGGCGCGTCATTACCACGCTTGCCGCCTTGTCGAGCGAGAGTTCGAGATATTCGACCAAGGTCTGCAGCGACTCCGGCACGGGTTCGTGAGACCCGTTCATCGATGTATTTGCGGCTGTCATCTTGTGGTCCCCCATCGCGCCAATGTACGGGCAGGCCGCTGGAGATCAGCGGTGCATCCACTATACGGCATCGTACATCGATACTCGACTCATCCAGAAGGTCTTGCACGATACCGTCGGGCTTTGGGAGCTCGGACACGACGGAGTTTGTCCGCCACCTCAAGGCGATCAGCCTGGCGCAAATGGTCAGAAAACGCCAAGCACCGACTTGGGTTCGAGAAACGCTTCGAGCCCGGACGTGCCGTATTCACGCCCTCCCGCTGTTTGTGGCTGACCGTTGGGCCGACGGTGGTTTTCGGATCGCGTGGATCGCCGGCCTGAATATGTGCGACCTCTTCCTGCACGCGCGTTTCGAAGTCCGCGAGCGATGCCGCGGCACCAGAATGCGAGTGCCCGCGATACAGCCTGCCCGCTGTTCATCAACCCGGCCTGAATGGCGAGAGACACGGCTTGATCGAACCGGATTGCAGGCGCTCATCGACATGATTCGCAAACATGCCGATGCATACCGTGATCACGCGGGGGCGGCAAAGCGCAAGCCGCGTGTTGCACGATGAGCCCGCCAAGCCACGAATCGCGCCGATCCGTAATTTTTTCTTCCTCTCGATGACCCGGCCATTTCCTCAGTCGAATAAACCTGCTACTTTACGTTTTTCGCAATACCTGCAAACACGCCGTTTCTGATCCATCAACCACTAAAAATGCGCAGGTCATGGCTTTCAGCGAACCAGGGTCTCCATTTTTCAGGTGGGTCGTCTCTTCCTCCCAGAGTCTGAGCGCGGACAATCGGCAGATATTGCTGGCCAACCTGTTCACGCGAACCTCGTCGATCGTGTTTGCGTCGGTCTGTGAAATCAGCGTCTGCGCAACTGCTTACTACCTTCATCCACGCCCCCTTTACGCCGTTTGGGGCAGCGCAGTCGTCGCGTTGCTGATCGCCCGGCTCGCGTTGATCTGGTTGTGCTGCTCGCGCAGTGCCAGCAGCGAGCCGACCCCCACCTCGGCATTTCTGTTTGCGAGCCTGCTCTGGAGCGCGCTGTTCGGTTTCGGCGCGCTGCTCTGCAATGTCAGTGGAGATCAAACGCTATTCCTGCTCGGCAACGTGTGCGCAGTGGGCGTTATCGGCGGATTGGCCGGACGGAATGCGGGTACGCCCCGGCTCGTCATGCTGCAGATCACCTTTATTCTTTTGCCATTGGCGCTCGGCGCGGCGCTCTCTCCCGGTTCAGGCAAACTGGTGCTGCTGTTTCAGGCTCCTTTCTGCGCCGCCGGCTTTTTTACGGTTGCGCTGCGCAGCAATCGCGACACGGTGGCGTTGCTTCTGGCACGGGAAAGCAGCCATCGTCTCGCTCATCACGACAGCCTCACGGGCTTGCCTAACCGCGCGCGTCTCAGCGAGCTGCTGCTGGAGCGCACCGAGATGGGCGCGGTCAGCAGAGACCAGTCGTTTGCTGTTTTACTGATCGATCTGGACGGATTCAAGGCCATCAACGACAGTCTCGGCCACGCGGCCGGCGATCAGATTCTTCAGGAAGCGGCTATCCGATTGCGCGAAGTATTGCCGAGCGGCGATCTCGTCGGGCGCCTCGCCGGCGACGAGTTCGTGGCGCTTTGCGATGGCGCGGGGCAGGCGCGCGACGTCCGGATTCTCGCGGATCGCATCGTGAAAACACTGGCGCGCCCGTTCGCGCTGCGCGAGGCGCTGGTGCATATCGGCGCGAGCGTAGGCGTCTCGCTCTATCCCGACCACGCGAGAACCGGTCCGCAGTTGCTGATTTGCGCCGATCGCGCTTTATATGCCGTGAAACGCAGCGGCAAGAGCGCGTTTGCCATTTTCGATGGCACCAGGCACGCGTCGGATGAAAGCCTGAGCCTGCTGCGCAGCGATCTGGAAGGCGCGCTGCATTCGTTCAGCGGCTTGCGCATGGAGTATCAGCCCATTGTCGATCTCAGCAGCGGCGCGGTGTGCGGCCGCGAGGCGCTGATACGCTGGACCCACCCGACCCGCGGCGAACTCCCGCCCTCCTCATTCATTCCTACTGCCGAACGCACAGGCCTTATTCTGGCGTTGGGACAGTGGGCTTTGCTGCAGTCGTGCAAGGAAGCGGTGACCTGGCGCGACAAGGTCACCGTCGCCGTCAACGTGTCGCCGGTGCAATTGAGGGAGGAGTCGTTTGCTTCGACTGTCGCGGGGATTCTTCGCAAGACCAGACTGCCGCCGCAGCGTCTGAATATCGAGGTCACGGAAACCGTATTGTTGAATGACGACGTCGTGACCCGGCGCAACGTCGCGCGGCTGCGAGCGTTGGGCATCGGCCTCGCACTCGACGATTTCGGCACAGGCTTTTCGACCATGTCGACCCTCGTGCGTTTCTCATTCGACGAGCTCAAGATAGACAGCTCATTCGTCAAGGAGTCCGTGCATCGTCGGGAATCCGCCGCGGTGGTACGCGGGATCGTGGCATTGGCGCGAGAAATCGGCTTGCCGACTACGGCGGAAGGCATCGAAACGCAGGAGCAACTGGACTTCGTGCGCGTATGCGGATGCACGCATGCTCAGGGTTTTCTGCTTGGCAGGCCGGTGCAAGGGCATGAGATCGCGCAGATCGAAGAAAACACTGCCACACATTCCGCGAAGGAATGAGCGCTCATCAATTCCGGCATGGAGGCCGATATGGAACCGACCTTGCAATTCCAGCTGCGGATTACCGTCTCGCCGGAACTGGCCGACGTTTTACGCGCTGACCCGGCGTGCGCGTCGCATGGCGCGCTTCGCGAGGTGCTGCGCCGACACGACGCGACATTGAAATGCCAGTTCGACGCCTTCGCCGACTATGTGAGCGAAGCGCAACGGCAGGGCACGGAGAACTATCCGCTTTATCAATGGACCCGCGAGACAATCGGGAACCCGGAGAAGAAAGCCAGGTACTTACGGTCGTTTACTGTCTACGTGAACGGCAGCGAAGTTTACGGCAAGGATGTTACGGATACGATGGAGAACGAACTATTGGAACTGGTCAGCGAAGATGGAATACAGCGCGTTTCCAGATTCGATACCAACCCGGCGAATAATCCGCAGCCGCCGGGGCGCTAGCATCACGCCTGCCGGACTTGAAGGTTTGCGGCGTCTCCGCGCGGCGTCGGCTAAACGTCATTGTCCATTTTACATTTGACGACAGGGCGTCAAGTTCATGAGAGGATAGAAGCTCACTTTTTCTCGAGGAGAGCGAGATGGGACTCTTGGACGAAGCAGGAAAGATTGCGGGGGCGATCGCCGCCGTTGAAGCGGCAGAAAAAGTGGATCCCGAAGCGGGTTTGCTTACAAAAGGCATCGCCGCCGTTGCCGGTTTTGAAGGTGCCGGTAAGCTGGAATCAATGTTGGAAAAGAAGGACGACGATAAGCAGGACGTTGCCGACGATACCCAGCCCACCGACGACACGAATCCGCAGACCTGAGCGCACGTTTGTTGCCGGCGCATGATCCGCAATGGATGCATGCGCCGGCTTCTCTTTGGCACGCTTTGCCGGTCGCCGCCGAATTCCAGTTTGCGCCGTTGAGCTAACGTTCGCGCATGTCTGCAAAATCAATTATCTGGCCGCGTGAGAAGGTTGCGGCGCATGCCATTGGAAAACTATTTCCGATCACGGCGTTTATTCAGGCGTCGCACTGAAACACTAAAAACCCGACTTCTGCGCGAATGTTTTTTGGAACGGGCCGTCCGTCTTCCAGTCGCGGTATATATCGGTCTGCCAAGCTGTTAGCCGTTCGATTTTCAATGTTTCAATGCGGAATGGGTGCGTGAGATTGTCCGCTTTCGGTGCTTTCATCCGAGTGTCATAGCCTGTCGACTAGGATGGCTCGTCGCCAGGCTCATGAGCCCGCGTCCTTCCACTTCCGCACAAAAAACACCAGACATGTCGAACAGAAAAATCGCTAAGGCTTCACCGGCCGATCAGGGTGCTTCCATCGTCTCGCGTCGTGGGTTTCTGAAGCTGGCCGGCGCGTCCAGTCTCGCTACCGCAGCGGGCACGCTCTCATCGGCGGCGCGTGCGGCCAACAGCGCACCCGACGGCACACCGGAACAGATCCACCTGACATGGGGCAGCGATCCGGCCAGCGAGGTCACGGTGTCGTGGGCGTCGCTTGCGCCCGCGCTGAACCCGCAGGTCCGCTTCGGCGGGGCGGGTGCGGCGAAACATACGGTGCACGGTGTTCAGTCCACCTACACGGACGGCCTCAACGGCGAAGTCGTGTTCGCCTATCACGCGCGTCTGCGTGATCTGAAGCCCGATACGAGCTACGAATACCAGGTGAGTGCGGAGAACGACAGCAATGCGGCTCAGCCTTTTACGGCGAGCTTCCGCACGGCGCCGCGCGGGCGTGCGCCGTTTCGCTTTACGAGCTATGGCGATCTCGCGACGCCTAACACAGGCTGGGTGCTGTCGTCGCCGCAAAGCCGCTTCGCTGTGCAGGCGGTCGAGCGCTTTCAGCCGCTGTTCCACCTGCTCAATGGCGACCTGTGCTACGCCAATCTGAATCCGGCGCATCAGCCGGACGTATGGCGCGACTTCGGCAACAACTGCCAGACGTCGGCGTCGAACCGGCCGTGGATGCCGTGTCCGGGCAACCATGAACTCGAGTTCAATAACGGCGAGCAAGGGCTCGCTTCATATCTCGCGCGCTATACGCTGCCGGATAATCACACGCGCTTTCAGGGCCGCTGGTACAGCTTTCGCGTGAGCTCCGTGCTTTTCGTTTCGCTCGATGCGGACGACGTGGTCTATCAGGATGCGGCCGCCTTCGTCGCCGGCCCGGATGCGCTGGTGCCGGTTGCCAGCACGGGCAATCCGCCCATTCAGCCCGGCACCTCGCTCTATGTGCGCGGATATAGCGCCGGCGAGCAGACGCGTTGGCTCGAGAAGACGTTGCGCCGCGCGGCCGAAGACGACGAGGTCGACTGGATCGTGGTTCAGATGCATCAGGACGCGCTCAGTTCATCGAAGACCGGCAACGGCTCCGACAAAGGAATTCGCGAAGCCTGGTTGCCGCTCTTCGACCGCTACGGCGTGGACCTCGTGCTGTGCGGTCACGATCACGACTATGAGCGCAGTTACCCCGTGCGTGGCTGCAATCACAACAAGGGCACCGACATTGCGACGGGTCGTCCGGTGGACACGTTGCAGCCGAAACCCGTGATGTCGGCGATGTCTTCCGGCGCGTCCACGTTCGATACGAGCCGCGGCACGATTCACCTGATTCTCGGCGGCGGCGGCACGAGCGCGCCGCTGGACGTCTATGGCGTGGATGCCGGCACGGGGTTGCCGCAAGCGCGTATTTTCACGCGGCCCAACCGCCCGGTGGCCGGTACGACGGCAGGCACGTTCGTACGCGCGGGCGCGGACGCCGTGGAAGACGCGATCTGGTCGGCGCAACGCGATACCGGCACCGGTTATGGCATTGCCGTGTTCGATCATGATCCGGGGCATCCGGGCGGCGAGACCACGATTACGATGAACTACTATCACGCGCCCGGCGCGGATCAAACACCGACGCAGAACTACGAACTGTTCGAAACCATCGAGCTGAAGAAGACGCGGCACAGATAAGATTCGAACAGGTGGTTGGCGGGCTGACGATCTACGGCAGCCTGCGAGTACTATCGGCACGAAAGCCGGATGATTAGCTATCCGTAAGATGGCTGAAAAAGACCGGCGGCCTTCTCCTCCCATATCAGCCAGCGGCTTTCAAAGCACGGGTCGTGCAGCGCACCAGCGTGCCCATAAGGCGTCGCATTCCACCAGCGAAATACCCCCCTCCTCAAACCCCCGGATTATTTTGTTACACGTCTTACGGATGTGAAGTGACGTGGTTACAAAAACCTTTCAAAAGCACGGCTATACTCGGCGCCGTCCCAAACAATGAAAGGACTTTTATGTCGAACAGAATCCTCCGGATGGTTGCCGTTGCAGTGCTTACCGCTTCGGCATCGTGGTCGGCGCTGGCCGGCGATATGAATAACGCGCTTGGCGGCGCGCTTGGCGGTGTCGCCGGCGCGGCAGTGGGTGGCGCATTGGGCGGCAGCACCGGCGCCGTGCTCGGCGGCGCAGTCGGCGGTGGCGCGGGAGGCGCGGTCACGTCGAGCCGCAGGGAGCGCACGGGCGCGATTATCGGCGGTGCGCTCGGCGGCGGTGCGGGCACGGCGGCGGGCAATGCGATGGGCGGCCGCGGCGGCGGTCTGGTCGGCGCTGCATTAGGCGGCGGTGCGGGTTCGGCGCTCGGCGGCAACCTCTCGCGCTCCAACTCGTATGCGGACGACTATTCCCGCAGCTACCGGCCGCGCAAGCGTCATCACAAGCATCGGCACGACGACTGAATGGCAGCCGTAGGGGCGAGCGCGTTCACAGGCCAACTGCTGGCCCTTGCTCCGACTGCACCGGGAAGTAACCCGACCGACACGCTCCACATTGACTTTGCTTCGCCCGTCGTTATCGTAAACGCTCCTGGCAACCGGGCGCCGACACGCTCGTTGCCGGAGTACCTCACGATTCCGCCATCCTCAGGGGACGCAAAACGATGCTACGGGTGTATTGCGCAGGGCCGCTCTTCAATGCCGCCGAGCGATCGGAAATGGATTCGATCGCAGCCACATTGGAGGCTGCGAGTTTGACGACATTTCTTCCGCATCGCGACGGTCTGGAGTTCGCGAAGCTCAAGCCCGAGCTCGAGAAACTCGGCGCCTCGGTCGAAGAAGCCGCGCATATCCTCGACCGAGCAATCTTCAGTCTGGATACGTACCAGTTGCTCAGGCGCTGTGATGCGGTCGTCGCCAATCTCAACGGCCGCGTTGCCGATGAAGGCACGGTTGTCGAGGCGTCGCTTGCGTGGCACGCGGGCAAGCCGCTGGTGCTGTTCAAAGCCGACGCACGATCCATGCTCAGCGGCTCCGACAATCCGATGCTCACCGGTTTAGGCGGTTTCGAGGTGGTCGATCAACTGGCTGCTCTGCCGCAGGCGATCCTGGATGCCGTCGCGCGAGACCGCGCCCGCAGAGTCGAAGAGACATTGGAGAGCGGTGAAGAGATCGCTTCGCTTCGCGAGCAGGGTGGCGAATTGAGCACGCTTGCAAAGACGTTGTATAGCACTTTCAAAAAACGCTGACTCGCGGCGCATACCGGAAAACGTTAAGCTTCGTCCCCTCATTGTTCTTTTCGCGCCACGGGGCTAATTTTTTTGACACCCCATTTATTTTCATCGCCCTATGATTGGACTGCTCGTTTTCCGCCGCACTGGCTGGTACGCGTTCATTGAGCCGATTTGAAAACCATGCAATAAATCAGCGCGCACAATGGCCAGGCCATTGAAATGACGTGGCGCGCAATAATCAAAAAACAACACCTTATGCTTCTCGCAGTTTGCGCAACAACGGATGCAAACGTATTGCATGTGCGGTCATGGCGCTGGTGGAAAGAGCAATTGAGCCCCTCAATTACTGCTTGATCACGATCACGGAGCCAACAAGTATGAAAAAGTCTTTACTCTCGGTCGCGCTCTTCGGCGCATTTACGATGTCGGCGCATGCGCAAAGCAGCGTGACCCTCTACGGCCTCATCGATACTGGATTGGTTTACACGAACAATCAGCTTGGGCACAGTAATTGGCAGGAAGTGACCAGTTCGACGCAGAACACGGTGTTCGGTCTCAAGGGTTCGGAGGATCTGGGGGGCGGCTTGCACGCGGTCTTCAAACTCGAGCAAGGCTTCCTGCTGAACAATGGCGCCCAGGCATTCTCCGGTGACGGTTTCGGCTCTCAGGCATGGGTCGGCCTGCAAAGCGATCCTTTCGGTACCTTGACGTTCGGCCGCCAGTTCGACGTGATGAACGACCTCGTCGGACCGCTCACGGCGGAATTCAACACGTGGGGCGGTAGCATGGCCGCGCATCCGTTCGAAAACGACAACCTTTCTGCGAATTCCGTCGTCATCAACAACTCGGTCAAGTACGCGAGCCCGACTTACCGCGGCGTCACGTTCGAAACGATGTATTCGTTCAGCAACAAGGCGGGCGACTTCGGCAATAACCGGTCATACGGCTTTGGCATTTCGTATGCGCAGGGTCCGCTGAATCTTGCTGCGGGCTACCTGCAACTGAACAACGCGGGCGACGGCAGCGGCGCGGTGACGTCGGGCGATGCAAGCGCGAACTTCCTCGCGCAACGCCAGCGTATCTGGTCGCTGGGCGGCAATTACACGTTCGGGCCCGCTACGGTCGGGCTGGTCTGGAGCCATAGCCAGATCGACAACGCGTCGGGCGTGTTCTCCTTCGGCACGGGCAGCTACCTCGGTGCGGGCGATACGTCTGCCGGATCGCTGAACGGCTCGTTGCGCCTCGACAATTACGAAGTGAACGCCAAGTACGCGCTCACGCCGGCGGTGACCGTATCGGGCGCGTACACGTACACGCATGGCGCATATAACGGTTCTTCGCCGGGATGGAATACGGCCATGCTGCAGACCGACTACGCGATCAGCAAGCGCACCGACTTCTATCTTGAAGGCGTCTATCAGAACGTGCACGGTGCGCCTGCCGACTCCGTACTTTCGCATGCCATGATCAACACGTTGTCGCCGTCGGCGACCAACACGCAAGTGGCGGTTACCGTGGGTATGCGTCACGCGTTCTAGGCAGCCCGGCGTCGAGTGATGTGTCAATACGTATGCCCGGCATCTGCCGGGCATACGTCATAGTGCAGGCGCGGGGTTCGAGGCCGTCAGTCAACCGGAACGGTCCGGTTCAGAAGCGCCTCAGAAGCGCAGCCGTTCCATCTTCCAGCGCGCGCGGCGTTGCCGGCGCGTGGCAATGCGCGGCCTTACGTGTCCTGCAAAGCGTCGTTCTTCGCTTCGGCCAGAATCTGCTGGATGACTTGCTCGAAAGTTTCCACGGGTTGCCCGCCGCTCACCAGGTAGCGGCGGTTGAAGATAATGGCCGGCACCGACTGGATGCCCATCGCCTCGTTATTCCGCTCCTCCGCCCGAACTTCCGCCGCGTATGTTCCGTTTTGCAATACGTCGCGAGCCTGCGCGGCGTCGAGCCCCACGGATTGCGCCGCTTCGATCAGCACTTCGTGGTCGCTCGTGTCCTTGCCTTCGGAGTGGTAAGCCCGTAGCAGCGCCAGCTTGAGCGGCAGCTGCTCGCCTTTGATACCGGCCCAATGCAGCAGACGGTGCGCGTCGAACGTGTTGTAGACGTGCGTGCGCGGGCCGAACGTGAAACCGACGCTCGCACCGCGCTCGCGGATCGCCGCGTGCGTTTCGGCGATCTGCTCCGGCGTACGCCCGTATTTCTTGCCGAGATACTCGACAATGGTCTCGCCGTCCGGCCCCATGTCCGGATTCAGCTCGAACGGGTGCACGACGATTCGCGCGTCGACCGCGTCGCCAAGGCGCGATAGTGCGAGCTGGAGCGAGGAGAGGCCGATTGCGCACCACGGGCATGCGATATCGGAGACAAAATCGATGGTGAGCGCTTGTGTCATCGGGGTGTTCCTGGTGCCATGCGAGATAGTTGCGGTGGAGATAATCCGTTGCGTGCCGGCTCCGGTTCGAGAGCGACAACTGCAAACAGCGTAACCGGAATTGCCGGTATTTGCAGGCCTTCGTTCGAGACGGCATGCAAGCCGGGGTCTTACAATTCACCACCGCAATGCCGACGATTGACCCTGCGGGCAACGGGGATGCCGGCAAGCGTCATAATCCGTCTTTGCCGTCGTGCACGACAACGACTGCTTTTCCAACGTTGAAAGGAGCTTCAAATGAGCAAGGGATATTGGGTGACGTCATACCGCGCAACGAAGGACGCGGCAAAACTGGCCGCGTATGCGCAGCTCGCCGCGCCTGCCGTGGCGGCTGCCGGCGGCAAGTTCATCGTGCGTGGCGTGGCGGACGAGGCCCGTGAGCAGGGCTTGAAGGAGCGTACGGTCGTCATCGAGTTTCCGACCTACGAAGCGGCCGTCGCCGCCTATGAAAGCGATGCCTACAAGAAGGCGCTGGAGGCGCTGGGCGATGGCGTCGAGCGCGACCTGCGGATTGTGCGCGGCACGGAGTAACACGAAGCATGAAGCGAGCGCGACCCGTTACACGGGCTCGCGCTCCGACAAACGCGGCAACGCCGCACGACGAACGCGATGGCAGGCCGCCACCCGCCGTGCCTTCCCGCAGAAGCTACTTCACCGCGCCCAACGCGAGTCCCTTCACCAGATACCGCTGTAGCCACGCGAACACAACCGAAACCGGCAGCGTCGCGCAGAGCGTGGCGGCCATGACCAGATGCCACTCCACCACGTATTTCCCGGCAACCATGTCGGTGACCTGCACGGTCAGCGTCTTGTTTTCCGGCGAGCGGATCAACGTATAAACCACAGCGAACTCGTTCCACGCGTTGATGAATGTGAAGATCGCGGTGACGACAATCGCAGGCACCGCGAGCGGCAGGAACACCTTGAAGACCGCCTTGGTCCGTCCGCATCCTTCGAGCCACGCAGACTCTTCCAGATCGCGCGGCACCGTCTGAAAGTACGAAGACAGCATCCACACGGCGAACGCGATATTGAAGGCTGCGTAAGACACGATCACGCCGATTCTGGAGTCCACCAGGTTGCCGTCGCCATAAGGAATCATCGCCGCCAGCCGGAACAACCCGACCACGAGCAGAATAGGCGACAGCATCTGCGTCACGAGCAGAAACTGACGGTAGAAGCCGCGTCCGCGAAACGGAAATCTCGCCAACGCATAAGCGGCCGGCAGACTGACGGCCAGCGCAAGCGCGGTCGACAGCAAGCTGATCACCGTGCTGTTGCGCAGCGCCACGCCGAAATTGGCAGCCACCCACATGTCGGAGAAATTGCTCCACTGCCAATGCACCGGCAGCCACCGCGCCGGGTAGACAAATATCTCTGACGCCGGCTTCAAAGCGGTGAACAGCATGACGGCAAACGGAAACAGCACCACCACGACCAGCGGCGACAGCGCGAGCCAGCACCACAGCGAACGCTTCATCTTGATGCTGAGACTCATGACGGATCTCCTTCTTTCGCGGGCTGCAGGCGCAGATAGGCGATCGAGAAAACGAACAGCATGACGAGCATGATCAGCGAGACCGCCGCGGCTTCGCCGGGCCGCCCCAGCCGGAAACCAAGCTCATAGAGATACGTGACGAGGATATGCGTGCTGTTGTCCGGGCCGCCCTGTGTCATTACCCAGATGATCGGAAAGGAGTTGAACACGTAGATCACGTTCAACAGAATCGTCATGTTGATGAACGGCCGCAACAGCGGCATGGTGAGCTTGCGAAACTGCTGCCAGGCGCTCGCGCCGTCCATGCGCGCGGCTTCATAGATATCGCCGGGCACCGAGGACAATCCGCCGAGCAGAATCGTCACCGTAAACGGGATCGACACCAGAATGCCGACTGCGATTTCGACCGGAAACGCGAGTTCCGGCGTGGCCAGCCAATGAATCGGACCGCTGATCAGGCCCAGCCTCTGCAACGTCACGTTGACCATGCCGTAGTCGTCGTTGAAGGCCCAGCGCCAGACCACGGCGGTCATGGTCAGCGAGACGGACCACGGCAGCATCACGATCGTGCGCGCCACGCCGCGTCCATAGAAATCCTGGTTCAATACCAGCGCGACGGGCACCGAGATCAGCACCGTGCCGCCGACCACGCACACGGTCCAGACAAGGGTTCGTTTGGCGGCTGCGAGAAACGCGGGGTCGCCGAAGATCGTGTAGAAATTCTGCAGGCCGGTGAAGTCGCGAATTGCGCCGAAGCGCGAGACCTCGTGCAGCGATTGCCACACGATGTTGAAGATCGGATAGCTGATGATGAAGAGCGCCAGTATCAGGCTCGGCGCTATCAGCAACCAGGGCGCTTGCAGGCGCGAAGAAGCGGAACGGCTCATGCGTGCTCGATCGTAAGACGCGGCCGCGTTGATCGGCGGGCGCGACGGGATGGGCCAGATAGTGCATTACGACCGGAACGCGCGCCGCCTTTCCGGTGGCGGCGCGCGTTCCGTGTTCAGCAGATCGCGACGGGATCGGTACGATTTCAGCAGGAGGTCATTGCGCGATTACTTGCCGAGCGACTTGTTCGCCTGCGTGGCCGCCGCATTCAATGCGTCGGCCGGTTTCGCCTTGCCCAGGTAGATCGACTGCATGGCGTCGGTCACGGCTTTCGCGGTGTCTTCCCAACCCGTCACCGTCGGCGCAAAGCGGGCCGTGGGCAGCAACGCGACGAACGCCTTCGTGTCCGGATCGTTGAACGCCGGGTCGGTGGATTCAGCCTTGGTGGTCGGCAGGAAGCCTTCGGTCGTGGTGAACTCCACGCGCGGTTCCTTCGTGAACAGATAGTCGAGGAACTTCCATGCCGACTTCTTCACCTTCGAGTTCCTGAACATCACGATCGAGTCCGTGACCGCGTACGTGGCGTGCGTCGTGCCCATCGGAATCGGATCGATGCCGTACTTCAGGTTCGGCGCTTCCTTCCTGATCTGTTTCGACAGGAACGGCGCCGAAATCACCATCGCAACGCGGCCTTGCTTGAAGAGGTTCTGCACGTCTTCGCGGCTGTAGCCGGTCACGCCGGGTTGCGTCAGACCCTGGTCGATCATCGATTTGTACAGCGTCGCCGCCTTGATGCCGGCCGGCGAATTGAACGCCGCCTTGTTGTCCTTGCCCACCACGTCGCCGCCATTGGTCCACAGCGCGTAGTAATAGTAGACGTCCGTTTCGATTTCCTTGCCTTGCAGACCGAAACCGGCAATGCCCTGCGCCTTCAGTTTCTTCGACGCATCGATCACGTCGTTCCAGGTCTTCGGACCGTCGGGATAGCCGACCTTCGCGAGCAGGTCCTTGTTGTAGTACAGCGCGCGTGCCGAAGCGGCGATCGGCAGGCCATACACCTTGCCGTTGATTTCACCCGGGGCGAGGAACGGACCGATGAAGCGGCTCTTGAAGCTTGCGTCCATATAACCGTCGAGCGGTTCCGCGACGTCGTCCTTCACGAAATCGAGTAGCCAGCGTGTGCCGACGATCGCGAGGTCGGCGTTGGCGTTACCGGAAATGTCCGTTTGCAGTTTCTGTTGCAGCGTGTCCCAGTTCACGTCTTCGATCTTGATGGTGGTGCCGGGATTGGCCTTCTCGAAGTTGCGGGCCATCTTTTCGAAGTACGGCGCGGTTGCGTCGCTGTAGTGCGCGACGGTCACGCGGACCGTGTCGGCGTGAGCCGCGACGGCGATACCTGCAAACGCGAGCGCCACGGCAACTTTGCCGAGCGCGAGGGAAGCACGGGCATGCAACGACATTTCTCTCTCCTGTGTCGAACGGAGTGGGCGTTTTAGCGCTTGCTCCGGTCCCATCCAGCGATGGTGGGGTGGTTTGGCTGCCGTCGCCGGCGGCTTTGGGTTGAATTGTTTGAAAAAATCCTACATGACGCAAAATAGGTTGTCACGTAGGGTCTGCCATATTTTTTCGCAGCCGGTTTTGTGCATAAGATGCTGTAAAGCAGGGAGTTTCTGTGTAATGTGAAGTCACGGATACCCAATCTTTGGGATGGTCAGGCCGCCTCATCAAACCAGGTTATGTAAGAAATTTACAAGCTAATCGGGTGCTGGCGGCGCGGTCGATGAACGAGGCGGACATGAATCGTACGGTGTTGGTAACGGGCGCTTGCGGCGGCATCGGCAGCGTGTTGTGCAAGCGTTTCGTGGAGCAGGGCGATACGGTGCTGGCGCTCGACATCGACGCCGCGGCGCTGAACGCGTTGACCGCACAACTCGGCGAGGCGCATGTCACGCCGGTCGCGGTCGATCTCGGCGATGCCGCCGCGGTGCAGCGGGCAGTGGCCGCGGCAGTCGAGGTGCGCGGTCCGGTCGACGTGCTGGTCGCCAACGCCGGCGCGGCACAAGGTCTGACGCTGGCCACGACGGATGCCGCGAGCTGGCAGCGCGACATTCATCTGAATCTGAACGGCACGTATCACACGGTTGAAGCCGTGCGCGCGTCCATGATCGAGCGGCAGCGGGGCGTGCTGGTGCTGATCGGCTCGGTGAACGGCATGGCCGCGCTCGGTCATCCGGCCTACAGTGCGGCGAAGGCCGGGCTCATCGGTTATACGAAGGCGCTCGCGCTCGAACTGGGCCGCTACGGCATTCGCGCCAACATCGTGTGTCCGGGCACGGTGAAGACGCAGGCGTGGCAGGCGCGCGTCGAGAAGAATCCGCAGGTCTTCGAAGACCTGAAAAAGTGGTACCCGTTGCGCGATTTCGCGACGCCCGACGACATTGCCGACGCGGTACTGTTTCTCGCCT
Organism: Paraburkholderia xenovorans LB400; assembly: GCF_000013645.1. Taxonomy (GTDB): domain Bacteria; phylum Pseudomonadota; class Gammaproteobacteria; order Burkholderiales; family Burkholderiaceae; genus Paraburkholderia; species Paraburkholderia xenovorans. The sequence continues at coordinate 2,907,006 of NC_007952.1, read as the reverse complement.
CGCCGATGGCGCGCGTGATTACCGGCGTCGCGTTGCCGGTGGACGGCGGCCTGATGGCTGGCAACCGTCTGATGGCGGAAGAACTGACGCTCGAATCGCTCTGAACTGCCTGAAGCAACCCGCGGGCAGGCACGCACGAGATCGACTCAACGAAAGAAGACGACGAGGACAGCATGGCAGCAGTGCAACTGAGCGGCATCTTCAAACGCTACGGCGATACGCAGGTGGTGCACGGCATCGATCTGGACATCGAGGACGGCGAGTTCGTGGTGCTGGTCGGGCCGTCGGGCTGCGGCAAGAGCACGTTGATGCGGATGGTGGCGGGGCTCGAAGAGATCAGCGGCGGCGATCTGATGATCGGCGGCGCGCGCGCGAATGGTCTCGCGCCGCAGCAGCGCAATATCTCGATGGTGTTCCAGAGCTACGCGCTGTATCCGCATCTGTCCGTCTATGAAAACATTGCGTTCGGGCCGCGGATTCGCAAGGAGTCGGCGGCGAGTTTCAAGCCGCGGATCGAAGCCGCTGCAAAAATGCTGAATCTCGGCGGTTATCTGGACCGCTTGCCGCGCGCGCTGTCGGGCGGTCAACGGCAACGCGTGGCAATGGGCCGCGCCGTGGTGCGCGAGCCGTCGCTGTTCCTGTTCGACGAGCCGCTGTCCAATCTCGACGCCAAACTGCGCGTGCAGATGCGCACGGAAATCAAGGCGCTGCATCAGCGGCTGAAGAACACGGTGATCTACGTCACGCACGATCAGATCGAAGCCATGACGATGGCTGACCGCATCGTCGTGATGAACGCCGGGCGTATCGAGCAGATCGGCCGTCCGCTGGAGCTGTACGATCATCCGGCGAATCTGTTCGTGGCGAGCTTTCTCGGTTCGCCGTCGATGAATTTTGCCGAAGGTATGATCGTGAGCCGCGCGCAAGGCGAGGGCCTCGCGCTGAAACTCACGGACGGCGGCGAGATCGTGCTGGAGCGCGCACCCGCATCGGCCGCGGTCGGCGCGAAGGTCACGCTCGGCGTGCGGCCGGAGCACATCGAGACGATGGTGCAGACACCCGACGCCACGATGGAAGTCGAAGTGGTCGAGCCAACTGGCGCGGAGACCCACTTGTACGGGAAAATAGGCGGCAGCACGTGGTGCGTGACGACTCGCCAGCGCTCGAAGACCGAGCCCGGCGAACGCGTTGCGCTACGTTTGCCGGCCGGGCATATTCATCTGTTCGATACGGAGAGTGGACGCAGGCTGGTCTAACCGCGTGTTGCCGTTTGAGGCCGGGCCGCCCCAAGTTTTCTCGCCCCTCGGGGGCCTGGCGCGAAGCGACAGGTCTGGGAGCGCTTTTAAGGAACACCGGGTGTCCGCACCGAACTTGATTCCCCACATTCGCAGCGCACTTGCCAATTTGCGGCCCGCCGAGCGCAAGGTCGCCGACATGGTATTGAGCGACGTCGACTTCGCAATGCGCGCGAGCATCACCGAACTCGCGCAGCGCGCGGAGGTGTCCGAGCCTTCCGTCACGCGGTTTTGCCGCGCGATCGGCGCACATGGCCTGCGCGACTTCAAGATGCAACTGGCGCAGAGCGTGGCGGGCGGCGTGCCCTATGCATCCACGGCCGTGGCGCGTGACGACGACGTGCAGACGCTGATGGACAAGGTGGGCGAGGCGGCTATCGGAGGCATTACGCATGCTCGCGGCGCGCTGGACCCTGCGGTGGTCGAGAGTGCGATTGCGGCGTTGTCGAGCGCGCGGCGGGTGTTTTTCTTCGGCGTGGGTTCAGGCTCGGGGCTGGTCGCGCAAGATGCGGCGTTGCGGTTTCTGCGGCTCGATATTGCGTCTACCGCATTCACGGACGGGCATCTGCAGCGTCTTTACGCGGGCCTGATGGAGCCGGGCGACGTGGCCTTTGCGATTTCGCATTCGGGCCGCAGTGTGGAAGTGAACGAAAGCATCCAGATTGCCAAGGAACGCGGTGCGACCACGATTGCGCTGACCAATGTCGGCTCGCGCCTCGCGTGGCTGGTGGATATTCCGCTGCTGCTGCGCGTGCCGAGTCCGATCGATCCGAATACGCCGGGTGTGTCGCGACTCGTGCATCTTTGCATCATGGATGCGCTGGCAATTGGCGTCGCGCTCAAAGCGGGGCCGAAGACGCTGGAAAAGATGCGGCATGCGAAGGCGCGGCTGGCGTCGCATGCGCCGGAGGCGGCGGGGGAGTGAGGGATTGCCTGATCCGGTGCTTGCCGTGGATCAATGGCTCTTGTCGTCCGCAAATGCTTCGGCAACAGCCTCTACTATCTGCGCGCCCAACTCCGGCCGTTCGTCGAGAAGCGGATACCGCTTGCGCAAATTGTTCGAAATGCTATTTCCGTTTTGCCGGACACTGCGAATGATCCCGTCCAGATCGTTGTCGGGCGCCTCCAGAAAATCCTTGATGGCGCGCCGTGCTTTGTCGTTCGCCTGCAGAAAGCGCGCTTCCGTGCGCATTTCGTGCGCTAGCGTCGCGTCGATCACGTCGGCGAGATAGCCGACGTGCGCAGTTAGATCGGGATAGCGCCAAGCCGGCAATGCATCCTCGTAAGCGTGAAAATGCAGGTTGTATTCAACGCCGTCTTCCGCAATTTCGGTTTTTCCGAACGTGTACTGATCGGCATAGTGTTTCATCAGCGGGCGCGAAAAACGCTCCAGCACCTTGTCGTAGGCGGCGCGATCACGCGTGCTGTGCGTGATCGTTGCTGACACCGGCAAGATGATCGGCGCCGGCACGGCGCCGTCACGACGCAAAATGTCGTTGATCAGAAATCGCGAGATGCGGCCATTACCGTCGGCCATAGGGTGCGCATAGACAAAACCGAACGACGCCGCGGCCGCGCGGACGAGAGGCGCGCGACCCGCCGTTCGTTCGAGGAAGCGGGTGAGCCCCGCGAGCATGACCTCGATGTGCTGCCAGGGCGGTGCAATGTAGTCGACTACAGGCTGATAGCGCGCGACGTGCCCCACGTACACCGGCGACCGGCGGATCCCATAGCGCAGCGCGGACTGCCCGAGTATGCCGCGTTGCAGGACGTTGAGCGTGCCGGCGTCGAATGGATTGGCGTGTTGCCCGCATTCGCTTTCCATGACGGCGGCGAAGCGGCGGATGCGATCCTCGTTATCCTGCTCGTGTTCGATCAGGAAACTGGCGCGGCTCTCCTTGACTGTCAGCCAGACGGCGCTGCGCAGGATCAGATCGATGCCGTAGTCCGCCTCCAGTTCAGCGAGCGGTGCGGCAAGGTCGTAAGTTTCGGCCCGCTGGACCGCTTCGACCCGTCGGATTACCGGGCAGAAATCGCGATTGCCCGGCAGATTGTCACGCACACGCCAGCGCGTGTTGTTGATCGACGCGCCGACGACGAATTCCTCCGGGTTCAGGGCATCGACGTAATTGCCTTTGGAGACGCCGGGCGCGTCCAGCGGCGCCGGCATCAGCCATTCATAGAAGAAGCAGGCGCGGCGCGCATACGCGCCGGTGGGTTCGCGGGCGATCCATGCCTCCAGTTCCTTGCGCACCGAGGGCAGCGCATACAGCCGCGCCAGGAATTCCAGATGAATGCCCTCATGCCTGAAGGCGAAGGTCAGGTTATCGGTCAGGCTGGCGGTCGGACGATAGGGTTCGGGATAGATTTCCCGCCGGATGTCGCCGTCGGTCGAAGTGGAGCGGGCGCGGCCAATTTCACTTTGGACGGCGAACGGGTGAACCGGCACGACGCCGCACTTGCTGGACAGCCATTGATAACCGATCTGCGGCATGATTTTCGGTCCGTACTCGTCGGGGAAGGCGGAAGTCGCGCCCGGTTTTCGCTCAGTTTTGATTACTCGACTCTCAAAACGATTAAAAAACGCGTGTTTTTCAGAAAAACGATTATAAGGCGTGGCGCATCATTTCGCTTAATCGGTTCCCAAAACGATTACAAACGGGCAGTTTTCAAAAAAAACGATTACTCCGCTGCCGCCATCCACCCGAAGCGCCGCGATAACCTCATCGTCGCGGCGCGCAGCGTCTGCGCCGGCCCGCCCGCCAATTCGCTATCGAAACTGCCGCTCGGCCCCATCAACGCCAGAACCAGACAGATGCTGCCCGTATGATCCAGCACCGGAGCGGCCAGTGTGTCGATGCCCGGCACAGGCCGGCTGAGCGCCGTATCGATCCCGTCCGCGCGGACTTGCGCCAGACGCTGCGCGTAGGCTCGAGTCAGCGGCGGCGCGGAGGCTGCGTCCATGCTGCCCCGGACCTCGCCTTCGCCTGCTGACGCCGCTTTCCCCGCAAAAACATCCGCCGCGTTGGCACCCGCGAGGCGCAAATGATCCTGCGCCAGCAAACCGGCGCGCACGTCGTCCGCCACATAGGCGGCAAACACGCGGCCTATCGCCGTATTCACCAGCGACATCACCGTCCCGACCCGCAAGCTCACATGCAGCGGCCGCGCCGACTCCTCCAGACGCACGACGGTCGGCCCAAGCGGCCCGAGCACGGCCATCGCCACGCTCATGCCCGTCGATGCCGCGAGCTCGACCACCTCGGGCTCCGCTTCGCGCGTCGGCGACAGGCGCTGCAAGCCGATCAGACCCAATTCCAGCGCGAGCGGCCCGGCTTCGAAACAACCGGACGCATCCCGGTCGAGCAAGCCGATTTTCAGCAGGCTCACCAGGTGCGGAAACGCCTTCGCCGGCGGCATGCCCGCCGCCGCCGCGAGGTCCCGCAAGCTCAACGGCCGCGCCGCCGCGACCAGCGCCGCCAGCAACTCGCCGGTGCTATCCAGCGACTGGATGCCGCGCTGCGGTTTCGCGTCGGCGGAAAGGGTGTGAGGCGTGTCGAGAGGATCGGTCACGATGCGAACGAGGCTAACAGGGAGGGCTCGGCAACCAACTGGGCGCCGATGTCGCGCGCCGCGGCAAGCAGCGCGCGCGCAATCGGGCCGCCGGCGGCGACGTCGATGGCGCCGGTCGAGCCGATCACCGTGAGCGCGAGCGACAGGCGGCCGTCGGGGTCCAGCACGGGCGCGCTCAGGCTGCTGATGCCCGGACTCGGCGCATCCACGCTGCTTTCCAGTCCGCGCGCGCGGATTGCGTCCAGCGCGGCCTCGAAGGCGGCGCTTTCGTCAGGCTGCGTGATCGCGCGATTCGCGGCGCCGGACTGATTCGCCCACATGGCATCGCGCACGTCGCGCGGCAGGAACGCGCAAAACACACGTCCCGTGGATGTGGCCGGCAGCGACATCACCGTACCCACATGCAGATTGACGTGCAACGGAAAGCCCGCGTGCTCATAGCGAACGATGGTCGGCCCTTGCGGCCCGGCAATACAGATCGCGACGCTAAAGCCGATGGCTTCGGCCAGTGCGGCCGCGCGCGGCACGGCGGCACGAAACGCCGGCTGGGTCTGCAGATGCAGCAAACCGAGCCGCAGCGAGAGCGGCCCGGGTTCGTACCGGCCCGACAGTTCGTCGCGCTTGATCAGACCCAGCCGGCTGAGGCTCACCAGATACGCATGCGCCTGCCCCGGCGCGATCTGCGCGGCGGCGGCGAGGTCGGACAAGGCGAGCGGAGCGCGCGCCTGCGCGAGCGCCAGCAGTAGGCGGCCACCCACCTCGACGCTTTGGATGCCGCGCTGCGTCTTGCCGCCGTGCGCCGTGTCGCGGCCGCTCGCGCCTTTGCCCGTGGCCGGTTTCGCTGCTTTGCTCACACCCGCGCTCATCCGTGAAAAGGGTCCATGTTAACCGAAGGCCCGTGTCTCCCTGAATTCATCCTAGACCTCTCTGGATTTGCGTATAGCGATACATTTCGCTATTGACAAATAAACTGACGCCGTCCTAAGATGCATTCACCCCGCCACACCGGCGCAGTCACAGAGTCAAAAACGGGGCGAGACAATCCTCCAATACCGTCAGCCCGCGCGGCATACGCGCAGCCGGCCGTCTCGCCTCACGTCCAACTTTTGAGGGAGACACGCATCATGGCAAAGGCATTCGCATCCCAGGCCGATCTGGAAGTCAAGAAAGTCACGTGGACCAAATTGTCCGAGAACGCCTACGCGTACACCGCTGAAGGCGATCCGAATTCCGGCGTGATCATCGGCGACGACGGCGTGCTGATCGTCGACACCACCGCCACGCCGGCTATGGCGCAAGACCTCATCGCGAAGATTCGCAGCGTCACGGACAAACCGATCAAATACGTCGTGCTGTCGCACTACCACGCAGTGCGCGTGCTCGGCGCGTCGGCGTATTTCGAGGAAGGCGCGCAGGAAGTGATCGCGAGCCGCGGCACGTACGAGATGATCGTCGAGCGCGGCGAGGCGGACATGAAGTCGGAGATCGAGCGCTTCCCGCGTCTGTTCGCCGGTGTCGAAACGGTGCCGGGCCTGACGTGGCCGACACTCGTGTTCGAAAAGGAAATGACGCTGTTCCTCGGCAAGCTGGAAGTGCGCATCGCGCATCTCGGCGCGGGTCATACCAAGGGCGATACGGTGGTATGGCTGCCGTCGCAGAAGGTGCTGTTCTCCGGCGACCTGGTCGAATACGACGCGGCCTGCTATTGCGGCGACGCGCAGCTCGAACAATGGCCGGCCACGCTCGAAGCGCTGCGCGCGCTGAAGGCCGACAAGCTGGTGCCGGGCCGCGGCCCCGCGCTGACCACGCCGGAAGACGTCAACAAGGGCCTGGATTACACGAAGGACTTCGTTACCACGCTGCTGCAACAGGGCCGTGAAGCCGTCGAGCAGAAACTCGATCTGAAGGCCGCGATGGCCCACACCCGCAAGGCGATGGACCCGAAGTTCGGCCACGTCTTCATCTACGAGCACTGCCTGCCGTTCGACGTATCGCGTGCGTTCGACGAAGCGAGCGGTATCACGCATCCGCGCATCTGGACCGCGCAACGCGACAAGGAAATGTGGGACGCGCTGCAAGCCTGACAGCGACCGGCACACAGCAAGACAAAGCAGAGCGGAGAAGGACGGAGACACAAGATGAGCATCAACTACCAGACGCTGTCGTTCGACTATCGGCCGTGCCGCGAACAGAGCGCGCAAGGCGGCGCGGACCAGGCGGCGTATCCCGTGATCGTGGTCGGCGCGGGCCCGGTGGGTCTCGCTACCGCGATCGATGTCGCGCAGCAGGGCGTGCCGGTCGTGCTGGTCGACGACGACTGTTCGCTATCCACCGGTTCGCGTGCGATCTGCTTTTCGAAACGCTCGCTCGATATTTTCGACCGCCTGGGATGCGGCCAGCGAATGGTGGACAAGGGCATCAGCTGGAATGTCGGCAAGGTGTTTCTGAAAGACGAGCTGGTGTACACCTTCAATCTGCAACCGGAAGCGGGCCACAACCGGCCCGCGTTCGTCAATCTCCAGCAGTATTACGTCGAAGGCTTTCTGCTCGAACGCGCGCAGGAGATGCCCAATCTCGAGATCCGCTGGAAGAGCAAGGTGGTCGGCGTGCAGCAAGACGGCACGCCCGGCACTCAAGATGCCGGCGTGACGCTGACGATCGATACGCCCAACGGTCAATATGCGTTGCGCGGCCGTTATGTGGTCGCCGCCGACGGCTCACGCAGTCCGATCCGCAACCTGATGGGACTCGACAGCAAAGGCGTGACGTTCAAAGATCGCTTCCTGATCGCCGACGTCAAGATGGAAGCCGAGTTTCCGACCGAACGCTGGTTCTGGTTCGATCCGCCATTTCATCCGAATCAATCGGTACTGCTGCATCGTCAGCCGGATAACGTGTGGCGGATCGATTTCCAGTTGGGCTGGGACGCCGACCCAATGCTGGAAAAAACGCCTGAGCGCGTGATTCCGCGCGTGCGCGCGCTGCTCGGGCCGGATGCGAAGTTCGAGCTGGAATGGGTCAGCGTCTATACGTTTTCGTGTTTGCGCATGGATCGTTTCCGGCACGGCAACGTGCTGTTCGCCGGTGACTCCGCGCACGGCGTATCGCCGTTCGGCGCACGCGGCGCGAATAGCGGCGTGCAGGACGCGGAAAACCTCGCATGGAAACTGGCAATGGTGCTCGAAGGCAACGCCCCGGACGCTTTGCTCGACACCTATGCGAGCGAACGCGAATTCGCCGCTGACGAAAACATCCGCAATTCCACGCGCTCTACCGATTTCATCACGCCAAAGAGTCCCGTGAGCCGTGTGTTTCGCGACGCGGTGCTGAAGCTTGCCCGCCATCACCCGTTTGCGCGGCAATTGACCAACAGCGGCCGGTTGTCGGTGCCGGCGGTGTTGCGTGATTCTCCGCTGAATACAGCGGACAGTGACCCTTTTGAAGGCGCGATGGTGCCGGGCGCTTCGTGCGCGGATGCGCCGGTGCAGGTGGCGGGACAGCCGGCGTGGCTGCTGCAGCAACTCGGCCAGCAATTCACGGGTCTGTTGTTCTGCGGCGAGCAGAGTGTCGATCAGGCCACCCGGGCCACCCTGGATGCGTTGCGTAGCGGGCCGATTCCGCTGAAGCTGGTGGTGGTGACGCGTGACGCCGCACAGTTCGGCGCGTCCGCAGGCGTTCAGGTCGCGCACGATATCGAAGGGCTGGCCCATGCGCGTTATGACGCAAAGCCGGGCACGTTCTATCTGATCCGTCCGGACCAGCATGTTTGCGCGCGTTGGCGGAAAGTCGCCGTGGGCGACGTCGAGTCTGCATTGAAACGCGCGTTGTGCGTCGAAGGCACGGCTTGAACGTGTAGCAAAAGCGGCCCGCGCAGCACGTGCCGCATCAGCAAAAAATAGCAGGAGACAGACATGACACTGAACACACAACCGAATCTCGCCCGCCCCGACGATTTCTATGAGGCGTTGATCGATATGCATCGGGATCTGGACGACGCACAGAGCCAGTCGGCCAATGCGCAACTGATTCTGCTGCTTGCCAACCATATCGGCGATCACGCCACATTGATGGAAGCAATGCGGTATGCCCGCGAGGGCGCGATCGACATTGCTCCGGTTAGAGACGTGCAGTCGCATTCGCTGGCGGCCTGAAACGGGTCCCGGCGAACCCACGGCCGGCAGGAGTAAAGAAAAACCGCGCGGCCATTCGAGCCACGCGCAATCCAGCACGGTAGCGCGGCACTCCGACAACCGCGCCTGCCGTTTCAGTAGCAGACCACAACGCGGCGCATCAAGACGCCGGACCCAATGGGTCCGTTGGACCACCACGTTTGGAGATAACCTATGAGCCAATCCCTCGCCCCCGCGCTCGAGCCGGGTGCATCCGCCGCCGCGCACGACGATCTGCTGTATCGCAAGGTTTCGCTGCGGATCATTCCGTTTCTGTTTCTCTGCTACGTCGTGTCGTTTCTCGATCGCATCAATATCGGCTTCGCGCAGTTGCAGATGAAGCACGACCTCGGCTTCAGCGATGCAATGTACGGGCTCGGTGCGGCGGTCTTCTACGTGGGATACGTGCTGTGCGAAGTGCCGAGCAACATGCTGCTCGCGCGCTTCGGCGCACGCCGTACGTTCACGCGGATCATGCTGCTGTGGGGGATTGCATCGGTGGGCATGATGCTGGTGTCGAAACCCGCGCACTTCTATGCGCTGCGCTTCATGCTCGGCGTGTTCGAAGCGGGCTTCTTTCCCGGCATCGTGTTGTATCTGACCTACTGGTATCCGGCGCGGCGGCGCGCGGCCGTGCTGTCGATCTTCTTTGCGGGCGTGGCGGTAGCGGGGGTGCTCGGTGGCCTCGTGTCCGGCTGGATCATGCGTGACATGGGCGGTGTGCTGGGCTTGTTCGGCTGGCAATGGATGTTCGTGATCGAGGGTGCGCCTGCCATCGTGCTCGGTCTGCTTGCCGCGTTCTATCTGGTGGACGGCCCGCAGCATGCCACGTGGCTCACGGCCGCGGAGAAAGCGCAGTTGATCGCGCAACGCGACGAAGACCGCCGTCCTTCGTCCGCGGCGCATTCGTCGCGCTCGTTCGTGCAGGCGTTGCGTAATCCGCGGGTCTATCTGTTTGCGTTTATCTATTTCTCACTGACCTGCGCTTCGCTGACGCTGAACTTCTGGATGCCGCTGATGATTCGCGACTTCGGCGTGCATGACGTTCTTGCAATCAGCCTGTACACGGTGATTCCCAATGCAATCGGCGCGGTGGGGCTGATTCTGATCGCGCGTCATTCGGATCGTCGTGGAGAACGTCGCCGGCATTTCGCGGTTTGCACGATTGGAGGCGGTGTGGCGCTGTCGTTGCTGACGCTTCATCTGAGCAGCTTTCCCGCGATGCTCGCGATTCTCTCGCTGGCCGCGGTGCTGATCTTCGCGGCGTTGCCGATCTTCTGGACGGTGCCCTCTGGCTATTTGTCCGGCACTGCGGCGGCGGCCGGGATTGCGCTGATCAGCAGCATCGGCATTACGAGCGGGATTGTCAGTCCGTGGGTGATCGGTCTGATCAAGACGCACACCGGCAGCATGGACAACGCGCTGTATCTGCTGACCGCGCTGCTGTTCGTCAGCGGCGTGGCGCTGTTGCTCGGCGTGCCGAAGGACGTCAAACACGTCTGAAGACGCGTGCCGGTGCGGACGGGATTATCGGGTACAGTCGTGAATATTCTGTTGCGACCGCCTATAGACCGTCCGAACCTTTGCGATGCATTCCATCGACCCTGTTCCGCTGCCGCACGACGGTCCGCCCGACATTGCGTTGTGGCGCATCGATATCGACTTCACTATGCCGCTGGACGCCCCGGCTTTCGCATCTCTTGGCGACGACGAACGCACGCGAGCCCGCAACTTTCGCCGCCATGAAGACGCATTGCGTTTCGCCGCCGTGCGTGCGGCGCTGCGTGAACAACTCGCGCAGCGCCTGGAAATCGCCGCACATGCCGTGCGTTTTGCGCTCGATGCCAACCACCGTCCCCATCTCGCGGATTCGGATCGCTTCGATTTCAACGTCTCGCATGCGGGCGCACATGGACTGATTGCAATCTCGGCGGTTCGGCGCGTGGGTGTGGATATCGAGCAGCACAGCGACAAATTCGACTGGCATTCGATTGCGGGCCTGACGCTCGATCCGCAAGAAGCCGCGTGGATCGAAGGTCTCGAAGCGGGTCGGCAGACCGCTGCGTTTTACGACGCGTGGGTCGCCAAGGAAGCCCTCGTCAAAACAACGGGCGCAGGCATCTCACGGGGATTGCAACGTCTGAATGTGCTGCCGCGTGACAGCATGCGCGTGACGCTGCGCAATCAGATTCCCGACGACATGCGTGAAATCGGCGCGTGCTGGCTTGCGGCGCCGCACGCTTATGCCGCGTGTCTCGCGTGGTCGGCTACCGCGTTCGGACGATAGCAGCCGCCCGGCGCGTTATGCGTTTGCCTCTCCAAATGCCAAAGCCTTCGGCCAGCCAAACGTGTGCACTTGAATGAGCGGTTGCGCAAGTGCGACCGCTGCGCGAATCTTGCCGGCCATCGGCACGTCGAGCACATGCCAGCGGCCATATTCCGCGAGATCGAACGTACCGGTTGCAATGGGGCTGAACAGCAGATCGATATCGACGGGTGCGTAACGCAATGCGTTGCAAAGACTGCCATAGCGGGCGCGCCGGCGCGACGCTTCCGGCGTTTCGTCAGGCGCCGTGCCGGGAGAGGGCACGACGACACTCAATCCAAGCGTTGCCGATGCAACGCCGATCACGATCCAGATGCCGCCGTACGCGATATCGATCGTGATGCCGCGACCGTCGCGAGGATGACGCGCGCGCAGTTTCTCGCTGCCGTCGTCTTGCAGATCGACGGCGTGCGGCTCGCAGTCGAACAGGTTCCCGACGATCCAGCGCACCACCACGCGCGCGCTGATAAAGCGTTTGCGCAATGCGGCGTTGGGATGCAGGCGTGCTCGCTCGCGCTCGGTCTTCGAGAGCCAGCTATCGCCTTCCTGCACCGGAACGGGCAACCATTCGCAGCGGAATCGCCAAAGATGCAACTCGCCTGCGCGCGGCGCGGCGACGTTATGCGGATGGGTGCGTGACAGCGGATGGCACTGGAATGCTGGTGCCACCGTCGCGCCGGTAGCGTGTTCGATGGGAGCGGGATGCACGGCAGGCTCGCCGACGGTACGTTCAACTCCGTCTTCAACGCCGCGTGGCTCGCCGCTGTCGCGCACGCGCGAAGTCGCCAGGCAAACCTGGTCGGGTTCCATTGGCATAGGCAGGCTTCCTCAATGCATGTACGTGACGCGGCGCGCTTGCACGTCGAGTTCCACCCCGGCGTCGAGCAGATCGATGGCGAACCAGCGGATCAGCTTCAGAACGCCACTTACCGCGGGCGCGGGCAGCCATTCGTTCAACATGCGCAACGCGGCGCCGCTGTGAGTTTTTTGCAGCAGGGCGATGGTTTGCAGAATCACCGCTTCGTCTTTGCCGAGATCGCTGGCGCAGCGGCAGCGCATGTCGAGCGGCCGATACGACACGTGCATCAGCGAACGCATCAGCAGATCGAAGTGTTCGATGCCGTCCTGACGCAAGCCGACGCCGCTGAGAATGTCGCGCCAGTGCACGGCGCCGCTCGCCGTTTCGCAAGCGGGCCGCAGCCACGTGCGAACGGCACTCAGGACGGTGCGATCGGGGGCGTCGGCGGTATCGGTCGGATGATCGTCGATCAGTTCCGCGCGGCCGGTATGTTGAGAGCGAAAGTTCATCGATGCTCCTGGGTGGACACGGTCCAATGAATCGCGCCGGCCGGATGGCACGGATGCCGCGTCGCAGGCCAGCGCATGTCGTGCAACGGATGGGCGATGACACAGAGTCTGCGTCGGGTGCTTATGTCGGGTGCCGGCATCGGCGCTTGCGTCACCTTGAACCGGATGAGTGGCATGATGAGCTATTTTTCTTCTAAATGCAAATCATTCGCATTTAGAAGAGGCCCGCCGTGGATTTGCGCCCCACGCCCTGCGCGAAATGCAGACGGGGCGAGTGGTGAATGGGCGATTTCGTAACGCAACTAACGGTCAACCCCGCCCGGCGTCCCCGGATATGATGGCGAAGTGCCGGCTTCAGCCTTGCCGGTACAAGCGGCTTGCAGCCTCCTTGCCCACTTCCGCTAGAGAAATGCCGACAAAAACACTCGACGCATCGACCTCCAGGCCCACCGAAGCGGCGCGACGCCTCCCCACGCTGGCGCTCGCCGCGGCCCTGTCGCTGGGAAGCGCGATCGCGCTCGGGCTGGCCCGTTTCGCGTACGCACTACTGTTGCCGTCGATGAAACTCGACCTCGGCTGGAGCTTCGCTCAAGCCGGCGCGATGAACACCGCCAACGCGCTGGGTTATCTGCTCGGCGCGCTGGCTTTTCCTCGCCTTGCGCGCCGCTGGTCGGCCGGCACACTGTTCGGCGGCGGTTGCGTGGCGACCGCGCTCCTGATGGCCGGCAGCGGCCTGTTTGCCGACACGCACTCGCTGCTCACGTTGCGCGTGGTCACCGGCGTGAGCAGTGCGGCGATTTTCATCAGCGGCGGCGTGCTGGCGGCGCGGCTTGCGTCGGCGAGGCCGCGCGATGCGGGGCTCGTGCTCGGCCTGTATTACGGCGGCACGGGCTGGGGCATCGTGGCGTCGTCGGTGCTGGTGCCGTTGACCATTTTCAACGTCGCGCACGGCTGGCAGTTCGCGTGGTTCGCGCTCGCGCTTGCATGTGCGGCGTTCGCCACGGTGGCTATCGGCGCCGCGCGAAAAATCGAAAGCGTACACGCGACTGCGGCGTCGCCTGGACACTCATACACTGCCACCGCGGCGCCCCGTTGGCCGCGCTTCAGTCCGGCGCTGGCGGGTTACGGATTGTTCGGCGTCGGCTATATCGGCTACATGACGTTTATCGTGGCGCTGCTGCGCAATGCGGGCATGAGCGCGGTTGTCGTCACGGGCTTCTATCTGCTGCTCGGCGTGGCGACCGTGGTCTCGGCGCGTGTGTGGTCGAGTCTGCTCGACCGCATGCGCGGCGGCCAGGCGCTCGCGGTGCTCAATACTTTGCTTGCCATCGCGACGCTGCTGCCCGCGTTGTTCACGCAGCCGTGGGTGGCGTTCGTGTCGGGTCTGCTGTTCGGCGCGACCTTCCTTTCCGCCGTGGCGTCGACCACGGCCTTCGTGCGCCACAATCTGCCCGCGAGTCACTGGGCCAAGGGCATCAGCGCGTTCACGATCGTGTTCGCGTTCGGGCAGATCGTCGGGCCGATGGTGATCGGCTGGGTCTCGGACGGCGCGGGCCTCGCGCGCGGGCTCGTGTATTCCGCGCTATTGCTCGCGGCGGGCGCGGTGCTGGCGGCGTGCCAGAAGCCGCTGCGTTGAAAGTGAGCGCGCGCAGGCACGCACGCAGGCACGCACGCGTCGCGTCTTACACCTGCACGGACGGGATGCTTTTCATGCAACGCAACGCGAACATCGAGCGGCTATGACGGATGCCGGCGATCTTGTAGAGCTTCTCGCGCAGAAAGCGCTCGTAGCCCGCCGTGCCGTCCACCGCGACCTTCACCAGATAGTCGTAGTCGCCCGACACGAGATAGGCTTCCAGCACTTCCGTGAGCGTGGCCAGCTCGGCGCCGAAGCGGGCGAGGGCGTCGTCGTCGTGACGGTCGAGCGTTACCTCGAGCAGTACGACGTCCGCGAAGCCGAGCTTCTGCTGATCGAGTAGCGCCACGTAGCCGCGAATGTATCCATCGGTTTCCAGTTGACGCGTGCGGTTCCAGCAGGCGGTGGTCGACATGCCGACCAGCTCCGCCAGTTCGGCATTGCTCAGGCGCGCGTTTTTCTGCAACTCGCGCAGGATCTTGCGATCCTGGTTGTCGAGCGGGCGGTTTCGGGCGGTCATGGACTAATTCGGAAGAGTGTTCTGTAAAAACTAATTCTAGCGGAAGATCATCCCGGCGTCGCGTATAAGGGCCGCTGCTTTAAGAAGCCTATCCAGCGTGCCTCCGGTTATATTTTCAGGGTGCATTCATGCCCGGAACAACCGTCCGGGCTGCGGGCCTCGCGTCCGCGGCCTCATGCGGCCACAAGCTGCCAACCGGTGTCTCGCTGCCTTCACAGGAAGGCGGCACGCGGGCGAATTCCGGCGTTACCAGCGCCGGAAGGCGCGCTCGCCGGGCATGAACGCATGTTCCTGATCGAAGGTTTTGCACGCGTGTTTGCGTTGAACGTGGCGTCCGGCGGCAATTTCTCCCGCCTTCGAAGCGTTTTTACAACGGCCTAAGCGGCAACGCGCCGTGAATCGACTGATGGTAGTTCGCGGGTCGGCATGGCGCGCTGAAGGCGCCATTCCTTGCAGTGCACGCGGAAAGATATCTGCGCCCGCGCATCGGCATGCGGGGCGTCGCGCGGACGCGCGAAAGGCGACGCCCGAACATGGAGGTCGCCTTTCGTACCGCAGTCGAACGAAGCTCAGTTCAACTGCGTAACGGGTCAAGTCGTCAACGGTTAATGGAAGATGAGGTACAGGATAACCAGCACGATCAACGGAACGCCAAGCAGCCAGCCGAGAAGGTAAGGCATGGTGAGATCTCCTTTCGTATCGAAGTTTGAATACGAAGGTGATTGAGCATCCCGCGTGCCTGACGTACGGTGTCCGGACACGCGCCGCCGTCACGCCTCTTTCAAGGCAGATTCTCGCGCAGAACAATGCTGAACTGCACCGGCTTCACGTCGCTCAATGCGTCGCGTTTTTCGCGCACGTTGCGGAAAATGCGCAGACAGTTTCCCACCATAGCTTGAGGCGTTTGCGTGATCAACGCGTCCATCGTGCCGTCGATCAACAACGCGCGCGTATCAGGCGTCAAGCCGTGACCGACAAACAGGATCTTCTGCTCCGAGCGCGCTTCCACGATCGCGCGCGCCACGCCGTCCGACCCGCCGCCGCTGTTGTAGATGCCGGCGAGATCGGGATGCTGTTCCAGCAGCTTGCGAGTCTGCATGTAGTTGCGCTCGCTATCGTCGTGTCCCTCACGCAATCCGATCACGCGCACCTGTGGGAACATCGATTCGATCAGATGCAGAAATCCGATCTCGCGTTCCTCGTGCCCGCGATAGTTGAGGCTGCCCGCGAGCATCGCGATCTTCCCGCTCGGCCGGGGGCCCATGAAACGCCCGAGCAGCAATGCCGCCGTGCGTCCTGCCGCGCGATTGTCGATACCCACATAAGCCAGCCGCCGCGCATTCGATAAATCCGAAATCAACGTAATGGCCGGCACGCCCTGGTCCGCCAGCGCATTCACGGCATCGCGCACCACGGGATGTTCGAGCGCCATGAACACCACGCCGTCCGCACGCTGTCCGTAGTGCAGCAGACGGTCCGCCAGTTCCTTCGGGTTGAAACTCTCGACGTAATGCACTCGGCACTTCATGTCCAGCGCGTTCCACTGATCGTGGGCGAAGTCGATGTAGTCGCCGAGCATGTGCAGGTAGCGATTGGTGCCGGCGGGCAGCAGGAACGCGATGCGCATCGGCTTCGAAGCCGATGCGACGGGCGCCTCCGGCGTGAGCAGATAACCGAGTTGCGCGGCCGCTTGCAGTACGCGTTGCGCCGTGACGGCGCGCACGCCCTCGCGGCCATTGAGCACGCGATCCACCGTAGCGGTCGAAACACCGGCGGCACGCGCAATGTCGGGAATGCGGGCGCGCGCGGCGGCGGTGAGGTGAACCGTGTCGGACATAGCCGTCCTTCGCAGAATGAATCCATCAAAACACATCAAGTTCGCGGTTTGACAGCAGTGACCGCGCACGCCTAGTCTTGCAGCTATCACGCGACGACTCAACACCGGCGACTGGAAATCAAGGTGCGGCGAACGGGCGATGATGGTTTTTGATGGATTCGACAGTTACATCAATTATAAGCAAGGAGACGCTCAAATGACCAATCTCGCGAGACGCACCCTGCTGCGCGCGGCAGCCGCCGTGCCGGTAGCCGGCGCACTGGGCTTTCCGGCGATCGTGCGCGCGGCGTCCGGCCCGGAGTTCGTGTTCAAGTACGGCAACAACCTGCCGCTCACGCATCCGCTGAACGTGCGCTCGCAGGAGGCCGCGAATCAGATCAAAGAGGCGTCGAAAGGGCGCATGGAGATCCGGATCTTCCCGAACAACCAGTTGGGCGGCGACACCGACATGCTCGCGCAGGTGCGCAGTGGCGGCATCGAGATGTTCACGCCATCGGCGCTGGTGGTGTCGACGCTGGTGCCGTCGGTTGCGATCAACGCGGTGGGCTTTGCGTTCAGCGACTACAACCAGGTGTGGGGCGCTATGGACGGCAAGCTCGGCGCCTACGTGCGCACGGCGATGCAGAAGGCCGGCCTCGAATCGTTCGAGAAGATGTGGGACAACGGCTTTCGTCAGACCACCACCAGCAACGGTCCGATCACGAGCGCGCAGAACATGCGCGGCCTGAAAATTCGCGTGCCGGTGAGTCCGCTCAGCATCGATATGTTCAAAGGACTCGGTGCGGCGCCGACGAGTTTGCAATTCAGCGAGGTCTATTCGTCGCTGCAAACGCATATTGTCGATGCGCAGGAAAATCCGCTGCCGATCGTGCAGGTCGCCAAGCTCTACGAAGTGCAGAAGTACTGTTCGCTGACCAATCACATGTGGGACGGCTACTGGTTCGTGCTGAACCAGCGCGCGTGGCAACGCTTGCCCAAGGATCTGCAGGGCATTGCCAGCGACGCGTTCAACCAGTCGGCGCTCAGGCAGCGCGAAGACGTGCGCAAGCTGAACGAGGCGGCGGTTGCGGATCTGCAAAGCAAGGGTCTGTCGATCAACCGTCCCGCGCCCGATACGTTCCGCGCGGCGCTGCGGCAGGCGGGGTTTTACGCCGAATGGAAGAACAGGTTCGGCAATCAGGCGTGGGACCTGCTCGAACAATCGGTCGGCAAGCTGGCCTGATCGTGCTGCATACGGGCGAGTCAGAGACAAAGCGCGGCGAGCCGCCGCGAGGAGGCAGCAGGATGTCGAATCACGCATTGAATCCGGCGGACGCGGGCGTGCCGCTGCACGCGGCGAGCACGCCGCGCCGCTGGTTGAGGAGTTTCGATCGCGGTCTGATTGCGCTCGTCGAAGTGTGCGCGGCGGCGCTGCTCGCGGTGGAGATCGTCGTGATGCTCGCGGGCGTGATGTGCCGCTACGTGCTGCATCAACCGCTCGTGTGGTCCGATGAACTGGCGGGCATTCTGTTCCTGTGGCTCGCCATGCTCGGCGCCGTGCTCGCGTTGCGGCGCGGCGAACATATGCGGATGACGGCACTGGTCAGCCGCCTGTCGCCGCAGCGGCGCGCGTTCGTCGATACGCTGGCGATCGCCGCGTCGATCGCATTGCTTGCGCTGTTGATCGCTCCCGCCTACGACTATGCGTCCGGCGAGGCGGCGATCGTGACGCCCGCCCTGCAGATCAGCAATGCGTGGCGCGCGCTCGCTTTGCCGATCGGCGCAGCGCTCATGCTGCTGGTCGGTCTGATTCGCCTCGCCCAGGTGAGCCGTGTGCGCGACGTCGTAATCGTGCTCGCGATCACGGCCGTACTGGCCGCGATAGCCATGTTCGCCGGGCCGTGGTTTCAGACGCTCGGCAAAACCAATCTCGTGATCTTTTTCGTGGGCGTGGTGGCGATCGGGATCTTTTCGGGCGTGCCTATCGGCTTTTCGTTTGCGCTCGCCACGTTCGGTTATCTGGGCCTCTCGACCTTCACGCCGCTCGAAGTCGTGGTCGGCCGCATGGACGAGGGCATGTCGCATCTCGTGCTGCTCGCTGTGCCGCTGTTCGTCTTTCTCGGCTTGCTGATCGAGATGACCGGCATGGCGCGCGCGATGATCGAGTTTCTCGCGAGCCTCGTCGGCCATGTGCATGGCGGACTGTCATTCGTGCTGATCGGCGCGATGTATCTGGTGTCGGGCATTTCCGGTTCGAAAGTGGCGGACATGGCGGCGATCGCGCCCGTGCTGTTCCCGGAGATGAAAAAACGCGGCGCTTCCGAAGGCGATCTGGTCGCGCTGCTCGCCACGACCGGCGCGCAAAGCGAAACCATTCCGCCGAGCATTGTGCTGATCACGATCGGTTCGGTCACGGGTCTGTCGATCTCCGCGCTCTTCACCGCGGGCATGCTGCCAGGCGCGGTGCTCGCGCTGATTCTGTGCGCGGTGGTGTGGTGGCGCTATCGCAAGGAAGACCTGAGCGGCGCGCAGCGTTTCAGCAAGCGGCAGATCGGGCGTCTGTTCATCGTGTCGCTGCCCGCGCTGGCGTTGCCGTTTGTGATTCGCATGGCAGTGGTCGAAGGCGTGGCGACGGCAACCGAGGTGTCGACCATCGGCATTGCCTATTCGATGCTGATCGGCCTGCTGGTGTACCGCCGCTTCGAATGGCGGCGGCTGGGCCGCATGCTGGTGGATGCGGCCACGTTGTCGGGCGCGATCCTCTTCATCATCGGCTGTGCGACTGCAATGGCGTGGGCGCTGACGCAATCCGGCTTTTCGCAGGATCTTGCGCAAGTCATGGGCTCGATGCCCGGCGGCGCGTACGGTTTTCTGGCGGTTTCGATTGTCGTGTTCGTGATGCTCGGCAGCGTGCTCGAAGGCATTCCCGCGATCGTGCTGTTCGGGCCGCTGCTGTTTCCTATCGCGCGGCTCGCGGGCGTGCACGAAGTGCATTACGCGATCGTCGTGATTCTCTCGATGGGCGTGGGGCTCTTTTCGCCGCCGTTCGGCGTGGGCTACTACTCGGCGTGCGCGATCAGCAAGGTCAATCCCGACGCGGGCATTCGTCCGATTGTCGGCTATATGGGCGCATTGCTCGTCGGCCTGATTCTGGTCGCGGCGATCCCCTGGATTTCGATCGGGTTTCTCTAACCGGATCCCTCTGGTTTCCTAACGGGTTCGACCTTCGGGCGCTGCGTTTCGCCGCGCCGGGGCGTCGCTCGTCTTTCAACCCCGCAGTATCGGGAGAGTTTCATGAGTCGTTTCTTTGGCGAAATCCGGCAGGCAGGCTACGTGGTGCGGGACATCGAAGCCGCAATGGACTACTGGAGCCGCGTGCTCGGCGTAGGTCCGTGGTTTTATAACGAACGCGTGCCGATTGAAAACTATACGTACCGCGGGCAAACGTACGAGGTGCATAACTCGGTTGCGCTGGCGAACTCGGGACCGTTGCAGGTGGAATTGATCCAGACGCGTAACGACGCGCCGTCGATGTATCGCGACTTTCTCGCCGCGGGCCACACCGGCTTGCAGCACAACGCGTACTGGACCACCTCGTTCGACGCGGATCTCGCCCGCTTGCAGGAGCAGGGTTTCAAGGTTGCGATGAGCGGCGAAGTGGGGCGCAACGGGCGCTTTGTCTACTTCGACACGGAGAATCATCCCGGTACGGTGATCGAGTTGTCCGAGATCGCCGGGCCGAAAGGCAAGCTCTTCGACATGATCTATGCGGCGTCGCGCGACTGGGACGGCCGCGAGCCGGTGCGCCGCTTTCCCGATCTGGGCACGCTATGAGCGGGATGCTGCAAGCGCGCGCCGTCGACGAAGATACGCTCGAGGCCGACTATCTGATCGAAACGCCGCTCGATCCCGCGCGCGTCGCCGACGTGATGGCCGGCGAGCAGTCGAGCGGCACCTTCGTGCGCGTCGCCAACGAATCGGATGCGCTGCGCGCGCGCAGCCGCGCGAGCGTGTTGCGCATTGAAGAACTCGAGGCGGCGGCGCGGCCCAGCTTGCCGAACGCATGGCTCGAGCGCCAGGGCACGCCGGGGCCGTGGCGGCGCGCACGCATCACGCTGTCGTTTCCGCTCGCCAATATCGATGCGAATCTGCCCACGCTGGCCGCGACCGTTGCCGGCAATCTATACGATCTCGGTGAAGTGACGGGCGTGCGGCTGTTGTCGCTACGTCTGCCGGCTTCATACCGTGCGCGTTTCGAATTGCCCCGGCATGGCGTAGCAGGCACGCGCGCGCTGACGGACGTGAAGGACAGGCCGATGATCGGCACCATCATCAAGCCGAACGTCGGCTTGAGCGCGGCGGAAACGGCGGCACTGGTGCGCGAGCTGTGCGAAGCGGGCGTCGATTTCATCAAGGACGACGAGGTGTGCGCGAATCCCGCGCATGCGCCGCTTGCCGAGCGCGTGCGGGCGGTGATGTCCGAAGTGCGCCGCTACCGCGAGCGCAGCGGCCGGCCGGTGATGGTCGCCTTCAATATCACCGACGACCTCGACGCCATGCGCCGTCACGCGGAACTGGTCGAACGCGAGGGCGGCAGTTGCGTGATGGCGAGCATCAACTGGTGCGGCTTTTCCGCGATCCAGTCGCTGCGCCGCACGACGCCGCTGGTGCTTCACGCGCACCGCAACGGCTACGGCATGATGTCGCGCGATCCGGCGCTGGGCATGTCGTTCCAGGCGTACCAGACGTTGTGGCGCCTGAGCGGCGTCGATCATATGCACGTGCACGGCCTCGCCGGCAAATTCGCCCAGAGCGACGCCGAAGTGATCGAGTCCGCTCGCGATTGCGCGACGCCGCTCGCCGCCGGTTGCGACGATGCCGTACTGCCGGCGTTTTCTTCAGGGCAGTGGGCCGGCACCGTGCAGGCGACCTTCGACGCGGTGCGCTCGACCGACCTGCTGTTCATGTCGGGCGGCGGCATTCTCGCGCATCCGGACGGCCCCGCCGCGGGCGTGACGAGCGTGCGTCAGGCGTGGGCGGCCGTGCAGGCCGGCACCCCGCTGCCGGTGTACGCCGAACATATGCCGGAGTTGCGGCGCGCGCTGGCGTTTTTCGGCGGCCGTGCATGAACGCTACACGCGACACGGAACAAATGACCGGCAACGTGGGCGAGATAAACGGCAATGGTCCGGCTTACGCTTTCTATGGCGACGACTTCACTGGCGCGACCGACACGCTGGCCCATCTCGCTCGCGCGGGTTTGCGCACCATGCTGTTCTTCGCGCCGCCGGATGCCGCGCGTCTTGCGACGCTCGGCAGGCTCGACGCCGTGGGCGTGGCGGGCGCCGCGCGGACCATGCCGCCCGCTGCGCAACGGCAAGAACTCGAGCAGGTCGGCGCCGCTTTTGCCGCACTGGGTGTACGGGTGATGCACTACAAAGTGTGCTCGACATTCGATAGCGCGCCGGAAACCGGCAGCATCGGCGTGGCGATTCGTACGTTGCGCGACTACTGTGCGAGCGAACTCGTCGCGGTGATCGGCGGTCAGCCCAATTTGCGGCGTTATTGCGTGTTCGGTGAACTGTTCGCGGCAGCCGGCGCGGCCGATGGCGCGCAGTCGGTCTATCGTATCGACCGCCATCCGACCATGAGCCGCCATCCTGTTACGCCGATGAACGAAGCGGACTTGCGTGTGCATCTCCAGCGACAGGGCGTGCAAAACGTGCAATCGATCGACTGGCGTTGCCACGCCGCGGGCGACGCCGGGCTCGAAGCGGAAGTGCGGCGCCGGCTCGAATCGAAACCCGACGCGTTGCTATTCGACGTTCTCGACGATTCGCATCTGCAAGCGATTGGCCGCGTGATCGCGCGTTATGCCGCGGTGTCGGCGCCGTTGCTCGCGGTGGGGGCTAGCAGCGTCGCGCAGGCGTATGCATTGGCGCGCGAGAACCCCGCCGAACCTGCCGATGCGGAAAACCGCACCACGCCGCCGCTGGCTCGTGCGCGCGGCCCCGTATTCGTGCTGGCGGGCAGTCTTTCACCATTGACCGAGGTACAGATCGGTGCCGCGGAGTCCTATCTCCGTGTAGAACTCGACCCGCTGCAAATGACCGGCGAAGCAGCGTCCGACTATCTGGCGGAGCGCGTGGCGGCGATCACAGGCCCTTTGCGCGACGGACGCAACGTACTCGCGTTCACGACGCGCAGCCCGTCGGGCGAAGGCGTCGCGTTACCGCAACTCGCGCATGCGTGTGCGTCGCTGTTGCAGAAAGTGCTATGCGCCGTACGATTGCGCCGCATCGGCATTGCGGGTGGCGACACGTCGAGTTTTGCCGTGCGAGCGCTCGGCGCGTGGGGACTGTCGTATCTTGCGCCGTTATCGGCGGGCGTTACCGTATGCCGTCTCCATGCCGATCGCGTGGAACTCGACGGCATGGAGGTCATGCTCAAAGGCGGGCAGATGGGCGATACGGATCTGTTCGAGCAACTGCTCGCCGGCAACGGCTAACCGTTGTCGTCGAAACCAGGGTAGAGCGTCATGCCGCCGTCCACGAACAACGTCGTGCCGACCACGTAGTCGCTTTCATCCGAGGCGAGCCAGACAGCGGCCTTGCCGATGTCCTGGGATTCGCCCACGCGGCGGTAGGGGATCAACTTCAATAGTTTCTGCAACGCGGCGTCGGTGTCCCATGCGTCCTTGTTGATCGGCGTGCGGATCGCGCCCGGCGCAATGGAGTTGACGCGAATGCGTTCCGGCGCGACCTCCTGTGCAAGGGACTTCATGAACATCTGAACGCCGCCTTTGGACGCCGCGTAATTGACGTGCCCGGCCCACGGAATGACCTCGTGCACCGAGCTCATGCAGATGATCTTGCCGAGCGCTCTGGAAGCGGGCCGCGGGCCGCGTCGCCGGAATTCCTTCACGGCCGCTTGCGCGGTCAGGAACTGGCCGGTCAGATTGGTCGACAGTACCTGCTGCCAATCGTCCAGCGTCATGTCGGCGAATGCACTGTCCTTCTGCATGCCCGAATTCGCGACCACGATATCGACGCTTTCGAAGCGCGCGCGGCACGCCGCGAACATCGCCTCGACCTGCGCCGGATCGGAGACGTCGGCTTGAACCGCGAGCGCGGCGCCGCCTGCTGTTTCGATTTCGCTGACCAGTTGTTCCGCCGCTTCCCCATGCGAGTGATAGTTGACGACGACGGCAGCGCCCGCACCCGCGAGTGCTGTCGCAACACCGTATCCAATGCCCGAACTGGCGCCCGTGACTAGAGCAACCTGATTCGCGAGTAACTTTTCCATCGCTTCCCCCGGTGTGACAAGATGGGAATCCGTGCCGACCGCCGACATAGAGAGGCCGCCGGATATCCGCGCAGCGAACTGCAAAGATATGCGGCGGCCTATTACCCGATTTCAACAAATGAGCCGATGCCGTGACACGCTACGGCGGTGTCGGCTATATGACGCCGACCACCAGCAGCACGATCACGACGATCACGATGAGGCCGATACCGCCGGTCGGACCGTAGCCCCACGAACGGCTGTGCGGCCACGACGGGAGCGCACCGATCAGGAGAAGAATCAGCACCACTAGAAGAATAGTTCCCAACATATGAATGACCTCCGCCTGGTTGATAAGACCTGCCTTTACGACAGCCACGCAAGGCGCGCTTGCGCGCGCGCTGCGTAAGGCAGTATCGATGTCATGGTTGAGCAAACCCCGTGCCCGAGGCGAAAAGATCGAAGCGGAAACGCCTTGAGCCGGTCACTGTGCGGTGTTGCGCGCGGTGCCGCTACGCGAAATCACCAGATCCGCGACGAACGCGAGAGCGAGCGCTATCGCTCCGCAAGTGAAGATCAACGCGTAATCGTTATGCGTATGCGAGAAAAGGTACGAGTAGCCATATCCGCCGAGTGCCTGGAAGAGCGCGAAGGCTGTCGTCGCGCGGCTCCATGCGGCGCGTTGTTCGGTGTGATCGTGCGGCACGAGTTCGTGAATGCGGCCGAGCACGAGCGGCACGATGCCCGGCGTGAAAATACCCAGAATCACAGTCGAGACGGCGAGTGCCACGGGGTTGCCTGAAAAGGCGAGCAGGGCAACGGCAGCCGCTTGCAGAAGCAGCCCGGCGCGATACGCCTTGCCGAAGCCGATGCGATCCGCAATGTTGCCGCAGATCACCGGGCCGACGATCGCAGCGAGGCCATACAGCACCCAGTAGTTCGCACCGGTTGCAGAGCCGCGTCCCAGACCGCGAGCGACGTAGTCGACGAGCAGCACCATCGCCGGGACGAGGCCGAGCGCGTTCGCCGCGTATTGCGCGTACAGCACGCGCAGCGTCAAGCCTTGGGGGCGCACCGCGTGATGCGCGCCGGACGGCACCACAGCCGCGGGCGGATTCGTTGCGGGCCAGCCGAACCAGCTCACGGCGGTCAGCGCCAGCGCCAATACGCCGAGGCCGATCCACGTGGTTTGCAAGCCGAAGTGGAGCAGCTTCGGAATCAAGGTGCCCGATGCCGCGATGCCCAGCCCGAGCCCGAGAAAGATCATGCCGCTCACAAAGCCACGGCGCGGCACCGGAATGTGCGGAAGAATCGATGTCGCCACCAGCACCATGATCGCGCCGCCGGAAATGCCCGATAACAAACGCCACGCAAAGAACCAGCTGACCGAAAGCGGATACGCGCAGGCGAAAAAGGCGGCCGTCACCACCGCCATCAGGATGCGCAACGCGCTGCGGTTCGACAGCGCCGATGCAAGCGGCCTGCCGATCAACGCACCGACCAGATAGCCGGCGAAGTTTGCCGCACCGAGCGTCACCGCTTGCGACGAGGTTAACCAGTGCTCCTGGATCAGCGAGGGAATCAACGGCGTGTACGCGAAGCGGGCGAGGCCGATCGCGACGAGACTGCCGCACAGTCCCGCGAGCGTTGCAAAGAGCGCGCGGGCGTCGAGTGAGACAGGACTGGCGGACGTTATCGGTGCAGCGGACATGACGGTTCCTTTACCGGTGCGCGCGGTGGCCGCGTCACTGCCGGATGTCGGTGGTGAATCGAGGGAAGGGGCGCGCCTTGTCAGGCGCCTGACTCAGACGTTCGTGTGTTTCGCCGGTAGGGCAGGCAAACCGAGCAGCAGCAAAGCCGGCGCAATCGCGCCAATCAGCAGCGCCGGTTGCGGATCGACCCGCGCGAGAACGCGAACGCCGATCAACGTGGCCAGCAGATGGGTGGCCGCGTCATCGGCGGAAACGACGGCGGTGATTTCACCGTTCTCGCTGGCCGCAACCATGCGGCGGTAGAAAAACGCTCGGACTTCGGCGAATTCCGTGGCGACGATTTCACGGAATGCTTCGTCATCCGATGTAGTTTCAAGCGCCGAATTGACTAGCATGCAGCCGCGCTTGCCGGGATCGGCTAGCGTGCGCTCCAGGATCTCATGGAAGAACAGGGTGACCCCTTGAGCCGGCGACACAGTGCGCTCCAACCGGCTGATCCGCTCGCGCAACGTATGTTCGAGGTAATGCTCGAGCGCGCGCAGATACAGCGCGCGCTTGTCGCCGAATGCGTTGTAGAGGCTCGGCTGCGTCAGGCCGGTCGATTTGACCAGGTCGCGCGTGGAGGTGGCCTCGTAGCCCTTCGTCCAGAAAGCCGCGCTGGCGGCTTCCAGCACCTCGTGTTCATCGAATTCGCGGGGTCTTGCCATGATGAAAATCCCTCCTGCGTTGCTGACGACCATTCTGTATCAATCGATATAGAATTCGATTATATATCGACTGATACAGAATGCAAGAGGAAGATCCGGTGGTGGCTCTGGAGCGCGCTGCGGCGCGGTGGAAGGGCGTCTACGGGTGGTTGCCGGCCGGGCGTCAGTGCGGTTTGCGGGTGGCCGATCCGCACCGGCGGCACGAGCCAGGCGAGGCAAGATTCGCGGAACGGCAGCAGTTGCCCGCTCGGAAGCGGTGCGGCGAGTCCGGCGCTCATGGTGTGCCTACTTGCTGCGCGCCGCCAGATGTTTGCCGAGGGCGGCGCCCAGATCTTCATCGGTCATGGCCGGGAAAATGCTCATGGTGAGCAGGTCGCCCCATTCGAGCGCGAGCGCCGAGATGCCGCGCGTGTCTTCCGCCTCGACTACCGCAAAGCCGTGCAATCCGCCGATAGCGTGCCAGCGCCCCAGCAGTTTGACACCGTCAGGCGTATTGCCGCCGGTCTTCATGAAACGTTCGATGACGGAATGCTCAGCGGTCGGCAGACCGTTCCATTGGACGATAAATTTCATTGCGCGTCTCCAGTCCGAATTGGCGATGCCGGCTCGTGGCGCGCTGCCATCGTCGCTGATGGTGTGCGGCGCATCGTGGATGCGGTGCGCCGCGCTCACTCCTGCGCCAGCAAGCTGTCCGGATGGTGTGTGCTATTGGCGGACGGCGATAAAAAACCACGTGGCGTCCTAAGCATCATAGGCGAGCGAATGATGGCCGGCGTCGCTACGTGCGGACATTCACCAGGCTAAAAGAACCGGTTCAGTTTCAGCGGCGTAGAGCGACGAGAATTCGTTCGGGGCGCGAATACATTGCGTGTCGTGAGGCTTGTCGGCTAGCGCCGCTCCGCCAAAAAAACGGGCGGCATGCCGGCGTGAATCGCCGGCTGCCGCCCGGGTGTGTCGTGAAATGTGTCGTGAAATGTGCTGAGGTCTCCTCGCACAATCAGTATAGGAAATCCGTGCGCCGCTCACCGGCCGATGACGACCGGCCGGCCGTAGCGAGGCCCCCCGGCCCCCGCTACGTCGGGCGGTTACACGCTGGCGTAGTTGGCGCCCCAGAGCGACGGGCTGACGTTCAGGTGCAGCGGCACGAAACCCGCGCCAATCACGCCGACGTTGTTGAGTGCGGCGACGTTGACGTATTGCATCTGGTTGAGGTTCTGGTTGACCGAGACGTTGACGTTGGCGATGCCGCTGAGGCCAGCCACCGGGGGCAGGCCGGGCACGCTGCTGCCGGTGCCGCCGGCCACCGCCGACATGGCGCGGCGGTCGAGCTCGCGGGTGCCGGACAGATCGCGAATCATGAGGGATGACATGGTGCTTCTCCAAAGGTGCGCGCAGGACGCGGGTAAGCGGCGGGAAGTGAGGCGCAGCGGGAAGCCGTGCGCCTCGCCGCGTCACGTATTACACGTGGATGTTGTTGCTCGTCGAGAGGTAGGGGTTGACCGTCGAGTTGATGCCGGAGGCGAACGCGACATTGTTGCCGTTGGCGTTCTGGAGGTTCAGTTCGTTGTTGATGAGCTGGGTGGCGTCGACCTTCTTGCTGTTGTTCGGGGCGAAGACGGGGCTGAAGTTGTAATAGGAGGTGGAGGGGCCGAAGCCGCCGCGCACGGCGCTCATGGCCTTGCTGTCGAGTTGTTCGGTGATGGACAGGTCCTTGATGGTCAGCGTGTTCATGGTGAATCTCCTGGAGGTAAGGGTCGGGGTGTTGAGGCTGGTTGCGAGCAACTTGTCTGCTCGGGAGTCACTAATGCACGGGCTGTGCCAGATTTATTCAAGGCTCCTGATAAATTTTCAGGAGGCTTGCTGCATAAGGGGTTCGCGTCGCAGTACCGTCATGGCGCAGGCACACTACGCGACCAGACGATAAACGGCTGACGGCGCACGCCCGACAAATCACGGATTCTGTTGGAAATCGCCCGACACGGATCGCGGCGAAAGGTGCCGACATCGCTCGGCCTTCAGACTTCGAGAATGCGAAGCCGCTGCAAGGTGTCGAGCTGGAATTGCAGACAGTGTGCGCGATAGTCGCGGCACAAACGCTCGGCCGTCGCGCTGTCGCCGGCGCGGACCGCCTCGACGATCGCTCGATGCCGTGCCTTCGGCAGATCGGCCAACGCGCTGAGCCGCAACGTGAGATCGCGTACGCGCCGGATCTGATCCCAGCATTCGTTGACGATCTGCGTGAGCCGCGGGTTGCCGCAGAGTTTCAGGAGGTGGGAGAAAAACGCCTCGTCGGCGCTGGCCCATGCCGCGTAGTCGTTCTTCTGGTGCGCGCGGTCCATTGCGTTGCACAACTGGTCCAACGGCTGCAATTCTTTTACGCGCAGATTCATGCTCGCGACAACGCCGGCCGCGGTGGCTTCCAGGCTGCTTTGCACCTGATGAATCGCTTCGATGTCGGGCAGCGAGACCTGACGCACACGAATGCCGTGGCGCGGCACGATCTGCAGCAGGTTTTCCTTCTGCAAACGGACCAGCGCTTCCCGCACGGGCGTACGGCTCACGCCGAAGAGACTCACCAGGTCGCGTTCGAGCAACTGCATGCCGGGGCGAAATTCGTCGCTCAGGATTTTGGTGCGCAGTTGTTGATAGACCGAGTCAGTCGATTTTTCGCGCAGCGTGGTCATGTGATTCAGTCTCGCCGACGGGATGAAGGCGATTCTGCCACGCGAAAGTGGGGATGGGTTGGCGTTTGTCTTTTTATGTGGCGGCGCACAACCTGGACGACAGGGATTGCGTGCGCCTATCTGTCCCAGACTTCATCCGGTAGGGGCAAGCCCGCGAGATCTTGCGCGCTCAGCGGCCGGTCGACCTGGATTCCTTCGCTCTCGAGCATCAACATGACCTGGCGGGTATGCTGCGCGCTGTGCCAGGCCGTGCGCTCGAGCACCTCGTGCATGGGGCGCCGTCCGTAGTAAGTCGGCACGTCGTAGCTGAGCGAACGGTCGGTCTCGTCGTTCCACCACGCGGTGAGGCGCGCCTTCACACTCTCGCCCCACTGAGCGATGTCATCCGGCCCCCAGTGTGTGGGCGGCACCTCGTCGAATCCCTCGAACAGCAGTTCGATCTGCTGCGCGGCTTCGATCCCCATCTCCGCCACGCGAAACACATGAAACGTCAGTCCCGCCGGAGTCCGGTTGCGATTCCTGAACGGCTCGCGAAAAGCGGGGCCGCTGAACTGCCGCGTATATCGCGCGTTCGATTCGAGCACGAGTTCGAGGCGGCTGACCAGTTCCGCCGGCGGCAACGGCGTGATGATCTTCGTTTTCAGATCCAGAAATTTGATCACGTCGTTGATGGACTGACAGAACGTAAATTTCGACCCAAGCGCGACTACCGGTACGCTGCGTGCGCCCAACGCGGTCAATTGCGCGAGGCCGTCGGGATCGTTGTGCACGTCGATGGATTCGAATTCGATGCCCTGGTTCGCCAAAAACTCCTTGGTCCGCAGACACGACGAACAGCCGGGCTGCCAGAAAACCTTGATCTTTGCGTGGGTGGCCGTTTGCATCGCTCGCTCCTTGTGGACGGGGCACCTCGGTTGGGTCCGTCGCTTCATGCCATTGTTGCCGGGTGCTGCCCGGACGCAAAGCAGTGCTTGGCCATGCCGCCATCGCGAACCACGATGACGAGGCACGGCCGGCGGCCGTTTCGGTACACTGGCTGAAATCGCTGCCGTTCACGTGGATCATGGCGAATGCCGTACGCCATACCGCGTCTGGCCGGCATCGGCGGAACATTCCAACTATTCGCGGGGCGCCATGCCGACACTCGATCCGCTTTCGCTCAGACTGTTTGTCAGCGTCGCCGAGGCCGGCACCATCGCGGCGGCGGCCGAGCGCGAACATATCGCGGCGGCGGCCGTCAGCAAGCGCATCAGCGAGATCGAAGCGACCTTGGGTGTCGCGCTTCTGCGGCGTACCAACAAGGGCGTGGCGCCCACTGCCGCGGGCGAACGGCTGGTCGTGCTCGCGCATCGCGCGCTGCACGAGCTCGACGACATTGCCGTGCAGATGCGCGACTACGCGAGCGGCG
The DNA here is from genome assembly GCF_000013645.1 of Paraburkholderia xenovorans LB400. Taxonomy (GTDB): domain Bacteria; phylum Pseudomonadota; class Gammaproteobacteria; order Burkholderiales; family Burkholderiaceae; genus Paraburkholderia; species Paraburkholderia xenovorans. The sequence continues at coordinate 2,876,568 of NC_007952.1, read as the reverse complement.
TGAGCGGACTGATCCGGCTGGCGGCGAATGTGTCGTCCGTCGTGCAGTTTCTGCCGCGCGAGATCCAGGCGTTTGCCGCGCAACATCCGCGAATCCAGATCCAGCTCGAAGAAAAAGCCAGCGCTGGGGTGGTCAAGGCCGTCGCGGACAACGCCGTGGATATCGGCATCTTCACCTCGGTGCCGCACGGCTACGAGGTGCAAACGTTCCCTTATCACCGCGACTTCCTGACACTCGTGGTGCCGGGCGGGCATACGCTCGCGCAAAAGCAGGCCGTCGCCTTCGCCGATACGCTCGACTTCGAATACGTGGGGTTGCCGCCCGATACGGCGATCAGCCAGCAACTTACGCGCGCGGCGCATGCACACGCGCGGCCGGTGAATCTGCGCATTCAGGTGACGAGCTACGACGCACAATGTCTGATGATTGCCGCAGGGCTCGGACTCGGCGTCATGCCTCACGCGGTCGCGCAGCAGCAGGCAGCGAACCTCGGCCTCGCCACGGTCGCGCTCACCGACGCATGGGCCGAGCGCGAACTGCTGATCGCGGTGCGATCTCTGGAGGCATTGCCGGTGGCGTGCCGCATGCTGGTCGCGCACTTGCGCGGCGCGTGAGCGAACGTCACGCCCGGCGCGTATATTGCGTTAAGCGTTTCCCTTCATGTCATGGTGCGGCGCGCGATGCTAGCATCAAGCGAAGGCGCGTTGCGTGCGAAGCCGGACCGGACGAGTCTGGGCAAGGCCGGGCGGCGCAGACACGCTTGCTGTCATGCCGGATTGCCGCGTCCGCTCAGGCGCCGCCAGGAGAACCGTTGTGCCAGAACGCAAATCGGCCACGCCAGCGCATGCGATCAAACCCGCCGCCGGAAAACGCGCGCCAGCGGGCGGCAAGCCAAACGCCGGCACTGGCCGTGCCGTGAAAACCGCTGCGTCGCAAACACCGAAGCAAGCTCCGCGGGCTCAGCGTGCTGCTGCGCACGAGCCCCAATCCGTTGCACAAACCGAACCGCGCAACGGCAACTCGTCGCAACAGGCGTACGAGCGCCTCCGGCACAAAATCATGGAAAGCGAACTGACGCCGGGCTCCTATCTGCTCGAACAGGAACTCGCACTAATGCTCGGCGTGAGCCGCACGCCGATCCGTGAAGCGGCGATTCGCCTGCAGGGCGAAGGTCTCGTGGAAATCGTGCCGCGTCATGGCATCCGTATCGTTCCCACGTCGGTCTCCGACATCAGCCACATCTACCAGGTCCTGACCAGTCTCGAATCCACCGCGGCGGCGTTGGTCGCGGCGCGCAGCGGCGTCGATCTGAGTCCGCTCGAAAGCGCCTGCCGGAAAATGAGCGAGGCACTCGCCGAGCAGGACATGCAGGCATGGGCGCTCGCCGACGAGGCGTTTCACGAAGCGCTCGTTCAACTCGGCGGCAACGCGCGGCTTGCGCAGGTGGTCATGAATTGCCGCGACCAGGTACATCGCGTGCGACGCTTCACGCAGCGTCTACGGCCGCATCCGCAGCCAAAAAAATCGATTGATGAGCATTACGAAATCATTGAAGCGATTCGTCGCGGCGATGCAGCGCGTGCAAGCCGTCTATATCGCGCACACCGCGAGCGCGGCTGGCGCGAGCAGACTGCCGTGCTGCAGCAGCACGGCATCCACCAGGCGTAAAAACTGATCAATACGAGCCGGCATGACGGGTAAACCCAGTCGTTGTGAGCCGTCATCGTTCTGTACTTTTGCAGATTTAATGCATACATTAACTTACACAGTGATCGGGCGAAGTCGGACTGATCAACCCGTTCGCTGACCCGTCGCCGGCGTCACGGCGCGCGGCGGCATAACGAAAATGACGGACGTCAACCGTCAATCGTGGATGGAGACACACCACATGGATGCGATACGCAAAGTCGTGCGGGGTATCTGTCTGGGCGCGACACTGACGCTTGCGAGCGTTGGCGCTCACGCCAGTTCGCTGACGGTGACGCACTGGGGTGACGGCATGTACGGCGTGCCTTTCGCCGTCGCGCTCGACAAAGGTTTCTTCAAGGAAGAGAAAGTCGACGTCACCGGATTCATCACATCGGAAGGAGGCGGAACCAGCATTCGCAACGCGATGGCTTCCGACATTCCGTACGGCGAGGTGGCGTTGCCGGCGGCCATTGCGGCGGTGAAGCAGGGAGTCGATCTGACGATCGTGCACGGTGGCGTGCAGAGTCTCGGCGATCTCGTGTGGGTCGAATTGAAGCAAGGCTCGATCACCGGTATCAAACAGATGAAAGGCAAGACGATCGGCTACAGCAGTCCCAAATCGACGACCGACATGATCTCCACGATCGCGCTCGACCGCGTCGGCCTGCTCGGCCAGGTGCAGCGCAAACCGGTGGGAAGTTCGAGCGGGATGCTGACGTCGCTGCAGCAGGGTGCGATCGATGTCGGCTACATGACCGAGCCGTCATATAGCGCAAAGAAAGATGGATTGAGAATTGCGTTTCGCTCGAACGACGTGGTGCCGAATGAAACGCAGACGGTCGGCATTGTCCGCACCGATTATCTGAAGGCGCATCCCGATGTGATTCGCGGCATTATCGCAGCGCGCCGCAAGGCCGTCGTCTACATGGCGGCGCATCGCGCCGAGGCCGCGCAGATTCTCGCCAGGGAGTACAAGATGGACCCGGCGGTCGCCGCGTCGGCGATCAACAACGTGCTCGACGCTGATCCGAAATACTGGAGCGAAGGCAGCTTCGACTACAAGGGCATGGACGAAGTACTGAAAGGCCTCGTGCTGGTCAAGGCCATTCCGGAAGGTCCATTCGACTGGTCGAAGATCGTCGATGAATCGATGCTGCCGGCCGATCTGCGCAGCAGGAAGTGAGGTCTTCGATGAGCGCGCTATCCCGCCATAAAGCCAATATCTCGGTGGTCGCTCCGAGCACGCTGTCGCCCGACGGCAAGCGTATTCAGGCTACGCTCACGGACGTCACCCGAATCTATCAGGGCAGCCAGGGCAAGCCGCCGTTTCACGCGCTGGGGCCCGTGAGCCTTGAATTGCGAGTGGGCGAGTTCTTCTCGGTGGTCGGTCCATCCGGCTGCGGCAAGTCCACGCTGCTCGACGTGCTGGCCGGCCTGAACCCGGCGAGCGGCGGCACGGTGACGTTCGAAGGCAAGCCGGTCGGTGCGGAAGTGCCGGACGGCGTGGCCGTCGTGTTTCAGGAAGACGCGAGTTTCCCGTGGCTCAATGTATTCGACAACGCAGCGTTTGCCGCACGGCAGGCAGGCGTCGCTGAAACGGAAGTGCGTGAGCGGGTCGATCATGCACTGTCGTTCATGGGCCTGAAATCGTTTGCCCGCGCATATCCGGCGCAACTGTCGGGCGGTATGCGGCAACGCGTTTGCATTGCCCGCGCAATGGTGGTGCGGCCGCGCCTGATGTTGCTCGACGAGCCGTTCGGCGCGCTCGACCAGCAAACGCGTCTTCTGATGGGTGACGAAACCCTGAAGCTGTGGCGCGATACGGGCGCGACCGTGCTGCTGATCACCCATTCGATCGACGAAGCCGTGTTGCTGTCCGACCGCATCGGCGTGATGTCCGCGTGTCCCGGCCGTTTTATCAGAACGATCGAAACCGGGTGGCCACGCATGCGCGACAGCACGACCGCGCTCGACGCGCGCTTCGGCGAACTGACGGCGCAAGTGTGGGGCCTGTTGCGCGAAGAAGCATTGAAAGCGCTGGGGAGCCGGCAATGAATACCGCCGCGCGCTGGCGGCTCGGCCTGGTCGTGGGATTGATCGTCTTGCTGGAGATTGCGAGCCGCGCAGCGTGGATCGATCCGATCTCTTTCATTCCGCCGTCGCGAATGGTGGTGAGCGCCGTTCAATTGCTGTTGTCGGGGCAGTACACCACGGACATTCTGCAAACTCTCGGCAGCGCATTGCTTGCCGTCGCGCTGGCGGTGGTGGTGGGCTTCGTCGGCGGCGTGCTGCTGTTCCGGTTGCCGCGTGTCAGGCGCGTGCTCGATCCGCTGTTGCTCTCGTATTACGCGGTGCCGGTGTTCGTGCTCTATCCGATCCTGATCGTCGTTCTCGGTCTGAATCGCTGGCCGCTGGTGGGCATCGGCTTTCTGTTCGCAGTTGTTGCGATGGCGGTGAATACGCTCAACGGTCTGGAACGCGTCCCGCGCGTGCTGCTGCGCACGGCTCGCGTGTGCCGCCTGAATACCTTCGATGAAATCCGTTTGATCACGTTGCCGTCGAGCCTGCCGTTCGTTTTCACCGGTATCAAGCTCACGGTCGTCTATGCGTTCATTGCGGTGGTGGCGGGCGAATTCGTGCTGTCGGGCTCGGGCTTCGGTTATCAGATCGCCTTCGCCTACAACAACTTCGACAATCCGACCATGTACGGGTTGATGGTGCTGATGCTGGCGTTCGTCAGCTCGCTCAACGCGTTGCTGCGCACGGCGGAAGCGCGGCTATACCGGCGCATCCGCAGGGAGGTCGCATGAGCACGATCGTCGTTGCGCACACCGTCAAGCCGCGGCACACGCGACGCTGGCTGGACGGCGTCGTGCTGATCGTCGTGCTGGCCGTGCTGTGGCAGGTACTCAGCGAACTGCTCGGCCCGGACGCGATCACGACTCCGTGGCGCACGCTCGAACGTGCGGTGCATATCGTCAGCGATCCGGATTTTCCAGCGAGTCTCTACGTCACCGCATTCGCGTTCGGCTCCGCGTTCCTGATCTCGGCGATCGGCGGCGTATGTCTGGGCATGTTGCTCGGCGCGCGCAAACTTGCCGGCGATGTAATGGAGCCGCTGATGATGGGCTTCTACTCGATTCCCAAAGTCACGCTATATCCGGTCGTATTGCTCGCGTTCGGTCTGGGCCTGTGGGCCAAAATCGTGTTCGGCGTGATGCACGGGATCGTGCCGATCACGATCTTCACCATGAACGCCGTGCGCAATATGCCGCCGATCTATACGCGCGCGGCGCGGACCTATCGTCTGAGTCCTTTTGCGTTCGCGCGTCACGTGCTGCTGCCCGCGTGCGTGCCGGAAGTGGTCGCCGGCTTGCGCATCGGCTTTTCGCTGACGCTGCTCGGCACGCTGATTGGCGAAATGTTCGCGTCGCAAAGCGGCATCGGACACATGCTGATGATCGCGATGAACCGCAGCGAGACCAGCACGATCATGGCGCTCGCGCTGATGCTGTTTGTTTTCGCCACGCTCGTCAATCTGCTGTTGCTCGCGTGGCAGCGGCATCTTACCCATAGCACCTGAGCAGGAGAGTTCGATGAGCACTTCCGGGAAGCTGAAAGCGATTCTCAAGAGCGGGCGCTTCGTCGTCGCGCCCGGCGTATTCGATATGTTCTCGGCGCGGGTCGCCGACCGCCTGCCGTTCGAAGCGCTGTACATGACTGGATATGGCGTGTCCGGCTCATATCTCGGCGTCGCGGATGCGGGCCTCGTCAGCTACGCAGATATGGTGGGACGTGCGCGGCAAATTGCCGAGGGCACCGGCAAGCCGCTGATCGCGGACGCCGACACGGGTTTCGGCGGCTTGCTCAATGTGCGGCATACGGTGCGCGGTTACGAAGCCGCGGGCGTGCAGGCGATCCAGATGGAAGACCAGGTGATGCCGAAAAAATGCGGCCACACCCAGGGCCGCCAGGTGGTGCCGCTGAACGACATGCTGAAGAAAATCGAAGTCGCACTCGAAGCGCGCCGCAGCGACGACATGCTGATCATCGCCCGAACCGACTCGCGCACCACGCTCGGCCTCGACGAAGCGATCAGGCGCGGCAAGGCGTTCGCGCGTGCAGGCGCGGACATCGTGTTCGTCGAGTCGCCGGAAAGCGCCGAGGAATTCCAACGGATCGGCGGCGAGCTCGCCGACAGCGGCGCATGGGTATTCGCCAATATGGTGCCGACCGGGCGCTCGCCGGTCGTACCGAGCGGCACGCTGAAGGAATGGGGCTTCAATATCGCGATCTATCCTTCGATCGGCATGGCGGCGGCTACCGCTGCGCTGGATAGCGCCTATCGTCATCTGCTCGATCACGGCGACTCGCTCGAACTGCAGGTGCCGTCCTTCACGATGGACCAGCTGCATGAACTGGTCGGCTTTCCGGAGGTGTGGGAGTTCGAGAAGCGTCACGCACAGAGCAGCGAGACGGCATCATGAATGCGCCGCGCACGCTGTTCGACAAGCTGTGGGACAGCCACACGATTGCGAATCTGCCGGGCGGCGCCGATCTGTTGCAGGTGGATCGCAATCTGATGCATGAGTTGACCGGCGTCGAAGCGGTACGTGTACTCGAAGCCCGCCATTTGCCGGTCAGCAACCCCGAGTTGACGTTCGCGACGCTCGATCACGTGATCTCCACGCGCCCCGGCCGCGAGGCGGGGGATGCCGACTGGAGCACGACAATGGTCGACACGCTGCGCGAACAGGCGGCGCAGCACGCCATTCCCCTGTTCGATATTGGCACCGAAGGCAGGCAGGGCATTGTCCACGTGATCGGACCGGAGCTCGGTTTGTCGCTGCCGGGCACGCTGATCGTCTGCGCCGACAGCCATACCTGCACTCACGGGGCATTGGGTGCGCTCGCGTTCGGCATCGGTTCGACCGAACTGGTGCATGTGCTGGCGACGCAAACCGTACGCCAGAAGAAGCCCAAAACGATGCGCATACGGTTTAAAGGCAGCGTTGCCGAGGGCGTCACGGCCAAGGACATGATCCTTTACGTGATCGGCGCGCTCGGCGCCGGCGCGGGCACCGGCTACGCGGTCGAGTTCGCCGGCGAGGCGGTCGAAGCGCTCTCGATGGAAGCACGTTTGACGCTGTGCAATCTGACGATCGAACTCGGCGCCAAGTTCGGCCTCGTCGCGCCGGACGAGACGACCTTTGCCTATCTGCGCGGACGTCCGTATGCACCGCAAGGCGCGAGCTTCGAGGCGGCGCTGGAAGACTGGCGCCGCTTGCCGACGGATGACGGTGCGCACTTCGAGCGCGAAGTGGAGATCGACGCCGCGGCGATCGCGGTGCAGGTCACCTGGGGCACGAGCCCCGAACACGTGATCGCGATCGACGCTGCCGTACCGGACCCGGGCAACGAGTCCGATCCCGCGCGCCGTGAAGCGTTGCAACGGGCGCTCGATTACATGGGCGTGCATGCGGGGCAGCATCTGGATGAACTGGCGGTCGATCGCGTGTTCATCGGCTCGTGCACCAACAGCCGCATCGAAGACTTGCAGGCGGCCGCGCGCATCGTGGCGGGCCACCATGTCGCCGAGGGTGTGACCGCATGGGTGGTGCCGGGGTCGCTGAGCGTTGCGCGAGAGGCGGAGGCGCAGGGCCTTGCACAGATATTCCGCACGGCCGGCTTCGAATGGCGCGAGCCCGGCTGCTCGATGTGCGTCGGGGCGAACGGCGACGTGGTGGGGCGTGGCGAGCGTTGCGTATCGACATCGAATCGGAACTTCGTCGGCCGTCAGGGGCCGGGCGCGCGCACGCATCTGGCGAGTCCGGCCGTGGCTGCGGCCAGTGCGCTGGCTGGTCACATTGCCGCGCCGGTGTCGTACGCGGGAGCCGCATCATGAAAGCGTTCACGATGGTCAAAGGCCCGGCCGCGTCGTTACCGCGCAATAACGTCGACACGGACCTGATCATTCGCATCGAAAGGATTTCGCAACTTGTGCGAGGCCAGCTCGGCCCGTGGCTGTTCGAGACGCTGCGTTATCGCGAAGGCGGTCCGGAGCAGGGAGAACGCGAAGATTTCGTGCTCAACCAGCCGGCATTCCGGCACGCGTGCATTCTGCTCGGCGGTGTGAACTTCGGTTGCGGCAGTTCGCGCGAAATGGCCGTGTGGGCGCTCGAAGAGTTCGGCATCCGCTGCGTGATCGCGCCTTCATTCGGCGACATTTTCTTCGCCAACTGCCTGCAAAACGGGCTGCTGCCGATCTGTCTCGACGCTGCGTCGATCGGAACACTCGCTGCGGTCGCCGCTGACGGCACGCCGCTCGAAGTCGATCTGCGCACCCTGCAAATCCGCGCGGACGGACTTGAACCGATGCCGTTCGAGTTCGACGCCGCGCGCCGGGCGGTTCTGCTCGAAGGACTCGACGAGGTCGATCAGACGTTGCGTCTGGCCGACGATATCGACGCGTTTCGCCGCACGGACCGCGCCAAACGCGCGTGGGCTTACATGCCGCGATAGGCCGCCGCTTGCGCCGGACGCGAATGGTCGCCTTCGACGCGGACGTTGAAGATCGACCGATCTGACTTGACAGGGAGAAGCACTGTGAGCCGTTCTGCACGTTTCAGGGAGTTGTTGAAGTCGCCGCCTTTTGTTTGCCTCGGCGCGCACGATGCCGTGACCGCGATGCTCGCCGAACAGGCGGGCGCCAAAGCGATTTACGTGAGCGGGTTTGCTGCATCGGCAATCGTGGCCGGGCAGCCGGATGTCGGATTGTTGACGCAGACGGAGATGTTCGAGCATATCCGCCGTATTTGCCGGGTTACATCGCTGCCGGTATTCGCCGATGCCGACACCGGTTACGGCGGCATTCTCGACGTGCAGCGGACGATCCGCTTGTGGGAAGAAGCAGGCGCTTCGGTGCTGCATCTGGAAGATCAGGCGGTGCCGAAGAAGTGCGGCCACTTTGCCGGCAAGCAGGTGATTCCAAAAGAGGAGATGCAGGCGAAATTGCGGGCCATGCTCGCCGCGCGAACCGATCCCGACTTCTTCGTGGTCGCGCGAACCGATGCGATTGCCGTGACGGGTCTGAACGATGCGATCGAGCGGCTCGCGGCCTACGCCGAAGCCGGCGCCGATGGTTTGTATGCGGACGCGCCGGAAAGCATCGAGCAGATGCAGGAAATGGTGCGCAGGTTGAAGCCGCTCGGCAAGCCGATTCTGTTCAACATGGCACGCTCCGGCAAGAGTCCGTATCTGACGCTCGATCAGGTGTACAAACTCGGTTTCGACTATGCGCTGTGCCCCATCGAACCGATGTTTGCGATGCATAAAGCAGTCAAGGAGATGATGGAAATCTTCATGCGCGAAGGCTCGACCGATTCAGTCGCGGACCGGATGACTTCCTTCGAGGATTTCAACCGCTTTGTCGGCCTCGACGAAGCGGTGGCCGAAGAGGCGTCGTTCAACGTCGTGGCCGCACCACCTCGGAGTAAGGCCGACGCTGCCTGAAAATGGGTTGTACCGTCGGCAAGCACGCTTCTGCTTCTGTCAGACCATTCACCGCTTCAACTGAACAGGCCCTCTCCACGGCGACGTGAAGGGGGCCTGTTTCCAATTGCGGACATCTCGCGCGTCCTACAGGTAGGTCCCGCTAATCCGTCCTTCGAAGATGGCGGTGTTGATTTCAAAGTCGTCGACGTGCGCTTGCGAGCCGCCGTCGACAGTGACGACGACGGAACGGCCGCCGTGCACAGTTTCCATTTGCGCGGCAGTGAGCGTCGTTTCGTCATGGGTGTGATCCGCAGAGCGCGGCAGGTCTTTGACGACGAGTGAGGATTTCATGGCGTTACTCCTGAAGGTGAATGAGCGAGCACAGTGCGGTGCTCAGCCATTCTTCTGCAAGGGGTATGCCAATTTGCACGCGATGGGCGAGGAAATCGTATGCGGGGCGGCAACGCAAGACCAGCAAGGCAGAGACGTCATGCGTTCGCCGAACAGGACGCCCGGTCGACGTGACGTAGGACGGAAGTGTTCGGCGAGGTCCGACCAACCGCGTGCGGGTTGTCGGCTTGCACCGCTCCACGCGCCACGAAAGCAAACGGCACGCGTGCGTGACGCGTGCCGCTGCGGTGAATATGCGGCTCGTGAGCCGCGCGTGCTACGGTTTGCGCTGCATGGCCGCTCGGGCAATCGTCTGGTGCGCCGCGGGGAACCCGGGCGGATATTCGACGACGCGTGCCGAAGCCGGCACCAGCGGCACGGCCACATTCAGCCGCGCGCCGATACGAGCGCCGCCGACGATGGCCGCCATTGCCTGACGGTCGAGTTCCACACTGTCGGTGAGGTCCTTGATGATGAGCTTTGCCATAGTGACTCCAGGAAAGAAAGCGAGCGGCATGCTGGCGTGAATCGCCGGCTGCCGCCCGGGTATGTCGAGAAATGTGCTGAGGTCTCCTCGCACAATCAGTATAGGAAATCCGCGCGCCGCTCGCCGGCCGATGACGACCGGCCGGCCGTAGCGAGGCCCCCCGGCCCCCGCTACGTCGAGCGGTTACACGCTGGCGTAGTTGGCGCCCCAGAGCGACGGGCTGACGTTCAGGTGCAGCGGCACGAAACCCGCGCCGATCACGCCGACGTTGTTGAGCGCGGCGACGTTGACGTATTGCATCTGGTTGAGGTTCTGGTTGACCGAGACGTTGACGTTGGCGATGCCGCTGAGGCCAGCCACCGGGGGCAGGCCAGGCACGCTGCTGCCGGTGCCGCCGGCCACCGCCGACATGGCGCGGCGGTCGAGCTCGCGGGTGCCGGCCAGATCGCGAATCATGAGGGATGACATGGTGCTTCTCCAAAGGTGCGCGCAGGACGCGGGTAAGCGGCGGGAAGTGAGGCGCAGCGGGAAGCCGTGCGCCTCGCCGCGTCACGTATTACACGTGGATGTTGTTGCTCGTCGAGAGGTAGGGGTTGACCGTCGAGCTGATGCCGGAGGCGAACGCGACGTTGTTGCCGTTGGCGTTCTGGAGGTTCAGTTCGTTGTTGATGAGCTGGGTGGCGTCGACCTTCTTGCTGTTGTTCGGAGCGAAGACGGGGCTGAAGTTGTAATAGGAGGTGGAGGGGCCGAAACCGCCGCGCACGGCGCTCATGGCCTTGCTGTCGAGTTGTTCGGTGATGGACAGGTCTTTGATGGTCAGCGTGTTCATGGTGAATCTCCTGGAGGTAAGGGTCGGGGTGTTGAGGCTGGTTGCGAGCAACTTGTCTGCTCGGTAGTCACTAATGCACGGGCTGTGCCAGATTTATTCAAGGCTCCTGATAAATTTTCTGGAGGCTTTCTGCATAAGGCTTTCGGGGTACGGTGCCGGACTGCTGAAGACGTGATGCCTTGCCTGCGAGATGACCCGCTGACGGCTTGCGCCCGACAGACCACGGCACGCTGTTGGATATCACACGACACCCGTTCACAGCGCACGCAGCGGGCCAATCCTGGTTTGCGAAAGCACGGACCTGGAGCTAGTATCGAAGCGGCACATGTAACTGGTTACGACAGGTTCTCTATCGGCCGAAGAGGCTCGGGTCGCGTGCGATCCGGTCCAACGGCAGCGGCGGTGCTTCGCACAAATGGCTAGCCTTGCGCGTGTGATTCACGACTTTCAGAACGGCGAGCTGTCCCGTGACGAGTTCGTGGCTCAACTCGACAGCACGTTGACCACCGAAGGACTCGGCCCCACGCAGCTGCTGGACATGCTTGGCGCAGCACATCGCAAAGCGCCGCTACCCGACGATCTCTATGTGGAAGTGCGGCGGCGCATCGAGCAGTTGCGCGTCTCGAACGTGGCGGCGGGCGGCGAGGAAACCGGCATCCAGACCACGCTCGACATTCCGTCGCGGCGTGAGGCGAGCGCAGGCAGCGCACCCAATGCCAATGCGGCGGGATCCGACCAGATCAAAGGCACCGGCGATACATTGAACAACCGTTTCGTGCTCGAAGAATGCCTTGGCGTCGGCGGTATGGGCACGGTGTACAAGGCGCTCGACCTGCGCAAGCTCGAAGCCTCGGATCGCAAGCCATACCTAGCGATCAAGGTGCTCAACGTCCAGTTCCGCGGCAACCCGAATTCGCTCGTCGCATTACAGCGCGAGGCACGCAAGGCGCAGGTGCTCGCGCATCGCAACATCATCACGGTGTACGACTTCGACCGCGACGGGCCGATCGTTTATCTGACTATGGAGTACCTGTCCGGCAAGCCGCTCAGCCAGTTGCTGCGCACGCCGGGCTATCAGGGCATGCCGGTGCGCGCGGCACTGCCGATCGTGCGCGGCATGAGCAGCGCGCTTGCTTATGCCCACGAACGCGGCTTCGTGCATTGCGACTTCAAGCCCGCCAATGTGTTTCTCACAACGAATGCCGAAGTGAAGGTGATCGATTTCGGCATTGCTCGCGTGTTTCAGCGTCCGGAAGAGGAGAGCGACGCGACCGTCTTCGATCCCGGCAGCCTCGGCGCGTTGACGCCCGCCTACGCCAGCCCGGAAATGATCGAGCACCGCGAGCCGGACCCGCGCGACGATATCTATGCACTTGGCTGCATTACGTATGAGCTGCTGACGGGACATCATCCGTTCGACCGGTTGTCGGCGACGCAGGCCCGCAATGCCGATTTCAAGCCGCAGCGGCCCGCCAATCTTGACGCGAAACAATGGCGTGCGCTGCGTGCCGCGTTGTCGTTCGATCGCAATACGCGCATGCCGAGCGTGGAGCGCTTCATCGCCGAGTTCGATAACGAAGCTCGCGCGGAAAAGTCCGGCACGCTGGCGAAGGTGGGGCTCGCGAGTTTCGCGGTGGTGTGTGCCGCGGCAGTCGGCGTATTCGCGTTCCGCTCGGCGCCGAACCGGCAGCACGGGCCACAGGCTGAGGCGGGCGCTTCGCAGAGTCTGGCGGAGCAGGCGGCATCTTCGTCTTCGTCGCTGTCGTCTTCGGGTGACGCGGTGTCGGCGCCGGTTGCCGCGCAGCCTGCGACACCTCCGGCAAGTCCTGTTGCGGCGGCGTCCGCTATGCCACCTGCGCCGCCGCCCGTACCCAAGCCGGCGCTGACCCTCGCCGCCGTCATGCCTGCGCTAATGCAGGTGCCCTGCTCCGCTTTGGCCGCTTCGGTACAGGATCACTCGCTGACGGTGCGCGGTTACGTCTCGCAGCGCTACGGCGCGGCGCATCTGAAGGACACGCTGGCCGCGCTGCCCGGTGTCGATACGCTGACGCTGGCAGTCGAACCGCTCGCCGACGACAAGTGCGACACCATCAAAACGCTCGCGCCGTACTGGGTTGACAACATGCAGGCCGGCCACGTTGCGGCCTTGCACGTGAGGCCGCCTGGCGGTCAATTGAGCGACGGCGACCCGCTGGTCGTCGACGTCGCCACGCCGGGCTATGACTCGTATGTGAATTTGGACTACTACCAGCTCGACGGCAGCGTCGTGCACATGGTGCCGAGCCCGCGCGCGAAGGACAATCAGGCGCCGCCGCATTACACCGCCACCATCGGCAGTGCCGGCGACTGGATCATTTCAAAGCCGTTCGGATCGGAGATGGTCGTGCTGCTGATTACGCCTGCCCCGCTATTCGACAAGCCGCGGCCCGAAAGCGAATCGCGCGCCGATTATCTGCACGCGCTGGACACACGGCTCGCGCAGATCGGCAGCAAATATGGCCGCGATCATATCGTCGCCGATTTCGCGCCGATTACGACGAAGCCTCGCTTGCCTTGAGCGGGAGCGTGGAGCGTCGGCATGGTCTGCCGTGAGCCGGCGGCGGATCTGACGAGCCGCCGAGGTCACTTCAGGTCCTTGACGACCCGAAAGCCATCCTGCGACTGGCGCACGCCCGAGCTGTACTTGAAGCGTGTCGCGCTGAGCATATAGCCGCCGCCTTCGCGCCACGAACCGCCGCGAATCACGCGCATGTCGCAGCCAGGGTTGTCCCATGCGTGGCCATCGGCGGGCGCGCCCTGGTAGGAGTTGTGCCAGCAGTCGGCGGTCCATTCCCAGACGCTGCCGTTCATGTCGTACAGCCCGAGCGGATTCGGTGCGAACGAGCCGGCTGCCTCAGGTCCTTCCTTGTGCCACGGGTCGCCGCAGTCCTTGCAGTTGGCGTTGCCCTTGCGCATCTGGTCGCCCCACCAGTAGGCGGTCGTGGTGCCGCCGCGATCCGCGTATTCCCATTCCGCTTCGGTGGGCAGGCGGTACGGTTTGCCGGTGGTCCTGCTCAGCCATTTCACGTATTGCTGCGCGTCGTCCCAGCTGAGGTCGCGCGCCGGCGCGGCTTTGCTGGTGTTGCTTTCGGGCGTGAGCTTCTGGCAGGCATTGGCGGCGACGCACGCGTTCCACTGATCGACCGTCACTTCGTACTTGCCGATAGCGAACGGTGCGCCGATGGTCACGTGATGAACGGGCTTTTCGGAAGGATCGTCGGTACTGCTGCCCATCGAGAACGAACCGGCGGGCACGGCGATCATGATCGGACAGGTGGCGCAGTCGCGGCTTTCACCGGCAACCGGCGCATGCGTGACGGGCTTCTGCGCAACCGTCGCCGCGGGTGGCGTGGCCGGCGCGGGAGCGCTTGCGGTGGGTTTGAGCGCTGGTGCACTGGGCGGTGGCGTTGGCCGCGCGGCTTGTGGAGCCGGTGCAACTGACGGCGCAGCAGGCGTGGCCGCAGACGGCGCATTCGATGTGGCCGCCGCGCGTAAGCGGTCGATACGTGCATGAGCGAGCGTGGCAAAGCGGCCGTTCGGATAGGCCTTCAGATACGCTTCATAGTCGGCCGGGTAGTTGCTGTCCTTGATCGAATTCCAGAACGTGATTTCGTATTGTTCGCTGCTGTCTTTCGGCAGAATGCCCCGGCTATGCAGCGTGACAAGAGGATTATCACGAATGGCGGACGTTGCATCGGCCATCAGCAAGGACTGAGGAACGGAAGAAGTAAGCCACGGCGTTTGCTCACCGCCAGTCACGTCGCGCACCTGCGTCGCGACGCGTTGCAACAGATCCGCCAGGGTTTGCGAGGGAGCGCTGTAGAGCGCGTGCAGCCATGCATTCGTATAGACGCCATGAAGCGTGCCGTCTGCTGCAAAACCGCCCGGTGCGGTTGCGTACGCAACCACCGTATTGTCCGGAAGCGCTGACGTATCGCCGGTCACGTCCGCCGAAAACGGATTGTTCAGACAGGTATCGAGAATCACGAGATTGAGCCGGCTGTCGCGCGGCGCACGCATTGCCTGCAATATGGCGTTCAGATCGACGCCGTTGCTCACGACCGCAGCCGGCGAGCGAGCATCGATTCCTGCCGGGATGAGCAATGTTTGCGGGCCGATCCGCATGCCGTGCCCCGCGAAATAAAAGAGACCGACACCGCCGTGCTGCAAGCGCGCATGGAACTCGCCGATGACCTGCCGCATCTGCCGCGGCGTCGCATTCGTGCGCATGATGACGTCGAAGCCGAGCGTTTGCAGCCTGTCACGCATAGCTTCGGCATCGCGCGGGGCGTTCTCCCGCAGTGCATCCACCTGCGCGTCATTACGGTCCGTGCGGTTCGTACCATATGCGCCATTACCGATCACCAGCGCGATACGTGGAGAAAGCCGCTTGCCACGCTGTTCCGCGAACGGAGTGAGCGCCACAGCGCCCATCTTCTCCGCGCTCGCGCCTTGCCCGGCAGTATCACGTTGCGGCGCCGCATTCGCACTGCCCCAATGCGCCTGAATCGCCCCGGCCATGCACACCAGCATGAATATTCGCCACATCTTCACATCCTGTTTGTTCCGGACAGAACATAGGCATTCGAGGACCGCGCCACTCGCAGCAGTTGCCGGAGTCAATCGCGCGAAGCATCGAAGCCGCTATCGACCATCCATCTGCAACCTCTTAATAACGATAGCACGCGCTTTGCGCGTCACAACTGTCGGCGTGCCCCGAATGCGTCATACGGTTAACGAGTGTGGCGTATCTTTTTGGCAAGTTACGTCCTAAGCTAATTCACAAAGTGAGGCGGCGCGTCGTTTTAACCAAGGGCGGCCGTCCAACCGCGCGAGCGCCTGCGACACACAGCCGGAACGCCCGGCCTGCCTCGTGCAGCCGCGGTGGCCATGACCACTCTTCGGGAGAGTGCGCTATGCGAAGAAGAACCGTTACCCCCGTTGTTCTCGACGTGCATCATGAATCGAATGCGCATCGCGAGGCACGGCGCAAGGCGTTGCGCGCGACGCTCCTCCTCGTGGTCGGCAACATGTTGCCGGGCGCCTTCGCGCTCGCCGATCAAACGGCTTCGCCGCCGGGCGCCGAGGAGTACATCATCTGGCCGCCGGACGGCGCCGTGATTCACGGCGGCAAGCTGTGGGTTCGCATGGGACTGCGGAACATGGGCGTGTGCCCGAAGGGCGTCGTATTCCCGAACTCCGGCCATCACCATCTGTTGATCGACACCGATCTGCCGGCGCTCGACCAGGAAATCCCATCGGATCGCAATCACCTGCACTTCGGCGCGGGCGAGACGGACGCACGTATCGAATTGCCGCCGGGCAAGCACACGCTGCAACTGATTCTCGGCGATCACAACCACGTGCCGCATGTACCACCCGTGTATTCAAAAAAGATCACCATCACCGTGCTAAAAGACTAGCGCGATCCGTTCGTCCAAAGCGGGTCCGTGAGAACGGAGAGACCTTCATGTACAAGATCATCGCGGTCGCGGCGCTCGCCATCTCGGCGGCATGGGCTTCGCCGAATGGCGCCATTGCGGGTACGACACCGGCACCGGCGGGCGCCTATGCGTATATCGGCTATCCCAACGACGGCCAGGTCGTACCGGCCAACAAGCCATTCAAGGTGTGGTTCGGCCTGCGATACATGGGCGTGGCGCCCAAGGGCGTCAAGTATCCGAACACCGGCCACCATCATTTGCTGATCGACACTGACTTGCCGCCAATGGATCAGGAGATTCCGTCCGATCGCAATCATCTGCATTTCGGCGCGGGCGAAACAGAGACCATGATTCAACTTCCGCCAGGCAAGCACACGTTGCAGCTGTTGATGGGCGACGACATGCATGTCCCGCACAATCCGCCGGTGTACTCGAAGAAGATCACCGTCATTGCGCGATGACGCAACGCGCGGCGTGACGCTCCAGCGTCCCGGTGTTACGCCGCAACCAACAGCTTCGCGCGGTTTGTTGGCTGCGATCCACCATCTTCCGCGCGGCGTTTGACCGCTCCGTTTCAGATCCGTCCGCCCGCCAACCGTGTAACCCTTTATCTACAGCGCTCCGGAGAATTTCTTAGGATAGGAAAGCAACTCTGGCACAGCCCATGCATTAGTGACACTCGAGCAGACAAGTTGCTCGAACCCAACCGCAAACTGTGCAGTATTCCCTTCCAGGAGATTTACCATGAACACGCTGACCATCAAGGACCTGTCCATCACCGAACAACTCGACAGCAAGGCCATGAGCGCCGTGCGCGGCGGAACGGGCTTCCATCCGTCGTCGTCGTACTTCAACTTCATGCCGGTGTACGCGCCGAACAACAGCAAGACTGTCAACGCCACCCAGCTGATCAACACGCAGATGGACATCCAGAACGCCAATGGCAACAACGCAGCGTTCGTCGCCGGCGTCACGACCACGATCGATCCGCACGTGAACGCAAGCAACAACATCAGCGTGCACTGAACGGCGCAGGCCGCCGCGGAGGCCCTGGTGCCTCCGCGGCTCCCGAAGCCTGCTCGTGAAAAAGATTTCGCAGCCAATCGTTCTTTCCACGCGACCCCCGCGTCACCGCCCGATTCCCGCGCCGATCTTCCCGCATTGCTTCGATGGTGAAGCTGCGCCGGAGATGCTTTACTTGAAGGGCGCGTTCTCCTCGTGCAACGAAGTGGGCGTCATCGGAGACCATCGTGTCAGCGTTGCCTTCATCAGTTCGTCAGCGCCTGTTCCGCAAGACCTCGGCGCTGCGCTGCGTTTGCGCGGTTACGGCGTGCGTGCTCTCGCTGTCGGCCTGTATCGATGTCAGCATGCCCGACTACAAGCGTCCCGACACGCCAGCCAAGGCGTCCTGGTCGGATCAGAAGGGCGCACCCGTATCCGCCGCCGCGACGATCGAACCCGACTGGTGGAAAGGCTTCCACGATCCCTATCTCGACACGCTGATCGCCAAAGCGATTGCCGGCAACTTCGATATCAAGGTGCTGGCCGCGCGTATCGACGTGGCCGGCACGCAGATTGGCGAAGCCAAAGCGGGCGCGTTGCCGACGATGGATCTCGGTGCCGGCGCCGATTTCGAAAAGACCACGCATCAAACCTTCGCCAGGCAGTACAACGTGGCGACGCAGGTGAACTGGGATATCGATATCTGGGGCAAAGTCGAAAAAGGCGTGCAGGCGCAAAAGGCGGAATTTCACGCCAGCGAGGCCGACTGGCGCGCCGGTTACCTCGAACTGGTATCGAATGTTTCCAGCACCTATTTCCAGATTCTGCAATTCGACGACCAGATCGAGCAGCAGCAGAAAACACTCGAAACGAACCGCCAGATCCTCACGATTTACGACGGCCAGCGCCGCAACGGCCTCGTGCCGCAAACGCAGGTATTGCGCCAGCAGGCGGAGATCAACCGCCTGACCAATCAGTTGCTCGATCTGCGCCGTTCGCGCGCGCTCGCCAACAACGCGCTGTGCACGCTGATCGGCGTGCCGGCGGGCGAGTTCCAGATGCCCAAGGGGCATTTGCAGCAGCGCGTGCAACTGCCGCCCGTGCCAGATGGCCTGCCCGCGCAACTGCTGGCGCGGCGCCCCGACGTGGTGGCCGCCGAGTTCAGGGTGCTGGAGGCCTACGACCTTGTGGGCCAAGCCAAGCTTGCCCAACTGCCGAGTATCAGCCTGACAGGGCACGGCGGCACAGCGAGTTTCGCGCTGACCGATCTGCTGAAATCGTTCACGTACGGCTTCATGCCCAGCATCAACATCCCGCTGCTCGATCCCGGCGTGCGGGCGCATGTGAAAGTCACGCAAGCGCAGTCGACGGTCGCCGAACAGCAATATCGCGTGGCGGTGATGGGCGCGTTCGAGGAAGTGGAAAACGCACTCGTCAATGTGAATTCGCACAAGCAACAGCGCGTGGAGTTGCAGCAGGAGGTGTCGCGGTTGCAAATCGTGGCGGACCAGATCCAGTCGCAATTGCGGCTCGGCGTGGTGTCGCAACTGGAGGTCTTCGAAACCGAGCGGACCTTGCTGGATGCGCAGCAGGAACTGCTTGCCAACCATCAGCAGATTCTGTCCGACACGGTGCTGCTTTATAAGGCGCTGGGCGGCGGCTGGCCGAGCGTCAATGTTCAGGCAGAAGTAAAGGAACACTGAGCTAATCCGCAACGTGGCGCGCGGCAGGGGGTATTTCGGCTGTATCTGACGCACCCGTTGCCTTCATAACCGACGATCGGAAAATTGACACTCGCCATGCGTGACTTACAATCTTTAAGGAGCCCGCTCATGCACGGCTCACTCGAACAATATCTTTCCGCCGTAGTCCTTCGTCCCGTTTCCGCTGCGCATCCGGCGCAACGGGTAAACGCTTAGTGATCCAGATAAAATGGCCGCCGGCGAAGCTCCGATTGCTGAGATGCGCGCGACTGAAGACGCTGCGTTCGACGTGGTGTTGTCGCCGGCTGCGTCCGCGCAACGTCCCGCGCTCTACGCCATCCGGATCGTCGACAACCTGTTCGCAATCGGGCGCAGCGAGGCACCCTTTACCGACTATCCGGCGGAACAGATCGCCCGTCTGTCGCGCCGTCATGCGCGGATTTTCACGGAACACGGCGCGGTGTACGTGGCCGATCTCGGCAGCAAGAACGGCACGACGGTGAATGGCGTCGCGGTGCGGCAAACACCGGCACGCGTGCGCGCCGGCGATGAACTGTGCTTTGGCGGCGAACTCTGCTACCGGGTCAGCATCGAGCCGCGCGCGCGTATCGTCGCGGCCGCCGGCTCGCCCATCCCGCCGGGACTGCTGCTGGTGCCGCAGCGGGACGACCTCGGCCTGCAACCCATCGAGGTGCAGGCGTTTCCGTTTCTTGTCAGCAAGTCGGACGACGTGTTTTCGCGCTACAAGGACCGCTATCCGCATCAGGTCAATTACATTTCGCGGCGTCACGCGCATATCTTTCTGAAGGGCGGCGAGCTTTACGTCGAAGATCTGGGCAGCACCAACGGCACATTCGTCGGCGGAAAGCGGCTGGACGAATCCGCGCTGCCGCTCGTAGAGGGAGACGTCGTTGCATTTGGCGGAGATCACTTCGTCTACAGGGTGACGCTGCAGAAGCCCCCTGAAGTCGAGCCCACCGTGACCCAGCTATTCCTCAATCCGGCCGCCGCCGAAGCGGCCGATCCCGACAAGACCACGTTCGTCGGCGCCGCGCATTCCTTCCTCGATATCTTTTGCGTCGATCCCGGCTTGCAGCGCGAAGACGAAGTCAACGAGGCGGCGCAGCCTATTTCCGCGCATGCGAAACGCGATACGCCGACAGGTACGGAAAAAAGAGCGAACGGGACAAACGGTGCGAACGGTGCGAACGGAGCCGCACATGCGGGAGCGGCGAAACGCAGGCCGCGCCGTTGGCGTCTGGTCGCGGGCGAACTCGGCAAGGCCTTTGCGATCGGCGATCGCGCGAGCGTGCGGCGCATTGCGATTTGGGGCGGCGTCGGCGTGGTGGCGCTGATTGCAATTGCATCGACGCTATATATGCGTGGTTCGTCGGAGCGCGAGTTGAAGAACCTGCTGGCCAGCGGCGATTACAGCAGTGCGGTGGCCACGGCAACGGGTTATCTGGCGAGCCATCCCGCGGACACGAAAGTCAGCGCGCTCGCGAGTGAGGCGTTGTTGAAGGCGAAACTCCCCGACTGGCTGAACGCGCTGGAAAAGGCACAGTTCGATCAGGCCGATGCACTGCTCAAAGAAATGAAGTCGTTGAGCGCGAACAATGCGGATGCGGCGTCGCTGATTGGCGAATTGCAATGGGTCGGTGATCTGGAGCGCTTCGTGGCGGGACGCGGCGGCATGGATGCGCCGATTCGCATGTACACGGACGAGGGCACGATCGGCAACCTCCTGCAACGCTGGGAAGACGACGCGAAGAGTCACCAGCGCGCGCTCGACCGCATCGCTTCCTATGTACCCGTATTCGCCGACCCTTATGCGCAGGCGCTGAGCCATCTGCGCAAACTCGAAAGCGACGACTCGGTCTACCTCGCCGCGATCGATCGCCTGAACGGGACGATTCGCACCGAACTGGCGCGCGACAAACCCGACGCGCTGCCGCCCGTGCTCGACGATTACGCGCAGCGCTATCCGCGTCTCGCTGGCATTGACCGGGTGCGTCAGGATTTGCGCCAATACACGGACCTGCTGAATGCCGCGCTGAGCCGGCAATTGGCGCCGTTGCTCGCCATGCTGAAATCGGTGCATTTCGGCACGCCGCCTTTTCAGGCGCAGTTTCAACAACTGGCGGCCAGCCGTTTGCCTTCCGCTGATGTGATTGCGCGCCACGACGCGGTGACGGCGGCATGGCAGCGCGGCGACTCACAGCAGGCGCTGGCAGGTTTGCGGGCCATGCCCGCCGGGCCGTGGTCCGATGTGCTCGCCACCGAACTGGTGCGCAAGAAAGCCCTTCTCGATCAATACGCGAATCTGCAAAAGACGCGCGGCGACAAGGATTACGACCAGCGCCTGCTGTCGTTCTACGCGAGCCTCGATCCGGCAACGGACGTGTGGTTCCTGCAGTCGATCCAGAAAGACGTAGCCGCGTTGCACGACAAGGCACTGGCGCGTGCGCAAGATCTGCTGTTGCGCGCGCAGAGTCTGTGGAAACAATATCGCGCCGGTGGATCGATCGGCGGCACGCAACGTCTCGAAGGCGGTATTTCATCGGGATTTCGCAGCGAGGCGCGTCTGCTTTCCGATGCGCAAACGTCGGCGCAACAGGGCATGCGCATCTACACGCAACTGAAGGCCGATCATCCCGCCGACTTCGACCGTCTGCTTGCGGATATCGAAGCCGAAGCGAATTTGCAGCGCCGTTCGCTGACGGAACTGCGCATGGTGCTGGATCCCGGGCTTCTGAAAGCGAAGCTGGCATTGATCGGAGGCGAGCAGAGTGAAGCGCGACAGTCACCCTAGACCGTTGTCGGAGGCGCTGGAAGATCACAGCGTCGAGGGCATTGCGATTCTCACGGCGGAGCCGGTGAGGATTGCGCGCGCGCTGATCTGGGCGATGGTCGCGCTGGTCGTGGTCGGCCTGTTGTGGTCGTTCGTGGGGCGTGCGGATGTGATCGTCAGCGCGCAAGGCACCCTGTCGCCGGAATCGGAGGTGCGCCGGATCTATGCGCCGATCGACGGCGAGCTTGCCGATCTGTATATCGCCGAGGGGCAACCCGTATCGAAAGGCGATGTGCTGGCGCGGTTGAATGCGCGCGGTGCGATCGAGGCCGCCAGCAATGCATTGCAAGCGCAACTCAAGCTGGAAGACGCCGAGCGCGACTGGAAGCAGTTCCCCGAGAAGAAAGCGCTGATGGAGCGTAAGGCGGCCGCGCTCAAGGCGCAGATGGAGGTGGAAGCACGCCAGCACGAAAATCGCGTCTCCGAAGGCACGACCAAACTGGCGGAAGGGCAGAAAGCCGAACTCGACGAAGCGCGCAGCGTGCTCGACAATGCCCGTCGCACGCGTGAAGCGGCACGTCAGGAATTGGACCGCTATTCGCGGCTGTTCGCGCAGCCGGGCGGAGGCGGTATCGCCGAATTGCAGGTGGAGCAGAAACGCACTGCGGCGATGGAAGCGGATAACGCGTACCGTGTCGCGCAATCAAAACTCGCGGAGCTGGATTTCCGCCTGAGCCACGAATACGCACAGGCGAATGCGCAATTGGAAACCAGTGGCCAGCAGACCACCGACCTGCAGCTTCAATACGATTCGGCGGTGCGCGACATTACCGACGCGGAAGACAAGTTGCGCCTGCAACTGCAAAGCGCGCGGCTGGTGTCCGAGGCGGCCGCGCGGATTCGCTTCGAGAATATCGACAAGGACAATTTTCTGCTGATCCTCGCGCCGGTTTCGGGCGTCATTACCGACGTGACGTCGACGCAGCGCGGCGACAAGATTCAGGCGAACGCGCCGCTCGGCGGCATTGCGCCGAAAGACGCACGGCCCGTGCTGAAAATAGAAATTGCCGAACACGATCGGGCTTTCCTGCACGAAGGCCTGCCGGTCAAGCTGAAATTCAATGCGTTTCCCTATCAGCGCTATGGGCTGATCAACGGCACGCTGGCCTATATTTCGCCGGCCACCAAGCCGTCGTCGACGGACAAGCAGCCGGTCTACGAAGGCCGCGTCACGCTCGACAAGGATTACTACCAGATTGCCGACACGCGCTATCCGTTGCGCTACGGCATGACGGCAAGCGCCGAGATCGTGGTGCGCGAGCGCCGCCTGATCGACCTGGGTCTCGATCCGTTCAGGCAGGTGGCGGGTTGACCGCGCGGATCACACGTCAATTAAAGGAGCGGATGAAATGACCGCGATAGTGCGAATCGATGACGAAGTCGTGGACGTGGGCGAGTTCATTCGTCTTCTGAAACTGACCGGCCAGTTCGAAAGCCTGATCGAGCAGATCGTGCGCGACAAGCTCACGGTTCACGCGGCGAAGAAGCAGGGCATAACCGTGAGCGCCGACGAAATCCAGCAACGCGCCGATCAATTCCGCCGCGTGCGCGGCTTGCATCGCGCGACGGATATGAATCAGTACCTCGACGCGCTCAACGTCAGTCTCGACGAGTTCGAGGCTTTCATTACCGACGGGCTGTATCAGGAGAAGATGCTCGACGAGATCGGCAACGAGGCTGCGATCAAGGATTACTTCGCGCTGAATTCGCCGAAGTTCGACGCGATCGAGGTGAGTCATATCGTGCTCGACAGCGAGGGCAAGGCGAAGGAAATGATTTCGTATCTGCACGACGATCCCGACAGTTTCGCCGACATGGCGCGCGAGCACTCGATTGCGGACACGCGCGAGGCGGGCGGCGTGATCGGCAAGGTGCTGCGCGGCTCGTTGAAGCCCGATATTGAAGCGAAGATTTTCAACGCGGCGGTGGGCGACCTGCTGGGGCCCTTTCCATCGGCGGATCGCTCATGCTTCGAGATTTTCGCCGTCACGGCCAAATATCCCGCGACGCTGGACGCCGACGTAGCCGCAGAAGTCAGACGGCTGCTGCGCGAAAGCTGGCTGATCGCACGCGCGCAGGAACACGTGATCGAAGCGCGTTAGCCCCGTCGCGCGCCGCACGCCGCATTGAAACAACGCCACGACACGCCGATTCGAGGTCCGCAAGCACATGGATGCACCCCAGACCGCGCCTTCCGCAGCCGAGTTTCTGACCTCGGTGGAAATTCTTTCGCCGTTTTCGCGCGACGAGATCGAGCGCCTTGCCGACTATGCGCAAGCGCGCTTCTATTCGTTCGGCGAAACGGTCTGCTCCGCGGGTGAGACGGCCGACGGGCTATACGTGGTTCGCTCGGGCTCCGTGCGAATTTTCACGGAGGAGCACGGCAAGGAAACCAGCATGGGGGTGCGCAAATCGGGCGAGATCTTCGCCGATATCGCGATGTTGCGCGCCTATGTTCACGAAGCGTCGGTGCGGGCGTCGGCGAAAACCGAGTTGCTGTTCATTCCGCGCGCCGCGATCGAACCGGTGATCGCCGGCAATCAGGCCGCGCTGGCGTTCGTCGCCAGTTATGTGGCGATCAACTCGGCGGGCGGTTTCGTCGCGCAACTGTTCGATCTGCGCGGCAAGCTGAACAAGGCGGAACTCGAAGAGTATGTGCGCAGCGTTGGCGTGAAACGGGTTGCGGCGGGCAAGGAGATTCTCAAGCAGGACGGACGCGAGGACCGGCGGCTGTATGTGGTGCGGCAGGGCGAAGTGCGTATTGTCCGGCATGAGGAAGGTCATGACTACACGCTCGCCACGCTCGGCGAAGGCGAGATATTCGGCGAGAAAGCGTGCCTGATGCGCCAGGAGCAGATGGCCTCGGTTGTCGCGACGGCCGATACGCGGCTACTGGTGATTCCCGAGCGCACGGTCCATTTTATTCTCGAACGCAATCCGAAGCTGCGCGAAGTACTCGACGAGCGGATCCGTTACGGCGACCGTGAATTGCAGCGGCAAAAGCGGCTCGAACAACGGCGCAAGCTGCCGCTCATGCTCGATCTGCAGACCAAACCCGAGTTCGGCGAGAAGGTCATCAAACGCTTCGCGCTGGTGGAACAGGCCGAAGAAATGGATTGCGGCGCGGCGTGCCTTGCGATGATATGCCGCCACTACAGCATTCCGATGACGCTCGGCAAATTGCGCGAACTCGCCAACGTCACCACTCAGGGCGCCACGCTCGACAGTCTCGCGCGAGCGGGTGAATCGCTCGGCTTCACGGCGCGCGGCGTGCAATGCACGTTCGATTCGTTGCGCGGCTTCGATCTGCCGTTCATCGTGCACTGGGAGGGTTACCACTATGTGGTGGTATACGGGCTCTCCAAAGATTATGTGTGGGTGGCGGACCCGGCGGTCGGCTTCAGGAAGATGACCGTCGAAGATTTCGAACGCGGCTGGAGCGGCACCTGTCTGCTGTTTACCGGCGGGCCGAATCTGCTGCAAATGTCTGCCGCGCGTTCACCGTGGATTCGTTTTGTCGGCTACCTCACGCCGTACAAGAAGATTCTCGGCCACCTGTTTCTCGCCACCTTCGTGATTCAGGTATTGGGCGTGATTCCGCCGCTGATTATCCAGAACATTCTGGACGGCGTGATCGTGCATCAGAATGTCAGCCTGCTGCATCTGCTGATTGGCGGCTTGATTATTGCCAATGTCTTTTCGCAATTGATGTCGTCGATTCGCGCCTATCTGGCCAATTTCATGGTGCGCAATATGGACTTCGCGATGATGTCGCAGTTCTTCAAGCACACCCTGTCGCTGCCATTCTCGTTCTTTGCCAAGCGCAAGACCGGCGACATTTTCGCGCGCTTCCAGGAGAATCAGACGATCCGCGCTTTCCTGACCGAATCCACCGTCACCACGGCGCTGAACCTGCTGATGGTGTTCATCTACTTCACGATCATGTTCGTCTACAACGTGAAGATGACACTGGTGCTGATTGCGTTCATCATTCCGATCATGGCGCTGACCGCGATCGCCACGCCGAAGATCAAGGGCTATGCGCGCGAAGTGTTCACCGCGTCGACCGAATCGAAGTCGTTTCTGATGGAAGCCCTCGCCGGCGTGGAGACCATCAAGGGCATGGGTATCGAACGGCCGGTGCGCTTGCGTTGGGAGAAGAAGTACGCAAAGGCGCTCGAAGTGCAATATCGCGCGCATGCGTTCAACATTCTCGTGGGACTCGGCAGTCAGTTGCTGAATGCGGCGACGACGATTGCGATTCTCTGGGTCGGCGCGAATCTCGTGCTGGCGCGTGAAATGACGATTGGCCAATTGATCGCGTTCAACGCATTCATGGGCAGTGTACTGGGTCCGTTAATGGGCCTGGTCGGCTTGTGGAGCATGCTGAACGATGCGGGCGTGGCAATGGAACGCCTTGGCGATGTGCTCGATATCGAACCCGAGCAGAAGCCACAGGATTTGCCCTCGCGTGTGATGCTGCCCGAACTCCAGGGCGAAATCAGTCTGAGCGGCGTTTATTTCCGTTACGGCGAAAACGACTCGGCCTACGTGCTCGAAAACATCAGCTTCGACATCAAGCCGGGTGAACTGGTGGCGATCGTGGGGCGCAGCGGTTCGGGCAAGACCACGCTCGCCAAGTTGCTGGTCGGCTTCTACACGCCGACCGAGGGCAAGATGACGATAGACGGCTACGATCTCGGCGTGGTCGATAAAGCCTATTATCGCGCGCAGATCGGCTATGTGATGCAGAGCAACCTGCTGTTTTCCGGCACGATTGCCGAGAATATCGCGAGCGGCGACGATGCGCCCGATCGGCGCCGCATCGAGGAAGTGGCGAAGATGGCCGACGCGCACGCGTTCATCAGCAAGATGCCGCTTGGCTACGAGCAGATTGTCGGCGAGCGCGGAATCGGCTTGTCCGGCGGGCAGATCCAACGGTTGTGCATTGCGCGGGCGCTGTATCACGATCCGCGACTACTGGTATTCGACGAAGCGACTTCGGCACTGGACTCGCAATCGGAAAGCAATATTCTCGGCAATATGCACGACATTCTGAAAGGCCGCACGGCGGTGATCATTGCGCACCGGCTCAGCACGATCATGCGTGCGGACAAGATTCTCGTGCTGTACGAAGGGGCGATTGTGGAACAGGGCCGTCACGAAGAGCTGATTCAGCGCGGCGGCATGTATTACCAGCTGGTCCAGAAACAGTTGAGTGCGTGATGATGAAGATACTCGACCAGATTGAAGAGGCCAGCCCCGCGATTTCGTATGCGGGGCTGATCGAGCGGATCGAGATTTTGCGCTCCACGTTGCGCTGGTCGTCGCGGCTGGAGCGCGCGGACGTCGACAAACTGCTGCGGCAAGCCACCTCGCTGCGCGACGAAGTGATGCAACTATCGCACAAGGAGCGCTTCGTGCAGGCGGCAGTGGCCGCCGAGCCGCAGGAGCGCGTCGATCAATCGCGCGGTGCGCGGCGCAAAGCACTGCTCGAACGCAGCTTCATTTTCGAAGGGACGTTCGGCGACAATCCGCGTTTGCTCGAATCGCTCGAAATTGCCGAAAAAGCGGCGCCGACCGATCTACCCGTGCTGATCGACGGCGAAAGCGGCACCGGCAAGGAACTGATGGCGAAGGTGATTCACGCCAACGGCTCGCGTGCCGACAAACCGTTCATTTCCGTGAATTGCGGCGCGATTCCCGACAATCTGCTGGAGTCGGAACTGTTCGGGCATCGCAAAGGCGCGTTCACGGGGGCTTCAAACGACCGCAAGGGGAAATTCGAAAGCGCGCATACAGGTACCATTTTTCTCGACGAGATCGGCGAGTTGCCGCTCGCCGGCCAGGTGAAGCTGCTGCGCGTGCTGGAAGCGCATGAGATTCAGCGCGTCGGCTCAGACGAAACGATTGCGGTGGATACGCGCATCGTCGCGGCGACCAATCGCAATCTGCGGCAACTCAGCGAAGAGGGCAAGTTTCGCGAGGATCTGTTTTACCGGCTCAGCGTGATTCATGTCACGCTGCCGCCGCTGCGCGAGCGTCGCGATGAAATTCCATTGCTGATTGCGTGGTTCGGCGATGAAGCGGCCGGCACGTTGAAGCGCAGGCCTGTGCGGATGACGCCGCGTCTGCGGGACTTTCTGCTGAACTATGCATATCCGGGCAATATCCGCGAACTGCGCAACGTGATGTATCGCGTCTCGTGTCTGGCCGGCGATATGGCCGATATCGATCACTTGCCGCTGGACATGCGGCCGGCGGCGCCCGGCTCTGCCGCGTCGTTCAACGCACCGGGCGCAACCGGGCAGGAGCCAATCAGCGTGACGAACCTGATGTCGCTGAGCGACGCCAAGCGCGCCGCCAGCGACGACGCCGAAAAGGCCTTTCTCGAACGCGGCCTTCGCGAAGTGAGCGGCACGGTTGCGGAACTGGCCCGCCGTATCGACATGAACCGCTCGCATCTGCAGATGCTGCTGAAGAAGCATGGTCTGCATTCAAAGGATTTTCGCAACCGTAATCAGCCGGCCGCGACCAGGAACGGCGCGGACGATCACGACGACGAAGAAGGCGAGACGTAAGTCCGCAGCGCGAAGACGATGCGCTCAGGGTGCCGGGTTCAGCAGGGTTTTGTCAGATGCGTTGGGATCTTCGGCGCGCACGACCACGGCGGTGATGTTGTCGCGGCCGCCGCGCGCGAGCGCCAGGTCGACGAGTTCTTCAGAGGCGTTCGCGCACGCCGCGTTGCTCAGCACGGCGAGTATGTCTTCTTCGCTGACCTCGTTGCTCAGGCCGTCGCTGCAGAGAAGGAAGACGTCGCCGTCCACGACTTCGATGGCATCGTCGTCGAGCTCGAGCACGTCTGTCGCGCCTACAGCGCGCGTAATCATATGCTGCGCCGGATGGTGCCGCGCCTCTTCCTCTGTAATCACGCCGAGCGACTTGAGCGCTTCGACCTGACTGTGATCGCGTGTGAGCTGCCGCAAGCTGCCTTCGCGTAGCAGATACAGGCGGCTGTCGCCGGCCCACACATAGCCGCAGAAGCGGTCGCAGGCGAGCAGCACCACGACCGTGCTGCCAATCCTTTGCACCTGGCGGCGCGCGGCTTCTTCCCGCAGTTGACGATTGGCGCTTTGCAGGCGCGCGCGCGCGTCGGCGACGAAGGCCTTCATGCTGACCGGCGAGGTAAGCCGGCCGAGCGCATCGATCACCAGACGGCTCGCCAGATCTCCGACCGCGTGCCCGCCCATGCCGTCGGCGACGGCCCAGCGTCCTAGCCCGGACTGGTCGAGGCAGGCATCTTCGTTGATTTCGCGGACGCGTCCGGCGTCGGAACGCGCGGACGACGTCCAGCGAAATTGGCTCGCACAGGTCACAACATTTACACCGTATCGTTTCTGCTGCGTGCGTCGGGGGCGACAGTGATGTTCGAGTTCGCGCCGGCGTTGCGTACGTCGATGGACTGGAACGTGTTGATCATCTGGTTAGCATAGAAGTTGTTGGTCACGTCGTACAGGTTCACGACAGGTCCAATGCTCGGCGTATTGCGGACATAAGGCTGGATCCAGCCGTACACCCACGGTGCGCCACCGCCGCCGCGAATCGCTGTCATCGCTTTACGGTCCAGCGCGAGGTTCAGCGAGAGGTCGTTCACTGTGATAGAAGCCATGTCGTTCTCCGGTTGGCCGCGTGTGTAACGCGCGCGGTGACGCGCGGTTTGAATGAGTCTGGGCGATATGGTGCAAGTGCCATGCCAATTCGCGGACGATTCGCGCGGTTTGGCGTGAAGCCTTGATTGCCGGGCGATTCCGCGTGCTTGCATATCCCGCGCATGGTGAGGCGCGTAGTCATGGGTCGGCTGGCGCCCAACAAGCTCGGGATTGAACCGATACTGCGCCCAACACATGGAGGCGTTTCACCCGTCCTCTTTAATCGACGCGCTCCCACCTCGCGCAGCCGTGACGAATGAGCGCCCTACGCCAACACTTCGGCCGACATTCTGTCGGCTGGCAACGGACACTCATTGCATCCGCAACGATCCAATTTCCCGCGAAACCCTTTAAATAAAGGCTTCCGCGCGCATGGCCCGGATGATGCAAATAACCTCGCAGCAGTGTTGGAAATCGAAGCGAGGCCAGCCATGAACACAAACCCTCTTCAGACGAGCAGCGAAAGCAGCGAAGACCGCCGCGACGCCGCGTCCACCATCGACCTGCCGATCGGCGCACATCTCGTCACGCAACGTCGCGGTTACGAACACCACGGTATCTATGTGGGCAATGGCCGCGTGGTTCATTACGCGGGCTTTGCGAGTTCAGCGCATCGCGGCCCGGTTGAGGAAGTGGAACTGGAACGCTTCGCCGCCGGCCACCCGCTGTCGATCCGTCCGACTCCGTCCGCCCGCTACGTCGGCGATGAAGCCGTGCGGCGCGCCCGCTCCCGCCTCGGCGAAAACCACTATCGCCTGCTCACCAACAACTGCGAGCACTTCTGCTCGTGGTGTCTGCTCGGCGAAAGCCGTAGCGAACAGGTGCATTGCTGCCTGCGCCATCCGCGCACCGGAATGCATGCGCTGGTGTGCCTCGTGAAGGCTTTCGTGGAAAGCAGTGCGAAGGGCGCTCAGGGTTCCGTGCAGATGGCGTGAACGGGCATCCCCCTCATTTCAGTGATACAGGTATTCAAGGAGAACATCATGGCTGCCGCAGAAAAGAGCTTGCATTGGGCTGTGGATAAATGGCTCGCGCCAACCCCGTCGATGCCCGCACGTGTCGTGCAGTTCTGCCACCGCGCATCGCAACATCAGCGCTATGTGTGCGTGGAAGCGTTGCGGCCAGGCGGGCTGCTGTCGATCTTCTTCTTCCGTCATGACGACGGCTCGTGGAATGTGTTCCCGCCGCAAGCCGAACGGCCCGCAATGAACGGCCATCGCCGCACGGCGCTTTGCTAGCCGGTTAATTCGGCGCCTGGGCGGCCGCTTCCTTGATGATCCACTGATTGAACAGCAGCATCGCCGGCGTCATGGGTTTGCCCTTCAACCATGTCAGCCAGTAACTGCCGGCGTGAACCTCCACCTCGAACGGGCGCACCAGCCGGCCTGTGTTGATCTCGTGATCGAACATCAATGCGGGTGCAAGCGCGATACCCGCGCCCTGCATCGCCGCTTCCACCATCAATCGTGACGAATCGAATACCGGCCCGCGAATCGGCCGCGGTGGAATGCCGGCGGCCGCGAACCAGCTCATCCAGTCGTCGGCGCGATAGGAGCGCAGCAAGGTCTCGTTGGCGAGGTCCTCCGGCTTGGACAGACGCGCGGCGATCTCCGGCGTGCACAGCAGCGCGAGCGGCGCGTCGAGCAGGCGGCTCGCGAGCGAACCGGGCCACGTGCCGTCGCCGAAGCGGATCGCGAAGTCGAGGCCTTCGGTCGCGAGATCGACCAGATTGTTGTTCGTCAGCAGGCGCAGTTCCACGAACGGATGCGCGTCGCGAAACGACTTCAGGCGCGGCATCAGCCAGCCCACCGCGAACGTGCCCACTACGCCGACCGTCAGCACCTCGTGAAAGTGGCCGCCTTCGAATTGCTTGAGTACGGCTTCGATGCGATCGAACGCATCGGTCAGCACCGGACGCAGCGCGAGACCTTCATCGGTCATGGCAAGGCCGCGCGGCAGACGCTTGAAAAGCGCGGTGCCGAGGCGCTCCTCCAGGGTTCTGACCTGCTGGCTGACGGCGGCCTGGGTGACGTTCAGTTCGAGCGCCGCGCGCGTGAAACTCAGATGCCGCGCGGACGATTCGAAAGCGCGCAGCGCGTTCAGCGGAAGATACGGTCTCATGGCGAAGGCATAAGATTTTTTGTGAGTTGGCTAACTTATCATCGTTTGTCAGCGGCCGGCCGAATTCCGATAGCCTCGCTCCATCCGTTCCGCCGATCTAGCCGGCCCGTGAGATACGTGAGGCGGCCGGCGCCTGCGGTACGGGCCGCGAACCGGCGGCCGCGGTGACGATGGCGGGAATCAGCTTGCCGTGCACCAGCAAACCCAGCGTCTTCACCACCAGAATCGCGATGATCAGATTCGCCGCGACGAACAGAACCGGCGCGGCCCATTCGAGCGGACCCGTCGCGCCTCGTTCGACCATCCGAAGGACCATCGTCGGCAGTGCTGCCACGCCGAAGCTGAAGGCCCAGTAACCCGGCACGAAAGCCCGTTGGCGAATCCACGGCAGCAGACGCAACAGCAGAAGCGCCTGATACAGGCCGTAACCGAGCAGGGCCAGGGCGAACAGGTCGGGCGTGCCGCTGCTCAGGCTCAGATAGGTCACGCCGCCTACCACCGGCGGCGCGAGTTGCACGCCGAGCAACGGGCGCAATGCGTCGGGCAGCGGTTCATGCACGGCGGCGCGGTGCAGGATCAGCGATTCGATCGCCAGCCACGACAGCAAACCCGCACCGAAAAAAAGCCCGCCCAGTTGATGGAACCCGAAGGCGGCCGCAGCCGTGCCCGCCACGAAGCTCGGTGCCACGGTCGGCAGATAAATGGCAGGTGTCACCAGTTCGGGCTGGCGGCCGCCCTGCCAGAGCCGTCCATGCAAATACACGCCGAGCGCGAGTTGCGCGACTATGGCCACGCCGAACAGCGCGAGCGCCAAAGCATGCGCGTAGGGCTGGAGAAGCTGCGCGGCGAGCAGAGTCGAAACGGGGCCGAGCGCCGCAAACGACGACTGCACAGGATGCTGCATTTCCGTGCGGGCTTCGGCGGCATGCGTCAGCCACTTCTGGCCGTATGCGGCCAGAATCACCAGCCACACGACGAGTGCGGCCGCTGTCGTCAAGGTGCCGATGGCGGCCGGCAGATGCCAGAGCCTGATCGCTACGCGCCACAAGTTGGCGAACGCCAGCGCGCCCACCGCGATACCGAAGAAAGCAACTGGAATCGTCCCACGATTGCTGTTCATCACCGATCCTCCGAAAATTGCGTCGCGCTCCCGTGTTCCGGCTTCGCGCGATCGATGACGTACTGTAAAAGGCGGGGGTGGAACGCGGAACGCTGGGCGCGCTCAACAAATGGCGCGATCGTCTCAAGATGCCGGAAGCGGTATCGGCAGGAGGGTTTGCGCCGCGTTGCGTTGCGTTTGGTCGCGGCTTTCGGCGAGGTCCGGCGCCGCTTTATACGGCCATGCGCTGAAGCATCGCCAGCAGCGTGTCGAACGAAAGCGGCTTGCGTGCGTATTCGATGGTCGGATTCGGCTGCACGGGGATATCCGCGGCCGCGCTGCAAAGAATGATCGGAATGGTGCGCAGATCGGGATCGGCGTTCAGCGCCGCGCACAATTGCAGCCCCGACATGACCGGCATCATGCAGTCCGACACGATGATGTCGGGCCGGGTCTTGCGTATCTGTTCGAGTGCGGCTGCCCCGTTCGACGCGATCAGCACGGTGTAGCCGTGGCGCTCCAGCAGCAGCCGCCACACCGTGAGGATGTCGAACTCGTCGTCCACGACCAGGATGGTTTTCATGGGCGGCTACGTATTTCGCCGCGGTGGCAGCGTGGCCGACAGGCCTGTTGCCGGGTACGCGCCGGTGGGGCTCCCCAGGTTTTCGACCACGTCGAGACCGTGAGACGAAATCACGAGCTCTCGCAGGGAAGTGTCGTGGGCGCTTTCACGCTGCTTGACCACGGAAATCATGCGCCGCAGACCGGCCTCCGTTTCGGCGTAGCGCAGCAGCAGCAGATTTTCAGTCAGCGCGGAGACCCGCACGCTCTTCGCATGGCCGGGGTCGGCGTAAAGCGGCAGTTCTTCTGTCAGCAAGGTGGTGACGCAGGCTTCGCGAAGCTGATGCAGGAGTGCATTCAGGAACAGGCCGAAGCGCTCGGTGCGCAACGCCGAATCGCGGAAACCTTCCACGCCGTCAATGACGATGCGCGACGCGCCGATCTTCCTGACCGTGGCGAGCACGGTGGCCGCGAGTTCGTCGACGGCCAACTCGATGGCCGGCTGCCACTGGATCGCGAGCCGGCCGTCTTCATGCGCTTCGGCGAGCCTGATCGATACGGCGTCGGCTTTGCCGATCAACCGCTGGGGTCCTTCGTAAAAGCCGAGATACACACAGCGTTCGCCGCGCGCGATGCCGGCAGCGAGAAATTGCAGACATAGCAGCGTTTTGCCGACGCCCGACGGTCCTATCAGGGTAGTCGTGGAGCCTTGCGCAAAGCCGCCGCCGAGCAGGGCGTCGAGATGCGGCAGGCCGAAACCGAGGCGCGTTTTCAGATCCACCGGACCCGGCTGTCCCGCGCTTTGTGCTTCGATACGCGGGAACATCAGGAGCCCGCTTTCGGCAATGCGGAAGAAATGCTTGCCCATCAGGTGATTGCGCGCGCGCATCTTGTGGACTTCGATTTCGCGCGCGCGGCGCATGCCGTCGCTGTACCGGTTCAGCTCGATCAGGCCGTCGACCAGCGTATGTTCCGGATGCGGTTCGTTACCGGAGAGCGGGGCGAGCAGCAAGGTGGTGCAATCCATAGCCGCGACCAGCGCGTTCAGCTCATGAATGAACTTCGACAGCGACAACTCGGTTTCGCTGAATTCGCGCGCGCTGCGAAAGCCGTCGATGATCATCAGGCTCGGGCGGTAGTCGTAAATGCTCGAGGCGATCAGCTTGAGGAAGCCGTCGAGACCGTCCTGCATCAGTTCGTGATAGCCGGACACGAACAGCATCTGCTGTGCGACCGCGTTCTCGTCGAAGAAGCTCAGACCCTTGAGATGCCCGAGCAGCTTGTCGTGCGATTCGGCGATCAAGGTCATATACAGCACCTTCTCGCCCTGGCTTACACGATGAAAACCAATCTGGCTCGACAGAATCGTCTTGCCGGCGCCCGCCATGCCTTCCAGCAGGTAGACGCCGCCGCGGACCAGACCTCCGCCCAGGATCTCGTCGAAACCGGGGACGCCTGTTTCGACATTGGATCGGGAAGACGCCGGAGATTCGTGGATAGTCATTGTCGAAGTGTCATTCAAGGTGTGCAGAAGCGACCGTTCGTCCCCGAACCGTCTGTTGCTCAAACTACATACGCCAGCAATTCGCGTTCCTACTGCGGGACGGCAACGCCGCACATCGGCATGGATGCCGGGGATTCTACCTGGCGGCGGCCGGCTTGGCGAACGGCAATAACCGGGCGGCGCATGCGGGACGTGCGGCGAATGGGCGCGACGGCCCGAGCTGAGCGCCGGCATGCGGGCAAGTCTTTCAATCCACGTAAGGTGACGGGAAGAAGCGCCGCGCCGTATACAATGCGGCAGCGCCAGATTCGTGGCCGCTTTTCGCCAATCCTGACCTGATCCCATCCATGCCGAATCCGACCCGGGCCTTTCTTCTCGGCCCGCTCCTGAAAGGCGTTTCACGCTCCTTCTACCTCACGCTGCGCGTGCTGCCCGCCGGGATGCGCGACCCAATCGGACTTGCCTACCTGCTGGCGCGTGCGGCCGACACGATTGCGGATACCTCGCTGATCGCGCCGCAACGGCGGCTTACCCTGCTGCTGTCGCTGCGTGAACAGGTGAACGGCGCAACGGACGACGCCGCGCTGTTTCAGCGCATGGCCGCCGAAGTGGCGGGGCAGCAGGTCCAGTCGGATGAGAAAGTCCTGCTCGAATCGCTCGGCCCCGCGCTCGACGTGCTGTCGCAACTGAACGAATTCGACCGCAAGGCAGTGCGCGAGATCGTATCGACGCTGACCGAGGGCATGGAATTCGACCTTCGCACCTTCCCCGACGAACGTTCCGGCCAGATCGCGGCGCTGCGCGAATATGACGAACTCGACCGCTACACCTATCTGGTGGCGGGTTGCGTGGGCGAATTCTGGACCACGATGACATACGCGCACATGCCGGGCACGCTGAAGGAACGGGCCGACGTCATGGCGCGGCGCGGCGTGCGTTTCGGCAAGGCGCTGCAGATGACCAACGTGCTGCGTGATTGCGGCAAGGATTTGCGGATCGGCCGCTGCTACCTTCCACAAACCATGCTCGACCGATATGGTCTGAGCCCGCAAGACCTGCTG
Source organism: Paraburkholderia xenovorans LB400 (assembly GCF_000013645.1). Lineage (GTDB taxonomy): Bacteria > Pseudomonadota > Gammaproteobacteria > Burkholderiales > Burkholderiaceae > Paraburkholderia > Paraburkholderia xenovorans. The sequence goes on along the minus strand of NC_007952.1, from coordinate 2,840,585 downwards.
CGGCCGGACAACTCCGTGCGTGCCAGGCCGCTGATGATCGAGCTTCTGCGCAAGACCGTGGATCATTTCCGCGAGGCCCTCGACTATACGCTGGCCATTCCCGCGTCTGCCGTACGGCTGCGTCTCGCGAGCTTGTGGCCGATTCTGATCGGCCTGGAGACGCTGATCCTGCTGGCGGACAACGACGCCTGGCTCGATCCGCAGAAAGTGTCCAAGGTGCGGCGCAACAAGGTGTATCAGATCATCGCTTCGTCGCTGTTGCTGGTGCCTTCGAATGGACTGGTGCGCCACGCGGTCGAACGGAGAATCAGGCAGATCGAAGCGCGTTTCTGAACCTCGTTTCTGAACCTCGTGAACCGTTTGCGGCTCGATGAAAAGCCTTCGCCGTATCCCGACGGATAGTCCGTCTGTCTCATAGGCAATGTGGGCGAACGTACCGAATAAAAGCAGGGTGAGCCGTAGTTTGGTGGACAACTTCTCTGTCCAGTCCAGACTCACATGGCGCTCACCGGCAAACAGCATTGCGACACTTTGGACCTGATCCGCGCACTGGCGGCGGGCGCGGTATGCGTGAGTCATCTGCGCAATCTCATGTTCGTCGATTACCGTTCGAGTGCCGGAATCGGGCTGGCGGGCAAGGCGTTTTATTTCGTCAGCAACTACGGCCACACCGCGGTGATCGTGTTTTTCCTGCTGAGCGGATACTTCGTGGGCGGATCGGTGTTGCGCCAGGCCGAGGCCGGAACATGGAACTGGCAGCGCTATCTGACCGAGCGCATGTCGCGCTTGTGGATCGTGCTGATTCCCGCACTGCTGCTGACGATGTTCTGGGATCGCATGGGCATCGCGCTGGCAGGCGGACCTTTCTATCTCGGCACCGAAGGTACGTTCGATCAGCAGATCAACGTCGCGTCGCATCTCGGCGCGGCAACGCTGGCCTGCAATCTCGCGTTCCTGCAGACCCTGGCGTGCGGTACTTATGGCTCCAATGGGCCGCTGTGGAGCCTTGCCAACGAGTTCTGGTATTACCTCTGGTTTCCAGCGTGTTTCGTGCTATTGCGCCAGCGCCGCGGATTCGGCGCTTTCGCCGCGGCGGCATTCGCACTCGCCACGATGATTGCGTTTCCATCGCTTCTGAGCGGGTTCGGACTATGGCTGCTCGGCGTCGTCCTGGTGGTGCTGGAAAAGCGCTTTCCGGCGCGCCGCGCGCGTACGGGCTTGCCCTGGTTCACGCTCGCGAGCGGTGCAGTGTTTGTCGCGGCGCTGGTGTGCTCGCGTTTGTTCGTGTGGAGTAACGACTGGATCGTCGGCGTGCCGTGCTTCATCTTCCTGCGCTGCATTCTCTGGGAAAACGTCCGGCTGCATCCGGCGCCGCTGTCGCGTATCGCGATACGGTTTTCCGGGTTCTCGTATTCACTGTATCTGACGCATTTCTCGTTCATTCTATTCGTCGCGGCGGTCGGATTCGGGCAGCGGATCCAGTTCGATGCCCGTGGCGCACTGGTGCTGCTGGGCATGCTCGCCTTGTGCTACGTGTATGCCTATGCCGTTTATCTGCTATTCGAGCGGAACACCAAACGCGTGCAGCGGAGCATCCAGAAGTTCCGTTTTTTGCGCGCAACGCCGGCTCAGGTCGCTCCGCATGGCGGATCGCGCGGAAGCATTGGCTGATTTAATCTGCATCATGGAATAGCGTCCGATCGGGAAACCCCCAGGACCACGCATCCGGGGTTCGCGTTAGTCTGCTCAAAAGAGGAGGCGAACCATGAGACAAGCGTTCAATATTGCCGTCGTGCTGCTGCTCGGTTATCTGATGGCGGATAGGGCGTTGATGCGCGCGCAAGCGGGGGAAATGGGGACGATAACGTGCCATCAGGGCGCCGAGCTGGTCAAATCGGACGCGCTGAAAAAAGGCTTTGGAGACACTGGTGCCAGCAGTCAGGGCGAGAATTTCCTGTCGAGCTGTCTTGTCACCGGGCGCGGCCAGGTGGGCGATCTGGTCGCTCGTGACTGACGCGGTCCGCGGGCCCAATATCTGAAACGGGCCTGTCACCGCCTGTTGCCGAGGCCGTTGCGATATTCACGGAGGCGCCGCCAAACCGCACGCCAGGAAAAAGCGCCCGGACCGTGAAGGTCCAGGCGGAAGTCATCGGAAGCCCGATGACGGAGGTAAGGAATACACAACTGGCCCGCGATCGGGAACACTCGGTCGCGGGCCAGTTCTTTGAATCAGTGCGCGCATGGCATCTGCGCGCTGAGCGCCCTCGCCCTGCACAAGTCTTGGTGCCTGCGCGGGGCCGGGCCGCTGAACAGCAGGTGACGGCTGGGTTACCGCTTGATTACCTCATAGCCGCCGCCTCGTTGCCGCGTGGCCACTTTGCCGCTTAGTTGCCGCTTGGTTGCCGCTTAATTGCCAAAGTAGACCGATTTCGGGCCATTCGCGGGAACCGGGCGACCTGCTTGCGATGCGCCACTCACCACACCGCCGAAACCACTTTCCGCTGCCTGCGCAGTGCCGTTCTGAGCGGCGACGCGAGCTTCGGCAGCCTGAATGTCAGCCGGATAGTACGGGTCGTCGCGGCCCGGTTGATAGCCTGCCTTTTCGAGTTGAATCAATTCGGCGCGCACCTGAGCGCGGGTCACGGGCTGGTTGGACTGCGCAAACGAAGCCATAGGAGCGGCGAGCACAGCGGCGATAACAACAGCTTGAATGAGCGATTTCATGATGAACTACCTCCAGTTCGGTTTTTGTCGTGCTACGAGCGTTCTCGTTCGTAGTCAGTGATTGCATTCTAGTTTTGCGACCTGGAGAGAGTAATCACCGTTTCAGGTAATGTTTGTTGCTGGATCTGAGACAAAGCGACTTCAACAGACGATGCACACAGCGAGCCAATCCTCGCCGCGTGCATCGTCCGGACTGCGGAACGGCAGTCAGTTACCCGAAAAAATCGGACCCTGTGCACCCGGCGCGAACTGCTGGAACATCTCGGCATGCGACGGCGCGGGAGCCGCTTGTGAACGGGGTGCCGAAGTTGCGGGCTCGCGCAGCGTGACCGCGCTGTCCGGCGTAATGGGCACACTGGGCTTGGCGAGCAGTTCGGTCTTGCGCATCGATCCGATCGACGTGCCGAAGTAGTAACCGATGATGCTGATCCACGCCGTACCCAACGCGCCGACGATCACGTTGACGAGATCCTTGTTCGGCCCCGGCAGTGGCTGGAAGGCCATGAGCAGCAAAATACCGAAGAATCCCGCAGTCACCGCCATAGCAAGCACCTTGGGCACCCAGTCCTTGTTGGAGATTCCCATTGCGCGCGCGTCGGCCCGATCGGCGGCCTGGATGCGCGCCATGTCGCTTTCGTGTGCGAGGCCTGCCTGGGCGGCGGTCACCATCAACTGTTGCAACTGCAACGAGTTCGCGCTCTCTGCCTGGCGGATCTTCTCGAGCGCGCCAGGATCGTTCAACGCGGGCTCGACGAAAGTGGGATCGCTCGGCGTTCCGAGTGCGTGTGAAATGATCGACGCGGCGGCTGTCACGCCGAGGCCGACTGGACCACCCACGAGTCCGGCGAGAAGCGGGGCGGTGCTACCAATGTTCGAGGCTACTTTTGACCAGTCCATTATGCTGCTCCCAGGAGAAGATTCGAGGCCATTCTGTCTGTCCATCCACGGCTGAAATTGGGCCATGCATGCAGGTTGCGCAGGTAACGCAGGCGATAAGCGGCAAAGCGCATGACAAACTTCAGCGGGTCAGCGCTTTTGACCGCGTCCAGTGTGTCCGGGCCGAACTTGCCGTCTTCTTTCGCGCCGGACGCCTTTTGCATCCACAACACCACCAGGCCGCCGTTGTAATTGGCGTCGAATATCTGGAAGGCTACTCGCGCGTCGAGTTCGTCGAGGTGCAACGGATCCCAGTACTTCTGTTTGGCAATCTGTTTCGCGGTATCCAGAGGCAGATCTTTCATGGCGCCGGTATAACCCTGGCTGCGCGCCACGCGCGCCGTCACGCCCCACATGGTTTCACCGCCAGGGTCGTGCGGATTGAAGGAGTACCCACCTTCATTTCCGATCAGCGCCTTGAATGCATCATCGAAGTTGTCCATCGACCATCTCCTCTTCCACTGTGTGTACTACTGCGAAGGTAAAAGTGCTTGTGAGCCGGGCCATTTATGTGGCGGTCCATCCGGTACTGCCGACTGCTCTCAAGCGGTTTGAAACGGAAGTGCTGCGGGGGGATTCGAAACGGGTCTGACCTGTCCATCGGGTTTGGATGTGTCGGGGCGGTCGCCTTCCTGAACCGCCCTGGCGATCCGCGCCAGATGACTTTCCCGCGCCGAGACGCTCCCTGCGTCGAGTTGCTGCGCTTGCGCATATTTGCGCGAGGCGCCGAGCAGATCGCCTTTGCGATCCAGTGCCCGGCCCCATTCCGCGTATGAGGGCGCCAGATCGGGGCGCAGTGCGACCGCGCGGGAGAGCTTTTCGATCGCTTCGTCGTAGCGGCCCACGGTGACGAGCGCTTCGCCCCAATCGTGCAGGTTGTCGACGGAGTCCGGCTTCATGCTGCCCGCCTGCCTGAACGCGTCGAGTGCTTCGGAATAGCGATTCGCATGCAACAGCACGTCGCCGAGAAGACGCAGGTTTTCAGCCGTCTTCGACTTCTCGCTCGCACCCGCTCGTAATGCTGCGAGCGCGTCGTCGATGCGATGCTGCTGTTCGAGCGCAATGCCGAGGCTTGCGCGCAGCACCGCCGAATGCGTGTACACGGTCAGCGCTTCTCGGGTTTGCTGTTCGGCCTCTTTGGACAGGCCTTGATTGGCAAGCAACCACGCCTTGCCGGCCAGCGCCCATTCGCCTTGCTCGGAGGCGGGCAGTGCCAGCACCTCGTCATAGATCGAGACGATCTCGCCGTAATTGCACTGCGCGAGCGAGCACCTGGTTTTCTGCACTTGCGAATAGAGATGGCTGGCGAGAATATTCGGCTCGGCGAGGCGCATGGCTTTGACCGCAATGTCATGCACGAACTTTTCCAGATCGCGCCCTTCGAAAGGCACCATGCTTTCGCGGGAATTGAAGGGTCCGCCCTCTATCTGCACATGGGCTATGTAGGAGTCCGCGCTGTCGTTCACCTTGGTGATGCCGACGTGAACGACAACATCCGTGCGCTTGATGACGCCTTTGATGAAGCGCACCGTCGTCGCATACGACATTTCCTGACCGGGGATCTGTATGTCCGGTTGCGCATCGTTATCGGTCATGGTGTCGTGAGGAATCGACTCGGCGTCCTGGCCGATCGCTCTCATCGAAGACATGATGCGTTCCGCGAGAAAGTTCGACGTATAGCCGCGCTCCACCAGCGACTGCGGTGTTTCGACGGGCGGCACCAGCAATTGCCGCGTGAGTACGCCGCGCACGACGAGGCAGAGGAAACCGATGGTGAGTACCGCGAAGAACCACGGCAAAACATACGGCCACAATTGCTTCGGACCTCGCCCGATGAAACCGGCGGTCCGCAACCCGAGCGGCACGAATCCGGTCGCAAAGCGGCGGGTTCGAGTGCGATGCTTCGAACTGCTCTCCGCGGGAAAAGACCGGCTTCGCCAATTCACTGGCCGGCGCTGACTTTGCACACTCGACATGACGCACCTCGATTCACCTGATGTTGGTAAGTGCACGACTGGGTGGCGCTTATTACGCATCGACCGTGCCACTGCGCACAGTGCCTTGTGCGGCGGGGCTGTATGCTATTGCGGCGCGTGTGGGAGCGGAAATGTGTTGCGTGCGGACCAACGAACGGTGATTGCCAGTTTGTTGGTGGAAGACAGGCGGCGGGGAATTAAAGCTGCAGATCTGTCAGCTTCTGCGAAGCGCACCAGAGCTGTGCGTTCAACGTACTTCGTGTTTTTCTTTCCGTACAAAAAAATGCCGTTCAGCTTGTGACTGAACGGCATTCCATTTTCCCATAAGCCGGCTTCTACACGGCCTGGATAATCCGCTTAAACGGCAGCCGGCCTCCATTTCAACAACCGCTGTTCGACCGCGGTCAACAGATAGTCCGCCGCCAGTGCGACCACAGCCAGCACGATCATCGCCGCGAATACGCCACTCGCGTTGAATGCGCCCTGCGCGGTGGAAATGAGCAGACCGATACCCTGCTTCGAGCCGAGAAACTCGCCCACCACCGCACCGACCAACGCAAAACCGAAGCTCACGTGCAAGCTGGCGAGAATCCAGCTCAACGCTGAAGGAATCACCACCGAGGTCGTTACCTGACGGCGCGATGCGCCGAGAATCTGCGCATTCGCGATCATGTAGCGGTCGGCTTCACGCACGCCCTGGAAGGCATTGGCGAACACGACGAAGAACACCATCACCACTGCCAGTGCCACCTTCGACGCCATGCCCAGACCCAGCGCAATCACGAACACCGAGCCGAGCACCACGCGCGGAATGGAGTTGGCGATCTTGATGTAGAGACTGAATACGTCGGACAGCAGCTTGTTACGGCCGAGCACGATGCCGCAGAACACACCGGCCACCGAGCCGATAATGAAACCGAGGCCGGTTTCTTCGAGCGTGACCCACACCTGGGTGAGCAGCGGGCCTTGCGAGGTACCGTTCACAAACCAGTCGACGATCTGGTCGAAAATCGCACTCGGCATCGAGAAGAAGAACGGGTCGATCCACTTCAGGCGCGCGGATAGTTCCCACCCGCCGAGTACGACCACCAGCACGACGATACGCAACGTGATCACGAGCGCGTGGCGCTGGCGGATACGCTTTTGCGCCACGCGTTCGACTTGCGCGAGCGACGCGGCGTCGATGCCCGAAGGCATCATCTGTTGAGAGGTAGTAGACATGTTTGCCGTTCCTTGATTAACCAATCTGCACTTCTTCGCGCAGGTCGTGCCAGATGTCGCGCGAGATTTCGATGAAACGCGGGTCGTAGCGAACCTCCGATGTCACGCGCGGACGCGGCAGATCGATCTCGTACACTTTCTTCAACGTTGCCGGGCGCGCGGTCAGCACGAATACGCGGTCGGCGAGCGCAATCGCTTCTTCCAGATCGTGCGTGACGAATACCACCGAGCCGGCACCCCCCCACAATTGCAGAAGTTCGTCCTGCATCAACGTGCGTGTCTGCATGTCGAGCGCCGAAAACGGCTCGTCCATCAACAGGATTTCCGGCTTGTTGATGAAGGTTTGCGCAAGCGCCACGCGCTTTCTCATACCGCCGGACAGTTGATGCGGATAGTGCTTGCCGAACTTGTCGAGGCCTACGCGGCGCAACCATTCGTTGGCTTCGTCATACGCGGCCGATTTCGAGCGGCCGCGATACAGCGGGCCCGCTGCGACGTTGTCGAGCACCGAGCGCCACGGGAAAACGGCATCGGCCTGAAACACGAAGCCGATGCGCGGATCGATGCCGTCCACCGGCGCGCCCATCACGCGTACTTCGCCCGTGGTGGGCTTCAGCAGGCCGGTAATCATGCTGAGTGTGGTGGACTTGCCGCAACCCGTCGGGCCGACTACCGCGACGAATTCGCCGCGCGCCACGGACATGCTGAAGTCGCGCAACGCGATCGTCGCCTTGCCATCCGGAGAAATAAAACGGCACGATACGTTGCGCATCTCGATGGCTGGCGTATCGCGTGACATGGGTTGATTCATCGGCTGGTGCCTCGCTGTTCTCGTGACGTTGATTTAGGAGCGTTACTTCGCCGCGGTCCTGACCGCCGCCGACAGGTAGTCGTTGCTGTAGGTCTTGGCGAGATCGATATGCTTACCCTTCACTGAGGGATTGAACGCCGACAGCACCTTCAATACCGTGTCCGGACCGTCGGCGGGCATCTTGCCGTCTTTCGTGAACATCGGCAGCGACGCCTTCAGCGCGCCGACGTACAGGTCTTTATTGTTGCCGTAGTAGTCCTTCGGCATCTTCGCGGCGATTTCTTCCGCGCTGTGGGTCGCGATAAAGTTCAGCGTCTTCGCGAAAGCATGCGAGAGCTTCGCGGCCTCGTCCTTGTGCGACTCCGCCCACGCGCGTTGCACGTAGAAGCTCGAAGCCGGATAGGTGCCGCCGAGGGCGGCGCGCGTGCCTTCCAGCGTGCGCATGTCGACCAGCACTTTGGCGTCGCCGGTTTTCAGCAACTGCGAGACAGTCGGCTCGGTCGTCATGCCCGCCTCGATGCGGTTCTGCTTGATAGCCGCGATAAAGCTATTGTCCGCGCCAACCGGCAGCAGTGTGTATTGTGTGGACGGCACGCCCGCGCGTTGCGCGAGGTATTGCGTAAGGAAGCTGGTCGACGAGCCGAGTCCGGTCACGCCGAGCGTTTTACCCTTCGAGTCGGCCATGCTTTTGAAGGTATCGGCGGCTTTGGTGGAGACCATTTCCACTTCACCCGGCACCTGCCCGAACACCACCAGCGCCTGGACCTCCTTGCCCTTGCTCTGCAGGTCGATGGTGTGGTCGTAAAAGCCCACTACGCCTTGCACCGCGCCCGCGAGCAGTTCGTTTTCCGCGTCGACGCCGGCCGGTTGCGAGAGGATTTCGACGTCGAGGCCCTCGTCCTTGAAGTAGCCGAGTTGTTCCGTGAGTTTGGCGGGCAGATAGATGATCTTGGTGGCGCCGCCGACCATGATCGTGAGCTTTTCCGCGTGAGCGGCAGCCGAAGCGGCTGCAAGGGCAAACGCAACACCTGACACAACGGCAATCTGGCGCAAGGTACGCATGAAGCAGTCTCCTTAGGTTTGGTCGCCGCTGGGTGATGCATGCGGCGCTTTCTGGGTGAATGACGGCGATTATAGAAATTGGAAACCTTCTGGTAGCTTTCTGGGCCGGGGGCAAATCATGGGTGTTAACCCGAAACCTCGCCGCGACCTCGCCAAAATCTCACCCCAACGCCCGCCCCAAACTCCGCAACGTATGCCGCAAACCACAGAGGAAGCGCGCAAACCCCTTGTTTTACGGCACAATCGACGGCCTGACTTTTGCCGCTCCCGCCATGAAGCTGCTGCTTATCGAAGACAACCCCACGCTGGCGCACTGGCTCGCGAAGATGCTGGAGCAGGAGGCGTTCGCGCTCGACGCCGTGCAGGACGGCGACGCGGCCGACCAGTTGCTGCGCACCAACCACTACGATGTGATCCTGCTCGACCTGAATCTGCCCAAGCTGTCGGGCAAGAACGTGCTGCGCCGTTTGCGCCAGCGCGGCGATGCGACGCCGGTGCTGATTCTGACGGCGAGCGGCTCGATCGACGAAAAGGTGGAACTGCTCGGCGCCGGCGCGGACGATTACCTGGTCAAGCCGTTCGAAGTGCGCGAGCTGATCGCGCGGATCAAGGTGGCGATCCGGCGGCAGTCGCCCTCAAAGGCGAGCGAAGTAGTATGCGGCGATCTGGCGTTCGACATCGATACGCGGCAGTTCACACTCAAGGGCGCACCGCTGAACGTTACGCCGCGCGAGCGCTCGGTGCTCGAAACGCTGATTCTGCGACTGGGCAAAACCGTCACGAAGCCCGCGCTGGTCGACGCGATCTTCACGCTCGCAGACGAGCCGAGCGAAGACGCCGTGGAAATCTATATTTCGCGTCTGCGCAAGAAACTCGACGGCAGTTCCGCGGCTATCGTCACGCTGCGCGGGCTCGGCTATCTGCTGCGCAAGAAAGAAGATGACCAATAGCTTGCGCATGCGCCTGTTGTGGTGGCTGCTCGTGCCACTCGCGTTATATGTGTTCGTGACCGGCAAGGCCGAATACGACAACGCGCGGCGCACGGCGGATCTGGTGCAGGACAATCAGTTGATCTCATCGGCGCGCATGATCGCGGGCGAAGTGGAATGGGTAGATGGTTTCCTGCGCGTGGATGTGCCGCCCGCCGCGCTCGAAGTATTCGTATCGCCTTACCGCGACCAGGTGTTCTACAGCGTGAGTGTCGACGACGGGCGTCTGCTCGCCGGCACGCCTGATTTCCCGGTGCGTCCGGTGCAGGCACCGGACACACCGGATCATTACGACACGCATCTGCAGGGGCATTCCGTGCGCGCTGTCGGCCTCGTGCGCCTCATGTACGACAACGGCGCGACGCGCCGCGTGCGCGTGACGGTCGGCAAGACGGTGCGCTCGCGCGACGCGATGGCCCAGCAGTTGTGGCAACCGCAACTGGTGCGGCAGATCGAGATGATCGTGCTCGCGGTCGCCTTGGTCTGCATCGGCCTGACCTTCGAATTGCGACCGCTGATGAAGGTGAAAGAGGATGTGGCGGACCGCGATCCTATGCAGCTCGAGCCGATTCGTGTCGAGCGTCTGCATACGGAATTGCGGCCGATTGTCGAAGCGATCAATCAGTGCATTTCGCGGCTTGGTGTTCAGGTGGCTGCGCAGCGCCGCTTTATCGCCGACGCCGCGCACCAGTTGCGCACGCCGCTTACGCTGCTCGGCACGCAATTGCAGTTCGCGCGCCAGCAGGACGGTTTGAATCCCGCGCTCGATGAAGCACTGGCTGCGATGCACCGCAGTAACCGTTCTATGGTGGGGCTCACGAACAAGCTGCTATTGCTCGCGCAAGCCGAGGCCGCCGACACCACCCAACTCGCCGTGGAAACGGTGGACCTGGTGCCGCTTGCCCTGGAAGTAGTGGAAGATCTCGCGCTGCTTGCGCAGGCCCGCGACATCGATCTGGGGGCCGAACTGAACGGACCCGCACCGGTTGCGGGACATCGTGGCCTGCTTCAGGCGCTGATCGCGAACCTCGCCGAGAATGCGATCCGTTATACCAGCAGTGGCGGCCACGTCACTGTCGGCGTGGATGGCGACGGCGATACCGTCACCGTCTGTGTGCTGGACGACGGTCCCGGTATTCCGGCCGAATCGCGCAGCCGTGTATTCGAGCCGTTTTTCCGGGCGTCGACGGATACGGAAGGCACCGGGCTAGGCCTCGCCATCGTGCGCGAAATTGCGGACGCCCATCACGGCGAGATCACGCTGAAACCCGGCGCGGGCGGTAAAGGCGTGCATATCAGCGTGTCGTTTCCGCGAGTTGCGGTTGAGCAGCCGCAGATAGCTTAAAGCGATACGTGTTTGCGTGGGTACTCCAGTATTGGTTTCGCACGGTCGGCGCGAGCGTGCGAAACCTGTCAAACCGTATGCAGTATGTGACGGCGACAGATGCGGTTTCTTATGCGTCAGGACATTTCCAGTTTGATATGGCATCCGAAACAAATGGAAAAATGCCGATCAGAAACTCGACAATTCCTGACCGCACATTGGAAGAAGTTTATTCACCTGATCCAGCACTCCCGTCTTCTTCCAGGTCATATACCTAAGATAACAAGTTTGCTGTGGTGGAAAATTGGAAGGAAGCCGATGCCATTTCTCTTTCTTCTGCTGTACCCACAGTATCGCGTTGAGAATCTCGCGATCGCTGCGGCGGGGCCGCCCGCGCGTGGAACGAAGATCGGGAAAGAGACTCTGGACGCGAGCCCAATCGTCGTCAGAGAGAGGGATTTGTAGCATTGGCCACCCGGAAATACAGTGTGAGGAATGAGCAGTGTTGTCCGCCGCATTTTGTGTCGATACTAGTAAATCTTCTTTGAGCGGTCAAATTGTCTTGTTGCGTTGCGTCCCGGTAGATTGTTCTGCATTTCGCTGGCTCGACTATTGACTTGCCTGAATTGTCGAGCCGCGAAATCGTCAATCGGCATTCGCATGCGTTCGTGACGAATCGCGGGTGTGCGGTGCAACGTAACGTGATGTGGAATGCTACGTAACGCGCGGTATTGCGCAAACGTTTGGCAAAGAAAACCATCTTTCTCGAAGCGCCTATCTGATAGCCGCAACGCGGCGCAAGTCGGCTATTTCCGGCATTTCATCCTGTGTTTCACGCACTGGTCGAATCGCCTGGCACGGCATGTGCATAAAGCAACGGAATTAAAAGACGAATCTGTCATGCACACGCTCGACTATGCAAAACCTGAACTGCTCACCTTCACGAAATGCGACTTGCATCTCCCTCAAAACCGGCTGGATGCTGCCGGCAGCGCTTCTGTGGAATTGAATGAATCCGAAAGCCGAGTCCGGCAGGGGTTGAGCGCGGGTGAATTTCATCTCGTGTTTCAGGGCGCTTATCGCGCGGCAAGCGGGACCTTGGCGCGACTGGAAGCGCAACTTCGCTGGAAGCACCCGGATTATGGCCTGCTGCTTCCAGCCCTTTTCATGACGGCGCTCGGCCATCCGCAACTTGCGTTGGACATGGCCTTGTTCGTCGTGGATGGCGTATGCCGCGAGCTACGTGGCTGTCTCGCTGCGAATCTGCCATTGCCGCCGGTTGCGATCGCGATGCCGGCACACGTGGCACTGCACGAATCGTTCGCTGGCGAGGTCGCGCGCGTGGCCGACTCTTATGGCGTGCCGCCCCGGCTGTTTGAAATCGAAGTTTCAGACAGCGCGGAAGCGGCAAAGCTGCTTACCCTACGCACGCTGACTGAGAGTCTTCGAGATATCGGTGTCAGCATTACGCTCGGCAACTGGGGCAATGGCGGGTCGTCGATGGCGCTACTCGGCGGGCTCGATGTGGATACCGTCACGATCGCGCGTGAATTGATGGCGACAGTGCCACGTGATGCGCGTGCAGGCACTGTGATGACGGCGCTGATCGATCTGCTTCACGCGCTGGATGTGCGAGTAGTGGTGAGCGGTGTGGACACCGAAGAACAATTGCAGTGGTTGAGACGGTGGCCGGAGGTGTTGGTGCAGGGGGCTTTGGTGTCGCGGCCGCGAGTGGGGTTGGCGGGTGTGTTGGAGCCACGGCGTTGAGGCGACGTTCGCGGCGCAGCGGGGAACCAGTGAACCTCGTGTGTTCATAGCTTTCTGACCTTGCAACCTGATTTCCGCGCGTCTTTTCAGTGTTCGTCTTCCAACCGTTTAAATGTCGATTCGAAGCGTGCTCTCAGCAACATAAGTGCAAACCGGTTGTTTGTGACGAAATAGCGCTTCCACATGCGCCTCGGCTCCTGCGCAACCCGATAGGCCCATTCGAGGCCATTGCGTTGCATCCATTGCGGAGCCCGACGTACCTTGCCAGCAACGACATCAAAAGTGCCGCCAACACCCATCACGAAATCGACGCCGAGCCGATCCTGCCAGCGGTTGATAAAACTTTCCTTCTTTGGCGATGTGATTGCCACAAAGAGAAGCCTCGCACCGGATTTCCGGATCTTCTCAACTACCGTCTCCTCGTCATCCCAGAAATATCCGTGATGATAGCCGGCGATCAGCAAGCCAGGATGTCGCATTGTTGCAACGGTGGCAGTGTGTCCCACCACTTCCTCAGTCGCCCCCAGGAGAAATACGGGCAGACCTCGCATTGCTGCCAGTTGCAAGAGACGTTCGAAAAGATCAACTCCCGCTACTCGCTCCGGCACGGAATGGCCCAATAGTCGCGCTCCCCAAACGACGCCCATGCCATCGATGTTTACGATATCGCACGCGCGAACCGATGAATAAAGCACGCTGTCCGTCTGCATGTTGACCAGCTTTGCGACATTAACCACAACATGCTGCGTGAATTGTTGAGCCTCGATACGGTCGCCGATAACCCTGACGGTTTCCTGCATGGTGGCGATGTCCATCGGGCATCCAAAAAGCTCGATCCGTTTCATTGTGCGCACCCCTGAGAATATTCAATCGTCTCTTTGCCGCTTTCGACCTGAACCCTGTTTGCATAAGTTTCTATTGCATAGAACGCCCACGCCTGTGTCCACCGCAGATAGTTGATTCGATTTTTCGTCAGTCTTCCCCTTTGGTACATGAAGCGGCGCTCACGTGGCATATAGAGCGTTTCTACGGAGCGTTCAAAGACTTTAGTCGCCAATCGATGATCTTCATTGGATGCGCCCACTTTCAGCAGGGTGAGCAATGCTTGCGCGACCGAATGGGTATCGAGCGGCCAGACGGCGTGGTCGTAATATTTAACGGTGCCGTCTGGCAAGAAGAAATTCCGCCGGTAATAGTCCATACCGGCACGGATGGCGTTGTCGAACTCGTCAGTTCCGGCCGCTCGTTGTAGCGCCGACAATGCTTCCAGGTTGTAGCCGGTATGAAAACCATCCACGAACGAATGATGATCACGCGTACCGTATCGCCACGCGCCATCCTCACGCTGCATTGCCACCGAGAGGCGTGCAGCACTAAGCGCACGATGCATGAGCGTGTTGTCTCCCACTCGACTCGCGGTCTCTCCAACAACTGCGGCCGCCCAAAGGTTGGCGTTGTGCACGAAAGCGGGTTCACCAGGAATGTACGCATAATAGCCATCGCCTTTCCGGTAAAGCGAGTCTACGAAAAGACCAGCGTCTGTTGCCGCGTCTATGAACCGTTGATTACCTGTTCTATCTCCGAGTGCAGTAAGTCCTCGCGCGATATAGCAAGTGGTGATCGCATTGGGCGTGCCCCGAGGCACAAAAAAAGCACGCGCGGCCCAGTCAAAGTGATAACCCCAGGCATTGTGCCTCCATTCACTCCTGTCACAGCGCTGGCCTAAAAGCCATTCAGCAAGCCGAGCGGCTTCGGGAATTTCCCATCCGTCGCCTGTTCTTCGCTCACGCTCCAGAAGCCCAAGGATGATTAGCGCAATGCCTTTGGGGTTGCGGCGACGCGCGATGCCGGCAAGCGGGCGCAAGTTTACGGGGCTGCGTTTGTGAAGCTGCAACCAGGCGATCTTCGCAAACGGAAGAGAGCCTAGACCTAGCTTCTCAAACAGGACGCTGTTGAGGCCGTCGAAGGGGTCGTATCCTGCATAGTCGGTCGCCCGACATTGCATAATGAGTGCGTCAGCAAGCGAGCCGGCGTCGAGACGGGGAGTCATTGGTTCACCTTTCCACGCACGGAGATGGAGACAGGTCCATAGAACAGTCCAGTCTCGCTAACCTTCGAGCGAAAGGTTTGCCAACTTGGCTTATAGACACCAAGCTTCAAGTATGCGTGGCGTTCCTCGGGATACGCATTCTGGTGACCACGGGATGCAAATACTTGCTGACCGTTCTTCCATAATTCCGTTTTTGCTCGCTCTCCTGTCGAATCAGGTCGATAACATAGAAGCCAGTGCACCCATTTGCCGCGGTCCGCGTCCGCACCGTGCAAAAGAATGTTGTGGCTTTGCCTGGTATCGAGGCCACCGCGTTCGGAAAACAGGTAATCACTTCCTTGAAGCTGCAGCATGATGGGCGGGGAACCTACCCACGTATCCGTCTGGTGGATCTGCATAATGATCTGCATCTGCTCGTCGTCGAATACAAAATCGGCGGGTAACAGGGTTGACCATTCTATGCGGTACTCGTGTCCGGAAACGATTTCCGCGGCCCGAGCGAACACCAATTCACCGCGCGGAGTTCCATTCGCAACATGAGAGTAATCTTCGCCACGTTGGATGTTGACTTTGACCGCATGCCGATCTGGGGACAGCGGATCATTGACTACTACGAGGTCTCGCGCGTTCGAGCTTTGAATGTCGATCGCGGGATCGAAACCGTGCGCCCAATTGGTGGAAAACAAGGTGTGAAAAGCAGGAAGCCGTTGAGTTGGGATTTCACTGGTTTGCTCCACGGCGCAAGCTGAACATAAAGATAAAGCTGCTGTCAGCAGATAGCGTTTTACATTCATGGTTCACCTACCCCACGCGCAGCAATGTTTTGATAGCACTGAACGTATCGATCGACGATCAACGACGCTCGAAAACAGGTTTGAGCGCGTGTAAGTCCTGCACAACCCATATGGAGCGCACGCTCGGGATCGTCAACCAGTTTGCGGAGCGCCTCAGCAAGCGCCTGCGGATTGTGTGCGTCGACCAGATATCCGCTGACACCGTCCTCAACAAGGTCAAGAAAACCACCCAGGCGCGTGCCTACAACCGGCCGACCGCAAAACATCGCTTCGAGTGTAGCGATGCCGAACGATTCAAAGTGGCTTGGCATGCAGAACAGATGCGCGCCGCTATAAAACGCGAGTTTTGCGTTGCCGTTGAGCCATCCTTCGAAGATTACGCGGTCGGCTATCCCGTGCGCTGCGGCAATGCGCTTCCAGCGCTGCGTGTCACCGGTTCCAGCAATCCGGAGTTCGATATCCCGTCCTTTCCGGGTCAAGTCAGCAACGGCCCGAAACAGATCATCTAGCCCTTTCGCTTCGCTCAGGCGGCCGGCAAAAGCAATATACGGCCTCTGGTTTACAAGGAGGGGAGGTGCGGGGACGCTGTGCTCCGCATCAAGCGCCATATTCCCGAGGACATGGACCTTATCGGTGTGACGCCAGCGCTGTAGCCACCTCGCTATAGGTGTTGACACGGTGATAACACAGTCGGCCTTACGGATGAATGTTTCGGCTAACTGACGAGTCAACCAGTCCGATCGATTGAAGAAGCGCTCGAAGTTACCGGAATGAAGATGAAATACGGTGCGCTTGCCAGACAGCAGCGACACAAGGAAAAGCACGAATTTTCGATAGAACGATCCCCGTTCCGAGACGTGGAAATGCACGACATCGGCTCGGCTGGCGGCTCGCACAAAGCAAGGGACGTCAATCAGGCCGAACGCCAGCAACCCGCCGATACTTCGAAACGCGCGTGTTTCGAAGAATGAAATGAATATTCCCGCCCGCTCGAACTGGTTTCGCTGCGCTGCCAACTGGGAAAGCACTGACGCGATGCCGCCTTTCTGGCCATGCCCGGGCCCAACCTGAAGGATGTGAACATTCATCGCAAGGCCCCGTGACGATCTTGCACCATCAACGCAGTTCGATTGAGCGAGCGACTATTTTGTGAGAACAGATACATGAGCATCAACGCTGAGAAGACGTAAGATGCGGAAACGAACGACATCGAGAAGATATTGTCGAAGCAGAAAGCGCCGACCAAAAATAGCCAGATTCGCCTGCTTCGACTTACTTGCCCATAGAACACCATAAAAGCGAGCCACAAGACTGCGCCCAGTACGCCGAGCTCAACGAATAGATGTGGATAAAACGTGTCGGTGGTCGTGAGGGTATTTCCAAGGCCGTACCAGTTGAAGTGGTAGATGCTGTAAAGGGGGGAGTGATATTTGACAGAGGCCGGCCCGCCGAATGAGCCGAGACCTTCTCCGAAAACGTTGCCTTTCATCAAAGACTGGAACATGACGCGATATGACTCCGCTCGCGCCGAGTTACCCGCTACGACGTAGAACGATAGCTTGGTCATTGCGATCCTGACTAATGAATCAAGTAGTCCGGACATCAGCGCGAACAACAAGACGCCGATCCCGGACAAAGCCGCAATGACAGATCGCACGGTGAGCTTTCGTTGGACGACAAAATATACGGCGATCGTAGCAAAAATTTTAAAAGAGACACCCAGCAGTGCGAATGTCAGGAACACCCACGCCGCGCGCTTTGACCATCGCGTGGGCTGGTAGTGACGACATAGAAGAAACGCACAGAAGTTGATAAAACTGAATTCCGAAAAAAAACCTATCCATCCTTGCGCTCGCAAATACAAGCCAGAATCGAATTTCACCGGGAGAAACAGGGGAAGTTTTAGCGCATATGCTACATAAAAATAGCATTGGAACAGGTCGTTGCTTAGCACCACAGCAAAGAACATGAAGATTACCGGCGAAAGTCTGGCTCTATAGGCGAACATTGACACCGTGATCGCCATCGGCGCGAGAAATCGCAAAAACTCTTCTCCACCGGCGTTGATGTTAAAAGTGCGCCACATCGCTAGATACAGTGTTAGCAGGATGGGCAAAATCAATGCGATTAGCTTGTGAAAGCTCGGACGCAGCAGAATTGCAGTGGACAGCAAGGCGAACGCGCCCAGCTTGACGAACTGGGATCCGTCCATTTCGAGTGAAAGAAGCGTGTCGCTGATGCAAAACAGAAGGTAGGAGAACGATATCGCCCATGCACCAACGGAATGCCATCCGGTCAACTGCGAATTTCGATGTAACGACATTGATATCGTACTGGCGTTCATCGGGGCGCTCCATGGCTTTGCGGGTGTAACTGGCCGTTGGTATTGGGATCTGTTGCCAGTCTGCAAAAGTTCGAGTATTGGCGATAAACCACGCGGGCGCGATTTTGCACCAGCCAATTGCGCCATACTGTCACCGCGATCGCCGAGCAGAGAATCATCGTGAAGCCTGGTTGCCCACCGTATGCGTAACAGGCAACCACGAGCAATGCAAAAACCGACGTGGTGATGACGTTGATCTTCGCCGTCGCGGCACCCTGCTCGAACACCATCATGACGCTGCTGTTTGCGATGCCCATCATGCTGACTGCGCACTGCACTGTGAGCAGTAATCCCGCCACGACGGCGCCTGTCTGATGCGTAACACCGTGTATCTGCGCGGTGGCC
This sequence comes from Paraburkholderia xenovorans LB400, assembly GCF_000013645.1. Lineage (GTDB taxonomy): Bacteria > Pseudomonadota > Gammaproteobacteria > Burkholderiales > Burkholderiaceae > Paraburkholderia > Paraburkholderia xenovorans. The sequence continues at coordinate 2,822,203 of NC_007952.1, read as the reverse complement.
AACAGCAGGACAAGAACGACGTTGCAGCCCAGCGTCGCTCCGTTGCACCAGCCAATGCTGCGGCTCATCATGCGAAGTGACTCGTCGAGGGAGGCAGCGGCTGCCTTGCGCTTGGCAAGGTCTGCCAGTTGCGTCATCGAAATCGCTCGCGGCAGAAGCATCCCAATCGCAGTGACCGAAGAAAGCAGGGAAAGCAGGCCGGCGAATGCCGCCCCACACATTACCGTCGCAGCCGGCACGAAGATCAACGCGATTCCGCCCGACAGTAAGTTCGTAAGACCGAACTGAAGCCCCTTACTGTCCAGTCTCCTTGGCAGCATCTGCAGCGCAGGCCGACCTATTCCCGCGAACATCGCAATCGCAATCGTGCCAAGGGCCGCAGCGAGCGCGCTCGCGGCAGAGAGGCCGCCGCGCTGACAGGCGGCCAGCATGACACCTGAGCCGACAATCAATGCGATGTCGAAAGCGATCGCGGCGCGATAACGTTTTAAGGCAACAAAGTAGTGACGTGCAACCTGATAAGCTGTCCAGCCCCACAGCAATGCTAGAAACGCGGGAAGATCAAACGGGATCACTTTGGACGTGGCAAACGCCAGGCCAAAAAGGGTGCAGACAACAGTCGTGACAAAACTCATGACAGCGACGCCATAGAACGCTGCAATGGCGCCGCGTTGGGTCGTAGCCGCGGGCACGCGCACTAATATCAGCGTCGCCCATCCGATTGCGGTGAAAAAGCAGACCATCTGCGCGATAGACATGCTTGACGCTGTCCGTCCGAGTTCCGCCAGCGAATAGACATGCTGAACCGCGAAGAAGACAACAACCCGGTACAGTCCGGGCAACCCGGTACAGATCAGGGCTTCAACGCGTTGAACCGATACGGCGCCGGCCAGAGCATCGATCCTGGGACGGCGGCGCATCGTGCTTGCCTTTGTATGCTCCGTCACGCGAAAAGCCCCCGCGTATCGACCAGAAGCTTCGACTGCAAGCGTCGCCGGTTGATATCCTTGAATTCGCGATGATCGACGAGGAGCAGGACGATATCCGCAGCCTCAATAGCGCTCGCGAGGCTGGTTAGCTCCACTTTGCCGCGAAGCGCGTCCGGAAGAACCGACACGTTGGGCTCGACCACGACAATATCCGCTACCTTCTCATCGGCGAGTTGATTGACGATGTCTATTGCCGGGCTTTCGCGCAAATCGTCGATATTGGCCTTGAATGCCAGTCCAAGGCAGGCAATCACGGGCGCCTTGAAGCGCGCGGCCAAACGCTTTGTCTGGTCGATCACGTAATGAGGTTTGCCGTCGTTCACGCCGCGAGCAGCCCGAATCAGTTTGGCCTCTTCAGGCGCTGAGTCGACGATGAACCACGGATCGACGGCAATGCAATGTCCTCCGACACCCGGACCAGGCTGGAGAATGCTCACGCGAGGGTGGCGATTGGCAAGTCGAATGAGCTCCCACACGTTGATATCGAGCCGATCGCAGATCATCGACAGTTCATTTGCGTACGCGATGTTGATGTCGCGAAATGCATTTTCGGAAAGTTTGCACATTTCAGCGGTGCGTGCGTCCGTCAGAATACAGTCGCCCTGAACGAAGATCTGGTAGAGCTCGCGAGCCAATTCGCCGCATCGGCGAGTCATGCCGCCGATCACACGGTCATTCTGTACCAACTCGCGGATAACGTGTCCCGGAAGCACGCGTTCCGGACAGTGTGCAATGCGGATGTCGGACTGCTCACCTGAATGCTGGGGAAAGGTCAGATCGGGGCGACATTCGGCAAGCCATGCGGACATCTTTTCGGTCGCTCCCACGGGCGAGGTCGACTCGAGCACGACAATATCGCCTTTTTTGAGCGCTGGCGCGATCGAACGACTCGCCGCCTCTATGTAGCTCAGATCAGGTTTATTCCCGTCGCAAAACGGTGTTGGAACAGCGATAAGAAATGCGTCGGCCGGTTCCGGCGTTTGGGTCGCGCGCAGATATCCCTGTGTCACGGCAGCGTGAACCAGCATGTCCAACTCTGGCTCGACGATATGGATCTCACCTTTGTTAATCGTATCGACCGCACGCTGCGATACGTCTACGCCGATAACCTTCTTTCGGCGTGCGGCAAATGCCGCAGCGGTCGGCAAACCAATGTAACCAAGTCCAATAATGGAAACGACATCGAATGGCATAGCGTTGGTCTCGTCGCTGGATAAGTTCTAATGGAAACAACTGCGGGCCCATGGTGGTCCGCCCGACACCCGGTGCTACCGATAAAGCGTCGGCGCTTTCCTCGCTTGCCGTGCCATTGCGCGACGGCACGCTTTGGCGTGACTTATGGCGAGGTGGCCGCTTATTTCATGTGTCAGTCGCGTTACTCAGGTACGCATAGCCGCCATAGTCTCCATACTGCGCGGAGCGCAGGCTTGGCCTGAAACCGTTAAAGACGATCCCGGTGATCTTCGCCCCGACACGCTCGATTCGTTTGGCGGATTCGAGAAGTTCGCCACCGCTGGTCATGCCCGAACGTGCTGCTAGAAGAACGATCCCCGCGAAGGGCGCGAAGACCGTCGCATCCGTGACCGGCAGTACCGGTGGTGCGTCGAGAAGAACGATGTCGTATCGGCTCGATACCTCTGCCAGAATATTGGCGATGCCGCCGGAAGACAGCAATTCGACCGGCTGCGCCATCAGCGGACCGGTAGCAAGCAAATCCACGTTCCGAGACACGTCTTTGATGATTGCCGCGTCCAGCGGCATGTCATCCCTGAGAACGTTGGAGAGGCCGACTTTGCCGGACACACCGAACTCGGCAGCCAGATGTCCGCGGCGCAGATCGACGTCCATCAACAGCACGCGCTTCTTTGACATTCCCAGCAGAGTTGCCAGATTCGCGGAGGTGAACGATTTACCAATGCCGACCGAAGGGCCGGTCATCAGAATGACGTTGTTCTTCGGGTTCTCCAGCAGCGCGAACTGCAACGCGGTGCAGAGACTTCGAATGGCTTCGACTGCCGGTTCCTGCGGTCGAGCCAATGCAAGGATCGACGGACCGCGCCGGCCGCCTCGCTCCCTGACTCGCGTCAACTGGCGCTGGGTGTCGCTTAGCGGAATAGTGGCAATGACGTCGAGAGACAGATCACGCTCGATATCCACGGGATCAGTCAGGCCGCCGAACAATGTTGAACGTGCCAGTGCAAATCCGACTCCGCCAAACAGGCCGATAACGGTTGCCAGGACAATAACAAGCGCTTTCTTTGGCTTCGTTGGTTTGTCGGCGACCAATGCGCGGTCGATCACGCGTACGTTTCCGATCTTGCTTGCGGTGGCGAGTTGCAGTTGTTGAACGCTGTTGAGCAATCCAACATACAGACTCGTTTGAACAGTTACGTCACGATTCAGCCGGACAATATTTTGCTGATCATCCGGTAGCCGCTGGATCGATTCGTTGAAGTTGTCGATATGCGCGCGCGCGGCGGCGATCTGTTGATCCAGTGCAAGCACGGCGGGATACTGGGCGCTGTAGATCGTTGCGAGTTCCTTACGCTTCTGCTCGAGCTGGAACAGACTGGATTGCGCCTCGACGGCCTGTCCCAACACGGCCTTTGCCTGCTCGCTGAGATCGACGACTTTATGGTGGTTCTGATACACATTGAGGCGGTCTTCGGCCAGCCGCAGGGTATGCTCTATTTCCGGAAGTTGACTCTTCAGAAAGACGAGAGACTTCTCTGCCGCCGCCGCCTTGCGGTCGGCATTTTGCGCGACGTAGTTTTCCGCGATCCTGTTCAAGACTGTGGCCGCTCGTACGGGATCCTCATCGTCATAAGTCACGCCAATGACGCCGGACTGATCCTTGCCCATTTCCGAAATCACGAGGTCTTTCCGCAGCTGTTCCAGGACCTGAATCCGGGAATAGCGCTTCAGCTCAAATTTCGCGTTCTCGCTGGCGTTCAACTGCGACACCAGTAGCTTGACTTGTCCAGAAGGAGTGTTCACTGCCAGGGGAACTCCGACTTCACCCGTGACATCGGCATCGAGATCGCTGCCCGAAAGCCGATATCGGTTGTTACCTAGCGCGGTGACGGAGAACTTGTCTTCTTCGAATTCGCGAGGCACGTCGAATTGATCGACCCCTATGGTTTCCGAGCCCCACGCATATCCGCCCAGACCAAATATCCCCGGGTGCGACAGCGAGTTTCTGTGCTTCGCGATAAATGCCCCGAAAAGGGGGAAATATTTAGGCTTCGCGTCGATGTAAAGGTGCAGCTCATCCACCATGTTTGCGGTGACAAGCCGTGAGTCGAGGATCTGCATTTCGCCGTCGTCGGTCGATTTGATGTCGAACAGGGAGGTCAATCCGCTCATCAGATTGCCGGCCGCTGCACCTGCCAGGTCAGAGTTATCTTCCACCTGAACCGTGATATCACCACGATAAATCGGCGTAGCCAGGAATGCGTACATGACTCCAAAAACCATGCACACGATGGTGACCGTGGCTATCAACTTCTTGTTCTTGAAAATGACATCGATAAGTGCACGGATGTCAATTTCGTCCTCGTCGCGGGAAAATTGATTTTTCATTTTGTTGTAGGTTCGTATTTCAGCGGTTTATTGGCGCGATTCAGGCACTCGTCATGTTATGTACGCTGACCCCGTGACAGGTCGGCAATGCGTCGCGTCCAATCCAGAACGCTTCGTTCAATCAATGTCATCGCCTGGTCGTATATGCGCGCTGACCGGCCAAACGGGTCTGGCACATCGACGTGCTCTGCCTCCGCCAATCGATAGACACGGCCGCGGGTAGTGGGGTAGAACTTTTCGATTGCCTGCTTCTGAGCCAATTCCATGACAAGGATCAGGTCGGCTGCGCCACACAATCGTTCGTTGAGACGCCGTGATGTGTGTGAGGACATATCGATCCCTCTATCTGAGAGCAGGTCTCGCGCGAAACGGTCGATCGGCGCACCTTTTGCGGCTGAAAGACCGGCCGACGTCACTTCGATGTCGGACAATTCCCGCTGTAAAAGACCTTGCGCCATCGGGCTGCGACAGAGATTGCCTTCACAGACTATGAGTACCGTATCGATCATTTCGTCACAATCGCCGTAGTTAGGCCAGCATTGATGGCGGGAAGCAGCAGACTCAACACGCGGCTGAAACGCACGAGGCCGTTGCCGTCGACGTACACAACGTCTTTCGGTTGCAATTCGAATTGATTTGCCAGGATCATTGATACGGGCGAGTGTGCGTCCAGATGAAAAACCTCCGCCTGCGAATCTGTCGCCCCTCGTATCACATACAGCTGCGCTGCGTCCGCACTGGCTGTGTTCAGACTGCCGGCCTGCGAAAGGGCGTCGCTTAACGTGAGCTTGCCGCTTTTCATCGGTACCGCCGTTACGGGCTTGTTGACTTCACCCATGACGAACACACCGTTGTCGTCGCGCGATACCACGCGAAGGAGATCTCCGTTCTTGAGCAGAATATTGGATGGGTTCTGATCGCTCTCGAGCATCTTTGAGAGGTTGAGACGATATGAAATTCCGTTGCGCACGAGAACCATCCGGCTTTGGTCGGCAGTCGTGCTAAAGCCGCCGGCACGATTGATTGCCTCATAGAGTGTCAACGGAATGTCGTTGACTGGCACAGCGCCAGGGGTCCTGACTTCGCCGTCCACATAAATTTGCTTGGCGCGAAATGACGTGACCCGAACGGTGAGTTGCGGTTTGATGAAGACTTTCGACAACTCTGCATAGACCGCTTGCTGGGCCTGTTCGACGCGAAGGCCGGCAACATGAATCGAACCGGCGTACGGAAACTGAATGTTTCCGCCGTTGTCGACAACAAATCCTTGGGCCGGATCGAATGGTCTGGAGTTATTCTGGTTCTGCGTTCCTAATGCGGCCGCCAATTCGGGGTGATCCCAGACGGTAATCTGCAGTACGTCTCCCGCGCCGAGCGTATACGGACCGGACTGTCCAGATAGTTCACGCGTCTGATCCGTGCTTGTCTGGTCAGAGGACTCGCGCAGCTTTCTGATCAGTGCGGTATTGATGTCGACGATCGGAATCTGCAGTTCCGTTTGCTGACCTTGGGTGTCGCTATTACCCGTTGGCAAGGTTGCGGATGTGGGCATCCGCATACCGGGAGCGGCCGCGCATGCCGCCAGCGCGCAGCAGAGTGCGACGCACAGGACTCCACGCGCGTACCTGTGATATCGGCGCCACGCGCTGTTTCCAGAAGATGTCTTCGAATGTCCCATAAGTTAAACCCTCGTACCTATCGATTATTTTTTCGGTGAGCTGGCTGGGCTCGCCGATGTACCAACTGACGTGATTCGCAAGACGCGCGAGTCGTTTGTGGTCGTTATTGCGCGGCTGGAATATGTCAGGTTCCATTAATACGCATTGCGATGTATCAACCCGCGTACTACGGTTGCCAGAACGATGCGCATGTCCAGCCCGAACGACCAGTTCGTCAGGTAATACAGGTCATGCTCGACGCGCTTCTGCATTTTCTCGACACGATCGGTTTCACCACGGAAACCGTTCACCTGTGCCCATCCTGTGATTCCCGGTTTGATCCGGTACCGGTGGATGTATCCGTGAACGATGGTCCGGTAGAGGTCGTCGTGTTCAATGGCATGTGGGCGTGGTCCGACTACCGACATGTCGCCTCTTAGCACATTGAGGAATTGCGGCAATTCGTCCAGACTCGTCCGCCGCAAGAAGGCGCCGATTCGGGTAATGCGTGGGTCGTTGCGTGATGCCTGCTTGATGACGCCAGGCTCGGACGCGTGCACTCGCATCGTCCGGAACTTATAGATCTTGAATACCCTTCCGTCGGCTCCCTTTCTCTTTTGAACGAAGAAGACGGGGCCGGGCGACGATAGCTTCACGGCGACTGCGACACAGATCATCAGAGGGGCGAGACAGAGCAACGCGGCGAGGGAAAATGCCCGATCGAATACCTCTTTCTTCAGTAACGCATGCGATGACAGAGGAGACGCGACGAGATTGATAGCCGGCACACCAATGAGATCGATGACGCTGCCATCGAACAGAGCAAGACTGCTCACATCTGGAAGGAAGCGAATGTTGACCAGATCGTCGCGGAATTCGTGCAGACAACGCGAAATCATGCTTTCTTCCGACAGCGGAAGCGCAAGCCAGATCTCCTGAATATTCTCGACTCGAACGAACCTGGAGAAATCGGTGAAATCATCGAACAGTTGTATGTTCGGGACGGGGCATTCGGCAGCTCGCTCAGCGCCTGGGTGCAGGTCGAATGCGGCCGCCACCCGGAAACCGCTAGCGCGCGCTGCGAGGATGCCGCGCATCACCTGCCGGCAATGCGATCCGCGGCCAACAACCGCAACACTACGCAAATTCAGTCCTGCATTGCGTACATGGCGCAGCAACGCATAAGTCGATGATCGGGCGACGATTAGCGCTGCGCCGGTCGTGCCGGTCCAGTAGGCGAACCAGAGTCGCGATATAAAATCCGTTCTATGCAGCGCAAACATCAGAACCAGCCCGCAGCCTTGCACGACTAGCCATGCGAGACAGATCTGGCCGATCATGCGAAGCATGGAGCGGCCTCGCCACGATTGATAGACACCAAATACTGGAAACAGCGCCAAAGCGAAGGCCGCGGCAAATGCGATGAAGCCGGTGTCGACGTGATCCCCAGTCAGATTCTCGAAACGGATCTGCGCCGCCGCGACTGCGCCGCCGACGATCAGCGAGGTGTCGAGGACTCGCGCCAGCAGCCCTTGGAAGCCGGCTGACTTCTTGTTCTCATATGCAATTGATATGGCGTCCATGCTATGCCCGTGTCCTATACGCTTTATTGGCGCACATCGCGCCCCCGGAAATAACCCGTCCCGTAAGGGGAGAGGTTTGTTTTTAGTATTCCTCTATTTAGGGAAACTGGATTGCCGGCAAAGTCGTGGATCTAAATAAATAATTCGCAGGGAATGGTTCGGTTGCTTGCTGATCGGTTACGCGATAGCGATAGCTCAGGAACAGCACGGTCCGTGCGCTGCGTGCCCGCGCAAAACGACGCCGCTCGTTGGTCGGAGGCGCGTTGCCTCGCTCGATGCTTTCCCTTGGCGCGAGTCGCTAGAGGACCGGCCCACCCCGAGCCGGATCGAGCTGTTGAAAGAGACAATCATTTTTGCTTCCCCCGTTTCCTTTAGCTTGTGTCTTTTGTGTAGCGATAGGGTTAAAGCAGCAAATATGCCAGGCGTCGGATCGCGTTCGGAAAGTTTTTCATCTTGTTGCGGATTCAAGCCCGGCAACGGATTCGGGATCGTGCGCGGTCATCGAAAATGGTCAAGGTCGTGGTTCTGGAGAGGCTGTAACGTAACGGCGCGCCGTAACGTCCCGGCTTTAAATCGGCCTTGAATCGACCTTGAAGCGGCAGACGAGAGCCGGCGGCTTCGCCGGCAATTGTGGTCCTGTTGAGGTGGCGAGACGCCCTTTGTGGCGTCCGCCGCATTACTTCGTCGTAGTACCTGTGCCGCCCGTGCCACCGGTTGCGCCGCCGCTGGCATTGCCGGGAAGGGGTGAAGCCGCGCCTGCCGAAACAGCCGCCGCGGCAAGTGATGCCACTGGCTGACCATCGCCGGTAATCGCGCCGGCTGCGAGTAAGGCGTCGAGGTCGGAGTCGGCGCCTGGCTGTCCTGGCGTAAAGGAAACGGTGAGGAACGACGACGATGAGAGAGTGATGCCGTACATCGTTTTCAACAGCTGAGCGACTTTTTCCTCGGCGTTTGCAATGACGGTCGAGTTGGTCAAGGCGGACTGGTACGAGGAATTTGACGTGATGCCGGCGAGGAGGCCATCCACAGTTGTTCCGAGCTGACCTGCAAGATAGCTCAAAAGCAACTGCGTCAACGGCGTCACATTGTATGTACCAGTGCCCGCAGCGAAGGAATGGATAGTGATTGCGCCGCTCGATGCCGTGATGGAACAGGGGCCGTCGAAATTGAATGCGGCCTTATACGCACCGTTCGCATTGGCGGTGGCGCTGCCTGTCCCATTCTTGCAAGCCAACTGGACGCTTGCGTTCGCCAGCGGTGCTCCGACAGCAGCAGTGCCGCTGACCGAGCCCAGCGCGGGGTTGCCTCCGCCACCGCAGGCGGTCAGGGCGGCAGCCGCCAGGAAAAGAGACCCGAAATGCAGAGTGGGCGACGTTGCAGCTTTAAGAAGTTTCATCGTTTTTCTCCAGAATGGAAATTACTCGTGACCAACTTGAGGTGCCCCTTGTCTTTCACCGGTGCCCTGCCCACTGCTCTCGTATCTGTCATGCAAAAGTGCGTTTTCAAAATACACACGCGAGATGTTGCTTCAGGAATGGGGTGCTTTTTGTGCCCTGTCGTCCGGGTTTGCATAGAGGAAGTAAGCGTCCCGCATTCTGTAGAGCTGGGTTGAGAAGTACTCGCCGCTAAAGCGACCTTGATTCAACAGATACTGCTGGGTGCTGTATGGGAAACTCAGATTTTGCGCGGCATTCGGCGACAGGTAATTAGTCGAGCCAACGCGCGACCGGAAATCCAGCGCAAACTGCTCCGAGCCGTACACTTGAGTGATCCCCGGCTTCATGCCCTGGCGTAGTGTCAATGGGAAGCTGACCGACGCACCGACGAAGCTGCCTTGACCGCTATGTTCTCCATGCACACTGACAGCAACGTCGTCGAACCATCGGGTGATGGTGATCATAGGACCCTTGTCACCACCGACGTACCTTGCTACGCCCGCTTCAACCCACAGGTTCCACGCCGGTTGCACCCATCGGTAAGTCAGCATGGCGTTCTTTTCGCCCGGCAGCGTGTCATGTCCGGGTTCGTGATGCAGATAGGCAAGCCTAAGGCGAACCAGGTCAGGCCGGCCCGGGACGAACAGAGTCGTCTCGTTCTGGATACCGAGATAATCGAAATCGAACTTTCCGACCGCCGCAACGTTCAAAACCCGTGGTGCAATCCAGAAGCTCTGACCCAGGGCTACCGTCGACAAGCCACCTCGCAAGCGGTAGTCGCTAAAGACGCGACCACTGTCCATATTCCTGGTGTTGTACAGCGGGGCGATATAGCTGGCGTAGAACTCGGCGCCACGCCATAACGGCACAAAGCCTTCTATATTGGCGCCTAGCGAGACGTCAAAGTTGCCGTACTCGGTGCCGTATACGTAGCTCGCAATCGGCTCGATCTGGATGCGAGTCAGTCCATGTTTGTGTTCGTCGCCTTGCCAGGTGATGGAATCGGCGTCGTAGGTTGGGTGCGTACGCATCGTCATTGATGCACTTGCGGCAATGACGGATCCGCCCTCGATGAACTGTGCGAATGCTGCGCGATCTACGGTCACCTCGCCCAGCGGTTCATCTGCTTTCTTGATTACCGCACGAATTTTCTGAATTCCCTGCGGCGCGTTGATGCTGGAAATGCCGAAGACAATGCCCAACGCGTCTGCCTCGTTCTGGTTATAGCGATGATTTTCATATTCCACGACCAGATCGCGGCCCGCAATACCCACACGCACTCGTTCAAGGCCCGCCGCAACCAGTTGTGCCGCGATTGAGTCGAGTGACGCGGTAGCCAACGAGTCAGAGAAAATATCCGCCTGCTTTATCGACCGAACGTCCGATATATCGCTTAGCAGGACGGATGCGTAAGCCTGCGGCGGTTGGGTATAGACGATCGGCGCCGCCGTGAGAGCGGTTTCCGTGTTGACAGGCGGGCGGTTCACCGGCCTCGGCGTATCGTCTCCAATGATCTCTTCACCATCGGTGTCCAACACGGTATCGCTGGCGAAGTTCTCCTGACTTTTGCAAAGGCCGCCGCCGCACCGCGCCGCATCGAATCGCTTGCCAAGAGGTATCTGCACTGCAATTGCAATCGACGTACGTGGCGACGCGCCGTCCGTGGAGCGAAGCGATCGCGTCACGGTGCCGATCAGATTGGCGTCGGCCAGCCAACCGATGCGCGGCGATTGGTAGCGCAGACCTGCATAGGGTGTTCTGGCATCGGTTTCGGCGAGTAGCGAGAAGCCAGTTTTCCAAAGCGACAACTGCAAGCCACCGAATACGCCGTCAAGTCTGTCACCCTGGCCATAGCCCACGGTCAACGTCGCCGGTCCAAACGCTTGCGAGACGACGCCATACTTTGAACGGAAATAATGAGTCTGGCCGCCTACGTCAGTTACGCCGAAAGCGATGGACGGCTGGTATTCAAAAAATTTCGGTACTTCCACTTTCACATCGGCTGTCAAATGCCGAAGAATCGTGTGCTCTCCGTGGCTAAATACGGCGCCACCGTCTGTCGGATAGTTTGCCAAACCGCCCGACACCTCCACGTATGGGAAGATGCCGATGGCCGCCCAGTAGACTTGCGATCCGGTTGCACGCTTGCCATATCGTGGATCGATGTAATCGTTATATTGAGCTTCCGCCATTCCACTGGGCAGTGTGAAAGCGTAAGGAATAACCAATCCTCCTGCTTGTCCAAGCGAGTTCAGCGCAGGCCCGGCGGCCTGCATAGATACCGAAAATGATAAAGACGCTGCGAATGCAATTGCATGCGGAAAGAAGCGGACTGCCTGCGAGCGCTGCGCGCGGGTCATTCGTCGCATTGCGCACGTTGTCCCTGGTTAGCGCCGCCCAGACTGCGCGCAGTTCTATGCTGCGCCGAATTCGCCGTGTTCATCCCTGATCCCCGTGTTGGTCTCTCGCGCCAAACGTTCCTATTGATTTGCTCGACTCGTGTCCGCTTGAACAACTCTGATCTCTCTTGTTGTATGGCTGCACTTTGTGCGCACTGCGAAAAAACGCCTGCTTGGGGACGCGATCTGGAATTCGCCTGCCCGGTGCGACCTACTCAAGACAGACCAGGCGGCGAACAACAATGGGCAGATGTGCAGCCGCGGCGCGTGCTTCTTCTATTGGTGCTACAGCAACTCGGCAGGACAAAAGATCTGGGTTTCAGATCGCACTGTTTTTGTGGTTGAAGAAGACCAAACCGATAACCCCGGTCGGGCTGGTCGTGATGCATAACTCGCTATCGTTTTTACGGCGGTGACGACAGTGCTGTGCACAGCGAACCATTAAGCAGCAAACATGCCAATTTATGGGCCGACTGCGGGGAGTATTTGGTGTGAGCCAATTAGCCCTCGGCAGGCAAGGCTTCGGCGGGTTCGGGGCGGGCCGGGAACGCGAGCGGGTGACGTGAGAAATGCCCGCTTTTTTGGGGACCGTTACGTTACGTGTGCCGTAACGACCCGCCCCGGCTGGCAACGGAAAAAGAAAGGTGGGTTGCGCTGTTTTCGCAAATGCTGGCGCTGCCGAACTCAAACAGAGCGGCGGATGAAGTGTTGATTCCGGTGCGCCTCAGTTTCGCGCCGTGCGAGGAAACAGCTTCGCAAACACCCCATTCCTCGCAATCCACGCCGCGTACTCCCGATAATCCGGATCATTCATCAAATGGCGTTCCTCAGTTCTTGCCCGCAGAAAATACAGCATATTCACCGCCAGAAGCGCGGCACAATGCGTCACTGCAACTTGCCAACCCAACGGCTCGACAAACGGTACGGTCACCATCCAGTAAGACAGATTCTTCGCGATATAAGCCGGATGTTTGGTGAACCGATAAGGTCCCGAGGTAACGATGCCGCGATTAGTCAAATTCGAAAACCGCAAGCCGAACGAGATGGTGGCGAGCGCATAGCACAGCAGCAACGCAATGATGACGGCACCCCAGACGATTCGCACAACAGGCATCGAAATAAGCCAGTTGTCCCAGAACACCGAGCCTTCGTAATGGATGTACTGGTTGGAAATGAGCGACCAGAACGGTTGATAACAAACCAGTGCGACAAGCCAGCCAAGCGTGGTCGGCTCCGCGCTACGTACGTGACTGTCGAGTATGCGCAGCGTGCACAGATAGCCTACCGTGCCGAACATCAGGTCCATCGCGAAACATAGGTCGTACATGAAGCGGAATGTCGCGAGCGAGAATGGCGCGCTTAGCGCGTTTGCCAGCGACGCATTGAGTTGGTCCGCATTCGTGGACAGGTAGACGATCATCAACGGCAGAAAGAATGCCTTCACCATCCAGCCGGCGAGCATCTCGCGGATGGGCCGCCAATTGACGGGACGTTCTCCGCGAAACAGCAGGCGTGCCCACATCAGATAGGCGTCGTCGACCTCGCGCTGATGCCTGTCCATCCACACGAAGTAGAACGGGGCTGCAATGAGCAGATAAGGTGCGAGCGCGCTGATCAACTTCCAGAACGGGTTATAGAACGCGCCGTGATATTCCGGCAAAAGCCAATAGAGCACGCCGATACCCGCATACACCGAGGCCAGCGCCGCGAGCCGCAAAGCGACGCGCGAGATGCTCAATGGCCGCACCGCGCGGCCGGCAATGCCGGCGCTCGGTCGCAAATAGACTCGCGCGACGAATAGCTCGTAAATCGCGATGGTCGCAATGATCGCAAGGCAGGCGGCAGTGCTGCGCGCCGCGCCGTCGAGCGCGGTGCTATCGCGCAGCAGATAGAGCGTGAGCAGTCCGACGGCAATTCCGAGCAGGCCGATCGAACAGGGCGTCGCCGAACGTGGCCGCGGATCGTGCGCGCGCGCGATGGTTTCTAAAGCGGAGTTCATGTCATCCCTCGTAGTCGTGACATTGAAGGCAGCCGGCTTGTTGATTTTTTTAACGTCCGGCCGCCGCACTTGCGTAACGCTTATTTGCCGGCCGCGGTAACGCCGCCGAGCAATCCGCCGACCAGGTTCGTCACCGGAGCGAGCGGGTTCTTGCCGGCTGAACCGCTGCTGCCTGTGCCGCTGGCGGAGCCACCGGTCAATCCGCTGATAACACCAGTCAGCGGATTGGCGGGCGTGCCACCTTGAGAGGCGCCGTTGACTGCGCCGGTCAGATTGCTCGCCAACGAGCCGACCAGGGTGACGACCGGCGAGAGCGGGCCGCTCGTGCCGGGTGTGCCGCCCACCGGGCCGACCTTGCCGAGGAGCCCCGCGATCGGCGCGAGCAGACCCGCGGCGCCGGCCGTACCACCGGAACCGCCAGTAGCGCCGCCCAGCGAGCCGAGGTTGCCGACCAGCCCGGTCAGCGGCGGGATCGAGATGCCGCCGCCCGTGCCGCCAGAGCCGCCTATGCCGCCGAGCGGTCCGAGCAGGCCCGTGATCGGCGCGAGCGGATTGGTGGTCGCGCCGGTGAGCAATCCTCCTGTGCTCGTAACGGTTTTGCCGAGTTGACTCACGATTGCGCCAACGTCGTTGCCGACCTGATCGCCGGTGGCGCCCGACACTTTGATTCCGGCTGCATTGACTCCGTTGCCGAGCGTGCCGAGCAGATTGTTTAGCGGTGCGCCCAATCCCGTTGCGTTGCCGACTGTCTGCGTCGTGTTGGAGACGGCGAGCGTGATCGGGTTGATCGCCGAACTGAGTTGCGTCTCGAGTTGCTGGACCGGCGCGCTGGAGAGCACGGTGTTCAGTCCCGAGCCGACTGAGGTGATACCGCCGCCGAGACCGTTGGTCACGCTGCTGAGCGTCGACGTCACCGGGGCAAGCGGTGCCAGCGGGCCGCTGGCGAGACTCGACACGACGCCGCCGAGTGCCTTGACGGCTGAGCCGGTATTGGAGACGACGCCCGCGGTGGAGTCGAGCGTCGGGCCGAGCGGATTGGCCGCGCTGCCCAGAGTGCCGAGACCGGCGGCGGTGCCGTTGCCCAGCACCTTGACGCCGGTGCCGAGGTCGGTGAGAGCTGCGCCGAGATTGGCGGTCGTTGCGCCGTTGACGCCGGGAACCGACGTGCCCGAGACCTTGGTGCCGGTGTCGGCGACTGTGGTGCCAACAGCCGTGATGAGGTTACTGGCCTGGGTGACGATGTTGCCGACTGGGGTGGAAGAGGTGCCTGAGGTACCCGAAGTACCCGAAGTACCCGAAGTACCCGAAGTACCCGAAGTACCCGAAGTACCCGAAGTACCCGAAGTACCCGAAGTACCCGAAGTACCCGAAGTACCCGAAGTACCCGAAGTACCCGAAGTACCCGAAGTACCCGAAGTACCCGAGGTGCCCGAAGTACCCGAGGTGCCCGAAGTACCCGAAGTACCCGAAGTACCCGAAGTACCCGAAGTACCCGAAGTACCCGAAGTCCCCGAAGTCCCCGAAGTCCCCGAAGTCCCCGAAGTCCCCGAAGTACCCGAAGTACCCGAAGTACCCGAAGTACCCGAAGTGCCCGAAGTGCCCGAAGTGCCCGAAGTGCCCGAAGTACCCGAAGTGCCCGAGGTGCCCGAGGTACCCGAAGTACCCGAAGTACCCGACCCCGAAGTCCCCCCTAGCCCGCCCCCGCCGATACTCGGAGTGTTAAGAGTCGACCCGCAACCGTAGAGCGCGAGCAAAGTGGATGTCGTAACAGCGACGGCTGTCCGACTGGCAAATTTCTTCATGTTGTCCCCGTTGAACGACTATTGACGGGGACGTCAATGCAAGTTGCACGCCAAACGCAGGTTATGACGAGATAATGAGATTAAATCGCATATTTAACTAATGAATTGTCAGTAAATTAAATTTACAACGACAAAACAGCAATTTTGCCATGAGGGTAGAGGCCATGTTCCATTCGCGTGCTACGTAACGCCGGAGCCCAACGTAACACCGCAAAGCCTGCGTCGATCCACACATAACAACCACCCGGCGCCGTCACAACCACCCGGCATGCGGAGCCCTCTGCTATGCCTTCCGAATCATCAGACAAAGCTATTGGAAATTGTAAGGTTATTCCAAATCTTGATTGAGAATGATTCGCGTTTGCGTTAAATTGGCGCCCTGTCCTTTGAGAAAGCGGAGCGAATCTATGGCTGAGGTGCTCGTCCGGCGAGAGCCTTCAACAGCGATGCCGATATCGGTTCTCAGCACCGGCGGCGCTTGTCCACCCGTTTCGCGGCGCGCTCGCGCCGACTCGCGTCCGGTCGATTGGGAGAAGGGCACGCTGCTCGACGTGCTGATCGACAACCGCCCGATGCTCGTCAATCTGGCGCGCGGTTTCGTGGGTTGCGCGAGCCTCGCGGAAGACGTGGTGCACGACGTCTTCATCAAGCTGATCGACTTTCCGGATCAGGACGCGGTGCGTCAACCGGTCGCGTACGTGACACGCATGGTGCGCAACGCGTCGATCGACGCCTTTCGCCGCCAGAGCCTGGAAAACACCTATCACGCCGACGAAGACGACGGCCTGCACGTGCCGTCGCCGGAACCTTCGCCGGAAGCCGCGCTGCTCGTGCGGGATACGCTCCGGCACGTCTACAACGCGCTCGACCAGTTGCCGCCGCGCAGCCGCGCCGCATTCGAAATGGTGCGGCTGCGCGAGGAAACGCTGCAAAGCACGGCACGCGCGCTCGACGTCTCGCAAACGCTGGTGCACTTCATGGTGCGCGACGCCGAGAAGCATTGCGCCGATTGCCTCGACGCCCGCAATCGTGGCGTCGCCGGTCCCGCGTTCTGCAACGGCCGCGCGCGCCGGCGGTAAAAAAGCGCGCGCATCAAACGTCAACTGAATAGAAGCGGTGCGCGCGGAATGCGGGCGCCGCCGTGCCGGACAGGCGAGCGCGCTGTCCCGGCGCTTCCTGACCTTTCATCGACAGAGCCTTTCATCATGACGCAAGCACAGCAGAGTTCCAGCACGGCAGCCGGCGAGGCGGACGATCTCGCCTACACGGTCGTCATCAACGACGAAGAGCAGTACTCGATCTGGCCGTCCTTCCGCGACGTGCCGGCCGGCTGGCGCGAAGTGGGCGTGCGCGGCCCGAAGGCCGAATGTCTCGCGCACATCGAGACTGTCTGGACCGATATGCGCCCGGCCAGCTTGCGCCGGCATATGGACGGCGCGGCCTGAAGCGCGCGCCGTGCAATCCGGCGGGCTCGGGCATGCGCCCGGCCACGCCGCTTCAGCAAAAGGATTCAGAGTATGACCATGCTTTCGACGCCGCAGCCCACGCTCGCCGATCTGGCGATCGAACCAGGCCTGCCGACTGTCGTCTCGCCGCGCGCGGGCGCGGCGATTTCATTGGAAGAAGCGGCACCGCTGCTGCGCGCGATCGTCGACGACACGCTCGAACGCGCGGGCGGTGTGCTGTTCACCGGTTTCCATGTAGCCTCGATCGACGCGTTTCAAAGCTTCGCGGGCTCGTTCGGCCATCCGCTGATCGGCTACGAATTCGCCTCGACGCCGCGCAGCCAGGTGGAAGGCGCGGTGTATACCTCGACGGAATATCCGCCGCATCGCTCGATTCCTTTGCATAACGAACAATCGTACACGCGAGAATGGCCGTTACGTATCTGGTTTCACTGCGCACTGGCCGCGCGTTCAGGCGGCGCGACGCCGATTGCCGATAGCCGCGCGATCTACCGTGCGCTTGATCCGGCGCTGGTCGATCGCTTTGCGAAGCGTGAGCTGCTGTACGTACGCAACTTCGGGCAAGGGCTCGATCTGCCGTGGGAGCAGGCGTTCGGCTCGGCGGACCCGCGCACGGTCGAGCGGATTTGCCGCGCGCGCGGCATCGAATGCGAATGGCGCGATAGCGAGGATGGCGAACTGCTGCTGCGCACGCGCGAACGCTGCCAGGCGGTGGCACGCCATCCGCGCACGGGCGAGCACGTCTGGTTCAATCAGGCGAACCTGTTCCACCTTTCGTCGCTCGATGAAGACATGCAGGAAGCGCTGATCGATTCGGTCGGCCTCGAAAACGTGCCGCGCAACGTCTATTACGGCGACGGCGAACCGCTCGAAGCGGACGCGCTCGCGGAAATCCGCGGCGTGCTCGATCAGCAGCGTATCGTGTTTCCGTGGCTGACCGGCGACGTGCTGATGCTCGACAACATGCTGAGCGCACATGCACGCGACCCGTTCGAAGGGCCGCGCAAGGTCGTGGTGGCGATGGCGCGAAGCTACAGCGAAGCCGAAGGCGAAAAACGGACGGCCGCGCCATGACGAAATCGCAGGGCGCGGCGCTCGCGGCGCATTCGCTGACGGTCGGCTATCGCGATCACGTCGTGCTCCACGGTCTGAACCTGAACATCGCGGCCGGCCGCGTCACGGCCTTGTGCGGACCGAACGGCTGCGGCAAAAGCACGCTGTTGCGCACGCTCGCCGGTTTGCAGCCGGCGCTGTCCGGCACCGTCGAGGTCAACGGCGTGCCGCTCGCTTCGCTCCGGCGGCGCGTGTTGGCGCGCACGCTGACCATGCTGGCGCAGTTCAACCAGATTCCTTCGGGACTCAGCGTGCGCGAACTGGTCGCGTACGGTCGTTACGCGCATGGCGGCTGGCTTCGCGGATTGTCGCGCGCCGACCATGCGGCAATCGACGAAGCGCTCGCCACCAGCGGCCTTGCCGCCGACGCCGCGCGCGACGTGGCCGCGCTTTCGGGCGGCGAACGGCAACGCGCGTGGATCGCAATGGCGCTCGCGCAGCAGGCGCCGATCGTGCTGCTCGACGAGCCGACTACCTACCTCGACATCCATCATCAACTGGACATACTGCGCGAGTTGCGGCGCCTGAATCGTGAGCGCGGCCTCACGATCGTGTGGGTGCTGCACGACCTGAACCAGGCAGCGGCCTACAGCGACGACATTGTGCTCATGCGCGCCGGCCGCATCGTCGCGCAAGGCTCGCCCGATGCGATGCTCGACCCGCGTCACCTGAACGAGACCTTCGGCGTGCCGATGCTCAAGATCGCGCACCCGCAAACAGGCGCGCCGATGTGCGTGCCGGCCTATGAAGGCGGCGCGGTGGATCTCGACACTGCCGCCGCCTCGCTTCACGAGGAAGCCACGAGCAAGGACCTCGCCGCATGACGACGCTTGCAGCGCGCAAACGCCTGCGCCGTAATGCACCGTCGGTGGACAGCGACAGCTACCGTGCGCCGGTCGAAAGCCGCGTTACGACAATCGGCGCCGCGCTGTCGGCGTTGATCGTGGTCGTAGCCATGCTGCGTCTTGCACCCGGTGTTCGCACCTGGCTCGCCGCGCCCGCACGCAGCGACGCCGCGCAGCTCGCCGGCATTCTGCTCTTCGACCTGAGCGTGCCGCGCATTCTGGCGGCATTGGTGGCGGGCGCCTGCCTCGCGGTGGCCGGCACCTTATTCCAGTCGCTGACGCGCAATCCTTTGGCTTCGCCGGATCTGCTCGGCATTACCGGCGGCGCGCAGCTCGGGTTGCTTGCCGCGATGCTGGTGCCTTCGCTGGCCGGCGTCGCGTCCGTGCCGCTGCTGTTCGCGTGCGGTCTCGGCGCGGCAGCGTGCGTGGCCGCGGCCGCCGGCGGCTGGCGCGCGACGCCGTTGCGGCTCATCCTCGCTGGCAGCGTTTGCATGCTGCTGTTTTCCGCGCTGACCACGCTGATTCTCGCGTTCTTCGAGCAGAGCATCGTCGGTGTGTCGTTGTGGGCGAGCGGCAGTCTTTATCAACCCGGCGCGGCCGGCTTGAAGACCGCCGCGTCGTGGCTCGTGTTGCCGCTGGTCGCGTTGCCCTTCGTGATTCGCCCGCTCGATCCGCTCGCGCTCGGCGACGACGCCGCAGCGGCGGCCGGCGTTCGTGTGGATGCCACGCGGCTCGCGGCGATGGTGGTGGCGGTGGGCTTCGCGAGCGTCGCTGTGAGTGTGGCTGGGCCGCTCTCGTATGTCGGCCTGATCGCACCGAACCTGCTGCGTCAGATGCGCGGCGCGAAGGCATCGCGGCTGGCCGCGCTCGTGCCCTTGTCGGCGCTCGTCGGCGGCGCGCTGGTGCTCGTCACCGACAGTGCCGTGCAGGCGCTCGATCTCGACGCGACACTTTCGACCGGCGTGGCGATTGCCTTCGTCGGCACACCGCTGATGCTCGCGATGATCCGCAGCGGCGCCGCATGGTCGGGCGCGTTGCACGCCGGCCAGGAGCGAGCTGCTGCGCGCGCGGGCTCGCGCTTCGTGCGCATGGTGGGCGCGTGGCCCTGGCCGCTGACGGCAAGCGCGCTGGTGCTGCTCGGTATCGTGATCGTGTGCGCGGGCGCCTCGTTCGGTCCGACGACGATCGGCGTGCAGCGCTGGCTCGCCGCATTCGATCACCGCGACGAGCTTGCGGGAATGCTGCTCGATCTGCGTCTGCCGCGCCTCATTTGCGCTCTGCTGGCGGGCGCATTGCTCGCCGCGAGCGGGGTGCTGATGCAAAGCATCGTGCGCAATCCGCTCGCGGGTCCGGAAGTGCTGGGCGTGACGCAAGGCGCGGGCCTCGCGACACTCGCGGCACTCGTGATGTGGCCGCTCGCCGCACATTCGACCCTGGCCGCCGCTTCGCTCGCGGGCGGCGGCATCACATTGGCCCTGACGCTCCTTCTGAATCGCCGCCATCGCTATGCGCCGCTCGCGGTTGCGCTGACGGGCATCGTGATCGGCACGCTGTGGACGACCCTGTCGCAATGGCTCATCACCCAGCAAAGCGTGCAGCCCGCGCGCTTCGTGGTGTGGCTGGTCGGCGGTACCTATGGGCGCAGTTGGGGCGAAGTGGCGACGCTGCTGCCGTGGTGCGTGCTGGCCGTGCCGGTGTTCGCGTTGCTCGCGCGGCCGCTCGATCTGCTTGCCCTGGGCGACGACCAGGCCGCCTCGCTGGGTTTGCCGATCGGCGTGTTGCGTCCGCTGGTGCTGACGGTAGCGACGCTGGCTGCGTGCGCCGCGGTGGCGGCGGTGGGGCCGGTCGGTTTTATCGGTTTGATGGCGCCGCATCTGGCGTCGATGCTCGGTGCGCGTGCTCATCGCACGCGTTTGTGGCTGGCGGCGGCGTGCGGAGCGCTGGTGCTGGTGGTGGCCGATATCGCGGCGCGCACGTTGCTGGCGCCACGTGAGATTCCGGCTGGCGTGCTGACCGCGCTGATCGGCGCGCCCTATCTGCTGGCACTGCTGATCGTGGAGGCTCGGCGCGAGAAGCGGGGCAAACGGTGATGCGGCAACCCGACCACGACGACGAGCGAGCGCAATGCTTCGCGGGTTTTGCGCCGGAGTCGATCGCGCATTATCTCGAACACGTGTGGCTCGGCACGCCGAACCCGGTCGAGGAACCCGCTCTCGCCGATGACCGGACTGCCTCGCTAGCCGTGATTCCCGTCAGCGAACTGGCCGGCCGTCGCACCGAATTGCTCGATGCGATGGTCACGCTCTACGGCGGCGAGCGCGAAACGCATGCACGCGCATTGCTGTCGCAATGGACCAAGTACTACTTCGGCTTCACGGCGACCGCCGGATTCGTCGCTGCAGCGTTGCTGCGCCGTCCGCTTGCCATGTCGCCGGATAACACGCATATCGTGCTGCGCGACGGTCTTCCTATTGCCGCATATTTCGCGCGCGATGCATTGCAGCCGGTCGAATGCGACCCGGCACGCCGCTATGCACCGCTCGTCGAACACCTGAATGCGGTGATCGAGATGCTGTGCACGATGACCCGAATCGCGCCGCGCGTGTTGTGGAGCAACGCCGGCAATCTGCTGGATTACCTGTTCGAACAATGCGCACCGCAATTCGATCTGAGCGAAGACATCGCGTGGCTGTTCGGCCCGCTCGCCGCCAACGGCGAGGCCAATCCGCTACGTCTGCCGGTGCGCCAGGCGAAGCCGCGCGCCGCGAGCCTGCCGAACCCTTTCAGCGCACGGCGCGTGTGCTGCGTACGTTATGAAATTCCCGGAGAGACGCAACTGTGTGGACGCTGCCCCCTGCTATTGACGATGAGCGATGCGGAAATCGCATTGCAGGCCGCGTCGCAATGACGAGATTACCAATATCGGCGCCACAGTCGCGCCGAACCAACAAAACCCCTTGTTTCAGGCAGCTTTGCGTTAGCGCTGCGCTGGCGGCCACGGTTTTCTCCGGTTCGTATGCATTCGCGCAAGGCAGTCAAAGCGTTGCACCCGCAGCGGGCACAAGTAATCCATCTCGCGCCGGCATCACGCAAGCGCAGCAGCAAACCTGCACACCGCTCGCGGACAACCCGATCGTCTCGCAAGCGAGTTCATCGCTACCCGCACGGCCCAGGCGCATCGTCGTGCTCGAATTCATGTTCGCCGAAGACCTCGCTGCGGTCGGCCTCACGCCGGTCGGCATGGCCGATCCCGAGTATTACCCGGTGTGGATCGGCTACGACAACGCGCGTCTCGCGTCGGTGCCCGACGTCGGCACGCGGCAGGAACCGAGTCTCGAAGCGATCGCGGCGACGAGGCCCGATCTGATTCTCGGCGTCGGCTTGCGGCATGCGCCGATTTTTGCGGCGCTCGAACGCATTGCGCCGACCGTGCTATTCAAATACGGCCCGAACTTTACCGAAGACGGCGCCCACGTCACGCAACTCGATTGGAGCCGCAAGATTCTGCGCACCATCGGCTGCCTGACGGGACGCGAAGAGGCGGCAAATGCCGTCGAGGCCAAAGTCGATGCAGGTTTCGCCCGCAATGCCCAGCGCCTGGCCGAAGCGGGCCGCCGCGGCGAACAGGTCGCGTGGCTGCAGGAATTGGGTTTGCCGGACCGCTACTGGGCATTCACCGGCAACAGCACGGCGGCGGGTGTCGCGCATGCGCTCGGGCTCAACCTGTGGCCGGCAGAAGCGACTCGAGAAGGCACGGCCTACGTGAGTTCTGAAGATCTGTTGAAGAAGCCGAAGCTGACCGTGCTGTTCGTCAGCGCGACGGACAAGGACGTTCCGCTCGCCACCAAACTCGATTCGCCGATCTGGCGTTTCGTGCCCGCTCGCAGTTCGGGGCGAGTCGGGCTTGTCGAACGGAATATCTGGGGTTTCGGCGGGCCGATGTCCGCATTGCGGCTCGCCGACACGATGACGGATACGTTGCTGTCCCTGCCGGCGCCTGTAGCAAAGAAGTAGGCGAGCCTCGCTTCAACAAGCCGAGCGCCGGAACAAACGGCGCCCAGCATGCGGAGCGCTCACCTCGTCAACCCATCGTACCGTTGGCCGCCGACGGGTTCTGCACCACTTGTGCCGAGCCATGCGTCTCGCTGACGATACTGCCGTTCTCCAGCTTCAGCACACGATCCGCGAGATGGAAATAGCGGTCGTCGTGACTGATCACGAGCACCGTCTTGCCGCGCGAACGCAGCTCCGGCAACAGTTGTTCATAAAACACCGCCTTGAACTGCGGATCCTGATCCGCAGCCCACTCGTCGAACAGATAGAACGGCCGGTCTTCCAGATACGCTACAACCAGCGCAAGGCGTTTGCGCTGACCGGTGGAAAGCGCTCGCGTCGAGAATGCGCCGTTCACGACCTGCACCTTGTGATCGAGCGCGAGCTTCGCCACCAGCGCGTTGGCGCGGGCGTCAGCCTGCGCGCGCGAGGCGTCGTTCGGATCGACGATGCCGAGCAGCGCGTCGAACAGATGAAAGTCGTTGAACACGGCCGTGAAGCGCTGACGATACGCGGCGCGTTCGGCGAGGCCGACCGGTTTGCCGTCCAGTTCAATGGTGCCGTCTTCGGGTTCATAGAGCCCGGTGAGCACTTTCGCGAGCGTCGTTTTGCCGCTGCCGTTGCCGCCGACGATAAACACCAGCTCGCCCGGCCTGAAAGTCAGATTGACCGGCCCGACGCGGAACATGCGCTCGTCGCGCTCGTGGAAGTACGAGTGCGTGACATTGCTGAGCGTGAGAGTGCGATACGGCGCATGCGAGGCGTTCTCGTCGGGCGGCGGCGAGGTGCGCAGCGCGCCGAATTCGCCCATCACCTTCTCGATGCGATCGAGCGAGACGCGTGCCGCGTTCAGCGTCGGCACGTTGTTGAGCAGACCGTCCAGCGGCAGCAGCATGAACAGGAACACGACCACGTAGCCCGATGCGGAAGGCGCGTCCGCATGCACGCCGAGTGCCGGCCAGAACGCCGCGACACCGAGAAACACGTAAAACAGGAACACGATCCAGCCGACCCCGACCGCATACGCGCTGAACGCCCGGCGCCGATGATCGCGCACTTCGTCGATGGCCGAGCCGAGCTGGCCGTCCACGAACTGGCGCGAGCGCGCCTGGTGCAGCTTCAGTTCCTTCGCGCCGGTGAAGAGCGCACCGAGATAGCCGAACAGTTTGTCCTGCGAACGGCCCGCGGCTTCGAGCGAGGCGATCGCGCGCTTGT
Organism: Paraburkholderia xenovorans LB400; assembly: GCF_000013645.1. Taxonomy (GTDB): domain Bacteria; phylum Pseudomonadota; class Gammaproteobacteria; order Burkholderiales; family Burkholderiaceae; genus Paraburkholderia; species Paraburkholderia xenovorans. Next base: position 2,798,063 of record NC_007952.1, on the reverse strand, counting down.
CGCCGGCGTGATAGCCGAGCGAGCCGACCAGGATCGCGGCCACCGCGAGCAGACAGACCGGCCACGACAGCCACGCCAGATAGCCGAGGCAGCCGAACACGATCGAGCCGTGCATCACGAGATTGGGCAGCGCGAAGAACAGCATCGAAACATTGGTGGCGTCGTCGGTCAGCACGGACTGCACGGGCGCCGCGCCAATGCGCTCGACATCGCGCAATTCGGCTTCCGCGACGCGGCGCGCGACGTGTTCGCGCAACTGCGCCATCGTGTCCTGCGAGAGGCGCGCGAACAGCACGCCGGTAATCACACGCGTGACGAGCGCGACGATCGCGCACAGCGCAAAACGCATGGCGAGCGACATATCGGCGGCGCCCGGTTGCGACAGCGCGCGGCTCAAGGTCGCAACGAGCAGCACGCTGGCAATGCCGTTCAGCACGCACGCGCTCAGCGCGATCGCGAACGAGCCGCGCGAACGTTTGAGCAGCGCAACGATCAGGCGCATGGCGGGCTTGCCCGCGGGGTTGGTGGGAGAGGAGGAAGACGAGGGTGGCGCGTCGTAGCGCTCGTTGGCAGCGGTCATCGGCAAGGTGTCGCAGTGGGTCGCAATGGATCGGTGAATCGCAGCGCATGCGTGCATGCGGCCATTCAGCGGGGCGCGAAGAATCGCCCCTCGCCTGATAGACGAATGGGCGACGCAAACATTTACCGCGCGCGTTCGTCTGCCACATCAAAAAGATGCAGTCCAAATAAAAACGCTGCACGCGGTAAAGATTTGCGATCGCGGATCGTCACACCAATGAAGCGGCCCATTGCGGCCTGCGACTTGGCCAAGGCGGCCAGTTCTAACGGATTCCATGCCCATGACGAGCTTCCCGATTGCATTGCACCAGCAGATCCGCGCTATGGCGCGCATCGATCCCGATGCGCCCGCGCTGGCGTCATTCACGCCGTCTACCGTGCGGCTGACGCGCGGCGAACTGGATAGCCGCGCGGCGCGGCTCGCGGCACGGCTGCGCGCGGCAGGTGTGACGACTGAAGTGCGTGTGGGCGTATGCGTTGCACGGTCGTGCGATCTGTTCGTCGCGTTGCTTGCCGTATTGAAGGCGGGCGGCGTGTTCGTCGCACTCGATCCGCGCCATCCGCCAGCGCGCCTCGATTGGATCGCGCGGGATGCGGGACTCATGCACGGCATTGTCGACGATTCCGCCGATGCGGCGATGCGTGCGCGCTTCAGAGAATGCTTTCACGTGGAAAGCGCTGCCACCACAGACGCGGCAGCACCCTGTTTCGACGACGAAGACACGCCGGTTCATCCGCGAGCGGCGGCATACATGATCTACACGTCTGGCTCGACCGGCACGCCCAAAGCGGTGGCTGTCGAACACGGACCGCTTGCCGCGCATGGCGAGGCGCTTGCCGGGTCGTTGCCGATCGCGGCCGCCGACCGTGTGCTGCATTTTGCGTCGGTCAATTTCGATGTATCGATCGAAGCATGGTTAGTACCGCTTGCCGTCGGCGGCAGTGTGGTGATCAGCGATCCGCCGCCGTTCGCGCCTGAAACCACGCATGCCTTCATGCTGCGCGAAGGCATCACCAATACGACGCTGCCGCCCGCTTATGTGCGCGAGTTCGCGAACGTTTGCGAGCGCCTCGGCGTGCCGCCTTCGCTGCGCACGCTGTTGTTCGGCGGTGAAGCGATGTCGCAGGACAGTTTCGATGAAATCCGCCGCGTGTTCCCGTCGGTGCGTCTCGTTAACGGCTATGGGCCGACCGAGGCCGTGATCTCGCCGATGCTGTGGCCCGTCGATCCGGGAATGACGCCGGCGCTCGAAGAAGGCAACGGCTTTGCATCGCTGCCGATCGGCTGGCCGATCGGGCGGCGCGTGGCGCGCATCGACGGCGCGGCGCAACAGGGCGAAGCCGGCGAACTGCTGCTCGGCGGCGTGTGCCTCGCGCGCGGCTATCACGGCCGCGCGGCGCTGACGGCTGAACGTTTCCTGCCGGACCCGACCGGCGAGCCGGGCGAGCGGATCTACCGCACCGGCGACCTCGCGCGCGAACGCGCGGACGGCTCGTTCGATTATCTCGGCCGCATCGACGATCAGGTCCAGGTGCGTGGCGTACGCGTCGAACCCGGCGAAATCGCGGCTTGTCTGCTGACCCACCCGGCCGTGGCCGATGCGGGTGTGCTGGCCGAAGCGGCGGGAGGCCGCACGCAACTGATCGCCTGCGTCGTGCCGCAAGATGCGCTCGAACCCGATGATGCCGCGCTGCAAGCGCATCTCGCCGCGCATTTGCCGCAGGCCTGGATGCCGCATCGCTTCGTGCGCTTCGAGCGCCTGCCTTATACGTTGAACGGCAAGCTCGATCGCACGGCACTGCGCGACTTCGTTGCTACGCTGCCGGCCGTGATCGATTCGAATCATGTCGCGCCTCGGACCCTCACCGAAACGCGCCTTGCGGCGCTTTGGCAAAAGCTGTTGAACGATCCGGCGCCGATCGGCTGCAACGATCGCTTTTTCGCACGCGGCGGTGACTCGCTCGCGGCGATGCAATTGCAGGCGGCGATTCGGATCGAATGGCGCGTGAATCTGCGGCTCGACACGCTATTCGACGATCAACCGCTCGAAGCGTTGGCGCGTGTGATCGATGCCAGCGAGACTGAAACGTCGGCAGGTTCGCATTCAATCACGGTTGTGCGTACCGCTGACGCGCCGTTCGTCGATCGTGCGGCCTCGTTCGCGCAACAGCGGTTCTGGGTGCTCGCGCAAACACAGGACGCCGGCGCGGCCTACCACGTTGCGGTGCAATGGGACGTGCAGGGCACACTCGAGATCGGCACGTTGCAACGCGCGCTCGATTGTCTGATCGCGCGTCATCAGGCGTGGCGAACCACGCTGGTCGAGTCCGACGACGGCATTGTCGTGCAACGGATCCACGCCCGTTTGCCGGTGCCGATCGCGCAAATCGATCTGCGCGCGTGCTGCGAGGATGAGCGCGCATCGCGACTGGCGGCGTTGACGGAACAGCAGGTTGGCGCGGCTTTCGATCTGTCGCAAGGGCCGCTGGTGCGTGCCGCGCTCGTCACGCTTACTGACGACACGCAGCGTTGCCTCCTCACCACGCATCATTCGGTCAGCGACGGCTGGAGTTCGCGCTGCGCCTTCGACGAACTGCGAACCGCTTACGCTGCCTTTGCGATGGGACACGAGCCGCAGTTGCCCGCACTGACCGTCCAGTATGCCGACTACGCACAATGGCAACGCGACTGGCTCGCCGCAGGCGAGGGCGAAAGGCAACTGGCGTACTGGCGCGACGCGTTGCGCGATGCACCCGAAGCACTTGCCTTGCCGCTCGACCGGCCACGCTCACTGGAGCACGACTATCGCGGCGGCCGCCTCGCGCTGCGTTTGCCCGTAGCGCTCTCCGAGGCGGTGCGCGAAACGGCGCGACGCGCGCAGGCGTCGCCGTTCACGGTGCTGCTTGCCGCCTTCGACGCCTGGCTCTACCGATTGACGGGCGCGACCGATGTTGTCGTGGCTGCGCCGATTGCCCATCGGCAGCGGGCGGAGACCACGCCGCTGGTGGGCCTCTTCCTGAATACGCTGGCGCTGCGCGCGCGCGTTGCGCCGGATCAATCGTTCGCCGCGTTGCTCGACGGCGTGCGCCGGTCCACGTTCGATGCGTTCGCGCACCAGGATGTGCCGTTCGATCAGGTGCTCGACGCCGTCAAGCCGCCTGTACGGCGTGGCGACGCGTGGCTCAAGGTCAAGTTCGCGCAGCAGTTCGATCTGGAACTGACGGCTGAATTGCCGGGCGCCTCGGTGCGCATGTCGCCGGGCCTCGACCTTGCGGCCCGCTTCGATTACGCGCTCGATTTCACCGACGATCCACGCGGCATCGAACTGGTGGCCGCATATGCACTCGACGGTATCGACGAAGCGACCGCGCACGCCTGGCTGCATAGCTACGCCGCGCTCGTCGCCGATGCAGTGCGCGATCCACAACGCGCCGTTACCGAACTGGATTGTGCTGATAGCGCCGAATATCGATCCGCGCGACGTGGCCGCGAATTTCAACCGATGGCTGACAACGTGCTCGCGCGATTCGCGCGGCATGCGCGTGAAACGCCGCATCGCGTGGCGCTTGCGGATGCCGATACGCAGCTTACGTACGGCGAACTCGATGCGGCGTCGGACCGTATCGCGCTTGCCTTGCGGCGGCGCGGAGCGGGAGCGGCGGTAGCCGTAGGCGCGGAACAGCCGGTGGCTGTGTGCATCGAGCGTTCGGTGCGTTTTGCCGTTGCGCTGATCGGTGTGATGAAATCTGGTGCGTACGTGGTGCCGCTCGATCCTGCCGCGCCGCATGAACGCCTGGCTGCTTCCATCGATGCCTGTGGCGCGCGCTGGATTCTGACGGCGGATCAGGCACAACCGCTCGTCACGGCAGGTGGTGCGACCTCGATCGACCTGGACACGCTCACGCAAGAACCATCGTCTGCGAATGCCGAAGACCTGGACGCAGCCGCATCGCGTACGTCACCGTTGGCCGATCAAGCCGCCTATCTGATCTTCACCTCGGGATCGACCGGCACGCCCAAAGGCGTCATCAGCTCGCATGCCGCGCTGGCCGATTATGTCGAAGGCATGCTGGATGAACTGGCGTTTGCCCCGGACGCTTCAATGGCAATGGTCTCCACCGTTGCCGCCGACCTCGGCCATACCACGCTATTCGGCGCGCTCTGCTCGGGCCGTACGCTGCATCTGCTACCGGCGCAATGCGCGTTCGATCCCGATCGATTCGCTCACGAGATGCGCATGCGCAACGTCGGCATTCTGAAGATCGTGCCGAGCCACCTGCACGCGCTGCTCGACGCGCAGTATCCCGCCGACGTGCTTCCCGCGCACGCCCTGGTGACGGGCGGCGAAACGCTGCCGTGGTCGCTGGTCGAGCGGATCGCCGCGCTCAAGCCAGCCTGCCGCGTGATCAATCACTATGGCCCGACTGAAGCAACGGTCGGCGCATTGACGTGCGACACGTCCGCGCCGGCGCAAGCGGCATTGCGTGCGCTCAGCATGCGAACTGCGTACGCCGTGCCGCTCGGTATGCCGCTGCCGAACGCGTACGCGTGCGTACTCGACAGCTACGGCGCGAGTGTGCCGCCGGGCGCGATCGGCGAGTTGTATCTCGGCGGACCGGGTTTGGCGCGCGGTTATCTGAATCGCGCCGCCGCAACTGCCGAGCGTTTCGTACCGCATCCATTCGCGGCGGGCGAGCGACTCTATCGAACCGGCGACCGCGTGAGACTGCGCGCCGATCGTCGGCTGGATTTTCTGGGCCGGCTCGACGATCAGGTCAAGATTCGCGGCTACCGTGTCGAACCGGGCGAGGTCAGCGCCGCACTGCGCGCGTTCGATGGCATCGCTCAGGCCGAAACGCTTGCCGTTGAGCATGAAGGGCGTTTGCGTCTCGCGTCGTTCGTTACGTTGAGTAGCGGTGCGCGTTTCGACGAGGCCGCATTGCGCGCGGCGTTGAGCGCGCGCCTGCCGGATTACATGGTGCCGGCCGTGTTGCAGCACGTTGCCGCGTTGCCCGTGACCGCCAACGGCAAGGTGGATCGCGCGGCATTGCGGGCGCTCGCGGTTGCGCCGGCAGCGACCACGGCAGCAGGCGACGCGCCGCAAGGCGCCACCGAAGAAGCGCTCGCCGCTGTCTGGAAAGACGTGCTCAAAGCCGAACGCGTGGGCCGCGACGACAACTTCTTCGAGTTGGGCGGCGATTCGATCCTCGTGTTGCAGGTGATCGCCCGTTCACGCAAACGCGGTGTGCGCTTCACACCGAAGCAACTGTTCGACGCGCCGACGCTCGCGCAACTCGCGCGTGTCGCCACGACTGTGGATCTCGCCGCGCCGGCGGCAGAGGGCGCAGCGAAGGCGCATGCCGCGCCGTCCCCGATCGAGCAGGCCGTTACGCTCACGCCCGCACAGCTGCGTTTCTTCGCGCTGGATATTCCGCAACGCGGCCACTGGAATCAGTCCATCGAACTCGACACGCAGGCACCGTTCGACTTCGACGCTTTCGCGCGCGCTTTCGAAACGCTGCTGACGCACCACGAAATATTCCGCCAGCGCTTCGCGCCGCTTGGTTCGCAAGGCGAATGGCGACTCACGCTCGCTGCGCGCGCATTCGAAACGCTGCCGCTCGCGGCCCTCTCCGCACGCGACGAAGCCGACGCGCTCGCCCAGTTCGATGCATTGCAAAGCACGCTCGATCTGACGCATGGCCCGCTCGTTTGTGCGCTTGCCGCCCTGCTGCCCGACGGCGCGACGAAACTCTATCTGGCGATCCATCACGTCATCGTCGACGGCGTGTCGTGGCGTGTGCTGCTGGACGATCTCGACGCCGCCTATCGCGCCGCTTGCGAGCGCCGCAGCGTGCGTCTCGCGCCGACGGGAACGAGCGCGCAGGAATGGGCGGCACGGCTCGCACGCGCCGCACTCGACATAGCCAACTCGCCGTTTGCCGCCGAAATACCGTATTGGACCGCGCTCGCCGCGCCATACGACGATCTGCCGCTCGACCGTCCGCAAGCCCGCGCGACCAACGCCGACGCGCAATCCGTGATCCAGACCATCGGCGCCGATCTGACGCGCGCCGCGTTGACGGAAGCGAATGCCGCCTACCGCACGCAGATGATCGAACTGCTGATTGCGGCGCTGGCGCAGTCGCTAGGCTTGCCTGTGTGCCGCCTCGAACTGGAAGGCCACGGCCGCGAGGCATTATTCGACGACGTGGATGTGAGCCGCACGCCCGGCTGGCTCACCAGCCACTATCCGGTGCAATTCGCGCTCGAAAGCACGCCGGCGGCCACGCTCGGCGCGGTCAAGGACACGCTGCGCGGCGTGCCGAACAAAGGTCTCGGTTTCGGCGTGCTGCGCCACTACGGCGACACGGCAACGCGTGCGGCGCTCGCCGCCGTGCCGCGTCCGCATGTGACCTTCAACTATCTCGGCCAGTTCGATGCGCCGCGTGAAGCGGCGCTCGTGCCGCGTTTCGGCGGCGCGGGCCGCGAACGCGATCCGGCAGGTCCGCTCGGCAACGCATTGGCGATTCACGCCTATATCGACGGCGACGCCACGCGCACGCTCAAAGTCCACTGGGTCTACGGCGCGACGCAATTCGAGCGCGCCACCGTGGAAGCCATCGCGCAGCGCTTCGAAAGCGCGCTCGCGGAATTGATTGCCGCCTGCACCGAGCGTCTCGCGCAACACGGCGGCGGAGCGACACCCGGCGACTATCCGCTCGCGCGTGCAGGCGGCCTGACGCAAGCCGCGCTGGACCGTTTGCCGCTCGACTTGCGTACCGTCGACGACATCTATCCGCTTTCGCCGATGCAGCACGGCATTCTGTTTCACTCGCTGTTCGCGCCCGAGCAATCCACTTATGTGAATCAACTGGTCGCGACGTTGATCGAGCCGGACGTGGAGCGCTTGCGCGCGGCATTCGAAGCCGCCATGCCGCGCCACGACATTTTGCGCACCAGCTTCACGCCGCAAGAGGCGACACCGATGCAGATCGTGCACCGCCAGGCGCGCATGCCGGTCGAGGTTCTCGATTGGCGTGAGCGCGGCGCTGACGCGAATGATGCCTTCGAAACCTGGCTCAATGCCGACCGCGCTCGCGGTTTCGATCTCACGTCGCCACCGTTGATGCGCGTCGCGCTGATCCGCATCACGGACGACACGTGGCGTCTTGTCTGGACGCGTCATCATTTGCTGCTCGACGGTTGGAGCACCGCGCGTTTCTTCGCCGACGTGTTGCGCGACTACATCGAGCCGCCGCGTCCGCAGCCGTTCGCCGCGCCCGCGAAGACGCGTTATCGCGACTTCATCGCGTGGCTGGCCGCACGCGACGCCGAAAGCGAGCGCGCTTTCTTTCTGCAACGCCTCGCGCTGCTCGACGAACCGACGCTGGTTGCGGAGCGCACGCCGGTGAACCGCGGCCGCGAGCCGCGCCATCTCACGCGGCGTGAAACGATCGGCGCGGCCACGACGGCGCGTCTCACCGACGCCGCGCGCCGCCTGAAGGTCACGCTCAATACGATGGTGCAGGGCGCATGGGCGCTCGCGCTGCAACGAATGACGCATCACACGGCAATCGCGTTCGGTGCGACCGTCGCCGGCCGGCCCGACTCGCTGCCTGATGTCGACACCGTATTGGGTCTCTTCATCAACACGCTGCCGGTGATTACTGCGCCGTTGCCGCAGCGCCGCGCGTCGGCATGGCTGCACGATTTGCAGCGCGACAACGCCGCGGCCGCGGAGCATGCGCACACGCCGCTCTACGAAATCCAGCAGTGGGCGGGACAGGGCGGCGGCGCGTTGTTCGACACGCTGGTCGTGTTCGAAAACTATCCTGTGGACGAGGCATGGCAGGGGCGCGACGAGCGTGCGCTCAAGCTGCGTGAACTACGCAATATCGAAGCTACCGATTTCGCTCTTACGCTGGTGATCGAAGCGGGCACGACGCTGACCATCGATTACGGCTACGACGCCGCGAGACTCGACGAATCACGCATTGCGGCGTTGCATCGCGCGTTCGAAACGTGTCTTGTCGCTTTGATTGCAAATCCGGACGCACCGCTCGGCACGATTTCGATTGCCAGTGCGGACGATCTGACCAAACTGGCGCGCTTCAACTCGACTGCGCAAACCTGGCCGCCTGCGCAGCAGCAGGCGCTGCATCGGCAGTTCGAACTGAGGGCGCAGGCGTCGCCGGAAGCAATCGCTCTGGAATTCGCGGACGAGCAAGCACGCACGCGGCAGATGACCTATGGTGAGCTGGATGCGAATGCCGATCGCGTCGCCGCCGCGCTCATCGAAGCGGGCGTGCGCGCGGATACGGCGGTGGCGCTATGCGTCGAGCGTTCGTTCGACATGGTGGTGGCGCTGATCGGCGTGCTCAAAGCGGGCGCGGCCTATCTGCCGGTCGATCCCGACTATCCGGCGGACCGCATCGCGTATCTGCTGAACGACGCGAAACCGGCGGTGGTGCTGACGCAGCCGCATCTGCTGGAGCGCGTCACGCAAGCCGTCGATAGCGCTAACGTGAAAATCCTCACCATCGACGCATTGCGCGGCGCCGACTTCACGCTCAGCGCGCCTGTGGCAGTCGCGCCCGATCAGCTCGCTTACCTGATCTATACGTCCGGTTCGACGGGCAAGCCGAAGGGCGCGGGCAATACGCATCGCGCACTGGCGAACCGGATTGCGTGGATGCAGGACGCGTATCGCCTCGACGCGAGCGATGTCGTGCTGCACAAGACGCCGTTCGGTTTCGACGTTTCAGTGTGGGAGTTCGTGTGGCCGCTCGCTGTCGGCGCGAAGCTCGCGATTGCGGCGCCCGGCGATCACCGCGACCCCGCGCGGCTTGTCGCGAGCGTTGAAACGCACCGCGTCACGACGCTGCATTTCGTGCCGTCGATGCTCGCGGCCTTCGTCGCCCACCTGGAAGACTTCCATGCGGCGGCGCGCTGCGCGAGCATCGAGCGAATCGTCGCCAGCGGCGAAGCGCTTGCGCCGGAACTGGTGGCGCGCGTCGCGCAGCAATTGCCTCATGCGCGGCTTTACAACCTCTATGGCCCGACCGAAGCCGCTATCGACGTTTCGCACTGGACGTGCGATGCGCGTGATGCCGGCGCGGCTTCCGTGCCGATCGGCCATCCGATCGCAAATCTGCAACTGCACGTGCTCGATGCGGCGTTGCAACCGCTGCCGCAAGGCGCGATCGGCGAACTGTACCTGGGCGGCGCGGGACTTGCGCGCGGCTACCTCGGCCGGGCCGCGCTGACGGCGGAGCGCTTCATTCCCGATCCGTTTGCGCACGGTGCGCGGCTTTATCGAACCGGCGACCTGGCATGCCGTCGCGCGGACGGGGCGCTCGATTATCTCGGCCGCATGGATACGCAGGTGAAACTGCGTGGCCAGCGCATCGAACTGGGCGAAATCGAAGCCCTGTTGCGGGCGGCACCGGGCGTGCACGATGCGGTGGTGATCGTGCGTGACGAGCAGTTGATCGGCTACGTGGCGCGCGGCGCGGATAACGCGCTCGACACACAAACGCTGCTCAATGGCCTGCATGCGCAGTTGCCGTCGTACATGGTGCCTTCGCATCTGATCCAGATGGATGTGCTGCCGGTCACGCCGAACGGCAAATGCGATCGTCACGCGTTGCCGGCTCCCGTGCGCGGCGGCGCCGACGAACAGGCCGTCGCGTTGCCGGCCACCGGGACGGAGCGCGAACTCGCCGCGATCTGGAAACGCGTGCTGCGCGTCGACACGATTGGCCGCGACGACGACTTCTTCGCGCTGGGTGGCCACTCGCTGCTCGCGACGCAAGCCAACGCGCAGGCGAACCTGCACTGGACGTTGATTCTGCCGCTACGCACCTTATTCGACGAACGCACGTTGCAGCGCTGCGCCGCCGCGATCGATCGCGCGCTAGCCGGGCGCGATGCGCACGGCGCAGGCGATACCGCGAGCGCGATCGATGCACTGCTCGACGAATTCGAACTGCAATAACGAACCGTAGTGACGAATTGCAGCAAGCCACACATAGCGATCCATCGACCAGCCGACCCGTACTGAGACAACCCAGCATGACCACAGCCAAACCGGATCTGCTTTCCCTCGCGTCGCGCTTCGCACTGTTGCCGGATGCGCAGCGCAAAGCTTTTCTCACGAAGCTCGACGCCGCTGGCATCGACTTTCGCGTGCTGCCGATTCCGCCGCGCGCCGAGCGGACCGCGAGCGTGCCGGCTTCGTTCGCGCAGACGCGTTTGTGGCTGCATGCGCGGATGATCGACGAACCGGCCGCGTACCACATCACCGAACGCCTGCGGCTCGACGGCGCGCTCGATGCCAACGCGCTGCGGCTTTCGTGCGATGCGTTGATCGCCCGCCACGAAGCGCTGCGGACGACCTTCACCGAAAGTGCGGACGGCGTGTTGCAGACGGTCCATGCGCCGTCGCGCTGCCCGTGGCGCGCGAGCGACGTGAGCGCATTGCCCGCCGATCAGCGCGAAGCACGTGCCGCCGAGATTGCACGCACCGACGAAGCGAAGTCCTTCGATCTGTCCGTCGGGCCGCTGCTGCGCGCTCACCTGATTCGCCTCGACGCGACGACTCACTGGCTCGCGCTCACAACGCATCACATTGTCTCCGACGGCTGGTCCGCCGACGTGATGCTGGCGGAACTCGCTTCGTTCTATCGCGCCTATGCGAAAAGCGAAGCGGTGTCGCTTGCGCCGTTGCCGATCCAGTACGCCGATTTCGCGTTGTGGCAGCGCCGCTGGCTCGACGCGGGCGAGCGTGAACGTCAGTTGGCATTCTGGCGCGAGCGGCTGGACGCGAATCGCGACGTGCTGATGCTGCCTGGTGCGGCACCGCGTCCGGCTCAGCGTAGTGCGCGTGGCGCGCGGCATCGTTTCGTTCTCGATGCCGCGCTCGTTCAGCAGGTGAAGACGCTCGCCAATGCGCAGCGTGCCACGCCATTCGCCGTCTTGCTCGCGGCACTGAGCGCGTTGCTCGCGCGCTCTTCGGGTGACACGCAGATCCAGATCGGCGTGCCCGCGGCGAATCGCGAGCGCGGCGAAGTGGGCGGTCTCGTGGGCTTTTTCGTGAATACGCTCACGCTTGCCACGCCGGTGCCGCCGGCGCAGCCGTTTGCCGCGCTGGTCGGCGCGACGCAGCAAACGCTGATCGACGCGCAGTCGCATCAGGACGTGCCGTTCGAACAGGTAGTCGAAGCGCTCGGCGTGGTGCGCAGCGCAAGTCATCATCCGTTGTTTCAGGTGATGGCCGCTTATGGCGCGCGCCGCCGTCTGCCTTCGCTCGCAGAGGTGCGGATGACGGAGTTGCCATCGGGCGCACCGTTTGCCAAGTTCGATCTGACGCTGAGTTTCGAGGAGCGCGACGACGGTTCGATCGACGCGTATTTCATCTACCCGCTCGACCTGTTCGACGCCGATGCGATAGCACGCCTAGCCGCGCGATTCAGCGAGTTGCTGTCGAACGCGACGGCGACACCCGGCGCCGCGGTGGGAGATTTGCAATGGTTGCCCGAATCAGAGCGCGCGCAACTCGACGCATGGAATAGCACGAAGCTGCCGCGCGACACGGCGTTCAGGCCGGTGCATCAACGTGTGGCCGATCACGCCCGTGCGCAGCCGGAAGCCCGCGGCGTGGCCGATGTGAATCGCGCGCTCACGCGCGGCGAAGTGGACGCGCAGGCGACGCGTTTGGCACAACGTCTCGTCGCGGCGGGAGTGAGTGCGGAAATGCGGGTTGGCGTGGCGCTGAGCCGCTCGGTCGATCTGCTGGTCGGCCTGATTGCCGCGCTGAAATCGGGCGGCGCGTTCGTGCCGCTCGACCCGAGCCACCCGCGTGAGCGTCTCGCACAGATTCTCGACGACGCGCAGATCACGCACGTCATCACGGAACGCGCAAGTCTCGCGGCGTTACCGCAATCGGACCGCTTACGCCTGTGGCTGGTCGATGAGGAACCGCAACCCGAGGAGCACTCCGCAGCGAATATAGCGTTGCCGTCCGTGTCGCCGCATCAGGCCGCGTATGTCATCTATACGTCGGGCTCGACCGGCAAGCCGAAGGGCGTAGTGGTCGATCACGGCTCGTTCGCACTGCATTGCGCGGCGATTGCCGAGCGCTACGGTGCGGGCGAGCGTGACGTGTTCCTGCTGTTCCAGTCGGTCAATTTCGACGGCGCGCATGAAGGCTGGTTCTCGCAGTACATGTCCGGTGCAGCGGTCGCGATCACGGCGGACACGTTGTGGCCGCCCGCGCAAACCTGCCGCATGATGGTCCGCGAAGGCGTGACCATGACCTATGTGCCGCCTGGTTGTGCAACGCAACTCGCCGAGTGGGCGCTCGCGCATGGTGCGCCGCCCAGCTTGCGTTCGTTGACGGTGGGCGGAGAGGCCACGTCGCGCGAAGCGTTCGCGCTCATGCGCCGGGCGTTTCCGGAAGCGCGCATCGTCAACGGCTACGGGCCGACTGAAACCGTCATCACGCCGATGCTGTGGATGTTCTATCCGACCGACAGCACCGCGAAACTCGCGGACAGCGCCTATCTGCCGATCGGCACGCTGGTCGGCGCGCGTTCGGCGCATGTGCTCGATGCACGCCTGAATCCGCTGCCGGTCGGCGTGATCGGCGAGCTGTATCTGGGCGGCGAGGGCGTGGGTGTCGCGCGCGGGTATCTCGACCGGCCGGCGCTCACGGCGGAGCGTTTCGTGCCCGATCCGTTCGGCGCGTCGGGCGCTCGGCTCTATCGCACGGGCGACCTCGTCAAACGGCGCGCGGACGGTGTGTTCGACTTTATCGGCCGCGTCGATCATCAGGTGAAGCTGCGCGGCTTGCGGATCGAACTCGGTGAGATCGAAGCACAACTCGCCGCGCACGACGATGTGCGCGAAGCCGTGGCGGTCGTGCATGGCAAGGGTACGCACGCGGTACTAGTGGCCTATGTGGAACTGAGCGCCGAAGCGCGCGAGCGCAGCACGCGCGCGGACGCAGCCGAGCTCGACGCGCATCTGCGTCATACGTTGCCGGACTATATGGTGCCCGCGCATATCGTGGTGCTCGACGCATTGCCGCGCAATGCCAACAGCAAGGTGGACCGCGCGGCGTTGCCGGAACCGCAGCGTGTCGAGCGAGCCTATCAGGAGCCGGCGGCTGGACTCGAAACCGCGCTGGCGCAGATTTTCCGTGAGGTGCTGGATGTGGAGCGTGTTGGCCGCGCGGATCACTTCTTTGAACTCGGTGGGCATTCACTCGCGGCGGTTCGCGTGGCGACGCGCGTCGCCGAACGGCTGGCGCGCGAAGTGCCGGTGCGCACGCTCTTCGAAGCGCCGACGCTTGCGCAATACGCGCAGCGGGTCATGGCCTCCGCACGCAGCGAAACGGTCGCGGATATGGGCGATGAACCGTCGAATAGCGTTTCATCGCATTCACGTATTGCGCCGGACGCGAACGGTGTGCTGCCGCTCTCTTCCGCGCAATTGAGCTTGTGGTTCCTGTGGCGCTCGCAACCGGAGAGCGCGGCCTACAACATTCCTGTCGCGTTGCGTCTGCGTGGACCGCTCGATGTGGTTGCATTGCGTGAAGCGTTTGCTCAAGCCGCCGCGCGACATCCCGCGCTACGGGTGCGGCTCGTCGAGCGCGATGGGCAATTACCGGGCCAAAGAGTCGCCGGGCCGGGGCCGGTTGAATTGCCTGTGGTCGATCTTTCCGGCGATCCTTTGCGTACCGAACGCGAACGCGCCGCTATCGCGCTCACCGATCAGGACGCACTCACGCCGTTCCGCCTGCTCGACGATGCGCCGCTATGGCGCGTGCGTTTGTTGCGCGTTGCCGAGCAGGATCACGTGTTGTCGCTGGTGGTGCACCACATCGTATCGGACGGGCAGTCGATCGATCTGTGGCTCGAAGACGTACGCACCACGTATGTCGCGATCGTGCACGGCGCTTCGCCCGCGGCCTTCGCGACGGTAGCGCCTTCACATCAGGAGCTGGTCTTGCCGGTTGCCGCGCCGCGAGCGCGCCTGTCGTTCTGGCGCGATGCGTTGGCCGATGCGCCATCGCAAGTGTTGCCTTCGCCGCCATCGGGCCGGGCCGCGTCGCCGGGTTGGAGCGCCGGCCGTCATGCGTTCGAATTCAACCCGGCCCTCGTGCGCCGCGCTCGTTCGCTGGCGCTGGAAGTCCACGCCACGCTGCCCATGTTGCTGCATGCGGCGCTGAACGTCGCTTTTTATCGGGCGACGGGAGCCACGGATCAGCCCGTGGGCGTTCTCGCTTCGACGCGTGAACTGACCGGCGAAGCCGCGCGCCGCGCGCTCGGACTCTTCATCAATGCAGTCGTCGTGCGTACGCGGCTCGCCAGAACGGATACGCCCGTCACGCTGCTTGCCGAAGTCCGCGACGCCGCGCTTGCCGCTTATGCGCATGCGGACACGCCGTTCGCCGACGTGGTGGCGGCATTGCGCGCCACACGCACCGAAGCCGGCAATCCGCTCTTTTCGGTGATGTTCAACTACCTGCGGCCTGCGGGGACAGCGCAACGCGACTGGGCCGGTCTCACGCTCGACGATTTCAACGACGTGCGGCACCGGGTCGTGTTCGAGTTGGAACTGGATGTGGTCGAGCATGCCGACGGACGCATTACAGGTGCGTTTTCGTATGCGAACGAACTGGTGGACGGCGTTTTCGTCGAGGCGCTGAGCGACGATTATCTGAATGTCGTGCAGCAGTTCGTCGATGCGCCACACGAACAACTGGGCGTTGCATCAGCGCGCTTTCCGTTGGAGCCGGGAAGCGCTGCAACAAACGCGCGGCGGAACCCGACATCTCACGACGAAGCAACGCAGCGCGCCCAGGCGCTCGAACGCATCTGGAGCGCTCTCTTCGAAGGCAACACGCCCGCGCATCACGACGATCTGTTCGAAGCGGGCGCCAGTTCGTTCGACGTGGTGCGCTTTGTGGATGCGGCGCAAGCCACCGGTCACGCGCTGGAGATTGCCGACGTGTTCGCCGCGCCGACCTTTGCGCAACTGGGAGCGCGGCTCGTTGCGCGCGCATCGAACGTCGCCGAGTTGCGCGACGGCGCCTGAACGTCGGGCCGCGACGAAACCCGGCAAGAAAAAGCAGTGAATAAAAACCGCATCAATCACGAAAGATCTTTCGCCGGCCCGCGCATTCGGCGTGCCGGCTTCCACCGATAAGGACCTGCGACATGCACAGAGACACCGTATTTGATCTGATCGGAATCGGCTTCGGACCGTCGAATCTGGCGCTTGCCGTGCGCCTCGCCGAAGAGGCCGGCGTGCCGGACCTCGCGCATTGTTTTATCGAGCGTCAGCCGGAATTCGGCTGGCATCGCGGCATGCTGCTCGACGACTGCCGGATGCAGATCTCCTTCCTCAAGGACCTCGTGACGATGCGCGATCCGAAAAGCCGCTTCACGTTCATCAACTATCTGTTCGAACGCGGACGTCTGGCGGATTTCGTCAATCTGAAGAGCTTCTATCCGACGCGCGTGGAGTTCCACGATTACCTGGCGTGGGTGGCGGCGTCTTTCGACGATCGTGTGAACTACGGCCAGACCGTGACCGGTATCGAAGCGGTCAAAGCCACTGCCAGGACGAACGAAGTCGAAGCGCTGCGCGTTTTCTCACGCGATAGCGAAGGCCGCGAATGGCAGCGCGTGACACGGGCGCTCTCGGTGGGTATCGGCGGCGGCGCTCAGGTGCCGGAAGCCTTCGCCGCGCTCGGCACGCACAACATCGTGCATTCGTCGCAATACCTCACTTCGATCGATCGGGTGGTCGGGCCCGCGAGCAGCGCGCGCAAACGCGTGGCGGTGATCGGTGCGGGACAGAGCGCGGCCGAAGTGTTCGTCGATCTGACGCGCCGCTATCCGCACGTGGATGCGAGCCTGATCATCCGCTCGGGCGCACTGAAACCCGCCGACGACAGTCCGTTCGTCAACGAGATCTTCAGTCCCGCTTTCACCGACGTCGTCTACGCGCAGCCGCGCGACGGCCGGCGTGCGCTGATCGAGCGCTTTCGCGACACCAACTACGCGGTGGTCGACCGTCCGCTGATCGAGCAGATCTACGAGATGCTGTATCTGCAAAACGTCTGCGCCGAGCCGCGCCACCGGCTGCTGGCGAACACCGGCATCGAAACGGCGGTACGCACGGTCAACGGCCGGATTGAACTCACTTTGCGCGACCGTTTGAACGGCCACGCCCGCGCCGAGCAGTTCGACGCGCTCGTGCTCGCGACGGGATATCGCCGCGATACGCATCTGGACTTGCTGGAAGGGCTCGCGCCGCATCTGGGCGAGGCGCTCGCGCAAGGCAACGTCGAACGCGATTACCGGCTTGCCACGCCGGCGAGCTTCAAACCGCGCATTTATCTGCAAGGCTGTTGCGAAGACAGTCACGGACTTTCCGACACGCTGCTGTCGGTTCTCGCGCTGCGTTCCGACGAAATCGCCGCTTCGCTCGCGCATCACGCAGCGCAGGACCGGTCGGCGGGGCGGGCAGGAGAGGCGCAAGCAAACGCGACGGCCGCGAGCCGCATGGCCTTTGCTCTTTGATGGAAAGGGACGCAAAGACTCACACACATAGGAATCGACTATGCCGAAGAAAAAACTCGTCTATATCTGGTCACTGAGAAACGCGGCCGCCGACAAGGCCGGCCAGGACATTGCGTACAAGAATGGCACGCGCTACATGAAGTCGGTGCTGGAGTCGCTTGTCGAGGCGCTCAACGAAACCGGACTGGGCGACCAGTACTCGCTCGAAAAAGTCATCTATGACGACGACGCCGGCTCCAGCACGGACCGCGAGAAACTGAAGGAATATGGATTTGCCTACGAACCGGGCATGCGCTGGTTCTATCCGCCGAATTTGCGCGTGCAGGGCAAGCCGGTCAACGATCTGCTACTCGCCATTCCATCGACTTACCGGCGTGAGCCGCTCGGTGCGCCTGGACGCACGGCAGGCAAGAGCCGCTTTGAAAAGCACCTGCTCGATACGCTGGTGGAGTTGAAGGCGGATATCGTCGTGCTCGACGGTTTGCTGATCATTCTCGACGAGCTGGTTCGGCCGGGCGCCCCGTTCTATCGCAAGATCGTGAATATCCACCCTGGCGTGACGCGTGCCGAATCGCCCTATGAGCGGCGCGGCGCTTATGCGACGCTCGACGCGCTCTATGGCGCGCGTGGCAGGAAGGTAGTCAACTGGAAGACAATGGAGACCGTGGCGGTCGAGCCGTTGTATCTGACGGGCGCATCGTTTCACTATGTCGACAACGGAATCGATTCCGGCGAGGTGATTCACGACGTGCTGAATACCGAAATCGATAAGGACGATACGATCCTCGAACTCCGCTGGAACAATTTCAACCGCAGTCTTTTTCCGGCTTTGAACGAAGGACTCGCGATCATGGCCGGGCAGTCGGTGCAGGTCGAGGCCTGAGCTAAGGAGCGGCGCGTGCGCGCCGCTCCCGTTGGAGCATGCGCCGTCGTCGATCACGCACTGCTGTTCAGCACGCGTCGCAACGGCTTGCTTGCTGCGTTGCCGGCGCGTGCTTCTGGTGTTTCAGCCTTCGCGACGCGCTGCCGGAAATCACGAAGCCAAGCACGGCGAGCACCCATACGCCGACGCCGCCATAGACCATCACCCAGCCGAAACCCTGCATCAATGCAGCGTGCACGATGCTTCCAGACGAGTCGATTCGCGCTAACGCGGGAATTCCCGTTCTGACCGCTTCCCCATCCCCTGCTGCAATCTTCTCTGCCAGCCTGCCGAGCAATGCGGTGTCGAACGTCTTCGGCAAGCGCGTCTGCAGATTGAAGCGAATGCCGCCGACCAGGATCGCGCCCATCAACGCGATATTGATCGCGAGCGTAATCATCCGCGCACTCATGTCGATGCCGGACGCCATGCCCGCGCGTTCCGGGGCAACCGCGGCGGTCGTCGTATTGGTGACCGGCGTATTGGTGAGCCCGAGGCCCGCGCCGGCGACGACGCAACCGGGCAGCATGGTCCACACGTCCGCATGCGCGGCACTGCTGCCGTATCGCATCAGCAGGAAGCCGAGGCCGATCGTGAATAGCCCTGCGGGTATGGCGATTCCCGAGCCGTAGCGCAGCGCGAGACGCTCACCGAGCGGCGGAAACAGGAGGCTGGGCAGTGTGTAGGCGAGCAACGCAAGCCCGGCGCTCACGCTGTCATAGCCGAGGCCGATCTGGAAATAGATCGGCAAATAGATCATGAATGGCCAGAAGCTGAAATTCATACCCGCCGAGCCCATCAGTGCGCCGGAAAACTGCGGAATCCTGAAGACCGCGAAGTCGAACATGGGACGTGCGCTGAGCTTCTCGGCAAAGAGAAAGGCCGCGAAGGCGAGCAGTGCCGCCGCGATGATGAAGAGCGCACGCGGATCGCTGAAGCCGAGCGCCGGAACCTGCGTGATGAAATACACGAGGCCGAAAACCGCCAGCGAGAGCGTGACGATGCCGGCAATGTCGAGCGTATGCGCGTGCGGATCGCGCGATTCCTGCACGCCGCTGAAAACGAGCGTCAAGGTCACGGCGGCGAGTAGCGCGTGCACCCAGAAGACCCATTGCCAACTCGAAAGCGCCACGATCGTTCCGCCGATGACCGGCCCAAAGCCGAGCCCGATGCCGAAGATGATGCCCCACGCACTGAATGCGCGAGCGCGTTCGGGTCCCTCGCTGAACTGATGCGAGAGCACGGCCACCTGGCAGATCAGCATGGCGCCGCCGCTCGCGCCTTGCAGCAGGCGCGCGACGATCAGCGTCGGCACGCTCGGCGCGAGTCCGCAGATCAGCGAGGTGATGCCGAACAGCGCGATGCCGATCACGAAGACGCGCCGGCGGCCGAACCGGTCCGCCAGCGTGCCGGTCGCCATCAGAACCGTTGTTACCGCGAGCGTGTAGGCATTCATGATCCACTGCATGCCTTTGAAGTCGCCGTGCAGCACGCGTTCGAGCGTCGGCAGAATCACGGGAACGCTGGAAATTTCGAGGCCGAACATGAGCGACGCGAGACATACCGCGCCCAACGCCAAGGTGTTCTTGCGGCGCGAGAGGAAGGTGGCGGGTTGCGGAGTTTTGCTTGCGACAGTCCGTGCGATCGGATCATTGGACATGGATTTTCACCTCGATAGTCGGTGGGCGAGTCCACCGTGGACTGTGTAATATAGGGGGAATCGGCGTCCCTATTGACGAGCGAAAATCCCAGCAATGCGTCCCTTAAGGAACCAATGAGGCGAGCGTCATGAGCGACATCCTGGACGGCGTGACGACCTTCGTGCGCGTGGTGGAAACGGGCAGTTTTGCGCTCGCGGCAGAGCGCATGAACCTGACGCGCTCCGCGGTCGGCAAAGTGATCGTGAGGCTCGAGAAGCGGCTCGGCGTGCGCCTGCTGAATCGCACGACGCGCAGCCAGAGCCTCACCGAAGACGGGCAGGTCTACTACGACCGCTGCGTGCGCGCGCTGGCCGAACTGGAGGCCGCCGAAGCCGACCTGGATTCAGGGCGGCGCGAGCCCAAAGGGCGTTTGCGCGTGAGCGTGCCGCAGGCTTTCGGTCATCACTGCGTGGCGCCGGTGCTGCTCGGACTTGCGCGCAAGCATCCGCAATTGAAGATCGATATTTCGATCACCGACCGCTTTGTCGACGTGGTCGAAGAGGGTTTCGATTTCGTGGTGCGCGTGGGGCCGCTGGCCGACAGCGTGAGTCTCGCCGCGCGCAAGCTCGGCGTGCAGCACGCGAGTATCGGCGCGGCGCCCGCCTATCTGGCGAGGCACGGCACGCCGCGCAGCGTGGACGAATTGCGCGGGCACGCGGTGATCGCCTACTTGCGGGCAGGCTCGGCGCAACCGTGGGATGTGGTCGATGTCGACGGGCAGATCCGCCGCGCGCAGGTTCAGCCGCAGCTCGGTTTCGACGACATGCAGGGTATTGTCGACGCCGCGCTTGCCGGATTCGGCCTTGCGTGGCTGCCGAGCTGGCTGCTGGCCCGTTATGCGCAAACAGGCGAGCTGGTGACGGTGATGGAGAATTGTTTCCGGCCTTCTCAGGAGATCCACCTGGTGTGGCCGAAGAGCCGCTATCTACCGCTGAAAACGCGCTGCGCGATCGACGCGCTGGTTGCGCAGATTCCCGCAATGATCGGGGCGCCCGAGGCGGGCGCCCCTCGTTCAGGTCATGCCTAGAATTGCAGCGTCGCGCTGGCTACCGCAGTGCGCGTCGGCGACGGCGCCACGTAGTAACCCCACGCCGTGGTCCAGTAGCGGCGATTGAAGAGGTTGTTGATCCCCGCGCGGAACGTCACGTCCTTGCCGGCGATCTTCGTCTCATAGCGGCCGCTCAGATCGAACGTGGTGTATGCCGGCACGAACTGCGTGTTCTGCGCGTCCACCGCCTGGTTGCCGACGTACTTGCCGCCGAACGCCAGCGTCAGCGGACGCAGATACGACGGGTTGTATTCGATCCGGCCCGTCACGGTGAAACGCGGCGCGCCGTAAATGCGCTTGCCTTCCACGGTCGGATCGTTCACGTCCACGGCCTTCGTGTCGAGCCACATCACGCCGCCCATCACGCGCCATTCGCTCGTGAGCGCGAGCCAGCCGCTCGCGTCGAGGCCTTGATAGCGTTTGGTGCCGTCCTGCACGAAGATGTTGTCCACGTTCGTGTAGTTGTAACCCTGATCGACGCGGAACAGCGCGAGGTTGGCGCCCCACTTGGCGTGATCGGTCTTGAAGCCGACCTCGTACTGCTTGCTGCGCAGCGGGCCGAACGTGTCCGGGTAGTTGAGGTTGGTGTTCGACGCCGCGCCGCCCTGTTCCAGCGACTCCACATAGCTCGCGTACAGCGTGGAGTACGGATCGGTCTTGAACATCAGCGCGAAGGTCGGCGTGACCGGATCGGCGTCGTATTGCGACGAGACCGCACCGCTCGGGTCGTACACATGCTCGCGATATTGCGTATAGCGCACACCGACCAGCGCCGACAGACGAGACGTCAGTTGCACGGTGTCGCTCGCGTACACGGCGGCCTGCGTGGTGCGCTGCTGGCGGTACAGGTCCGAGCCGATGCTGACTTCGTCGTTGGTCAGCAACGTGCTGTTGTACAGATTGCCGTAGCCGAGGAAGTAACCCTCGTTCCAGCCCGTGCTGTTGCTGTACTCGGCGGTCTGCGTTTCGAAGCCCGCGCCTACCACCACGTCATGCTTGATGCTGCCGGTGTTGAAATGACCTTGCACCATGCCGTCTACGTTCTGATAGAAGTAGCGCGTCATGGCCGCATACAGCGTGTTCGAGTAGTTGCCCGCGGGGTCGGTGACGAACAGGAGACTGTCCGAGTTGGTGCGGTTCTCCTTGGCGAAGCGGTATTTCAGGCTTGCATGCCAGTTTTCGGAGATGCGGTAATCCAGGCCCGTGCCGAACGAGGCCATCTCGGTCTGGTAGTAGTTCTGCGGTTGCGTGAGCGCGTGGGTGACTTTGCTCGCGTCGGGAATGCCGCCGGCGTCGCCGCCGAACATCAGGCCGAACAGCGTGCCGTTGGTTCTGCGCTTCTGGTAGAACGCGTCGGCGCTCCACGTCAGGTCCGGCGTAATGCGGAAGTCGAACGCGAGCGAGGCCACCTGGCGGCGAATGTGGCCGTGGTCTTCGGCGGTATTGCCGTCTTCGTTGACGAGGTTCAGGCGATAGCCGAAACGGTCGTCATTGCCGAAGCGGCCGCCCAGATCGACCGCCTCGGTGAACACGCCGGCCGACCGGTAGCCGACCGTGACGCTGCGGTAGGGCGTGTCGGTGGGGCGTTTCAGCACGTAGTTGACGATGCCGCCCGGCGAGCCGAAGCCGTACATGAAGCCGGACAGACCCTTGAGCAACTCCACCTGCTCGAACGGTTCGAGCGAGAGGTCGGTATCCCACGACGGAAAGGTCTGGCCGTCCACCTTGATGCTGTTCAGTGTGTCGATCGGCATGCCGCGCACGGTGAACATCGAATTTTCGCTGATCGCGTTTTCGCTGGTGACCGACACGGCCGGGTCGTACTTGTACAGATCATTGGCGGTCGTCGCGAACAGGTCCTGCGCTTCGTCGCTCGTCACGACGTGGGTGGAGAACGGCGTGTCCACCTGCTTGCGCGAACCCAGCGCGCCCGCGCTGACCGTGTCGGCTTGCGCCACGCTGGTGTCTTTCGTTGCCGACACGCTCACGGCCGGCAAGGTCGCGGCCGTGTCGCTTGCCGCGACCTGCGCCCATCCCGAAGAGGACAGCGTGGAAAGCGTCAAACCGACGCTGGCCAGTAGCCCCGCGCTGAGCAGCGACGGGGTCCGACGTTGGCCGCGCGCAAAAGTTGGGCGGCCGGCGACAAATGAATTCTGCATGTTGTTTGAATTGGGCAGGTGGCGCAGCCGCGCACCAAAGCTGTGCGAAAACGGCGCCGTTCTAGCGAGTGATTGTCAGAAAAATGAGTGAAACTGAAAGGTGCGATCGAATAGTAATGCATCTGATTCGCATTAACAAATTATTTCGTACGTCAGGTCATCTATAAGACATCTGTCTTGCGGCCTAGGGCAAATGGCCGTAAGCCTTATCCAGCGGGGCTCGACCCCGTTGGACGCAGTTTCTGGATATGTTTGTTTCGCAGCGAATAGAGGAAAACACGCATATACTGACGTCCTGGCCGTAAAAAGTAGTGCCGAGCCTCGCGCTGCGTTTTGCTGCTTCGTCGCAACCTCGCCGGCTCAGCGCTACCAAACGCTCTGTCTATCACTTCACCTAGCAAAGCATCGAACATGTCCACATCGCCGAAGATCATCTACACCCTGACTGACGAAGCGCCTGCTCTGGCGACCTACTCGCTGCTGCCGATCGTCAAGGCGTTCACGCGCTCGTCCGACGTGATCGTTGAAACGCGCGATATTTCGCTCGCCGGCCGGATCATCGCTGCATTTCCCGACTATCTGAGCGCGGAACAGAAGGGTTCCGACGATCTGGCGGAACTGGGTGGACTCACCACGCGTCCGGAAGCGAACATCATCAAGCTGCCGAACATCAGCGCGTCGGTGCCGCAACTGAAGGCCGCGATCACGGAACTGCGCGACAAGGGCTACAAGTTGCCGGCCTATCCGGACGTCGCAACGACGGACGCTGAAAAAGACATCAAGGCCCGCTACGACAAGATCAAGGGCAGCGCGGTCAACCCGGTGCTGCGCGAAGGCAATTCGGATCGCCGCGCGCCGCTGTCGGTCAAGAACTACGCACGCAAGCATCCGCACAAGATGGGCGCCTGGAGCGCGGATTCGAAGTCGCACGTCTCGCACATGAGCGACGGCGATTTCTACGGCAGCGAAAAGTCGGCGCTGATCGCGGCAGCCGGCGCGGTGAAGATCGAACTGACGGCCGCGGACGGCTCGAAGACGGTCCTGAAAGAAAAGACGCCGGTGCTGGCGGGCGAGGTCATCGACGCTTCGGTGCTGTCCAAAAACGCGCTGCGCAGCTTCATCGAGGCGGAAATCGCCGACGCGAAGGCAAAGGGCGTGCTGTTCTCGGTGCACCTGAAAGCCACCATGATGAAGGTGTCGGATCCGATCATCTTCGGCCACGTGGTGTCGGTGTTCTACAAAGACGTGCTGACCAAGTACGCCGACGTGCTGGCGAAAGCCGGCTTCAATCCGAACAACGGTATCGGCGATCTGTACGCGCGCCTGAAAGACCTGCCGGCCGAAACGCGCGAAGCAATCGAAGCCGACATCAAGGCGCAATACGAACAGCGCCCGCCGCTGGCTATGGTCAATTCGGACAAGGGCATTACCAGCCTGCACGTGCCGAGCGACGTGATCGTCGACGCGTCCATGCCGGCCATGATTCGCGAGTCGGGCAAGATGTGGGGTGCCGACGGCGCGCTGCACGACGCCAAGGCTGTGATTCCGGACCGTTGCTACGCCGGTGTCTATCAGGCGGTGATCGAAGACTGCAAGAAGCACGGCGCGTTCGACCCGGTCACGATGGGCACGGTGCCTAACGTCGGCCTGATGGCGCAAGCTGCCGAAGAATACGGTTCACACGACAAGACGTTCCAGATCCCGGCAAACGGCGTGGTTCGCGTAACGGACGCAGCCGGCACGGTGCTGCTCGAACAGGCGGTTGAAGCGGGCGACATCTGGCGCATGTGCCAGACCAAAGACGCGCCGGTTCAGGACTGGGTCAAGCTCGCGGTCAACCGCGCTCGCGCCTCCAACACGCCCGCCGTGTTCTGGCTGGACCCGGTCCGCGCGCACGACGCCCAGATCATCAAAAAGGTCGAGCACTACCTGAAGGACCACGACACCAGCGGTCTGGACATCCGCATCATGACGCCGGTCGAAGCGACGAAGTTCTCGGTCGATCGTATCCGCGCGGGCAAGGACACCATTTCGGTCACCGGCAACGTGCTGCGCGACTACCTGACCGACCTGTTCCCGATCATGGAACTGGGTACCAGCGCGAAGATGCTGTCGATCGTCCCGCTGATGGCAGGTGGCGGCATGTTCGAAACCGGCGCGGGCGGTTCGGCGCCGAAGCACGTTCAGCAACTGGTCGAAGAAGGTTTCCTGCGTTGGGATTCGCTGGGTGAATTCCTGGCGCTGGCCGCGTCGCTCGAACATCTGGGCAATGCGTATCACAATCCGAAGGCGCTGATTCTGGCCAAAACGCTGGATCAGGCAACCGGCAAGTTCCTCGACAACGACAAGTCGCCGGCGCGCAAGGTTGGCGGTATCGACAACCGCGGCAGCCACTTCTACCTCGCGCTGTACTGGGCGGAAGCACTGGCCGCGCAAACCGAAGATGCGGCGTTGCAGGCACAGTTCGCCGGCGTGGCGAAGGCGCTGGCTGAGAACGAAGCGAAGATCGTCGAAGAACTGGGTGCGGCCCAGGGCAAGCCGGTAGACATTGGCGGTTACTATCGTCCGGATGTCGAACTGACGAGCAAGGCCATGCGCCCGAGCGCCACGCTGAACAAGATCGTGGACGCGATTGCTTAAGACGCTGAAGAAGCGTGCAGCATTGAAGTAAGTAGTAAGCATGACGATGGCGCTCGCGAGCGCCATCGTCATTTTTGTTTCCACGTGGGCAGCGGCCATACCTGCCATCACACGTGAACGATTTCCCAGTCGCTGAGCTTCTCTGGAATTTCGAGCGTCGCCGTGTCGTCGGCGTCCGGAAGGTGCGGGCAGATCAAGCCGCGTGCGAGGTCGTCTGCTGCCTGTTGCGGGCTCGCAAACTCGCCGAGCGTTTCGTTGCCGTAGGTGGCTTCCCAACCGTCCTGTCCCGGCAAAATGTAGAACGCTCCCTGATCCGAACCAAAGCGAAAGCCTTTCATTTTTAGTCTCCCAGTTGCCAATTAAAAACCGCGGTGCCGGGGCGGCTTCGTGCGCGAGGTTGGAGACCGTCAGACAATGTTTCCGTCTCGTCCACCCTGGCTCGCCTGCTGAAGCGCCGGCTCTTGTAAAAGAGTCTACGTCAGCAGGCAGCGGCGCAAGTGCTCGTTAGACGCTTCATTCGATCAAAAATTATCGTTTAAAAATAAAGACTTATCGTCTTTGTTTCGCGATGTGCAACGCGGGGCGACATTGCGAAATGCCGGATTTGTGCCACGCACCACGATTTTTTACGAAGCAGTCGATCATTCCGCATCGTGAAATTTTGGGAGTTCGGCGGGGTCCTGACGCTTGCGGTCAGACGGCAACGGATACGGCGAGGCCGCCGGCCGTTCAGCGGTGTCGTTCAGCCGCCAAGCCGGCGCAGGAAGTCGAGCATCACCTGATTGAATTGCGCCGGCCGTTGCAGCGGCGCGAAATGGCTCACGCCGGACAGCAGAATCAGTTCCGCGCCCGGAATGGTGCGAGCGAGATAATCGGCGTGTTCCGGCTCGATGAATTCGTCATGCTCGCTATGCACGATGGCGACCGGCACGCGGACTCGCGCCAGATCGTCGGCGCAATAGTTGGGCTCGGTTTTCATCATCGTGCTGACGGCGCCGACAAACGCTTCGAAGTCGTCCGGCGTTGCCGATAGCTGCGCGTAGTCTTTTGCATGGCGGCTGAAACAGCGCTCCACCGTCGGCGTCGGCGCGAACGTCTTCGTGCCGCTCGGATCCATGTTGCAGCCGAAGAAGAACACACCGGCCACCCGCTCCGCGGCGGTGATGCCCAATACCATCGCGACGCAGGCGCCGTCGCTCCAGCCCACCAGCGCGGCGCGTTCGAGTTGCAACGTGTCCATCACGGCCAGCACGTCGGACGCCATCAGCTCGTAGCGGTAGGGCCGCGCATCGCGGGTGCTGCGGCCGTGGCCGCGACTGTCGACAACCACCACGCGACGCCCCGCGCCGAGCAGCGCCGGCAACTGGTAGCCCCAATTGCCGCTGTGCCCGAGGCCGCCGTGCAGCAGAATCACCGGCACGCCGGCGCCGTACGACGCGTACCAGATTCGCGCGCCTTCATGCTCGACGTAACCTTCTTCGTTCGGGACCGGCAGCGGCGCCGCGCCGTGTGCTTCGAAACGTTCGAGGTTGTCGTCGTGCGCCTGGGGGTGGACGGTTCCATCGCCGTGGTCTCCGCTGCGTGGCAATTCGCCAGATTGCCAGCGTTGCGGGCGGCAGATCAACCGTCCTACGAGTTTCTGTGCCTGCGCACGACGCAATGAATAGCCCGTGCGATCCGAGCGGTTCTGATTTCTTCTTTATAGCGATCGCACGGGATCTGACGACAAAACACTCAGCTCGAAACGTATGCGACGTACGGGCCCGTCCCACCACCGCTCGATGCCCGGCCTGAAATGCCGTAATACACATGGCGACCATAGAAGAACGGCAGGCCGAAGTCGAACTGGTGAGTTATGTAGATGCCGAGATTGTTGAACGCATTGTTCCCCGATGCATTCAGCGTCGCGCCGTTTCCGATATTGAAGCCGAGCGTCACGCTCGCCGGATTGGTCCCCGCCAGCGTCGAGGTGCGGCCCACCGTCGTGGCCGGAATGTAGTAGCCGGACGACGCGTCGCGAGCGATCGTCGTGTCCGGAAAGAACAGCACCGTCGAGCCCGAGTCGAAGAACGTCTGGGTAAACACGCTCCCGTTATAGGTGGACGTAAAGTCGCCGTTCAGGTCGGTCCGCAGAATCGGGGCGCCGGTGCCGTTCAATACGTTATTGGTCTGAGTGTCGATGCCGAACACGAGCGTGCCTTGAGCCGTCGCGCTGCCGCTATCCGATACCTGCGCCATTTCCAGAATCACGCCGTTGTTATCCTGCGCGAAGAGCGAAACCGGATTCGTGATCTGTTTGCTCACGGGCACTGAAGTCGCGTTGCCGGCATTGGTGTAATAGAACTGCGGGCGCGCCGTCAGCTCGCACAATGAACCGCAGTCCGTCGGACTCACGCCGATGCCGAGAATGCCGTTTGCGCCGATATCGGCAGCGCTCGCCAGCGGCCGGCCCACCTGGCATTCGGCCGGCGCGGCCACGGTCAGTGCGGGATCGCCGATCACGTGAATCGGCACCGAGGCCGCAATCTCGCTCGATAGCGCCACGTCGGCGGTATGCACCGAACCCCATGCATAACCGCTGCCGAACAACGCGCATTCGGCGAGCGGCAGGCCGCTTGATTGATCCGTTTCGGCGGCGAGCGCGTTGAAGGTCGCGTTCGGGATCGCGGAGCGAACCAGGCGCAAGCCGAACGACGCTGTATCGACGATCACGTTCGGAATCGTCGCGCAGCTCGTGGCCGCGTTGGAGCCGCCCGCGCAGATCTTGACGCTGACCATCGGCTGATTGTGAATGCCCGTTCCGCTTACCGTCACCAGCATCGTATTGCCGGCGCCAACCGGCGTGGGCACGGCAGACGCGTCGACGGCGAGCACGTTGGGTGTCGAGTTGCTGGTAACGGGATTGGAGGTCGTACCGCCCGATGGCGCGGGCGTGTTCGTTGCGGCCGGCGTGCTGCTGCCACCGCCACCACCGCCGCAGCCGGCAAGATTGAGTGCCAACCCGAGCCCGAGCGCCGCGGCAATAATCCTTGCGATTTTGCGCACTGTTGTTCTCTCTCTAATGATTTTAATGAGTTATTTGATGTCGTCCGCGCTGACCCCTTGCGGCAGCGCTTGCGGTAAATAGGCGCGGCCCACGAAGGCGCCCATATGGCCGCCGGTCTCCACGACCAGCCCCGACTGGTGCACGACGGCGGGTCCGTAGCCGCCGCCCTGGGTGGCGTGGGCGTCGGTGAGGGCCTGGACGTAGGACGGGAAGTAGTTGGCGAGCAGCGTTTTGAGCGGCGGCATGGTCGGGCCTTGCCAGCTCAACGCGAACACGGTGTTACCCGCGCCGATGTACTCGCTGACCACGGTGCCGGATGGCAGCGTGGTCTGGCTCACCGTGTAGTTCGTGGAGGCAGCGCCGGCGCTGGCGGCGAAGCGTGCGACCGCCGCGCTATTCTGGCTGGCTGCCCCCGCGCTCGTGCTGCTGGCCGTTACCGGATAGGTCGGCGCGCCGCCCAATCCCGCGTGGGCGGGAATGGCTATCGCGAACGACGCTGCGGCGATTGCGAGCATTCGAAACTGACTCATTATCATTTTTTCGTTTTTGAAGTTTTGGAGAATACGCGCGAACGGTTTTTATCCTCGGGCTCGCGCAAAGGCGATATTAGCGCGAGCGCATTTGATTAAATCAGACGATTAATGGCGGGAATCGGGCTCTGTTTGAAAATGAAAGGCAGCGCGCATCGGGTTGGCGTTCAGCTTCAATCCACGCAGCGTTGTTCGATGAGCATCGCGACGAAAGTCTCCTCTTTGCGGCGCGCGGCAATGTCCTGCCGCGCTTCTCCATCCGCGCTGCATCGGAACGGGTACTTTGGTATTGCCAGCAGGATGCAACCGCATACAACCGCACGCATGACAGCCGCCCACCGCCCACTCTCAGTCGCCCGTTCTGCTTAACTCGTGGGCGCGGCGCAGCCGTTCGCGGCTATTGCTCAAATGCATGCGCATCGCGGCGCGTGCGTCGTCCGGGTCTTGCCGCTCGATTGCGCGATAGATCATCTGGTGCTCGCCGAGCACGCTACGCAGATGTTCGATATGGTCGAGTTCCGCGATCTTCGCCGAGCCGAGCCGAGCCGAGCCGCGTACGTGGACTCACCGCCCGGTCGAGTTGGCTGAGCACGTCGAAGAACTAGCGATTGACGCTCGCGCGTGCGATCTGCAAATGAAACTCGATGTCGAGCGCCAGCGTATCGATGCTGCCACGTTAGCGTCTGGTGGGAGACGGGCGGTTCGATTGCTGCCTCCCAGGTGTTTCGGGCAGAAGGATTTCGGGGTGCGTCTGCGGTATGCGACTGACCGCCTATTTTTGGTTGTAGGACGTCTTATTTCAGCATGCCGCTGCGATCATGCAAGTCGAAAGACACGTGGCACAGCCTTACAAACTGGACGTAAGCAGGGTAAACACCGCATTGGCTGGTTATATCCAATCAAAGTAGACTGTCATCGTACAACATATGGCATGCCGCAAGCCAGAATGCCTGTCGACCTGAATGCGCAGGTTGCATTCGATCAGACCGCCTGAACGGCCAAACCTGGAGACATCATGTCCGCGAAACCTTCCCAATCGAACGACACGCCGGTCGTCACCGAACTGCGCGTCGTGCCTGTCGCCGGCCGTGACAGCATGCTGCTCAATCTGAGCGGCGCGCATGGCCCGTTCTTCACGCGCAACATCGTCATCCTGCGCGACAGCGCTGGCCATACCGGCGTGGGCGAAGTGCCGGGCGGCGAGAGCATTCGCAAGACCATCGACGACGCGCGTGCGCTCGTCGTCGGTCAGTCGATCGGCAATCTGCAGGCAGTCCTGAACAAGGTGCGCACACAATTCGCCGAGCGCGACGCCGGCGGCCGCGGTTTGCAGACGTTCGATCTGCGCACCACCATTCACGCGGTGACCGCGCTCGAAGCCGCATTGCTCGACCTGCTCGGCCAGCATCTGGGCGTGCCAGTCGCCGCACTGCTCGGCGAAGGCCAGCAACGCGACGAAGTGGAAATGCTCGGTTATCTGTTCTATATCGGCGACCGCAACAAAACCGACCTGGACTATGCGAGCGGCGCCGATGCTCGCGACGACTGGGAACGCGTGCGCACCGAGCAGGCGCTGACGCCCGGGGCCGTCGTACGGCTCGCCGAGGCCGCGCAGGCGCGCTACGGCTTCAACGACTTCAAGCTCAAGGGCGGCGTGCTGACTGGCGACGCCGAAATCGAAGCGGTCACCGCGCTCGCCGAACGTTTTCCGAACGCGCGCGTGACGCTCGACCCGAACGGCGCCTGGTCGCTGGCCGAAGCAGTGCGCCTATGCCGCGACAAGCACGACGTGCTGGCCTATGCGGAAGATCCGTGCGGCGCCGAAAACGGCTATTCGGGCCGCGAGGTGATGGCCGAGTTCCGCCGCGCGACCGGCTTGCCGACGGCGACCAACATGATCGCGACCGACTGGCGCCAGATGGGCCACGCGATCCAGTTGCAGTCCGTGGATATCCCGCTGGCCGATCCGCACTTCTGGACCATGCAGGGCTCGGTGCGCGTCGCGCAGATGTGCAATGACTGGGGCCTCACGTGGGGCTCGCACTCGAACAACCACTTCGACATTTCGCTCGCCATGTTCACGCATGTCGCGGCCGCCGCGCCGGGCAGGATCACCGCGATCGACACGCACTGGATCTGGCAGGACGGCCAGCGGTTGACGCGCGAGCCGCTGCGGATCGTCGGCGGCAGGGTCAAGGTGCCGCAGGCCGCGGGGCTCGGCGTCGAACTGGACATGGATGAGATCGGCAAGGCGCACGCGCTGTATCAGCAGCATGGCCTGGGCGCGCGCGACGACGGCGTGGCCATGCAGTATCTGATCCCGAACTGGAAGTTTGATAACAGGCGCCCGTGCCTCGTGCGCTGAACCAGCGATGATCCGGCCGGCGCCTCAGCTCTTGCGAAACACCACATGCGAGATGCGCTGCACCAGCAGCGCGGCCGCCAGCGCCGCGACCGCCGTCAGCCACACGCCGATGTGAATGGACTGCACCAGCGCATCGCGCGCCGTATCGATCAACGCGAGCGTATTGAGCCCTGACGGCTTCATATCCGCGATCAGCTTCAGACGTGACGCTTCGTCGATCAGAATGCGCAGATCGACGAAGCGGGGCCGCCATTGCGAGGCGGCCGGCTCGCCGAGCACGCTCATGGTGCGCGTGACGACGTTGCGGTAATGATGCGACACCACGGTCGCGACAATGCTCGTGCCCAGCATCCCGCCCACCATGCGCGTGGATTGCAGCAGCGCCGTCGTGATGCCGAAGCGTTCGCGTCCGGCAATCTCCTGGCCGAACACGTTCAGATTGTTGAGGATGAAACCGAGGCCGATGCCGACCGCGGCCATCGGCAATTCGATCCACAGATGCGGCGTGTCCGGATTCGCAAACGCCAGCGCAATGGAAGCGAACAACAGCAGCGCGAAACCGATCGAGAGGATCCGCGTGGGCTTCTTCATGTGAATGACGATGCGCGTGTTCAGCAGACTGCCGAGCGCGATGCACGCGGCGATCGGCGTGGCGAGCAGTCCGGCCTGTTGCGGCGACAGGCCGAAGCCCCCTTGCAGCAGCAGCGGCGCGAAAAAGATCAGCGAGAACATCACGAAGCCCGACAGCATGCCGAGCGTGAACAGCGTGACGAGTTGCGGATCCCTGAACAGGTCAAGCGGAATGATCGGATGCGTGGCGCGTTTTTCGCATACCAGCAAAGCTATCGCGCCGGCGATCACGCAGACGGCCAGCGTGAGATTGGCGATGCTCAGGCCGTCTTTCGGCACGGCTTCGATGAACGCTTGCAGACCGCCGAGCACGGTGGCGACCAGCGCCGCGCCGAGCCAGTCGATTTTCACGTCGCCTTCATGCGGACGGAGAAAGCTCGGCAGATGCGCCCAGATGAAATAGAGCGCGGCCGCGCCGACCGGCAGATTGATCAGGAAGGTGGAGCGCCAACCCCAGTGTTCGCTCATCCACCCGCCGAGCGATGGCCCCGCCGCCGTGCCGATACCATACGCTGCCGCCATCACCACCTGCCAGCGCACACGCGCGCGCGGATCGGGAAAGAGATCGGGTATCGACGCGAACGCCGTGCCGACCATCATCCCGCCGCCGACACCTTGCAAGCCGCGCGCGATCACGAGAAACAGCATGTCGTTCGCGACGCCGCAAAGCACCGACGCCACCGTGAACGTAATGACCGCAGCGATCACGAAACGCTTGCGGCCGAAGTAATCGCCGAGCCGTCCGAACACCGGCACCGTCACCACGGAGGCCAGCAAATACGCGCTGGCGATCCACGCGTAATACTCGAAGCCGTGCAGTTCGGCGACGATGGAAGGCAGCGCGGTACTGACGACTGTCTGGTCGAGTGCGACCAGCATATTGACGAGCCCGATGCCGAGCATGGCGAACAGAGCGTTGCGAAAGGGCAGGGCAGTGGCAGTCGGATTCACGGATCTGGGAGAGAAGGCTTTTCAGGGTCGGCGCCGCGCGGCTGGCGCGGACCAGGGTCCTGACAACGGATGTCCTCTAGTTGTCTGACCTCTTGCGGGAATTATACGGGTTTCCCCTTATTCGAAACTATTCGCGCAAATTGTCGGCCGAAAAAAATGCCTTGCGCAGCGGCACGGCATGGCGGGTGAAGCGAGGCGCAGGCGAGCGGTTGCAGGGGCGCGCCGCTCAGCGTTGCTGCGTCGAGTCAGTGGTTATTCCACCACTCGGTTGCCTTCTGCTTGTCCCAGGCAGGCAGCACTTCACGTTCGATCGACGCATTGGTCAGTGCCGGGAAGTCTTTCCTGAACGCCGTCACGTCGTCGTCGAACTGGTCGGTCACGCTAATGTCCCACGTCCCGCCGCTGAAACCCGTGGCCGCCTGATCGATCAACGGAATGAGCGGTCCCGCGCGCAGTTCGCCGTCTTTACGTTCGACAACCGTAGCGTCGATATGGCCGAGATACACAATCGAATTCGGCTTGATTTCGACCACTTCGTGAAGCGGCGTGAAGAACATGCCGTGGAAAGGGAATATACCGCTTTGGCCGGTAATGCCGCGCATCACATATTTACCCGGCGCCAATGGCAGGCGAATGAAATAGTGATTACCCGTGTCGCTCGTGCTGGTGGCCTGATCGTCGAATTTGAAATTCAAGCGGTCTTCTCGCGAGTCTGCCGAACCGCGCTCCATGTTCACGACGATAGGACTCGGCTGATAACTGGTGTGATATGCGTTCTTGAGTGTCACCGTCATTAGCGCGTACGAGTTTTTCGTCGTGTCGACCGAACCCGTCGACGTGGTGGGCGACATGTTGGAAACCGTCGCACAGCCTGAAGTCAATAACGTGCCGGCAATGGCAAAGATTGCGATGCTTTTTTTCATTACGGATTGAAGGGAATGTGGTTTGTACTTGAGCCAGATTAGAGTTATTTATGCGGCGTGATTGATGTGGCACTCGGCGCATGCCGGGTAAACGGCGGAGGAGAAAAAAACTTTAGCGTCCGTTTGAACCTGTTGCAAGACTTGCCGGGACGCGAGCGGAAACCAGGCTGATGGTGGCGCCAATCATTGCCGGGGCGCGGAATCACCCCGGAATCACCCCGGAACCACCCCGGAATCACCCCGGAATCACCCCGGAACCACCCCGGAACCACCCCGGAACCACCCCGGAACCACCCCGGAACCACCCCGGAATCGGCCCGCACCCCGCAACCTCACTTGGGACGTCGCACGGCTCGCACCTTGCCGCTGCTTCCGCCGCCGCAAAAGAAGCGATCGCCGCCGTCGGATTCGAGTCCCGACACGCTGACGCCAGGCGGCATTTCAAGCCGCTCCTGAACTTCGCCGGTGCGCGGATCGAGTCGCCGCAAATCACTTTCGTCGCTCTCCCACGTGCCGTGCCAGAGCTCACCGTCGACCCAGGTGACGCCGGTCACGAAGCGGTTGGACTCGATCGTGCGCAGAATCGCGCCCGTCTGCGGATCGACCTGATGGATCTTGCGCTCCCGATACTGTCCGACCCAGAGCGTCCCTTCGGCCCAGGCGAGGCCCGAGTCGCCTCCGCCGCCCGGTGCGGGAATCGTGGCGAGTACGCGGCCGCTTTCGGGATCGATCTTCTGGATACGGTCTTCTGCGATCTGGAACAGGTGCTGGCCGTCGAAGGCCGTTCCCGCATGCGCGGCGACCTCGATCGAGCGGAGCGCCTTGCCGCTCTGCGGGTCGAACGCGTTCAACGTGTCTCCCGCCGCGAACCAGACATGCTGGCCGTCGTACGTTACGCCATGCACTTTTTCGACGCCCGGAAAAGGACCGTATTCGTCGATGATTTCGGCGGCTGATTGTTTCATGTTCGTTCCCTCCTGTTTTTCGTGTTGCCATCCTAATCAATCGGCAACGGCGCGGGGAGTAACAAGGTCGTCGTGAATCCGGGCATGGGCGGGGTCATCCAGCGACGCGCCCGCCCCCGGCCCAGCGACTGCACCTTGCCTTGCGCCGCGAGCGTATCGAGGTTCCGCTGCACGGTGCGCTGGCTCGCGCCAAGCGCAAGCGCGAGGGCCGAGCTCGACCACGACTCGCCGTCGGCGAGCAACGCGAGCACGGGCGCATGTCTGTCCTCGACCGGCCGCGCCAGCACCACCACCTGCTGCGCGTGTTGCGGCACGAGCATGAACCCGCGCCGCGTCGCGCTCACGCCGGCCACGGTGCGAAGCACCGAACGCAACCGCCCGAGTTCGACCCGCAGGCGCGCGCGGTGCGATTCATCGGCAGCCCTGGCCCGGAAGGCTCGCGCGACGAGCACGTCTCTCGGCACGTCATGCGGCCATGCTTCGGCCAGCACGCGGGCGAGCACGAACAACACCGGGCGGCTGGCGAGCGGGATTACCGTGCCCGCGCCGCGTATCACGTGACGGCATGCGTCGACGATCAATGCGTTCGATGCCAGTAACGTTTCCACCTCGTCGAGCAATAGCGGACGTTCGTCGCCACCCGCGAGCAGTCGCGCCGCGGGCGCGTTCAGAACGAGTGCGGCGTTCTCGACTTCCGCTATCAGTGCAGGAATGCCCGCGAGACGTGCCGCGCGTCCGGCCCGTTCGAGCGCGGCGCGTGCTGCGCGGGTCTGCAGGCGGCGCAGCGCGACGCCGGCCACCACCAGTTCATGCGCGGTCCTCAGGGGCGGCGGGAACGGTGTGGGATCGAGCCCGGCGAGCCCACGTTCTGCCTCGTCGAGGCGTCCGATCAGCAGCAGGCGCCGGACCGCGAGATAGCGCGCATGCGCGGCGTTGAGCCGGTCGCCGTGCGCTTCGAGCGTGGCGCGAGCGCTTTCCAGCGCTTTCGTCGGCCAGTTCAGATCGCGTGAGACGAGCGCGATCTCGGCCTCGGCGACGACACATCTCGCGCGCGCCACCGCCTCCCTTGCGCCGAACGCGCGTGCGGCGCTTCGCACGAGCGCCTTCGCCCGAACCAGATCGCCGAGCTGCGCCATCGCGATGCCGCGCAGCGCGAGCGCGGGCGCGTCGTTGCGCAAGGCGACCCGGTTCAGCGCGCCGAGCGGATCGCCCGCTGCGAGCGCGCGCGCCGCCGCCGTTACCAGCGAGTCCATGATCTACGCGAATCCCGCCACACTTGTCACTCCCGTGGTTCGAAGCCCGAGGCTAATCTAGCACGACCACCCCGCAGCACTTCGCATGGCGAACCAAGGAGAGAAGCATGGCGACGAAACACACCATCGGCACACGGCAAGCATGGCTTGCAGCGCGGCTCGAATTGCTCGAAGCCGAAAAGGCGCTGACGCGGCAGAGCGACGAACTGGCCCGGCAGCGGCAGGCTCTGCCCTGGGTCCGGATCGACAAGCCGTACCGATTCGAGACCGATGAAGGAAGCGTCTCGCTGGTCGGCCTCTTTGGAGGACGCTCGCAGCTGCTCGTCTATCACTTCATGTTCGGCCCCGACTACACGGCGGGATGTCCGTCGTGTTCGGCGGTTGCGGATGGGTTCGACGGCTCGGTCGTCCACCTGGCGAATCATGACGTCACGCTGACGGCGGTATCGCGCGCGCCGCTGGCAAAGCTGCAGGCCTACAAGCGGCGAATGGGATGGACGTTTCCGTGGGCCTCTTCGGCTGGCAGCGACTTCAACTTCGACGTCAACGTGTCGTTCACCGAGCAGCAGCAGCGCGAAGGAAGCGTCGAATACAACTACCAGCGCGGCGGCCATGCAATGGATGCCGAACCGGCTCCGGCGCCCGTCGTCGAATTCGCGAACGCCTGCGGAACGGACGCGCCGACGTATTCACTCGACAGGCCCGGCATGAGCGCATTCGTGCTCGAAGACGGTGTGGTGTACCACACGTATTCCACTTACGGGCGCGGCGTGGATGGGCTATGGAGCATGTACCAATGGCTCGACCGCGCGCCCAAAGGACGCAACGAAACAGGTGTCTGGTGGCGCCGCCATGACGAGTATGGGAAGCACTGACGCGCGTCGCATAGCCGCGCTGTCCGCTCAAGAGAACGAAGCCAAAAATTGCAATCCGGCTCAGGTCTGTTATGTTCGAAGCCGGACCCGCGAGCGGCCTGTCTGAACATGGCCGGTTATCGTTCCGGAAACACGCGTTGGATGTCACTCTGGAGGACTTCATCTGGTCGGTGCCACGAGATCTTCATTCAACGAGCCGCCACGAAAGTGCGCTGCGGTGGCACAGGTTGCCACCTGGCGTCGTCGTCTGGTCTGGTGCGTCGGCGGCGCGGCGCTGCTATGTTGCGCGCCGAGCCTCGCGGCACAGAGCGCGAGCACGGGCACGGGCTCCGTCACGCTATACGGCGTGCTGGACACCAGCCTCGAAATCACCGATCCCGGCTCCGGGTGGACACCGCGTCTGGACTCGGGTGCCTATCGCGGTTCGCGGATCGGCTTGCGCGGCAGCGAGCCGCTCGGCGCCGGCACCGATCTGGTGTTCACGCTGGAAAACGGCTTCAGTTCGACCGACGGCTCGCTTCAGAGTCCCGGTCTTCTGTTCAACCGCCAGGCGTGGGTGGGCGCCAGGGGCGCATGGGGCGAGATGCGTTTCGGCCGGCAATACTCGCCTATCTACATCCCGTTCAAGGGCGATCTCGACGCGTTCGGCGCCGGCACGATTGCGTCCGGACTCAACAACCTGTCGAAGATCACGCCTTACGCCAGTAACGCGATCACGTATCTTTCGCCGGTCGTCGGCGGGTTCAGCGGCACCGTCATGATGGCCACGCGCGATCCGGCCGAGAGCGACGGCAACGGCATCGACGGCTACTACGTTACCGCTTCGTATCAGATCGACGAGCTCAGGCTGCTATACGCGCGGCAGCAGACTCACGGCGCGGGCGCACTGCGCGCCAATCTCGGCGGCGCGACGTACGCGGTGAATAAAGTGCGCGTGTGGCTCGCCTTCTTCAATGGCGATGGCGGCATGCCGCTCTATCATGGCGCGGGCGGCGCGCTCTCGGCGCAATACAGCTTTTCTTCGGCCACGCGCGCGTCGGTGGGCTATGCGCACGTGCGCGACTTCACCGGCGCAGGCGCGAGCGCGGATCAGTTCAGCCTGGCATTCGAACACAACTTTTCTGCCACCTTGCTGTTCTATTTCAGCGCAGCCTATCTGTCGAATCACGATGGCGCCGGCTTCACCCTGCGCGGCGTCAACGTGACCGGGCTGCCGGTCGCCTATCCGGGCGCGCCGGTTGCGGGCGTGCAGTTCGGCGTGGTCGAGCGATTCTAGCGGCGCAGCGGACTGTGCCGCCCATTGCTGCGATTGCGACGGAATGCGTGGGGCCGATTGCCGGTCTTGTCCGCCGCCGCTCATCGCTATCCTGTTAGTGCGTATACCCCTAAAACCTCACGGCTTCATCCCAAGGGGGAATCGGCCGATAGTCGACCTTCGCTTTCAACTGGAGGGTTTGTCATGCGCGTCTTTGTTACTGG
Source organism: Paraburkholderia xenovorans LB400 (assembly GCF_000013645.1). Lineage (GTDB taxonomy): Bacteria > Pseudomonadota > Gammaproteobacteria > Burkholderiales > Burkholderiaceae > Paraburkholderia > Paraburkholderia xenovorans. Next base: position 2,759,399 of record NC_007952.1, on the reverse strand, counting down.
AGCGTCGGGATTCGTCGGCTCCGCCGTGGTTGCCGAACTCATAGCCGCCGGGCACACCGTGCTCGGCCTCGCGCGCTCGGAAGCCTCGGCCGGGTCGCTTGCCGAAGCCGGAGCGGAGGTCCACTACGGTTCGCTCGAGGATACGGGTAGCCTCAAGGCAGGAGCCGCCGCGGCGGACGGCGTCATTCACACGGCCTTCAATCACGACTTCTCCCGATTCGTGGAGAACTGCGAGCTGGACCGGCGCGCCATCGAAGCGCTCGGCGCCGCGCTCGCCGGCTCTGAGCGTCCGCTGCTGGTTACGTCCGGGGTCGCGCTGCTGGCGCCGGGCCGCCTCGCGACCGAGGACGATGCGCCGGTGGCGGACGCGTCCGCCTATCCGCGTGTGTCCGAAGCAACCGCGCTGTCGCTGGCGGTGCGTGGGGTGCGTGCGTCGGTGGTGCGCTTGCCGCCTTCGGTTCATGGCGACGGCGATCACGGTTTCGTGCCGCATCTGATCGGCGTGGCGCGAGAAAAGGGCGTTTCGGCCTACGTCGGCGAGGGCCAGAACCGCTGGCCCGCCGTACACCGGTTCGACGCCGCCCGCGTCTACCGGCTTGCGCTCGAACGTGGCGCCGCCGGCAGCCGGTATCACGCGATCGCCGAAGAAGGCGTGCCGTTCCAGCAGATCGCCAGTGTGATCGGCCGACGCCTGAACGTGCCCGTTGTCACGCAGTCCGTCGAACAGGCGGCCGGCCACTTCGGCTGGTTCGCGCTGTTCGCCGGGATCGATGCCCCGACTTCCAGCGTGCAGACGCGGGCGCTGCTGAACTGGGAGCCGGAACAGCCGGGACTGATTGCCGACCTCGACCGGCCGCGTTATTTCCAGACCTGAAGTCCGCCATGTCGAGGCGAGCGCGCTTATTTCGTCTTGAGTACCATCGCTCGACCGCTCTCATGCGCGTATCGCCCGACTTCTATGGAGGACTGCATCATGGATCGCAACGACGTCACGAAGAAAATCATCGCCGCGAAAGTCAGAAGCAAGCTGAGCTGGGGTGAGATCGCCACGAAAATCGGCCGGAGCAAGGAATGGACGACCGCGGCGATGCTCGGCCAGATGACGCTCGATGCAAAGCAGGCCGCCGTCGCGCGTGAACTGTTCGACCTGACCGACGAGGAAACCGCCTGGCTGCAAATCGTCCCATACAAGGGCTCGCTGCCGGGAGCGGTCCCAACCGATCCGCTGATCTATCGCTGGTACGAGATCGTGAGCGTATACGGCACGACGATCAAGGAGCTGATCCACGAGGAGTTCGGCGACGGCATCATGAGCGCGATCGATTTTTCGATGGATATCGAGCGTGAGCCGAACCCGAACGGCGACCGCGTCAAGGTGGTGCTCAGCGGCAAATTCCTGCCCTACAAATCATACTGATCGCACCCATCGGCTGACCTGGCACCGAGTCTGCAGAACCACCCGCAGTGGGGCTATGCTAGCGGCTTCGTCTACTTCGAGGAGCAACCGATGAAACAGTCAGCAGGTTCGATGATCACGTTCAGCCGCCCGGACGGCCAGCAGATCCAGGGCTATCTGGCCACGCCGCAGAAGCTGGAAGGTGCGCCCGGCATTGTCGTGATCCAGGAGTGGTGGGGCGTGAACGAGCAGATTCGCGGCGTGGCGGACCGGCTCGCGCAGGCCGGTTATCTGGCGCTGGTGCCCGATCTGTTTCGCGGCAAGACCACGGTGGAAGAAGCGGAGGCGCACCACCTGCTCGACGGGCTCGATTTCGGCGACGCGGCCACGCAGGATGTGCGCGGCGCCGTCCAGTATCTGAAGCAGCAAACGGCGAAGGTCGGCGTGACGGGCTTTTGCATGGGCGGCGCGCTGACCCTGCTCGCGCTGTGCAATGTGCCCGAAGTGTCGGCCGGCGTGGCCTGGTACGGCTTCCCTCCGCTGGAGTACATCGACGCATCGAAAATCAAGGTGCCGGTGATCGGTCATTGGGCCACGCAAGACGAGTTCTTCGCGGCAGAAACGGTCGATGCGCTGGAAAGCAAACTGAAGGACGCGAATGTCGATGTCGAGTTTTACCGCTATCTCGCGCACCACGGCTTCGCCAACGAAGAGGCCGTCGGCCCGGGCCGGATCGCGAGAACGCAGTTCGATCCGGTGTGGTCGCAACGGGCGTGGGATCGCACGCTGACGTTTTTCGGCCGCACTTTGTGGAAGTAGGCGGCGAGCCCGGCAACGGGCTCGCCTCGCCGGGTTCGCCTCGCAGGGTTCAGAGCTTCGACCCACCGTCGACATGCAAGGTCTCGCCGGTAATCCAGCGTGCGGCGTCCGAGGCGAGAAAGGCCACGGCGCCGCCAATATCATCCGGCTGCGCCACGCGCTTGAGCGCCTGCATGCCGAGCGTCACCTCGCGTCCCGCGTCGGTCTTCGTGAAGTTCGACATGTCCGTTTCAACGACGCCCGGCGCCACCGCATTCACGCGAATGTCACGTTCGCCGAGCGCGGCGGCGAAATGCTTCACGAGCGTATCGACCGCGCCCTTGGTCGCGGCATAGGCCGGCAGCGTGCCGACCGCGGCGCGCGCCGCGAGCGACGAGAGCAGCACCACGCTGCTGCCCTTGCACATCACCGGCAGCAACTGCTGCACGAGGAAGTAGGGTGCGCGCACGTTCACGGCGAACAGATCGTCGAAGTCTTCCACGGTCGTGTCCTCGATGCTGGCCGCCTTCGAAATCCCGGCGTTCGCCACCAGAATATCCAGCCGGTGGCCGATCACCGCGCGCACCTGCGCGGCCAGCTTGTGCGGGCCGTCGGCCTCGCGCAGATTCGCCGCGACTTTCTGCGCATTGCCGCCGGCCGCGCGAATTTCCGCGACCACGGCATCCGCTTCCTTCTCGCCACTGCTGTAGTGAACCAGCACCTGTGCGCCGGCCTCGGCGAGCGCGAGTGCGCTGGCGCGGCCGATGCCGCGTGAAGCGCCCGTGACGAGCGCGGTCTTGCCTGTGAGGTTGTTCATGGTGAAACTCCGTCGAGTTGAGATGAGTGTCGTGTGACTGCGGGCGTGGTGTATTCAGGCCGCCGCGTCGCTATCGGACAAAAACTGCGCGACGTGTGCGACGAATCGCTCCGGGTACTGATATAGCGAGCCGTGGTTCGCATCCGGATAGATGATGAGTTGCGCGTTCGGCAGGTTCTGCTGAAGGATCCACGAGTTGATCGAGTAGATGATCACGTCGTTGTCGCCGTTGACGACCAGCGTCGGCTGCCGGAGATCCTTCAGGTAGTCGAACGGGTTTTCGCGCGCAGCGCCCCACCTGGCGAGCGCGGCGAGTTGCGCCGGCGCGACCTTCTCGTTGGCTTCGGGATCGCGTCCTTCGCTGCGCAGGCGGAAGCGCTGCAGGAATCGGCGGCCGGCGGCCTGGCTCGCGTCCGACGGTGAAAAATGCACGCGCAGCCACAGATGATCCGGCTGCGCATACGTGGCGCTGAAAATGTCCTGCGCTTCGGGCGTGAGCGAAGCCATTGCTTCGCCGCCGCGCGGGCCGGTGCCGACCAGAATCAGACGGCGTACCAATACCGGCTCGGCGAGCGCCAGCGTTTGCGCGACGAGGCCGCCCATCGAAAAGCCCAATACGTCGACTTGCGGCAGACCGAGCGCCTTGATGAATGCGGCGGCGTTGGCGGCCATTTCTTCGATCGATTCCGGCACTTCGCCTGATGAACTGGAGATACCGGCGTTGTTGAAGAGGATCACTTCCCGATCCTGCGCGAGACCGTCGGTCACGGCCGGATCCCAATGGTCCATCGTGCCGGTGAAATGGATGTTGAACACGAGCGGCACGCCTCCCGTCTTGCCGAAGCGGCGATACGCGAAGCGGATGCCGTTCGCTTCGACATATCGGGTGGGGGCGGTCTGGTGCGTGTGGCGTGTCGCGGCGGCGTCGTTCGAAGCAACTGGCTGGGTCATTTTCGGTTCCTCGGCGATATAGATGAAAGGCATGGAGCGGGAGGCGGGCGTCAGTCCGGGGCTCCCCGGTTTGTCTTGCGCGTTGCTGCCTGATGGGTAATGTAGTGGGGGCTTGTGCAAAGGAAAAAGACTTTGTAGGCTGACGGGCATGCCTGTCAGGCATGCCGCGCCGGATAAGACGCAAACGGAATTCAAAGAGGATCTATGGAGCTTCGCCATTTGCGGTACTTCGTGGCCGTCGCCGAAACGGGCAGCCTGACGGTGGCGGCGGAACGGCGCCTGCACACGTCGCAGCCGTCGCTGAGCCGCCAGATTCGCGACCTGGAGGACGAAGTCGGCGCGGAGTTGTTCAACCGCAGCGCGCGTGGCGTCGAGTTGACGGCGGCGGGCAAGGCGTTTCTCGACCATGCGCGGCTCGCGCTCTCGCAGGTCGACGCCGCCATTGAAGCCGCGCGCCGTGCCGCGCGACCCTCAAAACAGGTTTTCGCGCTGGGGTTTCTGACCGGCCAGGAAATGACGTGGCTGCCGCGCGCGATGCAGGTGCTGCGCGAGGAACTGCCGAACATCGACGTCACGGTGTCGAGCCACTATTCGCCGGACCTTGCCGATGCGCTCGCGCGCGGCAAACTCGACCTTGCGTTTCTGCGTGCCGAACCCGGGTTCGATCTGGACTATCAGGTGGTGAGCAGCGAGAAGCTGATCGTGCTCATGCCGAGCGACCATCGCCTGACCGGGCGAAGCGCGATCCGCCCGGAAGATTTCGCCGGCGAGACTTTCATCATGGCGTCGAACAAGGCGCGCGTGCTGCACGACGTGATCCAGCGCTATCTGGACGACAACGGCATAGCGGTCACGCCCGGCCACGGCGTCGACAACCTGGCTATGGCGATGTCGCTCGTCGCGTCCACTCGGGGGCTCGCATTGATGCCGGAGTACGCGAACAACCTGCTGCCGTGGTCGGTGGTCAGCCGGCCGCTCGAAGGCGAGACGCCGACCATCGACCTCGTGATCGGCTATAGCAGGTCGAATACGTCGCCGGTGCTGAAGCTGTTTCTTTCGAGGGCAGAAGAGTTGCTGGCGCACGCGAAGGCCAACCGCTCGTCCTGATACCAACAAGCTGGAGCGTCACATGTCTGTAGCAATGCGAAACGCGGCCCTCGGGTTGCTGGCATGCATCACGTTGAACACGAGTGCCGCCGCGCAGGGCGGCTCCGGTTGTCACGAAGCGTGCAAGGCACGCGGCCAGCTTATCGAACGCCACGTCACGCTCATGCTGAGCGCGTCGGAATTTTCGACCTTGCTGGCGTCGAGCGCGGGCGGCCGGCAACTCGCGCGGATTGCCGGCGCGCCCACGTGCGGTATCGAGATCGTGAGCTTTCGCTACCGGACCATCGGCGGCGCGGGCGAGTCCACGAACGCGAGCGGCGCATTGATGATTCCGTCGGGGCCTTCGGCGGCATGTAGTGAAGCGCGTCCGCTGATGCTCTACGCGCACGGCACCACCGCGTACCGCAACTACAACCTCGCCGATATCACGCGAACGGATCCCGGCAACGGCGACGGCGCCGGGGAAGGCCTGAGCGTGGCCGCCATGTATGCGGCGCAGGGCTATATCGTCGTGGCGACCAACTATGCGGGCTATGCCGGCTCCGATTTGCCGTACCACCCGTATCTGAACGCCGACCAGCAATCGGCCGATATGGTCGACTCGCTGCAGGCGGCGCGCCTCGCGCTCGCCGAGGTGAAGCCGGACAGTGGAGCACACGAGAACGGCAAGCTATTCGTCACCGGCTATTCGCAGGGCGGCTTCGTTGCCCTGGCGACGCATCGCGCGTTGCAGGCGGCAGGCGTGAAAGTAACCGCGTCCGCGCCGGGTTCCGGTCCGTATGCGCTTGCCGCTATTGCCGACGCGCTCATCGAAGGCCAGGTCAACCTGGGTTCGACGCTCTTCGCGACGCTGATCGTGACGAGTTACCAGCGTGCTTATGGGGATATCTATCGTCGGGCCGGCGACTTCTTCGACGCCGCTTACGCATCTGGAATAGAGACGTTGCTGCCGGGCGCGCAGCCGCTCAACAAGTTGATCGCCGCAGGCAAACTGCCGTCGACGCAACTTTTTGACAGCACGCCGCCCGCGCCGCAGTTCGCCTCGATGACGCCACCCGCTATGCCGTCGTTGACGCCGCCGGTATTGACGCCGCTGTTCGCGGCGGGGTTCGGCAAGGCCAATCTCGTGCGCAATGCCTATCGCCTGACTCTTCTGGAAGACGCCGCCGCCAATCCCGACGGTGCATTTCCCCACGCGACGGCAGCGATGGAGCCGGCACCGAGTCCGCTGCATCCGTTGCGTCAGGCGTTCAGGCGCAACGACTTGCGCAACTGGTTGCCGCGTGCGCCGGTTCTTTTGTGCGGCGGCGAGGCTGATCCCACGGTGTTCTTTTTCAATGCGCGTATCGAGCAGGCGTACTGGCAGAACGCTCATGTGCCCGCAGGGCTTACGTCGGTGCTGGATGTGGATTCTGCCGTTGCCGGGCCTGGCGATCCGTACGCGCCCATCAAGCGCGGTTTCGCGAGCGCGAAGGCCGAGGTTGCGAGTCAGGCCGTGGCCGGCGGCGCGGCCGATGGCGGCGTGTCAGCGGTACTGCGGGCCTATCATGGCCAACTGGTCGCGTCGTCCTGCATGGTGGCGGCGCGGGCTTTCTTCGCCAGATTCTGAGTGTGCGTGTCAGGCCGACATCGCTGCCGCGACGCGAGGTCAGTGAAGTTTCAAGCGCCTGCGGCTATCATGCGCAGACAACGCAGCCGCCGGCGAAAACATTGACGACCGGATCCATGACGAGAGACGTGGCGCCCACGGCAGGCCTCTCTCAGCGCTTTAGTACGTACCACGAAGCGCCGCGTGCGAAGTTGGCCGCTTGTGGAATGTCACCAGGCCATGTGCGGACGCTGACCCGCCGCGCAATCACGCCCGCTAGCTAGCGTGAACCCACAATCAAAGGAGATGAACACGTGGTGAAGATCGATCCGGACCGGTTGCTAACCGATCTCAAACGGCTGCGCAGTTTCGGCGCCACGGGTCCGGGCGTCGTCCGGCTGGCGCTTTCGCCGGTTGATCTGGCGTCGCGCGAATGGCTGGCCGGCCGTATGGGGGAAGCGGGGCTCGACGCCGTTATCGACGGCGTGGGAGCCGTGTTCGGGCGCTCGCGCAAAAGCGGACCGGCGCTCGTGATCGGCTCCCATACCGACACGCAGCCGACCGGCGGCTGGCTCGACGGCGCGATGGGCGTGATCTACGGCCTGGAGATTGCACGGGCACTGGCGGAGCATGAGGCGACGAGCCATCTCGCGGTGGACGTGGCGTCGTGGATCGATGAAGAGGGCACGTTTTCCGGCCTGCTCGGTAGTCGCAGTTTTGTCGGCGATAGCGTGGACGAGTCGATCCGCGACGCCACGAACCGTCAAGGGCAACGGCTCGCGGACGTACTCGAAGCGGCGGGACTTGCCGGGCGGCCGCGTGTGCGTTTCGAGCCGGGCCGGCATGTCGCGTATCTCGAACCGCATATCGAGCAGGGCGGCCGGCTGGAGGCCGCTGGGAAGTCCATTGGTGTGGTCACCACCATCGTCGGGCTGCGCGAGTTGCGGTTGCGCTTCACGGGCCAGCGCAACCATGCCGGCACGACGCCCATGACGATCCGGCGCGACGCCGGTGCGGCGCTGGTGGCTTTTATCCCGAGAATGAACGAAGCGTTCGCGCGGCTCGCGGATGCCGATACCGTCTGGACGGTAGGCCGCATCGACCTCGACCCTGGCTCGCTCAGCGTGGTGCCGGGCGCGGCGGATATGTACCTGCAATTCCGCGATGCGAACGCCGCGCGTTTGCAGGCGATGCAGGACGCGCTCGCCGATCTGGTGCGCGATTTCAATGCACAAGGCCCGGTCAGCGTCGAACTGACGACGATCGACGAGCCGATGCAACCGGTGACCATGCACGCCGCGCTCGCGGACCATCTGGCGCGCGCCGCCGATGCGGTGGCGCCCGGCCAATGGATTCGCATGCCGAGCGGCGCCGCGCACGACGCGCAGGTTATTGCCCGCTGCATGCCGGCCTGCATGATGTTCGTGCCGAGCATTGGCGGCGTGAGCCACGATTTCATCGAAGATACGGCCGAGGCGCATATCGCCCTGGGCTGCCAGGTCGCGGCCACGGCAGCGGCGGCGATGCTTCAGGAAGAGTGGGCAAAACGATCATGACGAGCCTGAACCTGCTCGGCTGCTCGTAGCCCGATGGTGTTTTCGTAATGACATCGCCATCGGCGGCGTAAGCCGCGAACCGCAAGCCGCGAGCCGCAAGCCGCCGACGGCAACCCCTATTTCCATTTCGCGCCGAGTTTATCCAGCCCGGCTTTCATCAGGTCTTCCGGCAACATCGCAATGCGCACTTCGCAATCGGCGTTGAATTTCAGAAACCAAGGCTCCGCGAGAGCGGGAATCGACGATGCGCTGTCGATATCCACGACGAGCACTGCTCCGCGTCTTCCGTTCTGTTCGGTGAAGTAGACAGCCTCCGGTTTGATCTCTTCCAGTATCTGCCCGACCACCTGGCCGGCCGTGCCATCGCGTACCAAAGCGTTGAACGGTTCGTTCGGGATTCGTATGTTGAGAAGCATGCGCATGTCATCCTCCTGTTGACGCCCAAGGGGCTTCTTAAGGATAGGTGCTTTATGCGCACGTCAACGTGGCCTGTTACGAAGCGTTCAACATCACGCGGTGACGGCGGGCCGCGTGCGACCGCTCAGGTTCCGAACAGCGAACTTTGCGTGCCGCGCCTCGGCGCATGGCGTGCGGGTTTCGTCTGAGCTTCGGGCCTGGCTTGAGCTTCGACCTTCGCCTTGCCTTCTTCGGCAAACATGTCGGTCTGCCGGTCGGCTTGCGCTTCGAGCGACGTCTGCCCAGCCTCCAGCGACAGCAAAAACATCTTGTTCGCCAGGCCTCCGGCAAAGCCGGTCAAGTCGCCGGATGCGCCGATCACCCGGTGGCACGGCGCCACGATGGAGATCGGATTCCTGCCGTTCGCCGCGCCGGCCGCCCGCACCGCGTTGACGTTGCCGATCTGCACGGCGATTTCCGCGTAGCTGCGCGTCTGGCCGAACGGTATCGTCAACAGCGCGGCCCAGACCTGTTTCTGGAACTCCGTTCCCTGGAAGGCGAGCGGAAGGTCGAACTCGCGCCGCGTACCGGCAAAATACTCGTTCAGCTGCCGTTCGGTGTCGATCAGGACAGGCCGGTCATTTGCTTCGATCAATTCCCCCAGACGCACCCGGTTCGGCTTGTCGTTTTGCCACAGAATGGCGGCGAGGCGCTCGCCGTTCGCAACGAGTTTCAACTGGCCGACGGGCGAATCCATCAGCTTGTAGGCGTATGTCACCTGGCTTGCTCCTGACTGGTTGGCGGCACAGATGCTGCAAGGCGGGTCTGCGAATGCGCGCGGCAAGCGCGCCGATATACGACAGACAGTGTGAGCCTTGTTCGCTCTGAGGGCGCTGCGGATCTTGCTGTCCCGTTCCTCGTGAACGGCCTCCCATCACCGGGCTGCCTTCTTGAAGGGAACGCGGACGATGCGTCACTGTACAACCGTTTTCGCGCGAGGCGCGCGACTCAGTAGAATTGATACCTTCGATACGAAGCGCACCGGCAACCGGACCTCTCTCCACCACTGTGACGACGACACTTGAACAACTACGGGCCGGACAACTCGCGGGCGTGCGCCGCCTCAAACTGGCATGCGGCCTGAGCGAATTTCCACGCGAGATTTTCGATCTGGCCGACACGCTGGAAGTTCTCGACCTGTCGGGCAACGCGCTGTCGACGCTTCCCGACGATTTGCCACGACTGGTCAAGCTGCGCATTCTGTTCGCGTCGGACAATCCGTTCACCGAGTTGCCGGAAGTGCTGGGGCAGTGTCCGCAATTGAGCATGGTGGGCTTCAAGGCGAATCGCATTCGCCGGGTGTCCGGCAAAGCGCTGCCATTGCAACTGCGTTGGCTGATCCTCACCGACAACGAGATCGAAGCGCTGCCCGCCGACATCGGCAACTGTACGCAATTGCAAAAACTGATGCTGGCAGGCAACCGCCTGCGCGCGCTTCCCGAGGAACTTGCGGCCTGCTCGCGGCTCGAATTGCTGCGTCTCGCGGCGAACCGGCTCGGCGGATTGCCCGCGTGGCTGCTGCGTCTGCCGCGGCTCTCCTGGCTGGCGTACGCCGGCAATCCGTTCAGCGAAGCGCTCGAAGCGGCGGCGCTGATCGACGCGCCGACCGCAGCCATTGCGTGGCATGAGTTGAAACTCGAAAGGCAGTTGGGCGAAGGCGCCTCCGGTGTCATCTATCGCGCGGAGCTTGCGGGTCGTCGCGACGCGTCCCGCGCTGTCGCGGTGAAACTGTTCAAGGGCGCGGTCACGAGCGACGGTTTGCCGGACTGCGAGATGGCCGCCTGCATTCGCGCGGGCGATCACTCGAACCTGATCCCGGTGATCGGCAAGGTCAAGGATCATCCGGCGGGCACGCACGGCCTCGTGATGGAGCTGATCGATCCGCAATTCGGAAACCTCGCCGGCCCTCCCAGCCTCGAATCCTGCACGCGCGATATCTACGGCGCCGATACGCGTTTCGATGCGGCTTCCGCGTTGGGCGTTGCGTACGGAATGGCGTCGACGGCGCGTCATCTGCATGAACAGGGCATCATGCATGGCGATCTGTACGCACACAATATTCTGTATGGCGGACAAGGGCGTGCGTTGCTGGGCGATTTCGGCGCGGCCTCCTTCTATGCACCCGAAGACGGGAGCACCGCACTCGCGCTTCAACGTCTCGAAGTAAGGGCATATGGTTGTCTGCTGGAAGAGTTGCTCGAACGATGTGACTGGCCGCACTCGCAGGCGGACGCCGCCGCGCTATTGGTGGAGTTGAAGGACAATTGCCTGAGCGAGACGATCGAAAGCCGGCCGCTATTCGACGAAATCACGGCACGTTTGCTGGCGCTGAAGGGCGAACGGTGATCGGCGAAACGCGGCACGGCCACCTGCCTGCCCTTCCCGGAAGGAGAGATTCAATGACGCAGAAGACGCCCCGAAGGAAGCCCTCCTCGCGGATGCGCCGTCGCGTGTTGTTTGCCGGCGCGCTGGTCGCCGCCGGCATTGGCATTGGCGGCACGGCAGGCGCCGTGCCCGTGCAGGGCGGCAAGCTCAAAATCGCGCTCGTGCTGAAGTCGCAGACCGATCCGTTCACCGTGGCGATGGCGAACGCCGCGCGCGATTACCAGCAGCATTTCGCGTCGCAGTTCGGTTTGACGGTGCGTGCAACGGCCACCGAAAGCGATACCGCTGGCCAGATCCGCATGGTCGAAGAGATGATCAAGGCGAAGATGAACGCGATCGTCATCGCGCCGACTGATTCGAAGGCGTTGACCGCGGTGGTCGCGCGCGGGATCAAGGCGGGCATCGTCATGATCGCCATCGACAACCCGCTCGACGAGGCCGCCCAGGATGCGGCCGGGATTTCCGTGCCGTTCGTCGGGCCGAACAATCGCAAGGGCGCGCAGCAAGTCGGCAGTTATCTGGCGGGGCGACTCAATGCGGGCGATCAGGTGGGCGTCATCGAAGGCAGTCCGGCCGATCGCAATGCACAGCAGCGCACGGAAGGTTGCAGGGACGCGATGAATGCCGCAGGCATCAACATCGTCGCCGTTCAGTCCGGAGAGTGGGAATACGGCAAGGGGCGCGACATTGCCACGAAGATGCTCAACGATCATCCGCAGATACGCGGCCTGCTGTGCGGCAACGACAACATGGCAATGGGCGCGGTGGATGCGATTCGCGACGCGGGCCGAACGGGCGGCGTCTATGTCACCGGCTATAACGATATCGAGGCGATCAAGCCGTTGATCGCCGATGGCCGCGTGCTCGCCACGATCAATCAGTTCCCCGCGCGGCAAGCCATATTCGGTGTGGACGTGGCGTTGAAGGCGGTGATGGAGCAGAAGAAGCAGAGCGAACTGTCGAGGGTGATCGAAACGCCGCTGCAACTGGTTACGGCCGCGGATCGCTGAGTGCAGGTTGTGATGCGGCCGATGCGGGAGCGGGAGAACTCGCTCTCGCATCGTGCCTGTTCACGTCTGGTCAATCCGCCTTGACCTTGCGCGGCCGGGTCGCTTTTTCGAGCTTGTTGTACTCGAACTCCGGCACCGACTTCAGCGCATCTTTCGTTGCGCCGGCAAGGAACAGATTGCCGTCGCGGATCTGGAAGTGATCGACCGGAATCGCCACGTAGTGCTTGCCCATGCCGAGAAAGCCGCCTACCGATACGACGGCATACGTCGCCTTGCGGTCCGGCGCAATGATCACGTCATAGATGCTGCCGATCTTGTCGTTCAGATCGTTGTAGACGGGCTCGTCCACGAGCGCGCGGCGCACGCTCCAGCCCTTCAGCAGCGCGTTGGTTTGCTCGACCGTGCCGCCGAGCGGTTGCAGCCCGGCAATCTGCGCATAGGCGCCTTGTGACGCGCAGATGGCGGCGAGAGCGCTCGCGCAGATCAGTGTTCTTGCTTTCATTGTCGGCTCCTGGTTGTCTATCGAACAGTTAGCTTCGTACCAGGGTACGAGGAAGCACGCGACGTGCCCGGCTCCGGACGGCGGCGGCATTCGTGGCTCACGGTGATAGTCAGTTGCCGCATGCGGCCTGCTGCCGGTATTCGCCGGCCGTGCCGATCGTCAGGCGGCTGAGAGCCGCTGAAGGCGATGCTTCAGTCGGCGGCTCTGTTCGGCCGGCCACAGAATGCGCTGCGGCAACCATGCACAATCGGAGCGAGAGCCGGGCGGCGTCTGCGGTGCGACGGCGCCATGCACGCCCGGGCCGCCTGCCGGCGCGCACCGAAACGCGGCGGTGGTGATAACCCTCTGCCGCATTGGAGAAGCAATGGGTTGGAAAAGCCTGCTGATCGAAACGCCGGTCTGGATAATCGGCCGGTTCCATCGTCCACGGTTCGACCCGCATCGCGACACGCCGCGCGAGATTCTCGTGCTGCGCCCGAACGATTTCGGTGAACTGCTCACCACCACACCGCTCTTCGAAGCGCTGCGCAAGCGCTTTCCAACGACGCGCCTGATTGCGGGCGTGGGTAGCTGGGGGCGTCCGATTCTCGAGAACAATCCTTTCGTCGATGAGATCGTGGAGATCGACGCGCCCTGGAACAACAAACTGGTCGAGGACCGCTCGCACGGCAACGTGCTGCGCTTTCTGTGGAAGTCTCCGCAGGTCGCCGCACTGCGCGCGCGCGGCGGCTTCGACGTCGGTATCGACGTGCTCGGCAGCTACATGGGCGCGCTGCTGATGATGCGCACAGGCGTGCGTTATCGCGTCGGCGTGCGTGGTTATCGCGGCGGCTGGAGTGCGTGCCAGACGTACATCGAATTCGCCGCCCGGCAATGCGGCCGCGCCGCGCTCGCGCAGGGCGAACTGCTCGGCGCGACCGCGCTGCCGGAAGCGCGGCCCCAACTGTTCCTGACCGACGAAGAACGCGCCACGGCCGCGCAAATCTGGAAGGCGGGTGACGTGCCGGGCCGCCGCACGGTGCGGCTGATCGTCGGTGTCGGGGCCGGGGTTCCGAGCAAGGCCTGGGACGCTCGCCAGGTCGGCGCGGCGCTCGCTCAGATCGCGCAGACGCTCGACAAAGCCGGTGACGCCGGCGATTTCGTGATCGTCGGCAGCGCGGCGGATCGCACGCGCGCCGCCGAGGCGATCGCCGCAGCGGGTCCGGGCGTGCCGGTCCGCTCGGTAGCGGGCGAGGTGCCGATGCGCATCACGTTTGCTCTCACCGAACAGGCCGGCGTGGTGCTGACGAATTCGTCGATGCTGATGCACGTCGCGGCCGCGTTTCGCCGGCCGACTGTCGCGGTGATCGGCGGGAGCGTGACGAAACCGGACAGGCACGATGCGATATGGGGCTATCCGCCGCCGTATCGCAGCGTGTCGCCCGAGCGGTGTGTCGAGGGCGAACACGCGCGGAACTGGCCGGGCGTCGAGCGGGTCGTACAAGCGGTTCTGGAGGCCGTCGGTACGCAGCGCGCGCCGGTCGGCGCGAGCGCCTGACGCCGCTTCACCTCATGGGCAATTGCCGTGAACACGATCGAACTCGCCAACCTCTATCGCAGCTACATTGCCTGCCTGAATAAACAGGACTGGGCCGATCTGGGACGGTTCGTCGACGACGACGTGCACTACAACGGTCGGCGCATCGGCCTCTCCGGGTATCGCGAGATGCTGGAGAGGGATTTCCGTGAAATTCCGGACCTTCATTTCAACATTCAATTGTTGATGTCCGATCCGCCTCATATAGGTAGCCGGCTCGGCTTCGCCTGTACGCCAAAGGGGACGTTTCTTGGCCTCCCGGTCAACGGGAAGCGGGTCTCGTTCACGGAGAATGTGTTCTATCAATTCCGGGACGGCAAGATCCAGCAGGTCTGGTCGGTGATCGATAAGGCGGCCATCGAAGCACAGCTCGATTCCAATGGCACGGCTTGAGCCGTGGAATATCGAGCGGTTGACATCGTCTCAGTGGACTTCTGCCTTTGCGCCACGGCCGTGCCCGGCCGTAGCGTGTGGTTTCATCTTCAGCCGCGCTTCGGCAGCTTCCAGTCGGGCCGGACGAAGTGGCACGTGTATCCGTTGGGAATGCGTTCCAGATAGTCCTGATGTTCCGGCTCGGCTTCCCAGAACGGACCCGCGGGAGCGATCTCGGTGACGACCTTGCCGGGCCACAGATCGGATGCTTCGACGTCGGCGACGGTGTTCTCTGCCACGCGCTTCTGTTCGTCGTCGAGATAGAAAATTGCGGAGCGGTAGCTCGTTCCCACGTCGTTGCCCTGGCGGTTCTTCGTGGTCGGGTCGTGGATCTGGAAGAAAAACTCCAGGATCTGGCGATAGCTGATCTGGCGCGGGTCGAACACGACCTCGAGCGCCTCCGCGTGGGTGCCGTGGTTGCGGTATGTGGCGTTGGGCACGTCGCCGCCGGTGTAGCCCACGCGCGTGGACAGCACGCCGGGGTAGCGCCGCAACAGGTCCTGCATGCCCCAGAAGCAGCCGCCGGCCAGGAGGGCGGTTTCGGTTTGCGTCGTCATTTTCTCGATCCTTTTCGTCAGTGGCGCCGCGCCACGCGTTGGTGGTGAGGCCGCCGGTTGTCGGATGTTATTCCACAAGCATGCCAGAGATCGGCCTGGCCGGGTCGCGTAGCGGCGGCCACACCGGTCCGCGCCATTCCTTTCGCCTAGACTACGAGGTACCCCGATGCGACGCGCACAACGCCGAGAAGCGAAAGATGATCCTCGATGACGACGACAGGGAGGCCGGCACCGACGCGCACGATCGCGCGCCGGGCGCTGGCATTCGAGGTGAACCGAACGGCGAGGGCGAGCGCGGCGTCTCCAGATCGGTGACGGCATGGCTCGAACGGATCGACCCCGGCACGCATCGCCGGATCAAGGGTCTGCGGCTCGTCACTGCTTACGGTATCGCCGCCGCGCTCGGGGCTTTGCAGGACATTACGCACGGTCTGCCCGGCGCCACACTGGTCGGTTCGCTGGCCAGCAGCTTCGCACTGTGGGCCAGTGTCTCGGAAGCGCGCGTCTCGCGAGCCGAATCGAGCCGCGACCTCGCTCTCTTATGTGCCGCCGCTGCGTTCGGCGCGGCCATGTTCATCGGATTCGCCCCGCTCCTGCAGACCATCGGCAAGGCGGCTCCCGAACTGACGCTCGTGACGGGAGCCTTTCTCGTCGGCTACCTCAAGCGCTTCGGCATTCTGGGCGCGGGAGCCGGGTCCCAGATATACATTGGCCAGTTGCTGGCCTACGGTGCGCAGCTGACGCCGGTCGATCTGCCGGCGGTTGCGGTCGCGGGATTGATCGCCATGCTCGCGTCGATTGTTCCGCGCCTGCTCAGCGGCCCAGCGGAACGTCCGGCCACGACGATGCTTGCACCCGTCAATGTGCCGGGTCGCTGGAAACTCCCGGCTGAACTCATCATGGGCTTACAGGCGGCGAGCGGCTCGCTGGCCGTGGTCGCCTTGAACGAGGCGGTCGGGCTCAAGGAGTCTGCCTGGGCGATCACGGCGTGCACGTACGTGGTTGCGGGCTCGGCGAGCGGCACGGCGGAACGGGTGCGCCGGCGCATTATCGGCACCTTGATCGGTGTGCCGCTGGGGCTCGTCTGCCTGCCGCTCGTCGAGCACGCGCCGTTGCTCGCCTGGGCCGCTGCGGCAGTGGCGATGATCGTCTACGCGATGGCATTGCCCAATCGCTACGACATCGCCTGCGCGGCGTTTGCCTTTACGTTGATCGTGACGTTGGCGATCGGCGGCGTGCACTCCATTTCGCTTCTTGGCGCGCGCGCCTGGGAGACGCTCCTCGGCGGGGTATTCGGACTGATCGCGGCGAAGTTCATCTTTCCGCTGCGATCCTGATACCGGGACCATCGAGCGAACACCCGCATGCTTACGACCTCAGCCGGTAGTGGCCATATGGCGTCGGCATGCCGGTTCGCAGCACGCCGGCAGGCGCCCTGCTGTCCGGTCGCTGCTATGGACGAACAGTCTTGCGTGCTAGGTACAAATGGATTTCAGCGAGGGCCGGCCGCGTTATGTGCGGCGCTAACGCTGTCTACTTCCGGCTTTCCGCCGATGCCATCCTGAAGACCGAGATGCCCTCCATCGGGTCCAGTGTTTCGCGCCAGGGCGCGAGCTTCAGCAAGCGGGCCGTGTCCTCATAACCGGCGCGCCAGCGCCGCTCGATGCCCGCCGACGAAAAATCGATATCGCGGTTCAGGTCGTCGTTATCGAATGCCGGTGCGTCGAGTTCCAGCACTTGCATCGTCGTGCCGCAACCCCAGTCGAGGAGTTCCCGCACCGCCGGCGCATTGCGTTGTTCTTCGGGCAGATGCTGGCCGAGCTCGCGAATCACGTGACGAAGGCGGTGAATCTGCTTCTGTCGATCGAGATGGCTTTCCGCGCGGCTCGAATACTGAATGTCGCGTTGCCGGCTCATCACCTGCAGGATCGATTCGGGCTCCGGACCGCTGGAGGGCCACAACTGCACCGAAAAAATCACCGAGTCGCGCCGTGGCCGGTCGTCGAGTACGGCTTCGAGCGGCGTGTTCGAATAGATGCCACCGTCCCAGTACGATTCGGCTTCCAGTCGCACCGCCGGGAAGCCGGGCGGAAAAGCGGCGGGGGCCATTACGTGCTCGACGTCCAGCGGCGCGTCGCGATTGGTGAAGTACCGCATGCGTCCACTGCGGACATTGACTGTGCCCACCGTTTTGTGTAGTTAACGCGGTTGGTTAAAACGCGTGGTCACGCGCCGCGAGTGACCGGCTATCGGCACCACTCTCCACGTTCTTCGTCTTGCCCGAGCGGCAGGCGAACTGATCGGCAAGCGAACCTGCCTTCGAGAGCGCGCCTATTGCGGACGCGAAGCTGACGCGTCAGCGCAGTTTCAATAGCGTTGACAAGTGGTCCCGGAGTTCAAGGTTTCCGGAGCAGCCCAATTGCGTCTCGACGCCCGCGCCACACGGCCGCGGAGATTTGCCGACGGAGATCAGGATGACAGAACGGTCGCACGTCCTTGCCGCTTGCCTCGTACTGACAGCCTTCGCGACGCTAGCCGGGTGCCATGAAAAGCAGGCGCCCGAAGCCATGCGAGCACCGGTCAATGTCGACGTGGTCGACATTGCGTTGCGCGATGTGCCGGTCGTGTTCGACTACGTCGGCCAGACAGAAAGCTCGCAGCAGGTCGAGATACGCGCGCGCGTCAATGGTTTCCTGGAGAAGCGCGTCTATCAGGAAGGCTCGATGGTCCATCAAGGCGACGTGATGTTCGTGATGGATCGCAAACCTTTCGAAGCAAGTCTGGACGCCGCGCGTGCAGAGTTCGCCCAGCAGAAGGCCCGCCTCGATACCGCGCAGGCGAATCTCAACCGGGTGCGTCCGCTCGTCGCGAAGAACGCGCTGAGCCAGAAAGACCTCGACGATTCGATTGGCCAGCAGGAAGCTGCCGCCGCCGCGCTCGAACAGACACGCGCGAACGTCACGAGCGCGAACCTGAATCTCGATGCCGAGCGCAGTCTGTTCGCCGCGCAACTCCAGCAGTCGCAGTTGCAGGATCTGGAACTCGCGCAGATCGTCGCGCTATACAAGGCGCTCGGCTATGGCTGGAGCGTCGACACGGCTTCGCAGGCGCCGGCCGCCGGGTGATCCGTCCGCCTGAACATCCTGTTTTCCGGACCTCAGGCGTTACCGTGATCCCCTACGCCTTCGGCAGAGTCGATTTCCTGCCGCGATTGCGCGGCTTCGGTTCGACTCCCACGCGCGGGTCGCGTGCGAGCACCAGCGCCGTCAGTTTTTCGGCGACGGTTTCGAACGCCGGATCGTCTTGCGGTACGTAAAGCCATTTGCCGAGCACCGGATGCGGCCGCAAAGCAGGCATTTCAGCGATGAGCGCGGCGTGCCGGTCCTGCGATGTGCACACTAGCAGGCCGTTCCAGGGCGCGTCGCGATCGGCGGCAACCAGGCACAGGAGGCCGTCGATATAAGCGGCGTCGCTGCCGAACATGCGCTTGCTGAAGTAGGTCGAATCGCGCTCGAACGCGTCGAAGATCCAGACGAGCGAGTTGCGGACAGACGAGGGCATCGGCGCGAAATTCCAGGCGACATGATCGAAGAGAAGCGAAAAGCATAGCACCGTGGCACCGCGGCGCCGGGGCGCGCAGCGTCAACGCGTGCAGACCACCGCCGTCAGCAGCAACGGAATGACCATGTGCACCGTGGCGGTGCTGCCGGCGGCGCGCACGCGCTTCTCGACCGACTCGCTCGGCGCGGACAGCACGGCGCCGTACAGCGGGCCGGCGAGCGCCTGGCCGCGGCCTTTCTTGAACATCTCGTCGTCCGGTTCGTAGCCGAGCACGGCATAAACGCGAAAGCCAAACGCGGTGATGTCGCTGCCGTGCACGGGTCGAAACGCGTTGACCGAATTCGTGTCGATCCGCATGGGATTGGCTTCGATGTACTTGTCGTCGATGAGTTGCCCGATGAACTCGTGGGGATGCGCCTGGCAGTCGAATTGCGCGTCGAGCGCATACGCGTGCGACGTCAGCGGGTAGACGCCGATGCTTGACGCGAATAGGGCAGCAACTGCTCTGAGAGGACCGGATGCCATGACTAGCGTGCCTGAATTGCGGGCGTCGACAGGCTGGACGCGCGTTAGTCATCAGTTTCTCACGTCCTCGCCGTTAGCGTACGTGCGTCAGCGAACCATGCCGCCGCCGCGTTCCGGTTCGGGCCGATGTCCGGCGGTGCCTTGCTCGACCCGACGCCGGCCCTGGCCGCATGCCTTACGTGCGATTACGGAACAGTTCGTCGAGTTGCGAGCCGGGCGCCGCGCCGGCAAAGCCGTCGAAGCGACCTTGAGCCAGCGACTGCGCGGCCTGCATGAACCCGCCCCATGCCGCACGGGCCAGCGCCCCGCCCACGCTGATGCGCCGCACGCCGAGCGCGGCCACGTCATGCAGCGTGAACGCCGACGTTGAACCGATCAGCAGATTGACGGGCTTCGGCGCCACGGCGGCGACCACGGCTTCGATCTGCTCGCGCGTCTGAATGCCTGGCGCATACAGGCAGTCGGCGCCGCCCGCGGCATAGGCTTTGAGGCGCGCGATCGTATCGTCGAGATCGGGCGAGCCGGCGAAGAAGTTCTCCGCCCGGCCAACCAGCAGCGTCTCGCCGCCGGTTTCGTCGATGGCGCGGCGCGCCGCGCTGATCCGTTCAACGGCGACCTCGACAGGGAAAAGCGGCGCGGCGGGATTGCCGGTGGAGTCTTCGATCGACAGTCCGGCAACGCCGGTGTCGACGGCAAGCCTGACGCTCTCGGCGACTTCCGCCGGATCGCGCCCGAAGCCGTTCTCGAAGTCCGCGTTGACCGGCAGGTCGGTTGCTTCGACGATCTGGCGCAAATGCGCGAGGATGAGATTGCGCGGCAAGGTGTTGTCGGCGTGTCCGGTCGACCAGGCAAAGCCGGAACTGGTCGTGGCGAGGGCCTGGAAGCCGAGTGTCTGCAGATAGCGCGCGCTGCCGGCATCCCACGGATTAGGCAGCACGAAACAGCCGGAGGTGTGCAATGCCTTGAAAGCGGCGCGTTTCTCGGTGACGGTGCGGGACATGCGTATCTCCTGAAGCGGACGAGCCAAAGGCGCCCGTGTTGTTATGCGATAGCGAGGTCGATGGACTTTATCATCCGCGAAATCCGGCCGGTTGTGTGCGAGATACGTGGGTTCGGAAAGCCCATGCCGGCACGCGTCGAAATGGAAAATAAATTCCAGAATTATTTAGTTGGCAATTATTCTTGCAGACAGGCCGGATCATCTTCTATGCTGGACGTGAAGCGCAGCCGCAACGCGGCGCGGCTCACAGGAGACAGTCGTGGAGAGGATCGAAACACATGACGCGACGCCCGGCGTGGTGGTCGAGGCACTGACGCGTGGCCCCGGCGCGATCTGCATACGCGGGCTGTTCAGCGAAAGCCAGATTGCCGAAGCACGGCGCGTGGTGATGGCGCATTCGGAGGATCGCGCGCAAACCGTCACGCACTTCCAGGGGCAGGCCGCGGAGGAACAGCGGCTTCATCTGCAGCGGCGGGTGTGGAATCTGCTCGCCAAGGGCGGCGTTTTCTCCGAGATGTCGGAGCAGCCGGTGATCGTCGGCGCGATGCGGCGCTTTCTCGGCGACGACTTCATCATGGGCTCGATCGCGGCCAACCGCATTCTCCCCGGCGGGCCCGGCCAGGAACCGCACATCGATTATCCGTACTGGGATTACCACATGCCGGATACGTTTCCACTCGGCATCAACACGTCGTTTGCGCTCAACGCGCAGGTGACGATTCCGCTCGATCCCTTTACCGCCGAGACCGGCGCGACGGCTTTCGTGCCGCATACGCAGCACGAATTGCGCTACCCGGCCGAAGGCGACCGGTTCTTCGAGCGTTGCCAACGCATGACGGCCGAACCGGGCGATGCGATTGTGTTTTTCGGCGCAACCTGGCATTGCGCGATGCCCAATCGCAGCACGCAGGACCGCAGCGCCGTGCTGATCCAGTACCTGCCGAAGTTCGTGAAGCCGATGGAAGACCTGCGTGCGATGGTCGGCGAAGATTTCGTCAGGCGGGCCAGCCCGACAATGCGTCAGTTGCTCGGCCTCAACTTTCCCTACCCGCAGAATCTCGACGAGATTGCCGTGGCGACCAATGCCGAGGGCCGCAAGAACGCGATGCGTTGAGGCAGGCCGATTGCACCCGTTCATTACGCAATAACGCACCGCATTGGCGATCCAATGCGGACATAGGTCTATGCATTCTGATCGCCTTGGGTAGCTGAATCCGCGCGCAAGGACTTCTTCGCCGCGCGAACGAACGCGACAAAATTGGCCACCACGGGATCTTCGCGCGTGGCGTGCCACGCCAATCCGACTCGCCACCGGCCGGCGGGGTCACGCAATGGCAGCACTCTTGCGTCGCGCAACAGGTATTGCGCGCGCGACGGCAAAAACGCCGCGCCGACGCCCGCCGCCACGCCAACGAGTACCGACTGGATGTCGTCGGCCTGCTGGATCACATTGGGCACGAAGCCATGTTCACCGCACCAGTGGTCGATCTGCGCCGCCAGTCCGGGGCCGCGTCCGCGTGACAGTGCAATGAAGCCGGGCTCGTTCAACTCCTTCAGATTCGACGGAATGCGTTTCCAGCGGGCGTGCTGCGGTATCGCCAATGCCAGTGCCTCGTCGAGTATCGGCAACGTGGCGAGGCCCGCGTCGGCCGGTAAGCGCAGGAAGCCGACGTCGAGCTTGCCGGTGCGAAGCCGCCGGGTCTGCTCCGCCGAAGAAAGGTCGTTGAGGGTGACGCTGACATTCGGATGGAGCTTGCGGAATTGGGCGATCAGTTGCGGCACCTCGTTCAGGGTCGAGAGTCCGAGACCGACGCGCAGATAGCCGCGCGTTCCACTGCTCGCCTCGCGGGCACGCGCGAGAATGTTGTCCGCGTCGCGGACCAGCGCTTCTGCATCGGCAAGAAACGTTTCGCCGAAGACCGTCAGTTCCGCACCGTGCCGGCCACGTTCGAACAGGCGCGCGCCAAGGCTCGCTTCCAATGCCACGATCTGCTTGCTCAGAGCGGGCTGGCTGACGTAAAGCGCTTGCGCGGCATGGCCAAAGTGCCGGAGTTCAGCGACGCTCAGAAAGGCACGCAGTAGTTTGAGTTCCATTCCACGAAGTGATTGAACGCATAGAATTTTTCATTTTACTTATCGAAGTGCGGGCGGTCCAATGGAGTCGTTCCATCCATCCGGTCGTGAAGATGTCGCCCTCCGCTGTTTCATCGCTTCGCGTCGCCGCCGTCCCGCTCGTTTCACGCCCCGGCGATTCGCTGCATAACGTTGCGCGCATTGTGGATTGCCTCGCGCTTGCCGCGCAGCACGAGATCGTCCTCGCGGTGTTTCCGGAGACCTGTATCAGCGGCTATGCGAGCCTGACGAAGCTCCATCGCGCCGAGCTCGATGCGCTTGCGGAGCCGCTCGACGGACCGTCGGTCAGCGCGGTTGCCGACGCGGTCGAACGCTTTGGCGTGGCGGCAGGCGTCGGCTTTATCGAGCGGGCGGCCGACGGACAGCTGTTCAACAGCTACGCCGTTTGCCTGCCGGGCGGGGCGCGGCATTGTCACCGCAAGCTGCATGCGTTCGAGCATCGGCGGATCAGTAGCGGCGATCGGTTCACCGTGTTCGATACGGCGTGGGGCGTGCGCGTCGGCATCCTGATCGGCGGCGA
Organism: Paraburkholderia xenovorans LB400; assembly: GCF_000013645.1. Taxonomy (GTDB): domain Bacteria; phylum Pseudomonadota; class Gammaproteobacteria; order Burkholderiales; family Burkholderiaceae; genus Paraburkholderia; species Paraburkholderia xenovorans. Next base: position 2,736,529 of record NC_007952.1, on the reverse strand, counting down.
CAATTGTCTGGTGGAGAATATGCGCATGACGGCGCTGATGGGCGCGACGCTGCTGCTCGCGCCGCATTGCGGTGACGGCGTGAACCGTAGCGGAGATCGTTCGGCGCAGCCGGTTTCTGTGGAGCAATCGATCCGATACCGGTTGCCGGCGCGAGCCGCCGACAACGGCATGTTCGTTGTCTTCAGCGAAGGAGTGGAAGCCGCCGGCCCTGAACGGCCGGGTGGGGCAGGGATGATCGTCGATCCGTGCGGTCGCGTGCTCGCCGAAAGCGGTGCGCAGGACGCACTCGTTTCCGCCAGTCTTGAGACGGGCCTGATAGACGGCAGCGCGGGGCGGCAATGGCTGCTGGCCCGTCGGCCGGAACTCTATGGCTTGTTGACCCGATCCGGCCATCATGCGGCGGATTTCGAGCCACGCAGCGTCTCGTCCCGAGGCGGGATCGCGATCAGTTTCGCGCAGGTCAGGCGCGACCGGCCGATACGGTAGCGTTCTTCAAACCACGTTAGCGGAAAATCTCGGCGATGAGGTTGGCCACGGTCCGGATCCGTTCGCTGTCGCGCAAAGCCGGATGCAACACCATCCACACGTCTTGATCCAGCGCCTTGATGTGCTTCTCCACGCAGACGAGGTCGCTCGTCGTGTCGCCAGCCAGTTGCGCAAGGACGCCGAGCCCGGAGCCGCCCAGAACGCCGTCGAATACGCCCATGCCATAGCTGCTGCGAAGCGAAGGCGCCGGAGCGCCCGGCAGCGCTTTCAGCCATTGCGTGGCCGGATGGTCGGGCTGCCGGTCGTCATAGCCGACGAACGAGAGCTTGTCCCACTCCTTCTTCACGATCGCCGCCCTGTGGCGAAGATAGTAATCGCGCGAGCCGAATAGTCCGAAACGAATCCGCCCGATCCGCCGAACGTACAGATCGCCCTCTTCCGGGCACTCGGACCAGAGGGCGATGTCCGCCTCGCGCCGCGCAAGGCTGTAGGGGCGGCGCGAAGTCAGCACCTCGATTGCGAGGCCGGGCAGCCTGTCCTGAAACGAGCCGAGCAGCTTCAGCAGAATGTACGACGGCCACTCGACGGCGTTGATCCGCACGGTGCCGTGCGCGGCCGAGCCGTCGTTCACGTCCGCGGCGCGTTCAATCTGGTGAGCGAGATCTTCCATCTGCTCCGCCCAGGCCAGCACCCGCGCGCCGAATGCGGTCACGGTGCAACCCGACGGCACCCGGTCGATAAGTGGTTCGCCGAGCCGTCTTTCCAGCTCGGTGAGGCGGCGCGACAGGGTAGGCGCGCTCAGGTCGCACGCCGCCGCGGCCGATCGCATCGTTCCCTCACGGGCGATGGCCACCAGAATCCGAAGGTCGTCCCAATCGACGTGTTCCATTTTTGAAACGGGAGATTTTGAAATTTGGCATAGCATAACGCAGTTCGCGAGGATAGGATTGGATCTGGCCATACCTGCCCGGCATCACGCGAGAAGATCCGCAAGGTCCGGCAAGACCTGGCAAGTGCGGCATTCCTGCCCATCACACGACTCAACGGCTCTCAGTAGACCGAACGAGCGATACGGAGACAACAATGATTCGCCATTTCCAACCGGCGCGGCGTCGCGCCATCGTAGCCGGCGCGGCCTTCCTCGCCGCGTCGATTCTGCCGGTGCCCGCGGCATTCGCCCAGGCTGCCCATAAACCGAAAGTCGCGCTGGTCATGAAGTCGCTGGCGAACGAATTTTTCCTGACCATGGAAACGGGCGCCAAGGATTATCAGAAGCAGAATCCGGCGAAATTCGACCTGGTGACGAACGGCATCAAGGACGAGACCGACACCGCGAACCAGATCCGCATTGTCGAGCAGATGATCGTCTCGAAGGTCGATGCCCTGGTGATCGCACCGGCCGACTCCAAGGCACTGGTGCCGGTCCTGAAGAAAGCGGTCGACGCCGGCATCATCGTGGTCAATATCGACAACAAGCTGGACGACGAGGTCCTCAAGTCGAAAAGCCTGAATATCCCGTTCGTCGGGCCGGATAACGCGAAAGGCGCGCAGAAGGTCGGCGACTACCTGGCCAAACACCTGAAGTCGGGCGACAACGTCGGCATTATCGAAGGTGTCACCACCACGACCAACGCGCAGCAACGCACGGCGGGCTTCAGGCAGGCCATGCAGTCGAGCGGCATGAAGGTCGTCGCGCTGCAATCGGGCGAGTGGGAAATCGACAAGGGCAACGCCGTGGCCAGCCAGATCCTCAACGCGAACCCGGACGTCAAGGCCTTGCTGTGCGGCAACGACAACATGGCGATCGGCGCCGTGTCGGCGGTGCGCGCGGCGGGCAAGCAGGGCAAGGTGCAGGTGGTGGGCTACGACGATATCAACGCGATCAAGCCCATGCTCGCCGACGGCCGCGTGCTCGCCACCGCGAATCAGTATGCCGCGAAGCAGGCGGTGTTCGGCATCGACACCGCTTTGAAGGCGCTCTCCGAACACAAGAAGCAGTCTGAATTGTCCGGCGTCGTCGAAACACCAGTCGATCTGGTCACCAGGTGAGATTGGTGCAACGCGTGGCCCGCTTCGTCCAGGGGCCGCGCGCCTGATTTACGTCCAGCCTGATCATTCCGATGTCCACTCCCATTCCCTCCCTTGCTGACGCACCGCCCGTGCTGTGTGTTCACGGCATCGGCAAGACCTATGCCGAGCCCGTGCTCGCCGACGTGTCGCTGGAACTGCGCGCGGGCGAGGTGCTGGCGCTGACCGGCGAAAACGGCGCGGGCAAGAGCACCCTGTCCAAGATCGTCGGCGGCCTCGTCACGCCGACTACCGGTTCGATGACCCTCGGCGGCGCGGCCTACGCGCCGGCCAGCCGCAAGGACGCCGAGGCGCTCGGCGTGCGCATGGTCATGCAGGAACTGAACCTTCTGCCGACTCTCTCGGTGGCGGAAAACCTCTTTCTGAACCGTTTGCCGCGCAACCTGGTCGGCTGGATCGACCGCGCCAGGCTGCGCGAGAACGCGCGGCACGCGATGGCGCAGGTCGGTCTCGACGCAATCGATCCCGACACGCTGGTGGGCACGCTGGGTATCGGGCATCAACAGATGGTCGAGATCGCGCGGAATCTGATCGGCGACTGCCGCGTGCTGATTCTCGACGAACCCACCGCCATGCTGACCGCCCGCGAAGTCGATCTGCTGTTCGAGCAGGTCGAGCGGCTCAAAGCGCACGGTGTGGCGCTGGTGTACATCTCGCACCGGCTGGAAGAATTGAAGCGTATTGCGCGGCGTGCAGCCGTGTTGCGCGACGGCCGGCTCGTGCACGTCGACGAGATGGCTAACCTTTCCACCGACCGTCTCGTCACCCTGATGGTGGGGCGCGATATCGGCGACAGGATCGATCTCGGCGAGCGGCGTATCGGCGAGGTGGCGTTCAAGGTCAGCGGCATGACGCGCGAGCCGGTGGTGCGCGACGTGTCCTTCGAGGTCAGGGCCGGCGAGATTTTCGGCATCAGCGGATTGATCGGCGCGGGCCGCACGGAACTGATGCGGCTCATTTACGGCGCGGACCACGCGGACGCCGGCAGCGTCTCGCTCGGCCGTGGAGGGGCCGCACCTGAGCCAGTGACGATTGCCTCGCCGTCGGACGCCGTGCAGCACGGCATCGCGCTCATCACGGAAGATCGCAAAGGCGAGGGGCTTCTACTGACCCAGCCCATTGCCGCCAACATTTCGCTGGGACACTTGCGCGCGGTGTCGAACAAGGGCGTGGTGGACGGGCGTCGCGAGGCGGCGCTGGCGCGCCGGCAGATCGACGCCATGCGTATCCGCAGCGCGGGACCGTCACAACCCGTGTCGGAACTCTCGGGCGGGAACCAGCAGAAGGTGGTGATCGGGCGGTGGCTTGCGCGCGATTGCACGGTGCTGCTGTTCGATGAACCGACGCGCGGCATCGACGTCGGTGCGAAGTTCGATATCTATGCATTGATGGGCGCGCTGGCTCGCGAAGGCCGTGCTCTCGTGGTCGTATCGAGCGATCTGCGCGAATTGATGGCGATTTGCGACCGGATCGGGGTGATGTCGGCGGGACGGATGACGGGCCTGTTCGAGCGCGGCAACTGGACTCAGGACGCGCTGCTGGCCGCGGCGTTCGCAGGCTACGCGAAGCGCGATGACCTGCTGCACGAACCGATCGAACCCGACGCCAAAGCGCCCGACGAAAGCAAATTAGTGGAGTATTGAGCATGACCGTGGAAACCAGCCTGCCTTCGCTGCAGAACGAGCCGCCCAAAAACGCGAAGCCGCTCGGCACGCGCCTCGGATTTTCGAACTACCTCGGGCTGCTCGGCGCGCTCCTTGGAATGATCGTGCTGTTCTCGCTGCTGAGTTCGCACTTCCTGACCTACGAGACGTTCAGCACGATCGCGAACCAGATTCCCGATCTGGTGGTGATGTCGATCGGCATGACCTTCGTGCTGATCATTGCCGGCATCGACCTGTCGGTCGGCTCGGTGCTGGCGCTCGGCGCCGCGCTCACGAGCGTCGCGGCCTTGCAGTGGCATTGGCCGGCGTTGCCCGCGGCTTTGCTCGGCATGGCGGGCGCGACGCTGACCGGTTGCGTGACCGGTGCGATCACCGTGGCCTGGCGGATTCCGTCGTTCATCGTCTCGCTCGGTGTGCTCGAAGCGGCGCGCGGTCTCGCGTATCAGTTGACCAACTCGCGCACGGCTTATATCGGCGACGCGTTCGATTTCCTCTCCAATCCCATTGCGTTCGGCATCTCGCCGGCGTTCATCATTGCCATTGTGGTGATGGTCGCCGCGCAGTTCGTGTTGACGCGCACGGTTTTCGGCCGCTATCTGGTCGGTATTGGCACGAACGAGGAAGCGGTACGTCTTGCGGGTGTCAATCCGCGGCCCTACAAGATCGCGGTATTCGCGATGATGGGTCTGCTGGCCGGACTCGCTTCGCTGTTCCAGATTTCCCGGCTCGAAGCCGCGGACCCGAATGCCGGACAGGGTATCGAATTGCAGGTGATCGCGGCAGTGGTGATCGGCGGAACGAGTCTGATGGGCGGGCGCGGTTCGGTGACGAGTACCTTCTTTGGCGTGTTGATCATTTCGGTGCTCGCCGCTGGGCTCGCGCAGATCGGCGCGACGGAGCCCACCAAACGAATCATCACGGGAGCCGTCATTGTCGTGGCCGTGGTGCTGGATACGTATCGGAGCAGGCGTCGCGCCGGATAATTGGATTGGTGGCGTGAAGGGGTGGTGACAGGAGAAAATGAAAGTGTCGAAAGAAACGAAGCAGGGCCGGGTTCTGGTAGTGGGCAGCATCAATACGGACCTTGTGGCCCGCGCGCCGCATTTGCCGCGCCCGGGCGAGACGATTGGCGGACACGAGTTCTCGCAGGTTGCAGGGGGCAAGGGCGCGAACCAGGCTGTCGCGGCCGCGCGCATCGGTGCGCGGGTGGCCATGATCGGATGCGTCGGGAGCGACGCGAATGGTGCGCAGCGGGTCAAGGATCTGGAGGTGGAAGGCATCGATTGCAGCGGGGTCGAGGTCCATCCCACCCAACCGACCGGCGTTGCGATGGTCACAGTGTCGGACGACGGCCAGAATACGATCGTCGTGGTCGCAGGCAGCAACGGCGAACTCACGCCGCAGAGCGTGGCTCGCCATGAAGCGGCCATCAAGGCGTGCGACGTCGTGGTGTGCCAACTCGAAACACCTTGGGATTCCGTTCACGCGACGCTCGCGCTTGCCCGTCGGCTGGGCAAGATCACCGTGCTGAACCCGGCGCCGGCAACCGGGCCGCTGCCCGCGGAGTGGCTGCCGCTTGTCGACTACCTCGTGCCGAATGAAGTCGAGGCCGCCATTCTGGCCGGCCTGCCGGTCGAATCGCAAAGCGGCGCGCGGCGCGCGGCGACGGAGTTGCAACAAGGCGGCGCGCACAATGTGATCGTCACGCTTGGCGCGCAAGGGGCTTATCTTCTGGTGGAAGGTGGCGAGGGCAGGCATTTTCCCGCGCCGCAAGTGCACGCCGTCGATACCACGGCTGCGGGCGATACTTTTATCGGCGTTTTTGCCGCGCAACTCGCCTCGCGGCAACCGCTGGAAGGCGCGATCAATCTCGCGCAACGCGCGGCGGCGATTTCCGTGACGCGCGCCGGCGCGCAGCCTTCGATACCGACTCGCGCGGAAGTCGATAACGCCGCCTGACGCGGATGCCCGTTGTGACATGAGGCGGTTCGTATTGCCGCTTCCGGCGGCTCGACGTTGATTGACGCGGGGCCGCCCACCAACTTCGCCACTGCGATCACGAAGGCATAGGGGGTTGCCGATGCGGATGCATTCGCGAGCAATACGGATTTGTTCGACACGTTGACGATCGCTTACTTTCCTGATCCTGCGTATGCTACGCAGACGCAAAAGTGCGTACCTGGACAGCGATACTGCAAGTGGTGACGATCACTTATCTCACGCAGTTCGATAACAGCCGGGTTTTTTGGCCTTTATACCGATTTGCTGATGCCGCCTGTGCCGCTAATGGTGCAAACCCCGCCGCAACTGAATAGTCGTTATCCGCCACATGTCGGCATTTTCCCGGTTTATTGTTTGAGCGCTTGAATCGCATTAGCGCGGCCAATGGCGGCGGATTGCTAACTATCGGCTGATGTGCCCAGCGCGGGCTTCGCCTGGATGGACTGAAAGAGGTGGCAGAATATTAGTCATCCAGACGAAAAATAAAAAGGCGCGTGTCGCGGCTGTCTTTATTCATACTTAATCGTCGCGCTGAAAAATTGACAGGTAATTGCTTCGCTTCGTGTTTACCCGATGAAAATTAAACTAACGTAAAGATTGAGGATTTTCTAGACTGCTTTCTGTCGTTTCGTTCCACTGACATTCCAGGCTGGGAAATGGCGACGCAGAACGGAAAACAGGAGCGGGGAAAAGAAAAGCACGAGAAACCCGGCTGGAGGCATTTGCTCGGGCGCGCGGCTTTATCGGTGCTGTTGGGCCTTCTGCTTGCTCTCGTGGTGCCAACTCGCTTCACCGAAGAAATGGGCGCGCAAACGATGGCACGCTACGCGGCGCCATTCTCCGGTTACTGGTTCGACGTTGGCAGCGAGCACGAACGCGACCTCGACCGCGAGTCCGAAATCAGGCGCGAGCGCGGGAAGGTCAACGAGCATCCGCGGACGGTGTGGAATGACAAAGACATCACCGTCCTCGTAATCGATCGCGAAGCGCTTAAGGCGAAGCAGGAAGGCTGGCCTGCACGTTACCCGTTTTACACCTGGCTGCTTGGCGTTCTGAACGCGCATCCACCGGCGAGCGTATTTGTCGACGTGATTCTTTCGCAGCCTAAGGGCCCGGGATTCGACGACTTCAAGCGGTCGCTCGCAGAACTGATATCGAAGAAAACGGGCGTCTATCTGGCAGCCCGCAGAACAGAAGACAACAGGCTTGCCACCAACGACGACCTTGACGAGGATCAGGCGTTGAAGGCGGTGAAACGCGTGGGCATTGAATTTTCTGCCCATGCGGTGGACCGGCTGGCGTGGACTTATCCGCTCGTCTATGCAAAGGAAGAACACAACGGCGAGCAAACAATCGGCGTCAACCGGATTACGGACAAGGATATGAAATGGCGCAACCCTTCGCAAGGTAATTGCCCATTGAGTGCAGCGTTCGCGATTTACGAGGATGTGTACGGCAGGGGCGACCTGGAGGCGCAGTGCGATGAGCCCCGCTTAATGTCGGTTACCTGGCCGCTCGACACGGCTGAGGACGGTTTGCGATGGCTCGATTCCGATGACGAAGAGAGCGAGGCGCGCCGTGCGTTTTTGCTGCGAGTGGACACGGGCGATCACGACGAGCAGATGTATTGCACTTCGAGCGACAGCGAACTCAGGCTTCTGTGGCGCGCCGAGTCGCGCGCATTCTTACGCCCGACCAGTCGGCCGCTCTGTGTGCACTACCGCACTATCCACGCAAGTCAAATCGAACAGATGTCCGTTGACGAACAGGCCGCTGCGTTCCGGGATCGCATTGTGATGATCGGAACATCATTCGATTATTCGAACGACTTTGTCCTCTCGCCGCTGAATGACCGCATTCCGGGCGTGTTTCTGCATGCCGCCGCACTCGACAATCTTTTTAGTCATCGAGGTGGGCTGGATAACATCGAGGCGTGGGAGCCTCAACTCGACATGCCCGCTGTCAGGTGGGGCAAGCTTTTGTTCCTGAGTGTGATCGGCTTTGTTGCGATTTTCCTCATTGCCGGCGCCAAGAAATGGGTTCGGCAGGAATTCGCGCGTTTCTATCATGAGCGCCGGCATTGGAACAGGCGCTTTTCCTTGCACTGGTGGTGTGCAAAGGCGCTCACCGCCATTTTCAATATCGCGTTGTTCTGTCTGAGTGGATTTGCGCTCGTGGCATTTGGCGTGGGGATGATTGTGTTCGGTACGCACTTGCATATGCCGTTCCTGCTGATTGCCCATGTCCTCGCCTGCACTATCGCAGTTGAATGGCTCGAGTGGAGCGAACACCTGTTTAACTGGGTCACGGATAGCAAGGAGGATTGATCATGCAACAAGTTCGAGATACCCGGCAGCGGATCAAATACGCATTCCTGACCGTGACGGCGGCCATAGCGGTCAGTGCCGCAGCGAGCGGCACGGCCTCGGCTCAAGCCCCGACTTATGTCGATGCGCAGAAACCGGGCGGAACAGTGAAGCTCTACAGCGCTCCGGACATAAAAAGCAGTGCGATCGACGCTCCGACCTTGCCGCTTCTCGTACAAGGCGCGTCCCAACACGACTTCTACCCCGTGAAAGTCGACGGCAAGCCGTATTGGGTGGACGGCATGGATGTGAAGGTTGTTCGTAGTGCGCAGGCCCGCTGTAGCCAGTCTGCCGGCATTCAGGCAGCCGGCACGCTCGGTGCGGCCGCCAACCGGTGCCAATAATCATGCACAGCGGACGCCGATACTTCTGCAGTGCATGCGCAAGCCTTTTCCTCGGCGCATGCGCGGACGTCAAACTGCCGGGCAGCCTGTCGAATCTGAACATCGGCGGCGGTTCGCCGAAAGGCGCCGTGACGCTCGACACCGTCGGCTCCATTCCACCGCCGCCTGCTCGCGACTGGCCCGACATCAGGCTCGATTTGATGAACGCGCGCGCCGACGGCTGGGGTCTCGTGCCGATGCCCGAGATGGAGGCGTATCTGAACGGCCTGCTCGCGACGATCAAGAAGACCGCCGGCACACCGAACTACCCGGGCTCTGTGCATATCATCTCCGAGAATGGGCTGAACGCGAACTCGAGTCCGGGCGGCAACATCTTTGTGTCAGTCGGCTGGTTGCAGTCGGCTGAATCGGAAGACGAGATATTTGCGATCCTCTCTCACGAATTTGGTCATATCTACCTGAACCATCACGCGATTTTCGACGCGCGCACGGCCGGCGATACATCGCTCGCCATCGTGTCGCTCGCCTGGACGGTGACGAACAAATCGCCCACCTCCAACACATGGACCGGCGTGGACAATATCGCGGTGGTGCAGACACTCGGCACACGCGTGCTGTTTCCCGCCTGGCAACGCAGCGTCGAGGAACAGGCCGACCGGTTTGGTGCGACCATCAGCCTTCGTTGCGGCTACTCCTACGTCGACGGTTTCAAAGCTTTCTTCGAACGCGTGATTGCGTACGATCAGGACGCCAAAGCGCGGCGTCAGAAACTGCGCGAGAAGCAGCTTCAGGCGGGACGAGAGAAGGCCGGTCAACAGGCCGCGGCGCAGGCGCGTGCCCAGCCGGTCGCGCCTGCGGTAGGCGGCGGCGCAGCGCAAACGGTGAACCAGCTCAGCAGTATCGGCGAGCTGCGCGACGCGGTCGGGCAGTACACCTCCGTGCGTGCGGGTGCGCAGGCGAGCGTCGCGGAGAATCTCTTCGACGCGCGGGCGGTGATCGACGATCAGATCTCGGCTCAACTCGAAACGCTGCACGACGATCACGGCGATCCGGCCGCGCGCGAAGATAACCTGACCGAACTCGTGCGCCCCATGCTCGGAGACAAGCGGCCCGACCCGCGAATCGAACCGTGGAACGCAGCCCGAAAGCGCGGCTCCACTGCGCTCATTCTGGCCCACTACAAGGCCATATCCGACTTGCAGGATCTGCAGGCGGCAGGGAACTATCCGCAGGCGCTGCAAGTGGCGGGTACGGTCGCATCGGGTCCGACAGCGGACCATGCCTATCCCGTGTTTCTGCTGTCCAACCTGATGACGCTATCGCGTTCGGCGCCGTCCGATACACAGACGCAGGTGCTGCGGCGCAATCTGGGGTCGCGCGACCGCTCATGGGCGGTGCAGACCAATCTCGCCAACCGTATAGGACAGAGAGACGCGAAGCAGGGCGAGGCATTTTTGCTGCAGCAATTCGAATATTTTGGAAGGACAGCGGTGACCTGGCCGGGTGTCATCTCCTGGTATCGCGAGCATGGCGATGTCAACCGCGCGAAGCAACTGTCCCTTTCGTGCACGGCGGAACATCCTGAAATGCGCGCTGCGTGCGTCGCCGCCTCGCAGACGCCCGCGCAAAAGAAGAGCGACGATCAGGCAGGCGGATTCAGTAAAGCAGTCGACAAGATGCTCGATCAGGCGAAGGGGCTGTTACCGAAGTGAATGTCGAGGCGCGCGGCGACCGCTTTTCAGGCGGACAGGGCCGCCACGGGGCCGATGGCGTTGGCGAGCCGATTCTTGAGGTGTATCGTCGCCTTACCGATATGCGCGCCTTCGAGCGGGTTTCCACCGCTACCGCGAGGGCGTGGCGGGAATGATCTCGACGTGCTCGATCGCGGCATCCACGAGTTCTTCCGCGCTTCGTATGCCTTCGGCTGATGCGGCCAGGCCATTCAGGCGTCCGTCGATCATCAGCAACGCAAGCCCATGAACATAGGCCCAGCCCGCAGTCATGGCGATGGCCTGGGCGGCGCTGATCTGGCCGAACGCGGAGCCGTCGTGCCCCGCGGGTTCGGACGGCACGTCGAACACGCCGGCGAGGGCGCGCGCTGATACTTGCCGCGCCTGCACGAGGGACGGGCGCGTGTGGTCGAGCATTTCATTGCGCGACATCAGGTAAAACAGGTCCGGGTTGGCGACCGCGAAGCTCACATAGCCGCGGGCGATGGCCTTGCGCCGCGCCTGACCAGGCTCCGTACCCTCGGCCCTCTGCGCCATAGCGGCCGCCAGCCGGCGATGCCCGCTCGCGGCAAGTTCGCTCAGAACGCCGGCGGTGTCGCCGAAATGGTGCTGGGGCGCGGTATGCGACACGCCGGCCTCACGCGCAATAGCCCGCAACGTCAGGCCGCGAATGCCGTCGCGCCGCAGCACCAGTTCCGCGGCTTCAAGTAGCGCATGGGGCAGGGCGCCGTGATGATAAGGTTTGTCGCGTGCGGTGCGGTCGGCTTGGGTAGTGGCTTTTTGCGGCGCGGGCATTTTTCGGCGTGACGATGCTTCTTTCATGAAGGCGGATTGCAATCCGTATTTTTACGGTGAAAAGATATCTTGGCCGAGCGGCGCGGTGAAGTCAAAATTTTTTCCAATGGTGACGTGAAGGACATCACGTAGGTCGCACGACACGCGGCAGTAGATGCAGAAATTTGCCGCTTCTATACTGGAGCGGATATCAGTCAGGGAGTCGGCATGCGGCGCGTAATCGTTCGGCGTTCTTCAGTTCATGGCAAAGGCGTGTTCGCAATGCGTCCGCTCGCTGCGGGCGAGCGTGTGCTCGAGTACAAGGGCGAGATCACGGCGTGGCGCGATGCCGTTCGCCGGCACCGGCGTGAGGGCGTCGAAGGGCACACGTTCCTTTTCGGCCTCTCGGACGGACGCGTGATCGATGGCGGCCGGGGCGGCAACAGCGCGCGCTGGCTTAACCACGCATGCGCGCCTAACTGCGAAACCATCGAAGACGGCAACCGCATTTTCATTCACACACTCCGGCCGGTCCACGCGGGAGAAGAACTGTTCATTGAATATCTGCTGGCCATTGACGACCCTTCGGATGAAGAGGTTCGCGCCCAGTATGTGTGCAGATGCGCCGCAGCGGGCTGCCGTCAGTCGATGCTGGCGGACAGAGACAGCGATCAGACAGAAGCGCGCTCTCGTCTACGACGTTCTCGCTGATCTCCCGGAGTTGTGATGCCTGACTGCCCCATTCGTCTGTGTTCAAGGAGTAGCGACAGTTGCCGAAGGGCCGATCCGGGTTGGCACGACTTACGTCGGTGCCGGCACGATTCCGTTTCTTCTTGCGCTCGTTCAGATCGCGACGTGCATCATCCACCCGCCCGCCGCCATTGCCGCCTGACGGAGTGCCTCGGACCAGACCGGGTAGGGATGACAGATTCGCGCAAAGTCTTCGCAGATCATGGAGGCTTCCATCGCAATGGCTACTTGTGAAATCAGATCGGCTGCTCCCGGCCCTATGAGGTGAGCTCCCGCGATCAGATTCGTATCAGCGTCGACCAACAGTTTCACAAACCCCTCGGAGGTGCCGCAGATTGCGGCGCGTGGATTGGCCGCGAGCGGATAGTAGCCGACTCTATACGCTGCGCCGGTTCCCCGGAGTTCGTCCTCGGTCCTCCCAATCATGGCCACTTCCGGGCTGGTATGGAGAACATAGGGAATTGACGGATAGCTGACGAATCCGGGCAGGCCGGCGATCCGCTCGGCGCACGCTATCGCTTCTTCTTCGGCTTTGGACATCAGCATCGGACCAGGGCCTGCATCGCCGATCACCCATATTCCGGAGCCATTCGTCATGGATGTCACGGGTGTCGCCGGTCCCTGCTGAGACAATGTGCTCTTGTAGCCGGTTTGCATGCCGACGCTCGCGAGGTTCATCCCGGCAGTCGATGGCCGGCGGCCGATAGCGACGAGAACCCTGTCTGCGTCGATGTGGGTGATCTTACCGGATGCCGCGGCGCGGAGTTGGACAGAGACACTGTCGGAGTGCTTATCGAGTCCGACAACGTCGCTCGACACCCTGATGTCAATGCCTCGTTGCCTGAGCGATCGCTCCAGGGTCGCTGTCACATCGCGGTCGAGCCAATGGCAGATGCGATCGCAGCGCTCGATCAGCGTGATGCGCGAGCCAAGGCGCTGCCAGATCGAGCCCAACTCCACACCCACGGCGCCGGCGCCGATAATCGCCAGATGTCGCGGTACCTTGCCGAGTGACAACGCGTCAGCCGAATCGAGAATCCGCATGTGATCGAAAGCGGCGAACGGAAGCGGGATTGGCACGGAGCCCGTGGCAATTACAAGGGCTGTTCCGGACAGGGTTTGCTGCACCCCACCGGTTTTCCTGACGATGACCTGTCCCGCCGCGGCCAGCAGCGCGTCGCCATGAATGAGTGTCACGCCTTGCTTGCGTAGCAGTTTGTGAATACTGTTCGACATCTTTTCAACGGTCGATGCTTTATAGGCCATCATCTGCGTGAGGTCGAGCGTTGGTGCGCAGCCGATTCCCAAAGCAGCGTTTTTCCCCTTGTTCGCCAGGTCGTATATTTCAGAAGTATGAAGCAGCAATCGGGACGGAATGCAGCCGGTCCGCATACCGGTTCCACCGATATTCGACGCCCGTTCGACACACGCCACGGAAAGTCCGAGCTGGCTTGCCCGAATGGCGGTGTTGTAACCCCCCGCGCCGCACCCAATGACGACGACGTCGTAATGGTTCATCAGTCTTGTGCCCAGAGCGCCCACCAGGGAGGGGTAATGAACGGGATTGGCATCTGCTATCGCGGCGGTTCAGATCTGGCCGGATATCGAGAGGATGAGTCGAGCGTATCAGAGCAAACGAAAGCCGAATTGAACACTCGTGCGCGCCTTGGTCGATACTTGATGAGCAGAACTGGATTTCTATCTGTCTATCTATCGCGGGATCGTGCCTGGCTTTATGGTTGTGCGGAGTGGTTCGCTGCTATCTCGACCGGAATATTTTCGTGATAGCATTTCCGTTCGAGCTTGCCACTTCAATCGCAAAGAACCGGCCTATGTTCCGGGTGGAGAGCGGTGGTCAACGCTGACCCGGGCTTTCCCGCAGCGGGCAGATCTTGCACTGTGACATGTCAACGATTCAGCAAACCACCGATAAGCCTGTCACCATCGATGAGATCGTGCATGTCTTGTCGCATCGTCCCACGGCAACGACGCGTGAGCGCGAGTGGTCAGGCGTCACCGTGGACATGTACGCTCCGCTCCCCAACGTATCCGAGAGGTATCCTGCCCTCGATCACCACGTGATCTGTTATTGCCCCTACGGCAGCGCGCGTCTCGTTCAGGGTCGAGAGGGGACTGTCCACGAAAGTCTCATTTCCGCAGGCGTTTCGATGCTCATGCCGGCGGGCTACGACTCGCTTTGGGAGGGCAGCGCCTCCGCCACGGCGAGGTTGCGGATTCCGGCGGCGCTTATCGAATCCGCCGGCGAGCAGATTGGGCGTCACGCCACCTCGCGTGTCGAGATCCGGAATGTGTTCGAGACGCGAGATCCTGTGATCGAACACATTGCGCAGATCCTCATCGGGGAACTCGATCGCAAGCCTCACGCGGCGCAGACGCTCATTGTCGATCACGTGTCGTTCGCGCTCGCAGCGCATCTGCTTCGAAGCTACAACGTGTATGAGCCTGTTTTGCCGCCGGCGCTTCCGGCGCTGAGCAAAGTCGAACTGGCTCGCCTTACCAGATATATTGAAGACAATCTGGACAGTCCGATAGGACTCGTCGAACTCGCCGGCATTGTGAATGTGAGCCATTTTCACTTTACCCGTCTGTTCAAGCGAAGCACGGGTATGACGGCGATCAGCTTTGTCGAGCAATGCCGGATTCGTCGCGCTCAATCGCTAATCATGGAAACGGCAATTCCACTTGCAGAAATTGCACTCGTGACGGGTTTTGCGGATCAGAGTCACTTTACCAGGCGTTTTCACCGGCATGTTGGTTGCACGCCTGCTGCCTTCGCGCGCGAGCATGGTCGGCGGCGTGCGACGAAAGGCACGGGAAAGTGACGCATTAACGCTTGAGTCGGAACCGTATCTTCAGATTCGCGGATATGACCAGCGGCTTATCAGGCGATCCAGCGACAGTGGTCCAGGACCGAGCGCCATGATTCCCACGGCGAGCGACGCCCAATAGAGGTGGAAGTTCGCCCAGCCGTCAGGGAACACCAACTGGATCACCGCCGTCATTACGAGCAGGGCGAGAGCCGCAAACCGGGTTGCGAGTCCTGCCACGAGCAGAATGGGGAGTGTTATTTCCGCTACGGCGACGATAAATGCCACCGCGTCAGGCGCCGGAAAATTGTAGGCTGCGCCGAAGAGGTGAAGTTTGAATTGATTCTCGAACAGGAACAGCGTTGCCGGCGAAATGGACAGCAGGCCGTCCCACCGGGTAAGACCGGAACGGAAGAAAGGAAGCGCTAGAGCAATCCTCAGTATGGGCGGAGCGATAAGCTGACCGATTGCCTGGACTTGTTCCAGGGCCGCGCGAATCAGCGGTTCGAAGCGGCCTTTCGTGCGTGCGCCAGGCTGGTTCATGCGTACCTCGCAATCGGTTTGGAATCGAAACCTTCTCTCATGTTCCACCCGACGATCGCATTGATCGCGAATAGATCTCGAAGTGCGCCGGCCAGGTCGAAATCGGAATCGTCGCGAAGAGCAAGCGTTGTCGCATCGGCAACCGGCGCGCCGGCCGCGAGGGCCAGGATGAAACTCGCTGCGCCAGCAGGCACGCGGCGAACCTCGACCTCGGCAAGGGGACGTACGACAAGCGCGTTGTCGCCGCCGCTACAGATGTCCATCGCGGTGGGTACGCCGCCGTCGATGTTCATCAGCCATATCTGCACGATGGGAAAAGACGACCGCACCACGCGCAGCGAAGGATGCAACGTCAAACCAACCTGCGCAAGGCGCCGGGAATCGATCGTTGCGAACACAGCGGGGTGGGTTGGGGGCGCTTCTGCTGCGTGATACGCCTCTACCCACGCGCGCTCGAGTCGGGCCACATCGGGTAGATACGGCACACTCTTCGCCGCTTCGAACGTTCCGACGAAGTCCGGGAACGTTTCACCATAGTCGAGCATGATGGGTGACTTCGGCGGTTCGAGTGCGACATAGACGCGTGCCATCGCCGCGAAGAATTCATCGCCTACGATGCGGCACACAGCGGGAAAAGCCGCCTTCAACGCCTCGACAAGGCCAGCTACGACATTGTTCCGATAGACATTGAAGCGTTTTTCGGCTGGCTCCTGATCGGGGCCAATCAGGCCGACGGGGACCGGCATATCGGGCTCCAATAGCGCTGCAGCGAAGTTCCTCTGACGTTCGCACAGGCAATCAGGGTTCAAGCCGGTGCTGCCGGCGCTGCCGCGCGGCTGTGTGGCTGATGCTTGAGTTGGTTCCTGGTGTGCCATCGCGCGCTCACGACCGCAGCGGGCGTTGAACGACATTCGTCCACAGCTCGCGAAGACTGTCCACACCGCCGGCGGTTGAACTCCAGAGCGTGGTATCGCTAACCAGCAGGCTGCCGGCGAAAGTGTCCGGACGAGATTGCAGGAGGGCATCGAACGTCGCGCGGTCGAGCGTAAAGGGATGCGGCGCAGCGGTGAGATCGACTCGCTGACGGGCCAGGACATCGAGTTTGTGAACGGCATCGCCGAGACGTTCGAGTTGCGGCAGATGCGGGTGTCGATTGAAAGTGCTGACTTTATCAAGCAAGCCTAATCGATCGAGCGAGGGTGCGGCTTCTATGGGCGCGGGCGATCCGTCTGCTTCGGCCGCGGGCCGGAGTCCAAAGCGGTTTTCCACCGGTACGCCGAGCCCGGCGAGAAGCGAACGTGCGAAGCCACCGAAGCGTTGCCGCGGCGGAATCGTCGTGTCGCCGTGATGCTGGAACTCCACAATCTGACGCGGCAATTGCTCGCTTTCCGGGAGATCCGATACGTCGCCAATGTCGTGATGCGGACAGATGAAGGCGAGATGGTCGGGCTGCTCCAGGAATGTCTTGAGCGCTTCGATTTCCTCGCTTTCCGCATCCTGAGCCGTTCTAAGCGAGTCGAAGCTGATGACGATCAGTGTGTCGACGTCGCGGAGAAGGTGCGCGTCAAGTGGCGTGAGCAACCCGTCGTCCGCGACACGCTCGATCTCCATTACGCTCTGGCCAGTCAGCGTTGCCGCAAGATCGACGAAGGCGGTGAAGTTGCGCTTCATGATATGGTCGAGAAAACCGGTGATGCTCTGATCAAATTGACGCGAGTCCGAGAGTTCATGGAATCTCGGGAAAGCCATCCTGCGGCTTTCGAAGAGTGCCGGAAATCGGTCTTCTATTACATGAAGCGGCGCACTGTTTTCGCCAGGCCTGCTCCACGTGTAATAGACAAGGACTTGTCGCTTGATCATAGTGTCTGTGCCTCTTTAAGCCGGCGCCGCGTCATGTCGAACTGCGACCGAATCGTTACATGGTCGACACTTGCAGGTTGCGTGGCGGCCTGAACGACGGCGTCCGCCCGCCCGGCTTCCGCTTTGAGCGTTGGCCAGTCGGGTATGTTCGCGTCCCACTCGATCAACGTGGGAATTGGACCGGTTCCGCGGATCGCTCGGGCATAAAGGTCCCATACGACGTCTGCGACGTGACGGTCGTGACTGTCGATCAGCAGCGGGCGAGCTTTTTCGTCTGTCTCCTCTGCGTGACCGGCCAGATGGATCTCCTGCACGGCCGCGAGCGGGTACTCGTCGATATAAGCAAAAGGGTCCCACTGCTGGTTGATCGACGCAACGTACACGTTGTTGACGTCGAGCAGGAGACCGCAGCCGGTGCGCCGCACGACGGCGGCAATGAAGTCGATCTCCGGATAGGTGCTTTCCTCGAAGGCCAGGTAGGTAGAGGGGTTTTCCAGCAACATTTGCCGGCCGAGAACCTCCTGTACCTGATCGATGTGGTCCACGATACGCGTCAGGCTCTCCGCTGTGTATGGAACCGGCAACAGGTCGTTGAGAAAACCGCAGTCGTGGCTGGACCAGGCAAGGTGCTCGGAAAACAGCGCTGGCGAATAGCGTGCGATGAGTTCTTTTAGCCGTTGGAGGTGATCCCGGTCGAGAGGACGATCCGCGCCAATCGACAGGCCGACACCATGAAGCGATAGAGGGTAGGACTCGCGTATCGCCGACAGAAAGCGGTGTGGCGGGCCGCCCGCGCCCATGTAGTTTTCCGCATGAACCTCGAAGAAACCGATGTCCGGCTGCGATTCGAGAATCGTGCGGTAATGTTCGGCCTTAAGCCCAACCCCGGCGCGATAAGACGGGCTCCGTTGGGCATCCGGGGGGAGTGACTCTGACATAGCCAACCGTGATTGCGATTAGAACTACGAGGCCGGGCTTGACGGTGCCCGGCCGCTGATCGATCTCAGGCCTTGGGCGACAGGCTGCCGGATCCGTTCGGCGTGGAGATGGTGGTGCACGTTCCTTTGGGCACCAGCTTGAACGCGTTGCCCTGATAGTCGGTGCTGCTCGTTCCGGCGCAGGTTGTACCCGCACCCGCGTAGCAATCATTCTGCCCCTTCAGAGCCGTGCCGAAACAGGGCTCGACCTTGCCGGATTTGACGAGGGCTGTATGCTCGGCCTGAATCTTCTTCTGTGCCGCGGTGAATTCCTCGGCACTCGCGGGCGTGGCCGTCATCGCGGCAAGAGCCGCGGCGAATGCACCGGCGACGAAAGTGGTGGTTTTGTAGTCGGCCATACAATTTCTCCAACGTTAAGAGAGAGCAGCGCTCTGAATACCTGGCGATCAGGCTGGTACTCATGCCCAGCCCCGCCCTGGCAAGCTCGCGATGGTGAGTCGCAGCACAGCCAGCATACGGAATTGGAGTCGGCGGAAGATTGCATGGTCTTGTGCCATTTGGTATGGGATTGCTTCGGTCTTTGCTTTTAGTTCTCGCGTAGAAAGGCTGCTCACGGCAGTCGGGACAAACGCTCCGTGTGCGGTGCAGGAACGTCTAGCCAACGTACGGTTCAAATCCGTAAAGCCGCTCCGGGTTGTCGACCAGGATGGCTTGCTGGAGTGCCTCGTCTTCGACCCATGCGCCGAACTGATCGACGAGGTCGGTATCGTCGGGCATAGGCACCGCGATCGACGGATGAGGCCAATCCGTGCCCCATAAAAGCTGCCTCGGGTTCGCGTCGATCAACGCGTCGATGAAAGGCCGCGTATCGTCGTAGGGCGTGTTCGCCAAACCCGTGCTGCGGTAGAGCCCGGACAGCTTGACCCACGCGAGTCCTTCACGCACCAGCGCGAGCAGATTCTGGAAACCTGCATTGCGTGTGCCCTTATGCGCCGGCACGTGACCGAGATGATCGAACACCACCGGCACGCGCAGACGCTGCACGAGTCGGGGCAGATCGTCGATCGTGGATACGTCCGCAAGAAACTGCAAGTGCCAGTCCAGATCGCGGATGCGCCGCGCGAGCACATCTGCGGTTTCCACGGCGAGCCCGGCGCCGAACAGCAGATTCAGGCGCACGCCGCGCGCGCCGAGACGATGGTATTCGCCGAGTTCGGCGTCGCTGACGGTCGGCTCGACGACCAGCACGGCGCGCATCTCCAGCCGGCTGTCGGAGACGGCTTGCAGGCTGCGCCGGTTATCCATCCCGTACGGACTCGGCTGGATGATCACCGAGCGGCAAATGCCGAATGTCTGGGCAAGCCGCTCGTAATCGGCCAGCGTCGCATCAGGCGGTGTGTAGCTGCGGCCTGGCGCGTACGGCCATTCTTCGGCCGGTCCGAATACATGAAAATGGCAGTCGACAGTGCCGCGCGGCAACTTGCGCTTCGGCGCGCGCGAGAGGGGACGTGCGGGTGCGCACACGGGGATGGTCAAGATTAAAACCTCCATTCGGCCGGATAAAAAAGCCGGCATCGACCGGCGCCTCCTGACGCCGGTCCGGCAACCGGTCTCCGGTCCGGCCGAACCGGAGAGCAGATGCGTTTGCGCGGCGCCTGCTGAACCTGACAGGCCCGTTGGCTTACGGATGGACCGTCGCGGAGACCTTCGTCAGTTTGAACAGGTCGGCCGGAGCCTGGCAATGCTGACAGTTCACACCCGGCACATCCGGTGCCTGCCTGACGACGTTCGCGGGCAGCGGCTGGATCGTTGCGCCCGGAGTCGGAGTGCCATGCAGCGCCGAATTGAGCGAAAGCTCCGGCGTCAACACGGGATCGAACACTTCGGTATTGAACGAGTCGGGCACCTTGGTGGACGGGAACGCGTTGCACCCGTTGACGAACGTGTCGCCGGTGCACACCTTGACCTTGTCGGCCGGCACCCACGGCAGCGGGTATTCGATGTTATGCACCGCCACTTTGCGCTTGCCGGTCAGCTCTTCCATCATCAGCTTGAACGCGTAGCCAGACACGTTGATCGGGTCGCCCGACGAAATGCCGTCGAGACCGCGTTTTCTCAGATCGGCATTGGCGAGCGCGAGACGGAATCCGTTGGTGTTTTCGCCCGTCACCGGAACGAGTTTCTTCTGGCCGCTCGCGAGCATCGCGGCGACGATACCGTCCTCTCCGTTCTCGCCGAAAATCGCGTCGACGTCAGGGTGCGCGGCGAGCGCCTTGGCCGTTTCCTGCTGCGTGGTCTGGCTGTTCCACATGCCATAGTATTCGGCGACGATCTTGATCCCCGGGTACTTTCTGAACACGCTCATCGCGCCGTCGTAGTTCATCTTGTCGACGGAATTGCCTGCCACGCCGCGATCGATGAATACATTGCCCTTGCCGTTCAGCTTGTTCACGAGCCATTGCGCGGTGTTCGGCGCGAAGCCCGCCGTGATGTAGCTGACCGTGCGCGCACACGGCTCGGTTACCGTCGCGCTATACGTGTAGACCAGCACATGCTTTTCGCACGCTTCGTGGATAGCACGGTTCAGGCCGGTCGACGAGATCGGAAACGTGATGATGGCATCCGCGCCCGCCGACACCATGCTCTGGTACGCAGCGGCCTGCGCCTGCACGTCGGTGCCGGAGATGACGGTCTTCAGATCGACGAGCTTGTCGTACGGCGGCGTTGCCGCGAGCGCCTTGATCAGGTTCGACGTTTCGGTTTGATAGCCGTTGCCGCTGTAACTCATGCTCAGATAGATCTTGTACTTCTTGGGCGGCGTCTGGGCCTGGCTCTGCACGGCGGAGCCGGCCAGCATGGCAACGGTGGCGAGTGCAAATGCACAGGTCTTGAGGGATGTTCGAAACTTCATGTTTCCTCCGTATGTCGTCCGGGTGGTCCGGTCTCTAAGGTTGTTTTCTGCTGCTGGAACGACTGCGCCTGATGAGCAGCGCGAGGTCGTCGCGCAACAGCACCAGAGCCACAAAAATCACGGCGCCATAGATGATCGTGCGCCAGCCTTCCGCGATGCCGAGCGAAGACACGATGGTCGACAGCGTGGTCAGCAGGATCGCGCCGGCCGCGGCGCCGAGATAGATGCCGCGCCCGCCGACAATCGAGGTGCCGCCGATCACGACCGCCGCCACCGAAGGCAACAGATAGCTTTGGCCGAGCGTGAGCGTGACGCCGCGCACATAGCCGAGCATCAGGATGCCGGCGAGCCCCGCGCTCGCGCCGCTGATCGCGTAGGTCGCGATGGTGAGCCGATGCACCGGCAGTCCGGCGACATAGGCGGCGGTCGGATTGGTGCCGAGCGCGTAGAGCTTGCGGCCGAAACTCGTGCGCATCTGCAGGAAGCAGCCAACCGCGATCGCGGCCACCATCAGATACAGGATCGGCACGCCGGCCGCGGTACTCGCGAATAGCGCGGACAGCGCGGCGGAAGGCTGGCCGGTCGGCGTGCCTTGGGTGAAGCCGAGCGTGACGCCGTACAGGATCACGCCCATTGCCAGCGTCATGATGAACGGCGGAATTTTCACGAGGCTCACGCCAATGCCGCTGCATGCGCCGAGCGCGGCGGTGATCGCGAGGATCGCCGGCACACCCCACACGACGTTCGAGTCCGGGCCGCCGATCCACTTGAACGCGAGTACACCGCCGAGCGTCATCATCGAGGCGACGCTCAAGTCGAGGCCGCCGAGCAGAATCACCATCTGCTGGCCGAATGCGACCACCATCAGGAAGCTGGAGATCACGAGGATCGCCTTCATCTGCGCGAGGCTGCCGAAGTTGGGGCCGAGTACGCGTGAGGCGGCGATCAGCGCGACTGAAATGGCGAACAGCGCGATTGCGGTGCGTACGTCGCGGTCGAGCCGGGCAAACAGGCCCGATGCGGTGTCGCCGCTGCGCGTATCGGCGGGGCGGCCGCCGGTCAAGGGAGCTTGGGTCATGCGTGGACCTCCCCACGAGTGCTGACGCGAGCGAAGAACACCGCGACGACAACCGCCGCGATCATCACAACGCCCTGGAAAATCCCGGTGTAGAACGACGACACGCCGGTCGAAAACAGCACCTTCTGCAACAGCGTGAGCGTCAGCGCGCCGAGCATGGATCCGGCGACGCCGCCACGGCCGCCCGCGAACGAGGTGCCGCCGAGCGCGATCGCCGCGAACACCAGCAACAGGTACGGTTCGCCCGCGTTCGGCGTGCCGGTCGAAGTCAGTGCGGTCAGCATGAAGCCGGCGAGGCCGTAGCAAACGCCCGCCAGGATGTAGGCGATCAGCTTGACGCGCCTGACGGGCACGCCGGCGAGTACGGCGGCGGTTTCATCGGCACCGGTCGCATAGAGGCCGACGCCCCAGTCCGTGCGCCTCAATGCACGCCAGAGCAGATAGACGCAGACGGCGACCACGAGCGCGACTGGAACGATCTTGCCGAGGCGATCGGTCATCGTGTAGGTCATGAAGTCGGAGACGTTGCCGCCGGGCGCGTCGAGAATGAGCAGTGTGACGCCCGAGCAGACGATCATCGTCGCGAGCGTGAGCGCGATCGACTGCAGGTTCCAGTACGCAACCAGATAGCCATTGATGGCGCCGACCAGCGCCCCGGCGGCGACGGCGATCGCCGCACCCTCCAGGGCGCCCAGCGGACCGTCGCCACCGTGTACCGCGACCAGCACGTTGGTCAGCGACACCACGCCGGCGACCGAGAGGTCGAAGCCGCGCGTCAGCACGACGAGCGTGCCGCCGGCCGCCGCAAGCGCGAGCGGCAGGCTGTTGTTGAGAATGTCGGTGAGAACGCTCGCGCTCAGTGCATCGGATTGCGTCGCGGCGAAGATCACCGTGAGCACCGCGAGAATAGCGACGATGATCGTGGTGCCGTCGCCGAGCATGCGCCGATACCACGCGTCGGGCCGCAACGGAGCGTTCAAGCTGGAAGTTGAAGCGAAGGTGTTCATGAATCTGAGACTCCATGTCCTGCCGCGAGGGCGACGAGGCGCGGTTCGGAGAGGTCCGGACCGGACGCCTCGCCTGCGACGGTTCCGTGGTAGATGACCACGCATCGGTCCACCAGGTGGATCAGTTCGGCGAGTTCGGTGGAATACACCAGGGCCGAACCGCCTTGCGCGACGAAGTCGCGGATCACGTCGTAGATCACGGCCTTGGTGCCGACGTCGACGCCGCGCGTGGGATCGAATAGCACTAGGTGGCGTGCGCCCGACATCAGCACGCGGCCAATCAGCGCCTTTTGCTGGTTGCCGCCGGAGAGCGCGCCGATCTTCAGCTTCAGGTAGCGGCTCGCGAGGTCGACACGCCCGGCCTGCTGCTCGACAGCGGCTTTTTCGCGCGCTCCGTTGACGACACCGAAGCGGCCGAGCCGGCCGAGTATCGGCAGCGTCATGTTGCTGTCGGTGCGCAGGCCGAGGAACACGCCTTCGGTCTTGCGCTCCTCGGGGACGAAGCCGATGCCGGCTCGCGCCGCTTCAGCCGGACTCGAGAGATTCACGGTCTTGCCGTCGATGCGGATCTGCCCGCCGCGAACGGGCGTGAGACCCGCGAGCATACGGAACAGATCCCGCTGCCCCTGACCCTCCAGACCCGCAACCCCGACGATCTCACCCTTACCGACACTCAGCGTGATATCGGCCACCGTGCCGCCGGACAGGTTGGTCACGCCGAACGCTTCCGGGCGCGTTTGCTTCGCTGTACTGCGGGTTGCCTGGGTGTCGCGTGCGGCGGAGCCGACCATCATCTTGAAGATGCCCGCATCCGCAATGCCGGCGAGCGACACCGTCCCGATGCTTTCGCCGTTGCGCAGCACCGTGCCGCGGCGGCATAGCCGGCGCACTTCGGAAAGGCGGTGCGAGATATACAGCACACCGGTACCTGCCGCCGTGATGCGTTCGAGTATGTCGAACAGCCAGGTCGGGTCGGACAGCGCCGCGGTCGGTTCGTCGAGTACGAGCAGGCGCGGCTGCCGGGCGACGGCGCGCATGATTTCGATGCGCTGCTTTTCGGCGAGGGACAGCGAGCGTACATAGACGCCCGGATGAATGTGGCCGAGGCCGTATTCCGACAGCATGGCGGCGGCGCGTGCCTCGCTCTGCGCGACCGATACGAGACCGGCCTTGCCCTTTGCCTGGCGCGGCAGCATCAGGTTTTCCGCGACGCTCAGGTTGGGCAGCAGGCTCAGTTCCTGGAACGCAGTGGAGACGCCGGCGGCGCGTGCGGCCATCGGGTCGGCCGGCGCATAGTCGCGGCCGTCCAGCGTGAGCGTGCCGGTGTCCGGTATGACGATGCCGGAGAGCACCTTGACGATGGTCGATTTGCCGGCTCCGTTCTCGCCGAGCAGTGCGTGAATTTCGCCCGGCTCGATGTCGAACGAGACGCGGCGCACCGCGACCGTTGCGCCATATGACTTGGCGATGCCCTGGATGTCGAGAATCTTCGGTGCGCCCGCACCCGACGCCGCCGCAGACGTGGCGAGTGCGTCAGCCATTGTAGACACCGCCGTCGATGCCGAACGACTGCGCCGTCACGTACGCCGATTCGTCGGAGGCGAGGTAGACGAAGAGCGGCGCGATTTCCGTGGCGCTCGCCTGCCGGCCGAGCGGCACGAGCGACGCGATCTTCTTTTGCTGGGCGTCGGCGCCGCCCATGAAGTCGATTGCCGGCTGGTTGAACGCGGTATCGACCCAGCCTGGGCAGATCGCGTTCACGCGGATATTGTCGGGCGCGAGTTCGAGCGCGAGCGCGGTGGTGAACGCGATCACCGCGCCTTTCGACGCCGAATAAGCGACCAGACCCGGCCCGCCGCGCTTACCCGCCAGCGACGACATGTTGATGATCGAGCCCTTGCCCGAGCGCTGCAGATGCGGGATGGCGTGCTTGGCGCCGAAGAAATGGGCGCGCGCGTTGACCGCGAAGAGCGCATCCCAGTTGGCCTGTTCGAATCCGGCGATCGCGCCCGAGCGCTGCAAACCGGCGTTCTGTGCCAGCGCGTCGAGGCCGCCGAGCCATTCGACGCCGCGCGCGATCAGATTGGCGACGCTAGCCTCGCTGGTCACGTCGACCTGGACGAAGTGGGCGGCCGCGCCGAGTTCCGCGGCGACGGCGCGGCCAGCCTCTTCGGCAATATCGCCGAT
Source organism: Paraburkholderia xenovorans LB400 (assembly GCF_000013645.1). Classification (GTDB taxonomy): domain Bacteria; phylum Pseudomonadota; class Gammaproteobacteria; order Burkholderiales; family Burkholderiaceae; genus Paraburkholderia; species Paraburkholderia xenovorans. The sequence continues at coordinate 2,710,973 of NC_007952.1, read as the reverse complement.
GACCACTCGCGCGCCTTCCGCGATGAAGCCGCGCGCCGCTTCCTTGCCGATGTTGCCGATTGCGCCCGTGATGATGATGCGTTTTCCGGAGAGACGACCTGCCATGAGGAACTCCTGAAGAAAGAGGTTACTGGTCGCTAGAGTGCGCGAGCAGAAAGCGTTCGAGCGCCGGATTGCACAGTTCCGGCCGCTCCATAGTGGGCATGTGCGCCGCTTCGGGCACCGTCAGCAAGGTGGCGGCGGGGATCGAATCGGCGATGTGTTCGAGGATGGGAAGCGGCGTCGAGGTATCGGCCTCGCCCGCGATGACCAGCGTGGGGACGCCGATGCGGCCGAGCACCGGCGCGAGTTCCATGTCGCGGATCGCGGCGGCGCTGCCCGCGTAGCCGTCGAGCGACGTGCCGAGCACCATGCGGCGCATCTGCTCCATCAGTTCCGGCTGCTCGCGCTTGAACGCGGGTGTGACCCAGCGGTCGACCGTCGCTTCGACGAGCGGCGCGATGCCGCGCGCGCGGGCTTCGTGTACGCGGGCGTCCCACGACGCTTTCGGCGCATTGCTGGTGGTCGCGCATAGCGTGAGGCTCGCAAGCCGCTCGCCGTGCCAGGCGCCGAGCTGCTGCCCGATCATGCCGCCCAGAGACAGGCCGACGTAATGCGCGCTGGCAATGCCGAGGCTATCCATGAGCGCGATGACGTCGTCTGCCAGCAGCGCGAGCGAGTAATCGCCAGGCGTGGCGCTGGTGCCGCCGTGGCCGCGGATGTCATAGCAGAGCACGGAGAAGGAGCGCGACAGCATATCGAGCTGTGGCGCCCACATCGACAGATCGGCGGCGAGCCCGTGGCTGAGGATGACCGTCGGCGCGCCGGCCTTGCCGGTCAACCGGTAGTGGGTCTGAATGCCGTTGAGGTCGGCCCGTCGATTCATGTCTCCGCATCCTTCTTGTGCCGTTCTGCAAGCCGCTTTTCTCGCGATCCAGAACCAATGGAAACGGAGTGTCGAATTTGGCGACAATTTTGTCAATTAAATTGGCGTAAAGGTAAACGCCAATACTGTAGCCATTCTGGCTCGGTAGAATGGCCCCCTATAAGCGGGCGTCCGCCCAATTTCCCGGCGTGTCCGGCAAGTGGACCGGCGCGCCCGGCGCAACTTTTTCAGGGAGCAGGTTTGGTCACGAAAACCGACGCACAGGCGGCGCAACTGATCGAAAGCATCAAGTCGGACATCATCATCGGCCGTCTGCGGCCGCATCAGCGACTCGTCGAAGAGGAGATCAGCGCCCAGTTCGGTGTGTCCCGGCATGTGTCGCGGGCGGCACTGGTGCATCTCGACCGGATGGGACTCGTCACCCGGCGGCCAAATCGTGGCGTGATAGTGCGCGACTTCTCGCTGCAGCAGGTCGAGCAGATTTACGAAGTCAGGATGATCCTGCAGCGCGAGGCCGCGAGCCGCGTGCCGATGCCGGCGAGACCCGAGGCGCTGGCGCAGATCGAGGCGATTCACGAAGAGTATTGCCGTGAACTCGACGCGGGCAATCTGTTGCAGGTCAACGTGCTGAACGACGCCTTTCACCGGCGCATCTGGGCAACCTGTCCGAATCAGTATCTGGCCGAGACGATCGAAAAACTTTGGGTCGAAACAACCGGCATCCGCTGGTATGGCGTGGGCGATCCGCATCTGCTGGCTCATTCGCGCGAGCATCACGCCACCATGATCGAGCAGTTGAGAAGCGGCGACCGCGCGGGATTCGTCGCGCTCGCCGTCGACCATATCTTGCCGCCGCTGGACGCGTTCCGGCGTGCCCACCGCGTCAGCACTACGTACGGTGCGGCGGCGCTACAGGAACGCGAGACCTCATGAAGCCAACCTACGAGATCCTGGTTCAAGGCAACAACCTGCGGCTCAAGCACGATTTTCTCGGCATCGCCAACGTCACGCTGATTCGCGGGCGGGACGGCTTGATGCTGTTCGACACTGGCGGCTATATCTCGCGGCTCGGTTTGCTGAAGGCGCTGCGCGATCGCGGCATTGCGCCCGCCGATATCAAAACCGTCTTCCTGTCGCATCTGCACTTCGACCATGCTCATAACGTCGATCTGTTCGCGCATGCGCGCTTCGTGGTGAGCGAGCGCGAGTGGGAATATTCGGCGCATCCGCATCCGGACGATCTGCTGATGCCGTGGGGTATCCGCGAGCAACTGTCGAAATCGAAAGTCGAATTTCTGAGCGGCGAGGGGCAGCTCGATCATGGCATTCATTTCTTCCCCGCTCCCGGTCATACGCCCGGCTGCTATGGACTCGAACTGGAAACCGAAGACCGTGGCCGCGTCATCATCGCGGGCGACGCGATCAAGTATGCGAAGGAAGCGATCCTGAAACGCTGCGACATGGCGTTCGACGAAGTGGACGTCGGCACGCGTACCATTCAGCGCATTCTCGACCGGGCCGATCGGATCGTGCCTGGCCATTTCCCGGAATTGATCCGCCAGCCGGACGGCAATTTCATCTGGGAAGAATCGGCGCCGTTCGAATTGCTGGTCCGCTAGCGCCTTTTGCTGCGCGGCAAAGGTCATTCACAAGTCGCGCTTCGCACACTCGGGCCAAACCACGCGAAAGCAATCTGGCGCGAGCGGGACCGGGCGCAAGCAAACCGGACACTACCCAGCCAGAATTTCCCTCACTGCACTGTCGATGAATCTGATGTCGACAGCATTGGCCGCGGGGCCGCCTGCAAAATGCCCCCAGACTGACTCGATAGGCCGCAACTGTGCGTTGGGCATTTTCGAAACCTCGTACTCGCTATCTTCCGGCGGAAAATACAGATCCGTGCGTCCGGGCATCACAATGGCCTTTGCAGTGATACTGCCCAACGCCCGATCGAAGTCTCCCTGATACAGAGGATTGGCGGAAATATCGCCGTATTGCCAACTCCACATCATCGACAGAATATTGTTCGCGTCCTTCTTCAGGAAATCGCCCTCCCAGAACTGGGTGATGAAGTCTTCAAGCGAGCCATATCCCATCGCTTCCATGTCGAGCCGCTGACGCAGGAACGCCTGCGAAAATCCCCAGCCGGCAAACACCCGTGCCGCCGCGCGCATTCCGCGCGTGGGCGGTGCGTCGTAGAAACCGTCCTTGAATTCCGGGTCCAGCAGCAGTGGTGCCTTGAGGCCTTCAATGAACACAAAATTGTGCCGCGAGCAGCGCGCGGCTCCGCAGAAGGGCAGAATGCGCTCGACCATCTGCGGATACATCGCGGCCCAATGGAACGCCTGCATCGCGCCCATCGACCAGCCGGTGACGAGCCTGAGCGATTCGATGCCGAACTTCTCCGTCACCAGGCGATGCTGCATTGCGACGTTGTCGTAGAGCGTGACGTGCGGAAAGCGGCCACGATCGTAAGGCGGCGGGTTGTTGCTCGGCGAACTCGATACGCCATTGCCGAACATGTTCGGCACAATGATGAAGTACTCACGCGGATCGAGCCCCATGTGCTCGCCGATCAGCCACTCGTTGTCGGCATGGCTGCCGCTATAAAACGTCGGATAGACAATCGCATTGTCGCGCGCTGCATTCAGCCGGCCATAGGTCTTGTAGCTGAGCAGCATGTCAGGCATCGTCGCGCCGGACTGCAACGCCACGCGGCCAAGGTTGAAAGTTTCGAAGTCCGTCATGTGAGCCTCATATTTAATTGGCGACGACGTTAAGGAATTTTCGGGTGCGCTCGTGAGTCGGGTTGTCGATGACCTGCTGCGGTGTCCCTTGCTCGATGACCTCGCCGCCATCCATGAAAACGACGCGGTCGGCGACATCGCGGGCAAAGCGGATTTCGTGCGTGACCACGATCATCGTCATGCCGGCATCGGCGAGCCCGCGCATCACGCCAAGCACTTCGCCGACAAGTTCCGGATCGAGCGCGGAGGTCGGTTCGTCGAAGAGCATCAACTTGGGCTTGATTGCGAGCGCACGCGCAATCGCCACCCGCTGCTGCTGTCCGCCCGATAACCGGTGCGGCAGAAAATCCGCATGCGCGGCAAGGCCCACGCTCTTCAACAGCTCGCGGCCGAGCGCTTCTGCTTCGGCGCGCGGCACGTCGTAGACCTGCCGCTGTGCTTCGACGATATTGTCCAGCGCACTCAAATGACTGAACAGGTTGAAATGCTGGAACACCATGCCCACGCGCGCTTCGGCGCGTGCGCGCGCGAGGTTGTGCAGAGGCCGCACCGTGCCGCCGCCGCCCGGTACTTCCCGATAACCCACATACTGTGAATCGACCTTGATCGTTCCCCAGTCGAGCGGTTCGAGATGGTTGATGAGCTTGAGCAGTGTGCTTTTGCCGGAGCCGCTCGGACCGAGGATCACGACCACTTCGCCGTGCGCGATCGACAGGTCGACGCCGCGCAGGATCTCGCGCTTGCCATACGATTTCCAGACGTTCCTGCACGCGACGAACGGTTCATCGCGATGCCGCGGCGTGCGGCTTTCTGCGGGCAGCAGCGTACCGATCCACGCGTGATCGTTCGTCTCCGGTTCCTGGATAGTGGCCGGCAAAACGACCCGTGCATCGAGCGGTTTTGCATCGGGCGTCGAAGCGCGCAGTCCGAACCACGAGAACGTGAGTTTCCGGTCGCGCTCGTGATCGAACATGCGTTCGAGCCATACCTGAAGCAACGAGATTCCGCTCGTCAGGAACAGATAGATCACCGCCGCCGCGCCGAACACGGTGAAGAACTTGAAGTTCTGGCCGACGACCTGTTGCGAGCGAAACGTGAGCTCGTTGACGAAGATCACCGAGGCGATCGACGTGAGCTTCAACATGCCGATGGTGTCGTTGGCGAGACCGGGGATCACCGCGCGCATGGATTGCGGCAGGATAATGCGGCGTAACGTCAGCAACGGTCCCATGCCGAGTGCGGCGGCCGCGATGGATTGCGAGCGGTTCACCGAGAGGATTCCGGCACGAAACAGTTCGGCGCTGAACGCCGCCTCGTTCAATGCAAAGCCGATAACCGCGGTCGTGACTTCATCGAAGCGCAAACCGATCAGCGGCAGCGCGTCGAAGATGAACACGAGTTGCAGCAGTTGCGGTGTGCCGCGCACGAACCAGATATAACCCCACGCCGCCGAGTTCAAGGTCCTGAATCGCGATAGCCGCATCAGCGCAAGCCCGAGCCCGAGCACCAGCCCGATCGACATTGCGATCAGCGTGATCTTCACCGCGATCCACGCGCCGCCGAGCAGGAACGGCGAGCCGACATAGCCCACGAGTTCCCTGAAACCGTCGAGCACCTGAACGCCATCCAGACCGGCGGCCATTGCCGGCTGAAAGACGAACATGGCGACCATGCCGAGCGCGCCGACGACGTTGTGTTTGATACGCAATGCCTTCATTTCAGAACCTGATTCATGACGCTGCCGGCACACGACACAGTGTGCCGCGCAGGCAGCCTTTATTGAGTAAGCAGTGTGGCCGGCATTTCCAGCGACGGATCCACGCCGTACTGCTGAAAGGTTTTCTTCTGCGTCTGATTGGCCTGCATGATCCTGAGTCCATCGGACACGGCGGCGATCATGTCGGCGTTGCCTTTCTTCACGCCCACGCCGATCTTCATGCCGCTCGTCACCATGAAGCCGCGGGTGTAGAGCTGCGGGTTCTGTTTCGCGAGACCGTCGACGAGCGCCAGGTCGTACATCATCACGTCGGCGCGATGACTGGCGACGAGGCGCGCGCCCGACGCGATATCGGCGGACGTCATGATGGTCACATCGGGTTTGCCTTCGGCTTTGCATTTGGTGGCTTGCGCTTGCGCCATTGTCAGCTCGACGGTGCCGATGCCTGCCGTGACCGTGAGGCCGCAGAGCTTCGAGATGTCATCGATCTTCTTGGGATTGCCGGCCGCCACCAGACCGCCGGTGCCGGCCTGCATATACGTGACGAAGGTCGTTTCCTTCGCGCGTTCCGGTGTGTAGTACAGCAGGTCCCACATCACGTCGATCTGTCCGGCGCGCAGCGCGGGCAGCAGCCCCGGCCAGCCAGCGGTGAAGAACTCCGTTTTCACGCCGGCGCAGTCGAACACGGCGCGAGCCATGTCGGCATCGGCGCCGATGATCTTGTTGAAATCCTTGCTGTCACGAAATGCATACGGCGGCGACTCGGGGTCCACGCCGATCTTGATGGTCTTGCCCGCAAGCGACGGATATTTCTGGGCCACTTTGGATGGTTCGCACGATTGCGCCGACGCGCCTTGTGCGAGGAGAAGGCCGGTAACGGCGCATAACAGCAGCTTGATTGCCTTTGACATGAACATGGCGAATCCCTATTGAGGTTGAAAACGGAATACGAGCGATAGAGGCGGTATTGCGAAATGAGAATGAAGTGAACTAATGGCCTAGAAAATCCATGTGGCTTGCAATAGAACCCGGCGTAGTGATGCAGATCCGGCCTTCGTCGCGCGCGCGGGCAATGTGTTCGAGTGCCCGCCGCAAGTGACACAAACGATGCGGCTGTCCCATCAGGTACGCATGCAATGCAATGCCCATCACCAGCGGTTCCCGCGCGGATTGCCGCAGCATTTCCTCGAAGTGGTCGATCACCAGATCGGCGAATGACTTGGCGTCCATCTGGCGCGCAAGGATCATCGGGATATCGTTGACTTCTTCCTGATACGGAATCGACCACAGCGGCTGACCGTTGCGCGTCAGCAGACGCGTGGGCTGATCGTCGTGACACCAGTTGAGCGTGTACTGGTAACCCGCTTCGGCCACCAGATCGCTGGTGACGTGACTCTCCGAGAGCCACGGCGATAACCAGCCCGCCGGCTGCTGCGCGCTCTCCGCGGCGATCCGCTCGCGACACGCCACGATCAGCGCACGTTCGTCGTCTTCGGTCAGCGTTCCTTGTCGTTCCGAATTCGTATGGCCGTGCGCGACGAGTTCATCGCCACGCTGCGCGAACGCGGCGACCAGATCGGGGCAATGATCGTAGAGCGCCGTATTGATGATGGCTGCGACCGGCAGCGCGAGGTCATCGAAGAGATCCAGACAGCGCCATGCGCCCACCCGCAATGCGTATTCGCGCCACGCGTGATTCAGCACATCGGGCTGCGGCATCACCGGACCGATAGTCGGCCCCAGTCCCTCGCCGAACGCAAAGTGCTCGATGTTGAAGCCGATATAGACCGCCAGCCGCGATCCGTCAGGCCAGCGGTAAAGCGGGCGGCCGTTGATCGGCGAATATTGAAAGCGCCCGTGGCCGGGCAGCGCGCGATGTGCGGGAGAATGCATGGTCCAGTGAGTCCTGTTGAACGGCGCGTACGCCTGTGTTCACGTCAGAACTCATGGTAGGGAAGCCAAAATCGCCGCATCGGGCTTGCTGCGAACAAACTCTTGTACGCACGCGCATTGAAGGCCAATACTCCTTATTTCACGCGGTGAAGAGCGACTTCCTGATGATCGCGTGCACGCCCCAGTTGCCGTCCACCACCTGTGTCACGCCGAAGTCGACTGCGACCGAGATCAGCGAGATCGCCTCGTCTTCGGAAAGGCCCTTGGTCGTCATCAGGAAGCGCCGCGTTTTGATGAACGCGTCGCGCATCGCGAGATCGAGAGTGGATTTTTCGTACACGGCGCTTTGCGCACTGGTGCCGAACTCGGCCAGATAGTTCGGATAGCTGAAGCCGTGAAGAACCCATTCCTCGGCGGTTTCGACCAGCGGATAGGTGAGGTCCGAAAATACCTGCGTGCCGAGCGTCTCTTTCTTGTGAAGCACCAGCTGGAAGTCGCCGGTGAGCGAGCACTCGATCGCGGTACCGCACAGTTCCGAGTCCCCTTGCGACGCATGCGGGTCGCCCACGGAGAGCAGTGCGCCGGGCACTCCGACTGGCAAGAACACGCTCGCTCCGCGCGTGACGCGCCAGTTGTCGAGATTTCCGCCGAACGTGGACGGCGGAATCGAATCGATCAGACCGTCCTGCTGCGGCGCGACGGTGATCACGCCGAAGTGCGGACGCACCGGAATCTGGACATTCTTCAGGATGTCGTGATTCTCGACTACCGTCGAATGATCGACTGGCACGCCGGGATAGTCGATCGTCGGATGCATGACGCCAAAGGGATCGCGCTGAGGTGTCCAGCGGAAGTTATAGACGGCGCGCGCGCAGGCGGTTTCGCCCGCCGTAGCGTCGGCGTCGAGTTCATAGATGGTGACGACCTCGCGCGGTTTCGGCTCGGTCAACAACTCGCGATAGTGGAAGCCCCACCAGGCAGCGGCATTGCTGCCGAACGCACGGCCGGCGAATTTCGGATTGGCGCAGCGGCGCGGGTGAATGTCGAGGATTCGCACCTCCAGCACGTCGCCGGGCTCCGCGCCGCGCACGGCAATCGGCCCGGTGCAGATATGCACGCCGAAGCCTTCTCCCGCGCCACGTCCGTAAATGGACGCGTCCATCGGGCCCGCGCCGCGGCGGTTGACGTTCTTGCGCGCGGCGGTCCAGTGGAACACGCTTTCGGCGCCGGGATCGCCCTGCACCATGCGCTCCCAGTCGTCCGACGCGTGTTGCGTGAGGGTTTCGATCGTCACCGTGTCGCCGCTGTTCAGTTCGAGCACGGGCTTCAGATCGTGACTGAAGTAACCCCAGTGAATCGTGTTGGCCGTCGCGCGCAACAGGTGGTGGCGCGGCTTGCCGGACTCGCGGGGCGGTGGCGGGGAAGGCGCCTCAGGTGGTTCTGCTGTGTCGGTCTCGTCCGCAATTTCATGAGCGGCTGCCTGCCCGGCGAGTTGTGCATGCACGAGCAGACTGCCGGCATTGACAGGCAGTCCGCGCGAGATTCGCCGCACCAGATGGCGCGCCAGTTCAAGGCTCGCTTCATGCCGGAAAGTGCGCGGCGACGCGCCATATTGCTCGCGAAATGCCCGGCTGAAATACGCGGGATCGTTGAAGCCCCAGCGGAAGCAGACATCCGCAATCGACAGCTTTTCATACAGGGGATTGACCAGATCCGCGCGGCAGCGCTCCAGTCTGCGTGAGCGCAAATAGGTCGAGAAATTCTGTCCGACCGCTTCGAACAGTTTCTGCATATAACGCGGCGAGACACGCTCGTCTTTGGCTATCGATGTCAGTCCGAGATCGGGGTCAGCGAGATTGCCTTCGATGGTTCGACATACGCGCGAAAAAAGCGCGGCCTGAGATGGCGTGAGCCCGCTGAAGCTGCCTTCCTTGTCGTGACCGACGAGGCTGGCGACCAGGAACTCCGCGAGCGCGAGTTCGAGGGGACGCAGATCGTCGAGTGACAACGTCTCCACGCTTTCGGCAATCGAGCGCAGAAAACCGGAGAACACGTGACCGATGCCGGCGTCTCCGGGCAAACGTCCGGCGCGCAGTGAGAACGGCGTAAGAAGGCGCGCGTTGATGGCGGCGCGGGGCACGCGGATCACGAACGCGCGGAAGTCGGAGGCGAACGACAGAAGCGCTTCCTCGCGCGAGGACGCATAAACAATGTCACCGGTCGCAACCCGCGTGCGTACACCGTCGGCGACGAGCGTCACGCCGCCGTCGAGATGCAGCATTATCACGAGGCTATCGGCACCGTCGACCTTGAGCTCGATGGTTTGCGCGAACGCGGCCAGCGAGATCAACTCGAAGCCGTTGCTCGACTTGCGCGATTTGATGGTTCCATGCGAGTGGCGCGCGGCCGTCTGAGGCGTGCCGCAACGCAGGCCAAGCCGGTCGAGCGCCTCGTTCCATGCGCGCAGGCGATCTACTTCGGCGTACGACTCGGTGGTGAAACGCAGTAAGTCCAACCGTGGCTCCCGGACCCTGACGAACGTCAGTCGACTGATTGAAAGGCAATGTCCGTGCCATCGGTAACAACACCGTTAGCGCTACCACGCCGCGCTAGGGCGGTGCGCTATCACGGTGCGTTTCCGCACAGTTGTGGCGCAGCGCCGCAGCAGTGCGGTTACGCGCTGCCGTAGCGCGCATGCACGGCTCACGCACGAGGCTTTTTCTTCGGAGGAAAGATGCTGCGGGGGATCTTGCAGTGAATGCCCTGGCGGCCGTCGACCACCTGGGTGACGGAGAAATCCGCGGCGACGCTCATTAGCGAATAGGCGTCGTCGCGCGAGAGGCCTTGCTGCCCGGTAAGCAGCAGCAACATGTCGCGTGAAGCGTTTTTGGTCGCGACGTCGAGGTCTTCGTCGAAGCCGTGCACGATCCAGTAGTCCGGCGTTTCCAGTAGCGGCGAGGGAAATGTGAAGTCGCGCCGCAGCACGATCTGGAACATCACGTTGAGCGACGCTTCGATCGCGGTGCCGCTGATTTCGCCGTCGCCTTGCGATACGTGCGGGTCGCCGATCGAGAACAAGCCGCCGTCCACGGCGACCGGGTAGTACATGGTGGAACCCGCGCCGATGCGCCAGTTATCGATATTGCCACCGTGCGCGCCCGGCGGCACGGTGCTCACGCGGCCCGCCACATCAGGCGCGACGCCTGCCGTGCCCAGATGAGGGCGCACCGGTACGCGAATGCCTTCGAGCGCGAGTTCGCGGCAGCAGTCGCGGATCTCCGAGCGCTTGCCCGGCACGAGATATTTGCCGGGATAGTCATACGCATACAGCGCGTGAGCCGTGTTCGATGCCTGATCGAGTTCGTAGATAGTGACGCGTTCCTTCTCGAAGTCGGTGAACAGATGACCCCAGTGTGCCGCGAGATTCGAGCCGTAGTTGAAGCGGGGAATCATTTGCAGATAGCGCACTTCGAGCAGATCGCCGGGCTTCGCGTCTTTCACGAAGATCGGCCCGGTCATCAGATGCACGCCGGGTTGGCGATCGGCTTCGGGAATCGTGTCGTAGAGCGCGCGCACCCTGTCGTCCATCATGAGCTCGGGGGCGTCGCCTGCATGATGCGTGACCGCTTCCGCGCGAACGAAGTCGCCGCTCTCCACGATCAGTGCGGGCGCTAGCGCCGCGTCAAAATATCCCCAGTGAACATTTTTCTCGATGGCCGGCAGTTCGTGCAGCATGCTTTCTAAGCTCCGTAAGAGTGTGCGATCGGTGGAACGCAACCGATGACAGATCGTACGAGCGACAGAATAGATACACTTGGGTGGCCGCGTACAAAAGCTTGTGCGTGGGCGAATGGGGGGGCATCAAGTGGCCGATACAGAAGCTGCTCGAAGCAAACATCGACGCACTGCACGCGGTGCCCCGTTCCCGATCTTCATGCCGGCGTCGGCACCGTGCCGGGAGAGGTCGCCGTGGTCATTGCAGCCATGCCGCCGCTCATCCGCTTCACGAATCCCGGTATCCGGATGGTCGATCACAAAATGGTCGAGGCTGACTGGAAGACCCAGAACAAGACGCAGTTCGACCAGTGGGTCCCGGTCGCGAGTCAGGCAAAGTGACTGCGTGACTCGCTTCGCGCAGATGGGTGCCATTCGGGTGTGAGCGGGTCTTACTGGACAGTCGGGTCCTTCACACACCGAAATCCCGCATACACATACTGGTAATGCGGCTGAAACCAGTTTCGGAAAGCCGGCCGCAACATGCACTGCGCGGTGCGCGCCGAACCGCCTTTGATCACATAATGCTGGCCGTCGAAAAAGTTGGCGGAATAGCCGGGATAGAATTCAAAGGCTTCGAAGCCGGGCAGCGCGTCGAATACCGTCGAGGTCCACTCCCAGCCATTGCCGAATTGACCTTCCACGCCGAACGCGCTGACGTTTTCCGGAAACGCGTCCACTGGTTGGGGGTTCCAGCTCCGAAAATCGAAATTACCCGACACGGCGTGCGGTGCGCCGTGTGCCGCACGTTGCCATTGCGCCTCGGTGGGTAGCGCTTTGCCGGCCCAGCGCGCGTAGGCGCTGGCTTCGGCGTGACTTACGTAGGCGGGCCAGTCGAGCGGCAGCGGGACTTCGTCGAACATGGTGCGCAGCGTCCATGCGCTGCTTTCATTGTCTTTGCCGTCTGTGCTGCGTGCGCCGCGCCGCGACCAGCAGGCGGGATGCTCGATATGCCCGGCCTCCCTCCAGGCCCAATCCTTCTCCGACCACCACTTCGGCTCGCGATAACCGCCTGCCTCGATGAACTCGCGAAACACGCCGTTCGTCACCATGTAGCGATCGATCTCGAAAGCGGGCACGTCCACATGCATTTCGCCGAACTCGTTGTCCCAACCGAAGCGGCCGGCGTCACGCGACATGCCGAGAACGGCCGTACCCGCCGGCACGCTGACCATCGACGACAACGCGTCGCGTGGTCCGGCGCGCGTCACGACGGGCTCGCGCAGTTCGGTGACTTTTTCCGCGAGAGGCAACTGATGCAGCATGTACGCCAGCGTTTCGGCATGCATTAACCGATGCTCGATTGCGACGTTCAGCAATTGCCCGGAGGCCTCGGCTCGCGCGCCGCCGCGGCCGAGTTGCGCAGCCTGCGTCAGCGCGTCGAGCTCGCGGTCGATCTGCTCGCGCGCGCGCTGCGCGTAGCCGCGAACGATGTCGAGCGACGGCCAGTCGCCGGGTTGGTCGGTTGGAAAACCACCATCCACAGGGTCGATGCCGAACGCAAAAAGCCGATCCAGATCCGGATCGAACGCAGGCAGGTCGCACAGGCGCTGATCGAAAAGATTACGGTCGAAAGCTTCCAGATGGCCGATGTAAAACACGATCCGGTGGCGTTCGCGGATCGGCCGCTCATACAGAAACTCGGGTTTGACGATGGAAAACAGGGCGTCGGTCACTTGACGCGCTTCGATCAGGCGCTGGACGAGCGGGTGATGCGGGGCGGGGTCGCGATTCATTCGCCGGGTCTCCTTGCGGGGGACGGGACTAAAGACTGTACCCGCTCGCAGGAGCCATGCCAAGACGAAAGCGCGTCAAAAAAGATGGGCGGGCGGCGCCGGCGGCGCGCCCGCCGGCGGTCTAGACTTGCCGCAAGCCTTCCAGATCGACGATCCGGATATGCTTGCCCTGTGTGTCGATCAGGCCGCGCTTTTGAAATCTTGACAGGGTGCGGCTCACGGTTTCAAGCGTCATGCCGAGGTAGCTGCCCATGTCTTCGCGGGTCATGCGCAGGTTGAATTCCGCGGACGAATACCCTCGCTGTGCATTGCGCTCCGACACGTCGAGCAGGAATGCCGCGACCCGTTCGTCTGCCGAGAGCGAGCCGAGCACCATCATCTGCGCGGCTTCCCGAACGATCTGCTCGCCCAGCAGCTTATGCATGCGCTCCTGCATCGAACCGATTTCGCGGCACAGCGACTTGAGTGCGGTGTAGGGCACGATGCACACGGTGCTGTCTTCGAGCGCGACGGCGCTGCAGGCGTGCAGGTCATCGCTGATGCCGTCGAGGCCGAGCGCTTCGCCGGCCAGGCGCAGACCCGTGACCTGCTCACGGCCGCCACGGTGCGCCATGACGGTTTTCATCGAACCGGAACGCACTGCGTAAATATTGTCGAAGCGGTCGCCGCTGCGATACAGCGCTTCGCCGCGCGGCACGGAGCGCGCGGAGCAAATGAGCGTTTCGAGCTTGCCCAGTTCGTCGGGCGACAGGCCATGAGGCATGCACAGTTGCCGCATGGCGCAACTCGAACAGCGGGCAGCGGTGCGCGTGCTTGCCCGTGACGACGCCGCACGGCGGCCGCCGCGTGCCGGCAGTGCATTTGCAACGGATGTGGCGGATTCGGGGGTTCCGTCGGTGCGCGTAACAGCAGTAGGAGTGAGCATGTTCTGCAGCCAATGGTCAGGTAATGAGGGATTGTCCCACCGGCCACACCGCCCGCTTAGCGACAAAATGACGCGTCGAGCAGTTAGGTATCTTGATCGATATCGCTGGCGGTGATTCGGGTTGAACTGCTGTTCATGGCGAGCAGACCGGACCTGCTCGCGCTTTTACGGCATGTCGCGCTTTACAGATCCGGCGCACGGGCGGCGAACACGCAGCACGCACTGTGTGCGCCGATGCGTTCAGTCCGCGTCGCCGGTCTTCGCTGCGGCGGACGGTACGAGGAGCACGGGCAAGCTCGCCTGCCGCACGCAGCGCTCGGCGACACTGCCGAGGATCAGACGCTGTACGCCGCGCCGTCCGTGCGTGCCCATGACCAGCAGGTCGGCCTTGAAATCGGCTGCGGCCTTGAGCACCACCGCCGAAACGTCGTCGAGCGACGATGCCTCGCCTATCGCGAGTTCGCCCTTCACGCCCTGGTCGAGCATGGCCTTGGCGAATTCGGCGCCGAGTTCCTTGCCTTCCTCGACGAGGCGGTTGCGCAATACCGACGGATCGTAGCCGGGCGCTTCGAAATAGAGCGGCGTGTTCTCGACGACATAGAACGGTTGCAGGACCGCGCCGTTGGATTTGGCGAGCGCAAGCGCTGCTTCGAACGCACGGCGCGAGGTATTGCTGCCGTCTACCGCTACAAGGATGCGTGTGTACATTTCAACTCCGCGTCTGAAAAAACTGGATGCCGCCGCCGTTTCGAATGGCTGGGCACACTTTATTGGCAATGCATGCATAAATGTTCGCTGAACAACATTCGCTCAACTTGGATGTAAATCAAGTTCCTGTCAAATTTCGCGGTAGAGCATCTTGCCCGATAAGCGCCGGGCAGCAAGCATGAGCGGCTTTGCTCCAATTCGGCAAGCCTATCCGTCATCAGGCCAGCGCCGGGTTTGCCTTACACTCGGAGCCGACTCAGACAAGCTGCTCTGGCCCGCCGATGATCGAGCGCATCTCGCGAACGCGCCCGAGCGAATGTTCGGGTGCTGTGTCTTCCGCGCCCCGGCGCTGCGCGCCCGGAACGAAGCGTCATGGCCACTGCTGGTCGGCGCGACCCTGGCACGACAGTCAAACCGCCCGCTCGCGGCTGCGAACGGGCGGCGAAACAAGACGGCGAGGCAGCGGTTACGCGGCAGCGGCCATCGGTCCGAACAGCGCGGTACGAGTCTTCGGGCTCACCGCGATGTCCAGCGCCACGGCCCGTTCAACGCCGATCTGCAACGGCGACCCGAGCCGGCTGATCTCGATACCGGTCTTGCGCAGCAGCCGCTCGATCGGCGTGGTGGTCACCGTGACGTAACGCGTGATGCCCATCCGGTCGGCGAACGTCACCAGCTCGTGAATGGCCTGCATCGTCAGGTCCGCGAAGCCGAACGACTGCTCTTCGCCGCCGGTTTCGATCGCGAAGCGGCTCAATTCCCAGATGTGCCGCCCAACCGGCGCCGCCGCGCCGTGCAGCAACTGCGGGAAAGTGTCCTTCAGCATGTTCGGGCCTTCGGTCGGCATCAGGCGCCAACAGCCGCGCACCTGCCCGTCGTCGCCCTGGATCAGCATGTAGTGCGGTCCGAGCGCATCGTAGCCGTCGATCTCCATGCCGGCGATGGTCGGAATGTCCCACCCGAGCCGCCCGTGAAAAACCCGGGCTCTCAGCCGATACATCTCGTTAATGTCCGCGTTGTTGAATTCCTGACGCATTCCAATCCGGATTGCTGTTTGCATGACGTTCTCCTGAACGTGTTGGGTACCCAATACGCAAGAAAACTTATGCATTTTGAATCGTTCCGCCACCTACCTACCTGGATAGGTGTGCATGCTTATCGGGTAAAGCAGAATTCGAGACAAGCACTGCCCTCAACCGACAGGACACGAAAATGGAACTTCTCGAAAATCATTGGCAACCGCAAACCGGCCTGCAGGCGCGCCCGGCGGAGCCTTCCACTGCGGTGGATCGCGTTCTGATCATTGCATACCGTAAAAAGAAAAAAGAGAGCCAGCGCCGCTTCTGGGCCCGCTTCGGCGTGACGCAGTCGCGTGGCAGCCGTTTCGAGTCGGGTGCCGAAATTCCGGCGCCGGTCGCGATCCTGCTCGGCCTGTACTTCACCAAAACCGTTTCCGACGCCGATCTGGGCCGCGCCGAGCGAGTGCTGTACAGCCGCGACGCCGCCGCCTTGCTCAACCCGGGTCAATAAGCCCGAGCTGGGTTGCAATCACGGCTGCCGCACGCCGCGAATTCACACCGAATTTGGTCCTGATGTTCTTCATGTGGAAGTTCACCACGGCTTCCGAACAGTTCAGGATGTGGGAGATTTCCCAGGTGGATTTGCCGCGTGCGGTCCATTTCAGGCATTCGCGCTCACGCGGCGTCAATTTGGGCAACAAGGTCTGAGCGTGCGTATTCAAATGCCGCTGGCTGGTATCGATTACCAGATCGCGCAGTAATACCAGATTCGGCAATGCCACGTTGATATGCTGCCAGAATTCGTCGTTGGGATTGCTGTCATTGACGAAGCACATCATGCCGGCTTCCTGGTTCGGCCCATGAATCGGCAGTGTCACGCCGGCGCGCAATCCGTGCGCGCGCGCTTCTTCGTACATGGATTGCTGGGGCGCAGTGGTGAAAATGTCCGGCGACCAGATTAGCGGGGTGGCGCGCGTCGCGCAGTGCGAGACCGTGGGATCGATGTGAACCAGTCCCTGCTCGTCGTAAGTACGGCGCCAGATGGGCGAGTACGTGCTGCGCACATACGCGTCTTCGAGGCGGATGGTCGGGCGCGGCAGCATCGCGATCAACAGCTTCTCGAAGCCCCATGTCTCGACGAGGCCCGCGATTGTACCGAACCATTCCGCTTCGTCGGCGGCGTTCAGTAGCGGTGCCATCTGCTCGATAAAATGTAGCGGCAATTTTTTACTCTCTCAGGCTCGCAAACATCCTGTTGCGGTTAATTGCGGTCGGCATTCCGTCCGGTGGTTTTCCGTCTGTACAATCTATCACCAAAATTTATTTCGCAAAGTCAGAAATGACTCTGGCAAACCGACTACGGCTGCCGCTTTGCGATAAATGGACTGTTTTTTTGGTCTGGATTTTCCTATCGGATTAACAGCTGCCGGTCGCGAATGCGGCAATTTTCTCGTCGCTACCTTTTGATACCAGTCATTGGCAGCATTATTGTGAAACCGTTCTAATTGGCGAGCCTTGCCAAAATATTGGTCACAATTCCACTAATTGCCGAAAACTATTGTGGGCGCCGCCAGTTTACGCAGCATGAATGTTGCCGGCAGCCTCTATTGTCATACAAAAGCGACGGTCGGTAGCCTGAGAACTTAACAACAGTGCGAAGAATTCGCACGGCGCGCGCGGGTCCCGGTTGTTTGACAACATTTCCAGCCGGGTGCTACCTTGAGCGCCCCACGCCATCTCACGTTCCTGGTGATGTCCGTGAGTGGATTCCCGGGCCGCGGCAGTGAGTTGCCATCATGGCAGTGCCGCAGCCAGCGCGCCACGCCGGCGCGACTACACGTTCGACGCCACCCGGGCATCGTGCGAAGATCAGCCAGGCCGCGCGGGCGCTGCTCGCTGGAGTACGAATTCGCGCAGGCAAACCCATATTTTGAACCGCCAGCATGATCGACAACAGCCGACGCTATCCCGACCCTTCCATCCGCGTGTTCGATCCGCGCTTCAAGCCGTTGATCCTCGCCTCGGCGTCCGTCGAGTGTCTGTATCAGGGCGCGCGCTGGTCCGAGGGCCCGGTCTGGTTCGGCGACGGCCGTTATCTGCTGTGGAGCGACATTCCGAACGACCGCATCCTGCGGTGGGATGAGCCGGGTGGCACGGTATCGACGTTTCGCCAGTCGTCGAACAATGCGAATGGCCATACGCGTGATCGCCAGGGGCACCTCGTCAGTTGCGAGCATCTGACACGCCGCGTCACACGCACCGAATACGACGGCTCGATCACCGTGCTGGCCGACCATTATCGCGGCAAGCGCTTCAATTCGCCGAACGACGTGGTCGTGAAATCGGACGGCTCGATCTGGTTCAGCGACCCGACCTTCGGTATCGACGGCTTCTATGAAGGCAAGCAGCAGGAGTCCGAACTACCGGCATGCGTGTATCGGGTCGACAGTCAGAGCGGCGAAGTCAGCGTCGTTGCCGACGACGTGCTGGGACCCAACGGCCTGGCGTTTTCGCCGGACGAGTCGGTTCTGTACATCGTCGAATCGCGTGGCGAGCCGCGCAAGATTCGCGCGTTCGATGTGGGCGGCAACGGCACCGCGCTGGCGAACAACCGTGTGCTGATCGACGCCGGCCCAGGCACGCCGGACGGCTTTCGCGTCGACGTGCAGGGCAATTTGTGGTGCGGCTGGGGCATGGGCACCGACGAGCTCGACGGCGTGCGCGTCTTCACGCCGCAAGGCGAGCCGCTCGGCCACATCGCGTTGCCTGAGCGCTGCGCGAATGTGTGCTTCGGCGGGCGGCATCGCAACCGGCTGTTCATGGCGGCAAGCCACGGGCTCTATTCGCTGTATGTGAACACGCAAGGCGTGCAGGGCGGCTAGCTGCCTGACAAGCGGTCGTAGGAGGTCCTGCCCGGCACTGGGTTTGCCTTTGGATGCGGCGCGCAAACCATTCGACGGCAAGGTTGACACTGAAAATCGCGGCTTTCTGAAGCCGGGAGCCGCCGCGAGCATTTGGTTGGCATCAGCCGTCGTACTTCGCTATGTTCCGTTGATGGAAAGACCCCGCCCGCAGCGCATCCGGCCGGCAAATTTCCATACCATGAAGCGAGGAGACGCAATGACTGTTTCAGACAGGTTGGCGCTCAGACCTGATTCTGATGGACGAGCCTCTGTCGAACCTCGATACGAAGCCGCGGATCGAAATGCGCGTTTCATGGGCTATCGCAACGTGGCCGAATTCGAGTTCGAAGGCACGCAGGGCGAAGGCGTATTGGTGAGTGCAAACGGCTGCGTCTGATCGGCGCGCCGATAGCCGGCGTCAACAGCAAACGCGTGAGCGTCGCGCTGCGTCCCGAGATATGGAGCGCGCCGCGCCCGGTGCGTCGAATGCGTTCGACGCGTTGGTGAGCGCCGTCGAATACGGTCGCCGCGATTCGTTGCTGCGTGTGAAGACCGCGTTCGGTGATATCTGGGCGCATCGGCGGAGAATTCGAAGAGGGCGAGCGAATCAGCCTGCGCGTGCTGCCGTCGCGCACGTTCGTCTACGAAGCGCAGGCAGCATGAACACGCGCACCCTGTCGCCGCCGCGGAGCGCGAATCCTTGTCGATCAATAACCCACGCGATATACGCGGCCGGTTTGCGCGCCTTCCACGCTGCGCAGATAAGCCATTGCCGCACGCTGAGCCGTCACCGGCTCGAAGCCGCGGAAGTAGGGCGCATAAGCGTCCATCGCTTCGGTGAGCACGGTCGGGCTCACTACGTTGATGCGAATGCCGCGCGGTAATTCGATCGCCGCGCCGCGCACGAAACCTTCGAGCGCCAGATTGACGGTGGTCGCGCTCGCGCCTTGCAGAATCGGCTCGTCGCCGATGATGCCGCTCGTCAGCGTGAACGAGCCGCCGTCGTTCACGTATTGCTGGGCCGCGAGCACCACGTTGATTTGTCCCATCAGCTTGTCGCGCAGGCCGACCCAGAACTGTTCGACGCTCATGTCGGGCAGCGGACCGAAATGCACCTTGCCGGTTGCGGTGACGATGCCGTCCACTTTGCCGATCTCGCGAAATAGCCGTTCGACGCTCGCCGGGTCGGTACTGTCGACGTGATACTGGCCGCGTGTCGCGCCCACTTCGATCACTTCGTGACGCGCCTTCAGTTCGGCGCTCACCGCCTGGCCCAGCGTGCCGGTGGCGCCGATCACGACAATTTTTTTCATCTGATGCTCCGTTGAGGGTTGACGTGCACCCGATTGTGCCGACTCTCGTCAGAGGGAAAAAGCTTCGCCGGCGCGTGGGTCCTGCAACCCTGAGTTTCTAATCAAAGTAAAAAGCGCGCATCGTGAATCAAACGATACGCGCTTCGCAATACCCGGACCAAGCGGGGCACGCACAGAAATTCAAACGCACACCCGGGCGCACAGCCAAACGCAGACGCAACGTAAAAGTTCTATTTCACCCGACGTAATTCGATCAGCCGGGTGGGCCGCAGATGATTGAGGGCGTAATGAATGCGCCCGCGGTCCTGGCGGCTGCCGACCGGCCGTGGATCGTCGTATTGATGGTCCGCCGAATACGCACCCTGCGGCGCGATCATGCCTTTGTCGATCACCGTATAGCCCGGCTCGAGCGCGAGCAGCAGATGATTGCCGCCAACCCGGCTATCGAAGCCGGCCATGCCGTCGAGCGCCTCGGGCACGCTGTTCGTGAGCGTGGCATTGCTCGTGGTGATTTCGTCCGGCGAGATCGGGCTGTGGCCCGCAATGCGCGCGGCTTCGAGATTCTTGCCGTCGGTGTCGACGGTGCTGTCGTGCGTGCGGTCGTTGTGCAACTCCGTCGAACTCGGACCGTGAGTGTCTGCTGGCTTGTTGATATCGCTGTTCATCATGCGTGCTCCTTTGAAGAGGACATGGTGTGACGTGCAGCAAAACCCGTTCCGCCTCGCACAAACCCTGATTCACTTTACGTTGCACCGCGCCTTTGCCGCTGCAGCATGAGAGGGTATTCTGCTGGCGATTGCGTCCCGGTTTCTTTTCGTTTTTTTTAATGGACGCGTATTTTCTACAGAGTATGATCTTACTCCGACGAGCGAAGCGCGGTTGAACTGACGACACAGGGCACGGCGGTTTCTTTATGGCCGGCAGCCCGTTGCGCGCTACTCAAAACATTTCACGGGGCCGTCAGGGCGGGTGACACATGCACTTCGATGCTGCATTCACACATCGCGGCTATTTGTTAAATTGCGCGCCCGCGCGCGCGGTAGATGGCACCTGGCAACCTTATGTGGTCATCTCCCGTTCGAGCGACGGCGAACTGGTCGCCAACCGTTTCTTTCCCACCGAGTTGCGCTTTCCCGAAGAAGCGGACGCCATTGCCCATGCGCGCGATTGGGCGGTGCGCTGGATCGACGCGAGCAGCGTGACCATCTGAGCGCCTTCTGCACGTGCCCGCATGTCGTCGCCTATGACGTGAACTCGCGGTGCTGCGCGAGCCGCCGCAAAACGCGGTAATCTCTCGGCATAATCACTTCGAACCGCGCTCATCGCGCGGCGCTGTCCTTTTATGCCTAATGTGCCTGCCCATAACTGGGGCCTCGAACAGATCGTCGCGGACCTGCGCGCGTCGCGTGAACAGTTGCATCGCACGCGGCATCCGCTCGGCATTCGCGAGCTGCCGTCGCGCGAAGCGGTAGTCAACATTGTTGCCGGCCTGCGCGCGGCGCTCTTTCCCACGCACTACGGTGCGCCTGATCTGACTGACGAAACCGTCGACTACTACGTCGGCCACACGCTTGAAAGCACGTTGCGCTTGCTCGCCGAACAGATTCGCCGCGCTCTGCGCTTTCTGCCCGAGTTCGGCGAAACACCGGATGCGGATCTGCAGGCGCGCGCGTTCGAAGTCGCGCGTGAATTCGGCACGCAACTGCCGGGCATTCGCGCGCTGCTGGTCAGCGACATTCAGGCGGCTTTTACCGGCGATCCGGCGGCGCAGCACATCACCGAAATCCTGCTCTGCTATCCTGGCGTGTGGGCGATGACGCATCATCGGCTTGCGCATGCGCTGCATCGGCTGGGTGTGCCGTTGCTCGCGCGTTTCATCAACGAGATCGCGCACTCTGCAACCGGCATTGATATTCATCCGGGCGCGACGATCGGGCCGAGCTTTTTTATCGACCACGGCACGGGTGTCGTGATCGGCGAGACCGCCATCATCGGCGAGCACGTGCGGGTGTATCAGGCCGTGACGCTCGGCGCAAAGAGTTTCGCCGCGGACCTCGACGGCGCGCTGATCAAGGGCAACGCGCGCCATCCGATCGTCGAGGACGACGTCGTGATCTACGCCGGCGCGACGATTCTCGGGCGCGTGACGATCGGGCGCGGCTCGGTGATCGGCGGCAACGTGTGGCTCACGCATAGCGTGCCGCCGGGCAGCAGCGTATCGCAAGGCAAGATCCGCGAAGGCGAGCGCACCGACGAGGGGCGGCAGTGAAACGCGGCCCGGCTCGCGCGGTCTCGCGTGTCCTCGCGCGCGAACTTCTCTTCAACTGCTGAGCGACGACCATGCCGCGCGGCCGCGTTCATATGCCTCGTTGCGCGATTGCCGGCGTGGAAGCAACGGTGGCCGAAACGGCGCACGCGTTTCCGCGGCATTCGCACGATCGCTTCGGCGTCGGCGTGATCGTCAGCGGCGGGCATCGGTCGGCGAGCGGACGCGGCCTCGTCGAAGCGCGGGCCAACGACGCGATCATGGTCAACCCCGGCGAAGTCCACGACGGCAGTCCACTCGACGAGCGCGGCCGCGCGTGGCGCATGTTGTATTTCGAACCGTCCATGTTCAGCGCCGCCGCGAGCGAGCTGACGGGCACGGCGGCGCGCGAAATCGAGCTCACGCAGCCGGTGGCGCGCGACCCGTTACTGAAGCGCCGGTTCGAGCGTCTGTTCGCCGTGGCGGTGGAAGCGCCATGCGTGCCGGACGATCTGGTGCGCGAAGAGGCGTTGCTCGACCTGTTCGGGCATCTGATCCGCGTTCATGCGACCCGGCCGGCACGCTCGAAGCCGCGTCAAGCATGGGGGCCGATCGCGCGAGCGAAAGCACGCATCGACGACGATCCTTCCGCTTCGCTTACGCTGACCGACCTCGCCGCCGAGGCCGGCATGAGCCGTTTCCAGTTGTTGCGCGGCTTCGCGCAGGAGACGGGACTGCCGCCGCACGCGTACCGGATGCAGCGCCGCGTGGCGCTCGCGAGGCAGTGGATCGCGCGGGGCGCCGTGCTTGCCGATGCAGCGGCCGCAGCGGGGTTTGCCGATCAGAGTCATATGACGCGAGCTTTCGTGCGCCTGCTCGGCGTGACGCCCGCGAACTACGCGGCAGCGCTGCGCTGACCTGACCTGACGTTTATCCGGTTCTCAAATGCTGCAGCAGGGATAGGCCATGCACGCCGTGCAACCAGACGTGCTGCCCGACGAACCATGCCGCCGCCCACGAAGCCGCCACCACGATCAGATCGCAGTGCCCGCTGTTCCAGAGATTTAACGAATGCCTGCCCGCAACCCAGGGCACCCCTAGCGGGTTCGGCCAATCGGCGAGCAGATGCATCAGGCCGCCGCAGGCGAATCCGAACGCCGGCGCCGCGTAGACCGAATGCCCCAGCCAGTGATACGACGCCGCCAGCAACGCGAGCCATCCCACGCCCCAATGCGTGAGCGTGCGATGCGTGATCCACAGACGCCGCGCCCGCGACCACCACGCCACTTCGAGCCAGTCCGGCGCCGTACTTCCGGCCACGCCGGCGATGAAACTCAACACCACGCCGGGATGCAACGAACCGCCACTGCCGCCGCTGCGCGCGACGATTGCCGCCGCGATGACGCCCGCCGCAAAACCGGTAGCGTGATGTGCTTTGCTGGATGCCATCGACACTCGCGGCGCGAGCGCCGCATGAAAGACAAAGGGCGGCTATGTTCGCAGATGCGCGGATAAAAAAATAGCCGGCACGCGAGTTAAAAAAATCGCGTACCGGCCTGGCGTTCAAAACGCGCGCGTATGACGAGGCTCAGGTCGCGCAGCGTGCAATGTCGAAGCGCATTTCCGGTTCCGGCGGATCGTCTGGTGCGTTCGCCGGGTGCATCACCTTGATGACCGAGCCCGCGTTAAAAGGCGTCAGCGTCACGAAATACGAGTTGTTGGAATCCGAGCCGACCGCGATCTCCGTCGCGCCGCCGACTCGCGACGTGCGCACGCGCGACAAACGGCTTTCGAGGCAATCGGCGATATAGGCAGGGGCGCGTTGCGAAGACACGTACATCATCGGCAGGGACGCGTCGTGGGCGGGGCCGCTGGAAGAACCGCAGCCGGAGAGAGCAGCAAGCGCGGCAGCAGCGGGGGCAAGCAGGAGAAGTCTTTTCATGGTCCGGTCGTCGGCGTCCCCGGTCGTACGCGGGAACTTGGGGCGCGGGCGAAGCGCAACGCGATTCAGCGCGACGTCATGCTTCGCGACGAAGCCGCCGTTCAACCGCGACGACATGCTGGCATTGCGGCAAGGAAGGCAGCCGGGCCCAGTATACCCACCGGGTGTGCGCGCCGTCACTATCCGCGGGCGCCCGCATTGTGTCCAAACGTAAGGCCATGAAAAAACCCGCGGCGTGATCGTGTCACGCGCGGGTTGACTGCGGAGCGAATCGATACACTCGCTCCGCACGTGCCACCTGAAACGCTTAGAAGCGGTGACGCAGGCCGACTGCCGCCGCGATCTGATTGCCGGTCGACGACGGCGCCAGCGTGTTGATCGCCGCGACGTTCGCGCCGAAGTTGCCGAGTTCGCCCGACGCATGCTGGTACACGCCTTCCACGTACACGTCGGTACGCTTGCTCAGCGAGTAGTCGCCTTGCAGCGAGACCGTGTGCCACTTCGGATCGCCCGAACCGTTGGAACCGGACATCTTGCCGTCCGTGAACGTGTACGACGCCGCGAGGCTCAGTGCCGGCGTCAGTGCATAGCGGCCGTTCACTTCGTAATTGTCCAGATGCAGGTTGGTGCCTGCTACGCCAGGCAGGGTCGTGCCGCCGACGTCCACGCCGCTGATGCCGTCCAGTTGCGTGTGCGTGTAGACGAAGCCGACCGTTGCCGGGCCGTACGTATAGTTGATGCCCGCGCCGAACGTGCGTTGCAGATCGGCTGCGACTGCCGCGGTGCCGTCACCCTGCGATACCGCGCCGCTCAGGTTCGAGCTGCCCGACTTGTTCAGTTGCAGGTAAGCCGCGGCCACGTTCAACGGACCGTTCTCGTACGAAGCACCGACGCTCCATGCGCGGTTGTTCGAGAAGTCGCCGGCCGAATTGCTGAAGCCATACAGGCCGCCGAACTTGAGGCCCGCGTAATTCGCGCTCGTGTACTTCACGGCGTTCTTGACCGAGAACGAGTTGTCCAGATTGTCGTTGTCGAGCGGGTGACCCGCGAGGTTGTTGCCGTAACCCGCGCCGGCTGCGGACAGCGGTGCCAGGTAGTCGACCACGGAGTCGTATTGACGGCCGAGCGTCAGCGCGCCGTACCTGTCGCTCTGCAGACCGACGAAAGCCTGACGATTGAACATCGTGTTGCTTTCCGAGTACTTGCCGTTGTTCAGGTTGAAGCCGCTTTCCAACGTGAAGATGGCGTGCAGACCGCCGCCCAGATCTTCATTGCCGCGCAGACCGAAGTACGTGTCCGATGCCACGCCGCTGCCTTGCTGCCAGTTGCTGTGGCCGCCCTGGTTGTTCGAGTACACGAGACCGGCGTCCAGCGTACCGTACAACGTCACGCTGCTCTGCGCGTGGGCGGTGATGGCAACCGCGCCCAGGAGGCCTGCTGCGATGAGGGTTTTTTTCATGATTAGATAACTCCGAAACAGTGCGTAGAGAATCGCATCCCAGTGCTTACCGCCGATTCCGCCGGCTGCCTGACGATCCGGTGCGAAGTGTAGTCCCGTTATTCCTATCTTGAATTGCAAATGGCGCAACAATCAGTTTTCAAATTCGTAATAGCGGCAAATTAATTGGATAAGTGCGGATAAATAAAGAAAAAATTCTGTGCGATGATAAATTCATTCTGGTCTTGTCAGTCCTTACGATGTCGCCTGACTGCGACGTCGCGTCGCAACCCATGAGCAGTAAGGGTTCTCGTTATTTAGAGATAGATTGAGATTCACTCTGTTTTTCGCAATGTACTCTTCCAGTTCATACAGTCTATTCCGGAGAATTACAGTTCTACAATCCGTCTCGCCCCTTGACCAAGGGTGTCTTTTTCATCTTTATACGCGGCCCCACGGGCCGCGTTTTTTTATGTTTTTTATAATTGGGCTATAAGTTCACCGCGAATGGCGGCATTGATGATTTCAATGACAATTACGCCGCCGCGGCTTATCCGTTCGTCAGGGCGCCGCGTTCGCCGCGCGCGGGGCGGGTAGAATTGCGTGCTCGAGAGTGTTTCCGCCCCCCGCGAACGTGAGTGAACCTGCAATGACCGATACACCCCTTCCATCGTCCGACCCCGCTGAAGCTTTCACGACGGAAGGCTCGCCCGAACCGGGCGAAACCGTGCACGAGGCGCGGCTGTGGCGCGACGACGGCTGGACCGCGCGCGTCATCAAGAATGAAGACGACGAAGGCTGGGCCGTCGAAATGATCAAGGATGGTGAAGCGGAACCCGCGCTCGTCGGACCGTGGACGATGGGTCGCAACAAAAAAGATCCGAAGCCGCTGGACACGTCCGCGTTCAATACGCTGGTGAAGACGGCGTCTGAAGTGCTGCGCCGTCATGAGCAGCAACTGCGCGCGCAACTGCATAAAGAAGTGCGAGTCGCGAGCGCGGATGGCTGCGACGAACTCGACATCACGCTCGACATCGTTCCCGACGAAGACGAGCCGTATGCGGTACTGACCGCGCTCGACACATTCGGCGAACAGCTCGCGCAAGTGCAGGTGGCGCCCAATTTCAAGCTCAGCAAGGCGAGCGCTACAGCGTGGGTCGAGAACGGGTTTCGCCGGCCGGGTTAGACATCGCGCCTGCCTGCGGCAGGATTGGGTTAGCGGGTTGCTGACTGCCGGCTGAATAAAACATTACCAAAGCCTGTCAATATACTTTCACATTCACTTCATAGAATCCTCGCGTCATAGCGGCGCGAGCGTGAGCCATGTGTTTGGGTCCGAGCGCGTGCCGGCTGTGCGTTCACCCACGCTACCCAAACACTGGATCACGACAACATGGCTGAGCCGTTCGACCTTTCCCGCCGCAAGGCCCTGAAACTACTCGCGGGCGCGCCGATGCTACCGCTCGGCGGACTCGCCACGGCCTCGATGCTGACTGCTTGCGGCGGCAGCAACGATCTGGCGACGCCGGTAAAGCCGGCCGCCAACTTCGTTTCCGCGGCGTTCGCCAGCATGGCGGCACCGAGCCTGGCCGATCCGGCCGCGATGGCGAAGACCACGGTCGGCTCGACCCTGACGGTGCAATTGAGCGACGGCAGCAGTCGCGCGTTCAAGCTGGCGTACCAGCCGTTCTTCATCACCGGCGACAGCGTGCCCAACGTCAAAGGCGGGACGATCCTCGCGGGCGGTTACTTCGACATCAACAACCAGCCGATCGTCGACAGGTCGGTGGCGGGCAAGGAGCGGCAGTTCTATTCGGATTGCCCGGACGGCAGCTCGCTGATTCGCCTCGACAATCCCGCGGTGAAGGGCCTCAAAGGCAACGCGGTGTTCGCCGTCGTGCAGTTCGAATACGCCACGCGCGATCAGAACCTGACCTCGATGTACGGCCAGCTGCCTTCGCCGATCGCCGTGCTGACGCTCGACCAGGACCCGGCCACCGGCAAGCTCACGCTGGCGGGCTATTCGAATGTCGATACGTCGAAGGCGCATGGTTTGTGGATTACCTGCGGCGCGAGCCTGTCGCCGTGGAACACGCATCTGTCGAGCGAAGAGTACGAGCCGGACGCCACGACGATTGCCGGCAATAGCCAGTTCAAGGGCTTCAGCCGCAGCCTGTACGGCGACGAAACCAGCGCGAACCCCTATCACTACGGCCATCTGCCGGAGGTGACGGTCAATCCGGACGGCACCGGCTCGATCAGGAAGCACTACTGCCTCGGCCGCATCTCGCACGAGCTGATTCAGGTGATGCCGGACAAGCGCACCGTCCTGATGGGCGACGACGCGACCAACGGCGGTCTGTTCATGTTCATTGCGGATCGCGAAGCCGATCTGTCGGCGGGCACGCTGTACGTGGCGAAGTGGACGCAGGTGTCCGCAAGCGGCGCGGGCGCGGCAACGCTGTCGTGGATCAGCCTGGGCCACGCGACCAGCGACGAGATCGAGGCGCTTGCCGACCGGCTGCGCGCGAGCGACATCATGGACGTTTCGACCACGGATCCACGCGATCCGACCTACACGAAGATCAATTACAACGGCACGTTCAACTGGGTGCGCGTCAAGTCCGGCATGACGCAGGCCGCGACCTTCCTCGAAACACACCGCTATGCGGCGCTGGCCGGCGGCAGCATGGGCTTCACGAAGCTCGAAGGCACGACGGTCAATATCAAGGACAAGGTGCTGTATTCGGCCATGTCGCGGATCGAGAAGTCGATGGTGCGCGGCAATGCCGCTTCCACCGACGTGGCCGTCGACAGGACGATCAACGCCGGCGCGGTCTACGCGCTGAACATGAAGGGCGGCCAGCGCGACCGCAGCGGCGGCGCGATCGACAGCGAATGGGTGCCGGTGGACATGGCCGCGCCCGCGGCGCTGGTCGGCGAAGACCTGTCGACGCCCGACGCGCTCGGCAACACGGCGAATCCTGAGCGCATTGCGAACCCGGACAACCTCAAGTTCTCGGAGAAGCTGCGCACGCTCTTTATCGGCGAGGACAGCGGCATGCACGTGAACAATTTCCTGTGGGCGTACAACGTCGATACGAAGACGCTCTCGCGGGTGCTCTCGTGCCCGGCGGGCGCCGAGTCGACAGGCCTGCATGCCGTCGACGAAATCAACGGCTGGACTTACGTGATGAGCAACTTCCAGCACGTCGGCGACTGGGAAAGTCCGTTGCACGACAAAATCAAATCGACGCTCGATCCGCTCGTGCGGGCGAACTATAAGGACCGCTTCGGCGCGACGGTGGGGTATCTGACGGCGGATCCGGCGGGGATCAAGCTATAAGGGAGCGACGGCGGATCTGGACTGTCTTGGACCGCCCCACCAGGGAGCCTCGTCACTTCGCGGGCGCGCTTGGCCGGTGTAAACCGACTTATAACCAGCGCGGCTGGACCCTGTTTGACAGGAGGCAGATAGACGCCCTTGCAGGCCCCGGAAAATCCATCTGCTGCGATTATTGCGCGTGGAACGTGGTCTTCCTGTCTACCTATTGGCCATTTCAGCCGGCGCGTCTCGCCACCTGGCCTCAATTCCGCTTGCAGAAAATCGCGGTAATCAGCGGCGCCACCCGATGCACGATCGCCGTGCTGTCAGACGCGGCGACAGCTTTCTGCACCTTCGCCTCGCCGCCGACCACCACGACGCCATAGGCCGAACGCGCGACCGGCTCGCCATCGCCGACCCGGAACATCGGGTCGTCTTTTTCGTAACCGACCACCGCGAACACGTGAAAGCCGTATGCCGTCAGATCCGCGCCGGGCATGGGCGAGAAGGCGTTGATCGAGTTGCTCTCCACACGCGTGGGCTTTGGATCGATCAACTGTTGCTGCGCGAGATCGGCAATGAACTGATGGCCGCTTTCATTGCAGGCGAGCGGCGCGTCGAGCGCGGTGGCGTAACTGGTGATCGGCAGCGCAGCGGCGCCGAGAGTAAGCAGCACGGACAAAAAAAAGCGTTTCATAAGCGTGGACGGCGGCCCGATTCGATGTAGTGTGTTCGCAACGGGCGGGCGCGAGATCGAAAACCCGGAAGACTTTGCGCATCGAAATGTACCCGCGCGGCAGGCGCAACTGGTTGGCACTTTATCGCGATTCGGCAAATCTTGCTGTGCAGCGGACACAAATCGGCAACGAACGAAGCGCAAAGAAACGCGCGGGAAGAAAGCAATCTTTTTCGATCCCGTATATATTTCCGGGTTATGAATTCGCGACCCCCAACTCCAATTAACGTTCCGCCGCCCAGAACATGGGACGCGCGGCTCGCTCGCCGGCTCGTGACTCCGCTCGTGAACACGTGGGTCACGCCGAACCATCTGACCACGCTGCGCCTGCTGATCGGGCTGGCAGGCGCGCTCTGCCTTGCTCACGGCGAATTTGCCTGGGCCAATGCCGGTGCCTTCCTGATCGTGCTGTCGAACTTCGTCGACCATACGGACGGCGAGCTTGCGCGCATCGGCGGAAAGTCGAGCCGGATCGGTCATTTTTACGACCTCGCCTGCGACGCGCTCGTGACCGTGATGCTGTTCGTCGGCATGGGCATCGGCGTGGGCGCCGCACACGTCGGCGGATTGAAAGTTGCGCCGGGCGTGCTCGGTGCCGTGGCCGGCGTGGCAGTCGCCCTGATCTTCTTCCTGCGCATGCGCATCGAGGAGATGGCCGGCAAGGCGGGCACGAAGCAGGCGTCCGTCGGCGGCTTCGAAACCGAAGACGTGCTGTATCTGCTGCCCATCGTCACGCTGACGAGCGTCGTCATGCCCTTTGTCGTGGTCGCGTCGATCGGGGCGCCGCTGTTCGCCGTCTGGGTGGTGATCGACTATTGGCGGGTCGCACGCCGCGCCGCCCGTCCCGCGCCCGTTGCCGCCAAGGCCTCCGAAACCAGCCAGATGTGGGCCAGCGAATGAGTACGCACGCCGAAGACGACGTGATCACGCCAGTTCCCGCAGCAGGTTCGCCGGCCGCACCGCCCGCGCCGAATGCCGACCGCGCGATCGCGAGCCGCACGCGCGGGTTCGACAACCCGCGTCTGCGCAAGGATTTCGCCGAACAGGACGCGTTTCTTTATCTGGAAGACTTTCTCGCGCCCGAAGTCACGGCGCAGCTCGTCCACAGCGCGCGTTCGCTGCTAGAGGAAGTGAACCGCAACTATCTGCCGGGCCATAAGCAGGGCGGCAGCGTCAGCCGCCATACGATCGACCGCCTCGCGCCGTTCATCGCCGAGCTGTACCGCTCGAAGGAGTTGATCGGCTGGCTCGAACAGCTGAGCGGCGACAAGCTGCAGCTCTCGCCCGCCGACGATCCGCACGCTTACGCGCTGTACTACTACACGCGGCCGGGCGACCACATCGGCTGGCACTACGATACTTCGTACTATGACGGACGCCGCTACACGCTGCTGCTCGGCGTGATCGACGAATCGTCGTGCCGGCTCGACTACGAATTGCACACGCGCAATCCCGATGTCGCGGATCAACCGGGCTCGGTGCAGATTCCGCCGGGCGGCCTCGTGTTCTTCGACGGCGACAAGCTGCGCCATCGCATCACCCCGGCCGGCGCGAACGAAATGCGCGTCTCGCTCACTTTCGAGTACGTGACGGATCCCAACATGCGGCCGTGGCGTCGCTTCATCTCGAACATGAAGGACGCGATCGCGTACTTCGGCTTTCGCCAGGTGTTCCGCCAGATGACCCGCCGCGCGAAGGACCACGCATGAACCGCGCGGCCCTGATACTGCTGTCGATCGGGACGGCGCTGTTTGTCGGCCTGCTTGCGTGGCAGGGTTTCGGCTCGGTGGCTTCGACACTGCTTACGGCAGGCTGGGGGCTCGCGCTCGTCGCGGCGTTCCACCTCGTGCCGCTCATGGTCGACGCCGGCGCGATCTCGGTGCTGTTCCGGCGCCGCCGTGACGGTGTGCATCACGACCTGTCGTTGCGCGACGCGCTGTTCTCGCGCTGGATCGGCGAATCCGTGAACAGCCTGTTGCCGGCCGGCCAGATCGGCGGGCCGGTGGTCATGGTGCGGCAATTGTCCCAGCGCGGCATGCGCCTGCGCGACGCCGCCGCCGCGATCACGGTCAGCACGACCGCGCAGGCGCTCGCGCAAATCGTCTTCGCACTGGGCGGCCTGCTGCTGTTCGGCGCTTACGCCGCGCACGGCGCGCTGCACGACCTGCGAACCGCCACGCTGATCGCCACCGGCGTGCTGGGCGCGATGATCGTTGGGTTTTACTATGCGCAGCGGCGCGGTCTGTTCGGCCGGTTGCTCGGCGTGGTCTCGAAGATGTTCGGCAAGCGCGACTGGTCTTCGTTGATGACGCGCGCCGAAGCCGTCGACGCCGCCGTGCAGGCCACGTACCGCGAACGCGGCCGCGTGGCGGCGAGCTTCGTGATG
The DNA here is from genome assembly GCF_000013645.1 of Paraburkholderia xenovorans LB400. Classification (GTDB taxonomy): domain Bacteria; phylum Pseudomonadota; class Gammaproteobacteria; order Burkholderiales; family Burkholderiaceae; genus Paraburkholderia; species Paraburkholderia xenovorans. Next base: position 2,679,241 of record NC_007952.1, on the reverse strand, counting down.
AGTCTCGTAGGCTGGATCATCGGCACGGTGGAGGTGTGGCTCGCGCTGCGCTTTCTCGGCCATCCCGTGGACTGGGTCGACGCACTGCTGCTCGAAAGTCTGGGGCAAGCCATTCGTGGCGCCGCGTTCATGATTCCGGGCTCGCTCGGCGTGCAGGAGGGCGGCTATCTGTTGCTCGCGCCATTGGTGGGTTTGCCGCCGGACGCCGCGTTGGCGTTGTCGCTCGCCAAGCGCGCGCGCGAAATCCTGCTAGGCTTGCCGGGTCTGCTGGTGTTGCACTTCAGCGAACGAAGCTGGCAACGGCGCCGTGCCTTGGGGCGCGTGCCGGCTGTCGATTAAACTCCGTATTTTTTCAAAGGACCGCGCATGCGTGCCATCATCCTCGCAGCGGGCCTCGGCCTGCGTCTCCAGCAACCGCCGCAAGCGCAGTTCCCGAAGTGTCTGCTGCAGTTCGACGGCATGAGCCTGCTCGAACGGCATCTGCAAATGCTCGAAAACGCCGGCGTGACCGACGTCGTGCTGGCGCTCGGCTTTCAGCCGGAATCGGTGCAGGCGGAACTGGAGCGCATCAACTGGCCGCACAAGGTGGAAACGGCGTTGAACACGCGTTACGACCTGGGCAGCGTGCTGACGGTGCACACGGTGGCCGAGGCGCTCACGCGCGGCGGCGACGTGCTGTTGATGGACGCCGACGTGCTCTACGACGAGCGCATTCTGAATGCGCTGGTGGCGGGCGAGACGGTCAACCGCCTGCTGATCGACCGTGATTTCGAAGCCGGCGACGAGCCAGTCAAGCTGTGTCTGAAAGATGATGTGCCGGTCGAACTGCGCAAGCAGCTCGCCGTCAATCTCGAGTACGACACCATTGGCGAATCGGTCGGCTTCTTCCGCTTCCGTCAGGAAACCGCGCAGCGCTTCGCGGAGATCGTGGCCGGCTACGTGGAGAGCGGCCGGGCCAACATGCCGCACGAAGAAGCGGTGCGCGACCTGCTGCTGGAGCGCAGCCAGGTGTTTCATACCGCCGACGTGACCGGCGCGCCCTGGATCGAAATCGATTTCCCGAACGACGTGGTTCGCGCGAGCACTGAGATCCTGCCGCAGTTGCAGCCGCTGGTCAGCGCATCGCGCTAAGTCTTGCCGCCGCATCTTCGCTGACGTAGACGTATAGAGCCTGGGCCGGCTGAATGCCGGCCCAGGCTTTTTCCGCTTGGCCCTCGCAGCTTCGCGTGCCCTGCGGCTTCGTTGCGCGTGCTCAATCAGCACGTACGCACACCTCTGAAATGACCTCGCGCAACAACATCTGTTGCCGATGCGATGCCATAATCGACGCTTTACGCCGACGGCCTTGCAACCCGTCGTCCTGCCAATGCCTCTTGCCTTAGGCACTTTCATTGTTCCGCTGATCGTCGCGTGCGCCATGTTCATGGAGAATGTGGACGGCACGGTCATCGTGACGTCGCTGCCGGTTCTGGCGCGCGATCTCGGCCAGGATCCCATCACACTCAAGCTCGCTGTAACGGCCTATGTCATTGGCCTCGGCGTCTTCATTCCTATCTGCGGCTGGGTGGCTGACCGTTTCGGTTCGCGTACGGTGTTCCGCACGGCCATCGGCGTTTTCATGGCCGGCTCGCTGATGTGCGCGGCCTCCACGTCTCTCGGCACCTTCGTGGTGGCGCGCTTCGTGCAAGGCATCGGTGGCGCGATGATGGTGCCGGTGGGCCGCATCATCATTTTCCGTTCAGTGCCGAAATCCGACTTTATCCGCGCGGTCAACTATCTGACCGTGCCGGCTTTGCTCGGGCCCGTGGTCGGGCCGCCGCTGGGCGGCTTCATCACCACGTATCTGCATTGGCGTCTGATCTTCTTCATCAATATCCCGATCGGCCTGCTGGGAATCTGGTTGGCGAACAGGCATATTGCCAACGTGCGCGAAGCGCATCCGGGCCGGCTCGACTGGACCGGCTTCGCGTTGTCTGCGAGCGGAGCGTCGCTATTCATGCTCGGGCTTTCGCTGGTGGGCGGCGAGTTGGTGTCGAACACGGTGTCGGTCGGCATGTGCGTGGCCGGCTTGGTGTTACTCGCGCTGTACGTGCTGTACGCGAACCGTGTCGACTTGCCCGTGCTCGATCTGCGCCTGCTGCGCATTCCGAGTTTTCACGCGAGCGTGGTGGGCGGCTCGCTGTTCCGTATCGGTCTCGGAGCCGTGCCGTTTCTGCTGCCGCTCGCGTTGCAGGAAGGCCTCGGCATGACCGCGTTCAAGTCGGGAGCGATCACCTGTGCGTCTGCGTTCGGCTCGATCTTCATGAAGGCGGCGGCATCGCGCATTCTCGAACGGTTCGGTTTCCGTACCGTGCTGATGTTCAACGCGGGCTGCGCGGGTCTCGCCATTGCCGTGTACGGTCTGTTCTTTCCCGGCACACCGCACTGGCTGATCTGGTGTGTGGTGCTGTTCGGCGGCGTCTTTCCGTCGCTTCAGTTCACGTCGTTGAATACGCTCGCGTACGCGGACATTCCGAGTCGCGACGTTGGCCGTGCGACGAGCGTGGCGAGCGTGATCCAGCAGATTTCGCTGGGCCTCGGCGTGACGATCGCGGGCATCGTGCTGCAGATTTCGCATAACGTGCAGGGTCATTCCGCTATCGTGTTCTCGGACTTCTGGCCGGCTTTTCTCGTGGTCGGCCTGTTCTCGTTCATGTCGATTCCCGTCACCGCGCGGCTGCCGCACGGCGCCGGCGACGAGATTGCGCGCGGCAGTCGCGGCCGCGCGTGAAGCGCGCATGCTGCGCTTCGCCGCGCGGCATGCGTCTTGCTGAACACGCCTGTCTCGGGCGTTTCGGGCGAGATTTTCCATGCCGCCGAACCGGCGGTTTTTGTGTGCCGCAACATGAAGCCTACGACAAGTAGCGGCTTCGCAAGCAAGCGGTTCACGTGCTATAAGCCCCAGACAGAGCCTGTAATCATCAGATGAACGTCGTCCTGGGGGATTGGCAATGAAGTTGTTTCGCAACGCCAGATCGTCGGTCAGCGGATTCGCGCTGGTCGCACTCGTCTCTGTTTCAAGCGCTTTTCTCGAGTCCACGCCCGCACTCGCGAAGCCGCCCGCGAAAACGCAGCCCGCGGTACTCACCGCTTCCGCGATCGCGGTGGCCGACAAATACAGCGCCGATGCCGCCGAGCAGATCTTCAAGGAAGGCGGCAACGCCGTCGACGCAGCCGTAGCGATTGCCTTCACGCTTGCCGTGACCTATCCGGAAGCGGGCAACATCGGCGGCGGCGGGTTCATGACGCTCTACGTGGACGGCAAACCGTATTTTCTCGACTACCGCGAGCGCGCTCCGCTGGCCGCCACCAGAAACATGTATCTCGACGACAAGGGCGAAGTCATCAAGGGCATGAGCCTGTACGGCTACCGCGCAGTGGGCGTGCCGGGCACCGTCGACGGCATGTGGCAGGCGCAGCGCCGCTTCGGCAAGCTCAAGTGGAAGCAGGTACTCGCGCCGGCCATCCACTACGCGCGCGACGGATTCGAGGTCAGCCAGCAACTGCAGGAACGCCGCGACGCCGCGGCGAAAGACTTCGCCGGCAAGACCAACTTCGATACCTACTTCGGCAATCTGAAGCAGGGCGTCGACTTCAAACAACCGGATCTTGCCGGTGTGCTGCAGCGCATTTCCGATCAAGGCGCCAAAGACTTCTATCAGGGCAAGACGGCCGATCTGATCGCCGCTTCCATGCGCGGTCACGGTCTCATCACCAAGGCCGATCTGCAGCAGTACAAAGCAGTCTGGCGTGAACCGGTCGAGGCCGACTGGAACGGCTATCGCGTCTACACGGCGCCGCCGCCGACCTCGGGTGGTATCGGTCTCGTGCAACTGCTGAAAATGAAGGCCGATCTTGCGCCCGACTTCAAGGACGTCCCGCTGAATTCCGCGCAATACGTGCATCTGATCGCGGAAATCGAAAAGCGCGTGTTCGCCGATCGCGCGCAGTATCTCGGCGACCCCGACTTCTACAAGGTGCCGGTTGCCCAGCTGACCGACGACGCATACATTGCCAAACGCGCCGCCGAAGTGAATCCGACCGCGCCTTCGGACACGAAGACCGTTCAGGCCGGCCTTGGCACGTCGATGCCGGAGAAAGCGGAGACCACGCACTTTTCGGTGATCGACAAGTGGGGTAACGCCGTGTCGAACACGTACACCATCAACGGCTATTTCGGTTCGGGCGTGGTGGCCGACCGTACGGGCATCGTGCTGAACGACGAGATGGACGACTTCTCCGCGAAGCCGGGCGTGGCGAATATGTTCGGCGTGGTGGGCAGCGATGCGAACTCGATCGAACCGAAGAAGCGGCCGCTCTCCTCGATGAGCCCGACCATTCTGACGAAGGACGGCAAGGTATCGCTCGTGATCGGCACGCCGGGCGGCTCGCGCATCTTCACGTCGATCTTCCAGGTGATCAACAACATCTACGACTACAACATGCCGCTGCCGCAGGCCGTTGCGGCGATGCGCTTCCATCATCAACTGTTGCCGCCGGACACGATTTTCTGGGAACCGTACAAGCCGATCGACGGCGAACTCGCCAAACAGATCGAAGCCAAGGGTTACACGCTGAAGGGGCAGGATTTCAGCGGCGATATCCAGGCGATCAAGGTCAACGGCGATACGCCGGAAGCCGCAGCCGATCCGCGTGGCCGCGGTGTGACGCGTGTGATCCAGTAAGCGCGTTTGTCGGGAGTCGGGCGGCGCTTCTCGTGTCGCCCCGGAGAAGCGCCGCTGTCGACAGAAAACAGGAAGCCTCGCGTTCAACCGGACGCGAGGCTTTTTTCTGCTCCCGAAGCACGCCCCATTGCCGTTACATCAGCTGGCTTGCTCGACCGGCGTCAGCGTCAATTCGAGCCGCTGCGCGCCGCGCAGTACCGTCACATTGACCGGCTTGTCGATACGCGACGCGTCCAGCGTGCGTTGCAGACCGTCCACGTCCTGCACGGCCTGCGTATCGATCGCGATGATCGTATCGTCGGTGCGCAAGCCGCCGAGCGCCGCTGGGCTGCCTTTGACGATCTCCATGACGCGCACGCCGCTTTGCGAGCTCAAGCCGAAATAGCGCTGCACACGGCGCGACAGTGGCGTAGTGGTGCCTGCCACGCCGATATAGGCGCGCCGCACGCGGCCATGCGCGAAGAGCTGCATGATGACCCACTTGGCCGTGTCGATGGCCGTGGCAAAGCAGATGGCCTGCGCGCCGGGAATGATCGCGGTGTTCACGCCGATCACCTGGCCCGCCGAATTGATCAGCGGACCGCCCGAATTGCCGGGATTGAGCGCCGCGTCGGTCTGGATCACGTCGTAGATCATGCGGCCGGAATTCGAACGCAGCGAGCGGCCGAGCGCCGAGACCACGCCCGTCGTCACGGTTTGCGCGAGGCCGAGCGGATTGCCGACCGCAATCGCGATCTGCCCGACGCGCAGCTTCGAGGACTCGCCGAGTTCGACGTGCGGCAACGGCTCCGGAGAGCCGATCCGCAAGACGGCCAGATCGCTGCCGGGATCGTCGCCGACCAGATCGGCGTCGAATTTCGCGCCGTCGGCGAGCGTCACCTCGATATGGGTGGCGCCGTGCACGACGTGGCTATTGGTCAGCAGGTAGCCGTCGGGCGTGAACAGAAAGCCCGAGCCGGTGCCGCCGCGCGTGCCGCGTGCGTGGCCGGACGGGGCGCCGGGCAGCCGGCGTTCGACGGAAATGAAGGCGACGGCCTGCTGAACCCGTTCCAGCGCGCCGATCACGGTGCGGGAATAGGCGTCGAGCAGGGCGTCGTCGGCTAAGGGATTGAGTATTTCGGGCCCGGGGGCGTCGGATGCGGCGCGCGACAGGTCATCGATGAAGCGTGGGCGGCTTCCCATGGCGATGCTCCGGATAAACGGAACCGCAGATGCGGGGCACCGCCAAAGTTTTCAAGTGCCGTGGGCCGGGCGGGTTGGCGCGGCGCGGGCTGTGAGACACTTTCTGAAGCCAGCGCCAGCGCCAGCGCCAGCGCCAGCGCCAGCGCCAGCGCCAGCGCCAACGCCAACGCCAACGCCAACGCCAACGCCAACGCCAACGCCAACGCCGACGCCAACGCCAACGCCAGCGCCAACGCCAACGCCAACGCCACCTAGCCCGGCGCGCGGCGGCGCCTTCCAAAGCGCGGCATACGCCGTGCTGGACACGTAGACGCCCGTCATGCCAAGGAGACAGCCGCCATGAACTCACCCGCCACGTCAGCCTCCGCGAACGGGCCCACCGAACCGCGCATCGAGTCGATCAGCGCCATCACGCTTGCCACCCACGATATGCCGCGCGCCGTGCTGTTCTATGAAGCGCTTGGCTTCCCGATAAAGTTCGGCGGCCCGCAGGAGGCGTTCACATCGTTTGCCTTTGGCGATTCGTATCTGAACCTGATCGTGGATGCGCGCGCGCCGGTTGCCTGGTGGGGCCGCGTGATCCTCTATGTATCCGATGTCGATGCGCTTTACCGCAAGGCGCTGGCGGCGGGCCTGAAGCCGTCGTTCGAGCCGTCCGACGCGCCGTGGGGCGAGCGCTACTTCCACATCACGGATCCGGACGGCCACGAAATCAGCTTCGCGAAACCGTTGCGCTAGTGCCGGGCGGCCGCCGGGTGGTTCCATAAACTCGCTATCATGGACGTCGAAAGGCGCGGGCCGTGCCGGTAACACGGCTGACACCTGCCGCTTCGATAATCGAGCGGGTCCGCGTCGCGCTTTTCGCCGCGCGCCTAACCATTTCCGTTGCCAGGAGAGCCGCAATGAAAGAGCAGGATCCGAGACCTGAAGCCGAACTGATGGCAGAGCGGCAGCGCCGTTTCGAAGAGGACCTGATCGACGCCTATGACGAAGAACTCGAAATGGAGGTCGACGACCGCATCATCGACGGCGCGGAGGGTTTTACGCCTGAGCATCGCGAGGCTCGCAAGATGTACTTCCGCGAGCTGTTCCGGCTCCAGGGCGAACTCGTCAAGCTGCAGGACTGGATCGTGCAGACCGGCCACCGCCTCGTGGTCATTTTCGAGGGGCGCGATGCGGCCGGCAAGGGCGGCGCGATCAAACGCATCACGCAACGGCTCAATCCGCGGGTATGCCGCGTGGCGGCGCTGCCCGCGCCGAACAATCGCGAACGCACGCAATGGTATTTCCAGCGTTACGTGTCGCATCTGCCGGCTGGCGGCGAAATGGTGCTGTTCGATCGCAGCTGGTACAACCGCGCGGGCGTGGAGCGCGTGATGAATTTTTGCAGCGACGAAGAGTACGAAGAGTTCTTCCGCTCGGTGCCTGAATTCGAAAAAATGCTGGCGCGCAGCGGCGTGCAGATTCTCAAGTACTGGTTTTCGATTACCGACGAAGAGCAGGAAATCCGCTTTCAGAACCGTATTCACGACCCGCTGAAGCAGTGGAAGCTGAGCCCGATGGATCTTGAAAGCCGGCGCCGCTGGGAAGCCTATACGCAGGCCAAGGAAGTGATGCTGCAGCGCTCGCACATTCCCGAAGCGCCGTGGTGGGTGGTGCAGGCGGTCGACAAGAAACGCGCGCGCCTGAACTGCATTCACCACTTGCTGAGCCAGGTGCCGTATCACGAGATCGAGCACCCGCAGATCGAATTGCCCGCGCGCGTCTATCACGACGAATACAGCCGCCAGCCGGTGCCGTCGTCGATGATCGTGCCTGAGGTGTATTGAGCGGCCGCCTTACTATGGCCCGGTGAAAAAAAAGCGCGGCCACGAGCCGCGCTTTTTCGTGCCGCGGCCAGTGCTGGAACCGGCCGCCGCGCAGACTTAGAACACCGCCCGGAACACCCAGTACAAGCCGGCCGCCAGCGCGATGGAAGCCGGCAACGTCAGCACCCACGCGAGGACCAGGCTGCGCACGGTGCCCCATTGCAGGCCGGAGCCGTTGGCCGCCATCGCGCCCGCCACGCCCGACGACAGCACGTGCGTCGTGGAAACCGGCAGGCCGTACATGTCGGCGGCGCCGATCGTCAGCATCGCCACCACTTCAGCCGATGCACCCTGTCCGTATGTCAGATGCTGCTTGCCGATCTTTTCGCCGACCGTCACGACAATGCGCTTCCATCCCACCATCGTGCCGAGACCGAGCGCAATGGCCACCGCGACCTTGACCCACGTGGGAATGAACTTGGTGGCGTGATCCGTTTGCGCCTTGAAGTTGGCGATCGCCTTGCCGTCGTCCGCCGAGAAAGCCGGCTGTTTGGCTTTCTCCATCAGACGGATCGCTTCGGAAGCCACGTACTGACGTTGCCCGCGAATTTCGGATCCCTTAGCTGAGTGAGATTATGCCACCCGTTGGTTCTGGGCAGCGTACCAGTCCCGCTCGAACTGCATCGGACTGACGTAGCCCAACGTCGAGTGCAAGCGCGAATGATTGTAGAAGCTCAACCAGTCGATTACCTCGTCCATCGCTTCCCGACGCGTTGCAAAGCGCTGGCCAAGGATGCGTGCTCGCTTGAGCGATCCCCACAAGCTCTCGGTCGGCGCGTTGTCCCAACAATTTCCTCGACGGCTCATCGAGCTGCGCATGCCGTAGCCCTTAAGCAGGTCCTGGAAGTCACGACTGCAATACTGGCTACCGCGGTCGCTATGGACGATCAGGCCCGCTTCCGGCCGGCGGCGAAACCACGCCATACGCAGCGCGTCAGACACCAGCTCCGTGCGCATGTGCGGCTGCATCGACCAGCCCACCACCTGACGGCTGAACAGGTCGAGGATGACGGTCAGAAACAGCCAACCCTCGTCCGTCCAGATGTACGTGATGTCCGTAGTCCAGACCTGATCTGGACGCGCGGGAGAGAAGTCTCGTTGCAGCAGGTCCGGCGCGACCGGCAGGCTGTGGTTGCTGTCGGTCGTGACCTTGAACCGGCGTTTGGTCTTCGCCCTGATGCCGTGCAGCTTCATGAGCTGTTGGACACGATCCTTGCTGACGCGAATGCCCTGGGCCAGCAACTTCTTCCACACGCGCGGCCAGCCGTACTCGCCTTTGGATTCAGCGTGCACGGCCTTGATGTGCACCAGCAGAGCGTCGTTGCTGATGCGTCGGCGCGCTCGGTCAGTATCGACATCCCGCGCCTTGCGCGCGTGGTAACCGCTGGGGCTGACACCCAGCACCTGGCAGGTCAGGGACACCGGCCATTGTCGGCTGTGAAGCTCGATCCAGGCGTACTTCATGCCGACACCTTTGCAAAGTACGCCGTGGCTTTTTCCAATATGTCGCGCTCCATTTTCACGCGTGCCAACTCCGCGCGCAGCCGGGCAATCTCCATCTGTTCAGGAGAAACCTGTTTGCCTGCGCCGTTCAGCTTCCCAGCGGCATCGGCCTTAACCCAGTTGTGCAGCGTCTTCGGGCTGATACCCAGTATCTTCGCCACCGCCGCCATGCTCTGGCCGCCGCGGACCATGCGCACGGCTTCCAGCATGAATTCCCGCGTATATCGGGCTCTCGGATTACCCATCTTTCCTTCCTCCTTGCGTGAGTTTTACACACTCAGCAAGGGATCCATTTTTTGCGGGCAAGCTCATACATGTTGTTGCGCACGTTGTCGACGAGGCCCTGCGGCACGGCAGCCATCGATCCGGACGCGCCCACCTGGCCGGCAATGATCTCGGTCAGTTGCTGCAGGGCCGGCAACGTGGCGGGCGTGAGCTGGTGAGTACGGACATAGGTCTCGACATCGGCGCGCGGATTGGCGGACGGTGCGGCGCCCTGGGTGTATTTGGCGAGCGTCGCCGAGGTCTGATGCGCGACCGCGAGGAAGGTTTGCGTTTCCGCCGGCGTCACTGCCTTGTTCAGCGCGTAGGCCGTGGGCACCGTGCCGATCAGGATCAGCATGATGAGGCCCATGCCTTTCTGGCCGTCGTTCGAGCCGTGCGCGAACGAAACGCCCGTGCAGGTCAGGATCAGCAGGCTGCGGATCCAGAAGGGCGGCGGCTCCTTGCCCTTCGGTTCGGCATACAGCGCGGGAATGCGCACCACGGCTTTCAGGATCAGCAGCAGCAAACCTGCCGCGAGAAAGCCCACCAGCGGCGAAAACAGCAACGACTTGCCGACGCCGAGCGCCTGATTCCAGTCCACACCGCTCGTGCCGTTGCTGCCGTGTATCAATTGATTCATCAGGCCGACGCCGATAATCGAGCCGATCAGCGTGTGCGAGCTCGACGACGGCAGTCCGAAATACCAGGTGCCGAGATTCCAGATGATCGCGGCGATCAGCAACGCGAAGACCATCGCGAAACCGGCGCTGCTCCCCACCTGCAAGATCAGCTCGACGGGCAGCAACTGCAGAATGCCGAAGGCAACGGCGCCGCTCGACGTGAGCACGCCGAGAAAATTCCATCCGCCCGACCACACCACGGCCAGGTTCGGCGCAAGCGAATGCGTGTAGATGACGGTCGCGACCGCGTTCGCCGTATCGTGAAAGCCATTGACGAATTCGAAACCCAGCGCGATCAGCAGCGCAACACCGAGCAGCAGATAAGGCAGAGCCGAGCTTTCGCGGACCGGCTGTAAATCATCCAGTAAGTGCACGGCGCAATAAACGGCGCCGACCAGAATCACCGCGAGAAAGATGATGAGGCCGATATTGCGCCCCTTTCCGCTAGCAGTGCCTGATTGTGGATACGAAAGTTCCGGCATGGCGTGAGCCCCAAAGTTTGTCGCGGAGCTTCCGATCCTGCGGGGACTGTGTGTCGTAATGATGACAGGGGCGTGGCGCCGAGGTGCACGGCCGTTGGCCGTGCACCGCTTCGGAACACGGTTTGCAAAATTGTCCGATCCGGATGCTCAGATGTCCGAAAAGAACGCCGAAAAGAGCGCAGATGAGAACGCCGAAAAAAACGCCGAAACGTCGACGGTCACGTGGCCGAGATCACTTGCAGGTCATCGTCGCAGGTGTCAAAGATAGTCGCTGCACGGCGTGCCGGCCATGAATTGCGGAGTGCATACCCGTTAGGTCCTTTTTTTGCTAGGCTGTCAGGACGGTGTATCCAGGGATCTTCAATGAAACGCGCGAGCCGCAAAGCCGATAAACGACCCGTCAGCAGTGATCCAGCCGCTGCCGCGCCTTCTGCGCAAGCGGCCTTCGCATCCTATGCGGCGCCGCTCGTCGGCGAGGCGATCGAATACGCGAATGCGGTGCGCGAAGACGCCTCGCCGGAAGCGCTGCACAAACTGCGCGTCTCGCTGCGGCGTTTGCGTTCCCTGTGGTGGGCGTTCGAGCCGTTGCTGGAAAAAGGCGAAAATACGCGGCAACGTGCCCTCTATAAGTATCTGGCCGCGGCCGCCGGCAAAACGCGCGACTGGGACATCCTGATCGAATTGCTGACGAAAGAAGGCAACGGCGCGCGCGACATGGTGCCGAAGCTCCAAGACGCTCGCGTCGGCGCGCTGGCAACGAGCCGCGAAACGCTCTCGAACGCCGACGTCAAACATCTGCTGCGCGAAGCGTTGTCCAGTGCGTCCAAAGAACTGAATACGGCCCATGAGCGCATGCCGCTGCGCAAGTTCGCCACTCGGCGTGTGGCGGCTTCGGAGCGTTCATTGAAGAAGCGGATGAAACGCGCGCGTGGTGCGAAGCGATCCAACTACGCGGCCTTTCACAACGTCAGGAAGGCGGGAAAGAAACTGCGCTATCTGCTTGAGTTTTTCGAACCCGTCCTGAGCGGCGGGCGCAAACGTACCCTCAAACGTTTGAAACAGATCCAGAAACGATTCGGTACGCTGAACGACGTGGTCGCGAGCGAGATGTTGCTGCGGGACAATATTGCCCTGCTCGCCGGTGCCGGCGTCGGCGATACCGACGCGGCGCTTCAATGGCTCAGGAAAGAGCGCAAACGGCGGATGCGCGCGGCGGCGGGACTGCTGCGCAAACTATGATGCAGCGCGCATCTCGTGCGTATGCGCGAACCAAACGGCACAGGTGGCATCCGAATAACAACGTTGGCTGCGCATCCGCATAAGCGGGAGGCATGCGGATCAACTGCGAAGGAGGCGAGGCGCACGTGGTACATCAAAGGCTTTCGCTGCGCCGGCGCTTGCACAAGAAATTACGCGCCTATGGCGCCGGCGTGTCGCGATACGTGGGCAACCAGCCGTTTTTTGTCGGCGTGGCCGGCACGCTGGTCGCCGTGTCGATGGCGGGCTTGACGCTGCTCACGCTCAGCAGTGGCCGGGCCGATGCGCTCGATCACGCGCGCGAGACCTCGCGAAACCTCGTCGCGATCATTTCCACGGAGCTCGAACGCAACGTGGAAATCTGCGACCTGTCATTGCAGGCAATGGCCGACGGGGCGCGCAACCCGGCTTCGTGGAAGTTGCCCGCGGACGTGCGGCGCGCGGTGCTGTTCGACGGCGCGACAACCGCGGCTTACCTGGGCGGCGCCTATGTGATCGATCGCGAGGGCCGGGTCGTCGCCTCGCAGAAGAGCGACGTCAATACCGCGGTCAGCCTCGCGGACCGCGACTATTTTCTGGTCCATCAACGCAGCCCCGCCGTGGGCCTGTATTTCTCTCATCCGTTCCATTCGCGGCTGCGCGACGGCAAACTCTCCATCGGTCTCACGCGGCGCATCGACGAAATCGACGGTAGCTTCGACGGTGTCGCGTTGCTGGCTATTCGCATCGAATATTTTCAGCATCTGCTGGATCGGATCAGCACGGGCCGATTGGGGTCGGTGTTCATCGTGATGGACGACGGCACCCTGCTGGCGCGCAAACCGTTATCCCCGCGCGATATCGGTTCGAGCATCGCGAAATCGCCCACCTTCCAGATCATGGCCGCGCATAACGCGGGCACGTATGTGGCGAATTCGGCCGTGGACGGTGTGCGGCGCATGTTCACCTACGCACGCGTGCCGGGCACGCCGCTGATCGCCGTGGTCGCGCCTTCCGTGGACGAAGTGCTGGCGCCGTGGTGGCACCGCAACTGGATTACCGCTGTGCTGACGCTCACGTTCGGCGCGGTATTCGTGATGGTCTCCTGGCTGTTGTCGTTGGCGTTGCGTGACAAACTGCGCGCGCAGGCCGCGCTGGTGCGTCTTGCGGCGACCGACCCGCTCACCGGCCTCGGCAACCGCCGCGTGCTCGATACCCGGCTCGACGAAGAATGGCGGCGAGCGCGGCGCAGCGGGCAACCGCTGTCTGCGCTGTTCATCGACATCGATCACTTCAAGCAGTTCAACGACGCTTATGGCCATGCGAGCGGCGACGAAGCCCTGGTCGCGGTGGCCGAATGCATCTCGGCGGCGGTGCGCCGTTGGGTCGACGTGGTGGCGCGGTACGGCGGCGAGGAGTTCGCCGTGATCTTGCCGGACACCTCGGCCGAGGGCGCGCTCAAGGTGGCGGAGAAGATTCGCCGCAAGGTGCAGGGGCAGGATGTCATCCACGGCGATGGCGAGTCGGCTACGGTCACGGTGAGCGTGGGTTGCGCGACCTGTGTGCCGGCCGAGGGCGCCAATGCGCTCGATCTGCTGGCCGCGGCAGACCGGCAGCTTTACGTCGCGAAGGCGGCCGGACGCAATCGCGTCAGTTCGGACATGCTGACGGAGCGTCCCATGCCGCAGGACTCGCCGTCTTAGGTGGCGGCTCCGGCCAGAGCGCGCACGGTGCGGTTCAGGTGCTTTGACCGCTGCGCGGCGCGAAGCCGCGCAACGTGATCGCGCCGCGCGCGTCGCCGCGCGGTTGCGGGGCACGTTTGCCGGTGCTCAGTTCGTCGGCCGGTGCAAGCGGTTCGACCGGAAAGCCGCGCCGCTGCCAGGCGTCGAGGCCACCCCTCAGCGCGCGAATTCTCGTATAGCCGTTGTGCCGCATGCGTTGCGTGATGTCGACCGCGGTCGCGCTGTCCGGGCAAATGCAATAGATCACCATGTCGTGCGCCCGCAGGGCGCCGTCGATCTGCTCCGGCGAGTGCGGGTCGAGCGCGAGCGCGCCCGGAATGCGGCGCGGCGCTTCGAGCGAAGGCGTTTGCGGACGGGCGTCGAGTACCTTGGGCGGCGCGATGCGGCGCCATCCGCCGCCACCGGCCTCGGCGGCTGCAACGGCGGCGGCATCCGCGAAACGGCGGCGCTCGCGGCGCCGTTGCTGCAAACGGAAGGCGAGATAAACCAGAGCGGCGGCGAGCAGAACGTCGATCACCGTGCCGCCGCGGGCTTTGACGAAATCGAGCAGCATATGCAACTGCCGTTCCGCCGCGGCGCCGCCAAGCAGCCAGAAGCTGCCCCATGCGAGAGCGCTGGCCAGATCCCAGGCCGCGTAGATGCGGGCATCCACGGCGGTCGTGCCCATTAGCGGCGGGGTGATGAGCGCGAGTCCGGGGACGAACTTCGAGATCGACACGAGCGGCACGCCGAAGCGCTCGAATAGCGCGCGCGCCTTGTTCACCTTGGGATCGATGGCCGGCGAGAGCCGGCTCAGCGCGGCGATCAGCTTGCGGCCGTACAGGCGGCCGGCCGTAAACCAGGCGCCGTCGCCGATCAGCGCGCCGAGCACGGCGGCGCCGAGGATCGGCCAGAAAGACAGCGTGCCGGCAGCGATCGCGGAGCCCGCGAAAAGCAGCACCGGAACCGCGGGGATCGGCACGCCGAGCCGCGTCAACAGGACGTTGAGGAACACGACCGCGCCGCCCCAGGTCGATACCGCCGAAGACGGAAATTCTACCAATTGAGGGACTCCTGTTTTTTTGCGGTTGAGCCGGCTTGCCTCGGGTTTCTTCGTGCGGATGCAAAGTGTGTACCCGAGGGCCCCGTTTCGGTGTTTCTGGTCGAGCGCCATTCCGCTCCCGCTCGCTCAGGATACTCGATGGATCTGGCGCCGGGCCAGCGTCGGCGGCGGCGCCGTGAGCGCGCTGAGTCGAGTCGGCGACACGCTTTTCCGCTGCAATTTCGTTCAAGACCGTCAGTCGGCATGCCGCTAATCTTCGTGCTCGTTCCAACGGACAGGACAGCACCATGAATTCGCGTCATGCCGGATATCTGTTTTGCGCGCTGGCGATGGTCGGGGTCGGCAGCACGGTGGTGGTCAGTAAATCCATCGCGGCAGGACTGCCGCCGTTCAGCGCCACCGCGCTGCGTTTCGCGATTGCCTTTCCCCTGTTCGTACTGGCGATGCGCTGGCGCGGCATGCGCTGGCCGCGCCTCGAGCGGCGCGATACCTTGCTCGTGATCGCCCAGGCCGGTGCGGGCAGCGTCGGCTATACGGTGTTGCTGATCAGCGGCATGAAACTCGCCTCGGCTGCCGATGCCGGCGTGATTGCCGGCACCTTGCCCGCCGTCTCGGCCGCGGTCGCCATGCTCGCGCTCGGCGAGCGCCCCGCGCCCGCGCTGCTCGGCGCGATCGTGCTCGCCACGGCGGGCGTGCTGATCTGCACCGTGCATCCCGGTGAGTTCGTCGCGCCGCATGCGGCGAGTTCGCTGGCGGGCAACGCGCTCGTGTTTCTCGCGATTGTCTGCGAGGCGCTGTTCATCCTGCTCAATCGCAAGCTGCGCACGGCGGTTGCGCCGCTGCCGCTGTCGGCGTTGATGTGCGGCATTGGCTTCGCGGTCGCGCTCGTGCCCGCCTGCTTCGAAAAGCCGTGGGCCTTGCCGGTCAGTGCGAGCGCGCTCGGCGGCGTGCTGTATTACGCGCTGGTGCCGACCGTGGCGGGCTTCGTGCTCTGGTACGCGGGCGCCGCGCGGATCAGCGGCGCGGAGGCGGGGTTGATGACCGCGCTCGTGCCGGTGAGCGCGGTGGCGTTGGCCGCGGTGGTATTGCGCGAACCCGTCAGCGCGGCGCAACTGGCCGGTGTCGCGTGCGTGCTGGGCGCGGTGTTGCTGGCCACCTTCGGACAGATGCGCACGAGGCGCGGCGCGGCATGAGGTGCCGATGTCTAGAGGCCGGGCCGTGCCTACGTATTGGAGACCGCCACTACGCCCGGATTACCGACGATCGACAGAAACTCGCGACGCGTGGACGGATCCGTGCGGAACGTGCCGAGCATGCGCGAGGTGACCATCGTCACGCCTGCCTTGTGCACGCCGCGTGTCGACATGCATTGATGCGCGGCTTCGAGAATCACGCCGACGCCCGCCGGTTGCAGCACTTCGTTCAAGGTGTCGGCGATCTGCACCGTCATCTTTTCCTGGATCTGCAGGCGCTTGGCGAATGCATCCACGAGACGCGCCAGCTTGGAGATGCCCACCACGCGATGCTCCGGCAGATACGCCACGTGCGCGCGCCCGATGATCGGCACCATGTGATGTTCGCAATAGCTTTCGAAGCGGATGTCTTTCAGCACGATCATCTCGTCGTAGCCGTCCACTTCGGAGAAGGTGCGGGCAAGGATCTCGCGCGGGTCGACCTGGTAGCCGGCATAAAACTCCTCGTACGAGCGCACCACGCGCGCCGGCGTGTCGATCAGGCCTTCACGCGCCGGATCGTCGCCGGCCCAGCGCAGCAGCACGCGAACAGCTGCTTCGGCTTCCTCGCGGCTCGGACGCTCCGCCGTGGTTATGAGTCTGGTTTTTTTTGCCTTGCTGCTGGTCATCCGTCGCTCCTCCGGGATCGCGCGTCGATCCTGTCTGGAGCGCGCGGGTTCAATGAGTGCGGCCATTGTTCCATGTTTTATGCCAAGTCGGGTCGATGTCCCCTTTGGCTGTCGGGCCGCGCTGGTCGGGCAACGCTCATTTCGGCCACTCGTCCATCGCGTCGTTGAACAGTTCGGCGACCACGCCGCGCAGCCAGCTCGTGCGCGGATCGTTATGAAACTTGCGATGCCAGTGCTGCCGCAGATCGAAGTGCGGCAACGGCAGCGGCGGCTCGACCAGCGTGATCGACGCGTGCTCCGATACATACGCGAAGCCGATCGCGTGCGGCACCGTCGCAAGCAGATCGGTGCGCGCGAGGATGAACGGCAGGCTCATGAAGTGAGGCGTTTCGAGCACCGCGCGCCGCTTGATGCGTTTCTTCTCCAGGTAGTGTTCGAGGACTTCCTGGCTGCGTCCTTCGGCGCGCACCACGGCATGCCCCGACGCCACATATTGCGCCAGCGTGAGCGGCGCCTTCGACAGCGGATGGCCCGTGCGCATCAGGCAGATGAATCGATGGGTGAAGAGCCGCTGCTGGAAGAAGTTATTGCCCGACAGATCGGGGAAGTAGCCGACGGCGAGGTCGACGTCGCCCGATTCGAGCCCGCGTTCCACCTGCGAGGGCGAAAGCGTCACCGAGCGCAGATTCGCGAACGGCGCGCGTTCGGCGAAAAGTTGCAGAAGCCGCGGCAGAAACACGATTTCGCCGACATCGGAAAGCGCAATCGAGAACGTGCGCGTGCTGGCGGCCGGGTTGAATTCCTGCACGTCGAGCATGCCTTTCTCGATGCGCAGCAGCGCGTCGCGCGCGGCGGGCAGGATGGCGAGCGCACGCGGCGTGGGCTCCATGCCCTTCGACGTGCGCACGAAAAGCGGATCCTCGAAATACTCGCGCAATTTTCCCAGCGCGGTGCTCACGCGCGGCTGGCTCACGCCGAGTTGCTCGGCCGCGCGGCTGACATTGCGCGTGTCTTCCATCGCGACCAGGTAAGGGATCAGGTTCAGATCCAGGTTTGTTTCAGACATGCGTGCATGACCTGTGAGGCGAACGCGGAGTATGCGGTACGTGGATAGAGGTTAGCCGAATAATCGACCTCAAGCATAGTGCGACGAGTTCTCCGCCATCCCGCGACCTTGCGGCGAACCTGCACGGCGCGCGGCAAAACCTATGCTTAAGGGGAATCCCCTGCCTTGACAAGCGGCCCGGAGGACAACCATAATCGCCAGAACGTTCGCTAAACGAATCCATGTTCATATAACGAACAAATTCAGCGCGAGCCAACCGGCGGCGCCAGCCCGCATCACCATTCGGCAGGCCATCGCCGGCATCGGCCCGGAGACCGTTCCGCCCAGCGCTGTCCTCAACGCGGCCAGCCCGGCGGCACGCAGCGCCCCAAAAGGAAATTCGACATGATCAACAAGATTTTCGAGTCACTTCAATCGGCCGTTGCCGATGTGCACGACGGCGCGACCGTCATGATCGGCGGGTTCGGCACGGCCGGCATGCCGTCGGAGTTGATCGACGCGCTCATCGAACAGGGCGCGCGCGATCTGACCATCGTCAACAACAATGCCGGTAACGGTGACATCGGCCTCGCGGCGCTGCTCAAGGCGAAGCGCGTGCGCAAGATCATCTGCTCGTTTCCGCGCCAAACCGATTCATACGTATTCGACGCGTTGTATCGCGCCGGAGAGATCGAACTCGAACTGGTGCCGCAGGGCAATCTCGCGGAGCGCATTCGTGCGGCAGGCGCGGGTATCGGCGGCTTCTTCACGCCGACCGGCTATGGCACGAGGCTCGCGCAAGGCAAGGAAACCCGTCTGATCGACGGCCGGCACTATGTGCTGGAGTCGCCGCTGCATGCGGACTTCGCGTTGATCAAGGCGTATAAGGGCGATCGCTGGGGTAATCTCACCTATCGCAAGACGGCTCGCAATTTCGGACCGATCATGGCCAGCGCGGCAAAGACCGCGATCGTGCAGGTGTCGCAAGTCGTGCCGCTCGGCGCGCTCGATCCCGAAGTGATCATCACGCCCGGCATATTCGTGCAGCGCGTGATCGAAGTGCCGCAAGCGGCGCACCAAACCGCCGCCACCGCCACGGCAGCCTGAACCGGAGACCGACATGAAAAAACTGACTCGCGATGAAATGGCCCGGCGCGTTGCGCAGGACATTCCCGAAGGCGCCTATGTGAACCTCGGCATCGGCGTGCCGACGCTGGTGGCCAATCACCTCGCCGCCGACAAGGAAATTTTCCTGCACAGCGAAAACGGTTTGCTCGGCATGGGCCCGGCGCCCGCCAAAGGCGAGGAAGACGACGAACTGATCAACGCCGGCAAGCAGCACGTCACGCTGCTCACGGGCGGCGCCTATTTCCACCACGCCGATTCGTTCGCGATGATGCGCGGCGGCCATCTGGATTTTTGCGTGCTCGGCGCTTTCCAGGTATCGGCCGGCGGCGATCTGGCGAACTGGCACACCGGCGCGCCGGACGCGATTCCGGCCGTGGGCGGTGCGATGGATCTGGCCATCGGCGCGAAGCAGGTCTATGTCATGATGGAGCATCTGACCAAGCAGGGCGAGAGCAAGATCGCCGCCGAATGCACCTACCCGGTAACGGGCGTGGGTTGCGTCGACCGCATCTACACGGACCTTGCGATGATCGATGTCACGGATCAGGGCCTCGTGGTGCGCGAGATTTTTTCGGACATCGATTTCGATGCATTGCACAAGCTGACCGGCGTGCCGCTGATCGACGGCACGCAAGCGGCGCGCGCGGCCTGACGCGCGGCGGGCGCTTTCACTTTCGATACCTCAGGTTATCCACGTCATCATGCTCGACTCCAGCGCCCGTCTGACCGGCCTTCTTTGCGGCACGCAGCCCATGAACGACATCTGGGCGCCGCGTGCCACGCTGCAACGCATGCTCGACGTGGAAGCGGCGCTCGCGCGTGCTTCAGCCACGCATCACGTGATTCCGCCTACGGCGGTGGCCGCGATCGAGGCCGCCTGCCAGGCCGATCAGCTCGACGCGGACGCGCTCGCACGCGACGCCGCGCTCGGCGGTAATCTCGCGATTCCGCTCGTCAAGCAACTCACCGCGCGCGTCAAGGCGGCCGACGCCGAAGCGTCGAAATACGTGCACTGGGGCGCCACCAGCCAGGACATCATCGACACGGCGACCGTGCTGCAATTGCGCGACACCTTCGATCTGCTCGACCGCGGCCTGCAAGCCACCTGTCACGCCGTGGCGAAACTCGCGGCCGCGCATCGCGCCACGCCGATGATCGGCCGCACCTGGCTGCAGCAGGCGCTGCCCATCACGCTCGGCCTCAAATTCGCGCAATGGCTCGACGCGTTGCTGCGTCATCGCGAGCGGCTCGATGCGTTGCGCAGTCGCGTGCTGGTGCTGCAATTCGGCGGCGCAGCGGGCACGCTGGCGAGCCTGCGCGAGGCCGCGCCGCAAGTCACGCAATCGCTCGCAGAGGAACTCGGCCTTGCCGTGCCGACGCTGCCGTGGCACACACAGCGCGATCGCATTGCCGAAACGGCGGCGCTGTTCGGCATGCTGATCGGCACGCTCGGCAAGATCGCGCGCGACATCTCGCTGCAGATGCAAACCGAAATCGACGAACTGGCCGAACCGGCCGCAGCCGGCAAGGGCGGTTCGTCGACCATGCCGCACAAGCGCAACCCGGTCGGCTGCGCGGCGGTGCTGACGGCCGCCACCCGCGCGCCCGGGCTGGTCGCCACGGTGTTTGCCGGCATGGTGCAGGAGCACGAACGCGCGCTCGGCGGCTGGCAAGCCGAGTGGGATGCGCTGCCGGATCTCGCGCGTCTCGCGGGCGGCGCGCTCGCCAACATCGAACAGATCGCCGCGGGGCTGAACGTGAACGTGGCGCGCCTCGCCGCCAATCTCGACATTACGCACGGCCTGATTCTCGGTGAAGCGGTGATGCTCGCGCTCGGCGACAGCATCGGCCGGCTCGACGCGCATCATCGGGTGGAGCGCGCGTCGAAAGCCGCGATCCGCGACGGCCGGACGCTCTTCGACGTGCTTGCCGAAGACCCGGCTGTGACCGAACATCTTCCGCTCGAGCGTCTGAAGCAACTGCTCGATCCGGCTCAATACGTCGGCCAGGCGCACGCTTATGTGGATGCCGCGCTGGCCCTTCACACCACGCGCTCGCAGCGCGACCATTCCAGGGAGTAACGGGCATGCCATACGCCGCAGTCAACGGCACCGAGCTTCACTATCGAATCGACGGCGAGCGCCACGGCAACGCGCCGTGGATCGTCCTGTCGAATTCGCTCGGCACCGATCTGTCCATGTGGGCGCCGCAAGTCGCGGCGCTGTCGAAACACTTTCGCGTGCTGCGCTACGACACGCGCGGCCACGGCCACTCGGAAGCGCCGAAAGGCCCGTACACGATCGAGCAACTGACCGGCGACGTGCTCGGCCTGATGGATACGCTGAAGATCGCCCGCGCGAATTTCTGCGGACTGTCGATGGGCGGCCTGACCGGCGTTGCGTTGGCCGCGCGCCACGCGGATCGGATCGAGCGCGTCGCGCTGTGCAATACGGCCGCGCGCATCGGCTCGCCGGAAGTGTGGGTGCCGCGCGCCGTGAAGGCGCGCACCGAAGGCATGCACGCGCTGGCCGATGCCGTCCTGCCGCGCTGGTTCACGGCGGACTACATGGAACGCGAACCGGTGGTGCTGGCCATGATTCGCGACGTGTTCGTGCATACCGACAAGGAAGGCTACGCCTCCAACTGCGAAGCCATCGACGCCGCCGACCTGCGTCCCGAGGCGCCCGGCATCAAGGTGCCGGCGCTGGTGATCAGCGGCACGCACGATCTGGCCGCGACGCCGGCGCAAGGCCGCGAACTGGCGCAGGCGATCGCGGGCGCGCGCTACGTGGAACTGGATGCCTCGCACATTTCCAACATCGAGAGAGCCGACGCTTTCACGAAGACCGTGGTCGACTTCCTGACGGAGCAGAAATGAACGACGAAGACCGTTACGAAGCCGGACTCGGAGTGCGCCGCGCGGTGCTGGGTAGTGCGCACGTCGACCGGTCGCTCGCGAACCGCACTGAGCTGACGGAAGAGTTTCAGAATTTCATCACCCGCTATGCATGGGGCGAAATCTGGACGCGCGAGGGCTTGCCGCGTCACACGCGCAGCCTGCTGACCATCGCGATGATGGTCGCGCTCAACCGCGGCGAAGAACTCGCACTGCATCTGCGCGCCGCGAAGAACAACGGTGTGACGCGTGAGCAGATCAAGGAAGTGCTGCTGCAAAGCGCGATCTATTGCGGTGTGCCGGCGGCCAATTCGGCGTTTCATCTGGCCGATAAGCTGTTTCGCGAAGACGACGCGGCGGTGCAGAAGTAATCGTTGCGATAGAGGTTGCGGTAGGGTGTCGGGCAGCGCGCGGGTGCGCGCTGCCGTGCCTTGAAACATCAATGGTGTCTGGTTTTGATCCGGCCTGCAATGGGCCGCGATGCGGATAGCTCGTATCCGCTGGCGTTTGACTTGGGTGTGCACGGGTGCTGCCGCGCTGCGTGACATCAGCGCGGTTCATCAGCGCGGTTCTCACGAGCGCTGTGATCGTTGCTGAAAATTCCGCTCGCCAAATGAATTTTCCTCGCGATCAGATCGGAAATTATCCCCCTGCTGATCAGCATTTTCGCCCCATTCCTCCGGTCGCATTGGCCTTAAGATCGCATCCAGTTTCTGGCGTATGAACATACGCGATCGGTCGTGCCATTTCGAAGATTCGAATACTTAATAAGGTATCCGAATCTATAACCGGACTCGAAAATGAAAAAAATTGCGGTGGTTTTCGGAACACGCCCGGAGGCGATCAAGATGGCGCCCGTGATCCGCGCGCTGAAGGCTTCGTCCACACTTCAGCCGGTCGTGATCGCAACGGCACAACATCGCGAGATGCTCGATCAGGTGATGGACGTGTTCGACATCGGGTCGGACTACGATCTTGATCTGATGCGCCCAGATCAAACGCTGTCCGGAATAACGTCGCGTCTCATTACGTCGCTCGACGACGTATTGCGTGATGTCAAGCCGTCGGCGACCCTCGTGCAGGGCGACACGACTACCGTACTCGCCGCGTCGCTTGTTTCGTTCTACAACCATATTCCGGTCGGGCACGTCGAGGCGGGGTTGCGTACGCGAGATTTGCGGAATCCATTTCCAGAGGAAATGAACCGTGTCGTTACCGGGCGCCTTGCGAAATGGCACTTTGCTCCAACCCAGGCATCAGCCCAGAACCTGCTGGATGAGGGCGTCTCATCCGACACCGTATTCATGACCGGGAATACGGTCATTGACGCATTACTGGAAGCCCGCCGGCACGCCAGCAAGATGCCATGCCATGTCGCCGATGGTCGTCGTCTCCTCCTGGTAACCACGCACCGCCGTGAGAATTTTGGCGAACCACTCAAGCGCATCTGTTCAGCCGTGCTCGAATTGCTGGCGCGCCACGATTCACTAGACATCATGTTTCCGGTTCATCCGAATCCGAATGTTTCCGTCGTGGTTCATAGCTTGTTGGGAAACCACCCGCGGGTTGTGCTTTGCAAGCCTTTGGACTACCTGAGTTTCATCGCTGCAATGGAGGCAGCGCACATCATTATCAGCGACTCAGGCGGCGTGCAGGAGGAGGCGCCGGCGCTCGGCAAACCAGTCCTCGTGTTGCGAGACGAAACCGAGCGGCCGGAGGCGGTGTCGTCTGGCGTCGCCGCGCTCGTTGGAACGGAGACCGCGCGCATTGTCGAGAGCGTCGAGCGGCTGCTGCTGGATCGAAGCGAATACGCACGAATGGCAAAGGGCGCTTCACCGTATGGCGACGGGCTTTCTGCAAAACGCATCGTGGCGATTCTGGAAGACTCTCTGTTGGGCTATCGCTCGTCCATGAATTCAGTACCGCCGCTTGCTCGAACGGCGCTGCAGCTATGAGCGCGCAGGAAATCACTAGTGCAGACAGGAACGGCCTGATCTATTTTTCTTCGGTTCCGTTTGATAGCTACGCGCAGCGTCCGCACTTCATGGTCTCGGCGTTTGCAGATCATGGCTTCGGCAAGATTTTGTGGATCGATCCGTACCCGACCCGCTTGCCCAATTTTGCCGATCTCAGGCGGATAGGCTCTCATCCGGCTTCGCTGACTCATAACAATGACATGCGCATCCGCGTGTTACGTCCTTCGGCGCTTCCCATCGAGCCGCTGCCATTGGCAGGTTTCATTAACCGTGTGGTCGCGTGGAAGCCTGTGCTCGCGCGCATGACGGAGTTCGCGCACGACACGGAGCACTGCGTGCTGGCTATTGGGCGCCCGAGCAGGCTTGCCGAGTGGGCGCTGGCTCACATCCCGCATCAGCGGTCTTTCGCGGATATCCTGGGCAATTTCCCCGCGTTTTACCGGGGAGTTTCGCGATTTGCGATGAACGCCAGAATGAGCGCGATCTGTCGGAAGGTTACCGACGTGTATTGCTCGTCGGCGCAACTGGCGCAGGATCTGAGCCGGATAAGACGGGACGCCGTTGTCGTGTTGAATGGTTATTGCACGGAAAACCTGCCACCGCCGTCCTCGCCTGTGTCGAGAAAGTATATCGGCTACGTCGGTACGATCGGGGAATGGTTCGATTGGCCGCTTGTGCGTTCAATCGCATCAGCATTGCCCACTGTGCCGATACGGCTGATCGGACCTGAGTTCGTCGCCCGTCCTCCGGATCTTCCGGCAAACATCGAATGCATTGGCGAACAACCGCACGAGCAGATGGCCGCGCTCGTAAGCGAATTCGCTGTGGGACTGATTCCGTTCCGGATCAACGATCTGACCGCAGGAGTAGATCCGATCAAATTCTATGAATATCGGTCGATGGGCGTGCCGGTATGGTCCACCGAATTTGGAGAAATGCGCTCAAGAGCCGCCGCTGACGGTGTAAGCCTGATTTGCCACGAATCGTCCTGGGAGCATCTTTGGGACGCCGTTAATCGAAGTCATTGCGATTTCGAGAATGTGGCCAGGTTTCGGGCAGATGTGTGCTGGAGCAAGCGTTTCGAGCCGATTCTCACGCGCGTGCGCAGGCCCGCTGAAGAGGCGGCCCGATCTGAGTTCTGTGGAGAAACGTCACGCACGTCCCTGGACCTGTCCGCCGTTCGACGTAGTCACTCCACCCAACTTGTCCAATTCAATGGCAGAAAGTAGTTTTATAAAAGATGGCGCGGAATTCAGTCATCGGTCCGCGCCCGGCTTTATCGTTGCCGATTTGTTCGATCATCGTCATCTGCTTTTTCAGCTGGTGCGTCGCGATATTCTCGGTCGTTATCGCGGCTCCGTGTTTGGCGTATTCTGGGCATTTCTCAATCCCCTATTGATGCTGTCCGTCTATACGATCGTGTTCGGCGTGTTCCTACGCACTCGCTGGGCCGGCACGAGTAATAGTCTCCAGTTTTCGGTCGTATTGTTCGCCGGGCTGATTGTTTTCAATTTTTTCTCTGAGTGTGTCAACCGCGCGCCCGCGTTAATCGTCAGCAACGTCAATTTCGTGAAGAAAGTCGTATTTCCGCTTGAACTTCTGCCGTGGGTGATGGTTGGAACGGCTCTCTTTCATGCGTGTATCAGTCTTCTGGTCTGGGTAGTGTTCTCGATGTTCGTGTATGGCACGGTGCAATGGACAATGGTGTTTCTGCCGTTGGTCTTCATTCCACTTATTTTCATAGTACTTGGATTGAGCTGGATCATCAGCTCGCTCGGCGTCTATTTGCGCGACATCGGACAAGTCATCGGCGTGTTGACGTCTATAGTCATGTTCCTGTCGCCAATTTTTTATGCAACCGAGTCGCTGCCCAAACCGTTCCAGGCGCTGCTACTCGCCAATCCTCTAACCTCGATTGTTGAGCAGGCGCGTCGGGTCATGATTCGGGGCGCTATGCCGGACTTTGCATGGCTGGCCGTCTCGACTGTCGTCAGCATGGTGTTCGCGTGGCTCTCGCTGCGTTGGTTCCAGAAAGCACGGGACGGGTTCGCGGATGTGCTCTGACCATATCAGGCTACCAGCACAACTGGCCGCCGGCGACGTTGCGATACGCGTCGAAAACCTGTCCAAGCGCTTTGCTGTCTACCACACCAGGCTGGAACGCTTGAAGCACATCGTCGCACCGCGTCGAACAAAAGGTTTCGCCGAATTCTGGGCACTCGACCATGTCGATCTGACTATCGGTCGCGGTGAAGCCTGCGCAATCATCGGTCGCAATGGATCAGGCAAGTCCACGTTGCTGCAGATTCTCTGCGGGACTTTGCGCGCTACGTCTGGCCGGGTTGCGGTCAACGGGCGCGTTGCCGCACTTCTGGAACTGGGCGCGGGCTTCAACGCCGACTTTACCGGCCGGGAGAATGTCTACCTCAACGGCGCGGTACTGGGGCTGTCGCATACGGAGATCAACGAGCGCTTTGTGGAGATTGAAGCCTTTGCGGAAGTGGGCGATTTCATAGACCAACCGGTCAAGACTTACTCGAGTGGTATGTATGTGCGTCTGGCGTTCGCTATTGCGATTCACGTCGATCCGCAGATCCTGATCGTTGACGAAGCGCTCGCCGTTGGGGACGCACGCTTTCAGGCGAAGTGTCTTAACCGGATCAAGAAGATGCAGGCCGATGGCGTCACGCTGTTGTTCGTGTCGCACGACGTCAGTGCGGTTCGCACACTATGCGACCGGGCGCTGTGGCTCGATTGTGGAAAGGTCAAAATGCTCGCCGACGCATTTTCAGTTACTGCGCAATACAGCCAGTTCCTGTTCGAGGGCGAAGACTACGCGGTTGCCGGGAACGGCTCGGGCAGTCCGCAGGACTCATCCGGCGCGCTGCAAAGCGCTGCTTCTCAGGATATCTCGCCATCGGCGCACCCGGAAGAAGCGAATCAGTCTCGCGCTGGCGCTTGCGGCGAGGAACTGATGGCCATGCATCGTCCGATCAACCATTGGGGCAGCCATGTCGGCTCAATCGTTCAGGCGGGAATTTACAACGCCCGTGGAGAGCGGGCGTCGACCTTTGTCGCCGGCGAGCCTATCGAGGTCAGGGTGATCTTCCGGCCGCCGTTGAACGCCGATCGGAAAACGATGAGCGTTGCATTTTCGCTGAAGGACTTGCGCGGCACGGACCTGATCGTCTCGACGACATGGGACCAGCGGCGGCTCGACTTTGAACAGGCCGGTGGCGAGGCGTGCATCCGGTTCCGGCTCAGGAATCAACTGAACAGAGGCAGTTATCTGCTTGCCGTTGCGCTGGAAGACCGGGCCGGCGTCGCGCCCCAATACTATGAGTACATCGAGGGCGCGCATTATTTCACGTCTCTCGTCGAAGACACCCTGTTCGGATCTTTTGTCGTCGACGTCGAGCAAACGATCGAGCCGGGACATAGCCTATATGCGAATGCACGGGTAAGCGTATGAGACAGAACATCATCAATAGCAACACCTATTGGGACCAGCGTTTCCGTCAAGATTGGGAAAGCAACGGCGGCAGGGAGCAAAGCCGTTTTTTTGCCGAAGTGGCGATCGGCGCAATGCCGCAGTGGCTCGCGAACGAGATCAAATGGAACAAACTGACGGTGTGCGATTGGGGTTGTGCGCAGGGCGACGGCACGGAAACGTTGGCGCAGTTTTTGTCATGGGACATAACCGGCGTCGACTTCTCCAGATCTGCCATTGAAGCCGCACAGCAACGCTACGGGCGAATCAGGTTCCTGCAGGAAAACCTGCTGGATAAGCCGATGCGCCCGAGGTTCGACGTCCTGTTCTCATCGAACACACTTGAACATTTCGCCAATCCGTGGGAAGTCTTTGAACAGGTCGCGGAGTACGCGGCCCGCTTTGTCGTATTGCTACTGCCTTACCGCGAGGTCGCCCGGCATGCGGAGCATGAGGTCTCGTTCGACAGCCGGAATATTCCTGTCGCACCCAATCCGGCATGGTCTCTGGTGTATCACTCGGTGGTCGATACCCGGCGCTGGGAACCCAGCTTTTGGCCCGGTGAACAGATATTGCTGGTATTCGCCCGTACCGGGTGGCTTGCCCAGCGCCGCTTTTCGCTTGCGGACCTGACGTTGTACCAGATGCGGCAACCAGGCAGTGCAACGACCGTCGATACGCCGCAAAACTCGCCCGGGAGCGAAGCGTATACACAGCACGTCAACGAACGACTCCACGCGGTGCTTTCCACAAAGGAGGCACGACATGCGCGCGAGCTTGAAATCGCGTGCGATGAACTGATGCGTGAAAAGGCGCGCGCTGACGAACTCGACATTCAACTGAATGGCGAGCGAATCCGCGGCGCGGCGGCGGACCAGCGTGCGGAGGCGGCAGAACATCAGGCCACGGCTCGGCAAGAGCAACTGGCGGAGCTGCAACTCCGGATGAGTGCGCAGCAAACGCAACTAGACGCCGCCCGCGATCAGGCGAAACTCGTCGTCGCGCTGCAAGATGCGGTTGATCACGAGCGGGAGAACGGACGACAACTGGAAGAAGAAAAGGCAAGAGTTGTTGCAACAGCGCAGCAAGTCGAGGAACGGTTGCACTTTCTTCAGTACCGCGAGCGCGCGTTGACAACCGAAATCCAGACGCTGCTCGCGACCAGGAGCTGGCGCTTGACCGCGCCATTGCGCGTGCTTCGTGGCTCGCCGAACTGGATGAAAAATCGGCTGCGCGACGTGAACTACGCCTATGTGCATGGCGGTGTGCGTCATGTTGTCGGCCGGTGCGCCGGCTATTTTTTCAAACACTTTAAATCGCCGGTCCGGCTGCCGGCTTTTTCGGGCGTTCCGCCGACGGTCTCTTCCGGCGTCGCGGAGATAACACCCGTTTCCATTGCCGCCGATCTGCCGCCGCAGTTTCATAGGCCTGCCGCAGAGCGAGCGCTCGCAGATGTTTTCGTATTCAGCATTATCGACTGGCACTTCAGGATTCAGCGTCCGCAGCACCTGGCGCGTGAGTTTGCGCGTGCAGGACATCGCGTCTACTTCTTTTCGAATCATTTCGTGGATGCGAAGGAACCCGGGTTTTCGGTCGAGCACCTCGACCCTTCTCTGCCGCTATATCAGATCAAGCTAAAGGTGAGTGGAGCCCCGGCGATATATTTCTCCGTGCCCGGGCAGCAGGCGATTGAACAGATTCTGGAAGGACTCCGGCTGTTTCGGGAATGGAACGGTGGCGGCCGCTCCTATGCTCTGGTTCAGCACGGTTACTGGATGCCCGTTGCCACGCGTTTGCAGGCGGATTGCGTGACTTACGATTGCATGGATCACCACGAGGGATTCGGTAATGTACCGCGCGAACTGCTTGAGATGGAAGAAGCGATGATGAAGCGCGCGGACCTGCTCGTGGCCACGTCATCATGGCTCGAAGGCCATGCTCGCCGATACAACCCTCGTGTCGAGGTGATCCGCAATGCCGGGCAGTACGAGGATTTCTGCCATCCGCCCGGCGAATGTTTTGCCGACCCTCAGGGCCGCCGCGTGATCGGCTACTACGGCGCGATCGCCGAATGGTTCGACGTGGAACTCGTGGCGCGCGTTGCGGAGGCTTTTCCCGACGCGTTGGTGCTTCTGGTGGGGGCGGATACAGCCGGTGTCGGAACAAAGCTGCGCTCATTCGCGAACGTCGAAATGACCGGCGAGGTTCCGTATGCGCGATTGCCTTATTACCTGTACGGATTCGACATCTGTATGTTGCCATTCAGGGTGATGCCGCTCACGCTGGCAACTAATCCCGTCAAGGTCTATGAATATCTGGGTGCGGGCCGTTCCGTTGTGTCGGTGGATTTGCCGGAGATGACGCAATTCGGCGACCTTGTGAGGGTTGCTGGCACGCCTGAGGCTTTCCTTGAACAGATCAGATCTGCGATTGAGGCATTGCCCGACAGTGAGGAAGAGACCAGCCGGCGCAAGGCGTTTGCCGCGGGGCAAACCTGGGGACATCGCGTCGCGAGTTTTCGCAGTGCCATAGAGGCGCTCCCGCGCGCCAAGGTCA
The DNA here is from genome assembly GCF_000013645.1 of Paraburkholderia xenovorans LB400. Lineage (GTDB taxonomy): Bacteria > Pseudomonadota > Gammaproteobacteria > Burkholderiales > Burkholderiaceae > Paraburkholderia > Paraburkholderia xenovorans. Next base: position 2,649,566 of record NC_007952.1, on the reverse strand, counting down.
GCGTGATCGTACTGACCTACAACAACCTGGCGTTGACCAAGGACTGCCTGGAGAGTCTCGAACAGCACAGCAATGGCGTCGATCTGGAAATAGTCGTTGTCGACAATGCTTCGACCGATGGGTCCGGCGAATACCTCTCGTCGTGGGCAGCATCGCGTCCTGCCGCGAAAGTCATCCTGAACGCAGAGAACCTCGGGTTTGCCGGCGGCAATAACGCTGGCCTCGCTGCGGCCACGGGCGACTACCTGGTCATTTTGAATAACGACACCGTGGTCACTCGAGATTGGGCGCGGCGCATGGTTAACCACTTCAGGAATCATCCGCGCCTGGGGATTCTCGGTCCCTTGACGAACAACATCGGCAACGAGGCCAAGGTGCAAACGCACTACACGAACCTTGAGTCAATGCATTCCGAAGCAGCGCTACTTACCGGCCCAAATTTGGGGGCGCTGTTCGAACTGGATACGGTCGCCTTCTTCTGCGCGATGTTGCCGCGCTCAACCTATGAATTGTGCGGATCGTTGTGCGAGGACTACGGCCGTGGATTCTTTGAAGACGACGACTATTGCCGGCGTGTGCAAGCTGCCGGTCTCGTGGTGGCTTGCGCGGAAGACGTCTTCGTCCATCATCATTTGTCGGCGTCGTTCAACAAGTTGGGTGAGGAGCGCAAGCGTGCACTGCTGGAAACGAATCGTGCAATTTACGAGGCCAAATGGGGACCGTGGAGGCCGCACCAATACCGGAGTCAGCGCGCGCGGCGCAATTGGCGGACATTCGCATGAGTTATGCCACATGAGTTATGCTACATGAGTTATGCCACATGAGTTACGCCACATGAGTTACGCCACATGAGTTACGCCGCACGTGTCCCGGCGTGACGAGGGGCGCGCGCCGGCAATACGGCGCGCTCGGGTTCTACGCGGCGCCGCGCTCGCGTTCCCGTTCGGCCTCGCCCGGGTCCCCCCGGGCCACCGACAAATTCACTTTCACCGCGCGCAGCACCGTGTCCTTGATAACCTCGCGCCAATGCTCAAGCGCCGTCTTTTCCATCAGCGGCTCGCCAAGAAACGCGCCCAACGTATATTGATTGGCGTTATAAAAATACCCAAGCGAAGCGATCATCAAATACACATCGCGCGCTTTGACATCCTCACGAAAAACCTGCTGCGCCTGGCCCGCATCCAATAACTTTTGCACCACCGAAATCGCATAGCCCGAAATCTCCTTCAGCTTCACGGATTTCTTCGCGTGTTTGCCCTGGTGCAGATTCTCGCTGGAAAGCAGCGTGACGAACTCGGGATGATCGAGGTAGTACTGCCAGACGAATTCGACCATCTGTTCGAGCCCATGCACGGGGTCGGCCAGATCGAGATCGAGTTTGCTTTCCGCCTCGTTGAACTGCGTGTAGATCGTTTCCAGAACTTCGACGAACAACTGTTCCTTGCTGCCGAAATAGTAGTAAATCATGCGGTCGTGCGAGCGCGCCGCCTTTGAAATACTTTCCACTCGGCCGCTCGCATAGCCTTGCTTCGCAAAGACCTTGATGGCCGCTTTCAGAATCTTGGCGCGCGTGTCCTGCGCCTGTTTCGCACGGATGCCGGTAGCGCCCGGCTTGCGGGCGGCGGTGGGACTCATGGCGGTCTCGGCTCTCTTGTTGGCGTCAGGTTGAATGGCATGCGCCGCCGCCTGCCAGGCACGGGCGCGCCTTCATCATACAACCCGCATGAGCTGCTGCGGCGCTCGCTGCGCGATCATTCACTTCGGCGTAGATTGAAGCGTGATTCGCGCGGCGATGTGGCGGTGCACCAATCGTGCGCACGCCGGTAAATACGTTGCACAGACTAAATTGATCGAGTAGATTTCTAACGAGTTTGGTGTAGCGGATACTACACGAACGGTGAGTGGCCGCAACATGGAAATCGGCGGGTCACGCGAAAGTGCCTTTAAACAAGGGCTATTCGTCAGCCGGAGCGGGACCGATTGTAATGTCGTCGTATGGAAACCCCACCATGACAGAACATACGAAGGTCGATTTCGGTGCGGAAAGCGTCGAGCGCGAAACCGCCTCGACGCCGGGTCCGACCGTGCTCGAGAAGGCGGCGCCGCGCAGCGAGCGAATGGCGTCGAACAAGATTGAATGCAATGCGTGCCCGGTGCTGTGTCAGATCTCCGAAGGGCGCACCGGCGCGTGCGATCGCTATGCCAATTCGGATGGACGGCTGATTCGTGTCGATCCGGTGGTGTTTCTCTCGCGTGACCGTTTAACGTCCGATGCTGACGCCGGCAGCGAGAACGCCACGATTGAATTTGGCGCATCTTCTGAAATGCAGGACGCCGCGGCCGAACAGGCATTGTTCGTGACCGGCGTCGGCGCCTCCTCCACGTATCCCGACTACAAGCCCGCGCCTTTTATCGTCGCCTCGAAGCTCGACGATGTCGACATGATTACGGTGGTCACCGAAGGCATTTTCAGCTATTGCAGTTTCAAGGTGAAGATCGATACCGACCGCTTCCTCGGACCGGAGCAGTCGAACGTGCGCTGCCACGGCGAGATCGTCGGCCATGTGACGACGGCCGAGTACGGCTCGCAGATGCTGAGTCTCGGCGGCGTGCATCATCTGACCGGCGGCAGCAAGAAAGAAGGCCGCGTGACGTGCGACATGATGCTCGCGCTCGGCAACAAGGAGGCGGTGGAGCTGAGCATAGACGGCGGCGCGAGTCTGGTGATTCGCGCGGGCGCGGCGCCGATCGTCGACGGCGTGGAGGAGCAACGCATGCGTGTGGGCTGCGGGTCGGCCACCATCGGCATCTTTGCGAAGCAATGGTTCGGCCACGCCGACGAAGTGGTAGTCGTGGACGATCACATTACCGGCGTGCTCACCGAACATCAGGCCGGGCGCTGCCTCGGCATGGCGCGCTCAGGTCTGAAGATTCGCGGACGCAAGTCGACGCCGGGCCGCTATTTTCAGGTGGCGAATCCCGGCACCGGCTGGGGCGGGACCGATATCCAGGATCCGCTCGCGATTGTCGAAGGCTTCGACCCTGCCGTCGCGAGGCCGGGTATGCGCCTGCTGATGGTATCGACTACCGGCGAGCATGCGCAGTGGTACGAACTCGATCACGATCTCGTGCCGCGCATTGCGGCGATGCCGGAGGCCGTGCGCCGCACGGTCGAACGGATCGGCGAGAACTGTGAGCCCTCGCTTGCCACCGTGCTGTTTCTCGGCGGCGCGGGCGGCAGCTTGCGAGCGGGCGCCACGGAGAACCCGGTGCTGCTCACGCGCGCGATCAAGCAGAAACTGGTCAACGTGACTTGCGGCGGTGCGCCGGCTTACGTATGGCCGGGCGGCGGCATTACGGTGATGGTCGATGTCTCGCGCATGCCGGACCGTTCGTTCGGCACGGTGCCGACGCCCGCGATTGTCGCGCCGATCGAATTCACCATGACGTACGACGCGTATCGCGATCTCGGCGGCCATCTCGACGCGGTGCGTTCGCTGGCGAGCGTGTTGGCGAACGGACCGGAACACACAGAGGGCGCGCCGCTTGCGCGCCGCACCCTGGCGCGCAATCCCGACAACCCGTGGCCGCCCGCCATGCCGCCGATGCTCGGCTGACAGCGCCCGACAGCGCCAACGTGAAGAACGCAACGGACACGATGAACCCCACCCGCACCCGACTCGACGCGAGCCGCTGGCATTGGCAGCATGGGCCGATCGACCTGATCCTCAGCGCGGACGGCACGCCTTCGGCGCTGCAGGCCGCATATGAGGCGTGCTGGGCGCGCTTTGTCGACGTGTTGCCGGAACTGGCCGGCGAGTTGAAACAGCTCCGGCAACCGGTGCCGGCCGAAGCCGCGTTGAAAGACGACACGCAGTTGCAAGGGCCGGTTGCCCGCCGCATGTGGTCGGCCTGTCACCCTCACCGCGCGCGCTACATCACGCCGATGGCCGCGGTGGCGGGCAGCGTCGCCGATGAACTGATCACGGCGTTCGCGCGCGAAGGCATATCGCGCGCCTTCATCAACAACGGCGGCGACATTGCACTTTATTTGACCGAGGGGCGGCAATACCGTGTTGGCGTGTTCGCCGATCTGGCATCGTTCTCGCCCGCGCGGCTCTCGCGCGATCAGGCGCTCGACGCCAGCCTGACGCTCGACGCCGGCCTCGCCGTTCGCGGCATTGCAACGAGCGGCTGGCGCGGCCGCAGTTTCAGCCTCGGGATTGCCGACAGCGTCACCGTGCTCGCGCGCAACGCCGCCACCGCGGACGCCGCTGCGACGATGATCGCGAACGCCGTCGACCTGGACCACCCGGGCATTTTGCGGCGTCCGGCTGCGTCGTTGAAAGACGATACCGACCTCGGCGACAGGCTCGTCACCGTGGACGTGCCATCTCTACCGCAGCCGCTGATCGATTTCGCGCTGGCGCGGGGCGTCGAAACCGCACAGCGTTTGCTCGACCAGGGTTTGATCGAAGGCGCCGCGCTATTCCTGCAAGGGCGGGTGCGCGTTGCCGGCATTCATCACACAGGCGGGTTGCTCACGCAGCGCGCGCAGATAACAACGGAGGCGCCGTGTTCGAAATACGCCGCGTGCTGACGCACGTCGAAGACATCTTTCACGAGTTCGGTCCCGCGCCCGCGCAGCCGCTCAGACGCGGCGCGATTGCCGCGGTGATGACCAACCCGTTCGCCGGGCGCTACGAAGCGAAAATCGAGCACGCAATGGAAGCGCTCAAACCTATCGGCTTCGACATGGCGCAGCGGCTGCTGGCGGCGATGGCGGTGCCGCATGCGTCGATCGAAGGTTACGGCAAGGGCGCGATTGTGGGCTCGCGCGGCGAACTGGAGCATGGCGCGCTGTGGCATGTGCCGGGCGGCTATGCGATGCGCGAGCTGCTGGAGAAAAACGGTGTGCCTACCAACGCCATCGTGCCGTCCACCAAGAAGGTCGGCGCACCGTCCACCGCGCTCGACGTGCCGCTCACGCACGTCAACGCGAGCTATGTGCGCAGCCATTTCGACGCGATCGAAGTGCGCGTGCCCGGCGCGCCCGCCGCGGACGAGCTGGTGTATATCCTCGCGATGAGCACAGGGCAGCGCGTGCATGCGCGCGTGGGCGGCCTCGCGAAAGAGGCGATCGTGGGCAAGGACGGTTTGCGCTGAGCGGCGCCCGGTTGGCGCATTGAAATAACGCGGAACAGGCATCGAAACTCGGAGAGCGAAATGGCAATCAAGCTTCGCAAGCTGGTCGTGCAAGTGGATGAAACACGCATTGAAATGGGGCAGGCGGTCAATCCGCCGGCACGCCGCGCGGTCGCGATTGCGGTGATCGAGAATCCCTATGCGGGCCGCTACGAAGCAAAACTCGACGCGCTGATCGAGGCCGGCGAAGAGTTGGGCGCATTGCTCGGCAGCAAGTGCGTCGAAGCGCTCGGCATCGCGCCGGGCGAGGCGCAAAGCTATGGCAAGGCCGCGATTGTCGGCGAGGCGGGCGAACTGGAGCATGCCGCCGCGATCCTGCATCCGAAGCTCGGTGCGCCGCTGCGAGTGGCGGTGGAGAAGGGCGCGGCGCTGGTGCCGTCGGCGAAGAAGATGGGCACGCTCGGCACCGCGATCGACGTGCCGCTCGGCCACAAGGACGCGGCCTTCGTGCGCAGTCATTTCGACGCGATCGAGGCGCGCGTATCCGACGCGCCGCGCGCGAACGAGATCGTGGTGGCCGTCGCGGTGACGGCGTCGGGCCGGCCGTTGCCGCGCATCGGCGGCCTGCAGGTAAGCGAGATCAAAGGCGAAGACGGTCTGCGCTGAGTTTGCATCCGGTTATTGGGCTGTTACTGTCCTGCCGTTGACGCGTGCGCGCATGGTGCCGCACGCGCTGCAACGTCTGCTGGTCGGGTCGAATGCGCCACTGCTGCGCGCTCGCCGTTCAGCAAGCTGCCGAGGGTCGCGATGTTTTCGAATTTGCTGGTACAGCTGGTCAATGGACTCGCCGACGCGTCGACGCTGTTTCTCGTCGCCGCCGGTTTGTCGCTGATCTTCGGCGTGACACGCATCGTCAACTTTGCGCACGGCTCGTTCTATATGTTCGGCATCTATGTCGCGTATAGCATCGCGAGCCGCTTCGGACACACGGCGGGCGGCTTCTGGTTCTCCGTGCTCGCCGCGGCGCTGGTGGTCGCGGTGCTGGGCGCGCTGGTCGAGATGCTGGTGCTGCGGCGCATCTACCAGGCGCCCGAACTGTTTCATCTGCTCGCCACGTTCGCGCTGGTGCTGATCTTTCGCGACGCCGCGCTGTGGCTGTGGGGTCCGGAAGACCTGTTCGGACCGCGTGCGCCGCATCTGGCGGGCGCGGTCGATTTCCTCGGCCATCCGCTGCCTACCTACGACATCGCCTTGATCGTGATCGGTCCCGTCGTGTTGCTGCTGCTCTGGTACGCGTTGACACGCACACGCTGGGGCACGCTGGTGCGCGCCGCCACGCAGGACCGCGAGATGCTCGGCGCGCTCGGCATCAATCAGGCCTGGCTGTTTACCGGGGTGTTTTTCGTCGGCGCGTTTCTCGCCGGGTTGGGCGGCGCGCTGCAAGGGCCGCGCATGTCGGCGAATCTGTCGCTGGATCTGGAGACGATCGGCAACGCGTTCGTCGTGGTGGTGGTCGGAGGCATGGGGTCGATTCCGGGGGCGTTCATTGCCGCGCTGATCATCGCGGAGATCAAGGCGCTGTGCATCGGCATCGGCCATGTGACGATCTTCGGCGTCGGTCTTTCGTTGAGCCGCTTCACGCTGGTGGCCGAATTCGTGGTGATGGCGGTGGTGCTGGTGGTGCGTCCGTGGGGATTGCTCGGCCGCGCGAGCGCCGCGGTGCGCGGCATGGCGGCCCCGGAGACGCCTTTGCGTCCGGCGGGCAAACGGCTCAAGTGGCTGGCGGCCATCGCTTTGCTGGTGCTCGTGCTTGCGCCGCTCGCGGCCAACGCATTTCCATACATGCCCGTGTTGCTGGTGGAGATCCTGATCGCCGTGCTGTTCGCCACCAGCCTGCATTTCATCATGGGACCGGGCGGCATGCATTCGTTCGGCCACGCCGCGTACTTCGGACTGGGCGCATACGGCGCCGCGCTGTTCCTCAAAGTGCTCGATCTGCCGATGGAAGCCGCGTTGCTGCTCGGCCCGCTGTTGGCCGTGGCCGGCGCGCTGGTGTTCGGCTGGTTCTGCGTGCGCCTCTCCGGCGTCTATCTCGCGATGCTCACGCTCGCGTTCGCACAGATCGTCTGGTCGGTGGTGTTCCAGTGGGACGACGTGACGGGCGGCAGCAACGGCATTCTCGGTTTGTGGCCGTCGAACTGGCTGTCTTCGCCGGTGGCTTTTTATTATCTGACGCTCGCCTGCGTCGTGGTCGGCGTGTGGCTGTTGCGCAAGATGCTGTTCTCGCCATTGGGCTACGCCATGCGTGCGTCGCGTGATTCCATGCTGCGCGCCGAGGCGATCGGTATCGACGTGAAGCGCGTGCAATGGGCCGCGTTCGTGATCGCGTCGTTGTTCTGCGGACTCGCCGGCTCGCTCTATGCGTTCTCCAAGGGCACGATTTCGCCGGAGGTGATCAGCGTGAGCCGTTCGGTGGACGGCCTCGTGATGGTGCTGCTCGGCGGCTTGCAGACGCTCACCGGGCCGATTGTGGGCGCGGCCGTGTTCACGTGGCTGCAGGACACCGTTGCACGGCAGACCGACTACTGGCAAGCGCTGCTGGGCTTCGCGATCCTGCTGCTGGTGATCGCGTTTCCGCAGGGGATCGTCGGCTTCATTCGCGAGCGTTTCGGCGACGATACTTTCGACCCGCCGGAAAAGAGCACCGTTTCGCCGTCTCAACGCGCGGCGATCGAGGAGGGGCTATGAGCTTGCTGCGCGTCAGCGGTCTCTCCAGATCGTTCGGCGGCCTCAAGGCGGTCGACAACGTCTCGTTCGATCTCGAAGCCGGTCAATTGCTGGCTCTGCTCGGGCCGAACGGCGCGGGCAAGTCCACCTGTTTCAACATGGTCAACGGGCAATTGCCGCCTTCATCCGGATCGATTCGCCTCGACGGTCACGAACTGGTCGGCATGCGTCCGCGTGAGATCTGGCGGCTGGGCGTGGGCCGCACGTTTCAGATCGCCGCGACCTTCAATTCCATGACCGTGATCGAGAACGTGCAGATGGCCCTGGTCTCGCGCGAACGCAAGACTTTCGGGCTATGGAAGGCCGCCCGCTCGCGCTACGCCGACGAAGCCTTCACGTTGCTCGAACAGGTCGGCATGGCCGCGGACGCGAACCGCGCGTGCGGCGTGCTCGCTTATGGCGACGTCAAGCGCGTGGAACTCGCGATTGCGCTTGCCAACCGCCCCCGGCTGCTATTGATGGATGAACCCACCGCCGGCATGGCGCCGAAGGAGCGTAATGAATTGATGGCGCTAACGAAGCGTCTCGTCACCGAACACAAGATCGGCGTGCTTTTTACCGAGCACAGCATGGACGTGGTATTCGCCTACGCCGATCGCATGATCGTGCTCGCGCGCGGCAAGCTGATCGCCGAGGGCGACGCCGACACGATCCGCAACGACCCGCGCGTCCAGGAAGTCTATTTCGGCACCGGCAAGACCTTCCAGCCGCACGCGCCGCTGCACGAGGCAGCGGGCGGTCATCAAGGCCAGGGAGCGCTGCAATGAGCGAGCCAATGCTGAAAGTCTCCGGTCTCAACGCGTTCTATGGCCGCGCGCATATTCTGTTCGACGTCGGCCTCGAAGTCGGCCGCGGTGAAGTCGTCGCGCTGATGGGCCGCAACGGCGCCGGCAAATCCACCACGATGAAAGCAGTGATGGGTCTGCTGCCGCGCCGCCAGGGCGAAGTGAATTTTCGCGGGCAGAACATCGCGGCGTTGCCGCCGTACAGGATCGCGCGCATGGGCATGGGCTTCGTGCCCGAGGATCGTCGCGTGTTCGCCGATCTGACCGTGATGGAGAACCTCGACACCGGCCGTCAGCCGCCGCGCGAAGGCGCACCGCAATGGACGCCGGAAAAACTGTTCCGGCTCTTTCCCAATCTCGGCGAAATGCCGCAGCGTCCGGGCGGCCAGATGAGCGGCGGCGAGCAGCAGATGCTCACCGTGTCGCGCACGCTGATGGGCAATCCGTATCTGGTGCTGCTCGACGAACCGTCCGAAGGCGTGGCGCCGGTGATCGTCGAACAGATGGCGAACATGATTCTCGAACTCAAGCGCGAAGGCCTGTCGATTCTGTTGTCCGAACAGAACCTGCACTTCGCCGAGCTGGTCAGCGACCGCGCGTATGTGCTCGAAAAAGGGCAGATCCGCTTCAGCGGCACGATCGGCGAACTCGCACAGAACGAAACAGTGAGGCGCGCTTATCTGAGCGTGTGATTTCTTCCATTGGCGCATGCGAAGTGCACGCTGTGGCACTTCGTGAGCGCCGGGCAGTCGTTGCGAAAGGAGAAGCAGATGGCAGCAGAGACGTTGACAGGCTTGTCGGGCAAGGTCGCGGTAACGAACATCGGGCTGCTGTTATCCGGCGACATCGACCGGCCGATTCTCGACGCCGACACGCTGGTGATCGACGACGGCGTGATCGTCGCGGTCGGCAAGGAAAAGGACTGCGATCTCGAAGGCGCGCGCACGACGGTGGATTGCAAAGGGACCACGGTCGCGCCCGGCCTGATCGACTCGCATGTGCATCCGGTATTCGGCGACTGGACGCCGCGCCAGAATCAGATGGGCTGGATCGAATCGAATCTGAACGGCGGCGTCACCACGATGATTTCCGCCGGCGAAGTGCATTTGCCTGGCCGTCCGAAGGATGTGCTCGGCGTGAAGGCGCTTGCGATTACCGCGCAACGCTCGTTCGAAGGCATGCGTGGCGCGGGTGTCGGCGGCGGCGTCAAGGTCATGGCGGGCGCGCCGGTGATCGAGAAGGGCATGGTCGAAGAGGACTTCAAGGAGCTCTCGGAAGCGGGCGTCAAACTGCTCGGCGAAGTCGGCCTCGGCAGCGTGAAGGGCGGCGAGGAAGCCGCGCAGATGGTCGCGTGGGCGCGCAAGTACGGCATTCAGAGCACGATTCACACGGGTGGTCCGTCGATTCCCGGCTCAGGGCTGATCGATCGCGACGTGGTGCTCGCCGCCGACGCGGACGTGATCGGCCACATCAACGGCGGCCATACGTCGCTGTCTTACCGGCATGTGTGCGACCTGTGCGAGCAATCGAGCCGCGCGCTGGAAATCGTCCACAACGGCAACGAACGGATCGCATTGCTGACGGCGCGTCATGCGATCGAATTGAAGTGTCCGCACCGGATCATTCTCGGCACGGACAGTCCCGCCGGCTCCGGCGTGCAGCCGCTCGGCATTTTGCGGATGATCGCGCTGATCTCGAGCCTCGCCGACGTGCCCGCGGAAATCGCCTTCTGCTTCGCGACCGGCAACACCGCGCGGCAACGCAATCTGCGGCAAGGGCTGATCGAAGTGGGCCGCCCCGCCGACCTCGTGTTCATGGATCGCGCGCAGCATACGGCGGCCGATACGCTGCTAGAAAGCGTTCAGCTCGGCGACATTCCGGGCGTGGGCATGGTGATGATCGACGGACTGATCCGTTGCCGGAGGAGCCGCAACACGCCACCGGCTACCGAAGTGCCGGTGGTGCTGTGAACGCGCTTCGCACGGTCAGGCCGGCACTGACATGAACCGCCCGGCGCCTCTTGCGCTGAACGTGAACGGCGCGACGCATCTCGTCAGCGCTGCCGCCGACACGCCGCTGCTCTACCTGCTGCGCAACGACCTCGCGCTGAACGGTCCGAAGTTCGGCTGCGGTCTCGGCGAATGCGGTGCATGCACGGTCCTGCTCGACGGCATGCCCACGCGTGCCTGCGTCACCACCGCGAAGGTCGCGTTGGGCCGCGAGATCACCACGCTGGAAGGTCTGGGCACGCGCTCCGCGCTGCATCCGGTGCAGCAGGCGTTTATCGAAGAACAGGCCGCGCAGTGCGGCTATTGTCTGAACGGCATGATCATGACGGTCAAGGCGCTGCTCGATCGCGATCCGCATCCGGACGTCGAGACGATCCGGCGCGAGTTGTCGCGCAATCTGTGCCGTTGCGGCACGCATGTCGAGATCGTGCGCGCGGTGCAGCGCGCCGCCGAATTGCTTGCCGCGCAAACGGCGGCGCAATCGGCCGTGCATGAAGGAGCGCGTGCATGACCGGGCCGGATTTCAGCATCGATCGGCGCACCGCGCCGCCGTCGCGGCAGCAGCTCTACGACGCGCAGAGTGTGCTGATCGTCGTGCGGCCGCCGCAGGCACCGGCGAAGCCGGCGATCGGTCAGCCGGGCTCGCGTTCGTCGTTCGTGCCGACCGAGGCGGACATGTTCCTCGTGGTGCGCGACGACGGCAGCGTGGTCGCGTTCAACGGCCACGTCGATCTCGGCACGGGCATTGGCACGGCGCTCGCGCAGATCGTCGCGGAAGAACTGGATGTGCCGTTGACGCGCGTGTCGATCGTGCTCGGCCATACCCGCGAAGCGCCGAACCAGGGGCCGACGATCGCCAGCGCGACGATCCAGATTTCGGCCGTGCCGTTGCGGCACGCGGCGGCGCAGGCGCGGCAATTTCTTCTAAAGGAAGCGGCTGCGCGGCTCAACGTTGGCGCCGAACAACTCGACGTGCGTGACGGTATCGTTTTTCCACGCGACGGCAACACTGCCGCGAAGGGCATCAGCTACGGCGGTCTGATCAGCGGAAAACGTGTCGAATTGCAACTCGCCACCGACGCGCCGCTGAAGTCGCCGGACACGTACAGAATAGTGGGTAGAAGCGCGCCGCGCATCGACATTCCGGCGAAGGCCACCGGCGAATTGAGTTTCGTGCATGACGTGCGCGTGCCGGGCATGTTGCACGGCCGCGTGGTTCGGCCGCCATATGCCGGCGTCGCGCAGGGCGAGTTCATGGGCAACACCCTGCTGCGCGTGGATGAAGATTCGGTCAGCGATCTGCCCGGCATCGTGAAGGTCGTGGTGATTCGCGATTTCGTCGGCATCGTGGCGGAGCGCGAGGAAGTCGCGCAGCAGGCCGTCAAGCGGCTTGGCGTGCAATGGAAAGCGGTTGAAGGTTTGCCGTCGCTCGAAACCAGCGAGGAAGTGGAAGCGGCCTTGCGCGCGAATCCCGCCAGCCGGCGCGATCTGGTGATCGAGGGCGATGTCGATGCGGCGCTCGCGCAGGAGTCCGCCCGCACGCTGGAACGCACTTACGTGTGGCCGTTCCAGATGCATGCATCGATTGGACCGTCGTGCGCGGTGGCGGACTATCGCGAGGGCGCGTTGAAGGTCTGGTCGGGCACGCAGAATCCGCATTCGCTGCGCGCCGATCTCGCGCTGCTGATGAACATGGACGAAGCGCGCATCGAGATCGTGCGGATGGACGCGGCGGGCTGCTACGGCCGCAATTGCGCGGACGACGTCGCCGCCGACGCCGCGCTGCTCTCGCGAGCCACCGGCAGTCCGGTGCGCGTGCAACTTTCGCGCGAAGACGAGCATGCGTGGGAGCCGAAAGGCGCCGCGCAATTGATGGACGTGCGCGGCGCGTTGACCGCCGAAGGCGAACTGGCCGCGTACGACTTTGCGACGCGCTATCCGTCGAACGACGCGCCTACGTTAGCGCTGTTGCTGACCGGCACGATCCCCGCGCGGCCGCAAGTGTTCGAAATGGGCGACCGTACGGCGGTGCCGCCGTACGACTACCGCACCATGCGCGTCGTTTGCGACGACACGCCGCCGATCGTGCGGGCGTCTTGGCTGCGCGGTGTGTCCGCGTTGCCGAACACGTTCGCGCACGAGTCGTTCATCGACGAACTCGCGGTGGAAGCTGGCGTTGATCCGGTCGAGTTCCGTTTGAAGCATCTGCGCGATCCACGCGCCATCGAACTGGTGAAGGCCGTCGCGGAGAAGGCCGGCTGGCAGCCGCGCAATACCGAGGCAAAAGAAGAAACGGGCGACATCGCGCGCGGACGGGGCATCGCGTACGCTCGCTACGTGCACAGCAAATTTCCCGGCTTCGGCGCGGCGTGGTCCGCGTGGGTGGCCGACGTCGAGGTCGATCGCAGGAGCGGCGAGCTCGCGGTGACGCGCGTGGTGGTCGGTCAGGATACCGGCACGATGGTGAATCCCGACGGCGTGCGTCATCAGATACACGGCAACGTGATCCAGGCGACGAGCCGCGCGCTGAAAGAGCGCGTGACGTTCGGCGAGAACGCGGTGACGAGCCAGGAGTGGGGTGCCTATCCGATCCTGACCTTCCGTGAAGTGCCGGTGATCGACGTGGTGATGATGCCGCGCCACGGCGAGCCGCCGATGGGCGCGGGCGAATCCGCGTCGCTGCCCGGCGCGGCGGCGATTGCCAATGCGCTCTTCGACGCCACGGGCGTGCGTTTTCGCAGACCGCCTTTCACGCCGGAAACGATTCGCGCCGCGCTCGCCGATGCGCAGGCCGAAGACCATGCGGCGCGCAAGAAGAAGCGCTGGCGATTGGGTTTTCTAGGCACGTTCGCGGCAGGCGCGCTCGGTTGGCTCGGCGCATTGTCGCTCGCGCCGCATGCTATCGCACCGGTCACGCCGCCGCTTGCTAGCGCGTTTGCGCCTGACCTGGTTGCGCGCGGCAAACTGCTTGCGTCGCTCGGCAATTGCGCGGTGTGCCATACGGCGCACAACGGCGTGCCGAACGCCGGCGGCAAACCGCTCGATACGCCTTTCGGCACCGTGTACAGCACCAATATCACGCCGGACGGCCAGACCGGCATCGGCAACTGGTCGCTCGAAGCGTTCATGCGGGCAATGCGGCAAGGCATCAGCCGCGATGGGCATCGTCTCTATCCAGCGTTCCCGTACACGTCGTTCCAGAACACCTCCGACGACGATCTGAAAGCGCTCTACGCGTATCTGATGGCGCAAACGCCGGTCCGCTCGCGTGCGCCGGAAACGAAGCTGGCGTATCCGTTCAGCGTGCGTCCGCTGATGGCCGCATGGAACGGACTCTTTCTCGGACGCACGGCATTCGCCGCCAGCGCGACGCAAAGCGCGCAATGGAATCGCGGCGCGTATCTGGTGAACGGGCTCGGCCATTGCAGCGCGTGCCACACGCCGCGCAACGCATTTGGTGCCGAGAAAACCGGCGCGGCGTTCATGGGCGGCGGGATCGCGGAAGGCTGGGAAGCGCCCGCCTTGTCGACGCTTTCGACCGCGCCCGTGCCCTGGAGCGAAGACGAACTGTTCAGCTATCTGCGCCACGGTCACGCGCCGCTGCACGGCGTCGCGGCGGGGCCGATGGCGCCGGTGGTCGGCGATCTGGCGGCGCTGCCCGACAGCGACATTCGCGCGATGGCCACGTATCTCGCATCGCTCAACCAACTCGAACCCAACGCGAATCCGGCAGCGACGGCGCATCAGGTCGAACAGGCCAGCGCGATCACGGGCATGCCTGCCGGCCTCGGTGCGCGGCTCTTCGACGGCGCGTGCGCCGCCTGTCATCACACGGGCAGCGGGCCGCAACTGTTCGGCGCGCATCCATCGCTCGCGCTGAATACGAATCTGCACAGCGCGACGCCCGATAACCTGATTCGCGTGATTCTCGACGGCATCGGCTCGCCTGCACGGCCCGAACTCGGTACGATGCCGGCTTACCGCGACAGTTTCAACGACGCCCAGGTCGCCGAACTCGTGTCGTACCTGCGTCAACAGTTTGCCGGCGGCAAGCCGGCATGGCAGGACGTCACGGCGAGCGTCGCCCGGATTCGCGCGACGCCGCGGGCCGAATGAGTCGCGAGCCGCTTGAACGCCTGATAACAACAACCCGCATTCCCGCAATTCTTTTGCTAACGGAGAAACGCATGACCACGCGCGCAGGATGGATTTCTCGCCTCATGGTGCCGACGGTACTCTCGCTCGCGGCTTTGAGCGCGAACGCACAGCAGACCATCAAGATCGGCGAGATCAATAGCTACAAGGCACAGCCCGCCTTTCTCGGGCCTTACAAGAACGGCTGGAATCTCGCGCTCGACCAGGTGAACGCCGCGGGCGGCGTGCTCGGCAAGCAGCTCGAAGTCGTATCACGCGACGACAACGGCAATCCTGGCGACACGATTCGCGTCGCGCAGGAACTGATCGCGCGCGAGCAGGTGCAATTGCTGTTCGGCGGCTTCCTGTCGAACACCGGCCTCGCACTGGCCGACTTCGCGAAGCAGAAGAGGATTTTCTTCCTGGCCGCTGAACCGTTGACCGACAAGATCGTCTGGGCCGACGGCAACAAATACACGTACCGTCTGCGTCCTTCCACGTATATGCAGGTGGCGATGCTCGTGCCGGAAGCGGTCAAGCTGAAGAAGAAGCGCTGGGCGCTGGTGTATCCGAACTACGAGTACGGGCAATCGGCGGTGGCGACCTTCAAGAAGCTGCTGACGGCGGCGCAGCCGGACGTGCAGTTCGTTGCCGAGCAGGCCACGCCGCTTGGCAACGTCGATGCGGGCGCGGTGACGCAGGCGATTGCCGACGCGAAGCCGGATGCGATTTTCAACGTGCTGTTCGGCGCCGACCTCGGCAAGTTCGTGCGCGAGGGCAATACGCGCGGGCTCTTCAAGGATCGCAGCGTGGTGTCCCTGCTGACGGGCGAGCCGGATTATCTGGACCCGTTGGGTGCTGAAGCGCCGACCGGCTGGATCGTCACGGGCTACCCGTGGTATTCGATCGATACGCCGGCCAACAAGAAGTTTGTCGATGCCTATCAGGCCAAATATCACGACTATCCGCGGCTCGGCTCGGTGGTGGGGTATTCGGCGTTGATGTCGCTTGCCGCGGGGATCAGGAAGGCTGGATCGGTCGATCCGGATAAGCTCGCCGCCGCGTTCAAGGGCCTCGGCGTGGAGACGCCGTTCGGGCCGATCACCTATCGCGCGCAGGACAATCAGTCGACCATGGGCGCGTATGTGGGCGTGACGGGCGTGAAGGACGGCAAGGGTGTGATGACGTCGTACCGGTATATCGACGGCGCGAGCGTTCAGCCGTCGGATGCCGAGGTCAGGAAGCTGCGGCCTGCCGAGTGAGGTTTTGACGCCTGCGGCGCGCGGCACCGCAGGCGTGTTTAAAAACGAACACAGTTACCTGAAGTGCCATAATTTTTAAATGCCGCTTTGCTTTTCGGACAACTCCGATTTCCGCGCACGCCGCTATTTAGCAAGGTACTGCTGGACCTCGGTGTTTTTCTGCTCGTTGGAACATTCGCAACAGAAATAGGCAACGCTGGGAAATACATAGTCACGACCGGAACCAGAATGGCTGACATTTTCATCAAGATCGACGGGATAGCGGGCGAATCGCAAGACGCGATACACCCCGACGAGATCGAAGTCTTAAGTTGGCATTGGAAGATGGCGCAGCAGTCCGCCATGCATTCGGGTTCTGGCGGCGGCGCGGGAAAGGCTACTGTTTCGGATTTGCATTTCATGCATGGGATTGACCGGGCGAGTCCCAATCTTGCGAGCTACTGTTTCCATGGAAAACATATACCGCAAGTTCTGCTCACCATGCGCAAAGCTGGTGGTATTCCTCTGGAGTATCTAAAAATCAGAATGTACGACGTGATCGTTTCGCACGTCGAGGCCGCGGTAGGTGATGGAATTGCCCTGGAACATGTGGCCTTATCTTTTGCCCGCATGAAAAAGGAATATGCGGTGCAAAGCGCTATAGGTGGCAGTCAAGGCATGGTGACAGCAATCATTGATGTGAAGCAAAACCTTGCCGATTGAAGACGGACTATTCAGGTGAGGAGAAAGCAAGCTGATGACTGAGTATGAGCATCTGATAAGCGACGCACCGATTCATTCGAATTTCTATCCCTATGGAGACGCAACGGGTCTCACACCGCAGCAACTTTATTTTGCAATACTGGTTGAGGAAACCTGCAATCGCCTGGGGGTTCACGATATTGCAGCTGCCGTTTCGATTGTCGCTGGCTGGCCTTTGCTTTCGACGCGCGCGAAACTGGCTGGAACAACAAAAGGAACATCCATTGCGTCACGTATCAGTCGGGAATTGCTCGATTGCAACGTGAGTATGCGTCTTCCTACGCTGACACTGAAGTCGATGCGGGAGTTGCGTTTCGCGTACACGCGAAATCTAGGAGCGTTCGTCGGGCGCTGGGTTCCCGGCATTGGCTATGCAATGACAGCATATGACGTTATCGCCATCAACATGCAAACCCTGAGGCGTTACAACCGATTGGTGAAACCCGAGGACCAGATAAATGACCTTGCAACCGGCACTCTCGGCTGAGTTGGTGGAGTTCATACGCGAACAGCTTGCGCTGAAGCCGGATCAACAGGTCAGCCCGTCAGACAGTCTCGAGGAAAAGTTTGGACTCACCGGAGATGATGCCGATGATTTTATGGGGGACTTTGGCAAGCGCTTTCACGTGGCGGGAGGCGATTTCGATTTCAATCGCTATTTCGTCACTGAAGGATTTCCTGGACCCTTCTTTATCGTTAGTTATCTTTGTTCGAAAAAAAAGCGCAGGAGATTAGAACGGGAACCCCTGACTGTTGCGATGCTTCAACATGCCATTAATCTTGGAGTATGGGACAGCCAACGTTTGATGGAATCGGCAAATCCCGGCCCGACAGATTGATTCCCGAAGCACTGAGGCTGGTGAGGTTTCTTCGGCCGGTGCTCGCAACCCGCGGACCGGACGGAAATACGCGTCACTCCCCAGGTTGCCAGCAACCGCGTCGCTACCCCAGCAGATCTGCCGGGGTGGGCCGCTTCAACTTTGCTCGACACGGTATGCGCGAGCGCACGCTATCAAGATCGCGGGCAAACCGTCTTCGCGGACCCAGTCAGGGAAACTTGATCTGAAACGGTGCACCGTTGGAAAGCGGGCCGGCGTATCGCCCTTGGGGCAAAGGAGGACTACTCCTCCGCGTCGTGCTCGATCACAAATCGTTTCAGATAAGCCAGTACGGCGGCCTCGACCGCGCGATGATCCGCGGTGCTTTTGGAGCCCGCGTTCTCCTCGTCGCCGAACAGCGTGGAGGGCGCGTTGTGCACATCCACTTCCTGGCCTTCGCGAAAGACGCGAATTTCATGGACGTCTTCGGCGTATTCGGCAATCCAGTGCACACCTTCAATGTGCGCGCCTGCGCGAACGGTAGGTATCTTCATGGACGTCTCCCGTCGGGCCGGACCACGCGCCAACCCTTACCAGCACCATACGCTGTCCGGATGCCCGGCGCGAGTCCTGGCCGGCCATTTCCTGAGCTTTCGCGGCGATTCGGTGCATTGCTCGAATTTTTGCCGGCGTACACGCGCGGCTTCGCAATTCCGTGCGCCGGGCGAAACGCCGCGACTATTCCCGCATGATGGCGTTCTCGCGGAGATTCGCCAGCGCAACCCGCCAAGGCACACCCGTTGCTGCATGACATAGGCCACAACCAACTGGAGGACTGTCATGCCCGAACAGAAAACCCTCAAGCGCGCCCACGCCGACAAGCGCGCCGGCAAGTCGTCGAGCACCCAGGCCGGCGAATTCGTCAAGGAACAGGTCGACAAGGTGCGTGCCGGCAAGCACGGTGTCAGGTCGGCCAAACAGGCGATTGCGATCGGTCTTTCGGAAGCGCGCCGCGCGGGCGTCGCCGTGAAGTCGCCGAAGAAGGGCGCGGCAAGCGAATCCACGCGTAAGAAAGCCGCCACGGATAACGCCGCGGGTCAGCACAGGAGCACGACGAAGAAGAGCACGGAGTCGACCGCGAAACGCTCACGCGCCGCGACCAATGCGTTGAAGCGGGAGGCAAGCGCCGGCGCGTCGCGCACGGCGTTGTCGAAGCAGACGAAGACGGCCGCGGCCAAACGTCCGGCGGCCAGCCGTTCCGCAGCGGCGAAGAAGGCTGCCGCGACCAAGGGTGCTGCAGGCCGTTCGGCGGCCGCGAAGAAAGCGGCTCAAACACGGGCTTCGCGCACGCATCATTGACGGCGGCACGCGTCTGAAAGAAGCGCATCCGGCAAAAGAAGGTGGCGCATGCAACATGCGCCGCCTTCTTTCTTGCGCTTCGGTTACGGCTTACTGCACCGTAGCCAGCACGTCGCCCACGGTCTTGAAGATGTGCGCGATCTGCTCTTCGTTGATGATGAGCGGCGGCGAGAACGCGAGAATGTCGCCCGTGAAGCGCACCAGCACGCCCGCTTCGAAGCATTTGACGAACGCTTCGTATGCCCGCGCGCCCGGCGCGCCGTCGCGCGATTCGAGTTCCACGCCGGCGATCAGGCCGATATTGCGCACATCCTTCACGTGCTTCGCGCCGCGCAGCGAATGGGCCGCAGCTTCGAACGTCGGCGCGAGCGTGGCGGCGCGTTCGAACAGACCCTCGCGGCGATACAGGTCGAGCGTGGCAATCGCGGCTGCCGTCGCGGCCGGGTGAGCCGAATACGTGTAGCCGTGGAACAGCTCGATTGCGCCTTGCGCGCCGCTGTTCACGATCGTGTCGTGGACCGTGCGGCTTGCGGCCACCGCGCCCATCGGAATCGCGGCATTGTTGATCGCCTTTGCCATCGTGATCAGATCCGGCGTCACGCCGAAGTACTCGCTTGCCGTGGCCTTGCCGACGCGGCCGAAACCGGTAATCACTTCGTCGAAAATCAGCAGGATGCCGTGCTTCGTGCAGATCTCGCGCAGCTTTTGCAAATAGCCTTGCGGGGGAATCAGCACGCCCGTCGAGCCGGCCACCGGTTCGACGATCACCGCCGCGATGGTCGAGGCATCGTGCAGCGTGACAATGCGCTCGAGTTCCTCGGCCAGGTGTGCACCCCACGCCGGCTGGCCTTTCGAAAACGCGTTCTGTTCGAGGTTATGCGTGTGCGGCAGATGATCGACCGCCGGCAGCAGCGCGCCCGAAAAGGTTTTGCGGTTCGGCGCGATGCCGCCGACGGAGATGCCGCCGAAGCCCACGCCGTGATAGCCGCGCTCGCGGCCGATCAGGCGGGTACGCTGGCCTTCGCCGCGCGAACGGTGATATGCCAGGGCGATTTTCAGGGCGGTGTCGACCGATTCCGAGCCCGAGTTCGTGAAGAAGATGCGGTCGAGGCCTTCCGGCATCAGTTCGGCGACTTTCGTGGCGGCTTCGAAGGCGAGCGGGTGGCCCATCTGGAAGGTCGGCGCGAAGTCGAGCGTGGAGAGCTGCTGGGTAATCGCGGCGATGATTTCCTCGCGGCCGTGGCCGGCGTTCACGCACCACAGACCCGCGCAGCCGTCGAGCACTTCACGCCCGTCCGTGCTGCGGTAATACATGCCCTTGGCCGATTCCAGCAGGCGCGGCGCGGCCTTGAACTGGCGGTTGGCGGTAAACGGCATCCAGAAAGACGACAGATCGTCGATGACGGGGCGCGAAGTCATGTGTATTTCCTCGAAGTGGGTTCCCCAAGGGGACTTCCTTTGGGGCATAGCAAAACTGTAGCGTTCGCGGTTTAATGGCGGCATAAACAGTTGACGCAGTGTGGCGCTAACTGTGTTGGTGGATCCGCACTAACTGTGCCGATGCGTGCCGGGGCTGAGCCTGGACACCGCATTCGCACGTCCGGCTGCCCGCCGCGGCCCGCTTCTTCATCCTGACCATGATCGAACTAGAACTCGAGCGCGACCGGCGCGCCGCTCCCACGCTCGTCGAGCAGGTGGTGCAAGGCTTCGCGTGCGCCATCGAGGCGCAATCGCTGCGCGCGGGCGCGCTCCTGCCGTCGGTGCGGCAACTCGCGCACAGCCACGACCTGAGCACCTTTACGGTCACGGAGGCTTACAACCGGCTCGTTTCTATGGGACTGGTGGTCGCGCGGCGTGGTTCCGGCTATCGCGTGGCGGCGCGTTCGCAGTCCGCGCGCGTCGCCGCGACCGACTGGCAGCCGCCGAGCCTCACCGCGACCTGGCTGCTGTCGGACGTGTTCGCCGACCATTCGGTGCCGATCAAGGCAGGCGGCGGCTGGCTGCCGAACGAGTGGATCAACGAGACCGGCTTGCAGCACGCGCTGAGGGCAGTGAGCCGGGTGCCGGCGGCGCGCCTCGGCGATTACGGGCATCCGTACGGATTCGCGCCGTTGCGCGAACGGATCGCCGAGCAACTCGACCGGCGCGGCCTGCCGGTGGATGTCTCCAACGTGCTGCTCACGCAAGGCGCGACTCAGGCGCTGGATCTGATCGTGCGCACCTTGCTGCGCGCGGGCGATGCGGTGATCGTCGAAGATCCCGGCTATTGCAATCTGCTGCAGATTCTCAAGCTGGCCGGGTTGGTGGTGCATGGCGTGCCGCGCACGCCGGCGGGCGTCGATACCGACGTGCTCGAAGCGCTGGTCGCCGAACACAAGCCCAAAGCGATCTTCGTCAACACGACGTTGCAAAATCCGACCGGCGCGACGTTCGGCATGTCGGCGGCGTTCCGCTTGCTGCAGATTGCCGAGCGGCAGCGCATGTGGGTGATCGAAGACGATGTGAGCCGCGAACTCGCGCCGTCCGGCGCCCCGCTTTTCGCGGCGATGGAAGGCTTGCAGCGCGTGCTCTATGTGGGCGGCTTTTCGAAGACGGTCACGCCGGGGCTGCGCTGCGGCTACGTGGTCGCCGAGCGCGCGGTGCTGCGCGAACTGGCGCGCACGAAGATGGCGGTGGGTTTGACCTCGTCGGAGGCGATCGAGCGGATCGTCGACAAGGTGTTGCTGGAGGGGCGCTACGCGCGTCACGTGGAAGCCGTCAACGAGCGCCTCAAGCTCGCCCACGCCACCGTTGAAGAGCGGCTCGATTCGCTCGGTCTCGAAGTGTTCCACCGGCCGCGCGCCGGGTTATTCCTGTGGGCGCGTTTGCCGATCGAAGCGGAGCGGGCCGGCGAAGTGGCGACGGCCGCGCTCACCCACGGCATCTGGCTCGCGCCGGGCTCCTACTTCCGTCCGGACGATGCCCCGAGCGCCTGGTTCCGCTTCAACGCGCCATACTCGACCGACGACGCGTTGTGGCGCTTCATCGAGCGAATCGGGCAGGGCGCGTTATAAAGGAGCGGCGGCAACCGCGCTCATGCAGATTCAGGCGCCCTGGCCGACCAGCTTCAGCGCGATCGGATACAGCGACAGCACCAGCAGCAGCGCCATCGCCACATTGAAGATGCGCAGGCGCTTCGGGTCCGACAACACCTGCCGCATGGCCGTGCCGAAACCTGCCCACAGGCAGATGCACGGAAAGCCGATCACGTAGAAGATCACCGCCATGACAACGGCGTTCACGCTGTAGCTCTCGCTGAGGTGGATCGTGGTGGCGGCGGTCAGCACCATCATCCATGCTTTTGGATTGACCCACTGGAAAGCAATCGCTTCGTAGAACTTCATGGGCCGGCGCTCGCCTTTTTTCACCTTCAACTCACCCGACGTGCCGATCTTCCACGCGAGATAGAGCAGATACGCGACGCTCGCGATCTCCAGCACGGTGTACAGCACGGGAAAATGGACGAAGGCTTCGCCTAGACCGATGCCGACCGACAGCATCAACAGCACGACACCGGCACTGATGCCCGCCAGATGCGGCAGCGTGCGGCGAAATCCGAAGTTGACTCCGGATGCCAGCAACATCGTGTTGTTGGGACCGGGCGTGATGGTGGTGACGAGCGCGAACAGGATGCCGGCGGGCAGCGCGCTGAGACTGAGATAAGACATGAGAAGCTCCGCTGTCGGTCGAGAGATATTGGGAGCATTCTAGCGATCGTGTCCGGTACAGTACCTGTACGGTTTTAAAGATGATGTCCGGTACGGGGGCGGCCGATTGCGGACGCCGACGCAGGAGTCGCCGGCAATCCCAGGCGAGAGCCGCCGGCGTGGAGTCAGGCGATTGCGGCCTTCGCCATCAGTCCCAGCGCAACGCATATCAGGATCGTCGCGAAACCGAGCTGAACCTGGTGTCCCGGCAGACGGTGCGACGCAATGCGTCCTCCCAGCATTCCGGCGGCAGTGGCGAGGCTGAACCACAGCACCACCTCCAGCGGCAGCGACGCGCCGTGATGCATCGTGGCGATCACACCGCCGCCGCCCACCAGCGTGATCACCATCAGCGAGGTGGCCACCACGCCGTGCATGGGCACGTTGGTCAGCTTGCGCATCATCGGCACGATGATGAATCCTCCGCCAACGCCGAGCAGGCCGGTCATCAGCCCGGTTACGGCGCCGGTTGCCGCGAGCGCCGCGCCCGTCGCCCACGACCAGGCGAGCCGGCCGGTCGCGGGGTTGAGACGCGCCACGCACAGCGCCGATTCGGGCTGCGGTGCCGCGCCGGCCCGCAGCGTCTGACGCAGCAGCCGAACCGCGACGATCAGCATCACGCCGGCAAAGAGCGCAAGCAGCAAACGCTGCGGCAACGCGCGTGCGAGGCGGGCGCCGAGCGCGGTCGCCGGAATGCCGGCGGCCGCCATGAACAGCGCGGCGCGATAGCGGACAAGGCGCTTGCGGAATGCTTCGAGCGCGCCGACCGCCGCGCTGCTCGATACGGCGACGAGCGCGACCGGCGTCGCCTGCTGGATCGGCCAGCCCATTCCGAACACCAGCGCGGGCACCGCCAGAATGCCGCCGCCGGCGCCCGTCAGACCAAGCAGCGCACCCACGATGGCGCCGAGAAGAACTGAGATCAGCATCGATAGCCTTAAACGATTGACGACGACAATCGGCCGCTCATTCGGCGAGCCGGGGATGGGCCAGCCATTCCTTGCCTTTGAGCATGCCGCGCCAATAGAGCGGGGGCAGGATGCGCTCCTTCAGCAGCCAGGCGAGCCTCGACGGACGCTTGCCGTCGATCAGCCAGGCGGGGAACGTCGGTGCGACCTTGCCGCCGTAGAGAAACTCGGCAAGCACGATCTTGCCGCGCTCGACCGTGAGCGGACACGAACCGTATCCGTCGTACGTTGCGATGCCCGACGTGCCGCCGAGCGCCGCGAGTACGTTGTGCGCGACGACGGGCGCCTGCTTGCGGGCGGCGGCGGCCGTCTTTGCGTTCGGGGTGTTCGTCACGTCGCCGAGCCCGTAGACGTTGTGAAAGCGCTTGTGCCGCAGCGTCGTTTGATCGACGTCGACCCAGCCCGCCGCGTCGGCGAGCGGACTGGCGCTGATAAAGTCGGGCGCCGTTTGAGGCGGTACTACGTGGATCATGTCGAATTCGGTCTCGAAGCGCTCGGCAGCGCCGCCCGCCACCGTGCGCGTGAAGGTCGCGCGCTTCGCCCGGCCGTCGATCGCGCTCAGGTTGAATCCGAAATTCAGCTTGATGCCGTAGCTCTCCACGTATTTCATCAGTGCCGGCACGTAGTCGGGCACGCCGAACAGCGCCGCGCCCGCGTTGTAGAACTCGACGTCGATGCCGTCGAGCCGCCCGCTGCGCTGCCAGTGATCGGAGGACAGGTACATTGCCTTTTGCGGCGCCCCGGCGCATTTGATCGGCATCGGCGGCTGCGTGAAGAGCGCGCGGCCGCCCTTCAGCTCCTGCACCAGACGCCACGTGTACGGGGCGAGGTCGTAGCGGTAGTTCGAGGTCACGCCATTGCGGCCGAGTGTCTGCGGCAATCCTTCGATCGCGTTCCAGTCGAGCTTGAGTCCCGGGCAGACGATCAGCTGACCGTATTTGACGACGCGGCAGCCCTCCAGCACCACTGCGTTGTTCTCCGGCTCGAATGCCGCCACGGCGGCCTTGATCCAGTGCACCTTGCCAGGCAGCACGTCGTCCATGGAGCGCGCCGTCGTCTCGGGCCGGAACACGCCCGCGCCGACCATCGTCCAGCCCGGCTGGTAGTAGTGCGTCGCGGCGGGGTCGAGCACGGCGATATCCAGACCGGGCGCGCGGGCGAGCAGGCTCGACGCCGTCGCGATACCCGCGGCGCCGGCCCCCACGATGACGATATCGTGCCGCTCCTGCGAAACCACGAGGGGCGACGCGATCCGTCCGGCGAGTCCGGTCAGATCGTAGCCGGCGGCATTCCCGGTGCCGACGATTTCCGTGAACGCCTTGCCGGAGGCGCAGGAGAGCGCCCACAGCGTCGCCGAGCGCATGCCGCTGCGGCAATACGCGAGCACCGGTCCCGGCAGGCTTCGCAGATGTTCGCCGAACAGCGCCGCGTCGCTGTCGTTCACCATCCCCGATTTGACGGGCAGATAGCGCGCCTCGATGCCTTCGTCGCGCGCGGCCTCGGCGATTTCGGCGAAGGTCGGCTGATCGGGGCCTTCGCCGTCAGGACGGTTGCATATCACGGTGCGAAAGCCCGCCGCGCGCAACGCGGGCAGGTCGGGCACCCGAATCTGCGGGGATACGCTCAGCGCATCCGTCAGCTTTTTGATTTCCATTGCTTCTCCTAACTGGTCTGCCGATGGTCAACGCCTGCGTCAAAGCGCATTCACCGGAATCTTGATGTACGAAACGCCGTTGCTTTCGGGCTCGGGCAGATGGCCGGCGCGCATGTTCACCTGCACGGACGGCAGGATCAGGACCGGCATGTCGAGCGTCGCATCGCGGGCCGTGCGCATTTCCACAAAGGCCTGCTCGGGCGTCCCTGTGCGTACGTGGATGTTGTGCTCGCGTTCGTCCGCCACGGAGCTCTCGTATTGCACCGGACGGCCGCCCGGCTGATAGTCGTGGCACATGTAAAGGCGGGTCTGCGGGGGCAGGCTGAGAACGCGGTTGATCGAGCGGTACAGCGTGGCTGCGTCGCCACCCGGAAAGTCGCAGCGGGCAGTGCCGTAGTCGGGCATGAAGAGCGTGTCGCCGACGAACGCCGCGTGATCGTCGCCGTCGCTTACCACATAGGTCACGCACGCCGGCGTGTGGCCGGGCGTGTGCATCACGCGCACGGGCAGTTGGCCCAGGCTGAAGGTTTCGCCGTCGGCAAAAAGATGATCGAACTGCGAGCCGTCGGTGGCGAATCCACAACCGGCGTTGAACAGCTTGCCGAACACCTGCTGCACGCGCGTCACCTGCTCGCCGATCGCGATTCGCCCGCCTAGCCGCGCCTTGAGATAGGGCGCGGCGGAAAGATGGTCCGCGTGCACGTGCGTCTCCAGCAACCATTGCACGCTCGCGCCGAGCGCTTCGACGCGTGCGGCGAGCCGGTCGGCCGACACGGTTCGCGTCCGGCCTGATTTCGGGTCGTAATCGAGCACGCTGTCGATCAGCGCGCATTGCCGTGTCTGAGGATCCAGCAGCAGGTAGCTGATGGTCCACGTGGCCGGATCGAAAAATCCTTCGACGATAAATTTGCTGGCGGTCATTGCAATCGTTCCCTTTGCCGGACAGGACGTCCGGCAGCTTCGGGAATGACATGAGTCAAGTTTCGTGCCAGTCGGGCCATCGCGTTGCGCCGCGATTGTAGATCCATGATCTGCATCGATTTTTATGCTTTGCACGCGGGCTTTGAAACGACATGCGCGTATGAGAATGCGCGACGTGAGACTGCCACTAACTGCCATTTGGCAGTCATGGCAGAAATGGCAGAAATGGCAGTCCGCGCGTATAGTGCGGGTTCTCCGCCATATGACCGGTCCGCGACCATGACCTTGCCCGAGCCCGCATCTCCTCCAGCCGCCGTGCCTGATTCGGCGCCTGCGCTGCCCGGCGCCCCCGAGATTGCCGCGCTCGTGTCCTATCTGGAATACGACCCGCAGCCCTCGATCGTGCTCGATCCGGACTACCGCATTCTTGCGGCCAATACCGCGTACCAGCGGCAGTTCGGCGTGGCAGGGCAGCCGCACGTGGGGCGCCGCTGCTACCAGGTATCGCACCACTACGAGGTGCCGTGCGATCAGGCCGGCGAGCATTGCCCGATGAAGCGCGCGTCCGATACGCGCAGCGCGGATCGCGTGCTGCACATCCATCACACGCCGCGCGGCCCCGAGCACGTGGACGTTGAACTGCGGCCGATCTTCGACACCCGGTCTGAGATCGTCGCGTATGTCGAGCGGCTCTCCACGGTGCGCGGCGCCTCCGCGCGGCCGAGCGTGGATGGCCTCGTCGGCCGCGCACCCGCATTCAACGAGGCGATCTCGGCATTGCAGCGTGTCGCGCCGTCGATGTTGCCCGTGCTGCTGCTCGGCGAGTCCGGCACCGGCAAGGAGCTGTTCGCCCATGCGCTGCACGAGGCAAGCGATCGGGCACAACGGCCGTTCGTCGTGGTCGATTGCTCCGGCATCACGGAGACGCTGTTCGAGAGCGAACTGTTCGGCTACGAGAAGGGCTCGTTTACCGGCGCCTCGACCCGCAAGCCGGGACTCGTCGAAACGGCCCAAGGCGGGACGCTGTTTCTCGACGAAATAGGCGACGTGCCGTTGTCGATGCAGGTCAAGCTGCTGCGTCTCATCGAGACGGGCGCGTTCCGCCGCGTGGGCAGCGTCGAGACGCAGCGCGCGGACTTCCGGCTCGTCGCGGCGACTCACAAGCCGCTCGAGCAGATGCTGGCGACCGGACAGTTCCGCTCGGACCTGTATTTCCGCATCAGCGCGTTCCCGATCCGCCTGCCGGCGCTGCGCGACCGTGCCGACGACATTCCGCTGCTGGTGGACTCGACTTTGCAGCGCATCGCCTCCGGGCGCAGCGCAGCACCGCGCAAGACCTCGGTCGCAGCGGATGCGCTCGCCCGGCTGTGCGCCTTTCGCTGGCCGGGCAACATCCGCGAGCTACGCAACGTGCTCGAACGCGCGAGCCTGCTGGCGGACGACGGTGTGATCCGCCCGGAACATTTGCCGGACACGGTCAGGGCCGACGTATCGCCGGCGAGTCCTGCGGCTGCGCCGCTGCGCCATTCCGCTCGCATCAAGCTCACGGACGCCGAACTGGCTCGCATGGCCGCGGATTTCGTGGGGAGGCGCAAGGAGCTCGCCGCACAACTCGGCATGAGCGAGCGCACGCTGTACCGGCGGCTAAAGGCTCTTGGCGAAGAGGACCCGCACGGCGAACGCTAAAAAAAGCATGATCATTTAAGACAGCCCGCAGTGACTGGCGCACATCCCTGCAAGCGAATCTCGCCTCGTCACGGAACCACAACTGCGTCCGGTTGCCTTGTCCCCAAACCTGAAAACTCATTTGCGCCGACGGGACTACCGGCGCGTTTTGCCAGAACGTAAATTCACTTCACGACTTCGCTGCAAACACAGCGGAGCTGGCAAACCTTTGATTTCAGGAGAAACAACATGCTCGATCGCACCGACGCAGCGCTTTTGGCAGACGACACGGATGTCACCGAAAGCGCGCAATACTTCGAATACACCAAGGCCGCCAACCCGATTGGCGCGAAGCTGATTTCACGCGTTCCGTTCAAGACGTTCCCCGCCGAGCTGTACGCCGATGGTCCGACTCGCGTCGTTCCGCTGGATCTCTCGGCGGAGCTCGGTTGCGACGCGCCGGCAACCGGACCGGGATTGATCGCGAACTTCGTGCGGATTCTGAAGGGAGAGCGGATCGAGCTGGATCCGCTGGCCACGTCGCAGATTTTCTATGTGATTCGCGGGACGGGATCCGCGGTGCAGGGCGGCCACACGATTCCATTTACGCAAGGTGCGTTCTTCTCGTTGCCCGGCGGTATCGAGTCCACGATCTCGGCGCTCGAAGACGTCGCGTTGTACTACGTCAACGACGCGCCCCTGTTGACTTACCTTGGCGTCGATTCGGTTTCGCCGCGCTTCGACCCGACCTTGTATCCCGCGGAACGCGCACAGGCCGAACTGCAAAAAGTCGCGAGAGATACCCATGCCGCTCTGCGCAGCCGCATTTCCGTTCTGCTCGGCAATGCCAATTTTCCGCAGACCCGCACGGTGACGCATGTGCTGTGGGCCATGTTCGGTCTGCTTCCAGGCAAGTCGGTTCAGAAGCCGCACCGTCATCAGTCGATTGCGCTGGATTTCATCGTCGACTGTCCGCGGGGATGCTACAGCCTCGTCGGCACGGAACTGGACGAGCAAGGCAATATCGCGGACGCAACGCGGGTTGATTGGGCGCCGGGCCTTGCGTTCGTGACGCCGCCGGGATACTGGCACGCCCATTTCAATGAATCGGACCAGGATGCCCGCCTGATTCCGATTCAGGACGCAGGTTTGCAAACCTATTTGCGGGCGCTGGACATTCGTTTTGCCAGATAGGCAGTCTGTCGCCGGGCAATAGAAAAGTCGCTGTCTGCGGTATTCAATGAGCCCGTCCCGCACTTTCAATTCGCGTGACGGGCTCATCGTTTGATTGCATCGAATGGAAGCGGACGCGGTACGTTGCGCATGCTGTCCGATCGGACGGCATCGGTTCGGCGCTGCCTGTCGGCCGTCTTCTCCGGCATGCGCATTCGAATCACGCGCGCCGCCGGTATTGCCGCTGATATCGTAAGCTACCGGCAATGACCGTGCGTGCCGGCCGACGCGCCCGAGCGCAGCCCACCTTGGATTCCGACATGGATTACTTCGCAGCAGTCCGGACGTTCGTGCGCGCAGCCGAACTGGGTAGTCTCACGCGTGCGGCGCAGGAGCTGTCCATCAAGACGTCCACCGCGTCGCGACATTTGAATGAACTCGAGGCCGATCTGCGCATCGCGCTGTTTAACCGCTCGACGCGAGGCCTCTCGCTCACGGAAGGCGGCAAGGTTTTCTACGCCCGCGTTTCGGAAGTACTGACTCAGCTGAAGGATGCAAGAGACGCGACGTCGTCGCTCAATCAGAGCCCTTCGGGGGTCTTGCGTGTCACGCTGCCTGTCTCGTTTGGCCGGAAACACGTCGTGCCGCACATTGGCGAATTCATGGACCGGTATCGCGATATCGACGTGGAGGCCATCTTCACCGACGACGTGCTCAATCTCATCGAGTCACAGATCGATCTCGGCATTCGCATAGGCGCGTTGCAGGATTCGTCGCTGATGGCCCGGCGACTTGCGCCGCACCGCGAGGTGGCGTGCGCGGCGCCTGCGTATGCCAGGGCATGCGGCGTACCGGTCACGCCCGGCGCGCTGAAGGATCACGCCTGCCTGATGTTCTCGCGAACAGTGGGAAATGTCTGGTACGTCAGGCCCCGCGAGGATACAGCGGCGGAGTGGCAGAAGGCGACGGTGAATGGCCGCCTCACCCTCGACGATACCGACGCGCTGCTTGCAGTCGCGCTGGCCGGAAGAGGGATCGCGTTGCTGCCCGGCTGGCTGGCGCACGAACCGCTCAGCGACGGCCGTCTCACGAGCATCCTGCCGGGCTGGGAGATCCGTTCGTCGCGCGAAGAGGCGTCGATCTGGGCGGTTTATCCGCGCAAGAAAACGGTGTCGTCCAAGGTCCGCTCGTTCATCGACTTTCTCGCCGACAAATTCGACGAGGCGCCTTACTGGCACTGACCGGCCGCCGAACGGCCCGGCAAAAAGAATCGCTATCGGTCAGCGCGGCGAGTGCGTGACTACTGCTCCTTGCACTGCACGTCGCGCTTCTGCACGACGATAATCACCGGGTACGTTCCCCGGTCGAGTTCGACACGCGCGACCACGGCCATTGTCGTGCTGTCGATGTCGTCATACACGCTGACCTCTTCATGCCGAAGGCTCGTGATGCCGGTACAGCCCGACGCGCGGCCCTCGTCGGAGACCTTGCACTGGATCGGGTTGTCCGCCAGAAAGCGGAATTTGTCTCTGTCCGGGGTTGCCAGGTACTCACGAAAGCTCTGTGCCGCGCCGCCGATGCCGGTGACATACCCGATGGCGCACTCCTGTTTGGGCGTGTCGCCGCCCGGCGATGTCTGGGCGTTCGTCGTCGTGCTCGCGGCCACGATGACCAACGCGAGTGTCGATGCAAGGAGATATTTCATGGCGCATATCACGGTTGGCGGATCGAAGTGCGGATTGTAAAGGCATCTCGTCCAACGCGGCGCCGTCCTCGCCGTGACCAGGTCTAGCGGATTTCTCTGGCCACGCTTTGCAACTTCAGGAAGGCGCGATACCGTGCCTCGTGCAGCCCCGCGATCTTGCCGGTGTCCGGTTGGTAGGTTTTGCTGATCTGCGACATTCTGGCCATTGCCGAGCGCACGTCGCCGAACTGGCCGCCGGCCACGCTTCCCAGCATCGCGGCACCGAGCAGCACCGGTTCTTCCGCCTGGGTGGCGAGCACGGGCTTGCCCGTCGCATCCGCGAGCAGTTGCCGAACCAGATCGAGCCGTCCCGCGCCGCCGCTGATCACCACCCGCGCGATCGGCGCACCGGCGTTCGCCTGCGCTTCGATGATCTGCCGAAGCCCGTAACCGACACTGCAAATGCCGGCAATGTAGAGCGCGACCAGGCTGTCCAGATCGTCTTCCATGCCGAG
This sequence comes from Paraburkholderia xenovorans LB400, assembly GCF_000013645.1. Classification (GTDB taxonomy): domain Bacteria; phylum Pseudomonadota; class Gammaproteobacteria; order Burkholderiales; family Burkholderiaceae; genus Paraburkholderia; species Paraburkholderia xenovorans. Next base: position 2,618,200 of record NC_007952.1, on the reverse strand, counting down.
ACCCGCAATCACGGCTCGGGCGTGCGGGTCGGCCAGCGGAGCACGATTGCCCAGAAACTCCGGGACCACATGCAGACCGTCGGCGAGCACTGCCGCTTCCGACAGACTGTCCGCCGCCTGCACGGCGAGGGCGGCGAGCATTGCCGGCAACGACTGGCCTTCGTGTTCCGCGCGGCGCTTTGCGTCGGCGGCCGCGGGATGCATCGCGAGCAGCCGTTCGATCGCCGCGCCCGCTACCGATTGACCACCCTCGTTGAGCCACGCATCCGGCACCATCGCCGAAAAGTACGGTCCCCACACGCCGGGCACGAAGACCGGACTGCGGGTCGTGGTCATCGTGCACGACGAGGTGCCGAACACGTAGGCGAGGCAGGCCTCGGGATCGCCATCGGCGCCGACCGTGCCGATGCCGCCGGCATGGGCGTCGATCACGCCCGTGGCGACCGGCGTGCCGGTGCGCAGGCCGAGCTGCGCGGCGGCGTCCGCGGTCAGTCCGCTTCCGAGCGGCGTACCCGGATCGACGACCGTTTGACCGATGCGCGCGAAGGCTTCGTCGGCCAGCACACCAAGGCCGACGCTGCGAAAGTAGCTCTCGTCCCAGCGCCGCTCGTGCGCGAGATAGGTCCACTTGCAGGTGACCGTGCAGGTCGATCGGGACAGGTCGCCGGTTGCGCGCCAGGTCAGGAAGTCGGTCAGATCGAAGAATTGCCGTGCCGCCGCGAAGACGGCCGGCCTGTTCTCGAGAAGCCACAGCAGCTTCGGCGTCTCCATTTCCGGCGAGATCTTGCCGCCGACATAGTTCAGCACCTCGTGACCCGTCGCGTTGATGCGCTCCGCCTGCGCCACGGCGCGGTGATCCATCCAGACGATGATGTCGCGCTCCGCCTGCTCCGACGGACCCACCGGCAATGGCCGGCCGCCCGCGCCCAGCACGACGAGCGAACAGGTGGCGTCGAAGCCGATGCCGGCGACCTGATCCGGCGACACCGCGGCCTGTGACAGCGCGTCTTTGACGGCATCGCAGACGGCGATCCAGATTTCGCCGCTCGACTGCTCGACAATGGAACCGCTCGCGTGGAACAGCGTGATGTCACGCTTTGCGGACGCCACCATGTGGCCGGCCAGGTCGAACAGGCCGGCGCGGGCACTGCCCGTGCCGACGTCCACGCCGATCACGTAGCGCTCGTCGCGCGCGCTGTGTGCTGCGCCGGAGGTCGGGTGTTCTGAAGTCATAGCTCGCTGTCTGGTTAGGAATAGTGTCGTGCATCGACGGCGGGCCGTACCGGACCCGCGCACCTCGAGCGTTTCACAGATCGACGTTGTTGGGAAGGGCGACGAGATCAGTCGCGCTCGCCGCATTGAGCTGCTGGAAGGCACGCCATCGCGAGGGCGGCATGTTCTTCAGCAACAGGAACTGGCGGTTGAAATTCGAGAGGTTATTGAATCCGACCTGGTAGCAGATATCGGTGATGGTCAACTCACCCGACATCAGCAACTGGCACGCGAGATTGATGCGCAGCCGGTTCACGTACTGTACGAACGGCACGCCGGTGTGGCGGCGGAAGAATCGCGAGAAGGCGCTGATGCTCTGTCCCGCCAGTTCGGCCAATTCCGTTTCGCGCAGCGCTTGCGACAGATTTTTGCCGATGTATGAAAGCACGTGATTGATGCGCGTCTCGGCATAGCGTGCGGGATCGGCACGGTAAGCGGCGCTCGCGAGCTTGATGGGCGCAGCGCTCTGCACGAGCAGATCGAACAGCGCAAGAAACAGCGTGATGCGCCGCATGCCTTGCGCGCCTAGCATCTCGCGCATGATCGGCTCGGCGGCGGCGCCCGTTTCCGGTGAGAACAGCAAACCCCAGCGCGACGCATCGAGCAAGAACTCCACGCGCTTGAGTCCAGGCAGCGCCTGGATGGCGCGCGCGATGAACGGGACATCGCACTGCAGGATCAGGCAGCGTTCATCCACCCGATCGCCGCGCGGTACATTGCTGACCCAGTTGTGCGGCAGGTTCGATCCCACCATCACGAGATTGCCCGGCGCGAAGTTGCCGATGTAATCGCCGACGATAACCATGCGACCAGACCTTGAACGACTCGTCGCGCGGCACGGCGACCCGTTCCAGATCCGGCGGGACGATTTTGGCGCAGCGGGCATGCACGGCGGCACCCACGGCGACGCCGCCTGCGGGAATGGCGGGCGGCGTGCGGCGGGCCGCTGTCCGACGCGGCGTGGTGTGGCGTCGGCAAACGTACGGAAGGAAATCAGAAGCTGACGAATGTGACGAACGCGTGCACGAGCCGGTTGAAAGCGCCGGCATTCGAGACGTTCATGCCATGCGACGCGCCGGCGATGGTTTGCCTCTCAGCATAGCCGATCCATTCTGCGAGCTTCTCGACGTTGTTGCGGAACATGCGGGGACTGCGCTGGCCGTCGATCAGCAAGGTCCGGCATTTCACGTCGCGTGCCACCTCGTGGGAATAGGCGGGCAGGGGATCGCGGAACTGCTTGGGCAGCGTGTCCGCGTTGTCGATTGCCATCGTGCGGAAGGCCGCCGGACTCTTGCGCCAGGATCCGGGTGCGCTCACCGAGTCGACGAACAGCTCCAGTCCCGCGTCGATCTCCCGGCTTTCGATCAGGTCGGCCACGCGTGCGCGCAGCACGTTGGTCGCGCCCGGCAGCGACGCGTCCGGCATGCCTTCGAGCTGCAGCGGGCCGCCCGGGTCCGCGAGCGTCAGCGATTTCACGAGCCGCGGATATTCACGCGCGACATGAAACGCCACGCAGCCGCCGCGCGAATGACCGACCAGATGCACGGGGCCGAGGTTGATCGCCTCGATGAATTCGGCCAGTTCGGCAACATGCGTCTGCCAGCCGAACTCGCCCTGGATGCAAGCCTCGTTGGCCGGCCAGTAGTGGCTCAAGCTCACCGAGATGCAGCGGAAATGCTGCGACAGCGCCGCGGTCTGCGCGCTCCAGTAGCGATAGTCGCAAAGCGAGCCGTGCACGAACACCAGCGGTTCGCCTTCTCCGCACTCGACGTACGGCACGCAGATGCCCGATGCGATGGTCGCAAACGACAGTTCCGCTACGGCAAGCACTGAGAAATCGGTACGGGCATTCATTGACTGGCTCCTTTGCGGTCACTATGCCCGATGTCGCCGTCTTAGAAAATCGCGTAATATTGATTGGATCTATCTACTTTTCTGATACCAGACCCAATTGAAAGCGCTCGACCTGGACGTCATGACCATGATTGTCGCCGTTGCCGACACCGGCAACATCAGCCGGGCGGCGGAAGTCGTGCATCGCTCGCAATCGGCGGTGAGCATGCAGATCAAGACCCTCGAAACCGCGCTCGGCAAGCCGCTGTTCGTGCGCAAGCCGAGAAGCGTGATTCCGACGCAGGACGGCGAAGTGCTGCTGACTTACGCTCGCCGCATGCTCGCCTTGCGCGACGAGGCGTGGGCTGCGGTGGTCCGGCCGGACGTGACCGGGCGCGTGAGTATCGGCGTGCCGGACGACTACGCTTCGTCGCTGTTGCCGCCCATTCTGAAGAAATTTTCCGCCAGCTATCCGAAGGTGGAGATTCAGGTTGTCGGTTTGCCGAGCGTCGCACTGGCGCCGATGGTGAAAGACGGTTCGGTCGATCTGGTGTGCGCGACGCGAGTCAAGGGTTTGTCGGGCGAGTTCATCCGGCTCGAACCGATGGAATGGGCGGCGGCGCCGAGCGCCGATGAAATCTGGCGCGAGCGGCCGCTGCCGATCGCCGTGTTTCTGCCGGGCAGCGTCGCGCGCGAGAACGCGATCCGCAGCCTCGAACGCGCGAAGATTCCCTATCGGACCTCGTATGAAAGTCCGAGTCTGCTCGGTCTGCTGTCAATGGCCGAAGCCGGGCTGGCCATCGTGCCGCTCGCGCGCTGCGCGGTTCCGGCGCACTTCACGCTGCTCGGGCGTGCGCACGGATTGCCCGAGATCCCCGCGCTCGAAATGGTGCTGGCGCGCAGCAGCGCTTCGAAGCGTCCGCCGTGCGATTTTCTGGCGGAGAAGATCGTCTCCGAACTGCGGCGCTAGGTTTCGGCGGCTCGCCGCGCTGTCCGTGTCATGTGCCGGTTCCAGCGGCCTCGAGCGCGGCTACCGTGCCGCGTTTCTATTTGCTGCACCAGGCGAAAGCACGGCACTGGACCTACCGGCCGGATACCCCCCTGCCTACAATTTCCTCACGGATCGCCAGCCGATGGCGGCGTCTCATGCCTTATCGAAAGTCATCCAGGAGGAGAGAGCAATGGCTCAAACACAGACCCCACTGCAGCATGTCACGGCCGACACGCTGGCCGCGTTTTCCGATGCGTTCAACCGTCATGACGCTCACGCGTTGATGGCCTTCATGACGGAAGATTGCGTATTCGATGCAGCAGGCGGTCCGGAAGTCTTCGGCACGCGCTTCGTGGGCCGCGAGGCCACGCGCGCGGCGTTCGAAGCGGTGTTCCAGACCTTTCCCGATGCACATTGGGGCAAGGGCCGCCACTACGTGAGCGGCGAACGCGGCGTGTCGGAGTGGGTATTCACCGGAACGCACGCGGAGGGCTGGCGTATCGAGGCGGAAGGTTGCGACCTGTTCGAGTTTCGCGACGGCCTCATCGCGGTGAAGCGCGCTTTCCGCAAGGAGCGTCCGAAGCAGAACCTCGCACGCTGACCGGGAGCTTCACATGGAGCACAGTGAAATCGAACGCGTCGCGCAAGGCATGCTGCCGTCCGGCCGCGATGACGATACGCGCTACGATCCGGCGTACGACCCGCTGGTGTCGCCAGGCCCCGGCTGGGGCAAGCAATACGCGCCCACCTACTGGGTCGCGACCGCGGGCACGCCGCCCGAAGACGACGGCCCGATCACGGCCGACGTCGACGTGGACGTGGCGATCATCGGCGGCGGCTACACCGGCCTCGCCACCGCGCTTTGCCTCGCGCGGGAGCACGGCATCAAGGCGGTCGTGCTGGAAGCCAACAAGACGAGCTGGGGTTGCAGCAGCCGCAACGGCGGGCAAGGTCAGAACGCCTCGGGCCGGCTGTCGCGTTCCCAATGGATCGAGCGCTGGGGTAAAGACGTCGCATTGAAAATGCACGATGAAATTCAGGAAGGGTTCGATAACTTCAAGTCGCTGATCGCGCAGATCGATTGCGATCCGCAACCGGGCGGCCACTTTCTGATTGCGCACCGCCCGCGCATCATGCAGAAGCTGGCAGCCGAGGCGAAGGTGTGGAAAGACGTGTTCGGCTACCCGTCCGAACTGATCGACAAGCGCACGCTCCAGCGCGACTATGTCAACGACGCCGAGGCGGCCGGGGCGCTTCACGAGCCGGAGGGCATCGGCATTCATGCGCTGAAGCTCGCGTTCGGCTACCTGCGGCTTGCCCGCGAAGCGGGCGCCAGGGTGCATCCGGCGAGCCCCGTGCTCGGCTGGGAAACCATCAACGGCGTGCATCATTTGCGTACGCCCGGCGGCACCGTGCGTGCGCGTGCGGTCGGCATCGCGACCGGTGCGTACACGGCGCAAACGCTGCACGCTTCGCTGCGCAGCCGCATCATGCCGATCCTGTCGAATTCGATGGTCACGCGCCCGCTCACGAAACAGGAAATCGCCGCGTGCAACTTTCGCACGACCCAGGTGCTCACCGATACGCGCACGTTGCGCTTCTACTATCGCTTCCTGCCGGACAACCGTTTGCAGATCGGCAGCCGTTCCGCGATCACCGGCGCCGACGCGCCGAATTCGCGCCACTACGATCTGCTGGTGGAAGGCATGGTCCGCAAGTTTCCCGCCTTGCGCGGCGTGACGATCGACTATTCATGGTGGGGCTGGGTGGACGTCAGCCACGACATGATGCCGCGCGTGTATCAGCCGGATCCCATGCAGACGGTCTACTACGCGCTCGGCTACGGCGGCAACGGCGTGTCGTATTCGCAGCAGGCCGGCCGCCGGCTCGCCGAACGCATTGCCGGAAAGGGCGCGAAGCAGACCTTGCCGATCTTCACGTCGCCTTTGCCCGGACATCCGTTCGCGCCGTTCCGGCGAATCGGCCAGCGGATGCTGTATCAACTCTATTTTCGCCGCGACGAGAAACCCTGACGCGGCGCGCGGCACGCAGCCGGTTGCCCGCGCGGCATGCCGCGCGCGGTTCGGATAAGGCCGACCGCATGGGGCAAACGGTGCACGCTTGCACCATGCGCCCGCGTCGTGCGGTACGTCATAACAAATCTATCTGGCGAGACGCGGAAGCGTCCTCGCCCCATCCGGTATTGAAGACGTCGTGACCCCGGCGGCTGCGCAGGCAGACCGGCCCGGCTCGCGAGCGGATGATGGAACGTGGAGGTGACATGCAGCGATCTACAGAGACAACGGAATTGAAGGCGGGCCTCAAGCAGCGCCACATGACGATGATCGCCCTCGGCGGCGTGATCGGCGCGGGGCTCTTCGTGGGCAGCGGGGTGGTCGTGCAGCAGGCCGGCCCCGCGGCGGTGTTGTCGTTTCTGATTACCGGCGCGCTGGTGGTGCTGGTTATGCGGATGCTCGGCGAAATGGCCTGCGCGATGCCGGCCGTCGGCTCGTTCTATGAATACGCGCGGCTCGCGTTCGGCGGCAAACGCGCCTGCGGCAATCTGGCCGGCTTTCTGACCGGCTGGATGTACTGGTATTTCTGGGTCATCGTCGTGGCGGTGGAGGCCGTCGCGGGGGCGAAACTGGTGCAGTTCTGGTTGCCCGATGTCCCCGCGTGGGCGATCAGTCTCGTATTGCTCGTGACGCTCACTGCAACCAACCTGGTCTCGGTCGGCAGTTACGGTGAATTCGAGTTCTGGTTCGCGTCGATCAAGGTCGCGGCGATCATGGTGTTTCTGTTTCTCGGCAGCATGTACGTGCTGGGACTGTGGCCCGCGTCGAAGCACGTCACGGAGGTGCTGCCGACGCTGTTCTCACACGGCGGCCTGATGCCCAAAGGAATCGGACCGGTACTGAGCGGCGCGGTCGCCGCCACGGGTTTTTACTTCGGAGCGGAAATCGTCACCATTGCGGCAGCCGAGGCACAGGAGCCCGCGAAGGCCGTCGCCAGGGCGACCAACTCGGTGATCACGCGCGTGCTGGTTTTTTACGTGGGCTCGATCCTGCTCGTCGTCGCGCTCGTGCCGTGGAACTCGCCGAAGATGGCGACGCCGTATGTGAGCGCGCTCGACGCAATGGGTATTCCCGCCGCCGCCAGCGTCATGAACGCCATCGTGCTCACCGCGGTGCTGTCGGCGCTCAATTCGGGACTCTATGCGGCGTCGCGGATGATCTTCGCGCTGACCCGCCACGGCGACGCGCCCGCCGCGCTCGCCAGGGTCAACCGGCGTGGCGTGCCGGTGCGCGCGATTCTGATCGGCACCGTATTCGGCTATGCGTCGGTCGTAATGTCGTATGTCTCGCCGGATACGGTGTTCGCGTTTCTCGTGAATTCGTACGGCACGGTGGCGATTTTCGTCTATGTGCTGATTGCGATCTCGCAACTGAAACTGCGGGCCCGGATCGAGCGGGATGCGCCGCAGACACTTCGGGTGAGGATGTGGTGCTATCCGTACCTCACGTGGGTTTCCATTATCGGCATGGTCGGCATTCTGGTTGCGATGGCCTTCATTCCGGAGCAGCGCCAGCCGCTATGGTTCGGGGTCGCGAGTCTGGGCGTGCTGCTGCTCGCCTATCCGCTGCGAGGGCGCCGGAGCGACGCGATGCCCGGCGAGCCGGAGACGGTCGAGTACCGGCATCATCATCGATAAAAAACGAGATGAATTGTATCGAAAAAAGAAAGTGCGTATGATGAACCGGCGAGGCCGCGCCGCCTGACCGGGCGTCGGCCACCGTCGTGGCGAAGTGCGGAGGAGACCGTAGTGACCGATATCGTGACAGGCAAACCGGACCGGATGGTCGCGGTGCGCACGCTGTTTGGCATCGATTCAGGCTTGATGGTGCCGGCCTTTAGCGAACGCGATGACCACGTTCCGGAAATCGACGAGGCGTACCGCTTCAATCCTGAAGTGACGCTGGCCATTCTCGCCGGCTTCATGCGCGAGCGCCGCGTGATGGTGCAGGGCCTGCACGGCACGGGCAAATCGACTCACATCGAACAGGTCGCGGCCCGGCTCAACTGGCCGTGCGTGCGTGTGAATCTGGACGGGCATATCAGCCGTCTCGACCTGGTGGGCAAAGACGCCATCATCGTGCGCGACGACCTGCAGGTCACGGAGTTCCAGGAAGGCATCGTGCCCTGGGCGCTGCAACGGCCTATGGCGCTGATCTTCGACGAATACGACGCCGGCCGTCCCGACGTGATGTTCGTGATCCAGCGCATTCTTGAGCGCGACGGCAAATTCACGCTGCTCGATCAGAATCGCGTGATTCATCCGCATCCTTATTTCCGGCTGTTCGCCACGACCAATACGGTCGGGCTCGGTAATCTGAACGGGATGTACCACGGCACGCAGTTGTTGAATCACGCGCAGATGGACCGCTGGAACGTCGTGGCCACGCTCAACTACCTGCCGCGCGCCGAGGAAGCCGGCATCGTGCTGGCGCGTGTGCCGCAGCTTGCCGACGAGGCCGGCCGCGCGCTGCTCGAGTCGATGATCAGCGTCGCGGAACTGACGCGCAAAGGCTTTGCCGCCGGCGATCTGTCCACGCTGATGTCGCCGCGCACGGTGATCGACTGGGCGGAGAACTGCCAGATTTTCCGCGATCCGGGCATGGCGTTTCGCCTGACCTTCGTCAACAAATGCGACGAGGCCGAACGGCCCATCGTGGCCGAGTATTTCCAGCGCTGCTTCGACAGGGAGCTGGACAGCGTGGCGGAGCGCGCCGCGCGCCCGACGGCGGCGCCATGACCGCAGCGCCGCGGCAGGCCACCCGCCGCGCGGAGCAGCGTCAGAACCTGTGCGCGGCGACGGTGCGCGCGTTGACCGGGGACGCCGCGCTGCATTACCGTGGCGGCCGTCTGTACCGCGGCTTGCGGCCGCTGCCTTTTCATGCGCCGCATTTGCGCACGGACGCGCAGCTCGACGACCTGGTTTCCCTGCGCGGCGCGGCGGACGGCGCCGCGTTGCGCGTCACCCATTCCGATGCCGCTCTCCATGCGAGCTTGTGTCCCGCTGAACCGTTCGAACGACTCCTGTTCGAACTGTTCGAGCAGTTGCGTTGCGAAGCGCTCGCGCCCGTCGGCATGCCGGGGCTTGCGCAGAATTTGCGCCGCCGCTTCGAAACCTGGTCGCGCTCTTTCCATCGTGCCGGACTGGCCGACGGGCATCTCGGCATTCTGCTTTACACGGTGGCCCAGATCGTCTGGTCACGCCTGTCGGGCTGGCCCGTGCTGGAAGAGACGGAAGGCCTGATCGAAGCCACCCGCGCCGCGGTCACGCCGAGCCTGGGCGTGCCGCTGGCGGGGTTGCGCCGGCATCGAACGGAGCAGGGCGAGTTCGCGGTTCATGCGCTCGAACTGGCCCGGCTCGTCAGCCAGATGATGCGTGACGCCCGTGCGCAGTCTGTCGAAGAAGACGGGCAGGCGCCGGAAGACGACGAAGCCGTGCGCGCCATGTTCGCGCTCTGGTTCGATACCGACGAAGGCGAGCAGGTCGACATGGGTCTCGCCGCCACCGGCGACAGCCGTGTTCTGCGCGACGCCGGGCATCGCTACCTCGCGTACACCACGCGCTACGACCGCGAGCTGGCGCCGGGCTCGCGGATCCGGAGCGAACTGCTTGCCGGCTATCGCGACCAGCTCGACAAGCGGATCGCCGCGCAACGCATCAACGTGCCGCGGCTCGCGTATGCGCTGAAGGCGGCGCTCGCGGTGCCGCAACGCGATGGCTGGTCGTTCGGCGAGGAGCACGGCCGTATCGACGGGCGGCGTCTCGCGCAACTGGTCAGTTCGCCGGCCGAGCGGCGTCTGTTCCTGCTCGAACGGCACACGCCGCTCGCGGATTGCGTGGTGAGCTTTCTCATCGATTGTTCGGGGTCCATGCGAACGTATATCGAGCCGGTGGCGATGCTGGTCGATGTGCTCACGCGCGCGCTCGATCAGGCCGGTGTGGCGAGCGAGGTGCTGGGTTTCTCGACCGGCGCATGGAACGGCGGCCGCGCCCGGCTCGACTGGCTGGCCGCCGGCCGGCCGCATCATCCGGGCCGGCTCAACGAAATCGCCCATCTCGTCTTCAAGGATGCCGCGACGAGCTGGCGGCGCGCTCGCGCCGACATTGCCGCGTTGTTCAAGGCCGATCTGTTCCGCGAGGGCGTGGACGGCGAAGCGGTCGACTGGGCCTGCACGCGGCTGCGGGCGCGTGGCGAGGCGCGGCGCATCCTCGTCGTGATCTCGGACGGCAGTCCGATGGACAGCGCGACCGCCCAGGTCAACGACAGCTACTACCTCGACAATCACCTGAAACAGGTGGTAGCGCGCAACGAAGCCGCACGCGACGTCGAATTGCTCGGCCTTGGCGTCGGACTCGATCTCAGTCCGTACTACCGCCGTTGTCTTGCCGTCGATCTGTCCGCGCCGCCTGACATGGCGCTGTTCGGCGAACTCGCCGGATGGATCGGCGCGCGCCGGTAGCGTGGCTGTCAGGCCCGCGCGTCAGCGGAGCAACTGCTGCAACGCCTGCAGAATCAGCGAGGCGCCGATCACCACCAGAATCGCGTACGCGATGCGGCGCGTCGTCGCCCCCGACAGCGGCGGCGGATACTGCCGCGCCACCATCGTCATGAGCGCGACTACCGGCACGGCGAACGCGGCCTGCATCCAGAGATCGGCGTCGAGTTGGCCCTGATACGCGCAGAACAGCGTACGCGTGATCGAGCTCACCGTGAAAATCAGAATCAGCGCGTAGCGGATCTGCATGAGCGAGAGCGGCTGACGATAGAACTGAAAAATCAACGGCGGCCCGGATACGCCGAACATGCCGCTCAGCAGACCGCCGAACAGTCCGCTGATGAAGAAACTGCGATCGCCGGAACGGCGCGCAAGCGGGGCCGGGCGCAGTGCCGCGCTCAGGCCGCCGTACAACACCACGGCGCCCAGCAGCAGTTGCAACACGCTGGACGCCGCATGGCCCAGCAGATTCAGGACAAGCACGCCCGCCACCACGGAGGGCAGCACGCCGAGCGTGGCGGCCGCTACCGCGCGCCAGTCGATGTGATGAAATTTGCCGGGCAGCGCGGTCGCGCTATTGGCGAGTGTCACGAGGCTGAGCAAGGCGGCGAGACTCGTCACCGGCGCCAGCTGGAGGCCGCTGGCCGCGCCGATGACGATCATGTTGAGGCCGAAGCCCGTAATGGTTTGAAAATAACTCGCCACACCCATCAGTGCGAGCAGAGGCAGCAACTTCTGAACGATCATGAATGGGACGGTGTGAGGAGAGCGTCGGGATGCGTGAGCGCGGCCTGCGCCTGAACCGCGGTGACGGCGATCACGTAGTAGATGTCGTCGGCGCTGCAGCCGCGCGACAGGTCGTTGGCCGGCTTGCGCAAGCCTTGCAGCAAGGGGCCGATCGCCTTCGCGCCGCCGATCCGCTCGGCCAGCTTGTAGCCGATGTTGCCGGCTTCCAGGCTCGGAAACACCAGCACGTTGGCGTGGCCTTCCACCTGCGAGTGTTTGACCTTGCGCAGCGCGATTTCGGAGACGATCGCCGCGTCGAGTTGCACGTCGCCGTCGATCGCGAGATGCGGGCGGCGTTCCTGCACCATGTGGGTCGCGTTGACCACTTTGTCGACGGCCGCGTGGTGGGCGCTGCCGCTCGTCGAAAACGACAGCATCGCCACGCGCGGTTCGTCCATCAGCAGGCTTTTCGCGCTGTCCGCGGCGGCGATTGCAATCTCCGCGAGTTGGCCTGCATCCGGTTCCACCACCAGTGCGCAGTCGGAAAAGATCAGGCCGCCTTTGAGCGTGTGGAACGGCTCGCACAGCATCATCAGAAAGAAGCTCGACACGAGCTTGAACGAAGGCGCGATACCGATGATCTGGAGCGCGGTGCGCACGACCTCGGCGGTGGTGTTGACCGCACCGGACACGGAACCGTCCGCGTGGCCGAGACGCACCATCAGGTTCGCGAAGCAGAGCGGGTTGAGGATTTCGCGCTGCGCCTGTTCTGGCGTCATGCCTTTGTTGCCGCGCAGTGCGAACAGTTCGTCGGCATAAGACGCTGCGAGCGCCGACGCGGCGGGGTCCACCAGCTCCATCCCGGACAGATCGACGTCGAAGCGGGCCGCCGCCTCGCGAATGCGCGCGGCGTCGCCCGCGAGCAGAATCCGGGCAATGCCTTCGTGGCTCGCGCGTTGCGCCGCCTGCAACACGCGCGGATCCTCGGCCTCGCTCAGCACGATGCGCATCGGCGAACGGCGCGCTTGTTCAATGATGCGGTTGATGGCTTTCATGGCAATGGCCGATCGAGGAGGGCGCGAGACTCGCAACAAAGCAGCCGGAGACAGAGCGCCCGGCAAGGCACGCCCTGTTTCCGGGCAGTGGGCGCTGCGGGCTCCGTGCGCCTGGGTACGGAGCCCGCCGGCGCCTGAACGCTCAGACGTAGTCCTTGTACTTGTCGAGCATGCGCACGGGCTTGGAGAGTGCGTCCCGGCGGAACGGATCGCCCAGTTCACGGGTGCACATGATCTCGATGATCGTGGTCTTGCCGCGGTTCATCTGCGCGTCGATCGCACGCTTGAGCGCGGGGCCGACGTCTTCCAGGCGATCCACCACGACGCCCTCGGCGCCCATCGCGCGCGCAATGGCCGCGAAGCTCTGGTTATCAAGCTCGCCCGCCACGAAGCGGCGATTGTAGAAGTCCACCTGGTTCTTTTTCTCGGCGCCCCACTGGCGGTTATGGAACACCACCGCCGTCACCGGAATGTTGTGGCGCACGCAGGTCATGGTTTCCATCAGGCTCATGCCCCATGCGCCGTCACCCGCATACGAAACGGCCGGACGGTGCGGCGCCGCGACCTTGGCGCCGATGATGGTCGGAAACGCGTAGCCGCAATTGCCCCAGCTCATCGCCGCGAAGAAGCTGCGCGGCTTGTTGAAGCGCAGATAGCTGTTGGCCACCGAGTTGATGTTGCCGATGTCGGTCGACACCATCACGTCTTCCGGCATGGCCTTTTCCAGTTCGCGCAGCACCTGGCGCGGATGAAGATAGGCGCCGCCGCCGGGCGTGCGCTCGTGCTTCTGTTCCTCGATCATGTCGAGGCTGTAGGCGTCGCGTTCGTGCGTCCACTCGTCGAGCTCTTTCTCCCACGCCGCTTTTTCGGCAGCGATCTGAGCGCCGCGTTCCTCGCGCGTGGCGTCGCTTGCAATCGTGCGTCCGGCGAGGCGTTCGGTCAGTGCGACAGCGGCGGCCTTCGCGTCGCCGCAGATGCCCACCGAGATTTTCTTCACGAGGCCGAGCATCTTGTGATCGGCGTCGATCTGGATGATCTTCGCATTGGTCGGCCAGTAGTCGAGGCCGTGCTGCGGCAGCGTGCCGAACGGTCCGAGACGCGAGCCGAGCGCGATCACGACGTCGGCGCGCGAGAGCAGCTTCATTGCCGCCTTCGAGCCTTGATAGCCGAGCGGGCCGCACCACAGCGGATGATTGGCCGGGAAGGAATCGTTGTGCAGGTAGCTGTTGACGACCGGCGCGTTCAGACGTTCGGCGAGCGCCTTGCACTCTTCGATCGCATCGGCCATCACCACGCCGCCGCCGGAAATGATCACCGGAAATCTGGCTTGCGCGAGCAGCTCGGCCGCTTCGTTCAGGCGCTGCTCACCGCCCGCGCCGCGATCGAGACGCTGCGGCTGCGGGATTTCCACTTTGACCTGGCCGTAGAAGTAATCGCGCGGGATATTGAGCTGGGTCGGTCCCATCTCCGCCATTGCGCGGTCGAAGCAGCGGCCCGTGAATTCCGCCATGCGCGCCGGATGGGTCACATGGCCCTGGTACTTGGTGAACTCCTGGAACATGGGCAGTTGTTTGGCTTCCTGGAAGCCGCCGAGACCGATGCCCATCGTGCCGGCTTCCGGCGTGACGATCACCACCGGGCTGTGCGCCCAATAGGCCGCCGCGATCGCCGTGACGCAGTTGCTGATGCCCGGGCCGTTCTGGCCGATCACCACGCCGTGGCGTCCCGACACGCGCGAGTAGCCGTCGGCCATGTGACCGGCGCCTTGCTCGTGCACCACCGGAATCAGGCGGATGCCGGCGGGCGCAAAAATGTCCATCGCGTCCATGAATGCGGAGCCCATGATGCCGAACATATCGGTCACGCCGTTGGCCGCCAGGGTTTCGACAAATGCCTCCGATGGCGTCATGGCCTGCGGGCCGCTGACACGGTTCTCAGCGGTGGCGTCGCGCGGGGAAGGATTCTGCTCGCTCATGGGGTGTCTCCGATTCTTCGAAATAAGTGGAACAAAAAATACCGAAAAATGCTTGGTGTCTAAAATGTAGGGCAGGTGTTTCTGCGCGTCAACCTAAATTCAAATAAATGGAACGATTTGTATCAAAAATGAATCGGTCAGTGCGGATGTGCCGGCGCTTGCGGAGTCGCGACGGGCGCAGAAACGCTTCCGCTTTTGACGATGGCGTTCACATGGCCCCTGACTGGATCGACGCTCGTGGAAGGTAAATGTCTTACCGTTGCGACCGATATTGCCGTTGGGCGCGGCAGCGGGGTAGAGCCAGCGCGGGGGAGTCGCTGAGTCCAGCGCGGTGTCGCCCGCGACGCGAGGCGAAAGAAGAAAGAAGAAAGGGCCCGAAGGCCCTTGCTGGTAAAAAACGGCGATGCGCGCTCAGACCTTCCCTTTCCAGGGCACCAGCACGCGTTCGATATACCGCATCAGCAGATCGAAGCAGAGCGCGAAGAAGCCGATCACGATGATCCCCATGATCACGACATCGCTGGCCAGAAATTCCGCCGCGTTGAGCACCATGAAGCCGAGGCCGCTGGTCGACGCGACCATTTCGGCGGCCACCAGCGTGGTCCAGCCGACGCCGATGCCGATTCTCATGCCGGTAAAGATCTCCGGCATCGCCGACTTGAGGATCACGTACAACACGACTTGTGTGCGCGAGGCGCCCATCGAATACGCGGCGTGAATCTGTTCGATCGAAACCGAACGCACGCCGGCTCGGGCCGCGATGGCGAGCGGCGCGAAAATGGCGAGGTAAATCAGCAGCACCTTCGAAAATTCGCCGATGCCGAACCAGATGATGATGAGCGGCAAATAGGCGAGAGGCGGCAGCGGCCGGTAGAACTCGATCGGCGGATCGAATGCGCCGCGCGCGAAGCGCGACACGCCCATCATCACGCCGACGGGTATCGCGCTCAGGCAGGCGAGCAGGAATGCGCCGAAGACCCGCAGCAGGCTGATTCCCGTGTGCTGCGCGAGCGTGGAATTGGCAAAGCCTTCCGTGGCGACAAAGATGAACTTCGCGTAGACGGCCTGCGGCGACGGCAGAAACAGCGGCTTGATCCAGTGCAGGTTGGTGGCCGCGAACCACAGCCCGATGAATGCGGCCACGGTGACGAGGCTCGTGGCGACGCTGCTGCCTTGCCCCGGCACGCCGAACGTGTCGCCGGGCCGGGCGGGTTTCTTCGCGAGCATGCGGGGCCCGCGGCCCGGGCGGCGCGGCGGCCGGACCGGCGTGTTCGTCTGCATGGGTGCGGCCTCGCCGGGCAGAACGGCCTGAGCGGATTTTGAACTAAACATGAGCGACTCCGGCCCCGGCGGCATGCATCTTCTCGTCGCCGTAGATGATGTTGAGGACGCGCTCGCGCATTGCGATGAAATCGGGACTCGATTTGATCGCCCGTGCGTCGCGCGTTTCGAGAAAACGGCGATTGAAGTCCAGATCGTAGGTGTGGGTGATACGGCCGGGACGCGGCGACATCACGATCAGGCGGCTCGCGAGGAACAGCGCTTCCTCCACGCTGTGCGTGATAAAGAAAAACATCTTGCTGGTCTTCTTCCAGACATCGAGCAGCAGTTCCTGAATGGTTTCGCGGGTCAGCGCGTCGAGCGCGGCCATCGGCTCGTCCATCAGCAGCATCGCCGGATCGCAGGTGAGCGCGCGGGCAATGCCGACGCGCTGCTGCATCCCGCCCGAGAGCTGATAGATCATGTGCTTGTGGAAATCCTGCAGGCCGACGAGCGCCAGGTTGCGCACGGCAATGTCACGCCGCTGCGCGCGCGGCACGCCTTGCAGTTTGAGACCGAATTCCGCGTTGTCGATCACGTTGAGCCACGGCAACAGCGCATGTTTCTGGAACACCACGCCACGATCCGCGCCCGGTCCCGCAATGGGTTCGCCGCCGAGCAGCAGTTCGCCCCGGCTCGGCGCGATGAAGCCGGCCATTAGCGATAGCAGCGTGGTCTTGCCGCATCCGGACGCGCCCAGCGCGACCACGAAGTCGCCTGAGCGGATCGTCAGGTTGATGTCGTCGAGCGCCTGGACGGTCTGGCCGGGACCGCGCCCCGGAAACACCACGCTCACGTTCCTGACAGTCATGTTTTCCATTTTGCCTCCCGATCCCGTGGATCACGGTTACGTCATTTGAGTTTCGCGGCGGCTTCGGCGTAGGCCGGCGTGACGAATTTCGAATAGTCGGGCAAGACAGTGCCGATCTGCTTCTGGCTCTTCAGGAACTCCGAAGTGTCCTTCAGCGCGAGCGCGGCGCGGCTCGCCGTACCGCCGCCCAGCCATTGCGCGGATGCCTGCTCGCCGAGCGTGGGGAACGCATAGAGCGACAGGGACGCCGGCACGTCAGCCGCCGAGCCGCCGATCATCTTCGCGATGGCCGCGGCTTGCGGCGACGTCGCATTCCATTGCGACGGATTGCTGCGGTATTGCTGGTCGGCCTCGGCGATTGCCTTGACGAGTCTCGCCATGAAGTCCTTGTGATCCTCGCCCCATTTGCGATCGACCGCAATGCCGTCGAAGGTCGGCTTGCCGAGCTTCGAGAGATCGCCGGACGTGATCAGCACCTTGCCGCTTTTCTTCAGTTCGGCGAGCGCCGGATCCCACACATAGGCCGCGTCGATGTCGCCGCGCGACCAGGCCGCGACGATCTGATTGGGCTGCATGTTGAGGATCTTCAGGTCAGACGGATTGATGCCCCAGTGCTGCAGCGCGAACATGGTGTGATAGTGGGTGGTCGAAACGAACGGTACGCCGATGGTCTTGCCCTTCAGGTCCGCCGGCTTCGTGATGCCGGAGCCGTTGCGCACCACCATCGCTTCGGCCTGGTTGATGTTGTCGAGAATCCAGAAAAGCTGCAGATCGAGGCCTTGACTCACGGCGGCGGCGAGCGGACTCGAACCGATCACGCCGACCTTGACGTCGCCGGATGCCAGCGCGGTCGCGACCTTCGCCCCGGATTCGAATTGCCGCCAGTTGATCTTGTAGCCGGTGGCCTTTTCGATGGACCCGTTCGCGATGCCGACTACCCACGGATCGACGATCTGCTGATAGGCGATCGTGACTTCCTTGTCTTGCGCATGGCTTGGGGTCGTCGCGAAACTCGCCGTGGCGGCGAAAACCAGCGACAGGACGCAGCGTGCCGTCCATTGGAACCACGGCCGTGATGTCGGATTTTTATGGCGTTTCATAATAGGTCTCAAAAGTGGCTGTCTGTGGAGCATGGAAGTCGTGGGGCCACGACCGGTGCTTGTCCCGATCGCCTTGCACGGGGTGAGTCGAGTATCGTCAGTAAAAAATAGAGCAAGTTAGTGCCAGACGGCGCCGATCGTTGAGTCCACATCGGCGCTCGGGGACCGCTCGGGAACCGCCTGGAAGTCGCTCTGGCCGGCCCGCGTCATGACCGCGCTCGCGCCGGGCGGCCGTTTCGCCCGGCGCCGCGCAGGCTGGCGTGGTCTGTTCACCTGAGGAGGAAGCATGTCTAGCCGTACAGCGACGGCCCTTTGGACGCAGCGTTTTCAGCGTCCGCGCGACTCGAACATGAGCCTGCAAGGCCAGATTCGCCAGATGCTGGTGGCCGCGATTCTGGACGGCCAACTGCCGCCGCAAACCGCGTTGCCGTCCAGCCGGGAATTGGCCGATCAGTTGAGCGTCGCGAGAAATACGGTCGTGCTGGCGTACCAGCAACTCGTGGAAGAGGGCTATCTGATTTCGCGCGAACGCAGCGGGCACTTCGTCAATCCGGCCATGCTGGAGGGCCGCCACGGCTTCAGGCCGATGCAGACGGTCCCCGTCCGCGAGCACGAAGCGGCGCCCACGCGGCCCGATTGGGCGCAGCGCGTGCAACGGCGGCCGTCCGCGCAGCGCAATATCGTCAAGCCGGGCAACTGGCAGGACTACGAATATCCATTTGTCTACGGGCAGTTCGACCAGTCGCTGTTCCCGACCAACGACTGGCGCGAATGCTGCATGAAGGCGCTTTCGGTGATGGAGATCCGCAACTGGGCGCCGGATCTGATCGGCCGCGACGACGACACGCTGATCCAGCAGATCCGCACGCGCGTGCTGCCACGGCGCGGCGTGTTTGCGATGCCGGACGAGATCGTCATCACGATCGGCTGTCAGCAGGCGTTATATCTGGTCGCCGATCTGCTGGCGCGCGAGCGCACCACGGTGGGATTCGAGAACCCCGGCTATCCGGACGCCCGCAATATCTTCGAGAACCGCAATGCGCGACTGGTGCCGCTGCCGGTGGACGAGGGCGGCGTGCGGCCCGTCGAGGACGCGCAGCTGTTTGCCCAATGCGATTACGTCTACGTGACGCCGAGTCACCAGTGCCCGAGCACCGCCACCATGCCGATCGATCGCCGGCATGCGCTGCTCGAACTCGCGCAGGAGCATGACTTCGTGCTGATCGAGGACGACTACGAAAGCGAGAACAACTTTTCGGGCCTGCCGCATCCGGCGCTCAAGAGTCTGGACAAGGCGGACCGCGTGATCTACATCGGCAGTCTGTCGAAGACCTTCGCGCCCGGCTTGCGGCTCGGCTATATCGTGGGGCCGCGCGAACTGGTGCATGAGTTGCGCGCGCTGCGCCGCCTGATGGTGCGGCATCCGGCGGCGTACATCCAGCGTGCGTTC
This sequence comes from Paraburkholderia xenovorans LB400, assembly GCF_000013645.1. Classification (GTDB taxonomy): domain Bacteria; phylum Pseudomonadota; class Gammaproteobacteria; order Burkholderiales; family Burkholderiaceae; genus Paraburkholderia; species Paraburkholderia xenovorans. The sequence continues at coordinate 2,599,097 of NC_007952.1, read as the reverse complement.
GCGACGTTTCTCGCGCTCGGTCATCACGACGCGTTGCTGCGCAGACTGGCCCACGCGTACCGCGAACGCGCGCTGGCGCTGACGGCGGCGCTGGACAGGTACATGCCGCAAGCGCGCTATATTCCGGTTACGGGCGGGGCGTCGTGCTGGGTGGAAGGCCCGCCCTGGCTCGACGCCGGGCGCCTGGCCGCCGACGCCGAACAGCACGGCATCCTGATCGAGCTGGGCAGCGTGTTCTTCATGAACGGACTGGAGCAGAACCACTGCTTCCGCATGGGCTTCTCGGCGATCAGGCTCGACAGGATCGACGCCGGCGTACGGCTGCTGGCCGAACTCGTGCGCAAGCAGAAGCCGGCGCTATGAGCGCGCGCCGCGCCGGGTACGGCGGGTGGGGGCTCGCGTCAGAAGGTGGCTGCGAGTTCCCGCGCGGCTTCCTGAAGACGCGGCACGAATTCGAGCGCACGCGACAGCGGCGCGCGCGAGACCGGCGCATGCACGGCGACCGCCGCGATACAGGTGCCGTTCCCGTCTACGACCGGCGCCGCCACACACACGATGCCCGCCAGAAACTCCTCGTTATCGATCGCAATGCGTTTGTGCGCGGTCCGGTCGAGTTCCGCTTCGAGCAATTCGGGATCCGTGATGGTGTTCTGCGTAAAGCGTTCGAGTTTCAGCGCGCGCACGAGTGCCGAGCGCTGTTCGCGCGGCAGCATGGCCAGCAACAGTTTGCCGCTCGCGCTGCAATGCGCGGGCACATGCGAGCCGGGTTTGAGATCGAGGCGCAACGGCCACGGCGCTTCCATCCGGTCGAGATACAGCACCTCGTTCTCGTGCAGCATGGTGAGATTGCAGGTCTCGCCGAGATCGGTCACCAGACGCGCGAGAATCGCGTGACGCAGGCGCCGCGCGCCGGAATGCATCATCACCCCCAACGCGAGTTGCGCGAGGCGCGGGCCGATCACATACGCGTTCTTCTGACCGGGTTCGCGGATCACGAGCCCGCCGGCTTCCAGCGAAGCGAGCATGCGATGCAGCGATGCCTTGGGTAGCGCCACGTCTTGTGCGATATCGGCGAGCGACACCGGGCCGTCCGAGTTGACGAGGTGTTCTAGCAACGCAAACGCGCGCAGCGTCGGAGTATCCGCTTTGGTCATGCCTGCCGTTCCGGAAAATGGATCGGCGCCATTGTACAACCGCGCTTCGGGCCGTCCGGCCTTCGCGCCGCCGGGGAGGACGCCGGCGGAGGAATCCGCCGGATCGAATGCTTCGCTCATGGGAAAAGCCTCAACGCTCATGGTGCGCGTGCTCCGTGAAGGGGCCCGCGGATAACAGCGGGGCGAGCTTCAGCGCCGCGTCCTTGAGTTTCGGCACGGTCTTCAGCAGGTCGTTCAGACTCGCGCGCGCGGTCGGCGCGTGAATTGCCAGTGACGCAAGCACATGCCCATCGGCCGCGTCGCGCACCGGCACCGCGACCGCCACCATGCCGCGAACCAGTTCCTCGTTGTCGATGCCGATACCGCGCACCGCGAGGCGGTCGAGTTCCGCGCCGAGCAGATTCAGTTCCGTCAGGGTGCCTTGCGTTCTTCGCTCCAGCGTCAGCCTCGCGAGCACGAGGCGGCGCTCGGCCGGCGGCATCTGCGACAGGAACAGTTTGCCGCTGGCGGTGCAGTGCAACGGCACGCGCGTGCCGGGCTGCAAATGTAGCCGCAGCGGTTCGGTGGTTTCCACGCGCTCCAGATAGAGCACGGTGTCGTGATCCAGGGCGGTGAGGTTGCAGGTTTCGCCGAGCGCGTCGACGAGCGAGCGCAGCAGCGAACGGCAGGCGCGCCCGAACGTATTGTTGGACAGCGTGGTGAGCGCGAGCTGCGCCGCTTTCGGCCCTAGCGTGATGCCGCGGTCCGTGCCGCGCGAATCAGGCAGATGAGTCACGTAACCCTGCGCTTCGAGCGACTCGATCAAACGCATCAGCGTCGCCTTGGGGATGCGCAGGCGCAGCGAGAGTTGCGAGAGCGAAAACGGCTGCCCGGCGGCCGCGAGCTGTTCGAGCACGGCCAATGCGCGCAAAGCCCGCGAGTCCTCGGCCACGGGTTCGCTGCGTGAGGACGGGCAGCGTGCTTGCATACACCTCCTTGCTCGGATCAGTGAATGTCCAGCGTCCACGTACATTGCGCAGGCCGGTTGGCAATTGCTAAAAGTGAAACAAAAAACGCTGTTTCTGTTTCACATGGGCCGATATTAGCGGGAATTTCTTGAACAGGAAATGGGCTGAACATAAATTTCAACGAAACATACCGGTTTTTATAAAACGTGCAGGAGACACATCACATGGCAGACCGATTCGACTTTGTGGTCGTCGGCGCGGGTTCGGCGGGTTGCGTGCTCGCGAACCGGCTTTCCGAAGGCGGCCGCTACTCGGTATGTCTACTCGAAGCCGGCCCGGCCGATCGCTTCATGTGGATTCATATCCCCATCGGTTATGGCAAGACGATGTTTCACCCGGTCTATAACTGGGGCTTCTATACCGATCCCGATCCGAACATGCACAATCGCCGGCTCTACTGGCCGCGCGGCCGCACGCTGGGCGGCAGCAGTTCGATCAATGGCCTGATCTACGTGCGCGGGCAGAAGGACGATTACGACCACTGGGCGCGGCTCGGCAATCGCGGCTGGGGCTGGCAAGACTGCCTGCCGTATTTCAGGCGGCTGGAACACAACGAATTGGGCGAGGGGCCCACGCGCGGTGTCGACGGCCCACTGTGGGCCTCGACCATCAAACAGCGGCATGAGCTGGTCGATGCGTTCATTGCGGCGTCGAATTCGTTAGGCGTGGAAACCGTCGAGGACTTCAATACGGGCGATCAGGAGGGCGTCGGCTACTATCAGCTGACTACCCGCCGCGGCTTCCGGTGCTCGACCGCCGTCGCCTATCTGAAGCCCGCGCGGCAACGCAGGAACCTGCGGGTGGAAACCGATGCGATGGCCTCGAAAATCCTGTTCGAGGGAACCCGCGCCTGCGGGGTGCAGTATCGGCAACACGGCGAGTTGCGGGAAGTGCGCGCCGATCGCGAAGTGATCCTGACTGCCGGCGCGCTGCAGTCGCCTCAATTGCTGCAACTGTCCGGCGTGGGACCGGCGGCATTGCTGCGCGAGTTCGGGATTCCCGTGGTGGCCAATCGCGCGGGCGTCGGCGAAAACCTGCAGGACCATCTGCAAATCCGGCTGATCTATGAGGTCACCAAACCGATTACGACCAACGATCTGCTGCGCTCGTGGACCGGGCGCGCCAGAATGGGCCTGCAATGGGCGCTGATGCGCGGCGGCCCGCTCGCGGTCGGCATCAACCAGGGCGGCATGTTCTGCCGGGCGTTGCCGGAGGAATCGGCGACGCCGGACATCCAGTTTCATTTCTCCACGTTGTCGGCGGACTCCGCCGGCGGCAATGTTCATGACTTTCCCGGCTGCACTTACTCGATCTGCCAGTTGCGGCCGCAATCGCGAGGGGTGGTGCGCATTCGCAGCGTCGATCCGCGTGAAGCGCCGTCCATTCAGCCGAACTATCTGGACACCGATCTGGACCGGCGCACGACGATCGCCGGTGTGCGTTTCGCGCGCCGCGTCGCGGCCGCCGAGCCGATGGCCGCGCTGATGAAACGCGAGTTGCGCCCAGGCGCGCATGCGCAGACCGACGACGAACTGCTGGATTTCTGCCGGGAGTACGGACAGACAATTTTCCATCCATCTGGTACAGCAAAGATGGGCACGGCCGGCGATCCGCTCGCGGTGGTCGACGAGCGCCTGCGCGTGTACGGCACACAGGGGCTGCGCGTGGTCGATTGCTCGATCATGCCCACGCTCGTGTCGGGCAATACGAACGTGCCGATCGTGATGGTGGCTGAAAAGGCGTCGGACATGATTCTGCACGACGCAAGCGGTGTCGATCGTGGAGTCGAGACGACACCCGCGGCGAAAGTGGCCGCGTAGCAGGCGCAATACAACGGCGGGCACTGTCCGCCGCAATACGCAGCCGCGAGTCGTCCGATGAATGGACGGCCGCGGCTGCACATAAACCGCCCCGGAGGAGACAACTGGGGTTATCGGCTGGCCGCCTGCGGACGCAGGCGGCATGGCTGTCCATTGAGGAGCTGCTGCTATGGCAATCGATCCCCGCGCTATCCGCCGTGTTGCGTTCGCCAGCGTGATCGGCGCAACCGTCGAATGGTATGACTTTTTTCTTTACGGCGTTGTGGCCGGCATCGTATTCAACAAGCTCTACTTTCCCGCGAACGATCCGCTGGTGTCGACGCTGCTCGCCTATTCGACCTTTGCGGTAGGTTTCGTCACGCGGCCTCTCGGCGGCGTGATATTCGGCCATTTCGGCGATCGTATCGGCCGCAAATCGGCGCTGATCCTGACGCTGATCATCATGGGAATCTCGACGGCAGGCGTCGCGTTCGTGCCGACCTATGCGCAGATCGGCATCTGGGCGCCTATCCTGCTGTTGTCGCTGCGCGTGCTGCAAGGTATCGGGCTCGGCGGCGAATGGGGCGGCGCGGTTTTGATGGCCTATGAATATGCGCCTCCCGCTCAACGCGGTCTCTATGCGAGCCTGCCGCAGATTGGTTTGTCGATCGGGCTATGCCTTGCATCCGGAATGGTCGCGAGCCTCTCGCGTCTGCTGCCCGAAGCGGCGTTTCTGTCGTGGGGTTGGCGGATCGCGTTCGGCGCGTCGCTCGGTCTGGTTCTGATCGGCCTGTATATTCGCGCCAAGGTCATGGAGACGCCCGAATTCATCGCGCTCAAACGCAATCGGCGCGAGGCAAAGATTCCGTTCATCGACATGATGACGCGCTATCGCGGTGCCGTGGTGCTCGGCATGGGCGCGCGCTATATCGACGGTGTGTTCTTCAATATCTTCGCTGTATTCTCGATCGGCTACCTCACGCAACATATCTCGATGAGCCGCACCGACGCATTGCTCGGCGTGATGATCGCGGCCGGCGTGATGTGCTTCTTCATCCCGCTGTTCGGCAGCATGTCGGACAAGCTTGGCCGCGCGCGCGTCTATTTCTGGGGCTCGCTGATTTGCGGTGTGTCGGTGTTTCCGGCTTTCTGGCTTATCGAAATGCAGCCGGCCAGCACGCTGTTGATCTGGGCTGCGATCGTGGTGCCCTTTGGCATCTTCTACGCGATGGTGTACGGTCCGGAGGCGGCATTGTTCGCCGAACTGTTCGACGCCGAAGTGCGCTATACGGGTATCTCGTTCGTCTATCAGTTCTCGGGCATCTTCGCGAGCGGGCTCACGCCGATCATCGCGACGATCCTGATGCGGCTGAACGGCGGCAAACCGTGGACCGTATGCGCGTATGTGTTGTTCTCGGCCTTGATATCGGCGCTGTCGGTGCGGGCGATCGAACGCAAGCGGGCCGGTGCGTTCGATGCGGTCGTCCATGCGCGGTCGTGACCCGCGGCGTCATTCCCGAAACGTTTTCGCCGTCTCTTCCGCGGCATGACGCAGATCGGGCACGAAGGCGAGCAGATCGTCGAGCGTGACCCGGCCCACCGGCGCCTGCACCGCAATCGCCGCGCAGGCGCGATTGCGATCGAGCATGACGGGCACGGCAATCGCGATCAACCCTTGCAGATGTTCCTGATTGTTGATCGCGAGCAGCCGGCGCCGTGTCGTGCTCAGTTCTTTGCGCAACAGGTCGCGGTCGGTAATCGTTCGCTCGGAATAACCGCGCAGCGGCAGCGTTTCAATCACGCGTTCGCGTCTGTCTTTCGGCAGAAAGCTCAGCAGCAGCTTGCCGCTCGCCGAGCAGTGCAGCGGCACGTGTGAGCCAGGCTGCAGGTGCATGCGCAGCGGCCAGCCGGTTTCGACGCGGTCTACATACACCACGTCGTTGCCGGAGAGCATGGTCAGATTGCACGTCTCGCCGATTTTCGCCACCAGTTGTTCGAGCAGCACGTGGCGAGCGGCCGCCGGTCCCGCATGCATCAACACGTTGACGGCGAGCATGCGCACGCGCGGCGAGCATTCATAGAGACGGTCGCCGGCGCCGCGCGTGACGAGCCACGCATCCATCAGTTGCACGAGGATCCGGTGGACGGTCTGCTTGGGCAGGCCGAGCGCATTGACGAGTTCCGTCATCGAGAGCGGGCCGCCCGCTTCGGCGAGTGTTTCGAGAACGCGAAAGGCTCGCACTGCAGCTGCATTCGACTGGTTTGATGTCGACATCCCACTTCCGCGGCGGCGTAATCACAGGGTTGATTTTGCATCGACTTCATTGCTTTTCGGGACTATGGAAAGTACCGAATTTTGCGTTTTCCGATGCTGACGACCGTAATGCAATGGATAGCTCAAAAAACGGGACTTCGCTCGAGGCGCGGCTGGCTAGATTGATAGCACTGCAATCCATCCACTCAAGCGGAGCGAACTCATATGAACGTCAGAGCCACCGGCGCCGAAGTCGCGGCACACCGTGCGGACGATGAAGCCGAACGCATCGTTGCGCCGCTCGTAGCGAGGGCGCGTGCGGCGCAGCGCGATTTCGAAAACGCGGGACAACAGGCGCTCGACACGGCCGCCGCAGCAGCAGCGTGGGCCATCATGGAACCGCAGCGCAACCGGCAACTGGCGGAGCGCGCCGTACACGATACGGGCCTCGGCAACGCCGACGACAAGTTCCGCAAGAACTATCGCAAGACGCTCGGCCTGCTGCGCGATCTGCATGGACAGAAGACCACCGGCGTGATCGCGGAGGACAAGGCGAGCGGTATCGTCGAGATCGCGCGCGCCGTCGGCGTGGTGGCGGCGGTTACACCGTCCACCAATCCGGCTGCCACGCCGGCCAACAAGATCGTCAACGCGCTCAAATGCGGCAATGCGGTAATCGTCGCGCCATCGCCCAAAGGCCACTCGTCCTGCGCGTTGCTGATCGAATTCATTCACGCGCAATTCGCCAGAGCCGGTATCGACGCCGACCTCGTGCAGATGCTGCCCGCGCCGATCAGCAAGGCGGCCACGGCCGCGCTGATGCGGCAGTGCGATCTGGTCGTGGCGACGGGTTCGCAGGCGAACGTACGCATGGCGTATGCAAGCGGGACGCCCGCATTCGGCGTGGGCGCCGGCAATGTCGCCTCGATCGTCACGGCGTCTGCCGATCTGCATGATGCGGCGCGCAAGATCTTGCGCTCGAAAACCTTCGACAACGCGACGAGCTGTTCGTCTGAAAACAGCGTCGTGATCGAAGAGGCGGTCTATGCGCCGATGCTCGCCGAGCTGGCCGCGTGCGGCGGCGTGCTCCTCGATGCCGCGCAGAAGGCCCGCTTGCAGGCGGCGATGTGGGCCAACGGCAAGCTCTCCGAACAATGCACGGCGAAGTCCGCCGAGGTGATCGCCCGTGTGGCGGGTCTGGACGACATCGCGGCGCGTCATCCCGCCTTCCTGATGGTAGAAGAAGCCGGCGCGGGCAGCGACTATCCGTTTTCCGGCGAGAAACTCGCACCGGTTCTTGCCGTGTATCGTGCCGCCGATTTCGCTGCCGCGGCCGACGTGGTGCGCGACATTTACGCGTACATGGGCGCAGGTCATTCGGTCGGATTGCATTCGGCCGATCCCGCGCAAGCGGTCCGGCTCGGCGTAACGTTGCCGGTTGCGCGCGTGATCGTGAATCAGGCGCACTGTCTCGCCACCGGCGGCAACTTCGATAACGGCTTGCCGTTCTCGCTGTCGATGGGCTGCGGCACGTGGGGCCGCAACAACTTCTCGGGGAATCTGGGCTTTCGCCATTATCTGAACACCACGCGGGTCGCCTATCCGATCGAGGAGCGCGTGCCGGAGACGGACGAATTGCTCGGCGATTTCTTCGCGAGGTACGGCCGATGAACCCGCCCGCCACCCTTCGCGCGCTGATCGACGAGCGCGCCTCGCAATATCCGGAGAAGCCCTTTCTGCTGGCCGCATCCGACGACGATGAACCGGCGGCCCCCGACCGGCGCGCGACCGTGCTGACGTTTCGCGAGTTGCGAGACGACTGCCGCGTGCTGGAGGCACGTTTCAGGCAGGCCGGCCTGCAACCCGGCGACGTCGTTTCGGTGTTCATGGGCAATGGCATCCAGACCGCCCGTCTGTTGCTCGCGGCCATGTATAGCGGGCTCGTGGCGAATCCGCTGAATCTGCTTTGCCAGCCCTCGCAGGTGCGCTATATCGTCGACCATTCCGACACGCGGATGATTTTCGCCGCGCGCGATACGCAAGCGGTAATCGATACCGCCGTCGCCGAACTGCGCGACGCCGGGCTCAGCCGCGAGATCGCATTGATCGGCACCGAACCGGCGCAGGCGGCGCCGCCTGTGCTCACGAAGCGCGAGCCTGCGTTGGCTGAAGCCGGCGCGCGGATCGCAAGCGGCTCCGCTGCTGCCGCAGCGGCACATGCGTTCGCGATGCGCGGCGCACGGCACGAGGAGGACACCGCGCCAACGCACGAACCGGCCGCGGACGACGTTGCGCTGCTCATGTACACCTCGGGCACCACCGGCACGCCCAAAGGCGTTTTGCTGACGCATCGCAACCTGGTCGCAAATGCTCGCAATATCAGCGCCGAACACCGGCTGACGGCCGACGATCGCGTGCTGGCGTCGTTGCCGCTGTATCACATCAACGGGCTTGTGGTGACGCTGCTCGCGCCGCTCTTTCATGGCGGCTCGGCGGTCATGACGTCGCGCTTTTCGGCGCGCACGTTCTGGCGCGACGTCGCGCTTCATGCCTGCACGTGGATCAACGTGGTGCCGACCATCGTCGCGTATCTGCTCAATGCCGACGAAACGTGCACCTACGATCTGTCGGCGCTGAAGTTTTGCCGCAGCGCGTCGGCGGCCTTGCCCGCCGATCACCATCGCGCGTTCGAGGCGCGCTTCGGGATCGGCGTGATCGAAACGATGGGCATGACCGAAACCGCCGCGCCGGTTTTTAGCAATCCCTATGAAATGAACCGGCGCCGCGTGGGCAGCGTCGGCCTGCCTTCGGGCGGCGAGGCGAGGGTGATCGACCGTGAAGGGCGCGAGTGCGCCGCCAATGAATGCGGCGAGCTGGTGTTGCGCGGCGAACAGGTGATGGGCGGCTATTACAAGCGGCCCGAAGAGACGGCGGCGGCGTTTACGGCGGATGGCTGGCTGCGCACCGGCGACCTCGGTTATCGCGACGCGGACGGCTATTTCTACATCAATGGCCGCGCCAAGGAATTGATCATCAAGGGCGGCGAAAACATTGCGCCGCGCGAGATCGACGAAGCGCTGTTGCGGCATCCCGATGTGCTGGATGCCGCGGCGGTCGGCGTGCCCGACCCGGCTTACGGTCAGGAGATCGTGGCGTTCGTGGTGCCGCGCCTGAGCGACGGACGGGCCGCGCCCGACCCGGCGGACTTGCGCGAACACTGCATGCGCGAACTCGGCCGTTACAAGACGCCGAAGGAGTTCCGGTTCGTCGACGAACTGCCGCGCGGGCCTTCCGGCAAGGTGCAGCGCCTGAAGCTGGTGCCCGGCTGATGGCGCGCGGCCGGCGGCCGGCGGCCAGCGGCAGTCAGCGCGAAGCAGTCATGTCTTGAGTCGCATCGCGGTAAATCGGACGGCCGGTCATGGCCGTGGTCGATACACATAAGAGAGAAACAGGAGACAGCATGGAAACGCGTATCCGGCGTGTCAAGACACGCCATATCATCCTGGCGGTCATGTGCCTGATGTATTTCATCTCATACATCGATCGGGTCAACATTGCCGTGGCCGGCCCATTGATTCGTCACGAGATGGGTCTCACGACCGTTCAACTGGGACTGGTGTTTTCGGCTTTCGCTTATCCGTATGCGGCAATGCAGATTATCGGCGGCTGGCTCGCCGACAAGTTCGGGCCGAAACTGGTGCTGACGGTGCTCTCGCTGATCTGGGGCGTGGCCACGTTGGCCACCGGCTTTGCCGGCAGCGTCACGATGCTGGTCCTGATGCGCTTCGCGCTCGGCGTCGGCGAAGGCGGGGCGTTTCCCACCGCGACGCGGGCCTTCACCTACTGGATGCCGGTCGCCGAGCGCGGCTTTGCACAAGGCATTACCCACAGTTTCGCGCGCCTGGGCGGCGCGGTCACGCCGCCGCTGGTGCTGGCCGTGGTGGCCACGGGCGGCTGGCGCGATGCATTCATTCTGCTCGGCATCGCGAGCCTCGCCTGGACTGTGCTCTACCTGTTCGTGTTCACCAACTCGCCGGAACAGAACCGGCGCATCACACCCGAGGAAACCGCGGAAATCGGCTACCGCGCCGGCGACTGCGACCGCGCCAAACACGCGGCCACGCCGTGGCGCAAACTGGTGCGCCGGATGTGGCTCGTCACCTTTGTCGACTTCTGCTATGGCTGGTTGCTGTGGGTCTATCTGACCTGGTTGCCGTCCTATCTGCGCGAATCGCGAGGCTTCGATCTCAAGCAACTGGCGCTCTTCACCGCGCTGCCGCTGCTGGCGGGAGTGGTCGGCGACACGCTCGGCGGCGTCGTGTCGGACAAGCTTTACAAGATCACCGGCCGGCTGCGCTTTGCGCGCTGTGCGGTGCTGGTGGTGGGCATGGGCGGCTCGCTGGTGTTTCTGCTGCCGATGGTGTCCGCTACCGATCCGCTCACCGCCGTGTGGTTCCTGTCGGCTTCGTTCTTCTTCCTGGAAATCACCAACCCGGTGCTGTGGACGTTGCCGCTCGACATTGCCGGCAAGTACGCGGGCACGGCCGGCGGCATGATGAACACGGGCTTCGGTGTCGCGGGGATGATCTCGCCGGTGGCGTTCGGCTTTCTGATCGAGAAGACCGGCAGCTACAACGTGCCGTTCAATATCTCCGCGGGACTGCTCGCGGTCGGTATCGTGGCGGCGCTATTCATCGACACCGGCAAGACCGTCGAGGCCGACGAGGAGCGCGAGCGCGCCGCCGGCGCGGAGCTCGGCGGCATGCCGTCGTTCCTGCACGCGGGGGCGGCGGTTCGGCTGGAGCGCCATCACTTGCGCCGGCCATTGCGGTGGCGCAAGTGAGGTAACCGACCGAAGCCGGCAACCGAAGCCGGCGACCGAAGCCGGCAACCGAAGCCGGCAACCGAAGCCGGCAACCGAAGCCGGCAACCGAAGCCGGCAACAACTGAAGCAAGGTGGCGGGCGGCCGCCTACGGGCGCGCCCGCCTTGGGCTCACCTGGCCGGCTTGAGCGCGCGCAAACGCCAGATCAGGCTCGAGGTGTCGAAGCGGTTGCCGCCGAGCGCCTGCACGTCCGCATAGAACTGGTCGACGAGGGCGGTCACGGGCAGCGACGCGCCATTGCGCTTTGCTTCATCCAGACAGAAGCCGAGGTCCTTGCGCATCCAGTCGACGGCAAAGCCGTAATCGAACTTGCCGTCGATCATGGTCTTGCCGCGATTGTCCATTTGCCAGCTCGCTGCCGCACCCTTGCCGATCACCTCCAGCACGAGCGGCATGTCGAGGCCGGCGAGCTGGCCGAAGTTGATCGCCTCGGAGAGCCCCTGCACGACGCCGGCGATACAGATCTGGTTGACCATTTTCGCCAGTTGCCCGGCACCGACGGCGCCGACCAGCGTGACGGCCGCCGCATAGTGCGCGAGCACCGGCGACGCCTGTTCGAAGACGGCCGGCTCGCCGCCGCACATGATTGTCAGCTTGCCGTTCTGCGCGCCGGACTGGCCGCCCGACACGGGCGCGTCGATGAAATGCAAATCTTTCTGGCCCGCGACTTCCGCCAGTTCGCGCGCCACGTTCGCCGAGGCCGTGGTGTGATCGACAAACGCGGTATTCCGCGCCATGCCGGCGAACGCGCCGTTCTCACCGAGCGTGACGCTGCGCAGATCGTCGTCGTTGCCGACGCAGGCGAGGACCAGATCGGCGCCGTCCGCGGCTTCGCGGGGCGTGGCGGCGGCGCGGCCGCCGTACTCGGCCACCCATTGCTGCGCTTTCGAGGCGGTCCTGTTGTACACGGTCACGTCGAGGCCTGCTTTCGCGAGATGGCCGGCCATCGGATAGCCCATCACGCCGAGACCGAGAAACGCGACACGGCGAACGGTGGATGGGGCGGGCTGTGCTGTCGGATGATTCATTGGGGCTCCGTAGACTGGGCTGGGTTTGGGGTGCGGTAATTATGAGGCGCGCGGCCGTCCGGCCGGCGCCGAAGATGACAAAAATCTCATATTTCTACCATGTTGGCACTGCGGCAGCGCCGTAGCATCGGTCGCACCTGGTCAACATCTCACATAGCCATGCTTACCCGCAACCTTGCTGCCGTCCTTGCGCTTGCTGCGGTGAGCACGGCTTTCGGACAAACGGCTGCGCCCCTGGCGCCGGGTTCTTCAGCCGCGCCGTCGATAGGACAGGCCCCGGCGCAGGAAGGCGCTGCCTTGCCGCTCGACGAGGCGCTCGGCATCGCAGCCGGGAACAACCCGTTGCTGCGCGGCGCGCGTGCCGACGTGGATGCGTCGGGCGGCGCGTTCATGCAGGCGGGCGCCCGGCCCAATCCGCAGCTATCGCTGCTGCAGGAGGGGTTCGGCGGAACCGAGCGCACCTCGACGGCGCTCCTCAACCAGACCGTCGAGCTCGGCGGCAAGCGTCAGGCGCGGCTGGACGTCGCTTCCTATGGGCGTGAAGTGGCGCTCGCATCGCTCGACGCGCGCGCGGCGGCGCTGCGCTCGGACGTCATCGCCGCGTTTTACGGATTGCTTGCGGCGCAACGCCAGTTGCGGGTCGCGCAGGAGTCCGCCGATATCGCGGAGAGGTCGGCGGAGCTGGCGGAAAAACGCGCGCGGGCGGGCAAGGTGTCGCCGGTCGAGGCGACGAAGGCGCGGGTCGCCGCGACCGGAGTTCAGATCGAACTGGCCAACGCCGCCGCGCGGCTGACGATTGCGGCGGAGAAGCTCGTGAACGTGACGGGCAGTCCGCTCGTGCGAGGACGCCCCGTTAGCGGCGACATCGAGAGCGTGCCGGTGGTCGGCTCGCTCGCCCAACTCCTGCCTCAGCTGTCCGACGCGCCGCTTGCCCGAGCGGCGAAGGCGGAGACGCTTCGGGCCAACGCCGCCATTTCCGTGGAGCGCGCAAAGCGCATCCCCGACGTCACGTTCAGCGTCGGCATGAAGCGGGTCGTGACGGGCGGCGTTCCCGGCAACCAGGCGGTGGTCGGCGTGTCCATTCCGCTTCCGCTTTTCGACAGCAACAAGGGCGCGCTGCTCGAATCCGTTCACAAAGCCGGCAAGGCGAGCGCCGGCTTCGACAGTGAAACGGCCCGCCTGCAACTGGAATTGACGCAGGCGTACGCCAATTACGAGAGGTCGAGCCTGGAGGCGCGACGCCTGAAAGCCGATGTGCTGCCGGCCGCGCGCGAGGCGCTCGATGCCATGTCGCGCGGCTACGAACTCGGCAAGTTCGGCTTTCTGGATGTGCTGGACGCGCAGCGCACGTTGTTCCAGGGCCAGTCGCAATACGTGCAGGCATTGACGGATGCGCACCTTGCCTATGCCGATATCGGACGGCTTGTCGGCGTCCCCCTGAACGACGTTGCTGACTCGACGCCACGCCTGCCTTGAAGGATCCGTCATGCCGCGCAGAAAACTCATCATCGCCGCCGTGGCGACCCTCGGTAGCGTGAGCATCGCGCTCGCCGCATTTGCGCTCACGCGCGAGCCGTCGAATGGCGCAGGCGCTGCGGGTGCCGCCGACACACCGGCGAGTGCTCAGACTTCGCCTGGCCGGCATGGTGGCACCGTTCTCACGGAAGGTGCCCTGTCCGTCGAAATCGTTCTGTCCGGAAAGCCGGGGGACGCACGCCTCGTCGTCCATCCGCTTGTCGAGGGCAAGCCCGCGGATAAAGACGTGGCCGTGTCGGGTTCCATGACTCGCTACGACGGTTCGACGCTACCGCTCCGGTTCGTGCGCGCAGGCCAGAAGTGGACGTCCGCCGAACCGGTCGGCATGCCTCACGTATTCGATGCGGCCATTCAACTCAGGTGGCGCGAGCAATCCGTGTCATTCGTTTTTTCGCGGGCCGATGGTGCGATCGCGCTCAGTGCGGCGCAAATCGAGGCGGCGCGGATTCGCCTGGGCGAGGCCGGTCCTGCCCAGGTTCTCACCGCCTTCCAGCTTCCCGGCGAAATCAGGTTCAACGAGGATCGCACGGCTCACGTCGTGCCGCGGGTGGCGGGCATCGTGGAGCGGGTCGGCGTATCGGCCGGCGAGAACGTGGAGCAGGGGCAGGTGCTGGCGGTCATTGCCAGCACCGATCTCGCCGATCGCAGGAGCGAACTGCTGAGCGCGGAGCGCCGGCTCGCCGCGGCGAGAACTTCGTATGCGCGCGAGAAGACGTTGTGGCAGGAACGCATCTCCGCCGAGCAGGACTATCTGCAGGCGCAGGTTCAATTGCGCGAAGCCGAAATCGCCACGCAGAACGCCCGCGCCAAGCTCGCCGCGCTGAATGCGCCGGCGGCGGCCGGCGCATTGAACCGTTATGAATTGCGCGCGCCGTTCGCCGGCACCGTGGTCGAGAAACATGCGACGCCCGGTGAGGCTGTCGCGGCCGATGCCCGGCTCTTCGTGCTCTCCGATCTCTCCTCCGTATGGGCCGAGATGGCGGTGCCGGCCCAGCGCCTGAACGACGTGCGGGTCGGCCGCGCCGCCACCGTCAGCGCCACCGCGTTCGAGTCGAAGTCCAGCGGCCCGATTGCCTATGTCGGCGCGCTGCTCGGCGAGCAGACCCGCACTGCGCCGGCGCGGGTGGTATTGCCCAATCCCGACGGAGCGTGGCGGCCGGGCATGTTCGTCAATGTGTCGGTAGACGCCGGCAGACAGAGCGTGCCGCTTGCCGTGGCGGCCGACGCGCTGCAGGACATCGACGGTTCGCCCGCCGTCTTCGTGCGCTCGCGCAGCGGTTTCGTCGCGCAGGCCGTGCAGACCGGGCGCCGTGACGACAAGGTCGTCGAAGTCGTGACAGGACTCCGGCCGGGGCAACAGTATGCCGCCTCGAACAGTTTCGTCCTCAAGGCCGAGCTCGGAAAGGGCAGTGTCGAGGAAGAGTAGCCGTTCGGCGCCATGAAGCGCATGGCACGTGCCGCAGGCAGGCTGCATTCCCCGGTTTCGATTTAGCCGGTTTCCAAGGACCATTTCCATGTTCGAGACTCTGATACGCTTCGCCATCGCGCACCGCTGGCTAGTCATGCTGGCGATTGCCGCGGTTGCGGCCGTGGGCGTGACCAGCTATCAGAAGCTGCCCATCGACGCCGTGCCCGACATCACCAATGTCCAGGTTCAGATCAATACGTCCGCGCCGGGCTATTCGCCGCTCGAAGCCGAGCAACGCATCACATACCCGGTGGAAACGGCGATGGCCGGCCTTCCCGATCTGGCGCAGACGCGTTCCATCTCGCGCTACGGCTTGTCCCAGGTCACGGTGATCTTCAAGGACGGCACCGACATCTACTTCGCACGCCAGCTCGTCAACGAAAGGATTCAGGAAGCCAAAGACAGGCTGCCGCCCGGCGCCACGCCGGCAATGGGCCCGACTTCCACGGGTCTTGGCGAGATTTACCTGTGGACGGTCGAAGCCGACGCGTCAGCCGTCAAGCCGGACGGAACCCGCTACACGCCGGTGGATCTGCGCGAACTTCAGGACTGGGTCGTCAAGCCTCAGCTTCGCAACGTGCCGGGGGTGACCGAGGTGAATTCCATCGGCGGTTTCGTGAAGGAGTTCCGGGTCGCGCCGAATCCCGCCAAGCTCATGTCCCACGGCTTGACGCTGGCGGACGTGGTGCGCGCGCTCGAGCGCAACAACGACAATGTCGGCGCCGGCTACATCGAAAAACGCGGCGAACAGTATCTCGTGCGGGTGCCCGGCCAGGCTCGCTCGGCCGACGATATCTCCAATATCGTGCTGACCAACGTGAGCGGCGTGCCGGTGCGCATCAAGGATATTGGGCAGGTGGATATCGGCCGTGAACTGCGCACGGGCGCCGCGACCTCGAACGGCGAGGAGGTGGTGCTCGGCACCGTGTTCATGCTGATGGGAGAAAACAGCCGCACGGTGGCCAAGGCTGTCTCCGTCAGGATGGACGAGGTGAATCGCACACTGCCTCCCGGCGTGCGCGCGGTTCCCGTGTACGACCGCACGGTTCTGGTTGAAAAAGCCGTGCAGACGGTGAAGAAGAATCTGCTCGAAGGCGCGGTGCTGGTGGTCGCGGTGCTCTTTCTTTTTCTCGGCAACATGCGTGCGGCGCTGATCACGGCGCTCGTCATTCCGCTGTCCATGCTGATGACGTTTACCGGCATGGTCAACGCGAAGGTGAGCGCCAACCTCATGAGTCTGGGCGCGCTGGACTTCGGCATCATCGTCGACGGCGCGGTGGTGATCGTCGAAAATTGCGTCAGGCGGCTCGCTCATGCGCAGGCGCTCGCCGGCCGGCCGCTGAGCCGCGAGGAGCGTTTCGCCGAGGTGTTCGGCGCGTCGCAGGAAGCGAGGCGCGCACTGATATTCGGTCAACTGATCATCATGGTGGTCTACCTGCCGATCTTCGCGCTCACGGGCGTCGAAGCGAAAATGTTTCACCCGATGGCGATCACCGTCGTGATGGCGCTGGCCGCCGCGATGCTGTTGACAGTCACCTTCATTCCGGCTGCCATCGCGCTGTTTATCGGCAAGCGCGTCGAGGAAAAGGAAAACCGCTTGATGGGCTGCGCGAGACGGCTCTACGAGCCGTTGCTGGCCACCTTCATGACGCGCCCGAAACGCGTGTTTCTCGGCGCGGCGGTGATCGTCACGTTGAGCACGGGGCTGGCGGCGCGCCTCGGCAGCGAGTTCGTGCCGAGTCTGAACGAGGGAGATCTGGCCGTCGCCGCACTGCGCATTCCGGGCACGAGTCTCTCGCAGTCGGTGGACATGCAGAAGTCCATCGAGACAACGTTGAAGCAGCGCTTTCCTGAAATCGAGCGCGTGTTTGCGCGCACGGGCACGGCGGAAATCGCGGCGGATCCGATGCCGCCCAACCTCTCCGACGGCTACATCATGCTCAAGCCGACGGACCAGTGGCCGGAGCGGAACAAGCCGCGCGAGAAGCTCGTGGAGGAAATGGAAGCGGTGCTGGCCGAGTTGCCAGGGAATACGTACGAATTCTCCCAACCCATTCAACTCCGCTTCAACGAATTGATCTCCGGCGTGCGCAGCGACGTGGCGGTGAAACTCTTTGGCGACGACATGGCCGTGCTCAACGGCACGGGCGAGAAAATCGCAGCGGCGTTGCAGAAGGTGCCGGGCGCCGCCGAAGTGAAGATGGAGCAAACCTCCGGCTTGCCGGTTCTCACCATCAACGTGGACCGCGACAAACTGGCGCGCTACGGCGTGACGGTGGGCGATCTTCAGGACACGGTCGCGGCCGCGGTGGGCGGGCAGAAAGCCGGCACGCTGTTCCAGGGCGACCGGCGCTTCGATATCGTGGTGCGCCTGCCGGATGAGCTTCGCTCGGATATCGAAGCGATCAAGCGGCTGCCGATTGCGTTGCCGTTGGCTTTGCCGCTTGCCTCACCGCTCGCTTCACCGCTCGCTGCGGCGGGCAGCGGCGGCATGCCCGTCGCTCAGGCGCCGTACGTGCCGCTCGCCGAGCTGGCCACGGTCGAGGTCGCGCCGGGGCCGAACCAGATCAGCCGGGAAGACGGCAAGCGGCGCGTCGTCGTGAGCGCGAATGTCCGCGGGCGCGACGTCGGTTCCTTTGTGGCGGACGCGCGCGAGCGGATACGTCAGGACGTGCAGGTGCCGCCGGGTTACTGGTTGTCGTGGGGCGGACAGTTCGAGCAGTTGCAAAGCGCGAGCGAGCGCCTCAAGCTGGTGGTGCCGCTGTCGCTCTTCATGGTGTTTGTCCTGCTCTTCATCATGTTTAATAATGCTAAGGATGGCCTGCTGGTATTCACTGGCATTCCATTTGCATTGAGCGGCGGCGTGCTGTCGCTCTGGTTGAGGGACATTCCGCTTTCCATTACCGCGGCCGTCGGTTTCATCGCGCTCTCGGGCGTCGCGGTGCTGAACGGGCTCGTCATGATTTCCTTCATCAGAAATCTGCGGGAAGAAGGCATGGAGCTGGACGCGGCCGTTCGCGAAGGCGCCGTGACGCGGCTGCGGCCGGTGCTGATGACAGCGCTGGTGGCGTCGCTCGGGTTTCTGCCAATGGCATTCGCAACCGGCACCGGCTCGGAAGTGCAGCGCCCGCTGGCCACGGTGGTGATTGGCGGGATCCTGTCGTCCACGGCGCTGACATTGCTGGTTTTACCCGTGCTTTATCGGGCCGCTCATGCTTCATCGTGGCGTGCCGTTGCCGCGGGCCGGCTGGCGAAAGCTTCGCCGGGTCGGATACTGCGCTGGCCCGGCTTTTTCTAGAGGTAGTTTGCATGCGGATTCTGTTAGTGGAAGACGAGCCGAAGACCGGCGCCTATCTTCGCAAAGGCCTCTCGGAGGCGGGATACGTCGTGGATTGGGCCGAAGACGGCGTCACGGGTCAGCACCAGGCGGAAACGGAAGACTACGATCTGCTGATCCTCGACGTGATGCTGCCGGGCCAGGACGGCTGGACGCTGCTGCACAATCTCCGCCGCACGCGCTCCACGCCCGTGCTGTTTCTCACCGCGCGCGACGACGTGGGCGACCGCGTCAGAGGACTGGAGCTCGGCGCCGACGACTACCTTGCGAAGCCGTTCGACTTTGTCGAACTGGTCGCACGCGTCAGGTCGATCCTCAGGCGCGGCAAGCCGCGTGAAACCATGTCGCTGAAAGTCGCCGATCTCGAACTGGATCTGACGCGGCGCAAAGCGACCCGCCAGGGCGACGTGATCCTGCTGACCGCCAAGGAGTTCACGCTGTTGTGGCTGCTCATGCGCAAGGAAGGGGAAATCCTGCCGCGCGCCACGATTGCGTCGCAGGTGTGGGACATGAACTTCAACAGCGATACGAACGTCGTGGATTCGGCAATCAGGAGGCTGCGCTCCAAGGTCGACGACGCCTACGAACCCAAGCTCATTCACACGGTGAGAGGCATGGGATATGTGCTGGAAGTCAGGAGTGGCGGCAATTGATAAAAGACGCGGTCCCACGAACGCTGCAGGCGAGGCTGACCGTCCTGATCATTCTGTCGACGTCGGCCATCCTCGCGTTGAGCGGCCTCGCGCTGCATGAGGCGCTGCGAAGCCGCCTCGAGTCCGCTTCGACCGATCTCATGTCCGGCACGTTGGCCACGCTGCAGACGCATCTGGCCGGGAGCCGGAACACCGAAGATATCGTCAGCGACGCGCAAACGTGGATCGACCTGCTGCATGGGCATCAGAACATGGCGCTCGCCGTCTACGATGCAGCCGGCCAACGCCTGCTGGGTACGCCCGGCTTCCAGTCCTACGAGCCGATTCTCGCCGCCCCCGCGAGCCGGGTGCCGACGAATCTCACGCGCGCCGGCTCGAATCTTCGATACCTCGTCGCGCTCGTGCCGCTCGATGACGCGAGCGGGCGCTCGGTGCGAGCCGCCATTCAGTACGACGGAACCAACGACCGGGTGCTGTTGCGGGCGCAGGCCTATACGGCGGTCATCATCGAAGTGTTCGGCGTGATTCTCGCCGCCGCGTTTGCCTACGGCATTGCCACGCTGGGCCTGCTCCCGCTGCGCCGGCTGGCGGCCCAGGCAGAGGCGATGTCCACCAGCCGCCTTGCGCAGCCGTTGCCCGAACTCGACGCGACGGGCGAATTGAAGGAACTGGAGCACGCCTTTAACGGCATGCTCGCGCGGCTCGACGAATCGTTCACCCGGCTGAGCCAGTTCTCCTCCAATCTTGCGCACGACATGCGCACGCCGCTGACCAATCTGCTTGCCGCTGCGCAGGTCGCGCTGTCGCAGCCGCGAACCGCGGAGGACTATCGCGACGTGATCGAATCGAGCGTGGACGAATATCAGCGACTGTCGCGAATGATCGAAGACATGCTGTTCCTCGCGCGCTCGGAGCAGGCCGACGCGGCCTTGTCCTTGCGTTCGCTCGACGCAGCGGCGGAGGCCGAACGCGTTGCCGGCTATTACGAGCCGATGGCCGAAGACGCGCAGGTCAGGATCGAGGTCACGGGGCACGGTACGGTGCAGGCCGACTTGCTTCTCTTTCAGCGCGCGCTCAGCAATCTGCTTTCGAATGCGCTCGTGCAGGCGCCGAAGGGCAGCACCATCACGATCGACTGCAAGGAAGAGCCGAATTCAACCACACTGACCGTGTCGGATTCGGGGCCGGGAATCGAGGCTCACCATCTCAAGCGCATATTCGAGCGGTTTTATCGCGTCGACCCATCGCGGCAATGCTCGGCATCGGGCACGGGGCTTGGCCTCGCCATCGTGAAGTCGATCATGAACATTCACGCCGGGCATTGCGGATGCGAAAGCCGGCCTCACGTGTGCACCCGCTTCTGGCTGCGGTTTCCGCGGCGCGATTGCCCGGCTAACGGCGCAGGCACGCCCATGACCCGCGGCGCCGTACGCAAAGACTGAAGCGCCGCGTTCACCAACCGTTCG
This sequence comes from Paraburkholderia xenovorans LB400, assembly GCF_000013645.1. GTDB lineage: Bacteria > Pseudomonadota > Gammaproteobacteria > Burkholderiales > Burkholderiaceae > Paraburkholderia > Paraburkholderia xenovorans. The sequence goes on along the minus strand of NC_007952.1, from coordinate 2,578,511 downwards.
CCGGCACCAGACGCAGACACATAGGCCGCCGGGCGTGTCGCTCCCGGCGGCGCGTGCCGTTAGCGGGCCGCGAGGCTGTCATGGTGATCGAGCGGCGGAGCCGTTTCGCCGGCATGCCACGTAATGGCGTGCAGTTCCTTGTTGCGGGCAATCCGGTCGGCACTGGGCGGGTATTGCGTCTTGCTGTGTGGGATCACGCCGTCGTGCTGGGCTTGAACGAGTTCCTGATTCACCTGCGCGCGGGACTTGCCTTGCGCCTGCGCAATCTGCGAGGCCGAAGCGATCATCGTCAGCGCGACGACGGACAGTGAGATGAGTTTGGCAGCATTCATGTTAAGCGCTCCTTCGTAATGACCGCCGGTCGGCGATTCATGAGCCCAGTATGGTTCGCAGGCGGTGTGCCGTCGTGACCGCAGTATGAGAAAAATGTCAGGTCCGACGGCCTTGGGGAGCGGCAACCTGCATGAGATTTTTGTCATTTCGGCGTGAGGTTGACAGCGGCTTTCGTGGAGCAGGATGACTTCTCCATCCACGAACGACCGGGCGGCGACACATGCGCGCATTCATGCTGAAATCTTCTCTCGCGGCTATCGTTGCTGCGTGTCTCGCCGGATGTGCGGGTCCGGGCAGCAAGCCGTCGGCGCCTGCCAGTACGTCGAGCCCGACACCAGCGGCGCCTCTAGTGGACCTCGCGCCGGGCGAGCAGGTGGATTACGCGGGCCATCGTTGCGGCAATCCGAATTTGTATGTGAAGACGCATCTGTGTGTTTTTCCGCGTCGATAGCGCGGCATGCGCGTCCAGCTCTCCGGCGAATGCACCGTTCGTTGTCGTTGCGTTGCAGGTGGCCCGTCAGCGGTTTACCCACATTCGGCAACAATCCTCCCCACGTGCGGTACTTATTCTCAAGGGCCTACCTTTCTAGACTGTCATTACCGAGTTACGAACAGGGTTGTTCGTAGCAGGACAAAGCAAAATCTGGAGGTAGAGTCATCATGAAGTCCCTTATTCAAGCCGTTGTGGTTGCCGCTGCTCTTGCAGCGCCGGTTGCCGTGTTCGCTCAATCGAATCAGCCTCTCACGCGTGCGCAAGTGCGCGCCGAACTGGTCGAACTGGAGCAGGCGGGTTATAGCCCGGCACGCGGCGAAGATCCGACCTATCCGGCCGATATTCAGGCTGCCGAAGCCAAGGTGGCGGCACGTCATGCCGCGTCGGGTTTCGGCGGTGCGCCTGGCGGGTCGTCGGATGCGGGTCATCCGTCGGTGTCCAAGGCGGACTGGAATGCGATGTACAACCATCCGTGATGTGTGATGCGTGATGCGTGATGTGACACGCGACGCATGGTGCGTGAAGCTGCGAACCCGCGCTTGTTTACGCCGGGATCGCAGTCATCCTGAACAGCACGCCGTTTTCAGCGGCGTGCCCGACTAGACAGCCTCGTCGACCGGTTCGGCGATGTCGTGAACATCCACCGTACAGCCGGCCTTGTTCTTCACGCCGCGTCCCCATGCCCGTACATGCACGCCCGGCGTCAGATACGCGGCGAGTTCGGCTGCGGCATGCGACGGCACGCGCAACGAGGTGCCGTCTTCCAGCAAGGCGCCGCGCAATTCCCCCTTGGGCCCGTGGAGCGGCATGACGACTTCGCCTTGCACGTCCATTGGTTTGCCCTCGTGCTCATGGCCGTGCTCGGCCTGTTCCACCTCGGCAACTCGGCCATGCTACCGCCTTACGGGCTGGCCATCGTCGCGGCCCATCCGGGTGAACCGGGCGCGTTCACCGCGCAGACCATCGTGATCGCGCAACTCGTGATGGTGGTGGCCGCAATGCTGGCGAGCCGGCTGATCCGCTGGCGCGGCTACTGGTGGGTGATCCTGCTGACCTTCCTCGCACTGCCGACGCGCGGGCTGATCGCCGCGTCGGTGATACATGCGTGGGGCGTGTGGCCGGTGCAGGCGCTCGACGGCATCGGCGCGGGATTGCAGAGCGTCGCCGTGCCTGCGCTGGTGGTCAGGTTGCTGGAAGGCAGCGGACGCGTGAACGTGGGGCAGGGTATCGTGATGACCGTGCAGGGCGCCGGCGCCGCGTTGAGTCCGGCTTTGGGCGGCATTCTCGCGCACCGCTTCGGCTATCCCGCGGCGTTCATCGCGCTCGGCGCGGTGTCGACCGGTTCGCTGGTGCTGTGGCGGGGTTTCGGGGCATCGCTCAGGCACGCCTGCGCCGCCGACGGCAACGCGGCGCGAGGTCTGGTCGACGCGCCGTCCGCGGCGTCCTGACGCCGGTATCCGCTCCCGGTGACGTTCCTCGAGCGCACCTGTTGATGGTACGGGGCTTGCTGAGCGCTGGTGTTCTTATCGCAAGCTGCTACCTATGCCTCGAACTCCGACTACCTGCCAGCGGTGGAGCGCCCGCGAAATCCGGATATTGCACGAAATGCCGCGCGTCCTCGTCGTGGACGACAACGTCGGCGCCGCGGAAGCGCTCGCCACCTATCTCTCCTACGAAGGCGTGGACGCTCGCGCCGTCAATGGCTGCGAAGAGGCGCTGCGCTGCGTGCGCGACTGGGTGCCGGACGTGGTGGTGCTGGACATCATGATGCCGGAGCGCGACGGCTATGAAACCGCGAGCGCGCTGCGCAGCTATCTGCCGACGCACAGTCTCGGCATTGTCGCCTTCACGTCGCTCGATGAGGATCACGTCAGGGAAACGGGCAGAGCACGTCACAATTTCGACGGCTATTGTCAAAAGGGCACTCCGCCGACCGCGCTGCTCGCGCTGATGCGCAAGTTCTGGCGCGAATAGCGGTGCCCTTCGCCGGGGAATAGGCGCGCACGAGCGCGCCGCCATGATTCGCGCCGCCGTGGCCTGCGGCGATGCGTGCGCCGGCTTGACGCTGGCCGGCTCGCGCCGCGCCGGAACCCGCGTCAACGACAACGGGCCAGTCCGAAGACCTCAAGCCGGCTCGTGCAGCGCCGGTTCCGCGACGATCTGCTTGAGAATCGCGTCCATCAGGCCCGGAAAGCGGGCGTCCAGTTCCGCGCGCCGCAGCGAATTCTGATGCACGGTGCCGGCCACGCGCGTGCGCACGAGGCCGGCCTCGCGCAGGATCCGGAAGTGATGCGATACGCTCGACTTCGGGCGGCCGCCGTCCAGATCGCCGCAAGTGGCTTCCTCGACCGACGCCAGCCGGCGGACGATCTCCAGGCGGACCGGGTCGCTCAGGGCATGGAAGAGCCGTCCGAGCGTGAAATCCTCAGCGGCGGGGTGGTTATAAGTGCGCATCCTGCAAATGATAAAGGTTTCTGCGATACTGCGTTATTCGATGTTTATCGAACTATCGTACAAGTAGGCCTAAAAGGAGTTTCGCCCGATGTCCGCATTGTTCCAGCCCTACAAGCTCAAAGACGTTTCCCTGCGCAACCGGATCGCCGTTCCGCCCATGTGCCAGTACTCCGCCGAAGAAGGCCTGATCAACGACTGGCATAGCGTGCACCTGGCCGCACTGGCTCGCGGCGGCGCGGGGCTGGTGATCGTCGAGGCGACGGCCGTGTCGCCAGAAGGCCGTATCACGCCAGGCTGCGCCGGCATCTGGACCGACGAGCAGGCTCAGGCTTTCGCGCCGGTCGTTGCGTCGATCAAGGCGGCCGGCGCGGTGCCGGGCATCCAGATCGGCCACGCGGGCCGCAAGGCCAGCGCCAACCGTCCGTGGGAAGGCGACGATCACATTGCCGCCGACGACAGCCGCGGCTGGCCAACCATCGCGCCGTCAGCCATCGCGTTCGGCGCCAATCTGCCCAAAGTGCCGAAAGCCATGACGCTCGACGACATCGCACGGGTTCGCGAAGACTTCGTTGCCGCCGCGAAGCGCGCGCGTGACGCGGGCTTCGAATGGCTCGAACTGCACTTTGCGCATGGCTATCTCGGCCAGAGTTTCTTCTCGACGCACTCGAACCAGCGTGACGACGCGTACGGCGGCAGTCTCGAAAACCGCAGCCGCTTCCTGCTCGAAACGCTGGCGGCGGTACGCAAGGTGTGGCCGGAGCATCTGCCGCTGACGGCGCGTTTCGGCGTGATCGAGTACGACGGCCGCGATGAGCAAACCCTCGTTGAATCGATCGAGCTGGCAAAGAATTTCAAGCGCGAAGGGCTGGACATGCTGAGCGTCAGCGTGGGCTTCTCCACGCCGACGGCGGCGATTCCGTGGGCGCCGGCGTTTCTCGCGCCGATCGCCCAGCGCGTGCGCCGCGAGGCCGGCATCCCGGTTTCGTCGGCATGGGGCATCGATACGCCGGAACTGGCGGACGGGGCGGTGAAGAGCGAGCAGCTGGATCTGGTGATGGTCGGCCGCGCGCATCTGGCCAATCCGCACTGGCCGTACTATGCCGCGAAAAAGCTCGGTATCGAGCGTCCGTCGTGGACGTTGCCGGCGCCTTACGCGCATTGGCTCGAACGTTACGCCGTGGCTTGAGGTTCGGCTTCACGCTTCTGCTTTTGTGTTTGCCGATGTGCCGTGCGCCGCGGGTTGATCCGCCGGGGCGGGCGGCATTTTCGGGGCATCGTGTCGCAGCTGCCTTTGAGCGGTGCCACGATCGATCGCGTTCGGCGGACTGGCGGAACGCCACTTGCTGCAAGGTCTTCTCATTGACCCGAACACGGAGGCTTCACGCATGAAACCCTATATCGTCGCTCACATGATGTCCTCGCTCGACGGCCGCAGTCTGACTGACGGCTGGCACCTCGACTATGCGTCGGACCTGTACGAAACCACCGCCGCCACCTTCGAAGCCGACGGCTGGATCTGCGGACGGGTGACCATGCAGGAGATTTCGCACGGCAAGGACTATCCGGCAGGGCTCGCCAGTGGCGCGGTGCCTCGCACCGATCATTTCGTCGAGCGCAACGCGGATCAATATGCGATTTCGATCGATCCGCAAGGGCGCGTGGCATGGAAGAGCAACACGGCGCTCAAATCGCACGTAATCGAAGTACTGACCGAGCAGGTTGCCGACGATTACCTCGCTTACCTGCAATCGATTGGTGTGTCATACGTGTTCGGCGGCAAGACCGGAATCGATCTCGACAAGGTAGTGCAAACGCTGGCGCGCGAACTCGGCGTGAAGAAGCTGATCGTGGAGGGCGGCTCGCACGTGAGCGGCGCGTTCGTCAACGCCGGCCTCGTGGACGAAGTGAGCGTGCTGATCCTGCCGCTGGTGGACGGCCGCAGTGAACACCCTTCCTCGTTCGAAGTGGCGATGGAGAAGTGGCAAGCGCCGGCGTATCTGAAGCTCACGTCCGTTGAAAAAACGGACCACGATGCAGTGTGGCTGCGCTATACGAAGGCTTGAAAGCGACGCGGCAAAGCTCCTTCGGAGTTCAGTTGCCGCGCTCGCGCCGTTGATGTTCTTTTCGGTTCACGCCGATGACTTGTCATCAACCGTGGCTGTGCTGCGTCGAGAGCCAGCCGCCGCTTACGCCGATCTCTCCAATCTGCCTCGCCACCGCGTCGGCGAGGCGCTTCGCATCCGCTGAAACACCCGCGCGCTGAGTTTCGGATACGGCGTGCAAGCCGCCGCCCGCCGCCGCCGAAGTCGCGACACTGCCGGCCGCGGCGCCCACGCCCGCCGTTTCGACCATGCCGGGCGCCTTGCCGCTGTCCGCGCTGGCGTTGAACGTTTGCACCAGTCGCGGTGCGCCGCCCGCGGGCTTGTACAGAATCCGCACCGAGCCGCTCACCTCGCTCTTCCCGGCGCCGAGGCCGATCAGCATGCGGCGGCGGCGGTTGCCCGAGTCGATCGTATCGAAGCTGCCTTGCACGAGCAGCACGTTCTGATCGGCGGGCGCGGGAATGTCCGAGCGGATGGCGCGCAGCCCCATCGATTGCAATTGATGCACGATTTCATCGGCGACCTGCTCGCGGACTGCGGCGGCGTCGGCGGCTTGCTTCTGCGCCGCGGACGAACCTTCGAGCTGCGTCTTCACTTTCTGCATCATGCCGCCGTCCAGTTTGACCTGGTCCGCACTGGCGCTGAACGTGTAGACATAAATGTTGTCCGGCCGCACCTGGAGCGGCGCGCTCGTCGCGCTTGCATTCTCGATGCGGCCGCTGGCGCAGCCGCTCCGCAGCGCGCTCGCGCAGACCAGCGCCATGCAGGCAAAACGGGCGGCATTCTGTTTGAGGAATTTCACTGAAGTCAACATGTTGATCCTGTCGTCGGCACACGCGGTGCCGGTATGGCCGAACGGTTCCGCCGATGATCGGGCAACCGTAGGATCGTCGATCATCGGCGAAACGTCTCGCACGTGAAGCACTCTTGATCTCATGCGTTCTGTTTCGTACGCACCGGCAGCGAAACGAAGTATGGGCAAGTCGCTTGCCGAACTCCATTCAACAATTATTTCGTCCTGTGTCACGACGGAAAGCGGCGTCGCGCGCGGCTCTCATCCGCCGCGAATGTGATCGGGGCGTGTCAGAAAAAATGACGATGTGGGTAAGGATCGAGCGCGCCGGCAAGCGGCATGAAGGCGTGCAAGGACGCTCGCGGCGCCCTGTTTATCGACATCAACTCAGGGCGAGCTTGATGATGCAGCCAAGGACGAAAATCAGCAGGACGGCGGCGACTGCCATGTTCAGCGGATAGCGCATTCTTCACGAGGACACCAGTGTTGCAGTGCTCATATCCTAATCACCTGACGGAAGATGAACAGGGGGCAGTGAAGCGCCAATGTGGGACAGCCAACGCAGCATGCCGAATGCCCGCGCGGCGCGCCGGCGGGAGCGCTTCCAGTCGCAGGCGAGAGTGGGAATTGCCGCGCGGCTCGCGCGCGCCGCAAGTGCCGCAAGTGCCGCTCATGCTGCGCGGCACGAGCCAGGGTGTGTCCGCTGGCGCATTGTTTCCGGATGGCGCATGATTGAGCGATGTGCCGTCCGACCCCAGAACCCGTAGCCTCTGCGGAACGCGCGGCGCACGCGAAGCCGCCGCTGCATGCGTCACGGAAACACAACGCGGCAATGCACGGCCGGTGGGTACTCAACCGTTAAGGAGGATTTCGCATGGACCGACCTGACGCCGCCAATCCGTTTGGCGATTTCACCAAAATGCTGGAGCAGTTCAAGCTCCCCGGCTTCGACGTACCCGCCATCATGGAAGCGCGACGCAAGGACATGGAAGCACTGGTTCAGGCGAATCAGACAGCCTTCCAGGGAATGCAGTCGCTCGCGCAGAAGCAGGCTGATATGTTGCGCTCGACCCTGAGCGAATTGCAGTCACTAACGGGCCAGCTATCGGCCGGTGGCGCCGCGCCTTCGGGCAAAGCCGCCGAGTTGATCCAGCAGAGCCTGCACAAGTCGCTGGCCGATATGCAACAGCTGGCGCAAGCGGCCTATCAGACACAAGCCGAATCGTATGCGGTGATCGCAAAACGCGTAGAAGAAAACGTCCAGGAGCTTAAGTCGCTCTTGCAGCAGAAAAAGTAGCGGGCCCGGCGCGTCGATTCGCTGGAATCTTTCGAATCGAGCCGGACGCGTTACGTTCGAACAACCAATGCCGCGGCTGACCTTCGGGTCATCCGCGGCATTTTTTTGTGCTGTGAATGGCGCTTGCGCCACCATTTTCCGTTCATACGAACAGCCTTTCGACGTGTCGTATCGTCAGAGGAAAACGGTGGTGTGACGCGATCTTTTCAGTGTTCGCTTACATCGATCCCGTAATGCCACGCGGATGAAATTTTTTATGCGCGGCGCCACGGCAAGTTGCACCGTCGTTCGCTTTAAACGGGCAGCGGCGCGAAAAGACACTCTCAAGCGGCGCCCATCGGCGATCTGGTCCCGAAAAATCAAACGCGCTTAAACGTCACCGCGTGGCGCAAAGGTTTAAATCGTTCGGCAAACGATTGCAGCGCGTCGCCGCGATCCCTAAAGTTTCGCGCCGCCACTCCGTAGACGCATTCACGCAGCTTATCCCGCGTGAATGCCGCACCGGTACCACCGGCGAGGCGCGCCCCTAGTTTTCCGTTCGTGGCCGGCTCGACGCGTGGCCATGAGCGTTTCACCTCGAAGGAATTCTCTTGAAACCGATGCTCTATTCCCGCATTGCTCGCGCAATGCTCGGGGCCGGCTGCGCGCTGTCGTTTGCCGCGCACGCGACGCTCGGCCAGAACGTCAGCACCGTCGACAGCGATCAGTCCCGGTTGCGCGCGGTGGCGCATACGGCCACTACGCAAAGCGCGTATTCGGTCCACCTGATGACGCTGCCTTCCGGCACGCAGGTGCGCGAGTATGTCGCGCATGACGGCATGGTGTTCGGCGTCGCCTGGGAAGGCCCGACGCTGCCGGATCTGAAATCCATGCTGGGGAGTTCGTTCGACACCTACGTCGCCGCCACCGCGACGCGCTGCGGTACGCCGCTCGCGGTTTCCAACAGTGATCTGGTGGTCTACTCGGGCGGGCATCTGCGTGCGTTCGCCGGTCATGCGTATCTGCCGCAAGCGGTGCCTGCGGGCGTCGATGCCGGCGTCATTCAATAACGGAGCGGATCATGCGTGATACGTCTTCGTTCAAAACCCTGTTGTGCGCGGCGCTGCTTGCGTTGCTCGTCGGAGCCTGCGGCGGCGGGGGCGGCGGCTCCGGCGGCACGGCCAGCTCTGCCGGTTCGAACCCGGCCGGTCCCACCGTGATCAACACCTCGCCGTCATCGCAGGTGCTGGCCGCGAACGCGGTGCGCGTGACGGTCGACTCCGGCGTGAGCAACGTGCCGAACATGCCGTTCGTCAGCATCACGATTTGCGCGCCGGGTACGAGCCAGTGCCAGACCATCGACCACGTGCTGGTCGATACCGGATCGTGGGGCGTGCGCCTGTTTGCCTCCCAGTTGCCCGCCGCGATGACGCTGCCGCAACAGAAAGACGCCTCGGGCAATCCGGTCGCCGAATGCATGCAGTTCTTCGACGGCTACACGTGGGGCGCGGTGAAGCTCGCCGATCTGCAGATCGCCGGCGAAAAAGCCGCTTCGCTGCCGATCCAGGTGATCGATCCGAACTACGCGTCGCTGCCGGCCGATTGCGCAAGCTTCGGCGCATCGCGCAACACGCCGGCCACGTTGCAGGCCAACGGCATTCTCGGTATCGGCGTGTTCAAGCACGACTGCGGCGCGAACTGCGTGCAGCAGGCGCTGGCCGGCACGTATTACGGTTGCAACGGCGCGACGTGCACGTCGATTCCGCTCGCCGAAGAACTCCAGGTCGCCAATCCGATTCCGTATTTCGCCACTGACAACAACGGCTCGATGCTGAGCTTGCCGACGGTGTCGGGTGCGGCGCAGTCGGTCAGCGGGCAACTGGTGTTTGGCATCGGCACGCAGACCAACAATACGCTGGGCGGCGCGCAGGTGATCGGCGTGAGTCCGTCGAACGGGACCTTCACGACCGTGCAGAACGGCATCACGTATTCGCGCAGTATTCTGGACAGCGGCTCGACCGGCCTGTTCTTCCAGACCAGCGCGTTGCCGGTATGCGCGAGCCCGAACAATTCGTACTACTGCCCGGCCTCGACCGAGCAATTGAGCGCGATGATCGAAGGCATGAACGGGACCACGAGCGCGGTGAATTTCAGCGTGGGCAACGCCACGGCGATTGCGCAGACATATATCGGCAACTCGGCGCTGCCGCTGCTGGCGGGACCGGCGTTCGTCAAGTCGACGATCTTCGATTGGGGGCTGCCGTTCTTCTACGGCCGCAACGTGTACGCCGCCGTCGAACAGCAGCCGACGCCCGGCGGCACAGGGCCTTACGTCGCGTATTGAATTCGCGTATTGATTCGGCCTCGCCGGATGTGAAACGGGCCGCGCCGGAAAGTGTTCCGTCGCGGCCCGCCAGTCGATGCAGGATAGCTTTCTAGTTGTTGTCGAGACCATTCAGCGCCGCCAACACGGCTTCGCCGAACGCTTCGGGGCGTCCCGTGAAGATGCGCTCGACTGCTTTTGAGTCGATCAGGTGCCGGCGCAGCGCTTCGCGCTCGTCGTGCTGTTCGGCGAGGCGCGCAGCGGCGCGCACGTACTCGCCGGTCGAATGGGCGGTCAGCCATGACGGCAGACCGGCGCGTTCGAAGAGGCCGCTGTCGATATGCTCGAACACTTCCCGTCCGCACAGATTGACGCCGGGCAGGCCCATCGTGAACGAATCGACGATACCGTTGGTGTTGCCGAACGGGAACGGGCTCACGAACATGTCCATCGTGTTGAGCACCTTCAGATACGTCGGATAGTCGAGCGAGCCGTACACGTCCACGCTCGGTTCCGGCAACGTCGCGTGGATCGACTTTCTGACATACGCCAGATCGATGCTTTCGCTCCAGCATGTCATGAAGTGGAATTTGACCGGCACGCGAGCGGTATGAACGATCGCCTTGCAGGTTTCGAGAAAGTGCGGATTGATCTTCATCGCACTCGCGGTCACACCAATGTTGACGACGTCGCCGCGCGCGGGAACGGAAGGCACGATCCCGGTGAGCAGTTTCGACGGCACGTACGGTTGGCCGTCCTTCGGCAAACGCAGCATTTTTTCGCTGAAGCACGCCGGGTCGCCGACGAAATCTTCTTCCACGCTTACATAGTCCATATGCGCCGCGTGCATCGTAGCGGGATGGCCGAGGCCTGCGATCTGCAACGGCGCGACGCGCAGGTTCGACAGAAAGATCGTGTGCGAGAACATGCCGACGCTCGGCATATAGAGCACCTCGGGCTGCTCGCGCGTGGCGAATTGCTGGATCTGGCGAATGCAGTCGCCGATGTATTCCGGATGCTCGAATTCGACGAAACGGTCGAAAATCGCGCGCCCGGTTTCGTCCACGTGCTGCGCCTCGCCGAACGCGACGACTTCGAAATGGCGGCGCGCGGCGAGCATGGTGCGTGAATGCGTGCGATAGATCGAGTGGCCGCCCGTGAACCATTCGAGGACCACGAGCATCACCGGCTTGCGGCCCGGCTCGCGCCGGACGGCCGGCGGGCGTGCGGCATCGGCCTCATGGTCGAGCAGGCCGAGCGTATCCAGCTTCCTGCGAACCAGCTTGTTGATGCTGCGCTTGATCGCGTGCCGCTCGGGCGAGATCGAATAGCTGCAATGCATGTAGGCGCCGCACACGGCGGCGGTCGGCAGGTCGTCGAGGTCTTCGATGGCGTCCAGTGCGCCCGGCAGCCAGGCGAGCAGCCGTTCGCGTTTCGCGTGCGCGGCGGGCGAGATATGCACGGCCGCGCTGACGATCGAAATACCGAGGCTTGTCGCGAGCACCGGGTCGCACCGGTGAAGGTCGGCGAAGTCGATATCGTATTGCGAGCCCGACGTGTAGAGCACGAGTTGCTTGCGGGTGAGTGCGTCGCGCGTGGCGGCGTCGTTGCTCTGCCGCGCGGTGTCGAGGAGCGTGCGTACGATGTGATCGGTCGATCCGTACGACGTCACGGCGAAGATCATGTTGATCCACGGCCGCCCCCAGAACATGATGTTCATCTTTTCCGCGGCAAGCGTGTACTCGGGTGCCGAAAACAGCGCCGTGAAGCCGTCGGCGATGCGCTGCAAGGTACGCAGCGACGCTTCGTCGGCGGGCGAGTTCGGACTGCTGCGGGCAAAGCGCTCGCTGCCGAGCGTGCCGCGCTTTTCGGACAGCGTTCTGAGCAGCGCGCAGAACTCCTCGTGGGCGGCGTCGTAGTCACGGGACTGGATCTGGGATTCGAATCGATCGAGGGAGAAATCTGTGCTCATCGCTAGGGTCGGGGGTGAACGGCGTGCGTCGTTGCGCATGCGCGTTGTGTTCAATGACAGGAAGGCGGGCGGCGGGCACGCGTGACGCCCTCGGCGGGGTGCGACACGTGGCAAACAACGCGTCGGGCCGACCGGGGCGATTGCCACATGCTGCGTGTGCCGCCAACGGAATCCGATTGTCAGAGAATTCGACCGGGCTGCATCTAGGAAGAGTCTTATTTTGAGAAAGGCTTTTGAGACCGATCGCGATGCGAGACAGCGCTCAGCGCCGCCGCGTGGCCCGCTTGGGCGGGGCTGTCGGGACGACGGCCGGCGCCGGCTGCGGAGGGGGTTCGGCTGCCACCGGTTGCAGCGGTGGTGGCGGGGCCTGGGTGGCCTTGGCCGGGGCTGCCGGCTGCGCCGAGGGCCGCGGCGGTGGCGCGTCCGCCGGTAGTGGCGGAACCTGAGAAGGCACAACTTGGGCTGCCGGCTGTGCCACAGGCTGCAGCGGCGGCGCGTCCACCGGTTGCGGCGTAGCCGTTGAAGCCTCAACCGCGGCCGGTTGCGCCCCACCTTGCGCCGCGGCGGCCTGCCCTGGCGGCGTCGCCGCTTCGCGCGGCATGGATTTGTCGCCAGCCGCCTCGATTACGCGATGCACGAAGCGCAGCTTCTCCACTACCGGCGCGGCGAGCGTGAACGGATAACCGTCCGGCATGCCGAGACTCCGGTTCAGGCTGTTCAATGCGTAGGTGAGCGGAAACCAGCGCTTCATCAGATTTTCGAAGCTGGCGTCTTCAACGGGCGTGCGATCGGTCAGCGTCGGCTCGCTGGGGTCGTCGGGCAGCAGCGCAACGCCGTACGAGGTCGAGGTATCCAGCACGTCGACGATCAGCATGTAGTGCGCCCACGTCTCGGCCCAATCTTCCCAGGGATGCATCGTGGCATACGCGCTGATGAACGACGCCTGCCAGTCCGCCGGCGCGCCGTCCCGATAGTAGGCCTTCAGCGCCTCGCCGTAGTCGGCGCGTTCGTCGCCGAACAGTTTGCGGAACGGCTCCAGCCAGCGCGGGTTGTTTTCCACCAGCTGGCTGAAGTAGTAGTGCCCGGTCTCGTGCCGGAAGTGGCCGAGCAAGGTGCGGTAGGGCTCGCCCATCGCGGTACGCACTTTTTCGCGGTAGGCGTCGTCCGCCTCGGCGATATTCAGCGTGATGAGGCCATTATCGTGGCCCGTCATGACGCGCGAACCGTCGCCGCCGTCTTCCAGGAATTCGAAGGCGAGGCCATGCTCTGGATCGGCCTGGCGCGACTTCACGTCGAGGCCGAGTTCGGCGAGGGTGTACAGCAGGCGCCGTTTGGCCATCTCCAGCCGGTACCAGTAGAGCCGGTTGTCCGGCGCGCTCAGATTCGGAATGGTCAGGGTCAGCTGGCAGGCGCGGCACAGCACGTCCGGCGACTCGGCAGGGATCATCCAGTTGCAGACGTTCTCGACGGCGTAGTTATGGCATTGGCGGAACAGCGCGCCTCCGGCGCCCGGATGCAGGCTGCGCCAGCGTCCTTCGCCGGCGTCTTCGAACGCGCTGATTTCCGCCAGTTCAGGCACATAGCCGAGCAATGACTCGCAACGTTCGCAACGGACGTTTTCGTAGAACACAAGGTGCGAGCAATGATTGCAATGGAAGGTTTTCATCGGTCGAGCCTGGGAGGTGGAATGGCAAACATGGGCGAACAGTGCCGCAATCTTCGTGCCGCATTTGCCAGACGTCACTGGTTTAACGCACATTACGTGCATGATCGTGCATGAGCTTTGCGCCGCTTTGGTGCGCGGCCACGGAAATGGCCGGGGAAGGGCGCTCTGTTCGGCCAACCGGACCGCAGCCCAGACGCGGCAAACTTCACGGCACGCGATGATCCGGGCGGTACGGGCGCTTCACACGGTTTTCCGCGCTTCTTCAATAAACGGCATGAAGCTTGCTTTTTGGCGGGCTGCCATCCTTCGTCCAGGAGTCCGGTGTGTCCATACGCGTCGCGTTGCATCATGTCACACATTACCGCTACGACAGGCTGGTTTCACTGTCGCCCCAGGTCGTGCGTCTCAGGCCTGCGCCGCATTGCCGCACCCCGATCCTCGCGTATTCGATGCGGGTCGAGCCGGCTGAACACTTCATCAACTGGCAGCAGGACGCGTTCGCCAACTATCAGGCACGGCTCGTCTTTCCCGAGAAGACGCGCGAATTCAAGGTGACGGTGGATCTGATCGCCGAAATGGCCGTCTACAATCCGTTCGACTTCTTTCTCGAGCCCTCGGCCGAGCAATTCCCATTCGACTATTCGCCCGGCCTCGCGCTGGAACTCGCGCCGTACCTCGTCAAGCGGCCCATGACGCCGCGCTTCGCCGAGTTCGTCGCGAGTATCGACCGCACGCCGGCCGCCACCGCCGACTTTCTCGTCGCGCTGAATCAGCGGCTGCAACGTGAGATCCGCTACCTGATCCGCATGGAGCCGGGCGTGCAGACGCCCGAGGAAACGCTCGTGAGCGCGGCGGGCTCGTGCCGCGATTCGGGCTGGCTGCTGGTCGAGACCTTGCGGCAACTGGGGCTGGCGGCGCGCTTCGTGTCCGGCTATCTGCTGCAACTCGCGCCCGACGTCAAATCCATCGACGGCCCAAGCGGCACCGAGGTTGACTTCACCGACCTGCACGCGTGGTGCGAGGTCTATCTGCCGGGCGCGGGCTGGATCGGCCTCGATCCGACCTCCGGGCTGCTGGCGGGCGAAGGGCATATCCCCGTCGCCTGCACGCCCGAGCCGGGCAGCGCGGCGCCGATCTCCGGCGCCGTCGACGAGTCCGAGGTCGAGTTCGAACACACCATGTCGATCGAACGGGTGCTGGAGACGCCGCGCGTCACCAGGCCGTACAGCGAAGCGGTGTGGGCCGACGTGCTGAACATGGGCGCTCGGGTCGATCAGAAACTCGCTGACATGGACGTGCGTCTGACGATGGGCGGCGAGCCGACCTTCGTGTCGGTGCGCGATCGCGACGCCGCCGAATGGAACACCGACGCGCTCGGTCCGACCAAGCGCGGCTACGCGGTCGCGCTGATGGAGAAACTGCGCGCGCGTTACGGCGCGACCGGTTTCCTGCATATCGGCCAGGGCAAGTGGTATCCGGGCGAGCAATTGCCGCGCTGGGCGATGTCGCTGTACTGGCGCGCCGACGGCGAGCCCTGCTGGCACAACCCGGCGCTGTTCGCGGACGAGCGCGAGCCCGGCACCTACACGGCGGCCGACGCGCGACGCTTCCTCGCGCATCTCGCGGCCAGGCTGGCGCTCGACACGGACTGCATCCAGCCCGGTTTCGAAGACGTCTGGTACTACCTGTGGCGCGAGCGCCGTTTGCCGGTCAACGTCGATCCGCTCGACGCACGCCTCGACGACGAACTGGAGCGCGTGCGTCTGCGCCGCGTGTTCGACGCGGGGCTGGGCGGCGCGACCGGCTACGTGCTGCCGCTGGCGCGCGAACGCGACGTGCCGCACGAAGCGCCGAAGTGGGTCAGCGGCCGCTGGTTTTTCCGCGACGAGCGCATGTTCCTGATTCCCGGCGATTCGCCGATGGGTTACCGCCTGCCGCTCGATTCGCTGCCGTGGGTGTCGAAGACCGACTATCCGTATCAGCACGCGCACGATCCGTTCGCACCGCCCGTGCCGCTGCGTTCGGCCGCGCAGTTGCGCATGCAATACGACGGCCAGCAGCCCGGCATGAGCCCCGCCGATGCGCGGCGCGCGGCGGCGCTGTCGTCTTCGGCGGCGGACTTGCTGAGCGGGATGCCCAGTGGCGGGGTGGTGGGCTATGCAGGTCAGCCCGGCGATCAGGCGGCGCCGGCGCGCGGGCAGTCGTCGAAGGAAACCATTCGCACGGCGATTTGCGTCGAAGCGCGCGACCCGAAGCGCGCGGCCGGTCCGAAGGCCGAAACGGAGGCGTTCGGCAGCGGCCGCACGCTGCTGCATGTGTTCATGCCGCCGCTCACCGAGCTCGACGACTATCTGGACCTGCTCGCCGCCGTCGAAGCGACGGCCGCCGAGTTGCGCATGCAGGTGGTGCTCGAAGGTTATCCGCCGCCGCGCGACGCGCGCCTGAAAATGCTGCAGGTCACGCCGGACCCCGGTGTGATCGAGGTGAACATCCATCCCGCGGCAAACTGGGATCAGCTGGTCGACCACACGGAGTATCTGTACCAGTCGGCGGCGGAAAGCTATCTCAGCAGCGAGAAGTTCATGACAGACGGCCGCCACACCGGAACCGGCGGCGGCAATCACTTCGTGCTCGGCGGCGCGACGCCCGCCGACAGTCCGTTCCTGCGCCGTCCCGATCTGCTGGCGAGCCTGATCGCCTACTGGCACAACCATCCGTCGCTGTCGTATCTGTTTTCCGGGCTGTTCATCGGGCCGACCAGCCAGGCGCCGCGGGTCGATGAAGCGCGCAACGACCAGGTCTACGAGCTCGAAGTGGCGTTCCGCGAATTGCAGCGGCAGATCGACATGCTCGGCGGCCGCGAAAGCGCGAGCCTGCCGGCGTGGATGATCGACCGGTCGCTGCGCAACATCCTGATCGACGTGACGGGCAACACGCACCGCGCCGAGTTCTGCATCGACAAGCTCTATTCGCCGGACGGCCCGACCGGCCGGCTCGGCCTGCTGGAATTGCGTGGCTTCGAAATGCCGCCGCACGCGCGCATGAGTCTCGCGCAGCAACTGTTGCTGCGTGCGCTGGTGGCGCGCTTCTGGCACACGCCGTACACGCAGCGGCTCACGCGCTGGGGTACGGAGCTGCACGACCGCTTCCTGCTCGGCACCTTCGTGAAGATGGATTTCGACGACGTGCTCGACGAGCTGAACCGCGCGGGCTTCGCCTTCGACAGCAACTGGTTCGCGCCGCACTTCGAATTCCGCTTCCCGCTGGTCGGCGAGACCACGGTGAACGGCGTCTCGCTGACGATCCGCAACGCGCTCGAACCGTGGCACGTGATGGGCGAGGAGGGCTCGGCGGGCGGCACGGTGCGTTACGTGGATTCGTCGGTGGAGCGGCTCGAAGTGCGCGCGCTGGGCCTGAACGACAACCGCCATGTGCTGACCGTCAACGGTGTGCCCGTGCCGTTGCAGCCGACCGGCCGCGTCAGCGAGTATGTGGCCGGCGTGCGGTTTCGCGCGTGGTCGCAGCCGTCGGCGCTGCATCCGACCATCGGCGTGGACGCGCCGCTCACTTTCGATCTGGTCGATACATGGAGTAGCCGCTCGGTGGGCGGATGCCAGTATCATGTCGCTCATCCGGGCGGGCGCAATTACCAGACCTTCCCGATCAACGCCTATGAGGCGGAAAGCCGGCGGCGCGCGCGCTTCTTCGCGTCGGGACATACGCCGGGGCCGCTCAAGGTCGATGCGCCGCAGCGCAGTCTGGAGTTTCCTTTCACACTGGATCTGCGCTACTGGTAAAACCAGCACACTCTTAAAACGACACGACCTTGGCCTTTCAATCGACTTTTCCCTTCGAAACGTCCGCGGCGCGCGCGGACGCTTCGTCCCTGCTGCGCCTGCTGCCGGCCCACGAGGGACATTGGGACGAGTTACGCGACGCCTCGGGCGCATTGCGCGAGCCGTGGCGGCAATTCTTCGAACGGCTCGGCGAAGTCGGCATCGCGCGGCTCGACGATCATCTCGCCTCGGTCGCGCAGCAGATCCGCGACAACGACATCAGCTACAACGTCTATGCGGACAACGGCGAGCCGCGGCCGTGGGCGCTCGACTTGCTGCCGTTCCTGATCAGCGAGGACGAGTGGGCGCATATCGAGCGCGGCGTCACGCAGCGCGCGCATCTGCTCAACGCGATCGTCGCCGATATTTATGGGCCGCAAACCTTGCTGGAGCGCGGGCAACTGCCGCCCGCGCTGGTGTTCGGCCATCCCGGCTATCTGCGCTCGGTGAGGGGCTTCACGCCGCCGGGCGGCCAGTATCTGCAAGTGGTCGCGGTGGATCTGGCGCGCACGCCGAACGGCGACTGGACCGTCATGGCGCATCGCACCGAGGCGCCGTCCGGGCTCGGTTACGCGCTGGAAAACCGCCTGATCGTGTCGACGCTGTTCGCCGATCCGTTCCGCGCCCTGCGCGTGAGCCGGCTCGCGCCGACCTACTCGCAACTGATCGCGACCCTCGTGCAGGCGGCGCAGGCCACGATGCGGGACGACAGCGACGATGTCGACCGTTCGCCGCATATCGCCTTTCTCACGCCGGGGCCGTTTAGCGAAACCTATTTCGAGCACGTATTTCTGGCGCGCTATCTCGGCGTGACGCTGGTCGAGGGCAAGGACCTGACCGTGCGCGACGACAAACTCTATCTGAAGACGCTCGCCGGTCTCGAACGCGTGCACGTGGTGCTGCGGCGTCTGGACGACGCGTTCTGCGATCCGGTCGAACTGCGCGCCGATTCGAGCATCGGCGTGCCCGGCTTGCTACAGGTGATGCGCGCGGGCAATGTGATCGTCTCGAATGTGCCGGGCTCCGGCTTTGTCGAATCGCCGGCCTTGCATGGCTTCCTGCCGGGCATCGCCGAAGTGCTGCTCGACGAGGACCTCGTATTGCCTAGCGTGCCGACATGGTGGTGCGGCGAAAAGGCGGCGCGCAACCATGTCTTCGCGCGTCTCGACGAAGCGCTCATCGTGCCCACGTGGCCGGTCGCCGCGCGCGATGCGCCGCCCGGCATCGAGCACGGCCGGCAGCGGCTGTCGACGTGGCGCGAGCGTATCGAAGCCATGCCCGACACCTACACGATCCAGCAGGCGCAGCGCTTTTCCTGCACGCCGCGTTACGAAGACGGCACCATTGGCCGCCGTCCGTCGGTGCTGCGCGTCTACGCGATCGCGGACGTCAACGGCGGCTGG
The DNA here is from genome assembly GCF_000013645.1 of Paraburkholderia xenovorans LB400. Lineage (GTDB taxonomy): Bacteria > Pseudomonadota > Gammaproteobacteria > Burkholderiales > Burkholderiaceae > Paraburkholderia > Paraburkholderia xenovorans. The sequence continues at coordinate 2,559,860 of NC_007952.1, read as the reverse complement.
CATGTAATGCCCGGCGGCTTCACCCGCATGGCCGCCGAACGCCAGACCACGGTCTCCATGCAGTACGGCGGCAGCAGCGTCGATACGTGGGTGCTGTCGAGCCAGCCGACTTCGACCTTCACGCTGCTGCCTTCGCCCATGCAGCCTGCCGACCTCGCGCGCAAACACCGCACGGTGTCGAGCCGCGCGGCGGAAAACCTGTTCTGGGCCGGGCGTTACGGCGAGCGGGCCGAAAACAACGTGCGGCTGCTGCGTCTGATTCTAGGCTCGCTGGAAGGCAACGACGCCGACGCGATGTTTCCGACCCTCGTCGAACTCGCCATGCATTGCGGGCTCGTGCAGTCCGGCGACATGTTCTCGCCGCATTCGCCGCAAGCCTTCGAGCGTGCGCTGGTCGCCAATCTGAGCGAGAGCACGGGCGCCGCGAGCATCGGCCAGAACCTGAACTGTCAGGCGCGCTCGAACGGGGAGGTGCGCGGGCGTCTGTCGAACGATCACTGGCGCACGATTCTCGCGGCGCGCAACGACTTCCGCGACGCGTTGCAGACGCTGATGCCGGCGCCGGGGTACAGCGGCGGGGCATCGCAGGGCAATGGCGGCGGTAATGGCAATGGCAACGGCGGCAACGGCAACGGCCGCGGCGAGCGCTACGAGCGTTACGATCGCGTCACGTTGATGAACGCGCTCGAACGCCTGTCGGTGCAGTTGTCGGCAATCAGCGGCGCGCAGGGCGACCGCATGACCCGCGACGAAGCATGGCGCCTGCTGTTCGTGGGCCGTCACATCGAGCGCGTCTCGGCGATGAGCTCGTTCCTGCGCGTAGTCGCCGATAAAGGCCAACTCTCCACGCCCGCCGGTTTCGATCTGCTGCTGCAATTGTTCGACAGCACGCTCACGTACCGCTCGCTCTATCCGGGCCGCTTCGAAGTGCCGGCGTTGCTCGATCTGCTGGTCATCGAGCCGACCAATCCGCGCGGTATTTACGGCGTGTACGAGCGTCTGCGCAAAAAGCTCGACGAGATCGCCGTGGCGGCGGGCGGCTCGCGGCATCGTCCGTTCGCCGAATTGATGGTGCCGGCCGCTTCGTTGCCGTCGCTCGAATCGCTGTGCGCCGTCGACGAAGACGGCGCCTACGGCAATCTGATTGCGGTGTGCGATCAGATCGGCGGTTTTGCCGGTGCGGCCGCGCATGAAATCAGCGCGCGCTATTTCAGTCACGCCAGCACGGTCGCCTCGCAGGTGTGGTCATGAAGAACGCGCCGACCGTGCTGTCCGTCTCGCATCGCACCACTTACCGGTACTCCACTTACGTGGAGACCGCGCAGCATCTCGCGACGATCCGGCCGATCGCGTGCTCGTGGCAACGCGTGGTCTCGCACAGCGAGAAGATCGAACCCGAACCGTCGTATCTGAATAGCCGGATCGACGCATTCGGCAACGACGTTCTGTATTTCGCGCTCGATGCGCCGCACGAGCGCCTGCAACTCGTCAGCGAAACCACCGTGTCGCTCACGCCGCGCTGGACCGACCTCGATCCCGAGGCGACACCCGCATGGGACGACGTGGCCGACGCGCTGCGGTTTCGCGTCGGCGGCCAGTTCCGGCCCGAGGTGGAGTTCTGTTTCGCGTCGCCGAACATCGTGCCGCGGCCGTCGCTGCGCGCTTATGCACTGCCGAGCTTTCCGCCGGGCATGCCCATCGCCGCCGGCGCGATCGATCTGATGCACCGCATTCACGAAGACTTCGCGTACAAGCCTTCCGCGACCATGTTCGATACACCGGCCGAACGCGCGTTCGAATTGAAGAGCGGCGTGTGTCAGGATTTCGCGCAGGTGATGATCGGCTGTTTGCGCTCGCTGGGTTTGTCGGCGCGCTACGTGAGCGGCTATCTGCGCAACGACCCGCCGCCGGGACAGCCGCGTTTGATTGGCGCGGACGCGTCGCACGCATGGGTGTCGGTGCATTGCCCCGGCAGCGGTTGGATCGATCTCGATCCGACCAACGACGTACTCGCCGATGTCGATCACGTCACGCTTGCCATTGGCCGCGATTACAGCGACGTGTCGTTGCTGCGCGGGATGATTCTCGGCGGCGGCGCGCATCGGGTGGAAGTGGGGGTGACGGTTCTCGCGCTTTAGGTGCGGGCCGCGCAGGCCGTTTCCAGCGGATAGCGGGTGTAGTTCTTCCAGTGTTTCATAACGTTCAGGCCGCGAACCGGCGTCGCGGCTGTTTCCGTCACCACTCCGCCCTCGCTTCTGAGAGGCGCGAATCTCCGCTCGGCAGGTGTCGTTACTCGACACGGTGTCAGTTCCATTCAACGTCAATGTCTGACATCAATCTTGCGGCATCTTTGGGAAAGTTCCGACGCTTTCTCGGTGAAATCGTATAGCCGGCGAGACCGCCGACGCAGATACTTTCACCCATTGCCTTAGGCAACCTGAAACGAACCAACCTGAAACGAACGTCCCGGAGCCGACTAAACCTGCTGCATGTTCTTTGCGTGGGGCGTCGTGAGCATCGTGGTCATGCGGGGCGGCGTGCATATCGTCACGCGCGGAACGAACATTGATAGTGTTGAGATGGCGGCAAAAAGACAGTCCGAATTCACGCGGGGATTGAGCAGGCAAGCGCGGCGGCGCACCCATGCGCTGATGTTCGGTGCGCTCGGCGCCTGTGTCCCGGCGGCGGCGCACGCGCAGGCCGTGGCGGACGCCGGTGCGCAGTTCAACGGTCAGCGTGACGATGGCGCGAATGCCGTGGAGTCGGAGCAGGCAACCGTCGCGAGCGAACATCTGGTGAACCCGGGTGCGGACGGTCCGTCGGCGGCGCTCGGCTACGCTTTCAATACGTTCCGTACGTCAGGGCAAGGGGCGGCGGATACGCAGAATTATCTCGGCTTCACTGCCGGCGCCAATATCGGCAATTGGCAAGTGCGCGAGCGGGGCGCGCTCCAGTCCATGACGGGGCGAGGCACGTCGTATCAGAATATCGCGGCTTACCTGCAGCGCGACATTCCGTCGTTGAAAAGCCAACTGGTTCTCGGCGACCAGTTTACGGACGGCGCGGTGTTCGACAGCATCGGCTTGCGTGGCGTAAGGGTGGAGAGCATCGATAGCGCAGGGTCCGCGGCGGTGGCCGGTTATGCACCGGTGGTGCGCGGCGTGGCGATGTCGAATGCGCTGGTCACGGTCACGCAGAACGGCAACCTCCTCTACGAAGCGACGGTTGCGCCCGGACCGTTTGAGATCAACGACGTCGCGGCAACGGGTTACGGCGGCAATCTGCTTGTCACCGTGACCGAGGCAGATGGCAGTCGGCACAGTTTCACCGTGCCGTACACCTCCGTCGTGCCGCTTTTGCGGCAGGCTTCAACGCGGTTCAGCGTGGCCGGCGGCGTGATCCGCGACCCGCGGATCAAGCGCCACCGCGCGCTCGTGCAAGGCACGCTCCAGCACGGTTTCAACGGCATGGTGACGGGCTACGGCGGGGCGGTTGCCGCGGACGGCTATCTGTCCGGCCTGCTCGGTGTGGCGGTCGGTACGCCGATCGGCGCGCTGTCGGCCGATATCTCGGCGGCGCAGGCGGACGTGCCGCAGGCGCGAAGCACGCGAGGTACGAGTCTGCGTATCGGCTATAGCAAGTTCATCGAGCAGACGGATACGAACGTTTCGATCGCCGCGTATGGCTATTCGTCCGGCGGCTTCCTTTCGTTACGCGACGCCATGCTGGGGCGCGACGCGGCGCCGGCAGACTCTGGCGCGAACGGCGCAGGACGCCGCCGCAACCAGCTGCAGATCTCGCTGAACCAGCGCCTCGGCGCTGCTGGCGGAACGCTGTATGTTGTCGGCTCGACATCGGACTATTGGAACCGTTCGGGCTCCGACATGCAGTTTCAGATCGGCTACAGCGGTGCATTGCGGGTGGCCGACGCCAATCTGAACTACACGGTATCGGTATCCCGGCAGCGCACCGGGTTGACCGGGCCAATGAGCAACCAGGTGTTTGCCACCGTTTCCGTGCCGCTTGGCAAGGCAGAGCATGCGCCGGTTCTGTCTGCGGGCTTGATGCATGACAGTCGTGCCGGCTGGTCGGAGCAGGCAACGCTTGCTGGTTCCGCGGGCGCTGCGGACGAGCTGGGTTACGGCCTGTATGGAACGCACTCGGACCGGTCGGCCACAGGTGGCGGCAATGTCCAGTACCACGGTCCATACGCGAATTTTGGTGGAAGCGCGAGCGGTGGTTCCGGTTACTCGCAGGTTTCGGCGAACATTCGAGGCTCGGTGTTCGCCCGCAGGGAAGGCATCACGCTAGCCGGAACACCGGAAGACGGAACGGACACTGTCCAGCCGAAGCACAGCGCAGGCGCTTCTGAATACCCGGGAGCGGGCGCGAGCAGTCCCGGCTATACGGCCGTGCCGCATCTGTTGCCCGGCAACGTCGATCCGATCGAGGTCGGTCCGCAACGCGCTCTGCCCGACAGCAAGGTCCAGCCGTCCAGTCTGGAGATGGCGCCGCAGGTAAATGCGGCAGTCGTCACGCATCACTCCGCGGACGACAGCATCGCTTCGAATGTCGCAACCGCGAACCAGACGGAAGGGGCCGAACGCCTGATGCTGTTCATGAATGCCGTGCCCATGAAGGTGTACGCGCGCAATTCGGTTGTCTCATGGTCGGATGTGGAGCGCGGGAACGGGCATCACTAATGTTGCCCGGCGTTGGCCAACGGGATTTGAAGTGGCGATCTTCAACGACTCCACATCGAGCGGCCCGATAAAAGATTCAGGAAGGATTCGAGAATTGGCCGAGTTTCGCAAGAAGAAGAGCCATGTTTTGCAGGTGGTAGTTTGTAGTCGTAGTTTGTGGTTGTAGTTGTACTAACTTTAATTCTTTCAATAAAAGGCAAGAAAATGCAAAAGATCGATCGTAACGCACTGGCTCAATCGAAAATTGCCGGCGGCTGCTGCAAGTGCTGCTGCGCACCGGCGAACCCGCCGAAGGCTGCAGCGCCGACCGCAGCTCCGGCAGCACAGTCGGGCGCACGTAGCTGAGCAGCGTCGCAATAACGGTGTAAGAGCGGACTGATTGTCCGCTGGCAGTCTCGCGAAGCCCAAACGTGAACGATTGGGCTTCGCGTTCAGAAGACGAATCATGGCGTTCCCGTGGAACGGCCATGTCACCGTGACGAAGGAACAAGCATGGAGTTATTCAAAGCGTTGCGTGCATTGCGTACGTTGCCTGGCGCTTTCAGGCGCGGCGCGAGGTACAGCCGCGACCGGCTCCACGGCGCTTGCCTCTCGCGCATTCCTTTGCGCGCGATCGAGCCGCTTGCAATTTCCGCATGGTATTTGAGGAGTCGCTTCAACGCGAGGCTCCGCTGGAGCGGTATCGAGCGGCGCGAAGTCGGGCGCGACGTGTTGAAGCTCGAACATATCGACGCCCGCCGGGTGCTGCCGGGCAGGGTGCTCGAGAGACTGATCGATCAGCGGCTTCATTTCGGGCGCCAGCGCAACCGCGCGGAAGCGTGGCCGGATTTGCAGCGCGCGGCGAGCGCGCTGGCTCAGATCATCAGGAAGGTGAAAGCAGCGACGCCGGGGCGGCCGGTCATCGTATCGCCGTTTCATTACGTCTCTCAATACGCAAACATTTATCTGATCGACGAACTGCGCAAGCAGCTCGGTCTCGCATCCATTGGTGTCGTATCGGGCGTGCCGCAGAATATCTACGGAAGCGATGAGGCGATGATTCCGCACATCGACATCCTCCACACCTATAGCGAGACGAATCGCAGCGGGCTGGGTTTGCGCGCAGCGCGCTCGCTCAAACGCAACGGTGTGGTCGTCCTGTTCTCCGATGCGCCGCCGTTCACGCTGAGCGGCTATCCGATGGAGACGGTCGGCGTATCCCTTTTCGGCCGCCCAGCGCGGATTCATAACGGCGTATTTCGCATGGGCGCGCCGCTCGACGCGCTGCTGTTGCCGTTCTATCTGCGCTTCGAGCATGGGCGTTTTGACGCCGTCGTATTCGATCCGCTCGAACTGGCGCGCAGCGACGCGCCACAGCGCGTTGCCGATTGTATAGAGAAGGGCTTGAGAGACAACTATTCGCGCTCGCTGGTTGCCGGACATCCTTCTATGTACGCATTTGCGCCGGCCCGATAACTCCCGGTTGGCGCAGGAAACACACATCCCGTCTTCAGAACGGAGACGGCAGGACAGTCATGGACCCAACCAGTATTCCGCAGTACAAGGACATTTCCTGGCGATGGATCGCCTATGCCACATCGGCGATCGTGGTCGTCGCGATCGGCTTTGGCTTTCTGCATGAAGTGGAACTCAAGCAGGACGTGCAGTGCGAAATCGTATCGCCATCCGAAGTGAAGGTACGCGGTTTGAGCGGGCTGGTGACGTCGGTGTACGTGCGTCCTTCGGAACGTGTGGCTTCGGGGGCGCCCTTGTTCACCCTGCAGCGCGACCTGTCGTTGTCGAGCGACGGCCGGCAGCGCACCCAGTTCGACTCGCAAATGCGCGACGAGCAGATTCGTGTGGCCGACGCGCAATACGCGCAGCGCAAGGCGCAGCTCACGGCGCAGCGGGATGCTTCGCTGCTGACCGGGTCGAGTCGTAAAGCGGAACTCGTCGCGCTGGATGAACAGATCAACCAGAACCGCCAGCTTTCCGGCGAATCGCAGCAAAAGCTCGTGCGGCTCAGGTCGGTGTCGGACTACGTCACCGCCGACCGTATCGAGCAGGCGAGTGCCGACGAACATCAGGTCAAGGTCGCCATTGCCCAGGGCGTGGCGCGCCGCGAACAGTTGCGCGGCGAGATTGCCACGCTCAGCGGCGCGCTGCTCGACCTCGACGCACAACTGAAAGAGAACGACGCGCGGCACGAACAGAGCGTTCAGGAAATCCAGATGCGCTTCGAACAGTCGCGCCAGGACGCAACGATCTCGGCGCCGCACGAGGGCGTGGTCACGTTTTCGAGGCTCGTAGCGGGCCATACGCTGGAAGCCTCCGACATTGCGCTCGTCATTGCAACAGACGACAAAGGCGCATTGCGGGCGGCGCTGCGCATTCCGTCGCGCCGTCGGGGTTTCGTCGAGAAAGGCCAGACCGTACGGCTCAAATTCGACGCGTTTCCCTACGCGAAATTCGGCAGCTACGAAGCGCGTATCGACTCCATATCGGACACGACCATGCAGTCGTCTCCCTCACTTCCGGGCATGCCAGGCGCCCTTGCCGCTCAGGCGGGCGGAGACGGCGACTACCTGGCATGGGCCACGCTGCGGGGCAAGACATTCGACTACGGCCAACAGCATTTCGACATTTTGCCTGGCATGCGGGCCACGGCGAGCATCGTCATCGAGCGTAGAACGATTGCCGAATGGGTGCTGGCGCCGCTTTTCCGCATGATCAGAGGCTAATCAGGGGGCCTTGTGCGAACGATTTTTCAGAACGAAGTCGCGGAATGCGGCTATGCCTGCCTGGCAATGGTGCTCTCGCACCTGGGCCGCGCCACTGAAGTGCGCGAGCTCTCCGCATTCAGGCCGATATCGGCGAACGGCCTGTCCTTGATGGACCTGTACGACGTGGCGACCGAATTCGGCCTCGCCGTGCAGGCTTACCGGTTCGACGTCGCGGATCTGCCGTCGGTGAAGCGAGGCTCGATTCTCCACTTTGGTGGCGCGCATTTCGTGGTGTTCGAGAAGTGCGGTCATGGCTATGTTCAGGTTGTCGATCCTGCCAGCGGCCGGCGGCGGGTTTCGATGGACACGTTCGTGGCGAGCGTGTCCGGCTATCTGCTCGAATGCTCGGCCACCCCTGCAATGCCGCGCATTCGCGCGAAATCGCAGGTGCCCGGCGCGTTGGCGCGCGTGCGGGCGTTGAATCCCGCACTGCGCAAGCAACTGGCGAAAGTCATGTTCGTCGCGCTGGGCAGCCAGTTCGCGATCCTCGCCATGCCCTATCTGGGCAATCTCGTACTCGACTACGTGGTCTCGGCTGACAACATGAATCTGCTGGGCGTGCTGGTGCTGACATTTGCCGGCATCTTCGCGGTCGGTGCGCTCAGTCAGTATGTGGAGACGCGTCTTGTCGAATTGCTGCATCAGCTTACGCAGATCAACATGACCGAGGGGCTGCTCGGCCATCTTCTGCGCAATCCCATGTCGTGGTTCGAGAAGCGCCATGTCGGCGACGTGTTCGCGCGCATCAAGGCGCAGGACGAAATCAGCGTACACGCTACCCGAACCGTGACGTCGATGTGCATCGACATCGCCGTGGGGTCGCTCGCACTCGTTCTGATGCTCGTGCAAAGCCGCATGCTGACGGCCGTCGCGGTGGGCATGTTCGTCGTCTATCTTGCGGTCGCGCTGGGTATGTTCGCCCGCATGCGGGACAACCATGCACTGGTGCTCGAAACGTCGGCGCGTTGCGACGATGCATTGATCGAGACGATCCGCGCGGCGAGCCTGATCAAGCTCGCCCAGGGCGAGACGCGCCGCACGGCGCTTTTCATGATCAAGTACAAGGAATATGTGAGCGCGCTGCTGGCGAGTAACCGGCTGACCAGCGCGCGCGACGCAATCCTCAAGCTGGTCCAGTACGCGGACACGATTGCGATCACCTGGTTCGCCGCGCGGCTGATGCTGGCCGGCACCGTTTCCGTGGGCGTTTTCTATTCGTTTCTGATCTACAAGTCGCTGATGTCCGAGCGCTTTGCACACGCGGTCAACGGTGCGTTTGCCTACTTCATGCTGAGTGTGCCGACTGCGCGTGTGGCGGATATCGTCGAGTGCGAAGAGGAGCGATACACGCCGCTGGCCGACTGCAACCGCGTGACCGAGATGCGCAAGTTCGAGCGGGTCGAAGTGCGGAATGTGACGTTTCGCTACGGCGTGTCCGACCAGCCGGTTCTGCGGGATGTGAGCATCGATATCCGGCACGGCGACAAGATCGCCATTACGGGGCCGTCCGGCGCGGGGAAATCGACGTTGTTCAAACTGCTGTCGGCTTCCGAACCGCTTCAGGAAGGCCAGATAGCACTGAACGGCATTGCATGGCCCAATCTGACCGTCGACGAGATCCGGCGGCATGCCGCACACATGCGTCAGGGCGACCTGATTCTGCACGGCTCGATTGCCGAGAACATCACCCTGTTTGCGGCCAGCATCGACGAAGACCGCGTGCACGCGCTACTCGAAGACGTGGGCTTACTACAGGACGTCATGCGTCTGCCCATGCGCACACGAACCGTCATTAGTGACACGATCGCGAACATTTCGGCGGGCCAGCGGCAGCGCTTGCTATTGGCGCGCGCGCTCTATCAGGGCCGCAGTCTGCTGCTGCTCGACGAACCGACGTCCAATCTCGATCCGGCTTCGGTGCAGCACGTCGCCGCTTTGCTGCGCCGGCTGGATTGCACGGTTGTTGTGATTACACACGACCGGTCACTGGCCGCCGCGTTCGACGTTCGCTATCGCCTGATGGACGGCGCACTGGTGCCGGAGATGCCCGATCATCCGCATCGGTTGCGGGAGCCGGCCCATGTTTGAGTTCCGCTTCGCGCGCGTTGCGATCAGTCTGTTGTGCGCCATTGCGAGTCCCGCGTTTGCGACCGACCTTCTCACCGTGACGCAACAGACGCTCGGCCGCGACTCCAGCTTCGCCCAAGCGCGGGCCGGCTACGCGGCGGCACAGCAGGCGGTTCCGCAGGCGCGCGCCGGCCTGCTGCCGCAGATTTCCGCGGGTTGGGGGCGCACCTATAACAGCATAGCGACAGATGGCTTCCCGAAGACGACTTACTGGCAGTCGGGATGGACCATCAATATCGCGCAGCCGTTGTTCGACTGGACGAAATGGAGCAACTACCGGCAAGCGGATTTTGTCGAAGCGCGCGGCACGGTCGAAATGAATGCCGCGCAACAGGCTGCGATTCTGCGCGCCGTGCGCGTGTATTTCGAAGCGCTCGTTGCCGAAGACGAATTGAGGCGCGTCAGCGAATACGCGAGCGCCGTGGATCAGCAACTTCAATTGATCAATCGGGGCAAAGCGGGCGGTGAAGCGACGCTGATCGATCTGCGCGACGCCCAGACCGCGCGTGAGAAGGTCGCGCTGGAACAGATGGATGCGGAAAATGCCCTGCGTGCGAAGCGCCGGGCGTTCGAGCAAGCCACCGGCGTGCCGTTCGAAACGCTCGCGCGTTTGCCTGACTCGTTGCCGATGCCGCGCCTGCAACCCGAAGACATCGATGCGTGGGCCGGCCAGGCCAGGGATCACGCGTTTGAGGTTCAACTGAAACAACTGGACTGGCAGATTGCGAAAATGGAGGTGAGCAAGGCCACGTCGGCGCATCTGCCGTCGGTTTATCTGACCGGAAGCTATACCCCGGCCGGCGCGGCGTCCGGCTACTCGCGGCCCACCACCACGACAACGGGTATGCTCGCCATCTCGATCCCGGTTTTCTCCGGCGGTGAGACGCAGGCCAAGGTGAAGGCGTCTTCCGCGCTGGAAGACAAGGCGCAAGAAGGCCTTGCAGGCGCGTCGCGCGACGCCGAGACCGCGGCGCGCGACGATTACAGCCGCTACCAGTATGGACGCACGCGAATCGATCTGCTCACGCACCTCGTGGCCTCTTCGCAGGAGGTGCTGGCGGCAACCCGGATCGGCTTTCGGGTAGGGAGCCGCACGGCCAGCGACGTACTGCGAGCGATCGATGCGCTTTATTCCTCGCAACGCGATCTGCTGGCCGCCCGCTACGACGCCATCGTCGCACTGATGCAACTCAAAGGCGACACGGCCGCCCTGAGCATCACCGACGTGGTCCAGATCAACGACATGCTGGTGCACTGAATTACGCAACAGAGTGTTCAAACCGGCGAAACTTGACTCTGTGCGTATGCACATATAGACTGCGTTTTATGAACCGTCCTCTCTCTTACGACGAATGCAACTGTTTCGCGCTGCGTCAGGCGGCGCGGCACGTCACGCAAATCTACGAGCGCCATCTCGGCGCCGTCGGGTTGACGGCCGCACAGTTCACGATTCTCGCCAAGCTCGCGCGCACGCCGAACCTGCCTATGGTGGATCTGGCGGATGCGATGGTGATGGAACGCACCACGCTGGTCCGCGCCATGAAGCCTTTGCAGCGCGACGGTCTGGTGGTGGCGGAATCCGCGGAGCATGACGGCCGCACGTTGCTGTTCAGCCTGACGGAGAAGGGCGAAGCAACCTTCGACCAGGCCGCGATTGCGTGGCGTGCCGCGCAGGACGAGTTCGAAAAGAAGTTCGGCCATGCACGCGCCAAAACGCTGCGCGCCGAGCTGTTCAGCATCACCGGCTAGTTGAGGCGTCCGCGCTCGTTCACTCGGGCATTCGTGCGTCTGTTTATGTGCATACGCACTCACTCACAGGAAGTGCAGCAATGGAAGGGCTGATCGACGACGACTGTTTTGCCATCCGCCAGGCCGCGCGTTATGTCTCGCAGATTTACGACCGGCATCTGGGCAACGTTGGGCTGACCATTACGCAGTTTTCGCTGCTGGGGCGGCTCAAACGCACCGGTCCCATGACAATGAAGCAGATGGCCGAGGCCATGCGCATGGAACGCACCACCCTGGTCCGCACGATCCAGCCATTGCGCCGCAATGGACTGGTGTCGAGCGAGGCACTCGGCGCCGACGCACGGGCGCTGACGATCGCGCTCACCGCCGCAGGTGAAGAACGGCTGAAGGCAGGCCGCGAACACTGGTATGCCGCGCAAGCCGAATTCGAGCACCGTTTCGGCGAGCGGCGCGCGGCCGCACTGCGTAGCGAACTGTTTGCAATGACACGGGATTGAGTCCGACGCCGCGAGTGCGGCAACGGATGGCCGGCGCATTCGACGCGCCATTTTTTTCAACGTAACGAGTGCATACGCACATACCGACAACATGTCCACTACTCCATCGACTATCGCCCCGCCGAGCGCGGCGCAGACCGCCAAACCGGCACGGCGTATTCCGTGGATGCTGCTCGCGGTCATCACGGTCCTCGTCGTGCTGGCGCTGGCGGCGTCGTACTGGTTCTTCGTCGGCCGCTTTGTCGAAACGACGGACGATGCCTACGTGGGCGGCGATGTCACCGTGATGGCGCCGAAGGTGAACGGCTTTGTCACGGACGTGCTGGTGCGGGACAACCAGTTCGTCCACGCAAACCAGGTGCTGATCCGGCTCGATGCGCGCGACTACGACGCGCGGCTCGCGCAGGCCACGGCGGAAGTGCAGAGCGCGCAAGCGGCGGTGATCGAATTGCAGGCGAAGAAATCCCTGCAACTCGCCACGATCAACGAGCAGGCCGCGGAAGTCCGTGCGTCCGGCGCCGAATTGACGCGCAGCGCCGCGGACCAGACGCGCTACCGTGAACTGGTGAAGGACGAAGCGGTATCGAATCAGGTGGTCGAACGCGCGGACGCCGATCTGACGAAAGCGCATGCCGCGGTCGATCGCAGCAATGCGGCGCTGGTGGCCGCGCAACGCCAGATCGCCGTGCTCGACGCGCAGATCGGCGACGCCGAGGCGCGCATTGCCACCGCGCAAGCTGCCCAGCGCGTGGCGGCCCTGAACGTGGAGTACACCACGATCCGCTCGCCGATCGACGGCTATGTCGGCAATCGCACCGCGCGAGTCGGCCTGCTGGCGAACACGGGTGTATCGCTGCTGACGGTGGTGCCTTCGAGTGGATTGTGGATCGACGCCAACTTCAAGGAGGACCAGTTGAAGAAGATGCGCGTCGGCGACAGTGTCGACGTCGATCTCGATGCGTCGAGCAGGCGCATTCACGGAATCGTGGAAAGCCTGGCGCCGGCCACGGGAGCGACCTTCAGCGTGCTGCCCGCCGAGAACGCCACCGGTAACTTCACGAAGATCGTGCAGCGCGTGCCGGTGCGCGTGCGCCTCGACGTGCCGAAGGACATGCAAGGCGTGTTGCGTCCCGGTCTCTCCGCCACGGTGAAGGTACATCTGGATGCCCCGCAGGGGGACGCCCCTCGGAACGCCGAAAACACGCCGGCGCGCGGTTGAGCCGATCATGACCCAAGTTCTCGCCAACCCCGCCGACCTGCCGACGCGAACCAAAGTTCTGGCGTTCACGTTGATGTGCATCGGTTTTTTCATGGCGACGCTCGATATCCAGATCGTTGCGTCGTCACTCAAGGATATTGGCGGCGGCCTGTCCGCGAGCCAGGACGAACTCTCGTGGGTGCAGACCTCGTATCTGATCGCTGAGATTCTGGTGATTCCGATGTCCGGCTGGCTTACCCGCGTGTTCTCGACGCGCTGGGTGTTCGCGTTTTCCGCCCTCGGCTTCACGCTCACCAGCATGTTGTGCGGTCTCGCGTGGGACATCAACTCGATGATCCTGTTCCGCGGTTTGCAGGGCGCGCTCGGCGCCGCGATGATCCCGACGGTGTTTACCACGGCATTCGTGCTGTTTCCCGGCAAGCAGCGCCTGATCGCCTCCACCACCATCAGCGCGCTCGCTACGCTTGCGCCGACCGTTGGTCCGGTGATCGGCGGCTGGATCACGTCGCAATGGTCGTGGCACTGGCTGTTCTATCTGAACCTGGTGCCCGGCGTCGTCGTCACGCTGATGGTGCCGAAGTACGTGCACTTCGACAAGGTCGACCTGTCGCTGCTGAAGAAAGGCGATTACCTCGGCATCCTGCTGATGTCCGGTTTTCTCGGTTGCCTCGAATACGTGCTGGAGGAAGGGCCGCGCAAGAACTGGTTCGGCGACGACGTGATCGTGACGTGCACGTGGATAGCGGCGATCTGCGGCTTTCTGTTCATCGTGCATGCGTTCACTGCGAAAGAGCCGATCGTCGACTTGCGCGCGCTGGCGATCCGCAATTTTGGCATTGGCAGCCTGCTGTCGTTCATCACCGGGATCGGCATTTTTTGCGCGGTGTTCCTGACGCCCGTGTTTTTATCGCGTGTACGTGGCTTCGATTCGTTGCAGATCGGCGTGGCGTTGCTGTCGGTCGGCTGTTTTCAGTTGGCCGCGATGGTGGCGTATTCGGTGGTCGCGCGCTTTGTCGATATGCGGCTGCTGCTGGTGTTCGGCCTGGTGCTGTTCGGCATGGGCTGTTATCTGTACGTGCCGCTGACCAATCAATGGGGCTGGCAGGAGTTGCTGATCCCGCAGGCGTTGCGCGGTATCGGCCAGCAGTTCTGCATTCCACCCATTGTCACGATGGCGCTCGGTTCATTGCCGATGTCGAGGCTTCGTTCCGCGAGCGGCCTGTTCAATCTGATGCGCAACCTCGGCGGCGCGATCGGTATCGCGGTGAGCAGCACCATGCTCAACGACCGCCTGAACCTGCACTACGAGCGGCTCGACGAACATCTGAACGTAGGCCGCCCGGTGGTCGAGTCGATCTTGCAGCAACAGGGTGCGCATTTCGCGGCCGTGGGCGGCAACGTGCTGAACGCGGCAAACGCCGGACTCGGCGAACTGCACGCGCTGCTGATGCGCGAAGCACTCGTGCTCACGTTCTCCGACACCTTCTTCGCCCTGTCGCTGTGTTTCGTGGTCGGCCTGCTGAGCGTGCTGTTCTCGCGGCCGTTCGGCAACAACGCTCCGCCACCCGATGCCCATTGAGGATTTCCCCATGAAACCGATCCTTCTCAAAGTACTGGCGAGCGCCGCCCTGCTGACGCTCGCGGCGTGCGCGGTGCAGCCTGCAACGCATGCGGATTTGCCGCAGACGGTGAAGACCGTCGCGCCCGCTGCGTGGAATGTCGATGCGCCGCAAGACAGCGTGAGCGCGGATGCGTGGTGGGCGCAATTCGGCGACCCCGTCATGCATCAACTGGTCGAATCCGTGTTGACCGGCAATCTCGACGTGCAGGCGGCCGTGGAACGCGTCAAGCAGGCGCAGGATCTGGCGACGCAAAACCGCGCGGCCCTGCTGCCCGAGCTGAACGCGAGCGCGAGCGCGTCCGACTCGCGCCAGAACGCGCCGCCGCCGCTCGGTTATGTGCGTCAGGCCGGCTTCGGCGTAACGGCCAGCTGGACGCCCGACGTGTTCGGCGGCGAGCGTCTTGCGGTGCTCGCGGCGCAGGCGCAGGTATCGGGACGTCAGGCGGCTTTGAATCAGGTGCGCCTCGCGCTCGCGGCGAATACCGCTGCGGCGTACATCGATCTGCGCTGGGCTCAATCGCAATTGCAGATTCTGAACGACAACGAGCAGATTCGCGCACGCGCGTTGAAGCTCACGCAGGCGCGTCTGCATTACGGGCTGTCGACGCAACTGGACGTTGCCCGCGCGCAGAACCAGCTGGAGGATTTGCAGGCGCAGATTCCGCGTGTGCAATCGGCGGTGCAGCATCAGTTGAGTCTGATCGCGGTGTATTCGGGGCGCACGCCGGAAAGCGTGGACAGTTTGCTGCTTGCCCATGCACGCGATATTCCGGTGCCCGCGCAAAGCGTTCCGCAGATGCTGCCTTCGCAAGCGCTCCTCCAGCGCCCCGACGTACGCACCGCATACGCAACGGTCGAACAGCGCGCGGCGGAAGTCGGCGTGTCGAAAGCGCAGCGCTATCCGCAATTCAGGCTCAATCTCGCCGATGGTTTGCTGGCCTCGTCCTACCTCGGCTTGCCGACACTGACCGACAACCTCTTTAGCGCCGCCCTGAACGCAACGAGTCCGATTTTCAACGCGGGCCGCATCACCGCGAATATCGACGCGAGCGAAAGCCGCATGCGCGAATCGCAACTCGGTCTGCAGCAAACCATGCTGCAAGCGCTCAAGGAAATCGAGGACAACCGCAGCGATCTGGTGAGCGGCGCAGTGCAGGTCCAACGGCTTGGCGGCGCGCTCGATGCGTCGGACCACGCACTGCGTCTGTCGACGGAACTGTACAAGGGCGGCGCGTCGAGTTTCCTGGACGTGCTCGCGGCGCAGGAAGCCTATCTGCGCGACGCCGAGTCGTTGAACCAGGCCAAACGCGAGCACGCGTTGTCGGCGGTCGCTTTGTACCGCTCGCTCGGCGGCGGCTGGGATGTACCTGACGCGGTCACGGCGGTATCGGCGAACAACTGATGCAAGCGTGTGGCCAGTGAGTTGTTGATCCAACTGGAGAGAAACGATGACGAATCAGCGAGAAGTAGTGATCTGCAATCCGGTGAGAACGCCGATCGGCGCATTCGGCGGATCGCTGAAAGAGGTGCCCGCCACCGAACTCGGCGCGATCGCCGTGCGTGAGACATTGCGTCGCAGTGGGCTCGACGCGGCCGCGCTGGGCTCGGTCGTGATGGGCAACGTGATTCAGGCCGGCAACAGGATGAATCCGGCGCGCCAGGCGTCGATCGGCGGCGGCGTGCCGGTGAGCGTGCCGGCGTTGACCGTCAATCGCGTGTGCGGCTCGGGGGCTCAGGCCATCGCGTCGGCGGCGCAGGAGATCCTGCTCGGTCTCGGCGATGTGGCAGTCGCAGGCGGCATGGAGAACATGGACCGCGCCCCGTATCTGCTCGACGGCGGCCGTTGGGGCTACCGCATGGGTAACGCGCAAATCCACGACAGCCTGCTGCGCGACGGTCTGAACGACGCGTTTTCGGGCGAGCACTCCGGCTGGCACACCGAAGACCTCGTCGCGCAATTCGACATCACGCGTGAAGCACAGGACCGCTGGGCGGCGCGTTCGCAACAGCGATTCAGCGAGGCACAGGCGCGCGGCGATTTCGACGCCGAACTGGTCGCCGTGGAAACCGCGGGACGCAAAGGCCCGCAGCACTTCACGCGCGATGAACAGCCGCGGCCCGACACCACGGTGGAAACGCTGGCGAAACTGCGTCCGGCATTTCGCCCGGATGGCACGATTACCGCGGGCAACGCGCCCGGATTGAACAGCGGCGCGGCCGCGATGCTGGTGGCCGGGCGCGGTTTCGCGGAAGCACACGGCATCGAGCCGTTCGCGCGGCTCGTGGCGTACGGCGTCGCCGCGGTCGAACCCGGCATGTTCGGCCTCGGTCCCGTGCCGGCCGTAGAGATGGCGTTGGCGCGAGCGGGTTGGCAATTGCACGATGTCGAGCGCTTCGAGATCAATGAAGCGTTTGCCGCCGTGCCGATCGCGGTCGCGCGCAGACTCGGCATTGCGGACGAATTGATCAACGTGCAAGGCGGCGCGATTGCACATGGCCATCCCATTGGCGCGACCGGTGCCGTGTTGACCACGCGCCTGCTCCATTCCATGCGGCGCGACGGTCTCAAACGCGGCATTGTTACGCTGTGCATCGGCGGCGGGCAGGGAATTGCGCTGGCGTTGGAAATGCTCTGATTCTGAATCGATCGCGGCGGAGTGCATCGGCGTGCGAAATACCTCGACACACCCCGTCGCTATTGTTCAAATGCGCGGCGCATCAATCCTGACTGAATCTTCGGCAATGGTGCGTGCGCCTCTATTTAAAGTTTTTCCTCCAGTACGAGTTTCGTTTAGCATCATTGCCACTTTCACAAGAACACGAAGAGACATGGCACTGATCGCTCGAAACATTCTCGGTATTGCCGTACTTCTGCTTATCGCTTTCATCTTTTCGACCAACCGGCGTGCGATCCGCTTACGGACTGTAATTAGCGCATTACTGGCACAGATCGGTATCGGCGCGTTCATTCTTTTCGTCCCGGTCGGCAAGTCGATTCTTTCGGGCGCGGCCTCCGGTGTGAATCATGTACTCGGCTACGGCAATGCGGGCATCGAGTTCCTGTTCGGCGGCCTCGTGCAGGCGAAGATGTTCCAGGTTTTCGGCGACGGCGGTTTCGTGTTCGCCGTGCGCGTGCTGCCGGCCATCATCTTCGTTACCGCGCTGATCTCCGTGCTGTACTACATCGGCGTGATGCGCTGGATCGTGATCGTGCTCGGCACGTTGTTCCAGAAGCTGCTCGGCGTGTCGAAGCTCGAATCGTTTTCCGCGGTCACCACGATCTTTCTGGGTCAGAGCGAAATGCCCGCCGTGGTCAAACCATTTACGCGCGACATGACCGGCGCCGAGCTGTTCGCGGTGATGTCGAGCGGCATGGCGGCGGTCGCCGGGTCGGTTCTGGCGGGGTATGCGGGCCTCGGCGTGCGAGTCGAGTATCTGCTCGCGGCCTCGTTCATGGCGGTGCCGGGTGGCTTGCTGTTCGCGAAGATCATTCACCCATCCACCGAACCGAGCCGGGTTCATCTCGACAATCTCAACTTCGACGAGAAGCGCCCAGCCAATGTGATCGAAGCGGCGAGTTCCGGCGCGACCGTGGGCCTGAAAATCGCGGTGATGGTCGGCGCGATGCTGATTGCGTTCGTCGGGCTGATTGCGCTGCTCAACGGGATCGTGGGCGGTATTGGCGGCTGGTTCGGCCATCCGCAACTGTCCATGCAATCGGTGCTCGGCATGGTGTTCGCGCCGCTTGCTTATCTGATCGGCGTGCCGTGGAACGAGGCGGCGATTGCCGGCAATTTTCTCGGGCAGAAGGTCATTCTCAACGAGTTCGTTGCCTATGCGTCGCTGTCGCCGTATCTGAAAGACGCCGCGAGCGTGACCGCGGCCGGTTTGCAGGCGCTCGATCCGCGTACCATTGCTATCCTGTCGTTTGCGCTGTGCGGCTTTGCGAACTTTTCGTCGATTGCGGTGCTGACGGGCGGCTTTAGCGCCGTCGCGCCGGAGCGCCGTGCCGAAGTCGCGCGTTACGGCCTGCGTGTCGTGCTCGCCGCCACGCTCTCGAACCTGATGAGCGCCACGATTGCGGGCATGTTCATTACGCTGAATTGAAGCGAGGATCGCTGTATGAATATGGAACAACTGCTGGAACGCGCCGGTGCCGCGCGAGAAAAGGCCTATGCGCCGTATTCGAAGTTCAAGGTCGGCGCGGCGCTGCTGACCCGGGACGGCAAGGTGTTCGACGGCTGCAACGTCGAGAATGCGTCGTATGGTTTGTGCAATTGCGCGGAACGTACCGCGTTTTTCAGCGCTATTGCGGCGGGCTATCAGCGTGACCAGTTTGCGGCGCTCGCCGTGATCGGCGACACGGAAGGTCCGATCGCGCCGTGCGGTGCGTGCCGCCAGGTGATCATTGAACTGGGCGGACCGGATTTGCCGATTCGCCTCGGCAATCTGCATGGCGCCACGCGTGACACGACCGCGCGTGAACAATTGCCGGACGCGTTCTATCTATGAGCATGCACAAGGTCATCTACGACACCGACCCGGGTGTGGACGATGCAATGGCGCTCGTGTTTCAGGCGCTGCATCCGGATATCGAACTGCTCGGTCTGACGAGCGTATTCGGCAACGCAACGATCGAAACGACCACGCGCAATGCGCGCTTTCTCGCCGGGCGGTTTGCCGCGGGGGTGCCGGTCGCACGAGGCGCGGCAGCGCCGCTCAGGCGCGCCGCGCCCGAACCGCTCGCATGGATTCACGGCGACAACGGGCTCGGCAATATCGCGCTGGATACAACGGAGCAGGCCCCGCTCGACGCGCGCCCCGCGCACCGCTTCATCATCGACACGGTGCGCGCGCATCCCGGTGAAGTGACGCTGCTGGCGGTAGGGCCGCTCACGAATCTTGCTCTTGCGCTCGCCGGCGATCCGCAGATCGCGCCGCTCGTCAAACAGGTGGTGATCATGGGCGGCGCGTTCGGCACGGACGGTGTGCTCGGCAACGTCACGCCCGCTGCGGAGGCCAACATTCTGGGCGACCCGGATGCCGCGGACATCGTGTTCGGCGCGGCGTGGCCGGTCGCGATCGTCGGTCTCGACGTTACGCAGCGCACTATCATGAGCCACGATTATCTGGCGTCGCTGCGTGCTCGCGGCGGCGCGGCGGGTCGGTTCGTATGGGAAGTGTCGCGGCACTACGAGGCGTTTCACGAGCAGAGCGCGCAGCTTGCGGGCATCTATGTGCATGATTCGTCGGCGGTAGCCTATGTATTGGCGCCGCATCTCTATACGACGCGCAGCGGCCCGGTGCGCGTGCTGACCGACGGTATCGCGGTGGGTCAATCCATTCAGAAACCGTCGGCCATGCCCGTGCCCGCGCCGGACTGGGACAGCCGTCCCGACTGCAAGGTATGTATGGCGGTGGATGTGCCGGGCATGCTCGCGCTTTACGAGAACACCATTTGCGGCACGCTTTGAGAAGGAGGACGCCGTATAGCCGACATAGCCGACACCGGAGGTAAAGAGCGAAAGACAAAGACGGCATGGCGCGGATTGATCTGACCTGAGCCGCTGTGCAGTGCAGCACGCCGGGCCACGGTAATCGTGGCGGATGTCGATCTTCAATCTTTGCTACATTCCTGCACACGCACTGCCTGTGCGTTCCCGAAGCCTTTGCTCACGGACGCGGCGCGCGTGACCGAAATCTATCAAGAGGCCAAAGATGCGAATTCTAGTAGTAGGGGCGGGTGCCGTGGGCGGCTATTTCGGCGGACGTCTCGCGGCGGCGGGACAGGACGTGACCTTCCTCGTGCGCCCCGGCCGGGCGGAGAAGCTCAAGCGCGACGGGCTCGTGATCAGCAGCGTGCGCGGCGATCTCACCTTGCGCGACCCTCAAACCATTCTCGCCGGTGTGAGCGCCGAGCCGTTCGATCTGGTGCTGCTGAGCTGCAAAGCCTACAGTCTCGACGACGCCATCGACTCCTTCGCGCCGTTCGTGGGCGAATCGACGCTGGTTCTGCCCATGCTCAACGGCATGCGCCATATCGAGGTGCTCAACGAAAAGTTCGGCGCCGCGCGCGTGCTGGGCGGTCAATGCGTGATTGCCGCGACGCTCAACGGCGAGCAGCACATCGTGCATCTGAACGACACCCATGCGATCACTTTCGGCGAGCAGGCGGGCGGCACGTCCGAACGTGTGCAGGCCATCGCCGAGGCAATGAGCGGCGCGAATTTCGACGCGCTGGTCAGCGACAACATTTTGCTGCGCATGTGGGAGAAGTGGGTGTTCCTCGCCACATTGGCGTCCGCCACGTGCTTGATGCGCGGTTCGGTCGGCGATATTCTGACGGCGCCGGACGGCAAACGCGTGATCGAAAATCTGCTGGGCGAGGCGCGGGCCGTGGCCGAGCACAACGGTTTCACAATGGGCCCCGACTTCGACGCACGCGCCACGCAGACGCTCTTTACGCCTTCGCCGCTCACCGCTTCGATGTTGCGCGATGTGGAAAACCACTCGCATACCGAGGCGGATCACATTCTGGGCGACCTGATTTCGCGCGGCGGCGACGCGCAAAAGGGCGAGCACGGCCTGTCGTTGCTGCGCATCGCCTATAGTCATCTGAAGACGTATGAAGCGAGGCAGACCCGCACGTCCTGAATGAAGCCGCAGCGCGGGACCCGGCAGGCATGACCATGACAGCCCAACGATCGGAGGTGAAGCATGCCGAGTCCATCCGGATCAGTGCCCGCGCTGAGCTCCGCGTCGGCCACGATCTTTTCGATCGGGATCGTCTTTCTCGGCTATTGGGGCATGTATGAGCCGACCGGCTGGCGAGTCGCCGATGTCTTCGTGTTCGTGTTCGCGCTGATCGGCTTTGGCTGCCTCGGGCTCGTGCCGTGGGTCGCAACGAGCCCTGTCGAACCCGAAACCAGCGACCGCCGGGTGCGCATTGCGCGGCATCTGTTCCTGGCGGGCGTGACGGCGATCTGGCTGGCGGTGGCCATGTCGGTGGTTTTCTAAAGCCACCATTCCTGCAAGCCCACAAAAAACGCGCGCGTTGCAACTCTGCAAGGCGCGCGTTTTCGTTGCAACCGCAGCAGACCGGCTTAGCGTTCGATCTGCTGGTTCCAGCGCGTATCCCACTGCGCGCGGTGCGCGTTGATCGCGTCCCAATCCACCACCGTCACCTTGCGCACCAAGTCTTCCACGTTGCCGAGGCTTTGCTGCATGGACGGCGTCATCTTCGCCGTGCGGTTGGTGGGGATCTGACGGCCGGCCTCGGCGGCTTTGGTTTGCGCGGGCGCGGACAGCAGGAACTGCGCGAGCTTCTGCGCCAGTTGCGGATCCGGGTTGTTGTTGACCACGCACAGATCGACCAGCAGCAACACCGGACCTTCCTTCGGATTCACATAGCCGACCGGAATGCCCTTGTCCGCCAGATCGCCCACGGCGGTCGGCGTCAACGGGAACAGGCCCGCCTCGCCGGTCTGAACCATTTCGGAAATCTTCGCCGAATTCGGCACGTACTCGACCACGTTCGGTCCCACCGTGCTCGCCCATTTCGTGAAGCCCGGCTCCACGTTCTGCTCGCTGCCGCCCATCAAACGGTTGATGGCGAGAAAGCCATGCAGGCCGAAAGTGCTGCTCGACGCCGACTGGAACACCACCTTGCCCTTGTATTTCGGATCGGCGAAATCCATCCACGAGGTGGGCGGCCCCCAGCCTTTCTCAGCGAACAGCTTCTTGTTGTACGCAATGCCGGTCATGCCGAGTTGCACGCCCGCGCCCATGTCGTCCTTCATGCGCGCGAACGGATAGAGTTCCTTGAGCACCGGCGAATCGTCGAGCTTCCTGCACACACCCATGCTGACCGCGCGCGCCATCACGCCGTCGTCGAGAAACACCACGTGGATCTGCGGGCTGGCCTTGTTGGCCAGCAGCTTGGCGAGAATGTCCGACGACGTGCCCGGCACCACGACCACCTTCACGTTGTTGGCTTTCTCGAAGTCGGGCAGCACCTGGCTCGTATAGGCTTTTTCCATCGGACCGCCATTCATGCCGATGTAGATGGTTCTGGTTTGCGACCACGCTGGCGCGGCCGCGCCGAATGCACATAATGCGGCCAGCGCCGCGAGCGTTTTGAACAGTTTCATTGAGAAGCTCCGGGGTTCACTAAAGTTCACTAAACGATGACTCAGGCGACTGGAGAGGTCGCCACAGCAGCAAAGCGGCCAATCGAAAAAGCGTCGAGTGGCGTGGCGGTGGCGCCGTCGAGCACGAGATCGGCGAGCACTTCGCCGACGCCCGGCGCGAGCAGAAACCCACCGCCCGAAAAACCGAATGCATGCAACAGACGCGGCGCGGTGCGGCTCGCGCCGATGATCGGATTGCTGTCGGGCGTTTCACCTTCCACGCCGCTCCACGTGCGGATCAGCAACGCCTCGCGCAACGCGGGCAGCAGCGCGCACGCGTCGCGCATCACCGCGCGCGTGGTTTCCGTCGACGGCTGGCCGTATTCGCCGTCGCCATGTCCGCGTCCGCCGCCGATCACGCAATTGCCGCGCGCCACCTGCCGTGCGTAGATGCCGCCGCCATATACGCCGAGGTTGTGGGTGATGAAGAGCGGCAGCGGCTCGGTGACCCACATGTTCGGGTAGATCGGTTTCATCGGCACGGTCTCGCCGAAATAGCCCGCCACGGTATTCGCCCACGCGCCGGCCGAATTGATCAGCCAGTCGGCGCTGACGCGCAGGTCGCCGGCGCGCAATTGAAAACGCGTGCCGTCGTGCTGAATGTCGGTGAGTTCGGTTTGTTCGCGCACGTCCGCGCCCGCGGCCCGCGCGGCACGCGCGAAGGCGGGCGACACCAGCCGTGGATTCGCATGACCGTCCGTCGCGCACAGCGAGCCGCCGACGGCCGCTGCGCCGAGCCAAGGATAGCGCTCGCGGAACGCCGCGCCGCTGATCAGTTGCGCGTGCACACCGTAGTCGCGCGCCATCGCGGCCCACGCTTGCAGCGCGGCCAGCGCGCTTTCGCTGCGGGCGAGGCGCAAATGGCCCGACACCGTGAATTCGCCGTCGATGCCGATCAACTCCGGCAAGTGGTCCCAGATACGCCGTGCGCGGATCGCGAGCGGCATCTGTTCGACCGGGCGTCCCTGGCAGCGCACGCCGCCGTAGTTCACGCCGCTCGCCTGTGCGCCGCAATAGCGTCGCTCGAACAGGCCGACGCGCAAGCCGCGCTTTGCCAGCGCCAACGCCGCTGATGAACCGACCAGCCCGCCGCCCGCGATCGCGACGTCGTAATGCAGGGTGTCACTCATCGCGCGCCTCCACGGGGATTTCAGCGACGTCGTCGGCATACATGGACGGCGAGAGCGGAATGGGTTTGACGGGCGGCTGGCTGCGCAAGCGGCCCACTGCGTCGAGGGGTTTGCCGGTTTCTTCGGCGAGCAGGCTGAGCGCGGCTTCGCCGCACATGCGCCCCTGGCAGCGGCCCATGCCGACGCGCGTGAGCGCCTTCAGCCGGTTGATCTCATTCGCTTCGCCGCCACGGATGCAGCGCCTTAACGTGCCTGCGTCGATTTCTTCGCAGCGGCACACGGTCATGTCGTCGGGCCATTGCGACGCGCATTTCGCGGGCGGCGCGAACGCCGTTTCGATTCCCTCGCGAAACACCGCGATACGTTTCAGGCTGCGTTCGATCGATACGGCGTCGGGCATGTTCGGGCCACGCGGATGCGCTATGCCGAGATCGTCGAGCAAGGCGAGCGCGGCGCGTCGGCCGGCCAGTTCGGCGGCGTCCGCACCGGCAATGCCCGCGCCGTCGCCGGCAACATACAGGCCGCGCACGGAAGTGCGTCCCGCCGGGTCCGTTTCAGGCAGCCAGCAGCGGTTGGCCGAGTCGAAACGGAAGCGGCAGCCCGCGAGATCGGCGAGTTGCGTTTCGGGCTTCAGGCCGAAGCTCACGCCAACCGCATCGCACGCGATTGTTTCGGTTACCGAACCATTACGCGCGGCGCGCCATTCGAGCGCTTCCACACCCTCTACGCCGCGCATGCCGACCAGCGTCACATCGCGCTCGATCCGCACACCATGCATTTTCAGCCAGCCGACGTAATAGAGGCCTTTGGCGAACGTGGACGGCAGGCGCGCGAGTTTCGGCGCCGCCGCGATCTGCTGCGAGAACGGACTCGTGTCGAGCACGGCCATGACTTGCGCGCCCGCTTTCACGTACTGGTACGCCACGAGGTACAACAGCGGACCGGTGCCGGCCAGCACGACGCGCCGGCCAATCGCGCAGCCTTGCGCCTTCAGTGCGACCTGGGCGGCGCCGAGCGTGTAGACGCCGGGCAGTGTCCAGCCCGGCACCGGCAGCACACGGTCGGTCGCGCCGCTGGCAATGATCAGATGCGAGAACGGCACGCGCCGCTCGCGTCCCGCGTGCAAGGTGTCGAGGTGGCCCGCTTCGCACGCCCACGCAAGCGTGTCGGGGCGATAGTCGAGATGAGGCAGAAGTGCGGACATGGTCGAATGCAGCGCATCGGCCTTGTGCGCTTCGAAACCGTAGAGCGTTTTTTTCGAGCGCTGAAATCCGCCATTGGCGGGCGGTTGCCGATAGATCTGGCCGCCCCAGCGCGCGTTTTCATCGATCACGACCGGCTTCACGCCCGCCGCCACCAGCGTCTCGGCAGCGCGTACGCCAGCCGGTCCGGCGCCGACGATCACGATGCGGCGTTCGTCGCTCATCGCGCGTCTCCGTTTCTATTCGCGGTGCCGGCTTCGACAGCGGCGGCGCGGCGCGTGAGCACCCGCATGCCCTCGGTCACGAGCGTCGAGCACGCGCGGACGCGCTTGCCGTCTTCGGTGCGCATCCAGCAGTCCTGACATGCGCCGATCAGGCAGAAACCCGCGCGCGGCGCGCCGCTGAATTCGCTTTCGCGCACGCGGCGTTGCTGCATCAGCACGGCCGTCAGCAGCGTGTCGCCTTGCAGCGCGGCGACTTCCTCGCCATCCAGAAAGAAGTGCAGCGGTTCGCGCCGCGTTTCCGCGATACGGATGAATTGCGGCTCGCGGCGCGGCGCGGTGGCATGAGTAGACGGCGTTGTGGACGGCATGAGAGCGTGGTCGGAAGAAGACATCAATGCTGGCCGATCAGAATGCGATTGAGGCCATACACGCGGTCGAGCAGCAGCATCGCGCCGCCCGTGATGAAGATCACCAGCGCGGACACGGAAGCCATCATCGGGTCGATCGATTCGGTGGCGTACATGTACATGCGCACCGGCAGCGTGACGGTTTGCGGCGAGGTGACGAAGATCGACATGGTCAATTCGTCGAAGCTGTTGATGAAGGCCAGCAGCCAGCCGCCGGTTATGCCCGGCAGAATCATCGGGAAAGTGATGCGGCGAAACGTGGTCCATGCATCGGCGCCGAGCGAGTTGGCAGCGTGCTCGACGCTGCGGTCGAGTCCGCTTACCGAAGCCAGCACGAGCCGCATGACGAACGGCGTGATGATGATCATGTGCGCGAGCACGAGCCAGGCGAACGAGCCGGTCGCACCGATCAGCGCGAAAAAGCGCAGCAGCGCGATGCCGAGTACGAGGCCGGGAATCACGAGCGGCGACAGCAACAGGCCGTTGAGAAAGCTGCGGCCGGGAAAGCGCGCGCGGCCGATGGCGAGCGCGGCGGGCAGCGCCACGATCAGCGAGAGCGTTGCCGAAGCGAACGCCAGCTTCAGGCTATTGAAAAACGCGCTGATGAAATCCGGGTAATTGAGGATCGCGCGGAACCAGCGCAACGAGAAGCCGTGCGTGGGCAACGTGAGCGTTTCGTCGGGCGTGAAGGCGACCAGCACGACGATCACGAGCGGCGCGAGCACGAACGCAATCACGAGCGTGTGGAAAATCAGCGCGATGGGGCCGTTTTTTCTCATGGTGTTTTCACTGAGTGAGCCAACGAGTGAACTGTAAGTGCGCCGATGAACTAGCCGAGGCTTCGGGTGTATCTGCGTTCCAGAACCCGGTAGTACGTGAGCATCACGATCAGGTTCGCAACCAGCAGCAGGAGCGCGATGGTCGCGCCGAGCGGCCAGTTCAGCGAACCGAGGAACTCGTCGTACACGGCAGTGGCGGCCACTTTCAGGCGCCGTCCGCCGAGCAGGCCGGGAATCGCAAAGGCGCTCGCCGACAAGCCGAACACCATCAGGCTGCCCGACAGAATGCCCGGCGTGAGTTGCGGCAGAACGATGCGGCGCAGCGTGGTGGCGGGCGATGCCATTAGCGAAAGCGCGGCGTTTTCCGTTTGCGGGTCGAGCTTTTGCAGCGCGGTCCAAACCGGAATCACCATGAACGGCAGCATCACGTGCACGAGTGCAATGACGATCGCAAAGGTGGTGTACTCGAGCTTGTAAGGCCCGAGTCCGACCAGGCCGAATGCCTGATTCACAAGGCCGTTGGTGTTGAGCAGCATGCTCCAGCCGAAGGCCCGCACCACTACGGAGACCAGCAGCGGCGCGAGAATCACCAGCAGGAACATCGAGCGATACGGGTCGCGCATGCGCGACAGCACGTACGCTTCCGGCGTGCCGATCACGACACACAGCAGCGTGACCAGAAACGCAATGCCGAAGGTGCGCAGAAAGATGGTGTGGTAATACGACGAGCTCAGCACTTCCGTGTAATTGCCGAACTGGAACGCGGCGATCGGACCGCTGGCCGGATCGAAGCGATAGAAGGTCAGCACGAGCGTCATCAGAAGCGGCACGAGCACGAGCGCCACGAACAGCAGAAAGGCCGGCGCGCACATCAGCCATAGCGGCAAAAATGCCTGCCAGGGCGCGCGGCGGGCGCCGCCGGATTTCACGTCGCGCTTGTCGGTTGCGGGCAGCGTACTAGCCATGATGCGCGTCCCGTTGAATGAAGCGGATCGCCTCGCTGTTCCAGTCCACACCCACTGCCGCGCCTTCGGGCAGCGGCTCCGTGCCTTCGTTCTGGCAGCACACCAGCACTTCGCCGAGCCGGCTGTCGAGCCGGTACAACCATTGGCTGCCGAGGAAAAAGCGGCTCGTGACGGTTGCCGGCACACGTCCCGTGTCCGGTGCGCACAGGCGCAGCTTTTCCGGGCGGATGCACAAGGTCACCGCGTCGCCCACGGCGACTACGCGCTCGCGCGCCGGCAACTGTGCCGTGTGCCCGGTTTCCGCGAGGTCGTGGCCGAGATCGATGCGGATCGCGTCGCCCTCGCGCGCCACCACGATGCCAGGCAGCATGTTGGCCTTGCCGATGAACTGCGAGACGAAGCGATTTTCCGGGCGCTCGTATGCTTCGTACGGCGTGTCGATCTGCGTAATGCGGCCGGCTTCCATCACCACCACGCGATCGCTGATAGAGAGCGCTTCGGACTGGTCGTGCGTCACCATGATGGTGGTCGTGCCGATCTTGCGTTGAATGCCGCGCAGTTCGAACTGCATGTCTTCACGCAGTTTGGCGTCGAGATTCGACATCGGTTCGTCGAGCAGCAGCACGGGCGGCGCGATCACGATCGCACGGGCAATCGCCACGCGCTGCCGTTGACCGCCGGAGAGTTCGCGCGGAAAGCGATGCGCGAGCGTGTCGAGCCGCACCAGCGCCAACGCTTCGCGAATGCGCTCCTTGCGCTCGGCTTTGTCGATGTTGCGCATTTCCAGCCCGAAGCCGACGTTGTCGGCGACGCTCATGTGCGGAAACAGCGCGTAGCTCTGGAACACGATGCCGAGGCCGCGCCTGTTCGGCTTCATGTGCGTGATGTCGCGGCCGTCGAGCGTGATGCGTCCGCGCGTGGTTTCGACGAAGCCCGCGATCATCTGCAAGGTGGTGGTCTTGCCGCAGCCCGACGGCCCGAGCAATGAAACGAACTCGCCTTTTTCCACCGACAGGTTCACGTCGGCGACTGCGTGCAGATCGCCGAACGATTTCGTGACGTCGGTAAGTGTGAGGAACGACATGATCTGGCCTTTGGATGGTTCGACACCGGTTCAATCGACTACTGCCTCGATGACGCCGACTCTAGCCAGCCAAATTACCGTCAGTCAATTTCAAATTCCGATTACCGGTATAAGATTGAAAAAAATTCCACTGTATGAAAGATATTCGCGAAAAGCGCGCTCCGTTATTCCGCTGCGTGACGTCCGGAAAATCCCTATGAATCATCGACACAACGTCCTGGGAAGCGGAACGTTCAAGGATTCCACTTGCGGATAAAACGCTTTATAGTGTTCCGGTCAATGAAATAATCAAGAGCCAGAAAGATGAAAGTTGCCGCCAAACGAGATGCCGACACCGCCGTGGCCGAACCGGGCGGCACGCCCGGCCCCGGCATGCTGGAACGTGCGTTCGCGGTGATTCGCGCGTTGTCCGAGGCGCAGCCCGACGGCGGGCGTGTCACGCGTCTGGCGAAAGCGGTCGGACTGACGCAGGGCACGGTGCACCGCATCCTGCATGCGTTGATCGCCGAGGGCATCGTCGAACAGGACGAAAACTCCAAACTGTACCGGCTGAGTGTGGATTTTTTCGCGCTTGCGGCGCAGGCCGGCAACCCGAGCGGCATGCGCACGCTATGCCGTCCCGCGTTGCTGCGCTTGTGCGCCAGTCTCGGCGACACGATCTTTCTGCTCGTCAAAAGCAGTTTCGACGCGGTGTGCCTCGACATCTGCGAAGGGCCGTTTCCGATCCGCTCGTTCACCGGCGATATAGGCGGGCGGGTGGCGTTAGGTGTCGGGCAGGGCAGTCTGGCGATTCTCGCGTTTTTGCCCGAGGCGGAGCGTGAGGAGATCATCCGTTTCAACGTGCCGCGAATTCGCGGCTACGGCGTGCTCGACG
The DNA here is from genome assembly GCF_000013645.1 of Paraburkholderia xenovorans LB400. Taxonomy (GTDB): domain Bacteria; phylum Pseudomonadota; class Gammaproteobacteria; order Burkholderiales; family Burkholderiaceae; genus Paraburkholderia; species Paraburkholderia xenovorans. The sequence goes on along the minus strand of NC_007952.1, from coordinate 2,530,328 downwards.
AGGTGTATTTGCGCACGGAGATCGAACGCGTGCGCCAGTTCGGCTACGCGGGGCGCAATAGCGGTGTGCTCGACGGCATGGCGGGCGTGGCGGTGCCGATTCTGGATCGCACCGGCGTGGCGGTCGCCGCGTTGAGCGTCGGCACGCTGGCCGCGCGTCTCGCCGACGACCGTCTGCCGATGGTGGTCGAATTGCTGCGCCGGCAAGCCGATGCAATCGGCCCGCAAACCAACCCGTTCGATGTCGCGTTACGCAGGCCGATGCATGGCCTGTCGCGCGCCATGACCACCGAACGGATCACGGGATAAGCGCAGGCGCGCTCAACGAGGCGACGCGCAAGTCGCCTCGAATGTTTGCAACCGCCTAGAACACCTTTACCGGCACATTCACCACCAGCCGGTATTCCATGTTGTTGCCATCCGAGTAGTGGTACTGGCTGTTATGCCACATGGCGATGAACGTGACCTTCGTATCCTTGAAGCGTCCGCTTTGCAGCGTATAGCTCGGAATGAAGCCGAACTCGTGGTGATGCCCATGCACCGGTTCGCCGTTCTTCCAGTAGAGATCATGCAGCGGCGCCGAAGGCGAAGCATTCTCCGCCGCGCCCGCCGACGCATCCGCGCCCCAGCCGTATTGCCCCCAGAACATCGCCTTGAGTCCCGGCACGCCGGCGTATTTGCCGTCGAACGTATAGCGCAATTGCAGCGACTGTTCGTGCGGCGCGTTGTAGTCCACGTCCATCGAGTTGGTCAGGTAGATACCGTTGGTCTCGTTGACGTAGTCGAAGAACTGGTCGCCGAGCACCTGCTGGTAGCCGAGCAGCAGCGCATGCGCGCCGTGCTGCGCGGAAACCGACACGCTGTAGGCGTTGCTGTTGATATACCCCTGACGTGACGCGCCGGTGTCGTGCGTCGAGTAGATGTTCGCGAGCCCGCTCCACTTTATCGTGGCGGGATCGCCGAACGACTGCGCGACCGAGCCGTAATACTGACGCCAGACGTCGTCGGCCTGATCGACATACAGGGCCATCTCGCCGTTCTTTGCATAGTGCCATGTGCCGCCCACATAAGTGAGGCGATCTATGCGCGTGCCGCCATACGAAGTAGTGAGATTGCTCAGGTTCGTGTGACCGCGCGCGTCGACCCTGGTGAAACTGCCGGCCTGGAGCTCGGTGTGCGCGAGATCGTTGCTGACCATCGAGACGCCGAGGAAGGTTGGCGGCAGCGCGCGATTGTCGTGAGGTTCGAGGAACGGGTTGGTGACGATCTGCAACCCGTATTTCACGACCGTTTCCGAAATGCGCCCCTTGATGTCGTACATGCCGGGATATGCCCACGCAAGTTGTTCCGAACCGCCGCCGCCCTTGCCCACGTGCACCATGTTGCCCGCGCCGTTGCCGCCGTCGAGCTTGAGCGCGCCGAACAGCGACGCGTCCACACCGAAGCCGACCGGCCCTTGCGTGTAGCCGGATTCATAGTTGACCTGCATGCCCTGAACCCACGCGTGACGGTAGATCGTGTCCGGTGCCTGGAAGTAGTCGGCATAGTTGCGAAACTGCAGATTCAGATGGCTGTCGGCGATGAAACCCTTGCTCGCTGCCTGGCTCGACAGGGGTACTGGCGGTAAGACCGTCTGATCGGCTTCGGCGTTGACGATGGCATTGGTGGTGTCCGGCTGGTCGTTGCGCACCTGGCCGCCCTGGTCCGCGCGGCGCTTGCCGGACGGATTGCTTTGCACCGCCGACGAATCCGCGGCATGCTGCGCGGGGGACGACAACGTTTGCGAGAGCGTCTGAGCTTTGGGCGTTCTGGAGGTGGGCTCCGTCACGCTGTCATCGGCATACGCGTTCGTGGCTAGCGTCAACGCGGGAAGCGTGAACGCGCAGTAAAAGAAAGTCGCGGCTCCGGTTTTTTTTGACCGCTTTTTTGATCGGGTATCTTTCATTGAATACGTCTCTGATTATTGTGGTGAATCTTTGGCTGGCGGTTAGCCAGTCCGCGCTTATCGTTCGTCATGCTGATGAAAGGACGAACGCATCCGGCGGCGCGACGGCCCGCCGCGCCGGGAATATGGTTTCTAACTTCTCAGGTTCGTTGCTTTAGCGGTTGGCCGACAAGGCTTCCTGCGAGGTGTCCACCACGCGAATGCAGGCGACGCGTGTCGCATTGGCACCGTGCGTGACAGGCTGTGGAATCTCTTGGGCGCAGGCTTCGATCGCATCCGGGCAGCGCGTGCGAAACGCGCAACCGGAGGGCGGATTGAGTGGCGAGGCAATCTCGCCGCGCAACAGCAGATGACGGCGCGCCCGTTCCACCACCGGATCGGGCACCGGCACGGCCGAAAGCAACGCCCGCGTGTATGGGTGGCGCGGCGTGCTGTACACCTCGCGCTTGTCGCCGAACTCCATCACACGTCCCAGATACATCACCAGCACGCGGTGGCTGATTGCTTTCACCACGGCCAGATCGTGCGCGACGAACAGAAGCGACAGCGACAACTCGCGTTGCAGATCGCGCAGCAGGTTGACGATCTGCGCCTGGATCGACACGTCGAGCGCGGACACCGGTTCGTCGCAGATCACCAGTTGCGGCTCGCCGATCAATGCGCGCGCAATGCCGACGCGCTGGCACTGTCCACCGGAAAACTCGTGCGGATAACGGCGCAGATGCTGCGCGTTCAGGCCGACGCGTTCGAGCATGGTCAGCACGCGCCGCTGCACGTCGGCGCGTGCAATGTCCTGACCGTGTGTCGTCAACGGCTCGGCGACGATCTGTTCGATCGTCATGCGCGGATCGAGCGAGGCAAGCGGGTCTTGGAAAATCATCTGCACGTCGCGGCGCAAACGGGACGTATCGCGGCGCGCGCCCGGCAGCACGGTTTCGTCTCCGAGCCAGCGCACGCTGCCGCTCGCCACGGGCGCGAGACCGATGATCGCGCGCGCGAGCGTGGACTTGCCGCAACCCGATTCGCCGACGAGTCCCACGGTTTCGCCGCGCCGCACGTTGAACGACACGCCGTCCACCGCGCGCAGCGTGGCTTTGCCGGACCACGGAAAGCCGCCGCGCGGCACGCCGAATTGCACCTTGAGATTGTCGATGCGCAACAGCGTTGCCGCGTCCTGATTCGCGATAGGTGTTGCGTTCATACGTGTTGTGCCTCCAGAATTTCGCCTGCCGGCCTGAAGCATGCGCGCAGGGCGTCGGGATAGCCTTCTTCAGCAACAAGGGAGGGGCGCGATTCGCGGCAGCGCTCGGTGCAGTATCCGCAACGTGGGGCAAAAGCGCAGCCCGCGCCGACTTCGCCGGGCAACGGCGGATTGCCCGGAATGGTTTGCAGCGGACGCTCGTCGTCATCGTCGGTCAGACGCGGCAGCGCGTTCAGCAGGCCGAGCGTGTACGGATGCGTCGGCGCGGCAAACAGCGCGGCGGCGCTCGCCTGCTCGACGGTCTGGCCGGCGTACATCACCATCACGTCGTCGCACAGGCCGGCCACTACGCCCATGTCGTGCGTGATCAGAATGATCGCCGTGCCGCGTTCGCGGTTCAGTTCGCGCAACAGTTCGATGATCTGCGCCTGCACGGTCACGTCGAGCGCGGTGGTGGGTTCGTCGGCAATCAGGATTTCGGGTTCGGAAAGCAAGGCCATTGCGATCATCACGCGTTGCCGCATGCCGCCGGAAAATTCGTGCGGATACATGTTGATGCGGCGCGCGGCATCCGGAATGCGCACTGATTCCAGCGTTTCGATCGCGCGGCGGCGCGCTTCGCGGCGCGACATCTTGCGGTGCAGTTCGAGCGTCTCGGTCATCTGCCGCTCGATCGTCAGGAACGGATTGAGCGAGGTCATCGGGTCCTGAAAGATCATGCCGATGCGGTCGCCGCGAATCCGGTTCAGCGCCGCTTCGTTCATGGCCAGCAGGTTTTCGCCGCGATAGGTCGCGCTGCCCGACACCTTGCCGTTGCCGGCGAGCAGCCCCAGTAATGCCATCACGGTCTGACTTTTCCCGGAACCCGATTCGCCGACAATGCCGAGCGTGCGGCCCGCTTCCAGCGAAAACGACACGCGTTGCACCGCGTCGACGGGTGCGCCTTCGCGGCGTGTAAAGCGCACGCTGAGGTCTTTGACTTCGAGTAGCGGCATGTCAACGGTCCTTCGGATCGAATGCATCGCGCAAACCGTCGCCGACGAAATTCACGCAATACAGCGTCACGCACAACATCACGGCGGGACACAGCAGCAGCCAGGGCATGGATTCGAGCTTCTGCGCGCCGTCCTGAATCAGCACGCCCCAGCTCGTCATCGGCTCCTGTACGCCGAGGCCGAGAAACGACAGCACCGATTCCGTCAGCACGATGTTCGGCACCGTCACGCTCGCGTACACCACGACCACGCCGAACAGATTCGGCACGATGTGACGCGCGATGATCGAACGCGAACTCACGCCGATCGCCTTCGCGGCGTCGATGAATTCGCGCGAGCGCAGCGACAGTGTCTGGCCGCGCACCACGCGCGCCATGTCGAGCCACGAGAACGCGCTGATGGTGAGCACGACCAGGTAGAACGCGCGGCCGAACATGGTCATCATCAGGATCGCGATCAGCATGTAGGGAATCGCGTACATCATGTCGACGATGCGCATCATCACCGCGTCGACGCGTCCGCCCAGATAACCGGCGGTCGCGCCGTACGCGACGCCGATCAGCCCCGACACGAGCGTGCCGAGCAGGCCGACCTCGAGCGAAACGCGGCCGCCTTGCAGCGTGCGCGCGAGCAGATCGCGGCCGAGCTCGTCGGTGCCGAACCAGTGCATGTTCTGCAAGGTGGGCGGCAGGCTGATCGCGCTCCAGTCGCTATCGATCGGATTGTTCGGCAGAAACCACGGGCCGGCTACGCAGGCGATCACGATCAGCATCAGCATCACGAAGCCGGCAAACGCGGCGCGGTTGCGCACGAAGCGCCACGCGGCGGTGGCGAGCGGGCCGCGCGAGCGCGGCGCTCTGGCGATGGCCGCGAGCGGGTCGAGCGCCGCGGCAGTCGATTGAATTGAGCGGGGCATGGATCAGTACCGGATGCGCGGATCGAGCCACGCGTACGCGAGGTCGACCAGCAGATTGAACAGCACGGCGATTGCGGTTGTCAGCACGACGAGGCCGAGCACGAGGGTGTAATCGCGATTGATCGCGCCGTTGACGACCAGCTGGCCGAGACCCGGCAGCGCGAACACCGATTCGGTGACGACCGCCGCGGTGATCGACGAGATGCAGATCGAGCCGAGCAGCGAGACGACCGGCATCAGCGCGGGTTTCATTGCGTGGCGCAGGACGATCGTGCGGCCCGGCAGGCCTTTGGCGCGCGCCGTGCGGATGAAGTTGCCCGACAGCACTTCGATCATGCTGCCGCGCATCACGCGGGCAATCGCGGCGACGTTGATGATGGTGAGCAGCACGATAGGCAGCACGCGATAGCGCCATTCGCCTTCGCCCCAGCCGCCGGCCGGCAGCCAGCCGTGTCCCGCGGACGTTTTCAGCAGGATCGCGAAGATCCACACCAGCACCGGACCCAGCACGAACGGCGGCACCACGTTGCCGATATTGCCGAGCACCATCACGAAGTGATCGGCGAAGCGGTCGCGCCGCACCGCGGCCACGGTGCCGAGCGCGACGCCGATCACGAGCGCGATCGGCACCGATACGCCGCCCACGCCGAGGCTCACCGGCAGCGCTTTCCACACGAGGTCGTTGACGGACCAGTCGGCGTAGCGGAACGACGGCCCGAGGTCGCCGTGCAGCAGTGAGCCGAGGTAGTGGAGATACTGCAGCCACAACGGTTCGTCGAGGTGATACCTGGCGTTGAGGTTCGCGAGCACGGCCGCCGAGAGTTGCTTCTCGGTGTCGAACGGGCCGCCCGGGGTGAGATGCAGCAGCAGATAGCACGCGGTGATCACGGCGAGAATGGTCGGGATCGCCCAAAGCGTGCGGCGCAGCGTATAGGCCAGCATGACGGTGCTCCCGCGCTCAGTGCTTGATCAGATACATGTCTTGCGTGGCGCGCTGGTCGACGTAGTTGGTCGACGTGTAGCCGCCCACGTACGGCTTCACCAGACGGTCCGCCGAGTACTGGAAGAGCGGCACCAGCGGATAGTCGTTCATCGCCAGATCGTGCGCCTGCGTGAGCAGGGCGGTGCGCTTCGCGTCGTCGAGTTGCTGGTTGGCCTGATCGACCAGTTTGTCCACTTGCGGGTTGCAGTAGCGCTGATCGTTCTGCACGCTATTGCAGCGGATCAGATCGAAATACGACATGGCGTCGTTATAGTCGACGAACCAGCCGTCGCGCGAGGCCTGCACCTTGCCGTCGTGGCGCTGCTTGAGCAGCACCTTGTATTCGACGTTCTCCAGTTTCGCGTTCACGCCGAGCTTGGTGCGCCATTCGGAGGTGGCGAAGAGCGCGACCTTCTTGTGCAGGTCGTTGGTGTTGTAGGTCAGCGTGAACGTGAGCGGCTTGGTCTCCGAATAACCGGCCTGCTTCAGCAGATCGCGGGCGTAGTCCACGCGTTTGGGCATCGGCCAGGTGGACCAGTCGGGCTTGAAGACGGCCGCGCCTTGCGTGCCTTTGGAAATCAGCCCATACATGGGCAGTTCGCCGTCCGCGGTAAGGCGCTGGGTCAGCAGGTCGCGGTCGAGCACCATCGAGAGGGCCTGGCGCACGCGCTTGTCCTTGAACAGTGGGTCTTCGTTATTCAGGCTGTAGTAGTAAGTGGCGATCTGCAGGCCGGTTTTCAGTTCGGAGCCGAACTGCCTGCTCACCTGCGCATAGATGCCGGAGGGGACCGAATACGTGTAGTCGAACTGGCCGGCCTGATACATACGCATGGCCGTTTCGTCGTTTTCGATCGGCAGGTAGGTCACTTTCGTGATCACGACCTTGCCGGCGTTCCAGTACGTCTTGCTCTTCGTGCCCACCAGCCGGTTGCTCGGCTGCCAGTCCGTCAGCGTGTAAGGCCCGTTGCCGATGAAGTTGCCCGGCCGCGTCCACTCGCCGCCGAACTTCGTCACGACGTCGCGGTTGACCGGCGCCATTGTCGGCATGGCGGCCAGTTGCGGGAAGAAGGCGGCGGGCACTTCGGTGGTGACTTCCAGCGTGTACGGGTCGACGGCGCGCGCGGCGAGGCTCGCGAGCGGCGCCTTGCCGGCGAGAATCGCCTTGGCGTTCTTCACGAATTCGACCAGCACGGTGTACTTCGAGCCGGTTTTCGGATCGAGCACGCGCTGCCATGCGTAGATGAAGTCCGCGGCCGTGACCGGCTGACCGTTGCTCCAGCGCGCATCGTGGCGCAGCTTGAACACCCACGTGTCGGGCCCGGTGCGCGTCCACGATTGCGCGACGCCCGGCACCACCGCGCCGGCCGCGTCGATGCGCGTCAGGCCTTCGAACAGATCGAGCGCGATCGTATTGCCGGTCCACGATTCGATATGCGCGGGGTCGAGCGATTCGGTTTCAGCCGGCACCTGCCGGGTGATTTCCTGGCTCGCGGCGAGTGTGACGCCAGCGGGTACGTTGACGGCAAAAGCGGACGGGGCAAACGTGAGGACGAGCGCGGTCAGCGCCGTCGCGTAGACGAACGGGGTTTTCATCGATTGAGATCGCAGGAAAGGTCGAGAGAGAAACGCACTGGCGCCGGGGCGCCGGTCTAGCTGCGTTGCTCGGGCCAGGGCGGCCCTTGTTGCTCGTGTTGGTAGCGCGACATGCAGGATTCCTTACATTGCGTAATGCAGGCAATCCCTGGCCGGCTCGACCGGATAAGGTGCCTGCTCTTCAGAACAGTCTTGGTGTGCCCACCCAGACGACCACCGACTCGATGCGCGCGGTGTTCACCCAGCTGTGCGGTACCGTCGATTCGTAATGCGCGCTGTCTCCCGCGTGCAACACGAACGTCTTGCCTTCCAGTGTCAACGACACTTCGCCGTCGATCACATACATAAACTCTTCTCCGGCATGCGTGGTGACTTCGGAGCGCTTCTGCCCGGGCGGCATCCTCACCAGGATCGCTTCGAGCTGACGGCCGCCCGTCACGTTGGTCAGCCGCGCAAACAGATTGGCCGAATCCGCAAAACCGAAAAACCTCAACTGATCGCCGCGGCTCACACAGCGTTCCTCGCTGGGTGTGTCGACGAAATACTGCACCGTGACCCCGAGTGCGTTTGCGATCCCCGCCAACGACGTGATGGACGGCGACGCGAGGCCGCGCTCCACCTGCGACAGAAACGGCTTGGAAATACCCGCCGCGGTTGCCGTGTCATCCAGCGTGCGCTTGAGGCGTTGCCGCAGCGCGCGGATCTTGCTGCCGATTTCTAGTGCCGGATTGCTCTTTTGAATTGTCGTGACCATAGCAGGAGGAAATTAGCCCGTCAAAATTTGTTTGATATATGTAAATATGTTTTGATTGCGGTCTGGACGGGGCAGCAGGTCTAATCTGCGCCGGGCGATGCAGGCGACCGCAATTCGAGATAACACTCTATGTTGCCAGAATCGAAACTAAACCCAGCCAAAATGACCGTTTATTTCGGAAAACGGCAGAGCAAATGCGGAAATGTCCGCAGTATGCATCGCGGTAAACGCATCTATGCAATTTGGATATCAGCAGGGTTAAAAGCATGACACTACAGACTATTTCCGGCCGCGGGCGCGAGTGCGGCAAAAACCCGGGTGCGTCCACGCCGACGCCCAGGCGCGACGCCGCAACCATTTGAACAAGAGGTACATGATGAATTCATCCAATCCGCCGGGTGCGCGCGTGTCGCAGACCCGTTCGTTTTCGACGGTCTTTCTGATCGAGATGTGGGAGCGCTTCGGCTACTACGGCATGGCCGCGCTGCTGGTCCTGTTCATGATCGACAAGCTGCAGTTCAGCGACAGCCATGCCACCCTCACGTGGGGCGCATTCACGGCGCTGGTGTATGCGTCGCCTTCGATCGGCGGCTGGATCGGCGACAGGATTCTCGGCGCGCGCCGCACCATGATCTTCGGCGCCGGCGTGCTGTCCGCCGGCTATTTCATGCTGGCGCTGCCGAACGACCAGCTTGCCTACATGTACGCGTCGCTCGGCGTGATCGTGGTGGGCAACGGCCTCTTCAAGGCCAATGCCGCGAATCTCGTGCGCCGTATCTATGAAGGCGACGACGCGCGCATCGACAGCGCGTTCACGATCTACTACATGGCGGTCAACATCGGCTCGACCGTGTCGATGCTCGCCACGCCGTGGATCAAGGACCATTGGGGCTGGCACACGGCGTTCGCCGTCTGCTGCGCGGGGATGCTGCTGTCGATGCTGAACTACGTCGTCATGTTCCGCACGCTCGCGCATATCGGCTCCGCGCCGGACGCCGAACCGGTGCGCTGGAAGCGCGTCGGCGCGGTCGCGCTGGGCGGCCTCGCGCTCGGCGCGGCGACCATGTTCGTGCTGCAGCACAAGGCGATCGCGGTGGCCTGCGTGTACACGGCGGGCGTCGCGATTCTGGCGATCTTCGGCTACATGCTGGTGAAGTGCGAACGTTCGGAGCGCTCGGGTCTGGTCGCCGCGCTGATCCTGACCGCGCAGGTGATCCTGTTCTTCGTGTTCTACGTGCAGATGTCGACCTCGCTCACGCTGTTCGCGCTGCGCAATGTCGATCCGCGTTTCATCCTGTTCGGCCAGACGTGGTTCACGTGGAGCGCCGCGCAGTTCCAGGCGCTCAACCCGATCTGGATCATGTTGCTGAGCCCGGTGCTCGCGCTGCTTTATACGAAGCTGGCGAAGAGCGGCAAGGACGTGCCTGTAGCGGTGAAATACGCATTCGGTTTCGCGGTGGTGGCGGCCGGCTTCTTCGTCTACGCGGCGAGCGGAAATTATGCGGTGAACGGGCGCGTATCGTCGTGGTTCATGGTGGGCGGCTACGGCCTGTATTCGCTCGGCGAATTGCTGGTGAGCGGTCTCGGGCTCGCCATGATCGCGCGCTACGTACCAGCGCGCATGAGCGGTTTCATGATGGGCGCGTACTTCGTCGCGACCGGCGTGTCGCAATATCTGGGCAGCGTGGTCGCGAATTTCGCGCAGATGCCGGCGGGCGACATGGATCCGCTCGAATCGCTGCCGCTCTATACGAGGCTGTTCACCGGTTTGGGCTGGCTGGCGGCGGTAGGCGCGCTGGTGGCCGTCCTGCTGTTGCCTTTGATGCGCAAGCTGTCGCGCGAACATCAGCGTTGCAGCGACGCAGCACGCGAGAGCGCGCGGCAAACCGCGGCACTCAATGGCGTGGTAGCGGAGTGATCCGCTGCAACGCCGGTTGCGGCGCGAAGGCGCCGCCGAACGGCGTGAGCCGCGCCTCCTCGTCGATGACCCCGCCGACCGCGGCGACAGGGGTAAGCTTACGATCGACAGTGGTCTTCCGAAACAACCGTTTGCCGGACACTCGAGGTAGTCACCCGGATGGAAATCCATATCGCGGTCGAAGGGCATCACGATCTCTCTGGACAGATCTATCGGCAGTTGCGCGCGGGCATCCTCGAAGGGCGGCTTGCCGGCGGCACGCGCCTGCCGTCCACGCGCGATCTCGCCACGCAACTGGGTGTTTCGCGCAAGACCACGCTCGACGTATTCGAGCGGCTGCTCTCTGAAGGCTATCTCAGCGCCCGCGCCGGCTCGGGCACTTTCGTCGCCGATGGCCTGGAACGTTTGCCGGTGGAGCGCTCCCCGCATGCGCGGGCGGTGGAGTCGTCGCGCGAGCGGCTCAGGGCGAAGGCCGCCGCGCGCGCCCAGCCGCTGTGGGAAGAAATGCCCGAGCGCCTCGCGTTGCCGCGGCCTTCGGCGCTGTTGCCGCAGGACTTCATAGGCGGCGCGACGGACAAGACGTTGTTTCCCTTCGAGGTCTGGCGCCGCTGCGTGAATCGTGCGTTGCGCGCGCAATCGCGCGGCCCCGGCGCGTATCGCGATGCGGCCGGCGAGCAGGAGTTGCGCCTCGCGATCTCGCGCTATCTGGCCTTCAATCGCGCCGTGGCGAGCAACTGGGAAGACGTGATCGTGACGCAGGGCGCACAGCACGCGCTCGATCTGCTGGCGCGCATCAGCTTGCGCGCCGGCGAAGTCGCGGCGATCGAGGACCCCGGTTATTCGCCCGCCCACGCGTGCCTGAAGGCCACCGGCGCGCGCGTGGTGCCCGTGCCGGTGGATGCGCAAGGCCTGATCGTCAGCAAGCTGCCGGACAAGGCGCGGCTCGTCTACGTGACGCCTTCGCACCAGTTTCCGCTCGGCATGCCGATGAGTCTGGAGCGCCGCGTCGAATTGCTCGAATGGGCGCAGAAACGCGGCGCGGTCATCATCGAGGACGACTACGACTGCGAGTACCGCTTCGAAGGCCGGGCGATGGAACCTCTGAAAAGCCTCGACCGCGCCGGCCTCGTGGCGTACGTGGGCACGTTTTCAAAGACGATCTTTCCCGAACTGCGAGTCGGCTACGTGGTGCCGCCGGCTTCGCTCTATGGTCCGCTGCTCAAGGCGCGCCAGATTACCGACTGGCACGGCTGCACGCTCACGCAAACCGCGCTCGCGTCTTTCATGCTCAACGGCGATTTCGCCAAGCACCTGCGGCGCATGCACAAGACCTATGCGGCGCGCCGCGCGATGCTGCTCGACCATCTGCATGGCGGCCTTGCGCCCTGGTTCGAACCGATCGTGCCCACGGCCGGCATCCATATGGCGGCGCATCTGAAAGCGCCGCTGACCGAGCAGGCCGTGGTGAGCGCGGCGCGTGAAGCATCGATCGGCTTATATGGGCTCGCGGCTTTTCATCTGCGCGTGAAGGCGCGGCCGGGTCTGATCTTCGGCTACGGCAATATCGCGGTCGAACAGATCGACGCCGCGCTCACGAAGCTCGCCGGCATCCTGCCGCGGCTCGCGCAGTAACACGCAAGGCACGCTCGGGCATCTGCTGTTGCGCGGACTGCCGCGCCTCGCGCGCGACGCAAGCGAGTACCTGGCTCACGTGAAGGAATGCGAACACGATCTGAAGCACGTCGCCGGCAGTAACCGCGCGTTGGAACGAGCCCGCGATTTTCTGCCGCAGGGCGAGATTGGTCGCCCCTTGCAGTGCTTTTCGCTGCACGGGGCGTGTTTTTCCGCTGCGCGAAAGAGGACGGCGAGGGCGCCGCGGCGTCTTTTTTGCGATGATCGGACGAGCCGGCGCCTGTTCTGCGGCGCAGAAAGTGCCGTTATTCATGCGTCGAAATGACTTGTAACGTACGTTACGCGTTGGTGTTGCCGGACCCCTCGACGCACGTTTACCCGCTAAAACAAGCATCAAAATGTGTTGTGCAGTCTGCGCCGCGCAACAAACCTTCGCCGTTATACATAAAAGAGTCGCGCAAATCGTATCAGCGCTTGTAGAATCCGGCGTTGAAGCGTGCGCATACCGTGAACGCTTCGTGCAATTCACTGACCACAACAGGTAGGAGAAACATGCCGACTTCCGCAAAAAAGGTGGCCAAGAAGGCTGCTGCCCCGGTACCGACCAAGAAGGTTGCTGCAAAGAAAGTTCCTGCGAAGAAAGCCGTCGCAGCTAAGAAGGTCGCCGTGAAGGCGTCCAGCGCTCCGTCGCCGATCAAGGACACCTTCACGAAGGCCTCGCTGGCTGCACACGTCGCTGAACGCGCCGCTGTGGAACCGAAGACCGCCAAGGCCGTTCTGGCCGCGCTCGAAGACACGATCCTCGGCGCAGTGCATAAGAAGGGCGCTGGCGAATTCACGCTGTCGGGTCTTCTGAAGATCGTCGTGCAAGCTGTGCCGGCGAAGAAGAAGCGCTTCGGCAAAGACCCGTTCTCGGGTGAAGAGCGTTGGTTCCCGGCCAAGCCGGCTAGCGTGCGCATCAAGGCACGTCCGCTGAAGAAGCTGAAAGACGCTGCTGCAGGCTGATCACGTTTCATGCGTCGGCGTTGTTTCTAACAATCGCTGACGTTTGAAATGCCCCGCAGGGAGTACCCTTCGGGGGCGATCCGCAGTGCACGTTGCCTGAATCCCCGTGGGTGCAAATCCACGGGGATTTTTCATGCGCGTTCATGGCGTGTTGCGAATGCGGGCGCGGTCATGAAAACTTTCCTCGCGCGCACCGCGGTGCTGCGTATGCACCGTACTAGCGCATCATGGGCCGCCGCAGTACGATGACAGCGGAGCCTTGCCGGCCGGGATGCGCTGTTCGCGTGCATGCACCGAGTTCAGTGCGCGAAAAGCTCAATGGCATAGCGCTTGCTTGATCGATTGTCGAACACCGAATGCGCAGCGCATTCGCCTTCTATCCGACAACAAGAGCGGGGCGTGACATGCGATGCTATGACGAGATGCGTCATCATGACGATGCCGTGCGGCCACACTACGCGCGCTTTGAGCGGTGGCTGGTGAAGCAGGGCAACGAGGCGATCGCACGCAAGCGTGCGGAAGCCGACCTGCTGTTTCGCCGGGTCGGCATTACCTTTGCGGTGAACGGCGACCTGTCCGGCACCGAGCGGCTCATCCCATTCGACCTGATTCCGCGCATCATTCCGCGCAGCGAATGGCAGACGCTGGAGGCCGGCTTGCGCCAGCGGGTGCAGGCGCTCAATCTGTTTATCCACGACGTCTATCACGATCGCAACATCGTGCGCGCCGGTATCGTGCCGGCCGAGCAGGTCTATACCAACGCGCAATACCGGCCTGAAATGCAGGGCGTGAATGTGCCGCTTGGTGTTTACGCGCATATCGCCGGTGTGGACGTAGTGCGCGCGGGCGACGAAGGCAAGTTCTACGTGCTCGAAGACAACCTGCGCGTGCCGTCGGGCGTGTCCTACATGCTCGAAAACCGCAAGATGATGATGCGGCTGTTCCCCGAACTGTTCGTGCAGAACCGCATTGCGCCGGTCGCGCATTATCCCGATCTGCTGCTCGATACGCTGCGCTCGGTCGCGCCCGAAGGCGTCGACGATCCGGTCGTGGTGGTGCTTACGCCGGGCATGTACAACTCCGCGTATTTCGAGCACACGTTCCTCGCGCAGCAGATGGGCGTGGAACTGGTGGAAGGCAAGGATCTGTTCGTCGACGACAACTATGTGTTCATGCGCACCACGCAGGGACCGAAGCGCGTCGACGTGATCTATCGCCGCGTCGACGACGATTTTCTCGACCCGCTCGCTTTCCGCAACGACTCGGCGCTCGGCGTGCCGGGTCTCTTGACCGCGTATCGCGCCGGCCGCGTGGCGCTCGCGAACGCAATGGGCACCGGCATCGCCGACGACAAATCGATCTACCCGTACGTGCCGGAAATGATCGAGTTTTATCTCGGCGAGAAGCCGATCCTCAACAACGTGCCCACGTTCCAGTGCCGCAAGCCCGACGATCTGGCGTACACGCTCGCGCATCTGCCGGAACTGGTGGTCAAGGAAGTGCACGGCGCGGGCGGCTACGGCATGCTGGTCGGACCGGCTTCGACGAAGGCCGAAATCGAAGCCTTCCGCGAGCGTCTGATCGCGCGTCCGGGCGGGTATATCGCGCAGCCCACGCTGGCGCTCTCGGCGTGTCCGACGTTCGTTGAAAGCGGCGTCGCGCCGCGCCATATCGACCTGCGGCCGTTCGTGCTGTCCGGCAAGACCGTCACGATGGTCGCCGGCGGCCTCACGCGCGTGGCGTTGCAGGAAGGCTCGCTCGTCGTCAATTCGTCGCAGGGAGGCGGGACCAAAGATACGTGGATGGTCGACTGACGCGGTTGCCGCTGCGGTTGCAAATGCTTCACGCAACCGCGCCTGCAACCCAACGCGCCGGGGCGGCACGTGATACGCAACACGCGCGCCACCGGCGCATACGGATAACCAGCGCGGGCCTTTTACTTCGACGAAGGCCTCGCGTCATCAGATACGGAACGCCGTCATGCTAAGCCGAACCGCCGATCACCTTTTCTGGATGGCCCGCTACATGGAGCGCGCGGAGAATACCGCCCGCATGCTCGATATCAACCTGAAGGCGCTGCTATTGCCGCAGACGCCCGAACAGGAAGCGCGCGCACAACGCTCGGTGCTGCGCATTTCCGAACTCGAAACCGCGTTCGCGCAGCGCTACGACGAACCGACCCGCGAACACGTGCTCGATTTCATGGTGGCGGACGCGACCAATCCGTCGAGCATTCACTCGTGTTTGCAGGCCGCGCGCGAAAACGCCCGCGCGGTGCGCGGTACCTTGACGACCGAGTGGTGGGAAACCATCAACGATACCTGGCTCGAATTCAACGAGCGCATTGCCACCGGACAGGCGGCGAACAATCCCGGCGCGCTGTTCGAATGGGTGAAGTTCCGCTCGCACCTCTCGCGTGGCGTGACGATCGGCACCGCGCTGCAGGACGACGCGTTCTTCTTCACGCAACTCGGCACGTATCTGGAGCGCGCCGACAACACCGCGCGGATTCTCGACGTGCGCTTTGCCGACGTCGAACCGAATTCACGCGACGCCGCGCGCCAGCTCGAAGATTTTTACTACTGGACCTCGATTCTGAGCTCGGTGTCGGCGCTGGAAATCTATCGCAAGGTGTATCGCGACGTCGTCACGCCCGCACGCGTGGTCGAACTGATGATCCTCAATCCGCAGATGCCGCGTTCGCTGCTGGCGTCGCTCGAAGGCGTGTGCGCGAATCTGGCGATGCTGCGCACCTCGGGTTCGAACCAGTGCGAGCGGTTTGCCGGCAAGCTGCGCGCCGAACTCGTGTATTCCGACATCCGGCAGATTTTCGAAGCCGGCCTGCACGCCTATCTGACGCAGTTCCTCGCTCGTGTGTTCGAGCTGGGCAATCTGGTTGCGCGCACCTATCTGATGCTGCCAGTCGCCTGACGGAGTTTCTTATGTACCTGACGATCCGCCACGACACGTCCTATCGCTACGAAGCGACTGTCCATTATTCGATCCAGCAACTGCGTCTGACGCCGTCGAGCGGCGCCTCGCAGGTGGTGCGGCGCTGGAGCATCGACGCGCCGGGCAAGCTCGACGCAACCTTCGACGCTTACGGCAACGTGCTGCACACACTGGTCATCAACAAGCCGCACAGCGAGATCCGCCTGCATGTGGCCGGCGAGGTGGACACGATCCCGCTGATCGACGGCTATCTGCCCGACCCCATCGGGCCGATTCCGCTAGAGCACTTCACCTGTTCGACGCGGCTTACCGAGGCCGATGCCGCGGTCCGCGAACTGGCCGAATCGGTGCCGAACCTGGCGAGCTCGGCGAACCTGATCGCGCTGTCCGAACAGATCGTGCAGCGCGTGAAGTACAACCCGGGCGTCACCGAAGTCACCAGCACGGCCGCCCAGGCGCTCGCGCTCGGCAACGGTGTGTGCCAGGACCATGCGCATCTGATGCTCGCGTGCTGCCGCGCGCGGGGCATTCCGGCGCGTTACGTGAGCGGCTATATCGAGCCGGGCGACGTGCCGCACGCTGCCAGCCACGCGTGGGTGGACGTATGGCTGGAGGGCACGGGCTGGATTTCCATCGACGTCACGCACGCCGCGTTCGCCAGTGAAATCTACTGCCGTCTCGCCGTCGCGCGGGACTATGAATCCGCCGCGCCGGTGCGCGGCCGGCGTATCGGCGGGCTGGAAGAACAGCTGAAGGTGTCCGTGATGGTCAGTGCGCAACAGCCGCAATAGCTGCGGGAAGAGGGCGACGGTTCGCAGCGGCCCGCTGGAGGCGCTAGTGAGCGCCAGCGCTCACAACCCATTCAGATTGGACCCGCAAAGGCCGTAATACGGAATAGGGACGCATGCGCGCGGCATTACAATAGCGCCACTCAGTGGTTTTTTTGCAGGTACCTTTCCTTATGACTTACTGTGTCGCGATGTCCGTCGACGACGGTCTCGTGTTCCTCTCGGACACGCGCACCAATGCGGGCGTCGATCACATCAGCACCGCGCGCAAGATGTCGGTGTTCGAGCAGCCGGGCGAGCGCATGCTCGTCCTGCTGGGCGCCGGCAATCTGTCGCTCACCCAGGCGGTGCTGCACGAGCTGTCGGAACCCGCGGATCCGTCCCAACCCACGCTCTGGAGCGCGCCCACAATGGCCGACGCGGCCCGCGTGATCGGCCGCGCGGTGCGTTGCGTGCATCAGCGCGAGGCTGAAGCGTTGCAGGAATTCGGCGTCGACTTCAATTGCAGCTTCATTCTCGGCGGGCAGATCGCGGGCAACCGGCCGCGCCTGTTCATGATCTACGCGGCGGGCAATTTCATCGAGGCGTCGGCGGTGAACCCGTATTTCCAGATCGGCGAGGCGAAGTACGGCAAGCCGATCATCGACCGCGTGCTCACGCCGTCCACGCCGCTCGACGAAGCCGCCAAGTGCGCGCTGGTCTCTATGGACTCCACGCTGCGCTCGAACCTGTCGGTCGGGTTGCCGCTAGATCTGCTGGTCTATCAGAAGGATGCGCTGCGCGTCACGCGCTTCGTCTCGATCGATCACGACAACGCGTACTTCGAGATGATTCACCGTACCTGGGGCGAGCGGCTGCGCCAGGTGTTCGGCGAGATTCCCGACCCGGACTGGCAGGATTCGCCTAACGTGCCGCTGCTGCAGCGCGAGCGGGCACTGGTGCTGTATCGTGCTCCGGTCGGCGCGGATGGCATCGAGCATGAACTCGACGCGAGGCCCGCGCAAACGCTGGCGCAGGCGGAGCGGGGGAAATCGCAGCGCAAGTAGCTGTGCCGGCCAGGGCGTCAGGCCGCCCCTTCCGTGATGAAGACGCAGCCGTAAGCAACCGACAGGCAACCGCAGCACAACAAGGTCGTCAGGAGCCCAAACCGGGTTGCTGGCGGCCTTTTTTTGCGTCATCCAATGGCAATGGATCGGCCGCGTCTGGCGAGCGAAGCGCCTGCGAGTGGCAGCGCGCTGCCCGGACGCGGGGCGCGGGCATCGCAGAAGCCCGGACGAAAAAAAACCAGCCACAGGCTTCTCGCCCGTGGCTGGTCTTCAACTGCGTGTTGCTTCAGCAGTCCGTCAAGTCAGATTAGAACTTGTGGCGGATGCCCAGGCTGACCAGTTCTTGCGAGCTGGAAGCCGAGTTGTAGCCGTACGAACCGATTGCTGCGCCTGCGTTGACCAGCGTGCCGTCTGCACCGCGTTGCTGGCCGCTTGCGTGCTGATAGGCGCCAATCAGGTAGATGTCCGTGCGCTTCGACAGGTTGTAGTCGCCGCCCAGGGAAACCTGGTGATACGTTGCGCTCGAATCGCCGCTAGCCTTGGTGTAGATGTAGCCCACGCCAACCAGCATTGCCGGCGTTGCCTGGTAACCCAGGTATGCGCCGCCGATGTTGTACTTCTCGGTCGAACCGAAGCCCGAGAACGCGTCCGGCTTGTACTGCGCATTGCTGTAGCGCAGGTTGGCCGTGAACGGGCCTGCAACATACTGCACAGCGACCGAAGCGATACCGATCGACTTGGCTGCCGCGTAGGCGCCGTTGACCTGGTTGTCGAACGTGCCGTCCGACGTGCTGCCGTTCCAGCCCGTTGCGCCTGCTGCCGTGCGGCTAGCCAGCGTGTTGCCGTTGTCTGCGCGGAAGTAGCCGGCAGCCACGCTGAACGGACCCGTTGCGTACGTTGCAGCGCCCGACCACGTTTGGCCCGAACCCGTCTGGCCAGCCACGCCGCCCAGAGCGTACATGCCTTCGAACTGGAAGCCGCCCCACACCGGCGAGGTGTACTTGATGGCGTTGTTCGTGCGCGAGGAGTTGTCGTTGTTGTCGACGTCGCCCGGCGTGGCGAAGGTCGAACCGAAGTAGTTGTCAGCCGTCAGCGGCTGAACCAGGTCGACCAGCGGATCGTATTGACGACCCAGCGTGAACGTACCCCATTGATCGCCCGTCAGGCCGACGTAGGCTTGGCGACCGAACATCTTGCCGCCCTGACCCAGCTTGCCGGTGTTGAGGTCAAAGCCGTTTTCCAACTGGAAGATAGCCTTCAGGCCGCCGCCGAGATCTTCGGTGCCCTTCAAGCCCCAACGATCGCCTTGCAGGTTGCCGCCGACCAGACCGACCTGATTCGAGTTCTTGCCGGTAGAGTCGACCGTGTTGTGGGCGAACTGAACCGATTCATCGATCAAGCCGTACAGGGTAACGCTGCTTTGAGCATGGGCGACGCTAGTGACGCCGAGGAGCGCCAGCGAGAGGGTAGACAGTGCGATTCGTTTCATCCATTTCTCCACGCAGATGATTAGTTTGTTGTTGCGGGAAGGAGAATAGCGCAGAGGTCTATCGGCTAGAACTGGAAAAAAAAGACTGTCTCCAAAAACTGACAACCGACGCAAAGCCTTGTATTTAAAGCGCGTTAACGATTATTCCTGTTTCAGCAACATTTATTCCCTCGCTACGCATTATTGTTGTTTTGTTGACAGTGACGACTGTCGCACCTTCACTTTCGACACTTTCTTGAAGGCGCTTCGTAATCAAGTCGTCTAGCTTTTTTGGCCGTTTTGCAGGAGTTGCATAAAAATCGCGATGCGTTTTGCTTGACGCAGCCGCTGGACAGCTTGCTCATGCTGTGGTCACGCGGGTCCATCCTGGTGCATCGGCGCAGCCAGACGGGTCCCCTTGAAACGCGAGGCGTCAGGAATCGGGCTTACTGTCGGTGTCGCGGGCATTGTGGGCATTGCGGCGCGCCACGGTCGCCGCGGCCAGCCCGGCAGCCGCCGCCAGCAGCACCGAAGGCCACGGGTGGCGCCGCACGTAGCGATCTGCCGCCACGGCTTTGCGGCTTGCCTCGATCAGCGTGTCGGCGGCGATGCGGGTTGCTTGCGCTTCGGCCGAGACGACGCTGCGGGCGAGTTTGACCGCCGTCGCTCGCGCCGACGCTGTGTTGCCGGATTGCTCCCGCAAAGCCGCCGCCGCCGCGCCGCCCTGCGCGCTTGCCGTTGCGTCGCGCCCGGTGGCGGTGAGCGCGCTGTCGCTCGCAGCCGTGAGCGCCGGTGCGACCATGTGCGGCGCGGCGTCCGCGCCGACCGTCGATGCCGCCAGCACCGACGCGAGCTTGGCGCGGCTGCCGGGCGGCGTGTCGTCCTGCATGCCCCAGCCTCCGCGCGGGTCATGTATACGCCCGCGCGCTGCCGAAAACTCCGCGCCGAGCAGCAGTACGGCGGCCGAGAAGTACAGCCACATCAGCAGCACGGCGAGCGAGCCGGCCGCGCCGAACGAACTGGCCATCCCGGCGTGCGCGATATAAAGGGCGAACAGCTTCTTGCCCGCCGAGAACAGCACGGCGGCGACAATCCCGCCGACAAAGGCATCGAGCCAGCGCACGCGAGCGTCCGGCAGAAACTTGAGCAGGCCGGCGAACGCACAGGCCAGCACGAGCAAGCCGACGCCGAGTTGCAACAGGTTGCCGATCACGACATACGGCGAGTCGCCCCAGAGCCATTTGCCGACGAAGGTGATGATCGTATCGAGTACCAGCGAAACGATCAGCAGGAACGCGACGCCGAGCACCAGGCCGAACGAGATCAGGCGCACGCGCACCAGCGCGATCACGCTCGACGACCGCGGCCCCGTATACGGCCACACTATATTGAGTGCGCTATTGAGCGAGGAGAAAGTGGCCGAAGCGCCGATCGCCAGCATCGAGAACGAAATGATCGCCGCGATGCCGCCGGCGCTGCCGCTGTGATGGGCGTTCTCGACGATGGTCTGCACGCCCGCGGCGGCCTGGTCGCCGAGCAACCCGTGAATGTGGTCGAACAACTCGCCGCGCGCGGCTTCCGCGCCGAAGACCCAGCCGGCCACGGCGATCACCATGACCAGTGTGGGCGCGAGAGAAAACGCGGCATAGAAGGCGATGCTCGCGGCCATTGCCGCGCAGCGGTCTTCGGCAAACTGTCTGAAGGCGCCGATGGCCCAATTGGCCTGCTTGCGGGCCGCCAGTTGCAGGTTTTCGGCGGAAAGCGTGTCCATGTCCATGATCGTGTTTCTCGAGAGGGGCTGACGCCGTGCGGGCAAGGCGATTGTGCGGGCGAACCGCGGGGTGAAGCCATCGACGCAGCCTTGACGCAGTCTTCGCATGAAAGCTTTCGCAAACCTTGTGCCTGTCACTATAACAAGCGAGACCGGGGCGCGCGGCGCCCGCGCACCCCGGCTTGGGTGTGCCGTTAGAATGCCGGGGGATCCTCATACACTTTTTGCCCGCCATGCACTCGCACGAACTCATACAGCAGTTGGATGTCATTCCGACGGAACAATTGCCCGCCCATTTGCCCGCGCATGTCGTCGGGCAGTTGCCGGCGCAAGGCGTGACGGTTTTCTCCGTCTCCGGCGACGCTTCGGATACCGCCGAATTCAGCGCGCGTTACGGTTTCGGTCTGGAAGACTGCGCGAACACCATCGTGATCCGCTACAGGAAGGAGGGCGCCGAGCATTACGCGGCGCTGGTCTCGCTGGGTTCGCTGCGCCTCGACATCAACGGCGCGGTGAAGGCGGCCCTGGGCGCGCAACGGCTTTCGTTCGCGAAGCGGGAAGCGGCCGTGGAGCATAGCGGCATGGAGTTCGGCGGAATCACCGCCTTCGGCTTGCCGGCCGACTGGCGCATTCTCGTCGACGCGGCCGTCATGGCGCGGCCCCAGATCGTCATGGGCGCGGGCGTGCGAGCCGCCAAGCTGCTGCTGGCGCCGGACGTGTTGCGTCAGTGGCCGCGCTGCGAGGTCGCCTCGCTCACGTTGCCGTCCGAGTGACGCATCGCCCGGGCTGAGTGCGCAAAATCCGCTTGCGAGAAGGCTCCGCCATGTCGGCCGCGCCGTGAGCCGCGCCGGCCAGGCCCATGCGCTGTCCGGGCGCCTGCGACTGATCGCGCCGGGCCCTGAAGTTTTTTCCCGTTCCGCCGTTAATCCTGAAGATGGACATGAACCGCCTGGGCGCCCGCCCTGGCGGCGCGTCGACGACAAGTACAAAGGGATACGGAGATGGAACGGTTTCGCCTGAAGGTGCGGCTCTGGCTCGCGCTGGCAGTAATGTGCATGGGTATTCTGGCAATTGGCCTATGGGGTGCGTTCAAGACACGCGACACGATGATCGCCGATCGCCAGGCCGAACTGAAGAGCGTGGTCAGCGTCGCGTATAGCGTGCTGGATCGCTATAACGGCCTGGTCGCCTCGGGCGCCATGCCGCTCGCCGACGCGCAGCGCACGGCGATGGCCGATCTGCGCGCCATGCGCTACAACGGCGCCGGTGGCTACCTCGTGATCGAGGACGCGCAGGCCCGCGTTCTCATGCACGGCGTTCGGGCCGACCTGGAAGGCAAGGACATGAGCGGCTTCACCGACCCGCAAGGGCGCCACGTGTTCAAGGACGGCTCCGATCTCGCCGAGCGCGAAGGCGAAGGCTTCATCCATTTGCAGTTTCCGAAGCCCGGCTCCAATGAAATGGCGCCGAAGATCAACTTCGTGCGGCTGTACAAACCGTGGGACTGGACGATCGTCACCGGCGTGTTCACCGACGATATCGACGCCGCGTTTTACACGACGCTCATCCAGTACGTGGGCGCCGCGCTGATGCTGTGTGTGGTGGTGTCGCTCGTGATCGGCGTGATCCTGCGCAGCATTCTGCGGCAACTCGGCGGCGAACCGGCGTACGCGGCGCAGATCGCTGCCCGCATTGCCGACGGCGAACTCGACCTGATCGTGGAAACGAAGGCGGGCGACGAAACCAGCCTGCTCGCGGCGATGCGGCGCATGCAGCAGCGCCTCGCGCAGGCGATCGCGCAGATTCGCGGCGGCGCGACGCTGATCTCGACGGTATCGAACGAAATTGCCGCCGGCAACGCGGACCTGTCGCGCCGCACCGAACAGCAGGCCACGGCGCTCGGCGAAACCGCGTCGAGCATGGAGCAGATCACCGCGACCGTGAAGCAGAACGCCGACAACGCGAGGCAGGCCAGCCAGCTGGCGCATAACGCGTCCGAAACGGCGGCGCGCGGCGGCGAAGTGGTCGGCCAGGTGGTCGAGACGATGCGCGGCATTTCGCAGTCGTCGCACCGGATCGGCGACATCATCGGGGTGATCGAAGGCATTGCGTTCCAGACCAACATTCTCGCCTTGAACGCGGCAGTCGAAGCGGCGCGCGCCGGCGAGGAAGGACGCGGCTTCGCGGTGGTGGCGGGCGAAGTGCGCAGCCTCGCGCAACGCAGCGCGGCGGCGGCCAAGGAGATCAAGACGCTGATCGAGGAGTCCGCGGCGCAGATCGAAGGCGGCTCGCAGTATGTGAGCCGCGCCGGCGAAACCATGCAGGAAGTCGTGCAGGCGGTGCGCCGCGTGACGGACATCATGGGCGAGATCAGCGCGGCTTCGGTGGAGCAAAGCTCGGGCATCGAGCAGGTCAACATCGCGGTGGCGAGCATGGATCAGACCACCCAGCAGAACGCGGCACTGGTGGAAGAGGCGAGCGCCTCGGCGGATGTGCTGAAAGCGCAGACCGGCCAGCTCAGCGCGGCGATTGCTGTGTTCACGCTGCCGGAAGGCCGCTGACCCGCGGCACGTCGCTGCGCGAAGCGCGCGGGCCGCAATGAACGAAGCGCGCATGCCGCGCAGCCGGCCGGGCGGCTGCGCGGCATCGAGCGAACGCTCAGATCATCAGGCGCGAGACTTTGGTGCCTTCGAGCGATACGCCGGCCATCAGACCGCCGTTCGTCAGGACAAAGGCTTCGACCGGACTGGTGGCGGTGGAGGTGTCGACCGCGCCGTTCGCGCCGACCTTCAGCACCGCGACGGTCGCGTCCGCTCCGGCTGCCCACCCCTGGCTGCCGAGGAATTTATCGAGCGCCTCTTGCGTCATGAAGAGGAATACGAGGGCCTTGGATTGCGCGCCGATCTGCAAACCGAACGAGCCCGCCACGGTGCTGTAATAGCCCGCCGTGCGGCCGGCCACGCGCAACGCGCCTTCGCCGTACTGGCCGCCGACCCAGAAGCCCGCCGAGATCACGGACGGGAACACCAGAACGCCGCGTGCTTTTGCCACCAGTTCGCGCGAACCGCTGACGTTCGCGTAGAGACGCGAGAGCGTGGAATCGACTCCCGCATTGATCGTGTCGCGCTTGCCGGCGTTGGCTGAAGACGACGCGCTCGAAGATGGCGACGTGGTCGTGCAGCCGGCGAGGCCAAGGCCCGCCGTGGCGAGGGCGGCGCTGGTGGTCATGATGAATTGTCGTCTGCGCATGTTGTTTTCCTTGTGCGTTATTAAGTTATGAAGGCTGCGTTTCTCGTTTCCAGGCGAGCAATCGTACCGTGACGCAGGTGAACCGTGCGTCGATTGCTAACCAGCATTTGGCGTGCCTGGCCCCCGCGGCTGCGTGCGTATCGGCGGGCCGGGCCCGCCGGCGCGGGAACGGGCGCGCGGATCTCGCACCGTTCCCGTGCTTTTATGACTACACCGACGGCCGGATGTTCTGGTTGCAGCGGAACAGGTTGCGCGGATCGTAGCGGTTTTTTACAGCGACCAGCCGTTCGTAGTTTGGCCCGTAGGCGTCGGCGACGCGGCCGCCTTCTTCCTGCGTCATGAAGTTGACGTAGACGCTGCCCAGCGCGAAGGGTGCCGCCGCGTCGAAGAACGCGCGAGCCCATGCGATGCAGCGCTCGTCGTCGCTTGCGTCGTCCCACCGGCCGTGCACGTTCATCGCGTACAGCGTGTCGCGGCTCGAGTACGCGGTGGCTTCCACGGGCACGCGCTGCGTTTGCGCGCCGATCTGTCCGAAGAAAATCTCGCATTGCGGTGACGGCAGCTTATCGATCGCGCTGAGCAGCGCGTCGATGAGCCCGTCCTGGATCTCGCCCAGGTTGTGCGATTTCCAGTAATTGCGCGCGCCTGGCGTGAGTAGCGGGTCGAACGCCTGCTGCCACGCGACAAACGGCATCGGGCCCAGATGTTCACCAACCGGCGTGCCGAATGCCCGTACGAATTCCACCGCGGACGGCCCGTTTTCGATGGGCCCTGTATAGCACATCGCGAACACGATCACCGGTTTGCCGTGCACTTCGGGCGGCAGGAACGGCAGCGGCGGCGCGAGCCGCAGCACGGCCCACACACTCAGTTCCTCCGGCATGGCGGCGTTCGCCGCGCGGTATTTGAGCAGGGCGTCCCGCGCCTGCGCGAGCGGCAGGACGACGAGGCCGCCATATACCAGCGGTCCGACCGGATGCAGAGCGAACTCGAATCGCGTGACGACGCCGAAATTGCCGCCGCCGCCGCGAATCGCCCAGAACAGATCTTCGTGCGAGTCGGCGCTCGTGTTGAGGAGTTCGCCCTCGGCGGTCACGACATCGGCGGAGACCAGATTGTCTATCGTCATGCCATATCTGCGGCTCAGCCAGCCAAAGCCGCCGCCGAGCGTCAGGCCCGCGACGCCGGTAGTCGAATTGATGCCGAGCGGAGTGGCAAGACCGAATGCCTGCGCTTCATGGTCGAAATCGTGCAGCGTTGCGCCCGGTTCGACATAGGCGCGCCGTGCCGCGGGATCGATATGCACTGATTTCATCTGCGACAGATCGAGCACTACGCCGTCGTCGCACAATGCGCTGCCCCCAATGTTGTGGCCGCCGCCGCGAATCGCCAGCGGCAGGCCGTTGTCGCGCGCGAAAGCCACGCCCTGGCGCACGTCGGCTGCGCCCGCGCAACGCAAAATGATTGCCGGATGCCGGTCGATCATCGCGTTCCAGATACTGCGTGCCTGCTCGAAGCTGGCGTCGCCGGGCAGCAGAACCTGTCCCCGGACGGCGGTTTTCAATTCGTCGACGGCGTTGCTGGACACATTGACCATGGTTCATCTCCTGAGATAGTGGAACACGCTCGCAGAACACTATTCAGCTGACCAGAGCAAATCGGAAGTGTCCTGAAAGGTTGTTTTGCGTCCAGTAAACGAGCCTGCTTCGCGAAGTCAAACAGAGGTAAACCCGCGTTTTTTACCGGCTGTGCGCGAGAGCTCGCGCGACAGGCATCCGCGGGCCGGGCCGGTGACGATGACTCGTCCAGCTGCCGCGGATGGTGGAAATGCTTCGGAAAAAGACCCCGCCAGGAAGTGTTGGTTATGCCGCGGTGTGGTGGTTGCGCAGCGACACTTCGAGGTTTGACTCGCGCCGGCGTGCGCGAGTCGATATGTGACTGGACGCGTTTGCTATTGGGATGGTGGGTCGCGGCTGCGCGCGTGATTGTTTGCCTGAAGCGGCGGTGCACGGTTCTCGTCTTTTGTTGCGAGACTCGTTTTTTTGCTCTTGTGATAGCTCGCGACTGCGCTCGTTTATTGACTCGACGTTTTTGTGTCTTACTGAATCACCAAGGAGCGATGATTCAGAGTAGCAACTCCTGAGTTGCGCTGTCTGTGTGATTGCGCTCACTCCCATCCCGACAGTCGCTTTTTTATGTTCGGAGAAACACATGGCGTTTCCTTTTCGCTATGTGACGGCAACGACGATATCAACATGATGCATCCCACGAGGTTTTGACGTCATTGCAGATTTAATAGTTTGGAGTGCGTATCTAAAGGGAGTATTTTCCGGATTTTGAAGAAACGGTAATTGACGATCTCTGACAGTTCGGGTGTGCAATTAATCGCTAAAGACGCTGGCGATGTCGCATTGCGTGGGCTAGCGCACGGTCACTGAATGGCGCTACGCATAACTTCAGTGTCCATCAGGCCCAGCTGTGTCCATTTAAAAATCAGTTCGTGCACAGCCAATCGTTTTTCTCGAATCACGTTGAATCGGACCGGGGTTTTCCGCGAGAGAAATGCCGGACGTCATGCGGTTTTGCGTGACGCGCGGCAAAGACGACTGGGTGTTGAAGTTTCATTTTTAACAGTGAACAGAGAGTCACTTGTTATCCAGGCCGGTCTTTCAGGGCATATAGTTAGGAGAATGAAATGAAAAAGAGAAACGGGGACGCGCTGGCGTTGGGGACGCGCCGGGCGGTATTTGCAGTTGCCGTGAGTTTGTATGCGGCGATGGCGGGTGCGCAAACGAATCAGGCGCCGTCTGCGGCGCCGTCGGTCAGTCCATCGAGGATGATGGTTGCGCAAGCGCTGCCGATTGATTGTCCGTCGTTCGACGCGCCTGGCTGCAAGCGGGAGAGCGATGACCTGGTGACGGCCGGCGGAATTGGAGTTGCTGCGGCTGCGGGTGGGTTGGGATCGTTATCGGCTGGGGGATCGGAAAGCGGCAGCGGCAACGGGACTTCGTCGACCGGGGCGGCCGCCGCGGGTAGCGGCGGCGGGAATAGTGGGACGAACTCCGGCTCGGCGGGACTTGGTGCCGGAAGTACGGGCAATGGTGGCGATGGGAAGGGAGGCGCGGGAGCGGGTAGTGGTGGCGGGACTGGTGGTGGTGGGACTGGCGGTGGCGGGACTGGTGGTGGTGGGACTGGTGGTGGCGGGACTGGTGGTGGTGGGACTGCCGGTGGTGGGACTGGTGGTGGCGGGACTGGTGGTGGGACTGGTGGTGGGACTGGTGGTGGTGGGACTGGCGGTGGCGGGACTGGCGGTGGTGGGACTGGTGGTGGTGGAACCGGCGGTGGAGGGGACGGCGGGAATGGCGGCGGGACCGGTGGCGACGGCGGTCATGGTAATGGCGGCCACGGCGATGGCGGTCACGGCGACGGTGGCCACGGCGGTCATGGTGACGGTGGCCACGGCGACGGCGGTCATGGTGACGGCGGCCACGGCGATGGCGGTCATGGTGACGGCGGTCACGGTGACGGTGGCCACGGCGACGGCGGTCATGGTGACGGCGGCCACGGCGACGGCGGTCATGGTGACGGTGGCCACGGCGACGGCGGTCATGGTGACGGCGGCCACGGCGATGGCGGTCATGGTGACGGCGGCCACGGCGACGGCGGTCATGGTGACGGTGGTCACGGCGACGGCGGTCATGGTGACGGTGGTCACGGCGACGGCGGTCATGGTGACGGCGGCCACGGTGATGGCGGTCACGGCGACGGTGGCCACGGCAATGGTGGCCACGGCGACGGCGGCAAGGGCGGAAACGGCCCTGGCGCAGGCGGCTTCGGCAACGGCGGCCACGGCGATGGTGGTCATGGCGACGGTGGCAAGGGCGGAAACGGCCCTGGCGCAGGCGGCTTCGGCAGCGGCGGCCACGGCGATGGCGGTCACGGAGACGGCGGCAAGGGCGGAAGCGGTCCGGGCGCAGGCGGTTCCGGCAACGGCGGCTTCGGCAACTCCGGCAACGGCGGCCACGGCGACGGTGGCAAGGGCGGAAACGGCCCTGGCGCAGGCGGCTTCGGCAGCGGCGGCCACGGCGATGGTGGCCACGGAGACGGCGGCAAGGGCGGAAACGGTCCGGGCGCAGGCGGTTCCGGCAACGGCGGCTTCGGCAACTCCGGCAACGGCGGCCACGGCGACGGTGGCAAGGGCGGAAACGGCCCTGGCGCAGGCGGCTTCGGCAGCGGCGGTCACGGCGATGGCGGTCACGGAGACGGCGGCAAGGGCGGAAGCGGTCCGGGCGCAGGCGGTTCCGGCAACGGCGGCTTCGGCAACTCCGGCAACGGTGGCCACGGAGACGGCGGCAAGGGCGGAAGCGGTCCGGGCGCAGGCGGTTCCGGTAACGGCGGCTTCGGCAGCTCCGGCAACGGTGGCCACGGCGGCGGTTTCGGTGGCGGTTTTGGCTCAGGCCACGGTGGCGGCTTCGGCGGCGGCTTTGGCTCAGGTGGCCACGGCGGCGGCTTTGGCTCAGGTGGCCACGGCGGCGGTTTCGGCTCAGGTGGCCACGGCGGCGGTTTCGGCTCAGGTGGCCACGGCGGCGGTTTCGGCTCAGGCGGCCACGGCGGCGGCTATGGCGGAGGTCACGGCGGCGGCAACGGCGGTGGTGGTGGTGGCGGCGGTGGCGGGGGCGGCCACTAACAGGCCAACTTTCCCCCATCGCAGGGAGGCCGGCAGACCGGCCTCCCTTCCGATGCCAGGCGGAGCGAGCGAACGAACACCGTCCGCTCGCTCCAGCCACCAACCTCCACGAGCCACAATCTCAACAAACTCAACAAACCAGAACCCAACCCCTCATCGCGCCACTTCGATCACCCTTTCCTGCACCACCAGAAAAACCTTCTCATCGGCCACACGGCCATCCTCACGCGCCCCACCCGTAAAGCTCCCGAACGCAGGCAACACGCCACAGTTCACACCGAACCTGAAACACGGAACCCGTACCGAATCGTTGCGCGTCGCAATCCGATACACGGGATGCACGTGCCCCGCGAGCGCATACGCACCCTCGACCGTCTGAGGGTGATGACACAACGCCCACGGCCCGAGCCGCCAGGGCTCATCGACATACTCGACGCCGAGCGTCGCGGGCAGCGGTCCTGCATGCACATCGTGATTCCCTTCGACGAGCACCACCCGCAACCCGGCATGCCGCGCGCGCCAGACATGCAAAGCTTCGAGCGTCTCCGTGGCATGCGCCTCGCGCGCATGCAGCAGATCGCCGAGAAATACGAGCAGGGTCGGCTCGAACTGGGCGATCAGAATATCCAGGCGCATCACGTTGTCGGCGGTCGAACCGATCGGCACCGGAATGCCGCGCGCGCGAAACACCGCGTCCTTGCCGAAATGCACATCGGCGACGAGCAGACAACGCAGCGCCGGATCGAAAGCCGCGCGCAAGCTCGATAGCACGAGAGAATGTCTGGCGATCTCAACCTGCAACGACCCCGGCTTCATGTGCGGGCCGCCTTCTCGAGTTCGGCCAGCATCCGCTCGACGCGGTCCGCGAGTTTCTCCGTACTGACCTTCTCCCGCAAGCGTCCGACGATCAACGGAAACGCAAACGGCGTCGGTTTTTTCGGGCGCATGACCACCAGGCGGCTCGTGTTCATGTGTTCGAGCGCGGTGCGAATGCGCCGGGCGTCGAGTTCCTGCAGCAACACTTCGTCATCGGCCTGGTTGAGCAACAGATTGCCGCTATCGTGATTGCGAAAGATCTCGTAGAAGAGGCCGCTCGACGCTTGCAACTGCCGCGCGCTTTTCTGCTGCCCGGGATGCCCCTGGAATACCAATCCCGACACGCGCGCAATCTCGCGAAAGCGCCGCATGGAGAGCTCTGACGAATTGAGGCTCGCGAGAATGTCGTGATCCAGTTCTTCGGGAGAGAGCAAACCGCTTTCGAGCTTCTCTGCCCAATCGAATGGTTGCGCGGACAACAGTTCGAAGCCGTAGTCGTTCATCGAAATGGAAAAGGTGCCGGGCTGCTCGCGTGCGACGCGCCATGCGAGCAACGCGCCCAAACCGATATGCGCTGTGCGCCCCGCAAACGGATAGCAAAAGAAATGATGGCCTTCGCGCGTTTTCACCAACTCCACGACCAGTACGCCCGGTTCGGGCAATGCCGACCACTTCTGCTGCAATTCGAGCAGCGGCCGCACGGCGCGCATTTCCGGTTCGTCGTAGATGCCGGCGGCGGCGCGCGCGAGCATCGTGAGCGTGGCGTCGGCGAGTTCGGAAGACAGCGGCATACGGCTGCCGGCCCATTGCGGCATGGCTCCGCGCGACGACGTGGCGCGCCGCACCCACGCGGTCATATCCTGCACGCGGATCAATTCGAGGGCGCGCCCGCCGAACGTAAAGATATCGCCGGGCTTGAGCCGCGAAATAAACGATTCCTCGATGGCGCCAATCCGGCCGCCCGAGAGATAGGCGACATTCAGGGTACCGTTGGCGACGATCGTGCCGATGTTGTTGCGGTGCCTTCGCACCAGATCCTCGCGCGGCACGTGGTACAGCCCATCGCTTTCGCGCGCCACGCGATGATAGTCGGGGTAGGCGCGCAACGCCGTGCCGCCGCCTTCCACGAAGCCGAGCGCCCAATCGAACTCGGCCTGCGTCAACTGCCGGTAAGCATAGGTACTGCGAATCTCGCCGTACAGTTCGCGCGCATCGAACCCGCCGCCGATCGCCACGGTAACGAGATGCTGCACCAGCACGTCGAACGGTTTCTCCGGTGTTTCGCGGCCTTCTATCTGACGCTTCGCGACAGCCTCGCGCGCGGCGGCCGCTTCCACCAGTTCGAGCGCATGCGTCGGCACGATCGTCACTCGCGAAGGGCGTCCCGGCGCGTGGCCCGAACGGCCCGCGCGCTGCATCAAACGTGCGACGCCCTTCGGCGAACCGATCTGAAACACGCGCTCCACCGGCAGAAAATCGACGCCCAGATCGAGGCTCGATGTGCATACAACCACTTTCAGCAAGCCGCTCTTGAGGCCGCGCTCGACCCATTCGCGCACTTCCTGATCGAGCGAGCCGTGATGCAGCGCGATCAGACCGGCCCATTCGGGCCGCGCTTCGAGCAGCGCCTGATACCACACCTCGCATTGCGAACGTGTGTTGGTAAACACGAGCGAAGTCCGAGCTTCGCCGATCGCCTCGGCGACTGCGCCGACCTGGCGCATGCCCACATGACCGCCCCACGGAAACCGCTCGATGGTCTCGGGTATGACCGTATCGACGATCAGCGCTTTGGGCAGCGCGCCATGCACGTTTGCGCGTGGCGTCTTCACGGGGGCGAGCAATACATCGGCGGCGAAGGGCAGATTGCCGAGCGTCGCCGACAACCCCCATACCTGCAATTCAGGCCGCCAATGCGCGAGACGCGCAAGCGCGAGTTGCGTTTGCGTGCCGCGCTTGTTGCCGAGCAACTCATGCCATTCGTCGACGACCACCAGTCGCACGTGCGCAAGCACGTCGCGTGCATCGGAGCGCGTCAGCATGAGCGAAAGACTTTCCGGTGTCGTGACGAGCGCCGACGGCATGCGCCGGTTTTGCCGTGCGCGTTCGGCGGACGACGTATCGCCGGTGCGCAACCCGACGCTCCACGGCACGGCCAGTTCTGCCGCCGAAGTTTGCAAGGCGCGCGCGGTGTCCGCAGCGAGCGCGCGCATCGGCGTGATCCACAGCACGGTGAGCGGTTCGGGCTGGGCGCGGGTCGCACGCGGGCGGCCAGGCGGCGTCGGCGTTGTCACGAAGGCGGCCAGCGCGCCGAACCAGACAGCCCAGGTTTTACCTGCGCCGGTCGTGGCGTGCAGCAAACCACTCGCGCCACGGCCGATTTCTCGCCAGACCTCGTGTTGAAACTCGAATGGCTGCCAGCGGCGCGTCTCGAACCATGCCGCGAGTCTGTCGGCGAAGGGGCGGCGCGCGGCCGTTTCGTCGATGGCGAAAGGCAGCGGCTCGAAGGCCGGTTCGCGTGCGTCGAGCCGCGCCTGCTGTTCGCGGCTGCGCGGAATCCGGCGCGGCCGGGGAGCGCGCCGACGCTCGGGCGGCGCAGAGGGAGCGGGGACCTCGCTCTCGTCGGAATCAGCCGGCTTGGTCATCGGAAGCGCTCTTTAGCATTGGATTCGCGTGTCGGCGAACGGCTCGAAGGGATCTCCTGTGTGGACCGCCAAACCGGGCCGGTGGTTCACAACAGAATCTTCGCAGTTATGTACGCGGTTCCGCTCGTGTTCGAATGCGGAGGTCCCGCGCACTGAATCTGGCGTTGAAAAAGCAGGTGAGCGCAACTGCGGACGCGTGCCGACGATCACCAACGCGGCGGTCGTGCTGGTGCGTTGGATGCGATCCGTTACAATGAGCCGCACTACCCATCTGGAGACTCGCTTTGAAATCTATCGTTGCATTGGTCGCAGCAGCTCTTCTGTCTTCAACGGCGCTGTCTTCAACGGCGATGGCTGCCGCGCCCACCACCGAAAAACTGCCTTCCGGTGTCGTGGTTGAACATCTGACCCAAGGTACCGGCGCCCAACCTGCCGCCGAAGATGTCGTCAAGGTCAACTACCGCGGCACGCTGGCCAACGGTACCGAGTTCGATAGCTCGGCGAAACACGGCGGCCCGGCCACGTTCCCGCTGAACCGCGTGATTCCGTGCTGGACGCAAGGCGTGCAGAAGATGAAAGTGGGCGGCAAGGCCAAACTGACCTGCCCGGCTGCGACTGCTTACGGCGATCGCAACGTCGGCGTGATTCCGCCGAACAGTGACCTGACGTTCGAGGTCGAACTGGTCGGCATCGTCAAATAAGCCGGCACGGCGTGAACTGAGACTGAGCCCCGCTCCGGATATCGCAGCGGGGCTTTTCTTTGCCGGGCACTGCGTCTGCCCGCTTCTGGGGGCACTGTGATGAAACACGAAAACAATGCCGTGCCGGTGGCCACCATCGGTTTCACCGGTAAGACTGCGCAGGAGTTTTTCGATTTGCTGAAAAACGCTGAGGTGCGGACGGTTCTCGACATCCGCCTGAGCAACACGTCGCAACTTGCCGGCTTCGCGAAGAAACAGGATCTGCCTTTCTTTCTCGACAAGTTGTGCGGCGCAGCTTATCGGGAGATGCCCGAACTGGCTCCCGAGCCGGACTTGTTCAAGCGCTATAAGGCCAAGGAACTGACGTGGGACGATTTCGCGGACGCTTATATCGAGCTGATCGCCCAGCGCCGGGTGGAAAGCAGTCTGGACGTCGATCTATTCCGTTCGGCCTGCCTGCTTTGCAGTGAACATTTACCACACCGCTGCCACCGGCGGCTGGCGCTCGAGTACCTGAACTCGCGCTGGAACAGCCGCCTGAAAATTACCCACCTGTCGTGACCGCCGGCCCGATGGCGGTACTTTCGCGCAGCGGCAGAAGGCCGGGTTTCACTCGGACGGCGCGAAAAGCATCGAGATATAAACGATGGTGGATATGACCGTAATGCCGACCCCGACGAAAACTTTGGTGCGGTTGAATTCCAGGCCGCCGTTAATTGCCACGCAGATGCCGACGACGGACGCCAATGTGCCGATCGTGGCCAGCAATACGTGAACCTTGCTGCGTATCAGCTTGCGGCGTTCCGGACTTGCACCTTCTTTCCAGTTTTCGAGTTTCACGGGAATTATCCTTTGAGTTAGCGTGTAGTGGTCCGAATGCCTGGGCCCGGAGTGATGCCGGCCGGTGTGCCTTTCGCATTACGAATGTTCCAATGGCACAAAGCATAACTGAGTCGCCAGGCCGTGCAAATAACAAACACGAGAAAATCCAGCGCCTGATTGTCACAAGTGTATTTAGTGGCGAGGCGCGCATAAGGGCGCCCACGAATCATGAATGGCGCGACTTTTTTAAAGTTTCAGTGCGCCGGGTCGTCTACTATCTACTCATGCGCCGACGCGACGCCTACCTCGCCGCGCAGTCAGGAAGATCCCGTCGTCATTCGCCGCGCGTTGAGGAGCGCCTGCCATGAATATCGACTTCCACTACGGTGTGGTCTATATCGCCGCCCGCGTGGCCGGAATGCCGGCGGGCGACGCGCTCACCGTGGCGCATGCCTGTCAGTACGTCGACGATGCGACGACCGCGGGCATATTGCGCTTCAAGGGTGGCGAGACCTTTGAACGCTTTGCCACGGCGCACAAGTTATTCGACTACGCCACCACGGAGGACGACCAGAACCGTCTGGTATGGACGCCCTTTCATTTTCTGCCGGCGGCCGAAGGCGAGACCTTGCACGAAAAGGCCGTGTGCCGGCCGGATAGCGCCGTCGCGCGTGAGGTGGTGCGGCGGGCGATCCTGCACCGGGACACCGAGACCGGACTGCATCGGCTGGGTGTGACGCTTCATACGTACGTCGATACATGGGCGCATCAAGGATTCGCCGGTATCGAAAGTCCGTGGAATCGGGTTCATCTGCTGGAGGCGCAAGACTGTACGCGCAAAGGCTGGTTCGCCAAACTCAAACTCGCCAGCGAGCATCTGATCGAACACATCGAGGAAGATATTCTGACCGTCGCGCTACCCGTCGGTCATGGCGCCGCGTTGCACTATCCTGACCAGCCGTGGGCGAAATGGCATTACATCGACGGTAGGAACGAATTCATCCAGCGACATAATCTGCCGGAATTCGTGCAGGCGGCCGAGATGGCGTGTCGGGCGGTGCGTGGCTATCTGGAGGGGCGGCAAGATTTCGAGAACCAGCCCGGCATGCCGGACGACGTCACAGAGGTGCTCACCGACCTGCTCAATACCAATCGCCACGAAGACGACAACGAGCGCTTGCGGCACATTTGCCGCGTTTTGAAGGCTGGCGGTATTCCGGGTTTGAAAGAGTCGATTCCGGAATACGTGCCCAAAGGGCCTGGCTCCTGGAAGTACCTGGCTACCGGTTTGAAGTTCGGCGACGACACCGGAGACAAGCCCGTGTGGACCGAAGCCTTTGAGAAAAGCGATTACAGGTTATTTCACGACGCGGTCAAGCAGCATCGCTTCGTGACCACACAGGAAATTCTACCGACGCACGGATTGCGGATTGCCTGAACCAACCAGCTTTCATCTGAAAGTGCGGTGCTATTGAGGTGTTCTAACATGGCGCTATTCGGCGTCACTTCATTGACTCAGGTTCACCCTTACGGATTGCCGGGAGCTTTGCTGCTGAGTGCGGCACGGCGGGATTCGTCACGCGGGGTTGCGGCGGGAAGGGTGAGGCAACATACCTGAACAGTAAAAAATGTACTGCTACTCTTTGAATCTTCAAATGCTTACCTATAGTAGAAGCGGCTAATGCCGCGATGCACTGCGGCCAATCAGCCCGGCGGGACGCTGTTGCCGACCCGTGTGGCCTTCATGCGCATTAGAAGAGAAGGGGGGAATGGCATAGGAAAAGACAGGAAAAGTGTGGCAATGGAGTAAAGAACCAGAAAAGTTCGTACTCCACCGGATGCATGATCGACTCGGACTCGTGTATTTATAGCCACGCCGAACTGCCTTTCTCGCGTCATTCGTGGCATAGTTCGATCGATTACCACATAAGGAGCAATCAAATGCCCACTTTAGAGCAAATTCAGGCAAAGCTTCGAAAGCTTCAGGCGCAAGCTGACGTTCTTATTGCCAGGAAAGCACAAGCGGCTGTCGACCAGATTCGCGACCTGATGCTTAAACATGGCCTCACTACTGCGGATATCGAAGCGCGCGCAAAGGCAAGACGTGCCGCCCGAGGTTTGAACGGCCATGCTGGTAATGGCAAGGCGAAAGCCGCGGGCGCCGGCAAGGCGATTGCAAAGTACCGCGACCATAAAACCGGTGCGACCTGGACGGGTCATGGCCGCGCGCCGGGTTGGATTGCCGGCGTGAAAGACCGCACTCAATTCCTGATCGAAGGCGCGAGCGAACTGAAGTCGGCGGCAAAGGCTGCTCTTACTCATGCGAAAGCGAGTAAAGGTCAGCCGAAAGGCGCGCAACCGCCCAAGTACATCAATCCGAAAACGGGCGCTACGTGGAGTGGCCGCGGTCCGGCGCCGGCATGGCTTGCCACGGTCAAGGACCGCACCAGATTCCTGATCGATGGCGCGTCGGCAACGGTGGCCGATGCCGGTCAGCAGGCCGCAAAGAAGGCCGGCAAAGTGAAGTCGGCGGCTAGCGGCGTAGCAGGCAGGAAAGCTGCAGCCCGAAAGGTCGTCGCAAAGAAAGCGGTAACGGCCAAAAAGACGGCTGCAAAGAAAGCCACCGCGGCAAGCGTGAAAGTAGCGGCAAAGAAAAGCGCGGCAAAGAAAAGCGCGGCAAAGCCGGCCGCGAAGAAAACTGCCGCGACCAAAGCGGCAAGGAAAGCGCCGGTTCGCAAGAGCGCAGCCACAAGCAAAGCCGCCGCGACAGGTGCTGCGGCAACGCCGCAAGCCTCGGCCGCGCCAGCCAGCGCATGAGCGTAACGGAGTCGTGAAGTAGATGACCAGCACGCTCGAATCACGCCAGCAGGAAGACCAGGTCGTCCTGCTGGACGGCATTCCTCGTCCGGCAGAAGATGCCGCTGAACCGTTCATTGTTGCCAGTGACCGCCGGGTTATTGTCGCTTATCCGATTGCGGAATCCGACTTTGAACGGTTCGGACCATTCGATGCCGAGGACGATCCTTTCTGCACGGTGCTATTTCCGGACGCGGTGTTTCATCGCCTGGGTCCGCCCGGCGACGGCGATCTCGACATTCATCCGCTCGCTTCGCAAGGACTGATGGGTTACTCGGTTCACGAAGTCATCCATTCGTCGCTTGCTGGCGAGCTTGCCGAGGTTGCATCGGTAGGGCCTGCAAAGCGCCATTTCGTCATTACGTTTCAGGCGTCCACGTTCGAGTGCGTGGCGTCGGACTATACCGTGGTCGGTGTCTACGGCGCGGGTGAAATTGCCAGCCGGGAAGCATTCGCGCTGGTCAGGTAATGACGCCGAGTAGCAAGGCGCGGGCCTGCAACGGGCACGCGCAATGCGTCCTGCGTTCGTCGTAAAGGCCGGACCGGGATCCGGGTTTCCGTCAAACCGCAGGGCGCGCATGCGGCGCGTCTCGCCGAATAGCATCGAGGCCACGCATGCTGGCAATTCCCATTACCGCCTTCGCCACGCTCGTCATCATATTGGTGATTGCCAATTTATCGAGCGGTGAGAAGAAGATCGAACATAAGATCGAACGCCTCTATGCGAGCGACGATCCGCAATTCCTTCGCTCAATGGGTTTGTTGCTCGGGCCGCCGGTCATCTCGGGCAATCGCTTCGAGATGCTGCTCAATGGCGACCGTATTTTTCCTTCCATGCTGGAGGGCATCCGCAGCGCGCGTCAAACCATCACGTTTGAAACCTTCATTTACTGGTCCGGCGAAATTGGCGAACAGATTGCACAGGCGCTCGCGGATAAAGCGCGCGAAGGTGTCGCGGTGCATGTACTGCTCGACTGGGTCGGTTCGTCGAAAATGGACAAGCGCTATCTGAGTCTGCTTCGCGACGCGGGCGTGGAGGTGATTCAGTATCACAAGCCTCACTGGACCGGCCTTGGCCGCATGAACGACCGCACGCACCGCAAACTGCTGGTGATAGACGGGCGTATTGGCTTCACGGGTGGTGTGGGTATTGCGCCGGAGTGGACCGGTCACGCGGAAAATGAAAAGCATTGGCGCGACACGCATTTCCGTGTGGCGGGTCCGGTGGTCGGCCATATGCAGGCCGTGTTCATGGACAACTGGGTCAAGGCTACCGGCAATGTGCTGCACGGTCCCGCCTATTTCCCCGATATCGAGCCAATGGGCGACGGGCTCGCGCATATGTTCAGCAGTTCGCCTTCGGGCGGCAGCGACGATATGCAATTGATGTATCTGATGGCGATTACGGCGGCCACGCACTCCATTCATCTGGCGAGCGCCTATTTCGTTCCCGACAAGCTCACTATCAACGCCATTGTCGAAGCGGCGAAGCGCGGCGTGAAAGTGCGGATCATCACGCCCGGAAAACGCATCGATACACACACCGTGCGCGAAGCATCGCGCGCGTGCTGGGGCGATCTGCTGAAAGCGGGCGTGGAAATGTTCGAATATCAGCCGACCATGTTTCACTGCAAATTGCTGGTGGTGGACGAATACCTGGTGTCGGTCGGCTCCACCAATTTCGACAGCCGTTCATTCAAGCTCAACGACGAAGCGAATCTGAACATTTATGACCGCGACTTCGCGAAGCAGCAGACCGCCATTTTCGCCGACGATTTAACGAAGTCGCAGCAGGTGACGCTCGAAGCATGGACACATCGCCCGTTCACTGAAAAGCTGATCGAAAAGTTCGTGCCGCTGCTGGATACGCAGTTATAACGAAGCAATACAAGCGCTAATTGCCCGGATTCAGCACCGGTTTATCCGGGTCCGCAAGCGTCCTGTACGGGAGTTGTGCCGCATGCGGATCGTTCGTCGTGTCGTCGATCACGCGCTCGACGTCCGCGGTTTTTGCGAGCTCGGTGAAAAAGCCCTGCTTGTCGAAACCCGGTGCGACGCAGCCTTGTACATAAATGAAGCGGCGTTGCAGCGTCAGCCACAGCGTCGACTGTTCGCGCCAATGCGTGGCGAAATTGATGTTGGTGAGGCGCCGCTGCACGGCGTCGGCGATTTCCACGTCGTACAGGTACGCATTCGACAAACGGCAGCGGCCTTCCACCCAACAGCTATTGCCGCGCTCGATGCGGTAATGGCTGTCGTCGAGCCATTCCTGCTCCGTTTCGAGCGGGCCCAAAGGCACAGGACAGCCGCTAACCGCGTTGGAGATCTGAAAGAACGGATCGTGGCCGCGATTCAGACGCGGCGGTTCGGCATGCGCGCCAGTGGCGGCGAATCCGAAGCCGAAACCGAAACTGAAACCCATCAGCAGACCCGCTAGCCGCGCCTGGATCGCGTGTTTCATCCTGATCAACTCCGGGTGTTGGGTGTGCGCCGGTTCTCGACCGCGAACTTGATCAGCTCGGCCTGACCTTCAATATCGAGCTTGCGTTTCAGATTCAACCGGTGCGTTTCCACGGTACGCACGGAGAGGTCATTGCGTTGAGCAATCTGCTTGCTCGACAGGCCTTCGGCGAGCGCGTCGAGAATGTCGCGCTCGCGTGGCGTGAGCCGTTCGACCGGCGATTGCGTCGCGGAGGCCTGAATCAGACGTGCCCCCAATCCCGCGCTGAAAAACGACTTGCCTTCCAGCACGGCGCCGATTGCCTGAATGATTTCGGTGGCCGGCGAGTCCTTGAGCACGTAGCCGCTGGCGCCCGCGCGGACCGCCTGGGTCACGTACTCGAGATTGTCGTGCATGGACAGCATGAGAACGCGAATCGCCGGAAAGCGTTCGTGAAACATGCCGGCCAGCGCGATGCCGTTCATCCCGTTCATGCCGACGTCCATCAGCACGAGATGGGGCTCCGCGCTCGCGGCGAGGGCGAGCGCTTCCTGCGCATTGGCGGCTTCGCCGACTACTTCGAGGTTGCGCACTGCTTCGAGCCGCGCGCGC
This sequence comes from Paraburkholderia xenovorans LB400, assembly GCF_000013645.1. Lineage (GTDB taxonomy): Bacteria > Pseudomonadota > Gammaproteobacteria > Burkholderiales > Burkholderiaceae > Paraburkholderia > Paraburkholderia xenovorans. Next base: position 2,490,535 of record NC_007952.1, on the reverse strand, counting down.
AGACCGTCGCGTACGAGCGGATGGTCGTCGACGAGAATCAGGCGGGCAATAGCGGGTGAGGTGTCGTTCATGATCAGGTTTCCTGCAAGGCCGGCCATGTCGGCTCGGTCGATCCCAGCGGCACGCGTGCGGTGACGAGGGTGTGGCCGGCTTGTGAGCTGAGCGACAGTGTGCCGCCCAGCGCTTCGAGCCGTTCGCGCATATTGCGTAGTCCCACGCCCGAGCGCCGGCCGACGAAGGCATGCGCCACGTCGAAGCCGCGCCCGTTGTCCGCGATGCTCAGCGTGACGGCCTCGCTCGACACTTCCAGTGTGAGTGCCGCGCTCGACGCCTGCGCGTGACGTACGATATTCGTCAGCGCCTCCTGGGCGATCCGGAACAGCACGGTATTGACCGTGTCCGGCAACACCGCCGCATGGGTGTGGGCGATCTGTGTAAAGCCGATCGCGATGCCGGACTGCTCGCTGAGTTCGCGCGTGAGTTGTTCCAGCGCGGCCGCCGCACCGAGGTCGTCCAGCATCGACGGACGCAGCGCGTGAGAAATGCGCCGCACTTCGCGCAAGGTGTCGCCGAGCCGCGTGAGGCTGGTGGTGAGCGCGGCTTCGGCCGCGGGCACGCGCACTTCGCTGCGCTCGAAGCGCGCCAGCGCGGATTCGAGCAGCAGCTTGACGGACACCATCATCTGGCTGATGCCGTCGTGCAGTTCACGCGACAGGCGCGCCCGTTCGTTTTCCTGCGACTCCACCACCTGCTGCGCAAGCCGTTTCAGTTTGGCGTCCGCGCTGCGATATTCGGTCACGTTGAGCACGAGCGCGCACAGCGCGATCACGGCGAGTCCGGCCACGGCGATCGCGTCGATCCATTTCATCGTACGATCGATGTTGGCCGCCGCGCGTTCGTCGATATGCGCGAGCGTGCTGTCCACGTCGTCGAGATAGATGCCGGTGCCGATCATCCAGCCCCAGCGTTCCAGCGGCACCACGTAGCCGAGTTTCGACGCCACCTTGCCCGTGGACGGACGATGCCACAGGTAGCGCACATAGCCGCCGCCATGCGAGGCCGCGGCGAGCAGTTGTTGGATGGTCAGCGCGCCTTGCGCATCGCGCAGCGCCCAAAGGTCGCGCCCCACGAGGTCGGGCTCGCGCGGATGCATCAGCGAACGGCCATGCATGTCATACACGAAGAAGTAGCCGTCCTCGCCGAAGTCCATCTTCTTCAGAGTCTCGAGCGCGCGCGTACGCAGCATTGCGTCGTCGCGCGCATTGTCCTGGCCGGCGTTGTAGAGCGGCGCGATCGCGGTGGTGGCAAGCTCCACGTAATGCTTGAGCTCTATTTCCTTGCTGGCCATGTACGCGGCCTGGGTGGTCGCGTGCTGCGTCTCGGCGAGCGCCGTGGCTTCCCGGCGCACCCCGGTTTCGATGCTGGCGATGGCGGCCAGAAAGGGCACGATGGCCAGCAGGACAATCTTTGCTTTGAGTTTCATCGTTGAAAAAACGGCCGACGGGCTACGTAGTATTACGTAGCCGGCTTACGTAGTTGCGCGCTTGTAAGGACGCTTACGAAGGCGAATACTACATCCCCGCGGCGTAGTGCGCCTTGTGGGCGGTTGCGCCTGCCGCCGCGCGCTTGCGCGGCGCAAAGAGCACATTCCGGTTTTGCCGACTAATATCAGGTAACCGGTTTCCGCGTGCCGGACCACGAATCGTGGCACGCGGCTTCAATAATAGACTTAGGAGAAGTTTGTGGAGACCTCCCAACCTGCCGGCCGTTCATGGCTATGGCTGATCCTGCTGATCCCGTATATCGCGTTGTTGTGGCTGCCGTTTTATAACGACACGCGTCCTTCGTTCGCCGGCTTTCCGTTCTTCTACTGGTATCAGTTCTTGTGGGTGCCGTTGACCTCGCTACTGATTTACGTCGTGTACCGAGGTGTGAAATGAGCGATCTGAATCCTGTGAATCCGGTTGCGATGACCGTCTTTATCGCGTTCTTCGTTCTCGTCACCGTGATCGGCTTCTTTGCCGCGCGCTGGAAACGGGGCGATCTCACGCAGTTGCACGAATGGGGCCTCGGTGGCCGCCAGTTCGGCACGGTCATTTCGTGGTTCCTCGTGGGCGGCGACTTCTATACCGCTTATACGGTGATTGCGGTGCCCGCGCTGGTCTATTCGGTGGGTGCGTATGGCTTCTTTGCGTTGCCGTACACGATCATCGTCTATCCGTTCGTGTTCGCGGTAATGCCGAAACTGTGGAAGATCGCGCACGCGAAAAACCACATCACGGCAGCGGACTACGTGCAGGGCGAATATGGCGGCAAGTGGTTTCCGGCAGCGGTCGCCGTGACCGGCATTATCGCGACGATGCCGTATATCGCGCTGCAACTGGTGGGCATGCAGGTGGTGATCAAGGGGCTCGGCGTGACCGGCGAAATGCCGCTGATCGTCGCCTTCGTGATTCTCGCGCTCTATACCTACGCGAGCGGCCTGCGCGCGCCGGCCATGATCGCGTTCGTGAAGGACATCATGATCTACATCGTCGTGATCGCGGCGGTGTGGCTGATTCCGGCCAAACTCGGCGGCTATGCGCATGTGTTCGACGCGGCCGATACGTATTTCAAGGCCAAGGGTGGCGCGACCGGCATCATACTGAAGCCGACGCAGTTCACCGCGTATGCGTCGCTCGCATTGGGCTCGGCGCTGGCGGCGTTCATGTATCCGCATACGATGACCGCGGTGCTGTCGTCCTCCTCGGCGAATACGGTGCGCAAGAACGCGATCTTCCTGCCGGCGTACACGCTGCTGCTGGGTCTGATCGCGTTGCTCGGCTATATGGCGATCGCGGCCGGCGTGCATGTGAAGTCGGCCTCGGACATGGTGCCGGCGCTGTTCAACACGCTGTTCCCGTCGTGGTTCGTCGGCTTTGCGGCGGCGGCGATTGCGATCAGCGCGCTGGTGCCGGCGGCCATCATGTCGATCGGCGCGGCCAATCTGTTCACGCGCAATTTGTGGCGTCCGCTCGTTTCGCCGAATATCTCGCCTGAAGGCGAGGCCTCCACGGCGAAGATCGTTTCGCTCGTCGTGAAGTTCGGCGCGCTGCTGTTCATCGTGTTCCTGCCGACGCAATACGCGATCGACCTGCAACTGCTGGGCGGCGTGTGGATTCTGCAGATCTTCCCGGCAATCGTGTTCTCGCTGTACACACGTCGTTTGAACACGCCGGGTCTGTTCCTCGGCTGGCTGGTCGGGATTGTGATCGGCAGCGGGCTGGCGATTTCCCAAGGCCTCAAGCCGGTGTTCGCGCTGCATCTCGGCGATGCGGTCTATCCGGTGTATATCGGCCTGATCGCGCTGGTGGCCAATATCGTCGTGAGTTTTGTCGTGTCGGTTCTGTCGCCGCGCAGAGTGGTGGCTACTGCCTGACGGATTGACGGTCTGGTAGAAGAACGCCGCGAACTTCGCTGTTCGCGGCGTTTTTTATTGTGGGCGCCGTTCGGTCGTGCAAAGGCGCTCAGGTGTTTCACGCGTCGGCCCAACGGCGTAGCAGATTGTGATAGATGCCGGTGAGGCTGACCACGGTGGCATCGTTCGAACCTTTCTCGGCGGCGAGGCGCTGCACGTCGTTGTCGAGTTGAAACAGCGTTGCGCGCTCGCCGTCGTCGCGCACCATGCTTTGAATCCAGAAGAACGACGCGACCCGCACGCCGCGCGTGACCGGGCTCACGTGGTGCAGGCTCGAAGCGGGGTAGAGCACCATGTCGCCGGCGGGCAACCTGGCGCGATGTACGCCGTAGGTGTCTTCGATACAGAGCTCACCGCCTTCATAAGTGTCCGGTTCCGCAAGAAAAAGCGTGGCGGACAGATCGCTGCGAATGCGGAAGTCGGTGCCGCGCAACTGGCGGATCGCATTGTCCACGTGTGTGGCGAAACCGTCACCGCCCGCGTAGCGGTTAAAGAGCGGCGGGAAAACTTTCAGCGGCAATGCGGCGGAAAAGAAGCGCGGATTGCGGCCGAGCGCGTCCTGAATCGCATCGCCAACGGCGCGCGCGGCGGCCGAGCCTTCGGGCAGTTGCTGGTTGCGCTTGGCCTGCGCCGACTGTTCGCCGGAAGTCACGTTGCCGTCGATCCATTGCGCCGCGTCCAGCACCTCGCGACATTGCGCGACCTGCTGTTTGCTGAGCACGCCTTGCAGATGCAGCATCATGCGCGTGACTCCCGAGCCGGGCGCGTCGCGGCGTCGATGTCGCGGGCCAGCGCGCGAAACGCGCTCACCGGCGAGGCGGCGAGCCACGTGTGCATCTTCGCGACGAACGCCACGGTTGCCGTATGCGGCACGCGCCGCAACCAGTACAGCGCGTTGTCGATTTCGCCGCGTTCGGCCAGCAGCCGCGCATAGTTGAACTGGCCGCGAAAATCGCCGCCTTCCGCCGCGCGGCGGTAATAGTCGAGCGCGATGGCGGCGTCGGCCTCGACTGCCCAGCCGTCCTCGTAAAAGCTGCCGATGAAGTTGATGGACTTCACGTGGCCGAGTTCGGCCGCGTGCCTGAACCACTGCAATGCCTGCGCGCGATCGCATTCGACACCGTTGCCGAGCGCCAACGCCGACGCATAGTTGTACATGCCCCAATCGAGCCCGGCTTGCGCGGCGAGCCGATACCAGTACACCGCGACGGGTGCGCAGGCGGCAACGCCCCAGCCATGTTCGTAGCAGCGGCCGAGCATGTTCATCGCCATAGGATGATCGCGGCGTGCCGCGTGGCGAAACCATGTCACGGCTTCTTCGGCATTGCGTTCGACGCCGTGGCCGTCGAGCAGATACTGGCCGTACGCGGCCTGTGCTTCGACAATGCCGTTGTGCGCCGCCGCCGCGACCCACGCGGCGGCTTGCACGGGCGGCCCGGCGAGAATCGCGGCGAACTCGTCGTGCGACACGCTCGCCAGCGCTTTCAAGGTCACCTGTTCCATCCGGCGCTGCTCAGTAGTGAGCGTTCAGCGTCAGGAACGCGGAGCGTCCCGCCGCGATCGACGCATAGTGAGCCGGATACGCCTGATCGTAGTAAGTCCGGTTGAAGATGTTCTGCACGTTCAGTTGCAGATCGACCTTCTTGTTGATCCGGTACGCCGCCATTCCGTCGAAGCGCCAGTAGGACGGTACCGCGCGCAGGTTCGCCGTGTCGCCGTACACCTGCGACATGTAGAACGCGCCGCCGCCGATGGTGAATTTCGGCAGCACGTCGTAGTTGGTCCACAGGCTGATGCTGTTCTTCGGCGTGTTCGGGAACTGGTGGCCGTTGTCCGACGTGGTCCTGCCGTTGTCGCGCAACTCGCTTTTCATATACGTGTAGCCGCCGAATACCTGCCACTTGTTCGTCAACTGGCCGGCCACGCCGAATTCGAAACCTTGCACACGCTTGTTGCCGACCATCGCGTACTCGTTGTTCGGCAACGTGACGCGCGCATTGGTCGTGTCGATCTGGAACAGTGCTCCGGTCAGCGAGAGCTTGTTGTTCAGCACATTCCACTTGGTGCCGAGTTCAACGCTGCGATTCTTTTCCGGCGAGAGCTGGTCGGCGTTCGCGCCGACACCGCCACGGCCGGGCGTGAGCGACTGCGTTTCGCTGCCCTGGCCGAGCAGCGCACCGGCCGGCGTCGACGAAGTCGCGATCGATGCATAAATGCTGCCGTTCGAGGCCGGTTTGAAGACGAGACCGAACTGGTAGTTAAATAACGTGTCGTCGCGCGAGACGCTGTTGCCGCCGTTGGCCTTCGTGTTGCGGAAGTCGGTCGAGTAATCGTCGACGCGCAGGCCAACGTTGGCTTGCCAACGTTGGGTCAGCTCCATCGTATCGAATGCATACAGCGATTTGGTGACCGTGCGCTGTCTGCTCGGGTCATTCGTCTGGTTCACCGCACCCGCCCACGGGTCGTTCGGATTCGGCGTCCACAAACTCGTGCAGTTATAGCCCGACGCCGCGCCGATACCTTTGGTCCTGCAGATCGCGCCGGTTGCCGCGGCCACGGTGTAGGAGTCGTTCATGCTGGTTTCGCGCGAGAGTTCGAGGCCGGTGGTGAAGCTGTGCTTCAGGAAACCCGTCTTGAACTCGCCGAACAGTTCGGTCTGGTTCGCCAGACTGTAGACGTCGCTGGCACGCGTGTTCGCGCGGCGCCACACCATGCCGTTCACCACGTTGCCCTGGCTGTCGTCCGGCTGGGTCCAGATGTAGTCCTGGGTCGACTTCGTATAGCGCGTGGTGTTGCGGATCGTCAGATCGCTGTTGATGTCGTGCTCGATGCGCAGCGTGCCGACGTCCGAGGTCGTCTTGCGGAAATCGCGGTCGATCAGGCCGTAGAAGTTGTGACGGTCCACGTCGGCGGGATAGATCGTGCCGACGTTGGCCGGCTTGTTGGTGGTCGTGTAGAAGTACGGAATACCGCTGTCGGGCAGGTCGTCCGTCGTGAGGTGGTAGTAGCTCGCCGTCACGCGGGTCGGCGTGCCGAGGCCGTAAGTGAACGACGGCGCAATGCCCCAGCGTTCGTTGTTGACGGCGTCGCGGCCGGCTACGTCGTTGTTGTGGCTCATCACGTTCAGGCGGAATGCCGCGTGATCGGCCATCTGCCAGTTGCCGTCGGCGGTGAAGCGGCGGTAGCGGTCGGTGCCGAGGCCCGCGCTGCCGTCGGCGGAGTTGCCCAGATGCGGGGTCTTGGTGATCAGGTTGATGCTGCCGCCCGCGCCGCCGCGCCCGCCGTATGCGCCGTCCGAGCCCTTGGTCACTTCGATGCTCTCGATGTTGAACACTTCGCGGGTCGTGGCGCCGATGTCGCGCATGCCGTCGACAAAGGTACTGCCCTGCGCGTCGTAGCCGCGAATGAAGGGCCGGTCGCCGAGCGGGTTGCCGCCTTCGCCGGCACCGAACGTGATGCCCGGCACGGTGCGCAGTGCTTCGGTCAGCGTCGATGCGCCGGTGCTCTGGATCAGCTCCTGCGGGATCACGGTCACCGACTTCGGCGTATCGAGCAGCGGCGCGGTGAATTTCACCGAAGCCGAATGATCCGTCTTGAAGCCGTGGTCCGCTTGGCCCTGTACGGCGATCGGCTCGAGCCGGCCTTCCTTGTCGGGTGGCGCCGTGCCCGCCGTGCTTTGTGCGAAGGCAGGGCCGGCAGCCAACATGCTGCACAACGCAGTGCTGATTTTGCTGAGCTTCGGTTCGTCGGACCGCAACTTCATTTTTTGTTCCCCGTCGAGTGGTTGACCGGGAAGGCATCGCATTCCTTACCCGGGCGTTTCGAATTTATTACAAAGTGTTTTCGACGAGCATTCTATGCAATCTGGCTGTAATTGAGAAGCGTTCGCAATTAAAATTTTGAGATATCTGGAAGCCGGCAGGGTCGGAGAAAGGAGTGTTCGCCGCAAGATCTCAAGATTTGGGCGACGTAAGCTGCAAGTTGGCGGCTGTAACGGAAGACTTTAGACCAGTATTTCGACTGAATGCGTGGCGCGCAGCGTGTCCGGCGTTCGGGCCCAGGATTCGTCGCGAATCGTTTCGATCAGGCAATCGATGAAGCAACTCGCCGCCGCATCCGTGGGCTCACCGGCGCGCGTGATGATCCCGACTGTCGAATCGTCGAGCTGTTCCCGAACGGGAATCGCGCACAGGCCGTCGCGAGCCGCGCACAACTCGATGAGCGGCCACGGAAAGATGCTCACCATGTCCATGCGCTTGAGCAGCGGCAGGGCGACCGTCAACGAGTGAAGAAAGTGAATACTGCGCGGCGCGCGCAGGCCGTGCCGCACGAACATCCTGTATGGCGCCTGTCCTTCTGTTTCGGAGTCCAGTGCAACGAGCCAGTCGAGATCGAGCAGATCGGTCAGCGACCGGCTGTCCGCACGCGGATGATCCTGCCGTGCGACGATCGCGAGGCTCGAAGAAAACAGCGGCCGGTAGTTGAACTCGCAGCCGGCCGTTCCCGGCGATTGCCTGCCGACGAAGATGTCGAGGCTGCCGTCGCGCAATCGCGGGTTGGCGATGGCGAGCAAGCCTTCGAATACCTCCAGCTGGATATCCGGCATCCTTTCGCGAAAGCGCGCAGCCGCCTCCGGAAGAAACGTCATCGCCACCCATGCCGTCACGGCAATGGAGAGGCGTCCGCGGGGATCGCCGCGCATCGCGTCGACAGCTTGATGGGCACGCGTCATTTGCGCGACGATAAGCCGCGCATGAGCCAGCAGTGTCTGGCCACTCGCCGTCATTGTCACGCCTGATGAGGTACGCGCGACGAGCTGCATTCGCACGGCTTCTTCCAGATACTGAAGACTCTGAGTGACCGCCGCGGGCGAGGAATTGAGCAGCCTCGCGGCCCCGCGAACGCTGCCCGCGTCTGCGATGGCAACAAGCGCACGTAACTGATGAATTTTCATTTTGATTGAGTGGTTCGTGCGGCATGCGGCAGCGTGTTCACCTCTGCTTTACGCGTTCACCCGCACAAGCCGTTTTCGCGCAGGCGACGCCGGGATATCGTGACAGCACTATCACAACTTCCAGCCCCCGAGGTGTTTCACATCATGCCGCTCGCCGAAGTCTCCATGCTCCTGTTCCATCTGTCAATTCGCGATGCGGATCAAAAGATGTTCGCTCATGCATAGTGGTTGGAGCGGTGGACACTGAAGCGGTCGTCCGATGCATTTCCGGCTATCTTCCCCGGTTGAAGTATCAAGCACAGGAGTGCAAAGATGACTCTCCCTGCGACTATTGCGCGCATGAAAGTGAGTGGACGGGATTCAGTCTCCCGCTTGCCTCACGACGAAGCCGCACTGCCTGTGCGTCACGGCTCGAATCCTGTTCAGCCGAACGCCGTTCATCACTCGGGCTATGCGTTGGTGCTCGATTCGCTCACGCGTTTGCACAATCGCGTCTATATTGCCGAGTGCCTTCAGCAGTTGCTGAAATCGCCGCGCGCCGCGCGCGTTGGGGTACTGTTCATCGACCTCGACGGCTTCAGCAAGATCAACGACATCGGTGGCTACGATCTCGGCGACAGCATTCTGCGCGACGCCGCGAGCCGGCTCGCCGGCCTGATGGATCAGCAAGGCCTGCTGGGACGCATCGGTAGCGACGGATTCCTCATCGTCGCCGACGACCACGGCAATCCGCTGACGCTCGTCGCATTCGCGCAGCGCATCCTCGACCTGTTTGCCGTGCCGTTCGAGGTTGCCGGCGCTGAGTATTACCTGGGCGTGTCGATCGGCATGGCCCGCTCTGTTCATGACACTCGCGACGCCTCCGCGCTGATTCGCGACGCCGGCTCCGCCATGCGTCGCGCGAAGCAGAGCGGCCGCGCGGAATTTTTCAACAAAGACATGCAAGACCAGTTGCAACGCCGCTTCAGGATCGAAACGTTATTGCGCCACGCGCGCGCCGCCGGCGAACTGAAGCTCGTTTATCAGCCGATAGTGGACAGCGCTTCGGGCGAGACGGTGGGCGCCGAAGCGCTGCTGCGCTGGACCAGCGGCGAATTGGGCGACGTCGCGCCCGCCGAGTTCATACCGGTTGCCGAGGAGGCGGGCCTGATGGAAAGCATCGGCGACTGGGTGCTGGAACAGGCCTGCGCCCAGGCCGGTCAATGGCGTTGGAGTTTTGCGCCGCATGTGGCTGTCTCCGTGAACATTTCGCCGCTGCAGTTCAACGAACATCTCGTGCGGCACGTTGCCGCGTGCCTCGAACGCAGCGGGCTCGACGCATCGGCGCTGCAACTGGAAATCACCGAGCGTGGGCTGATGCCGGACGAGCCGGCTGTGTCGGCGACCGTGGCGGCGCTTGTGAAACTCGGCGTCAGGCTCTCTATCGACGACTTCGGTACGGGCTATGCGTCGCTGTCGTATCTGAAACGCTTCGCCTTGCACAATCTGAAGATCGATCGCTCTTTCATTCAGAGCCTGCCGCACGATCGCGAGTCGGTTGCGATCACGCATGCCGTGGTGACAATGGCGCACGCCCTCGGCATGACGGCGACAGCCGAGGGCGTGGAAACGCGCGAGCAGGCAACGGCTCTCTTCGAGATGGGTTGCGACATGTTGCAGGGCTACCTGTTCAGCCGCCCCGCCAGTCCGGCTGAATTCGCCGACGCGTTGTCGGACGCGGACCTCGGCAATAAATGGTGCGCCGTGCCGCAAAGCAATCCTTAGCGATCCACACGCTGCTGCCATTGCGCTGGATAGCGATCGCCCGCCACTTCGATAGGCCGCAGCGCGGCTTCGATCGCGCTCAGGTCATCGGCCGACAGTTCGAGCGCGGCCGCGCCGACGTTTTCCTGCAGGCGATGCAGTTTGGTCGTCCCCGGAATCGGCACGATCCACGGCTTCTGGGCGAGCAGCCAGGCAAGCGCGATCTGCGCACGCGTGGCGCCCTTCGAGTCGGCGAGCCGGCCCAGCACTTCGACGAGGCCCGCATTGGCCTTGCGGTTTTCTTCGGAGAAGCGCGGCACGAGGTTGCGGAAGTCGGTTGCGTCGAAGGTGGTGTCCGCGTCGATCGCGCCGGTCAGAAAGCCCTTGCCGAGCGGGCTGAACGGCACGAAGCCGATACCCAGTTCTTCCAGGGTGGGCAGCACCTTGTGTTCAGGCTCGCGCCACCACAACGAATATTCGCTTTGCAACGCGGCCACCGGTTGCACCGCGTGTGCCCGGCGGATCGACAGCTCGCCCGCTTCGGACAAACCGAAGTGCTTCACCTTGCCTTCCCGGATCAGGTCCTTGACCGTGCCCGCGACATCTTCGATCGGCACGTTCGGATCGACGCGATGCTGGTAGAACAGGTCGATACGATCGGTCTTGAGGCGTTTCAACGAAGCGTCGGCCACGGCACGGATATTCTCGGGCCGGCTGTCGGTCGGTTTCTTCGTGTCGCCGTCCTGAAAGCCGAACTTGCTGGCGATCACGACGTGGTCACGAAACGGCGCCACGGCTTCGCCGACCAGTTCCTCGTTGACGAACGGCCCGTAGCACTCGGCGGTGTCGAAGAAGGTCACACCCTGCTCGTAAGCGGCCCGAATCAGTTGGATGCCGGCGGCTTTCTCCGTGGCGGGACCGTAGCCGAAGCTCAAGCCCATGCACCCGAGACCGATTGCCGACACTTCGAGACCGCCGTTGCCCAGTTTGCGTTTTTGCACGTCCTTTCTCCTTTGCGGATGCCGCGCGTGCCGCTCCGCCAGTAGAGGCGGACGCGTCGCGCGATGTTCATCGGCCTCAAGCTTAGGCTGATGTGCTCCGCTCAACAATACGGCTAGAATGGCAAGGGGTTATGAGGGGAATTCATCTATGCTGCGCGCCGGCCTGTCCGAACTCACTGCTTTCGTCGCGATTGCCCACCAGCGCAGCTTCAGCGCGGCGGCGCGCACGCTGGGCGTTTCGCCATCGGCGCTCAGCCATGCCATGCGTGGACTCGAGGCGCGTCTCGACGTGCGGCTCTTCAACCGCACGACCCGCTCGGTGGCATTGACCGAAGCGGGCGAACAGCTTCTGCGGCGCGTCGGCCCGGCGATCGCCGATCTCGAAGACGCCGTGAACGAAGCAGCTTCCGCGCGCAATCGCCCGTCGGGCTCGATCCGCATCAGCGCGTCCGAATCTGCGGCGAGACCGCTGGTTCAGCACGTGCTGCCCGGTTTCCTCGCGACCTATCCTGACATTCACGTGGAATTCGTCGTGGATACGCGGCTCGTGGATATCGTGGCCGACGGTTTCGACGCGGGCATCCGGGTCTTGCAGGACGTGCCGCGCGACATGATCGCCACGCGATTCGGCCCGGACATGCGGTTTATCGCGGTGGCTTCACCGGATTACGTGGCGCGCAACGGAAAGCCGAAGGCGCCGCACGATCTCGCGCGGCACCGCTGTATCCGCTTCCGTTTCGAGAGCGGCGCGCTCTACCGTTGGGACCTCGAATATCGCGGCAAAGGCGCCAGCGTCGACGTCGACGGTCCCATGACGCTCGGCAATCTGAACCTGATGGTCGAGGCGGCGCTGGCCGGCATCGGCATTGCCTGGGTGTCGGACCAGTTGGCGGCGGAGTATCTGGCTTCGGGCCGGCTCGTGCAGTTGCTTGCCGAATGGAGTCCTTCGTTTCCTGGACTGTGCCTCTATTACCCCGCCAATCGCCATCCGCCGACGGCGCTCCGGCTGTTCGCGCAGTCAGTGCGGGAGTGGGCGAAAGGCGAGGCTCGCGATTAGAACCGTTCCACGCTGAACGGCCGCGGGTCCACCACGGTGGCTTCGCCGGTCATCATTTCGGCAATCAGGCGGCCGGTTATCGGACCCAGCGTCAGCCCATGATGGGCGTGGCCGAATGCGAACCACAAGCCGTCGTGCTTTTGCGCGGGCCCGATGATCGGCATCATGTCCGGCGTGCAAGGGCGCCGGCCCATCCAGGGTTCGTCGTCCAGACGTTCGCCCAGCGGAAACAGCGTGCGGGCAATCGGTTCGACGGCGGCGAGTTGCGCCGGCGTTTTCGGCGCGTCGAGATCGGCGATCTCGGCGCCCGTCGTCAGGCGGATGCCGCGCGCCATCGGAGCCAGCACGTAGCCGCTCTCCGCATCGAGCACCGGGTGATGCAAACGGGCCGCCCCCTGCGGCGCGTAGTGCATGTGATATCCGCGCTTGACCGCCAGCGGCAGGCGATAACCCAATCGCGCAGTTGCCCGATCCGACCACGGCCCCAGTGCCACGACCGCGGATGAAGCCGAGATCGTTCCCGCATCCGTATCGACCTGCCAGCCGTCGCGAAGGGTGTCCGCGTCGCCGGTGAAAAACCGGCCGCCCAGCGCCTCGAAATACTTCGCATACGCGGTGACGAGCGCGTTGGGGTCGCTCACGGAATCGGATTGCGGATAGCGCACCCCGCCGAGGAGCGTCTTGTCGAGATCGGGTTCGAGCTGCTGCAGGCGCGCGGCGTCGAGCGCTTCGAACTCGATGTCGTATTCCCGATGCCACCGTTCGGCAACGCGCGTCTCGTCGTCCCGAACCGCTTCCGTGCGAAACACTTTCATCCAGCCGATCGGGCGCAGCAGCGCGCTCGCGCCGGCGTCGGCGGCGAGCGCGCGGTGCTCGCTCACGCAATGCTCGATCAGTGTGGCGTACGACTTCGCAATGGCGGCGTGTCTCGCCGGGTGAGAGTTGCGCCAGTATTGCCACAGGAACGGCGCGGTCCTGAAGATGGCGTCCGCATGGTAGCGAACGTCCGGCGACTGGTTGAGCGCGTAGCGAAGCAACGTGCCGAACCCGCGCGGAAATGCATACGGATAAACGCCCTCGCGCTGGATCAGCCCGGCATTGCCGAACGACGTCTCATTGCCGGGCAGCTTGCGATCGACCAGCGCGACCTGGCGGCCGCGTTTCTGCAGATGCACGGCAATGCACACGCCGACAATGCCCGCCCCGAGCACAACGGTATCGAATTTCATTCTATTTACGTGCCTCGCTTGAAGTCACTTTGTTCGAAGATTTCCGCGATCCAGTCGACAAACGTTCGGGTCGCGCCGCTTGCATTTCGACCATGCGGATACATGATCGAGACCGGCACCGCCGAAGATCGCGCGGTTGCCAGCACTTCTTTCAGACGTCCTGATTTCAGATAGGGCAGCGCGACGAACTCCGAGAGCTGGATGAGTCCGAGTCCTTCCAGTCCGCACTGCAGATAGGCCTCTGTTTCATTCACCGCGAAGCGGCTTTGCATGGCAATCGCGAGGTCTTCGCCCTGCACATGGAAGCGCCAGTCGAGCGGGCGGCCGGTCGCGTTCGAGATGTAGTTGACGGCGTGGTGATCGTTGAGCGCACTGACGGTTGCGGGCTCGCCATGCGCTTTCAGATAACGCGGCGAGGCGCAGGTGATCCAGCTCAGCTCGCCCAGCCGCTGGGCCGTCAGGCTCGAATCCGCCAGTTCGCCGGTGCGGATCACGCAATCGATGCCGTCGTAGATCAGATCCGCGGGCCGGTCGCTCAGACCCAGCACGAGCTCGATGCCGGGAAAGCGCTGGGCGAATTCGTGCAGCCTCGGCAATACCATTGCGCGGCCGATGACTCCCGGCATATCGGCGCGCACACGTCCGCGCGGGCTCGCAGTGTCGGCGGACAACTCGCCTTCCACTCGTGCGATCTCCGCGAGAATCGCCCGGCAGGACATGTAATACCGCTCGCCCGCGTCCGTCAGACTCAGCGTGCGGGTACTGCGGCGGAGCAGCGTGGTCCCCAGCTCCCGTTCGAGACTTTTGATGGTCGTGGTGACCGACGAACGAGGCAGCGAAAGTGTCTCCGCAGCCTTGCTGAAGCTCTGAGCCTCGACGATGCGTACGAAGGTCGCCATCGCTTGAAGTTTGTCCATGAACGGGCACCTGTCCGGGTTCGCGCAGCGCCGTCCACAGGCGCGTTGAGGCGGGCGTTCATCTTACATGGAGTCGTCCGGATGGCAGGTCGAAGCCGGCTGGTTCGGCGCGGACGCTTTCTCAATTCCGTGCGGGCGAACAATGCCGGCGACTCGCGCGCCTAGACTCCGGAACGTCCGGCTGACTCCTGCGTTCGGCGTTCTGTGTGACGCCACTGCGCAGCGTCTTGCCGGTGACGGCGGATCGCACGGGCGAACGCCACTCACACTGTTCCGAACTTCCAGAAGGTCCCACCCATGTCGCACACTCAATCCATTCTCGTTCTCGGCGCCGGTGAACTCGGCATGGCCGTCTTGCGCAATCTCGCGCGCCGGGCCGCATCGGTGCCGGGCGTGTCGGTCGCGGTTCTGCTGCGCCCTTCCACCCTGCAATCGCACGATGCCGCGCGGCGGAAGGACTTCGCCGAACTGCGCGCGCTTGCCATCGAACTCGTGCCGGGCGACCTGGCCGCGCAGTCCGACGCATCGCTTGCCGCGCTGTTCCGGCGCTTCGACACGGTCATCTCCTGCACCGGGTTTGTCGGCGGCAAGGGCGTGCAGCTCAAGATCGCCCGTGCCGTGCTAGAGGCCGGCGTCGCGCGTTATTTCCCGTGGCAATTCGGCGTGGACTATGACGTCATCGGCCGGGGCAGCGCGCAGGATCTGTTCGACGAACAGCTCGACGTCCGCGACCTGCTGCGCGCGCAAGACCGGACCGAATGGGTGATCGTGTCGACCGGCATGTTCACGAGTTTTCTGTTCGAACCGTCCTTCGGCGTGGTCGACCTGGAACAGAACGCCGTGCATGCGCTCGGCAGTTGGGACAACGCGGTGACGGTCACCACGGCTGACGACATCGGCATGCTGACCGCGGAGATCGTGTTCGCAGAACCGCGCATTGCCAACGAGGTGGTGTTCGTCGCCGGCGACACGGTGACCTATCGCCAGGTGGCGGATTGCGTCGATGCGATGCTTGGGCGGAAGACCCGCCGCGCCGAATGGAGCGTGCCGCGATTGAAAACCGAACTGGCCGGTGAGCCCGACAGTTCGCTCAGAAAGTACCGCGTGGTGTTCGCCGAAGGCGCGGGCGTGTCATGGAGCGTGGATCGCACGTTCAACGCGCAGCGCGGCCTGGCCGTGTGCAGCATGGAGCAATGGATGCGCGAGCACCTTCTGACGAGCGAAGGCGTGTCGCTCCAACAATGATTGCGCAACCGGTCGGAGCATCGGGCTGGAAGGGCCGCCTGGCGGGGCATCTGCGACGTTGAAACGCACCTCGCGCGCGGCCCGCGCAGCGGGCGGCGACCGCCGCGGTCCCGTCAGCGTGTAAACTGCTGACTTTTTGTCTCCGGTGGTATGTTGCAAGCCCCCCAGCGCACCGCGCTCAGCGGCCCGGCGCTCATTCGCTTACTGGCGCGCCTGGCGGATGTCGATGTTCCCGAATCCCGGCAATCGCTCTCGGACCGGCTCAGCCAATGGCTCGGCTGGACCGACGCCATTGCGCTGTCCTCGGCGCTGAACGGCAATCCGCCCGCCGTCGCCGCTGGCGCGCGAACCTTCGGCAGCGCCGAAGAGGCGGATTACGTCCGCGCGCGCAGCTCGCTGGCGAAAACCATCACGGGCGATAGCGTGTTCGCGGTCGCGAGGCGGCACGGCTCCGTGCACGCGTCCTCGCAGAGTGTGCCCACGGAGCCGGCAGCCGACTACGCCGTTTTTCGGCAGCGCTATCTCGCCATCCAGCAGTCGATGGAAACGGGCATCGGCAATCTGCGCGGCCGCCTGCGCGCCATGCTGGCGGCCAGAACGCCCAACATGGCGCGGCTCGCGGTGGTGGACGCGGTGATGGAGCGCGCGCTGAGCGAGCGCGAGCGCAGTCTGCTGGCCGGCGTGCCCGCGCTGCTCGCCGGGCACTTCGAGCGCTTGCGCGCCGCTGAACAGGCGGCGCTGGCCGCTGCCGAGGCCGCAGGCGACGCCGATGCCGACGCCACAAGCGACGCAGCGGCGCCCACGCCCGGCGCATGGCTGAATCTGTTCCGCAAGGATATGCAGAGCGTGTTGCTTGCCGAACTGGAGATTCGTTTACAACCGGTCGAAGGGTTGCTCGCCGCCCTTCGCGCCAGCTAACTGGGACACTATGTCCAGATATCGTATTGATCTCGTTGTGTTTCTGGCAGGTCTGGCCGCTGTGTGCTGGATCGCCGCCGGCTACCTTGGTTCGAACCCGCTGGCGCTGGCCGTCACCTTATTGATCGGCGTTTGCTACCTGGCGGGCGCGCTCGAATTACATCGCTACCGCGAGGCCACCGGCACGTTGACGCGCGCCGTCGCGGGGCTGTCCGCGCCGCCGCCGGCTCTCGGCGCGTGGCTCGATTCTTTGCATCCCAGCCTGCGCAACGCGGTGCGCCTGCGTGTGGAGGGCGAGCGCGTGGCCTTGCCGGGGCCGGCGCTGACGCCTTACCTCGTCGGTTTGCTGGTATTGCTAGGCATGCTGGGCACGCTGCTCGGCATGGTGGCGACCTTGCGCGGCACCGGCATGGCGCTGGAAAGTGCGACCGACCTGCAGGCGATCCGCGCCTCGCTGGCCGCGCCGGTCAAGGGCCTGGGCTTTGCGTTCGGCACCTCGATTGCGGGCGTGGCGAGTTCCGCCATGCTGGGCCTGTTGTCCGCGCTATACCGGCGCGAGCGTCTGCAGACGGCGCAAATGCTCGACGTGAAGATCGCGACGAGCTTGCGCATCTACTCGCAGACGCATCAGCGCGAAGAGGCCTTCAGGCTGCTGCAGCGTCAGACCGAGGTGATGCCCACGCTGGTCGACCGGTTGCAGACGATGATGGCGGCCATCGAGCAGCAGAGCCTCGCGTTGAACGAGCGGCAGATCGCCAGTCAGGAGGCTTTTCACGGCAGAGCCGAGGCCGCCTACACGCGCCTCGCCAGTTCGGTCGAGCAGTCGTTGAAGACGAGCGTGGCCGACAGCACGCGCGCTGCCGGCGCGGCATTGCAGCCGGTCATGCAAGCCACGATGGCCGGCCTCGCGCGCGAAACCGCCGCATTGCACGACACCGTCACGCAAGCCGTGCAGCGGCAACTGGACGGGCTGTCGAGTGGCTTCGAAGCGAGCACCACGACCGTGGCGGACATCTGGAACAAGGCGCTGGCGGAACATCGGCGTTCGAGCGAGGAACTGGCGCAGCACCTGCGCGCGTCGCTGGATCGTTTCACCGGCACTTTCGAACAACGTTCGGCCGGTTTGCTGGACGGCGTCGCCGCACGGCTGGAAAGCGCGGCGGGTGGCGTATCGCAGGCCTGGAACGAGGCGCTGTCGCGCCAGCAAAGCGTCGGCGAGAAGCTTGCGGCGAGCAACCAGCAAGCCTTGGCGGCGGCTGCCGCGACCTTCGAGCAGCACGCGGCGTCTTTGCTGCGCGGCGTGGGACAGTCGCATGCGGACTTGCAGACCGCGTTGGCCTCGAAGGACGAACAGCGGCTCGCAGCATGGACCGAAGCGCTCGGCGCGATGGCCGCGACGTTGAGCAAGGAGTGGGAGCAGGCGGGCGCGCGCACGGCGAGCCGTCAGCAGGAAATCTGCGAGACGCTGGCGCAAACCGCACGCGATATTTCGGCTCAGACCCAGGCGCACGCCAGCAGCACCATCGCCGAGATCGGTCAACTCGTGCAAGCGGCCTCGGAAGCGCCCAAGGCCGCCGCCGAAGTCGTCGCCGAACTGCGCCAGAAGCTCTCCGACAGCATGGTCCGCGACACCGCGATGCTGCAGGAACGCAGCCGTCTGCTCGAAACGCTGGAAACCCTGCTCGACGCGGTCAATCATGCGTCCACGGAACAGCGCACGGCCGTCGACGCGCTCGTCGCCACCTCGGCGGATTTGCTGGAACGTGTGGGGACACGCTTCACCGACCGGATCGAACTCGAAACCGGCAAGCTGGGCTCGGTTGCCGCGCAGGTCACCGGCAGCGCCGTCGAAGTGGCGAGTCTCGGCGAAGCGTTCGGGGCCGCCGTGCAAGTGTTCGGCGAATCGAACGACAAGCTGGTCGCGCACCTGCAGCGTATCGAAACCGCGCTCGACAAATCCCTCGCACGCAGCGACGAGCAGCTCGCGTATTACGTGGCGCAGGCGCGGGAAGTCATCGACCTGAGCGTGATGTCGCAGAAGCAGATCGTCGAAGACCTGCAGCAGCTCGCCGGCCGGCGCGCGTCGGCGGGAGCTGAAGCGGCATGAGCGAGGACATCGACGGCGGCGTGGAGCAGGTCGCGCCGATCTGGCCGGTTTTCGGCGACCTGATGTCGGTGCTGCTGGGCGCGTTCGTGCTGATCCTCGTGGGCGTGATCGGCGTGCAACTGGAGTTGTCGAGCAAACTGGAGCAGGAGGTCAAGCAGCGCCAGTTGGAGACGCAGCGCCGCAAGACGCTGGAGCAGGCGCTGGCGGGGCCGCTCGCGGCCGGGCGCGTGACGCTGGTGAATGGGCGCATCGGTATTAGCGGCAATGTGCTGTTCGCGTTGAACTCGGATCAATTGCAGCCGCAAGGCCGGGATCTGCTGAAGAGTCTGGCCGGGCCGCTGTCCGCGTATCTGCGCGCCAATGACGAAATCCTGATGGTGAGCGGCTTTACAGACGACCAGCGCCTGCGTGAAGGCAATCGCCGTTTTGCCGACAACTGGGAATTGTCGGCGCAACGCGCGTTGACGGTGACGCGCGCGTTGATCGACGACGGCGTGCCCGCGTCGTCGCTCTTTGCGGCAGCGTTCGGCTCCGGGCAGCCCGTGAGTTCGAATGCGGACGAGCAGGGGCGCGCCAGAAACCGGCGCGTGGAAATCGCGCCGGTCCCGCGGCCATCGACCTCCACGGTGAAGCCTCGTGAGTAACGGCGCGAGCGATCCGGTCAGCGCAGCCCGCGCGACGCTCGGCGCCTGGCGCGAGCGCGGCGCCGATCGTCTGGATCCTGTCCGCTTTCATTTCATCGAGGCGCTGGCGCGGCGCGCGGCCGGCCATAGCGGCGAGGCGCGACGTATTCTGGATGACCGGTTGGCCGGTTTGCTGGAAGCCTATGCCGGGCAGATTGAACGCGCGACATCCGCGATTGCCGACACGGACACGGACACGGACACGGACACCGACGCTGACGCGCACACCGCGGCGCCGGCAAACGGGCCGCTGCATGAAACGCTGAAGAGCCTGGTCGACTCCATCGCGAGCCAACCCGCACTCGCGACGACCGGCTTGCCGCGATCCGCCTCGTATCCGGAACTGGCGGAGCTCGATTACTTCAGGGAAGTCTGGTCCAAAGTCCGTACCGAGAAGCAGATGCGGCAGTCGCTGGAACAGGTGCCTGGGAATGCCGGTCCGCTCAATTCGAGCAGCCTCGTGCACCGGGCGCTCTCGCTCATGCGTGAAATCTCGCCGGGTTATCTGAAGCAGTTTCTATCCTATGCCGACGCCTTGTCGTGGATGGAGCAGATCAACGGTGGCGCGGCGCCTTCGGGTAAAGACGTGCCGCGCGCCGGCAATACCGGCAGGAGCAATCGCGGCAAAGCACGCTAGCGTCATATGCGCCGGGATACTTCCGGCGCTTCGTTCAGCTTCTTTCATCATGGTCGATGCTGCTCAGTCGAAATCGAATACGTCGAAAATCGAGCGCTTCTTCTTTTGCATCCGGTAGCCCGTTCGATGATCGTCGTAGCCGCGGTGACTGTCGTACGAGTGGTCCCGATCCCGGTGGCCCTCACGGCTTGCGCGCGTGGCGGCCGGCGCATCGAGATTCGCGGTGTCCTGCGCGATCAGCTTGTCGAGTTCGCCACGATCGAGCCACACGCCGCGGCAGTCCGGGCAGTAGTCGATTTCGATCGAGCGTCGCTCGGTCATCAGCAGGTCGGTGGTCTTGCATACAGGGCATTTCATGGTGTCGCTCCTCAAGAGTACAAAGGCATCGAACGCTCGGTCCGGCGAGCCGCCCGATCCGGAAAAAACTTCTGCCGCTATCGGTCATTGCCCGGTGCCGAGCGCGCGCTTCGATTTCGCGCGGCGCACCAGCATGTTCATCGCCTCGACGAACCCGGAGAACGCCATCGCCACATAGATGTACGTCTTCGGCACGTGCGAGCCAAAACCTTCCGCAATCAGCGTCATGCCGATCACGAGCAGGAAACTCAGCGCGAGCGTGACGATGGTCGGATTGCGATCGATGAAGCGCGACAGCGGGCGCGCTGCGAACAGCATGACCAGCACCGCGCTGATCACCGCGATGAACATGATTGGCATATGGTCCGTCATGCCGACCGCCGTGATGATGCTGTCGACCGAAAACACGATATCGAGCAACAGGATCTGGCCGATTGCACCCGCCACGGTCAACTGGACGGTGCTGGCTGTTTTGTCGCGTTCTTCTTCGGCATGGACCACGTGATGGTGAATCTCACGTGTCGCCTTCCAGACGAGGAACAGGCCGCCCGAGAGCAGGATCAGATCGCGCCACGAAAACGCATGGCCGAACAGCGTGACGGCGGGCGCGGTCAATTGCGCGATCCACGCAACCGTACCGAGCAGGCCCAGCCGCAGCACGAGCGCGAGCATGATGCCAAGGCGCTGCGTGCGGGCGCGTTGTGCTTCCGGCAGCTTGTTGCTGAGGATCGAGATGAAGATCAGGTTGTCGATGCCGAGCACGATTTCCATCACGACCAGCGTGAGGAGCGCTGCCCATGCAGCAGGGTCGGTAACGAGTGCGAGCAGGAAGTCCATAGTGTCGGTTGTCGAATGAATGTGGGTAACGTCGGAATAGCGTCATCATCGCAGTCTCGGCCGTTCGAATAAATCAGTGTTACCCTGAGTGGCATATCGGTTTTTTCGAACTATTACGCCATGCTCAACTATCGTCACCTGTACTATTTCTGGATCGTCGTGAAGGAAGGCGGCTTTGCGCGCGCGGCCGAGCGGCTCGATATGGCGGTTCAGACCATCAGCGCGCAGGTGCGGGAGCTCGAAAAATCGATAGGGCGCCAATTGCTGAAACCCGCCGGGCGCGGCGTCACCATGACGGAGGCCGGCGAAACGGCATTCAATCGCGCGGAGCAGATCTTTCAGCTCGGCGAGGCGTTCCTCGACGAAATGCGCGAGGTGGGCGGGGAAGGCGTGGCGCGGCTCGCCGTCGGTCTTTCCGACGGCATTTCAAAGCTCGCGGCACACGCGCTGCTGGCGCCGGTGCTCGGTACGCCGTCGCTCAGGCTGTTGTGTCACGAGGGCGAGCATGCCGAACTGATGTCGGAGCTCGCGCTGCACCGGCTCGATCTCGTGCTCGCTTGCCAGCCGGCGCCGCACAATGCCGATCTGCGCGTCTTGAGCCAGCGCCTGGCCGGCTCGCCGGTGGACTGGTACGGCCCCGCGGAAATCGTCCGCAAGTCTGCCCGTGCGGGCTTTCCGCAATGCCTCGCGGACGTGCCCCTGCTTCTGCCCACCCGGCACGCTGCGTTGCGCGCGCGGCTCGACCGGTGGTTCGAGGCGCAGGGCATCCGCCCGCGTATCGTGGGCGAGTTCGAGGACAGCGCGCTGATGGCGGTGTTCGCCGCGCGCGGCCTCGGCGTGTTTCCGCTCGCGGAACTGGGCGCGGAGGACCTCACGCTGCTGCGGGGCTTGCGCTGGCTCGGCCGCGCGGACGGCGTGATCGAGGAGATCCACGCCATCCGCTCGCGTCGCGGGCAGCATCATGGGCTCGCGTCTCAAGTGGTGGCCGCCGCGCGGTTATAACTGCGCAGCACATGCGACGGGAGGCCCAGACGGGCCGCGACCGGCGTGAGATTGGGTCCCCACGCGTTCAATACCGCCGCAAGCAGCGCGATTTCGCCGTCCGCCAGATAGTCGTCGGCGACCGCAACGGCCACACACAGGCGAATGACCTTGCGGCGCAGTGCGGGGTCGTCGATCTCGTCGATCAAGGTCGTGAGCATGGCCGGGTCGAGATGACCCACCGGCGGCGCGAGCGAAGGCTGTGCGACCGAGTGGTCTTCACACAGCGTCTGCACGATCCGCTCGAATTGTGCCGGCGCGAGACCGAGTTCGCCGGCAATGTTCAGTCTGTCCAGCACACGTTCTTCCGAACTGCTGACGTGACCGTCCGAGGTGAGCGCCAGCGCGACAATGCGTGCTGCGGCTTGAGGGCTGTTACGCGGATAGGTGCGCATGATAGGGTCCTTTCGCGGACAATGTCCGTAGTGAAGATGAGCCCCAGTCTGCGGTATGTTCCGGATCGGATAAATCTGTTAATTGCGAAACGAAGGTTCGGAAAAGACGAAGCTTTCCGGTAGGCCGTCAAGACCGGACATGGTTGACCGTCGCCGATAAAAAAGAGCGTCAATCGCAAAGACGATCGGCGCTCAAAGGGAAGTCTGCTATCCACGGGTTCACACACAGGATCGCCATCAATGCATTGGCATGGACTGCATGGCAGGTTGCTCGCCCGCTAGCGCATTCATTTGGGCGGCATGCATGGCGGCCACTTTTCTTTCGGCTTCCTGAATGTCGGCGGGGTAGTCGCTTTCGTCACCGCGAGAAGGGTCGTATCCCGCCGCTTCCAACTCCTCGAGTTCATGCCGCACGTCGGCACGCGTGATCTGGTGCGTGCCGGACTTCGGCGACGCCTGCGACATCTGCGCATGGACACCGGTCGATGTAATCAGAAAAGCCGTGCTCACGATGAGCGCTTTGGGCACGGCGCGGATCGCGAACAGGTTCAGCGAGGGTAGTTTCATGTCGATGCTCCTGAATGGACGAGCGCAGTGCCCGAACTCGACATAGGTCGGCAGCAGCGCGCTCTGCACCGGTAAACCATCGAAGTGAATGTCTTATTCCCGGCGCCGGTGCGTCCAAGGTGGGATACGTGAGCAGAAACGCGGGAATAAACACTATTTACGGGCGCCGCTACTGGGCGTTGCCGCTCACCGAATGGGTTCGGCTGTGGGCAGGTCTGAGCCTTCCGCTGTTGCTGATCCAGCATGCGGTGTCCACCCGCCTCGCCGCGTCGCTCTACGGCTTCGAACCGAACTACGAGCGCATTGTGATATCGCTGATCACGAGCGGCACACAAGGCTTGCAGCTTGCCCTGCTTGCACCCGGCTGGCTGCATGGTTGTCTTGGACTGTGGTTGCGTATGCGCCATCACGCCATGGTGCGCAGGGCGAAACCCGTGTTGACGGGAATGCTTGTTCTGATGCCACTGTTGTCGGCCGCGGGTTTCATTCGCATGAAGCACGCGGTCATGGCAGCCAGTGTCGGGCCATTGCGGCCCGACCCGAAACTGGTTGCGAATCAACCGGCGCTCGATGCATGGCGACACGACATCTCGATGCTGTACCTGTCGCTGCTGCTAAGCGCATTCGTGGCCGGTCAGCTACGCAACTCGCTGGAGCGCCGGCGACTCCGGAAGGCGGCGATCGGCGTCTGATTCACAAGACGCGCGAAAAGCCGGGCAATCAGAAGCGATGGCGGATGCCCACGCGGAACGCCAACTGGCTGTCCGCACCCGAACCCGACGGACCGAAGAAGCTCGTGCTGGAGCCGATCTGCGCCTGCACGTCACCCGTTGCCGTGTTGTGGCCCGAAGCGATCTGATAGATACCCAGCGCGTACACGTCGGTACGTTTGCTCAGCGCGTAATCCACGCTCAGGTCGCCCTGATTCCAGTGGCCCGTATTCGCGTTGCTCAAATGCATGTACGTATAGCCCGCGCCGACCGTCAGTGCTGCCGTGAACGCGTATTTCGCGCCCGCATCGTAAGCTGTGAACGTGGTCGCCGCGCCGGTCAGCGTTTCGAAACGCGTGTTGGTGTAGAGCGCCCACAGCGTGGCCGCGCCGATCGTATAGCGCCCGCCCACACCGTACGTACGCAGATCGCGCACGTTGCCCGTCGTGACGTTCGCAATCGTGGTGGAGAAAGTCGGCGCCGCCTGGCTCGGGAAGCGGATGTCCGTGTATGCCGCGCCGACGCTGATCGGACCGTTCGCATAGTTCGCGCCGAAGCTATATGCGCGCGACGAACCCGCGACCGGTGCCGCGGCCGTGCCGCTTGCCGGCGCGCCCGCAAAAGCGCCCGCCTGGTTCGAGAAGCCGTACAACGCGCCGAACGTAAAGCCGGAGAAATTCGCGCTGCTGAACTTGACTGCGTTGTTGATGCGGCTCGACGTCAACTGGTCGACGTCGTTGATGTGATAGGCGTAGTTGCCCGCAACGGTCTGGCTGCCGTTCGAATACGTGCCACCCAGATAGTCTGTCGAAAACGAGTACTGGCGGCCGAACGTCAATGCGCCGACGCCGTCCCGCGACAGTCCGACGAACGCCTGGCGGCCGAACATGGCGCCGCCCTGGCCCAGCGTGCCGTTGCCGCTGTTGAAGCCGTTCTCCAGCACGAACAGCGCCTTCAGGCCGCCGCCCAGATCTTCCGTGCCGCGAATGCCCCAACGGCTGCCCGACGCCACGCCGTCGTCATATTTGACGAGGCGGTCGTGGCTCGTGCCGGCGCGAGCATTGTTCACATAGCTGATGCCGGCGTCGATCAGGCCGTACAGCGTGACGCTGCTTTGCGCATGCGCGTTGAGCGTCACGCTTCCAAGGACGGCGGTTGCGAAGAGAGTCTTTTTCATTTTTCCTTCTTTTTATAGGGTGGCGGCGCAGCGCGTGTTGCTGGCGCAGCGCGACCGGGGTTGGCAAACGGCACCAGACATATCGGACACCCGCGACGAGGCCGCGCCAGGTCGAGCGAGGTCGCTCAGGCGGTGATCGATGTCTGAAGAACGCGAATGAACGGGGGCGGGACAACCAGCACGCTGCGCGTGATCGCCGCTGGCTGACGACGGACGCGTCCAGGCAGCGGCAAATCGTTTCGCAGCGTGAGCGTCTTTGAGAAAAGCGGACCGCCTTGACCGTTATGTCTTGCGGAATATATCGGTCCGTTATCTTTCCGTAAACGGTTTAGTGGGTAATTGTCGTCTTTATGACACACAGTAAAGTGGCGTGCGTCATGGACAGCGGGCGCTCCGTTCGCTGTATCCAGGCGGATATGACCGCAGAGCACGGCGGGAAGGCGCGGCGAAACGGGTGCTCTCCGGCGATTGTCCGGCGCGAGCCGTCACATAGGGATGCCGGCGGCACTCGCTCTGACGACAGCCGTCGGCAGCTCGAAGCAGAAGGTCGTGCCCGTCTCCGCCTTATCGAGCAGACGTATCTGGCTATGGTGCAATTGCAGCATGCGCTGGACGATCAGCAACCCGAGTCCGCCGCCCCGATGCGAGCCGCCGGAGCCGAATGGGCGTTCGAACAGCCCCTCGCGCTGCTCCCGTGGAATACCGGGCCCCGTGTCGCTGAGCATGACCGACACCTTGCCGTCCTTGTGCGCGAGATCGATCTCAATCGATCCTTCGGCGGGCGTGTGGCGGATCGCATTGTCGAGCAGGTTCGTCAGCACGCGCTCGATCATGGCCAGGTCGGCGCAAACATTCGGCAGGCGCGGCGCAATGACCGCTCGCAACCGGATGTGCCGCGCCTCGGCAGGCAATTCGAATTTCTGAAAGACATCCTGCACCAGATCGACCAGCGAAAACTGTTCGAGCGCCGGTTGCACATTGCCGTGTTCGAGCCTGGCCAGTTCGAACAAGGCCTGTGCGAGGCGGCCCACCTTGACGCTTTGTGCGAGCGCGATGGCCAGATAGCGTTTGCGCTCCGTATCGCCTAACGTGTCGGACTTCAACGAGAGTGTTTCGAGGTAGCCGTGCAGCGAGGTCAACGGCGTGCGCAGATCGTGCGAAATGTTGGCGATCAGTTCGCGGCGCTGCTGATCCTGCCGCGTCAGCGCGCGCCATTGTTCGCCGATGCGGTTCGCCATCTGCGCAAACGTGGCTTCGAGGACCGCGATTTCGTCGCGCGTTCCGGCAGCCGGCGAGCGCGGCACACTCGGCTGGATATCGGGCTCGCCTTCCGCGTCGAAGCGGCGCATGGCGTCGGTGAGGCGGCGCAGCGGCCGCGTGATCAGGCCGAATGCGGTCAAACCGGCGAGCAGTCCCAGCAGCGCGACCAGCGCCATCGACCACAACGTCGTGCGCAGTACCGAACTGGCCGCCACGTGCGCGGCAAGCGCGTCGTGTTCTTCGCCGAGCAGGACCACGTAGATATACCCGGACGGCGCCTGCCCGCCCAGTTGCAGCGGCGCGGCGCTGAACACCTTCTTGCCGTCGGGGCTTCGCGGGTCGTCGCCGAGAATCGGCAGCGGCTCGCCCGCGATGAACCGGCGGAGCGGCGTCAGATCCACCTGCGCGCGCCTGACGTGTCCTGCGGGCGCGTCGTCGCCTTCGATGCGGCCTTGATTGTCGAGCAGGTACACCTCGACGCTCGGATTCACCATCATCAGTTGCCCGAACAGTTGCCGGACCGCGTCGGGCCGCAAGCCGTTGGCATCCATCAGCGTGGTGCGATCAGCGATATGGTCGGCGAGGTTGCGCGACAGACCCTGTATGACTTCTTTTTCGTGCAGATCGCTCGAACGGATTTGCAGGAATGCCGATGCGCCGCAGCACGCGAGCAACAGCACGGAAAAAACGAGCGAAAGCCGCTGGGTGAGCGTCAGATTCACGATGCGTCCTTCGGTGCGCCGGTGGGCGCGGGTGTCTCTCCAGGCACGGCGAGCTTGTAGCCGCGTCCCCAGACGGTCAGGATGCGCTCGGGCTGGGCCGGATCGGCCTCGATCTTCGCGCGCAGCCGGTTGATATGCGTGTTGACGGTGTGCTCGTAGCCCTCGTGCTGATAGCCCCACACGGCATTGAGCAGGTCCATTCGCGAGAACACCTTGCCGGGATGCTGCGCGAAGTAATACAGCAGGTCGAATTCGCGCGGTGTGAGTTCGATCGGCTTGCCGTTGGCGGCCGCCTCGCGCGTGAGCGGATCGATCGAGAGCCCGGCAATCCGCAGATTGCCGGCTTCGATCCGCGAATCTTTCGCGAGGGCGTCGACGCGGCGCAGCAGAGCCTTGACGCGCGCCACCAGTTCCAGC
The DNA here is from genome assembly GCF_000013645.1 of Paraburkholderia xenovorans LB400. Taxonomy (GTDB): domain Bacteria; phylum Pseudomonadota; class Gammaproteobacteria; order Burkholderiales; family Burkholderiaceae; genus Paraburkholderia; species Paraburkholderia xenovorans. The sequence goes on along the minus strand of NC_007952.1, from coordinate 2,463,104 downwards.
ACGGAGAACGGCTTGGCGAGATAGTCGTCCGCGCCCAGTTCGAGGCCGAGAATACGGTGCACCTCGCTCGAACGCGCGCTGGTGATGATGATCGGCGTATAGCGTGTCATCGCGCGGGCGCGCCGGCAGATTTCCAGTCCGTCGACGCCGGGCAGCATCAGATCGAGAATCAGCGCATCCCAGCCGCCCTGTTCCAGCAGACGCAGCCCTTCATTGCCGTCGGCACTATGCACGACTTCATAGCGCTCGTCGCGCAAATGAAGGCTCAGCACGTTGGCAATGTCGACGTCGTCTTCGACGATCAGGATGCGCTTCGGATTGTCCATGTTGGCTTCAGCGGCGGTTCAGGGTGTGGTTCAAAAGCAGGACCGGGAAAGGCGGCCATTGCGTCATTGTGCAAAATTTCCCGGCAGCGAGTTATCACATTTAATTTAACTTTTCGTGAGGACTTCGGGATGGGTGGCGCTCTAGCATGTGGGCACTTTCCGCAATATCAGGCCCTGGATGAACTGTACGCCGGCTGCCGCCCGAGCCCGCGTGCCCACTGTAACCGACTTACACGAACGTTCGGAATCGCCATGCTACTCATCGTTCTCGCCTATCTCGGCGGTGCTCTTACCATTCTCAGCCCGTGCATCCTGCCGGTGCTGCCGTTTGTTTTCGCACGCGCCGATCAGCCTTTCGTGCGCAGCGGCTTGCCCTTGCTCGCGGGCATGGCGCTGACGTTCGCCATTGTCGCGACGCTTGCCGCCGTGGGCGGCGGCTGGGTGACGCAAGCCAACCAGTATGGCCGCTGGCTGGCTATCGCGCTGCTCGCGATTTTCGGGCTGACGTTGCTGTTCCCACGCTTCGCCGATCATCTGATGCGGCCGCTCGTCCGCGCCGGCAATCGCTTGTCCGATTTCGCGCAGGCCGACGGCCAGCAGATCCGCGCGGGTTCGTCGTTTCTGCTTGGCATTGCCACCGGGCTGCTGTGGGCGCCGTGCGCCGGTCCGATTCTCGGTCTCGTGCTGACCGGCGCGGCACTGCGCGGTGCGAGCGTCGGCACCACGCTGCTGCTGGCGGCTTATGCGGCCGGCGCCGCGACGTCGCTGGCGGTGGCGCTGCTGATCGGCGGCAAGGTGTTCACGGCAATGAAGCGTTCATTGGGTGCGGGCGAATGGATTCGCCGCGGAATCGGCGTGGCGATGCTGGGCGGCGTGGCTGCGATCGCACTCGGTTTCGACACCGGCGTGCTCGCCCGTGTCACGACGGTCGCGACCGGCGGACTTGAGCAGAGACTCGTCGACAAGCTTTCGCCGAACACGGCGGCGAGCACATCGCCGGTTGCCGGAAATCCGTCGGACATATCCGGCAGCGGCGCGATGAAAAGCGCCGGCCCGGCGACGGGGTCCGCCACTAACACCGAACCGGCCGCTGCCGCGATGTCCGGCGGCGCGATGATGCGCGCCGTCGCTAATGTGGCGCCGCTGCCGGTCGAAGGTGTGCTGCCCCCGCTGGATGGCGCGGTCCAATGGCTCAATTCGCCGCCGCTCACGTTGCAGGATTTGCGCGGCAAAGTCGTGCTGATCGATTTCTGGACTTACTCGTGCATCAACTGTCTGCGTTCGCTGCCGTATGTCAAAGCGTGGGCGCAGAAATACAAGGATCAGGGGCTCGTCGTGATTGGCGTGCACGCGCCGGAATTCGCCTTCGAGCGTAATATCGACAACGTGAAGAAGGCCGTGCATGACCTGGGCGTCGACTACCCCGTGGCGATCGACAACAACTACGCGATCTGGCGCGCTCTGAATAACCAGTACTGGCCCGCACACTATTTCGTCGATGCCAGAGGGCAGATCCGCTATCACCATTTCGGCGAAGGCGACTATGCGGAGTCCGAAAAGGTGATCCAGCAATTGCTGACCGAAGCAGGCCACGCGGATGCGTCGAAGGTTGCAATCGGGATTGCGAACGCCGGCGCGCAGGGCGTGCAGGCCGCCGCGGACAACGCCGACATGCAATCGCCGGAGACCTATGTCGGTTATCAGCGGGCGGAGAACTTCGCGTCGCCGGGCGGGGAAGTCGAGGACAGGACGCACACCTATGCGGCTCCGTCGCAGCCCGGCGTCGACGAATGGGGGCTCGCCGGATCATGGAATGTGGGCGCGGAGCACGCCACGCTCGCTGCCGCGTCGGGACGGATTGTGTATCGCTTTCATGCGCGCGATCTGCATCTGGTGCTCGGTCCAGGTAAGGACGGCAAGCCGGTGCGGTTTCGCGTGAGCGTCGACGGTGCCGCGCCGGGCGCTTCGCACGGCACGGACATCGCGCCCGATGGCAGCGGCACCGTAACCGGGCAGCGTCTGTATCAACTGGTGCGGCAAAGCGGCGAGGTCGCGGACCGCACCTTCTCGATCGAATTTCTCGACCCGGGTGTGCAGGCATTTGCCTTCACGTTCGGATAAGCCGGCATGAGCGGCCTCGTTCAACTCTAACCCGATCTCAAGGATTGACCATCATGCGCACGATAAACACTGGCATAGCGTCGCTGCGGAAGCGTTTTTCCGTCACTCGGCTCACAGGTCTCGTCGTGGTTGCTTTGGGCGTCGCGGCCGCGCAGCACCTCGCGCATTCGGCCGAGGCCGCCACAAAGATTCCAGCTCCCATGCAGGACGAAAAAGCCGCCGCGACGCATAGTGAAACGGCAGTGTTCGCGGGAGGCTGCTTCTGGGGCGTGCAGGGCGTGTTCGAACACGTGCGCGGTGTGAAGGAGGTCGCCTCGGGTTACAGCGGCGGCGCCGCTTCCACGGCGCAATACGAAACCGTCAGCGAGGGGGATACGGGACACGCGGAGTCGGTGCGGATTACTTACGATCCGACGCAGATCACGTATGGACGTCTGCTGCAGATATTCTTCTCGGTCGCGCACAATCCTACCGAGCTCAACTATCAGGGTCCTGACCACGGCACGCAATATCGCTCGGCGATTTTTCCCGTGAATGCAATGCAGCGCGGCATCGCCCAGTCGTATATCGCACAACTCGATAACGCACATGTGTTTTCCGCGCCGGTCGTAACGCGTGTGGAGAACTTCAAGGGCTTCTATCCGGCGGAGAACTATCACCAGAACTTCCTCGCGTTGCATCCGGACTACCCGTACATCGCAATCAACGATCTGCCGAAGGTGGCCGATCTCAAGCGGATGTTCCCGGATCTTTATCGCAACGATCCGGTGTTGCTCGCTACGTCTGCGCAATAGGACGGTTGAGGCAGATTCGTATTACCAATATAAAAATTGCATAGCCGGGATTCGGCTCAAAGAAAACGCCCTCAATCGACTGACGAATCAAAGATGTACGTTTTCCGCCTCGCCAAGAGGCGGAGTTTTTCCATTCACGCCTGTTTGGAAAATCTCCGGCCGCATCGTCTGCCACTTATTCGCAGTTATCACTTATCGCCCGTAAACGCGGCACGTTACGCGGATGAAACGTTTATAATTCGTCTGCCAAAAACTTCTGTAACTAATACCGGAGATATGGCTGAGTGCCGTCGCCGCTGTAACAGTTACGGCAAGGGTTGCCGCCCGTCATTGGAACTGCTTTTGTACATAAAGCAGGGTGGCGGAAAAGCGGCGCGCTTCGAATTCGGCGCATCTCGTTGCGCGCGATCGAGCGTGGCTGATCCACGGATCAATGGCGTTTTTGGGTTCCGAACCCGAATCGCAAGGCGAGGATGCACCTCGCTCGCTGTCGAGCCGACGGGTCCACATCAATAACGGACTGTCAACGGTGAACGAAAAGAAGTTGGGTTGATTATTCGTCATCCTTAATTTCTGGACTACACGTGCTGGTGCGAAATCTGTTTGTCAAAAATGAGGTGCGCCTGACTGTCTGCGAGCCTCGGTAGATGTTCCAGCCGCATTGGCGGCATGTATGAATCCCTTGTGATGTGTTCCGGTCGGGCGATCGGCGAGATGTTTTATCCCGGTCAGGAAGCCGACGGAGATTTCACGCAATCGGTGCGTACGGTCTGATTCTGGTGCGCGTTACGCCCGATTGGCTGCATCGAAATTCCATATGCAGATGTTGATAGCGATTTATCGAGAGATCGTCGTTCAACGAAATAGTAAGCATTACGTAATAAATAGATGTTTGCCAGATAGGAAGGGTGGCAATGCTGATCGTGCTGTTGTTGGCGATAGTCAGCACGCAGGCGGACGGCTGGTGCGACCGCCGCCGGATTGCGGCACATCGAGGCTTAAGTTTCATCAGCAATGAACGCGGTCAGCGCGTTCTCAGGCTTCACCTCTCTCAGTACTCGATAACGCCAAAGCGGGACGACTAATCGATCTTGCTGAATCCCCGGGGAAAACCTGCTTTTAGCGAAATTTACGGACAATGACGAGATACTTGAAACTATTGGGTGTTGCATCAGCGACAGTGTTGGCATCGTTTGCCGCGGAAAGCGCGCAGGCTCAGGCAACCATCACGGTCTCGGGACAGCAATACAAGTTGTGCGCACAGGAGAATGGCAACTGCTCTTTCCTCGGAACGGCTTCGGTGGTGTTCGGTGCGGTTCCGCCCAACGCGCCGTCAGTGATGTTGACCGCCCCGCGTACGTTCAGCAACGGCGTCGGCTGCTATGTCGGCGCAGTGTCGCAGTCAGACCCGGCGTACGGCTACGGCAAGTCGTGCTGGATTAAGGCGGTGGCCGCAACACCGACGCCGGCTCCTGCGCCGGCCCCCACTCCCACGCCGGCACCGACCCCGACCCCGACGCCGACGCCAACGCCGACGCCAACGCCAATTCCCACGCCGGCTCCGGCTCCTACACCGGCTCCGACGCCCACTCCGACACCGACTCCCACGCCGACCCCGGCTCCCGCACCCGCACCGGCTCCCGGCACATCGACCATGTCGTGCAGCACGCCGACGCAAACGGCCGGCGGAACCGCGAACGGTGTGATCAGTGCCGATACGCCCACCACCGACGGTCTGCGCGTGTTCCAGAACAACGCCTCTTTCAAGCTGGCGATTACGACGAACGCGCCGAGCGCGGATACCGTCGTCTGGTCAGTGGCGGATTCGACTGGCGCGATCAAGACGCAGGGCAGTTTCGCAGTCAAGGCAGGCGTCCAAACCAGCACGATTCCGTGTACGTCGACGTGGTCCGGCTATGGCGCACTCACCGCCACGCTGCGTTCGAACGGCGGTACGTTGCCGAGAAGCGGCACGCGTCCGGTCGGCATTGCGACGTTCGGTGTACTGCCGAATCTGGCTTCGGCACTGGGCACCGTGACGTATGCGCATCAGGATCAGCACCGCTTCGGCATGCAGGGCTTCAACGGCAATATCGCCGCGCTGCACGCGCTGGGCATCTCGTGGACGATCGATGATCGTGAGGTGTCGGCGATGGAACCCAACGGTCCCAACACGTATACGCCGAGCGTGAATGACCTCGACCCATTCTATAAAGCCAATCCGGACCAGATGCGTATCGTGCGTCTCGACGGACTGCCGGCGTGGGATTCGAAAACCGGTCAGTTCAACGACAGCTACTACGCGCCGTCGAACATGCCTGAATTCCAGAGCTTCATGGCGAAGGTCGGTACCGATACCAGCCTGATTCGCGCCGCGAATTATCCGAACCAGCAGAAGAACTACTATCAGGTGACCTGGGAGCCGAGCCTCGGCTGGGCGGATAGCGACGCGAACTTCGTCGCCATGTACAAGGCTGCCTATCAGGGCATTCACTCGACCGATCCGAATGCAGTCGTGATGGGCACCGGCAATCCGTTTGCCGCGAATTGCGATACCTGCACGACGGGTTATCTGCAGAAGTTCGGCGCGCTCGGTCTGTGGAATTACATCGACGCGGTCGCAACGCACGGCTACTGGAACGCGGGTACGTATCCGTCCCATCCGCCTGAATTGCAGGACTCGGATCCGGATCCGGCGAACCAGGCCAACGCGCTCGACAATCAGATGACGCAGCTGCGCTCGGTCATGCAGGCAGGCAAGCCGAACATGAAGCTCTTCTTCACGGAAGCCGGCGTGAGCTACGATCCGGGCCTTAACTACGGTCCCAATGTGCCTTCGCAGAACCAGTTGTTCGCGCATGCGGCGGTTGGCGTGCGGGCGCACATCATCGTGCTTGGCGGCGGTGCGCAGGTCACGACGCTGTTCTACGGTGCGGACTATCCGGGCGAAGTGGGCTACGGCTCGTTCTTCGATCTGAACGACGCACAAGGCGCGTTCGGTGCGACGAACCTTTCGCCGAAGCCTGAAGCTATGGCGTTCGCGACGATGACGCGGGTTCTCGACGGCACGAATACGCTGGGCCGGATCAAGGGCGCACCGTCGGGAGTCTTCGCGTATGCGTTCCAGCAACTGGGGAACGGCAAGGTCGTGACGGCGGCGTGGACGCACAACAACGCGCAGTGGCCGGCGAGCAACGGCACGTATAGCCAGAGCTATTCGACCAGCTATTCGCTGCGGGTCGACAATGCCGGCACCTCGGGCAACGTGACCAGGATCGATGGTTACGGCAATGTCAGCACGGTTGCCTACACCAACGGCCAGGTCGCACTGACCCTTACCGAGGTGCCGCAGTACATCGTGTCGAACAACGCGACGGTTGCCAAGGCCAACGCTACTGTTCCGCTCGGTTACACGGGCCAGTAAGTAGCCCGGCAAGCAGTCCAGCCAGCGCAGAAAACGATCGACGCGCCGCCAATGTCATTGGCGGCGCGTCGATTTCGCATTGATGGAATGCCGAATCATCACGATGTGTGGCGTTGACGCTTTCGCTGAAGCCGATCACATCCAGCAGTACGCCATCCGGATTCGCGAGCAATCCTTACTGCTCCGCGTTCAAAACCTCGACACCCTTATCCGTAAAGAACGCCAGCCCGGCGCCGAGCATCGCGTACTGGCTCCGGATAACCGGCATATCGTGCGGAGCCGTATCGCGTAGCGCCGCAAGATACCTGGGCGTGAATATGCGGTGCCAGTTGGCGGCAAGCTGATTCGCCGAACCTATCATCTCGTGATGCGTAGCGCCCCAGTTCACCCGCAGCGGAAAGTGAACGAAACGCGCGGCCTGCTTCGCGTCGCCCTTCAGTGCGGCAAAATAAAAGCCCTGAGCCCGAGCCTCGAATGTCTCATCCGTTTCGTCGGTGATCATCGCGTATAGATGCCCGGCATTCGCATTCGCGGGTGACGTCCCTTCGAGTGTGAGCTCGACCGGCAAAGTTTTTCCGCCGCCGTTCCAGGTGCCGGCAAGACCCACGCTGTTCGGAAAATCGAGTGGCTGGTCGCCATTCGATCCGTTGCCCACAAAGTGCAGATTGAAGGTGCCGTTCGCTTCCTGCAACGTCAGATTGCTGCCCGATTGCCGGCCGGTCAGCGCAATGTCCTTGAGGTAGCGGTAATAGAAGTAATGTCCGTTGCCTAAGGCCTTGCCGTGCAAAACGAGCGTCATGCCCACCTTCACTTCGCCGATGGTGCCGGAATACGTGACCCCGGTCGTGTTTTCGGTCTGCGCGAGGGCAGAGTGGTTCACGCTCGTCGAGAACGTCAACAGGGCGGCGAGCATTGCAATCGTGCGTCGCCGGGTCAGGCCGTGAAGGCGCAATCGAGGTGTGTTCATGCAACGTCCCGTTAGCGGAAGTCACGAGGCTAGCATGAACGGCATCGAGCGTGGATTGTCGCCTGTGTCGCGTCTGGAAGTTCGAACCGGTGAAACGGGAAGCCCGATTCGCGCGACCGGCGCAGCCCGGGACATGGCATATTGGCGGACGTGGTCATCAACAGGAGCTCACCATGCGAATCCAGACGTCTTTCCTCTTCGATCTCGACGGAACCCTGGTCGACAGTGTCTACCAGCACGTTCTGGCCTGGAAAGAAGCGCTCGACAGCGAAGGGATTCCCCTGTCGGTATGGCGAATTCACCGCAAGATCGGCATGAGCGGCGGCCTCTTCACCCATCAGCTTCTGCGCGAGACGCACGGTGAAATCAGTGCCGAGCGGGTCGAGCGTCTTCGTCATGCTCACGCCGCGGCCTATCAGCGATTGCGCGCGCAGGTGTGTCCGCTGCCCGGCGCGCGGGCCTTGCTCGATGCGCTGACGCAAGCCGGAACGCCGTGGGCGGTGGCGACCAGCGGCCGCATGGAGACGGCGGCGCTCAATCTGGAGGCGCTGGGCGTCGATCCCGCGAAGGTGGTTGTCGTGACGCGCGACGACGTCAAATATGCCAAGCCGGATCCCGATCTGTTCGTCGCCGCGGCCGGGCGCCTCGGCGTGCCCGTCGAAAACACGGTGGTGGTCGGCGATAGTATCTGGGACATGCTGGCGGCGCGGCGCTGCCGTGCGCTGGGCGTAGGCCTGCTGTCGGGCGGATACGGCACGGAGGAACTCGAACGCGCCGGTGCGCTGCGGGTCTACGACGATCCGGCCGATCTGCTGGAACATCTGGACGAGGTAGCGTCGCGGCCGTAAAAGCGGGCGTTATCTCGCGGATTTTCCCAGCACGCGCAGGCGCTGCCATTGGTACTATATAGTTCAGCGGAATACCGGCTTGTGGGATCAGCATGAGAGAATCCGCCCATAAGCGGGTATGAGGCACGCCGGCGTGTTCCATATGCGAACACACGGCAAACCTGACGCGGCAAAGTGGGTGCGGGCGTCCAGGCAATGGTCGAGGCATCGGCCGCCCCTCATATCAGGGGCCGCTGCGCCGCGACATCGCTTACGGACTCGCCCTCTCACGGCTGCTGGCCATCCGCGGTCATCCTCCAGAAGCGGCGCGACGAACCACGTGAAAATATGAACAACTTTATCCGACCACCTGTTCTGTATCCGTCAACGGTTGTTTTCGTGGATGACAACGACGGCTACCTGGACGCCCTGCGGCGTTTCTTTCCGGATCCCGCCACCAATCTGTTTTTCACGCGGCCTCAAACCGCGCTGGCCTTCATCCGTCAGCATGCTCGCGAGAATTCGCTGGAGTTCGCGCCGGCGTCGGCCTGCGTGAGCGAGACGGGTTTTGAGCGCTATGTGGAAAGCTCGGCAGAGCGAGACGTTCTGGCCCGCAGTTCCCGCTTTGCGGAAGTGGCGGCGGTGGTGGTGGATTTCGACATGCCGGGCATGAACGGCGTCGAATTCCTCTCGTCCATCTCCAATCTGCGCTGCGCAAAGGTGCTGCTGACCGGCGTGGCGGACGAAACCGTCGCGGTGAAAGCCTTCAATGCCGGAATCGTCGATCTATATCTGCGAAAAACGGATATCGATTCCGCCAACCGGCTGTCCAATTTCCTGAGAGATGCCAAAAACAGGCACTGTCTGGAAGCCGGCTGGCTGGCGTTGGGCGAGAGCGGCGTGACGTATTGCGATCCGAGAACGCGCAAGGTCATCGACGAACTGGTGGCCACGCACGGTATCGTCGAGTACTACTGGCGCCCGGAGCAGGACGCCATTCTGATGTTCGACCGCGCTGGCAGCCCGAGCGTTTTCGTCGCATGGGCCGAGAACGACTGGATCTCCCAGGGCGAAATCGTGGCGGACGAGGACGGCCCGGCCGAACTGTTGAAGCAGATGGCCGTGCGCGAGGTGATGCCGGTATTCTGGCCGAATCTGGCCTATCGTTCGGGCGTCAGATTCCGGACGCTGACACCGCAGCCCGTTCCGGACTGGGATGACGTTTTCTACTGCTGGACCCCGATCGATGCGGCCGACCTGGGTCTGGACCTCGTGACATTCGCGCAATGGCGGAACGAGCGGAATCGCTGAGTTTTGCCGGCACGTCGAACTCTATGCATGTGCGCCAATCCGGCTGCCTTTGTGTCGGCAACGTATGTGGTGTTCGGGGTATGCGTACTGATCGAGCAGAGTCTTTCTCTTTCTGCCGACCACGTTCTGTCACTTCGTCACGGAGACGGCGCGGGGCCGCGCACGCCTCGGCGCTAACCGGCGGCGGACGCCGGCACCGCACGGGCCGACAAAAAGCGGCACACCTCTGCGTGCAACCTCTGCACGCCGGGGCTTGATTCCAAAGCGCGCCAGCAGCCATGCACGAGTCCGGCGCCGATCCAGAGCCGCGCTTCTCCGCCAGCCGCGCTGATGCGCTCGGCAAATACGCGCGCGTCGTCTCTCAACGGATCGTGTTCGGCGGCGACCGCCAGCACCGGCGGCAGGCCGTCGAAGCGTGTCGCCTCGAGCGGGATCGTCCATGTGGGGTAGGGCGGGTGGGCGCCCCAATACAGATCGCGGAAAGCATGAACGTCCGCCAGCTTGAGCATGGGTGCGTGCGCTTCGGCTTCGCGTGCGGGCAACTGAGGCTCGGTGCCGAGCATCGGATAAACCAGCGCCAGCCCGCGTAGGCGTTGAACCCCGTCGTCGCGCAAACGCATCGCCACACTCGCCGCAAGCGTGGCGCCGGCGCTGTCGCCTGCCAGTTGCAGCGTGGCGCCGGTACGCAGATCGAACGGCAAGCGCCCGTTCAGCGCGGCGAGCGTGACTTCCAGGCAATCGTCGTGCGCGGCGGGAGCGCGATGTTCGGGAGCCAGCCGGTAGTCGACCGCGATCACGTCAAGACCGGTGTCCGCGGCAATGCGTGCCGTCACGATCTGATGGCTGTCCAGCGAGCCGAGCACGAAGCCGCCGCCGTGAAAGTACAGCACGGTGCCAGGCGCCGCTTCGTGAAGGCTTGCACGGTTGCGGTACAACCGCAGTGCGATCGGATGGCCCGCGCCGGATTGGAATACAGCGTCCTGAGTCGCGACTCCAACGGGTAGCGCGGGCGTGAACGCGGCCGCGTAGCGGTCGTAAATCTCGCGCTGTTCGGGCGGCGTTAGCGAAGCCGAATGCCCCGGATATATCGCGGCAGTTCTTTCGATGAACGCGGCAATTTCTGGCTCGATCATGTCAACTGCCGCCCGGTTTTGTGCTGGCGGGCAGACCGATTACGCGGCCGGCAAACGTGGCTGGCGGCAGTGCGGCATGCGCGTCGGCCAATGCGCGCACGCGCGCCGCGACATCCGGGTCGAACGCGGCGGCCCGCGGCCCGCCGGTATCCACATGCAGCAACATCTGCTCACCCGCGGCCACCGGTTCGCCGCCATCGCCGGCGAACATTTCGAGGTATAGATGCAGCCGCTTCGCGTCGTGCCCGAGCACCCGCATGTCGACGCGCACCTGTGCGCCTTCCTTGATTTCATGCAGATAGTTGATATGGGCTTCGAGTGTGTAGATCGAGCGCCGGCGTTCTTTGCGCACTACGTCCGGCAAGCCGATCCGGTCGATCAGCGCGTCGGTCGCGAAGCTGAAAATCAGCATATAGAACGCGTCGCGCAAATGGCCGTTGTAATCGACCCATTCGGCGCGCACGGTATCGCGATAGCTCGGCAGGGCTGCAGGTTGCGGCATCGATAATTCTCTCCGTCATTCGTATCAAGGCATCGGCCGCGGGCCGGCGTGCCGCGCATGCTCACGCTTCGGCGCAAGCGGCGCAAGCGGCGCAGGCGGCACGCCTCGCGGCTTGCCGCATCAATCGCCCGGCTGTAAGCCGTGCCGTGCTTTCGCCTCCGCGATCGCCGCCAGCACGCTCGTAATGCAATCGTCGCGGTAACGTTCCAGCTGTTTGATCGACCGCGGGCCGACCTGTTCAGCCGTGCCGTCCACTACCCGGTCGATCAGTTCATCGGTCAGCTTCGGCGCTATCAGTTTAGTCCACGGCAACTCCAGCGCCGGTCCGAACTGCTGCATGAAATGGCGCATGCCCGCGTCACCGCCCGCCAGCGTGTAGGTGAGGAACGTGCCCATGAACGACCAGCGGATGCCCGCGCCGAAGCGGATCGCGTCGTCGATCTCGCCGGTGGTCGCCACGCCTTCGTTGACCAGATGCAGCGCCTCGCGCCACAGCGCTTCGAGCAGGCGGTCGGCGATGAAGCCGGGCACTTCCTTGCGCACGCGCAGCGGCCGCATCGAAAGATCACGATACACCTGCAGCGCGGCGTCGATGGTTGCCGGCGCGGTGTTTTCGCCGCCCACCACTTCGACGAGCGGCAGCAGGTACACTGGATTGAACGGATGGCCGACAATGCACCGCTGCGGATTCACCGCCCGTGCGTAGAAGTCGGTCGGCAAAAGACCCGACGTCGACGAAGCGATGATCGCGTCCGGCTTCGCCGCGCGGCTGATCTGCTCATGCAACGCGAGCTTCAGTTCCTCGCGTTCCGGCGCGCTTTCCTGAATGAAATCCGCTTGCCCGACACAGGCTTCGATCGTGTCGACGAAGCGCAAGCGCTCGGGCGACGCGCCCGCGGCGAGGCCCGCGCGCTGCAGCGCCGGCCAGGCGTTCGCGATGTTCTCGCGCAACTGCTTCTCCGCGCCCGGCGCCGGGTCCCACGCGATCACATCGAGCCCGTGTGCGAGCGCGCGCGCCACCCAGCCGCTGCCGATCACGCCCACGCCGATTGCCGCGAATGTTTTGATATCGACGATCACTGCCATTGCTGACGTTTCCTTTGCCTGTGCGTTGTCTGATTGCTGTCTGGTTCCGATGCGCGTTGCGATGCACGCAACGCGCCGGCCGCGCGATCACGCGTACTGTCCCGCCGCGCGCCGCTCCAGTCGACGCTCGCCACGCGCGGGCAGGCCGAGCTTGCGGCGTCCTTCGGCGGGCGTCAGCGCGCGCGCGCCGAGCCGTTCGATGATTTCCACCGCGCGTTGCACCAGCGTGCCGTTCGTTGCGGGCACACCTTTGTCGAGCCAGATGTTGTCTTCGAGGCCGACGCGCACATGGCCGCCGAGCAGCATGGCCTGCGCGACCATCGGCATCTGCATGCGGCCGATGCCGAAGCCGGCCCATTGCGCGCCGGGCGGCAGGTTATCGGCCATTGCTTTCATGGTGGTGGTGTCGGCGGGCGCGCCCCACGGAATGCCGAGGCAAATCTGAAACAGCGGCGGCGCGTCCAGCAGACCTTCCTTGAGCAATTGCTTCGCGAACCACAAATGGCCGGTGTCGAAGATCTCCAGTTCCGGTTTCACGCCGAGTTCCTGGATGCGCCGCGCGCCGGCTCGCAATTGCGCGGGCGTCGATACATAGATGTAGTCGCCGTCGCCGAAATTGAGCGTGCCGCAATCGAGCGTGCAGATTTCCGGCAGCAGTTCCTCGACATGCGTGAGCCGCGTCAGGCCGCCGACCAGATCCGTGCCTGAGCCGAAACGCATCGGGTCTTCGCCGGGACCGATCTCCAGATCGCCGCCCATGCCGGCCGTCAGATTGATGATCACGTCCGTGCCCGACGAGCGAATCCGGTCGACCACCTCGCGATACAGTTGCGGATCGCGGCTGCCGCGGCCGGTTTTCGGATCGCGCACATGGCAATGCGCAACGGTGGCGCCGGCTCTCGCGGCTTCGATGGCGGCCTCGGCGATCTGTTTCGGCGTGACGGGAATGGCCGGGTGCTTGCCGACGGTGTCGCCTGCGCCGGTGACCGCGCAGGTCACGATGACTTCATGATTCATGCGTGCTGATTCCTTTGAATTGAAAATGCGCGACTGGCCGGATCAAAGACCCAGATAAGACTTGACCGCGGGCAGGCCTTCCTTGCCGTCATAAGTCTTTACGCCGGCAAGCCATGCATCGAGTACTTGCGGGTTTTTCTTCAGATACGCTCTGGCGGCGTCGGCGGGTTTTTCCTTGTTCATGACCGATTGCATCACCACGTTTTCGAGCTGCGTCGAAAAGCGCAGATTGCTCACGAGCTTGCCCGCGTTCGGGCAGCGCGTCAGAAAGTCGGGGGACGTCAGCGTATAAACGCGTGCTTCGCCGTCGTTGGGACCGAATACGCCCTCGCTGCCGGTGAGGTATTTCATATCGATCTGGATGTTCATCGGATGAGGTTCCCAGCCGAGAAAGACCACCCATTTCTTCTCGCGGATCGCGCGATCGACCGAGACGAGCATGCCCGCTTCACTCGATTCGATCAGCTTGAAGCCGCGGAGGCCGAACTGATTGCTGGCGATCATTTTCTGAATCGCCGCGTTCGCGCTGCTGCCGGGTTCGATGCCGTAGATCTTGCCGTCGAGCTGGTCACGGTGTTTGGCGATGTCGGCGAAAGTCTTCAATCCTGCGTCGTATTCGTAGCTCGGCACGGCGAACGTGGCCTTGGCGCCGGACAGGTTAGGCGGTTGCAGCACCTGGATCGATTTCGAGTCGACGAACGGCGCGATCGCCTTTTCCTGCACCGGCCACCAGTAGCCGAGCGACACGTCCAGCTGTTTGCTCTTCAGGCCTGCGAACGAAATGGGCACGGAGGCGACGGTCGTCACCGGCTGATAGCCGAGCCCTTCGAACACGGTGGAAGCGAGCGCGGTGGTCGAGGTGATATCGGTCCAGCCGATGTCGGCAAAATGCACCGTGCGGCAGGCGGCCGGATCCTGGGCAAAGGCCAGGGGCGCAGCGATAGCGGCCGCGAGGCACGCAAGATGGGCAAGCACGGCTTTGATGCGTAACTTCATGATGTTCCCTCTTCTGACACGTTCAACAGCGTGTTTCGAACCGGGCCGCGCATGAGCAGATGAAACCGGACGAGAGCGGCCCCCGGACATGCGATACGGCCTGTGTGATGCCTGAACTGCACGATGACGTAACGTTAATGCCCCATATTCCGGCCAAAGCGACCGCCAGCGACCCGTTCTTGCTTCCACGCGACAATGAGGGAAAACCTGCGTTGCCTCGCCCTGCGGTGCAGCAGCGCTCGAGGTGCGAATTTTGGCGTGCCTTGCCGGCTTGCGTGCTGCTTGCTACGCTCGCCGGAACCCGAATCCGCCCGCGTTTCCGTCTCCTGATCGAGTCTTTGCACGATGCCCGAAGATATGTCGTTCCTCCTGCTGCCGGGCTATTCGGCGATCGGCTTCATGTCGGCGGTAGAGCCGTTGCGCGTGGCGAACCGCTTTCAGGGCGATCTGTACCGCTGGCGCATTCTGAGCCTCGACGGCGCGCCGGTAGCCGCCAGCAACGGCATTTCCATCAACGCGGACGCCGCCATCGGCGACGTGGGGGCGGCGCAGACGCTGTTCGTCGTCGCGGGGTTCGAGCCTCTCGCCTGCTATACGCGCGCGCTGGGTGACTGTCTGAAGCGCTTCGACCGCACGGGGGCGACGCTCGGCGGGATCGACACCGGCAGCTTCGTGCTCGCCGAAGCCGGGCTGCTGGGCAGCGCGGACAGTGTGACCGTGCACTGGGAAGCGCTGTCGGCGTTTCGCGAGCGCTATCCGTCGCTGGACGCGAGTCAGGAACTGTTCGAAATCAGCGCGCGGCGCATTACATGTGCGGGCGGCACGGCGTCGATCGACATGATGCTCGACCTGATCGGCCGCGAGCATGGCGCTGCGCTGGCCTCGGCGGTCTCGGAGCAATTCGTGGTGAGCCGGATCCGCCAGCGTTCGGATCATCAGCGCATGGAGATTGCCGCGCGTTATGGCGTGCACAACCGCAAGCTGATTCAGGTGATCGGCGTGATGGAACAGCATATGGAAGAGCCCCTCACGCCGGATCAGCTCGCGCGGGAGATCGGCGTGACGCGGCGGCAACTGGAGCGGCTCTTCTGCGCTTCGCTGAAGGACACGCCGACGCATTTCTACCAGCAGTTGCGTCTCGGGCGCGCGCGCGAGTTGCTGCAACAGACCGACATGTCGATTACGTCCATTTGCGTGGCGTGCGGATTCGAATCGCCCTCGCATTTTTCGCGGACCTATCGCGCGCGCTTCGGCGCGAGCCCGAGAAGCGACCGTCAGACTTGCATGGGGCCGGCGTAAAGGCACTCAAGCGCCATTGTCGCGTTTAACGCAACAGTGAATTGGCCGATTGGGGGTTTACCCTAGATACCCTGACTCCTAGACTGTGTACATCCGCTGCAGACAAACAGGTTTGCAGCGTGGCAAAAAACAATCTCTGGAGGTACTCATCATGAAATCCCTGATCGAAGCTGCTGTCATCGCCGCCCTCATTTCCGCACCGCTCGCCGCTTTTGCCCAATCGAATCAACCGGTTACTCGCGCTCAAGTGCGCGCCGAACTGGTTCAGCTGGAAAAGGCCGGTTATAACCCGGCCACCGCGAGCGACGTTGACTACCCGGCGGACATTCAGGCTGCCGAGGCTCGTGTAGCCGCTCAGAATGGCGCTGCTCAAACCAGCGGTTATGGTTCGGCTACGAATGGCTCGTCGCAGGCAGGCGTGCGTTCGGAAACGACGCGCAGCTCGTATTCGGCTCCTGTCGTCAACTACAGCCACAACTGATTGCGGTGTCAGTGCCTGTCAGTACGCAGTAGCTCGCGTCATCCGCGTGTGCAGCGGCCGACCGGAACGGCGGCCGCCGGCACACGGCGATCACGATGGCTTTCGTACTGACGGGAGTGTGGTTCCGGATCCCCCGGAAAGTATGTGATCGATGACCCGCTGATTCCCCAATGAGTTCTCCAGGGGAAAAGCGGGTTTTCCCGTTTGTCCACGGGCCGTTCTCGCAAAATCCTCGACTATTGCCCGATACTGGTCGACGCCATCGAAACGGGTGGCGGTCACTTCAGCCGTTTTATCGTGGTGGTGATGCACTTGCGCGGGACCGTGCACGCCGGGATTGAACGACGCATCGATGCTTAGCCAGCCCGTCGTGCCGTGAAAAATCATGTGCTGGCGGCGTGCCATTTGCGTGCCGCTACGTGTGCTTCCCGGCCGCTGCCGGCTGCCCGGTTTCCCGGTGACATAACCTGACCAGACCCACAGCGGCGTTGACACTCGCCGTGCGTGCCCGACCACCGCGCAAAACGAGGAACGCCGCTTGCGCGCAGTCTGCGACGGGAATCATCGAAGGCGCCTGCGTCAGGCGCTTCCCGCAAGCTGACACCGCACTTTGCACGGAGGCAACCATGAGCAGCATGCTCGCTTATCGAATTCATCGCTTCGGCGGCTCCGAGGTATTGCAGTCGGAAAAGATCGACGTGCCCGAACCGGGCGCCAGCGAAGTACTCGTGCGTGTACAGACCGCAAGCGTCAACCCGGTCGACATCAAGACGCGCGCAGGCGAGTATCCGCTGATTCGCGAAGACAGGCTGCCGTACACGCTCGGCCGCGATTTTGCCGGTGTGGTCGAGCGTGCGGGCGCCGACGTCGGGGAATGGAAGCGTGGCGATGAGGTGTATGGCTTCGTCGGCCAGGGGCAGGGCGCTTACGCGGAATTTGTCGTCGTCGATGCGCAAGCGCTCGCGCGCCGTCCCGCCACGGTGGACGCGGTGACGGCGGGCGCGGTGCCGCTGGCGGCACTGACCGCATGGCAAGGGTTATTCGATCACGGCGGCCTGGAGGCGGGGCAGCGCGTGCTGATTCATGCCGGCGCGGGCGGCGTCGGCCACTTCGCGGTGCAATTCGCGCAGCGTATGGGCGCAGAGGTTTTCGTCACGGCCTCCGGTGACGGTGTGGAATTTGTGCGCTCGCTCGGCGCCGATCACGTGATCGACTATCACGCGCAGCGATTCGAAGAGGTGGCGCGCGATATGGACCTCGTGTTCGATCTCGTGGGCGGCGACACACAGCGCCGTTCATGGGCCGTGGTCGCGCCGGGCGCCGCGTTGATCTCGACACTCAACGAGCCTTCGCAAACCGAAGCGGCCAGTCATGGCGCCCATGCGGCGCGCTACACCGCGCGGCCCGACGGCACACAGCTGGCCAGGATCGCTTCGCTGATCGACGAGGGCGAGGTGCGCGTGGAAGTGGTGGGAACCTACCCGTTCGATGCGACGGGAGACGCACTCGCCAGGCTCGCGAAAGGTCACGTGCACGGCAAGATCGTGGTCGAGGTGTCGGAGACGCTCGGGCGATCTCAGTCGCAGTCGCAGTCGTAGTCGTAAGAGTGATAAAAACTCGCTGCGCACTCTGCAGGTCAAATAAAACGGCCACGCCGGATATGCCGGCGTGGCCGTTTCTCACTTCAGGCTTTGCGTTCAGATCCCGCCGACGCACAGGTACTTGATGACCACGTAATCATCGATACCGTAATGCGAACCTTCGCGACCCAGGCCCGATTGCTTGACGCCGCCGAATGGCGCGACTTCATTCGAGATGAGGCCCGTATTGATGCCGACCATGCCGTATTCCAGCGCTTCGGCGACCCGCCAGACGCGGCCGATATCGCGGCTATAGAAGTACGACGCGAGACCGAACTCCGTATCGTTGGCGAGGCGGATCACTTCCTCGTCCGATGAGAAGCGGAACAGCGGCGCGAGCGGCCCGAAGGTTTCGTCGCGTGCCACCTTCATGGCCGGCGTGACATCCGCGAGCACGGTCGGCTCGAAGAAGCCGTGGCCGAGCACATGACGCTTGCCGCCGGTGACGATGCGCGCGCCTTTGGCGAGCGCGTCTTCGATATGCGACTCGACCTTGAGCACGGCGGCTTCGTTGATCAGCGGACCTTGCGTCACGCCGTCTTCGGTGCCGCGGCCAACCTTGAGCTGTTCGACGGCGACGCGCAGTTTTTCGGCGAACGCGTCGTAGACCTTGTCGTGCACATAGAAACGGTTCGTGCACACACAGGTCTGGCCGCTATTGCGATACTTCGACGCAATCGCGCCGGCCACTGCGGCATCCAGATCCGCGTCGTCGAATACGATGAACGGCGCGTTGCCGCCGAGTTCGAGCGACACTTTCTTGACTGTCGGCGCGCACTGCGCCATCAGCAAACGGCCGACCGGCGTCGAACCGGTGAACGACAGTTTGCGCACGACCGGATTGCCCGTCATTTCCGCGCCAATGGCTTTCGGCTCGCCGGTGACGACGTTGAACACGCCGCGCGGCACGCCGGCGCGTTCGGCCAGCACGGCGAGGGCGAGCGCGGAGAGCGGTGTGGCTTCAGCCGGTTTGACGATGATCGGGCAGCCCGCCGCCAGCGCCGGACCGACCTTGCGCGTGATCATCGCCGCGGGGAAGTTCCACGGCGTGATCGCGGCACACACGCCGATCGGTTCTTTCGTCACGACGATGCGCTTGTCGTTGGCCGGCGTCGGGATGGTGTCGCCGTTCACGCGCTTGCCTTCTTCCGCGAACCATTCGAGGAACGAAGCGGCGTACTGGATTTCGCCTTTGGCTTCGGCGAGCGGCTTACCTTGTTCCGTGGTGAGGATCTTTGCCAGATCGTCGGCGTTCTCCATCATCAGGTCGTGCCATTTGCGCAGGATCACCGCTCGCTGCTTCGCGGTCGTGGCGCGCCAGGCGGGCCACGCGGCGTTGGCCGTGTCGATCGCGCGGCGGGTTTCCGCCGTGCCCATGCGCGGCACGGTCGCGATGATTTCACCCGTGGCGGGGTTCTTCACTTCGAAGGTCGAGCCGTCGTCCGCGCCTTGCCATTCGCCCGCGATGTACGCGTGCGTTTTCAGAAGCGACGGGTCTTTCAAGGTCAACGTGGTCATGTGTTTTTCCTCAAACCGTGATGGCGACGCTGTCCTTGATCACGTCTTCGAGAATCGCCAGCGCTTCGTCGAAGACCGCCTCCTGAATCGTGAGCGGGAACAGGAAGCGCACCACGTTCGAATAGACGCCGCACACCAGCAGCAGCAAGCCGCGTTCGAGCGCGCGGCTCTGCACGCGTTTGGTGAACTCCGCATCCGGCTCGGTGGTGCCTGCCTTGCAGAACTCGACCGCGACCATGCCGCCGGGGCCGCGCACGTCGGCGATCTGCGGCACGTCGCTTTGCAGTGCGATCAGTTTGGCCTTGATGCGGTCACCCAGCAGCGTGGCGCGTTCGCACAGCTTCTCTTCGTCGATGATATCGAGCACCGCATGCGCGGCGGCCACCGCCAGAGGATTGCCCGCATACGTGCCGCCGAGGCCGCCGGGCGCGGCCGCGTCCATCACATCCGCGCGGCCGATCACGCCCGACAGCGGCATGCCGCCGGCGAGACTCTTGGCGACCGTCATCAGATCGGGCACGACGTCGTAGTGATTCATGGCGAACAGCTTGCCGGTGCGTGCGAAACCCGTCTGGACTTCGTCGGCGATCAGCAGAATGCCGTGCTCATTGCACAGCTTGCGCAAGGCGCGCACGAATTCGGCCGGCGCCGGATAGAAACCGCCTTCGCCCTGCACCGGTTCGAAAATGATCGCGGCCACGCGTTTCGGATCGATGTCGGCCTTGAACAGGAATTCGATGGCCTTCAGCGAATCGGCGGTGGTCACGCCGTGCAGCGGGTTGGGGAACGGCGCGTGGAACACGTCCGACGGGAACGGGCCAAAGCCGATCTTGTACGGCGCGACCTTGCCGGTCAGCGCCATGCCCATCAGCGTGCGGCCGTGGAAAGCGCCGGTGAAGGCGATCACGCCGGGGCGGCCGGTCGCGGCGCGGGCGATCTTGATCGCGTTTTCGACGGCTTCGGCGCCGGTCGTGAAGAACGCAGTTTTCTTCGGATAGTCGCCCGGCGCGCGCTCGTTGAGCTTCTCAGCCAGCTCGACATACGACGCGTACGGCACGATCTGATACGCCGTGTGGGTGAAGTGATCGAGCTGGTCGCGAATCGCGGCGACGATCTTCGGATGACGGTGGCCCGTGTTGCACACTGCAATACCGGCCGCGAAGTCGATGAAACGGCGGCCCTCGATATCCCACAGCTCCGCGTTTTCAGCGCGCTCGGCGTAGAAATCGCACATCACTCCGACGCCGCGCGGCGTGGCAGCGTCTTTGCGGCTCTTCAGTTCGGCATTCTTCATGGTCATCTCCTTCGCTCCTCGGTTTGGCGGACGCCACGCCGACAGCGCAGCACATGCAGCGACTATAATGAGATTTGGCTCTTAACTTCAGAGCCATTTCAATAAAAATATAGGAGCCAATCAATGCGCGCGAGCGTTTTGTCCGACTGGCTGGCCCAGCGCCTCGATCGCGGCAATGGCCAGCCGATCTATCGCCAGTTGCATCGGCTGTTGCAGCAGGCGATCCTGACGCGCGAATTGCCGCCGGGCAGCAAGGTGCCGTCGTCGCGTTTGCTGGCGCAGGAGTTGGGTATCGGGCGCAATACCGTGACGCAGGTGTACGAGCAACTCGTACTCGAAGGCTACGTGAGCTCGGCCACCGGGCGCGGCACGTTCGTTGCCGACAGCGCCCCGGATGAGATCGTCGGCGTGCCCGATGCCGCGGCGCCCGATACCAGCGCCGAGTCGTCGCCGCAGCAGGCAAAGCGTGCGCTTTCCACGCGCGGTGCGCGGCTGATTGCGGGCGCGGGCGTATCCAAGCGTCAGTGGGGCGCGTTCATGCCCGGCGTGCCGGACGTCACGAAGTTTCCGGCGCGCGTATGGAGCCGCTTGCACAACAAGTATTGGCGCCGCTTGCGCCCGGACCTGCTCACGTATGCGCCGGGCGGCGGGCTGGCTTCGCTGCGGCACGCGCTGGCCGACTATCTGCGCACCTCGCGCTCGGTGCGCTGCACGCCCGAGCAGATCATCATCACGACGGGGATTCACCAGTCGGTCGACCTTGCCGTGCGTCTGCTGTCCGATCCGGGCGACGTGATCTGGACCGAGGACCCCTGTTATTGGGGCGTGCGCAGCGTGCTGCACGTGTCCGGCCTGCAATCGCGGCCGATCGCCGTGGACGAGGAAGGCATCAATCCTTCCGCCGACGACCTCGCGCAGCCGCCCAAGCTGATGCTCGTCACGCCTTCACACCAGTATCCGCTCGGCATGGTGATGAGTCTTGCGCGGCGCCGCATGTTGCTCGAATACGCGCGGCAGAACCAGTGCTGGATCATCGAGGACGACTACGACAGCGAATACCGCTACGGCAGCCGGCCGCTCGCCTCGTTGCAGGGCCTGGACACGTCGGGGCAGGTGATTTACGTGGGCAGTTTCGGCAAGACGCTGTTTCCGGGTTTGCGCATCGGCTACCTCGTCGTGCCGGAAGCGCTGGCGGAGAGCTTTGCGACCGCCAGCGCCGAGCTGTATCGCGAGGGGCAGTTGCTGCAGCAGGCGATGCTCGCGGAGTTCATTGCCGAAGGTCATTTCACGTCGCATATCCGCAGGATGCGCACGCTTTACGGACAGCGACGCCAGACGCTGCTCGATGCCGCCGCGCACCGTTACGGCGACGCGTTGCCGGCCGTGGGCGGCGACGCCGGTCTGCATCTCGTGATGCAGTTGCCCGAAGGCAGCGACGACCGGCAGGTGGCGGCGACGGCGCTGGAGCGCAATATCGTCGTGCGGCCTTTGTCGGGGTATTACGCGCAACCGTCGCTGGCGCCGTCGGGTTTGCTGATCGGCTACGCGTGCGTGCCGGACGAGGAGATCGCGCCGGCATTCAACACGCTGGCCGATGCGATCGATGTGACGTTGCCGGAGTTTGCGTGAGGGGGGGCTGATTCAAATCCTGATCAGCACCGCCCCCAACGTCACCAGCGCGCACGCAACGATACGGCGCGTGGTCAGCTTCTCGCGCATGAACAGCCAGCCGATCAGCACCGCGAAAATCGAGCTCATCTCGCGCAGTGCGGAGACCATTGCGATCGGCAGATAGCGGTAAGCCTCGATGATCAGGCAGTACGCAGTCAACGCGAGCACGCCCGACGCAATGCCCTTGAGCACCAGCGCACGGCCGATGAAAAGCCCCCGCGCGCCGCCGCGCCAATGCCAGGCAAGCAGAAACTGCGGGATATTCCAGATCAGATAGACCCACATGATGTAGCTGAGGCCATTGCCCGCTACGCGCGCGCCGATTCCGTCGACCACCGAATACGCCGCGATGAACAGGCCGGTCAGGAGCGCGAAGGGCACGCTCTCGCCGGAAAAGCGCATGCCGCGGCGAAACGCCAGTGAGACGATGCCGATCGACACCAGCGCCACGCCGATAGCGGCCAGCGGCTTGAGCGCTTCATGCGCGAACACCAGTGCGCCGGCGAATACGAGCATCGGCGAGAGGCCGCGCGCAATCGGATAGATCTGCCCGAAGTCGCCGCTTTTATAGGCGCGAATCAGCGCCAGCAGATAGCCGAATTCCAGCACGACCGATGCAAGGATATACGGCCACGCCTGCGGAGCGGGCATGGGCAGCACGACCACGCCGACCGCGCTCACGGCGAGATACGGAATCGCCATCATGCCGAGCAGCCAGACGCGATCTTCCGAAAGATGCAGAAACGCGTTCCATGTAGCGTGAAGCAGCGCGGAGAGCAGCACCAGCAAAACGACAAAGGTTTCCATCGAAGACCGGGGGAAGGGAAGCGAAGGCCCGCAGCCGGGCCGCAAGCCCGTGATTATTCCAGCAGAACACTGGAACGGAGGAGTGGATGACTTGATTTAAGCGGTTTTATTTGGAAAAATGAGGCGATTTGTGGCGTCAAAGAGACGCTGCCAGGACGGACGGGCTGCGACGCATTCAGGTTGAAATGCAAATCGAAACGCGGCGCGACGGCGGCCAGGAAGTCGACGAAGCGCTGCTTCGCCAAACTTCCCATCGGCCCGTCACTTCGGCAAGGTCAGGCAACGACTTCGGGCAACCAATTCGGGCAACTTCATGCAACCTCAGGTCACGCGCTCGCGCAGCCACGCGGATGCGAGGTCGATCACCGTCACGACCACGATCACCATGATCATCACCGCGGCGGTTTGCGCATAGTTGAACGAGCGGATCGCTTCGTACAACACCACGCCGATGCCGCCCGCGCCGACCATGCCGACCACCATCGCCGAGCGCACGTTCGATTCGAAGCGATATAACGCGAACGAGATCCACAACGGCAGCACCTGGGGCAGCACACCGTAGATGATTTCGTCGAGACTGGTGGCGCCGGTGGCGCGCACGCCTTCGGCCGGACGCGGATCGATTGCCTCGACGGCTTCGGCGAAAAGCTTGGCGAGCACGCCGGTGGTGTGCACCCACAGCGCCAGCACGCCCGCGAAAGGCCCGAGTCCGACCGCCACGATGAACAGCATGGCGAAGACCATTTCATTGATCGCACGGCACGCGTCCATCATGCGGCGCATGGGCTGCACGATCCACATTGGCGCGATGTTGTGGGCGGACATCAGTCCGCACGGCACCGCGCAGACGAGCGAGAGAGCGGTGCCCCACACCGCCACCGAGAGCGTCACGTACATCTCGTGCAGATAGCTGCGCCATTCGGTGAAGTCGGGCGGAAAGAAGTCCTTGGCGAACTGGCCCATGTTGCCGGAGTCGCTCAGCAGATCCAGCGGACGCATATCGGCGCCGTGCCATGCGCCGCCCAACACCGCGAGCACGGCGATCCAGCCGAGCAGCGACAGCCAGCTGCGTTTGCCGGCCTCCGGCGCGAGATGACGCGCCGCCTGCGCGGCGAGCGCTTCGCTCGCACGCGCCGGCGACGTGAGCAGATCGACCGTGTTCATTGCTTCGATGTCGCGCTGTTCAGCGCGCTCAGCTTCGCGTCGAGCGCGGCCAGTTGGGTCTTGCGATCGTCATCGGAGAGATGCGCGTCGCTCTCGATCTTCTGCTTCTGCTGGAACAACGCAACCTGGCGGATCGGCAACAACTGCGTATCCGACGATGCCGCAAAGCCGCCGTAACCGGTAATCGCGGCCATCACCGCTTTTTCGTGCGGATCGGTTTTCGCGTAGTTCAGGAAGAAGTTGCGCAGCTTGTCCTTGGTGGCTTGCGGCAGATCCTTGCGCCACACCAGCGGGTCCGACGGAATCAGCGGCGACTTCCACAGCACACGTACTTGCGCGAACTTGTCCGGATGTTCCTTCTTCAGCGTGTCGAGCATCTCTGTGTTGTTGGTCGCGATGTCGATCTTGTTGTTCACCACGGCCAGAAGATTGGCTTCGTGGCTCGACGGGAGCACCGCCTTGAACGAGGTATTGACCGGCGTATTGTGCTTGGCGAACAGGTAATAGCCGGGAATCAGCGTGCCCGAGGTGGAGTTCGGGTCGCCGAAACCGAGCGTGACGTCCTTCGTATTCCTGAAGACGTCGTCGAGCGTCTTGAAGCGGCTGTTCACATTGGTGATCAGAACCGAGTAGTAGCCGGCGTCGCCGTTCGCGTACTGGACCTTCGCAAACACTTCGCCTTGCGAGCGGTCCACTGCCTCGATCGCGGACGCGTTGCCGAAATAGCCGACCTGCACCTTGTTAAAGCGCATGCCTTCGATAATGCCGGCGTAGTCCGTTGCGAAGAAGGCTTTGACGTTCAGGCCGGTTTGCCTGTTCATATCCTGAATCAGCGGCTCCCAGCGTTGTTTCAGCACGGAAGACGAATCGGTCGAAATGATGCCGAGGTTGATGTCTTCGGCTTGCGCGGTGGCGACACAGGCGAAGGCGGCCGCGCCGACGGCCAGCGTGATCAATGAACGCAGGAATGTCATTGTTTGAGACCCGGTTGAGTTAGCAGAACGAATGGGCGCGCTCAGTTCGAATGCGCCGGATTGAGAGCGAACGCGTAGCGGCCCGAGGCGGGTGCGGCGTCCTGAAGCGGTGTGTTGTCCGCTGTGTTTTTTGATTCGGTATCGTCCGGGCCCTGGGCGGCTTCATCGATCAGTTCGCGCGCCTCGTCGCCATAGAGCGTTTTGAGCAGGGCCGGTGTGAGCGCGGCGGAAGGGCCGTCGTAGACCACCTTGCCGCGCCGCAGCGCAATCGTGCGCGGGCAATACTGCATGGCGATCTCGACCTGATGCAGCGACACCAGAACCGTGAGCCGATGCTCGATGTTCAGCGTGCGCAGCATGTCCATCACGCGGCGCGACGATTCCGGGTCGAGTGAGGCGATCGGTTCATCGGCGAGCACGATGCGCGCGCGCTGCACCAGCGCACGCGCGAGCGCGGCACGCTGCTGCTGGCCGCCGGAAAGATTGGCGGCGCGTTCGCGCGCATGTTCGCCAATGCCGACCTCGTTGAGCGCGGCTATCGACAAGGCCCGCTCGGCGCGTGGAAAACGGCCGCTGAGACGGCGCCACCAGGGCAGCCGCGCAAGTGCACCGATCAGCACATTGGTTTCGACCGAGAGGCGGTTCACCAGGTTGAATTGCTGGAACACGAAGCCGATATCGCGGCGAATGCTGCGCACTTCCCGCACGATGCGGCCGTTCTGCTGGATCGGCCGGCCCAGAATCTCGATCTGCGACGGCTGCGCATCCGAAGCCGTGAAGCCCGCGATATGGCGCAGCAGCGTCGACTTGCCCGAACCCGAGGCGCCAATCAACGCAACCATCTCGCCCGGCTCGATACGCAGATCGATTTCGTCCAGCGCCTTGCGGCCGTTGCTGAACGTCTTGCTCAACCGTTCGATACGGATTGCTTCCCGAATTGCGTCCATAAGTACCCCTTGATGCATCCGGCCACTGCCGGCATGTGTGGGGCTCATTCTAGGAAGCGTCTGTGACGGTTGAGTGAAGGCATCGCAACGTCTAGACGACTATATCTTATCGTGTCTTTTTTGCGTCGCCGGAAAGGCAATTCGAAGTTACTCGCCGGCGTGAAAAATGTCATGCGTGTGACACGATCGGGTTCGGTTCACGCCGCTTCAGCATGATCGCTCCTCGCCAGGCTATATTGCGTCAATCGGTGTGCCGTCCCCATTAACCTTGCAATTCCTTTCGACGTTCGTCATGCAGCCTCTGAGCTTCCTTCCCGACAGTTTTGCGGAGTACGAAGATCTCAGGGCGATCCTCGATCAGGGCAGCGCGAGCTTCGCGATCCGCACCGTCTGCGAGACGACGGTGCGCGGCCGGCAATTCGCCGTTCATACCGCGAGCATCGGGTCCACCGACCCGCAGGCGCCGGCAATCGGCTTTTTCGGCGGCATTCACGGGCTCGAGCGGATCGGTTCGCAACTCGTGCTCGACTACATGCGCGCGCTGCTCGCGCGGCTCGAATGGGACGAACTGCTGGTGCGGCAATTGCAGTCCATTCGTCTGATCTTTATGCCGATCGTCAACCCGGGCGGCATGTGGGCGGCCACGCGCGCGAACCCGAACGGCGTCGATCTGATGCGCAACGCGCCGCAGAACGCAGACGAACGCGTGCCGCTGCTGGCGGGCGGTCAGCGTGTGGGCGCCTGGCTGCCGTGGTATCGCGGCCGGGCGGGCGCGCCGATGGAACCCGAGGCCGCCGCGCTGCTGCGGGTGGTCGAAACCGAACTGGCCAGCCGGCCGTTGAGCATCGCGCTCGATTGTCACTCGGGCTATGGCTGGAGTGACAGCATCTGGTTTCCTTACGCGCGCACGCGCAAGCTGATGCCGCATTTGCCGGAAATGTACGTGCTGAAAACCATGTTCGAACGCGCGCATCCTCATCATGGCTATGCGTTCGAACCGCAGAGCCACCAATATCTGCTGCATGGCGATCTGTGGGATTTCGCATATGATCGCGCGCCCGCTTCCAATGTCTTTCTGCCG
The DNA here is from genome assembly GCF_000013645.1 of Paraburkholderia xenovorans LB400. Lineage (GTDB taxonomy): Bacteria > Pseudomonadota > Gammaproteobacteria > Burkholderiales > Burkholderiaceae > Paraburkholderia > Paraburkholderia xenovorans. The sequence goes on along the minus strand of NC_007952.1, from coordinate 2,435,724 downwards.
ATGACCCTCGAACTCGGTTCGTGGCTGTGGATCAAGAAGAACCCGCGTCAGTTGTTTTCGCGGCAGGGCATGTTCAATCCGGTCAAGGCGCACCGTACCGCGCGGGTGCTGCGGCGTCACGCGAACCTGCTCGACTTTCTGGCGCGCGCGGCGTTTTCGTCGCAACGCTGGTTGCCGCAAGGCAATCGCCGCGAGCAGTTGCTGCAAAGCGCGATCGACCTTTGGTATAAACCGGAAAGCCTATGAGCACGTGGATTCTGCTGCGCGGACTCACGCGCGAAATCCGCCACTGGGGCCGCTTGCCCGGCTTGCTGCAAGGAGCGGTGAACGAAGCACCGCATCACGTGGGCGCGCCTGCCGGTCTGCTGCTGCTCGATCTACCGGGCAACGGCGAATTCGCGCACCTGCGCGCGCCGTCGACGGTCGCCGACATGGTCGGTTTCGTGCGCAATGCCGCCTTGCAAAGCGGCATGCCGGGTCCGTATTGCGTGCTGTCCATGTCGCTCGGCGGCATGGTGGCGACGGACTGGGCGCAACGGCATCCCTACGAGATCGAACGGCTGGTGCTGATCAATACGAGCATGCGGCCATTCAGCCAGACCCAGGAACGCCTGCGTCCTTCGGCATGGCCAGGCCTGCTGGGCGTGGCCGCGCGCTGGCGCGACGCGCCGCGCGCGGAACACGGCATTCATCGGCTGACATGCAATAACGTCGAGACGCTGGGCGACGATCTCGACACGTGGAGCCGGATCCGGCGCAGCGCGCCCGTGAGCCGCGGCAATGCATTGCGGCAACTCTGGGCAGCGGCACGTTTTACCGCAGGCGCGGCGCGACCGGAATGCCCGTTGCTGATTCTTTCTTCGCGCGCCGACAAACTGGTCGACCCGGTGTGTTCGGCGAAGCTCGCGGCGGCGTGGGGCGCCTTGCACTACGAGCATCCGTGGGCCGGTCACGACCTGCCGCACGACGACCCGGTGTGGACCAGCGAGCAGGTCCGCGCCTGGCTCGGCGAGGAGCATGCGGTTCCCAAAGCCGTGCTTTGAGCAGCGGGATTATCCGTGGTCGGGGCGCGGCGAGCGGCAGCGGGTATAACCTGAGTGCGGTCAGCCGTCGCATGATAGTCGGCAGGTGCATAATTCCCCTTCAGACGATGCATGCGAATCAAGCCATACTCGCCATTGCCGCCAGCCGGGGAGTTGATCATGCAAGCAAAGAACGAAGAAGCTGTCACGCACTTGCTGAACGATGTCGTCGAATTTGCACGGGGGCGCCTGCCCGAGCCCACCTTCAAGGTTGTCGAACCGTTTCTGCGGCACTACTACGATTTCGTCGACGCCGACGATCTGCAAAGCCGCTCGATCGCCGATCTCTACGGCGCGGCGCTCGCGCACTGGCAAACGGCGCAGCGTTTCGTAGCCGGCGCCGAACGGCTGCGCGTCTATAACCCGATTCTCGAACAGCACGGCTGGCACTCGGATCACACCGTGATCGAAATCGTCAATGACGACATGCCGTTTCTGGTCGATTCGGTCTCAATGGCGGTCAACCGGCATGGTCTCGCGCTGCATTCCGTCGTGCACCCGGTGTTTCGCATCTGGCGCGCGCCCGACAGCACGATCGCGCGGGTGAGTCAGGGCGCCGAAGAAGCCACCGACACGCGTTCGCACCTGACCTCGTTCATCCACTTCGAAGTCGACCGTTGCGGCGATGCCGCAAAACTCGACGCGCTGCGCGACGACATCGCGAGAGTATTGCGCGACGTGCGGGCGGCGGTTGAAGACTGGCCGAAGATCGTCGAACTCGCGCGTGGCACGATCAAAGGCATGAAAGCCGGCGAGGCGGGACCGGAAGGTCTGGAAGCACGCGCGTTTCTCGAATGGATGGTGGCCGATCATTTCACCTTTCTCGGTCAGCGCGATTACGAACTGGTGCAGCACGATGCCGGTTACGGTCTGCGCGCGGTGCCGGGCTCGGGCCTGGGCATCCTGCGTGATGCGCTGCGGCCGGTAGGCGCGGCCGAGGTCACGCCCTTGCCGCCGGCCGCGGTCGAGATCGTTTCCGCTTCGTCGCCGATCTTTCTCACCAAGGCCAATTCGCGGGCCACCGTGCACCGGCCGGGCTATCTGGACTACGTGGGCATCAAGCTGACCGATGCGGACGGCAAGGTCACCGGCGAGCGCCGGTTCATTGGTCTCTATACGTCCACGGCGTATTTCGTGTCGGCCTCGGAGATTCCGATCGTGCGGCGCAAATGCGCGAACATCGTGCGGCGTGCCGGATTTCTGGCCAAAGGTCATCTGGCGAAATCGCTCGTGACCGTGCTCGAAACCTATCCGCGCGACGAGCTTTTTCAGGCCGAAGAAGATCAGCTCTACGACATCGCGCTAGGCGTGCTGCGTTTGCAGGAGCATCAGCGCACCCGTCTGTTCGTGCGGCGAGACCGCTTCGACCGTTTCGTGTCGTGCCTCGTGTTCGTGCCGCGCGACAAGTACAACACCGATCTGCGCCAGCGTATCGCGAATCTGCTGGCCGACGCGTTCAACGGCGAGAGCGTCGAATTCACGCCGCTGCTTTCGGAGTCGACGCTCGCGCGCATTCACTTTGTCGTGCATGCGAAACCGGGCGGCATGCCCAACGTCGATACGCGCGAGCTGGAAGCGCGGCTCGTGCAGGTTGCGCGCCGCTGGCAGGACGATCTCGCCGATGCGTTGCTCGACGCCTTTGGCGAAGAGCAGGGCAACCGTCTGCTGCAACACTACGCGGATTCGTTTCCCGCCGGCTATCGCGACGATTATCCGGCCCGTACGGCGGTGCGCGATATCGAACTGATCGAACGCGTGCAAGGCAGCGAGCGGCTCGCCATGAACCTGTACCGTCCGATCGAATCGGGCCCGCGTGCGTTTCGCTTCAAGGTGTATCGCGCGGGTTTGCCGATCGCCTTGTCGCGCAGCTTGCCGATGCTCGAACATCTCGGCGTGCGTGTCGATGAAGAGCGGCCCTATCTGATCGAAGCGCTGGGTGCGACGCCGGCATGGATTCACGATTTCGGCCTCGAACTGGCGGACGACGCGGAGTTCGATATCGAACGTGTCAAGGATCTCTTCGAAGAAGCGTTCGAGCAGGTCTGGACCGGAGCGATCGAAAGCGACGACTTCAATCGCCTCGTGTTGCGCGCGCAACTGGATGCGCGCGAGGTGACGATACTGCGTGCCTACGCCAAGTATTTGCGGCAGGTGGGCTCGACCTTCAGCGACGCGTATATCGAGCGCGCGGTGACTGGCAATCCGGCGATTGCGCGCATGCTGGTCGAGCTGTTCGTGGCCCGCTTCGACCCGGTGCTGGGCGAGACGCGCGAGGCGCGCGTGGACGGCTGGCTGCGCACGATCGACAGCGCGCTCGACCAGGTGCCGAATCTCGACGAAGACCGGATACTGCGGCAATTTCTCGGCGTGATCAAAGCCACGCAACGCACCAACTATTATCGTTTCGACGCCGAAGGTCATCCCAAGCCGTATCTGTCCTTCAAGTTCAATCCCGCGCTGGTGCCCGGCCTGCCCGAACCGAAACCGATGTTCGAAATCTGGGTCTACTCGCCGCGCGTGGAAGGTGTGCATTTGCGCGGCGGACGCGTGGCGCGCGGCGGTTTGCGCTGGTCGGACCGGCGCGAGGATTTCCGCACGGAAGTGCTCGGCCTGATGAAAGCGCAGATGGTCAAGAACGTAGTGATCGTGCCGGTCGGTTCCAAGGGCGGCTTCGTCGTGAAGAATCCGCCGCCGCAAACCGAACGCGACGCGTGGATGCGTGAGGGCATTGCGTGCTATCAGACCTTCCTGCGCGGCCTGCTCGATCTGACCGACAACCTCGCGGGCACGGCCGTGGTGCCGCCGCCCGACGTAGTGCGCCACGATCCCGACGACCCCTACCTGGTGGTGGCCGCCGACAAAGGCACGGCCACGTTCTCCGACTACGCGAACGCGATTTCGCAGGAATATGGCTTCTGGCTGGACGACGCGTTTGCGTCGGGCGGCTCGGTCGGTTACGACCACAAGAAAATGGCCATCACCGCGCGCGGCGCATGGGAGTCGGTCAAACGGCACTTCCGCGAAATGGGCGTGGATACGCAGACCACGGATTTCACGGTGGTGGGCGTGGGCGATATGTCGGGCGACGTGTTCGGCAACGGCATGCTGCTGTCGCCGCATATCAGGCTGGTGGCCGCGTTCGATCATCGGCATATCTTTCTCGATCCGAATCCCGATCCGGCGGTCAGTCTTGCCGAACGCGGGCGACTGTTCGTGCTCGACCGATCGAGTTGGGCCGACTACGACCCTTCGCTGATCTCGGCGGGCGGCGGCGTATTTCCGCGCAGCGCCAAGACGATTCCGCTTTCGCAGGCGGTGCAGTCGGTGCTCGGCATCAGCGCACCGGCGCTCGCGCCCGCTGAATTGATGCGCGCAATTTTGCAGGCGCCGGTCGATCTGCTCTACAACGGCGGCATCGGCACGTATGTGAAGGCGAGCCGCGAAACGCATCTGCAGGTCGGCGATCGTGCCAACGACGCGATCCGTGTCAATGGCGCGGATTTACGCTGCAAGGTCGTGGCCGAAGGCGGCAATCTCGGTCTGACGCAACTCGGGCGCATCGAGTTCGCGCAGCGCGGCGGCCGTATCAATACCGATGCGATCGACAATTCCGCGGGCGTCGACTGCTCGGATCACGAGGTCAACATCAAGATTCTGCTGGGGCTGGTCGTTGCCGAGGGCGAGATGACGGAGAAGCAGCGCAACGCGCTGCTCGCCGAAATGACCGACGAGGTCGGTTTGCTCGTATTGCAGGACAATTACTACCAGACGCAGGCGCTGTCGATCGCCGGCCGCTACGGCGTCGAATTGCTCGATGCGGAAGCGCGCCTGATGCGCTACCTCGAACGGACCGGGCGCCTGAATCGCGTGATCGAGTTTCTGCCGACCGATGAAGAGGTCGCTGAACGGCAGGCCGCGAAGCAGGGGCTCACCACGCCGGAGCGCGCGGTGCTGCTCGCGTACAGCAAGATGTGGCTGTATGACGCACTGCTCGAATCGTCGATGCCGGAAGACCCGCTGGTCGCCGACATGCTGGTCGAATATTTCCCGAAGCCGTTGCGGCAGCGCTTTAGCGCGCCGATGCAACGCCACCCGCTGCGCCGCGAAATTCTCGCGACACATCTGACCAACGCGCTGGTGAACCGGGTGGGCTGCGAGTTCGTACACCGGTTGATGGAGGAAACCGACGCGCAGCCCGGCGATATCGTGCGGGCCTGCATCATGGCGCGCGACGTGTTCGATCTCGACCACGTCTGGCGCAGTATCGACGCGCTCGACAATCGCGTCGCCGACGACGTCCAGGCGCGCATGTTCGTCGAAGTCGCGCGACTCGTCGAGCGTTCTGCGCTGTGGTTCCTGCGGCAATTGCAATCGGGCGCGGTCAGCGACGGCGAGGTGGCCGGCCTGCTCGCACGCTGCCGCGACGCAGCGCAACGGCTGGCGTCGCAATGGCCCGCGCTGCTGCCGGGCGCCGACCTCGAAGCGCTCTCCGAGCGGCAACGCGTATTCGCGGACGCCGGCGTGGATAGCGAACTGGCGGTACGGGTCGCGAGCGGCGAGATCTCGGCCGCGCTGCTCGATATCGCCGAAGTGGCGTCGACCTGCGGGCGCAGTCTCGAACTGGTGGCGGGTGTCTACTTTGCGCTCGGCACGCTGCTCAATTCCAGCTGGATCAGCGAGCGTGCCACCGCTTTGCCGGTGCCCACGCATTGGGACATGCTGGCGCGCGCCACGGCACTGGCCGAGCTCGCGCGTCTGAAGCGCGCGTTGACCACCAGTGCATTGGCCGGCGCCAACGAAGCATCCACACCGGATGCGCTCGTGGAGGCATGGCGTCAGAAGCGCACCGCGCAACTGGAACGCTATGGCCGGCTGCTGACCGATCTGCGGGCCACGGGCGGCGCGAGCCTGTCCATGCTGCTGGTGATCGTGCGGGAGATGGCGGCGCTCGAAAGGGCTTGACGCGGCACACCGCGAGCGAAGGCCGAGGCGTCGAGCGGGTTTGTGGAGTCAGGCAGGAGCACGCACCGTGCAAACGACACCGGGGGTTGGACGCATGGCGCCCGGCATGGCCATAATACGGGCTGTTGCCTACCGAAAGCTCTTTGCAAACTCACGGACGCCTGCCACGACGATGAAAGAAGAATCGCCGAAAGCCATTTTCTATGCGCTCGCCGCCAACCTCGGCATTGCCCTCTGTAAGTTCGCTGCTGCCACATTTACCGGTTCCGGCTCGATGTTCGCCGAGGCCATTCACTCGACCGCCGACTGCGGCAATCAACTGCTCCTGCTATTCGGCCTGCGCGAAGCGCGCAAGCCCGCGAGCTCACTGCATCCAATGGGCAGCGGGCGCGAGATCAACTTCTATTCGCTGCTCGTCGCGCTTTTGCTGTTCTTTGTGGGCGGCGCGTTCTCGGTGTATGAGGGCGTGCACCGTCTGTTCATGCGCGAGCCGCTCCAGTACGAGTATGTCGCGTTGGCGGTGCTCGGCGTGTCGGTGGTGCTCGAGGCGCTTTCCTTGTGGGGCGCCGTCAAGGAAATCCGCAAGACGCATCCCGACAAAAGCATGTGGCGCTGGTTCCGGGAGACGCGAGAATCCGAACTGCTGGTCGTGGCGGGCGAGGATATCGCGGCGCTGGCGGGCCTGGCGATAGCCTTCGTTGCCGTGCTGCTCACGATGGTGACCGGCAATACGGTCTACGACGCGCTGGGTTCCATCGGCGTCGGCCTGCTGCTGATGGTGATTGCCTGGCTGGTGGCGCGTGAAGTGAAGTCGATGATCGTCGGCGAATCGGCGGGCCCGGAAGTGCGGCGCGCCATCGAGGCGCATCTGCGTGCGCGCGCCGAGATTCGCAGCATCATCAACATGATCACGCTGCAATGGGGCCGGCACGTTGTGGTGGCCGTGCAGGCGGAGATGATCGACTACCCGAGCGGCCGCGCCATGATCGATGCGATCAACGTAATCGAGGAGGACTTGCAGGCCGCGTTTCCGCAAGTCCGCTGGGTATTTTTCGAACCGGACGTGCCGCGCGTTTAACCGGCACGCGTACCGCTCAATTGAACCCGGTCACCGCGTGCGGCACATACAATTCTTCGAGCCTGCCGATTTCGTCCGCGCTCAGATTCAATGATAGCGCGGCCACTGCGTCGTCGAGATGATGCAGTTTGGTCGCGCCGACGATCGGCGCGGTGATCGGCTTTTTCTGCAACACCCACGCCAGCGCCACTTGCGCGCGCGGCACGCCGCGTTCCTTCGCGATCTCGCTGACCCGTTCGACAATGCGCCGATCCGCGTCTTCCGTCTGCGCGTACAGCGTGCGGCCGAATTCGTCGGTCTCGGAGCGCGCGCTTCCGGTGTTCCAGTCGCGCGTCAGGCGGCCGCGCGCAAGCGGGCTCCACGGAATGACGCCGATACCTTCGCTCTCGCACAGCGGCAGCATTTCGCGCTCTTCCTCGCGGTAGAGCAGATTCACGTAGTTCTGCATCGTTGCGAAGCGCGTCCAGCCGTTGCGCTCAGCCACATGCAACGCCTTGGCGAACTGCCACGCATACATGGACGATGCGCCGATATAGCGCGCCTTGCCGGCTTTCACGACGTCGTGCAGCGCTTCCATGGTTTCTTCGATCGGCGTGCCGTAGTCCCAGCGATGGATCTGATACAGGTCCACGTAATCCGTGCCGAGGCGCCTGAGACTGTTGTCGATCTCCGCCATGATCACCTTGCGCGAGAGGCCCGCGCCATTCGGGCCCGGATGCATGCGGCCGTGCACCTTGGTGGCGAGCACGATCTCGTCGCGCATCGCAAAGTCCTTCAGCGCGCGGCCGACGATTTCCTCACTCGTGCCGTCGGAATAAACATTCGCGGTATCGAAGAAGTTGATGCCGTGATCGAGCGCCTGCTTGATGAAAGGGCGGGCGGCTTCGTCGCCGAGCGTCCACGGATGAGGGCCGCGGGACGGCACGCCATAGCTCATGCAGCCGAGACAAAGACGCGATACATCGAGGCCGGTACGGCCGAGTTTCACATAGTCCATCGTGGTGCTCCTGTTGTTAAGTGCACAAACGCGGTGCGTCTCCGAAGGGACTTCCTTCGGGGCATGCTGCGAACGTTCGATTATAGGAAAACGGCGAACATCGCGTATTGAACCGATTTGCACAGGTTTCCGGCAGCGGTCGCAAACGTGGACCGATCGTGCATCGTGTAGTGGAAAATAATTTCTTCGCACCTATACTTCTTTCGGTTTGAAAGCGGCACTCTCTCCCACCTGCATCACAAGCAAAAAGGAAGATCATGATGCTGACTCGCTCACTCGGCGCGATTGCCGTCATTACACTCGCGGCATGCGCGGCCTTTTCGTCCGGACCGGCTAGCGCGGACGACAACGACGGCTTTTCGCACGACGACGGCGGCTCGCGCGGGCGGCCCGTCAAGGTGATGATCATTTCGATGTTCGGGCCGGAAGGGCAGGTGTGGCTCGACAACCTCGGGCCGTGGCGCGAGATCGCGGTGGACGGCCTGTCGCCCGATTACCCCACGGTCCATTGCAACAGGCAGGAGGTGTGCGTGATGACCACCGGCATGGGGCACAGCAACGCCGCTGCGTCGATCATGGCGCTGACGTTTTCATCGCGATTCGATTTGCGGCATACCTATTTCATGGTTGCCGGTATTGCGGGAATCGATCCGCAGCAGGGCACGGTGGGATCCGCTGCATGGGCGAAATATCTGGTCGACTTCGGCATTCAGTGGGAGATAGACGGGCGCGAAATTCCGCCTGGCTGGACAACGGGCTACCTTGGCATCAACACCACGAGTCCCACGGCCAAGCCGCCGCTCGACTACCGTACCGAAGTGTTCCAGTTGAACACCCGGCTCGCGGATACTGCGTTCGCCCTGTCTCGCAGCGTGACACTGTCCGATAACGTGCAGGCGCAGGCTGCACGGGCCAAGTACTCTTACGCACCGGCCAACCGGCCGCCCACTGTCATTCAGTGCGACACGCTGGCGGGCGACACCTGGTGGTCGGGCACGCTGCTCGGGCAGCGTGCGCGCGACTGGACCCGAATCCTGACCGATGGAAAGGGCGTTTATTGCACGACACAGCAGGAGGATAACGCCACGTACGAAGCCCTCAAGCGTGCGGCTTCAGTACATAAAGTGGATCTGAATCGCGTTGCGGTGCTGCGGGCAGGCTCCGACTTCGACCGGCCCTACGACGGGCAGACGAGCGCGGACAACCTGCTGAACTATGCGGCGCAAGGCGGCTTTACCATCGCGATCCAGAACCTGTTCCTCTCGGGCAATCCGCTCGTGCAGGATATCGCCACACATTGGGGCGAGTGGCGTGACGGCGTGCCGAAGCGCTAGGCCGCTTCGAACGGGTGCGTGCCCGCGAATCAGATCCGCGGGCACTGGCTGCTGCTTTCGACATTTAGTGTTGCGGCGCGCGGTACGGCGTCCACACTGGCGTGTCGGTATCCCAATGGTCGAGTTCAGAGGGTGTCATGATGTGCTCCTTTTTGAAGAGTGCATGAATGCGCCGCAATGACTATTTCTTTTGGAAACCGAATCATTGCAACGGGTTTGCTTTACTGTCCTTCGGCCACGCGCGTGACGTCGCCGCTCCGGCCTTCCTGCAGCGCGAGGCGTGCAGCTTGCGTCTGACCGATCAGGCCTTTGTTCGGATACGTCGTGCGGTTCAGCGCGGGCAGCGAACCATCGCGATAGGCCGCGACCAGTTCCGCCTTCACTTCTTCACGCGTTTTCACGCTGGTGCCCGGCGTGGGCAGCGTTTCATATGTGCCGGCGCGGCCAATGCCGCCGCTGCTTTGCGCAAACACCGGAGCGCTCGCGAGCAGCGAAAGAGCCAGACCTGCCAAGAGATTGCGTTTCATGATTCACTCCTGTCGATTCATTTGCAGCACGAGCGGCGCTGCGACAGGGTGAAATGTAGACTTCGAGACAGGGCGGATAAATCGCACTTTCGCGAAATGAATTGTCGGGTTTCCGGAACAATCGCGAGAACGCTGCGTTAAACCGCTGTGAATGCGGTGCTGGAAAAGAAAACCGCGGCATTGGAGCCGCGGTTGGAATTCACTGTTGCAGATTCCGTACTTCAAGTCGCGCGATCACGCGACCCATTCCGATATCACCGGTGTGTCGAGCGTCGGAGCAGACTCGCGTTCTTCGAAAGTGCGCTTCGTGCAGGTTGCGTCGAGACTGCCGCGTCCGCTCAGCAATGGGCAGCGGTCGAACAGCTCCGCGATCCAGTCTACGAAAACACGGACTTTAGGCGACAGATGGCGGCTGTGCGGATAGACTGCGGAAATCGGCATCGGCAAAGGTTTCAGCTCCGGCAGTACTTCCACCAGTTGGCCCGAACGCAGATGCGGCAGCACCATGAAGAGCGCAGGCTGAATCAGGCCGAAGCCTTCCAGCCCGCAGGTCACGTAGGCGTCGGCGTCATTCACCGAGACGATGCCCTTCATTTTTACTTCGATTTCTTTGCCATCAACCATGAAGGCCCAGTCGAGCGTGCGTCCCGTGCGGCTCGAAAAGTAATTGACTGCTTTGTGATTCTCCAGGTCTTCGAGCGAAGAGGGCATGCCCGCGCGCTCGATGTAATCGGGGGCCGCGCAGGTCACACCCTCGAACAACCCAATACGGCGCGCCACCAGCGAGGAATCCTGTAGCGCGCCGACCCGCACCACGCAATCCACGCCTTCCTGCAGCAGATCCACCGGCCGGTCCGTCAGGCCGAGTTGCAGGTCGATGTCCGGATAGCGCGTGTGGAATTCACTCAGCGAAGGAATCACCAGCAGGCGGCCAATCGACCCCGGCATGTCGATGCGCAGCTTGCCATGCGGTTTTTTATTGCCGCTTTGAAAACTGGCCTCGGTCTCCTCGACATCCGCGAGGATGCGCACGCAGCGTTCGTAGTACGCCGCGCCGTCCGGTGTGAGCGACAGGCGCCGCGTGGTCCGATGCATCAGACGCGTGCCGAGGAACGCTTCGAGGTTCTGAATAATCGTGGTAACCGATGCGCGCGGCAGGTCGAGCGTCTCCGCTGCACGGGTAAAGCTGTTGGTGTCGACGACACGCGTGAACACTTGCATGGCCTGAAGCCGGTCCATTGCAGACCTCCAATAGGGGCGGGCGCACCGAGCAGGAAAGGACTCCACCGCGATCCGCGGACAATCGCATTCGATTGTTCAGGGGCGCCGAATTGTGTTGCCGGATTATAGGCATTTATTTACGAGTCTGCTGAACCCACAATTCGCACCATTGAAGTTCTATGCGCATTGCGCGGCTCGACATGGAAGCATTTAAACCGCCGTACTCCTTTGTGCCCGCCGGCAGCGAGCCGGCAGAGGCCGACAGCACGGCACTGGAAGTCACCGACGTGCAGATCGAGGGGCACGCGCAGGACATCACGTTGCGCCTGTACCGGCAGGCAAAGAAAACCGCACTGCCGGTACTGCTTTATTTCCACGGTGGCGGATTTACGAAAGGATCGATCGACCAGGCCGATTACGCCTCGCGTTATTTCGCAGAACACTTACCGGCTCTGGTCGTGTCGGTCGGCTACTCGCTCGCGCCGCAGTTTCCGTTTCCGGCGGCGCCCGAAGATGCGCACCGCGCGGCACTGTGGGTGCAGACGCGGGCACGTGCATTCGGCGGCAACAGCAAGAAAGTGGGCGTGGCCGGTCACGATGCGGGCGGCCAGCTGGCCAATTGCCTTGCTTTCATTGCGCGTGATCGCGGCGACGTGCGGATCGCGGCCCAGGCGCTGTTCGGGCCGATGCTCGATCCGAGCCTCACGCGGCTGGGCGACGAAAAGCGCCTCGGCTCGGACATCACGGCGAAAGAGTGCGCAGCGTGTTACCGCGCGTACCTGCCGCAAGCGTCGCAGCGCATGCATCCGTATGCCGCGCCGCTCGAATCGTCGCGGCTCGCGGGCCTGCCGGCCACGCTGATCGTGACGGCGCAAAACGACGTGCTGCACGTGGAGGCGGAGAAATACGCCAGCAGTCTGATTGACGCCGGTGTGCTGACCCAGGTGGTCCGCTATCCGAGCGTTTCGCATGCGGCATTGGCCGATCACGTGCCCGCCCTGCAGGAGGCGGTGCGATTTTTTCAGTGGCGCTTCGATGCGCGCGCCTATCGATAGAACTCGATAAAACAGAAACAAGCAGAACTTTGATCAACGATACCGGGAGCTTCACATGACTATCCTTCCTCTTTCCCGTCGCCGTGTGGCGATCGCCGCACTTGTCGTCGTCGTCGTGGCCGGACTGGGCACGTTCGGCGCGATTCGCGTGGACGCGAGCTCGCCCGCCGCGCCGACCATCGTGCCGGAAGTCGATGTCGCCACTGTGGTGCAGAAAACGATCACGGACTGGCAGAGCTATTCGGGCCGTCTCGAAGCCGTCGAAAAGGTGGACGTGCGTTCGCAGGTGCCGGGCACCATCGTGTCCGTCAATTTCAAGGACGGCGCGCTCGTGAAGAAGGGCGACACGCTGTTCGTGATCGACCCGCGCCCGTACGCCGCCGAAGTGGATCGCGCCGAAGCGCAACTCGCCGCCGCGCAGGCGCGCACGGGTTACACGCAGAGCGATTGGGAGCGTGCGCAACGCCTGATTGCCGACAATGCGATCGCCAGGCGTGACTACGACGAGAAGCAGAACGCCGCGCGCGAAGCGAGCGCGAACCTGAAGGCCGCGCAAGCCGCCCTCGAAACCGCCCGCATCAATCTCGGCTACACGAAGATCGTCGCGCCGGTTTCGGGCCGCGTGTCGCGCGCGGAAATCACGGTGGGCAACGTCATTTCGGCGGGCGCGACTGCTGCGCCGCTGACCACGCTGGTGTCGGTTTCGCCGATCTACGCATCGTTCGACGCGGACGAACAGACGTATCTGCAATACCTGAGCCGCGCGAAAGACGGCAGCAAGGTGCCGGTGGAACTCGGTCTCGCGGACGAAAGCGGCTACTCGCGCAGCGGCGTGATCGAGTCGGTGGACAACCGCCTCGACACCTCGTCGGGCACGATCCGCGTGCGCGCGCGCTTCGATAACCAGGATGGTGCACTGATTCCCGGTTTGTATGCGCGCGTGAAGGTAGGCGGCAGCGAACCGCATCCGGCGCTGTTGATCGACGACGCCGCCGTCGGTACCGATCAGGACAAGAAATTCGTGCTGGTGGTGGATCAGGGCAATCACGTCGTGTATCGCACGATCGACGTGGGCGGCATGCAGGGCAATCTGCGCGTGGTGAAGGGCGGCCTGAAACCGGATGACCGCATCGTCGTAAACGGTATCCAGCGCGTGCGTCCGGGTGACACGGTGCGCGCCCATATGGTGCCGATGACGGCCGATCAGGATCCGAACAGCGCGCCGCTCGCGCAAACGCCGGCGCAACCGCAAACGCAGACGCAAGCCCAAACGCAGACGCCGACGCGCACCAAAGCGGACAAGAATTCGTGAGCCTTGCACGCCGCGGCATGACTGCGCGGCGCACGCTCCAACGTTAAGAGCTTCCAATGAACATATCCAAATTCTTCATCGATCGGCCGATCTTTGCCGGCGTGCTATCGGTATTGATCCTGCTGGCGGGCGTGATTTCGCTCTTCAAGCTGCCGATCTCGGAGTATCCGGAAGTCGTGCCGCCTTCGGTGGTGGTGCACGCGCAGTATCCGGGTGCAAATCCGAAGGTGATCGCCGAAGCGGTCGCTTCGCCGCTCGAAGAGCAGATCAACGGCGTCGAGAACATGCTGTACATGCAGTCGCAAGCGAATAGCGACGGCAATCTCACGCTCACGGTGACCTTCAAGCTCGGCACCAATCCGGACCTCGCGACGCAACTGGTGCAGAACCGCGTCAACCAGGCGCTGCCGCGTCTGCCGGAAGACGTGCAGCGTCTGGGCATCACGACGATCAAGAGCTCGCCCACGCTGACTATGGTGGTCCACCTGATCTCGCCGAACAATCGCTACGACATGACGTATCTGCGCAACTACGCGCTGCTGAACGTCAAGGACCGGCTTGCGCGGATTCAGGGTGTGGGCGAAGTGCAGTTGTGGGGTTCGGGCGATTACGCCATGCGCGTCTGGCTCGATCCGCAGAAAGTGGCCCAGCGCGGTTTGACGGCGACCGAAGTGGTCAACGCGATCCGCGAGCAGAACATTCAGGTGGCGGCCGGTGTGATCGGCGCATCGCCTTCGGTGCCGGGCACGCAGTTGCAGTTGTCGGTGAATGCGCGCGGCCGTTTGAGGACCGAGGGCGAATTCGGCGACATCATCGTCAAGACCGCGCCGGATGGCGGCGTGACCTATCTGCGCGATATTGCACGAATCGAACTCGCGGCGTCGGAATACGGCCTGCGTTCGCTGCTCGACAACAAGCCGGCTGTGGCGCTCGCCATCAACCAGGCGCCGGGCGCGAACTCGCTCGCCATTTCCGATCAGGTGCGCTCCGCGATGAAGGAACTCGCGGAAGACATGCCGGCAGGCGTCGAATACAAGATCGTCTACGACCCGACGCAGTTCGTGCGCTCGAGTATCGAGGCAGTCGTGCATACGCTGCTCGAAGCGATCGCGCTGGTGGTGATCGTCGTGATCGTGTTCCTGCAAACGTGGCGCGCGTCGATCATTCCGCTGATCGCCGTGCCGGTGTCGATCGTGGGGACGTTCTCGCTGCTGCTCGCGTTCGGTTTCTCGATCAACGCGTTGTCGTTGTTCGGCATGGTGCTCGCCATCGGGATCGTGGTGGACGATGCGATCGTGGTGGTGGAGAACGTTGAGCGGAACATCGAAAACGGGCTGAGTGCGCGCGACGCCACCTATAAGGCCATGCAGGAAGTGAGCGGGCCGATTATCGCCATTGCGCTGACACTGGTTGCCGTGTTCGTGCCGCTCGCGTTCATGACCGGTTTGACGGGCCAGTTCTACAAGCAGTTTGCGATGACCATCGCGATTTCGACGGTGATCTCGGCGTTCAATTCGCTGACGCTGTCGCCGGCGCTGTCCGCGATGCTGTTGCGCAGTCATGGTGCGAAGGAAGACTTCGTGACGCGCGTGATGAATCGCCTGCTGGGTGGTTTCTTCAGGCGTTTCAACAAGGTGTTTCATCGTGGCTCGGCGGAATATGGCCGCGGCGTGACCGGCGTGTTGCGTCGTAAGGGCGCCATGCTCGCGGTGTACGCCATCCTGCTGGGCGCGACCGTGCTGATCTCGCGCGTGGTGCCGGGCGGTTTCGTGCCGGCGCAGGACAAGGAGTACCTGATTGCGTTCGCGCAGTTGCCGAACGGCGCGTCGCTGGATCGCACGGAGAAAGTGATTCGCGACATGAGCTCGATCGCGCTGAAGCAGCCGGGCGTGGAGAGCGCGGTGGCGTTCCCGGGGTTGTCGGTGAACGGCTTCACGAATAGCTCCAGCGCGGGCATCGTGTTCGTCACGCTCAAGCCTTTCAAGGATCGTGGCGACAAGAAACTCTCGGCCGGTGCGATTGCCGGTGCGCTGAATCAGCAATACGGTGCGATCAAGGATTCGTTCGTCGCGGTGTTCCCGCCGCCACCCGTGCTCGGTCTCGGCACGCTCGGCGGCTTCAAGATGCAACTGGAGGATCACGGCGCGCTCGGTTACGCGGAGTTGAACAAGGCAGCGGAAGCGTTCGTGAAGAAGGCGGCACAGACGCCTGAACTCGGCCCGACCTTCTCCAGCTATCAGATCAACGTGCCGCAACTGAACGTGGATCTCGATCGCGTGAAGGCCAAGCAGCTCGGTGTGCCGGTCACGGACGTGTTCAATACGATGCAGATCTATCTGGGCTCGCTGTATGTGAACGACTTCAACCGTTTTGGCCGCGTGTATCAGGTGCGGGTGCAGGCGGACGCGCCGTTCCGTCAGCGCGCCGACGACATCCTGCAACTGAAGACGCGCAATGCCGCGGGCGACATGGTGCCGCTGTCGTCGCTGGTGACGGTAACGCCGACGTTCGGCCCGGAAATGGTGGTGCGTTACAACGGCTATACGGCTGCCGACATCAACGGTGGACCGGCGCCGGGCTTCTCGTCGGGTCAGGCGCAGGCCGCGGCCGAACGCGTGGCGGCGGAAGTCCTGCCGCACGGTGTGAAGCTCGAATGGACCGACCTGACGTATCAGCAGATTCTGGCCGGCAATGCAGGCTTGTGGGTGTTCCCGATCAGCGTGCTGCTCGTGTTCCTCGTGCTCGCCGCACTGTATGAAAGCCTGACGCTGCCGCTTGCGGTGATCCTGATCGTGCCGATGAGCGTGCTGTCCGCGCTGACCGGCGTGTGGCTCACCGGTGGCGACAACAACATCTTCACGCAGATCGGTTTGATGGTGCTGGTGGGGTTGTCGGCGAAGAACGCGATCCTGATCGTCGAATTCGCGCGCGAACTGGAGCACGACGGACATACGCCGCTCTCGGCGGCGATCGAAGCTAGCCGCTTGCGTCTGCGGCCGATCCTGATGACGTCGATCGCTTTCATCATGGGCGTGGTGCCGCTGGTGCTGTCGAGCGGAGCCGGTTCGGAGATGCGTCATGCGATGGGTATCGCGGTGTTCTTCGGCATGCTCGGCGTCACGCTGTTCGGTCTGATGCTGACCCCTGTGTTCTATGTGGTGCTGCGTACGCTGGCGGGTGGAACCATTCACGTCGCGCAGAAGGATTCGCCGCACTACGGCGCGCCGGTGACGGACGCCTGAGGAGAAAACAATAATGAAACGCTTTGAATCTTTGAGTGGGTGGGGCCGGGCGGCTGCCAGCGGTTTGCTGGTTGCATTGCTCGCTGCCTGCTCCGTCGAGCCGACTTATAAACGGCCTGAAGTGGATACGCCGGTTGCGTTCAAGGAAGCGCCCGCTGCGTCAGCGCCGTCTGCGGCGTCCGCGCCGTCGGCTGGATCGGCGCAGGACAACGGCACCTGGAAGCAGGCGCAGCCCGCCGACGACGCGCATCGCGGCGAATGGTGGACGATTTTCGGCGACCCGCAGCTCAACGCGCTCGAAGAGCAGGCGGCCGCCGCCAATCAGGACCTGAAGGCCGCCGCGGCGCGCGTGCAGCAGGCGCGGGCGGTGACGCAGGCGGCCAGGTCGGACTGGTTCCCGAAGCTCGACGCGGGCTTTGGCCCAACGCGCGAGCGTGCTTCGGCGGCGTCGCAATTCCTGCCGGACAACGCGGGCGGCACGAACGGCACGATCTGGCGCGCGCAGGTTGGCGCATCGTACGAGGCGGATCTGTTCGGGCGGGTCGGTTCGAACGTGAACGCGTCGCGGGCGGACGAGCAGCAAAGCGAAGCGCTGTTCCGTTCCGTGCAACTGTCGTTGCAGGCGGACGTCGCGCAGAACTACTTCCAGTTGCGCGAGCTCGATACGGACCAGGACCTGTACCGCCGCACCGTGGCGTTGCGCGAGGATACGCTGAAGCTCGTCGAACGGCGTTTCAAGGAAGGCGATATCGGCGAACTGGATGTCTCGCGGGCCCGCAACGAACTCGCGAGTGCGCGTGCGGACGCCGTGGGCGTGGCGCGTCAGCGTGCCGCGTCGGAGCATAGCCTCGCGATTCTGCTCGGCAAGCCGCCGGCGGATTTCTCGTTCGCGGAAGCGCCGCTGGTGCCGGTGACGGTGCGGGTGCCGCCGGGTCTGCCCTCGGCGTTGCTTGAGCGCCGCCCGGATATTTCGGCTGCGGAACGGGCGATGCAGGCCGCGAACGCGCGTGTCGGCCTGGCGAAATCGGCGTTCTTCCCGAAGCTCGACATCACCGGTGCAGCTGGTTTTGAGTCGGCGACGCTCGGCGATCTGTTCATGTGGTCGAGCCGGGCGTTCATTCTCGGGCCGTTTGCCGGCACGGCGTTGACGCTGCCTTTGTTCGACGGCGGCCGCCGCAAGGCGAATCTCGCGCAAGCCCGTTCGAAGTACGACGAGGACGTTGCGCAGTATCGTCAACAGGTGCTGGTGGCGTTCCGTGAAGTCGAAGACAACCTCGCCGATTTGCGCCTGCTCGACGATCAGATGCGCGAGCAGAACGATGCGGTGCAGGCATCGCAACGGGCGGCGCATCTGTCGCGTACGCAGTACACGGAAGGCGCGGTCAGCTATCTGGACGTGATCGATGGCGAGCGGCAGGTGCTGATTTCGCAGTTGCAGGCGAGCCATCTGTCGGGCACGCAGGCGGTGGCGACGGTTAATCTGATTCGCGCGCTGGGCGGTGGCTGGGGCGGCGTGAATGCGCCGGATACGGCGGTGGGCGCGGTTGCGCCGGCATCGGCTCCTGTGGCGGCGGTTGCTGCGTCGGCGCCCGCTTCCGCTTCCGTGCAGCAGGTGGCGAAGCAGTAAGTTTGTCCTGTGAGGGACGGGCGGTGGACGCCGGGGCCGCGCGAAAGCGCGGCCCCGGCTTTTTGTTACCCAAATCATTTTTCCCGCTTTCCTTTCGAAAATCCCTTCGTAGACCGCTGCATTGCTGCCCTCTATGATGAGCCGCACCTCATCTGGAGAGAGGCGATGACCTGTCCGACCTTCCGCTGTCCGCGCTGACCGATCTGCACGTCCTGTCGTTGAAACGCGTGGCTTGAGCCGCACGTTGCGGGTTTCCGTTGCCCATCTATCCGGTCTGCGAACTCACGCGCCAAACGAAGTCCGCTCCGGAAATGCGCGAGAGAGCGCATGACCGATAGATCGGGCCGCATCGAATCAACACCACGCCCCAATTCCACGAGTTCACCATGCGCATTTTTCTATCCACTGTGCGGCGCTTTTTCCACACGCCGGCTATCTCGCTCATCGGCGCTTTCGGTCTCACGCTCGCATTGCAGGTCTCGCCTGCCTCAGCGGCCGACTCGTCCACGCTGAAAATCGGCACTGCGACCAGCCCGCAAATCGAGGCGCTCAAAATCGCCGCGCGCGAAGCCAAAGAGCAGGGACTCGACGTGAAGATCATCGAGTTCACCGACTGGAACACGCCGAATGCAGCGCTCGCCAACAAGGACATCGACGTCAACTACTTCCAGCACATTCCGTTTCTCGAGAATGCGAAGAAGCAGGGCGGTTATAACTTCGTCGCGATCGCGCCCGGCACGATCATGAAGATCGGCCTGTATTCGAAGAAGATCAAACGCTTCGACGAATTGAAAGACGGCGCCACGGTCGCGATTGCCAACGATCCGGTCAACGGCGGCCGCGGTCTGTTATTGCTGCAACGCGCCGGTCTCATCAAGCTGAAGCCGGGCGTCGACTATCGCGCGACGACGCTCGACATTATCGACAACCCGAAGCACCTGAAGATCGTGCAGCTCGAAGCATCGCAACTGGCTCGCTCGCTCGACGACGTCGACCTCGCGCAGGGCTATCCGAGTTTCATCAAGCTCGCGGGTACCACCGATCCGAATAGCGCGCTGCTGTTCGACGGCCTCGAGAACAAGAACTACGCGATCCAGTGGGTCGTGCGTCCGGAAAGCGTGAACGACCCGCGTATCCGCAAGTACATTTCGATCTATCAGCATTCGCCGGCGGTGCGCGCCGCGCTCGACAAAGCCTTCGGCAATCTTTATGCCGTTGCCTGGTAACCCGCGCGGACATGCCTGAATCGTTCGAAGATTACGCTTGCGCGTGGAAGCCCGGCGTGCATGCCGGCGCACAGCATCGGCGCCGGTTGCAAGCGGCTGCGCCGACCACCGCGGAAGCCTGAAAGGAGCTGGATCATGGCCAATCTTTTCGACGCGCCGCAGTTCATCGAAGACGCGCCGTCTCTCGCCGTGAATGCGGAATCGCACACAACGGCGACGCAACCCGCCGTGATATTCGACGACGTCGGCAAGGTGTTCGCGAATACGCGCGGCGTGGCAACCGCGGCGCTCGCCAACGTCACGTTGAACGTGGCGCGCGGCGAAGTGTTCGGCATTATCGGCCGCAGCGGTGCAGGCAAGTCGACGCTGCTGCGGCTCGTCAATGGGCTGGAAAAGCCGAGTTCAGGCGCCGTGCGCGTGAATGGCGTGAGCGTCGGCGAACTCGACGAACGCGGACTCGTGACCCTGCGCCGCCGTATCGGCATGGTGTTCCAGCACTTCAATCTGCTGTCCGCAAAGACCGTGCGCGAGAACATTGCGTTGCCGCTGAAAATCGCCGGCGTGCCGAAAGCGGCGATCGAGAAAAAAGTCGACGCGTTGCTGGAACTGGTGGGCCTGTCCGCCAAGCGCGATGCTTATCCGGCGAGCCTGTCCGGCGGTCAGAAACAGCGAGTCGGGATTGCGCGGGCTTTGGTCACCGATCCGGACATTCTGCTTTGCGACGAAGCCACCTCCGCGCTGGATCCGGAAACGACGCAAGCGATTCTCGCCTTGCTGCGCGATATCAATCAGCGTCTGAATCTGACCGTCGTATTGATCACGCACGAGATGCAGGTGATTCGCGAGGTCTGCGATACGGTCGCGGTGATCGAGCGCGGTGAAGTCGTGGAAACCGGTCCGGTGTGGCGCGTATTCGGCGATCCGCAACACGACGCGACGCGCGCGCTGTTGCGCACCCTGGTGCATGACTTGCCGACGGACCTCGCCGAGCGCGTCAAACCATTGCACGACATCGCGCAAGCGGATGCACAGATTCTGCTGGACGTGCGTTTCACCGGCGCCGACGCGCGCGAGCCGGATCTCGGCGGGCTTGCTTCGGCGCTGAGTGTCGAAGGCGGACGCGTGAGCTTCGTGCATGGCGGCATCGACCGGATTCAGGGGCATGCGCAGGGACGTCTCGTGGTGTCGGCGCAAGTCCGTGCGAACGCGGACAGCACCGTGCAAGCGCAGATCGCGACATTGCTCGAACGCGCGCGCCGCTACGCCAATCATGTCGAGGTATTGGGCTATGTCTGATCTGTGGCTTTCCGAACTCGCTGACGCGATTCGCGACACCATCGTCATGGTCGGCGTGTCCGCATTCATCGCGGCGCTGGTCGGCGTTCCGCTAGCACTGGTGCTGGTCACCACGACACGTGGCGGCATCTTCGAGAAGCGGGTGGTGAACAGTACGCTTGGTGCGCTCGTCAATGCGTTCCGCTCCACGCCATTCATCATTCTGCTGGTGGCATTGCTGCCGCTCACACGTTTGCTGATCGGCACGACGATCGGCGTGTGGGCCGCGATCGTGCCGCTCAGCATCGCGGCGATTCCGTTTTTCGCGCGCGTAGCCGAAGTGAGTTTGCGCGAAGTGGACCGTGGTCTGATCGAAGCCGCGCAGGCAATGGGCGCGCAACGCCGGCATATCATCTGGCATGTGCTGCTGCCCGAGGCGCTGCCGGGCATTCTCGGCGGCTTCACCATCACGGTGGTGGCGATGATCGGCTCGTCGGCGATGGCGGGCGCAGTCGGCGCCGGCGGCCTCGGCGATCTGGCCATCCGCTATGGCTACCAGCGCTTCGATACGACCGTGATGGTGACGGTGATCGTGCTGCTGATCGTGATCGTCACGGCGGTGCAGTTCGTCGGCGACCGGTTCGTTCGGCGGCTCGCGCAGCGCGCGTGAGCGCCCATGATCGTGTCTGTCGTTCCGGCCACGCGGCGGTTATTCGCATGAGGAATAGCCGCGCACGTTTGCGGCACCTGTATCACCGCCTATCATGCTAGCTATGGCATTGGGCGTCGTCGCAAGCATTGTGTCTGCCGCGGCCCGCCAGAAAATTTTTCACATGGAAATTGCATGAACGATCCTCGTCATGCCGATGCGTTGCACACGCCTCAGGCATCCGCTGCGCCGGTGGTGCGCGATCTCGCGAGTCTGCTCGACGCGCTGCATGCCAGTGCCGCGCAGCGCGATCTCGAAGGCGGCCACGCCGCCCAGGAAAAACAATGGATCGCCGACGCGGGGCTTCTCACGCTCGCGGTGCCGCGCGAATTCGGCGGCCTCGGCGCGCGTTGGCCCGACATCTACGAGACGGTTCGCAAGATCGCGCAAGTGGACAGCGCGCTCGCGCATCTGTTGGGCTTCACGTGCCTGCAGGTGGTCAGCGTCAATGTATGGGGCAATCCTGAACAACGCGCCCGCTTTCTGAGCGGCACCGTCGAAAACCGGTGGTGGTGGGGTAACGCCGTCAATCCGCTCGACACACGGCTCATTGCCACCGCAAGCGGCGACGGCGGCTACCTGCTCGACGGCCAGAAGGGATTCTGCTCAGGCACGCGCGGCTCGCAGATGATGACGGTCTCCGCGCAGGATCCGGTCACCGGCAAACCGGTGTTCGGTGTCCTGCCGACCACGCGCGAAGGCATTACCGTTCACGAAGACTGGAATCCGATCGGCCAGCGGCAGACCGACAGCGGCAGCGTGTCGTTCGTGCGCGTCAAGCTCGAACCGCATGAAGTCATGGAGCGGCCCGACACACCGCACGCGAGTTTGCGCACGCTGATTTCGCAACTGGTGCTGACCAACCTGTTCGTGGGCATTGCACAGGGCGCGCTCGACGAAGCGCGAGCCTACGTCACGCAGCACGGTAAGGCGTGGATCTATTCCGGCGTGGACAAAGCCACCGACGATCCCTACCTGATCCAGCGCTTCGGCGAAATGCGCCTGCAAGCGGTCAGCGCGGAAGCGCTGGCCACGCGCGCGGCCTGGCTGCTCGACGACGCGTGGCAACGGGGCGCGGCGCTTTCCCCCGAAACCCGTGCGCAGGTTGCGCTCGCCACTTCGGAGGCGAAGATCGTCGCGCACCGCGCCGCGCTCGACGTCAGCGAACAGCTGTTCGACGCCTGTGGTGCCCGCGCCACGCACGCGCCGCTCGCGCTCGACCGTTTCTGGCGCAACGCTCGCGTGCACACGCTGCACGATCCGCTGGACTATCGCGTGCGCGACGTCGGCCGCTACGCGCTCACCGGCACGTTGCCGGAGGTTTCTTTGTACACTTGAGGCGGCTCGCGGCGGCCTGTACGATGCGCCGTGTTTATCCCCTTCAAGAGACTCCCGGATTGCAGTTCAAACTACCGACTACGGCAACGGCACCGTTTTGCCCATCCGAGGTGCAAGGCTCGGTGGCCGTCACGCAAGGCGCGCCTTTCTGGAAGAGGATTCTGCAATTCGCGGGGCCCGGCCTGCTGGTCTCGATCGGCTATATGGACCCGGGCAACTGGGCGACCGACATCGAAGCGGGCTCGCGCTATGGGTACAGCCTGCTGTTCGTCGTCATGCTGTCGAGTCTCGCGGCGATGGCGCTGCAATGTCTGAGCATGCGCCTCGGCATTGCTACCGGGCGCGACCTCGCCGAATTGTCGAGAACACGCTATTCACCGGCCGTGGCGCGCTTTCAGTGGCTGTTGGCGGAACTCTCGATCGTGGCCTGCGATCTGGCCGAAGTGCTCGGCGGCGCACTCGCTTTCCATCTGCTCTTCAAATGCTCGCTGACCACCGGCGTGCTGCTGACCGCGTTCGATACGCTGATCGTGCTCGGCCTGAAGGGCAAGAATTTCCGCGACCTCGAAGCGATCATGCTCGGGCTGATCGCGACCATCGGCGTCGGGTACATCATCGAACTGGCGCTGGTGCAGCCGCACTGGCCATCGGTCGCGCAGGGGCTGATTCCGTCGTGGCAGGCTTTGAGTTCGCGCGAGCCCATGTATCTGGCAATCGGCATTCTCGGCGCGACGGTCATGCCGCATAACCTCTATCTGCATTCGTCGATCGTGCAGACGCGCGCGGTGAAGCGCGATCCCGCCAGCATCAGGTCGGCGATCGGCATGTCGCGCATCGACACGATCGTGTCGCTCGTGCTCGCGCTGCTGATCAACATGGCGATCCTGATTCTGGCCGCCGCCGCGTTCCATGCCACCGGCCACAATCAGGTCACCGAAATCGAGGACGCCTACAAGCTGCTCGCGCCCATCGTCGGCACCGGTTTCGCAGCGGTGCTGTTCGCCGTGACCTTGCTCGCCTCGGGACAAAGCTCGACCTTTACCGGCACGGTGGCGGGGCAGGTCATCATGGAAGGTTTCCTGAAACTGAAGATTCCGTGCTGGCAACGGCGCTTCATCACGCGGGCTCTGGCGTTGATTCCCGCGCTCATCGGCGTGCAGATGATGGGCAACGGCGCTGTCGGCAAGCTGCTGGTCGCAAGCCAGGTCGTGCTGAGCCTGCAGTTGCCGTTCGCGCTTTATCCGCTGATCCGCATGACCAACGACCGTTCGCTGATGGGCGAATTCGCCAATACGCTGCTGACGCGGTGCGTCGCGTGGACGCTGTTCGTGGTGATCAGCGCGGCGAACCTCTGGCTGGTGGTGCAAACGGCCGGATTGGCCGGATGATCCGGCCACGTGCCGGCTGCCGGCGCTGAAGGGGAAAGATGGGCGAAGAGGGCGAAGGGATGAAAAAAAAGTCCGCGTGGAGCGGACTTTCTATGTGAGGCTTCGGTTCGAGTCGGGCCGGACCAGCCCTCGTCGAGTCAGCGTTAATCCATTCAGGCGGCCTGCGCGATCTGCGCTGCTTCGAGTGCTTCCTGGCGGGCGGCCGCGGCTTTCTTCGTCTTGCCGGCACGCGAGGGTGGCTGGCATGCGCCGCACACCACGTTGTGCTGCAGATCGTGTTTGTGCGCCACGAACTTGCCGGTGCAACGGCAGCATCGGGTCAATTGCAGAATGTCGGCGTCGAAAAAGCGCACCAGCGTCCACGCACGCGTCAGATCCAGCACCGGTTCGGTTTCGCTGTGCTGGCAATGTTCCAGATACAGCCGGTACCCTTTGGTCAGCGCGTCCAGATGGGAGCAGCGCGCTTCGTTCTTCAGGAACAGATACGTGTTGTAGAACAGCGACGCGTGAATGTTCGCCAGCCACGTCATGTACCAGTCCGCCGAAAAAGGCAGCATGCCCTTGGGCGGCGACACACCCTTGACCTCGCGATACAGGCGGATCATGCGGTCGCGCGAGAGCGTCAGTTCGCTTTCGAGCACCTGCATGCGCGCGCCGAGTTCGATCAGCGCGATGGCGCGAAATACTTCCTGGGCGTCTTCCGTCAGGCTACGCTTGAGCATCGCGGTCACCTCGATTAAGCGAACTGCTCGGCAGGCTGGCCTGCAAGCAGGATCGCCGCGTGAGTCGGTGCAACTGCTGTGTGTTTCGTCGTTTGCGTCAACGCCGACAACATGGAGTGGTCGTTAAAGCGGAAAAAACACAAAAGCTGATCGGAAGCGGCCAGCTTGACGATCTGCGCGAGCGACAGCCCGGCAAGCAAATCGGCCAGTTCCGACGACAATCCCAACCGGAACATCCCGACCGGTTTGTCCTCACGCAACATACGTTGCGCGAGCATGATGTAAGACAAGTTGATCTCGCGGATTGAATCCAGCGTCTCGCTGCTACGGTCCATTTTTTGTGTTTCCGAAGCCCCGAATTACGATGTCGGCTTTTTCTGCCGTTATGTCTTTTGTGCCTCGCCGGAAATGATGTCCTCCGGCTACTGTCACCACCTGATACAGGCGGCGACCTTTTGATACATCGCGTTACATTTCGTAACAGCTTGGGACGAATTGTATGAAGGGTAAAACAAGAAATCAATCCCTTCTCAAAAAAATGTCTCAAAAAGATACATCAATTTTCGGTAACTCTTTCACAGGGTTGTAATACGTCATGCATAGCGGATTTCTGACCTGCCCGAATTTCTGTCTGGTCCATGAAAACCCTTGTAGTACAGGCTTTTCGCTTATTTGTCTGAGCAAATGACGGGGATCGGTTACCGCCCGGTAATTCCGGCTTCGGTCAGAAAGGGAATGGAAAGCAAGGTCAATATAAAGTAATAAGTACCACTGCCTTACCGCGTTTTGGGGACAAAACGAAGATGTAACGGGTTGGTGCGGCCCCAGTTACAATCAAGGCCGGATTTGTAACTTCTGGCCTAACTTCTGCCGGATGGTTGAGCGGCCATGTTCGACTTCGGCGCCAGACGCGGGCAACGGACGCACCGTTGAACGGCGGCGAGGTCCGCCGCGCCCTTGCTATCTCTATCTATTTGATAAATAGCGCCATCAGATCGGCGTCGTGAAACACGCCGTTGACATTCAGCGCGCCGATTTCGCAGCCATATTTGCGAAAACCGAGCGACTCATAAAGTTTTCTGGCGGCTTCGTTGCGGCTGCCGACCAGCAGCTGGATTTGCCGTAGACCGTCCACACGCGAAGCCCGCGCCAGTAATTCATTGAGCAACGCTCGCCCGACGCCGCGGCCCGCGGCTTCCGGCGCGACATACATGCCGACCATAGCGGCCTTATGCCGTTGTTTGTCATTCGGGATTCGCAGCAGTCCGACCACGCCGATCAACGGTGTTCCGGCCGATGCGTAAGCGCCGAGCAGAAAATCGCCTTCGGCCGCACGCGAGCCCTCCAGTATCGCGTCGTGTTGTGACGCGCCTTTGGCAAGCGCTTCCTCATAACTCTGACCGAACGAATCCGGATGCGCCCTCAGTCCGCGCAGGCGAAGCTGGAAGTAGTCGTCGCGGTCGTCGGGACCGAGTTGGCGTACGAGTAGGGCGTTGTCGTTCAAATGTTTTCTCCGTGCGGTCCGGCGATTGAAAGGAGAAGGACTCGACGTGGCACGGTGCCGCGTCTGCGGTCAGGCTACGGTTGGCGCACTGCGTCTGCGCGTTGATTCCCAGCGGATTCGCGCAATGCCGCCGTGGTTTGCTGGTCGGCCGGGAAGAATGCTTCGATGGCGAGCTCCGAAAGTGTTACGTCCACTGGCGTACCGAACACCGTGGTCGTGCTCAGAAACGACAGCACGCCGATCGGCGTGCGCAGCCGCAGCGGCACCGCAATCTGGGCGGCAGTGGCGGTGTCGTGTTCGGCCGCATCCGCGCCCGGCGGCGCCGGATAAGCGGCCAGTTCTTCGTGCAGCGCGCTTAGCGTGTCGTCGCCGCTCACGTCGATTTGCCGCTGCAATCGAGCCAGTATGTGCTCGCGCCACGCATGCCAATTGACGATCGACGCCGCAATGCCCTCCGGATGCAGGCTCAGGCGCAGCGCGTTGACCGGCGGCTTCAGCAGTTCCGGACTCGCGCCGTCGAGCAGGGGCGCGAGCGCGCCGTTCGCGGCGATGATGGTCCAGTGCCGGTCGATGGCGAGCGCCGGATAAGGCTCATGCCCCTTCAGCACCAATTCGACGGCCTCGCGCGCGGCGGCCAACTGTGGATCCGATAGCTGACGCTCACGGAATAACGGCGCATAACCTGCCGCAACTAGCAAAGCATTGCGAGCCCGCAGCGGCACGTCGAGCCGTTCGGCAAGATGCATGACCATTTCCCGGCTCGGCACCGCGCGGCCTGATTCGACGAAGCTCAAATGCCGGGTCGAAATATCGGCTTCGGCGGCGAGCAGCAACTGGCTCATTCTTCGACGCTGGCGCCATTCGCGCAGCAGATCGCCGACCGTGCGGCTCGCCGCCGGCATGTGCGGCGGGACGGATTGGGCAAGCGAGAGTGTGTTCATGCCAACGATGATAGCCAAACCGCGCTGGCGATCCATTACCTGGAAGGTAATGGAAAACCCCGGCATATCCCTGACGATAAAGCCGATCCCGGCGTATCGACAATGTGTCAAAGCCGCCGGACTGGTGAGCGCAACGACAAACGCAACGACAAACGCAACGCCGGCCGCAACTCAGGCCGCCGCCACGCCTTCCGGCACCGCGTTGAGTTTGACGCCGAGCGCGCGCAGCAGCTTGAACACCGTATCCATGCGTGGTTTGGAACCGGGCGCGAGCGTTTTGTAGAGGCTTTCGCGGCCAAGTCCGGCATCTGCCGCGATCTTGGCGATGCCGCGCGCTTTGGCGATGTCGGCGATTGCGGCGAGCAGGAGGTCGGCGTCGCCTTCTTCCAGCGCGGCGTTGAGATACTCGGCGATCATTTCCTCGCTATCGAGGTAGTGTGACGCGTCGAACCGTGCGGTTTTGATCTTGCTCATGACAGTTCCTCTCTGATTGCTGCCCACATTGTTTTGGCATGCTTGATATCGGCTGGCTGGGTGGACTTGTCGCCACCGCAGAGCAGCAGATAGACCACGCGTTCTTCACGCGCGAAGTAGACCCGATAACCCGGGCCGTAGTCGATGCGCATCTCTGACACACCGTCTTCCAGCAACTTCATGTCGCCGAAATGCCCGCGTTCCGCACGCCGGATTCGCACGAGTATTTTCGCCCTCGCTCTTTGATCGGAGAGCCGCGCGAGCCAGGCGTCGAACTCCTCGGTGCGGTTGACCGTGTACACAGGTGGTGAACCGATCTGCTGAGAAGTGTATCCGACAGGATACGGTCTTGCAAGTGTAAAAATCATATTGAAAAAGCGGCCCGTGTCCGTGTCTGTTGAGTGCGTCACACGCCGCGCACCAGTGCCGCGCGGCCCCCATTTGCCACATGAGGTTAGCCGCTGCCGCCGCGGCCGGATGGCCTATCCGCCGAACGCCGAACGCCGAACGCCGAACGCCGAACGCCGAACGGCACACGGCACACGGCACACGGCACACGGCACACGGCACACGGCGAAATTTCCTCGCACCGCTGCGCGCGCACCTGCTTACCTCCCACGTAATCGACGCATCGCGCCCAAGCCTCCAATCTTCACTCCGGGCCCGCCGCATACAAACGTGTCTGCGAGGCGTAGTGCTCAGTCATGCCAATGAAGGAGTCTTGAGATGAACGCGCATACCGATCTGATCGACCGTTATTTCGACGTATGGAACGAGACCGATGGCGCGCGCCGTCGCGAGTTGATCGCCGCGACATGGAGCGCCGACGCCGACTATCGCGACCCGCTGTTGTCAGGTGCCGGCCACGAAGGCATCGACGCGATGATCCGCGCGGTGCACGAGCGCTTCCCGCATCACACGTTTCGCCGCACGGGCCAGGTTGACGGCTTCGCCGACCGGCTGCGCTTTTCCTGGGAGCTGATCACGCCCGCCGGCGAGGCAATCGTGAAGGGGTCCGACTTCGGTGTGGTCGATCCACGCGGACGCTTGCAGGCCGTTACCGGCTTCCTCGATCAGGTGCCGGACGCCGCCTGAGCCTCGTTTCATTCCGGAGACGATCATGCACGAGCCCGCTGCCGCCACGTCTGCGCAAACGGCCATGATGGTTGCGCGCCTCGCGGGCGCTGTCGACTCGCTGGCCTGCTCGGTCGCCGGTTTCGCACTGCTCGCCGGTGCGCGCGCGTTCACGTTCATGGCGTTGCTGGGCTGGCGCGAGCCGGTGCTGGGCGGCGCGGGCCTCGTGCTGCTGGCGGTGGTCGGCTGGCTGCGTTGGCAATGCGGCATCGCCAGTGCGCTGCCGGCCACGCGCAAGGTCCGGACGACGGTCCATCCGGACAGCAGCGCTGCGTGCCGCGACCACGGGCGCACCCCGCCGGATGCGTGCGACGTTGCTTGCTACAATCGTCCGCTGGAATGCGATTCGAAGCGCCGTCACGCCTTCGTCGAATCGGGCGCCTGCCGTTCCGGCCCGACTCGAACGCGGGCGTGAGCCGGGCGCTTCACGCATCTGGAAACCAGCATCCGGACCCGGGCGGCCAGCCGCCAATCGGACCTGACCGGACTACAAGGAGACACCGTGCTGAAGAATCTGGACCCGCTGCTCAATGCCGACATACTGTATGCGCTACGCTCGATGGGCCACGGCGACGAACTCATCATTTGCGACGCCAACTTTCCGGGCGACTCGGTCGCGCGCGAGAGCGTGCTGGGCAAACTGCTTCGCCTCGACGGCGTGAGCGCGCCGCGCGCGATTCGCGCGGTTCTCTCGGTGATGCCGCTGGATACGTTCATCGAACACCCGGCGTCGCGCATGGAGGTGGTCGGCGAACCACACACGCTTCCGGCCGTGCAGCGGGAAGCACAAACCGAAGTCAACGCCGCGGAGGGGCGCGATGTGCCGTTCGCGCCGATCGAGCGGTTTGCGTTTTATGAGCGGGCGCGCAAAGCGTATTGCGTGATCGCCACCGGCGAAGCGCGCGGTTACGGTTGCTTCGTGTTCACGAAGGGCGTTCTGCTCGCTCCGGACGCGCCGCAGTCGTAGTCCTGGCCAGTGCCAGTGCCACGCCATGAACACGACGTGCCAACAGCCGCACGCGAGTATCACACGCATCACACGCGTGCCAACTTTGCTTCTGCCCGCCGTTGGCGGACCGGCCAGGTCGGCCACGAGACAACGGCTCACATCACGGTGACGAAACCATGAGCTTTTCTATAGAGAGTCTGGATCATCTCGTTCTGAACGTTGCCGACGTGGAAGTCAGCGCGGCGTGGTACGCACGCATGCTCGGCATGCAGCGCACCGGGTTCGAGTCGCGCACCGGTACGCGGGTGGCAATGACCTACGGCAATCAGAAGATCAATCTGCGTCCCGCCGCGGCCGACACCGTCGCGTGGTTCACCGGCCGCGAGCCGGTGCCCGGCAGCGCCGATCTGTGCTTCGTCACGACTGCAAGCCCCGCCGAGGTCAAGGCGCATTGGCTGGCCGAGGGCGTCGAAATCGAGGCCGGCCCGGTGGAGCGCGACGGCGCGCGCGGCAAGATGACCTCGGTGTATTGCCGCGATCCGGACGGTAATCTGATCGAAGTCGCGACGTATCCTCGCGCATAACCACGGCGGTGACGCCGCCGCCGGCATGCACCGCGGACGCTAACCGGCGAGCCGCTTCGGCACTTTTTTCCGTCCCGGCATGCGACGCGCCTCGCGCCTCCCATTTTCCCGGGCTTGGAAAAGGCGGGCAATGCACATATTCTCAGTTGCAATGCGGGGAACTGCAGCCCTCCGGCGGGGTCTGCTGCTTATTCATTTACAGGAGCCCCTTATGTCGCGTCCCGTCGATTCCGGCGTTATCCTCATCGCGCGCATTGCCCTTGCGGTGCTGTTCCTGTGGGGCGGAGTGATGAAACTGCTGGGCTATGCGGGTTTTGTCGGCTACCTGCATTCGAAGGGCGTGCCGTTCGTGCAGATCGCCGCGCCGATCGCGGTCGCTGTCGAGGCGCTCGGCGGTTTGTTGCTGATCGTCGGCTTCAAGGTACGTCCGCTTGCGCTCATCATGGCCGCATACACGGTAGCGACGGCGGTTCTGGGACACGATTTCTGGAATGTGACCGACGCCGCCCTGCAACGCGATATGGTCATCCATTTCTGGAAGAACGTCGGCATTGCCGGTGGTTTCCTGCTGCTGTTCGTGACCGGCGCGGGCGGGATCAGTATCGACGGTGCGCGCCCGGGAGGAGGTTCTCTCGGCGGACGCTCGTCGCGCGGCGGACTGGGGCTTTGATGCGGCAGTTCAGGTAGTCTGCGGGGATCGCTTTCGATTCCGGCTTGTAACCAGGGAGCAAATAATGATTCAAACTTTTGAGCAAACCATTGGCGGCAAGGTCACGCAGTTGTGCGCGAGTCTCGGTGAAGGGCCTACGCCGCATCGGGTGATCATCAGTCTGGCCGACTCGGCGAAAACGCTGGTGATTCTGGATGCGTCCGGAATCATCAGCACGATCAAGGCGGAAATCGAGGAGCCGGAAAAACTGATTGCCGACGCCATCGCCAAGTCGCAGGACGAAGGCCTGATCGAGCGGGCAATCCAGACCGGCGCGATCCAGGAGGCGTCGCTATAAGCCGGGCGGCGCGGCGTCGGCGGGCTTCGCCTCGGGGCTTGCTTGCGCTGCGTCGAGCATGGAGTCGGGTCTATAACCGAGGCTGCGGGAATCCGGTCATGGCGCCGGGACTCACAGACAGTCGCGCCACCGTCGTGAAACTGCTTCACAGAGTGCCGCCTGCACCGTTCGCGTGGCCTCTTCAACCTTCCATCCCACATCCGATAGCGAATCGGCCGGGAGAATCATCCGACATGGATGCCCGCAGACCGACCCTAACCAGTCCAGTGATCTGACCGTCTGTGTGCAAAGCGCGAGCCGGCACCCCACGGGAAGCCGACCCAATACCCGTTCGATTTCTGTACGGGCGCGAATTCCAGGACCTGTATGCGATGCCGCTGAGGCCACCCACTCGCGGCGGAGAGATTCGGTATCGTTCAAAGACAGTAGAGCGAATTGGGCGGTATCGGCGAAGCGATCGGATAGCGCGGGTGCGACGAAAATCCCCGCTGTAGAGTCTACGATCATGCACACTTCGGTGAGTGACGACGGCGGCCGGATCCACACGCATTGCTCTGTTGCCGCCGACTTGCTTTCATCTGGGTACCTGTTCATTAGCAGTACTTTTTAGAACGTGATGTTGGATGGACGTCGGTATTCGATTCACATCGTCGTCTGAGTTCAGGCGGAACGCCGGCTTATGTAAAAGGACTGGCCTTCAGACCGGTTGCTGCTGGCAGCGCTGCGGCATTCGTCCGATTCGACGTCCGTCTGGCATGATCGTATCTGACGATTCTAGGACGTTTTTCATTTGCAAATATTGCAAATATCAGCCTATAAGCGTAGCTTGCCGCAGATATGAAGCTTCGGAACGTAATTAAATTTCGAAAGGATGACCGTGAGAACAACAAAAAAACGTGGTCCGGTTGGCGACAGTGACAGGACGGCACCGCAACTCGATC
This sequence comes from Paraburkholderia xenovorans LB400, assembly GCF_000013645.1. Classification (GTDB taxonomy): domain Bacteria; phylum Pseudomonadota; class Gammaproteobacteria; order Burkholderiales; family Burkholderiaceae; genus Paraburkholderia; species Paraburkholderia xenovorans. The sequence continues at coordinate 2,403,095 of NC_007952.1, read as the reverse complement.
GGATTGACCGGGCAATCCTCAAGCAGTTGCAAAGTGACGCTTCCATTTCCAACGTCAATCTCGCGGCAAAGGTCAGGTTAAGCGCACCGGCCTGCCTGAGGCGCGTCGAGCGGCTCAAGGAGATGGGGTTGATACGGGCCGTGGTCGCACTTCTCGACCCCAAGGCATTAGACTGGGCGATGCTCGTGGTGATCGGCTTTGTGCTGGACCGTTCAACGCCTGAAACCTTCGCCGAATTTGAGAAGGCGGCTCAAAGGGTCTCCGGGTGCATGGAGTGTCACGTCGTAACGGGCGAATTCGACTATTTCATGCTGGTACGCACGCGAGACAGTGACAGCTTCAATCGGCTGCATGCGGAGCAGCTACTGTACCTTCCAGGGGTTCGTCAGATCCGGACGTTCATGGTGCTGAAGGAAATTCTCTCCACCACCAAACTGCCGCTCTGAAAGACACCCTGGGTGATTTGCGACATGCGATCCCCCGGTTTCCCGTCCGGAACAACCATGCCGCCAATTTGATCGCAGGCTGCGTACGCGAAGTACGCGTCATCCGCGCGGCTGTATTTGCCTGGGGCGTCGAACCCCGATGCAAACTGAAACGGCGCACCGTGCGGCGCGCCGTCATTGTCAAACAGCAGCAGAATCAAAAGGAGAAGCGGAAGCGCCGATCAGCGCTTTTGCGGTGCGTCCTTGATGAACAGCGTGGTCAACGCCCCGAGAATGCAGATTGCGCCGACGTACATCGGTGCGGCCATCGGGTTGGACTTCATCATCAGCGACACGGCGATCGGCGTGAGGCCGCCGAAAACCGCATACGCCACGTTGTACGAGAACGAGATGCCCGAGAAGCGCACCACCGGCGGGAACGCCTTGACCATCACGAACGGAATCGCGCCGATCACGCCGACGAACAGACCGGTCACCGCGTACAGCGGCACCAGCGCGGAGGTATCGAGCGCGAGCTGCTGGAACATCACGTAGTAGGTCACGGCCAGCACCAGGCCGCCGATGAAAATCGTGCGCCCCGCGCCAATGCGGCCGGCAATCGAGCCCGCCAGCACGCAGCCGATGGTCAGGCACAGCGTCGCCACGCAGTTCGCCAGCAACGCGGTGGCCGGCGCGATATGAAACTGCTTTTGCAGCAGCGTCGGCGTCATCAGGATCACCACGACGATCGCGGCCGAGAGCATCCACGTGAGCAGCATCGAAACGATCACGGCGCGGCCGTGGTCGCGCAGCACGGCCTTGAGCGGCACCTCGGCGGCGATCGCCTTGCGCTGCTTGAGTTCGGCGAACACCGGCGTCTCGTGCAGCCAGCGGCGCAGGTAGACCGAGAACATGCCGAACACGCCACCCACCAGGAACGGAATACGCCACGCGTACGCGGAGATTTCCGCCGGTGCGAAGTTGCGGTTCACCGCCGAGGCGATCAGCGAGCCGAGCAGGATACCCGCCGTGAGGCCGGCCGTCAGCGTGCCGCACGCATAGCCGATGTGCCGCTGCGGCACGTGTTCCGAGACGAACACCCATGCCCCCGGAACTTCGCCGCCGACCGCCGCGCCTTGCATCACACGGAAGAGCAGCAGCAGGACCGGCGCGAGCACGCCGATGCTGGTGTAGGTGGGCAGCAGGCCCATCATCAGCGTCGGCACGGACATGAGCAGCACGCTCAGCGTGAACATGCGCTTGCGGCCGAACAGATCGCCGAAATGCGCCATGATGATGCCGCCGAGCGGCCGCGCCAGATAGCCTGCGGCGAAAATGCCGAAGGTTTGCACCTGGCGCAGCCAGTCCGGCATTGCCGAGGGGAAAAACAGCTGGCCGATCGCCGGCGCGAAGAACACGAAGATGATGAAATCGTAGAACTCGAGAGCCCCGCCGAGCGCGGCGAGGCCAAGTGTCTTGTAATCGCTGCGCCCGAGAGGGCGTGGGGTGACAGCCTGCGCTCCACCCAGATTTGTCGCTTGCATTGCTGATGTCTTTTATTGGATTGGGAGCCACACGTAGCGTGTGGAAACACGGCGGTCGTCGGGCGAGAAGTGTGGCAAGCGCTGGGTAGAGCACGGGACACCGGCGCGCCGGCCCGGGTAGGGCAGGCACGACGACGACTGGGGCCAGGCGGGATTTTACAGGATGAAAGCCGATCGTTCAGGGGATGCTTAATTAGACTGAAAAAGTTCCCCGCAAACGCGCTTCTTTCGTGCAAAGGCGTCGGTGTTTTGAGAATTGTCGCAAGCGCGCGCGGGAATGTTCGGCGGCTCTATCAGGGCTGGCGGCTTCATATGTAAATTAGGATTGCTCCTATGGGATGGGGAGGGCGTGCCTCTGAGAATCGCGTCCGAGCTATCAGTTAAGAGTCATCCCATGCGCATTGCCATTCTTCAACGTGACCCGGTCATGCGTCAGTCGATCGAAAAGGTCCTGACGACCGCCGGCCACATCTGCACGGCCTTCGACGACGGCCTGAGCATGTCGAGAATGCTCGCGCGCTCCACCGTGGATCTGCTGGTGCTGGACTGGCAGAGCGTGCGCCTCTCCGGTTCCGAGGTGCTGCGCGCGGCGCGCGCAGTGGGTGGCGACCGTCTGCCGGTGATGTTCGCTTCGGCGGACACGGCGGAGGAGAACATCGTGCGCGCCTTCGTCGCCGGCGCGGACGACTACGTCGCGTTGCCGCTGCGCGCAGCCGAGTTTCGCGAGCGGGTTGCCGCGCTGCTGCGGCGAGCGTATCCGGACAGGTTCAGCACCACGAGTTTCGACGTGGGCCCGTACCATTTCGATACGCGCCGCCAGCTCGTCATGCTGCGCGGCCAGCCGGTCCAGCTATCCGGCACCCAGTACCGGCTGGCGTCGCTGTTTTTCTCCAACATCGGCCGCGTGCTGTCGCGCGATCACATCTTCGCGATGGTATGGGGCCGCGAGTTTCGCGAGTTCACTCGCACGATCGACAGTCACGTTTCGCGGCTGCGCCTGCTGCTCGAGATCGAGCCGCAAAACGAATTCCGGCTGCAACCGGTCTACAAGAGCGGCTACAGGCTGCTGCATCTGCGCCAGGGCGAATCCGCCGACCCCGATGCCGATTCCGATACCGACGCCGATGTCGAGAAGCAGGCGGCCTGAAGCCAGTCCGGCCGGATCAGATCTGCGGCAGTGCCGGCCGTGTTTCGAGCGCCTTGCGAATCAGCGCTTCGACAGCCTTGCGTTCGTCGCCGGCCAGCGGCAGACGTGGCGGGCGCACCGGCTCCGTGCCCAGGCCGACAATGGCTTCGGCGAGCTTGATGTTCTGCACCAGCTTTGCCGAGACGTCGAGCGCGAGCAGCGGCGCGAACCAGCGGTAGATCGCCCGCGCTTCCTCGAAGCGTCCCGCCTTCAGCAGCTTGTAGATCACCACCGTCTCACGCGGGAACGCGCACACGAGACCGGCCACCCAGCCATGCGCGCCCATCAATATTGCTTCCATCGCGAGATTGTCGACGCCGCAGAGAATCGCGAAGCGGTCGCCGACCGCGTTGATCAGGTCGGTCACGCGCCGCACGTCGCCACATGATTCCTTGATCGCGACGACCTTCTTCTCGTCGGCGATTTCCGCGAACATGTCGGGCGTCATGTCGACGCCATAGGCGAGCGGATTGTTGTAGATCATCAGCGGCAGCGCGCTTGCGTCGGCGACACTGCGGAAATGGTGCAGCGTCTCGCGACGGTCCGACAGATAGCGCAACCCCGGCAGCACCATGTAGCCGGCCGCGCCGTGACGGCTGCCGGCTTCGGCCTGGCGGCACGCGTCGAGCGTGCTGTTTTCGGCGATCGTCAATAGAACCGGCACACGGCCGCGCGAGGCCTCCACGGCGACGTCGAGCACCTGCAGCTTTTCATCCAGCGAGAGCGTCGACGCTTCGCCCAGCGATCCGCACACGATGATGCCGTCCACACCCGCCGCGATCTGCGCCTCGATATTCTTGCCGGTCCATGCGCGGTCTATGCTGAAATCCGCGTTGAATTTGGTGGTGACTGCGGGCAATACGCCTTCCCAGATATGCGCCACGACTGCTCTCCTGAATGTGATGTGTTCAAGCGCAGTGTAAGCAGGGAAAATCCTGCCGTCTTGCGTGAATCGCGCGCGGCGAATGACGATTTCAGCACAGCGGCTTTGCTTGAAGCGTCGCCGGAGCAAGGCGATCGGCCTGTTCCGATATGTGGGACAAGGGGCATCCAAGCGCGTTGCAAGCCCGACACGATGCGTTCCGGATAGCCTGCTTCAGACGCCGGACAGACGTCTCCGAGCCATGATCTGCCAGGAGCAGAAAGCTACCACGGCAATCGCGTCGCTATGCCGAAATCGTCACAATCCGCGCGCAAGCACACCAAGACTCGGCCGTGCGCGGTTTCTTACCATGAGCACCATGAAAACCTTGGACATCATCGACTCGCACACCGGCGGTGAACCGACCCGCCTCGTGGTGTCGGGCGGCCCGGATCTCGGCGGCGGCACACTGGCGCAACGGCTCGACGTATTGCGCACAGGGTTCGACGAATGGCGCGCGGGCGTCGTCACCGAACCGCGCGGCTCGGACGTCATGGTGGGCGCGCTGCTCTGCGAGCCGGACGACCCGACCTGCGCCGCCGGCGTGATCTTTTTCAACAACGTCGGCTATCTCGGCATGTGCGGGCACGGCACGATCGGTCTCGTCGTCTCGCTGGCGCACCTGGGGCGGATCGGGCCGGGGCGTCACCGCATCGAGACGCCGGTCGGCGTCGTCGAAGCGACGCTCAACGAGGACGGCAGCGTCGCCGTGCGCAACGTGCCGGCCTATCGCTATCGCGAGTCCGTGCGGGTGGACGTGCCGGGCCACGGCGTGTTGACCGGCGATATCGGCTGGGGCGGCAACTGGTTCTTTCTCGTGGCCGACCACGGGCGCGCGCTGGAGGCATCGCGTATCGGCGAATTGACGGCGTTCAGCGGAGCGATCCGCGACGGGCTGATCGCGCAGCGCATCACCGGCGCGGAGGGCGCGCTGATCGATCACATCGAACTCTTCGGACCCGCTTCGCGTGACGGTATCGACAGCCGCAGCTTCGTGCTGTGTCCCGGCAACGCGTACGACCGCTCGCCGTGCGGCACCGGCACGAGCGCCAAGGTGGCCTGTCTCGCGGCCGACGGCAAACTGGCCGAAGGCGCGGTGTGGCGGCAGGAGAGCATTATCGGCAGCGTGTTCGAGGCGAGCTATCGCCATGCCGGCGATGGCGTCCATGTGATTCCCACCATTACCGGCCACGCGTACATCACGGCGCAGGCGCGCCTGTGCTTCGACGAGCGCGATCCCTTTGCCTGGGGCATCCGCACGGCATGACGGCGGACGTAGTGGTTGTCGGTGCGGGCATTGTCGGCGCGGCGTGCGCGGCGGAACTGGCGGCGCGCGGCATGCGGGTCGAAGTGCTGGACGCGCAGGGCATTGGCGGCGGCACGACGGCGGCGGGCATGGGCCACATCGTCGTGATGAACGACTCGCCGGCGGAGTTCGCGCTGAGCCGCTATTCGCGAGACTTGTGGCTCGACCTCGCGCCGCGGTTGCGAGCGCGCGACGCGTTCGCGCGCTGCGGCACGCTCTGGGTCGCCGCCGACGAAGAAGAGTGGCAAGCCGCCCGCGCCATGCACGCCGCTTTCGCGGCGCAAGGCATTGGCGCGCAACTGCTCGACTCGACCGCGTTGCGGACTTGCGAACCGGCGCTGGCGGCGCCAATGGCGGGCGGTTTGCGCATCGAGCACGACAGCATCGTGTATGCGCCGACTGTCGCCGAGTGGCTGCTGAGACAATCTCCGGCCGCCGCGAATATTCGCGTGCGCCTCGGCACGGCGGTGAGGTCGATCGGCGCGAACGGCGTGACGCTTGCCGGCGGCGAGCGTGTCGGCGCGGCGCATGTCGTCGTGGCCAACGGTCTGGGCGCGCGGCAACTGGTGCCGTCGCTGCCGTTGCAGCCGAAAAAAGGCCACCTGCTGATTACGGACCGTTATCCTGGACTGATCCGGCATCAATTGCTCGAACTCGGCTACATCAAGAGCGCGCATCACGCGGCCGGCACCTCGGTGGCGTTCAATGCGCAGCCGCGGCCCACGGGGCAATTGCTGATCGGCTCGTCGCGCCAGTTCGACAGCACCGATCCCGCCGTGGATCTGCCCGTGCTCGCGCAAATGCTGCAGCGTGCCGCGCGCTATCTGCCGGTGCTGCCGACGCTCAACGGCATTCGCGCGTGGACCGGATTTCGCGCGGCCACGCCGGACGGACTGCCGCTGATCGGCGCGGCGGGCGATTTCGCGCCCGGCGTGTGGCTCGCCGTCGGTCACGAGGGTTTGGGCGTGACGACTTCGCTCGCTACCGCGAAACTCCTTGCCGCGCAGATCGCGGCGGGCGTTGCGCCGATTCCTGTCGAACCTTATCTGCCCGTCCGTTTTGCCAGGAAGGTGGCCCATGAATCGTAGCGACAGCGCGGCAATCCTCTGCCTGACGATCGACGGCCAGCGCATCGCCGTCGAGGCCGGCACCACCGTGGTTGCGGCGCTCGCTCTGGCGGGCGTTCGCAGCACGCGGACGTCGGTGAGCGGGCAGCCTCGCGCCGCACTGTGCGGCATGGGCGTGTGCCAGGAATGCCGCGTGACGATCGACGGCCGCGCGCATGCGCTGGCGTGCCAGACGCTGTGCCGGGAAGGTCAGATCGTTCGTACCGACGATTCGGCGGACATGCGATGAGACTGCGATCAGGCATGGTCGCCAGGAAAGTCCACCTGGCCGGCCTGGACGAAATGGCGGCCACACCATGAAACAGCAAGCCGACACCGTCGCCACGGGAACCCCTTCGGCGTCCGGCCACGTTATGAAACACCACTTCGACATCGTCGTCGTTGGCGCTGGGCCAGCGGGCCTGAACGCCGCGCATGCCGCCGCGCGCGCGGGCGCCTCGGTTGCGCTGCTCGACGACAACCCACGCGCGGGCGGCCAGATCTGGCGTCAAGGTCCCGGCTACGCGCCGCAAGCGCCGTTGCTCCATCTCCTCACCGCGATAAGTGGACAGGCCAACGTCTCGCGCTGGCCGTCCGCTCGCGTGGTCGCGCCGCTGGGCTCGCGCGGGCTGCTGCTCGAATCGGCGCAACGCGGTGGCGTGTGCCTCACGTACGGGCGCCTGATTCTCGCAACCGGCGCGCGTGAAAGGCTCCTGCCGTTCGCGGGCTGGACCTTGCCCGGTGTGACCGGCGCGGGCGCGCTGCAGGCACTCATCAAGGGCGGTATGCCGGTGCGCGGCGAGCGGATCGTGATTGCCGGCAGCGGTCCTTTGCTGATCGCGGCGCTCGCCACCGCGCGCGCGGCCCGGGCGCGCGTGATGGCCGTGGTGGAGCAGGCCCCGGCATTCGACGTCGCACGTTTTGGCGCCTCGCTGCTGGCCGAGCCGGGCAAGTTGCGGCAAGCCGTCGGTATGACGCGCGGGTTCGTAGGCCTGCGGTACTGGACCGACAGCATCGTTGAAGCGGTGCACGGAGACGGCCGCGTCGAGCGCGTCACCATCGCGCGCGGTTCCGGCAGGAAGCGGGTCACGCTCGACTGCGACCGCGTCGCCTGCGGCTATGGACTCGTGCCGAACATCACGTTGGCGCAAGCGCTCGGCTGCGCGATCAGCGAGGCGGGCGAGATCGTCGTCGACGACCGGCAGCGTACGTCGGTCGAGGGCGTGTTCGCGGCGGGCGAGTGCACGGGCGTCGGCGGCGCGGAACTGGCCGGCGTGGAAGGCGAGCTCGCCGGGCTCGCTGCGAGCGGCGCCGCTGAACACGCCGCGCTCGATACACAACGCGCCCGATGGCGCCGGTTCGGCCGACGCGTCGACACTGCTTTCTCCCTGCGGGACGCCGCGCGCACGCCGCCTGCCGACGCCACGCTGTTGTGCCGCTGCGAGGACGTGCGTATCGGCGAAGTCCGCGAGTTCTCGACGTGGCGCGACGCCAGGCTGCATACCCGTTGCGGCATGGGCGCCTGCCAGGGACGAATCTGCGGCGCGGCGGCGAGCCTGTATTTCGGCTGGCAGACCGCGGCGGCGCGGCCGCCTTTCAGCCCGGCGCAAGTCGGCACGCTGATGGCGGCCAATGCGGAGCCGCCGCCGGGCGAATGACCGGTTCGCTGACATGCCGGCGGATATTGTTCCGCCGCGGCGCGGCCCTATAATCGACCGCACACGCTGGCCGCCGGGCCGCGACGACGAACGCATCCCCGCATGCCCCCAACCACGCACGGACCAACGGGACCCGCATGATGAACACGCTGGCTCATCCGCCCGGAACGGACGACGCAACGCTGTCCGGCATGCTGTCGCACTTCAGGCTGCTCGAGCCGGTGTTCGACGCGATGCCGGATGTCGTGTTCTTCGTCAAGGACGCCGAGGCGCGCTATGCGCTGGTCAACCGCACGCTCGCGTCCCGCTGCGGCTTCAAGGAAAAGACCGCGCTGCTGGGCAGGACCGCCGAAGACGTGTTTCCGCGCCGCTTCGGGCGCATCTACACGGCGCAGGACAAGGCGATCATCAACGTCGGCAACCAGTTGATCGATCAACTGGAACTGCATCTGTATCCCGGCAGGCAGCCGGGCTGGTGTCTGACCTGCAAGCAGCCGCTGCGGAATGCGGCCGGCAAGGTGGTCGGCCTCGCGGGCATTTCCCGTGATCTGAAAGCGGACGAAAGCAGTCATCCGGCCTATAGTCGCCTCGCCACGGTGGTGCAGTCCATCCAGGAAAATTACGTGCAGCCTTTGAATCTGAAGCAGCTCGCGGCAATGGCGGACATGTCGGTCGCGCAACTGGAGCGCTACTTTCACAAGGTGTTTCATCTGACGCCGCGCCAGGTGTTGCTGAAGGCCCGGCTCGACGCGGCCACGGCGCTGCTCGTTTCGCACGACAAGGTCACCGACGTCGCCGCGCTGTGCGGCTACACCGACCACAGCGCATTTACGCGGCAATTCAAGGCGACCGTGGGCGTGACGCCGACCGAATACCGCATGCTGCTGCACGGCACTTCGCGGAGCTGAACCGCCGCACATGGCTCGTCGCAAGCATCACTACTATGTGTACGTCGTCGCGCTGGACGACAAGGTGTGGAACGAGGCGCGCTTTCGCCGCGCGAATCCGGACTACCGGTTCGACAAGCCTTGCGTGTACGTGGGAATGACGGGACTGGACCCGGACCTGCGCTTCGACCGGCATAAGGCCGGCATTCAGGCGAATCGCTATGTGCGCGATTACGGTTTGCGGCTCGTGCCCGAGCTATATGAAGTGTTCAATCCCATGCCTTACCGTGGCGCACAGGATATGGAAGTGGAACTGGCGATTGGACTGCGTGAAGCGGGATACGGCGTGTGGCAGGCATGACTTGCGCGATGCTGCCGTGGCTTTCGTCAGCGGGTCTGCTCACTGCTTGATGGGGGAAGGTTCCTGGAGCTGTATGTGCGCGCCTTTGAACCCGGATATCGAAATGCGCGTTACTTCACGCCAAGGCCGCGCAGCACTGCGTCGCCTTCGGGCGTCAGACGGATATGGGAAGAGCCGGCGTCGCCGGAAACCGTTTCGACCAGGCCGGCTTCGTAGAGCTGCGGAATTTCGGGCTTTGCGGATGCGTCGATCGGTGCGTGCAGCAACAGCAGCAGCGTCGCCAGTTCGTGATGGCTCAGCAGGCGGCGCAGGATGGTAGGCCGCCTTGCCGGCGTCACCGTGTCGTTCGTGTTCGGATCGGGCTGGTTCATGGTGCGCACCTTGTGCGGGATGGGGGTGTGGGGTGGATGATGCGGACGAAGTCTTAAACGATTCTTAAGACACCATTGTCCTGTAACACCATGACACGAAGATTGCAGCAGCCCACGTTACCAATTGTCACACTTACGCCGCCTTACGCCGCAAAGCTTTACGGAGCGCAGGTTTTGCCCGCCGTTTCAATCCACAGATTATTCACGTGACGCTTGCCTGCATAGAAGCGGTAAGTCGTCGCGCCATTGTCGCTGCGCACCTTGATGATGTTCGAATCGCCGAAGTCGAGCATCTGGCCTTGCGGAATCGCAGTGGACTTGAACGCGGCGTTGTGACTGGTCGCCACTTGCGTCAGACACGCCACCACGTCGTTGACGGAGCGCTGCGTGGTGGTATCCGTGACGGGCTCGCCGGCATCCGGATTCTTCTGGAAATACGCACACGCGCTGAGAAGCAGGGGAACTGACAGGACTACGGCAAACTTCTTCATATCTCTCCTGGCATGACATTCGGCCGACAGTTCGTGCGACGCCCGCACCTGGCACAGCCGTGCGGCATGGGCCGCGAAATCAGGCGCCATTATATCGGGGCGGCGCGGCTGTCCGGCCAATGCCGCACACGCCATGCCCGGCCGGCCCGGTTCGGCGCGCCCGGTGGCGCCAGCCTGACCGGCAAAAAGCCTATTTGCGGCGCTGCGCCTGCGCGGCAAGCCGCACGGCGGCGTTGGCCGCGCCGTAGCCGTCGTAACCGCCGCGCCGCTCGACGACTTCCATGAAGAAACGCTGATCGAGCTGTTCCGTGTAAGCGTGGAAAAATTCGCCGCCGCGCTCGTCGCGGTCGTACAGGATGTTATTGGCGCGCAGCGCCTCAAGCATGTCGTCGGGCAATGCGTAACGGGCGGCGAGATCCTCGTAGTAGTTGCGGGGGATGCGCAGCACCGGCAAGCCCGCGGCGACGAATTGGGAAATCGCGCTGAAAATGTCGCCGGCGCTGAAGGCGACGTGGTTCAGGCCGCAGCCGTGATAGGTGTGCAGCGCCTCGGCCACCGCCGTGTGACGGTCCACGGAGGCATTCAGCACGATGCGCACCGACCCGTCGCGGCTGCGCAGCGCGCGGCTGCGCACGAGGCCGTACGGATCGGGCACCAGCACGCCCGGCTCGGCGTCGAACCCCAAGGCGGTTCGCAGAAACAGCACCCACGTATCCAGCGAATTCGCCGGCACCGACAGACAGACGTGGTCGATGCGGCTGAGCGGCCCCACCTCGCTCGGACCGTTGATGTCGGTGAGAACGAAATCGGCTTCGAACAGGGTGGGCTGATCCGGCGTTTCGTCGACGAAATAGTTCAGGCTGCCGTCCGGCGCCTGCACCGCGGGCAGCACGCGCTCGTTCGGGCCGATCTGCCCGGAAAACGGCACGTAGCCGAAGCCGGCGGCGCGTTCGAACGCCTGATGGGCGTCGTCCACGCGAAACGCCGACGCGCACAGCGACAAGCCGTGCTGCTGGAAGAACGCATTGGCGAACGAATCCGGCTCGGCGTTCAGCACGATCGAAGCGGCGCCGTGCTGATAAAGCGTCACCTCTTTCGAACGATGCCGGCCGGCCTCGCGAAAGCGCAGCTTGCCGAGCCAGTCGACGAGTTGCGCGCGCGTGCTGTGGTCGACCGCGAATTCGAGAAACTGATTACCGACGTGCGCGGGCGCCGCGGGCGAGCGGTAAAGCGCGCCCACCGGCTGCTGCGCGGTTTCGAGCAGCGCGCGGGTCTGCTCTTCGAGGAATAGCAGCGAACGATGGCCGTCCGCGGCCGTGGTGGTGGTGGGCGCGGCGCGAAAGCCGTCGTTGAAAATCTCCAGTGAAAGCGGCCCGTTGTAGCCGGTTTTCACGACCTGCGCGGTGAAACCGGCCAGATCGAAATCGCCCTGGCCGGGGAAGCAGCGATAGTGGCGGCTCCATTCGAGCACGTCCATAGCGAGTTTCGGCGCGTCGGCGATCTGCACGAAGGCGATGCGCTCGCCCGGAATGCCGGCGATTCCGTCCACCGAATCGTTCAGCGAAAGCGTGTGAAAGCTGTCGAGCACGAGTCCGAGATTGGGATGATCGACGGCATTCACGAGTCTCCACGCGTGCCGGTAAGTCTTGACGTGCTTGCCCCACGCGAGCGCTTCGTAGCCCGCGATCACACCGGCCGCTTCGGCGGCGCGGGCGAGCGCGCCGAGCTGGTCGATCATCAGCGAATCGTCGCCGATGGTGTCGGGTGACACGTTGCTGCACACCAGAATGCGGTCCGTGCCCAGTTCATGCATCACGTCGAACTTGCGCTTTGCGCGCTCGAGGTTGCGTTCGAGTCGCTCAGGGCTCACGCCGTCGAAATCGCGGAACGGCTGGAACAGCATGATTTTGAGCCCGAGATCTTCGGCGATTCGCCGCACGTTGGCGGGCGAGCCGTCGAAATACAGCAAGTCGTTCTCGAAGATCTCGACGCCTTCGAAGCCCGCCGCCTGGATCGCGGTCAGCTTCTCGACGAGGGTTCCGCTGATCGACACGGTGGCAATCGAACGTTGCATGGACGGCTCCTGCAAAACAATCAGAACGGCTGTTGGATAAGGCGCGCGACAGCCCGCGCGCAATGCTCGCATGCGCTGGCGGCAGGTATGACGAAATTCGGAAAGTGGGCCAGTTCGTTACTCGTGCCAGCAAGACACAGGCCGAAATCACCCACCATAACCTGAGTTTTGGACAGTCTATACAAACTAACTAGATGGTACAAATTCGTATAAACCCCGAATGACGACGGTATCCAATGGGCGCACACTTCGTTCACGCTGCCAGAGCGCCGCAGGTGGTGCGCCTGGCTTCATGCCTTACTTTGCAGGAGTGGATGTCATGAGTTTTGCGTCGGTACTGGTCCTCAATGGACCGAATCTCAATCTGCTCGGCACGCGCGAGCCGGCCATCTACGGCTCGGAAACGCTCGACGACATCGCGAAGCTCTGCGGCGATGCGGCAGAGCGTCTGAATCTGTCGATCGACTTCTGCCAGTCGAACGCCGAGCATCAACTGATCGACTGGCTGCACGCGGCGCGGACCAAGGTCGACGGCATCGTGATCAATCCTGCAGCTTATACGCATACCTCGGTGGCGATTGCCGACGCGCTTTCCGCGATCGAAAAGCCGGTCATCGAAGTGCATATTTCAAACGTGCATCGCCGCGAGGCGTTCCGGCATCACTCGTATGTGTCGGCGGCGGCGGACGGGGTCATCGTCGGTTGCGGCACGCAGGGCTATGTGCTGGCTTTGGAGCGGATGGCGGCCATTCTTGAGCATAGGGCAGCGAAATGAACGCACAAGCGAACGCACAACCGAACGCACAGGCAACCCCCCACTCCTACCTGGTCGGTCTGATTGGCTCGGGCATCGGCGGATCGCTCACGCCCGCGATGCACGAGGAAGAGGGCAGCCAACTCGGCCTGCACTACGTGTACCGCCGCATCGATCTGGAAGCGTTGAAGCTCGACATCGCCGCACTGCCGGATCTGCTCATCGCCGCCGAGCGCATGGGCTTCAACGGTCTGAACATCACGTACCCGTGCAAGCAGGCGGTGATTCCTTTGCTCGACGAACTGTCCGGCGACGCTCGTGCACTCGGCGCGGTCAACACCGTTCTGTTCAAGGACGGCAAACGCATTGGCCACAACACGGACTGGTCCGGTTTCGCCCGTGCGTTCCAGCGCGGTTTGCCTGACGTGTCGCTGGAACGTGTCGTGCAACTGGGCGCGGGCGGCGCCGGCGCGGCGGTCGCGCACGCCGCGCTGACCTTGGGCGCGAAATCGCTCACGCTATTCGATGTGGATGCTTCGCGCGCCGCCTCACTCGCCCGCGAATTGCAGAAGCGCTTTCCCGCCGCCGCGATCAGCGCCGGCAGTTCGCTCGCCGGGTCGCTCACAGCTGCCAATGGCCTGATTCACGCCACACCCACCGGCATGGCGAAATTGCCCGGCCTGCCGCTGCCGGTCGAATTGCTGCACCGTGACCTGTGGGTAGCGGACATCGTCTATTTCCCGATTCGCACGGCGCTGCTGCAGGCGGCTGAGTCACTCGGCTGCCGCACGCTGAGCGGCGGCGGCATGGCGGTGTATCAGGCGGTCGACGCCATGCGCATCTTCACCGGTCTCGAACCCGACGCCGAGCGGGTGTATCGCCATTTTCAGTCGTTGTTGCAGCGCTAGCCGGTAGCGCCCCAACCGGTGACAGGCAGAGGAGACGAACACGACATGCACCGACCCATTCAATCTACCCACGCCGGCGTCGCAACGCCGAAAGACCTGGCGGCAAGCACCGTGCGCCGCTCGAACGCCCGCTACAAGATTCTGACGCTGCTCGCGCTCGGAACGATGATCAACTATCTCGACCGCACGGTGCTCGGCATCGCCGCGCCGCAGTTGACCAAAGAACTCGGCATCAACGCGGCGCTGATGGGGCTGCTCTTTTCCGTGTTTTCGTGGAGCTATGTGGCCTCGCAAATTCCGGGCGGTCTGTTTCTCGACCGCTTCGGCAGCAAGCTCACTTATTTCCTGTCGATGACCTTCTGGTCGCTGTGCACGCTCGCACAAGGACTCGTACACGGTATCGGCGCGCTGTTCGCGTTCCGGCTCGGCCTCGGCGTTTCGGAAGCGCCGTGTTTTCCGACCAATAGCCGCGTGGTCGCGACATGGTTCCCGCAGAGCGAACGTGCTATGGCAACCGGCACGTACACGGTCGGCGAATATATCGGCCTCGCTTTTTTCAGCCCGTTCCTGTTCATGCTGATGGGCGCATTCGGCTGGCGTTCGCTGTTCTATGTGGTCGGCGGCATCGGCCTCGTATTCGGCGGGATCTGGTGGATCTTCTATCGGGAGCCGCGCGATCATCCCGCGGCGAATCAGGCGGAGCTCGACTATATCGAAGCGGGTGGCGGTCTCACGAACGCGAAGAAGAACGCCGACGCACAGGGCACCGCGGCCGGCGCTTCGACGAGCGGCTTCGAATGGCGCACCATTGGACGCCTGCTCAAGCATCGTCAACTGGCGGGCATCTGCCTCGGCCAGTTTGCCGGCAACTCGACGCTCGTGTTCTTCCTCACCTGGTTCCCGACTTATCTCGCCACCGAACGTCATATGGCGTGGCTGAAGATCGGTTTCTTCGCGATCATGCCGTTCATTGCCGCATCGATCGGCGTGATGCTCGGCGGCATTTTCTCGGACTGGCTGCTGCGCCGCGGCAAGTCGCCGAACGTGGCGCGCAAGCTGCCGATCATTGCCGGCCTGCTGCTCGCGTCGACCATCGTGCTCGCCAACTACGTGGAGAGCAACGTGGTGGTGATCGCGATTCTGTCCGTGGCGTTTTTCGCCCAGGGCATGGCCGCGCTCGGCTGGACGCTGGTGTCGGACATCGCGCCGGAAGGGCTGCTCGGCGTGACCGGCGGCATCTTCAACTTCGCGGCCAACCTGGCCGGCATCGTGACGCCGCTGGTGGTGGGTTTTATCGTCGCGGCGAGCGGCTCGTTTGTCGGCGCGCTGGTGTTTATCGGCGCGATCGCTCTGGTCGGCGCGCTGTCGTACATCTTTGTCGTCGGCGATATCAAGCGGATCGTGCTGGTGGATTGAACGTCCGGGACGAGACGAAAAAAACGGGACGTGGCAACGTCCCGTTTTACATTGAGGCTTGCCTCAATCGTCCTTGCGCACGAAACGCAGCACGGCATCGACGATCATCGCGCGATGCCGCGCGCGCAAACGCGGATGCGACGGGTCGCGCCCGAACGCCGCACCGAAGGTATGGCGATTGCCGATGCGGTGAAAGCACAGCGAACTGATCAGCAGATGCAGATCGATGGGGTCGATGTCGCTGCGGAACTGTCCGGCCGCGATGCCGCGCTTGAGCAGGTCTTCGATCGTATGAATCACGGTGACGTTGCGGCCTTTGAAGCTCTTGACCTGCTCGACGTACTTCGCGCCGTGAATGTTTTCAATGGTGACGAGCCGCACGAAATCGCGCTGACGGTCGTGATAGTCGAACGTAAACTCGACTAGCGCGCGCATGCCCTCGATCGGGTCGAGTTCGCTGACGTGCAGATCCTGTTCGAGTGCGCGAATGTCTCCATACACCTTTTCCAGCACCGCCTGGTACAACCCTTCCTTGCTGCCGAAGTAGTAGTACAGCATGCGCTTGGTGGTGTTCGTGCGTTCCGCGATCGCGTCGACGCGTGCGCCCGTCAGTCCCATCGCGGAGAACTCCTGGGTCGCGACCTCGAGGATGTTGCGCTTCGTCTGTTCGGGATCGTACTTGCGCCGGGTGTCGGTACGCGGACTGTCGGACGGGATGCCGTTGGTATCAGGCTCGGCAGCCTTGCTTCCCTTTTTCATTGTGTATTCGAGCGGCGGTGACGGCGCATTCTAGCATGGCGAAAATGGCCTCCGGCGCGGGTTTCGGGCACGAGCGGCCGCCTATGTCAGCCGACGTCAAACAGCCGGCCGGCGGCGCGCGGCGAGCGCGTCGCGTGTCTGCATGGCGGTGTAGGTAAGTTGCGCGGCCGCCAGACCGAGCGCGCCATAAGCGGGCGTCAGTCCGAACGAAGCAAACGCCTCGGGCACCGGCCGCTCACCGGCAATCGCCGCCGCCAGCAGTTCGCCGGACACGGTGGTTGGCGCCATGCCGTGCCCGCCGAAGCCGACCGCGTACCAGACGCCGTCCGTGCTGCGGCCGATTTGCGGCATCTTGTGCCGCGCGTAGCTCATCAGGCCGCCCCATGCGTACTCGATACGCACATCGCGCAACTGCGGGTAGACCTTCAGCAGATCGCGCCGCAGGAGGCGCGCGATCACCTCGGGCGCGCGGTCGCGCACCGAGATGCGGCCGCCCCACAGAATGCGCGTGTCGGACAGCGGCCGGTAATAGTCGAAGGCGAAACGGGTGTCGTAGACGGCGGCTCGGGTATCGATCGCGTCTTGCAGACGGGAGCCGAGCGGTTCGGTTGCCATCACGTAGGTGGCGATAGGCAGCACCGCACGCTCGACCCGCGGGTAGACGCGACGCGCATAGCCGCCGCCCGCCATCACGACGTGGCGTGCGTCGAGCGCGCCGTGCTGCGTGTGCACCACGAACCCGCCGCCCTCGCGCTGCAAACGCACGACCGGCGAGTGCTCATGAATCTGCACGCCGGCATGGGCCGCGGCGCCGGCCACGCCGAGTACATATCTGAGCGGATGAAAGTGGAACGCGTTGCGCTCGAACAGGCCGCCGTGATAACGGCGCGTCTTCAGTTGCGAAGCGAGCTGCTCCGCCGGCACCGGTTCCCATTCCACACCGAACGAATCGCGCATCAAACGCCGCTGCGATTCCAGCCTTGCCGGTTCGTCGAACCAGTTGGCGAGGATCACGCCGGCGTCGGTCGCATCGCAGTCGATGTGATAGCGCGCAATGCGCTTCCTCATCAGATCGACGGCGTCCGTGGTCAGCGTATAAAGCTCGCGGGCGCGAACGGCACCGAGAGTTTTCAGCAGATCGGCGCAATCGAGGCTGTAGCCGCCGAACACGAACCCGCCGTTGCGCCCGGACGCGCCGAAACCCACCTGCCGGGCTTCGAGCACGGTGACGTCGGCCACGCCCCGCTCGGCGAGTCCCAACGCGGTGGACAATCCCGCGAGGCCGCCGCCGATAATGCAGACATTGGCGCTACGCCGGCCGGTCAGCGGCGCATAGGCGGACGAACGGATGACGGTGGCTTCGTAAAAGCTTTGCATGGAACTAGGGTAGCGGCAATCGCGCGCTCGCGTCCAGCCGTCGCGCGATGCCCGTGTCGAAGAATGGCCGGGCAATGCCGGCACCCGCATGGAGCGAATGCCGGCATTGCCGGACCGGGAGTCGGCATGACGGGACGACGGTGAGCGGCCTCAGGATACCGGCAGCAGTTTGCCGGTGTACACCACCGGGCCGCTCGGTGCGTTGTGATCCGGCGAGCCGCCCGGCGCTTCGATCGAGACGGCCAGCGCCGCATAATTCTCCGGCTTCTGCTGGCCTGCCGTGACCTTGCCGCTCGCGCTGTCCGGCAGCATGCCGAGCGAGACCGGATGGCCGCTCGCCGGAATGCCCCACAGTTCCATCGCGCGGCCCGCGGGCAGCTCGACCTTGCCAAGAGGTTGCACCGTCATGGTCGAATGTGCTTCGTCCCATGCGACCAGCATGACCGGATGCGCATCCTTATTGTTCAGCACGGCGACATGCGATACGGCTGTTTCGGGTTGCTGAGCAACGGTCGGCGCGCTGACCGGCGCCGTGCTGGACGGCAACAGCGAGCGCACGGCGACCACCACGGCCACCGCGGCGAGACCCGTGACCCCGAGCGCCCAGCCGCGCCAGAACGCCAGGTTGCCGAACAGGCCGCGCGACGGCTGCACGGGTGTCTGCGCCGTTCCGCGCAGGCGGGCCGCGTCGCGCGCGGCCGTGAAGCCGAGACGCCGCTCAATGGCTTCCCACACGGCGGCGGGGGGCATGCGCGGCGCCGCGAGTTCGGCCATCGGCGAGACGCGCCGCTGCCATTCGTCGACGGCCTTGCGGATCGTCGTGTCCTCTTCCGCGTAGCGCTGGAAGCGGCGCCGGGCGCCGCCGCGCAGCGTGCCGAGCACATATTCGGCGGCCAGCAGATCGACTAGCTGAGGATAGCGATGGAGATTCATCACTCGCCTCCCAGGCAGGTTTTCAACCTGGCGAGGCCGCGCCTGATCCATGACTTGATGGTGCCGAGCGGCACCGCCAGCACTGCGGCAATCTCGCTATGGCTTTGATCGCGCAGGTAAGCGAGGGCAACCGCCTGACGCTGCGCCGGCTCCAGTTGCTGCATGCAGCCGGCCAGCAGACGCGCCTGCAGGCTGACCGCGCTCAGCGCTTCGGGATCCGGGTCGCCGGTTGCTACGAGATCGTCCAACGCATCGCTCCATTCTGTTTCCTGCGGGTTGATCCGCCGCAGGTGATCGAGAGCACGGTTGCGGACGATCGCCGACATCCACGTCATTGGGGCGGACAACGCGCGGCGATAGTCGCCGGCGAAGCGCCAGATATTGACGAAGCTGTCCTGCAACACTTCTTCGGCCCACTCATGCCTGCTCAATATACGGAGCGCGAGGCCAAACAGTTTCGGTGCGGCGAGATCATAGAGTTCGCGCAGTGCCGCCGCGTCCTGTCCGGCGACACGTTCGAGCAGTTCGGCAAGCGTTTCCGGCGTGAGTTCTCGAGGATTGGCGGTCATGAAAAAAGTCAGGGTGGGCGAGGGGGCCGGGTTCGTGGCGCGCATGGGCGGCGTGCTGGCGGCGCCGCGGAAGAGTTGACCGGATTGCCGCGGCGCCGGCGCGAAGACGGTTGCCGGCGCGGCAGGCACGAATGCAAAAAAAGCGCCTGCAGCGGCGCTTTTTCGACACGCGAAATACTTTGAATATCTCACGGCAATGGGCACTGCGCCATGCTTCGCGAAAGGGTGTTGTAGCCGCGACACTCTTCGGGTAAATCCGAACCGTTTGCCGATTCACGTTCCGCGCTACACTCCTTCGAAGGTGCGCCAGGTCAGAAGAGCATGGCGCCCGCTCGGGGAGAGCAGCATGAATCGGCCACTGGTTCGGTTACCGCTTCGCGCAACAGGCACGGCGCCTGTCCGCAGGTGGTTCAAATGGGCGCTGGCGGCAGCATTTCTGTTCGCGCTGGCATTGGCGGCGCGCTTTTGCCAGGTCGAGATCGAAACATCGCGATTGCAGGCGCGCTATCTCTCCGAATTGACTCGCGACGTGGGTTTCTCCGTCGCCGAGGGTCCCAGTCACTCCATCCGTTTTCCCGAAGCCGACAAAGGCCCTTACGACAGCCGTCTGGGCTACGCACTGCTGCCGTCGATCCAGCAACGCCTGCTGCAACGCGGGTTCGAAATCAGCGCGCAGGCGCGCGATTCCGAGCGGATGCTGTCGCTGGCGGATAACGGCCTCTTTCTGCCCTACGAAGAAAAAGATCGGGCGGGCCTGCAACTCGTCGACGGCACCGGCGCGCCGCTCTTCGCCGCGCAGTTTCCGGGCCGCGTATACGGCAACTTCGAGGCGATTCCGCCGCTCGTCGTGAATTCGCTGCTTTTTATCGAAGACCGCTATCTGCTCGATCCGAATCAGCCGAACCGCAACCCGGCCATCGACTGGGGACGTTTCAGCCGCGCCCTGGCCGATCAGGGTGTGCGCGTGTTCAACCGCCATCAGTCGCAACCCGGCGGCAGCACGCTTGCCACGCAGATCGAAAAATTCCGCCACTCGGCGGGCGGACGCACGGCGACGCCGCCGGAGAAGTTGCGGCAGATCGCGTCGGCTTCGGTGCGCGCCTATCTGAACGGCCCGCAAACCATGCCGGCGCGCCGGCAGATCGTCGTCCACTACCTCAACTCGGTGCCGCTCGCCGCGCAGCCGGGCATCGGCGAAATCAACGGTATCGGCGACGGGCTCGCCGCCTGGTACGGCCGCGATTTCAACGACGTCAATCGCATCCTGAAAGCGCCGTCCACCGAACAGAATCTGCCGGAGCAAGGCGTGGCGTTCAGGCAGGTGCTCTCGCTGATGATCGCGCAGCGCGCGCCGTCGTATTTCCTGCATCACGGCTATGCCGAACTCGAACGGCTGACCGACAGTTATCTGCGCTTGCTGGCGAACGGCGGCATTGTGTCGATTCCGTTGCGCGATGCCGCGCTGTCCGCCGCGGTCGATCTGCACCGCGCACCCGCGAGAACGGCGGCCACGGATTCCTTCGTGTCGCGCAAGGCGGTGACGTCCATGCGTTCGCATCTGCTCGCCGCGCTCGGGGTTGCGAGTTTCTACGAACTCGATCGTCTCGATCTGCAGGCGAAGGGCACGCTCAACAACGCCGTTCAGCAAGCCGTGAGCGAGCGGCTCGCCGCTGCCGCCACGCGCGACGGCGCGAAAGCCGCGGGTCTCGTCGGTTTCGAAATGCTGCGCGCCTCGG
The DNA here is from genome assembly GCF_000013645.1 of Paraburkholderia xenovorans LB400. Taxonomy (GTDB): domain Bacteria; phylum Pseudomonadota; class Gammaproteobacteria; order Burkholderiales; family Burkholderiaceae; genus Paraburkholderia; species Paraburkholderia xenovorans. The sequence goes on along the minus strand of NC_007952.1, from coordinate 2,382,312 downwards.
ACGATCCGTCGAAAATCGCTTATAGCTTCACGCTGTTCGAGCGGCGCGACGGCGCCAACCTCGTGCGGGTGCAAACCGATAGCGTCAACCAGCCGTTCGACATCAATTCCGGCGCGCGCCTGAATCTCGGTTCAACGGCGAAACTGCGGACCGTGGTGACGTATTTGCAGATCGTTTCCGATCTGCACAAGCGTTATGCACCGCTGAGCACAGCGGAGCTGAAAGCCGTCAAGCCCGATCCGAACGACCAGCTCACGCGTTGGGCGCTCGACTATCTGGCGCACACTCCGGACCGTTCGCTGCAAGCCATGCTTGACGCGGCGGTGGAGCGCAAATACTCGGCCAATCCCGGTGAAACGTTCTACACGGGCGGCGGCGCGCAGACCTTCAACAACTTCGAATCGGATGACAACAGCCGCATTCTGACCGTGCATCGCGCGTTCCAGCATTCGGTGAATCTCGTGTTCGTGCGTCTGATGCGCGACATCGTCCATTACGAAATGGTGCAGACTACCGGGCCGTCGTCGCAATGGCTGGGCGATCCGGCGACCCGCAAGATGTATCTGACGCGCTTCGCCGATCAGGAAAGCCGCGTGTACATGAATCGTTTCTACACGAAGTATCACGGCAAGACGCGCGATCAGGCCCTGGCGCTACTGCTGCTCGGCGTGCGCAAGTCGCCGCCTAAAGTGGCAACGGTGTTGCGTAGCGTCGCGCCCAGCGAGTCGAACGCATGGTTCAACATGCAGATGCGCGCGGCGCTGAAAAACACGCCCGCCGCCTCCGTGCTCGACGACGAAGACCTGGTGAACCTCTACGCGAAATACGCAATCGACCGCTTCAATCTGAACGACCGTGGCTACATCTCCAGCGTCCATCCGCTCGAACTGTGGACGCTCAACTATCTGCGCGAGCATCCCGATGCCACGCTCGACCAGATCCAGAGTGCGAGCCGTGACGTGCGTCTGTCGACGTACTCCTGGCTCTTCAAGACTCGCTATCACGCAACGCAGGACCGCCGCATCAAACGGATGGTCGAACTGCGCGCCTACGATGCAATCGGCAAATCGTGGCAGGCGCTCGGTTATCCGTTCGCGACGCTCACGCCTTCCTATGCCGCGGCAATTGGCGCCTCGGGCGACCGGCCCGCCGCGCTCGCGCAATTGATCGGCGTGATTGCCAACAACGGCAACAAGGTGCCGACCGAAAGTCTCACGCAACTCGACTTCGCGAAAGACACGCCTTACGAAACCCATTTCCGCCGCGCCGCGGTGGCGCCGCAACAGCAGTTGTCGCCGGAGATTGCCGGCGTGGTGAAAGTGCTGTTGCGTGACGTGGTGACGGGCGGCACGGCGAGGCGTCTTGCACAAGGCATGACGTTCCCCGACGGCCAGACGCTCGAGGTGTACGGCAAGACCGGCACCGGCGATCAGCGCTTCAACGTGTTCGCCAAAGGCGCCCGGCTGATCGAGTCGCGCAAGGTCAACCGCAGCGCGACTTTCGTGTTCGCGATGGGCGACCGCTTCTACGGCACCTTGACCGCGTGGGTGCATGAACCGTATGCCGCGCATTACGAATTCACGAGCGCGCTGTCGGTGCAATTGCTGAAGTCGATGGCGCCGGTGTTGCAGCCGTTGCTGGACAAGCCGCCTGCAAAGACGGCTTCGGTCGCGAAGGTTGCCGTGCAATGAGCAGGGATGAAGCGCGGCACGCGTGTTGACGACTCACGCCGGCGGTGTTGGATAAACCGTCTCCGCTGCCGGCTTCAGGAATAGCTCATGCACCGGCGCGAAATGCGCGTAGAGCGGCAGGATCGCGCCGCCCATCGCGCGCGCGTCGGCGCCAATGGCGCCTTCCAGCAATTGCGGACGCACCATGCCTTCCCATTCGATGCGGTCGAGCACGCGCTCGGTGCGTCGAATGATTTCCCGCACCAGTTGCCGGTCGAGTTCGCCGTCGATCACGATCGCCTCGAGGTCGAGTAAGGCGGCCGCATTGGTGAGCGCATTGGCGATCGCGGGACATGCGCTGTCGAGCCATTGTTCGGTGTGGCGCCACATTTCCGGCGACAGCGCGCGATGATCGTGGGCGGCCGCGGCCGGTGCGCCCGCATCGTTCAACAGCTTTTCGAGCACGAAGCCCGACGCGGCGTGCAGCAACTGGCGCGCGGGTTTGCGCGGGCCGCCTTCGCGTAACGGAATCGAACCGACCGCGCCCGCGTTGTCGTGCGGGCCGCCATGCAAACGGCCGTCGATCACGAGACCGCCGCCGATAAACGTGCCGACGAACAGATACAGGAAATTGTGGATGCCGCGGCCCTGGCCCATCACGAGTTCGGCGGCGCAGGCGGCCGTGGTGTCCTTGGCGAATTCGACGGGCAGGCCCGTCATGGTGGCGATGCGCGAACGCAGATCGATCTCGTTCCATGCGTCCAGCGCATCGGGCGGCGCGCCGAGAAAATCGCGCCAGCCGCCGAGCCACAAGGGCGCGGCGACGCCCACGCCGACCACCTGGCTGGCCTTCGCGCCAAGCGTCTGGTTCACGCGTACCAGTTTGCTTTCGAGTGCGGGAAACAGCGTGCGTGGATCGGGATAAGCGTATTCGAACACATCGCGGTGCACTACGTGGCCGGCAAAATCCATTGCCAGCACGTCGAGACTGCGGCGTCCCACCTTGATGCCGATGGTGTACGCGCCTTGCGCGCGCAACGCGATCGGCACGGACGGCTGACCGATCCTGCCGCGCACCCGCGCCTGCTTTTCGAGCAGGCCGTCGTCGATGAGACGCTCGACGATCATCGACACCGTCTGCATGGAAAGACGCGTGAGGCGGCCCACATCGGCTTTCGGCAGCGGCCCGTGCAGGCGGATTGCCTGCAGCACGATGCGTTCGTTGAACTGCCGCATGCCGACCTGATTCGAGCCGACCGTGCGTTTGAGGGGCGAGCGGGTGCCGGTGGTATCCATGATCGGCGTCCGCTCAGCAGGATGCGTGCATCATGCAATCGCCTTGACGTCGGCTTCCTTCGCGCCCGTCATGATCGCCACGGCTTCCGACATATGCACGTCCTTAGTGTTGACGAGCGCGGCACGCCGGCCGAGCCGCTGGATATGGATGCGGTCCGCGACCTCGAACACGTGCGGCATGTTGTGGCTGATGAGGATCACCGGTAGGCCGCGATCACGCACGCGCCGGATCAGTTCCAGCACCATGTTGCCTTCCTTCACGCCGAGCGCGGCGGTGGGTTCGTCGAGAATCACCACGTGCCGCGCGAAAGCCGCGCTGCGCGCCACAGCCACGCCCTGGCGCTGGCCGCCCGAGAGCGTTTCGACGGCCTGGCGCATCGAACGGATGCCGATCTGCAGATCCTTCATATGCGCGGTTGCTTCCTCCAGCATGCGGCGCTTGTCGATCATCCTGAAGATCGAACCGCGCCAGCCCGGTTTCACCAGCTCGCGGGCGAGGAACAGATTTTCGGCGATGCTCATGGCCGGCGCGACCGCGAGTTCCTGATACACCGTTTCGATGCCTTGCGCGCGGGCATCGAGCGGGCTGCGGAACCTGACCGGTTTGCCGTCGAGCAGAATCTCGCCTTCATCCGGCACCGTGGCGCCGGAAAGGGCCTTGATCAGCGAAGATTTCCCCGCGCCGTTATCGCCGATCACGGCGAGAATCTCGCCGGGCAGCACTTCGAAATCGCAACCGTCGAGCGCGGTCACGTTGCCATAACGTTTGACGAGTCCGCGCGCCTGTAGAACGGGCATGGCGGTCGAAGCGGAAGTGGGTGTCGACATGACGGAGTCCTCGTGAGTGCTCAACCGCGACGATGGGAGAGTTTGTCCGCGGCCACCGCGAGAATCACCAGCATGCCGGTGATCAACACCTGGTAGACCGAAGAAACGCCGATCAACGTCAGTCCATTGCGAAATACGCCGACAATCAGCGCGCCGAGCAGCGTGCCGACTATCGAACCGCGCCCGCCGAACAGACTCGTGCCGCCCAGCACGACCGCGGTAATGCTGTCGAGATTCTCGGTCTGGCCGGCCTGCGGATCGCCCACGCCGGTGCGCGACACGGACAACAGCGCGGCGATGCCGTAGATCGCGCCGGCCAGCGAATACACCGTGAGCAGGATCTTTTGCGACGACAGGCCCATCAGCCGCGCGGCCTCCGCGTTGTTGCCGAGCGCGTACAGATGCCGGCCGGGCACGGTGTCGCGCAAGACGAACCACGTGGCCAGATACATCAGCAGGGTAAGCACCGTGCCGTATGTGACATCCGCGGGGCCGAGCCTGAACGTGTTGCCGAAGAACATGATCGCGTCCGGCAGGTTCGACACGCTCTCGGCGTTCGAATAGATCTGCGTGAGGGCGAATGCGATATTCAGCGTGCCCAACGTGACGATGAACGCGGGCAGTTTGATGCGCGTGATCAGCACGCCATTGAGCGCGCCGAACAGCGTGCTCGCGGCGATGCCGCACAGAATCGCGAGGATCGGCGGCACGCCGAGCGTGACCGCGAATTTGGTCATGATGATCGAGCCGAACGCCATCACCATGCCGCACGAGAGGTCGATGCCGCCGGTCAGCACGATCAGCGTCTGGCCGATCGCGATCACCGCGACCACCATAGTTTGCTGCAGGATCAGCGAGAGGTTCTGGAACGACAGGAAGCGGCTGCTCTGCGAGATGAAGAAGCCGCAAGCCAGCACCAGCGCGATGAGTGGCCCGATCTCGGCAAGCGACGGCAAGCGGTCGGCGAACGGGCGCGAGTGGCCGGCAGGCGCGGAAGGAGTCGACATGATGGATGTCCTCGATGCATGCGCGTGGCGCTGCGGCCACGCGGCAATTCCAATGGCGGCCCGGCGAAGCGGGCCGCTCCATTCAGTCCGTGTTACTTGTTGCCCCAGCAGTTGTCGAGGCCGAACTTCGTGTCCTTGCTGTCGATGCCGGACATCGGCTTGTCGCTGATCAGCGTCACGCCGGTGTCCTGATAGCCGGAGACCTTCTTGCCCGTCTTCGCGTACTCGACACCGGCCGTCACGCCGAGCGAGGCCATCTTCAGCGGATATTGCTGCGAGGTCGCAGCGATAGCGCCCGCCTTCACGTTGCGCACGCCTTCACAGCCGCCGTCGATCGAGACGATCATCACGCTCTTGTCCTTGCCCGCCGCCTTGAGCGCGCGGTAAGCGCCCGCCGCGGCCGGCTCGTTGATCGTGTAGACCACGTTGATGTCGGGCGATTTCTGCAGGCAGTTTTCCATCGCCGTCTGGCCCTTGGCCTGGTCGCCGCGCGTGTCCTGGCTGCACACCACCGACGGATCGCCTTCCTTCACGCCGAAGCCCTGCAGAAAGCCGTTATGACGCAGCACGCCAACCGAAACGCCAGGCGCGAGATCGAGCGTGGCGATCTTCGCGGGCTTGCCGTTCAGCGCGGCTTTGGCGTATTTGCCGATCAGCACGCCGGCCTTGAAGTTGTCGGTGGCGAAGAGGGCGTCGGTGGCGTCCTGCGGATCGGTCGGCGTGTCGAGCGCGACCACCATCACGCCGGCCGCGCGGGCTTTCCTGATGCTCGGCACGATCGCCTTGGTGTCGCTCGGCGTGATCAGAATCGCTTTCGCGCCGGCCGTCATCATGTTTTCGATGGCGGTGACCTGGCTCGCGTTGTCGCCGTCGAACTTGCCCGCGGCGGTGATCAGCTTCGCGCCGTCTTTCGAGGCCGCTGCTTCGGCGCCCTGCTTCATCTTCACGAAGAACGGGTTGGTGTCGGTCTTGGTGATGAGGCCGACAACAGGCTGATCGGCCGCCTGGCTCGCGCTCGCACACCACGCCGCCGCCGCGACGCACATCGACACGATTTTCCTGGCGACAGGAAGCCTGCGGGAATTAGGATTCATGGGACGCTCCTCCGGTTTTTGGCAACGACGTTATGGACTACTGGCGGGTGTCCGCGCGAACGCTGCGCGCTGACAACCTGGTTTGCGGCTTGATGCGGGCGAGGGTGGTTGGAAACGATCCGGACCGGTTCGACTACCGTCACCTAAATCACTTTGGTTGATTTAGTACAGCAGGCGCGCCGGCGCTCGTCAAGGAAACGATCGGCGTGGAAGGTGACGTGAGAAAACTTGCCGGAAGGCTGTGAACCATATGCTGCGGGGGTTGAGCGGCGTGATGCGATGCACGATCGAGCCTTCGGGCTTGGGGAAAGTCCTGGCTCGAATGAAAGTGAATTGAAGGCTGAATGGGTTTTTCCCGACGGCAAATGGTCGGCGTCGAAAGGGTATTCAGCGAACTCTGAAGTGCACGGCACGCGTGGCTCGCGTGGCGGCGATCGTGCGATCGTGCGATCGTGCGATCGTCGCCGGCGTGAAGTCTGCGGCGTAGGGGCTTATCCGCGCGGTGCGAGCGCTTGCCGTCTGGTTTCGAGTTGCGTGACGACGCGTTGCAAGGTCCGCTCAGCCGGCCCTGGTGTCGCGACGAATTGGCAGCCGATCACGAAGCGTCGATCGCCCTTCGCCGTGCTCACCTGACGCGGCGCGACGATTTTCAGATCGAGCCGCAGCGTGCCGAAGCCGCCGAGTTGCAACGCGACGTCGCGCAGAATCGTGCCGTTTTGAAGCGAGCCGAAGCGTTCGTCGGCCGTTTTCAGCGCGGTGCCACCCAACGACAGATCCTGCAATTCCAGCCGGAATGAGCCGCCGTCCGCATATGCGCCGCTTGCGACGTACGGGTCGAGCACGGGCGTTTGCACGCGGAAGAATTCGCGGCGTTGAACGTAGTAGAGCAATGGAGGGAAGGGTGCCTCGAACGCCGGCAACCCGTCGAATACGAGGCGAGTGGCGTCCTGTGTCGTGAACTCGGTGCGAATGCCGCCCGGCAGGCTGCGGAACGTCAACTGCCGCGCGGCGGGTAACGCGCTGTTGTCGTCGGCCATGCTGCCGGTATCGAACACGAAGCGCGCATGGCGCGAGTCGACTTCGAGTATTTGCGTGACGATTTGCCGGCCGCCGAACTCGACCGTGACGAAGTCCTGTCCGGCCACCAGGTTGCGCAGACAGACAGCGATTTGCAAGGGGTGGTGCTGCGCGAAGTTCGAGTCGAGGTCGTGAGCTCGTCCGGCGATTTCAGCGTCCAGCAGGAGATCGACAATCATTGGAATATCCATGCGTGTTATGGCCTTGGCCCGGCCGGTTGGGGAGCACGCGCGGCCTTCCGGTCACGGCGGTGCTCGGCCTTTGCCTGTCTGATTGCAGGGACCGTGCCAACTGCAGGGATAAGCTGGATGAACGCGCTCCTGATGTTGCAGAGGCGTTTGCTGCGGGCGTTTGAGGGGGAAGCGTGGGGAATGCGGCGTGCGCGCAGGGCGATTCGCTACGTAACGTTCACGATGTTGTTACGGCCACATCAATCAATGCGAACGCGGCGCGCTAGTTCACATTGAAATGCACGCGGACATCCTGGCGGCTTTCGACCGGACGGCCGCCCTGCAACGCCGGGAAAAAGCGCCACTTGCGAAGCGCTTCGAGAAGGAGCTGGTTGAGCCGAGGATCAGGCGTCGGCTTGATGAGTTCGACGTCGACAGAGCCGTCGACATGAATCACGAAGCGCGCGGTCGCGACGGTTTGATAGGCCTGCTCGCGCAAGTCGTCGGGCAATGCGGGTAACGGTTGCGCGATGGAGCGTGCGGCGCTGTCGCCTGGCGAGGTGGCGGGGGGTGAGGTGCTCTGTTTTTCGTCCGCGGAGTTGCTTGTGGACGCGGGGGATTCGGCAGATGGGCCGGGCTCCTTTGATACTGGCGTGGTTGTGTCGGCTGCGTGTCTGGCTGGTGTCGGAGTTTCGGGCAGTGCGGGGCGTCCCGGCGTGACGGGGCGGGACGGTTTGAGCGCGGGCGGTGGTGTCGGCGTTGGTGTTCGCGTTTGCGTTTGCGTTGGCGTTGGCGTTGGCGTTGACTTGGGCGCAGTGTGCGTCGGCGGCTCGGGATCGAGTTCCACTACACGCATCTCCAATGCCTTCTCCGGTGCCGGTTCGGATCTCGTTGTGACGAGCCAATGTCCGAGCGCGAACAGGAACGCCAGCCAGACTATGAGCGCAATAAAGACCGCCAATGCAAGGCGCAGTTTGGGCGAATCATCGACGGTAGTGCTCAGACGCATCGCGCTATTCACGGCGCACGGCGATCAGAAATCGCGCCGCGCCGGCGCGCCGTGCCGCGAGCATCGCTTGCACGACCGCGCCGTGGCCCGCCGCGGCGTCGGCGGCAATGACGACATCCGCGTCGGGTTGCAACAGGCGCTTCACCGTCGGCTCGATCTGATCGGGACGTACCGGCAGATGGTTCACGAAGATTTCGTTGCGGCTATCCACGGAGATGGTCAGCGGTTCATGCGCGGACATCTGCTGCGCACGGCCGGTGGGTAGCGTCAGCTTGACGGCGTCGAGCCGCTGCATGGCGAGCGAAGCCAGCATGAAGGTCGCCAGCAGAAAGAACATCACGTCGATCATCGGAATGATTTCGATGCGGCCGCGCCTCGCCGCGCGCGAGCGCTTGAACTTCACGGCTGCGCTCCCGCCGCGGTAGCAAGGCGGATTTGACCGAGCCGCGCATTCGCGAAAGATTCGAGTTCGTCCATCAGACGTTCGAGCCGGCGTGAAAAATAGTTGAACGCGAAGAGTGCGAAGAGTGCGACGACGAGTCCGATCGCAGTCGCCACCAGCGACTGCGCCACCCCGCCGGTGACGCCGGCGGGATCGACGAGCCCCGTCCCGCCGAACAGCTGAAACGAATGCATCATGCCGACGATGGTGCCGAGCAGACCCAGCAGCGGCGCCGCCGTGACGATTGTCTCCAGCACCCAGAAACCCCTGCTCATGTCACGCTCGATCTGCGACGCCACCGATTCCGCTTTGACTTCGCGCAACCACAGCGGCACGGACGGATCGGGCTGCCACGGAGAGTTCATCCGCCTGAAGGCGTTCCGGGCGGAAGTGTCATTTAATATGTTATCCAGATCAATATCGGCGCCGAACATATCGATTTCATGCACGGCGTGAATCGCCACAGGCAAGCGGCCAAAACGCAGAAATACATAGGCGCGATCGAGGACGATCGCGACCGCCAGAACAGCGAGTATCGTGAGCGGATAGATAACCCATCCGCCCACGCGTACCGCTGCGAGAATATTCATCCAGTCTTGCATGACCGTCCTCAATGCTGCGTGACAGATTAGAAATGCTTGGTGATGCCGGCGTAAACGGCGAAGTGCGGGCCGTATTGCGGCGCACCCACGCCAATGCCCGATCCGTCGCGCAACTCATAGACGCGATTGAATGCATTGACGACCAGCAGGCGCGCATCGAACTTGCCGACAAGCGGCTGGTTGAAATGCTGGATCACGCCGAGATTGATCTGCGCATAGACGGGAAGGCGATCGGTGTTGGCAAAACCGCTTCTCAAGCCGCTACCCACCAGTCCGTCGAATGTGAACGTCGTTCTGCCGAGGTCGTACGTTCCGCCGAATGAGGCGGTGACGCGCTGGTCGTGATCGAGATACACCCAATGACTGTTGATATAGGCGAGTTCGTCGGGGTCGAAATTGAACTGGGCCGAGTCGATCTGTTTGCCTTGTGCGCGGCTGTAAGCGAGATTCAGGTAGGCAGATACGTTGTCCTGCTTATAGTTTGCGGTGAACTCGAGTCCGTACACGCGTCCGTACTGGTAATTGAACGGCGTGAAAATGAGGGCGGAGCCGAACTGTCCTTCGTCGAGCAGGTTGGTCGATTTCTTGTAGTACGCGTCCACGCCGATGGTCACGTTCGAACCCAGACGTTGCGTGACGCCGAGATCGAAGTAGTGACTGCGCTCGGGCTGCACCGGATCGTTCTGGCTCGACGGACTCTGGTTGGTCGTGCCATTGAAGCGGCTGATGGTCGAACCCGACAACAGTTCGAACGCGGGCGGCGTGAAGTAGCGCGCGTAGCCGGCGTGAACCGTGGTGGTGGGCGTCAGCGCATAGACCAGGCCGATGCGAGGACTCAACTGGCTCGCGCTGACATACTCGTCCATCTTGTCGTATCGCAGCCCGTAATTGAGCGTGAGCTTGCTGGTGATTTTCCACTCGTCCTGCACGTAGGCGCTGTACAGGTAGCCGGTTTTGCTGCTCGAGTCGTGGATATTGAAGGGCTGGTCCGATAACTGATTGCCGTCGGCGTCCGTTGCGAATACGTTGACGCTGTCGTCGAATACAGCGTGCTCCTGCTGGAAGAAGAGGCCGGCGCGAATTGTATGCTTGTCGTTCAGGCGCCATGTGGTGTCCACCTGGGCGCCATTGGCCGAGTTACTGTGAAAGTCCTGCGATGCCACGCCGTTGAAAAGCAGGTCGCCCACCGGGTCGGGATTGAACTGCGTTCGCGTGTAGCGGGTAAAGAGCGCGACCTGGTAGTCCAGTGCGCCCCCGTTGGTGCCCTGAAGCGCCACCACCGCAAAATTGTTCAACTCCGATTGCGTTTCGTTCAGCTGACTCGAATCGAACGTGCTATTGCCATTGAGCGTGAAATTGGTCTGCAGACCGGGCGTGTTGGGGATTTCGAACTGGTTGCTCGTGGTGCCGAACATCAGGCTCACCCGCGTGAGCGGATTGATGATGTACGACATATAGCCGAACGCATCGCCCTGGCGAGTATGGTCATGCACGGCGTTCGCGCTTGCAGTCGGGTTCTCGATACCGAGGTTGTTCACGCCGAGTGAGCCGCTGAAGTAGTAGCTGAACGGGCCTTGCGTGCCGAACACGTCTGCGCTGGTCTTGAGGGTCTGGTGACTGCCGCCGAATACGTCGATGCTGCCGCCGTTACCCGCCTCGCCCGTCTTCGTGCGAATGTCCACGACACCTGCCGTGCGGTAGCCGTACTGTGCCGGCAGCGCACCGGTCAGCAGATTGACCTGGTCGATGATCCGCGTATCGAGCGCCTGCCCGAAACCGCTGATCGGCTCGGGAATGATGATGCCGTTGATGCGGTACTGCAGATTGGCATGGTCTCCGCGCACGTGTAATTGCCCGTACGAATCGCTTGCCACGCCGGGCGCCTGCAGCAGCACCTGATTGAGCGGCGTGTCCTGGCCCGCGGGCAACGCATCGATATCGGCCTGACTGAAGCGGTACACGCTGCTGCCGGTCTCCGGCGACAACCCGTTGCGCGCTCTGTCCAGTCGCTTCGCATTCACCTGGACGTCGAGTGTGCCGCTCTTCGCGAGACTGACACTGACCGCGCTTTGCGTGCCGGTGCCCGTCGTCGTGATGTTGTTGCCGCTCGCGAATCCCGTTGCGGTGACGACGACAGCATAGGTGCCCGGCGTCACATGCGCGATTACGAAGCGGCCTTCGGCGTTCGTTTTCGCCTCGCCGACGGCGGCGCCGCTCGCGTCCTGCACGATCACGGTGGCGTTATTGACGGGTTGGCCGGCGGTATCCGTGACCGCACCGGTTACGGACCCTTCGTCGGTTGCGGCATGGACGTGGGCAGCCAGGGCGAATAGCAGCAGGGCTGCGGAGGAGACGCGTGTGCGGTTTTTCATCGTTATGTATTCGAGTTGTTGGCGACTGGATGGATGCGTTTTTCTGTTCTGGCCGACGGTTTTCGCGGGTGCCTGATGCGTGCGGCGCCGGGATAGCGGTGTGGCTCTCCTTCTGGATACGGTAGTCTTTCAGGTTGTTGCCGGAATGTTATATCATTACATTCATGGAAAACAATGACAAATTAATGGCGCGTTGGTTTTGAGGTGTGAGACGAGATGGCTAACGCGCAATGCGCAGGCGTGCGGCTGCCCTGTATCGGGAAGCCGCCGTCGTGCTGCGCGTCTTGTGGCTGTGGATGTCACGCGCGGCATGATGCGGCGCGGAGATGGCTTTGATCGTGTGTCGGTGTTCTTGTCTTGCCGACCGGTCAAACATTGCCGATGGCTTGGGCTTGCGAAGCGAATCTCTTTGAATTTACAAAGTTAGGGACTTTCCGGAGAACTATTCGACTACCCGATAAAAAGTAGGAATCCTGTCGATATGGATGGCGAGACAGGATTCCCGATACGTGTCATTCAGCTACCAAAGAAGACATTGCAGAAACTGACTGGACCGACACAGGTGGAATCTGATGTCGCATGCCTGCGCATACCGGACGAAGAACTACCGGTCTGCGCCACGCCACCGTACGACGATTGCGTCGTCTGCGGAGCGTCTTGTGCGGCGACTTTCGCTTCGGCGGCCTGGATCGCGGCCGGGTAGTCAGCGTCGTCCGCCAGCGAGGGGTTGTAGCCCGCCTGTTCGAGACGCACCAGGTCGGCACGCACTTCGGCGCGGGTGACGGGTGCATTCGATTGCGCGAAGCTCAGAACAGGAGCGGCCAATGCGCCAGCGGCGAGAGCGAAACAAACAAGAGCTTTTTTCATGATAAAAATTCCTTCGGGAAAGTGATGAATTGACAGGCAACGATTGCCCGAAAACTGTGCGTATTTAGCTGCCGAAGTACGGCGTGCAGAAACCTGCGGGACCGACGCACTGCTGCGTGCTCGTGTGAACGTGTTCTTTCGCCGAAGCTTGGGTAACAACGCCTGCCGAAGCGAGGACGATCAGCGAGAGGATGATTGAGAGTTTGCGTTTCATTTTGGATACCTGAATATAAATGAGTTGAAGATACCTTGCGGTTCGAGTGAAGCTACGTCTTCGTCTAACTACAATATGACCTGTTTGCGACAGGAGCACCGCATGCGTATCTGTTTCGTGAGTTGCGATGCGGCTTTTGTTGCTGTCTACGTAGGGGCAAACACACCGGGTTTCCGCTTATTCCAAATTTTTTTTCACAATCGTATTCGGGACGAAATTCTTACATTTTCCTGAACGTATTGCTGCGCAAATGTCGGAAGCATTCCGTTGCAGTCCCCCGGGGCAGGCGCGGTGGTTCGCTTCTTCGCGGACAAAGGCATAGAAGCGCACAGAATGGCCGCTATTGGCCGCGCCGACAATTTCCCCCTGATAATCGGCGACGACGCGGCCGCGCGAGCCGCGAACCGGCGCGTGACCATTCTCGTCGAGTACTGAATCACCCGTCCATTCGCGCTAGAGTACCGGTAGCGGCGTCGTTGCATGCCGTTTCGGGGACCTTGTGTCCCGCTGCGAATACACGCATTCCGACCAACGGGACAATTGTCGAGATCCTCTATGGCCGTCAACACTCTGCCTGACCCAGCCGGCGCTGCATGCACTTCATTAGGCAGTTTCCTGCGCGACCGTCGCTCGCGTTTGCAACCGGGGCCGGACGCGCCGGGCCGGCGCCGAACGCCGGGTCTGCGGCGCGAAGAAGTGGCGGCGCGGGCGAACGTCAGCGTCGCGTGGTACACGTGGCTGGAACAGGGGCGTGGCGGGCCGCCGTCGAACGAAGTGCTGGAGCGGCTCGTGCGGGCACTGGAACTCGACGCCGTGGGCCGCGAAATGCTGTTTCTTCTGGCCCAGCAGAGGCCGCCGCCACTCGGCCCGTTTGCGCTCCCCCAAGTCACGCCGGCCTTGCAGCGCGTATTGGACGGCATGCCCAGCAGTCCCGCGATTGTGAAGACGCCGACGTGGGACGTGGTGGCCTGGAACGCGGCCGCCGTCGCCGTGCTGGGCGACTACGCGGCTGTGCCGGCGCGCGAGCGCAATGTGCTCAGGCGTCTGTTCGGTGCTCCGGCAATACGCGAAAGCCAGCCGGATTGGGACGCGAGCGCGCGTGCCGCGGTCGCGGTCTTTCGCATCGATATCGCGCGCATTGGCGGGTCGCCGGAAGCCGATGCGCTCGCCGCCGAACTGCAGGCCAGCAGTGCGGACTTTCGGCGGCTTTGGGCGGAAAACGACGTGCGCGGTCATTGGGTCGGAGTGAAACGCCTGCGCCACTCGCAAGCCGGACCGATCACGCTCGAATATTCGGCCTTCGCCGTGGACGGCGGCGAAGGCTTGAGCATGGTTGTCTTCTCGCCGGCTTCGGCAGCCGACCTGCGCGCCGTGGAAGCGCTGATCGCGCGCAAGACTCAGGCTGCGTGAGTCAAAGCGTGCTTCGCGGTGCGTTCGCGCGCGTCGCTGTGATGGACGACGACGAACCGGGCGCGAAACCGCGTCAGGATCTGCGCATTGCCGGGCGCCGCCAGCCGAATCTCACCGATTGAGCGCCAGATATTGATGGAGCGACTGGATCGCGGCGGCGCCTTCGCCAACGGCCGCCGCGACGCGCTTCACCGAACCGCTGCGAACGTCGCCCACGGCGAAGATGCCGGGCCGGCTCGTCTCCAGATAGTAGGGAGCGCGCTCGGATGGCCACTGGTGAACCGCATCGGGGCCCGTGAGCACAAAGCCGTTCCTGTCGAGTGCGATGCAATCGCCGAGCCAGCCGGTATTCGGTTGAGCGCCGAGAAACAGGAACACGTGGCGGATCGGCTTCTCTTCAATGTACCCCTGCGTGTCCCATTTGATCGATTCGAGTTGCGTTTCGCCGTTCAGCTGGACAATCTGCGTGCGCGAATGAACGGTGATGTTCGCCGTCGCTTCGATCCGCCTGATCAGATAGTTCGACATGCTCGCGTTGAGTCCGTCCCCGCGAATCGCGATATGCACGTGACGCGCGAGCCCCGAGAGAAACACGGCGGCCTGGCCGGCTGAATTTCCGCCGCCCACGATCACCACTTCTTCGTTGTTGCAGAACGCGGCTTCCATGAACGTCGCGCTGTAGTAGATTCCGCGGCCTTCGAATTGTTCGAGGCGCGGCAGCAGCGGTTTGCGGTAGCGCGCGCCGGTCGCGATGACGACCGAGCTGGCATACACGTGCTCGTCGTAATTGAGGCGCAGGTGAAAGGGCGGCGCGCTCTCGCATTCAATACCGAGTACTTCAATCGGTACGCCGACTTCGGCGCCGAATTTGCGGCATTGCGAGAGGCCGCGGCCGGCGAGCGCCTGCCCGGAAATGCCGGTCGGGAATCCGAAGTAATTTTCGATCTTCGAACTGGTGCCGGCCTGGCCGCCCGGTGCCTTGGTGTCGAGAACCGCCACCCGCAATCCTTCGGAGGCTGCGTAGACCGCGGCCGCGAGACCGGCCGGCCCCGCACCGACCACGACCACATCGAACCGCTCGCCGTTCAACCTGTCGGGACTCAGCGCGCGCCGTTGCAACCGCGCCGCGGCCCGCGAGCGTGCCCACTTCGCCGGTGAAGCTGCCGGGGCCATGCTCGCCCAGAACGTGGCGCTTGTCTGCGGCGCCGCGGGTTGCCTCGATGGTTCCCGAGACGATGGCGAACATGGGAATGTGCCGGTCGCCTTCGGCGAACAGCATGTCGCCCGCTTTCAGCCGGCGCCGTTCGCCGTAGCGCTCCAGTACCGCGAACTGGGCTTCATCGAGCCTTGGGAAAATCTGATGGTGACGGCTGCCGCCTGCCACCAGGTCTTCAAGTCTGCTTGACGATTTATTGCTCATTGGCCTTTCCGAATAAGAGAGTGCGCATGGCGGCCGTGGTGAGCTTGCCGCCAGATATCGCGCCGGCACGAACAGCCCGAAAAATCGGTAGCGGCGGCGGACCGCAACATCGGCAGAGATTGTGCGCCTGAGTCCGGTTCCCGGTAAAGAGCGGAAAAGAGGGGTATCGGCAGGCGGCGCGCATCGGTAAAAACGGTCAGCGAAATGACGGCGCCGGCAATCTTCGCGTCATTGCGCCATGTCCGCACGACGCAAAAAAGACTGCTGCGAGGTTTCCTTTTTTTTATCTTTTTTTATTTGTAGCCGCGCTGTATGGATTGTTCTGTCGACTCGCGAAGATATGTTCATATCAATCCGGTGCTGTCACATCTGCCGGGTTAAATTGGCGAGGAATAGTTGTCCGGAGAGCATCACTCATGATCAAGCAACGAATCAGTGCCGTCTTCTTATGCGCAATGATCGCCATGTTCGCGCAGACCTGTCAGGCGCAATACACCACCGACTGGTTGGCGAACACGTTCGGCACGCTCGCGGCACATGTGGGTAACACCGCGCGCTCAATGTGGGTCGCGCCCGAAGGCGTCATTTACACGGCTTCGCTGTGGGACGAAAACGAGGGCGGCGTTGCGATCTACCAGAACGGCCAGAGCATCGGTTCGATCGGAACGCATGCCGACTTTCAGGGCAGTGCCATTACCGGCAACGCCACGTCGATCTTCGCGGCATTGCAGTACAACAAGTCGTTCGGCAGCGGTTCGGTGGGACGCTACAACCGCGCCACGCAGACGCGCGACCTGATCATTCCCGTCAGCGTGTGGACGGGCATCCCGCATGCGGATGTCATCACCGGCCTCGCGACCGTGGGCTCGCTGCTGTATGCGAGCGACTTCTTCGGCAATCGCGTGCGGGTCTTCACGACCGACGGTGTCTGGCAACGGGACATCAACGTATCGAGTCCGGGCGCACTCGCGCTGGATAACGCCGGCAATCTCTGGGTCGCGCGGCAGAGCGCGGGAGCGATTGTCGAATTCAGTCCGGCAGGGGCGCTGCTGAACACCATTCAGATGCCGGCTGCATCGCGGCCTTCCGCGCTGTATTTCGATGCAGCGTCCGGGCAACTGATGGTCGGCGACCAGGGGCCGGACATGAACATCAAGCGCTACGCCATCGCGGGCACGCCGACGTTGGCCGGCACGTTCGGCATTCAGGGC
Source organism: Paraburkholderia xenovorans LB400 (assembly GCF_000013645.1). Taxonomy (GTDB): domain Bacteria; phylum Pseudomonadota; class Gammaproteobacteria; order Burkholderiales; family Burkholderiaceae; genus Paraburkholderia; species Paraburkholderia xenovorans. Next base: position 2,365,623 of record NC_007952.1, on the reverse strand, counting down.
GGCTATCTCGACACCACCAGCGGAATCAAGGGGCAGGTGGGCGACAAGCGCTTCACGCGCGTGGTCGGCATCGGCAAGGACGCCGCGGGCAACCTGTATGTGCTGAACAACCCGTGGGGCGGCGGCTGGGACCTCGGCCGCAACGGCGCCACCGACCTTCACGCATACGACACGGCCGGCAATCTCGAATGGAAGCTGCAATCCCTCAATTTCGAGGCGGTGGCAGCACCGGACCCATCGACGGACGGTGCCTACTTCTATAGCGGCACGCATATTTACACCGGCACGGCGGGTGGCACGTTCGTGGCGAACACGGTGGATCCGTTCACGTATCCGTCCGACCCGCGCCTGAACATGAACGACACGCAGCGCGACGAACATTTCGGCCAACTGGTGACGGTCGGCGGGAACCGGATTCTGGTGGCGTCCGGACAGAACCCCGGCATCTTCTACTTTTTCCATTTCAATCCGGCGAGCGGCTACATCGCGATACCGGATGCGTCGATTCCAGGCGCGGCATTCAATACGAACGTCCAGGTCACGGGCGGTTTCTGCATCGACAGCAAAGGCGACGTGTGGGCCGGTCTTGACCGGACGAATCACATTTACCACTATCCGCTGACCGGCTTCGACGGCAATGGAAAACCGGCATGGGGTCCCGCGGTCACGATTTCCATTCCGCAGAGCATCCGGCCGCTCACGCGCATCATCTACCTCGCCGAAAGCGACACCATGATTCTTGCGCAAGGCATTGCCGGAAGCTGGGACTGGACGGCAATGCAATCGAGAATCGAGGTGTATCACGGCTGGAGTGCGGGCAACACCACCCGGCCCGACCCGGTGATCAATCTCACCAGCGCCAATCCCAAGTCGATCACGGCGGCTGGCAATTATCTGTTCGTCGGCTACGTGCATACGGTGCCCAATATCGACGCCTTCAATCTCACCACCGGCCAACTCGTCACCACACTGATCAATTCGAGTCCGGCAACCGTGGATGTCGGCAACGACGTCGATTCCATGTACGGCCTGCGCGCTTATCTCCGTGCCGCGGGCGAGTACGTGATCACGAAAGACAACTACAACGGTTCCAGCATGGTGGTGTATCGCTGGACGCCCTGACCGCCGTGCTTGTGGTGATTGGATGACACCCTATCGGATAAGATACGGCCCGCGCTGTCATTTTCCGAATAGAAGGAGTGTTTCCAATGATCCAACCGGGTAACGTATTCAAGGACAACCTCGCGCAGATGCCGGGCATCGAGGGCATCGCGCGTATTGATCTGGTCGACGGCAAGGGCGCCGTGATCGCCGGCATCGAGAACAAGCCGGGCAAGCAAGGGTCGCTCGCGGTGTACAACTATCTGCAACAGACATTCGGTACGCTCGATGCCAAAGCGGCCGCGCACGGGCTCGTCGTGTTCGCCGAGCACACGGCCGACGCGCGCAACCGGCCGGGCGCGCACCCGAACGTCGATATCCTTCTTGCCATCGCGGCGGGTGGCGAAGCGCTGCGTATCGACGTCGTCGCCGCGGGTTGAGGGCTATAATTCCGCGACTCCACCCGGAAAGCAATCTCCTCGATGTCGAGCTTGTACGGCGATGAACTGGTGGAGACGCATCGCGAGAGCCTCGATTCGAAGCTCGATCTGCGTTATGGGCGCGAGCGTCCCCGGCCACGGTTTTCCAGGCACCGCGCTGAATGCCATTCTTTCCACTTTCCCGAAGGCGAAGCTCGCGCTGCTGTTCGAGCGGCACGCCGCCGACATTGCAACGAGCGGGCTGGGGGCCGAGCTTCGAAGACTTCCGTTTGTACGGCTGCCAGTTTGCGTTGCAGGTGGGGCGCATCGTACGCGAGGAGCAGCTTCTTTCAGCCGACGAAGGGTATCGGACCTACAAGGGCCGCGTACGTTACCGCGTGATTCCGGGCGTGTTCTAGGTCCGCGCGCGTTCCCGGCCGAAGATCGCGCGATCCGCGAGCCACACCGCGAGCAGCGTGGCGCCCATCAACGGAAACACCACGCCGAGCAGAACGAGGCCGGTTTTCCAGCCGCGCATGGGCGGCGCGGCCCGTTCTCGCGACGGCGCGCCGAGCGAGCGTTGCGGCCGACGCTTCCACCACATCACACAACCGGTGACGGCCATTGCCGCCAGCCCCAGAGAAATAACGGTGCAAAGAAGCTGGTTGGCGAGGCCGAAATAGCGGCCCATATGCAGCGATGTGCCGTACGACACCGCCTTCGACACCGCGCCGTAATCGCTATAGCGAATGTCTTTCAGGATCGCGCCGCTGTATTGGTCGACGTACAGCGTGCGTTCGTCTTTCGGATCGGCCGGAAAGTACGACACGGTATAGACGCCGTTCACGGAGGCCGGCAGCACGATGTTATAGCCGTCCGTCACACCGAGCGATGCGGCCAGCGCGACCACGCGTCCGAGCGGCAACGGATGCGCCGGGCCTGCACCAGTGGAAGCGGAGTCGGGTACCGGCGTGTTGCCGACCGCCCAGGGCGTGAGCGGCAGAGGCAGGTCGTCCATCACCATGCCGGGCATCGAGTCCATGCCGGCTGAGGCAGCGGGGTGGCCGCCGTGCGCGGCGTGCTCGTCATGCGCCGCGTTTTGCGCACGCGGGTCGGCTTTGGCGGCTTGCATGCCGCCTGCACCAGGCAGTGTCGAACGCAACGCCAGGCCACCCCAGGAACCCGGCGGCGCGCCGAGATTCGCCGCGGTCGCGAGTGCCTTGAACTGCTTGCCCCACGAACCCGTCCAGGGCAGCCCCGTCAACACGAATGCAAGTGCGCCGAGCGCGAGCCAGATGCCCATCACAGTGTGGATGTTCTTCCACAGCGGGCGGCCCTTCAGTGTGAAACGCGGCAATAGCGCGCTACGTGCGGTGGTTTTTTCACGCGGCCACCACAGGGCGACGCCGGTGCCGATCATCACGAGCGTCCAGCATGCGGCGAGTTCCATCAGCAGCTCGCCGGGTTTGCCGAGCAACAGCTTGCGATGAAGCATCCGGTCCACCTGCATGAAGCGCCGCTCGACGCTCAGCGTGCCCAGCACTGCGCCGGTGTAGGGGTTCACATAGACGCTCTGTTTGCCGCCGTCCGCGAGACGGAAGACGAATTCGGCGCTGCGCCGCGGGTCGCTATCGACGACGGCGGTCACCGCGGATGCGCCCCACGGCATGGCCGAACGCGCTTTGGCGAGCAGTGCTTCTGCGGGCAGCCTGGGCGTGGCTTGGGGAGTGACGATCAGACGCTGCGGATAAAGCAGTGGTTCGATCTGCGGCTGGAAGCAATACACAGTGCCGGTGATCGCCAGCACGACCAGAAACGGCATGACGAAGAGGCCCGCATAAAAATGCCAGCGCCAGAGCGTGCGATAGCCGGGGTGGGCCGCACTGGCTGCCGGCGTCGCGCGTGATGTGTCAGCGGTGGTGGTGGACATGAAATCCTCCTGAAGCAATAAATGAGTCGATCGGTTCTAGTTCTAGCGGTGCCGGTGTGCGTGCGGCAAGCCGGGCGCGCTTACATGCGCAGCTTCGCTTCCACGTAGAACGTGCGACCGGGATACGGGTGATAGACGAAGTAGCGGGCATCGAACAGGTTGTCGACACCAATGCCGACTTCGCTCATCCTGTTCGGCCTGAAGGTGAATTTCGCATCGGCCACCGTGTACGAACTGGTGCCGCCGAATACATCCGGATTCGTGTCTGTATTGGTGAGCGTGTTGTACTGACGTCCCGAGTAACGCGCGGCCAGTGTGAATGCCGCGCGTTCGCCGAAGTGATACGTCGCGGCGATATCCGCGCGCCACAGCGGAATCCGGTAGAAGTACTTGCCGACCGTGGCGGGGTTCTGCGCATTTTCGAGGATCTTCGACTGCGTGTAGGCCACGCTCGCCAGCAGGTCCAGGCCGTGCACCACCACGTCCTCACCCGAATAGCTCGTCTCCACCCCGCGCGAGCGAACCTTGCCGATGTTCTGGAAGTTCGTCACGTTGGGAATCACGGTCGTATCGGTCTGGCTGAAGATCGTGTTCTTCACGTCGTCCTGGAACAGCGAGAAACGGAACACGCCATTCCAGTGCGCCCATTCGGCAGTCAGTTCTTTTGAAAGATCGTCTTCGGGTTTCAGGTTCGGATTGTTGTTGACGATCGAGGAGCCGTTGATCTGCCCCTGGAACAGCTCGCTGACCGTCGGGAAGCGATACGCGCGGCCAATGGACGCACGCAAGGTCAGGTCGTCCGTAACGTCGAACGACAAGGAGGCTTTCGGCGAGAAATGCTGCTGGCTTACGTCGCTGTACGGCAGGGTGGTGCTGCCGAGCGACTGCGAGCCGCCGTACGCTCGCCAGTCCTCGTAGCGCACGCCGTAGACGAGCTTCCAGCGCGGCAGAAAACGCCATGCGTCCTGCGCGTAGAGCGCCTGGGTCTGGGTCTTGCCGGCAAACGCATTGGCGAACGAAGTGGCCGCGCCGTCGCGCCAGTTCAGCGTGTTGTAGCTCTCGTTGTCGAGGAAGTAGTTGTCGTAGTGATAGCCGAAGCTCAGCGCGTGGTTCGTGAGACCTGCCTGGTTCGTCGCGGGCGTATAGGTGCTGCGCAGATCGAGCGTTTTCCAGCCGGTGCCGTCGCCGAAAATCACGGTGCCGGGGCCATTGCCCGGCGCGCCCGAATTCGCGGTGCGCGCCACGCTGTCGCTGACGTCGTAGTACGAAGCAATGGCCTCGCCATTCCAGCCAGTGGCATTGCGCGTTTTCAACGACACGCCATAGAGCCAGTTCTCGCTATGGCCGAGACTCGGGGCGAGCGCGGCGGCGGGAATCGTGTATTCATAGCCGTCGATCGCGACCTTGCCGCTGTATACCGGGTTGCCGTTCGCATCGCGCAGAAAACTCGATGTCTGGCTGTTATACGTCTGATGCCAATAGCCGAGCGTGAAGCCGCCTTGCAGTGTCGGCGTGAAGTCGTACTGCGTTTTCAGCTTGAACTGGTCCTGCACCGTATGTTCGATGCCTTCGCCGTTCACGCCGAGCACCGCCGTCGGTGTATTGGTCTGGTTGTTGTAGAAATACGCGCCGGTTACCGGTATGTCGCCGGCTTTCGCGGGCGTGTGCGATTGGGCCAGCGTGGCGAATTGCAGCGGCTGGCTGGTGTTTTCCAGGTGATTGACGCCGAGCAGATACGAGAACTTGCCGATGCGGTCGCCAATCGTCGCGCTTGCTTCACTGCCGTTGAAATTCTGGTTCACGCCGAACAGGCTGAAGTGCTGGGTAAAGCCTTTGACGTCGGCGGTCGCTTCGAACTGCTTCGGCATGCGTGTGCTGATCAGCACGGTGGCGCCGAGCGAATTGCCCGGATAGAGCGCGGAAAACGGTCCGTAGATCACATCCACCTGCTGGATCTCGTCGGGAAACACCATCGACCAGCGCGGCGGAAACGAATAGCTGTTGCCGAGCAGATTGCTGAGCAGCAGACCGTCCGTGTAGACGAGGCCGCGTGCGCTTTGCGTGTTGCTCGTGCCGCGCACGGCGATGATCGAGTTGAGGTCGCCGATAAAGCGTTTGCGCACCGCGAGGTTCGGCATGTACTTCAGCACGTCTTCCGTATTGACGACGTTCCAGTTGCCGAACTGCTCGGGGGTAACGGTTTCCACCGAGGCCGGCAGGTTGGGATCGACGGCGCGCGGCGCGGCGACCGAATTCGCGCTCGCACTGACACTGACGACGGGCAGCGTGGCTTCGGCGCTCGCGCTCTGCGCATGAGCGGGCGAAGCGACGAAAGCCGGCACGAACGCCGGAACGATGGCGGGCAGGCAGGCCGGGAACAGCGACGGAGGCAGCGCTTGAAACGAGAGGCCGCGCATGCCGCGGCGGGCGCGAAGGGACAGCCTTCGCAGGACGAAGTTGAACATGAACGTTTCCTTGATGCATGGAACAGGCGATCGCGCGCCCCTCGACGGGGGTGGCGAATGCGCGATCAGGATGGGCAGCGATCAGGAAACGGCGGGCGGAGCTCTGGGGCGGCCGGACGGAAATGCGCCGAGCGGCGTGAAGCGGGTGGAGAGCGTAGGCGGGGCAGTGCCCGCCAGCGCGACGGCGGCCGGCGGCTCGACCGAGGCGACCGTCGGCATGGCGACGTGGTGTTGTAGCAGATGACAGTAGCCGCACGCGCCGAATGCGTCGTCGTGGCTCAAATGAACCGGCGCCGGGGCGGCCTGAGTCGTGGTGCTCGCCATGCCCAGATCACGAGGCTGGAGCGCGGAACAGAGCGCGGCGATCGGCTCGTGCGCACGGTTGGACATCAGCATCTGACTCACGACCGGCGCGAACACGACGAGCCACATGGCGAACAGGCCAAGCCAGGCGGTCAGGTGGTTGCGGGAGCGTGGAGTCATGTTGGCAGGCATAAAGACGCGGGCGATTCTAACATCGCCGCGCCGTCTTTTCTCGGGTGATCCTGGTTATAGCGTGGGATTAGAAGCCCGAAAGCCGCTCATTTCGGCGCGTTACAGGCGCGCCGATTCCCGTAAGCTGCGTGGTACATGTTCGCTTTCCCGGCCGGATCACCGCCGACTCCCAGTTACCACGACTCATGACCGACAAGCAGCTCGCGTTCCCTATCGACGACATCAACCGGCACGCCGTCGCGTTGTTCTCAGCCGGACGATTCGCCGAGGCTTTGTCGATGGTAACGCCCCTGCTGGAAGATGATGCACTGCCGGCCGGCGCGCGGGCCGACGCGTTGAATATCGCCGGCGCGTGTTGTTTCGCGTTGCAGCGGCACACGGATGCGGAACACCACTGGCGCCGCTGTCTGCGCATCAAACCCGGCTACGCGGAGGTGTACGGCAGCCTCGGCATGCTGCTCAGGTCACTAGGGCGCCTGTCCGCAGCCAAGGCAATGTACCGGCAACTGGTCGCATTGCAGCCGGCCCACGCCGACGCCCGCAATCATCTCGGCGCCGTGCTTTACGGCCTCGGCTACAAGGAGGAGGCGGAGGCGTCCTATCGCGAGGCGCTGGTGCTTCGTCCCGGCTACGCCGAAGCTCACTACAACCGCGGCATCGTGTTGCACGAACTGGGCCGCCTGCACGAAGCGGAAGCGGCGTTTCGCCACGCCGTGCCGGGACTGCCTGGCCATGCCGAAGTCCATAACAATCTGGGCAACGTGCTGACGGAACAGGGCCGTTTCGCCGAAGCGGACGCTGCCTACCGCGAGGCGCTGGCAATCCGGCCGCATTATCCCGAGGCGCTCAATAACCTCGGCGGTGTCCTGAAGGCCACCTTCCGTCTCGCCGAAGCCGAGCTGGCTTTTCGCCTTGCGCTTGCCATTCGTGCGGATTACGCGGAAGCCCACCTGAATCTCGGCACGGTGCTCGCTGATCTCGAACGCTTGCCCGAAGCAGAAGCCGCCTATCGCGAAGCAATCTCGCACCGTCCCGACTACGCTGAAGCCCACTACAACCTCGGTGTGACGATGGGCAGGCGGGAGCAACTGTTCGAAGCCGAAATGGCTTACCGCGAGGCGATCCGCCTGCGGCCCGATCTCGTTCATGCGTATAACAACCTGGGTTGCGTGCTGCGCCGGCTCGATCGTCTGACGGCGGCTGTCGAGGCTTTCAGGCATGCGCTCCGCATGTGCCCGGATCTGGCCGAGGCGCACTACAACCTTGGCGCGGCGTTGGCGCAGCTCATGCAACTGTCCGAGGCGGAAAACGCGTATCGCCGGGCGCTCGCTTTACGTGCCGATTACGGCGACGCGAGATTCGGGCTGGCCGTGCTGCTGCTCGGCATGGGCCGCTTCGAAGAGGGGTGGCGCCTGTACGAGTGCCGCTACGAGCAGCGCGCCTTCGTCCATTACAGGACCGCTTCGATGCTGGGCTGTCCGCAATGGCAGGGCGGCCCGCTCGACGGCAAGTCCCTGCTGGTGTGGCAGGAAGACGGCCTTGGCGACATGATCCAGTTCAGCCGCTATTTTGCCTTGTTGAAGGCACAGGGCGCCTCGCACATCACGTTTGCATGCGCGCCCTCGCTGCACAGGCTGATGGGTCGGGTCGACGGTGTGGATGCCGTGCTCGATCACGACACCGCTCGCGCACACCCGGCGGCTTACGACTGCTGGACGAGCCTGCTGAGCGCGCCGCTGCATCTGCGTACGAGCGTGGATACGATTCCGCGCCCCGTGCGTCTCACAGCGGAGCCGTCGCTGATTGATCGCTGGCGGTCGCTGCTGGATGCACTGCCGCCCGGCCGCAAGATCGGTCTGGTGTGGAAGGGCAACGCAAACCATCACAACGACGCGAACCGGTCGATTCCCTCGCTCGCCATACTGGCGCCGCTCTGGAGCGTGCCCGGCGTGAGTTTCGTGAGTCTGCAGAAAGGACAGGGCGAGGAAGAAGCGAGACATCCTCCCGCCGGGCAGCCGCTGCTCGACGTTGGATCGCGCGTGACGGATTTCGCGGACAGTGCCGCGATCATCGCGCAACTCGATCTGGTGATTGCCGTGGATACGTCCACCGCGCATCTGGCCGCGTCGCTCGGCACACCGTGCTGGGTGATGCTGCCGGAAAAAGATATCGACTGGCGCTGGATGCATGAACGCAGCGATTCGCCGTGGTATCCGCACACGCTGCGCCTGTTCCGCCGCGCGCCGGGTGAAGATTGGTCGATGCCGGTCGAGCGGGTGAGACAGGCGTGCTTGGAGCGGTTCGCCGACGCGGACCGCGCGCCCACCTGACCCACGCGCCGCGCTACCCGAGATCGCCACCGCCTGCCGGCAACACGGTGCCGGTGATGTACGACGCCTCGTCCGAGGCGAGAAACAGAATCGCGCCGACCTGTTCATCGATGGTGCCGTAACGGCGCATCAAACTCGAAGCGATGGTCTGATCGACGATGCCTCGATACCAGCGCGCTTCCTGTTCGCTCTGCGGTGCGGTATTGCGCGGCACCTTGCGCGGCGGCGCTTCGGTGCCGCCGGTGGCGACGGCGTTCACGCGAATGCCGTCGTCCGCATGTTCGAAGGCGAGGCTGGCCGTCAACGCGTTCACACCGCCTTTGGACGCCGCATAAGGCACGCGATAGATACTGCGCGTGGCAATCGACGATACATTGACGATCGCGCCGCGCCGCTGCGCGATCATGGCGGGCAACACCGCACGGCAGCTCCACAAGGTGGGGAACAGCGAGCGGCGCACTTCGGCTTCGATCTGCGCTTCCTCATACTCTTCGTACGGTTTGGCCCAGATCGTGCCGCCCACGTTGTTGATCAGCACGTCGATCTTGCCGAAGGCATCGAGCGCCGCCCGCATCAGCTTGCACGCGCCGGCATAGGTTTCCAGATCGGCGATCACGGCGAGCGAGGGGCTGCCGAGCGCGGCGATCTCCGCCTCCACTTCGTGCACGAGTTCGGCGCGATCGGCGAGCACGACGATCGCGCCTTCGGCTGCCGCGCGCAGCGCAACGCCACGGCCGATACCTTGCGCCGCGCCGGTGACGATCACGACTTTTTCAGTGAAGCGTTTGTTGGACGAAGTCATGGTCATCACGCAAGGTTACTCGCCGAGAACTTTTCATAGAAGAAATGCGCCGGTGTGATGCCCGTCTCGCGCAACCATGTCTGCACGGCGTCGACCATTGCAACGGGGCCGCACAGATAGACATCGACATCGCCGCCGTTGAGCCAGGCAGGGTCCACATGCTGCGTGACGTAGCCTTTGCGCGCGTGGTCGCTGGCGGCGTCGGCCACACAGGTGCGGTATTCGAATTGCCCGATCGCGCGTTGCGCTTCGTCGAGTTGCGCGGTGCCTACGAGGTCTCTGTCGTGCGTGACGCCATAGACCATGCGCACCGGTTGCGGGCTGCCGCTTGCACTCAGCACCTGCAACATCGAGAGAAACGGTGCAATGCCGGTTCCGCCCGCGAGGAATAGCACGGGCCGCACCGGCTCGCGCAGATAGAAGCTGCCATAGGGACCGGAAAACGTGATGCGTTGGCCGGGTTGTGCCTGCTCGCACAGATAGCGGCTCATGCGGCCGTCCGGCACGTTGCGGACCACGAAAGCGGCTTGCGCAGCGCCTGGCGCCGAACTGAAAGAGTATGAGCGGAAAGTGTCGCTGTCCGGAATGTCGACGTTCACGTATTGGCCCGGCAGAAAGCCCAATTGCTGCGGCTCGTCCACGTCGATCGAAAAATGGATTGTCGAGTCGGTGAGTCTGTCGATCGCCGCCAGCTTGCCCGCATGCTTCGATACGCCGGTCTTGCACGCCGCCGAAGAAGCCGGCACGCGGATCACGCAGTCCGAGCGCGGCCGCGTCTGACACGCGAGCACGTAGCCTTGGGCGGCTTCGTCCGCGGTGAGCGCGTCTTCGATATAGCTCGACGCGGGCAGATCGTACTGGCCGGATTCGCAGAAACCGCGACACGTGCCGCACGCGCCGTCGCGGCAGTCGAGCGGAATGTTGACCTTCTGGCGATATGCCGCGTCCGACAGCGTTTCGTTGTCGCGGCAGGTGATGAAGCGGGTCACGCCGTCTTCGAATTGAAGTGCAATGCTATGTTCCATGGGCTGCTCCCGAACCACGTCTACTCAGATGTGGTAAATGTCGATGACCTGATTGATGTAGTCGTTCTTCAGCACGACGTACTTGTTCAGAATCCGCGGCTCATCGCCCGACAGGTCGATCACGTAGCGCGACATGCCGAAGTAGCTGTAATTCGTCTTGTACCGGTGGCTCAGCGTGTGCCAGTTGAAGCGCACGGTGCACACGCCGTCCTGTTCGCTCTCCAGTTCCACGTTGCTGATGTTGTGACTGGTCCGTGTGTCCGGCATCGTCGCGCTCGAGCGCTCGGTCTTGATGCGGAACACGCGGTCTTCGAGCCCCTGGCGATTCGGGTAATAGATCAGCGAGATTTCCGTCTGCGGATCGGTGACGAGCTTGTCCTCGTCGTCCCACGATGGCATCCAGAGCACCGCGTCGGGGTGATAGCACTGGAGCCAGTCGTCCCACTGCTCGTCGTCGAGCAGGCGTGCTTCGCGATAGAGAAACGCTTCGAGAGCGGTGATGGTGGGCGGCTTCATGCATCGACTCCTGCGGCGGATTCGGCGCGCGCCGCTGGCGGCTGCAAAGCCTGTTTCATTGTCTGGACCCAATAGCGATGCTGCACGGTGTAAAGGCCTTCGTCCTCGGTTTTGACGCCGCTCATCAACGGCTTCAGGCCGATCCGGCTCGCTGCCTCGTCCGGACCTTCGATCCAGTGGCGCGCGCCACGGCACATGTCGTTCCATTCGAGCGCACGGCCGGCATAGCCTTGCTGACATGCGCGAAACTCTTCGAGATCGTCGGGCGTGGCCATGCCGCTCACGTTGAAGAAGTCTTCGTATTGGCGAATTCGGCGGGCACGCGCCTCGGCCGATTCGCCCTTGGGCGCGATGCAATAGATCGTCACTTCCGTTCTGTCGACGGAGAGGGGACGCAGCAGGCGGATCTGCGAGCCGAACTGGTCCATCAGATACACGTTTGGATAGAGGCACAGGTTGCGCGAGTTCTGGATCATCCAGTCGGCGGTTTCGCTGCCGCAACGCGCGGCGAACGCGTCACGCTGGCTGTAATTCGGACGGTCTTCCGGATTGGCCCAGCGCGACCACAGCAGCATGTGGCCATGTTCGAACGCGTAGAAGCCGCCGCCTTGCCGGCCCCAGTTGCCCGCGTCCATTGCGCGGACCTGATCGACCCGTGCGTTTTCTTCCTTGCGGTGGCTGGTCGTCGCGGCATAGTTCCAGTGAACCGCGGAGACGTGATAGCCGTCCGCGCCGTTTTCGGTTTGCAGCTTCCAGTTGCCTTCATACGTATACGTCGACGCGCCGCGCAGCACTTCGAGTCCGTCTTCCGACTGGTCGACGATCATGTCGATGATGCGCGCGGCCTCGCCGAGAAATGCTTCCAGCGGCAACACGTCGGCATTCAGGCTGCCGAACAGAAAGCCGCGATAGCTCTGGAAGCGCGCGATCTTCTTCAGGTCGTGCGAGCCTTCCTTGTTGAAGCAGTCGGGATAGCCTGCATCTTCCGGATCTTTCACCTTCAGCAGCTTGCCGCTATTGTTGAAAGTCCAGCCGTGAAACGGGCAGGTGTAGGTGGCTTTGTTGCCGCGCTTGTGGCGGCACAGCATCGCGCCGCGATGCGTGCACGCATTGATGAATGCGTTCAGCTCACCTTGCCGGTTGCGCGCGATCACGACCGGCTGGCGTCCCATGTGAGTGGTGTAGTAGTCGTTGTTGTTCGGAATCTGGCTTTCGTGCGCCAGATAGATCCAGTTGCCCTCGAAGATGTGGCGCATTTCGAGTTCGAACAGAGCAGGGTCGGTGAACGCGCTGCGATGCAGGCGATAGTCGCCGCGTCCGGCGTCTTCGACCAGAAAGTCGTCGATACGGGTGACGCCCGGCGGATGATCGGGGTAAATCGGAATCATGGTTGTCTCCTGACAATAGTGCGCTTTTCGAACGGCGCCGCGAAACGCTGTCGCTGTCGCCATGCAATGCCTGAAAGGTATAATTTGCGGGGCTTCAGGTGTAGGTGCAGGATAGTTGGCGGCCGTTTGGCGCGTCCAACACCGTTTTAGTATCAGGTTCATATCCAAAAGGTATGGTCATGGAATTGCGCCATTTACGCTATTTCGTCGCGGTTGCCGAGGAACGCAATTTCACGCGCGCCGCCGAACGTCTGCACATTGCACAGCCGCCGCTCAGCCGCCAGATCCAGCAACTGGAAGAGTCGCTCGGCGTACTGCTGTTCGAGCGCGGCTCCCGCCCGCTCAATCTCAGCGACACGGGGCGCTTCTTTTATTCGCATGCGGTGCAGTTGCTGGCGCAAACTGCCGAACTGGAATCGATGACAAGGCGCGTGGGCAAGATCGAGCGCAGCCTGTCGGTCGGTTTCGTCGGCTCGACGCTGTACGGCATGCTGCCGAAAATCATCCGGCGCTTTCGCGACGAAAACAGCGCGGTGGAGTTGAGCCTCCACGAGCTGTCGACCATGGATCAGATCAAGGCGTTGAAAGAAGGGCGTATCGATGTCGGCTTCGGCCGCATCCGTCACGAAGATCCGAGCGTGCGCCGGGTCGTGCTGCGCGAGGAGCGCATGATCGTGGCGCTGCCGTTGGGGCATCCGCTCACTGTGTCGAAGGCGGAACTGTCGCTGCACGATCTGCTCGGCGAGACGCTGATCATTTTTCCCAAGGCGCCGCGCCCGAGTTTTGCGGACCAGGTGCTCGCGGCGTTCCACGACCGCTCGCTCAAACCGCATCGGCTGTACGAAACGCGTGAGCTACAGATCGCACTCGGCCTCGTGGCCGCCGGCGAAGGCGTCGCGATCGTGCCGAGCAGCGTGTACGGGCTGAAGCGCGATGACGTGAGCTACATGAATCTGGACGACCCGAACCTCGTTTCGCCCATCATCATGAGTATGCGCATGCTCGACGAATCGGAAGACATCAACGCGATGCTGAAGCTGATCTACGCGTTGTATGTCGAAGAGCAGATGGAGTTTTTGCCGCCGGGCAAGCGTTGAACTGGAGCCGGCGGCGCGCCGTCACGCTTCGCTAACCCGCAGGTGATAGAGCCCCCAGGGCGACAGCTCGAAGCGGTCTTTGAGCGGTTTGCCCGACAACTCGGGGATAGTGTCCGCGTCGTAGGTTGCCCATAATGGGCCGACGCCGCCGAGCGGTAGCGGCTTGCCGTCCATGTGTGTCGCCACGATGAATTGATAGGCGCGCACTTTATCGAGTGTCGTCGCGACGGCATAACCGTCTACGGCGTGCATGACGATTTGCGTGCTGCCCGCGGTCGGCGCGCCGACATGTTCCAGCACGTTGATGAGCAGGGGGCCGCTCAAGCTGTGCGGGCGGGCATCGTATTCCGTGGTGGGCTTGATCGTTACGGCCGGCATGCCGGCGATCAATGGGAAGTCGAGGCCGTATGCTTCGGAAAACTTCACCTGGTGCCTGGCGAGCAACTGGTCGAAGGCGGGATCGAGCGCGCCGCGATTGTGACGCCTGATCGCGCCGCTGATCGTAAGAACGACGGGAGATGCCGCGCAGGCCTGCCTGTGGACGGGCTGGCCGCCGAATGCAGGCGCAGCCGCCGCGCTTGCGCCGAGTAGAGCCGCGCTGCTCAAGAATTTTCGTTTGTTCATTGGCGTGGTCTCTGGGGAGTTAAAGGGGCAACGTGTTCCGGGCGGATCGTCGCGGTCTCCATTGTCGGGCAATTGGCGGCGACTGTGTCGCGTGGCCGACTCATTGGCGGACTCGCAGTCCCGTTCGGCCCTTTCTATTACATGCGAGGTAATTGGCGAGCCTCCGGTCCGCGCCTAATCTTCGGTTCTCGCGCAGTTCACTTCGAACCGCGTCCACTATCGAGGACATATCATGTCGACGTTTCGGCTTTACACCATCGACTCCGCACCGGAGCAATCCCGGCCGGTCTTGCAGCAACTCCAGCAGACGTTCGGCTTCGTCCCCAACATTGCGGGAATCATGGCCGAATCGCCTGTGCTGATCGGCGCTTTTGTGAACCTGTTCCAGAAGGTCCACGCGGGCACGTTCACGGAAGCGCAGATCCAGACGCTGTTGTTGACGAATGCCGTGACCAACGCCTGTACGTGGGCGGTCGCGTTTCACACGGCATTGGCGCTGAACGAGGGGCTTACCTCCGCAGATGTCGAAGCGATTCGCGAAGGCCGGCAGCCTGCGGACCGCCGGCATGCCGCGTTGTCGGCGTTGACGAAGACCGCGATCGAGAAGCGCGGACATCTCGACGAACACGATGTGAGCGCGTTCATCGCAGCCGGTTTCCGTCGCGATCAGGTGCTTGAAGTGCTCGCCGTGGCGGCAGCGTCGACGATTACGAACTACGTGGGCAGCATCGCGCAGCCGCCGCTGGAAGCGCAGTTCCAGGTTCACGCCTGGAAGGCTTAAGCTTCGTGAGGGAAAAGGCGGTTGAGCGATGACGCAACTGCGGGCGCCGGCGCATAGCGAATGCCGGCGCCTGCGAACCCGCCATCAAGACTTGCGGACGAGAGAGCGATGAACCCTGAGAATCCAGCCAGAAATACAACCTCGAACGATCTCGGCGTGCTGTTGCGTCACTGGCGAGACCTGCGCGCCGTCAGCCAGCTCGACCTGTCGTTCAGGGCCGGCGTCTCGCAGCGTCATATCAGCTTTATCGAAAGCGGGCGCAGCGTGCCGAGCCGTCAGATGCTGCTGGACATCGCGCAGACCCTCGACATACCGCTGCGCGAACGCAACACGCTACTACTGGCTGCCGGCTACGCGCCGATCTATGCCGACACTGCGTGGAATGCGCAGGAGATGCAAAGCGTCACGAATGCGCTCGGACGCATGCTGCGGCAGCATGAACCGTTTCCGGCGCTGGTCATGGACCGATACTGGAATGTGTTGATGACCAACGACGCCGCGCCGCGTTTTTTCAATTGCTTCACCGATATGGCGGCGCGTGCCGGGCCGCGCAATATGCTGCATCTGATCTTCGATCCGCAAGGCTTGCGCCCGTTCGTGGTCGACTGGCAGACCGTCGCGGATAGCCTGATCCAGCGGGTTCGCCGCGAGGCGGTGGGGCGCGTAATCGACGATCGGACCCGGCAACTGCTTGACGAACTGCTTGCCTATCCGGCCGAAGCCGCGCAAGCGGGCGTGGAGCGACGCGCTCCGTCGATCGCGGATGCCTCTGCGGCCATGCCGGTGATACCCATTGGTTTCGTCAAGAACGGCCACGTCATGAAGTATTTCTCGATGGTCGCGAGCGTGGGCACGCCGCAAACCGTCGCGGCGCAGGAACTGCGGCTCGAGTGCATGTTCCCCGCGGACGAAGAAACAGAAGCGCGTCATCTGGAGATGCTCGCCGCTGCACCGCAGCCGGAGCGTTAGTCGACTCGCGGTTGGCCGGCGCAGCCGCGTCGAGCACGGAAGGCGTTTGCCTCATAGGCAATCGATGTGTGTCATGCGAGTCGGTGTACGGTGGCGGTTAGCGAGCTGGCCGGGAAAATCGCGACCCTCGAACAATTGAAGCGCGCACGCGGCTAGAATGCTGGCCACGGGCCGGGATAGGCGCTAAAGCGTCGACTCTGGCGGACCGCAGTGGCTTGCATGGAGTCGGAGTAGGCGCTAAAGCACCAACTCCGACCGACCGCACTTGCATGGGGTCGGAGTAAGCGCTAAAGCGCCAACTCCGACCGACCGCACTTGCATGGGGTCGGAGTAAGCGCTAAAGCACCAACTCCGACCGACACAGGAGACAGACAGGATGGCATCCCCAGATCATGCCGGCTCCGTCGCGAACAGTAGCGGCGCGGTATATTCGGATACGGCGGCGACTAGTGCGCGCGCGGCCACGCCGCTCGACGCCGGCAGCATCTCCGCCCGCCTCGACCGGCTGCCCGCCACGCGCTCCATCTGGAAACTGGTGGTACTGCTGAGCCTCGGCTTCTTCTTCGAACTCTACGATCTGCTGTACTCGGGCTATGTCGCGCCCGGCCTCGTCAAAAGCGGTTTGCTGACCGCGACCACGCATGGCCTGTTCGGCTCGACCGGCGTCGCGAGTTTCATTGCCGCGCTGTTCAGCGGCCTCTTTATCGGCACGATCGCGTGCGGCTTTCTGGCGGATCGCTTCGGACGCCGTGCGGTGTTCACCTACTCGCTGCTCTGGTACACCGCGGCCAACATCGTGATGGCGTTTCAGGAAACGGCTACCGGGCTGAACTTCTGGCGCTTCCTGGCCGGGATCGGCATTGGCGTCGAACTGGTGACGATCGGCACGTACATTTCGGAGCTGGTGCCCAAGCAGATTCGCGGCCGCGCATTCGCGTGCGAACAGGCAGTCGGTTTTACGGCGGTGCCGGTGGTGGCATTTCTCTCGTATCTATTGGTGCCGCGTACGCTGCTCGGCCTCGACGGCTGGCGCTGGGTCGTGCTGATCGGCGCACACGGTGCGCTGTTCGTGTGGTGGATTCGCCGCGCATTGCCGGAAAGCCCGCGTTGGCTCGCACAACAAGGACGTCTTGCCGAAGCCGATCGGGTGATGACCGAACTCGAAGCAAAGGTGCGCCGCGAGTACGGCCGCGAACTGCCGCCGCCCGCGCCGCCGGTGCCGGTCGCGCCGCGCGGCAGCTTCCGCGATATGTGGGTGCCGCCATACCGCAGCCGCACGCTGATGATGACGATCTTCAATATCTTCCAGACGGTGGGCTTCTACGGCTTTGCGAATTGGGTGCCCACGCTTCTGATCAAGCAGGGCATTACGATCACCACGAGCCTGATGTATTCGAGCGTGATCGCGCTGGCTGCACCGCTCGGTCCGGTGATCGGGCTTTTTATCGGCGACCGCTTCGAGCGCAAGACGGTGATCGTGGTGATGGCGGGTGTGAATATCGTCTGCGGGCTGTGGTTCAGTCAGGCGGCGGGTGCTGTGTTGCTGGTGAGTCTCGGCGTGGGTCTGACGCTCGCGGGCAACATCATTTCGTACAGCTTTCACGCGTATCAGGCCGAGCTTTTTCCGACCAGCATTCGTGCACGCGCAGTGGGCTTCGTTTATTCGTGGAGCCGGTTTTCCGCGATTTTTACCGCTTTTCTGATCGCCGCCGTGTTGAAGCACTTTGGCACTGGCGGCGTGTTCGTGTTCATCGCCGGTGCGATGTTGATCGTGATGCTCGCGATTGGTTTGATGGGGCCACGCACCAACGGAATCGAACTGGAGAAGATTTCGAAGTAGCCAGTTCGTGCCTGGGACGATTGGGCCGGCGCTATTTCAAACGTTCGATGCGTGCGTCAACGACGGCTGGTTATCCGCACCGGGTTTGATATCACGTCGGCTCGGGCTTTTCGTTGGTTTTTTCAGCGTCGGCCTGATAGTAACCGGGGAATCGCTCGAACTGGCGTTTCGCGTCGGCCGGATCGACACCGTCCTTGAGTACCGCGCTGGAAAATCCCGTTCTCTGCATCTGGACGAGCTGATCTATCAAAACGTCTCCGGTGGCGCGTAAGTCACCTTTGAATCCGAGCCTGCGGCGTAGGAGATAGGCCTGGCTGTATGCGCGTCCATCCGTGAAGTCCGGGAAGTGAAGATCGATGCGTGCGATCGTTTCAATCCGGTCTGCAAGCGTAGTCGGGTCTGCGTCATTGGGAAGCAGAGTCGCGTTCTCGACTTCGTCCGCCAGATGTTCGGACGTCGACAGGATTTTCAGCCGAGTGCCATTTGTCACAGTGAAACCTCTGTTTTGCAGCGGGCGCCGTTGGCGGCAAGCTTGAACGGTTCGAGACCGACGCGCCTGACCGTCTGGATAAACGTCTCCCGCGTCCCATCTGCGCTTCGTACATCGCGGTAAGTGGAGAGTATCGCTTCTACGACGTCCGGTATTTCATGTGCGGAGAAAGACGGCCCGATGACTTTTCCCGGCTGCGCGACACCGCTCGAATTCTCCCCATCCGCTCCGCCCAGCGTAACCTGATACCACTCCTGTCCGTCCTTGTCGACGCCGAGAATACCGATGTGGCCGCTATGGTGATGACCGCATGAGTTGATGCAGCCGCTGATATGCAAATCGATCTCGCCGATATCGTCGAGTTCGTCGAGATCCTGATAACGCTCGGCAATCGCCTGTGCAACCGGAATGGAACGCGCATTGGCAAGGGCGCAAAAATCGCCGCCCGGGCACGCGATCATGTCTGTGAGAAGGTGCACGTTCGCACTGGCCAGGTCCGCATCGGAGGCGGCTTGCCAGAGCGGGAAAAGGTCGTCCACATGAACCCACGGCAGCACCACATTCTGCGTATGGGTGACGCGTGCTTCACCGGCCGAATATCGCGCGGCCAGTTCGGCGACGGTATCGAGCTGATCGGCCGATGCGTCACCGGGCGCCTGAAGCAGGCGTTTGAATGACAAGGTCACGACACGCATTTGCGGGTCCTTGTGCAGCGCCACGTTGCGCTCCAACCATTTCCCGAAGCGCGGATGGATTTCCGCCTGGGCGTGCAGATCCGGGCGGACACCGCCGACGTTCGCAGGTGTTCGCTTATGCAAGGCTGGCGGCACGAACGAAGCGCTGACGCGGTCGAGTTCGGCCTGTGCAATGGTATGCGGTCCGCCATCGAATTCGACGATCTGGCGAAATTCCTCGTTCACGTCGTCGACATAGCGCTGCCCCTCGGCCTTGACCAGGATTTTTATGCGCGCCTTGTACTTGTTATCGCGCCGACCGTAGCGGTTATAGACGCGTACAACCGCCTCGATATAGTTCATGATCTGCTGCCACGGCAAAAACTCACGCAGCACTGCGCCGATCATGGGTGTGCGACCCATTCCGCCGCCGACTGTCACCCGAAAGCCAAGTTCGCCGGCTTCGTTCCTGATGAGCCGCAAACCCACATCGTGCCACTCCGTCGCGGCCCGATCTTCGGCCGCGCCGGTGATTGCAATCTTGAACTTGCGCGGAAGAAAGGCAAACTCGGGATGCAACGTCGTCCATTGCCGCATGATTTCAGCGAACGGCCTCGGGTCGGCGATCTCGTCCGGAGCGACGCCGGCACGTTCGTCGCAGGAAATGTTGCGGATGCAGTTGCCGCTGGTCTGAATCCCATGCATGTCGACGCTGGCGAGCAGGTCCATCACGTCCGCCGCTTTCGAGAGCGGAATCCAGTTGAACTGGACATTGGTGCGCGTTGTGAAGTGCGCATAGTGGGTGGGCAGGCGGAGTGTGCCGAGTTTGCGCTGTGCTTCGCAAGCAAGCCGATAGACCTCGGCCTCCGGCTCGTCATACTCGCGCGCAATCCGGGCGAGCACACGCAACTGCGAGCTCGACAACTCTCCATACGGCACGGCGACGCGCAGCATTGGAGCATGCCGCTGCACATACCATCCGTTTTGAAGACGTAGCGGACGAAAGTCGTTCTCGCTGAGCTTACCGGATTGCCATCGCTCGACCTGGTCGCGAAACTGTGCCGCGCGGCTGCGTACGAAGGATTTATCAAACTCAGTGTATTGGTACATGGTTCGGTGTGTCTGCGGCTGCACGTGGCGCGGCTCGTCCAGGCGTTGGGTCGGGAAGGAGACGGGTCGCGGCCGTGGTGATGCTTGCCGTACCTCGTCGGCCTGGCGGTGCCTGGCAAAGAGTCTTGCCCAAAGACTTTTTTGCCACTTTTCGCCCTGTGCCTCGAAAATTGCTGGAGCGGTAAACGCGGGTTCCGTTACCCGCAAACGATAGTGGGAAGGGCAAGCGCTGAAAAGTAGCAGATGCAGCACAAATCGCGGTAGCAGATCCGGACGCAGGTCTCAGACAGGCCGCTGTACGGTCGCACGAAGGAAGACTGCTACGTTCGAATAGTTCACAACTGCTACTTCTTTGGCAGATCTGTCCGGCCCATAGTGTCACGGGAGATCAAACAATGCTGCATGGAGAGGTGAGGTCATGAACCTGTTGAAGATGACGCGAATCGTGCTGTGGAGTTTTCTGGGCGTTCGTCGCGGCGCCTCGCATCAAGCGGATATCACGGGAGTCAAGCTGCCGCTGTTGCCTTTCGTTGCCGTGCTTCTTGCCACCGGGTTCGGCGCGATTCTCTTTGCCTTGGCGAAGCTCGCAATCACCGTCGCGCACTGACAGGCGAGAAGGTGTCCGTTGTTTACTGGCTGGACAGTTTGATCAGCGAGCACAGGGTTTTAACAGCCAGCTCGGTTCTCTCGTCCCACGGATGACCGAAATTCAAACGGATGTGGTCGCGGAATGCGTGCTGCGCGGAAAAAATGGGGCCCGGCGCAATGCTGATTCCATTTTCTATCGCAAGGCGATGCAATTGCATCGCGTCGACATGGTGGGGCAGCCGGACCCAGACGAAATAGCCACCGGACGGTCGCGTCCAGTGCGAATCAGCAGGCATCCAGCGGTGCAGTGCGGCATCCATCGTATCCAGCTGATTGCGCAACGCGCCACGTAGTTTCCGGAGATGCCTGTCGTAGCCGCCGTGCTGCAGATAGTCGGCTATGCCGGCCTGCGCGGGAATGCTGGCCGATAAGGTGGTCATCAACTTCAGACGTTGGACCTTCCCGGCGAAACGGCCCGCCGCTACCCAGCCAATGCGATAGCCCGGTGCAAGTGTCTTTGAGAATGAACTGCAGTGCATGACGAGTCCCTTCTGGTCAAAGACCCTCGCCGGTAGCGGGTTGGCGGCTCCGTGATGTAGCTCACCATACACATCGTCTTCAATGAGCGGCACGTCGTGCCGGGCCAGAAGCTCGACCAGCGCTTTCTTCTTCTCCTGCGACATCGTAGTGCCTGTCGGGTTCTGAAAGTTCGTCATGAACCAGCATGCCCGAATGGGCTGCGTCTCGAACGCATGGGCCAGAGCCTCCAGATCAAGACCCGAAACGGGATCGACCGGGATTTCCACCGCCCGCAAGTCGAGGCGTTCGAGTGCCTGCAGCGCCGCATAGAATCCGGGCGACTCGATCGCCACCACGTCTCCCGGCCGCGTCACCGCCATCAGACAAAGATTGAGCGCCTCCAGTGCGCCATTCGTGACAACAAGCTCTTCCATGGGTTGCGCGATGCCCATCGCCATATACCGCAGCGAAATCTCGCGACGCAGTTGCTCATTGCCTGGCGGAAGGTCGACGACAGTGCTCCACGGACTGATCAAACGGGTCGAGTGCGCGAGCGATCTGGCAAGGCGCTGAAGGGGAAAAAGCTTGGGAGACGGAAATGCGGAGCCGAACGGAACCACGTTGGGATGCTTCGCTGCCTCGAGCACCGAGAAGACGAGGTCGCTGATCTCGACCCTGGCGGATGCCAAAGCGGGAGGAGGGTTCGAAGCCAGCGGCTGCTTAAGCGCGGCACCCGGCGCTACATAGTATCCGGAGCGTTCGCGTGCTCGAATCAGCCCCCATTCTTCGAGAAGATAGTACGCGCGGAATACCGTTGACTGACTCACGCCGTGTTGCGTTGTGATCTGACGCAGGGAAGGCATCCGGGAGCCAACGAGGCGCCGGCCGGAGCGAATCTCGTCGGCCATTGTGTTGGCCAGCAATTCGAAGCGTTTCATTTAATGGCCGTGGTTCGCCTGAGTTTTTCCGGTAAGCGTCTGTAGCCGGTCGGTTTGGGAAATCCGGTTCATCGAGCAAGCGATGTTGCCTCGAATGCGCTGACAGGGCAAGTCGGCGCATGCCATTGATAGAGCCCTTGACCCGTGCAGCGTTACCGGGTCGAGACGAACGGGGGCTCAACTCAATCAGGGTGCCGGCACTGTTCTCGTTACGAGAACATTGATTTGACCGTGCGACGTATTCTGGAAAACGGACGACGTCCCTAGACTTGGCTCCAGTGGTTCGGATTTACCAGCCACACCGCCAACCAGGGAAGATCGTCATGAAACTCTATTACCACCCGCTCTCCGGCCACTCGCACCGCGCCCACCTGTTCCTGTCGCTGCTCGGTGTCGAGCATGAACTCGTTGAAGTCGACCTGATGAAGGCCGAGCACAAGTCAGCGGAATTCCTCGCGCTGAACCGCTTCGGCCAGGTGCCCGTGCTGGTCGACGGCGACACGGTGGTGGCGGATTCGAACGCGATCCTCGTGTACCTCGCCCGCAAGCTGAACCGGACGGACTGGCTGCCGCAGACGCCGGCCGGCGAAGCGGCGGTCCAGCGCTGGCTTTCGGTCGCCGCGGGGGAAATCGCTTGCGGGCCGGCGGCGGCGCGGCTAATCACAGTGTTTGGTGCGGCACGCAATGCGGAAGAAGTGATCGGCCGCGCTCACGCGACGCTCAGGGTCATCGATCAGGAACTGGCCGGTCGCGAGTTTATCGTCGGAGCCCATCCGAGCATTGCGGACGTCGCGCTGTACAGCTACATCGCGCGTGCGCCGGAAGGCAATGTCGATCTCTCCGGCTACCCGAACGTCAATGACTGGCTGCGGCGCATCGAAGCGCTACCTGGCTTCGTCGAGTTCAGGAAGACACCTGTTGGCCTCGCGGCGTAGTGATGACCTCAGGGCTGCGCCCGGGCGATCCCGGAGCGATCCTGAGGCTGATTCGGGCGCCGCCTGACGCGCGCCAGCCATTTCCCGATTCCCCGCTTATGCCTCATCCGGACAGGAGTGCCGTCGTGAGCGCAAATTCGACAGACAACGCGGTTTCGCCCTGGCATGCGGGCGAATTGAAGCTTCAACGCGCAGTGGGCGTGGCCGAGCGGATGCAGGAAGTCGGGCGGCGGGTCATTCGCCGCCTCATGCCCGACCAGCATCGCGCGTTCTTCCCCCAACTGCCGTTTGTCGCGCTTGGCGCGGTGGATCACGAGGGCGACGTGTGGGCCACGCTGGTTGCCGGTAAGCCGGGATTTCTGCACGCGCCTACCGCGCGCACGCTGCGAGTCGACCTGGTGCGCGACCCGCACGACCCGGCCTCCGCTGGTCTGGACGATGGCGAGGCAGTGGGTTTGCTGGGCATCGAACTGCATACCCGCCGGCGCAATCGCCTGAATGGTACGGTGAGCCATAGTGCCGGCGCGGGTTTCAATGTCGACGTGACGCAGAGTTTCGGCAACTGTCCGCAATACATCCAGATGCGCGATGCCGAATTCGTTCGTGACCCGGCGAGCCCGCCGCCCGTCGAGGCCGTGCAACTCGAACACCTGTCCGAACGGGCGCGCACGATGATCGATACGGCCGATACGTTCTTCGTCGCGTCTTATGTCGATGACCCCGCCGGCCGCCAGGTCGACGTCTCGCATCGCGGCGGCAAGGCGGGGTTCGTGCGCCTGAGCGAGGACGGCGTGCTGACGATTCCCGACTTTGCAGGCAACCTGTTTTTCGCCACGCTCGGCAACTTCGTCATCAATCCCCGTGCGGGGCTAGTCTTCGCCGATTTCGAAAGCGGCGATCTGTTGCAGCTCACGGGAGAGGCGCAAGTCGATCTCGACTCCCCGGAAATTGCAGCATTTCAGGGCGCAGAGCGTCTGTGGCGTTTCAAGCCGCGCCGCATCGTTTATCGCGCAGGCGCGTTGCCGCTGCGCTGGAAATTACAGGCGAACGGCTGGTCGCCGAACTCGCTGATGACGGGCAGCTGGGACGAGGTGGCGAGCCGCGTGAAAGCGCAGGCGCTGGCTGACGCGTGGCGTCCCTTCAAGGTCACTCAGGTCGTCGACGAAAGCTCGGTGATCCGTTCGTTCTACCTTGAACCGCTCGATGGCGCCGGCCTCATTCCGCACGCGGCGGCCCAGCATCTGCCGATCCGCGTCACGCTGCCCGGTTGCACCAAACCGGTAATCCGGACCTATACGCTGTCCACAGCGCCAGCGGACGGTTCGTACCGGATCAGCGTCAAGCGGCAAGGACTCGTTTCCGCACATCTGCACGATACGTTGCGGGTGGGCAGTGTCATCGAGGCGCGCGCGCCGGCCGGCCAGTTCACCATCGACGCCGCCGCACGCCGGTCTGCCGTGCTGCTCGCAGCGGGTGTCGGCGTGACGCCCATGCTCGCGATGTTGCGGCACATCGTATATGAAGGTTTGCGTACACGCCGCGTGCGGCCAACGTGGTTTTTTCATTCGGCACGCACGTTGGCCGAGCGCGCCTTCACGAAGGAAATCGATCAACTGGCGGCGAGTGCCGGTGGTGCGGTGCGCGTGGTGCGTACGCTGACCGATACCGAGGGCGCGCAGATGGGCAAGGACTTCGATGCTTCAGGCCGGCTCGATGTCGAACTCCTGCGCGCGACACTCCCATTCAACGACTACGATTTTTACCTGTGCGGACCGGCGGGGTTCATGCAGTCGCTGTACGACGGGCTGCGCGAGCTGAATGTCGCCGATAACCGGATTCACGCCGAGGCGTTCGGGCCGGCGGGGTTGCATCGTCGGGCAGACGCCGGCGCAGACGCGGGCCTCGCGCATTTGCCGGCGGATAAACCGGTGCCGGTCGCGTTCGTCAAATCCGGCAAGGAAGCACGCTGGAACCCGGACAGTGGTTCGTTGCTGGATCTCGCCGAGTCGCGGGGCTTGTCGCCGGAATTCGGCTGCCGCGGCGGCAGTTGCGGGACTTGCCGCACGCGGGTCCTCGAAGGAGCGGTTGCGTATCCTGTCGCGCCCGAGTTCAAGGTGGCGAGCGACGAGGCCCTGATCTGCTGCGCTGTGCCGGCGCAAGCCGGGACCAGTGGCGCCGAACGCCTGCTACTGGACCTTTGACGTGACCTCGTTGATGTCTGAAGCCGCGCGGCGCGCCTGCTATGCTTGGCGAATCCGCGCCGCTGATCGAAGTCTGCTGCTGATCGGCGAGCGTGCATCGATCGCTCACTCGCACATCCAGACAGATATGGACCGACTTCAGGCAATGACGACGTTTGTGACGGTCGTCGAAACGGAGGGTTTTGCTTCGGCGGCGCGCAAGCTGAACGTGTCGCCCTCAGTGGTGAGCCGGATGGTGACCGAGCTCGAAGAGCGGCTCGGCGTCAGGCTGCTGACGCGTACCACGCGCATCGTCAGGCTGACGGATGCCGGCGCCACGTATTTCGAAGACTGCCGCCGCATACTCGGCGAAATCGACGCAGCGGAAGTCACGGCGACCGGCATGCACGCGGCGCCGCGAGGCCAGTTGACCGTGACCGCGCCGATGCTGTTCGGGAAGATGCATCTCATGCCGGTCGTGCTCGACTATCTGACGCGCTATCCGGAGGTCAACGTCAATTGCTGGTTTCTCGACCGCGTGGTGAATATGGTCGACGAAGGTGCGGACGTCGCGGTGCGTATCGGCGAGTTGCCGAGTTCTTCGCTGCAGGCGATCGCGGTGGGCGGGGTTCGGCGCGTCCTGTGCGCGGCGCCCGCTTATCTCGATCGATACGGTGTACCAGAGCGCCCCGAGGATCTGGCAGGCCACACTACCATTCAGGCAAGCGGTGTCTCGCCTGCGCCCGAATGGCGCTTCACTGCCGACCAGCAGTCGCTCGTTGTCCCGATTCAACCACGCATGATCACAACCACCAACGACTCCGCTATCGCGGCGGCCGTCGCAGGACTGGGGGTGACGCGGCTGCTGTCGTATCAGGTGGCGCGCGAACTCGAAGCGGGCGCGCTGAAGATCGTGCTGGCCGACTATGAGCCGGCCGCGTTGCCTGTGCACGTCGTCCACCGTGAAGGGCGGCACGCAAACCAGAAGGTCCGGTCATTTCTGGATCTTGCCATTGAAACGTTGCGGACAAAGCGCTGGATGTGACGGGCTTTCATGGTGCAGCGTTTAGCAGGTTTCCTGCTGCAGCGTGGCGTGCATCTGGCGCGAGGCGGCAGCTTCTCACGCGATCTGTGCGTTCGCACCGCTTGGGAAAGTCCGCTTCGCCAGGGAAAATCACTCCCGGTGAAACTGCGGCAATACTTCGTCAGCCAGTTCATTGACGACCTCGGCGACCGGCCGCGCCGACGAAAGATTGAACGTCACATGATGCGTGCCGCCCGCGCGCATTGCCTTCAGTATGTCGATCAACGCATGCCGGCCGGTCCGGTAGCCAAGTGAAACGGCCTCGGCCGGCTCGTGCGGATCACTGCTGAGTTCCAGCCGCATGGCGACACCGAATGCGCGAAACGCTTCAGGTGCCGCGCGGTCCACGGCAGCGCGCCACATGCTGTAGCGGGCCCGCTGCGCGTCGGGTTCGCGGTGGTAGGTCATCCACCCCAGCGAATGGCGTGCAATCCAGTCGACGCTCTGGCCGCCCGAACCCACCGCGAGCAGCGGCACTTCATGAGAACTCTCGGGCAGCAGACGGAAAGTCGGTGCGCCTTCAGGCGTGCGATCGGGAATGACGCGCGACGGCTCGCCGAGCGCGGCAGCAACCGTTTCCCAGTGACGGCGATACAGCTCGCGGCGCTCATCGGAATCCCGGCCGAACGCGGCATATTCCGGCGGACGGTCGCCCGATCCCAGACCTAAAATGAAGCGCCCGTGGCTGAGTGAGCCGACCGATACCGCCGCCTTGGCGATATGCAGCGGATGGCGCAGCGTGAGCACGATGGCGCCGCTCGCCAGCGCGATTCGCCGCGTATTCACGGCGAGCGCGCCGAGCAGCACCCACGGGTCGAGATGGCCGACCGGGTCCGGGTAATCCGCGCTGTTCAGCGGAACGTCGCGTATCCACAGTGCGCGAAAGCCGCGTTCGTCGGCAACGCGTGCGAGTGCCAGTTGCTCGTCGAAATCAGCGACGACGGTGCCGGCGCGCAGCATCGGCAAGGTGAGTCCGATACTGAGCGCCCCGTTTGAAAACACGCGATCCGCAGCGGTTTGCGCGTCGTCTTTCAACTCGCCTGCCGTGTTCAGGTTCGACTCCTGCATGCGTGACCTTTGCTTTGGGTTTGATCCGACCGATGCTAGCACTGCTTCAGAACAACGGTTTCTGACCCGACATCAAGGCGGTGAAATCATCGCGCAGCAGCGGCAGGATCGCGTCGGCGACGGGCTGCAATTGCCGCGTCAGATAGTGTTCGTAATCGATTGCCGAGCGCAGCGTTTCCAGCGGCTCGGGTCCGGCAACCGTCATCACATAGCTGATCCAGCCACCGTTCTGATATTGCAGCGGGCGCCCTTGCCGCCGATTGAACTCGTCCGCCACCCGCGCCGCGCGCACGTGAGGCGGCACGTTGCGCTCGTATTCGCCGAGTGGCCGGCGCACGCGCTTGCGATACACGAGCTGATCGTCGAGCTTGCCTTCGAGCGTATCGCGTACATAGTCGCGTACGTAATCCTGGTACGGTTGCCGCGTGAAAATGCGCCGGTACAGTTCCTGCTGAAACTGCTGCGCGAGCGGTGTCCAGTCCGTTCGTACCGTTTCGAGTCCTTTGTAAACAATGTCCTCGCGGCCGTCCGGCAGAACCGTGAGGCCTGCGTAGCGTTTCTTGCTGCCTTCTTCGGCGCCGCGAACGGTCGGCATGAAGAAGCGCCGATAGTGCCGCTCGAATTGCAGTTCGAGCGCGCTGTCGAGCCCGAATCTCTCGCGCAGATTCTGCCGCCACCATGCGTTGATATGTTCGACCAGCGCGTGGCCGATGCGGCTCGCGTCTTCCTCGCCATGTGCATGCCTGAGCCACACGAAGGTGGAATCCGTGTCGCCGTAAATGACCTCGTAGCCTTCGCCCTGAATCAGTTCGCGCGTGGCATGCATGATTTCGTGGCCACGCATGGTGATCGACGAGGCGAGACGCGGGTCGAAGAACCGGCAGCCGGTCGATCCCAGCACGCCGTAAAAGGCGTTCATGATGATCTTCAATGCCTGCGAAAGTGGCTTGTTGTTCTCGCGTTTGGCCGTTTCGCGCCCTTGCCAGACCTGCCCGACGATCGACGGCAAACAATGGCGGGTGCGCGAGAAACGCGCGCCGAGAAAACCCGGCACGGATTGATCGTCGGCGGGATTCAGCATGCCTTCCACCAGGCCGGCAGGGTCGATCAGAAAGGTGCGGATTATGGACGGATAGAGGCTCTTGTAGTCCAGCACCAGCACGGAATCGTAGAGGCCGGGACGCGAATCCATCACGAAGCCGCCGGGGCTCGCGGCGCCGGCCACGTCGCCGAGATTGGGCGCGACATAGCCTTGCCGATGCATGCGCGGCATGTACAGATGCGTGAACGCGGCCACTGATCCGCCGCTGCGATCGGCCGGCAGCCCGGTGACGCTCGCGCGTTCCAGCAGGAACGGCAGCAAGTCCGTTTTTGCAAAAATGCGCGTGACCAGCTCGCAGTCCTTGAGGTTATATTGCGCGAGCGCGGGCTTGTCCTCGTCGAAGCGGCGCTGGATTTCGTCCATGCGCTGATATGGATTGTCGATCGACTTGCCTTCGCCCAGCACGGAACGCGCGACGTGTTCGAGACTGAACGAAGGGAAACTCCACGTTGCGGAGCGCAGTGCCTCGATGCCGTCGATAATCAGCCGCCCCGCGGCGCCCGCGAAGAAGTGATTCTGTTTGAGCCCGTGCTCGCGCCATTCCATCACCGCGCCACCGCGGCCGAGCCGCAGCGGTATGCGATATTGTTCGGCGTGCTGCTGCAGCACACGCAGATCGAACTGCACCAGATTCCAGCCGATGATCGCATCGGGATCATGCCGCTCCAGCCACGCGTTCAGTTTTTCCAGCAACTGTGCGCGGGTTTCGCAGTATTCGAGGTCGAAGTCGAGCGCGCCCGCATTGCCATTGGGTGGGCCCAGCATATACACCTGGCGCTGTCCGCAACCTTCCAGCGCGATCGAATACAACTCGGCGTGGGCACTCGTTTCGATATCGAGCGAAACCAGCTTCAAAGGCGGGCGATAGCCGGTGGCCGGTTTGAGTTCGCCGTTCAGGAGCGGACCGTTGTGGCCGTTGCTCTGCGCGTCCGCGCTGAACCACACCGGCGCCGTGATGAAACGCTCCATCATGTAGCGCTCCGGCGGGAAGATGTCGGCTTCGTAGACATCGACGCCGCCTTGCTTCAGGCGTTTCTCGAACCCCGTCAATTGCCGGTACTGAGGGCAATAAAGTCCCATGACCGGACGATGCTGAAAATCGCGGAGATCGAGCGGGCGCAGATCGAGCGGTGTTTCGCGGCGCAGGATCGTTTCGGCCCGCTCACGGTGCTCGACGGGAATGAACGCCACCGAAGGCTGAGGGCGCAGACGGATGTGACGGGGCCCGCTGTCCGTTGCCAGCCAGAAATCGACTTCCGTGCCGGCGGGTGTGTCCCGCCAATGCCGGGTCAGGATGAAACCCTGTTCAAGCTCAGTCAAACTTCCACCTCTAATGCAGGCGTGGTCGCCTTGCGCGATTTTACCGCCACGAGCTTCGAGCCGTGATGCCGGCATCGGGCATTGTCGCGATTACCCTTTGCGTGGTTCGCATGCGGCTTCCCGCCACGCCGGATGCAGTCGCGCGGCGCAATCTGTATGATCGTGCTGCAGCGATTCCTTTCGGCGCGTGCCATGCGCCGGCCAAGTCTTTAAACACGGAGTGAACGATATGACTTTGAGCAAACTTGTTGTCGTCGTCGCAGTAGCTGCAACCAGCCTGGGTGCGCAGGCGCAAGTCGCCGGCACGCAGCCGCTGAGCATCACCGTCGAGCAGTCGAATGCGCTGTTGAGCGGCTGGAGTGTCAAGAAGAGCATTCTTGGCAAGGGGGTGTACAACGACCAGAACGAGAAGATCGGTACGGTCCGCGATCTGGTGGTTGCGCCCGATGGCTCGCTGTCCGCCGCAATCGTCTCCGCCGGTGGTTTCCTCGGCGTGGCCTCGCACGACGTTGCGGTGCCCATCGCCGCGCTGGATATCCGCCAGGGGAATTTCTATCTGGCCGGCGCCACCAAAGACGCCTTGAAGGCGACACCCGCGTTCCAGTACAACAAGGTTCAGGCGCCGCCGAAGCCCAAGAAGCTGACGGGGCAGTAATGCATGAAGCCGGCATGGTCGCCGGCTGAGCCGCGAGAAGCGGCTCCAGATTGAGACCAGGGTGGAAAAGCGGCGCTCGCGGTGCGAACCGGTTGGGGGAAACCGGTTGGCCGGCAGCGCCGCTTTCACGTTTCTAGCGCATTGACGGACCAGCCCGTCATTGAAAATTCGGATCGGTGCCTTGAATCAAGGCTTATTCAGGCTTCCAGTGCAAGCGTAGCAAACGTGCCCAGCCAGTGCTCGCCCATATAGTCGCCGGCCACGTGCGGTAGTGCGCTTTGCAGATGCCGCTCGGCGGCATCGAACAGGACGGTCCGGCGAATGTCGCCTGCGGGCAATGCGCGCGCCAGCGAACGTTGGCACCACGCACGGCTCAGATTCAAACCGTCGAGGTGAGCGATCTTGCCGTCGGTACGATCCGTCACGGTGACGGGCTCGAACAGCGTGGCGGGCTTTTTCGCGCCGAGGTTCGGCAGAAAGCGGCCGAACCAGTCGACGAACTGCGCGGGCGGCAACACGCGGCGCATGAGCTCCGCTTCCATGAGTGAAGGCGAGAGGAATTCGTCGCCGGCAGGCTCCCACGCCTGACACGCCACGTCGTCCACGAACCAGCGTTCCGCGGTATTGACGATCAGTGCCTCCAGCGATTCACGCGACGTTTGCCGCGCGAAATCCAGCGTCAGCGCCAATGCGAAGGCCATGTTGAAATGCGTGCCCACACGCAGCGGGTAAGTCGCTTTCGGCAGAAATGCCTCGAACTGTTCGACAAAAAACCGGGTGAGCGGTGCAAAGGTTTTCGACCAGCGCGCGGCCTCCGAGAGCTTCAGCGAATCGAGTTGCGCGCTGAGCGCAAGCAGCCAGGCCCAACCATACGGCCGCTCGAAACCGCGGTTGTGCGGCAGATCGAGATACGCAAGCTCGCCGGCCACGTTCGCCGCGGTGAAATGCTCGTCGACCACCGCGACAATGCGCGCCGCTTCGGGCAGATCGGGAAAGCGCTCCAATAGATGCAGAATCAACCAGTAGCCGTGCACGCACGAATGCCAGTCGTAGCTGCCGTAAAAAATCGGATGCAGTGCGCGCGGGCCCTGTACGTCTTGCGGTCCGGCGAGCGAGTGCGTCAGCTTGTTCGGGTATTCGCGCGTGAGATGGGCGAGTGCGAGATTGGCGAATTTCGATGCGAATTCGCGAGTGAGTTGGGTAGTCATTGGCGCCTCCTCAAAAGCGGAATACGAACAGATATAACAGTATGGTGTTGACGATCAACAATAGCAAAGCGGTCGGCCATTGCGCCTTGATCACGCCATTCTGATCTTTCAGCTCCAGCAGCGCGGCCGGCACGATATTGAAGTTGGCCGCCATTGGGGTCATCAAAGTGCCGCAAAAGCCGCACAGCATGCCGATCGCGCCCAGAATGGCGGGGTTGCCGTGGAATTGATGCACGATCAACGGCAAGCCGATACCCGCTGTCATGACGGGAAACGCGGCGAATGCGTTGCCCATGATCATCGTGAAAATGGCCATGCCGAACGTATAGGCCGCGACCACCGCGAAGGCGGAGTCGAGTGGAATCCACGTTTTCACCAGATCCGACACCACGTGGCCCACGCCCGCCACGGCGAACAGCGCACCGAGCGCGGCCAGCATCTGCGGAAGAATGGCGGCCCAGCCTACGGTGTCCATAGTGTGCCGCGCGTCTTTCAGTGCGTGCACCGGCGAGTCGCGCAGCATGAAAAGCGCCGCGCCGAACGCGACCAGCGTGCCTAATACGAGGGAAATCAGTGTGACGCTCTTCGCTTCGACGAAGGGTGCGTATTTCAGCGTCAAGGTGCCGAGCAACGTGATGAACGGAATCAGCAGCGCCGGGATGAACAGCCTGTTGCCGAAGCGTTGCGCATTCGCTTCGCGGCGCGCGGCGGCCGCTTCGGTGCTGCTGTCCGCTCTGCCTTTGCCGAGCTTGCCGGAACCGGCGATCACGGCGAGTGCAATGGCGAGGCAGCCTGTTACGAAGTGCGGCAGTTCTCCGCCGAACATGAAGGTGACCGCATAGACACCCCAGAAGAGAAAGTTGGCGACGCGGCGCGGATTCGAACGGTCCCGCAGACTGAAGAGGGCGAAGGCGGCAAACATCAAACCGGCCAGCACGTAGAGCGATTCGAGCTTGATCATCATCGTGCGATACCCCGGCCGTACGCGGTCATCTTGTGTGAGAGATTGCGGTCCAGCAGCATTAGCCGCACCATATGAATCACGAGTGCGGCCACGGCGGTGGGAATTGCCCACACCGACACCTGCAGCGGTTCGACAATGACACCGTTCTGTTCGAGAAAGCCCTTGATCAGCAGGATCGACTGGATCGCAATGAAAATGTCTTCGCCGAAGAACACGGCAATGTTGTCGACCGCCGAAGCATTCGCGCGGATCTGCTGACGCACTGCATCGGGTAATTCGCCGTAGCGATTCGCGGCGGCCGCTTCGGCCATCGGCGCGATCAGCGGACGCACCATTTGCGCGTGGCCGCCGAGCGACGTCAGACCGAGTGCGGCGGTGATCTGGCGGATCACGAAGTACAGCATCAGCACGCGGCCGGTGGTGGCGGCGTGCAGGCGCGAAATCAGGTGCCTGGCCTGTTCTTTCAGACCGTTGCGCTCCAGCAGCGCGATTACCGGCAGCGTCAGCCAGATCAGGCCCATGTAGCGGTTATCCGCGAACGCCTTGCCGAATGCGCTGACGATCTCGACCGGCTGCAAGCCGCCCGCGACGCCCGTGGCGATCCCCGCGATCGTCACGACCAGTAGCGAGTTAAAGCGCAATGCGAAGCCGAGTACCACGATCGGCACGCCGATCAAAACCCACATGATGTTCTCCTTGCTGCGTCGCTGAGGTGTCGTTGTTGTGTGTTGCCGGTGCGTTGCTTCAGTGCCGCGAACGCGGGTTGCACGTAGGCGCAGACTGGTTGCGCCAGGTTGCGGCGGGTTGCGATAGCCGGCAGGCGAGGGAATCTAACACGAGAATTTATCGATAAATAGTCGACAAATTGGGTATTGCGGGTAAACGCTTAGGAGAGTGTGGGTGTTCGAGGTGAGGGGGCGAGGGAAAGGCGAGGCCAGTGACGCGCGTCACGGATGGCGAAGGCGTGAATCAGTGAAAAGCAGCACGGCTACCGCGCTTGCGCCGTGCTGTTGCCGCAGGATGCGATGACGACTAGAACAATTCGAGTATCCGGTGATACATCATCCCAAGCTCGAGCGCCGGCCCGCGCAACGCCGGACCGCCTGGAAAGCGGGCATGACGCAGCCGCGCGAACAGATCGAAGGCCGCCGTCTCGCCCGCCATTGCCTGGGCGACCACGCGACCGGCAATACCGGTCAACGCAACGCCGTGCCCGGAAAACCCCTGCACGTAGAAGTAATTCGGATCGATCGAACCGAAATCGGGCGCGCGATTGCGCGTCACGTCGACAAAACCGCCCCACGCATAGTCGATTTTCACATCGGCGAGTTGCGGGAACACGGCGATCATGCGCTGGCGTATCTCTTCGCTGAGTTGTGCCGGCGACGCCCCGGTCGAACTCGCCCGTCCGCCGAACAGCACGCGATGGTCCGCCGACAAACGGAAATAGTCGAGAAAGAAGTTGTTGTCGCAAATCGCCTCGCGCCCTTTGATCAATGCATCCGCGCGTTCCTTGCCGAGCGGTTCGGTAGCGACGATATACGACGCGATCGGTGCAATGCGCGCGGCGACCGGCGCCGGCAGCACGTCGCCGATGGTGGCGTTGCCGCATGCCGCGACGAAACGGCAGCGCACTTCGCCGCGAGCGGTACGCACCACGGGCCGCGCACCACGCTCCACCTCGACGACCGGCGAATGCGCGAACAATTGCACGCCTTCGCGGCGCGCCGCATCGGCGAGACCGAGGCAGTACTTCAACGGATGCAGATGGCCGGAAAACGGATCGTACACGCCGGCCAGATAGCGTCGCGATGCAACCCGTGAACGTATTTCGTCGGTATCGAGCCACGAGAGTTTCGTATAACCCCAGCGTTGCGAAGCCGATTCCATCCACGAACGCAGATCGGGCACGCGTTTCGGTCTGGTCGCGACCGTCAGATAACCGGCCGTGAAATCGCAGTCGATGCCATAGCGCCCGATGCGCTCGCGCACCAGCGCCACGCCTTCCACCGACATCGCCCACGCAGCGCACGCGCCTTCGAGACCGAGCTGGCGCTCCATCACCTCGTCTTTCGCGAAACCGACCAGCGTCTGCCCGCCGTTGCGTCCCGACGCGCCCCAGCCCGGACGATACGCATCGAGCACGACCACCGAGAGGCCGCGCGCCCGGCACTCCAGCGCGACCGACAAACCGGCAAAGCCCGCGCCGATCACGCACACGTCGGCTTCGAGCGCGCCTTCCAGCGCGGGGTCGTCGGTAAGCGGACGGGCGGCGCTCGCTTCATAGTAGGAGTTGGCGATCAGCGCATCGGCGCGGCGCTCGAGTGGGTTGAAGCCAGGCGTCGGAGCATTCATCAAAGCAGGTCCTTCATTCGATACCAGGCCATCGCGAGTACGAGGGCAGGGGTGCGCAGTGTAGCGCCGCCAGGAAAATCGCGGTGACGGATCTTGCCGAACAGATCGAAGCGCGATGCCTGGCCGTCGATCGCCTCGGCAATCAGCTTACCCGCGAGTCCGGTGGTGTTCACGCCGTGCCCGGAGAAGCCTTGCGCGAAATACACGGTTGGCGAGAGCCGGCCGAAATGCGGCGCCCGGTTCATCGTGATGTCGACGAAACCGCCCCACGCGTAGTCGATTTTGACATCGTCGAGTTGCGGGAAGGTTTTGAGCATATCGCGGCGCATCGCTTCGCCTAGGTTGCGCGGCGCGAATGTCGAATAACTCACCTTGCCGCCCCACAGCAGGCGGTTATCCGGCGCGGGACGGAAGTAGTCGAGCACGAAGCGGCTGTCGCACACGGCGGCTTTGGCGGGCATCAGCGCTTCGGCGCGATCGGGGTCGAGCGGTTCCGTGGCGATCACGTAGGTGCCGACCGGCATGATCTTGCTTGCCACTTCCGGCGCCAGCTTGCCGAGATAGGTGTTGCAGGCGAGCACGATGAATCGCGACCGCACCTCGCCGCGCGCGGTTTGCGCGACATGGCGGCCGTTTTCTTCACGCAGGGCCGTGACGCAGCTGTCTTCGAAAATCCGCACGCCGGCCTCGCGTGCCGCGCGCGCCAGACCCAGCGTGTAATTCAGCGGATGCAGATGGCCGCTGTCCGCGTCGAACAGTCCGCCGAGATAGCGTTCCGACTGAACGTAGTTGCTCACGCCGTCGGCGTCGACGTAGCTGAAGCGGTCATAGCCGAAGCGCCGCTGCGCTTCGTCGCGCCATTTCTGCAGCGCGTCGGTATCGCGCGGCTTGTTGGCGGCGGTCAGATAACCGATGGTCAGATCGCAATCGATCTGATGTTTGGCGACGCGTTCCTTGACGATGTCGAGGGTTTCGATCCCCATGTCCCAAACGCGCTTCACGTCGTCCGCGGGCAGGTACTTCGCGAACGTATCGATATCGCACGCGAAGCCGCCGATCAACTGGCCGCCATTGCGGCCGCTCGCCGCCCAGCCGACTTTCGACGCTTCGAGCACCGCGACCGAATGGCCGCGCTCGGCAAGATTGAGCGCAGTGGAAATGCCGGTGAGGCCGGCGCCGATCACGCAAACATCGACATTGACGGTTTCTTCGAGTGCGGGATGGCGGGTGGTGTCGTTGGCGGTGGCGGCGTAATACGAGGCGACGTGAGGCTGATTCGAGAATCGGAGCATAGGCATTGCATGCGGAATGAGCCGGTGCGCGTGGCCTCTTTTACAGCGAGGCCACGCGCCGGCGGTACGGATTAGAACGAGTAGATGAACTGTGTCGCGAGCAGGTCGTTGGACTTGCCATACGAACCGTCGTTCTTCAGGAACACCTGCTTGTTGGCCCAATCGTGGCGGTATTCCACCTTGACCGTGATCTGCTGGGTCGGATAGAACAGCAGGTCGAGCGAAACGTCCTGGCGGGTTGCGCCCTTGCATTCGAAACCAAGGCCGCCGTTCGCCTGCGAATTGGCAAGACAGTCCGCGCCGATACCGAAGCCGTTCGCCGTGTCCATGCCGTTGCCGTTCAACGCAATACCACCGCCGCCGCCGCCATTCTTGCTGTCGACCAGCAGGTCATAGCGCACGGTCGCGCCCATGCGGCCCACCACCGGCAGATTGAACTTGCGGTGCGCGAGCAGCGACAGGCCGTACCACTGTGCCTGGCCGCCGTTGTACGCGGCGTTCTGCTGCTGACCGTAGTCGAGCTCGGCGTTGTACTGCACGTCGGCGAGCGTGTAGGTCAGGTCGGCTTCGGTGAAGAAGAACGTGCCACCCGAGCTCGGTGCCTGGCCGCCTACGCCGTAGCTGACCGTACCGTTGTCAGCGATCGAGCTCGGCAAGGTCTGACGCCCGATATTGATCGAGCCGCCGATATCCAGCGCGCTCGACCATGTGTAATCGGTGCGAGCCGTGAACGTCGGAATCTTGTTGCTGGTCGTGATCGGATCGCCCAGCGCGTTCGTGCCCGTCTGCGTGACTGCGCCGAACGTGCGGTACTGTTCGTTGCCGAGGAAGAACTTCCACGCCCAGTTGCCGGCCGTGTAGTTCGCGCCGATCCCGATGTAGCTGCCCGGATCCGAGAAGTCGTACAGCAGGTTGTGCGTGAGCGTGAGCATCTGATTCGACTGCTGCAGTTCATAGCCGCCGAAGCTCGGAATCAAACCGGCCACGAGTGTCGTGGTCGCCGTGAGCGGCACGTTCACCACCGCCGTGTTCAGGATGTTGTTGCCGATATCGCCGTGCGAGTTCTGCAGCAGCGTAATGCCGTTGCCACGATTCGGCATCAACGTGATTTCGGCCGACGGCGCCATCGGGCCGACACCGAAGGTCTTCTTGATGTCGAGGTACAGGTCGCCGAACGTGCTGTTGAAGTAGTTGTAGCTGCTTTCGTGGTTAGCGAACAGGAACGACGAACTGCTCTGCGCACGGTTATAAATGTAGGTCGGGTCGATATAACCCGTCACCGACAGACCGGCGATCGGCCCGGTCTGCGCGGCATCTTCGAGCGAGTCGACCTTCAGTTGCTGATTGGCGATCTGTTGCTTCATCGCCGTCACGTCGTCGTTGGTCAGCGTCGCCTGAGCCTTGCCGTAATCAGGCGACGAGATATCCACCGGTGCGGCCACCACCGCCGGGGCCGGGGCCACGGTGACGGCAGCGGCTGCCTTCGGTTTGGTGGCGACTTCCGCGCGCAGCTGCTTGACCTCCTTTTGCAGCGCGTTGAGTTGGGCCTGCAGCGCCTTGATCTGGTCGCTGGTGGCATCTGCCGCGGCTATGCCAGGCAGACTCCCCGTCACCAACAGACAGATGAGTTTCTTTCTCATTCAAATTCTCCTTATTGGTCGTATTGCAAACGGACTTCTTATGCACGTGCCGTATCGAGCGACTTCCGTACGGCGGCTTGTTGTGGAGCGGAGGGCAAGGGATCTGCGGCTTCGGCAAGCGCAAAAGCCATCTGCATGTCGCGGTTGCGTTTGCGCTCGCGCAACTGCATCCAGCGGTTCACGGCAATCACGCCGATCGTCACCGTGGTGATGAAGATCGTGGCGAGTGCATTCATTTCCGGATTCAGGCCGAGGCGCACACGCGAGAACACGACGAGCGGCAGCGTGGTCGAGCCCGGCCCGGACAGGAATGCGGAGAGTACGAGGTCGTCGAAAGAAAGCGTGAACGACAGCAGCCAGCCGGACATCAGCGCCTGCGAGATCAGCGGCAGGGTGATCAGGAAGAACACCTTGAATGGCGTGGCGCCGAGATCGAGCGCGGCTTCTTCGAGCGACTTGTTCAGCTCTTTCACACGCGATTGCACGACGATCGCCACATACGACACGCACAGCATCACGTGGCCGATCCAGATCGTGAAGAGACCGCGCCCCTTCGGCCAGCCGAGCATCTGTTCGAGTGCGACGAACAGCAGCAGCAGCGAGATACCCTGAATCACTTCAGGAATCACGAGCGGCGCGTTGATCATGCCGGCGAACAGCGTGAAGCCGCGAAAGCGTCCGAAGCGCGCGAGCACGAAACCGGCCCACGTGCCGATCACAACGGAGGCGCACGCGGTCAGCAGACCGATCTTCAACGAAAGCCATGCCGCGTTCAGCAGTTCGCCGTCGTGCAACAGCGCGCCGTACCATTTGAGGGAAAAGCCGGACCATACCGTGACGAGCTTCGATTCGTTGAACGAGTACACCACGAGGCTGATGATCGGAATGTAGAGAAACAGGAATCCGAACGTCAGCACGCTATTGGAAAGCGTCTTGTTAGGCTTGATCATTTCGCGCCCTCCAGTTCCTTGACCTGGTAGTACTGGAACACGGCCATCGGCACGAGCAGCAGCAGCACCATCGCGACCGTCACGGCGGATGCCATCGGCCAGTCCATATCGTTGAAGAATTCATCCCACATCACGCGGCCGATCATCAGCGTGTCGGCGCCGCCGAGCAGTTCCGGAATCACGTATTCGCCCACCGCCGGAATGAACACCAGCAAACTGCCGGCGATAATGCCGTTCTTCGAAAGCGGCAACGTGATGCGTGTGAATGCCGTCCACGGCTTGCAACCGAGGTCGTAGGCCGCTTCGAGCAGCGTCAGATCCATTTTCACGAGGTGCGCATAGAGCGGCATCACCATGAAGGGCAGGTACGAATAGACCATGCCGATATAGACGCCGATATCCGTGTGGTAGAGGCGCAACGGCGAATGAATCATGCCGATCGCCATCAGCGTGTGATTGAGCAGGCCGTCGTCCTTCAGGATGCCGATCCATGCGTAGACGCGAATCAGGAACGACGTCCAGAACGGCAGCATCACGCCCATCATCAGCAGGTTGCGTCTGGTGGGTTCCGAGCGGGCGATGTAGTACGCAATCGGATAGCCGATCAGCAGGCAGAAGAAGGTGGAGACCGCGGCCATCTTCAGCGAACTGAGATACGTGGCAACGTACAGATCGTCCTGCAGCAGAAACGCGTAGTGGCTGAGCTGCATGGCGAAATGCACCATGCCGTCCTTGACCGTCACGAGATCCGTGTACGGTGGAATGCCCAGACGCAGATCCGCGAAACTGATCTTCAGCACCAGTACGAACGGCAACGCGAAGAACACCGTGAGCCACAGGAACGGCACGCCGATCACGGTGGTGCGGCCCGAAGGCACCAGCATGGCCAGGCGTTTTTTCAGCGAGCCGGCCAAACGGCTGCCGGACGGCGCGCCGAGCGCCGCGGGGGAGGAGGTAGTGGGATTGCTCATTGCGTCAGCACCACGCCGCTAGCCGGCGACCAGTAGACGAACACGTCGTCGTTATAGGAAGGCGCACCTTCGGCCATCAGATGCGAGCTGGAGAGATTCGACACGACGGTCTTGCCGCTCGGCAGACGCACGTGATACAGCGAATAGCTGCCCATGTACGCGACATCCGAGACCACGCCGCGCGCCCAGTTGTGCGGCGTCGACGGCTTGTCGAGCGAGACCTTGATGCGCTCCGGACGCACCGAGATGCCAACCGGCATGCCGAGCGGCCCGGTAACGCCGTGGCTCACGTAGATGCGCGATTCGAGGTCTTCGCTTTCAACGAAGATGTGGTCCGGTTCATCCGCGACCACCGTGCCTTCGAACAGGTTGGTGGAGCCGATGAATTCAGCGGAGAAGCGGCTATTCGGAAACTCATAGACCTGGCTCGGCGAGCCGATCTGCACGATGCGGCCTTCGCTCATCACGGCGAGGCGGCCGGCCATCGTCATGGCTTCTTCCTGATCGTGCGTGACCATTACGCAGGTCACATCCACTTTCTCGATGATGTTCACCAGTTCGAGCTGGGTTTTCTGGCGGATCTTTTTATCGAGCGCCGACATCGGCTCGTCGAGCAGCAGCAGCTTGGGGCGCTTGACCAGCGAGCGGGCGAGCGCCACACGCTGCTGCTGGCCGCCTGACAGTTGATGCGGCTTGCGCTGCGCGTACTTGCTCATCTGCACGAGATTGAGCGCATCGGCTACGCGTTCCCTGATTTCATTTTTCGGCGTGCCTTCCTGCTTCAGACCGAAGGCGATGTTCGCCTCCACGCTCATATGCGGGAAGAGCGCGTACGACTGGAACATCATGTTGACCGGCCGCTTGTACGGCGGCATCGCGGCGAGATCTTCGCCGTCGACGAAAATGCGCCCGGACGTCACCGTCTCGAGCCCCGCGAGCATGCGCAGGAGCGTGGACTTGCCGCAGCCGGAACTGCCGAGCAGCGCGAACAGTTCGTT
The DNA here is from genome assembly GCF_000013645.1 of Paraburkholderia xenovorans LB400. Taxonomy (GTDB): domain Bacteria; phylum Pseudomonadota; class Gammaproteobacteria; order Burkholderiales; family Burkholderiaceae; genus Paraburkholderia; species Paraburkholderia xenovorans. The sequence goes on along the minus strand of NC_007952.1, from coordinate 2,324,800 downwards.
CTTCGCGATGCTCAGGTTGACGTTGTCGACAGCGGTGCTGTCGCCGAATTTCTTCACGACATTTTCGATGCGAACGAATTCGTCCGGTTTCGCTTTTGCCGTCACCGCGGGGCGGCCCATCTGGGTAGCGCCGGCGGCGCTTTTTGAGGTCGTCGAGTTCATGATGTAACCATTCCTTGCGGATCGCGGGCGCAAGTGTCTCCATACGAGGCGCGGAAAGCGCTTCGCAACGTGCACTGCGATCGGAAAACATGGGACTGCGCGCAGGTGGGACTGTTAAAACAAACGCGCAGGCTGACTGCCGTAACTGCTATTCATGCGCTCAGGGTTCGAGCGATCCCTGAGCGCGGGATCAATGCTTTATGACGTCGGCCTGATTAATGGCCGGTTTTGAGCTGCGCCCAAAGGCGGTTTTCAAGGCGCAGAATGTCGGTCGGCATCGGCTTCATCAGCGTCATCCTGCTCAACACTTCATCGCCCGGATAAACGGTCTTGTCCTGTGCGACAGCCGGTGTGACGAACTGGCGCGCGGCCTTGTTCGCGGTCGGGTAGAACACTTCGTTGGTGATCGCGGCGTTGACCTTCGGGTCCGAGATGTAGTTGATCCATTTCAGCGCGGCTTCGGGATGCGGCGCGTCTTTCGGGATCACCATCACGTCGAACCACAGCAGGCCGCCTTCCTTCACGTTCGAGAACTTGATCTGATACGAACGCTTGGCTTCTTCGGTACGGCGGCTCGCGATACCGACGTCGCCGGACCAGCCCAGCACCACGCACACGTCGTTGTTGGCGAGGTCGTTGATGTAGCCCGACGAATTGAACTGGGTGATATACGGACGAATCTTCTTCAGCACTTCGAATGCGGCCTGGTAGTCGGCGGGATTCGTACTGTTCGGATCCTTGTGCATGTATTGCAGCGTGGCGGCGAAGACGTCGACGGCCTGGTCGAGGATCGAGACGCCGCAGCCTTTCAGCTTGGAGAGATTGGCCGGATCGAAGATCAGTGCCCAGCTATCCACCGGCGCATTGGCGCCGAGCGCTTTCTGCACCGCCTGCACGTTATAGCCGATGCCGTCCGTACCGTATGCCCAAGGCACCCCGTACTGGTTGCCCGGGTCCGCGTCGGCGATCATCTTCATGAGCACGGGGTCGAGATTGGCGAGATTCGGCAACTTCGATTTGTCGAGCTTCTGGTACACGCCGGCCTGAATCTGCTTGGCCATGTAATTAGACGTGGGCACCACGATGTCGTAGCCGGAGCTGCCCGCCAGCAGTTTGGCCTGCAACGTGTCGTCGCTATCGTAGTTGTCGTATTTGACCTTGATGCCGTCCTGCTTCTCGAAGTTCGGAATCGTATCTTTCGCGATGTAGTCCGACCAGTTGTACACATTCAGTTCCGTGTCGGCCGCAAGGGCCGGCGTGACCGACAGCGCCGCAAAGCCGGTGAAGGCGAGAAGCGCGGCCCCCGCGACCGCATGACGAAGATGACTAACGCTCATGGTTTTTTCCCTTGATGTGAAGAACCGGCATGAGCGTGACGTGTGGGTGTGCCCATGCCGGTACAGACTGCCGTTACGAAATACCGAGTTGTTGTGCCGTCGCGTCGATGGCTTTTTTGGCCTTCGAAACGATTTCGTCGATTTCCAGCTTGTTGATGACCAGCGGCGGCGACAGCAGCATCCGGTCGCCGGTGGCGCGCATGATGAGATTGCCGTTGAAGCAGAAGTCGCGGCAGATCGTGCCGACATCACCGCCATTGGCGAAACGCTTGCGTGTTTTCGGGTCTTGCGCGAGTTGCAGGCCGGCCACCAGACCCGCGCCGGAGATCTCGCCGATGATCGGGTGATTGCCGAGCGTGTCGCGCAGCTTCTTCTGGAAGTACGGACCCGTATCGGTCTTGACGCGCTCGACGATCTTTTCGTCGCGCAGCAGCTTGAGGTTCGCGACCGCAACGGCGGCGGCGACCGGATGCCCCGAATACGTGAGCCCGTGGTTGAAGTCGCCGTTTTCGATGATCGCTTTGGCGACGCGGTCATGCAGGCCGACCGCGCCCATCGGTATGTAACCGCTCGTCAGGCCCTTGGCCAGCGTGATCAGATCCGGTTCGAATCCGAAGTACTGGTGTGCGAACCATTCACCGGTGCGGCCGAAACCGCCGATCACTTCGTCCGCGACGAGCAGAATGTCGTACTTGCGGCAAATGCGCTGGATTTCCGGCCAATACGTCGAAGCGGGGAAGATCACGCCGCCCGCTCCCTGGAAAGGCTCACCAATGAATGCGGCGACATTGTCCGCGCCGATTTCGAGAATCTTCGCTTCCAGCTGCTGCGCGCGCGCCAGTGCGAACTCTTCCGGCGTCAGGTTGCCTTGTGCCTCGCCGAAGAAATACGGCTGGTCGATATGGACGATGTTCTCGACTTTCGAGGGCATCTGTTCATGCATGTAGCCCATGCCGCCGAGCGTGCCGCCCGCGATCGTCGAACCGTGATAGCCGTTCTTGCGCGAGATGACGAATTTCTTCGCGTGCTTGCCCTGCGTTGCCCAGTAATGGTGGACGATACGCAGCACCGTGTCGTTGCCTTCCGAACCGCTGTTGCAGTAGAAGAAGTGATTGAACGGTTCGGGCGCGAGCTCCGCGAGCAAGGCCGACAGTTCGATCACCGGCGGGTGCGTGGTCTTGAAGAAGGTGTTGTAGTAGGGCAGCTCCATCATCTGCCTGTACGCGGCGTCGGCCAGTTCCTTGCGGCCATACCCGACGTTCACGCACCACAGGCCGGCCATGCCGTCGATCACCTTGTTGCCGTCCGAGTCCCACAGGTACACGCCTTGTGCCTTGACGATCACGCGGCTGCCGGTGCGATTGAGCGCGCCCATATCCGAAAACGGGTGGATGTGGTGCGCGGCGTCCAGCGCGCGATATTCGGCGGTGCTGCGTTGTTGCGTGGCTTGCGCAGCCTGGGCGCTTGCGGCCGGTTGCGCCGGTTGAACGTAAGCGACTTCTTCGGTTCTGTAGCTCATACTTCCTCCAGATTTTTTGCGTTTGCCTTACACGTGCAGCAGCAAATGCCTGCGTTCCCACGAACTGATCACGCGGAAGAACGCTTCGTATTCGGTTTCCTTCAGGGCGAGGTACGCCTTGACGAATTTTTCGCCGAGTACTTCGGCGATAGGTTCACAGGCGCCCATCAACGTCAGGCCCTCTTCGAGATTGCGCGGCAACTGGTACGGCAATTCGTAACCGTCGCTGAGCAGCGGCTCGGTGGCTTCGAGGTTCTGCGTCATGCCGAGATAGCCGGCGGCGAGCGTCGCTGCAATGGCGAGGTACGGGTTGCAGTCCACGCCCGGAATGCGGTTTTCGATGCGGCGCGCGGCCGGGCCCGAATGCGGAATCCGGAAACCCACTGTGCGGTTGTCGTAACCCCAGGCCACGTTGATCGGCGCGGCCATGAAGCGCGACAGGCGGCGATACGAGTTGATATACGGCGCGAAAATCGGCATCAGCGCGGGCGTGTACTTCTGCAAACCGGCGATATAGCTCGTGAACAACGTGGTCGGCTTGCCGTCCGCGCCGGTGAAGAGGTTGTGGCCGGTTTCTTCGTCGACCAGACTTTGATGCATGTGCATCGCCGAGCCCGGTTCGCCTTCCATCGGCTTGGCCATGAAAGTGGCGTACATCTTGTGGCGCAACGCGGCTTCACGCACCGTGCGCTTGAACAGGAACACGCTGTCGGCGAGCTTGAGCGGATCGCCGTGCATGAAGTTGATTTCCATCTGCGCGGCGCCGACTTCGTGAATCAGCGTGTCGACTTCCAGTTCCTGCACCTCGCAGTACTCGTAGATGTCTTCGAAGAGCGGATCGAATTCGTTGACCGCTTCGATCGAATACGCCTGACGGCCGGTTTCCGGACGCCCGGTACGGCCGATAGGCGGTTGCAGCGGCAGGTCCGGGTCCTTGTTCATGTCCACCAGATAGAACTCGAGTTCGGGCGCGATGACCGGCTTCCAGCCCTTGGCCTTATAGAGTTCGAGCACGCGGCGCAGGACGCGGCGCGGCGAGATCGCGACCGGCGTGCCGTCGAAGTGAACGCAATCGTGGATCACCTGGGCGGTCGGATCGACGGCCCACGGAATCATGCGGATCGTGCTGGGGTCGGGCACGCAGACCATGTCCGGATCGGTGACGCCGGTGAGCGTGCCGTCTTCCGGATAGTCCCCTGTGACGGTCTGGATCATCACCGCCTGCGGCAAGCGCATGGACTCGCCGGATTCGAATTTGCTGCGCGGAATGATCTTGCCGCGCGCGATTCCGGCCATATCCGGAATGATCGCTTCGATTTCGGTGACACGGTTCTTCTTCAGAAAATCGTCGATGTCATGCATGTTTGTTCTCTCAGTTTTGGTGCGCGACCGGCTCAGGCATGCGTGGCAGCGGCGGATGCCGCGCCATAGCCGGCCTTGGTGCGCATTCGATCGCGGCAGGCGTCGCCGAACGCGCGAAAGATCGCGGTGGACAGCGCGTCGCTGGCATGCTTCCACTCCGGGTGCCACTGCACACCCAGCGCGAAGGCACGCGCATCTTTCACGCTTACCGCTTCAATCAGGCCGTCCGGCGCGGTGGCTTCGGCCGTGAGGCCCACGCCCAGCCGCTCGACGCCCTGACCGTGCAAAGAATTCACACGCGCTTCATTCGTGCCGCCCGCGAGGCGCTGCAACAAGCCGCCCTGCGTCAGCGTGATCGAATGCGACGGTGCGTATTGCACGTCGAGGTCGTCTTCCTTGTTCTCGCGATGGTCGTTCAGACCGTCCACCGCGTGAACGCTTTGATGCAGCGTCCCGCCAAAAACCACGTTCATTTCCTGGAAGCCCCGGCATACGGCCAGCACCGGCACACCGGCTTCGATCGCCGCACGCATGAGCGGCAGCGTGGTCGCATCGCGTGCGGCGTCGTGCAGCGTGCCCGGCGTGCTGGGCTGGCCGCCGTAGCGGTGCGGCTCGACGTTCGAATAGCTGCCGGTAAACAGCAGGCCGTCGACTGTCGCCAGCACGTCCGCCGCGGACTGACGCTCGCCGAGCGCCGGCAGCAGCATGGCGAGCGCCTGCGAGCCGTCCACGATCGCGGCGATGTACTTCTCGCCAACCACGTGCGACGGGTGGACTCCCATCATCGTTCTGTCGGCGCTGATGCCGACGAGAGGTTTGTTTCGCATAACGAATAGACGTGTGTGTTCCCCGCGGGACGCGGCATGAACAACGTTAAACACAGCGCGGCACGATTCCGCAGCCGTGCGCGAAGCGCAAAGCCACCGGGTGGTGCAGGCGGTCGTCGTCGACAGAAACGCGCCGCGCGTGGTTATCGGATGGGCTGTTCGATTCGATCCGCTGCGGTGCGCAACTGATCCGATGGGCGTGAAATGCACAGGCGGCAGACGGCACCGCACCTGCAGGAACGCACGGCTCGAAAGAGCGCGCTCACGCAAACGGATGAATCGAACGGCGAAAAGGGGAGAGGCGCTACGGCAGCAGCGAGGCGACTTCGTCCGTGCGCACGGCAATGAAGGCGCGCGCGGAGATAGAGTTGTGACGTCGAACTGAACGGCGGGACAGGATCGTGAAGACGGACAGAAAGCGGCGGAACGCAAGGCTGCCGTTGCTGCCGTCGGCGATGGCGCCGTCAGCGCGAGGACAACTCGCCTGACTACGATTCCATCTCACCAAAGGGCCTCGGACTCTCACGATTACACTCGACTAGCGACGTTGAAAGTATTGAACGGCCTGCTCGAAATCCGCACGGGGCGTTTAAAGAAACAGGACGCTGGGATGATCGCCTTGAACCGATGCGAACTGAATTCGCTGCGCCGCAAAACACACGCTGGTGCTTCCCGGAGTCGGCATGACGACCGCCTGTGAATCAGCATATACGAGCCAATAAAGCCGTCAAATCCTTTTTGATAAAAGATTTATCAGGGCTTTCCCGAGGGTGCGGCTAGAATCCCGCCCGGTGGGAACGTTCGTTGCGTTGTTCATATTTCGGAAACCTTTCAGGGTTTTCCCCAGCGGCGCAACGATTAAAGTGATTAGAATATTCAACACTCGCGGGCACCTCGTTGCCTGAGTCACGTGGTCCTTCAGCGGCCCGATCGTCTTCCATGTCAGAGAACCTAGCAATGTCCATCGAAGTAGCGACCCGTCTGCAATACATCCGCAAGAAGCATGGCTTGTCCCAGCGTGAACTGGCGAAACGGGCGGGAGTGACGAACGGCACGATCTCGTTGATCGAGCAGAATCGCGTGAGCCCCTCGGTTGGCTCGCTGAAGAAACTGCTCGAATGCATACCCATGAGTCTCGCCGAATTCTTCACCTTCGAAGTAGAGGTGGAGCGCTCGGTCGTGTCGCGCCGGGCCGATATGCCGAACCTCGGCAATGAATCGATTGAGTTCTATCTGGCGGGTTCGAGCGTGAAAGACCGCAACATGGGGATTTTGCGCGAAGTCTATCAACCGTTGTCGGACACGGGACCGGAAATGCTGGAGCACGAAGGGCACGAGGGCGGGGTGGTGGTGAGCGGTCAGATCGAACTGACGGTGGACGGCACCACGTGGCTGCTCGACCCCGGTGACAGCTACTACTTCGAAAGCCGTCTTCCGCACCGTTTTCGCAATCCCAGCGCGGAGCATCTCTGCGAGATCGTGTCGGCCAATTCGCCGCCCACTTTCTGAGGACTCCGCGCCAACGCGCCTCGACTCAACTCAATTCAGTGCCGCAGTTCAGCGCCGCATGAAGTCGATGCAGATTTGCGTCGAGCGCACAACACATTGAGGCATCCTGATGGACAAGAAATCTCTCGCCTTCTGGCAAGACAAAGCCGCTACGCTTTCTATTGAAGGCCGCGCGTTTATCGACGGTGAATACCGTGACGCGGAAGGCGGCCGCACGTTCGACTGCCTGAGTCCGATCGACGGCAAGCTGCTCGCCAAAGTGGCCGACAGCGGCGCGGCCGACGTCGACGCTGCGGTGTCGGCGGCGCGCCGTGCATTCGACTCCGGCGTGTGGTCGGGCCTCAATCCGCGCCAGCGCAAAGCCATTCTGCTGCGTTGGGCCGCGTCGATCCGCGAGCATATGGACGAGCTCGCGCTGCTCGAAACCCTCGACGCGGGCAAGCCGATCGCCGACACCACCAGCGTGGACGTGCCGGGCGCGGCGTATTGCGTCGAGTGGTTTGCCGAAGCGATCGACAAGGTGGGCGGCGAAGTCGCGCCGGCCGATCATCATCTGGTCGGACTCGTCACGCGCGAGCCGATCGGCGTGGTGGCTGCGGTCGTGCCGTGGAATTTCCCGATCCTGATGGCGTCGTGGAAATTCGGCCCGGCCCTGGCCGCTGGCAATAGCGTGGTGCTCAAACCTTCGGAGAAGTCGCCGCTCACCGCGATCCGTCTCGCGCAACTCGCACTCGACGCAGGCATTCCCGCCGGCGTATTCAACGTCGTGCCGGGCGCGGGCGAGCCGGGCAAGCTGCTGGCATTGCATCAGGACGTGGACTGCCTCGCTTTCACGGGCTCGACCAACGTCGGCAAGCTGATCATGCAGTACGCCGGCCAGTCGAATCTGAAACGCGTATGGCTCGAACTCGGCGGCAAGTCGCCGAACATCGTGATGCCGGATTGCCCTGATATGGACCGCGCGGCGAACGCGGCGGCCGGCGCGATCTTCTACAACATGGGCGAGATGTGCACGGCGGGTTCGCGTCTGCTCGTGCATCGCGACATCAAAGACGTGTTCCTCGACAAGCTGATCGCCGCGGCACGCAGCTATACGCCGGGCAATCCGCTCGATCCGAACACGTCGATGGGCGCGATCGTCGACAAGGTTCAGCTCGAACGCGTGCTCGGCTATATCGAAGCCGGCCGCGCCGAGGCAAAGCTGTTGCTGGGCGGCGCACGCGTGAAAGAGGAAACGGGTGGCTTCTATATCGAGCCGACCATCTTCGAGATTCCGGCTTCAGGTGCAAAGGTCGCGCGCGAGGAAATCTTCGGGCCGGTGTTGTCGGTGATCACGTTCGACACGGTGGAAGAGGCGATCAGGATCGCTAACGACAGCGAGTACGGTCTCGCCGCCGCGGTCTGGACCTCGAACCTGACCATCGCGCACGAAGTGTCGCGCAAGCTCCGCGCGGGCACGGTATGGGTCAATTGCTACGACGAGGGCGGCGACATGAATTTCCCGTTCGGCGGCTACAAGCAATCGGGCAATGGCCGCGACAAGTCGCTGCACGCGCTGGAAAAATACACCGAGCTGAAGTCCACGCTCGTGCGGCTGCGCTAAAGGATTCGCGTAGCCGGCGCGGCGGCGTGCGTGAGGCGCGCCGCCGCGTTCCCAATGAATCCGATGCCGGCGTTGCGCGTGTCTTCCTGAAGCTTTGCACGCGCCGCCGGACTGTCTATAGGTATCAGGTCACCCATGACTGAACTCGTCTATGGCGACGGCGCGATCCGCCGCGCGTCACTCTATGGCTCGTCGATCGAAAACACCTACGCGGGCGTGCTGTCGTTCATGCGCCGCAAGTACACGCGTGAACTCGACGGCGTCGACGTCGTGGTCTCGGGCGTGCCGCTCGATCTGGCCACCACGTTTCGCTCCGGAGCGCGCCTCGGACCCGCGGCGGTGCGTGCGGCCAGCGTGCAGCTGTCGGAACTGCATCCGTATCCGTGGGGTTTCAATCCGTTCGACGACCTCGCCGTGACCGATTATGGCGACTGCTGGTTCGACGCGCACAATCCGCTCACGATCAAGGCGTCCATCGTCGAGCATGCGCGCACGATTCTGCGCTCGGGCGCAAAGATGCTGACACTCGGCGGCGATCACTACATGACCTATCCGCTGTTGATCGCGCATGCGGAGAAGTACGGCAGACCGGTCTCGCTGATTCATTTCGACGCCCATTGCGATACCTGGGCCGACGACAGTCCCGACAGCCTGAATCACGGTTCGATGTTCTACAAGGCGGTGAAGGACGGCCTGATCGATCCGGAGACCTCGGTGCAGATCGGCATTCGCACGTGGAATGACGATTTCATGGGCATCAATATTCTCGACGCCGCCTGGGTGCACGAGCATGGCACGCGAGCGACGGTGGAGCGGATTGCGTCGATCGTGGGGGAACGTCCCGCCTATTTGACGTTCGATATCGACTGTCTCGATCCGGCGTTCGCGCCGGGCACGGGCACGCCGGTGGCGGGTGGCTTGTCGTCGGCGCAGGGACTGGCGATCGTGCGCGCGCTCGGTGCCTTGAATCTGGTGGGCGCGGACGTCGTGGAAGTCGCACCCGCTTATGACCAGAGCGAGATCACGGCGATTGCCGCTGCGCATATCGCGTGCGATCTGTTGTGCCTGTGGCGTCAACGCAAGGTTGCGCAACGCGGCGCTTAAGCGCTCGACGCCCATCTCCGTTCAAACCGACCGGCTCAGCCCAACGACGACGAACGTTCGGGCTGACGCCGGCCTTCGCGCAATCCGAGCGTATAGACCAGCAGCGCGCCGCTCATGAGGGCGAGTTGCCACATCAGCATGTCGCTGCCGCGCGCTTTCATCGCGAAGCCCGCGACAAGCGGTCCCACGATCGAACTCGCCGTGAAGGTGAGCGACACGAGGCGCATGTTGCGCGTGAGCGCGGCCTTGTCGCTGCAAGCCGCCGCGTACATGCCGAGCGTGATGAACGAACTGTTCATGCCGCCAAGCCATAGCGCGCTCGCGGCCGCGAGCCATGAAGCGGGCACGGCCAGCGCGAAACCGCAGATGGCGAGCGTGCTGAGCGCGGCGCAGACGATCACCGCGGCGGCGAGCCCCGAGCGGTCGGCCAGCCAGCCGACCGGAAATTGCAGCGCCATGCCGCCCACGCCGAACAGCGTCAGCAGCGTGGCGGTTTGCGTGGCGTCGAGGCCGTGCGCGTCAGCGAATAGCGGAAAGAGGCCGTATAGCGCGCCGTCGCCGAGACCGCCGGCCGCGACGACCACCATGCCGAGGCTTACCAGCGGAGCGACCGGCAAGCGCTGTGCGGCGGCTTTTCTTCGCGCGGGCGGTGGTTCCGCCAAGGCCGGCCGCTCGCCATCCGCTGCGGTCAACCACAGCGGCAGTGCGGCGGCGAACGTGAAGGCCGCGCCGGCCGCGAACGTGATGTGTCCGTCGACGTCGCACCACACCGCCAGCGCCGGGCCGATCACGCCCGCCGTGGCGATCAGCGCTTCGTGCACGCCCACCACGCGCCCGCCCGATTCAGCGGGCACCAGACTGTAGAGCCAGGTTTCGTTGGCGATCCAGCGCAGGCCGATACCCAGGCCCGTCAGCAGACCGGGCACGAGCCATAGTGGCCACGACAGCGCGCTCATGGTGGCGAACGCCGCGAGCGTGGCGAGCAGCCCCAGCGACACCGTGCGTTTCGCGCCGATGCGCGCCATCAGCCACGGCGCGATCAGCAAGCCGGCCAGCATGCCGGTCCATTGGGCGGCGGAGAAGAGGCCGGCGCGTGGCGCATCCAGACCGCGATGAGCGAGCCATACCGGCAGCACCATGAAGCCGATGCCGAACTGGCCGACCTGCGCCAGCGCCGACACCACGGTCAGCGCCGCGATTGCCCGCCAGCGCACCGGCGCGGCGGCTTTCACGAACGGCTCCGCGCGGGCATGGGCAGCCCCTGTTCGCGGCATTCGACCGGGCAGCCGGCCTTCAGGCACGGCCCGTCGTCGCACAGGCGGCACAGTTGCATGGCGTGTGCCGGGTCGCGGGTCTCGTTCCACAGAATCTTGATCAGCAGGCTTTCCAGCACCTCGCGCTCGCTGCCGTCGAGCCGGCCGACAATGCGTTGCAGCATCCTGTCGCGCGCCGTTTGCAGACGTTTGGCCTCGCGTTTGCCGGCGGCCGTCAATGCAAGGGCCACCGCACGTTTGTCCGCGCCCGATTTTTTCTCGACGAGGCCCGCTTCGACCAGGCCTGCCACAGCGCGCACGGCGGCCGGATGCGACAGATCGACTGCCTCGCGCAGCACTTCAATCGACGAATCGGGGTATTGGCCGACCGCGTTGAGCATGGCGCGGGCGGTGGGGCCGGCGAGCGCATCCACGGTGGGCTGCGCGTTCATTTCGTCGGTGACCAGCAGGGCGAGCACGCCCAGCAGATTTTCCGTGCGCTGCGTCATGGAGACACCTCAATGTGTGCAACGTGCATATATGCATGTTGCACACATTGAGTGTGAAGCGCAAGCGCTTTTTCGGCAGCGCGTGCAGCGCTGCTGGAAGGATGAAGGCCTTACTTCGCCAGCCGCGCCCGCACCGTGTATTCGCCTTCTTCGCCCTCGTCCTCCAGCATGTGGGCCTTCGCCGTGTGGAAGTCCGGCGGCAGCGGCTCGACCGGATAGCCGCGTTTTTCCCACGCGTCGAGGCCACCCTTGAGCGCGCGGATATGGTGAATATTCTTGCGGTGCAACTGGTTGACGATCCGCTTGGCCGTCGCCTCGTTCGGACATACGCAGTAGACGACGATCGGCCGCTTCAGCAACTCGGGATCGATCGGTTCGGGCGAATCGAGATCGAGCGGCCGCGCGCCGGCAATCCGGTGCGATTCCTTCTCACGCACGCTGCGCGGCCGCGCGTCGAAAATCAGCGGCGGTTCGTTCGACCTCATCAGCTCGTCGAGTTGCTCCGGAGAAATGCGCGTATGCGCGAGCCACCGGCGAAACTGCCAGCGGCGCACCCAGCGGTACAGCAAAACCGCCACGAAGATCACCGCGAACGCGTCGAAAATCGTGCCGCCGTTTTGGCGCACGAGAAGCAACAGTTGCACGATCTGGTCGTGCAGGGCGCCGCCGCCGATCACCCACACGCCGGCCCACAGCACGGCACCGATAAAATCCCACAGCAGAAACACGCCCACGCTGATGGCTGTCGTGCCGAGCAGCGGCGCGGAGATCAGCCCGAGTCCGGGCAGGAACTTGGCGACGGTGAGGATCGGCGCGCCGTACCGTTCATAGGTATTGCGCGCGACGCGGACGGTGGTGTCGAGCGAAAGGGAGAAGCGCACCAGCGAGTTCAGCAGGCGGCGGCCGTACGCACGTCCGGTGAAGAACCACAGCGAGTCGGCAATCAGCGTGGCGCCGACCGCGGCGCACACGACGCTCGCATAGGAGGTTTGCCCCATAGCGGCCATGGTTCCACCGAGGATCAGCATCGGCGCGGCCGGAATCGGCACGCCGAGCTGCGTGACGAGCACGCTCATGAACACGGCCCACACGCCCAGCGAGGGTGGAATAGCAACCGGAAAATGCCACACAACCGCGCTCCTCAGAATGCGATGAAGGGATTTGAAATGTCCGCGCCCGGATGGCGCGTTGGGAGCAGGCAGCGCATGTTTCGTTCCCGAACGACCGCGGGCGCGATGCCATGCCGGCGGACGGGCGCAATAGTACAAGAACAGTGTGAAAGGCGAATTTAAGCACAGGTGGCAAAAGGGCGCTCTGAAAGAGGCCGGCTGCCGAGCGGATTCATGCAGATCGACGGGCGGAAAACGAGTGGCATGAAGCGCTGCCGCGCGGTCCGTTGCTAGAATTGCCGTTGTGCACATTCAAATATGACGGAGACATCGCATGGCAAAGCTTCAGCCGATTAGCCGCTACCCGGTGCCTGAACCGGGCCAATGGCCGGACGACATTCGCGCCCGCATTCTCGAAGTGCAGGAGAAAGCCGGTTTCGTGCCGAACGTGTTTTTGACGCTGGCGCACCGCCCGGACGAGTTCCGCGCGTTCTTCGCCTATCACGACGCGCTGATGCTGAAGGAGGGCGGCCTCAGCAAAGGCGAGCGCGAGATGATCGTGGTCGCCACCAGTGCGATCAACCAGTGCCTGTATTGCGTGGTCGCGCATGGCGCGATTCTGCGCATCTACGAAAAAGCGCCGCTGGTCGCCGACCAGGTTGCCGTGAATCATCGCAAGGCGGACATTACGCCGCGCCAGAAGGCGATGCTCGATTTCGCGGTGAAAGTTTGCAGCGAGTCGGGCACCGTCGGCGACGCGGATTTTCAAACGCTGCGCGAGCACGGCTTTTCCGACGAAGACATCTGGGACATCGCGGCGATCACGGCGTTTTTCGGTTTGTCGAACCGTATGGCCAACGTCATTTCCATGCGTCCGAACGACGAGTTCTATCTGATGGGGCGTGTGCCGAAAGCCGCTGCTGCGGATACGCCGCGAAAATAGCGGCGGGCGCTTCCATTCTCGCCGCATTGCGGACTGATGCGAGTGTACGGTGGCTGCGTGCGCCGCCACCGTACGCACGTTCACGCCGCCGCCGGCTCGGCCCGAAGCGCGGGCGTGCTCACCGTGGTGTCGTCGATCGGGAAGTGCAGCATCGCGGCAACGAGCCCCGCCACCACGGTCGCTTCCCACAGCAGCGAATACGAGCCGGTGAGATCGAACACCAGGCCGCCCAGCCACGCGCCGAGAAAGGAGCCGATCTGATGGCTCAGAAAGCACAGCCCGAACAGGCTGCCGAGGTGGCGCGTGCCGAACACTTTGGCGACCAGTCCGCTCGTGAGCGGCACGGTGCCGAGCCAGGTCAGACCCATCACCGCCGCGAAGATCACGACCGAAGCAGGGGTTTTCGGCAGCAGGAAGAAGGCCCCGATCGTCGCGCTGCGGATCAGATAAAGCCAGCCGAGCACATGATGCTGCCGGTAACGGCCGCCGAGCCAGCCGCAGGCCCAGCTGCCCGCCATATTGAACAGGCCGATCAGCGCGAGGGCGGTGGCGCCGAGTCCGATCGGCATATGGCAAAGCGACAGATATTCCGGCAGATGCGTGGCAATGAACGCAAGCTGGAAACCGCAAGTGAAGAAGCCGAGTGTCAGCAGCAGGTAGCCGCGATGCCGGGCCGCCTGGCCGAGTACCTGGCGAAGCGGCGCGACCGGCGCTTCCTGACGCGGTGTACCGACCCGCGCGCGCCGGTCGAGCACCATGCCGAGCGGGGCGATCAGCAGCATCACGAACGCCAGCACGAAGAGCGACGTGGCGATGCCCGAGCTGAGCCGGACGCCTTGCACGAGCGGGACCATCAGTACCTGGCCCGCGGAGCCGCCGGCGCTGACCAGACCCATCGCCATGCTGCGGTTTTCCGGCGAGGCGATGCGGCCCACTGCCGGCAGCACCACGCCGAAGGTCGTGCAACTCACGCCGATGCCCACCAGCAGTCCCATGCCGACGATCAGCATGGCGCCGCTGGGCGCCACTGCCGCGAGGCCGAGCCCGGCCGCGAAAGTGGTCGCGCCGAACGCGACCACGGGCGCTGAACCATAGCGATCCGCAGCGGCGCCCGCGAACGGCTGGGCAAAACCCCACACCAGATTGTGCAGCGCGATCGCGAACGCGATCAGCGTGACCGGCAGACCGCGGTCGAATGAAAACGGGCCGATGAACAGGCCGAAGGTCTGCCGGATGCCCATCGCGGCGCTGAGAATGATCGCGCCGGCGAGGATCACCAGCGTCGTCTGGTTGAACGCGGGGGCGAAGCGTTTGCTGTTAGCGGTTGACATGGTTCTGATCTCCTTTGACACATGGTCGCAGCGAGCATCAGAAGCGGCAAAAGAAAAGATTTCGACGACAGGTGAGCGTGACTCACCTGTGCGGGCCGACTTGCGTTTCAACTGACGGCGGCGCGCACCGTTTGCCCAGAGGCGTCGGCGTGTGTCTCCAGGTGCTCGGCCTCGCTCACCAGCCAGCGCTTGAAGTCGGCGAGTTCCGGCCGGCGATCGCCGTTTTCGGCGCTCACCAGCCAGTAGGCCGTGGTGGAGGCAATCGTCGCCGGATCGGCCTCCACAAGCGCGCCCCTGTCGAGGTCCGGGTCCACCAGCGGCCTTCTGCCGAGCGCGACGCCGAGGCCCATGCCGGCGGCTTCGAAGGCGAGCTGGATCGTGTCGACGCGCAAGCCGCCCGTCGTGTCGAAGCCTTCAATGCCGGTCGCATCCAGCCATGCCTGCCAGTCTTCGCTGGCGGCGTTGACGTGAATGAGCGTCGCGCGGCGCAGGTCCGCGTTGCCGTGCCCGTCGCGCAGCGTCTCCAGATACGCGGGGCTGCACACGGGCACGAAGCGCTCGCCGAACAGTCGCGTCCACGCGGTACCGGCCACCGGTGCACGGCTCAGGCGGATCGCGAAGTCGAAACCGTCGACGGGAAAACCGACCTGACGGTGCGAGGTGTCGACGCTCACATTCACATTCGGCCAGCGCGCGCGAAAACCGGCGAGGCGCGGCAGCAGCCAGCGCGATGCGAAAGTCGGCGCGCAACTCAGCGCGATCGGGCGGTCCGCGCGATGATTGGGCAGGCGCTGCGTGCCGATGGCGATCAGCGAAAACGCTTCGGAGACGTACGATAAATAATCCGCGCCGCTTGCCGTGAGCGAAATGCCGCGCGGCTCGCGCACGAACAGTTCGACGCCGAGCGCCTGTTCCAGTCCGACAATGCCGTGGCTGATGGCGCTCGGCGTGACGTTCAGTTCCGCGGCGGCAAGTTTGAAACTCTGGTGTCTGCCGGCCGCTTCGAAAAAGCGAAGCGCCGGCAGCGGTGGCAGACGAAGCGGCATGGTGCATCCTCATGGACGGCGCGCCGGGCGCGCGTGCTGGTGCGCTCAAGGATACCTTGCCGGGCGTTTCTGGTCGTCCTCACGGCGGCGAGCTTGAGCGCCCCGCAGAAAAATTTCGCCGATGCTGTCGATTTGCCGCCGCGCGGTTCGTCGTGGCTATATGAGGACGGGAACGCGCCCGCTATCGCGGCGCACCGCTCGCGTTCGCTATCCTTTTTTCGCAAGAGGAGACTGGCTAATGACTGACGTACACGCATCCACCCAGGCGCTGAAGCCGGCGCGGCTGCTCGCGGATTCACCGAGCCGGTTTCCCGGCGAGAGCGCCGAATATCGTCGCGCGCGCAACGACCTGCTCGTCGAGGAAATCGAATTGCGCCGCCATATCGAACGCGTTGCCGCGCAGCGCCGCGCGTTGCCGGCCGGCGGCGTCGTGCCCGAGGATTATCGGTTCATGGGCGAAGCCGGCCCGGTAGCGCTATCCGAAATGTTCGGCGCGCATGACACGCTCGTCACCTACAATTGGATGTTCGGCCCGCAGCGCGTGCGGCCATGTCCGATGTGCACCTCGCTGCTGAGCGCGTACGACGGAGAAATGCCCGACATCCTGCAGCGCGTGGCGTTCGCCGTGATTGCCCGTGCGCCGATCGAGAGACTGGTTGCGTTCGGGAAAGAGCGCGGCTGGCGGCATTTGCGGCTGTATTCGTCGGGCGGCAACAGCTTCAATCGCGACTACGCGGCGGAAGATCCGGCCGGCGACGATCATCCCGCGTTCAATGTGTTTACGCGCTCGGGCGGCACGGTGCGGCACTTCTGGGCCGAGGAGATGGGACCGTCGACAGCGGACCCGGGGCAGGATCCGCGCGGCGCGCCCGACGTGATGCCGATCTGGACGGTGCTCGACATGACCCCTGGCGGACGCGGCACGGATTGGTATCCGAAGCTGGAATACGATACGGCGCCGGGTTAGGCCGCTATCGAGGCTGTTGGGTGGTTTCGATACGGCTGTTCGCCGGTGCCGGACGCATGGGCCGGCGGCTTCGCGCACCGCGTCGGCAATAGAGTGCAGATGCGATGCCGCCCGGCATCGACTACGACAGCGTTTGCACAGCGTAGTCCTGCCCGCGCGTCGTATGCAGATACTCGGCGACGGCGCTTGCCCGCATCGGCCGGCTGAACAGATAGCCCTGCATCGCGCGGGCGCCGAGCGCCTTGACGACCTCGACTTGCGATGCCGTCTCGAGTCCTTCCACCACGCATTCGAGTCCCAGATTGCGGCACAGGTCGAGCACCGACTTGACGATCTTTTTCGAAGCGCTGTTGGAGTCCACGTCCGTCATGAAGCTGCGATCGATCTTGATCGTATCGAAGGGCAGGCGATGCACGTAGCTAAGACTTGAATACCCGGTGCCGAAATCGTCGAGCGACACGCGGCAGCCCGCTTTCTTGATCACGGTGAGCGAACAGCGCGCCTGTTCGAAATCGCGCGTCACCGCCGTCTCGGTGATCTCGAACGACACACGATGCGGCGGCACGCCGCTTGCCATGACGATATCGATCAGGCGGCGGGCGCGTGCCGACGTACAGATATCGATCGCCGACAGATTGAACGACAGATAAAGCTCCGGCGGCCAGCGCGCCACTTCGTCGAGCGCTTTGTGCAGCAGCACTTCCGTGATGCGCAGAATCAGTTCGGTACGCTCTGCAATCCGAATGAACTCTTCCGGCCTGACCGCGCCGAGCCGCGCGTTGTGCCAGCGGCCAAGCGCTTCCAGACCGATGGTGCGCTGTGCGAGCACGTCGTGGATCGGCTGAAACTCCAGGAACAGTTCCGACTCGAGGTCCGCATGGCGAAGCTCCTGAGTCACGAGACTCGAACGGCGGATCCGTGTTTCATGTTCGGTCGAGAAGATGACCGGCGTGCCGCGCCGGCTTTCCTTGCCGACATACAACGCCGTGTCGGCGCGTTCGAACACCTGCGCCATCGTCGTGCCGGCCTCGGGGAACGCGGCCCAGCCGATGGTGCCCGACAATTCGGCGATATTGCCCGCTACCCGGTAGGGCTGACTGAGTACGCCGCAAATGCGCTCGCCCAATTCGACGAGCGTCTCGTTCGCCAGTTGGTGCTGTGCGAGCACGCCGAATTCATCGCCGCCGAGCCGCGCGAAGAAAATGCCGGGCTCCGCAAGCGACAGCAGGCGCGAGCCGACTTCCTGAAGAACGAGATCGCCGCTCGCGTGGCCGTAGATATCGTTGACCTGTTTGAATCCATCGAGATCGATCAGTCCCACATTGAAGCCGTTGCCGCTGCTGAGTGCCTGTTCGGACAGCGCGCGCAACGAGGCGAAGAAGCTGCGCCGGTTGGGCAGGTCGGTCAGACTGTCGATGCTCGCGAGCCGGAAGTTGTCGTCGCTCAGGCGCTGCGTTTTCTGCTGGCTTGCCTGCAACTCGCGCTGCGCGTGCACCACGTCGGCAAAAGTCCGGCAATACAGCTGAATGATGAAGGCGAGCGCGACGCCGACCAGAGTCATGTCGACGGCCATTGCGATGAAAACCGGATAGCCGGTGAAAACGAGGAAGGTCGAAAAGCTTAGGATGACGATCGACAGCAGCAACATGGCGGCCGCGCGCAGGTGCATCAGGCAGAACACGCAGCCGACAACCGTGGTCGCCATGTAAAACGCGACTTGCGTCTGTTCGTACGCGGTGCCGTACGGGAACAGCAACAGCGACCAGCTGCTGAATGCGATGGCGAAGAGGCCGGCAAGCCAGGTCAGCTTGCGCAGTTCGGGCACGGCCTGGTTGTCGGTCAGCACGCGGTGCCGGCATTGCCACCATCGTATGCAGCGGACGACGCACAGGGCGCACAGCGCGGCCGGAAAGTAGATCGACAGCCATGCCGGCGCGCAATTCACATGCATGATCGCGACGGCCGCCGTGTTGACCAGCAGGATGAAATAGAGAAGGGGAACCTGGTGGCCAAACGCTTCGAGCTGCGAACGCACGAGTTCGGGGTCGCGTTCCGCGACCGACAGTGCATCCCTCAATTTGGCTATCAGAACCATTCCCTTCCCTTTAAGCGTTCGCGCTGCACACGCAGCTATATATCGGCAGCACGGGAGGGATCTTGAGGAGGCCTTAAGCAGAAGTCGATTCGGCGCGCGCAGGCGGTAAGTACGACCGGCCAGCGCAGCCGTGTATGTCATTTATGCCGCGCCGGGGTGGCGCGAATCACGGGGTGGCCGTATCAAAGCGCCGGACATGAAAGCACGCGCTGAGGCTCCATGCTCGTGCCGGGTTGCCCGTTCGGTGCCGGTGTGCCTTGCGTTGGGCTGGAAACGAGGCGCACGGCATTCACGCCGGCATTCGCCAGCACGTATTTTTCGGGGCTGTCGTCAGGCTGCCAGTAAGCCCGGAAAACGCCGCTGTCGCCGAAAACCAGCAGTTTGCCGTGGATGGTTCGAGTGCCGCTAACCAGGTCGACGGGTTCGCCGTCGCGGACCTGAAAGCTCTGGGAAGGCGCTGAATGTGTCGTGCCGACCAGGGTGGCGCAGGCATTTTCGTCGGCTGCGAGAGCAGTGCAAGACATCGCGGCGAGCAACGCGCTTGTTGCAATATGGCGAAATTTCATTTTTTTATTCCTCCCGGGTTGCTGATTGCGGACGCCTCGGCCTGACAATTTCCGGAACTCTCCAATCCACCATAACATAGTAAAAAAGCCCGCCGGTCATGGTTTGCGCTGCGCTAAACCACTGAAATTGCAACGGATTGTGATAGCGCGAGAACACGTATCGAGCGGAAGAAACGCCTAAGCGCGCGATTCTTATGGCACTTTGCAGGAAAAAATCGTCAAATTCCCTGTGGGCGGGTGATACAAGCCTTACACCCAAGGTTTGCGTGAACCGGCGCCTATGCGTTAGTGTGTCGGTCCCGGCGCAACAGATGTGGCGCCGGTTCCATGATTACCATACGGGAAGTGCTATGAACAAACAGGAACTGATTGATGCAGTCGCCGCAGCGACGGGCGAAAGCAAAGCGGCCACCGGCCAAACCATCGACGCGATCGTCGAAGCGGTGACCAAGGCCGTGGTGGGTGGCGATACGGTGCAACTGGTCGGTTTCGGTTCTTTCTCGACCGGCGCGCGCGCAGCACGCGTGGGCCGCAATCCGTCGACGGGTGCCGAGATCCAGATCGCGGCTGCCAAGACGGTGAAGTTCACCGCCGGCAAGGCGTTCAAGGAAGCCGTCAACGCGTCGTAATGCAACGCGCTTCGCGCCGGAACATCCACGCGCGCTGCGTTGGCGCGCGGCGAGCGATGCTTCGGGCGTGAGGAATCACGCGCTGCCCAACGCCGGTAAGACGGATCCATCGGCGGCTGGTGCGGCGCGTGGGTTTTTTCGTGCTGCCTCCAACGGGACTTTCTTCCTGCAAGGCATGCTCGACGTAACGCCGGCCGCCTGGCGCGTGCTTAGCCCGCGCGGCGTTTGCGGGTGGCCTCGGCGAGTGTTTCGAGCACCGGCTCGGTCTGCGCCCAGCTGACGCAGGCATCCGTGATCGATACGCCGTGACGCAACGGCACACCAGGCTTCAGATCCTGGCGGCCTTCTTCCAGATGACTTTCCAGCATGACGCCGATAATGCGGCGCTCGCGCTGCGACAACTGCAGCGCGATATCCTGCACCACTTCGAGTTGACGCAAATGCGATTTGCCCGAGTTCGCATGCGAACAGTCGATCATGACCTGCTCGCGCAGTCCCGCTGATTTCAGCGCG
The DNA here is from genome assembly GCF_000013645.1 of Paraburkholderia xenovorans LB400. Lineage (GTDB taxonomy): Bacteria > Pseudomonadota > Gammaproteobacteria > Burkholderiales > Burkholderiaceae > Paraburkholderia > Paraburkholderia xenovorans. Next base: position 2,304,416 of record NC_007952.1, on the reverse strand, counting down.
ACGCAAGTCGCGTCCACCGACGCGCTGTCGTAGTTAGGCCCTTTCTTGCCGCCGCGCAGGATCACGTGCGCGTCGTCGTTGCCGCGCGTTTCGAAGATCGCGGCCATGCCCATTTTCGTCATGCCCATGAACGCATGGCTCGCGCGCGCGGCGACGATCGCGTCCGCGGCGATCTGCACGCCGCCGTCCGTGCCGTTCTTGAAGCCGATCGGGCAGCTCAGTCCCGAAGCGAGTTGACGATGGCTCTGACTCTCCGTCGTGCGCGCGCCGATAGCGCCCCACGCGATCAGATCGGCGATGTACTGCGGGCTCAGCAGGTCGAGAAACTCGGTGGCGGTGGACAGGCCGAGACCGTTGATATCGAGCAGCAATTGCCGAGCGAGACGCAGACCTTCATTGATACGGAAACTGCCGTCGAGCCGCGGGTCGTTGATATAGCCTTTCCAGCCGACGGTAGTGCGCGGCTTCTCGAAGTAGACCCGCATTACGATCAGCAGGTCGTCCCTGTAAGTGTCGGCGGCGACTTTCAGCTTGCGCGCATAGTCGATCGCCTGGTCGTGGTCGTGAATCGAGCACGGTCCGACGATCATCACGAGCCGGTCGTCGCGGCCATGCAGAATGTCGGCGATTTCCGCGCGGGTCTTCTCGACCAGCGTCTGCACCGAAGGCGGTGTGGGCAACTCGTCCTGCAACAGCGCAGGGGAAATCAGCGGACGTACCGCGCCGATCCGAACGTCGTCGATGCGCGTGGTGTCCTGGGTGGCGTCGGCCGAGCCGACTTCCTGATCGTGCAAAGGATTGTCGATGGCGTTCAAAATATTCTCCCGGACCTTGGTGATGAAGCGGCCTCGCGGCCTGACTGCGTGAGTGTGGGTGCGTTGATCGTGGCTGTCTTCGCTGCCGGGATTATGACACTCGCGTGCTGCGGCCGGGATGGCGCAGGTCAGAGACGTTTGATCAGCGCCATCGCGGCGGCCGGATTGCGCTCCTTGAAGCCGCTGATCACGTACAGATAGACGTCGCGTGCGGCCGCTTTGGCGGGCGCTTGCGCGAAGGTTTCCAGATCGGACGGTGTCGTGCCTGCCGCCAGTTGCCGCGCGCGTTCGGCCCATGCGTCGAGCGCTTTGGTCGAATAGCCCTTGGCCTGTTTATCCGTAGTGCCCATGATGCGGGCATAGACGAAGGGCGCCGTGATATCCGCGATTTGCGGGTAGTCACTGTCGCCGGCCAGTACGACGGCGACTTTGTATTTGCGGGCGAGCGCGACGAATTCCGGCGTTTTGAAGGTGTCGTTGCGCACCTCGATTGCATGTCTGAGCTTCTGGCCTTCGATACTGGCCGGCAGCAATTTCAGAAAGGCTTCGAACTCTTCGCTATCGAATTTCTTCGTGGGCGCGAACTGCCAGTTGATCGGGCCGAGTTTCTGTTTGAGCAGCAGCACACCGCTTCCGAAGAAGCGTTCGATTGTTTCACCCGCGTCCGCGAGGACTTTTCTATTGGTCGCATAACGCGGCGCTTTCAGTGAGAAGACGAAATCGTCCGGGGTTTCCTGATACCACTTCTCGTAGCTCGCCGGTTTCTGCAAACCGTAAAACGTGCCGTTGATTTCAATCGATGTGAGGTTCCTGCTCGCGTATTCGAGTTCGCGGCTTTGCGTGAGGTCGGAGGGATAGAAGGTGCCGCGCCAGGGCGCATAGGTCCAGCCGCCGATACCGATGTGGATGTTCGTCGTTCCGGCGGCCTTCGTGGTTTTTGCGGTTTTTGCGGCGGGTTCTTTCGGCACTTGGGTTCTCCATCTGGCTTCGCAGGGAAGCTGTAGATTAGCCGTTTTTGCGCCGGACGGCCTAAACCTCGAAGAACCGGAAAAGCGCGCCTGTGCCTGTCATTCGCCGCCGCGAGGCGCACCTGCCGCGTGACGCGCGGCTTCTTCGAAGCGGCGGTTCGCCTCCGCCACTTCCACTCTGAACTGTTGCAGGGCGCTTACCGCCAGATCCGGCGGCGTGAGCGCGGCCCACAACACGTCGATGAGCCGATCCGCGGTCGCATCGATATCGATGTGCCGGTTCGCGAGCGTGGCATCCCACAGCACGTGCTCCATTGGCCCAAACACCATCGAGCGCAGCAGGCGCAGGGGCATGTCGCCGCGAATCTGCCCGCTCTCCTGGCCCTGTGCAAGCACGCGCATCAACGGGGCGGTATAGCGGCGCTGCAACTCCGTGAGCGCTTCGCTCAACTCGTGGTGGCGCGCCCGCCCTTCGGATAACACCAGTGCGCATAGATCGGTGCCGTTCACGAGCATCAGCCGCAAATGCGTGCGAACGATGAACGCGAACTGTTGCCGCACATTGCCGTCGCGCGGCAAGCCGGATTCGATCGCATCGATGATCTCGTCGTACCAGTCGCCGATCACCCGCGCGCACAACTCGCGTTTGCCGCGGAAATAGCTGAACACGGTCGCCTCGGAAATGCCGAGACGCTGCGCGATCTCGGCGGTCGTCGCGCGCTCGTAGCCCTTTTCGGAGAACACGTCGCGCCCCGCCTGGAGGATCTCCTTCACGCGTTGCTGCGACTTGCGCCCGGCCGGCTGGCGGCGCGAGGCGGGTAACTCGGCCTTCGTGGCAACCGTCATATGAGTCCAGTTCAGATTTGTTGGTCAGATTCGACATGAAAGCACGCCGAATGAACCCTTGATGACAATCCTATCACGCCGCAGCGGCTTTCTACACAGTTGGTCCAGTTTCTGAGTGATACTCAAAAATACCTATTGACGCTTACGTAAATCTGGCGTGAAATGCGGCTTGAACGTTGCGCCCCACGCGGGACGACAGAGGCGGGTCAACAGTTCCGCCGCCGTCCGCCGGGCCGCATTCGGACCAGTCGGCGCCTATATTCAGGCCGGCCGCCAACGAACTCTGGAGACACAGCAATGAGCAACCTGCCCGGTTTGCAATTCCCGCTCGGCGAAGAAATCGAAATGCTGCGCGACAGCATCGCGGGATTCGCTGCCAAAGAAATCGCTCCGCGCGCTGCGGAAATCGATCGCACGGATCAGTTTCCGATGGACCTGTGGCGCAAGTTCGGCGATCTGGGCGTGCTCGGCATGACGGTCTCGGAAGAATACGGCGGCGCGAACATGGGCTACACGGCGCACATGATCGCCATGGAAGAAATCTCGCGCGCGTCCGCCTCGGTCGGTCTCTCGTACGGCGCGCATTCGAATCTGTGCGTCAACCAGATTCATCGCAACGGCACGGAAGCGCAGAAGCAGAAGTACTTGCCCAAGCTGGTGTCGGGCGAACATGTCGGCGCGCTTGCCATGAGCGAGCCGAACGCGGGTTCGGACGTGGTCAGCATGAAGCTGCGCGCGGAGAAGAAGGGCGCTCACTATGTGCTGAACGGCACGAAGATGTGGATCACCAACGGCCCGGATTGCGACACGCTGGTCGTCTACGCCAAAACCGATCCCGAAGCGAATTCGCGCGGCATTACCGCGTTTATCGTCGAGAAGGGCATGAAGGGTTTCTCCGTTGCGCAGAAACTCGACAAGCTCGGCATGCGCGGCTCGCATACCGGCGAACTGGTGTTCCAGGACGTGGAAGTGCCGGAAGAAAATATTCTCGGCCAGTTGAACGGCGGTGCGAAGGTGCTGATGAGCGGCCTCGACTACGAACGCGCCGTGCTCGCGGGCGGGCCCACGGGCATCATGGTCGCGGTCATGGACGCGGTCGTGCCGTATATCCACGACCGCAAGCAGTTCGGCCAGCCTATCGGCGAGTTCCAGCTCATTCAGGGCAAGGTCGCCGATCTCTACACCACGTTGCAGGCATGCCGCGCGTATCTGTACGCGGTGGGCCGGCAACTCGATACGCTCGGCAAGGAACATGTGCGCCAGGTGCGCAAAGACTGCGCAGGGGTGATTCTCTACACGGCGGAAAAAGCCACGTGGATGGCGGGCGAGGCGATCCAGATTCTCGGCGGCAATGGCTATATCAACGAATATCCGGTCGGCCGCTTGTGGCGCGACGCGAAGCTCTATGAAATCGGCGCCGGCACGAGCGAAATCCGGCGCATGCTGATCGGCCGCGAATTGTTCGCCGAAACGGCATGAGCGCAACGGCCCGAAGCGAATAAGAAGCGGCGAACAGGAGAGCCACGTAATGCCGATCATCGAATCAAAGCTCAATCCGCGCTCGGACGACTTCCGCGCCAACGCGGCGGCGCTCGAAGCGCTGGTCGCCGATCTTCGCGCGAAGATCGAAAAGCTCGCGCTGGGCGGCGGCCAGGCGGCGCGCGACAAACACACGGGCCGCGGCAAACTGCTGCCGCGCGACCGGATCGCGCAACTGCTCGATCCGGGCACGCCGTTTCTCGAGTTCTCGCAACTCGCGGCCTACGGCATGTATCACAACGACGCGCCCGGCGCGGGCGTCATCACCGGGATTGGCCGGATCGCGGGGCAGGAGTGCGTGATCGTCTGCAACGATGCAACCGTCAAGGGCGGCACCTACTACCCGGTTACCGTGAAAAAGCACGTGCGGGCGCAGGAAATCGCCGCTGAAAATCACTTGCCGTGCGTGTATCTGGTCGACTCGGGCGGCGCGAATCTGCCGAACCAGGACGACGTGTTTCCCGACCGCGATCACTTCGGCCGCATCTTCTATAACCAGGCGAATCTGTCCGCCGCGGGCATTCCGCAGATCGCCGTCGTGATGGGTTCGTGTACCGCGGGCGGCGCGTATGTGCCGGCCATGAGCGACGAATCGATCATCGTCAGGAATCAGGGGACGATTTTTCTCGGCGGGCCGCCTTTGGTGAAAGCCGCGACCGGTGAAGTGGTGAGCGCGGAAGACCTCGGCGGCGGCGACGTGCATACGCGTTTGTCCGGCGTGGTCGATCATCTCGCGCAGAACGACGCGCATGCGCTGGGGATTGCACGCAGCATCGTCGGCAACCTGAATCGCCGCAAGCAGGTGCCGGTCGCGTTGCAGGAACCGAAGCCGCCGCGCTACGACGTGAAGAGCATGTACGGCGTGATTCCCGTGGATACCCGCAAGCCGTTCGATATCCGCGAGGTGATCGCGCGGATCGTCGACGACTCCGCGTTCGACGAGTTCAAGGCGCGCTACGGCACCACGCTCGTCACCGGCTTCGCGCATATCTGGGGGCATCCGGTTGGCATCATCGCCAACAACGGCATTCTGTTTTCGGAGTCCGCGCTCAAGGGCGCGCACTTTATCGAGCTGTGCTGCCAGCGCAAGATTCCGTTAGTGTTCCTGCAGAACATCACCGGCTTCATGGTGGGCCGCAAATACGAAAACGAAGGCATCGCGCGCAACGGCGCGAAGATGGTGACGGCGGTGGCCACGGCCAGGGTGCCGAAGTTCACGGTGATCATCGGCGGCTCGTTCGGCGCGGGCAATTACGGCATGTGCGGCCGCGCGTATTCGCCGCGCTTTCTGTGGATGTGGCCGAACGCGCGCATCTCGGTGATGGGCGGCGAGCAGGCGGCGTCGGTGCTGGCCACGGTCAAGCGCGACGGCATCGAAGGCAAGGGCGGTACGTGGAGCGCTGAAGAAGAAGAGGCGTTCAAGCAGCCGATCCGCGAACAATACGAACATCAGGGCCATCCGTACTATGCGAGCGCGCGGCTGTGGGACGACGGCGTGATCGATCCGGCGCAAACGCGCGACGTGCTCGGTCTCGGTTTGTCGGCCGCGATGAACGCGCCGATCGAAGACACGCGTTTCGGCGTGTTCAGAATGTGACGATGCGCGACGAAGCGCGGGAGCTGCGACGATGCAATACGAAACACTGACAGTCGAATTCGCCGGACAGATCGCCACGGTCACGTTGAATCGCCCGGACGTGCGCAACGCGTTCAACGAAACGATGATCGCCGAAGTGACCTCTGCCTTCACGGCGCTCAACGATCGCGACGACGTGCGCGCGGTAGTGCTTGCCGCGAATGGCAAGGCCTTCTGCGCAGGCGCCGATCTGAACTGGATGAAGAAGATGGCCGGCTACTCGGACGACGAGAACCGTGCCGACGCAATGCTGCTGGCGAACATGCTGTCGTCGATCTATCGCTGCAACAAGCCGGTGATCGCGCGCGTGAATGGCGACGCGTACGCGGGCGGCATGGGCTTGATCTCGGCGTGCGACATCGTGGTGGCCGTCGAAAGCGCGCGCTTCTGCCTTTCGGAGGCACGCCTCGGCCTGATTCCCGCCACCATCGCGCCTTATGTGATTCGTGCGCTGGGCGAGCAGGCGTCGCGCCGCTATTTCATCACCGCCGAGCAGTTCGACTGCGCGACGGCGCTGCGTCTCGGGCTCGTCAGCGAAGCGGTAAGCATGGAGCAACTCGACGCCACCGTGCGGCAGATTGCGGAGACGCTCTGCGCAAACGGTCCGCAAGCCGTGCGCGCGTGCAAACAACTCGTGCAGGATATCGCGGGCCACGAGTTGAACGAGGCCCTGATCGCGGACACGGCGGCGCGCATCGCGCGCACGCGTGCCGGCGTGGAAGGCCGCGAAGGCGTCGCGTCGTTCCTCGAAAAACGCGCGCCCGCCTGGCGCGACTGAAGCAACACATTCCGGGGCGCTTGCCGCGTCCTGACCAGAACAACAGCCCCGATAAAACGGCACACTTCATCGAGACACTTCATGTTCAACAAGATCCTGATTGCCAACCGGGGCGAGATTGCGTGCCGCGTCGCCGCGACCTGCAAGCGGCTCGGCATCGCGAGCGTGGCCGTCTATTCCGATGCGGACGCCAACGCGAAACACGTGGCCGCCTGTGACGAGGCGGTGCATATCGGCGGTTCGAGCGCGGCGGAAAGTTATCTGCGCGTCGAGCGCATCATCGAGGCCGCACGCGCCACCGGCGCGCAGGCGGTGCATCCGGGCTATGGCTTTCTGTCGGAGAATGAAGATTTCGCGCAAGCGTGCGAGGCGGCCGGCATCGTCTTTATCGGACCGCCGGTCGAAGCCATTGCCGCAATGGGATCGAAGGCCGCCGCAAAGGCGCTGATGCATGCGGCCGCCGTGCCGCTCGTGCCGGGTTATCACGGCGACGATCAGGACGCGCAACTGCTGCACCGCGAGGCGAATGCGATCGGTTATCCGGTGCTGCTCAAAGCCAGCGCCGGCGGTGGCGGCAAGGGCATGCGGGTGGTGGAGCGCAGTGAGGATTTCGCGGCGGCGCTCGCGTCGTGCAAGCGCGAAGCCGCGAGCAGCTTCGGCAATGATCGCGTGCTGATCGAAAAGTACCTGACGCGGCCGCGTCACGTGGAAGTGCAGGTGTTCGCGGATCGCCACGGCGGCGCGGTCTATCTGTTCGATCGCGATTGTTCGGTGCAGCGGCGTCACCAGAAAGTGCTGGAGGAAGCGCCGGCGCCCGGCTTGTCCGCTGAAATCAAGCGCGAAATGGGCGAGGCCGCGGTGGCCGCCGCGCGCGCGGTGAATTACGTCGGTGCGGGCACGGTCGAGTTCATCATGACCAGCACGGGCGAGTTCTACTTCATGGAAATGAACACGCGCCTGCAGGTCGAGCATCCGGTCACGGAAATGGTGACCGGCCAGGACCTGGTGGAATGGCAACTGCGTGTGGCCGCTGATCAACCGCTGCCGCTCACGCAGGAACAGTTGAAGATCGACGGGCACGCGATCGAAGCGCGTATCTACGCCGAGCATCCGGCGCGCGGCTTTCTGCCGTCGACGGGCACGCTCAAACATCTGCGCATGCCGGAAGGCGTGGAATTCGCAATCGATGCGTCGGGCCTCGGCGAGCCGGGACGCAAGGCGCCGGTGCGTATCGACAGCGGCGTGCGTGAAGGCGACACCATCACGCCGTTTTACGATCCGATGATCGCCAAGCTGATCGTGCACGGCGCCACGCGCGAAGAGGCGCTCGCGCGCCTGAGCCGCGCGCTGCATGCGTGCGAGGTGGTCGGCCCGCATACCAACGTCGAGTTTCTGCAGAGCATTGTTGCGAGCGAGCCGTTTGCAACGGGCGATCTCGACACGGGCCTGATCGAGCGCCATCACGACGCCCTGTTCGCGCCGCGCAAGAAGCCGTACAAGGAAGCGCTGGCGCTCGCCTGCGCGGCGCTGCTCACGCGCGAGGGCGGCACGGCGCACGGCGCGTCGCCGTGGGATGCGTTGTCGCACTGGCGTCTGAATGGCGGCTATACGCAGACGCTCGGCTGGCGCGACATAGACAGCGGCGGCGAGAGCGCGGGCCTGTTCACGGTCACGTTCGCGCGCGACGGCGGCACGCAAACGCTCGAACACGACGGCGTGCGTGAGGACTTCAAATGGTCGGACGGCAGCGGCCCGCATGAATTCCGCGCAACGATCGTCGACGCGCGCGCAACGGGCCGCGTGTTCGTCGACGGCGATACGTTCCATGTGTTCTGCCTCGGCGAAGCGCTGGCGTTCGAATGGCAAAACCTGCTCGCCCACGCCGCGGACGCCGAAGGCGGCGAAGGCCGTTTGACCGCGCCGATGCCGGGCAAGGTGATCGCGGTGCTGGTGGAGCCGGGTACCGTGGTGGAGAAGGGCACGCCGCTCATCGTGATGGAAGCGATGAAGATGGAGCACACCATTGGTGCGCCGGCTGCGGGTACGGTCTCGGAGGTACTGTATGCGGTTGGCGATCAGGTGGCCGATGGCGCGCAGCTTCTGGTGCTGGACGTGCAGTAGCCGCCAGGCCGCAGTTCAGGCGAGGCGCGTATAGCCGACGGCGCGCGCTTCGTTTTCGAGTTGCTCGATGCGTTCGTAGTCCGAGCGCGGCAACACGGAAAACCCCTGCAAACGCAGGCGTTTCGCACGCTCGGGCTGGGCGGCGAGCACTTCGTTCAACGCTTCGCGCAAGGCTTCGACCGTTGCCGTGGGCACCGTGCCGGAGGCGATCAGCGGCAGCCCCGGCGAGGGCGCCGTCGTGCCGATCCGGCGAACCTGACGGGCCAGTTCCGGCATTTCGTCGCACACGAAAGCGAAGGTCACGCAATCGATCGCCGCGATATCCGCGCGATTTTCCGCCACCGCGCGCAAGGAGCCGAGATGCGAGCCGGTTCGCAACGCCGCGCGGAAAAACAGGCCGGCGCGCGCGAGCGGCGCCACGGCGTGGCGAAACACGTTCATGCCGCTATTCGAATCTTCCTGGTTGTAGGCGGCACGTGCGCCGCGGCATGCCGCCAGCGTATCGAACGGTGCATCCGCGCGCGTGACCAGTACGCTCGAATAATGGGCGCCCTCGCAGCCGGGCGCGTCGAAGCGCGGCGTGGCGATCAGTTGCACCTGTTCGTGCAGGCCGTGCATGAACGGGTAGCCGCAGGTCTGCGAGATCAGCAGATTGGGGCGCCGCCAGAAGCCATGCAATTCCTCGTCCGGTTCGACGATGCGGCACGCGGGCTTGACCCGGCGCAGCACGTCGGCGAGCCACTCGCGCCACTCCAGGTCGAGCGCGGGCGTGACGTTATACATGGGCAGGGCGGCGATCCAGGTCATGGCGCTATTCTGGCATGCCCGCCGTCTAATGTCTGACCATTCGGAATTCGTCGAGGCCGAGACGCACCGGCTCCGTCGGTCTGAATGTCCATTTCTGCGCCGCTACCGAGAGGATTTCCAGCTGCGCGTCTTCGAATGCGACGAGCAGGTCCTGCTTTCGCTTGCTCGCCGCACCGCAATACGTCACGAGTGCTTCGGCGCTGACCTCGAAGATCTGCGCCCGATCGTCACAGCACACCCGGAACGCGACCGTCGCGCATTCCGTCACACAGGGCCTGAACCCTTCATCCACATAGACTGACATGGCCATCTCCCGCCGCACGTCCGAGTCATCAGGATGACAAGTCGTAAGCTGGCGGTATGTGGGAAAACCGGCATTGGCAGCGAAATGGGCGAGACTTTATCCGGTCTCGTGAGCGCGAGCGGTTCCCGCCGCCGTCATGCGTCCGCGCCGGCGGGAACCGCGCACGACCGCGCACGACCGTGCACGACCGTGAGAAAGACACCGTGCCGCTCAGGCCACCTTGCGCGCGTTCGTCCACGACCATAAATCGGCCGGCGACAACGCTTTGGAGAACAGAAAGCCCTGCAGTTCGTCGCAACCGATCGTGCGCAGGATGCGCGCCTGATGCTCGCTTTCGACGCCCTCGGCGACCACCCGCAAGCCCAGCTCGTGCCCCAGTTCGATGATCGCGCGGACGATGGCGAGGTCCGCGCGGGCATCGAGCATGTCGAGCACGAACGCCCGATCGATCTTGAGCCGGTCGAGGGGAAAACGGTTCAGATAGCTGAGGCTCGAGTAGCCGATGCCGAAATCGTCGAGCGAGAGCTTGACCCCGAGCGCGCGGATCGCGTTGATCATGGTGAGATAGTTCTCCGCGTTGTCCATCAGCACGGTTTCGGTGATCTCGAGTTCGAGCCGCCACGGCGCGACGCCATGCCGCGCGAGACTGTCCGCGAGCGTGCCGATCAGGTCCGGATCGCGCAACTGGATCGCCGACAGGTTGATCGAAACACGCAGCGGCGTCAGACCTTCGGCGTCCCACGCGGCGATCTGCTGGCAGGCTTCGTTTATCACCCACGCGCCGATCGGAATGATGAGGCGCGTATCTTCCGCGACCGGAATGAACTGCGCGGGCGAGACGATGCCGATCTGCGGGCTGTTCCAGCGCAGCAAACCTTCCACGGCGACCAGTTCACCCGTATGCGCATCGACGCACGGCTGGTATTCGAGCCGGAACTCGTGCATGGCGATCGCGCTGCGCAGGCAGGCTTCGAGCGTCAGCCGGTAGCGGGTGCGCTCGGCGATGTCGGGCGCGAAGAACTTGACGAGGTTGCGCCCGGCGCCCTTCGCCTGGTACATCGCGGCGTCGGCGTTCTGCATCAGCGTCTCGATGTCCTCGCCGTCGTCGGGGAACAGCGCTACGCCCACACTGCACGACACCTGCAGCGTGACGCCGCCGACCTCATGCGGCTGGCGCACGAGCGGCAGCAAACGCTCCTCGATCGTGCGCGTGACGTCCGCCGCGTTGCTGACGCTGTTCAGGATCACCGTGAATTCGTCGCCGCCGAGCCGGCTCACCGTGTCATTGGTGCGCACGGCCTGCAACAGGCGTCGCGAGACCGAGCGCAGAAGGCTGTCGCCGATGTGATGGCCCAGCGAATCGTTGATGTTCTTGAAGCGGTCGAGGTCGATGAACAGCACCGCGACGCGCTGCCCCGTGCGGCGCGCGTTGCCGAGCACGACGCCCAGGCGCTTCACGAACAGCTCGCGGTTCGGCAGCTCCGTCAGCACGTCGTGTTCGGCGAGGAACTGGATGCGCGCCTCGCTCTTCTTGCGGTCCGTGATGTCGATCAGTGTGCAGATGTAGTGTGACAGGTTCGCGCGCCGGTCGCGCACCGCGCTCACCATCAGCCACGCCGGATAGTCGCTGCCCGCGCGCCGCCGTACGTGCGCTTCGCCGTGCCATACGCTCAGGCGGTCGACGGAATCGATCACGGCCGGAAGAATGTCGTCGTGGTCCTGCGTGCCGAACAGGAAAGCGGGTTCCTTGCCCGTCACGTTGTCGGCGCGATAGCCGGTCGCGCGATAGAACGATGCGTTTGCGGTCACGAGCCGCCGTTGCGCGTCGAGAATCAGAATGGCTTCGGATGACGCTTCGAACACCTTGCCCCACAATTCGAGGCGCTGCTCCATCAGCTTGATCTGGTTGATCGGCGTGAAGGCGGTCAGCACGGCGTCGCGCCCCTGGAAGTCGAGACGCCGCGCCGACAGCATTGCCCAGGTGGATTCTTTGGCGGCCTTCCAGTGCACCTCGAATTCGTCGACCGCCTCGCGGTCGGAGAGCTGCTGGAAGAAGCGCGCGCGCACCTCCGAGTCGAGGCCGACGGCCCACGGATCGACCGTGCAGCCATTCAGCCAGTAAAGCGCGGGCTTGTTCGCGTGCAGCACTTCATGCCCCGGGATCGCCGTGACGACCATCGGCACCGGAGTCGCCTCGACCAATGCGTACTGCGCGGCCGAGGCGCGCGCTGTCGCCGCGAGTTCCTTCTGCACGTCGCGCTCGCGATCGAGTTGCGCGAGCATGTCGTTGAAGCCTCGCACGAGCTGGCCGATCTCGTCCTGGCTATGCCATCTGGCGCGCAGCGAATGGTCGCCCGTACGCCGCACCGTGTCCATCACGCGCGCGAGCTGGCGCAGTGGCCGCGAAATCTGCTGCGCGACGAAATACACCATGCTGAGGATCGCGCACAGCAGGAACAACGCGGTGCCGAGGTGCAGCCACATCCGCTCGAAGAGCCCGCGCACGCGTTCATGCAGCAGTCTTTCGAGCTGATTGCCGGTCGCGCTCCACGCGTCGCTCACGCTCATCACCACGCCCTGCTGCGCGGCATCGAGCGCCGTGAGCGTGGCGGCATCCGAGCCGGCATCGACCGCGGCGCCGGCCACGCGGCGATACGCGTCGATCGCGGCGAGCATATGCGTGATCGGTGGACCGATGGTTCTGGTCAGCGTGGCGTTGGTGGCCGCGGCTTCCGCATAGTCGGAGCGCAGCCCCTGCAATACCGCGTCGAGCTGTCCTTCCAGCACGAGGTAGCGGGTCCGCATCTCGTCGTGGCTCATCCGTGCGGTGCGAAGACTCGCGCCGGCATCGTGCAGATGGCGGCCGATCCGGTTGACGTCGCTGAGCAGCTCCGGATAGCGCAGGATCGACAGCGACATCGAGTAGTAGCTGTCGAGGTCCGGGTCCAGAATCAGGTTCGACTGGTTGCCGACCCGCGTCACCAGTTCGCGTGTCGCTTCGAGCCCGCCGTCCACCGTCGCGGCGCTCGCATGCGGCGCCGCGCTGGCCGTGAGGGCCGCCAGCACGCGCGCGTTGATTTCCGCGCTCTGCATGTTTGCGCCATAGCGGCGCTCCGCGTCGGCGAGCCAGCTCGCCGTGCGTTGCAATTGGGCCGGCGTCTGCGGTTTTCCGGCCCCGGCGAGCGCAAAGTCGACGAGCGCGTCGTGCACGGCCGCGACGTAGGCGTTGCCGACCAGCTCCTTGTCGGAGAAGTCGATCGCAATGTATTTCTCGTGGATCAGGATGCCGCTGATATACAGCACCGCGCTCAGGTCGAGCAGATAGATCAGCAGCAGCTTGCGGCCGACGCGCAGGCGCCCGAGAAACCGGAAGAACAGGTTGCGTTTCATGGGCGCCGCTCGAGCGCGGAGGCTTCACCGCGGGCGCCATAAGCCAGACGTTTCACTGCGTTTCTCCATGCGGGGAACGCCGGACCTGGGTCAGGTCCGGAAGCGGGAAAAACCCCTAATCATGGTATCGACCGGTTGGCGAACTTCTTTAGCCTTCGCTTAAAACTCACCAGGACGGTGCGGGAAACGCTGCATGACGGTGCGGATATCGGCCCGGCTGCACCCTCTCAACGCGGCGCCGCGTCGAGCCGCACGATCCAGCCTTCCGTTTCCCTGCTCTCGGCCGGGTAGCGCGTCAGCACGGCCGGGTCATGGCCGGGCACGACGTGTTGCGCGGAGTCCGCCAGTTCGTGCGCGCGACGATAGCCTTCGATCATGTCGCCCACGTTGTACACGGCGGGGAACGGGCGGTTCTGCTCCATGTTCGCGTACAGGTGCGATGCATCGGAAGCGAGCACCACCCAGCCACGCTCAGTATGCACACGCACCACCTGCAGGCCGTCGGTATGGCCGCCGACGCGGTGCACACTCAGTCCCGCGGTGAGGTTCGACGCGCCGTCGTGAAACGCCACCCGGCCGTCGAAAACGCGGCCGACCATGGATTTGACGTCTTCCGGATCGAACGGGTGGTTCAGTGCGCCATGACACATGCAGCGGCCCGTGCAATACGCCATTTCGCGGTCCTGCACGTGGTAGCGCGCCTTCGGGAAGAGCGAACGGTTGCCGGCGTGGTCGTAGTGCATGTGCGTGATGATCACGTCTTCGACCGTGTCGGGGCGAATGCCGATCGCGCCGAGTCCCGCTTCGACGGAGTGCGTGATGGTGCGGCGGCGTTTCGTACCGCCTTCGACGTCGAAACCCGTGTCGACGAGGAAGGTGCGGCTCTCGCCGACCACCGCCCACACGAAATAGTCGAGCGGCATGTTCACATCGTGCGGATCGCCGCCAAGGAAGTTGTCGCGGGCGGGACGGTCGTGATGCGCATACTTGATGGCGTAAATCTTGTAGTTTTCCGGTGCGGCTGTCATGGCAGCTGTCTCCTGTTTCCCATGTATGAGAGCGCTATCATAACAAGCAGCCGGCGGCTTGTGTTGTGTCGTTGCGGGCGCGGTTCGAGCAGTGCCCGGCTTGATCAGTCGCGGCCCGCCCGCGCGGAACGGCGCCTGGCATACGCTACAATCGGCTATCAGATCAAAGAGCCGGATGGGCGAGTGAAAAAGCGTGTGACGGCCGTCGAGGACGGGAAGATCAGGTTGGCAGGCGGGCCGGGCGGGGAAGTGAAAACCGCATCGAAAGCCGCGCGAAAAACGGGCAAAAGCGCGGGCACGACCGCGGCCAGGACACGCCCGGGCGGGCAGGCGGTGCGCATGATCGACGTTGCGAAGGCGGCGAACGTGTCCCTGATGACAGTGTCGCGCGCGCTCAACGAACCTGAACGGCTCTCCAAGGAAACCCGCAAGCTGGTGCTCGATACGGTGCGCCGCATAGGCTATGTTCCGAATCACATCGCCTCGAATCTCGCGTCGGCGCGCTCGAATGTGGTCGGCCAGATTGTCCCGAGCATCCAGAATTCGCTGTACTCGCATAGCATCAAGGGTTGTGCCGACGTGTTGCGCTCCGCCGGCATGCAATTGTTGCTGGCCGACAGCGGCTACTCGCTCGAAGAAGAAGAGGCGCTGATCGACGCGTTCATCGCCCAGCGCGTGTCCGGGCTCGTGCTGCACGACACCGTGCATACGCCGCGCGCCGTCCAGTTGATCCGCGCCGCCGGCATTCCCATTGTCGAAACGGGCGACCTCGCGCGCACGCCGCTCGACATGGCCGTCAGCTACTCGAATTTCAACGCGGCCAAGGAAATGACGCTGTATCTGGCGGGGCGCGGCTACAAGTCGATCGGGTTCGTCTGCCTCACCACGAAGAACAACATGCGCGCCCGCGAGCGTCTGAAGGGCTACTACGCGGCGCTCGAGGCGCTCGGCCGCGAGCGCAACCCCGGGCTCGTGCGCGAAGTGGAGGGCGGCCTGACCTCCGGCGCACATGCGATGGTGGACATGATGCAGCGCGTGCCCGAAGTGGACGCGATCTTCTTCGCCGGCGACGTGCTCGCGGTCGGCGCGCTGTTCGAAGCGCAGCGGCGCAACTGGAAAGTGCCGGAGCGCGTCGCGATTGCCGGTTTCGACGATCTCGACATCTTGCGCCACACGGTGCCGCGCCTGACCTGTCTGAACCTGCCTCGTCTGGAGATCGGCCGGCGCAGCGCCGAAGCGCTGCTGCAAAGAATGCGCAACGAACCGGTCGTGCCGGCCAGGCTCGATCTCGGTTTCGAAATTATCCAGCGCGAAAGCACCTGAAGCGGCGGTTTCATTGCTAGTGAACCTGGGGCGCACAATGCGCCCCTTTTCTTTTTGTGCCGTTCGAAAGGCTTGCTGCGTTGCCTTGTCATGCCCGTCCGCCGCTGCCGCGCCCGGTTCCGTCGTGCTCTCTTTTATCTGCTCCCGGGCAATTCCCCAGGTTGCAGCGCTGCGCCTTTTCGGTTAAGTTAGCGCTATCATTAAGAGATGGCGAACGTTTGTGTTTCGCCTGCGGCCTGGCAACGGCCATGCTTTCGACAGACAGGGAAAATCGCGGAATGAAGGGGAGAACTGCACTCGTAACAGGCTCGTCGCATGGGCTGGGTCTGGCTATGGCCGACGCACTGGCCGGCGCCGGCTGCCGGGTCGTGCTGCACGGCGTGGAAACGCCTGAGCAGGTCGAGCCCGCGCGCGCGGCCTTCGAGCAGAAACACGGTTATCGCGCGGATTATCTGCAGGTGGACCTCGGCGATGCGCGGGCCGTCGAGCGGATGATGTTCGAGACGATCGAGCGCGTCGGCGCGATCGACGTGCTGATCAACAATGCGGTGGTGCGCCATTTCGCGCCGATCGAAGCGTTTCCGGTCGACAAATGGGAGCAGGCGCTCTCCGTGAATCTGAGCGCGGCGTTTCACACCATCCGTCTGGCGCTGCCCGGCATGCGCGAGCGCGGTTGGGGCCGCATCTTCAATATGACCTCGGTGTACGGCATGCGCGGCACGGCCAATCGTGTCGATTACGTGACCACCAAATCCGCGCTGCTCGGTCTGACGCGCGCGGTGGCCGCCGAAACAATGGGGCAGGGCATTACCTGCAACGCGGTCTGTCCGGGCGCCGTGCATACGCCGACCAGCGAGAATCGCATTCAGGCGCTAATGGAAGAAGAGAGGCTCGACCGCGAAACGGCAATCGAGCGCTTTCTGACCGGCAAACAGCCGACCGGCCATTTCGTGCAGGCGTCGCATGTCGCGGATCTGGTGGTGTTCATGTGCAGCGACGCGGCGGCGGAGATGACGGGCGCGATGCTGCCCGTAGATGGCGGCTGGCTGGCGACATAACCTGCCGGTTAATGTGTTAGCGCTATCCGGAGTTGTCCGGTCAGCGAGGATGCGCGAACTGGCCGCGCCGAAGCAAAAATAGCGTTGGCAGCCTGTACGCCGCAGCCAGGCCCGATCAAGGCCAAACCCGGCTTAGCGGTGGGAAGGCACGCCTGATCGTCATGCACTGCAACACAAAAAGAAGCTGCGGAACAGCCAATATCGCCTTGACCGATTGTATGACAGGAATATAATCCATCTTGATGTTACCGCTCACATCCGGCGATGAGAGCTACGACGAAAGCAGCGGCGCAAGGCAGGCGGTGTTGGAAGCTACGGAACCAGAACAAAGACATTCACGGAGACAGCATCCATGCAGAACGAAGCAACGATTGGATACCGGCTGGACAGCCTGCCGCTATCCGGTTATCACTGGCGGTTGCTCGGGCTGATTGCCGCGGGCATGTACTTCGACTCATTCGATATCTATATCGCCGGCACCGTGCTTGCCGCGATGATCCACAGCGGCGAATCCACGCTGAAGCTCAATGCGATGTTCGTGTCGGTCACGTTCGTCGGCATGATGTCGGGCGCCTGGCTTTCGGGCGTGCTCGGCGATCGCTTCGGCCGGCGCTTCTGCTACCAGTTCAACCTCGGCATCTACGGCTTCGCGTCGATCGCCGCGGCGCTCGCGCCTTCCATGTACTGGCTGATCTTCTTCCGCCTCGTGATGGGCATCGGCATGGGCGCGGAAATCGTGGTCGGCTACGGCACGTTGAGCGAGTTCATTCCGGCCGCGTGGCGTGGCCGCTTCGGCACGATCCTCAATCTGATCATCAACACCTCGCTGTTCCTGTCCACCTTCCTCGGCTGGCTGATCGTGCCGCATTACGGCTGGCGCTGGATGTTCGCGATCGCCGGTTGCGGTGCGCTTTTCGTGTGGTTCCTGCGCAAGTCGATGCCGGAGTCGCCGCGCTGGCTGGCTTCGCGCAACCGCACGGATGAAGCGGACCAGGTGGTGTCCACCATCGAAAAAGCCTGCGGCGTCGATTCCGCCACGGCGATCGCGGCGGCCGCCCAGCAGCCGCGTCGCGCGGCGCCGGGTAACGGGCGTCTCGGTGATCTGTTCACGCGCCGTCTGCTGACGCGCACCATTACCGGCATCACCGTGCTGGTCGCGCTCTTTATCGTCAACTACGCGTTCGTCAGCTGGATTCCGACCTTCCTCGTCAAGCAGGGCCACAGCGTGTCGAATTCGCTCGGCCTGACGAGCGTGATGTTCGCGGGCGGCCCGGTCGGCTCCCTGATCGCCTTTGTGCTCGCCGAGCGTGTCGGCCGCAAATGGGGCATCGTATTGTTTTCGCTGATCTGCGCGGCATTCGGCGCGGCCTATCCGTTCGCGCAGTCGGAAGTGATGATTACCGCGCTCGGTTTTGCGATTACCTGCTGTATTTACGTGCTGTCGTCGTTCAGCGTCGCGACCTACGTGCCGGAACTGTTCCCGACCGAACTGCGTCTGCGCGGCTCGGGCGTGTCGAATACCGCCGGGCGCGCGGTCAGCATCGCCGTGCCGTACGTTGTAGCGTGGGCTTTCACGGGCTTCGGCATTGCCGGCGTCCTGACACTGATCGTCGGCACGTTGCTCGTGCAGGCATTGATCGTGGGTGTGCTCGGCACCGAGACCAGGAAGCGTTCGCTCGAGTCGATCGCCGCCGAAGTCAGCGACACGACCGACGCGTCAGGCCAGTCGGTCAACGCCCGCGCGGCGTCGGCCACCGAACCGTAAGCGCGTCCTCGCGTGCGGTGAGTCCGCACGAGGCGTCGCAGTGAATCAAGAGAGACATCCGGTAGAGGACAACCTTTGCACATGGCAGCACAGTCAGACAGCAGTTCAGGCCAGGCCAGCACGAACAGTGACGCCGGTCACGTGACGCAGCGCGTCGCGCAGTGGGTAGCGGACACGACGTGGCATGACGTGCCGGCCGCCGTGCGCCACGAAGCCAGGCGCTCGCTCGTCAACTATCTGGCGGTTGCGCTGGCCGGCTGCTCCGACCCGACGCTCGGCAAAGCCGTGCACACCTATCGGCGCTTTAGCGCGGGCGAAGGTTCGAGTGTGATCGGGCGGCGCGAACGTTTCGACATGCTGAACGCCGCGGCGCTCAACGCCATGAGCGCGAACGTGTTCGACTTCGACGACACGCATATTCCGACCATCATCCATCCGACTGCACCTGTCGCCGCCGCGCTGTTCGCCTTCGCCGAATCGCTTGCGGACTTTGCGCCTGGCGCCCGCCCGCTGACTGGCGAAGCGCTGCTGCTCGCATTCGTCGTCGGCGTGGAAGTGGAATGCCGGATCGGCAATGCGGTTTCGCCCGAGCACTATCGGCGCGGCTGGCATATCACGTCGACTTGCGGCGTGTTCGGCGCGGCTGCGGCGATCGCCAAAGCGCAGGGCCTGAGCGCGCAACAGATCGGGTGGGCACTAGGCAATGCGTCGGCACAGGCCGGCGGCCTGGTGGAGACGCTCGGCACCATGTCGAAGAGCATCAGCGTCGGCAACGCGGCGCGTAACGGCCTGCTATCCGCGCTGCTCGCAGCCGACGATTTCTCCGGCCCCGATGCGCCGCTCGAAGGCACGCGCGGTTTCGTGCGCGTCGCCGCAACGGAGCCGGATGTCGAGGCGTTGACGCGGGAACTCGGCCACGAATGGGCGCTGCTGTCGAACACCTATAAACCGTACCCGTGCGGCGTGGTGCTGAACCCCGTGATCGAAGCGTGTCTCGATCTGCGCCGCGATGCGAGCTGGAGCGTGGACGACGTCGAGCGCGTCGAGCTGACCGGACACCCGTTGTTGCGCGAGCGCACCGATCGGCCGAACGTGCGCACCGGCCGCGAATCGCAGGTTAGCGCGCAACATGCGGTAGCGGTCGCGCTGGCCACGGGCAAAGCGGGCCTCGCCGAGTTCAGCGACAGCGCGGTCGCCAATCCGTCGCTGCGTGCGTTCGGCGCGCGTCTGCGTTTTATCGACGATGCATCGTGGCCGGTGGAGTCCGCCCAGGTGGCCGTCGTGCTGCGCTCGGGCGAAACCGTGTCGCGGCGCATTCATGCGGCGCGCGGCAGTCTCGCGGCGCCGCTCGCCGATGTCGAACTCGCGGCCAAACTGCGCGACCTGGCCGCATACGGCGGCTCGGGCGTAGCGCCGCAACCGCTGATCGATGCGCTGTGGCGTTTCGACAGCGAACCGGATGCCGCGTCGCTCATGCGGCTCGCGCGTGCGGCCTGAGCCGCGCAACGAAAACAGCTTCCCAACAGATGAGGACAGTCATGTCGAGCAGTGATCAAGGCAGCAACACGATCGGTTTTGTCGGAGTAGGCGTGATGGGGCGGCCTATGGCGCGCCGTCTCATCGAGGCGGGCCATACGCTCGTCGTGTTCGATCGCGATGAGCAGGCGGTCGCGGAATTGACGGCGATCGGCGCGCGCGCGGCGAAGTCCGTGAAGGATGTGGCCGACACCGCGCGCATCGTATTCACGAGTCTGCCCACGCCGGCCATCTTCAGGCAGGTCGCGCTCGGCGAAGGCGGACTGATCGACGGCAGCGCGGTGAAGATTCTCGTCGATCTGTCCACGGTCGGATCGCGCATGGAAAAGGAAGTGGCGGACGGCCTGCTCGTGAAGGGCATCGATACCGTCGATGCGCCGGTGAGCGGCGGCGCCGCCGGAGCGAAGAAGGGCACGCTCGCCATCATGCTGGCCGGCAAGCCGGCTGTACTCGACCAGGTGCGCGGGCTTTTCGAAGTGCTCGGCAAGGTGTTCGTGGTCGGCGACCAGCCGGGCCAGGGGCAGTTGCTCAAGCTGCTGAACAACATGCTGTCCTCCACCGCGTTTGCGATCACGTCGGAGGCGTTTGTCGCGGGCGTGCGCGGCGGCCTCGATCCGGAAGTGATGATGTCGGTGATCAATTCGGGCAGCGGCAAGAACGGCGCGACGATGGACAAGTTCCCGAAGCATGTGCTGCCGGGCAGCTTCGATTTCGGCTTTCCGGTCGGCAGTGTGTGCAAGGACATCGGCCTCGCGGTCGACGAATGCCAGGCGCTCGGCGTGCCGATGTGGGTCGGCAGCGTCGCCCGTCAGGTATGGAATTACGCGGCCATGCAGGACGGCTCGAAACGCGACATGACCGAACTGGTCAGGTACGTCGAACGCTGGTCGTCCGGCGAAGGACTGGCGGACTGAATCGGCCGCGAGCAAAACTCATTGGCTTTGGCTTTGGCTTTGGCCATCTGATCATCCTGCAAGGAGAGGTACATGATCGTTGAAATGCGTATCTACCACTGTGCGCCGACGCGCCTGCCGGCGTTGCTCGATCGCTTCACGTCGACCACGCTCGGCTTTTTCGAAAAGTACGGCATCGAACAGATCGGTTTCTGGACCACGCTGATCGGCCCGAGCAATCACGCGCTGACCTATATGCTGAAGTGGGAAAGCCTCGCGGAGCGCGAGCAGAAGTGGAACGCGTTCCAGGCCGATCCCGAGTGGATGGCCAAACGGGCGGCGACGGAAGCCGACAAGCCGATCGTCGAGCGCATCGAGAACCACTTCCTCGCGCCGACCGCGTTCTCGGCGCTGCGCTAGGAGAGCTTTCTCATGACACAAGCCAAACGGGTCGGTTTCATCGGCCTCGGCATGATGGGCGCGCCGATGGTGCAATGCCTTCGCAAGGCCGGCTTCGAACTGTTCATCGACGATGCCGACGCCGCACGCGCCGACACGCTGGCGGAACAGAGCGGCTCGCACCGCCTGAACGCGGACAACGCGGGCTCGCTCGACGCGCTGATCACCATGCTGCCCAACTCGGCGATCGTCGAGGCCGTGGTGCTCGGCGACGGGAACAACACCGGCTGGGCCGCGCGGCTCGCAAAAGGCGCCGTGGTCATCGACATGAGTTCGTCGGAACCGGAGCGTTCGCGCGCACTCGGCAAGACGCTCGAAGCGCAGCGTCTCGCGTATCTGGATGCGCCCGTGTCGGGCGGCGTCAAGCGCGCGAAGGAAGGCACGCTGGCGATTCTGGTGGGCGGCCATGCGGACGTGCTCGCGCGCTGCAAGCCGCTGCTCGACGCGATGGGCACGAACGTGCTGCATATCGGCACGGCGGGCGCCGGGCATGCGGCGAAGGCGCTCAATAACTACGTGTCGGCGGCGAGCGTGGCGGCCACGGTCGAGGCGCTGCAGATTGCAAGCCGTTTTGGTATCGACCCGCAGGTGATGACGGACGTGCTCAATGCGTCGACGGGCCGCAGCAATACGTCGGAAAACAAGGCTAAGCAGTTCATGCTGAGTGGCACATTTGCTTCCGGCTTCGCGCTGCAACTGATGAACAAGGACCTGAAGATCGCCCGCGCGCTCGCCCAGGCGGTGGGTCATCCCATGACGTTCGGCGCCACCTGTGTCGAGGTATGGGACCAGGCGGCGCAGCGTTCCACGCCCGCCACCGATCACACCGAGCTATACCGGCTCCTGCCCGGAGCCGCATCCTGAACCTGCATTCCGATTCATTGATTCCGGAGCCTGTCATGCTGCACGCAGCCCAGTTCTATATCGACGGAGGTTGGGTCGAACCCACGTCACCCGTCTGGTTCGATATCGTCGATCCGTCGACGGAAACACCCTTTGAAAAACTCGCGTTGGGCAACGCACAAGATGTCGATCGCGCCGTCGCCGCCGCACGCCGCGCGTTTGCAAGCTGGTCGGCGACGAGCGTGGCCGACCGCGTCGCATTGCTCAAGCGCATCGTCACTATCTACGAGCGACGCTACGACGAGTTCGCCGAGTTGATGCGCCGCGAAATGGGCGCACCGATCACGTTCGCGCGCAACGGTCAGGCGGCACGCGGCCCCGCGCATCTGAATGCGCTGATCGACGTGCTCGAACGCTTCGAATTCGAGGAACAGCGCGGCAGTACGCGCATCGTGCTGGAACCGATCGGCGTGTGCGGTCTGATCACGCCGTGGAACTGGCCGGTCAACCAGATCGTCGTGAAGATCGCACCGGCACTCGCGGCGGGTTGCACGATGGTGCTCAAGCCGAGCGAGTATTCGCCGCTGAGCGCGCTGCTGTTTGCCGACGTGCTCGACGAAGCCGGCGTGCCGGCGGGCGTGTTCAATCTCGTCAACGGCGACGGGCCGGGTGTCGGTTCGGCTATCGCGAGCCATCCGGATATCGACATGGTGTCGTTCACCGGTTCGACCCGCGCCGGCGTGCTGGTCGCGCAGTCCGCAGCGGAAACGGTCAAACGCGTCGCTCAGGAACTGGGCGGCAAGTCGGCCAACATCCTGCTCGACGACGTCGATCTGGATCAGGCGGTGACGCGTGGCGTGGCCGCCTGCTTCACGAACTCGGGCCAGTCGTGCTCGATTCCGACCCGCATGCTGGTGCCGCGTCATCTGATGAACGATGCCGCGCAGATCGCAAAGCGTGCCGCGCAAGCGTATCGGCTCGGACCGACCGACGACCCGGCCACGCAACTCGGACCGCTCGTCAACGCGAACCAGTTCAAGCGCGTGCAGGCGCTGATCCAGATCGGCATCGACGAAGGCGCGCGTCTGGTCACGGGCGGCACGGGCCGGCCGGACGGTATCGACACGGGCTATTACGCACGCCCGACCGTGTTCGCCGATGTCACGCCGCAAATGACCATCGCCCGCGAAGAAATTTTCGGACCGGTGCTCTCGATGATTCCGTACGACTCGGAAGAGCAGGCGATCGACATTGCCAACGGCACCGACTACGGCCTCGCGGCCTACGTGCAATCCGCGGACCTCGCACGGGCTCGCAAGGTCGGCCGCGCGTTGCGTGCGGGCGGCGTGCATCTGAATTACCCGCCTGCCGATTTCGGCGCGCCGTTCGGCGGCTACAAGCGTTCGGGCAATGGCCGCGAATGGGGCGAAGCAGGCCTGCGCGAGTATCTGGAAACCAAGGCGCTGGCCGGCTACGGCGTGGATTGACGCACGACGTGGCGCACGGCGGTTCGCGTGCTACGTCGAAAAAAATTTGTGCGCCTGACTTGTCGGACAATCATCCGGGCAGGCAATACGAATTCGTTTGAACTACAGAGGAAAACACGATGGATACCAACGACCGCTTCAACAAGGGTTTTGAAAATCGCAAGGAAGTCCTGGGCGCCGCGCACGTCGAAAAATCGTGGGCCAATGCCGACGACTTCAACCGGCCGATGCAGAAGTTCGTCACCGAAAGTTGCTGGGGCGACATCTGGGGCGACCCGACGCTGCCGTTCAAGACGCGCAGCATGCTGAACCTCGGCATGCTCACGGCGATGAGCCAGCACCACGAGTTGTCGGTGCACGTGAAGGGCGCGCTGCGCAACGGCGTGACAAAGGAAGAAATCCGCGCGGTGCTGATGCAGGCCGCCGTGTATTGCGGCGCGCCGCTCGCGCTCGCGGCTTTCCGCGTTGCGAGCGAGGCGATCAAGGCATACGAAGCGGAAACAACATCCGCCTGACGCGGCAAAACACCCGGACAGCCAGCGGCTGACAGCACACGGGGAAGCGCAAGGAGAATCGCACCGCACACGGTGCGAATAACGATTGGAGACAGAGATGAAAGCGTTGACTGGAAATGACGTTGTAATGTCGGAGGGCGAGCAGTCGATCGAAACGAAGAGGCGCAACGCGATCAAGGGCGCGTTCTTCTCCGAGTTCATCGACATGTTCGACATCTATCTGCCGGTGGTGGTGCTCTCGCCGGTACTTGGGTATTTCCAGCCGCCGCATCTGTCTACCGGCATGGAAACGATCCTTGCTTCGCTGGTATTCATCACGACGCTGCTGGGCCGTCCGGTCGGCTCGCTGCTGTTCGGCATGATCGCGGACCGCATTGGCCGGCGCATGGCCTCGATCTGGTCGGTATCGGGCTTCGGCGTGGTGACGCTGCTGATCGCGCTGCTGCCGGGCTATGAAAGCATCGGCATCGTGTCGTACTGGCTGCTGGTGCTGCTGCGTTTCGTCGACGGGATTTTTCTCGGCGGCGGCTACACGGGTGCGATGCCGCTCGCGATCGAGTACTCGAAGAAAGAGCAGCGCGGGTTTGTCGGCGGCTTCATCATTTCCGGCTTTCCGGCCGCATACGTGACGATCAACCTGGTCGCGATGCTGATGTTCGTGCTGTTTCCGCTGAACGGCATGCATTCGCCGTATGCGCAATGGGGCTGGCGCATTCCGTTCGTGCTCGGCGCGGCGCTCGCCGGCCTGCTGACCCTGTACTACGTGCGCAAGGTCGCCGAATCGGAGATCTGGGAGAGCGAAACCGCCGACAAGGCGGCCGTCGCCGAAAAGCTGCCGCTCTCCGACCTGCTGCGCGGCAAGAGCGGGCGCAACCTGCTGCAGGTGCTGGTGATGATGACGGGCTTCTGGCTCACGCAAAACATCATCACGATCTATCTGCCGACCGGCCTGCTGGTGAAGACGCTGCATCTGAGCGGCTTCCAGATGACCGCGACGCTCATGCTCACGTACTTCGTGCTGTTTTTCAGCTACATCGGCTCGGGACTGATCGCGCAGCGCATTGGCCGGCGCCGCTTCTTCGTGATCGTCGGCCCGCTGATCGCCACGGTTGGCGCGGCGCTGCTGTACGTGCTGGCGAACGTCGACGGACTGTCGCTGCCGGCCATCATGGCGCTGGTGTGTGTGCTCGCGGTGCTCGTCACGTCGCCGTGGGGCGTGATCGTGACGTACATCAACGAGCGCTTCGTGACGGATGTGCGCGCAACCGGTTTCGGCGTTGGCTTCAGTCTGTCGGTGATTATCCCTTCGTTTTACGCGTTCTATATGAACTGGCTCGGCGCGTTCATGCCGCTGCGGCTGACCTCGGTCGTGCTGCTGTGCGTGGGCGGCCTGATCGGCATGATCGGCGCGATGATGGGCCCGGAAACGAAGGATGTCGATTTCTGATTTTGAAGGAGGAGTGGAATTCATGAACAAGGAACGGGTCGGCTTTATCGGTCTCGGCAACATGGGCGGGCGCATGACGCGGCGCCTCGTCGACGCGGGCATCGCGGTGCTCGGCTACGACACCGCGCGTGAACGTGTCGATGCGGCGGGCGCGAAGGCGGCGGGCACGGTGGGCGAAGTGCTCGCGTTCGCGGACGTCGTGATGATGTCGCTGCCGGACAGCAAGGTGGTCGAAGCGGTGGTGGAAGGCGAGGACGGCGTGCTCGCGCACTGCCGCGAAGGACAGATCGTGGTCGATCTGAGCACGGCGGCCGCGAGTTCGACGATCCGCCTCGCGAAGCGCTTCGCCGAGCGCGGCGTGCGTTATGTCGATGCGGGTATTTCGGGTGGCGCCGCAGCCGCGGAGAAGGGCTCGCTGACGCTGATGGTGGGCGGCGCCGCCGATGCGGTCGCGGCGCTGCAATGGGCGTTCGCGCCGATCAGCTCGAAAGTCGCATACATGGGGGAGAGCGGCGCCGGCCACACCACCAAGCTGCTCAACAATTTTCTGAACGCCGTGAGCCTTGCCGCCAGTGCCGAAGTGATGGTGGCGGGCAAGAAGGCGGGGCTCGACCTGCATCTGCTGCTCGACGTGCTGAACAGCAGCAGCGGCGTGAACTTCGCCACGCTCAACCGGTTTCCGAAGATCGTCGACGGCGACTATCTGGAAGGCGGCCTGACCGGCAAGCTGATGACGAAGGACGTCGTGCTGTACGTGGACCGTATTCGCGAACTCGGCGTGATCTCGCTGAATTCGGCTGGCCCGCTGGCGAGTTTCGGCCTCGGCACGGCACTGGGTTATGGCGATGTGATCAGCAACCGTGTCGTCGATGCGATCGGCGACGTGTCGGGCGGCGTGCGGCTGTTCGACGGCGCAAACAAGGAGAAAAACGCATGAAGGTCTTTCACGGCAGAGCGGCAGGCGCGGTGTCCGAGCGCCGTAGCGACACGTTTACCGGCACCGTCTGGGCCGATCCGGTAATGCCGGCTACCAACGGCGTCACCATCAACACGGTGTTCTTCGCACCGGGCGGACGCACCTACTGGCACACGCACGAGTATGGCCAGGTCTTGCAGGTTACCGCCGGTCAGGGCTGGATCTGTCTGGACGGCGAAGCGCCGCAGCCGATCCGCCAGGGCGATATCGTATTCATCGGCCCGAACGAGCGGCACTGGCATGGTGCGAGCGAAGGCAGCTACATGGTTCACATTGCGACGTCGATCGGTAAGGGCACGTGGCAGGAAGAGGTTGCGGAGCAGGATTATCCGGCAACCGCGCGCGCGAGCGCCTAGCAGCGACCGCGCGTGCGGGGCGTTCGCAGCAAACGCCCCGCACGCGCCGATGAATCACGCGCTGTATTGCCACGCTGTATTGCCAATGAGGGAATTCAGATCATGACCCAGACCACACCGCAGCCCGATCCGTCCCGTCTGCGTGACGAACTCGTCAGGCTGCACGGCAAGGCAAGTCCGGAGTGGGACAGCCTCGTGCGCCTCGATCCGCGTTTCGTCGACGCATACCTGAAATTCGCGGGCGTGCCGCAGCGCAGGAATCATCTCGACGACAAGACGCGCGCGTTCATCGCGCTCGCCGCGGATGCCTGCGCGACGCAGCTCTATGCGCCGGGTGTTGCGCGTCATATCGAACGCGCGCTGTCTTTCGGCGCGACGCGCGAAGAGCTGATCGAAGTGCTGGAGTTGGTCAGCACGATCGGTATTCACACCAGCAACGTCGGCGTGCCGGTACTGCTCGAAGTGCTGGAGGAAGAGGGCTTGCGCAAGGGCGCGCCGCCGCTCGACGAACGCAGGCAGAAGCTGAAAGCCGAGTTCGAGACGAATCGCGGCTACTGGCATCCCACGTGGGAAGGCTTGCTTGAACTCGATCCGGACCTGTTCGAAGCATATGTCGAGTTTTCGTCGGTGCCGTGGCGCACCGGCGTGCTGAGCCCGAAAATCAAGGAATTCATGTACTGCGCGTTCGACGCCTCGGCCACGCACCTCTACGTGCCGGGCCTCAAGCTGCACATCCGCAACGCGCTGCGCTACGGCGCGACCGCCGAAGAACTGATGGAGTTGCTGGAGATCGTCAGCGTGACGGGGATTCACGGAGCGGAGCTGGGCGCGCCGCTGCTGGAAGCCGCTTTGAAACGCAGCGGCGCTGCAGCGGGAGAGCCGCATGCGTAATCCGGCCATGCGTGACATGCGCGACATGCGCGAGCCCGTTTTTTCCGTCGGGCCGGCGCAGCGCGAGCAGGGCGTGCCGCGTGTGTCGTCTTTGCCGGCCAATGCGAAGTCCAGGCCGGAGTGCTCGGCATGGCGGGCAATGCAGAAGCCGCCGCTTTCGGTGCTCGCGTCGAACAGCAGCGAGCATGCGCACGTGTTGGCCGTCGCGATTCTCGGCTACAACTGAAGCCGGGCATCGAGATGACTCTTCAAACGGGCACGCTGGTCGTGCTGCGTCATGGCCAGTCGATATGGAATCGCGCCAACCGTTTTACCGGCTGGAGCGACGTCGGCCTGTCCGTGCAGGGCGTGGCCGATGCGCAGCGTGTCGGCGAACGGTTGCGCGAGGCGGGCTTTCGCTTCGACCTGGCGGTGACCTCGGCGCTGCTGCGCGCCACCGATACACTCGCGCACGTGCTGCGAACCCTTGAGCAGCCGCCGCCCAGAACCGTGCGCTCGTGGCGGCTGAATGACCGCCACTACGGCATGCTGACCGGCATGGAAAAAGACGAGGCCGCGCTCGCCTATGGCGCGGAGCGGGTGCGGCAATGGCGGCGCGGTTTCGACCTGGCGCCGCCGGCGCTCGATGCAGACCTGCACGCGGCACTCGTGCGTGCATTGCACGACGACGCGATGCCCCACGCCGACGCGCTGCCCCGCACCGAAAGCCTGCGCGACACGTTGCGGCGCGTGCTGCCGCTGTGGGACGAATGCGTGGCACCCGCGCTGACGCGTGGGCAGTCGGTGCTGATGGTGGGGCATGGCAACTCGTTGCGCGCGCTTTTCAAGCAACTCGACAACATCGGCGACGACGCGATCGCTTCGGTCGAG
The DNA here is from genome assembly GCF_000013645.1 of Paraburkholderia xenovorans LB400. Classification (GTDB taxonomy): domain Bacteria; phylum Pseudomonadota; class Gammaproteobacteria; order Burkholderiales; family Burkholderiaceae; genus Paraburkholderia; species Paraburkholderia xenovorans. Next base: position 2,275,765 of record NC_007952.1, on the reverse strand, counting down.
GTCGCGCATGCGGAACCGTTGGTCATGAAGTTCGACGCAACGCTCTCGGTGATTTCGCGCACACCGCTCGCCGCGCTGGCAGCTAGCCGCTGAAACGCACGCCGATTTGCTGTTTTTCTGGCCTTTGCGCATCAAAGGCTGCCGGTGACGAAGCCGCTCACGTATCATGGAGGCTGAATCTTGTCGGACGGAAATACAATAATGTCAACGGACATGGGCTTGGTCAGACCCGAGACGCTGCGGCATCACGTAGAGAACGTGCTGCGCCAGGCAATCGTGAGCGGACGTTTCGCGCCGGGCGCGCGGCTGATTGAACGCGAACTGTGCGAATCGCTAGGCGTGAGCCGCACATCCGTGCGCGAGGCGCTGCGCAGGCTCGAGGCGGAGAAACTGGTGCGCAGCGTGCCGCACAAGGGCCCCATCGTTGCGGTAATGTCGAAAGAGGAGGCCGTCGAGCTATACGCGCTGCGCGGGCTGCTCGAAGGTTTCGCCGCCCACGAATTCGCACGCCTTGCAGACGACTCCGCCATTGCGCGCTTCGGTGAAGTGGCGAAGGAACTGCGTGTCGAAGCCGCTGCGCAAAACCAGGCGGGCGTTCTGCGCGCGAAGACTGCGCTTTACGATCTGCTGCTGGAGAACTGCGGCAATGCGCTGGTGCGGGAAATCCTCAACAGTCTCTATTCGCGCATCAATCTGCTGCGCACCACCTCGCTGATGCATCCGGAGCGGCTGCCGGACAGCCTGCGCGAAATCGACCGGCTATACAAGGCATTGAAGGCACGCGACGGCGAGGCCGCGCAGGAGATCGCGCGGCTGCACGTCGCCAATGCCGAGAAAGCCGCGCTGCGGATGCTGGAGAGCGCGGAATAAAGGCCCGCGCGCTACGCGCTACATTCAGGCGCGGCCTGCTTGCCCCACCACATTGCGCGGCTTGCCCGCGACAAAAGCATCCACGTTATCGAGCAACTGATCGGTGAGTGCCTGGATTGCTTCGTCGCTTGCCCAGGCGACGTGCGGTGTCAGCAGGAAATTGGGCATCCGGATCAGCTTCTGCCACGGATGCGAAGCGGGCATGGGCTCTTCGGTCACCACGTCGAAGCCCGCGCCGGCAATCTGCCCGCTTTGCAATGCGGCGCCCAGCGCGCTCTCGCTGACGAGACCGCCGCGCGCGGTGTTGATCAGAAGCGGGCGCTTCGCCATCTTCGCGAACTCGGGCGTATCGATCATATTGCGCGTGGCCGGCGTCAACGGGCAGTGCAGCGTGATGACATCGCTTTCGGCGAGCATTGTGTCGAACGGCGTGTAGAGCGGTCCCATGCCGTCGACACCCTTGTAGGCCGACATCAGCACGCGCATGCCGAGCGCGGTGCCGATGCGTGCCACTTCGCGGCCGAGCACGCCGTCGCCGATCACGCCCAGTGTCGAGCCCGACAGATCGCGGATCGGATGATCGAAGAAGCAGAACTGTCCCGCTTCCTCCCAGCGTCCCGCCAGCACCGAGTCACGATACGCAACCAGCGAGCGCCGCAACGCGAAAATCAGCGCGAAGGTATGCTCGGGCACCGTATGCAGCGCGTAATGGCGGATATTCGACACGACGATGCCGCGCGCGTCGCAGGTCGCGATATCGATAACGTCGGTGCCGGTCGCGGCGACCGCGATCAGCTTCACGCGCGGCGCGCCGGCGAGTGCGGCTGCGTCGATCTTCACCTTGTTGGTGATGACGATGTCCGCGTCGGCAATGCGCGCGGCGACCTCGGCGGGCGAGGTCGAATCGAAGGTGACCAGCTCATGTTCGAACGCGAGCGAACGGAGCCGCGTGCGCGGCGAGATCGTGCCGCGGTCGAGAAAGACGATACGCTTCATGTCGTAACGGGCCCGCAAAAGGTGATGGACATCAGCGCGAACTCGCAGCCGGCGGAATGCGGATGCCGATCAGCGGTTCGTGCTGCTGCGCGCCATACACGTCGCGGTCGCCGGGTGCGCCGGACGTGGGCCCGGTGCGCGGAATCGTGATCTTGATCGCGTTGGCCGCGTCGAACGCAACGATGCTGACATCGCTCTGCTCGACATGGTACAGCGCGCTCACCAGTTCCGGGGTCAGCACGCGGCTGTCGAGTACCCGGCGGTACGCGGCGGCGTCCGGAAAGATCATGTCGAATGTCAGGTACAGCGGGCCCGCGTTCTTGCTGCGCATCACTTCGGCGAGGTCGTAGAGGGTGTCGCCGCGGGAAGGGTCGAATACGTCTGACAGGTTCATTGCATCACCCGATCTGGGTCGTGGTTACGGGAAAGAGCGCGGCTGCGTCGGGAACCTGCATCACGTGATAGATCGTGAATTCGTACACCGGCCCGCCAACCAGGTCCGACGGCGAGAACGGAAACGCCAGATTGCCGGCGGTCGCCTTGCGGCCCTTGAAATAGCCATGCAGGAACGAACTGCGCGCGAGCGAGAGCGCCATGTTCGCCAACTCCTGGGTCGGCGCGATCGCCTCGATCACCATGCCGATCTCGTGCGCGAGATGCGGCACCCGCTGATCGACGCGTACGCCGTTGCGGCCGTAGTAGATGAAATTGAGCTCGTACTCGCCGGGCTTCATGTCGTGCGCGGTCAGGCGTGCCACGTCGTCGCGCACGCGTGCTTCGACCTGATCGACCGCTGCGAGCAGACGCGGATCGGTCATGCCGGCTATCGTGATGGTCCGGTAGCCGCGCAGCTTCACGCCTTCGAGCTTGATGCTCGGCGGCATCTCCACGAGCTTGCTGCCGCTCACGCGCACGCGCCGGTCGTCGAGTTTTTCTATGTGCGTGTGTTCGAGGTCTACGAGCCCTTCGGGTTCGTAGAAGTGATGCGGATCGGGCTGCTCGTACATCATATGCGCGGCCACTGAAACCGGCGTCACGCCGCGCTCGGGGTTCATCGGCTCCAGTTCGAAATGATCGCGCCTGAGCGTGCCGAGCAGGCAGTCGTTCGCGGCGAGCGGCACCGCGCATTGCGCCCCGCATTCGAGGAGCTTCGCCATGTGGAACGCGAGTCCCATATCGAAGCCGCGCCATGCAGCGAGGCTCGCATAGATCGCGGTATCGCACGCGCGGCCCGCGATGATCACATCCGCGCCCGCTTCGAGCGCATTGACGAACGGATCGGTGCCCATCTGCGCGACGATGCGCGTTGCGTCGTCGACGTCCTGTTCGGTGAGCTCGGGCAGCACGCCCATCGACTTCACGCGGCCTTCGCGTATGGCCTGCTTGATCACGTTCCTGTCGATGTCGGCGGGGATCGTCGCGAGCTTGTAGCGCAGGCCGTCGCGGCGCGTGACTTCGTCGAGCACGTCGAGGAATTCTTCCAGATGCGGCTGGGCGCCGGCGGTGCCCGCCGTGCCGATCACGTAGGGCACGCCCGCATCGCGCGCGGCCTTCAGCGAGAGTCCCAGGTCGCGGCGCAACTGCTCGCGCTTGATCAGCGACTTGCCGCTGCCGAGGTAATACGGTCCCGGATCGGACGAGCCGTTGTCCGCGCCCACCAGATGCGGTTTGCGCGCGATGCCGTTACGCAGCGATGCTTCGGGAAAGCCGTAACCGAGATTGCCGGCCACGGCCATGATGCGCAATTCGTCTTCCATAGCGAGTTATCTTCCTGGTCTAATGATGGTTCTTCAGGCGCGGTTCATTCGGCGTGGCTGATTGGCGCCACGTCGAGCCGCGCGACGATCCCTTCGAGTTCGCGGGTCGGCGCCGGATAACGTTCCAGCACTTGCGGATCGTGCCCGGGAATCACGTGCTGCTTCGAATCGGCGAGCAGGTAGACGGTGTCGAACGCGTCGAGCATCTTGCACACGTCGCAGGCGTTCGAAAACGGCCGGCGTTTCTCGATGTTGTCGTAGAAGTGCGACGCATCCGATGCGACCACGACCCAGCCGCGCGCCGTTTTCACGCGCACGATCTGCAAACCGGGCGTGTGTCCGCCGACCGGCTGCAACTGGATGCCAGGCGCCAGTTCGGCGGGGCCGTCGTGCATCACCACGCGTTGCGCAAAGTTCATCTTCACCATCGCGGCAACATCGTCGGGCTCATAGTGGTGTGCGAAATGCGCGTTCTTCATATGGCGCCCGGTTGCGAAATGCATCTCCGGTTCCTGCAGATGAAAGCGCGCCGAAGGCAACAGCGTGAAGTTGCCGACGTGGTCGTAATGCAGATGCGTGATCACGGCGTCGCTGACAGAATCGGGATCGATACCGACGAGCCTTAGCGAATCGATCGGACAGCGCAGCACGCCGCGCCCGCGCTTTGCCGCGACCTCGGCGTTGAAACCCGTGTCGATCAGCACTGCGCGTTCGCTGTTGCGCGCGACCCACACGTAGTAGTCGAGCGGCATCGCGCTGCTGTGATCGTCGTCGCCGCCGATGAAGTTGTCGCTGCGCCAGCCGTCGCGGCGCGCGTACTTGATCGCGAATAGTTCATAGGTATCCGAAGCGCCTGTCATTTACATGCCTCCAATATTGAGGGGTTTCTTTACGTCGATGCCCGAGTCGCCGCCCGCCTGCGCCTGTACTTCCTCGAGCGTGCGCTGTCTGGTTTCGACGCCGAGCGTGATGAGAATCACGACGAGCAAGGCGAACAGCGCGGCGATGAACGAGACCACGCCGAGCAGTCCCGCGAGTGCATACATGGCCGCTACCACGTAGGGCACGCCGACGTTGACCGCGCGTCCCGCCGCGTTCGCGAGTCCGACACCGCGCAGCCGCAGCCGCGTTGGGAACAGCTCGGTCACGTAACACGCCACGCCGAGCGCGGAGGTAACGTAGATGCACGTCGTCACGCCGAAGCCGACCAGCGCGATCGTCACCGCATGCGTGACGTACGGATACGCCATGCCGATCATCGCTCCGAGCGCGGAGAAGATCACGAGCCCCCATTTGCGGCCGATCCTGTCGGCGATCGCCATGCTGATCAGCGACCCGGCCGGCCCGCCCGCGAACATGGCCGACGTGATCAGCAGGGAATGGGTAATGTCGAAGCCCTGCTTGACGAGAAAGGTCGGCACCCAGGCGACGAACGCATACATCGCCGTAAAGGAAATACAGATCACCGAGATGCCGACCAGCGTGCGCGATAGCTGCCGCGCGGCGAACAGATCGCGCAGACGGCCGGGCTCTTCTTCCTGCGGCGCGACCGGCAACGGCGCGTCGCGGCGCAGGCTTTGCGCTTCGATCTTCTCGACCACTTCGCGTGCTTCCTGATGGCGTCCTACCGCCGCAAGCCAGCGTGGCGACTCCGGCATTTTCTTGCGCAGATACCAGATCACGAGCGCGCCGATGCCGGGAATCGCGAACATCCAGCGCCACCCGAAATGCGGAATGATCAGGAAGCCGCACGCCGCCGAGACCAGTACCGACGAGTTGGTGATCAGGTTCAGCAGTGAAGCGAAGCGACCGCGCGCATGCGCGGGCATGAACTCGTTGAGCGTGCTATAGCCGACCACGATCTCCGCGCCGAGGCCGATGCCCATGATGAAGCGCAGCACGATCAGCCACGTCATGGATGGCGCGAACGCGGCCGCGATCGAGGTGAGGCCAAAGATCAGCAGATTGAACTGATACGAAAAACGCCGCCCGAAGCGATCGCCGATCACGCCCGCGCCCCACGCGCCGAGCGTGAGGCCGGCAAAGCTCATCGAAATGAATAGCGCGTTCATGTGCATGTCCGACAGACCCTGCTGCACGAGCGCGCCGAGCACGCTGCCGGCAAGGAAATTGTCGAATGCGTCGAAGAACATGCCGCCGCCTATCAGGCCGAGCAGCCGCCAGTGAAACGGTCCGGTCTCGAGCGCATCGAGCCGCTGTGCCACGTTTGCTCCATAAGCCGACATCGTCTGTCTCCCATGTTGTTGTCATCGCAAGCACCTTTGGCTTCAAAGGCGCGCAACCGTGCATGCCGCGGAATGGCGCTCAGGAAAACGCCATTTGCGCGGCAAAGAACATTGCTTCGATCAACGGCTCTTCGCGGCGGCGCGCAAGGCTGATGAACGACAGCGGAATTTCGATCGGCACTTCGCGCGAGATCGCGGCGCCGTATTTCTGCGCTTCGTCGATCGCCACGGTTTCGCGCGCGAGCGACAAGCCCACACCCGCACGCACCAGTTCGATCATCGAGGCTTCCAGATCGACCTCGGCCGCGACTCGCGGCTTCGCGCCGACCGATTCGAATGCGTGCGTCAGCAGCCGGTGATGCATCGACGTGGGCGGCGTCCAGATCCACGGCAACTCGGCCAGTTCCGCCCAGCCGCGTCCGTTGATACGTTCCTGCCAGCCTTTGGGTGCGATCACGTAATAGGTGATCGGCATCAAGGCAATGGCATGCAATTCGATGCCGTCGCTTTCCGCTGGCGTGCCGAGAAAGAAGCCAACGTCGAGCGCACCGCTCGCAAGCTGTTCGAGTATCTGCCCCGTCATTGAGTGACGCAGGCGCGTTCGCACTTCCGGATAGTGGTTCGCCATGTATTGCAGCACTGCGCCCAGCCGAATCGTCTGCGGATTGAGGATCGTGCCGATCGAGACGGTGCCCGACAGAATGCTGACGAGGTTGTCGGCGGCGACGTCGAAATTGCCGATTGCATCGAGAATCTGTTCGGCGTAGGGCAATAGCTTGAGACCGTCGGCGGTCAGCGTGAGACCGCGTGGCGAGCGCGTCAGCAAACGCAGCTTCAGTTGATCCTGCAGATTCTTCAGTTGCACGCTGACGGCGGGCTGCGTGAGATTGAGCAACCTGGCCGCCTTGGTCAGACTGCCCTCGCGCGCGACCGCGACGAATGCGCGAATGTGCTGCAGATCGTTGATGCTCCGGCTTGACGGTTTGCCGGAAAAGAGCTTCGAGAGAGTCATTGGCAGGGACGCGAATGGCCGCAAACGCGGCACGGTCAACGCGCCAGGACCTGTCAGCAGCTCACGCATGGCCGGCCGCCGCGAGAATGCGGCGCGCCTGCGCGAGCACCGGCGCATCGACGAGCTTGCCGTCCACAGCAACCGCGGCACCGCTCCCCGCGACTTCGCATACGCGCGTCGCCCACTGCAGTTCGCGCGGCGTTGGGCCGAGCCCTGCCGTAACCGGCGCGATCTGCTTCGGATGCACGCACAGCTTGGCGCCGAAACCGAAGGCTCGCGCGCGCCGCACTTCGTCGTCGAGCGCCGCGGGGTCGTCGAGGGTCGTGCAGACGCCGTCGACGGCCGGCAGCAATCCCGCCAGGCGCGTAAACAGCAGGATCTGCGAGCGATAGTAATGCAATGGCTCGCCGATTTCATTCGCGCCGATGTCGAGCGCGAGATCGACCGTGCCTAACATCAGACGTTCGACGTGCGGCGCGCGCGCGAGCGCCGCCAGATTCGCGAAGCCCGCTGCGGTTTCCATCAGCAGATGCAGCGCCCAGGCCGGTTTCAGGCACGCGATGCGCACGATTTCATCCACATGCTCGGCTTTGGGAATCACGATGCCGTCAATGTCGAGCGCGGCGCAGGCGTCGAGATCCGCGTCGTACCACGGCGAGCCGTGGCTGTTGATGCGCACCAGCAGTTGCACGCTCAATGCGCGCGCGGTGCGGGCGAGGGCGGGCAGCGTGGCCGACAGCGAAGCGCGTGCGTGGTCCTTGCGCGCGTGCTCGACCGCGTCTTCGAGATCGACGATCACCGCGCCGGCACCGGCGCGCGCGGCCTTCTCGAAGCGCTCGGGGCGCGTGGCGGGGGCGAACAGATACGTGCGTGGTGAAGGTGACATGGACGATTGGTTAGAAATGAATAGTGATGTCGGTGGCTCAGATCACGCCTGCCGCGCGCAGCGCGGCGAGGTCCGAACTGCTGCAGCCGAGCAGGTCGCCGAACACCTCGTCGTTGTGGCTGCCGAGCGTCGGTCCGAGCCATTCGATCGCGCCGGGCGTTTCCGACAGACGCGGAATTACGTTCGGCACCGCGACGTCGCCGGCACGTGAAGGCATGGTGCGGATATTGCCGCGCGCCTCATATTGCGGATCGTCGAAGATGTCGGCGACGCTGTACAGCAGGCTGGCGGGGACCGAGCCTTCGTCGCACAGGCGCAGCACTTCGTCGTGGTCGCGCGCACCGATCCAGTCCTGCACCAAAGCGTTGACCGCGTCGATTGCAGCGATCCGCACGGATGCGCGTCCCCACTGATCGTCGTCTGCCAGCTCGGGGCGTTGCATGACGTGCGCGAAGCGGCGGAATATCTTGTCGTTGGTGCAGGCGATCGCGATCCAGCGCTCGTCGCGGGTGCGGTAGTGCGCATGCGGCGCGACGTTCACCGCGTTCGCGCCCATCCGTTCGCGCACCTTGCCGAACATGTGATAAGCCGGAACCATCTCGTCGAGCACGCGGAACATGGGTTCATAAAGCGCGAGATCGACGCATTGGCCGTGGCCGGTACGCTCGCGGGCTTGCAACGCGATCAGCGCGCCGATCGTCGCGTACATGCCCGAACCATAATCGGCAAGCGAGGTGGAGCCCGGCGTGACGGGCACGCGGCCAGGTTCGCCCGCAAGATAGGCGAGCCCCGAAAACGCGTGCGCCACGCGCGCAAAGCCTGGTTTGCCGCGATTCGGGCCATCCTGCCCATACGCGGAAATGCGCACGAGGATCGTGCGCGGATTGAGCTTGTGCAACGACTCGAAGTCGAGGCCCCATTTTTCGATCACGCCCGGCCGGAAATTCTCGACCACGATGTCGCAGCTAGCCGCGAGATCGCGCAGCATCTGGCGGCCGCGTTCGTCGGCGAGATTGAGCGTCACGCATTTCTTGTTGCGGCTTTCCGTGAGCCACATCAGCGTGTCGCCGCATTCGGTCTCGGTGCCGAAGCGGCGCAGCGAATCTCCCGTTTGCGGCGGCTCCACCTTGATGACTTCCGCGCCGAACTCGGCGAAGATCGTCGTGCAGAACGGACCGGCCACGAAGGTTCCCAGGTCGAGCACTCGCAAGCCTTCCAGCGCTTTCATGCGGATTCCTGTTGCAGTTGTCATGATGGAGATGCTCGGCGCGACGAGCGCGAGCGTCCATTGAAATGTGCGAAAGGTCGATATAAGCAACGCTAAATAATGCGCTGCGTCACGCACACAGCCAGCCTGCTGAAGCCTTTATGGGTAGGGCCTCGGCGCGTTTCTCCGGGCACGCGGCTGCTGCGGAGCAACAACGCGCCTCGCTGGGCATATCGGTTTGCGGTTTCGTAAGGTCGCTCATAAGATAAGTGTCACTCCCTTCGCGCAGTTCGCCCGTCGTTGGTTTGCATGCGAGGCGGCGCGCTTTCACTCCTGACTTGTCACTTTGGATGCCTAATGACTTCACCTACGCTCAAGGGCCGGATTACGTCGTTCGTTGCCGCTGGCGGTTCGTGGCCCGCGTCGCTCGATCCGCTGATCGCGATCAGCCCGGAATTCGTCGAGGCTTACCTCGCATTCGCCGGATGCGCGTATCGCAACGGTCCACTCGAACCGAAGGTGAAGGCACTCGTGAGCTTCGCGCTCGAAGCGTCGGTCACACATCTGAACGCGGTTGCCGTGCGCCGCCATTGCCGCGAAGCGCTGCGCCTGGGCGCCACGCGCGACGAGCTGCTCGAGACGCTCGAACTGATCAGCGTGATCGGCGTGCATGCGTGTGTGATCGGCATGCCGGTGCTCGAAGAGAAGGTTGCGAACGACCCGCGCAACGCAATCGACACGAGCCACGCCGACGCGCGCCGTCAGGCGATCAAGCGCGAATTTACGGAAAAGCGCGGCTACTGGAGTGCGATCTGGGACGGCACGCTCGCGCTCGATCCGGACTTTTTCGAGGCGTTCACCACGTTCTCATCGGTGCCGTGGGTGCACGGCAAGCTGCCGCCGAAAGTGAAGGAGTTCATGTACATCGCCGTGGATGTATCGGTCACGCACCAGTACGTGCCCGGTACGCACGTGCATATCGAGAACGCGCTGAAGTACGGCGCGACGCCGGCGGAGATTCTCGAAGTCATGCAACTGGCGAGCACGATGGGAATAGCCAGCTTCGAGCTGGCGCTGCCTATCGTGCTCGACGAGATCGCCGCGCGCGAAGCGCAAGCGGCGCTCACTCCGTAATCTGCGCGAGGCGAGCGCCCATAACATCGAAAAGGAAGAGGAGACACGCAATGGACACCGCATACGACACGCAACGGATCGGCAAATCACGCTGGCTGCGGGTAGGTCTGATCGTTTTTGTCAGCTACCTGGTCGCGTTCGCCGATCGCACCAACATCGGCGTTGCGGCGCCGCAGATGGCGCACGATCTGCAACTCGGCACGACGATCACCGGCGCGCTGCTGGGCGCATTCTTCTGGGGCTATCTGGTCACGCAGATTCCCGGCGGCTGGATCTCGACGCGCATCGGTCCGCGCCGCGTGATCGCCGTCTCGATGTTCATCACCGGCTTGATGGCATGCCTGACCGGCATGGTGCACACGCTGCCCGCGCTGATCGCGGTGCGTGTGGTGATGGGACTCGCCGAAGGCGTGATCTGGCCGTCTTTTTCGGTGATCTTCGTGCGCTGGTTTCCGGCACGCGAACGGGCGCGCGGCATTGCGTTCGCGCAATATGCGCTGCCGTTGTCGTCGGTGCTGATGGCGCCGCTCGCGGGCTGGATGATCGACGTATTCCACTGGAAGACGATGTTCGTACTGCAAGGCCTGCCAGCGATCTTCATGGCCGTGCTCGTGTGGATGTTCGTTTCCGACGATCCGGCCACCGACCGCTGGCTGTCCAGCGCGGAGCGCGACTTCATCACGCAGCAGCGTCTCGCGGGAACCGGTGCGGACGGCAGTTTCGGCAGCGTGCTGAAGCGCTCGACGGTATGGCTTCTCGCGGTCGTTGCGCTGTCGTGGATCATGGTGATTTTCAGCTTCGGGCTGTGGATGCCGAGCCTCATCAAGCAGTATTTCCCGCACGGCTTCGCGGCGGTGGGCTGGTTGACGGCGCTGCCTTCACTGTTTGGCGCGTTGTCGATGTTCGTGAACTCGTGGCTGTCGGACAAGCCGTCCAGCATCTCGCGCGGCTGGTTCGTCGCTGTGCCGCTGGTGGTGGGCGGCGCGGCGCTGCTCGCGCAGCACTATCTCGAAGGCGGCGTGGTGTTCACGATGGTGATGTTCTGTATCGCCGGTGCGGGGCTGTTTTCGCCGGCCGGCACGTGGTGGGCGTGGGTGATCAGCAAGGTGCCGCGCAATCAGGCCGCGCCGTCGGTCGCGATGATCAACATGTTTGCGAGCTTCGGCGGCGTGGTCGGGCCGCTGATCGTCGGCTTCTATGCGCGCGGTGGCAATCTGTCGAACAGCTTCTACATTCTCGGCTATTTCCTGTTCGGCGCGGCCGCCGTGATCGCGCTGCTGATCCATCGCACGCAGCAGCGGGATGTCGAGGCGCCTACGGTACCGCTTGCGCTGCATTGAGTTTTCTTAGTGCAGGTTTCACCCGCGATGTCCGCAGGCCGGGGCCGGGGGGCGTGGGCGCCCCCCGGCGCGACATAGTGCTACTTCATCACCTCGGCGTTACCCACCGCGTTGCGAGCCGTTCCGGACCGTTCAGCGGCCGACTTCGACATGGCGATCGCCACGCCGCCCAGCAGCGCGGACGCGCCCAGTGCGATCAGCGAGAGTTTGTAGTCGGACGAGGCCGCGCGTACATAGCCCACCATCAGCGGCCCCAGGAACTGTCCGATCAGATTGCCGACACCGCTCACGAACGCCACGGCCGGCATGGCCTTTCTCATCGGCAGGATCTCGGTGAGCCGTGCGAAGACCAGCGGCATCAACATCTTCAGCGTGAAGCCGAGCGCAATGAACAGCGCAATCTGCAGATAGAACAGCGGGGCAGGAACGAACGCGGCCAGCACCATCAGCGCGCCGGTGAGCATGGTCGGGATCGCCGCATGCCAACGGCGCTCCTGGCCATGCCGGTCGGAGCGGCGGCTGATGTAGTAGATGCCGAACATCGACATCACGAATGGCGCGCCGGACAGAAAGCCGATCGTCGTTTCGCTCAGCTGTCCGTAGGATTTCATCACCGATGGCAGCCACAGCGTCGTGCCGTACAGCAGGATCGTATTGAGCCCGAAGCCGATCGTCAGCAGCCAGACGGCGGGTTCGTTGAAGATCGTCCACCACGGGTCGTGCTCGGGCTTCGTATAGCCCGCCTGTTCCGTGGCGAGATCGCGGCGCAGCACGTCGCGGTCAGCGGCTGAGAGCCAGCCTGCCAGGTCGAGGCTCTGCGGGATCGCCTTGAACCACACAAGGCAGAAGATCCATGCGGGCAGCCCCTCGGCGATCAGCATCACGCGCCAGTCGAAATGGGCGATCAGCGCGCCGGAAATCGGGCCGGCAAGGAAGCCGCCGAGCGGCGCGCCCAGATTCCAGATGCCGAACGCGCGCCCGCGTTCGGGCCTCGTGAACCATTGCGCAAGAAGCATCGAGGTCGCCGCGTAGATCGGACCTTCGGCGCAGCCGAGCAGAATGCGCACCGCGACGATCTGCCAGAAAGTCGTTGCCACGCCGGTCAGCATCGCCGCGCCGCCGAACAGCAGCAGACAGATCGCCACGAGCCGGCGCGGCCCGAACTTCAGCGACATATAACCGCCGAGCAGTTGCGTGAAAGCATAGCCCCACGCGAACGCGCCGCCGATCCAGCCTCCCTGCACGGACGTGAGGCCCAGTGCCTTCGTCATGTGCGGCAATGCCATCGCGATGTTCACGCGATCGAAATACGACAGCATGTAGACCGCGAAGACGATCGGTAACACGATCGTCCATCGGCCGCGGCCGATGCCTTTGAAGTTGTCCGGATCGGATGGGGTCACGGTAGTCTCCTTGTATGTTGTTCTGGCGATGCGATGCACGAAGCGTGTTTGCGTTCATCGGGACGCTTCGCGTTGCCGCGTCCCGATGCCTGTTTCATTGATCGAGCGGCGCGCCGTCGATGGTGCTGCGCATCGAGACCGGCCGGTGCAACGGCGCCCGGCGATGCTCCACGTCGTCCACCAGTTCGACGCCGATACCCGGCGCGTCCGGCACCGTGATGAAGCCTTCCTTCGGCACCGGATGATTCTTGACGAGATCGGAGCCGAGCAGATTCTGCCCGGACTTGAGCACGAGGTTCTCGAAGCCGGTCGGGTATTCCTGGATCGCAAAGTTCGGCACTGAAGCGGCCACCTGCATGCACGCCGCGAGGCTGATCGGCGACAGGGGGTTATGCGGTGCGATGTCGACGTTCTGCGCTTCAGCGAGTGCGGCGATCTTCTTCGCGCCGGTGATCCCGCCGCATACGCAGACCGACGTGCGCGCATAGCGCACCCCACCGCCCGCCAGTTGCAGATGGAATTCGGCCGGCGTGCTGAAGCGTTCGCCGGTCGCGACGGGCACGCGGATCGCGTGACCGACGGTCGTCATCTGCGTGTAGAACTCGGGGCGCAGCGGGTCTTCGAGCCACATCGGCGTGAGCGGCTCCAGCACCTGGCCGATCGCGATCGCTTCGGCGGGATTCAGACGCCGGTGCATTTCGATCAGCAGATCGACGTCCGGTCCCACTGCCTCGCGAAAGGCCATTACCCGCTCCTTCGCGTCGCGCACCTTGCCGGCAAAGGAGCGGAAGTAGACATCGCCTTCCGGCTCGTCGAGGAATGGGTTGATATGGCCTATGGCGGTGAAACCTTCGGCGCGCAGGCGCCGGCAGTCCGCGAGCACTTCGTCGAGCGTTTCTGCGTACACATGGCCGTATACGCGCAACTTGTCACGGTATGCGCCGCCGAGCAGTTGCCACACGGGAACCTGCAGCCGCTTGCCGAGCAGGTCCCAGAGTGCGATGTCGATCGCCGACACGGCCGCGTTGACCGCGGTGCCACGAAAATGCGAGAAGCGCTGCATCACGTTCCAGTGCCGCTCGATCTGGTTGGCGTCCTTGCCGACCAGATATTCGCCGAACTTTTCGAGGGCGGCTTTCGCAGCCTCGATGTGTCCCCACGAGCCGGCCTCGCCGAAACCGGTCAGCCCGGCTTCCGTGCGGATCCGGGCGTAGAGGAACTGGCCGACGTGCAGTGCTTCGACAGAGGTGATGCGGTGAGTACTCGATTTCATGGGTGGATCCAGCCAGCGGCCTTGATGAGGTGATGGAAGTGGTTGTGCATGCACCGATATCCACGCCGGTCAATCGGCGCATGTGGACGTAGTGCCGGGTCGCAGCCCGTTGGCGGCGACACTCGTCAAGGCTCAACTCTAGGTAGCCGCCGATGCATTGGGAATCAAATTCTGTAGTGTTGTTTCTATATTCTATATAGAATTAAACGATGACCCAACTTGATCTGAGTCCCGCTTTCGTCCGGCTTGCGCGCCACATGCGCGAACGGATAGTCGGCGGCGAATGGATGCCGGGGCAGTTGCTGCCTGGCGAAGAAGCGCTCGCCAAAGAGTTGAAGGTGAGCGTCGGCACAGTGCGCAAAGCGTTCGACGTGTTGAGCGGCCAGGGCCTCGTCGTCCGTCAGCGAGGGCGGGGTACGTTTGTCGCCAGAGCCACCAATGAGCGCGCGTTCACGAGCTTCTACCGTCTGGTCGACCGGCGTGACGACATGCGCCGCCTGCCGGTCGATACGATTCTGCTGCGCGAGCGGGCCGCCGCCCGTGAGGACGAGCGTGCCGCGCTGCATCTCGAAGCGGGGGACCTCGTTTATCGGCTGCGCAGGCTCCGTTCGCTCGGCGAAACGCCGCTGGTACTGGAGTCGATCGCGTTCCCGTATGCACGGGTGGGCGGCAAGGAGTGGGGAAGCGACGATGCACCCGCTCACCTCGTGTATTCGTTTCTCGAGCAGCAGTGCGGCGTGTCGGTGAGCCGGGTCGAAGATCGCCTGCAGGCCTGTGCGCTTCCCGAAGATGTCGCCGTAGACTTCGGTCTTCCCAGCGGGCAGCCGGTGCTGCTGAGCATTCGCGTGGCGTTCGACCTGCAAGGCGCGCCGGTCGAGTTCCGGCGTTCATGGGCGTCGACCCAGACTCATGACTATCTGAGTGAGTTGCGTTGGATCGGTGCTAATGAGGATGCCTGAGGTTTATGGCGGACCGCGCTCGATCCAGGGTACGGAACAATGCAACGCAATGCAACGCAATACAACGCGAAGTGCGTAGTCGTGCGCCCAGTTACAGAACGACGGATCGCGCCGGCCGGTTCTCCGTATGCGGCGCTCGGGCACGGCGGTGATCAGCCGCGTGGCGAGCCATGCTGATGTCGTGTCGCCGCGGCGCGGCATGCTTCGCGGGTAGCCAGGATAGACCCGAATAAATCGCGTCCCATTTAAACTGGTCATGCGAACGCCACCTCGCCGCGTCCATGACAGGAAGCCTCCAATCCCTTCTCTGGCAGTTCTATCGCGGTTCCGGACGGCGCGCGGTCCGTCTATGGCCGCGCGCCTTGCATTATTTGCAGTCATGGGTCGTTGATTATTTGTCGCTTTACGCGACCGATACACGTCGCAGACAATTTTCATAAGCCCGGTGACTCCGTTTGTGTCGTACGCGGTGCACACGCAGGTGTATTGATGCAGTGCAAACCATTCCAATGACCGGTGTAGGGCTCGCCGGCAGTTGGCATATAAAAGAACTCGCTGACCGGCCTCGCACCGGCGCGTGCAAGGAGACATGATGAAACGCTCGAAGGTAGGGGCCGCGCTGGCGCTGGTCGCATCCGTGCTCTGTTGGAGCAACGCGTCGCAAGCGGAGGTGGGCGTCACGCCGACATCGATCCGCATTGGCATGGTTGCGCCGCTCACCAGTTCGTTCGCCTTTGGATCGCTGGCGCTGCTCGGCGCCGAGGCAGTCTATAAAGACGTGAACGACTCCGGTGGTGTCAACGGCCGCAAGATCGAGCTGTCCGTCGTCGATGACGCGTGCGATCCGAATCAGGCAATCGCCGATACCAAGCGGCTCATCTCCCAGGACCAGGTGTTCATGATCCACGGCGGCTGGTGCAGCGGCAACGTCATGGCCATGAAACCGGAACTGGCCGCCAATCCCACGCTGCCGTTCATGGACCTCGGCGCTGCGAGCGCGTCGATCTCCACGCCGACCCAGCCCAATATCTTCCAGCCCGTCGCGACCACAATGACGGTATCACAAGCTATGGTCGATTTCGCGCTGTCGAAGACCGGCGCGAAGCGTGTGGCGATCATCAGTACGTCAGACGATTGGGGGCGCTCGCATCTGAATCCGATTCTCGCGGACCTGAAAGCCAAAGGCCTGACCCCGGTCGAGAACGTCACGATGGACCGCGGCGACACCGATGCCACCTCGCAGGTGCTGCGCATCAAGGCCGCCAAACCCGATTTCGTGCTGGCGGTGCTGTACGCGCCGGAGCTGACCATCTATGTGCGCTCCGGCTTCCGCTACGGGTTGAATGCCCCGATCGTCACGACAGAAGGCGTGTCGATTGAAGATATGGTCAAGCGTGTCGGCAACCCGGCGGCGACGAAGCAACTGTTCGTTTTCTACCCGCTTTCACAGCCGCTCAATGCGCCCGGCTTCAGGAAGTGGGTGGACATGTATCGCAAGTACAACCCGGGCCAACCCGTCGAGACCATCAGCTTCATGGGTATGACCGGTGCGCTTGCGATCGTGGAGGCGTTGAAGCATGCAGGCCCCGATCTGACGCGAGAAAAGTTCATCGCCCAGCTGAATAACCTGAAAGGCTTCGATCCGGGCGTGCAATCCGGCCCGCTGACGTTCTCTGCGACGCAGCATGCCGGCATTAACAGCGGCAAGATGATCTACTGGGCGAACGGCGATCCGAAGATCGTCGCCAGCTATCCGGGCCAGTCGCAATAAGGTCGCCGCGGCACTACAGCATGGAGCATCGATGCTTTCTCAACTGATTGTTAGCGGGGTCGTTGCCGGCAGCCTGTATGCGCTGATCGCGCTCGGCATGACGATCCTCTATCGCGCGACGACGGTCGTCAACTTCTGCCACGGCGAGTTCTTCATGCTGGGGGCGTTTGCGGCGATGGTCGCGCAGCGCAGCTTCGGCTTCTCGTATGCGGGCTCGGTCGTGTTCTCGTGCGTGCTGCTGTTCGCCATCGGCCTCGCGGTGGAGCGCGCGCTGATGCGGCCGTTGCAGCGCGCACCGCATATCAGCCTTGCCATGATGACCGTCGCGCTTTCATATCTGATGAAAGGCGTGGTGCGCTTCTTCTACGGCCGGGAAGTGGATCCGCTGCCGCCGATGATCGGAGGCGATCAGATCAGCTTCGGCAGCATCAGCGTGATGCCGGACGATCTGTTGACGATGGGCTTCACGCTCGTGGTCGTCGCGGGCTTCTTTGTGTTCTTCAAGGCGACGCAGGCCGGGAAGGTGATTCAGGCCGCGTCGCAGACTCCGCGCGGCGCGTCGCTGGTCGGCATCAACGTGCCGATGCTGCGCAATCTGATGTGGGGGACGGGCGCACTGCTGGGTGCTGCGGCCGGCATCCTGATTGCGCCCACCACGCTCGTCTATCCCGACATGGGCGCAACCATGCTGATGCACGCGTTCGCCGCGATGACGTTGGGCGGATTCGGTTCGCTGCCCGGCGCGGTGCTCGGCTCGATCGTGCTGGGTGTCGTCGAGAACGTGATGGGCGGCTTCGTGTCCAGTTCGCTGATCGACGTGACGGATTATCTGGTGATCATTGCGGTTTTGATCGTACGCCCGCAGGGGCTGCTTGGAGAATCGAGGATAAGCCGTGGTTGATAATGTCCTTCGCCGCGCGAGCGGTTCGAACCCGGCATGGCTGGGCAAGCCGTTGCTGCTGGTTCCGCTGTGCCTCGTCCCGCTGTTCGTCAACGACTACGTGCAGTTCATTGTCAATACGATCGTCGTGTACTGCATTGTCGCGGTCGCGTTGAATATCGTGCTCGGCTATCTTGGCCAACTGGCATTCGCGAATGCCGCGTTTTTCGGCATCGGTGCGTATACCGCGGGGTTGTCGATGGTACATCTGGGCTTGCCGTTCGTCGTGGCGGTTCCGCTCGCCGGCATCGCGGGCGGCCTTGCCGGCTTACTCGTCGGCCTGCCCGCGCTGCGCGTGCGCGGCTACTATCTGGCGATCGTGACGCTGGCGTTCGTCGAGTTGATGAGGTGGGTCTGGATTCACGCCGAGAAGGTCACTTTTGGTTCAGGCGGCTTTGACGTGCCGCCGATTTCCCTGTTCGGCATGACGTTGGGCGGCCGTGGCAAATACTATGTATTCCTGTTCGTCACGGTCGCCGTATTGTGGACGACGTCTTTGCTGTTGCGCTCGCGTTACGGCCGCGCATTCGTCGCGGTGCGCGACAACGAGGCGGCGGCCGCATCGCTCGGTATCGAGGTGAATCGCACGAAAATTATCGCGTTCGCGTGGAGCGGGCTGGTCGCGGGTCTCGCCGGCGCGCTTTTCGCCGAACTGAACGGCCGCTTGTCGCCCGACTCGTTCGACATTTCGCAGATGCTGATGGAGTTCACGATCGTGATGATCGGCGGCCCGGGAAGCCTGGCCGGCTCGGTGATCGGCGCGATCATTATCACGGCGTTGCCGAATGTGCTCAGCAATTTGCCCGGCTTGAACGAAGTGGCTTTCAGCGTGCTGCTGATCGCGGTGCTTTTCCTCATCCCCAAAGGCATTGGAGGCTTTCTCGGCACGCATGTGCCGATGCTGCGCGAACGACTTTACAGGGACGACAAAGATGCTTGACGTACAGGATCTCTGCGTCCAGTTCGCGGGCCTGAAAGCCGTGCAGGATCTCTCCTTCAGCGTGAAGCCGGGACAGATCATCACGCTGATGGGACCGAACGGCGCCGGCAAATCGACGGCGTTCAATGCGATCGGCGGAATGATCCGGCCGACTTCGGGAAAGGTTCACTTCGACGGGCGCGACATTACCGGCGAGCGGCCCGCAAAGGTGGCCGCGTTAGGCATCCGTCGTACGTTTCAGAACAATGGCATTCTGCGCGAGATGACGGTGATCGAGAATGTGCTGACGGGTCTCGAACTGTCGACGCAGAGCACGTTCTGGGGCGCCGTGACCGGCATGCCCGGGTCCTCGCGCGCGGAGCGCGACGCGGTTCGCCGGGCGCGCAGTGCGCTCGAACAGATGGGCGTGCCCGAGATCGCCGAACGCATTGCCGGCGACCTGTCGTTCGGGCAGCAGCGGCTCGTCGAAATCGCTCGCGCGACAGTGGCGCGGGCACGCATGATCATGCTCGATGAACCGGCCGTCGGCCTGTCTCCCGGCGAGCGCGTGCACCTTGGCAGCGTGCTCCGCGAACTCGCCGCGAATGGCATGGCCGTACTGATGGTCGAGCATGTGCAGGATCTGGTGATGGCCGTATCGGACGAAATCCTGGTGCTGAACTACGGCAAGAAAATCGCGCATTGCGCGCCTTCTGAGATCCGCCACAACCGCGATGTGCTGGAGGTCTATCTTGGCCGTGCATGACACCGTTCTGAAGATATCGGACCTCGACGTGCGCTACGGCGCGATACCGGCGCTGCACGCCGTGGATATGACGTTGCGCGAAGGCGAGGCGGTGGGTTTGCTGGGCGCGAACGGCGCGGGCAAGACGACGCTGCTCAATACGCTGTCCGGCTTCCTGCGGCCGAGCGCCGGGCGCATCGAACTATTCGGCAAAGACATTGGCCGCGCGGCACCGCACACGATCGTGCGGCGAGGACTGCTGCATCTGTCGCAGGAAAGGGATCTGTTCGGTGAACTGACGGTGATCGACAACCTGCGTATCGGCTCGATCTCGCGCGCGCCGAAAACGGCAAGCCGGAATCTGGAGCGGGTGTTCCATTACTTTCCGCGGCTCAGGGAGCGCGTGTCCCAGGCCGCCGCGACGCTGTCCGGCGGTGAGCAGCAGATGCTGGCAATCGGCCGTGCGTTGATGGCGGAGCCCACGATCATGCTGTTCGACGAGCCTTCGGCAGGCTTGTCGCCGCTTTTTGTGCATGAAATCGGCGCGATGATGTGCGCATTGCGCAAGGACGAGGGGATGTCGATCGTACTGGTCGAGCAGAACATGAAGCTCGCCGCGCAGGTGGTCGACCGTTTTCACATTTTACGTGCCGGCCATGTGGTCGCCGAGGGACCGGTCAGCGAACTCGAGAAGGATCACGAGGAACTGGCGCGCGAATATTATCTTTGAGCGCGCTGCGACGTGAGTTGCGGTTTTGCCGCTTGCCGCGCGAGCCTTGCTTTGCGAGGCACGCACCTTTCAGGTCGTCGGTGGAGCGCCGCCGATCCGGGCCATGCTGCCGGATGTCCGCCTTATTTTGTCGACGTAGTGGAAGCCTTGCAGGTAAGCGCCGCCATAGAGCGCGAGCAAACCGTAACCGTGGATATCGTCTGCGCCCATCAGCTTCTGTGCGTGCTCGACTCCCCACCCGTGGATATCGCGCATTGCGCCTTCGGATTCGAGTACCAGCGTCTGCCCTTTCCATGCGCGAACCCCCACCCGTGCATTCTGCAAACCGGTCGGCGCGTCCTTGTCCATCTTCAGATGCACGTTCGGTAGCAGGCGAGCTACCGCAGCGGTTGGCCGCCAGGGGCCCGGAGGGCCGGAAAACGCCGAGTAGGAGAGATCCGAAGCAGCCGCGATCGCGGCGACAGCCTGGGCGCTATTGCGAGCCTCACGCAAGTCACGCGGATTTGCGCAATCGAGGTGAGGCACCCAGGGAAGTGTCACATCGATACGATCGGCGCCGCCATCCTTCGCGCCTTCGAGCATCGTTGCGACGAGGTTCAGGTAGATGTTGCAAGGGTAGCGCTTGAAGACCAGCGTCTCCGCGGCTTTGGAGCCGGATATGGATAGCTTCTGCGCATCGGCGCGCCCTTCGCCGAACAGCGTGGTGAGCGCGCGTTGAAAGTCGCGCGAGGCGCTCCAGCCCTGCGACGCCAGTAATGCGGCTTCCAGACCGTGAAAAGCGCCCCAGCCGAAATGGGTCATCCCGATCATCGACGCCGCACTGTTGATTCCGAGGCCCGACGCGCGCGTCAGCGCAATCGCCAGCGCATTCACGCATTGGTCGGGCGTGAGGCCGAGCATGCGGGCGCCGCTGCCCGCCGCCGCTAGTGCGCCGAACACGCCGGGGCTGTGAAATCCTACGCCTGGCCGCGTGCCCGTCAGCGCGCTCCTGAAGCGCCATGCGATTTCGATACCGGCCAGCACGGCGGAAGCGACCGCGCGATCGCTTCCTGCGGTGGATGTATCGGGATCCGCCTGCAACCCATGTGTAATGCACGCTGCGAGCGTAGCCGGCAGGACTGTGTGCGAAGGGCCGGGGTCCATCGGGTCGAGGTCCGATGCGCCCGCGAGGGTGCCGAGATAACCGATTCCGCCGAGCGGTTCGAACAGGCCCGCTAGCATCCGCGACGCCGGCTGGTCCCGTTGGACCGATGCGGAAAAAGGCCAGACCCATGATTCGCGTTCGACGCCAAAGAGCACGCATAGCAGCGATGCGCGAATCGCCTGGTCGAGCGTCTCTCTGGCTCGCGGCGACCCGGCGTTTATATCCGCGCTCGCGATCATAGATCCGAGTTCGATAAATCCATCAGACATCCTGATCTCCCCGCTTGTCCCGAGAAAACGGTGCTTCAGTATAAGCAGCGTGGGCGACGTTGCCTGCACGATATTCGCGCGCGGCTTGGATGAGCGAGGGTCATGGATTCCGACAGAAATATCGATTGAGCGTGCGGGTGAATTCTTCAACAATCGCTTATGACCTGACGTGAGGCAGGAGTGCGGACACGCATGCCGGAGATCGGCGGCCCCGCTGACATGGCCGCGGCGAGTCCGCGAACGGATACTCGGAAAAAGAAGGATATTGCTATGGTGTCGGGAGACGATCTGAATTTCGATGTGGTGGTCGTCGGCTGCGGCGTGGCCGGTCTGAGCGCCGCGGTAGCCGCCGCGGACGCGGGAGCGAAGGTGGCGGTACTGGAGCGGGCGACGTACGACGAGCGCGGCGGCAACACCCGCTACACGGAAGCGTATCTGCGGATGAAAAGCGAAACGGAACTCTCGCACGACTTCGAATCGCTTCTGATGAACAACAGCGGCTATTACACCCAGCCCGATTTCGTCGAGTCGACGATCCAGGACTACGACAACTGGTCGCCGATCGTGCGTGCGTTGCCATTTACGGATCCCGAACTGATCTCGTTCTTCATCGATTCCGTTCCCGATGCGGTTGCATGGCTCAAGCAGCATGGAATCACATTCGGAGAAGCCGGCTTTTACGGGTTGACGCCGCGCCCGTCGCCGCGGATCGCGGTCAATGGCGGTGGCTGGCAACTGGTCGAAACAATGACCGCATATGCGGAAAAAGCAGGGGTGCGATTCTTCTATGAGACGACGGCCGGCGATCTGATCCAGACCGCGGCAGGCAAGGTGTGCGGAGTCACGGCGACCGATCCGAAGAACGCGCCGCTGCGGTTCTATGGAAAATCCGTGATTCTCGCGAGCGGGGGCTTCCAGGGCAACCCCGAGATGGTGGTTCGATATATCGGCCCGAAAGGGCGCTATCTGCGTCCTGTTGCGCGGGGCGGGTACTACAACAAGGGTGAAGGTATCAGCATGGCGCTGCGACTCGGTGCGGCGCCTTCGGGTGACTATGCGGAATACCACGGGCAGCCCGTGGACCCGCGTTCGAGCGTCACGGAAGCGCTCGTGATGATCTATCCCTATGGCATTCTGATCAATCGCGACGGCAAGCGTTTCATCGACGAGGCGCCCGGAACTATCGATGCGCACTACGAGGAGACCATCCGCCTGATCGCGGAGCAGAAAAAAGGCATAGCGTACTGCATTCTCGACGACAAGATCAATCGCATCAAGAACTGGAAGCGTTGTGTGCGCTCGGATATGCCGCCCGAGACCGCGCCGGACATCCAGACGCTCGCCGCGAAACTCGGGTTCGACGCCGAGACTGCGCAACAGACGATCGACGAATACAATCGGGCATGCACAAGCGGCGCGTTCAATCCGGAAGCGCTGGACGGACTGGCGACAAAAGGCTTGTCACCGCGCAAGTCGAATTGGGCAATGCCGCTCGACACGCCACCGTTCCATATCTACCCGATCATTTCTGCAAACACGTTCACGCTAGGCGGTCTGAAAGTAAACGTGAATGGGCAGGTGATCAAGAACGAAGGGTGCATACTGCCGGGGCTGTATGCGGCGGGTGAGACCATTGGACTGTATTACGGACGCTATGCGGGTGCCACGTCCGTGCTCCGGGGCGCCGTGTTCGGACGGCGGGCCGGCGAGCATGCGGCATCGCAGTGAACGCCTTCGGCGTCGACGCAGATGGACCTATGAGCCGGCAGCGTCCTGGTGAATGAGAAGGAGACAGCATGTCGCAAAACGATCCTGACCTCTCGCGTGCGTCGCCCCCCGGACTGACACACGTGCTCGTCGAGCGCGCGCTTGGCGTCAGCTTCGATGCGTTGCCTGAAGACGTGCGGCGCATCGGGCGCGACTGTCTGGTTGACTGGCTCGCATGCTCGTTCGCCGCGATCGACGAGCCGGCGAGCCGGATCGCCGCGGAGATCGCGAGAGAGGAGGGCGGCCATCCGCACGCCACGGTGCTCGGGCACACGTGGCGGACCAGCATGATTCAGGCTGCGCTAGTCAACGGCACCACGTCGCATGCGCTGGATTATGACGACGTGAATCTCACGGTGCCGGGACACATGTCGGCAGCGATCATTCCCGCGCTATTCGCGCTTGCGGAGCATCGTCAGGCGAGCGCGGCCGGCTTCATTGCCGCGCTCGTGGCGGGTCATGAATTCGCGTGCAGCGTGGGCAAGCTCGTCGAGCCGGCTCATTATGCGAATGGATTTCATGCGACCGCAACGATCGGCGCCCTTGGCGCTTCCGTTGCGTGCGCGCATCTGCTCGGCCTGTCTCAGGTTCAGGCTTGTCATGCGCTGGGCGTTGCCGCCACCCAGGCGGCGGGACTCAAGGTGATGTTCGGCAGCATGGCCAAGCCCCTGCATGCCGGGCTCGCGGCGCAAGCAGGTTTGCGCGCCGCGTTGCTCGCGCAGAAGGGCTTCATCAGCCGCACGGACGTGCTCGAATGCGAGCAGGGCTTTGCCAGTGTGCATGGCAGCGACTTTCATCAGCGCGAGGCCTTATCCACGCCGGCGAACGGTTTCCATATCCGCAATCTGCTGTTCAAATTCCACGCGGCCTGCTACAGCACGCACTCGACCATCGAGGCCGTGGCCGCTTTACGGCAGCAGCACGCCATCGACGTTGATGCCGTGAAGCAGATCGATGTCGTCGCGGGCGAAGGCTGCTCGATATGCAATATTCAGTCGCCAAAAACGGGCCTGGAGGCCAAATTCAGTTTGCGCGCGTGTGCCGCTTTTGCGCTTCTTGGAATCGACACGAGTGATCTGGAGGCATGGAACAGGGTGACCGAGGCGGCCGTGAGCGCGGTGCTGGATCGCGTCAAGGTCGAACTGGTGCCGGGCATGACCTTGAGTGATTCCGTCGTGACCATCAGGTCGAAGGACGGTGATGAATGGACACTTGCCTACGATTGCGGTATGCCGATCGCCGACAAGGCCGCACAATCGGCTCGCCTCTTCGCCAAGTTTCGCGCGCTCGCAACGCCTGCGTTAGGTGCGCAGCGCACCGCTCAACTGCTTGCCGTACTCGACGGATTCCTGCCTGACGGCCGCGTTGCGCAACTGGCAGAGCATTGCCGGATCCGATGCGATTGAGACCGGCGTGCGGCTCACGCTTCGATATGATTGGTTCTGGCTGTGAGCGGATCGCTGGCCAGTTCGTCGAGCAGCCATTTGCGAAACAGTTCGAGTGCGACATCGCCGACATGCCGTGGCGAGCTCAGCAAATAGTAAGTGCGCTCCGACGGCACTTCATAGGGAAAGACTTTCGTCAGAAAGCCTTTTTGCAATTCTTCCTGAATCAGAAAGCTCTGCGCAATGGCAATGCCAAGGCCCTGCTGCGCCGCGAGATAGACCATAGCCGATGATTCGAAGCGCAGCCCCCGTTCGAGGGGCACGTCATTCGCGCCGACTGCGTTCAGCCAGACGCCCCAATCTTCGGGTCGTGCCATTGAATGCAACAGCATGGCGGACTTCAGATCGCCGGGTTCGCGCAGAGGCGGTTGAGATGAAAGTGCGGCCGGCGCGCCAACTGCAATCAGGCGATAGTCGAACAGTTTATCGCCGCGCAAGTCGTCTTCCAGCGGACCATTGACCGTGCGTATCGACGCATGGATATCCGTGTGATCGAAATCGAGCGGCGCTGTCGATGCGGTCAGCCGCACGTCGATTTCAGGGTTGATCTGCTGGAATTTGCCGAGTCGGGGAATCAGCCAATACATGGCGAATGTCGAGTAAGCCTGAAGATTCAGGATGTTCTGACGTCCCGACACCTTCAGCCGGCGCGTGGCCAGATCGATGCGCGAAAATGCTTCGACGACTTCGTACATATACGCTTCGCCTTCGGGCGTCAGCGTGACGGCGCGATGGTCGCGATAGAAGAGGGGAATGCCGAACAGCTGTTCGAGATGTCGAACGTGGCGGCTGATTGCCGATTGCGTGACGAACAACTCTTGCGCGGCTTTGGTAAAGCTCCGATGACGCGCTGCGGACTCGAATGCCTTTAGCGCGGCGAGCGGTGGAAGTTGCGACATGAAGCGAGCCTTCCATAATTTTGACTCATGGATGCTAGCACAACAAATCGATTGAGGGACCTCGGGTTCGCGAGCAGAATCGTTGCCGACCCGCATCCATTGCCTGTCAGAACATTTGGACTTCGTATCACGTCCGTTCGTCTGTACGACGGACGATGACGCGCCAGCCGGCGCACTGTCCTGACGAACGCGCGGCTTTTTTTTCAAGGGCGCCACATGAAACGCTATCAGTTGTTCATCGACAACGAATGGGTGGATCCGCATTCGGGCGCCTGGTTCGAAACCGACGATCCGTTCACGGGAGAGCCGTGGGCGGAGATTCCGCGGGCCGACCCGACGGACGCGGATCGCGCGGTTCGCGCGGCCGAAAAAGCGCTGGAGGGACCGTGGTCGACACTCTCGGCGAGTGAACGCGGGATGCTGATGTACAAGCTCGGCGCGCTGATCGAGCGTGATGCGGAACATCTCGCGACGATCGAAAGCCGCGATAACGGCAAGCTCTTTCGCGATGTACTCGGCCAGATGAAGTACATGGCAAAGTACTACTACTATTTCGGCGGTCTTGCCGACAAGATTCAAGGCGCGGTCGTGCCGATCGACAAGCCGGGGATTTTCAACTTCATTCGCTATGAACCGATGGGTGTCGTACTGAGCATCACGCCCTGGAACTCATCGTTGCCCTTGACCACGTGGAAGATGGCGCCGGCTTTATGTGCCGGCAATACGATAGTGTGCAAGCCATCCGAATTCACGTCGGCGTCGCTATTCGAACTTGCGAAACTGTTCGTGGAGGCCGGATTTCCACGAGGCGTATTCAATGTCGTGACGGGCTTCGGGCCGGAGATCGGAGCGTCGCTCGTCAGTCATCCGGGTGTCGCGCGGATTGCGTTCACCGGTGGCGATGAAGCGGGGCGCAAGATTTACGCGGCGGCGGCACAGCACCTGAAGCGCGTCTCTCTCGAACTGGGCGGCAAGTCGCCGAATATCGTGTTCGACGATGCGGACCTCGACCAGGCGGTCAACGGTGTGATCTCCGGCATTTTTTCGGCGACCGGCCAGACCTGCGTCGCGGGTTCCCGTGTGCTTTTGCAGGAATCGATACACGACGCGTTCGTCGAACGGGTTGCAAAGCTGACCAGGGCGGCGAAGGTCGGCAATCCGCTGGATCCGGCGAGCGAGATCGGACCGATCACCACCAAGCCGCAGTTCGAGAAGATTCTCGGCTACATAGACATCGCGACCAGGGAAGGCGCGCGCTGCGTGGCCGGCGGCCGCGCGCTTTCCGGTCCCGGGTATGGCGCGGGCCGATTCGTCGAGCCGACCGTTTTCGTCGATGTGACGAACGACATGCGCATCGCCCAGGAGGAAGTGTTCGGACCGGTGCTGTCGATCATCAGATTCAAGGACGAAGAAGACGCGATCCGGATCGGTAACGACATCAAATTCGGACTCGCAGCCGGGGTGTGGACGAACAGCCTGCATCGCGCAATGTTGATGTCGCAACGCCTGAAGGCGGGCACGGTATGGATCAATAACTACCGCTCCAGCAGTTTCACCACGCCTTTTGGCGGCTTCAAGCAAAGCGGCATTGGCCGCGAAGGCGGTATCGAATCCGTCAAGGAATTCATGGAGGCCAAGAGCGTCTGGATGTCGAGCGATCTGAAGATGCCAGCGCTGTTCGCCGGCAAATGATGATCGACGCACGCGACAGACCAATCCGACACCAACGGGAGCAGCGGAAAACGACATGGCAAACGACACGGCAAACGACCTTGTGGAACTGGAAGTCGCCGACGGCATAGCGACGCTCTGGCTGAATCGCCCGGACAAGCGCAATGCAATGAGCGACGACATGCGTACTGCTTTTGTCGAAGCGCTCGAACATGTGGCGCGCGAAAAGACGATCCGTGCGATGGTTCTGACGGGACGAGGCAAAGGATTCTGCGCGGGGGGCGACGTGGCCGGCATGGAAAGACGGATCCAGGCACCGCCCGGCGAGATCGCTTTCAACGGCTGGACGCGTCAGCAGGGTGTTCATCACGCGCAGTCCCTGCTGCATACCATGCCCAAGCCGACGATAGCCGCGGTGAACGGCGCGGCGGCAGGACTCGGAGCGGATATCGCGCTCGCGTGCGATTTCATCGCCGGTTCGGAAGCGGCCAGCTTTTCGTGGGCGTACATTCACCGCGGCATCGTTCCTGACGGCGGCGGCATGTATTTTCTGCCGCGCAGGGTGGGCTTGCCCAAAGCGAAGGAACTGATTTTCACCGGCCGCAAGGTCGAGGCCGGCGAAGCGCTTGCGCTCGGCATCGTCGACCGGACATTCGACGCGGATGCGCTCGTTGCGGGTGCCCGGGAATGGGCCGTCGAGCTGAGCAAAGGCTCTCGCACTGCGCTCGCTTTAGGCAAGACGATTCTCAACCAGAGTTTCGAGCTATCCGCCCAGCAGGTTTTCGCGCAAGGCAGCCAGGCGCAAGGCATCTGCTACACCAGCGCCGAGCATCGCGAGTCGGTCCTGGCATTTCTGGCCCGACGTGAGGCGGCCAGATCATGAGCGAAACCAGCGCTGTCGCACGCCTGCTGAAACCACGTAGCGTCGCGATCATCGGCGCGTCGTCGGATGCGGGCAAAACCGCTGGCCGGCCGGTTGTCTATTTGCTCAAGCATGGATTTTCGGGCGACATCTATCCGGTCAATTCACGCGCCAGCAGTGTCAGCGGTTTGCGCTGCTATCCGGATGTCGCGTCGTTGCCGGGTGTGCCGGACGTCGCGATCGTGCTGCTGGGCGCGGAACGCGCGCATATCGCCGTACGGGAGTTGGCGGAGCGCGGGACGGCGGCCGCGATCGTGCTCGCGAGCGGCTACGCGGAAACGGGCGACGAAGGTGCAGAGCGGCAGCGTCAACTGATCGAGGCCGCCGGCAGCATGCGGATCCTCGGGCCGAACACAATCGGGCTGGTGAATCTTACCGACAGCATCTGCCTGTCGGCGAGCGGCGCACTCGCGATGGACCGGTTTACCCGCGGCTCCATCGGCGTTGTATCGCAGAGCGGCGGCATTCTGGGTGCGTTGCTGTCGCGCGCGGCGGCACGCGGCATTGGCCTGTCGAAGCTGATTTCGACGAGCAACGAAGCGGATCTCGATACGGCGGACTTTATCGACTATCTGGCCGAGGATCCGGCGACGAAGGTCATTGCGCTCTATCTCGAGGAAATCCGGCATCCTGAGAAATTCCGTCGGGCCGCGCTAGCTGCCGCGCAGCGCGGCAAGCCGATCGTCGCGTTCAAGATTGGCCGCTCGGAAGGCGGCTCGCGTGCCGCGGCTTCCCATACGGGTGCGCTGGCCGGCACCGACCGCATGTATGACGCGTTCTTCACGGAGGTCGGGATCATTCGCGCCAATACCTTTGGCGATCTGCTCGACATTCCCGTCGCGCTCGATACGGGCCGCGTGCTGCGCGGCAACCGGGTTGCGATTCTCACGTCCACCGGGGGCGCCGGCACGTTGCTGTCCGACAGCCTCGGTGTATGCGGCTTCGAGACGCCGGCGCCCGACAGCGACACCGCAGCCGCACTGCGCTCGCTGCAAGCCGGAATACACGCGAACTTCGATCGGAATCCTATCGACGTGACGCTGGCCGGTCTACAGCCCGATCTGCTGCGCGGTGCGATCAGGATTCTGATGCAGAGCCCGACTTACGATGCGTTGACGATCGTCGTCGGTGCGTCGGGCGTCGGGTCGCCGGAACTCATGGCGAGTGCGATCCGTGACTGTCTGCCGCTGTCGGAAAAACCGGTAGTGGCCTTCACGAGTCCGCATGCGCCGGAGGCAGCGGCGATTCTCACGCAATACGGCGTTCCCGCATACTCGATCGTGGAAAGCTGCGGCGCGGCGCTCGACGGCTTGCGGCGCCACTATCGATGGAAGGCGCCCGCCGATCCGGGAGCGGGCCACGTCGTGTCCGTAGCGGATCTGCCGTCAGGCTCGCTCGATGAACACCAGGCCAAGCAACTCTTCAGCCGGTTCGGCATTGCGCCGGTGGAGGAGAAGGTCGTGACGACAGCCGTTCAAGCGGAAGCCGCGGCGAACACACTCGGCGGTGCGGTCGTGCTGAAGATACTTTCGGGCGAGATCACTCACAAAACCGATGTCGGCGGCGTGGCGGTCAACCTGACCGCGGATCAGGTGTCGTCCCGTTTGCAGGCGATGACCGTCGAGGTCGAGCAGAAAACCGGCGTCGCGCCGACGCGCTTTCTCGTGCAGCAAATGCTGTCCGGCGGCACGGAAATGATTGTCGGCATGCATCGTGACGCGCTCGGCACGGCGATTCTACTAGGCATGGGTGGCATCACTGCCGAACTGTTCGACGACACGTCGATGCGGTTGCTTTCGGGTCGCGGCGGTCTCTCGCGCGAACAGGTGATGGAGATGCTCGCCGAACTTAAGACCCTGCGTGTGCTGCAAGGCTTCCGCGGTCGGCCCAAGGCCGACATCGAAGCGCTCGTCACAGCGGTCGTCGCGTTCTCCACGATGGTGAGCCAGTTGGGCGACCGCCTCATGGCAGCCGAGATCAATCCGCTCTTCGTCTTGCCGGAGACTCAGGGGGTGAGGGCGGCGGACGGTGTGGCCGTGCTGGCTTCTGACGGGCCGCCCGAGCGCTGATTGTGGCGGGAAGTGCCCGTCTGCGGCGATGACATCCATTGGCGAGTGGTGTGCTCGGCAAAACGCTCGCGAGCGGACGGATTATGTTGAATCAACCCCGACGCATCCTCATAAACCGGATGAGCGACGGCGGCGAGTGCATAAAGCCGCAGCCATTCGCTATAACCCCGCACGAGAAAACCTCCCGAGCGCGCCACGTATTGCTCACGAGACGCCTCATAAACCCTCCGTAGTGCGAACCAGGGGACATGAGGCAAGTCGTGATGAACGAGATGATAGTTGTTGTTCAGAAACAGCAGGCGCCAGAACCACGCCGCTTCATTGATGACGGTGCGATGCTCGTGCGCCTGCGCCGCGCGGTGTTCCTGAAACGACCTGACCGAACCCACCGACAGCGAACCATAACCCGCGCCGACAATAAAAACCCACGCCGGGATCGCGCAAACATGTTGCAGCCAGGCGGTAAGCGC
This sequence comes from Paraburkholderia xenovorans LB400, assembly GCF_000013645.1. Lineage (GTDB taxonomy): Bacteria > Pseudomonadota > Gammaproteobacteria > Burkholderiales > Burkholderiaceae > Paraburkholderia > Paraburkholderia xenovorans. The sequence goes on along the minus strand of NC_007952.1, from coordinate 2,244,921 downwards.
GGCGAGTGCGGCAAAGTGCGCAAGCCACACCGGGACATCGCGCCAATCACCGCCTTTGATTCGACGCAGCGCCGCCACGCCGGTCGCGGCAATCGCGAACGCAGGCCCAACCAGCAGGCGGCCTACAAACGTATTGCGGAAGGTCAGCAGCGCGCGAATCGCCCAGCCCGCGCGTTGCCACGCGAACCTGCCGACAAAGTAACTCTCCGGGTCGCGCTCGGGATGCGTGAGATGCGGATCGTCGTGATGCTGAAGATGGGAATCGCGATAGATGCCGTACGGAAAGCACACGGCGAGCGGCGCGAAACCGAGCAGCGCATTGACGAGCGGCGATCGCGTAGGATGACCGTGCAGCAGTTCATGTTGCAGCGACATGTACCACGTGCCGAGCAAAGCCAGCAGAAGCGTAGTGACGGGTAAACCCAGGTCGCGCGCATGTGTCGCCACGCTGAACCATCCGCCGTAGATCGCCGCGATCAGCGCCCACGTCGGCCATTGCGTGCGCCATGTCCAGCTTGCCGCGAGGCGCGAGAGCATGTTGCGTTGCGTGTCGTCGAGGTAAATCGCCATGAACAGGATCGGTCGGAATGCAGGTTCAGACCGATACTACGGACCCACGCGTCTTGCCAGAACCAATTTGTTCAGTAATGCATCTGCCAAAACGTGCATAGCTGGGCCAGCTTGCGCCGCGGCGGCCGGCCCCGGCGGTCAGGCGCTCATTGTGCTCAATGTGCTCGATGTGCTCATTGTCTATCCGCCACGCGGCAGGCGTGATCGAGCAGGCCTTCAGCCGAGCCGCTGCCGTTGTCCACGTCGATCCCGCTGTTCACGACCAGCCAGCCGTCCTGTTCCGCCGACGGCCCCGCGCCGGTGACAAGAATAGTTTGCGTGGCCATTGTCCCTTCGCCCTGATTGTCCTGCGCGACGATGCGAAACGGATTGTCCGTCTGGGTGAGCGCGGTTACGCGCATGATGCGGTAACGCTTGCCGTCGAGCGTATCCCAACGCCATTTGCCGGGCGTGTCTTTCGCGTGTTGCGCGAGCGCTTCGCTGATATCGCCGCGCATGCAATCGATATGGATATGCAACTGGTTTTGCGAGCGGCGGTATTGCGAGTTGATCTCCAGGCCGAGTTGATTGTCAGGCAGCGTACGCTTGACCGATTTCTCGACGTAGGTCCGCGCGTTCCAGGCGTCGACCCAGTAATCCTGCGCATGCGGTGCGAGCACGAGCGGGCTTTCGATTCCGGTGATGCGATCGGTCGGGATCAATAGATGCTGCGACCGTCCGACGATATCCTTCAGGATAGCGTAGCGTTTGTCGAGGTCGACGCTCGTGCATTGGCCCGGCGTGCCGGTGGCCTGTTGCGACGGCACACAGCGCAGGTCGACGATTTTCCACAGCGCATTCGAGTCGACCGTGGCGAGGCGCGCGCACCCGCCGGCGGCCAACGCGATAGCTAACGTCACCGCGATTCGCGCGCCGTGGCGCAGGAGGGCCCGTGGCGGGTGGACGGGCATCGGTGTTTTCATCGGCGGCGGGGTTGGGTTTTTCAAGGGAGTTATGAAGGCTGGCCGATATCAGATCGAGGGTGCGGGCAGCGGGCCGAGGAGCTGCTCGAAGGCAACGCCGATTGCAAGCAGGCGCCGGTCTTCGCCGAGCGGGCCGTCCAGTTCCAGTCCGACCGGCAGCCCGCTTGCCGTCATGCCCGCCGGCAGCGAGAGGCCCGGAATGCCCGAGGTGCTGGCCGGATCGGTGTTACGCAGGAACGCGTCCATCGTGTCGATCGGCTCCGAACCGTCGATGGAGACCGTCGACGAGCCGTTCACGTCGTCGATCGGCACGGCGGCGAGGCGCGTGGTCGGAAACAGCAGCGCGTCGAGGCGCTCGTCGGCGAACGTGGCGGCCATGTACCGCTGCAAGCGCGGCCGCCAATAATTTAGCGCGGCGTCGTAACGCTCGCCGAAGATATCGTCGAGTACGTCGTCGTAGATTGCGCGCACGTCCGGGCTGGCGATGCGGGCCGCCATTTCGACGACGGTTCTGACCGGCGCGTCGTTGGCGACGAGCCAGGCGAGCACGTCGTCGCGTGCCTCGTGGACCGCAATCGGGCCGCCCACCATGCCGTTCAGCGTGTCCAGTTCGCTCATCGCCACCGGTACGAACACGACGCCCGCCGCTTCGAGCTTCTTCAAGGCGGCCTGCGTTACGTCCGCTACCTGCCGCTCGATTCCTTCCCACAGCGGCGCGGGCAAGCCGATGCGCAAACCACCCAACGCGACGGCGGGCAACGCGCCGGCGCCGGTAATCACGCCGTCGAGCAGCGCGATATCGGCGACGGTGCGTGCCATCGGCCCGACCGTGTCGCGCGTATGGCTGATCGGCACCACGGCATCCGGATCGTGATAGCGCCGTTCGGCGCCGCCATTGCCGACCGACGGACGAAACCCCACGGTGCCCGTCAATGCGGCGGGAATGCGGGTCGAGCCGCCGGTGTCGGTGCCCAGACCCGCCGGCGCGATGCGCGCGGCAATTGCCGCTGCCGTGCCGCCCGACGAGCCGCCCGGAATCAGCGTGGGATCGTACGGATTGCGTACCGGCCCGGCGTGCGTGGCGAAGTTCGTGCTCGTAATGCCGAATGCCAGTTCGTGCATATTGGCTTTGCCGAGCACGATCGCGCCGGCGTCGATGAGCCGCTGCACCGAGGGCGCATTGGTCTTCGGCACGAAGCCTTCGAGCGCGGGTGTGCCCGCCGATGTCTGCAAGCCGGCCGTGTTGATGTTGTCCTTCACGACCACGGCAAGGCCGGCGAGCGGCAGGCGCGCCTTCCCGGCAGCGGGCAAGGCGTCGATGCGCCGCGCGGCGGCGAGCGCGCCGTCGAGGTCGAGCGTGGTGAGCGCGTTGAGGCTCGCGAGTGCCGCCGCGCGCGCGAGCAGCGTGGCCACATAGTCGGCGGCGCTCAGGTGGCCGGACTGGATCGCGGCGACGGCTTGTGTGGCCGTCAGCGCGAGCTGTTCATCGACGGTCCATGTCATGGCCGGCGTCTCCTTTTGCTGGTGCTGGTTTCCGGCGCGAAGGTTTCATGAAGCGCAGTGCGAAACGCGCCAGCGTGGGCACCAGCCTGGGACGCAACAGTCTTGCATCGTAGCCGCTCATACGCCGCTCGTTTTCCGCGAGGCACAGTGCGAACAGGTCGCGCGTATTCATGGCTTCACTGATTACACCACTGCTCGCGGGCAAAAAGTTCGAATCGTGCGCAACGCCTTGAGCATCGATTCCTTTCGCGATCGCGAGGCGCTGCCAGACCAGCACCACCCAGATCGCGGCGACGCGCAGCGCATGCCACGGCCTGCGCCAGATCGGCATGGTGCGGCGATACCACGCGACCCAGTTGATGAAAAACAGAATGTGGCGCGCTTCTTCCTGAATCACCGGCTCGAAAGTTTCGACCAGCGCCTCGGGGAAAAAACCCGACTGCTGCGCCGAGCGGAATAGGCCGAACGCAAAGAAACTGTCGATGCACTCGCTATAGCCCGTGCGCATCCATTCCCATTCGGCGTCGCGCGGCGCGGGATAGGGCGGCTCGGGCGCGATATCGATACCGTACGCGGCGATCAGCTTGGAGAGCACGTGCTTGTGACGCGCTTCTTCGTCGCCGTCCATCGTGATGGCTTCGCGCAGCAGCGGGTCGCTCAATTGCGCGGCATAGGTATGCACGGCGATCGACGCGCGGCCTTCGGTCTGCACGGCAATATCCCAGATGGGCAGCGAACACAGCCGTTCGAGTGCATCCGGCGGCAACTCCGGCCATTCGATCACGGCCGGTTTGTAGGGGTTGTGGGTTTCAAGCAGCATGCGGCAAAACATCTGCTTGTGCGCTTCGGAACCGATCTTCACGCGGGCGGGGCCGCGGAATGTCCAGTGGCGCAAGGTGCGGTCTTCGGCAACATCTGTCAGTGTGTCGGACATGGCAGGCGTACAGAGGGCGAACTCGATGTGTCGCCTATTCTGGCACAACCGTTCAAATTCCGATGCCGGACTGCACAAGTCCGGCGGCGCTGCGCGCCGACGCGAATCGCGCGATCAGGCGTATGACGCTTACTGCCGGTGACCGGTGATTACTGGGTAGTCATTGGTGGTTATCGATCCACATGCGTCCCCAGCGAAATGCATAAGCCAGCGCGTGCTCTTCGTCGAAGAAGTAATCGAGCGCGTCGAATGAATAAGCCTGGCCGTGGTTCGCGGAAGTTTTCTCGATGGTCAGGTTGGCGGCGAACAGGCCATTGGGCAACTGTTGTGCGGCCGGTGCAACTTCGTAACCCTTGTAGCGAATATGTGAGTTCATGATTTTTGGCAGTCAGTGTTCCCGCGTGCGGTGCAAAAGGCCGGCACGTCAGACGCAATCCGTAGCGTCACGCGGCCGGTAAATCAGCGGGCAGGGTCAAGCGTAGGCCGCGCTGCGCAGCGGGTGAACCAATCATTCGTCGAAAGCAAATCAGCAGGCAGGTATGCAGAAGCCCCGATCGGATCATATGCGCTGTGTTCGAGCACACTATCCGGCGATGTGAATCGCGGGTCTGTTATGTGCCGCACGGTTTGCACGAACGACGCCACCGTGGGCCGCCCAGGCGGGTCCACGGTGGCGTAAGACGTATGGAGAGAGGGGAGTTAAACCGCGTGCAGCAGGCGTGCGGACGGTGCGTCCTTGAGTGCGCCGCCAAGCGGCGCCGCGTCCGGCGTGCGGTGCGCGTTGAACGCCAGCGCAAATTGCGCGGCTTGCTGGCCGACCGTGGCGAGCTGATCGACCACCTTCGCGTCGGAACAGGTGTCGACGGTATCGAAGCGCGTTTCCAGCGTGTTGATGCCGGCGCCGAAAGGCGTGGGCCAGCCGCGCAGCGCGTGAACGATCGAGCGCAACGAGGTCAGCACCGAGCCGGCGGCCTGCCAGCCATAAGCAGTGACGATACAGCCGACCGCGCGGCCGTCCAGATACGGGCGCTCGTCGGCGCGCAGTTCCTCGAGCGTGTCGAGCGCGTTCTTGACGAGACCGGACACGCCGCCGTGATAGCCGGGCGTGGCGATGATCAGGGCGTCCGCATGGCGCACGGCCTCGATCAGTTCGAGCTGTTCATCCGTGCGCTGCGGCTGTTCCGGAGCATAGTGAGGCAGGCTATGCAGGAAGGTGCCGCCGAACAGGCGGGTATTCGCGCCCGCGGCCTGCGCGCCGCGCAGTGCGAAACCGAGCGCGCGTTCGGTCGACGAAGCGGCGCGTGTCGTGCCGCCAATGCCGACGACGAGCGGCCGGCGGGGATGATCGAAACTGGTCAACGAAATGCTCCTTCGGTAGCGGCTCACGATGCGCCGGCGCGGGGCTGCGCGCAGCGGACCGGGGCGAACCGGACTTTGAAGTGTCATCTTAATGAGCGCGAGGCGCGGCACGAAGCGACTTTTTGTTCTAACGATATAACCGTGCAGGGTGTTGGCGAGCGGCGGCGCCGCGCCGCATGGGCTGCAATGCACTTGAGATCGCGCCGGATAAGCATATGGCGAAGCATTGTTTGGGGGTGTGATAACCGGCGGCTATGATCGGATCGTCTCCTCCATGACATCTCCTTGACATGGGATTGGGCCTCGCCACGCTAGCGGCGAGGCCATTTTTTTGTCCGGCGAGCGAGCGGCGCGGGCGCCGGCCGCTTCACGATAAAGCCGTTTTTTGCATGCTACGATGGTCCGCGAAGTGAATCACGGCGAGGTCGAGCACGCAATGGCAACCCTTTATGACACCCTCGGCGTGCCCACGCACGCCACGGAAGAAGAGATCAAGCGCGCCTACCGGAAGGCCGCGATGAAGTGGCACCCCGACCGCAATGGCGGCGCCGAGGAAGTTGCGCGCGCCACTTTCCAGGAAATCAGGGACGCGTACGCGATTCTCTCCGACGCCGCGCAGCGCAAGGTGTACGACTCGGTCTACGCCGAACAGATGCGCGGCTGGGAGGCGCAGCATGCGCGCCGGCAGCAGGCGCAAACCGAGCGCGAAGCGGCCGCGCGCGCCGCTGACGAGGCCGCGTATGCGGAGATGGTCGCGCTCGCCATGCGTTTCGCCGACGACGGCCACAACCGCGACGTGCTGTTCGGCGTGCTGCTCGGGCGTCGATGCGAGGTGGGGCGAGCCGCGCAGATCGCCGATAGCGTGTCGGCGTTGCAGGCTGCGCGGCGCGAAGCCGCAAAGGCGCAGGCCGACGCAGCGAATGCTCCCGACGTTTCCGGGGCTCACGATGTTTCCGGTGTTGCCGATGCTTCGGCTGAGTCCGACCCAACTTTAGCGAAACAGGACGCCGCCGTGCAGGACGTGCCGGCGAGGCGCGCCAATCCGGAGAAGCAGGAGAAGCGCGCGGAACCCGCAGCCGCGACTCATCCGGCCGGCGTGCTCGAAGGTCTGTGGTTTCAGTTCCTCAACGGATTGCGGTTTTGACGTATCACGCGAATTGTCCGGCGATTTACAACGGCCCGCAGGAGAGGCGACTCGCGAGTCGCGGCGATTGTCGCGTCGCAGACCGGATGCGAGATCACGGAATCTGCTGCCGTGCGAGAAATGGCGCCCTGGCCGCTAGACCATAGACGTAGACCGAATTGATATAGAGAGCGGACTTTAGCGCCGGAATTGGCGCTTCTAGAATCAAACACAGGGCCGTGACATGCGTCGTTCGGACACGGCAAGCACGAGCGACGCCTGCTCATTGCCAAGCGAACTGCTTCGCTCGACTTCCACGCAGTCGATCCCTGGAGGCACGACGGCCATGTTCACTTTCATCGTAGTCGTTGCGGTGGCGGCGTTTATCCCCTACGTCGCGGCGCCCGGTATTGCCAACGGCGTCAAGGCGATCAGTACACCGCCCGCGGCGATGTCGTTCGATACGCCTCCTGCGGCCGGCGCCGATGGAAGCGATGCGGCCAACCGGATCGTGTCAGGCCAACGCGAGACCGAAGCTTCTGTCTGAGGCTGAAATTGAAGCGCGGCGCCTGGTTGAATTTCTCCCTCTCTTTCGAAGGCTTAATGAAAGCTTCGCGCTTGCGCTGATACACTTTGGGGCGAGCGTGAATGCACAACGAGGCGCACGGACCAGGCACACCAACGCACTGCGTTTGCGAGCGAGAAACCCTGGTACAAATTCTCGTGGCGCGACAAATTTGATCATCGTAGTGTCACGAGGGCGCAAGACTGAGCCGGCAGAATGGCACACAGAAGCATAAAAACACGTGTACGGGGTAAGCGTGACCAGAAAATACAAGGTGCTGTTTCTCTGCCGCGAGAATTCAGCACGCAGCATCATTGCCGAAGCTTTATTGCGGGAACTGGCGGGACACCGGTTTGACGCGTTCAGCGCGGGACCGGAGCCGGCCGCGCGGGTTCATCCATTTGCGGTCGCGCAATTGCGGCCCGGCATTTCGGATCTTGGCGTGCTGAGCCCGAAAAGCTGGCTGGAATTTACCGGCGAATGGGCGCCGCGCATGGACCTCGTGATCGCCCTGGACGAATCCGTGGACGCACGGCATGCGCCCGCGTTTCCAGGTGAACCACAGTTGTGCCTCTGGAGCTTTGCCGATCCGCTCGCGGGCGACATGGCCGAGCCGGAGCGCGCACGCCTGTTCGACAAGGTGTTCTGGCAAATCGTGCGGCAGGTCAGCGCGTTTATCGAACTGCCGCAATACGCCATGCCGGCAAGCACCACGGCAAGCGCGGCAGCGGTCCCCGCAGCCATTGATTCGTCGCACCGCGCCACGACGTGCGACGCATGATCGCAGTCCAGCACTTGCATGAGCCGCAATAGCGCAGCGGTCTAGCGGTTGTTCGAGCGTGCGAGCGGACTGCCGGCGAACGGGTCGTTTTGCCAGTCCACACGTTTCTTCTGCTGCGGAGCGGGCGCGGGCGCCGGCGTGGCCGACAGTTCAAAGTGGTCGATAGACTGACCTGCGCTGATGGCCTGTTTCAGCCATTGGGGCATCTCACCCTGGCCATCCCAGCTATCTCCAGTTGCGCTACGGTAGCGTTCAGCCTTTTGCGCGGCCGGCTCGGATGCGAGCACTGCGGCAAGGTCTTCTGGTTTGATACCAAACTCTTCCATGCGGTGGCGGAGATACGCAATCATGCTATCTCGCTTCCTTTCGTCCATAAGATATTCGTCCTTCTAAAACGTCCAGCGTTCTGTCAATTACAGATTGCAAGGGAAGCCCGCGTGAGCATCGAGCCCATGTGAATGGGGACGGCCCGCGGTGTGGTTATCGATTGAAGGAAATTCCAAAGGCAGCGTCAGAAAACGTCGTTCCCTATATCGCGGCGCAGCATATGGCCTATCCGGCCGCCTATCAAACCAGGTTATCAATCAATGAATATTCAAGCGCTCCGCCGCGCGGCAGACAAGACCGGATAAGTCTCATGCCGACAAGGGAAAAAACTGTATTGACGATGCATTGATTGCAGATGGCCGGTTTCATCTCCACGCTCCGTCTCTCGCCGGTGCCTCGCGCGGGGCCGATTATTTACGTTATGCCAGCATCATAACGCACTGTGTGGCCAAAGCACGCGCCGGTCCGGCTGATTTTGTTTCAAATGCCGTCTTTCGAACTTGCCGGCCGCGGTAAACGGGGCCGGGGTGTTCAGCGATTGAATTCCTGAGTGGCCGAGCTATAAAGAAACAGCGGAGCCAAAATCCGCACCGCCAGCCTGCGGCAACCGATTCCGGCCAGTCGCGAGAACGCGTCCGACATCGGTTCAGGTATGGCAAGTCATTTGCCGTTTAGTTCGATGACTCGCCGCAGCAGTTCGCATCGACATCGACTCGTCCGTCAGCCCATCGGGCAGCCTGGCGTTTTTTTCACGGATCAATTGTTTGGAGGACGAGAACTGCTGCGCCGGATTCAAGGAGTCTGGACATGAAACTACGATTATTGATGGCGGTGGCCAGCGCCGTGCTCCTGCTCGCGCCGCGAACGGCGAGCGCGCAGGAGACTCAGGGCCAGCAGGGCGCGGGTGTGCCGGGCCACACGATGATGCAACAGAACGCGAACGAATCGGCGCAGGCCACGACCGATATGCCGTTCAGCGAATCAGGACAGGGCATGACGCCCGGCGCACAGCCGGTGCAGAATGTGTCATATGGAGGCGTGGCAGCAGGGCAGTCGGACGCGGGAGATCGGCAAAACCAGCCATGCACTTCTTCCGGCCCGTTATGCAGGATTTATTTCGGTCAGTGACAGATCCATCTTCGGGAATGCGGCGCGTGATACAGGCGCTGCATTCCCGTTACTTCCGCCGACTTCCCGCCGCGCCTTCCTTAAGCCTGACTCGTGCCTGACTCATGCCAGCGCCATGCCGTGCTGTGAATGATCGGCGTGTTCGCCGAGATGCCCCATCATCGTGTCGAAATCGTGTCCTTGCACTGACGCGCGTTCAGTGAAACCACGGAATTCGTCCAGCAGTGCGCGCCACGAGTCGTGCCAGCGCGTTTCCCTGATACACGTACCCAACGGATCCGCAATGCGCAACACGCCGTTGTCCGGATAGAAGGTGACGGTGACCGGCATGCCGTCGATCACACAAGTAGCGGTACAGGGGCGGGTGGTAAGCATGGGCGATGTCCTCGTTTTCGGTAAGCGGTTGACAGTGCGTTGAAGGCTGACGTGGCTTCAGCAAACGCTGTGCCCAACTGACTCGTGCACTTGCCTGCATCTTGCCCCGTCATTCTCACGCACGGTTGCACGCCCGTGATCCGCATCGATAACCCTACCTCCGACCGCAATTTTCCGGACTCGTCAGCGGACGATTTATTACGATGTTATGGTGTAGTCCATTCGGGTTTTCACTCGCTAATTTCCAGACCGCATTCGCGTCGCTGCCGGCAAGCAGGCCAATATGGCCTGCTTTTTTAATCGTGCCTCATGCCTCGTGGTTCGCCAACGGATTAGCGCGGTGCGGCCGCTCCAATTCCATCTGTTGTTTAGAAACTCGCAAACAATACTATGTTGATCGAAGATAATCTCGCGGCGAGCCATGCCTCGCTGGACGACGGCACGCCGTCGTCCCTGCGTTCGTGGCTCGCTGTTTTCGCGGTCGCCATCGGCGCTTTCGCTTTCGTGACGACGGAGTTTTTGCCGGTCGGACTCCTGCCGCGGGTCGCCGCGGATCTCGGCGTGCTGCCCGGCACGGCCGGATTGATGGTCACCGTGCCCGGCGTGATTGCAGCTATTTCCGCGCCGGGTCTGATGCTGGTGGCGGGGCGTATGGATCGGCGGCGGGTATTTCTTTTACTCACGGCTTTGCTGCTGGCTTCGAATCTGATTTCGGCCTTTGCGCCGAATTTTCTGGTCATGCTGCTCGGGCGCGCGCTGCTCGGCGCTGCATTGGGCGGCTTCTGGACGCTGGCTACGGCGGCGTCGGTACGGCTCGTCAAGCCGAGAGATTCTGCGCGAGCAATGGCGACCATCCTCACCGGCGTGACGTGCGCCACGGTGATCGGCGTGCCGCTCGGCACGTTCATCGCCAGCTTCGCGTCGTGGCGCCTGTCGTTCATGGCGACCGGCGTGCTGGTCGCTATTGCGCTCGTCGCGCAGTTCTTCTTCGTGCCGTCCTTGCCGTCGGACGCCGCGTTGCGCCTGCGCGATCTGGTGGCGTTGCTGCGCCGCCCGCATCCTCGCCGAAGCATGCTGATGGTCGGGCTCGTGTTCGGCGCGCATTTTTCGTCGTACACGTACATCACGCCTTTCCTGCTGCACAATGCGAATCTGGACATGTCGACGATCACGTGGCTGCTGCTCGGATTCGGCGTAATCGGGTTCTTCTCGAACTTCGCCGTTTCGTCCACGGTGACGCGCAACCTGAAAGTCTCGGTAGCCGTGATGGTTTCGCTGCTGATGTTCGCGCTGGTTTCGCTGCCGCTGCTGCAGCATTCGACGATCGGCGTCATGGCGCTGGTGCTCGCGTGGGGCATTTCGTTCGGCGCATTGCCGCTGTGCTTCAGCATCTGGATTCAGCGCGCTACGCCGGACTCGCCCGAAGCGGGTTCGGCCTTGTTCGTGAGCATCATTCAGGTGGCGATTGCGGTGGGGTCGCTGGTGGGCGGCGTGGTGGTCGACCATGTGGGTATTTCGGCCGACTTTCTGCTCGGCAGCGGTCTCGCGTTGCTGGGGCTCGCCGCGCTGGCGAGCTTCGGGCGCAGCGAGCAGCCTGTCGCGCCTGAGGCGTTGGCTTGCCCGGCATGCCCGGATTGACAACCGGTTCAGAGGCTCAGAGGTTTAGTGCTGGTTCAGCGGTTCAGGTTCACATCCAACCGGCGCTCCGGCCATTCGCTCGGAACCGTGAAGGACGATGCACCGACAACCCGATCACAGCGCGAACCTCGCTCGCAATGGGGGCTGTTTGCAAGCCTGGCCGGCCGCCGCCTTCGGGTTCGCGGCCTGACATAACTCTCACGTCGCAGTCTCAAAGGGTACGGTGATATTCTTGCGCCGCCTACCAATCTGATCCAGGTCCCGATGCGCTCAACTTTCACCAAATGGCTGTTTATCGTCTACATGCTCGGTAGCGGGACGCTGTATTCCATCATCATTCTGCTTCTCTTTCCTTTCGTCGGACGCGCTGGACGATACTGGCTTGCGAAACAATGGTGCCGTGCGCTGGTTTTTGTCATGCGTTGGCTGCCCGGCGTGTCATGTTCGATAGACGGGCTTGAACACCTCCCTGACGGACCGGCGATCATTTTGTGCCGTCACGAATCGACTTGGGAAACGCTCGCTTTTCTGGCGCTTATTCCACGCCGAATCAGTTTTGTGTTCAAGGAAGATCTTCTGCGCATTCCGTTCTTTGGCTGGGTGCTGCGCGGACTCGATATGGTCAGCCTGAACCGTGGTTCCGCCCGGCAGGCTCACCAGGCTGTCACGAAGGAAAGCGCGGAGAGGCTGGCAAAGGGCGACGTCGTCGTCATTTTCCCGGAGGGCACCCGCGTGCGTCACGATGCCCCGTTGAGGATGACATCGGGAGGCGTGCGGCTCGCATGCGCGACCGGCGTGCCTGCCGTCCCGGTAGTCCTGAACGCGGGCAAGGTCTGGCCGACGAAAGGCTGGCCCGACCGTCCCGGGCATATTCGCGTGGTGGTCGGCCCGCCGTTCTCGCCTCGGGAGATGACACAGCAGGAGTTGAGTCATGCCGTGCATGAATGGATGAAGAACGAACTGCAGCGGCTCTGACGCTTTTCGGTGACGCGCGACGCACCGATACGCGCAGGGTCGCGGCAGGATCCGCAGATTTCCCGCGACCTGACGCGAGGGCGGCCGCTGTTGTCGACGGCCGATTGAATTGGAGCCGAATTGAGCATAAGGTGTTTGCTCCCAGTCCAATCGGAGTTTGGTATGCGACGTTTTGCAATGACTGCGGCCGCGTTGATGGCCGCCGGTTTCACCGTGTCCGCAGCTGCCCAGGTTGTCGTCACCATCGGTCATTCGGCTCCGCTCACGGGCCCGCAGGCGCCGAACGGCAAGGACAACGAGAACGGGGCGCGGCTTGCCATCGACGAGCTGAACAAGGCGGGCGTTACCGTCGCGGGCCAAAAGGTCACGTTCAAACTGGACTCGGAAGACGACCAGGCCGATCCGAAAATCGGCGTGCAGGTTGCGCAGAAACTGGTCGATAGCGGCGTGGTCGCCGTTGTCGGACCGTATAACTCGGGCGTGGCGATTCCCGCCTCACGCGTCTACAACGCCGGAAATGTGCCGATGCTGCCCGTCGCCTCCAACCCGGCGCTGACCAAACAGGGCTTCAGGAACATCTTCCGTATCGGCGCGAGCGATGAACAACTGGGCGGCACGATGGGACAATTTGCCGCGAAGACGTTGAAGGCCAAAACGGCCGCCGTGATCGACGATCGCACGGCATATGGTCAAGGCGTGGCGGAGCAGTTCACGAAAGTCGCCAAGGCAAACGGCATTCAGATCATCGACCAGGAATTCACCAACTCGTCGGCTACCGATTTCCTCGGCATTCTCACGAACATCAAGTCCAAAAATCCCGACGTGATCTTTTTTGGCGGCTACGCGGCGCAAGGCGCGCCGATGGCCAAACAGATGCGTCAGCGCGGGCTCAGGGCCAAACTGCTCGGCGGCGACGGCATCTGTTCGGCCGACATGGGCAAGGTGGCCGGCGACGCGGCATCGATCGTCTACTGCGCGCAGGGCGGTATCGCGCTCGAGAAAACAGCGGCCGGCCGCGAGTTCCTGCAAAAGTACAAGGCTGCGTACAACATCGATACCCAGGTCTACGCCGTGAGCTACTACGACGGCGTGAAACTGCTCGCCGACGCAATGGTGAAAGCGGGAACGACAACGGACAAGGCCAAGCTGATCGCGCAACTCGCGAAGGAGAACTATAAGGGCGTTGCGGGCACCTATTCGTTCGACGAGTCCGGCGATCTGAAGGGCGCCCCGACCACCGTGTACACCATCAGGAATGGCTTGCCGGTCCCCTACGGTGAATGACGGACAGTAACGTAACGGCAGGCGACCCACCGACTTCACGAAGCAGATATGAAAATTTCACGCACTATCCAGACTGTCGAAGTTCACACCGGCGGAGAGGCATTCCGCATTGTCACCAGCGGTTTGCCGCGTCTGCCTGGCGACACGATCGTCAAGCGGCGCGCGTGGCTGAAGGAAAACGCCGACGATATCCGCCGGGCGTTGATGTTCGAGCCGCGTGGGCATGCCGACATGTACGGCGGGTATCTGACGGAACCGGTCAGCGCCGCCGCCGACTTCGGCATCATCTTCCTTCACAACGAAGGTTATAGCGACCATTGCGGCCACGGCGTCATCGCGCTCGCGACGGCGGCGGTCGAACTGGGCTGGGTTCAGCGTGAGATACCCGAAACGCGCATCGGCATCGACGCGCCTTGCGGGTTCATCGAAGCATTCGTGAAGTGGGATGGCGAGCATGCCGGCAACGTTCGCTTCGTCAACGTGCCGTCGTTTATCTGGAAGCGGGACGTGACCGTGCAGACGCCGTCGTTCGGTTCGGTGACGGGCGATATCGCGTTCGGCGGCGCGTTCTACTTTTACACCGACGGGGCGCCGCACGGCCTCGAGGTGCGGGAGTCGGCCGTGGAAGAACTCATCCGCTTCGGTGCCGAAGTGAAGGAGGCTGCAAACAGGGCGTTTCCCGTCGAGCATCCTTATATCCCCGAGATCAACCACATCTACGGCACCATCATTGCGAACGCACCGCGGCACGCGGAGTCGACGCAAGCCAACTGTTGTGTGTTTGCGGACCGCGAGGTGGACCGTTCACCCACCGGTTCCGGAACCGGCGGCCGGGTCGCGCAGCTTTATCTGCGCGGCAAGCTTGGCAAGGACGAGACGCTTGTGAACGAGTCCATTATCGGCACGGTGTTCAAAGGGCGTGTCTTGAGCGAAACGACGGTGGGCGATTTCAAGGCCGTCATTCCGGAGGTCGAAGGCAACGCTTTTGTCTGCGGCTTCGCGACATGGCTAGTGGATGAGCGCGATCCGCTTACCTACGGGTTCCTTGTTCGATAGGGCGGACGTCGTGCGGATCGGGTGAAGAAGTGAGCGGCCGGGGATCCGGCTGAACGCGAGGAACTGGACATTGCCGATAACGGCAGAGGTTTGTCCGGTCCGGACCGTTGCGCCGGTTCTCAATGCGCGGTTTCGATTACGCTCCAGATCCGTTCAGCGGAGTCGCCCGTGAATTGTCTGGCGATAACCGCCCGGCATTTGTCGCAGCGATAGTGTTCGAGGACGAGTGTGCCGTTGCATTCCGCCACACCGATCAGCGTGAGGTGTTCCTGCCGTTGAACATCGACAGGCCGGCCGTTGATGCCGGAGCATCCATCGCAGACTTCCATCGCGCCTCCCGACTTTTGCATCCATCGTTCAAAAGAAGCCCGCGCGGGGGCGGGCGAAGACTGATGCACCCGCTGAGGAGACAACGCGGGCCGGATTAGTATCCGGCTCGATGGAGCATTTGTGCAAGTGCAAAAAAATAACGTGCAGCATGTTCGGACCGGTGCAGGCCTCGGTGGAGAAAGCCTGTGCGTTTGCTGTACAACCAGTTCTGCGCCCAATGAAGATAAGGAGAGGCCATGTCGATTGATCTCGCGAGTTTCACGCCCGGCCTGTCATTGACGGGCGGCCTGCTGATCGGGGCCGCGGCTGCCGCGCTTGTTTTGTTCAACGGACGCATAGCCGGCATCAGCGGCATACTCGGCGGCCTCGTCGGCACGCCGCAGAAAGACGCGCAATGGCGTGTCGCTTTTCTTGCCGGGCTCATTGGAGCCCCTGTGCTGGCAGGCTTGCTGGGTAGCCGGATAGCGCCGGATATCCAGGCCGGGTGGGGCGAGATACTCGTCGCGGGCTTTCTGGTCGGCATCGGCACGCGTTACGCGGGCGGTTGCACGAGCGGCCACGGTGTTTGCGGCATTTCGCGAGGGTCCATCCGTTCGGTTGTTGCAACCGCAACGTTCATGGCGAGCGGTTTTCTGACCGTGTTCATTTCCAGACATCTGCTGGGAGGCTGAGATGAGTTTGCTCACCGCGTTACTTTCCGGGCTGCTGTTCGGCGTCGGTCTGATGGTGTCCGGCATGGCCAATCCGGCGAAGGTGCTGGGATTTCTGGACATCGCAGGGCGATGGGATCCGTCGCTGGCATTCGTTATGGCTGGTGCAATAGCCATCGGCTCTATCGCATTCCTGCTGGCAAAACGCCGCAAGCAATCCCTGCTGGGGTTGCCCATGCAACTTCCCGCCAGCACCCACATCACGCTGCGGCTCGTGCTGGGAAGCGCGGTATTCGGCGTGGGCTGGGGACTTGCCGGATTTTGTCCGGGCCCTGCGCTGGTCGCATTGGGCGCCGGTTTTCCCAAGGCCTGGGGATTCGTGGCCGCAATGCTCGCCGGCATGAGTGTGTTCGAGTTCTTCGAGCGCGCGAAACTGAGTCGGCAGCAGGCCTGAATGGCGGTGATGGGCCTGGACACCTTCGCAGGCAGCAAACCCTGTCGATACTCCCTTCGATCCACTTTTGTTATCACCCCCTCCAATACTCGAATTGTTAGCGCATCGCACCGCTCGTATATTGGCTGAACCAGCAGCACAGGCAGCCGGATACAACAACACAAAGGCACGCCGCTCAGGTCTGCCACAGGAGCACAGCGATGAATCGGATCGATCTGGAGGGGCGCGTAGTCGCCATTACCGGCGGCGCGCGTGGCATCGGCTACGCGGTCGCGCAGCGGGCGTTGAACTCGGGCGCATCGGTCGCGCTATGGGACGTGGACGCCGAACGTCTCGCCCGCAGCCAGCGTGAGCTGAGCGAGCTCGGCAAAGTCACGGCAGTCGCCGTCGAACTGACACAGGAAGCCGCCGTCGCGCAGGCCGTGGCGCAAACCGTCGCCGATCACGGCGCGATCGACGTGCTGATCAATTGCGCCGGCATCACCGGCGGCAACGGCACCACCTGGGAACTGGAACCCGACATCTGGCGCCGCGTGATCGACGTGAACCTGATCGGCCCCTATCTGACCTGCCGCGCGGTCGTGCCGCAAATGCTCAGGCAGGGCTATGGCCGGATCGTCAATATCGCTTCGGTGGCGGGCAAAGAGGGCAACCCGAACGCCTCGCACTACAGCGCCTCCAAGGCCGGCCTCATCGGCCTGACCAAATCGCTCGGTAAAGAACTCGCGACGAAGAACATTCTCGTCAACGCCGTCACACCCGCCGCGGCCAAAACCGAGATCTTCGATTCGATGTCGCAGCAACACATCGACTACATGCTGTCGAAGATTCCCATGAACCGCTTCCTGTTACCCGAAGAAGCGGCGTCGCTGATCTTGTGGCTCTCCTCTGAGGACTGCGCGTTCAGCACCGGTTCGGTATTCGACCTGTCCGGCGGGCGCGCGACCTATTGAGCCGCCGCGCGATCACACCGGCGTGACGTCATTAGCGGTACATAAGACAGCAAAACGCAGAGCCGCCGACCGCGCGCGCTTTGTGAAGGAGACGAGATGGACCCGCACGCGCCCGTTTCACTGGAGGCGATCAACGGCAAGGTAATGCGCCGGCTGCTGCCGTTTCTGCTGTTCATGTACGTGCTGGCGTTTCTCGATCGCGCCAACATCGGTTTCGCGCAAAAGGCCTTGCAGCACGATACGGGTTTGTCGAACGCGGCATTTGCCTTCGGGGCGGGCGTGTTTTTCGTCGGCTATGCATTGTTCGAAGTCCCGAGCAATCTGCTGCTGCATCGGGTCGGCGCGCGCGCCTGGATGTGCCGGATCATGGTGACATGGGGGCTCGTCTCGGCCGCGATGTGCCTCGCGCATACGCCGACCGCGTTCTACACGTTGCGGTTTCTGCTCGGCGCCGCCGAGGCGGGTTTCTTTCCGGGCGTGATCTATTACCTCACGCACTGGTTTCCGCAATCGGCCAGAGCGCGCGCGGTGGGTGTGTTTTATTTCGGTGCGCCACTGGCGTTTATTTTCGGCAGTCCGTTGTCGGGTTCGCTGCTCGAATTGCACGGCGCGCTGGGTCTCGCCGGCTGGCAATGGCTCTTTCTGGTGGAAGGCGCGCTGGCTTCGGTGGTGGGCGTATGGGCATTCTGGTATCTCGACAATCGTCCCGAAGACGCGCACTGGCTCGAACCGCAGGAGCGCGCGAGCTTGCGCAGTGCGCTCGAAGACGACGCGCGTGCGGCGTCCGCGCACGGTCCGCAGCGCATATTGGCAGCACTGGTGGATCGGCGTGTGCTGCTGCTGTCGGCGATCTATCTGCTGATCCAGATGAGCGTGTACGGCGTGATTTTCTATCTGCCGCAGCAGGTGGCGGCCTTTCTTGGAACGACGGTCGGCTTGCGTGTGGGTCTCGTCGCCGCGCTGCCGTGGTTGTGCGCGCTCGCCGTGACCTGGTATGTGCCGCGCCGCGCGGATCGAACCGGTGGGCATCGGCGCTGGGCGGTGGCGTTGCTGATCGTCGCTGGCCTGGGTATCGGCGTGTCGGGACTCGTGCATAGCCCCGCGATCGGCTTGCTCGCGCTGTGTTGTGCAGCGAGCGGTTTCATCGCCGCACAGCCGCTTTTCTGGACCTTTCCCACGCGCTATCTCACGGGCGCCGCCGCGGCGGGCGGCATTGCGTTGATCAATTCGCTCGGCGGACTCGGCGGCTTCATTGCGCCGAGCTTGCGCACCGCGGCGGAACGCGCGTTTTCGTCGACGTCGGCGGGACTGGTCGTGCTGGGCGTGTCGAGTCTGCTCGCCGCGCTCATGATCGGTACGCTATTGCGCCGCGATCCCGCCCAGCCGGCCGCCGCTTTCGAAACCTTACTGCATCGCGCCCGCTAGGCGCACGCTCGACGTACTCATAACGGAGCCCCATTCATGGCCATGCCTACCATCCGGCACGTGCGTGCCTTCATCGTCCGCGGCGGCGGTGCGGACTATCACGACCAACCTGGCGGACACTGGATCGACGATCACATCTCCACGCCGATGGCGCGTTATCCGGAGTATCGGCAGAGCCGCCAGTCGTTCGGTATCAATGTATTGGGCACGCTCGTGGTGGAGATCGAAGCAAGCGACGGTACCGTCGGCTTCGCGGTGACCACAGGCGGCGAGATCGGCGCGTTCATCGTGGAGAAACATCTCGCGCGTTTTCTCGAAGGGCAGCTCGTTACCGACATCGAGAAAATGTGGGATCAGATGTACTTTTCCACGTTGTACTACGGTCGCAAAGGTGTGGTGCTGAATACGATCTCGGGCGTCGATCTCGCGTTGTGGGATCTGCTCGCGAAAGTGCGCAAGGAACCGGTGTACCAGCTATTGGGCGGTCCGGTGCGCGACGAACTCGTGTTCTACGCTACCGGCGCGCGGCCTGATCTAGCGAAGGAGATGGGTTTCATCGGCGGCAAGCTGCCGTTGCAGCATGGTCCGGCCGAAGGCGACGCCGGTCTCAGGCAGAACCTGGACAAGCTCGCGGAGATGCGCAGCCGCGTCGGCGACGACTTCTGGCTGATGTACGACTGCTGGATGAGCCTCGATGTGCCGTATGCCACGCGGCTCGCGCAAGCGGCGCACGAATACGGCCTGAAATGGATCGAGGAATGTTTGCCGCCCGACGACTACTGGGGTTACGCCGAACTGCGCCGCAACGTGCCGCGCGGCATGATGGTGTCCACCGGCGAACACGAAGCGACGCGCTGGGGCTTTCGCATGCTGCTGGAGATGCAATGCTGCGATCTGATTCAACCGGATGTCGGCTGGTGCGGCGGCATTACCGAATTGATCAAGATTTCCGCGCTTGCCGATGCTCACAACGTGATGGTGGTGCCGCACGGTTCATCGGTCTATAGCTATCACTTCGTGGTGACGCGGCACAACTCGCCGTTCGCCGAGTTTCTGATGATGGCGCCCAAGGCCGACGAGGTCGTGCCGATGTTCACGCCGCTGCTGCTCGACGAGCCGGTGCCGGTGAACGGACGCATGAAGGTGCCGGACGCGCCGGGTTTCGGTGTGAGGCTGAATCCGGAATGCGCACTGGTGCGGCCGTATGCGCGTTGATCGTTCGTCGCGCCGTTCGGGCACTCCTGGCGCTGCCGGGGCGCGCGCCTCGCAGTGTCGAACCAGCAAAGGAGAATGACGTGCTGCTCAAGGACAAGGTCGTGATCGTGACCGGCGCTTCGCGTGGCATTGGCCGCGCGATAGCCGTTGCATGCGCAACCGAAGGCGCGGACGTGGCGATCAACTACTGGGGCGATAACGACGCATCGTACGGACGCCGTTCCGCCGTCGCCGAAGTGGTCGGCGAAATCGAGGCGCTGGGGCGGCGCGTGATTGCGATCGAAGGCAACGTCGCCGCGCGCGAGACCGGCCAGCAACTGGTGCGCCATACGGTGGAAGCCTTCGGCAAAGTCGACGTGCTCGCCAGCAATGCGGGCATCTGTCCGTTCCATGCTTTTCTCGACATGCCGCCTGAAGTGCTGGAGTCGACAGTGGCGGTCAATCTGAATGGCGCGTTCTACGTGACGCAAGCCGCCGCGCAACAGATGAAAGCGCAGGGCACGGGTGGCGCGATCGTGGCGACGAGTTCGATCAGCGCGCTGGTGGGCGGCGGCATGCAGACGCATTACACGCCGACCAAAGCGGGCGTGCATTCGCTGATGCAGTCCTGCGCGGTTGCGTTGGGACCGTATGGCATTCGCTGCAACTCGGTCATGCCGGGCACCATCGCCACGGACCTGAACGCGCAAGACCTCGCCGACGAAGCCAAAAAAGCCTACTTCGAAAAACGCATTCCGCTCGGCAGGTTGGGCCGTCCGGAAGATGTCGCCGATTGCGTGACGTTCCTCGCCTCCGACCGCGCGCGCTATGTGACCGGCGCAGCGTTGCTGGTGGACGGCGGCCTCTTCGTCAACCTGCAGTAACGTGCAATGCCGATTTCAGTTCACCGGAGCCGAAGCCGCGATCAGCGAACTGGATGCGGCGGCGGCCGTGTCGTCGCGCTTGAGCTTGTGCGAGAAACCGCGCAACAGGTCGATGAAGCGCAGCGCCGGTTCAGCCAGCGGTTCTTCCTTGCGCGTGAGAATGCCGAAGCCCGACAGGCTCTTGCCGATTTCGAGCGGCAACGCAACCAGCAGTTTGCCGCGCAAATGATCGCGCACCACGGATTCGGGCAGCATTGCCACCGCATCGTAATTCTCGAGCAGTTGCAGCGTTGCGAAGATCGACGCGCATTCGGTCAGGTTCACCGGCGTGGCCAGTCCCGCACGCGCGAGTTCCTCTTCGAAAAGCACACGCGCCGGACTGGTGACAGGCTGCGCCACCCACGGCCAGTCGATCAGCTCACGCAGGGTAAGGCGCGCGCGCTGCGCGAGCGGATGCACCGAGCGCACGACCAGCAGCAGCGTCTCGCGTGCGAGCGGCTCGAAACTGAAATCGTTGTGTTGCAGCGGACTGGTGAGGCGCCCCAGCGCCAGATCGACTTCGCGGCGATGCAGCAATTGCACGACCTGATCGCTCGTTTCGCCCAGAATGCGCACATTCAGCAGCGGGCTTTCGGTTTTCAGCGCGGCGACTGCCATAGCCAGCAGATCGGGCGCGGCGCCCATGATCGCGCCGACCGTCAGTTGCCCATGACCGCCGCGTCGCTTGACTTCGAGGTCTTCGGCGAAACGGGTCAGTTCGGCCAGCGCGCGCCGCGCGTAGGCCAGCGTGACGACGCCGAGCGGCGTGGGCGTCATACCGCGCGCGTTGCGCTCGAACAGCAGGAAGCCGAACGCCTCCTCGATATCGCCGAGCATGCGGCTCGCGCTTGGCTGGGCCACGTTGACGGCCTCGGCGGCCTGATGGAGATTGCGGGCGTCGTCGAGCGCGACGAGCAGCGCGAGGTGTTTGAACTTGAGCCGATTGACCAGTGCGACAGTTGCTGAGTGTTGGCTCATGGGGCGGGTGCGATTCGGTTTGTGGATCGCCCAATCCCAACAACGGATTGAGATGCTATCGACGCAGGAATTATAGTCGCATCAGACGCTTCTCCCAGAAAGCGCCCGATACGACGGGAGACAGGCCGCAATGGAAACAATCGCTTTCCGGATGGTGCTCAACCCCGGCATGCGCGAGGAATACGAACGACGTCACGCGCAAATCTGGCCCGAACTGGTTGATGCATTGCACAACGCCGGCGTGCGCGATTACCGGATTTTCTTCGACCCGGACTCGCACCATCTATTCGCCATGCTGACGCGCCATAACCATCACACCATGAACGAGTTGCCGCAACTCGACGTGATGCGCAAATGGTGGGATTACATGGCCGACATCATGCAGACGGCAGCGGATCACACGCCGCTTCAGCAGCCGCTCGAACCGGTCTTTCATCTGAATTCGCTGAGCTGAGCTGACTTCGAAACGATCTTCACCGGACGGAGTGTGCCGCATGCAGGTGGTCGATTCGCATATCCATTTGTGGGACCTGAAAACGCATCGCTATCCGTGGCTCGAAAACCCCGGCGTGTCGTTCGTGGGCGACGCGCGCGATCTGAAGCACGACTACCTGCTCGACGATCTGCTGGGTGAGGCGGGCGACATCGAGGTGCTGAAACTGGTGCACGTCGAAGCGAATCACGATCCCGCTGATCCCGTGGAAGAAACGCGCTGGCTGCAATCCATTGCGGATCGCAAGGAATCGCGCGGCCTGCCGAACGCGATTGTCGCCGCGGTGGATCTGTCCGCGCCGAATGCACCGGCCGTGCTCGAAGCCCATGCGTCGTTCGCCAATACGCGTGGCGTCCGGCAGATTCTGAACGTGCACGAGAACAGACTGTTCGATTACGTCGGCCGTCATTTCATGCGCGAGCCGCAATGGCGCGAGCACTTTGCGTTGCTGCGCCGTTACGACATGTCGTTCGATCTGCAACTGTATCCGTCACAGATGGAAGAAGCGGCGGCGTTGGCGCGCTCGCATGGCGACACGCAGTTCGTGATCAACCATGCGGGCATGTTCGTGGATCGCAGCAGCGTGGCCGGTTATCGCGCATGGCGCGACGGCATGCGCCTGCTCGCCGGTTGCCGCAATGTCGCCGTGAAGATCAGCGGCCTTGCGATGTTCGATCATCGGTGGACCGTTGAAAGCCTGCGGCCGTACGTGCTCGAAACGATCGATACGTTCGGCGTCGAGCGCGCGATGTTCGCCTCGAACTTTCCGGTCGACCGGCTGTTCGGCTCTTACGCGGATTTATGGCATGCGTATGCATCGATCGTCGATGGAGCGAGCGTCACCGAGAAAGAGGCGCTGTTTTGCCGGAATGCGGAACGTTGCTACCGCATTTGAAGTGCACTGGAACGCGAAAAAAGGAGACACGCAGTGCAGCAACCCACATCCGCGGTGCCCAGGCTCGAATTGCGGCGCGCGAGTAAATCATTCGGCCGGGTTCGCGCGCTGTCCGACGGCGATCTCGCGCTATGGCCGGGCGAAGTGCATGCGCTGCTCGGCGAAAACGGCGCGGGCAAATCGACGCTCGTGAAAATTCTCGCGGGCGTGCATCAGCCGGATACCGGCGAGTTGCTGGTGGACGGCGTGGCTCGCCGCTTCGCGACACCCGCCGAGGCGCGCGACGCCGGCCTCGCGGTCATCTATCAGGAGCCGACGCTGTTCTTCGATCTGTCGATCGCGGAGAACATCTTCATGGGACGCCAACCGGTCGACCGCATCGGCCGCATTCAGTACGACGCGATGCGCCGCGAGGTGGATGGCCTGCTGGCGTCGCTCGGTGTCGATCTGCGCGCCGATCAGCTGGTGCGCGGTTTGTCGATTGCCGATCAGCAGGTGATCGAAATTGCCAAGGCGCTGTCGCTCAATGCCAACGTGCTGATTATGGACGAACCCACGGCAGCGTTGTCTCTGCCGGAAGTGGAACGGCTTTTTGCGATCGTGCGCAAGCTGCGCGAGCGCGACGTGGCGATCCTGTTCATCACGCACCGGCTCGACGAAGTATTCGCGCTGACACAACGCGTTACGATCATGCGCGACGGCGCGAAAGTTTTCGACGGCCTCACTGCCGATCTCAACACCGAATCGATCGTTGCAAAAATGGTCGGGCGCGATCTGGAAACCTTCTATCCCAAGGCCGAACGCCCGCCGGGCGAAGTGCGCCTGGCGGTGCGCGGTCTCACGCGCATCGGCGTGTTCAAGGACATTTCCTTCGACGTGCGCGCGGGCGAGATCGTGGCGCTGGCCGGGCTGGTCGGCGCGGGGCGCAGCGAAGTGGCGCGGGCGATCTTCGGCATCGATCCGCTCGATTCTGGCGAGATCTGGATTGCCGGCGAGCGTCTGACGGCGGGCCGGCCCGCCGCCGCGGTGCGCGCTGGACTCGCGCTGGTGCCGGAGGATCGCCGCCAGCAAGGGCTCGCGCTGGAGTTGAGCATCGCGCGCAATGCGTCGATGACGGTGCTCGGGCGGCTCGTCAAGCATGGCCTCATCTCGACGCGCAGCGAGACGCAACTCGCCAGACAATGGGGCACGCGCCTGCACCTCAAGGCGGGTGATCCGGATGCACCGGTCGGCACGTTGTCGGGCGGCAATCAGCAGAAGGTCGTACTCGGCAAATGGCTGGCAACCGGGCCGAAAGTGCTGATCATCGACGAACCCACGCGTGGTATCGACGTGGGCGCCAAAGCGGAGGTGTATGGCGCGCTCGCTGAACTGGTGCGCGACGGTATGGCCGTGCTGATGATCTCGAGCGAATTGCCGGAAGTACTCGGCATGGCCGACCGCGTGCTGGTGATGCACGAGGGACGTATCAGCGCGGATATAGCGCGTGCCGACGCCGACGAGGAACGCATCATGGGCGCCGCACTTGGCCAACCCGTCGGCCATCCAGTCCAACCGATTCCACCGCTGGGACACGCCGTATGATGCGCCATTCTTCCACCCATCCCGCGCCGGTCCATCCGCCGGTCGCGAAGCGCACGGCGGGCTCGCCGGGCGGCTTTGCCGCAAGCATCGCGAAGAGCCGCGAAACAACGCTGTTCGTCGTACTGATTCTGCTGATTGTGGGCACCGGGCTCGCGAAACCGCAGTTCCTGAACCTGCAGAACCTGCGCGACGTGCTGCTGAACGTGTCGATCATCAGCTTGCTGACGGCCGGCATGACCGTGGTGATCCTGATGCGGCATATCGATCTGTCGGTCGGCTCGACGGTCGGCATCAGCGCGTATGCGGTCGGCAGCCTGTATGTCGCGTTTCCGCAGATGCCGGTGATCGTCGCGTTGGCCGCGGGGCTTGCCATCGGTCTCGTGGCGGGCGGCATCAATGCGCTGCTCGTCGCGGTGGGACGCGTGCCGTCGCTGGTGGCGACGCTATCCACGTTGTACATTTTTCGCGGTGCGGACTATGCGTGGGTGCATGGCGGGCAGATCAACGCCACCAGCCTGCCCGATGCTTTCTCTCGTCTCGCGACTGGAACGTTGCTCGGCATTCCGACGCTTGCGCTGATCGCGATCGTCGTGCTGGCCGGTCTCGCCGTGTATCTGAAGCAGTTTCGCGGTGGCCGCGAACACTACGCGATCGGCTCGAATCCGGAGGCGGCGCGTCTCGCCGGTGTGAACGTGGAGCGTCGCGTGATGGCGGGATTTCTGCTCTCTGGCGCGATTGCCGGTTTTGCGGGCGCGTTGTGGCTGGCACGCTTCGGCACCGTGGATGCCAGCACCGCGAAGGGCATCGAATTGCAAGTGGTGGCCGCCGCTGTGGTGGGTAGTGTCGCAATCACTGGCGGCGTCGGCACGATTCTCGGCGCCACGTTGGGCGCGCTCGTGCTCGGCGTGATCAGCATCGCGCTGGTCGTGCTGCACGTGTCGCCATTCTGGGAGCAGGCCATCGAGGGCGCGCTGATCGTCGCCGCGATTACCGCCGATACCTTGCTGGCCCGCTCCGTCGCAAAACGCATGATGAGGAAACGCGATCATGGCTAAACCCGATTCCGCGCTGCTCACGCGCAAACGCGAAACGCCGCTGCAATGGGAAGTGCTGCTGGTGATCGTGCTGATTCTCTCGCTCGCGCTAGGGCGGTTGCTGTCGCCGGTGTTTCTCACCGGCGCGAATCTGAGCAACGTGCTGGCGGATCTGACCGAAATTGCGTTGATGGCGCTGCCGATGACGCTGATCATCGTCGCCGCCGAAATCGATCTGTCGGTGGCCTCGGTGCTCGGCGCGTCCAGCGCGTTGATGGGCGTGCTATGGCACATGGGCTTGCCGATGCCGGTCGTGATCGTGCTGGTGCTGATCGCGGGAGCTTTGGCCGGTCTGCTCAACGGCCTCGTGATCGTCAAGCTCAATCTGCCTTCGCTCGCGGTCACGATCGGCACGTTGGCGCTGTTTCGCGGCCTCGCCTATGTGCTGCTCGGCGACCAGGCGGTGGCGGATTTTCCCGCGGCTTACACGGCGTTCGGCATGGGCACGGTTGGTTCGAGTTTCATACCGCTGCCGTTTGTGATCGTGATCGTCGGCGCGGTGGTGTTCACCGTGCTGCTGCAGTCCACGGCGTTCGGCCGCAGTCTCTATGCGATCGGCGCGAATCCGACCGCCGCGGCGTTCTCCGGTATCGAAGTGGCAAAGATCCGCTTGCGTCTGTTCGTGCTGTCCGGCGCCATGAGTGCGCTGGCGGGCGTGGTCTATACGCTGCGCTTCACGAGCGCGCGGGGCGACAACGGTGAAGGTTTCGAGTTGTCGGTGATCGCGGCGGTGCTGTTCGGCGGTGTGAGCATTTTCGGCGGACGCGGGTCGATGATCGGCGTGCTGCTGTCGCTGCTGATTATCGGCGTGCTGAAAAACGCGCTGACGCTCGACGACGTATCCAGCGAAACGTTGACCATCGTGACCGGCGTGCTGCTGCTGGCCTCGGTGCTGATACCGAATCTGGTGGCGCGCTGGCGCGCGGCGCGCGACCGGCGTTTCATCGCGAAGTCCGCATCTTCAGTCTAAGTTTTTAGCCATGCCTGCATCTGCGAAGAGAAAGTCCAACAACCGATAACCCGGACAACGTCACGTCCAACAACAAGGCAGGAGACACTTCATGTTCAAACCTCTACGTCACACCGGCACCGCGGCGCTCTGCGTTGCGTTGATCGCGATCAGTTGCGCCGCGTCCGCCGCGGGCCTGAAAAGCGGTCTGAAAATCGCATTCGTGCCGAAGCAGATCAACAACCCCTACGAAGTGATCGCCGACGACGGCGGCATGACCGCGATCAAGGAATTCGGCGGCGTGGGCAAAGCGGTAGGGCCGTCGGATGCGGGCGCGTCGTCGCAAGTGCAGTACATCAATACGCTGATTACGCAACGCCAGGACGCGATCGTGATCGCTGCGAACGACGCGAATGCGGTGGTGCCGTATCTGAAGAAAGCGATGTCGCAAGGCATCAAGGTCGTGACCTTCGACTCGGACACGGCGCCCGAGGGCCGGCAACTGTTCGTCAACCAGGCGAATGCGGAAGGCATCGGCCGTGGCCAGGTTCAACTGGTGGCCAAGCTGATGGGCGGCGAGGGTGAGTTCGCCGTGTTGTCGGCCACGCCCAATGCGACCAATCAGAACACGTGGATCAAGTGGATGCAGGAGGAACTGAAAAAGCCCGAGTATTCGAAGATCAAGCTCGTGAAGATCGCCTACGGTAACGACGACGATCAGAAGTCATTTACCGAAACGCAAGGTCTGCTGCAGGCATATCCGAATCTGAAGGCGATCGTCGCGCCGACCACGGTCGGTATTGCCGCCGCCGCGCGTTATATCTCCACTTCGTCGAGTAAGGGCAAGGTGGCGGTGACCGGTCTCGGTACGCCGAACCAGATGCGTGCGTTCGTGAAGAACGGCACCGTGAAGGCGTTCCAGTTGTGGGATCCGGGTCAACTCGGCTACCTGGCTGCTTATGCCGCGGCGGCGCTGTCTTCGGGCACGATCAGCGGTAAGGAAGGCGAGTCGTTCGACGCCGGCAAGCTCGGCAAACGGACCATCGGGCCGCAAGGCGAAATCATTCTCGGACCGCCCACCACGTTCGACGCGAGCAATATCGACAACTTTAACTTCTGAGTGGGCAAGCATCGCCGCGCGACGTGAGGTGACGTGGCGCGGCGCGGCTGAAACTGTCCCGGGCCCGCCGGATAATCGTGGTGAAGATCCGGCAGCGCGATCCTCCTGTTACTTGCATTGCGCACGGAATGGCTTCATGCCTGCTGTACACATGCTCACGTTTTTTGCGTGAAGCGTGACGGTCCTGACTGTGTCTTTGTATTGACACACGAGATACGGATCAGTGTTTTTGGTGTCCCAGCGATCTACACGACCAGCGGGTACGGGTGCAAGGCTCACCATCCGGTCTGGAGGCCCGTCGTACAGAGCCGCGTTGTTCAAGACATGCCGGACTCCGGAATCGAGCACATTGGCCGGACAGGCAAGCGGCGCGGCCACTGCGGCGCCGCTTGCCAACGCGTAGAACGACACACAAAGTTTCTTACTCGACCACATAGAATTGATCTCCGTCGTTAGCTTTCACTCCGTATCCGTTTCTGAAACGAATGGTCCGTTCGTGGGCTGGCTGCGCTGTATGTCCGTTCCACTGATCCAGAACCTGAATGCCGACTGCGTTGCGGCCCAGATAAATGGCTGCGTGACTGCGCCCGTCAGTGTGGTTTCCATACCTGCCGTTAGGGTCGAATGTTGCGATTACCGTTCCTGGGCTGATCAGGGTCGCGGTTCTCACATTTTCTCCCCGGTGCCACGCGGAAGAAGGTGGAGTGGAAACAACAGCGTGGACGAACGTCACGCATTGTCCGTTGCCGACAAGTTGTCCTTTAAGAGAACTTGCTTCGATCATATCTGCTACGTAAGACATTTTTTAGCCGTCTTATTCAGGTGGTTGCGGTAGCAGCCCACACCTTTGTGTACTGACTCATGTTCATGGTGGGCGCGGCGGGCGGATCAATTGTGGCTTCACATTAGCACCGTTTAATTTGAGAAAAATCTGCTTTGATGGTGTCAGAATTCATCGAGCGTGCCCGTTTCATCGCCGTGCGATTCGGCGGGCGAAAAGCTTCAGAAACGATGCTGAATACCCGCCGTCACGCCAGTTTGCGTATCCGCCGCGCCGATCAAATCGCGTGACAGACTGACAGCGTTGTCATGCCTGGCCATCGCATAACCGCCCGCCATATACAGCACCGTGCGCTTGGACAGCGCGTATTGCGCGCGCAGCGAGAACAGCGTCGGATCGGCGTCGCTCGCGTCCTTGATGTCCTGATGGTAGACCGCCGCGAACAGCGAGATGAACGGCGTCACCTCATATTGACCGCCGAGCCAGTACATGTCGCTGCGCAAAGTGGGCGCGGCGGTGTGGAACGTGCGCTGGTAGTTCCGATAACCGGCCATTGCCTTCACGGGGCCGAAGTCGTAGCTCAGGCCTGCGTGAATGCCCTGGATATAGTTGGTGGTATCGGCGGGCGTTACGCTGTCGTTCGCGCCGTTCTGCCGGTCGAAGGTCACGACCGCGGCGAACGGACCGGTCTCGTAGCCAAGAGCGAAGTCGTACTTCGAACTCGACTTCATGCTGCCCGGCACGTTGCCGAAACCGTACATCGCGCCGAACTTGAAGCCGGAGAAGGTGCCGTCATAACGCACCGCGTTGGACGAGCGTGAGAACAGCCCATCCTTGCGGCCGCCCGTCGCCGTTGATGACGTCGCCCACGAGTAGTTCGGCGCGTAACCCATCGGGTCGAACTGCAACATGTAGTCGTACGTGGTCGTGAAATTGCGGCCGAGCGTGATTTGCCCGAAGCGGTTTTTCAGGCCGATGGTTGCACGGCGGTCGAAGATCGCGCCGGAACTGTCGTCGAACTGGCCGTTGGCGATGTTGATGCCGCTTTCCAACTGGAACACCGCCTTCAGACCGCCGCCGAGATCCTCCGCGCCGCGCAGACCCCAGCGCGAAGTGTTCTTGCCGCCGGACACGAGGCGCGCGGCGCCGCCGTCCTTGCTTGCATGGTTCACGTATTCGACGCCCGCGTCGACGATGCCGTACAAGGTCACGCTCGATTGCGCGTGCGCGCTGGCTGCAAACCCGGCGAGCCCGGCGCAAGTCACGCCGACGGTCGCCTTCTTCATGCTCAACTTCATCGATAGTCTCCTGTAGTTGGTTTTGTTACTTCGGTTGGGGATGGGATGCGGTTCTTAACTCGCCTGGGCGAAGGCCCAGCAGTCGTTCGCGGGGAATTCGATCCAGTGGCGGCCGGCCGCGCGCGGCACGTGGCCGAAGGCACGCAAGCGCAGCTCGCCGCAATGGAACAGGTATTCCCAGCGATCGCCGAGATACATCGAGGTGATGAGATCGGCTTCGAGGCGGTTCGCGCCGGGACCGTCCGCGACCTGCACGCGCTCGAGCCGGATCACCGCTTGCGCATGCTGGCCTGCAGTGAGCGCTTCGCGCGCTTGCGCCTGCAACTGCCAGCCGTCGCCGGCTAGCGTCACGCGTTCGCCGTCGATCGCGGCCACGCGTGCGTCGATGCGGTTGTTGCTGCCCATGAATTCGGCGGTATAGAGCGAGCGCGGCGCGCCGTACAGTTCGGCGGGCGTGCCTTCCTGTTCGATGCGGCCGTTGCGCAGCAGCAGAATGCGGTCGGACATCGCCATCGCTTCGGTCTGGTCGTGCGTCACGCACAACGCAGAGAGGCCCAGTGACACGATCAGCTCGCGCAGCCAGGCGCGGGCTTCCTCGCGCAGCTTGGCGTCCAGATTCGAGAGCGGTTCGTCGAGCAGAATCACGGGCGGGTTATAGACCAGCGCCCGCGCAATCGCGACTCGCTGCTGCTGGCCGCCGGAAAGCTGATACGGATAGCGCGCGGCGAGGTGGCCGAGGCCGAGCTGGTCGAGCGCGGCCTGTACCCGTTTTTTCTGCTCGGCGGGCGAGACGCGCCGCAGCTTCAATCCATAGCCGACGTTATCGGCCACCGTGCGATGCGGCCACAGCGCATACGACTGAAACACGAGCCCAAGCGAGCGCTGCTCGACCGGCAGATCGACATGGGCGGCGCCGTCGAAAAACGCTTTGCCGTCCAGTTCGATGCGGCCCGACGACGGTTGTTCGAGGCCGGCCACCGCGCGCAGCAGCGTGGTCTTGCCGCTGCCCGACGCGCCCAGCAGGCAGACTACTTCGCCGGGGTTCAGGTGGAACGACACACCTTTGAGAATCGGGTTGTCGCCATAGCTCAGAAAGAGGTTGTCGACCGAAAGCTTATCCATGCAATTTCACTCCGAAGCGCAGCGCGACGCCGAGCCCGGCGCCGACCATCGCGATGTTGATGACAGAAAGCGCCGCGACCTGATCCACCGACCCGGTGGCCCACAGCGACACGAGTAGCGCGCCGATCACTTCCGTGCCGGGCGAGAGCAGATAGACAGCGGTCGAATATTCGCGCTCGAAGATCATGAAAATCAGCAGCCACGCGGCGAGCAGGCCGAAGCGCACGAGTGGCAGCGTCACATCGAGACTGACGCGCGCACGCGTCGCGCCGACGCTGCGTCCCGCCTCTTCCAGTTCAGGCCCGACCTGCAGCAGCGCGCTCTGAATCAGACGCATGCCGTAGGCGAGCCACACGACGGTGTACGCAATCCAGATGCTCCACATCGAGTTCTTCAACTCCTTGAGACCGGGCACGAACAGGAACACCCACAGGAACGCGAGACCCGCGAGCAGGCCCGGCACCGCACGCGGCAGCAGCACGAGGTAATCGAGCAGCCGCGTGGCCCAGTCGTTGCGGCGATGACCGGCGAACGCCACCAGCGAATAGAAGCCGACCGCCAGCGCTCCGCCGAACACGCCGATGCCGAGCGTGTTGAGAATCGCGCGGACCAGGTTGTTCTGCTCGAACAGTTCGGTGAAGTTGGCAAGCGTGAGCGCGTCCGCGAGATGCACGCCATGTCCCCAGTGCGTGACGAACGCACGCAGCGTAATGCCGGAGATCGGCACGAACACCGTCAGGAATAGCCACAGCGCGACGATGGCGAGCGCGACCCAGCGCCACACGCCGAGCGGCAGCACGGTCTGCCGTCCCGCCTTGCCCTTGACCGTAACGAAGCGGTTGGCGCTCTTCAGCAGCCGGCGTTGCAGCAGCACGAGCGGAAACGTAATCGCGACGATGCACATCGCGACCGCGGCCATCAGGTGATACGAGGGCACACCGAGCTTGTTGGTGAGCTTGTACAGATAGGTGGCCAGCACCAGGTGCCCTTCGGGATCGCCGAGCACGAGCGGCAAGCCGAATACTTCGAAGCCGAGGAAGAACACCAGCACGCCGGCGAACAGCAGCGCGGGCAGGGTCATCGGCAGGCTCACGTCGAGCGCGACGCGAAACGGCCGCGCGCCGGCCACACGCGCCGCTTCTTCGACGTCCGAGCCGAGATTGCGCAGCGCCGCCGACGAATACAGGTACACGTGCGGCACATGCGTGAGGCCGACGATCACCGTGATGGCGAACACCGAATAAACGGTCCACGGTGCTTCGGCGGTGCCGAACAGTTCCATCCACCAGACCGAGTAGAAACCCACTGGGCCGGCCGCGACCACATAGCCGAACGCAAGCACCATCGGCGAAACGAACACGGGAGTGAGCAGCAGCGGTTCGAGCCAGCGGCGGCCGGGCAGGTCGGTGCGTACCATCAGGAACGCGAGAATGCCGCCGAGCGGAATCGAGATGAACAGCATCCCCGCGGCGATCACAAACGAGTTTTTCAGCGCGGACCAGAAGTCCGGGTCGCTGAAAATGAATTCGAAGCCGGCGAGGCCGAGCGTGCGCTTCGCGTCGAAGAACGGCGCGCTCAGCACGCTCTGCAGCAGGATAAAGCCGAGTGGCAGGGCCACCGCCACGGTCAGCACCGCGACGACGAGCCAGCGCAGCAGTCCCATGAACGGCTGCAGTCCGCCGCGCGGCAGCGCGCCGATGGAGCCGCCGTCTGCCGCGTGCGGTGGTGCCGCGCGGTGTCCGGTTGCGCTAGTGGAAAGCATGAGTGTCCCCCTGCGGCACAAAGCCGCATATCGACAGGTATGGAAGGAAGGGCGGCCGCGCGTGCCGGCGCGGACGCCGCTGTGTCAAGCGCGAATGGCTAGCGCTTGATCGACTGTTGCCATTGCTTGAAGAATTCGAGGCGTTTGGACTGGTCGAGGTAGACCAGCAAGCCCGAGCCGATCGGAATCGGTTTGAGCGAATCGCCGAGCTGCTTCGTGAGGCCGGCCATCGACGTTTCACCCTGCACGTCAGCGCGAATCGAGAACAGGCCCGCCTGATTCGCCAGCAGGGTCTGGCCGCGCTCCGAGAGCAGATAGTCGACCCACAGCTTCGCGGCGTTCGGGCTTTGTGCTTTCTTCGAGATCGTCACGAGCCGGCTGACAACTAGGGTGTAGTCCTTCGGATAGACGTAGCCGATCGACGGATCTTTCTTCGCCTTGGTCAGCGCGTACGAGCCGAGAATGTTGTAGCCGATCAGGTTCTCGCCCGAGGAAATGCGCTCCATCATCGCGCCGGTGCTCGATTGCAGCTTCGGGCCGGTGGCGCCGATGGCTTTCACCAGATTCCACGTGACCTGCGGATTGACGCGCACGTCCTGAGTCAGATAGTTGAAGCCGACGCCGGACTTTTCGATGTCGTAAGTGGTGACGCGGCCCTTGAACTGCTCGGGCCTGGCTTGCAGCAGTTTGATCAGATCGGCGCGCGTTTGCGGCACGTCGCCGGGCGGCAACAGACGTTTGTTGTAGACGATCGCGAGCGGCTCGTAGGTGGTGCCGTAAGCCTGCTTCTGGTACTGCGCCCATTGCGGCAACTGTTTCGTTTCGGGCGATTCGTAGGTGGCCATCAAGCCGTCGTTGACGAGCTTGACCTGCAGATCCATGGCCGAACTCCACAGCACGTCGGCGCTGATGCTGCTCGCCGCGTTCTCGCTGATATAGCGGTTGTATAGCTCCGTGCTGCTCATGTCGTTGTAGTCGACCTTGACGCCATACATGCTTTCAAAGTCCTTG
Organism: Paraburkholderia xenovorans LB400; assembly: GCF_000013645.1. GTDB lineage: Bacteria > Pseudomonadota > Gammaproteobacteria > Burkholderiales > Burkholderiaceae > Paraburkholderia > Paraburkholderia xenovorans. The sequence continues at coordinate 2,211,325 of NC_007952.1, read as the reverse complement.
ATGAGCGGACGCACCAGCGCGGTGTCCGTGACCGAGTAGACAATCAGCTTACCTTCCTTTTTTGCGCCGTCGATAGTGGCCTGATAATCGCCTGGATAGCCGGCCGGAACGGCCGCCCAAGCTGAATTTACGGCGAGTGTTGCAGCGACTGCGAGTACCTTCAAAGCGTTTTGCACGTCTTCCTCCAGAAAACTTCGTGTTGGTTTTGTGTAGGCGAATGGTAAGAGGTCGACGCTTTCTGAACGCTTTCAATTTTTGAAGGAAATGCGTCACAATGGCTGAATTCGCCTCATGGATTTCCCTGGGATTCTGCTTATGCGCGTGCTGCTCGTCGAAGACAATCCGATTCTTTCCCGCTCGCTCACCGACGCGCTGACCAGCGCAAAACTCACGGTGGACTGCATGCACGACGGCGAGTCCGCCGACCACGTCTTGCGCACTCAGGACTACGCACTGGTGATTCTCGATATCGGCTTGCCGAAGCTCGATGGCCTCGAAGTGCTGCGCCGTTTGCGCGCGCGCCGCAACGCCGTGCCGGTGCTGATGCTGACCGCGCACGGTTCGGTGGAGGAGCGCGTGCGCGGTCTTGATCTCGGCGCCGACGACTATCTCGCCAAGCCTTTCGCCCTCACCGAACTCGAAGCACGCGCGCGTGCGCTGTTACGCCGCAGTCACGGCCAGGAACCGCTGCATGCGCAATGCGGCACATTGCTTTACGACAGCGTGGATCGCGGCTTCACACTCGACGGAGAACTGCTCGCGCTGACGCCGCGCGAGCGGTCGGTGCTCGAAGTGCTGATCCTGCGTAACGGCCGCGCGATCAACAAAGACACGCTCTCGGAGAAAATCTTCGGGCTCGACGAATCGGTGAACGCGGACGCCATTGAAATCTATGTGCACCGGCTGCGCAAGAAACTCGAACACAGTTCGGTCGGCATCGTGACGCTGCGCGGGCTCGGTTATCTGCTGGAAGCAAGAAGCGCATGACGCAGCCGAATCTGCGCGTACGGGTCGCGTTGTGGCTGCTGGTGCCGCTGCTTCTGCTGCTCGCGCTGGACGCGTGGCTGACGTATCAGCGCGCCATGAACGCGGCCCATGCGGCTTTTGACCGCACGCTCGAATTTTCGCTGCGCTCGATTCGCGACGGCATCCGCTTGCGCGACGGCGAGATCGAAGTCGATCTTCCGTATCTCGCGCTGGAGATGTTCGAATCGAACGGCGGCGGCAACATCTACTATCAGATTCGCGAGGAAGGCGGCCGCGTGGTGACTGGCTATCCCGACTTGCCGGACCCCGGAAAAATGCCGGGCGAACCCTACAGCGTGCGTTTCTACGACGACGTGTTTCGCGGCCGTCCGCTGCGCATCGCCATGCTCAGGCTGCCCGTGCACGACGTGCCGAGCGCGCAGACGCGGGTGGTGCTGGTGAGAGTCGGCGAAACGATCGAGCAGCGTCAGGCGCTGGCGCGCCAGATTCTGACCGGCTCGCTGCAACAGGAAGGCCTGCTGGTGGTGCTCGCGCTCGGCATTGTGTGGCTGGGCGTGGCGCGTGGCTTGCGGCCGTTGAACCGTCTGTCGGCGAAAGTGGCCGCGCGTGCCGAAGACGATCCTACGCCGCTCGATACGGTCGGACTGCCGAGCGAAGTCACGCCGCTGGTCGATTCGATCAATCAGTACATCGGCCGCACGCAGTTGATGCAGTCATCGCGCAGGCGCTTTTTCAACGACGCCGCGCATCAGTTGAAAACGCCGCTCGCGGTGATTCAGGCGGAGTCCGAACTGGCGCTGCGCGATATCGACGGCATGGAAGCGAAATCGAGCGGCGACCGCCGGCAAGGAGTGCATTTGCGGCGGCTGAATCGCGCGGTGCAACACGCGGTGCGTATCGTTCAGCAGTTGCTGTCGCTCTCGCGGCTCGACGCGCACAGCGGCTACACGGTCAGGCATGCGGCGGTGCCGCTGCATAAGGTGGCGCGCAGCGTGACGCTCGACTGGTCGCCGGTGGCGCGCGCACGCGGCATCGATCTCGGTTTCGAACAGGACGCGCATATCGACGTGATGGGGCAGAGCGATCTGCTCGCGGAACTGGTGGGCAATCTGATCGACAACGCGATCCGTTATTCCGGCGACGGCGCGGTGATTACCGTGCGAGTCGCGCGCGAAGGCGAGCAGGCATTGCTGCAGGTGATCGACAACGGACCGGGCATTGCCGCGAGCGAACGCGAGGCGGTGTTCGAACGCTTCTATCGCAGCGAAGCGACGCAGGCGGTCGAAGGTAGCGGGCTGGGTTTGTCTATCGTGAGGGAAATCGCGCGCGTGCACGGCGCGCTGGTTGCGCTCACCGATGCGCACGGCGGCGGGTTAGTCGTCAGCGTGCTGTTTCCGCCGTTGAATACGGCGTGACGCGGGCGCCAGATCTAGCGGCGAATCGGAAAGCGCCGTGCGTAACCGGTGGGCGACGTGCCGCTGTCCCACGTTTCGCCGTCGATCAATACCTGTGAAGCGCTTTCTTCCGGCACGGCCACGTTCATCGCGGCGGCTGCCTCGCGATACAACTGCGTCTGGTTGATCCGCGCGGCGATGTCCGCATAATCCGCGCGCGCGTCGATCATGCCCCAGCGCTCGAACTGCGTGAGGAACCACGCGCCTTCGAACGCTCGCGGATAATTCACCGCGCCGTTGTCGAAGAACCGCACGGGCAGGCCGCCCGGCGCGGAAGCCGCGATCTCGTTGCCGAGGCGCGCCGCAATCAACGTTGCATCGATGCCCACATAGTCGGGCCGTGCAAGCCAGTGCGCGATTTCCTCGCGATGTCCCGCGCCGTCGAGCCAGCGGCACGCCTCGAGCATGGTTTGCACCAGTGCGCGTGCGGCATTCGGATTCGCGCTGACAAAATCGCGCCGGCAGGCCAGCACTTTCTCGGGATGATCGGGCCACACGTCGCTCGTATATGCGATCGTTCTGCCCACGCCTTGCGCTCCGGCCTGCGCATTCCAGGGCTCGCCGACGCACAGGCCGTCGAGTTTGTCTTCGGCGAGCGCCGCGACCATTTGCGGCGGGGGAATCACCACGCTCTCGATATCGCGCAACGGATCCACGCCTTGCGACGCCAGCCAGTAGTACAGCCACATGGCGTGCGTGCCGGTCGGGAAGGTCTGCGCGAAGACCGGTTTGCGGCCGAGCGTCGCGAGCGCCTTGGGCAGCGTGCCGTGTTCGGCGAGCGCATCGGCGAGACGGTTCGACAGCGTGATGGCCTGGCCGTTGCGGTTGAGCACCATCAGCACGGCCATATCCGTTTGCGGTCCGCCTAGACCCAACTGCACGCCGTACACGAGTCCATAAAGCGCGTGCGCCGCGTCCAGATCGCCCGACAGCAGTTTGTCACGCACGGCGGCCCATGACGGCTGGCGGGACAACTCCAGCGTCAGGCCGTGCGCGTGGCCGAATTCGAGCAGCTTGGCGGCAACGAGCGGCGCGGCATCCGAGAGCGCCACGAAACCGAGCCGCAAATGGGTCTTCTCGAGCTTTCCCGATGCGGACGACGCGGCGAGTGCGGTGCTAGTAGGAGTGTTCATGGACGGCGCTTCATTTGAGCGAGTCGGCCGACGCGAGAATGGCGCGCGCGACTTCGGCGAGTTTGACGCCCTGGTTCATCGCGCGTTTGCGCAGGTTGGCGTAGGCGGCGTGTTCGGTGATCTTCTGCTGATCCATCAGCAGACGTTTGGCGCGATCGATCAGCTTGCGCTCGGCGAGTTCGTTTTCGGCCTGCGCGAGGCGCTCGCGCAATTGCGATTCCTGAGCAAAACGCGCGAGCGCGACTTCGAGGATCGGCGCGAGACGCCCGGTTGCCAGACCTTCGACGAGATAGGCCGTGACGCCCGCGCCGACCGCGTCGCGGATCAACTGCTGGTTGGCGTCGTGGCTGAACATCAGCACCGGGCGCGGTGCGGTGGCGTTCATCACGGCAAGCTGTTCGAGCGTATCGCGCGACGGCGATTCCGTATCGATGATGATGACGTCGGGCCGCTCGCTCTGCACCACGCGATGCAGTGCTTGCGGCGTGGCGGTGCCCGCCAGCATCTCGTAGCCGAGTCGGGCAAGGGCGTCGCGCAGATCGCCGATGGGCTTATCGGTATCGGTTACGAGGAGAACACGCAGCATGGAGTGGGGTTTTATCGACGGCTGTGAGGATTAAAGCAACGGCTATGCCAATCGGTCCATGCCAGGGTGAAACCAACGCAATCACGGACTTGCCGATTACATGGAGCGTTGCCCTTGCACCTGAGTGGGGCATGCGAGGCTCATGCACCGGAGCGGCGCACGAAGACACATTTGCAGGTACCCGATCCGGCGCCCGGGTCTCCGCGCGAGATGGCGAACTGGCTGCGCTCGGAACTCAAACTGGACCGTCCCGCGGAACGGGCGAATCGCGAACCCGCGCACGCCGTGACCTGGGGTGACCGGTCCGTGATGCAACCGGAGCATTGGCAGATCCGGTTCATCGCGCCGAGCTATCTTGTCAGCGCCGAGTACTGGAAGGGCGGCAACACAATCGACGTGGAACGCCGCGATCAAGGCATCATCAACACGCTGGAAGGTCTGCATCGGGCGGAAGGCGCGCGAGCAGGCTGGATCCTGCTGGCGGACTCGATGGCGGGGAGCCTCGTGCTGCTCTCGCTCACAGGTGTGGTGCTTTGGACCGGGCTCAATCGTCGACGGACAATTGGTGCGGTAATCTTTCTTGTCGCGTTGGGTGCGGGCATCGTGCTCGCTTTGCAATCGCTTTGAGTGAGGTGGGGTCGCCGCACTGGCCTGGGCTTCCCGTGGAATGCTCTTCGCGGCCTGTCTGCGTGCATTCCGACAGGCACGATCATGCGCGGGTTTGAACGGGAAACGCGTCACCAGCCCGCCGCACCGCCGTCGCTGCGCGGGTCGTATCCGGCTTCGAGCAGGCCGCCGGCATGGCGGACGATCGCGCCGGCGTGACCCATTGCTTCGTCGTAGGCGGCGAGCACTTCGACGTCGTGGCCGAGCGCGCGCAATGCATCGATGGTCTGCGCGGAAAAGCGCGCTTCGAGCTTCAGCGAATCGGTCGACTGGCCCCAGGTGCGGCCGAGCAGCCAGCGCGGCGCGTCGATCGCGGCCTGCGGATTCCAGCCAAAGCGCGCGATGCGCGAGAACACCGCGCTTTGCGATTGCGGCTGACCGTCGCCGCCCATGTTGCCGTAGACCATCGTGCGGCCGTCGGCGAACCGGGCGAGCGCCGGATTGAGCGTGTGAAACGGACGACGGCCCGGCATCAGCGGATTTGTCGCGGACGGATTCAGCGTGAAACTGCACCCACGGTTCTGCCAGTTGATGCCCGACTCGCGCAGCACGATGCCGCTGCCGAACTCGTGATAGATGCTCTGGATGAAACTGACCGCGACGCCATCCTTATCGATCACGCCCATCCACACGGTGTCGCCGGGACCGCGCCCGTTGCCCCACGGCGCGGCTTGCGTCATCGAAACGCGTTGCGCCATTGCGTCGAGCGCGGCAGGTTCGAGCGTTGCCTGAGGGTCGATGCGCATATGGTCGGGATCGGTCACATGCTCGTCGCGGATCCTGAACGCGAGCTTGGTGGACTCGACGCACGCATGCACGAACGCGGGGCCGAGCGGGTCCATGTCGTCGGTGAGCACGCGGTCGAGTACGCCGAGAATCAGCAGCGACACCAGGCCTTGCGTCGGCGGCGGCATGTTGTAGACGGTGCCGAGCGAATGCGTGAGCGCGAGCGGCGTGCGTTGGCGCGCGTGATGACGTTCGAGGTCATCGAGCGTGAGCAGCGTTTCGAGCCCCGCGAGATCGCTTGCGATGCTGCGTGCGAGATCGCCGCGATAGAAGTCGTCGAAGCCCGCTTCGGCGAGGCGTTGCAGCGTCGCGGCGAGGCGCGCGTTGACGAAGCGTTCGCCGGTTTGCGGCATACGATCGCCGGGCATGAACGTTTCCGCAAAACCCGGCACGTGCTCCAGTTCGCCGCGCTTTGCAGCGATGCAGGCGGACTGGCTGCGCGTCACCGGAATGCCGTGCTTCGCGTAGTGAATGGCGTCTTCGAGCAGACGCGATACGGGCATGCGTCCACCGAGTGCGTCGCTGGAAAAGCGTCGCGCGAATTCCCAGCCGGAGACGGTTCCCGCGACCGTATTCGCCGCGAGCGGCCCGCGCGACGGAATCGCCTCATAGCCACGCGCGCGATAGGCGTCGATACTCGCGCGTTGCGCCGCCGCACCGCATGCCTCGATGCCGAGCGGTGCATGGCCGGGCCGCGAGATCAGCCAGAAGCCGTCGCCGCCAATGCTGTTCATGTGCGGATAAACCACCGCGATGGTTGCCGCGGCGGCGATCATCGCCTCGACAGCGTTGCCGCCTTCGCGCAGCACGCCGAGCGCGCTTTGCGACGCGAGCGAATGAGGCGCCACGGCCATGCCGCGTGTCCCGCGGGAAGGGTTCAGCGTGTTGGCTGCGGCAGAGAGTTCAGATGGCATCGAAGGGGTTCCAGGAATTCATTGGGGCGTTCAATACGATATTCGTACCGGTGTCCTGACGCGCATTCCACACGGATCGCCGTGTCATACCGTGGTGCAATGCGTTCGATCTGGTGCGCCTGAAACCTTCGGCGGTGCACCATTGAAATTGATCAGGCATCCGGAACGAGGCATTGGGCTCAGCTCACATCGACCGAACTTTCGTCCTGCGCGAGCAGCTGGCTGTCCGGCAGACGGAAGGGCACGAGGCTGTCCGAGTTGTTCGCCTCGACGAGGCGGATCATCTGCAGCATGAACACATCGCGCTCGACAGGCGAAAGATGCTCGATGGTGCGATCGTGTGCGCGCTGCACGGCCTGCGCCATTTTCTTCACCAGGCGCTTGCCTGCCGGCGTGAGCTTGACGAGCCTCAGCCGCTTGTCGTGCTCGGCCTGCGTGCGGCTCACGAGACCGCGCGCGGTCAGGCGCGGAATCACTTCCGCGACGCTCGACCGCTCCAGGCCGACTTCGATCGCGAGCGTGTTCTGGTCCATCTCGCCCAGCGAATCGAGCGCGGTAAGCAGGCTGTACTGCACGGGCGTGATGTTGAACTCGCTTGTTTCCTGCGCGAACAGAAAGGTGTGGATCTGATGCATGCGGCGAATGAGAAAACCCGGCCGCGAAAACAGAGGCGAGCGTGCCTGCCGCTCGGCAAGCTCTGCGCGGATACTTTGAATGTCGATATGTTCGGTAGTGGTGGTTCGCATAGGAACGATCTCGGGTCGGAAAACGGACGGGCATGGGCGCGTGCGCGCATGACAACAATATCGCGGCGCACTTTCTCTACGCCATTCTAGGCCGAATCGATGACCTCCCGCAAATTCCGGGGTACACCAACAAATCACCATAAGAAGGCATGATGGGTGTTCGAGGTGCGCGGCCCGGCGCCCGCTCTCCGAATTGGTGCGCATGCCTGTGCGGATTTGCGTGGTACGGCACGCATCGGTACAGACTCACCTATGTAAATGGTTGTTCTAAAAAGGAAATTGACTATTTGACCCGCTTGCCGAAAAACCGGCACACAATTTGCGGTACACCACACATCTCTAACCGGACATTTATCGTACCGTATATGTCACAAGTTCTGCTCAAAGGGGGCCGCGTGATCGACCCCGCCCAGAAAGTCGACGCAGCGCTCGACGTTCTCGTGGACAACGGCGTCATCGCCGCGATCGGCGCCAATCTCGCGAGCGGGGCGCCGCACGCCGAACAGGTTGATTGCAGCGGCAAGCTGGTGCTGCCCGGCCTTATCGATACACATGGCCATGTGTATCAGTACGTCACCGGACGCTTCGGCCTGAACGCGGACCAGTGCGGCGTGCAGTCCGGCGTGACGACCATTGTCGACCAGGGCGGTCCGAGTTGCATCACGATTCCGGGGTTCCGGCACTACGTGGTGGAGCGCTCGGCCACGCGCGTACTCGCTTATATCTCCGCTTATCTCGTCGGCGGTCTGGAGGGCCACTATTATCCGGACCTTTATCGTCCCGATTGCCTCGACGCCGACGCGACCGTCAAGTCGATCCGCGCGAATCCCGATCTCGTGAAGGGCATCAAGGCGCACGCGGAAATTGGCGGCTTTGCGCGCTGGGGGCTCGACGTCATGAAGATCGCCGCGAAGATCGGCCGTGCCGCGGAATTGCCCTTGTATATCCACTTCGGTCAGTTGTGGCCGAAGCCCGAAAGCGGCGGCCTGGCCGTGCAACCCGATTCGATCTTCAATCAGGTCGTGGAGACGCTCAAGCCCGGCGATATTCTCGCGCACCCGTTCAGCCGCCATCCGGGCGGCTTCGTCGAGGAGAACGGGAAACTGCATCCGCTGGTGCATGAAGCGGTTGCGCACGGTCTGAAGATCGACGTCGGTCACGGCTCGCACTTCAGCTTCAGAACGGCGCGCGTCGTACTTGATGAGGGCGTCGTACCCGACACGCTCGGCGCCGACATGCACGGCTACAACACGCACGTTCCGGCACCCGCCGGCACGCCCGACAGTCATCCCGACGAGGAGCATTCGTTCCTCGGCCGCACCCAGTTCAGCCTCGTGAGCGCAATGACGAGCATGCTCGCGCTCGGCCTGCCGCTGAATCACGTGGTCGCGATGGCGACCTGCAATGCCGCGAAGATGGTCGGTATGGAGGACGCCATTGGCACACTGCAGGTGGGACGCGGCGCCGACATCAGCGTGCTCGACGATCGGCGCGGCCGCTGGGTGCTGGAAGACAACGAAGGCACGCAAGTCATCACCGACCGTATGCTGTCGCCCCTGTTCTGCTTGCGAGACGGCGTGCGTCACGAAGCCGTCTCGCCGACGCTGCCGCTCGCGCGCGCCGCGTGAATGACGCGAGGTCCAACACGATGATCAAACGTCCGCAGAAACGCAGCGACGTCAACAGGCCGCAAGGCATCGGCGCATCGCTGGCGCGCAAGGAAGACGAGCGCTTCATGCATGGACGCGGCGAATACGTGCCCAACATCCGCATGGTGGGCATGGTCGATGTGGCATTCGTGCGCAGCCCGATCGCGCATGGGCATATCGTCGGCATCGAGAAGCCGCAAGCGTTCGCGAACGCGATCTATACGCTCGCCGATCTCGAAGGCGTGCGGCCCATCGTCGCGAATTCGGGTCTGCCCGGCTTCAGGAGTTCGCAGCAGCCCGTGCTCGCGAGCGGCAAGGTGCGTCAGGTCGGCGAGCCGATCGCGATGTGCGTGGCCGCGACGCGCGCCGAAGCGGAAGACATCGCCGCGCAGGTGTTCGTCGATTTCGAGGAACTGCCCGCCGTGGTCGACATGCTCGATGCGCGCCGCGAAGGCTCCCCGCTCGTGCATGAGCACTGGGGCGATAACGTCTTCCTGGAAACGTTCGTGGACGCGAAACCCGACGTCGACCTCGAAGCGATTCGCCGCGATGCGCCGATCCGCGTGCGTCGCAAGCTGCGCACCGCGCGTCAGAGCATGGCGCCGATGGAAGGGCGCGGCGTGGTCGCGCACTGGGACCGCAGGCTCTCGCAACTGATCGTGCACACCTCCGCGCAGATGCCGCACATCACACGCACGGGTCTCGCGGAGTGTCTGGGCCTCGACGAAGGCCAGGTGCGCGTGATCGCGCCGGACGTCGGCGGCGGCTTCGGCTACAAGGGCATCCTGCTGCCCGAGGAAGTGTGCTGCGGCTGGCTCGCAATGCAACTGGAAAGGCCCGTGCGCTGGATCGAGGATCGGCGCGAGCAGCTTACTGCGAACGCCAATTGCCGCGAACACGATTACGACATCACCGGCTACGCGGATCGCGACGGCCGCCTGCTTGCGATCGATTGCGAGGCGCATGTCGATTCGGGCGCCTATTCGTCGTATCCGTTCTCCGCCTGTCTGGAAGCGGCGCAGGTCGGCAGCATTCTGCCGGGGCCGTACAAGATGGACCGGTTCCGTTGCCGCACGTGGTCGGTCGCGACCAACAAGCCGCCGATCCTGCCGTATCGCGGCGTTGCGCGAACGGGCGTGTGCTATGCGATCGAAACCATCATGGATGCGATCGCAGTGGAAGCGGGCATCGAGCCATACGAAGTGCGCTTGCGCAGTCTCGTTGGGCCGCACGAAATGCCCTACGACAACATTACGAACAAGCACTTCGACAGCGGCGACTATCCCGAAGCGGTGCGCCGCGCAATGGCCGCGATCGATCTTCCCGCAGTGCGCGCGCGCCAGCGTCGCGGCGAGCCGGACGGACGGCGCGTCGGCTTCGGCATGTCGATCTTCTGCGAGCAGGGCGCGCACGGCACGTCGGTGTATCACGGCTGGGGCATTCCGATGGTGCCGGGCCATGAGCCCGCCGTGATTCGCCTCACGCCCGACGGCGTGCTCGAAGTACGCGCGGGCGTGCATTCGCACGGTCAGAGCATGGAGACGACGCTCGCGCAGATCGCGCACGAAGTGCTGGGCATCGATACGGACCGCGTGCGCATCGTGCTCGGCGATACGGGCGTCACGCCGTATTCCACCGGCACGTGGGGCTCGCGTTCCATCGTGATGGCGGGCGGCGCGGTGGGGCGCGCGTCGAAAGAGCTGAAAGAGCGCCTGATGAAGATCGGCGCGCATCTGCTCAACGAGCCGTTGAACGAGGTGCGCTGGGAAAACGGCGCGGTCGTCGGCAAGGACGCGCGCCGCACGCTGAAGGAAATCGCGCGCACGTGGTACCTCGCGCCGCAACTGTTGCCGCACGATGTCGATCCGCGCGGGCTCGAAGTGTCGACGTCGTATCAGGCGAAACGCGATTCGGGCACCTTCAGCTACGCGTGCCACGCGGTGGTCGTCGCGGTCGATCCGGCGCTCGGTCAGACCGAGATTCTCGACTACGCGATCGTCGAGGACGGCGGCGTGCTGATCAATCCGATGGTGGTCGACGGTCAGGTGTATGGCGGCGCGGCGCAAGGCATCGGCACGGCGCTTTACGAGGCGATGCCGTATAGCGAGGACGGTCAGCCGCTCGCCTCGACGCTCGCGGACTATATCCTGCCCGGCGCGACGGAAGTGCCCGCAATCCGCATCGAACACATGGAAACGCCCGCGCCTTATACGGAGTTCGGGCAGAAGGGGATCGGCGAAAGCGGCGCGATCGGACCACCCGCTGCGATCGCCAATGCCGTGAACGATGCGCTGCGCGGACTCGGTGTGCGCATCGATCAGTTGCCGATCACGCCGCGCGTGATCGTCGAAGCGTTCGCGCAGCAGCGTGAAACGCAAGCGGGCGCGCTCAAGGGAATGACCGCATGAAGGCCGCCACCTACGACTACGCCAAGCCGCTCGCCTGCGATGAAGCGATCGCGCTCGTCACGCCTACCGAGGGCATGGCCAAGTTCGTGTCCGGCAGCCAGTCGCTCGGGCCGATGATGAACCTGCGTCTCGCGCAGCCGGAGATGCTCGTGGATCTGCGCGGCATCGCGGCGTTGCGCGCATGCGGGATCGAAGGCGATGTCGTCACGCTCGGCGCGTGCATCACGCATGCGGAAATCGAGGACGGCAAGATCGAAACCGGCACGCGCGGACTGATGCCATACGTCGCGCGCGGCATCGCGTATCGCGCGGTGCGCAATCGCGGCACGCTCGGCGGCAGTCTCGCGCATGCCGATCCGGCCGCCGACTGGATCAACACGATGCGCGCGCTCGATGCGGAGTTTCTCGTGGCGGGCGCGAACGGCGCGCGCGTCATCGCCAGTAGCGACTGGATGGCCGGCGCGTTCACCACGTCGCTCGAACCCGAGGAGATTCTCACCGGCGTGCGCTTCAGGCGTCTTTCGGCCAATGCGCGCTGGAGCTACTACAAGTTCAATCGCAAGCCGGGTGAGTTCGCGGAAGCGATCGCCGTATTCATCGACGACACGGCGCGAGGTATGTGCCGCGCGGTGATCGGCGCAATCGACGGGCCGCCGTATGCGATCGACGACGCCCGCGCGCTCATCGACGACGCCGATCCGCACACGCACGCCTACGACGCGCATCTCGAAGCAGCGGGCGTCGAAGCGGGGACCTACGAACATCAGGTGCATCGCGTCGCGCTCGCGCGCGCGGCGGCGATCATTCGCAATCAGGGCGGGAACGCATCATGAGCGACGCATTCATCAAGACGATCGAACTGTTCGTCAATCAATCGAAGGTCGTGGATCGCGTGGAGCCGCGCACGAGCCTCGCGGATTTTCTGCGCGAGCAACGCATGCTGTGCGGGACCAACATTGGCTGCGAGCAGGGTGTGTGCGGCGCGTGCACGCTCGACGTGGACGGCGTGCCGACGCGCTCGTGCATCACGCCCGCAATCAGCTGCGCGGGCAGCTCGGTGCGCTCTATCGAAGGCTTCGACGACGACGCCACCATGAACGAACTGCGGGCGGCCTTCACGGCGGAGCACGCGCTGCAATGCGGCTACTGTACGCCGGGCATGCTGATGACGGCGCGCGACATCGTCACCCGCTTGCCCGATGCCGACGACGCACGCGTGCGCCTCGAACTGTCCGGCAATCTGTGCCGTTGCACGGGCTATGTGGGTATCGTGCGCGCGATTCGACGCGTGCTCGATGCGCGACGCGACCGTGCAGCGACGCCGCTCGCGTCGGTTGCGGTGACGGCCTGAAACATCGAATACGGACCTATACGCAATGGAAATCGAACAGAGCTTCACCGTGCCGTATCCGCGCGACGCCGTGTGGGCGCGCTTTCACGATACGCCGGAGGTTGTCGCGTGCCTGCCGGGCGCGTCGCTCACCGCACCGGTCGAGAACGGCCTGCTCAAGCTCGCAATGACGGTCAAGCTCGGGCCGATCGTCGCGTCCTTCGCGGGCGACGGCGAGATGAAGCTCGACGACGAGCAGTATCGCGGCAGCATGACGGGGACGGGCGTGGATCGCAAGAGTTCGTCGCGCGTGAAGGGCGTGGCGTCGTTTTCGCTCGATGCGGTGACGGCCGGCGAGACGCGCGTCGACGTGAAGGTGGATTACACGATCGGCGGCAGCCTCGCGCAATTCTCGCGCGGCGGCATCGTCAAGGAACTGGCGACGCGCATGACGGAAGCGTTCGCGGCGAATCTGCGGGCGAAGCTCGATGAGGCGGGGCCGGTGAGCGTCGCCGATACGGAACCGGCCGTGGTCGAGCCGACGCTCGAGCCTGCTGTCTCGACGCCGCCTGTTGTTGAAGCTGCGGCGGAATCCGCCGTGAGTCAGCGGCCTGTCGTGGAAGCAGTGCCGACGCTCGCGCCGCAGCCGCGCGTCGAACCGCGACTCGCGCCGCGTCCGCTACCGAAGAACGCGCCGCTCGACGTGGGCAATCTGTTCTGGAAGATGCTGTGGTCGCGCTTGCGCGGCGTCTTCAGCTTCGGGAGCCGTTGAGCCATGCACACGGATGCCAATGCGCTGGCGCTGAGACGGATTCACGCGGTGCGTCCGCGATGGAGCGGCGTCGTCGCGGCGCGCGAAGCGGTGAAGCTGCCTGAATTCACGCTGCTTCATGCGGGACCGCCGTTCGACGATGCGCGCAAGCCATCGGCGCCGGTGCTTTCTTCCGCTGTGTTGTGCTGCCTGTACGAAGGCTGGGCGAAAGATGAAGCGCACGCCGAACGTTTGATCGCGCAAGGCGAGGTGCGGCTTGAAAGCGCGCAATCGTACGGCGTGGTGACGCCGCTCGCCGCCGTGATCTCGCCGCGCGCGATGCTGGTCGAAGTATCGGACGCGAACGATCAAACCTCGCGCGCATGGTCGCTGCTCGGCAGCGGCGCGGGGCCGCAGATCCGCTTTGGCGGCCGCGATAGGCGCATCATCGAACGATTGAAGTGGCGTGACGAAGTGCTGGCGCCTGCTTTGAGCGGCGCGCTGGCGCAAGGCCCGATCGATCTCTTCCCGCTGGCGCAAACCGGCATCGACGGCGGCGACGATCTGCACGCGCGCACGACGAGCGCAACCGCCGCGTTGCGCACGTTACTCGCGCCGCGAGTCGATCATGTGGATATCGACGGGATGCTCGCGCAAACGCCGCTGTTCTTTCTTACGCTGTGGATGGCCGCTTGCAAGCTGATGCTTTCGGCGGCATCGGCATCGGCATCGGCATCGGCATCGACGCTCGTGGTGGCGTTGGCGGGCAATGGCGAGCGCGTGGGCATCCGGCTTGCGGGTTCGCCTTCGCGTTGGTTCACCGCTGAAGCGGGCGCGCCACGAGGTCCGCGCCTCGATCCGCAGCAGCACGCCATTGCAGCGAGGCTCACCGGCGACAGCGGTGTGATCGATGCAGCGGGCTTCGGCGCACAAGCGCTCGCATTCGCGGCGGAACCCGCGCAAGCCTTCGAAGCATATCTGCCCGCTGGCTGGCGCGAAAAGCAGCCGCGCATCCACACGGAATCGCATCCCTCGTTCCAACGCCTGCCCGGCGTGCTCGATGCCGCGCGCGTCGTCGAGGAAGGCATTGCGCCGCTCGCCGCCATCGCGATGATCGGTGCGGACGGGCACACGGGCTTGCTCGGACGCGGCCTTTACACCGCACCGTGCGAACTGTTCGAACGCGCGGTGAAGAACTTCCCGGCCGACCACGCATGACTCCCGAAACGATCAACGATCCGGCGACCCTCGCCGCCGTCGAGGCCGTCTTCGACGAATACGAGCGGGCGCTCACGACCAATGACTTGCCCGTGCTCGATACGCTCTTCTGGAATAGCCCGCACACGCTGCGCTACGGCGCGACGGAAAACCTGCAAGGCTATGGCGCGATCCGCGAGTTTCGCGCGATGCGTCCGGGCAAGGGCCTGATGCGCACGGTCATCGATCGCTCGGTGACGACGTTCGGCACGGACTTCGCCGTCGCCAACATCACGTTTTCGCGCAAAGGCGAGGCGCGCGTCGGGCGTCAGTCGCAGACGTGGGTGCGCATGGACGGTCAATGGCGTGTGGTGGCTGCGCATGTCAGCTGGATGGACCCGTCATGACGAGAAACGAACTGCTTCAACCGGGCCTGCACGGAGCATTCGTCGCCGACGGATTCAATGCGCTGCCCGCCGCCGCGTTGCCGCCGCGCACAGGCACACGCCTCGTGGGCCGCAGCCTCGCGGTGAAGGATGTGTTCGATATCGCAGGGCTGCGCACAGGCAGCGGGAACCTCGCCTGGCGCGCCGCGCAGCCGGTTGCCGCACGCACCGCGCTGGCGGTTCGGGCGTTGCTCGAAGAAGGCGCGCAGTGGATCGGCAAGACCCTCACCGATGAGCTGACCTACAGCCTCGCAGGCGTGAACGCGCATTACGGCACGCCGGTGAATCCCGCGGACCCGGCGCGCATTCCGGGCGGCTCGTCTTCGGGCTCGGCGGTGGCGGTCGCGGCCCAGCACGCGGATATCGCGATCGGTACCGATTGCGGCGGCTCCGTGCGTTTGCCCGCGAGCTACTGCGGCATCTGGGGCATACGCGCGACGCACGGCCGCATTGCGGGGGATGGCTGTCTCACGCTCGCGCACAGTTTCGACACGGTGGGCTGGTTCGCGCGCGATGCGCACACGCTCGCGGACGTTTTCGAAGTTCTGGCGCGCAGTATCGTTACCTGGGATGACGAACCGTTCACGCTACACGTTCCGCGCCACCTGCTGGCGTGCGCGGATGAGGAAGTCGCGACGCGTTTCGAAGCATCGCTGCAAGCGCTCGGCGACAACGTGTCGTTCGTTTCGCCGGATGCGTCGCTCGCGCAATGGGCGCAAGCGTTTCGCGTGCTGCAGGCGGCGGAAATCGCGCAACGTTATGGACACTGGGCACGCGAGCATGCGTCGAGCTTCGGCGCCGATGTGGGCGCGCGCTTCGCGGCGAGCCTGACCATCACGCGCGAACAGGTTGCCGATGCGCAGCGCGTGCGGGTCCAGGCGAACCGCGCAATGGCTGAAGCGCTCGCGCCGGGCACCTACTGGCTCGTGCCGACGGTGCCCGGCGTCGCGCCGCGCGCCGATGCGTCGGCGCAAGCGGTCGATCACACACGCGCGCGGTCGCAGCAGATGTTGTGTGTCGCGGGCCTCGCGGGTCTGCCGCAGGTGAGCATGCCGTGGACGACGATCGACGGCGCCCCCGTCGGCATGTCGGTGATCGGCGGCCGCGGCACCGACGAAGGTGTGTTGCGTGTCGCGCGCACCGTGCATGAAGCGATGCGCAAGTCGCCGCGATGAAGCTTTCCGCTTCCTCGCTTTGCCTTGCCAATTGTTGAAAAACCCTCTCCGATCGAACCACTCCGAAGGAACGTTCATGACGAAGCACTTGACCGAAGACCAGGTAGCGCATTTCAAACAGCACGGCTACGTCTACCCGATGCGCGCGATCGACGCAGAGCAGGCAGCGGAGTATCGCCGCATCATCGAGCAATATGAGGCGAGCTCTGGCGAGGACGTCAACCGGACCCTGAAAATCAAGGGGCATCTCGCATTGCCCGCGATCGTCGAGCTTGGCCGCCATCCGGCCATTCTCGATGCGGTCGAGGATCTGATCGGCCCGGACATCATGTTGTTCGGCGCGTCGATCTTCGCGAAGAACGGGCGCGATCCGCGTTACGTGTCGTGGCATCAGGACTCGACGTATTTCGGCCTCACGCCGCACGAGGAGGTGACCGTCTGGGTCGCGCTTACGCCCGCGAATTCGGTGAACGGCGTGCTGCGCGTGCTGCCCGGCTCGCATAGCGGCCCGGATCTCAAGCACGTGGAGACGTATGCGGCGGACAATATGCTCGCGAAAGGGCAGACGCTCGTGGACATCGACGAGAATCTCGCGGTGGAAATGCCGCTTCAGCCCGGCGAATTCTCCATGCATCACGAACGCACCGCGCACAGCTCGCTGCCGAACCGTTCGGACGACAGGCGCATCGGCTTCGCGTTCTTCTATGTGCCGGCGCACGTCAAGTCGACCACGGGCCGCCGCCGTGCGACGCTGGTGCGCGGCGTCGACCGCTTCAATCACTGGGACCCGGACACACTACCCGAATACGACTGCGATCCGCGCTCGATGAGCGAACTGGCCGCTACGTGGGGTAAGTATAAGGATGGCGAAGTAAAACAGGCGGCGGACATGGCCGCACCGCAATGACGGACTTTGCATGCGTCGGCTGCATTGCCGCGACGCATGCATCCTCCAGAAATCCGCTTGCATTGGCGACGCCGGGAAGACGCTCATCAAGTCGATGAGCGTTTTTGCCTCACTCGTCAATCATGCAGCTTCGAAGCCTGATTCCACTCGTCGCCTGTCAGATGCGGCGCACGGAAGCGCGCGAGGAACTGTCGCGCACGCGGAGTCTGCGGCGCGCTGAAGAACTGCTCGGGATGTGCGGTTTCGATCACCTGGCCCGCATCCATGAATACGATGCGACTCGCCACCTGCCGCGCGAACTCCATTTCGTGCGTGACGATCACCATCGTCGCGCCTTCCTGAGCGAGCAGGCGCATCACGTTCAGCACTTCGCCGACGAGCATCGGATCGAGCGCGCTGGTCGGTTCGTCGAAGAGCAGGATATCCGGATTCATCGCGAGCGCGCGCGCAATGCCCACGCGCTGCTTCTGCCCGCCCGAGAGACGGGACGGAAACGCATCCATCTTGCCCGCGAGTCCAACGCGTTCGAGCAGACGCACGGCTTCTGCGCGCACTTCGTCGCGCGGACGCTTCAGTACATACAATGGCGCTTCCATCACGTTCTGCAACACGGTCAGATGCGGCCACAGCGCAAAGTGCTGAAACACCATGCCGATGCGCGCGCGCGAACGGGCGAGCTCGGCATCGCGCAGCTTGATTGCCGAGCCTTCGCGCACACCCATACGCTGATTCGACACATAGACCGTGCCCGCATCGGGAATCTCCAGCCAGTTCACACAGCGCAGGAGCGTGGACTTGCCGCAACCCGACGGCCCGAGCAGGCACACCGTTTCGCCCTTGTGCACCGTGAGCGACACATCGCGCAGCACGCAGTTCTCGCCGAACGACTTCGATATACCGTTGAGTTGCAGGACAGTGTCCGCCGCGGAGCGCAGCGCATTGCCGGCGACGCCGGCCGAAGGCGCGGCGGCAGCGGCGGCGAGCCGGATGGCGGGCGGGACGTCATTGGAAAGATTCATGCTCTGCGTTCCTCGGCAAATCTCGACAGGAGTCCGCTTGCGCCTTCGATCACGAGACAGATGGCCCAGTACAGCAGCACGGCCGTGGCGAACGCGGCGAACGGAATGAAATAGGTGGCCTGAATGCCGTTCATCTGATGCGTCAGTTCGCCGACCGCGATCACCGTGAGGAACGCGCTGTCCTTCACGATCTGCACGAGCTGGTTGCCGATCATGGGCAATGCGACGGTAAAGACCTGCGGCAAGATGATGCGGCGAACCAGACTGAAGCCATGAAAGCCATAGGCGGACGCCGCTTCGATCATCGGCGCCGGCAGGCCGGCCCATGCGCCGCGTAACAGTTCGGCCATGTAGGCTGTGTTGTAGAGAATCAGCGCGATTGCGCCGGCCCACCAGTTGGACAGGCGAATGCCCGCCGTGGGCAGGCCGAAGTAGATCAGATAGACGAACAGCAGAAACGGCGCACAGCGCATCGCATCGACGTAAAGCGTTGCGATCCGCGCGATGGCGGGTCGCTTCGACATCAGCGCAGGCGCGAGCAATGCGCCGAAGACGAGCGATGCAACGGCGGCGATCGCCAGCAGCCCGAGCGTGTCGAGCAGACCGGAAAGCACGTCCGCGCGTTGCTGCCAGATGATCATGAAAGGATCGATCATGAGCGTGCCTCCACCGGCTGACGCCGTTCGATCATGCGTTGCGCGCGGATCAGCACGAACACGATCAGCCCATACAGTACGAGGGCGAAGATAAAAGGCGGCAGCGGATCATAGGTGCGCGCGCCGACACGCAGCGCGGCACGCGTGATCTCGACGATGCCGATCACCGCGACGGCGGGCGTCGATTTGATCTGCAGGGTCATCTCGTTGACGAGCCCCGGCAGGCTCGCGCGCCAGATCTGCGGCAGCGCAATGCGGCGAAAGCGCAGCGCACGGGGCATCGCGAAGGCGAGGGCGGCGTCGTATTGGTCGCGCGGAAAGTTCATCAGCGCGGCACGCCAGATTTCGCAGTTGAAGGCGGCGGTGCTGATGGTGAGCGCGAGAATCGCAGCGGGCGTCGGGTCCAGCGAGATGCCGAACTGCGGCAGCGCGAAGAATATCAGCAAGGTGAGCGTCACCGCGGGACACGAGCGAATGAGGCTCACGTACGCGATCACGACACGATTCAGAAACGGCACGCGCGCCCAGCGGATCAGCGCGAGGCCGAGGCCCAACGGCACACCGAGCACGATGCTGGAGACCGACAGAACCACGGTCGCCAGCGCGCCCTGAGTGATGCTCCAGTAGTCGAAGGCGTTCATCGATGAGCGATCAGAAAGACATCAGTTGACCGACGGCGGCATGTCTTTGTAGGTCGCGCCCAGCCACTTCTGCTGGAGCTGGTACATTTCGCCGCTCTTGCGCAGTTCGAGTAGCGCGGCATCGACCATTTTCAGCACGTCGCTGTTGCCCTTCTTTACCGCCCACGCGATATAGGTCGGTTTGCCGATTGCCTGGCCGACAACAAAGGTATCCGGCCGCGTCTTCACGAGCGAGTTCAGACTGATCTGCGTGTTGGCCACGGCGTCGACGCGTCCGAGCCCCAGATCCTGATACGCCTCCGGATAGGACTGGTACTCGACAATCTGCTTGAGGCCGTTGCCGCCATGCTTCTTCTTCAGTTCCTCGTTGAAGAGCTTGAGGTCCGCGAGCATCGCGCTGCCGGTTTCCGCGCCGACTACCTTGCCGACGAGGTCGTCCGGACTCTTGATCGTCGAGCCCTTCTTGACCGCGTAGAAGGTGACGGCTTCGCATGTCGGCGACGCGAAATCGAAAGTCTTCTTGCGTTCGTCCGTGACGAGCACGGCGGTCAGCGCCATGTCGTACTTGCCCGTCGTCACGCCGGGAAGAATGCCGGACCAGGGCATGACCTGCTGCTTTATGTCGACGCCGATCTTCTTGCGCACGAGTGCGAGCAGATCATTGTCGTAGCCGGTGTTCTTGCCGTCGGCAACGAATTCGAACGGGGTGTAGTCGTCCTCGGTCGCGACGCTCAGATAGCCGCGTGCCTTGATTTCTTCGGCGCTCGCGGCATGCGCGGCATGGCTCACGCCGATGGCGGCGACGAGCGCGAATGCGCACGTGCGCAGGAATGTGACGATGCTGCGCTGCTTCGACTGGCACAAATCGCTGCGGTTGAGACGGACTGACATGAAAAGCCCCCCTTCGTGGTGGTTACGTCGGCGCACAACGCTTCGAATGCACGCGGACGATGGATGACGGTTGTCGAATCGAAAATTCGTTTGGGTACTGACGATTCGTCGTTCGAATATGCAAGGGGTATGCCAACGACCTGCGTGGTCGCAGGTTGTTGACTGATGGGAAGCGCACAGCGTGGGATGTTGGTGAGGAAAAAGCGTGGTGCACCACATATGTTTTAAAAGCGATTGAATCGTGCATCGGCGCACCGACTTGCGGCATACCTCAGAATTGCGCATGGTTCGGTTGCAAGGCGCGTGGCTCACGAGCCCGACCTTTTTTCGGCGGTGCTCCTAAGCGTTCGCATGAATACGCTGTATGCTGATGAACGTCGCGCGTGAGGCGTGAATGACCCGTATCTATCGCAAGAGGAACCCTTTGTTCATGGACGCGCCAACGACTCGCACAAGCGCAGACGAACCCGAACTCGTATCAGATCCGGTGCTCGCATGGCGCAACACGGCGCTCAATGAGCGGCCGGGTTTCCTCATCCGGCGGTTGCACCAGATCCACGTTGCGCTGTTCATGGAGGAGTGCGCGCCCGAGGGCATCACGCCGGTGCAGTACAGCATTCTCACGGCGCTCGAACAGTTGGGGCCTTCGGAGCAGGTGGTGCTTTCGCGCGCGGTGGGACTCGATCGCGCGAATACGGCCGACGTGATTACCCGTCTTGGGCAGCGGCGCTTCGTGCAGAGCCGCGTGTCGCGCGCGGATCGGCGCAAGAAGGTCGCGGAATTGACGGAAGTCGGGCATGCGCTGCTGGGCCGTCTCGAATCGCGCGTGGCCCGTGCGCACGAACGAACCATTGCTGCGTTGCCGCCCGATGAGCGAGCGACATTCCTGCGGCATTTGCTGCTGCTGGTAGATACGAACAACGAACTCAGCCGCACTCCTGTGGCGCGCACACCCTACGGTTCTGATGGACCGGTCAAGGACGGGGTGATCGAAGCGTAGGGTGGCCATTGCGAGCGCGGCATCGAAGCGTCCGCTCATTGCAGCGATAGCGCGAAGCCGGCGGCAGGCCGGCCCCGTTTCCATGAGCGGCGGTGCAATGACTTCAATGGATCGCGTGGGATCGTGTGAGACCGTGTGCCGAATCAGAGCCACCGTCCATTGCCGGTTTGGCAGCCTGTCACATGCCATCAAAAAATATGGCGTAAGCTGAGCGCCTGACCGGTGGGTAGCGTGGGCGGCAAATCTGCGGACCGGGTTCGATCGACTCGCGTTCGTCTCTTTCACGGAGGAACAAAGCAATGCGAACGATGAAGGCAGTGCAGGTGGCGCAGGCTGGCGGACCCCTGGAACTCGTCGAACGGGACGTGCCGGAACCGGGTGCCGGACAGGTGCTCATCAAGATCCAGGCGTGCGGTATCTGCCACAGCGACGTGCTAACAAAAGAAGGGCAGTGGCCGGGTCTGGAATATCCGCGGGTGCCCGGGCACGAAATTGCAGGCGTGATCGATACGGTCGGCGCAGGCGTCGAAGAATGGCAGGCGGGACAGCGCGTCGGCGTCGGCTGGCACGGCGGCCATTGCGGACACTGCGAGCATTGCCGCCGCGGCGATTTTGTTCTGTGCCAGCGCGCGCTCGTGCCCGGCATCAGCTACGACGGCGGCTATGCCGAGTTCATGCTGGCGCCCGTCGAGGCACTGGCGCGCATTCCCGACGATCTCGCCGATGTCGATGCCGCTCCGCTTCTATGCGCGGGCATCACGACATTCAACGCGCTGCGCAATAGCGGCGCGCGCGCCGGCGATGTGGTCGCCATTCTGGGCATTGGCGGGCTCGGCCATCTCGGCGTGCAGTTCGCGCGAAAGATGGGCTTCGTCACCGTGGCCATCGCGCGCGGGCAGGACAAGGCAAGTCTTGCGAAACAACTCGGCGCCCATCACTACATCGACAGCACGGCGGCGAATGTGGCGCAAGCGTTGCAGGCGCTGGGCGGCGCTCGCGTCATTCTCGCCACCGTCACGAGCGGCAAGGCGATGAGCGCCGTGGTGGGCGGCCTCGGGCTGAACGGTAAGCTGATCATGGTAGGACTCTCGGACGAGCCCGTCGAAGTGCCGGTCGCGCAGTTCATCATGGGACGAAATTCGGTGCAGGGCTGGCCGTCGGGCACGTCGGCGGATTCTCAGGACACGCTTGCGTTCAGCGCACTCTCGGGAATCAAACCGATGATCGAAGAATTCCCGCTAACGAAAGCGGCCGAAGCCTACGAGCGGATGATGAGCGGCGCCGCGCGGTTCAGGGTCGTGCTCAACACGGGGCGGTAGGAGTGGGCGGACGACGGACCGAGGCCTTCAGGCGCGTGTGTAGAGGAAAACGAGGAAAGCGGTGAAACACCCGCCGGCAGCAGAAAGCGCCGGGCGCTGAAGAAAACCGGGCAAAAACAGGCTGCAACGAAGCGACGCCGCAGCGCGCCGCTCAGGCTCGAGTCAATGAATCAGCGAATCAAGCCGGAGAAGGCGCGCGAATGGCTTCGCGTACAACTGAATTGCAATGGATCACGTCTGGACCGTGCGGAGCGCGGTCAGCGTGCCGCCGGCCTTAACGGCGGCGGAATTGCGAATTGCGAGCACCGCCGCCACCGGTGGCGCGCTCGTCTTTATGACGGAAATTGATCCGGCCTTTGGTCAGGTCGTAGACCGACAGTTCCAGCGTCACGCGGTCGCCCGCGAGAATACGGATATGGTTCTTGCGCATGCGTCCGGACGCGTAAGCGCCAACCACGACGCCGTTGTCGAGCGTCACGCGGTAACGGCTATCCGGAAGTACTTCGTCGACGATACCGTCAAGTTCAAGCAGTTCTTCTTTCGCCATGCATAACTCCTGGTCGATGGGATAAGGGGTGTTGGTCGCCCACGCCGGGCAGCACAACATCAGATTGGGGCGATAGCGGGTTTTTCGAGCCCGCTGTCCTGCGGCATCAGCCTATGCGCTGATAGTACCGCTCAAAGATCGGCGACGGACTGGCCGTCTACACGGCCGTCGATCAATTGCTCGGCGTGAGCCATGCACGCAATGCGCGCCTTGCCCGTGCCGTCGAACGGAAACAGGTACTGCAGGCGGAACACACGGCCGTCGGCAGCCGGATTGGCGCCCACACGGCAGATGCGCACCGACGCGTCGTAGCCGGCGTCCGGATTGCGGCTCGTCTGACCGTCCGCCGGGCGGCGCGGATAGACGAGCGGGTGAATTTCGTAACCCTTGTACGTCTTGACAGCTGAATTCATGAAGCACGTGTCCTGTATTACGTGGCCGCCGTGTCACGCGTGTTACGCGCGGCAAGACGGGCCGGGCAGCGCAGCACCTTGGGGCGCGCCGCCATGGAAAAAGGTTGGCACAGGCCCGATGACAAGGACTTGAGCGCGGCCGCGCAAAATCGCGGATTCGATGGAGAGAAAACACGCTGATGTCGCGCGGACATCGGGCAGTAAATGAACCCTCAGCTGCACAACTCGCGACGGCGAATGCATGCGGCGCATTGCCGGAATGACGGGACCGCCAACAGACGGCGGTCGAACAGCCGGGGGTGGTGCGAAGATGCCGGTTTGAGCCTGCCCGGTGTTACTTGCGGTTCTATCCGCAATATTGCCTGATTGTTGCCCGGTAACGCCGGAACTACGAATGCGGGATACAGCTATTCCAATATGATGCACTAAATAGGGCTAATTGGATAGCAAAAAGTTCCGCGCACGGGCAAACCGCCCAGCCGGCGGGGCTTCGCGTACCACGTAGCGGGCGCGCACGGCGTGCCTCGCCATGAGCGGTACGCCGGGTGAGGGAGGGCGCCGTCGCGGCGCGGGCGCTGGACGATCAACAGGCTCGTGCTTCAGCGGGACGTTTCGGCGACGCGCTTCTGCAACTCGCGCGATGCCGCGAGCGGAATGCGGGCGTCATCCCAGCCGGCCAGCCATTCGACTTCTTTCGACGTGAAAATCTGCCCGTGATTGCGCAGCGTGTACTGCAGCGAATCGATGATGTGATTGCGGATGATTTCGGGCGTGCCCGCGTCATCGAGCACGGCGCGAAACGCTTCGAGCGTAGCCATCTGTTGCTCCGTGAAATAGATGCTCCTTTTATCGCACGAAAAAAAATCTCTCGCCAAGCGGACAAAATTCGCCGCGCGGTAAAGCGCCCGCCTCCGCCGATGGCTTTTTTGAGGGCGTGATCGGCGCCGCGGTCGCCGCGGCCGGGCCGGGTGGCTACAATGGCGAGTTGCCGCGTCCTTCGATCCCTGCGATTTCCCCATGCGCAACCCAAACGTGTCTCCCGTGAAAGACCTGCTGCTCGAGCGCTACGCTCCTATCGCCGACGGCATCGCGGCGCTTTTCTATCCGTGCGCCGAAGTGGTGATTCACGACCTGCGCGATCAAACCATCGCGTACCTCGTGAACAACCTGTCGAAGCTCGAAGTCGGCGGGCCGTCGGTGCTGGACGAAGTCCATTACGCGGCGCGCGGGCAGACCATCGGCCCGTACGAAAAGCTCAACTGGGACGGCCGGCGCATGCGTTGCGTGAGCAACATCCTGTTCGACGACGACGGCAAGCCGGCCGGCATGCTGTGCATCAACTTCAATATCGCGGTGTTCGAAGACGTGCGCTCCACCCTCGATCTGTTCATCAAAGGTGGCAATCTGACGGACGCACCCGCGGAGGACCTGTTTCGTGACGACTGGCAGGACCGCATCAACACGT
Source organism: Paraburkholderia xenovorans LB400 (assembly GCF_000013645.1). Lineage (GTDB taxonomy): Bacteria > Pseudomonadota > Gammaproteobacteria > Burkholderiales > Burkholderiaceae > Paraburkholderia > Paraburkholderia xenovorans. The sequence continues at coordinate 2,186,239 of NC_007952.1, read as the reverse complement.
ACCTGCACACGTGGCTGCGCGAACGGCAGATCGGCATCAATGCGCTCACGCGCGAACACAAGCGCGAGATCGTCGAGGCGCTGCATGCACAAGGCGCGTTTCGCGGCCGCAGTTCCGCGAACTACGTGGCTGCCGTGCTGACAATGGGACGCGCCACCGTCTACAAGATTCTGAAGCAGATGAAAGAGGGCGGCTGACGCTTCGACCGTTGCCGCGCGAAGGCACTGCGTTTTTTCGATTCAGGGGATGCGAATGGTGCGCTACAGGCACTACAAAGGCGGGATCTACGAACTGGTTTGCGAGGCCACGCTCGAATCGGATCCGACAGTCACGATGATCGTGTACAAAGCCGCTAATGGTACGATCTGGACACGTCCGGCTTCGGTATTTTTCGAACTGGTCGAAGTGGACGGCGCCACGGTGCCGCGCTTCGCACCGATCAACCAGGCACTACCAGCTACAGGAATCTGAATGCGTCTTCTGCTTGCCATCATTCTGCCGTGGTTTCAGTTCTTCACGATTGGCCGTCCGTTTGCCGGCATCATCTGTCTGATTTTGCAGATCACGCTGATCGGCTGGATTCCGGCCGCGATCTGGTCGGTGTACGCGCTGAGCCAGTACAACACCGACAGGAAAATCGCCCGGGCAATGGGTAACGGGCGTTAAGGCTTGCGCTGAGCCGCGTGCGTGCGCCGTAAGTGCGCCCCTGAGCCACGAAGGCGCCGCACTTCACATGGTCGGCGGCAGTTCGAGCGCATCTGGTACCGCGATCACCACGTCGGATTCCGCGATCGCCACGCACGGCAGAATATAGCCCTCCTGTTTTTCTTCGCGGCTGAGACCCGGCCACTCGATCGAGTAGCGCACGCGTCCCGCAGTCATCCTGCAGATACACGTACGGCACGTTCCATTACGGCACGAGCGCGGCAAGCGCAGATTCGCGAAGTCGGCGGCTTCGAGAATGGTGAGCGAATCGGGCGCCTCGAAGCTCCGGCCAAGTGGTTCGACGCGAACGAGAGGCGGGCGGATAGAGTCGGACATCGTGCAGGTCTGTGACGGGATTGCGCCACACTTTACACGGTGCCGCCTCAATGCGTCGTGCCGCCGCGTCGCAAATAGCGGTACACCGTATTGCGCGCCAATCCCAGCTCGCGCGCCGCCGCCGACACATTGCCGTCGAGTCGCTCGAGCGTCTGCGCAATCAGCGAGGCCTGCCACGCTTCCATCTTGCCGGACGGCGGTTGTTGACCTTGCCCCTGGGTTTGCGCAGCGGCGCGGGCCTCGTCGTCCACGCCTGAACCCGCACGCGCCAGCGGTGATTGCACGCTTTGCTCCGCCGCCGCGTCGACGCAATCCTGCAGAAAGTCGTCGGGCAGATCGTCGAGTTCGATCTGCTGCGCACCTTCGGCCATGATGCTCGCGGTGCGCAACACGTTGGCCAGTTGCCGCAGATTGCCCGGCCAGCGGCATTGCGCAAATCGTTCGAGCACCTCGGCCGACACGCGGCGCGGCAGCCGCTCGCCGTCGGGCTGCAAGGCCAGCATGCGCGTGACGAGCGCATGCAGATCGGTACGCTCGCGCAGCGCAGGCAGCGTCACCACGAGTCCATTGATCCGGTAATAGAGGTCTTCGCGGAAGGTGCCGTCTTCGATCATCGCGCGCAGGTTGCGGTGGGTCGCGCAGACAATGCGCAGATCCACCGGAATCGCCCGGGTTGCGCCGAGCGGCACGACGGTGCGCTCCTGCAGAACGCGCATCAAACGCACCTGCTGGGCGAGTGGCATGTCGCCGATTTCGTCGAGGAACAGCGTGCCGCCGTCGGCCTGCACGATCTTGCCGACGCTGCCGCGCTTTTTCGCGCCGGTGAACGCGCCGTCTTCGTAACCGAACAACTCCGCTTCGATCAGCGTATCGGGCAACGACGCGCAATTCAGCGCGACGAAAGGCGCGGCCCGTCGCGGCGAATCGTGATGGATGGCGCGCGCGAGCCACTCCTTGCCGGTGCCCGTCTTGCCGAGCACGAGAATCGGAATATCGCGGCCGCGCAGTTTGGCGACACGCCGCAGGATCGCGGCGACCTGCGCGTCGCCGGTGTCGAGCGTTTCAAGCGTGGCGAGCGGCGCAGGCTCGGCGGGGCGCGGCGTTTGACGCGCCCCGCCCGGGAGCGGTGCGCGCGAGGTGTCGAGGCTTTCGGCCGGTCCGACATATCGGGGCGCGGTGTGTTCGCCGCGCGCCACCACGCGCACGCCGCTTGGCAGCGTCAGCAGAATGGTTTCGCCGGGCGCGCGCGTGATCTGCTGCAACACCCTGGAGAAGGCGATCCCGAACAGTGCATCGAAGGGTTGCCGTTGCAGTTCGGCCAGCGGCTGCCCGAATTGAAACAGCGCGCTGCGGTTGGCCGACAGAAACGTGCCGTCCGGCGCGAATGCCGCGAGCCCTTCGAACAGCGTGCCGATGAACTCCGCGCGCGCGTGAAAGTGAACGCGAATCGCATCGACGAATTGATTGGAGAACAGATGATTTTCGATCATCTGCGCTGACATTCTGACGAGCGCGAGCGTGTGCTTGTGAAAGCCGCGCGTATCGCCGCTCACGTCGAGCGCGCCGATGGTGCGCCCGAACGGATCCGCAATCGGCGCGCACGAGCAGGTGAGAATACGGTTGGCGTGCAGGAAGTGTTCACCCGCGTGCACGACGGTCGGCTGCCCGTCCACGAGCGCGGTGCCGATCGCGTTGGTGCCGCGATCCGCCTCGGCCCACGAAACGCCCGGACACAGCGCGACGCGATTGGCTTTTTCGACGAAGTCGCTGTCGCCGAGACTGTGCAGGATCACGCCGTGATTGTCGGTGAGCAGCACCATGCTTTGCGTATCGACGATCTGCGCATGCAGCGTTTCCATGACCGGAAGCGCGTGCGTATAAAGCGACTGATTGCGATCGACGAGCTCACGCAGCGCGGGCCGGCGCAGCGGATGAAAGTCCGGCATTTCCGACGCGCGCAGACCGAGCTCGAGCGAGCGGGCGTGAGCCTGCGCGATGACATCGGGCCGACCGACGGCGGGCGGGTTGGCAGAACGTTGGGTCAAGGCATGTCTCCGGTGAAACGGACACGGCGGGTACGTTGCCCTCCGCTCGATGCCGCGGCGCAACATGCGCGCGCACGGTCGAACACCGATATTACAGGACGAAACGCCCGGCGCGCGGCAGGGAAAAAACGGAGACGGCGCATGCGCAGTGCCTCAAAAAACCGCGCGGGGCACCAAAATCAGGCAAACCGGAAGGAAAACTTGCGCCGCGCCCGAACTCGTCTAAAGTGAATCAAATCACCTCCGCGGGCTGCGAACCAAAGCGTTGCCGCCGCGAGGTGACGAGCCCGCGTCGTCAGCATTGGACAAGGAGGTTGGCGCCAGAGACGCGACCAGACGCAACCGGCGTGCGCATTACCAGGCAGCACCATGCGCCGCACCTACCTTCCAGGTGAACTCCCATGCAGATCCTTTTCCCGAATGAAACCCCTGAATATTCAGGTCGCGAACTTACCTTGGCGTTCCCGGCGATGGTCGATGGGCAAAGGGTGGAGTGCATGATCACGGCGGAGGCGCTGGAAGACCACTTCGGCGCCGCGTCGCCGCGTCTGGAGGACATGGTGGGCGCATTCGATACGCATCGCGCCCGGATCGAAGCCGCCACGCGGCGTTTGCTATCGGAGACGCGGGCGCAATGTCTCGTGCTCAGAAGCGGCTATGTGCGCTTCTACGAGGCGAACTGGCGCAATTGACCGTGGGCGGGTCCGGCGTTAGCCAACGCCGGAGCAGGAAGCAGCAGGACCGCCGCGCAAGAATCAGAAACTGAGGAAGCCCACGCGCGGCATCAATCGATCATTCAGACTGTCCGCGGCCATGCGTGCCGCCGTGCAGAAACGCAAAACGCAGAAACGCAGAAACGCAGAAACGCAAAGCGCGCGTATGCAGGCGCGCTCAAATCATCCGCTGCAGCGTCCGGTCCTTGAAGACCACGTGATGCGCGAGCGCCGCCAGCGCGTGCAGGCCGATCACCCAATAGAACGCATTGCCGAGCCATTCATGCGCGCTCTTGAGCAATGGCCGCGCCACAGGATCGGCGCCGACCAGCGTGTACTGGATGTTGGCCCACGCGAGCGTGACCGGATGGCCGCCGGTGTTGATCGTCAGGATGCCGAGCAACGGCTGCGCGAAGATGAAAACGTATAGGGCGAGATGCGCGGCGCGCGCGAGGAAGGCGAGCAGCCGGTTGCCTTCGACTTCGGCGGGCGCGCCCGCCCACAATCGCCACAGCAGACGCAAACAGGCCAGCCCCAGCACCAGCGTGCCGCACCAGAAATGCACGCTGCTCCACAACGCGCGGCTGTCGCTGCCTTTGGGCCCGCGAATTTCGATCGCCAGATAAGCGAGCGCGACCAGCAGAAAAATGGCCCAGTGGAAGAAAATGGCGGGCGGCGTGTAGCGCTCCGAGGCGCGGCTGTAAGACATAGAGTGGGTTCCCGTGACCTGGTCGATCGTTTTTATCAATCATCAGATGATAAACGGTGCTCGACCCGAATGGGCACCCTCGATAAAATCGGGATTGATCCAGGGCCAGGCGCGTCCCATGAGCACCCGGCGCGGTGCCTCGCTGTGCCCTATTCGCTGCCGAGATAGAAATAGCGGAAGAGGAAAATCGCCGCGATGATCCACACCACCAGCTTCACCTTGCGTGCCTGGCCGGTGAGCAGTTTCAGCCCCGCATACGAGATGAAGCCGAACGCGACGCCATTGGCAATCGAATAGGTGAAGGGCATCAGCAGCGCCGTGAGCGCGGCCGGCACGACTTCGGTGGCGTCGTCCCACGGCAGGTCGAGCATTTCGCGCAGCATCAGGCACGACACATACAGCAGCGCCGGTGCCGTCGCGTAGCCGGGCACCACGCCCGCGAGCGGCGCGAAAAAGAGCGCCGCGAGGAACAGCACGGCCACGGTGATGGCGGTCACGCCCGTGCGACCGCCTGCCTGCACGCCCGACGCGCTCTCGATATACGCGGTGGTCGACGAGGTCCCCAGCATCGAGCCGGCCAGAATGGCCGTGCTGTCGGCGAGCAGCGCGCGGTTCAGCCGGTGCATCTTGCCTTCCACCAGCAGTCCGGCGCGATTGGCCACGCCCATCAGCGTGCCGGTCGCGTCGAACAGTTCGACGAGGAAGAAAACGAGGATCACGTTCAGCACGCCACCCGACAGCGCGCCGCGAATGTCGAGCTGGAACAGTGTCGGCGCGATGGAGGGCGGCGCCGAGACGATGCCGTGAAACTGATTGCCGCCGAAGAAAAAGCTCAGCACCGTCACGCCGACAATGCCGATCAGGATCGCCCCTCGCACCCGCAAATGGTCCAGCGTGACGATCGCGAAGAAGCCGATCACCGCGAGAACCACATGCGGGTTGTGCAGGTCGCCGAGCGTCACGAGCGTGGCCGGATTGCCGACCACCACGCCGGCCGACTTCAGCGAAATGATTGCGAGAAAAAGGCCGATACCGCCGGTGATGGCAATGCGTATCGAATGCGGAATGCCGTTGACGATCACTTCGCGCACGCGGAACAGCGTGACGATCAGAAACAGGCAGCCGGAGATGAACACGGCGCCGAGCGCGGCCTGCCAGGTGAAGCCCATGCCCTTGACGACGGTGTACGCGAAGTACGCGTTCAGGCCCATGCCCGGCGCGAGCGCGATCGGATAGTTCGCGTACAGGCCCATGATCAGCGAGGCCAGCGCGGCCACGATGCAGGTCGCGACGAACACCGCGTCCTTCGGCATGCCGGCGTCGCCCAGAATCGCCGGGTTGACGAAGATGATGTAAGCCATCGTCAGGAAGGTGGTCACCCCGGCGAGCACTTCGGTGCGCAGGTTGGTGCCGGCGGCTTCGAAGCCGAAGTAGCGTTTTATGGAGTCCATGAGGCGGGTCTCTCGTCGTTCAGAAAGCGTTTTTTGTGGTTGGAGCGGTGCATGCGCCGCGTCGCCGGCGCTACGGGCGGATTGTAGTCAGGATTGGCGGCGGCGTGCCGCATTGTGTGGGCGAGCCGCTGCATCAACCTCATGCGACGGGCGATTCGCCGGGAGACTGTGGCGCCGGCGCATCAGACGGCGGCCGTTGCCGCGCAGAAACGGATTGGCGACCAGCAGCGCCGGCGTCATGCCGGTGCGGCGCGCGGCACGGTACGGCATGTCCTCGATCACGACCGGACAGGCATTGGCGTCGACCCGGATTGGCATGGTTCGGATTCCGGCGGCGGGTTTATCGAAGGGGCGAGATGATACCTTGCCAGCGCACGCGGTGGCGCGGCAAGCGAATTACGATGTGGCGGCAAAGCGGCAAAGCGGCAAAGCGGCAAAGCGGCAAAGCGGGAAAGGCATGCGGGGCCAAGTTCGCCCGCGACCGTTGCAGTCGCGGGCGGCGCCGCATGCCGCGCGGCGGCTCGCGCTTACTGTGTCAGCGTGGCGCCCGGTTGCTGCGCCCGCCGTGCCGCGACGATGCGGCCCGCATGTTGCGCATTGACCGGATAGTTGATCCAGTCGAGCGGATCATAGCCGGCGGCACGCCATTCGGCCAGATCGGCCCTCACTTCGGCACGCGTTTTCGGCGCCGACGAGTCGTAAGGCCGCGCCGAAGTTTGCGCAAACGCGGTGCTCATGCTCACGGCGGCCAACAGCGCGCCGAGTCCAACTCTGGAAATGATTTTCATGACTGGCTCCTATGGAGCGGTTAAAAACGACCCCGGCATTCTAGATTTCATATGCATTTCGAGTAAGGCGATTGAAGGCAATGCACCGTTTCGTCCGGTGAACCAAACTGAACCGGACGCCCTTCGGCTCAGGGCGCCGACGGCTTGCTGAAGCGCTCCAGCACGGCGCTCAGCAGGTCGATCGGTAGTGGGAAGACGATCGTCGAGTTCTTGTCGGCGGCGATCGTCGTGAGAGTCTGCAGGTAGCGCAACTGCATGGCCTGCGGCTGGCGCGACAGCGTCTGCGCCGCTTCCAGCAAATGCTGCGAGGCCTGCAATTCGCCCTCGGCGTGAATCACCTTGGCGCGCCGTTCGCGCTCGGCTTCGGCCTGGCGGGCAATCGCGCGGATCATCGTTTCGTTGATATCCACATGCTTGATTTCCACGATCGACACCTTGATGCCCCACGCGTCGGTTTGCGCGTCCAGCACTTTCTGGATATCGGCGTTCAGCTGCTCGCGATCCGCCAGCAGTTCGTCGAGCTCGTGTTTGCCGAGCACCGCGCGCAAGGTCGTCTGCGAAAGCTGGCTGGTCGCCTCGAAATAGCGCGCCACCTGGATCACCGCTTTCTCCGGATCGACCACGCGGAAATACACCACGGCGTTGACCTTCACCGAGACGTTGTCGCGCGTGATCACGTCCTGCGGCGGCACGTCGAACACGACGGTGCGCAGATCCATGCGCACGGCCTGCTGCACGATCGGAATGATCAGCACGAGGCCGGGACCCTTGACCTTCCAGAAGCGGCCGAGCATGAACACGACGCCGCGTTCGTATTCCCGGAAAATCCGTATCGACGAAGCAATCAGCGCGGCCACCAGCAGAATCAGAATGCTGGTGAAGCCGAATGTGAAACCGATCATGAGCTTTCTCCTTGTTGTCGTGCTTCCGTGGGCACCACGGTCAACGTCAGGCCGCGCCGCGCGGTGACGCGCACCGCATGGCCGGCTGCGACCGGGGCCGTGCTGGACACCCGCCAGCGTTCGCCGTGCACGCGCGCCCAGCCGGCCAGCGCGCCGTCTGCCGTGACGTCAGAGGCGGCGTCAGAGGCGGCGTTCTCAGGCAGCAGGCCGCCGTCGAGCACCACGCCGACACTGCCGATCAGCGCTTCCGAGCCCGTTACCACTGGCTGGCGCCGCGCGCGCAGCGCGAGTCGCGACACGCCCAGCACGAACAGTACGCTGAAGACGGCCACGGCGGCGATCATCGGCAGGGGGATGCCGTAGCCGGGCACGTCGGTGTCGATCAGCATCAGCGCGCCGATCACGAACGCGGCCACGCCGCCGAAGCCGAGCGAGCCGAAGCTCGGCAGAAACGCCTCGCCGATCAGAAACGCAATGCCGAGAAAGATCAGGCCGAGGCCGACGTAGTTGATGGGCATCATCTGCATGGCGAAGAGTCCGAGCAGCAGGCTGATCGCGCCGACCACGCCCGGCAGCACGAAGCCCGGATTGGCGAATTCGAAGAACAGGCCGTACATGCCGATCATCAGCAGGATCAGCGCGACGTTGGGATCGGTGATCACGGCGAGGAAATGGCTGCGCCAGTCGGCTTCGAGTGTGACGACCGGCACGTTTGCCGTCCTGAGGGTGACGTTGCCGGCGCTCGTGACGAGCGTGCGGCCGTCCAGCTGGCGCAGCAGATCGGGCACGTCGCGCGCATTCAGATCGACGACGTGCTGCGCGAGCGCGTCCGCCGCCGGCAGGCTCACGGCTTCGCGCACCGCGCGCTCGGCCCAGTCGGCGTTGCGCCCGCGCATCTGCGCGAGGCCGCGGATATAGGCGGCCGCGTCGTGGACCTGCTTGCGCGTTTCGGTCGATTGGGTGTCGAGCGGCAACGCCCTGGCGGAACCGGAGGGCGCGGAGGCTGTCGAGGCCGCGGGTTTGACCGGGCTATTGCCGTCGCCGTCGCCGCTGCCGCTGCCACCGCTGCCACCGCTGCCACCGCCGCCGCCAATACCCGGCAAGCCCGGCGCGCCGCCGCCCGCCGGCGGTTCGGCGCCGATGCCCATCTGGATCGGCGTTGCCGCGCCGAGATTGGTGCCGGGCGCCATCGCCGCGATGTGGCTTGCATAGACGATATACGTGCCGGCGCTTGCCGCGCGCGCGCCGCTGGGGGCGATGAAAGCGGCGACCGGCACCGGCGAGGCGAGAATCGCCTTGATGATCTGCCGCATCGACGTATCGAGCCCGCCTGGCGTGTCGAGTTGCAGCACGGCGAGTTGCGCGCGCTCGTCGGCGGCACGCTGAAGACTGCGCACGATGAAGTCGGCACTCGCCGGACTGATTGCGCCATTTACCGGAATCACCACCACGCTGTTGGGCGCGACGGCGGCGCGAAGCGGGACATCCACCACAGTGGATTCGCACGACGCGAAGCCGAACGCCAAAAGCACGCCGAGCACGGTGATGCCGCGCATCAACCGGCCCACGACGCCGCCACGGATAAGCGACATGCGCGAGCCAGACTGCCGGAACGGGAGACGCGGATACGTGCTCATCGCTGACGGCTGCCGCGCCCGTCGACGCTTATCGACGCGTATCGACCGGCGCGGGCCGATACCCCACAAGAAGGCTGGCCTGCTCCTTACAGCTTAGTCCGATTCCGTCCGGCGCGTGAAATCCGCGCGCGCCGGCCGGTAGTCGGTCGGCCGCATGCCGGTCCACTTGCGAAACGCGCGATGAAACGCACTCGGCTCGGCAAACCCCACTGAGGTGGCGATGTCGGCAATGGTGCGGTTGGTATCCTGCAGTTCGCCGATCGCGATGTCGCGCCGCAGGTCGTCCTTGATCGACTGGTACGTATAGCCTTCCTGTTTCAAACGCCGCCGCATGGTGGCTTCCGCCACGTGCAGCCGTTCGGCCATCTGATCGGCGGCGGGCCAGCCGGCCATCGGCAGGGCGCGCAGCATCTTGCGCACGCGCGCGGCGAGCGAGCCGGGATTGCGGTACTTGACGATGAAGCTGCCGGGCGCATCGCGCAGGAACGGTTTGACCGATTTCGTGGTCTGGACCACGGGAAGGTCGAGAAACGCCGCTGCGAGATCGACGTACGACTCGGCCTGGCCGAAGCTCATGTGATCGCAGAACATCAGGCGGTATTCGTGCGCGGCGGGCGGCTCGGCGCAGCGAAAGCGCGCTTCGAGCAACGGAATGCGCCGCCCGACCAGCCAGCACAGCAGCCCGTACACGAGGATGAAGTAAGTTGCATACGCAAACATGGCCGGCGGCGGCGCGTTGGGGTTTTCCACGAAGCGCAGCCTCACGTGCTGCGTGTCCGCTCGCGTGTCCGCTCGCGTGTCCGTTTCGATCTGCACGCCGAGATCGTCCAGCACCAGCCGCATGAAGCCGACCGCGCGCGCCAGCGCCTGCGCGCCGTTGCGCGCGGTCAGCGCGGTTTGCGTCATGGCGATGAAGCTGCCGCTTTTCATGCGATGCGAATCCTGGCCGAAGAACTCGTCGTCGAGCGCGCGCGCAATCGCGGCCCACAGCGCGCCGTATTGCGCGGACGACACCCGGCTTTTCGGCGACGCCAGCATGGGCGCCGCGATGCCGGCGGCTTCGGCGAGCGGCAGCGCGTCCAGGCCGCGCGAGCGCGCCAGCGCGAGCGCTTCCTCGACCATGCTGACGGAAATCGTGCCTTTATCGTTCTTCATGTTCTTCATGCGTGTCGGGCAGATTGGCTCAAGCTGGCAAAAGCGCTCAGCATTTTGCCGGTGGTGATTCGCCAAGTCCTTGAAATTGCGGATGGAGTTGGCCTCGCGTCTTACCGGTATGGCAAATGCGCTCAGTCAGAATGATCGGGCTGAGCATCGAACCTGTCCAGTGGCTTGCCTACACTGGGTCCGAACCGATCGCGCGCAGCTTGCGTTGGGAGACCCATCGCGAGGCGGCAAATCAGCCGCGATCAGACGTACAGAACAGGACCGGGCACTATGGACAGCTTCTACACCGACGAACAACGAATGATCCGCGACGCCGCGCGCGACTTTGCCACCGAGCGCCTCGCGCCGTACGCGGGTCAGTGGGACCGCGACGCGCAACTGCCCGCCGAGGTCGTCACGCAAATGGGCGAACTCGGCTTTCTCGGCATGATCGTGCCGGCGGAATGGGGCGGCTCCTATACGGACTACGTGGCCTATGCGCTCGCGCTCGAAGAGATCGCCGCGGGCTGCGCCTCGTGCGCCACGCTGATGAGCGTGCATAACTCGGTCGGCTGCGGGCCGATCCTCAACTTCGGCAGCGCAGCGCAAAAAGACCGCTATCTGCACGACCTCGCGACCGGCCGCCGCATCGGCGCGTTCTGCCTGACTGAGCCGCAGGCCGGCTCCGAGGCGAACAATCTGCGCACCCGCGCCGTGCTGCGCGACGGCAAGTGGATTCTCAACGGCAGCAAGCAGTTCGTGACCAACGGCGCTCGCGCCCATGTCGCAATCGTGTTCGCCGTCACCGATCCCGATCGCGGCAAGCGCGGTCTGTCGGCCTTCATCGTGCCTACCGATACGCCGGGCTTCAACGTCGGCAAGCCGGAACACAAGCTCGGCATTCGCGCGTCCGACACCTGCCCGATCTCGCTCGACGACTGCGCCGTGCCCGAAGCCAATCTGCTCGGCGAGCCGGGCGAGGGCTTGCGCATCGCGCTGTCGAATCTCGAAGGCGGGCGCATCGGCATTGCCGCGCAGGCGCTCGGCATCGCGCGGGCCGCGTTCGATGCCGCGCGTCTCTATGCGAGCGAACGCATCCAGTTCGGCAAGGCGTTGAAGGAGCATCAGACCATCGCCAACATGCTCGCCGACATGGCCACGCGTTTGAATGCTGCGCGCCTGCTCGTGCATCACGCGGCGCGGCTGCGCACGGAAGGCAAGCCGTGTTTGTCGGAGGCTTCGCAGGCGAAGCTGTTCGCCTCGGAGCTGGCCGAGGAAATCTGCTCGAACGCGATTCAGATTCACGGCGGCTATGGTTATCTGGAGGACTACGCGGTGGAGCGCCACTACCGCGATGCACGCATCACGCAGATTTACGAAGGAACCAGCGAAGTGCAACGCATGGTGATAGCGCGCCATGTGTAAATGCAAGCGAGGCTGCATTTGAGCGCAGAATAGCTTGCCGGGCGAGCAGAAAAGCAGTGCCGCAACGGACAAAAGAGCGGAGTACATACCGCGCCATAAGGAGACGACGATGACAGCAGCAAAGGCTTTTTTCGACGCGCGCGACCTGCTATTGCGCCATCGAACCGACTACGACCGCGCGTACCGCGAATTCGCGTGGCCGGCACTGGGCGAGTTCAACTGGGCGCTCGACTACTTCGACGTGATCGCGCGCAATAACGACAATCCCGCGCTGTGGATCGTCGACGACCCCGCCGGCGACGGCCTGCGCCTGTCGTACGCGCAGATGTCGGAGCGTTCGGCGCGCATGGCGAATTTCCTGCGCGGTGTGGGCGTGGGCCGCGGCGACCGTCTGCTGCTGATGCTGCCGAACCGCGTCGAACTCTGGGACGTGATGCTCGCGGCCATGAAGCTCGGCGCGATCGTGCTGCCCGCCACTACCCAGCTTTCCGCCGACGACGTACGCGACCGCGTGCAGATCGGCGGCGCGAAGTTCGTCGTGGTGGATAGCGCGGAGCTGGCCAAATTCGATACGCTGGAGACGCCGCTCACGCGCCTGTCGGTCGGCGCGCCGCGCGAGGGTTGGATCGATCTGTCCGCAGCCTACGACGCATCGCCGCAATTCACGCCGCAAGGCGTCACGCACGCCACCGACCCGATGCTGCTGTACTTCACGTCGGGCACCACCTCGAAGCCCAAACTCGTCGAACACACCCATCAAAGCTACCCGGTCGGCCATCTGTCGACCATGTACTGGATCGGCCTGCAACCGAACGACATCCATTGGAATATCAGCTCGCCGGGTTGGGCCAAGCACGCGTGGAGCTGCTTTTTCGCGCCGTGGAATGCACAGGCCTGCGTGTTCGTCTTCAACTTCCCGCGCTTCGTGGCGAAAGACACGTTGAACGTGCTGGTGCGTTTCAACGTCACCACGCTGTGCGCGCCGCCTACGGTGTGGCGCATGCTCGTGCAGGAGCATCTGACCGACTACCCGGTCAGGCTGCGCGAGATCGTCGGCGCCGGCGAGCCGTTGAATCCGGAGATCATCGAACGGGTGAAGCACGCGTGGGGCATTACGATTCGCGACGGCTTCGGCCAGACCGAAACCACCTGCCAGATCGGCAACTCGCCGGGCCAGCCAGTCGTGCCCGGTTCGATGGGACGTCCGCTGCCCGGCTACAGAATCGAGTTGCTCGATGCCGACGATCAGCCCGTCACCGAAGGCGAAATCGCGCTGCCGCTGGCCGAGCGGCCGCTCGGCCTGATGACCGGCTATGCGAACAATGCCAACGCCACCGCGCAGGCCATGCGCAACGGTTTCTATCGCACGTCCGACGTCGCGCTGCGCCGTGACGATGGCTATTACGTCTACGTCGGCCGCGCGGACGACGTGTTCAAGTCGTCCGACTACCGCCTGAGTCCGTTCGAACTCGAAAGCGTGCTGATCGAACACGAGGCGATCGGCGAAGCCGCCGTGGTGCCGAGCGCCGACGCGCTGCGTCTGTCGGTGCCCAAGGCGTTCGTCACCGTGCGCCAGGGCTACGAAGCCGGGCCCGAACTCGCGCGCGCCGTGTTCGCGTTTTCGCGCGAAAAACTCGCACCGTACAAGCGGATTCGCCGCCTGCAATTCAGCGAACTGCCCAAGACCATCTCCGGCAAGATCCGCCGCGTCGAGTTGCGGCGCCGCGAAATGGAGCGCGCGGCCGAACCCGCGCGCCTGCCCGGCGAGTATTGGGAAGAGGATTTCCCGGATCTGCGTTGATTCTTTTCATTACCCGTCACTGCCCGGCCGCCTCGCGGCCACTGCACAGGAGTTTCAGCATGAGCGCAACTGCGGCCATTGCCACTGTCAAACTGTTGATCAACGGTGAATTCGTCGAATCGAAGACCACCGAATGGCGCGATATCGTCAACCCCGCCACGCAGCAAGTCCTGGCGCGCGTACCGTTCGCCACCACCGACGAGGTGAACGAAGCGATCCGTTCCGCGCACGCCGCCTTCAAAACCTGGAAGGACACACCGATCGGCGCGCGCATGCGCATCATGCTGAAGTACCAAGCGCTGATTCGCGAGCATATGCCGCGGATCGCGAAGACCTTGAGCGCCGAGCAGGGCAAGACGATTCCCGACGCCGAAGGCGATATTTTCCGCGGCCTCGAAGTGGTCGAGCATGCGTGTTCGATCGGCACGCTGCAGCAGGGCGAATTCGCGGAGAACGTGGCGGGCGGCGTGGACACGTACACGTTGCGTCAACCGATCGGCGTGTGCGCCGGCATCACGCCGTTCAACTTCCCGGCGATGATCCCGCTGTGGATGTTCCCGATGGCGATCGTGTGCGGCAATACGTTCGTGCTCAAGCCGTCCGAGCAGGATCCGCTTTCGACCATGCAACTGGTCGAACTCGCGCTCGAAGCCGGCGTGCCCAAGGGCGTGCTGAACGTGGTGCATGGCGGTAAAGAAGTGGTGGACGCGCTGTGCACGCACGAACTCGTCAAGGCCATATCGTTCGTGGGCTCGACGGCGGTCGGCACGCATGTGTACCGCCTCGGCAGCGAACACGGCAAGCGCGTTCAATCGATGATGGGCGCAAAGAATCACGCGGTGGTGTTGCCCGATGCGAACCGCGAGCAGACGTTGAACGCACTGGCCGGCGCGGGTTTTGGTGCGGCGGGCCAACGCTGCATGGCGACTTCGGTGGTCGTGCTGGTGGGCGCCGCGCAGCAATGGTTGCCGGAGTTGGTGGCGAAGGCGAAGACGCTCAAGGTCAACGCGGGCAACGAACCGAACACGGATATCGGCCCGGTCGTGTCGCGCGCGGCGAAGCAGCGCATTCTCGGTTTGATCGAAACAGGCGTGAAAGAAGGCGCCACGCTGGCGCTGGACGGCCGCGACGTGAAGGTGCCGGGCTACGAGCAGGGCAACTTCATCGGCCCCACGCTCTTTACCGACGTCACCACTGAAATGGAAATCTATCGCCAGGAAATTTTCGGGCCCGTGCTGGTGGTGTTGAGCGTCGCCACGCTCGACGACGCGATCGAACTCGTCAACCGCAATCCGTTCGGCAATGGCGTGGGCCTCTTCACGCAGAGCGGCGCGGCGGCGCGCAAGTTCCAGAGCGAGATCGATATCGGCCAGGTCGGCATCAACATTCCGATTCCGGTGCCGGTGCCGTTCTTCAGCTTCACCGGCTCGCGCGGCTCGAAACTCGGCGACCTCGGCCCGTACGGCAAACAGGTCGTGCAGTTCTACACGCAGACCAAGACCGTTACCGCCCGCTGGTTCGACGACGACACCGTGAACGACGGTGTGAACACGACTATCAGCCTGCGCTGAGCGCGTGGCGAGCGAGCGGACACACGGAGACGACATCATGAAAATAGGCTTTATCGGACTCGGCAACATGGGTGCGCCAATGGCGCACAACCTGCTCAAGGCAGGTCACGCGGTCAACGTGTTCGACCTCAACGCGCAAGCCGTGCAGGCGCTCGTCGACGCCGGCGCGAAAGCCGCCGCGTCGCCGAAAGCGGCGGTGACCGACGTGGAATGCGTGATCACCATGCTGCCCGCCGCGGCGCACGTGCGCAGCGTGCTGACGGCGGACGACGGCATCTTCGCCGGCATCGCCAGGGGCGTGACCATCATCGACTCGAGCACGATAGATCCCGTGAGCGTCAAGGCGTTCGCCGAACTCGCGCAGCAGCACGGCAACAGTTTTGTCGATGCGCCCGTGTCGGGCGGAACGGGCGGCGCCGCGGCGGGCACGCTGACCTTCATGGTCGGCGGCAGCGCGAGCGTGTATGAGCAGGTCAAGCCGGTGCTCTCGGCAATGGGCAAGAACATCGTGCACTGCGGCGATACCGGCACGGGCCAGGTCGCGAAGATCTGCAACAACCTCGTGCTCGGTATCACGATGGCGGGCGTGGCGGAGGCCATGTCGCTCGGCGAGGCGCTCGGCATCGACGCGAAAGTGCTGGGTGGGATCATCAATACATCGACCGGACGGTGCTGGAGTTCGGATACCTACAACCCGATGCCCGGCGTGATCGAGACGGCGCCCTCCACGCGCGGTTACACGGGCGGCTTCGGCACGGATCTGATGCTCAAGGACCTCGGCCTCGCCACCGACGCCGCGAAAGCCGCGCGGCAACCAGTGTATCTCGGCGCGCTCGCGCAACAGCTTTATCAGACGATGAGCACGAAAGGCGCGGGACGTCTCGACTTTTCGGCGGTCATCAAGCTTTATCGTCAGGACGGCAAGGACGGAGGAGCGTCATGATCGAACTCGACTATGCGCACGACGGCGCCGTTGCGCAACTCACGCTCAAGCGGCCGCCGGCCAATGCGTTTACGCCGGAGGGCTTGCTGCAATTGCAGCAGTCCGTCGAGCGCCTGAACGGCGAGGCGCGTGTGCGGGCGATCGTGATTGCCGGCGACGGCCCCAGGTTTTTCAGCGCGGGCGCCGACCTGAACACGTTCGCCGACGGCAACCGCGAAGTCGCGCGCACGGCCGCGGCGCGCTTCGGCGCGGCGTTCGAAACCTTGCAGAACGCGCGGCCCGTGGTGATCGCGGCGATCAACGGCTATGCGATGGGCGGCGGACTCGAATGCGCGCTGGCGTGCGATATCCGCATCGCGGAACAGCATGCTTTGCTGGCGTTGCCCGAGACGGCGGTCGGCCTGCTGCCCTGTGGTTGCGGCACACAGACGCTGCCGTGGCTGGTCGGCGAAGGCTGGGCCAAGCGGATGATTCTCACCGGCGAGCGCGTCGACGCAGCGACGGCGCTGCGTATCGGTCTGGTCGAAGAAGTGGTGGAGAAGGGCGCGGCGCGCGAGGCCGCGCTGACGATGGCCGCGCGTGTCGCTACGTTGAGCCCGCAGGCGGTCGGCTTCAGCAAGACGCTGATCCATCAGGCCCGCAACGGCGTGCCGCGCGCGGCGGCATTGGCGCTGGAACGCGAGCGTTTCGTCGATCTGTTCGACGGCGCCGATCAGCGTGAAGGCGTCAACGCGTTCCTCGAGAAACGCGCGCCGCGCTGGCAGGTGACACAGGCCGCGCCCGCGGACGGGGAGACGCATTGATGAGCGCCTTGCAAAGCGCCGTACCCGACACGAGTCTCGAAGCGGAACGCGAGATTCTGTTTCGCATCGTCAACCGTGTGGCGATCATCACGCTGAACCGGCCGGCCGCGCTCAATGCGCTCTCGCACGCTATGGTGCGCGAGCTTGCCGTGCTGGTCGAACATTGCCGCACCGACGACGGCATCGTCGCGCTCGTGCTGAAAGGCGCGGGCACCAAGGGTTTCTGCGCCGGCGGCGATGTGCGCGAAGTGCAGCGGCTCGCAAAGAACGGCGACAGCCGGTGGCTCGCATTCTTCGCCGACGAATACCGGCTCGACTACGCACTGCATACGTTTCCGAAACCGGTGGTCGCGCTGCTGGACGGCATTACGATGGGCGGCGGCATGGGGCTCGGGCAGGCCGCGCGGCTGCGCATCGTCACCGAGCGCAGCAAGATTGCCATGCCAGAGACGCGTATCGGCTTTCTGCCGGATGTCGGCGCGACGCGCTTTCTGAGCGTGATGCCTGCGGAGGTGGCGCTGTACGTCGGGCTGACCGGCGCGACCTTGTCCGGCGCCGATGCGTTGCGCCTGCAACTGGCGGATCTGTGCGTGCCGGCCGAATGGCTCGCCAGTTTCGAGGAGCGTTTGCAGCGCATGTCGTCCGAAGGCGATCTGATGGCTGCGTTGCGCGGCGTGTTCGAGCCGCCGTGCAATATCGTTCCGCACGCGGCGCTGGAGCCGTTTACACAACTGATCTTGCGGCATTTCGACCGGCGCTCCAGTGTCGAGCGGATGGTCGCGACCGTGCGGCAGGAGCTGGAGCGCGAGCCGCCGCGCGAAGTGAAGCAATGGTTGCAGTCCACGTACGACGCGCTGACCGGCCATTCGCCCACCATGCTTTACGTTACGCGCGAGGCGCTTTTGCGCGGCCGGCAGATGAGTCTCGCGGAATGCTTCCGCATGGAGCTGGGCATCGTCAAACGGGTGATCGAAGAGGGCGACTTCTGCGAAGGCGTGCGGGCCCAGTTGATCGACAAGGATCGCAAAGCCAGGTGGGCGCCTGCCAGGCTGGCCGAGGTGCGGCCCGAACGCGTCAGGCATTTCCTTGCTTCGCCGTGGAAGCGGGAGGCACATCCGCTGGCCGCGTTGGGCTCGGGGCAGGAATGATGAGGCGGAGGTGGTGAAGCATCCGCGCTCCGCACGGCACCGCCATGCAAGCCAGCGCCGCGCGCGACACGCAATCAACTTTCGCCGAACGCCTCGCCATGCAGCATGCCCGCCGCAGGCGCACCGCCTTGCGCGCCGCGTACCCGGGACACCCAGAACACGCCGGCCAGCCCGACAGCAACCGAAACCCAGCCGACAGTCCCATACCCCAGAATCTGTCCACCAGGCGACGTGCTGAGCATCAAGCCGCCGATCCACGCGCCGCATCCCGTGCCCAACGCCTGCAGCGCACTATTCGCGCTGAGAAAAGCGCCGCGTCGGGCAGGCTCGGGGACTGTGGTCAGCAACGCCTGCATCGGTACCATGCGCGCCGACATCAGGACCATGAAGAACGGAAAAAACATCACCAGCGCGTAGAACGGCAGATCCGGCAGATGCGTGACGAACAGCACGGGCAGAAACGCGAGCACGGCCGCGATCCGGAACACGCGCCGCGTGCCGAACCGGTCCGCGAGCGCGCCCACGCGGCGCGATGTGAAGAACGTCGCCGCGCCGCCGGCCATATAGAGCCAGGATAGCTGCTCGGGCGCCACGCCGTGATTGGCGACCAGCACGGGCGAAATGAACGGAATCACCACCATGTGCGCGACCATCATCATGAAGGTCAGCGCAAACGCATTCAGATGCCGCGGGTTGCTGAGGAGCCGCCACAAATCCGGCAGCACTTCCGCGAGCGGCGGCTGATGGCGGCTCAAATGTTCGGTCAGCGACGGCACCAGCCGCCAGCCCGCCGACCACACGAGCAGCGAGAGCGCCACCAGCAGGAAGAACGGCGCGGCCCAGCCGAAGTGCGCACCCAGCATCACGCCGGCCGGCACGCCCGCAATCGCCGCGAGGGAAAAGGCGGTCATGATCGTGCCGGTGGCGGCGCCGCGGCGTTGCACGGGGATCACATCGCCGACGATCGCCATGATCACCGAGCCCAACACGCCGCCCGTGATGCCCGCGAACGCACGCGCGGCCAGCAGCAGCGCAAAGCTGCTCGCCAGCGCGCACGCCAGGTTCGAGAGCGCGAACAGCGCATACATGGTCAGCAACAGACGGCGCCGGTCGAAGCGGTCGATATAGGTCGCCGCAAAGAGTCCCGACAGCCCCGAGCACCACGAGTACGCCGACACCGCCGTGGCGAATGCCGCCGGTGTGATGGCGAACGCATGCATGATCTGCGGGCCGAGCGGCATCATCACCATGAAGTCCATGATGAGGGTGAACTGCGTCAGCGCGAGCAGCCACAGCAGGCGGCGTTCGTGCTTTGCGCTTATTGGGTACATCGATCGATTCCTGTTGTGATTGTCGGCACGGTGCACGGGGCACGCGTGGCCGGCGCCGCATGATCCCATGCGCCGGTGTAGCGCGCGATGCCGCCAACGGCGCACGCTCAATCGTCGAGCGATTCGTGCACCGCCTCGGCGCCCTGTTTCCAGTAGCTGGCCGCGCGAATGCGCGATTTGTCGACGCCGCGCTCCGTACACAGGTGATAGCGCACCGCGCGCATGGTCGCCGATTCGCCGGCGGCCCACACGTAGCCTTCGCCGTCTTCCGGCAGGTAGAGATCGCGGACTGCTTGCAGCAAGGCTTCGCCGCGCATCCCACCGTCGTTGCGATAGCGCCAGACGAGATGCAGTTCGGCTTGCGTCGTGAATTCGATCCGCGCCGACGGCTCGGCGACTTCGATCACCGTCGCGACGCGCGTGCCGGCCGGCAATTCTTCCAGGCGGCGGGCGATGGCGGGCAGCGCGGTGTCGTCGCCGATCAGCAGATGCCAGTCGAAACCCTTGGGTATCACGAGCGAACCGCGCGGGCCGCCGATACCGAGGTACTGGCCCACTTTGGCTTGCGCGGCCCATGTCGCCGCGGGGCCTGCTTCGTGCATGGCGAATTCGATGTCGAGCTCGCGCGCTTCGCGATCGAAGCGGCGCGGCGTGAAGTCGCGCGCGACCGGGCGCGGCTGGCCGGCGGGAAACACCGGGCCGTCCGGGCCCGCTTCCGGCAGCACCGGTTTGTCCGCGCCGGGTTCGGGGAAGAACACCTTGATGTGGTCGTCGAACGAAGCGGAGACGAAGTCGTGCAGGTCTTCGCCCGTGAAGGTGACGCGGATCAGATGCGGCGTCAGCGCGCGCACCTGCCTGACCTGCAGCAGACGGAACTTCAGCGGATGCCGTACGCGCTGCACTGCCAGATCGGTTGGTTTGTCTTTCATCAGCATAGGGTGCCACTCCTGTTGGTTCGATGGACGTGCTCACGCGCCGCATGCGCCGGCGTGCAGGCGCATGCGTGGCAACGGCGGCCTGCGCTCAAACAGCCGCTTCGCCGCCGTTGCCGTTCTCGCCGTTGTCCGGTTTGACTTTGCTTTCAATTTCTTTGGCCGCGCGCATCAGGATTTCGGCGATGCGGCGCTGCTCGGCCGCTGGTGCGTTGTCGCGCAGCAGCAGCGCATGCTTCAACGTGCGGCGCGCTTCACTCAACTCGGGCAGCCAGCCGCCCTCGCTGATGTCGGCAGGCTCTTCGCCGGCAAACGCGCGGCGCACCGAATCCATCTTGCGGGCGATGTGGCTCAGCCTGGCGAGCATCAATTCGACGCGCTCGCGGTTGGCGGCCAGATAGTCGCGGCCCGTTTGCGATAGTTCGTAGCGCTTACGGTTGCCTTCGAGTTGCACCGTCACGTAGCCGAGTTCTTCCAGATACGTGAGCGCCGGGTAGACCATGCCGGGGCTCGGGCTGTAGAAGCCGTTCGAGCGCGTTTCCAGGGCCTTGATCAGCTCGTAGCCGTGGCTCGGCTGCGTGCCGATCATGGACAGGAGCAGCAGTTGCAGGTCGTCGGAACTGAATTTGCGGCCGCGCGGAAAACCGTCGCCGTCGCCGCCGAAGCCACCGGGGCCGCCGCCGAAGCGTCCGCCGCGACCACCGCCGCGATGCTCGTGATGGCGGCCAATGGCGTGCCACAGCGCGTGCAGCGGGAAGCGGCCGTAGCCGTGGCCGCCGTGGTCGCCCTGGCCGCGCGCGTCGCCGCGCCCGTCACGTTCGCCGCGATTGTGGTGATTGCCGCGATGGTCGCGATACTCGTGATGGCGTGCGAATGCATGCCATAGCGCATGCAGCGATGTGGGTTCGTGGCCGAGGGAGAAATTGTCGTCCGCCACGTGCGGACGGGAAAAACGGTGATGGTGACGCATCTTGGGTACTCCCGTTTGTGTCTTAAGATGTGTCGTAAGATATATATCTAAAGATATTTTGTCAAACTACTTTTTTGCGGAAACCGGTGGACAACGAAGTCTGCGGGAAGTGGAAGAGGGCCGTTCAGAGACAACAAAAGTCTGCGCCAACACGAATTTTCTTCGTGCGACGCACAATTTTTGGGGAGTGATTGGTTTGTAGTGCCCGCGGCGGCGCAAGCTATACAACTTGGCAGTCAGTTGTCGAAGCGGGCACCATATCTTCGAATCCCTTTGCCCAGGAAGCAGCTTGGACAGCTTGTTATCACGAGGCAGCAGTCGGGGAGGGTCAACGGGTACCCCATACACCATTATCCTGTTCGCCAACGATGAACGTCGTGCCGGACGGCCAACGCGCTCGGGGCAACTGGCAATCCGCTATTGGGTTGGAGTACCGGATGGAACACGCGTCCGACGTGTCACAATTGCCGCTATCGAAAGGTGCCTGCCTGCGACTTCCACATACTCAGTTTGACTAACTGATTGACTATTGTTGCTAGATTCATCGCTGGCTTCAGTCTCAAAGTTCGTAGGCCCGCGCCAGTGCAAGCGTGTCGATGTACTCCCGGATGCTGGTCACTTTGCTCTTTCGAACGGTAATGGCGAAGACCCAATCGTCCTCGAACGTCCTGTTCGTGGATTTGACTCTGCCCGTGGCGAAGCCGACGACCAGAACCCGCTCTCCCTGTGCTACGAATTCCGGGGGCTCCGGGTATGAAATTTCCACCATTTCGGAAGCCTTCTGAAGCAAAGCCGCCAATGCCGCATGCCCACGGTGCGTGCCGGCCAGCGGCCATTCGCCCGGAATGATCCACTCGATATCCTCGGCAGAAACCGCAAGCAGTCCTTTCTTATCGCCGCGGCCCATTGCTGCAAAAAAATCCTTCACAATCTGGACATTCTCTTGCGTGCTCATCGAAAACTCTCCATTTCTGTTGCGTCAGATTGTGTCCGACCTGGTCGGATACGATCGAAATAAATCCGCGACTGGAGCAAGGAAGGGAAGGACCGCGCCCGCGGGGCAGGATCGCATCAAAAATTTGCGATCACGACTCATCAGTCGAACTTGACCAGGTCCTTAAAGATCAGTTGACCCCAGCTATTTCCGCGCGCCTGCACAAGCAGTCCACCTTCCGAGAGCCCGCCAAGTTTGATCGGCGAGAAACCGAGATTTTCCGCAAGCGCACCAATCTCCGCTGCGGCGCCGTCATCGTCGCTCGCCAGGAACACGACTCTTCTGCCACCATGTACGGCCGGATCCTGGTCGAGAACGGCAGCGGCCAGATGATTGAAGCCTTTAACCAGTCTTGCACCCGTGAAGGCCTGCGCGACGACCCTGGAAGAAGCTTGTCCTCCCAGTTCTTCAGGAGGCACGCCGTAGGCGTTGGTCACATCGACGATAGTTTTCCCCTGCCAGGTGGACAGCGCCTTCGCGACATCCTGATGCGACTCGAAACGGACAGCCAGAAAGACGACGTCCGCCTTGACTGCTTCCGCCAGTTTTTTGGGAATGATCGTGGGTCCGATCGCAGCCGCGGCGGATGCAAAGCTTTCAGGTTCGCGAGTGGTTGCAACGGACACTTCGATGCCGCTTCGGGCAAACGCCCTGGCCAGCGCCTGGCCGATCTTGCCGAAGCCGATAATTGCGTAGCTCATATATTTTCCTTCAGTTTGCCGAGCCTTACGGCGCTCCGGATAATCGAATGGAGCGCCGCAGGGCGTAGCGTCAGAGTTGCGCCAGGCCACCGTCGACGGCGACCTCGCTGGCGGTCATGAAGCTGCTGTCCGACGACGCGAGAAAGGCGGCCACGGCCCCGATCTCCGACGGATCGGCCATGCGCTGGAGCGGAGTCATAGCCGCGTAGACCTTCTGGCCTTCTTCGCCGAGCGCTGCCTTCGCGAGTTCGGTCGCCGTCGCCCCGGGCGACAACACGTTCACCCGGATGCCGGTGCCCTTCAGGTCCTCGGCCCAGGTCCGCGCGAGGTTGCGCACTGCCGCCTTGCTCGCGCTGTAGGCGCTCATTCCCGGGGCGCCCGTGGTGCCGGCGCTCGATCCGGTCAGGATTATCGAACCGCCCTGGCCCATTAGCGGCAGCGCCTTCTGGACCGTGAAAATCGTACCCTTCACATTGGTGTCGAAGGTTTCGTCAATGTGCTGGGCGGTGATCTTGCCGAGCGCAAGCGGGCTTCCCGCCCCCGCATTGGCGAAGACGATGTCGAGGGTTCCGCGTTCGGCTTTCACCGCCGCGTAGAGTCGGTCGAGGTCGGCCTCATCCGAGACCGAGCCCTTCACTGCGCGGGCATTGGGGCCGAGCTCGGCCACAGCGGCATCGAGCGCTTCCTGTCGGCGGCCGTAGATGAAGACGAAGGCGCCCTCCTCGATGAAGCGCCTGGCCGCGGCGCGGCCGATGCCGGTAGCGCCACCTGTGATCACAGCGGTCTTTCCATTCAGTCTGGTCATGTCGTGCATCCTTCCTTGAAGTAGTACGGAAGCAGGGAACTGCTTACTTGAGACCAGTATGCGGTTCTGATAACCTGAGGACAAGTATGCACCTTTTGGTAACTGTGAAAATGACCGACTGTTCTCAGAATTGCGGTGGCCGCTACTCCTACGGGCTCGCCGCCACACTCAGCATCATCTCGGGCAAGTGGAAACCGCTGATCCTGTACTTCCTGCTCGACGGCCCGAAGCGCTACGGCGAACTCAAGCGCAATGTCCACGGCGTCAGCGCCAAGGTGCTGATCCAGCAATTGAAGGAGCTGGAGGCCGATCGCGTGCTGGCGCGGACCGACTACAAAGAGGTGCCGCCGCGTGTGGACTACGCGCTGACCCCGCTTGGCCGCAGTCTGGCCGACAGGATTGTCCCGCTGTGCACCTGGGGAACCGAGAACATGGCCGAAATGGTGAGTGTGCTCGCCGAGCGCGACCGTTCGCTTTAGCGGGACGGCCGAAAAGCCGGGTTGGTTGATGAGAACGACGTGACAGACGTGTCGTTCCCAGTGGTGTTGTGGACCCGCCGGTGAGGACGAGGTGTCGGTGATTCAGCCGACATCGACGTTCAAGGCGATGTCGAAGGTGCCGGCGCCGTTTTTGGCCAGGCCGATGAGCATCAGCCCGAGCGACTCGAGCGTCTGGGCCATATGCAGGCCGCCGACATCGAACGGACGCAGCCCGAGACTCTCGATGAAGGTCGAGACGCGCGCCTTGGCCTGCGGATCGTCGGCTGCGATGAACGCGTCGAGGCGTCCACCCCGCGCAAGTACGGGTCCGAAGAGGGTGTTGAACGCCTTCACGACATGCGCGCCGGCGGGGGCGCCCCTGGCGATCTCCTGCGCGGCAGAACTGCCGGCGGGGGTGACGAGGCCCGTGGCGTCGGCAGAGATCGGGTTGGTGATGTCGATGATCACCTTGCCGTCGAGCGCGTTCCCGTACTCGGCCACCACCGCCGCCGCACCGGTGTACGGCACGGCGAGGATGACGATGTCGCCCGCTGGCGCGGCGCCGTACGTCCCTGTCGTCGCTCCGGCTGCGAGCTGGTCGGCCAGCGCCCGCGCCTTGGCCGGGTCGCGGCTGATTACCTCGACGGTGTACCCAGCCCTGGCGGCACGGCCACCGATCGCCGCGGCCATGCCTCCTGAGCCGATGATGCTGATAGTGCGGATAGTGTTCATTTGCAGATTCCTCGTGAGTTGGGGTCTTGCTTCGTAGTCTTTAACCGGGGGCATCCCCGGCTAATATTTCGTGTGTGGCGAGCCGCGTGCGTCATCCCTCATGACATCTCCGGGTCGACAGAGTGGTTGGCCGAACGGATCACGGCATCGCTGTCCGCCGGGTTTGTTGCGACCCGGCTCCCTGCCTCAGCTCGACTCAGCCGGCAGGGAAGTAATGGCCGTTGTCCAGATCGGCGAGCAGCCTGGGCTGGGCGGGTTCCCAGCCGAGGGCCTGGCGGGTTATGAGGTTGGACGCCGGGAGGTCCAGCGTGACCAGATTCGCGAGGAATCCAAAGTATCCCGGCAGCATCAGTACGTCCGCGGGAATGCTCACGGCCGGCAGGCCCAAACGGCTGCCAATGGCCTCGGCGATTTCGCGGAACTGGACGCCCTCGCCCTCAATCCCGTGCCAGCTTTTGCCAGCCGGACCCTTCTCCAGCGCCAGGCGGAACAAGGAGGCGAGGTCGCGGCTGTGCACGGCCGGCCACACGTTCGCGCCATCGCCGGGGTAGGCGACGGTGCCCTTCTCCTTCGCGAGCCCGATCAGCAGCGGCAGGAAGCCGGCATTGTCGGTGGTGCTGTGCGCGATAGTCGGAATCCGCACGATCGAGGACCGCACGCCCCGCTCCGCAAGGCCGACTACGGTGAGCTCCACGACGTTACGAACCCGCAGGGAACCCTTGTACGCATCGCCGCCGGGAAGGGCCGGGTCCTCTTCGGTCGCCGGTCGGTCCAGGAAGCGGGCCCCGGGCGCCGCCCAGCCCAGGTTCGTGGGCGAGCCAATGCTCCCCGAAACGACCAGTGGTTTTCCGGTTCCGGCCAATGCCTCGCCGTACGCGAGCATGATCTGGAGTTCCGCTGCGGCCACGGCGTCGATCCCGCCGACGGGAAGCAGGTCTTGCCTATGCGCGACGTGGATGACGCCATCGGATTCCGCCGCTGCCGCCTTGAGCCCGTCGAGGTCGGAAACATCCCCGCGACGCACCTTGGCCCCGAGCGCGGACACTGCCGCTGCGGATTTATCCGATCTGGCCAGGCCAGTTACCTCGTGGCCGGCGGCGATGAGCTCGGGGATGATGTACGAACCGATATGGCCGGTCCCGCCAGTGACGAGAACGTGCATGTTATTGCTCCTTGTAGGCGATGTGATGCGAGAAGTGGTGGTGGCGGTGCACTCAGCCAAGAAGGCCGACGCCGATTGAGAAGTTGGTGTGCTTGACGGAGCGGGGGCTCACAAAGCTCGTGAGGTCGGAGGCGACGGGATTGGTGATGTCACAAGAACCCGCCAGCTCTTCGCCGTAGCGCCTCACCACGTGAGAATGGCGGAGTAGGGAACCGCCTGGATGACAATGTTCCCGGCCGGGGCGGCGCCGAGCGTTCCTGTCGTCGCGCCGGCTCCGACCTGCCCGGCGAGCGCGCGCGCCTTGGCGGGGTCGCGACTCATCACCTCGACGGTGTGTCCGGCCCCGGCGGCCATGCCACCTGTGCCGATGATGCTGATAGTGCTCATGTGCTGTCTCCGGGTGAGTTGGGTGGCGCTCGTAACCACTAGCAACCATCCTATTCGCATCACTTGCAAAAAACAAGTAAAAACGGAATTTTACTTGCGCCATGCAAGCGATGTTAATATCCAGCCATGAAGACGACATCTAAGAAAGACGTTCGGTCCCATTGCGCAGTGAACTACGGCGTGGAGATCTTCGGCGACCGGTGGTCGCTCCTGATCATTCGCGACATCGTTTTTGCCGGCAAGAAGACGTATGGTGAGTTCCTGAAATCGGAAGAGGGGATCGCGACCAATGTCCTTGCTGCCCGCCTTGCGTTTCTTGAGGAGAACGGAATTCTCTCTAGCGCACCCAGCCCCGACGATAGGCGGAAGGACTTCTACACGCTGACCGAGAAGGGCCTGGACCTCATTCCCGTCGTGCTTAACATAGTCCTTTGGAGCGCGAAGTACGATTCGAAGTCGTACGTGCGGCGCAGCAAAGAGTTCGCTGCTCGATTGCGTGAAAACCCGATGCAGGTGAGCGAAGAGGTGAAGGCGTTGGTCCGCAATGGCGGATGTATGTTTCCTGACAGCAAGGAATGAGCAGGACGGCAAGCGCGCCCTGTCACGTCGCACGAACGATATGCACACACCACCGGCTACGAGGTGCAGCGAATAGCGGGGCCGATGTCCGAAACGGTCATGGAAGCCGCCATTAATGTTTCACCAACCCCAGCGGCTGCTCAGAGCCCAGTGTGTTTTCGTGCTCCCATCTTTATGTCCCGGCCGCTGAAATAACCCTGGTCAGCAAGGCTACCGTTGCGCATTCCGGTGCGAGCAGTCGGCAATGGAAGGATACCGCTCGCGAGGCCCGCCGCACGGCAAACCATATCGAGTCGTTTACGCAGCGGCCGGCAAGCTTTTTACCAGCCGAACTGGAACCATCAGTAGTCGTTCTCGTCGATCCACCGAATGGCCCAGGATTCGCCGCGGCTCGCCGCCTCGCCTTGTGTAGCGTAATGTCCGAGGTCGGAGAAAATGAAGTTTTCGCCCTGGGTCTCGCCTTCGCCCGCTTCGCGCTGAACCCACACGCTAGCCGAAAAGCCTTCGGGCAGTGTATCCGGCGTCATATCGACGATCCAGTCCCGATGTATCGATGTCAACTTGATCAAGCGTGCTCCAGACTTGTTGTGTGATTGGCGCACCGTTAATAAAACGGCGCTTCGCCAGGCGGCCGGGTCTTGAAGCGCTTATGGACCCAGTAATATTGTTCGGGCATCAGGCGGATCTGCTCTTCCAGATAAGCGTTCATCCTGCGCGCGTCGACCGCGTCATCGCCGGTCGGATAGTTCTGCCACGGCCTGAATACCTTCAACCTGTAACCTCGGTAGTTCGGCAACACCTCGCCAATAAACGGCAGCACTTGCGCCTGCCCGGTTTTAGCAAGCCGTCCGACCGCGGTCAGCGTGCAGGTTTCAATGCCGAAGAAAGGGACGAAAGTCGAATTGCGAAGCCCGTAATCCATATCCGCGCCGAGCATGACGGGCTTTTTATCGCGCAGCCATCGCAACACGATACGCGCGCTGTCGGCGCGGCTGGCCATTTCGGAACCGAACCGGCCGCGCTGGGTTCGGGCAACGGCATCCAGCATCTTGTTGGACATGGGCTGATACAACGCGCCGCAAGGCCTGCCCAGCGCATAATTGATGAAGACCGAGCCCGCTTCGATGCCAACAAAGTGTGCGCCGAGCAGCAGTGTGGGCGGCATGTCCGGGTCCGACAAATCGACCTCGCTGTCTACGACCACCAGTTTCTTCAGCTTTTCCGCCGAACCGAACCATTGGACGCTGCGCTCCACGTAGCTGCGGATCACATGGCGGAAATGCTGCTGCGCGACGCTTTCGACGCGTTCGGTGCTCCAGTCGGGAAAGCAGCGCTCCAGATTGATATGGACGATGCGCTTACGCCGGCTAGGCAACTGGTAGAGCAGCCAGCCCAGACCATCGCCGAAACGAGCAGTTATGCCATAGGGAAGGATTGCGAGGAATTTCAGCAATGCCAGGGCGGCCGCGACGCCGATGCGGCCTAGCAACAGACCGCCAGCAGGAGGCGGTTTTCAATGAGAACAGCGGCTGGAGAAATTAAAGTCAAGCGGTCCGAACCTTTATCGAATAGAACGGCACGGTAAAGCGCTTACCGCAAGACGTGGATAGACGACTCGCATGCTATTCGCCAAAAGCGCCAGGAGAGGTGAACGTTGCAACGCCTCATTGCTCTCTGCGAGCACGCGCGACCATCAATTGCGACTGACGATCATCCATGTGCCTATGGTATCCCGCCAGCCGGGTCGAGTCGAGTCCACATTTCAAATGGCCGATGATGACCGGACGTTGCTGGCTGGCCGTCGATGCTTCACGAGCTATTTCGACCGTTGGCGCCGGGTGCGCGTCGTACATCAGCCATCGAAAACGGCAAAGCCAATATCGAACGCCAAGGTTCCGATATCCAACGCCGCCGCAAATTCTTCCATGTATCGTTCCGGCAATAGTCGCGCACCCATGCGGGTCCATCACTTGCCTGAAACACCTCATGAATCAATCAGCAGAATTCGATCCGTCCTCGCTCAAATCGCGTCTTGGTGTCGACATTGGCGGCACCTTCACGGACTTCGTGCTCGAAGCCGGCGCGCGCCGCTATACGCATAAACGCCTCACCACGCCCGACGCACCGGAGCGCGCAGTGTTCGAAGGCATCGCGCATCTGCTGCGCGAGACCGGCATGGCGGCCGGCAAGCTCGACGCGATCATCCACGGCACCACGCTTGCCACCAACGCGGTCATCGAGCGGCGCGGCGCGCGCACTGCGCTGCTTACCACCGAAGGTTTTCGCGATGTCATCGAAACCGGCTTCGAGGCGCGCGCCGATCACTACGATCTGCGCGTGCGGCAACCCGCACCGCTAATCGAGCGCGATTTGCGGTTCACGGTGGCGGGCCGCATGAGCGCGCAAGGCGAAGAATTGCAGCCACTCGATCTGGATGCGCTCGACAACATTGCGCGGTCGCTCGATGCTCGCGAGATAGAAAGCCTTGCGATCGGCTTCATGCATAGTTATCGCAATCCGCGTCACGAGCAGCAGGCCGCGCAGTGGCTCGCCGCGCGGCTGCCGCGCCTGTCGATCAGTCTGTCGTCCGATGTTTCGCCTGAAGTGCGGGAATTCGAG
Organism: Paraburkholderia xenovorans LB400; assembly: GCF_000013645.1. Classification (GTDB taxonomy): domain Bacteria; phylum Pseudomonadota; class Gammaproteobacteria; order Burkholderiales; family Burkholderiaceae; genus Paraburkholderia; species Paraburkholderia xenovorans. Next base: position 2,156,428 of record NC_007952.1, on the reverse strand, counting down.
CGCTTCTCGACGACCGCCGTGAACGCCTACGTGCGTCCGCTGATGCACTCCTATCTGACGCGCCTCGCCGCCGCGCTAGCGAGCATGTCCATTCGCGCGCCGTTGCTGCTGATGACTTCCGACGGCAGTCTGTGCGATGTCGACACGGCGTGCCGGCTGCCGGTGCGCCTGCTCGAATCGGGGCCGGCGGGCGGCGCGTTGATGGCCGCGCACGTCAGCGAGTCGCTGGGTCTTTCGCAGGTGTTGTCGCTCGATATTGGCGGCACGACGGCAAAGCTGTGCTTCATCGACGAAGGCCGTCCGCACATGTCGCGCTCGCTCGAGGTGGCGCGGCTCTATCGCTTCAAACCGGGCAGTGGTATCCCGCTGCGTATCCCGGTGGTGGAACTGTGCGAGATAGGCGCGGGCGGCGGCTCGATTGCGCGCGTCGATACGCTGGGGCGCGTGCAGGTCGGCCCCGTTAGCGCCGGCTCGGTGCCGGGACCCGCATGCTATGGCCAGGGCGGCGAACGCGCCACGCTGACCGACGCGCACCTTTTCGCGGGCCGTCTCGATCCCGCCTGGTTCGCCGCGGGCACGCTTGTGCTCGATGCCGACGCCGCGCGCCGTGCACTCGAACTGGACATCGCCACGCCGCTAAAAGTGGACGCCGATGCCGCCGCCTACGCCGTTGCCGAAATCGCCGATGAGGCGATGGCCTGCGCCGCGCGCGAACATGCGATCGAACTGGGTAAATCCGTGGCCGGACGCACGCTGATCGCGTTCGGCGGTTCGGCGCCGCTACATGCGGCGCGGCTCGCCGAAAAGCTCGGCATCGACCGCGTCGTGATTCCCACTGCGGCGGGCGTGGGTTCGGCGTTTGGTTTTCTGCTCGCGCCGGTTGCTTTCGACGCGGTTCGCAGCCGTATCGAACCGCTCATGCAAGTCGATGTCGAGGCAGTGAATGCGCTGCTCGCCGCGCTGGAAGACGAGGCCGCGCTCATCGTCGGTAAGGTCGTGCCGCGGCATTCGTGTCGCGTCGAAGTAACGGTATCCATGCGCTATCGCGGGCAAGGCCACGAATTGCAGGTCGCGCTGCCCGCCGCGCGGCTCGATGGCGACGCGCACGCGATTCTGCGCGAGCGCTTCGAGGCCGCGTATCTGGCGCGTTTCGGACGCCTCGTGCCGCGTGCGCCGATCGAAATGCTCGGCTGGAGCGTGCGTCTGAGCGCGCCGCAGCGTGACGGGCGCGCGGCGTCGATCGACCACATCGCCGCGGCACCCGCTATCGCCGCCGAACCTATCGCGACCGCCGAACGCCTGGTGCTCGACCAGTCGCGACGTGAGCGCGTGACTTCGCGTTTCTATCGTCGCGACCATCTCGCGACCGGCGCGTTCGTGCGCGGCCCGGCTGTCATCGTCGATCGCGAGACAACCGTGATCGTGCCGCCCAATTTCGACGCGCGCGTGGATACGGGCGGCCATTTGCTGCTGGAGCGCCGCGCCACATTGAAGGAGAACGTATGAACGCACCGCACGATATCGGGCACGACACGCTCGATCCGATCCGTTTGCAGGTTGTCTGGAACCGGCTGATCGCCGTCGTGGAAGAACAGGCGCGGCTTCTGATGCGCACCGCGTTCAGTCCGACCGTGCGCGAAGCGGGTGATCTTTCTGCCGGCGTGTTCGACGCGCGCGCGCGTCTTGTCGCGCAGGCCGTGACAGGCACGCCAGGGCACGTCAATTCGATGGCGGCGGCGGTCGGGCATTTTCTGCAGGTGTTTCCGCTCGCCACGATGCGTCCCGGCGACCACTTCATCACCAACGATCCGTGGCTGGCGTCGGGCCATCTGCATGACGTGACGGTCGTCTCGCCGGTGTTTCGCGGCGAGCGCGTGATCGGTTTTTTCGCGTGCACCTGCCACCAGGTCGATATCGGCGGGATCGGGCAGGGGCCGGACGGGCGCTCGGTATTCGAGGAAGGTCTGTGCATTCCGCGTCTGCCGCTCGCGCGCGCGGGGGTGATCAATAGCGATCTCATCGAGATCATTCGCGCCAACGTACGCACGCCCGACGAAGTGGAAGGCGACATCCTGTCCTATGTCAGCGCGAACGAGGCGAGCGGTGCGCGGCTCGTGGCAATGCTCGACGAGTTCGGCGAGTCCGACATGGTGCGCGTGTCCGACGCGATCATCGAATGCTCGCGCGCGGCGATGCAACAGGCCATCGCGAAACTGCCCGAAGGACGCTATCCCTACGCCATGCGGATCGACGGCTTCGATACGCCGATCGATCTCGTCGCAACGCTCGACGTGCGCGGCGGCCGGGTTGGCGTCGACTTCGCGGGGACGTCGCCCGCCAGCCATCGCGGTATCAACGTGGTGCTGAACTACACGCGGGCGTATGCGGCTTTCGGGGTGCGCGCGGCGGTTGCGCCGGAAGTGCCGAACAACGCAGGTTCGCTCGAACCGCTCGACATCAGCGCGCCAGAAGGGTCGATCCTCAATGTGCAGCGGCCGTGGCCGGTGTGCGCGCGGCACATCATCGGCCAGTTCCTGCCGGACGTGGTATTCGGTGCGCTCGCCGGCGTGCTGCCGGACCGTGTGCCGGCCGAAGGCGCGTCGTGCGTCTGGGGCGCGCAACTGCGCGGCGGCGCGGCAGCGTGGATGGCGGCGGGCGAGGCGTTGCCGGATGCCGGCGCGCAAGACCAGCCGCGTGCGTTCGAAACGCTGTTTTTCAACAGCGGCGGGTCGGGTGCGCGGGCTGGCGACGACGGCATGTCGGGCACCGCGTTTCCCAGCGGCGTGCGGGCAATTGCCTGCGAGATCGTCGAATCGCTGTATCCGGTCGTGATCTGGCGCAAGGAGTTGCGCCCGGACAGCGGCGGTCCCGGACGCTGGCGCGGCGGCCTCGGGCAGCGCCTTGAAATCGCAAGCGTCGACGGCGCGCCGTTCCAGTTCTTCGGCATGTACGACCGCATCGTGCACGCGGCGCGCGGCCGGGATGGCGGCGGCGCCGGCGCGCCGGGCGCCGTCACGCTGGACGACGGCACGCCGATGGCCGCGATGGGGCTGCAGACCGTGCCGCGCGGGCGTCGCCTGTGCCTCGATCTGCCGGGCGGCGCAGGCATTGGAGCGGCGCACGAGCGCGAGCGCGAGGATGTCGCGCGCGATGTTCGGCTCGGCTACGTCAGCGAGTTCATCGCCGCCCACGCTTACGGCTTGGGCTGATACCCGGGGCCGATACCGCGCGCTGATACAGCGTGCCGAAAAATGCGCCGACGCGTTCAGTCGCGAGGACGCCTGGCAATCGGATGCTTAACGTAGGAAATCCGCTCTTTGTCGTATCGACGGGTGCGGTATGTCTCGCCCGCGCGTCGGACGAATATTGGCGGCGCGTGGCATGTGACTAGAATCGTCCGTACCTGTACGACGATGGAACCGCGCCGCGCGGCCGCTTTCATGGACCGATTCCCCACGCTTTCTGCGCCTTCGCTATCATCTGCTGTCACGCCCGTGCAAACGTCAGACGCATTAACCGAAGACGCGCGCAATGGACTGTTCCGCACCGCGCTCGCGCATGCGGGTGCGTCATTGAGCGAAGCATACCGCCGCCTGCGCGACGATCCGCGCAGTATCAGTGCGCCGGCAATGGGCCTGTATGGCCGCCGCGTGCCTGTGCCGGGCGACGCCGACGAAGGCGCGTGGAAGATGATCTCCATTCGCGACGAAATCTTCGTGGCGGTTTCCGAGTGCGAATACGCTCGCGCACGCACCGAATGCGTGCCGCCCGAGGGTTTCGTCGAGTTTCACTATCTGGTGGCCGGGCCCGCTCATGTGGGCGTGGATGGCGGTGACGACGCCGATTCCGTGCAGGTCGAGGCGCCTAACTTCATCCTCTGCTATCAGGGCGCGGGATTGCGCTATCAGATCACCTGTCCGCAGGGCCCACGCCGCGCGCTGGGTCTGTACGTGTCGTCGCGCTATTTCGCGCGGCTCATCGAGGCGCTCGGCGCGGAAGGCGAAGCGATTCGCGCGCGCCTTGCCGCCGTGCAGGACGACGAACTCTACAACCTCCAGATGCGCCTGACGATGGACGCGGTGCAGGCCATCGGACAACTGCTCGCGAGCCCGTACGAAGGCGTGCGCGAACTGCTGTTCGTCGAGGCCAAATGCACGGAGATTCTGTATGCGAGCGTGGGTGTGTGGATCGACAGTTTGCGGCATGGCGTGCAGGACGGTATTCTCTCGTCGCGCGATCTGATGCTGATGGAACGCGCGCGCATGATGATCGACGCCGATCTCCAGAAGAGCATGACCATTCCCGATCTCGCGCGTGCGGTCGGCACCAACGCGTCGAAACTCAAGCGCGCGTTCAAGTTCCTGCATGGTGTGACCGTGTTCGAATACAGCTTGCGCCGGCGCATGCAGGAGGCGCTGCGACTGCTGGTGGACGAACGGCAATCAGTGGGGCAGGTGGCGGCGGCAGTGGGTTATCAGCATCAGACGAGTTTCACGACCTCATTTCGCGACTTCTACGGCTTCGCGCCGAAAGACGCGCGGCAGTTACGCGGCGCGGACCGCGCTAACGCAGCCGGATAGTGTGCGACGGCGACTCGCCAAAGCGCTCCTTGTAGCTCTGCGCAAAACGTCCAAAGTGGGTAAAGCCGCAATCGAGCGCGATGGTCGCGATACGCACGCCGGCAGGCGTGGCGAGAATCGTTTCGCGGGCGCGTTCCAGCCGGATCTGCCGCAGATAATGCATCGGGCTGGTCTGACGGAAACGCATGAAGCCGTCGCATAACGTGCGTACCGGCACGCCAACCGCTTCGGCAAGATCGGCTAGCTGCAATGGCGAACCGAGCCGCGCGATCATTACGTCTTCAGCGCGGCGGACGAAACCCGGCGTGACGCCCGGGCGCGGCATGGAGATAGTGGGAGTGTCACGCTCGGCGGAACCCGCCGCGAGCAGATTGACCAGCAGTGATTCGACATGCGCACCCACGCGGGCATTGCCGCACGCGCTGGCGAGCAGATCCGGCGAACTGGCGATCAATTTCAACTGGTCTTGCCATGCGCGCATCGCGCCGCTCGTGAAGCGCACGAGCGCGCCGCCCGGTTCCGCGCCGAGCGTCGTCTTTTCCGGCAACGCGGCGGGATCGATACGCAACACGAGTTGCTCGCAATGGGGCGACAGTTTTGCGCTGAACGATTCGCCGGGCGCGCGAACCACGCCTTGCCGGTCGTTGACTTCAATGGTGCGGCCCGCCGCTTTCACTTCCGCACTGCCGGCAATGCAAAACATCAGCAGGTAATAGCCGTCCACCGCTTCGACATCGACATGCATGCCGCTGCCGAAGCCGATCGTGCCGATGCCGAGCCGGCCAATCTTGACGAAATCCATATGCGAGCGCCCGCTGCCGTCGCCGAACGGCGCGAGCGAATGAGGCTGCATCACGCGCGAAATGAGTTCGCGCGTCTCGTCCAGGTCTTTCGACTCGAACAGACGGTGATCGCGCAGCGCACGTGGACGGAAATCGGAGCGGGTCATGACGGCGAAAGGATAAAGCGCTGCGTTCCCGCCGCAACGGGTTTCGTTCAGAAAGCCGCCTGAATCGGACAGGCGGCGCGTGGACTGCCAGAAACGGATAGCGCCACTATTCTGGTTCTCCAAAAATAAGCCTGCAGCCGTCAAAAAAGCTGTGTGCAAACGACGGTCCCCTCAAACAGGCAGCACCCCAGCAATCTAGCGGAGTCATCAGCATGGAAATGGCCGAAACGCCCGTCCGCATTATCAGGAACATGGAGTCGGATCAGGTTGTGTTTCCGCACGACGATGGTTCGCGTGTCCCCTACAAGGTGTTCAGCTCGCAAGCGGTGTACGAGCGCGAGCAGGAGCGCATTTATCGCGGTCCGACGTGGAATTTCGTTGCGCTCGAAGCGGAAATTCCAAAGCCGGGCGACTTCAAGAGCACTTTCGTGGGCGATACGCCGGTGGTCGTTACACGCGTGGAAGACGGATCGATCGCGGCGTGGGTGAACCGCTGCGCGCATCGTGGCGCTTCCGTATGCCGCAAGGCACGCGGCAACGCCACCTCGCATACCTGCGTGTATCACCAGTGGAGCTTCGACAACAGCGGAAATCTGCTCGGTGTGCCTTTCCGCCGCGGACAGAAAGGCATGAGCGGTATGCCCGCCGACTTCGATCCGAAGAATCACAGCCTGCGCAAACTGCGGGTGGACAGCTATCGTGGGGTGGTGTTCGCGACCTTCAGCGAAGAGGTCGCGCCGTTGCCCGACTATCTCGGCGCGGAAATGCGCCCGTGGATCGACCGTATTTTTCACAAGCCGATCGAATATCTCGGCTGCACGCGGCAGTATTCGAAATCGAACTGGAAGCTGTACTTCGAGAACGTGAAGGACCCGTATCACGCGAGCATGCTGCATCTGTTCCATACGACCTTCAACATTTTCCGCGTCGGCATGAAGGCGCGTTCGATTCCGGACGCCACGCATGGCCTGCATAGCATCATCACGGTCACGAAAACGGACGAAGACACCTCGGCGGCATACAAGCAGCAGAATATCCGGTCGATGGACGAAGGCTTCTCGCTCGAAGACGATACCGTGCTCGGTCATATCCCGGAGTACGAGGAAAACACGACCAATCACATTCAACCGATTTTTCCGCAGCTCGTGATCCAGCAGATTCACAACACACTGGTCGCGCGCCAGTTGTTGCCGAAGGGACCGAACAATTTCGAACTGATCTTCCATTTTTTCGGCTACACGGACGACACGCCGGAGCTGCGCGCGCTACGCATCAAGCAGGCGAATCTCGTGGGACCGGCAGGCTATATCTCGATGGAAGACACAGAGGCGACCGAGCTGGTCCAGCGCGGAACGATTCGCGACGGCGACGCGAGCTCGGTAATTGAAATGTCGCGCGGCAATCCGGACCAGCAGGACACGGTGATTACCGAAAGCCTGATTCGCCGCTTCTGGGTCGGTTATCAGCAATTGATGGGCTATTGATCAGGGGACGCACATGGAAGCGATGAAGCTGTGGTTCGAATTGCACATGCTGCAGAACCAGTACATCGGCAATCTCGACAACGGCCGGCTCGAAGCATGGCCGACCTTGTTCACCGAAGACTGCACGTACGAAATCGTGCCGAAGGAAAACGCCGACATGGGTTTGCCTATCGGCATCATTCACTGCACGAACCAGCGCATGCTGCGCGACCGCGTGGTGTCGCTGCGTAATGCGAATATCTTCGAGGAGCATACGTATCGTCACATGACCTCGGGCCTGACGATCGTGGGCGAGAAAGACGGTGTGATCGAAACGGAAAGCAGCTACGTCGTCGTGCAAACGCGCGCCAATGGCGAGTCCGATGTGTACCAGGCGGGCAAGTATTACGACCGTGTCGTGCGTACGCCGGACGGTCTGCGTTATCGGAGCAAGCGCGTGGTGTACGACACGTTGCGTGTGCAGACGCTGCTCGCCACGCCGATCTGAAAGAGGGCCTATGGAACAGACACTCGATAACTGGCAACCCATCGGCACGCTCGACGATTTCGCCGAGGGCGAACCCGCAGCCATTATCGCCGGCGACCGGAAAATCGCGGTTTTCCGGCTCGGCGACGAAGTATTTGCGCTGAACGATCTATGTTCGCACGGCCATGCGCGACTCTCGGATGGCTACGTGGAAGACGGCTGTGTGGAATGTCCGCTGCATCAGGGGTTGATCGACATTCGCACCGGCGCGCCCCGTTGCGCGCCTGTTACGGAGCCGGTACGTGCTTTCCCGATTCGCATTGTCGATTCGCGGGTTGAGATTCATGTCGACTGACCGGCATGTGATCGTCGGCGCGGGCCACGCCGCGCGGCGCGCCGCCGAAACGCTGCGCGAGCGCGATCCGGGCGCGCGGATCGTGATGATCGGCGCGGAACCCCACGCGCCTTACGATCGTCCGGTGCTTTCGAAAGACGCCCTGCTCGCGGAAGGCGGCGAACAGAAGGCGTTCATTCGCGGGCTTGAATGGTACGCTGCGCACGGCATCGAATTGCGGCTCGGAACTACCGTCGAGTCGATCGACCGTACGCGTAACCAAGTACGTTTGCATGACGGCAGTTCGATCGGCTATGACAGGCTGTTGCTCGCAACCGGGTCGCGCGTGCGTGAGTTTGCCGGTCCGATGGACGAGCGAGTGCGGCTTTACTACGTGCGTACGCTGGCCGATTCGCTGGCGTTGCGCGCCGCGCTCGCGCCCGGCAGAAAGGTCGCGATTCTGGGCGGCGGTTTCATTGGACTGGAAGTGGCCGCGGCGGTCACTCAGGTGGGTTGCGAAGCAACGGTGATCGAGCCCGCGGCCACGTTGCTGCAGCGCTCGCTGCCGCCGGCGGCTTCACGCTTCGTGGCATCGCTTCATGCGCGGCGCGGCGTAACGCTCAGACTCGGCGAAACGCCGTTGCGTATCGGTTACGAGAATCGCCGTGCGCTGATCGAAACGGATCGCGGAACACTCGCCGCGGATCTCGTCGTCGTGGGGATTGGCGTGTTGCCCAATGTCGAACTGGCGCGCGAAGCGGGCTTGCAGGTGGATAACGGCATCGTGGTCGACGCGCAGTGCCGCACATCCGACCCGCGCATTTTCGCGGCAGGTGAAGTGACGATGCATTTCAATCCGCTGCTGGGTCGTCAGGCACGTATCGAATCGTGGCAGGTCGCCGAAAATCAGCCGGTGATCGCGGCAGCCAACATGCTCGGCGATACCCAGGAATACGCCGAGTGGCCGTGGCTTTGGTCCGATCAGTTCGATTGCAATATCCAGTCGCTTGGCATGATCGACGCGTCGCACACGTTGATCGAGCGCGGCGATGCGCATAACGGCCCGTTTTGTGTGCTCGCGCTCGACGCGGGCCGGCGCCTGCGCGCGGTTGTCGCGATCAACGCGGGTCGGGAGATGGGCGCCTGCAAGCGGCTCGTGGCATCTGGCAAGGTACTCGACCCCGCGCTGCTTGCCGATACCGCCGTAGCACTGCGATCGTTGCTCTGATGCAGGCAGTGCGAGTCGCGCTTGCACTGCTTTAACGCCTGTCTACGAGGCGGCCTGGAACCGCCGCGGCCTCAAACCCGATTGAAACCATTCGATCATCGTCACGATATCGAACACCGGCACACCGAACCGTTCGCTGATCAATGCCGAGTAGGGCGCGAAATTGCTGCATTCGCTGACAATGGCGCCCGTTTCCGGATGCGCCCGCAACAGGCGCCCGGCGCATTCGAGGAGATCCTCGGCCTGCTCGTCGAAATCCACCAGTGGCGCATTCTCCAGATTGTTGCGGAAGAAACGGCTGTCTTCGCGTAACCCGGCTATGGGCAGATCAGTCGGCGCGTTCGCGGCCAGCAGATGACGCGGCGTGAGCGAAGCGGCACGCGCCGTGAGGATGCCCACGCGTTGGCGTCGCGGCAGCAGCAACGCAACCGACGCAATCTGTAATAACGCGGAAGTGGCCACCGGCACGGCGCAGCGCTCGGTCAACGCCTGCTGGAATGCCACGAGAAAGCCACAACTCGTCGTGACGCCGTCCACGCCGAGATCGACGAGTTGCTGCGCCGCTTCGACAAAGCGTTCGATGAGCGGCACCGCGGCCTTCGCATCGCCGCTCGTGGCCGCCATGACCTGTGGACCGGTCACGCCTGTCATGAGACCGTATTGCACGGGGAACGGCCACGTTGCACCGTGTCCGATGTCGCCCGGCAAGCGCTGAAAGCCGGTGTCGAGCATCAGGATGCCGATGCTCACGCCGTGGATCGTGCGGCGGCGCGCACGCAACGCCCGTGCTTCGGAGCCGGCCGGTACATCGGGGAGCGAGTGTGCGGTCATGATCAATTGACGAAGCAATTGCACGCGTCGAGCGAGGCGGGAACCGGCAGGCCGAGAGACGCCATCTTGCGGCGATTGATCAGTTCCTTGTAGTCGGCGGGTACGGCGCGATATACGGGCATTGCCGACGGCTTCACGCCCTTGAGCATCTGCAATGCCATGTCGGCGGCGTGCGCGCCCTGCGATTCGTAAGAAGGGGCATACGCGACGGCGATGATGTCGCCTTTGCGGATCAGTTCGTGTTCTGCGCTGAGAATCGGTACATGCATGTGGTCGGTAACCGAGGCGACCGCCGGCAGCGACGACTGGATCAGGCTGGAGCCGATTGCATAGAAGAAATCGATGCCTTGCAGCGTGCCGGCGCGTTGCGGCACATCGACGGTGGAATCGGCGGAGGTCGCGATCATTTCGAGGCCGGACTTCGCGGCGGCTTCTTTCAGGCTCGCGATGGCGGCGACGTCGTTGACTTCGCCCGCGTTATACAGCACGCCGAATTTTCTGGCCTTGGGGAACACCTTCTTTGCGAAGTCGAGCACGGCGTTGTAATCAGTGATGCTCGACGTGCCGTTGATGCGGCTGCTGCCGTGCTGCCAGTCAGGCACGATGCCGGCCTTGACCGGGTCCGTGACCTGCGAGAACACGAGCGGTGTGTCGAGATTGCCGACGTTGCGCACAGCGGCCTGGGCAACCGGTGTCGTGACGGTCAGGATTACCGAAGGATGCTGCGCGACGATCTGCGCAAGCGTCTGCGGGATCAGGCTGGGTGTGAAGTTGGCGTCGCTATAGACGTAGCGCACGTTTTTGTTTTCGACGTAGCCGTTAGCCTGCATTTCGTCCTTGAAGCCCTGGATCGTACGCGAGAGCGCAGGGTGCGGCCCGAAGTTCGCGATGCCCACGACGATCGGCGCGGGGGACGCAGCCTGCGCGTGACTCGTCGCGGGCATGAGGTTGCCAAAGCCGATCGCCGCCGATAGCAACGCGGCCGTCATACTGCGGCGTCCGCTGATCTGTCGAACACACGCGCTGAGCAGTTTCATAACGTATTTGCCTGAGAAAAAGTGGGAGAAGAGAAATGGGCAAGCCAGTGATGCCGTTGCGCCGTCATGACAGGCTCATTCTGGTCGAGCCGTTTTTCGCCGCCCACACCGCCAAAATAAACAGTTCCGAAAGCCTAACAATTCAAGCCTCTGGCGACGTCCAGCCACCCGCAACGCCGTGTGATGATCATAAAGACGCCATGTTGCTGCGGCGCCGCACAAGCGCACAAGCGGGCGCGTTGACAACGTTTTATGAGGCCGCGCTCTAGTGAAGCGATTCAGAATTGAAGGAAAACGGGTCTAACTATTTTGAGGTCATTGTCACTGGTTTGTGCCGTTCCTAGTCTTCGCTCTGGCAACCGCGTTGCCGTACCGACGCGTTCAACATGCTACGAACGGATATTCCCGCAAACCAACGATCCCTCTACGGACCTTCGAGATGAAACGTATCTGCACTACGGCGCTGCTTTTTTCCCTTGCGGCTGCCGCACACGCGCAAAGTTCGCCGGGCTCAGGCGTCACGCTGTATGGCGTGGTGATGTCAGGCCTGATTTACTCCAACAATTCGCTCAAAGGTGCGTCGATCGGCACCGCGAACGGACCCAGCCGCTGGGGCTTCAAGGGCGTCGAGGACCTGGGCGGCGGCACGAAGACGGTCTTCGTGCTCGAAGGCGGCTTCAACCCGAACACCGGCACTGCGGCGCAGGGCAGCCGCGAGTTCGGGCGCCAGGCCTTCGTGGGGCTGACCGACGGCCGTTACGGCACGCTGACCTTCGGCCGCCAGTACGACCTTACGCAGGACTGGCTCGCGCAGTATTCTTCGCCGCTGATGTGGAACGGCTACACGGCGACCGTCGGCGACAACAACAACTTCAACTATCAGTTCCGCACCAATAACGCGGTGAAGTACTTGTCGCCCTCGTATCGCGGCTTGCAGGCCGGGTTGATGTACAGCTTTGGCGGCGTAGCCGGCAGCTTCGGCAACCAGAGTGCAGTGGGCTTCGGCGTGAACTACGCACAAGGCCCGCTCAAGCTTTCGGCCGCATACATGCGTATGAATCACCCGGCTTCGGCCGCCAGCGAAGGCTTGTGGACCACGGCCTCGTTCGCGTCGATCTCGCCCAATTCGCCGGCGGTCTCGTATGCGATCGCGCCTTCGAGCATGGAAATCTACGGCGCGGGTGGCCAGTATGCCTTCACCAAAGACACGTTCGCGGGCATCGTCGTCACGCATAGCCGGTACGACGATCTCGGCGTCGCGCAACTGGGTCTCGCGCACGGCCGCGCCAGTTACACCAACGTCGAAGCGAACGTGAGCCATTATTTCGCGCCCGATTATCAGGCTGCGATCGACTACACCTACACCACCGGCTCGATCCAGCCGACCGACTTCAAGCCGCAATATCACCAGGTCTCGCTGATCAACAACTACTTCCTGTCGAAGCGGACGGCGCTGTACCTGGACGGTATCTTTCAACTGGCGGCCGGCGACGCGCAACACGCCAATATTGAATATGCAAGCGGTTCGGGCGGTGCTTCGTCGACCAAGCGCCAGGTGTCGATTACCGCTGGTATTTATCATCGGTTCTAATGTCGGTGAGTGGCGGCAGCGGGTCATCGTGTCAGGTGATGCCGCTGCGCGCAGGCAGCACGCACGAAAAAAGCAGGCATCACGCGAAGCGGGCGCGCGCTGTGTCACGAAAAAGGAGTTGCATTTCATATGAGTCGCGAGCACACAGCAGGTGCAGTGGATCCATCAGCAGCAACAAGGGCCGGCGCGAGCGCGGACGGTAATGTCGACCGGGTCAGCGGCGCCCGGATCGTTGCGGAAGTGCTTGGCGCCTACGGTGTGCTCGCGGTTACGTTCATTCCGGGTGAAGGCATTCTCGAAATCGTCGATGCACTTGCGGTCCACGCGCCGCAGATCGCGCTCGCCAGTTTTCGACACGAGGCGGGCATGACTTACGCGGCCCAGGCGATCGGCCAGTTGAGCGGCCAACCGGGAGTCTGTCTGGCCGCGCGCGCGCCGGGCGCGCTGAATACGGCGCTGGCGGTCCACACGGCTTTTACGGATAGCGCGCCGATGATCCTGATCGTCGGCCAGGCGAGCCAGGCAATCTCCGGCCGCGAGGCGATGCTCAATGTCGACGACTACCAACGCGTGTTCGGTCCGCTCGCCAAGTGGGTCGGCGTGATCGACGCGCCCGGGCGCATCGGCGAGATGTTCGCGCGCGCATGGCACGTAGCGATGAGCGGGCGGCGCGGACCGGTCGTGCTGGTCATGCCGGAGGACGTTGCACAGGCTCACGCGCGGCTCTCCATTCCCGCGCTGCCGCAGTTGCCCGCGCCGTCCATCGCGCGCACCGACCTCGACCGTTTGCGCGGCATGCTGCAGGCGGCGCGTCGCCCGATGATCATTGCGGGCGGCACCGGTTGGCAGCGTGCTTCGCTGGAAGCGCTCGCCGCGCTTGCTCGCCAGCATGTCGTGCCGGTGGCGACGACCTACCGTCGTCGCGATCTGATCGATCACGACGATGCCGTGTTCGTCGGTGAAATCGGCATTGGGATCGATCCTTCGCTGGGGAAACGCGTGGGCGAAGCCGATCTGCTGATCGTGCTGAACGGCCGGCTCGGCGAACTCAACACGCTGGGTGAAGGATTCAAGGGTTATGCGCTGATCGAACCCGACGCGACGCAGCGCGGCAACGCTCAGCGTCTCGTACACATCCACGCCGACGCGAGCGAACTGAACGCGGTCTATCAGGCAGACCTTGCATTGCTCGCGCAAGCCAATGCGGCGGTCGACGCGTGGCAGGAGGCAAGCGCAACAGGCGCAACGTGGGCTGACGCCGAAGCGCTCGATGCACGTCGCCAGTGGATGAGCGTGCTGCGCGCCGAGCGTCTTGCATTCGTGACGGGCGGACGCTGTGAAGGCCCGCTCGATCTGCGCGCCGTCTACGCCACGCTCGACGCCGCGCTGGAGGACGACGCCGTCGTGACCTCGGGCGCGGGCGCTTATGCGATCTGGCCGCAACGCTATCTGACGCACCGTCGGCCGGGTACGCAACTGGGTCCGAAAAGCGGCGCGATGGGCTATGGGCTTGCTGCCGCGATCGGCGCAGCGTTGGTGCTGGAGCCGGGCCGGCAGATCGTCGCCATTGCCGGCGACGGCTGCCTGATGATGCACGCGGAAGAACTCGAAACGGCGGTGCGGCTGGGCACCTCGCTGCTCGTGCTGGTAGTGAACAACCGCGCGTATGGTGCAATCGATGGAGCGCAGCGCCGGCTTTTCGGGCGTACGGTGGGCACCGAGCTGGGCAACATCGATTTCGCTGCGTTTGCCAGTGCGTTCGGCGTGAAGAGCTGGGTGGTCGATGAAACGGCGGCTTTCGCACCCGCGCTGGATCAGGCGCTTGCGGCGTCCGGGGTCAGGCTGATTGAATTGCGTGTTCCGCGCTCGGTGGGTAAGCCGCTCGCGTGAGGCACCGCCGCGAGCTGAGGTCGATAAGCGCCGTTCGAAACGGCTTTTTAAAGTATTTTCCCTGGCAGTCCCATGAAAGCAATGGAAATATCTGTATCGGACCGCGGTGCGTCTGGCGCTTCGGCGCCGTTGCGCAATCGAGGCGCATGGCAAAGCGCGCGGAACGACACAACGGACTCATCCCGCAGAAAAGAAAGCGTGATCGTCGTTGGCTCCGGCATTGCCGGTTTGACGGCGGCCTACCGCCTGCATCAGGCCGGCATACAGGTGACCGTGCTCGAAGCGAGTGACGTGGTGGGCGGACGCATGGGCGACCGGCGCGTGGGCGATATTGCGTTCAATAGCGGCGCGCGTCTCGTGTATCCGTTCGGCGGCGCATTTAACCGGCTGATCGCGGACCTTTCGCTTCACGACGCGCTGATTCCGCTGCGTCATCTGACGGCTCAGTGCGTTTCGCCTGGCGGCAGCCACACCATCGAACTCATGCCTTCGTTCCGCTCGTTGGCCACGCCCGGTCTGCCGATGCGCGAGCGCTTCGCGCTGGTGGGCCATGCGCTCAGAATGCGAGCGCAGCGCAGCCGTGTCGATCCGGATTGGGCGATGAGTGCCATCGCCGACGACCCTGCCGCCGATCAGCAAACTCTCGCGGAATACGTGCGCGATGCAATCGGACCGCAGGCGCTCTCGAGCATGGTCGAACCGGTGTTCCGCTCGACCCGCAGCTTCAATCCCGAAACCCTGTCCGCCCTGTTCTACCGGTCAACCGTGCCGCATCTGATCGGCGAAGATACCGTATTCACGTTGAAGGGCGGCATGGGCTGCGTGTGTGAGGCGCTGGCCGCGCAGCTCGATGTGCGTACGAATGCGCTCGTGGCATCGATCGAGGCCACGCAGGGTGCCGAGGCTGATGAGCGCCTCGACGCGACGCGCGGCCAGCGATTTGCGGTGACGCTGCGCGACGGCGCGGTGCTGACGGCGGACCACGTCGTGTGTGCGACGGAAGGCTCGCTCGCTGGCACGCTCGTCCGCAATCCGCAGCGCGAGGAGCGTGAGATGCTCCAGGCGGTGCGCTACAACGCGCTCGGTGTCGTCCACTATGGTTTTTCGCGGCCGCTCCCGCCGACGTTGCAGTTTGCGTCGCGTGGCGCGTCCAGCCGGATTTCGACGTTCCAGCAGTTGCCCGCCGCGCCCGCCAGCGGGCGACCGCTTACGCAGATCTACTGTCAACTGACGCCCGAAGCCGCGCAGGAGGCCGAACGGCGCGGGCTGACCGACAACCTCGATGCGCTGCTGCGCGACGAACTGCGCGCGCGGATTCCCGATTTCGACCGCCATGTGAGCGCGGTCGTGAATCAGTGGATTCCCCGCAAGCTGCCGGTGTTCGCGCCGGGCTATGGCGAGCGGCTACAGGCGTTCTGGCGCTGGCAGGAGGGCGCCGTGCGCGACGCGGACCGCCCGGTCGTCTACTGCGGCGACTGGACTTCTCAGGCGCTGCTGACGGGCGCTTGCGCGAGCGGCGAGCGCGCGGCCCGGATCGTACTGTCGCGCATCCGGAATTAGGCAAAACGGACCAACTTTTAGCGAAACGGCATAAGCGGAGCGCGAAATAAATTCGCCCGCGGGTTCAATGCTACAAATTCGCTACCTCATTTACGCTACGGAAATCTGCAATGAAGGGTTCAACCAGTACCGCCCGACGCCAGCCGGTAGCCCAGCGCGCCATTCTTGCCGCGATCGCCGGTATTGCCGGTATTGCCGCGCTGGCCAGCCTTGTCGCCGCACCGGCCGCATTGGCCGCATTGGCCGCGGCGACCTCCACGCTTGCGCAGCCGGGCACGCCGACGACTATCGGCATTGCCAATCTCGGGCCGCACCCGTCGCTTGCCATGACGATTCAGGGCTTCAAGGACGAAATGGCCCACGAAGGCTACGTGGAAGGCAGGAACGTGAATTACGCCTACAGCGATGCCAACTTCACGCAGGCGCTGATGCCGCAAATGTTCTCGCAAATCCTGACGAAGAATCCAGCGCTGATCCTTACCGTGACCACCTCGGTTTCCCAGGTGGCGCGCTCGGCGGTGAGCAACCCGGCCATTCCGCTCGTCTTCACCGAAGTCACCGATCCCGTTGCCGCCGGCCTGACGCCTGACTGGCAGCACGGCAGCGACCGCTTCAACGGCTCGTCGGATTTGCAGGACTTCGACGCCGTGCTGGCTTTCGCGAAGAAACTGCTGCCCGGCGTCAAATCGTTCGGCACGCTATACAACCCCGGCGAAGCGAACGACGTGGTCACGACGCACGCGCTTGCAGCCGCCGCGAAGCGCGCCGGCCTCGAATTCAAGCCGGTCAGCGTGGACAGCGTGAACGACATCACGCAACGCGCGCAGATGCTCAGCGGCGTGGGCTTCGTCTACATCACCGGATCGAATCTCGTGCAGTCGGCGATTCCGGCCGTGGCCGCCAGCATGCAGCGCATGAAGGTGCCCGTGATCAGTTCGGAAACCGAAGCGATCAAGAAGGGTATGGCAACGGCTTCGTACGCGGTCTCGCTGCAATCGGTGGGTGCGAATGCGGCACGCGTGGCCGTGCGCGTGCTGAAGGGCGAAAAGACCAGCGCGATGCCGGTGATGCTGCCCGGCAGGAGCGATTACGTCACGCAGATCAGCCGCAGCCAGTTTGCGAAAATCGGCCTGACGGTGCCCAGATCTTTTGAGGATTGCAAATGCTTCATCGACTGAAAGACCATCCGCCAGCCAAGGTGACGACCATGCGCGAGAAGCACATACCGATGCTGTCGGTGGAACAGATCAGCAAGACCTTTCATCCGGGCACCGTGGACGAGCGAATCGCGTTGACCGATGTTTCGCTCAAGCTCCAGGGCGGCGATTTCGCCGTGGTCGTGGGCGGCAATGGCGCGGGGAAATCCACCTTTCTCAACATGCTTGCCGGTGAAGTGATACCCGACTCCGGCGTGATCGCCATCGACGGCAAGGAGATTACGACGCTGCCCACGCACCAGCGCGCGAAGTACATTTCGCGTGTGTTTCAGGATCCGTCCATTGGCACGGCCACCGCGCTGAGTCTCGAGGAAAATCTGGCGGTCGCCAATCTGCGCGGGCTCAAACGCGGCTTCGGGCGCGGTCTGACGCGAGTTCAGTCCGAAGCATTCCGCGAGCGGATGGCGTCATTCGACCTGGGCCTGGAAAAGCGCATGAAGGCCAAGGCGTCGCTGCTCTCGGGCGGACAGCGCCAGGCGCTCTCG
The DNA here is from genome assembly GCF_000013645.1 of Paraburkholderia xenovorans LB400. Lineage (GTDB taxonomy): Bacteria > Pseudomonadota > Gammaproteobacteria > Burkholderiales > Burkholderiaceae > Paraburkholderia > Paraburkholderia xenovorans. Next base: position 2,138,776 of record NC_007952.1, on the reverse strand, counting down.
CTGCTGATGGCAGTGCTTCAGCGTCCGCAATTGCTGCTGCTCGACGAGCACACGGCGGCGCTCGATCCGCGCACGGCGGCCATCGTGATGCGCGTTACCGAACAGGTGGTGCGCGAAGCCGGACTCACCACGTTGATGGTGACGCACAACATGCAGCACGCGCTCGACTACGGCAACCGCCTCGTGATGATGCGCGACGGGCGCATTGTCGGCGATCTGACGGGCGACGCGAAACGCGCCATGACTATGGAAAAGCTCATGGCAACCTTCAACGAAGAGCCAGCAATGGCACGCACGGTGAACGCATGAATCTGATCAGTGGTTTTATCGGCCTGGTACCGGTCGGCATGATGCAGGGATTGACGTATGCGTTGATCGCCGTGGCGATCATGATTCCGTTCCGCATTCTCAACTTCTCGGACATGACCGGCGAAGGCGCGTTTCCGTTCGGCGCCTGCGTATGCGCGAAGCTGCTCATGGTCGGCTTCAATCCGGTGATGGCGCTGCTTGGCGGCGCGTTAGCGGGTTTTGTCGCGGGTGTGCTCACGGGCTACATTCACGAGAAGGCCAGGATCAATACGCTGCTGTGCGGCATTCTGGTGTTGTCGATGCTGTATTCGGTCAATATCCGCGTGATGGGTCAACCGAACTCGGCGCTGTTCGCTTATTCCAGCGTGTTTTCATGGCTGCCCGAAGCCGGTGGCGGTTATTTGCCGCGCATTCTCATGCTGACGGTGATCGACGCGGTGATCGGCGTGGGCGTTTTGTGGTTCCTCGGCACGCAGCACGGTCTCGCCATGCGGGCAATCGGATCCAGTCCTTCGATGGCTAAAGCCCAGGGCATCAACGTGAAGGTGTACACGTTGGTTGGTCTGGGTCTCGCCAACCTGTTCGCCGCGCTCGGTGGCGCGATGCTCGCACAAAATCAGGGTTTCGCCGACGTGAATATGGGCTTTGGCGTGCTCGTCAACGGACTCGCCGCGCTGCTGCTCGGCGAAGCAGTGGTCGGCAACCGTTCGATGCTGCGCCAGGTGCTCGCGCCGATTCTCGGCTCGATCATCTACTTTCAGCTCATCTCGATCGTGCTCGCCATCGGCTTCCAGCCGTCGGACCTGAAACTCGTCACGGCGCTTTTCGTGCTCGTCACGCTGCTTTCCATGGCCGCTCGCAAGAAGCGCGGCGGCAACAACAGGAAGGCTTCGACGGTTGCCGCGAGGGCCTAGTTTTATGGGCGGGATTCGTCACGCTTTCACGACGTAATGCAAAAGGCCCGGAACCTGGTTCCGGGCCTTTTGCATAGATGCCCGGCTTGGGCACGAGTGCATGCTTTTACCCCTCACCGTGATTCGAGCGACGCCGCAAGCCCCTGCCAGCGTGCATACGGTTTGTCCGACGCAATGCCCAACTGATCGAGCACCCGCATCACCGTGTACCCGACCATTGCGTCGATGCTGTCGGGCCTCGCGTAGAACGCGGGCATCGGCGGCATGACGAGCGCGCCCATCTCGGTCGCAAGCGTCATGTTGCGTAGATGCGCGAGCGTCAGCGGCGTTTCGCGTGCGAGCAGCACGAGCTTGCGGCGCTCCTTTAACGTGACACTCGCCGCGCGCGCGACGAGGTTGTCGTCGAAGCCATGCGCGACAGCTGCCAGGGTTTTCATCGAACACGGTGCGATCACCATGCCGTCGTGCTGGAACGAACCGCTTGCAATGCTTGCGCCCACTTCGTTCTGATCGTGGTAAACGTCGGCAGCGTCGCGCAGCGCGGCACGGTCGACATGCGTTTCGTCGGCGAGGGTCATCCATCCCGCACGCGATACCACCAGATGCGTGATCACGCCGCCTTCGCGCAGCGCCTGCAGAAGCCGCACGCCGTAGATCGCGCCGGTCGCACCTGTGATCGCGACGACGACGCGGCGCTGCCGTTCGCCCCTATCGCCGTCATGAGCGGCCATGCGCGCGTTCATGGCGCGGTCCGCGAAAAATGCGGCAGATAGTCGTCGAGTACGATCTGCTGCACGCCGGGAATCGACTTGCGCTCGAATTCGGCTTCACGTCCCCACGGCTTGGTTGCGTCGAGTGCGAGGCGGCCCCAATGGTCCTTGTGCGCGTCGCGGTAGAAACCCGGCACGTCGTGCAGCACCATCGTGCGGGTGTCGGCGCGGCCTCGCGTGAGAAAAGCCCAGATGACCTCGTCCATGTTGTAGATATCGACGTCTTTATCCACCACGATGACGAGTTTGTTGTAATCGAGGTGCGAGCCAAGCGCGGCGAGCAACGCATGCTGCGCATGTCCTTCGTATTGCTTGTCGAGCTTGATGACCGTGTTCATCACCGTAGGGCGGCAACTCACGTCGAGCACGCCGCGCACCTGGCCCGAAATCGCCTTGTAGATGCGCGCTGCGGTGGCCGCTTCGAGCGGACGCAGATCTTCGTCGGAGCCGCAAATCAGGCCCTGATAGACGGCGCCTTCGCGCCAGCCGACGTGCGTGACTTCGAACACGTGATTGTCGCCGACCTCGACGTAATAGCCCATGAATTCACCGAACGGTCCTTCCGGACGCTTCACGTCAGGCAGGATGCGGCCTTCGATGACGATCTCCGCCGACACGGGCACATCGATATCGACCGTGAAAGCAGGGCGCACGGCAATGGGGCCGCCGCGCATCGTTGCGGCCAGCGCCAGTTCGTCGGCGTCTGGCGGCAGCGACACGCAGGCGCTCATGAATATCTCGGGATCGGCGCCGAGCAGAATGACGGCTTCCAGTGCCTCGCCGCGTGCTTCCGCGCGCAACTGGAATTGCGCAAGGTCGTGGCTGCTGCCAAGACGGATGCGCAACTCGTCGTCCGAGACCACCATCGAGCGATGGAACGACAGGTTGCTGCGCCCGGTATCGGGATCTTTCGCGAGAAAGACGCCCGCGGTGATGTACGGCGCGCCATCGCGCTCATGATGGGTCAGGATCGGCAGGTCGGAGAGTTTGCCGGTGATCCAGTCCTCACGCGGTGCGACGCGTTCAACGGGCGTATCGATCTGGGCCGCGAGCGAAATCTCGCGCGTGAGACGCGCGCAGAACGTTTCGTCCTCTTCACAGCGAATGATTTCGCGCAGACGGTCGTGATCGGTATAGAGGTTGAGCAGCACGGGCAAGCGGCTGCCGCGGACGTTTTCGAACAGCACAGGCCGCGTTGTCTCCTGTTGCAGGCGGCGCGCAACGGCGGTGACTTCGTGGCGCGGATCGACTTCGCGAGTCACGGTCAGTAGTTCGCCGCGTGCGCGCAGCCGGGAAAGGTAATGTCTCATGGTTGGGCGGATCTCATCGGTGATAGCACGTCGCGGCCAATGCCGCATGTCGGCTGCATGTCGGCTACTTATACCGTCACCAAATGAGGGGCACGTGAGCGATCGGGACGTCGATCTAGGCAAAACGGTTTTTATGTGCGCGTCGTCTCATTGCGCGTCCGACGTGGGGAACGCACCAGGGGCGGGCTTTTTTTTGTGGGGCAATAATAGGGCGGTCTGCGATGCGGTTGATCGCGTAGTCAGTTAGCCAGCTTCCCTGCTTCTGGAGTCCGATATGTCGACGCTTTCAGGAACGCCCGCGGGTGTGCCCCCAGGTCTTTTTCGTACTTCGCTTGCTGGCCCGCAATCGCGACTCACCGAAGCGTTCGACGCGCTACGTATGCGTCCGGACTGCATCAGCGTGCGGGAGTTCGGCCTCTACGGCGCGGTGGTGCCGGTGCCGGGTGACGCGGAAGAGGGCGTTTGGCGCATGGCGAGCATTCGTGACGAGATCTTCATTGTGGTCTCGGATTGCAACTATGCGCATAGCCGCTCGGAAAGCGTGCTGCCCGAGTCGTTTGTCGAGTTTCACTTTTCGCTATCCGGCCCGGCGAGCGTCGATTTCTCCGACACCGGCAATCTCCAGGTGAACTCGCCGAATCTGCTGGTGTGCCGGCAAGGCGCCGACGTGCGCTATCAGGTCACGTGCGGGCCGGGTCCGTGGCAGTCGGTCGGACTTTACGTGACGCAGCGATACTTCGACCGGCTGCTGCGTTCGCTTGGCGGCGAAGCGGATCGCATCCGTGCGGAGCTGGCTGCAATCGGCTTCGATCAGATCTATAACCGCCAGATGCCGTTCAGCGTCGAAGCGCTGCATATTGCCGAGCAGTTGCTTGCGTCGCCGTATCGCGGTGCCCGGCAGATGCTGTATCTCGAAGGCAAGTGCACGGAAATCCTGTGCGCGTGCATCGAAATGTGGCTCGCGCATCTGAACGCCGACAAACCCGGCGAGACGCTTTCGGCGCGCGACCTGCGGCTCATCGAGAAGGCGCGCGAAATGATCGTCGGGGATTTGCGGCACGCGCCCACCATTCCGGAACTGGCTCGCATCGTGGGCACGAATGCGTCGAAGCTCAAGCGCGGTTTCAAGTTTCTCTACGGCATGACGATCTTCGATTATGGGCATCGCTGCCGGATGAATCATGCGCTGCATCTGCTGGTGGACGAGCGCCAGCCGGTAGGGCAGGTGGCGCTGGCGGTGGGTTATCAGCATCAGACGAGTTTTACCGCGGCGTTTCGCGACTACTTCGGTTTTGCACCCAAAGACGCGCGCCGTCTTGCAAGCCCGCTTGCTCATAGTGCGGCCGCCGCGACGAATACCATTGCACAAGGCGGCAGTGAGCGTGTGCGCGAACTGGCGCGGCAAGCCGCTGGCCAACCTGCGGACCAACCCGCCAACGAAATCGCGGACAAAGCGGCGCCCGAGCAACGTTGAGGCGCGATCTGCATTTGCGTGACGCACTTTGATTTAGGAATTCGGCCGGATCGCCAGCCGCATGGTATTCGCTGTGTTTTTGCGTTGCTAGCATCGGTCATCGTCAAACAGGTCGTGTGTTCGAAGCACGGCTTGCGATGCCCGAATGACCCGCTTCTCGCGGGCAATACCACGCAACGAAAGGAAACACGATGACGTCTATCGCAGTTCGCAATCCTCGCACCGGCGAGCTTGACTATCAAATCGACGACATGGACGCAGCGCACATCGGCGCCTTCGTGTCCGCTGCTCGCGAAGCACAACACGCCTGGGCGCAAGGCGGTCTCGCGCATCGCACGAAGGCGCTGCTCGCGTGGGCCGACGAACTGGAAAAGAATGGTGCGGAGGTTGTCGCGGCGCTATCGGTCGATACGGCACGGCACCGCATTTCGGCGGAAGAACTGGGCGCGGTGATTCACTTCATCCACGGTTTCTGCGAGCATGCGCCCACTGTGCTGGCCACGCCGTTCCGGAAGCTGGAAGCGCACCCGGACGTCGTGTTCAAGGTCACGTATGCGGCCTATCCGGTGGTCGGCGTGATCAGCCCGTGGAATTTCCCGCTGGTGCTGTCGTTCATCGACGCCATTCCTGCGCTCGTCGCCGGAGCCGCCGTCATCATCAAGCCCAGCGAAGTGACGCCGCGCTTCATCGAGCCGCTTCGCCGCACCATCGAAGCCGTGCCCGCGCTCGCGAACATCATCACGCTGGTGACGGGCGGAGCGCAGACGGGCGCCGCGATCGTGGCGCAATCGGACGCCGTGGTGTTTACAGGCAGCGTGCCGACCGGCCAGAAAATCGCGACAGCGGCGGCGCAGGCTTTCATTCCGGCATTCCTGGAACTGGGCGGCAAGGACGCGGCGGTCGTGCTCGCGGGTGCCGATGTCGTGCGCGCAGCCACCAGCATCTTGCGCAGCGCGCTTTATAACTCGGGGCAGGTCTGCTATGCGATCGAACGCGTGTATGCGCACGATTCGCTCCATGACGCGCTTGTCGAGGAACTGCGCACCCAGGCGGCCGCATTGAAGCGCAGCAACGCTGCGGGCGACGGCGGCCACTACGGCCCGATGATTTTCGAAAGGCAGGCGGCCATCATAGACGCCCAACTGGACGATGCGGTGAGCAAGGGGGCGTCGATCGTGCTCGGTGGCAAGAGCGAACGAATTAACGGGGCTGTTTGGATCGACCCGACTGTCGTAACGAACGTCGACCACACGATGACGCTCATGACAGAAGAGACATTTGGTCCGATCGTGCCCGTCATGCGCTTTAATGACGACGCTGAAGCCGAACGCTTGATGAACGACTCCATGTTCGGATTGAGCGGCGCGGTGTTTGGTCCTGACACACACACCGCCGGCGACTTCGCGACGAAGATGGAGGCGGGTGGCGTCAGCATCAACGACACGGAATTGCCACGCGTGATGATGTTCGACGGTGAGAAAACCGCGTTCAAGAAGTCGGGCATGGGTGGGTCGCGTTATGGCGCCACCAGCATCATGCGGTATGTTCGCAAGCGTGCATTGCTGGCGAACGAGGGCGCGGTCGCTTCGCTGGAAAAGCTCGCCGAAAGCGAAATCTGAACTTGTGCCCTCTGGTTCCGCGCTTTCTCCAGTGTTTGGGCACTTGCTGCGAAGGCGGGGCGTTGTGTCTCCGGGCAGGCTCTACGCGCTACACCCACCGCAGTCCGGGTGTCCGACTAAACGCAACGCGCACACGCCGCACACGTTCGAAATCAGGCAGTTGCGAAGTACGGCAGAGCGCTTGCGAGCGCCCTGCCGTTGCGCCGCAGGCTAGAAACGGTGCCGCAAACCCAACGCGGCGACGAACTGGTTTGCCCCGGATGCGCGCGAGAAGTTCGAGATCTGCGCGCCCTGAATCCCGGTTCCGCCCAACTGGTTGGCGCGTTGATAGATGGCTTCCGCGTAGACGTCGGTGCGCGGCGACAGGAAGTAGGTGTTGACGATGCCGGCCTGATGCCACTTCGGATAGCGCACGCCAGTCGGCGTGGCGAAGCGGCCGAGCGTAAACGTATAGCCTGCCGAAATATCCCACCGCGGAGTCACGGCGTAGCGCACGTTGACTTCGACGTTGTCGAAGCGCACGTCGTCGCCAGGGAGGCTGATGGCGGTATCGGCCACGTTGTTGATCGACGTAGCCTTGTCCAGCCGCGTTTCGCTCAGTATGAGCCCGACCGCCACCTGGGCGAGGTGATAAAGGCCGCCCGCCGCCCAGGTGCGCTGCCGCGCCGCGTTGAACGGCGCGCCGGCCGGCTCGGCGCCGTTCGTATTGGCCGTCGCGAGGTTCGATGCGTTATTGAACTGGAAGTAGCCCGCGCCGAGGTCCAGATTGTTGTACTGATAGCCGAGACCGAAACTGTAGCCCCGGTTGTCCGCGAAGCCGCCGCCTTCATTCGAGAAGCCGTACAGCGCCCCGAACTTCAGTCCGCCCAGCAGCGTCGGGCTTGTGTATTTGACTGAATTGTTCGTGCGTGTGTAGTTGTCGAGGTTGTCGTTGTCGAAAACGTGCGCGAAGGCTGTCCCGCCGTAGCGTGTTCCGCCCAGTGCGAACGGTTCGACAAACTGAACGACCTCGTCGAACTGGCGACCGAATGTGAGCGTACCTGTCGACTGCGAAGCAAGTCCCATCCACGACTGAAAACCAAACAGGCGGCCTTGCTGCGCGGCGGTGCCGTTCATCACGCTGAAGCCGTTGGTCAGCGTGAAGACCGCGCTGAGATCGTTGGAGATCTGCTCGTTGCCGGACAAGGCCCATCGGCTGATGTTGATGTCGCCGTTCTTCGCCTGCCAGGCACTTTGATGACCACTGGCATTGCCGATGTCGCTGACATAGGCGACGCCCGCGTCGATCGAACCTGACAGGCGCACCGAGCTTTGCGCGTACAGAGCCGGACTGACGAGCGCAAGCAGAACGCCCGTTACCCGAATGTCCATTTTCATCTTCAACTTTTTTTTATTCATGTATTAATACGAGAATTTTCGAGGGGTTGCGATATGTTTCGATGTGACCGCACTAAATGACTATTGCGAACATTCGATTTTATGGATTGCATTTTCTGTTTCCTGAAAATGCTTTCGTATATTTGGCTGCGGGATGAATTTCGTGAGGTCTGGTCGTATAAGTGGCTGGTTGTCGGAATTGGAGACGTCCACGTTCGGGGCAACGCGTGACGTGGGCATATAGTCGACGTAGGCGCCAGGCCCGATAAAGCCTGTTTTCAGGAATAGTCTGTTATGGATTCTTCAACGCTGAGGTACGCGCCCGGCCGTAGGGAAGATCGGTCTATCGCGATAATCGCGATTACCAAATCGATATTTATTGGTTGACTGGTTTTTGCCGGATTGATGTTGGAAGAACCGCGTGCCACGCAGAGTAAGCTGTCGCGGAATAACCGGCGATCCGATCGCGATTGGGACAGGCTTTCGATATCGGCGGACGGCGCCGCATGTCATGCCTCGACCAGCGCAATTGCCGAGGCAAATGCACAGCATCGGTGCGCACGAAAATGGCGCATAAAATTACCAATTTATTGGTCTTTTTGTCCTTAAGAATGCGTTCGGAATGCCGATAATCCGGATTAACTCTCTGAACCGGCATGGGAGCCACGAGCTCCCATGCCACGCATGCAACTGGGATACATAAGATGTCCGTAGAGCAGGCCAAACCACGTCAATCGTCAGAAGGCGCGATCATCGCCGAACTGACCCGCGAAGTGCGCAAGATATCGAGGGATAAGATCGCCGATATCGACATGATCAACCGCGAGGCAACCTATCTGGCCATCAACGCCTTGATCGAAGCTGCTCGCGCCGGAGAAGCCGGGCGCGGCTTTGCGGTCGTCGCCAACCAGGTCAAGAACGTGTCCGGCCGGATCGGACAACTCACCGGCGAACTGGGCAAGGAATTGGCCGGCCTCAGCGAACGCATGGTGACGGAACTCGAGCGACAGCAGGGTCAGCGGCTGACCGACCTTGCGCTGAACATGATCGATGTGATCGACCGCAACCTCTACGAACGCTCATGCGACGTGCGCTGGTGGGCCACTGATGCGGCGGTGGTCGATTGCATGACAAGCGGAGCGGAATCGGCTGCCGCGCATGCGGCAAAGCGGCTGTCGGTCATTCTGGATAGTTATACGGTCTACCTCGACATCTGGGTGCTGGATACCGAGGGGCGTGTTGTTGCGAACGGAAGACCTTCGCTGTTTCCCGTCGTCGACACAGTGAACGCGGCCCAGCATGACTGGTTCGCCGCGGCGCTCGCCACGCGCTCCGGCGATGATTACGCAACAGCCAACGTGGACATCGCCGCGGAATTGAACGGCGCGCAGGTCGCCACTTACGCGACGGCGGTTCGGGAGGGCGGTGCGAGTGACGGAAAGGTCGTCGGCGTTCTGGCGGTGTTCTTCGATTGGGCCAAGCAGGCGTCGACTGTCGTCAATAGTGTCCGGTTGACCGCTGGCGAGCGGGACCGGACGCGCTGCATGATCATCGACGCAAGCGGTCGGGTGATCGCTGCCTCCGCAACAGCGGGCCGCGAAAATATGCGCTTCGACCTGCCGCCGAATACCGCCGATATCGGAACCTACCGTACGGCTGCGGGATCGCTTGTTGGATATGCTCTGACGCCCGGCTATGAGACGTATCGCGGGATGGGCTGGTTCGGGGTAATCGAACAACGGCCGGATCAAACACTGTGAGCGTGTCGCTGGCGTGAACATGGGCGACAGGTCTCGATATCCCTGCCGCTTGAAGAGATTAACCGGCGAAGTCACCCGCATCGGCGGCGGTCAAAAAATGGACTGCCCCGTGCAGGTGGTCAACCACTCCAACGCCAGCACACCCGCCAGCGAATTACCATTGCTGTCCAGCCCCGGCGACCACACGCATACCGCCATCTCGCCGGGCAGCACGGCAACGATCCCGCCGCCCACGCCGCTCTTCGCCGGCAAGCCGACGCGGTAGACGAAATCGCCCGCGGCGTCATACGTGCCGCAGGTCAGCATCAACGCGGAAAGACGCTTGGCCGAACTCGTGTCCAGAATCCGTTCTCCGGTGGCCGGCACCACGCCGTGATTGGTCAGGAACAGCGCCGCTTTCGCCAACTCGACGCAACTCATCGAGATCGCGCATTGACGGCAATAAGCGTCGACCACCACTTCCGGCGGCATCTCCATGTTGCCGAAGCTCGCCATGAAATGCGCCATCGCGCGGTTGCGGTGGGCGTGCTGCAATTCCGATTGCGCGACGCGCGAGTCGTAGTCGATGCCCGCTTCGCCCGTGAGCCGTCGCATGAATTCGACCAGCGCCGTCTCCGCCTGCACGAAACGGCGGCACAGCACGTCGGTGACCACCAGCGCGCCCGCGTTGATGAACGGATTGCGCGGCTTGCCCTGTTCCGCTTCGAGCTGAACCAGCGAGTTGAAGGCATTGCCGGACGGCTCGCGCCCCACGCGCTGCCACAACGCGTCGCCGAGCAGGCGGAACGCCATCGTGCAGGCGAACAGCTTGGAAATGCTCTGAATGGAGAAGCGCGTGTCGGCCTCGCCGGTGCGGAACACTTCGCCCGATGCCGTGACGATCGCCATGCCGAAACTGTCGGCGGGCACTCTGGCGAGCTCGGGAATGTAATCGGCGACCTTGCCGGAGCCCAGATAAGGCTGCAGATCACCGTGGATCTGTTCGAGGATGGATGCGTAGTTCATTGAGAGGCGCGGTCCGTTGAAGCCGGGATTTTAGCGGCAAGCCGAAGCGATTTGTTTATGCGCCACGTCGCAACGCGGCGTGTTCCTGCACGATCCGGCACCCGGCCTGCGCCTCGTTCCGGTTATGCTAATCTTGCTGCCTTTCCGGCAGCAACCGGGCAAAGCGGACACCATGATGGACACTGTCGATCCAGACGGCGTCGAGCAACCAGCCTTCGTGATCGGTGAGCACCACGAGACGCTGGACGAACCTTTGGGCGCCTTTCGTCGCGCACGGCTGATCCACGCGAGCGCCGGCGTGCTGATTGTGCGCACGGAAACCGGGCGCTGGGTCGTGCCGCCGGGGCACGCGCTGTGGATACCCGCGGGCGTGCTGCACCGCTTGTCCGCAACCGGCCCCGTTCGGTTCTGCTCGCTTTATGCCGGCGCGGATGCCGTGCCGCTCCCGTTCCACAGCATCGCCGTCGTGCCGGATCGACTGGTGGCAGCTTTGCTGAGCGCCGCCGCCGATCTGCCGCACGACAAACCGTTCGACGAACCGGCCGCGCGTCTCGTGCAGGTACTGCTGGACCGCCTGCCGGGTCTGCCTGTCGCGCCGCTAGGGCTGAACTGGCCACGCGATCCGCGTGCCCTGCGCATTGCCGATGCACTCAGCTCGAACCCGGCGGACTCCGCGGTACTCGAAGACCTGGCTGCGGCCGCCGGCGTGACGGCTCGCACGGCGGCGCGCCTGTTCGTCAAGGAAACGGGGCAAACCTTCGGGCAGTGGCGTCAGCAGCTTCGCCTGCTGGCCGCGGTGGAGCACCTCGGCGCCGGCGCGAGCGTCACGCAGGTAGCGCCCGAGGTGGGATACAGCGACGTGTCTTCCTTTATCGCGGTGTTTCGGGATGCATTCGGCGACACGCCGGCCCGTTATTTCCGCTAACGCCATGCCGTTGCCGCCGCCGCTGTCAATGCGCGCCCGCTGCGTCCGGGCCGCCGCCGCCTTTGGCCGGCCGCGTGATCCAGATAAGCGGAATGATCAATATGAAGATGACCGCCGAGATAAAGAAAATATCGTTCAGGCCCATCATGGCTGCCTGCGTGTTCACGGTGAAATCGAATAGCGCATGCGCCGATTGCGGATTCAGATGTAGCAGCGACTGGGTCGAATCGATTTGTTGATTGAACGCGGGGTTGTTGATGGAGGCCTGCTCGGTGAGCCGTTCGTGATGCAGCACCGTGCGGTTGTTCCACTCGTTGCCGGCGATCGAGGTGCCCACCGCGCCGCAGAACACGCGGGCAAAATTGGACAGGCCCGCCGCCGCGGGAATCTTGCTCGGCGGCTGGCCGGACAGAATGATCGAAGTCAGCGGCACGAAGAACAGCGCCATCGGAATGCCTTGCAGCAGCGTGGGTAGCACCAGGTGCCACGTATCGATTTCGATCACGTATTTCGAACGCATGTAGAACACGATCGCAAAGCCGATGAACGCGAGCGTGGCGATCACGCGCGCATCCGAGCGCGGCAGCACGCGGCCCATGACCGGTGCGAGCAGCACCGCGAACACGCCGAGCGGCGCGGTCACGAGACCGGCATCGACGGAACGGTAGTTCAGGTACTCCTGCATCCATTGCGGCAGAAGCACGAGATTGCCGAAAAACACGCCATACGCGACCGAAATCGCAATCGTGCCGCCGAGAAAGTTGCGCTGCTGGAAGAGCCGCAAGTCGACGATCGGATGTTCCTCCGTCAATTCCCACACGAGAAAGAACGAGAAGCTCACGAGCGCGGTGATGCCGAGAATCACGATCACCGGCGAGGCGAACCAGTCGAGGTCTTTGCCCTTGTCGAGCATGATCTGCAGCGAGGCGACCCACGTGATCAGCAGGCCGAGCCCGACCACGTCGATGGGCGGTTTGCGGGTCGGCGACTCGCGGGTGCGGTAGATCATCCACGTGACGCCGGCCGCGAAAATGCCGACTGGAATGTTGATGTAGAAGATCCACGACCAGCTGTAACTGTCGGTGATCCAGCCGCCGAGCGCCGGGCCCGCAATCGGGCCGACGGTTGCGGTCATCGCCCATAAGGCGAGCGCGGTGGAGGATTTTTCCTTCGGATACGAGCCGAGCAGAATGGCTTGCGACAGCGGAATCAGCGGACCGGCCACGGCGCCCTGGAAGATCCGCGCAACCAGCAGGATCGGCAGCGTCGGCGCGATGCCGCATAACCAGGATGCCAGCACGAACATCAGAATCGCGCCGACAAAAAGCTTGACCTGGCCGATGCGTTGCGTGAGCCAGCCGGTGAGCGGAATCGACACGGCATTGGCCGCCGCGAATACCGTGATGACCCACGTGCCTTCGTCGACCGAAACGCCGAGGTTGCCCGAAATGGTTGGGATCGCAACGTTCGCGATCGACGTGTCGAGCACGTTCATGAAAGTGGCGAGCGCGACGGCAATCGTGGCCAGAACCAGTTGGCCGCCCTTCAGCGGCGGCGGTGGTGCGGGCGGCGCCGGGGCGGGCGCGGAGGTGGGCTGGCTCAAACGGTTCTCCGGATCGGTGTGCTGCGCACATGCTGCGTGGATGTTTTATTCGCGCCCGCGCGATGCGTGCGGCCGCAGGTCCGATGAATGCTCGCAAAAGCATACCTGTATTCACGTTTGGGCGTCATCGGCACGGCCAGGCCGCGAGGCGAAAACAGATCCGGCAGCGTATGCTCGCGACTGAGGCCGCACGCGGGCGGAAATATCCACTACGAATCAGCAAAGAGAAGGAAACGATATGGGTTGGGAGCAATTCGAACACGGCTGGCGGCGCGCACCGGCGGCTGCGCCTGCCAAAGGTCTGGTAGTGCTGATGCACGGCGTGGGCAGCAATGCGCGCGATCTGATGCCGCTCGCGGACATCTGGAGCGAGAGCCTGCCGGACGTGGCGTTCACCTCGCTCGACGGCACCGATGAGTTCGACGGCGGTTTCGGCGGACGCCAGTGGTTCAGCCTGCGCGACGTCAACGAGGGCAATCGCGAGGCACGCGTGGCCGCGGCCTATCCGGCGTTGCGGCGCATGCTCGAAGCCGAGCTCGCGTACTGGCAGGTGCCTTTCGGGCGCCTTGCGCTGGTCGGTTTCTCACAAGGTTCGATCATGGCGCTGCACCATGTGGCGGCCAGTGCGGAAGGCGCGGCCGGCGTGGTCGCGTACTCAGGGCGGCTTGCCTCGGTGATCGTCGCGCAGAACGGCACGCCGCTCACGCTGATCCACGGCGAGGACGACGAAGTGATTCCGGTGCAGGAACTCGAATACGCCGCCGACGCGTTCAGCAACGCGGGCTATACCGTGGACGCCTACGCATTGCCCGGCATTGGACACACGATCAACGCCGACGGCGTCGCGCTCGGCCAGGAGGCACTGGAACACGCGCTGGGCGCTTTGTCGCGCGGCTGACACGGCCCTGATTGAAAGGCGGCCCTAAAGATTCTGATCCGCTTGCCGTTAACTGCTCATTAGCATGAAAATCACCCCCGCCGCGCGGACCGCGCAATGCCCAGCAGGGCGTCCCCTCCCAAGGGGGCTGCCTGCGGGCGTTCCAGGCGGCTCGGGTGACCGGGGGCGCATTTTCCAGACTGCCCGGTACGGGCGGATAACGACACATCAGAGCCTTCCTATGGCCAGACCGACGCCGTATTACCCGTTTTTCGACCGCCTGTTCCGCCAATCCGTGACGGTGGACCTCGGCACGGCCAATACGCTTATCTATACCGACGACGGCGGCATCGTGCTGAACCAGCCGTCCGTGGTGTGTTTCCAGAAAGAGGCCGCCGACCGGCCGAAGCGCGTCGCGGCCGTGGGCACCCAGGCGCGCCAGCTTCTGGGCCGTGAGCCGGCCAACCTCGAAGCCGTGCGGCCCATGCGCCACGGCGTGATCGCCAACTTCTCCGCCGCCGAGCACATGATCCGGCAATTTGTCGACATGGCGCGCCCGCGGCCGTTCTTCAGCCGCCGCGCGGCGTTCACGTTGTGCGTGCCGGCGGGCGCGACCCAGGTCGAGCGTCGCGCGATCAGGGAAGCGGCCGCGGCGGCCGGCGCGTGGAAGGTGAGCCTGATCGGCGAGTCGCTGGCCTCGGCGGTCGGCGCGGGTCTGCCGGTGTCCGAGGCGACCGGTTCGATGGTGGTGGATATCGGCGGAGGCACGACGGAGGTCGGCGTGATCGCGCTCGGCGGCATGGCGTACAACGGTTCGATCCGCGTGGGCGGCGACAGCTTCGACATGGCGATCGTGAGCTACGTGCGCAATCTGTACGGCGTGCTGCTCGGCGAACAGACCGCCGAACACGTCAAGAAGAATATCGGCTCGGCCGTGCGCGACGTGCCGCGCGAGCATATGAACGCGACCGGCCGCAGCGTGGACGACGGTTTGCCGCGCACGGTTCAACTGAGCAACCACGATATCGCCGATGCGATCGAAGGGCCGCTGCGCCAGGTGATCGGCGCGGTGAAACGCGGGCTCGAGACGGCGCCGGCCGAACTGGTCACCGACATCGCCAATAACGGCATCGTGCTGACGGGCGGCGGTGCGCTGCTCGGCAACCTGAGCCGTCGCCTGACGAGCGAGATCGGCCTCGAAGTGCGCATTGCCGACGAACCGCTTACGTGCGCGGTGCGCGGCGCCGGCATGGCGGCCGCAGCCGGCCTGCTGGACGAACTCGCCTACGAATGATCCCGCGCGGGATCTGTGGCGCCGGTGCCGCGCCGGTGCCTCGGCATGGTGCCCGTCCAGCCGTTGAACCGGGCCGCCACGCGGATCGGGCGGCTGTGTGACAATACGCGTCGCGTCCCAATCTTGGGGACGCTTAAGCACCTGTTTTCCCCATTTCATTTCGAGCCGGCGCCGCTGCATTCACGCGTTGCCGCGCTGCCCGTGAACCATCCGTGAATCGATCCGTTGCCGTTTCGTCGCCGCCTTCATCGTCGCGTTTCATCGAATTGCGAAGCGGTTTGCACATGCCCTACGTGGAAGCCGGCGAGGGCGAGCTGTTGCTGTTCGTGCATGGCTCGCTGTGCGACTACCGCTATTGGCAACCGCAACTCACGGGTTTGTCGAAGCATTACCGTTGTGTCGCCGTGAGTCTCACGCATTACTGGCCGGCGGCCGATACGGACCCCGGCTTGCCGTTCAGCTGGAGCGAGCATGCAGACGAAGTGGCTGAGTTCATCGAGCGATTCGGCGCGGGACCGGCGCATGTAGTGGGGCACTCGCGCGGCGGTTGCGTGGCGTTTCATTTTGCGCGCCGCCATGCGCAGCACGTGCGCACGTTGACGCTCGCCGATCCGGGCGGCCCGTTGCAGATTGCCGGCCGTCCGCCCGCCAGTTTGCCGGAGACGGTCAACGCGTTGCGCTCGAAAGCGGCGCAACTGATTGAAAGCGGCGAGGTGGAGGCCGGCCTGCAACTGTTCGTCGATTCCGTCAGCCGGCCCGGCTTCTGGGCAATGAGCACGCCGGGCTTTCGCAGAATGGCGACCGACAACGCGCACACGCTCGCGCGCCAGTTCCGCGATCCGTTGCCCGCGTATGTTCCCGAGGAAGCCGCTGAGGTGCGTTGCCCAGTTCTGCTGATCGACGGCGAAAAGAGTCCTGACATGTTCCGCCGCACCATAGCCGCGCTGCAAACATGGCTGCCCGATGCGCGCCGCGAAACCGTGCGCGGCGCGTCGCACGGAATGAATCTCGCGCATCCGTCGGCGTTCAATCGCTACGTGGACGAGTTCATCCGCTCCGTGCGGGCGTAATGAGCGCGTAATGATCGTGCAATGACTGCACGATGAGTCCGTGCCCGGCGCCACGCGCTCGCGGCGATCTCCGCACGCTGGCCCGGCACCCGCAACGATTCACAACGATTCAAACGTTCAATCTCACGACTTGCGATGCGCGTCTTTGTCGAGCGCGTGTTCCGCCGCTTCGCCGACGAGGCCGTGGTAATACAGATGCACGCCGATCGCGAGCGAGTCGTTGCGAATTTCGTGGAAGGCTTTCCACGCTTTCACGGGGTCTTTGAACAGCAGATAGTGCGCTTCCTGCGCGATCAGATCCGCAACTTCATGCAGGCCGTGGCCGTGCAGCACGTTCACGAGCGTATCGAGGCTGCGGTGAGTGCGTGCGTCGGTACGCGGGTAGAGCATGTGCAGGACCGCCACGTCCTGTGTTTTCAGCGCCGCCGACAGCGCGACGACGATATCCTGGTGATTCAACGCGGTGACGATGCTTTCGTCACTGTGGACGTGATCCGGAAATAGCGTTTCGAGAGAAGCGTTCATCAGGTCCTTCCGTTCTTCTGACTGATTAAAAAAGCCCGCCGCAGAGCGACGGGCCAAAGACAGCGATGTGTTAGCGGGGAAGCAAAACACGGATTCAGTATCGCAGATGCACCCACGACTTCGCAGCCCGGCTGCCGCAAAACATTGTTGCAGTAAGCGCTCCAGCTTTCATTTGGCTGGCGGGCTGCAAGCGGCATGCGGCACATCGACTCGTACGATGTTTGTGTGTGTTTTGTGGCAACTTCTACCGCGTTCAAAGGGAAATCAGGCAACGAATGTTGCGTTGGTCGAGATGGATTGTTGCGGTCAATCGTCGCAATGGCGGGCCCTCTGGACTTTAAAATGCGGATCGGAGCCTGAGCATGCCACTACGTTCAATGACGATCGAGCATGCCGGCACGTGTGCGATGTGAAAGTAAAAGGAACAGTTAGATGAACTCGAAGACACACGCAACGCTGAGCTTTTCCGACAGCGACCAGACTATTGATCTGCCGATTTATCAGGGCGCGCTCGGACCGGATGTGATCGACATCCGCAAGCTGTACGGCCAGACCGGCAAGTTCACGTACGACCCGGGCTTCATGTCCACGGCGGCATGCAATTCGGCGATCACCTACATTGACGGCGATAAGGGCGAACTGCTGTATCGCGGTTATCCGATCGACAACCTCGCGCAGAACGCCGACTTCCTCGAAACCTGCTATCTGCTGCTCAAGGGTGAACTGCCGAACGCGCAGCAGAAGGAAGAGTTCGTCAAAACGGTCACGCAACACACGATGGTGCACGACCAGATGCACTTCTTCTTCCGCGGTTTCCGTCGCGACGCGCACCCGATGGCGATTCTGGTTGCCGCTGTCGGCGCATTGTCGGCCTTCTATCATGACTCGCTCGACATCAGCAATCCGGAGCACCGCGAAATTTCCGCGATCCGCATGATCGCGAAGCTGCCGACGCTGGTGGCGATGGCGTACAAGTACACCGTGGGTCAGCCGTTCGTTTATCCGAAGAACGACCTGTCGTACAGCGCGAATTTCATGCGCATGATGTTCGCCAATCCGGCGGAAGAGTACAAGGTCAACGACGTGCTGGTGCGCGCGCTCGACCGTATCCTGATCCTGCACGCCGACCACGAACAGAATGCGTCGACCTCGACCGTGCGTCTCGCCGGCTCGTCGGGTGCGAATCCGTTCGCGTGTATCGCAGCCGGTATTGCGTGTCTGTGGGGCCCGGCGCACGGTGGCGCGAACGAAGCCGCGCTGAACATGCTGGAAGAAATCGGTTCGGTCGACAACATTCCCGAGTTCATCGCGCAGGTGAAGGACAAGAATTCGGGCGTGAAGCTGATGGGCTTCGGTCACCGCGTCTACAAGAACTACGATCCGCGTGCGAAGCTGATGCGCGAAACCTGCCACGAAGTGCTGGAAGAACTGGGCCTGCACGACGACCCGCTGTTCAAGCTGGCAATGGCGCTGGAAAAGATCGCACTGGAAGACGATTATTTCGTGTCGCGCAAACTGTACCCGAACGTCGACTTCTACTCGGGTATCGTGCAGCGCGCACTCGGCATTCCGACGGCCATGTTCACGTGTATCTTCGCGATGGCGCGTACGGTCGGCTGGATCGCACAGTGGAACGAAATGATCGCGGATCCGGAACAGAAGATTGGCCGTCCGCGTCAGCTCTTCGTGGGCGAGACGCAACGCGAAGCGAAGCCGCTCGCGAAGCGGTAAAGCGTCGCGGCTGACAGCCGTCTGACGCTCGCGCGGCGCTCTCACGAGGAGCGCCGCGCATTCTCCCTCTGCACGTCCTGTGCCACCGAAATAACTGAAACTCCCATGTGATAAGTTCGTCTGACGCGGACAGACCCTCTACAATCGGAAGCGACCGGGCAGCACCCGTCACGACCGGATGTGACACTGAACGCAGAAGCGAACCCATAGGAGTGACACTGATGCAGCAGCCAGAAGCCCTCGGCGGCCTTTCGGGCGGAATCGACCACCGCGAACCCGAGCCGGACGGCGTATTCATCCCCACGGAAAATCTCAACGTCGCGAGCGCTACCCAGCACGTGCTGAAGTCGGGCGATACTTTTATCGTCAACGATCCGCTCGGCGATATCACCGGCCACGACGACGGCCTGTTCGTCAACGACACCCGTGTTCTCTCGCAACTGCGCCTCACCTTCGGCGGACGCGCGCCGTCGCTCCTGTCGGGCAGCGTCAGCAGCGACAACACCTCGTTCACCGCGCATCTGACCAACCGCCCGTTGCCGCCGCTCGGCGGCGACAGCACGCCCGAAGGCGTGATCCACGTCGAGCGCGTGCGGGTGCTGTCGGGCACCGTGCTCAACGAGGCCATCGAACTCACCAACTACGGCACGAGCGACGCCGTGGTGCCGCTCTCCATCTCGTTCGCGAGCGACTTTCGCGACATGTTCGAAGTGCGCGGCCTGAAGCGCGACAAGCAGGGCCGTATCCAACCGGCGCGCGTCGAAAATCGGGAAGTGCTGCTCGGCTATGTGGGCCTCGACGACGTGTCGCGCAATGTGCAGATCGCCTTCGCGCCGGAACCGGACAAACTCTTCGCCGACCGCGCCGACTACACCGTCAAGCTGCCGGCGCAGGCGTGCGTGTCGATTTATCTGTCGGTGTCCGTAAAAGTGATCGCGCGCGCGGACAATCCCGGCGCCGGTGTCTCGCAGCCCACGCATGCGTTGAGCGAAGCGCACCTGTCGCAGATCGACGCGGAGCGCCCGCGCGTCGGCCGCGCTGCCGTGCGCGCCGCGCTCGTCGACGCCCACCTGGTCATGCGCGAGCGCCGCCGCGCCACCGCGCGCGTGCGTTCGAGCAATCCGCTTTTCAATGCATGGATCGACCGCTCGCTCGCGGATCTGGGCCTGCTGACCACGGACCTCGTGACCGGCCCTTATCCGTACGCCGGCATTCCGTGGTTCTCCACGCCATTCGGCCGCGACGCGGTCATCACATCGCTGCAAACGCTGTGGTTGCAGCCGCAACTGGCGGCGGGCGTGTTGCGTTTTCTCGCCGAACATCAGGCGCGTGAGAACTCGCCGTTTCGCGACGCCGCGCCCGGCAAGATCATGCATGAGATGCGCAAGGGCGAAATGGCCGCCACCGGCGAAGTGCCGTTCGCGCTGTACTACGGCGGCGTCGACACTACGCCGCTGTTCATCGTGCTGGCCGGCGCGTATGCGGCCCGCACGGGCGACAGCGCATTGATCGACGAATTGTGGCCGGCGCTCGAGCGCGCGGCGCAGTGGGTTGCGGGCGTGTGCGACAAGAACCGCTACGGCCTGCTGGACTATCAGCGCGAGTCGGACGGCGGGCTGGCGAATCAAGGCTGGAAGGACAGCCACGATTCCGTATTTCATGCTGATGGCCGTTTCCCCGACGGCCCGATCGCGCTCGTCGAAGTGCAGGCCTATGCGAGCGCCGCTTTCGACACGATGGCTCACTTCGCGAAGATGCGCGGCCTGCACGATCCGGCCGCGAAATACAGCGATCGTGCGAAGAAGATTCGCCAATGCGTCGAAGAAAAATACTGGATGCCCGAGTCCGGCTTCTACGGCATTGCGCTCGATGGCCACGGCGAGCTGTGCCGCGTGATGGCTTCGAATGCCGGCCATCTGCTGGCGTTCGGCTTGCCTGCGCGCGAGCGCGGCGAATCGGTGGTGCGCGCGCTCGACTCCACGCTGTTCCACACCGGCTGGGGCGTGCGCACGCTGGCCGCGAGCCAGGCGCGCTTCAATCCGATGGCGTATCACAACGGCTCGGTCTGGCCGCACGACAACGCGCTGTGCGCGCGCGGCCTGTCGCGCTACGACGGCAAGGCGGCGGCGGTGCGGCTGCTGCAGGCGCTGTTCCAGGCGGCGGTCAACTTCGACATGCGTTTGCCTGAACTCTTCTGCGGGTTCCCGCGGCGGCGCGGCGAGCCGCCTACCGCCTATCCGGTCGCCTGTTTGCCGCAGGCGTGGGCAGCGGGGTCGCCGTTCATGATGCTCGAAGCATGTCTTGGCATCACGATCGACGCCGAGCGGCGCGAAGTGCTGATCGAACAGCCGATGCTGCCCGAAGGCATCGACTGGCTCGAAGTGGGCGATATCCGGGTGGGAGACGCTTCGGTGTCGATCACGTTTCGCCGGATCGGCGAGAAGGTGGTCGCTTCGGCGGAGCAGGGCGACGTGCGGGTGGTCGCGCTGCTTTGAGCATGCGGTAGCGCGGCTGCTTCGCAAACGAAATCTGTCTTGTGAATGGCAATCGCTAGTCTGCTGGGGACCAGACGGAAATAAGTGTTCGATACGCCAGGCCCATTGGCGAGCAAGTCGATGAGCGCCTGGCCATCTTCGAGAATGATGGCGGCTTCGGCCGCCATCCGGACCGTCAACACGCCTTCATCCACCTCTCGCAGCGCGTTGCGAGCACGCTCGAGAAAGGCTTCACCGGTGAGCGTCATTGTCACTTTCCGCGCCCCCCGGTCGAACAGTGGTGTGCCAAGTTCGTCTTCGAGCTGCCGTATCTGATGGGAAAGCGTCGCCTGCATTTTGCCTGTTGCGCCCTGGTGTCAGCGGCCGGCGCGGTTTTGCCGGGCGCATCACACTCATCGTTTGGTCCCGCCATCGCAGGACTGGCGCTGGTCGCCATCGGTTACCTGACGTGCACGGCCATTTTCTGGACGATTCCCGCCACCTTCCTGTCGGGGACCGCATCAGCAGGTTCAATCGCGCTCATATCGAGCATTGGCCAACTCGGTAGCCTTACCGCACCGACCGCAATTGGCTCGCTAATCGCAGTTACCCACTCGATAAGCGCGGGCTCCTATCTGGCTGCGTTTGTTCTGGCATGTGGTGCGACCGTTATCACTCTGGCAATGCGCAATCGCCTTGTCAAATAACAAGACTGTTCGGAGACCAAACCTATGTCGCTCATCGTCATGGCGAAGCGGGCATTGATTGCAGCCGCGGTAGCGGTTTGCACGCATCCGGTCATCGCTCAGTCCATCGATCTAGATAAGCCGCTGATCATCGCGAAGCAGGGGAGTTTTTTTGCAGGCGGTCGGGATATCGAGTCGGATACGCTATCGACCCTACCGCAGGCCGAGCCTAAGGGAACGGTTACGGTCGAGCAGATGTACGTCCAGTACCAGGTGCCTGTGCATGCAAACAGCGCATCCGTTGTCTTTATCCACGGATGCTGTCTGACAGGCGCCGAATGGGAAACGACGCCCGATGGACGGACAGGCTGGGCAGAATACTTCAGATCGTCGAAACGCCCCAGCTCGGGATGCACGGAAATTCGCATATGCTGATGCAGGACCGGAATAATCTGCAAATTGCCGACGTTGTGACCAGCTGGATTGCACAGCGTGTACGGTAGTGACGATTGCAGATGCGGCTTCTCCGCTTCAGGCGCGGTTCCGCGGCGATGCTGGCCTGGGAAGCCGGGAGGCCGCCAATGGCGGCCTCCCTTGCTGCTAAACGTTAGCCACCTGTCCTCATGGTCAGGCCGATGCCGGAAAAGTTTCGCCTACCATCTGTTCGCTCTTGCGCCAAAGCGCCTCTGCGTTCGCCAGGTCGAGTGCATAGCGTCGAACACCTTCGCTGACGGGAGTAATCACGGTATCGTCGGGAACAACTTCGCTTACGTGACAGTTCTCGCAATATCGGCCCCCGATTTCCTCAGCAGACGCGACCGCAGCGGTCCACACAGACGTTGCCGCGCCTTGCGGAACGGTCTTGAACTGGAAAGGCGGTTTTCCTTCAGATGCGAGTTGTTTGTTAATCGTCTCGACCATGGTTGCCAGCTGTTCTTCGCCCATGTGTCGGCCCAACTCGGTCTGGATTCCACCAGGATGCACTGCTGCCGCTCGCACACCTCGGGCTCGATGTCGCTGGTCGAACGCGACCGCGAAGAGAATGTTCGCTGTTTTCGACCGGCCGTAGGCAACGAACGGGTCGTAGGGCGTGCGCTCGAAACCCGGGTCGTCGAGGTCCACATTTGCGAATCGGTGACCTGAGGACGCGAGCATGACCACACGTCCTCCGTCGTGGAGCAGGCGCGCGAGCCGGTTCACCAATACAAAGTGTCCGAGGTGATTGGTCCCAAACTGCGTCTCAAACCCGTCCGCCGTCTTTCCCTGTGGTGTAGCCATGACGCCTGCATTGGCGATGACGATGTCAAACGGCTTGCCTTCGGCAAGTAGTTTGTCGCTACAGGCTCGAACACTTGCGAGGCTCGCGAGGTCCAGTTCAATGAGTTCGATACTGCCGCCGCCCGCGACGGCTTCCTGTCGTGCACTGGTGATTGCCCGTTCCGCTTTCTCCAGGTCTCTTGCCGCACCAACGACGGTTGCACCGTGCGACGCAAGCGCACGCGCTGTTTCCACGCCGAGTCCGGCTGACACGCCTGTTACCAGAATCCGCTTTCCATCGAGCCGTTTGCCCGACAGAACGTCGTCAGTCGTAGATGTCGCCCCAAACTGTTTAGCCATGCCACGTCTCCATCACTGTAAGATTGACGCTGCCTTTATAATCCATTAAAGCGGAGGGAATCTCCGTTTTATAAATACTAAGCGGAGCATCCCTCCGTTTGCAAGCGCAATTTGCTCTATGACTGACTCCACGCTAAAAGAAAAGAAACCGCGAGCCGACGCGCAACGCAACCGGGAGCGCATTCTGGAAGAGGCAAAGAAAGCCTTCACGCTTGGAGGAGCTGACATCAGCCTCGAGGAGGTTGCACGTCAGGCAGGCGTTGGCCCGGGGACGCTCTATCGTCATTTCGCTACGCGTGAAGCTTTGCTCGAGAGCGTCTACCGTGCAGAGGTCGAAAGGCTCGCGGGGGAGGAGCGGCGGCTTACTGAGGAATTGCCGGCGCACGAGGCGCTGAGGAAATGGATGCTCCTGTTCGTCGACTACATTGCGACCAAGAAGATTATTGCGCCGGCGCTGAACTCAATCGTGGGTGGGGCAACGAACGAACTGTTTGAGTGTTCGGGGGCGCAAATCAAGGCAGCTATCAACACGCTCGTGTCCCGAGCGGTCGAGAGCGGCGACATCCGGGCGGACGTGGAGCCGCTGGATTTGTTACGTGCGCTCGTTGGCGTCTCGAATGTCGCTTCCGCTCCTGACTGGCAGCAAAGTGCCCGGCGGCTGGTAGATATTCTGCTGCTTGGGTCGAAGCCAGGTAACTGAAATGCCGCGCCCGAGGCGCACAGGCCTGAGGCCTGACCGAGGTGGGGCGTATTTGCGCCGCAGCGCCTGCTGAACGCCATGTGCCGGGTGGTAACATTTGTTGTCACCTTTCCGACCGTTCGCCCGGTACATCCGCATGCCAGACAGTTTCGACCAGCTCGCCGCCCTGATTCGGGCGCGCTTCTCAGAACTGAGTCCGCAGTTCCAGATGGGGGCGGCCTTCCTGCTCGATCATCCCGACGAGGTCGCGGTCTCATCCATGCGCAAGGTGGCCGAACGGGCGCAGGTGCAACCGGCCTCACTGGTGCGCCTGTCGCAGCAACTCGGTTTCCCTGGCTGGAACGAGTTGCGCAACCTCTTCGTCGCGCGCGTTCGCACGCGGCCCGAACCGCTCGCGAGCCGCGCCCGTTCGCTCGTCAAATCGAAAGACGCGCTGGCGAACGACCTGCTGGTCGCGCAACAGCACAATCTCGAGGTGACCGCCGCGCATAACGGCCGCGTGATCGTGGAGGCGGCGCGTCTGTTGCGGCGCGCGCCGCACGTCCATGTGGCCGGTTTCCGCTCCTGTTACGCGGTGGCGTTCGGTCTCGTCTACGGATACCGGCTGTTCCGTTCCTCTGTGTCCTTGCTCAACGGCGAGGCCGGTACGCTGGAGATGCAGTTGCGCACCGTCGAGCGCGACAGCGCGACCATCGTGATCAGTTTCGCGCCGTATTCGGTGGAAGCCGTACGCGTGGCCGAAGCCGCGCTGGAAAAGGGCAGTAAGCTGATCGCGATCACCGACAGCGCCGTGTCGCCGATCGCCTTGAATGCCGACAAGGTACTGATCTTTTCGCACGAAAGTCCTTCGTTTTTCCCTTCGCTGGTGGCGGCGACGGCAATCACCGAGTCGCTGGTCGCGCATCTGCTGGCGCTCGAGGGAGCGGGCGCGGTCGAGCAGCTCGCCATTGCGGAACAGTCGCTGCATGCAAAAGGCGCGTACGTGCCTTGAATATTTCCTTCTGAATCGGGCCGGGGTCTGGTGTGAAGCAGGACCGCTCCCTTTGAATCGGCGTCGCATTGTTTGACAACAATTGTTGTTGAGAAGTATAAATGCATACCGATTGTTGAATGGGTGCGAATGGTGGCGTCGAAGCAGGGGTTGGATCTGTTCCAGGCGAGCGGTGAGCCATATGAAATCGGCTACCGCCTGGGCGAACTCGCCAGACCGGTGTTCGCCGGCTACATGCGTCAGAGCCGCGCATGGCAGGCGGTTCGGCGCTGGCGAGGTGCCCCGTTCGTGCACAAGTTGCGCGAGGCGGCGCACGCGCATTTCCCGGCACTGCTGGTTGAACTCGACGGCATGGCGGCCGGCTTGGGCTGGACGGCGGAAGACATGTTCCTCTGGAACTGCCGCGGTGAACTGATTCACAACGTGCCGGACGGCTGCACCACGTTGGCGGCGCACGTTGGCGACACGCGCTTCATTGCGCACAACGAAGACGGCGATCCGTTTCTGGGCGAGCGTTGCGCGCTGGTGGAAGTTCGGCCGGCCGGCAAGCCGGGCTTCGTGAGCTTCCATTACCCTGGCTCGCTGCCCGGACACACGTTCGCCGCGAGCCGTGCCGGCGTCGTGCAGGCGATCAACAACCTGCGCATCCGCGCACCCGTTGCCGGCGTGCCGCGAATGATCCTCGCGCGAGCCGTACTCGACGCCGCCTCGCTCGACGAAGCGCTGCATATCCTGCGCGACACGCCGGCCGCGAGCGGCTTTCATCACACGCTCGGCTGCGCGGGCGACGCGCGCCTTGTCAGCGTCGAAGTCAGCGCGCGGCGCTGTTCCGTGCAGACGGTGCCGAATCTATACGGCCACGCGAACCACATGATTCATCCGGGCTGCGAAGCCGAAGCACAAATCGTCACGGATTCTTCGCGTGAGCGGCAGGCGCGCGTGAATGCGCTGTTGCCCGCGCTCAGCCGCCCGTTACAACCGGCCGCCCTGCTCGATGTTTTGCAAGATCGCGCGCCATCCGGCCTGCCGATCTATCGCGACGACCCGCTCGATCCCGATGGAGAAAACACGCTTGCCACCGCGCTCTTCGAGATCGGCGGCGCGGGTGTGTCGATGAAGGTTTATCGGCAAGGACAGCGCGCATTCGACGCTTTCATCGCCCGCGCGGCATGCGGACAGACCGGCGCGTGAACGGCTGTCGCAATCAACAGGAAACCTAAATCATGTCCACAGTGTTCCATCGTTTACCGAAGCAATTGCTGCCGGTCGCCGTCGCGGGCGAGGGTATCGAGATCATCGATTCCACGGGCAAGCGCTATATCGATGCATCCGGCGGTGCCGCCGTTTCGTGTCTCGGGCACAGCAACCAGCGCGTGATCGATGCGATCAAACGGCAGTCGCAGCAGCTGCCGTATGCGCATACGTCGTTCTTCACCACCGAGCCCGCCGAAGCGCTCGCCGACCGCCTGGTGGCGAGCGCGCCGCAAGGGCTCGAACATGTGTATTTCGTCTCGGGCGGCTCGGAGGCGATCGAGGCGGCGCTGAAACTCGCGCGCCAGTATTTCGTGGAGAAGGGCGAACCGCGGCGGCGCCATTTCATCGCGCGTCGTCAGAGTTATCACGGCAACACGCTGGGGGCGCTGGCAATCGGCGGCAATGCGTGGCGCCGTGAGCCGTTCCTGCCGATTCTGATCGAAGCGCATCACGTGAGCCCGTGTTACGCGTATCGCGAGCAGCGCGCGGACGAAACCGAAGAGGCCTTCGCGCAGCGTCTCGCCGACGAACTCGAGCGCAAGATTCTCGAACTCGGCGCGGACACGGTCGCCGCTTTCATCGCCGAAACGGTGGTCGGCGCGACGGCCGGCGCCGTGCCGCCGGTGCGCGAGTACTTCCGCAAGATTCGCGCGGTGTGCGACCGCTACGGCGTGCTGCTGATTCTCGACGAGATCATGTCCGGCATGGGCCGCACCGGCTATCTTTATGCCTGCGAGGAAGACGGCGTGGCGCCCGATATCCTGACCATCGCCAAAGGGCTTGGCGCGGGTTATCAGCCGATCGGCGCGACGCTCGTGAGCGAGCGGATTTATCAGGCGATCGTCGGCGGCTCGGGGTTCTTTCAGCATGGCCATACCTATATCGGCCATGCCACCGCCTGCGCCGCGGCGCTGGAAGTGCAACGCGTGATCGAGGAAGACAATCTGCTGCCCAACGTGCTGGCGCGTGGCGAACAGTTGCGCGTCCGGTTGCGCGAGCACTACGCGCAGCATCCGCATATCGGCGACGTGCGCGGACGCGGGTTGTTCGTCGGTGTGGAACTGGTCAGGGACCGCGCCGGCAAAACGCCGTTCGACGCTGCCCTCAAGCTGCACGCTGCAATCCGGCGCGAAGCGTTTGCGCGCGGTTTGATGGTGTATCCGATGGGCGGCACGGTCGACGGCAAGATCGGCGATCATGTGCTGCTGGCGCCGCCTTTCATCTGTACCGCGCGCGACATCGACGAAATTGTCAGCCGGCTTACCGATGCAATTGACGGCGCGCTGGCCGCCGTCTGAAACCTTCAACGCCACCACGACTTGCGAGAACGATGATGACCGAGCGTTTGCCTCACTTCGACCTGTCCGATGCCACGCCCGAACAGAAAGCGGTGCTGGACGAAATTCTGTCGGGCCCGCGCGGCAATCTGAACGGGCCGTTTCTCGGCTGGATTCACAGTCCGGAACTGGCCCAGCAAGCGCAGCGTCTGGGCGCTTTCTGCCGCTACCGGACCGGTTTGCCGCTGCGCCTCTCGGAACTGGCGATTCTGGTAACCGCGGCTCGCTGGCAGGCGCAGGCGGAATGGTATATCCACCATCCGATCGCGCTGGAAGCCGGTGTGCGCGCCGCGGATGCCGAGGCGATTCGCGATGGCCGGCGGCCGGATTTCGCGCAAGCCGACGACGCGTTGATTCACGATTTCGCGAGCGAACTGTACGACACGAAGCGCGTTTCGGATGCGACTTATGCGAAGGCAGTCGAGCGTTTCGGGCATCGGGTGGTGATCAACCTGGTGGGTCTGCTTGGCTACTACGCATTGGTGGCGATGACGCTGAACGTGTTCGACATGCGTGCGGTCGGGCAGGAGAGTTTGCCGTTCGCTGAGTAGCTGAAAAGTTGAGTAGCTGAGTAGCGGCATAGAGGCTACGGCCAAAGTCACCGCGCAATAGAAACGCCCCGGTTGCGAACTTCGCAACCGGGGCGTTTCTTGACTGCTGCTACACCGTCCCCTTCCATGCACTGGCTACAACGGCAGGAACCGCACCGCGCGACCGCGCGGCTTGCCGCGCTTGCCGATTATTGGCCGCGATACGTCGAGAACAGGCGTTGCTGCACCGAGTTCGGCGCGCCTGCATCCGAGGAGCCTACCTTTGCGCCGCCGACGTCCTGCGAGCCCTGCGCAACGGCGGCCACTGCCGTACCGTTTTGCGGCATCGTCTTCGGATAGTCGATGTCGTTCTGATTCAGGAGGCCCGCTTTTTGCGCGGCAACCAGTTCGGCGCGCACCTGCGCGCGCGTCACCGGACCATTCTCCTGCTGGGCGAACGAGACAGCCGGAACGACGAGCGCGGACGCGATGACCACTGCGGAAATAAGCGATTTCATGATGACCTCCAGTATTCGATTGTTGGTGAGATCGGTTGAATGCTGTGTGCCGATCTGTTGAACGCAGTCTATTTCTTGCGAGGTCGGTGAAAAAGCGGCTTTCCGGGGAAAGATTATTACGGTAATTGATACAGTTGTTGGAGACGCTTCTGTTTCGACCGATTGCCGGCATCGTCACGACGCTGGCACACGGAAGCGCCTATGATGAAGTTCGGTTCCCCGCCCGCGCCTGCAGCGCCGTGCGGCAAGCCCCGAAGGAAATTCCCAGGGGCACTCGCGACCGATGCCGAAACCGCAAAACATCCGGGCGGGACCGTTGCGGCGGGCATCAGATCCGGTCGCGGAGCGCGCGAAGCAGGGCACAAACAGGAGAGAGCAATGAAGCGCAAGGCATCAGCAGTCTGGCAAGGCGGCCTGCAGGACGGCAAGGGCTCGATTTCCACCGACAGCGGCGTCCTCAAGGAGACCCAATACTCGTTTTCGACACGCTTCGCGGACGGCATCGGCACGAATCCGGAAGAGCTGATTGCGGCTGCGCATGCGGGATGTTTCTCGATGGCGCTGTCGGCGGAGCTGGGCAAGGCCGGCATCACGCCCGAGCGTATCGGCACCACGGCAACCGTTACGCTCGACAAGGACGGCGGCGGTTTTGCCATCACCGCGGTCCATCTCGACGTGGCCGTGAAGATTCCCGGCGGCGACAAGGCGGCCTTCGAGAAGGCCACCGCCGACGCCAAAGCCGGTTGCCCGGTGTCGAAAGTTCTGAACGCTACGATCACGATGGATGCGAAGCTCGAAACCTGAGTTCGCGTTTTTCTGCGGTCGTGGCAGTCGTTCAGAAGCGATGAAGAAGCCGGCGCCCGGGCAAAAACCGGCGCCCGTTTTTGTTTGGTCCGGCACCCGCTCCCCACCTCACCCACGGAAACTCGCCTTGATTTCTTGAACGGTTAGTCATAATATCCGTTGCATGAAGCAATCTGCCAATCCGAAACATCCCGCCAAGCCGTCCGCGAAAAAAGCTGGCGAGGTGTGCCTGCGAGGCCGGCCGCGCGAATTCGACACGGACACCGTATTGGCGAGCGCGAGCCAGGTGTTCTGGAATCACGGCTACCACGCCACTTCGATCGACGACCTGTGCAAGGCCACCGGCCTGTTGCGCGGCAGTCTCTACGGCGTATTCGGCGACAAGCACGGCATCATGCTGGCCGCGCTCGATCACTACGCGGAAGGTTCGGTCGCGCGGCTCGCCGAGCGGCTCAACGCGCCGGTCCCGCCGGAAGAAGCGCTGCGCAATGCCTTGCTGCACTACGCGCGGGTCGCGTGCGCGCTAACCGGCGAGCGCAGCTGCTTCATCACCAACACCACGCTGGAAATGCAGCCGGGTGACGAGGAGCTGCGCAGCCGCGTCGCCGCGGTTCAGCGCCGCATGGCAACGCTGCTGGCGGCCTCGGTGATTCGCGGCCAGGCGAGCGGCGCATTCAACTCCACGCTCGACGAAAAAGCCGTCGGCGATTTCCTGCTTTGCGTGATGCAAGGCTTGCGCGTGCTGGGGCGGGTCGCCCACAAGGAAGACGCGCTGACAGGAATAGTGGACGTCGCCATGCGCGCGCTCGTCTAATTTTTTTGCTGAATTTTTGAACGATCAGTCATGAAAAGCGAAGCAATCAAGTCCGCTCCGGCGACATTCGTTGGGCCCAACGCCGCGGGCGGCGCGGCTTGCGCGGTGACCTGTCCGGGCGCCGTGGCCGCGAGCGCGGCGGCATCCATCGACAAGGCCCAGCCGCGTTCTGAACGCCAGGGGCTCGCGCTTGCCGTGCTGTTCGTCGGTGCTTTCCTCGCGCCGCTCGACTATTTCATCGTGAATCTCGCGCTGCCCTCGATCCGCACCGGCTTGAACGCCAGCGACGCGCAATTGCAACTCGTGGTCTCCGCCTATGCGTCGGCGTACGCGGTGCTGCTGATCACGGGCGGTCGGCTCGGCGACCTGTTCGGCCGCCGCCGCATGTTCATGACGGGCATGGCGGCGTTCGTGGTCGCTTCGGCGCTGTGCGGTTTTGCCACCAGTGGACACATGCTGGTGATCTCGCGGATCGTGCAAGGCGTCGCTGCCGCCGTCATGGCGCCGCAAGTGCTGGCGACCATTCGCGCGGTGGTGCCGCTGCATCGGCAGACCAAAGTGATGAGCCTGTACGGTTTCGTGTTCGGACTGTCGTCGATCGTCGGGCAGTTGGGCGGCGGTGCGCTGATCACGTATCACCCGTTCGGACTCGACTGGCGCATCATTTTTCTGATCAACATTCCGATCGGCATTGCGGCGTTTGTCGGCACCTGGAAGTTCGTGCCTGAAAATCAGCCGGCCACCCGCACCGGCATCGACGTGAAGGGCGTGGCGCTGCTCTCCGCGGTGCTGCTGCTGGTCATCTACCCGATGACGCACGGCCGCGAAGCGGGCTGGCCGGCGTGGACCTTCGTGATGTTCGCGCTTGCCGCGCCCGCGTTCGCGCTCTTCGTGGCGGCGGAGCGGCGCGTCGAGCGTGGCGGCGGCCATCCGCTGGTGGATCTGCAACTGTTCCGCAACCGCGCCTTCGCGCTGGGTCTTGTGCTCGCGTTCCTGTTCTACTGCAATAGCGCGTTTTTCCTGACCTACGGGATTTTCCTGCAAACCGGTCTGCACTGGACGCCGCTCGCCTCGGGGGTGGCAATCATGCCGTTCGCGGTTGGTTTCGTGGTCGGGCCGCTGACTTCGCCGGCTGTGGTCAGGCGCATTGGCGGCCATGTGCTGACGCTCGGTTTTTCGATGATGACACTCGGCTTCACGGTGACGGGCTGGTCCGCCACCCAGTCGGCGGCGCCGGATCTGCTGTTCTATGGCGGGCTGGTGTGCGCGGGTGTCGGTCATGGCCTGCTGCTGCCGTCGATCATGCGCATCGTGCTACTGGAGGTCGTGCCGGAGAAAGCCGGGCTCGCTTCCGGCGTGGTCTCGTCGACATTGCAGATCGGCTCCGCGTTCGGCACGGCGGCCATCAGCGGCGCGTTCTTCGGCGCGATTGGTGGCCGCGCGACTGCGGGTGCGTACGCGCACGCATTCCAGATCAGCCTCGCCATCAACGCGCTGCTGATGTTCGTGTGCATTGGCTTGAGCGTGCTGCTGGTGCGGCATCAGCAACTCGTACTGCGCCGCGCGGCGCAGCGGGTTTGAAAATCCCGCAGCCGTAACCGTTTTCAACTGAAAGCTGTCAGGAATTATTAGGCACTTTTTTAAACAATCCTATTTTAAGCATGCTGCATTTACCGGTGACGTGACCGTTCACAGGTAATTGTGTTTTGCGCCAGATCAGAATAAACCCTGAAAGTCCCGCAGTGCTTCATTACATATGACAAAACGGCCCCGCATTTTCTACTGGCTGCGCAAACCCGCTGCAGTAACAGTTGCGATCGTGCAGCGCCGCATGGGCTGGCGGCCCGGCGGCACATGGAAGGCACATTGAAGGGTTTTCCCGGTTTCGCTCAGGCATCGATCGGGACTGGAAGCCATTCCACTCCCGCTGAAAACGGTATCAATAAAAAGCGCTTGCAGCGATTAATTTCGATTGTTAATCTTGGTAAACCTTTTAGAGTTTTCCTTCAGCAGGTCTAATGTCGAAAAATCCGGCGCAACGATTTATTGCCGGTCAACGGTTCCGTAGGGGGTAAATATGCTGACCGCTACCATTGACGCATTCCAGACACCGCCAGCCGCGCAGTTCAATGTCGGCGACGTCGTCACGTTGAAGGAAGGGGGCTCGCGCATGACAGTGACATATGCAGGGCCAGTGGCGCTCAATCCGGGCGACTGGCTGATCTGCGAATGGTTCGACGAGCACGGCGAACTGCGCCGCGAGATGTTTGCACCCGCAAGCGTGCGGGCGGAGCCACGCTCCATTCCAGCCGGTTCCGTTCTGTGGAACCGCGTGGGGCGCGCGGCCTGACCCGCCTTCCTGTTTTCCGACTTACCAGGCCGCACCTGACTCACCTGACTCAATTCTCCGAGCGATCCCGCGTCGTGCGACGTTGCACGCGCACCAGCAACGCGGACGAAAACGCTCGCATCCTTACGAGTTTGCGCGTCTCCATCACCTCGCCCGCGATGTTTTTCGGCGGGTTCGGTTGCAGCGCCCAATAGAGCGCAAGCAGCCAGCCGAACACGGTCCAGCCGAGACAGGCATTGAAGAGCGCCAGCGTCAGCACGTCGTTGCGCTTGCGCCGGTCCGCGAGAACGGCCGGCAGAAAATAGAGCGCCAACGCCAGCACCGCGGCGATGGCCTGAACGACGACATTGCCACCCATGACCCGCCTCCCCATACGCGACGTAAGCCTGATTGTCGCGCGATTGTTTTGTCCGCGTAAGCTCGCTGCAAACGGTTTGCGTTGCTAGCGGAACGGCGGGCACGAGCGGCGGCAGTCGTCACGCAGCCGGCACTGAGCGAGCGCGCTGCGCGACGAGGGGTTCAGCCGGCCCCGCATCAGGACTATCATGATCGTTTCGACTGAACAGACCCGCCACGGACAGCCATCATGATCTCCGACGACACGACCCAGCAGGCTCAACGCATCAACCCCGACACGCTGCGTGAATTCGTGGAGCGCAAGTGGAACGACGAGATCGTGCCCGCGCTCACGGACTACATCGCGGTACCGGCCAAGAGTCCGGCGTTCGATCCCGAGTGGGTCAGGCACGGCTATCTGGAGCGCGTGATCACCGACGCCGCGCAATGGGCCGAACAGCAGCCGGTGCGCGGCCTGAAACTCGAAGTGATCCGCTTGCCGGGCCGCACGCCGGTGATCTTCTTCGAAACGCCGGCGACCCGCTCCGGCAGCGAAGAGACCATCGTGCTGTATGGCCACCTCGACAAGCAGCCCGAGTTCGACGGCTGGCGCAACGACCTCGGACCGTGGACGCCCAAGCTCGAGAACGGCAAGCTGTACGGCCGCGGCGGCGCCGACGACGGCTATGCGATCTACGCGAGCATGACCGCACTCGCGGCGCTGGACGCGCAAGGCGTCGAGCGTCCGCGTTGTGTCGGGCTGATCGAAACCTGCGAGGAATCCGGCAGCTACGATCTGCTGCCGTATGTCGACGCGCTGCGCGAGCGGCTCGGCAAGGTCGGTCTCGTCGTGTGCCTGGATTCGGGCGCGGGCAACTACGACCAGTTGTGGCTCACCACGTCGTTGCGCGGACTGGTGGCGGGCGACCTCGAAGTGCAGGTGCTCGACGAAGGCATTCATTCGGGCGGCTACGGCGGGATCGCGCCGTCGAGCTTCCGCGTGATGCGGCAACTGTTCGACCGTCTCGAAGACTCCGCCAACGGCACGCTGCTGCCAAAGGGTTTCCACGTCGAGATTCCGGCGGACCGTTTGCGTGAAGCGGAAGCCACCGCCCAGATTCTCGGCGACGACGTCTGGAAAAAACTGCCGTGGGCGTGCGGCCAGGACGGCCGCCAGGTGCTGCCCACCACCACTGATCCCAAAGAGGCCCTGCTCAATTCGACGTGGCGTCCGTCGCTGTCCGTGACCGGCGCGGCGGGTCTGCCCGCGCTGGCCGATGCCGGCAACGTGCTGCGTCCGCGCACGGCGTTCAAGTTGTCGCTGCGTCTGCCGCCGCTGATCGAGGCGGAACAGGCGGTCGCCGAACTGAAGGCGCTGCTCGAACTGGATCCGCCGTACAACGCCAGGGTGACGTTCAAGCCGGACGCCGGCGCGGCGAGCGGCTGGAGCGCGCCGGATCTCGCCCCGTGGCTTGCCACGGCGCTCAACCACGCATCGCGTCAACACTACGGCGCCGATGTCGCCTACATGGGGCAGGGCGGCACCATTCCGCTCATGAACGTGCTGAAGGCGGGTTTCCCGAAATCGCAGTTCATGGTGTGCGGCGTGCTCGGACCGAAGTCGAACGCGCACGGACCGAACGAATTCCTGCACGTGCCGTACGGCAAGAAGCTTACGGCAGCGGTCGCGGAGGTGATCGCCGCCGCGCCCTGAACGTTCCGGGGCGCAACGCCCGGTACGAACAACGCGGCCATCCATTGCATGAATGCGCGGCAAGCTTGTCGCCATGCCGCGCAACCGCAATAGGACTCTGATAAAAAATGCGCGGCCTGAGTGGCCGCGCGTTTGAATATGCGAAACGGATAATCCGTCTGTTAGCCCGCACACCAGAAAAAATAAATTCGCCGCTGATATTTTCGATTGCATTTTCTAATCGAAGACTATTTCTTTCTCTTTCCGCTCCGGCAAGAAATTCAATCTCTGGCCGTCAGTAAATCGACAGGCGTTCCGTGCTTATTCGTGGGCCATTTTCGCCCATCTTCGGTGCGCAAGCGTTTGCGTCCGCGCCACGCTTCACCGCACCTCCGTCTTTGCCCGAAACGCCTTCTGGTGCGGCTTTGAGCGCGGCTTGCATTCATCTGTTGGTTACCCCGCTCCCATCCGATTCCGGTCTGCTTTAGGCTCGCATTGCAATACCAGGTGTTTAACCTTAAAAGGACCGTTCAAATGAATCTGCATAACCACCACGCCTGCCGTCCGTTCCTCGAAGCCGGCAATCTTTCGCAAATTTCCGCTTACTACGAAGAAGGCCGCAACGTCATGTGGATGATGTTGCGGGCGCAGCCGCGGCCCTGTTTCAATCTCGATCTGGTGCATGACATTCTGGAACTCGCACAGGCAGCGCGAGAGTCGGGATTACCAATCGATTTCTGGGTCACCGGCTCGTTGATTCCGACCATGTACAACGTGGGCGGCGACCTGGATTTCTTCGCGGACGCGATCCGCAACGGCAAGCGTCAGGCGCTGATGGCGTACGCGCGGGCGTGTGTCGATTGCGTGCATGCGGCGTCGCGCGGGTTCGACACCGGGGCGATCTCGATTGCGATGGTGGAGGGCACGGCGCTCGGCGGAGGCTTCGAGGCCGCGCTTGCACATCATTTCCTGCTCGCGCAGAGCGACGCGCGCATGGGCTTCCCGGAGATCGCGTTCAATCTGTTCCCGGGCATGGGCGGTTATTCACTGGTGGCGCGTAAAGTCGGCATGCGGCTCGCGGAGGAACTGATCGGTGTCGGAGAATCGCATACGGCCGAATGGCATTACGGCAAAGGTCTGGTCGATCAACTGTTCGAGCCGGGCGAAGCCTATATGGCGACCCGCACTTTCATCGACACGCTCAAGCCGAAAATGAACGGCATCCGCGCGATGCTGCGGGCTCGCCAGCGCGTGTTGCAACTTTCGCGCGCCGAGTTGATGGAAATCACGGAGGATTGGGTCGAGGCCGCCTTCACGATCGAAGAAAAGGACCTGGCCTTCATGGAGCGGCTCGTGATGCTGCAGAACCGGCGTACGGCGAACCTGCGTCAGACAGCGGCCAGCGCGGCCAATTTCGCCTGAACCGGCCCGGGTTCGAACACCGGCAGCCGCAAGGGGGAGCGGCCCCCAAGGGGAAATCCCGCGGGGCGCACGGGAGCTCAGGCAATCAGTCTGAGCTTCTGTCTATCCTGCAACCAGCGCTCGAATTCAGCCGCCGGCATGGCCTGGCCGTACAGAAAACCCTGCACGTAATCGACGCCCAGACCCCTCATGAACAATTCTTCCGACTCGGTTTCGATCCCTTCGGCAACCACCTTGAAATTCAGCTCCTGCGCGACGACCACCATTGAGCGCACCAGCGCTTGCGCTTTGGGGTCGGCGTTGATCGAGCGAACGAAGCTGCGATCGAGCTTGATCACGTCGAGCGGAATACGGCCGAGTTGCGACAGCGACGAATAACCCGTGCCGAAGTCATCCAGATGAACCTGAGCGCCGAGCTGGCGGAATTGCTTGATCAGATCGATCGCGGCCGTTTCGTCTTCGATCAGGCAACTCTCGGTCAGTTCGAGATCGATCAGACAGGGGTCGAGGTTCGCATGCTGGAGCGCCTCGCTGAAATGGC
This sequence comes from Paraburkholderia xenovorans LB400, assembly GCF_000013645.1. Classification (GTDB taxonomy): domain Bacteria; phylum Pseudomonadota; class Gammaproteobacteria; order Burkholderiales; family Burkholderiaceae; genus Paraburkholderia; species Paraburkholderia xenovorans. The sequence goes on along the minus strand of NC_007952.1, from coordinate 2,102,146 downwards.
GGACCACCGCCGTGTCGACGAGTTGCCGCGCCGACACGTTGATCGCGATGCGCAGGTTGTAGCCGTCCGCTTTCCATTTGGCGGCCTGTTTCGCGGCCGTTTCCATGACCCAGCGGCCCAGCACGCCAATCAGACCCGACTCTTCTGCATAACGGATGAACTTGGTGGGCATGATCTGCCCGCGCTCCGGCGAATTCCAGCGCACCAGCGCCTCGGCGCCCTGGACCACGCCGGTGGCGAGCGACAGTTTCGGCTGGTAATGCAGTGTCAGTTGGCCTTCATCGAGGCCGCGCCGCAGGTTGGTGTCGAGCCACATGTACTCGGCGACCTTGCGGTTCATCTCCGGCGAGAACACGCGGTGCGTACGCTTGCCTTCGTCTTTGGCGACGTACATGGCGGTGTCCGCTGAACGGATCAGCGATTCGAGGCTGTCGCCGTGTTCCGGATACCGCGCGATGCCGATCGAGCAGCCCGTGTAGACCTCCACGAGCCCGAGGCTGAAGGGTGTGCGCATGCGTTCGAGAATGCGCTGCGCGGTGACTTCGAGTTCATGCGCCGTGCCCCTGGCCGCGAGCACGATGAATTCGTCGCCGCCGAGTCGCGCGAGCGTATCGCCTTCGTTCAGACAGAGGCTGATGGCCGACGATACGTCGCGAATCAGGCGGTCGCCGAAGACGTGGCCGTAGTGATCGTTGACCTTCTTGAAGTTGTCGAGGTCGAGGAACAGCACGCCGACCGCTTCGCCCGGCGTGGCGTCTTCAATGGCGGCGCGGATCCTGTCCTGGATCGCGTTGCGGTTCGCGAGGCCGGTGAGCGAGTCGGTGTTCGCGAGTTCGGTGAGGCGTTCCTGCGCGAGCCGTTCTTCGGTGATGTCCGTGCCTGAGCAGATCAGGAACTGTTCTTCGACGCCGCTGCCGCTGTGAACGAACTTGTTGCGAAACAGAAAGAGCCGTTCGCCGTGCACCGTTTTGATGCGCCGCTCGACTTCGTACGACACGCCGCGATTGAAGAAGCCCGCAATGTTCTGACTGGACGCCGCGCCATCTTCAGTAGACATGAACAGCGCCCACACGTTGCGGCCGATGATGTTCTCTTCCTTGACGCCGGTGAGTTCTTCCGCGAGCCGGTTGAAGCGCTGTATCCGGCCGTGCCGGTCGAGGATCACGACGACCGAATTCACTTCGGAGACAACCTGTTCGGCGAACGAAAGACCGTGGACCAGATCGCGCGCGACGGACTCGGTGTCGTCATAGGCCGAGGCGGTGCCGGCCCAGGAGTTGCTGGTGAGCTTTTTACCCACCAGGTGCAGACGCAACGGTTCGCCGAATAGCCGCACGTCGAGCACGAGATGCGAGGTGACGCCGGTGAGGCAGCGGATTTGCGAGGCTTGTTGAGGATTCAGCGGAATGGCGACATTGGCGGGCACGTCGCCGGTCACGGGCGTGAGTTCGAGCGCGTTGCTGTCGTTCGACAGACGCCAGCATGGGCTGCTTGTGCCGAACTGCGCAAAAAGCACCTGGTCGTGTTGGTCGTCGTTCATGAGATCCCCGGGCGGTGTGTGCCGTTGGCCCCCTGAAGGCGGAGTCGGCAAACAGTCTTCATCATACTTAAGACTGTCCCCATTGTAGCGAAGCGGCTGGCGTTCGGGCTTAGAAAGATTAACGGTCAGCGCGACTGTCGCCTTTAGCGCTTTTTTGCATTGAAGTTGCTGCGATTTTCCAACAGTCCGCACGCACTTCGGGCCTCAAAACCGCCGCGCGAGCCAGGCACGTGCCTGTTCTCTCGCGGAAGGAACCGCTTCCAGAGCAGGACCGAACCAGAAAGTCCCCGCTACGAGCGTGGCAACCACGATGCCGTCGCGATAGAGAATGCGGTTGCCGGCCACCGCGGGCACGCGTTCGCCGACCAGCAAAGTACCGGCGAGATTCAACGGATCAGTACCGGCGACACAAACAAAAGCACCATCGTTCGCATGTCGCCGCACTTCTCGCAAGACCGGAATCGCTTCGGGCAGCGCGAACTGTTCACCCGCGAGTCCGTTCACAAAGCGCCCGCCGCGAATCACGCCGCGCGCTTCGAGACGCTGGAACACACGTAGAAGATCTCGCCACGGCGGCAGCCAATCTGCCTCGCGTTCGAGCAGACGCCAGAACACCACGCCATAACGGCGCAGGAGTGTCATCGCGACATGTTCCAGCACGTCGGGCGGCAATTGCCGGCGGCGCTCCGGCGCAACTTCGGCTGCCGCAGTGGCGGGCCGGCTGACGAGTGCCCAGCGTCCCGCGTCGTCCATGCCGCCGATCAACGCACTCGAACGCGCGCGCCGGCTGCCCGAAAACGCATTGCGCTTTGCAACCGGTTTCAGCAACGCACGCAAGCCCGCGAAACTGTCGGAATTCACGAGACCCGCGGCCACCAGTTCGCCTAGCGCGCTCTCCAACTCCATACGCAATACGCGAACCTCGGTCAGCAATTCGTCGAAGAACATCGCGCCGTGCTGTGCCAGCACGTCATACACGCTTTGCGCGCGCGCCGACAACTCCGGTTGTTTCGACGGATCGAGCAATGCGCTCCACACCCGTACCCGTGCGCGCGGCAGCAGCACGATCGGCGTGCTGCGGACCGGCCCCGCGGTGCCGCGTGCTCGCTCGGTCAGACGGGTCCAGACTATCTTGCCGGCCCGGCATAGTTCGTCGAGCGAAGTATTCGCGTACGCCTTCACGCGTGCGGGCAGGATGTCTTCCTCCCACGCGCCCGCCGCGGCCTGGAAGCCTTCGAGTTGTTCGAGCACCGCGGCCAGTGCGTCGCGCCCTTCGCTGCGGGTGTCCGGCGTCAAGTGTTGCCACTCGAACAGAAAGCGCATGAAGTCGTGCCGTTCCACCGGCTCGATTTCGCGTCGCAAGCGTTTCACCGTGTAACGGTGTATGCGGGCGAGCAGGTGGCGTTCGCACCATTCTTCTTCCGCGGCTTGCGGCGTGAAGCGCCCGCGCATCACATAGCCTTCGGCTTCGAGGCGCATGAGACTCTGTTCGACCGATGCCGCCGGTAATTTCAGCGCCGCCGCAATCGCGCTGGCCGGCAGCGGGCCGAAGCCCGTCAGGCGCGCACGGAGCACGTCGAGCAAGGCGTCGTCGGCATTCCAGCTATCCGTGTAGCCTTTTGGCGCGGCGAGCGGGGGTGAGAATCGGGCCTCGGGATAGAGCGACTCGAAGCAGGTGAGGCGCTCGATGGGCAGCCACACGCCGGCGTCATCAGCAATCTGCAAGCGGGTGGCGCGGCCGGATTCGGCCAGCGAAGCGAGCCATGCCGGCCAGCCTTCGTGGTGGCGCGCTTCGGTATCGGTGATGCAGGCGAGGCCCGTCAGCGCTTCGTGCATTTCGTCGGCATTGCGTGCCTGCGGCCATGCGTCGTCGCGCACGCTTTCAATGGCGCCCGCATCCAGCGCGCCGAGATCGTCGGCACTCGACGGGTCCGTCCAGCGGCGATTCAGCACGGCTTGTGTGCGGCGTTCCTCGATGGGCGCGTCGTCGAGATACGCGTATGGCTTTGCATTGAGGATTTCGGCGGCGAGCGGCGAGGGCGCCGGCAAATCGCGCGCGACCAGTTGCACCTCGCCCTGTTCGATACGACGCAGCAGCGCGAGCCAGCGTTCGCTGTCCATCGCCTCGTGCAGACAGTCGTCGACAGTTTGGTCCACTAACGGATGATGCGGCAGCTCGCGTTCGCCGACCACGTTCTCCAGACACGCGGCCTGTTCGGGAAACACGCTCGCCAGCAGATCCTCGCTGCGCATGCGCTGCAATTGCGGCGCGGTCTTGCGCCCGCCGGTGTAACGCGGCAAGCCGAGCGCGGTGGTCGCGTTCCAGCGCCAGCGCACGCCGAACAGCGGCGCGTCGAGCAGCGCCTGAATCAGGAGATGCTCCGCGCTGTTCGAATGCAGATAGCGCCACACCTCGTCGAGCACGAAGGAGTGGCTGCCGGTCAGCGACAGCACGATCGCGTCCTCGGTGGCGGCGGCTTGCAGTTCGAAGTTGAAGGTGCGGCAAAACCGCTTGCGCAGCGCGAGGCCCCAGGCGCGATTCACGCGGCTGCCGAACGGCGCGTGAATCACGAGCTGCGTGCCGCCGGATTCGTCGAAGAAACGCTCCATGACGAGGGTGTTCTGCGTGGGCAGCACGCTGAGCGCGGCACGCGCGCGGGCGAGATAGTCGACGATCTGGCGCGCGGCGGCTTCGTCGAGACCGAGGTTGTCGGTGAGCCACTGGGTCGCGTGGTCGAGGCGGACGGGGAGCGTTGTTATCTCCTCGGCTTGAACCTCGGTTCCGGTTGCGTTCGCAACGGTAGCCGGCATTGCCGGATCCTTGCCGTCGAGAAGGCGCCCGATCTGCTCGCGCAAACGCGCGACGCCGAACGACAGTTCGTCGCTGCGTCCCGGCGCTTCTCCGAGCCAGAAAGGAATATTCGGCGGCTGGCCCTGCGCGTCCTCGACCCGCACGCGCCCGCTTTCGATCCGCAGAATCCGATATGAGGCATTGCCGAGCTGAAACACGTCGCCGGCCAGACTTTCGACGGCGAAATCCTCGTTCACGGTGCCGATATTGATCGCCTGCGGTTCGAGCACCACGGCATAGTCGGCGTTCTCGGGAATGGTGCCGCCCGAGGTGACGGCCACCAGCTTGCCGCCGCGCCGGCCGCGCAGCGTGCCGCTCAACACGTCGCGGTGAAGATAGGCGCCGCGCGGACCGTTGCGGCTCGTATAGCCTTCAACGAGCATGCGCAGCACGGCGTCGTACTGTTCGCGCGTCAGGTCCGCGTATGGCGCGGCGCGCCGCATCATGTCGAACAGCGCGTCTTCGCTCCACTCGGCGCTCGACACCTCCGCGACGATCTGCTGGGCAAGCACGTCGAGCGGCGCGCGCGGAATGCGCAGCGCGTCGAGTTCGCCGCGCCGCACGCAGTCGAGCAGCGCGGCGCATTCGATCAGATCGTCGCGCGAAGCCGGAAAAAGCCGGCCCTTGGGCATGCCCCCGACATGATGCCCCGAGCGTCCGACGCGTTGCAGGAACGGTGCGATCGCGCGCGGCGAACCCATCTGGCAGACCAGATCGACGTCGCCGATATCGATGCCGAGTTCCAGCGAAGCGGTGGCGATCAGCACGCGCAGTTCGCCGCGTTTCAGGCGCTGTTCGGCGTCGAACCGGTGTTCCCTGGCGAGGCTGCCGTGGTGCGCGGCAACCGCCTCCTTGCCCAGCCGCTCGGTCAGATGACGCGCGGCGCGCTCGGCCATGCGGCGCGTGTTGACGAAGATCAGGGTGGTGCGGTGCATGGCCACGAGTTCGGCGAGACGGTCGTAGACGCGTTCCCACACCTCGTTGGGCATCACCGCTTCGAGCGGCACGGGCGGAATTTCCAGCGCGAGATCGCGTTCGCGCACATGACCGACGTCGACAATCGCGCAATCGGCGGGAATGCCGCTGTCGATGCTCGCGCCACCCACCAGAAAGCGCGCGACCGCGCTCACCGGTTTTTGCGTCGCGGACAAGCCGATTCGCGGCAAGCGCCGCTGACACAGCGCGTCCAGCCGCTCCAGGCTGAGCGCGAGATGACTGCCGCGCTTGCTGCCGGCGAGCGCGTGAATTTCGTCGACGATCACGGTGCGCACGGTCGAGAGCATGCGGCGGCCGGAGTCCGAACCGAGCAGCACGTAAAGCGATTCCGGCGTGGTCACGAGAATATGCGGCGCCCGCTTTTTCAACGCGTTGCGCTCCTGCTGCGTGGTGTCGCCGGTGCGCACGGCGGTGCGGATGTCCAGCGCCGGCAAGCCGCGCGCTTCGAGTTCCGCGGCGATGCCTTGCAACGGCAGTTGCAGATTGAGGCGAATGTCGTTGGACAGCGCCTTTAACGGCGAAACGTAGACCACCAGCGTTTCGTCGGGCAGTGCGCCGCCGGCGGCGAGCCCTTGCTGAACCAGATCGTCGAGCGCGGACAGGAACGCGGTGAGCGTTTTGCCCGACCCCGTCGGCGCGGCCACCAGCGTAGAGCGGCCACGGCGAATCTGCGGCCACGCGGCGGCTTGGGCGTCGGTGGGCGCGGGGAACGTCTTCAGGAACCAGCTTGCGACCGCGGGATGGAAATCATCCAGCGCGTGTGCGGTGGATCGCCCCGTCGCGGGCGTCGCGACAGGGCCGGATGCGTTGCCGGAAGCCGCGCCGGGGGCAGCGGCGGGGAGAGCGGGGGCCGAAGTCATGCTTGCATAGATGGGGACGTGACGTGCCATATCCAGAGGGCGACGAAATCGCGCCAGCTGCAAGGATCAGGAGTCAGTCTGGCAGGTTTGCGCGGGCTTTGCCGAACCTGACTTGCCGGCGGTAACGTTGCAATCGAAGCGCCCGTTCCACGGCAATTTTTGCCGTCCTGACGATGCGCTACGGCCAGGCGCGCAGCCGAATGGATCGTAAGGAGTTTGGAATATACATCGACCCGCTGGCCGGCAGGCGCACGCGCGTTTCACGCTCTGCCGGATTTTTCTAATTGCAGTACTCTCTACGCCTCACCCATCCACGAATCCATGATGGAGTCTCGGCAATGCGATACAACCAGTTGGGCCGTACCGGTGTGTTTGTTTCAGAATTATGTCTGGGCACGATGACCTTCGGCGGTGGCGAAGGCATGTGGAAGCAGATCGGCGATCTGCAGCAGGGCGACGCGGAGCGGCTGGTCGGCCGGGCGCTCGACGCGGGCATCAATTTCATCGACACGGCCGACGTCTATGCGGAAGGTCTCTCCGAACAGATCACGGGCCAGGCGCTGAAAAACCTCAAGGTGCCGCGCGACAAAGTGGTGGTGGCCACCAAAGTCTTCGGCCAGACGGGCGAGTTTCCCAATGCGCGCGGCGCCTCGCGCTACCACATCATCGACGGCGTGAAGGCGAGTCTGAAGCGCCTGCAACTCGATCACGTCGACCTGTATCAGATTCACGGCTTCGATGCGGCCACGCCGATCGAAGAAACCCTGCGCGCGCTCGATACGCTGGTGCAGCACGGCCATGTGCGCTACGTCGGCGTGTCGAACTGGGCGGCGTGGCAGATCGCCAAAGCGCTCGGCATCTCGGAGCGCCTGGGGCTCGCGCGCTTCGAAACGCTGCAGGCGTATTACACGCTGGCGGGCCGCGATCTCGAACGCGAACTTGCGCCGATGCTGCGCAGCGAGGGTCTCGGTCTGATGGTGTGGAGTCCGCTCGCGGGCGGCTTGCTGAGCGGCAAATATGGACGCGAGCAGCAGGGCGAAGCGGGCAGCCGCCGCACAACCTTCGATTTTCCGCCGGTCAATCGCGAACGTGCGTACGACTGCATCGACGTGATGCGCGATATCGCCGGGACGAAGAAGGTGTCGGTGGCGCAGATCGCGCTGGCCTGGCTGCTGCATCAGCGCGTGGTGACCTCGGTGATCGTCGGCGCAAAGAAGGTCGAGCAACTGGACGACAACATCGCGGCCACCGCCGTCTCGCTGACTGCGGACGAACTCGCGAAGCTCGATCAGGTCAGCGCGCTGCCGGCGGAGTACCCGGGCTGGATGCTGGACCGTCAGGGCGAGCCGCGCCGCAAGCAGTTGGAGGAGGTGCGGCATCCGGCGTAGTGCCGGACGTAAGAAGCCAGCCGAGCGCAGGGCGGACGCCGCGCGAAGCGTGAGGTGAGCACAGCGTGCGAATGCTGTGCTCATTCTGTCCGCTCAGTCGGCGTACTCATTCAGCGCACTCCGTCAGCGAGCCGGGTCAATGTGCTCAACCAGCGGCCTGGCCTGCGTCCGCCGCTTCAGCCGCATAAGCGGCGGCGGCATCCATCGTGCGAGCCGAATACACCATCGCGGCCCCCGCGTTGATCGCGACCGCCACGCCCAGCGCTTCGGCGATTTCATCACGCGTCGCGCCATGCTTGAGCGCTTCGGCCGTGTGCACGGTGATACAGCCGTCACAGCGCAGGCTGACCGCCACGGCGAGCGCAATCAGCTCGCGTGTTCTGGCGCCGAGCAGGTCTTTCTTCTGGCCGGCGCCCGATATCGCCTGATAGCCCCTGACGGTATCCGGCGACAGTTTGGCGATCTCGCCGATACGGCCGAACAGTTCTTGGCGGTAGTCGATCCAGTTCAACATGGCAGTGCTCCTTGGTCTGTTGCGCGCCGGCAGGTGCCGGCGTCGTGAGACAAGTATTGCGCTGCGCCGGGATATCCTGAATACTCGATTCGCTCAACTTTTAGCGCGTGCGTCTCATGGATACGCTCAGCCGACTGCTCGACCTCGCCCGGCCGCAAGCCAGTCTCGATCTGCGTTGCCTGCTTTCGGGCGCCTTCGACCTCGATCATGACCCGATGGAAGCCGGCATCGCACCGTTCCACCTGGTGCTGGACGGCGCGTGCATCGTCGAAACCGCCAACGGTAAGCAGCACGCTCTCGGCGCGGGTGATTTCATACTGTTTCCTCGCGGCGCGGCGCATCGCGTGCGCGACGTGAAGCGGTTGGCGGCCACCGCGCCGTTGACGCTCGGCCATGACGGCATGCTGCCGTTGCGGCGCAATGACGGCCACGATAACGCGCACGTTTCTGCCGACGTCGATCTTCTGTGCGGCCGTTTCCTCTATGCACCGGGATCATCTGCGCTGCTGCTGAACGCATTGCCCGATCCGTTCCATGTTTCGCTGAGCGGCATGCAAGCGCTGGGCTCGCTGCAAACGGTAATCGCGCTGATGCGGACCGAGGCCGAACGGCGCCAGGCGGGCGCTCTGGCAATCGTCACCGCATTGAGCCAGGCGCTCTTTGCGATGGCGTTGCGCGCGCACGGCGAGCAGAACGCATCGAGGTCGGGCGTGCTCGCGCTACTTGCCGACGCGCGCCTCGGCGCTTCCGTGCAAGGCATGCTGGACGCCCCCGAGCGGGCGTGGTCCATTGCGGAACTCGGCGAGCTCGCCGCCATGTCGCGCGCCACCTATGCACGCCATTTCAACGAGCGTGCGGGCATGACGGTGATGGACTTTCTCACGCAGATCCGTATGACCATAGCGTGCGATCTGCTGCGGCGCACGCAGCGCAGCGCGGCCGAGATCGGCGAAGCGGTGGGTTATCAATCGGAGGCCGCCTTCGGCAAGGCGTTTCAGCAAAGCGTGGGCGTGACGCCGGGACGTTACCGGCGTCTTCCGCAGGAGAGCGATGCGGCGCAAAGCTAGGTCTTGTGCGGCTTGCCGAACCAGCGTTCCTCGATCCACGACATGAGAAAGGCAACCAGCAACGCGCAGACCGTGCCGAGCGTCACTTCGCCGAGGCGCAGCAGGGCTTTGTCCCACGCCGGACCCATGCCCGGCACCAGCAGCATGATCGTCGCGGTAATGCCGCCCAGACGCGCCGCACTGCCGACGTTCAGAATCCAGCACATGATGATCGCCACCCCGACCGTAGCCGCATAGGCCGCGAAATAGCCGGCGCCCAGCGTCGTGCCCACGAGCCCGCACAAGCCGCCGACCATCGCGCCGATGAACTGGTCGCGCGACAGGTTGCGCGTGTCGATATAGCTATGCTGGCTGACCGCGATCGCGGTGATGCAGGCCCAGAACGCCTGCTCGGTATGCAGCGCGCGGCCGATGGCGAAAGCGAGGCTCGCGCCCGCCACCGCCTGCACGGCCATGAAACCGCCTTCGATCAGGCGCTCGCCGGGCGGCAACGACTTGAGAAAGGCAAACAGCGAATTGGCGGCGCTCGCCCGCGCCGTACGTATCGGATCGTCGCGTAAGGTCATTGAATGTGAGAAGCCTTGTTGCAGCAGGAGGGTTCCGTATTCTAGCGACTTCAATTTACGGCGGGCAGAGGCGGGCTCGCCGGCTCGTGCGAATCTGTGCGAACCCGTGCAAATCAAAAAGCGCTGCGTATCCACGCGCCTGACCACTCATGACTAACCTTCACGACTGCGCAGCCGGTGATACCAGTTCATCAACGGCGTCGCCGAGACACCGTGCACCACGACTGACGCCGCAATCACCGCCAGCGTGAGCGGCACGAGCGGGGCGACGTTGGCCGCGCTGCCGTTTTCGAGTGCGAATGCGAGGTAATAAAACGAACCGATGCCGCGTATGCCGAACCAGCTCATGAGGCGCCGTTGCGTCGGCGTCGCGCTGGAGCCGAGCAGCGACAACTCCACCGACACGGGCCGCACCAGGACAAACAGCGTGACGGTGAGTGCGACGGTCTGCCAGGTGAAGAGCGGCGCTTGCATCGTGGCGAGCACGTTGCCGACCATCGCCATGACGGCGACCTCGGCAATGCGTTCGAGCTCGATCGTGAAGCCGAGTACCGACTCCGTCATGAACGCATGTGCCTTGCTCGGGTTTGCCGCGGTCGCTTCCACGTCTTCGGAGTCGACGGTGCCGATTGCCTTGCGAGCCGACATGCCGCCGCTCGCGCGGTGCTCGACGCGGCGCATCGCGACACCGGCCGCGAACACGGCCAGAAAACCGTAGGTCTGCGCGAGCTGCGCGGCGCCGAAACAGAGTTCGATCAGGCCGAGCGCGAAGAAACCTTCGAGCCCGAGCGCCTGCGCGTGGCGCGTACGCAGCCATGCCACCGCGTGCGTCGTGGCCCAGCCGAGGCCGCCGCCGATAGCGAGCGCGCCCGCCACGCCCCATACGATGCTGCCCGCGAGCTTCAGGTTCAGCAGATCGCCCGCCGCGGCGGCGGGCGCGGCGCACAACGTCAAGCCGAGCACCGCGAAGGGCAGTGCGATACCGTCGTTCAGACCGCCTTCGCCGGAGAGCGCGAAGCGCAGCAGGTCGTGGTCCCCCGGGTTGTGCACTTGCACATCGTGGGCGAGCACCGGGTCGGTGGGCGCGAGAATCGCCGCCAGCAGCAATGCCGGCCCCCAGCCGAGATTCAGCGCATAGACGCCAAACAGCGTCAGCAGCGGAATGGTCGCCAGCATGGCAAGGAAGCCGAGCCGCAGCGGCACGGTCCAGAGTTTCTCCAGCATGCCTAACCGCAGGCGCAGGCCGATGGCAAACAGCGAGACGAGTAGCGCGACTTCGGTGATGACGCGCAGCAGGTGCGCGTCGGCGATCATGTCGAGGCGCAGCAGGCCGATGCCGGGCGGCCCGAGGGCATAGCCGATCGCGAGGTAGAACATGGCGGCGCTGACGGGCAGCCGCCGCAGAGTCGTTGCCGCGAGGCCCATGAAAACGAGCACGCCGCCAACGATGAGAAACCACAAAGTTTCGTGCATGAGCATCCGGTGAGGGCTCGCATGCGCGTGCCGCATGCATGGCCGGTTGAAGAATGCGCGGACGCGTCAGTCACTGACGCGCCATTTCAAGGCGCGCGTCCGAATGCTTCGCGCAGCTTGCGCTTGGCCTGTTGCAAGGTATCACGGCGCGCTTTCGGCAGGTTCCTTCCCGCGCGATTGATATAGAAGTTCAGCATCGACATGGCCGACTGGAACGGCGTGCCCTTGCGGCGGCGGCTTTTCGTCGACGACTGCTTGAGCGAGTGCGCGATCGATTCGGCGCTGCCGGTTTTGAAAATGTCGTGCTGGATGTCCATCGCGTCACTGGTTTCCATCACGTGATGCGACCATTTTTTCGGACTCTTCGCGCGATGGGCGGCCTGTGCCTGCGCGTGCCGCTGGCGCGGCGGCCGTCCGGACTTGCCGCGCGCCACAGGGCGTTTCGATCGGGTGGTGGACTTTCGGGTGGGCATGGTGCCGGCTCCTTATCGGAATGTGCCCGCGCGCGCGGGCGCGGTTGTGATGTCTTGCAACGTCTTGCAACTCCCGCTCAAAGTGAAATGCGCCGGCTGCCGCGATGGCGGCATGCCGGCGCATCGGCTCAGGGCGCGGCAACTGGGGTGGCCGCATGTGCCCGCCGTGAGCGCGCTTTACAACTTCAATCCGCCAGCCTCGGGTGCGTCCGACGATCCCGGCGGAATGTCGCCTACGCCGTAGTCGTCGCGTCGATCGTACGGATCGCGGCCCCAGTACGGTTCGCTGCCGTAGTACTGATGCACGGAAGTCGCCCATGTCTGATCCGCCATCGCCGGCCAATGGTCCTTATCGAAGCCCGGTGCATTCTTCACGCGTTCCGCGGTCATGTTCAGCACGAAGCATTTCTGCTCCGTATCGAGCGTCAACGCGTGCCACGGAATCGCAAGCAGCTTGTCGCCGATGCCGAGAAAGCCTCCGCTCGAGAGCACGGCGTACGCGACGCGTCCCGAATTGACGTCGAGCATGATGTCCTTGATCTTGCCGATATCTTCGCCGTCGCTGCTGAGCACCTTGTTGCCGTCCAGCGTGGCGGCCGCCATCACGTCGGGACCGGGACCGTCGGCGGTGGCGCTGCCTTTGCCGACGATACGGGCGCCTTCGCCCTCGCGCATGCCGGCTTGCGTCTGTGTCTGGTTGAGCATGATGTGACTCCTCTACAGGTGGGTATGTGGAAGCTTGAGCAACCGGCGTTCCTTCTGTTCCGGGAGGTAGACACGCGGTGCAGCGGTCGCAAGCGGAGCTCATACGGGCCGTGTTCAGGTGTGTGCGTTGGCGTTGGACACTTGCGGTGGGCCGTACCGCACGCGTAAAGCGTGCTGGCATGTTTGAAATTATTTCGCTCGCGGTCCGCATGGGTGAGTGTGGCCGGCACGAACGCCGTCCTGCGGCATAGCCCTTGCTCGTTGTTTCTGCAACAGCGCATGCAGGAACCCACGCTGCTAACTACCCAGGGAGAGAACTCGATGAAAACTTCACAAGCATGGTTGGTATCGGCACTCGTCGTCGTGTCGGGCGCAGCGTTCGCGCAAGCGGGCGGCGGCAACGGTAATGGCGGCAACGGTGGCACCGGTGGCTCGGGCAACGCGCACGGCGCCGCGACGGCGGCACCGACCACGAACGGACAACCCGCGTCGGGCGCGATGAGTTCGAGCGGCTCGAAGTCGCATCACATGTCGAAGGCGAAGAAGCCGAAGACTGATTCGACCAATATGCCCGGCGCAGATGCGAGCAGCGACACGAAAGGGCAGTGAGAGCGGATTGGCCAGGGCGGGCCGTCCTTTGAGGCGGGCCCGCCTTCTTCCGGCCAACTGCCTGGCAAAGTGCATGGGCGGGAGCCGATTCACCTCGCGATCCGTCTCGGGAGATACAAGTCTGGCGAGTCAGGATTCCTGAATTGCGATCGGGTGACTTAAGCCACGGCAAAGCTAGACATGCGCTGCAGCGCGGGCGGTTTGCGCGCCGGCCTTTATATCAGCCTTCGCAGCCGCCGCCTTACCTACCTTCCGCGATTTTTTCAGCAAGCTCGTGACCGACGTATCGATGCTTTCCGTCACCGCCGACTCACGCGCCTTGCGGCCTTTCGCCCCTGCCTGCCGCGCGAGCCTTGCCGCGCGCTTCTCGGCGTGAGCAAGCAACGCGGCAAACGCCACTTCGTCCACTCGCAGTCCACGGCGCGACTGGCCCGGCGCCAGACTCTGCAATTCGTCCGCTTCGAATGCGCTGATCACCGCTGGGTGAATGTAGCAGCGCTTGCACACGGCCGGGGTATTGCGCAATAGCGCAGCCACGTCCTTGACAGTCGCGACGATGTGGCGGCGCGCTTCCGCCGCGCTGCTGCAAATCAGCCGTCGCAGCGCGGCCAGCGCATAGACGCTGCCGGCCCACGTCCGGTAGTCCTTGGCGGTGAAATCCGCGCCGCTCGCACGGCGCAGGTAGTCGTTGATGTCGGCGGAGCCGACGGTGCGGCGCGTGCCGTCTTCGTCGAGATACTGGAACAGGTCGTGGCCCGGCAGTTCGGCGCAACGCCGCACAATGCGCCTGATGCGCGGATTGTTCACCGTCACGTCGTGTTCAATGCCGCTCTTGCCGCGAAACCTGAAACGCAGCCGGCCCGCTTCGATCTTCACGTGCTTCTTGCGCAGCGTAGTCAATCCGTACGACTGATTATCGCGCGCGTATTCGACGCTGCCGATCCGGATCAACGTCGTGTCAAGCAACTGCACGATCGCGGCGATGACCTTGTCGCGTTGCATGCCCGGCAGATTCAGATCGCGCGCAACACGCGCGCGGATCTTCGGCAATGCGCGGCCGAACTCGGCCATGCGCTCGTATTTGTCGGCGTCGCGTGTCTCGCGCCAGCGCGGGTGATAGCGGTATTGCTTGCGTCCGCGCGCGTCGCGTCCGGTCGCCTGGATATGGCCGCGGGCGTCCGGGCAGATCCATACATTTTCATAGGCGGGCGGAATGGCGAGCGCGTTGATGCGCCTGATTTCGTCTTCGTCGTCGATGCGTTTGCCCGCCACGTCGAAATAGACGAATTCGCCGTTTTCACGCTTGCGCGTGAAGCCCGGTTTCGTGTCGTCGGCATGGCGCAAACCGGGCGGCATGACGGCAGGAGCGGCGGGTTTCGCGCGGTCGTCTTCCGTACGTTCGGGGCGGCGTTGAGTCGGAGTCGTTGTGGCAGCCATCGTCGCAGGTAGAAGTTTCAAGCATGAGGCGCGCTTTGCGCCGATAGCTGGCGTCAAGCAAAGGCAGTGCCCGGCACCGGGCGCGGTTTCCCGCGTGCCGCGCGGCCGCTGCTTTGCGGGCTGCTTTGCGCGTTGTCTTGCGGACCAGCGGAACAGTCCTTGCGGACACTCGTTACGGGTAATCGATGAAACGAACGAACCAAGGAGAGCGTCATGAGCAGCACTCTTAATCCCGACGACGAGCCGCAACAGGTCGTCAAGCAAACCTCCGGCACGACGGGTGCACTCGGTCCGAGCGATTCGTCCGACAGCGGCAGCGATGTGGCCGGTGCGAAGCGCCACGAATTCGACGTGGACTCGGAACTGGACAACCACGCGCTCGAAACCGGCGATTCCGAACTCGGCAGCGACACGGATCGGGCCGGCACGGGCGAGCGTGCCGCCGCGGACGGCGATTCGACGCTCGTACCGGACAGCGATATCGAACCCGACCACGTTATCGACCCGCTAGTCGACGACGACGACGGGCTCGACGATGATCCACAAGGGCTCTAACCAATTTCAGCCGGCACGCAATGGCGGAGTGAAGCGGACTGACGAACGTCGCAAAGAACATCGCAAAGTAAGCGCCACAACGTGGGCGAGGCGGCGCTCGCGCCGCATGGGCACATCTTTTGCTGATTGAGCATTGACGACGACTAGCGACGATTAACGACGGGATCGACCGCGCAGCACGCGCGGCTCGGGCACTTACAGGAAGGAGAGGACGCATGGCAAGCACATTGAATGGTCACAAGGTGGCGATACTCGCAGTGGACGGTTTCGAGCAGGCCGAACTGATCGAGCCGAAACGCGCGCTTACTGAAGCAGGCGCGACAGTGCAGGTCATCTCAGCCAGACCCGGCACGATCCAGGGTTTCAAGCACGTGGACAAAGGCGACACCGTCGAAGTCGATCTGACTTTCGACAAGGCAAGCGCGAACGATTTCGACGCGGTGGTGCTGCCAGGCGGCGTGGTGAACGGCGACGCCATGCGTTTGCTGCCACAGGCGCAAGCTTTCGTGAAGGCGGCCGACAGCGCAAAGAAGCCGATCGCGGTGATCTGTCATGGCGGGTGGCTGCTGGTGTCGGCGGGAATCGTCAACGGCCGCACGTTGACGAGCTGGCCGAGCCTGCAGGACGACATTCGCAACGCGGGCGGCACGTGGGTGGACAAGGAAGTGGTCGAAGACGGCAATCTGATCAGCAGCCGCAAGCCCGACGATCTGCCGGCCTTCAACAAGGCGCTGATCGGCCAATTGTCCAGAGCCAACGCGGCTTGAACGGCATGACGAACGAGGCTCGGAGATTGAATGAGTGCCGCGCCCCGTGCTGCCGCTGCCGTTTCGCTGCATCCATCGAACAGGGAGAAAATGCATGAAATTCCGGTATCCCCTACAAGCGATGACAGTCGCGCTGAGCTTGAGCGCGGCGTCCATCGGCGCGGTGTATGCGCAAGCCAGCGACGCACCCGCCAGTGAGGCGCCCGTCGGCGGCACGAAGCTCTCACCCGCGGACCAGCAATTCGTGCAGGACGCCTCGAAGTCCGACGCGACCGAGATTGCGGCCAGCAAGGTTGCGCTGAAGAATTCGAGCGATCCGCACGTGAAGAAATTCGCGGCGCAGATGATCGCCGATCACACCAGACTCTCGCACGGCATGGCGGCACTCGTGTCGAAGAAGGGCTTCACCGTGACGCCGTCGGCGGATTCCGCGCTGGTCGGCAAGCTGCAAACGCTCAAGGGCAAGGAATTCGATCAGGCCTATGTGGAGCAGGTCGGCGTGGAAGCGCATCAACGCGCGGTGGATCTGTTCCAGCAGGAGAGCACGAGCGGCACCGACGCGCAACTCAAGGCGGCGGCGACGCACGCGTTGCCGACCATCAAACATCATCTGGCGATGGCGCAGCAACTCGCCGGCGCAATGAAGGGTTCGTCATGAACGCGATCCTGCCGCGGCCGGCCTATGAGGATTCCCTTATGCAGATCACTTTTTCCGACGACAAGCCGGACTTCGACGGAGCGAATCTGACCGTGCGTTTCATGGCGCGGGTGGACGGCGAAGCGGTTGTGTGCGCGATTACCGCTGAGGCGCTCGAAGATCATTTCGGCGCCGATTCCGCGCTCGAAGCAACGCTCATGTCGGCCTTCGAGAAAGGCCGTCACCGCATCCGTTCCGTCTGCGCGGAAGCGCTCGACCAGAACAACGGAGAAGGCGTAGTGTTGCATAGCGGACTGTTCAGAGTGGAAGGCATGGAACCGGATCGCGGCGCCGCGGCGTAGTCCCGCGGCGCGCCGCCGCCCGAACGCGCCGAATGGCACGGCGACATGCGGCGGCACAGTCCGCAAGCGCCGTTCAACGATGCAAGGAGGCCTTATGTCACTCATCGTCGCAGCACGTTTTACGACTTTTCCCGCCGCTGAAGAGGCGGCGCAAAAGCTCTTCAATGCAGGGTTCGTCGAAGAAGACGTGACGCTGTTTTTCGTCAACCCGCGCGGGCAGCATGCGCGTTTTCCGATCGGCGGCGATACCAGTACGGACGCCGGCGCAAAGGATGCACCCAAAGGCGCCGGCATGGGCGTCACCATCGGCGCGGTGGCTGGCGCCGTGGTGGGCGTCGCGATCTTTGCGGCGTTCGCGGCGCCGGTTATCGTGTCGCTGATCGCAGCGGGCGTGGGGGCTTATGTCGGCTCGCTGGTCGGCGCGATGTCGCGCACTCGCGAGGGCGGCAAGGCGGGCCACCGAACGCCTTTTCACGAGGAAACGCGTGATTCCGGCGTGCTGGTCGCCGTGCACGTTTCACCGGACAATCAGTTCGACGCCGCGCGTGTGTTGCGTGAAGCAGGCGGCGTGGCGATCGAGCGGGCGAGCGGCCGCTGGCAGCAGGGACGCTGGGCTGACTTCGACCCTTTGAAGAAACCGGTGCCGCTCAACGAGTTCAGCGAAAATCGCGCGTAAGCGCAAGGGCTTTTACGTCCAGTCATTCGATGTGAAAGTTCGAAGCGGTGGCAAGAAGGGAGCGGCCCGACCTATCGTCGGGCCGTTTTTTTCGTGTCCGGCTTGCAGTGTTCGGCGGCCGCGCAGGCGGTCTGAGCCGCCCCAAGGCGCGTCATGCTCAAACCCAGATCTGTGGCGCGCTGCGTTGGCGCGGCATTGCGGGTTCCTGATGATCGTCGCGAGTCGGCTCGCACGCGGCCGGTACCAGTCCGTCGCGCGTCATGCGGCACGCCGGGGACTCGGTTTGCGCGCTCGCGGACGTCGCTTCGTGCGCCGGCATATGCTCGCGAATCTGCAGCACCGTTGCCGAGGTGATGATCGCGACGGCGGCCAGAAATTCCGTGCTCCTGATTTTCATGGTGAATGCTCCCTGTCGTTGTTGCCTGCCCATTGTTTTCAATTCATCGGCACGTCTTGCAGCGTGTTGTTGCGTTGCACGGCATGCGGTGGGGCGAGCATGTAAAGCAACCGGCGTGCCATTCGGCGCAGCCGCGCCAGTCGGTCTTCGCCGCACGCTAGGTGACATCGCGAAGGGAAAAATCTACGTGCATTGGCAAGATTGAAAGCCGCGCTGGAAGCCAGCTGCGACATGCGCGCGGCGCTGCACGGCGGGCACGCATCATGCGGATAGACCGGAGACTCCGCAGCGGGATGTCCAGCGCCGGCAAAGCCGCGACGCACGTAGCTGCGGATTCCATCATTGACGAAACCCCTGGAGGTATTGAATGGCTACGAACGTTGTTTCCGTGCTGAACGATCTGGTCGAGACGTCGAAGGACGGCGAGAAGGGCTTTCGCAAAGCGGCCGAAGATGCCCACGACGCACAACTGAAAACGCTGTTTCTGTCGCGGGCCGAAGACTGCGCGCGCGGCGCGCGCGAGTTGCAGGATGCCGTTACGGCGCTCGGCGGCAAACCCGAAACGGGCGGCAGCATGAGCGGTGCGCTGCATCGCGGCTGGGTCGACGTGAAGTCGGCGGTGACCGATCGCAGCGACCGCGAGATCCTGGCCGAGTGCGAGAAGGGCGAGGACGTCGCCAAGAAGCGCTATCACGACGCGCTGGAAAAGGAGTTGCCGGCCGACGTGCGGGCCATCGTCGAGCGGCAATATCAGGGCGTGTTGCAGAACCATGACCGTGTGCGTGATCTGCGCGATCAATACGCGGCTGCCCGGCATTAAGTGCAGGTGAGTGACCGGCGCTCTCTATTCGGGAGCGCCGGTTTTTTGCGTGTCGGCTGACGGTTCGCTGGCGTGCGTGCGCAAACCGGATTCAGGCCACCCGGCGCTCCCAGCGCTCGCGCACTAAAAAAGCCGTCGCATTCGCGGACGGCTTTCATGTGTCTCCGGGCACAAGCGCCGGGAAGCACCGGCCGCAGCCGGCGCTTCCCGTCAGGATCACCCGCTTATTGGGCGGCGATCTTCAGATGGTTCTTCACGCTCGATACACCCTTCACGGCTTGCACGACTTCTTCAGCCGCCGACTTGTCGTCAGCCGAAGGCACTGTACCCGTGAGCCACACCACGCCCTTGCGCGTCTTCACGTGAATGTGCGTCGACTTGACGTTCTTCGCGGCCAGCAGGTCGGCCTTGGCCTTGGTGGTTATGGTGCCGTCGTCGACGTGCTCGCCGATGGTTTCGGACGAAGCCGACGGAGCCGAGGCACTGGTCTGCGCCGTAGCGTTCAGTGCGAATGCGAGACAGGCAATGCTACCTGCGGTCTTCAGGAATTGGATCGTCTTCATGGTTTCTCCTTCGGGTGTTGATGAAAATTGCGGTCTTGTTGCCTGCGGTCGATCGCGGTCGAAACCGCCGATGACACGCGTGGGGTCGTTGCCGCTACGGTTCCGTCAGGGCCCGTTATCGACACCGGGCGACAGCCTGTGCATGCGATTTCGCTGTTGCGTTGCGCGTGCAAAGACCACCGTCCGTCCACATAGTGCCCAGACGCAAGCGGTGTGCCCGGCGGCGGGAGAAAGGGCGCGGCCGGCAGGAAAGCCGTTGCGGCACATGGCTTAAGGCTGAAGAATGCGGCGCGGCGAGGCGCTGGCGCGCGGCCCGGCCGGGTTTGGCCGCTGCTGCGAGCGGGAACCGGAATTTGCCGGGTACTTGTAAAAATGGCGCCCGCCGGCCTGCGCAAGTGGCGGGCCTGAAAATGCAATACATTGAAAAAACAGGACGTTGCGCGAGCTGGTACGGCAGTTGCTCTAAAGAGGTCACTCACCATTTTCGGCTATTAAAGGGACCTCACTACAATGCCTTCAATTGAACTACGCACAAGGCAGTCTCTCGCACTCACGCCGCGTCTGCAGCAGTCGGTGCGTCTGTTGCAGTTGTCGTCTCTGGAGTTCCAGCAGGAGTTGCGCACGGCGCTCGACACCAATCCGTTCCTCGAGTACGACTCGACGGATACGGAAGACGTCGCACTCGCCACGACCGCGTCCGGTGAAGAGGCTGGCGCGCTGCCGGCCGCCGACACGGTGAGCGCAGCGGAACCCGACGCGATGTCATCCGACATGCAGTCCGAGTCAGGCGGCAACGACACGCTGGAAAGCTCGGGCCAGGATGACATGCCGGGCGACTTCTCGGGCGATTACAGCAGCCGCAGTTCGACGCGCCAGAACGGCGACTCGGACGGTAGCGATCCCGCCGAGTGGGCCCGTTCCCAACCCACGTTGCGCGAGCAACTGCACGACTCGCTGCGCCTCTATCGCCTCGACGACCGGGATCGCGCCGTAGCGCGCTTCATCATCGAGGCGCTCGATGACGACGGCTATCTGCGCCAGGATCTCGCCGACCTCGCGGACAGTGTCGATCTCGAACCCGAATTGACCGAAGACGAGTTGCTGGTGGCGCTGCGTCTCGTGCAATCGCTCGATCGTCCGGGTCTGGGCGCGCGCACGCTGTCCGAGTGCCTGTCGCTGCAGGTCAACGCGTTGCCGGCCGACACGCCGGGGCGCGAGGTGGCGCGGCAGATCGTCGAACATCATCTGGAACGGCTCGCACGCCGCGAACAGGCCGAATTGCAGAAGCAGATCGGCTGCAGCGCGGAAGAACTGCGGGTTGCCTGCGCTCTCGTGCGCAAGCTCGATCCGAAGCCGGGCAACTGCTATGGCCGCACCGAAGACAATTACGTGGTGCCGGACGTGATCGTGCGCCAGGTGCGCAACAAGTGGGTCGTGGCGATCAACCCGGCGGTGCAGCCGCGCGCGCGAATCCATCGCATGTATGCGGAGCTGTTCGCGCAGTCGGCCGGCGCGAGCCGTTCGCCGCTCGCGCAGCAGTTGCAGGAAGCGCGCTGGCTGATCCGCAACGCGCAACAACGCTTCGATACGATCCAGCGCGTGGCCGAGTGCATCGTCGCGCATCAGAAGGCCTTCTTCCAGTACGGCGAAATCGCGCTCAAGCCAATGGTGTTGCGCGATGTCGCCGACGAACTCGGCCTGCACGAATCCACCATCTCGCGCGCCACGGGCAACAAATATATGGCCACGCCGCGCGGCATTTTCGAATTCAAGCATTTCTTCCCGCGCGAGCTCGGCACCGAAAGCGGTGGCACGTGTTCCGCCGCCGCGGTGCGCGCGCTGCTCAAGGAAATGATCGCCGCGGAAAACACGCGCGATCCGCTCTCTGACGTGACGCTCGCGAAGATGCTCGCCGATCAGGGCGTGCTGGTGGCGCGTCGCACGGTAGCGAAGTACCGGCATCTGATGAAGGTGCCGCCGGCGGAATTGCGCCGCCAGGTTTGAAGGAGCTCCGCAGCCCGGCGCAATGGGCTGCCTTGAAGCGCCACGCGAGACTGTCCGCCCGCGTGGCGCTTTTTCGTATCTGGACGTTTCGAGCGTGCCCCTTTACATTGGCGAGTCCATGAGCAACGGGGTGGTTCAATGAAGTACTCGAATCTGGTCGAGCGCCTGCAGGGCCGGCGCACGTCCGCGTGGGAAATCCATCGCGTCGCGCAACAGGCGGCGGCCAACGGTGAAGACGTGATCGTGCTGAGCGTCGGCGATCCCGATTTCGCCACGCCCGCGCCGATCGTCGAACGCGCGGTCGAGGCCTTGCGCGGCGGCGACACGCACTACAGCGCGGTGTCCGGTCGTGAGCCGGTGCGCGCCGCGATTGCCGAAGAGCATGCGCGCACCACAGGCTGTGCCGTGAGCGCCGCCAATGTGATCCTGACCGCGGGCGCGCAGAACGGCGTATTCGCTTCGTCGCTATGCCTGCTGGAGGCGGGCGACGAGGTGATCGTCCCCGAGCCCATGTACCTAACCTACGAGGCCTGCGTGCGCGCGGCGGGCGCCACGCTCGTGGCGGTGCCGGTCGATCGGGCGCGGGCGTTTCACGTCGATTGCGAGGCGCTCGAAGCAGCGGTCACTTCGCGCACGAAGGCCATTTTCTTCGCTACGCCGTGTAATCCGACCGGCGTGGTCATGCCGCGCGCCGATCTCGAACGGATCGCGCGGATCGCGTGCGAGCATGATCTGTGGGTGCTGTCCGACGAGGTCTACGCCGAGCTCACATTCGAGCGCGGACACCTGAGCATTGCAGCATTGCCCGGCATGGCGGAGCGCACCGTGACGCTCGGCAGTCTGTCGAAATCCCATGCTATGGCCGGTTGGCGCGTGGGTTGGGCGATCGGGCCCGCGGAGCTGATCGAACATATGGGGCGGCTCGCCCTTGCGATGCTGTACGGCTTGCCCGGCTTCATCCAGCAGGCCGCATTGACCGCTTTGCAGAACAAGGCACAGATCGCCGCCGGGATGCGCGAGATTTACCGCCGCCGGCGCGACGTGGTGTTCGAGCGTTTGCAGCGCGTGCCGGGGCTGCGGTGCGTGTTGCCCGAAGCCGGCATGTTCATGATGGTCGACGTGAGCGGCACGGGTCTCGATACGGTCGACTTCACCTGGCAGCTATTTCGCGCGCAGGGTGTGTCGCTGCTCGACGCGAGCGCCTTCGGCGAGACGGCGAATGGTTTCGTGCGGCTGGGTTTCGTGGTCGAGGAAGCGCGACTGATCGACGCGTGCGAGCGGATTGCCGCATTTGTCCGCGCATTGCCGGCTCGCTGAGCTTTACTTTAGCGTTTCGCTTGCTTTGCGATTCGCGTAATGAAGCGATGCGTGGCGGGAGGAATGCGTGTTCTCGCCAGTTTTCGATTGACGCAGCCAGGGCTTGCGTCAAAAATCGAGCGCCGAGCCGCGTCTTTAAGCATGGCCATTGCGGACGCCGGCGCATATCGACACTCACGGTCGGGAACTCCATGACCCTTCGCTTCGCCCTCTCGTTGCGCCGATCGCTGATGGCAGGATCGATGGCGGCCGCCCTCGCGGCAATGGCGCTCATCCTTGCCTTGCTTGCCGCGTTCAGCACGGCGTGCGCGGCTGCTGAACCGGACGACTCACCGGAAGCCGCCGCCAACGCGGAAGCGGCGGCTTCCGCACCGGACGCGCCGCGCGTTGCGAGCGGCAAGCCCGGTCAGCGCGCGGAGCCGAATGCCCCACCCGGCGAAGATCCGCACGCGGCTTCAGTTCGCCCGCCGCGCCAGCCTGCCGCGCCGCCGATCGACGCGTCGGGCAGCACGGCGCAGCGCAACGCGAAACCGGAATCGGCGGCTATCCCTGTGCCGCCGGAAACGTCGTCGGTGACGCAGCATTCCATCCGGCTCGACGGCCACAAGATCGACTACACGGCCACTGCCGGCAACCTGCTGCTACGCGACAGGATAGGTCAGGCCAACGCAAGCGTTTTTTATGTCGCCTACACCGTTGCCAGCAAAACGCCGGCAACGCGGCCCGTCACGTTTCTCTTCAACGGTGGCCCGGGCGCCGGCAGCGTATTCCTGATGATCGGCTCGTTCGGGCCGAAGCGGGCGCGCACGGCGAGTCCCGGCATTACGCCGCCCGCGCCATACACGCTCGCCGACAATCCCGACAGCCTGCTCGATACCACCGACCTGGTATTCATCGATGCGGTCGGCGCGGGTTTGTCGAGAGTAGTGGGCCACGGCACGGGCAAGGAGTTCTGGGGCGTCGATCAGGATCTCAATGCTTTCTCGCAGTTTATCGACCGCTACCTGAGCGTGAACCAGCGCTGGAATTCGCCGAAGTATCTGCTCGGCGAATCGTATGGAACCGCGCGCGCCGCGATGCTCGCATACCAGTTGGGGCAGGACAATATCGCGCTCAATGGTGTGATCCTGATGTCGTCGGTGCTCGATTCCGCCGCGTTCTCGGCGGGCTCGGATTTCAAAAGCGAAAGCTATCTGCCGAGCTTCGCGGCCATTGCGTGGTATCACGACAGGATCGTGCCGAGGCCGGCCAGCCTGCCGGCCTTTCTCGACGACGCCCGGGCGTTCGCGCGCGGACCGTATGCACAGGCGCTCGCCCAGGGCGACGCGCTGCCCGACGCCGAACGCGACGCGATCGCCGCGCGGGTCGCGCAGTTCACCGGGCTCGACGTCGGCTATGTGAAGCGCAGCCGCCTGCGTCTTTATCCGTCGCGTTATCGCAGCGAGTTGCTGCGCGATCAGGCGCGCAGCGTCGGCCGTTACGATGCGCGCTTCGAAGGGATCGACTTTGACAGCGTGTCCGAGCGTCCCGATTACGACGCCTCGGTGAGCAGCGTGTCGAGTGCTTTCGACGCGGCCTTGCACCAGCATTTTGCTCAGGACCTGCACTTTACGCCGGCCGACCGCTACCGCGTCTTCAACGACGAAGCGTTGACGCAATGGGACTGGAAGCATCGCGCGTGGTGGGGCGAACGTCTGCCCGTGCCGTATGCGGCGGGCGATCTGGCCGAGGCGATGCGGCAGAATCCGCAGTTGCGCGTGATGTCGTTGAACGGCTATTTCGATCTGGCCACGCCGTTCTACGCAACCGAGTACGCGCTTGCGCATCTGGGCGTGGACGCTCCGCTGCGCGCCAACGTGCGGATCACCTACTATCCGACCGGTCACATGATCTATCTCGACGACGCGGCGTTGCATACGCTCAAGGGCGATCTGGCGAGTTTCTATGCAGCGGGAGCGCGCTAGGGTTCAGATGAGCGCGCCGGGCGGTCCGCAGCCGGGTGCCGCGTCTCGCAACCGGATCGGGCCTGAGCGGTTGAACGGTATAATTCGTTCGGCGTCGCGCGGTGCTTCAAGGTCGCGCCGAACCGCGCTCAGGCGCCTGTCCGCCACCTGAAAACCCGCTTTATCAACCGGCTTTTTTTCCCGCTGCCCATGCCATTTCACCCGATCCAGTCCTTCACGCGCAAACGGCTGTCCGACGTGGTGTCCGACCAGATCAAGCAACTGATTTCGGACGGCACGCTGATGCCCGGCGACCGGCTGCCGGCCGAACGCGACCTGGCTACGCAGCTCGGCGTGTCGCGGCCTTCGCTGCGCGAGGCGCTGATCAGGCTGGAAGCGGACGGCTATATCGAAACCTCGGGGCGGGGCGGTTTTACGGTGGTCGACGTCACGGCGCCGATCATCTCCAAGCCGCTGGCGGAGTTGCTGCTGCAGAATCCGCGCACCAGTGCCGATATTCTGGAGCTGCGCCAAGGGCTCGAATCGATTTCGACGGTCTATGCCGCGCAGCGCGCCACGGCCGCGGACCTGAAGAAGATCAGCGCGGCATTCGAGGCATTGAAAGCCGGCTCGCAGTCGCAGGACCGTGTGAACCTCGCCGAACTGGACGCCGCGTTCCACCTCGCGATCGCGGACTCCACGCACAACATTGCACTCGCGCATGTGATGCACGGCATCCATACGCTGATTCGCGAGGGTATGCGCCAGTACCATCGTTTGATCGATTACGACGACGCGATGGAAAAGCAGTTGATGGGCCAGCACCAGGCCATTTACGACGCCGTGATGTCGCGTGACGCGCAAAAGGCACGCAAGGCCGCCGAGCGTCATTTGACCTATGTGCGCGAGATGTACAAGGAAGACGCGGCCAGGCCTTCGTCGAGTACGGTTTCGTAAATTCCCGCGATTGACACCTTCCCGCAACTTCCTTATATTCTTGGTCAGACCAACCATACCAGTCTTACTGGAGTGCTGGAATTTCTCGCTGCTTCGTGCCAATTGCGTGCCGGCAGCCGCGATAACGCACTGGTTCACCGCCGCCATTCCGCAGTAGAGTAGGTGAATCGCCGACTGCCGCTTTTTCCCCAATGAGCTTATGAAAGTCGCCCTGTTTATCCCGTGCTTCATCGACGCGTTCTATCCCGAAGTGGGGATCGCCACGCTCGAATTGCTCGAACGCTTCGGCATCGAGGTCGACTATCCGCAGGAACAAACCTGCTGCGGCCAGCCTATGGCCAACAGCGGCGCGCATGCCGAGGCCGCCGGCGCCGAGCGGGTGTTCGCGCGCAACTTTGCCGGCTACGACTACATCGTCGGGCCGTCGGCGAGCTGCATTCACCACGTGCGCGAGCATCTCACCGCGCTGGAGCAGACCGACGAAGTGAAGAAGGTCCGCGCGAACGCCTACGAACTCGTCGAGTTTCTGCACGACGTGGTCGGCGCGCGTGAATTTCCGTGGGCCGAGTTTCCGCACCGCGTGGGCTTGCACAACAGTTGCAGCGCATTGCGGCATCTGAAGGAAGCGTCGATTTCGGAAGTGGCCGGCACGCCGTTTTCGAAGCCGCGCACCTTGCTCGAAGGCGTGAAGGGCATCGAATTCGTCAAGCCGGCACGGCCCGACGAATGCTGCGGCTTCGGCGGCACGTTCTCGGTCACTGAAGAGCCGGTGTCGGTTCGCATGGGACAGGACAAGGTGCGCGATCATCTGAACGCGGGCGCCGAGTACATCGTATCGGGCGACATGTCCTGCCTGATGCATCAGCAAGGCTGCGCGGAACGCATGAAAGCCGACGCGCGCTTCATTCATATCGCGCAGGTCCTCAACGGAGCACGCGCATGAGCAACCGCATCGATCACGCGAAAGCCGCGGGCGCTTTCATCAGCAAGACAGAGCACGTCGCGTTTCACGACAGGCGCCTGTGGGATCTGCGCGAGAAGCGCGATGCGCAGGCGCACGGCATTGCCGAGTGGGAGACGATGCGCGAGCTGGCCTCGGGCATCAAGGAACACACGCTGTCGAATCTGTCCACGTATCTGGAACAGTTCGCGGCGGCCGCCGAGGCGAACGGCGTCACGGTGCACTGGGCCGCCACTGCCGAAGAGCACAACGCGCTCGTGCACCAGCTCATGTCGGAGCGCGGCATGACCACGCTCGTCAAAAGCAAGTCGATGCTCACCGACGAATGCAAGATGCGCGAGTATCTCGAACCGCGCGGCATTACGGTGATGGAAACGGATCTGGGCGAACGTATCCAGCAACTCGACCATCAGGACCCGAGCCACATGGTGGTGCCCGCGGTCCACAAGCTGCGTGCCGACGTTGCCGAACTGTTCGGCCGCACCATCGGCACCGATCCGAAGAACAGCGACATTCATTACCTGGCGGAAAGCCAGCGGATGAACACGCGGCCATACTTCGTGCGCGAGAAAACGGCCGGCATGACCGGCTGCAATTTCGCGGTCGCGGAAACGGGCACGGTCGTAGTGTGTACTAACGAAGGCAATGCGGATCTGTCAGCGAATGTGCCGCCGTTGCATATCGCGTCGATCGGTATCGAGAAGCTGATTCCGAAGGTCTCGGATCTCGGTGTGTTTATCCGCATGTTGTCGCGCAGCGCGCTCGGCTCGCCGATCACGCAATACACCTCGCATTTCCGCGCGCCACGCAAAGGCACGGAGATGCATTTCATTCTCGTCGATCACGGCCGCTCGGAGCGGCTCGCAATGGAGGACTTCTGGTATTCGCTCAAGTGCATTCGCTGCGGCGCCTGCATGAATACGTGTCCTGTTTACCGGCGCAGCGGCGGGCTGTCGTATGGCGGCACCTACTCGGGGCCGATCGGCGCGATCATCAATCCGACTTTCGATCTGAAACGCTACAGTGCGCTGCCGTTCGCATCGACGCTCAATGGAAGTTGCACGAACGTGTGTCCGGTGAAGATCAATATTCACGAACAGATCTACAAATGGCGCACGGTAATTGCCGGGCATCACGAGGTGCCGTTCGTGAAACAGGAGGTGTTGAAGATGGCAGGGCGGCTGCTTGCGAGCCCGACCTTGTATCGCGCGACGGTTTCGTCGATGGGCAGCGCGTTGCGGCGGCTGCCGAATTTCGTGCTGTACAACCCGCTCAATATCTGGGGCAAGCAGCGCGAGTTGCCGGAGGCGCCAAAGCTGACCTTCCATGCGTGGTACAAAAAAAATCGTGGAGCCGATCATGACAACGCGTGAAGCTTTTCTGGAGAAGGTGCGGCAGGCGCAGCCGCCGGCGCGGCCACGGCCCGACGTGCCGCTGTTCGCGGCGGCGGGTGGCGATCTGCGTGCGCGTTTTACGGCGGCGCTGCAGGCAATGGGCGGCACGTGCGTCGAAGTTAGGGCTGCGAGCGACGTGGGCGGGCTGATTCGCGAGCGGTTCGGCGCTGAGGCGTCCATCGCTTCGGCAACCGGAGAAGTGCCGGGCACGCGCGTGCTCACCGCCGAAACGGCACCCGCGTCGCTGCAGGATATCGAGGTCGGCGTGGTGCGGGCTCGCTTCGGCGTGGCCGAGACCGGCTCGGTGTGGTTCAGCGAACGTGAGTACGTGGTCAACGCGCTGGGGTACATCGTGCAGCATCTGGTCGTGCTGCTCGATCCGGCGCACTTGCTCGACGGCTTGCAGGACGTGTACCGGCGCGATGATTTCCGTGAAGCCCGTTATGCGGCGCTCGTCACCGGACCGTCGGCGACGGCCGATATCGAGGGTGTGCTGATTCGCGGCGCGCAAGGCGTGCGTTCGTTGACGGTGGTGTGGCTGGCGGCGGATTAGAAACCTCGCGTCGCGCTATTCGGGCGGCCACCACGTCTTGCCGCGCTGGGCCGGCATTGCCACGGACTTTGCTATCATCACTGTATATACATACAGGTTTCGTGAACGTGCCGTGGCAACCCCCGCTTCTCCCTACGCTCTCTACTATCTGCTGAACTTCGAGCGCGCCCTCGCGTGGCTCGCGCAGCGTTACCACGACCTGTTCGACACGCACGAACAGGCGTTTCTGCGCGAATTCGCCGCGTTGCCGCAGGCGTCGCGCGCACTGCTGGTTCGCATGCTGATGCGCAAAGGCACGCTATTTCGCGCAAGCCGCCTGTCTTACGAAGAGATTGGCTGCCCGCTGCAGGCGGCCGCGCCGATCGCGGCGCTCGGCTGGGTCGACACCCAACCCGCGCTGACGTTAGACGATCTGTTCGCGCTCACCACGCGTGCCGACTTGATGGAGATTTTCGCGGATGCTCTCGCGTTGATTCCTGGCGCGAAGAGCTTGCGCAAACCGGAGCTGCTGGAAACTCTGCGTCCGTTTTATGTCGGCGAGCCCGCAGAAGAAGGCGTTGCGCGTCCGCTCCGCGCATGGCACGGTCAATCCACGGACTGCGTGCTGCACGTTGCCATCGCGCCGCTGTGCGAACGTCTGCGTCTGATGTTCTTCGGCAATTTGCAGCAGGCGTGGTCGGAGTTCGTGCTCGCCGACCTCGGTGTGTTCCAGTACGAGAAGGTGGCGTTCGCGCCTTCGTCGCGCGCGTTTCAGGCGCGTGCGGACGTGGACGTTTATCTTGCCTTGCACGCGTGCCGTGAAGCGCTCGAACGGCTACCCGGTGGCGAGGCGGAAGCGGCGGCGATCGATAATCTGGTCGCCACGGTCGGTGAAATCGAAACCTCGAATCCCTGGCTCGAAACGCGGCGCGCGAAACTGCTGTTTCGTATCGGCCATCTGTGCGAGCGTCGGGAGAACTGGCCGGCCGCGCTCGCCGTGTATGAGCGTTGCGCGTGGCCCGGTGCGCGTCATCGGCGCATGCGTGTGCTCGAACGCAGCGAACGTTTCGACGAGGCGTTCGCGCTCGCCTCGCAAGCCGCCGCGGCGCCCGAGAGCGAAGAAGAAGCGCAACGCATCGGCCGCATGCTCGCACGGTTGCAGCGCAAGCGCGGCATGCCGGTCGCACGGGCGAGCGCGGCGCGTTGCGTCGAGCGCGGCACGCTGGTGGTGCTGCGGCCCGAGGAGCCGATGCCGGTCGAGTACGTGGTTCGCGATCATCTGACGTGCGAGACCGCGCCGGTTCATTACGTCGAGAACGCGCTGATCAATTCGCTGTTCGGGCTGCTGTGCTGGGAGCCCGTCTTCGCGGCGTTGCCAGGCGCGTTTTTTCATCCGTTCCAGCGTGGCCCGGCCGATCTGCACGCGCCGGATTTTCATGCGCGCCGCGCCGAGCAGTTTGCCGCGTGCCTTGCGCAACTCGACAGCGGAGCTTATCGCGAGACGATCTGGCGGCATCTGGCTAGCAAGGCGGGGCTGCAATCGCCTTTCGTATTCTGGGGGCAGCTCTCGCCGGAACTCGTCGCATTGGCGCTCGACTGTCTGCCGGCCGCGCATCTGAAACTGTGGTTCGAGCGCTTGCTGCGAGATATTCGCGGCAATCGTTCCGGGCTGCCGGATCTGATCCGCTTCTGGCCGGCCGAACGGCGTTACGAGTTGATCGAAGTTAAAGGTCCCGGCGACCGTTTGCAGGACAACCAGATCCGCTGGCTCGCGTACTGCGCGCAGCACGGCATGCCGGTGCGCGTGCTCGACGTGCGTTGGGCCGACGGGGTGCTCGCCGTGAATGGCGGCGCGGTTGAAGCTGCTGCCGAGGCCGCCACGGCGGTTGGACGCGAGACCGCCACGCAGGCCGGAACCGCGGGTGCGATAGCTGCCACCGCGGAGGCCAAACCGGAACCCGCCACCGAACCCGCCACCGAACCCACCATCGAGGCCGCCGCATGACCTACGTGGTCGCCGTACGGGCGATGTGCGAGTTCACCGCGAGGCGCGGCGATCTCGACCTGCGCTTCACGCCCGCGCCGACCTCGCTCGAAGGCATGGCGGGCCACGTCACGGTCGCCGGCCGGCGCGTGAGCGGGTACGAAACCGAAATCACGCTGACGGGCACGCACCGCGGCCTGACCGTGCGTGGACGCGCCGACGGCTACGACCCGGCGGCCAACCGGCTGGAAGAGGTCAAGACGCATCGCGGCGATCTCGAACGCATGCCCGCGAATCACCGCACGTTGCATTGGGCGCAGGCGCTCGTCTACGGTCATCTGCTGTGCCGCGCGCGGGAGCTGGCCGGGTTGACCGTGGCGTTGGTGTACTTCGATATCGGTACCCAGAAAGAGGTGCTGCTGACGCAAACGCATACCGCGCGCGACCTGGAGATTTTCTTCGTCGAGCAATGCGAGCGCTTTCTCGATTGGGCCGTGCAGGAAGAGGCGCATCGGGCCGCGCGCAACGCGGCGCTCGGCGAGTTGCAGTTTCCGCATGGGCAGTTTCGCAGCGGCCAACGCGAACTGGCGGTGTCGGTTTATCGCTCGGCGCGCGACGGCAAGCCTTTGATGGCCCAGGCGCCGACCGGCATCGGCAAGACGCTGGCGACGATCTTTCCTTTGCTCAAGGCGTGCGCGTCGGATCAGATCGACCGGGTGTTCTTCCTGACCGCCAAGACGCCGGGCCGCGCGCTGGCGCTGGATGCGATCGAAACGCTGCATAGGGTCGACGCGCGCCTGCCGTTGAGAACCCTCGAACTGGTCGCACGCGATAAGGCCTGCGAGCATCCCGACAAAGCCTGCAACGGCGAGTCCTGCCCGCTTGCGCGCGGCTTCTACGACCGCCTCGACGCGGCCCGCAGCGCGGCGCTCGCGGGCCCGCGCCTGGACCGGGCGGCGGTGCGCGAAGCGGCGCTTGCGCACGACATCTGTCCATATTATCTGGCGCAGGAACTGGCGCGCTGGGCCGACGTGGTGGTCGGCGATTACAACTACTACTACGACAGCAGCGCCATGCTGTACGCGCTCACGCAGATCAACCAGTGGCGCGTGGGCGTGCTGGTGGACGAGGCGCACAATCTGCTCGACCGGGCGCGCCGCATGTACACCGCCTCGCTCGATCAGGCGGCGTTCCGGCTCGCGCGCAAAACGGCGCCGGCCACGCTGCGCAAGCCGCTTGAACGCCTGCAACGCGAGTGGAACGCGGTCAAACGTGCGCAGACCGCGAGCTATCAGGTCTACACCGAGGTCCCCGGCAAACTGCTCTGCGCCGCGCAAAATCTGATCAGTGCCGTCACGGATCAACTGGCGGAAGCGCCGCTTTCCATCGACGAGGCATCGCTGCGCTTCTTCTTCGACGCCATGCATTTCGTCGCGCTGGCCGAGCAGTTCGGCGAGCATTCGATTTTCGATATCACGCTCGCCGCGGATCGATACGCGCCACGCGACAAAACCAGTGCCGCGCTCTGCGTGCGCAACGTGATTCCCGCGCCGTTTCTCGCGCCGCGCTACGCGGCCGCGCGCACCACGGTGATGTTCTCCGGCACGCTCAACCCGCATCATTTCTATCGCGACACGCTGGGATTGCCCGAAGCGACCCAATGGCTCGATGTCGAAGGCCCGTTTCGCGCGGAGCAGTTGCAGGTGCGCGTGGCCGGCAACGTGTCGACGCGGTGGCGTGACCGCGAGCGTTCGCTGATTCCGATCGTCGATCTGATCGCCCGGCAATACGCGGCGCAGCCGGGAAATTACCTGGGTTTCCTGAGCAGCTTCGAGTACTTGCAGCGTGTGGTCGCGTTGATGCGCGAGCGGCACCCGGATTTGCCGGTCTGGGCGCAGGAGCCAGGCATGGACGAAGCCGCTCGCGACGCGTTTCTCGCGCGCTTCCGGACCATGAACGAGGGCGTGGGCTTCGCGGTGCTAGGCGGCGCGTTTTCGGAAGGCGTGGACCTGGTCGGTCAGCAGTTGATCGGCGCGTTCATCGCCACGCTCGGCTTGCCGCAGATGAACGAGATCAACGAACAGATGCGCCGCACGATGGAAGTGAAGTTCGGCAACGGATACGACTACATGTATCTGTATCCGGGTCTACAGAAGGTGGTGCAGGCGGCAGGGCGTGTGATCCGCACGGAGCGGGACCAGGGCGTGGTGCATCTGATCGACGACCGGTATCGGCGGCCCGAAGTGCGGCGTTTGCTGCCGCGCTGGTGGCACGTGCAGTAGCGCGTGCCACCAGCCGTCGGGGCCGGCACGAAGGCGCGGGCCACCGCGCTTGCTTCAGTCATTTGCTTCACTCATTTACCTCACTCATTTACCTCACTCATGCGGCGAGGTTGCACCCGGATTTGCCGGCGTTCCTGGACCGCCGGCCGGCTTGGGGTCGACAGGCAACTGGTCTTCCACCGGCGCATCGCCTTGCCGGGCTGCGGCGGAAGGTGGCGCATCGGCGCGCGGCTCCTCGCTGGGCGGCTCTTCAGGCGCCGTGCCCGGCGCTTCATCGGCCTCGATCCGCGCCGGCGCGCTTTGCGGATCCCACGTCAACAGATTGCGCTGCGGGTTCGCGATCTCGATGCCGCGCTCGCGGAACTGGTCGAGAATGCGGCGGTTGAATTCGCGCTGCACGCCCCAGCGCGCGCTGTCGCGGCACTGGATCTGGCCGGTCAGCGTAATGGCCGAGCCGTCCAGCGCATCCACGCCCCAGAAGCTGAAGTCCGACAGGATGCCGTCCTTGAAACTATCGTCCTCGCGCAAGGCGGCGCCGATTTCCTTCAGTGTGCCGATGGCGAGATCGACGTCCTGGCCGAACACGATATTGACCTTCACCGCGGCATTGCCGATACCACGGTTCGTGTTGTTCACCGTCGATACCGAACTGAACGGCACGGTGTAGAGCGAACCGTCGCCGCCGCGCAGCCGCACGGTGCGGATCGACAGATACTCGACGGTGCCGGACACGCCCGCGAGCGTGACCCAGTCGCCCACCTGCATCGCGTTTTCCATCAACAGGAAAATGCCGGTGATGAAATCCTGCACCAGCTTCTGCGAGCCGAAACCGAGCGCCACGCCGAAGATACTCGCTCCCGCCAGTAGCGGCCCGATATTCACGCCGAGCTCGCTCAGGCCGGTGAGCACCACCACCAGCGCGATGGCGCAAAAGAGCGCGCTGCGCAGCATGGGCAGCAGGGTGCGCAAGCGCGCGGCGCGCACCAGATCGCCGCTCGTGGTCCAGCGGTCCAGCCGCTGTTCGACCGATACGTTCACGCTTTCCCACACCAGCAGCGCAATGACGGCCGCCACGCCGATCGTGACGATTGCCGACGCGAGCCGGTGCCCGATCGTGCCGGCGCGAAACAGGTCGGCCACGTGCACGCCCCACACCTGCAACAGCGCGAGCGCGGTCACGATGCCGATGATCCACGCCACCACGCGGCGCACCAGCGGGTAATAGCGGTACGCGTGCTGATGCACGAGCGATTTCGCCACGTCGTCCTGCACGTGGAAGAGCCGGGCCAGCGCGCCGAACAGCACGATCGACACGACCCGCGCGCCCACCAGCACCGCCAGCGAAATACCGCCGAGGTGCAGCAGCGTCTGATAGCCGTTGCGCACGTCGAGCGCCCAGACAAACCACAGCGCCATCACGACGAACACCGCGAACCATGCCCACACTTCGGCGAAGACATTGCCGGCCATCTCCAGCGATTTGCGCGCAGCCACCCGCTTGCGGATCAGTTCGCCGACCGGGTTCGCGCATTGCAACAGCAGGATCGAGATCATGACGTGGCCGGCGAGCGCGACCACCTTCATCAGCGCGAGATGCGCCGCGTCGCTCAGACCGAGCGACTGGGCGATCTCCGCGACCGCCGAACCGGCGCCCACCACGCTGACGATCCGCACCATCCAGCGCTGCACGAAGGCGGCCCACGCGTCGCTCATGCGCAGCAGGCGCAGGCGCGGCGCGGCCGGTTGCAGGAAAAAGCCGCTGACGATCACGATCACCCGGCACAGCACGTAGATGTCGATGAGCGAGTCGAGTGCGCGGTCTTGCGGCGTGCCGTCGTCGGTGAAGATCGACATCAGCGCGCTCGCCGCGCCGACGAATACCACGAGCGGCAGCAGCCGCAGCACGAGGCTCAGGAGCGCGCGCGGCAGGCGCTGCAGGAGCGTCCAGTGATGCCGGGCGTTCTGCTTGCCTTTGGCTTCGATGACCTTGCCGCTGGCCGACGTGGCCGCGCTCGTGCCGGGCGGCACAGCCGCCGCCTTTGCCTGCGCCGCGGTCAGCGGCGAGGCCGGCGACACGGGCAGCGGCGGCGCGGCGTTCGGCGCGTCGGCGGGTTGGGGCGCGACGTCCACCGGCAGATCGGCTTGCGGTGCGCTGTCCTGATCGCCGGCTTCGCGGCGCGCGGCCACCGCCTTGTAGGCACGGCGCAGCAGGCGGCGCGCGAGCCATTCCAACGCGAGAGCGGGGATCAGCGCGGCCAGCAGCGACCACGCGACCTGGCCCAGCACGGCGCGCGCTTGCGGGTTGGTCGATTGCCAATGCCACCAGGCGCGCACCGAGGAGACGTCGAGCAGCGCGCCGACCGAGCCGCGCAGAGACTTGCCGAGGCGCACGGCCCAATGCGCGCCCTGACGGGCCAGCTGCGAGGCGAGACCATTCGACTTGAACGCCGCCGGCACGAGGGCGGCGGCGCCACTCGCCGCGGCGGGCGCCGACGCGGCTGTGGGCGCGGAAGCGGGCGGCGCGCTGAGCGCGCCGGCAGCGGCAATGGCCTGCAAGGTGTCGGCCACTTGCGCCCGGCGCTTGGGGTCATTGAGGACGGCGAGCGCCTGGCGAGCCTGTTCGGGGGTCAGCGTCACCCCAGGACTGGAGGCCGCAGAGGCAGATGCGGCGGGTGCGGCCGCGGCAAAGACCGGCGAGACGCCGAGAGCGAGAAGAACGAAACAGCAGGCCTGGAATAATTTGCGCATAGGTATAAGGCGGGCTACGGAGGCGGACGGCTATGCCGAAACGCGTGGACGGGCTCGGCGGCGTGAACCTGAACCGACACCTATCTGGTCGTACAAGTTCCTCGAACGGCCGTTGCGCGTGACGCGGCGGAGTCGGGCAGCCCGGCGCCACGACACTCTCCAATAGCAAAAAACCGGCCCGTCGGTCAATGTCCGACCGCCGCATGGCGGCTACCGTGCGCAGGAATTGCGGTAGCCGCCGCCTTGCGACCGCTATTGCGCCGCCGCTTCCGTGCGGACTGGCGGCACGCCGAACGTGCCTGCCACGACTTCGGTGAAGGTGCGTTCCTCGCGCAGAATGAAGCGCCTGGCGCGGGCCAGCTCGAAATTGCCGCGCGCTTCGGCATCGGCGCGCAGGCGCGCGCGATACGCTTCGTAAGCCGCGAGGCTGTCGAAAGCGATCAAGCCCCAGGCGATGTCGCTGGTTCCTTCGTGCGGCAGGAAGTAGCCGACCAGATGACCGCCGCAGCGCGGAATAATGCGCCCCCAGTTGCGGGCGTATTCGTCGAAGGCATCGCGCTGGAAAGGGTCGATCTGGTAACGGATGAAGCAGGTTATCGCCATGAGCGGGCTCCCGGTCGGTCGAGGATCATGGTGCTTGAGCAGCCATGCCTGGAGTATGGCGGGCGCCGGCCGGCGATGTTTCAGCGTGGCCTGAAGTGTCGGTGGAGGTTCGTGCGCGATCCGTCAGCGGGCTCGGCACGCCGAAAGCGGAGGGAAAGCGGCGGGAAAGCGGAGCTTGCGCGCGGCGTGACCCCAGCCGGATCAGACACGGCTGACCGGAGCAGAGGCGACGTGGAACTTACCCGCTCACACCAGCGAAGACTTGCCCGCTCACACCAGCGAAGGCGCCTTCCGCTCCGCCTCGCCATCGGCGTCCGCGCCGCCGCCGCTGGCGTTCGAGGCGCGTCCGGCCGCCACGTCCTGATGCAGCCGGTTGGCGTGCATCAGCCGATACAGCGTGGCCCTGGAAATGCCGAGCTCGGCCGCCGCCTCGGACAGCTTGTAGCCGTGCCGCTGCAAAGCCTGCTCGATGGCATTCTTTTCGGCCCGGCTGCGGATCTCCGCCAGCGTCACGGCCGGCCCGTTCTCGGTTTCCGGCAGGCCCAGATCGCCGGCGGTGATGAAACGGCCCTCGCTCATCACCACGGCACGCCGCACGCAGTTGATCAGTTCGCGCACATTGCCCGGCCACGGATAGTTCGACATGGCGACGATCGCGTCGCTCGACAGGCCGCGCAGCTTGCGCGCGCCGTCCTGCTTGTACATGCTGAGCGCATAGTTGGCGAGCAGCTTGATGTCGCCGCCGCGCTCGCGCAACGGCGGCTCGACGAGGCGCAGCACGCACAAGCGGTGATACAGGTCGGAGCGGAAGCGCCCGTCTTCGACGGCTTTGTCCAGATCGACGTGGGTCGCCGAAATGACCCGCACGTCGACGTTGATCGGCCCGTTGCCGCCCAGCCGCTCGATCGTGCCTTCCTGAAGGAAGCGCAACAGGACCGCCTGGCATTCATGCGGCATATCGCCGATTTCGTCGAGAAAGAGGGTGCCCTCGTGAGCGCTCTCGATCCGCCCGATCTTGCGCTGGAGCGCGCCGGTAAAGGCGCCGCGTTCGTGGCCGAACAATTCGGCCTGCAGCAGGCTAGGCGGAATCGCCGCGCAATTGATCGCGACGAAGGTGCGGCCGGCGCGCGGCGAACGTTCGTGAATCGCCTTGGCGGTCAGTTCCTTGCCGGTGCCCGACTCGCCCGCGACGAATACCGGCGCGTTCGTCACGCCGCATTTGTCGATGCGCCGGTACAACTGCTGCATGGCCTCGCATTGCCCGACCATGCCGTGGCGGCCGAGCGACGGCTCCGGCGCGACCTCCACCTGCCGCAGGCTCGACAGGCCATGCGCGTGGCCGAGCGCGAACACGAGCCGCTCGTTCAGCCACGGCCGGGTGACGAAATCGAAGCAATAGTCGAGGATGAAACGGCTGACCAGTTCGTTCGCCGCCTGACCCGGCGCGATCTGGGCGACCCAGTTGGTTTCGACGCGCCGCATGCAGGACGCCAGCGCGGACAGATGTTGGGATGTGCAGTCGCCCGGCAGTTCGACGAGGCCGACCTTGATGTTGCCGCGCTCGATCATGCGTTCGGCGACAGCCGTGCTTTTGGCATGCACCGCTTGCCAGCCAGAAGCCGCCAGAAAAGCGGCGAGTTTCTGATCCGGCGAATTCGACACATAGAGAACGGTGCGTTCCGTGTCGACAGGCGTGCAAGTCGTGTTCATGTTACCCCCGTTGATGCTGCTCTCAGGACTCTTCTGCGACGTACTCGACAGACCGGCAAGGTGCCGGGTTCCGGCCAACTGAGCCAGCCGGTCCGCTTGCGCGGGCCCGGCCGGGGAGTGCGCCACTGCCAGGGGGTTCTGCTGCTCGCAGCCCGGCGGTGACGGATTCACGGTAGCGGCAATCTCGGGGGCATGGAGCAGGCGGCGAGCCGCAGGGTGCTACACATTGGACGGATGATGCAGTGGTGTTCACCGTTGCAACCGCCCGAGGATCCTTTCCCCGAATTACACCGACCGTTTGTTACCTCGTCGGCCTGATACAGGCGCTCTATGTGGCGCATGGCTCAACGATAAGCGAAACCGCTTTGCAGCGCCATACAAACAAGTCTGGATTAAGAAACGTTTTTCGCGTCACACCGTCTGTCATGGCGGTTCAGAAACGCACGGTCAAGTCCCGCTATGCGAGGTATCCCACACAGCATTGCGATCCGCGCCGCGGCAAATGTTAAATCGCACCGTCGTTCGGGATCTGCCTTGTCTCATGCTTGCGACACATCGGGCAATGCGCCCTGGCGTAACCGTAGGGTTCCGAAGCATCGGGATATTTGACCGGCATGTGACGCAACCCTCGGCCCTATGCGGCGGGCGTGGGGCGCCGGCTTGCCCGCCGGCCGGCGCGACTGTTCATGACGTGCGGTTGGCCGCGAGGATCATGTGTCGGATTCGAATCAATGCGCGACACGAAGGGTGCGCGGCCCCGTTGCGCCGCAGCAGGAATCGCGCTGGCACAAGGGTTTGAAGGAGGCTGAAGGCGCCTGGCATAGGCGTTGCAATAAGCACTTCACAGCGATACACAGCGAATGCGTTGCCGCCCGTTTGCAGTATGAAGTCAGGGGAGAAGGAAGGCGGGCGGCAAACACAGAACCTTGGTAGACGCGGCCGGGGAAGCCAATGCGTTTTACGAGGGTGCGGCGGGGCCACCGAAAAAAGATTGTCAAATAAGAACGGAGCGAATGCTCGGTACACCTTACCGGCACTCGCTAGCGGACAAAGTAAAACGTTGCTCTCGCCACTTTTCCGCTGGTCCTTCGGCGGACGTGAAGGAGATGGAAAAAAACAACAGATACCGCCGTCGTGAGTTCGGCGAGCGATACCCATGACAGCAATACATGAGCGACGGGGCAGCGCACGGTCGAGGACCAACCGGGCGCGACGAGGCGGGGAGGAAAGGCCGGAGTCTCCACAGAGAGGCGTATGTTACGAGGTGGACCGGGCGCCGTGTCCGCGAATTGGCGGACACGGCTCACCTGGACAGGGCCTTGAAAAAGGGCACATCTTTCGGGGGTTTTGTCATGACCAGACATTTCAAGCCGGCCGGTGCAGCACAGCCGGAACGTCAAACCACCGTGCGTTCAGTCGGTACCGACTATCAACGGCATGTCGCCGTGCCGCGCGCATTGTTTACCGCGCCACCGCCTGATCTGCTGACGCTGGTGATCGCCGAGGCGATCAAACGTAAAGCGCAGGCGGAGATCCAGCGCGAGGCATTGCGCGAAGCGATGTATGAAATGCCGGTCTCGCCGGAACGAAATCACGATCGCGGGGCGGACATTCGACCTGTCGATTCCTACGAATAACCCGAACATAGACCGCTATCGCGATGGCGCCGGCGCGGCGGAGAGCCGACATGATCGAGATCTTCCTGATTACATCCGGCATGGAGCGTGCGCCGCACATCGTCGCGCGTCTCGATGCAAGCGGCGTGGCTTACCGGCTACGCACGGCTTACGGCACGGCCCGGCAACTGCGTGCGCACAGCCGTGCGATCCGCAGCACGGAGTTGCTGATCGTCGACGACGTCGATCTGAGCGCGCGCGATCTGGATGGCATCGAGGAGGCGCTGGCCTGCACGCCGGCGCTGCATTGCGTGCTGACAACGCCGGCGCCTTCCACTGCCTTGCTGGGCGCGGCGATGCGAGTGGGCGTGCGGCACGTGTTGTCGTGGCCGCTCGACGCCGACGAGATCACCACCATTCTGATCCAGGCCGAAACGCGCAAAAACGCGAGTGGGCGCCGTGCCGGACGCGTTGTCTCGCTGGCTTCGAGCAAGGGCGGCAGCGGCACGACGCTGATCGCCGTGAATCTCGCGTATTCGCTCGCGGCGCTGAGCAACCGGCGTGTGCTCCTGATCGACCTGAGCCAGCAATTCGGCGACGCCAGCCTGCTCATGGCCGACAAACCGCCGCCCACCACGCTTGCCGATCTCTGCTCCCAGGTGGAGCGCCTCGACGCCGCGCTACTCGAATCATGCGTGATGCACGTTCACGCAAATCTCGATGTGCTGGCGGGTGCGGGCGATCCGCTCAAAGCAGCCGAATTGCTGCCGGCCCAGCTGGAGCGCATTCTCGCGCTGGTGCGCGAGCGTTACGACGCGGTGTTGATCGACATTGGCCAGAGCCTCAATCCGCTCACCATCCACGCGCTCGATCGCAGCGACGTGATCTGCATGGTGGTGCGCCAGAACCTGCTTTACCTGCACGGCGGGCGCCGCATGCTCGATATTTTCAGGGAACTGGGTTATCCGGCGAGCAAGGTGCGGGTGGTGGTGAATCAATACGACAAGAACGCGCAGATCAACCTCCCGAAGCTCGAACAGACGCTCGGCGTGAAGGTGGCGCATCAGCTTCCGCGCGACGAAAAGCACGCCAACGACGCGCTCAGCCGCGGCGTGCCGCTGGTGACGTCGGCGCGAGACAGTACGCTTGCGCAAGGCATCAGCCTGCTGGCGGACATGCT
Source organism: Paraburkholderia xenovorans LB400 (assembly GCF_000013645.1). Lineage (GTDB taxonomy): Bacteria > Pseudomonadota > Gammaproteobacteria > Burkholderiales > Burkholderiaceae > Paraburkholderia > Paraburkholderia xenovorans. Next base: position 2,061,659 of record NC_007952.1, on the reverse strand, counting down.
GTGGCCGTCCAGCGCCGAGCGCCGCAAAGGCGTGCTCGGCCGGCTGTTCGCGGCGCGGCCGAACGTGCCGCCGGAACTCAAGCCGGGGCATTGAACTCAGCCGTTCGGGCGGGATCTGCGACGTGTTAGTCGGGAATCCGCACGCTCGTGGCATGATCTGGGTGAAAGTCCAACCCGCCCGATCACTTTCGAGAGCGCTCCGTCTGCGCCGCATCGCCCATGCAAAACGAGTCCAACGGTCTCAACGATATCGCGTCGATCCTCTCCAATCCGATTCTCAACACGGATTCGTACAAAGCGTCGCACTATCTGCAATATCCGCCCGAAGCATCGGCGATGTTCTCGTACATCGAATCGCGCGGCGGGCGCTACGATCGCACGCTGTTCTTCGGCTTGCAGATGCTGATCAAGGAGTATCTGTGCCGTCCGGTCACGCCGGCCATGATCGGGCAGGCCAAAGCATTTTTCACGGCGCACGGCGAGCCGTTCAACGAAGCCGGCTGGCGCCACGTCGTCGAGCAGTACGGCGGCTATCTGCCGGTGCGCATTCGCGCGGTGCCGGAAGGCTCGGTCGTGCCGACGCACAACGTGCTGGTCACGGTCGAATGCGACGATCCGCAGGTGTTCTGGCTGGCTTCGTATCTGGAAACCATGTTGCTGCGCGTGTGGTATCCGATTACGGTGGCGACGCAAAGCTGGCATCTACGCAAGACGATCCGCGGCTATCTGCTGAAGAGCAGTGACGACCTCGCGCAATTGCCGTTCAAGCTGCATGACTTCGGCGCGCGCGGAGTGTCGAGCGCGGAGTCGGCGGCGATCGGCGGCGCGGCGCACCTCGTCAGTTTCATGGGCTCGGATACCGTGCTCGGCGTGGTCGCGGCGAACCACTACTACAACGAAACGATGGCGGCGTTTTCCGTGCCGGCAGCGGAGCACAGCACGATCACCTCATGGGGCCGCGAGCGCGAAACCGACGCGTTCCGCAACATGATTGCGCAGTTCGGCAAGCCTGGCGCGATCGTCTCAGTGGTGTCCGATTCCTACGATCTGTTCGCCGCGCTCCGCGTCTGGGGCACGGAGTTGAAACAGGCGGTGCTCGATTCCGGCGGCATGCTCGTGATCCGGCCCGACTCCGGCGATCCGCGGACGATAGTACTGCAAACCATGCGGGCGCTGGAGGCGTCGTTCGGATCGGCGGTGAACGGCAAAGGGCGGCGCGTGCTCAACAACGTGCGCGTGATCCAGGGTGACGGCGTGAATCCCGATTCGATCGAAGCGATCCTCGCCGCTCTGGACCAGGCCGGTTTCGCGGCGGATAACATCGTGTTCGGCATGGGCGGCGCGCTGTTGCAGCAGATCAACCGCGACACGCAGCGCTTCGCGATGAAATGCTCGGCGATCCGTTTAGGCGACGAGTGGCACGACGTGCTCAAAGACCCGATTACGGACACCGCAAAGCGCTCGATGAAAGGGCGGCTGACGTTGCTGGTGAACCGGCACACCGGCGAGTATCGAACCACCACGCTGCCCGTTGCGTGGAACGCACACATGGTCGAGGGTGATTGGGAAGAGGCGCTGGTGACGGTCTTCGATTCCGGCAAGCTGCTGGTGGATGTATCGCTGGCGGAGATCAGGCGCCGCGCTCACGCGCACGAAGCCTGATGAGGCGCGCCCGCTTGCCAGACGGTCACGCCTGAAGCGCGGATATCGACCAGGCACGGCGCGCCTTCACGCAGCCGGGTATCTTCATTGGCAATGTCGAACCGCACTCCGGCAATATTCACCCGGACATAGCGCTCGCCCCGCCGCAATTCGACCGCGTCGACTACGCCGGCATGCATGCCGCCCTCCGACACGACAACCGCATGCGACGAGACGCGCCACATGACCCGCTGGCCGGCGTCGGGAGCGAGCCCGCTGTCGCCCGTGCCGATCACGAGGCCCTGCGCGATCTCCACGTGTCCCGAAGCGCGCATCACACCTTCGCCGACGTTGTGCAAGCCGAGCAGCCCGGCCACGCGCATTGAAGCGGGCCGCTCGAATACGGTGTCGATCAGGCCCGCCTGCAGCATGCGGCCCTGTTCGACGACCAGCACTTCGTCGGCCAGCAAGGCGGCTTCATCCGGATCGTGCGTGACGATGATCGTCACCGCCGCGATCTCGCGCTGCAAGGTCCGCAGCGACTGCTGCAAGCGGCGGCGGCGCGGCGTATCCAATGCGGCGAACGGCTCGTCGAACAGCAGCAGTTCGCTGTGCCGTGTTAGCGCTCGCGCGAGCGCCACCCGTTGGCGCTGGCCGAACGACAATTGATGCGGCAGGCGCGCGACCAGTTGCGCAAGGCCCAGATGGTCGAGCCAGTAGCGCGCGCTGGCGGGATCGGCATCGACGGGGAAGGCCAATTGCTGTGCCACCGTCATATGCGGAAACAGGCCGTAGTCCTGCGGCATATAGCCGATCTGCCTGCGCTCGGGCGGCAGCGTGTCCAAACGCGTCGCACCGAGCGTCACGCTGCTCGACGCGTTGGATTCGAGCCCCGCAATCAGGCGCAGCGCCAGCGACTTGCCCGAACCCGACGGCCCGATGATCGCAAGGCGCCGCGTGGCGGGCGTCCATGCGATGTCGAGATCGAACGCGCCGAGCCGGCGCTGCAAATGGAAGGCGAGGCGAAGCTCCGCGGTTTCGCTGCGGCTCGCCGTCAGGTCCGCGCCGGGCTCAAGCGTGTCGTCGCCGTTTTCGGTCTGTTCGAGCGCGCTCTTTCGCCGAAGGCTGTAGATCGACAGCGCCGCGCAGACGATCGCGATAGCGAGCGTAGGCAGGAGCAACGGCATCATCGCCGGAAGCCCCTGGCCGCCGAATACCACATACGTGTAGACCGGCAACGAATACGGGTGATAGGCCACCATCACGGTCGCGCCGAATTCGCCGAACGCGCGCAGCCAGGCAAGCGCGAGTCCGGCGCGAATTGCCGGCCATGCAACCGGCAACATGACCCGGAAGAAGCGGCTGCCGGCGTGATGGCCGAGCGTTGCGGCTACGTCGTCGAGCACCGGGTCGACGGCGGTGAACGCGGATTTGGCGGCGATGATCAGGAACGGCGCGGCGACGAACACTTCCGCGAGCACGATGCCGGCGAACGAGTCCGTCAGCATGCCGCGAGTCAGCCGACCGACCCAGCTATACGGGCCGAGCAGAAACAGCAGCAGCACGCCGCTCGTGAGCGGCGGCAGCGCCAGCGGCAACTGCACGAAAAAGCCGAGCAGCGCCACTTTGCGCGAGGTCGAACGCGCCAGAAAATAGCCGAGCGGCACGCCGCCCAGCAGAATCGCGAGCGAAGCCACGCTGGCGCTGGCCGCCGAGACGCCGACCGCCGACCACGTCGCGCGCCAATCCACATTCGCCCAGTCCGCGGCGCCGAGCTGCGGCACGCTCGCGACAAACGGCGCGCACAGATAGACGGCCAGCAGCGCCGCCAGCCACAAGAGCGGGCGCGCAGCGGTGCGTTTCACCGCGCTTACTGCGTGGCGGCGTCGATCACGGCTTGCAGCGAAGGCGGCATGGCTTGCACGTTGCCGCTCACGGTCGGCTTGACGACGTCCACGCCGTGCTGCTTGAGCAGTTCGCGGCCTTTCGCGCTCAACAGGAAGTCGGCGAAGCTGCTCGCGCCTTGGCGGTTCGGCGCGTCGCTGAGAATCGTCAGCGTGTAGCTGGCCTTGGCCTGCAACTCGGGCGCCGGACGGATCGCCGGAATCTTCAGGTCGGACGTTTCGGTGGAATAGAAGAAGCCGGCGTCGAGCTGGCCGGATTGCAGGCGGCCAACCAGCGTTTCCTCGGGCAGCACCTGCTCGGGATTGTCCGCCGCGCCAAGCGTCTTCTCGACGAGATCCGGCTGATGGTAGAGCGCCGCCGCCTTGTTCATCATCTCGACGGTGAACGCGCCCTTCGGGTCGAGCTTCGGATCGGTCCGGCCAATCCGGATGCCCGGCTGCTGCAGCACCTGGTCCCAGCGCTTGCTTCTGAACTGCGCGGCGAATCTGCTTTGCGGGTTATAGCCGATCATCAATGGCGATTCGGCGAAATTCACATACCACGTGACGTGGTCGCCGTTCGCCGCGCCCATCAGGCTGTCGTTCACCTTGGGGCTCGCGCTGATGAACACGTCGCCGCGGCGCAGCTTGCCTTTGATCTCGTTGGCGATCTTGTTCGAGCCTGCCGCGTAGCCGCGGAAATGCTCGCCGGTAGCTTTCTCGAATGCCGGGCCGATGCTGCGCTCCATCAGATTGACGAGCGAGCCGGCATAGAGCACGTTGACCGTGTTGTCCTGCGCCAGGGCGGGCGCGGCCGTCACCATGCCGGTCACGGCCACGAGCGGAGCAACGAGAGAAGCGAGCAGCTTGCGAATCATGCGATAACCCCCGATACGTTATTAAGAGCGCTATATTACGACGTCACCGTATTACGGTGTGTGACGGCGTTGCCTGGCGGATCAATTGAGTGGGAATGTCCGCACGTAGCTGGTGCCGCTCGCGCCGGCGGCGCGGTCGATCGCGTACAGCCGGCCGCGTGGTGCGTCGACGGCCACGCCGCGGGCGTCCTGAAAGTCGTTTGCAAGCACGCTGATCGTGCCGTCCGGCGCGATCCGGCACAGGCCGGTGGCATTGCATTTGGTGTACAGCGTGCCGTTTGCGTCGACGGCCATCAGGTCCGGGCTGTTGATCTGCACGAACGTGCCGCTTGGTACCACGGCCTGCGATCCGCCGAGCAGCGCGCTGAGACTCGCCTTGACGATGTCGTTGTTGGCCTGGTCCGAGACATAGAGCGCGTCGCCCGATACGGCGATCCCCACCGGCTTGCCCAAGCCGCTCAGCAGATCGCGTTCGGCCGCCGTATGGGCGGTGGGATCGTAGGTTATGAGGCTGAGGCCGCCTTGCGGAGGATTGCTGCCGTTCTTGATGAACCACGTCGAGAGCAGGCGGTTCGAGCCGATCGAGATCAGACCGAGGCGGCGTCGCGCCGGATCCGGGCCGCTGAGTGCCGCGATCGTATCGGCGCCGGTGATGCTGAACACCGCGCTTGCGGTGCCGAAACCGAAGCGTTCGATCATCAGCGTGGATGCGTCGGCGAAGCTCAACTGGCTCAGGCTGTTCGACTGGCCGGCCACCACCGGCACGCTCGCGTAGTGCGCGAACGTGCGGCCGTCGGGCGAGGAGAGCACGCTGCTGGTCTGGTCGTCGGTGATGAAGACGGCGCCGTCCGCCGCGCGTACCGCAATGCCGTTCGGCGACGCGCCAACGGCGATCTTTTGCGGCACGACAGTGACCTCGTCGCCGCCGCAACCGGCGAGCGCGGCGAGCAGGCCGAGGCTGACGAAAGCGAGGCGCGTGGTGCGTTGCCAGGCAGGTGATAAGCGCATGTGATCTCCTGAGCGGCCCGGCCGCACACTGGCCGCATGCCAGCGCGCTCACGCGTTCCGTAACTGTGATGAATGGGATGAAGCCGGCCGGTCTGCCGATATGTCCGGCGATATAGTGCGTATCGATGCGGTTTTACGCGCAGGCAGCCATCGAAGCGTAATATACACACGGACATAACGTGTGAACAGGCCGCTCAGGCGTCGATGCTGGAGATAACCGCGTATGGATAATGTGAATGTGATTGCCGCGCCCGCCGTTGCAGGCGCGCTCGTCCTGAGCGGACGATTCCAGCGGCCGCTTTCGTTCGGCCTCGATCAGCTCAGGCGCTACGAAAGCGTGGTGGCCTCGCCGTTCGATCTGCGTTGCTATACGACGAATCGCTTTATCCGCAGCGTCGAGCCGTATCGCGGCGTGCGTCTGACCACGCTGATCACCGAAGCGGGTCTGCCGGATAGCGTGCCGGGCGAATTCAAGCGCACGGTGTTCGTCGCGGTGGGACATGACGGTTATGTCGTGACGTTTTCGTGGCATGAACTCTTCAACACGCCCGTCGGCGAGAACGTGATGGTCGCCTACGAATGCGGCGGCCGCGCGCTCGACGCTGAAGACGGCGCGCCGATTCTGTTCTCCGGATCGGACATCCTGCCCGCGCCGCGCCATGTCAAACGGCTCGCGCGAATCGAGGCTCACGTGTTGGCGTCTTTGACGTAGGTGGACGCGCGCCGTGGGTGGTGCCCGTAACGTGGTCCATCGCTTTCCCGGCCTTCGCTGATGGCGGTTCGGCCAGGTGGCAGCGCGAAGCGGTTCGTGTATGCTTTCGCGCATGGCTGACACCCCAAAAACCAAACCCGCACCCGCGGCAAAAAAAGCCGCTAAGGCGCGCCCCGAGGTGCGCTTCAGAATGCGCATCCGTAGCGGAGACGCAGTCGCTTTAGGGCCGGGCAAAGTCGAATTGCTCGAAGCCGTGCGCGAATTCGGTTCCATCTCGGCGGCGGCGCGCAGCCTCGACATGTCGTACCGGCGCGCGTGGCTCCTGATCGACGAACTGAACCGCTCGCTCAAGTCGCCTGCCACGCATTCGGAGCAGGGCGGGCAAAGCGGCGGCGGTTGCACACTTACGCCGATTGGCGAAACCATCATTCGCCTGTATCGCGCTGTCGAAGCCGAAGCGCAGCGAAGTTGCGCCAAACAGATCGCAGAACTCACCAGGCTGATCCGCTCCTGAGCGGATAGTTTCTGGAAAGGGCGGTTCTAGCCGTGCCGCAGGCAAAATGCCGAAGTCGGCGGATTGCCGAGTTGCGCAAGGTTCCCGGGGTGCAGGCGGGCCATCAATTCGACAAAGCTCGCCACGCTCGCCGTGCGCAGCGGGTGATAGTCGATCTGCTGCCGCTCGCACACACGTTTGAGCGTATTCATCGAATCGTGGTCCACGCAGTCGACCGGAAACACCACGAGATCCGCACCCGGCAACGCCGCGGCAAGCAGGCCTTTGCGATCTTCCACGCCGCCGTCGTGCACGACCAGCTCGCCGCCGGCCGCTTCCACGAGGCGCTTGAGCGCGGCGTTGGAGCCCGGCCTGCCGCCCACATACACGATCCGTTTGCCCCGCACACTGTCGAGGCTGGAGCGGCGCGGGCCCGCGCCGCTCGCCGCATCCGCGGCATGCAGCGTCGCGTGTTCGAGGGCATCGCATTCGCTTTGCACCAGCTTGAGCAGCGTCAGCGTCTGGTCGTAGCTCTTGCGTAGCGCAAGTGCCGCGTCCTGTTCCTGAAGCACGCGCTGCTCCGCGGCCTCGCGGCGGCTGGTATGCAGCGCGACGCGCTGATCGGCATCGGCCAGTTTGTCGCGTAGCCGTTGCACCTCGGCTTCGAGACTGGTGGCGTCGGCCGGTGTCTGGCGGGTTGTCTGCGCCGTCAATTGGGCGCTCTGTTGTTCGAGCGCGGCGATCGACGCGTCGCGTTGCAGGCTGAGTTCCTGCAAACGGCTCTGCTGCCTTTCGATTTTCTCTTTCAGTACGGCATTTTCCTCTTCAAGCGCGACCAGCCGGCGAATGTCCGCGCGATTGGCCGCGCCCACCAGATGCGACAGCATGTGCAATTCGCCGAACGCTTTCTGGCGCACGGGCATGGTCGCACAGGGATGCGTCATCAAGGCCCAGTAGGCGGGCGGGATGTCGCCGCTTTTCAGCGCCTCGTCCCAGAGTTTGAGCAGATCGGCGTCGTCGGCGGCTTTGTCGAAGCGGCGGATCGCGCCGGCATAGCGTTCGTCGAGCAGCTTGTTTAGCGCTTTGGCGGCCGCGCCGCCTTCGATCGCGAGTTCGACTGCCGAGTGATGAATCTCCAGGTCGCTCGCGTCGTGCCGATCGAGTCCCGTGAATTTGGGCACCAGCTTGCGCAATTCGTGCGTGCCGAGACACGTGCCGATGATCGAGCAATGCAGATGGCTGTCCAGTTCGGCGAGGCGCGCGCGCCGTCTGGCGTTCGGGAACGACACCCTGGCGGGCGTGCAGCACGGATCGGCGGCACGAATGCCGGTCACGGCAAGCTCGTCGCCGGACAGTTTCAGACGCGTGGGCTGGGCGAGACGGAACGGGGGCGTATGCATGGGAATCTCGAATCCGGTTCGGTGTCAGGCGGAACGAAAGTGCGAGCGGCGCACGCCGCGCACCTCTGCCGCGCGAGCGGGGTCGGCGATATATTCGGAAAGATATAACGGTGGGCGAGAGAAAGCGTTCATTTGCGGCGGTCGTGAATCAGTCGTTGGAGCGGGCGAGGGCGGGCTCGGCGACGCGCGTCTTGCGCCGGGCCGCAGTGGCGTCCGTTCTGCTCGAAGCGTTGGCACGTTTGCCGCCGGCCGGCCGCGTTTCGTCCGCCGCCCGCGCGTGCTGTTCGAGCACGTGGCCGACGCACAGGCCCACAAAGGCCGCATCGAGCCGTTCGAGTTCGGTGACCACCTTGCGCAGCGCCGCCAGATCGTTGCTGAACAGGTCCGAAAAAATCGCGTCGCGCAGCTGTTCGGCTGAGCGTGCTTCCTCGATCGCCGCTTTCAGATCGCGCAGACGCACGAAAGCGGCGCCTCTTGCGTGCTCGGCGAGGATCGACAGCAACTGGTTCAGCGAGTGCGATCCGGACGTGCCCACCGAGGCGAAATTCAACTGGTCGTCGGTCAGCATCAGCACGAAACGCTGCACGCTGCCGTAAAGGCGCCGGTAGGCGTCGACCACATCGCGGATCGATTCGGCGCGGCCGCGCTCGGACGCCGACTTCACCGCGACGATGGTCGACGAAAGCTCGTTCGGCAAGCGCCCGAGGCGTCCTGCCGGACGGGTTGAACTGGATCGGCTGCGCACCGCTAGTGGCTCCTGCTTGCTAGTTGTGCCTCGTCGCGCGCGGCTGACAGACCGGCTGAACGTTCGCCCGAAGACGCACGGCCACGCACCACGAAGGCTACCGTGATATTCGGCAGGATATAACGAAACGCGGCCGGTGTGTTGAACAGAAGCCGTTTGCCGGCGCATTGCGCCGGTTTCAGACCAGCATCACTTGCGCCGGGCGAAGTCGAGAAACGCCTTCACGGCCGGGGCCCGTTCGTACTTCCGGAAGGCGATTGCGATCTCCGACGCGATAGGTTGACCGGCGATACCGCGGTACACCACACCCGGCAACGCGATGCATTCGGCCAGCGTATGCGGCACGACGGCGACGTAGCCGCCCAGCGAAACACAGGCGAGCACCGACGCGAGCGTGCCGGGCCGCGGTCCGAGCCGCGCGGAGAAGCGGCCGCGCCGTGCCACTTCGAACGTGCCGGCTTCCTGTTCCGGCAGCACGAAGCACTGGTCGCGCAGTTGCGCTGGTTTGACGCTTGCCGAGGCCGCCAGCGCGCAGTCGGCCGGCAGCGCGAGGACGAACTGGTCGCGATGCACGGTCGCGGCCTGAATGCCGTCGGCGAGCGGCATGGGCGGGCGCACGTAGGCCGCATCGAGCAGGCCGTCGCGCAGCATGGCGGCGACGTTGTCCATTGGCACCTCGCGGATCGAAATGTCGACGCCCGGATGCGTGCCTCGAAATCCGCCCACGTCCCGCTGCAACACGCCCGCATAAGCCGCGGACGCCACGTAGCCGACTTCGATCTGCCCGAGTTCGCCGCGCTCGGCCAGCACCGCGCGCTCTTCGCCGCGCGCGAGATGATCGAGCGCGACGAGCGCCTCGGCGAGATACGCGCTGCCTGCCGCGCTCAGCGTGACCGAGCGCTTGGTGCGATGAAAGAGCCGCACGCCGAGCAGCCGTTCGGCTTCCTGAATCAGCTTGGTCAGCGACGGCGCGGTGATCCCTAATTCTTCGGCGGCGCGCGAGAAATGAAGCTGTTTCGCGACGCGGACGAAAGCACGGATATGGCGGAGTTCGAGTTGCCGCATGATTTTTATGTATTTCCAATAGACTAATTATTTTGTGATTTTATGCCAATGACAGGAAACAGAGGTCTCGCTACTATCAGGTGACTTTCCACCCGTCATAGTGGTCCGTATGCCGCCTCTCTTCGCACGCCGCGCAGTGCCGCCTTCATCGCCACCATCGGCGCCGGCCACGCGACCCGTCAACCCCGGCTTCGTGCTGGTCACCGCATCGGCCACCTGTGCGCTGATCGTGCTGGACACCAATGTCGTGGCGGTCTCGCTGCCTTCGATCGCGCGCTCGTTCCACGCGAGTTTCGCCGCGGTCGAATGGGTCGTCAGCGCGTATATGGTCGCGTTTGCGTCGTGCCTGCTGCCCGCGGGCGGTCTCGCCGACCGCGTCGGCCGCAAGAAAATGCTGCTGCTCGGGCTCGCGGTGTTTTTTCTGGCGTCGCTCGGTTGCGGCGTGGCGCCGACGGCAGCGGTGCTGAACGTCGCGCGCGCGATCAAAGGCGTCGGCGCCGCGATGCTGCTCACCGCCGCGCTCGCCGTGATCGCGAACACGTTTCACGAGGGCCCGGCTCGCGTGCGCGCGTGGGCCGTGTGGGGCACCTGCATGGGCCTCGCCACCACGGTCGCGCCGCTGGTGGGCGGCGTCATCACGCAATGGCTTGGCTGGCGCTGGATCTTTCTGCTGAATCTGCCCGTGTGCGCAGTGCTCGCATGGTGCGCCTCACGCGCGATCGGCGAGTCGCGCAATCCGAACCCCGGTCCGCTCGATATTGCCGGCAGCCTGCTGTTCGGCATTGCGCTGGCTCTCGGCATCTGGGCGTTGATCGAAGTGCCCGCCGACGGCCTCGCGAGCTGGCCCACCGCCACGCGGTTCGCGGCCTGCGCGCTGCTGTTCGGCGCCTTTGTCCAGGTGCAGCGGCTGCGCGCCCATGCGATGGTCGATCTCACGCTGTTCCGGCAGCCGCGCTTTGTCGCCGCGGTGCTCGCCATGTTCGGCTACGCCGCCTGCGCACAGGTGATGATGACGTTCCTGCCGCTGTATTTGCAGAACGCGTTCGGTCTGTCGGCCGTGGCGGCGGGTGTCGGCATGCTGCCGTTCGCGCTTTCGATGGTGCTCGGACCGTACATCGGCGCCGCGCTCGGCAAGCGTATGTCGAGCATGAGCTTGCTGTCCACGGGACTGCTGCTGATCGCGCTCGGCAATCTGCTGACCGCGCTGACTGCGGGCGGCGAGCGCTATCTGCTGGTCGCGTTCGGCATGATCGTGACGGGGCTCGGCGCGGGGATTCTGAACGGCGACACGCAGAAGGCGATCATGGCTTGTGTGCCGCCGGATCGGACCGGCATGGCCTCCGGTATCAGCACGACGACGCGCTTCACGGCCATCGTCACGTCGGTCGGGGTGCTCGGCGCAGTGCTCGCGGCGCGTACCCACGCGGCGTTCGTCGCGGCCGTGCCGCTTACCGCGGAGGTGAAGGGCGCGCTCGATGCCGGCTTCATGTCGCGCGTGCTGGCCGGCGATGCCGCGCAGGCCACCGCGACGCTGCCGCCCGCGATGCGGACCATGCTGCTGGCGGCGGCGCACGCGAGCTTTGCGAGCGGCTTTGCCGCCGCGTTGGGGCTGGCGGCGGCCGTCGCGGTGTCGATCGCGGGCGGTGTCTGGCTGCTGGCCGGCAGGGGCGAAGCCGCGCGGGCGCGTGGCGTGGCGTCGAACGGATAGGATACCGCATCACCCCGTGAGCGCGGTTTTCCGCTATCGTGTGCTGCGTGTCCGCCGTCTATTGTCTGGCGGGCCGCTTTCCGGATCGCCTTCTTAACCGGGCAACGCACGATATCAAAACAATGAGCCATCCCAACACCGAACTGATCCAGCGTTTCTACACGGCGTTTCAGCAACGCGACGCCGAAAGCATGGTGGCCTGTTATGCCGACGACGTCGTCTTCAGCGACCCGGCGTTCGGCGAGTTGCACGGCGACGAAGCGCGCGACATGTGGCGCATGCTGGTGGCGCGCGCGCAGAATTTTTCGCTGACGTTCGAGGGCGTCGAAGCGGACGACCGCAGCGGCCGCGCCCGCTGGATCGCCAGTTATCTCTTCGGTCAGACGGGGCGCGCGGTGGTCAACCGCATCGACGCGCGCTTCGTGTTCCGCGACGGCCGCATCGTCGAACATCGCGACAGCTTTGACTTATGGAGTTGGACGCGTCAGGCATTGGGCCTCAAAGGAACGCTGCTCGGCTGGTCACCGCTCGTGCAGCGCGCCATCCGCGCGCAGGCGCGAAAGGGCCTCGACGTCTACCGGCGCCGGCAACCGCGCGCCTGAGGCTTGGGCCAAGAGCCAGGAGCCAGGAGCCAGGAGCCAGGAGCCAGGAGCCAAGAGCCAAGAGCCGCGCCCCGCAGCGCACGCTTGCTATCATTCTGCGAAGTGATGCTGTATTTCTTCAAGCGGATGAGCGAGGAAGTTATGCCAGTAGTAGATGCCGCATGGGAAGAGTGGCTGAGCAGCAACGTGGCGCGCGGCTGCAGTCCGGATTCGATGATCGACGCGATGGTGCAGGCCGGTTTCGCCACCGACGCCGCGCGCGTCGCCGTGCATAAAACCTTCGGCCAGAACCCGGCGAATCCCGCCTTTGCCGCGGCCGCCGCGACCGAAGCGGCGCTTGCCAAAGCCGCGCCGCAAACCTATCAGTACGACGATCCGCCGGTTGCGCGCGGCAATCTGATCCGGGCGTACGATCGCGACGTGCGTGTGGTGATGCGCTGCGAGCGGCCGCAAGTGATCGTGTTCGCGGACGTGCTGTCACCCGACGAATGCGCGGAGATGATCGAACGCTCGCGGCATCGGTTGAAACGCTCCACCACGGTGAATCCGGCCACCGGCAAGGAGGACGTGATCCGCAACCGCACCAGCGAGGGAATCTGGTATCAACGCGGCGAAGATCCGTTCATCGAGCGGATGGACCGGCGCATTTCGAGTCTGATGAACTGGCCGGTCGAAAACGGCGAAGGCTTGCAGATTCTGCACTACGGCACGACCGGCGAATACCGCCCGCATTTCGACTACTTCCCGCCCGATCAACCCGGCAGTGCGGTGCATACCGCGCAGGGCGGCCAGCGCGTGGCCACGCTCGTGATCTATCTGAACGACGTGCCCGACGGCGGTGAAACGATTTTCCCGGAAGCGGGCATGTCGGTCGCGGCAAGTCAGGGTGGTGCGGTGTATTTCCGCTATATGAACGACCGGCGTCAACTCGATCCGTTGACCTTGCACGGCGGTGCGCCGGTGCTCGCCGGCGACAAATGGATCATGACGAAGTGGATGCGCGAACGCGCTTACGGCTGACGCGAGTCCGTTCCAGCTTCTATTCAGCCGCCTGGCCGGCGGGCGTGTTGCCCGGCGCGCCGGCGAACAGTTGTTTCAACGCGCTCCGGCCGCTGGTGTAGCCCATGCGCATGATCATCAGACCGATCGCCGCGCCGGCAATGTGATCCAGCATCGGCATGCCGGCCAGACTGCCGGCGAGGCCCAGCGTTGCGACCAACGCCGACACCGCGTCCACACGCGCATGCCACGCGCTTGCCAGCAGAATCGCAGAACCGGTGCGCGCGCCTTCGGCCCGCAGATAGCGAAACAGGGCTTCCTTTGCGAGCATCACGAAACCGCTGATGGCAAGCGCGCCGATATGCAGCGCGGTGCCGCCGCTCAGCGTGGAGGTTTGCGCGATGCTGGTCCAGAGCATATCGACGGCGGTGATCGTCAGCACGGCGGCGATGAACAGCGCGGCCAGTGCCTGCTCGATGCCGCGGTCGCCGCTGTTGCCGGCCATGCGCGGCTTCGCGCGCCGGTGTCTGGTGGTGAGGTACAGCACGATCAGCACCACGCTGTCGGCCGCGAGGTCGCTCAGGGTGTGGACGCCGTCGGCAAAGAGGCCGTCCGAATCCGCCATCAGGCCAATGGCGATCTGCATCGCGGAAAGGAAAGCATTGAGCAGCGCGCTGGCGGAAGCAGCCTTAAACAAGGCAGCCGCCGTTGAGGGAATCGCTGCGGCTGTCGCGCGCGGAATGCTGTGGCATGGGCTGGGGACGGTTCTTCTGCGGTTGCTGTTCTGGCAGCAAATTAACCGTCCAACGTGGCACACCGATGACAGCACAGCGGGTACACCCGCATTACGCTCAGGCCGCCTTGTAGACGTCCGGGTTATGCAACTCCATATAACGCTCCGGATTCGCGAGCCCCGTGAAGCCGTGCGGCTCGTACACGTGATGCGCGTCTGTCGTCACCAGCACGATTCTTCGCAAACCCTGGAGCGACGGACTGGCGAACACGTGCTTCATCAACCTGGACGCGTATCCCTTGCCGCGATAATCCGGCAGCACGAATACATCGCACAGGTACGCGAAGGTCGCGCCGTCCGTGATCAGGCGCGCGAACGCGACCTGCCGGCCTTCGATATAGCCGCCGAAACATAGCGAGCCCGCGACGGCCCGCTCGAACGTCTCGCGCGGCATGCCCTTGGCCCACGCGGTCTCTTGCGACAGGAAGGTGTAGACCGTCTCCATCTCAAGATCGGCCTTGTTGCTCGAAATCGTCAACTCGTGTGTTTGCACCGCGTATCTCCGTCTGCTCTGTCAAAGCGCGCGCCGACGTCAACCCTTCGCCGGATCCTCGCTGCCGCGCGACCCGCCGCCTATGCTCTGTCCGGCATCGCGTGCGAGGCCCATATAACCCGTCACGGATACCAGCGTCACCACGCCCGCGAACAGAAACGCGAGGCGGAAATCGTCGAGCGTGAAAATGCGGCCTGTGGTTTCGCCGTTGAAGAAGGCCGCCGCGCGCAGCGACACCGCGCCAAATGCAATGCCGAGACCGATCGTCATCTGCGCCGCCGCGCTCCACAGCGTGCTGGCCGCGCTCATCTGCGGTTGCGCGACATCGGCGTAGGCCAGCGTGGCGAGCGTGGAGAATTGCATCGAACGCGCCACGCCGTAGACGAATACGACGAACAGCACCAGCACGAGCGGCACGTTCGGCGTGAGCAGTCCGCACGCAATGATGAACACGCCCGCCACCGTCACGTCGACGATCGACACCATGCGGAAACCGTAGCGCTGCAGGATGCGCGTGGTCAGCGCCTTCATGCCGAGGTTGCCGAGCGCGCTCGCGAGCAGCAACAGCCCCGACTTGAACGCCGACAGGCCAAAACCTACCTGAAACAGCAGCGGCATCAGATAAGGCACCGCGCCGATGCCGATGCGCGTAAACGAACCCGTCACCACCGTCACGGAGAAGGTCGGGATCTTCAGCGTCGACACATCGACGAGCGGATGCGGATGACGCTTCGCATGCTGGAAGGCCACCACGCCCATCAGCAAGCCGCCGAGAACGATCGCGCCGGCCACCCACGGATTTTCGCCGGGCTGGCTCGCCAGTTCGGCGCCGTACAGAATCGCCGTCAGGGTCGCGCCGCTCAGCAGCAGGCCGACCACGTCGAGCGGCTTGCGTTCGGTGCCGCGCAGGTTCGGCACCAGCGCGAGCGCAACGGCCATTGCCGCGAGGCCGAACGGCACGTTGAGCAGGAAGATCCAGCGCCACGACGCGTAAGTCGTGATGAAACCGCCGATCGGCGGACCGACCACGGGCGCGGCAATCGCCGGCCACGTAATGGTGGAGATGGCCTGCATCATGCGGCTTTTTTCGGTGCTGCGGACCACGATCAGGCGGCCCACCGGCACCATCATCGCGCCGCCCATGCCTTGCAGCAGACGGGCCGCGGTGAACTCCGCGACGTTCTGCGAGAGACCGCACAACACGGAGGCCACGGTGAACACGCCGATCGCGCTGAAGAACACCGTGCGCGAGCCAAAGCGGTCGGCGACCCAGCCGCTTGCCGGAATGAAGATCGCCAGCGCCAGCATGTAGGCCGTCATGCCGAGACTGAGACTGTTCGGGCCGACGCCGAACGAATGCGCCATCTGCGGCAATGCGGTGGCGATCACGGTGGTGTCGAGGTACTCCATGAAGAAGGTGGCCGCGACGATATACGGCAGCCAGCCGACATGGGCGTTGCGTGTATCGGTGCCGCTCATTGCGCGGTTCCCGCCGCGCTGCGTGCAGCGTCGTGTGATCCCGTGTGAGCGCCGGTGCCGTGGGCGTGCCGGCGCATGGGGCGCGGTGGTTTGGCCTTCATGTTCTTGCGACTACCTTTCGAAAACGTGTTTCCGGCATCCGGACGAGGTGGGCGACACGGACGAGCGACCCGATCGCGCCCGCGGTTGACGCGCTGGCGAAGCCATCGAGCCTGGCACGCGAGCGCTAGCCCTGAATCCTATCGCAATAAATGGCGCCATACCGCTGACGGAGATCATCATCGCCGTCGCTGGCAAGGCGGCGGCCGCGCGGGGCGAGCCTGCAAGCCGGCTTGCCCGTGCGCTCCTTTACCGGAAATACTGTCTTCTATGCGCCGCTCAGTCTTTCGCGGCGTACTCGCGGTCGAGCTTGTCGTACAGCGGCTTGTTGACGAGGCGCTGGCGTTCGCTGAACGGCGCGACGAGCGTGGCGTCTTCGTCGAGGCGGCCATTGCTCTTCAGCGTGCCGAGCGCGCGCTGCATGCCGAGCACCGCGCCTTGCAGCGCCGCGTTCGCGTACAGCACGATGCCGTAGCCGAGTTTGGCGAGCGCTTCGCGCGATTGCACCGGCGTCTTGCCGCCGATCACGATATTGATCAGTTGCGGCTTGTCGAACAGGCCCGGCAGACGTTCGATGTCCGCCAGCGATTCGGTCGCTTCGATAAACAGAATGTCGGCGCCGGCTTCGATAAACCGGTGGCCGCGCTCGATCGCGTCCTCGATGCCGTGGACCGCTGCCGCGTCGGTGCGCGCCATGATCTGCAGATTGCCGTCTTCGCGGGCATCCACGGCCGCGCGGATCTTGCCGACCATTTCGCTCGCGCTCACCACTTCCTTGCCGGAGAAGTGGCCGCATTTCTTCGGCATGATCTGGTCTTCGAACTGGATCACGTCGGCGCCGCTGCGCTCGAGCACGCGCACCGTCTGGCGCACGTTCAGCGCGTTGCCGAAGCCGGTGTCGGCGTCGACGATCAGCGGCAGCGCAACCGCGTCGCGAATCCGCGCCGTGTGCTCAGCCACTTCGGCAAGGCCGATGAACCCGAGGTCGGGCAGGCCGAGCGACATGTTGGTGACGCCGGCGCCGGTGATGTAGATCGCCTCGAAGCCGGCGTCCTCGATCACGCGCGCGCTCATCGCGTTGAAGGCGCCGGGCACGAGCAGGCCCTGGCGTTCGTTGACTTTGGCGCGGAAGGCGGCGCGGCGGGTAGCGGAAGTGCTCATGACGGTGTGTCTCCAGAAGAAAAGGGCGGATATACGCAGGCGTGATTTTGCAGGAAGCGTGCCATTTGGCGGCGTCGGCGATTTGTTTCGATCAATCAACAGGTTAGGCGGGAAGCGGCGGTGCGGCGCTTCGTGGCACAATAGACGCCATGTTCCTTGGAACGTTTCATGGAACGTTCCAATGTAGAGCGGAGGGACGCCGTGTCCACTTTCACGTCATCGTTTACGAATCCCGATTCGGGCCGCCCGGGCGTCGCACTGGTGAGTATCAGCCGGTTGCGGTCGCTTTGCGAGACCGTCGCGCCACGCTACGCCGGGCGCGCGAAATTCTTTTCGGTCCGGGAAGGCTACGGCGCCGCCGTCACCGCCTTGCAGGCGTACGTGGAGGCCGGTTCGGTGGACGTGGTGCTGGCCGCCGGATCGAACGGCGCCTACTTGCGCGACCACCTGAACGTGCCGGTGGTGATGGTCAAGGTGAACGGCTTCGACGTGCTGGGCGCGATCACCCGGGCCACGACCACATGGCCCAATGCGCAGATCGGCCTCGTGCTGCACGAAACGATCTCGCACGAGCTGAGCGACCTGAGCGCCTGGCTGAAAGTCAGCCTGAAACAGCGCGCGTACCGCTCGATCGACGAAGTGCGGCTCGCGGTCGACAACCTCGCCGCCGAAGGCTGCGGCGTCATCATCGGGCCCGGCATGGCCTGCGATTTTGCCCAGCAGGCGGGCCTCGCGAGCGTTTTCCTGTACTCGCTCGGCGCGGTCGAAGAAGCGTTCGAGCGCTCGGTCGAACTGGCGCGCGTGAGCCGCCAGAAGGAATCGAAGCGCGTGCGCCTGAATACGATCGTGGCGCATCTGCGCGACGGCGTCGCCGCCTTCGACGAAGCCGGCCAGGTCGAAGCCGTCAATCCGGCCATGCTCGATCTGCTGGGCCTTGACCGCGAGCGGGACGTGGCCGGGCAGGTGGAGCGTGCCGTCGGGCCGTTGCTGCGCGAGACGCTGGAGCACGATATGCCGATCGAAGAACGGATCGAGCAGATCGGCGGCCGCGCGCTGATCGTCAACTGCCTGCCGATCGTGGAGCAGGGCGTGCGCTCCGGCTCGGTCGTGACACTGCAGGACGCGCTGGTCGCACAGCGGATCGACCGCTCGCTGCGGACCAGCCAGCGGCCGAAGCATCTGGTCGCGCGGCATCGACTGGACGATCTGATCGGCAACTCGGCGGCGCTCGAACGGGTGCGGCGGCTCGCGCGCGCCGGCGCGGCGCACGACGCCACCGTGCTCCTCAGCGGTGAAAGCGGAACCGGCAAGGAACTGGTCGCGCAAGGCATCCACAACGCGAGCTCGCGGCGCGGCAATCCGTTCGTTGCGTTCAATTGCGCGGCGCTGCCCGAGGGGCTGATCGAAAGTGAACTGTTCGGCCACGAAGAAGGCGCGTTCACCGGCGCGCGGCGTGGCGGCAAGCCGGGGCTCTTCGAAATCGCCCACACAGGAACGATTTTCCTCGACGAAATCGGCGAGATGCCGGCGGCGCTGCAAAGCCGTCTGCTACGGGTTCTGCAGGAGCGCGAGGTGATGAAGCTCGGCTCGGGGCGTGCCACGCCGGTCGACGTGCGGGTAATCGCCGCCACCCACCGCGACCTGCATGCACTGGTCGAGCAGGGCGCGTTTCGTGCGGATTTGTATTTTCGTCTGAATCTGCTTCAGATAGAATTGCCGCCGCTACGCGAACGGCGTGAAGATGTTCCGCAACTGGCGCGGCACTTGTTAAGCCGCAGCGCGCTCCAATATGGGCTGTCGGAGGTTGCGATCGAGCGGGTGCTGGCGTTCCTCGCGCCGCTGTTCGCGCACTACGCGTGGCCCGGCAATGTGCGGGAGCTGGAAAATCTGTTGACGCGCGCCGCGATCTATCCCGGCGGCGAAGCCGGCCTGGATTGGCAGGCGGTGTTTCCGGAGTTCGGGCGCATGGAGCAGCGGCCGGCCGGCGGCGCAAGCGGCGCAGGCGGTCCAAGTGGGGCGAACGGGTCGAGCGGCTCACATGCCACCGCCCAAACCACCCCGGCGCGCGTAAGCCCGACCCGTGAGGACGTTCTTCACGCCCTCGAAAAGGCCGGCGGCAACCGCGCCGCGGCAAGCCGGGCGCTGGGAATCGGCCGGACGACCTTGTGGCGGCTCATGAAAGACCCTTCCAGCGAATGACCGCAAGCGGGAATCTCCGGATAGCGTCAGACTATCGCTATGATTAAAACAATCCGCTTTACCTATTAAGCGTCGTCTGACATACTGACTCCACTTTCCAACCACTCCGAAAGAGGACTCAGCAAATGCCGATCATCAATAGTCAAGTCAAACCGTTCAAAGCACAGGCTTATCACAACGGCGAATTCGTGACCGTCACTGAAGAAAGCCTGAAGGGCAAGTGGTCGGTTTTCGTTTTCTATCCGGCCGACTTCACGTTTGTCTGCCCGACCGAACTGGGTGACCTGGCCGATCGCTACGCCGAATTCCAGAAGCTCGGCGTTGAAATCTACAGCGTGTCGACGGATACGCACTTCACCCACAAGGCATGGCACGACACCTCGGACACGATCCAGAAGATCAAGTACCCGATGGTCGCCGACCCGACGCTCGCCATCTCGCGCAACTTCGACGTGCTGATCGAAGAAGAAGGCCTGGCGCTGCGCGGCACGTTCGTGATCAACCCGGAAGGCGAGATCAAGGTGGCCGAAATTCACGACAACGGCATCGGCCGTGACGCGGGCGAACTGCTGCGCAAGGTGCAGGCGGCGCAATACATCGCGGCTCACCCGGGTGAAGTGTGCCCCGCCAAGTGGACGCCGGGCGCTGAAACGCTGACCCCGTCGCTGGACCTGATCGGCAAGATCTAAGGTCTCACGACCCGACGCAACAGGCGCCTCGCGGCGCATCACCGTGCGGACCGCTTCTTACAGTGGTTCGCACGTCCCCGGACCGCACCTGTTCTATCCGGACGCGTGCGGCGCCGGGAACCCAACACCCATCGTCACGGAATCGAATAGCCATGCTTGATGCCAATCTCAAGACTCAGTTGAAAACGTACCTCGAAAAGGTTAGCAGGCCTATCGAGATCGTCGCGTCGGTGGACGACAGCGCAAAATCGCAAGAGCTGCTGGCATTGCTGAACGATATCGCGACGTTGTCGGAGCGCGTCAACGTGATCGAGCGTCGTGGCGACGCCGAGCGCAAGCCGTCGTTTTCGATTGGCGAGCCGGGCAAGGAAACGGGCATCCGTTTCGCCGGTATTCCAATGGGTCATGAATTCACGTCGCTCGTCCTCGCGCTGTTGCAGGTGGGCGGCCATCCGCTCAAACTCGAAGACGCCGTGATCGAACAGATCCGCAATCTCGACGGCGACTATCAATTCGAAACGTATTTTTCGCTGTCATGCCAGAACTGCCCGGAAGTCGTCCAGGCACTGAACGTGATGGCGCTGATCAACCCGCGCATCCGCCACGTGGCGATCGACGGCGCCCTGTTCCAGAATGAAGTCGAAGCGCGCCAGATCATGGCGGTACCGACCATGTTCCTGAACGGCGAAGTGTTCGGCCAGGGCCGCAGCGGCGTGAAGGAAATTCTCGCGAAGCTCGATACGAACGCCGGTGCGCGTGCCGCGAAGGAACTGGAAAAGAAGCCGGTGTTCGATACGCTGATCGTCGGCGGCGGCCCCGCGGGCGCGGCTGCGGCGATTTATTCGGCGCGCAAGGGTATCGCGACGGGCGTCGTGGCCGAGCGCTTCGGCGGTCAGGTGCTCGATACGCTGGCCATCGAGAACTTCGTCTCCGTGACGGAAACCGAAGGGCCGAAGTTCGCCACGGCGCTCGAACAGCACGTGAAGAGCTACGAAGTCGACATCATGGACGTGCAGCGCGCTGAAGCGCTGATTCCGGGCCGCATCAACGAAGTGCGTCTTGCGAACGGCGCCGTGCTGAAGGCGAAGACGATCATTCTGGCAACGGGCGCGCGCTGGCGCGAAATCAACGTGCCGGGCGAGCGCGAGTACCGCAATCACGGCGTGGCGTACTGCCCGCACTGTGATGGTCCGCTGTTCAAAGGCAAGCGCGTGGCGGTGATCGGCGGCGGCAATTCGGGCGTCGAAGCGGCCATCGACCTCGCGGGTATCGTGCGTGAAGTGACGCTGTTCGAGTTCGGCGCTACGCTGCGTGCCGACGAAGTGCTGCAACGCAAGTTGCGCAGTCTGGCTAACGTGACGGTCGTCACGCAGGCGCAGACCACGGAAATCACCGGCGACGGCAAGAAGGTCAACGGTCTGGTCTACAAGGATCTGCGCTCGGGTGAAGTGAAGCAGGTCGAACTGGAAGGCGTATTCGTGCAGATCGGTCTCGTGCCGAACACCGAGTGGCTCAAGGGCACGGTCGAGTTGTCGAAGCACGGCGAGATCGTCGTCGATGCGCGTGGCGCGACGTCGGTGCCGGGTGTATTCGCCGCCGGCGATGTGACCACGGTGCCGTTCAAGCAGATCGTGATCGCCGTGGGCGAGGGGGCGAAGGCATCGCTCTCGGCATTCGATTACCTGATCCGTAATAGCGAAGAAGTGGAAGTAGTCAGCGAAGCCGAGGCTGAAGTAGCGGTTTGATCTAGTGGTGGTGGGAAAAGCGGACGGCGGCCTTTGGGCCGCCGTTTTTGTTTGAGATCGAGATACAGACCTGTTGCGCAACGACCTTTGTTTTTCGCTGCCATGCTGTTCTTTGACAGAGCGATTTGTCCTATACCATTTGGCAGAGTCATTCTGTATAACGAACGAGATTGGTGGACGTAGAATGTGGCTGGTCCAGGTATTGTCGTTCGTCTATGTCGAAATTTGAAATACAAGTACTTGATTCAGTCGAACACACAGCACACCGCTTTCGATCAATCGATTACCACGGCTCCGCCGTGGGACCTGAGCCATCTGGACTGTTTCGCTTTCAAATGTGATCTAGGCGCCAGTTGTCAGGTGACCGTGGTCGTGATGTTCTCCTGACATTGCTTTTCGCGCAGCTTAGCCCGCGACGGAAGAGCGCGTGCGGAAATCCCAGACGCCGAGATATACGATGATGGTCGCGAACGGCGAGTACTTGACCCGGCTCGCTATATGTTGTCAAAGCGTCTGCTGAGGAGTCTGGTCATGACGCTGGCCGATCGTCCTATTGTCGTCGCCGATGAGCGGCAACCCGATTTTATGACCATGCAACAGATGAATGCCGATGGCACGACATCGCTATACGCGGTTTTCTTCGAGGTAGAAAAGGACAAGGCGAGACGGCAGCGTCTCATCTTGAGGATTCAATCCGCCTATCTTCTCGAACGGACACTGACCAGACGCCAGCGCGAGGCCAGGAGGGTGGCCCTGAAGACGTTACTGCGGGCGACGTACGAAGGCCGGAAGGTCCGTCCGTAGAAGCGGGAAGCATCGCAAAAAAACCAACGGCCGCCTTGCGGCAGCCGTTGTATGCGGGATTCTCTATCTGCTTTCAGGGCAAAATTTCCACTCCAGGTGGAACCCGGTTTCCCGGGCGGCGCTACGTTTTTCGCACCCGCTCGTACGTAGTTTTGAAAGCTGATTATATGGATTTGCCCGGGAAGGGTCAAGCGCCTTCCACGAGGTGAGCAGAGCGTCCAATACCCGTTTCATTCACCCTCTCGCCCCCCAACTCCGCGCGCCTTTTCCGCACCTCTTCTGTTTGGAGCCCCGCACCTGGGCCAATTCCCTGGCTATCGCGCTCACCAGGCCATATAAATCTGGGAGTCGGCAAAAATCCCGCCGACCCGTGCGCGGCCCTGTCGCGATACGCGGACACCGGGTCACATAAAACAAGGAGGGAGACAATGGCAACATCGCAAGCGGCGCCCGCGCGGTGGGTCGACGGCAAGCGTTATTGGTGGCTGCTCGGCGCGCTCACGATCACCTTGCCGCTGCACGCCGCGAATCTGGCGCTGCACACCGGCTGGCATATCTTCTGGTGGTTCGGGCCGATTTTCGTGTTCGGCATCATTCCGGTACTCGACTATCTGATCGGCGACGACTCCGGCAATCCGCCGGAAGACATCGTCCCCACACTCGAAAAAGAGCGCTATTACCGCCGCGTCGTTTATCTCGCCACGTTCATCGAGTACGTGTCGTTTTTCGGCGCGTTATGGATCGTGGGCACGCATGCGCTCGCATGGTATGACTACCTCGGCTTTGCGCTCTCGCTCGGTGCGGCAACCGGCGTGTCGATCAACACGGCGCACGAACTCGGTCACAAGACCGATCGCTTCGAGCGATGGCTCGCCAGAATCACGCTGGCACCGGTCGCTTATGGCCACTTCTTCGTCGAACACAATCGCGGGCACCATGTGCGTGTGGCGACACCGCCCGACCCGGCCAGCGCGCGCTACGGCGAATCGTTCTGGGCCTTTCTGCCGCGCACGGTTCTGGGCAGCATCGCATCCGCGTGGCGGCTCGAAAAACATCGCCTCGCGCGCCTCGGCAAGTCGCCGTGGACATGGCGCAACGAAGTCCTGCATTCATGGGCAATGACGGTCGTACTGTGGGGCGCGATGATTGCGCTATTCGGCAAAACGGTGATTCCGTTTCTGCTGATCCAGGCAGTGTACGGTGCGTCGCTGCTCGAAGTGGTCAACTATCTGGAGCACTACGGACTCGGCCGCAAGCAGCTCGCGAGCGGCCGTTACGAGCGTTGCCAGCCGCAGCATTCCTGGAACAGCAATCGTATCGTGACGAATCTGTTTCTGTATCAGTTGCAGCGTCACGCCGATCATCACGCGAATCCGACGCGCTCGTATCAGGCGCTGCGTCATTTCGACGGCGCGCCGCAATTGCCGTCGGGGTACGCCACGATGATCATGCTCGCGTACGTGCCGCCGCTGTGGTTCCGCGTGATGAATCCACGCGTCGTCGCGCATTATCGCGGCGACATGGCGCAGTCGAATATCCGCCCGGCCATTCGCGAGCGCGTCCTCGCGCGGTTTGCGGGCTAGCGCCAACGGTTCGGCGCTAGCAGAAAGCCGCCCGGCTTCGACCGGGCGGCTTTCTTTCCAACATTCCGGACTCCGTATGGCATCAACGCCGGTCGATCGAATATTTCCCGGCGCCGGTCACGCACAACAGCAGCAATCCGCCGATGATGCTGATGTTCTTATAGAAGTGAATCATATTGTCGTACTGCATCGCGCCGGTCATGTTCCAGTAATGGTGGCCGATGATCGCCGTACCGAACGTATAGACCGCCAGCAGCAACGCAAGCGGCCGGGTATAAAAACCGACCAGCAACGCAATGCCAACCGCGAATTCCATCACAACGGCGATCACCGCCGACAACTCGGGCACCGGCGCGCCGCTCGAAGTCATATAAGCGACAGTGCCGGAAAAGCCGGTCAGCTTCGACCAGCCGAACATGATGAACAGCACCATCAACAGAATGCGGGCAGCGAGGATGACCGCGTCTTTCTGATTGTCCAGCAGCGTATAGCGCATGATTTTCTCTCATAGGATAGGAAGAGAGCGGTCCGCCGGAATTGACCGGCGAGTCCCGCCCGGGTTCTGGACCGCCGGCCTTCAGATGGTCAGGCCACTCGGGTCACTTGATTTACCTGATTCACTCAGGCCGCTCAGGCCCACAACTCCGACATCTCGATGTCGCGCAGGTCGAACACCAACACTTCTGCGTCGTGACCTTGCGTGAAGCTCAGCGCTTCTTCACCGCGTACACGTGCACCGTCGCCTTCGTTGAACTGGACGCCGTTCACGCTCACGCTGCCGCGTGCCACGTGTACATAAGCATAGCGATTGCTGGCCAGTTCGAGCCGCGCTGTCTCGTCGCCGTTGAACAGGCCAGCATAGACGCGCGCGTCCTGTTGCAGCACGAGCGAATCGTTCGCGCCGTCCGGCGAGAGCACGAGGCGCAACACGCCGCGCTTCTGCTCCGCGCCGAAGTGGCGCTGCTGATAACGCGGCGCCGTACCCTTTTGCCCCGGCGCGATCCAGATTTGCAGGAAGTGCACCGGTTCGCTCTTCGAATGGTTGTATTCGCTGTGCGCGACGCCGGTTCCCGCGCTCATCAACTGGATGTCGCCGGGCACGATCACCGAGCCCGTGCCCATCGTGTCCTTGTGTTCCAGCGCGCCTTCCAGCACGTACGAAAAGATTTCCATGTCGCGGTGCGGGTGCTTGCCGAAACCCTGGGCCGGCGCGACACGGTCGTCGTTGATGACGAGCAGGTCGGAAAAGCCGTTCTGCTTCGGGTCGTGATAGTTCGCGAAGGAAAACGTATGACGCGAACTGAGCCAGCCGTGCTCCGCGCGGCCGCGTTGATTGGCGAGTCTGATTTCAAGCATCGTGTTTCTCCTTGGGTTGTGCGATCCGGCCAGATGTTTGTCCGCGATCCATGAACGAAAGTGTAGGTCAATCCGGATGGTTATAATCGCTCCATAAACGGAAACACTGTCAATGTGGAGTGGACAATACAATGCAACTCGACGACATGCGGATTTTCGTCGCCACGGTCGACGCGCGTAACTTCACGGCGGCGGCCAACCGGCTGTCGCTGTCCAAGCAGTTCGTCAGCCGGCGGGTCATGGCGCTGGAAGAGACGCTCGGCGTGCAATTGCTGATCCGCAACACGCGCAAGCTGGCGGTGACCGACCTCGGGCAGGAGTTTTACGAGCGCGCCAAACGCATTCTCGGCGAGGTCGAAGACGCCGAGCAGGCCATGTCTCTGCGGCGCGCCGGGCCGCGCGGGTTGTTACGCGTGAGTGCGCCGATGTCGTTCGGCATGGCGCATCTGTCGCCGCTCGTGGCGATGTTCCTGCGCGAGCACGGCGACGTGCGCTTCGAGATGGAATTGAGCGACCGCACCGTGGACGTGGTGGGCGAGGGCTTCGACATGGCGATCCGGATCGGCGCGTTGCCCGATTCCACGCTGATCGCGCAGAAGCTGGTGGACATCAGGGTGGTGGCATGCTGCAGCCCGGGCTACGTGCGGCGCCGTGGCGCGCCCGCGGTGCCGGCGGATCTGGAGCGGCATGCGTGTCTGCTGTATGGTCATGGCGGGGCGGTAAGCTGGGACTTCGTGGTCGACGGCGTGACGAAGGGTGTCGATGTACACGGTCCGTTGCGCGCGAACAATGGCGAGCTGGTGCGCGATGCGGCCGTTGCGGGTTTGGGGATTGTTCGGCTTCCTGATTTTATCGTCGCGGACGCGCTCAGAAGCGGTCAGCTCGTGCCGGTGCTCGAAGACTTCCTGCCCACTGTCACGAGCGTCTACGCGGTTTATCCGCAGCACAGGCAAAGCTCCCTCACGATCCGGGCATTCGTGGAATTCCTGAGGGAGCACTTGAGGAAGCGCATGAAGGCGTGAAGCCCTGTTTGCCGCGCGAGAGTTTTTCAGCGGGGCGGCGATACCACGATTGAAGCGGCGGCCGGCTTGACGGACGCCGGCCGCTGCCTTGTCATTCGTTGCTGCCGCCGGTGCGGCCATTTAGCCGTTGCGGAAAATGAAGCTGTAGCCGTTCAACGCCGGCACGCCGCCGAGGTGCGCATACAGCACGCGCGAACCTTCCGGAAATTCGCCGTTGCGCACCATCTCGATCATGCCGTGCATGGATTTGCCTTCGTAGACGGGATCGGTCAGCACGCCCTCCATGCGGGCGCACAAGCGGATTGCTTCCAGCGTGCCGTCATTCGGCAGGCCGTATTCCGGACCGGCGAAGCGCTCGTCGAGCACCACGTCTTCGCTCGTGATATCGCGGCCCAGGCCGACTTTTTCCGCCGTTTGCCGGGCGATTCGCGTGATCTGCTCGCGCGTCTGCGCGGGCTTTGCCGATGCGTCGATGCCGATCACGCGATCAGCGCGGCCGTCGGCGGCAAAACCCACCACCATGCCGGCTTGCGTGCTGCCGGTTACGGAACACACCACGACGTAGTCGAACTTGAAGCCCAATTCGGCTTCCTGCTGACGCACCTCTTCCGCGAAGCCGACGAAACCGAGGCCGCCGAGCGGATGGTCCGAGCAGCCGGCCGGAATCGCATACGGTTTGCCGCCGGCGGCGCGCACGCTTTCGAGCGCCTCCTCCCAGCTCTTGCGAAAGCCGATGTCGAAGCCGTCGGGCACGAGGCGCACATCGGCGCCGAGAATACGCGACATCTGGATGTTGCCGACCCGGTCGTAGACCGCGTCCGAGTAGTTGACCCAGTTCTCCTGTACCAGCACGCATTTCATGCCCAGATGCGCTGCCACGGCCGCCACCTGGCGCGTCTGGTTCGACTGGATGCCGCCGATCGACACGAGCGTGTCGCAACCCTGCGCAAGCACTTCAGGGATCAGATATTCGAGTTTGCGTGTCTTGTTGCCGCCGAAGGCAAGACCGCTGTTGCAGTCCTCGCGTTTCGCATACAGATGCACTTTGCCGCCGAGATGCTTGCTCAGACGCGCTAGCGGTTGGATCGGCGTCGGCCCGAAAGTCAGCGGGTAACGAGGAAATCGTTGCAGATTCATGGCAGCTCCGTGTTGATAAGTTTGACGCGATCAGTATCCCGTCGCGTTCAACAAATGGTAGGGAAGACAGCCGGAAATGTGCTTGTGAAAAAACCCGGTTTTTCTTACTTTAAGAAATCAACAGGTCACATCGAACTAATAAAAACTATCCAGATGACGCCATTGACGCAATAAAAATTCGTGAGATCTCCGGCGCGGTCGTTGCCGCTTCCACCGTCCGGCAACGCGCTCGCGGGATAGCCGCTGCGCGGCTGAGAGGCGGGCCATGCACAAGCGCGCCGCATTCCGCACGGCGCGCCGGTGCCCGAACGCATTCCGTCCTTGTCGCCGCCGTTCCGAATCCGCTCTCCAGCGACCAGGCCCGCATTTTGCAATGCTGCGTCCATCGGCAAATCTT
This sequence comes from Paraburkholderia xenovorans LB400, assembly GCF_000013645.1. Lineage (GTDB taxonomy): Bacteria > Pseudomonadota > Gammaproteobacteria > Burkholderiales > Burkholderiaceae > Paraburkholderia > Paraburkholderia xenovorans. The sequence continues at coordinate 2,033,568 of NC_007952.1, read as the reverse complement.
TCGTATCGGTCTGCTTAGACAAATGTCTGCTTTACGGGCTGTCGATTGCGGGCGAGTGGTGCGGTTTGCCGGGAGTGCGTGTCGTTGGCTGAAAAAATTACGTGCCGCACGTAGCAACGCGGCGGACGCCCGGTGCTTTTATCCATTGCGGACCTTGGGCGAAAACATAACCTTCTTCGCGATACGCGAGATCGGAGATATCTGGTGTTTAACAGCCGTAGAAAGCGGGGCGGCCGGCTCCGCAATAAACAAACAGGCATCGCGGCAGTGTCTTTCGCCGCCGCGACTATCGGTGGTGTCGCCGTGCTACCGGCGCCGGTCTCGGCACAGACGCCTTCACCGCTCGGCGAATGGCAATATTCGGTGGGTATTCCGCTGCAGAAGATGTGGCAGCCGAATATCCCGGACTGGCAGGTGCGCCTCGGCCTCGCGACATCGTTCCAGCCGCGCTACGAAGGCTCCGACCGCTATCACCTGATGGCCGGCCCGAGCATCGACGTGCGCTACAAAGACCTGTTCTTCCTGTCGAGCGGCGAGGGTTTCGGCGTCAACTTCGCTCAAGGCCAGAACTGGCGCGCCAGTCTCGCGGCCGTCTACGACCTCGGGCGGCGCGGCCATGACGATCCGCAGGAACTGAACGGCCTCGGCAACATCAATCCGGCGCCGGGCATCAAACTGGCGGGTGAATACGTAGTATCGAAAGATTTCCCGCTGGTGCTGCGTGCCGACGTCAGGCGCTACTTCGGCGGCTCGAATGGCTGGACCGGCGACTTTGGCGCGTATATGCCGATGCCGGGCAGCACGAAGCAATTCTTCTGGTTCGCCGGTCCGAACGTAACGCTCGCCGATTCCACTTACATGAACAGCTGGTTCGGCGTGAATCAGAGTCAGGCGGCGCATTCGCAGTTTTCGCAGTACCACGCCAGTGCGGGCTTCAAGTCGGTCGGCTTTGGCATCAGCGCGGTGTGGCTGTTCAACAAGCACTGGTTCGCCACCGCGGACGGCGCATTCGAACAGTTGGTCGGCAGCGCGGGCAATAGTCCCGTCACGCACCGTAAAGCCAATGGCGTGGCCGATATTTCCATCAACTACCGCTTCTGATGCAGCGCTCCTGCGAGCGAGTGTCGTGGACAGCGGCGCGCAAATACGGCGCGCCGCATTGCCAGTCATCGGCGAACCCGGCGCACCCGGCGAACGGCAGGTGCGACCGGGCTCCTTGCGGGTACATGGTTTGCTGCTTTCATTCGGTGCGTTAGACCGGATTTCCCCCGCCGGCACGCCCCGAACGCAAGGAGCAGATTCTCATGGCAGGTAAAACGAATACACAGAAGCCCGCGGCGAAGAACGCGCAGGCGAGCGGTCCGCAGTCGGATCCGAAAGCGAAGGATCTCGAACAGTTTCGAGTCAGCCCAGAAGGTGAGGCGCTGAGAACCAATCAGGGCGTCAAGATCTCTGACAATCAGAACACGCTGCGCGCGGGCCCGCGCGGCCCTTCGCTGCTGGAAGATTTCATCATGCGTGAGAAGATCACGCACTTCGACCATGAGCGGATTCCCGAGCGCATCGTGCATGCGCGCGGCTCGGCGGCGCACGGCGTGTTTCAGGTGTACGAATCGATGCAGGAATACACCAAGGCTGCGTTTCTGCAGGACCCCGCCGTGCAGACGCCGGTGTATGTGCGCTTTTCCACGGTACAGGGTCCGCGCGGTTCCGCCGATACGGTGCGCGACGTGCGCGGCTTTGCAGTGAAGTTCTACACGCAGGAAGGCAATTACGATCTGGTCGGCAACAACATGCCGGTGTTCTTCATTCAGGACGCCATCAAATTTCCCGACTTCGTGCACGCGGTCAAACCGGAAGCGCCGAACGAAATGCCGACGGGCGGTTCCGCGCACGACACCTTCTGGGACTTCGTCTCGCTGGTGCCCGAGTCCGCGCATATGGTGCTGTGGACCATGTCGGACCGCGCGATCCCGCGCAGCCTGCGCACGATGGAGGGCTTCGGCATTCACACGTTCCGTTTCGTGAATGCGCAAGGCAAGGGACGCTTCGTCAAGTTTCACTGGCGCCCGGTGCTGGGCTCGTACTCGCTGCTGTGGGACGAAGCGCAGAAGCTGGCTGGCAAAGACCCGGATTTTCATCGGCGCGATCTATGGGAGTCGATCGAACGGGGGGACTTTCCCGAGTTCGAGCTCGGCGTGCAGATCATCGAGGAAGCGGACGAACACAAGTTCGACTTCGACCTGCTCGATCCGACCAAACTGATTCCGGAAGAACAGGTGCCGGTGAAGATCATCGGCAAGATGACGCTCAATCGCAATCCGGACAACTTCTTCGCCGAGACCGAGCAGGTCGCGTTTCATCCGGGCCATGTGGTGCCGGGTATCGACTTCTCCAACGATCCGCTTCTGCAAGGTCGTCTGTTCTCGTACACGGATACGCAGATCAGCCGCCTGGGCGGCCCGAACTTTCACGAGATTCCGATCAACCGGCCCGTGTGCCCGTTCAACAACAACCAGCGCGACGCCATGCACCGGCAGACCATCAACGTCGGCCAGGCCTCGTACGAGCCCAATTCGCTGAGCGGCGGCTGGCCGAAGGAAACTGATCCGGCGCCCTCCGACGGCGGCTTCGAGACCTATCAGGAGCGCGTGGAAGGCACCAAGATTCGCGTACGCAGCGAATCGTTCGCCGATCATTTCTCGCAGGCCGCGCTGTTTTACAACAGCATGTCCCCGCCGGAGAAAGACCATATTGCCGCGGCTTATCAGTTCGAACTCGGTAAGGTGACGAAGCCGGAAATTCGTGCGCGCGTCGTGAACGAGATTCTCGCCAACTTCGATGCGGGGCTCGCGGCACAGGTGGCTGAAGGGCTGGGTTTGCCGGCGCCGAAGAAAGGCACGGCGAAGCTGACCGGTCCCAAGGAATCGCCGGCGCTGAGCCTGCTCAACCGCGTGAAGCCGGGCATCAAGACCCGCAAGATCGCGCTGCTGGCCGCGCCCGGTTCCGATGGCGCCGCGATCAAAAAGCTGCAGCAGGCGCTGCAAGGCGAGGGCGCCACGCCGATGCTGATCGCCCCGACGCTTGCCGCGATCGACGGCATGGCGCCGGACGCCACGATTGCCGGCTTGCCGTCGATCATGTTCGACGCGGTGATCGTGGTGGGCGGTGATCAGGGCGCGAAGGCGCTGGCGCAATCGGGCGACGCACGGCATTTCGTGCTTGAGGCGTTCAAGCATCTGAAGGCGATCGCGGCAATCGGCGCGGGGCGTGACGTGCTCGCCGCCGCGCACTTGCCGCACAATGCCGACGGCGTCGCAACCGGCGACGACAAGCAGGCCGCTGAAGTGCTGAAGGCGTTCATCGAGGCAGCCGGGCAGCACCGCGTGTGGTCGCGCGCGCAGCAGGCTGAGACCGTGCCGGCGTAAGCGTCTGTCGAACCGGTTCGGAAGGAGCCTGGCCGGTGCAAACCCGCCAGGTTTTTTCCTGTTACGGAGCCACCCGCGTGAGATGGTTCGCGCGAGCGCCGGTGCGCTGCAACGGCGCAAGCCGATCACCGCCGGCCAGTGCCACGGCGCCCAGCCGTCAGGCGCATCCCATCGCTGACCGCTCGCCACTGGCGTGAGCCTGCGGCAGCCCCGCCCAGCAAGCCTGAAAGCGCATCCGGGCATCTCAGAATAAGACCCCATCCTGTATGATTACGCCCGTCGCACCGCGACAAAATGCATCACCCGAAACATCCGAAAAATATTCCGAATCGATCCGATTCGCCAAGCCGAAGACAGAAAAAATGACCGCATCGCAGGCCGTCGACCAGAATCGTTTTCGCAGCATCATTCGGCGCAACATCGCGTTGCCTCTGGGTGTCGGCCTCGTGACGATGGCTGTCTTCGTCGGACTGATTGCTTATCTGGTCTCGACCATGAACTGGGCCGAGCACTCCGAGCGCGTGATCGGCCAGGCCAATGAAATGCTGCGTCTCGCGGTCGATCGCGAATCCTCGATGCGAGGCTTCCTGATCACGGGCGACGAGAGTTTCCTCACGCCTTATGAAGAGGGCGGCCCGCGCTTCAAGACCCAGATCGAAGCCTTGCAGGAACTGGTCTCCGACAACCCGCCGCAAGTCGAAAAGCTCAAGCAGATCGAGGCGATCCAGCAGCGCTGGAGTGTCTACGCCGAGCAGATGATCGACGCGCGCCGGCGCAATCAGGACTTCGAAAGCGCCGTGGCGAGCGGTCGCGGCAAGATCGAATTCGACGAAACGCGCCGTGAATTCGGCGATTTTCTCGATGTCGAACTGCGCCTGCGCCAGGAACGCGCGGAGGCCACGCGCCGTGTCACCACCACGCTGGTGAGCGTGTTTCTGCTCTTCAGCCTGAGCGTGAGCGGACTGCTCGCGTGGATGGGGCGGCGTGAACTGATGAGCCTGTCGTCCACTTATGACAACGCGCTGCGGCAGCAGGCCGAACAGACCGAGATGTTGCAGGAGCAGGTGTGGCTTCGCTCGGGGCAACGCCTGCTTGCCGAAAAGGTGGTTGGTCAAGCCACCCCGCCGCTGGTGGGGCGCGCGATGCTCGACTTCCTCGCGCAGTATCTGGATGCCGCCGTGGCCGCGCTCTATGTGCGCGACAAACGGCATGGCACGCTGCGCCGCATCGCGACGTACGGTTTCAGCCGTGAGAGCGAACAGGCCACCGCGCGCAATTTCGAAGAAGGCGAGACGTTGATCGGCCAGGCAGCCGCCGCGCGCCGCACGCTGGTCCTGCGTGATGTGCCGGAAAATTACGTGCAGGTGGTGTCGGCGACCGGCAAGAGCGCGCCGAAGAACCTGCTCATCATGCCGATCGAAAACGACGGCGAGGTCAACGGCGTGGTCGAACTGGGCTTTGTGCGCGAACTGACGCCGCGCGATCAGGAGTTCATGGAACTGATCGCGAGCAGTATGGGCGATTTCGTCGAAGCAGCGCTATATCGCGAGCGGTTGCAGGATGCGCTGGCCGAAACGCAGCAATTGAACGAAGAGTTGCAGGTTCAGCAGGAAGAGTTGCGCGTGTCCAATGAAGGACTCGAAGAGCGCGGCCGCGCGCTGATGGAATCGCAAACGCGGCTGGAGGCGCAACAGGCCGAACTCGAACAGACCAACGTGCAACTGGAAGAGTACGCGCAGCGTCTCGAACGGCAGAAGTCCGATCTGCTGCGCGCGCAGGACGACCTCGCGGCCAACGCGGCGCGCCTCGAACAGTCGAGCCGCTACAAGTCCGAATTCCTCGCCAACATGTCGCACGAACTGCGCACGCCGCTGAACAGTTCGCTGATTCTCGCCAAGCTGCTGCAGCAGAACCGCGCCGGCAACCTGACTGAAGAGCAGGTGCGCTACGCGGAGACGATTCACGCCTCCAACAGCGACCTGCTGGTGCTGATCAACGACATTCTCGATCTGTCGAAAGTCGAAGCCGGCCAGGTGACGGTCGAGCTCGAAACGGTGTCGATCGACGCGACCTTGCAGGCGCTCGAGGAAATGTTCAAGCCGATGGCGGCCGCGCGGCAATTGCGGCTCGCCTTCGAGCGCTTGCCGGGCACGCCGGATACGTTCATCAGCGACGGCCAGCGCGTCACGCAGATTCTGCGTAACCTGCTCTCGAACGCGGTGAAATTCACCGAGCACGGCGAGGTGGCGCTCTCGGTTGCACCGGCCGAAGGCGGCATGCTGCGTATCGACGTGCGCGACTCGGGCATCGGCATCGCGCCCGACAAGCTGGATATGATCTTCGAAGCGTTCCAGCAGGCGGATGGTTCGACCAGTCGTCAATACGGCGGCAGCGGTCTGGGTCTGTCGATTTCGCGCGAGTTTTCGCGTTTGCTGGGCGGCCGGATCACCGTGGCGAGCGAAGTCGGCAAGGGCAGCGTGTTTACGCTGTGGCTGCCGCTCGACGCCGAAGCGGCCTTGAGCGCGAGCGAAGGCGCGGCCGCGCCGACGCCGCCGTCCGCACCGGTGCCGGCGCAGGCAAGTGCGCGCGGCGCGGCGGGATCGATGGCGGAACCGCTGCTGACGCGTCCGTCTTCGAGCGGCGGCGCGGCCACGGTGATTACGCCTGCCAACGGACTGACGAGCGGACCGACCAGCGGCCTCACCACGGGCAACGCGTCCGAAACCCCGATTGGCCCGATTGCCGACGACCGTGACAACCGCACACGTGCCGGCCGTCTGATCGTGGCCGTGGAAGACGATGTGGCCTTCGCCGAAATCCTGCGCGATCTGACGCATGAACTGGACTTCGATTTCGTTCACGCCAGCGACGCCGCGAGTGGTCTCGCGCTGGTGCGCGACATGCGCCCGGCGGCGGTGCTGCTGGACGTCGGCTTGCCGGACCGTTCCGGCCTGACCGTGCTGGAGTGGCTGAAGAACGATCCGCTCACGCGGCATATTCCGATTCATATCGTTTCGGCCACCGATCACGCCGACAAGGCGCTGCACCTCGGCGCGATCGGCTATACGCTCAAGCCGACCGCGCGCAGCACGATGGAAGCCGCGATCCGCCGCCTCGAAGCGCGTTTGCAACAGCGCCTCAAACGCGTGCTGGTGATCGAGGACGACACGCCGATGCGCGAAAGCATCCGCGCGCTGCTGCAAAGCGAGAATACGGAAATCGTTGCGGTCGCAACCTTGGCCGAAGCGCTGGACTATCTGGCGAAGGTCACGTTCGATTGCGTGGTCACCGATCTCGCGCTGCCCGACGGCACCGGCTACGATCTGCTGGAGCGGCTCGCGGCGAATACCGCGCATGTCTCGCTGCCGGTGATCGTCTACACCGGCCGCATGCTCTCCGACGAGGAAGAACACCGCCTGCGCCGCTATTCGAAGTCGATCATCATCAAGGGCGCGAAGTCGCCCGAGCGTCTGCTCGACGAAGTCACGCTGTTCCTGCACAGCGTCGAGTCCTCGCTCGCGCCCGAGCAGCAGCGCATGCTGCGCACCGTGCGTCAGCGCGACAATGCCTTCGAGGGCCGCACGATCCTGCTGGCCGAAGACGACGTGCGCAATATTTTTGCGCTCTCGCACGTGCTGGAGCCGCTCGGTGCGAAACTGCAGATTGCGCGCAACGGCCGCGAAGCGCTCGACGCGCTGGAAAACGGTCCCGAAGTGCATCTGATCCTGATGGATATCATGATGCCGGAAATGGACGGCCTGACCGCAATGGGCGAGATTCGCCGCAATCCGCGTTTTGCGCATCTGCCGATCATCGCGCTGACCGCCAAGGCAATGGCGAACGACCGCACCCGCTGCCTCGAAGCCGGCGCGGACGATTACGTCTCCAAGCCGATCGACGTGGACAAGCTGGTCGCGCTGTGCCGCGTGTGGTTGCGGCAACGCTAGAGGGGAACGGGAACACGTGAGCGGGTACGAATGAGCGAGTACGAATGAGCCAGTCTGATTCTGACGCGCCGCAGCGCATCAGCGATTTCGACATCGAGTTGAAACTGCTGCTGGAGGCGATTTATCTCAAGTATCAGCACGACTTCCGCCACTATGCGATGTCGTCGCTGCGCCGCCGCCTGTCGCAAGCGCTCGACGAGTTCGGGCTCAAGACGCTGTCGCAGTTGCAGGACCGCATCATGCGCCACGGCGACGAGTTCTCGCGGCTGTTCCAGTACCTCACGGTGCAGGTGAGCGACATGTTTCGCGACCCGGCGTATTTCCTTGCGCTGCGCGAACATGTGCTGCCGCGTCTGCGCACCTATCCGTCGATCAAGGTGTGGGTGGCGGGATGCAGCACGGGCGAGGAACTCTGGTCGCTGAAAATCCTTTTCGACGAGGAGGGGCTGACCGAGCGCACGCTGTTCTACGCGACGGACATCAGTCCGGACGCGCTGGCGCGGGCCGAGTCCGGCATCTACGCGCTCGAACGGATTCAGGGCTTCACGCAGAACTATCTGGCCTCGGGCGGCAAGCGTTCGCTGTCCGACTACTATCACGCCGCATACGGCGGCGCACGCTTTGCAGGCTCGCTGAAAGGGCGTGTAGTGTTCGCCGACCACAGCCTCTCCACCGACGAAGTCTTTCTAGAAGCCCATCTGGTATCGTGCCGCAACGTGCTGATCTATTTCGATCGCGGTTTGCAGGATCGCGCGCTGGGTCTGTTTGAAAACGCCCTCGTGCGGCGCGGTTTTCTGGGTTTGGGCAGCAAGGAAAGCTTGCGTTTTTCCCGTCATTACGAAGCGTTCGACGAATTCCGCCCAGGCGAACGCATTTATCAGAAGCGCTAGCACGTCGATCATGCCACGCTCAACTCCCCAGCCGGCCGCCGATCCTCAACCGCGCGCAAAAGCGGCGCGCGGCTACGAGCTCGTCGTGATCGGCGGTTCGGCGGGCGGCATAGAAGTGCTGAACGTGCTGCTCGGCGCGCTGCCCGCGGGCTTTGCGCCGGCCGTGATGATCGTCACACACCTGCCGCCCGATTCGCCGAGCTACCTGGTGGACGCGTTCGCGCACCGCTGCGCGTTGCCGGTGATCGAGCCCGACGCGGGCGAGCGCATCATGCCGGGCCGCGTGCACATTGCGCCGCCGGGGTATCACATGCTGGTGGAGGTGGATCGCACCGTCGCGCTGTCCACTGGTGCCGCCGTGCGCTTTTCGCGGCCCTCGATCGACGTGCTGTTCGACTCGGCGGCCGCCGTGTATGGCGAGCGCCTGCTGGCGATCCTGCTGTCCGGCGCCAACGACGACGGCGTGCAAGGCTTGAAGCGGGTGCGCGCGCTGGGTGGCACCACCTGGGTGCAGGCGCCAGACACCGCCGGTTCCCCCGAAATGCCGCGTTCCGCGATCGAGCGCGGGGCCGCGGATTTTATTTACACTCCCGAAACCTTGGCCCGGCGGCTTGCCGCATTGCCGGCCTCTTTCTGATCCGATGCCATGACGAATTCACCCGTGAACATTCTGATCGTCGACGACATCGTCCACAACATCACGGCGCTCGAGGCCTTGCTGGCGCGGCCGGATCTTGCCGTGCTGGTGGCCGATTCGGGCACCGCGGCGCTCGACCTGCTGCTCAAGCACGAAGTCGCGCTGGCGATTCTCGACGTCAACATGCCGGGCATGAACGGCTTCGAACTGGCCGCGTTGATGCGTGGCAGCCCGCGCACCTCGCACGTGCCGATCATTTTTCTGACCGCGACCGCGCAGGACGCGTCGCGCACGTTTCGCGGCTACGAGGCCGGCGCGGTCGACTTCCTGTACAAGCCGTTCGATCCGCGCATCCTGCAATCCAAGGTGGATGTGTTCGTGCAGCTCGAACAGCAGAAGCGCCAGCTCGCGGCGCAGCTCGTCACCACGCGGCAGATGCTGGAAGCCAACGAGATGCTGATGGCGGTGCTGAGTCATGATCTGCGCACGCCGCTGGGCGCCGTGCTGGCGTCGGCGGAATACCTGATGCGTACGGCGGCCGACGAACAATCGGTCACCGTGGCCGCACGCGTGAAGAACAGTTCGCTGCGCATGGCGCGCATGGTCGATCAGTTGCTCAATCTCGCCCGCTTGCAGGGCGGCCGCCTGCCGTTGCAGCCGCGCTCGATCGAGTTGGCCACGCTGTGCCGTTCGGTGATCGACGAATTTGCGTCGCGGGAGAACGGCAAGCAGATCGTGTTCGCGAGCCGCGGCAATACCACGGGCGCGTGGGACACGGATCTCGTCTGGCAAGCCGTGTCGAACCTGGTGAGCAATGCGCTGCATCATGGCGCACCGGGCGGCGATATCGGCGTCGAAGTGGATGGCGAAGCGGTGGATTCAGTGCGCCTGAAGGTCGCCAATCGCGGGACCATTCCACCGGAGGTGTTTCCGCATCTGTTCAAGGCCTTTGGGCCCAATAACAGCGGCGCCCGCTCGCGTGAAGGGCTGGGGCTCGGCCTGCATATCGTGCAGGAGATCGCGCGCATGCATGGCGGCAGCGTCGGCGTGCATTCCGAGGAAGCCACGGGCACGGTCTTTACGATCGAGCTGCCGAGAATGGTGACGTTTCAGCGCGGGTCGTTTACTCGGAAGTGAGCGCGCCTGTCCTGGGCGCCTGTCTGACGCGCCTAACTGACGCGTTATGCGACGCGCTGAACCGGCGGCAAAAAACCGGCCCCGCGTTCCGCTGTGCTACGCTTGCCCGAACTCACCCCAAGCACGGCGAACCGATTCCCATCATGCGTTCCTGGCGCATTTCTCCACCGCACCGCGGCGAACAGATCAGCACCTTGCGTGCGGCCGAACTCGTCATGTCGATCTCGCATGCGGATGCCGACGCGCTTGCCGCAAGCATGCTGAAAACGGTCGGTGACACGCTGCCGGTTTCGCAATGCACCATCTTCGCCTATGAGTTCGACGCGAGGCCGCGCACGGTTTCCGCCGCCGATCATCGCGGCGGCCGTTTTCTGCGCGACGTCGCCGATCGCTATGCCACGCATTTCTATGCGCTCGACGGCAACCGCGCGATTATCGGCCGCTCGCACGAAAGGCCGGCTCGCGACGCGTTGGTGCTGCACCAGCAGCAAAGCGACGAGATCGAAAACGAAGCCTATCGCGCGGCCTGCTACGCGCAGCCGAACGTGTCCGACCGGTTGTCGCTGCTCGTGCAGCCCGTGGATAGCGTCTGGCTGTCGATCAATCTGTATCGCGACCGCGCCTATGGGGTGTTTCAGCCCGGCGAACTGGAGCGCGTGGAAAGCCTCGCGCACCTGTTCGCGCACGCGGCCAGGGGGCATTACGCGCTCAACGGACAGCATCAGCAAGGTTCGGCCGCCGCGATGCTGGCGCGCGTCAGACGCGCTTGCCCGGCCCTCACGCCGCGCGAACTCGACGTGCTGCGCGGCACGCTGGAAGGCGCGAGCGCCGCTGAGATCGCGCAGCGTATGGGCGTCAAGCCTGCCAGCGTAGTCACCTATCAGAAGCGTGCTTACGCGCGCCTTGGGATATCGAGCCAGCGCCAGTTGTTCGCGTTGTGCATGGCGCCCGAGCGGACCTGAGCCGCCCGTCAGGCACGCCTTGACCGCGCCTCGGCCTGCGTCTCGCGATCCCAGCGTTTCAGCCACGGCATGATGAAATCCGCGAAACCGTCGGCGGGCGGCGACAGCGCGCGCTCGGTGGAGCGATACAAGCACACTTCGCGGATCGTTTCGGGGTCGACAATACGCTTCATGACCAGCCCGAAGCTGCGCGCCAATGGCGCCACGTAAGCGGGCGCGAGCGTGACGGCGAGGCCCTGCGCGGCGAGGCCGAACGCCGTGGTCACGTTGTCCACCACGTCCACCGGAATGATGCGTGCCTCCACCGGCAGGTTGGCCAGCATTTGCCCGACTGCGCGCTCGTGGTCGCGCCCGGTGGCGATGATCGGCACGCCGCGCAAGTGCGGCCATTGCACACGGCGCCGCGCGCTCAACGGATGGCCCGGCGCGCACCACATCACCCAGGGGCTCGCGAATGCCGGGTCGCAACGCACGCGCGTGCCGCTCTGGCGGTCGGGGCCGATGGCGAGGTCCACGTCGCCGCTTTCCACGCGCTCCACCAGTTGCTCGACCACGGTGTCGCAAATGCGGACCACGACCTTGGGCTTGTCGCGCGCATAGTCGGCGATGGCCGCGGGCAGCGCGGTCGCCGCCAGCACCAGCGGCGCGCCGATCCGTACGATGCCGGCGGCGCGGTTGCGGATGTCGTCGGCGGATTGCGCGGCGGCGCGCACGTGGCGCAACACCGATTCCGCCGACGACAGAAAATCCTGGCCCGCGCTCGACAGGTTCACGCGGCGCGTGGTCCGGTCGAACAGGCGAAAGCCGAGTTCCGTTTCGAGGTCGCCCAGCAACTGGCTGACCGCCGACGAAGTCAGCCCGAGCCGTTCCGCCGCCGCGCCGATGCTATGCAAATCGACGATGGCGAGAAACGCTTCGAACTGACGGATGGTAACGCGTGTGAGTGGCATCAGGCGATTCTAAAGAAAAACTTACGAATCGTGAAAAATCGATTGATTGTGCGCCGTAAGCCATTCGGGGAGACTTGTCCCAATCGACGCGCCCGGCCAAACCCGCTTAGACTTCCGTCTCGCCCTGTCGCGAGCAGGCCGGCGCGTCAGCCGGAACACGCGGGGCCACCGTTGCACAACACCAGCGCCAACCGGGGCCGAAGCGAAGCCGCCGCGACGCCGTATTCAAGGATTGACCATGTTCGACCACATTCCCGCTTATCCAGGCGACCCGATTCTGGGCCTGAACGAAGACTTTCAACTCGACCCGCGCACCAACAAGGTCAATCTGAGCATCGGCATCTATTTCGACGACGCCGGCAAGCTGCCGGTCATGAACGCGGTGCGCCGGGCCGAAACCGCGCTGCTCGATTCGATCGGCCCGCGCTCCTATCTGCCGATGGCCGGCCTGCCGCTCTATCGCGATGCGGCGCAGGCGCTCGTATTCGGCGCGGACAGCGAGGCGCGCAAGGCGGGCCGGATCGCGACGTTGCAAACCATCGGCGGATCGGGCGCACTCAAGGTCGGCGCCGATTTCCTGAAGCGCTATTTCCCGGGCTCGCAGGTCTGGATCAGCGACCCGAGCTGGGAAAACCACCGCGTCGTATTCGAAGGCGCGGGGCTCACGGTCAACACCTATCCATATTACGACGCCCAGACCGGCGGCCTGCGTTTCGCCGAGATGCTCGACGCCATTGGCCGCCTGCCGGAACAGAGCGTGGTGCTGCTGCACGCGTGCTGCCACAACCCGACCGGCGTCGATCTGAGCCCTGCGCAATGGGCCGGACTGGTGCCGGTATTGCAGCGCCGCAAGCTGATCGCGTTCGTCGATATGGCTTACCAGGGTTTTGGCGCGGGTCTGGAAGAGGACGCCGCCTGCGTGCGCCTGCTGGCCGACGCGGGCATTCCATTGATCGCCGCGAATTCGTTCTCGAAGAATTTTTCGCTGTACGGCGAGCGTGTCGGCGCATTGAGCGTCGTTTGCAAAAGCGCGGAAGAGGCCGGGCGCGTGCTCGGTCAATTGATGTCGACGGTGCGCGCGAACTACAGCAATCCGCCCACGCACGGCGCGCGGCTCGTCGCCAACGTGCTGGCGGATGCGTCGCTGCGCGCTTCATGGGAAGCGGAACTCGCCACCATGCGCGAACGCATTCTCGCCATGCGCGGCACGATCCACGCCGGACTCGCCGGCCGTGTGGACGAAGTGATGCGCGCACGCTACGTCGCGCAGCGCGGCATGTTCACCTACACCGGCCTGAGCGAAAGCCAGGTGGAGCGGCTGCGCAGCGAACACGCGGTGTACGTGCTGCGCTCCGGGCGCATGTGCGTGGCCGGGCTGAACGCGCGCAACGCGGAGTATGTGGCGGCCTCGATCGCGGCGGTGGTGTCGGGCGCCTGAGCACGTTTTTTTTGGATCGGCAGAACGATAACAGGAGACGCAAATGACCACCCTCGAAGTGCAGGCGCCGAGCGCGCCGAAGGCCCCCGCGATGCATCCGGACGAATGGCATGCGCGCATGCAGCTCGCCGCCTGCTATCGCATTTTCGACATGCTCGGCTGGACCGAGATGATCTATAACCACATCACGCTGCGCGTTCCCGCCAGCGTGAGCGGCGGCGAGCGGCACTTCCTGATCAATCCGTTCGGGCTGCACTATAGCGAGGTGACGGCGAGCAACCTCGTGAAGATCGATGCACGGGGACGCGTGCTCGATCACTCGCCGTATCCGGTGAACCCGGCGGGTTTCGTCGTGCATGCGGCGATTCACGAGGGCTTGCCGGACGCGCACTGCGTGATGCACACGCACACCACGGCGGGCGTCGCCGTGGCCTGTCTGGAAGACGGTTTGCAGCAGACCAACTTCTACAGCGCGCAATTGCACGACCGCATTGCGTATCACGACTTCGAGGGCATCACGGTGCACGCGGAAGAAGGTCCGCGCCTGCTCGCGCATATCGGCGACAAACAGGCGGTGATCCTGCGCAATCATGGCCTGCTTGCGTGGGGCCACACCTTGCCGCAAACTTTCGCGGTCCTGTGGACGCTCAACCGCGCCTGCGAAATCCAGATGGCGACGTTCGCGATGGGCCGCGCGCGGCCGGTGCCGGAAGACGTTGCGATCCGCTGCTCGCGCGACGCGCTGCAGTTCGATCCGCGTCACGGCGCGGGGCAGGACGTGTTCGACGCGCTGGTGCGGCGAGTGGACCGCATCGACGCCAGTTACAGGGATTGAAACGATGAAAGTAGCTATCTACGGCGCGGGCGCAATCGGCGGCTGGGTGGGGGTGAAGCTCGCGCAGGCCGGCCATGACGTGAGCGTGGTGGCGCGCGGCGAAACGCTCGCCGCGCTGCGCGAGCACGGCTTGCGTCTGATCGAAGGCGGCGTGACGCATGGCGTGAAGGTGAACGCGAGCGACAAACCCGCGGATCTCGGCGTGCAGGATCTCGTCGTGGTCGCCGTGAAGGGACCGGCAATGGCGTCCGTGGCCGCGCAGATCGCGCCGCTGCTGAACCCGCAGACCATCGTGCTGACCGCGATGAACGGCGTGCCCTGGTGGTTTTGCGACGGGCTCGGGCGGGACTTTGCCGGCAAGCGCCTGAAGTCGATCGATCCCGACGGCGCAATCGCCGCCGCGATTCCGACGGCGCAAACGGTGGGCTGCGTGGTGCACGCCAGTTGCCTCGTCGAAGCGCCGGGCGTGATCCGGCATCATCAGGGCAATGGGCTGATTATCGGCGAGGCGTCGGGGCAGTCGGGCGAGCGTGCCGCGGCGCTCACGGCCACGCTTGCGGCGGCCGGCTTCAATGCATCGACGTCGGCGCAGATTCAGCGCGACGTCTGGTACAAGCTGTGGGGCAACATGACGATGAATCCGATCAGCGCCATCACCGGCGCGACTACCGACCGGATTCTCAGCGACGAGCTGGCGCGCAACTTCGTGACGAGCATCATGCTGGAGGCCAAGGAGATCGGCGCGCGCTTTGGCATTCCGATCGAACAGGAACCGGCGGACCGCCACGCGGTCACGCTCAAGCTCGGCGCGATGAAAACCTCGATGCTGCAGGACGTGCAGGCGGGCAAGGCGGTCGAACTCGACGCGCTGGTGGGCGCGGTGCGTGAGCTGGGACAACTGACGGGCGTTGCCACGCCGTACACGGATGCGTTGCTCGGCCTCGCGCGGCTGCATGCGAGCACGCTGGGTTTGTATCCGAAGCAGTGATGCCTGTGTCTGAAGGAAAAGCCGCCGCGCCCATGCCAGGCGCGGCGGCTTTTTTGCGCTTTATGCGCTCACCGCGGTCGAAGCCGGCAGCCGCGCTGCTTCGATCAACGACAAGGCCCGCTGCGGGTCGTCGAGTTCGGTGAGGCACAGCATCGCGAGGCGGGCCAGATAGAGCGGCGCCTGTGGTTCGCCCTGGTTCGTGAGGGTCTTGCAGAGGGTCGTGTAGACCAGATCGAGATCGCTGTCGGTCATGATGTGAGTCTCCGTGAATCAGATCGTCAGCGCCGCGCCGATGGCGCGCTGCGTGGCTGCTGCGCTGCCGTTGCGCCAGCGGGCGAGTACGTGGCCGTCCGGCCGGATCAGATAGACCGTGCCGGGCGTGGCGTCGAACCTCTCGTGCAGGCTGCCGGCGTGGTCGATCACCGTCGGGCTGGTGGCATACACGGTCTCATCCGTGACGAGTGTGACGGCTTTGAAGGCAATCCCTTGCCCGGCCAGCGTGCGCTGCAATTCCTGCCATGCGTGCTCTTGCGCCGAATCGCTGCTCGCGCCGAAGCGCAGCGCCGTGAAGCAAGACGCGAGCAGATCGGTGAGATGGATATCGGCGCTCACGCCGCCCTCCATGCGTTTGAGCCGGCATTCGGGCAGCACGCTGCCGGGCGCCGGGCCTCGGCTGAATGCGCCCGGCGTGTTGGCGGCGGCCTCGTTGAGCGGCGACTGCGTATAGGCGATTGCATGCGTCTGCCGCGGATTGATCAGCGGACGCACGGCAGCGTGCCGCTCGGCGAGACCGAGCACGGCCTCGCGCATCAGATTGAACGCGAACGAAGGCGGCGCCATGAATTCCGTGCTCTTCATGCCGTAGCTCAGATTCTCGCGCGCCGCGAACACGCGCTCGTCGCTGTAGGTGTCGAGCAGTCGCGGCGAAGCCGAGCCGTTCACCACGCAAGCCAGTTTCCAGCCGAGGTTGTCTGCGTCGTCGATGCCGGAATTGGCGCCGCGCACGCCGAAGATCGGCACCAGATGCGCGGCGTCGCCCGCGAACAGCACCGGGCCGTGGCGGTAGCGTTCGAGCGTCAGCGCGTTGGCTTTGTAGACGGTGATCCAGATCGGCGACCATGCGCCGGTTTCGCCCATCGAGTCGAGCACGCTCTGTACGCGTGGCAAAACGTTCGCGGGCTTCACGGCGGCTTCCGGGTCTTCGTCGTCGCGCAGCTGGTAGTCGATGCGCCAGACGTTGTCGGGCTGCTTGTGCACCAGGACCGTCGAGCCGGGGTTGGAGGGTGGATCGAAGTAGGCGAGGCGCTCGGTAGCACGCCTGCTGTCCAGTTCGATATCCACGATCACGTAGCGGCCTTCGTACGTGGTGCCGGTGAGCTTGAGGCCGAGCGCCTCGCGAATCGTGCTGCGGCCGCCGTCGCAGGCCACGACCCAGTCGGCGTGCATTTGCCACCCGGTGTCGCCGGTGCGCAGCGTGAGCGTTGCGCCGGACGTGCTGTCCGGCCCGGCGCGGCTGTCTTTCGCCGGCTCCGGTTCGATGCCGGTCACGCGGGTCTGCCAGTGGATCCCGATCAGGTCGGCGTGCCGTTCCACTTCGTCCAGCAGCAACTGTTCGATCTGGTATTGCGCGATGTTGATCATCGGCGGCAGCGATTGTTCGTCGTCGTGATGCATGGCGAAGCGGAACACTTCGGTGTCGCGGTAGAAGCTGCGGCCGCCAGCCCACGGCAGGCCCTTTTGCAGGAAGCCCTGTACGACGCCGAGGCGCTTGAAAATCTCCAGACTGCGGCGCGAAATGCAGATTGCGCGGCTGCCGATGCATACGCTGTCGTCGGCTTCGATCAGCACCGAGCGCACGCCGTGGCGAGCCAGCGCGAGCGCGAGCGTCATGCCGACCGGGCCGCCGCCGACGATCGCCACCGGCCGCCTGAGCGGGTCGCGCCCGTCGACCAGCGGCGGCGCCACGCCCTCATGATGGCGCGGCGAAAACGGATAGGGTTTGAAGGGGCGGTTCATGCGCGTCTCCTGGATCTTCATACCGGATGGATTGCCCGCCGGGGCTGGTTGGCTCTTCACAGGCGGTGCGAATCGGTAATGAAGTATGCAGGAGGGCGCACGCGGCGCTGTCCTCATTTTGGGTACAGAAGCCGGGTTCCGAAGAAGCGCAGGATAGCGCCACGCCAGTGAGCCGTCCACGCCGCCGCATGCGAGGAGGGCAGACCAGGACGCGGCCTGTGTTGCCGCGGGCTTACCGCGTGACAGGCATCGGGGAGGAGGTCAGACGCTCCGCGTTGGCGCGGAACCATTCAACCGAAAAGTCGACGAACGACCGCGTCTTCGCGGAAATGTGGCGGCGATCCGCGTACACCAGCGTCAACTCCTTGTCGGCATTGGTGATGCGGAAGTCCGTCAGAACCTGCATGAGCGTGCCGCCGCGCAAGTCGGTCAGCACATGGTTCTCAGGCAGTACCGCGATCCCCATGCCCGCGAGCGCGGCTTGCCGCAGCATCAACGCGTTGTTCACCATCAGCGCCGCGTCGAGCGTCACGCGTTTCTCGCGCCGGTCCGGCGCAGCGAAGATCCAGTCGCCGTCGTGCGAGGCGGCAGTGAGCGCGAGAAAGGTGTGCGAGGTCAGATCCGCGGGCCGTGACGGGACCCCCTTGATGGCGAGATAGCTCGGGGATGCGACGGCAATGGGACGCACGCTCAGCAGCGAGCGTTTGATCAACGTTGTGCCGCTGATCTGCTTGGGCAACACGATGCCGACGTCGAAGCCTTCCTTGACGAAATCGACGTGCTGGTGCAGCAGCGTGACCGAGAGCCTGACATTCGGATACTGCCGCAGATACTCCTGCAGCAGCGGAGTGAGGCTGGACAGTGAGAACGATGCACCGGCCGCGATTCTCAGCGTGCCGGACGGTTCGGTCGTGCCGCGTATCGCGATGGTTTCGATCTCCTCGATTTCGTCGAGCACGTTGCGGCAGCCCTTTGAGTAGATCTCCCCCTCTTCGGTCAGGGAGAGGCTGCGTGTATTCCGATTGACAAGTCTTGTGTTCAGGTGAGCTTCGAGTTGCTCAAGGTAGCGCGTGGCCATTGCATTCGAAATGCCGAGATTGGCCGCCGCCTGTCCGAATGACATGGTGTCTGCGATGTTGATAAATACTCGCATTGCCTGAAGCTGATTCATGATATCACCAACGCTGTAACAGATATGTGCAGGAAAATTGAGATATTCTTTTTTAACAGATAATCAATGGTCTCCCTGCCTATGATATATAGACGGGTTAAATGTGATTTAATTTTGATTTACGGTATCGGTATTTCTTTCTCAAAAAAAGACGGGGTTTTGTTTTGTTGGACTTCAGCAACGGTCAGGCCGGGCAGCCGATAGCGTGATTATGGTCGAGAATTATACGTATCCGGCGCTGCATCGGGTTTTCCTGTTGTTTTCGAGATTATCTCAAATATAAGTCAAAAATACTTTTGCATTGTTTTGATCGATTGCCTTCGGGGTAGACGTCTAGAATTCAAATTGCACGCAGAGTCTGTCTTCAATGCGCTTTCAAATGAGATTGGAGATGGGTGCATCCTGGTTGCGGCAGGTTTAATCTCATGCCGGCAACCGAGTTTTAAGATAAAACGCCAAGGTATTCGAAATGAAAAAAATCATTACTGCGACCGCCGTCTCCGCCACTTTTGCGTGCGCGGCGCACGCCCAGAGCAGCGTCACGCTATACGGCATTGTCGATGCCGGCCTGACGTACGTGAGCAATGAAGTCAGCAAGGATTCCACCGTAACGTCAGACGGGCGTGTCACCGGCGGCAAGGCCATGTTCGGCATGACCGGCGGCAACATCCAGCCGAGCCGCTGGGGCCTGCGCGGTGTCGAGGATCTGGGTGGCGGACTGAAAACGGTCTTCAACCTGGAAAGCGGGTTCAACATTGCGAACGGCAATCAGGCCGTGTCCAACAAGCTGTTCAACCGCCAGGCGTATGTCGGCCTGTCCAATGAGTACGGTACGGTTTCGTTCGGCCGCCAGTACGACTCCGTGGTCGACTATCTCGCGCCGCTGACAGCGGCCGGCAGCTGGGGCGGCACGTATTTCGCGCATCCGGGCGACAACGACAACGCCAACTCGTCGATCAGCGTCAACAATTCGGTCAAGTTCCAGAGCGCGAACTACGCCGGCTTCTCAATGAGCGGCCTGTATGGCTTCTCGAACAATGCGGGCTTCGCCGACAACCGCGCATACAGCGTCGGCGCGGGTTACCGCAATGGTGGCTTGCAACTGGGTGCGGCCTATCTCCAGTACCAGGGCATGGACCTGAATCAGAGCAATGGCGCGGTCAGCGGCGGCACCTTCGCGGCATCCGCGGTCAGCGGCGTTCAGAATCAGCGCACCTGGGGTCTCGGCGGCAGCTACGCGTTCGGTCCGTTCATTCTCGGCACCGTCTTTACGCAGAGCCGCTTCCAGGACAAGTTCTCGGATATCTCGGTTCGCTACAACAACTACGAGGTCAATGCGCGCTACAACCTGACGCCGGAACTGGGTCTGGGTGCGGCCTACACGTATACGCAGGCACTGCGCGCGGCGCCGGGCACCAGCGACACGAACACCGGCGCGGCCCACTGGAATCAGTTCGGACTGCAGGCTGACTACTCGCTGTCGAGGCGTACCGACATTTACGCAGAAGCGGTCACGCAGCTCGGCGCGAACAATGGTCGCGGGCTGAATGCGGTGCAAATCAACGGTACCTCCGCACCGTCCACGGCGAGCAACCAGTTTCTCGTGACGACGGGCATCCGTCACCGGTTCTGATGTCACTGCTGTTTCCGTTTGCCGGGCTGACGCGGCCGATCCTCCTTTAGAGGGTTGGCCGGTTTCCAGCCAGCGCAATTCATTCGCGAACAACTGCCGGCCGCGCCTTCCGGCGCGGCCGTACGCAATCAATTGCTTTGGCGCGGATGCCCGGCTGTTGAACCATTTTTCACGGAACGTTCATGCCTGTTTTGCTGTTGGGACGCCTGGCGGGAAGCCTGGTGGGAAGCCTGATCCACTCGTTGAATGCACCGGAGCGCCGGCGCGGCGAGGTGTGGAGGCGGCCGGCGCTCGTGTTGAGTCTGCTTGCTTTGCTGACCGCATGCGGCAAGCCCGCCGCTCCCGAATCGTCCCAGCCGGTCGACGTCACCGTCATGACCGTGACGCCGCGCGATACGCCCGTGGACTTCGAGTTTGTCGCCCAGACGCAAAGCTCGCGCGCCGTGGAAATCCGCGCGCGGGTAGACGGCTTTCTGGACAAGCGGACCTACACGGAGGGCCAGATGGTTCGCCAGGGGCAAACGCTCTTTCTGATGGACCCCAAGCCGTTCCAGGCCGCATTGCAATCGGCGCAGGGTGCGCTGGCCCAGCAGCAGGCAAGGCTTGGCGTCGCAAAAGCCAATCTCGCGCGCGTCGTGCCGCTCGCCGCGCAGAACGCGTTGAGCAAGAAGGATCTCGATGATGCAACCGGCAGCGAGCGCGAGGCCGAAGCCGCTGTCATCGCTGCAAAAGGCCAGGTGCAGGCCGCGCAGCTGAACCTCGGCTACACCACGATCAAGTCGCCGCTTGCCGGCTTGTCGAGTTACGCGAGACAACAGGAAGGCAGCTATGTCACGCCGGCCCAGTCCGGCCTGTTGACGTATGTCTACCAGATGGACCCCATGTGGGTCGAGTTCAGCATCTCCGAGAACGAGATGCTGCGGTATCGCGATCAGATCGCAAAAGGCCAGTTGCGCTTTCCCGCCAACAACCAGTTCGAAATCACGCTGCTGCTGGCCGACGGCTCGACATTCCCCGCGCGTGGACATATCGACTTCGCCAATCCCGTATTCAGCGCGGAAACCGGCACCTTCCTCGTGCGCGCCGTATTTGCCAATGAAAAAGGCACGCTGCGTCCTGGTCAGTTCGTGCGCGCGAGGGTGGCCGGCGCCGTGCGGCCGCATGCCGTGCTGCTTCCGCAGCGAGCCGTGCAGCAAGGCGCAAAAAGCCATTTCGTGTGGATCGTCGACAAAGATAACAAGCCCCACCAACGGTTCGTCGAGATGGGCGAATGGCAGGGCGATGACTGCTTCATCAACGACGGCCTGCGCGCCGGCGAAAGAGTTGTTGTGGACGGGGCGGTGAGGCTGTCGCCCAACGCGACGATCAGCATAACGGGGAACGGTTCTTCCGCGGAGCATCGCGCAAAACTCACGGCGCCCGTGCAGTCCGTCGCGCAATCGGAATCCGAACAAAACTCCGCGCATTAATTCTGCGCACCAGGCGGCAAACGGATGAAGCTCTCCCATTTCTGTATCGACAGGCCGATCTTCGCGTCGGTCATCTCCATCGTCATCGCGCTTGGCGGCGTGCTGGCCATGTTCGCGTTGCCGGTCGCCCAGTACCCGGACATCACGCCGCCGCAGATCACGATCACCGCCAGCTACCCGGGCGCGAGCGCCGACGTGGTGGCGAATAACGTCGCGGCGCCCATCGAACAGCAGGTCAACGGCGCGGACAACATGATCTACATGACCTCGTCGAGTTCGTCGACCGGCAGTCTGACGATCAACGTGTTCTTCCGCAACGGCACCAATCCGGATCTGGCCCAGGTGGACGTGCAGAACCGCGTCAACCTCGCATTGCCGCAACTGCCGCAGTCCGTGCAGTCGCAGGGCGTGCAGGTACAGAAAAAGTCGTCTGCGTTCATGATGGTCGTCGCGGTGTACTCACCTGACAACCGGTTCGATTCGACCTACGTCGCCAACTACGCGAACGTGTACGTGCTCGATGCGCTCAAACGGATTCCGGGCGCGAACCAGGCCAGCATCTTCGGCACGCCGGACTATGCGATGCGTATCTGGTTGCGCCCGGACCGCATGGCGCAGCTCGGCATTACGGCTACCGACGTGCAGAACGCGGTGGCGAACCAGAATCAGCAGTTCGCGGTGGGGCGCCTCGGCCAGGCGCCAACCGGCTCGCCGGTTGAGCAGTCGTTCGCGGTGACGACGAGCGGGCGTCTTTCGAATCCCGCCGAATTCGACAACATCATTATTCGCGCCGCCGGCAACGGCGCGGCGATCGTCCGTTTGAAAGACATCGGCCGTGCCGAGCTCGGGCAAAAAGACTATTCGATACGCAGCCGGTTCCAGGGCAAGCCCGCTACGGTGATCGCCATCTACCAGCAGCCCGGCGCCAACGCGCTGGATGTCTCGAAGCAGGTGCGCGCAACGCTGGCGGACATGAAACGCTCGTTCCCGGAGGGTATCGATTACAACATCGCAATGGATACCACCGACTTCACGCGTGCCTCCATTGCGGACGTGGTGAAGACGTTTTTCGAAGCCGTGTTGCTGGTGGTGATTGTCGTATTCATGTTCCTGCAGAGCTTGCGCGCAACGCTGATTCCGGTGCTGGCGGTGCCGGTCTCCATCCTGGGGACATTCATGGGCATGGCCGCTCTGGGTTTTTCGATCAACATGCTGACCATGTTCGGTATGGTGCTGGCAATCGGCATCGTGGTGGACGATGCGATTGTCGTGATCGAGAACGTCGAGCGCAACATGCGTGAGTTCGGCCTCTCGCCGAACGCGGCGGCCAAGCGGGCTATGGATGAAGTGTCGGGCCCGGTCGTCACGATCGTGCTGGTCATGTGCGCGGTGTTCGTGCCGGTTGCATTTCTGGGCGGCATTACAGGGCAGATGTACAAGCAGTTTGCCATCACCATTGCGATTTCGGTGGTCCTGTCGGGTATCGTGGCCTTGACGTTGTCGCCGGCGCTGGCGGCTGTATTGCTGAAACCGCAGGCGCATGCAAAGCATCGTTTTTTCCAGTGGTTCGATAACGCCTTCGCGCGCGTCACGGCGGGGTACGGCCGCGCCGTGACGCTCACAATCAGGCGGTTTGGCATCGCGCTGCTGCTGTTCGCCGGCATGGTCCTGCTGGCAGTCACGATGATGCGGTCCATTCCGCACGCTTTCCTGCCGCCTGAAGATCAGGGTTACCTGCTCGGCGCGATCATCATGCCCGATTCGGCGAGTCTCGATCGTACGGGCCGGGTGTCGTCGCGCGTGACCGAGTACTTCGGCAAGCAGGCCGGCGTAGGCAGCATAACGGTGGTCGACGGTTACAGCCTGCTCGACAATCAGACAATGAACAACGCCGCAACGTTCTTTGTCGGACTGAAGGGATTCGACGAGCGGTATTCATGGGCGAACATTCGCACGCAAAATGCGCATGCATTGCTGCTTGGCGCCTACCGGGCACTGTCGCGGATCAAGGAAGGCATTGTCGTACCGGTCAACCCGCCGTCCATCCCCGGGCTTGGCACGACGGGCGGCACCGAGATGTGGATTCAGAGCAAAGGCGACGGCACCACGGCACAACTTGCGCAGGTCGTGCAGGACTTTATTGCCAAGGCGAAGGCGCGGCCCGAACTGGCGGGCGTCACGTCGACCTTCAATGCTTCTTCACAGCAGTTGCGTGTCGATGTCGATCGCGACAGGGCGGCCACACTCGGCGTGCCGATCGACGAGGTCTACAGCACGATGCAGACCATGTTCGGCTCGCTGTACGTGTCACAGTTCAACCAGTCGAGCCGTCTGTGGCAGGTGATCCTTCAGGCCGAGCCGTCGTACCGGTTAAAGCCCACGGACCTCGAACAGGTATTCGTGCGCAGCGCCACGGGCACGATGGTGCCGCTCAAATCGGTCGTGACCTATCAGTACGTAACCGGCCCGTCCCTGATGACGCGCTTCAACGATTTTCCGGCCGTGCTGATTACCGCGAACGCGGCACCGGGCCATAGTTCGGGCGAAGTCATCGCCGTGCTGGAGGAGCTGGCGCGAACCATGCCCGCGGGATATGGCGCGGGGTGGAGCGGAGAAGCGTACGAAGCCCGTCAGTCAGGTAACACGTCCGGCCTCGTTTTCGTGTTCGGTCTGGTGATGGTGTTCCTGATTCTCGCCGCGCAATACGAACGCTGGAGCCTGCCGGTCGGCGTTCTGATGGCCGTGCCGTTTGCACTGTTCGGCGCTTTGCTGGCGATCCTGTTGAGAGGCCTGAACAACGACGTCTATTTTCAGATCGGTCTCACCATGCTGGTCGCACTCGCGGCGAAAAATGCGATTCTCATTTTCGAGTTTGCGGTGTTGAATCGCGCACAAGGCGCATCCCCGTTCGACGCTGCGTTGACCGCCGCGCGGGACCGGTTGCGGCCAATCGTCATGACGTCGTTCGCCTTTATTCTCGGCTGCGTTCCGCTGGCCATCGCAACCGGCGCGTCGCAGAACAGCCGGCATTCCATCGGCACCGGGGTGATCGGCGGCATGTTGGGGGCAACCGGCGTCGCCGTCTTCTTCATTCCAATGTTCTTCTTCCTGCTCGAATCGGCGAACGAGCGGCGCGCCGGCAAGAAGAACGGAGATGCCGTGCCAAAGGAGCAAGGTGAACCGGCGCTGTCCGGTTCGCGCTCAGTGACTAACAGTTCGACCGGTATGCATCCCGGCACGAAGCGGGATAATTGACATGCGTCCAGTCGGTTCGAGTTTTTTCTGGGTGTCGGCAGTTGGGCTTTGCCTGTGTCTGAGCGGCTGCCTGATGGGTCCAGACTATGTGAGACCGTCTGTCGAAACACCGGCCACGTTTCGCTTTTCAGATAGTACCCAGGCGCAGATCGTCGATACGGCGTGGTGGGCGCAATTCGGCGACCCCGTGCTGAACGAACTCATTTCGACCGCGCTCGCGCAGAACAGGGACCTGAAAATCGCCGCGGCCCGAGTCGACGAGTTTCGCGGACAGTTCGTCACCACGCGTTCGCAACTATTTCCGCAGATCAGTGCGGGTTTCAACGCCGGTCGCCAGCGTGTCTCGCCGCTTGCCCAAAGTTCGTTGCCGGCCGGTATCGGGACGGACTACACCTCGTTCAATGCCACGCTGCCCATCTCATGGGAAATCGACGTGTTCGGCCGCGTGCGGCGTCAGACCGAAGCCGCGCGCGCGAACCTGCTCGCCAGCGAGGAAGGGCAGCGGGCCACGCTGCTTACGCTCGTCGCATCGGTTGCCACGTCCTATATCAATCTGCGCAGTCTCGATCAGCAACTCGAGATTGCCAGGGCAACCGCGGCCAGCCGCGCCAGTTCCGTGAAGGTCTTCGAACTGCGCTTCAAGGGCGGGCAGATCTCACAGGTCGAACTGGCCCAGAGTCAGTCGGAATACGAGGCATCGCTCGCGGATATTCCCGCCATTGAAGCGCAGATCGGGCAGCAGGAAGACGCGTTGTCGGTATTGCTCGGCCGCAACCCCGGTCCCATTCTTCGCGGCCGCACGCTCGACGAACTCCAGGCTCCCGGTGTGCCGGCGGGCTTGCCTTCGGAGTTGCTCGCGCGCCGTCCGGACGTGCTGCAGGCCGAACAGAACCTGGTTGCCGCCAACGCATTGATCGGCGCCGCGCGTGCGCTTTATTTTCCACAGATTTCGCTCACGGGATTGCTCGGCTCGTCGAGCACGCAGTTAAGCCGGCTCTTTAGCGGCCCGGCGAACACCTGGGCGTTTGCCGGAGCACTGACGCAACCCATTTTCTCGGCCGGCAACATTGCCGGACAGGTCGAGCAGGCCAAGGCACGCCAGCAACAAGCGCTCTACGCGTATCAGAAGGCCGTTCAGTCCGCATTCCAGGAAGTCAGCGACGCACTTCTCGGGGTCGGGAAGTCACGCGAACGGCTGGCCGCGCAGGAGCGCCAGGTCGATGCGCTGAGCACCTACGCAAAACTCGCGCGACAACGCTACGAAGGCGGCTACACGAGCTACATGGAAGTTCTCGACGCCGAGCGCAGTCTGTTCAGCGCGCAACTGGCTTATACGCAAACTCGCGGCAATGAATACACGTCTCTCGTCACGCTTTACAAAGCGCTGGGCGGCGGCTGGGGCACGGACGCACTCGCAGGCTTGGAGCAAGGCGGGACCGGCGCGCAAGCCGAAACACGATAGCGCACGAGCGACCCGGTATGCGCGGCCAATCGTGAAACAAAGGTGGTGCGTGGCGCGATGGATAGGGCGGTAGAACGTGAAAAAACAGGGAGAATGAAACGATGTCCAGAATAAGCAAAAGGCTGACCTTGCTGTTTGCTACGACCTGCCTCGCCTGCTGGGGCATGCAGGTGGAGGCAGCGAATCCTCCCCGCGCGGCCGCGCCGTCGGTTTGGCCTCGCAGTTTCGATGCCGACAGGCAGCACGTCGAACTTTATCAGCCGCAGATCGAGACATGGGAAGGCAACCGCATAGCGGGCCGTGCCGCGGTAGCCGTTGGCGCGAGCGACGGTACGCCCACCTACGGCGTGGCGCACTTTTCCGCGATCGTCGAGATCGACAGGGTGTCGGGACTCGCGCAACTCACTCATATCGAGATTGCGAGCGTGGATGTGCCGACCAACCCGGGCGTCGCGGATCAAACCAGGCAGGTGTTGCTGACGCATCTGCCGTCGGCCGGACTGACCACGTCGCTGGACGAACTGCAGACGAGCTACTCCGCCTCGAAGCAACTCGCGGCCACGCAGCGCATGGCCGTCCAGAACGAGGCTCCGCGAATCGTCTTCGCGACGAGGCCGACCGTGCTGGTCCTCGTGGACGGTGCGCCGGTCTGGCGGCCGGTGAACGGGACGGGCTATCAACGGGCGCTCAACAGCCGCGCGTTGCTGCTGCAGGATGGGAGCGGCACGCTGTATCTGCATGCGGCGGGTTACTGGTATTCGGCCGCGTCGGCAGGTGGTCAATGGGGCGTGCGGACGGCGCCGCCGCAGGCCCTGCTGGCGGCGGCGCAACTTGCCGAGGAGAGCGGCAAGGCCGATCCTCTGATGCCGGCCAATGGCCAGCGCCCGGCGCGAGCGCCGGTCGTGCTGTTCGCTACGGAGCCGACGGAACTGATCGTGACCGACGGCCAGATGAAACTGGCGCCGGTCGAAGGCGTCAGTCTGCTGACGGTCGCCAATAGCGACCATGCTGTCTTCGTGGACCCGGCCACGAATCAGTACTACGTCCTGCTCTCCGGCCGATGGTTCCGCGCCGCATCGGAAGGCGGCCCCTGGCAGTATGTGTCGGGCAGCGAACTTCCCGCGGATTTCGCGAAGATTTCGCCGCGCGATCCCAAAGCCAACGTCCTGGTCTCCATTCCGGGCACGCCCCAGGCGAAGGAGGCCGCCATTGCGGCCACCATAGCGCAGACGGCCACGGTCTCGCGCGCGAGCGCCACGCTGACCGTTGCATACGACGGCGCGCCGCGCTTCACACCGATCGCCGGCACGGCGCTGAGTTATGCGGTCAATACCGGCACACCGGTGATCGCGGTGGATTCCACTCACTATTACGCCGTGTCGAACGGCATCTGGTTCACCGCGGCGGCGCCGGATGGCACATGGCGCGTGGCGACCGAAGTGCCTGGCGCGATCTACGCGATTCCGGCCAGTTCCCCCCTGCATTACGTGGTGTACGTACGGATCTACTCCGTGACGCCGGAAACCGTGGTCGTGGGCTATACGCCGGGTTACATGGGCGTCGTGGTGAATGCGGAGGGCACCGTGGTCTACGGCACAGGCTATGTCTATCCGCCGTACGTCGGCGCGGTCTACTACGGTTATCCGCCGACCTACGGCTACGACGCGGGCTTTGCCCTCAATGCGGCAGCAGGGTTCGCGTTCGGCTTCGCGGCGGGGGCGATCTGGGGCGCTGCCGAGCCTTACTGGGGCCCATACTGGGGCGGCGGCGGGTGGAACAACGTCAACGTGAACCAGGCGAATTTCTATGGGCGCTGGGGACAAGGCACGGTGACGCACGCCTCGGGCTGGAACCCGTGGACCGGTACGCAAGGGCGCGGCTCGGCGGTGGCCGGCTACAACCCGGCGACCGGGGCGCACTTCCAGGGTAGCCGGGGCGCCGCGTTCAATCCCTACTCGGGGAATTACGCGGCCGGGCGGCAAGGCTCGTTTGTGAATCCGTCGACCGGGCGGGAAGGCGCGGCGCGCGGCGGCATTGCCGGCAATCAGTACAACGGCAACTTTGCGGGCGGGCGCCAGGTGGCCGGGTATAACGCGCAGACAGGCCGCGCAGGCGCGGCCGAGTTCGGTGTGGCCGGCAACACGCAAACGGGCCAGTACACGAGCGCCGGCAAGGGCATCGTGACCAATCAGTCGAAAGGCAACGCCGTGGCATGGAACAACGGCGACGTCTATGCCGGCCACGACGGCAACGTCTATCAGCACACCCAGGGCGGCGGTTGGCAACAGCACACGGCCAACGGCTGGCAATCAGTCCAGCCGAAAGCGGACGTGGGCGGCGATCTGGAACAGCAGCGCGAGGCGCGCGATGTCGGCCAGCAAAGGTTCGATCACTCGGCGAATCAATGGGGCGACGGCAGAGGGTCGCGAGGAGCAGGACGTTTCGGTGGCGAGGGCGGCTTTGCCGGCGGGGGCATGCGGCGAGGAGGATTTCGCCGCTAATCGTTCTGGCGGCCCGGCTGTCCTCGCCGGTCCGCAAGCAGATTGCGAGAAAGGCTGGGCGGGCACATGTACCGACCTACTCACCTTTCTCGTCGCGCGAGCCGTTACAGCGGCGCGCTCAGTCCGCTCCGCCCGCATGCGAAGGCTGGCGCGCATGCTGCACGCTCGAGGCCGCGAGGCACTCCTCGATCATCGCGCGGAAGGTCGGGGCCGCGTGCGCAGCGCCGGTTGCGCCCATCTCCGGGCCGCCTTCCGGTGCGCCGCCCACGCCGACCACGAGCGTCGCTCGCGGTCGCCATTCCCGCGTTCGGCGCAGCATGTTGCGCAGATACGGCGGCGAATCCGGCGCGTCGAGCGAGACGATGCAGATGATCGACGCGTCCTTGAAACCCGGTTCATCGGCGCGCGCGCTGCGGTAGCCCGAGTGCGTGGCCATCATCGGCGCGAGACCCTGGCGGCCGAGCAGTTGCACGGCGATCGCGGTCGTGACTTCGTCGAACGAACCGCGTCCGGGCACGCAGAGCACCGACGCTTTTTCGGCGGCGTCGCGCAGCCGCGGGCGCGCCGAAATATGGCTGTCGTGTCGCTCGGAAAGATCGGCCGAGGCGGAAGCCAGCAGCGCGCTCGCGGAGTCGGCGGGGTCCATGCGCGACAGGCCGTCCGGCAGGCCGTCCGCGATCTCCAGGTTTTCGACAATGTCCACCAGCGCGTCGTTGATACGCTGCAGCTGATCCGGCATCAGCACGCCGCGCATGGCGTCGTTGCGGGCGAGCTTGAGGCCTTCGAGGGCGACCTTGTCGTAGTAGTCGACCAGCGACATTTCGCGCAGCAGCCGTTCCGCCTGCACGATCGCCTCGTGCGGATCGTCCGCGAGCAGCCGCTGATAGAAAGTCTGCGCGGGCGTGAGCGCAGGCTGATCGCCGAGCAGCACGGTGAGAAAGTTCAGCCGGTCGGCGTAGCGCCCGAGCGTGACCACGCACAGCGTGAGCGGCGTCGACAGAACGAGGCCGATCGGCCCCCACAGCCAGCTCCAGAAAATCGCCGCGACCACCACCGCGAGCGGCGACAGGCCGGAACGGTGACCATATAGCAGCGGCTCGGCGATCTGTCCGGCCACCAGGTCGACCACGATGAACAGGATCAGCGTATAGACCGCCATCGTCCATTGCGGCTGGATCGCGGCGGCAAGAAAGACCGCGAGAATCGCGGCGATCCAGATGCCGATATATGGCACGAAGCGCAGCAGGGCGGCGATCACGCCGAACAGCAGCGCTCCCGGCACGCCGATGATGGCGAGCCCGATCGCGATCACGCCGCCCGCGCTGAGGTTCACGCCCAGTTGCGCGACGAAGTAGCGGCTCAGACGCACGGCGGCGTCGTTGATCGCGGTTGTGGTGCGGTGAAGATCGCGCGAGCCGAACAGGCTGATCAAACGGTCGCGCAAATCCTCGCGCTGTAGCAAGATGAAAATCGTCACGACCAGCACGATAAAGGTCGTTTCGATCGGCGCAATGGCTGGCGACAACGCACGCTGCGCAAGCTGCAACGGCGTGGGCGAGGGCTCGTGCACTTCGACCGGCTGCGGCACGGCGGGCGCGTTGCGCGCCGCGCGTCCGGTGGCGCGCGGCGGGTTCGGCCTGGACGGCGCCACCCGCTGCAAGGCGACGGCGGCGCGGCTCATCAGCGAATCAGCGCGGCCGACGGTCTTTTCCTGAACGGTTTCGATCTTCTGTTCGATCGCCACCTGATACTGCGGCAGGTCGCCCGCGAGCTGCACCAGTTGCGCGCCGATCAGCGCGCCGATCGCAAGCAGGCTTGCCAGCGCGAACAGCACGGCAATGAAAATGGACGGCAATTGCCCCATATGCAAACGCCGCAACATCTGCACGAGCGGCGCGAGCAGGAAGCTGAGCAGCACCGACAGCGTGATCGGTATCAATACCGCGCGGCCGAAGTACAAGCCGCACACCACCACCACGCCGGTAATGACCGACGCGAGGCCGTGCAGACTGGGCGTGCCCGGTGGATAAACGCGGTTCGGCCGCCCATGCGGCGGTAACGATATTTTCATGAGCACACATTCCGAATGAGAAGCGCTGTCGTTCTTATGCTGGCCGCTCGCGAACAGAGAGAGAGTGTCCGGGCAATGCGCTTGAGCAAGTCATATGCCCGGATTGTAGGCGCTTTGATTGAGGGCGGGGCTATCGCTTATCCCATGTATCCCATGTGCAGCCGCAGCAACTCGAACAGTTGCGAGCTCGCATACAGCAGCAGGCCGATAAAGCCGCCCACGATCGTCCCGTTGATGCGGATGTATTGCAGATCCTTGCCGATGTTCAGCTCGATCTGCCGTGACATGTCGCGCGAGTCCCAGTTCTTGACGGTGTCGCTGATATGCCGCGTGAGGAACTGCGCAAAGTCCGGCGCCAGCGCGCGTGCCGCTTCTTCGAGATGGTCGTTGAGCGACTGGCGCAAGGCCGGATCGTTCGCGAGTTCGCGGCCGACCCATTCGCCCATCGCCACCACGCGCGCATGCAGGGCCGAGTCGCTGCTTTGCAGATCGCGCTTGAGCCACGCGCGCAATTCGCCCCACATGTCTTTCACATACGAACTGAGCGCGTCTCCTTCCACCAGATAGCGCTTCAGTTCTTCGCCTTTTTGCAGGAAGGCCGGATCGGTCTTGAGCTTGACGATCAGCTTGTGCGCGGCGTCGTCGAATTTCTGGCGAAGCTGATGCGTGGGGTTTTCGCTGACCTGTTCGAGCATGCGGTTCACCGCGTTGGCGAGCGCTTCGGCGCCTTTCTCGCCGAGCCATACCGAAGGCAGAATTTTTTCCATCTTCGGATATTCGCTCTTTACCCAATCGACAATGCGCTCGGCGATAAACTCGCGCGCCTGCGGTTCGCGCAGCAGCGCGATGACCTGTTCGATACCGGCGTCGAGCAGTTCCTGATGGCGGCCGTCTTTGGTGAGCGTGTCGAGAATCGCGCCCATCGATTGCGACAGATCCACCTTGGCCAGCACGTCGCGCAGCGCTCCCTTGATGAAGCTCTGAATGCGCACGTCGTCGGTCAATTCCAGAATGCCGCTGGTGAGCTTGACGACGTAGTCGCCCAGCCTCGCGGTGTTGGCCGGTTGCGTCAGCCAGCCGGTGATGCTCTGCGCCGGGTTGTGTTTCTGGATCAGGCCGACCAGCGAAGGCACATCCAGAAACTTGTCCTGCACGAAAACCGCCAGGTTGTCGGCGATCTTGTGCTTGTTCCTCGGAATGATCGCAGTGTGCGCGGAAACGAGCGGGATCGGCACGCGGCGAAACAGGGCGGCCACGGCGAACCAGTCGGCCAGCGCGCCCACCATCGCGGCTTCGGCGATCGCCTTGATGCCGTCCACCCAGATGCCGCGCGGCATGAACGCGGTCACCACGAAAACGCCGGCGGCGGCCAGCAACAGCAGTAACGGCGTGCGCTTGGCCTTCTTCAGTTCGATTGCTTTGTTCATTGGCGGCGAGGCAGTGGGTCCAGGTCGATTGAAATGATGCGGCGCGCTCGATGCGCGTGCGGAAAACGCGAGTGTAGCGCCGCCCGCCCGCCATTGTGGCAACCGCCCGGGACTATCTTTGCCGCGCCGGCACGGTAACATCTGCGGTTAGACTGCGCGGGCTTGCCCGCCGAGGCAGATTGCAACTGAACGGAATGGAGGCACAGTGATCAGGTTTCTGCACACCGCGGACTGGCAGATAGGCACGCAATTCGGCCAGTTCGAACCGGACGAGGCGGCGCACCTTGCCGAAGCGCGCTTCGAGACCGTGCGCCGGATCGCCGGAGAAGCCGCCGCACGCAAGGTCGACGCCGTGCTCGTGGCCGGCGACGTATTCGATCTGCAAACCGTCTCGGACACGGTAATCCGCCGTCTGTTCGGTGCGCTGCAAGGCTTCACCGGGCCGTGGATCATGTTGCCGGGCAATCACGACGCCGCGCTCGTCGAGAGCGTCTGGACGCGTGCCCAGCGCCTGAACTGCATCGCGCCGAATGTGCGCGTGGTGCTCGAACCCGGCGTGGTGCTGCTCGACGCCTGCCGTTGCGCGCTGCTGTGCGCGCCGCTTACGCAGCGCATCACGTATGACGACACCACCGGGTTCTTCGATACCACGGAGACGCCGGCCGGCTATCACCGCGTCGGACTCGCGCACGGCAGTGTGAGCGGCATTCTGCAGGAAGGCATCGACTCGTCCAATCCGATCGCGCCCACGCGTGCCGCGAGCGCGCGGCTGGACTATCTGGCGCTCGGCGACTGGCACGGCCATCTGCGCGTCGACGAGCGCACCTGGTACGCCGGCACTCATGAGCAGGACCGTTTCCGCGCCAACGATCCGGGCTTCATGCTCGACGTCACGCTGCGGGAGCCGGGCGCGCCGCCGGAGGTCGAGCCGGTGCGGGTCGGGCAATATCAATGGCATCGCTGGGACGAAACCATTGCCGTGCCGACCGATGTGGATTCGCTCAAGGCGCGTCTTGCCAAGTTGGGTAGCCACGACGTGCTGCGCGTCACCGTCGGCGGTACGGCGGCGCTCGCCGACGCGGAAGCGATCCACGTCGCGGTGGAAGAAGCCCGCGCCCGTGTGCGGGCCTTGCGCGTCGACCTGAGCGGCCTGCAAGTGCTGCCCACCGCCGACGATCTCGCCGAACTCGGCGCGCAAAGCGGTTATCTCGCGAAAGTGGTGGCGCGTCTGCGCGGCTTGCAGGAAGATCCGCAGTCCGACCCGCAGGCGGTCAGGCGCGCGGCGGAGGCGTTGTTGCTGCTGGCGCGTTTTCAACGTGAATTGCCGCGCGAAGCGAGGTCCGCATGAAGCTGCAAAGTATCGCCATCCAGGAGTTCAAACAGTTCACCGGACGGCTCGTCATCGACGATCTGCAGCCCGGTCTCAATCTTTTCGTCGGTCCGAACGAGGCCGGCAAAAGTACCATTGCCGAAGCCGTGCGCGCCGTGTTTCTCGAACGCTACAAGGCCTCGCATCTGAAAGACCTGCTGCCGTGGGGCAAGGCGAGCGGGCAGCCGTCGGTCGAAGTGAGCTTCGATCTGGACGGCACGCCGTGCCGCCTGTCGAAGCAGTTCGTCACGCGCCAGCGCTGCGAGTTGAAGATCGGCCAGAGCGTCTTCGGCGAAGATGAAGCCGAAGACAAGCTCGCGTCATTGCTCGGTTTTTCGCGCGCCGCGCGTGGGCCGTTGAAGGCCGAGAACGCGGGCGTTCCCGGCTTGTTGTGGGTGCAGCAAGGCGGCACGCAGGAAATGCGCGACTCCACCGGCCACGCGGCGCAGTATCTGCGCGATGCGTTGACGCAACTTTCGGGCGGCAGCGAATCGGCTGGTGAAGACGCGCTGATCGCGGCCGTGCAGCGCGAACTGCGGCAACTGCTCACCGCGCGCACGCAGAAGTCTACCGGGCCGCTTGCCGAAGCCGAACAGACACTCGCGCGGCTGATCGAAGAGCGCGATGAACTGGAACAGCAGCGTCGGCAGTTCGAGGAGAACATTGCGCGTCTCGCCGCGCAGCAGGAAGCATTCGACGACACGCAGCGCAAGCGCCCCTGGGAGCTTCACGAGCAGAAGGCCTTGCAGGCGCAATTACGCGCCGATGCCGCAGCGGAGCTCGAACGCAGCCTGCAAGGGCTTGCGCAAGCGCTGAAGGCGAGCGAAGCCGAACTGGCGCTGCCATTGCAGCAGGAGCAGAACGCGCTCGAACTGGAAGCGGCCGTCGCGCGCGAGCGGCAGCAACTCGACGCGCTGCGGGCGAGCGTCGCGGCGGTGCAGGCCGAGCATGCGCAGGCCGCGGCCAGTGTGGCGCAATTCGAGCAGGCTTTCGCCGATGCGAACCGCGCGCTCGAACTGGCCAACGCGGCGGTGACCGCGGCCGATCTGCGCAGCCAGATTGGGCTCTATCGCGCCGAGAGCGAGCGGCTCGAAGCGTCGATCGCGGCGGCCGGCACGGCGAACGACGCCATGCTCGAAGCCGCGCGCGAGGCGGCCACGCTCGAAATCGACGAGGCGAAACTGAAACGGCTTGCCGCGCTCAGCGGCGAATTGAGCGTGCTGCGCGCGCGCACCGAAGCCGCGATGACGCGCATCGAATACCGCCTGAACGGCGCGATGACCGTCGACGATGAAACGGTGAGCGGCGAAGGCGTGCTGCGTCTGGATGGCGAGAAGCGGATCGGCCTCGGCACGCTCGGCGAATTGCGGGTGGTGCCGGGCGTCTCCGATCTGCCGGCGCGACTGTCCGAACTCGCGTCGCTCGAAGCCCGGCATGCGCAGTTGTTGCAGGCGCTCGGCGTGGCGTCGCTCGGCGAGGGCGAGTCGAGGCACGAGCAGTGGAAGGCGCTGGTCGCCCAGCAGAAAAGCCAGGCGAAGATTCTCGAAGTGCATGCGCCGCAGGGCATCGAGGCGTTGCGCGCGGCGTCGGCCACGGCGGCGGCGCGCATGCAGGCGGCCAATGAGCGGCTCGCGGGGCTGCCCGACGTATCCACTGCCGCGCCGCTCGACGACGCGCGCCGCAACGCGGAGATCGCACGCGATGCGTTGGAGGCTGCGCGAAAAGTATTGACGCAGGCGGCCGATAAAAAATCCACCGGCATGGCGAATGAGGAAGCGCTCGCGGCTCAGTTGCAGCGCAAGGAAGCGCAATTGAGCGACGAAGCATTCTGCCGGAACCGCGCGCTGTGGCAGACGAAAATCGTCGAGCAACGCGTGCAGGTCGAGGCGTTGCGCAAACAGCGCGAAGGACGCGAACGCGAACTGGAAGCGGCCCGCCTCGACGATCCGGCGGCCGAGGCGAAGCGCTATCGCGCGTCCGCGGAACTCGCGCGCAGCGAGCAGAACGAACGGCAGGTGCGGATCGCGGGATTGCGCAGTCAACTGGAGACGGTCGGCGCGTCGGGGCTCGGCGAGCGTCTCGCGGCGCTCGAAGCCAGGGTCGAGCAGGCCACGCGGCGCAAGGACGAACTCAGCTTGCGCGCGAGCGCACTGAGCCTGCTCGACGAAGTGCTGGTCGACGAACGCGACGCCGCGGTGGCGCAGTTGCGCGCGCCTTTGACCGAACGGCTCGGCCATTATCTGAAGCGGATTTTCCCGCAGTCGACAATCGCGCTCGGCGACGATTTGAGTCCCGCTACGCTGGATCGCTATGGCCGCGCGGACACGCTCGACGCGCTGAGCTTCGGCACGCGCGAACAACTCGGCATCCTGACGCGGCTTGCGTACGCGGATCTGCTGAAGGCGTCGGGCCGGCCGACCTTGCTCATGCTCGACGACGCGGCCGTGCATACCGATGCCGCGCGGCGCGATGCGATCAAGCGCGCATTGATCGATGCGGCCACGCGGCATCAGATCCTGGTGTTCACCTGCCACCCGGAACTGTGGGACGACCTCGGCGTGAGGCAGCGGGCGATCGAGGATCTGAAGGTGGCCGCTTAGGCGCCGGGCCGCGTGAGCGCACTGTCAGGGATGCATGAGCCAGAGGCCGCATGAATCGAATTCCGACATGCGGCCGATGAATCTACGCAATTTCACGCGAATTTGCGGAAATATCGCATCTCCAACGATCGATATTTCCCCGAGACTAGCGATTCGAGTCTTTGCCGCGGTCATGGCCTTCTATCGAAAGTAGTTCACTCTGCTCGTATCGAATGCCTGTGCATGCCCGCGTGACGACCATCTGAACAGAGTCGCAAACGTCACGGGGATGGTTAATGGTGCAGGACACTTTTATCAAGATTGGCGGTATCGACGGCGAGTCGCAGGACGTTTCGCACCTGAACGAAATCGATGTAATCGGTTGGCGCTGGAAGGTGTCGCAGCAAGCAGCCATGATGTCGGGTTCCGGTGGTGGGGCCGGCAAGGCTACGGTTTCGGATCTGGAATTCACGCATCAGTTGGATCGTGCCAGTCCGAATCTGACCAGATATTGCTTCACGGGCAAGCATATCGACCAGGCGAAGCTGACCGTGCGCAAAGCCGGGGGACTGCCATTCGAATACCTGAAGATCACGATGTACGACGTGGTCATTACTCAGGTCGAACCGATCGGGGGCGGCGAGGTGTGCCACGAAGAGGTGTGTCTTTCTTTTTCGACGATGAAGCAAGAGTACTTCGTGCAGAACGCGCTGGGGGGAAGCGGCGGTGCGGTGACCGCCACGCTGTATATCAAGAACAACACTACAAATTGACAGGGCAGGGGCAGAGGAAATGCCGGTCAAGTGTACTTTTGTTCTTAATAGGGAGGTCACCTCTTTTTTCATTTGCGACGGAACGGTGTCGGTCGCTGCGTTTTCTGGAACCGATCGGGGCCGGGATAATCCCGATGATACGGCTGTCGAAAATGTTGGGCCGATCCCGAAAGGGACCTATTATCTTGTCGATCGTCAGTCAGGCGGTTACATGGGTTTGATATACGACTGGTGGAATGCACAAGGCGTTAGCTCTACCGACCGCCGAAAGTGGTTCATGCTCTGGAATCCTGCAACGGGGGATACGACCAACATCAATGGCATCAAGCGCGGTAACTTCCGGCTGCATCCAGTCGGGCGCATTGGGCTGAGTCACGGATGTATCACGGTTGCGAACCCTAAAGAATTCGAACTACTTGAAAAATACATTCGTTCGCGAGGACAGACCTTACCCGTACCGGGGTCAACTTTGCGAGCCTATGGAACCGTTGACGTGAAATGAACAAGCGCCTCGTCATCAGCATTTCGACCTACACCGCTTTGATAGTGATATCCGTGATTGCTGGTTTGCGGACCACGTATCTTGTCGACATGCTCCCAATGGAAATGCCGGAGAGCGTGGAAGCATTTATCCGATTCTGGCTGTCATGCACCGGCACTGAATATCTGGGAAATCCCGACGATATGGAAGTGCTTGCGTTACTACTCTATTGGGCGGTCGCCACATTGCTGATTGCGGTGGCATTAATTGGATTCAAACGGTGGCTGCCTGGTTATCTCGTTGCCAGAAAAAGTGGTGAAGCGATACCCAGGATGCCTTTGTCCGTAACGCTCGTAGCATCTTTATTTGCGCTTCTCGTCATTAGCAATATCGGTTGGCAACTGGCGAGCCCGCTTACGAGATACCCACTTCATATACCGGGTCCAGTCAAGGCGGTAGTCAGATTCTACCTATCGGCTACAGGTCGAGGCGCCCGTTCAGATCTCGATGAGAATCTGATTTTGTACGTCATGGACCTTTATTGGGCGATCGCTACTCTGTGCATCGGCGTACCTGTCGTTCTTTGCTGTCTGGCGATACGTCGGTTCATGCGCAGAAAAATCAATCAGCCTTGAGAGGCGATGGAACCGTTGACGTGAAATGAACAAGCGCCTGATCATCAGCATCTCGATTTACACCGCTTTGATCGTGGTATCGGCGATTGAAGGTTGGCGCTCGACGTATCTTATCGACATGCTCCCAATGGGAATGCCAGAGAACGTGGAAGCCTTTATCCGATTCTGGCTATCCTGCACCGGTACTGAATATCTGGACAATCCTGACGATATGGCAGTGCTTGCGTTGCTGCTCTACTGGTTGATCGTCACCCTGATTTTTGCGCTCGCACTGCTTGGATTCAAACGGTGGCTGTCTCGCTATCTCAGCGCAAGGACAACCGGTGAACCGAGTCCGAGGTTACCTGTGTTGGTAACGCTTGTTATGTCGTTACTTGCATTTGTCGTCAGTTGTGATCTTGGCTGGTACCTTTCGCTTCTGTTCGCGAGATATACAGTTGATATCCCCATGCCTGTCAAAGCCGTCATTAGATCCTATCGGTCAGTCACAGACCAAGGCGGCGGATCAGGTCTCGATGACGACATGACGTATTTCGCTATCGAACTTTATTGGGTCATAACAACGCTGTTTGTCGCCACGCTTATCTTTTTAGCTTGCGTTGCCGTGCGCAGGTCGCTGCGGAAGAAAACCTCATAGCCCACACTACTCATTCATGCCAGCACGGCGGATAAACCCACTTACCTCGGCGGCGCGGACGAAGTGAAATGATAAGAAAATACGCGCTGACGGCATTTTGCATCGTTGTGCATCTTGTAGGCTCCCTGGTTGGCGGATGGTATATAACGTGTCTCTTCACGCTATTGCCTATGGAAATGCCGCTTTCTGTCGAAAGATCCATTCGGTTTGCACTGTCAACTACGGGCAACAATGATCTGGCAAATCCTGACGATATGGAAATGCTTGCATTGGTGCTCTACTGGGCGATTGCCACGTTGCTGACTGCGGTAGTACTGATTGGGTTCAAACGATGGATCTCCCGCCTCATCATTGCGAGGAAGAGCGCTGAGGCGATTCCCAAACTGCCTTGGCCTGTCACACTTGCTGCGTCTCTGCTTGCGCTTGTCGTTATTAGCTTTCTCGGTTGGCAACTGGCGAGCCCGCTTACGAGATACCCACTTCATATACCGGGTCCAGTCAAGGCGGTAGTCAGATTCTACCTATCGGCTACAGGTCGAGGCGCCCGTTCAGATCTCGATGAGAATCTGATCTTGTACGTCATGGACCTTTATTGGGCGATCGCCACTCTGTGCATCGGCGTACCTGTCGTTCTTTGCTGCCTGGCGATACGTCGGTTTATGCGCAGAAAAACCTCATAGTCCACACCCACTCACTCATACCACCGCGGCGTATAAACCCACTCACCCCCTTCATCCCCATTGCCGAACCGCCGCGTCGTGGACGACCCCACGATCACCATCGTGCGCATATCCACATCGGACGAGCGCAATTCGCCTAGCGTGATCGTCCGCAGCGTGCTGCCGGGTCGACCAATGTCCCGGCCCAGCACCACCTGCGTCTGCGCACCCCGATATTCCCGCACAATGTCCAACGCTTTATCCAGTTGCCAGGGCCGCGCGCGCGAAATCGGGTTATAGAACGCCATCACCAGGTCCGCTTCGGCCGCATGCATAAGGCGCTTTTCGATGATCGCCCAAGGCTTCAGATTGTCGGATAGCGACAGCATGCAAAAATCATGACCCAACGGCGCACCCGCTCGCGCCGCCGTCGCCATCGCCGCCGATACGCCGGGCAAGATTTCCAGTTCAACCGCTGCCCAGTCCGTGTTCTGCGATGCCTCTAACACTTCGAGCACCGCCGACGCCATCGCGAAAACGCCGGGATCGCCTGAGGACACCATCACCACGGCGCGTCCTTCGCTCGCCAGTTCGAACGCGTGCCGCGCGCGCTGCAGTTCCTCGCGATTGTCCGTGCCGTGCACGCGCTGGTCGGCGCGCAACGGGCCGGCCATTTTCACGTAGGTGTCGTAGCCGAGGATATCGGTGGCGAGGTTCAGCGCCGTGCGCGCGGCAGGCACCATCAGATCGGCGCTGCCGGGGCCGAGGCCGATCACGGTCAGACGTCCGCGCGCACGGCCGATCGTGTCCGGATCGACGGCGAGCGGTGCCAATGCCAGCGCGACGCCAGCCGTCGCATCGTTATGCAGCGTCTCGTATGGAATGCGTAGCGCGGCATGCAGCAGATTAGCCGGCGGTTCGCCATCTTCGGGACGCGTCGGCGCGAAGCGTAGCGGCACGTTCAGATTCGCGGCGGCTTCGGCAAGCGCCGGATCGGTCATGTGTTCAGAGGAAGCGAGCAATGCCGCGAGCGAAAGCGGCGCGAGACCATGCGCGTCCAGTGCGTCACGCACGCGGGCCACAATCTGCGCACCGGCACCGGCACCGGCACCGGCACCCGCACCCGCACCCGCACCCGCACCCGCACCCGCACCCGCACCCGC
Organism: Paraburkholderia xenovorans LB400; assembly: GCF_000013645.1. Taxonomy (GTDB): domain Bacteria; phylum Pseudomonadota; class Gammaproteobacteria; order Burkholderiales; family Burkholderiaceae; genus Paraburkholderia; species Paraburkholderia xenovorans. The sequence goes on along the minus strand of NC_007952.1, from coordinate 1,993,055 downwards.
ACCCGCACCCGCACCCGCACCCGCACCCGCACCCGCACCCGTCACCGCTGCCACCACGCTGCGTGGATGAATCACCAGCTCATCCTCGCGTCCGTCCCACACACGCGGCGTCACGCGAATCGCCAGACGCGCCGACGCGGAGCGCGGCAGTTGCGCGCCGTCGAGCCACGGCGCTTCGCCTTCGACACGTGTGCTTTCACCAGCCAGCAAATCCGACACGAAGCGTTTGCCTTGCCCGATATCGGCGAGCGTATAACCATCGGGTGGATTGAGCACGCAGGTGCCGAAACGCAATTCGCCGCTCGTGGTGATGGCGGCCGGCACGGCTAGCATTGCGGCAATCTCGCGCGCCATCACGTTGACGCCGGCAAGACCGCCGAGCAGCGGCACGACTGCGCTGCCGTCTTCGGCGACGGCCAGCACCGGCGGCTCGACGCCCTTGTTCGACAACGACGGCGCGACACAGCGAATCACGATGCCCGTCGCGCACAACGCCACGATCGGCGTGCCGCGCGCATACAGCTCCCGCAAATGCGCCCCGAGTTCGCGGTACGGCACATCTGCCTCGACGCGTCCCTGCAACCCATGCACCTGGCTATCCGCATACAGCGCCTGAATGCGACGCGCCGTCGCCAACGCGCCTGCGCCGAGAATCACAATCGCGGGCGCGGTCATCCTTGCCATTTTTGCCCCGGCACGACGAGCAACGAAAAATACGGCGACGCCATCGGATCCACGTCGGCGAGCGGCACGATGCGCTGATTGCCCATCGTCGCGCGTTCGACATAGAGCGCGCGCTCCGCGAGGCCGAGCTCGCCCAGCACGCGCCGCACCTTGTCGAAGTTGCGGCCGAGCTTCATCACCACGGCGGCGTCGGCATCGGCCAGACGCCGGCGCAATTCGTCTTCGGGCAGCACGCCCGAGAGCACCGACAGACTCTGATTGCGATACACGAGCGGCGAACCGAGCACCGCCGCGCCGCCGAGCATCGCGCACACGCCGGGCACGACTTCGCTCTCGTAGCGCGCCGCAAGCCGGTCGTGCAGATACATGTACGAGCCGTAGAAGAACGGATCGCCTTCGCAGATCACGGCGACGTCGCGGCCCGCGTCGAGATGAGCGGCGACGACTTCCGCGGCGGTGTCATAGAAATCGGCGATGATCGCTTCGTATGACAGCGGCGGTTCGAGCGCTTCGGTGGTGACGGGATAGACGAGCGGCAGATGCTGCTGCGCGTCGTGCAAATGCGCCTCGATAATGCTGAACGCGTTGCCTTTCTTGCCCTTCGCGACGAAGTACGCGACTACCGCTGCCGACTTCAGCAAACGCAGCGCTTTCAGCGTGATGAGTTCCGGATCGCCGGGGCCGACGCCGAGTCCGAACAAACGTCCTTGCGCCGTCATTTATTCGACCTCCGTTGCGAGCGCGTTCACGGCGGCCGCCGCCATCGCGCTGCCGCCGCGCCGGCCATGCACCACCACGTAGGGCACGCCGCGACTGTCTTCGGCAAGCATGGCTTTCGATTCGGCGGCGCCGACAAAGCCCACGGGAAAGCCGAGTATGAGCGCCGGTTTGGGCGCGCCGGCGTCGAGCATATCGAGCAGATGAAACAGTGCGGTTGGTGCATTGCCGATCACGACGACGCTGCCCGCCAGATGCGGCCGCCACAATTCGAGCGCGGCCGCGGAGCGCGTATTGCCGAGTTCGCGCGCGAGCGGCGGCACGTCCGGATGCGCGAGCGTGCAGATGACTTCGTTGTTCGCCGGCAGCCGGGTACGCGTGATGCCCTGCGCGACCATGCCGGCATCGCACAGAATCGGCGCGCCTCGCGCGAGCGCCGAGCGGCCGGCCGGGCCGGCGCCTTCGGAGAACCGCAGATCGTCGATCACATCGACCATGCCGCACGCGTGGATCACGCGCACCGCGAGTTTTTCGAGGTCGGCGGGAATGCGCGACAAGTCGGCTTCCGCGCGGATCGTCGCGAAGGATTGGCGATAGATCTCCTGACCGTCGCGAATGTAATCAAGCATTGGTGTTACTCCGGGCCAGGCGGTCGAGCATGTCGGCAGCCTGGTCGATCGTCAGTTGGCGCGCGACGCATTCGCCGAAGCCGGGCCGGCCGTCGTGTCGATCGCGTCGATAAAGGTCGTAGAGGCCGGGCGCCGCGGCCAGCAGCGTGTACGGCGCGCAATGGGCGGCGGCGCACGAACGCGGGCAGCCGCTCAGATGCGCTTCGACGCCGGCCGGCAGGCGCCGGGCGAGGCGCAGCGCGTCGGTCTTGGTGTCGGCGAGGCTTTTCGCGCAGCCGCTCGATCCCGCGCACGCGATCAGACGGGTGATGGCTTGCGCGGGATCGCAGGCGAGATCGAGCGCGTTCAGGCCGGACAGCACAGGCGGGACGGCGTGCGTTGCGATATCGGGCAGCAGCACGCTTTGCCACGGTGTGACGCGCAGCGTGCCGTCGCCGTGCTGTTGCGAAAGCGCGGCGAGGGCGTGCAGGGTGTCGGCGTCGAGGCGGCCTGAAGCGGGTTGGCCGCCTACGTGCCAGGTTCCCGGTTGACGTTGAGCGTGAGCGCCGAGGCGCAGGCCGGCGTCGGCTGGCGTGCTGCGATGCCAGTCGGCTGGCGACACGTTTCGTGTCAGCGGGAAATCGACATACTGTTGAGCGTGATGCAATAGCGCGTGGGCGGAATGCAGGGTTAGCAGATGACGCATGCGTGTGGTGTCGGCTGCGGCGAGGTCGAGGAACGTGAGCAGCAGTGCGCGTACCAGTGCCGACGCTTGCGAGGGGAGTATCGCGGCTAACGGGCCTGTGCCGTTTGCGTGGGACTGTTCCGTCGTGATGTGGTCGCTTTGCGTTGGCGAGCCGGAAAACGCAGCCGCACTCGCATTCGCAGCCGCACTCGCACTCGCACTCGCAGGCGGACAACCTGCCAGGCCGAATACGAAGCGCACGCCGTCCGTCTCTCGCGACGCCGCCAGCCAGACATCGTGCGGATGATCCACTCTCGCGAGCCGTTCGCCTCCGTCCAGCAGCAGCGCGAATTTCGGCGACAGCGCCGCGAAACGCGCTTCGCTTTGCAGCATCGCAAGCAGAGCGGCGCACAGCGGGCGGGTGTCGAGCAGGGCCGATGGATCGCGTCCGGCGGCGGGGCTGATCATCACGTTGCGCACGTCGTCGGCTGCGATCGACGTCGGCCCAAGACCGGCACCGACGAGCGCCGCGATCAACACCGCTTCCTCGCCACGCTTCACCCCGCGCACCTGCACGTTCGCACGATTGGTCAGCTCGATCACCCCGGCCGCATGCCGCGCGCTGGCCTCGGCGATCGCCCGCGCCTGCGCCGCGCTCAACTCACCGCCGGGCAGCTTGATGCGGCAAATCCCGCCGTCGCGCGCGGCGACGATGCGCAGTAGCCCCGGACACGCCGAAGGCCGCGGCGTCGGGGCCGCGTCGGACAAAACGGGGGAAGGCGTTGCTTGATTCAAGACGGACACCGGTTTAGCGTCGCGCGACGGCCCGAGCATGCGGTGAGGCGGGCATGGCTGCGGCATCGGTACACCCCGCCCGATGTAGGCTGGCACGAACAGTCTCGCCGGCAGGTCTCCTGGCTGGCAGGTCATGGTCCGCTGCGGCCTTCCCGGTCGAACCAGTGGCGTGAAGCGCAGGCGGACTCGCTGCATACAGTTGCGGGGGCAGCCACAGTGGCACTGTGTTCCCTCTTCGGCCCCGAAGGGCAACCGGCGGCTGTATTATGCCTTTTTTCGAACAGCACAACGAGGCTGGGCGCTTTGATCGGCGCGGCACAGCGCATTATTTGAAGACACAGAATGAGGATGGATGCATGCCGGCCTGGCTGACGGTGGTGGGCATTGGCGACGACGGCTTCGCCGGTTTGGGGCGTGCCGCGCGGCGTGCTTTGCTGGAAGCGTCGGTGGTCTACGGCGGCGAACGCCATCTGGCCATGTTGCCCGCGCGGCTCGCCGCGCGCCGTGCCGCGTGGCCGCGTCCGTTCGATCTTGCGCCTTTGCTGGCCGAGCGCAGCGGCGCGGTGTGCGTGCTGGCGAGCGGCGACCCGATGCTGTTCGGCGTGGGCGCGACGCTCGCGCGGCAGTTGCCGGCGGGCGAGTTGCGGGTGCTGCCCGCGCCGTCGTCGTTGTCGCTGGCGGCCGCGCGCCTCGGCTGGCCGTTGCAGGACGTCGCGACGGTGTCGCTGGTGGGCCGCCCGTTGCCCACGCTGAACGCGCATCTGCACGACGGCGCGCGCGTCTTCGTGCTGAGCGCGGACGGGCGCACGCCCGCGGCGCTCGCGGAATTGCTGAACGCACGCGGATTCGGGGCGACCCGCATGAGCGTGCTGGAACATCTGGGCGGCGAGTTGGAGCGGCGCATCGACGGCCGCGCGGATCAGTGGTCCGGGGGTGAGGTGGCCGCGCTGAATCTGGTCGCGCTCGATTGCCGCGCCACCGAAGGCGCGCCACGTCTGCCGCTGACCTGCGGTTTGCCCGACGACGCGTTTCGCCACGACGGCCAGCTGACCAAACGCGATGTGCGCGCCATCACGCTCGCGCGCCTCGCGCCGGCGCCCGGCGAACTGCTGTGGGACGTGGGCGCGGGCAGCGGCTCGATCGGCATCGAATGGATGCGCGCGCATCCAACCTGCCGTGCGATCGCTATTGAAGGACATGCCGAGCGTCAGCGTTTCATCGAACACAATCGCGATGCGTTGGGTGTGCCGGGCCTGCAACTCGTCGCGGGCCGCGCGCCGGCTGCGCTGCGGGGGTTGCCGGTGCCGGATGCCGTGTTCATCGGCGGCGGCGCGACGGTGCCGGGCGTGCTGGAGGCGTGCTGGGCGAGTCTGCGCGAAGGCGGGCGACTGGTTGCCAACGCGGTCACGCTGCAGGGCGAAGCGGCGCTGGCCGCATGGCGCGAACGGCACGGCGGTACGTTGACGCGGATCGCGCTCGCCGATGCACAACCGCTCGGCGGTTTCGACACGTGGCGGCAGGCGTTGCCGATCACGCTGCTGGATGTGACGAAGCCGGCCGGCGGGGGTGCCATGAACGCCGCTAACATCATTGACACGATCGACGGCACGAACAGCGTGAGCAGCACGAACCCCGCGAACGCCACGAACGCCACCAACGCCACCAACGCCACCAACGCCACGAGTGTCAGGAATCCCGCGAACGCCGCCAGTGTCACGAACCCCGCCGTTGCCGACTCACAGCACGAACCCTGATGCGCGAAGAAACGCCCGAACAACCCGCGCCGCTGCGTAGCGGTTACACGACCGGCAGTTGCGCCACCGCGACGTCGCTGGCGGCGGCGCGTCTGTTGCTCACGGGCGTGGCCAGCGACGTCGCGGAGATCGTGTTGCCCAAGGGCCAGCACGTGCCGATGCCGCTGGTGTTCTGCCGCCTGATCGACAACGGCAACGACAACGACAATAGCAGCGACGCCGGCGCAGAAGCCGGCACCATCAAGGACGCCGGCGACGATCCCGACGTCACGCACGGCGCGGTGGTATTCGCCCGCGTGCGCCTCGTCGCCGCGCCGGGCGTGACGTTTCGCGCGGGGCCGGGTGTCGGCACGGTGACACGCGCGGGACTGACGCTGGCGGTTGGCGAACCGGCGATCAACCCGGTACCGCGCAAAATGATGACCGACCACCTGGCCGAACTCGCGGCCGAGCAGGCATATGGCGGCGGCTTCGAAGTGACCATCGGCGTGGAAGGCGGCGAAGCGCTCGCGCTGAAAACCATGAACCCGCGCCTGGGCATTCTCGGCGGCCTGTCGATTCTCGGCACCACCGGCATCGTGCGGCCGTTCTCGTGCTCGGCGTATATCGCGTCGATCCATCAGGGTATCGACGTCGCGCGCGCGAACGGCTACACGCATCTGGCGGCCTGCACCGGCAACGCCAGTGAAGATGCGATGCGCGCGCATTACGGCCTGCCGGACATCGCGCTGATCGAAATGGGCGACTTCGTCGGCGCGGTGCTCAAGCATATGAAGCGCGCGCCGGTCGAGCGCCTGAGCATATGCGGCGGTTTCGGCAAACTCAGCAAGCTGGCGGCGGGGCATCTCGACCTGCATAGCCGCAATTCGAGCATCGATCTCGAACAGCTCGCGCAATGGGCGGCTGAATACGGCGCCGACACCGCGCTTCAGGCGGCGATCCGCGCGGCCAATACGAGTCAGCAGGCGGTTGCATTGGCGCGCGCGCAACAGGTGCCGCTCGGCGATATCGTCTGCCGGCATGCGCTGGCGGTGGCGCGCGCTATCGTGCCGCCGCAGGTGAACGTGGAAATGTTCGCGACCGACCGCCAGGGCAATCTGATTGGAGCCGCGCAATGAAAATGAAGCGGATTCTGCTGCTCGGCGGCACTGGCGACGCGTTGCGGATCGCGCGGCAACTCGGTGCCGGGCACGTGTACAGTCTCGCCGGTCTCGGCAAGGTGCCGGACGATCTGCCGTGCACGGTGCGAGTGGGCGGCTTTGGCGGCAGCGAGGGCATGGCGCGTTACATCGAAAGCGAAGGCATTGGCCTCGTGATCGACGCGACGCATCCGTATGCCGCGCAAATCAGCGCGAATGCAGCGCGGGCGAGCCGCGCGGCGCGTGTGCCGTATTGGGCGCTGCGCCGCCCGGCCTGGCAGCCGCAAGCCTGCGACGATTGGCGCAAGGTCGGCGACTGGACCGAGCTCACGGATGCGCTTGCGCCGTTCAGAAAGCCGCTTTTCACGCTCGGCCGCGAACCGCTCGCGCATCTCGACGAGATTCCGCCGCATCAGTTCTGGACCGTGCGTTGTCTCGATGCCCACGAAGACACGCCGCGCGCACGGATACTCGCGGCGCGCGGCCCGTTCACGCTCGAAGGCGAGCGCGCGCTGTTCGCGCTGCAAGCCTTCGACGTGGTGGTCAGTAAAAACAGCGGCGGCAACGCGACCGAAGCAAAACTCGAAGTCGCGCGTGAACGCCGTTTGCCGGTCGTGATGCTGCGCCGTCCTGAGCTGCCAGCGGCGGATCGGGAATTCGAAGGCGTCGCCGACCTGCTCGAGGCGCTGCAAGCGGCAGATTGAGCGTGCGCCCGCGTCGCACATGCGGGCCATGTCGACCCAACGAATCATGGAGTAGTGAATGACGGTGTTTTTTATCGGCGCGGGTCCTGGCGACCCGGAACTGATCACGGTGAAAGGGCAGCGGCTCGTGCGCAGTTGTCCGGTGATCCTGTACGCGGGCTCCCTCGTGCCGGCCGCGGTGCTCGAAGGTCATGCAGCCGTGCAGGTGGTGAACACCGCCGAACTCGACCTCGATCAGATCATCGCGTTGCTCGAAGCCGCGCACCTCAAAGGGCAGGACGTGGCGCGCGTGCATTCGGGCGATCCGTCCTTGTATGGCGCGATCGGCGAGCAGATCCGCAGACTGCGCGAGCTGAAGATTCCCTACGAGATCGTGCCGGGCGTTACCGCCACGGCGGCCTGCGCGGCGGCGCTGGGTTGCGAACTCACGCTGCCCGATATCTCGCAGACGCTGATTCTCACGCGCTTCGCGAGCAAGACCAGCATGCCCGAAGGCGAACAGCTCGCCGACCTCGCGCGTCATCGCGCGACGATGGCGATTCACCTCGGCGTGCGGCATCTTGCGCGTATTGTCGATGAATTGCGGCCGCATTACGGCGGCGCCTGTCCGATCGCGGTGATCTATCGCGCGAGCTGGCCGGACGAGGAGAAGCTCACCGGCACGCTCGATGATATCGTCGGCAAGGTGCAGTCCAGTTCCATCGAGCGGACCGCGCTGATTCTGGTCGGCCAGGTGCTCGCCGCGGAAGGTTTCGCGGATTCGACGCTGTACGCGAAAGATTGAACCCGCCTGCATGAAAAAGCCCCTTCGCGCGGCACGATATGGCGCGTTAAGGGGCTTTCGACGCTGGTTCAATGGCCGATCACATTACGCGGTCAACTCGTCCGCCTGTCTCGCCGCCAGCTTCGCGCGCAATGCCTTGGCAGCCCGCACCATGTTCGCGAGCGCTGCCTCCGTTTCCGGCCAGCCGCGCGTCTTCAACCCGCAATCCGGATTGACCCACAGGCGCTCGGCCGGAATCACTTCGCACGCGCGTTCCAGCAGACGCTGCATCGCGTCCGCGCCCGGCACGCGCGGCGAGTGGATATCGTAGACGCCCGGGCCGATTTCGTTCGGATACGCGAAGGCGCCGAAGCCGTCGAGCAGTTCCATCGCCGAGCGCGAGGTCTCGATGGTGATTACGTCGGCATCCATCGCGGCGATCGACGGCAGAATGTCGTTGAACTCCGAATAACACATGTGCGTATGAATCTGCGTTTGATCGGCGACGCCCGCTGCCGAAATGCGGAACGCGCGCGTGGCCCATTCCAGATACGCGGCCCAGTCCGCGCGACGCAGCGGCAAGCCTTCGCGGAAAGCCGGCTCGTCGATCTGGATGATGCGAATGCCGGCCTTTTCCAGATCCACGACCTCGTCGCGGATCGCGAGCGCGAGTTGCAGCGCGGTGGTCGAGCGCGGCTGGTCGTCGCGCACGAACGACCATTGCAGCATCGTCACCGGGCCGGTCAGCATGCCTTTCATCAGGCGCTGCGTGAGCGATTGCGCGTAACGCGTGGTCTCGACCGTCATCGGTTCGGGCCGGTAGACATCGCCGTAGATGATCGGCGGTTTCACGCAGCGCGAGCCGTAACTCTGCACCCAGCCGTTTTCCGTGAACGCATAGCCCCACAACTGTTCGCCGAAATATTCGACCATGTCGTTGCGCTCGGCTTCGCCATGCACCAGCACGTCGAGCCCGAGCTCTTCCTGTTTGCGCACGGCGATTTCGATCTCGGTGCGCATGCGCTGCAGATAGTCGAGTGCGCGCAGTTCACCACGTTTGTAGGCGGCGCGCGCCTGGCGGATCGCCGCCGTTTGCGGGAACGAGCCGATCGTGGTGGTCGGCAGGAGCGGCAGGCCGAGCGCTTCGCGCTGCAGACGGTTGCGTTCGGCAAACGGGCTTTGCCGTTCCGCCATCGCGCTGCTCACTGCAGCTACGCGTTTTTGCACGAGCGCGTTGACTACCGCGCTGGAGCGGCGGCGTGCTTCGAGCGCGCGGTCGGTGGCGGCGAGCGCCGGTTCGGCCGCGGCGGGATCGCGCAACGCGAGGGCGAGCGTGGCGACTTCAGCGAGTTTTTCGGTGGCGAACGCGAGCCAGGATTTCAGATCGGCGTCGAGTTTTTTCTCGGCGTCGAGCGAGACCGGCACGTGCAGCAGCGAGCACGACGGTGCGATCCACAAGCGCTCGCCGAATTCCGCCTGCAAGCTCTGCAGCGACTCGACGATCTCGCCGAGATCCGCGCGCCAGATATTGCGGCCGTCGATCACACCGGCCGACAGCACCGCGTGCGCAGGCAACGCCGCGCGCCATGCGTCGAGCTGCTGCGGGGCACGCACGAGGTCGAGATGCACACCGGCAACGGGCAGCGCGGCTACACGCGGCGCGTGCTCCGCCGCGCTTTCGAAATACGTGGCGAGCAGCACCTTCACGCCCGACGTGCCGAGCACCTCATACGCGGCGGAAAACGCGTCGAGCCATTCCGCGGGCAAATCCACGCACAAGGCCGGCTCGTCGAGCTGCACCCATTCGATGCCGCTCTGCCTGAGCTTGTCGAGCAGACGGGCGTAGCGGATCACGAGCTTCGGCAGCAGCGACAAACGGTCGAACCCGGCAACATGGCTCTTGGACAGCCACAGATAAGTGATCGGCCCGATCAGCACCGGCTTGACCGGCAGATTCAGCGCGAGCGCTTCGTCGATCTCCTCGAACAACCACTCCACGCCGCCGTCGAAACTCGTCTGCGGTCCCAGTTCGGGGACGAGGTAGTGATAGTTCGTGTCGAACCATTTGGTCATTTCCATGGCCGGCTGCGCCGCGTTGCCGCGCGCAAGCTCGTAGTACTCGGCGAGCGACAGCGTCTTCGGTTCGAAGCCGAAACGCTGCGGCAAGGCGCCGAGCAGCGCGCTCAGATTGAGCATCTGGTCGTAGTAGGCGAAATCGCCGACGGTGACGAAATCCAGTCCGGCGTCCTGTTGCAATTGCCAGTGACGCGCGCGCAATTCGCGCGCGACGCCACGCAGATGCGGCTCGCCGGATTCGCCGCGCCAGAACGATTCCTGCGCGAATTTCAGTTCGCGCTGCGCGCCGATGCGGGGAAAGCCGGGAATGTGCGTGCGGGCCATGTGAAGTCCTGTTGTGCGTTGTATGAATTGGCGCCCAGTGTGAAAGTCGCGCTATGATTCATCAAGCGACATGTTTTCACCAATGTATGAGCCAGATTCATATCTACACTTTTCCGTTCAACGCTAGGCCATTCCATGCTTGAGCTTCGCCACCTGCGTTCGCTGATCGCCATTGCCGATTCGGGCAAGCTGGTGGCCGCCGCAGAGCGCGTGCATCTGAGCCAGTCCGCGCTGTCGCACCAGATCCGCGATATCGAGGCGCACTACGAGGTGTCGCTCTTCGAGCGCACCAGACAGGGTCTGCGTTTCACGGCCGCCGGCGAGCGGCTGCTGGCGCTCGGCCGCGAGACGATCGCGGCGGTGAGCGCGGCGGAGCGCGACCTCGTGCGGCTGAAGGGCGACACGCGCGGCGAGTTGCGCATCGTGCTGGAATGCCATACCTGTTTCGACTGGCTGATGCCGGTCATGGACGAGTTCCGCCGCCGCTGGCCGGAAGTCGAAGTGGATCTCGTCGCCGGTTTCCACGCGGACCCGCTGCGTCTGCTGAGCGACGGCAAGGCGGACGTGGTGATCGGCTCGCAACCGGCCAGGCGGCGCAACCTGCATGTCGCACCGCTGTTCCGCTTCGAGATTCTGGTGGTGATGGCCAACGAGCACCGGCTGCGCAACAAGCGCCGCGTGGTGGCGGACGATCTGCGCGACGAGACGCTGATCACCTATCCGGTGCCCGAGGCGCGCATCGATCTGATCCGCGAAGTGCTGGAGCCGGCCGGCATCAAGCTCGAGCGGCGCACGGCGGAACTGACCATCGCCGTCATGCAACTGGTGGCGAGCCGCCGCGGGATCGCGGCGCTGCCGAACTGGGGCGTGAAGAACTACGTCGATCACGATTACGTGCTGGCCAAACGGGTCGGCACGCAGGGGCTGTGGAGCGAGTTGTACGCGGTGGCCGCCAAGGGTTTTGCGAGCCGGCCTTATTTCGACGATTTCGTCACGATCGTGCGCGATACCTGCGCGGCGCAACTGGATGGCATCGAGTTGCTGACGGCGCAAGGCGAGGCGGGCTGACGACTGCCTGCCCGCTTCGGCGCCGGGTTACCCATCCGATCCGGACGGGAATGCGCTGGAGCCGTGAGCCGCCGCCCGCCGCGCCGTCAGTCCTCGATCGGCGACAGCGTTTCGAGCGGTATTGTCTTTCCGGTCCCGAGGCTGATCGCGGGCACGAGCGCCATGAGCACGACCGTGAAGATGCCGATGACGAAGATCGAGAGAAACGTCAGGTGCAGCGACTGATGCAGCACCATGCGGATCACGTCGCCGTCGCCGGGACTGGTGGCCTGATTCTGCAGCAACGCCCTCAACTGATCCGACGTGACCACGGCGACGCCCTTCGAGTGGCTGAGTCCGAAATTGAGCACCGCGCCGAACAGTGTCGCGCCCAGCGTGCTGCCGAGATTGCGCGAGAAAAGATTCGACGCGGTGGCGCTGCCGCGTTCGTCCATTCTGACGATCTCCTGAATCAGCACCAGCGAACTGACGCTCGACGTGCCCATGCCGAAGCCCATGATGAGCGAACCGAACGCGGCGACGAGCGGCGAGCCGCCGGGCGACAGAAACAGCAACAGCACCGCGCCGATGGGAATGAACGCGCTGCCGCCAATCAGAATGCGCCGCAAGCCGAAGCGGTGGAACGACTTCGCCGCGAACGTGGCGCCGGCCGGCCAGCCCACCATCATCATGGTCAGCGCCAGGCCGGCGATCACCGGCGAGCGATGCAGCACGCCCTGCACGTACATGGGCAGAAACGTGGTGGCGCCCATCAGGATCATGCCGGCAAGCAGGGTCGCGCCATTGCATGCGGCAATCGGCCGGCGGCCCCACAGCGCGAAGGAGATCATCGGCTCGGCCGCGCGGCGCTCCTGCCAGACGAACGCCACCATGCACAACACGAAGGCGCCGCTCGCGAGCGACGCACGCGCGACCTCGTCGTCGCCCGCATAGGTCAGCGCCATCATGAGCGCGGCGATCGCCGCCATGAAGAGCGTTGCGCCGCCGAAATCGATCGACGGGCGCGCATGCCGTTCCGATTCGCGCAGGAACGCGATGAAGCCCGCCGCGGAGGCGAGCCCGATCGGCACGTTCATCCAGAAGATCCATGCCCACGACATGTTGTGAATGATGAAGCCGCCGACCATCGGACCCACCACCGCCGAAATGGCCCATACGCTCGCGAGGTAGCCTTGCACCTTGCCGCGTTCGTGTGCGGGATAGAGATCGGCGACGATGGTCAGCGTGACCGGCTGGATCGCACCCGCGCCGACGCCCTGAATCAGGCGGAACGCGATCATTGCCGGCATCGACCAGGCGAAGCCGGCCAGCACCGAGCCGATCAGAAAGATCGCGATGCCGGCCAGCATGACCGGCTTGCGGCCATACAGATCGGCGAGCTTGCCGAAGACCACGGTCATCGCGGTCTGCGTGAGCAGGAACGACGAGAAGACCCAGCTGTACAGATGCAGGTCGCCGAGTTGCGCGACGATCTGGGGCATGGCGGTGGAAACGATGGTGGCTTCGATGGCGACCATCGCCATAGACGCCATGACGGCGGCAATGACCAGAGGACGCGACGATTGCGGGTTGCGGGACATGAGCGGGGAGTGGGTATCAGGATATAAGGCACGTCGGGCAGCGTGGCCGTTGGCGGCCATGTGCGACGCATCGGCACGGCCGTACGAGGGCGGCCGGTGTCGAGTATGCACCCTGCCGGGAATGTGCGCTGAAGGCCGGCGGCCCGCGCACGCCTCGCCGCCTTGGCACAGCGCTTGCGCGTTCGAAGCTTTCTTTCGACAAATGGAGGGTCATCATGAGGATCGAATTCACCGGACGCCGCGAAGTGGTCGCGGCGGCACGCGTCGCCTTCGAAGCCAATGTCGACGGGGCAGACGTCTGGTGCAGCGTGTCGCTGGACGCGCTGAACGACCATTTCGGCAACGACGGTCCGTCGGCCCACAACCTTGTCAATACCTTCGAGGCGAATCGCGCGCGGATTGAAAACGCTACGCGGCGAGTGCTCGAAAAAAACGGCGGCCAGTCCGTGGAACTCGAAAGCGGCGATTTCAACTGACAACTGCGGTCTTGCAGGTCGGGTTCCTGATCTGATTGACGGCGAGTCCGGCGCAACCGCCGGGCTCGCAAGCCGGATACACGGGCGGCAAAAATCGCTCCCTCGCCATCCACGGGATGGACCGGCGAGCTTCAAATGCCTGTTGTTCACATGCAACCCTTTTATCCGGCGCATTCCCGCCTTGCGCGCGTTTTTACCTTTCCAACACCTCGTCCAGGCGCACCGCATCGCGATTGCTGCGTTTAGATGACGGATTCTTCCGGATTTCGGAAAGGTCTGCTCCAAAGTTCGAATGTCAGGTTTTGGCGTCGGCGTTTCTATACTCGCGTCGCTGTTCAACATGACATTCCAGCTACGCAGGAGCATAGACGTGAAAAAGATTTCCGCCGCAGTCGCGGCATTCGTAGCCCTCGCTGCCGCCTCGGCACATGCGCAAAGTTCGGTCACGCTGTACGGCCTCATCGACGCCGGCCTGATGTACACCAACAACGTGAAGAAGGGCGGCTCGGAAGGCGCGCTGGTTCAGGCCACGAGCGGCAATATCAACGGCAGCCGCTTCGGCTTGCGCGGCGCCGAAGATCTCGGCGGCGGCCTGCAGGCGATCTTCGTGCTCGAGAACGGCTATAACGTGCAGAACGGCAAGCTCGGCCAGAACGGCCGTCTGTTCGGCCGCCAGGCGTTTGTCGGCTTGAGCAACAAGGAGTACGGCGCGGTCACGCTCGGCCGGCAGTACGACTCGCTGGTCGACTTCGTCGCGCCGCTGTCGGGCACGGCGGGCACGTTCGGCGATACCGGTTTTGCGCACCCGTTCGATAACGACAATCTGAACCACTCGGTGCGGATGAGCAATTCGGTGAAGTTCATGAGCTCCAACTATGCCGGCCTGAAGTTCGGCGGCTTGTACGCGTTCTCGAACAACACGGATTTCTCGATCAATCGTGCGTATAGCGCGGGCGTGAGCTATGCCAACGGTCCGTTCAAGGCGGCCGCGGGCTACCTGCAGATCAACGGTTCGAACTCGACCACCAACACGGGCGGCGCGGTCGATCTCGGCGAATCCACGGCCAACGGCACGGGCGGCTTCCAGCTCGGCGCCGATGTGCAGCGTACGGCCGGCGCCGGCTTGAGCTACGCGTTCGGCCCGGTGACGGCAGGCTTCGTCTACACGCACAGCCAGTTCCAGAACACCACTTCGTTCGGCGCCACGCACGGCTCGATGCGCTTCGATAACTACGAACTGAACGGCAAGTACGCCCTCACGCCGGCGGTGACGCTCGGTGCGGCTTACACGTACACGGACGCGCATGTGGGCGGCACGTCGACCTACGGTTCCGATTCGAAATGGAATCAGGTGAACCTGCAGGCCGTCTATGCGCTGTCGCTGCGCACCGACGTCTACGCCGAAGCGATGTACCAGCACGTGACCGGCAAGGGCTACACCGCGTTCATCAACACGGCTGGCGGCGCGTCTTCGACGGGCAATCAGGTGGTGGGCGCCGTGGGTATCCGCACGCGCTTCTGAGCGTGACAATCGTCCGTCCGTGCACTGCGTGATATCGGCTGATATCGCGCGGCGCGCGGCCGGCGACTTCTCCAGATTCAACAACAATCCCTTCGATGAGCGGCCGTTATTCTATGAGGATTCGGCTCCTATATTGAGTTCAGCGCTTGCGCGGAGAGTGATTCGAAGCGCCGCTTATCATCAATTATCGGAGGTAGTTTCATCATGAAGTCCCTGATCAAGGCCGCAGTTATCGTTGCTTCGCTGGCTGCTTCGGCCACGGTTTTTGCCCAATCGAATTCCGGCATCACACGCGCACAGGTGCGCGCCGAACTGGTTCAACTCGAACAGGCCGGCTATCACGTCGGCGACGGCGACCAGGCCCATTACCCGGATGCGATCCAGGCCGCCGAAGCACGCGTTGCCGCCCGCAACGGCGGCACCAGCGGTTACGGCGGCAGCGTGGCGGGTTCGTTGGAAAACGGCCGCCCAGCCGTGTCCCCGAGCGACTGGAACGCGATGTATAGCCGTTAATCCGGCGGGTTCAATGCGGTAAGGTGCAACGAGGCGCGATGCGGCTGGCTGTGTTGCGCTGATGCGTTGTCGAGTGGCGGGATGCGCGCGAGTCTGCCTGTGAGTCCGTGCATCAGCGCAACGCAGCGCGCGTCGCGTGCGGTTGGAAAGGACTCTTCCAGCGTGGCGTATATATCCGCTTCGTCGGCACCGGTAAAGTAGTCATGCACGCACGGTTCCCGGTGTGCGAGCGAGAGAGTTTGCCCCGGCTGGAGACAGCTGGGGCTTTTTTATTTGCGGTGGCAGATGACGACGGCATGAGGATGACGGCGCCGCCTCGGCGTGCGCGCATGTATGGTCGCCGGGTCCGCGGCTGCGGTATAGTCGCGCGAATAGACCGCATGCATGCCCCGGACTCTCGCCGCGGGCGCTGCAGGCTCATTCTTCGAATCTGGAGAACACCGTGCAGGAAATTATCGAAGGTTTTATCCGCTTTCAACGTGAAGTCTTCCCGCAGCAAAGCGGCTTGTTCAAGCGTCTGTCAACGGCGCAGAGCCCCAGCACGCTGTTCGTGACGTGCTCGGACAGCCGCGTCGTGCCGGAGTTGCTCACGCAGACCGAACCCGGTTCGCTGTTCGTGATCCGCAATGCCGGCAACATCGTGCCGTCTTATGGTCCGGAGCCGGGCGGCGTGTCGGCAACCGTCGAGTATGCGGTGGCCGTGTTGCGCGTGCGCGATATCGTGATTTGCGGCCATTCGAATTGCGGCGCAATGACGGCGATCTCCACCTGCATGAACCTGGATCATCTGCCGGCGGTGGCGGGCTGGCTGCGCCACGCGGATGCGGCCAAGGCCATCAACGCATCGCGCACCTATCATTCGGACGCGGAGTGTCTCGAGGCGCTGGTCAAGGACAACGTGATCGCGCAGCTCGCGAACATTCGCACGCATCCTTCGGTGGCAGTCGGGCTCGCGAACAAAACGCTCCAGCTGCACGGCTGGATCTTCGACATTGAAAGCGGCGTGATGCTCGCGCTCGACGGGCGCACGGGCAAGTTCCTGCCCCTGGTGGACAACCCCGACATCTACGCCGTCTAGCTTGATGTTTGAACGTGCGAGGCGCACGATGGGACGCTGCCCTTGCGTGGGCGGGCTCTCTCCGGTTGAGCTGAACCGGATGGCACCGCGGGGAGCATTGCTCATGACATGGGAGGCGAGCCATGTGCGACCGTCATCTGTCTCATCTGTGTTCCCCTGCGCGGCGGAATCTGCTGCTGGCCGGCGCGTCGTCGATCACGCTGGCGGGCTTGTCCCGGCATGATGCAATGGCGGCGGAGCCGGCCGCCGCCAACGCGCCGAATTCGATTCCACCCGCCGAAGCGCTCGGCAGGCTGATGCAAGGCAATGCCCGTTATGCCGCGAACACCTCGTTGAACAAGGACTATTCCGCCGGACGCGCCGCGCGCGTCTCGGCGCAATATCCGATTGCCGCGATTGTCGGCTGCGCGGACTCGCGTGTCGCACCGGAGCTGGCTTTCGATCAGGGGCCGGGCGACCTGTTCGTGGTGCGCGTGGCGGGCAATTTCGTCAACGACGATATTCTCGCGAGCCTCGAATATGGCGTCGAGTTCCTCGGCGTGCCGCTCATCATGGTGCTCGGACATACGCAATGCGGCGCGGTGAGCGCCACGGTCAAGGTGCTTCACGACAGCGTGCGTTTGCCCGGCCATCTTCCCGAACTGGTGCGCGCGATCGAGCCGGCCGTACGCATGGCGAACGCGGAGCACGGCGCCGATCTGGCTGCGCAAGCCACGATCGACAACGTCAGGTTGAACACCAACCGGCTGACGGTGTCCAAACCGCTCATCGGGCAATATGTGAAGAGCGGGAAGGTCAAGGTTGTCGGCGGGATTTACGATCTGGCAACCGGCAGGATCGCACTGATCTGACACGCCTGACACGCCGCGGTCCGTATCCTGCTGTCTCTGCGCACGCTGCCTGTCGATTTGCCTACGTCTGGCAAGCCAATTCCGGCGCCCATTGCACGAAAGCCTTGCAAAGATGCCAGGCTGCCTTGCAATGCTTTGTCTCTTCTTTCAGGGAATGCCATGTCAACTGATTCCGCGCGTATAGATAGTTACCTGTTCGAACCCGTCGAGCTGGGACCGCTGCAATTGCCCAATCGCATCGTGATGGCGCCGCTCACGCGCAGCCGCGCGAAAGAGGGCGATGTGCCGGGCGAGCTGGCCATTGAGTACTACGCGCAGCGTGCGTCGGCGGGTCTCATCATTGCTGAGGCGACGCAGATTTCGCCGCAGGGCAAAGGCTATGTGTTCACGCCCGGCATTTACAACGACGCCCAGGTGCAGGCGTGGAAGCGCATTACCGGCGCCGTGCACGAGAAGGGCGGGCGCATCTTTCTGCAACTGTGGCATGTGGGCCGCATTTCGCACCCGTCGCTGCAGCCGGGCAACGCGCTGCCGGTCGCGCCCTCGGCGATCAAGCCCGAAGGCCAGGCTTATACGAACGAAGGCTTTGTGCCGCTCGTCACACCTCGCGCGCTCGAAACTTCGGAGATAGCTGGCATTGTCGAGCAATACCGCGTTGCTGCGCAAAACGCGAAGGCAGCGGGTTTCGACGGCGTGGAGATTCATGCGGCCAATGGCTACCTGCTCGACCAGTTCCTGCGCGACAAGACCAATCGGCGCACCGATCAATATGGCGGCTCGATCGGGAATCGCGCGCGCCTGCTGCTCGAAGTGGCCGATGCCGTGACCGGCGTATGGGGCAGCGACCGGGTGGGCGTGCGGATTTCGCCGCTCAGCAGTTTTGGCGATATTGCCGATAGCAATCCCGAGCCGCTGTTCACGTATGTCGTGCAGCAACTGAGCGCGCGCAAGCTGGTGTATCTGCATGTGATCGAAGGCGACACGGGCGGCCCGCGCGACGTGCCGGGCGGCTTCGACCTGCAGGTTCTGCGCGAGGCGTTCGACGGCCTGTTCATGGCCAACAACGGCTACGACATGGAACTCGCGCAACGAACGCTCAAGGCGAAGCGGGCTGATCTGATCGCCTTCGGCCGGCCCTTCATTTCCAACCCCGATCTGGTGGCGCGGCTCAGGAGCGGTGCACCGCTGAACGAGCCGGATAAAGACACGATGTACGGCGGCGGCGCCGAAGGGTATATCGATTACCCGACTATGGAGCAGGAGGCGAAGCGCTGAGCTTCGGCGCTCCGCTTGCCCGGCCGCTGATCATTAGCCTTGGCCGCTGAAGCAGCGAAACGCGAGGCTGATGCGCGGCCCGCTCACGTCCCCAAGTTTGGGAATGCCATGCTCATGAGTGAATTGCGACGCATAGCTCATGACAAGGCAACTGCCGGGTTCCAGTTCGATATGCACGATTCGCCCGGAGCCCGCTTTCGGGCGGATCGACATGCGGCGGCTCGCGCCGAGCGAGACGATCGCGATCGGTTGAGCGGGCACGAGCTTGTCCGTCTTGTCGCTGTGAAGCGCAACGCTGTCATTGCCGTCGCGATAGAGATTGAGGCCGACGCGATTGAACGGCGCGCCCGCCAGCGCGCGAGCCGCCTCGAACGCCTCGCCCAATGGCGCGGGCAGGTCGCCGGCTTCGCGCGCGAAGGTGGCGATAAGCCGTGGTACGGCAACCTCGCGGTCGTACATCATGCGCTGCCGACTGAGCCAGCCGGTATTTCTCAGCGACTCCTCGAACCACTGCTGCGCGGTGGCAGCCGGAATCGACTCGGGCAAATAGCGGATTCCGCCTTCTTCGTCGTGGAGAAGGGTGACGGGCTCGGGCGCGAATAGGGCTTGCTGGGACACCATGTTTCCGGCATAGGCTGGTAGCCGCCCAGTAAGCAGAAGGGCGGTTCGGGCAGGTCATTATACTGTGTTTTTATACAGTGCTCCAGCCTGGTGCAACCGCGTCAGCGGACGTTCGTCATCGTCATCAATTCCCGATAGGACCGGCGCCGGGAAGTCGTCAACCGTCGATCCTTTCCGCGCCCGCAGGCATAATTCGCTTTCCATCGAAGCGGGCCGCGCAGCCGGCACGCCAAAGCAGCGATGTGTCGTTGCGCGCTTCCCAGGAAACTTCATGCCGCCCATCACCGCTGTCCGCACCACCGCCGTGCCAATGCGCAGCGTCGCGCTGATCCTCGTGTCGATGTTCTGTTTCGCGCTGGTCGATGCGCTCGCCAAATCCGTGGCGCTCGCGTATCCGGCCAACGAAGTGACATTCTTTCGCATGCTGTTCGGCCTGGTGCCGGCCGTGGCGATGTGCCTGCACGGCAAGCCGATCGTCGAGCGGATCAGGCACATGGACGTGCGCGGCCAGACCCTTCGCGCGCTGACGCTGCTCGGCGCCTCGGGCCTGTTCTTCGCCGGGTTGCCCTACATGCCGCTTGGCGAGGCGGTGGCGATCGTGTACTCGGAAACGTTGCTGGTGATCGTTCTCGCGCCGCTGTTGCTGAAGGAGACCCTCAAGCTGCGCGATGCGCTCGCCGCAGCGGCCGGTTTTGCCGGCGTACTGCTCGTGGTGCGCCCGGACGGCTCGCATTCGAACTGGCTCGGTCCGGTGCTGCTGATCGCGAGCGCCTTTTTCGGCGCGCTATCGATCATTCAGATCAAGCGCATTCGCGCGACCGACGATTCGCGCACCACCGTGCTCTATTTCACGGCGGTCGGCACGATCGTAACCGGGGCTTCGCTGTGCTTCGCGTGGCGCACGCCTTCGCTGCAGGCGCTGGCGGTGATGGCGCTGCTGGGCGGCTTCGGCACGGCCGGCCAATTGCTGATGACTATGGCGTTCCGCCAGGCCGATGCCGGCGCGCTGGCGCCTTACAACTACACGAGCATCGTGTGGGCGGCACTGTTCGGCTATGTGGTGTGGGGCGAGACGATCGGCGGCATGGCGCTGCTCGGCATTGCGTTGATTGTCGGCAGTTCGATTGCCGTTGCGATGCGCGGGAAGCAGCAGGAGGGGCCGCTCGTGTAGCGGCGGCTCGCTGTTCCGGCGAACGTTCGGCAAGCGGCGGTCCGGAAAACGCGTGCGCGGGTGCGCGCGGAGATCGTGCGCGCCGGCAAGATCCGTCGTCTTCCGTCTTCCGTCTTCCGTCTTTCGGCAATCGCGGTGCGGCGAAGCACCGAGCCGCACCGCGGCCACCTCCCGCCGCACTTTGGATTCGTAGGCAGACATCGCAGCAAACTCCGTTCGATCAGCAGGGGGAAGCGTCATTATCCAGCCTGCCGCTAAAGCGGCGGCGCGAGCGCCACCGTCGCGGGACCGGGCCAAAAGCGAACCGCGTACCTTCGAAGTGGATCGCGTACCGCGGTCTGCGGACGCAGCATGACAAAGCCGGATAGCAGCAGCATGCCGATCGCGGGGGCTGGCACCGGTATGTGGAACACGTACGAAACACCTTCGCCGAGGCATTGAAAGGTGAGCAGGGCAGCGAGCGCTCCAGACATGGCAGTCTCCAGGAGGCAAAACAGAAAATGCGCCATTGTGTACCATGCAATTTGCTCTGTGCCTGCTCGCTGACTCAATGGCCCGGTCTGGCGTTTCATTCAATGGCCCGAGTCAATGGCCCGATTCAGCGGCCTCACTGAACGACGCGCTGACGTCGCTGCCGAGCGAGGGCACGCCCGTCAACCATCCGTTACGCCGGACGAGTCGCCATGCAGATAGAACCGTTCCAGATTGCAATCGCCGATCATGACATCGACGATCTTCGCCAGCGTATTCGCGCGACCCGCTGGGCGCCGGCGACGCCGTCGCCAGTCTGGCAGCAGGGCGTCGATGCCGCGTGGCTGCGTGAACTGACCGCGTATTGGGCCGGGCATTTCGACTGGCGCGCGGCCGAGCGCGGCCTGAACCGGCAGCCGCAATTTCTCGCCGATGTCGAGGGGCAGCGCGTGCATTTCGTCCATCGGCGCGGCGTGGGTCCGGCGCCCTATCCGCTGGTGATCACGCATGGCTGGCCCGGATCGTTTTTCGAGTTCCACGCGTTGCTCGACCGATTGTGCGACCCGGCCGCCTTCGGTGGCGATTCCGCCGATGCCTTCCATGTCGTCGTGCCTTCGCTGCCCGGCTTCACGTTTTCGCAGGCGCCCGCGCAAGCCGGCATGTCCGCGTTTCAGGTGGCGGACCTGTGGGCGCCGCTGATGCGCGGCCTCGGTTACGAGCGCTTCGGCGCTCAAGGCGGCGATCTCGGCGCGGGGGTGTCGATCGCGCTCGCGGCACGGCATCCGCAAGCGGTGGGCGGCATTCATCTCAACTTCCTGCCGAGTTCGTATGAGCCTGCCATCGGCGCGGCGCAGAAACCGCTCACGCCCGCAGAGGAAAAATTCCTGCGCGAAAAAAACGAATGGGCCGCGCTCGAAGGCGGCTATGCGCATATGCATGCCACCAAACCGCTGACGCTCGCGGCTTCGCTCAACGATTCGCCGGTGGGACTGGCGGCATGGATCGGCGAGAAGTTTCGCGCATGGAGCGATTGCGAGGGCGACGTCGAGCGTGTGTTTTCGAAAGACGACCTGCTCACCAACATTTCGCTCTACTGGCACACCCAGTGCATCGGACCGGCAATCCAGATGTACTGGGAAAACCGCCTGCAGCCCATGCGTTTCGCGGACGGCCAACGCGTTCTGCCGCCCGTTGGCTTTGCGCACTTTCCGAAGGAGATCAATCATCCGCCGCGCAGTTGGCTCGAAAGAACTTTCAATGTTCTGCAATGGACCGACATGCCGGGCGGCGGACATTTCGCGGCGATGGAAAAACCCGATCTGCTCGCCGCCGACATTCGCCAGTTTTTCCGGCCGCTGCGGCAGCAGTAGCGCCAATTCGACTGCGGCTGCTTTGCGGCCGTCGCTCAGGTGCGCGTCGAACTTCGACACTCGTCGTCGACCGCGTGTGCCGGCCCGCGAGTTGTCCGGACGAGAATTGCCTCGCGAACCATCGACATCCTCATTTATATCGCCGGCAAATCAGGCGCTCGCGTGATCGGAAGGCATAACGGAATCGCTAACAAGTAAGTTATTCACAAGCGCTCAATAAAGCATCCGCAATTATTGCGCGAAGCCGATGAGCCGCCTGAAGTTCGACGCGATCCGCGTCGCGTCTCTCTGCGTTTTGGCGGAAAGGCAATGCAAGGACGTGAAACGATAGACCAAACGTGATACCTGCGCCCCGGTTCATCCGACTCCATCGCCGCAGATCAGCGTACCCCGGTTCGAATGTGACGCCGTGATGGCACGAACTGCGGTTTCCCATGCCGCGCACCTTGCGGGGGCTTCTTTGCCCCCGCCTGGAACATGTGGATCAACCTCCGATAGTAACGACAGCATGCTGAAAGGCGATCTGTCGCGCACGCGTGGAGAGGAGCGATGTGAATCTTTTTCCTTGCACTCTTGTTTATGTGGATGTCGACGCGAAGCCGGGCCCCAACTCGACGAATCGCGATCCGCTCTCGTACGTGAGCCAGGCGGTCTGCCTGAATAACAGCTTGCGGCGCGTGGGCATGCCGACATTGACCATCGTGACGAACGCACCGGCCCTCGTCGCGCGTCGGCTTGAAAGCATGCCGACAGCAAACCGGCCGGCAGTGACGACACTCGCCGCGACGATCGAACTGCCGAAGAACACGCCGTTCTACGCCGCGCATTTCAAGCTCGACCTGATGGACCAGATGGCGGAGACGTTGCCGGCCGACACGATGATGCTGTTGCTCGACGCCGACGTAGTGGCGCTGCTCCCGCTCGACCAGGACCTGATCGAGCGATGCGCGCAAGCGGGTCTCGGCGTATTCGATATTTCGGATCAGGTCTTTCCGGCATACGGCAGCGAACACGTGGTCGCGGATCTGGAAATCGTCGCGGACCGGCGGCTCAGGAATCCTCGCTGGTATGGCGGCGAGTTTCTGCTTGCGACGCCCGCTTCGTTGCGACGGCTCGTGCCGCGCGCGCGGGCCAGTTATGCACGCTATCTCAGCGAAAGCGCGCGTCTGAGGCATCACGGCGACGAAGCGTTCATTTCGGCCGCGCTCAATGCACTCAGCGACGAAGGGCAGGTGCTGATCGAAGTCGGCGCATATCAGGCCATAGGCCGGCATTGGCCCGGCAACAACTATCGCGACCTGCGGTGGTTTCGCTGCTGTTCGTTCGTCCATTTGCCGGGCGGCAAGGCGTTGCTCGAAAAAGAAGCGCGTTTCGACGATTTCGCGCCGGACCGTTTCTGGCGCCACATGCGCACGGCGCATCTGCGTGGCCGCGTGCGGCACGCGGTGAAGCGGATCGCGAGAATGCTGAGCGCGGAGCGGCTCGCCACGCTGTCCGCGTATGCGCTGCGCGGCGTGAAGAGCTAGCCGCGCGCGTCACGCAAGCGGCGCGGCGAACCATTGCGCCGCCCGTCACATTTTCACGTCGATGCGTCCATAGATTCCATCCGCTTCGTCATTTGGCCCGGCGGCGAAAAACAGCGTGTTGGCCGGCAGATTGCTGAGCCCGTTGCCGAACGCGATGCCCCACAAACCGTGCTGGACGAACGGCGTGCCGTCAGGCAAAGTCCGTCGTGCCGTTGAACACGATACCGGTCGGATTCGCGGGACCAATGGTTCCATTCGGAATGCTGACCACTAGCGACTATAGTGTGCCGTTGCCGTCGTAGAGCGACGCAGGCGAAGTGGCGTTGTCCGCCACGCAGACGAAGCCTTTCGGATTGAACGCAACGCCCCACGCATTTTTCAGGTTGAGGTCGGTGGGTGACGCGGCGACGGCGCCCAATGCCTTAAGCACAGATTTCATGGCCGCACCTCTCTGTCATGCACGATGGTCACTGCGCCTATTGAACGCGTGGCGTTGCGGCTTTATTCCTTTGGCGGGAAAGTTTTTTGATCGGCATGTAGCAGTCGCGGCCCGTTGCAGGCAAGCGCGGTTTTGTCGAGGCACAATAGAAAGAGGCGGCCGTTCGGCGTCATCCTGCCATGCGGTTTTCTCCATTCCTGAGGGCTCCTCACGCGAGGTCGACAGCATGACTGCATCCATCACGCTGGTTCTGTTCGACATGGAAGGTGTTCTGTCCCACTACGACCGCGCCATGCGGACCGAGCGTCTGGCCGCGCTCACGGGTTGCGCGCCGGAAGCCGTGCGTCACGCGATCTGGGGATCGGGTCTCGAAGCACGCGCGGACGCCGGGGAGATCGGCGACGACGAATATCTGCATGAGTTGGCCATTCTGCTGAACGCGCCGATCAGCCGCGACGACTGGCTGGCTGCCCGCCACGCGTCGATTACGCCGAACGGGGAAGCGCTCGCGCTTGCCGCGAGAGTCGCCAAGTCCCACCGTATTGCGGTGCTGACGAACAATTGCCGGTTGTTTACCGATCACATCGGTTATCTGAATCCGTCTGTCGCGCGGCTGTTCGGCTCGCATGTCTATTCATCGGCATCGTACGGGGCCGCGAAGCCCGCGGCGCAGACTTATCTGCGTTGCCTGGAACAACTCGGCGTGCCTGCGGCCGAAACGCTTTTCGTCGACGACACGGCCGCCAATGTGAGCGGTGCGATCGATGCAGGGCTGCAAGCGCACAGGTTTGTCAGTGTCGACGCTTTGTCGCACGAATTGCAATCTCGCGGATTGATCTAGTGCGATCCAGTGCGCACGAAATGGGGTACGTCATGGCACTTTCGTCGCAAAACGCCGCAAAGCTTTCCGGCAGACGCCGTTTTCTGCGCACAACGGGCGGTAGCGCCATCGGTCTGTCGGCCGCGCTCGCTTTTCCCCGGCTGGCATCGTCTCAAACGCCGGGTCCGTCACGAACCGAGTCCACCACGCCGCTGCCGCGCATGGCGCAACGCGTGATTCCCGCTACGGGCGAGCGGCTGCCCGTGGTCGGCTGCGGCACGTGGCGCACTTTCGATGTCGGCGACGATCCCGCCGCTCGCGCGCAACTCGCCGAAGTTCTGCGCATCCTGTTCGAAGCCGGCGGTTCGGTTATCGATTCGTCGCCGATGTACGGTTCGTCGGAAGCGGTGGCCGGTGCGTTGCTCACGCAACTCGGCGCGCACGGGAAAGCCTTCGTCGCCACCAAAGTCTGGACCGAAGGACGCGAGGCGGGCATCGCGCAGATGGAAGAGTCGCTGCGCCGCTTTCAGCAACCGCGCATCGACCTGATGCAGGTGCATAACCTGCTCGACTGGCGCACGCAACTCGCCACGCTGCGCGACTGGAAAGCGCGCGGGCGGATCCGCTATATCGGCATTACGCACTACACGTCGAGCGCATTCGACGAAGTCGCGGCCGTTATGCGCAGCGACAAGCCCGACTTCGTGCAGATCAATTACGCAGCGGACGACCGCGCGGCCGAAGCGCGCATCCTGCCGCTCGCGGCGCAATTGGGTATTGGCGTCGTGATCAATCAGCCCTTCGGCGGCGGCGGGCTGCTTGCGCGCGTCGGTAAAACGCCGCTGCCTGGGTGGGCGGCGGAAATCGGCTGCGCGAGTTGGGCGCAGGTTCTTCTGAAGTTCGTGCTCGCGCAGCCAGCCGTGACAGTGGTGATTCCCGGCACGGGGCGCCCGCAGTACATGGCGGACAATGTCCGGGCCGGCTCCGGCCCATTACCCGACAAGGCGATGTGCGCACGGATCGCCGAGGCGGTGAACGGGCGTGCCTGATTTCGCTCGACACAATGCGATCTGACGACCAGTCGGACCGTGGCCAAGCTGAAACAGTCGCCGTTTCCGAACCAGAACTGGTATCCGGACACGCAGTGGACCATTCCGCTGACGCTCGCATACGGTGACGGACTGGTTGCGGGCAAGACAGTCGCGATGAAAGAGACGCAAACCCGGTTGCGTCCGACCGTCCGCCATCAAGACAGGTTCCAGCTGAAACAGCAGGCGCGGCAGGAGCGATACCCGGCAGCGCAGCAGCCCGCATCGTGATGCAGCGGTGCGGGCCGCTGTTGCAATGCACTTCACATGCCGCTGCGAATCAGGCCGCCGCACTCGGCCGCGACGATACCGTGTCGTACCAGCGCTTGAGCGATTCCAGATCGGCCGGCACTTGCAGGTCGATTGCTTTCGCGGCGAAATCGATCGTGACCAGAGCGGTAATGTCGGCGACCGAATAGCGTTCACCCGCCACGAACGCGGAGTCTTTCAGGCGATCGTCGAGATCGGCCAGAAAATTGGCGGCGCGTTGCCGGCTGCGCTCGGCAAGTGCGGGAATCTGTTCGTAGTCGTGCGGCCCGGCAATCGCGCGGCCCTTCAAACCCGGCGCGATGTTGCGGATCGCTTCCATCACCGAGGCAAAGCCCTCCTGTTCCGCGCGCCGTTCCCACATCGTGATCAGCGCCTTGTCTTTCGGTGTGGTGCCGAATAGCGGTGCGTCGGGATGAGTCTCTTCGACGTAGCGCTGGATTGCCGGCACTTCGCCGATCGACGTGCCGTCTTCGAGCACCAGCGTCGGCACGACGCGCCGTGGATTGATCGCGCGATAGGTATCGCCGTGTTGCTCGCCTTTGCCGAGGTCGACTGCGACGAGCGTCACCGGAACGCCCTTTTCAGCCAGAAAGATGCGCACGCGCCGTGAGTTCGGCGACGAAGCGGAGTGGTACAGCTTCAATGTTTCGGTAGTCATGTCCATGTTCCTTTGAATGATGCTGAAGAACGCACGCTATGCGGCGGCGTGTTCCGGGAGAGAGGGAAAGTCGATATAGCCGCGCTCGTCGCCGCCCCAGAATGCTTCGCGGTTGTAGGGCGCAAGCGCGTGGCCGAGCCGGAAACGTTCGGGCAGATCGGGGTTTGACGAGAACCAGCGGCCGAACGCCACCAGATCGGCGTCGCCGCGTTGCAGGATCTGCTCCGCGCCGTCGCGATCGAAGCCGCCCGCCGCGATGATCGGTCCCGTGAAAACTTTGCGCAGGAATGCGGAAGCCACCGGCGCTTCGCCTTCGGTCAACGTTTCGGTGCCCATCACGCGCGGTTCGATGACATGCAGATAGGCGAGGCCATACTCGTTCAGACGTTGCGCGAAATAGCCGAACGTCGCTTCGGGATGGTTGTCCGAAATGGCGCCCCAACGGCCGCTCGGCGAAACCCGTACGCCGACGCGATCCGCGCCCCACACGGAGGCGAACGCCTCCACGGCTTCCAGTGAAAAGCGCGCGCGTTTCTCGACACTGCCGCCGTAGGCATCGGTACGCTTGTTGGTGCCGTCCTGAAGGAAGGTGTCGGCGAGATAACCGTTGGCGTTATGCAGTTCGACGCCATCGAAGCCCGAGTCTTTGGCGCGTGCCGCCGCGTCGCGAAACGAGCGGATGAGTGCCGGGATTTCGTCGAGTTCGAGCGCGCGGTGCGGTGAGTTGGGCACCCAGCCGTTTTGTGTGAACACCGTTGTTTCGTACGGAACGACCGAAGGCGCGACCGGTGCATTGCCCCAGCTCAGATCGACGTGCGACTGCCGGCCGTCGTGGGCGATCTGCATGAAGATGCGCGCGCCGCGTGCATGGACCGCGTCGGTGATCTTGCGCCATGCTTCGACATGCGCGTTCGTGTAGATGCCCGGCGCGCCGATATAGCCGCGGCTGTCGTAGGACGGATGCGCGCTTTCGGTAATCAGCAGGCCGCCCTGGGACGCGCGCTGGCGGTAATACTCCACCATCATCGCGCTGGGGCTGTCGTCGGCGTCCGAGCGCAGTCGTGTCATCGGCGCGAGCACGACGCGATGCGCCAGCGACAACGGTCCCACCCTGGCCGGCGACAACAGTTTCAGTTCAGAAGAAGCGTTCATTTTCTGCAAGACCTCGTTGATGAGTTGTCAGGCTCGGCGCGGGTTGCCATCGAACAACCGGCTAGCGTCCGCGCCGGGCACTGCAAAGCGTCGTGGGATCAGCCCGCGGTCTTGCCGCCGTCGACAGTCACGATCTGCCCCGTGACGAACGACGCGGCATCCGACGCCAGGAACACGATGGCGCGCGCCACGTCGTCCGGCTTGCCGATACGGCCGAGCGGCACCTGCGCGGCGAGCGCGGCCTTGTTCTCCGGTGTGCCGGTAAAGCGGTCGAGCATGCCGGTGTCGGTCGGTCCCGGTGCAACGGCGTTGACCCGCACGCCGGTGGACGCCACTTCGAGCGCGGCCGACCTGGTCATGCCTTCCACCGCATGCTTGCTGCCGGCGTACACGGAAGCGAAGGCCGCGCCTTCATGGCCGTAAGTGGACGAAACGTTGACGACGCTGCCGCTCTTCTGCGCCGACATCACGCGCAGTTCGTGCTTCATGCTGAGCAGCGTGCCGAGCACGTTGGTATCGAACGTCGCGCTGTAGCTCTCGACGGTCTGGCTGGTGATCGCGCCGGGCTGACCTTCGGTGCCGGCGTTGTTCACGGCGGCGTCGATACGGCCGAAGCGGGCAACCGTCTGATCGACGAGGCTCGCGACTTCTTCATCGCGGCGCACGTCGGCCTGGATGAAGTGGGCGTCCGCGCCGAGCTCGCGCAGTTCTTTTTCGAACGCCTTGCCTTCGGCTTCACGACGGCCCGAGACGACGAGGCGGGCGCCGATTTCAGCAAACGCGATAGCGGTGGCGCGACCGATGCCGGTGAGTGCGCCGGTGATCAGAATGACGGGATGGCTCATTTTCAACTCCTGGAAGGTATGTATTTGCGGTATGCCTTGAAGCAGATCGTGTTCGGAGTGACCTGTCATGTTTCGCTTCAAGTCATTGCCTTGAGTGCAATTTAATGGCTTACCGGGCGGAATGAAAAGACTTTATAAGCTGGACGGCATGCCTGCCAGGCATGGCGACGGACCGGGGGTCGAACAATTCGCAAGGCCGGCGTGGCGACTCTGGAATAAAAGCGGTCACTCGCCAGTCATGCCTGACGAACCGATTCGCGAGGGCCGCCGGATGATCCGCGGTCCGTCCGCGACTCTTTATCGTGAGGTCAACATGTCGTCACATCGTCCGTTCGACGCGTCGCGGCGCGGCGCACTGAAATGTCTTGCATTCGGTGGTTTGGGCACCGTGTTCGTTCTGTCGGGAGGCATTCTCACGCCGGTGGAACTGGCGCTCGCCGCCGACGAAAAATCGTCCGCGGCAACGGCGGGCGTGCCGCTTTTCCTGCAGATCAGCGACTCGCACATCGGCTTTAACAAGGAAGCGAACCCGGACGTGGCGGGCACGCTGAAGCAGACCATCGAGTACGTCAACGCAATGCCGGTCAAGCCCGCGCTGACCATTCACACCGGCGACATCACGCACCTTTCCAAACCCGCGGAGTTCGATCTCGCGGCGCAGTTGATGTCCGGCCTGAAGATCACCGAGCTGCACACCGTGCCCGGCGAGCATGACGTGACCGACGGCCCCGGAACGGAATACTTCAGCCGTTTCGGCAAGGCTTCGGACAACAAGGGCTATTACAGCTTCGATCATCAGGGCGTGCATTTCGTCGGCCTTGTCAACGTGATGCACTTCAAGCCGAACGGTCTGGGCGGTCTCGGCGATGAACAGCTCGAATGGCTCGAAAACGATCTGAAAGGGCGCTCGTCCAGCACGCCGATCGTGGTGTTCGCGCATATGCCGATGTGGACGATCTACGAGCCGTGGGGCTGGGGCACCGGCGATGCCGGCCAGGCCATGAGCTATCTGAAACGCTTCGGCTCGGTGACCGTGCTGAACGGCCACATTCATCAGATCGTGTCGAAAGTGGAGGGCAACATTACCTTCCACACGGCGCGCTCCACGGCCTACCCGCAGCCGACCGCCGGCAACGGCACCGGCCCCGGCCC
Organism: Paraburkholderia xenovorans LB400; assembly: GCF_000013645.1. Taxonomy (GTDB): domain Bacteria; phylum Pseudomonadota; class Gammaproteobacteria; order Burkholderiales; family Burkholderiaceae; genus Paraburkholderia; species Paraburkholderia xenovorans. Next base: position 1,962,860 of record NC_007952.1, on the reverse strand, counting down.
GTTGACGGTGGCCGCCGGTCAACTGCCGAAAATGCTCGGTATCACCAGCGTCAGGATCGCGCGGCATCCGCTCAAGGCGACGCTGGACGACACGACACTGGTTTGACAATTATTTTTTTAACGCAGGAGATCAGTTATGCAAACTAAAAAGATTCGTCGCGTCTTGCTCATGGCGGCCGCAGGTTCGGCATTGATTGCCGCATTGTTCGGGACGTCCGTGGCGCGCGCGGAAGCGCCGAACGCGGTCGTCATCAAGAACTTCATGTTTTCGCCGATGGAACTCACGGTCAAAGCCGGCTCGACCGTGACCTGGAAAAATCTCGACGGCGAACCGCATACCGTCGTCAACGACGCGGGCATGTTTCGCTCTGCCGCGCTCGATCAGAACGATACGTATCAGTTCAGGTTCGACAAGCCGGGTGTCTACAAGGTGTTTTGCGGCATCCATCCGAATATGAAGGAGACCATTACCGTGCAGTGAGCGCGGTAAGCGCGGTGCGAGACGCATCTACGGACTGCGGACGGGGCGCTCACGGCGCATGCAGTTTTGCTGCGTGCCCACACGCACCCTCACGCCGACGGAAGCCGGCAACAGCTTCTATCAGCCTGCGACACGCGCTGTCGAGGAAACCGACGAAGCCGCTCCCGCTTCACGCACTGCTGCCGTGTCGACGTTCGAATCCGCAAGGCCCGCCTGGACCGTCACGACGATCTTGCCGAACTGGCCGTTGGTCTCCAGATAGCGGTGAGCCTCCACCATATCGTCGAACGTGAAGGTGCGGTCGATCACCGGCTTGAGCGCGCCGCTCTCCAAACCTTTGAGCACGTAATCCACGGCGGCTTTCCGGCGCGCGGCATCGCCGCTTGTCAGCCAGATGTTGTGCGCCTTCACGGTCAGCATCCTGGCGATCATCTCCAGTACCGGCAGCGGCGTGGCTTCTTCGCTGAGTGCGCCGTAGATATACGCAATGCCCTGAAACGACAGCGCCGCAAGCAGCTTCGTGAAAGTCGGGCCGCCGACCGGATCGAACGCCACGCGCGCGCCTTTGCCGTCCGTGATGCGCATGACTTCGGCTACCAGATCGGTTTCCGCGGTGGCGATCACATGCGCGGCGCCGGCATCGAGCAGTTGCTGGCGTTTCGCCGACGTGCGCGTAAGCGCAATCGAAGTCGCGCCGGCGTAGTTGGCGATCTGGATGGCCGCAAGCCCCACGCTGCTCGACGCCGCGGGCACGAGGACGAAATCGCCCTCGGTCACCTTTGCGTCTTCGATCAGCGCGCCATAGGCCGTCACGAACATCATCCAGACCGACGCCGCCTCGGCGAACGAAAGTGACTCGGGATGCTTCACGACGGCGTAGTCCGGCGCAAGAATGACTTCCCCATACGTGAAGTACTGATTCATCGAGAACGACGGCATGACGTTGACCTTGTCGCCGGGCGCGATGCCCGTGACTTCGGCGCCGACCGCATCGACGACGCCCGCGGCTTCGTAGCCCAAACCCGCGGGAAAGCTGACCGGCTCGATATAGGCGTCGTTGCGCCACATCGATTCGGCGCGATTCAGACCGATCGCCTCGACCTTGATGCGAACTTCGTGCGGGCCAGGCGCGGCCACCGGCGTCTCGATGAATTCGAGCACTTCGGGGCCACCGGCCTTTGCAAACTTGATGGTGCGTGACATGACAGTCTCCGGGTTCGGTAAGGGCGAAGTGAGCAGAACCGCCGCAGGCGAGGTGAGGGTGAGGGCACCTCGGCTCATGCGGTTTTGCCGGTTTCTTCAGCGGTTTCTACAGTAGGCGAATATGCGGTGAAATCCGAGTAATGGCGAGATGCGCACGCCGACCCGCTCCGCGCCCCACACGGCAATCAGCGCTTCGACCGTTTCGCGTAGAAAGCGTACGCGATTTTCGATCGGGCCACCGTAGGCGTCGGTGCGCCGGGAAGTCGCGCCGCGGTATAGGAATCTTTCCAGGCGGGGATCAATGACTGCGCACTGCTTGTCGAAGAGGAGGACAGAGGCACGTGACGGCATGCGCGGCGCGTGTCGCTGCAAGTAGCTATGCGCCGCCGAAATCGAGCTTCCGGACGCCAGCGTGAATAAGTGGGAATCGGCCAGCGATACGGCGTTCACCGTTCGTGATTGCGGACCTTCGATAGCTGTTGGCCGGGCCGATAAAGACAGGCCATCCGCCGCAATCCAATGCGGCATTCGCCCGGCACGCGCCTGTCATCGAACCGCGGCAGTATCAGCTACAGTCGCCGGCCGGCGAGCGGGAATGACCCTTGCGTTTCACCTTGCGTTTCAGGCACGCGTCGTAAAGCACGGGCAAGCCATTGCGCCTGAGGGTGGCTGCCGCATCACACATAGCCGTCCGCCTGATGCCCGCTGCGCTGCCTGTACGGCTTGCGTGCGCGCCTCGCGAAGTTTCACGACGCAGCGCGTGACTACCCGCGCCGTAGAATTTTTACCTGTTATTTCGACGCAACCCCGCCTCGCCAAGACGCCGTTTAAAGCGCAGCATTGCCGTGTTGTTCTCGTGCAATGAGGGGGTTGAATTCGTCGAGCGGCTTGCCATCGATCTGCAAAATCGTGTGAATAAAGTCCGCCGACACACCAGACGTAAGGATTCCGGAGTGTATTGCGATGTTTAACGATCCCAACTTGCGAAAGTCCGTGGCCGGCGGCCCGGATGCCTGCGCTCAGATGAACGGTTCGTCACGTTCCGGCGCCGCCGCGCCGCCGAGGTTCGGACGTCTGGCCATGTGCGTGGCAGTGGCCGGCGCGCTCGCCATCGGCGTGCTTGGTACGGTAGCGTACGGTGTCTGGTTCAATCAGGATCAACAGGCGTACGCCCAGGCTATGGCGGGCGCGCGGCAAGCGCTCGGCAACGGCGCGCCCGCGAACGCGGCCGTGATCGCGAAGCCCGCGAGCGTGACGTCATCGACGTCGGTGGCATCCGTGGCAACAACAGCGGCGACAACCGGCTCAACCGTGACGGCATCGCCAACCGGCGGCGATCCGGAGGCGGGCGGCCGGCTGGCCTCCTGGTCCGGTGAAGTCACGCGGCATTCGGGATCCGGGCTGCCGGCAACCTTCGTGGCTGAGGCCGATCCGGCTGCCGCACCCGTGCCTCCCGCGACATCCTCCACTCGCCGTTCGGCCGGCGTCGGCAATCCACCGGCGCAGCAACTGGTCTCGACGCGACCCGCCAAAGATAGCCGCGCCACGCCGCAGGAGCGCCGTGCGACTCCCACCAGCGCGAGACACAAAGACAATCCGTTCGCTCGTCTGGAGCTCTTTTTTCGTCGTGTGAGTTATCGGCAGCATGGCAACGCAAATCAGCAAGACATCTATTCCCATCCGTGAGCGACGCCGTGGTGGGCGCGTCGATCCGGCGGGTGCCGCCGTGGTCCGCTTCAGGCGGTTGCCCGCGGTGTTGGCCGGCGCTTCCCTGATCTGCCTGCTGGTCGGCCTCCTCTATCTCGCCTGGCAAATCAGAACGATCTTCTCCGATCAGTTGAAGCAGGAATACGCCGGGCTCGTACTCGAAGCGGCAGGCCGGGCGGACGGCGCGCGCGCAATGGTCGACGTATGGCGGCAACGCCCGGGTGAGCGTGACGCGCAAGCGCAGGCTGACCGGCAGGCACGCACGGAACTCGCCGATCGCCTCGGCGCGCTCGCGGCATTGGTGAACGCCAGTCCGGCGGCCGCGCCGCATGTGCCCGCCTCGGCGCTGATGCCCGATGCCAGTCTGAACGCGACCGACGCGCTGCTTGCCACGGTCTCGGCGTATTGGCGAGCGCAGCGCGACGCCGATGGCGCGGACGTACGCTTGCGGATTGCGCATGTCGCGAATGTATTGATCGCGCTGGCCGCGTTGCTGTTCTCTTTGTTGCTCAGCGCGCTCGGCATGTACGCCAAACGTAATCGGCAACTCGCCGGCGAGTCGTACGAATTCGAGTACGCCGCGTTGCACGATCCGATGACCGGCCTGCCGAACCGGCGCAAGCTGTTCGCCGCGCTCGACGAGGCCGCCGCGAAGCTGCAAGCCGGATCGGCGCACCGGAAAATCGCCGTGCTGTATGTGGATCTGGACGGCTTCAAACAGGTCAACGATTCGCTCGGCCACCATGCCGGCGATGAATTCCTGATCGCGGTATCGCGGCGCTTTCGCGAGTCGGTGCGCAAAGCGGATGTGGTCACGCGCATTGGCGGCGACGAATTCGCGATACTGATTCGCGCATTTTCGACGGCCGACGAACTGGCCGAGATTGCCCGACGGCTCATTGCGTGTGTGGTCGCGACCGACAGACAGATGGGAATCGGACTGGTTCGCGCAAGCATCGGCATTGCCAGCTTTCCCGATCTCGTCGACGATTACCAGCGCCTCGTCGCCGCGGCGGACGACGCGATGTACCGCGTCAAGCGCGGCGGCAAGAACGGCTACGCGTTCGCGGCTCAGGCCAACTGAGCGCACGTTCGGCAGGTTGACTCCACGTATCTTGCGTCGCGTGTATCGCTTCACGCATTCAACTCCGCTTTCCGGTCCGACCTTTCATTGACGGCCACGCGATGAGCGTCGCGCACGCCGGGTTTTGTTTCGTGTTACAAAACCGAAGCTCGCTGGCGCGTGCTGATCCGCGCATCGGCACGAGCGCGGTCAATGTGAGTTCATTCCCAGCGGAAAGGTCCATGTCCAGATATTCGTTGATGCGCGCCGCGCGGCGCCTGAGCCAGCCTGAGTGGGTTGTGGCGGGTCTGGTGGCGGTGCTGGCTGCTTGCGCACCGGTGCCGCGGGTTGCGAGTCAACCCGATGCGCAGACTGCGGTGGTTCAGCCCGCGGTGGTTCAGCCTGCTACTCAGCGCGCCGCTCAGTCCTCTGTTCAAACCGCGGCCCAGACCGGCACACGAGCCGCTGCCCACTCCGCCGACGGACCGCTTCCGGTTCCCCCGAACCTCGTCGCACTGACGCAGCCGTCCGGTCAGAAGCGCTTGACGGGCTCCGCATCCAACCAGTCGTACTGGCCGCTCTCGCAGTACTTCGAGACCCAGCGTAACGAAGCCTATTGCTCCGTTGCGACGTCGGTGATGGCGCTCAACGCGTTGGGCATCCGCCGGCCCGAGTCGACGCAATACCCCGATTTCCCGTTCTTTTCGCAGGATGATTTCTTTCGCGGGATCGACCCGCAAGTGGCGAACGCCGCGCAGGTATCGAGAGAGGGCATGACGCTCGACCAGCTCGGCACGGCCCTCCAGGCATTTCCAATCGACGTAAGGAAATATCACGCCTCGGATCTGTCGCTCCACCAGTTCCGCGATCTCGTGCGCACGACCACGGGACACGACGACCGCTTCGTGCTGCTGAATTTCAGGCGCATTGAAATTGGCGAGACGGGCGGCGGGCATTGGTCGCCGCTCGCCGCTTACGACGCAACCAGCGACAGCGCGTTGCTGCTCGACGTGGCGCGCTACAAGTATCCCGCTGTCTGGGTGCCGGTCGCGCAGTTGTACGCGGCGGCGCTGGCGGTGGACAGCGTGAGCGGACTTTCACGGGGGATTGTGATTGTCGGCAAGCGGGTGAATTAGGAATGTGGTGGCGAGGTGTCGAGACGCCCGGCTAGCACGCCCTGAATCCGAACCCCTCTCCTCGAAGAAGTCAGACCGGCCGCGAGGTCGAGCACCTCAAAACCCTCACGCGCTGCGCGCCATCTTCCCGAGTCCCGCATTGAACTCTTCCCTGCGGCTACCCGCAGCGGCGGCACCACGCGCCCGCACCGGCGTCTTGCGGACCCGCGTATCGCGCTGCGCCGGACGCGCATCCACCAGCTCCGCATACAGCGAGAGATAGTTCGAAGTCGACGTTGCCCAGCCGAAGTCGCGGCTCATCGCATTACGCTGCAACACATGCCACGACGACGGCTCCACGAACGCGTCCAGCGCGCGGCCGAGTGCATGCATCACGTCATCCGGAGTTTCGCCGTCGAACAGAAAGCCGGTCGCCTTTCTGTCGCCGCGCGGGTCGTGCGGCAGATAGTCGACGATCGTATCGGCCAGGCCGCCCACGCGCGAGGCCACCGGAATCGTGCCGTAGCGCATTGCGTAGAGCTGCGTGAGTCCGCAGGGTTCGAAGCGGCTGCCGTGCAGCAGAATGTCCGCACCCGCGTGCAGCATGTGCGCCCGCCGCTCGTCATAACCGATCTGTACGCCGACGCGTCCCGGCCACGCGGCCGCGATGCCCTGCAGCGCCTGTTCGATGCCTTGCTCGCCCTGGCCGAGAATCGCGAACTGCAGGCGCGGATGCCGTTCGAGCAGCGCCGGCAGCGTATGCACGACGACGTCGGCGAGCTTCTGTTCGGTCAGACGGCTGCCGATGGCGACGAGCGGTGCGAACGGATCGCGCGTCAGCCCGAAGGCCTGCTGCAAATCGCGCTTGCAGGCCTGCTTGCCGGCCGTATCGTCGACGGAATAGGGGCGCGCGATATGTTTGTCGGTAGCCGGATTCCATACCGCGCTGTCGATGCCGTTCACGATGCCCGACAGCTTGGCCGCCTGCGCCTGCAACACGCCTTCCATGCCGTGCCCGAAACGCGGCGTCAGGATTTCGCGCGCATAGCGCCGGCTCACGGTCGTGACCCGATCCGCATGGACGATGCCGGCTTTCATCATGCTGAGCGAGCCATAGAACTCGATGCTGCGTTCGTCGGAAAGCGCGGGCGCCAGCAATTCGGGCGGCACGCCGATCCAGCCGCCCATAGCGAGCGGATGGTTGCCCTGGAACGCCAGGTTGTGAATCGTGAAGACGCTTCTGGCGGCAACGCCCGCAAGCCGCAGATACAGCGGCGTGAGTCCTGCATGCCAATCGTGCGCGTGCACGATGTCGGGGCGCTTCACGTTGCGCACGCCGCGCGCCACTCGCGCGGCCGCTGCAGCGAGCGATGCGAAACGCGTGAGGTTGTCCAGATAGTCGCGTCCTTGCGGATCGCGGTAGAGGCCTTCGCGCGCGAACAGGTGATCCATCTGCAGAAGCAGCACCGGCACGCCGGTGTCGGGCATGTGGCCGCGCAGGAGCCGGGCGTCGCCGCCGGGCAGGCCGGTCATGCGCGCGACGGGCGTGACGTCGACGGCGCGTTCGAGCGCGGCCGGATACGCGGGCATCAGGATCGAGACATCGACGCCGGCATCGCGCAGAGCGGCGGCGTATGCGCTGACCATGTCGCCGAGGCCGCCGGATTTGGCGAGCGGCAGGGCTTCGGAAGCGACGAGAAGAACGTTGAGCGGCAAAGCGGCCCCCAAGGACGGGATTTGTGCACTCGCACAGTGCGGTGGGATGGGTAGACGCGTCTGTTCAGCAAGGGGTGTGCCTGATATTCGAATTTTGGTTTGGCTCAGGCAGAGGGTTTCTGTTGCGGTGCGGGTGGACGAATTTCTGGCGTGAACGGCCGATTTATTTGTGTTGACGGCTTGTTGTCTGAAAGGCGTTTTTTCATTCGTATGTAGATTTGACATTCACGCGCAAAGTTAGGACACAACGCCTTGTGCGCGCCAATCGTTGCACATCTTGACAATTCATCCGATGAATATCGGTTAGCCTTGTTTTTCTTTCCCGGGGCACGCGGTGCGGGCTGGAAAGGTGAGCAAGCTAGCCGTACCGAGAGGGCTGCCCGGCGTCGATCCGTGCAGAGACGCTCACGGAATCTGTCGCGGCGAAACGCTGGTGCGCACCTTCTCCCGCACTTAACGAAACGGAGCCAAAGTGGACCCTCGACTGCTGGAGTACTACACGAGTGAGCTGGTCTACATGCGTGAACTGGCGGGTGAGTTCGCGCAGGCCCATCCCAAGATTGCCCGGCGCCTGGGCATGCAGGCGGGCGAGATTGGCGACCCGTACGTCGAGCGTCTGATCGAATCGTTCTGTTTCCTGTCCGCACGCATGCAGTTGCGGCTCGACGCCGAATTTCCCCGCCTGACGGAACGGCTGCTCGAAATCATCTATCCGAACTATGCGGCGCCCACGCCGTCAATCGCGGTTGCGCGGCTGTTTCCCTGCGCCACGGAGGGCAATCTCGCCGAAGGCGCGCACATCGCGCGCGGTGCGGCGTTCATGAGCGGCACGCTCGTCAACGAGAGTACGCGCTGCCAGTTCCGCAGCAGCCAGGACGTCACGCTATACCCGCTGGAGATCAGCAGCGCGAAGCTGACCGGCATCCCGCCCGACATTCCCGCGCTCGACCGCTACGTGCGCTACGGCGCCGAGGTCCGGGGCGCGTTGCGGCTGCGCCTGCGCACCACGAACGGTGTCGCCATCGAGAGCCTCCGGGGACTGCACCGGCTGCCGGTGTATCTGGCCGGCGACGAGCGGACGGCTTCCCACCTGTTCGAATTGCTGCACGCGGCCGGTATCGCGTCGATCATCGGCGAGCCGGGACGGTTCGGCACGCCGGGCGCTCCGTTTCATGCGGTGAGTGAGGAGGCGGTGGTTCATGAGGGGTTGGAACCTGGACAGGGGCTGCTCCCGCTCGTTTCGCAGAAGCTTCACGGGCACAATCTGCTGCACGAGTTCGCGGCATGCCCGTCGCGCTTCTACTTTTTCACGCTGACCGGGCTCGCGGCCGGCCTGCGCCAGGTGTGCAGCCGGGAAGCGGAGATCGTCGTACTGCTCGACCGGCCGCCCGGCGCGCTGGCCGACCGGGTGGATGCGTCGCAGTTCGCGCTGTTCTGTACGCCGGTCATCAATCTGTTCAAAAGCCGGTCCGATCCGGCGGAAGCGTATGGCACGGGCGCCGAGTTCCAACTCGTTCCCGACCCGCTTGCGCCGCGCGATTACGAGGTGTTTTCAGTCCAGGGTTTGTATGGTCAGGTCAGCAAGAATTCGGAGTCACTCGAATTCCGTCCGCTGTACCAGACGCTGACCAACGACGAAGGCAATCACGGGCGGTTTTTCACGCTGCGTCGTGAGCGCAAGCTGGCGTCGGACTCGCTGCGCCGCTACGGCACGCGCACGCCGTACATCGGCACGGAGGCTTTCGTGTCATTGGTCGATCAGGACGAACGGCCCTATGAACAGCACATGCGCTACCTCTCGATCGACGCATGGCTGACCAACCGCGACCTGCCCAACCTGATCCCGTGCAATGGCGTCAGCGATCTCACGCTGCTGCAATCATCACCGGTTCAACAGGTGGGGTTGATCCGCACGCCCAGTGTTCCGCGCGCACCCTATGCGGAGCGCGAGGCGGCATGGCGGCTGATCCGCCAGTTGAACTTCAACTACCTCACGCTGCAGGCGCGAGCTGGCGAGGCGTCGGGCGCGAGCCTGCGTGATCTGCTGCAACTGTTCGTTGCCGCGGACAACACGGCTTACCGTCAGCAGATCGGGAGTCTGGTGAAAGTCGGCAGCCGGACGGTGACACGCAAGCTTCCGCGTTCCGGCGATCTTGCCCTCGGACGTGGTATCGCGTGCACGCTGACCGTTGACGAGTCGGGTCTCGGCGGCGTCAGCACCTATCTGCTCGGCCTGATTCTCGAACACTACCTGGCGCGGCATGTATCGGCTCATTCGTTTACACAGACCGAGCTGCATTCGGTGCAGCGCGGCCGCGTGGTGGTGTGGCCGGTGCGCATGGGCACACGTGGCGTGGCCTGAACAATCGTAGCAGTGCAGGGTTGGGCCAGTGAGAAGTGGTGTGTGAGAAGCGGTGTCTTAGTTTTAATCAGAATAATTAGGATGGCTATAGGAATGGAAGGATTAAAGATAGGGCATTTGGTGATACACGGTAAGCGCGACGCGTCCAGCGACACCTGCGGAAAGCCGGTTGCACGGCATGGGTACGGCATATGCTGAACTTCGTAACGCGACGCACCCTGACGGTCAGCGGCGCGATGCTGCCGACCTTGCCCGACGGCGAGCCGGCATTGCAGCTACGCGCCATCGCAGGGGAGGAAACCCTGTCGACGATCTACGAATACGAGCTGAGCCTCGTCACGCCCGTCGATTCGCTGCTGCCGGACAGCACGGCCGCCAACTTCGACCTGAAGGAGATGATCGGCGGGGAACTGACGGTCACCATCCAGCTCGACGGCATGGGGACGTTCGTGCCGGGTATGGCCGGCGCCAGTGGCGCGGCGAATTTCGGCGCCGGCATGCGTGAGATCAGCGGCATTGTGACCGCGGCGAGTCTGGTGAGCCAGTTGAACCGCCAGTATCTCTACCGGTTGAAGATGCAGCCGTGGATCGTGCTTGCCGAGCGGCGCACCGACTACCGGATCTTCCAGAACAAAACAGTCGTCGAGATCATCGACGAGGTGCTCAAGAGCAATTATCTCTACTCCTACGTCAAGCGTCTGGGCGGCAGGTATTCGAACCTGGTCTATCAGGTTCAGTACGGCGAGTCGGACTTCGCTTTCATCCAGCGCCTGATGGCCGAACACGGCATCTACTGGTTCTTTGAGCACAGCAGGAGTTTTCACCGCATGGTGCTGGTCGACAATCTCGGTGCGCACAAACCCGTGGAGAGTCTCGCGTACCAGACGCTGTGGTACTACCCGCCGGGACACAAGATCGACCGCGAGTACATCGAGGAATTCCAGACGACCGATTGCATCCAGTCGGGCGTCTGGACGACCGACGACTTCGACTTCACGCAACCGGGCGCGGATCTGGCGGTAAAGAACGCGCTGCCGCAGAAGACAGCGCATAACCGGCTGAGCGTCTACGAATGGCCGGGCGACTATACGGACGCGAAAGACGGCGCGCAGTTCGCGCGCGTGCGCATGGAGGAAATCCGCGCGCGGGGCGAGCGTGCCACGGGCAGGGGGCATCTGCGCAACGTGGTGTGCGGCACGACCTTTACGCTCGCGGGCTATCCGCAGGAGGCGGCAAACCGGGAATACCTCGTGATCGGCGCGAAGCTGCTGGCGGAAGAAACCGGCGAGCAAACGGGCGCGGGCCAATACCGCATCGACACGACGTTCGAGTTGCAGCCGGCCACCACGATGTTCCGCGCACCCCGCACGGTGGCGAAGCCGCGCACCACCGGACCGCAAACCGCGATCGTGACGGGGCCGCCCGGCCAGGAAATCTGGACCGACAGATACGGCAGGGTGAAGCTGAAGTTTCACTGGGACCATTCACCCGTGAACGACCAGAACTCATCGTGCTGGGTGCGGGTGTCGTATCCGTGGGCGGGCAGCAACTTCGGCGGCGTGAACATACCGCGCGTGGGTCAGGAGGTGATCGTCGATTTCGAGAATGGCGATCCCGACCGGCCCATCGTGACGGGGCGCGTGTTCAATGCCGCCTCCATGCCGCCGTGGGAGTTGCCGGGCAACGCGACGCAAAGCGGCATGCTGTCCCGTTCGATGAAAGGCCACTATGGCACAGCCAACGCGATCCGCTTTGAAGATAAGGAAGGCGCGGAGGAACTATGGCTGCAGGCCGAGCGCGACATGCGTACCGAGGTCGAGAATGATGCGTTGCATACGGTCGGTAACGACCGCGTCAGAACGGTTGCGCGAAACGAGCTCGTGACGATCGGCGACACGCGCCAGCGGTGTGTCAAGGCCGATGACGGGACACTCGTCGGCAAAGACCGGGTGGTCGAGGTTCTGAACAATCTGCTATGCGCAGCGGGCGACAGCATCACGCTTTCCTGCGGCGACAGCATCATCGAGCTCAAGAGCAACGGGGAGATCAATGTCACCTGCAACAACTTCAACATTACCGCGAAGCAGAGCGGAAAGATCAATGCGCAGGCAGGAAACCTCGACCTGAATATGGGTGGCAAACAGGAAGGCGTGGCGCCTCACGGTTCCGGTGAGAAAGCATCCATCCAGTCGCACGTCGACGCCGTCTTTCCGAAAAAGTAGTTATCCCCCGACTCCATCCACGACCATTCATCTTGATGCAACAAGCCCGTTATTACACCAATGAGGCGGCGTTCACGCTGCCCGACGACAGCTATGTCGATAGCAGTTTCAATGTGATCCGGCTGCCGCAATTGAACGCGAACCTCGTTATCAGCCGCGGTGCGTTGAAAGACGGCGAAACGCTCGAAAGCAGTCTCGACGAGCAGATGCGCCGGCTGGCCGATCAGGTGGCCGAACTGCATTACAGCGCGAAGCAGCCTGTCACGATCGGCCCGCAGCAGGACGTGGCCGGCTTCGAGATGCAGAACCGCTTCATGCGCGGCAAGGAGCCGGTATATCAGTATCAGCTGGCGTGGCTGCTGCCCGGCACGCGCACGATGATGGCGCTGAGCTACACACGCGCCACCGCGCTGACCGACACCGACGCGGCACACTGGAGCGCCATCAAGGCGAGTATCGATTTTCGCAGTGCCACGCGCGGCTGACGGGGGACGTCATGGGAGAGGCGTTCTGGGCCGCCCGCGAGGGCGACGCGCTGCTGCATACGTCGCTGATGGCCGATATCGCGGGCGGCGTGCTCGACGTGGCAATCAATGCGGCCATCATGCTTGCGGTGGATCTCGCCGTGGGAGCCGCCATTGCCGCTGCTCCATTCACGTTCGGTGCCAGCGCATGTCTCGCGGTGGGACTGGTCGTCGGTGTGGGCGTCGGTATCGGCATGTCGGCGTCGGGCCTGAGCGAAGGCATATCTTCGTTCTGTTCCGATGTCGGTAACGCGATATTTCCCCCGACCGTTCAGGGACATATTTCGAGCGGATCGGCTGACACGTACGTCAACGGCAAACGTGCGGCGCGCGCGGCCGGCATTCTGCTGACCCAGGAGGAGATCGATGCGCAGGTGAAGGCCGCCGCGGAAGCACCGCCCAGGCAGCAGTCGATCATCGATATCGCGGGCGAGGCATTGCAGTGGGGACAAGCTTTCATTTCGCAGATGTGGCGCCCGGCAGTGGCCGCGCCGGAGCCCGCGAATCCCTGTCCGGACGACAAGGTGCATTGCGAGAAACACCCCAGTTCCATCACGGCGATGGCCGAGGACGTTGCCAATGCGTCTGCCGGCACGGTGTTTTTCAATGCCGTATCCGGCATGGGTGCGCTGGATGCCGGGCTGAAAGCGGTCAGCGCGATCAACGGCGCATCGGAATACATCGCCGAGGGCGTGAAGCACGTCACCATCAACGGCCAGCCCGCCGCCCGCAGCGGCGCCCGTACCACCTGCGAAGCAAAGGTGGTGGACGAGCCCGCCAGCGGCGCCGATGTTTCACCCGATGTCAGGATCGGCGGACCGCTTGCCGTCGTGCGTGAAATTCGCAGCGGCAAATCGCCCATTGCGCTAATGATTGCGGTGGTTCTTGCTTTCATGGGCAAGGGCAGCGCGACCTCGAAGTTTGGCTGTTTCCTGTTTGGCACCGGTGTAAGCGTCCTCACGCAGAAAGCCGGCGACGCACTGCGCGGTCTGTACCACCGCGCCAGCAATGCCGTATTGCAACCGGTGAATGCCGCAACGGGCGCCAAATATCTCGCCGGCGAGGAGGACCTCGACTTCAGTCTGCCGGGACCCTTTGCGCTGGACTGGCAACGTATTTACAACAGCCGCGACGAGCGTCACGGCGGTATGTTCGGCACCGGCTGGAGCGTGCCGTTCGAAGTGGCGATGGAGGCGACACCGGGCGCGGAAGATACCGACTGCTGGACCTTCATCGACGAAACCGGGCGGCGGGTGAATCTGCAGGCGGTGCGGCCGGGCCAGGGATTCCGCAGCCCGGGTGAAGGCCTGAGCGTTCGCCGCAGTGCTGCGGGCCACTGGCTGGTGGAAAGCGACGAAGGTCTTTACCGCGTGTTCGAGCCCGATCCGCACAATGCCGAACGTCAGCGCCTGTTGCAGTTGAGCGATCGCAATCGCAATGCATTGCGGCTGCACTACAACGATGCCGGCCGGCTCGAGGCGATCGCCGACAGCACGGGTCATCAGTGTGTGCGGCTTCACTATGAGGAGCCGGTACATCCATACCGCGTGAGCCGGTTGGAGCGGCTCTACGGCGAAGATCTGCAACAGCGCGACGTGCTCGTGCGCTATCGCTATGACGCTGACGGCAATCTGGCCGAGGTGCGCAACCGTGACGATACGATTCTGCGTCAGTTTGCGTACGATGCCGGCCATCGCATGGTGATGCACCGGCTGCCGGCGGGCATGGAATGCCACTATGGCTGGGGGCGCTTCGACGGCCCTGATGGCGAAGAGTGGCGCGTCGTCGAACACTGGACCGATACCGGCGAGCACTACTGGCTGGACTATCAGATCGAGGCGCGCACCCTGCGGGTACGCGACAGCCTGGGGCGCAGCACGTTCCGGCAATGGGACGAGCTGTATCAGATCACCTGCTTCGAAGACGAACTCGGGCACGTGTCGCGCTTCGAGTGGAGTCGCGAGCGGCAATTGCTGGCCGTGACGGATGCGAAGGGCGGCGTATGGCGTTGGGATTACGACGAAGCCGGCCGCGTGAGCGCGGTCACCGATCCGCTCGGCCGGGTGGAGCAGACGCAATGGCATCCGGTGTGGGCGCTTCCCACGCTCGAAGCGGACACGGGCGGCAATACGTGGCGGCATTTCTACGACGAGCGCGGCAACCGCATCGTCACGATAGACCCGTTGATGCAACGTACGCTCTATCACCGCGACGCACACGGACAGGTCATGATGATCACCGACGCGCGCGGCGGCGAGCGCCATCTGCGTTGGAATGAAGATGGCCAGTTGAGCAGTCATACCGATTGTTCAGGTTCGGTGACGGCGTTCTATTACGACGCGCGCGGCGCACTCGAATGCGTGACCAATGCCGAAGGCGACTGCACCCGCTATCGGCGCGATGCGTTGGGGCGACTCGTCACGATGGTGCATCCCGATGGCAGGGAAGAGCGTTTCACCGTGGACGCGGCCGGACGGCTGCTGACACATACCGATGCCAGCGGACGCACTACCCGTTATCAGCGTGATCGGCGCGGCCTGGTGCAGGCGCGCATCGACGGTGCGGGGCATCGCGTGGGCTTCGAGTACGACAGCTACGGACGGCTGTTGGCGCTAGTCAACGAGAACGGCGAACGCTACGGCTTTGCCTACGACGCGAAAAACCGCCTGACGCGGCAGACGGATCTGGATGGCCGGCGTCAGGAGACGGATTACGACGCGCTGGATCAGGTGGCGGCGGTGCGATACGCCGCCGGCGGCGACGCACAGATCGAGCATACGTTCGGTCGTGACGCGCTCGGCCGCCTGATTGGCCGGTACACGCCCGATGCGATCACTTTCCACGACTACGATGCCAGCGGCAACCTGCTGACGATCTCACGCAAGCGGCACGACGCGCCGCGTAAGCGGGACGTGGAGGTGATCGCATTCCGTTACGACCGTCTGGGGCGACTGCTGGAGGAAGCGACGTCGCAGGGGAAACTGCGTCACGAATACGATGTGCTGGGCAACCGGATCGCAACGACTCTGCCCGATGGACGCACGATCAATCATCTGTATTACGGCAGCGGCCACCTGCATCAGATCAATGTGGACGGCGAAACGGTCAGCGACTTCCAGCGCGACCGTTTGCATCGTGAAGTGCTACGCAGTCAGGGCAAGCTGGACACGCGCAGCCTGTACGACGTGAACGGGCGGCTGGCGCGCCGGCAGAGTTATCGCGGCATGAATGGCGTGGTGCCGGACAGGGTGATCGACCGCGGCTACCACTACGATGCGCTGGACCGCCTGGTGAGCAAGCGCCACAGCTTGCAGCAGCAAACCGTGTATCGCTATGACGATAGCGGGCGCATCAGCGGATGCCATAACGAGGCGTACTGGGACACGCTGCAGTACGACGCGGCCGCGAATCTCGTGGAAGTGCGGGAGCGTGCACGCGTGAAAGGCGAACCGGCTCCGGTTGAGCGGGAAGGCAACGTGGTGCGTTTCAACCGGGTGCTGCGGTTTCGGGATCGACGCTACGAATACGATGCCCACGGACGCACGGCGAGCCGGCTGACAGCGGCGGGGCTGCAACGCTATCGATATGACGCGGAACACCGGTTGGTGGAAGTGAGTATCGAGCAGACCGGTGGCCCGGTTCGGCGCTACGGTTACGCGTACGACGCGGTGGGGCGGCGTGTTGCGAAGTTTGCGATGGACGGGGATGGACAGCCTTTCGGGCGGACCCGTTTTCTGTGGGACGGTATGCGGATGGTGCAGGAGGTGCGGGCGGACGGCGCCGATAGCTTGTACCTGTACAACGGCGAAGGCAGTTACGAGCCGGTGGCCCGGATTGATGGCCGCAACGGGCTCGGGCATAGCATTTATTACTATCACACGGATATCAATGGCGCACCGGAGGAACTGACCAGCGCGGACGGGCGGATCGTGTGGCAGGCGATGTATCAGCTGTGGGGCAACACCGTGCGCGAGAGCGAGCCGGAGAGCTATGCGGTGCGCCAGAATTTGCGGTACCAGGGGCAGTATCTGGACCGGGAAACGGGGCTGCATTACAACACGCTGCGGTATTATGATCCGGATATTGGGAGGTTTACTACGCCTGATCCGATTGGGTTGGCGGGTGGGGTGAATCTGTATCGGTATGCGCCGAACCCCATGTCGTGGATTGATCCGATGGGATTGAGTTGCACCAGCAACTTAAAAGATATTGAAAACCAACTTTCGCGTGGAAAAGGTGCAACGGTAACAGTTAGCTCTAAAGCAGAGGCGGAAGAGTTGCTCAGGGCTTATACAAGTGGGCCAGCTGGAAGGCGAGGAGCGTTTAGAAATACAACGGGGCAGGAATTTCCGAGGGATCTATTTGATCCAGAAAAAGTGGTGGGGCCGGGCTCAATTCCACATAATGCGTCGGATTGGCTTCCGGCTGGACGTGGTGCTTTCCAGAGAGAGGGAACATACCATTGGGATGCCGCCAATGCGGGAGCCAATCCAGGAGATCATGCCTTGCTTGGAGATCACCTGCAAATTCACAATTTTGATGGGTCAATCATTCGGATATTCTACTGACAGAATTGGAGGTGGATTATGTTTATGAATCGGCATGCGCCTTTCCCTTCGAGTATGCGCGGTGATAAAGATGGCGCTTATTGCGAAGTTATGATTGACGGTGGTGATGCTTCTCGATTTTTAATAATAAGGCCAATTGAATACATGAGGGAGAGGGATCGTGATTTGATAGGGCGCGGCATTTTTGAAATCAAAGATCTCTATCCGGAAGTGGAGCGTCTTGGTCATATTCCTTGCGAAGAAGTGGTCTGGTTGTACAAGTTGGAGGTTTTCGTTGTTGAAAAAATATTTCACGGAAATAGTGAGCTATTTTTTGAAAATACAATGAATTTTGACTATTTTGTATTTGATGATTATGGATGTTTATTAAGATTTTGCGAAGAAAAATACGGGGTAAAAGAATCTGATTTTTCAAAGAGTTGGGAGACTGGCTACCCGCAGTCCTGATTTTTGAGAATATGCGTATGCGCCCAATCCACTGAAGTGAATTGATCCGCTTGGGCTATCGTGTGATGCCACATTTAATCCTCAGAAAAAATTCCAGTACAAAGAAAGGGAAATGTCGGTTATGAAGCTTGTATTGAGTGGACATGCAAAGGATGCTATCTCAAATAGGGACGAGCAAGTTTGGTACGAATAGCCTGAAGATGATAACCAAGTATATGGAAGAGGTTATTGAAAATAGCTCTGTGTCAGCAAATGGCAAGGATTTGATATATCAGTTTTCCAGAAATATTGGGGAAAATGTTGATGGTGTTGCAACCAATACAATAAAATTATTTTTTGATTCGAAAGGACGGGTGAGAACAGCTTTCCCATTGTGAAAAAATTCTGGAAAAAGGATGATGGAACATCATGCATTGGCAGCTTTGAAGGAGTCTATTGCGGGCAGCAATAGAATTGCGAAAATAATTTTCGACAATTTTGAAGCGAGGGAAATGCAAGAAATAAGATTGAATTTGATTTGCCTGACATATGATTTTGCTTTAGGAAAAGTGTTATTGCAATATTATGCGAAGGATGGCGATTATCCAGATGTTGAGGTGAGTTTTAGCGAAATGAATGCTCTTGTTTGCAGTTAAGATTTGCATCTAGGTGTGAAGCCAGCATGCTCGATCCACCCTTCGGCGAGCTCCATCCGTAGATAAAGCGGCGCGATGGTGGAGCTTCGTCGGTTGCGCCAGTCGCTTGTTTCAGCGTCCCGTGATTTGCGCGCGCCATACGCTGCGCAACTGGTCACTCTGGGCCTTGAGTTCAATGGACCGTGCTGCGCGCTCTGGCGGTATCATCGTATTCGGGGGCACCGTGAGGCGGTGGCGGGTACAGTCAATGGAGACATGGAAGCGCTGGCCGGCCTTGAAGAATGACTTCGCGCCTAACCACCTGTCGATGTGTTCCCAAGGCATGAAGGGCTGCCGCGGGCGCGGTGGTGTGTCCAGTATCAATATGCGCCCAATCCGGTTGGGTGGATTGATCCGTGGGGGTTGAGTTGTGAAACGACCGACCCCAAGACAGAATCATTTGAAAGCTGGGTTGCCAGAAGTCGTGGTGAAGCAGACGTATATCTGAGGAACGTAGGGAAGAATGATCCTAACTATGTCGGAATATCGAAAAATCCATGGCAACGATATGCCGACAGCCTTGGTTATAAGCTCGACTTACTTACCAATGAAACCGGACAACTGCTAAGAAACGAAGCGAGATCGGTTGAGCAGGCTATAACTGATGCCAAGCGTGGAATATTTAAGAACGTTGAAAATAGTATCGATCCTGGTCGTGCTTTGTACAAAGATGCGGTTTCGTGGGGTAGAAATTGGTTCATGGATAATGGGTGGGGGCATTTACTCGAATGAAAAAAGTGCAAATGAGAGATGTAATTGGTCTTCTGGAAGGAGGAAAAAAAGAAAAGCCTAAGAAAGGAGACCTCTTTGTCATGTATATGAGGGGAATAGGATTTATTCCTGGATTAGTTGTAAAAGATGATTTCAGGTACGGTAAGGAAAAGCTCTGTGTAATCTATCTTTACAGTGAATTTGGAAATGATGAAAATTTTAATTTCCTTAGAAATAAGGAAAGATTGATCGTACCGCCCGCTCTTGTTACGGAAATGGACTGGAGAGGTGGTGGAGGTTTTCGAAATACAGGTCATCTAAATGACTTTGATATGAATGTATTTTCAAGCCATTGTTTTTATGATCGACTAAAAAATCGTTATATTGATGATAGTGGCGAGGTTTGTGAAAAAAGCGAGCCATGTGGACTTTATGCAATTTCAAATATCGGCGCAGAGGCTATAGGGATTTATGAGAAATTAAATCCCGACGTTGAGGTTGTCGATTAAATGTTCGGGGAGTGCCAAAGGGCCGCAGACGCGGCCCTTTGTTCATCTACTTGGCGGTAACGATGGCGAATCAACACTCAGGGTAAAAAGTTTATCAATTTGCGCCCAACACATTGGAGTGGATTGATCCACTGGGGCTAACTTGCATTTCCACTGAAATTCATGAGGGAGCCCAAGGGAAACATATCCCAGGACATAACAACTATACTCAAGGGAAAAGCATACTGAATTCGGATGCTCAAGCGCTATTGGACCGCTATCATGCTGGAAGCGTGGTGACATCAAGACCAATAAATGACAATAAAGTCAGGGTTAATTTTGGCGATGAAATTGGTACCCATATAGATCCGAGTGGCGTTAGTACCCGACATCTTGGGGCGTAATCCATAGTGGCAAAAATGGTGCCCACATTGTACCTGCGCTGCCTGACACCATACCTTGATGCGGATTAATAAAGATGAGCGAAGCAGATTTGAAGTTAATTATTCTCACATCTTTTTTGGGGGCAATAAAAGAAGGTGTGCGAGCGATTGCATACGATTATTCTGGTGATCTTATATCCATATATGGATATTTTTCTAGAGACCCGAATGATGACGATTATGATGCAATAGATGTGGCTGTTACGGAAATAATGGCATCGTGCCCTCAGTTCCAGCGGTAGCAAATAGAGCTTGTACGAACGAAGGAGCCGATTGGGAGGCTGGACTCATACAAAGGATGGATCTTTGTCCGTTGTGAAGACTGAAGTCTTAGTTTGTGTACCTTCAAGCCGGGCCGCGAACCAGCGCGGACGGGCGGATCGTGTGGCAGGCGAAGTACCAACTGTGGGACAACACCGTGTGCGAGAGCGAGCCGGAGAGCTATGCGGTGCGCCAGAATTGCGGTACCAGGGGCAGTATCTGGACCGGGAAACGGGCTGCATTACAACACGCTGCGGTATTATGATCCGGATATTGGGAGGTTTACTACGCCTGATCCGATTGGGTTGGCGGGCGGGGTGAATCTGTATCAATATGCGCCCAATCCACTCGGCTGGCTTGATCCGTGGGGGCTTCGATGCACGCCAGGCGAAGCCGCAGGGCGTGGGCAGAATGTTACGCAGGGTTGATGGTTACGTGGTACGCATGGGAACGCGGGCGTTTTCCCTCGATCAATAGCGGATCAATAGCGGATCAATAGCGGATCAATAGCGGATCAATAGCGGATCAATTGAGAGGACAGAAGTTTAGGGATTTCGATCATTTCAGATCAGGATTTTGGAAGGCAGTGCCTAAAGATACAGACCTGATCAGTCAGTTTTCGAAGTTAAACGTTTCGAGAATGAGCGATGGGCTGGCACCAAAAAGCTTCAGTGACGCAAGGTGTAGGAAAAAACACGTCTTACGTTTTGCATCATATAGAGCCAATTCAGCATGGAGGTCGAGTCTATGACACGGATAATTTGCTTATCGTGACGCCACGCTATCACGCGGAAATTCTTGATTCTTCTTACCATTATTAGAGGTGGTCATGGAAAGAAATGATTTGATTGCATTGGTGAATAGAATAAAGGAATCAACGTATTCCTCCGAGGAAGAGGCGGATCTCGATATTGATATGCTGACAAAAAATACAATTGATCCATACGCAATGGAATACATCTTTCAGAAGGAATATGAGGATTTATCTTCAGAGGAGATTGTGGATAAGATACTTTCTTATAAATCTATACAATTATAGATTTACATAGAACGAAGGGCCGCGTGAGCGGCCTTCGTTCGTCTACTCGGCAGTAATAGTCAGCCGCCCGTGTTCATCGGTGATTCTCACGTGCTGCCCCCGGTGTGAAGCCAGCATGCTCGATCCACCCTTCGGCGAGTCCCATCCGTAGATAAAGCCGCGGGATGGCGGAGCTTCGCCGGTTGCGCCAGTCGCTTGTTTCAGCGTCCCGTGATTTGAGCGCGCCATACGTTGCGCAACTGGTCACTCTGGGCCTTGAGTTCAACGGTCCGTTCTGCGCGCGTTCGAGCGCTCTGGCGGGGTCACCGTACCGTGACCCCCCCCTCCAACCCGCTCCCCCCTCAATGCACCGGCGCATGCGTCTGCTCGACCGGCCGCGGCTGCGTCACCGCGCTCACCGCCGCGAAGACGATGATATTCACCGCCAGCGCCAGGAACCCGATATTGACGTCCTTCAACGCGTCGGGCAGGAACGGCATCAACTGGCCGATGCTCAGATGCATGGTCGTCGTCACGGCCACTACCGCCACGCCCGCCACAATCCCGCAAAATGCGCCTTGTTTGGTCGCGCGATTATGCGGACGCAGGCTGCAGATCACCGCGGGAAAAAGCTGGGTCACAAAGCTGTAACCCATCAGCAGCAGCGCGACAATGGTTTCGCCGCCTTGCAGCGTGAAGGCGACGGCCACCAGCGCCACCACCGGCACGAGGACACGCGCGAGCATCGCCACCGTGGCGTCCGAAGCGTTGCGGCTCACCATGCCGCGATACACGTCGTTGGCGAGCAGCGTGGAAGCGGACGTGAGGATCATCGAGCCCGGCACCAGCGCGGTCAGAATCCCGGCCGCGCCGATCACGCCGACGAACCACGGGTCGAAGGTCTGCAACGAGAGGCGGAACAGCGACAGGTCGATGTCGCCACCCTTCAGACCCGGCACCTTCAACGTCGCGGCAAAGCCCACAAAGAACACGAACAGCAGGATCAACTGATACAGCGGCAGCACCATCGCGTTACGGCGAAAAATGCGTTCGTCCTTCGCGGTGAAAATCGAACCGAACGTATGCGGCCACATGAAAAAGCCGAGCGCCGTCAGAAGCACCGTCGACTGGAACCAGGTCACGCTCGAACCCTTGGCCGGGAAGGTCAGGAAGCCGGGGCGGGCGGCGTCGATTGCGCGGAACATGTCGCTGAAGCCGCCGTAGTAGTGCAGCGGCAAATAGATGCCGAGGAACAGCACGATCGCCAGAATCAGCAGATCCTTCACCACCGAATTCCACGCCGAACCGCGCACGCCGGAGACGATCACATAAGCCGTCACCACACACGCGCCGATCCACACGGCCGCCGTCGACGAAATCGCGCCGTACGAGGCCGTTGCCACGATAATGCCGAGCCCCTTCAGTTGCAGCACGAGGTACGGAATCAGCGCGGCCACGCCGACCAGTGCGACGAGCGTACCCAGCGCGGGGCTTTCGTATTTGCGCGTGAAGAAGTGCGGCTGCGAGACGAGCCGGTGTTTCTTCGCGTAACGCCAGATGGGCGGCAGCATCCAGTACGAGAGAATGTAGGCAAGCGTGCCGTACGCGAGAATGTAGTAAACCGGCGCGCCCTTGCCGTAAGCAAAGCCGCTGCCGCCGAGGAACGTGAAGGTCGTATAGATTTCACCGGCCATCAGCAGGAACACGAAGGCAGTGCCGAAACTGCGTCCACCCACGGTCCATTGTTCGAGACTCATGTCGTGGCCGCGCCTCGCGCGCACGCCCAGGTAAAGCGCAAACAGCGTAATCGCCGCAATGATGATGAGTGCGCTCATGAACTGGCCTCCTCGCCGTCCACGGCAAGCTGACGGTTGGATGGATCCATACGGTAGATGATCGCCATGATGATCGAACTGAGCACCACCCACATGACGATCCAGGCAAGCACGAACGGCATGCCGAGCACGAGCGGCTCGACACGATTCACAAACGGGACGCCGAGCAGAATGCCGATAAATGGCAGCGCGGCAAGGACACGAAGCAACATGGGGGCAACTCCTCGAACCGGTAAGTACGTCTCGTTGAAAGTGCGGCTTCGCTGGGGACTGTATGCCTGATGCTTTGGTCGCGTAAAGCAGGTCAAAAAAGTGTAGGCTTTCTGAAAGTTGTGGGCGCATCTTTACGGCGCCGGTTGCTGCGCTGCAAGGCGTGGCGCGCTGCGGCAAGCCCGGCGGAATGTGGCTTTTTTACGGTTGCGGCTGGCGCGCCGCGATATCATCTCGCCACGCAACGCGAGCATCACCTGAATCACCTGAATCACCTGAATCACCTGAATCGCCGGAGAGAGTCCGGTCTTATCAACATGGCGCGGCGTGCCGGGTGCGCAGACGAACTACCCGAGCCGCCGCTCGACACGGAAACGCATATGGTCGAAAGTCTGATCCCGGACATTCTGTTTGGCTTCACCGGGCTGATCAGCATCATCAATCCAATCGGCATTGCTTTTGTCTTCCTTGACCGGACGGCTTCGCTGAGCAAGGAAGAACGCACGCAGCTGGCTCGTAAAATCGCCATCAACGTGTTGTGCGTGCTGCTGGTGGCGTTTTTTATCGGCACGCCGATTCTGCATTTCTTCGGCATTTCCATGCAGGCGCTGCGCATCGGCGGTGGTCTCGCCGTCGCGGTGGGTGGCTGGCAGATGCTCAACGCACCGGACACGCAGCCGGGCGAGCAGCCGGCGGTCAAACGGGTGGATGCGGATAATGCGATGTCCAAGGCGTTTTTCCCTTTCACCATTCCGTTGACCACCGGGCCGGGCTCGATCGCCACCGCCATTGCGCTGACCGCGAACCGCACGCACAAGCTCTCGGCGTTCGTGATTTCGAGCATCGCGTCGGTGGTGATCTCGGTGGCGGTGGCCGTCACGGTCTATCTGGTGTACAGCCGCGCGGTGATTTTCGCCAGGTATCTCGGCGTGGAAGGAACCAAGGTCGCCATGCGTGTATCTTCCTTTCTGCTGCTGTGCATCGGCGTGCAGATCATGCTGACCGGCTTCTCCGAATTCCTGATTCCGATTGCGACCATGCAACCGGTGGTCAAATAGACGCATACCCGGCGGCCCATCGCACCATCCGGCGCTGGGGGCGCTCACGCACCCGACAGGAGAACACTTCATGTGCCGTTGGCTCGCATACACGGGCAACCCGCTCCAGCTCGAGACGGTGCTGTTCAACGCCAGACATTCCCTGATCGACCAGAGCCTGCATTCGCGGCTCGGCTACACCACGACCAACGGCGACGGCTTCGGCATCGGCTGGTACGGCGAGCCGACCGATATCCCGTTTCGCTACCGCTGCATCCAGCCGGCGTGGAGCGACCGCAATCTGCGCGAAGCGGCGCGGGCGATTCGCGCGCCGCTGTTCGTCGCGCATGTCCGTTCGGCGACGGATACGCCCTCGCAGGAAACCAACTGTCATCCGTTTCGCCACGGCCGCTGGCTCTTCGCGCATAACGGCCTGATCCGCAACTATCCGGCGGTGCGCCGCGATCTGATGGTGATGATCGACCCCGATCTGTTTCCGTCCATCGAGGGTTCGACGGATTCCGAGGTGATGTTTTTTCTCGCGCTGACCTTCGGCCTGGAACTGGCGCCGGTCACCGCGCTGGAGCGGATGGTGGCATTCGTCGAGGAAACCGGCCGCAAGCACGGCGTGGATGAACCGCTGAACATGACGGTATGCGTGACCGACGGCGAGCAGATCGTAGCAGTGCGCTATTCGAGCGAAGGGCAGTCGCGCTCGCTGTTTCACAGCACCTCGTTTCATCATCTGCACGAGTTGTATCCCGACGATCCGCGCATCGCGGCGGCCGGCGAGAATGCGTTTCTGGTGTTGTCCGAGCCGCTCGCGGACCTGCCGGGCTGGTGGGAAGAGATTCCCGAGAGCACGGTGGTGGTGGCGCGCGGCGGCCAGATCGAACAGTATCCGTTCAGGCCGCAATCGGCGTAAGCGGGGGAGCCGACCATGACGCCTCAGATCGAAGCGTTTTACGATGACACCACCGGTACCTTCACGTACGTCGTCTATGCGGCCCAAGGTTCGCTGTGCGCGGTGATCGATCCGGTGCTCGACTATGATCCGAAGTCGGGCCGCACGTCGACGGAATCGGCGCAGCGGGTCGTCGCGTTCGTCAACGCGCATGGCTTGCGCGTGCAATGGCTGCTGGAGACGCATGCGCACGCCGATCACGTGTCGGCCGCGCAGTACCTGAAGGACACCCTGGGCGGCAAGATCGCGATCGGCGAGAGCATTCGTATCGTGCAGAGCACCTTCAGGCGCATCTTCAATCTCGGCGAGGACATGCGCACCGACGGCCGCCAGTTCGACCATCTGTTCGCGCCCGGCGAGACTTTCAGCATTGGCGAGTTGAGCGGCGAGGCGTGGCATGTGCCCGGCCACACGCCGGCGGACATGGCGTACCGGATCGGCGACGCGGTGTTCGTCGGCGATACGCTGTTCATGCCGGACGTCGGCTCGGCGCGCTGCGATTTTCCCGGCGGCGACGCGCATACCCTGTACGACTCCGTGCGCACGCTGCTCGCGCTGCCGCCCGGCACGCGGCTGTGCATGTGCCACGACTACCCGCCGCCTTCGCGCGGGCCGCAATGGCAAACCACGGTGGCCGAACAGCGGCGCGGCAATATTCATCTGCACGACGGCGTGAGCGCGGCGGAGTTCGTGGCGATGCGCACCGCGCGCGATCGCACGCTCGGCATGCCGACATTGATTCTGCCGGCCATTCAGATCAACATCCGCGCGGGCAGGTTTCCGGAGCCGGAAGACAACGGCGTGCGTTACCTGAAGATTCCGCTGAATGCGTTTTGAGCCGCGCGAGCGGTGGTGTCAGCGTGCGAGCAACATTGCGCTCAATACGGAGAACACCGTCGCCGGCAGTTCGGCGAGGCGGCTCACTACCACGTTGTGCGGATAGAAGTCCTCCACCGCGTCGGTCAGCACGCCGATTCCCACCAGTTCGATACCGCGCTTGCCGATCGCCGCAATGCGCTCGCGCAGATCGCTGCGCAGCACCTGCGGATCGCCGTCGCCGGTGGACGGGTAGCCGTCGGAAAACATCATCAGAATGCGGCGTTCGGCCGGGTGATCGGCGAGCCGCGTCGCGGCCCAGGCCAGCGCCTCGCCGTCCGGATTCTCGTGTCCGCAGTCGATTGCGGCGATCCCGCTCAGATCGGTCGCGCCAAAGCGTTTGTAGACCTTCAGATCGAGTCGTTCGACGAAGCGGTTATAGCGCCGCAAATCCGCACCGGCGGCGAGTTGCCGTGCGTAGAGCTGCTGCATGGGCGGGGATTCGACCGAACAATAGCCGAGCACTTCGCAATCGAACGACAACTGCGTGAGCGCATCGCACAGGGCGGCCGCGCACTGGCGCGCGAGTTCGATCTTGCGGCCGGCCATCGAGCCGCTGCGGTCGATCAGCAGGGTCACGGCCACGTCGCGTCCTTTGGCGGCCCGCTGCGTGCGAAACGGCGTGCGATAGCCGGGCGAAGTCGCGAGTTTGGCCAGCGCGGTGCGATCGATCTCGCCGCGCTCCTGCTCGCGGCGCCAGCGGGTGCGCTCGTCCGCGCTCAGCGCGCGTTCGAGCTTTTCCTTGAGCGGCGCGGTGTCCGCGCGAGCCTGCGCCCGCAGTTCGCGCCACGCGGCGCTGTCGCCCTGGCCCGTGAGATCGCGGATGTCGTCGAACTCGGTGGCGAGCGGAATCGACAGCCGGGCTCGCCATGCATCCGCTGGGAAGCCGGCTGCGTTGCCTTCGGAACGCTCTGACGGCTGTTGCGCGTCCGCCGGCGATCGACCCATGCCGACCGCGTTGTCTGCCTGCGCGCCGCCGCTTCGATCGGACGGCGGCGAGTTCGCGCTGGCCTGATCGGGCAGCACGGTGTCGCCGTCATCGAGCGGCGCGGACGATGACGCGGCCGTTTCGGTATCGATGTCGTCGAGCGCATCCGCGGTGAACGCCATGCTGTTCACTTCGCCCGCCGACAGCGCGCGTACGCGCGCCACGAGCGCCTGCGCCGACGCGATGCTCTGCGCGGTCGAACGGCTCGCGCGGGCGTCGTGCAGCAGGTCCTGCGCGGCATGCAAGGCGGCGAGCAGCGAATGGCTTGCTTCGGTGCTGGTGGGCGTTTCGTCCCACAACGCGCGCTCCACCAGCCAGACCAGCCTGTCGCGCCAATGCAGCTTCGGCCAGCGCTGCCGCACGCGCTCGGCGGCATGCAGGCGCAACCTGCCGATGAACCAGCGCGCGCCCGGATATTCGTCGAGCAATTGCCCGCACACGCGGCGGTCTTCGATCACCTGCGCGAGATTCGCGGCGACGCCCGAGGGCAGCGCGTCGAGTTGCGCGAGCGAAGCATGCCTGGCGCGCGCGACCAGCAGATCCAGATAGCCGATCAGCACATCGCGCTCGACCCCGCCATTCAACTCGTAGTCGGGAATCACAATGCGCCCGGGCTCGACGCGCGGACCGTCCGGACTGAACGCGACCGTCACGCCGTATTGCCCGGTCAGCACGCGGGCGACCTTGCTGAGCGTGGATTCGAACGCGAAGCCGCGCGTGTCACGCATATCGCGCGTGGCGTGCATGGCGTTCACGCGCCGGGAGCCGGCGCGATGTGATGGCGGATGATGCCGCGAATCAACGCAGCGTCTTCCGGGCTCACCTTCGCGTAGATGGCGGGGGCGGCGGCGCGTTCGGGGTCGCCGGTGCGCAGCATCAGTTCGGCCCAGTCGAGCAGGCGCCGGGTGGAGAATGCGCTGGAGAGGTCTTCGCGGGCGAACGCCGCGCGGCAGTCGGCGGCGATCGCGGCGAGCGTGGTGGCGAGCGTGCGCGTCATGTGCGGGGCCAGCGTGGCCATCAGCACGTCGGCTTCTTCAGCGGGTGTCAGATAGTCGAGCAGATACACGCGCCAGCGATCCAGAAACGCCTCGTTCATCAGATTGGCGCCCTGATACAGATGCCGGAACTGACTCATCGCACCGACCGCGTTCGCCGTGGCGAACAGCCGGAAATCCGGATGCGGCGCCACGATCTCGTTGCCTTTCTCTTTCAGCACGAGGCGGCCGTGCGGTTCGAGCACGGCGGTGAGGGCGGCGAGAATCGACGGCTCGGCAAAATCGATCTCGTCGACGATCAGCCACAGACCTTCGCGCATGGCCGTGGGCAGCACGCCGTCCACCCAGATCGTCTCACCGCCCTTGACCGTCCAGAAGCCGACAAAATCGCCGACGGTGGTCTGCCCATTCATGTTCGAGCGCAGCACGCCGTGACGCGAACGTGCCGCGACCTGTTCGATCAGGCTGGTCTTGCCGGCGCCGGTGTGACCGATCAGCATCACGCGCCGGTTTTCGACGATGTCCTCGACAATGTCGTTAAAGCGGTCGGAGAACAGATAGGCGCGGTTCAAACGCGGCACGAGCGGATGGTCGGCGCCGCAGCGCATCTCCACATGACCGATGCGCACGGTTTCGCCCGTGCCTTCCGCCTGCCGGTGTTTCGCCGCCGTAGCCCGCGCCGCGGCGCGCTGCAGTTCCGGCATGAAGGCGACGCGGCCGGCCGCGGACTGCTCGCCGGCGGCGCCGTCCGTGTCGATCGCGAAGCCTTCGCGGCGCCATTTCTTGAGCTTCGCGCGCAGATTTTCCGCGTCCACCACGAGATCGATATCGACCGCGCCGGGTCCGCCGCCGTTGTCTACGCCATGTTCGAGGCGATAGTTTTCCGGGCGGTCGGCCACACTCACGCGCCACCATTCCGCGCCGTTTTCCGTTGCGCGCTGGTAAAGGCCAAGGTTTTCGTCTTCGGTCAGTTCGGGCGCGTTCATGGCAAAGGTCGAATAGTCGATAACGAGTAATGCGTTGCGATTTGGCTGATGCCGGATGACCGACTATCTTATCTTGAGCGGCTTTCGATCGCCCGTTGCGGATCTTTGCCGTGCGTGTCGAGTGCATGGGCCGCAAGAGTTAATTGCGCGAAGCGGATAGGCGGGCACGCGCGTATCGCCTATAGTTCGACGAACCGGCGATGTAGTTTTGCAACATCTCTCTCGCAATTCAGGCTGAATCTCGCATCACGCTTGCCTTGTAGCGGTCCATAGCTCGTGTTTTATCGGAACTCGGGACGGCGCGCTGAAGTAGTTTTGAAACATTCGCAGTCTGCTTTGCCCTGCATCGCCACATAAAAAACTCACGGCAAAACAATGAGACTACGTACAAAATTAATGGCTGCTCTCGCAGTGGCAAGTCCGCTCGCATATAGTCAAACGAGCGTGACGTTATATGGCCGCCTCGACGCCGGCCTGGAATATCTGAATCACGTCAACAACGGCGCGGGCGGCAGTTCAAGCCGTTGGAGCGCCGAGGGCGGCGATTGGGGCACCAGTATGCTGGGCCTCAAAGGCAATGAAGATCTGGGCGGCGGCCTCAATGCCATCTTCAACCTCGAAACCGGTTTGCAGGTCATGAACGGCACGACGAGCGGCGGGCGGCTCTGGTCGCGGCGCGCGTTCGCCGGGTAGAAGAGCGAGCAGTGGGGCACGTTGCAGGCCGGCCGTAATCTGTTTATCGACAGCGACGGCGTGTGGGAATTCGACCCGTTCGTGCAGCAGGCGTTTTCGTCGGCCTCGCTCGTGCGCGGGCGCAACTGGCAGCAGACCAGCAACAACGTCGAGTATCACAGCCCGGTGTTCTGGGGTTTCGACGTGCAGGCGCAATATGCGTTCGGCAATCAGCCCGGTGCCTTCAACAGCGGCGCGGCCGGCGAGTTCGGCCGCTCGGACGGCATCATGCTGACGTATCACTCGCCGCTCTTCGACGTGCGCGGCATCTACGACGAACTGCGCGATGCCAATGGCCGCTTCAGCAATATCTTCCAGGCGTCACGCGAATATTTCGTGGGCGCCAATGTGCGTCTGAACGCGGTGAAGATCCAGGGCGCCTATACGCATTACTCGGCGCCCGATTCGCCGGCCGGCGTGGCCGACACCGCCGATCACTACTGGCTCGGCGCCACCTACAGCTTCCTGCCGAGCTGGGCCGTGACGGCGGGCGGTTACTACGTGAAGGTGGGCGACGGCTCGGGCGATGCCGCGCATGACCCGTCGGGCCACGCGATGATGTACGTGCTCGGCACCACCTACAACCTGTCGAAGCGTACCTTCCTGTACGGCACGGTGGGCTATGTGCACAACGGCAGCAACTCGAACTTCTCGCTCGAAGCATCGCCGCGCGATGCGGCCGGCAACACGAGTCCGCTTGTCGGCGAATCGCAGACCGGTGCTTACGTCGGCATGCTGCATCAGTTCTGACTTGCGCTTTTGCGCATCCTCAGGCGGCAGCCTGCTCGACCGCCGCCGATTTGCGCAGCCGCACCGGAACCGACTTCGAGGCCGGCACCTGACTCGCTTTCGCGTGATGTGAGAGCGGAATCAACCGGTTGCATTCCGGGTAATAGCCCATGATGCAGCCAGGCGGAATGTCGAACGCGTGAACACGCATGCCGTCGACCTCGCGCGGGACGCCGTCGTTCGAATCGGTGGAGACGCATACCGCGTCGCCTTCCGCCAGGCCGAGCCGGGTCATGTCGTCCTGATGCATGAGCAGCACGTCACGTGTGCCGTGCACGCCGCGGAAGCGGTCGTCGAGACCGTAGACGGTGGTGTTGAACTGGCTGTCGCCGCGAGTCGTCATCAGGCGCAACACGTCGGGGCCGCGCGACGGCATGTCCGCATCTTCGTCCAGCGTATCGGGCACGATGAAATTCGCCTTGCCGCTTTCCGTGTTCCATTTACGCCCGCAAGCGGCGAGCGGCCGGTGAAACCCGCCCGGCTGCCTGAAGCGCTGGTTGAAGTCCTTGAACTGATCCGGATAGGTGCGCTCGATCGCCTCGCGCACCAGCGCATAGTCGTTCACCCAAGCATCCCAGTCCACGTCGGGATTGCGCGGCAACAGCGCCTTCGCGATGCCCGCGACAATGGCCGGCTCGGACAGCAGCATATCGCCGGCCGGCTCGGCGAGTCCATGCGAACCGTGCACGCACGCCGTGCTGTCCTCCACGCTGACCCATTGCTCGCCGCTTGCCTGGCGGTCGATCTCGATCCGCCCGAGGCACGGCAGCAGGTAGGCGACTTCGCCGTGCAACAGATGGCTGCGGTTGAGCTTGGTGGCGATCTGCACCGTGAGCCGCAGCCGCCGCCACGCCGGATCCATCACATGATGATCGGGAATCGCCACCTGAAAATTGCCGCCCAGGCCGATGAACGCTTTGACCTTGCCGTCGAGCACGCCGCGGCAGGCTTCGACTGTGGTCATGCCTTTGTCGCGCGGCGGCTCGAAGCCATACAGTTCCTTCAGCTTGTCGAGCGGTGCGAGTTCAGGCTTCTCCGTGATGCCGACCGTGCGCTGTCCCTGCACGTTCGAATGGCCGCGAATCGGGCAGATACCCGCGCCCGGCCGGCCGATATTGCCGCGCAGAAGCAGCAGGTTCGACAGCATCTGCACGTTATGCACGCCGTTGCGATGCTGCGTGATGCCCATGCCGTACAACACCATTGCGGCGTTCGCATTGGCGTAGACGCGCGCCGCGTTTTCCAGCGCGGCGCGGCCGAGTTGCGAGCGTTCCTCGATTTCTTCCCATGAGGTAGCGCGCATGGCGTCGGCGAAGGCTTCGAAGCCGTGCGTATGTTCGGCGATGAACGCTGCATCCAGCACCCGCGGCGTCCCGTTGCGCTGCGCCTCGTCGTCCCATTCGATCAGCAGCTTGCAGAGTCCGGCAATCGCCGCCGCGTCGCCGCCGATCTTCACCTGATGGTATTGCGTGCTGATCTGCGTCTCAGAGGGGGTGAGCATGTCGAGCGGCGATTGCGGGTTCGCAAAGCTGACCAGTCCGCGTTCCTTGAGCGGATTGAAAGTGATGATCTCCACTCCGCGTTTGCGCGCGTCCTGCAACTGATGCAGCATGCGCGGCGCGTTGGTGCCGGTGTTGTGGCCGAAGAACAGCATGCAGTCGGTGTGCGTGAAGTCTTCGAGCTGCACGGTCCCGACCGGCACGCCGATCGATTTTGGTAAGCCAACCGAAGTACTCTCGTGACACATGTTCGAACTGTCGGGCAGGTTGTTGGTGCCATACAGCCGGGCGAGCAGCGCATACATGTACGACGTTTCGAGCGACGCGCGGCCGGACGCATAGAACACCGCCTCGTTTGGGTCGATTGCCTGGAGTTCTTTCGCGATCCCGGCAAACGCATGTTCCCAGGTGGTCTGCACGTAACGGTCGGTCGTGGCATCCCAGCGCATCGGCGCGGTCAGACGGCCGCGCGATTCGAGCTCGAAGCCGCTCCACGAGCGCAATTCGCTCAGGGTGTGCGCGGCGAAAAAGTCGGCATCGATGCGTTTGTTGGTGATTTCCCAGGCGGTCGCCTTCGCGCCGTTTTCGCAGAACTCGAAAAGGTGCGGGTCTGCGGGCTTGGCCCATGAGCAACTCACGCACGCAAAGCCGTCAGCCTTGTTCTGCTGTGACAGGATGCGGCTGCCGTTGAACGTGACGTGTTCCTGCACGAGTATCGACGCGACCGCTTTCACCGACCCCCAACCGCCCGCCGCGTTGCGATATTCCTTGAGCGGCGCGCTGTCGGATGGGGTGTCTGTCGTGCCGCCGGTCGCTGTTCCGGTGATCTGATCCGTGCTCATTGTTCGCTCCTCGCGGGTTGGCCGGTGCCTGAACGAATGCCGGCTCGTACGAAGAGGAGTCCGCAATTACCGGACCACTGGATTAATTTGCGCTTACAACCTTCGCAGCGTTCGACAGCAAGCAGCGCTGACGGGCGGCGGTTTGACAGGAGGATCGCCTTCGGGGACATGTGCCGGATCGCTCGGCGGCACGTCGTCGGGTGGCGGCGACGGGTCGGGATCGGTGGTCGGAGGCGGTGTGTCGGGATCGATCTCCGGCGGGGCCGGGGTATGCAGGCGCAGATCCGGCATGCGGAATGTGCTCGTCCTGGTGCTCGTCTTTCTCATTGTGTTCTCCGTGTGATGCGTGCCTGTCGGCGAGTCGGTTTGTCGATTGCAACCGGCATGCCACTCGTCTTTATTTCGCGCGGGTGCCGGTGGCCGCCGCGTGGAACGGCTATTGCTCGGTCACGGCATGCGTGTGGTGCCGAGCGGCGATAGCCCCGCCATATCACTCTGAACATGACGCACTGACGTGCAGGGATAGGGGAAAGACAAATGGCGCGACATAAGGCCGACGTGGCTGACGACGACTTCGAGATTTACGCCAGCTATCACGGGACAGGCGACGGCCGTTACGTAGGTGGACTGAAGGTTGTCAGAAAGGCGGACAGAAAAATTCTGTTCCCATTCGACGGCGCGCCCGAAATCGGGCCGTACGCAACCGCCGACGAGGCACGCCGCGCCGCAATCGAATATGGCCGGGAAATCGTCGCCGCGGATCGCGCGGCTCCTGAGAAATGACGACGGCGGCGCATGCGCGCCGCCACAGCAACGGATGCCGTTACGGCATGCCGCCGAGCGACGGAGAAATCGTACTGCCGCGGCCCGGGTCGTCCGGATGTTCGTCAGGCACCGTCGGCCGTACCGCCAGCGGCGGATAGGTGCGGTAACAACTATCGATCGAGGTATCGGCCAGGCAACGCTGGAATGCGTCCGCGTCGTTCTTGTGCGCGAACAGGTACAGGGTCCGCTCAACCTGCACTTCGGTATCGGATACGCGAATCGTCGTCATCGTCATGATGTTCTCCTTTTTACAAACGTTGAACCAGACCTCCATCCCCGGCTGCCGCAATGGGCGTGCCCACGTCCCCGCGCGCGCGGCGTTCGCACGATTGACGGAGAGGGACCGGATGTTGCTGCGGTGAAGACATACCCGACACCCGAAGGAGGTCGACATGCCAGATGACCAGCTCAAGCAAAGCCCGGACGAACAGACAGCGGAGGCGGTAAAGCAGCGCAACAGGCCGAGCGGCACGCACTACGTGGAACCCAGCCCGCTTGGTATCGAGCCCGTGGAACAGACCGGCGTGGACCGGCAGACCAATCCGCCGCGTTCGGACGAGCGCCCGGCGCAAACGGCCGAAGTGCCGCTCGGCACCGGCGCGCATGCGGAGCCGCCAGGAGGCGGCGGACGCGAGTCGCAGCGCAAGGACTGAGACGGCTGTGCTGAACGGCACGCACCCAAACCAACGGAGAGACGCATGCAACATGACGACGAACCGCTGAATCCCGGCGACGAAGCTTCGCCCGACGCACCCGGCGTCGGCGAAGATGTATGCCGTGCGTGCCACGGCACCGGCACGGTCGAAGGCGTGCAGTGCACGCTATGCGGCGGCACGGGAAAAGTGCTGCAAGGCATAGGCGGCTAAGCCAACGAGGCTGCGCAGCGATTGCGCCGCGATTACGCGACCTGCGATCGCGCCGGCCGGCGCCGCGCACATGCGGCAGACACGGAGCATTAACTTCATATGTTTGCAAAATTCGTCCAACGACACGGCGCTGCGCGTAAAGCGGCCGATAAGACCATACGCGCACAGGCAGGCGCGCTTTATGCGGCGCTGAAAGACCCCCCTGGCCCGCCGCATGCGCCGGCTTCGGCAGAGCACCGCGAGCATCAGGAGCAGGACGCAAAGGAGCAAACCATGTACAACGATTCGAAGCATGGATTCGACGTCGCTCAGACCGAGTACGAAGCCTTCATGCTGGAGCCGCACGACTGGGTGCCGAATAACCGCAAACTGCCGGTGGTGATTTACCGGCGCGCGCTCATGCCGGCCAGCGGCGATCTGGCGGCGGCGTTCGAGATCCTGTTCGAGCGCAACGCGTGGCCGCCGCAATGGCGCGACGGCATCTTCGACTACCATCATTTCCACGCCACCGCGCACGAAATACTCGGCGTGACGGACGGTTCCGCGCAGGTGATCGTGGGCGGGCCGGGTGGCAGGGTGGTGACGCTGTGCGCCGGCGACGCGCTCCTGCTGCCGGCCGGCACCGGCCATTGTCTGCAATCGTTCGCGCGGCATTTTCAGGTGGTGGCCGGGTATCCGGAGGGCCAGCAGTGGGATATCCGCCGCGAAGCGCTCACGCCGGACGAACTCGCTTCGATGGAGGCGTTGCCTTTCCCATCGCTGGATCCGATCGACGGCAAGCATGGGCCGCTGGTCGAACACTGGCTGCACGCCGCCTGAAGCGCGCCTGCAGCGCTTTTCGCTGAAGCCCGCGCTGAGCGGGTTGGCACCGCAAGCCCTCTGAAAGAAGGTTCGCTTCCAGCAGCGAACCGTCTCGTGCCGCATGACACGCACCGTGCAGGTTTGCGCGCATCGGCGCATCATCGTCGGGCCTCGCAGCGGTTCCTCATGCGTTCTGCCCCGTCAACACGGTTCGCCGGGTGCGCCGAGGCACGCAGCGCGTCCCGGCCGTCTCTTCAACGCCGAACAAGGAGTGTCCCATGCAAAACGATCCCGCCCTCGACCAGCTGTGTATCAACACGATCCGCACGCTGTCGATGGACGCTGTGCAAAAGGCCAATTCCGGTCACCCCGGTACGCCGATGGCACTGGCACCCGTTGCCTATCACCTGTGGCAAAACCATCTGCGCTACGACCCCGACGAGCCGCTCTGGCCTGATCGCGACCGCTTCGTCTTATCCGTGGGACACGCGTCGATGC
Organism: Paraburkholderia xenovorans LB400; assembly: GCF_000013645.1. Classification (GTDB taxonomy): domain Bacteria; phylum Pseudomonadota; class Gammaproteobacteria; order Burkholderiales; family Burkholderiaceae; genus Paraburkholderia; species Paraburkholderia xenovorans. The sequence goes on along the minus strand of NC_007952.1, from coordinate 1,927,114 downwards.
TGCTGTATTCGCTGTTGCACCTTGCAAACGTGAAAGCCGTGGACGACGACGGCAACCCGACCGACGGACCCGCAGTTTCGCTCGACGATATCGAACATTTCCGCCAGATGGGCAGCAAGACACCGGGCCACCCGGAGTACCGCATGACCACCGGCGTCGAGACCACCACGGGCCCGCTTGGGCAAGGGCTCGGCAATAGCGTTGGCATGGCGATGGCGGCGCGCTGGTACGAGAGCCATTTCAACAAGCCCGATGCGCCGCTGTTCGACTATCGGGTCTACGCGTTGTGCGGCGACGGCGACATGATGGAAGGCATCTCGCACGAGGCGGCTTCGCTCGCCGGCCACCTGAAGCTGTCCAATCTGATCTGGATCTACGACAGCAACCGCGTGACGATTGAAGGCCACACCGACCTCGCTTATAGCGACGACGTGGAAACCCGCTTTCGCGGGTACAACTGGCACACGCTGCATGTGAGCGATGCAAACGACGCCGCCGCGCTGGAAGCGGCATTCGTCGAAGCGAAAAGCATTACCGACAGGCCGACGCTGATCGTGGTGCACAGCATCATCGGCTGGGGGGCGCCGCATAAGCAGGACACCTCGGCGGCGCACGGCGAGCCGCTCGGCGTAGAAGAAGTGGCGCTCGCCAAGAAAGCGTACGGCTGGCCCGAGGATAAATTCTTCTATGTGCCGGACGGTGTGCACGAACGCTTCGCGGCGGGCATCGGCGCGCGCGGCAAGGCGGCGCGCGAGGAATGGCAGGCGAAGTACGACGCCTACAGCAGAAAGTACCCCGAACTCGCGCGTGAATTCGCGCAGATCGAAGCGCACGAATTGCCGGCCGGTTGGGACAGCGACATTCCCACCTTCGACGCGGACCCGAAAGGCGTTGCGTCACGCGAATCGTCGGGCAAGGTGCTCAATGCGATTGCCGCGCGCGTTCCGTGGATGATCGGCGGCGCGGCCGACCTTTCGCCGTCCACCAAAACGAATCTGAAATTCGAGGGCGCGGGCAGCTTCGAATACGACAACTACGGCGGCTGCAATCTGCATTTCGGCATTCGCGAACACGCAATGGGCGCGGCGGTGAATGGCCTCGCGCTGTCGAATCTGCGGCCGTTCGGCTCGACCTTCCTGATTTTCAGCGACTATATGAAGCCGCCGATCCGCCTCTCGGCGATCATGGAAGTGCCGGCCATCTACGTGTTCACGCACGATTCGATCGGCGTCGGCGAAGACGGTCCGACCCATCAGCCAATCGAGCAGCTGGCCTCGCTGCGCGGCGTGCCGGGGCTGACCGTGCTGCGTCCGGGCGACGCCAACGAAGTGGCCGAGGCGTGGCGCGTGGCGCTTGCCGATCCGCGGCGGCCGTCGTGCATCGTGGTGTCGCGCCAGCCGTTGCCCACGCTGGACCGCAGCCGCTATGCGGCCGCGAAGGGCACGCAGAAGGGCGCCTATGTGCTCGCCGATGCAGCCGACGGGCAAAAGCCGCAGGTGATCCTGATAGCCACGGGCAGCGAACTCTCGGTCTGCGTCGACGTGTATGAGAAGCTCACGAGCGAAGGTATTGCGGCGCGCGTGGTGTCGATGCCGTCGTGGGATATCTTCGAGCGCCAGGACGAGGCCTATCAGGACTCGGTGCTGCCACCGGATGTGGACGCGCGCGTGGCGGTCGAGCAGGCGGCCTCGCTTGGCTGGGACCGTTATGTGGGGCGTCTCGGCGCGCAGGTGGTGATGCATACGTTCGGCGCGTCCGCGCCGCTTGCCGAACTGAAGAAGAAGTTCGGCTTCACGCCGGAGCATGTGTACGAAGCGGCAAAGCAGCAGATTGCGCGGGTGCAAGGCAAGCGCAGCCAGGAGTAGGGCGGTAGCGCGCGCATAGCGTGTTTGGCAAAAATCCGGCGGGCGTCATGAAATGGCCCCGCCGGATTTTTATTGGCAGCCTGGATTCGTGCGCCGTCAACGCTGCGGAATTGAATGCGGCCTCACTGAGCCAAAGACTGGCGACCAAGAGCGTGCGACAAAACCGCGATATCAATTCGCCGGAATCGTCACCACTGGCGCCTTGCTGCTGGTATCGGCCTCGGCAAGCGCCATCAGATTCTGCACTACCGTGAATGCGTATTTCGAGTCGAAGTCGTTGCGATCGACCCAATACGTCGACGGACCGTACGCGATCATCACATACGCGTTATCGGGCGGAGTCTTGCCCGAGTGCACGATGATGGTCGGCCGCGTCTCGCCGCCGATCAGCCCGACGGTCGGCTTGGTCGAGCCATCGCTGATACGCTCGACAGGCACCTGCACCTGGGCGCCGAGGTCGGACAGGATGCCGAGCACGGAACGCGTGACCATCGGAATCCTGTCGCCCTTCTGCGAGGCCGACGACGGTCCGTAGACGATTTCATAAGTCCGCGTGCTCGAAGACAGATGCAGCAGCTTGCGCACGCGCGCGAGATCGGCCGCCGTGGTTGCCGACTCGCCGCTCGTGGTGGCGCCCATGACCAGATACACACCCATTGCGCCGTTCTTCCCGTCCGCCTGGCGCGACTCGACGTTCAGCTCGCCCGCCAGTTGCAGGCGTCGCAACGCTTGCAGCAGTTCGAAGAAACCCGGCGCGCCCGCGCTATTTTCGCCGCCGAGCGCATTGCCGTTCTGCAGGCCGCCCACCGATTGCGCGGTGATGCGCAACAGGAGATCGATCGGAATGCCGCCTTCGGCAAGCGGCAACACCAGCGACGGCGCAAGCGGGCGGATATACGCGGAGGCGAATGCTTCGCCGGTGGTCGGCGTGAAGGTGAAGGTCGGATGATTCGAATAGGACACGCTACCTGTCGCGAGCGCATAGCTCGGCTGGCTGCCTGAGCCGGCATTGGCGGTCGCGCCGCCGGTGGCGTCGAACGTATAGGCGGCGATGATGCTGCTGACCGTCAGGAAGGCCGGCGCATCGCCGTAACGCAGGCCGACCACGGCGGCGAGAATCTCGCGTTTCTTTGCATCGCCGAGGGCGCGCGCATAGTCCACCTGGTCGGCTTTCAGGCGGGACGGTCCAATGTGTACGCAGGCGGAAGTGAGGCAGGCCGCGCACAATGCCGCGGCAACAGAAGCGGTTCTGATCATAACGGCGGGAAGAGCGGAAGACTATCCGCTGAAGAATGGGTCCGCAACGGCGGTAGCAGAACCTATTCCCGAATGCGCGCGTAAAGACGTCGGCGCCCTTTCGTCCTATGAATCGGCGCTGTATTCGCCCGGATGTAACGGTGGCGGCAACGCGCAGGAATTGCTATTGCATTGCAATATTTGCAGGAACGCAGGGGTTACGCGTCGATTCTGGACACCTGTCGGCTGAATTACGCTGAAACGGCTTCGTCGAACATGGGCCGCCGTGCCGGTGCAAATGCGTGCGGCAGGGAATGCCGGAGCGATGTGGGTGAGCATCAACGCACGAGTGGCGGATATCGCGTCGGTTCGACACGCCGCGCTCGCTGCTCATACCTGCTGCCGGCACAACACCCGTTGCAACTCGCGTGGATCGACCGGCTTGGTGAAGTGATGATCGAAGCCGGCGGCCACGGCGGTTTGCTTGTCCTGCTGTTGGCCCCAACCGGTGACGGCGATCAGCAGAATGCCCGCGTTCGGGTAATCGTGGCGAATCCGCCGCGCCACTTCGTAGCCGTTCAGGCCCGGCAAGCCGATATCGAGAATCACCGCCTGAGGCGCAAATGTGTCGACCAGCGCGAGGCCGGCAATGCCGTCGCCGGCGGTGCGAACTTCATGGCCCTCGAGTTCGAGCACCATCGCGAGGCTTTCGGCGGCGTCCGCGTTATCGTCGACGACCAGCACGCGCAGGCCGGCCGCGTGCGGCGCCTCGGGCGGCGCGCTGTCGGAGGGCTGCAAGGCGGTGGCGGTCAGCGGCAGCCGGATCATGAACTCGCTGCCTTTGCCCGGACCCTCGCTGAACGCCGCGACCGTGCCGCCATGCAGTTCAGCGAGGCCGCGCACGAGCGCGAGACCAATACCGAGGCCGCCCTGCGAGCGGTCGAGCGCCGGCGCGAGTTGCGAGAACATTTCGAACACGCTGTCCAGATGCTCACCCGGAATGCCGATGCCGGAATCGCGCACCACGATCACCGCTTCGTCGCCTTCGCGCTCAGCCGCCAGCGAGATGCTGCCGCCAGGCGGCGTGTACTTGGCGGCGTTGTTCAGCAGATTCAGGATCATCTGCGACAGGCGCGTGGGGTCTGCAATCAGATACAGCGGCTCGCGCGGCAACGTCACGCTCAGATGGTGCGACGAGGCCTGCACGGTCGGCCGCGCCGCTTCCATTGCCGATTGCATCGCGCGGGCCAGTTCGAGCCGCTGCTTGCGCAACTCCAGTTTGCCCTGGGTGATGCGCGAGACTTCCAGCAGATCGTCGACGAGGTGCGTCATGTGTTGCAGTTGCCGGTCGAACACATCGCGCGACCAGCTCAATTGCGGATCGGCAAACTCCTTCAAACGCAGAATCTCCAGCACGTTGCGCATCGGCGCAAGCGGATTGCGCAGTTCGTGCGCGAGCGTGGCGAGGAATTCGTCCTTGCGGCGGTCGGCTTTGGAGAGTTCGAGGTTCAGCCGCGTGAGCTGCTGTTCGGCGCGCCTGCGCTCGGTAATGTCGCGATTGATGCTGACCGCGCCGTAGATGTCGCCACGCGCGTTCGCAAGCGGCTTGACCACGGTTTCGCAGACCCCGCGCGAACCGTCGTGCCGCACGAACGGCAACTCGCCGCGCCATGTGCCTTCGGCGGCGAGCGCCGCCAGCGCTTCCCGGCGAATGCCCGGCGCCTGTTCCGGCGGCAGGAACATTGCGACCGGCTTGCCGAGAATCTCGCGCATGCGATAACCGAGCATGCGTTCGCCGCCCACGTTGAAGTCGGTGATATTGCCGCGCAGATCGGTGATCACGATCGCGTCGCTCAGGTGCTCGAAGATCGCGGCCTGGCGCAGCAGCACCGTCTGCGCTTCCTTGCGTTCGGTGATGTCGATGCCGAGGCCGTAGATCATCAGCGGCACGCCGTGGTGGTCGTAGGCGGCGCGCCCGCGGCCTTCCATCCAGCACCAGTCGCCGCTCGCATGCAGGAAGCGGAATTCGGCCACATAGTCGTCACCGGTTTCCACCGCGTGGTCCACCGCCTCGTTGAGCGCGATCAGATCGCCCGGATGTATCAGTTCGAAAAAACCGCCGGGCGTGCTCGCAAAGCGTCCTTCGGCGTAGCCCGCGAGCGCTTCCAGTTCGCGGCTCCACCAGAACCTGCCGGACTTCGGTTCGTGCGACCACGCGCCCATGCGCGCGCCGCGCATGGCGAGACTCAGCACGTCGCGGCTTTCCTGCAACTCCTTTTGCGCAAGCTGATGCGCGGCCACGGACGCCTCCGCATTGCGCCGCGCGAGCAGCAGTTCCTGCTCGTACTTATGGCGATCGGCGACGATCAGCACGGCCACTTCGAGGTAGGCGACCTCGCCATGACGGCGGCGCGCGGCATTGAGCAGCATCGGCAGCATGTGGCCGTCGCGATGCAGCATGTTCAGCTTGACCTCGGCCACCGAACCCTGCATTTGCAGAAGCGGCGCCCAATGCGTCTGATAGAACACCTTGCCGCCCGCGCTCAGCAGGTCCTGGATGTGCCGTGCGCCGGCGAGCTCCGCCGCCTCATAGCCGAGCCAGCCGCAGAAGGTCGCGTTCACGCGCAGGATGCGGCCGTTGGTATCGGTGACGAGCAGGCCGCAGGCGGCATGCTCGAACAACGCATCGGCGGAGGGCAGCGGGTAGTCCGTGCTGTGCATCGCGTTACGGGCTCATCGGCCCGAGAAAGGCGCTCATGGCAGCCGCGCTTGCACCGGGCGAACTCAGGTGCGGACAATGGCCGACGTTTTCGATCAGATGCAGCGTGCTGCCGGGCATCATGCGGTGCATGTATTCGCCGACCACGCGCGGCGCGATGATGTCGTCGCTACATTGCAGGATCAGCGTGGGCGTGGTGGCGCGCGACAGAATGGCGCGATGGTCGGAGAGAAACGTGACGCGCGCGAATTGCCGCGCAATCTCGGGATCGGTGCGGCAGAAGCTGTTGGTCAGTTCGACGCCCAGTTCCGGCTGTTCCGGCGCACCCATGATGGCCGGCGCCATCGTGCTCGACCAGCCGAGGTAGTTGCTTTCGAGGGTGCGCAGCAGGTCGTCGATATCTTCGCGCGAGAAGCCGCCGGTGTAGTCGCCGTCATTCACATAGCAAGGTGACGGGCCGACCATGATGTGCGCGCGGAAAAGCGCGGGTTCATCGAGGCTCGCTATGAGACCGATCATTGCGCTCACGGAGTGGCCGACGAATACCACGGGCCCCTCGGCCACTTCGCGGATGATCTCGATCAGGTCGTCGGCGTAGCCTTGCAGCGAGTCGTACTTGTCGGTGTCGTAGGCGCTCAGGTCCGACGAGCCGCTGCCCACGTGATCGAACAGCACCGTGCGGTACTCGCCGTGAAACGACGGCGCGAGGTAGCGCCACATGCTCTGATCGCAACCGAAGCCGTGCGCCAGCACCATAGTGCGCTTGCCGCTGCCGGAAATCCGTATGTTGTTGCGCTGGGTGATGCTCATTGTTGGATCCTGAAGCCTGCCGGGTCGGAGCGGCGATTACGCGAGGCATGCGCGCCGGCCGGTATTCAGCAGAATGTTACCGCAGTCCTGCCGCCAGGCCGAGCAGCCGCGTGTGGCCGCGTGTGGCCTGGGTGTGGCCTGGGTGGCGCGGAGCGAGGGGTTTCGCGTCTGACGGCGCCTGCGCCGTTTGGTTCCGGATCTCATGCGATTCGTAAGCAGCCCGCCTGTGTGATGCAATCGGCATCGACCCTCGGAGTGAGGAGGTTCGTGGACTTTCAGGCACGGGCGGCTCACCGTTCGATTCGCCTCAACCGGTCTCTATCTTCGGCTGCGGCGCCTGACGCGGCTCGGTTCCGAATCGTTCGTATTGCGAAATCACCTGGGCGCCGAATAGCAGCAACGTGGCGAGCCATTCCAGGCTGAACAGGATCACGATCGCCATAGTCAGCGACCCGTACACCACGCTGACTTGCGAGAGGGTCGCGAAATACCACACCAGCACGTGGCGGGTAATCTCCCACAGCACGGCGGCAACCACGCCGCCGAACAGCGCATGTTTGAGCGAAGGGCGCCCGACCGGCATCACCAGATAGATCGAGGTCAGCACGAAGACCTCGCCGGCCAGGCCGAGCAGATACAGCACGGCGCGCGAAAGGCCTTGCAACGAAACGTGCAGGCCGAACAGGTCCATGCCTTCGGCGCCGATCGCCTCCAGGCCGCTCGACACGAAGGTGACGATCAGCAGGCCGACGCCGAGAAAGAGAATGTAGCAATACGGCAGCATGGCCGAGAGCAGGAAGTGGCGCCGCCGCACCACCACGCGGTGAACGAAAATGATCGACATGGCGTTCTCGAGCACGGTGAAGGCGAGCGAGCTGAAGAAGATCATGGTCAGCAACAAGACCCAGCCGATGACAGCGCGATGCGCGAGAAAATTGGCCAGCTCGCGCACCAGCGCATTGGATTGCCCAGGCACCAGCCATTGCAACAGATGCGCGAGCGCCGTCAGCAGGACATGCTGCGGCACGACGCGCGACAGGGCGATCACGATCAGGATCATCAGCGGCACGATGGAGAGCAATGCGTAATACGCCACTGCGCCCGCCAGCAGCAAGCCCTGGTTCGCGCGGAATGCCTTGATGGTTTGCAGCAGGAACGTGCCGGGATGTTTCGCTACATACAACGCGTGATCGTCGATGATGGTTTGCATGGGATCTCACAGCGCGCGTGGCGGAGTCTGCGGGAATGCAGGTTGTGTCGACGCGCTTGCCTTGTCACTTAAGCAAGTATGCAGCCATACTGGATCACCTTGCCGTTTCAGCGCGTCGAACTGTTAAACGCGCGCCGGGAATGCGGTTTGCTCGGCGGCTGTGGCGACGTTGCATCAACCTGATTCAGGACCCTACTTGAATATAGCCTCCGACCAGGCGGATCTCGCGGACCTCGTGGTCGCACGGCCTGAGGGTTTGTATTGCCCACCCGGCGACTTCTTTATCGATCCGTGGCGCCCGGTCGAACGGGCCGTGATTACGCATGCGCATTCCGATCACGCACGCTTCGGGCATCGGCACTATCTTGCGTCGCGAGCGGGGGCGAACGTGCTGCTGTCGCGTCTGCCCGGCATTTCGCTGCAAACTCTGGCGTATGGCGAGCGGCTCGCTCTCGACGGTACGACCGTGTCGCTGCATCCCGCCGGCCACGTGCTGGGCTCGGCGCAATTGCGGATCGAACACCGCGGGCGCGTATGGGTTGCGTCGGGCGACTACAAGCTCGACCCCGACCCGACCTGCGACGCTTTCGAACCGGTGCGCTGCGATACCTTCATTACCGAGTCGACCTTCGGCTTGCCCATCTATCGATGGGACGCGCCGCAAACCGTGTTCGACGGCGTCGATTCCTGGTGGCGTCATAACGCTGCGCAAGGGCGCGCGTCGGTGCTGTTCTGCTATTCGTTCGGCAAGGCGCAGCGCGTGCTGGCCAGTGTCGATGCGGGCATAGGGCCGATCTTCTGTCACGGCGCCGTGGAGCCGCTCAATCGCGCGTATCGGGAAGCCGGCGTGCGCTTGCCGCCGGTGCGTCTCGTGAGCGAGATACCGGCGAAGGACAAGGCGGTGTTCCGGCAGGCCTTGATCGTCGCGCCGCCTTCCGCGCAGGGCAGCGCGTGGCTCAAGCGCTTCGGCGACTATAGCGACGCGTTCGCGTCGGGCTGGATGCGTCTGCGCGGCGCACGCCGCCGACGCGGCGTCGATCGCGGCTTCGTGCTGTCGGACCATGCGGATTGGCCGAGTCTGCAAACGGCCATTCACGCGACAGGCGCCGAGCGCGTGATCGTCACCCACGGATCGGTCGAGCCGATGGTGCGCTGGTTGCGCGAGCAGGGCCTCGAAGCGGGCGCGTTCGAAACGCAATACGGCGACGATACGGTCGAAGCCGACGCCGCCGGTGCGGATGAAACGGCCACCACGGGTAGCGTATCGGCAGAGCTTGAGCAAACAGGCGAGCAGAACCAGTCCGCCGACAGCGACGTCAACCCGGTCAACCCGGCGAGCAGCGCATGAAACGCTTCGCCGCCCTCTACACCGCGCTCGACGCCACCACGTCCACGCACGACAAACTCGAAGCGCTCACCAGCTATTTCGCGGTGGCCGAGCCGGAAGACGCCGCCTGGGCGTCGTATTTTCTTGCCGGCGGCAAGCCGCGCCAATCGGTGCCCACGCGCCTTTTAAGCGAGATCGCCCGCGAGCGCGCCGGTCTGCCGGCGTGGCTGTTCGAGGAGTCGTATCACGCGGTGGGCGATCTGGCCGAGACCATCGCGCATATCCTGCCGCCCGCGCAGCGCAACTCCGAACTGGGTCTCACGCAGTGGATCGAGCACCGCGTATTGACGTTGCGCGGTGCGGCGCCGGAAGAGTTGCGCACGCGTCTCATCAGCTATTGGGACGAACTCGATTGGGGTGGCCGTTTTCTGCTGACGAAACTGATTGGCGGCGGGTTCCGCGTGGGCGTAGCACGGCAACTGGTGGTGCGGGCGCTGGCGGAAGTGGCAGGCGTCGATCATAAGCGGATCGCGCAACGCATGGTCGGCTGGACCGACTCGCAACAGAAGCCCGACGCGGCGCGCTACCTGCGTTTGATCGCACCTGAGGCGACCAGCGACGATGCGCAGTCCGGTGCGCCCCAGCATGACAGCGATCTCGGACTGCCGTATCCGTTCTTTCTCGCGCATCCGTTGCAAGCCGATCCGGCGACGCTCGGCGATCCGTCGCAATGGCAGATCGAATGGAAATGGGACGGCATTCGCGCACAGCTCGTCAAGCGTGGCGGACGGGTGTGGCTGTGGTCGCGCGGCGAGGACCTGATCACGGACCGGTTTCCCGAAGTCGCGGCGCTAGGGGAAGCCTTGCCGGAAGGCTTCGTGATCGACGGCGAGATTCTCGCGTGGGAACCCGGCGCGAGCGCGCCATTGCCGTTCGCACGTTTGCAGCCGCGTATCGCGCGCAAAACGTTGACGAAAAAAATCCTCGCCGATTCGCCCGCCACGCTGCTTGCCTACGATCTGCTCGAAGCGCACGGCAAGGATCTGCGCATGACGCCGCTCGCCGAACGGCGCGCGCAACTGGATGCATTGGCAACTACCGTGGACAGCACGCTCGCACGCGATCTGCTGCGCGTATCGCCGCTGGTGAGTGCGCCCGATTGGCAAGCCCTCGCGGCGCTGCGCGACGAGAGCCGGGCGCGCGGCGTGGAAGGCCTGATGGTCAAGGAGCGCGAGTCGATGTACGGCGTGGGCCGCACCAAGGCCTCCGGCACGTGGTGGAAATGGAAGATCGATCCGTATGCGGTGGATGCGGTGCTGGTTTACGCGCAACGCGGCCACGGCCGCCGTGCGAGTCTCTACACCGATTTCACATTTGCCGTGTGGGACGAAGCAGACGGCGTGCGCACGCTGGTGCCGTTCGCCAAGGCTTATTCCGGTCTCACTGACGAAGAAATGCGCCAGGTGGATGCAATCGTGCGCAAGACCACGATCGAAAAGTTCGGCCCCGTGCGCAGCGTAACGCCCACGCTGGTATTCGAAATCGGTTTCGAAGGCATTCAGGCGAGCCCGCGTCATAAGTCCGGCGTGGCGGTGCGGTTTCCGCGCATGCTGCGTTGGCGCACCGACAAACATATCGACGACGCCGACACACTGCCAATGCTCAAAGGCTTCATCGACGACCGTGCGGGATAACCCGCTGAGTAGAAATCCCTAAAAGCATCGAATGCGGGCTGCCCGATGCACACGGCAAGCGCGATCTGCACAGCAGTTGTGCGTTTCACCGGCGCGCGAACACTCGTCTCCACGCGCGAAAACCACGAGCGATGATTTATGACGTGAGCTATGGTAGCGAGGTAAAGCCGATGCGGTGGCGCGCTGGGCGCGGCCGACGCAATCCGCAACGCAAACCGAAGCCTTCGTCCGGTGCGGGATGAGTTTTGTCCGCACGTCGGGAGCGAATCTTGCGCGCGTGTTCCAAGGTGCCCGTGAGTGGCGCGCGTAAGAAAAGCCAGGGAGAAGAGGGTGACGTTCTACGACCAGATGGATGATAACGACGACGTCGTAGTATGGCGGCCAATCCACTATGCGATGGCGTCGCACCGGCGCGTGCTCGTGGTGGACGATTACCGGGAAGCGGCAGATGCATTGCAGATATTGCTGAGCGCCGACGGCTTCGAGTGCCGCGCGCTCGAAGATCCGCTTGCGGTGTGCGAAATGGCGCGCGAATGGCAACCGTTCGCAGTGGTACTGGACATCAAGATGCCGGGGCTCGACGGCCTCGAACTGGCGCGCCGCCTGCGCTCGCATGCTTCGACTTCCCATATGTTGCTGGTGGCGTGCACAGCGTTCGCCTCGCGTGACGACCGGCTGCGCGCCAGAGCCGCAGGGTTCGACGCGCATTGCGCGAAGCCGCTGACGCCCGAGCGCCTGTTGCGCGTACTCGAATCGGCGGCGGCGCTGAACGTGGCCGGACCGCCGTAAAGGCTGCGTGCGCTTTGAAAAAAATTCCCCATACTGGCGACCCCGATAATCACGGCGGATTGAAGCAGGTGCATCAGATTCATTCAACCTCCGGGTTCTCCTTATACAGCGTGACGAAGTTTTTCGGCCTGCGATAAACGCGGGTCCACGGGTTGCTGAAGACGTTGGCATGCGGTGTGTCTTTCGCACGCCGCGCATGTCTATCGCACTCGGGAGATTCGTCATGAGCGACACGCAGCGTCCCACACCGCCGTTTCCGAAGCAGCAGCAAAATCACACGCCTGGGCACACGGCAGAAATGCAACCTCAACCCGATCACGGCGAGCGCTCCTATCGAGGCTCGGGACGGCTCGCGGGCAAAGCGGCGATCGTCACGGGCGGAGATAGCGGAATTGGCCGCGCCGTTGCCATTGCGTTCGCTCGCGAAGGCGCGGACGTGCTGATTTCGTATCTTGACGAGGACGACGACGCGCGCGAGACCGCGCGCTGGATCGAGGAGGCCGGCCGCAAGGCTGTCCTGCTGCCTGGCGATATCACGAACCCCGCGCACTGCAAGGCGATCGTCGAAAGAGCTATCGAGGCGTTCGGCCGGCTCGACGTGCTGGTCAACAATGCCGCCTATCAGATGAGCTATCCCTCGCTCGACGCGATCAGCGACCAGGAGTGGGACAAGACTTTCGATACGAACATTGGCGCGATGTTCAGGATCACCCGGGCCGCGGTCAAGCATATGAAACCAGGCGCCGCGATCGTGAACACGACGTCGATCAATGCGGATCATCCGAATCCCGGTCTGATTGCCTACGCGGCGACCAAGGGTGCGATTCAGAACTTCACCGGTGGCCTTGCGCAGTTGCTCGCGGAGAAAGGTATCCGTGCGAACTGCGTGGCGCCGGGGCCGATCTGGACGCCGCTGATTCCGTCCACCATGCCGCCGGAGAAAGTCGAGCAATTCGGCGCCCAGGTGCCGATGAAGCGCCCCGGCCAGCCCGCCGAACTGGCGGCTGCCTACGTGATGCTGGCATCCGACGAAGCCAGCTATATTTCCGGCGCGACCATAGCGGTCACGGGCGGCTCGCCGATCATTTAGGTTTGTTGAATATCGGCCGACTCTGCCTGTCCGGCGCCACCCGTTTTTTACCTGCTGTTCGACGCTGTAGCCGCTTGCACGCTATCGCAGCCCCAGCGCGCAGCGGTGTGTGCTGCGGTGGCACGTCGCTTGCGCATTTTCGCTGTATCGCGCCGCGGCCATTGTCAGGCATTGTCAGGCATTGTCAGGAGAAGGAGAACACCCATGAATACCCCCACCATAGAGACTCCGCTCGATCTCGCGCCGGGCGAAGTCGAGCGCGTGTCCGTGACATTCGGAGTCAACGGAAAAACACGGCATTTCGAAGTGGAAGCGTGGACCACGCTGCTCGACCTGCTGCGTGAACACTGTCATCTGAGCGGCACCAAAAAAGGCTGCGATCATGGACAGTGCGGCGCGTGCACGGCAATCGTGGACGGCCAGCGGATCAACACATGCCTCGCACTGGCAGCGGTACACGACGGCGCCTCGATCACGACGATCGAAGGCCTCGCCGACGGCGCCACGCTGCATGCCATGCAGCAGGCGTTTATCGACCACGATGCATTCCAATGCGGTTACTGCACGCCGGGCCAGATCTGCTCCGCTGTCGCCATGCTCGACGAAGGCCACGTGAAGTGCGCCGACGACGTGCGCGAACTGATGAGCGGCAACCTGTGCCGCTGCGGCGCCTACACGAACATCGTGGCCGCGATTCTGGATGCCGCGGATCTGCCCGGCCAGCAGCACGGCAACGAGGGAGCGCGCTGATGAACCGCTTCTCCTATACCCGTGCGACTGCCGTGCCTCAGGCAATCGATCAGCATCGCGCCAATGCGACTGCGGCGTTTATCGCGGGCGGCACGAATCTCGTGGACCTGTTGCGCGAGGACGTAACGCATCCGGCGGTGCTCGTCGATATCAACCGTTTGCCGCTGAGGCGGATCGAGGCGACCGATGCAGGCGGCCTGAAGATCGGAGCGCTGGTGACCAACAGCGCGCTCGCCTATGACGACACGGTGGCCGCGCGCTATCCGTTGCTCGCCAAAGCGATTCTGGCTGGCGCGTCCGCGCAGATTCGCAATGTGGCGACGGTGGGCGGGAATCTGCTGCAACGCACCCGTTGCCATTATTTCTACGACGCCGGTACGCCTTGCAACAAGCGCGAGCCGGGCACGGGCTGCCCGGCGCTGGCAGGGGTCAACCGCATTCACGCGATACTCGGCGCGAGCGAGCAGTGCATCGCCGTGCATCCGTCGGATATGTGCGTGGCGCTGGCTGCGCTCGATGCCACGGTTCATGTCGCCGGCAGCGGGAATGGCACGCGCACGCTGCCGTTTGCGGACTTTCACCGCTTGCCCGGCGATACGCCGCATATCGACTCGAATCTGCGCGACGACGAATTGATCACGGCGATCGAATTGCCGGAAGAGGGTTTTGCCGCGCATCACGCTTACGTGAAAGTGCGCGACAGGGCCTCGTATGCGTTCGCGCTGGTGTCGGCGGCGGTGGGTCTGGAACTGGACGGCGACACGATCGTGAACGCGCATTGCGCGCTCGGCGGCGTCGCGCATAAACCGTGGCGCGATCCTGAAGCCGAAGCCGTGTTGCGCGGCAAGCGCCTCGAAGCGGCCGTTGTTCGTGATTTCGCGGCCATGCTATTGCGCGGCGCTCAGGCTCGTCGCGATAACGCCTTCAAGATCGAACTGGCGGCACGCGTGATCGCGCGCGCGTTCGAACTGGCGGCGCAACGTTCGTTTGAGGAGGCCGCATCATGAACCGCGCCGAAATGTTGCCGGCCGCGCGTGCTACCGGCGTGCCGCATAACCGCGTGGACGGCAGGCAGAAAGTGACGGGCGCCGCGCATTATTCCGCCGATTTCGCGGCCGAGGGGCTCACTTATGGGTTCGTCGTATCGAGCACGATTGCAACCGGCCGTATCGTCTCGATCGATTCGTCCGCCGCGCTCGAACTGCCTGGCGTGCTGCTCGTGCTGACGCATCGGAATCGCCCGGAATTGCCGCTCGATGACAAGCCGTACAAGGACATGGTCGCGCCCGGCGGAAGCCCATTCAGGCCGCTATGGGACGACCGCGTCTGGTATAGCGGACAACCGGTCGCGCTGGTGGTGGCCGAATCGCTGGAATTGGCGCGCCATGCAGCATCGCTCGTAAAGGTCCGCTACGAGGCCACACCGCACCAGACCGATCTGAGCGAAGCGGTAATGAGCGCCGTGCCGCCTTCCACGGAAAAAGGCGGCTTCGAACCGCCGCCGCCCGCGCGTGGCGATGCGGATATGGCGCTGGCGAGCGCGGTTGCGCGCGTCGACACTTTCTACAGCACGCCCGCGGAATATCACAATCCGATGGAAATGCATGGATGCACCGTGGTGCCGGACGCGCAAGGGCGTCTGACCGTGTATGAAAAGACCCAGGGCGTCGGCAATACCAAGTCGTATCTCACCGGCGTATTCGGCTTGCAGGACGACGAGGTGCAGGTGATCGCGCCGTTTGTCGGCGGGGCATTCGGCTCGGGCTTGCGGCCGCACTACCATCTCGCGCTTGCCGTCATGGCCGCGCGCGAGCTGAAACGGCCCGTGCGGCTCACGTTGACACGGCAGCAGATGTTCACGTTTGCCCACCGCCCGCAATCTATCCAGCGCGTTGCACTGGGCGCGGGCGCCGACGGCAGATTGCAGGCGGTGATTCATGAGGCGGTGTCCGAGACCTCGCAATACGAGGATTACTGCGACGTGGTGGTCAATTGGGCGGGCCAGCTGTACCGCTGCGACAACGTCACGATGGGCTACAAGGTCGCGCGAATCGACGTGCCGACGCCTGCGGACACGCGCGCGCCGGGCGCCGCGCAAGGCCTCTTTCCGCTCGAAATGGCGATGGACGAACTTGCCGAAGCCTTGCAGATGGATCCGCTCGATCTGCGCCTGATCAATTACGCCGAGCGCGACGCCAACAAGAACCTGCCTTTCTCGAGCAAGGCTTTACGCGAGTGCTATCGCGAAGGTGCCGCGCGCTTTGGCTGGGAGAAGCGGCCGCTTGCGCCGCGTGCCCGGCGTGAAGGTCATGAGTTGATCGGCTGGGGCATGGCAACGGGCGCGTGGGATGCCATGCAGAACGAAGCCGCTGCGCGTGCGGTGATGACGCGTGACGGGCGGGTGAAAGTGTCGAGCTCTACCGCCGATATCGGCACCGGCACCTACACCGCGATGAGCCAGATCGCTGCCGATGCGCTCGGCGTATCGATTCACGACGTGACTTTCGAGCTCGGCGATACACGCTTGCCGAAGGCGCCGATCGAGGGCGGCTCATGGACCGTATCGTCCGTAGGCAGCGCCGTGGATGTCGTCTGCAAGCGGCTGCACAACCGGCTCGTCGATCTGGCGCTGCAATATGGCGGTGAACGCTTTACAACCGCCGCGCGCGATAGCATCCGACGCTCGGGCGATCGGCTCATTTGCGGCACGAGCGCGGACGACGCGATCAGTATCGACGCGCTGTTCAACCGCGCCGGGATCGATGAACTCGACGAGCAGGCCAGTGTGAAGCCCCATGAAAAACAGCAGGCGTATTCAATGGGCACGCATTCGGCCGTATTCGTTGAGGTTCGCGTGGACGAAACGCTCGGCACCGTGCGGGTGACGCGCGTGGTCAGCGCAATCGCCGCGGGCCGTATCGTCAACCCGAAGACAGCGGCGAACCAGATCGCGGGCGGCGTGGTGTGGGGCATCAGCATGGCGCTGCACGAGCACGGCCAGTTCGATCATGCGCTCGGGCGGCAGATGAATCACAACTTCTCTGAATACCATGTGCCGGTGAATGCTGACATCCATGATATCGACGTGCTGTTCGTCGACGAGCACGACGACATCGTCAATCCGTTGGGTGCCAAAGGCGTGGGCGAGATCGGTGTGGTGGGCGTGGCCGCCGCAGTGAGCAACGCGGTATGGCATGCAACCGGCAAGCGGGTGAGGGCGCTGCCGATCACATTGGACAAGCTGCTCGGCTGAGGCGCGGCACGTCTGGCGTTTTTGTCGCTCGGGAACGCGCCGCGATCCGTATCCTCAATCCGGCGCGTACTTGAACTCGGGCAGCGCTTCGAGCGATTTTTTCGTGGCATCGGGCAGCACCACGCGACGGTTGTTGATCTGCAGGTCGTTGAACGGAACGGCGACAAGGTGTTTGCCCATACCCAGGAAACCGCCCACCGAAAGGATCGCGTATGTACCGCGGTCTGCAGCCGGCGACACGATCAGATCGTCCAGCGTGCCGATCGTGTCCTTGTTCTTGTTGTAGACATCGGCGCCACTCAGCTTGGACGCGCGATAGCCGCTGGCGAGCTGAACCACGTCCGTGCGTTTTTCGGTGATCGCCTGAGGAGCGCCTTGTGCGTAGGCATTGCCATACGAGGCGAGCGTAACGAGCAGCAAGGCGGTGGCGGCCAGCGGTTTGACGGGTATTCTTTTCATGACGACATTCTCCCTGATATGGACATGGCGCTTTTCGCTGCGCGCCACGTCAGCTTTGATTGGGCAGCTTCCCTTCACGGCTGCAAAAGTCGTGCCGCGCTCACCGACAGCCGCGCCAATTCCGTCAGGTCTGGAATTTGCTATGTCTGCGAGCCAGCAATTCACTGCTTCAAACACGCGCGTCAGCGCCTCTTGCTTCCACAGGAACCACTATGTCATCCCAGGTCAATTACTCGACGCGCATCGCGGAAGGCACGCCTTTTCCGCTCGGCGCGACATGGAACGGAAGCGGCGTCAACTTCGCGCTATTCTCGGCGCACGCTACCAAGGTCGAACTGTGTCTGTTCGATGAAACCGGTGAAAACGAAATCGAACGCATCGAACTGCCGGAATACACCGACGAGGTGTGGCACGTGTTCGTGCCGAATCTCAAACCGGGCGCGGTCTACGGGTATCGCGTGCACGGACCTTACGAGCCGGAGAAAGGGCACCGCTTCAATCCGAACAAGCTTCTGCTCGACCCGTATGCAAAAGCGCACATCGGCGAGCTCAAATGGGCGCCGGAGATTTTCGGCTATACGCTGGATTCCGAAGAGGGCGACCTGTCTTTCGATGAACGCGACAGCGCGCCCTTCGTGCCGAAATGCAAGGTGGTCGATGCCAATTTCTCGTGGAGTCACCCCGAGCGCAATGCATTGCCGTGGGAACGCGTGATTTTTTATGAAGCCCATGTGCGCGGATTTACCAAACGGCATCCGGAAGTACCGGAAAATCTGCGCGGCACCTTCGCCGGACTGGGGCAGCAGGTCGTGCTCGACTACATCAAGAACCTTGGCGTGACCTCGGTGGAATTGATGCCGATCCAGACCTTCGTCAACGACAGTTATCTGCTCGATAAAGGACTCACGAACTACTGGGGCTACAACACCATCGGTTTTTTCGCGGCCGATCCGCGTTTCTTCGCGTCGTCGATCGATTCGGTGGGCGAGTTCAAGGAGATGGTGGACCGCTTTCACAACGCCAATCTCGAAGTCATTCTCGACGTGGTCTACAACCATACGGCCGAAGGCAACGAGCGCGGGCCGACCATCTCGTTCAAAGGTATCGACAACGCGTCGTACTACCGGCTGATGCCTGACGAGCCGCGCTACTACATCAACGACACCGGCACCGGCAACACGCTGAACCTGTCGCATCCGCGCGTATTGCAGATGGTGACCGACAGCCTGCGCTACTGGGTGACGGAAATGAAAGTGGACGGTTTCCGTTTCGACCTCGCCACGATTCTCGGCCGCGAACTGCACGGTTTCGACGAAGGAGGCGGTTTTCTCGACAGTTGCCGGCAGGACCCCGTGCTGTCCAGCGTGCGGCTGGTGGCCGAGCCGTGGGATTGCGGTCCCGGCGGTTATCAGGTGGGCGGCTTTCCGCCCGGCTGGGCGGAGTGGAACGACCGCTTTCGCGATACCGTGCGCGAATACTGGAAGGGCGACGAAGGCAAGGTCCCGGATCTCGCCACGCGTCTCACCGGTTCGGGCGACAAGTTCAACCATCGCGGCCGCCGCCCGTGGGCCAGCGTGAACTTCATCGCCGCGCACGACGGCTTCACGCTCAACGATCTGGTTTCGTACAACGACAAACACAACGAAGCCAACGGCGAGGACAACAAGGACGGCCATTCCGACAACAAATCCTGGAACATGGGCGTGGAAGGCCCGACCGACGATCCGGACATTCGTCAGCAACGCGAGCGACAGAAGCGCAATCTGCTCGCCACGCTGCTGTTGTCGCAAGGCACGCCGATGATTCTCGCGGGCGACGAATTCGGCCGCACGCAGAAGGGCAACAACAACGCCTATTGTCAGGACAACGAGATCAGCTGGGTCGATTGGGAAGCGATCGACGACGACGGCCGCGCGCTGATCGAGTTCGTCAGGAATCTGACCACGCTGCGCCACCGTCTGCCGGTGCTGCGGCGCGGCCGCTTTCTGACCGGCGAATACAACGAGGCGCTGGACGTGACCGACGCGCGCTGGATCTCGCCGGACGGCAAGGATCTCTCGCAGGAGCAATGGGACGATGCGTCCATGCGCTGCTTTGGTCTCGTGATCGACGGCCGCGCGCAGGCGAGCGGCATTCGCCGTCCGGCTTCGGACGCGACTTTGCTGCTGGTGCTGAATGCGCATCACGACGTCGTCAATTTCACGCTGCCCGACATTCCCGAAGGCCAGCGCTGGACCTGCCTGCTCGACACCAACATGCCGGTGCGCTCCGAGTTGCCTCACTTCGCGGCCGGCGACGCGTATCAGGTGACCGCCCGCTCGCTGCTGCTGCTTGCGCTGGAAGCGCCGAGCCGCGCCACGCAGCGCGTGTTCGACCGCCTCGAAGAACAGCTGACCACCGAGGATAGCGAACCGCCCGCGCAAGCTTGACGGACCGGCACGAAAACCGTCGTCAAGCAGGCGCTGCCGGGTATAGCGCTTGCTCGACTGCGAATGACTGCGCGCCGGCTGCATCCAGCGGCGGGCGCGCAGTGAGGACGATAGCGGTTTTCGCCAGGTCTAACCAAGGGTGATCAAATGGAACAGGAACAAACCTCGCTAGAGGAACAGATTCGCACGCGCGCTTACTACCTGTGGGAGCAGGCAGGCGAGCAGAAAGGCACGCCTGACGAGTATTGGGAGCAGGCACGCGCCGAGATAGAAAAGGAGGCGCCGCCGACGGAAAGCGGACTGGTGGGTAAAACTCCCGCCGAATAGGTGCGCTGTCCCGGCAAACGCCGGGCTATGGCCGCATCGAATGAAAGTGAACAGAAGGTTGAACACGAAGTGAGTTGCAGCAGCGAGTTGCAACGTCGGCGCCCGCGCTGCACGCAGCCGCGACCCCGCCGACGTGCGCAACCCGTGTGACCTGTCACGCCTGACAGGAACGGGAACCGAACAGAACCGGACAGATCATTCGCCAATGAAGGACATACCCGACCCGCGTGGCGCGAGGCCCGCCGCCCGCATTCAGGCACCGCCCGCGGCGTTCGGTGTCGACGGTCTGATTGCGCTTGCCGTGGGCGTCACGGTGGTCGCGTGTCTGTACTTTGCGAGCGCCGTGCTGATTCCGATGACGCTCGCCATTCTGCTCAGTTTCCTCGTCGCACCGCTCGCCGATGCATTGACCCGCCTGCGGCTCGGCCACGTGGCGTCCGTCTTCGCAGCGGTGGTGATGTCGGTGTCTGTGATCGGCATGCTCGGCGCGGTGATCGCCACCCAGCTGACCGATCTGGCCGCCGGTATGCCGCGTTATCAGGCGACCATCGAGCGCAAGATGGAAACCGCGCACAACCTGACCATCGGCAAGCTGAACCGTTTTGCCGACGCGGCCGGCCAGGCATTGCAGCGCGCGACGATCGAGCCGCCGCAGCCCACGCCGCAACGCGATTCCGCGTCGGCAGGCAGCGCCCATTCAGCGGCCAATCCACCCGCCGCCGTGCCGGTCGAGGTGCGCGAACCGGTGCCGACTCCGTTCGAACTCGCGAGGCGGGTGTTGTCGCCGGCCATCAGTCCGCTCGAAACGGCGTTCATCGTATTCGTCGTCATGGTGGTGATCCTGTTGCAACGCGACGACCTGCGCGATCGCGCGATCCGCCTGTTCGGCTCGCGCGATCTGCACCGCACCACCACGGTGATGGACGAAGCCGCGCGGCGTCTGAGCCGCTATTTCGTTTCGCAACTCGGGCTGAATGCGGGCGTGGGCGTGGTGATCGGCACGGGGCTTTTTCTGATCGGCGTACCGAGTCCGATTCTGTGGGGCATTCTCGCGGCGCTGCTGCGGCTCGTGCCGTACGTCGGCATCTGGATCTCCGCGACGCTGGCCACCGCGCTCGCCGCCGCCGTCAGTCCGGGCTGGAGTATGGCGATCTGGTCGCTGGCGCTGTTCGTCACCGTCGAGTTGCTGGTGGGACAGGTCGTGGAACCGCTGCTGTATGGGCGCAGCACCGGTCTCTCGCCGTTCTCCGTGGTGGTCGCCGCGATTTTCTGGAGCTGGATCTGGGGGCCGATAGGACTGATTCTGTCGACACCGTTGACGCTATGTCTGCTCGTGCTCGGACGGCATGTCCGCCGTCTGGAATTTCTCGACGTGCTGCTGGGCGACCAGCCGGCGTTGACGCCGATCGAGAACTTCTACCAGCGAGCGTTGGCCGGCGACCCCGATGAAGCGATCGAGCAGGCCGAGGCGCTGCTGCGTGACCGTTCATTGTCGACCTACTACGACGAGGTCGCGATCAAAGGCCTGCAACTCGCGGCGACCGACGTGGTGCGCGGCAGCGTGACCGCCGCACAGCTTGCACGAATCGAGGCCACGACCAACGACCTCGTGGATGGCCTCGACGGCTATGAGGATCGCGAACCGCCAACGCCCGCGGCAGAGGAAAACTGGAGCGCGGTAGGGCCGATCGCGCCTTCCGCTTCCGATGATGCGCAAGCCGAATCCGCGACTACGCGGACCGTTTCGCCAGCCTCTTCAGGCCGCGCGGAAGAAAGTACGTTAAACGAACAACAGCCGCCGCGCGCAGCCAGCAACCGGGTGCTGTGCATTTCCGGCCGCGGCCCGCTCGACCCGCTGGCGACGACGATCCTGCTGCAATTGCTGGGCAAGCACGGGTTCACTTCGCGAGCGCTGCCGCATGAGGCCGCGTCGCGCGCATCGATCGACAGTCTCGACGCGGACGATGTCGGCATCGTCTGCATCCTGTACTTGCAGATCGACGGTATTCCGTCGCATTTGCGCTATCTGGTCAGACGCATTCACGCGCGGCTCCCCAAGGTGTCGATCGTGGTCGGACTGTGGGATGCGCAGGATACGGAGAAGTGGAGCACCGATCTGCAAACCGCGCTCGGAGCGGAGTGTTACGCCACGTCTTTGCAGGAGATCGTGGCGGCCTGCAAACGCGTCGAGGCGGGCACCACGGCCCAGCCCGAGGAAGCGGCGCTGCCCGTGGTCGTCAACGGTTAGCACGGCGCCGCTTCGCCTTGGGCGTTATCCTCCCTGACGCGCGCGAGGCGCTGCCGATGCATCCGCGTCACTCTGCCAGCCGCCGCCAAGCGCCTTGTATAAAGACACCAGGTCGGTGCTCACCTGCATGGTTCCCTGCGCATATTGCTGGCGGGCCTGCGCCAATTGCCGCTCTGCATCCAGCACATTGATGAAGCTCGTAATCCCCTTGCGGTAACTGTCGCGTGCGAGATCGAACGCCGCCTGTTCCGCAGCGACGCTCTCGCCGAGCGAGTCGCGCCGCGCCTGATCGGTGCGGTACACCGTGAGCGCGTTATCCACGTCGCGCAGCGCCATCAATACCGTCTTCCGGTAGTCGAGCGCTGCTTCGGCTTCCTGCGCTTTCGACAGGCGCAAATTGGACACCAGCGCGCCGCCCTGAAAAATGGGCAACGAAATGCTCGGTCCGAACGAATAGAACAGATGCGACCAGCGCGACAGATCGCTCGCATTGGTGGCCCGCGTTCCCACCTGGCCAGTCAGGGACACGTCGGGATAGAACTGCGCCACGGCCACGCCGACATTGGCCGTGGCCGAATGCAGGCTCGCCTCCGCGCGGCGAATGTCGGGACGCCGGCGCGCCAGCGTGGACGGCAAACCCACCGGCACGACAGGCGGCACGGGCGGCACGGCGGCCGGCGCGGCGAGTTCGACTTCCAGTGCGCCGGGCGCTTCGCCCACCAGATACGCGAGACCGTTCAACGCCTGGGCAATCTGCTGCTCGTACTGCGGCAACTGTGCCTGGGTTTGCGCCAGTTGCGCCGTCGCGCTCTTCACGTCGAGTTCGCTCGTCAGGCCGACTTTCGCCTGGCTTTGCGTCAACGTGACGATCTCGCGCTGTTCGTCGACGAGACTCGCCGTAATGGCGTGCAATGCCTGTGCGCCGCGCAATTGCATATACGTCTGCGCGACTTCGGCTTCGAGCGAGAGCAGCGCGTCGTTGCGGCTTTCCACGGCGGCTTCGGTTTGCGCATTGGCAGCCTCCACCGAGCGGCGCACGCGGCCGAACAGATCCAGTTCCCACGAGGCGTCGAAGCCGGCCTGCCAGAGATTGACCGGCGCGGTCAATTGATTCAGCAGGTTGTTCGCGCCGTTTTGCAACGTAGCACCCGCACCCGGTGCGATAGCGTTGACCGGCGAGTTCGGCGCGCCGAGCTGATCGACCTTGCCGTATACGCCGTCGGATTCGAGGAAGCCTTTCACGCCGAGCTGTTCGCGCTGGTAACTGCCGGTTGCCCGCACGTTCGGCAGACCTTGGGACGCGGCGCTTTGTACCTGAGTGCGCGCTTCGACAATGCGCAGCACCGCCTCCTGCAAATCCAGGTTGCCGCGCGCGGCACGCCCGATCAGCGCGTCCAGCGTCGGGTCGTTGAAATTGCGCCACCAGCGGGGATCGGGATCGGTATCGAGCGTGGGGACTGAGGCGACGTTCGCGGCGGATGCGCCCGTGGCAATCGCCGCGCTGCGTTGCGGGTCGCGCCATTGGTCAGGCACGTCCGCTTTCGGCGCGTGAAAGTCGGGGCCGACCGCGCACGCGGCGAGCAGCATCGCAACGGACAGCGTGGATAGTGTGGACAGCGGAGAAAAGCGGGCAGTCAACCACGGCGAATTCACAAGCGGGCGTCTCATATCAATGTCCTCCCGCGCCGCCGGCCGCTTTGGCTGGAGAAAAGAACAACGTCATCGGAATGCAGAGTGCGCAAAAGACGGCGAGGATCGCAAAAACGTCGACGTAGGCCAGAATCGTCGACTGGGAAATGAAGGTGGTGTACATGCGCCCCGTGGCGGTTTGCAGCGCCTGCGCAAACGGCACGCCGGTCATCTCGGCGATGGTTTGCGCGCTGCGCTGCACGGCGTCGTTGTAGTTTTGCGAAAGCGTGGACATGTGTTCGGACAGATGAGCCATGCGAGCCTGGGTGCGCTCGCGGATCAGCGCGGTCGAAAGCGAAATGCCGATCGACCCCGCCACGTTGCGGAACATCGTGAAGAGGGCGGACGCGTCGTCGTTCAGGCGCGGCGGCACGGTGAGGTAAGCCAGCGTCGTGATCGGCACGAACAGGAAGCCGATGGCGAGCGATTGCGCGCTGCGCATCTTCACCAGCGTCGCATAATCGATATCCGGTACGAGCAGATGCGAATAGGCGAGCGCGCAGGCCAGCAGCGCAAAGCCGGCCGCCACCAGAAACCGCGTCTGCACATACGGCATCAGCTTGCTGATGATCGGAATCTCCAGGGTGATGAGCACCGCGCCGGGCGACAGCACGAGCCCGGCGAGCATCGCCGTATAACCGAGTTGCTGCTGGGCGAGTTGCGGCACCAGCACCGCGCTGCCGTAGAGCACCGTTGCGAATGCACCGATCGTCAGGCAACCGAGCGCGAAATTGCGGTCTTTCAGGCAGCGCAGATCGACCACCGGCTTTCTGGTGTAAAGCAGCCACATGGTCGCGCCGACTATGCCCGCCACCGCCAGCACCGCGAACAGGCGGATAAAGTTCGACGAGAACCAGTCGTCGTCTTCGCCGCGATCGAGCATCACTTGCAGGCAGCCCAGCCCGATTGCGATCAGCGTGATGCCGATGTAGTCGATCGATACTTTCGTGTCGCCTGTCTTTTTCCACGGCGGATCTTCCACCAGTTGCATCACGGCGAGCGTGGTCAGCACGCCGACCGGCACGTTGAGCAGAAACACCCAGCGCCACGAGAAGTTGTCGGTGATCCAGCCGCCGAGCGTCGGTCCGAGCACCGGCGCGACCACGATCGCTACCGCCGAAATCGAGAACGCGCGGCCGCGCTGTTCGGGCGGGAAGGTGTCGAGAATGATCGACTGCTGGTTCGGCTGCAGCCCGCCGCCGAAAAAGCCCTGCAGAATGCGGAAAATGATCAGCTGCCAGAGATCCGTTGCAATCCCGCACAGGAACGAGCAGACGGTGAACGCGACGATGCACACCAGAAAGTAGCGCTTGCGGCCCAGCAGGCGGCCGAGAAAACCGGAGATCGGCAACACGATACCGTTGGCCACCAGATACGACGTGAGCGTCCAGGTCGCTTCGTCGTAACTGGCCGACATGGTGCCGGCAATGTGGGGCAGCGCGACGTTCACGATGGTCGTGTCGAGCACTTCCATGAACGCCGCGAGGGTCACCACAATGGCGATCAGCCACGGGTTCGCCGCCGGTTTCCAGTCCGACTGACTGCCGTTCGCGGTGTTGGCTGAACTCATGCCCGCACCGCTCAGAAGATGGCGCGCGGCAAGGCGCGGGAAACCGTCGCGGTCATGGTGTGCGCGATCATTTCAGATACACCTTGGGCGTGACGGACAAGCCGAGCCCCAGCGGTTGATCGCGCGGCAAGCCGTCGTCGATGACGATCTTCACCGGCACACGCTGCACGATTTTCACGAAGTTGCCGGTGGCGTTTTCCGCCGGGAAGGCCGAGAAGCGCGAACCGCTGCCCAGTTGAACGCTGTCCACGTGGCCGCGCAAATCGAGCTTGGGATACGCGTCCACTTCGACTTTCACCTTGTCGCCGGGGCGCATGCGTTCGAGTTGCGATTCCTTGAAGTTCGCCGTCACCCACACCTGCGGCGTGACGATCGCAAAGAGCGAGACGCCCGCCTGCAGGAAGGTGCCGAGTTGCACGTTACGCCGCGTGATCCAGCCGTCCGAAGGCGAGCGCACTTCGCAGTAGGAGAGGTTCAGTTGCGCCTGTTCGAGCTGCGCTTCGGCTTGCTGCACCTGTTGGCGGCGCTCCTCGACGGTGGCTTCGGTCTGGCGGATCTGCTGCGGCACGAGGCTCGCGGTCTGCTGCTGCGCGCGCGCCTGTTCGACGCTCGCGCTGGCCGACTGCCGCTGGGCGTCGGCGGTATCGATGTTTTGCTGCGAGGTGGCGCGCTGATCCACAGCATGCTGACGCAGATAGGCGGCTTCGGCCTGGCGGAAGTTCGCCTCGGCCGACGACGTCTGCGCTTTCGCCTGGCGGTATTGCGCCGGGTACTGGATGCGCGCGATGTCGAGTTGAACCAGCGCGGCATTCAACTGCGCCTTGGCGAGACCGACCTGCGCTTCGGCCTGATCGACCTGCGCCTGATAGTCGCGCTTGTCGATCACAACGAGAAGGTCGCCCTTGTGCACGTACACGTTGTCGTTGACCGCCAGTTGCACGACGTAGCCGGAGACCTTCGGCGCCATCGTGATGGCGTTGCCGTCGGTGTAGGCGTCGTCGGTCGTGATTTCGTTGCGCGTGGCAAACCACCAGACGAAAGCGACGATCGCGAGCAGGATCACCACCACCGCGAGAATGATCAGCGGCTTCCTGCCTGGCTTCTTGCGCGGCTTGTCGTCGCCGTTGTTCGCGTTTTTCTGTTTGCCTTCGTCCTTATGGTTCTTTTTATCGTCGGACTGCCCGTCTTTGGTGTCCCTGCGGTCGTCCTGATCTTGCTCGTCGCGAGCGGAGCCGGTCTCGTCTGACATGGCGGTTCGTTCCCGTCGTCCAGAAGGGTTAGCGTTGCGTAGGGAGAGAAAAACCGCCCGAACGTAGTGCGTCCGGGCGATTCACATGCGCTTCAGCGCAGCCTAATGGCCGGCTGGTTTTCTGGTCGCCGGCTTGTCTTGCGAAGCGGCGTCCTTGTCCGGAACGATCTTCGTGGTGCCGCCGGTGGAAGGCGGGTCGCTTGCGGGGAAGCTGTCTTCGACCTCACGGTCGATCTGCTTTTCGCTCTTGTTCGAGTGCGGGTGCTTTTCCTTGTTATCTGTCATAGCGTTTCTCCTTCAGGTCGTTGAGTCGTCATCGAGTCGGCGTGGGGAACCACGCCGGGCGATCCGGGTGTTTCTTGCATGGGTGCCGCAGTTCTGCGCGGTTTCTTGCCACGCGTCTCTTGCGCTCATTTCGATCATTGCGCGAGGCACGACGCGCCGTTGATGATCGCGAGCGCGTCCGCGCGCGACACGCCACGGCTCATCGCATCGATCAGGCGCGCGGTCTGCGCCTCGCGTTCGCAGGCGAGTACGGCGACCACCTTGTCGTCCTTGAGATAAAGCGCGACGAATTGCTGGCGATCCAGTTCGCCGTCCATCACGATCTCGTCCCACTCGCTCGCATGGCCGAGGTATTCGAAGCGTTTGCCGAAGTGATAGGTCCAGAAATAGGGCACGCCGCCGTAGCGATGACGTGCGCCGCACATGTTTTCCGCGGCAACGCGCGCATGTTGTTGCGCGACGCGCCAGTGCTCGATACGCAACGGTTCCTGATCCTCGTGCAAGGTAAATGCCGCGATGTCGCCCGCCGCATAGAGACCCGGCGCGGCCTGCATGCCCGCGTTGACGATCACGCCACCGTCCTTCTGCAGCGGCAGTCCCTCCACAAAGCCGGTGGCCGGCGCGACCCCCGTGCCCAATAGAACGAGGTCGGCCTCGACATGCTCGCCGTTTTCGAGCATCACTTCATGCACGTTGCCTTCGTCGCCTTCGAGCGAGGCGACCTTCGCCTCGAAACGGAACATCACGCCATTGGTTTCGTGGAGTTTGCGGAACATGGTGCCGGCGCGCTCGCCGAACTGCTTCGCGAACGGCACTTTTTCCGGCGATATCACGGTTACCGGCGTGCCGCGTTTGCGCAACGCGGAAGCCGTTTCGAGTCCGATGAAACTGCTGCCGAGAATCGCCACGCGGGTTTGCGCGGCATCGTCGCCGATGGCGTCTACGAGGGCGGCGGCGTCGTCGAGGCTGCGCAGCACGTGCACGCCGCCGAGTTCGACGCCCGGAATCGGCGGCTGCTTCGGTATGCTGCCGGTGGCGAGCAACGCGGTGTCGTAAGTCAGTTGGCCGCCGGTTTCGAAATGAATCGTGCGGGCGGGCACATCGAGTCGCGCGACTTTCGCGACGATCCGCTCGACGTCGTGGCGCGCGAGCCAGTCGGGCGCAAGAAGCGGCGGCACATCGGCGGCGGACATTTCACCCGACGGGACGAATTTACTCAGCGCGGTGCGGTCGTAGGGCGCATGCGGTTCCGCGCCGATCAGCGTGAGGCGGCCGCCAAAACCGCATTCGCGCAAGGTCGCGCAAGCCGCCGCGCCTGCCGCGCCCGCGCCGATCACGACGTAATGCGGTTCTTGCGCACTCGCGTTGCGTACCGGCCGGGGCAGTTTTTCCGGCGTGAGCATCACATCGTCGCCCGCGACGACCACGGGATAGCGGTCGAGCGCGACCAGCGCCGGCGGTTCGAGCACGTCGCCGGTGGCGACGTCGAATGTTCCTTTGTGCCACGGGCAGATGATCCGGCCGTGACACAGCGCGCCTTCTTCCAGCGGCGCGCCGGCATGCGGGCAGTCGGCGGAATAGGCGTGCACGGTGTCGCCGTCGCGTATCAGCAGAATCGGTTCACCGTCCACCATCACGCGCTCGGCGCGGTCCGATCGCAGTTGCGACAGCTGGGCGACGCGTCGGGCAAGCGTGGGCATGGCGGGCTCCTCACGGACAATGAAACGTGACGGCGCAGGCGGCGTATCGTGCGCAACGGAGTGCGCGTTCGCAGAACGCCTTTCAACCTGCTGAATTCCCGTGCTGCAGCAATCCACGTGCCCAAACGCAAGCGCCCGCGACGAGCGCGGATCGTCCTGCCGCAGCCTGCCCGCGACGCTATGGAGAAGCGCTGAAGTGCGGTAAATTCCGGGACATGGAAATAGCGCACGACCGCGAGCGACACCTCTCGTGACGTGCCATCCCTGAGAGATGTTGACCTTTCGTGGAGATCTTGACCGTGCAGCGTGCTGAACGAGTCGCAGTCGACGTCCCCATGCCATCGCGCAATTTCGCGGCGACGCGGCGCATGCTTCAGATCGTGCTCGCGGTTTCGATTGTGTTTCCGCTCATCTGTCTGGCGGGCTATGGCTATTTCGACTACCAGCGCCGGATCGCCGATTCGGACGACATGATCGACAGGCTCGCGCGCGTCGCCGAAGAACAGGCCGTCAAGGTGCTGGACCTCAACCAGCAGATGTCGTCGCGCATCGTGGAGTTGCTCGGCAACGAGAGCGACGCGCAGATTCGCGCACGCGAAGCCGCCTTGCATGAGCGTCTGCGCGAAATCGGCGGTGACTTTCCGCAGGTGTCGTCGATCTATCTGCTCGGTGCAAACGGTGACCTGCTGGTGTCGAGCCGCGCGTTTCCCGCGCCGGCCATCTCGATCGATCAGCGCGAAGACTTCGTTTCGGCGAAGGCGATGCGTCCGCAGCCGTATTTTTCGCTGCCCATGTTCGGGCCGCTGTCGCAGACCAATGTGTTCACCACCGCGACAGGGCGCTCGGACGCCAGCGGTCGGTTTCTCGGCGTAGTCTCGGTGGCGCTGCGTCAGGAGTACTTCTCGCGCTTTTATCGCGAACTGACTAACGGCGATTCATCATTGGCGCTGGGCCTGTATCGCCAGGACGGCAACGTGCTGGTGCGCTATCCGCCGTGGCCGCCGGGTGCGAAGCCCAGTGCGCACAGCAAGTTTACTCAGGCGTTGCGTGACAAACAGCTGTTTGGCCACGTCCGCCTGAATTCGACGGTGGATGGCGTGGAGCGCCTGCTGGCGTTTCGCCGCGTCGGCGATTATCCGCTCTACGTGATGAGCGCCTACGCGACCTCGTCGATTGGCGCGGCCTGGCGGCAGCACTTCATGATGATCGCGGCGCTGACGGCCGTACCCTGTATCGCCATCTGGCTGCTGGTGCTCTACTCGCTGCGTCAGCTGGAAGGCGAGCGCCGCGCGTGGGAGCGCTGGCAGGGCGAAGTGGCCATGCGTCTTTCAGCCGAAGCCGCGAGCCGGCAACTGCAGCGCATGGGCGCGCTCGGCAATCTGGTCGCGAATGTCGCGCACGACTTCAACAATCTGCTGATGGTAGTCTCCGCCAACTCGGAGCTCGCGCGGCTCAAGCACTTCAACAACGTGGAGAAGGAAGTGCTCGCGGTGGAGCGCGCCACCGCCACGGCGGAATCGCTTACGCGGCGCCTGCTGAGCGTGGCGCGCAAACAGCCGCTCAAACAGCAGCCGCTCGATCTCGCCACGTGGCTCCCCGCCGCCGCGCCGCTGATCGACGCGGCGCTCGGCGACAACGTGGAACTGGCGCTGAACCTCGTCGACGACGTCTGGCAGGTGCTGGCCGATCCGACCGACCTCGAATTCGCGCTCATGAACCTGGCCGTCAACGCGCGCGACGCGATGCCGCGCGGCGGACACTTCGTGATTCGCTGTCAGAACAACCGGCTGGTCGGCAGCGATACCTTGCTGCCCGACGGCGAATACGTGCTGATTGCCTGTACCGACGACGGCGAAGGCATGCCCGAAGCGGTCGCGCGGCGCGCCTTCGAGCCGCTCTTCACCACCAAGCTGCGCGGCTCGGGCACGGGCCTCGGCCTCGCGCAGGTGCTCTCCATGTGCGAGCAGGCGGGCGGCACGGCAAAGATAGACAGCGTACCCGGCAGCGGCACGACGGTGCGGCTATATTTGCCGCGATATCGCGAACGGCAGAAGGCGTCCGCCGCCGAAGTCGACATGTCGCAAGCGCCTGCACCTGCGCCGAGCGGCGTGGTGCTGCTCGTGGAGGACAACGAGGAAGTGGCCGCGGGCGTCGCGGCGGTGCTGGAAACCTTCGGTTGCGAAGTGCGTCACAAGCCGACCGCCGATGAGGCGCTCGACGTGCTCGCGGCCGGCGCGCGCTTCGAACTCGTGCTCTCCGATATCCAGATGCCCGGCAAGCTCAACGGTATCGATCTCGCGGAGAAAGTGCGCAGCGCGTGGCCCTCGCAGAAGATCGCGCTGATGACCGGCTACGCCGACGAACTCGAACGCGCGCGGCGGCTCGGCGTGGCGATTCTCGCCAAGCCTTTCAATATCGACGAACTGCACGCACTGGTGGTTTGCGAACCGTAAGGCTCGCAGGCCGCGGCGTGCGGTCTCGCATGTTCGAAGTGTTTCATGACTCGCGGCACAGCGCTTGCTGAAAAGAGAACGAGGTATGCGTGTCTGGCTGTTGTTCAGCCGGCGCAACCCGCTTCTTTTTCGAACTGGAGAGAGTCATGAACATCAGAAACAAAACCCGAAACGCACTGCTCATCTCGACCTTGCTCGCCGCTTCCTCGCTCGCGATGGCCCAAGGCGCCGGGGGCGGCGGTGGCGGCCCGGCCGGCAACGATCCGAACGGCGGCACCACGGCCGGCGCGACCCGTGAAGGCGGCGACATGCAGGCGTCGGGCGCAACGGCGCATTCGAAGCCGATGAGAAGGCATCATGTGAAGTCGAAGGCAACCAGGCCTGCAACCGACACCACCAATATGCCGGGCGCCGATGCCAGCAGCGATACGAAGGGACAGTGACGAGAAGGCCTGACGTCGCGCAATATCGGTCGACGTGAGGTGTTTCCGGTTAAAGGCGGTACCCCATCGAAAATCTGCATGAAGCCTGGAGCGTCGTTCCTCCGGGCATTTCCCCTGTCCCGCAGCGCAATGAATGTGTGATCTCACGGCTGTATGAGCGAGACATCGGTTCGCCATTCACTCGTTGATCTTTCGTGAAAGTTAACCTTCCATAACAGTTTCCATTATTTTCATTCCGCGGATGTGCCCGGCGTACCTGCTTCCTTTATTAATCGAGGATTGTTTCCGGCCAACGCGGATTGAATGCTTTCAAGCGCCAGGTAAGAATGCGGCACTGATCGACCGGACCGACATCAGGATTTACATGCGGACACGCAATCCACGCGACGCACAGGCCGTGTCAAAGAGTCCGCCGCGAGAGCAACGCAAAACCGCCGATGGATTCCCGACTGCCCGACTATTACAACCAGGAGTGGGTCTATATGCGCGAAGCAGCAGGCGGGCTCGCATCAACCATCGATAAGACCGGCTTGTCCAGGCCCCGCCGTTATCTGTCCAGCCGGCTTCCCAAACAGTATCTCGCGCGCTGGCCGGTGCGTATGGGCACGGGCGGAGCGGCATGATGGAGCGCGATTCTTCCGGAGCGGTGACTGCTGGCACGAGTCATTCGCTGTCGCCGGCGTTGGTCGAACGGTTGCAGGACGAGCCGTGGCGCTATGGGTTCCTTGCACTGCTGCGCCGCATCGGCGCGGATAGGCGGATCGATCGCATTGGAACGGCAACGCGCCCTCGGGCGGAACCGTTCCGTCTCGGGCAGCAAGCCAGCCTGTTTTTCGCGCCGAGCGAGATCGCGAACGTACGTGAGGCGGACGGGCGTTTAAAAGTACGCCTGTTCGGCCTCGGCATGCTCGGACCGAACGGCCCGCTGCCGATTCACGTGACCGAAATCGCGCGCGAGCGCGAGCAGAGCCGGCACGACGCCACGCTCGCCGATTTCCTCGACATCTTCCATCACCGCTATCTGACGCTGCTGTATCGGGCCTGGGCATCCGCGCAGGCTGCCGCCGGACTCGACCGGCCGGACGACGAGCGTTTTTCGTTTTACGTGGCGAGCCTTGCCGGCCTCGATATCAGCGAGATCGGCCACGGCCCCTTGCCGCCGCACGCACGGCTATCCGCTTCGGCGCACCTCGTGCGGGAGGCGCGTAATCCCGACGGCTTGCGCATGACGCTCGAGCATTACTTCGGCGTGCCGGTCGCAATCGACGAATACGTCTTCAACTGGATCGACGTCGATGTGGATGAGCACAGTTATCTGGGCAAGCCGGGCGCCGCTTCGACCATGACGGTGGGTGCGCTGCTCGGCGAACAGGTGGCCGACCGCCAGCACACCTTTCGCGTCGTAGTCGGTCCGCTCGATATCGACGCGTACCTGCGCTTCACGCCGCAAGGCGCGGACCTGCCGCGGCTGGTGGAGTGGGTGAGGACGTTCATGGGCCATGAGTTCGAGTGGGAGCTGGAGTTGCGCCTCAAACCACGGAGCGCGCCGCCGGCCGTTCTGGGCGGCGCGCAGCGACTCGGCTGGTCGGGTTGGCTCGGCCGCGCGCCGCACGACGGTCAGATCACCGGCGTGCGTTTCAAGCCGGAGCGCTACGCGGCGCGATTCCCTTGCGATTGGGCAAGCGCGGCGGTATCGCACGCGTAATCCGTAATCCGCCCAGCGCATCCACCTTGATCCGACGTGTTGCCGCTTCGCCCGCTGGCATGCGGCCGTTCGACGGGTATAGCGCTTGCTCGACTCCGACGGCATGCACGGTCGTCGGGCGGGCACTTCAAAAGCTTCGATGGAGCCGTGAATTCTTCCATCAGGAGCTTTGCCATGACACTCGGTGACACTATCAAAGGCATGGTCGGCATGGACCCCACGGGTCACGCCGATCCCGACATGAAAGCCGTGCTCGACGCGCTCAGGAGCCTCGACCCGAAGCCCATCGAGGACTGCACCGTGGCCGAAGCAAGACAGCAGCCGACTCCCGCCGACGCCGTCAGGAAACTGATGAGCGATCCCGCGTTCAGCGCGCGTCCTTCGCTGGAGCTGGAGGCGGTGCGCACCGAAGACATCATGATTCCCGGCGCGACGGGCAGCAATCCTGCGCGCGTGTATACGCCGCAAGGCGAGGGACCCTTTCCGCTGATCCTGTATTTTCACGGCGGCGGCTGGGTGCTCGCCGATCTCGACACCTACGACGCCACACCGCGTTCCATCGCCGCGCAGAGCCGGGCGATCGTGGTCTCCGCGCACTACCGGCAGGCGCCCGAGCACAGGTTGCCGGCAGCGCACGAAGACGCGTTTGCGGCATGGCGCTGGGTGGTCGAGCAGGCGCCGAAACTCTGTGGCGACGCCGGCAAGATCGCGGTGATGGGCGAGAGCGCCGGCGCCAATCTGGCGATCAACGTGGCGATCCACGCGCGGGACACGGGCGTGCGCATGCCGATGCATCAGGCGCTGATCTATCCGGTGGCGAGCAACAACATCGTGTCGATCTCTTATGAAGAGAATCGCAATGCGCGGCCCTTGAACAAGCCGATGATGCTGTGGTTCCTGCATAACGTGATCAACAGCGAGAGCGACCTCACCAGTTCGTTGATCGACGTGGTGAGCGCCGATCTGTCACGCTTGCCGCCGGCTGTCGTGGTGACGGCGGGCATCGATCCGCTACGCTCGGACGGTGAGAAGCTCGCGCAGAAATTGCACAGCGCGGGTGTGCCCGTCGAGCATCGCAACTACCGTGGCGCCACGCACGAGTTCTTCGGCATGGCGGCCGTGGTGCAGGCGGCGCGCGACGCGCAGGCCTTCGTGTCGCTCGCGCAGCGCCAGGCGTTCGGCGGCGCGCCGCTCTGATTCGGTTGACCGGTCCGCTGCGCTCGCTCGGTCTCGAGACGCAACGGACCGTGCCGCACCAGCGCTAGCTCTTTTCCTGCGCCGCCTCGTACTTGCCCAGTGCCGCGGCGCTATTCAGACGCGCCCGCTTGAGCAGCGCCTGCTGGGCCTGCTCGACGTGGCTCCGCTCGCCTTTCCATGCTTGCAGCGGCGGTTCCTGCAACGCGCGTCCATATGAAAAGCTCAGATTCCACGGCAACGCGCCGAGACGGTTCATGGCGTCGAGATTCGCGGTCGCCTCTTCAGGCGATTGGCCGCCGGACAGAAACACGATGCCCGGCACCGCCGAGGGCACCGTGCGCTTGAGCACCCGCACGGTATAAGCGGCAATGTCGGCAGTCGACGACTGCTGCGCGTGTTCGGAGCCGGCGATCACCATGCTCGGCTTCAGCAGAATATGTTCGAGCACGACGCGATGCCGGTGCAGCGCATGGAACACCGCGTGGAGCACGGCCTCGGTGACCTCGGCGCTGCGCTCGATGGTGTGCTCGCCGTCCATCAGCACTTCGGGTTCGACGATCGGCACGATGCCCGCTTCCTGTGAGATCGCGGCGTAGCGCGCGAGTGAATCGGCATTCGCCTCGATCGCGAGACGGCTCGGCAGGCTCGCCGTGATGTTGTAGACCGCGCGCCATTTGGCGAAGCGCGCGCCTTGCCGCTTGTAATCGACGAAACGGCGGGCGAGTCCGTCGAGACCTTCGGTGATCTCGTCGCCCGGCGCGAGCGCGAGCGCAATCTTGCCGAGATCCACCTTGATGCCGGGCACGATGCCGTTTTTCGCGGCGAGCTGCGGGAACGGCGTGCCGTCGTCCGCTTTCTGGCCCAGCGTTTCTTCGTAGAGAATCACGCCGCTCACGAATTCGCCGAGTCCGGGCGTGGTGAGCAGCAGGTTGCGATAGGCGCGGCGGTTTTCCTCGCTCGATTCGAGGCCGATCGTCTTGAAGCGTTTGGCGATGGTCGGGCCGCTTTCGTCGGCGGCGAGAAGACCCTTGCCGGGTTGAACCATTGCCTTGATGGTGGCTTGCAGCTCGCTACGGGTGTCCATGAGGTGTGCTCCCTTTAATCCGGTTTGCGGATGAAATCTTGCAGCGAATTTCTGTCGACAACGTAATTCGAAACGTACCCGGCGGCCGCGCACCGCGCCGTCATTCTCCGAGCAGATGTAGCACGATATCCCGCTGCTGTGTATGACGGCGGTGTTCGAACAGATACAGGCCTTGCCAGGTGCCGAGCACCATTTTTCCGTGTTCGACCGGCACCGACAACTGCACCTGCGTGAGTGCGGTGCGCAAATGGGCCGGCATGTCGTCCGGGCCTTCGGCGTCGTGTTCGTAGCGCTCGGCGTCTTCCGGCGCGAGGCTCGCGAAGTAGCGTTCCAGATCGCGCTGCACGGAAGGATCGGCGTTTTCCTGAATCAGCAACGACGCGGACGTATGGCGGCAGAACAGCGTCAGCAGGCCGGTTTCGATGGCTTGCGCGGCGACGAAGCGGCGCACGTCGTTGGTGAATTCGACCAGCCCGCGGGTGCGGGCCTTGACGCTCAGGTGGTGGAGGGCTTGTCGCATCATGGGTGTCGGGTGGGTCTTGCCTGCTCCGGTGTGGGGGCGGTGCGGCGGTGCGTATGCGGCGCCGCATGCAATTTGAAATCAGCGCGACATCGGCGCGACGTCAAAGCGACGTCAGAGCGATGCGAAAGCCTCCGTGATCTGCGTCGCGTTGGCCGGGCGCACCACGCGCGCGACTTCGGCGCCGTCGCGCATCAGGATCAGCGTTGGCCACAGCTTGACCTTGAACGAGCGGCCGAGCGGCCGGCCCGGGCCGTCTTCGATTTTCAGGTGCCTGAGGTGCGCATGCGGTTCGAGCGCTTTGGCAATCGATGCTTGCGCACCCTGGCAGTAGCCGCACCAGTCCGTGCCGAATTCGACGATGGTGGCGCCCGGCAGGGCGTCGAGCTCGGCTCGCGAGGGGGCGGTGGAAGAATAGGCGGTCTGCGTGGCCATGCGTGCTCCGAAGCGGTTAACCTGTGCGGGCAGGGGTGGCGCTGCGCTCGCGTCCCCTGCGCGCGGATTTGCCAAGAGTATCAGCTATGCCCGCGATCGTCAGGCAGCGCCGCGCCGGCCGATGTGCGGCAAAGCACGCGGCGGCGCGAATTTCACGCGAACGCATACTTCTGACCGGATGGCGTGTTAAACATGGTCGGGTGCCGCGAGGCGGCGAATCATTGTGTTCAGGAAGGGAAATGGGCGAAAGGATTTATCTGCGCTGTCCGGGCAAGGACGAAACCGTCGCAGTGGCCACGGGCTTCAGTTGGGGCGCGCTGCTGCTGGGCTTTGTCTGGGCTTTATCGAAGAAGATGTGGTTTGCCGCGTTCGTCATGCTGGCGGTCAACCTGCTGCTGTTCTGCTCGGGCCTGTGGGGCGAAACCGCCGACGTGATCGGCCTGGTGCTCTCGGTGCTGTTCGGCATGGCCTGCGGCATGTACGGCAATCAGTGGCACCGCTGGACGCTGGAAAAACGCGGCTACGTCGTGGTGTGAGCGATGCGGCCACGTGCGGCACGCGGCGGCCGCGCGGGAGCGAATATTGCTGGCCACAGGCCGCGCTTACGCGCGCCGAAGCGAATCGAACGCAGCGCGCCGTTGAATGCGCCGTCGAAGATCGTCCATAACGCGTCATGGAGGCATGCCATGCCAGATGCAGTCGCCGCACGCAGTCCAGCCACGTTTTTTCAGCATTGTCAGCTTCGCCGCTGTTTGCGCTCTGTGCTTGCCGCGGTGCTGGCCGTGTCGCTCGGCATTGCGCCGCTTGCATATGGTGCGGACCCGAGCGCCAACGCAGGCACTAACTCAGGCACGAGCCCAGGCACGAGCCCGGGCACGAACGCGGCCACTGCGCCGGACCCGGCCACGACCCGCGCGCCAGGTGCAGCGGCGGCCACCGCCGCGACACCGGCCACATCGCCCGACGACACGTTCCTCCTCACCATCTTCCTGCGTCACGACGAATCCAGACCGCTGCCGAAAATCAACGACCAGTTGCGCGCGCAAGGGTTCTTCAAGACCTTTCCGCCACCGGGCATCGAAGTCGTGTCGTGGTACGTGATGATGGGCATCGGCCAGGTGGTCACGCTGCGCGTGCCGGCGAGCCGTCTGCGCGAAGTCAACCGGGCGATCGAAACGACCGCGTGGGGCGGCTATCGCACCGAGTTCTATCCGACCTACGACTACAAGGCGCAAGCGCAGCAAATGCGCGCAACCGACGGCAAGTAGCGCGGTGCGTGCCGGCCGTTGCCAGCCAACGCCGCGCCTCACAATTTTGGGACGCGATGCCGCGGGTTTACGCGCCCGCAAGCTAAGCCGATAATGCCCCGGTCGTTCCGGCCACGAAGTTTGCGGTGCGCATTGCGCGTCACAGGCTGGCTTTTCCTGACCCACCGCCGCCCGTGTTGAAAACCTCACGTTTTTTCGATCTCCTGCGCATTCCCGGCTTCAAGCCGCTCGCCGCCGCAACCCTGATGCTCGGTGTGGCAATGTCGTTCACCGCTCCCTATCTTTCGCTGTTCGGCGTCGAGCGCGCCGGCATGACGCCGTTCAGGCTCGGCGTCTTCATGACGCTGATCGCGGCGAGCGGGGTGCTCGCCAGCACCTTCGCGGGCCGTTGGAGCGACGCGAGCGGACGGCATCGGCCGTTGCTGCTGGCAGCGCTGGTGGCGGCGGCGCTCGGCTATCTGTGTTTATGCGTGGTGCGTGACTACCGGTTGCTGCTGGTGGTCGGGATCGTCTTTATCGGCGCGGGCGGCTCGGCCATTTCAATGGTGTTCTCGTTCAGCCGCGCGGCGTTGCCGGTCGCCGACCCGGCGGAGCGCGTGTTCGCCAGCGCGACTTTGCGCACCATCCTGTCGGCCGCCTGGGTGTTCGGGCCGTCGGTGGGCGCGCTGGTGCTCGCCGCCAGCAGCTTCTACGGACTCTTTCTGTTCGCCGCCGCCAGTTTCGGCGCGTGCGCGACCATTGTCTGGCGCATGCGGGAGCCGCAGGGTCACCTGGGCGATCACACGGTGGAAGACACGGCGGCCGAGCCGTCGGCTTCGATCACCGTGCCGCCGCTGACCACGCCCGGTGAAGACGCGCACGAGGACTTGCCCGGCGTCGCGTCGGCCAACGACATCGGCCGCGCGGTGGCGGCGCTCACCTTGCTCGGCCTCGCCGCGAACGCGACGATGATCGTGTTGCCGCTCTACATCGTGCATGGCCTGAACGGCACGCATCTGGACGTGTCCGTCATGCTCGGCCTGGGGGCCTTGATGGAAATTCCGATGATGCTCGCGCTAGGCGCGAAGTCGTCGGCGCTGCACAAGCCGAACTGGCTCGGCGCGTGCGCGGCGGTGCATGCGGTGTATTTCGCCGGCATGGCGCTGGCGGGCAATGTGCACGTGCTGATTCCAATGCAGATGCTCAACGCGTTCGTGGTCGCCGTGACCTCGTGTCTCGGCATGACCTATGTGCAGGATCTGATGCCGCATGCGCCGGGCCGCGCCACCGCGCTGTTCTTCAACGCGGCGCGGGTCGGCTCGATTCTCTCGGGCGTGTTGTCGGGCTTGCTGGTGCAGGCGTTCGGCTATCGCGGCACGTTCATGTTCTGCGGCTTGCTGGCGTTGTGCGCGCTGGTGCTGTTCGCCGTGCCGGGCGATCGTTATCCATTGATGTGGCAGGCCGTGAAGCGTTTTGCGCGTTCGCGGTACGGCAAGCTCCAGGCAGGTCGGCGCTAGCGGCATAGTCCTGATTGCGAAACCGAAGGCCAAGGGTCGAAGTGTAAGAAGGCCGTCAGCCGAATCGAAGCCTGCGCGAACGCGATGCCGCGCAATCGCAGATGCCAGGAACTTTACGCCGCGCAAAACCTCTGCAAAGAAGCGTATCGTCTTTCCGTGCAGGCGGCGGTGCCGCTTCGCCGTGTGCTGGGTCCGGAATTGCTGCCGCGCGCGGAGTGCATGCAACGAAAGACGCAGAGAAAGACATAACTGCTGTAAAAGCATGGTGACGCGCGATCCACCACGCAGCCACTGAAACACTCAGCGAAAACGCAAAGATTGCCGCAGTACAACGAAGCAAAATCGAGCAGCGCAACAAGGCACTTTCCGGAGCGAGATATGCAGCTAGGCATGATTGGATTGGGACGCATGGGCGCCGACATGGTGCGGCGTCTGACGAAGGGCGGTCAGCAATGTATCGCGTACGACGTGCAGCCGGCGGCGGTGGAGAAGCTGAAGCAGGACGGTGTCGCGGGCGCGGCGTCGCTGGAAGATCTGGTCGCGCAACTCGACAAGCCGCGCGCCGTGTGGCTGATGGTGCCGGCGGCGGTGGTCGATATGACGCTGGAGAAACTCGTGCCCCTGCTGGAGCCCGGCGATATCGTGATCGACGGCGGCAATTCCTACTATCACGACGACATCCGCCGCGGCGCCGAGCTGGCGAAGCGTCAGCTTCACTATGTGGACGTCGGCACGAGCGGCGGCGTGGCGGGCCGCGAGCGCGGCTACTGTCTGATGATCGGCGGCGAGCCGGAGGTCGTGAAGCGGCTCGAACCGGTCTTCTCGACGCTCGCGCCGGGCGCCGGCACCGCGCCGGCCACGCCGGGGCGCGTCAGCGGCAGCAGCACCGCGGATCAGGGCTTCCTGCACTGCGGGCCGCTGGGCGCGGGGCACTTCGTCAAGATGGTTCACAACGGTATCGAGTACGGCATGATGGCCGCGTATGCCGAAGGGCTGAACATTCTGCGCCACGCCAACGCCGGTAAGCACGCGCGCGAGGCCGACGCCGAGACAACGCCGCTGCGCCGCCCCGAGTTGTACCAGTACGAGCTGAATCTCGCCGACGTCACCGAGGTCTGGCGGCGCGGCAGCGTAATCGGATCGTGGCTGCTCGATCTGATTGCCGGTTCGCTCGTCAGCGACGCCGATCTGAAGAACTACGCGGGGCGCGTATCCGATTCGGGCGAGGGGCGCTGGACCGTGGCCGCCGCCATCGACGAAGGCGTGCCCACGCCGGTGCTGAGCGCCGCGCTGTTCGCCCGCTTCAGTTCGCGCGGCGAAGCGGATTTTGCGAACCGGGTGCTCTCGGCCATGCGGCACGATTTCGGCGGCCACGTCGAAAAAGCGGCCACGCCGGCCGATGGACCGAAAGGCTGATTCAGGAGGCAGCGATGCAAGCCACTACCGCCACGCCGCATGACATCGTGTTTCTGTTCGACTGCGACAACACCTTGCTGGACAACGACCATGTACTCGCGGATCTGCGCGCGCACATGATGCGCGAGTTCGGCGCGCAGAACAGCGCGCGGTATTGGGAAATCTTCGAGACCCTGCGCACGGAGCTCGGCTACGCCGATTACCTGGGCGCGTTGCAGCGGTATCGGCTGGAGCAGCCGCGCGATACGCGGCTGCTGCTGATGTCGTCGTTCCTGATCGATTATCCGTTTGCGAGCCGCGTGTATCCGGGCGCGCTGAATGCGTTGCGGCATCTGGGCGCGCGCGGTCCCACGGTCATCCTCTCGGACGGCGACGTGGTGTTCCAGCCGCGCAAGATTGCCCGCTCGGGGCTATGGGATGAAGTCGAAGGGCGGGTGCTGATCTACATCCACAAGGAGCTGATGCTCGATCAGGTGATGGAGTGCTACCCCGCCCGCCATTATGTGATGGTGGACGACAAGCTGCGGATTCTTGCCGCCATGAAAAAAGCCTGGGGCGCCAGACTGACCACGGTGTTTCCCCGCCAGGGCCACTACGCGTTCGATCCGAAGGAGATCTCCAGCCACCCGCCGGCGGATGTGACCGTCGAGCGAATCGGCGATCTGGTGGAGATGGATGCCGAGTGGCTGTTGGCGGAGAAACGCTAGGGTTGCCGGCGGCGCGCCGCGCTCCGGTTCAGGAGCCGAGCTCCTTCAGGCGCGCTTGCGCGTCGCCGGCGCCCATGCGGCCGGCTGCATCCATTGCTGTCACGCCGTTCGCATCGCGGGCCTTCGGGTTCGCGCCGTGCGCGATCAGCAGTTCCATGATCGCCGTGCGATTGAACATGGCGGCGATCATCAACGCGGTGCGCCCGTCCGGCGACGCGCCTTCCACATCCGCACCATGCGCCAGCAAGGTTTCGATCACGCTATCGAAGCCCTTGAAGGCCGCACCTGCAATCGGCGTCTGTCCGTTGTCGTTGCGCAGATCAGGATCGGCGCCGCGTTCGAGCAGTGTGCGCACGGCGTCCACGTGGCCGTGGTAGCTGGCCAGCATGACGAGACTGTCGCCCTTGTCGTTGCGCAGATTCGGCGGCACGCCTTTTTCTATGACCGCCGCGAGCATGGCGGCATCGCCGCGCCGCGCGAGGTCGAAAACCTGCTGCGCGAGTTCGAGCAGCTCCGGATCGATCGGCTGGCCGGAGGGCGGGGAAGTATCAGCGTGGTCCGTCAATGGAATCTCCTTGCAATCAACCCGTGCGCCTCACGTCTCGCAAAGGCGGGAGAATATCCGCGAGGGCGCCGGCAGGATTGCTCAGGATACACAGTTTGCGCCGGGCATGCCCGCCCGGCGGTGCTCAGCCGTGGCCGAACAGCTTGACCAGCAAGCCGAACACGCCGATCAGAACGGCGACACCCGCGAACAGCAGCACGAATGTGATGACAAGGATCAACGGTGCTTTGAAGCGGCTGGGTGTCGGCATGATGGAATGGTCAGGGAAGGAGGCGGGCAGCGCGTGATATGCCGGATGCGGTCCGCCGTCGCGCATGCAGCGTGACGAGCTTAAACGCATTCACTTGATATGCGCATAAGTCTAGCGTATGCGGCGCGAAGTCGAGTGCCCGTGATCCGGCGGACACGGGGTTAGCTCAAGCTCTGGACGATTGCGTCGAACCATGCGGCACGCTTCCTGTCACACTGTGTGACGAGCGCCGGGTAGCGGCGCGAAATCCTGCTGTAACGGGCCTTTTGCCGCTACGCTTTCGTGATGTCATCCGCATGACAGGATGGCCGGCCGCGCTGATTTTTTTCGCGCGAGCGGTATCACGAACCACTGCCGCCGTACCCGCCAACCTTCCTGACAGTCCTTTCCAAGGAGTGACGTCATGGCTGAAGCAAGCTCCCGTCCCACACCGCCGCAAGTCCTGGATGCCGACACGTTGCGCAACATGGATCGCTACTGGCGCGCCTGCAACTACCTCTCGGCCGGGATGATCTATCTGCGCGACAATCCGCTGCTGCGCGAGCCGCTGAAACCCGAGCACATCAAGAACCGTCTGCTGGGCCATTGGGGCTCGGACCCGGGGCAGAGTTTCCTGCTCGTGCATCTGAACCGGCTGATCAGGAAGCTCGATCTGAACGTCATCTACGTGGCCGGTCCGGGTCATGGCGCGCCTGCCACGCTCGCGCATTGCTATCTGGAAGGACATTACTCGGAAATCTATCCCGACCGCAGCGAAGACGAAGCCGGCATGCAGCGCTTCTTCCGGCAGTTCTCGTTTCCGGGCGGCATCGGTTCGCATTGCACGCCCGAGACGCCGGGCTCGATTCATGAAGGCGGCGAACTCGGCTATAGCCTCTCGCATGGTTACGGCGCCGCGTTCGACAACCCGGACCTGATCGTCACCGTGATGATCGGCGACGGCGAAGCGGAAACCGGGCCGCTCGCCACCTCGTGGCACTCGAACAAATTCCTCAATCCGGTTCGCGATGGCGCGGTGTTGCCGGTGCTGCACCTGAACGGCTACAAGATCGCCAATCCGACCATTCTCGCGCGCATTCCCCGCGAGGAGCTCGAAGCGTTGCTGACGGGTTACGGCCACAAGCCGTATTTCGTCGAGGGCGACGACCCCGCCGTCATGCATCAACAGATGGCGGCGACGCTCGAACAATGCATCGGCGAAATCCGCGCGATCCAGCAGCATGCGCGCGCAAACAACGACGCGACGCGCCCACGCTGGCCGATGATCGTGCTGCGTTCGCCGAAAGGCTGGACCGGCCCGAAGGAAGTCGACGGCCACAAGGTGGAGGGCTCATGGCGCGCGCACCAGGTGCCGGTGCTCGACCCGGTGACCAATGGCAAGAGCCTGAAGCTGGTGGAAAACTGGATGCGCAGTTACGAGCCCGAGTCGCTGTTCGACGAAGCCGGGCGTCTCGTCGAAGAACTGCGCGAGCTCGCGCCGAAGGGAGCGCGCCGCATCAGCGCCAATCCGCATGCGAACGGCGGCTTGCTGTGCAAGACGCTCGACATGCCGGCGTTTGGCGACTATGCGGTGGCGGTGAAGAAACCGGGCGGCACGTACACGTCGCCGACCGAGGTGCTCGGCAAATTTCTATGCGACGTGATGCGCAGGAACATGACGAACTTCCGCGTGTTCGGTCCTGACGAAACCGCGAGCAACAAGCTCACCGCGATCTATGAAGCGTCGGAAAAAACCTGGCTCGCGCAAACCGAGCCGAGCGACGCGGACGGCGGCGATCTCGCGGTGGACGGCCGCGTGATGGAAATGCTGAGCGAACATACGCTCGAAGGCTGGTTCGAAGGCTACGTGCTGACCGGCCGCCACGGCCTGTTCGCCACGTACGAAGCGTTCGTCCACGTGATCGATTCCATGTTCAACCAGCACGCCAAGTGGCTGGAGAAAGCCAAACGCGATCTCGGCTGGCGGCAGCCGGTGCCGTCGATCAATCTGCTGATTACCTCGCTCGTGTGGCGCCAGGATCACAACGGTTTCACGCACCAGGACCCCGGCTTTCTCGACGTGGTCACGAATAAAAGCCCGGACGTGGTGCGCATTTATCTGCCGCCCGATGCGAACTGCCTGCTGAGTGTTGCCGATCATTGTTTGCGCTCGCGCGACTACGTCAACGTGATCGTTGCCGACAAGCAGCCGCATCTGCAGTATCTCGACATGGACGCGGCGGTC
Source organism: Paraburkholderia xenovorans LB400 (assembly GCF_000013645.1). Taxonomy (GTDB): domain Bacteria; phylum Pseudomonadota; class Gammaproteobacteria; order Burkholderiales; family Burkholderiaceae; genus Paraburkholderia; species Paraburkholderia xenovorans. Next base: position 1,882,652 of record NC_007952.1, on the reverse strand, counting down.
ATCCATTGCACCAAGGGCATCGGCATCTGGGACTGGGCGTCCACGGATCAGGGCGTCGAACCGGACGTGGTGATCGCCAGCGCGGGCGACATCGCCACAATGGAGGCGCTCGCCGCCGTGCAGATTCTGAAGGAGCGGTTCGCCGACCTGAAGATCCGCTTTGTCAACGTGGTCGACCTGTTCCGGCTGATGCCCGAGCATGCGCATCCGCACGGGCTGTCCAACCGCGATTTCGATTCGTTGTTTACCGCGACCAAGCCGGTGATCTTCAATTTCCACTCGTATGCGTCGCTGGTTCACAAGCTCACCTATAACCGCACCAACCACGACAACCTGCACGTGCACGGCTATCACGAGAAGGGCAATATCAACACGCCGCTCGAACTGGCCATCATCAATCAGGTCGACCGCTTCTCGCTGGCGATCGACGTGATTGATCGCGTGCCGAAACTGCGCGGTGTCGGCGACCATGCGAAGGAATGGCTGCGCGGCCAGGTTATCGAGCACCTGGCTTATGCGCACGCCGAGGGCATCGACCGGGAAGAAATTCGCAACTGGACGTGGAAAGGCTGAGCGAGGCATGACCATGCGCACTCAAGACGGTGCAGAGGATCAAACGATCCTGGTGCTGAACAGCGGTTCGTCCTCGCTGAAGTTCGGGCTCTTCAGGCGTACGGGCGGCGACGAATCCCTTCTGCTGGAAGGCAGCGCGGAAGGCATTGGACGCAGCGACGGCAGCTTGCGGATCAAGTCGCCCGATGGCCGCGTGCTGGTGCAGCAGGAGCACGAGCTGGAATCGCAGACCGATGCATTGCAAAAGCTCGCGCGGGTTCTCGCGCAACAGCGTCACGCGCGGCCTTCGGCGGTCGGGCACCGGGTGGTGCATGGCGGACCGCATCTGCGCGCGCATCAGCGGATTACTCCGGAAGTGCGCCGTCAGTTGCAGGACGCCGTGCATTTTGCGCCGCTGCATATTCCTCCGGCGCTTGCGCTGATCGACGAGGCAGAGACCATTTTCGCCGACGCGCCGCATTTTGCCTGCTTCGATACGGCGTTTCATGCCACGCTGCCGCCGCGCGCGGCGCAGCTCGCGTTGCCGCGCCGTTATGTGGAGGCCGGCGTGATGCGCTACGGTTTTCACGGGCTCTCGTATGAATCGCTGGTGACGCGGCTCGGCGCCGGCTTGCCGGCGCGCGCGGTGTTCGCGCACCTCGGCAACGGGTCGAGCGTGTGCGCGTTACGCAACGGCCAATCGGTCGATACGTCGATGGGACTGACACCGACCGGCGGCGTGCCGATGGGCACGCGCAGCGGCGATCTGGACCCCGGTGTGCTGCTGTACCTGATGCGCGTGGAGAAGCTCGACGCGGGCGCGCTGGAGACGCTGCTCAATCGCGAGAGCGGCCTTGCCGGCTACGCGGGTGGCGAGAGCGATATGCAGGCGCTCGAAAAACGCGCCGCGGCGGGCGATACAAATGCGTCGCTCGCGCTCGATGCATTTGCCACTGCGGTGCGCAAGACGATCGGCGGCTATGCGGCGTTGCTGGGCGGAATCGATTTGCTGGTGTTTACCGGTGGCATCGGCGAGCACAGCGAGGAGATCCGGCGGCGCGTGTGCGACGGGCTCGCTTTCATGGGCCTAACGGAAAACGATCCGGCGGGCAAGGTGAGGGCGATTCACACGGAAGAGGAAAAGCAGATCGCGAGGCATTGCCGCACGCTGTTGCGGCAAACGGATGCAGCCTGAGCTCATTTGGGCTTGACGACGGTGTGATCCGAAACGCCGGTTACGCCGAACAGGCGGGTCACGTCTTCGAGTGCGGCGGTGCGTTGCTGATCGCGCTGCAGTTCGCCGCGCAGCGTGATGCGACCGCGCGAGACGTGAACCTTGACGGCGTGTTCAGGGACCGCGGAGTCCCAGGCGAGACGCCGCGTCGCCTCCGCGGCGATTTGTGCATCGCTCAGGCGTGCGCTGTCCGCCTGGTGTTTCGCGGCGCGAGCGTGTGGCATGTGTTCTCCACGGAAGCGAGACGGATGGGAGAACACTAGCAGAAGTGCGGGATTTTGCTCGCGTCGGATGACGGCGGTGATGTCGATCCAATCCGCCGCGCCGTCGGCAAAAAAATCCCGCCGCAAGCCTACTGGATCGCGCCCGCCAGCGCCTGCGCCGTTGCGGCCGACAAGGTCCAGCCCAGATGCCCATGCCCGGTGTTGTAGAACACGCCACGCCGTTTTCCTCGGCCTACCTTGGGCAACATGCTCGGCAGCATCGGCCGCAAGCCCGCCCAGGGAATCACGCGCGAGGTCGATACCTCGGGGAAATAGCGCCGGGTCCAGTCCACCAGCGGCGCGATCCGGTCCGAGCGGATATCGCGGTTGAAGCCGTTGATCTCGGCCGTGCCGGCCACGCGAAAACGATCCGCGCCCAGCCGGCTCGTGACGATCTTCGCGCTATCGTCGAGCAGACTCACCCAGGGGGCGCGCTGCTGGCTGATTTCGTCGTCGAGACAGACGGTGATCGAATAGCCTTTCACCGGGTAGATGTTCACGTGGTCGCCCAGCATGGCCGCAAAATCGCGGCTCTTCACACCGGCGCACACCACGATCCGCTCGAACGCAAACCGCTGCGATTCGCCGTCGAGATTGACCGCCAGCGAAAAGCGGCCCTCGCCAGGCTGCTCGATCGACGTGATCTCCGCGTCGTAATGAAACTCGACGCCATGCCGCACGCACGCCTCGGCGAGACCGCGCGTGAACTTGTGAATATCGCCGGTCGAATCGGACGGCGTGAAAAATCCGCCGTAGAAATCGCCATGCAGCGTGGGTTCGATGCCATGCAACTCGCTTGCCGTGACCGGACTGCGGTCGAGGCCGCCTTCGCGCAGCAGTTGGTTCACCTTGCTCGCGGCGTCGAATTCCTTGCGGGTCTTGTAGATGTGCAGAATGCCGCGCCGCTCCAGATCGAAGTCGATGCCCTCGGTCTCGGCAATCGAAAACAGATGCTCGCGCGCGGCAATCGCGAGCCGCACGGTTTCGACCGTGTTCGCCCGGTAGTGCGGAATCTGCCGCAGGAATTCGCCCATCCATGAGTATTTGTGCCAGGTGGGCGTGGGATTGAGCAGCAGCGGGGCGTCGCGCGTGAGCATCCAGCGCAGGCCCTTCATGACGGTGGCGGCGCTGTTCCAGACTTCGGCATTGCTGGCGGACAACTGGCCGCCGTTGGCGAACGAGGTCTCCATTGCCGCATAGCGATGGCGTTCGAAGACAGTGACGTGGTGGCCGCGCCGGGCGAGGGCGTGAGCGGTCGTGACGCCGGTAATGCCGGCGCCGATAATGGCGATTCGTGACATGACATGGTCCAGAGTAGTTGAGCATCACCGGTGTCGATTTCGTGTCGAAACCGGCGCTGATGCCCCATCTGTCCATGTACCTGAGAGTTTCTTCTCCGCGGCGGCCGGCCCGATGCGAGCCGTGTGCGGGGAATCCCCTTCGGTGGGCGCACAAGCTGTGCCGATGCGCCGCTCTCCAGATGTTCCTGCTGCACGGTCCTTTTGCCTGAGAGTTTCCGGGGCGGTTGCTCCGTCGGCGTCGTCACGAACATCTGACGATCTCTCCCGCGCTGCATTGCAGAACGGCTCGACAATACCGGTCAAAATAATTCGCCGCAAGTGTTTCCTGCCATGCATCGAACAAGTAGCGGTCTGAACGGCGTGTCTGAAGATGCATGCCGCTCATACTGCGATGCGAATCTTTCAGGCCGCCCGCGAGACTGAAACCGCCGGCATCGGCTATATTTGGCGGCACTATCCGACTTTCATTCGCAGAGGAGAATGCCGTGCCCGCCCTCACAACGCTGCTCGCCTTCGGTCTGGTCTCGCTCGGCATGGTGCTCACGCCCGGGCCGAACATGATCTATCTGATCTCGCGCTCGCTCTGCCAGGGGCGCCGCGCTGGCCTCGTTTCGCTCGGCGGCGTCGCGCTCGGCTACGTGTTCTACATGTTCTGCGCCGCATTCGGCATTACCGCGCTGCTGTTGACGGTGCCGTACGCGTACGACGCCTTGCGTTTCTGCGGCGCGCTCTATCTGCTGTATCTGGCATGGCAAGCGGTCAAACCGGGCGGCCGCTCGCCGTTCCAGGTGCGCGACCTGCCGCACGACAGCCGCCGCAAGCTCTTCACGATGGGGCTCGTCACCAATCTCGCGAATCCGAAAATCGCGGTGATGTACCTGTCGCTGTTGCCGCAATTCATTTCACCGGGACACGGCAGCGTGCTTTCGCAATCGATCGCGCTGGGCTGTGTGCAGATCGTTATCAGCGTGACCGTCAATGCGCTGATCGCGAGCATGGCGGGCTCGATTGCCGTGTTTCTCGCCGGGCGGCCGGTGTGGCTGCTGGTGCAGCGCTGGTTGATGGGCACCGTGCTCGCCGGACTCGCGGTGCGCATTGCGCTCGATTCGCGCCGCTGATTTTTTGCGGCGCGTTTATCCGCCGCGCGCCGAGCCCGAGCCCGAGCCCGAGCCCGAGCCTCTGAACACCCAGCCGTTGAACAGCGCCCCGCATAGCATCAACGCGCTGGTGATGAGAAACACCGACTGCATGCCGAAGTGCGCGCCGACAAAGCCGCCCGCGAGCGGCCCCGTGACCTGTCCCGTGTAGTTCGCCGAAGTGGCGTAGCCGAGGATATAGCCGGCGGAACGGTCGGGCACGCTGTGGCGGATCACGCTCGTAATGCATGGCAACAGGCCGGCCAGCGCGAGCCCCATCAGAAAGCGCAGCACCACCAGTTGCAGGCCGCTCGTGACGAACGCCTGCGGCACGAGCAGCACCGCGCACACGCTGAGACACGCCACGATCACTTTGGGCGCGCCGATCCGGTCGGCGAGACGGCCCACGCGCGAAGCCGCCAGCACGCTGCCGAGCGCGGAGGCCGACATCACGAAGCCCGACACGAGCGTGACGTGTCTCGCGTCGTGCACCAGCTGGCCGACGTACACGGTGATGATCGGCTCGATCGACATGTTGGCGAACATCAGCAAGCCGGAGGTGAACAGCATGGCCAGCACGGGGCGCAGGTCCGGCACGGTGGCCCAGCCGGTGGCCGCCCGCTCCTCGTGCGATTTGCCGCGTGTGCGGTCCACCGGTTGTTCCTTGACGAGCAGCGTGGTCGCAATGAAAGCGCAGAAGATCATCGCCCCCGCAATGAAAAACGTATTGCGGATGCCGATCAGCGGCGGCAGCGCGCCGCCCACCAGCGGGCCGACGAGACTGCCCGCCATCACGCCCGAGGCCAGCGTGCCGAGCGCCCAGCCGGTGCGTCCACGCGGCGTCTGCGTGGCGATCATGACGGTCGCGCCCGACGCATAGCCGCCGACGAGTCCCGCCAGAAAGCGCAGTCCCACCAGTTGCCAGACATTCTGCGCGAGCCCGAGCAGGGACATCACGACGGCCATGCCGAGGCTCGCGCGAATCAGGATCAGCTTGCGTCCGTAGCGGTCGGCCATGCGCCCCCACAGCGGCGACACCAGCGCGGCGGCGAGGAACGTCGCGCCGAACGCGACGCCCGACCATTGCACGGCGGCCGCGGCCGGATGCACGCCGAGCTGCTGAACATAGAGCGGCAGGAACGGCAGCAACAGGGTCATCGCGACGATGGTCGTGAACGAGCCGAACAGACAGACATAGAGATTGCGCTGCCAGTGGGGCGCGCCGTCGGCGGGAGGGGCTGAACTCATCGAGGCAGGATGGGAAGCGGAACGCACAGGGTCGGGCCGCAGGCGCGGCGAAGAGACGATTGTGCCTGAGTGCGGGCAATCGGGCTGGGGAAGCGGGCGAAGTATGGCTGGCCGTGCTCATTAGGTGCCGTTCGGTGCCGTTCGGTGTCACTCGGTGTCACTCGGTGTCACTCGGTGTCATTCGGTGAATTGCACGCAACGCGGCCGGGCAGACACGCGGCCAGATGTATGTCCGCGCCGGCGAGGGCAGCGCCCGGCCATGAACGCTAGTATGCTGACTGCTCGTCGTTGGGCGCGCGCCCCGCATCTTTCATTCTGAACATCATGAACACAAAGGCATGCTCATGTCCGACTTTCCGATCGACAACCCGTTTCTCGAATCGCTCGGTGTGCGCCTGACGCAATGGCGCGACGGTTACGCAGAACTGGTCATGCCGATCGATGCGAGCAAGCTCAATCGCCAGGGCGTGCTGCAAGGCGGCGCAATCGCGACGCTGCTCGATGCGTCGGCGGGTTATGCGGGAATCTTTGCGCCGGTCGGTGCTCCAGCGCGGCATGCTTTCACGCTGTCTCTGACTACCAACTATCTGGACAAGGGACTCGGTGAACTCGTCACCGCCAAGGGTTTTCTGGAGCGCGCCGGCCGTTCGATTTTCTTCTCGCGCAGCGAAGCGTGGGTGGACGGCAAGCTGCTGATCGCCAGCGCGCAGGGCACGTTCAAGTATTCGAGGACGGCCTGACGTGCAACGGCACAACGGCACAACGGCGCATCCACACCCCACTCATAGCGCCTTGTACATGATGGTGGTCGCATCGAATTTATCGGAATGCGTGTCACGCGCATATCCGGGAATCATGCCCGCCGCGCGATAACCCAGTGCGGCATAAAGCGGCTCGGCGTGGTCGCCGGTTCGCGTGTCGAGCGTGAGCAGTCTGCGCTGCAAGCCCTGCGCATGGCGTTCGAGTTCCGTCATCAGCGCACGCGCAATGCCCTGGCGGCGTAAAGCCGGATGCACCAGCAGTTTGCGCACTTCGGCGCGATGCCGCTGATTCGGCATCGTGTCGTAATCCAGCTGCACGGTGCCCGCAATGGCTTCGCCGTGACGCGCAACCAGCAGCACCAGGCTGCCGGCACGCAACGAAGCCAGCACTTTGCCGCGCCAGAACGCTTCACATTCGTCGATGCCGCATGGCATCACGAAGCCGACGCTGGCGCCCTCGTGCACACAGGCATGCAGCAGTGCGCCGAGTTCGGGAAGCCGACGCACGAGGTCGTCGGCGGAGAAAGCGGTGATGGTGGTCGCGCTCATGCCGGCTCACACAATGAAGAGAATGTAGCGGGCGCCGCTGTGCGCGGGCGTCACGAAAGCGCTCGCGCCGAACAGCTGATAGCGCAGGCAGTCGCCGGGTTGCAGGTCGTGGCTTTGGCCGTCCACGCTGATCCGCAACTCTCCTTCGAGCAGGATCAGATGATGTTCGAGGCCGGGCCGCGGCGACGCGTCGTAGGTGATGCGCACGCCGGCGTCGAGTTCGCATTCCAGCGCTTCGCCGCTCAACGCGCGTGCGGGCGGCGACACGGAGCGCCGCCGGAAGCCGACGCTGGCGTCGGTCCACAGCGGCTGGGCGGCGCGCGGCACGAGCGGCGCGAAGTCTTCTTCGACCATGTGCATGAGCCGCGACATCGGCAGGCCGTATGCCACGCAGAGCTTGCCGAGCACGCTGGCCGTGGGGCTCACGGCGGCGTTTTCGAGGCGAGAGAGCGTCGCGCGGCTGACGCCGCTGAGTCTCGCGAGATCGTCGAGCGACCAGTTGCGCTCGGCGCGCAGCGCCCGCAACCGCTGCGCGATGCGGCGGTCGATGGCGTTGTCGTCGGGGAGTGGGTTTTCCATATTCGGGAAATTATCTCGAATATGGAAAATGGTCAATCAGAAAAAAACGGGGCCGTGCGGCGGGCACGCAATAGCTGGTCGGCGTCTGGCCAGCAGACGCTGCTCACTCGTGCCTCGTCATGCGCAGCATCGAGGTGTCATAACCCAGTGCGCGAACCCGCTCGATCAGCCCGTCTTTGACGCTTGCAGCAGGTATCGCCTCCCGCGTCAGAATCCACAGATAACGTCCGCTCGGCTCGCCCACGATCGACCAGCTATAGTCGTCCGCATGATCCAGCACCCAGTAGTCGCCGAAGAAGAACGGGCCGAAGAACGACACCTTCAGCTTCGCATTGCCCGAACCGGCGACGACTTTCGCGCGGCCCCTGGCCACGTCCGGCGGCCCGTTCACGGAGCCTTTGCGGCAACTGTTGGTGACGTCGATCAGGCCGTCGCCGCGCGCGGCGTAGTCGGCGGTGACGGCTTCGCAATCGCGCTCGAAGCCGTTTTCATAGCGCGCCAGTTCATACCATCGGCCGAGATAGCGGCCCGGATCCACGGGTTTCGCGGGCTCGGGCACGCGCGCGTTGCCGCTTTTGCCGGCCGGGCTGAACGCGCAGGCGCCGAGCAGGCACACTGCGCCGACCACGAGTGAAATGGCGCTCAGGCGCAGGACCGACTGGCGGCGTAAAGGCATCGAACGACTCCATGAGTGAAGGACATCCGCTGGCAGCACGCCACGTGCCAGATGGCTCCGCGCGCGCCATGCCGCCGCGGAGATTCGTCCACCGCGGCGGCCACGGCCGTTTATCATAGTGCCCACAAACCAGAACGCGCCGCCCGGCTGTGCAGCGGTAACGCGCGTCAGCACGTCATTCACGAGACCCGGCGGCTCATACCGCGACATCATCCATGAACTCCACTCCCGACACTTCCTCCCGTCCTTCGATCCGCGCGCTGACCTTGCTTGAAGGGCGCGTGCTCGGCGTGCTCGTCGAAAAGCAGCATACGGTGCCGGACAGCTATCCGCTTTCGCTCAACGCGCTGACCTTGGGCTGCAACCAGAAAACCGGCCGCGCGCCGGTCATGAACGCCACCGAAGCCGAGGTGCTGACCGCCGTCGACGGCTTGAAACGCCTGAGCCTCGTCATGGAAGGCAGCAGCAGCCGCGTGCCGCGCTTCGAGCACAACATGAACCGGGTGCTGGGTTTGCCGAGCCAGTCGGCGGCGCTGCTCACCACCTTGCTGCTGCGCGGCCCGCAAACCGCCGCCGAATTGCGCCTGAACAGCGCGCGTCTGCATGGCTTTGCCGATATCTCGTCGGTCGAGGCGTTTCTCGACGAACTCGCGGCCAACGACCCGCCTCGGGTCGTGAAACTCGCGCGCACGCCGGGCGAGCGCGAGAACCGCTGGACGCATCTGCTGTGCGGCGAGGTGAGTGCGAGCGAGCTGGCGCAGCCGGGCGCCGAAGACGACGCGGTGCCGTTGTCCGCGTTCGAGGCGGTCAAGGCCGAACAGAAGCGCCTCGCCGACGAAGTGAGCCGGCTGCAGACCGTAGTGCGCCGCATGGCGGCGGAGCTGGGTATCGATGCGGGCGATCTTACGGCCGGTGAGGGCGCCTAGGCGTCGCGGCTGCGCGGCGTATCCGCGGACAGCGTCCGCTGGGTGCGATAGAAAACGCGCGGCGGCACGTTGGGCGAATCTTCGGCCAGCCGGTCGAGCTCGTCGCGAATCGCGGTGAGATAGTGGCCGTCACGCGCATCGGCATCGCCCGCAAAGACTGCTTCGAGCCTGCGGCGCACCGCGCCGTAGCGCGCGCCGGCGGCGCGGTGTTTTTCCGCGCGTTCGGCGTAGCGCAGGAAGGTCTGCAGCGCGGTGGAGACCGCGGCCGCCACGCTCACGAAGCCCACGAAGATCCTGAGCTCGGGCGAGACAGCGGTGGCATGCAGGGAGGCGAACACCGCCGTTCCCACGAAGGCGGTCAACGCGGTGGCGAGCCAGCCGACCTGGCGGTCGCGCGCCGATAGCAGGTCCGCCATGTCGTAATGGCTCATCTGGGATTCGCGCGCGCGGCGGATCCACTTCAGCAGAAGCTGGTTCTCGTCGACCGGAGGCTCGTAGGCAGGCAGATTCTTCATGTCGCTCGTCAGGGCTGTTCGGTTGCGCAAGCTTAGCGCATGCGCCTGACGACACTGTGCCACATCAAGGTGGCGGTGAAGGCGGCGGCCCGCACTGCGCGCTCCGCCGCCGGCCTGGCGTCCTTAAGCCGCTGCCGCTTGCGTTGTCGCTTGTGTTGCCGCTTGCGTTGCCGCGGCCACCTCCGTCTGCCGCGCCACCCCGAAACGCTCGCTGTGCGCGCTGCCATTCAGATAGAAGTCGCCGATCGCGGCCTCGCGAATGATCGCCGGATTGTGCGACGCCAGCACGCGCGCATTGCGCCAGTAGCGATCGAAGCGGTGCGTTTCGCTGGTGGCCGACGCGCCGCCGACTTCGAACAGCAGCGTCGCCGCCTGCAACGTCTGCTCGATGACGATCTGCTGCGCCTGGAAAGTCTGGATGTCCAGGTGAATGTAAGTCTGTTCGCCGGTGCGCCCTTCCTCGCGGGCGACGGACACTTCATCGATCGCGCGCGCGAGCGACGTGCTGATGCTTTGCGTCGAATAAGCGAGGCTCGCAAGGCGCCCGACCACGCGATGCACGAGCGGATTGTCGCGCGGACTCGAAGCACCCGGAACGCCGAAGGTCCGGGTTCTGGCTTGCGTGAACGCAACCGCATCGCGCAACGCCGCGCGGCTGATCCCGGCGAGATTCGCGATATGCAGTGCCTGATAGTAGGCCGTGAGCAGACTGTTGCGACGCGGCTCGGCGGCGTTATAGCGGCGGTAGAGGTTATCGGGCGAGACCGGCACCCGCGTGAAGCGCGCCGTGCCGCTGCCCGTGAGCCGTTGCCCGAATCCGTCCCAATCGTCGATCCGTTCGAGGCCCGGCGTGCCGGTTTCGACCAGCACGCGCACGTCGCTCGTGCCGTCGTGCGCGGTGACGTCGACCCAATCCGCGTACAGCGTGCCCGTGGTGTAGTACTTTTCGCCGTCGAGATACCATGCGCCATCCGTTTGCGTGAGACGCACGCTGTTGTTGGTGACGCCGGTGCGCTCGGACACCGCGCCGCCGACGATCTGACCTTGCACGATCTTCGTGAACCAGCGCTCGCGCAGCGATTCGTCGCCGTTTTCCAGCAGTGCCTCGATAAAGCCGCCATGCGCGCGCAGGATTTGCGGCAGATTCGAGTCCGCCTCGCCGAGACGCGTGACCAGCGCGAAGAATTGCGTGAGCGAGATGCCTTCGCCGCCGTATCGTTTGGGTACGCGCAGCCGGGTGTAGCCCGCCTCACGCAGCCATTCCACTGGCTCGTAAGCGAGTTCGCGCCGTTGCTCGCGTTCGAGCGCACCTTCGGCGATCCGGGCGAAAACGGGCGCGAAGCGGCGCGTCAGCGGATCGTCGCCGAAGAGTTGCGCGGCGTCGGCGATGCGGTGTTCTGGGTGGGTTGGCGATTGAACGGCGGACATGGGTTCTCCGAAACGGGGTGCGCGTGACGCGCAATCAGAGAACGGTAAGGGACAGGAACGGCTGCGAGCAACGAAGTATTTGGCCGATTCTTAGCAGCAGGAGTGAAATGCTTGCGCGGAAAGCGCCGCGGCCGCCGCGGCGCCGCGCAACCCCTATTTCAATCCCGCCACCGCGCGCCGGCGCGCCAGCAATCGCACGGCGAGCAGACACACGCCCATCACCGTCAGCGACAACACCGTCGTCATGGTGCCGAGCGCGTAAATCACCGGCGTAGTCACCGACGTGGTGAGTCCCTGAAGTTCGAGCGGCAACGTATTCTGGTCGCCGATTGCCTGCGAGGTGCGGGCAATCTCGTCCCATGAGAGCGTGAAGCCGAACATGGCGACACCCACCACCGAAGGACCGATGATCGGCAGCACCACGTACCGGAAGCTCTGCCACGGCGTTGCGCCCAGATCGCGCGACGCTTCCTCGTAAGCCGGGTTGAAGCGATTGAACACCGCGAACATGACCAGCAAACCGAACGGCAGCGTCCACGTGAGATGCGCGCCGAGCGCGGACGTGAAGAGGCCCATCGAGGTGGTGTAGGTATCGGCGAAAGACTGATGGCCCCACGCGGAGGCGAGGTACTTCACGCCGTTATCCAGCAGGCGGAACGTCAGGCCGATGCCGAGCGAAACGATAATGGACGGCATGATCAGACTCGCAACGCAGACGTAGAACACCGCCGTATCGCCGCGAAACTTTCTGCGAAACGCGAGGCCCGCCGCGACGGAAAACAGCACCGTCAGCACCGTCACGGCCACGGCGAGCCGCACGGAGCGGCCGAACGCGGCCCAGATATCGACGTCGCCCACACCGTCGCGCAGTACCGAGAACCAGTGCAGCGACACGCCGCGCATCGGAAACGTGAGGCCGCCTTCGGGGCCCTGAAACGACAGAATGAAAATGGTGATCACCGGTCCGTACAGAAACAGCACGAACAGGCCGAACAGCAGCGCGAGCCAGTAGAAACTCGCTGGCCGATGCTCGCGATGTTTGACGCGAATGGCCTGCATCTTCATAGCTCCTTGCGAATGTCCACGACGCGCGTCAAACCCCACACGATCATCAGCACCACGGCGAGCAGAATGATCGCATTGGCCGCCGCGGCGGGAAATTGCAGGTAACCGGTTTGCACCTGAATGATCTTGCCCACCGACGCGATCTGCTGGCCGCCCATCACGCCGACCGTCAGGAAGTCGCCCATCACGATCGTGATGACGAAGATCGAGCCGATCACGATGCCGGTTTTCGACAGCGGCAGCACCACGTCGCGCACTACCTGCCAGCCGCTCGCGCCGGCGTCGCGCGCGGCTTCGAGCAGCGACCGGTCGATGCGCATCATCGCGTTGAAGATCGGTACGATCATGAAGAACGTGTAAAGGTGAACGAACGCGAGCACCACCGAAAAGTTCGAGTACAGCAGCCATTCCAGCGGCTGGTCGATCAGGTGCGCGCCGAGCAGCGCCTGATTGACGAGACCGTTGCGCCCGAGCAGCGGCATCCACGAAATCATGCGGATCACGTTCGAAGTCCAGAACGGAATCGTGCAGACGAGGAACAGCACGGTCTGCATGCTCGTGGTGCGCACATGGAACGCGAGGAAATAGGCGATCGAAAAACCCAGCAGCAAAGTCACCGCCCACACGATCGCGCATAACTTGAGCGTCGACCAGTAGGTCTCGAAGGTGACGCAGATGTCTGTCATGGACGAACAGCCGTTGAAGATCGCCGCGTAGTTTTTCAACGTGAACGCGGGGATGATCTGGTATTCGTTGAAATCCCAGAAACTGACGATCAGCGTAATGACCAGCGGCACGATGAAAAACAGCAGGAAGGTCAGCGAGAGCGGCGTCGCCTGCAACCATGCCGGCGCGCGGCGGTGCTTGACGGGCTCGTCCTGCGCGTGCGAGGGAAGGTCGATCGTTGCCATAGGCGGATTTCTAAGGAATGACTTTGCGTTCAGACAGAGGGTGACAGCCGGCGCGCCGGGCGCCGGCTGTCACGTCGAACCGTGGCTTCGACCGCGGCGTTGACCACCGTATCCATCAGGCCGCGATGAACTCGTTCCACTTCTGGACCATGTAGATGTTCTCGTCCATCACCGCGTTCCAGCAGGCAATCGCGCCCATGCGCTGGTTGTACGAGCCGCCGTCGCGCACGGTGCCGGCTTTTTCGAGCAACTGGCCGTCCGGCGCCTTGATGTCCTGCGCGGCCGGCTTGCCTTCGATCCAGTAGTCCCATTCGTAGGGCTGCATGTGCGTCTTCGCGGTGTCGAGCACGCCCGGGTAATAGCCCTGACGCATCAGATACGCGCCCGCCCAGCCGTCCTGGAACCAGTTGACGAACTCATACGCCGCGTCGAGCTTCCTGCCTTGCAGCGAACGCGGGAAACCGAAACCCGATGCCCACGAACGATAGCCTTCCTTGAGCGGCTGGAATTTGCAGGCGATCCCCATTGTGCGGACTTTCGTGACGGCGGGCGACCACATGGACTGGATCACCACTTCGCCCGAGGCCATCAGGTTCACGCTTTCGTTGAAGTCTTTCCAGAACGCGCGGAACTGGCCGGCGCGTTTCGCTTCGATCAGGATCTTGATGGTCTGATCGATCTCGGCCTTGGTCATGTTGCCTTTGTCGCCGTATTTCACGTGGCCCATTGCCTCGATCGCCATCGCCGAATCCATGATGCCGATCGCGGGAATGTTCAGCAGCGCCGCCTTGCCCTTGAACTGCGGATTGAGCAGTTCCGCCCAACTGTCGATGGGCCGCTTGATCAGATCGGGCCGGATGCCGAGCGTATCCGCGTTGTACGTGGTGGGAATCAGCGTCATCCACTCGGTCGGCGTGGCGGAGAATTGCGTGGAGCGCGCACCGGTCAGGAACATCACTTTCTTCGGCGCGGTGCCTTGATCGCCGATCTTCTTGCCGTTGACTTCGCCGCGCGTGAGCACCGGCGTGATCCTGTCGGCGAGCTTGATGCGCTTCACGTCCATGCCTGCCAGCGTGCCGGCCGGAATCAGCTTCTTGAGCGCGAAGTATTCGGTGTCGACAATGTCGAACGAGTTGGGCTGGGTGATGATGCGTTTGGCGACGTCGTCAGTCGTCACCGGCACGTATTGAATCTCGATGCCGGTGTCTTCCTTGAATTTCTTCGCGATGTCGGCGCTCTGATTGACCGCCGTGCCGAGGTAGCGCAACGTGATTTTTTCCTGCGCGTGCACGTACGGAAAACCGGCGATACCGGCTGCCGCGACCGCGCCCTTGATGAACGTGCGGCGCGACAGGCCTTTTTCCTTCCCATCCGCTGCGGCCGGTGCCGGGCTCTCGTTCGCTTCACTCATTGCTTTCTCCTCAGTTGACGTTCGATTGACGTTCGGTTTTTGCTTGCTGGAAGTTTCGTGCGCGGCGATGCGGTGCTGCTTCAATGCGCAAACTTCATCGCAACTCAGGCCGCGAGCGGATGCGCGTCCTGTTCGTTCCACCAGACCACCACGCGAGCTTCGGGGCCGAGCCGTGCGGGGTCGTAGTCACCGTCGCTCACGAGCGAGATCAACTCGGGCGAGCCGTCGAGCGGATCGAGCGTCATGCGCAGATGGGTGCCCTGGTATTCGGCCTCGCGCACCGTGCAAGGCACGCCGCCAATGCGCGTCATACCGTTGTCGCCGCCGGCGTTCTGTACCGGCGTGACGCCATGCGGCACGATGCGCAGATGATCGGCGCGCACGGTAAACAAGCGGCCATTGGTTCTGAATACGTTATGCCCACCGAGAAAGCGCGCCACGAATTCGGTGCGCGGACGGTTGAAGACCTCGTGCGGCGTGCCGCTCTGCTCGATGCGGCCGTGGCTCATCACCACGACGAGATCCGCCAGCGCCATTGCTTCTTCCTGCGAATGCGTGACGTGCACGAAGGTAATGCCGAGTTCCTTCTGCCAGCGCTTGAGTTCGGCGCGCATCTGCACGCGCAGGAACGGGTCGAGCGCGGACAGCGGTTCGTCGAGCAGCAGGCAGCCTGGCTGATTCAGCAACGCGCGCGCGAGCGCGACACGTTGCTGCTGGCCGCCGGAAAGCTGCGCCGGCTTGCGTTCGGCATACGCCGACATGGCGACCAGTTCCAGCAACCCGGCGGCGCGCTTGCGCCGCACATCTTTGGCGATGCCGCGCATCTTCAGGCTGAACGCGACGTTGTCGAGCGCGCTCAGATGCGGGAACAGCGCATAGTTCTGGAACACCATAGCCGTGCCGCGCGCGGCGGGCTCCGCGCGCGTCACGTTGCGGCCGGCGATCAGAATGTCGCCTTCGGTGACGGATTCATGCCCGGCGATCATGCGCAAGGTCGAAGTCTTGCCGCATCCCGACGGCCCGAGCAGACAGCAGTACTGGCCGCCGGCAATGCGCAGATCGATTGCGTCGACGGCAAGCGAGTCGCCATATTGCTTCGACACGTGCACCAGTTCGATGTCGGCGGCTTGGGTTTCGAGCACCGTTGAAACAGGCTGAATCATCAGGAGGCGTCCTCGTGAACGGCGAAGAGCGGGGCGCGCGAAAACTGACGCTGCGTCCGAACGAAACCAAGCAAATGCAAGACATGTGCCATCCGTTGCACCGAACGGTGCGCCGATTGCCGACATACCGTTGTGCTTAACGTCTACGAGTTGGCTCATATTTTGCAAACGATCCGCAGCATCGATCGTTAGCGATTCAGGCGTTTGTTCTTGCGCGATCACGGTGCGTCTTCGGTCCGTCCCGGGGCATGATCCGGCCAATCCGGTTCATCCATGAGGCACTGCGTCGCGTTTCATCACCCACGGCTTTATCAAATGAACGACACACGGAACATGCCCGCAGCAGCGAACCGCGCGCGCCAGTTGCTCGCCACGCACGGCCGCTTTGCGTACCGGCCGATCACCGACAGCGACGCATTCCGCTGGCCGGGCGACGCCGGGCTCGCGGTCTATCTGGGCTTCAACATCGAACACTTTGCTTTCGGCGAAGGGCTGGGCGCCGCGCTCGGCCCGATTTCGCCGCAGCCGGATGTGCTCAACCACAGCTGGCGGGAGTACGGCAATCGGGTCGGCGCGTGGCGCTGCATCGAACTGTTCGATCAACTCGATCTGCCGGCCGGCACGCTGATCAACACCGCGCTCTACGATCACTGTCCCGAACTGATCGAGGCCTGCGTGGCGCGCGGCGACGAACTGATCGGTCACGGCCACACGAATGCGCACCGGCAAAGCGATCTGGACGAAAACGGCGAACGCGAGCTGCTTCTGCACTGCCGCGAGCGGATTGTCGAAGTGTCCGGCACGACACCGCAAGGCTGGCTTTCGCCGTGGATTTCGGAGTCCCATCTGACGCCGGATCTGCTCGCCGAGACCGGCTATCGCTACACGCTGAACTGGTGTCACGACGATCGCCCTGTGCGGATGGCCACGCGCGGCGCGCCGCTGTGGTCGATACCGTATCCCCAAGAACTCAACGATCTGCCGATGATGGTGGGCCGACATATGGATGGCCGCGCCTTCGCCGATATGATCATCGACCAGTTCGACGAGATGCTCGAACAGGCCAATCGCGGCACGCGGCCTCAGGCGCTCGTCATGGGCATCGCGTTGCATCCGTATCTGGTGGGACAGCCGTATCGCCTGCGGCATTTGCGCCGCGCGCTTCAGCATATCGCCGCGGCACGCGCCCGAGGCGACGTGTGGATCACCACGCCGGGCGCTATAGCGAATCATATGGACGAACTGGAGCGGGACGGCATTGTGCGCCCGGCCGTTGCATGAACGCGAAAGCCGGCGCGGCTACCGCAAAAAAAGCCCGCAAAGACGATGCGGATCTCGACGCGCGCATCTATCAGTCCATTTTCGACGGCGTGCTGAATCATCGTCTGACGCCGGGCACGAAGCTGCCGGAGCCTGAGTTATGCCAGCTGTTCGGCGTGGGCCGCGCGGTGGTGCGGCGCGTGCTGGAAAAGCTCGCGTATGACGGCATTGTCGTATTGCGGCCTAACAAGGGTGCGGTGATCGCCGAACCCACGCCCGAGGAAACGCGCGAGATCTTCGAAGCGCGCCGCTCCGTCGAAAGGATGCTGGTGGAGTTGGCCGTGCAGCGCGCGAACGCCACGGATATCAAGGCGTTGCGTCAGCAGCTCGCGAGCGAACATGAAGCGATGCACCGCTTCGACCAGCCTTCGTGGGCGACGCTCGCGAGTGGCTTTCACATGCGCATCGCCGCGCTGGCGGGTAATTCGATTCTGCAAAACTATCTGAAGGAACTGGTCTCGCGTTGTTCGCTGATCGTGGGCGTGTACGAACCGCCGGGGCATGCACCGTGCGAACACGCGGAGCATGCGGCGATTGTCGATTGCATCGAGGCGCGTGACGCGGCCGGCGCGATGGCGCATATGGAAGCGCATTTGCGCGACCTCGAAGAACGGATCGAAACCTCGCGGATGCGCGGCGAAAAGAGTCTGGGCCAATTGCTCGGCATTACCGCATCCGCCACTCCTAACTAGGCAGCCAACATGGAAATCGATTTCGCAGCGATCACCGAATACCAGCGCTACAAGCTGATGGCGAGCCTGATCGTGCCGCGTCCTATCGCGCTCGTCACCACGCTCGGCGCCGACGGCACCATCAACGCGGCACCATTCTCGATGTTCAACATGCTCGGCGAGGAACCGCCGATCGTGATGATCAGCGTCAACCGCGTGGCCGACGGCACGCTGAAGGATACGGCGGTGAATATCATGCGGACCGGCGAATTCGTGGTGCATCTCGCGGACGAAGCTATCGCGGACAAAATGCACCGCTGTGGAGAACGGCTGCCGCCGAACGTGAGCGAACTCGCCGAAGTCGGCTTGACGCCCGTGCCGAGTTCGCACGTTGCGCCACCACGCATTGCGGAAGCGCCGGTCGCGTTCGAGTGCACGACGTGGGAGACGCTGGAGACGACGAGCCGGCAGATTTTCATTGGACGTGTGCACCGGTTGCACGCGCGCGACGAGTTGATCGATACGGAAACGTGGCGCGTGCGCCTGCAACATTATTTTCCGGTGGGGCGCTTCGGCGCGAGCGACTACATAACGACGCGCGACCGGTTCACGCTTGGGTGACGTGGCGGCTCGGATAACCCGGCATCACCGCCCATCAAGCCACAAGCGCACGCCCATCGCTGCGCGGATCGTGCGCGCCCGAAGCCGACCCGTCCGGCTCGATGCGAATCACGCCAGGATGTCCCGCCAACGGACTCTGCGCCGCAATCGCGCTCACTTCATGGCCGCGCGCGGCGAGTGCCGCGAACACGTCGGCGCCGGCGTCCGCTTCGAGCTTCAACGCATCGCGCGTGTCGGAGAAGGTCTTGCCGAGCAGAAAACGCGGGCGGGCGAGGGCGCTCAACGGATCCATGCCGTAGTCGATCAGCCGCGTGAGAATCGCGGCCAGCGTTTGCGGCTGACCGTCCGCGCCTTGCGTGCCGAACAGCAGTTGCGGGTACCCGTTCTTCACATACATGCCGGGGTTCAGCGTATGGAAAGGCCGCTTGCCGGGCTGCACGGCATTGTGATGCGCGGTGCCCGCTCGCCATCTGTCCTCGCCGGTTTGCCGGCAGAGGCTGCCAGTAATCGCTATTGCGCATTCCGGCCAGGCGCAGCACGAGCGAGTGCGGTCGATGCGGCAGCGTGGCGCGCGAAAACGGCGCCGCGCGGCCCCGAATTGGTGAATGCTGCACCATCAGGTTCGCAAACCCTGGCTATTCCAAATGACCGCCGAGACAGGTCGAATACGCCGCTTGGCCTTCTCCAGCATAGACCGGACAAGCTTTTTCGACCACGATGGCGCGTTGGCATAGCTCCTGCTAATTTGAGTCCAAACTTGTATTCAAGATTGCACTCAAGGAAAAACAGGTGCCTATTTCTTCACCCATGACGGTCAAAGGTCTGCTCGCGGCCTATGCTGCGGGCCGCCTCACGCCGACTGAAGCCGTGACGGCGGCGTTGGCGCGGATCGACGCCATCGACCGGCCCGAAGTCTGGATTCTGCGCGTGCCGGCAGCCGACCTGCGTGCCCGCGCAAAAGCGCTCGAAGCGCTATACGAAGCCCAGGGCAGTGCCGTGTTCGAGCAGATGCCGCTGTTCGGCGTGCCGTTCGCCGTCAAGGACAATATCGACGTCGCCGGCTTGCCGACCACGGCCGCTTGCGAGCCGTTCGCCTATACGCCGGACGCGTCTGCGTTCGCCGTGCAGCGGCTTGTCGATGCCGGCGCGATTCTGCTCGGCAAGACCAATCTCGACCAGTTCGCCACCGGCCTCGTCGGCACGCGCTCGCCGTATGGCGCGGTGCGGCATGCCGGGTCGCCGCTGTACGTCTCGGGCGGTTCGAGTTCAGGCTCGGCCGTGGCGGTCGCGGCGGGTTGCGTGGCGTTTTCGCTCGGCACCGACACGGCCGGTTCGGGCCGCGTGCCGGCGGGGTTCAACGGGCTCGTCGGATTGAAGCCGTCGCTGGGACTGGTCAGCAAACGTGGTGTGGTGCCCGCGTGCCGAAGCCTCGACACGATCTCCGTTTTCGCGCACGACGTGGACGACGCATGGCGTGTGCTCAGTGAAATCGCCTGCTTCGATTCGCTGGACGGTTACTCGCGCAAGGTGCCGGCGCTGGGTCTGCTGCGTGCGGCGCCCCGCGTCGGCGTGCCGGAGCAACTGGAGTTTTACGGCGACACGGCGGCGAGCCAGGCGTTTTCATCGGCACTCGACACGCTCACCACGCACCTGCATCTGAGCACACAACCAATCGACTTCGAGCCGCTCCAAGCCGTCTCGGCTCTGCTCTACGACGGCCCGTGGGTCGCTGAACGGCGCGCGGCGCTCGGCACGTTTTTCGAAACCCATCACGAAGCCATCGATCCGGTCGTGGCCAAAGTGATCGGCAAAGCCGAGCAGTTCAACGCCGCCGATGCCTTCAACGGCCAGTACGCGCTGGCCGATCTGAAGCGCCACGCCGAAGCGCTGTTCGAAACGATCGACATCCTGATCGTGCCCACCACGCCAACGCATCCGTTGATCGCCGACGTGAAGGCCAATCCGGTCGAGTTGAACAGTCAGCTCGGCTACTACACCAACTTCGTCAACCTGCTCGACCTGTGCGCGCTGGCCGTGCCGTGTCAGCGGCGCAGCGACGGCTTGCCCGCAGGCGTCACGCTGATCGCGCCGAGCGGCGCGGACCGGCGCCTCGCTGAACTCGGCGCGCGGATTCAGGCGCTGTTCGCGAACGCGACGGAGGCCGCGCGTGCCGGCAATACCAGCGAAGCAGCGAACGCCAGCGCCGCAGCCGCATCGGCCGCCGCACTCATCCAGCCGCTGCCGTTCCAGGAACCGACCCTCACCCTCGCGGTAGTCGGCGCGCATCTGCGCGGACAGCCGTTGAACTGGCAACTCCAGGAAGCGGGCGCGCGTTTCGTCGAAGCCACGCACACCGCGCCCGGCTACAAGCTCTACGCGCTCGCCAACACCCAGCCGCCGAAACCCGGCCTCGTGCGCGCCACGCAGCAGCAAGGCCGGCCGATCGCGATCGAACTGTGGGAAGTGCCGCTGCGCAGCTTCGGCAAATTCGTCGCCGACGTGCCCGCGCCGCTCGGCATCGGCACGTTGGAACTCGCCTCCGGCCACAGCGTGAAGGGCTTCATCTGCGAGCCGTCGGCCGTCAGCGACGACAGCGGCGCGCTCGATATCACGTCGTTCGGCGGCTGGCTCGCGTATCTCGCCAGCCTGAAGGCAAACCCCCAAGCCAACCCGCAGGCCAACGCTCTTTAACCCTCCATCAGGAATTGGACACCATGACAAGCCGCCGCAATTTCATCAAGAGCGCCAGTCTGCTGACGCTCGGCAATATTCTGCCCATCCAGTCGGTGTTCGCCGCGCCGAAGACCACCGTCGGCGTGATCTACGTCGGCGCGCGTGGCGACTACGGCTACAACCAGGCGCAGGCGCAAGCCGCCGCGGTGATCAGGAAGATGCCCGACGTGAAGGTGGTAGAAGAAGAGAACGTGCCCGAGACCATCGCCGTGCAGAAGACGATGGAAGCGATGATCGAACAGGACGGCGCCACGCTCATCTTCGCGACCTCGTTTGGCTACTTCGATCCGCACGTGCTGAAGATGGCGGCGAAGTATCCGAAGGTGCGCTTCGCGCATTGCGGCGGTTTGTGGAAGCAGGGCAACCCGTCGAACATCACCAGCTACTTCGGTTATATCGACGAATGCCAGTACCTGAACGGCGTGGTGGCCGGCCATATGACGAAGAGCAAGAAGCTCGGCTTCGTCGCGGCCAAGCCGATTCCGCAGGTGCTGCGCAATATCAATTCGTTCACGCTCGGCGCGCAGTCGGTCGATCCGTCGATCACCACCCAGGTGATTTTCACAGGCGACTGGTCGATGCCGGTGAAGGAAGCCGAAGCCACCAACAGCCTCGTCGATCAGGGTTGCGACGTGCTGACCTGTCACGTCGACGGTCCGAAGGTCGTGGTCGAGACCGCGGAAAAACGCGGCGCGATGAGCTGTGGCTACCACGCGAGCCAGGCCGCGCTCGCGCCCAAGGGTTATCTGACCGGCGCCGAGTGGGACTGGGCCACGCCGTACAAGCAGTTGGTGACGGGCGCGCAAGCCGGCACGCCGCAGCCCAATGTTTTGCGCGGCGGTCTGAAAGAGGGCTTCGTGAAGATGTCGCCGTACGGCGCGAAAGTCACGGCCGCGGCGAAACAGAACGCCGACTCGATCAAGACCAGCATGGTGGCCGGCAACTTCGTGATCTTCAAAGGCCCGATGAAGGACAACAAGGGCGGCATGGCGATCGCCTCGGGCGCGAGTCACGCTCAGACCGACTACACGCTCGAAAGCATGAACTATCTGGTCGCGGGCGTCGTCGGCCAGATCTGACGACGGCGGTGTTTGCGTGACGATGTTGGTCGTCGATCGAGGAGCCGTGATGCGCCCCAATGCCTCTGTTGCGAGAGTGATGCTCTCGTTCCTGCCCGCGCTGCCGACCGTGCTGGCGGTGCTCGGCACCTTGCTGCTGTTCTCGCTTTTCCTGCTGGTGCAGGGACAGCCCGCGCTCGACGCGATCGTGCTGATTTTCCAAGGCGCGTTCGGCTCCTCGTTCGCGTGGCAAAGCACGCTGCTGCGCGCCGCGCCGTTGATGCTGACCGCGTTGTGCGTGGCGTTGCCCGCGCAGGTCGGGCTGATCGTGATCGGCGGCGAGGGCGCGCTCGCGCTGGGCGGCATGTGCGCCGCCATCGTTCCGCAGATGCTGCCGCATAACACGCCCTGGCTCATCGCCACGCCGCTGATGGCGCTCGCCGGCATGCTGGCGGGCGGCGTCTGGATCGGCGCGGTCGGTGCGTTGCGGCAGTGGCGCGGCGTCAACGAGACCATCAGCAGCCTGTTGATGTCGTATATCGCGATTGCCGTGTTCAAGCATCTGGTGGAAGGGCCGCTGCGCGACCCCGCGAGCCTGAACAAACCGTCGACGCTGCCCGTGCCCGACGCGATGATGATCGGCTCGATCCCCGGACTCGATACGCATTGGGGCCTGTTCTGGGGCGTCGTCGCCTGCGTCGCGGCGTGGGTGTTCGTGAAGTTCAGCACCAAGGGCTTCGCGATGCGCGTGGTGGGCGGCAGTAATCGCGCGGCGCGACTGGTCGGCTTGCCGGTCAATGTGCTTGCGCTCACGGCCTGTGTGCTGGGCGGCGCGGCGGCGGGTCTGGGCGGCATGTTCGAAGTCGCGGCGGTGCAGGGCAGCGCGAATGCGTCGCTGCTCGCGGGCTACGGTTACGCGGGCATTCTCGTCGCGTTCGCGGCGCGCCAGAATCCGCTCGCGATCATTGCGTGCGCGCTGATGATCGGCGGCATCGAGGCGAGCGGCAGTCTGCTGCAACGCCGCCTCGATCTGCCCGACGCCACCACGCTCGTTCTGCAAGGGCTGCTGTTCGCCAACCTGCTCGCGTGGGAAGCGCTCGGCGGCCGCATCGCCGCGTGGCGCGTGAAGCTGCAGGCCGCCGCGCAGACCGATCTTCCCGTGCAACTGGAGCAGACCCATGCCTGATATGCACTCGCCCATCGTGATCCTGTTGCTGTCGCTGTTCGCCGGGGCGATTCGCGTCAGCACGCCTTATCTGTTCGTGAGTCTCGGCGAGTGTCTGACCGAGAAGGGCGGCCGCGTCAATCTCGGGCTGGAGGGCATTCTCGTGTCCGGCGCGATGAGCGGCTATGCCGGCGCCTTTCTGAGCGGCTCGCCGTGGATCGGCGTGCTGGCCGCCGGCGCGGTCGGCCTGCTGCTCGGCTGTCTGCACGGTCTGGTGTGCTCGTTGCCGCGCGTGTCGGATATCGCTTTCGGCATCGCGTTGATGCTGCTCGGCACCGGCCTCGCGTTCTATCTCGGCAAACCCTTTATCGAACCGCAGGCGCCGATGCTGCCGTTCATCGACCTCGGCGGGTGGAGTTCATCGCCGCAACTGCATAACGCGCTGCATCTGAACCTGCTGTTCGTGATCGGCGTGGTGCTCGCCTTCGTTCTGCAATGGGGCTTGCGCAATACGCGCTGGGGCATGGTGCTGCGGCTCGTCGGCGACCACGCGGAAACGGCGCGCGCGATGGGCTATCCGCTGACCCGCGTGCGGATTGCCGCGACGGCGGTGGGCGGCGTGTTCGCGGGCGTCGGCGGTGCGTATCTGTCGCTGGTTTATCCCGGTAGCTGGAACGAAGGGCTCTCCAGCGGCCAGGGGCTGATGGCGGTCGCGCTGGTGATCTTCGCGCGCTGGCAGCCATTGCGCTGTTTGTGGGCCGCGCTGCTGTTCGGCGCGGCGGGCGCGCTCGGGCCGGCGTTGCAGGCAATCGGCGTGACGAGCGGCTATTACCTGTACAACGCCGCGCCGTATGTGCTGACGCTCGTGATCATGATCATCAATTGCCGTCCGGATCGCACGCTGGCGGGCGCGCCCGGCGAGCTGAGCCTGACGCGCTGACATGCTGACGCGCTCGCGCATTCGCGGAGCTTGCCGACTCCGACGCACCCGACGAACCTAACCCAGGATACCCAGACCATGACCCGATTCATCGAAGCCAAACCGTACCCGTGGCCCTACGACGGCAACCTGCGCCCGGAAAACACCGCGCTCGTGATCATCGACATGCAGACGGATTTTTGCGGCCACGGCGGCTACGTCGACAAGATGGGCTACGACCTTTCGCTCACGCGTGCGCCGATCGAGCCGATCAAACGCGTGCTGAAGGCCATGCGCGAGCAGGGCTTCACGATCATCCACACGCGTGAAGGCCACCGGCCCGATCTCTCCGATCTGCCCGCCAACAAGCGCTGGCGCAGCCGCCGTGCCGGCACCGACGGCGTGGGCATCGGCGACGACGGCCCGTGCGGCAGGATCCTCGTGCGCGGCGAGGCGGGCTGGGAGATCATCGACGAACTGAAGCCGCTCGCGGGCGAGATCGTGATCGACAAGCCCGGCAAAGGCTCGTTCTGCGCGACGGATCTCGAACTGATCCTGCGCACGCGCGGCATCGAGAATCTGATTCTGACCGGCATCACGACCGATGTCTGCGTGCACACCACCATGCGCGAAGCCAACGACCGCGGTTTCGAATGCACGGTGCTCGCCGACTGCTGCGGCGCGACCGACAAAGGCAATCACGACGCCGCATTGCACATGATCACGATGCAAGGCGGCGTGTTCGGCACGGTGTCGGACTCCGGCGCCTTGCTGCACACGCTGGGGGGATGATCATGTCGACGACGGTACGGCAGGCGCTCGGTGTGGAAGTGCTGAACGCGAGCAAATCGTTCGGCGCATTTCGCGCGCTGGACGGCGTTTCGATCAAGGTCAAGGCCGGCACGATCCACGCGCTGCTCGGCGAGAACGGCGCGGGCAAGAGCACGCTCGTGAAGGGACTGGTCGGCTACGGCGTGCTCGACGACGGCCAGATCGCCGCCGACGGCCGCGAAGTGCACATCCATTCGCCGCGTGACGCGCAGGCGCTCGGCATCGGCATGGTGTATCAGCATTTCACGCTGGCCGCGGGCCTGTCCGTCGAAGAGAACCTGCTGCTCGCGCGTGGACAAATGCCGTGGAAAATCGACTGGAAAGCGGAGCGCGCCGCGCTCGCCGCGTTCATGCAGCGCATGCCGTTTCGCTTGCCGCTCGACGCGCCGGTCGCGGGACTTGCCGCCGGTGAAAAGCAGAAGCTCGAAATCCTCAAGCAGCTCTATCTACAGCAGCGCTTCCTGATCCTCGACGAACCGACTTCCGTGCTGACACCGCAGGAAGCCGACGAAGTGCTCGGCCTGATGCGCGATCTGACCACGCGCGGCGAGCTGACCGTGCTGATGATCACGCACAAGTTCCGCGAAGTGATGGCCTACGCGGACGACGTCACGGTATTGCGCAAGGGGCGCCAGGTCGGCACGAGCGCGGTTGCGAACACCACGCGCGACGAACTCGCCGCCTGGATGATGGGCACCGTGGCCACCGGCGACGCGCCTGTCATGGCGGCAGTGACCGAAGCGCGCGTGCAGCGCAAGCCGGTCGACGAATCCGCCCAGGTGCGCCTCGCGCTGCGCGATGTGTCCGTGGAAGACGATCGCGGCCACACGGCCGTGAAGCACGCAACGCTGTCCGTGCGCGCGGGCGAAATTCTCGGACTCGCGGGCGTCTCCGGCAACGGTCAGAAGGAACTGGTGGAAGCGCTGGTCGGCCAGCGCCGTGTGAAGACCGGCGACATGCAGGTGGCCGGCAAGCCGTACCATGCAACGCGCGAACAGATGACGCAGCGGCGCGTCTTCGCGATCCCCGAAGAGCCGCTGAAGAACGCCTGCGTCGGCGCCATGAGCGTCGCGCAGAATCTCGCGCTGCGCGACTTCGATCGCGAGCCGTTGCGGCGCGGCGGCTGGTGGCTCGATCGCCGCGCCATGCGCGAGCGCGCCGCGCAGTTGATCGGCGAATTCAACGTGCGCCCGCCCGTGCCGGAACGTGCGATCGGCACGCTCTCGGGCGGCAACGTGCAACGCGCGGTGCTGGCGCGCGAACTCGGGCAGCCGGTGGATGTGCTGATCGTCGCGAATCCGGTGTTCGGGCTCGACTTCGCGTCGGTGGCCGATATCCATGCGCGTCTGATGGCCGCGCGCGATGCCGGCGCGGCCGTGCTGCTGGTGAGCGAAGACCTCGACGAACTGCTCGAACTGGCGGACCGTATCATGGTGATCGCCGAGGGCGAGCTGGTGTTCGAAACACCGGCGGCGCGCGCGGATCGCACCGTGCTCGGCCAGCATATGGCCGGACACGGCGACACCGCCGCGCCACACGCCGCACCGGCCGAAAAACTGAGGGAAACCATCGGATGACATCGACCCATTTGCTGACCATCGACGCCCAACCCGGACCGTTCAGCTTCGACCCCGCAAAAACCGCGCTGGTCGTGATCGACATGCAGCGCGACTTCATCGAACCGGGCGGCTTCGGCGAGTCGCTCGGCAACGACGTCTCGCTGCTCGCCGAGATCGTGCCGACCGTGGCCGCGCTGCTTGCGTTCGCGCGCCAACACCAATGGCTCGTCGTGCATACGCGTGAATCGCATGCGGCGGATCTGTCCGACTGCCCGCCGGCCAAACGTCTGCGCGGCGCGCCGAACGCGCGGATCGGCGACGCGGGGCCGATGGGCCGCATTCTCGTTCGCGGCGAACCCGGCAATGCGATCATCGAGCCGCTTGCGCCGCTGGCCGGCGAACTGGTAATCGACAAACCCGGCAAGGGCGCGTTCTACGCGACCCGGCTCGGCGAGGAACTGGCGATGCGCGGCATCACGCATCTGGTGTTTGCCGGCGTGACCACCGAGGTGTGCGTGCAAACGTCGATGCGCGAGGCCAACGACCGTGGTTATGACAGCCTGCTGATCGAAGACGCCACGGCGAGCTATTTCCCCGCGTTCAAACAGGCAACGCTCGACATGGTGCGCTCGCAAGGCGGCATTGTCGGCTGGACCGCACCTTTGTCTTCACTATTGAAAATCGACGGGACGATCCCAGCATGGAAGTGAATCAACCCGACATCGTGGCACAGGTGCAGGCGGCGTTCGTCGAATACGAACGGGCGCTGGTGGAGAACGACATCGAGGCGATGAACGCGCTTTTCTGGCACACGCCGGAAACGGTGCGCTACGGTATCGCTGAAGTGCAGCACGGCGGCGAAGCGATCCGTGCATGGCGCGAGCGCTGCGAGCCGGTGCCGAAGTCGCGCAAGCTGCATCGAACCGTGGTGACGACCTTCGGCACGGACTTCGCCACGGTCAGCACCGAATTCACGAGCGACGCCACGCCCTTGCTCGGCCGTCAGATGCAAACATGGGCGAGGCTCAGTCCCGCCGATGGCTGGAAAATCGTCGCCGCGCATGTCAGTCTCATCGCCATGCCGTGAAACGCCGATAATAAGAACAAAGGACCAGGCAACATGAACGACGACCCGACCAACCTGCTGGAGACGCCCGCTGCTTCAGGCGTGCAGGATGCGCCCGCGCAGCCTGCCGCGGCCAACCCGCTTGCCGAGCAGGTCTATCAGCAGCTCAAGAACGATATCTTCAGCTTTCGCCTCTTTCCCGGCGACCGTTTTTCGGAGAACGGCATTGCGCAGCACTACGGCGTGTCGCGCACGCCAATGCGCGACGGCCTGTTCCGGCTGCAACGCGAGGGCTATCTGGAAGTCGGCTTCCGGCGCGGCTGGAAAGTCTCGCCGATCAACTTCGATCAACTCGATCAGCTCTACGATTTGCGCATCGTGCTGGAAGTCGCGGCGGTGGAGCGGATAGGCACGGGCGGCGATAGCGCTCACGCCGCCGTGGAGGCATTGAAGGCGGTCTGGTGCGTCGAGCCCGAATTGCGCGAGAGCGACCCGGTGAAAATGTTCGGCATGGACGAAAATTTTCACCGCCAACTGGTTGCCGCCACCGGCAACGCGGAAATGCTGCGCGTGCATAACGAAGTGGCCGAGCGCATCCGCATTGTGCGGCGGCTCGATTTTCTGAAACCGCACCGCACCAGCGCCACGTACGACGAGCATGCCACCATGCTCAATCTGATCGAACGCAACCGTTTGACCGAAGCGATCATCCTGCTGCGCGCGCATGTCACGCAGAGCAAGCTGGAAGTGCGCAAGATCACACTGTCCATGCTTGCCGCGGCGCGCGACAGCAAGCTGCCGTTCGTGTCCTGAGCGGGTTGAGTGGCTTGGGCGGCTTGAGCAGCTTGAGTGGTTCGAGCGTCCGCAGGCGCGCGAGGCTCATTCGTAAGAGAACGCGCCGCCGAATTTGTCGATCCGTTCGAGCGCCATGCCCGAGCCGCGCACCACGCAAGTCAGCGGCGCTTCGGCGACGAACACCGGCAAGCCCGTTTCTTCGGCGAGCAGGCGGTCCAGATCGCGCAGCAGCGCGCCGCCGCCCGCCAGCATGATGCCGCGCTCGGCAATGTCCGCGCCCAGTTCCGGCGGCGTTTGCTCCAGCGCGATCTTCACGGCGGAGACGATCTGATTGAGCGGATCGGTCAGCGCTTCGAGAATCTCGTTGCTGGACACCGTGAAGCTGCGCGGAATCCCTTCGGACATATTGCGGCCCTTGACTTCCATCTCCTTGACCTCGGAGCCCGGAAACGCGGAGCCGATTTCCTTCTTGATGGCTTCGGCCGTTTGCTCGCCGATCAGCATGCCGTAATTGCGGCGAATGTAGTTGACGATCGCGTCGTCGAACTTGTCGCCGCCCACGCGCACCGAGCCTTTATAAACGATGCCGCCGAGCGAGATCACGCCCACTTCGGTGGTGCCGCCGCCAATGTCGACCACCATCGAGCCGGTCGCTTCCGACACCGGCAAGCCCGCGCCGGTGGCCGCGGCCATCGGCTCCTCGATCAGATAGACCTGCGAAGCGCCCGCGCTGTGCGCGGCCTCCTTGATCGCGCGGCGCTCCACCTGGGTGGAGCCGCACGGCACGCAGATGATGATGCGCGGCGACGGCGCGAACATACGCGACTCGTGCGCCATCTGGATGAAGCGCTTGATCATCTGCTGGGTAATGTTGAAGTCGGCGATCACGCCGTCTTTCATCGGGCGGATCGCCTCGATATTGCCCGGCACCTTGCCGAGCATCTGTTTTGCTTCCTTGCCGACGGCCAGAATGATCTTCTTGCCGTTCGGACCGCCTTCCTGGCGAATCGAGACCACCGAAGGTTCGTCCAGCACGATACCCTTGCCACGCATGTAGATGAGCGTGTTCGACGTGCCGAGGTCGATTGCCAGGTCGTTGGAAAAATAGCCGCGCAGAAAACCGAACATGCAAATTCCTGTCTCTCGGAAGTCGGGCGCAGAAGCGCCGCCTGGGAGTTGCCGCCCGGAGGCGGCAGGCGACCTGTTGATGGTCGGGAGAGACGCAAGAATAACAGTTTCGGGTCCGCGGGCTATTTCGGCGTGAGTGCCGGCAGTGCTTCGCGCTGCGCTTACTGCGCGTTGGCGAGCGAGGGGTCGATATAGGCGTTCACGTTTTGCGACTGCTTGTACACGCCGTTGCGCACGTTGAACCTGTCGGCGTTCGCGCTCGAACCGTAGACGGAGTCCAGTCCGTCGCCCTTGGTGAAGGCCTTCTTCGCCGCTGTGGAGTCGAGCAGGTGCGTGCCTTTGAGCAAGGGCAGGTACTGCGCCGGCGTGAGGCCGACCCGCGCGGACATGATCTTGACCGCGTCCGGTTGCGTTTTCGGGTCGTTGATATAGGCCACGCAGCGATACCAGACCTTGATCACCTTGGCCCAGTCGGCCCTGCGCGATTGCAGGCTGACGGGGTTCACCGTGATCGCGTCGTAGATCAGGCCGGGGGCGTCGGCGGACGTGAAGATCGGCCGCGAGCCCGGTACGCGCTTGAGCGCTTCACCCGCGTTCGGCTGCCAGGCGCCGACCGCTGCGACGTCTTTGGAGGAGGCCAGCACTTGCGGCAGTTCGTTGGTTTTTGCGTTGACGAGCGTGATATCCGATTCCTTCAGCGCATGTTTTTCCAGCGCCGTATCGAGCAGCAGGTGATCGACGAGGCCGATTTCAACGCCGACCTTCTTGCCCTTCAATCCTTCCACCGTGCGCACCGGCGGTTTGGCGACGATCATGTCGTTGCCGCTCGAATAGTCGGTCAGCAGGATCATCACGTTCTTGGCGCCGCTTGCGCCTGTCACCAGCGCGTCGCCGTTGGTTGCGCCGACCGCATCGAGTTTGCCGGCGGAAAACGCATCGAGCGAGGCCGAGTAGTCGAACCACTGGAAATTGACGTCCACGCCGGCTTCCTTGAACCAGCCTTTTTCGATCGCGATCTGGAAGGCGACGAAGCCGGGCCAGTCGCTATAGCCGATGGCGAGCGGCGTGGCCGCGTGGGCCGGGGTCGCGGTAAAGCCCGCAGTCAGTCCGATAGTGAGCGCGGCGGCAGCCACGGCGAGCACGCCACGCACGCGAAGGGCCGACGCGAAGCGCGCGGGCGAAGTAAGGGAAAGACGGGAAAGACGGGAAAGACGGGAAAGACGGGAAAGACGGGACGTGCGCAAGGATTCGAAGCGTTTCATCGTTTTCTCCAGGAGACCGGTCAATTGCGATTGTTGAGTTGGATCGCGCGGCGACTGCGCGATGAAACAACATGACCGGCTCCCGCGCGAAAGCGAACGACAAAGCGCGGAAACTGCACGGGACAAATGTGCACGGGATCGATGTGCACAAGACAAACGCCGGCCACGGAGAGGCACGATAGACATTGCTATCGCCAATCTCCCGGGCTTTTGTCCCGCCGTGTAGTGCCACCGGCCGTTCGTGTCCGCAGTGGAACCTGCAAGCGAAGCAATCGAACCTGTCGGCGCACCGGGCTGCTCTCGGACCAGACGTTCTCTCGAACCGGAACCCTAGCATCCCTAAGATGCGACGCTGCCGCACCTCTCGGCCAGTTATCTAGCGAGAAATATGCCAGTGGATTTCGCGCCAGGGTTTATGCGGACGCGGACGCACTGTCAATCCAGCGCCGCGAACCGTTGATGCACGTAAGCCAGAAACTGCTCCAGCCGCTCTCCGATCGGCGCCGTGAGGCTCACCTGCCTGATGCGGCGATCTTCGGCGGAACTCGTCTCGAGCAGCCAGCCGCGGTCGATCAACTCCTGAACGTAGCGCACGGCGGTACGGCGGCTCACGCCCGGCATGAACTCGTAGAGCGCCGTCTTGGCGAAGTAGTCTTCCGGGTCCACCCACATGCGGCAGAACAGATCGCTGTAGTTCAGGTCGTTCAGGCCGAGATCGCCGAAATGCGCCGACCACTGCCAGTCCATGTCGAGAATGGCGCGCGCGACAGCCTGACCTTTGGCGCGGGCAATTTTCTTCTTCATCGATTCACCACGAGGAGGAGGGCTGCACAGTTTAAGTGCTAATCGAGCCGCAAATCGGGCGTGCCCGGATTTTTGCACGGCCATGCAAGGATAGTTTATTGACGCGCGAATTTAATAGGTACTATTACATGCAATTTTGCATGTAAATGGAGAGGCGATGAAATTCGAATTGTTCAAGACGTTCTGGGGATTCGACGGCGGTCCGCGCGATGCCGCGCCGCTGGTGCGGGCCGCGGGCTTCGACGGTATCGAAGCGCCGGTGCCGCCCGGCGGCGCGGCGCGCGACGCTTTTGCGCAGGCCATCGCGGACGAAGGCCTCGGGTTCATCGCGGAGATCACGACGGCGGGCAGCTATGTGCCGGAGCGTTCGGCCACGCCCGCCGATCATCTGCGGGACCTGGAGCAGAAGATCGTCTGGGGCAAGCCGCTCGAACCGCGCTTCTTCAATGTGATGGCCGGTTGCGACGCATGGCCTGCCGCGACGCAAGTGGACTTCTTCACCCGCGCGGTGGAAATCGCCGCGAAGCACGACGTGATCTGCAGTTTCGAAACGCACCGCGGGCGTTCGTTCTTCAACCCGTGGATTACGCGGGATGTCGCGCGCGCCGTGCCCCCGCTCAAGCTGACCTGCGACTTCAGCCATTGGGTGTCCGTCTGCGAGCGGCTGCTCGACAGCGAGTGGGACACGATCCTCGAACTTGCGCCGCATGCGCATCATCTGCATGGCCGTGTCGGCTATCCGCAAGGTCCGCAGGTGCCGCATCCGGCGGCGCCGGAGTACGCGGATTGCCTCGCCTCGCATCAGCGGATCTGGGAAGCGCTGTGGAGCGCGCAGATCGGGCAGGGCTACACGGTCACGACGATGACACCGGAGTTCGGCCCTGACGGTTATCTGCACACGCTGCCGTTTACGAATGCGCCGGTGGCCGATCTATGGGAGATCAATACATGGATGGGCCGCGAGGAACGGCGCCATCTGGCCGCGTTTCTTGCCGGGCGCGGCGCGCAGCAATCGCAATCGCATTTCAACCCGCAGGCCGCCCAGGCGTCACTTCTCTCATGAGCTCAACCCATACCGGTTTTAAGCACTTGCCTATCGTCGATGTCAGCGGCCTCTTCAGCGACGACATAGACCGCCGACTCGCCACCGCCCGCGAACTGGATCGCGCCGCACGCGAGGCCGGGTTCTTTTACGTCACCGGCCATCAGGTGTCGCGCGGACAGCAGGGCGCGCTGATCGAGCAGGCCAAACGCTTCTTTGCCGCCGGGCACGACTGGAAGATGCGCTATTACATCGGCAACTCGAGCGCGCATCGCGGCTATGTGCCCGAAGGCGAGGAAGTCTTCGCGGGCGGCAAGCGCGACAGGAAGGAAGCGTTCGACACAGGCCGCGAACTGCCCGCCGACGACCCCGACGTGATTGCCGGCACACCGATGCTCGGCTCGAATAGCTGGCCCGAACAACCGGGTTTTCGCGAGGCGGTGGGCGGCTACTATGAAGCGTCGTTCGAACTCGGCCGCGCGTTGTTTCGTGGCTTTTCGCTCGCGCTCGGCTTGCCCGAGCAGCACTTCGAGCGCTATCTACGCAAGCCGCCGAGCCAGTTGCGCCTGATCCACTATCCGCTCGATCCGTCAGCCGAAGACCGGCCGGGCATCGGCGCGCATACCGACTACGAGTGCTTCACGATCCTGCTGCCGACCGCGCCCGGTCTCGAAGTGATGAACGGCAGGGGCGAGTGGATCGATGCGCCGCCGGTCGGAAACGCGTTCGTCGTGAACATCGGCGACATGCTGGAAGTGTGGACGGGCGGCACCTATGTCGCGACTTCGCATCGTGTGCGCAAAGTGCGGGAGGAGCGCTATTCGTTCCCGCTCTTTTTCGCCTGCGACTATCACACGGTGGTCGCACCGCTGCCGCAGTTCGCGACACCCGAGGCGGTGGCGAAGTATCCGCCCGTGTCGGCGGGCGACCATCTGTACGCGCAGACGGCACAGAGCTTTACCTATCTGAAGGCGCGTCTCGAACGGGGAGAACTCGTGTTGCCCGACGGATCGAAGGCGCTGGCGAGCTTCGGCCAGCAGGCGCGTTATGCAAGCGCGGAGCAGGATGCTGAAGGCTGAGACAAGACGCGCGCGGAGCGGATGGCAGAGCCTGAATGCGCAGCGTCACGACAACAGCGCCGCTTGGGCTACGAGCGGCGCTGCTGTTTCTGCAATTCGATGAAACGTGCCGACATGAGGGCGTAAAGTGCGCGGCGAATAGCGGCAAGCGTCGGCATGGTCGGGTCGGGAAGGGAGTGGACGTGGCGCGTTGATACGCACACACCATGCCATCGCCCGAAGCCGGCCCGAGCGTGCCGCACGAGAAGATCGAGCCCAATCATGGTGCTCCGCGCATTCAAGTGGTGCGCGTTCACCAGCGGCGCTGGTGCGTGAGCGATCCACCCGCGCTCGGAGCGACGAGGCCGCCTTCATATCCAATCCCTTGCCACGCCGCACTTGCCGCAATCGCGACGGGACACTGGCACACAACTCGCTTAGCGATACACCGAGAGGTGCGAAGTAATTTGCATCATCTTCAGGATCGCTAGGGTTCCGGTCGGACGCTTTCATGCGCACGATGCCTGGTCCGAGAGCAATCCGGTCTTGCCGTTCACCTTCTTTCAAGGCGCCGGCGAGGCTCCACGGAGGGATAAAAGCCCGGGAGGTCGCGATGTCGGTCAATCGCCCTCTCACGCTTATTCCCAACCGATACCTGGAGCCTCCATGTCGACGCAAATCCCAGTCGATCTCGCACCGATCCCGCATGTGGCATGGGAAACGGTGATTCCCGCCGGCACGCACTGGTCCGGCGTGCTGCGCCGTGGCATGGCGTTGCGCGCCGTCGATAGCGAAGGCGGCGCGAATCTGGCCGCCGTGTTCCACCGGCACGACGAACCGCTCGAACGCTACAACATGGCCGATACGCTGAAGGCGCAGCACACCGCGCATCTGACGCGCGGCCACGTGCTCTACTCGGACATGGGGCGCGTGCTGGCGTCGATCACGGCCGATACGCTCGGCTGGCACGATCCGCTCGGCGGCGTCGGCGACGCGCAACTGTTCGCGAGCAAATACGGCGTGGCCCGCTATCAGCAGCATCGCAACGCGATGATCCGCAACGGCCGCGACAGCCTGCTGCTCGAACTGGCGAAGCATGGCCTCGGCGCACGCGATCTCGTCGCCAACATCAACTTCTTCAGCAAACTCGCGATCGGCGAGGACGGCGCGCTCAGCTTCGTAGCAGGCCATTCGCCGGCCGGCGCGGCGTTCGATCTGCGCTTCGAAATGGATACGTTGGTCGCGTTCTCCACCGCGCCGCATCCGCTGAACCCTTCATCCGAATACGAACCGAAGCCCGTCAAGCTGATCGCGTACCGCGCGTATGCAACCGACGCCTGCGTACCGGCCGACGATTTCTGCCGCTCGGCGTGTCCCGAGAACGAGCGCGGCTTCGTCAACACCGACCGTCTGTTCGTTTAAGGAGACCCGCTATGCCTATTATCGAAAGCAAGCTCGAACTCCGTCATGCGGTCTACGACCTGACGCTGCCTTCGGGCGAACCGTGGCTGCATGAAGTCAAGCGCGGACAGGTGTTCCGCATTCTCGACCTGGAAGGCAATCAGGCGGTCGACACGCTGTTCTACAACAGCGCCGATCCGCTCGAACGCTATAGCGCGCAGGACACGATCCGCGCGCAGCGCAATCTTTATCTCTCGGCCGGCAGCGTGCTGATGTCGAACCTCGGCAAGCCGATGCTGACGATCGTGGCCGACACATGCGGCAGGCACGATACGCTCGGCGGCGCGTGCGCGGCCGAAAGCAATACGGTGCGCTATGCACTCGACAAGCGTTACATGCACAACTGCCGCGACAGCTTCCTGCATGCGATCACGCATTGCACCTGCGGCGTGGGCACGCAGCTCGGCAAGCGCGACATTGTGAGCAACATCAACTTCTTCATGAACGTGCCGGTCACGCCGCCCGGCAAACTGACGTTCGAGGACGGTATCTCCGCGCCGGGCAAGTACGTTGAAATGCGCGCCGACGTGGACGTGACAGTGCTGATTTCGAACTGCCCGCAGTTGAACAATCCGTGCAACGGCTACAACCCGACGCCCGTGCGACTGACGATATGGGATGCGCAATGAGATTCCGCAAAGTCCTGATTGCCAATCGCGGCGAGATTGCCTGCCGCGTGATTCGTACGCTCAAGCGTCTGGGCATTGCGTCGGTCGCGGTGTATTCAGAGGCCGATCGCCACGCCATGCATGTGATGCTCGCCGATGACGCGGTGTGCATCGGCCCCGCGCTCGCGGCGCAGAGCTATCTGAACAGCGCGGCGATTCTCGATGCCGCGCGCGCGTGCGGCGCCGACGCCGTGCATCCCGGCTACGGCTTTCTGTCCGAGAACGCCGCTTTCGCGCAGGCTTGCGACGACGCGGGAATCCGTTTCATCGGCCCGACCCCGACGCAGATGCGCGAGTTCGGCCTCAAGCATACGGCGCGTGAACTGGCGCGAGCCAACCACGTTGCGCTGCTGCCGGGCACCGGCTTGCTGCCCGACGTGAGCGCGGCGTTGCGCGAGGCGGAGTCGATCGGCTATCCCGTGATGCTGAAAAGCACCGCGGGCGGCGGCGGTATCGGCATGTCGCTGTGTCGCGACGCGGCGCAACTGGAGAGCGTGTTCGCTTCGGTCGCGCGGCTCGGCGAAGCCAATTTTGCCAACGCCGGCGTCTACCTCGAAAAGTTCGTCGAGAACGCGCGCCATATCGAAGTGCAGATTTTCGGCGACGGCCACGGAGGCGTGATCGCCCTCGGTGAGCGCGACTGCTCGGTGCAGCGGCGCAATCAGAAGGTGATCGAGGAAACGCCCGCGCCCGGTTTGACGCCCGCGGAACGCAGCGCGCTGCATGCGAGCGCGGTGCGCCTCGCGCAAGCCGTGAAGTACAAGTCGGCGGGCACGGTCGAGTTCGTCTTCGATGCCGATACGCGGCAGTTTTATTTCCTCGAAGTGAACACGCGGCTGCAAGTCGAGCATTGCGTGACGGAAGAGGTCACGGGTATCGATCTGGTGGAGTGGATGATTCGCGAGGCCGAGGGCGAACTCGCGCCGCTCGATACGCTCGCGCCCGTGCCGCGTGGTGCAAGCATCCAGGTGCGTCTGTACGCGGAAGACCCGCACAAGCAGTTTCAACCGAGCGCGGGCGTGCTGACGCATGTCGCGTTCGCCGCCGCCGCGCGAGCCGACACCTGGGTCGATGCGGGCACGGAAGTCAGCGCTTTCTACGATCCGTTGCTGGCCAAGCTGATCGTCAAAGGCGGGACGCGCGAGGCCGCGCTTGCGGCACTGCGCGCCGCGCTGGAAGAAACGCAGCTCTACGGCATAGAGACCAATCTCGACTATCTGCGCGCGATTGCCGGCTCGGCGACGTTTGCACGCGGCGAGCAGACCACCGCGTTCCTGTCGCGCTTCATGTTCGCGCCGCACACCATCGACGTGCTCGACGGCGGCGTGCAGACAACCGTGCAGCAGACGCCTGGACGCACCGGCTATTGGGACATCGGCGTGCCGCCATCGGGTCCGATGGACGATCTGTCGTTTCGCCTCGCCAACGAACTGCTCGGCAATCCCGCCGATGCCGCAGGGCTCGAATGCGCGATGGTCGGCGCCACGTTGCGCTTCAATACCGCGACGCTGTTCGTGCTGGGCGGCGCGCCGCTCGCCGCCACGCTGGACGGCGCGCCGGTCGCGCTCTGGCAGGTCACGCGCGCGCCGGCCGGTTCCGTGCTCAAGCTTGGCGGCGTGACGGGCGCCGGCATGCGCGCGTGTCTTGCGTTGAAGGGCGGCCTGCAAGTGCCGGATTATCTGGGCAGTAAGGCGACTTTCACGCTCGGCCAGTTCGGCGGCCATGCGGGGCGTGCGCTGCGCAAAGGCGACGTGCTGCATCTCGCGGACGGTGCGGGCCGCGGCGAAGCGGGCGCGCAACTGGACGCGGCGCGCGTGCCGGAGATGACGCACGACTGGACGCTCGGCGTGCTGGACGGCCCGCACGGCGCGCCCGATTTCTTCACACCCGACGACATCGCGATGCTCTACGGCACGCGCTGGACCGTGCACTACAACTCCAGCCGCACGGGTGTGCGCCTGATCGGCCCGAAGCCGCAATGGGCCCGCACGGACGGCGGCGAGGCTGGACTGCATCCGTCGAACATTCACGACAACGCGTATGCGGTCGGCGCGGTGGATTTCACCGGCGACATGCCGGTGATTCTCGGCCCTGACGGTCCGAGCCTCGGTGGTTTCGTGTGTCCGGTCACCGTAGTGGGCGAAGAGTTGTGGAAGCTCGGGCAATTGCGGCCCGGCGATACGGTGCGCTTCGAACGCATGCCGGTCAAGGCGGCGCTCGCCGCGCCAAAGCATGTGGCTCAGGCCGGCGACAAGGGCCACGATTGCATCCTCTATCGCGATCCCACGGCAGGCGAGGGCACCGGCGTGGTGTATCGCCGCTCCGGCGACCAGAACGTACTGATCGAATACGGCCCGCTCGTGCTCGACCTGAACCTGCGCTTTCGCGTGCATGCGTTGATGAACTGGCTCGACGCACACCGGCTGCCGGGCATCATCGATCTGACGCCCGGCATCCGCTCGCTGCAGGTGCATTTCGACCACCGCGTGCTCTCGCACGACACCTTGCTCGCGCATCTGCGGCAAGCCGAGCGCGAACTGCCCGCCATCGACGAGATGCGCGTGCCGAACCGCATCGTGCATCTGCCGCTCTCGTGGGACGACCCGTCGACGCGCATCGCGATCGAGCGCTACATGCAATCGGTGCGGCCCGACGCGCCGTGGTGTCCGAGCAATATCGAGTTCATTCGCCGCATCAACGGGCTGAACAGCATCGACGACGTGAAGCGTATCGTGTTCGACGCGCGCTACCTCGTCATGGGCCTCGGCGACGTCTATCTCGGCGCGCCGGTCGCGACGCCGCTCGACCCGCGCCACCGGCTCGTCACCACCAAATACAACCCGGCGCGCACGTGGACGCCGGAGAACGCGGTGGGCATTGGCGGCGCGTATCTGTGCGTGTATGGAATGGAAGGGCCGGGCGGCTATCAGTTCGTCGGCCGCACCGTGCAGATGTGGAACCGCTATCGCACCACGCGCGAGTTCGAAGCGGGCAAGCCCTGGCTGCTGCGCTTCTTCGATGAAATCCGCTTCTACGAAGTCAGCGAAGCCGAACTGGCCGAACTGCGCACGGATTTCATCGCGGGCCGCGCGAGCCTGAAGATCGAGGAGTCCGTGTTCGACCTCGGCGCGTACAACCGCTTCCTGAAGGACGAAGCCGGATCCATCTCCGCATTCAAGAGCGCGCAGCAAGCCGCGTTCGACGCGGAGCGCGAGCGCTGGAACGCCGCCGGTCATGCGGAATACGTCGGCGAAACGGGTGGCGAAGCGGATGGCGATGCAGCCGCCGGTGCGGCGGCGAACGACGCGCTCGCAGCCGGTCAGCAAGGCATCGTCGCCGACGTGTCGGGCAGCGTGTGGAAGCTGCTCGTGAGCGAAGGCGAGCGCGTGAGCGACGGCCAGGTGGTTGCGATCGTCGAGTCGATGAAGATGGAAATCTCTGTCACCGCGACTGGCGACGGCGTGATCGAAGCGATCGATTGCGCTCAGGGCGCGGCGGTCGTCGCGGGGCAACGTTTGATGGTGATGCGCGCCGGCATTGCAGCCGACGCCACCGAGGAGGCCACATGCAAATGAAATCACACGACGATCTGTTCCAGTCCATGT
The DNA here is from genome assembly GCF_000013645.1 of Paraburkholderia xenovorans LB400. Classification (GTDB taxonomy): domain Bacteria; phylum Pseudomonadota; class Gammaproteobacteria; order Burkholderiales; family Burkholderiaceae; genus Paraburkholderia; species Paraburkholderia xenovorans. Next base: position 1,843,168 of record NC_007952.1, on the reverse strand, counting down.
CGATCGCCGGACTACACGCGCGCTACCGCGCCGGCAGCCTGACGCCCGCGCAACTGATCGACGCGATCGCCGCGCGCACCTCGGGCGACGACCCGCATCATGCGTGGATCCGTCCTTTGAGCCGCGACGAGATGATGCGTTACGTCGACGCACTGGAAGGCCGCGACATGGGCACGTTGCCGCTGTACGGCATACCGTTCGCCATCAAGGACAACATCGATCTCGCCGGCATTCCGACCACGGCCGCGTGCCCCGCCTATGCGTACACGCCCACGGTCAGCGCGCCGGTAGTCGCGCGCCTGATCGCCGCCGGTGCGATTCCGATTGGCAAGACCAACCTCGATCAGTTCGCCACGGGTCTGTCCGGGCAGCGTTCGCCGCACGGCGCGTGCCGCAACGCGCTCGATCCGCGCTATGCGTCGGGCGGTTCGAGTTCCGGCTCGGCGGTTTCGGTCGCGCTCGGGCTGGCGGCGTTTTCGCTGGGCACCGACACCGCGGGTTCGGGGCGCGTGCCCGCGGCCTTTCACGGCCTGATCGGGTTGAAGCCGACCAAGGGTTTGTTGAGCACGGCAGGCGTGGTGCCCGCGTGTAAATCGCTCGATTGCGTGTCGATCTTCGCGCGCTCGGCGGACGACGCGCAGCGCGTGTTCGACGCCGCGCGGGGCGTCACGGAAGGCGACCCGTATGCGCGGGAATTCCAGCCGCCGCAAGCCGTGACTCAAGCAGTGACACAAGCCGTGACGCAAGCCGTGACGCAAGCCGTGGCGCAACCCGGTGCGCAACGGTCGCTGCGCGGTGTGCGCTTCGGCGTGCCGCGCGCGAACCAGCTCGAATTCTTCGGCGACACATCGTACGCGCACGCTTTCGACGCCGCGCTAACGCGCTTGCGCGCAGCCGGTGCCGAACTGGTCGAGATCGATTTCGAGCCGTTCCTCGCCACCGCGCGGCTGCTCTACGAAGGACCGTGGGTCGCGGAGCGGCTCGCCGCGATCCGCCAGTTCGTCGACACGCAGCCTGACGCGCTGCATCCGGTGATCCGCGAGATCATCGGCGGGGCGGCGCGCTGGAGTGCGGCCGATGCGTTCGCCGCGTTCGACCGCCTCGCGTTCCTGCGCATGCAGGCCGCCGAAGTCTGGCAGCGCATCGACGCGATCGTCACGCCGACCTCGGCGACCACCGCCACCGTCGACGAACTGGAAGCCGACCCGATCCGCGTGAATTCGCGCTTCGGCTACTACACGAACTTCGTGAACCTGCTCGACCTGTCCGCGCTGGCGGTGCCGGCCGGCCTCTGTGCGATCGGCAGACACGCGGGCCTGCCGTTCGGCGTGACGTTCGTCGCGCGCGCGCATGAAGACGCGATGCTGCTCGATCTGGCGCGCGCGTGGCACGGCGAAACGGCCACCGCCTCACCGTCCGCGGATGACGCAACCGAAGTCTGCTCCGGAGAATCACATGGCCGTCATTGACAGAACCGAATGGTTCGCGGTGCGCCGCGAACTTTCCGTGCGCGGCAAATGGCTGTTGGGCGCGGGCTCGTTCCTGTTGCCGCTCCTCGTGTGGTGTCTGGTCAGCTACGTGCCGTTCATCTGGCATCCGCAAATGCTGATCGCGAGTCCCGGCAGCGTCGACTATTTCCAGCCGGGCATGCGCGTCGACAAGGACGTATTCGCCGACGAACTCAGCCACGCGCGCGAAGCCCATACGGCCCTGCCGGTGGGCGAGCCGGTCAACCCGGTGTATCTGCCGGCGCCCCATGAAGTGCTGCGCGCGTTCTACACCGCGTTCACCACGCCGCCCGCGTCGCGCGACGGTGTATGGCTGCATCAAAGCCTATGGCACAGCATTCAGGTGATTTTCTGGGGCTTCGTGCTGTCGTCCGTGATCGGCGTGCCGATCGGCATTGTGTGCGGCACGTATAGCGCGATTGCGCGTTTGCAGGAGCCGTTCTTCGAGTTCTTCCGCTATTTGCCGGCGCCCGCGTTCGGCGCGCTGATGGTGGCGATCCTCGGCATCTACGACGGCCCGAAGATCGCGATCATCGTGATCGGCACGTTGTTCCAGCAGGTGCTGATCGTGGCGAACACCACGCGCAAGCTCGAATACGGCCTGTTCGAAGCCGCCATGACGCTCGGCACGAAAAAGCTCAAGCTGCTCACGCACGTGGTGATTCCCGGCATTCTGCCGGATCTGTATCGCGATCAGCGCATTCTGCTCGGCTGGGCTTGGACCTATCTGATCGTCGCGGAACTGGTCGGCACCAGTTCGGGCATCACCTGGTACATCACGCAACAGGCGCGCTACACGCATTTCGAGAACGTCTACGCGGCGATCATGATGATCGGCATCATCGGTCTGGGCACCGATCTCGTGCTGGCCTGGCTCGGCCGCAAGCTGTTTCCGTGGGACCGCACGCTCAAGGCGTAGCGGACGGTTTCATGACACGGTTTATCGCCTGTACAGCACAGCATTCAAGGGATTCCATCATGTTAAATCCGCAACCGATTCCGTCGTACCTGATCCAGTCCGAAGCGGTGCGCGAACGTTTCGACCGCCTGAAGTCGCGTGAGGTGATTCTGGAGGTGCGCGAACTCGGCAAGCGCTTCGAGACGGCGCAAGGCGAGTGCACCGCGCTCGACGGCATCAGCTTCAAGACGCACCGGCGCGAGTTCGTCTGCGTGATCGGACCGTCGGGCTGCGGCAAGTCCACGTTGATCCGCATTCTCGCCGGACTGGAGCGGCAAACCAGCGGCAGCGTGCTGCTCGACGGCAAACCCGTGCAGGGGCCGGGCGCCGACCGCGGCATGGTGTTCCAGGGCTACACGCTGTTTCCGTGGCTGACGGTCAAGAAGAATGTCATGTTCGGTCTGAAGATGAACGGCCACGCCACCCTGCATGCGGAACGCGAGGCGCTGCAATGGCTGGATCTGGTCGGCCTGACGAAATTCGCCAATGCCTATCCGCATCAATTGTCGGGCGGCATGAAGCAGCGTGTGGCGATTGCCCGCGCGCTCGCCAACCGCCCGCGCATTCTGCTGATGGACGAGCCGTTCGGCGCACTCGACGCGCAAACGCGCGCGAAGATGCAGACGCATCTGCTCGATATCTGGCGCAACATCGACGTGACCGTGCTGTTCATCACGCACGATCTGGACGAGGCGATCTTTCTGGCCGACCGTATTCTGGTGCTGAAGGCGAATCCGGGCGAAGTGCAGGAGTTGATCGAAGTGCCGGTGCCCCGGCCGCGCGATTACTCGCAGGTCACGTCGCCGGAGTTCGTGGCCACCAAGGCACGGCTCGAAGCGTTGATCCATCCGCCCACGGAAAGCCACGACGACGAGGACGACGTGGTCAAGCCGCACATGATCCGTATGACGGATATCGCGGACAACGTCGAGTAGAGCACCACTCACGCCCGCGCACCCGCCGGCGGCGCCGCCACGTGCGCCTTCCGGCGCTGCAATAGCGGAACCGCCGTCACGCCGCATTGCAGCGTACGCCGCCGCACACACCTTAACCATGCGTCGGAGCATGCTCATGTCACCCGCTCCAGTCGGCGCCGGCGGGGTCCGGCGTCCGCGCTTTCCCCACTGACCGGCTCGGGAACAAAAAACACGACACGCTACGGTGTGAGGCGACATGGACGAGACAACCCGGATCACTCGGCGCTACGACGTCATCGGCGACGAAGCTGAATTTCGCGCGCTGCAGCCCGAATGGGACGCGCTATGGTCAAAAGCGCAAGGCTATTGCTATCAGTCGTTCGCGTTTTGCTGGCTGGCATGGAAGCACGTGTCGAAGCCGCATGGCCGCAAGCTGAAATGCATTGTGTGCCGCGAAGACGGAAAGCTGGTGATGATCTGGCCGCTCGAAGCGGTCAAACGCTCGCTGTGGACCTATCTCGTGCCGCTCGGCCCGCAAGGCGGCGACTTCACGAGCGTGCTGGTCGAGGCCGGCGCAGCCGCCGCGGCGCGCGTGGCGGGCGCGTGGGAGACGGCGCGCCGGCGGTGCGGCGCCGACTTCATCCACCTGCCGTACGTGCGTGAGCGGCTCGAACTGCACGCGCTGGTGATGCGGGAACGCAGGATCCTGTTCAGCGAGGCGCACAACGCGTCCGCCGCCCGGTTGCGCGGGCAGGGCAGTTGGGACGCGTACTGCGGGACGCTCGGCACGCTGTTCGGCAAGCGGCCCGGCGGCTTCGCGAAGAAGTTGTCGAAAGAAGGCACGGTCGCCGTGCGCACGCTCGACCCGGCGGAAGAAAGCGAAACGGCATCCATCATCGAGTGGATGTTCAAATGCAAACGGGCGTGGAGCGATCGCGTCGGCAAACGCAGCGTATGGCTCGATTTGCCCGAGTTCGAGCGCTTCCTGGGCAAGCTGATCTATTCGGGCGAGGTGCCCTCGATGGCCCGCCTGATCGTGGTCACACTGGACGAAACACCGGTGGCCGCGATCATCGCGAGCGTGGGCAATCCGTGGGCGAGCGCGATCTTTGCCGGCTTCGACCCGCACTACGGCAAGTTCTGCCCGGGTCTGATCGCTGTGGAGCAATGCGTGAAATGGGCGTTCGACAGCGGCTACGACCTCGATTTCGGCGTCGGCACCGAAGACTTCAAGGCGTACTGGTCGCGCGGCGAAGCGACCACCGCGTGGACCGTGCAGACCATCAATTCGAACTGGGGCCTCGCGGCGATTCGCGCGCGGCGCCTGACCCGTGAACTGATCGGCCGGGCGAAGAAGCTGCGGCACGCCGGTGCCGCGGCGCCGCATGCGGGGGAAGACGGGGCGCCGCTCGCGCCTGCCATGCAGGCCTCTGCGGAAGCGGGCGGCGCGCACCCTGAGTAAGCGCGTGAACATTACCGGATCGTAATCACGCGCCCAAGTGCTTGACGGTATGATTTCACCGTCAACGCAAAGCGGAGCAACCGATGCGAATCCTGGTGATCGAGGACGAGCTGAAAACAGCGGCCTATCTGAAGAAAGGCCTGGAAGAATCCGGCTACGCGGTCGACGTGGCGAACGACGGCCCTCAGGGGCTGATCCTCGCCCTCGAAGAAGAGTACGACGTGATCGTGCTCGACGTGATGCTGCCCGGCATGGACGGCTGGGGCGTCGTCAAGACCTTGCGCACCACGCGCACCACGCCCGTGCTGTTCCTCACCGCGCGCGACGACGTGGACGACCGCGTACGCGGCCTCGAACTCGGCGCGGACGATTACCTCGTCAAACCCTTTGCGTTCGTCGAATTGCTGGCCCGCGTGCGCACGCTGGCGCGCCGCGGGCCGCCGCGCGAAAGCGAACTCATCAAGGTAGGCGACCTGGAAATGGACGTGAACCGCCGGCGCGTGAAGCGCGGCGGTACGCGTATCGACCTCACGCCGCGTGAATTCTCGCTGCTGCAACTGCTCGCGCGGCGTCAGGGCGAGGTGCTGAGCCGCACGCAGATCGCGTCGTACGTGTGGGATATGAATTTCGACAGCGATACCAATGTGGTCGAAGTCGCGATCCGCCGCTTGCGCACCAAGATCGACGACAACTTTTCCGTCAAGCTGATTCACACCGTGCGCGGCGTGGGCTATGTGCTCGAACTGAAGGACACGGCCTGATGCGCGGCCGCTCGCTCGCCGCGACGCTGGCGCTGGCGTTCGGCGCTACGACGCTGGCGGTTTTCGTGCTGGTCGGCAGTTTTCTGTATCTCGCGCTCGAAAAGCAGATCAAGGCGCAGGACAATCTCGACATCGTGCTCGCCGCGCGCCATGCGCGGCGGCTCGCCGAGGAACTGGACACGGCGCAGGGCATTCGCGACCACAGCGAGCGCTTGACCAGTATCGTGCTGGGCAACGAAGCCATGTCGATGGAAGTGTTCGATCCCGACGGCACGCGGGCGATCGAACACAACATCGCCGGCGTGCTCGCGGCGCCGGATGCGGCGAGCGGCGCCGCAACGCTGGCGGCGTTGCCGCCGCTCACGCGAGTGGCCGCGACCGAGCGCATTGCGGAGGCCGATATCGGCGACTGGACCGGCCGCAACGGCGCGCCGATCCGCGGCATTCTCACCGACGCGCGGCTGCGCGACGGCGACACGGCGAGCGTGCTGGTGGCGCGCAACATGAGCGACCGCTGGCTGTTGCTGGACCGTTACCGCGACAAGCTCAACCTGGCGGGCGTGGCCGGCGTGCTGCTGGCCGTGCTGCTCGGCTACCTGCTGATTCGTGCCGCGCTGCGGCCGTTGCGCGATATCGCGGCGAGCGCGAGCCTCGTCACGGTGAATCGCCTGCATACGCGAATCGCGGTGGCGCGCGTGCCGAGCGAACTCGACACGCTGGTGGCGGCGTTGAACGCGATGCTCGAGCGCGTCGAGCACGGTTTTCAGCGTCTGTCGCGTTTCACCGCCGACCTCGCACACGACATGCGCACGCCGCTCAGCAACATGCGCGGCGCCGCTGAAGTCGCGCTGGCGCGGCCGCGTTCCGTCGACGAATACGAATCGGTGCTCGCGTCGAATCTGGAAGAGTGCGACCGGCTCTCGAAGATGATCGAGAACGTGCTGTTTCTGGCGCGTGCCGAGCATCCGCAGTTCGTCAAACATATGCGTGCGTTCGACGCGGGCGAGGAGTTGGCGCATATCGCCGACTACTTCGAAGGGATTGCCGAAGAAGCGAATGTGCGTGTGCGCGTCAGCGGCGCGGCCAGTCTGACGGCGGATCTCGAACTGTTCCGCCGCGCCGTGAGCAATCTGCTCGCCAATGCCATTCGCTATACGCCGCCGGGGGGCGAGATCGCGCTGGACGCTAGCGAGTCGGCCGACGCAGTGCGCGTGAGCGTGGAGAACCAGGGGCAGCCGATTCCCGCCGAGCACATCGAACGGATTTTCGACCGCTTTTACCGGGTCGATCCGTCGCGCAGCGCGCTGCCGTCGGCGGGGTTGTCGCAAGGGTCTTCCGGGTCCACGGGGCTCGGGCTCGCTATCGTGCGCACGATCATGGAACTGCACGGCGGGTCCGTGCACGCCGAGAGCGATGCACGGAGCACACGGTTCGTGTTGACGTTCCCGCGCAGCGCGTGAACGCGCCGGGGCGGCCTTGAGTTGACCTTGAGTTGACCCTGAGTTGACCCTGAGTTGTCACTAAGCCGCACCCGCCGCGCCGCTGCTGCCATTGCCCCACGTCCCGCCCAACGCCTCCAGCAACAGCACACTCGACTCCAGCTGCCGCGCGGCGATCTGATCCGCGATCCGCTGGTTCGAGAGCGCGATCGTCTGCGCCGTGACCACGTCGAGATAGCTGACCGCGCCCGCGTTGAAACGGTTCGTGGTGAGCCGCAACGACAGATCCGCGGCGGTGGTGGCGCGCTGCTGGCTGACGGCTTCGTCGGCGAGGGAATGCAGCGCGGAGAGGTTGTCTTCGACCTGCTGGAACGCCACCAGCACCGACTGACGATAATCCGCCACGGCGCCGTCGTATTGCGCGGTGGCGCCGTGCAGGCTGGCCTTGCGTTTGCCGCCGTCGAACAGCGTGCCGGCCAGTTGCGGACCGAGCGACCAGAACAGGCTCGGCGCGCTCAGCCACGGCGCGAAAAACGAGCTTTCGAGCCCCGCGCTCGCGGACAGCACCAGGTCCGGGAAAAACGCCGCATGCGCGACGCCGATCTGTGCGTTCGCCGACGCCACGCGCCGTTCGGCGGCGGCGATATCGGGGCGCCGTTCCAGCAGTTGCGACGGCAAGCCGGGCGGAATCGCGGGCGGCGTCACGGCCGAGCCGTTCGGCGGCAGCGTGAAGCTCGAAGCAGGCTCGCCGATCAGCGTGGCGATGGCGTGCTGCATCTGCGAGCGTGTCACGTCGATGTCGGTGTCCTGGGTGCGCGTCGCTTCGAGTTGCGTCGTGGCCTGCGCGACGGCGGAGGCGTCGATCGCGCCGTTTTTCAGCTGCTGCTGGAGGAGCTTCAACGCGGCGGCGTAGGCGCTCACGCTGTCGTCGAGCAGCTTCTTTTGCGTGTCGAGCGAGCGCAGCGAGAAATAGTCGATGGCCAGATCCGCGCTCATCGCGAGGCGCACGCCTTCGAGGTCCGCTTCGCTCGCCTGCGCGTCGGCCTGCGCACCGTTCACACTGTCGCGCACCCGACCGAACAGATCCGGCTCCCAGCTCGCCGCCACGCCCGCCGAATAGTCCGGCACGGTCTTGCCCGCGAGCGACTTTCCTGCGACGTTCTGCGAGGTCCGGTAGCGATCCTGCGCGACACCGGCGGTGATCGTCGGGAAGAAGCCGGCGCGCTGATAGTCCACCATCGAGCGCGCCTGCTGAACCTGCGCGACCGCTTTGCGCACGGTCTGGTTCGATACGTCGATGCGCGCTTCGAGCTGGTCGAGCACCGGATCGTTGAAGATCGTCCACCAGGGGCCGCGCGGTGCGGCGTCGCCTGGCGCGGCTTGCGCCCAGCCGGGCGCGGCGCCCGCATAGTGCGCGGGAATCCCGGCGCTCGGGCGCTGATAGGGCGGCAGGGTCGAGCACGCGCTCAGCAGCGCGCCGATCAGCGTGGCCGCCAGCGCGCGGCGCGGCAGCGGTCGTGACAGAGACAGGGAGAACATCGGCGGATCCTTTCTGGAGGCGGTGGAGGCACTCAGCCGTGCATGGCCGGCATGATCTGAACCATCTGGCCGGTGCTCAGCGAATCGCTCGGGTTGTCGATCACGCGGTCGGTGGCGGCGAGTCCCGTCGTGATCTCCACGTGCGTGCCGAAATCGCGGCCGATATGCACGGTCTTCAGCACCGCGCGGCCATTGCTGTCGACCACCGCGACCATCACGCCGTCCGGCCGGAACAGCAGGGCGCTGACGGGCACATCGAGTGCCGGCGTGGCCGATTGCAGTTGCAGATGCACCTGCGTGTAAGCGCCGGGCATCAGCGCGCTGTCCTTGTTGTCGACGTCCACCTCGACGCGCAGCGTGCGGCTCGACGGATCGATCGAGCCGGTGCTGCGCGCCACCTTCGCGGGGATGCGGCGGCCCGGATACTGCTGGGCGCTCAGATAGACGCCGGTGGCCGGCGTGACGTAAGGCGCGTCGTTCTGCGGCACGTCGACGAACACTCGCAGCACGCCGTTCTGCTGGATATGGAATAGCTCGCCCGACATGCCCGCGGCGCCGGGCGTGCCGCCCGCCGTCACCAGTGCGCCGACGTCCACGTTGCGCGCGGTGATCACACCGTCGAACGGCGCGGTGATTTTCTCGTACGAGACCAGTTCGGCGAGATGCGCGACATTGGCCTGCGCCGACGCCAGCATGGCGCGGCGCGCTTCCATGTCGCTGACCTTGGTGTCGGCGTCCTGCTGCGCGACCGACTGGGTCTTCAGCATGTCCTCCCAGCGCTGCGCGGTGGTCTTCGCGTAGTCGAAATTGGCCTGCGCGGTGGCTTCGTCGGCGCGGGCCTGGCGCAGTTGCGCGTCCAGATCGGGCGCTTCGATCGTCGCGAGAACCTGGCCGCTTTTCACCTGCGCGCCGATGTCGGTGTTCCAATGCGCGAGATAGCCGCTCGTGCGCGCGTAGATCGAGGCTTCGGCGAACGGCATCACGGAGCCGGGCAGCAGCAGTTCATTCATGCTCGGCGCGGGGCGCGGCTTGACCACCGAAACGACGAGCATGCTTTGCGCTTGTGTTTGCTCGGTGAGCGCGGCGCTGGCATGAAGGCGCGGCACGATGCCGACGATCAGCAGCGCCACGGCGAGGCCGCCCAGTGCGAACGGCCACAGACGGCGGCGCGGTTTCGCGTGTGGGTCGGGTTCGGGCGCGGGGTGAGCGGCGCTGGCGTGAGCGGTGTGGGTGGTTTTCACGGCCTTGGGTGGCTGCTCACCAAGCCCCGGCTGAAGTGATGAATCGTTCATGGCATAGGTCTCGTCGAAATCAAAGGGTGCGGGCGGGGACGGCGGATCCGGCTTTTTCGCTGCGTGCCGCGCGGCGTTGGTCGAGCCACGCATGCACCATCCCGTAGACGACCGGGACGAACAGCAAGGTCGACATCGTGCCGAGCGCGAGGCCGCCGATCACGGCGCGGCCGAGCGGCGCGTTCTGTTCGCCGCCGTCGCCGAGGCCGAGCGCCATCGGCAGCATGCCGATCAGCATGGCGAGGGCGGTCATCAGCACCGGACGGAAGCGGCTGAAGCCGGCTTCGAGCGCGGCCGCGAGCGGCGGCTGGCCGGCCTGGTGGGCTTCGCGTGCAGTGTTGATGACGAGAATGCTGTTGGCCGTGGCAATGCCGATACACAGAATCGTGCCGGTGAGCGCCGGCACGCTCAGGCGGGTGCCGGTGCTGAACAGCATCCACGCAATCCCCGCGAGCGAGCCCGGCAAGCCGCTGATGATGATGAACGGGTCCAGCCACGACTGGAAATTGACCACCATCAGCAGATAGACGAGGCCGATGGCGAACACGAGGCCGCTTGCGAGGCCGCTGAACGAATCGTGCATGGCCTGCACCTGGCCGCGTACCACGATGGACGCACCCGGCGGCAGTTGCGGCCGGATCTGCTCGACGAGCCGGTTCACGTCCGCCGCCACGCCGCCGAGATCGCGCCCTTGCACCGACGCGAAAATATCGAGCACCGGCTGCACGTTGTAGTGCGAGACGACGGCTTGCTGCGTGCCGCGTGTCAGCGTGCTCAAGGCGCCGAGCAGGTTCTGCGGCGCGGGGCCTGCGCCGCTCGCCGGGAACGAGGCTGCCACCGCGGACGCCGTCGCGCCGCCTTTCTGCTCGACCGGAATATTGGCGAGCGCCTGCAGTGAGTTGATGTCGTACTGCGGCATCATCGCCATGAGCGGATAGCTCACGCCGTTGTGCGGGTCGAGCCAGAAGTTCGGCGAGGTCTGCGAGCTGCCGGATAGCGCGATCAGCAGGTTCTGCGACACGTCGCGTTGCAGCAGGCCGGCCTGAATCGCGCGGGTGCGATCCACGTTGACGTTGATCGCGGGCGCGTCGCCGGGCTGCTGGATGCGCGCGTCGACGAGGCCGCGCACGCCGCGCAGTTGCGCGAGCAGGCGGTTCGCCACCGAGCGGTTGGCGTCGAGCTGGTTGCCGACAATCTGGATGTCGATCGGCGCGGGCAGGCCGAAGTTGAGAATCTGGCTGACGATATCGGCGGGCAGGAAGGCGAACGTCACGCCGGGGAAATCTTTGGTGAGCGTGGTGCGCAGCGTCGCCACGTATAGCGCGGTCGGCTTGTGTTTCGGCGCGAGCGTGATCATCACGTCGGCATCTTCCGGGCCGATCGGGTCCGACGAGTCGTAGGTCAGATTGATGCCGCTCACCGGCACGCCGATGTTGTCCAGAATCGCCGCGAGCTGCTGCTTCGGAATCACGTCGCGCACACGCGCTTCGACCTGGTCGGTGATGCTCGCGGTGTCCTCGATCCGCGTGCCGGTCGGCGCACGCAGATGCAGGCGGATCTCGCCGGTATCCACGGCCGGGAAAAAGTCGCGCCCGGCAAACGGCACTAGCGCGAGCGAGCCGAGGCACAGCAGCAGAAAGATCGCGATAAAGCGCCGCGGACTCGCTATTGCCGCGGCGAGCACGCCGCGATAGCGTTCGCGCAGCAGCTCGAAGCGGTGTTCGAAACCGGCCTGAAAGCGGATCAGGCGCGCAATCGGGCCGTTGCCGGTGACGGGCGCGTTGCCGCGCGCGCGCATCAGGTACATGGCGAGCGTCGGCACCAGCGTGCGCGAGAAGAAGTATGACGCGATCATCGCGAACACCACCGCTTCCGCGAGCGGCACGAACAGATAGCGCGCCACGCCCGAGAGCAGGAACATCGGCACGAACACGATACAGATCGACAGAGTCGAGACGAACGTCGGCACGGCGATCTCGCCCGAGCCGTTCAGGATCGCGTCGTATAGCGGCTCGCCGTTCTCCAGATGGTGCGTGATGTTCTCGATCGCGACCGTGGCGTCGTCGACGAGAATCCCCACCGCGAGCGCGAGGCCGCCGAGCGTCATGATGTTGATGGTCTGGCCGAGCGCGGACAGCGCGATCAGCGAGGTCAGCACGGCGAGCGGAATCGACACCGCGATGATCAGCGTGGCGCGCCAGCTGCCGAGAAAGAGCAGGATCATCACGGCGGTGAGCGCGGCGGCGATCAACGCCTCGCGCGCCACGCCCACCACCGCCGACTTCACGAACACGGACTGGTCCGAGAGCGCGGTGATGTGCAGCGCGCCCGGCAGGCCGGCGGCGATATGCGGCAGCATCGACTTGACCTGCTGGATGATGGTGAGCGTCGACGTGCTACCGGATTTTTCGATGGTCAGGAGCGCGGCCCGTTTGCCGTCGCTGCGCACGATGTTGGTCTGCGGCGCATAGCCGTCGCGCACGTGGGCCACGTCGCGCACATAGACCACGCCGCCGGCCACGGTCTTGATCGGCAGATCGTTGAGCGCCGCCACGGTCTCGGTGCTGCCGTTCATCTGCACGTTGTATTCCTTCGTGCCGATCTTCGCCGTGCCGCCCGGCAGGATCAGATTCTGCGCGTTCACCGCGTTGACCACGTCGAGCGGCGCGAGGCCTTTGGCCTGCAATGCGCGCGGATCGATATCCACCATGATCTGGCGGACCTTGCCGCCGAACGGCAGCGGCACCGACGCGCCTTGCACCGTCGCCAGTTGCGTGCGGATCTGGCTGTTGCCGAGGTCGTAGAGCTGCTGTTCCGAGAGCGTGTTGCTGGACAGGCCCAGTTGCAGGATCGGCACCGTCGACGCGTTATACGTAATGATGTTCGGCGGCAACGTGCCGGGCGGCAGCACGCGCAGGATCGACGCCGAATTGGACGCCGCTTCGGCAATCGCGCGATTGATGTCCGCGCCGGGATGGAAAAAGATCTTCACCACGGAAACGCCGTTCAGCGATTGCGACTCGATATGCTCGATATCGTCCACGTCCGAGGTCAGCGCGCGCTCGTAGTTGGACGTGATGCGATTGGCCATGTCCTGGGCGGAGAAGCCGTTATAGGTCCAGACGATGCTGACCACCGGGATATCGATGTTCGGAAAAATATCGGTCGGTGTACGCAGTATCGCGAGCGGGCCGGCGATAAAAATCAGCACGGCGAGGACCACGAAGGTATAAGGGCGGCGCAGCGCGAGCCTGACGATCCACATGACGGGTTCCTGAGAAGAGGCCGATGGAGGTTCGCGTCGTTGCCATGCGGCGGGACTGCGTGACGCGGGCTTCATGGGTCAGGAGTGTGGCGCGGGGGCGCTGACGGGCTGCCGTCGCCCGGATTACGGTTCTGTTATCCGCGTGGCGAGTCGAAGGGGCGGCGATATGCGCGGCGTCTTGCGGCGTTTCTTCAGGAAGCGATAGATAACAGAACGGTAATCTGAAGGTCAGTGCCCGGACAGGCGAAATGACGACAATGCGAAGCGTGGTCCATGCCACTCATTCATCGCAGCTAACCGGAGAGACATCATGAAATTGCCAGGCGCTATTGCCGTTGCCGCCCTCAGCCTGACGTTCGGCGCCCATGCTTTTGCGCAAACCAGCACGTCAGGGCTGACGCGCGCGCAGGTCATGGCCCAGTTGCAACAGGCGCAGGCCGAAGGCACCGTGCCGACGCACGACGACGACTATCCGCCGACGGCCGCCGAAGTGGCGCGCAATCGCGAACTCTATGCGCTGGAGCACGGCACGCAGGATGCCGGCGCGGTTCGCACGGCGGGGACGCCGGCGCCGGCACCGGCGCTATGAACGGTCGCGGCTGCGAGCCCGTGTCGCGCCGGTGATCACGGCCACGCCGAGCAGAATGACCGCCACGATGGCAATCGTATGTTGAGCGACGTGCATGGCCATCAAGCCCCAGGACACGCCGCCGATCAGAATGATCCAGCCAACCAGATAAATGACCAGGGTCATCGTTTTCTCCTTTTCGAGTCGACTCGGCAGGTCTATCGAGTAGCAGATTTCGCGCCCGATGCCGGCTCGTGCCGCCGGCGTCGGGATGCTGAACGAGAAGAGCGCGATGACGCGGCGCGGCTCGTCGCTGTCAACCGCAAGCCGGCCTGGCTTTCTTGCAGGCATCGGCAAGCTGCGGCGGCGGGTCTTTCTTGAACACCGTCTTATAAGATTCGAGCACGTTCGACTGAACCACCGGCAACGACTGCACGCCGATCCACGCCGGCGGCGTCTGGCCGATCAGCGCTTTCATCATCGCCAGCGCTTCGGCGACGCCCTGGTCGTACGGACGTTGCGAGCCGGTGGCCTTCAGCGGCCCGCCCTTGGCGATCTCGATCGCGGATTGCAGGCCGAGGTCGACCGTCGTCACGGGAATCGTCACGCCTTGCGCGCGCATCGAAGTGAGCGTGTCCAGCGCCGGTTGATCCCATACGGCGAACAGACCCTTCACGTCCGGATTGCCGGTGAGGAAGTCTCCCGCGATCTGCCCGACTTTCGACGGGTCCGTGAAGGCAACCTGCTTGATCTTGATGTCCGGGCGATTCTTCTTCAGCCAGTCGTTGACGGCCTTGGTGCGCTCCGTCGTGCTGAAGTAATCCACGCCGAAGTTCACGAGCCCGACGGTCGCGCCTTGCGGCACGCACGAGGCCAGCACTTTCGCGGCGATCTGGCCGTTGCCTTCGCTGTCCGCCGAGATCATCGCGGCGTATTGTTCGGGATGCTTCAGGCCGGTCGGCACGTTGTCCATGAACACGAGCTTGATGCCGGCCGCGGACACTTTCTTGTAGGTGGCGGCCGTTGCCGTGCCGTCGACCGGAATCGAGATGATGCCGTCCGGATGGCGCTGGATCGTGTTCTCGATGTCGGCGATCTGCTTGTCGACCTGGTATTCAGCCGATGCCGTGCCGATCACTTCCACACCGTACTTCTTCAGCGTGTCGGTAATGCCTTGCACCTGCAGTTGCGACCAGTCGAGGTTCATGGTCTGCATGGAAATGCCGACCTTGAATTTGCCGGCCTTGATTTTGGCGATGTCGGCGTCGCTCAGCTTCACGGCATCCACCGAGGCGGCTTTTTCGCCGTTCGGCCCTTGCCCGACAATCGTCTTCGGACCGATCGATCCCGCCGGCAGGCTGGTCACGCATTGCGCGTAAGCACCCGAAGAAGCCAGGCACGCGGCGGCGGCCGCCGCCATGACACCGGCTAACGCTATTCTCGAACCACGATGCTGTTTCATGTCTCTCCTCCGTTGGTCTTCATCTCTGTGCTTCACGTCTTCAAGTCTTTGCCTCTTCACATCTTCACGTCCACTGCCTTGCTATTTCCTCGTAAAAGCCACCGCCGCGACGATGATCACGCCTTTGATCACCAACTGAAGCGACGAACTGACGCCGAGCAGCACCAGCCCGTTATTGAGCGTGCCGATGATCAGACTGCCGAGCAGCGTCCCCAGCACGAAGCCGCGGCCGCCGAACAGACTGCAGCCGCCGAGCGTGACGGAGGCGATCACGTCCAGCTCCATGCCCTGCACGACGTCGGGCCGCGCCGCATGCGAGCGAGCCGACAGCACGAGCGCGGCGAGCCCGGCCAGCATGCCGGTGAGAATGAAGGCGAGGGTAGTCACGCGCCGCGTGTTGATGCCCGAGTACAGCGCCGCGGTCGGGTTGCCGCCCGCCGCATAGATCTGCCGGCCGAATACGCTGTAGTGCAGCAGCAGAATGCCGGCGATCACGGCGAGCACCGTCCAGATGATCGGCACGGGCACGCCGAAAATATCGCCCTCGCCGAAGATCGCGATGAACGAGTCGTTGTCGATGATCACGGGCTTGGTGGTCGTGACCATCAGCGCGAGTCCGCGCGCGGCGCTCAGTGTGCCGAGCGTGACGAGAAACGAAGGAATGTTCACGCGCGTGGTCACGATCCCGTTGATCGCGCCGACTATCGCGCCGGTGCCGATACCCGCAAGCGCGCCGATGACCCAGTTGTTGCCCAGATACGTCATGGCCAGCGCCGCGGACATGCCCGAGAGCGCCAACGTCGAGCCCACCGAAAGATCGATCTGCCGCGCAATGATCACGAAGGTCATGCCGATCGCGATGATCGAGACGAGCGCGGTTTGCCGGCCGATATTCAGGAAGTTGTCGATGGATAGAAACCACGGCGACGCGAAGCTGAACACCACTAGCAGAATCGCGAACGCGGCATAAAGCGCATAGGGGCGGTCGCCTTGCAGCAAAGCGCGCGCGATGCGCCGCAACCGGCTTTTCTGCGGCGGCGATGCCTGCCGTTCGGACGTCAGCGGCGAGACGGATTCGTTCATATTGCTTGCGCCTCGATGGAAGAGCGGGAAAGCTGGATCAGGTGATGCAGCGCTTCGGCGTTGGCGAGTTCGGCGCGCTCGACGGTCTTGACGATCGAGCCGTCCGCGACAATCGAAATCCGGTCGCACAGGCGCAGGAGTTCATCCAGGTCCGAAGACACGACGAGCACGCCGGTGCCCGCGCGGGCGGCGTCATTGACCACGCCGTAGATTTCCTCGCGCGCGCCGACGTCCACGCCTACAGTCGGTTCGTCGAGCAGAAGAACCCGCGGGCGCGGGTGATTCCACTTCGCGAAGACTACTTTCTGCTGATTGCCGCCGGATAAAAATTTGACCACCGTGGAAGGGCCGGGCGCCTTCACCGACAGTTCCTTCATGGAGCGCCGCGCCTGCTGAACGGCGGCCTGACTGCGCAGCCATCCCCAGCGGGAAAAATGCGGCAGGCGCGGCAGCGTCAGATTGCGTTCGATCGAATGATCGAGCACGAGCCCTTCGAGATGACGGTCCTCAGGCACCAGCGCGACGCCGAGCTGAATGGCCTCGGCGGGCGTGATGCGCGCACGCGCTCGCCCGTCAATCTCCATTGCGCCGGCGTCGACCGAACGAAGGCCAAAGATGGTTTGCAGAATCTCGGTGCGCCCGCTGCCGATCAATCCCGCGAGTCCGTGAATTTCGCCGCGGCGAAGCAGGAGATCGACGTGACGCAGCCGGTCGTTGCTGACGTTCGATAACTTGAGCACGGGCGCAGCCGTGGCATCGGCGGCTGCTTCGGCTATCGCCGACGCGCTTGCCGTTGCTCGGGAAATCGCGCCGTCGCCCACGGCCGTTTTCTGCCGCGCCTGCAGCGCGGCATGACCGGAGCCGACGATCGCCGCCACCAGTTGCTTCATATCCGTTTTTGCTGTGTCGAACGTGCCGGCATTGGCGCCGTCGCGGAATACCGTGACGCGCTGCGAAATGCGGAACACCTCGTTCAACCGGTGCGTCACATAGATCACGCCCACGCCGCGAGCCGTGACCGCGCGAATCGCGTCGAACAGAATCTGCTCTTCGCCGCCGGTCAATGCGGAGGTGGGTTCATCGAGTATCAGCACCCGCACGTCGCCCATCAGGGCCTTGCAGATCTCGGTCATTTGGCGGTACGCGAAGGGCAGCGCGCCGACCGGTGTCTTCGGATCGAGCGGGATGCCATGCGAGCGCAAAAATTCGCCGACCGTGGCCATGAGCAGGCGGTTCTTCACGAAGCCCAGACGCGTGCGCGGCTCGCGTCCCAACATGAGATTGGCGCCGACCGAGAGCGATTCGACAAGGCTCAGGTCCTGGTAGACCACGGCGACACCCGCGTCGCGCGACTGCGCCGGCGAGTCGAACGCGACTTTGTGGCCGGCGATTTCGATCACGCCGTCGTCATATGCATGCACGCCGCTGAGGATCTTGATCAGCGTGGACTTGCCCGCGCCGTTTTCACCGAGCAGCGCATGCACTTCACCGGGAAACACTTCGAGGTCGACGCCGCGCAGCGCCTGCACGCCGCCAAATCGCTTGGTGACGCCCGCAACACGGATCAATGGAACCTGAGGCGATGACGCGGCCGCGACCGCAACCGGCTCACTCATCTGGCATGTCTCCTTCGTCCACGCGACGACATTCTTTTCTTTGTATGACGCTGTCCGGCCGAAACCGTGTTGTGATCTTCGCATCATGAATATGGTGCGTCAATAACATTCACAGGCGTTCAACGGGCTTCTGTACCTGTTGATGTAACGATTGTTCGCAAAGCTTGTTATGATTCTATCAATCGTTGTAGCATAAGTGCGAACAAATCGTCGGCGGCTGTTGTGCGTCGCGTCATATTTCCGGATGTCTTATGCCAGAAGCCCCATTGCAGTCTTCATCGGTCGTCGCGCTGCGCGGCACACCGCTCGTTCATCCGGTGCGCAATCCCGGCATGCCGTTCGAGGCCTCGTGGCTCGATGGCTTGCGCGTCAATCAGTCGGCGGTGGAGCGGCGCACCGCCACGCTCGGCACGCGCCGCAGCGTCAAGAAAGATGCGCAGGCCGCCTGGCTGCTGAAAGCCATTACCTGCATCGACCTCACCACGCTCAATGGCGACGACACGGAAGGCCGCGTGCGCCGCCTTTGCGCAAAGGCGCGTCAACCCGTGCGCACCGATCTGCTCGAAGCGCTCGGCATCGCGCCGCAAGGCATCACGACGGGAGCGGTGTGCGTCTATCACCGCTTCGTCGCGGCGGCGGTCGATGCACTGCACGGCAGCGGCATACCGGTCGCGGCGGTATCCACGGGTTTTCCCGCAGGGCTGATTCCCCATCCGCTGAAGCTGAAAGAGATCGAAGCGTCGGTCGCGGACGGCGCGCAGGAAATCGACATTGTCGTTACGCGTGAATATGTGCTGACCGGCAACTGGCAGGCGCTCTACGACGAAGTGCGCGACTTCCGCGCGGCCTGCGGTCCGGCGCATCTGAAGACCATTCTCGCCACCGGCGATATTCGCACGCTCTCGAACGTGGCGCGCGCCTCGATGGTCTGCATGATGGCCGGCGCCGACTTCATCAAGACATCCACCGGCAAGGAAGGCGTCAACGCGACGCTGGACGTGTCGCTCGTGATGGTGCGCATGATCCGCGAATACCAGGAGCGCACCGGCGTGCTTATCGGCTTCAAGCCGGCGGGCGGCGTGTCGAGTGCGAAGTCGGTGCTGTCGTACCAGATCCTGATGAAGGAAGAACTCGGCCGTGCGTGGCTGGAACCCGAGCTCTTCCGGATCGGCGCGTCGAGCCTGCTGGCCGATATCGAACGCCAGCTCGAACACTACGTGAGCGGCCGTTACTCCGCTTTCAACCGTCACCCCGTAGCCTGAACAGAAGACCGATCCCATGAGCGTAGCCGAGTATTTTTCATCGATGGAGTACGGTCCCGCACCCGAGGACGATCAACCCGCGCGCGCCTGGCTGGCGCAGCACGAGGAGCGTTTCGGGCATTTCATCGGCGGTGCGTGGCATGCGCCCGCGGCCGGCGAGCGCTTTGCCTCGCACGCGCCCGCAACGGGCGAGCGGCTCGCGGATATCGCCCAGGGCGATGCTGCCGATATCGACGCCGCGGTGGCCGCCGCGCGTGCCGCGCAGCCGGGCTGGTTCGCGTTGGGCGGCGCGGGCCGGGCGCGGCATCTGTATGCGCTCGCGCGCATGGTTCAGCGCCATAGCCGGCTCTTCGCCGTGCTCGAAGCGCTCGACAACGGCAAGCCGATCCGCGAGACGCGCGATATCGACGTGCCGCTGGTGGCGCGGCACTTCCTGCATCACGCGGGTTGGGCGCAGTTGCAGGAGAGTGAGTTTGCCGATTACGCGCCGCTCGGCGTGGTCGGTCAGATCGTGCCGTGGAATTTTCCGCTGTTGATGCTCGCGTGGAAGATCGCGCCGGCTATTGCCACGGGCAACTGCGTCGTGCTGAAGCCGGCCGAATATACGCCGCTCACCGCGTTGCTGTTCGCCGAACTCGCGCATCGCGCGGGTCTGCCGGCCGGCGTGCTGAACGTGGTCACAGGCGACGGACGCACCGGCGCCGCTTTGGTCGAGCATCCGCAGGTCGACAAGATCGCCTTCACCGGCTCGACGGAAGTCGGCCGGCTGATCCGCTCGGCCACGGCCGGCTCCGGCAAATCGCTGACGCTCGAACTCGGCGGCAAGTCACCCTTCATCGTGTTCGACGACGCGGATCTGGACGGCGCGGTGGAAGGCGTGGTCGACGCGATCTGGTTCAACCAGGGGCAGGTGTGCTGCGCGGGCTCGCGGCTGCTCGTGCAGGAAGGTGTCGAGGCGCGGTTCATCGCGAAGCTGAAACGGCGCATGGCGACGCTGCGCGTGGGTACGTCGCTCGACAAGAGCATCGACCTCGGCGCGATCGTCGATCCGGTGCAACTCGAACGCATCCAGTCGCTGGTGGAAACCGGCCGGCGCGAAGGCTGCTCGGTCTGGCAATCGCCTGAGACGACCATGCCCAGCGGCGGCTGCTTCTATCCGCCGACACTCGTGACCGGCGTGGCGCCGGCTTCCACGCTGGCGCAGGAAGAAATCTTCGGCCCGGTGCTGGTGACGATGAGCTTTCGTACCCCTGATGAAGCGATCGCGCTCGCCAACAACTCGCGTTACGGACTCGCTGCGAGCGTGTGGAGCGAGACCATCGGCCGCGCGCTCGACGTCGCGCCGCGTCTTGCATGCGGCGTCGTCTGGATCAATGCGACCAATCTGTTCGACGCGGCGGTCGGCTTCGGCGGCTATCGCGAATCGGGTTACGGCCGCGAGGGCGGGCGTGAGGGCATCTACGAATATCTGAAACCGCGGGCGTGGCTCAATCTTGCGGAGCGCCGCACGGCGCGCAGCGCGGGCGGCAGCGCGGCCACGGTCGATGCGTTGTCCAACGTCACGTCGATCGACCGCACCGCGAAGCTCTTTATCGGCGGCAAGCAGGCGCGGCCGGACAGCGGCTATTCGCTGCCGGTTCATGCGCCGGACGGCACGCCCGTCGGCGAGGTGGCCGCGGGCAATCGCAAGGACATCCGCAACGCGGTCGAAGCGGCCCGCGCGGCGCAGAAGTGGTCGCAGGCAAGCACGCATAACCGCGCGCAGGTGCTGTTCTATCTGGCCGAAAACCTGGCCGTGCGCGGGGACGAATTCGTGCGCCAGCTGATGGTGCGAAACGGTGCGGCGCAAGCCGCGGCGCGCGCCGAAGTGGACGCCTCGGTGCAGCGTCTTTTCACGTACGCAGCGTGGGCCGACAAGTTCGACGGCGCCGTGCATACGCCGCCGCTGCGCGGTGTGGCGCTGGCCATGCATGAGCCGCTCGGCGTGATCGGCATTGCCTGTCCGGACGAAGCGCCGCTGCTCGGCTTCATTTCGCTGGCCGCGCCGGCGCTGGCTATGGGCAACCGCGTGGTGGTGCTGCCGAGCGAGGCGTCGCCGCTCACGGTCACCGACTTTTACCAGGTGGCCGAGACCTCGGATGTGCCCGGCGGCGTGCTGAACATCGTCACCGGCGAACGCGGCGCGCTGCTGCCGGCGCTCGCAAAGCACGACGACGTGGACGCAGTCTGGTGCTTTGGCGGCGCGGCGGATTGGACGCTGGTCGAACGCGAATCGGTCGGCAATCTGAAGCGGACGTTCGTCGATCACGGCCGCCAGTTCGACTGGTTCGACCGTTCGAGCGAAGGCCGGCCGTTCCTGCGCCAGGCGGTGCAGGTCAAGAACATCTGGATACCGTACGGCGATTGATCGGCCACTGTACGGAACGTCTGAAAGACACGCACGCCAACCAGAAAATGGAGGAGACAACGTGCTGAAAAATCTGGATCTGCAGTTCAATGCCGAGGTGCCGTGCGCACTTCGGGTTGCGAACGACTTTCCCTTGAACCCGGCTGTTCAGGATCAGGGGGAACGCGCATGAACACGTCTACGCAAGCACGCGCAAAGGGACGCGTCGTCATTCTCGGCATCTACGTCACCGATCTGACGTTTCGCGCCGGTCGCATGCCGCAGATCGGCGAGACCATCGCGGGCTCGGCGTTCGCGATGGGGCCGGGCGGCAAGGGCTCGAATCAGGCGGTGGCGGCCGCGCGCGCCGGCGCCGACGTGGTGTTCTGCACCCGCATCGGCAACGACGCGTTCGGCGCGATTGCGCGCGCCACGTGGGCCGCTGAAGGCATCACGGCGCGCGCGTCGGTGATCGAAGGCGTCTCGACGGGCGCGGCGCATATTTTCGTCGACGACAACACCGGCATGAACGCGATCATCGTCGCCTCCGGCGCGGCCGGGACGATGGAGCCCGCCGATGTCGACGCAATCGAAGCCGACATCGCCGCCGCGCGGGTTTTCGTCACGCAGCTCGAACAGCCGCTCGAGGCCGCGCGCCGCGGGCTCGAAGTGGCGCGCCGGCACGGCGTCATCACAGTGTTCAATCCGGCGCCGGCGTTGCCGCTCGACGACGGCATCTTCCCGCTGTGCGACTACATCACCCCGAATGAAACCGAAGCGACCGCGCTCACCGGCGTGCCGATCGCGAACGCCGACGACGCCCGCCGTGCCGCCGACGTGCTGCTCGCCAAAGGCGTCGGCACGGTCATCGTCACGCTGGGCGAGGGCGGCGCGCTGCTGCATTCGGCGGCGCAATCGATCCTCGTGCCCGCCTATCACTGCGGCCGCGTGGTGGAAACCGCGGGCGCCGGCGACGGCTTCACGGGCGGCTTCGCGGCCGCGCTCGCACGCGGCGACGACGCCATGACCGCATTGCGTTTCGGCTGCGCACTCGCGGGCATTTCCGTGACACGTCCGGGCACGGCGCCTTCCATGCCGACGCTCGACGAAGTGAACCAGGTTCTGAAACAGCCGAACCAGCCGGCGGGCGTGTCCCAGCCGTGCTGACCGATTGCGAAGCTTGAAGGAGCGTGTCCTCACCATGAAGTCTTCGTTCACCGCTGGAAAACTGTTCGGCGACCGGCAACTGAATTTTCTGCTGATCGTCAACGTGCTCGTCGTGCTGGTCGCGACGTGGCTCTCGCATGGCCAGTTCGTCGATATCGACAATCTGCAGTCGATGGGCGGCCAGTTGCCCGAACTCGGCCTGCTCGCGCTCGGCATCATGCTTTCGATGGTGTCGGGCAACGGCGGGATCGATCTGTCCGGCGTCGGGCTCGCCAATCTGT
This sequence comes from Paraburkholderia xenovorans LB400, assembly GCF_000013645.1. Lineage (GTDB taxonomy): Bacteria > Pseudomonadota > Gammaproteobacteria > Burkholderiales > Burkholderiaceae > Paraburkholderia > Paraburkholderia xenovorans. Next base: position 1,820,202 of record NC_007952.1, on the reverse strand, counting down.
CGGGTATGGTCGCGGCACTGGTCGTGCCGCGCTTCGTCAACGGCGACGATTCGCCCGCGCTCTACACGTCGCTCTTCTGCGTGATTGTGGTGGCGATGGGCTTGCTCGGCGGCCTGCTGAACGGCGTGGTGATCGCGCGCCTCAGACTCACGCCGATTCTCTGCACGCTCGGCACGCAGTTGCTGTTCACCGGCTTCGCGGTGGTGCTCAGCAATGGCGCTTCCGTGCATGTCGATTACGTGGACCCGTTGTCGAATATCGGTAACGGTACGGTGTTTCAGGTGCCGATCGCCTTCTGCATCTTTATCGCAGCCGTGATCGTGCTGGGGTGGCTGCTCAAACGCAGTCCATTCGGCCTGCGCCTCTATCTGATGGGCACCAATCCGAAGGCGGCGTTCTACGCCGGCATTCCGCGCGCGCGCATGCTGATCACGACGTATGCGATGTGCGGCGTACTCGCTTCGCTGGCCGGCTTGATCAGCGCGACGCATACGTCCAGCGCGAAATGGGACTACGGCAACTCCTATCTGCTGATCGCGATCCTGATCGCGGTGATGGGCGGCGTGAATCCCGCGGGCGGGCATGGCCGCATCATCTGCGTGTTTTTCGCCGCGACGGTGCTGCAGTTTCTCTCCAGCCTGTTCAATCTGATGGGCGTGTCGCAGTTTTTCGGCGATTGCGCGTGGGGTTTTCTGTTGCTGCTGTCGCTCGCGTTTGCGGGCGGTGAACGGGTGCGCGCGATTTTCGGCTTCGGCGGCGGGGCAGGCGGCAGTCGTTCGGGCGCGGCGCCTGGAAGTTAGCCGGCACGCGACAAGGTTTTAGTACACGGCGTTTTAGTACACGGCGGACAACGAGCCCTGGCTGTCCGTGACGGTGAAATGGGCGACATCGAACCAAAAAGGAGACATCGCATGAAATTGACTCGACTGGGTGCCGCGCTCGCAGCAGGCGCGCTGACGATTGGCGTGATCGCCGCCGCGCAGGCCGCCACGAACGAAACGATCGTCACGGTCGTGAAGGTGACCGGCATCAACTGGTTCAACCGGATGGACGACGGCGTCAAGCAGTTCGCGAAAGACAATCCCGGCGTCACCGCGTATCAGACCGGCCCCGGCCGCGCGGATGCGGCTCAGCAACTGAAGATCATCGAAGACCTGATCGCCAAAAAGGTCACCGCGATTGCCGTGGTGCCCTACGATCCGCCGACGCTCGAACCGGCGCTAAAAAAGGCGATGGATCGCGGCATCAAGGTCGTCACGCATGAGGCCGACAACGAGAAGAACACGATGGTCGACATCGAAGCGTTCGACAACACCGCCTACGGCGCCGGCCTGAACGAACGGCTCGCCTCGTGCATGCACGACGACGGCAAGTGGGCCGTGCTGGTCGGCTCGCTCGGCAGCCGCTCGCAGGTGCAATGGGCGGACGGCGGCATCGGCAACGCCAAGGCCAAATATCCGAAGATGAACCTGGTCGAGCCGAAGCTCGAAACCAACAACGACGGCGAACGCGCCTATGAAGTCGCGAAAGAAGTGCTGCGCAAGCATCCGGATCTGAAGGGCTTCCAGGGCTCGTCTTCGCTCGACGTGATCGGCATTGGCCGCGCGGTCGAAGAGGCCGGCATGCAGGGCAAGATCTGCGTGTACGGCACGGGTCTGCCGACCGAAGCCGGCAAGTTCCTCGAAAGCGGCGCCATCAACGGCATTGCGTTCTGGGATCCGAAACTCGCGGGCATTGCGATGAACAAGATCGCGCAAATGCTGATCGACGGCAAGACGGTGGAGAACGGCGCCGACCTCGGCATTCCCGGTTACACGAAGGTCACGGTTGCGAAAGGGCCGGGCAAGGGCATCATCGTGCGCGGGCAGGGCTGGGTGAACGTCGACAAGACGAACTACAAGCAGTATCCGTTCTGATTGCCCGCCGCTTGCGGTTTTGGTTTCATGTTGTTTCATGTTGTTTCATGCATCACGGCGTCCCCACGGGGACGCCTCAACTTGCGACTCGCCACCATGAATCAGGACGCAATTTCACCGGCTTTGCCGAATTCACCGCAGTCCGAAGCGTCTCTGCCGTTCCTGCAGGTTGTCGGCGTGCACAAGCGCTTCACCGGCGTGCATGCGCTGCGCGGCGTGAGTCTGTCATTCGAACGCGGCCAGATCTATCACCTGCTCGGCGAAAACGGTTGCGGCAAGAGCACGCTCATCAAGATCATCTCCGGCGCGCAGCCGCCCGACGAAGGCGAACTCGTGATCGAAGGCGTGCGGCATGCGCGGCTCTCCGCGCTCGAATCGCTCGCCGCGGGCATTGAAACCGTTTATCAGGATCTCTCGCTGCTGCCCAACATGAACGTGGCCGAAAACGTCGCGCTCACGTCCGAGCTGGCCACGCACGCGGGCAAGCTGGTCCGCACCTTCGACCGGCGCGAGCTGGCGCGCACGGCCGCGCGCGCGCTCGAAGCGGTCGGCCTGCCCGGCACTGCGGAGTTTCAGGCGACGCTGATCGAGCAATTGCCGCTCGCCACGCGGCAACTCGTGGCGATTGCCCGCGCGATTGCCAGCGAGGCGAAGTTCGTCATCATGGATGAGCCCACCACGTCGCTCACGCAGAAGGAAGTCGACAATCTGATTGCCGTGCTCGCCAATCTGCGCGCTCAGGGTGTCACCGTGCTGTTCGTGAGCCACAAGCTCGACGAGTGCTACGCGATCGGCGGCGAGGTGATCGTGCTGCGCGACGGACAGAAAATGGCGCAAGGACCGATCGCGCAATTCACCAAAGCGCAGATCAGCGAACTGATGACGGGCAGGCATCTGTCGAACGAGCGCTATCGCGAGGGCGCATGCGAGCAGAACGTCGTGCTCGATGTGCGGGGTTATACGCGCGCCGGCCAGTTCAGCGATGTGTCGTTCGCGCTGCACGGCGGGGAGATTCTGGGCATTACAGGGCTGCTCGATTCGGGGCGCAACGAACTCGCGCGTGCGCTTGCCGGTGTCGCGCCCGCGCAATCCGGGCAGGTGCTGCTCGACGGCAAGGCCGTTTCTCTGCGCACACCTTCGGACGCGAAGGAGCACCGCATCGGCTATGTCCCGGAAGACCGCCTGAACGAAGGGCTTTTTCTCGACAAGTCGATTCGCGACAACGTGATCACCGCGATGATCTCCAGTTTGCGCGACCGCTTCGGCCAGGTGGATCGCAGCCGTGCACAGGCGCTCGCGGAGCAGACGGTGAAGGATCTGCAGATCGCCACGCCGGGTGTGGACAAACCCGTGCAATCGCTTTCGGGCGGCAACCAGCAGCGCGTGCTGATTGGACGCTGGCTCGCGATCGACCCGCGCGTGCTGATTCTGCATGGACCGACGGTGGGCGTGGACGTGGGCTCGAAGGACATCATTTACCGCATCATGCAGCGCCTGTCGCAACGCGGCATCGGCATCATTCTGATCAGCGACGACTTGCCCGAACTGCTGCAGAACTGCGACCGCATCCTGATGATGAAGAAAGGGCGCGTGGCCGGAGAATACCAGGCCGCCACGTTGAGCGAAGCCGATCTGTATCACGCGCTGCTTTCGGAAGCCGCATAAAGGACGTATCCACTCATGAACTCGCGCATCGATTCGCGCCTGAACCAGACCATGACCACCCCGACCATCGTCGAAGTCGCTCCCGAGGTCAAGCCGCCGGGCTTGCGGGCCAGGCTCGCGCGCAATCCCGAATGGTTTACCGTCGCGTTGATCGCGGTGACGTGCCTGATTGTCGGCGCGATCAATCCGCGGTTTTTCCAGCTCGCGACGCTATTCGACCTGTTGCACTCGGCCACCACGATGTCGCTTTTTGCGCTGGGCACGCTCGTGGTGCTGGCGTCCGGCGGGATCGACGTATCATTCACCGCGATTGCCGCGCTGACGATGTACGGCATCACCAAGGCCGTGTTCGCCTGGTGGCCGGATGCGCCGTTTGCGTTGATCCTGCTCACGGGTGCGCTCGGCGGCGTCGTGCTCGGTGTTGTCAACGGGCTGCTGGTGCATCGGCTGAAGGCGCCTTCGCTGATCGTGACGATCGGCACGCAGTATCTGTATCGCGGGTTGCTGCTGACGTTTATCGGCACGACGTTCTTCATGAACATTCCGCGCAGCATGGATCATTTCGGCCGCATTCCGCTGTTTTTCTATCACACCGCCGACGGCCTGCGCGCCGTTCTGCCGGTGTCGGTGGTGGCGCTGGTGGCGGCCGCGGTGCTCACCTGGTGGCTGTTGAACCGCACGATGATGGGCCGCGGCGTCTATGCAATGGGCGGCAGCCTCGCAATCGCCGAGCGGCTCGGCTACAACCTGCGCGCGATCCATCTGTTCGTGTTCGGCTATACCGGCATGCTCGCCGGCATTGCGGGCATTCTGCACGTCTCGAACAACCGGCTCGCGAATCCGTTCGATCTGGTGGGCTCGGAGCTCGATGTGATCGCCGCGGTGATTCTGGGCGGAGCGCGCATTACGGGCGGCACGGGCACGGTGGCCGGCACATTGCTCGGCGTGGCGCTGGTCACGCTGATCAATAGCGTGCTGATTCTGGTGGATGTGCCGAGCACCTGGCAGAAAGTGATTATCGGCGCGTTCATTCTGATTGCGGGTACGCTGTTCGCGTTGCAGCGCAAGAGTTGAAGATGCGACGCGCGGCTTCTACAATGCAGGCCGCGCGCGATGCAGAAGGCGGCAAGCAAGGCCGCAAGCACGCTTACCGGCGCTTGCGGAGCTGCTGGCCTTTCTCGGTGATGATGGAGTCGAAGTCGTCGACTTGCGAGAAACGCACCGCTTTGACTACGCCGAACTTGCTCTGGTCCACAACCAGATGCCGTTCTACCGCGCTCGCCATCGCCGCCTGCTTCAGTGCGACTTCATGAAAATTCCAGCACGTCACGCCGCGCGCGGTATCCACGCCGCCCGCTGAAATGAACGCCTTGTTGATCCCCATGCGGCGCAACATCTCCAGACTTTCTTCGCCGGCGAACGAATCCGACGAGGGCACGTAGACGCCGCCGAGCAGAATCATTCGCACATTCGGTTTGCGCCGCAGAATTTCGGCGACGTTCAACGAATAGCACACCACCGTGACATGCCGCTCGAGCGGAATCAGCCGGGCCAGCGTGGTGAGCGTGGTGCCGCAATCGATGAACAGCGTTTCGTTGTTGCCGATGAGTCCCGCCGCGACCGCCGACGCTTCGGCCTTGGCCTGCGCGAAGTGGTCTTTTTCTTCTTCGAGTGAATAGCCGGCGTTATTGGGTACGTCGGTGGCGCTGACGATATAGCCGCCGAGATACGTGAACCGTTCGGGGCTGCCCGCAATGTCGCGCCGGACAGTCATTTCCGAAACGCCGAGCAGGCCGGCGGCGTCGCGCAGGCGCATCACGTTTTGCCTTGTCAATGCTTCGGCAAGGGCGCGGAGGCGGTCGGGTTTCAGCATGGAGGTCCTGGCGCGCAGTGTGTGGATGGGCGTTATGTTTTGTTCGATTTGATGAAAGAATTATAACAAGAGGTGGTGCGCGCGGCGAGCGCGATATGAGTCGTCTGGTCGGGCGGGTGACACAGGTCTGCTGGTTCTGGCGCCGACTAGAACCGGTAGCCGATGCCGCCGAGAATCACGTCGGTGTCGCGGCTGTAGCGTGTGACCACGCGGTTCCACGTTACGCGCGCCGCCCAGTGCCGCGTGACCCGATACGAAGCCGACACCGAAACGAGGCCGGACAGTATGCCGTCGCCCGTGTCGCGATTGTCGTTCGAATCGCCGTGATGAATGGCGGCATACGCGCCCGCGCCGATACCGAGTGTCAGGCGGTCGTCGAAAAAGGCGCGCGTGAGCCAGAGTTGTGCGGTCGCGCCGTCGCGCCGCGCGGTCAAGCCATTGCCTTCGTGCAGGTAGCCCAGCGTCGCGTCGAGATAGTGGGTCAGCCCGCGCCGGTATTCGATTGCCTCCGCCGCCGATGATTGCGACTCGAGGCTGTTCAGAATGGTCGTGCCGGCCATGAAGGTCACTTCGTTGTTCGTGACTTTTTGCGTGCGCGGCAGGGCAAAATCACGCGGGCCGGGCGTCTCGGGCGCATCCAGTTGATAGCCGATGCCGAGCATGACCGCCGTGGTCGACGGCCCGTTCGTCACCTGTACGTGATTGAGTTGCAGATTGGCTGTCCAGCGCCGGGACGAATACCACGTGGCGCGCGCACTGTAGACAACGCCCCAGCCATGCGTATTCGAATAGCCTTTGCCTTCTTCCGCCGCTTCGGTGTCGAAGTAACGGTACGGGCCAACGCCGAGCGCGACGACGAAACGCCGCTGTGCAAGCGGCAGCCGGCCCCACACCTGGACGAGCTGGCCGTCGCGGTGATGATCGGGAATATGTCCTTCATTGAGCCACGTAATGCTGCCCGCAAGGTACTGCCCGAATCCTTCCGTATAGTCCATCGACCAAGCGTAGGAATGCGCATGCTCGCCCGTCAACGGTCCCGTGTATAGCGCGAATTCCTGAGCGGATGCGGGGCAGGCCCATAGACATATCGCCCCTGAGGCAACGGCAAGAGTCCAGTTAACTTTCATCGTTCATGAAGTATCCGGTCGTGACGGAAAGCACGCCAGCCTGCCGATTCTGCATTCCGGCGATGGTTCGCAGGTATTGTGGCAGCATTTCGCGGAAAACCACCTTCCACGAACGAGCGGGTTTATTTCGACAGGTTACGACGGCTGGCTAACCAGAAGCGCGATTTAACGATTTGCCGCGTGGCCATGCTGGATGCGCCAAGGTTCACCCGGTGCGTATGCCGGCGGCCGGATATGACCGCCTCACGCAATTGGACACATTTTCTGGACAATCCATCCAGCGCACGGCGGCTTATTCCGTGCCGGATGCTGCGTAGACTTGAATTCCCCGAACATTGAGGACATTCGCATGGCAGACCATTCCATCAAGGGCAAGGTTGCGCTCATAGCCGGTGGCGCGAAAAACCTGGGCGGCCTGATCGCCCGCGATCTCGCCGCCCAGGGCGCGAGAGCCATTGCAATTCACTACAACAGTGCCGGCAGCCGGGCGCAAGCCGATGCCACGGTCGAAGCAATCCGCGCCGCGGGCGCCGAAGCGGTGGCGTTTCAGGCGGACCTGACCCGCGCGGGCGCGGTCGAGAAACTGTTCGCCGATGCGGCGGCCGCGATCGGCAAGCCTGACATTGCCATCAACACAGTCGGCAAGGTGCTGAAAAAACCGTTTGTCGAGATCAGCGAGGCCGAGTATGACGAGATGACCGCGGTCAATTCGAAGACCGCTTTCTTCTTTCTCAAGGAAGCGGGCAAGCACGTCAACGACAACGGCAAGATCGTCACGCTCGTCACGTCTCTGCTCGGTGCATTCACGCCGTTCTACGCCGCGTACGCCGGCACCAAGGCGCCTGTCGAGCACTACACGCGCGCGGCCGCAAGGGAATATGGCACGCGCGGCATTTCGGTCACCGCCGTAGGCCCGGGACCGATGGACACGCCGTTTTTTTATCCTGCCGAAGGCGAAGACGCGGTCGCTTACCATAAGACCGCCGCGGCGCTATCATCGTTTTCCAGAACGGGCCTGACCGACATTCAGGACGTGGTACCGTTTATCCGCCATCTGGTCAGCGACGGATGGTGGATCACCGGCCAGACCATCCTCGTCAATGGCGGCTATACGACGAAGTGATGGTGCTTGCGTGGCCGGCGGCATGCCGCCGGCCGGCCCTGCAATCACCGCCATGCAGTGCCTGCAATGAAGCACGAAAATCGAAAGCGGCACATCAAGGTCATAACGTTCAATGGATAAACTTGATCAATACCGTGTGTTCATCCAGGTGGCCGATATGGGCAGCTTCATCAAAGCCGCGCACGCGCTGGAATTGCCGCGTGCGTCGGTGTCGGCGGCCGTCCAGCAACTGGAGGCGAGCGTCGGCGTGCGGCTATTGCATCGCACTACCCGCCGCGTGCAACTCACGGCCGATGGTGCGCAATTGCGGGAACGGGTCCGCGCGCTGCTGACCGATGTAGAGGAGATCGATCAGTTATTTCAGATCAGGCAACGGCAGGTCTCCGGACAGTTGAAAGTCGACATGCCGAGCCGTATTGCTCGCCGTCTCGTCGTGCCGGCGTTGCCGGGTTTGCTGCGCAACCACCCCGCGTTGCGGCTGGCGTTGAACTCGACCGATCGCGCGGTCGATCTCGTGCAGGAGGGCGTGGACTGCGCCGTTCGCGTGGGCACGCTGTACGACAGCAATCTGGTTGCGCAATCGCTCGGCAACATCGCCATGATCAACTGCGCGAGTCCGGGCTATCTGCGCGAATATGGCGTGCCCGAACGCCCCGACGATCTGCTCGACGGGCATCTGTGCGTCGGCTATGCATCGCCGACGACAGGCCGCGAACTGCCGTGGGATTACCTCGCCGCTGGTCGCGAGGCGCAGATTCCGGTGGTCAGCCGGGTGATCGTCAATAACGCGGAGAATTACATTTCCTGCTGCTGCGAAGGAATTGGACTGATCCAGATTCCGCGTTTCGACGTGCAGCATCTGTTGAACGCCGGCACGCTGGTGGAAGTGATGCCTGAATTCAGGGCGGCGCCAATGGCGGTCTCGGCGCTCTATCCGCACAGGAGGCAACGCTCGCGCCGGCTCGTCGCTTTCATCGAATGGTTCAAAGCGTTGATGCAGCCGCACTTCGAGCCGTGACAGAGCCGTTCATCACGAACGACTGCAATACGTCCGCACCCGCCACCGGTTTGCCGAAGAAGTACCCTTGCATGACGGTACAGCCCAGTCCCCGCAGAACGCTAACCTGCGATGCGGTTTCGACGCCCTCTACAACACAGGTGAGGCCGAGGTTCCTGCACAGGTCCACGATGCTCTTGACGACGGCACGGGCGGCCGCATCGTCCACGATATCCGCAATGAAACTGCGGTCGACCTTCAGCTTGTCGATAGGAAGCCGGTGAACATAGCTCAGGCTGGAGTATCCAGTACCGAAGTCGTCGAGAGAAATTTCCGCTCCGAGTTTTTTCAGGGCGCCAAGTGTTTCGCACGCACTCGAAACATTCTTGATGAGCGCCGTTTCAGTCACTTCGAAATTGATCCGTTCAGGGGCCACGCCGCTAGCTAGCGCGGTACGGATCACGCCGTCGATTGCCTCGGGGGAACTGACGTCGCGAGCCGAAAGATTAAACGCTATGCGCATCTGCGGCGGCCACGTCGCCGCGGCCTCCAGGGCTTTGCGCAGCAAAACATGCGTCATTGAATGGATCATGTCGGTTTTCTCTGCCGCTGCGAGAAAGTCCACGGGCGGTATCGTGCCGAGTGAAGGACTTGTCCATCGCGCGAGTGCTTCAAAAGCCACTATTCCTTTGGAGGAGATGTCGAAAATGGGTTGGAAGAATACGGAGATCTCGCGCTCGAAGTCCGCCAGTTTCAGGGCCTGTTCGATTTCATTGCACCGCCTGATCTGCGTTTCGTGTTCACGGGAAAATATCGCCGTTGCGCCACGGCGATGATTTTTCGCAAAAGACAGCGCATAGTCCGCCCGCTCAGACAACTCTACCGCTGTGGTGCCCGCCTCGGGGAAAACCGCGATGCCGAGCGATGCAGTCAAACGCGCGGTGACGTCCGTCAGTTCATAGGGCCGCTGCAGCGTAGCGCAGATTGCGGCGCCCAGTTCGCGCAGCCTCGCCTGACTGACGTCGCCGCCAAACAGGAGCCCAAATTCGTCGCCGCCTACGCGGGCGGCAATCAGGCCAGGCGACGAAAGCGATGCAAGACGGCGCCCGACTTCTTCGAGCAACCGGTCGCCGAAATGGTGGCCGTAGAGATCGTTTATCGGTTTGAACCCGTCGAGGTCGAGCACACCGACGGCCATGCCCGTGCGGGTCGCGCTGGCGGTCACAAGCAGTTTGTCGAGGTCGGAGAAGAAACGGCGGCGATTGGGTAGTCCCGTCAGCCCGTCGAGATTGGCGAGCCGGAGGTTCTCCATGCTGAGACGCTCGGTCTCCGCCTGCTTGATCAGAAGCTTGCGCTGCGATTCCACAAGATTCGCGAAATCGCGGTAGTAAATCAGCAGGATGACGATCATCACGGCGGAAACGAGCACCATGTTGATCGAGATGGCGATCAGCACGGCATGCTGGCTCATCAGGAAAAACACCGCAAAAGGCGCGACCACGATGCATGTCATCAGTAGCGCGGCGGCGCGCATATGCATCAGGCAGAAGATGCAGCCGATCACCGTGATCGACATATAGAACACCACATGGCATTGAGCGTAGGCGTCGCCGTACGGAAACAGCAAAAGACCCCAGACGGTGAACGCGGCGCCGAATAAAGCCGTAAGCCGCAAGGTATTGCGCAGGCGCTGGGCGATCACCTCGTCGGGCGGTTCAGCTTTGCGGGCCCGCAGCCACAGCACGATCCGTCCGGCGCAGGCCGCGCACAGGGCAAGCGGTAAATAAACCGCGAGCCAGCGCGGCGCTACCCGGAAATGGGTGAAGACCACCGCTGCCGTATTGACGACAAGAAGCACATATAAAAGCGGAACCTGGCGCGAAAATGCTTTGTATTGGGACCGCCTTAACTTCGCACTGGCAGGGGTGGCGATGATCGACCGGATCGTCTGAACGACTGCCCACGGCTTATCTTCCAGTAATTTTTTCATCTGCGTTCCCGTATCAACCGGCGATACAGCTAGCTCGACACCCGATGTGAAGCTCCTGGCAGCATGAGGCTCGTCGACATCGCCCGACCGGGTCGCGTGAAGATTCGACGCGGGACGGACCGGATTGCATTTGACGCTGCGATCTTCCGATCTTCGCACTCCGGTGCCGTCATCGACACAGCGCAGGAAGCATGCCTACAGTTTCTTGACGAACTGTGTGTTTGATCGGGCGGCCCTGTTTCGGCAACGCGGCCGGCCTGACTCCGCGAAAATGCTTGACCAATTATATTGGATCCAAGATATTGTCTGCGAATTCGGACCGTGCCGTTTCCCGTTGACGGCCGGGGAGGATCTGTGAATCGGCAAACGAAACATGCAGGCGCTGGCTCGACGCTGCCTCGTGCGCGGATCGTTGCCGTTGGTCACAACCGGAGCGTTGCGTGATTGGGGCAGGGCGCCCATCGCGATTCGTGACGCTACCCGCGCGCGCCCGCCGACAACCGGTCCGATTGATTCCCCATCCATAAACTCAGTATGACGAATTAATTAAAAAGGAGATTCACGATGAAGAAGCAGCTTCTTGGTATGACCGCATTGATGGCGGCGACGCTATCGTGCCATGCACAAAGTTCGGTCACGCTTTATGGCGCGCTGGACGACGGCCTGACCTTCACCAACAATCAGGGTGGCCATCACAACTACCAGGCGTCGAACGGCGCGCTGGGCAGCAGCAAGTGGGGCTTCCTGATCAACGAGGATCTGGGCGGCGGCTACAGTGCGATTGCACGCCTCGAAAACGGGTTCGACATCAATACCGGCAAATTCAATAACGGCGGACGCCTGTTCGGCCGGCAATCCTACGTGGGTTTGGGCTCGCCGTACGGGACGCTGCTGATGGGGCGCCAATACGATCTCGTCCTCGATTCGCTGCTGCCGCTCTCGGCGTCGAGCCGCTTTGGCGGCATTCTGGCCGCGCACGCCGCGGACGTGGACAACGTCTGGGGCGATTACTCGCTGAGCAACTCCATCAAATACCTCTCGCCGACTTATGCCGGTTTCAAACTGTCCGCACTGTTCAGCTTCGGTGGCGTGGCCGGCGACTTTTCCAACAGCAAGAAGGAGTCGGTCAGCCTCGTCTATACGAACAGTGCGTTGAGCGCGAGCGCGGTGTTCTCGCGAATCAATAACCCGGCAACATCGATCTACGACGCGACCGCCAATCCCGTTGCGGGAACGGCGTTCGCCAATCCGATCACGAATCCGACCTTTAGCGGCTACACGTCGGCGCACACGTTGCAGGTGGCCGGCGCGGGCGTCAATTACCGCATCGGTGCCGCATTGCTGGGTTTCACTTACACCAACACCCGTTTCGAGGACGTGGTCCGGACTTCGTCGACGCCATTTTCCGGAACGGCGACGTTCAACAATTTCGAAGCACTGGCCACGTATAACGTTACGCCGGCGTTGCTCCTCGGCGCGTCGTACGACTACACCAAGGCGGAATCCGCTAAATATGGGCAGCTCAATCTGGGCACTCAGTATTCGCTCTCCAAACGAACGCTCGTATATGCGACCACCTCGTGGGAGCACGCAACGGGGACCGACTCCACAGGCAAACAGGCCGTGGCCGCGCTTTCTTTCCTGACGCCTTCTTCGACCGGAAATCAGGTCGCCGTACGGGTGGGTGTACGCCACAGTTTCTGACTCGCCTCGCCGCCACCGTTCCTTCCGATCTCCGTCGACCGGCCTTCGCTACAGTCGGCTAGCACGCATTAAAAAAGGGTAAACCCTGTTCAAGAATCGGCCGTCAGGGAAATTCTTCGTTGACACCGTATTTTGGATACAGGATATTGGTATCATAGATGCGGGATGTGGTCGAACGCCGCTTCCGCGTCACTTCTCTCCCAATGGAGGCTTACATGTCACCGATCGCAGCACGGCTCGAGCGCTTGCCGTTCAGCCGCTTCCATTTCAAGCTGCTCATCATGGGCGGACTCGGCTTCATGTTCGAAGCCATCGATGCGGCAATCATCGCCTTCATCCTGCCGGTGGTCCGTACGAAATGGCATCTGACCAGCTTCGAGACCGGCCTGCTCGGCAGCAGTACTTATGTGGGCTTCCTGGTCGGCGCACTTTTTGCCGGGTTGCTCGGCGACCGGTTCGGCCGCCGCGTCGTGATGATGTGGGCACTGACGTTCTTCTGCGTGCTCACATTCGTGAACGCGTTTGTGAATGACTGGCACACGTTCGCATTGTTGCGTGCGATTGCCGGCATCGGCATGGGTGCGGAAGGGGCGATCATTGCGCCGTTCCTCGTCGAGTTCGTCAGCAATCGCTATCGCGGTGCTTTTACCGGTGCGCTCGCCGGCTTCTTCTCGTTCGGCTTCGTCGCGGCCGCGCTGATCGGCTACTTTGTCATTCCGCTGAACCCGGAAGGCTGGCGTATCGCGCTGGTGATCGTGTCGCTGCCGGTGATCGTTCTGCTCTGGTGGCGGCGCTCGCTTCACGAGTCGCCCCGCTGGCTCGAAACACGTGGGCGTCACGAAGAGGCTGCCGCGGTAGTAACGGACATCGAGCGGCAGATCGAGCGCTCGGGGGTGACGCTTCCGCCCGTGGTGCCCGTCGCGGGCGACGCGACCCTTCACGAATATTCGGGTTCGTTCTTCGGCAATCTGAAGCTTCTTTGGAAGCCGCCTCTTGCGAAAACGACGCTGATGACGTGGTGCCTTTGGCTCTCGGTGACTTTCTGTTCATACGCGTTCTTCGTCTGGATTCCAGGCCTGCTCGTGCAGCACGGCATGACGATTACGAAGAGCTTCTCCGTTTCGATCGCGATTTATCTCGCGCAGATTCCGGGTTACTACTCGTCGGCTTACTTCTGCGAAAAGCTCGGGCGCAAAACGACGATCGTCACCTACATGGGACTCGCCTGCGCTTCGGGAATCTGGCTTGCGTTTGCCGGTAGTGACCTGACAATCGTGCTCGCTTCGATTGCCATGTCGTTCTCGATGAACGGTGTCAACGCCGGCGAATACGCTTACACGCCCGAAGTATTTCCCACGCATCTGCGTGCGACGGGTATGGGCACGGCGTCGGCGTTTGGCCGTATAGGCGCGATCTGTTCGCCAATGCTCGTGGGCTACGTTTATCCGATCTGGGGCTTTGCCGGCGTATTCGGCATGACGACGGTCATCCTGCTTGTTGGCGCGCTTGCGGTGCTCATACTCGGCGTGTCCACCAGCGGAAAAACGCTGGAGCAAATCACGGCGGACGAGTACAGCCTCGCCGATGATCTGCCGGGCGCTTCCCTGAAAACAGCCAAATAGTTCACGGAACCACCATGTCGAATAGTAATCCGAACGTTATCCTGCCCGCGCTGGCGAGCGTCGCCAGTGCATTGCAGGAAGGACAGCCGGCGGAGGTCGTTTGGGAAACGATCGAGCAGGCGCTGACCCAGGTTTATGGCCAGCGCCTGTTCACGGTACTCGCATATGACGAACAGTCCAGCCGGCTTGGGCGCCTGCATAGCAACCGGCCTGACATCAATCCGGTCGGCGGCTTCAAGCGCGTAACCCGGAGCATGTGGGCGGATCACGTGCTGCACCGGGGCGACATGTTCATTGGTTCGACCCGTGAAGATATCAAGGCAGTGTTCTCCGAGTACGAAGTGTTGTGGTCGATCGGTTGCGAGAGCGTCCTCAACATACCGGTGCGCAAGAACGGTGTGACGATCGGCACCATGAACCTGCTGGCCGGCGCGGGCCAGTACGACCACGCGGACGTGCGTCTGGCACTCGTATTTGCCCAGCTTGCCGTCGTGCCGCTCGAAGCCAGCCTTGACCGGTTGCGCGAGCTCGGCGAGCCGGATCATATGGAGCAGGTGTAAGACCCGAGGGTGGGGCGGGTAGATGTTTCCGCCTCGTGTCATTGTTTGAAAGTTATCTGGCAGGCCGGCCTGGCGGCGGTAAGTGTGACGGACACTACGCCGCCGGGTCAAAGACTGACGACTTCATCAAGATCGTCTGCACATGTAAGAAGGGGCAGTGGAAGCCATTCGCGGTGCCTGGGTCGAAGTCATTCCCGGCCTGCCGCGGGCCTCTGACGGATAGCCCGCGACGATTCAATCTTGAAGAACTGGAAATGCAAATTAACACTCATGCCTCACGAGCGACACCTGACGTTGTGGTTATCGGCGGTGGCATCGTGGGTCTTGCCTGCGCGTGGTCGATACTGAAAGACGGCGCCACCGTGGCGATAGTCGATCCGGATTTCGAAGGGGATCGCACGTCGCATGGAAATGCGGGCGGAATTGCGGTAACTGAAAGCACGCCGATTTCAGTGCATGGGCTGTTTTTCAAGGCGGCAAAGTGGCTGGTCGATCCGCTCGGTCCGCTTTCGTTGGACTGGAAGCATGTTCCGGCCGCATTGCCCTGGTTCATCGAGTTCCAGAAAACGGGCAACCAGGATCGGTTCCGTTCCATTTCCCATGCCCTCGCGAAACTCAATAACCGCGTATATGACGACCTCGTGCCGATGTTCGAGGACATCGGGGCGATGGATACGTTCTATCGCCGCGGTGCACTGACTGTCTACGAAACCGATGAAGCGTTCAAGGCCGACGCCGCTGAATGGGCGTTCAAGCGGGAACTGGGCGTGCGCTGGAAGACGATGAGCGCCGCCGAAGTTCGCGATTGCGAGCCTTCGCTCGCGCCGGTTTTCAAACACGGCGTGTTTCTCGAAGACTGGTCGCATATTGGCGATCCGAAGCAACTCGTCACTCAATTGCGCAATCGTGTTCGCGAGCTGGGTGCGCAGTTCATCGCCGGGCGCGTGACTGCGCTCGACCCTTCCAATGCTTTATTGCCCGCAGCGGTACTGGAGAACGGTGAACGGGTGAGTGGCCGGCGCCTCGTCGTTGCCACGGGCGCATGGTCTGCCGGTCTGGCGAATTCCATTGGTGATCGCGTGCTGCTCGATAGCGAGCGTGGCTACAACACTACGTTGCCCGAGCATGGAATCAGCCTTTCGCGCGAAGTGATCTTTGCCGAGCGCAAGTTCGTGGCCACGCCACTCGACATCGGTTTGCGTATTGGCGGCGCGGCCGAGTTTGCCGGACTGAAAGCACCGCCGAACTATCGGCGCAGCGACGCGCTTCTCACGCTCGGCAAGCGATTCCTGCCCGGCATCGACGATCAGGGCGCGGTGAGGTGGATGGGGCACCGTCCGGCCACGCCCGATTCGCTGCCGGTTATCGGCCGGTCGCCCCGCGTGCCTTCCATTATTTACGCGTTTGGTCACGGGCATCTCGGCCTGACGCAATGTGCGACCACCGGCGCGCTCGTTGCCGATCTGCTCGCCAATCGTACGCCCGGAATCTCTCTCGACGCTTACTCGATAGGACGGTTCAGGAAATAGCGAGGCCCCCGCGACCTCGATTTAAACCGCGGGACTGCCCGCTTGTGTTTCAATTTTCTTTTAAAGGTGTAGCCATGCAAGTCAACTGGAAAGGTGTTTTCCCCGCTGTCACGACCAAACTGAAGGATGACGGTTCGCTCGATCACGAAGCGATCAAAAGCGGTTTGAACCGCCTGATCGAGAACGGTGTCGGCGGTGTGGTGATGATGGGCATGGTCGGTGAAAATGCCCAACTCACCGCGGACGAGAAGCGTACGGTGCTGAAACTGGCCGTTGAGACCGTTGCTGGCCGCGTGCCCGTGATCTCGGGTCTCGCAGAAACGAGCACCGCGCTGGCTGTCCAGTTTGTTCAGGACGCCGAGGCAATCGGCGTGCAGGGTCTCATGGTGTTTCCCGGCTTGACGTACCGCTCGGATGACCGCGAAACCGTCGAGTTCTATCGCACGATCGCACGGTCCACCAGGCTTGGCCTGATGATCTACAACAATCCGCGCGGCTACGGTGTGGACATGCGCCCCGATCTGATGGACCAGCTCAAAGACGAAGCGAACGTGGTCGCGATCAAGGAAGAAACGTACGACACCACCCGCGTGACGGACCTGTTGAAGCGTTTCGGCGATCGCTTCGCGGTGTTCTGCGGCGTTGACGACCTCGTGCTGGAATCGGCGGCACTGGGTGTAACGGGCTGGGTCTCGGGCATGGCGAACGCCATGCCGAAGGAATCGGTCGAGTTGCTGAACCTGGCCGTGGCGGGTGATTTCGTCAAGGCGCGCGAGCTTTATCGCGCGCTGATCGACCTGTTCCACCTGGATGTGCATGTGAAGCTGGTTCAGTACATCAAGCTGGCGGAAAACATGACGGCCGGCTACCCGGAAAACGTCAAGGCGCCCCGCCTGAAGCTCGAAGGCGAGGAGCGTCAGAAAGTCGTGGCGATCGTCGAACAGGCCATCGCCAACGTACGCGCGCTGTCCAACTGATCTGAGGTACCCGCTAATCGTGCCGTGAGGCGCGGTTGCGGTGGGAACCTCAGCAGAGACGGTCAATCCATTCTGCTGGCAGCGCGAATCCGCGGATTCGCGCTGCCAGCATCACTTGCAAACTCAGCGACGGGGGCATTGCGTGCCGGTCCATCGGAAAGCCGCTTCTCGCTGAGGGAAACCAGTATGTCGCAATATCGCAGCTTCATTAACGGAGAATGGCTTGGTACGACGAGCACATTGCCGAACCTCAACCCGTCGGATCTGTCCGACGTCGTGGGCGAGGCCCTGCTCGCCGATGATGCGCTGGTCGCCGACGCGATCGCCGCGGCGCGTCACGCATTCCGCTCGTGGTCGCTGACGACTCCACAACAGCGAGCCGACATTCTCGACGCCGCGGGAACCCGAATCCTTCAGCGCAAAGAAGAGTTAGGGACGTTGCTCGCGCGCGAGGAGGGCAAGCGTCTTCCCGAGGCGATCGGGGAAGTGGGCCGCGCGGGCAACATCTTCAAGTTTTTTGCCGGCGAAGCGCTGCGCATTGGTGGCGAGGTGGTGTCGTCGGTGCGGCCGGGTATGACGGTCGAAGTGACACGGGAACCGCTCGGTGTGATCGGCATGATTACACCGTGGAATTTCCCGATCGCCATTCCCGCATGGAAGATCGCGCCCGCGCTTGCTTATGGAAATACCGTTGTTATCAAGCCGGCCGAGGCAGTGCCTGCGTGCGCCACCGAACTGGTGAAGATTCTCGAAGAATCGGGTTTGCCGGCCGGCGTGGTCAATCTTTTGCTCGGACCGGGGCGCGTGGTCGGCGAAGCGTTGGTCGCGTCACCGGACATCGACGCAATCAGCTTCACAGGGTCCGAGAGCACGGGGCGGGCGATCGCGGTGAAGTGCGTGACGAGCGGCAAGAAAGTGCAGCTTGAAATGGGCGGCAAGAATCCACTGGTGGTCATCGATGACGCGGACCTCGACGTTGCGGTAGAGGCGGCCCTTGACGGCTCGTTCTTCTCGACAGGCCAGCGATGCACGGCGTCGTCGCGTCTGATCGTCACGTCGGCCATTCACGGGCAATTTGTCGCCGCGCTGCAGCGCAAGGCGTCCGAACTGGTGGTGGGACATGCGCTGGACAAGGCGACGCAGATCGGACCGGTGCTGGATGATCGTCAACTGCAACAGAACCTGAAGTATCTGAAGATTGCCGCAGAAGAGGGCGGCCAGGTGCTGGGCGGTGAACGGGTCGAGCGTCCGACGCGGGGCTACTTCATGCGCCCGGCGCTCGTCATCGGGACCGACAATACGATGCGTATCAACCGGGAAGAAGTATTCGGCCCGGTCGCATCGGTCATCAAGGTCGCAGACTACGAAGAAGCGCTCGCAGTGTCCAACGATACGCCGTACGGGCTTGCCGCCGGCATCTGCACGACGTCGCTCAAATACGCGAGCCATTTCAGGCGGCATGCGGAAGCGGGAATGGTGATGGTCAATGCGCCGACCGCGGGTGTCGATTATCACGTGCCGTTCGGCGGTCGCAAGCGATCGAGCTACGGTCCGCGAGAGCAGGGCACGTATGCGCGGGAGTTCTACACCGTCGTCAAAACCGCGTACGTGAAGGCGTGATGAGCCCCACCCGATGTGTGCAACAGACCAGGTGGCGGGCTCGTCCACCGGAAGCCGGAAAACATCATTCTGGAGCAACACCATGAAATCGACTTTCTTCTGTATCGACGGCCACACATGCGGCAATCCGGTGCGTGTCGTCGCGGGCGGCGCGCCCCTGCTCGAAGGCGCGAACATGATCGAGAAGCGCGCTCACTTCGAGAGAGAGTTCGACTGGATCCGCACTTCCCTGATGTTCGAGCCGCGCGGGCACGAGGTGATGTCCGGCAGCATCCTTTATCCGCCGACCCGGCCCGACTGCGACGTGGCGATCCTGTTCATCGAGGTGAGCGGGTGTTTGCCAATGTGCGGCCACGGAACCATCGGCACGGTGACGACGGCGATAGAAAACGGTCTGGTACGTCCCAGGGAACCCGGCGTTCTGCGACTGGACACACCGGCAGGTCTGGTGCTTGCCAGATACAGGCTGGAGGGTGAGCACGTCGATTCGGTCCAACTCGTCAATGTGCCGTCATTCCTTCATTCAACTGATCTGTCCGTCGAAGTCGAAGGACTGGGTGAGATTCGTTTTGACGTCGCTTATGGTGGAAATTTCTACGCCATCATCGAGCCGCAAGCCAACTACTCGGGCATGCATGCGCTGAGGCCGTCGGACATACAGCGGCTGAGTCCAATACTGCGGCAGAAGGCCAATCAGAAATACGATTTCACGCATCCGGAAAAAGCGGAGATTTGCGGCCTCAGCCATGTCATGTGGACCGGTGAACCGACCGTTGCGGGCGCAACCGCCCGCAACGCAGTGTTCTACGGAGACAAGGCGATCGACCGGTCGCCTTGCGGCACCGGAACCTCCGCTCGCATGGCGCAGCTTGTGGCCAGGGGCAAGCTTGCGATCGGCGAACGCTTCGTCCACGAAAGCATTATCGGCACGCTGTTCGTGGGCATGCCGGAAGAGGCGACTCGCGTCGGCAAGCTGGACGCGATCATTCCGAGTATCGAAGGCTGGGCTCGCGTCACCGGCCATAACACTATTTTTGTCGACGACCGGGATCCGCTTGCGAAGGGCTTCCTGTTGAAATGAAGTTGCGAGCGAGGTCTCACGCAGCGAATGACTTCAATCTGAAGAGGGAATCATGCTTATTCTGAAGAACGCCCGTGTTCTGGATGTCAATCATGAGCACGACGACGCACGCTATTCGATCGTGATCGAGAACGACACGATCCGCGAGGTGTCGCGCGAACCCGTCTCGATCAACGGTGCCGACGTGATCGATGTCGACGGTAAAACGGTGATGCCCGGTATGGTCGACTGCCACGCGCATGTGATCGCGTCGGTTGCGCATCTGGGTAACAACGGGCGCTTGCCCAACACTTTCGCGGTGCTGCGCGCCGTACCGATTCTCGCCGGCATGCTGCATCGCGGCTTCACGACCGTGCGCGATGCAGGCGGCGCCGACTATGCGTTGTCGCGAGCTATCGAAGAAGGCGTGATTGCGGGCCCGCGCCTCTTCGTTGCCGGCAAGGCGCTGTCGCAAACCGGCGGTCATGGCGATTTTCGCGAGCGCTTCGACAACTCGGATCCTGATCCGTGCGGCTGTCACCGGAACCTCGGTGCAATCGGCCGCATTGTCGACGGCGTGGACGAGATCCGCAAGGCAGTCCGCGAAGAGATGCGTTCCGGCGCGCACCACATCAAGATCATGGCGTCGGGCGGCGTTGCATCGCCGACCGATCCGATCGGCAATCTGCAGTTTTCAGTCGACGAGATTAAAGCCGTCGTGGAAGAAGCCGCGTCGCATCAAACCTATGTGATGGCCCACGCCTATACCGGCAAGGCGATCGCCCGAGTGGTCGAACTCGGCGTGCGCACGATCGAGCACGGCAACCTGATCGACGATGAAGCCGCCGCCGTCATGGCAAAACACGGCGCGTTTGCCGTGCCTACGCTGGTGACCTACGACGCGATGAGCAAGGTGGGCACCAGGTCCGGGGTCGGAGAGAGCGCGCTCGCCAAGAACGAATCGGTCCGTATTCAGGGGCTGAAGGCACTGGAAATCCTGAAGCGTCACGGCGTGAAGATGGGTTTGGGAACCGATCTGCTCGGCGACATGCATCAGTATCAAAGCGATGAACTGTCGATTCGTGCGGACATTCTGGGCGCATTCGAGACGATCTGTCAGGCCACTGCGATCGGTGCTGAAATCGTCGGCATGCAGGGGCGCCTCGGGGTGATTGCGGCAGACGCTTTCGCGGATCTTCTCGTGGTCGACGGCGATCCTTCGAGAGACATCCGCCTGCTGGGCGGCCAGGGCGAGCGGATTTCCGCGGTCATGAAAAATGGCGCCTGGGTTCGTCAAGCCCTGTCGTAGACGGCGCGCGGATTATTGGATTTTGGATCCTAAAGCCGACATCGTGCTACGATGTCGGTAACGTCCTCACCGTATAGATCCGTTGCCATGCCCCCGGTTGCCGCCAAACAACGTCGCTCCGAAACATCCACGCCAGGCGAGGCTTCTGCCGCCGCGAACGTGACGAGGAAAATCGTTCGTCCCACCACGGTGGATCTCGTGTTGACCGCGATCCGCCAACGGATTCTGAGCGGCGAACTCGCGCCAGGCGAGGTGCTGCGACAGGAAGCGCTGGCCGAGGAACTGGGCGTGAGCCGCGTGCCGATTCGAGAAGCCATCACGCGCTTGACCGGCGAGGGTTTGCTGACGAGTGTGCCGCACAAGGGCGCTTATGTGGCGGAACTCTCGGTGGAAGAAGTGCAGGAAACGTTCGATATCCGCCTGCGTCTGGAACCGTGGCTTTTCTCCGAAGCGATCGTGCGCATTACGGATGCCGAGATCAACAAGGCGGAGCGCCTCGTCAAGGAAATGGACAAGGCTTCAGAGGGGCAGTGGGGACAACTGAACTGGCGATTTCACGAAACGCTTTATCTGCCGGCGCAGCGGGATATCACGCTGCAGATGCTGAGGGTGCTGCACGACCGGAGTGACCGGTATTTCCGCTTTCAGGTCGTACAGGTGCCGATTCGCGAGCAGTCGCACGAAGAGCATATGGGCCTCGTCGAAGCATGCCGCCAGCGTGATCCGAAACTCGGAGCGAAGCTTCTGGAGCAGCACGTCAAGACGGCGGCCAAGCAGATCGTCAGCGTGGTCGAGGCGGTGATTTCTCGGTGAATCGCGCAATGGCGCTATTGGCCCTCTTCATTTGATTCGTTATTCATTGCGTTGAGAAACTGTTCCGCCGATCCGGTGTAGAACCTGATCGAACGCGTCATCGAAAGCATTGAACACTCGATGAGCGCCGAGCGCGTCCAGTACCTGTTCGTTCAAACCGCCCGCCGTCGTGAACTCCTTGGAAAGCTCGTCGAAGCGGGTCTGCGTTTTTCGCGCGACGCTGGCAAGACCGAAGTGCAGGCTTGCAAGATAGTCGCGCGCTTCGCTGTAGGTGGAGCCATGCTGCTCGAGCCAGCGAGCCTGGTTGTGCAACAGCGCGAAGTAGCTGCCCATCGTTGCTGTTGCTGAGAACAGGACGTCGAACGCTTCCTCGCTGCCGACCTCGATTGCACCACCCAGCTGTGTAAAAAGACTTCGGGCGATATCGTCTGCGGGAAACACGAGTGTGTTGCACAGGTGTTCCGCGACGGTTGGAAGCGGCGCTGCGCGGACCAGGGTTTTTGCCGGCGCAATGAGCGTTCTCAGTTTGTCGAGCCCATATGTCGCTATGAAGCTGATTACGTGGTGCCGACCGGAAAACCGCAGGGCTTGCAATACACTTTCGGCGACCTGTGGTCGCACGGCGAGGCATACCACGTCGCAGCGATCCACCACTTCCTGGTTTTCGCCGGCCACTTGCACCATTGGATATGCCTGCGCGAGCCTGTCCGCAATCTGCGCGTTGCGCGGCGATAGCCACACCTCCGTCGGTACGTCAGCGCATGTCGCCAGCCCGGTGACGATGGCCTCGGTGATGCTCCCCGTGCCGATAAATCCGATTCTCCCGACGCTCATAGCGTGGTTCCAGAGACGATCTCGATGCGGGCCTCGCCGCCTTCATGCGGCGCATCGATCTGAATGGGCTGTGTGCAACGGTATAGCGTGTCGAAGACGTCGTCATCCACCACCACGAGCGGAACACTCACGCCGTAAAGCTCGTTCGCGACAATGACGCCGATGGAGATGATCAGATCCCGCTCGCGAAGCACAATACCGCTCGGGCCCGTGCCATTGCGGATGGCCTCGGCGAGCACGCTGCTGCTTGAACTGGAGCCCTTGGCGCGCGGCATTACCATGATCTTGCCGGCAAGGCTCTGCCCATGAGCCGGGTGAGATTTCTCGATGATCTTTCCGAGTGCGGCGTCGTAGCCGCCCCAGAAACTCAATGGTTCGAGCGCGAGTATGGCGCCGCGTGCGTGCCCGGCGGCCAGCGTGCTGGCGGGTGGCCAGCCGCGCTGATCGATTCCATGATTCGCGTCACCGTGGCTGGTTTCGTTAGCCGACCTATTCATCGAAATGCACCTTGCCTTCGAATGCGGAGCGCACGCATTCCTGCATGCTTCCATACGCCACCGAAACGCCGATATTCGCCGGCGCATAGTGTGCCCATTTGCCGGAGTTCGTCATGACGAGTCCGCTCAGTTTTTTCATCACCGGGGTGATATACGTGCAGGTGTCCACCACGATCTGTACACCGCGTTTGGCGAGCATCTGAGCTATCCCGGTCGCTTCAAGTTGCCAGAGTACGAATCGGCTTGTGTTCACGTAAAAGTCGCATTTCAGAGGTCCGTCATGCAGCGCGAACAGTTCGACGAGTTGCTCGAATTCTTCGACTGAAAAGTGCGGTGTACCGAGGCTAACCGCGATCAGCGGATCGCCGGGGCGGCCCTGGTTCAGCCGCCTCCGGACGGCGGCAAGCTGATCCATTGAAATGGAAATGGTCCGGGCTGGCGCTTGGCTCTGCAATGCGGCGTCGAGCGTTGGCGCCTCCGGCGTGATGCCGACCGCGTGAAAGAGCGCTACCGCGCCACTCGACGCGGCCGCGGCTCCCAGTGCCTTCAATTCGTCTTCGCTGCTATCGGGCGGCAAACCGACGATAGCGGCTACTGTCGCGCCGGCTTGCTCACCCAGCAGAAAACCCAGCACGGCGAAGAATACATCCCGGCCAGGCAGCTTCGCAAAGTCAGGTGCTTCGACGACAATACGCGCGGCCCGATTTTCGGTGATATGAAGCCCGGCATGCGGCGCGCGGCCGGTAATGGCGGCGGCCAGATCGAGGAAGTCGCCATACCGGCTGGTCCGCGCACCCAGTACGGAATTGGCAAAGACAATGGCGTTCGATTCGGCCCAGGCAATCTGATCGCCCGCCTTCGGGCGATGTTTGAGCTGATACGGCGCGCAAGTGAAGCTCGATTCGCAGCCAAGCGCGAGGTGCGCTTTCATCAGGCGTTCCGCCGCGTGCTGTGTGGTCCTGTCGCCGTGATAAAGCTGGGGATGGATCAGGTCGAGCGAGCCGACGTTCAGCGTGGTCGGAACAGCGACCCTCGTGTCGCCCTGAACGAAACGTTCGACGAAATCGAGGCTGGCGGGGCCGTGATAAAGACACCCGTCGATATGCGCCGAGCTGATATCGATAAGCTCGCGCGCGCCCATGACGTTCGCGGTGCGGGTGACGATGCGCATCGCAAGCGCGACGCCGCTTCCGAACGCGCCGTCCAGCATGGCCTGATCCTGTGCGCTCAATACCAGCATGACTGTGATGTTCCTTTGCAGTGTTTCCTTTTATGTATGCAGGATATGGGATCCAAAAGCTCAATGCAAGTCGCGCGTGGTGGAGAATCGTTGAACGCACCCGGTGGTTGATTTCTTCGAGAGTGGGGCGCGCGGTCTCGTACCGCGAGATCATGGATCTCCTGCGCGCCAGCGGCTGCGCTCATTGGCTGTCGAACGTGACGAGCTGTTTGTCTTTCGAATCAGCCACGAAGATGGCCAGCAACTTCGCGGGTTCCGTCGCGCTCGCGTTTTCACTCTCGGTGTGATGAACGCCGGGATTTTCGGTCCAATGTTCACCCGCATGGAAGACCTTTTCCTCGCCGTTGTTCACCTGGCTGCGGATTGCGCCGGACAACACATAACCGACCACGAAAGCCTGGCCGTGCCGATGCGCGGGCGATTTGCCGCCGGGTGCGTATTCGACGATCAAGGCCGTCATCTTCTTGCCCGGAACGTTGGCGATTGCTTCGGCGAAAGCCGGCGTAATCGTTTCGCGCGTGGCAGCCGGTTCTTCGGCGAACAGGTTGTGCGAGACCGCAGTGAGAGAAAGACCGGCGAGTGCGACGGCCGCGATAAGTTTCCTCGTATACATTTCAATACTCTTCAGTTTGGTGAAAATTAGTATGCCGAATTTAAGCCGGCATTGATCGGCTTCTGATCTGGTGGCAATCAGAACGTCATGGCTTCCCGCTGCATGTCCACGGACGTTGCCCATTTTGCCCACGCCGCAGCGACCGTGGACAACTCCGCGCGTGCCCGTTCGAGCGCTTCGGCCCGCGCTTCCTGGTTGGAGAACTGCAGCGGCTGCGCATCGACGAAGGCAGGATCGGCAACGCCGAGGAAGCCGAAGGCCGCTTTTAGCGCAGGCGTCAGCGCGTCCATCGAAGAAAAGGGTGTGCCGGGCCGCAGGTCCGCGCCGCGGCTCGTGATGAACAGAACCTTTTGCCGCCCGAGCTGGCCTTCGATGCGACCGTCGGCGGTGTTCACATAGGTCACGCCGGTTCGCGTGACGCTGTCCACAAACGCCTTGAACGCGGAGGGCATCGACCAGTTGTACATCGGCATGGCGAAGACGAGTGCGTCGGCTTCGAGCAGGCGTCGGCACAACACGTCGGAGTCTGCCAGCGCGGCGCGCATTGCAGCGGTGCGCTCGTGCTCCGGCGTGTAGGTGGCAATGGCGAACGCTTCGCTCACGTGGGGCGGCGTATCCACCGTCACATCCAGATAATCGACGTCGAGCTCCACCCCTTCTTCACGCAGACGCTCGATAAAGAACCGGCTCAACGCGCGGGAATTGGATCGCTCACGCTTGGCGCTCGCATCGACATGCATAATTTTCATCATTACTCTCCGTGCCAGGATGATTCGAAATGGGTTGCGGCTTGCGCCGGCTGGCATCGCTTACGCCGGCAGCTTGCGGAACGCGATCGCGAAGCGGTTCCATGCGTTGATCGCCGAAATCAGCAGGGTCAGGTCGACCAGTTCCGCCTCGCTGAAGTGAGGGCGCACGGCGGTCCACACGGCGTCGGGCACATGGTCGAGCGAGACCAGCGTCAACGCTTCCGTCCATTCGAGCGCCGCGCGTTCGCGGTCGGTAAAGAACGGCGTTTCGCGCCATACCACCACGGTCGCGAGGCGCCGCTCGGTTTCGCCGCCATTGCGAGCGTCGGTGGTGTGCATATCGACGCAGTACGCGCAGCCGTTGATCTGCGAGGCACGCAGGCGGACCAGTTCGGCCAGCGATTTTTCGAGCGCCGACTTGCCGATGCGCTCTTCGACGCCGAGCAGCGCCTTGATGGCGGCGGGGTTGGCTTTATAGAAATCGAGACGTTGTTCCATGATTCACTCCTGAGTTGGATGGGACGCATCCGGTGATGCGTTGAGTGAAGATTAGTCTCAGGATTGGACTCTGGAAATGACCAGTTTTGACCAAATCAAGGTAACCACTTCGAATTCGTGCGGGTGTTCGCGGGCGCGGGCGGACACTGAAGCGTAGCCTCCGGCTGACGAAGCGCTATGGGTCGTGAGCGAGCGACGCCGGAGGCGTGGTGAGAGAGCGTTTTCCGTCCGGACCGGCATGCGGCCGTCGCAGTCAGAGGGTCATGTGCCGACTGCTAACTATCGAAGAATTTGTTCGTTTCGCGCGCTCCACGCTTGCCGTATTGTTCAGATGGGCGCACGGGGAGCAGGCATCTCGTGACGCAAACCGGATCCGGCAGCAACGGAGTGCCTGATGCGCGAAACGCCTTCGCCGAGGCCGAGCCCAACAACCCGCAAGGAATGGTCACGGCAACCGCCGTCACGTGCAGGCCTTGAGTGTCCCTGGCCATCATCGTGCTCCGGAGTCGTGGCCGCGCGGCAATTCATGTCCCCTGCCATTGACATAGGCACTGACGGCGCAAAGCAGTGATCCATCGTTTGCACCCGAAATTTCCCTGTGGATGCAAGCCAGAATGACCGCGACCAGCAGCACGCTGCCCACCCGCTTGAGGGCCTCGTAACGCGAGGCCAACGGCACGGCGGCGTGTTTCGTGGCTTCATCGGAATTGCGATGAGCGAGATATCCGAATTCCTTCATGGTGGCCGGCAGATCGATTGCAACATATCGAGTGTCTGCAATCACGCGGGCGCGTCGAACCAATTTTTTCGCATATCGATAGCAGCGCGGAAACTTGGCGATATTCCGCCACAGTGGAAATTTGCCTGCCGCGAAGCGCGATATGTAATCTTGTGCTTGATCTGGCTTTGCCGCTTAACTTTCCACAATTCGTTATTTCTAAGGTTGGCGACGCTCGCCTACGCTCATGAAATGGATGTAATGGAGAATCCAATGGCCGATGCTGTCCAGAACGACAACGCAACGAACACACGGAATACACGTCTTGCGTGGATTGCCGGGGTAGGCGCGAGCGCGGGACTGGGCGCGGCACTCGCGCGCCGTTTTGCGCGCGAGGGTTTAAACGTCACCGTGACAGGGCGCTCGCGCGAGCGGCTCGATACGGTGGTCGCCGAAATTCAGCACGCCGGCGGGCAGGCCCTGGCTTTACCCGGCGACGTCACGAGCGAGAGCGACCTTGCGGCCATTGCGCGGCAACTCGCGGAACGAGGCACGCTCGAAGTCGCGATCTTCAACGCCGCGGGCGCGACGCGTGCCCCGACGCTCGATCTGAGCGCCGAGCAGTTCGAGGCGGCATGGCGCGTCACGACGCTCGGCGGCTTCCTGTTCGCCCGGGCGGCG
This sequence comes from Paraburkholderia xenovorans LB400, assembly GCF_000013645.1. Lineage (GTDB taxonomy): Bacteria > Pseudomonadota > Gammaproteobacteria > Burkholderiales > Burkholderiaceae > Paraburkholderia > Paraburkholderia xenovorans. Next base: position 1,792,487 of record NC_007952.1, on the reverse strand, counting down.
TTGCCGCCGTTGCTGGCGGCCGGCCGCGGCTCGCTGCTGTTCACGGGCGCAACGGCTTCGCTGCGCGGCCGCCCGCCGTTTGCCGCGTTCGCTTCCGCGAAGGCCGGCCTGCGCTCGCTCACGCAGAGCCTCGCGCGCGAGTTCGGGCCACAGAATATCCATGTTGCGCATGTGGTGGTGGATGGCGGCATCGACGGTGAGCGCCTGCGCACCTCCGCGCCGCAGCGGGCGGCCGAACGCGGCCCGGACGGACTGCTCAATCCCGACGAGATCGCCGACTCGTACTGGCGTCTCCATCAGCAGGGGCGCAGCGCATGGTCGCAGGAAATCGACCTGCGGCCGTTCAACGAATCGTTTTAACGTGATGAGGACGCGACCATGAGCGATATCGTCATCGACACACCGGCCTCTGCCGCATCGGTTCAGGCAGAGCTGAATTATCTCGAGTTCACCGGCGAAAAGCCGGTCGCGTATCAATACGAGCCGCCGCCCGGCGTGCCGAAGCGCAGCGGCGTGTACCGCCTGCATCGGGTGACGGTCTCGAACGCGCGCGTTGCGCCGCCGCCGGGTGCGTTGTCGCTCGACCGGAACGGTTTCGAACTGCATCGGCATGCCAGTGCATTGACCGACTTCTCCGACCCGGCCAAGATCGAATCCGTTTACTACCGGGAAAGCGAACAGCTATTGAAGCAGGCCACGGGCGCCCGCCGCGTCGTCGTGTTCGATCACACGCTGCGCGACGGCAACGCCGGGCGTGCCGAAGGTGTGAGGGAACCGGTCAAGTACATTCATAACGACCAGACCTTCGTGTCGGGGCCGCGGCGCGTGCGCGACCATCTGCCGGCGGGGGAAGCCGAGCAGTTGCTGCTAGGGCGGGTGGCGATCGTCAACCTGTGGCGACCGATCGGCGAAACGGTGCGGTCATCGCCGCTCGCGCTGTGCGATTCGCGCAGTATCGCGCTCAACGATGTGGTGGCTTCGGACCTCGTCTATCCCGACAAGGTGGGCGAGACGTATGCGCTGGTCTTCAATCCGCGTCACCGTTGGTACTATTTCCCCAATATGACGCCCGATGAATTCCTGTTGCTCAAGATCTACGATTCGGCGGGCGACGGCATTGCGCGGCTCACCGCGCACACGGCATTCGACGATCCCACGTCACCGGCCGACGCGCCGCCGCGACGCAGTATCGAATTGCGCACACTGCTGTTTTTCTGAGCGGCCCGGTCTCGCTGCGCGGAGTCGCTTCGCGTGACTGCGTGCCGCCGTTTACCTTACGACTGAAAGTCACGAAGGTGGAACACCGCAGCGGCAAGCAGGCTCGCGAAGATCCCATTAGACTGACGACTCGCGCGACGACCTGGCTTCGCCATTCTCCGTCGAGGGGCCCGCATCGCGCGACTTCATGGGAGTCGTTCGATGAAAGTGTATCGCTTCGATCAAGCCGGCAGTCTCGACCATCTCACGCTTCACGACGAACCTACGCCCGAGCCGCAGCGCGGTGAAGTGCTGATCCGGGTGCGCGCCTCGTCTCTGAACTATCGCGACATCGCGATGGTTCACGGCACCTACCTGCGCGCGCAGCAGGCCGGCCTGATTCCGCTCAGCGACGCGGCCGGCGAGATTGCGGCCGTGGGCGAGGACGTGGTCGACTTCAAGGTCGGCGACCGGGTCATCAATACGTTTCATGCGCGCTGGTATGGCGGCAATCCGCCGGTCACGCTCGGCTCGCAGAGCTATGGCTCGCATCGCGACGGCTGGCTGGCCGAGTACAAGGTTGTCAGCGAGGAGGCGATCGTCGCGGCGCCGCCCCACCTTACCTTCGAAGAGGCGGCCACGCTGCCTTGCGCGGCGCTGACCGCATGGACCTCGCTATCCGGATTGCGCCCGCTGCGTCCCGGACAAACGGTGTTGACCCAAGGCAGCGGCGGCGTCTCCGTATTCGCGGTCCAGCTTGCCAGACTGCTCGGCGCGCGCGTGATCGCCACGACTTCGTCGCCGGAAAAAGCGGCGCGCCTGAAGGCGCTCGGCGCCGACGAGGTCATCAATTACGTCGAGACGCCCGCATGGGGCGACCGCGTGCGCGAGCTGACCGATGGACGTGGTGTCGATCGGGTGCTCGAAGTGGGCGGCGCGGGCACGCTCGAACAGTCGATCAAGGCCGTGGCGAACCGTGGTGAAGTCGCGCTGATCGGCTTTCTCGCGTCCAGCCAGTCCAACCTCGATTTCAACGACCTGTTTCGCAGCGGCGGCGTGTTCTACCGGATCTCGGTCGGCGACCGCTCGGGGCTGCTGGATCTGGTGCGTGCGGTCACGTTATCCGGCCTGAAGCCGGTGATCGACAGCGTGTTCCCGTTCGAGCGCGCCCTCGATGCCTGGCACCACTTCGACGACCGTGCCTTCTTCGGCAAGGTCGTCATCTCTCATTGACGACAGGAGTCGCCTACATGTCACATTCCGCTGTCGCGAGCATTGCGGTGCTCGACGACTATCAGCAGACGGCCCGCTCTTTCGCCGACTGGGCCAGTCTCGCGCCGCGCGCGCAGGCGGTCTTCTTTCACGATCACGTCGCCGATCCCGATTCGCTCGCCGCGCGCCTCGCGCCGTTCGACGTGGTGGTGCTGATGCGCGAGCGCACCCGTCTCGACGCTGCGCTGCTCGCGCGTCTGCCGCGGCTCAAGCTGATCGTCACGGTCGGTATGTGGAACGCGGCGATCGATCTGCTCGCCGCGCGCGAACGGCGGATCGTCGTATCGGGCACGACCGGCGGCGAAGCCGCGGCCACTCCGGCGCTCACCTGGGCATTGATTCTCGCGATCACGCGCAACCTGCATGCGGAGGCGACCTCGCTGCGCGCCGGCGGATGGCAGGTGGGCCTGGGCGTGGATGTGAACGGCAAGACGCTGGGTTTGCTGGGACTTGGCCGTATCGGGCAGGCGGTGGCCCGCCTGGGGCAGGCATTCGGAATGCGCACGATCGCCTGGAGCCAGAACCTGACGGCCGAGCGGGCCGCCGAACACGCTGTGGAACGCGTCGACAAGGATCAGCTGTTTCGCGACGCGGACGTGCTCTCGGTTCATCTGAAGCTGGGCGAGCGCACCTGTGGGATCGTCGGCGAGCGCGAACTGGCGCTGATGAAGCCGAGCGCCTATCTGGTCAACACGTCGCGTGGGCCGATCGTCTCCGAAGCGGCGCTGATCGCGGCACTGCAGGCACGGCGCATTGCCGGCGCGGCACTCGACGTATTCGACGAAGAACCGCTCGCGCCTCATCATCCGTACCGGTTTCTGCCCAACGTGCTGGCAACGCCGCATATCGGCTACGTTACCGAAAATACTTACCGTACCGCCTATCCGCAGATTGTCGAAGGGATTCAGGCCTGGCTCGACGGGACGCCGGTGAGGGAATTGCCGCTCTGAAGTGTCGGGAGGTTAGCGGCGGCTAGTGGCGGAGTTCCCGCCGCCTGCGCAGGAGCCGCGCGGATGCTGCGGCGGCCGGTTCTGGGTGCAGACAAACACATGCCGTTCGGGTCTGGCCATGACGTGTCCCTCAACCGAATTTGAACAGGATGCCGTGACCGCCGCGCGGGTAGTCCCACTCGATGTTCTGGTGGTCGGTACAGAGAATGCGGCAGCTGCCGCATTCGAGGCAACCGTCGGTGATCAGCGTTACCGCGCCGTTGCCTTCGGCCTTGTAGCAGGACGCCGGGCAGACGAAGGTGCAACTCTTCGCGCTGCACTCGCTCAGGCACACGTCGGCGTCCTTGATGCGGATGTGCGGCCGCCCCGCATCCACGCGGTAACGGTTCTGGAACAGCTTTTCCTCTACGTTGACGGGTACGGTGCTCATCGGAAGGCCCTCAGGAGTTTGTAGGCGTCACCCACCATGCCGGCAAGCGAACGGGCTTTGCGGAAGCTCGAAAAAATTTCGCGCTCCTTGCTTTTCTTGTCCTTGCCGTCGACCGTGAGCATCGTGCGCGCGGCGCGTGCCACGAGATCGGGGTAGGTCGTGAAGAACTGCGGATTCTGGTGCAGCACGGCCGGCATGTCGCGGTACTTGTGCAGGTCTTTCATCACGAAGCTCTGGTCGAGCGCGGCCTTGTAGGCCTTGAGCGTGGCCGCGCGATAGCCGAGGCCCGCGGCTTTCGCGTGAATCACCGTTTCGGCGGCGAGGCGCCCGGTGGTCATCGCGAGATTCGAGCCTTCGCGGTGCGCGGCGTTCACGAAACCACCCGAGTCGCCGACGATCATCCAGCCGTTGCCGTAGACGCGCGGGATGGCGTGAAAGCCGCCTTCCGGAATCAGATGCGCGCAATATTCCTTCATCTCGCCGCCCGCGATCAGCGGTGCGATCGACGGGTGCTGCTTCATCTTTTCGAGCAGCACGTAGGGGCTCGTGCGGTTGGGGTTCTTCTTGAAGTCGCCCAGCATGCAGCCCACGCCGATGGTGAGCGATTCCTTGTTGGTATAAAGAAAGCCGGTGCCCGTCATGCCGTCGGTGATCCTGCCGACCATCTCGATCACGACACCGTCGTCCTCGCCGATGTTAAAGCGCTGGCGGATCGTCTCCTCGGGCATGAAGAGAATCTCCTTGACCGCGAGCGCGACGTTGCCGGCTTCGATCTCTCCATGAAAGCCCGCCTTGCGCGCGAGCGTCGAATTCACGCCGTCGGCGAGCACCACCACGTCCGCGTACACGTCGCCATGCTCGCGATCGCACTGCACGCCCACCACCTGATCGCCGTCCATGATGAGTTGCTTGACCGTGGTCTCGCAGATCAGCAAGGCGCCGGCTTCGCGCACTTTCGATGAAAACCACTTGTCGAACTGCGCGCGGATGATCGTGTAGCGGTTATAGGGCGGCTTGTTGTATTCCTCGCTGCGCATGTGCGTGCCGACGAACGAGGTGTCGTCGAGCATCCATATCCGCTGTTCGATGATGTGGCGCTCCAGCGGCGCGTCGTCGCGGAAGTCCGGGATGATTTCTTCGAGCGCCTTCGCGTACAGGATCGCGCCCTGCACGTTCTTGCTGCCGGGATATTCGCCGCGCTCGATCTGCAGCACTTTCAGGCCGGCCCTGGCCATCGTATAGGCGGCGGCGTTGCCGGACGGACCGGCGCCGACCACGATCGCATCGAACTGTGAAGGCTTCTTCATGGTGATTCTCCTCAGGCGGCCTGTTTGCGGCGCCGCGACAGATGCTCCGCAAAAGCCTGCGTCAGCGCGGGCAACACCTGCAGCGCGTTGCCGACAATGCCGTAGTGCGCGAAGTCGAAGATCGGCGCGTTCGGGTCGGTGTTGATCGCCACGATCACGTCCGCGCTTTCCATGCCCACGCGGTGCTGGATCGCGCCGGAAATACCGGCGGCAATGTAGAGCTTGGGCCGTACTGTCTTGCCGGTCTGTCCCACCTGGCGCTCGGCTTCCACCCAGCCGGCCTGCACGCATGGCCGGGTCGCGCCGACTTCGCCGCCGAGCACGTTCGCCAGTTCGAACACCAGCCGGAAGTTCTCCGGATTCTTCATGCCCTTGCCGCCGCTCACGATCACGTCGGCGTATGGCAGGTTGATGCGGTTGCTGCTCGCGTCCGGGATGAAGTCGAGCAGCCTCGTGACGATATCCGTCTCGATCATCCCCAGCGTTCCCTGGACGATGTTGCCGGTGCGCGCGGCGTCGCGCGGCGGCATCTGCATCACGCGCGGGCGCACCGTCGCCATTTGCGGGCGGTACGCGAGCGTCATGATCGTGCACAGCAGCGAGCCGCCGAAGGTGGGGCGCGTCGCCGCCAGCGCGCGCGAGACGGGATCGATATTGAGTTCGGTGCAGTCGGCGGTCAGTCCGGTCAGCAGCGTGGTGGCGACGGAGCCGGCGAGGTCGCGGCCCATCGACGTCGCGCCGAGCAGAAGGATCTCGGGCTGATGCCGGTTGACGAGATCGGTCAGCCCCCTGGTGAACGGCTCGTTGCGATAGCCGTGCAGCACCGGGTCGTGGACGATATAAGCGTCGTCCGCGCCGTAAGTGAAGGCTTCCGCGGCGAACTGTTCGAGCGGCTCGTCCGCGCCGCCGAGCACGGCGACACCCACGCGGCTGCCGAGCGTATCGGCCAGCTTGCGGGCTTCGCCGAGCAGCTCCCACGAGACGCTGTGCACCTGTCCGCGGTCGTGCTCGATGAAGACCCAGACGCCTTTATAGGCCTTCAGATGCTCCGGCAGTTCTAGGTTGCGGCCTGCGCGGCCGGCAGGTTTCTTCACGGGAGCGGCGGGTGTGTTCATGATCCCTCCTTCATCAGCAGGTCGGCTTCCAGGGTGGGATGGCGCGTGAAAATCTTCTGCAGCAGGTTCATCGACACATCGCGCAGACTGGAGGCGTCGAGATCGAGCAGTTCCGCTTTCTCGCTGCGCGGGGTCGGGCCGAACACCTTGCTGACCACCGTCGGCGAACCCTTCAGGCCGATCTTGCTGACGTCTTCGATGCCGGCCTGTTCACGGTTCCATTTGCGCACCGGATAGCCGGCCGCGTGAATCATCGCGGGCAGCGTCGCGAAGCGCAGTTCGTTGGTGTTCTCCAGCATCGTGATCAGGCACGGCAGCGCGGTTCTGAGCACCTGCACGCCGCCCTCGGCGCGCCGCTCGACGGTGATCGTGCGCGCGTCGAGATCCGTCTCGACAATGCGCGACACGTAGGTCAGCAGTTGCAGCCCGAGGCGTTTGGCGATGCCGGGACCGACCTGCGCGGTGTCGCCGTCGATCGTCTGCTTGCCGGTGAAGACGATGTCGACTGCCTGCTCCTTCGCAATCTGCTGGACGCCCGCGGCCAGCGCGTACGAGGTGGCCAGCGTGTCCGCGCCCGCGAACGCGCGGTCGGTGACCAGCACGGCGTCGTCGGCGCCGAAGCTGATGCATTTGCGCAGCGCTTCCTCGGCCTGCGGCGGCCCCATGCACAGCATCGTGACCTTGCCGCCGAAGCGGTCCTTCAGCCGCAGCGCTTCTTCGAGTGAAAACAGGTCGTACGGGTTGACGATCGCCGGGACGCCCTGGCGCATGATCGTGTTGGTCACCGGATGAACGCGGATCTGCGCCGAATCCGGAACCTGTTTGATGCAGACGACGATGTGCATGGTCTTGCTCCACCTGTCAGGCAACGGTGCGCGCGGGCAGCGACGCGCGCAGACTGTCGAGGGAAACGTGCTGCCGCCCGGCGGTGTCCTGGAACACCTTGAAGACTTTTTCCTGGGCTGGCGTCGAGATCACGAAGTCGCCGTAAGCCTTGAGAAGCAGCGCGTGGTACGACGCGAACAGCGCGGCCTCGTCGCCTTCGGGCAGCACGTCCTGTTGCCGGATGTACTGGAAAAAGCGCTTCAGGATATGCAGCCGGCTCACGTTGACGACTTTCTGGTCGAACGGAATGCCGAAGAACTGCAGAAAGTCCTCGGCCGAGGACAGTGCCTTGAGTTGCTGGACAAAGCTTTGCATCGCGTTGACTCCTCGCGGGCGGATGGGGTTGGGCGGAACGCAGGCGGCGCGGTCTGCGCGGTTGGCGCCGCTCACGACAACTCTCCCACGGTGTCGCGCGCTTCGATCAGGAAGCGATACAGGTCGGCGGCGCTGGGCGCCTGCTTGTGATGGGTCGCATGGTGGCGGATGCGCGTGAGCAGCAACGCGACAAGCGTGTCGCTGACCGGCAGGCCGAGCGCGTCATAAGCCTGGCGCACGCTTTGCGAACCCGAATGCTTGCCGAGCACGACCGAGCGCTCGCGGCCGAGTTCGGCGGGGTCGAAGCTCTCGTAAGTCGAGGCATTCTTGGCGAGCCCGTCTGTGTGGATGCCCGACTCGTGCGTGAATACGCCGCCGCCGACAATGCTCTTGTTCAACGCGACCGGGCGTCCCGAAGCCCGTTCGACGAGACGCGAGATGCCCAGCAACGCGGTCGTGTCGACGGCGGTATCGCGGCCCATGATATGGCGCACGCCCATCACGATTTCTTCCAGTGCCGCATTGCCGGCCCGTTCGCCCAGACCGTTGACGGTCGTATTGGCGTGGGTCGCGCCGGCGCGCAGCGCGGCAAGCGTGTTCGCGGTCGCGAGTCCGAGATCGTTGTGCGCGTGGATTTCGATTTCCAGATCCACCGCGTCGCGCAATCGCGCTATCGCTTCATAGGTCGAAAACGGATCGAGAACGCCGAGCGTGTCCGCAAAGCGGATGCGCTGCGCGCCGCACTGTTGCGCGCGCCGCGCCACGTCGGCGAGGAAAGCCGGGTCCGCGCGGGAGGCATCCTCCGCGCCCAGCGAAACCTTGCGCCCGCTCCTGACAGCGGCGCCGATCACGCGATTGATCTGCGCCAATACCCATGAGCGCGGCTGGCGCAGCTTGTGTTGCAGGTGGATATCGGAAACGGGAATCGACAGGTGGACGATGTCGGGATTGCAGCGCAGCGCCGAGGCCAGGTCCGCATCGGTGAGGCGGCCCCAGACCATCAGATCGGCGTCGAGATTCAGCGCGACGATGGTCTGGATGCAATCGATTTCCTCGTCACCCATCGCGGGGATACCGATTTCCAATTCGGGTACGCCGGCGCGTGCGAGCGCCTCGGCAATCGCGCATTTTTCGGCAATCGTGAAGGCGACGCCGGCCGTCTGCTCGCCGTCGCGCAGCGTGGTGTCGTTGATGATCGGATTCGACATGAGAAGTTGTCCTTTTGACCTTTGGTCTCACTGTTTGCAAGTGCTGTGCCATGCAAGGTTGCGTTGCATCGACGCCTGTAGCGGGCGCTTTCCGGCATTCGCGGGTGTCCGGATGAAGCGGTCTCAACGAAAGCCTGTCGCGAATGTCCTGTTTCGGACAGCCAGGTGTAGCGATGGATGCAGCGTTGAGGAAGCAGGTGCGATCTACGATGCGATGCGACGTGCGTGGTCAGCCGCGCGCGAAGTTGCGTGTGTGTGCCGGCAGTTCGATTGTCAGGTCGGCGTCGCGCAGCTTCACGCAGCATGCGAGACGCGATTGCGGGTCAAGACCCCACGCATGGTCGAGCTGGTCGCTCTCCTCGTCGTCGGGAGGTGCCAGCGACGCACCGCCCTCGCGCACGTACACGTGACAGGTGGCGCATGCGGCGACCATCTCGCAAGCGTGCTCGATCGCGACACCGGACGCGAGCAGACTCTCGCACAGCGAAGTGCCGCGCCGCACGTCGAGGTCCTGTCCGTGCGGACAGAGCGCGGGGTGGGGAAGAATACGGATGCGCGGCATGAGGTTGGGCTCCCGGCTCGGGCGAGGTCAAACGAGGTAAGGTCAGGCAAGTTCAGACCAGCGTATCGAGGTTGCGTCCGGCGAGCGCATTGCGGATCGACGCGTTCATGCGCCGCGCGGCGAAGGTTTCGGTCGCGCCCGCGAGATCCGTCGCCGCAGCCTTGAGCAGATCGACGCACGCATCGGTCTCCAGCGCCTCGCCGACCTGGAACATTGCGCGCCGCACGGCCGCCAGCTCGTCGGCGGACAGGAGCGCGGCGTCGCTGTCCAGTGCCGCTTCGGTTGCATCGAGCAGACGGCGTGCGTCGATCTGCGCCTCGCGCAACGTGCGCAACTGCATATCGGGCAGCGACGCGTCGATGGCCTGTTGCAGCATCGCGGCGATCTCGACATCGGTCAGTCCGTAGGACGGCTTGACCTCGACGTGCGTTTCGACGCCGGTGGTCTGCTCGCGCGCGGTGACCGCGAGCAGGCCGTCCGTGTCGATCTGAAAACTCACGCGCACGCGCGCCGCGCCGGCAACCGCCGGCGGGATACCGCGCAACTCCAGGCGGGCGAGCGAACGGCAGTCCGCCACGCTCTCGCGTTCGCCCTGCACGACATGCAGCGACATGGCCGTCTGGCCGTCCTTGAAGGTGGTGAATTCCTGGGCGCGCGCGGTCGGCAGCGTGGAATTGCGCGGGATGATTTTCTCGACCAGCCCGCCCATCGTTTCGATGCCGAGCGACAAAGGGCAGACGTCCAGCAGCAGCCAGCCGTCGCCATTGCGGTTGCCGGCCAGCACATCGGCCTGGATCGCCGCGCCGAGCGCGACCACCTGATCCGGATCGATATCGGCAAGCGGTTCGCGACCGAAAAATTCCTGCACGGCGTGCCGTACCAGCGGCATCCTGGTGGAACCGCCGACCAGTACCACGCCGTCGATATCGCCCGTGCCGAGTTTCGCGTCGCGCAACGCACGCCGCGTGGCCGCGAGAGTTCGTGCGACGAGCGCGGCGCCCAATTCCGCGAACTGCGCACGCGACAGCGCCGCCTGCCAGATGCTGCGGTCGGCGTGCGCAAGCGCGATCACCGCGGACCCGGCGTGCGATAACGTCTCTTTCGCCGCGCGGGCCGCCATCATCAGACTGCGCTGCGCGGAGGGCGCCAGCATGGCGAGGCCTTCGACACCGTGCCCGTTGCAGAACCACTGCGCAATGGCGCGATCGAAGTCGTCGCCGCCCAGGGCCGAGTCGCCGCCGGTGGCCAGCACTTCGAACACGCCTTTAGACAGCCGCAGGATCGAGATATCAAAAGTGCCGCCGCCCAGGTCGTAGATCGCGAAGACGCCTTCGGCAGCGCGGTCGAGGCCGTACGCGATCGCGGCGGCCGTCGGTTCATTGAGCAGCCGCAGCACCGTCAGCCCGGCGAGGTGCGCCGCGTCTCTCGTCGCCTGACGCTGCGCGTCGTCGAAATAGGCGGGCACCGTGATGATAACCCCCGCCAGTTCGCCGCCGAGGGATGCCTCGGCGCGCACGCGCAAGGTCCGCAGAATGTCGGCCGACACCTGCACGGGCGAGCGCTCGCCAGCGGCGGTAGCGAGTCCGACCATGCCTGTCTGGTCGATGAAGCGGTAGGGCAGCGAGGCGGCTTCCGGCAGATCGGCGAGGCGCCGTCCCATGAAGCGCTTGACCGACGCGATCGTGTTGACCGGGTCCTCGGCCTGGCGCGCCTGGGCCGGGCGGCCGACCTCGGGTTCGGCGGCGCGCGTGTAGCGCACCACCGACGGCAGCAGGCAGGCACCGTCCTCGTCGGGTAATGCCCGGGCCACTGCGCTCTGCACCGTGGCAACCAGTGAATTCGTGGTGCCGAGGTCGATTCCCGCCGCCAGCCGGTGCTGGTGCGGAGCGGCGCTCTGGCCGGGTTCGGCGATCTGCAGGAGGGCCATGTGCGCGTCCTTGAGTGGGTGTGTCAGACCGCGAAGCTTTCGCCGCAACCGCAGTTCGCCCTGGCATTCGGATTGTGAAATCTGAAGCCTTCGTTCAGCCCTTCACGCACGAAGTCGAGCTCCGTGCCGTCGAGCATGGTCAGGCTGCGCGGATCGACGACCACGGTCACGCCGTGCGCTTCGAAGCGCTGATCCTCGTCGTTGGCGGTATCGACGAATTCCAGCGCGTACGCGAAGCCCGAGCAGCCGCTCGTCCTGACCGCGACGCGCAGTCCCATGCCGCTGCCGCGTTTGCGCAGCGATTTCTCGACATGCCTCGCGGCGGCGGGCGTCAGTGAGATTGCCATGATTGCCTCACACGGAAAACGAACTGCCGCAACCGCAGGTGCTCTGCGCATTGGGGTTGTGAATGACGAAGCGCGAACCTTCGAGGCCGTCTTCATAATCGACGCGCGCGCCTGGCAGGTATTGCAGGCTCATCGAATCGACCAGCAAGGTGACGCCGTCGGTGACGGTCTGCATGTCGTCGTCCGCCACCTGGTCGTCGAACGCGAAGCCGTACTGGAAACCCGAGCAGCCGCCGCCGGACACGTACAGCCGCAGCTTCAGGTTGGGGTTGCCTTCTTCCTCGATCAGCGAGGCCACTTTCGCGGCGGCTTGACGTGTGAATTCGAGCAGGGCGGGCAGGGCGCCGGAAGTGGCGGCGGCCGGTTGGGCGAGCGTTTGCATGGTGGTTCCTCTCAGGCTTGAATGGACTCAGTTCGGATTGGACGAGCAGACCGGTTGGTCGGCGAGTTGCAGGCTGTCGGCGGCAGTGCCCTGAATCGCCTGGCGTGAACGGAAGTCGGCCACGGCGGCCTTGATCGCGTCTTCGGCGAGAATCGAGCAGTGGATCTTGACCGGCGGCAGCGCCAGTTCCTCGGCGATCTGCGTGTTCCTGATCGCGAGCGCTTCGTCGAGCGTGCGGCCGCGCACCCATTCGGTGACGAGCGAACTGGAGGCGATCGCCGAGCCGCAGCCGTAGGTCTTGAACTTCGCATCTTCGATCACGCCTTCGCGGTTGACGCGAATCTGCAACCGCATCACGTCGCCGCATGCCGGCGCGCCGACCATGCCGGTGCCGACGTTCGCGGCGTCCGGATCGAACGCGCCGACGTTGCGGGGGTTCTCGTAGTGATCGATGACCTTGTCGCTGTATGCCATGAGGTGCTCCGCACAGGTGGTTGAATGCTCGCGTATCCGGGGGTTCGGGGGTTCGGCTGGAACGGGTATGTCAATGCTCTGCCCACTGGATCGTCCGCAGATCGACGCCGGCCTGCACCATGTCCCAGAGCGGGCTCATCGCGCGCAGCCGGGCGACGACCTGGGTGATCAGATCGATCGTGAAGTCGATCTCGTCGGCCGTGGTGAAGCGGCCAATCGAAAAGCGGATCGAACTGTGCGCGAGTTCGTCGTTGCGACCCATTGCCCGCAGCACGTAACTGGGTTCGAGACTCGCGGACGTGCAGGCCGAGCCCGACGAAACTGCAACTTCCTTGATTCCCATCAACAACGATTCGCCTTCGACGTAGTTGAAGCTCGCGTTCAGATAGTGAGGCGCGCGGCGCCCGGCATCGCCGTTGAGTTCCACGGCATCGATCTTTTGCAGGCCGCTCCACAGCCGCTCGCGCAGCGTCTGAATGCGCGTGTTTTCGGACGCCATGTTCTCGCGCGCGAGCCAGAACGCTTCGCCCATGCCGACGATCTGATGCGTGGGCAACGTGCCGGAGCGCATGCCGCGTTCATGGCCGCCGCCGTGCATCTGCGACGCGATCCGCACGCGCGGCCGGCGTCCCACGTACAGCGCGCCGATACCTTTGGGTCCGTATATCTTGTGAGCCGAGAACGACATCAGATCGACCGGCAACGCGGCGAGATCGATCGGCACCTTGCCGGCGGCCTGGGCGGCGTCCACGTGCAACAGGACGCCCCGCTCGCGGCAGAGCGTGCCGAGCGCGGCGATGTCCTGAATCATGCCGGTCTCGTTGTTGACGAGCATGACCGAAGCCAGCACGGTGCCGGGCCTGAGCGCCGCGGCGAACACGGCGAGGTCGACGAGGCCGCTTTCCTGCACCGGCAGCACCGTAACCTCGAAGCCTTCGCGCTCGAGTTCGCGCATCGAGTCGAGCACCGACTTGTGCTCGGTCGCGAGCGTCACCAGGTGATTGCCTTTGCCGCGATGAAAGTGCGCCGCGCCCTTGATCGCGAGATTGTTCGATTCGGTCGCGCCCGAGGTCCAGACAATCTCGCGCGGGTCCGCGTTCACGAGCGAGCTGACCTGCTCGCGAGCCAGTTCGACCGCTTCCTCGGCGACCCAGCCATAAGCGTGCGAGCGGCTGGCGGGATTGCCGTACATCTCGGTCAGATACGGCAGCATGCGTCTGACCACGCGCGGATCGACCGGCGTGGTGGCGGCATGATCCAGGTACACGGGGTGGGCGCCTCGCAGACGGGGACCGGTACTGGCTACGCGTTGGAGATCCGGCATCGCAGGCTCCTGAGGGCTGGTGGGTGATGCGACCTTCAGGGCAACTTCCATGCCATCGGACTTTCGCGCATGAGCGGGCGGTTTCAGCGGGACCCTGGCGCTCTTGCTGTTGTCTTTGTCTCGATGCGAGCGACACGCGAGAATGTCCGCTGTTCTTTTTGTCGGCTTTGTCGTTACGCACGCGAGATCGGCAGGCGCGAAGGATGAATCGCCGGGCGTAGAAATTGCTTGATTTCGGTGTTATGCCTTTGCGTCGATCTTGCGCGTTGCGCTGGTGCATCGAACACGCGGCGCACGAAGGAGAAATCCATGCTGAACATCCAGGCAACCGTCGCCCGGCAAGCGCTGGACAGCGTCTATGAGGTGAGCAAGACGCTGGTTTCGTCGCTCGATGTGGCGAAAACCTTCCGCGAATCCCTGAACTATCTGCTGCACACAATGGAGTGGCGACGCGCCTTTGTGGTGCTGGCCGAACCCGACGGGCAGTTGCGCGGCCTGTGCGCCGCGGGTCTTTCGCGCGACGAACAGCAGCGTTTGCAGTTTCGTCCAGGGGAAGGCATCGTGGGCCGCGCGTTCAAGAGCGGTATCGGCGTGATCGTACCGGACGTGAACGACGAGCCGGTGTTCCTGAATCGCACCGGCGGCGCGGACCAGATGCCGGGGGCGTGCATCGCCATGCTCGCGACGCCGATCCATGCCGACCGGCGCACGCTGGGTGTACTCGCCGTGGATTGCGTGAATCCTGGCGCGAGCCGCCTATTCGCCGACGACCTGCATCTGATGAAGATCGTCGCCACACTGATGGGGCAGGCGTTGCTGCTTCAGCGCAGCGTCAGCGCCGCGCACGACAGCATGCAGGATGAAGTCAGACGTATGCAGAAGGCGATCAAACCGAGCCAGCAGATCGATCAGGTGGTCGGCGTTTCGGCCGCCATGCAGGCGGTGTTCGGCCAGGTGCGCCAGGTCGCGCCGGCGCGGACCACGGTGCTGCTGCGCGGCGAGAGCGGCACCGGCAAGGAAGTGATCGCGCGCGCGATCCACAATCTGTCGCCGCGCAGCGGCGATTCGTTCGTGCGGGTCAATTGCGCGGCGCTGACAGAATCTCTTCTGGAGAGCGAACTGTTCGGTCACGAGAAGGGGGCGTTCACCGGCGCGCAGGGACAGCGCAAGGGCCGCTTCGAACTGGCGCACGGCGGCACGCTGTTTCTCGATGAAATCGGCGACATCTCGCCGTCGTTTCAGGCCAAGCTGTTGCGTGTGCTGCAGGAGCGCGAGTTCGAACGTGTCGGCGGTACGACGCCGGTGAAGGTCGATGTGCGTCTGATTCTCGCCACCAACCGCAACCTCGAACGGATGGTGAAGGCCGGCGAATTTCGCGCGGATCTCTACTACCGCATCAACGTGGTCAGCATCGAATTGCCGCCGCTGCGCGAGCGGCGCGAAGATATTCCGGCGATGGCGCAGCACTTTCTCGCCCGTTTCAACCGCGAGAACGCGCAGTCGATCCGCTTCGACGCCGAAGCAATGCGGGTGCTGACGAACTGCTACTGGCCGGGCAACGTGCGTGAGCTGGAGAACTGCGTCGAGCGCACGGCGACCATGACGCGCGACGGCGTGATCGACCGGTTCAAGTTCCTGTGCCAGGAAGATCGCTGCCTGACGAAGGTGCTGCACTACATCGAGCGCGAAGATGCCGTGCGTCCCGCGCGCCTCGCCGATATTCCGATCGCCGAAGTGTCGTCGTCGCAGCCGCCGTATGGTCATCATGATCTGGATGCGCCGTCGGCGCCGGCTGCCTGGTCCGGCGGCACGGACCCGGACGCCGAGACCGAACTGGATCCGGCGGCCGACGAGCGCGCATTTGCGGCAGCGTCGGCCGGTAAGCCGGAAGGCGAACGCGAGCGTTTGATCTGGGCGATGGAACGTTGCGGCTGGGTGCAGGCGAAGGCGGCGCGGCTGCTGGGCATCACGCCCCGGCAAATGGGCTACGCGCTGCATAAATACGCTATTGAGGTTCGCAGGTTCTGAGCGGAGCGGCAGGCTTCGCCCCACGACTACCGTCTTTTTCCCGCGCGCGGGGATAGATGCGTTTCCATTTCAGTGTGCATCATGCGTCGGCCACCGCAGGCGTTTGCGTTCGTGTGAGATTTGTCGCAACACCGACACGACGCAACGAAATTGTGAGGATTGGTCGTGTGCCCGGATCATACAGAACTGCGAAATATCTCCTGAGGCGTTGAATTCAGGCCTTCTCGCCGAGTGGCATGGATCTGGCTTTACAGGCTTCGCGCGGCCGCCGTCGGTTGCGAGGAGATATCCATGCAAGCGAGTACAAATGCGAGCGACCTGCCCGCAGCGACCTATATCGGCATCGGCCAGATCAAACCCCTCGGTGTGAAGATCGACGTTCCCGCCGCCGGTGGCGGCTGCGGCACGCAAGGCGGCGAGGGCAAGGCCAGTTGCGGCTCGTCGGGTGGGCCCGACGACATGCCGGCGGAGATCTGGGAGAAGGTCAAGAATCATCCGTGCTACTCGGAAGAAGCCCACCATCACTATGCGCGCATGCATGTGGCGGTGGCGCCCGCCTGCAACATCCAGTGCAACTACTGCAACCGCAAATACGACTGTTCCAACGAGTCGCGTCCCGGTGTGGTCTCGCAGAAGCTCACGCCGGAACAGGCGGTCAAGAAAGTCGTTGCGGTCGCAAGCGAAATTCCGCAGATGACCGTGCTCGGCATTGCCGGCCCGGGCGATTCGCTGGCGAGTCCGAAGAAAACCTTCGAGACGTTCCGGATGCTGCAGGAGCAGGCGCCCGACATCAAGCTGTGCCTGTCCACCAACGGCCTCGCGCTGCCCGACCTCGTCGACGAAATCTGCAAGTACAACATCGACCACGTGACGATCACCATCAACATGGTCGACCCGGCGGTGGGCGCGAAAATCTATCCGTGGATTTTCTGGGAGCACAAGCGCGTGACCGGCTACGAGGCGGCCCGCATCCTTCATGAGCGGCAGATGAAGGGGCTCGAGATGCTCACCGCGCGCGGCGTGCTGACCAAGATCAACTCGGTGCTGATTCCCGGCATCAACGACGAGCACCTGTACGAGGTCAACCGCGAGGTCAAGAAGCGCGGCGCGTTCCTGCATAACATCATGCCGCTGATCTCGGAGCCCGAGCACGGTACTCACTTCGGCCTGAGCGGACAGCGCGGACCGACCGCGCAGGAACTCAAGGCCGTGCAGGACGCCTGCATGGGCGGCGCCAATCTGATGCGCCATTGCCGCCAGTGCCGCGCGGACGCGGTCGGCCTGCTGGGCGAAGACCGCAGCGATGAATTCACGCTCGACAAGATCGATCAGATGGAAGTGGTCTACGACCTCGAACGCCGCCGTGAATATCAGCAGCGCGTGGAAGCCGAGCGCCAGGCGCAGCACGATGCGAAGCAGGAAGCGCTGGCGGTCTCGCGCGAGATCGACGTTGCCGACGACATGAAGGTGCTGGTTGCGGTCGCAACGAAAGGCGGCGGCCGCGTCAACGAACACTTCGGCCACGTCACCGAGTTTCAGATCTTTGAAGTCTCGGCTGCCGAAGCGCTGTTCGTCGGCCATCGCCGGGTGGACCTGTATTGCCAGGGCGGCTACGGCGACGACGAGCAACTGCCGTCGGTGGTGCGCGCGATCAACGACTGCCACGCGGTGCTGGTCGCGAAGATCGGCGCGTGCCCGAAGGACGAACTGGCGCAAGCCGGTATCGAACCGGTGGATCAGTACGTCGGCGAATTCATCGAAAAGGCGGCCCTCGCCTGGTTCAACGATTACCGCAGCCGTATCGAGAGCGGCGCCGTCGTGCATCAGGATCGCGGCGATGCATCGATTCGCCAGGGCGCTTACACCTCGTCAGCCTCGGCGGCATGACCCCCCACATTCTTAAAGACAGGACACCAGGAGAATTGTCATGGCCCTCAAGATTATTGCGTCCACCTGTACGGGCTGCTCGGCCTGCGAACCGGAATGTCCCAACGTCGCGATCAGCGAGAAAGGCGGCATCTTCGTGATCGACCCCAAGAAATGCACCGAATGCGAAGGCCATTTCGACGACCCGCAGTGCGTCGCGGTGTGTCCCGTGGACGGCTGCATCGTTCAGGTCTGAGTCCGGCTTCTCGCCGGGCCGGCCATTCATTCTTCAGGAGACTGCGCATCATGCTGTCCAACGTAACTGTCACAAGCGCTGCCGAGAAATTCATGCGCCGTATCGTGCGCTTTTCGGGCCTGCCGGCCGGCGCCGGCTTCCGGCTGGTGGTGAGCGCCGGCGGCTGTTCCGGCTATACCGCGGAATTCACCGTCGAGCCGGCGCTGCAAGCGGGCGAACAGGAACTCGACGTCAACGGTCTGCGGATCTTTCTGCCGGCTGAGAGCCGGTTGATGCTCGAAGGCGTGACGATCGATTTTGCCGATACGCCAACCCAATCCGGCTTGACCTTCTTCAATCCGAATCAGGCGGCTTGCGGTTGCAGCAGCAGTGGGGAGTCCACGCCGCCGGGCGTGGCGACCATCGAGATCGGCGCGATCGGGCGCGGGCGGCCGCCGTTGCCGCGTCAGGTCTCCTGAGGCGGAGCGATGGCAATGGACACCGGCGACCGTGCTCTCGACGATGCCATGACCGCGTTCGCGCAGAGCGCGGTCGGCGGCGGCCTGCCGTCCGGCGTCGATGCATTGATCGCCGAGGCGGGCCGGCTGCGCGAACGCCGCGACGAGGCGCTCGTGTTGTTGCAACGCGCCCGAGCCGCGGCGCCGCGCCATCCGGTGCCGTTGATCGCCCTGTATCGCTTTTACTTCTACGGTCATCAACTGGCGCAGGCGCGTGCAGTCGGCGAAGACGCGCTGGCGATTGCGCGCACCGCGCTGGGCCCCGATTTCGGCGACGAGCCGCTGGCTCCGGCAATCACGCGTTATGACGCGGCCGCGCGCTTTTATCTGTTCACGCTGAAGGGGCTCGCGTACCTCGACATGCGCCTGGGCGACTTCGACGAGGCGCGCATGCTGCTGCGCGAACTGCGCCGCCTCGATCCCGAAGACAGGGTGGGCGGCGCGCTGCTTTCGCAGATTCTGGCGCGTCATGAAAGCGGCGCCGGGTCCGACGACGCAACGGATGCGCTGGGCGCCTATCCGACGCGCGGCTGGACGGGGACCGAGCCATGACCGTACAGAACGTGCGCGCGCCGGGTGGCGACATTGCGCCGCTTCACTGGCAGGGCGGCCTGCTCGATTGCGCCGGTTGCGAGTATGCGCGCTTGCGCGAACTGCAAGCGGAGCAGGGCTGCGAACCCGGTCACGCGTGCATGCAGGATGCTTACGCACGCCGCATCGAGCGCTTCTTTCACTGGCATCCCGATCTGGCCAATCAGCAGCTCGCGCATCCGTACTTCGAGGTACGCGCCATCGCCGCGCGTCACGCCGACGTGTTCCGCCTGCGCGCGTTGCTCGGCGACCCGGACGAGACGGTGCGGCTGCAACTCGCGTTGCGTCTGCCGCTGGCGCAACTGGGACGCCTGATTCACGATCCGCATCGCGAGGTGCGGATTCGCGTCGCGCAGCGCCTCGCGCCCGCCGCGCTCGCGGACATGCGCGCCGATGCCGATTACGGCGTGCGCGAATGGGTCGCGCGGCGTCTGCCGCTGGCGCTGCTGCCGCAGATGATCCGCGATCCCGACCGCACGGTGCGCATGCGCGTCGCCGAGCGCCTCGCGATGCCCGCGCTGTTGCGCCTCGCCGACGACAGCGAAGCCGAAGTGCGCCGCATCGTCGCCGAGCGTCTGCCCGCGCCGCTGCTGTCGCGCCTCGCCTGCGATCCCGACTGGCGGGTGCGCTGGGAAGTCGCGCGGCGCGCGGCGGCGGGCATCGTGGCCTCGCTGGTGAACGACGCGGACGAAGAGGTGCGCGCGCTCGCGCGGCAGCGCCGGCAGTCGGACACGCTCACGTGCCTGACGGCCGGCGCACCGGTGCAACGCTCAGCAGGAGTGGATCATGGCTGACATCAATCGCGACGACGACCTGATCGAGGTCGCGTTTCCTCCGCGCTTCAACTACGGCGAGCGCGTGATCGCGCGCTCGGTGATCCGCAACGACGGCACGTACAACGGCAAGGACATCGGCGAAGTACTGGTGAACAGGGGCGAGATCGGCTACGTCACCAGCATCGACACGTTCCTGCAGCAGTTCTATATCTACGCGGTGGATTTCGTCGAGAGCGGCCACCGTGTCGGCATGCGCGCAAAAGAGCTGTGCACGCTCGACAACCTGCCCGATGACGTGCTGCAAGGTCTGGGCGAGCGCGCCGAAGCGCTGCGCAGGATCGGCACGCGGGTCCAGCCGGATACGTCGCAAGTCAAGGAGCCCTCGCCATGAGCATCGAACCGGTTCAGCCCGCATATCAATGGGGCATGCGCGTGATCGCGCTGGACGACCTGTGCAACGACGGCAGTTTCCCCGAACGCGGCGCGGACGAATGTCTCGCGCAAGCGGGCACGGTCGGCGAAATCGTCAATGTCGGGCAGGTGGTGGAGAGCGGCGAGCCGGTCTACCTGGTGGAGTTCGGCGACTGCGTGGTCGGATGCACCGAAGACGAGATCGCGCCCTTGCCCGCCGGCGTGCTGGCCGAACCGGGCGGCCTGTCATGACGGCGCGGGTGAATGCGCAGGAAGCGGCGCCCCGGCGAGGAAGCTTGCATACGGGCGGCCTCTTCGACCTGACCCTGCGCCAGATCGAGCGGGCGTTGCGCGAGCGCACCCGCTACCGCTATGTGTCGCCGCGCGTGCTGCGCGAGGGGCAGGGGTTTCGTATCGAGAGCCCGTGCTGCTCGCGCAATGTCGACACGACCGGCGGGGTGATCGATATCGCCTGGCTCACGCGCGACGAAGACGGCGTGTGGCGCCTGAGCGCGCGCGATCACGCGCTGCACCGGTGGATGCTCCAGCACGAGAGCACCGATCTGGCCGAACTGCTCGACGCGCTGTGCATCGATCGCGAACGTGTGTTCTGGCCGTGAAGCCAATCAACGGAGCCGGACGATGATTTATCTCGACCACAACGCAACCACGCCGCCGGCCCCCGCCGTCGTGCAGGCGATGCTGTCCGTCCTGACCGATGTATGGGGCAACCCGTCGTCGCAACATGCGCTCGGGCAGCAGGCGAAGGGCGCGCTCGCGGCGGCCCGCGCGAGCATCGCGCGAATGCTCGCCTGCAAGCCGGCGGAACTGGTCTTCACCAGCGGCGCGACCGAAGCCAATCATCTGGCGGTGTGCGGCTTGCACGCGGCGGCGCCGCAGGGCCGGCACCGTGTCGTATTCAGCGCGGTCGAGCATGCCGGGCACCTGAAACTGGCGCGTGCGCTGGCGGCGCGCGGCATTGCGCTCGACTGCATTGCCGTGCGGCCCGACGGCTCGCTGGACCTCGACAGTGCCGCCGCGCTGATCGGACCTGATGTGGCCGTGGTCTCGCTGATGGCGGCCAACAACGAGACCGGCGTGGTGATGCCGGTCGCCGAAGTGCGCGATCTCGCGCATGCGGCCGGCGCGCGCCTGCATGTCGATGCGACGCAGCTCATCGGCAAGCTGCCGTTCGACTTCGCCCGGAGCGGGATCGATGCGGTGTCGCTGTCGGCTCACAAGCTGCGCGGGCCGAAAGGCATCGGCGCGCTGCTGGTGCGCCAGGGCGTGACGCTGACGCCGCAGGTACAGGGCAGCCAGGAGCGGCATCGGCGCGGCGGCACCGAGAATCTGCCGGCCATCGCCGGCTTTGCGGCCGGGCTCGAACGTCTCGGCGACGTGGCGAGCGAAGCGGCGCGCGTAGGCATGCTGCGTGACGCACTGGAGCAAGGGTTGAAGCGCGCGCTGCCGGAGGTCCACGTTTTTTCTGCGCAGGCGGCGCGCCTGCCCGGCACCAGCTACCTGCGCTTCGGACTGCTTCCCGCCGAGGTCGTGTTGCAGCGGCTCGGGCGGCTGGGTGTTGCCGCGTCGTCGGGCTCGGCCTGCTCGTCGGGCGGCAGCGAGCCTTCGCATGTGCTCACGGCCATGCGCGTGCCGCGCGACGAGGCGCTGGCGGCGGTGCGGCTGTCGCTCGGTGAAACCACCACCGCACAGGACATTCAGTATCTGCTCGCCCATTTGCCGCCGCTGTTGCGTCCGTTGCTGGCGCAACCCGCATGTTCCGCCTGAACCTGGTTTGAATCTGTCGTCAATCTCCGGAGTCCGTCACCATGAAAGTCATGATCCGCAAGGACAGCAAGGGCGCGCTGAGCGCTTACGTGCCAAAGAAGGACCTGGAGGAGCCCATCGTCGCGATGGCGCAGCCGGGGATGTGGGGCGGTCTCGTCACGCTCGCCAACGGCTGGCAGCTCGAATTGCCCGCGATGGCGGACGACACGCCGCTGCCCATCACCGTGGAAGCCCGGCGCATTGCCGGCGTGGAGGAGTGAGATGAGCCTGAACGCCGAACAGCTCGACGTCGCGGCCGACCTGCTGCGCACGGCGCCGACGCTGCGCGAGGCCGCGCTGCAATGGCAGCAGCGCTATCCCGAGGTGCGCACCATGCGGGTCAGCGCACTGGAGATGCGCGACGAGACGGCGGCGCTGCGACTCGGCGCGCGCAGCGTCTACTTCCTGATGTCGGACGGGCATTGCATGTCGATCACGCAGCGGCCTGAAGAGGCCGACGCATTGATCCTGACCGAGGACGAACCTCATGGAAATCGATGAGATCGCGCTGAGCGAACCGGCTTGCGCGGCGCGCGAGATCGATTTCGTCAACGCCGTGCTGCAATCGTCGCGCTGGAGCGACGGGCCGATGCTCGACTCGTTCGAGCGCGCGTTCGCCGGCTGGGTGGGCCGCACGCATGCGGTTGCGGTGGCGAGCGGCACGCTCGCCACCTGGATTGCGTTGCGCGCGATGGGGCTCGGCGCGGGCGACGAAGTGATCTGCGCATCCCACACCTGGCACCAGGTGGCGCAGGCGATCACGCTGGCGGGAGCCGTGCCGGTGTTCGCCGACATCGACTACTGGAGCGGATGTCTGAGCGCCGAAAAAGCCGCGCAGAAAATCGGCCCGCGCACGCGCGCGATTCTCGCCGGCAACACGAACGGCCACCCGGCCGCCTGGGGCCCGCTGCGCGACCTGGCCGACGCGTATGGCTTGCGCCTGATCGAAGACAGTACCGAGGCGCTCGGCTCGCGCTACCGCGGCCGCAACACCGGCTGTTTCGGCGACGTCTCGGTGTTCGACTTCTCCGGCCCGTCCGCGCTGAGCACGGGAGCGGGCGGCATGCTCGTCACCGACGATGACGAACTCGTGCACGAACTGCGCTATCTGCGCGAGCGGCGCGTCACGGACCGCGCGTCGGTTTCGGTCGGCTCGTGGGTGCCGCTGCAAGCCGGCATCAGCGATCTGACCGCCGCGCTCGGTCTCGCGCAACTGGCCGAACTCGACACGCGCCTCGCCCAGCGCAAACAGGTCGAGAGCTGGTATCACGAAGAGATGCAGAGCTTCGAGGGAATCAAGCCGCCCTATGTGGCCGAGGACGTCGAGGAAGTGCACTGGATGCTCTATGTCGTCCACCTGGGCAAGCGTTTTACGCAGAGCGCGCGCGCCCAGATGATCGACGACATGAAATCCTGCGGCATCGAGACCGCGCCATACAGCCATCCGCTGCATCAGCAGTTCCATTACATGAACACGGGCGACGCGATCGGCCGCAAGCGCGGTCTGCTGCCCGATACCGAGCGCATCGGCGACCGCGCGCTGGCGCTGCCGCTGCACACGCTGCTCGACGCCGATCAGGTCAGGTACATCGTCAAGACGCTGAAGGACACCGCGACCAACGTGGGCGCCGGTGCCGCCATTTATCTGTGAGGCTCACTCCATGACCGTTTCAGTCCAGACCATCGCCCGCCAGCTCCAGGGCGGCGGCGTGATTCCCTACCTCGGCCCGGCGCTGCTCGCGCTGTGTCCCGATTCGACCGTGCCGGCCACGCCGGGCGCGCTGGCCGAGATCATGACCGCGAAAGTCAGCGTGCCGCACAAGATCCGCAAGCGGCTCACGCAGGCTGCGCAATTCATCGAGAACTTCAAGCATCGCAAGTCGGTGGTGAACCTGATGAACGGCGCGTTCGCCACCACGCCGGTGCCGTCGGCGCTGCACCGCGCGCTCGCGGCCAGCGGCGCGGGGCTGTATGTCGACTGCTGGTACGACGACACGTTTGCCGTCGCCCTAGACGAGGCGCGGCCGCAAGGCGGCTGGGCTCAGGTGCAGGGTTTGTCGCAGTCGGAACATTTCGGCCAGTGGTTTGGCGCGTATGCGCCGGACGGCACGTTCCTGCATGCGGTGCCGGCCTCGGGCGCGCTGCTCTACAAGCCGATTGGCGGCCACGCGCCCGCATCGAACTATCTGGTCTCCGACAGCGACTTCGTCGAAGTGCTGACCGAGATCGACATCCAGACGCCGATTCCGCCCGCGGTGCAGGCATGGCGCAGCGGCCGCAGCTTTCTGTTTCTGGGCTGCCGTTTCGACGACCAGCTCACGCGCAGCTTCGCGCGCCAGATCATGAAACGTTCTTCCGACACGCACTGGGCCGTGCTGCCCGACGAGCCGACGCGGATGGAAGCGCGCTTTCTCGAAGAACAGCGCATCACGCGCATCGCGATGCCGCTGGCCGGATTCGCCGAAGCGTTGGTGGATGCGTTGCAACCCGCGTTGGCCGCGTGACGCGCGGCCGCCTATCCGTTGTTCTTTATCTGTCGCCTTCTATCAAGCTCACCATCATGACTACACTGACCGTATTGCCTTCAGGCAAGACCTATGACGTCGCCGCCGGCGCGACCTTGTTGCAGGCACTGCTCGCTGTGGGCGAGCACATCGCGCACAAGTGCGACGGCAAGGCCGATTGCGGGTCGTGCCATCTGTTCGTGCAGGAAGGGCGCAAGAGCCTGTCGAAGATCCAGCGGCTCGAAAACGAAAAGCTCGATACGCTTGTCGGCATCGGCTCCAAGTCGCGCCTCGCGTGTCAGGCCGTGCTCGGCGAAGAACCGGTGACCGTCGAACTGCTGAGCTTCGTGTGAGCGGCGCGGCCGCCCTGCGTCATCAGGGCGGCCCGGTCAGCTGGTCCATGACCGCTTCTCCGTGCGGCTCAGCGCAGCAGCTTGCCGCGCTCGGCTGGTGAATAATTGCTGAGGTGTCCTTCGCGCGCCGCCTGGCGTCGCGCCGAAGAGACGATCGCGCGGCTCTTGCCGGGCGCGACCGGGGCGCTCACCTGCCTCGCTAGCGCGGTACTGCCGCATTGCGGGCAGACCGGCGGTTGGCCGCCGCGCACCAGCATTTCGAATGTGTGGCCGCAGGCCGTGCAATGGTAGTCGTAGAGGGGCATGGTGCCGGGATTTCCGTTTTAGGTGGAAGGGGTGCAGCGAGTTGTCCGTTGGTCGGTGCGCTGTTCTGTGCGCTGGTCCGCGTGTTGGTCCGTTCCGTGGGCCGCCGTTGCGGCGCAGCCTTCGAGTGGCGAGCCCGGGGCCGGAGGCTGCGCGCCGAGCCCGACCCACGCATGCACTTCGGCTGCATCGAAGCCGACCATGCGGCGCGCGTCGCACTGCATCAGCGGCCGGCGGATCAGCAGCGGCCCGGCTAGCAGCAGCGCCAAGGCGGTATCGGCGTCGAGCGTTTCCGGCACGATCTCGCCCGACTTGATGCGCGGCGCCGCGCGGTTGAACCATTCGCTGACCGGCAGCGGCGCGATGAACGCCAGCAGCGCGTCGGCGCTCCACGGCCAGCTCAGCAGGTCGCGCACGTCGAGCGTGTGACCGGCCGCGCGCAGCAGGGCTTTCTGGCGGCCATTGCCGGCGCAGCCGGGTTTTTCGTAGAAGACGAGGTGGGCCATTGTCAGGCTTCCCGGAGCTGACGCAGCAGTTGCAGGCAGTCGACGCTGGCCGCCATGTCGGCGGCCGTGAAGCCGTCCTCGGAGCGCAGCGCCGGATCGGCGCCCAAGGCGAGCAGCGCGCTCAGCACCTCGGCCTTGCCTGACGATGCCGCGAGCATCAGGCAGGTCGCGCCGTTCGCGTTGGCATGATCCATCGGCACGCCGGCCGCAACGAGACGCGTGACGAGCGACGGATTGCCGTTCACACAGGCGAACCACAACGCGTTGTTGCCGTCCTCGTTGATGGCGTCGAGTGCGACGCCGCATGCGAGCAACTGCTCGACCACGGCCGGCGCGCCGCGCCATGCGGCGTTCATCAGCGGCGTGTTGCCGTGCGCGCCGCGCGCCTGCGTGCCGATGAAGCCTTCGCGCGCGAGCCATGCGGCGAGTTCCGGCGCAAGCGCTTCACTGGACGGGTTCGAGCCGTCGACGCCCGCCGTCCACGCGCGATGGCCGCCGACCAGGTCGCAGACATCGGTAAAGCCGAAGTCAGCGAACATCTGCGCGCAGACCTGGCTGGCGTTGCCCTTGTAGCAATAGATCAGCACGGGCCGCTGCCGATCAGTGCGCAGCAGCAGTGCGTCCTGGTTGTCGGCTGAGAGGCGCACGGCGCCCGGCCAGCCGTCGCGTGCGTAACTGGCGGCGTCGCGCGCGTCGAGCAGCAGCGCGTCCGGCCGTCGTGCGAGCCATGCGCGGACTTCGTCGAACGTGAGGCGGCGGAACACATGTCGGCCTTTCATCGTGCGAGCTCCCGCCGGCGACATCGGCCATACAGGTTTCGCCGGCGCCGCGCGTGTTGGCCGATGGCGCGCATGTCAGACCAGGTCCGGCGTCGCGGCGATACGCTGCGTGCCGGCTTCTTCCGTCTGGTGCATCTGGCCCATCTGGTCCATCTGGCGTGCCGCGCGCAGCAGTTGCAGGCCGAGGTCGGCGGCCATGTCGAGCGCGCTGCGTCCGTCGGGCGCGCACAGTTCAGCGCTTGCGCCCTGCGCAAGCAGCATTCGCAGGACGTCGAGCCGGCCGCTCGCGGCGGCTTGCATCAGGCAGGTGATGTCGTCGTCGTTCGCATGGTCGATGGGCGAGCCGGCTTCGATCAATCGCAGGATCGTCGCAGGGCCGCCGCGCAGGCATGCGAACCACAATGCATGGTTGCCGTCGTCGTCGAGCGCGTCGGCCCGCGCGCCGAATGCGAGCAATGCTTCGACCACCGCGTCTTCGCCATGCCGCGCGGCACGCATCAGCGGAGTCTCGCCGTTCACGCTGCGCGAATGCAGGTCGGGAAAGCCGTGGTACGCGAGCCAGGTGGAAAGCGCGGCGGGCGCGACCGTTTCGAGGGGTGCGTCGGCGCGCCGGGCCACTCGGCGCGGCAGGCGTTCGCGGACAGCGAGGACAGTGTCGGTGTGCATGATCGTGATCCCGTTCGGGTGCAAGGGAACATCGGGGAAGCGGCCGCGCGGTCTGAGGCACGGCTGCCGTCGGCCCCGCGTTTCAGACCGGGCGGTTTTCGTTGGGGTTGCGCACCGGCCCCATCAGTTCGAGCCCTTCGCTGTAGGTGATCGTGTCGAAGGTCACATCGAACTTGATAGCTGCGTCCGCTACCGCGTCGAGCTTGCCGCCTGTGTCTTTCTTCTTCAGTTCGTTCTTTTCGAGGTACAGCAATTCGAGCATTTCGTTGTACACGGTGGATTCGAGAATCGGCAGCACATAGAACATCGCGCCCTTGTACGGCACCTGATAGCGCTTGCTCAGGTCGATGTTGTCGCAGAACAGAAAGTACTTGCCGCCCGCCGACAATGTGTCGCCGAGCACCTCGGCCACATCCTTCAGATACTCGAAACTCAGCAGATACCCGGCGAAAAAGGGCAGGTGCTTTTCGCCGATCGTCGCGCAGGCCATCACCTGATCGCAGGTCAGCTCGGGCGGGCGCGCCTCGTCGGCGAGCTTCGGGGCAAAGCGCAGCGCGAGTTCGCCGCGAAAGCCGACCCGGCCGAACCTGTTCGTCAGTCCCTTGAGCACCGGGTTGAGCAGACGGCCTTCGTGTTCGAGACGGGCGAACGCGGTGTCGTCGATCTCCTTGTGGGCGAGCGTTTCGGTCATCACAGATCCTTGAGTTGAACAGCATTGAAGAGGAATTCACGTCGGCGTGTTGCGCATCCAGTCGGCGGTTTTGAAAAACGCCTGCATCAGTTCGTCGCGCAGTGCCGGATCGACTCCCGTCTCGTCGAGCGCGCCGCGCATGCAGGTGAGCCAGGCATCGCGTTCCGCGAGCCCGATGGCGAAGGCCGCATGACGCATGCGCAAACGTGGATGGCCGCGCTGCGCCGAGTACTGCTTGTCGCCGCCGAGCCATTCGCACAGATACAGCACCAGAACCGCCTTCGTCGACGAGAGGTCCGGGTGATGCATCGCGCGAATGCGCTGCGCGTCGGGCCGCGTATCCATGCGCCGGTAAAACGCGTCGACCAGACGGATGACGGCGGGCTCGCCGCCAAGACGGTCGAAGTGCGTCGCGCGCGGCAGCTGTTGCGAAGACGGGATGGCAGATGGGTTCATGGCGCGATCAATGCAATAACCGAACCAGGCTGAGCCGGGCCGCTCATGAGGCCGCTGCCGGCTGCGCACGCGGCGCCCGGGCCGCGCGCATGGATGCAGACCAACGCGACAGAAACGCCCGACAAACGGCCCGACCAATGACCCGACAAACAATGCGACAAACGCCCCCGAACGGTTTGATTCACGACGAAGTTCGCGAGCTTTGTCGCGAAACCGACAAGACCGCACAGGAGTCCGGAAAGTCGCGAACGTACCGCGCAGCGCGGCAGCACGGACGCGACAGGGCACCGTCGGCGACATGGCACGGAAGCTGCATTTGGGGTCCAGCGCGGACACAGGTCCGGCCGACGCGTGACTCGATATAAGAAGACCCATACAGGCACGACAGGCTGACATGGTCGCGGTTACGCAACCCTGGTTTCAACCCTCCTTCCTGAATGGAGAAATGCAATGTCCAAACTTCGGCAAATCGCGTTCTACGGCAAAGGTGGCATCGGCAAGTCGACCACCTCGCAGAACACCCTGGCAGCCCTGACCGAACTCGGCCAGAAGATCCTGATCGTCGGCTGCGATCCCAAGGCGGACTCGACCCGCCTGATCCTGCACGCCAAGGCGCAGGACACCATCCTGTCGCTGGCCGCCGAAGCCGGCTCGGTGGAAGACCTCGAACTCGAGGACGTGATGAAGATCGGTTACCGCGACATCCGTTGCGTGGAATCCGGCGGTCCGGAACCGGGCGTCGGCTGCGCGGGCCGCGGCGTGATCACGTCGATCAACTTCCTCGAAGAAAACGGCGCCTATGACGGCGTGGACTATGTCTCGTACGACGTGCTCGGCGACGTGGTGTGCGGCGGCTTCGCCATGCCGATTCGCGAAAACAAGGCGCAGGAAATCTACATCGTGATGTCCGGCGAAATGATGGCCATGTACGCGGCCAACAATATTTCGAAAGGCATTCTGAAGTACGCGAACAGCGGCGGTGTGCGCCTGGGCGGCCTGGTGTGCAACGAGCGCCAGACCGACAAGGAGCTCGAACTCGCGGAAGCGCTGGCGAAGATGCTGGGTTCGCGTCTCATCCACTTCGTTCCGCGCGACAACATCGTGCAGCACGCCGAACTGCGCCGCATGACGGTGATCGAATTCGCGCCGGAGTCGAAGCAGGCTGAAGAGTATCGCCAGCTTGCCACCAAGGTGCACAACAACGCGGGCAACGGCACGATCCCGACGCCGATCACGATGGATCAGCTGGAAGACCTGTTGATGGAGCACGGCATCATGAAGTCCATCGACGAATCGCAAGTCGGCAAGACCGCAGCGGAGCTGACCGCCTGAGCGGGCGTTGCCGTGCGCGGCCCGGCGTTGTTCTTCACGCAATGGCCGGGCCGTGCATGCAACTCACCGCGAGGCCTGATATTCACCCAACGGAGCATTCCCATGAGCGTCACTGTTGAAGAGCGCAAGGCCGCGAACAAGGCCCTGATCGATGAAGTGCTGAAGGCCTATCCCGAGAAAATGGCCAAACGGCGCGCCAAGCATTTGGGCACCTTCGAGGACGGCAAGCCCGACTGTGGCGTGAAATCCAACATCAAGTCATTGCCGGGCGTGATGACGATTCGCGGTTGCGCGTACGCCGGCTCGAAGGGCGTCGTGTGGGGGCCGATCAAGGACATGATCCACATCAGCCACGGCCCGGTCGGTTGCGGCCAGTATTCGTGGGCGGCACGCCGCAACTACTACATCGGCACCACCGGCATCGACACCTTCGTGACGATGCAGTTCACTTCGGACTTCCAGGAAAAGGACATCGTTTTCGGCGGCGACAAGAAGCTCGACAAGATCATCGACGAGATTCAGGTGCTGTTCCCGCTAAACAAGGGCATCTCGATCCAGAGCGAATGCCCGATCGGGCTGATCGGCGACGACATCGAGGCCGTCTCGAAGAAAAAGAGTGCGCAGTACGAAGGGCACACCATCGTGCCGGTGCGTTGTGAAGGTTTTCGCGGTGTCAGCCAGTCGCTCGGCCACCATCTTGCCAACGATGCGATCCGCGACTGGGTGTTCGACAAGGCCGATCCCGACAAGCGCCCCGATTTCGTGTCCACGCCGTACGACGTCGCGATTATCGGCGACTACAACATCGGCGGCGATGCCTGGTCGAGCCGGATCCTGCTCGAAGAAATCGGCCTGCGCGTGATCGCACAATGGTCGGGCGACGGCTCGATCGCCGAGCTGGAGAACACGCCGAAGGCCAAGCTCAACGTGTTGCATTGCTATCGCTCGATGAACTACATCAGCCGGCACATGGAAGAGAAGTACGGTATTCCCTGGGTCGAATACAACTTCTTCGGCCCGACGATGATCGAGAAAAGCCTGCGCGAAATCGCCAGCCATTTCGACGACACGATCAAGGCCAATGCGGAGAAGGTCATCGCGAAGTATCGGCCGCTCGTGGACGCGGTGAACGCGAAGTTCAGGCCGCGCCTGCAGGACAAGACGGTGATGCTGTTCGTCGGCGGGCTGCGTCCGCGCCATGTGATCGGCGCTTATGAAGACCTCGGCATGAACGTGGTGGGCACGGGCTACGAGTTCGGCCACAACGACGACTATCAGCGCACCACGCACTACGTGAAAGACGGCACGCTGATTTACGACGACGTGACCGGCTACGAGTTCGAGAAGTTCGTCGAACAGATCCAGCCCGACCTGGTCGGCTCCGGCATCAAGGAAAAGTACGTATTCCAGAAGATGGGCGTGCCATTTCGCCAGATGCACAGCTGGGATTATTCCGGTCCGTACCACGGCTACGACGGCTACGCCATTTTCGCGCGCGACATGGACATGGCCATTTCCAGCCCGGTTTGGGGGCTCGCCAGGGCGCCCTGGAAGAAAACCGCCTAAGCCCCGATGGCCGGCAGGCCATTGAAGCCATCGAACTGAATATCAGGAGCATCCCATGCCCCAATCCGCAGACAGGATTCTCGACCACGAACTGCTGTTCCGTGAGCCCGAGTACCAGGAAATTTTCCGCACAAAAAAGGAAAACTTCGAATTCAACCATCCGGACGAGCAGGTCAGTCAGATCGTCGAATGGACCAAAACCGAGGACTACAAACAGAAGAACTTCGCGCGCGACTCGCTGACCGTCAACCCGGCCAAGGCTTGCCAGCCGCTCGGCGCGGTGTATGTCGCCAACGGCTTTCACAAGACGCTGAGTTTCGTGCATGGCTCGCAGGGCTGCGTCGCCTATTACCGCTCGCACTTTTCGCGCCACTTCAAGGAGCCGACCTCGTGCGTCAGTTCGTCGATGACCGAGGACGCAGCGGTGTTCGGCGGCATGAACAACATGATCGACGGTCTCGCCAACGCGTACAACCTGTACAAGCCCGAGATGATCGCGGTCTCGACGACCTGCATGGCGGAAGTGATCGGCGACGACCTCGACGCGTTCATCAAGAACAGCAAGCAGAAGGGCAGCGTGCCGGAAGACTACGATGTGCCGTTCGCGCACACGCCGGCCTTCGTGGGCAGCCATGTCACCGGCTACGACAACGCGCTTCTCGGCATCCTCAAGCACTTCTGGGACGGCAAGGCCGGTACGGCCGCGCCGCTCGAACGGGTGGCCGATGAGAGCGTCAACTTCATCGGTGGGTTCGACGGCTACGTGGTCGGCAACATGAAGGAAATCCGCCGCATCTTCGATCTGTTCGGCGTGCAGGTGAACATCCTCTGCGATCCGTCCGAAACGTGGAATACGCCGACCGACGGCGAGTTCCGCATGTACGAAGGCGGCACGACCAAGGATGAGGTGGAGCGCGCTTTGAACGCGAAGGCGACCTTCGTGTTCCAGGAATACTGCTGCGAGAAGACCAGCAAGTTCATCGCCGAGCATGGTCAGGAAGTCGTGGTGCTGAACGCGCCGGTCGGCGTGGCGGGCACCGATCAGTTTCTGATGGAAATCTCGCGTGTGGCCGGCAAGCCGATTCCGGCGCAACTGGAGAAGGAGCGCGGCCAGCTCGTCGACGCGATGGCCGATAGCCAGGCGCATCTGCACGGCAAGCGTTTCGCGCTCTATGGCGACCCGGACCAGATGCTCGGCTACACCCAGTTCCTGCTCGAACTCGGGGCCGAACCGGCGCACGTGCTGGCGACCAACGGCGGCGAAACCTGGGCTGCGAAGGTGCAGGCGCTGTTCGACGCGTCGCCGTACGGCGCGGGCTGCAAGGTGTATCCGAAACGCGATCTGTGGCATATGCGCTCGCTGCTGTTCACGGAGCCGGTGGATTTCCTGATCGGCAACACCTACGGCAAATACCTCGAGCGTGATACGAAAACGCCGCTGATACGCATGGTGTTCCCGATCTTCGATCGCCACCACTATCATCGCTTCCCGACGTGGGGCTATGAAGGCGCGTTGCGCGTGCTGGTCACGCTGCTGGACGAATTCTTCGAAGCGCTCGACGCCAACACGATCGTCGCGGCGAAGACCGACTACAGCTACGACATCATCCGCTGACGGGAGCGCACGGCCATGACAGACATAGCAGATGCATCGGGCGTGGCAGATGCGGTTCTGGTCAGGATGACGCAGGACGGCCGTAGGGTCGAGGTCATCGACGGCTGGGTCTGTCTGGCCGGCGTGCGCGAGGCCGACCATCTCGTCGCGCTGGCGGAACACCCGAACCGGCAGATGATCGCCCGCTCGGTGCCGGGGGCCACCCATGTGGCCGGCCGGCTGCCGTTGACGCACGAGGAAACGGCGATTGCCCAGGGGGCGATGTCGGCGGCGCAGCGGCAGTTCGACGCGAGCCCGGCCGGCATCGCGCAGCGGCTGCGCCGCGCGGTATGGGCGAAGATCGCCGCCGAGGGCGTCGAGTAGCCGGTACAGGAACACCGCTGAGGACCGGCCTGCCGCGCTGTGCGGCGCCAGCCGGTCCGACCACTCCCGGTGAAGGAGCACAACGTGATCTATGTTGTCGAGCAATCAGACTCAGCACCGCCGCGCGCGTGGTTCGCCTACGATGACGACGACTTCGCCCGCAAGGTGGCGGCGTCCGACCCGTTGAGCGCTGCCGAGATCTACGACGAAGTCACGCCGCGCGAACTGCTCGCGCTGGTCGATCACCTTCCCGATGCGAGCGGACGGGCGGCGTACCCGTCGATTTGCGCGGTGGGTGACGAGCATGGTTTGGACACCTTGCTTTATCGCGCCGATTATCTGCTCGGCCGGGGCGTGTGCCGGCGCGAGCCGGTGTCTGAACGCGATGCTCAGGCCGCTGCGCTGGCCGCGCGCGGCGGGCGCTGTCTGATCTACTGGAGCGACCGTGACGCGATCGGCGCATTCGAAGGCGCGGACTCGCGTCTCGCGGGTGAATCGAACTGGCCGGTGCGGCGCGCACTCTACGGGCAACTGGTGGCGCTGGAAGTGCTGGCCGACGACAACTGAGCCGCACGAGTCGCGAACGGGTCGCGCAGCGCGAGGCAACCGAGGCCACTGCCAGCACATACCCGCTACGTACTGTTCTCACCCGGCGATGCGGTGAACCCGCGGAGCCGGACGTTATATGTGTCGCAAACCGTCTGTCGCAAACCGTTCAAACCCGCCATGACCACGCGCGAGAGTGTCGTGATCGAAGGCCGATTGAACCGCAATCACGGCATTCCCCGGTGGTATGGAACTTGCCACTAGAGAAACATCCATCCATCAGGAGCCTGTCATGTCCGCTTCGCTCAACGCCAGAATCGCCGAGGTATTCGACGAACCGGGTTGCGACAAGAATCAGGGCAAGAGCGAGAAGGAGCGCAAGAAGGGCTGCACGAAACAGCTTTCGCCGGGCGCCGCCGCGGGCGGGTGCGCATTCGACGGCGCGAAGATCGCCTTGCAGCCGGTGGTGGATGTCGCGCACCTCGTGCACGGGCCGATTGCCTGCGAAGGCAACTCGTGGGACAACCGGCACGCCGCTTCGTCCGGCTCGCAACTCTATCGCACCGGTTTCACCACCGACATCAACGAACTCGACGTGGTGTACGGCGGCGAGAAGCGGCTTTTCAGAAGCGTGCGCGAGATCATCGAGAAATACGATCCGCCGGCCGTGTTCGTCTATCAGACCTGCGTGACTGCGCTGATCGGCGACGACATCGAGGCAGTCTGCCAGCGTGCCGCCGAAAAATTCGGCAAGCCGGTGATCCCGGTCAATTCGCCAGGCTTCGCCGGGCCGAAGAACCTGGGCAACAAGCTCGGCGGCGAGGCGCTTCTCGACTACGTGATCGGCACGCGCGAGCCCGAGTACACGACGCCGTACGACATCAACATCATCGGCGAATACAACCTGTCGGGCGAACTGTGGCAGACAAAGCCGCTGCTCGACGCGCTGGGCATCCGCATTCTCTCGTGCATTTCCGGCGACGGGCGCTACAACGAGATTGCGAGCTCGCATCGCGCGCGGGTCAACATGATGGTCTGCTCGAAGTCGATGATCAACATCGCGACGAAGATGCAGCAGCGCTACGGCATTCCCTACTTCGAAGGCTCGTTCTACGGGATCGGCGACATGAGCGATACGCTGCGCCAGATCGCCGGCCTGCTGGTGCAGCAGGGCGCGCCGGACGATCTGCTGGAGCGCACCGAGCGTCTGATCGCCGCAGAGGAAGCCCGCGCCTGGGCGCGCATCGCGCACTACAAGGCGCGCCTCACCGGCAAGCGGGTGCTGCTCATCACCGGCGGCGTGAAGTCGTGGTCGGTGGTGGCCGCGCTTCAGGAAGCCGGGCTTGAAATCGTCGGCACCAGCATCAAGAAGAGCACGAAGGAAGACAAGGACAAGATCAGGGAGATCATGGGCGACGACGCGCACATGATCGACGACATGACGCCGCGCGAGATGTACGCGATGCTCCGGGATGCAAAGGCCGACATCATGCTCTCGGGCGGCCGCTCGCAGTTCGTCGCGCTGAAAGCCCGCATGCCCTGGCTCGACATCAATCAGGAGCGCCACCACCCGTATGGCGGCTATGAAGGCATCGTGGAACTGGTGCATGAGATCGACCGCGCGATCTATAACCCCGTGTGGCAGCAGGTGCGCATCCCGGCGCCGTGGGGCGACGACGGCGAGACGCCCGGCGCCGTGCAAGCTCAAGCGCCGCGCCCTCTGGCGGGGGCCTCGGCGTGGGTGATGGGTCTGGAACCTGGCGTGCCGGGCTGACGCCCGCTCCGGAGGAAATATCATGGCCGACGTCGTCGAATCAAGGAAAGCCTGTGCGGTCAATCCGCTCAAGATGAGCCAGCCGCTGGGCGCGAGCTTCGCGTTCCTCGGGCTCGATGCCTGCATGCCGGTGATGCACGGCTCGCAGGGCTGCACGTCGTTCGGCCTCGTGCTGCTCGTGCGCCACTTCAAGGAGGCGATCCCGCTGCAGACCACTGCGATGAACGAAGTCACCACCGTGCTCGGCGGCTACGAGAACATCGAAGCCGCGCTGCTCAACATCCGCAAGCGTGCCGCGCCGAAGATCATCGCGATCTGTTCGACGGGCCTGACCGAAACCAAGGGCGACGACGTGGAGGGTTATCTCGTCACCGTGCGCAAGCGCAAGCCCGAACTCGACGACACCGAAATCGTCTACGTGTCGACCCCCGACTATGTTGGCGCATTCGAAGACGGCTACCGGCACGCGGTCGCCGGCATCGTCAAGGCGCTCGTCAAGCCGCTGCCCAAGGTGGCCAGTCAGGTCACGCTGCTGCCGGGCAGCCATCTGTCGCCCGGCGACATCGACGAACTGCGCGAGATCATCGAAGCGTTCGGCTTTGACGTGATTGTGCTGCCCGACATTTCCGGTTCGCTCGACGGTCACATCGCGCCGGACTGGCGCGGCACCACGCTGGGCGGCACCACGCTCGCGCAGATCCGCGCCGCCGGCGCGTCGGCGTTCACGATCGGCGTCGGCGAGCAGACGCGTGACGGCGCGCTGGCGCTGCAGGCGATCGCCGGCACACCGTTCGACATCTTCGAGCGACTCACGGGACTCGAACCCAACGACCGCCTGCTGCAATTGCTCTCACAGCGCTCCGGGCGGCCGGTTCCCGCGAAATTCCGGCGGCAGCGCAGCCAGTTGCTCGACGCGATGCTCGACGGGCATTTCCACACCGGCGGCATCAAGGTTGCGATCGGCGCGGAGCCCGATCTGCTGCTTGCGCTCGGTTGCCTGCTGCACGAGATGGGCGCGCAACTGCACTGCTGCATCAGCACCACGCGCTCGCCCGCGCACGCGTTGCTGCCCGCCGAACGGGTCGTGATCGGCGATCTCGAAGACATGGAACGGGCCGCGACGGACTGCGACCTGCTGATCACCCATTCGCACGGCCGCCAGATGGCCGCGCATCTGCAAAAGCCGCTGTTGCGGATCGGCTTTCCCGTGTTCGACCGGGTCGGCAATGCGCATCGCCGCTACGTCGGCTACCGCGGCACGATGAACCTGATCTTCGAGATCGCCAATCTGATGATCGAGCAGATTGCGCATCACCATCCGGGCGACTGGCCGTTGCCGCAGACCTCGATCGATCTGGCCGCGCGCGATCCGGCGCGGGAAGTGAACATTCCTGTCGTCGCGGCCGGCGCCTGATCCACCTCAAGGAGCACACAGCATGAAGATCGCATTCGCCACTCAGGACAGGCAGTACGTCGACGCGCATTTTGGCTGGGCGAAGAGCATCGTCACCTACGACGTCACGCCGGACGGCTACCGGTTCGTCGAGGCGTTCGACTTCGGCGGCAAGCTCGAAGAGGACGGCGACGAGGACAAGCTCGCGCCCAAACTCGAAGCCGTGAAGGATTGCGCGATCCTGTACGTCGCCGCGATCGGCGGTTCCGGCGCGGCCCGCGTGGTCGCGCTGAAGATTCATCCGATCAAGGTGCCGCAGCCGGAGTCGATCGAGGAAATTCTCGGCAAGCTGCAGCAGGTATTGAAGGGCACGCCGCCGCCGTGGCTGCGCAAGGCGCTCGCGAAAGACGGCGAACGCGTATACGACTTTGAAGACGACGAGGTACCTCATGGCTGAAGCCACCGCTGAATCATCCGTAGTTCCGGGCACGGCCAGCGACGAAACGCTGCTGGCGACGCCGTTCGTGCAACATCTGGTCAAGCAGTTGCGTGCGCAGGACACGCACGGCGCGTGGGACGGCAAGTCCGACCTGCAACTGCTCAAGCCGTACATTCACACGGCGGAGGAACGCCGCGCGATTCCGATCATGGGCGACCCCGATCCCGAAACGCTGTGGCGGCTCGAAATTTTCTACAGCGCGATCGCGGTGGCGATCGAGCGTCAGACCGGCCAGATGGTCTCGCCGATGATGAAGATGAGCCACGAGGGCTTTGGCCGCATGGTGTTGATCGCCGGTCGGCTGGTTGTCGTCAACAAGCAGTTGCGCGACGTGCACCGGTTTGGCTTCGCGTCGCTGCAGAAGCTCGCCGAGGCGGGCGGCAAGTTTCTCGACGAAGCGGTCGGGATGATCAGGACGTATCCTGCCGTCGCACAGTACGGCGCCTGAAGTGATCGTGAAGGGAGCATGACGATGAGTACCGATGCCGACGAACTGAAGGCGCGCCTGAAGAAGCTGAACGCGCAAGCGACTCAGGCGAAGATGGATCTGCACGACCTCTCCGAGGAACTGCCGACCAACTGGGAGAACATTCTTGCTGTCGCCCAGCGCTGCCACGACGCGCATGCCGCGCTAATGGCCGCTCGCGCAGCCGCTGCCGCGGCCGCGGCCGCTGCCTGACGCTGCGGAACCACGGAGGCAGATCATGAGCGATACCTTCAGCGTTACGCTGCCGAGCGGCGCCATCTGGACGCCGACCTTCGTCAATACGCTCGATGAAGAAAAATGCATTGGTTGCGGACGCTGCTTTCGCGTCTGCCCACGCGGCGTGCTGGAACTCGTCGGACTCGACGAGGACGGTGCGCATATCGCGCTGGACGGCGACGACGAAGACGACGAGTACGAAAAGAAAGTGATGACGATCGCGCATCGGGAGTTGTGCATCGGCTGCACCGCATGCGCGAAGATCTGCCCGAAAAAGTGCTACACGCATGCGGCGGCCGTACTCTAGGCGATGCCGTCATGGATACCTATGCAACCTTGATGGCGTGCGCGGTGGACGCGGACGATCCGACCGTCCTTGCATTGGCCGGCGTGATCGCGGGTGCGTTCGAGCGCCACGGCCTGGACGCGTTGCCGATGCCCGGACTGGACGCCGACCAGACCCGCCGGATGTTCGCCCGCTGGTTCCCGGGTGCGGGACCGGCGCTCGGCCTCGCGTGGCTCTCGTGGTCCGCGCCGGCGAGCGGGCGCCGCGAGGAACCGCGCGAGGACGAGCTCGACGATCTGGTGGCGCTGCTCAATGACCACGCCGATCCGCACGCGGGCACGCCGGACGAAGCGAACTGCGTCGCGCACGCGCTGGCCTGTGCGAGCCTCGGGCAGAACCACCTTTGGCAGGACCTGCTTCTGCCGTCGCGGCGTGAACTGTCGGCGCTGATCGGCCACTGGTTTCCGCGGCTGGCGGCGAAGAATACGCACGACATGAAGTGGAAGAAGTTCTTCTACAAGCAGTTGTGTGAGCGGGAGGACTTGTTTATCTGCAAAGCGCCGAGCTGCGGTGTCTGTTCAGATCACGCGCTTTGCTTCGGAGCGGAGTAGGGGCAATCGGCGTGAATGGGCACGAATAGGCACGAATAGGTGCGAATAGGTGCGAGTAGTCCGGGTAGTCCGGGTAGTCCGGGCAGGCAGACCACCGGCCACGCACGGAACCCATCGAACATCTGCGTGACGCGGTTCGCCGTGATGGGAGCCTTGAGGGGCTCCGCAGTGAACGAAGGCGCGGGACTTGCTTAAGCATGCCTACCGTTATGTATCC
Organism: Paraburkholderia xenovorans LB400; assembly: GCF_000013645.1. Classification (GTDB taxonomy): domain Bacteria; phylum Pseudomonadota; class Gammaproteobacteria; order Burkholderiales; family Burkholderiaceae; genus Paraburkholderia; species Paraburkholderia xenovorans. Next base: position 1,753,377 of record NC_007952.1, on the reverse strand, counting down.
CGGTACACAACCGACAAACCGAACCACCAACCCGACACACCTATGGATCCGCTCCGATCTGCCGCGCCTGCGGCGCCCCGCGCCCGCTGGACACCCTGCACCCGGGCCTGCTATCTCACGCTGCAATGGCCGGTGGTGGACTCGCAGCACGGGCCCCGAGCCCGGGCGCAGCCGCCCGCCTGCGTGCCCGCGCTGCCGCAGCCGCCGCACCGGCTGTTGGCGATCTGCGATGAGGCGGGCTTGCGCGACCTGGTGCTGTGCCATATGCGACGGCTCAGACTCACGCCGCTGTTCGCGCGTGCCGGTCATTGCTTCGATTGCGTCGCTTCTCGCGTGGCTGACTTCGTGGTCGAGTCCTGCGGCGGTCCGCTGTATTACAGCGAGCGGCGTGCGCATCTGCAGGCGGGCTCCGGGCTGCCGTTGCTGCTCGACGAAGAGGGCCGCGAACTCTGGCTGGTACAGCTGTGGCATGCGTTCGACGACGTCGGCTTCCCGCCCGCGCTGCGCGCTGATTTCTGGAGCTGGGCCGAGCCGTTGTCTGTGCATCTGCTCGCGCCGCACGCGCGCCATGCCGGCCTGACGCGCTATCCGTACGACACGGTGCGCAGCTGGTTTCTCGCCCCGGCAGCGGCGGAACCGCTTGCGGACCATGACACGCGGCGCTCGCCATGACAGTCATGCCGCCCGCCGATGCCGCTGCCGCAACCCCAACCGCGCGGCCCGAAGCTCAACCCGTAGTGAGCCGCGGCGCATGCTTTCCCGGGAGTGCGGGGACGCCTCTCGCGCGAACGTGCGCGGGCGCATGTCGCGAGCCTGCCGCGTGAGCGCGGCGTCGCGTTTCTGCCCGCGGCACGGTTGACCACGCGCTCACGAGACGCAGAATGTGGGCGCAAAACTTGCCTTTTACCATGCATCCCCACAAGAGAACCTGCCATGTCGGATTCCGCACAACGCTACGGTCTTTTCCTCAACGTCGAGAATCCCGACGGCGATGCGCGCGACGCGCTGATGCAGACCGTGAGCTATGCCGTCGCCGCCGAAGCCTTCGGCTACCACGACGTGTGGGTCGCGGAACACCACTACAGTTCATACGCGATCGGCAGTGCGCTGACGGTGCTGCTCGCCCACATCGCGGCCCGTACCTCGACGATCCGCCTCGGCACCGGCGCCTCGCTGCTCGCGCTGAACGACCCGCTGCGCGTCGCGGAAGACATAGCCACGCTCGATCTGCTGAGCGGCGGGCGCATTGAATTCGGCGTGGCGCGCGGCGGTCCGTTTCCGGTGCAGTACCGGGCTGCGGGAATCCCGTCGGCGGAAGACGCCCGCGCGCGGATGCACGAGGCGCTCGCGTTGATCCAGCGTTTATGGCGTGAGCCCACCACGAGCTTCGACGGGCGTTTCTATCATTGCAACGACATCGCGCTGCAGCCGCGCCCGCTGCAACAACCGGTGCCGGTCTGGCTGGCGAGCCTCAGCGACGATTCACTGCAACTCGCCGCCGGGCAGGGCTATGGCCTGATGGCGACGCCGTCGGCCGACCTCGCGCGCGTCGCCGGCCAGGTGGCGACGCAGCGTGCGCAGCGCGGCGATTTCCCGTTTGCGATTGCGCGCTTCTTTCACTGCGAGCCTGACCACCGCGACGCGCTCGAACATGGCGTGGCCTGCGTGCGCTCTTATCCCCGGCTGATGCAGGTGCAGTTCGCAGCCGGCGCGTTGCCGCCAATGTTCGCAGCCGACGCGAGCGAGGAGGTGATCCTCGCGAATGCGGTGATCGGCGACCCCGCGCATTGCGCGGCCCAGGTGCGTCTGTTGAACGAGCGGTTGGGACCGCACCGCCTGCTGCTCAAGCCCGCTACACACGATCCCGTCATGGTGCGCTCCGCCCTGGCGCTGTTCGCGCAGGAACTCGGACTGAGCGGCGGGTAAGCCGCGCGCCTCGGCGCCTGGCGCACTGGCTTGTAACTTGCATCCACGGCATTACGTCGTTACGTCGTTCATTTCACAACGAACCGTGTCGCCAATGTCGGATTCCCTACAAAACATGGACTGGTCGCCATTGCTGCTGTCGCTGAAAGTGGCGGGGCTCGCCACCGTGCTCGCGCTTGCCGCGGGCATTGCGCTCGGCTGGATCTTTGCGCGCCGGCGCTTTCCCGGCAGCGCGGTGCTGGAAGCCGTATGCATGTTGCCGCTGGTGCTGCCGCCGACCGTGATCGGCTACGGCCTGCTGGTCGCGGTGGGCCGGCGCAGCGTGGTCGGCGCATGGCTTTACGAACACTTCGACTACACCATCGTATTCAACTGGCACGGCGCGGTTGCGGCGGCAGCCGTGGTGGCGCTGCCGCTGGTGCTGAAGTCGGCCAGCGCTTCGTTCGCCGGCGTGGACCCGACGCTCGAAGCGGCGGCGCGCACGCTTCGGCAGTCGCCGCTGTCGGTGTTCATCCGCATCACGTTGCCGCTCGCGTGGCCCGGCATTCTGGCCGGCACGCTGCTCGCGTTTGCCCGCGCAATGGGCGAGTTCGGCGCGACCCTGATGGTGGCCGGCGACATTCCCAGGCAAACCCAGACCCTTTCGATGGCGATCTACGACGCGATGCAAAGCGGCCAGGATCACACCGCGCTGCTGCTCGTGCTGGTGACGTCCGCGTTGTCCGTCGCGGTGATGCTGGTGTCGAACCGCTTCTTTTCCCTTCGCTGACCTTCGAGGAAATCTTCCGATGCGCTTTGTCCGTTCCCTTGCCGTCGTGCTGCTCGCGGCGCTGCCGCTGCTCGCTTCGGCCCAGCAACTTACCGTCTCCGCGGCCGCGAGCCTGACCGATGCGTTCAACGAGATCGGCGCGAAGTTCGCGGCGGTTCATCCCGGCGTGACCGTGCGCTTCAATTTCGCCGCGTCGGGGGTATTGCTTCAGCAGATCAGGCAAGGCGCACCCGTCGATGTGTTCGCCAGTGCGGACCAGGAAACCGTCGCGCGCGGTATCGATGCCCAACTGCTCGACGCGGGCACGAAGCAGGACTTTGCCGCCAACTCGGTGGTGCTGATCGTACCGGCGGAGGGCGCGCCGCTCGTGAAGACGCTGGCCGATCTGTCGAATCCCGCGGTGAAGCGCATCGCGCTTGGCAAAGCGGCCACCGTGCCCGTTGGGCGCTACACGCAGCAGGCTCTGGAAAGTGCCGGGCAGTGGGACGCGCTGCAGCCGAAGTTCGTGCAGGCGGAGAGCGTACGCCAGGTGCTCGACTACGTGGCGCGCGGCGAGGCCGAGGCCGGCTTCGTCTATCGCACGGACGCCATGCTGGCGCCCGGCAAGGTGCGCATCGCGCTGACCGTGGAAGGCCACGAGCCGGTGACCTATCCGGTGATCGCGGTCAGCGCGAGCCGTGAGCAAGCGCTCGCGAGAGACTTCATCGCCTATCTGTCGACACCGGCAGCGCAGAACGTGCTGGCGCGCTACGGCTTCGTCAAATCCTGACGAGGCGCGCGAATGATCGATATCGATCTGACCGCCACCGTGTCGGATAGCACGCGCCGCTTCACGCTGGCGACGCGCTTCGCATCCGAAGCGCCGGTCGTGGCGCTCTATGGCGCTTCGGGTGCCGGCAAGTCGCTCACGCTGCAGGCGATCGCCGGGCTGTTGCGGCCCGAGCGCGGGCACGTGCGGGTCGGCGGGCGCGTGCTGTTCGATTCGGCGCGCGGTGTCGATCTGCCGCCGGACCGGCGCGGCGTGGGCTATCTGTTCCAGCACTACGCGTTGTTTCCGCATCTGTCGGTGCGCGAGAACGTGGCCTTCGGATTGACCCGCTGGTGGTGGCGCGGATTGTCCGGCGCTCGCGCCGCGCGGGTCGATGCGCTGCTGCACGGTTTTGATCTCACCGAGCTGGCGCGCAGCCGTCCGGCGGGATTGTCGGGCGGACAGCAGCAGCGCGTGGCGCTGGCCCGCGCGCTTGCCTGCGGGCCGGAGCTGTTGCTGCTGGATGAGCCGTTTGCCGCGCTGAACCCGCTGCTGCGCCATGAACTGCGCGGACAACTCGCCGACGTGGTCAGGCGCTGGCAGATGCCCGTCGTCATGATCACGCACGACGTCGACGACGTGCTCGCGCTCGCTGACGTTGCGTTCGTGGTCGAGCACGGTGAGGTGGTCCGCGAGGTGGATCTGCGCAGCGGCGAAGGGCGCGACGTCACGCGCCGGGCGCTGGTGCCGGACCTCGACATCGCGCCGCTTACGGCGCGCGAACGGCGTGTGCGTGCGCTACTCCACGTTCCCGTGGATGGCTGATGCGGACGGGCGATGAATGGCCGATTCATCACTTCTGAGCAGCGAACTGAAGCTGGCCGGCTCGACGCGCGCTTCTTCGCATTGCTTGAGGCAATCGACAACACGGGTTCCATCAATTTCAGGAGAATTGCAATGAAAACGACCGCACGCAACCAGTTTGCCGGCACCATCGACGCGATCGACACGGGGCCGGTCACCACCCAGGTGTCCGTCACGATTGCCGGCGGCCAGCAGATCGTCGCGACGATGACCACCTCCGCGGCCACTCGCCTCAAGCTCGCGGTGGGCAAGGAGGCGATTGCGCTGATCAAGTCATCGGCCGTCGTACTGGTGGTCGATTTTGCGGGTTATGTGTTGTCGGCGCGCAATCAGTTTGCCGGGACCATTTCCCGGCTGGAGCGGGGCGCGGTGTCGTCGCTGGTGGTCCTGGCGCTTCCCGGTGGCGTGAATCTGACGGCCAGCGTGACGAACGACGCAGTCGACGCGCTCGCGCTGGCCGTCGGGCAACAGGCAACGGCGGTATTCAAAGCCTACTCGGTGATGGTGGCTATCGCGGCGGCGTGATGCCGCCGCCTTTATCCGCGCCGGCAACGGCGTGCAGCCGAAGGCAGAGAAAGAGCGGCGACCCGACGATGCCTAGAAGATCACATACACCTTGCGCATCGTTTCCTCGACTTCCCACAGCCCTTCGGTGTTGGCTTCGAAGAACAGCGTGTCGCCGCTCGTGAAATGCACGGTCTCCTCGTTGTCGGGCGTGAAGCGTCCGCGGCCCGCGAGAAAGTGCATCACTTCGGCCTGCTTCACCGAGCGGCGGTAGGTGCCCGCCGTGCATTCGAAAATGCCGGTGTCGACGGATTCGCTGCCCCTGATCACGCGCTGAACGCCCGACACCTGAAGCGGCGTGGCGCCCGGCAGGCCCGCCGTGCCCCAGTCTTCGAGATTCCGCAGCACCACGCTTTGTTTGATCTGTTGCACCTTCATCTTCACGTTACCTTTGGATTATGTGAAGGCCGTTTCATCGGCCACGGGTATTAGTCACGGTCTGCTCGACCTTGCCGAGCCGCACCACGGTCACGCCGGGACGCAACTGCCGCAGCGAAGGCATGACGAGCATGCAGTTGTCGTAAGGCGTGGTGACGGGTTCGCCGTTGGACCAGCCGATCACGGCGCCGGCCTCGGCAAAGATTTCCAGCCCCGTGTACGGCGCCGCGAAGCGAAAATCCATGCTGCTGGCCACCACCGGCTGCGTCACGCGGACGATATGCTGCACGGGCGGCAACGGCGCGATCCAGCCGGCCGGCAGGTCCGCTTCATCGACCACGCCGGCCAGCAGCAGGAAGCGCGCGGTGGTGTCGCGAGCAACCGCAACCGCGCTCTGTTCCCAATGCTGTCCGCATTCGATCAGCAGCGCGTTTTTCGGGCTGCCGGCGTCGCCGAAGCCTTCGTAGTCGCGCATGCGGCGGCCTTCCGGATGGCCTTCGTCGCAGATCACGGTGGCGGGCGTGCCGAGCTGGACGGCTAGATCGATACCTTTTTGCAGCGGCCCCGCCACGATCAGCGGCTGGCTCTTCTCGTGCATGGAATGCAGATCGAGCAGCGCGTCGACGGTGTCGATCACCGGCCGCATCTCGCGGGCACGGGCCAGCTCGCTCGACGTGCGCGAGGTGTCGTCGAGCACCGCGGCAGTCCACACGCGATTGAAATCCTGATCGACGAAGCGCGCCGCATCGGGATTCGCGGGATCGAAGCCGAGATACGCATCCACGTTCGCAAAGGCCAGCGTCAGGCGCCCGCGCCGCGGCCGCAAGCCACGCCGCAGCAACGCGTCGACCACGATCGCGCCGCACACTTCGTTGCCGTGCGTGAGCGCGTTGATCATCACGTGCGGTCCGGGCAGACCCGAGTCGAACGTATGCACATACGCGATACCCGACGACGATTGCTCGTGCGCGGCAATGTCGGGGAATTCGACTTCGATGGGATAGGCGTTCATGTTCGTCTCCACGCTCATTCGAGGTTGCCCTGGCAGAGGTATTTGATCGACAGATAGTCGTCGAGACCGTACTTCGAGCCTTCGCGACCATAGCCCGATTCTTTCACGCCGCCGAAGGGCGCGGCTTCGCTCGCGACCGCGCCTTCGTTGATGCCGACAATGCCCGCTTCCAGCGCGCGCGCCACCCGGTCGATCCGTTTCACGCCTTCACTGTAGAAATACGCGGCGAGGCCGAATGGCGTGTCGTTAGCGGCGTTGACCGCTTCGGCTTCGTCTTCGAAACGGAACAGCGGCACGATCGGGCCGAAGGTCTCTTCGCTATTCAACTGCATCGCGGCGGTGGCGTCGGCGAGAACCGTGGGCGCGTAATAGTGCGGGCCCAGTTCGGCAAGGCGCTTGCCGCCGGTCAGCACGCGCGCGCCGTGCGCCACGGCGTCGTCCACATGGCGGGCGATCTTGTCGAGCGCGCGGCTGTTGATCATCGGGCCGATCTGCGCGGCCGGGTCGGTGGCGGGCGCCACTTTCAGCGCGCCGACCCGCTCGGCCAGCAGCGCGCCGAACCGTTCGTAGACGCCGGCTTGCACATATACGCGGTTCGGGCACACGCAGGTCTGCCCGCCGTTGCGGAATTTCGCTGCCATGAGACCGGCGACGGCGGCTTCGAGGTCGGCGTCGTCGAATACGATGAAGGGCGCGTTGCCGCCCAATTCCAGCGACAGTTTCTTGAGCGTTTCCGCCGACTCGCGCGCCAGATATTTGCCGACCGGCGTGGAGCCGGTGAAGGTGATCTTGCGCACGCGCGCGTCGTGCAGCCACTCGGCGACGGCGGCGACCGCATGATCGCGCGAGGCCGTGATCAGGTTCAGCACGCCCGGCGGCACGCCGGCTTCGTGCGCGAGCAGGACCAGCGCCGAGGCGGTGAGCGGCGTATCTTCCGCCGGTTTGGCCACCACCGTGCAACCGGCGGCGAGCGCCGGCGCGATCTTGCGCGCGATCATGGCGAGCGGGAAATTCCACGGCGTGATCGCGGCGACGACGCCGACCGGTTCCTTCACGGCCGTCATGCGCTTGCCGCGCTGCTGCTGCGGAATCAGATCGCCGTAGATGCGCGTGGCTTCTTCCGCGAACCACGCGACATACGAGGCACCGTAGGCGACCTCGCCTTTGCCTTCGGCGAGCGGCTTGCCCTGTTCGAGCGAGATCAGCGCGCCGAGCGCATCCAGATTCGCCATGATCAGCGCATGCCAGCGGTGCAGCACGGCCGCGCGTTCCTTCGGCAGGCGCGCGCGCCAAGCGGGCAGGGCGCGGGCGGCGGCGTCGGTGGCGGCGCGGGCGTCGGCGGGGCTGCTGTCCGCCACTTCAGCGATGATCTCGCCGCTCGCGGGATTGGTGACGGCAAAGCGCAGGTTGTCTTGCGCGGGCGTCCATGCGCCGTCGATGAAATTGTCGGAGCGGATCAACTCACCCAGTTCGAATGTGCGTGTCATGTGCGGAAATCCTTTGCTTCAAGCGAGTTTCTTTGCGATTGCCTGGCCGACCTCGGTCGTGTTCGCCTTGCCGCCCAGGTCGCCGGTATGCGGGCCTTCGATCAGCGTTGCTTCGATCGCGGCGAGAATCGCGTCGTGCGCCTCGCGCTCCTTGCCGGCGTGATTGCCGAGGAAGTCGAGCATCATCGCGGCGGACCAGATCATCGCGATCGGATTGGCGATGTTCTTGCCCGCGATGTCAGGCGCCGAGCCGTGCACCGGTTCGAACAGCGACGGAAACTTGCGGTCGGGATTCAGATTGCCCGACGGCGCGAGGCCGATCGTGCCGGTGCAGGCGGGGCCGAGATCGGACAGGATGTCGCCGAACAGGTTGGTGGCCACCACCACGTCGAAGCGATCCGGGTTCAGCACGAAGCGCGCGCAGAGAATGTCGATGTGCTGCTTGTCCCACGTCACGTCCGGATACTGCGCGGCGATGCCGGCCGCGACCTTGTCCCACCACGGCATGCTGATCGCGATGCCGTTGCTCTTGGTGGCCACCGTGATCTTCTTGCGCGCGCGCCGCTGGGCGAGATCGAAGGCGAACTTCAGCACGCGCTCGCTGCCGTGCCGCGTGAAAACGGATTCCTGCAGCACGAATTCGCGCTCCGTGCCTTCGAACATCACGCCGCCCACCGACGAGTATTCGCCCTCGGTGTTCTCGCGCACGATCCAGAAATCGATGTCGCCGGCCTTGCGGCCCGCGAGCGGCGAAGGCACGCCGGCAAAGAGGCGGGCGGGGCGCAGGTTGATGTACTGGTCGAATTCGCGGCGGAACTTCAGCAGCGACCCCCACAGCGAAATATGGTCGGGCACGGTGTCGGGCCAGCCCACCGCGCCGAACAGGATCGCGTCGGCGGAGAGCAGTTGGGCTTTCCAGTCGTCGGGCATCATCTTGCCGTGCTTTGCGTAGTACTCGCAGCTCGCCCATTCGATGTGCTGATACTCCAGCTCGATGCCGAAGCGCGCTTTCACCGCTTCGAGCACGCGAATGGCTTCCGGCATGACTTCGACACCGATGCCGTCGCCGGGAATGACCGCGATCCGATATTTCTTCGACATGTTGTGCTCCTCCGTGGGGGCTTCTGGATAGTTCGGTAGCGGTTATTTTATTCCTGCTGTTTGAGACTAAAATGGTCGCTTTGGTTAAGCCACTGTGCACGATTCGTGTACAAAGAATCGATCTATGAACGCTCTCCCGTCACCGGATCTCGGCGATTTACGCGTGTTTTGCGAAGTAGCGCGCAAATCGAGTTTCAGCGCGGCTGCGGAGGCCTTGTCGGTATCCGCGGCGTATGTCAGCAAACGCATCAATGTGCTCGAGACTACGCTGGGTACGCGTTTATTGCACCGTTCCACGCGGCGCGTCGCGATCACGGAGGCGGGCGAGCGCGTCTACACGTGGGCCGAAAAGATTCTCGACGACGTCGATCAACTGGTGGAAGACGTGTCCACCACGCGCCGCATTCCCGGCGGCAAGCTGCGCATTTCCAGCAGCTTCGGCTTCGGCCGCCGTTTCGTCGCGCCGGCGCTGGCGCGTTTTTCCGGGCGCTATCCGCAATTGAGCGTGCGGCTCGATCTGTTCGACCGGCTTGTGGATGTAGCGGGCGAAGGCTTCGACCTGGATGTGCGCATCGGCGACGAGATCGCGCCGCATCTGATCGCGCGGCGGCTCGCGTCGAATCATCGCGTGCTGTGCGCGTCGCCGGGCTATCTTGAGCGGCATGGCGCGCCACGCCAGCTTGCCGATCTGTCCTCGCATGCGTGTCTCGCGATCAAGGAGCGCGACCATCCGTTCGGCCTGTGGCGTTTGACGGTGCGCGGCGAGACGGCCTCGATCAAGGTCACGGGACCATTGTCGACCAATCACGGCGAAGTGGCGGTGGAGTGGGCGCTGGCCGGACGCGGCATCGTGCTGCGTTCCATGTGGGACGTGCGGCCGCTGCTCGAAAGCGGGCAGTTGCAGCAGGTGCTGCCCGAGGTCACGCAACCGGCGAATCTGTGGGCGGTGTATCCGGCACGGCTCGCGCAATCGGCGAAGGTGCGGGTGTGCGTGGACTTTCTGAGCGAGGAGTTTGCGCAAGGGAGTCCGCCGGCCGATGGTGCGGCCGGGGGGGATATGGGGTGACCTGGCGTGTGTTACTCATCGCCCGGAGCTTTACGCTTACTTTTCGCGGATAGCGCGCACGATGATCCCGTCCCATCCGGACACGATTTTGTAGTCGCTCATTCCAAAGACTGCGAAGCAGTTTTTGCTATGCTGTCGCGGCCATGCAAGGTCCCTGAGACGGCCTAGTGATGATTCTGCGAGAACAGCGTTTCGAGCGGGTAGTGGCTCTTCACGAACGGGGACTTGATGATCACATAGCTGAAGTACTTCTCGATACCGATATCGCGTTCGAGCAGACCTTCCACGATGCTCTGGTAATGGCTCACGCTGCGCGTGACGAATTTCAGCAGATAGTCGTAGCCGCCGCTCGCCAGATGGCACTCGACAATCTCGTCGACGTCGCGGATCGCATTCACGAACTTGATGAAGTCTTCCCGCCGATGATCGGCGAGCGTGACTTCGGTAAACACGATCTGCACGTCGCCGAGCTTTTCGAGCTGGATCTGCGCACCGTAGCCGATGATGTAGCCCGCTTTCTCCAGACGCTTGACGCGGATCAGGCACGGGCTCGGCGACAGGCCGACCGCGTCGGCAAGCTCGACGTTGGTTATGCGGCCTTTCTTCTGCAACTGGGAAAGTATACGCAGGTCAATCCGGTCTAGCTTGCAGTCGCTGCTCATCGTAACGTTGTCGCTCCGGCGGTTGGGGCAAGGGGCTGGGGGTGCCCTCTACTCTAGCATGCAGCGGCGTGCGTTCTGAGCTTCAACGCGGCGCGCACATCGGCTTGCGCGAGAACGTCGTCGAGGGTCTTTTCGAGCCGCTCGAACATCAGATCGAACTCGCCCTCGGTGTACGAAAGCGCCGGTGCGAAGCCGAGAATGTTGTCGCCGAAGGCCCGGAAAATCAGGCGGTTTTCATAGGCGGCCGCGGCGATCCGGTCGGACAGTTTCAACGCCGGGTCGAAGCCCGCCTTGCTGTCCTTGTCGGCGACGAGTTCGAGCGCGCCGAGCAGACCGCGGTGCCGCGAATCGCCCACCAGCGGATGCGCGAGCAGCGCGTCGAGGCCGCGCGCGAAACGCGGCGCACGCGCCACGCCGTTCGCCAGCAGCCCGCCTTCGTGATAGAGGCGCAGCACTTCGAGGCCAATGGCCGCGCTCACCGGGTGCGCAGAATACGTGTGGCCGTGACCGACCACCGCTTCGGCGTCGCCGTCCGCAATGCCCTGATAGATTTCGTCCGACATCAGCACGGCGCCCATCGGCGCATAGCCCGCGGTCAGGCCCTTCGCCACCGTCATCAGATCCGGTTCGACGTTTTCGCCCTGGCAGGCGAACAGCGGACCGGTGCGGCCGAATCCGGTAATAACCTCGTCGGCGACGAACAGGATGCCCAGCTTACGGCAACTTTCACGCATCGCCTTGAGCCAGCCGGCCGGCGGTACGATCACACCGCCCGAGCCCTGGATCGGTTCGCAGAAAAACGCGGCGACGTTGTTAGCGCCGAGTTCGGCCACCTTCGCTTCGAGCGCGGCCACCGAGGCGGCGATCAGCGCGGCGTCGTCGGGGAAATGGCTGCGGTATGCGTACGGCGAGGGCAGATGATGCTGGTTCGGCAGCGGCAGATCGAAGTTGCGGTGAAACGCGGGCAACGCGGTAATGCCGGCACCGGTCGACGACGAGCCGTGATAGCCGCGTTGCAGCGCGATCACGTGCTTTTTCGACGGCCGGCCCGTGGCGTTGAAGTAATGCGTGATGAACCGCAGTGCCGAGTCCACCGCGTCGGAACCGCCGAGCGTGAAGTACACGTGTTGCAGGGAAGCAGGCGACACCTCGACCAGCTTTTGCGCGAGTTCGATGGCCGGCTCCGAGCCGAAATGGAAATAACCGGTCGCGTAGGGCAGTTTCTGCATCTGTGCGGTGGCGGCCTCGACAATGCTCTGCTGACCGTAGCCGACGTTCACGCACCAGAGTCCGGAAAACGCGTCGAGCAGTTCGTTGCCGGCCGCGTCGCGCAGAAACGCGCCGCTGGCGGATTCGAGAACGGTGACGCCGCGCGCTTCGTGCACGCGGTAGTTGATGACCGGGTGAATCAGATGCTTGCGGTCGGCTTCGATGAGCGATTGAATCGGCATGATGGTTTCTCGTCGCGGGAAGGGGCTGTTGACCGTCCCATACTACTGATCAGCGGCAATCGCCTGCTTACCTAAACAATTGCCCGAAAAGCGCGCGCGACGCGTTTTGATGCACCGTCTTGGCATTTTCTGCTGCGGGCTCCGAAAAGCGCCGCCACACGGGCTTTCTGGTTCGGCGCCACGCTCAATACGCTCAATAGCCCTGGGCGCGGTCGATCTGGCCGAGCATCGGCAAGCCTGCGCAATGGCGGCGCAGATTCTCCAGCACCACGTCGACGGCGGTTTCTGGCCGCGTTGCACTGGCGATATGCGGCGTGATGCGCACCCGCGGATGCGTCCACAACGCATGACCAGCGGGCAGCGGCTCGGGATCGGTGACGTCGAGAATGGCGTTCTGCAATTGACCGCTTTCCAGCGCCGCGAGCAGATCCTGCTGATTCAGATGTGGCCCACGGCCCGTTTGAATCAGCGACGCGCCGCGCGGCAGCTTCGCGAACAACTGCGCGTCGAGCAGCCCACGCGTGGCGGGCGTGAGGGGCAGCAGGCAGATCAGGATGTCGGTGCGCGCGAGAAACGCATCTAGCGCGCCTTCACCCGCGTAGCAGTCCACGCCTTCGATCTCGCGAGCCGAACGGCTCCATCCCGCACAATCAAAGCCGAACAGGCGCAGCCTTTCCAGCACCGCCGTGCCCAATACGCCGAGCCCAAGCACGCCGACGCGGCGCTGGCTGGCGGGCTTGAGCGGCAACTCGCGCCAGACCTGCTGCTGTTGCTGAAGCGCGTAATCGAACAGATCGCGATGAATGGTCAGCACGGCCTGCGTGACGTATTCGACCATTCCTTCGACAATCCCCGGCTCGATCATGCGCACCACGGGCACGTGGTCCGGCACACCCGACAGATCGAACTGATCGATGCCGGCGCCGACCGAGAACACGATTTCCAGATTGGGGAAGGTACGCGTCGGATCTTCAGGCGGCTGCCAGGCGGCGAGATAGCGGATCGCGGCCGGGTCGCCGAGGTCGGGCCAGATATGAAATGGCAACTCCGGCGCTTTCTGCGCGAAGAGTTTCGCCCACTGGGCGCCGCGCGCCGGGTCGGCTTTGTAGAGGAAGGCCATGATGGTCAGCAGATTGCCTGGTTGATGATGCCGTATTGCAGGTAGTGCGGATCCTGTGCGCCGCTCACGGGTTCGCCCGGCGCGGCGGGGCGCACCATTTTGACGACCGTGTCCACGCGCGGCAACCCCAACTGTTCCAGCCACTCGGTGAGACCGCTTTCGCCGGGTGTATCGATACGCACGAACACGCCTTCGTTCAGCGCCAGCCAATGGCTGATGAGCGCCTTGGCGCGGCTCGAATCCTCCGACTCGGGGGCGACCACCGGACCGATCGCAAAGCCGCGTCCGAAGCGGCGAAACAGCGCGAAGCCGATCAACTCGCCGTCGCGGTCGAGCGCGATGCCGTCGGCGGTGTCCAGCAGCGCGGGCAACACGTCGCCGCGATCCAGACCGCTGGCGCGCGACGCCAGTTCGACCAGCCGCGCGGTATCGCTCGAACCGAGCGGACGCAAACGCTCGCCGGGCGGCAAGGACACGAGCGGCGGCTGGAATACCGCGCCCTGATGCTGGTCGAGCGTGCCGGCCGCGCGAAAGCCGAGCTTTTCATAGAGCGGCTGGCCCGCGGTGGTGGCGTGCAGGAACGTGACCCGGCCGCCCAGTTCTTCGAGCACCAGCTCCATCAACTTTCTGCCGATGCCGCGCCCTTGTTGCGCCGGCGAGACGATCACCATGCCGAGCGAGGCGCGCCCGTCGCCGTATTTCCAGCACAGCGCGGTGCCGATCACGCCGCTTGCGTCTTCCGCGACGAAACCTTCGCCCAGAAGCGCCACGAATCTCCAGTCGTCCGTGCGATGCGGCCATTTGAGTTCGACCGTCAACGCGTGCGCGGCGGCGATGTCGTCGAGGGTGAAGCGTCTATAGGTAATCGAATCGGACACACCGTACTCCCTGATTGACTGAAGGCTTACGCCGTCACTGTGTCATCCGGTGCGCGGTGTGACTAGGACGATCTTTTTATCGTGGGCCCGGGAAAGGGCCGCATCGAAATTCGATGCAAAACGCCAGGTCTGGGCGCGCATTACAGGTGAGTTCTGCTGCGCGGCGATTTTTGTCGGCGACATATGCCACGGCCACCGCTCTACGATTTTGTCATGGCGGCGGCGTTGCCGAAACGCGCCGCATGCGACCACCAGCCAGTCACACAGGACACTCTTCTCATGGACAGCTTCAATCCGGACGACGTCGCGATTCGCAGCGGCCATTACATCGGCGGTGAATACGTGGAGGCGGGCGGGCGCCGCATCGAGGTCGCGCGTCCCTCGGACGGCGTGGTATATGCCACGGTGCCGCTTGCCGATGCCGGCATGGTGGACCGCGCGGTCGAAAACGCATGGCAGGCCTTCAGACACAGTGGCTGGGCGCGCATGGCGCCGCGTGAACGCGCGAAGATCCTGCGCCGTTTCGCCGAACTGGTCGAAGCCGATGCGCCCACGCTCGGCCGGCTCGAAGCGTTGGGATCGACACGTCCGATCGCTCAGGCGATCGGCTGGGACGTGCCGTTCACCGCCGAGGGTATCCGCTTCTACGCCGAGTTCGCCGACAAACTGGGCGGCGACGTGGCGGCCACGGATCACGATCATCTCGGCATGACGATCGCCGAGCCGTACGGCGTGATCGGTGCGATCGCGCCGTGGAATTTCCCGCTGGTGATGGCTTCGTGGAAGATCGCCCCGGCATTGGCAGCGGGCAATGCGGTGGTGCTCAAACCTTCGGAGATGACGCCGTTCTCGGTCTTGCGGCTTGCCGAACTGGCCGTGCAGGCGGGCGTGCCCGCGGGCATCTTCAACGTGATCCAGGGCGATGGCAGGGTGACCGGCGACGAACTGGTGCGTCATCCGAAGATCAGCAAGGTGACCTTCACGGGCTCCACGCGCACGGGCGCGTCGATCATGGCCGCCTGCGCGAATAGCGGCACCAGGCCGGTCACGCTCGAACTGGGCGGCAAGAGCCCGCAAATCGTGTTCGCCGACGCGCCGCGTCTGGATGACGTGGCACGCCGTATCGCCGGCGCTATTACAGGTAATGCCGGGCAGGTGTGCGTGGCGGGCTCGCGTCTGCTGGTCGAGCGAAGCCTCGCTGAACCGCTCGCCGAGCGCATCGGCAAGATCTTCGCGGAGTTGAAGCCCGGCGCGACGTGGGCCGCCGGCACGACACTGTCGCCGATCATCTCGGCGCCGCAGGCGGCGCGCATAGAGGGCATCGTGGGGCGCACGCTGGAAGCCGGTGCGACGCTGCGCTACGGCGGCGTCAGGGCCGATGTCGGCTCCAACGGCGCGTTCTACACGCCCACCTTGCTGACGAACGTCACCGCTCATTCCGAAGCAGTGCGCGAGGAAATCTTCGGGCCGGTGCTGACGCTGCAAACCTTCGATACCGAAGAAGAAGCGCTCGCGCTCGCGCAGCACCCCGAATACGGCCTCGCGGCCGGTGTGCATACCGCCGACCTCGGCCGGGCGCTGCGTTTCGTGCGCGGGCTCGAAGCGGGCACGGTGTGGGTGAACCGCTATGGCCGCACCTCGGACTTCATGATTCCCACCGGCGGCTACAAGCGTTCCGGTATCGGCAAGGACCTTGGGCGGCAGGCCTATGAGGCGAACCTGCGTTTCAAGAGCGTGTTGATCGACCTGCGGCCCTGAGCACGCGCCGGCCGCTGCGCAAGAACGGCCGCAAAGCCAGCCGGGATAAGGGTTGCGCCTGATAGCCGCATTCTGTGCTGTCAGCGGCCTCAAAAACGCATGGTTTGTGTCACCGGCAGCGCCCTAATCAGGAACATCTGTGTTTTTGCGCTGATTAAATCTTTTACAGGAATGAGCTTCTCCTGCCGATCTGAGTGGATGCAAAGCACTTGCTCCGATCCCAAACACGATAGTTGCCGTTTTCGCCAATGAGCTCCGATAGCGGAGCTCACCATCACGATAGGACTGCACCATGATCGAATTCGAACCGAAATACATCACCTTCGACTGCTACGGCACGCTGACCAAGTTTCATATGGCCGACATGACCCGCGAACAGTACGGCCACCTGCTGAACGGCGAAGAGCTGGAAAAGCTCGTCGCGTTTTACTCGGGCTATCGTCGCGATGAAGTGCTCGGTGCATGGAAGCCGTATCGCGATGTCGTGGTCAACGCGCTGCGCCGCGCCTGCAAGCGTATGAACGTCGAATTCAACGAAGCGGGCGCGCAGAGCATCTATGAAGCCGTGCCGACCTGGGGTCCGCATCCGGACGTGCCGGAAGGCGTCGCTCGTCTGGCGAAGAAGTACAAGCTGGTGATTCTCTCGAACGCGTCGAACAACCAGATCCAGAGCAACGTCGACAAGCTCGGCGCGCCGTTCTACAAGGTCTTCACGGCCGAGCAGGCGCAATCGTACAAGCCGCGCATGCAGGGCTTCGAATACATGTTCGACCAGTTGAACTGCAATCCGGAAGACGTGCTGCACGTGTCGTCGAGCCTGCGCTACGACCTGATGACCGCGCACGACATGGGCATCAGGCACAAGGCGTTCGTCAAGCGCGGCCATGAACCGTCGACGCCGTACTACCAGTACTACGAAGTCAACGACATTCCGCATCTGGCTTCGGAACTCGGCCTGTAAGCGCCGTTTTCCTGCCCGTTCAGGATAGGCCGCCGCCTCGCTCATTGCCCATCTCAAGGACAGACCGGATGAAGCTCGATTCCTACTGGCTCGACACCGCGCCGCCATTGCTCTCGGCGTGCGAGGGTCCGGTCGACGGCCCGACCGATGTGGTGGTGATCGGCGCCGGCTTCACGGGACTGTCGGCGGCGCAGGCGCTGGGCAAGCGCGGCGCCGCGGTGACCGTGCTCGACGCGGGCCGCATCGGCGGCGGCGCGTCCGGGCGCAACGGCGGGCAGGTCAATACCGGCGTCGCGCAGGATTTCGTCGCGCTGGTCGCGCAACTCGGTGTGGAACGTGCGAGCGCCTGTTACCGCGCGTTTTCGGATGCGGTCGACACGGTCGAGCGTTTGATCCGCGAGGAAAGCATCGACTGCAACTACATCGCGACCGGCAAGCTGAAGCTGGCGTCCAGGCCGCATCATCTAGCGTATCTGGAGAAGACGGCGGAAGCGATTCGCCGTGAAGTCGATACGGATATCGAACTGATCGACCGCAGCCGTATTCGCAGCGAAATCCAGTCCGACAGCTTCTACGGTGGACTGCTGCAACGGCATGGCGGCCAGATGCACATGGGCAAGTTCGCGGTCGGTCTGGCCGAGGCAGCAGTGCGCCGCGGCGCGAAGCTGTATGAGAACGCGGCAGTCACCGCCATCGCGAAAGACGGCGGCGGCTTTCGTATCACCAGTGCGCGCGGCGAAGTGCGCGCAAAGCAGGTGTTGATCGCGACCGGCCCGTCACGGCATGGACCGTTCGGCTGGTATCGCAGGCGTCTTGCCCCGGTCGGTTCGTTCATCGTCGTGACGGAGCCCGTGGCGCCGGAACTGCTGGCGCAAGTGTTTCCGAACCGGCGCGCGTACACCACCACGCGTTTGATGCACAACTACTTTCGCGTGACGCCCGATTCGCGCTTGCTGTTCGGCGGCCGCGCGCGTTTCACGGCGTCGGAGCGTCCGTCCGATGCGAAGAGCGGACGCATCCTGCAGGAAGGCCTGGCCGCGATGTTCCCGATGCTCGCGAACGCGCGCATCGACTATTGCTGGGGCGGTCTGGTGGACATGAGCGCCGACCGTTTACCGCATGCCGGCCAGCACGACGGCATCTATTTTTCGCTGGGCTATAGCGGTCACGGCACGCAGATGTCGACGCACATGGGCCAGGTGATGGCCGACGTGATGGACGGCCACGAAGACCAGAATCCGTGGCGCGAATCGGAATGGCCCGCGATTCCCGGCCATACCGGCAAACCCTGGTTCCTGCCGCTGGTGGGCACGTACTACCGCATCAAAGACATTTTCTATTGATCGTTCGTTGTTCGACTGGCAGTCAAAACTACGCAGCCACGCCTGCTCAATCCCATTGCTCACCTTCGCGGAGAAGTTCGATGAATAAGGAAAACTCGCAACATGGCGCTCTTGGACTCGGAAGCGAGTTGGAGCGGCTGACGGCCAAAGGTGCCTCGCGGCGCGGCGTGCTGCGCGCGATGGCCGCAGCCGGGATGATGTCGGTGACGGGCGCCGGTCTTCTGACCGCTAGCGGTGAGGCCCTGGCGCAAGCCAGGCCGAAGCAGGGCGGCAAGATCCGTGTGGCGACACAGTCCGCTTCCGCGGCCGACACGCTCGATCCCGCGAAAGGCGCGCTCGGCACCGACTACGTTCGTGGCTTCATGTTCTACAACTGCCTGACCGAACTCGATTCGCATCTCGGCGCGAAGATGTCGCTCGCCACCTCGCTCGACACGAAAGACGCCACCGTGTGGGTCGTCAAGCTGCGCAACGGCGTGCAGTTCCACGACGGCAAAGCCCTTGCGCCCGCCGACGTGGTGTACTCGATCATGCGCCACAAAGACCCGGCCACCGCCTCGAAAGCGAAGACGCTGGCCGATCAGATCAAGGAAGTGAAGGCCACCGGCCCGAACGAAGTGACGATCACGCTGGAAGGCCCGAATGCCGATCTGCCCGTGATCCTCGCCACCTCGCATTTCCAGATCATCAAGGACGGCACCAAAGATTTCAAAACGGCGATCGGCACCGGCCCGTTCAAGCTCAAGGAATTCTCGCCGGGCGTGCGCACGGTCGGTGTGAGAAACGAGAAGTACTGGAAGCCGGGCATGCCGCACCTCGACGAAATCGAACTGATCGGCATCGGCGACGAATCGGCGCGCGTGAACGCGCTGCTTTCGGGCGACGTGCAGTTGATCAACGCGGTAAGCCCGCGTTCGACGACCCAGATCAAGGGCGCCGGCGGTTTCTCCGTGCTGGAGACGAAGACCGGTCTGTACACCGACCTGGTGGTGCGCGACGAAGGCGGCATTACCGGCAACGACGATTTTCGCCGCGGCATGATGTACCTGCAGGACCGCGAGCAGATGCGCCGCGCGATCTTCCAGGGTTACGGCACGATCGGCAACGACCAGCCTATCGACCCGACCAACAAGTACTACCTGGCCGGCTTGCCGCAGCGTACCTTCGATCCGGACAAGGCGAAGTTCCATTTCCAGAAGGCGAAGGTCGGCAGCGCGCCGATCCAGATTTTCGCCTCGCCGGCGGCCGAAGGCTCCGTTGAAATGGCCATGTTCCTGCAGCAGGTCGCGCCGCAAGCCGGTCTGAATCTGCAGGTCTCGCGCGTGCCGGCCGACGGCTACTGGTCGAACCACTGGATGAAGCATCCGCTGGGCTTCGGCAACGTCAACGCGCGTCCGAGCGCCGACGTGATCTTCACGCAGTTCTTCAAGTCGGACGCACCGTGGAACGAAGCGAACTGGAAAAGCCCGAAGTTCGACCAGTTGCTGCTTCAGGCGCGCGGCGAACCGGACGACGCCAAACGCAAGAAGATCTACGGCGACATGCAGGTGCTGGTGCATGAAACCGGCGGTGTCGGCATTCCTCTCTTTCAGAGTTCGCTCGACGCGTATACGGACAAGCTCAAGGGCCTCGGCTCGATTCCGCTCGCCGGGCTGATGGGCTTCATGTTCGCGGAAAACGTCTGGCTCGAAACCTGAACCGGATTCACGCCGCACCCCGCAATACGCGCACCGCTGCTCAGGCGGTGCGCGGCTTCAACCGCAACTGCGTTGCATGGAGGGGAATCTCGATGAAAGCACATGCGCAACGTCTCATCGCCGCGCGACTCGGCCTCGCGCTGCTCACGCTGCTGCTGGTGTCGGCGGTGGTGTTCGCCGTCACCGGTCTGCTTCCCGGCGACGCGGCCCAGCAGGCGCTCGGCCAGGCGGCGACGCCGGAAGCCGTCGCCGCACTGCGGCATCAGTTCGGGCTCGACCAGCCCGCGCTGCAACGCTACTTCGTGTGGCTCCTTCATGTGGTCAGCGGCAACTTCGGCACCTCGTTGTCGAACAATCTGCCGGTCAGCCAGCTGATTGCGACGCGTCTGCCGAACTCGCTGGTGCTGGCCGGACTCACGGCGGTGGTCTCGGTGCCGGTCGCGCTGCTGATCGGCATTTCGTCGGCGATGTTTCGCGGCTCGCTGCTCGACCGCACGCTCAATGTGCTCACGCTCTCCACGGTCGCCGTGCCCGAGTTCCTCATCGCGACGATCGCCGTGCTGATCTTCGCCGTGAAGCTGCGCTGGCTGCCGGCGCTGTCGTATCTGTCGGAAGTGCATTCGTTCGGCGCGCTGCTGCGCATCTACGCGATGCCGGTCATGACGCTGTGCTGCGTGCTCGTCGCGCAGATGGCGCGCATGACGCGCGCCGCGGTGCTCGATCAGCTCAATTCGTCGTACGTGGAAATGGCCTTGCTCAAGGGCGCTTCGCCGGTGCGCGTGGTGTGGCGGCATGTGCTGCCGAACACCATCGGGCCGATTGCCAACGCCGTGGCGCTGAGCCTCTCGTATCTGTTCGGCGGCGTGGTGATCGTCGAGTCGATCTTCAACTATCCAGGACTCGCGAGCCTGATGGTGGACGCGGTGACCAACCGCGACATGCCGCTCGTGCAGGGCTGCGTCATGGTGTTCTGCGCGGCGTATCTCGCGCTCGTGCTGATCGCCGACCTGTGTCAGATCGTATCCAACCCGAGGCTGCGTCGATGATGAGCCAACCAACCAATCCCCACCATGTTCCTCACGCCGGCACGGAGCTATACGACGTGCGCCGTGACGAAGTGGTCGTCGAACCCGCGCCTCCCGAAGCGGCGGCGCTGAAACACGGCATGTTCAAACGCCTCGTGCACCGCTTCTCCGTACTCGGTCTGATCGGACTGTTGATGGTGGCGTTCTGGCTGCTGGTCGCGTTCATCGGACCGCTGGTCGCGCCGTACAAAGGCGGCGCGCTGACCTCGACGGAAATTTTCGGGCGCTATAGCGCGGCGTATCCGCTCGGCACCGACTACCTCGGCCGCGACATGCTGAGCCGGATTCTCTACGGCGCGCGCTATACGGTCGGCCTCGCGCTCGCCGCGGCGGTGCTCGCCA
This sequence comes from Paraburkholderia xenovorans LB400, assembly GCF_000013645.1. Lineage (GTDB taxonomy): Bacteria > Pseudomonadota > Gammaproteobacteria > Burkholderiales > Burkholderiaceae > Paraburkholderia > Paraburkholderia xenovorans. Next base: position 1,732,165 of record NC_007952.1, on the reverse strand, counting down.
GCGTGATCGGCACGTTCTTCGGCCTGCTCGCGGCGGTGTCGGGCCGCTGGGTCGATGAAATCCTGAGCCGTCTGTTCGACGCGCTCATTTCGATTCCGAGCAAGGTGCTCGCGCTCGTCGTGATCGCCGCGTTCGGCTCGTCGATTCCGATGCTGACGACGGTCGCCGCCGTAGCCTACATTCCCGGCGCGTTCCGCATTTCACGCTCGCTCGCGGTGAACCTGATGGGCCTCGAATACGTGCAGGTGGCGAGAGCGCGCGGCGAAGGCATCTTCTATATCGCGCGAGTCGAAGTGCTGCCCAACATGATCCATCCGATGCTCGCCGACTTCGGCCTGCGCTTCGTGTTCATCGTGCTGCTGCTGAGCGGGCTGAGTTTCCTCGGCCTCGGCGTGCAGCCGCCGAACGCAGATTGGGGCTCGCTCGTGCGCGAAAACATCGGCGGGCTGTCGGAAGGCGCGCCTGCCGTGCTGATGCCGGCCGTCGCGATTGCGACGCTGACCATCGGCATGAATCTGCTGATCGACAACCTGCGGCGTCGCAGCCGTAGCCACGGAGGTGCGTGATGGCTGATCGCGACATGATCGAAGTGAAGGGTCTGCGAGTCGTGGCGGGTGCGGCGCCAGGGCTGGTGACCGAGATCGTCAAGGGTGTCGATTTTTCGGTGAAGAAGGGCGAAGTGCTCGCGCTGATCGGCGAATCCGGTTCGGGCAAGACCACCATCGCGCTGTCGCTGCTCGGCTACGCGCGAGCCGGTTGTGCGATCAGCGGCGGGTCCGTGCGCATCGGCGAAGTCGAGGTGTTGTCGCTCGATGCGAAGGGACGCCGCGCATTGCGCGCACGGACCGTCGCGTATGTCGCGCAGAGCGCGTCGGCCGGCTTCAATCCGGCGCGCACGATCATGGATCAGGTCACCGAGCCGGCGCTGCTGCATCACCTGATGACAAAAGAGGCGGCACGCGCCAAAGCGATCGGGCTGTTCCGCTCGCTCGCGCTGCCCGCGCCGGAAACGATCGGCGAGCGCTATCCGCACCAGGCGTCCGGCGGCCAGTTGCAGCGTTTGATGGCGGCGATGGCGTTGATCACCGATCCGGCCGTCGTCGTGTTCGACGAGCCGACCACCGCGCTCGACGTCACCACGCAGATCGAAGTGCTCGCGGCGTTCAAGAAGGTGATTCGCGAACTCGGCACGACGGCCGTGTACGTGTCGCACGATCTGGCGGTGGTCGCGCAGATGGCGGACCGCATTGTCGTGTTGAACGGCGGCGCGGTGAAGGAGAACGGCGCAGTCGCGCAAGTGCTCGACGCGCCCGTGGATGTATACACGCGCCAGTTGCTGGCGGCCACGCGCCGGCCGGAAGCGGAGCTGACGTTGCCGCCGAAGCTCGGCAAACACGTGCCGCCGTTGCTGGAGATCCGCGGATTGTCCGCGGGCTACGGTCGCATCGACCGCCACGGCGCGCCCGCCGTGCGCGTGCTGGACGACGTCAGTCTGTCGATCCCGCGCGGCAGCACGCTCGGCGTGATCGGCGAATCCGGCTCGGGCAAGACGACGCTCGCGCGCGTGGTGGCGGGTCTCGTCGACCGGGCGCGCGGCGAGGTGCTGTTCAACGGCGAGCCGCTGCCGGCGCAGATCTCGCGCCGCACACCGGAACAGTATCGGCAGATCCAGATCGTGTTTCAGAACGCCGATACGGCGCTCAACCCGAGTCATTCGATTGCCGATATCCTTGCCCGGCCGCTTGCGTTCTATCACCATCTGCGTGGCTCGGCAGCAAAGAAGCGCATGCTGGAACTGCTCGATCTGGTGAAGCTGCCGGCCGCCATCGCCACGCGCGCACCGGCCGGGCTCTCCGGCGGCCAGAAACAGCGCGTGAATCTGGCGCGCGCACTTGCCGCTAATCCCGCGCTGATTCTGTGCGACGAAGTCACCTCCGCGCTCGACACGGTGGTCGGCGCGGCAATCCTCGATCTGCTCGCTGAATTGCGGCGTGAACTGGGCGTGTCGTACATGTTCATCAGCCACGATATTTCGACGGTGCGCGCGATCTGCGACGAGGTGATCGTGCTGTATGCGGGGCATCGCGTGGAAGCGGGGCAGCGCGACGTGCTGGCCGCGCCGCCGTATCACCCGTACACGGGCTTGCTGGTGGATTCGGTGCCGGCATTGAAACCCGGCTGGCTCGACGCGCGCCGCGAGATCGTCGCGACCGCCTTGCCGGTAATGGGCGAGAGCGCCGACATCGCCGAGTTGTGCCCGTTCCGCGCGCGCTGTCCGGTGCGTATCGACGGCAAGTGCAACGTGACGCCGCCTTCCATGAAGAAGCTGCCTTCGGGCGCGGAGATTCTGTGCCACCATCCGGCCGCCGAACTGAACCGTTTGCAGACTGTGGAGGCAACCCCGGCATGAGCGGACGATTTGTGCGCCTTGCGGAAACCGGCCGCAAGACCTTTCCGATCACAGTGGACGGCGTCATGCGCGAAGCCGCCGAAGGCGACACGCTCATGGTCGCGCTGCTCACCAGCACGGCCACGCTGCGCGATTCCGAATTCGGCGACGGCGGGCGCGCCGGTTTCTGTCTGATGGGCGCCTGCCAGGACTGCTGGGTGTGGACCGCGCAAGGCGAGCGCGTGCGCGCGTGCAGCACGCCGGCGACACCCGGCATGTCGATCGTCACGAAACTGGCGGATGCCGCGGAGGGTGTATGGCCCCGCGCATAGTCATCATCGGTGCCGGGCCGGCGGGCGTGCGCGCGGCCCAGGCGCTGGTCGAAGCGGGGCTGCGGCCGGTCGTTATCGACGAAGGGCGGCGCGACGGCGGGCAGATTTATCGTCGGCAGCCGGACGGGTTTTCGCGCAGCTATGAGACGCTTTATGGCAGCGAGGCCGAGCGTGCGGCGTCGTTGCATCGGAGTTTCGATGCGTTGAAAAGCAGGATCGACTATCTGCCGGAGACGCTGGTCTGGAATATCTCGCCGAACACCGTGCATCTGGTGAGCGGCACGCGGTATCACTCGCTCGCCTTCGACGCGTTGATCGTTTGCAGCGGCGCGACGGATCGGCTGATGCCGGTCAAGGGCTGGCACCAGGCCGGCGCTTATAGCCTCGGCGGCGCGCAGGTCGCGCTGAAGTCGCAAGGCTGCGCGATCGGCTCGCGTATCGTGATGATGGGCAGCGGGCCGCTGCTGTATCTCGTTGCCGCGCAGTACGTGAAGGCGGGCGCGCAGGTCGCCGCGGTGCTCGACACTTCCACGTTCGTGCAGCGCGTGGCCGCGTTGCCGCGCCTGCTGGCGATTCCCGCCGCGCTCGGAAAAGGCATTGCGTTGACGCGTGTGCTGGCCGATGCGCGCGTGCCGGTTCATCGCGGCGTGGAGCCGCTCGAAATCAAAGGCTCGCCGCAAGACGGCGTGCGTGGCGTCGAGGTCGCCTTGCCCGGTGGCAAGCGCCTCGAATTCAAATGCGATGCAGTCGCGCTCGGTTATCACCTGCGGCCCGAGACGCAACTCGCGGACCTCGCGGGCTGCCGCTTTTTGTTCGATGAGAGCGCGCAACAGTGGCTGCCGCAGATCGACACCGACGGCCGCAGCAGCATCAAGGGCGTCTATCTGGCAGGCGACGGCGCACGGGTGCGCGGCGCGGACGCAGCGGAACGCTCGGGCCGCCTCGCGGCGCTGGCCGCCATGCAGGATCACGGCATGACGGTCAACGGCGTGGAGCGCTTGCGCGCCGAACTCGCGCGCTTCACGCGGTTTGCCGCGGGCTTGCGTGAGGCCTTTCCGTGGCCCGCGAAGTTCGCCGCGTCGCTGCCGGACGAAACGATTGTCTGCCGTTGCGAAGCGATCACCGCCGGCGAACTGCGCCGTGTGGTGGGCGCGACCGGCGCCAGAGAAGCCAATCGCGCGAAGGCGTTTTCGCGCGTCGGCATGGGCCGCTGCCAGGGGCGTTATTGCGGCCATGCGGGTGCGGAGATCATCGCGGCCGCGGCGTGCGTGCCTTTGTCGTCGGTGGGACGGCTGCGCGGCCAGGCGCCGGTCAAACCGCTGCCGGTGGCGCTGACCGAAGATACAAGCGACGCGGCGAATGAGAAGGCGAGCGAGAAGGCAAACGAGAAGGCGAGCCGCGAGGTGACAGAATGAGCGCGACGACCCGCAACGAAGCCGATGTGATCGTGATCGGCGGCGGCATCATGGGAACGACCACGGCGTTCTTTCTGCGTCAGCGCAACCGCTCGGTGATTCTGCTCGAACGCGGACTCACGGGCCAGCAGGCAAGCGGCGTGAACTTCGGCGGCATTCGCCGGCAAGGCCGCGCGCTGCCGCAACTGGCGCTGGCCAACCGAGCGCTGCGCACGTGGCAACGCTCGGCGGAACTGCTCGGCGAGGACGTCGAGTTTCTGCCGTCGGGCCATACGCGCGTGTGCTACCACCCGCAGGACGTCGAGAATTTCGATCAGTACGCGATCGACGCACGCGCTTACGGCCTCGAACTCGAAGTGCTGCACGGTGGCGCGATGTTCTCGCGCTTTCCGTTTCTCGGCCGCGAGGTGCTGGCCGCCTCGATCTCGCCGCTCGACGGCCACGCCAACCCGCGCCTCGCCGCGCCCGCGTTCGGTCGCGCGGCGGCGCGGCTCGGCGCACAGGTGATCGAGAACACCGAGATTGCTCGCGTCGAAAAAGAAGGTGGGCGGTTTCGCGTGGAAAGCGCGCGCGGCGACGTGTATTGGGCGGCGCAACTCGTGATCTGCGCGGGCGCCTGGGCGAGCCGGCTGACCGAACAGTTCGGCGAGACGGCGCCCATCACCGCACGCGGGCCGCAAATGTGCGTGACCGAACCCGTGCCCTACGTGTTCAAAGCGTCGATGGGCGTGTTCACGTCGATCAAGGAAGAGAGCATTTATTTTCGGCAGATTCCGCGCGGCAACATTATCGTGGGCGGCGGTCCCGCGGGTCCCGCCGACACCGTGACGAGCCGCGCCTCGGTGTTGCCGGCCAATACCGTGCGGCAACTGGCGCAGATGCGCCGGCTCGTGCCCGCGTTCGCGCCGCTGCATGTGATTCGCGTGTGGAGCGGCGTGGAAAGCTATCTGCCCGACAGCGAACCGGTGATCGGTCCGAGCGGCCAGGTGGACGGTCTCTTCTACGCGTTCGGCTTCAGCGGCTCGGGTTTTCAGATCGGCCCCGGCGTTGGCGAGACGCTGGCGGAACTCGTCGATACGGGCAGCACGGCCATTCCTCTCGACCCGTTTTCCATCCGGCGTTTCGCGAAACAACCGGCGGCCCGCTCGAGCATCGTGACGTCATGAAACAGTCCATCAGTCTCAATGCCGCGAGAGCCTTCATTGAAGCCCATTTCGACGAACCCGTGACGCTCGCGCAACTCGCCGAGCTATCCGCGCTCAGCGTGTCGCGTTTCGCCACGGTGTTCCGGCAGCAATATGGATCGTCGCCATACCGCTATCTGTGCGGCCTGCGGATTCAGCGCGCGCAGACGCTGCTGCTCGAAGGCGTGCCGGGATCGGTGGTGGCGACCGAGGTGGGTTTCTTCGATCAAAGCCATTTTGGCCGGCATTTCAAGAAGTGCTGCGGGATGACGCCCAGCATGTTCATACAACGCGCGGCGGCGAATGCAGGGCATGCGGCCGAGTAGGGGCGTGGCGCGCTCCCGGCATACCACGCTACACGTTTGCCATAACGTGATGTCATGGACCCCACAACAATTGCGGCGTTGTCGCCAATAAACAGATTCACTATATTGGGCTCACGCGCATGACATCCACGATATTTTTCGCTTAACCGTTTCGAGGACATATTCGTGATCAAGAAGCCAACGTTGCGCCCGCTTGCCGCTGTTCTGATTCTTGGCGTCGCGGGTCTCGTGCCCGCGTGTCTGACGCCTGCATTTGCCGCCGGGAAGATTACCTTTGTCTCTCAAGGCGGCACGTATCAGGAAGCACAGACCAAAGCCATCCTCGATCCGGCTGCGAAGCTGCTGAACATCACCGTGAATCAGGACAGTATTCCGGACGCGTGGCCGCAGATCAAGGCGCAGGCCGCAACCGGCAAGCCGATCTGGGACGTGGTCGATACGCCCACCTCCAACTGCTTGCGCGGCGGCCATGAAGGCCTGCTGGAAAAACTCGATTTTTCCAGAATGCCCAATGCGGCTGCGATGCCCGAGAAATACCGCACGCCGTATTCGGTTGCCTATGAGTTCTATTCGACGGTGATCGGCTACAACAAGAAGACGTTGAAGAAGGTGCCGCAGAGCTGGGCCGATTTCTGGAACGTCAAGGCGTTCCCGGGCACGCGCGCGCTGCGCAACGACCCGCAGACCGTGCTCGAAGCCGCGCTGCTCGCCGACGGTGTGCCGCGCGACAAGCTCTATCCGCTCGACGTCGATCGTGCATTCAGGAAGCTGCAGCAGATCAAGCCGGACGTGACCGTCTGGTGGACTTCGGGCGGCCAGTCTGCGCAACTGCTGCACGACGGCGAAGTCGACATGACGATGATCTGGAACGGCCGCGCGAGCGCCGTGCGCAAGGACAATCCCGATGTCGACTTCACGTTCAACGACGGCATTCTGCAGAACACGCAGCTCTGCGTGCTGAAGAACGCGCCGAACCTGGCCGATGCGATCAGATTCGTCAACGCGGCTGTCTCGCCCGACCTGCAGGCCAACCTGCCGCTTTATATCGACTACGGCCCGGGCAATCCGGCCGCCTTCAAGACCGGCAAGATCGACGCCAAACGAGCGAGCGAGCTGCCGAGCTCGCCGGAGAATGCGTCGAAGCAGGTGCTGATGTCGGAGGAATGGTGGGCCTCGGACGCCGGCGTTCAGGCCAAGGCGCGCTGGCTCAAGTTCATGCAGTAAGCAGCAGCCGTTTCGTTTTTTCCACGCACTCTTCACGCTCTGCACGCGGGTTTCCGGGTAGTTGAACGCGAAACCCGCGCGCGAATCCCAGCGCTTTTTGCGCGTCCCGCGCGGCGCATCGTCTACGCATTCATCGAACGTGATCGACTATCTGATTCTCGGCGGCGGCTCGGCCGGCTGCGTGCTGGCCGCGCGCCTGTCCGAAGACGAAGGCAGCACCGTCTGCCTCGTCGAGGCCGGCCGCAACATCTCGCGAACGGACATGCCCGCTGCGGTGCGCAGCCGCTATCCCGGCCGCGCCTATCTCGACACCGCGAACATCTGGCAGCATCTGAAGGCACGCATGAACACTTCGGCCGCGACACGCCGTTACGAGCAGGCGCGCCTGCTTGGCGGCGGTTCGGCGATCAATGCGCTGATGGCGAACCGCGGCGCGCCGGCCGACTACGACGAATGGCACGCGCGCGGCGCACACGGCTGGAACTGGGCCGCCTGCCTGCCGTACTTCCGCAAGCTCGAAACCGATTGCGACTTCGGCGGCGCGCTGCATGGCGCGAGCGGACCGGTGCGCATCCAGCGCACGCCGTGGGCGCGCATCTCGCCATTCGTACGCGCGGTGCTCGCCACGCTCGACGCGCGCGGCCACACGCGGCGTGACGACCAGAACGGCGAATGGCAGGACGGCACGTTCATCGGCTCGATCGCGGTGAGCGAAGCGGGCGAGCGCATCCCGACCTCGGTCTGCTATCTCGACGACACCGTGCGGGCCCGGCCGAATCTGACCATCCGCACGCAAACGCTCGTCGAACACGTGCTGTTCGACGGCGGGCGCGCGATCGGCGCGCGGGTTGTCGGCGAAAACGGTGCGAGCGAAACATTGCACGCCAGACAGGTGATCGTTTGCGCGGGCGCGATTCACAGCCCGGCGCTTCTGATGCGAAGCGGCATCGGACCGGCGTCCGAACTGGCCGCGCTCGGTATCGAGGTGGTGGCCGATCGCGGCGGCGTGGGCGGCAATCTGATGGAGCATCCGTCGATTGCCGTGTCCGCGGTTCTGCCGCGCGCGGCCCGCGCGTTATATCCCGACGAGCATCACGAACAGGCGATCGTGCGTTTTTCGTCGGGCGTGAGCGGAGCGGTACCTGGCGACATGCACGGCGCGATCCTGTCGCGATCGGGTTGGCATTCGGTGGGCTACCGGCTCGGCACGCTGTTTTTCTGGGTCAACAAGTCGTACTCGCGCGGCCGCGTGAGTCTCACGTCGGCCAGTCCGCACGACGAACCCGCCGTCGACTTCAACATGCTGTCCGACGCGCGCGATCTCGAACGGCTGAAACTCGCGCTGCGCTTCGGCGCCCGAACGCTGGCCGATCCGATGATGGCGCAGCACCGCACCACGCTGCTGCCTTCGAGCTATTCGCCGCGCGTCGCGAGCGTGGCCGTGCCGGGCGTGTGGAACGCGTTGCAGCGCGGCCTGCTGAGCGCGCTGCTCGACATTGCCGGGCCGTTGCGCGGGTGGCTCGTGCGCCGCGTGGTCACGCAAGGCGTGACGCTCGACGAACTGCTCGCCGACGATCACGCGCTGACGCGTTTCGTGACGCGCTCGGCGGGCGGCACCTGGCATCCGTGCGGAACCTGCTGCATGGGTGCCGCCGACGATCCGCTCGCCGTCTGCGACGCGCGCGGCGCGGTCTATGGCGTCAGCGGACTTTATGTAGGCGATGCGTCGTTGATGCCGTCGATCCCTTGCGCGAACACGAATGTGCCGACCATCATGATCGCGGAGCGGATTGCGGATATGTTGCGAGGACGGGCGGACGCTGCGGCGGCTCCTTGAACAAACGCGGACAGGCGCTGCCGTCGTCAAAAGCCGTATAGCGGATAAATAAAAAATATCCGTATATCAGCTAAATTGACTTTATCCGAATAGCGGCTAAAATGGATATAGCCGAATAACGGATATTTCTTATGCCCGCCGCTCTCCCGTCTCAACCGCTCGTGACCGCGCCCCAGCTCGGCCAGTTGCTCGTTGCATCCCGCAAGCGGCGCAAGCTCACGCAGGCGGAAGTGGCGCGGCGCGTCGGCTTGAGTCAGAACCGCATCTCGTACCTGGAAAAGAATCCGGATGAGCTCAGCTTCAAGCAGTTGCTCAGCTGGTGCTCGGCCATCGGGCTTGAGCTGCGCCTGGGCGAGCGGGACGCGGCCGGGCCGAAAAACGTCTCCGAGTGGTAAGCATGGGCCGCCGCTCGCACAGCCAAACCCTTTCCCTTTGGGCCAACGGCGACTTCGTCGGGCGTTGGACCATCAATGCCAATGGGGAATCCGAGCTGCAGTACGACAGGGCCTGGCGCGAATCGGCGCGTGGCCGCCCGATATCCCTGTCGCTGCCATTCAATCTCCACAACGAACCGCTGAAGGGAGACAGTGTCGCCCACTACTTCGAAGGCCTGCTGCCGGATAGCGAGACGATTCGAAAGCGGGTGGCGGCGCGCTTCAGGACGGGCTCCATCGGCGCATTCGACCTGCTGGCCGCGATTGGCCGCGACTGCGTGGGAGCCTTGCAGCTCCTGCCGGACGAGGCTGTGCCGGAGGGGCTGGACAAGGTCGAGGGTATCGTCGTCGACGAAGAGGCCATCGAGCGACATCTGCTGGAAGTCGTCAGTCCGGACCGTTTCGCCGCGGCGAGGGACCCCGACGACGACTTCCGCATCTCGCTGGCCGGCGCGCAGGAGAAAGACGCCTTTCTGAGGTGGAACGGGCAATGGATGAAGCCGCGCGGCACCACGCCGACAACGCACATATTCAAGCTGCCTATCGGCATGGTGGGCGGGCGCAAGGCCGACTTCACCACCTCGGTGGACAACGAGTGGCTGTGCCTGCGGCTGTGCAAGGAATACGGGCTGCCCACGGCAGAGGCGCGCATCGAGACGTTTGGCTCGCAACGGGTGCTCGTCGTCGAGCGTTTCGACCGGGTGCTCTCGCGCAGTGGAAAGCAGCTGTTCCGGCTTATCCAGGAGGATTTCTGCCAGGCAACCGGCACATCGCCGCTAGTCAAATACGAGAACGAGGGGGGGCCGGGCCTTCAGCAGATGTTCACGCTTTTGCAGCAGTCGCAGCAGGCGGTAGAAGACATGCACACGCTCATGGCCTCGCAAATCATTTTCTGGATGATGCGCGCGCCGGACGGTCATGCGAAGAACTTCAGCATCCAGCTGCTTGCAGGCGGCGCGGGACGCTTCAGGCTGAGTCCAATCTACGATGTGATGTCCGCCTATCCGGTCATCGGCGACGGGCCGAGTCAGTGGGCGGACCAGGAAATCAAACTGGCAATGGCCCTGCTCGGCAGGAATAAGCACTACCAGGTGCATAAAATCGAGCGGCGGCACTTCAACAGCACGGCCAGGAAGGTCGGCTATGGCGACAACGCGGAGCCGCTCGTGCAGGAGATTATCGCCCGCACGCCCGAGGTCGTAGAGAAAGTCCGCGGCGAACTGCCCGCGGGGTTCTCCGGGCAGGTGGCGGACAAGGTTCTGGGTGGCATGCTGGCGGCGGCGCGCGTGCTGGAGAACATGCCTCCAGACTGATCATGCATCGAATCCGGAGAAGGGCAATCTGTCAGGTATCAGGCGCGCGCCGCACCGGAACGGCGGCTCACCACGACGATCATCACGAGGCAGAGCGTGAGCGCGGTCAGCATGGTGCTGATCGCCGCGATGGTCGGGTCGATCTCGTCGCGCAGCGTGACGAACATGCGGCGTGTGAGCGTCTGGTTCGAGCCGCCCGACACGAACAGCGCGACCACCGTTTCGTCCAGAGCCTGAATGAACACGAATACCGCGCCGGAGATCACGCTCGCCTTGATCTGCGGCAGCGTCACGGCCATGAAACTGCGAAAGCGATTCATGCCGAGGCTGCGCGCGACCATCTCCTGGGTGCGGTCGAAGGTCCGCAGATCGGCGCCGACCGAGATCAGCACATAGGGCAGGCCGAGCATCGTGTCGGCGAGAATCAGGCCGCCGAGCGTGTTCACGTAGCCGGCCTGCGAGTACACGAAAAACACCCCCACCGCAACGATGATGATCGGCACCATCAGCGGCAACATCAGCAGTGTGCGCAGATAGCGCATGATCCAGTGCGTGCCGTTCTGGATCGCGTAGGCGGCGGCCACGCCGAGCGGCGTGGCGATCAGCGCGGCGCTGATCGAAGCGGTCAGCGTCGTGCGCGCGGCGTCGATCCATGCGGGGTTGTCGAAGAACGAGTGATACCAGCGCAGCGAGTAGGCCGGCGGCGGGAAGGTCATGAAGCGCGTATCGGAGAACGACAGCGGCACGACGATCAGCACCAGCACCATCAGGAACAGCAGGATCAGCACGACGACCGCGCCGAGGACGATCCGTCCGAACGGGAGTTTGCTCATTTCGCGCCCAGGGTCTTTTCGAGTGGCACCACGCGGCTCGCGGCATAGAAGATCGCGAACACGCAGATCAGCAGCACGACGCTCACCGCGCTCGCCGCGCCCCAGCTGTTGTAGATCTCGATGTTGCGGCTCACCACCATCGACACCATGATCGACTTGCCGCCGCCCATCAGTTCGGGCGTGATGTAAAAGCCGAGGCACAGCACGAACACGAGTGTCACGCCGGCGAATACACCGCTCATCGAGAGCGGCAGGAACACGCGAAGAAATACGTGCAGCGGCGAGCCGCCCAGACTCGCGCCGGCTTGCGAAAGATTCGACGGGATTTTCTGCATTGCCGAATAGAGCGGCAGCACCATGAACGGCAGCAGGATGTGAACCATCGCGATCACCGTGCCGAACTGGTTATAGGCGAGTTGTACCGGCCGCTCGATCAGGCCCGAAGCGATCAGCGCCTTGTTGACCAGGCCCGTGCGCTGTAGCAGCACGAGCCACGCGTAGGTGCGCACCAGCACGCTGGTCCAGAACGGCAGAATCACCATGCCGAGCACGAGCGCGCTCAGCCTGGGCGGCAGCGAGGCGGCGAAGTAGGCCACCGGATAGCCGAGCAGCAGCGTGACGACGGTCACAATGATGCTCAGCCTGAACGTCAGCAGAAACGTTTCGAGGTACGCGCCCGTGAACATGCGGCGGTAGTTTTCGAACGTGAAGCCGTCGTGATAGATGGACTGCCACGACAGCCACGCGAGCGGCACGACCAGCAGCACGACGATCACGAGGAGCGCCGGCGTCATCAGCAGAAGCATCGTGCGATCCTCGCGGCGCTGATAGCGTGCGGCGGGATCGGACCCGGTGGCTTGCATCAAGGTGGTTCCCTGGAGCATCCGTTTGGCGGTTGTCATCATGCACCTACGGCGTCGAGAAACTGATACCACGCCGCAACGAGTCTCACACCCGGCGCGCGCAGCGAATGAAAGGGCACGGGCCGCAAGCCGGGTGCGCCGAGCAGCGAAAGCTCGGGTGTTTCGCCGAGCGCGAGCGCGGCGGCATGCTGGCCGAGCAGGCTCGCCATCGCAACGCCTGCTCCGTTATACCCCAGACAAAAGGTCGTGGCGTCATCGCTGCGGCCAACGTGCGGCAACGAGTTGAACGTCATGCCGACATAGCCCGACCAGCGATATTCCACGCGCACGCCCGCGAGATCCGGAAAGAGCGCGACCATCGCGCGCTGCAACGCGTCGAAGCCGCTGGTTTGCCCTTCCTTGCCGAACGCGTCGCGTCCGCCGAACAGCATGCGGCCGTCCACCTTGCGGAACCACTTCATCATGCGCCGCGTTTCGGTGTAGCTGCGGCGCTCGACCATCAGGCGCGCATCGAGTTCGGCGGGAAGGCGTTCGGTGGCGATCATCGCGCTGCGAAACGGCACGAGTTCGCGCTGATACGGCGCGGTTGCCGGCGTGAGACCGGAATACGCATTGGTCGCGACGACGACCTGCTTCGCGCGTACCGTGCCGCCGGGCGTGCGCAGCGTCACGCGCGTCTCGCCGGGTGCGCGATGCATCTGCTGCACCGGCGTCGATTCGTAGATCGGCACGCCGCGCAGCGTAAGGCCGCGCGCGAGTCCGCGCACGTATTCGAGCGGCAGAATGGTGCCGGCGTCCGCGCTCAGCACGCCGCCGACAAAACCCTTCGAACCGGTCTCGTGTTCGACCTCGGCGCGCGATTGCACGGTCATCGTGGTATCGCCCAGCTTCGTGCGAACCCAGTCGGCCTCCGCGCGAATCGCGGCAAACGCGGCTTCCGTGTGCGCGCAGCGCAGGCTGCCGGTCGGTTCGAAGCGGGCGCGCGTGAGCTGGAATTCGTCGACCAGCGTTTCGACCACGCGCACGCCTTCGTGCGCGAGGCGGTGCATGCGTTTCGCGGTATCGAGGCCATGCAGCCTGTCGATGGTGGGAAACGACAGTCTGAACTTGGACGACACCACGCCGCCGTTGCGCCCGCTCGCGCCCCAGCCCACCGGATTGGCATCGAGCACCACGCAGTCCACGCCGCGCTTTTGCAGCGCATACGCGGCGGCGAGGCCCGAGTAGCCCGCGCCGATCACGGCGACCTCGACCTCGAGATCGCGCGCGAGCGGCACGCCGGCGCTGAGCGTCGCACCGGCGCCGGGCGAGGCGGCGAGGAGCGCCCGCCAGAGCGAATCGGGCGGGGGCGTGTGGGGTGTCGGCGGCGCGAGCATCGGCTCAGGCGGCGAGGCGTGCTTCGGCTTCGACGGCGTCCGCGAGCGCGCCGAGCGTCGCAAACCTGAAGGTCGGCGTGGTGACGGCTTCCGGCACGGGAGTACCGCCGAAGCCTTTCACGCCCTGGCGCCGTTCGATCCAGCAGGTCGCATAGCCAAGCCGGGTGGCGACGCCGATGTCGTGATACTGGCTCTGCGCGGTGTGCAGGATTTCGCCGAACTTGTAGCCGAACGCCGCCTGACGGCCGCGGTTGTACGCGAAGAATTGCGGATCGGGCTTGGCGACGCCGGTTTCGTCGCAGCAGACGGTGTCGTCGAACGGGTCGCCGAGCGTGTGCGCGTAGGCCGACAGCGCCACGCGGTCCGCATTGGTCATGGCAACCAGGCGGAAGTGTTTGCGCAGACGCTTGAGCGCCGCGACCGAATCGGCGAACGCCGGCCATTCGAGCACGTCGCGCTGGAAGGCGGCAGCCGATTGCGGGTCGTCGGGCAGACCGAGTTCCTTCGCCAGCGACAGGTAGACGTTCGCCATTTCATGGCTCGAACGGCCGGGGTAGGCCGCACGGCCGCGCAGGTACGGCTCGAAGATCTGGTCGTCGGTCAGGTCTTTCGCGGCCGGGCCGCCCAGGCGGCGCACGGAGCCGAGTACGCCGCGCTCGAAGTCGATGAGCGTGCCGACGACGTCGAACGTCAGGACCTTGAAATCGGTGAGCTTCATGAAATCATCCTTTTGCAGTGGGCTGTGAACAGTGAATAGGGAGAGGGTTTGCCCGGACGTGGGCGGGGACTATCGCAGCGGAATCAGGCGGGCACGACGATCGTGTCCTGCGGATCGAGTACGACGTTCATCGGCGCGCCGGGCTCGGGAATGCGCCGGCGCGCGTCGTGCCCGCCAGGCTGTCTGAGGCTGATGGCGGTGCCGTCGGCGAGGGTCGCGAACACGCGCAGGCTTTCGCCCTGATACAGCACCTCGGTGACCCGGCACGACAGACGGTTCACGCCCGCGCGCGGCTCGCCGCTATCGATCACGAGCTTCTCGGTCTGCACCGCGAGCAGCAGCCTGTCGCCGTGCGGCAGCGGGTGTGCGGTGCGCAGCACCGTATCGCCGAGACGCACCGCGTCGTCGCCGGCGCGCGTCACGGCGAGCAGGGTCGCTTCGCCGATGAAGCTCGCCACGAACGCGTCGCAGGGGCGGTCGTAGAGCCGCTCAGGCGTATCGATCTGCACGAGGCGGCCGTTCTTCAGCACGGCCACGCGGTCGCTCATGGTGAGCGCCTCGCGCTGGTCGTGCGTCACGTAGACGATCGTCGCGCCGAGCCTGCGATGCAGCCGCCGCAGCTCGATCTGCATGGTTTCGCGCAACTGCTTGTCGAGCGCGGAGAGCGGCTCGTCCATCAGGATCAGTTGCGGCTCGAACACCATCGCGCGGGCGAGCGCCACGCGCTGGCGCTGGCCGCCCGACAGCTGGCCGATGCCGCGATTCTCGTAGCCGGGGAGTTCGACCATCGCGAGCGCGTCGGCAACCTTCTTTGCCCACGTCGCTTTCGGCTGACGCCGCGCGCGCAGCGGAAACGCTACGTTCTCGCCCACGTTCATATGCGGAAACAGCGCGTAGTTCTGAAACACGATGCCGATGTCGCGTTTGTGCGGCGGCGCAAATGTAATGTCGCGCTCGCCGACCCACACCGCCCCCGAACTGGGCTGCACGAAACCGCCGAGAATGCCGAGCAGGGTGGTCTTGCCCGATCCCGAAGGGCCGAGCAGCGAGACGAATTCGCCGGGGGCGATGTCGAGCGAAACGTCGTCGAGTGCCACCACGTGGCCATAACGTTTCGCTGCCGATCGGATTGAAACACCTGTTTTCGCTCGTGCGTCCATTGCGTCCTGTCTCGCTGTAGAAGCCTGCGTCAGGGAAAATATAGGCCGAGCCATTTTTGGCGGCAATTCCCAAATTGTTGGATAGGGCATAACATCAGATCATGCCCAACCTTCGCAAAAAACTGCCGAGCGCCAACGCGCTGTTCGTCTTCGAAGCGGCCGCGCGCTGCGGCAATTTCACGCGCGCGGCGCAGGAGTTATATGTCAGCCAGCCCGCGGTGAGCCGCATGCTCTCGCGTATGGAAGACCATCTCGGCGTGCGCCTGTTCGAGCGCGTGCGAGGCGGAATCGAGTTGACCGAGAACGGCAGGATCCTCTACCGGAAAATATCCGAAGGCTTCAACGGCATAGAAAGCGCGATACGCGAGATCGAGGCGCGCGCAACCGGTGTCGAGTCGGTCACGCTGTCGGTGTCCACCGCGTTCACCACGCACTGGCTGATGCCGCGCATGAGCCGTCTGAACCAGGCGTTTCCGAACGTCGACTTGCGGTTTCAGCTGATCTCGGGGCGAATAGGCGGCCCGCTCGTCGACGTGGATCTCGGCATGCGCTTTCTGCGCGAGGACGAGATCGGCGAGAACAGCGTGCTCGTGATGCCGGAGACGCTGCTGCCGGTGTGCAACCGCCGCTATCACGAGGCAGCCGCAACCGAGGCGGGCCGCAAGCACGGCGACACGGTGATCGTGATGGACGACGGCGAGCGCGGCTGGCATGACCGGTTCGCCGCGTTCGCGGCACAGGGGCGGCATGCCGCGAGCATGCTGAATTTCAACGACTACGCCATCGTCGTGCAGGCGGCGTTGCTTGGGCAGGGTGTCGCGCTTGGCTGGCTCAACGTGGTGTCGCATTGGCTTCTCGAGGGCGCGCTACTGCCGGCCGAAGAGGAGCTGATCGTGACGAACCGGCGCTGCTGCCTGGTGTGGCCGGAGAATCGGCCGTTGCGGCCGGTGGCCGCCGACGTGCGCGACTGGATTCTCGACGAGACGCGCGCCGACGTGCGCGCGGTAGACCGGCAATATCCGAAGCTGGGGCTGCGGCGCGTGCTGGCGCAGACGGGCCTCGCGATCGGTCCGGCCCGGGATGAAGCGCGAAGCGATGCGGCGGCCCGCCCGGTCACGCCGCCGGGCGCGTGAACCCAAGCCAAGCCAACCCAAGCCAACCCAAGCCAACCCAAGCCAACCCAAGCCAACCCAAGCCAACCCAAGCCAAGCCAAGCCAACCCAAGCCAAGCCAACCCAAGCCAAGCCAAGCCAAGCCAACCCAAGCCAAGCCAAGCCAACCCAAGCCAAGCCAACCGCTGCGGACGAGTACCGGCCAACCGGCCACGAAGGCCCACGCACGGGTTCACTACAACGTCTTGCTGCAGAGTTTGAAATCAGGATCTTCGGCGTACGTCTGCACCTGGAAGCCGAGGTTTTTCATCAGTTTCAGCATGTTGGCATTCTTGACCAGCACCAGGCCGTCTATTTCACTCAGGCCTTTGTGGCGCGCAACCTCCATGATCGACAGCATCAGACGCGAGCCGAGCCCCTGGCCACTGAAGTCGTCATCCACGACTAGCGAAAACTCGCAACTCGTGAGGTCGGGGTTGGCGATGTAGCGTGAAACGCCGATCATGCGCTCGGTTTCGGTGAACTCGCCGTCGCCGGTTGCGGTACGCTCCTTGTAGACCGCCACGAGCGCCATTTCACGGTCGTAGTCGATCAGCGTGTAACGCGCCAGCATGGGTACCGACAGTTCGCGCAGCGACGACACGAAGCGGTAATAGCGCGACCGGTCCGACAGCCTGCGCACGAAGGCTTGCAGCATTTCGGCGTCGTCCGGCTGGATCGGGCGCAACGTGTATTGGCCGCCGCCACGCATGGGCCACTCCTGCGTGTAGCTGGAAGGGTACGGCAGGATCGACAGATGGTCGTAGCTGTGCAGCAGCGGTTGCGCGTTGTCGATCACCACGCGTGCATCGACCGCCAGCGCGCCGGTTTCGTCCACGATCAACGGATTGATGTCCATCTCGCGCAATTGCGGCAGCGCGCACACCATTTCCGATACGCGCAACAGCACGTGCTCGATCGCCTCGCTGCGAACGGCCGGCGCGCCGCGCCATTCACCCAGCGTTTCTGCCGAACGCACCCGCTGGATCAGGCGTTGCGACAGGAACTGGTTGAGCGGCGGCAATTCGACCGCGCGGTCGTTGATCAGCTCGATCATGGTGCCGCCCGCGCCGAATGTGATAACCGGGCCGAACGGCTGATCCGTGACCACTCCGATATACAGTTCGCGCCCGTGCTTCTTGCCCGACATCTTCTGAATGGTCACGCCGTTGATCCTTGCGTCCGGCCTGAGCCGGCGCACGGTCGCGATCATGTCGTTGTAGATATCGCGCACGCTGGTGGCGTTGAGCACGTTGAGGACGACGCCCTGAACATCGGATTTGTGCGCAATGTCGGGCGAGTCGATTTTCAGCGCGACCGGATAGCCGATCTGGCTGGCGATCAGCATCGCTTCGTTGGCGTTGTGGGCGAGGATGGTTTGCGTGATCGGAATATGGAAAGCCGCCAGCAGCGCTTTCGATTCCATTTCCGTCAGCACTTTGCGCCGTTCGGCCAGCACGCTTTCGATCAGGATGTGTGCGCCCGCCAGATCCGGCTTGGCGAGTTGCGACAGCGGAGGGGGAGTCTGCTGCAGCAGTTGCTGGTTCTGATAGAAGGAGGCGATATTGCTGAAGGCATCGACGGCCGCTTCAGGTGAACGGAAAGTGGCGATACCGGCGCCGTTGATGATTTCGCGCGCCTCGGCGACCTTCTGGTCGCCCATCCAGCAGGTCAGCAGCGGCTTGCCGATGTTGGCGCTCGCGAGCACCAGTTCCTGTGCCACCGCAGTCGGATCGACGCCCAGCTTGGGCGAATAGATAACCAGAATTCCATCCACCTCGCTATCCGCGGCGCAGGCCGCGGCGGCGGCCCGGTAGTGTTGCGGCCCGGCCTCTTCCGACAGATCGAGCAGGTTGGCAATGGTCGCGAGCCGCGGCAATTGCGGCGCGAGTGCCGCGCTCGTGTCGGGCGAGAGCCGCGCGAGAACGAGGCCCAGCTCGGTGAGCCAGTCTACGGCCAGCACGCCGGGGCCGCCGCCATTGGTCACGATCGCCAGCCGCGAACCCACCGGACGATAGCGCGACGCGAGACACTTGGCCGCGGAAAACAACTGCGCGAACGATTTCACGCGCACCGCGCCGGCGCGCCGCAAAGCCGCATCGAAGACCTCGTCGCTGCCGATGATGTTACCTGAATGGGTGAGCGCGGCTTGCGATGCAGCGCTCTTGCGGCCGGCCTTGAGCACCACCACGGGCTTGGTAATGGCCGCCGCGCGCAGGGCGCTGAGAAACCGGCGCGCGTTCGTGATGCCCTCCATGTAGATCACGATGCTGTGGGTGGCCGGGTCGGTTGCGAGGAAATCGAGGGTTTGCGCGAGATCGACGGCGGTATTCGGCCCGAGCGATACCACGGTCGAGAAGCCGACCGCGTTCTTGTCGGCCCAGTCGAGTATCGAAGCGGTCAGCGCGCCCGATTGCGAAACGAGGGCGAGCGGTCCCTGCTGCGCCAGCGGTCCTACGACGCTGACGTTGATGTTCAGCCGTGGGCGCTGATAGCCAAGACAGTTCGGCCCGAGCAGTTGAATACCGTGTTTGCGCGCAATGGCGTGCAGCTCTTTGGCATGCGCCTGATCGACACCCGTCGAAATGATCAGCGCCGCCTGGCATTGAATCCGCCCGGCGACTTCCAGAGCGGACGGCAACTCGTCGTCCGGCAGGGCGATGACCGCCAGATCGGCGCGCGAATGGGCCAGTTCGCCTAGCGTGCCGGTCATGCCCACGTCGAGAAACGTCACGGGTCCGGCGAAGCCGCTCTCCCGTATCAGGGCGCTCACAGCCCGGCCGTAATGGGTTTGACTGTCCGGTTCGTCGGCCTTGCCGACGAACACCACAATCGAGTTGGGGGAGAACAGCGGCGTCAGGTAATGTTTGTCCATGAGATGCAGTCAGCAATCCATACCAATGAGTTCTCTCACATGCGCGGCCACGCCGCGTGCGAGCGACGACAGTTCGTAGCCGCCTTCGAGGCAGGACACGATACGGCCCCCGCTGTGACGCCTGGCGATGTCGACAAGGCGCCCGGTGACCCACGCATAATCCGCTTCGACGAGGCCGAGGTTGCCCATGTCGTCTTCACGGTGACCGTCGAAGCCGGCTGAGATGAAGATCATCTCCGGCCTGAACGCTTCGAGCGCCGGCAGCCATTTCTCCGTAACAGCCGCGCGGAACACGTCGCCGTACGAGCGCGTGGGCAGCGGCACGTTCACCATATTGCTGCCGCGAGGCTCGTTACCGCAGAAAGGGTATAGCTTGTCTTCGAAGATCGAGCACATCAGGACCCGCGCATCGGCATGGAGAATGTCCTCGCTGCCATCGCCGTGATGAACGTCGAAATCGATCAGCGCCACGCGCGTGAGTCCATGCACGTTCAGCGCGTGCCGGATGCCGACCGCGACATTGTTGAAAAAGCAGAACCCGCCCGCCGCCGCGTATTTCGCGTGGTGTCCCGGCGGCCGTATGTTGCAAAAGGCGCAACAGGCTTCGCCGGCAAGCACCAGATCGGTCGCCAGCACGGCTGCACCGGCCGCACGCAAGGCCGCCTGGTATGTATAAGGGTTCATGCTGGTGTCGGGATCGACACGCACGTAGCCCTCCAGTGGAGCCATGCCGGCAATGGAGCGGATATACGGCAGGGAATGCGCCTGCGCGAGCTGCTCTTCCGTTGCCAGTGGCGCCTCGTACGTTTGCATGCAGTCGAGCAGGCCCTTGATCAGCAACATGTCGTGAATCGCGCCGATGCGATCGGGCGACTCGGGATGCATGGGTCCCATTTCGTGTTTGACGCAGTCGCGATGCGATATATAGGCGGGCAGCATTCTGGTTCGACCGTGGTGACACTGGCTGCTGCCAACCGGCACCTGCACAGGCGGCCAGCAGCGTTCTTTCCGCATACTCGCGTCACGCTACTGTAAGGCACCGTCGTGCGAGGGAATAGCTCTATCAGGCGCCGCACATCGCAGTGACGGATTGATGCAAATCAACGAACAAAGGGACCCGACGACGTTGGTTGCAGGCTGGCGCGGTCGTGGATCGCATTTCGCCACGTACGCCGCGTGCCGCGCATGATGAAGCCGATCCGGTGAGCACGCCTGAAAATATTCGCCAGAAGGGACGCGTTGCGGACTGACCTGTATCAACAGGACGCGCCCACGACCTCTTACGATTGTTCTGTCTTTTGGCGCTGAACGGCGCGATGCGGCGCGGTCCGGTACGCAAGCTTCGTTGGCTGGAGGCGAGGGCGGCGGCCTCCTTTTCTACCAACCTCAACTGGTTTGCGATGAGCTCCCTACCCGAAACTTCTGAACACAGTGTCGAAGACCGTCAATCCGGCGGTTTGACAAGCGACGAAGCGCAGCGCCGGCTGCAAGTTTTCGGCCCGAATGGTGTGCCCGACACGGCCACATCGCCGTGGAGCCGCGCGTTGGGCAAGCTGTGGGCGCCGGTGCCGTGGATGCTGGAAGCCGCAATCGTGCTGCAACTCGTGCTGGGCGAGTACGTCGAAGCCGGCGTGATCGCCGCGCTGCTGATCTTCAACGCGGCGTTGGGCTTCTTCCAGGAGAGCCGGGCGCAGGCAACACTCGACGCGCTCAAGTCGCGCCTCGCTCTGATCACGCCGGTCCGGCGCGACGGCGCGTGGAAGACGGTGCCGGTTGGGCAACTGGTGCCGGGCGACATCGTGAAGCTTTCGCTCGGCTGCATTGTGGGCGCCGATGTCCGCCTGATCGAAGGCGAGGTGCTGCTCGATCAATCGACTCTCACGGGCGAGTCTCTGCCTATCGAAGGCGGTCCGGGGTTGCAGACCTACGCCGGTGCGCTCGTGCGGCGCGGCGAAGCGGTTGCGGAAGTCACCGCAACGGGCGCCCACACGAAGTTCGGCCAAACCGCCGAGCTGGTTCGTATCGCCCGCGTCCCCAGTTCGCAGCAGCAGGCCGTGATGCGCGTGGTGCGAAATCTTGCCATGTTCAATGGCGTGATCGTTCTCGTGCAGATCGGCTATGCGTCCTCGCTGCGGATGCCGCTGGTCGAGATCGTGCCGCTCGCACTCACGGCTATCCTGGCGGCGATTCCCGTGGCATTGCCGGCCACCTTCACGCTCGCGACCGCTTTGGGCGCCAGGGTGCTCGCGAAGCTGGGCGTTCTTCCCACCCGCTTGTCCGCGATCGATGAAGCGGCCTCGATGGACGTTCTCTGCGCCGACAAGACGGGCACGCTGACGCGCAACGAACTGGCGGTGACCGCGGTGCACGCAATGCCGGGTTTCGATGAGCCGCATGTGCTCGCGCTTGCCGCGCTGGCCAGCTCCGAGGGCGGCCAGGACCCGGTCGACGCGGCGATCCGCAACGCGTCCCGGCCCGCTTGCGTGGCGGATTTGCCCAGGCTTGTCAGGTTCGTGCCATTTGACCCGGCAGAAAAGATGTCCGAGGCGCTCGCAACGGATAAGGACGATCGCACGGTTCGCATTGTCAAAGGCGCGTTCGCGCGGGTGAGTGCCCTGACGCAATCGTCGCCGGAAGCGGCGGTCGCTGAGCAGGCTCTCGAAGCCAAAGGATTTCGCGTATTGGCGGTTGGCGCCGGCGTTCCGGGTAAGCTCCAGGTGGCCGGCCTGATCGCGTTGAGCGATCCGCCCAGAGACGATTCCGCGAGGCTGATCGCCGACCTGCTCGGAATGGGCGTGCACACCGTGATGGTGACCGGCGACGCCGTGGCGACCGCCGGCGTAGTGGCCCATACGGTCGGGCTCGATGGCGCGGTCTGTCCGCCGGGGCCGCTCCCCGGGCAATTGCGTCCGGAAGAGTTTGCCGTTTTCGCGGGCGTGTTCCCCGACGACAAGTTCCACATCGTCAAGGCGTTCCAGAGCGGTGGCCATATTGTCGGCATGTGCGGCGACGGCGCGAACGATGCCCCGGCGCTGCGTCAGGCGCAAATGGGAATTGCCGTCTCGACCGCCACCGATGTCGCCAAGTCGGCGGCAGGGATCGTGCTGACCGAGCCGGGCCTGGGCGGTGTCGTTGCCGCGGTGCGCGAGGGGCGCGTCACTTTCCAGCGCATCCTCACCTACACGTTGCGATCGGTGACGCGCAAAATCGATCAGATGCTGTTCCTGACGGTCGGCCTGATCATGACCGGCCATGCGGTCCTGACTCCGATGCTGATGGTCGTGCTCATGACAACCGGCGATTTCCTCGCCATGTCGTCGACGACAGACAACGTGCGGCCGTCGACGAGGCCCAATGCCTGGCGGATCAATAACCTGACGATCGCGGGCATTGTGCTGGCGTCCTGCAATCTGCTGTTTTGCAGCTCGATTCTCGCCCTCGGCAAGTTCTGGCTGCACCTGGGCACCGGCCAGTTGCAAACGCTCGCGGCGGTCATTCTGGTGTTCAGCGGCCAGGCGGTCCTGTACGTGGTACGTGAACGCCGGCGGTTGTGGAGTTCCCGGCCGGGACGGTGGCTGATCGTGTCGTCGATCGCGGACGTGTCGATCATCGCAACTCTGGCAACACGGGGAATACTGATGTCGCCGTTGCCGCTGCAGTGGATCGGCGCCATGCTGGGCGCGGCGATCGTCTTCGCGTTCGTCCTGGATTTCGTGAAGGTGGCCGCGTTTGCCCGTCTGAAGATGGTATAGGCCGCGCGATCGCGTTTGCGATGTAGGGCGGCCTCGAGAGTCGACTTCATTCATTGCGCCGGCATCGAAGCGTCGCAGCCCTCACGTGTCCTGCTTAACGGAATCGTGTGCGCCCGTCAGGCCAGCCGCCCGGCGAGCCACATCGAGCCGTTTGCGCAGCGAGGCTTCGGCGAGGTCGAGTTCCGCGACCAGGCTGCGCAGCGATTCGTCGTTGATGCGCTGTTCATGCCTTTCCGCGTAAAGCGCATTACGCTCGACGTGCAGCGACTTCAGGCGCAATTCGAGCTCCACCACATAGCGATGACGGCGCTGGCGAACCACGTCGGGGGCTTCCGCGAGCGCCTCGGGTGTGGCGGGCGGCGCGGGGTCCTCCAGCAGATCGATGCGCTTGCGATACTCCTGGGTCAGGCGCCCAGCCGATTCCTGATACTGCGCGAGCCATTGCGGATCGACGGATTCCGCCTGTTCCTTGCCGAGCACCATGCTGGCGATCGCGGCTTTGCAGGCGGCGACCCGCGCGCGCCGTTCCTCCCGTGCCGACGCCGGCTCGCCACCCGGCGGCATGCGCTTGAGAACCAGCGGCAGACCGATGGTCCCGATCACCAGCGTGAAGAGGATCGTGCCCGTCGCGAGGAAAATCAGCAGGTCGCGGGCCGGAAAAGGTGCGCCGTCGTTGAGCAGCAGTGGCAGCGAGAGAGCGCCGGCGAGCGTCACCGCGCCGCGGATGCCGGCCAGCGTGCTTGCAAGCGTCAGCAGGTACGAGGGCTTCTCGACCAGTTTCCCTTCCGCATGGGCGCGCCACAGGCTGCCCTGCACGCCGAGCGTCAGCCAGATCCAGCGCAGCAACAATAGCGCCGACGAGATGGCGAGCGCGTAACCCGCGAGAATCCACCATTGATGGCCGGCTTCCCGCAACGGTGTCCCGATGATGGACGGTAACTGCAGGCCGAGGAGCAGGAAGATCGCGCCGTTGAAGGCGGATTCGACCATGGTCCACGTGCCTTCCGTCTGCATGCGTTCCGCCACGAACTCGCTGCGATCGAGATCGGCGAAATTCGTCATGACGCCGGCGGCCACGGCCGCCAGAATGCCCGAGACGCCGAGCCGATCGCCCACGATATAGGCTGCGAAAGGCAGCAATACCAGCAATAGCGCCATCTGGGTGGCGGCCACGTCGCCCAGGCGCCGGGTCACCGCGTCGCGTGCCACGGAGAAGCCCCAGCCGATGAGCGCGCCCGCCCCGATTCCGCCGAAGGCGATCCAGATGAAGTCCCGCGCGACATGGGTCCACGAGAACAGGCCGGTGAGCGTGGCCGCAATGGCGAACTTCAAAGCCACGAGGCCCGATGCGTCGTTCAATAGCGACTCGCCTTCCAGCACGCGCATGGTTTGCGAGGGCATGCCGAGATTGCGCGTGATCGCCGAAACGGCCACCGCGTCGGTGGGCGATACCACTGCGGCGAGCGCGAATGCAACTGTCAGCGGCATCTCCGGAATCAGCCAGTGGATGAGATAGCCCAGACCGACCACGGTGAACAGCACGAGGCCGAACGCGAGCTTTAATATGGGCCGGTAAAGCGCGAAAAATTCGCGCTTTGGAATACGCCAGCCATCGGCGAATAGCAGGGGCGGGATGAACAGGAGCAGGAACAGATCCGGGTCGAATACGATGTGCAGACCCTGGCGAGGCCAGGACAGCGCGGCCCCGAGAAGAATCTGGATCAACGGCAGGGGAATGGTGCGGATGTAGCGGGAGGCCACGCCGGTAAGCGCCCCTAACATCAATACCAGGAGTACGGTTTCAACGGTGTGCATCGGCAGACTTTAGCAAGAATGGACTTCGTCTGTTTTCTGGACGCCTTCACTGAGGGTCTTCACTGCGCACCGGGACGTGCTAACGCAATGGGTCAGTCATGATACGGTGAAAACCACTGCGATCCCGATTCGCCGGCTGCTCGCGAGCCTCGTCGAGCATCCGGCGACATCAAATTTGCGGGCCTTGTCAGACCTTGAAAACCGACCCCGTGCGGCCGAGGGTGATGGTGACGGTATGCGCTGCACCGTCGTCGATAAGCCGCACGTCGAAAGTACCAGGTTGCAGCGGAGTGCCGTCCACCTGCACATCAATCACGCCGCGGCTCACCCCGTGCGGGTTTCGCACGGCAATGTCATAGCGGCTCGCGCCGTAATGCAGAACGGCGGTGAAGCCGGGCCATGCTCCCGGCACACACGGCTGGATCGACAATACGTCGCCATGCCTGCGGATTCCCAGAATGCCCTCCATACCCGCGCGATACATCCAGCCGGCCGATCCCGTGTACCAGGTCCATCCGCCGCGTCCCACGTGCGGCGCGACTGAATACACGTCGGCGGCGACCACGTAAGGTTCGACCTTGTAGCGGTTCACGGCACTCCGGGTGCGACCGCGATTGACCGGATTCAGCAGCGCGAATAGCTCCGCCGCCCGGTCGCCGTCGCCCATCTGCGCGAACGCCAGCACCGACCACGTTGCAGCATGAGTATATTGGCCGCCATTCTCACGCACGCCCGGCGGATAACCTTTGATATAGCCGGGGTCCAGCACCGTGCGGTCGAAGGGCGGCGTGAACAGCAGCGCGAGCCCATCGTCGCGGCGGATCAGGCGGCGGTCGAGTTCCGCCATCGCCTGTTCGGCCCGCCCGGGACCGGCCGCGCCCGACAGGACGCTCCACGATTGCGCGATGGCGTCGATCGAGCATTCGTCGTTGCCGCTCGACCCGAGCGGCGTGCCGTCGTCGAAATAGCCGCGCCGATACCACGCGCCGTCCCAGCCCGCGTTTTCCAGCGCGATCTTCAGTTCGGCCGCGCGCCCGGTCCAGCGATCCGCCCGCGCGTCGTCGTTTCGCGCGCGCGCCAGTGGCGCGAAATTCGTCAACGCGGCGATCAGAAACCAGCCGAGCCAGACACTTTCGCCGCGTCCCGCTTCGCCCACGCGGTTCATGCCGTCGTTCCAGTCGCCAGTGCCCATCAACGGCAGGCCGTGGGCGCCGAACAGTTCGAGACTCTGGTCAAGCGCCAGCGCACAGTGCTCGAACAGCGTCGCGCCGAGGTCCGACACCGTCGGCACGAAGTAGGCATCGTATTCGTCCTGACCGAGTGCGCGTCCTTCGAGGAAGGGCACGTCGACATCGAGAATCGCGCGGTCCCCGCTCACGTCCACGTATTGCGCCACCGAGTAGGCCAGCCACGCGCGGTCGTCGGAAATGTGCGTGCGCACGCCGTCGCCGCCCTGCGGCAGCCACCAGTGCTGCACGTCGCCTTCGCGGAATTGCCGTCCCGCCGCTCGCAGCAGATGCTCGCGAGTCAGTTCGGGACGGACGGCGGCGAGCGCCATGCCGTCCTGCAACTGATCGCGAAAGCCATAAGCGCCGCTTGCCTGATAAAAGCCCGCGCGCGCCCAGATGCGACAGGCGAGTGTCTGATACAGCAGCCAGCGGTTGAGCATCAGATCCATTTCGCGGTCGGGTGTTTTCACCTGCACGGTGCCGAGCGTGTCGTTCCAGAATGCCGTTACGGTGGCGAGCACGGCGTCCACATCCGCAGCGCGATAGCGCTCGATCAACTGGCGCGCGGCCTCGGCCGAGTCCGATTCGCCTAGCAGAAACACCACCGACACGGCCTCGCCGGGTTCGAGTTCGATCGTGGTGAGCAGTGCCGCGCAAGGATCGAGGCCCGCGCCGATCCTGCCCGACAGCGTCACATGGCCCGCGCTGCCGGAAAGGGCGGCGGGCTCGCTCAGGTTGCCATTGCGGCCGACGAATTCACGCCGGTCCGCGCTCCACGATGTCTGCACGCCGTTCATATCGGCGAAGGCCACGCGGCCGCGCCAGGTTTGGGACCAGTCGTTGCGCGCGAACAGCGCGCCGGTGGCCGCGTCGATTTCGCTGACGGTATGCGGCGCGGCGATGCTGCGCGACGCCCCCAGCGCCCATTCCACATAGGCCGTCACCGAAAGCCGCCGGGTCCTGCCGGATAGATTGCGCAAGGTCAGCCGGGAGATTTTCAGCGGGTCATCGAGCGGCACGAATTGCAGCAGTTCGAGTGCGATATCGTGAGCGCTGTGCGTGAAGCGGCTATAGCCCTGACCGTGACGGGCGATATACGGCGCCGCGGCGGGCGAGTTGTCGCGCAAAGGGTTCGCAAGCGGGCCGAATAGCGCGCCCGTGTCGTCGTCGCGAACATAGAAGGCTTCCGAAGCCGGGTCGCTGACCGGGTCGTTCGACCACGCCGTCAACTGGTGCTCGCGGCTGTTCGACGCCCATGTATAGCCGCCGCCTTCCGCCGACACAAGAAAGCCGCAGTGAGGATTGGCGATGACGTTGACCCACGGCATTGGCGTGCACTGGCCAGGTCCCAGCACGACGACGTACTCGCGGCCGTCGTCGGCAAAACCGCCCAGACCGTTGAAATAGTCGAGCCCGGCTTCTACGCGAACGGTTTTTTCCGGAATCTGCGTGAGCGTCGGCTCAGGCATGCGTTTCGGTCGCGGCAACGCGCTTACGGGCGGCCTCGCGACACGCTTGAGCTGATCCGCCAGACGGCCGTTGCGCGCCGCCAGCACCGCGCGGGCGACAACCGGAAACAGCGCGCGGGAGTCGGCCGACATCAGGTCTGCGCGCAGTACGAAGATTTCACCGCGCGCGGTGCCGTCGGGTGCGGACCGCAGCCCCGAACGCACCAGCGTTTCCAGGGCGATCTGCAAATCCTGCACGTATGAGGCGGCGCGCTCGTTGATGATGACGAGATCGACCGCGAGCCGTTTCATGCGCCAGTAGGCATGCGCATGCACCAGTTGCTGCACCAGCGCCATGTGCTCGATATCGTCGATACGCACCAGCAGGATCGGCAGATCGCCCGATATGCCATGCTTCCACAGCGGGACGGCGCCCGTACCACCCGCCGCCGACACCTGCGCCGCGCCGCGCAGCAACGCGGCCGAGGCCGGTCGCATCGACGGGTCGCTGTATAGCAGATAGCTGGCCATGCGCTGGAACTGTACGGCCTCGTCCGCCGTCACGCCGTTATGGCGCAGTTGCACCTGCGCCTGAGTCCACGCCAGCATGGTCGCCCGCGCATACGACGCGTCGTCGCGATGCTTGTCGACCAGGTCCAGCAAACGGGCGCGGGAGTCGGCCACGATAGTCCAGAACGCGACACTCGCGGTGGCGCCCGGCGCGATGCTCAGCCGCCGGCGTATCGTGAACGCGGCATCGAGCACGACGCCCGCCGAATTGCTCAATGGCCGGCCTTCCACCATGCCGCGCGGCGAACGAACCTGCCGGCCGCGGCCGACGAAGCGCGCGCGATCGGTCTCGATCTCGACGGCGCCGAGCGCATGCCCGTCGATCACCGCGAGATGAGCGGCCCACACCTCCGGCTCGTCCGGCGCGCGGCGGCGCCGGGTCGCGAGAATGACATTGAGCTCGGGCAGATACTCGGTTTCGACGAACAGTTTGCTGAACGCCGGGTGAGCCTGGTCGGCGGCCTGGGTCGCCAGCACGAGTTCCGCGAACGACGTGAATTCGATCGTGCGCGCATGCACGCCGCCGTTGGCTACCGACACACGGCGCACCTCGGCGTCGTCTTCGGCGGAGACCATCACGTCGAGCGAGGTGGTCAGCGTGCCGTCGAGCCGGACGAACTCGGCGCGGTCTTCGGTGAAGGTCACGTCGTAGCTGTCCGGGCTCATGCCGGCGGGTTGCCATGTGGCCGACCAGAATTTGCCGCTGTCGGTATCACGCAAATAGACGTAGCTGCCCCAGTCGTCGCGGGTGGCGTCTTCGCGCCAGCGCGTGATTGCCAGCTCGCCCCAGCGGCTGTAACCGGATCCGGCGGCGGTCAGCATGACCGCATAGCGGCCGTTGCTCAACAGATGGGTCGCCGGCGTGGGCGTGTCCGCGGATTGCAGATGCCGCGCCACCGCCGGTTCGACGCCGCGCAGACGGCCGGCGCCGTGCTCCTCGTCGACACGCGAATGGGCCACCGCGACCCGGCCCGGCATGCGCTCCTGCAACAGCAGTTCGGTCGCCTGAATGGCCGGTTCGGCATGGAAAAACTGGCGGATGCGGCCCGCCAGCAGCGCATTGGCGATCGACACGATCGACATGCCCTGATGGTGCGCCATGAAAGCGCGCACGATGGCCACCGGCTGTCCTTCCGGTACACGGGCGGGCGTATAGTCCAGTGCCTCGTAAAAGCCGTAGCGGCCGTTCGCGCCCGCGGCGCCCAGCCGCTCGAAATTGCGGGCGGCGGCCGCCGGCGAAACCATCGCGGCCAACGCGGTCGCATACGGCGCGATCACGGCATTGTTGCCGAGACCGCGCTTGAGCCCGAGGTCCGGAATGCCGAAGCTGGAATACTGGTAAGTGAATTCGAGGTCGCGCGCGTTGTACGCCGATTCGGAGATGCCCCACGGCGAGCCCAGCGTCGAGCCATAGGCGATCTGCCGCCGCACCACCAGCGCGTTGGTCCGCGCGATCAGGCTGCTGGCCGGCGCGCACATGACGAGCGACGGCATCAGGTATTCGAACATGGAGCCGGACCACGACACCAGCGCCGCGCCGCCGGCAACCGGCGTGGCCACACGTCCGAGCCGGAACCAGTGGCGCGCGGGAATGTCGCCTTTCGCAATTGCGACGAAGCTCGCGAGCCGCGCCTCCGACGCCAGCAAGTCGTAGCTGCTCGGATCGAGCTTGCCGTCGGCGACCGCGTAACCGATCGACAGCAAATTGCGCAAGGGGTCGAGCAGAAAGCCGAACTCCATTGCGTAGGCCATCTGCAACGTGGCGTCGATCAGTCGCGCGAAGCGCTCGCGCAATGCAAGCGCTCCTTCGGCCGCGCATGCGAGGTCCCGGCAATGACCGCGAAGCGTGCGCTCCAGGGCGTCGGACCAGAACAGCGTGTCCTGGTCGTGGCCGCCCTGGCTGGGTTGACCGGAAACGGCCGGCTGGATCCCGACGAGCGCGCGCGCGGCGTTCGTCACCGTGGCGGCGAGTAGTAGTACGGTCGGCCACGCCGGCTCGGCGCCCAATGTGCCGTTGGCGGGCGCCGCGGTTTTCACGCCGTCGAGTGTCGTTCGCAGCGCTGCCGCCGCCTGCTCGAACTCGCGAAGCGCCGCGGCGCGCTGCGGCCCGGCGCGTTCGCCGCCTACGCTTTCGCTCAGTAGCGCAAGGCAGTCGTCGATGCCGGTGAACGCAACGGCGCTCTGTGCATCCACGGGCTGGGCCGACCACGCACGGCATGCATTGCCCAGTGCGATCAGATGGCCGGCCAGGTTGCCGCTGTCGACGGAGGAAACGTACTTCGGGTCGAGTGGCCGCAAATCCTGGGTGTCGTACCAGTTGTAGAAATGCCCGCGATAACGCGGCATACGCTCCATCGTGGCAAGCGTCGCCTCGAGGCGTTCGACGGCGTCGAGCGTGCCGATCCAGCCGAACTCGCGGGCGCTCACCGTCGCGAGCAGATAGAGCCCGAGGTTGGTGGGCGAGGTTCGATGCGCGATGACCGGTCGCGGGTCTTCCTGGAAATTGTCCGGCGGCAGCATCTGGTCGGCGGCCGTGACGAAGGTTTCGAAATAGCGCCACGTACGGCGGGCATGGCGGCGCAGTTGTTGCGCGTCCGCGGCGCCGACGTCGAGGTCGCTGGCCGGGTGCGGCGCGAGACTCGACCAGTAGGCCAGCAACGGCGAGGCGAGCCACGACAGGACGAAAGGCAGGCCGACCCATGCGCCGAAGTTTCCGCTGTGCCTTGCCGCGAGCAGGATGGCCAGACTGGCCGCGAGGGCGAGCGCAAGCCCGCCGGACATTCGCGCATAGGTACTGGCCGGCGTCAGACGCCCGCGCGCGCTGGCCTCGGCGGCCGTGGTCCATTCCAGCAGATGGCGGCGCGTAACCAGCAGGCGGAACAGCGTGCGGCCGATCGCGTCGCTCATGGACCAGGTTTGCTGCGCGATAAAAGCGATCGACATGGCGCAACGCGCCAATGCAAGCCGCAGGTCCGCCAGCCATACGCCGAGCAGGCTGCGCGCGGTCATTTTCACGTGCGCCCGCTGCCAGCGCGGCACCAGCGCGCTCAGCGTGGGCAGTAGCACGGGCACGGCAATGGTTGCGAGCACGAAGCACGTCCAGCGCAGCGCGTCGGGCAACGGCAGGGTCCAGCCGGCGAGTAAGGCCATGAAGGCCGCCGGCGCTACCAGCGTTCGGCGCAGATTGTCCAGCATCTTCCAGCGGCCGGTCGCCGGCAACGCCCGCGCGGGGCGCCGCCGCACACCGACGAGCCACGGCAGCAACTGCCAGTCGCCGCGCGCCCAGCGATGCTGCCGCGCTTCGGAGACGTCGTAGCGCGCGGGGAATTCTTCCACCACTTCGATATCCGAAGCGAGTCCCGCCCGTGCAAAGATGCCTTCGAACAGATCATGGCTGAGCATGGTGTTCTCCGGCACGCGGCCCGCGAGCGAGAGCTCGAAGGCGTCGATATCGTAGATGCCCTTGCCTGCGTACGACCCTTCGTCGAACAGATCCTGATAGACGTCCGACACTGCCGCGACGTACGGATCGATTCCGCTCGGACTCGACGACACCCGCTGGAACAGCGAGCCTTCCGCGCCGACCGGCAGCGAAGGCGTCACGCGCGGCTGCAGCACGCCATAGCCTTCGACGATGCGCTGACCCGCGGGATCGAATACAGGCCGATTGAGCGGATGAGCCATCTTGCCGATCAGGCGGCGCACCGTGTCGCGCGGCAGGCGCGTGTCGGCATCGAGCGTGATGACATAGCGCACGTTCGGCGGCGTCGCGAGCGTCTGTCCGGGCGGCGCGATGAACGACGTGTCGGGCGCGCCGCGCAGCAGCCGGTTCAACTCGTGCAGCTTGCCGCGTTTGCGCTCCCAACCCATCCACCGGTCCTCTTCGGCGTTCCATAGCCGACGCCGGTGCAGCAGCATGAAACGCTCGTGTCCGCCGGTGCCGGGATGCCGGCGATTAAGCCCGGCGATGCCCGCGGCGGCGGCCGCCAGCAGTGCGTCGTCGCCTTCGGTTTGCGCGTGCGGCGCGTCGGTCCAGTCGGAAAGAAGCACGTAATAAAGCTCGCCGCCCGCGCTTGCCAGGTGATGAATCTCGAGCCGCTCGATCTGCGTCGCCAACGCGTCGGGCGTGGTCAGCAAGGTCGGCACGGCCACCACGGTGCGCAGGCTTGCCGGAATACCTTCGCGCAGCGCGAGCCCCGGCAGGACGATCGCGCCGACATTGCGCATCACGCTGCGATTGACGATTGCCACCGCGAGATCGACGGCGGGCAGCAGGCCGGCGAGCGGGAGCCAGATCCATAGGCCGGGATAGCGCATCGGGCCGTCGAGCCACGTGACCATGCCGGCCAGCAATAGCGCGGCCAGCAACAGGATGCGGCCGAGATAGCCGGCCAGTCCGGCGCGGCGGGTGAAGCGGTGCAGCCACACGGACACGGGCGGCCGGTAGCCGATCGACGCTTCGAGCGCGTCACGTCCGCCCGCCAGCAGGTGGTAGCCCGGATCGGCCTCACGAGGTGGCGCCTCGCTCGCGAGACCAGCCGCATTGCGTGCGGCGCGATCAGCCGCGATCTGGGCGGCCGCAACGGCGCGCCGCGCGATGTCGAGTTCGGTGAAACGCGAGCCGCGCGCCAGCACTTCGATCGACCCGCGATAGAGGTTGCGCGTCGCGAAGTCCATCTGCACGAAGACGGGATGCGTGCGCAATACCTCGTCGACGGGACTGATCCGTTCGAACAGTTCGGTCCAGTCGACATCCGAGATCAGGCGCATGCTCGTGATCACGTTGCGTACGGTCACGCTGGCCGCGCCCTGTTGCTGATGCACGTCGGCCACGATCCGGTCGGGCGTGGTGTGCTGCCCGGCAAGGCGTTCATGCAGCCACACGACGGCCGGCGTCACGTCGGGGTCGTGATCGTGCAGACGCTGGATCAATTGCACCGCAAAGTTATCGCTCAGCGCCGAGCCGCCGAATTGCGCGAACAGTGCCGTCGCCGGGTCCGGCGCACGTCCGCCCACGCCGAGCAGACGATCGGCCATTGCATCGGCATCGAGACGCGCCGTGCGGCCGTGATCGATCTGGTCCGCGAGGCGCCGAAGGTTTTCGATCAGCACGATGCGCAATGTGATCGCCACCGCCCACAGTTCGCCGATCGTCAACGGCTGAACCGTCTGATAGGCGTGCACGAAGCGGCACAACTGGTCGGGATCGAAGCGGCTGTCGGTGTGGGCGACGAACGCCCACGCGAGGCCGAATACGCGCGGGTAGCCCGCGAACGGCCCGCCGCTGAGCTTGGGCAATTGCCGGTAATAGCTCGGCGGCAGATCGTCGCGGATTTTGCCGATCTGTTCGTCGACCAGGTAGTAATTATCGATCAGCCATTCCGCCGCCGGCGTGATGGCTTCGTCGTTGGCCGCGGCGGCGAGCGTCGCCTTGTACGCCTGCATCAGGTAGTGGGCGTTGTCCTTCAGGCGGCTGGTCAGCGAACGGCCGCGCGGTGCGCCCGGCGAAATATTCTGTGCGTCGGCGAGGCTGCGCGCATGTTGGGCGAGCCGTTCCTCGCCGAATAGTTCTTCACGGATCGGTTCGTGACTGTCCCACGGGGAAGGCAGGTCGCGATTCCCTGGGCGGCGTGAAAAAACAGACATCGGGAAGCCTTATTTTGAGCGTGCGGATACGATCGGACCATCGCGTGCCGCTCATCGGACTGCCTTCGGCCTATAAACCGTAGCGCTTGCGCAAGCGGTCCTGTGTCTGCTGCCGGATCGGGCCGCGAGGATGCGCGGCAGGCTGGCGCTGATGAGTGGACCGATAGAACGCAATGCCGAACATCAGCGCCATTGCGATCACGATGCCCCAGATTGCATTTGTCATGGTTCTCTCCCCGTCGAAGTCGGCCGCGACACGCGTGTCACCCGAAGTGTCGTCCGAAGCTCGATGCGAGGTTTCGGCGACGATGCGACGTGAGTGGGGGCGTACGCGGATAGTGCGGTCAAATAGAGGCGGGCGTCTGTACGCTGTCGTACCGCATTCCGGCGCGCCTGCGCTTACCCTCGCAAACGGCGCTGCTGCGGGCCGTGCGAAAAGGCGCTGATCGCCCTGTCAGGCATCGCCGCCGGACGCCGCCAGCGCGTTGTCGACCATGCTCTGCGCTTCGCCGACAATGCGCGCCAGGTGGTCGTCGCCGAGAAAACTCTCGGCATAAATCTTGTAGATATTCTCGGTACCCGAGGGTCGCGCGGCGAACCAGCCGCTCTTCGTACTCACCTTGATGCCGCCCAGCGGCGCCTGATTGGCCGGCGCGCGGTCGAGCACGGAATCGATTTTTTCGCCGGCAAGCTCGGTGTGAGCGAACTGCGCCGGCGACAGTCGCCCGAGCAGCGCGCGTTGGGACGCACTCGCCGCCGCCTGCACGCGACGCTCGCGCGGCTCGCCGAGGCGTTCGGTGAGGGCGCGGTAATGCTCCGCGACATCGCGGCCGGTGCGCGTCGCGATCTCCGCCGACAGCAGCGCGGGCACCATGCCGTCCTTGTCGGTCGTCCACGCGCGGCCGTCGAGCCTCAGACAGGTCGCGCCCGCGCTTTCCTCGCCGGCAAAACCAAGTGACCCGTCGAGCAGGCCGCCCACGAACCATTTGAAGCCCACCGGCACTTCGTAGAGCGCGCGGCCATGCTTTGCCGCCACATGGTCGATCAGCCGGCTGCTGACCATCGTCTTGCCGATCGCGGCATGCGCGGGCCAATCCGGACGATGCGCGCACAGATAGTCGATCATGACGGCGAGGTAGTGATTCGGCGGCAATAGCCCGGCTGTGGGCGTGACGATGCCATGCCGGTCGTGATCGGTATCGCATGCAAACGCGGTATCGAAGCGGTCGGCCTTGCCGATCAACGTCTGCATCGCATACGGCGACGACGGGTCCATGCGTATCTGCCCGTCCCAATCCGCGCTCATGAAGCGGAAAGTCGGATCGACGTCTTCGTCTGTCACCGTGAGGTTCAGCCGATAGCGTTCCGCGATCGCGGCCCAATAGTGCACGCCCGCGCCGCCGAGCGGATCGACGCCAAGGCGGATCGGCGCACCGCGCAGCACGCTCATGTCGATGACGCTGTCGAGATCGGCGACGTAGATTCTGAGGAAGTCGTGATAGTGCGTGGTCGAGGCACGCAGCGCGTTGGCGAGCGGCATGCGCATGACACCGTCGAGCCGGTTCTCGAGCAGGCTGTTCGCCGCGACTTCGATCCAGCCCGTCACCGTTTCGTCCGCGGGTCCGCCGCTGGGCGGGTTGTATTTGAAGCCGCCGTCACCCGGCGGATTGTGCGAAGGCGTGATGACGATGCCGTCCGCGAGGCCCGACGAACGGCCGCGGTTATAGGTGAGGATGGCGTGCGATATGGCCGGGGTGGGCGTGTATTCGCCATCCGGCGCGATCATGACCTCCACGCCATTGGCCGCCAGCACTTCGAGCGCACTGGCCGAGGCCGGCTCCGACAGCGCATGCGTGTCGATGCCGAGAAACAGCGGTCCATCGATTCCCTGTAATTTCCGGTATCGGCAGATAGCCTGCGTGATTGCGAGCACATGCCACTCGTTGAAGCTGCGCTGCAACGAAGATCCGCGATGTCCCGAAGTACCGAATTTGACGCGCTCGGCGGCGAGCGACGGGTCGGGCGTCCCGGTGTAGTAGCTCGCGACGAGGCGCGGCACGTTGACCAGCAGTGCCGGCGGAAGCGGCTTGCCGGCAAGAGAACTGATATTCATCGCGGTGTCACCCTGATCGGCAAGGTCGAGACGTTTCGGAAAAGTTCGGTCCCGCGAAATTGGCGCAATCTGTCGGCGAAGAGCCAGAAAAGTTCGCATGGACAGAACCATCGCATATGCATGACACGTTGCGCGCGGCCGGTACGGAAGTCGGTACGGTGGCGTACCGCGGACGGTCCGCTCCCAGGGGCAGGGCGCTCGCCCACCAGCCTGCGATTCTCCTAGGATGCGGGCATGTCGGGTAACAGCCGGTCGCACTCACGCTTCACGACGCCGTAGCATTCGCACACGCGCTTTTCGAGTCCGGCCCGATCCAGCACCTCGATATGTCCATAGCTGTAGCGGATCAGCCCCGCGTCCTGCAGCTTGACCGCCGCTTCCGTGACGCCGGCCCGGCGTACGCCCAGCATGTTGGCGATCAGTTCCTGCGTCATGTTCAACTCGTTCGACGGCAGACGGTCGAGGCTGAGCAGCAGCCACCGGCACAACTGCTGGTCGATCGAGTGATGCCGGTTGCACACCACGGTCTGCGCCATCTGCGTGATCAATGCCTGGGTGTAGCGCAGCAGCAGTCGCTGCACGGGGCCGGCGCGATGGAATTCCTCTTTCAGGAAGCGGGCCTCCAGCCGGTATGCGCGCCCCGCGCTTTGTACGACCGCCCGGTTCGGCATGGTTTCGCCGCCCATGAAAAGCGCAATGCCGATCAGTCCTTCGTTGCCCACCATCGCAATCTCCGCGGACGCGCCGTCCTTCATCACATAAAGCAGCGAGACGATAGCCGTCGACGGAAAATAAACGTGGTCGAGCCGGTCGCCCGATTCATATACGACCTGCCCCAACGCCAGATCGACCGGCACCAGGTGAGGGGCGAGGCGCGTCCACTCCGCCTGGGGCAATACCGCGAGAAGGCGATTGCCGCTCCGATGGTCTTCCTTCAACATTAAGGCATC
Organism: Paraburkholderia xenovorans LB400; assembly: GCF_000013645.1. Taxonomy (GTDB): domain Bacteria; phylum Pseudomonadota; class Gammaproteobacteria; order Burkholderiales; family Burkholderiaceae; genus Paraburkholderia; species Paraburkholderia xenovorans. Next base: position 1,695,212 of record NC_007952.1, on the reverse strand, counting down.
CCTTGCGCAGGGCCTCGCGGCCACATCGCTATTTCCGACCCGTTCATGCCGGTAGCCACGGCACAAAGCAGCCGAAGCAAGCAACATGGTGCGTGGCGGAAATGGTGGCGGGCTTGACTTGCGTCAAGCCCGCTTTTTTCATGCGCCGGCCTTGTAAAACCATCCTGGCGCGCCGCCCGCGTGCATGACTTTCTGCCAGCCGTCAGCCGTAACCGGCTACACTGACGCTTCAGCAGTCTAAAGCGACGTGTCATGAATGATGCCAATAATATTTCTCCGACACTTGGAGCTGCTACTGTTCCCCGCATCGTCGCCATCGGTGCATCTGCCGGTGCTCTTCATGCGCTGAGCCTGTTTTTTCGTGCGGCGTCCACCATGCCGCACGATATCGCCTTCGCCATCGTGGTCCACCTGGCGCCCGGCGCCGAAAGCCATCTTCCGGAACTGCTGGCCAAAGACACCTCTCTAGCCGTATCGGCCATCGAGGACGGCGCGACGCTGTGCGCGGGCCACGTCTATGTCATCCCGCCGAAAGTATCCGTCGTGATCGAGCAGGGCGTGTTCAGGCTGCGGCCCGCGGTCGAGCGGCCCACCATTCCGATGCCGATCGACGAGTTCTTCACTTCGCTGGCCGCGGACCAGCACGACCGTGCGATCGGGATCGTGCTCACGGGCGCGAACGCGGACGGTTCAGCAGGCCTGAGAGCCATCAAGGCCGCGGGCGGAATGGTGATGGCGCAGTCGCCCGCCACGGCTGAACACGATTCGATGCCGGCGCATGCGGTCGCGACGGGACTGGTCGACTACGTGCTGCCGATCGAGAAAATGCCCGCCGTGCTGTTCGATTACATTGCGCGCTCCGGCGAGGCAATGTTGCCGGTGTCCGGCAAATCCGGCGCAATGGTGGACCTGGAGCCGGTGCTCCGGGCGCTGGCCGCGGCCGGCTCCGATTTCAGGGGCTACAAACGGGGCACGCTCGAACGCCGGATTGCCCGGCGCATGACGGTCAATCAGGTGGACAGCCTCGACGCGTATTGCGCCGTATTGAGAACCTCCGTCGAGGAAGCCCAGGCGCTGAGTCTCGACATGATGATCGGCGTGACCGAATTCTTTCGCGATCCGGAGGCGTGGCGCGCTCTCGCTGAACGCGTCCTCGGCCCGCTTCTCGACGAGCCGGGCGGCGACCAGCCCCTGCGGGTCTGGGTGCCCGGATGCGCGACGGGGGAGGAGGCCTATTCGATGGCCATGCTGCTCACGGAGGAGATCGGGAAACGCAAGCTCACGCGGTCATTCATGATTCTCGCCTCCGACGTGAACCGGGTCGCCCTCACGCGTGCCCGCCAGGGCATCTATTCACCGGGGGTCGCATTGCCTGTCGGTGAAGAACGGCTCGAGCGCTTTTTCCGCCCGCACGGCAACGATTATCAGATCGACCAGGCGCTGCGCGAAACGATCCTGTTCACACCGCAGAACCTGATTGCCGACCCACCGTTTTCGCGGGTCGATCTGATCAGTTGCCGCAACCTGCTGATCTATCTCGAACCCGAAGCGCAGCAGCGCGTGTTCGAGGTGTTTCATTTCGCGCTCAATCCGAAGCGCTATCTGTTTCTGGGCCGATCGGAAAGTACCGATCCGGACTCCGGCCCGTTTCAGGAAGTCTCCAGGGCCTGGCGCATCTACCAGCGCAGTCCGGTCACCGCCGCGGTCGTGTCCGGCTACCGGTTCTCCGCGCCTGGGGGAAGGCGCGACGAGTTTCCCTCCGCGAGTCGCGGCAGCAACCGCAGCAAGGGCTACGCGGAACTGGTCAACAGCACGCTGCTCGAAGAGCACCACGCGGCGTCGGTGCTGATCAATGCCGCGCACCAGGTGCTCTATACGAGCGGTTCGACCGACGAGTACCTCAGGCAACCCACCGGCGAGCCGACAGGCAACATTCTCGACATGGCGCGCGAAGGGCTGCGTCTGAAGCTGAGGATCGTGTTGCGCCGCGCGAGCCAGGACGAGGCCGCCGGGCCGGTCAGTGAAGTCGTATCGGACGGCGGCGCGCCTGCGGTGAAGATCACGGTGACCCGGCCATTCGACACGGCGCACACGGGCAAGGCCTTGCTCGTCATCTTTGCGCGGGTTCCGGTGGCCGAGCGGCCTGGCTCGCTCGCGCCCACAGGCGTGGACTCCGATCTCTGGCACCTGGAGAGCGAACTTCGCACCACGCAGGTCGAGCTTGGCAGCACGATCGAGGAACTGGAAGAAAGCAATAGCGAATTGCGGGTGTCGAACGAAGAAATCCTTTCAATGAACGAGGAACTGCGTTCGGCCAACGAGGAGCTCGAGACATCGAAAGAAGAATTGCAGGCGCTCAACGAGCAGTTGAATCTGGTCAATTCCCAACTCGGGCAGAAGGTTCACCAGCTTGAGGTGCTCAGCGAAGACGTGGCGAACCTGCTGGCCAGCACCGAAATCGCCACGTTGCTGCTCGACCGGCACGCGGTGATCAAGCGTTTTACTCCGAGTGCGGCGCGCATCTTTGGTCTGGCGTTAGCCGACATTGACCGCCCGATCACGAATGTTCTCGGCAATCCGCTGGGCGACACGCTGCTGGAGGATGTCCAGCGGGTCATGTCGGCGCAGACCGGCCAGGCGGAAAAGGAAATCCAGACGTTGACGGGAGAGTGGTACGTTCGGCGTATCACGCCGTATATCGCGGTTCAGGGGACACCGCCCGCGGGGGTGGTGGTGACGTGGAACGACATTACCCACGTGAAGGCCTCCGACGAACGGTCCCGGCGCCTCGCCGCGGTCGTCCAGGATTCGAACGACGCCATGACGGTGTTCGATCTGAACGGCCGCCTGATTGCCTGGAACCGCGCCGCAACCGCGATTTACGGCTATACGGAGGCCGAAGCTCTATGCATGACGGTGTCCGATATGCTGCCGTCGGGCGCCAGACAGGATCACCTCGATTTCATCCGTTACGCCGAGCACAACGAGGCGCTGCATTCCTATGAAACCCAGCGGGTCACCAAAAGCGGCCGCGTGCTCGACATCTGGATCACCCTGTCGATTCTCTCGGACAATCAGGGGCACGCCGTGGCTGTCGCCACGACCGAGCGCGAACTCACCGATCGCAGTCTGAGTAACACCCAGCTTCGGGAGCGCGCTGAACGTCTGGCGCAGGCCGACCGGCGCAAGAACGAATTCCTGGCCATGCTTGGTCATGAACTGCGCAATCCGCTTGCCGCGCTGTGCTCAGCCGGCGACCTGCTCGCCTCGGAATCCGTCGATGCGCGCCAGAAGGTCTGGGCCGTCGGCGTCATACAGCGGCAAGGCCAGGCAATGACCCAGCTGGTCAACGAGATGCTGGATCTCACGCGTATTGCGAGCGGCAGCATCAAGCTGAATCGTCAGGCGGTGACGCTGGAAACGGTCGTTCAGAGCGCGCTCGAGGTGTGCCGGCCGATTGTCGAAGAACGGCATCACACCTTGTCGGTTGCGCTGCCGGAAGAACCGGTGCTGATGTTTGTCGACCCCACGAGGCTATCGCAGGTCATCGAGAACATCGTGATCAACGCGGCCAAATACACGGAGCCCGGCGGCAAAATCGATCTCAGCGCGACGAGAACCGGCCGCCGGCTTTCGCTTCGAGTCAGGGATAACGGTGCGGGAATCGCCCCTTCGATGCTCAACACGCTTTTCGACATGTTCGTCCAGGGTCCGTTGCCCCACGGTCAGCTTCATAACGGGCTCGGAGTAGGCCTGTCCGTGGTCCGGCGGCTGGTCGAGTTGCATGGCGGAACGGTCGAGGCCGTCAGCGACGGCAAGACAGGCAGCGAGTTCATCGTCGATCTGCCGTTGGGCCTGATCCCGGCCAGCCCGGATCAGGCCGGTTCACCGCAGAACCCGGGCAAGGCGCCCCCCCGCAGGGTCCTCATCATCGACGACAACGCCGACGCCAGCGAGGCGCTGGCGATGATTCTGGCAAGCGAAGGGCATGTGGTGGCGACGCGGCTGGATGGCCAGCAGGGGCTCGAAGCTTCCACGACTTTCAGGCCGGATGTCGTGCTCCTCGATATCGGACTGCCCGGAATGGACGGCTACGAGGTGGCGCAGAAATTACGCGGGTCTGCCGCGACCCGAGACACGCTGCTGGTAGCCGTCACCGGCTACGGGCAGCCGGGCGACCAGCTCAGATCCGCGGCGGCGGGATTCGACCACCACCTGGTCAAGCCGGTGGATATCGAGGCGTTGAAGGGTCTGTTCGCCGCGAAAATGAAACCCCGTGATGCGTAAATAAAGACGGCTCACGCAGCACCTCGCGTTGCGTGCCCTTGCGTGCCCCCTGGTGCGGAAAGTCCGGCTGCCAGCGCCGGAATCGGCGCCCCCGCGCGAAGAAGAGCAGAAGAACGGCCAATCCCGATCATTCCCTTTACCGTACAGACACGGGCATGTCTCCCATGCGACCGTGGCGCTTCAAGCCGTGTGTATGGAAAGCCTGCGCTTACCCATCGCGCACGACGATTCGAAACACGCGTCGCCACGGACCGGTGCTGGGCGTGGCCTCGCCTGCCTGAAGGCGTGCGGGACAGCAGATGAATATCGCGCCCTGAACGAATGGCGGTCGCGACAGTCGCGGGCAAAGAAAGAGGGGTTGGACGATGATGCACGATTTTCTGGCGGGCAACCGTGAAGAACTGATCGAACGCTGCAGGGCAAAGGTGGCGCGCAGACCCGCGCGCGCAGCGACCGCGGCGCAACTTCAGAGCGGGGTGCCGCTGTTCCTTGACCAACTGATCAGGACGCTGCAGATCGAGCAGACGTCGGAGCCACTGGAAAGCCGCAGGATATCCGGTCCGTCGGGCGGCGGCGCACCGTCTCTCTCCGAGATCGGCGAATCGGCTGCCCAGCATGGCCGGGAGTTGCTGGAGCTCGGCTTTACCGTCGACCAGGTCGTTCACGACTATGGCGATCTGTGTCAGGCCATTACGGATCTGGCCTACGAGCGCAACACGCCGTTCGAAATCGACGAGTTCCGCACCCTCAACCGCTGCCTGGACAATGCGATCGCGGACGCTGTCACCGAATTCAGTTATCAGCGCGATTCCCTACTGGCAGGCAAACAGACTGCGGAGATGAACGAACGGCTTGGATTTTTTGCCCATGAACTGCGCAATCTGCTGGGCGCGGCAACGCTCGCGTTCACCGCCGTGAAAGCCGGAAATCTGGGCCTCTCCGGTGCGACAGGATCGGTGCTGGAACGCAGTCTGGTAGGGCTGCGCAGTCTCATCGACCGTTCTCTGGCAGAGGTCCGCATTACCGCCGGCAATCCTGTGCGCCGCCAGATTTTTTCGGTCTCCGGCTTCATTGCCGAGGTCAGACACGCGGCGAACCTCGAGGCTCGGGCGCGTGGCTGCACACTGACGGTTTCCGACGTCGATCCGCGGCTTGCCGTCAATGCAGACCGCGACCTGCTGCTTTCGGCGGTCGGAAACCTGATGCAGAACGCGTTCAAGTTCACGCGTCTTCACACGGAGGTGACGCTGAATGCCTATGCGGTCGCGGATCGCATCCTGATCGACGTGAAGGACAATTGCGGCGGCCTTGCGCCGGGCGACGCACAAAAGATGTTTCTGCCTTTTACCCAGACCGGCGAAGACCGGACCGGCCTGGGGCTGGGGCTTTCAATCGCGAAGCAGAGTGTCGAGTCGAACCACGGCGTTCTCAGTGTCCGCGATGTGCGCGGCACCGGTTGCGTCTTCACTATCAATTTGCCTCGCCATTCCATGACCGACGCGTGAGAGCGCGAACTGCTGCCGGTGTTTGCCCTCAAAGCTCACGCCGCGACTGGCGGTGCCGCAATTTTTCCGCTCAGCGCCTTCAGGCCGAAGGTTGCAACGAACGTCAGCACCGCGCACGCGACCATGAAATAGCCTGGCGCGGCGAGATCCCCCGTGCGTCCAATCAACCATGTGCCGATCAGCGGCGCGGTGCCGCTGAAAATCGTAAAGCTCAGGTTGAACGCGAGCGCGACGCCGCTAAAGCGCACGCGCGTGGGAAACATATCCGCGATGATGCACGCAAAGGTGCCGTTGATCAGCGCCGCGCCCAGTCCGCCGAGCAGCATCAGCACGATCAGATCCATCCGGTGGCTGACCGCGGCGTGATAGAACGGCATTGTCAGCACGATCAGCAGCAGCGAGCCCGCGCGCATCAGATGGCGGCGCGGCATGCTGTCGCCGATCCGCCCGATGATCAGGATACCGATCGATGCGGTGGCGAGCGCGACGTTCTGCCCGAGCGCGACCTCGTGCGGATCGTAGTGCAGCACCTTGTCCAGATACGCCGGCATATGCGCGAACAGCAGACCGTTATAACCGGCTGTCGCGGCTGTCGTCAGAATGCCGAGCAGGACCGGCCGCCAATGCTCCTGCATCAGCTCGGTGAAGGGATGCTTTGACGCGAGATGCTTCATATGCGCGAATTCCGGCGTTTCTTCGAGCTTGCGACGCAGCCAGAAACCGAGCAGCCCGATCACGCCGCCGAAGATAAACGCGAAGCGCCAGCCGTAAGCAGCGACATCGTCCGGTGTCAGCGCGGCGTGCACGCCGAGGTTGACCGCCGCGGCGAGCAGCACGCCCGAGTTCACGCAGAAGAACACGATCCCGCAGACGAACCCCGCGCGACGCGGCACGGTTTCGACCACATAGGTGATCGAGCCGGGCAACTCGCCGCCCAGGCAGAAGCCTTGCACCAGCCGCAGCAGGATCATCGTGAAGGTCGCGGCGAGGCCCCAGCTGGCGTAGGTCGGCACGAGCCCCATGCCGATCGTCGATAGCGATACGACGATCACCGAGACGATGAACACGCGGCGCCGCCCATAGCGATCGCCGAACCAGCTGAGCACCGCGCCGCCGAGCGGCCGGGACAGATAGCCGATTGCAAACACCGCGAACGACAGCACCAGCGACATGATCGGATCGAGCATCGAAAAAAACGCGCGGCCGATGAATTGCGCGAACACGCCGTAGACAACGAAGTCGTAAAACTCCAGCGCACCGCCGAGACTCGCCAGAATGATCAGCCGCCACTGGCTGGGCGTCAGGCTGTCGAACGACGCGTCGCGCGCGTTCGCCGATTCGAGGTTGTGCATCATGTCTCCTGGGGCATGGCTTATCTGTCGATCCGGCGCGTCCGCCATGCAGCGACGGCCGGTGTCCTTGCAAAACGGGGCTACGTCAGGTCATTCGACATTGGCCGTGTGCATTTCGACCGTCACGATCTGCGAGATATCGGCGTCGCCGAGACCCTGCGCGACGGCCTCGCTCAACCAGCGCCGCACCAGCGCCGCGACCGGCATCGCCGCGCCGCTTTCTCGCGCGAGCGACTCGACCGCATCGAGGTCTTTGAGCATCGTGCGAATCGTGCCGGACGCGTGCGCGGGTGGCGCGATCATGCGCGGCGTCAGCGTTTGTAGCAGCACGGAATCCGCCCAGCCGCCTTCGAGCGCCGCGGGAATCCGCGTCGCATCGATCCCCGCGTGGCGCGCCAGCCGCGTCGCTTCGGCGAGCGCGGCAATGGTCGTCATCACGATGGTCTGGTTGGCGAGTTTGGTGGACTGCCCCGCGCCGCTGTCGCCCATGCGCGTGACGCGGGCGGCGTATGCGCGAAGGACCGGCGTCAGCGTGTCGATCAGCGCCGCGTCGCCGCCCGCCATGATCGCCAGCGTGCCCGCCGCCGCGCCCGCCGTGCCGCCCGACACCGGCGCGTCGATCCATCTGCCGCCAGTTCGTTCGTGCCAGCGTTGTGCGAACACCCGGGTTTGCGACGGCGCGAGGGTCGAATGATCGACCAGCGTGGTGCCTGGGCGCGCGAGGCGCGTGAGGCCGTCGGCGCCGAACGCGACTGCTTCGACCGCCGCCGCATCCGCGAGACAGAGCATGATGATTTCGGCGCCGGCAGCGAGGTTCGCCGGCGAATCGCACGCAATGCAATTTTCCGCCGACGCCTGCAGCGCCGTGGCCTTGTCGCCGGAACGATTCCACACCCGCAGCGGATGACCGGCATTGGCGAGACGTTGCGCCATCGGCTCGCCCATCTTGCCGAGTCCGCAAAAGCCGAGAAGGGCGCGCGTCATTCGGCGGCTCCGTCGTCGCCGGGCGTCGGCGCATCGTACGGCCATTCGACGTTGCCCGAGTGCGTGACCGCGCCGAGATGCGCGGGCCGCACCAGCGCCTCGTATTTTTCGAGCACGCCGGCGAGTCGGCGCGGCGGGCGCGCGGGCGCGCTGGCGCGGCGCCGGGCGAGTTCGTCGTCGGACAGATCGACGCGCAGAATGCCTTCGCGCGCGTCGATATGCACGCGGTCGCCGTTGCGCAGCAGGCCGATCGGTCCGCCGGCCGCCGCTTCCGGCCCCACGTAGCCGATGCACATGCCGCGTGTCGCGCCGGAGAAACGGCCATCGGTCAACAGCGCCACTTTTTCGCCCATGCCCTGGCCGTAGATTGCCGCCGTGACGCTCAACATTTCGCGCATGCCGGGACCGCCTTTCGGGCCTTCGTTGCGGATCACCAATACATCGCCTTCGCGATAATCGCGCGCGGCGACCACCGCCATGCAGTCCTCTTCGCACTCGAAAATTCGTACCGCGCCCGTGAACGTCAGCGACTTCAGCCCGGCGATCTTCAGGCATGCGCCGTCCGGTGCGAGATTGCCGCGCAGGATCACGAGGCCGCCGTTCTCGCCGAGCGGTTCGCTGCACGGGCGCACCACCGTGCCGTCCGGTCCGTCGTACGCATTCAGTGCGTCGGCGAGCGTGCCGCCGCCGAGCGCCGGTGCGTCGCCATGCAGAAAGCCGCCTTCCAGCAGCGCATTCAGCACGGCCGGCACGCCGCCGGCATGATGCAGATCCTGGGCGAGATAGCGGCCGCCCGGTTGCAGATCGCCGATCAGCGGAATCTTCGCGAACACGCGCTGCACGTCGTCCAGCGTGAAGCGGATGCCGGCTTCGTTGGCGATTGCCGGAATATGCAGCGCTGCGTTGGTCGAGCCGCCGGTTGCCGCGACCGCCGCGCAGGCGTTTTCGAGGCTTTCCAGCGTGACGAGGTCGCGCGGCAACGGGCCACCCTGTTTGAGGATGCGCATCACCGTTTCGCCCGCGCGGCGCGCAATCGCAATCCGTTCGCTGTAGACGGCCGGCACCATCGCGGAACCGAGCGGCGCGAGGCCCAGCGTTTCCGCGACCATCGCCATCGTATTCGCGGTGAACTGGCCGGGACACGAGCCGGCGGTCGGCGTGCATTGCTTTTCGATGGCGTCGAGTTGCGCGCGGCTGATGTCGCCGCGCTGCGCGGTGCCGACTGCTTCGATCGTGCTGAGAATCGTGGCCTGGCGGCGCAGGCCGTGGCCCGCTCCGCCAGGCAACTGGCCGGGCGCGACGCCGGGCAGCATCGCGCCGCCGAACAGGAACACGCCGGGCACGTTGACGCGCACCATGCCCATCAGGATGCCGGGCAAGGTCTTGTCGCAACCGGCGACGCCGATCAACGCATCGTAGTTGTGCGCGCGCACGAACAGCTCGACGCTATCGGCCACCACTTCGCGCGACACGAGGCTCATCCTCATGCCGGAGTGATTCATCGACGTGCCGTCCGACACCGAGATCGCCGAACCGCGGATCGGCACGCCGCCGCCCGCGGCAATGCCGAGCCGCGCGTTGTCGGAGACCTGGTTGAGCGACATCGAACACGGCGTGTTCTCGCCGAACGTATCGACGATCGCGACGAACGGCTTTTGCATCGATTCGTCGTCGAGACCGGTGGCGCGCAGGAACGCGCGATGCGGCGCCCGCGTGACGCCGTCGGTCACCCTGCGCGAGCGATGTTTGTGCAGATTGGTCATGTGGGAAAGTCCGTTTTCTTTTGAAACTCATGCGGTGCTGCGGGGATGGTTTGGTCCGCCGCGCGCGCCGTTGACTGCCGCTCAACCGCCGCTCGATGTGGCTCAGCCGCCGTTCAGCAGCAAGCCGTTTTCCGTGGCGATCACCTGGCCGGTGATTGCCGGCGCCTGCGTCGCGAGAAACCACGCGAGGTCCGCAATTTCCGCCGGCATCGACACCCGTTTGAGCGGCGCCTGTTCGGTCATTCTGGCGAGCACGCCGTCATAGGCTTGCGGGTCGAGCACGTGCAGCAACAGCCCGTCGTCGACCATGCCCGGCGCGATCGCATTGACGCGCACATACGGCGCGAGACTGCGCGCAAGCGAGAGCGTCAGCGTATTCACCGCGCCTTTCGACGCCGCATACGCAATCGACGACCCGGTACCGTTCAGGCCCGCCAGCGACGAAATATTGACCACGCTGGTGCTGCGTTTCACCGCCGACAGACCGGCCGATTCGCGCAGCAACGGCACGGCTGCGCGCGTCATCTGATACAGACCGATCAGGTTCACGCGGTACACGCGCTCGAATTCGACCGCGTCGATCTCGTCGAAGGCGTTATGCGCAATCACGCGCGTCGTGCCCGCGCAATTGATCAGCGCGTCGGCACGTTGCCAGCGGCTCGCCACGGTATCCATCGCGCGGCGGCAGTGCGCGTCGTTGCCGACATCCGCGTCGAATACCAGCGTGGACGCGCCGGCGTCCCGGCAGGCCGCTTCGACCGCCAGCGCCGCTTCGCGCGTGCTGTCGTCGAAGTTGCCTATCGCCACCGACCAGCCTGCCTGCGCGAAGCGCAGCGCGGTCGCCGCGCCGATACCCGAAGCCGAGCCCGTCACCACGCAGACGGGGCTGCTCGATTGCGTCATGTTCAAGTCCTCTGTGGAATGCTGGAATCAGGCGCGCTCGCCGCAGAAGCGGAAGCGCGCCTGAGCGGCATGCGCAGCACGATCGCCGCGCCGATCAACAGCGCCACGGCGATGGCGAACATTCCCGGCAACAGCTTGCCGCCGCTCAGATCGGACAGCCGCCCGACGATGAACGGACTCACGAAGCCGGCCAGATTGCCGGTGCAGTTGATCACGGCGATGCCCGCCGCCGCGCCCGCGCCGCCGAGCAGGGCGGTCGGAATGCCCCAGAACACCGGCGCGATCGAATTGATGCCGATCGCCGCGACGATCAGCGCCGCGATCGATACCGCGACATTCGACGCAAACAGCACCGACGCCAGCAAACCGAGCGCGCCGATCGCACAGCAGACCGCGACATGCACGCGGCGTTCGTCGTGACGGTCCGCGTGACGCGCGATCAGCACCATCGCGACTGCGCTGATCAGCGACGGCACCGCCGACAGCCAGCCGATGTTGCCCACGCTGGCAACGCCGCTTGCCTTGATGATGGTCGGCACCCAGAACGCGAGACCGTAATTGCCCATTGCGATGCAGAAGTACAGCAGCCCGAGCAGCCACACGCGCTTGCTGGCGAATGCGCCGCGCGCCGAGGTTTCGGTGCGCGTGATCGCGTCGCGGGCGAGATCGGCGGCAAGGCGCGATTTTTCGTCGGCGTTCAGCCAGCGCACATTGTCGATCCTGTCGTGCAGGACGAAGAACGCCGCGATGCCGACCGCCAGCGAGCCGATCCCTTCGACCAGAAACAGCCAGCGCCATCCGGCGAGACCGTAGGTGCCCGCGAAATGCGCCATCAGCCAGCCCGACAACGGGCCGCCGATCGCGCCGGACACCGGAATCGCGGTCATGAAAAGCGCGATGATCTGCGAGCGCCGCGTCGACGGAAACCAGTTGGACAGATACAGCAGAATGCCGGGGAAAAATCCCGCTTCGGCGACGCCGAGCAGAAAGCGCATGATATAGAACGATGTCGGGCCGCTGACGAACATCGTCAAGCCCGACACGATCGCCCACGTGACCATGATCCGCGCGATCCAGCGGCGCGCGCCGACCCGGTTCAGGATCAGGTTGCTCGGCACTTCAAAGAAAAAATAGCCGACGAAGAAAATCCCCGCGCCGGCCCCATACACGGTTTCGCTCAGCGACAGGTCGCTGAGCATCTGCAGTTTTGCGAAGCTGACGTTCACGCGGTCGATATACGCGACGACGAATGCGAGAAACAGAAACGGCACGATGCGCCGCGTGAGCTTGGCGTAGAGCGCGGCGTTGTGAGGATCGGCCGCGCTGCCGGCGGCGGCGGGTCCGGATTCGGGTCCGTATGAAGGGACGCTCATGGTCTGTCTCCAGTGCGCGCCGTCGGCGCGCTGTCTCGTCGTTGGTGTTTGCCCGTGCTGCGGACCGCTGCCTTCTGGCGGCAGTGTCGGAAGGTTAGCCGTGTCGCGGGCGTTGCCGCAAATCACGATTTCGGCGAAAGTTATAACTGAACAGTTATGCCGATCCGTGTTTCCGGGAAAACCCTTGCCATGCAGAACAATGATCCGATTGAGCGTTTTTTTCGCAGCGGCCTCAAGCTGCCGCATCTGCGCATCCTCGTAAGCCTTGCTGAGCTTGGTCAGGTCACGCGCGTCGCGGCTGCGTTCCATGTCACGCAGCCGGCCATTTCGAAACAGATCGCGGAGATCGAAGACGCGCTCGGCGTGCCGGTGGTGAACCGGGTCGGTAATGCGCTGGAGTTGACGGGGATCGGCCAGGTGATCGTTGCATGCGGGCGCGAAGTGTTGCGCCAGATCGAACTCGCGCGGCGTGACGTCAGCGCGCTCGCGTCCGGCACCGGCGGTCACGTGCGGGTCGGCGCGGTGGTGACGATTCCCGAACCGTTGGTCGCGAATTCGGTGCAACTGTTCATACGCCGCGCGCCGTCGGCTTCGCTGTCGTTTGCGGAAGCGACGCTCGACCGCCTGATCAAGATGCTCGATGACGGCGACCTCGATCTCGCCCTTGGCCGCAACCGCATTCCCGCGACGCAGACGACGCTACGGCAGGAGATCGTCCATCGCGAGCCTTTCGTGTTCGTGGTCGGCGCGCATCACCCGCTCGGCGATCCCGACCGCCAGGTGACGTGGGCCGATCTGCGCGCGTCCCGCTGGATCACGCCGATGCATGGCTCCCCCGCGTACGCGACGCTGATCGAGACGCTCGGCGCGAACGATATTGCGGTGGGCGGCGGGGCGGTCGAATCGAGTGCACTGGCGTTGAATATCGCGCTGATACGCAGCGGCGATTTCGTGTCGATCCTGCCGATGTCGATTGCGCGGCCTCACGTGATGCGCGGCGGCATGTGCGTGCTGCCGCTGCCGCCGCTGGAACCGCTGGGCGAGATCGTTGCGTATTGGCGCGGTGATTCGAGTTTGCCTGCCGCGCAGCTGTTCTATGCGTGTTTGCGCGAGGTGGCGGGGGAGTTGATGCATGATCAGACGGGGGCGGCGGGGCTGGATGGCTCCTAGACCTCCGTTAGCCGGCGAGCCAGCGGCGGACCGGCCGGTGCGTGGTGCGTACCGAGGCGGGCATCGCTACCCCGGAAAAGCTTGCGAAACAGAATCCTCGCGCTGTGGTTTGCTCATTGTCTAAAGGCCGCGACTGAGTTGCGCTATCTCCATCGACAAGGGCCAGCCAGTGTTGGTGCTGTGGCTGGTCCACGGAGGGTGTTCCGCCTGGTTACCCCATGCATTCAGGCTCCCGAGCCAATTCCACATGCCGGGAAATTGCTCATATCCGGCTGATGGTGTGCTTTCATCGACCGGACAGCCGAAAGTGTCCTTCAGGATTGCGTGAAGCACATCCGAAGAGCCGCTGCCGTGTCTGAATGTTTGCGACATCTTTCGTCGATGCAGACCTGTTCCGACTGCCGCTGCGCGTCTCGCAATGCCGCTGATTGAGCATTGGCGAGCGGGATAGGGAATATCCGCCATTGGTGACGCTGCGCACGCCGCAACTCGTGGAATGCATAGCGATGCCGCACGTTTACGGCTGTCAGGGCGCTCGATGCATACGCTCGATTGGCGTAATTGAATTTTATCGTTTCTCTCCGATCTGCCCTGCGGATCGAACCATTATTCCAGGAAAGAAACGCGTCGTTTTTATGACCACTGACGCACAAACATTATTTAACACACACCGCCATCGTATTTTGATAGTCTTTGCCGTGGCAGAGGAAGAGCATCCAACGAGAGGGGGGAACTTCGCTATGCTGAGATGGATCGCGAACTGGGCCGTGCACAACGCGCTCACTCCGGAGAAACAGGCCGAAAAAGCACTGCGTGAACTTCGTCTGGCGCTTTTCCAGGCGGAGCAACGAATCCTCGACGCGCAAATGCATGCGGATTACTACCGTGCACGTCTGGCCTTTTGCGAGGAGGTCATAAAAAACGGCATCGAACAGGTAGCGGACCAGCGCAAGGGTCAACAGGAAACGTCACAAGGGTCGCGGCCGGGACTCAAGCTCACGGCCACGCAATAGCAAGCCGGTCAGAAGTACTGCAGGCCGCCAACCAATATCCCGCCGTTCTCTCTGGAATATAGACATGAAGTCGAGAGTCATCGTACCGTTTTTGATCGTTTCACTCTTTGGCACGTCGGCTGCCACTTTCGCACAATCACACCATGACGACCACGGCGGCCAGCCTTCGCACAACAGGCCGAACCCCGGCCACGGGGCGCCGCATGGAAATGGTCACGGGCCGGCTTTCCACGACGCGTCGCGCGGAGGTCCGGGCGGCCCCATTCCTCATAACGACTGGCACAAGGGCGAGCGGCTTCCGGCGGAGTACCGCGATCGTAACTACGTCGTCGACGACTGGCACGGGCATGGACTGCAAGCGCCGCCGCGCGGATATCAGTGGGTGGGCGTGAACGGGGACTATGTACTCGCTGCCATCGCGACGGGCGTTATCGCGAACGTACTGCTTTCCGGGCATTAACTGGCGCGCGGCCGACGGGCATAAGGGAAGGGGAAAGGGAAGGGCCTTCTGATCGTCGGCCTGTGCTTGGGCGGTGATTCGTTTAGCGGGCGTTGTGCGCCGCTTCGCCGCCAACCAACGTGGAGTTCAGGCGATTCAGGCGAATATCCACTTCGGCTTCCGATTGCCCACGGGGCCGGGACTATTTGATTGCCTTACGCCAGAAGAGCAAGTATGCGGATGCGCCGGAAACGGCGAGCAGGATTGCCCACATCGGAGCCAGACTGATCAGGACTGCGCTAACGGGTAACATTTGGATTCCTAACGGTGTGAATAACGGTTTCGAATACACATCCGCTTTACCCGGAATGGACGATCTGACCAGACAGTGCGGTTCCGAGCAACGATGGATTAATGCTACATCGCAACTTCGCGCAAATCTGTGGCGTCCTGTCGCACCCCCGTTGACGCATGTCAAGAATGTGCTAATGCTGAACCGTACCGTGTCGGTCGCTTTCGGACCTGGTTCGGCCAGGTTGCGCCTTTCGGCAAGTTAGATAGTCATTCGACCGGCAGTCCAATAGGCAAAGCGGTCATTGCCAGTAGTGGACACCCGGTGCCTGACTGTGGGAGCACAGCGTATCAACGCAAAGAAGGCCGGGGCGTTTTTTAGCCGCCTCAGTTATTCCGCAATGCGTTTGAAACTGGCGTAGTAATCGTCGGTGTAATAGCAGTTGCCGGTCTGCCTGCGCGGTCCACCACATACGATGCGGCGCTGCCCGCGATCCGCGGAGCCAGGCGTGCGAACTGTATAGGCGTGGTAATAGCCGCGCGGATGCTGCGGCAGCAATGCCGCGCTGTTGCGGAATAGAACACCGTCCTCGCTAAAAGGGAAAGGGCCGCCCGCCTTGATCAGACGCAATGTTTCGGCAGCTTCCGCCGGTAACTGCGCCGTGGTGACGGTGGCCTGCACGCCCGATGCGGCGGGTGTCTCGCTCGCGGCCGGCGCAAGCTGCGCCTGACTCGCGGATGCGCCCGAGTCCTGAGCGGCATTTTGCGATCCGTTCTTGCCGCATCCGCCGAGGATCGCGCTGATGGCGACGATGCAGGAGAAAGCCCACGCTCGCTTCACGAAACGGTTGCCTCCGGGTTGACCAGCATTCGACGATCACAACCGGTTCAAGGGTAGCGCTAATGACAGAGCGAATCAATGTTCGGCCACGTTCAGAGCGGCCATCGACGCTGTTCGTCTTTCGACGACTCTTATATAAGACATAAGACATTTGACCTACGTAGGGTATTGCATCTAAAATCGGGATGAGAGCAGTGCGCGGCACAGTCCTGGCGTGCCTTGCAAGCTGTCCCTGAAACGCAAATATCAGCAGGTCCCCATGCTTGAAAACTATCGTGTTCACGCGGCCGAGCGCGCCGCACTCGGCATTCCTCCCCTGCCGCTGACGGCTCAGCAGACCGCCGAACTGGTGGAGCTCCTGACAAATCCGCCGGCCGGCGAAGAGCAGACCCTGCTCGACCTGATCACCAATCGCGTGCCCGCGGGCGTGGACGAAGCGGCCCGCGTGAAGGCAGGCTTCCTGGCCGCCGTGGCCAAAGGTCAGACCGCCTGCGCGCTGATCTCGCGCGCCCGTGCCACCGAACTGCTCGGCACCATGCTGGGCGGCTACAACATCCATCCGCTGATCGAACTGCTGTCCGACGCCGAAGTGGCCACCGTCGCCGCCGACGCGCTGAAGAAAACCCTGCTGATGTTCGACCAGTTCCACGACGTCAAGGACCTGGCCGACAAGGGCAACGCCAACGCCCGCGCCGTGCTGCAAAGCTGGGCCGACGCCGAATGGTTCACCAGCCGTCCGGAAGTGCCGCAAAGCCTGACCATTACCGTCTTCAAGGTGACGGGCGAAACCAACACCGACGACCTGTCGCCGGCCCCGGATGCCACCACCCGGCCGGACATTCCGCTGCACGCGCTGGCAATGCTGAAAAACGCCCGTCCCGGCATCACGCCGGAAGAGGACGGCAAGCGTGGTCCGGTCAGGTTCATCGAGTCGCTGCGGGAAAAGGGCCACCTGGTCGCGTATGTGGGCGACGTGGTCGGCACCGGCTCCTCGCGCAAGTCGGCCACCAACTCGGTGCTGTGGTTCACGGGTGAAGACATTCCCTTCATTCCGAACAAGCGCTTTGGCGGTGTGTGCCTCGGCGGCAAGATCGCCCCGATCTTCTACAACACGATGGAAGACGCCGGCGCCCTGCCGATCGAACTCGACGTGTCGAAGATGGAAATGGGCGACGTGGTCGAACTGCGCCCATACGAAGGCAAGGCGCTGAAGAACGGCGAAGTGATCGCCGAATTTCAGGTCAAGTCCGACGTGCTGTTCGATGAAGTGCGCGCCGGCGGCCGCATTCCGCTGATCATCGGCCGCGGATTGACTGCCAAGGCACGTGAAGCGCTGGGCCTCGCGCCGTCGACCCTGTTCCGCATGCCTCAGCAGCCGGCCAGCAGCGGCAAAGGTTTTTCGCTCGCCCAGAAGATGGTCGGCCGCGCCTGCGGTCTGCCGGAAGGTCAGGGCGTCCGTCCGGGCGCGTATTGCGAACCGAAAATGACCTCGGTCGGCTCGCAGGACACTACCGGCCCCATGACCCGCGACGAACTCAAGGACCTGGCGTGCCTGGGCTTTTCGGCCGACCTCGTCATGCAGTCGTTCTGCCACACCGCCGCCTATCCGAAGCCGGTCGACGTCAAGACTCACCACACGCTACCGAACTTCATCAGCACCCGTGGCGGCATCGCGCTGCGCCCGGGCGACGGCGTGATCCACTCGTGGCTGAACCGAATGCTGTTGCCCGACACCGTCGGCACGGGCGGCGACTCGCACACGCGCTTCCCGATCGGCATCAGCTTCCCGGCTGGTTCGGGCCTCGTCGCCTTTGCGGCCGCCACCGGCACGATGCCGCTGGACATGCCGGAATCGGTGCTGGTCCGCTTCAAGGGCAAGATGCAGCCCGGCGTGACCCTGCGCGACCTGGTCAACGCGATTCCGCTGTACGCCATCAAGCAAGGCATGCTGACGGTGGCCAAGCAAGGCAAGAAGAACATTTTCTCGGGCCGCATTCTCGAAATCGAAGGCCTGCCCGAACTGAAGGTCGAGCAAGCGTTCGAACTGTCGGATGCTTCCGCCGAGCGCTCGGCCGCCGGTTGCACGGTTCACCTCAACAAGGAGCCGATCATTGAATACCTCAACAGCAACATCACGCTGCTGAAGTGGATGATCGCCGAGGGCTACCAGGACCCGCGCAGCCTGCAGCGCCGCATCAAGGCAATGGAGCAGTGGCTGGCCGACCCGCAACTGCTGTCGCCGGATGCCGACGCCGAGTACGCAGCCGTCATCGAAATCGACCTCGCCGACATCCATGAGCCGATCGTGGCCTGCCCGAATGACCCGGACGACGTGAAGACGCTGTCGGACGTGGCCGGTGCAAAGATCGACGAGGTGTTCATCGGCTCATGCATGACCAACATCGGCCACTTCCGTGCCGCGTCGAAGCTGCTGGAAGGCAAGCGCGACATCCCGGTCAAGCTGTGGGTGGCGCCGCCGACCAAGATGGACCAGAAGCAGTTGACCGAGGAGGGCCACTACGGCGTGTTCGGCACAGCCGGCGCCCGTACCGAAATGCCGGGCTGCTCGCTGTGCATGGGCAACCAGGCACAGGTGCGCGAAGGCGCGACGGTCATGTCGACCTCGACGCGTAACTTCCCGAACCGTCTGGGCAAGAACACGAACGTGTATCTCGGCTCGGCGGAACTGGCCGCAATCTGCTCGCGTCTGGGCAAGATTCCGAGCAAGGAAGAGTACATGGCAGATATGGGCGTGCTTACCGCCAACAGCGACAAGATCTACCAATACATGAACTTCGATCAGATCGAAGACTTCAAGGAAGTGGCGGACACCGTGGAGATGTAAGTCTGTTGTCGGGCTACGGCGTGTCGATCTGGTCGTAGCCGCTACAGAATGGCGCCGCTGGCTGAATGCCGGCGGCGCCATTTTTTTCGACGCCGGAATGGGACCATTGACAGCCTTTCGGAAAGGCACGGGTCAAGACGTAAGCCTCGTGAAGCGATGGAGGAGGGCGCGGAAAAGAGGCCTCGCATGGATAGCCATGCCTCGCGAACTCAGCGCAAACTTCTAACCTGGCTCGGCGTGACACTTCCGGCAAATCGATTGCCGAAATGCGTTCTCGTGTAGTTGACGACGGCTGCGACCTGATCGTCGTTCATCGCGTCGCCAAACGATGGCATCGCCTTTCGGCCGTGCAGTATGTTGACGATGACGTAGGGTGCTGCTTCGACTGCCGGATTGTCAGCGAGCGGCGGGTAGTGACCCGCGCCCTGGGCGCCTTTTCCATCCGGCATATGGCATCCCGCGCAGCTAGCGTTGTAAAGCGCTTCGCCGCTTTGTTCGGTGAAGCGGTAGCCCGGCGAAATCGTGAAGGTGAGTGGTGGGTCCTGTGCCACAGGCTGAGCCGACACCGTCGCGGCTTCCATCAGCAAGGCCAGCAGCAAGGTCATCAGCATCGCGCTCAGAATCAGCGGCGGCCTATCCATTGACGATTCTCCGATGCAACCGCGTGATCGCATCCAGCGACGACAGCACGGCGCCTTCCTGCCATGCCGGAATATGGGACGCGTGCTCGCCGGCCAGGACGATCCGTCCGTCGATCTGACAGAGATCCGTGTAATGCGCTTTTCTCAACGCATCCGTCCATGCGGCGAAGCAGCCGTTCGTGAACGGCGATCGGCTCCAGCTCATCGCGAAGCCGTTCTGGTACTCGCTCGCGTATTGCGGATGAATCTGGCTGCCTTGGCTCAATGCCTCCGCGATCCGTTCGGCAGGGGGCAACGCACCCATCTCATAGCTGGCGGGTCCCCACATGTAGGCGCCTAGCAGCACCGCTGGACCGGTTGCTCCATAACCCGTTGCCGGGTAGCCGATCGTCGAGATCGGCAGGTCGGTATGCGTGATGCCGCCGTAGATCTGCTCGTCTTCTTCCCAGAATCGCCGGCCGAATTGCAACCCGATTTTCACCGATGTCTCGTAGGGCACCGCATCGATCGCGGCGCGCATGGCCGGGCCGACCGCAATGTCGATCTGACTCAGAATCGAGAGCGGGATGGTGCACACCAGCCAATCCGCGTGCGCGGTCCGTTCGGTCCGGGTGGTCGTATCGGTGTAGCGTACGCTGACGCCTTGCTCGTCCTGAGAGATGGCCGTGACCCGTGCGTTGAAAACTACCGCGCTCGCGACCTGCGAATAAATGGCATGGGCAATCCTGTCCATGCCGCCGACGGGCTGAAAAATGGCGCTCTGGAAATCCTGCTCGTTTCCGGACGAGAGCCATTGCCACAAACGCGATGCCAGCAAAGGGTCGCGCGGGAGCAGATTCGACGGCACGGCCCTGGGCATCAGGCCGCCGCCATGCGCGATTGCGAACCCGCGGCGTTCACTGCTTCGCGGTCCCGCCTGATAGCGACCATCCCGACCGAGCGCACCCCATTGGCGCAGGGATTCGAGTAGCAGATGCGCATCTTCGGCTGACAACGCATCGTCGAGCGCGTCCTTGCGGACGGCCTTGGAAAGCAGTTCGGCGATGTAGCCTTGATAGTCGGTCTGCACCGCGCGGAATCGTTGCGGCTTGCCATCGAAGGCTTCCGGCGAATGCAGGTATGCGTTGTAGTTGACCTGGACGAACGGCTCGAGCGACACCTTCAGGCGTTTTGCATAGTCGAGTACGCCCCGGTGGTGATACGGAATGCGCCACGGCCCTGGGTTCAGATAAAGCCCGTCGGCGAAATCGCAGTACTGGGTGGCACCGCCGAGTTCTGTATAACGATCACCGCCCCTGACAGTCCAGGCCCGGCCACCCGCGCGGTCGTTGTATTCGAGCACCTGTACGTGGTAGCCCGCGTTCCTCAACTCAAAGGCCGCGACAAGGCCAGCCATGCCGGCGCCGAGCACCAGAATTCGCGTTGCTTTGGGCGCTCCATCCAGTTTGATCGGTCCGGCGTAGGTCGAGGTAGCGGCGAACCCCAGCGTGCCCATGCCTTGCATCATGGCGGCCGCGCCGAGGTTCTTGCCGATCAGCGTCAGCAGGTGCCGGCGGCTCATCGCATGTGTGGTCATTCTCGACATAGGGACATGGTGGCCCGGCTGGAGAAAACAATGATGAACGGAATCGGATGGCGTCCCGGGTTGCGAAGGCTCGGGTCATCGATCGGGATTTTGTGTGATTGGGGATTGCGTTGGGGCGTATTGCAACGGACTGGGGTTATTTTATGCGATCGCTTGTGGCGTGTCGTGAACCGGGTATCGGAAACACTGGGGGGTGGCGACGATGCGCCATAGCAGGCAGCCCGGAGCAGGAAACCGGACATTTCTAAAAAGGCCTAACAACCAATATGTTGATAATTTATCTTATGTCAAGTCAACCACACATCAGCCCAACCGCCACCCCATAAGCTAAGAACAAAATATTGGTTGCCCTCACGCGCGAGTCGGCTAACGTAATGAGCCATGATGCATCGCCACGCATCCGCCATTACCCTTTGGACGTCATGCTGCAAAACCCCGACAAGCTAGCCGACTGGCTGCTCTCCAGCCTCGAACTGAAGAGCACGGTTTTTCACGTCGGCCAGTATTGCGGAACGTGGCAGGCGTCCACCGCGGGACGTCGGCGCGCGAGCTTCCACGTCGTGCTGCACGGTGAATGTTGGCTTCATCTTCCCGCGAGCGCGGAGCGTGAAGCGCACAGCCTGCGCCTATCCAGCGGCGACGCCGTATTCCTGCTGCGCGACATGCCGCATTGTCTTTCCCCCGACTTCCGTCCACCCGCGAGCGGCCACGAGAGCGCGCGTTTCGGCACCATGTCGCCGCTGACTCCGCCGCCCGCTGCGCCAACAACTTCGCCAACCGCGCCAGCTACCGCGACCACCAGCGTCGGCATCGCATGCGGATTCTTCGAGTTCAACTCGGCGCTCGACGACATGCTGCTCAGCCTGCTGCCCGACCATATCGTCGCGCGTCGCAACAACCCGTCGCTCGACGGCGCGCGCGCCATTTTCGATCTGATCCGCGTCGAAGCGCTGCGCGATGCGCAAACGCCCTCGCCGCTCATCGCGCGTCTCACCGATCTGCTGTTCGTCTACGCACTGCGGGCGTTGGGCGCCGAGGACGAAATCGTCCCGTGTTTCTGGTCGCTGATGCGCCGGGCGGAATTCGCGCCGCTCGTAACCGCGATCATCGAATCACCGGGCGAACGCTGGACGACCGGGACAATGGCGCACTTCGTCCACATGTCGCGGGCGCGTTTCTGCAAGCAGTTCGTCGACATTGCCGGGCAACCGCCCGCGCAATTCGTCACGCTGATCCGGATGAAGCTGGCCGCGGCGATGCTCAGAAGTGGCGCGCGTACGCCGGACGCGGCCGAGCGGGTCGGCTACCAGTCCGAGTCTGCCTTCTCGCAGGCATTCAAGCGCGTGACAGGCGTTCAACCCGGCGCATGGCGGCGTGCCTGCACCACGCACGATTCCATCGAGACGCACGTCTCAGCCGAACCAGCCGGATCCGCCGCGCTACAGCTACATTAAGCGCGACACTCTGCCGCAATCCGTACGTCGGCTAGACAAACTCGCAGAAATCGCAGACAGCGCCGCATTGTTCTGACACAGTTGCGCGGCCACAATAAAGGCCTATCTGTGAGGAATCAATCGACATGAGCCGTCTACCGCTGCACACCCTCGAAAGCGCGCCTGAAGCGAGCCGCCCTTACCTCGAACGCGCACAGGCGGCCAACGGCTTCCTGCCGAATCTCGTCGCCTCGCTGGCGAATGCGCCGACCGCGCTCGAAACATACCTGACCGTCGCCGAAATCAATGGCCGCAGCGGCCTTACGCTCGCTGAACGCGAGACAGTGCAGATCACGGCGGCCGGCATACACGGCTGTGGCTTCTGTGTCGCGGGGCACACGGCTGTCGCATTGAAAAAGGCTCAACTCGATCCGCAACTGGTCGAAGCGATCCGCGAGCAGCAACAACCGCTGCCCGACCCTCGTCTCGATGCAGTCGCAATCTTCACGCGCGCGGTGATCGCCACACGCGGCGCCGTGCCCGACGACGCACTCGCCGCGTTCCGCGCAGCGGGATTCAGCGACGCTAACGCACTCGAAGTCGTGCTCGGCGTGAGTCTTGCCACGCTATGCAATTTCGCCAACAATCTCGCGCAGAACGAACTCAATCCGCAACTGGCCGCTTATCGCTGGGAAGCGGGCGCACACGCCGCATGAAACCACAGCCGCTGACTACCACCGCACCGGAGCTCGCCACATGGCTCGACGCTAACGCCGAGGCTATCGACACAGCGCAAGACCTCGCGCGCGAGATCCTGCCGCGGCTCGGGCGCGCGGATCTTTTCCAGATCGGCGTGCCGGCGCATGAAGGCGGTCTGGACGGCACGGCGGTCGATGCGATCGAAGCCATCGCCGGCGTTGCCGCCCATTCGCTGACGGCGGCATTCGTGTTCTGGGGGCAGCGCACGTTCATCGAATATCTGCTGCAAAGCCCGAACGAGGCGCTGCGGGCACGCTGGCTGCCCGCGCTGTTGCGCGGCGAACTGGCCGGCGCAACGGGCCTCTCGAACGCGATGAAGTATCTGTCGAACATCGAGCCTCTGCAGATGAATGCGACGCCCCGCCTCATCGACGGAGCCGGCGCGGGCTGGACGCTCAACGGCAAGCTGCCGTGGATCACGAACCTGCGCCGCGAGGGTTTTCTTGCCGCCGCCGCGTTCGATCACAGCGACGGCGCGCCGCCTTCGATCTTCGCGATTCCTCACGACGCAGCGGGTGTCGTGCGCAGCGACGATCTCGATCTGATTGCGCTGCGTTCGAGCAACACGGCGGCCCTCACGGTGGAGCGCACCGCGCTCGACGCAAGCTGGCAAATTACCGCCGACGCGCCCGCCTTCCTTGCGCGCGTGCGCCCGGCGTTTCTCGGTTTTCAATGCGGATTGTCGATCGGCCTCGCCCGCCGCGCGCTTGCCGCAATCGATGAAAGCAGCGCACCCGCCCGCGCGGCCGTAGCGGACGAAGTCGCCCCGCTCGCACATGAACTCGACGCGCTGACAAAACGGCTATTCGACGGCGTTCAACACGGTACCTTCGTTTCGGCGCCTGCCGCGCTGTTCGAAGTGCGGATCGGCCTCGCGGCCGCGGTCGATCGCGCCGTGCGCCTCGAAGTCGTGACCGCGGGCGGACGCGGTTATCTGCGCGAAAAGGGCGGCACCGCACGGCGCACGCGTGAAGCGGCCTTCGTGCCGATCGTCACGCCGAGCATCGTGCAGCTGAAAAACCAGCTGGCACAGCATCAACGGACCAGGGCCGCATGAGCGACGCCATCAGCACGAGCGCGGCGCGCGTGGAGGTGCGCGAAGTCGGACTCAGCTACGCAGGGCGCCGCGTGCTGGACGGTATCGATCTCAGCGTGCGCGCCGGAGAACTCGTTTCCGTGCTGGGACCGAGCGGCTGCGGAAAGTCGACGTTGCTGCGTATCGTCGCCGGACTGCAGCAAGCCGAATCCGGCCATGTCGCAGTGGACGGCGTCGCCCTGCGCGGTCCGCGGCCCGACGTCGCGCTCGCGTTTCAGGATCCGTGTCTGCTGCCGTGGCTGTCGGTCGAAAAGAACGTCGCGTTCGGGCTCGGATTTTCACGTCAGCCGGAATTGTCGCGCGGCACGCGGCGCGAGCGCGTCACCACGGCTTTGAATCAGGTCGGGCTTGCCCATGCCCGTCATTACGCGCCGCGCCAGTTGTCGGGTGGCATGGCACAGCGCGCGGCGCTCGCCCGCTGCCTGGCCCGCAAACCGCGCACGCTGCTGCTGGACGAACCATTCGGCGCGCTCGACGAAGTCACGCGTGCCGAGATGCAACAGCTACTCGTCGGCGTGGTACGCGAGACGGATGCCGCGACCCTCCTCGTCACGCACGATATCGACGAGGCGTTGCTCGTTTCCAATCGCATCGTGGTGCTGGGCAATCGGGGCAAGCTGATCCTGCAACTGACAGTAGATGTCCCGTCGCCGCGCGAGATGCACCTCGAAGCGCTCGGCGCGTTGCGCATCCAGATTCTTCAGGCGCTGCGTGATTCGATGTCGCGCGCGGCCCTCACCGCCCCCATATAGAAAGAAGGCAAAAACGCATGTGCCAGCTTCCGATGTCCCGCCGCGAGTGGCTCAAGCTCGCTTCGATGTTCACCGTCGCCGGCGCCGGGCCGTTGCTTGGCGCGCTCAACGCGCGAGCCGCCACGGACCCGAACGCGCCCGTGCGCATCGGCTATCTGCCAATCACCGACGCCACGCCTTTGCTGGTCGCCCATAACAACGGCTATTTCGAAGCGGCGGGCCTCGCCGTCGAGAAACCGACGCTGCTGCGCAGTTGGGCGCAACTGGTCGAAGCGTTTCTGTCGGGTCAGGTCAACGTGGTACACCTGCTCGCGCCGATGACGATCTGGGCACGCTACGGCAGCCAGGCCCCGGCGAAGGTAGTCGCCTGGAATCACGTCAATGGCTCGGCGCTGACCGTGTCGCCCGACATCGGCAAGGTCGCGGACCTCGGCGGAAAAACGGTGGCGGTGCCGTTCTGGTACTCGATCCATAACGTCGTCGTGCAGGACATGTTGCGCACGCAAGGACTCGTGCCGGTTCTGAAGAAAGACGGCGAGCTCAAGCCGAACGAAGTCAGACTCATCGTCATGGCGCCGTCGGACATGCCGCCGGCGCTGGCGTCGAGACAGATCGCCGGGTTCATCGTCGCCGAGCCGTTCAATGCGGCGGCCGAAGGGCTGAAAATCGGCAAGGTGCTGCGCTTTACCGGCGATGTCTGGAAGAACCATGCATGCTGCGTCGTGTTCATGCACGAGCGGGATCTGACCGAACGCGCCGCGTGGTCGCAGAAGGTGGTCGATTCGGTGGTGAAGGCGCAGTTGTGGACGCGCGCTCATCCGCAAGAGGCCGCGCAGCTATTGTCGAAAACCGGCCAGAACCATTACACGCCGCACACAGCCGCCGTATTGACCGAGGTGCTGGCCCCTGCCCCCGGCGATCAGGGCCGCTATCTGGCCGATCGCGCGATCATCCATGCGGACTGGCACGCAAAGCGGATCGATTTCCAGCCTTATCCCTATCCCGCCTATACGGAAGAACTGGTTCGCCGCCTGAAAACGACTCAGCTCGAAGGCAATGCGCCGTTCCTGGGCCAACTCGATCCGGCATTCGTCGCGCGCGACCTGGTGGACGACCGTTTCGTGAAAAACAGCATCAAGTCGGCTGGCGGGATGCAGGCATTTGGCTTGCCGGAAGGTTTTTCGCGCACGGAGACGATCGTTGTCTAGCCTGTCGACGCGCCCTGCTCCCGCGCCTGCCGTCAACCCAGCCGCGCGCGCGAACGGCGCCGCATCGTCGGGCTGGCTGGGTCGCGCCGCACTCGGGCTGGGAGGCCTCGTGGGCATCGTCGCGATATGGTGGCTGGCGGTCGCCGTTTTCGCCGCGCCGGGTACGCTCGCCGCGCAGTTTTCGCCGGCCCGCGCGATCGAAACGCTGCCGGCGCTGATCACCGACGATCGTCTCGCCGTCCACATCGTCACGAGCCTGCGGCGCATCGCGATTGGTCTGCTGTGGGCGCTGGTGGTCGGCGTGCCGCTCGGTTTTCTGATCGGCCGCGTGAAAGCGCTCGATACGGCGTTGTCGCCCACGCTTCAGTTTTTACGCATGATCTCGCCGCTGTCGTGGATGCCGATCGCCGTGATGTCGCTCGGCGTCGGCGACCGCGCGGTGTATTTCCTGCTGGCGTTCGCCGCCGTGTGGCCGCTGATGATGAGCACCGCCGCCGGTGTCGCGCACATCGACAAGCGCTGGTTGCAGCTCGGCGAAAGTCTTGCGGCCACGCGCGGCGAAATGCTCTGGTATGTGTACGTGCCCGGCATCGCCGCGCATGTGCTGACCGGCGTGCGGCTTGCCATCGGCATTCTGTGGATCGTGCTGGTGCCGGCGGAGATGCTCGGCGTGAGCTCAGGCCTCGGCTATCTGATTCTCGATACCCGCGACCGCCTCGCGTATTCCGAGCTGACTGCGGTGATTCTGGTTATCGGTGCGCTCGGGTTTCTGCTCGACTTCGCCGCGCGCTTGGCTTATCGCCGTTTCGGCCTTGGCCGGGTCGAGCAGGAGCGATAGCGCGGGTGCTTCATGCGACCGCTATATGCGGTTGCCGGAATCCCACGCCTTCGCGGGATTCCGGTGAGCTAGCTGGCGCCCTTGCCGGTTGCGTTACACCTGCGCCTTCGACCGGGCTCCGCTCTCGCTACTCGCGCCAGCGTTTGCCCGCACATCGAAGGCGCCGCCCGTCAGGACCTGATCGCGCAACGTGACCGGCTTCTTGCCGGGCAACAGCGGGAACACGAGTTCTGCAAAGCGGATCGACTCCTCGAGATGCGGATAGCCGGACAGCACGAAGCTATCCGCGCCCGCGTCGACGTATTCCTGCAGCCGCGCGGCGACCGTCTGTGCGTCGCCGACCAGAGCCGTGCCCGCCCCGCCGCGCACCAGACCAACGCCGGCCCACAAGTTCGGGCTGATCTCCAGCCTGTCGCGGCGCCCGCCGTGCAATTCCGCCATACGGCGCTGTCCGACCGAATCCATGCGCGCATAGTTCTCCTGCGCACGGCGGATGTCATCGTCGTCGAGCTTGCTGATGAGGCGGTCGGCTTCGGCCCATGCCTCTTCATTGGTCTCGCGCACGATCACATGCAGACGCACGCCGAGTCGCAGCTTGCGGCCGTGGGCGGCCGCGCGCCGCTGCACATCGGCGAATTTTTCGGCTACGGCGGCGGGCGGTTCACCCCACGTCAGATAGGCGTCCACATGCTTGGCCGCCAGCTCATGCGCGGCCGGCGACGACCCGCCGAAATACAGCGCCGGCGCCGGCTGCTGCACAGGCGGATGAAAGTTGCGCGCCTGCTCCACGTGAACGTATTTGCCCTTGAAGTCCACCGTCTCGCCGGCGAGCAGATCGCGCCAGACGGTGAGGAACTCATCGGCCGCCGCATAGCGCTCGTCGTGCGGCAGAAATACGCCGTCGGCGGCAAGTTCGGTGGCGTCGCCGCCGGGCACTACGTTGAGCAGCAGGCGTCCATGCAACGCCTGGTCGAGCGTCGCGGCCTGGCGGGCGGCGGCGGTCGGGCCGCTGACCGAAGTGCGCAACGCGACCAGAAGTTTGATGCGCTGTGTCACCGGCACGAGGCTGGCGGCGGTCACCCACGGATCCTGGCAACTGCTGCCGGTCGGAATCAGCAAACCGTCGTAGCCCAGATTCTCGGCCGTGACCGCGATCTGACGCATATATTCGTTGGTGGGCGGCCGGCCGAAATCGGACTTGCCGAGATAGCGCGTATCGCCCGAGGTCGGCAAAAACCAGAAGATATCGAGACTCATACGTGCTGCTCCTGTGACGAACGTCGGGCCATGCTGATGGTGTGTGTGTTCATACCGCCTCCGCGGTGTGCTGTCTGAAGCTTGCCGCCGCGTGCCGTGCCGGTAACTGATCGCCCTGTCCAAACAGCTTGTGGCGCAGCGTGCCGTCGGCATAAGCGGTCTTGTACAGGCCGCGATTCTGCAATTCCGGCACGACCAGATGGATGAAATCCTCGTAGCTTTCCGGGACCACCGTGCGGCTCAGATTGAAGCCGTCGACGCCCGTTTCGTCGATCCATGCCTGCAGTTCGTCGGCCACCTGAGCCGCGCTGCCGACAATGGCCGGATAGCGGCCGCCGAGTTCGAACATCTCCAGCAGCTTGCGGCGTGTCCAGCCGTGCTGTCTGGCCGTGCGCGTGGCCGATTCGATTGCGTTGCCGGGCGCGTAGTCCACGGGTGCATCGAGATCGTATTGGGAGTAGTCGATGCCCGTGCTGGCCGCGAAGTGCGCGAGGCCCGCTTCACGGCTCGCGTATTGCAGATAGTCCGCGTATTTCTCGCGGGCCTGCTGTTCGGTTGCGCCCGCAACCACCGCTGCGCCGACGAATACCTTGACGTCGTCGGGCCGGCGGCCGGCCTGCACCAGTTGCTCGCGCAACGTGCGCACGGTCTCGCGCGCGACCTGCCGGTTCGGCGGCGAGATAAACACGCACTCGGCGTGACGCGCCCCGAAACGCTGGCCGCGCCCGGAACTGCCGGCCTGGAACAGCACCGGCGTGCGTTGCGGCGACGGCTCGGCGAGGTGATAGCCTTCGACGTTGTAGTACCGGCCCGCGTGCCGCACCTGATGAACCTTAGCCGGGTCCGCATACACGCGCCCCGCCTTGTCGCGCAGCACCGCGCCCTGCTCCCAGCTGCCTTCCCACAGCTTGTAGAGAACCTCCAGGTATTCGTCCGCGCGGTCGTATCGTTCGTCGTGCGGGAGTTGCTCGCTGAGCCCCATTGCGCGTGCCGCGCTGTCGAGGTATCCCGTGACGATGTTCCAGCCCACACGGCCTTGCGTCAGATGATCCAGCGTCGAAAAGCGGCGCGCGAGAAGATATGGCTGCTCGTAGGTGAGATTGACCGTCACGCCGAAACCGAGGTGCCCGGTCACGGCGGCCATTGCCGACACCAGCAGCGTGGGATCGTTGACGGGTAACTGGATCGATTCGCGCAACGTCACATCCACGTTGTGCTGATAGACGTCGTACACGCCGACGATATCGGCGAGAAAAAGCCCGTCGAACAGTCCGCGCTCCAGCGTGCGCGCGAGGTTGGTCCAGTACGGCAGCAGCCGATAGTCGCTCGAACGGTCGCGCGGATGCGTCCACAAGCCGTGGTTGATGTGGCCCACGCAGTTCATGTTGAACGCGTTGAGGAGGATCTGTTTTTTCGCCATCACAAGGCTCCATGCCGCGGCGGCAGCTTGTCGTTGAGGTAGAAGTTGCCCACGGCGTGATACTTCCAGCGCACCGGGTCGTGCAACGTATGAGTGCGGGCGTTGCGCCAGAAGCGGTCGAGGCCGAGACCGTCGAGCGTGGCGGCGGTGCCGGCGAGTTCGAACAGACGCGAGCCGGCATCCAGCGATGCGGTGGTGGTGAGCGCGCGCGCCTCGGCCACGGCAATCGATGCCTGCGCCACCGACTGCTCTGTGAGCTGCGCCTGCGCCGCGTCGACGAAGCGGCCCGCGCGGCGCAGCAACGCTTCCGCCGCACGCAGCCGCACCGAGATGTCGCCGAACTGCGCAAGGGTCAGCGGATCGTCGGCGGCACGTTCCACCTTCGCGTCGATCCACGGGCGCGAGCGTTCCCGCACGAACTTCAGGCCGGCTTCGAACGCGCCACGCGCCTGACCCAGATCGATCGCCGCGTGAATGATCTGCGCAAGCGGTCCGATCGTTGTGGGGCGCTCGAACGACGCCTGAAACGGCACGACCCATTCGGGCTCGACGCGCACGTAATCGAACTGCACCGACCCGCTGCCGGTGACGCGCTGGCCGAAGCCATCCCAGTCGTCCGTTACGGTAACGCCTGGTGTGTCGCGCGGCACGAACGCCAGATAGGTGACGTCGCGGCCCTGCTCTTCGGCCACGACTAGCGTGGGAATCCAGTGGGCGTATAGCGCGCCCGTGCAATAGAACTTGCGGCCGTCGATATGCCAGCCGGCCGCCTCGCGCGTGAGCCGTGTGCGGCGTTTGAAATCCTTGTGGCCGATTTCGGCGAGCGCGTTGCCGAAACGCTCGCCGGCGAGTACGCGTCCGTAGAAAAAGCGCTGCTGTTCGACGCTGCCGCCGACGCGCAACACCTCCAGTGCATAGAAATGGTTTTGCGGGATCTGGCCGAGCGAGCCGTCGGCCGCCGCGATCGTCGCGGTGACTTCCGCGAGCGTGCCGTTGCTCACACCCGCGCCGCCGAATTCGCGCGGCACGGTGATGCCCCACAGGCCGCTCGCCACGAACGCGTCGAGCTCGGCCCACGGAAGCCGCCGTTCGCGATCGCGCAGCGCAGCGTCCGGTGCGAACGCCTCGGCGAGACGCCGTGCGGCGAGAAGCGCCTGCGCGTCGTCTGCGATCAGCTCGGGTGTGGGTAGCGAACGCAGTTCGCGGGGCAGGACGGCCGGCGCGGCGCTGCCGCTAGCCGCGGGAGAAAGATCGATGGTCATGTTTCAGTTCCACGAATGCCGCGCGGGAAGCACCTGATTCAGGTGATAGTTGCCGAGCAGATGCAGTTTCCAGCGCACCGGGTCATGCAGCGTATGGGTGCGGGCGTTGCGCCAATGGCGGTCGAGATTGTGGACGGCGCGAGTCGACGCGGAACCGGCCAGTTCGAACAGCTTTTCGCTTGCATCGAGCGCGATGCGCGTGGTCAGCACCTTCGCCTCGGCAACGGCGACGGAAGCTCGCGCGCTGGCTTCGGCATCGATCGGCTGCGCCGCGATGGCATCCAGCGTGCGGCCGGTTTCCAGCAGCACTTCATGCGCCGCATGCAGATCGATTTCCAGACGGCCGACATCGGCGATGATGTACGGGTCGTCGGTTGCGTGTTCGAGGCCCGAATCGACCCACGGCCGCGCGCGTTCGCGCACGAAGGCAAGCGCGTCGGCGACGGCGGCCTGCGCAATACCCTGATCGATCGCAGCCTGGAGCAGTTGCGAGACCGGGCCGAACAGACCGGGACGCTCGGCCAGTTGCCAGATCGGCAGCACGTCCTGCGGATCGACCGGCACGTTCTCGAAGGTCACGGTGCCGCTCGCCGTGGTGCGCTGGCCGAAAGAGCTCCAGTCGTCGACCACGGTGAGGCCCGGCGCGTCGCGCGGCACCCAGACCTGCACGGCGCGTCCTTCGTCGTCGGTTGCGCGCGTCGGGACGCGGTGCGCGAACAGTGCGCCGGTCGAGTAGAAGCGCTTGCCGTCCAGACGCAAGCCGTCCGGCGTGGTGCGCAGACGTGTCGAACCTTGCAGGATCGTCGCGGCCGCGGCCGAGCGACGTTCCGGGCCGGCATTGCCAAGCCGGTGGCCCGCCAGCACTTCGCCGTACAGGCGCTCTTTCTGCGCCGGGGTGCCGACTTCGCGCAGCACGCCCAGCACGCCGAAATGGTTCTGCGGAATCTGCCCCAGCGCCGGATCGGCCGCGCAGAGGTTCACGAAGACTTCGGCGAGCGTCGCGAACGACACGCCGGCGCCGCCGTATTCACGCGGCACGGTAATCGCGCCGAGACCGCTTTGCGACCATAGATCGAGTTCGGTCCACGGCAATACGCGATGGCGGTCGCGTTCGGCTGCGCCCGACGCGAACACGCCGGCAAGTGTGCGGGAGGCGGCGAGCGCCTGTGCGTCATCGGCGATCCGCGTGACGCGTGCAGGATCGGGACGTGTCGGCAGACGCGACAAGGCGGGGTTGGATGTGGGGCTGGACATGATGGTTCATACAGACAGTGGAGACCCGTCCACTCGCGGCATGTCGGCCTGTTGCCAGGGAGCAGCAGCATGGACCCGACTTGCCACGGAAGGGCTAGTCATCTATTGGACCAGTACCCGCGCGCCACGCCTACTATCGAATTGGAACTTGCTTATGACGCGTTCCGATTTGCCGATCTTGTCCGCCGGATTGCCACGCGGCTTTTCAATCGCTGAATCCGCCGAGCGGCAGTGGTGTCACCTGTTTATCATCCCGTGGCGTCTTCGCGCGAGTGGATGGTGCGCGCAGCAGGACGCGATAAGCGAACCATTGCAACGCCGAACACAAAAGCAGATAGACGATGCCGACGAATACGAAAATCTGCGCGGGGTAAATCATCAGGCGGCTGTTGACCTGATTGGCGAGAAACGTGAATTCCGGCACGCCGACGATATACGCGAGCGACGTATCCTTGACCAGCGACACCCATTGATTGACGAACGACGGCATCATGATGCGCACCGCTTGCGGCAGCACCACATAACGCAACGCCTGCCAGCGCGTCAGCCCGAGCGACAGCGCAGCCTGCTGCTGGCCCGCGCCGACCGAGACGATGCCCGCATGCACGGCATGCGACAGATACGCGCCGCCGATCAGCGACAGCGCGCACACCACCGCCGCCAGACCGGGCACGTCGACATGCAGCAGGATCGGCATCAGGAAGAACGTCCAGAAGATCAGCATCAGCACCGGAATCGCCCTGAAAAACGCGACGATTCCGATCAGCAGCAGACGCGCGCCGCCGCGTGTCAGCGAGAGCGCCACGCCGCCCGCCAGACCCACGGCCGCCGACAGCAACGCCGACACCACCGACAGCACGACAGTCAGCGCCGCGCCGCCCAGCGGTCCATTGGGGAATGCACCGAGCAGCAGATAGCGCAATGTCGGCAACCACTCGGGCACGGTCATGCCTGCCCCCGCTGCAACGCGCGCACACCGGTGTTCTGCCAGATCACCTGCGCGATTTCGATCAACGCGATGGTGCCGATATAAAGCACGGTAGCCGTGCCGAACGCCTGAAAGGTCCGGAAGCTTTCCGTATCGACCTGGCGCGACATATAGGACAGTTCGGCCACGCCGATCGCCATCGTCAGCGACGAATTCTTCACGATATTCATGTATTGCCCGGCAAGCGGCGGCGTGGCGATACGCACCGCTTGCGGCAGGATGACGTGCCGCAAGGTGGTGTAACGCGTCATCCCCAATGCGGCGCCCGCCTGATATTGCGCGATGCCCACACCGCGGATTCCGGCGCGGAACTCTTCCGCGATAAAAGCCGTGCTGTAGCAGGTCAGGCCAAGCCAGCCGGCGAACAGTTCGAAGCTCGGCCAGTGCAGCGCAAAGGGCGCGGCGCCGAGGACATGCGGCGTGTTTAGCCATGTCATCCACGGCTGCGGCAGCAGCGTCGCCGCGCCGAAGTACCAGAACAGCAATTGCACCAGCAGCGGAGAATTGCGGAACACGAGGACATAGAGTCTTGCCGCCGCAGCAACGCTGCGCTGCTGGGCGATCTGGGCCATTGCCAGCCCGAATCCGAGCAGCGTCGCGCATACGCTCACGCACGCCGAAAGGACCAGCGTGATGAGAAAGCCGTGCGCGAGCCAGCCGAGATATCGAGGGTCCAGCCAGAAGTTCACGAGATGCATTCGAAAAAACGCGGTCCTGTATCAGCAGGAAGGCCCGGTCACTCGTTTCGAGCCATGACCGGGCCATATCGAGGCGGCGGTGAAGCGACGCGCGTCAGCTCTTCTGCGGGTCGCCGATCTTGAACAGACGCGGCAGCGGCGCGGCGCTCTTCGGACCGAACCACGTGTCGTAGATCTGGCCTGCGGTGCCTTTGGCTTCAAGATCTTTCAACGTATCGTTGACGACGTTGAGCAGACGCGTTTCGCCCTTCGGCACGCCCACGCCTTCGTAGTCGTTGGAGATCGTGAACGGCGGGATCTCGTAGTTTGCCTTGTCCGGCACTTTCGCCAGCAACGCGACGAGCTTCGGCCCGTCCTGCGTGATCGCCTGCACGTTGCCCGTGCGCAGCGCGGCGAATGCGAACGGCGTGTCGTCGTATGCAATGATCGTGGCGCCCGGGAATTGCGCACGCACCTGCTGCTCGTTGGTCGTGCCTTTGTCCGCGCCGATCCGCAAGCTGTTCAATTGCTGCGGCGAGGTGAGCGTGCCCTTCTTCGCGATGAATTGCGTGCCCGACGCAAAATAAGGAATGCTGAAATCCACTTCCTTCTTGCGATCGTCGGTAATCGTGAAGTTGGCGAACACCAGATCCACCTTGCCCGACTTCAGGAAAGCAATGCGGTTGGCCGGATTGGTCGGCTGGACCTCGAGTTTGACGCCAAGGCGGTTTGCGACCGCGCGCGCATAATCGATGTCGAGCCCGACAATCTGGTTGCTCTTCGGATCGACAAAGCCGAACGGCGGATTGCTGTCGAATGCGGCCACCCGCAGCACGCCTGCTTTCTTGATGTCGTCGAGACGATCCGCATGCGCGGCAGCGGACATGACAAGCAGACTGCCGGCAATCACGGCGCCGAGTACTCTGAGATTCATAGCGGTGGTTCCTGTTGTTTTGATGGGCTGCGCACGTCGTTGAGCGGCGCTTGCCCTGAGCGTGAACCGCCGACTCTACCAACGCTCGCTCACGCCGCAAACCAAGCAATTCTCAGGTGCTAAGCTGCCTTGCTGATAATGCCCGGCGCTGCGAAACGTCAGCGGCGCACCAGCATGGCGAGCGAGCGATGTGCGTCGAGCTGCCTGTCGTAGCCCGCCAGCGCGCCATCCACGCGGCGCGTCAAGGGCGGCGTGGCAACGGTGGTGGCATCCGCCAGCAGCGGCGCAGCGGAGACCGGCGTGGCGCCGGATAAGCAGTAGCCGACATCGCGCCGGGCGTTGATACACGTGCGCACCTTGCCGCTTGCGATCAGCGTGGCGAGCGCGGCTTCGACGGCCTTCTCCGATACGCCGAACAGACGGGCGAAAGTCACAGCCGTGTAGACGCGGTTGTGCCTCATTTTCAGCATCAGACTCTCGATCAGCGGATCCATACTCGATAAAGGTTGGTCACTACGGTGATGAAATTAAACGCCGCGCGGCGAACTCGCGCACGGCCTGAGTGAAAGCATGGCAGCGTTCGCAGAAATTTGGAAAGACCGTGTTCCGATATGGTTATGAATGGCACGGCGCATC
Source organism: Paraburkholderia xenovorans LB400 (assembly GCF_000013645.1). Taxonomy (GTDB): domain Bacteria; phylum Pseudomonadota; class Gammaproteobacteria; order Burkholderiales; family Burkholderiaceae; genus Paraburkholderia; species Paraburkholderia xenovorans. The sequence continues at coordinate 1,659,706 of NC_007952.1, read as the reverse complement.
CCGAACGGTGGCCACTGTCGGCCAACCTTAGTCTTTGCCGACATATCGATGCCAGAATTCATTAGTGGTCTGGAACGGCCGGTCAATCGACAATTGAAGCGCCGGCCAGATGCTTTTGCCTCTTCGCTTTTGCCCCTTCGTTGCCGGCCCCTCCTGCATTCGAAACTCCTGCATCCGGACAGACCCATGAGAACCGACCCGCCGCGCCAGCTCCATCTGAACGTCAATATCCTTCACTCGGGCTTTGTCCCATCCGCATGGCGCACCGAGGACGCGGATCCCCGCGCTTTCGTCGATATCGCCCACTACGTGCGCGTCGCGAAGATCGCCGAGGCGGCGAAGTTCGACGCGGTGTTTCTCGCCGACAATGCGTCGATCGCCGATCAGATCGACTTCCGGCCGATCACGGCGCTGGAGCCGACCGTGCTGCTCGCGGGCATTGCGTCGGCCACCACGCATATCGGCGTGATCGGCACGGCATCGACGAGTTATAACGAGCCGTATAACATCGCGCGGCGCTTTGCCACGCTCGATCACCTCAGTGCGGGCCGCGCGGGCTGGAACATCGTGACGACCGCCGATCTCGGCTCGGCGCGCAATTTTGGCCGCGAGGCGGTGCCCAATCATGCCGAGCGCTATGAGCGCGCCGCCGAATTCACGGAGGTCGTGAAGGCGCTGTGGGATAGCTGGGAAGACGACGCTTTTATCGGCGACAAGGCGGGCGGGCGTTTCGTCGATCCGGCCAAGGTGCATCGCATCGACCATCGCGGCAAATACTTCAACGTGGACGGCCCGTTCAATCTGCCGCGCAGTGCTCAGGGTCAGCCGGTACTGGTTCAGGCCGGCGGCTCGGCGGACGGGCGCGAACTCGCGTCACGCCACGCGGAAGCGGTATTCTCCGCGTCCCAGTCGTTCGACGAAGCGGCCTCTTATGCTCGCGAACTCAAGTCGCGCGCCGCGGCGTTGGGACGTGGCGACGACGCGATCCGCGTGCTGCCCGGTCTGACTACCATCATCGGTGCAACGGAGGCACAAGCCCTGCGCCGTCGAGATGAACTGGTCGATCTGATTCCGTGGAGTTACAGCCTCACCCGGCTGGCCGGCATATTGGGCGTGAGCGTCGACCGGCTGAAACTCGACGGGCGCTTGCCGGAAGATCTCTCATTGCCCGGCGGCGGCAACGGCAATCACACGTTTTTCCATGCCACACTGGCGCAAGCGCGCACCAATGGATATACGGCGCGGCAGTTGATCCGGGCGCTCGCCGGCGGTGGCGGACACCGGGTGATCGTCGGCACGCCGGAGCAGATCGCGGACGATATCGAACACTGGTTCAAAGGCGGCGCGGCCGATGGTTTCAACCTCATGCCGGATGTGCTGCCGGGCGGCTTGCAGGACTTCGCGGACGGCGTGGTGCCGCTTCTGCAAAAGCGCGGCATTTTCCGCACCGACTACGAAGGTCGCACGCTGCGGGAGCATTTCGGGCTGCAACGGCCGGTGAGCCGCCACCTCGAAACGCGCGAGGCGGCAGCGGCCGTATGAGTGCTCGACTCAACCACCCGTCAGACAGCGCGACGATCCTGCCTGTCTTCACGAAACGAAACGCGGACAAGCAGGCCGATTCGCCATCGACTCGCCTGCCGCTAGGCGAGTCGCGTCGAGTCGATACCCGTGCCCGTGCGCCTCGGAATCACTGAGGCGCACCACCGCATTCAATGCCAGTCCGCCGGTTTGGAGAACCCGGGAAAGCGCTCGTCGATCACACGCCTGAACTCGGCCGACCGATACGCATTGGCAATATCGATCACATACGGCTTGTGCAGATCCGCCGTACGCACCGCGACCAGGTTCAGGTAATAAGGCGGAATCTTTTCCAGCAGCAGTGCGTCGGTCAGCTTAAGCCCCGCAGCCAGCGCAAAGTTGCCGTTGACGAACGCATAGTCGACATCATCCAGCGAGCGCGGCAATTGTGCGGCTTCGAGCGGCAGCAGTTTAAGTTTGTGCGGATTGCCGGCAATATCGCGCTCCGACGATTTCACCGGGTCCACGCCCGGCTTGAGCGTCACCCAGCCGAGTTGCTGCAACAGGATGATCGCGCGGGCCTGATTGGTTGCGTCGTTCGGCAAGGAAACGGTTGCGCCGTCCTTCACTTCGTCGAGGCTCTTGTGCTTGCGGCTGTAAATGCCGATCGGCGCGGTCGGCACCTTGACCAGTTCGGATAGTTTGAGGTTGCGGTCTTCGGCGAATTTGTGCAGATAGACCTCGTGCTGGAAGGCATTCGCGTCGAGCACGCCGTCCGCCAGCGCAAGATTCGGTTGCACATAGTCGGTGAATTCGACAATCGTCACTTTATAGCCCTGCTTTTCCAGCACGGGTTTGATGCCATAGCGGATCTGATCGGAATAAGGACCCGCGGTCGCACCGAAGCGGATTTCCTGTTTATCCGGATCGGCGGCATGAGCCGTTACGCTCGCCGCAAGCAGCGCGCCCAAAGTAACGGCAGCCAACGTGGACCACGCACGGCGGAAAGTTTTCATCTGGTTCTCCTCATCGCCGTTGCCCGTTCTGGTATGGCGGCGGTTTATCGGTTGTAGGCATGGGAGCTTACAAAAACGACAGCGCAAGCCAAACCAAGAAATCAATCTTTGGTTTCTCGGCGGGAGCGAATGCAGGCGGAGGTTGGCCGTGAAGTGGCGTGGAGCGCGTGGCGTAGGTAAAAAGGCGGCGGCCGGTGACCGGCCACCGCCTGTCTTCAGCGGCGTGAAGACAATCGTCGCACTACGGACACCAGCGCGTCGACTTCATCGCAGGTGTTATAGAACGCGAGCGACGGCCTCACGGTCGCTTCGAGACCAAAGCGCCGCAAGATCGGCTGCGCACAGTGATGCCCCGAGCGCACGGCAATGCCCTCTTCGTTGAGCGCCTGACCCACTTCCTCGGTCTCGTAGCCCTCCAGCACGAAGGACAGGACGCTCGCCTTGTCGCGTGCCGTGCCGATCAGACGTACACCGGGCACCGGTTGCAGCACGCTCGTCGCATACGCGAGCAGATCGTGCTCGTAGCGCGCGATATTCTCGATGCCGACGCGTTGGACGTAATCGATGGCCGCGCCAAGACCTACTGCATCGGCGATATTGCCGGTACCGGCTTCGAAACGACTCGGCGGCGGCTGGAAAAGCGTGCGCTCGAAAGTGACGTCCGCGATCATGTTGCCCCCACCCTGCCACGGCGGCATGTCCTCCAGAATCGCGCGCTTGCCGTAGACCACGCCGATGCCGGTTGGACCGAACACCTTGTGACCCGAGAACACGAAGAAGTCCGCGTCGAGCGCTTGAACATCCACCCGCATGTGCGACACCGACTGCGCCCCGTCGACCAGCGCCTTTGCACCCGCGCGATGCGCCAGTTCGACGATCTCCTTGACCGGCACCACCGTCCCGAGCGCGTTCGACACCTGCGTGACGGAGACTATCTTCGTGCGGTCGTTCAGAAGCTTCCGGTATTCGTCGAGCAGCACCTGGCCGCTGTCGTCGACCGGAATCACGCGCAGCTTCGCGCCGGTTTGCGCGGCAAGCTGCTGCCACGGCACGATGTTGGCATGATGTTCGAGGTGCGAGACGATGATCTCGTCGCCCTCGCCCACATGCTTCACGCCCCACGTCTTCGCGATCAGGTTGATCGCTTCGGTGGTGCCGCGCACGAAGATGATTTCCTCCGGCGAGCCCGCGCCGATGAACCGCTGCACTTTGCTGCGCGCGGCTTCGTACGCGTCGGTGGCGCGGCCGGCCAGCGCATGAGCCGCCCGATGGATGTTCGAGTTTTCATGCGCGTAGAAATACGCCAGCCGGTCGATCACCGCCTGCGGTTTCTGCGTGGTCGCGGCATTGTCGAACCACACCAGCTGGCGGCCGTTGACACGCTCCTGCAGAATCGGGAAGTCGCGGCGAATCGCATTCACATCGAACGGCGGATGCGCGGACGGGCCGGCATGCGGCACGCCGTGCGCGTGGCCTGGGGAACGTGACGGCTCGCCCAGATTCAGGAAATAGTGCGAGCCGCCCGTGTGTTCCGCGGGCTTCGACGGCGCCGCCGCATGCGGGGCAGCAGGACGGTCATAGGGGAAACGTTGTTCGGCAAGAGGCTGATCGACACCCGGCAGACCGAACGATTGCGCACTCACCTCGCTCCAGACCGGCACGACGATATCCGGTGACGCGGTTGTCGCGGAGTGAGGCTGGCCCGATTCGCCCAGGAAATAGAACGGCGATGTGGATGCCGATGAGACCGGCGCAGCGGGCGCAAGCGGCGCAGCACCACCGGCGGACGGACGCTGCGCGCCGTGTGCCTCCGGCACACCCAACGCGGCTCCGCCAAAGCGCGGATCGAGTGCGGGCGCGATGGTCACGACGCTATCGGGCAAGCCGTTCTGCGCTGTTGCATGCGGCGCGAGCGCAGGCGCGCGGTTGCCCAGCGCGAGAACATGCATCGGCGACGAAGGCAGCAGGTTGGCACCGGGCACATGCCCTTGCGGCAACGCCGCGCCGGGCACGCCCGTACCCGTGCCGCCAGGGCCCGCGAGCGGCGAACCCGCCGGCGCCGGATTGCTGATCTCGCTGGTCGCCGGCGCCGTGAACGGCAGCGTGCCGGCCAGCCCGGGCGTCGCGCCTGACTGCGGCGCATTGCCCGGCAATGCCGAGAAGAACGCATTCGCCAGCGAAGTTAGCGTTGCGGGATCAGGCAATCCCGCAGGCACGCCGCCAGGCGGAGCGGTCGGCACATCGTGCGGCAGCACGCTTTCCACGGGCTTACTTGTAGGTGTCTGCGTAGTCATGGTACTTGCCGATCTCCACGTCATCGAGGACCGCCAGCGCGTCCGGCGAATGCACGGCGAGCGAGCAATAGAGCGAGATCAGATACGACGCGATCGCATGATTGTTGATGCCCATGAAGCGAACCGACAGCCCCGGGCCCTGCTCGCCGGCCACGCCCGGCTGGAAAAGGCCGACCACGCCCTGGCGCTTGTCGCCCACGCGCAGCAGCAGAATCTTGGTCTTGCCGTCGGCAACCGGCACCTTGTCCGACGGAATCAGCGGAATGCCGCGCCACGTGATGAACTGCGAGCCGAACAGGCTGACGGTCGGCGGCGGTACACCGCGGCGCGTGCATTCGCGGCCGAAGGCGGCGATCGCGAGCGGATGCGTCAGGAAGAACGCCGGCTCTTTCCAGACCTTGGTCAGGAGTTCGTCGAGGTCGTCGGGCGTCGGCGCGCCGGTCAGCGGAAACACGCGCTGCTCTTCCGCCACGTTGGCGAGCAGGCCGTAGTCCGGGTTGTTGATCAGCTGGCTTTCCTGCAATTCCTTGATCGTTTCGATCGTGAGGCGCAACTGTTCCTTGATCTGGTCGTGCGGGCTGCTGTACAGATCCGAGATCCGCGTGTGCACGTCGAGCACCGTGCTGACGGCATTCAGGAAGTACTCGCGCGGCTGTTCTTCGTAAGGCACGAAGGTGCGCGGCAGGATGCTTTCGTCTTCGCGCGCGGTGCAGGCAGCCACCACGGCTTCCGGATTCTTCACCTGGTTCAGACGATAGATGCCTGCCTCGACCGGCAGCCATTGCAGCAGATGCGTGAGCCAGCGCGGCGTGATCGTGGCAAGTTGCGGAACGGTTTTGGTGGCATTGGCTAGTTGCCGTGCTGCGTTATCGCCGAGCGCCGTCAGGCCGCCCACTGTTGCTGTCATCTGAAGCTCCGGGGTTGATAGAAGAAAAACGGGAAAGCTTATGAGCGAAAGTGATTATCAGGAGGCCACCCCGGCCCTTCAACATGCTATAGACGGCAAACGTTGATCTAGCTCGCTGATGGCGGATCGACGAACGCAGCGCGCGCGAGCACGGCAATGCCCGAGGCGTCGGAAGATGGGGTAAGCAGGTGCTCGATCGGCACCTGGAATGCGCGGGCCAGCTTGTCGACCGTGACGATCGACGCGATGGCCGAGCCGCGTTCGACTTCGCCGACATATGAGCGGTTGAGTCCGGCGTACTCGGCCAATTGCTCCTGAGACCACCCGCGTGCTTCGCGAAGGCGCCGCACCGTCGCGCCGAATTCCCTGACGAGTCCGCTCATGTCGCGGCCCCCGCCGCGACAGGGACAGTGTCTGTATGACCGCGCGGCGTGCGCTCGGCGCTCACGGCAGTGCCGGTGCCCTCGCTGCGCGACACGGCCTGCGTGACATGCGAGCCCGGCGCGACGTCCTGCGTCAGCCAGACATTGCCGCCGATCACCGAACCCTGTCCAAGCGTGACGCGCCCGAGAATGGTCGCGCCCGCGTAGATCACCACGTCGTCCTCGACGATCGGATGGCGCGCGTGGCCCTTTTCCAGATGGCCCTGTGCATCGCGTGGAAAGCGTTTAGCGCCCAGCGTGACGGCCTGATAAAGACGTACGCGCTCGCCAATGACCGCTGTTTCGCCGATCACCACGCCCGTGCCGTGATCGATGAAAAATCCCGCACCGATCTTCGCACCCGGATGAATGTCGATACCGGTTTGTGCATGCGCGAGCTCAGCGACAATGCGGGCCAGCAGCGGCAAGCCCAACCCATAAAGCTCGTGTGCCAGCCGGTGATGGATCATCGCCAGCACGCCGGGATAACACAGCAGCACTTCGTCCACGCTGCCGGCTGCGGGATCGCCGTGAAACGCCGCCAGTACGTCGCTGTCGAGCAGGCTGCGAATCGCCGGCAGACGTGCTGCGAACGCACGCACAGCAATGCCCGCCTGAGCCTCGATCGTGGCGGCCGGCGGCGGCTGATGGCGGCTTCGATAATGCAGCTCCAGCCGCGCCTGACTCAACAACGCATGCAGCGCGGCATCGAGCGCGTGCCCGACATAGAAGTTTTCGCTTTCCTGACGCAGATCGGGTGGTCCAAGCCGCATCGGAAAGAGCACGCCCTTGAGCGTATCGACAATCTCCGCGAGCGCCTCGCGCCCCGGCAATTCGCGCCCACCCGGTTCGAGCGAGCGCTTCTGCACTTCGCGCCATTGCTGGCGGACCGTCTGAAGCGCCGCCACGATTTCATCGACATCAAACACAGCCACAGCGGTGACTCCCCTAAAGTGCAGCGCAGACATTCAGGCGCTTCAGTCCTGAATCCACGGCAGCCCGTGAAAGCGCCAACCATTGCTGGCGCCGCGCCGTTGCGCGTCGTCCAGCTCTCCTTCAAAACCTTCCAGCACGTTGAAAACCTGTGTGAAGCCGGCTTTCGCAGCGGCTTCCGCGGCCAGCGCCGAGCGATTGCCGCTGCGGCACAGCAGCAGCACCACGGCGTCTTTGCCGGTCTTCGCTTCCAGTTCGCGCACAAAGCGCGGATTGCGCGTCAGGCTCGTGCCGGTTGCCCATGCGACATGCAGGCTGTCAGGCACGAATCCGACAAATTTGCGTTCTTCGGCGGTACGCACGTCCACGAGGACCGCGTCGCCTGCCTGAACGAGTTCCCATGCATCCTGCGGCGAGACCCCGCCCGCGTAGGACAGTCCGGCTTCTGCCGCGCGGGAGCGGGCGGCTTCGAGCAGCGCGTGGGTGGGTCGTTCTACGAGTTCAAGCGTCATGACGTCTCCTTCGATATCGCGCGCATCCTCACGCGCCGGTTCAAGGCAACGGCGAAATCAACCGCCTATAGCCATCAGGAGACACTATGAAAGATTTGCGGCTGAAGTCGAACCAATTAATTGTGATTTCTAAAGAAGCACCGGTTTGGTCGCTCCCGCTCGAAAACCCCCGCCTTCACGACTGCCTGCGCGTAATGCTTCCGCTTCCGCTCGCCGCCACCGGCCGTGCTGTCATTCAGGCGGCATCTCGATCGGCACGACGAACATGCCGGCGGTGTATTCCGTATGGAAGTAGCCGGAACGTGCGTAAGCCGCAATGCGTTCGAGCCGCTCGGCCGATTGGGCACCATACGCGGGACCAGGCGTCTCGCCGGCGGATTGATCAGACGCAATCGGCGCGCGCCTTGACAGGCGCTTTTTCAGGGCGCGCACAGAATGCAGGAGTCCGACCCGGAAGAATGTCGCTGAAAGCGTGGCCATATGGCCTCCGTCGATTCATTGCCATACGAACGAATCTAGCGGCCTGAAAAAAGAAGCGCAAACAAGGTTTTGTGGATTGGTTTTCGTGGAATGGATCAAACGCTAATCACGCCGGGCGTGTGGAATGGCGGAATAACGTTGCGAGAATAAATCGGTTCAGTCGCGCAGTACCTGCGGATAGATAGAGGCCGGTATCGCGCTTGGCCGTGCGGGCGACAAGGCCTCGCTGCCGGAAGCATTGCAGGCGCGCGAAGTACAGAGCCAGCGCAATCCGCTGTCCGCGATCGCGGCGGAAGGGCGACTCGCGTTCTGACGCGAACGCATCGTCCCTTAACCGACGGCTCAAGCCTGCATGTCCCGCAAGGGACGCTATAGCGTTCCTTTCACGACGCAGTTTCCGCCGCAAGCGATCCGCCGAGATAAGCATCGCGAATCCGCTGATCGCCTAACAGTTCGCTTGCGGTACCGGACAGCACCACGCGGCCGGTCTGCAACACATAACCGCGATGCTTATGACGCTACGATCATTGCTGCCTATGCGTTGCGTGCGGGTGGCCTCGATCGCCGAGGTGTGCGTGATGCGTTGCCGAAACTGCATGATGTGCCGAGCGTCGTGTTTGGGAAGGCGACTTTCGATCCGGTAATGCGGCGGGTGATTGGGGTGAAAAGCGTGAATCTCGTGGTCGAGAATGGACAGTGGGCGCTGCTTGGCAGCAAGGCTGCGGTGGCGGCGAAGTAAGGGGGAGGCGGCGGTCCACGGCGTTCGGGCTCGCAGGCGGTGGGTGACAGGCGCTCAGAGGGAGAAACCCCGCCTGCTGTCGCCCGCTCCTGTTCGTGGACCTGCAAGTCCGTTCGGTCACATTTCAGCATCATCACGCGCTGGCTTTCTGGCAGAGAAATAAGTACGCATCTGGAAGGCGCAATCCTGATTCACGCCGGCATGTGCAATATCTCCGCTATAACAGCACGGCTGCGCAGTATCGGCGCATTTCAATTGAAAAGCAGAATTCGTTGTTTTGCATTCCCAACCTTGCATGATCTACTGCATTGACGCGAGCGTTGGCGTAGTGCACGAATGTTTGCCGCCGTGCATCGCGAGATGCCTGACCGGTCCATTGAATGCGCGCTCTTCACGCCAAACGCCACGGACAATCACTGTGACCCATTCCACTCTCGCGGCTCAACCGCAGGCTTCGGCGCCCTCCTCTGAAGATACGCGGGCGGCCGCGCCGTTCGTTCCGGTTCGTTCACCAGCATCAATCTGGTGTCGCCGCAATACCTGACGGTCTATTCGCGCGCGCGGTGCACAACCATACGACCTCGCCGGACGGCGTCTCGGCCAGTTTCGACGACGTGTGGCTGCAACGCTGAACTTCTTCCGATTCACTCTCCCAAGGAAATCCGCCTACATGGAATACAGACAATCCGGCAGCGTCGGCATCAAGTTTTCGACGCGTCGACGTATCACCGGCACTCTACTGCTGGCCGCCACGCTTGCAGGCTTCACCGCCCCAACCGCTTACGCCACCGATAGCGGCGCCCCTTCACAGGAATTGCGCGTCGGTTTCGTGCCCGGCCCCTACGCCGACGAATTCAAGGCGGGTGTCGAACCGCAACTGCGCAAGAAAGGTTACGCGGTCAGGTACATCGAGTTCAGCACCGGCCTCGAAGCGAACCAGGCCGTGTACCGAGGCGAGATAATCGCCGACGTGATGCAGCACGAGGTCTATCTGAAGTCCTACAACGACCGTAACGGGACCGATCTGGTTGGCGTGGTGCAGGTGCCCACGCCGCCAATGGGACTCTATTCGAGCAAGCACCATTCGCTCGCGGAGGTCAAACCCGGCACCCGCGTCGCGGTGCCGAACGATCCGGTCAATCTCGAACGCGCGCTGAAGATATTGCAGCGTATCGGCTGGATCAGGATCAAACCGAACCCCAATCCCGTGGACGTCACCGAGCGGGACGTGATCGCCAATCCGGCCGGCATCAAGATCGTGCCGCTCGAATCGGCGCAGGCGCCGCGCGCCCTCGAAGATGTCGATTACGCCGCGATTCAGGGCAATTTCGCGATCTTCAGCGGTCACAAGCTGACCGATGCGCTCGCGCTCGAAGAGATGACGCCGCCGTATATCAACCAGGTTGTCGTGAAGGCTTCCAACCGCAACGCACGCGCGACTCAGGACATCGTGCAGGCGTATCAGTCAGCGGACTTCCAGCGCGCGATTCGCAGCAATCGCTTTTACGACGGCTTTCGCTTGCCGGCGTATTTCAGCAACGAGTGAGAAGGTTTGAATAACAAGGGCGGTTAGCGCCGCCCTTGTCAGCCGCGCGGACTATGCCGCCTGCGCGTCGAAAGTGCGGCCCGGAATCGCTTCGAGCAGCGTGCGTGTGTACGGATGTTGCGGCGCACGCCAGATATCCCGATGGTGGCCGCTTTCGACAATACGCCCCGCCTGCATCACGTGCACGCGATCGGCGATATAACGCACCACCGAGAGATCGTGCGAGATGAACAGATACGCGAGCCCGAGATCGCGTTTCAGGTCGACCAGCAGATTGAGAATCTGCGCCTGAATCGACACGTCGAGCGCGGATACCGGTTCATCGCAGATCAGCAGATCTGGTTCGAGCACCAACGCCCGCGCAATCCCGATACGTTGCCGTTGCCCGCCCGAGAACTCATGCGGAAAGCGGCCGAGCGCCGAACCCGGCAAACCCACGCGATCGAGCATGGCGGCGACGCGTGCGCGGCGCTGCTGCGCGTTGCCGATACCGTTCACCACCAGCACCGTATCGAGAATCTCCGCGACCGTGCGGCGCGGATTGAGCGATGCATAAGGGTCCTGAAACACCATCTGCACATGGCGCCGCAACGGCCGCAACTCGCGCTCGCCGAGCGGCACGAGATCGGTGCCGCGCAAACGGATGGCGCCGCTCGCGGTCGGCACGAGCCGCAGGATCGCCTTGGAGAGTGTCGATTTCCCACACCCCGATTCGCCGACGAGTCCAACCGTCTCGCCGCGAGCAATCTGCAGCGAGACGCCGTCCACCGCATGCAGCGTGCTTTTGCCATGCCGCTGCGGGTAGTCGATCCGCAGGTCCTGCAGTTCGAGCAACGGCGCTTCGCCGGCCGACGCACCACGCGCGGCGGGATCTGCATCCGCCACATAGTTTCCGGTGCGCACCGAACGCGGCACCACGGCGAAGCTCGGCTTGCCGTCCTCGTCGATACCGTGGCGGATTTCCGGCAATTTCCAGCCGCGATAGTGCAGATCGTCCGCGAGATTCAGCGAGGCGCCGAGCAGGCCGCGCGTGTACGGATGTTGCGGTTGCGTGAAGAGCCGCGCAACCGGCGCCTCCTCGACCTTCTCCCCCGCCAGCATGACCGCAACGCGGTCCGCATGCTTCGCGACGATGCCGAGGTCGTGCGTGATCAGCAGCAGGGACATCGACAACTCGCGCCGCAAACCATCGAGCAGTTCGAGAATATGCGCCTGAATCGTGACATCCAGCGCCGTGGTCGGCTCGTCCGCGATCAACAGGCGCGGCCGGCAGGCCACCGCCATTGCGATCATCACCCGTTGACGCTGGCCGCCGGAAAGCTCGTGCGGAAAATCGAATATGCGCCGCTGCGGGTCGGGAATCTGCACCAGTTCGAGCAATTCGACCGCGCGCTTCCATGCCGCCGCTTTGGAGAGGCTCTCGTGCTGGCGCAACGTTTCGACGATCTGTGTACCGATCGAAAGCACCGGATTGAGCGACGTCATCGGCTCCTGGAAGATCATCGAGATCTGGCGACCGCGAATGTCGCGGATTTCGCGCGGCGAAAGATCGAGCAGATCGCGGCCGTCGAAACGCAGGCTGCCGGTTACGCGTCCCGGCGTCGGCACGAGCCGCATCAGCGAAAGCGCCGTCGCGGATTTGCCGCAACCCGATTCGCCGACCAGCGCCAGCGTCTCGCCTTGCGCGATATCGAAACTCAGGCCGCGCACGGCGTGGTGCGCGCCGAAACTGACGCGCAGGTCGCGCACTTCAAGCAGGTTTGCCACTGTGCATCCTCGAATAGGTTGTCGGTCGCGCCGTCGGCCCGGTTATCAGCCAGGGTAGGGTCAAACGCGTTCGCGCAGGCGCGGATTGAGTGCGTCGTTCAGGCCGTCGCCGAGCAGGTTCAGCGCAAGCACCGCGAGCACGATCGCCGCGCCGGGAACGGCGGTCAGATACCATGCGGTGCGCAGCGAATCGCGGCCCGCGCCGATCATGCCGCCCCAGCTGACCACATTGGGGTCGCCCATGCCGAGAAACGATAGCGACGACTCGATCAGGATCGCGCTCGCCACCATCACCGAGGCGGTCACGATCACCGGCGGCAACGCGTTCGGCAGAATCTCGCCGAAAATGATGCGGGCGTTGCTGAATCCCTGGCTGCGCGCGGCGAGCACGAAGTCCGACTGGCGCAGCGAGCGGAATTCCGCACGCACGATCCGCGCGACGGTCGGCCATGACGCGATCCCGATCGCGAATGCGATGATCGTCACGCTCGGCCGGCCGATCGCGACAATCACAATCACCAGCAGGAACGACGGCACGGTCTGGAACAGTTCGGTGATACGTACCAGCACGTCATCGATCACACCGCCGAAGAAGCCGCCCGTGGCGCCGACCAGCGTGCCGATCACGAGCCCGACGCCGGCCGATACCGCGCCGATCAGCAGCGACACGCGTGTGCCGTGCGCGATGCCGGCGGCCACGTCGCGTCCGAGCGAATCGGTGCCGAGCCGGTATAGCGGGTCCGTGCCCGGCCATTCGAATGGCGCCGCCACCATATCGAGCGGATCGCCGGGAAACAGATGCCCCGCGCTCAGCGCCAGCGCAATGAATGCCGCGAGCAGCACGAGGCCGGTGAGCGCCGACGGATTGCGCAGCAGTGCGCGCCAGACTCCGCGCCCCGCTGCATCACGGTCAGCCACAACGGGCGTATTGCCGCGGCGCAGGCCGAACAGCGCACCGGCCAACTGGCGGCGCCACGGCGATACCGCAGGTTCGGGCGGCGTGGAAATCAGATTGGAAGAATCGGAAGCCATGTCATCCCTCTGGGAAAAACGGGTGGCGTCAGCGTGATCCGTCACGCGACGCGGGGGTCGAGCCATGCCTGCAGCAGATCGACCAGCACGTTGGCGAGGATCACGAGCAGCGACGACAACAGCAGCACGCCGAGCAGCACGCTGAAATCGCGCGCCATCACGGCGTCGAGCGCGAGCCGCCCGAGGCCGGGCCAGCTGAACACTGTTTCGGTCACCGCGGCGCCGCCCAGCAAGGTGCCGAAATGAATCCCGACGATGGTCGTGAGCGGCAGCAGCGCATTGCGCAAGACATGGCGCAGCGTGACGCGCCACGGGTGCAGGCCCTTGGCCTGCGCGGTGCGCACGAAGTCCTGACGCTGCACTTCCAGCATCGCGGCTCGCGTCAGCCGCGCGTAGATCGCGACGAAAAACGTCGCCAGCGTGGCGGCCGGCAGCAGCACGTGCCGGGCCGCATCGGCGAAATAGGCGAAGCCGTGCAGTTGCACGCCGAGCGTCAGATTGCCGCCGCTCGGCAGCCAGCCAAGGTGCACCGAGAACAGCACGATTGCGAGCAGCCCGATCCAGAAACCCGGCGTCGAATAGAACAGCAAGGCCAGTACCGAGAGCACACGGTCCGGCCACTTGCCGGCCCAATGCGCCATTACCGCGCCGAGCACCACGCCCGTCACGATCGCGAACGATAACGCCACGCCCATCAGCAACAGCGTATTGGGCAAGCGCGAGAGGATCAGCTGCATCACCGGCATGTCGTAGCGCGGCGAATAACCGAGGCTGAAGTGCGACAGATGCGCGAGGTACGACCACAATTGATGCAGCACCGGCTGATCGAGTCCGAACTTTGCGCGCAGCACCTGCATGGTTTCCACGGTCGCCGAACCGGACTCGCCGGCAAGCACATCGGCGGCGTCGCCCGGCATCAGCTTCAGCAGGAAGAAGTTCAGGATCACGATGCCGATCACCGTCGGCAGCGCCTGCCATGCGGTACGCCGGAGAATCGCACCGAAACGCAAACCTCGACTCATCGTGCCGCCCCCGTCATGCGCTCAGATAAACATCCGCGAGATTGCCTTCGAGGCCTTGCGCGGACACCGTGTGGTTGTGAACGCGCCGGTTCGCGAGCGTGACCATGCGCGGCGCGACCAGGTTGAGAATCGGCAGATCGCGGTAGACGATCTGCTGGAACTGCTGGTACAGCACCACGCGCTTGCTCTCGTCGGTTTCGACCGCGGCGCTTTCGAGCAGCCGGTCCACTTCCGGATTGCTGTAATGCGGCGCATTCGAAAACGGCACACCGGGACGGATATTCTTCGACCAGTAGAGACGCTGAACGCCCACGCTCGGATCGAATAGCGTATTGACGCCGATGCTCGTGAAATCGAACTGGCGATCGGCATACACACGCTTCAGGAATGCAGGCAGGTCCTGCGAACGCACCGTGACGTCGATGCCGACGCGACCCAGCGCCGATTTGACATAGTCGGCCTGGCGCCGGTACATGTCGCCGTAGGGCAGAAAGTCGTGCGTCAGACGGAAGCGCACGCCGCCGTCCTTGCGCGGATAGCCCGCGGCGTCGAGCAGTTTCTCCGCTTCGGCGGTATCGAACGCATACGGTGCGAGTTTTGCGTCGTGATAGGGCGAGCCCGGCGTAATCGGCGTGGGCGACAGATCGGCATAGCCATAGGCCACGGTGCGCTGCACGACCTGCGGGTTGACCGCATGCGCAATGGCCTGGCGTACGCGCAGATCCTTGAGGATCGGATGATCGAGATTGAAGTCGATCTCGGAGAGCGGCTCCAGAAAACGGTAGCCGCGCGTTTCGACCGCCAGTTGCGGCAGTTGCGTGAGGCGCGGCAGATCCGTGAGCGGCACCGGGTTCTCGCCGCCCAGATCGAGCGCGCCGGTTTCGAATGCGGCGGAACGGGCGGCCGCATCGGGAATCACTTTGAAAACCAGGCTGTCGATGTACGGCTTGCCGGCGTCCCAGTAGTCCGGGTTGCGCTCATAGACGATATTGGCACCGCGTGTCCACGATTTGAAACGGAACGGCCCGGTGCCGATCGGCGCGTTGTTGTGGGGATTGGACAGCGGATCGCCCTGTGCGTACAGGTGCTTCGGCACGATTGGCGATTCGCCGGCCGAGAGTGCTTTCAACAGATACGGCGCGGGCTTCGACAATTCGATCACCGCGGTGCGCGCGTCGGGCGTGGCGACACCCGTGACATTCGCAAAGGTACTGCGCCCCCGTGGATGCACTGATTTGAGCAGATCGATCGAGAAAGCGACGTCGGCCGACGTGAACGGCTGGCCGTCGTGCCATTTCACGTTTTGCCGCAAGGTGAAGGTGTACTTCAGTCCGTCGGGGCTGACGTTCCATGCGGTGGCCAACTGCGGCTTCGGGCGCAGGTCGAAGTCATAAGCCAGCAAGCCTTCCAGCACCTTGGAACTCGCGACGAGCGCGGGCCCGGTGGTCTGGAAGATCGACACGAGTACGGGCGGCTCCGGATTGATCAGCATGTTCAGCGTGCCGCCCCGTTTCGGTGCGCCGGCCTCGCCCTGGGCAAGCGCCAGTGCCGGCATGCCGGCCGCCGCGAGCGCCGCGCCCGATGAAATAAGAAATTCGCGTCGATTCAACCGTGCCATGTAATCGAGATCCTTTGCCGATGCTGCGGCCTCTGTCGGCCGGAATGAAATGTCGTGGTGCCGGCAATGCTGCTGCCGCAGCGCTCACGATAAAGCCGCAGCGGCGGTAAAAGAACCAATCGTTATGTATATGCAAAGCACGGTGTGGAGGAAAGGCGCGCCGGCGGCTGTCGTCGCCGGGTGGGTGAGAATAAGGATTCCGTCTCCGGGGTCGACAGGTGGCGGTTCCGTCCGGGCAGATAAAGCGCTCGCCCGAATGATCCGGATCGGTGAAGCCCGGTTCCAGCAGTCATAGCCGACGTCGGCTCACGATGCGCAATGCTCGAAAAAGGTGTGAATGGATGGCCGTGCGTTAGAACACACGCCCTTCGGTCAGATGCGTGGTCACGCCGTTCAGCTCGTAATCGCCGATCACGCGCGCCTTGTGCAGCAAAGGGTTATGACTGAAGATCGTGCGCAGATTGCGCCAATGGCGGTCGAAATTGTGCGCGCGGCCAGTGGCCGATGCACCGCCAATCTCGAACAGACGCTCGCCCGCATACAGCGCCAGCTTGCTGACCACGAGTTGCGTCTTGGCGGTGGCTAGCGCCCCTTCCAGCACCAGCTCTTCCGCATTCGCCGCGCCGCTGCGGATCGCATTCGCCGAGCGGTCGAGCGTGCGCGCGTTTGCCGCGATCAGTGCATCGATGGAAAGGCTGTGCGCCGCGAGATCGCCCACCACCTGCTGCACGAAACCGTCCTCGCGTGCCGACGGTGCCGGGCTATGCAGCACAGGCCGGCCATATTGCGTCACGTAGCGCCGGGCGTCGGCAACAATATTCCGCACAATGCCTGCCGCGACCGACACCAGATGCAACTGCCGCAATGCGCTACCGTGCCGGCCGGCGAGCGTCGTATAGCCGCGCGTCGCGATCTCGTGAGACAAGACCTGCACGTTGTCGAGCACGAGGCTGCCGCTTGCCGTCATGCGTTGCCCCATGCCGTCCCAGTCGTCGAGTACCTGTAGCCCTTCGCGCGACACGGGAATCACAATCGACACCTTCTCGTCGTTTTCGTCCTGCACGTTGATCCGCGCGTAGTCGGCAAACGCGGTGCCGGTCGAGTAATACTTTCTGCCCGTCACGCGAAAATGCTCGCCGTCGCGCACCAGCTTCGTGACGATTTCGCCGGGCCGCGCCGTGCCCAACTCGGTAGACGCACCGCCGAAGATCGCCCCTTCCCGTATGCGCTCGATCTGCGTGTCGTTAAAGGCGGAACGCGGCGACAGCAGCAATTGCTCGGTCTGGTCGAAATGAATTCGCAGTGCATGCGCGACATTCGACTCATGCGCGGCCAGCGTGGCGATCACATGAAAGAGGTCTTCCAGCGATCCGCCCAGACCGCCCCACTCGGCTGGAAAGCGGAGTACGCCGAGACCGGATTCACGAAACAACGCGAAGCGGTCGAATGGCAACTCGCGCCGCAATTCACGTTGCGCGGCGTCTTCGCCGATCGCCTGAGCCAGTGCCGGCAACCCTGCGAGTGCCGCTTCAAGCCTGGCGCGCGCCGTGGTGTTCTGTGAGACCTGCATGCCTTGATTCCTTGTAAAAGCCCACGGATCGCGTGCGATCCGACTGTTTGAATTGGGAGAGTGATCCGCCGCCCCGCCAGGACATGCCGATGCAACGGACCAGTATAAGGAGGTGGCTGCCCGCGCAAAACCAGCGAATCGAGCTATGAATATTCGCGATCGTGAAATGCGAATTGCGGATAAGGATCGATGAATCCGTTATTGGAGCAACCCGCGACTCATTTCTATACTCGATCCCGGTCAGCACTCACCAACGACGAGTGCCAGAAATCAACCGTGGAAATCGAATCATGAGCCTACGTCCCTTGCATGACCGCCTGATCGTCAAGCGCCTCGACCAGGAGACCAAAACCGCTTCAGGCATCGTCATTCCCGAAAGCGCCGCGGAAAAGCCCGACCAGGGCGAAGTGATCGCCATCGGTCCGGGCAGGCGCGATAGCGACGGCAAACGCATCGAGCCCGATCTGAAAGTCGGTGAACGCGTGCTGTTCGGCAAATACGCCGGGCAGTCGGTCAAAGTCGACGGCAACGAACTGCTCGTGCTGCGCGAAGAAGATGTGGTCGCGGTCGTCACTCAATAACGAACGGAGCGTCAAATCATGGCAGCAAAAGAAATTATTTTCAGCGATGTCGCCCGCTCGCGGCTGGTTGAAGGCGTCAACATTCTGGCCAATGCGGTGAAGGTCACGCTGGGTCCGAAAGGCCGCAACGTGGTGCTGGAACGCAGCTTCGGCTCGCCCGTCGTCACCAAGGACGGTGTTTCGGTGGCCAAGGAAATCGAGCTGTCGGACCGCGTGCAGAACATCGGCGCGCAACTCGTCAAGGAAGTCGCTTCGCGCACCAGCGACGCCGCGGGCGACGGCACCACGACGGCGACCGTGCTCGCTCAGGCGATTGTGCGTGAAGGTCAGAAATATGTGGCGGCCGGCCTCAATCCGCTGGATCTGAAACGCGGCATCGACAAGGCGGTGATCGCCGCGATCGAAGAACTGAAGAAGATCAGCAAGCCGACCACCACCAGCAAGGAAATCGCCCAGGTCGCGACGATCTCGGCCAACGGCGAGGAGTCGATCGGCCAGCGTATCGCGGAAGCGATCGACCGCGTCGGCAAGGAAGGCGTCATCACGGTGGAAGACGGCAAGTCGCTCGACGACGAACTCGACGTGGTGGAAGGTCTGCAGTTCGACCGCGGCTACCTGTCGCCGTATTTCATCAACGATCAGGATAAACAGGTCGCCGTACTCGATAACCCGTTCGTGCTCCTGCACGACAGGAAGGTGTCGAACATTCGTGATCTGCTGCCGATCCTGGAACAGGTCGCGAAAGCTGGCCGTCCGCTTCTGATCATTGCGGAAGACGTGGAAGGCGAAGCGCTCGCCACGCTGGTGGTGAACAACATTCGCGGCATTCTGAAGACCGTTGCGGTGAAGGCGCCCGGTTTCGGCGATCGTCGCAAGGCGCTGCTCGAAGACATCGCGATCCTGACCGGCGGCCAGGTGATCGCCGAAGAAACCGGCCTGTCGCTCGAAAAAGCGACGCTCGCCGAACTGGGGCAGGCCAAGCGCATCGAAGTCGGCAAGGAAAACACCACCGTGATCGACGGCGCGGGCGACAGTAAAAACATCGAAGCGCGCGTGAAGCAGATCCGCACGCAGATCGAGGAAGCGACCTCCGACTACGACCGCGAAAAGCTGCAGGAACGCGTCGCGAAGCTCGCAGGCGGCGTGGCGGTCATCAAGGTGGGCGGCGCAACCGAAATCGAAGTGAAGGAAAAGAAAGACCGTGTCGACGATGCGCTGCACGCAACGCGCGCCGCAGTCGAAGAAGGCATCGTGCCTGGCGGCGGCGTCGCGCTGATTCGCGTGAAGCAGGCGATCAGCGGGCTCAAGGGCGCGAATGCCGATCAGGACGCCGGCATCAAGATCGTGCTGCGCGCGCTCGAAGAACCGCTGCGCCAGATTGTCACGAACGCCGGCGAGGAAGCGAGCGTAGTGGTCGCGAAGGTGGCGCAAGGCACGGGTAATTTCGGCTACAACGCGCAGACCGGCGAGTACGGCGATCTGGTCCAATCGGGCGTGCTCGATCCGACCAAGGTCACGCGCACCGCGCTGCAGAACGCGTCTTCGGTAGCGGGGTTGCTGCTGACCACCGACGCCACCGTCCATGAGGCACCGAAAGATACACCGGCCGCGGGCCAGCCGGGCGGCCCTGGCGCGGGAGGCCCGGGGCTCGATTTCTGACAACCCTCCTCTCCCGCCAGACACCAGGCGGTTGACGCAGCAACACGGGCCGGCATTCGCTGTAAAAGCGAGCCGGCCCGTGCCGTGGTGCTTTTTCTTACGGGTTTGGCGCGCGCGCACATCCCCGCCGGCTATGGCTCCGCAGACTAATTCAACGTTTCTGCAACAAACTAGATATTGCGGTGCAGCAAAATGCGGCTAAACTCCAATCAGGAGTCTGCAATTTGCACTCACGGTCGTGCTGTGACGGAGGAATGTGCCATGACGACTTATGAGGCTTTACACGCGCCAAACACGGCTGTTCTGCATGTATTCGAGCAGGATGGCGGCTGGCATTGGGGTATCACCACGCCGCGCGCGGCGGGATCCGGATTCAAGCTGGTTGCATTCAGCAAGGAAACCTTCGCGGTCGAGGCGGCGGCCCGTAGCGATGGCGATCGGGCGTTGCGCGGCCTGTCGAGCGCTTCGGGCGCCGAGCTCCGCGAGTCGGCTCACTGACCGCACTAACGCCGCGCGCGTGACGTTGGCCGCACTATCGTTCCTCCCTCAGAGATCCAGTGGCGCGTCCACACCCGGCACCGGCACGCGGACCGGTAGCAACTGCCCCGGCTAATGCCCGTCAGAACGAATGCCGCATGCCGATCCGCACATCGGTCTGCGTATTCGAGGTGGACGGTGTGAAGCTGTAGCCGATCACCGCGTTCACGCCATCTGAAGCTCGCAGATAGTCGCCGGAAATATAGACGTCCGTGCGCTTGGACAGCAGGTAATGCAGCCCGAGCGAACCCTGGTTCCAGTGGTTCCCTTCGAATCGCGTGTGCTGATAACCGCCGTACAGCATCAATGCGGGAGTGAAGGTATAAGAGGCACCCGCTTCATAGACCTGCATATGCGAGGTCTCGCCGAGGCCCTTGATCGTCGTGTAGGTGAAGTCACCGCTCAGCATGACCTTGCCGATCGTGTAGGCCGCGCCCACTGCAAACGCCCCCTGCCTGTCGACCGGGAACGACGACGAGCTATACAGGTCGGTCACCGCGCCGGTTGCCGGATCGACGGAAACGGTCGGCTTGCCGAGGAACGTGCGCGTGCCGATCATCGCGTACGGGTCGAATGCGTAGATGCCGTACGGATTGTTCAACTGCGTATAGGCCGCGCCCATGTTGAACGCGCTGTGCTCGTAACGCGCGCCCACGCTCCAGGCGCTCTTGTTGTGGAAGTCGCCAGCCGTATTGCCGAACGAATACATGCCGCCGAACGAAAAACCGGCATAGTCGTTGGAGAGAAACTTGACTGAATTCGGCAGCCGGTCGCCGTTCATGCGGTCGAAGTCCCCTTGATGGATCGCGTAGCCGCTCGCCCATGCCGAGATGTTATAGAGGTAGACAAACTCTTCGGTCATGTCGAGCTGGTTACCTAGCGAGAGCGTACCCCAGTTGTTCTTCAAGCCGACATACGCCTGGCGGCCGAACTCGGCGCCACCGAATGCATACTGCCCGTTGCCTACGTGAAAACCCGATTCGAGTACGAACACGGCCTGCAAGCCGCCGCCGAGATCTTCCACGCCCTTGAAGCCGATCCGGTTGCCGTACGAAATACCATCGTCGAATTTGAACTGGTGGGCACCACCGGCATTGTTCACGTAGGTGATACCGGCATCCAGAATGCCATACAGTGTGACGCTGCTTTGTGCATGGGCCGCTGTCGGCGCGAATACGGTGCTTGCCGCGATAGCGAGTCCGGAAAGGCTGACGGCATTGCTCTTCTTCATCTAATTCTCCCCTGCTCTTTACCTGCTTATTTCGTTGGATAAAGCGATCCCTGCTGCGCGCTGTAAAACAACGCGCGGCGCTTCTCGCATGACGGGCAGTTCGAAACCGGTTGAGACCGACTAAAACGGATTGAGACTATTCGCGATGCATGCAATGACCAGTCGCCCTACATCGCCGGATCAAGAATACGAGTCCAGATTGACGGGGATTCGACCGGATGCGACATAAATCTGTCGCCCGGCGACCTCATTGTTAGGAATACGCTGTTATTTCACGCCGAGTGCGGTTTGCACGGCTTGCAGGCCATTGGCGCCGCTGGCCGTGGTCACGCCGTCGAGCCAGGACTTCAACAACTCGGGGTGACTTTTGAGTGCTTGCGTCGCGGCTGCATCCACGGCAGTCTTCTTTTCGAGTACTTCGGTAATCACGCCGTTTTCCAGATCGACATTGAAGGTGAGTTGACTGAAGAGCCGCCCGAGATTCGGGCACTGCCCGGCATAGCCGCTACGCGCCACCGTATTGACCGTGGCACCGCCGTAGTTGGGCCCGAAGTACTTGTCGCCGCCGTCCAGATAGGTGAGCTTGAACTTCGTGTTCATCAAATGCGGCTCCCACGCGAGAAAGACAATCCACTTCTTCTCGCGCACCGCGCGCTCCACCTGCGTGAGCATGCCGGTCTCGCTCGACTCGACGAGCTTCCAGTTGCCGAGGCCGAACGCCTTGTCGTCGACCATCTTCCTGATGTTCTGATTAGCCGGCGCGCCAGGCTCGATGCCATAGATCTTGCTGTCGAATCTGTCCGCATTCTTTGCCAGATCCGCGAAAGAATGAATGCCGGCGGCGGCCACATAGTCGGGCACGGCGAGCGTGAACTTGGCGTTGGTCAGATTCGGATGCACCACCTCGATCGACTTTTCCTCTTCGAACGGTTTGACGAGCGGTGCCTGCGCCGGCATCCAGTTGCCGAGAAACACGTCGATCTGGCCTTTCTTCAAACCCTGGTAGGTGATCGGCACGGACAGGTTCGCCACGTTCTGCTTATAGCCGAGCGCTTTCAACAGTACGCCGGTCATCGCATTGGTGGCGTCGATGTCGGTCCATCCGGGCCCCGCCATGTTGACCTGCGAGCATGACTGCGGTTCGGCGGCGTAGGTGAAAGTGGCCGACGCGCAAAGCAGCGCGGCGCCGGTTATCGCCTGTTTGAAGATCTTTTTCATTGTGTCGGCTTCCTGTTCGTGAGGTGGGTTGCATGATTAGCAGTGCGAGGATCAACGCACGACGGCGGGAAAGCGCGCCATCGCTTCGAGCGAATCCAGATCGATGTGATTGCGCATGTAACGCTGGCTCGCATCCACGTGCGGCTGCCAGTCCCATGACGCGACCACGCCCTGCGTCGTGGAGGCAAAATGAAAATGACGGCGCCGCTGGCTTTGCAGCACTTCGTGGTGCAGCGCGGCGAGATCCCAGCGTTGCGCGATCTCCTCACGGAAAGCCGTGACCTGTGACGCGTATTCGCTGCGCGCGGCAAGGTTCTCGCGTTCCAGCGGGTCTGCGGCGACATCGTAGAGTTGATCCGGATCGGCCGGTGTGTGAATGAACTTGAAGCGGCCGCGCCGCAACATCACGATCGGCGCAATGGCCCCTTCGGCCAGATATTCGCCGATCGCTTCGTCATGGCCGCCTTGCCCGCCTTGCCCGCTCATAAGATGCGGAACAAGGCTTTGTCCGTCGAGCGAATCGGGCCACACGGCCGGTTGTTCGCCGCGTGCCAACTCGACCAGCGTGGGCAGCAGATCGAGATGCGAGACGCTCGCCTCTACGCGATGCGCGTCGAATTGCTGCGGTGCGTGCACGATCAGCGGAACGCGGCAACCGCCTTCGAAGAAGGTCATCTTGTACCAGAGCCCGCGCTCGCCGAGCATCTCGCCGTGATCGGAAGTCACCACGATCACAGTGTCTTTCGCGAGGCCGGATTGTTCGAGCGCTTCGAGGATCGCGCCGAACTGATCGTCGACGTAGGAGATCGCGCCGTAATACGCGCGGCGCGCATTGCGGATCTGCTGATCGGTGGGCGGCGTGCGGTCGGTTTCGCAGACATGGCGCAGGCGCTTCGAGTGCGGGTCGGCGTCTTCGAACGAATCGCGAAACGCGGGCATGTCGATCTCTTCGTCGCGATACATGTCCCAATACTTTTGCGGAATCGCGTAGGGATCGTGCGGATGCGTCAGCGAGGCGACCAGGCAGAACGGCCGCGCATCCTTTCCCGCATGACGTTCGCGTGCGATATCGAAGAGTTTCTGGCGAGTCGTGAACGTGACTTCGTCGTCGAAGTCGAGCTGGTTGGTACGCACGCACGGGCCGGCGTCGATCACGGAACTCATGTTGTGATACCACGTGGGGCGTGTTTCAAAATGCTCCCAGTCGGGCGTCCAGCCGAAGTCGGCCGGATAGATGTCCGTGGTGAGCCGCTCCTCGAAACCATGCAACTGATCGGCGCCGCAGAAATGCATCTTGCCGGACAGAATGGTGCGATATCCTTCTGCGCGAAGATAATGTGCGAAGGTCAGCGTTTGCGACGGAAACTCCGCTGCATTGTCATAGGCGCCGATTGCCGAAGGCAACTTGCCCGACAGAAAAGAAAACCGCGAAGGCGCACACAGCGGACTGGCGCAGTAGGCCGATTCGAATACCACGCCTTGTTTCGCGAGGCGATCCAGATTGGGGGTTTTCGTCAGACGGTGTCCGTACGCGGCTAGTGCGAACGGCGTCATCTGGTCTGCCATCAGGATAAGAATATTCTTTTTGGTCTCAAGCATGAGTGCGTGCCTCGAATAGAATCGCAAGTGTCGGTGCAGATGGTGTGATCAGTTATCAGTTGCAACGGCGAACGGGCGGCCAGCATGCCGGGCCCGTCATGCGGACCACTATTGCCGTTCAATTCGCCACTGTGAAGACGGCAATTCGTTATGTGCCTATAAGGGGGTGTTATGTCGAGGCAGGATCGCTTGCCGCCGATGCAGGCGCTGACCATGTTCGAATCCGCAGCGCGGCTGGCCAGCTTCACCGCAGCCGCGCGCGAACTGGGCTCGACACAGCCTGCTGTCAGCCAGCGCGTCGTGCAGCTTGAAGAAGCGCTGGGCACGCCGCTTTTCGAGCGCGGCCATCGCGGCGTCACGCTCACGGAAGACGGCCTGCGTCTGTTCGAAGCGGTCCGCCACGCGCTCGACACGATTCGCCTCGCCACCACCGAAATCCGCGCGCGGCGCACGCCGCAAACCCTCACGCTCTCCACGGATTTCGGCTTTGCCACCTATTGGCTGATGCCGCGCCTGTCGCAGTTCAAGGCGCTGATGCCGGACGTGGACGTGAAGATCATCACGTCGCAAAACGTATTCGATCCCTCGCACGATCAGGCGGACATTGCGATTGCATTCGGCGACGAACACGCGGACTGGAGCGCGCGCGGCGCGCTCAAGCTGTTTCCCGAG
Organism: Paraburkholderia xenovorans LB400; assembly: GCF_000013645.1. Classification (GTDB taxonomy): domain Bacteria; phylum Pseudomonadota; class Gammaproteobacteria; order Burkholderiales; family Burkholderiaceae; genus Paraburkholderia; species Paraburkholderia xenovorans. The sequence continues at coordinate 1,634,830 of NC_007952.1, read as the reverse complement.
CGCGTCACGCCGGTGTGCAGCCCGGCCTTTGTCGCAGCTCGTCCGTCATTGCGCACGCCGTCCGACCTGTTGCAGTTGCCGCTACTGCATCTCGAACCAACCCAGCCGGCGCGCTGGCTCTCGTGGGCCGACTGGTTCGCCGCGCACGCACTGGAGGCGCCCGCCGCGCATCGCGGCATCACGTTCAACAGCTTCACGCTCGTCGCCCATGCGGCGATCATGGGCCAGGGCGTCGCGCTCGGCTGGGCGCCGCTCGTCGACGAACTGCTCGCCACGGGGCAACTCGTGGAACTGTTCGATCCGCCGGTCGTCACGGAACGCGGCTATATGCTCGTCACACAGCGGACGGCAACCCCCGCGGTCAACGCCTTTCGTCAATGGTTGCTGGATGAATGCGGACTCGACGCCGAATGAACGCCGCTCAACGCATCTGACGTTCCCGTTCCAGCGCGACGGCGTTTAGCTTCTATCCGCGCGCTCGCCTGATTTGCTCTACTGCGATCATGCATGCCGCGCCCCGCGGCATTGCCCTATCGTCCAAGTGGAGAGTGCATGTCCGCCGATTCCCGTCCCGATCAACTGGTTCTCACCGTCGCGTGTCCGAGCGCGGCGGGCCAGGTTGCCGCCGTCGTCGGCTTTCTCGACCGGCATCATTGCTATATCGACGAACTGACCGTTTTCGACGATGACCTCAGCGAGCGCTTCTTCGTGCGTTGCGTGTTCCACGGCGTCAACAGTCACGAAACGCTGCACGCCGCGGCGCTCAAGCGCGAATTCGAGCCGATCGCCGAACGTTTTCGCATGACGTGGGCCATGCACGACGTCGACACGCGGCCAAAGGTTCTGATCATGGTGTCGAAACTCGAGCACTGTCTGGCCGATCTGCTGTTCCGCTGGCGCATGGGCGAGCTGAAAATGGATATCGTCGGCATCGGCTCTAATCATCGCGATCTCGAACCGCTGGCGCAGCAGCACGGCCTGCCCTTCCACCATCTGCCGATCACGGCCGATACAAAGCCGCAACAGGAAGCGCGCCTGCTCGATCTGTTCGAGACCTCCGGTGCGGAGTTGATGATTCTCGCGCGCTATATGCAGATTCTGTCGGGCGAAACGAGCCGTGCACTCGCGGCACGCGCAATCAATATCCACCATTCGTTTCTGCCGGGCTTCAAGGGTGCGAAACCGTACCACCAGGCGCACGCGCGCGGCGTCAAGCTGATCGGCGCGACCGCGCACTTCGTGACCGACGATCTCGACGAAGGTCCGATCATCGAACAGGTGGTGGAGCGTGTCGATCATTCGTATAGCCCGGAGCGCCTGCTTGCCACCGGGCGCGACGTGGAATGCATCACCCTAGCGCGCGCGGTCAAAGCGTTTATCGAGCGGCGGGTGTTCATCAATGGCGATCGGACCGTTGTGCTGCAATAAACGAAAACGCCGCTAAAAAGCGGCGTTTTCTCTGGGCGTTGCCGCTTTATCGAAGCGGCAACGCGTTCACAGCAACCACAGAATCATTTCACCCAGCTATCCACGCGATCACCATGCGCGCTGATCCACGCATCGGCGGCGGCGGTCGGCTTCTCACCGTTTTGTGTCGCCAGCATCACGCTGTCGATTTCGCCCGGCTTCCACTGGAATTTCTTGAGAAACGCGACGACCGGCGGCGCCTTCTTCTCCAGTTCGGGGTTCACGACGCTATCCACATGCTCCGCTTCACCGAACACTTTCTTCGGATCGTCGAGGAATTTGAGCTTGTACTTCGCGAACATCCAGTGCGGTTTCCAGCCCGTGACGATAATCGGCTTGCTCGCCGCTTCCGAACGCGCCAGTTCAGCGGTCATCGCGCTGCCCGAACTCGGCATCAGCGTGTAGTCGAGTCCATAGGCCTTGATCGCCTCGCTGGTTTTCTGCATCACGCCAGCACCGGCGTCGATACCGACAATACGGCCGCCGAACTCGGTTTTCTTCGCCTCCAGATCGCCCACGCTCTTCACGTCGGCGTTATCCGGCACGATCAGGCCGATCTTGGCGTCGTTGAAGTTCGGACCGAGGTCGACCACCTTGTCCTTGAAGTTGTTCCAGTACGCGCCGTGCGTAACCGGCAGCCACGCGGACAGCGTCGCGTCGAGGTCGCCGCGCGCCACGCCCTGCCACATCACGCCGGCCGCGACCGGCACGAGTTGCACCTGGTAGCCGAGGCGTTTTTCGATCACGCGCGCCGCCACGTTCGAGGTCGCGACGCTATCGTCCCAACCTTCCACGTAACCGATCTTGATGGTCGGCCTGGTATCAGCCGACACGCTCACGCTGCTTGCCGCCAGCGCCGCGCTCAAAGCGCTCAACACGAATATCTTTCTGATCAGTCTCATCGCCGTTCTCCCGTTTGCCGTCAAAACAACCTAATGAGCATTTAGAATCGCCAGCCAGAATTGCCGGGTAGCGTTGTTTTCCGACACCCAGTTGTCCGCAGGCGACTTCGGCCACTGGGGTCCGTGCGTCTCGTCTTACTTATCCACGACCAGATCGGTCAACGGCTTGCTGCAGCATAGCAGCACCATCCCCTGATCGATCTCGCGCTGGCGAATGCCGCCCGCGTGTTTCATCGCGACTTCGCCCGACACCAGCTTGACCTTGCAGGTGCCGCACATGCCCTGGGTACACGACGCGGGCAGCCGTACGCCCGCTTTCTTCGCCGCGTCGAGCACGTTCTGGCCGGAGCCGCATTCGATCTCGCGATGGCTTTTCGCGAAACTCACCTTGAAGCGGGTTTCGGCTTCGACGTCAGCGGGTGTTGGTGCGGACGCGGGCGTGAAGCCCGCCGCTTCTTCGCGCGCCTCGGTAAAGCTCCCGGCGGTCACCGGCGCGCTCGCGCTCTGCAATGCGTCCGCCACATGCGCGGTGGTCAATTGCGCAGCCACTTCGCTGACCGTCCCGAACGAAAAACTTTCCTCGTGATAGTGGCGGCGATCGAAACCGCCCTCGTCCAGCAGCTTGCGCACCGCCTGCATATACGGCGCGGGTCCGCAGATGAAAATCTCGCGCTCCAGAAAGTCCGGCGCAATGAGCTTGAGCAGCGGCAACGTCAGAAAACCGGTCACGCCAGGCCAGTTCGTGCGTGCGCCGAGGCGTTCGCAAACAAACGCGGTGCGGAAATGCGCCTGATTCGACGCGATCAGATCGAGCTCGCGTGCGAAGATGATGTCGTCCGGCGTGCGAGCGCTGTGCACGAATACGATGTCGCTGTCTTCACCGAGTTCATGATGCGCGCGGCTCATCGACATCAGCGGTGTGATGCCGGAGCCCGCCGACAGGAAGAGAAACTTGCGCGCCGGGTGGCGCGCGCAGGTGAATTCGCCCGCGGGCCCAAGCACACGAACCTCGGCGCCCGCGTGCAAATTGTCGTGCAGCCAGTTAGAAACCTTGCCGCCCGGCACGCGCTTCACCGTAATCGAGATCGTATGCGGACGCGTGGGCGGCGAAGAAATCGTATAGCAGCGATTGATCGGCTCGCCGTCTATCTCCAGCTCCAGCGTGATGAACTGCCCCGGCTCGAACACGAATGCCCGTCCGGACGGTGCGCGAAACAAAAAGCTCTTTACGTCGTGCGTTTCCTGGCGAACCTGGCAGCACACCAGCGTGTCGTCGGTATCGCTGTTCCAGCGTGCCGGCAGCGTCTCCCAGAAACGCGGCTGCGTGACGCGGCTGGCGGCGTGGTCTGGAGCCGGCTCGGGGCTGAGCTGAAGCGTCGCGTGATCGCGCATCATTGTGTTCTCCGACTCCTGGTTGCGGCGTCGCGCTCAGCGCTTGAAGGACACGACTTTTTCGCCGTGCGATGCCGGCGCGGTATCGCCGGCATCATGGGTTTGGGGCGCATTGCTGTATTGCGCCATGCGGCCGATGTACCACTCGCAGAACTTCTCGACGAGGCCTTCCGTGAACGGCGAATACGGCCCCGGCTCGTACGCGCTGCTCGTTGCGCCGCGTTGCGAGTATTCGACGAGCGCGCGGTCCTGGTCGTTCGTTGCGCGCCACACGGCCGTGAGATTGTCCACGTCGTAGTCGATGCCTTCACGCGCGTCCTTGTGAACGAGCCACTTGGTGCGCACCAGCGTCTTGCCGGCGGAGAGCGGAATCACCGAGAAGCTGACAATGTGATCGCTCATGAAGTGGTGCCACGAGTTGGGCTGCGTCCAGAACGAAAGGCCGCCGAGATCGGCCTGCTCGAAGCCGCCGAGCAGTTTTTTCGAGGCCACTTTCGCGTCGAGCGTCTGCGATTCGCCGTCGCGATCGAGCGGCAGGCGTTGCGTGCGGAAACCCGTGACCAGATCGGCGAGCCGTTCGATCTCCGCGGAAGGCAACTGCATGGCTTCCCATTGCGCGGTGCGGCGAGCTACCGTCTCCTCGAAGGCGGCCATGCCTTCTTCGTTGGCCGGCGTGCGCTGGTAGCCGAAGCCGTATTCGTACAGCGAAATGGTCAGCTCGGGATGGTTCGCGACGCAGTGATAGCACTCGCGATTGTTTTCCATCGTGAGTTTCCAGTTGCCCTCTTCGATAATGTCGATCGAAGCCGCGATCTTGCAGCTGGCCAGAGCGTGCGGCAGCATGTACGGCTCCATTGCCGCGCGCACCACGGCGAAGTCGGCAGGCGGATTGTCCGCGAGGCAAATGAAAATGAGGCCCGCGAGATTCTCGACATGCACGGCCTTCAAACTATGCTTGCAGCGGTCGAACTGTTCGCCCATGTGTTCGGCGAACATCAGGTCGCCGTTCAGGTTATACGTCCAGCTGTGGTACGGACAGACGATATTGCCGAGCGAGCCTTTGTCGGTATTGCACAGGCGCGCGCCGCGATGGCGGCACACGTTGTGAAACGCCCTCACCTGCATGTCGTCGTCGCGCACGATCAGGATCGAATCGTTGCCGATATCCACGGTGATGTAGTCGCCTGGTTCCGGCACGTCCGGTTCCACCGCAACCTGAATCCAGTGTTGCCGGAAAATCGCCTCCATGTCGAGCGCGAAAATTTCGTCGCTCGTATAGAAAGGCGCTTCCAGCGAGTAATTTTTCTTACGGCGTTCGATCATTGCGCGAACGTCTGCCGAAACTTTCATTGTGTGCTCCGTTGCATGTCACGTCTGGCGCCGCGCCAGGCCCTCCTGGTCGCATGCTCGCCCGAACCGGAAATCAGTAATCCACGAGTTGATGCTCGCGCAAATACGCGAGAATCACTTGTGCTTTTTCGACGGAACTCCCTTCAATTACGACGCTGCCGCCGCGGCTTTCGGTCGTCGTGGCCGACAGCATGCGGGCGTGGCCGGAACGCTTCTCGGCGGCGGCGAGGCGCACCGGTTTCGCGGATGCCGGCCGCACGCTCCATGCAAGGTCGCCCGGATTGGCGGCGGCGCGCGTGGCGACCGGGCGGATCGTGCCTTCACGCAACCGCGCGTAGGCGTATCTGGGAGCGGCATTGGCCAGCGGATGCACGGCGATCAGCGCGGGCAGTTGCACTTCCACGCGACGGCGCAAACCCTTCGGCATGAATTGCCGGACTTCCGCGCTGCCGTCGCGCAGCGTGATGTCGACGGCTGCGCCGATGAGCGGTACCTCCAGTGCGTTGGCGACGCGATACGGCAGCATGCCGGTGTCGAACGCGCCTTCAGCGCGCGTGCCGGTCACAACGAGGTCGTAGCCGCGCAGGCGGGCCGCCAGAGGAGCGGCAGCGTCGGCCTGCAATTCAGGCGTTACGGCGATTTCAAGCACTTCGACCGAGCGCGCGCCGAGCGCCAGATACTCCTTCAACGCAGGATTGGACGGATCGCCCGCATGCAACACGTCGAGCGTCGCGTTGTGCGTTCCGGCGAGCGCGAGCGCCATTGTCAGCGCGGCGGCATCGTTGCGGCTGTAGCGCGCGGTGCCGCTCACCGGATGACGGCCCACGGAAACGAGTACGGCGATCTTCATGCGAGCGCTCCTTCGGCCACGGCCGTTGAATTCAGCAGCGCAGCACCGGTTCCGCGTGCCGTGCGCGCCGCGGCGGCTGCTTCGTTGAGCGCCGCGATGGTTTCCTGTGCGTCCGCGATTACCGTCAGATTCGCGCGCCTCGCGATCGGCGCGCTGGCGTCGAGGTTCACCGCGATCACATGGCGGCAGTCCTTGATCCCTTGCAGATGCTGCACCGCGCCGGAGATGCCGAACGCGATATAAACGCTCGCTTCGACGGTCTTGCCGGTTGCGCCGATCTGTTTGTCGCGGGTGAACTTGCCGTCGTCCACGGCCACGCGGCTTGCACCGATTGCCGCGCCCAAGGTGGCCGCCAGCCGCTCGAATGCCGGTACATCGCTCACGCCATTGCCCGCCGAAACGATGAAATCGGCTTCTTCTAGCGCCAGTTGCGCGGCGTCGATTTCCTCGATGCCGAGATCGCGTACCGCGCCTTGCGCCGAAGCGGCCGCGCCGTCGAAGCGCCACATGACCCTTTCGCCCGCGCCGACGAACGGCAATTTCGGATCGACCGCGTTGGCTGCGAGCAGCACGACCTCGGGCAACTCACGCACGGCGAACGCTGTATTCGCGTGAACATAGGCGGCTACATGCGCGGCGTCGATCTCGACAACGTGCGTCGCGACGCTTGCATTGGCGGCGGCTGCGTAACGGCGGCCGAGGTCGCCGTCGCCGGTTGCGTTGTCGGGCAGAAAAACATGCACGGGTGCGTAAGCCGCAACGCACGCGGCCAGCGCGTTCAACTCGTCGGTTGGCGCGAAGGTGCGGCGGTCGAACATCGGCAATTCGATCAGCTTGTCGGCGCCGAGCGCGGCGGCGTCGCCGCTGAACTCGCCGAATACCAGCAGCACCACTTCGGTTGTAGCGTCCGCAATCAGAGCGGCGCCGGCCAGCGTCTGGCGTGCGTGATCGTCCAGCGCGCCGCGGTCCGCATGTGCGGCGACCAGCATCACGCGCTGAGGCGTCGCCGTGGTGCGGCGCGGTTTGGGCTGCTCACGATGCGACGCGCCGCCGTGCGTGGCAAACTCAAGTGCGGCCGCCACGCCCGTCACGCCGAGCGTGATGCGCCTGAGCCCTTCTGCCGTGATCGTGAACGGACGGCGCGGATCGATTCGTTTGAGAGTGTTCATCGCGTTACTCCAGCGCCGCTGCAACCAGTTCGGCAACGTCCAGGACTTCCGGACGCGGCCCGACCACGCCTTCGAGCATCGCGGTGCAATTCGGGCAGCCCACCGCGACGATCTCCGCGCCGATTGTTTTCGCGTCGTCGATGCGAATGTCGGGAATGCGCCGCTTGCCCGGAATATCGGTCAACGGCGCACCGCCGCCACCGCCGCAGCAGCGTCCGCGCATGCCGTTGCGCTCCATCTCCACGACCTTGATGCCGATGGTCTTCAGCAAGCGGCGCGGTGCCTCCGTCTCACCGTTATAGCGGCCCAGATAGCACGGGTCGTGATACGTGATCTTGCGATCCGCGAAGGCGGCCACCGCACGCGGCGTCAGCTTGCCGCTCGCGACCAGTTGCTCGATCAGCGCGGTGTGATGCTGCACCTCGTAGAAACCGCCCAGCGCGCGATATTCGTTGCGCAGACTATGCAGCACGTGCGGGTCCGCGGTGACGATCTTGCGGAACGAGTATTGCGAAAGCGTGCCGATCAGTTTGTGCGCGAGTTGCTGGAAAGTTGCTTCGTCGCCGAGACGCCGCGCCGTGTCGCCGGTATCGGTTTCCACGCCGCCCAGCACCGCATAGTCGATACCCGCGCGATTCAGCACCTTGACGAGCGCGCGCAGTGTGCGCTGATAGCGCATGTCGAACGCGCCTTCGCCGGCGATCAGCAACACGTCCACGGGACGCCCCGGCTGCGCGACCTGTACTTGCAGATCCACCGCCCAGTCGTAGCGCGCGCCGATGTCGTAGCCATTCGAGCTACCCGTCTCGCGCAGATTCGCGAGCGTGATCGGCCCTTTGCCCGGCACGCTGCCTTCGACCAGCGTCTGGTTGCGGCGCATATCGACAATCGCGTCCACATGTTCGATCAGCATCGGACACTCCTGCACGCAGGCGCGGCAGGTCGTGCAGGACCACAACGTGTCCGCTTCGATCAGGCTGGAAATCAGCGGCTTGCCCGGCGCGCCGCCATGCTTGCCGACCGGAATGCCCGGTGTGGGACTGCCCGCATATCCGGCGTCGGTGCCGCCCACCATGCCGGTGACCAGGTCCTGAATCAGCTTCTTCGGATTGAGCGGCTGGCCGGCGGCGAACGCGGGACAGGCCGCTTCGCACTTGCCGCACTGCACGCATGCATCGAAACTGAGCAACTGGTTCCAGCGGAATTCGACCGGCTTGCCGACGCCGTATTCCTTCGCGTCGAGCAACGGTGCTTTCAATGCAGTGGGCGGTACCACGTCGTTGTCATGGCGTTCGGCAAAGCGCTCCTGACGCGGATGAAATGCGAGGTGCAACAGACCGGCCAGCGCATGCTTCATCGGACCGCCGCGCGCCGCGCCGAATGTCATCGCAAACGCGCCCGCCGCGATCAGCAGCGCGACGATGACGGCGAGCGCGCCGGACATGGCGGAAGCCGGCAGCGCGATGAACAGCACGAGACCGAGTGCGAACGACCCGAGCAATAGCGGCAGATGATCCCACGGCCCGCGCGAGAGCCGCGCCGGCACGGCTTTCGCGCCGTGGCGGCGGCGCCAGACGAACACCGCGCCGACCAGCATCACGAGCGCGGCGAGAAAGATCAGCCTGTCGAGCCACGGCGAGTAGATCGCCAGACCGTAATTGACGAACACCAGCGCCATCGCGAGAATCGCGCCGCCCGCGGTCGCCACGTGCGTTTTGGCAATGTACGGATCGCGCGCCACCACATGATGCAGATCGACGAAGTAGCGCTTGGGAATCGCCAGCAGATTGGTCCAGCCGTAGGCGCCCGCCGCCGTGGCGCGGCCTTCGCGCCAGTACGCCGAGCGCTTGACGAGCGCGAACGCCAGGCCCGCGACCGACAACCACAGCAGGACGGTGATGACAAACACGGGGCTCATCGTCAGAAATCCTTGCAAAGGCGCAGCGCGTCATAGATCGCGCCGTGAATGTTGTGCATGGAAATGCAGTCGCCGACGCGGAATAGCAGAAAGCGGCCATTGCCGGGTTCTTCGCTCAAAGACGGCTGTGGCTCCGACGCGAACAGCTTGTGCACGTCGACCTGACCGCGATTGACCGATTCAGGCTTGAGCTTCCAGTACAACTCGTCGTTCGGCGTGCTGCCGTTTTCGATCACCACCTGATCCACCGCACGCTCTTCCTGTTCTTCGGTGTACTCGTTGCGAAGCACGGCGATCTTCTTGCCGTCTTCTTCGTAGACCTTGTCGAGCCAGTAGTTCGGCGTGTGGATCACGCCTTGCGCATAGAGCCGGCGATAAAAGATCGGGAACGTCGTGCCGCCTACGTCGTCGGCCACTTTCACGTCCGGCGTCACGATCTCGACATTCGAGCCGCGGCTCGACATGAAATCGGCCACGCCCGCGCCGGCATGCGTGCTGACGCCGTCATACACCAGCACGTTCCTGCCCGGCTCGACCTTGCCCGACAGGACGTCCCACGAACTCACGGCGAGGCCTTCCTCGACGCCCCATGCCGCGACTTGCGACGTGAACGACGAACCGCCCGTGGCGAGCACCACGATATCCGGCTTCTCGGCCATGATGGTTTTCTCGTCGGCGGCGACACCAAGGCGCCGGTCCACGCCGAGGCGCTTCGTCTCCATGTCGAACCAGCGCACGATGCCCGCCATCTGTTCACGCTGCGGCGCTTTCGCGGCCAGCATGATCTGGCCGCCCACGTAGTCGTTCTTCTCGAACAGCACCACGTCATGACCGCGCGACTTCGCCACGCGCGCCGCTTCGAGCCCCGCCGGACCCGCGCCGACCACGACCACCTTGCGCTTCGGTCCGCGCGTTCTGGCGATCACATGCGGCATGGTCGCTTCGCGCGAGGTCGCGGCGTTCTGTACGCACAGCACGTCGAGCCCGTTGTACTGGCGGTCGATGCAATAATTCGCGCCGACGCACTGCTTGATTTCGTCCTCGCGGCCATCGCGGATCTTGATGACCATGTGCGGATCGGCAATCTGCGCGCGCGTCATGCCGACCAGATCGACCATGCCGCTGGCGAGCAGACGCTCGGCCTGGCCCGCGTCGCGAATGCTCTGCGCGTGCATGACCGGCAGCTTCACCACCGACTTGATACCGGCCGCGAGATGCACGAACGGCTCGGGCGGCAGCGCCATCGGCGGCATGCAGTTGGCGAGCGTGTTGTGCGTGTCCGCCCCCGAGCCGATCACGCCGAGGTAATCGATCAGGCCGGTTTCGCTCATGGCCTGAGCGATCTCTTTCAGTTGTTCGTGATCGAGCCCGTCTTCATGGAACTCGTCGCCGCACATGCGCAAGCCCACGCAGAAATCCGCGCCCACCGCTTCGCGCACGGCCTTCAATACTTCCGTGCCGAAACGCAGGCGGTTTTCCAGCGAACCGCCCCATTCGTCGGTACGGAAGTTGGTGCGCGGGCTCCAGAACTGGTCGATCAGATGCTGGTGCGCCGCCGAGATTTCGACACCGTCCATGCCCGCATCTTTCACCCGTTTCGCGGCGGCTGCAAAGTCGCTGATGATGCGGCGAATTTCCTCGACCTCGATGATCTTCGCATTGCCGCGATGCACGGGCTCCCGCACGCCGGAAGGCGACATCAGATGCGGCCAGTGTTCGCCATGAAACGCCGAGCGGCGTCCCATATGCGTGGCCTGAATCATGATCCTCGCGCCATGCGTGTGCATGGCTTCGGCAAGGCGTGCGAGCGGATCGATGATCCTGTCGGTCGCGAGGTTCACCGATTTCCACCAGCCTTGCGGGCTGTCGATCGACACCGGGCTCGAGCCGCCGCACACGGCGAGGCCCACGCCACCCTTGGCCTTCTCCTCGTAGTAACGGATATAGCGGTCGCCGGGCAGGCCGCCCGGTTCCGCGTAGACCTCCGCGTGCGCGGTGCTGACAATGCGGTTGCGCAAGGTCAGCTTGTTCAGCGTGAGAGGCTTGAAAAGGTTCGGGTAACGCATCGCGATCGACCTCGGAATGGATTGCTTGTTGCGCTGTGCCGTGCGCCGTGATGGAAGCCGTTGAACAGGTGCGCTTACGACGCGAGCGGCGTCACTTCGAACACGCAGTGTTCGTGGCCTTCAGCCGCGCATTGCGCTTCTCTCGAATGGGACGGCGGCCCCTTGCGTGAAGCGTCCGGTGCGGTATCGTTGACCCAGTCCATCGCGCCCGCGAACCAGCCGGCGAACATGTAGCAAAGCTTGCCCACCTTGTCCGGCTGCGCCAGCACGAACGACGAGTGATGCAGTTCGATGCGAGCGTGCGAGCTCGACGGATCAGCCTCGGTGATCGTGAAGATGCCCCAGCCCCGTTGCGACAGACGCTTCAGGTAATGCTCGAATACCGCCATGCCCGAAATACCGTGCTGCTTCGCTTCCTTGTCGCACCAGAAATACGCGGACTTGTAGCCGGCCTTGTAGAGAATCTCGGCATACGTATCGAGGCCGAGTGCCTCTTCCACGGCGGTATGGTTGTTCGTGAAGAAGTGACGCGGCACGTACAGCATCGGCAACGCGTCGGTGGTCCAGACGCCGGTGTTCGCATCGACGTCGATAGGCAGTTGGGGTTGCATGTGGAGGTTCCGTTTTTATCTGTGGGATGGTTTTTCGTTTCAGGGAGGCGTCAAACCTTCCACACTTCGCCGAATACCCGCACCCAGTTTTCGCCCATGATCTTTTTGATGCGCGTTTCGCTCCAGCCGGCGCGCTCCATCGCGGCCGTCAGGTTGGGAAACTCGCCGATCGTGCGGATGCCTTCCGGATTCACGACCTTGCCGAAGTTCGTCAACTGGCGATAGCGGCCTTTGTCATGCGTGATCCAGTCGAAGAACTCCGTGCTGTAGCCTTGTGTGAAGTCCGTGCCGATACCAACCTGGTCTTCGCCGATCAGATTCACCACGTACTCGATCGCTTCGATATAGTCTTCGACAGTCGCGTCGGGACCGCGCTTGAGGAACGGCGCGAACATCGTCACACCGACGAATCCGCCTGCGTCCGCGATCTCTTTCAGTTGCTCGTCGCTCTTGTTGCGCGGGTGCTCTTTCAGGGCCGACGGGCAGCAATGCGAGTAGCAAACGGGCTTGTTCGAAGCCGCAATCGCTTCGGAAGAAGTCTTGCCGCCCACGTGCGACAGATCGACCATGATGCCGACGCGGTTCATCTCCTGGATCACTTCGCGGCCATAGCCCGACAGGCCGCCGTCGCGTTCATAGCAGCCGGTGCCCACGAGGTTCTGCGTGTTGTAGCAAAGCTGCACCACGTTCACGCCGAGATCCTTGAACGCCTCGATATAGCCGAGGTTGTCCTCGAAAGCATGCGCGTTCTGGAAACCGAAAATGATGCCCGTCTTGTTCTCTTTCTTTGCGCGGAAAATGTCGTCAGTGGTGCGCACGACCGTGAGAATCTCGCTGTGCTCGCGGATCTGCTGCTTCATCTCGGCAATGTTGTCGACGGTCTTCTGGAAGCTCTCCCAGACCGACACCGTGCAGTTCACCGCGGTCACGCCGCCCTTGCGCATGTCCTCGAACACCGAGTGCTCGAACTTCGAAATGTTCAGACCGTCGATGATGATGCTGTTGTCGTGCAAAGTACTCATCGTTTGCTCCAGGCGTACTCAGTAGATGGGAAAGCGTTCGCACAGCGCGAAAATCTCGCGGCGCACGCGTTGTTCGGTGGCGGCGTGGCCTTCCGGGTGGTCGCGCAGCGCGTCGAGCACCTCGACGATCAGCCGGCCGACTTCGCGGAATTCGCTCATGCCGAAGCCGCGCGTCGTACCCGCGGGTGTGCCGAGGCGAATGCCGGAGGTGATTGTGGGCTTTTCGGTGTCGAATGGAATGCCGTTCTTGTTGCAGGTAATGCCCGCGCGTTCCAGCGCCTGCTCGACCTGATTGCCCTTGAGGCTTTTAGGCCGCAGATCGACCAGCAGCAGATGGTTGTCCGTACCGCCCGTCACCAGATCCACGCCGCCGGCCTTCAGCACCTCGCCGAGCGCTTGCGCATTGGCGAGCACGCTATCGATATAAGTCTTGAAACCGGGTTGCAGCGCCTCGCCGAACGCGACCGCCTTGCCGGCAATCACATGCATCAGCGGGCCGCCCTGCAAGCCGGGAAATACCGCCGAGTTGATCTTCTTCGCGATGTCCTCGTCATTCGTCAGCACGAAGCCGCCGCGCGGGCCGCGCAGCGTCTTGTGCGTGGTCGACGTGACCACATGCGCATGTTCGACCGGATTCTGATGACGCCCCGCCGCGATCACGCCGGCGATATGCGCCATATCCACCATCAGTTTGGCGCCGACGCTGTCGGCAATCGCCCGCAGCCTCGCGAAATCCAGCGCACGCGGATAAGCCGAGAAGCCGGCGATCAGCAGCGCGGGTTTATGCTGCTGCGCGAGTTCCTCGATCTGCTCATAGTCGATCAGCATCGTGTCGCGATTGACGCCGTACTGCACCGCGTTGAACCATTTGCCCGACATGGCCGGCTTCGCGCCGTGCGTGAGGTGGCCGCCCGCGTCGAGCGACATGCCGAGCACCGTGTCGCCCGGCTTGACCAGCGCGAGCATCACGGCGCCATTCGCCTGCGCGCCGGAATGCGGCTGCACGTTGGCAAACTTCGCGTTGAAGAGCTGCTTGATGCGATCGAGCGCCAGCGTTTCGATCACGTCCGCATATTCGCAACCGCCGTAGTAACGCTTGCCCGGATAACCTTCCGCATACTTGTTGGTCAACACCGAGCCCTGCGCTTCGAGCACCGCGCGCGACACGATGTTTTCCGACGCGATCAGTTCGACTTGCGACTGCTGGCGCTCGAGCTCTTTCAAAATAGCGCCGCGCACCGCCGTATCGCGCGTGGCCAGCGATTCTTCGAAGAAAGGATTCGGGTTCGACATGGAAGGTCCGTGGAGTCGTTGACGGAAGGCCGGAAGCCGCGCCCGGGCCTCGCTTCGCCCCTGCCGCCGCCGGTCTGCATTGCGTCTATTCTTGACGCTCGACCCGCGCGTCAATTTATGAATTCAGACGCGTTCTTTGCCTTTTCCGCCATGAGCGTCCTTTTTCCACAAGTCGGCGTTCGCGGTTCTTCACCGATTGCGGAACGGGCGTGGTGCGCCGGCTCGCATGTTGCACTGCACCTGAACGTCGTGCGCAGTTCAGGTGCGTGAATAAATGCCGGCAGCGCCGTTCTGGTGCTGTTTGTTTAGCTATCCGACGGGAACAACGCAGCAACCAGGGGTTTAGCCTGATGGCACGGTAGTTGCCCTAGTCCTCAGAATTACAGTAGTCGCTGCTCCCCACGGCGACGCGACATTACAGATTCGAAGGAATCATTCCTCCCATGTCCACCGATCGCACGGCGTCGTTGTCGCATTTCGCATTCATGCCGGTTCCCAACTTCACCATGATTGCGTTCACCAACGCGATCGAAGTCCTGCGCATGGCGAACTATCTGACGGGCCAGACGCTTTACCGCTGGTCGATCGTGAGTCCCGAGGGCGGACCGGTCGTGGCCAGCAACGGCTTGTCGGTGGATACGGGGCCGGTGGAATGCGTCGGGCAGCCGGATATCGTGTTCGTGGTCGGCGGCATCGACGTGCAGCGCGCGACCACGCCCGCGCACCTTTCCGCACTGCGCCGCTTCGCCCGCATGGGCAGCGTGCTCGGCAGCCTGTGCACCGGCACCTATGCACTGGCGCGCGCCGGTCTGCTGGCCGGTTATGCGTGCGCGATTCACTGGGAGAACATGTCGGCGCTCAAGGAAGAGTTTCCCGACACGCGCTTTCTGAAAGAACTTTTCGTGATCGATCGCGATCGTGTTACGTGCACCGGCGGCGTGGCGCCGCTCGACATGATGCTGAACCTGATCACCCCGCGCGTCGGCACTGCACGCGTCACGCAGATTGCCGAGCAGTTCATCGTCGAGCATGTGCGCGATACCAGCGCACAACAGAAAATGCCGCTCGTGGCGCGGCTCGGCTCCGCGAACAAGTCGCTCTTCGAAGTGATCGCGCTGATGGAGAACAACATCGAGGAGCCGCTCTCACGCGAAGAACTCGCGCGGCTCGCCGGCATGTCGCAACGGCAATTGCAGCGCCTCTTCCGCGAACATCTGGGCATGACGCCCACGCATTACTATCTGACGCTGCGGTTGCGGCGCGCGCGAGAACTGCTGCTGCAAACCGACATGTCGATCATGCACATCACGATGGCGTGCGGCTTCCAGTCGGCCTGCCACTTCTCCAAGAGCTATCGCGACGCGTTCGGCACAGCGCCGACGCGCGAAAGACGCAAGCAGACGCCTTCGCTGGCTGCGGTGCCGGTGCCGGTGCTGGCGGCTTGAGGCTGCCTGGGGCTGCTTGAGACGGCGTGTTCGTCAGCGCGGCGAATTCAGAACGTCTGGCACATCCGTCAAGACATGACGGATCGCACATGGCAAGGTCACAGCGCGGCCAGCCACACCATCGCATCCCGCACGACGGAATTCCAGTCGCCTTCCCACGTTTGCCGCAACACGGTTGCGTTCTCGACCCACGTGGAAGCGCGGCCCGCATGGCCCCAGCGCCAGTCGCCGGACGTGTTGACCGGCACGCAGGTCGGTTTGGCCATCATCGCGGCCAGATTGGCGACCGCTGAATCAACCGCGAACACCGCGTCCAGCTCCCCGATGCACGCGGCGGTGTCATCGAAAAAGTGGATGCCGGGCAGATAGCGCTCGACATTGCGGGCCGGCGCGCCTGCCGCTGCCTCGGCAAGCGGATGATGCAGATTCACGAAACAGATCCGGCCGGCCAGCGCGGGATCCGTCACGATCCGGTTGAGCGCGTCAAGCGGCAGGCTGCGTCGGGCGGCCCAACACCGCACCGTGCTGCCGACGTCGGAGAGGTGGCGCTGCCGACAGTCCCAGAACAGCCCTACCAGCTTTTTCCCCGGATGTTGTGCGCGCAACTGTCGCGCCCACTCTGCCGCGATCCGCTGTTTTGCAACCGGAGCCCGCATATAGGCCCGAAACCGGTAGCCGGCAGTCGCCTGCGCGGCTCTCAACTGCGGCAAATGCAGCAGCGTTGCGTATAAATGCGGCTCGAACGCCTCCACGCCTCGCCGCACCGCTTCGGGCAATGCGTCGTGGTACCGCAACGGACGCGCCGCGCTCACGACTTCGCAGCCGGGCAAGGACGCCTGCATGAGCGCGTGGATCTGCAGGTCACAGGTGATCATCACCTGCGCGCCGGCCGCTTGCCAGTCCGCCACACATGCGGCCAGCAGGAAGTTGTCGCCGAAGCCGAGCTGATGGACGACGAGCACGCGCCGGCCGCACAGATCGGACTCGCCCTGCCACGCCGGGATGCCGAGCGGACGATAGCTGCCGGCATCGCCCGAATCGTTGCGCCTGAGCCAGTGCGTGAAGCCGCGTGGGTCGCCGGCCTTGAGCAGCGCTTCGCCAAGAAACTGTTCGGCTGTTGCGAGGGTGTCAGCGGTGCTCGTTGCCGCCGGCCGCCGCGCCTCATCCAGCAGCCGGATCGCCTGTTCGAGGTGGCCCGCCATCATCAGGCTGTAGCCGAGTCGCAGTTGGGCGAGCGCGGGTTGGTCCGGAATCGACGGGTCATACATTCTCGTCTCGATCGCCTCGGCGTGCCGCCCGAGCAGATCCAGCGCGAACGCGCGCATGGCAAAAAAATCAGGGCTTTGCGCACCGAGTGCCAGCGCCCGGTCCACCCAGGCAACGAGTTCGTCCTCGCGCTTGAGCGAGATCAGCACGTCGCAGATCTCACGCAGGATCGTCAGGTCGTGAGGCGCATGCTCATGACGCATATATGCGGCCCGCAATTGCTCCTGCAGATGAATGGCCGCCGTCAC
This sequence comes from Paraburkholderia xenovorans LB400, assembly GCF_000013645.1. Lineage (GTDB taxonomy): Bacteria > Pseudomonadota > Gammaproteobacteria > Burkholderiales > Burkholderiaceae > Paraburkholderia > Paraburkholderia xenovorans. Next base: position 1,617,831 of record NC_007952.1, on the reverse strand, counting down.
TTGCCGAGTCCCTCGAAAGCATTTTTCAGCAGGCTTTCGCACATCTCGACGTACCGCAGCGCGGTCTCACCGGCCACGCCGGTCATCATCATGTTGTGCACGATCTCCTGTGCGCTCCACAGGTGCCGGTAGCGTTCATACATCACCTTCATGCAGTCGAATTTGCGCTGGTCGCAGTAAGTCGTCAACAGCATCAGGACTTCGTTGGAACTGTAGGTGCGCAGGTCCAGCGCGCGCACCTTTTCCATCAACGTCGCGTCGTCGACGTGCCGCCACATGTTGAACGCGGCGTGAAAACCAAAGGTTGGCCTGTCAGGGGGGACATGCTCATAAGCAAAACGGGCCGCGGCTGCCGCGGGCGCAAACCGGATGCCATAGCCGGTTTCGAGCAATGGCCTGTATACCCGGCAGATCAGATCGTCCTCATTCACGCCGGGAAGCAATGCGAACCGTTCATCGGCAAGCGCCTGCAACAGCTTTGTCGAGCGCAGCGAAAACCCACCGTTGCCCACGTTCATGCCGTCCCGGTGGAACGGCCAATAAGCCCCGATGTAGTCGTAGTCGAAAAACGTCTCGCTCCACGCTGCGGGGTCGAGCACATAACCGTCCCACTGAACGACCAGCACCCACGGCGTGGTGACATGGCCGAGGAGATGCTTGACCATGAACGCGGAATAATCTTCCTTGGACCGAAGGCGGGGAATCAGCACCGTACGTACGGAGGTAGGCACGGCCTCGTGAGTGAAAAGAATCGCGTCGGCAAAGTTGCACCGGGCCGCTGACGTTTCCAGCGCACGCGCGGCGAATGCGGGATTGATCGAATCGGCCGCGCATAGCGTCACGTTGCCGAGATCGACGGTAGAGAAATTACTGCTCATCAGTACTGCCTGGCCAGTCGGTGTCTAACGGTTTGCGCAATGCGCAATGCGCAACGAGGCTTGCCCGCCCCTCTTCCGCCAGATCGAGGCGGAAACGCCGGCTTGCGCGTCGATCTGGCGCACGACGCGGGCCGGTGGCAGGCAATACGCGGTGCGGATCAGCGAAGCTGATTGGGCGCCGCGCCGACGCTACCGGTCGCGCCGGCCATCGGGCCGCATGATACCGAGGCCTTCAACTGCACCAATTGCTCGCAGTTGCCCGAGGACTGGGCACGCTTTATCGCCAATAGCGAGATCCTATACAAAGCTCGCGCAAACCGAGGGATGACACGATGTCGCTGGCGAGACCCGCTTATGCCGCCTTCAGCAATCCGTGCGGGTCGATCACGAATTTCTTCGGCGCACCGCCATCGAACTGGCGATAACCATCAGGCGCCTGATCGAGCGACACCACCGTCACGTTGACGATATCCGCAATCGGCAAGCGGTCCCACAAGATCGCCTGCATCAGGTTCTGGTTGTATTTCATCACCGGCGTCTGTCCGGTATGGAACGAGTGCGACTTCGCCCAGCCGAGACCAAAACGGATGCTCAGGCTACCTTTGCGCGCGGCGGCATCGGCGGCGCCGGGGTCGTCCGTCACGTAAAGGCCCGGAATGCCGATCGCGCCCGCGGCGCGCGTGATTTCCATCAGCGAATTGAGGACAATGGCCGGCGCTTCCTCGTGCGAACCGCTGCTGCCGTGGCCGTGCGCTTCGAAGCCGACGCAGTCCACCGCGCAATCCACTTCCGGCTTGCCGAGAATCTGTTCGATCTGCTCGCCGAGCGTAGCATCCTTCGACAGGTCCACGGTCTGGAAGCCCATCTTGCGGGCGTGCGCGAGACGCTCCTCGTTCATATCGCCGACGATCGTGCAAGCCGCGCCCAGCAGGCGCGCCGACGCGGCGGCGGCCATGCCCACCGGCCCGGCGCCCGCGATATACACGGTCGCGCCCGGCTTCACGCCGGCCATGACCGCGCCGTGATAGCCGGTCGGCAGAATGTCCGACAGGCACGTGAGATCGCGGATTTTCGACAGTGCCTGCGCGCGGTCGGGGAACTTCAGCAGATTGAAGTCGGCGTACGGCACCATCACGTACTCGGCCTGACCGCCGATCCAGCCGCCCATGTCCACGTAGCCATAAGCGCCGCCGGCACGCGACGGATTCACGTTCAGGCACACGCCGGTATGCTGCGCCTTGCAGGTCGGGCAGCGCCCGCAGGCCACGTTGAACGGCACCGAGACGAGATCGCCGATCTTCAGCGTTTCCACGTCGCGACCTATCTCGATCACCTCGCCGGTAATTTCATGACCGAGCACGAGGCCGACCTCGGCGGTCGTGCGGCCACGCACCATGTGCTGATCGGAGCCGCAAATATTGGTGCTTACCACCTTCAGGATCACGCCGTGACCGATCGAACGGCCACGCGGATCGACCATCTTCGGATAGTCGATCGACTGCACTTCCACCTTGCCCTGCCCCAGATACACGACGCCGCGATTGCTGCTCATTTGTCTGTCTCCATGTCTTGTGAGCGGCGCGCCCAACTCGCTGAGTTGCTGCAGCACGCCGTTCAACGAGCGTAGCGCCCGCTGGATGAAGCGCATGGTCCGAACGCGACATGAGTTTGGCCGGAACCGACACGTGCGGCGCCACGCGTGTTCGAGCCGTGGCAAGCCGGTTTTTATTGATTGACCGTTCAATATAAAAAACCTACTATGGCCACTCGAATCCACCCGGGCGGATTGTTTTCGTCTTGCGCAAGCCGCCCGGCTCTCACGCCAGCCACCGCGCCAGCACCATGCCCAAACTCGGAATGCGCGAAATCCGCCGCGCGCAACTGATCGACGCCACGCTTCTCACGATCGACCAGACCGGTCTCGCGGGGACCACGCTGGCTTCGGTCGCGCAGCGCGCGAGCATTTCCACCGGCATTGTCAGCCACTATTTCGGCGACAAGGACGGTTTGCTCGAAGCCACCATGCGTCACGTGCTGCGCGATCTGTGGCAGGCCACCTCGCGCCGGCGCCGGGCGGCCAGGGCGGACCCGCGTTCGAAATTGCGCGCGGTGGTCGCCGCGAATTTCGACGCCGAGCAGACCAGCGGCCCGGTCATGAAAACCTGGCTGGCGTTCTGGTCCGAGAGCATGCACAAGCCGCAATTGCGGCGGCTGCAACACGTGAACACGCGCCGGCTGTATTCGAACCTGTGCGCGGATTTTTCCAAAGCCTTGCCGCGTGCGGCGGCGCGCCGTGCGGCAAGCGGCCTTGCGGCGCTGATCGACGGGCTGTGGTTGCGCGGTGCGCTGTCGGGCGAACCGTTCGACACCAAAGCGGCGCTGCGCACGGCCAACGACTATATCGACCTGGTGCTCGCATCGCGCGAGTAAGGCCACGGGCACGATCAGGCACGACTCAGGCAGAACGGCGGCATCTTCAGAAAGGAGCAGGTCATGGCGGTATTCGCAATACAACGCCTCTACATCGGCGGCGCGTATGTCGACGCAACCAGCGGCGAAACCTTCGATACGCTCGACCCCGCCACCGGCGAGACGCTCGCGAGCGTGCAGCAGGCTTCGGCGGCGGACGTCGAGCGCGCGGTGCAATCCGCGCGGGAAGGCCAACGCGAATGGGCCGCGCTCACGGCCATGCAGCGTTCGCGCGTTCTGCGCCGCGCCGTCGAGATTCTGCGCGAGCGCAACGACGAACTCGCCGCGCTCGAAACGCGCGACACCGGCAAGCCGATTGCGGAAACGCTCGCGGTGGATATCGCCACCGGCGCGGACGTGATCGAGTACTACGCGGGACTCGCCACTGCCATTGAAGGGCAACAGATTCCCTTGCGGCCCACCTCGTTCGTTTATACGCGGCGCGAGCCGCTTGGCGTTTGCGCGGGCATCGGCGCATGGAACTATCCGATCCAGATCGCGTGCTGGAAGTCGGCGCCCGCGCTCGCGGCCGGCAACGCGATGATCTTCAAGCCGAGTGAAATCACGCCGCTATCGGCGTTGAAGCTCGCCGAGATCTATACCGAAGCCGGCGTGCCCGCGGGCGTGTTCAATGTCGTGCAAGGCGACGGACGCGTCGGTGCAATGCTGGCCGCGCATCCGGACATCGAGAAAATCTCGTTTACCGGCGGCGTGGAAACGGGCAAGAAGGTGATGTCACTGGCGGGCGCATCGTCACTGAAAGAAGTGACGATGGAACTCGGCGGCAAGTCCCCCCTGCTCGTATTCGACGACGCCGATCTCGAACGCGCCGCCGACATTGCGATGAGCGCCAACTTCTTCAGCTCCGGCCAGGTGTGCACCAACGGCACGCGCGTGTTCGTGCAACGCGGCGTATTGGAACGCTTCGAGGCGTTAGTGCTGGAACGCGTCAAGCGCATTCGCGTGGGCGCGCCAACCAACGCCGCCACCAACTTCGGTCCGCTCGCGAGCGCCGCGCAATTGCAGAAGGTGCTGGGGTACATCGAAAGCGGCAAGCAGGAAGGCGCGCGGCTCATGGCGGGCGGCAAGCGTCTCACCGAAGGTCACTTCGGCAACGGCCAGTACGTCGAGCCGACCGTATTCACCGGCTGCCATGACGACATGCGCATCGTGCGCGAGGAGATCTTCGGCCCGGTCATGAGCATTCTCGTGTTCGACGACGAAGACGAAGCCATCGCGCGCGCGAACCGCACCGCTTATGGTCTCGCCGCGGGCGTCGTGACCGGGAATCTGGCGCGCGCGCATCGCGTGATTCATCGTCTGGAAGCGGGCATCTGCTGGATCAACACGTGGGGCGAGTCGCCGGCGGAAATGCCGGTGGGCGGCTACAAGCAATCGGGCGTGGGCCGCGAAAACGGCCTCACCACGCTCGAGCACTACACGCGCATCAAGTCCGTGCAGGTCGAACTCGGCCCGTATCAACCGGTGTTCTAAGGAGGCAGGGCGATGGCTGCGAACGAATACGACTACATCATCGTGGGCGCGGGTTCGGCGGGCAATGTGCTCGCCTCGCGCCTCGCCGAAGACGCGGACGTGACCGTGCTGCTGCTCGAAGCGGGCGGCCCCGACTACCGCTTCGACTTCCGCACGCAGATGCCGGCCGCGCTCGCCTATCCGCTGCAAGGACGCCGCTACAACTGGGCGTACGAAACGGACCCCGAGCCGCACATGAACAACCGGCGCATGGAATGCGGGCGCGGCAAGGGGCTCGGTGGCTCGTCGCTGATCAACGGCATGTGCTATATCCGTGGCAATGCGCTCGATTACGACGGCTGGGCCGCGCACGCGGGCCTCGAAAACTGGACCTATCTGGATTGCCTGCCGTATTTCCGCAAGGCCGAGACGCGCGATATCGGTGCGAACGCGTATCACGGCGGAGACGGTCCGGTGCACGTCACCACCAGCAAGCCCGGCAACAACCCGCTCTTTGCCGCAATGGTCGAAGCCGGTGTGCAGGCAGGCTTTCCGCGTACCGACGATCTGAACGGCTATCAGCAGGAAGGCTTCGGCCCGATGGATCGCACGGTGACGGCAAACGGCCGGCGCGCCAGCACGGCGCGCGGCTATCTGGATCGCGCGAAAGCGCGGCCGAATCTGACCATCGTCACGCATGCCGTGACGGATCGCGTGCTGTTCTCGGGCAAGCGCGCAGTCGGCGTCTCGTATCTGCATCATGGCAATGTGCTGAATGCGCAGGCTCGCCGCGAGGTGCTGGTGTGCAGCGGCGCGATTGCTTCGCCGCAACTGCTGCAGCGCTCGGGCGTGGGCCGCTCCACGTGGCTGCGCGAACTGGACGTGCCGCTCGTTCACGATCTGCCGGGTGTGGGCGAGAACCTGCAAGACCATCTGGAGATGTATATCCAGTACGAGTGCAAGGAGCCGGTTTCGCTTTATCCGGCTTTGCAGTGGTGGAATCAACCGGCCATCGGGCTCGAATGGATGCTGAACGGAACCGGCATCGGCGCGAGCAACCAGTTCGAAGCAGGCGGCTTTATCCGCACGCGCGACGACGATCCGTGGCCGAACATCCAGTATCACTTCCTGCCGGTCGCGATCAATTACAACGGTTCGAACGCGATCAGGATGCACGGTTTTCAGGCGCACGTCGGTTCGATGCGCTCGCCGAGCCGTGGCCGCGTGAAGCTCACCTCGCGCGATCCGAACGCGCATCCGGGCATCCTGTTCAACTATATGGCCGATCCGCTCGACTGGCGCGAGTTCCGCGACGGCATTCGCATCACACGCGAGATCATGCGGCAACCGGCGCTCGACCGTTATCGCGGCCGCGAACTGAACCCCGGCGCCGAACTGACTACCGACGAACAGCTCGATAGTTTCGTGCGCATGCGAGCGGAGACGGCGTTTCATCCATCCTGTTCCTGCAAGATGGGCTACGACGACATGGCCGTAGTCGACAACGAGGGCCGCGTGCACGGCATGCAAGGACTGCGTGTGGTGGATGCGTCGATCATGCCGCGCATCACCACCGGCAATCTGAACGCGCCGACCATCATGCTGGCGGAGAAGATCGCCGACCGTATTCGCGGACGCGAGGCGCTGGCGCGGGTGGATACGCCCTATTTCGTGGCGAATGGCGTGGCTTCGCGCAAACGGGAGAGCGCGACGGTGTGACGCTGGTCCGTGTGTACAAGATTTTCTTTACCCTCGCGCAACTTATCCTCGATTGTCAGCGCCGCGCGAAAGCTGGATAGTGCGGCTCATTCGTAGACAGACAATCAAGGAAACGCGAGAGATGAAGTTCAAAGCCCAGAGCCTTACGGCGACCGTCGTCTTTGCCTTGTGCGCGACCGCATCGATGAGTCGCGCAGCCGACGCCACGCAAGACGGCATCCAACGCACGGTCGATGCGGCGATCCGCCCGCTCATGGCGAAAGACGGTATTCACGGCATGGCGGTCGGCATCGTCGCCGGGGGCAAGGCTTATGTGTACAACTACGGCGTGGCATCGGCGGAAACCGGCAAGCCCGTGACACGCGACACGCTTTTCGAGCTCGGCTCGATCAGCAAGACTTTCACAGCGACGCTGGCTTCGTATGCGCAGGTGAGCGGCAATCTCTCGCTGTCGGATACGACTGGCAAGTATCTGCCTGTGCTTCAGGGCAGCCAGTTCGGCAACGTGAAGCTGATCAATCTGGGCACGCACACGCCGGGCGGTCTGCCGTTGCAGGTGCCCGACGAGATCCACGACAACGACGAACTCATGCAGTATTTCAAGGCATGGCGGCCCAGTTGCGTGCCGGGCGCGTGCCGGACTTATACCAATCCCGGCATCGGCACGCTCGGTCTGATCACGGCAAAAAGCATGGGCGAGGATTTCACGCCGTTGATGGAACAGCGCATGTTTCCCGCGCTGGGATTGAAGAACAGCTATATCGACGTTCCAGAAGCGCGGATACCGGATTACGCGCAAGGCTACAAGAAGGACGGTGCGCCGATCCGCATGGCGCCCGGTGTGCTATCCGCCGAAGCCTACGGCGTGAAGTCCACCGCCGCCGACATGACGCGCTTCATGCAGGCCAACATGAATCTGCTCCCGCTCGACGCGAAGTTGCAGCGCGCGATCATGCAGACGCACACCGGTTACTTCAAGGCAGGCGTGTTGACCCAGGATCTGATCTGGGAGCAATACGCGTATCCGGTAGCGTTGAAGACGTTGCTGGCGGGCAATTCGTCGGCGATGGCCTTGAAGGCGACGCCCGCGGTCGAGATCAAGCCGCCGCTCGCCCCTCGGCAGGATGTGTGGATCAACAAGACCGGTTCGACCAATGGGTTCGGCGCGTATGTGGCTTTCGTTCCGGAGAAGCAGTTGGGCATTGTCATGCTCGCAAACAAGAACTTCCCGAACGATGAGCGCGTGAGCGTGGCTTATAAAATTCTGACGGCGCTCGCCGGCGCGGGCGTTCAATAGGATTGGGCATGAGCCCAGGTTTCGGGGGTGCCATTCGCGTACAACTCGTGAAGGCATTTGTGTACCGGACGATGACTAACTTATTGATTGCCTTGAGCAGATCTGGGACTCGTAAATCGCCGCATGCACGAGTCCGCTGCTTTCCGGTAGCCCGACCAATGAGCATCCGCCGGTTGAGCGCGACCGTTGCATTCATCTATCCACCGGATGTCGGCTTGCCCGCGCGCACCACGTTGCTCGACAGCGCGAACTGTACGGCCGTTTTCCGCCTGGCCGACAACCGCGTCGCGTTCGGGTGGAACGGCGTGATGGTGCGCGCTATCCGCAAGCCGTGAACCTTCAATCCCGCATCGGACTCAACACCCCACGCGCATCGGTCTCAACCGCCTCCGATACCAGTGTTTCCAGCGCCAACCCACGCGTCTCGATACCGAGTATCCACACCGCCGCCGCAGCGATCACGAAACACATCGCACCGAGCGAGAACACGCCGCCCTGCCCGAACACCGGCAGCACCACGCCCACCACGTAAGGTCCGATCAACGAACCCACGCGGCCAATCGCCGACGCGAAACCCGAACCCGTTGCCCGCGCACCCGTCCCGTACAACTCCGGCGTGTAGGTGTACAACACCGCCCACATCGCAAACAGGAAGAACTGCATCGCGAGCCCGGCACAGATCAGCAAGGTCGGCGTCTGCGCGTGCAGCGCGGTTTGTCCATATACGTAAGCCATCACCGCACTGCCCGCAAGCGACGCAATGCAGGTCGGCTTACGTCCCCAGCGTTCCACCAGCCAGGCCGCACAGATAAACCCCGGAATGCCGCCGAGCGAAATCAGTACCGTGTACAGCACCGACTTCGTCACCGCGAAGCCTGCCTGCTGCATCAACGCGCCAAGCCACGACGTCAGTCCATAGAAACCGAGCAGCGCGAAGAACCACAGCGTCCACACCATGATCGTCCGACGCCGGTACGCTATGCTCCATATCTCGCGAAACGCGCCCGTGCCCTGCGCGGCCGGCGGCTCGGCGAGCATCGCGGGCGGGCGCAACTGGCTCAGCCCGGCCGCTTTCATCACCTTCACTTCGACTTCCGCGAGAATCTTGTCCGCTTCGCCGAAACGTCCACGATGTTCGAGCCAGCGCGGCGATTCCGGCACCATGCGGCGCACGATCAGCACGAACACCGCGGGAATCGCGAGCAGCGCGAACTCCGTGCGCCAGCCGAACGTCGGCAGCACGAAGTACGACACCACGCCCGCCGCAATGAAGCCGAGCGGCCAGAAGCCGTCCATCAGCGCAATCAGACGGCCGCGCGACGCTGCCGGCACGAACTCCGACAGCAGCGTCTGCGCAATCGGAAACTCCATGCCCATGCCGAAACCGAGCAGCACGCGATAAAAGATCAACGCTTCGACGCTCTGCGCCGTCGAACACAAATACGACGCGAGCCCCCACAACACCATGCTCCACTGAAACACCGGCCGGCGTCCGAAGCGATCCGCCAGCAAGCCGGCAATCGCCGCGCCGATCACCATGCCGAAGAAGCTCGCGCTGGCCACCAGTCCCGCCGTCGCGCTCGACAAGCCGAACTCCGTTCTGATCGAGCCGAGCACGAAGGTCATCGTGCCGAGATCGACGGAATCGAAAAAGAACGCGATCGCAATGATGATGAAAATGGTCCGGTGGTAACCGGAGAACGGCAGTCGTTCGAGTCGGGCGGCTGCGCTCGCGCGAGGCTGATAAGCAGTAGACATGTCATCCCCTGGTGGGTGCGGCGGGTGCCGCGTGGGTACTCCGACGAGTTTTCAGTAGACGCCGACATAAATCGGCCACATAGAAGAAATACGTCATCGGGATGGAACGGGGGCGTCGTTCCGCACGCGCGCGTTTCGTGAGTTACGTCCGCAGACGTGCGCGCGCCGCGCCGGCAATGCGCGCGAGCGTATCCGCACTCAACCGCGCGGCGATTTTTTCGACGTATTCATGGTGCCGCGCCTGCAGCGGCGCACCGAGTTGTTGCGCGAGCAGATAGCGGATCAGCGCGATGCGCCGGTGCCGCAGCACGATGCTCTGGTCGAGCAGCGCCAGCGCGGCATGGGCATCGCCTTCGTGGCACGCGCGCTCGGTGAGGCGCGCGGTGGCTAGACGTGTCGACGTCATGTCGGTCATTCAGCGCGAAGGGCGCGAGCGGTCCGGTTTGGCAACCGCCGCTCGCCGCGCCTTACGACAGCAGCGGCTCGGCTGCGTCGAGCATGATCTTCACGAAGTAGTCCGCAAAGCTGCGGCGCACGACCAAGTCGAAACTGCTCGGGCCGGTGGGCAGCAACGTGATCGATGCCTTGAAATAGTGGCTCTGCGCGCACTGCCCCTCGCCGAACAGTTTGGGGTGCAGATCGAGCGGACAGCCGCGCGACAGCACTTCGCGCGTGCGCGTGCCGCTGATTTCCAGCACCGTATAGCCGCTGCCGATATCCACCGCCGACGCGAACACGCCCGCGAACGCGGCGCCGAGTTTCGCCTGCAACGGAGCGGTACGGGTCGCATCGTGCGCGACGGCCGAGCGCGCCAGCCACTCGTCCGGGCCGAGCCACAGCACGTCGTAGCCGTTGCCGCGCGCCACCGTGTTCGCCTTCTCAGGCGGACGGCAGCCGATCACGCTCTCGAAGGCGCGCACGAACGCCGCATCACGCGTATCGCCGCGTACGTTCACCAGTTCGAGAAACGGCCGCTCGCCCAGCCTGAACGCCGCGGATGCCGTCGCCTGATGCTTCTTCAGCAGTGCGTCCGCGCCCACCAGCGGCGACTCCTGCCACACGCCGGTCTGTTTGCCGACAGCGCGACCCACGACCGACGCCGTCCCTCTCGTTTCATTCCACATGTTGACGTGCTCCTTCGCTGTCGTAGAACACCGAACTGGTGACCTTCGCTGCAATCTGTTTGCCGCTCGCAAGCGGAATCGTGACCGTCTCGCCGATCTTGTCGAGACCGCCCTTCACGACCGCCATCGCGATCGAGCGCTTCAGGATCGGGCTGTAGTAGCTCGACGTGACGTGGCCGAGCATCGGCGCCGTGTCGCCCTGGAACGGACCCGCGACGATCTGCGAGCCTTCGGGTATCACGAACGACGGGTCGTCCGAAAGCAGGCCGACCAGTTGCTTGCGTCCTGCCTTCGCCGTGTCCGAGCGGGTCAGCGAACGCTTGCCGAGAAAGTCCTTGGACTTGGCAACCAGCCCGCCCATGCCGAGGTCGTACGGCGTCATCGAACCGTCCGTATCCTGGCCGACGATGATGTAGCCCTTCTCCGCGCGCAGCACGTGCATGGTTTCGGTGCCGTACGGCGTGATGTCGAATTCCGCGCCCGCGGCCATCAGCGCTTCCCACACCGCGCGTCCGACGTTCGCCGGCACGTTCACCTCATAGGCGAGCTCGCCCGAGAAGCTGATGCGCATCACACGCGACGCGGCGCCCGCGACCGTGCCTTCGCGATAGCTCATGAACGGGAACGCCGCGTTGGCGAAGTCGATGTCCTGGCAAACCTTCTGCAGCACCTTGCGGCTGTTCGGACCGACCACGGCGAAGGTCGCCCAATGGTCCGTGACCGACGCGAGCCGCACGCGCATGTCCGGCCATTCGGTTTGCAGCCAGCGTTCGAGCCACGTCAGCACGCGCGCCGCGCCGCCGGTGGTGGTGGTCATCATGTAGTGCTGGTCGGCGAGGCGTACGGTCACGCCGTCGTCGAAAATCATGCCGTTTTCGTCGAGCATCAGACCATAGCGGCACTTGCCGACTTCCAGCTTGCTCCACGGATTCGTATAGACCCAGTTCAGCAGTTTCGCCGAATCGGGACCCTGAATGTCGATCTTGCCGAGCGTGGAGGCGTCGAGAATGCCGACGCTCGTGCGCACCGCGAGCGATTCGCGCGCCACTGCCGCGTGCAGATCTTCGCCGGCTTTCGGGTAGTACCACGGGCGCTTCCAGTTGCCCACGTCCTCGAAGGCCGCGCCGTTTTCCACGTGCCATTCGTGCACCGCCGTCTTGCGCACCGGGTCGAGAAACTCGCCCAGCTCGCGGCCGGCAAACGTGCCGAAGCTGACCGGCGTGTAGTTCGGCCGGAACGTGGTCGTGCCGGTTTCGGGAATCGTCTTGCCGAGCGCCTGCGCGAGAATCGCCATGCCGTTGATGTTGCCGAGCTTGCCCTGGTCGGTGCCAAAACCCATTGCCGTATAGCGTTTCACGTGTTCGACCGATTCGAACCCTTCGCGCGCCGCGAGGAAAATATCCGCGGCCGACACGTCGTTCTGGAAGTCGACGAACTGCTTCGGCCCGCGCGTGGCCAGTTCGCGGCCGCCGACCAGCCACAGCGGCAGCATCGTCGCTTCCGTGATCTCGGCCACCTGCACCGGATTCGGCCGTGCCACGATGAAGCCCGCCGCGCGCGCCGCCTCGACGCCCGCATCCACCGCAAAGCGGATGCCCTGGCCGAGCGTGAAGTCGCCGGCGCAGGCGCCGACGCTCGTTTCCGCCTGCATCGCCTTGCCCGGCACGAAGCAGGCCTTCCCGTCATGCCAGTGCGCCTTGCCGCCCGATTGCGCGAACAGGTGCAGCACCGGACTCCAGCCGCCGGACATGGCGAGCAGATCGCACGACAGCTCGCCCTGCTTCGCACCGACCTGTCCGTTCGAATACGACGCCAGTTCGACCGAAGCCACGCGCAGTTTGCCGTGCGCCGCAGTGATCACCGTGCCGCTCATCACCTTGACGCCATAGCGCCTTGCGAGCGCCGGCAGCGTGCCCTTCGATTCGCCCGCGCGCGGATCGACCACCGTCACCTGGGCGCCGGCCGCTTTCAGATCGAGCGCGCACTGGTAGCCGTCGTCGTTGTTCGTGAAGACCACCGCGTTGCGGCCCGGCAGCACCGCATAGCGATGCAGATAGGTCGACACGGCCGACGCCAGCATCACGCCCGGCAGATCGTTGTTGCCGAACACGATGGGCCGTTCATGCGCGCCGGTCGCGAGAATCACCCGTTTCGCGCGGATCTTCCACATCAGTTCGCGCGTGCCCTTGCGCTGCGATACCGGCAGATGCTCGGTGAGCCGCTGCGTGACCGTCACGAGGTTGTGGTCCTGATAGCCGAACGCCGTGCTGCGGCACAGGATTTTCACGTCGGGCATTTGCCGCAGTTCGTCTTCGATCTTGTGCACCCAGTTCAGCGCGGGCTTGCCGTCGATCTCCGCGCGGCACGACAGCAGCGAGCCGCCGAGTTCCGGCTGATCGTCGACCAGCGTCACGCGCGCGCCGGACAACGCGGCTGCGTGCGCGGTCGCAAGGCCGGTCGGGCCGCCGCCCACCACCAGCACGTCGCAATGCGCAAAGCACTTGTCGTAGCGGTCCGCGTCGGTGTGTTCCGGCGCCTTGCCGAGACCGGCCGCGTCGCGGATCACTTCTTCGTACTTCGGCCAGAATTTGCGCGGCCACATGAAGGTCTTGTAATAGAAGCCCGCCGGAATGAAGCGCGCGATCTTCTGGTTGACCGCCATGCGGTCTTTTTCGATGCTCGGCTTCGCGTTCACACTGGTGGCGACGAGCCCCTGGTACAACTCGACTTCGGTGGCGCGCGCATTCGGCACCGTGTAGGCGCCGGTTTCGAGTTGCACCACGGCATTCGGCTCTTCCACGCCTGCCGTGACGATGCCGCGCGGCCGGTGATACTTCCAGCTACGCGCCACGAAATGCTCGCCGTTCGCGAGCAGCGCCGAAGCCAGCGTGTCACCCTGATAGCCCTGGTACTGGCGGCCGTTGAACGTGAACGTCAGCGGCATCGCGCGATTGATGCGCCCGCCGTTGGGGAGTCGGTCTTTCTGGCTCATGGTGCGCTGCCCTCTTGTGCCTGGTTCGGTGCCTGGTTCGGTGCCTTGTTTTGTGGCCTGTCTTGTTCGTTAGGCTCGTTGCCGTCCATTGCGAGCAGCGGACGTTCGAACGTCTCGTAGCCCTGGATCTCGTAGCTCACCGTGTCGCGCTGCGCCTTGAACCAGCGGCGGCAGCCTTGCGTGTGCAGCCATTGTTCGCGATGCACGCCGCGCGGGTTCTTGCGCATGAACAGGTAGTCGCCCCATTCCTTGTCGCTGAGTTTGTCGGAGTCGAGCGGACGGGCAATGTCCGCTTCGCCGCCGCAGGAAAATTCGGTTTCGGCGCGTGGCCCGCACCAGGGGCATTCGATCAACAGCATTGGGTTCTCCAGTGCGTGGCGTTAATGGGCGACGGCGGCGGCGCCGTGCTCGTCGATCAGGTGGCCGGTATAGAAACGGTCCAGCGAGAACGGCGCGTTCAGCGGATGCGGCTCGTCCTTCGCGATGGTGTGCGCGTAGGCCCATCCCGAACCCGGCGTTGCCTTGAAGCCGCCCGTGCCCCAGCCGCAATTGAAATACAGTCCCTTCACGTCGGTCTTGCTGATGATTGGGCAAGCATCCGGCGACACATCCACGATGCCGCCCCACTGCCGGTTCATCCGCACCCGCGAGAACACCGGGAACATTTCGACGATCGCTTCGAGCGTGCCTTCGATAATCTGGAAACTGCCGCGCTGACCAAAACCCGTGTACTGGTCCACGCCCGCGCCGATCACCAGATCGCCCTTGTCGGACTGGCTGATATACGCATGCACCGCGTTCGACATCACCACCGTATTGACCACCGGCTTGATCGGCTCCGACACCAGCGCCTGCAACGGGTGACTCTCCAGCGGCAGCCGCACGCCGGCCATGTCGGCAAGCGTTGACGTATTGCCCGCCGCCACCACCGCGACTTTCTTCGCCTTGATGAAACCCTTCGTGGTGTCCACGCCCACCACCTGGCTGCCGTTGCGGCGAATGCCCGTGACCTGGCAGTTCTGCACGATATCGACACCCGCCTGATCCGCGCCGCGCGCGAAACCCCAGGCCACCGCATCGTGACGCGCCACGCCGCCGCGCCGCTGGATCGACGCGCCGAGCACCGGGTAGCGGCTGTTCAGATTGATGGTCGGCTCGATTTCCTTGATCTGTTCGGGCGTGAGGAATTCGGCGTCCACGCCGTTCAGCCGGTTCGCATTCACGCGGCGCTCGGTGTCGCGCACGTCCTGCAACGTGTGCGCGAGATTCATCACGCCGCGCTGGCTGAACATGACGTTGTAGTTCAAGTCTTGCGAGAGCCCTTCCCACAACTGCATGGCTTTTTCGTAAAGTGCGGCCGACTCGTCCCACAGGTAGTTCGAGCGCACGATGGTCGTATTGCGCGCCGTATTGCCGCCGCCGATCCAGCCCTTCTCCAGCACGGCGACATTGCGCACGCCGTGCTCTTTCGCCAGGTAATACGCGGTGGCGAGACCATGCCCGCCGCCGCCGACGATCACGACGTCGTATTCACGTTTGGGCTCGGGGCTCTTCCACTGTCGCTCCCAGTTCTCGTGATACGACATCCCGTTGCGCAACAGGCTGAATATCGAATAGCGGCTCATCGTCGGTCCTTGTGGGTACTCGTGCTTGATGCTTCGTTACTGTTCAACACTCGATGACGTTCACGGCCAACCCGCCGCGCGACGTCTCCTTGTATTTCGTCTTCATATCGGCGCCGGTTTCGCGCATCGTCTTGATCACGTTGTCGAGCGACACGTAGTGCTGGCCGTCGCCTTTCATCGCCATGCGTGCGGCGTTCAGCGCCTTGATCGCGCCCATTGCATTGCGTTCGATGCACGGAATCTGCACGAGCCCGCCAACCGGGTCGCAGGTCATGCCGAGGTTGTGTTCCATGCCGATTTCGGCGGCGTTTTCGACTTGCGTCGGCGTGCCGCCCATTACTGCGGCGAGTGCCGCGGCGGCCATCGAGCACGCCACGCCCACTTCGCCCTGGCAGCCCACTTCGGCGCCGGAGATCGACGCCGTTTCCTTGTAGATGATGCCGATCGCCGCAGCCGTCAGCAGGAAGTCGACGACACCTTCGTCGTTCGATGCATGCATGAACTTCACGTAGTAGTGCAGCACGGCGGGAATCACGCCGGCCGCGCCGTTGGTCGGCGCAGTGACGACGCGGCCGCCCGCCGCGTTTTCCTCGTTGACGGCCATTGCGTACAGGTTGACCCAGTCGAGCATGGAAAGCGGGTCACGCAGCGATTCTTCCGAACGCGAACGCAGTTGCGCACACAGATCGGCGGCGCGACGCTTCACATGCATGGGGCCCGGCAATTCGCCGCGCACCTTGCAGCCGCGTTCGACGCAGGCCGACATGACGCGCCAGATCGCCAGCAAGCCGTCGCGCACGTCCTGTTCGGGACGCGCTGCGCACTCGTTGCGCAGCGTGATCTGTGCGATCGACAGGCCGGTTTCGCGGCAGATGCGCATCAGATCGTCGCCGGTACGAAACGGGTACGGCACCTGGGCGCCGGCGCGCACGCCGTTCACGCGATCGCCTTCGCGATTCACCACGAAGCCGCCGCCGATCGAGTAATACTCCTTCTCCACCAGCAGCTGGCCGTTTTCGTCGAAGGCCTGAAAGCGCATGCCGTTCGGATGCACGATGCCCGAGCCCGGTGCGCCCGGCATCAGCTTGCGGAAAAAGCCGAGATGCTCGCGTTCGTCGAATTTCACCGGATGTTTGCCGAGCAGCACCAGTTGCTTCATGGCGCGGATCGCCGCGAGGCGCGGCTCGATCACGTCCGGGTCGATCGAATCAGGCAGATTGCCTTCGAGTCCGAGCAGCACCGCCTTGTCCGTGCCGTGCCCTTTGCCGGTCGCGCCGAGCGAGCCGAACAGTTCGGCCTTCACGCTGCGCACGAAGCCGAGCAGATTGGCGTCTTCGATATGCGAAGCGAAGCGGCAAGCAGCGATCATCGGCCCGACCGTGTGCGAGCTTGAAGGACCGATGCCGATCTTGAACAGATCGAAGACGCTGACGTTCATGGCGTGCCTCGTGCGTTGCGATGCCTTGGGTGGAATTGCCCCTATTGCACCGCACGTCAATTTGAACCGATAGAATAAAAACGGCATGACCGTGGGATAGTGGCGTCAAACCGGCCGCCGGCAAAGGGCCGCGACGTATTTGCGAAGACTTCTGACGCATTTGCGACAGGCGCCGGACTTGCGGCTGGCGATGCTGGCAGAACGGCGCCGCGCAGGCCGCCCGGCACGCGCGCGGCGCCCGCCATTCCCGGTGCTATGCTTGGTCCAACCCTTTCCCTCGCTGGCTGCGTGCATGAATTCCGCTGAACCGCTTCCCCTTCAATCGATCGACGGCACGTCGAAGCAGCGCATCCGCTTCGGCATCATCCTGTTGCCGAATTTCACGCTGACGGCGTTCTCGGGTTTCGTCGACCTGCTGCGCCTGTCCGCGGACGAAGGCGACTTCAGCAAGCCCGTGCGCTGTTCGTGGAGCGTGATAGGGGAAACCCTCGCTCCGGTGCGCGCGAGCTGCGGCATTCAGATCACGCCGTGGGAAACGTTCGACACCGCCGAGCCGTTCGATTACGTGGTAGTGGTAGGCGGCCTGCTGCATTCCGGGCCCGCCGCGAATGACGCGACGCTTGCCTTCATCCGCCGCGCCGCCGCCACGAATGCGACGCTCGTCGGCATGTGCACGGGCGTGTTTTCGTTGATGCGCGCGGGCGTGCTGGAGGGACACCGCATCTGCGTGAGCTGGTTTCACTACTGGGATTTCATCGAACGCTTTCCGTCGGTCAACGAGGAGGCGCTGGTCGCCGACCGCCTGTTCGTGATCGACCGCCGACGTATTACGTGTTCAGGCGGACGCGCGTCGATCGACGTCGCCGCCGCGATTTTGTTGCGGCATTTCGAAACCGCCACGGTACAGAAGGCGCTGCGTATTCTGCTTGTGGACGACATGCAGAAAGGTAACGCGCCGCAGCCGCATCCACCGGGACTCGCGCCGGCCGCGCATCCGAAGGTGAAGCGCGCGATTCTGCTGATGGAACAGCATGTGGGCCGTTCTTTATCGCTCGATGAACTGGCGCGTAAGCTTGATCTCTCGCCGCGTCAGTTGGAGCGGCTCTTCAAGGCGCAAACGGGAAAGGCGCCGCAGGCTTACGCGAAGCAGGTGCGTTTGCGCACCGCGGCATGGTTACTGACGAGTTCGGATAAGACGGTGGCGGATATTGCTTCGAGTTGCGGCTTTTCGGATGCGTCGCATTTGGGCCGTGAATTCCGCAAGCAATTCGGTTTGCCGCCGATGATGTACCGCGAGCAGCGCGGCACCGCGGCGGAGGCGGAAGATAGCGGGGATTATGATGAGACGTTTCCGGGGCGGGCGCGGGCGATTTGAGTCGACAAGGGTACAAGCGCTAAATTAAAGGGACAAAGATTAGTGAACCTGCCGTATTACAAAATCAACAAGCTGTTATGGCGCTGGAACAAAGAAGAAGGTGCCCGGATCGTACGCAATATTTCTCTATCTTTGGATGGTCCGCCACCCGCGCGTGAGGAAGCCAAACCATCGCCCGCAGCAGCCCCCAAAAAGCCACGGCCTCAGGTCGGCGATGGCTTGTTGAAGATGATGGAGTTACACTCGCGCTTGAAAACCTGGCTGGAGACGCCCGACCCGTCGAGGCCGCCAAAGCCAATCAAGCCTGTCAAACTGGAAAAAACGGTACCGCTATTCGATATACAGGAAATCCCTGCCGCCATGCGAAAAACTTACCTGCCGAAATCTGCTGCTCTCATGGAGCGGTGGTTCGCAGGAAAGATCAACTATTCTCCAACAGATGCCGACGAATCTGCGGAGATCAATCAGGACGGCGAGTCTTACCCGCCTGATTTCTACGACACAACCACGATAACGCTCGACTGGGTACTCCAATTCGCGCGGGCAAAAGCCAAATACGACTATCTAGTCAAGGAAGCCATTCGCTCGCCGAAAGCAATCGAGGCTCTTCACGACATCCTCGCCCCCTATCAGGGCCAGACGACTGATATTTTTCCCTCGGACATTTGCGAGGGCAATCCGATTTCTCTACACCGCCACTTTCAATTTCAACGTGCCCGGGTCGATGGCACATTGGGACAAAAGATAAACCTGTTGCTGAGCGACGATTTATTACGCGGCGGCGCACCCGATGATCTCACGGGCGCGCTCGGTTCATTCAATTTCGGGTAAGCGGATTAAATGGTTGATCTTACCTTTGCATGAGAGTGAGACAGACCGGCATCTCATCGGATTATCTGGTTGATGCTTCACCTACTGCTGGTGCATGTTTCCTTCGCTAATTCCAGCAAGAACCCCACACGCCTCAACTTCCCGGTCATCGTTGCAACTCGCTCTCAGTGAAACGAGTTGTTTCTCAAGCGCTTGCAGAGCGGTTATCTGCGACCGCACATGAGAGATGTGATCATCGAGCAAGGCGTTGACGGCGGCACAAGGCTGATGAGGGTCGTCCTGATAGCTCTGTAGTTCGTGAATCTCAGCCAGTGACAGGCCCAGGATTCTGCAGCGACGGATGAAGGCCAGCCCCTCACCATGCTTCTCGGTATAGACACGGTAACCGTTGTCCTGCCGATCAGGCGGCGGCAACAAGCCCTGCTGTTCATAGAAGCGGATCGTCTGTGTTTCGACCCCTACCAACTGCGCCAACTGACCAATGCGCATCAGCCTCCTCCCCAACGGATTCTTTACTCTATTGACCTTATAGTAGCTTTATAGTTTTAAATGGTACCACAACATTGTTCAAGTGGAGTCGTATCATGAGCAAATCCTGTGGTGGCGCCTGTGGCGGTGATGCAACGTCCGCAGCGGATACCGATATACAGGCCTCCTCCGAGGCGCCAGGGAGATGGGTCAGTGTTTATGCCGTGCCGAAGATGGACTGTCCATCAGAAGAACGAATGATTCGCCTAGCCCTGAACGGCTTTGAGGAGATTCGGGCGCTGTCCTTCGACTTGTCGAACCGCCGGCTGAAGGTCGTGCATGACGGCGAGGTCGAGCCCGTCACCTCGAAACTGAAGACCTTGGGGCTAGGCGCCTCGCTTCAGGAAACCGTCGCTGCAAATCCGGAGACCATCAAGGCCGCCGAGTTTTCGGCAGCTTCTGCTAAGCAAGAATCCGGGACCCTGCGCTGGTTGCTCGGCATCAATGCACTTCTGTTCGTGGTGGAAATGACTGCCGGTCTGATCGCCCAGTCCACCGGCCTGATTGGAGAATCCCTGGACAATTTTGCCGATGCGGCGGTGTACGGGCTTGCCCTTTATGCGGTTGGACATAGCGTGAAAATGCAGGTACGTGCCGCGCATCTTGCTGGTGTACTGCAACTGATCTTGGCTGTGGGCGTGCTCGTAGAGGTGGTGAGACGCTTTGTATTCGGTAGTGAGCCTGAATCGCTGGTGATGATGGCTATCGCATTCGTCGCATTGATTGCCAATACCAGTTGTCTGCTGCTCATATCCAAACATCGGGAAGGCGGGGCGCACATGAAGGCAAGCTGGATATTCTCGGCCAACGACGTGGTGATCAACCTGGGGGTCATCACCGCCGGCGCCCTGGTCGCGTGGACCGGTTCCAATTATCCGGATCTGATTATCGGCACCATCGCGGGGGGCATTGTACTTAACGGTGCCAGACGCATTTTGGCGTTGAAGGGTTAAATAATGCTCATTATTGGCAAAAAGCTCTCGCCGTATGCCCTATTGTCCATATCGGGCCTGCTGGCAGCGTCTGATCAGGCTGTAAAGTGGCTGGTGCAGCAATCAATGGCCTATGGCGAGTATGTTTCGGTGACCCCGTTCTTTAACTGGGTGCACCTATGGAACACCGGTGCCGCATTCAGTCTTTTTGCGAATGGTGGAGGCTGGCAGCGCTACTTTTTTATCGGAATCGCGGTAGTGGTCTCGATTTTTCTGAT
The DNA here is from genome assembly GCF_000013645.1 of Paraburkholderia xenovorans LB400. Taxonomy (GTDB): domain Bacteria; phylum Pseudomonadota; class Gammaproteobacteria; order Burkholderiales; family Burkholderiaceae; genus Paraburkholderia; species Paraburkholderia xenovorans. The sequence continues at coordinate 1,597,114 of NC_007952.1, read as the reverse complement.
CAAGCTGATCCTTGAAAATCGTCATAAAGGAGAAGCCATCGCTTACAGTCTTATCCTCGGTGGCGCCATGGGCAACCTGATTGACCGGGTCTTTCGCGGCTATGTTGTGGATTCCTTTGATTTCTATTGGCGAGACTGGCATTGGCCGGCCTTCAACCTGGCTGATATTGCAATTGTCCTCGGTGCCTTACTTTTCGTTTCCAGCAGCTTGTTGGGTAAAAAAGCAAACACCAATGCCGAGCCGGATGGATCTGACTGACACCTACGCCTATACAACACCATGACCGAACTTCCCGACAACATCCTTCACCTGCCGCAATACCAAGTACTGGGCTGCAAATCAACCGACGACGAAATGCACTTCCAGGTGGACGTGCCCGATCCCATCGCCTGCGAGGAATGCGGCGTGCAGGGTGAGTTCGTACGGTTCGGCAAGCGTGACGTTCCCTATCGTGATCTGCCCATCCACGGCAAGCGGGTCACTCTCTGGGTGGTCCGCCGCCGATACACCTGCCGGGCCTGCAAGACAACATTCAGGCCCCAGCTACCGGAGATGGTGGACGGATTCCGTATGACACTGCGGCTGCATGAGTACGTGGAGAAGGAATCCTTCAACCACCCCTACACCTTTGTGGCGGCACAGACCGGCCTGGACGAGAAGACGGTGCGCGACATCTTCAACGCCCGCGCCGAGTTCCTGGGGCGCTGGCACCGCTTCGAGACGCCCCGCATCCTGGGCATTGACGAGCTATACCTGAACAAGCGCTACCGCTGCATTCTGACCAACATTGAGGAGCGAACCCTGCTCGACCTGCTGGCCACCCGCCGCCAGGACGTGGTGACCAACTACCTGATGAAGCTGAAAGACCGGCAGAAGGTCGAGATCGTCAGCATGGACATGTGGAACCCCTACCGGGCAGCGGTCAAGGCTGTGCTGCCCCAGGCCCGTATCGTGGTCGATAAGTTCCATGTGGTGCGCATGGCCAACGATGCCCTAGAGAGAGTGCGCAAGGGCCTCAGAAAGGAGCTGAAACCGTCCCAGAGCCGGACTCTCAAGGGAGACCGGAAAATCCTGCTGAAACGCGCTCACGAAGTCTCAGACCGGGAGCGCCTCATCATGGAGACCTGGACAGGCGCGTTCCCGCAACTGCTGGCCGCCTACGAGCACAAGGAGCGCTTCTACGGCATCTGGGACGCCACCACACGGCTCCAGGCAGAAGCCGCCCTGGACGAGTGGATAGCCACCATCCCGAAGGGCCAAAAGGAAGTCTGGAGCGATCTGGTCAGGGCAGTGGGAAACTGGCGCGAAGAGACCATGACCTACTTCGAGACGGACATGCCCGTCACCAACGCTTACACGGAGTCCATCAACCGACTGGCCAAGGACAAGAACCGTGAAGGGCGCGGTTACTCCTTCGAGGTGATGCGGGCACGAATGCTCTACACCACGAAGCACAAGAAGAAGGCACCGACTGCGAAGGTCTCTCCTTTCTACAAGAAAACCATCGGTTACGGACTGCCGGACTTCGCAGAGGAACTCAACTACGGAGTCGATCTATCAACCATCTGAGGGTGGTATCAGATTGATGGGGTGAAGGTGCCCCATCAACCATTAAATCCGTATACCCTCAATTTCTATGCGGCCATTGGACATGCGCGCCTCTCCTGGGACGTGAATCTGCGGAAAACAACAGCCAAAGTGACCGGTATCTGGGTGTACGTGAAAGACAACTACACATTCACCGACAAGCAAGGCGATCGCTCACAGTATCTGGGCCATTGGAGCAACGATGGCGTTATCGTTGTCCCTCTCGACGCTGTCGCCGCAGTTTCTCCTTATATCCCCTACGTCGAATCCTCCCTCACCCTCCCCTATATCGACGAATCCGTCGCCCTCGGCAATCCAGTTATCAAGGGCAATGTCTACTACCCCATACACAACAGCGACTTCCGACGATGGGCGATCAAGCATCAGCGGGGCGGCGACTTTGTGGTTTACTCTGATCGCCGTTTTATTCCGGTCGCTCCACCGGTCAAGGTGTACCTATGACGCCTGACTACGGTGCGGCGGCTGGTGCGCTCATTGGCGCACTCGCCGCTCTTGTCGTGGTCGTTGCCGTGACAGTCCGGTGGGCCACTTCAGAACGCGAGTCACGCACGAGGATCGTGAAGTTCGCCAGGCTGGCGGCAATGGCCGCCATCATCGCCATGCTTTATTTCGGCCTTTTCGACCATACACCGCGCGGCACCGAATGCCAGAAATCAACGTCTCCAAACGGTTTCTACAAGGCTGAACGTTGCCTATTGGATTGGATTCCAGGCGGAAGCTCCAGATACGTCGGCAGGGTCTTCGATGCAAAGAACGGAAAGTTGCTTGCGCAGCACACCTTCAGTACGCCGGTCCCTGATTTGTCCTGGTCTTCCGGCGTGCTTTATTCCCTCGATCCTGATGGACCGCTTCGCTATTTCGGTGCGACCGTTGGATTTTCGAAAGGAGATGGCGGCGACGACTCTACGTATATCTCGCTGCCCCCCTCCAGATGGGAACGATTATTGGCGGCGCGCCCGCGCTTGTGAGTAGATGCATCGACGGCGCTAGCGGTCCCTGGACCATCCCGTCAGTCAATTGACTACAGCCCTATTCTGAAGCGCTCTGGCGGACCCAGGAAAAAAGGATAGAAATTCCTCGCGCATTCCATGATATCGGCTGGGCCATACAAGACGCCCACGTCCCATGATCTATCGCCAAAAGCGATCCAGTCTCCCTCGACTGGCATGATGGCATAGTGCTGATGATTCACACCAAGTGCATCCGCGGGACTTCCGCCCGGATCCTCCATCATCAAGTGAAAGAACTCGTCATCCGAGTTCTCACTGCGATGAACGAAGCCCGGATACTTTCCAAAATGATGGTGGAAGTAGTCGAACGGGTCAGGATTCAAAATCAGCGTCACAAATTCGGTCTTACTCTGGAAAGCGAGCAACTCCTGGATAAGATCAAAGAACTTTTGGGTCGGGATATCGATCGGATCGAAGTAGAGCAACTCTTCGCGTGGGACGTCCGCGAGAAAGAGCACGCCCTCTCTCGCGCGCTGCCAGAAAGTCGTGAACTCCGTCAAATCATGGATGTACTCTAATCTACTCATCGGCTACCAGTTGGAGGTATCAAAGCGGACTGTGGCGTGAACGTCTCACGATCAATGATGTAATCAATGTTGCTCATTAGCTGCCCAAGCGGATCTTGACAGTTGCGCCTTTCGAACCCCCAGGAAAATAGTCCGCCGTAGGCTGACCCTGGTTCGACTGATTACGAACGCCATAGCGGTTCCCATCCTTGGTGAAAACATCTTGCGCAGGCTCGGGCGCAGGCATGGCATGCGGACGATGCAAATGTGTACGTCGTTTCCGTACTGGCTTACCCCGGATGAACGTATGCTATTCAACGATTCTGAACCCTTCGCCAGGCTGGAGAAAAAACGGATAAAAGCTACGGGCAAAGGCAATGATATTAGGCGGCCCTGTCAAGACGCCCATTTCCCATTTTCTATCCGCGTACATGAACCATGTTCCGGGTGTCGGCAGAACCGCATACCGTTCAGAATTTGCCCATAGACAGTCTGCCGGGCTGTCGCCCGGATCCTTTTGCCAGGATTCAAAAAAATCGTCGTCAGATTGCTCCGCACGATGCACGAAGCCGGGGTACTTGTGAAAGTGAAAATTAAAATAGCTGACAGGGTCCGGCTTCAGTACCAAGGTGGCAAAATCGCTCGCACCTTCGAAGGTCAACAACGCTCGCACAAGTTCGAAAAACCTCTGTGTCGATATATCAACAGAATCAAAATAGAGCAGTTCGGCTAGCGAGGCTGAAGCCAACTCTTGCACGCGCGACTTCGCACGTTCCCACAGTGGATTAAAGATCGCCGAATCGGTGATGAAGTCTGGTTTAGTCATAGTGGAGCGGAAAACGCGGCTGGATCAGCCACATGCCAACCAACTTATCGCTTCGCTTTTTTTTTCGGCGCAGTCATGACGAGTCCCTCGGGCGCGAGATCAGGATACGTTCGCCACAGTGGCTCAAGCAAGAGGTAGAGACCGCCGACCATTTGGCCAGCCTCGGCGCGAAAGCCGTCGAACTCATTTTTCGAGCACTTTTCCTGAATTACGCTGGTCGAATTTTCGACTAACAGGTAAGCGTCGACTAGTTGTTTGCTCACTTCCGCCGGATACACAGGATGAGCAATCGGACATGAGTCGTCTGCTTTTTCTTATCATCGTCGTCCCTATTGGTTGTACTTGGATCCAGCCCAAGCACCCTATAAGAACTGCAACAAACGAAAAATCCGACAACTCCTAAAAATACGGCATTCCTTCCCCGAATCTGGCGAGAGTCGACAAACACCGACAAACCCCGTAGGAACACTGAACCCGAAACCGCCAGACGACATGGAACCGCAACGCGGAAATGACTGATCCGCCAGCAACCCACGAAACCGCCGGCCGAGGCCTGAGTGGACAGCGGAGAAAAAAGGGCGACGTAAAAAGCATCCCAACGAATGCCCATCCGTCGCCCCATCCTCAACCCAACCTCATTTCCCCGCTACATAAGCCTTAACAGCCGGCAACCCATCCTTCCCGTCATAAGTCTTCACTCCCGCCAGCCACTTGTCGAGCACCGCAGGATTCGCCTTCAACCATTCACGCGCGGCCTTGTTCGGATCGGTCTTGTTCATGATAGGCAGCATCACGTGATTCTCGATATCGGTCGTGAACTGCAGATTCGACACCAGCTTCGCAACATTCGGACAGCGTGCCGAATAGTCGCTCGGCGTGACCGTCAGCACTTTGGCTTCGCCATAATTCGGCCCGAACACGTCGTCACCGCCGGACAGATAGTCGATCTTCATCTGCACGTTCATCGGATGCGGCTCCCAGCCCAGAAACACAATCGGTTTCTTCGCGCGAATCGCGCGGTTCACCTCGACCAGCATGCCCGCCTCGCTCGACTCCACCAGCTTGAATTTACCGAGGCCGTACTGATTGGTGTCGATCATCTTCTTGATCAACGCATTGCCGTCGTTGCCCGGCTCGATCCCATAGATCTTGCCGTCGAGCTTGTCGTAGTTTTTAGCGATGTCGGAAAACGTCTTGATGCCGGACTGATACGCGTAATCCGGCACCGCCAGCGTGTATTTGGCGCCGGTCAGATTCGGCGTGGGCAGTACCGTGAGCTGGCCGGACTTCCTGAACGGATCGATCATCGGGTCCATCGTCGGCGACCAGTAGCCGAGGAACACGTCGATCTGCTTGCTCTTCACGCCCGCAAAGGTGATCGGCACCGAGGCGATCGTCTTGGTCGGCTTGTAGCCGAGCCCTTCGAGCACGGTCGACGCAAGCCCGGTGGTCGCCGCGATATCGGTCCAGCCCACATCGGCGAAGCGGACGTCGCGGCAGGCGGCAGGTTCCGCAGCGAAGACAGACGACACAGACAGCGCGCACAACGACGCAGCCCACAAACGTTTCATGGCGTTCCCTCAGGGTGATTGATGCTTGACTGGTTTTGATGAAGCGGCTTGTTTTACGCCGCCCGGTTCGGGCGGCTTTTTATGCATTGCATGACACAGCGCATTACGCGGACAAACGCCGCTCGACACTCGGCGCGTGACCGAACTGCGCGCGATAAGCCTTGCTGAAATGACACGGCGAATGAAAACCGCACACCGCCGTCACCCGCGCAATCGACGCATCCGTATTGCGCAGCAGTTCGCGCGCGCGCCGCAAACGCAGCGTCAGGTAATAGTGCGTCGGCGACACGTTGAGGAACATCTTGAACATGCGCTGCAAATGACGCTGCGACAGACGCACGAGCCGCGCGAGTTCATCGAGCGATAAAGGCTCCTCGATATTCGCTTCCATCAGCCGCACTACTTCGATCAACTCCGCGCGCGAGAAACCGACCCGCGCGTCGACGGGAATGTGCTGATAGTCAGTCGAACTACGAATCCGCTCGACGATAAACTGCTCCGACACCTGCGCTGCAACCGCATGGCCGAGCCGCATGGCGACCAGGTTCAGCGTCAGATCGAGCGGCGCGGTGCCGCCCGTGCAGGTCATGCGATCGCGGTCGATCACGAACAGTTCATCGGCAAAACGCACATGCGGGTAGGTCTTGTGCAACGGCGACATGTCTTCCCAGTGCACGGTGCAGCGATATCCGTCGAGCAATCCGGCGGCCAGCAGCGCGTACGGTCCCGTGCAGATGCCGCCGAGCGGAATACCTTTTGCGGCGACGTCGCGCAGCAATGCAATCACCGTGTCGTCCACGTAATCGCGCACATGCCAGCCGGCGCAGACAATCAGCACGTCCGGCATGCCGGCCTCGGCCAGCGTCGTGGTGGGTTTCACCGTGATGCCGTTGCTCGCTCGCGCCGGCTCGCCGTCCGGCGTGATCACCGACCACCTGTAGTGCTGCGCGCGGCCCACGTAGTTGGCCATGCGCAGAACCTCGACCGCGCTGGTGAATGCGATCATCGAAAAATTCGGCAGCGTGAGGAAGCCGAAGTGCGCGAGCCCGGACAGCGGCGAATCGGCTTGGGGCTCGACCGGCGTGATCGCGTCGCGCTTCATAGGCGGCTCAGCCGTGTTGCGCCGCCGGCTCGCGGCGCACTTTCATGAGGCTGCGCAAGCCCGACAGCAGCGGCGCGCGCGCCATGCCCGGCGAGCGGCCGAAGCTCTCCGTGATGCGGTCCAGAATGATCGCGAGCATCACCACCGAAAGGCCGCTCTCGAAGCCCAGGCCAATATCGAGCCGCTGAATACTCGCCAGCACGTCGTTGCCGAGACCGCCCGCGCCCACCATCGAGGCGATGATCACCATCGACAAAGCCATCATGATGGTCTGGTTGACGCCCGTCATGATCGACGGCAGCGCGTTGGGAAACTGCACTTTGTAGAGCAACTGCCACGGCGTGCAGCCGAATGCCTGCCCCGCTTCGACGATTTCGCGGTTCACGTGCTTGATACCGAGCGACGTGAGACGCACCGCCGGCGGCATGGCGAAAATCACCGTGGAGAGAATCCCCGGCACGCGGCCCAGACCGAACAGCATCGCGGCCGGAATCAGGTAGACGAACGCCGGCATGGTCTGCATCAGGTCGAGCACGGGACGCACGATCATCTCGATGGTGCGGCTCTTCGCGGTCCAGATGCCGAGCGGCACGCCGAGCAGCAGGCTGATCAGCGTGGACGACAACGTGAGTCCGAGTGTGATCACCATCTGATCCCAGAACCCGGTGCCGTAAATCAGCAGCATGGCGAGCAGCGTGAAAAGCGCGAAGCGCCAACCCACCCGCCACAGGCCGATGCCGACGAAAAACGCCATCAGCGCCCACATCGGCACAGCCTGCAAGCCGTGTTCGATCACCGCGGCAAAGCTCTCGATGACCTTACCGATGGAATCGAAAGTTTTTGCGTCGTGGTCGAGCAGGTAATGAACGCCGTGATCGACCCAGGCGCCAAGTGGAATGACTTCAGACATGGGAACTCCGATGGCGCGTAAGAACGTTCAGCACGTTCGTCTTGTTGACCGAACCGCAGTAGGAGCCGTCGGCTTCGACCACCGGCAGCGGCGCGCGGCTCGCCACCACGCGTTCGACCACATCGTCGAGCGGCGTGGTGCGGCGGATGCATTCGATCTGATTGAGCTGCGGCGAAGCGCTGCCCATTGCGTCGCGGCACACGAAGCCGCGAATCCTGCGTTCGCTGTCGAGCACGAACGCGTAGTCGGCGCTGCCGTTGAGCGTGGCGGCCACGCTCGACGCGTCGATCTGCGGCGAATGCTGCATGAGGGGCACGGCATCGGTCTGCATCAGATCGCCGGCGGTCAGATAGCGGCTCGTGTCGATGCCTTCGAAGAACGCGCGCACATAATCGTCGGCGGGATTGGTGATGATCTGCTGCGGCGTGCCGACCTGCACGACCCGGCCGCCTTCCATGATCGCGATGCGGGTGCCGATGCGCATCGCCTCCTCCAGATCGTGCGATACGAACAGGATGGTGCGCTGCTGTTCGCGCTGCAGATCGAGCAGCACGTTCTGCATTTCCTTGCGCTTGAGCGGATCGAGCGCGGAGAACGCCTCGTCCATGATCATCAGCGACGGGTTGACCGCCAGCGCCCGCGCGAGACCCACGCGCTGCTGCATCCCACCGGAGAGTTGCGCGGGCAGCTTCTCCGCGAACGGCGCGAGGCCGACCTGTTCGAGCACGGTCATCGCGCGCTTTTCGCGCTCCTTGCGGCCCACGCCCGCCACCTCGAGGCCGAACGCCGCGTTGGACAGCACGGTTCGCTGCGGCATCAGCGCGAAGGACTGGAACACCATGCTCATGTCCTTGCGGCGCAGCGCCGTCAGTTCCGAGCGCGGCACGCTGGCCACGTCGCGGCCGTCGATCAGCACCTTGCCGGCGCTCGGCTCGACCAACCGGTTGATCAGGCGGATCAGCGTCGACTTGCCGGAGCCGGACAGGCCCATCAGCACGAAGATCTCGCCTTCCCTGACTTCGAACGATACGTTGTGAACACCGACGATCTGACCCGTACGCGCGAACACTTCCTCTTTCGTTGCGCCGCCAGCCAGCATGCCGATCGCCTGTTTCGGGTTGGTGCCGAACACCTTGCACAACCCTTCGACTACGACCTTGGGGGAATTCATTGAATGCTCTCCTATGTCGACCGGAGTTAGCGCTTGGCGTGGAAGCGGAGTCGCGCACCAACGCGTGAACTCCCGGCCGACAGCTAAAAGCGCTAACTCAGGTCCCATGCAAGATGGTTTCTGGCGCGGCAGACGTCCGTCCGCGCTGTGCATACATAGTTGCCAGAAAAAAGTACGGGTAGCCGACTATTTGCGACAAGCACATGAGGAAATACGACACCCGTCTCGGGCGTGCGCTGGGCGGCTGCGGTCGGATCCTTGCTGGGCAAGGGTTTGAAGGGTGTTCGGGGGTGGATTGACGCGTGTCGCGCCAGAGCAAGTGGACGCGGCGCGGGGCGAAAAAAGTGTTCAGCGAGGCCGGCGATCGGAGTTGTGGCGGCGCAGCAGACGCCGGCACCTCAACCGGCTAGCGTAAACCCCGAATCCGCACGATGGTCGGAAGGATAGTACGCCGCCCTTCCTTGGAGGACCAGGTGTAACCGCCTGTGCGGAGCTAGTCGCCGTAGGGCACTGACCGGCGCTGTTCCCACCGCGACGATCTCGCGATGCTGAGTAACCAGTCAAGCGCCGCGTAGCCGCGTTCCGTAACGGAGACGGTTAGCGAGGCGCCCCCCACGCATTGAACACATGGTCGGCGGACAGTATGTTGCCGGCGCTCACATTGAATGAGTTCACGACGTAGCAACTCGGAAAATACTCCGGGCTGAAATGACACATCCATTCGGACAGCACTTTCAGATCCTTCTTGAGCAAAGCATTGTCGAACTTGATGCGGCCCACAAGGCGGGTTTTTGTCACCATGCCTACAGCTCCTTTCGTAAAGTTCCAACACAATGTTCGTGTGATGTAGCCGTTCCGTGATGCATTGATCACTTCGGCGGATTCGCCTCGCGTTGATAGTCTGGAAGACGCGTTCAGCAGATGTGCCGAAACCGGCTCAACTGGTTTTCGGCTCGTTGGCATCGGCCCGCTTCGCAGGCCTCCAGAGTGGCTTCTTCGACAAGACGAGCGAAAAAACGACACCGGCGACGAGTCCCCACAAGGCCGACCCCAAGCCGAAGAACGACATGCCGGAAACGGTGGCCACGAACGTAATGACAGAGGATTCGCGATCGGCCTCGGCAGCGACCGACGATGAGAGACTTGTGACGAGTGTTCCGAGCAGCGCCAGACCCGCCAGGGTACTGGTGAGCCCCGCGGGCAGCCGCGCGAAGAGCGCGATGACGGAAGCGCCAAACGTGCCGACGCAGAGGTAACCGACGCCACAGACCACGCCGGAGATATATCTGCGCTGGGGATTCTCGTGGCATTCCGGGCTCGCGCACATGGCCCCGACGATTGCCGCAGGGTTGATGCCGGAGTTGCCGAACAAGGCGAGAGGAATCGACATGAGTCCGCTGGCGCCAACGACCGATTTGGGCGATATGTCATAACCCGCGTTACGAAGAATATGGATCGAGGTTGCGTATTGGGTCAGGGCGAGCAGAAGCAACGGCAGGCCGAGTCCGACGAGTGCCTCGACAGAAAAGCTCGGGAGGGTGAGTTCGGGCTTGACGATGGTCAGGTCGAGCCCTTGGGCGGTGAAGTTCGTGCCCGGCAGAGCCAGGATGACGCCGGTCAGCAGCGCAAGCGCGACGGCGTAACGCGGGATGAAGCGCCGACAGGCGACGTACGCGACTATCACCGGCAGCACAACGGCGGGCGTGGATTGGAGCGAGCGGAAGATCCCCGCGCAAAACTCGAAGAGCACGCCAGCAATCATGGCAGACAGAAGATGTGCGGGCAGATGCTGGATCAGTCTGCCGAACAGACTCGACAAGCCAAGAATTGCGATGATGACTGTCACTACCAGATAACAGCCGATCACGTCGCCGAATGGATAGTGAGCAAGTCCGGTAATCAGCAATGCCACGCCGGGTGTCGACCACGCGCCGATGACCGGCATTCTGTGCCGCAGGCTAAGCCAGAGACCTGATAGGCCGGCACCGATGGAAACCGCCCAGATCCAGGTTGATAGCAGACTGCGAGAGATGCCCGGCCTGCGCCGCTTGCACGACGATCAACACCGGCCCGCTGTATGTTGCTACGAGCGCGATACCCCTGCGATGGCGGCGGACGCGGAGAAATCCGCGCGCATTCTGGAAAACATCGTGTGTATCACCGATGGACCGGGAGAACTCGGTCGGCTAGGTCGCAAGATCAGCGTGTTCGAGACGCTGAGAACACGTCTTGGACGCATGCTATTCGCCCGGCCAACGGAAGGAATTGGGATTGGTCTACTTATGCAGGAGGAAACTTCCGATGCGCGAACGTGGCGAACGGATGGCGGCTTCCGGTTAGAACGCCCGAAGCAGCGTTCGGCCGTCACGAAACCGACACCCCAAAAAGCCGCCCCACGCCGAACGTAAACGCCGCCGCGATCAGCCCGATCACAATCTGCCTCAACGCCGAAAATCCGGCGCTACGTCCGTTGAAGAGCGACGTGAACACACCGATCGACGCCAGCGCCAGCATGCTGAGCACCACGCATTGCACGATCGCGTTGTAGTCGCGAGTCCACAGAAACGGCATCACCGGAAAAATCGCGCCCAGCGAAAAGAGGCAGAACGACACGCCCGCGGCAGACCAGGGATTGCCGCCCAACTCCGCGGGATCGAGTCCGAGTTCTTCGCGCGTCAGGGTATCGAGCGCTTTATCCGGATCGCGCATCATTTGCGAGGCGACCCGTTTGGCCTCGTTCGCGTCGAGCCCCTTGGCGCGATAGATCAGCGTGAGTTCGTGCTCTTCGGCCTCCGGCGTCTCTTTGATCTCCTGCGCTTCTTTCGCGATCTGCGTGCGGGCCAGTTCGCGGGCATTGGTCACCGAGAGCCATTCGCCCAGCGCCATCGAACATGCGCCTGCAATGAGCCCTGCGAGGCCCGTCAGCAGAATCGCCTTGTTGCCGGTTCCCGCGCCGGCCACGCCCATGATCAGACAGAAGTTCGAGACGAGGCCGTCGTTGGCGCCGAGCACGGCGGCGCGCAGATCGTTGCCCGCCCCCACGCCCTTGTGCCACTGCTCGGCGGCGGCAATGCGCGCGCCTTGCGACAGGTCGGTATCGCCGCCGCCGTGCGCCAGCGTGCGGACGATGGCGGCGTGATGCTGCTCGTCCGCCGACATGCGGCCCGCGTCCGGCTGCCCCTCGTATTTGTTGCGATCGGCGTATTCCGCCGCGGCGAGCGTGGGCAGCACGAAACTCGCGCCGAACAGGCGGACCAGCGCCTTCATGAGGCGTGTTTTTACGGCGTGACCGGCGCCCTTCGGCTCGAGCCCGTTGGCCCGCAGCTTGTCGGCCCAGACCTGCGCATGATCGCGCTCGGACCTGGCGAGGTCGCCGTACACCTGCTTGCGCGTGTCGTCCTTCTCGGCATCGGCGAGGGTTTCGTATAACGCGGCGCTGTGCAGTTCATCGGAGAGATTGGCTTTATATCGTTTTATTTCCTGTCGGGATGCCATGATCGTGTGCCTGGGTTTCGAGTCGCTGGCGAAAGCGTAATCGATTCAGGCACGAAAAACATCAAAGCCCTAAAGCCTGTCTTGAGCGAGAACAGCAACGCTTCTCATCAACATTCGAGCATCAACGTTCGAGCATGCCGGATCATTGCGCCGCGGGCGCGGTCCGATACCCCCGCCGCCCCACGGCCAGCGCCAGCACCGCCGAAACCGCGAGGCTCGCCGCCACCACATAGAGCCCGGCGGCGTAGCCGCCGGTCACGCTCTTCAGCCAGCCGATCGCAAACGGGCCGACGAAGCCGCCCAGATTGCCGATCGAATTGATCATGGCAATGCCGGCGGCGGCCCCCGCGCCCGACAGAAACGTGCTCGGCATCGCCCACAACGGCGCCTTGGCCGCGCTGATGCCGACGTTCACCACGACCAGCGCCAGCACGACGCCGACCGCCGTGTCCGCGACGCCGGCCCAGCCGAGCCCGAGTGCCGCCGCCACGCACGGAATCACCACATGCCAGGTGCGCTCGCCGCGACGGTCCGAATGACGCGCCCACACCACCATGCCGATCACTGCCAGCACGCTCGGAATCGCGTTCAACGCGCCGGTGCCGAGCGCGCTGAAGCCATACTGGCGAATGATGAGCGGCGCCCACAAGCCAAGCGTGTAGAGTCCCGCGGACGTGCCGAAATAGATCATCGACATGATCCAGATACGCGGGTCGCGCAACGCGGCGAGCGCGCCGGCGGCATGGCCCGCGTGCGCTTCGCGGCCCATCCGTTCATCGCGCAAGGTGGCGATGAGCCAGGCCTTTTCATCGGCGGCGAGCCAGTTGGCTTTGTCCGGGGAATCGGTCAGCGCCTTCAGTACCGCAAAGCCGAGCAGGACGGCGGGAATCGCCTCGACGATGAAAAGCCACTGCCAGTCCTTCAAGCCGAACTGGGCGGGCATCTGCATGATCGCGCCGGAAATGGGCGAGCCGATCGCCGTCGACAAAGGCGCGGCCGCCATGAACGCGGCGGCCGCGACGGCGCGCTGGCGGGCGGGAAACCACTGGCTCAGGTAAAGGATGATGCCGGGGAAGAACCCGGCTTCGGCCACGCCGAGCAGAAAGCGCAGCGTGTAGAACGAGGTCGGCCCGGCAACGAATGCCGAGGCCGCCGACACCAGGCCCCAGGTCACCATCACGCGGGCAATCCAGATGCGCGCGCCGACCTTGTTGAGAATCAGATTCGACGGCACCTCGAACAGAAAATAACCGAGGAAGAAAATGCCGCCGCCGAGCCCGAACATGGTCGGCGTGAGGCCGAGGTCCTTGTTCATGGTGATGGCCGCGAAGCCGACGTTCACGCGGTCGAGAAAGCTGACGAAGTAAAGCAGCATCACAAAAGGCAAAATGCGCCAGGTCAGCTTGCGAACCACTCGGGCCTGCAATTCATCGTTCATACCTGTCTCCACTCGATCTCTGCAAGATGCAGTGAGATCGCCCGTGACGTGCCGGTCCGGGCGTTATGTTTATGTTTCTGTGCGATGCAGGGGCCGCCTCAGGCGGCCTTGACGCTGGCTGCCGGCACGGCCGGCGAGCCGGCCGCGAGGATCGCGCAAACGGCGTCCGTCACCTGCGCGGTCGTCGCCGTGCCGCCCAGGTCGCCCGTATGCAGCGACGGGTCCGCCGTGACGCGCTCGATGGCCGCCATCAGTTGCCGCGCGGCGGCGTGCTCGCCAAGGTGATCCAGCATCATCACCACCGACCAGAAGGTGCCGACCGGATTCGCGAGGCCCTTGCCCATGATGTCGAACGCGGAGCCGTGAATCGGCTCGAACATGGACGGATAGCGGCGCTCGGGGTCGAGATTCGCGGTCGGCGCAATGCCGAGACTGCCGGCCAGCGCAGCGGCCAGATCGCTGAGAATATCGGCGTGCAGGTTGGTTGCGACGATCGTGTCGAGCGTGGCGGGCCGGTTGACCATGCGCGCGGTGGCGGCGTCGACCAGTTCCTTGTCCCAGCGCACGTCCGGAAACTCCTTCGACACCTGCACCGCGATCTCGTCCCACATGACCATCGCGTGGCGCTGCGCGTTGCTCTTGGTGATCACGGTCAGCAGTTTGCGCGGCCGCGACTGCGCAAGCCGGAACGCAAAACGCAGAATGCGCTCCACACCGGCGCGCGTCATCATCGAGACGTCGGTGGCGACTTCGATCGGATGGCCCTGGTGAACGCGGCCGCCCACGCCGGCATATTCGCCCTCCGAGTTTTCGCGCACGATCACCCAGTCGAGATCCTGCGGCCCGCAGCGCTTCAACGGCGCGTCGATACCGGGCAGGATGCGCGTGGGCCGCACGTTCGCGTACTGATCGAAACCCTGGCAGATTTTCAGGCGCAGTCCCCACAGCGTGACGTGATCGGGAATATGCGGGTCGCCCGCCGAGCCGAACAGGATCGCGTCCTGATGGCGAATCGCGTCCAGTCCGTCGGCCGGCATCATCACGCCGTGCTCGCGGTAGTAGTCGCCGCCCCAATCGAAATTCTCGAACTCGAAGCCGAAGGCGTCGCTGCGCGCGGCGATGGCTTCCAGCACGCGCCGGCCTGCGGGCACGACTTCCTTGCCGATGCCGTCGCCGGGAATGGTTGCGATGCGATAGGTCTTCATTGAGCGTCTCCATGATGTTGTGAAAGCATGGATCGCATCGTAGAACGGCCACGGGGCGCCAGGACGCTGCTAGACTCAAAGCATCCTTAACTCAAGGTTAACAATAGGCCGCTTCATGACCGCGTCGATACATCCGGATGACCTCGCTTTCTTCTCCACGCTCGCCGCGAGCGCCAGTCTGACGGCGGCTGCGCGCGAACTCGGGCTGAGCACGGCTGCCGTCAGCAAGCATCTCGCGCAGATGGAATCGCGCGCCGGCGTCTCGCTCGTGAACCGCACCACGCGGCGCATGAGCCTCACGCCCGAAGGCGAGCTGTATCTGACGCGCGCGCGGCGCATCCTGAACGACATGGACGACCTCGCCCAGTTGCTCGGCGGCTCGCAGGCGGCACCCAAAGGCCTGCTGCGCGTCAACGCGACGCTCGGTTTCGGGCGCAGCCATGTGGCGCCGCTGATCTCGACATTCGTGCGGCGCTTTCCCGAGGTGGACGTGCAGTTGCAGCTTTCGGTCGACCCGCCGCCGTTCAGCGACGACGCCTTCGACGTGTGCGTGCGTTTCGGCGAGCCGCCGGATGCCCGCGTGATTGCGCGCCGGGTCGCGTCGAACCGGCGCCTGCTGTGCGCGTCGCCGCGCTATCTCGCGCAACGGCGCACGCCGCGCAGCCCGGCTGAGTTGGCGCAACACAACTGCATCGGCATTCGCCAGGGCGGCGACGGTTACGGCCTGTGGCGTCTGACCAGCGGACGCGGCGCGGCGGAAAAAACCGAGACCGTGCGCGTGCGTGGCAACCTGACCACCAACGACGGCGAAATCGCGGTGAAATGGGCGCTGGACGGCCACGGCATTCTGATGCGCGCCGAATGGGATATCGCGGACTATCTCGCCGATGGCCGGCTCGTCCATATCCTGCCCGACTACCGCACGCCGGGTGCGGATATCTATGCAGTGTACCCGCAGCAGTTACAGATGACGGCGCGCGTCAAGGCGTTCGTCGACATGTTGATCGAGACGCTTGGCGGGCGTTGAGAGTATCTGGCTGAGCCGCGTTGTGGCGTTCACGGCCGCGAGCTTGCGCGGCACGGTGATGCATACCGGCAGCCGCGCGAAGCTCGATCACGCCGCGCGGCGTCCCTCACGATTACTGGCTCGCGCCTGCTCCGACGCCGGCCTTCTTCTCCGCTTTCTGCAATTTGTCCGGATAGTTCGGGTCGTTCTGGGCCGGCTGGTAGCCTGCGTCTTCGAGCTTCTTCAGCTCGGCATTCTTTTTGGCGCGCGCCTGCTTGCGTGCCGCTTTGCGCTCGGCTTTGGTGGGCTTTGCACCGCTCGTTGCGGCGGGCGCCGCCGTAGCGGCGTCGCTGGCATCCTGAGCCGCGGCGAGCGGAATGCTGCCGGCCACCAGGGCGGTGGCGGCAAGTCCGAGCATGATCTGTTTAATGGCAAAGCGCTTCATTTTCAAAATCCCCTCTCGAAAGTTGGCGATGGCGTCGAAGCCTGTCTGCAAGCCTTTGTTCACGACCGCGAGTGCGCACAGTATTCAGTCCGGACTCGCGGGTAGAGCTTACAGGCAAACTATTAAAAGAGTATTTTCAGCGCCCCCGGCGGGTGTGACGTCGCCGAGCAGACGAACCTCACGAACCGGCCGTGCGCGCCACGTCCTCTCCTGCAATTGCCGCCACCAAATCTTGCCGCTGCCCGACTTCGGCAGCGACTCGACAAACTCGACGATGCGCGGTGTCTCGTACGACGCCATCTGCTCATGCGCCCAGTCGACGATCTCCATCGCAGTAATCGTGCCCGCATGCGCCGCGGCGCGCATCACGATTCCAACGCCGCAACGATTGCCAGAGCCGCTGCCAGTGCGGCGCTCCAGCCAGTTTTTCCAGCATGAGCCCGTGCGCTGGAGTATTGTTTAAGCGCGCCGGGAGCGTCGCGGTACGACTCTTCTACAAGACAGGGTGCTCCTCGTGGGCGGAAAGTGCTCGCAAGCGCGTAGTTTTTGCATGCAACGAAGCGACATTAACTTTTCGAGGATGGAGAAAACGTGAAAACAGTCAATCTTTTAAAGGCGCTCGGCATCGCATTGTGTGTAGCTACCGCTTCCAGCGTCTATGCCCAGTCGAGCGACGCGACCACGTCTGGCGACATGTCGGCGCCCAGTGCCAAAACAGTAAAAAAAACGGACCGTTCGCTGGGTTTGCAAGTGCGCAAGGCTCTGTCGAAAGCGCAGGGTTTTGACGTGTCGAACGTGTTCGTGCGCGCCCGCGGCGGCGTGGTGACGCTGAGTGGATCGGTGCCCGACGGCGCACAGATTCCCCAGGCCGAGGAAGTGGCCAGGAATGTGAACGGCGTGAAGTCGGTAAACAACAAACTGACGATTGGAACGCAAGGCGGTGGAGGTTAAGCGCCGCCGCTCTCACCCGCTGCTATCACCCGCTAATCGAGCGGGTGACGACAGGTGGCGCTGCCCGTCGCTCAACGGAAGCATGAGGCGCCGCCTGTCGTCCTGGTATCTGAGCTCACCGCGCCGTGCACCTCACCCCGCCCGGGCCGGCCGAATCCGGTCCACTCCACTCGCGGCATCTGCCCGCTCTCCGTTCATACCTTTATGCATGCACGATCCCGGCCAACGGCCGCGCCGTTGCCGACCGGCCGAACAGCGCGGCCGCCGTGCGCTGCGAATCGAGCCCGAGGCTTTCGCTCGCGGTGCCGGCGATCAGCGCATCCAGTGAAGTGGTCGGTTTGAGGTCGCGTGCTTCATAAAGGTCGTGAGGCGCGAGTCCCGGCCAGTCGGCGATCACCCGGCCGCCCCGCACCGAGCCGCCCAGCACCATCGCTACCGAGCCCGTGCCATGATCGGTGCCGCCCGTTCCATTGGCCGCGGCGGTTCTGCCGAACTCCGTCGCGACCAGCACGGTAGTCTTGTTCCACAACGGGCCCATGCCGTCGCGCAACGCCGCGAGCATCGTGTCGAGCGCCTTCAACTGATTGGCGAGGCGCGTGTTCTGCGCGCTGTGTGTGTCCCAGCCGCCGGTTTCGATCATGGCGATGCGCGGACCGCTCTCGCGCGACAGGAAGCCGGCGGCGAGCTTGCCGAGGCTCGCCGGATCCTGACGCGCGCCGGGCTCGCCTGCGAGGCCACGGGCGGTCATTGCCGACTCCCATAACGGGCGCAACTGCGCGTCCTCGTCATAGAGTTGCGAGACCCTTGTGAGCAGATCATCCGGAGCTTGCGGCAATGCGGAGGGCGCGTACGAGGTCACCGCCGCCGAGCCGCGCAACGCCATCGGCACGGTCGGCGCGAACGCAATCGCGTTCTCGCGCGTGGCCGGCAACTGCGCGACGAGCCGGTTCAGCCAGCCGTCTTTCATCTGATAGGGCGAGGTGCCGCCAGTCTCCAGCACGTTCTGCCCGTCGAAGTGCGACCGGTCGCGATACGGCGACGCCACCGCGTGCACGAACAGCGCCTGCTGGTTCGCATACATCGCAGCGGTCTGCGCCAGGGCGGGATGCAGTGCGAAGGTGCCGTCAAGACGTGGTGCGTTCGAAGTGTCGATGGCGAGCGCGCCGCGTAACGCTGCGTAGGCGGGTTCGGCGTACGGCACGACGATGTTCAGGCCGTCGGCGGCGCCGCGCTGGATCACGAACACGAAACGGCGGTCCGTGGCGACACTCGCCAACGCCATTTGCGGCGACACGAGAAACGCGCCCGCACCTGCGGTGGCGACGCTCAGAAACTTGCGGCGTGACAGCATGGCATTCATCTCCGTTGAAAATCCGGCGAAACCAGCAACAGCGCAATCGCCGTGGACGCGCTTTCGGCACGCGATACCGCAGTGGCCGTCGGCGCGCTGAGCGAGCCGGCGAGCAAGGTCTGGCCGAGGGCGCGTGCATCGAGCCGGTCACCGACGCGCGAGGCGAAGCGCTGCGCCACTTCGACCCGGCGCACGAGCGCGTCGGGCGCGGCCCAGCTTGCGGCAATGTCGTCGTAACCGGCCGGCGAGCCCGGCCGCCATACCGGCTGCCCGAGTTGGGTGAGAATCAGCGCCGCCTGCAGATTGCCGAGGTCCCGCCAGCCGAGCCCGCGCATCGAGGAAATGGTCCACTCCCACGGCGTCTTGAACTTCACGGCAGTGCTCGACCACGCTTGCGGCATCTCGACCAGTTCGCGGTACACGGCCGGCAGATCGCCGCCGCTGCGCTCGAACACGGCGGCGAGACGCTCGCTGACGCCGGGTGGCGGATTGTCGGCGACGAAATGACGGGCCAGCTTGCCGCCAATGTGCTGCGCGGTTGCCGGCGCGTTCACGAGATCATGCAGGATCGCGAGCGCCTGCTGTTCACCGGGCTCATCGTAGCGGCGACCCATGATGGTTCGCGAACCCGGCTCGTGCAGCGCGGCGCGAAACACGAAAGTGCCCGGCGCGGCGATCCGTTGCGCAGCCTGGCGGCCGGCGTTGCCGACACTGGCGGGATTGCCCGCGATACTCCAGCCGGTCAGCGCGCGGGCAAATTCGGTCACGTCGTCCTGGCTGTAGCCGCTGCGTACGCCGAGCGTGTGCAGTTCCATGATTTCGCGCGCGAGGTTTTCATTCAGGCCGCGTTTGCGATCCGGATTACGCTGCGCGGCGCGCACCGCCGCGACGCTGTCCGGTCCCACCGAACGCGTCTGGTCGAGGAACAGTTGCATGGCCGGATGACGTTCGACCGCCACCAGCATGTCTTCGAAACGGCCTAGCACATGTGGACGAATCGCTTCGGCTTCGAACGAGCCCGCGAGCGCCGCGACGCCGGGCTTTTCGGTGGATACCGCAAAGTGATTGGCCCAGAAATGCACCAGCCGCTCGACGAACGGTGTCTGCGTCGTCAACGCGCTCGTCACGCGCGCGTTCACCGAGGCGCGATACAGGTCGAGTATTTCGCCGCGAAGCGCTTTTCGTTCGGTTTGCCTGGCAATTTGCGCGTCGGTTCGTGGCGCGCTTTGAGCGTTGGTTTGAGCGTTGGTTTGCGCTGCATTGCGTGCATTCGCGGGCTGGCTGGCCACGCCCTCTCCCGCATTCTGGCGAACCTGCTGCTCGAACTGCATCCGCTGCTGCAGCAACGTGTCCGAAAGCGCCGCTGAGTCAGGCTGGCTCGCCCACGCGGCCGGGCGCGCCTGATACTGCTCGAACTGGGCGAGCAGCCAGGCTTTCGGGTCGGCGGGCGGCGTATCGTCGGCGCGCGCCCCCAGGCCGAAGCGGTTCAGCGCAATCGCTGCGGCGTTCAGGTTCGGTGAGTTGGCCATACCATCCTCGTGGCGTCCGGATAGTCTTTAAACGGCAGCCTTCGGCGAATCCGTCGCGGCCGCCTCGCTTTTTTACGGCGCTTCAATCTCCCGACGGCTCGCTCGACGCCTGCCTGGCAGCCCTGTTCGCATTCGCCGGCGGCTCGGGTTCACGCCACTGCCCACGCAGTTTCAGACTGTCCGCGAACTGGACCCGCTCCTCGGGCGACAAGGTCGCCGCGAAATCCGCCACACCGCCCTCCACTTGCGCGCGCAGGTGGCTGTCGGCTTCGCGCGTTCGGGCGAGCGCGGCGTCCAGCGCCGCGCGATCGAATTGCGGCGCCGCCAGCAGACGCAGCACTTCACGGCGACCTTCACGACCTTCGCGGGCGTATTGCCGAGCCTCGCGACGGGCGTTTTTCAGGCTGTCGAGAAACGCTTTCTGCCGCCCGGCAGGCAGCGTCTGCGCCGCGAAGCGCAGCGCGCGCTGTTGTGCCAGTACGGGTGCCGCCGCGCCATGCGCGGCAAACCATTGATAAGCACCCCCGACGATCGCGCCCACCAGAAACACATTCAGCACCAGCGAGACCACCAGCACGATTTTCAACGACCGGCCGTTCATTCGTCGCTCCAATCGGCGGACGAACCACCGAAACCCGAAGTTAAATAAGACGACTCATGCGCCGGCGGCGCCTGCTGCGCCGTGCTCGCCAGAACGAAGAACGAGACGGCAAACGCGCCGGTCACACCGCCGAGCAAGCCCACACCCGCCATCGCCGCGCCCGACCACCACCAGCGCCGCCGCGGCACAGCCTGTTGCGCCGGCGCGCTGTCGAGCACGCGCGCGAGCAGAGCCGCGCCCGGCGGCTCGACCTGGTCGACCGCGAGCCATGCATCGACGCCGGCCGCCTCCGCCAGCAGCGCATCGGCTTGCGCGCGATGCGCCTGCGCCCACGCCTGCGCCGCCGCGCGCTCCGGTTGCGGCCAGCGGCGCGGCTCGGCGCCGTAAGCCTCGACGATCTGATGGAATCTTTCGGGCGTCATGACTTGTCCTTGCTAAGGCCGCTGCCGGCCAGTTGAGCACGCAGGTTGCGGCGTGCGCGGGCCAGCAGACTTTCCAGCGCATCGACGGTGATACCCATGAGGGCTGCGGCGTCGATGTTCGACATCTCCTGGTAGTAGTTGAGCACCAGCGCCTCGCGCTGCCGTGCCGGCAACGCCGCGAGGGCGTCACGGACCCGCTGATGCCGGTCCCGCGCTTCGAGACTGGCCTCGGGGAGCGCGGCGGGATCGATCTCGTCGGGCATTTCGTCGCGCGGCTCTTCACGCCGGCCGCGCAGCCGGTCATAACAGAGATTGAGCGCGACGCGATGCACCCATGTGTCGAACTTCGCCTCGCCTTCCCGCCAGCGCGACGCCTGTTTCCAGATGCGCACGAACACTTCCTGCGCCACGTCCTCCGCTTCCATGCGGTCGCCCAGCATGCGGGTGGCGAGCGCGAGCAGACGGGGGAGCTTGCGCGAAACGAGCGAGCGCACGGCGGCCGGATCCTGGCGGCCGACCTGTTCGAGCAGTTCCGCATCGGGATCGCGTTCGCTCAAGGCACGGCGCTCCCCGGCGCAAGTGAATGGCGCCGCGCGGCCCACGTCACGGGACGAGCCGCGTTCACCGGACGCCTCCGGTTCCGATGCATCTCACGCTCGCGTCACCTCATATGGATCGTTGCGCATCTGTTCGAGCGGCAAGTGCGAGCCGCGACTACGGCATGCCGCGCGGCGCGCGGCTGCCGTCAATATACGACGACCGCCGGCCGATAGTAGGCCGGCCGTGCCGGATACACCACACAGCCGGCGAGCGTAGCCACCAGCAGCACTATTACGAGCGTTTTCATGGCGATCTGCCTCGGTGGGGAACGCGACGCGTGGAGGGACTTCGGGCGCGATGGTGCCCGGCTCAGGCCCAGTGGCCTTCGATCCAACGCCAGTTAGGTCCGCGCTGCACCCAGTGCCCAGGCACCCAGTGATACCCGGCGCGCACCGGCCTCCAGTGGCCGCCTACCCAGACATAGCGGCCTTGCTCCCAGCGCCAGCGGCCTTGATCCCATACGTAGCCGGCACGCGGCGCCGGAACGACCTCGACGCGCGGCGGCGGCGGTGCCATCGGCGCGACGATCACGGCCTGCGCGAAAGCCGGCGCGGCGAAGGTCGCGGCGGCGCACGTGAGCGCAACGGCCAGCGTGGAAGTGAGAAGGCGAACTGGTCTGGTGAATGTCATGCTGGTTGCTCCCATCAAAAGCCGAAGCCAGAAGCGGCTTCGTTTCTTCTTGAACGCAGCGGCGGGAAAAACCCGTCGCTGCGCGTTGTTGAAATTTCGAAAAGGGGAGAAGGATGCGCGAAAAAGCGCGCTGGGACGCGAGACGCAGGGTCGCAGCCGTTCGCGTGCCGCCGTGCGGCGTCAGCGGAATGAAGGGCATGAGGGCTGAGATTACGGCCTTGGCGCAAGGGGCGCTCACACTACCCGTGAGCAGCAGCGTACGGGCCGGTGAGGTATCCTTGCCGGTTTCCCCGATCTCTATCCGCACCCTGCCCCGATGGCCGATTTCCCCTTCGACGCCGTACTCTTCGACTGCGACGGCGTGCTCGTCGACTCCGAACCCATCACCAACCGCGTGCTCACTGAAATGCTCGGCGAACTCGGCTGGCAGTTGAGCGTGGCCGAGACAATGCGTATTTTCGTCGGCAAGGCGGTCAGGGACGAAGCCGCGCTGATCGAAGCGCGCACCGGTTTCGCGATCACGACGGATTGGCTCATGCAGTTTCGCGCGCGCCGCAATGCGGCGCTGGATCTCGAGCTGAGAGCGATTTCCGGCGCGCCGTCGGCGGTGCGCGAGTTGCATGCCGCGCTCGACGGACGCATTGCGGTCGCATCCGGCGCCGACCGCATCAAGGTCGAATTACAGCTCGTGAAAGCCGGGATTCTGGACTGCTTCGAAGGACGGATCTTCAGCGGCCACGAAATGCCCCGCAGCAAGCCCTATCCCGATGTCTATCTCGCCGCGGCGGCGGGTCTTGGTGTGGACCCGACACGCTGTGCCGTGGTCGAGGATACCGTCACGGGCGCAACGGCGGGCGTTGCCGCGGGCGCCACGGTGTTCGGCTATTGCCCGGTCGAGCTCGGCCACAGCAGCGCGACCGCATTGCACGGCGCGGGCGCCGCGCATGTGTTCAGGGACATGGCCGAGCTGCCCGCCCTGCTCGCGGGATGGCGCGGTGGATCGCGCTAGCCGCGCGCGCTGCCTCTGCATGAGCTGACTGCATGAGCTAACCGCAGCACGCTGCCCGCCAAGCTAATCACGCCAGCCAGCCGCGGCGGCTACTCGAAAGCCGGATCGATCGGCACGCGGTAGCCGACCGCGAGCCGGTTTGTTTCGTTGGCCATGCCCACTACCGCGAGCAATTCGCCGAACATCTCGTCGGTCATGCCGGCGCGGCGTGCTGCCGCCGTATGGCTGGCCACACAGTACCCGCAGTTGTTCGTCACGCTTACCGCGACGTAGAGCAGCTCCTTGACGAGCGGATCGAGCGCGCCAGGCGCCATCACATCTTTCAGACTGTCCCACGTGCGCGCAAGTGTGGGCGGATGCTGGGCAATGTACTTCCAGAAGTTGTTGACGTCGTCGACCTGACGGGTCTGCCTGATATCGTCGTACACGGCTTTGACTTCCGGCGACGCCGCGGAATACTCGACGGCTTTGAGCTGACTCATGGGTTCTCCTTACCTTGCAGACGGGAATCGGCGAACTGTGCGCACGGTTCATGGTTGCGGTCTATTGTGCCGTGATTTTCAACGCGCTTCACGCCTGCATGACGGGTAGACGAATGTCTGCGATTTGCCGACACCGGCCCGCGGCCAGTTGGCCGGCCTCCATCACACATGTCCGCGAAAACCCCGGAGAAACATGCGCCGCGCTGCTTTACGGCTGGTGGCATGGTGTGTGCAATCGAGTGGCTCGAGTGCGGCGATCTCCGCACTCCTTGATCCACTCACTCCGCTGGAGACCCACCATGAAAACGCTCGTCCTCAAAGACCTGGCCCGCATCGACGAACTCGACCGTGCGGCGTCGCTATCCATTCGCGGCGGCATTGCCTGCCTGACACGTGAAGCGCCTTCCGCCTGCCCTGGCGCACTGGAACCCGTGCTCGTGCGGCGCGGCTGGAATCCTTGTCCACCGGTTCATTCCGGCTGCGGACCGGTCTACTTCCCGTTCGGCAAGCTGCCGTTGCACGCGGAGCCGACCGTGGTGCCGCTGTAATGCGCAATCACGGCCAGCAGGAAAGCAAGAAAGCAAGAAAGCAAGAAAGCAAAAAACCCCGCAAGACTTTCGCCTTGCGGGGCTCCGTTATGACCGCTCAGGTTGCCGGTCTAGCGGGACATCATGTGCATGCTGACGTTGTGCATGACCCACAACGTGCCGCCGATCACGATGATCGCGGTCAGCAGCGTGAAGGCAAACGCCATCACATTCCAGCGCTGCTCGGACGACGTATTCATGTGCAGGAAGAAAACCAGGTGCACGACGATCTGTACGAACGCGAGGCCCGCGATCGCGAACAACGCGTGCTCGCCCGTCAACTTCCCTGTCATGACGAGGCCGAAAGCCGCGACGGTCAGAATCACGGAGAGAACGAAGCCCGCCGTATAGCTGCCGATGCTGCCGTGACTTTCGCCTGCGTGGGCGTTATGGCTATGGTCCATTTAGATCACGCTCGCAAGATAGACAAAGGTGAAGACGCCGATCCACACGACGTCCAGAAAGTGCCAGAAAAGGCTCAGACACGTCAGGCGGATCATGTCGCGTTCGGTCAGGTCGCGATGACGCATCACCTGGACGGCGAGCACCACCATCCAGATCAGGCCGCACGTAACGTGCAAACCGTGCGTGCCGACCAGCGTGAAGAACGACGACAGGAACGCGCTACGGCCAGGGCCGGCACCTTCGGCGATAAGGTGCGAGAACTCGCGCATTTCCAGCGTCAGGAACGCGAGGCCCAGCAGGAACGTCACGGCGAGCCAGAACAGCAGCACACCCTTCCTGTTCCTGTGCGCGCCCAGCATCGCGAAGCCGTACGTGATGCTGCTCAGCAGCAGCATCGTCGTTTCGAGCGCGACGCCGGGAATCTCGAAGAGATCCTTACCGCTCGGGCCGCCGGCGAACTGGTGGCCCATCACCGCGAACACGGCGAACAGCGCCGCGAAGATGACGCAGTCGGTCATCAGATACAGCCAGAAACCGAATACCGAATGCGACGGCACGTGATCCGGCGCGAGATGCGGCTGGACCGCAATAGTCTTCTGTAACATCAGTCCACCTCCAACGCGACCTGGGCACCCGTGCCGCTGTGCTTCTCTTCAATCAGCGCAACCGTGTCGGCCGGGATGTAATAGCCCTCGTTTTTCATGAAGCTATAAACGATCACCGTGCCGATCGCACCGACGAGACCGACGATGGCCAGCCACCAGATGTGCCAGACACCGGCAAAGCCGAGCACCAGCGAGAACAGACCCACCAGCAGACCCGCCGACGTGTTCGACGGCATGTGAATGTCGCGATACACCGGTTGTGCCGGCTTATCCTTGCGCGACTTCATATCGCCGAACGCGTCCAGCTTGCGCACCGTCGGGATGATCGCGAAGTTGTACACCGGCGGCGGCGAACTCGTTGCCCATTCCAGCGTATTAGCATTCCACGGGTCGCCCGTGAGGTCGCGATTCTGCGGCAGATTGCGGTCGCGGATACTCACGTACAACTGCGCCAGCTGGCACGCAATACCGATAGCGATCAGGACCGCGCCGACCGCGGCGAAGACCAGCCACGGATGCCATGCCGGATTGTCGTAGTGATTCAGACGGCGCGTCATGCCCATGAAGCCGAGCACGTACAGCGGCACGAACGCGACGTAGAAGCCGATCTGCCAGAACCAGAACGCGGCCTTGCCGAGCTTTTCGTTCAGCTTGAAACCGAACACCTTCGGGAACCAGTAGTTGAAGCCCGCCAGATAGCCGAACAGCACGCCACCAATGATCACATTGTGGAAGTGGGCGATCAGGAACAGGCTGTTGTGCAGCACGAAGTCCGCGCCCGGAATCGCCATCATCACGCCGGTCATGCCGCCGATCGTGAAGGTGATCATGAAACCGATCGTCCACAGGATCGGCGTGGTGAATTCCAGACGGCCCTTGTAGATCGTAAACAGCCAGTTGAACACCTTCACGCCGGTCGGAATCGCAATCACCATCGTCGCAATGCCGAAGAACGCATTCACATCCGCGCCCGACCCCATCGTGAAGAAGTGATGCAGCCAGACGAGGAACGACAGCACCATGATCGCGCAGGTCGCCCACACCATCGTCTTGTAGCCGAACAGCGGCTTTTTGGCGAAGGTCGCCACGACTTCCGAGAAGATACCGAACGCCGGCAGGATCAGGATGTACACCTCGGGGTGACCCCATGCCCAGATCAGGTTCAGGTACAGCATGGCGTTGCCGCCGGCGTCGTTGGTGAAGAAGTGCATGCCCAGATAGCGGTCCAGGCCCAGCAGCGCGAGCGTGACGGTCAGGATCGGGAACGACGCCATGATCAGCACGTTGGTGCACAGCGTGGTCCACGTGAACACCGGCATCTTCATGAACGTCATGCCCGGCGCGCGCATCTTCACGATCGTCACGAAGAAGTTCACGCCCGTCAGCAAGGTGCCGATACCGGAGAGTTGCAGACTCCACAGGTAATAGTCGACCCCGACGCCCGGACTGAACTGCAACTCGGAGAGCGGCGGATAAGCCAGCCAGCCGGTTTGCGCGAATTCACCGATCACCAGTGAGACGTTGATCAGGATCGCGCTGACCGCGGTCATCCAGAAGCTCAACGAGTTGATGAACGGGAACGCCACGTCACGTGCGCCGATCTGCAGCGGCACGATGATGTTCATCAGGCCGATCATGAAGGTCATCGCCATGAAGAAAATCATGATGACGCCATGTGCCGTAAACACCTGATCGTAGTGATGCGGCGGCAGATAGCCCGGGTTGATGTAGGCCAGCGCCAGTTGCAGGCGCATCATGATCGCATCGGAGAAGCCGCGCAGCAGCATGATCAGCGCCACGATGATGTACATGATGCCGAGCCGCTTGTGGTCGACGGAAGTCAGCCACTCCGTCCACAGATAGCGCCATTTGCCGAGATAGGTGACCGTGCCGAGCACGGCCAGCCCGACGAGCGCCATGAAAATGCCCGCGCCCACGATGATTGGCTCGTGATACGGAATCGCATCGAGCGTAAGTTTTCCGAACATGCGTTACCCCTTAGGCCCACAGTTGGCGTCCTTCATGTTGTCGAGGACGTTACCGTTGTTATATCGGGCAATGATGTTGTGAAAGAGCTTCGGATCGACCGTCGAGAAGTAGCGCACCGGCTCCTTCTCGGTCGGCGCGGATACCGTGTGGTAACGGTCCATGCTGAGGTTGTCCGACGAAGCGCGCACTTTCGCAACCCACGCGTTGAACTCCGCCGGCGAAGTGGCGAGCGCGCGGAACTTCATGTCCGAGAAACCCTTGCCGCTGAAATTCGCCGCGGTGCCCGCGTAGTCGCCGGCTTCGTCCGCGATCAGATGCAGACGCGTCTGCATGCCTGCCATCGCGTAGATCTGGCCGCCGAGTTGCGGGATGAAGAACGAGTTCATCACCGTGTCCGACGTGATCACGAAGTTCACCGGCGTGCCGACCGGGAACGCCAGCTGGTTCACGGATGCAATGCCGAGGTCCGGATAGATGAAGAGCCACTTCCAGTCGAGCGCGACAACTTCGACGTTGATCGGCTTCACCTGCGACTCGAGCGGCTTGTACGGATCGAGCTCGTGCGTGGTTTTCCACGTCAGCACGGCAAGGAACAGAATGATCAGCGTCGGAATCGTCCAGATGGCGATTTCGATACCGGTCGAATGCACCCAGCCCGGACGGTACTCCGCGCTTTTGTTCGACGCACGGTAACGCCATGCGAACAGCAGCGTGAGTGCGATCACCGGAACGACCACGATCAGCATGGCCCAGGTGGACGTGGCAATCAGCTCACGTTCCGCCAGACCCACACTCCCCTTCGGATTCAGAATATCGAGGTTGCCGCAACCCGAGAGCAGCAACGCGAGGCTGGCGGAAAGGAAACTTGTCGACCCTCGCAGAGTCTTTCCTTTCATAACCGTTGCCTCTCTTTTACGACTTCAACAAACGTCATTCGACCGGTCTCCCAATAGTAAGCGCTCGCATAATAGTGGGACGATTTGCCGCGATAAACCCTCGTTTCTGCAACGATCTATTGCGCCGCAATACAGTGCGACACGTTGCCGCACGCCTGCGCGCGGGTGCGCGCCTCTCATGCTCCATTGCGGAGCATCGGGGGAATCTGAAAATCACAAAGTCCCTTCAAACAGGCACTAAAACGCGGCGCGAGGTGAGTGATCGCGCCGCGTAGGTGCATGCGAAGAGACTGGGATGCGGAAGAAAAAAGCGGGTTGGCGAAGCAGCATTCGTGAGGCAAATGCTGCAACTGCGCAGTAGTTCGTTCGATCAGCCCGGCGAGCGGGTTCTCGCGGCCACGAGCGCGGGCGCCGCGGCTTGCAGATGTTCGCCGCCTTCGGCCGGCGCAGTGTCCGAGGGATGAACCGGGCGCTCCGATTGAGCCAGCAGCGTGCCGACCGACGGATCGATCGCATCGGTGAACGGCTTCGGATCGATGCCGATGGCGAGCACCAGCAACGCCATCGCGCCGAGCAGCACGAACTCGCGCTTGCCGAGGTCCTTGAGGTTCGCCACGCGCGCGTTCGCAATCGCGCCGAAGATCACGCGCTTGTACATCCACAACGTGTAGGCCGCGCTCAGAATCAGCGTGGAAGCGGCGATTGAGCCGATCCAGAAATTGAAGCGGATCGTGCCCATCAGCACCATGAATTCGCCGACAAAACCCGAGGTGCCAGGCAGGCCGATGTTGGCCATGGAGAACAGCATCACGAACGCGGCGAAACGCGGCATGGTGTTGGCAACACCGCCGTATTCGGCGATCGACGCGGTCTTCGTGCGGTCGTAGAGCATGCCCGTGCACAGCAGCATGGCGCCGGACACCACGCCGTACGACAGCATCTGCACGATCGCGCCGGCCTGGCCGATACGGTTGAAGACGAACAGGCCGAGCGTCACGAGACCCATGTGCGCGACCGTCGAATACGCGAGCAGGCGGCGCATGTCGGTCTGCACGAGGGCCAGCAGGCTCGCGTAGATCACCGCGACCAGCGAGAGCGTGATCATCATCGGCGCGAAGAAGTGGCTCGCCTGCGGCGCGATCGGCAACGCGAAACGCAGCAGACCGTAGCCGCCCAGCTTCAGCATGCCGATCATCACGGCAGCACCGGTCGGGCCGTCGAGGTGAACGTCCGGCAGCCACGTGTGCAGCGGCCACATCGGCACCTTCACGCCGAAGGCCGCGAGGAAACCGAGAAAGATCAGAACCTGCGGCCAGGTGCCGAGGTGCGTCTCACGCCACAGCGCGAGGTCGAAGCTGTGCGTCTGGCTGTACAGGTACAGCATGGACATCAGCATCATCAGCGAGCCGAGGAACGACACGAAGAAGAACTTCACCGCGGCATACGTGCGGTTCGATTGCCCCCAGGTGCCGATCAACAGATAGAGCGGAATCAGCGTCGCTTCGAACGAGATGAAGAACAGCATGCCGTCGAGCGACGCGAAAACGCCCTGCATGAAACCCGACAGCATCAGGAACGCGCCGAAGTACTGCGCGGTCCGCTCCGTGATCGACTCCCACGAGGCCACCACGATGATGATCGTGGTGAGCGCGGTCAGCGCGACGAGCCATAGTGAGATCCCATCCACGCCCACATGCCAGGCGATATCGAACGTGGGCGACCACCTGACGTTCTCGACGAACTGCATCGACGTGACGTCGTTGCGGAAATTCGACACCAGCGGAATCACCGGCAGGAAACCCGCAACCGCGCCGGCCAGCGCGAGCCACCGGGTGCGACTACGTGCCGCGTCGGATCCGGCGCGCAAAACAATCAGGCCCGCGACAATGGGAATCCAGATAAGAAGGCTGAGAAGAGGCAATGGCATGTGCTCTGTCTAAAACTTGAAGTACAAAACGCCGCATCAACGCCTTCAGAATGCAAGGCATTGAAATGGATATGTAGGCTTGGTTTCGCTGAAATGGACGTCGAAGCGGTGGTGTCCGCTACACGTTTACCCGCAGTCGAATGACCGAGGGTGGGAGATTACCAAGATAAGAATACTTTTGCAGCGCAACACTGCCGAAACGCCATTGACAACGCAGTATTGCCGCGCGCGGCCTTGCGAAACGAATAAAAATGTGCAGATGCACAAAGCCATCCGCGCGGATGGCCGACGGCGAATTTGCGCGAAAAAGCCTGCAATTGAAATGCTGTTGTTGAATTTTGCGTGAGCACTTCAGAACGCGTTTGAAGTCCGAGTACAAAATGCCGAAACGCGGCACGTCGAGGGTATGAATTTCGGGGGGCGGCGAAAATTTTTACCCGTTCGCGGACAAAAAAAATTTTTGACCGATCGCTCCGATTTGACTCCTGCGCACGGCGTCCGGGAAGACCGGGATCAATCGGCCGCGCGCATTGCAAGCCGGTTGCGGCCGTGCGCCGAGCTTCTGCGAGCCTTACAGAAGCCGCATATACTTCGGCGATTCAAGCCAATGTTCGTGCACGCGCGCGTCGCATCATCCGCCCGTCTGAACGCCCCGCCCGCTTGTCCGCCACACTTTTCGGAAACCGCATGCTGCTTCGTGAGGAAAGCGTCGTTCCCGCGCTCGAGTGCCGTGGATTGAGCAAGACGTACGGCGCAGGCCGCATCGTGCTGGCGCACCTCGATTTCACACTCGCGCCGGGCGAGTTCGTCGCGATCATGGGCGATTCCGGCGTCGGCAAATCGACGCTGCTCAATCTGGTAGCCGGCCTCGACAGCGCGGATAGCGGCGACGTGATCATCGACGGCAGCGTCGTCTCGCGTCTGGACGACAACGCGGCCACCCGCTTGCGCCGGCAGAAACTCGGCTTCGTCTTTCAGGCGTTTCACGTGCTGCCTCACCTGACGCTCGCGCAGAACGTGGCGCTGCCCCTGTTGTTGAACGATCTGCCTACTGCTGCCGCGCTCGACATGCTCGCGGCCGTCGGTCTCAGCGGACGCGGTGACGACTTTCCACGCCAACTCTCGGGCGGCGAACTACAGCGTGTCGCGATCGCGCGGGCCCTCGTGCATCGCCCGAAACTGATTCTCGCCGACGAACCCACGGGCAACCTCGACCCCGACACCGCCCACGACGTGCTCGCCCTGTTCCGCGCGC
The DNA here is from genome assembly GCF_000013645.1 of Paraburkholderia xenovorans LB400. Taxonomy (GTDB): domain Bacteria; phylum Pseudomonadota; class Gammaproteobacteria; order Burkholderiales; family Burkholderiaceae; genus Paraburkholderia; species Paraburkholderia xenovorans. Next base: position 1,565,581 of record NC_007952.1, on the reverse strand, counting down.
AAAGCAAGGCGACCGGCGCGGCCACGATCATGGTCACGCACTCGGAGGCCGCCGCGGCCGTTGCCGACCGCATCCTGATCCTGAGCGACGGCGGTCTGCACGCTTCGTCCCGCACCTCCGCGCCTTTCGGTTCGCGCTCCCCCGCAGCTTCCGCCGACGATGTCCACTGATTCACGCGCGCGGCCACGTGTGCAAGGGCATCGCGTTCTCGCGCGCTGGCTGCTGGGCGCCGAGTGGCGCAGTCACCGCGGACGCGCGCTGGTTGCGATAGCAACGATCGCGCTCGGCGTCGCGCTCGGTTACGCCGTGCAACTGATCAATAGCACGGCCTTCAACGAATTCTCCGCAGCGGCGCGCAGCCTGTCGGGCGAGGCCGATCTGCAGGTGCGCGGCGCCCAACCTCTGGCCGACGAAGCCATCTATCCGCAACTCGCGAACGCGCCCGGTGTCGCGCTGGCCAGCCCCGTGCTCGCGCTCGACGTGACCGTGCCCGAGCGGAGCACGGCACTGCCGGTGCTCGGCATCGACGTGTTCAAGGCAAGCCGTATCGCACCCGACCTGACCGGCGTGCCCGCGCCGGACCGGCCGCTCGATACGCTCGCAGCGGACACCGTGTTTCTCTCGCCGGCAGCCCAGCAATGGCTCGACGTGAAAGTCGGCGACGACGTGGCGCTGCGAAGCGGCACCTCGATCGTGCATTTGCGCGTGGCCGGCGGCATTGTCAGAACGCGGCCAGGCCAGCGGCTCGCGGTCATGGATATCGCCGCGGCGCAGTGGAAGTTCGGCAGGACCGGCAAGTTGTCGCGCGTCGATGTGCAACTCGAACGCGGTGTCGACAGGGAACGCTTCAGGCGCGATCTGCAAGCGCGGCTCGGCAGCCAGTGGGTCGTCTCCGAAACCCGCGATGCCGAAAGCCGCACCGATCGCCTCTCCCGCGCCTACCGGATCAATATGAATGTTCTCGCGCTGGTGGCGTTATTCACCGGTGCGTTTCTGGTGTTTTCGACGCAGGCGCTAAGCGTCGTGCGACGCCGCGCGCAGTTCGCCATGCTGCGCGTGCTCGGATTGACGCGCGGCCAGCTGCTGCGTCAGATTCTGCTGGAAGGCGCATTGTTGGGCCTGCTCGGTTCACTCGCGGGGCTCGCGCTCGGCTATGCGATGGCGAGCGGCGCGCTGCATTTTTTTGGCAGCGACCTGGGTGGCGGCTATTTTCCGGGCGTGCAGCCGCAAGTGGGCTTCGAACCGCTGGCGAGCGCGTTGTTCCTGATACTCGGACTCGCCGTTTCGATATTGGGCAGTCTTGCTCCCGCGCTGGAAGCCGTACGTGCCCGGCCCGCCGCGGCGCTCAAAGCAGGCGCCGAAGAAGGCGCGTTGGCGCGGCTCGCTACACCGTGGCCGGCGCTGCTATGCCTGCTGGCCGCCGCCATTCTCACGCAGTTGCCGCCGCTGTTCGATGCGCCGATTGGCGGCTACGTGGCGGTTGCGTTGCTGCTGGTCGGTGGGATCGCGCTGATGCCGCGCGTGACCGCGCTCATCTTCGGCGCGGCGAGCCGTGCGGTTGCAACGCGGCGCCGCCCCGGCGCGGTCGGCACGCTGGCGCTCGCGCGCCTTGCGAACGCGCCGGGGCATGCTTCGATCGCAATGGGCGGCGTGCTGTCGAGCTTCGCGCTGATCGTTGCGATGGCAATCATGGTGGCCAGTTTCAGGGTTTCCGTCGAAGACTGGCTGGTGCATCTGCTCTCCGCCGATCTCTATGTGCGCGTCGCGCCAAACGGCGATACCGGCGGTCTGCGGCGCGACGAACAATCCCGGCTGGCCGCCGTGCCCGGCATCAGGACAGCCGCATTTACGCGTATCTCGCGTCTCGCGCTCGACCCCGCGCGGCCCGACATCGCGTTGCTCGCGCGTGAAATCGACGCCGCCGATCCGGGCGCGAATCTGCAGATGACCGGACCGGCGCTGCCCCCTTCCGGACTTCGCGCGGATGAAACACCTGTTTGGGTATCCGAAGCAATGGTCGATCTGTATGGATACAGGCCGGGCCAACGTGTGCAATTGCCGCTTGGCGAGCGCGGTCACGTATTCGTGGTGGCCGGCGTATGGCGTGACTATGCGCGGCAGACCGGCGCGATCCAGATACGGCTCGCGGATTACCGGCGCTTGACCGGCGACAGAAGCGCGACGGATGTGGCCGTCACCGTTGAACCGGGGATTAGCGTCGAGCGGGTTATCGCGGGGCTGCGCGCGCTGCCCTTCGGGGCATCGCTGGATCTGTCGCTGCCGGGCGAGATTCGTGCGCGCACGCTGGTGATCTTCGATCGCAGTTTTGCGGTCACCTATCTGCTCGAGGCGGTCGCTATTGTGATCGGCCTGTTCGGCGTGGCCGCGACGTTCTCCGCGCAAACGCTCGCGCGAGCCCGTGAGTTCGGCATGCTGCGGCACGTCGGCGTGACGCGCTCGCAAGTGCTCGCCATCCTGGCGCTCGAAGGCGGCATGCTCACCGCGTGCGGGATTGCAATGGGCTTCGTGCTCGGCTTCGCGATCAGCCTGATCCTGGTGTTCGTCGTCAATCCGCAGTCGTTTCACTGGAGCATGTCGCTGCACGTGCCGTGGACGGCGTTAGGCAGCGTTGCGTTGGTGATGCTGGCGTCGTCGTGTTCGACGGCGGTGATAGCGGGACGCGGCGCCGTGTCGGTGGATGCAGTGCGCGCGGTGAAGGAGGATTGGTGATGCGGGCGCTCTCGCATGAGTTGGCACGGCGGATTGTGCGTGTGGCGGCAGCGCGTGTTGATCTGGCCAGCGGTGGATCTCAGCTTGCCTTGCGGCGGTGCGCGCTTCCGGTGGCGCTCCTGGTTTCGGGTGGGACCGCGTCGGCCGGCATGTCGATCGCGCGCGAGATGTCATGCCGGATGCCTGGTGAGATGCCACTTGTTGAGTCCACGCGTACGGTCCGTCCGCGCATACGTCGGCGGATTCGCGGCTGGCTGTCTATCGGAATGCTGACTGCGTCGACAGCATTCGCCGCTTCCCCCGAATTCGCCGCGGTCACACCCGGCCATGCAATCGCGCTCCCACAAGACAGCGGCGCGCACGCGGCCTTTCGCACCGAATGGTGGTATGCGACGGGTTGGCTCACTACGCCCGACAATCGGCCGCTCGGTTTTCAGATCACCTTCTTTCGTTCCGCAACCGGGCATGACACTGCGGACCCGAGTGCGTTCGCTCCTTCGCAATTGATCATCGCCCATGCCGCGTTGAGCGATCCCGCGCTCGGCCATCTTGCGCACGATCAGCGCATTGCCCGCCAGGGTTTCGGCCTCGCCTATGCGAAGCCAGCGAATACCGATGTCAAACTCGATGCATGGAAAATGATCCAGACCGCTGACGGTCGCTACAACGTCACTGTCGACGCGGACGGCTTCTCCTTGCAGCTCACGTTGACGCCGACTCAAGCACCTTTGATTCAGGGCGAACGTGGCTATTCACGCAAAGGTCCGCGACCCGAGCAGGCGAGCTATTACTACAGCGAACCGCAACTGCGCGTGACTGGCAGCGTGGTTCGACCGGTGGCGGCGGGCGGTCCGTCGCATGGCGAGACTGCGGTGACGGGTATGGCGTGGCTCGATCACGAGTGGTCGAGCACATTGCTCGACGCCGATGCCGTTGGATGGGATTGGCTGGGCGCCAATCTCGACGACGGTTCTGCACTGATGGCATTCAAGGTTCGTGGTCGCGATGGACACGCTGTCTGGACACACGCGGCATTTCGCCAACGCGACGGCGAAGTCTCGACGTTCGGCGCCGATCAGGTTGACTTTACGCCACGGCGCATATGGCGCTCGCCGCGCACGAACACATCCTATCCGGTGTCGATGACGGTCAAAACCGGCGCGCTGACATGGCAACTCGATCCGCTGATGGACGATCAGGAGCTCGATTCGAGGCAATCGACGGGCGCGGTGTACTGGGAAGGTGCGGTGCGGGTGAAACGCGAAGGCGTGGAGGTGGGGCAGGCGTATCTGGAACTGACGGGCTACGCGGAGGCGGTGCGGCTGGGGAAGGAGTGAAGGCGGGTTTTGCGCGGCGGTTTTGCGCGGCGGTTTTGCGCGCTGCTTCTGTTCTGGATGGTGTGGGCGGTAAACGCAGAAACCCCACCTGTGTTGGGGTGGGGTTTCTGATGCTGCTTGGGAGCCTGACGATGACCTACTTTCACACGGGTAATCCGCACTATCATCGGCGTGGAGTCGTTTCACGGTCCTGTTCGGGATGGGAAGGGGTGGGACCGACTCGCTATGATCATCAGGCATGACTTGTTGCCGCGCTGGATCTGGGGCCAGCGAGGCCAATCGGGAAGAAGTAGTTTCTGGTGATGCTCACCAGGGGTGGAGCGTGGGGTTGTGTTGTTTCTGCTGGCACAACACGGATCACTCAACCGTGCGTGTCCTGTTTCCCCCTGTGGGGGCAAGACACACCTGTTATAGGATCAAGCCTTACGGGCAATTAGTATCAGTTAGCTTAACGCATTACTGCGCTTCCACACCTGACCTATCAACGTCCTGGTCTTGAACGACCCTTCAAGGGGCTCGAAGCCCCGGGGATATCTCATCTTAAGGCGAGTTTCCCGCTTAGATGCTTTCAGCGGTTATCTCTTCCGAACATAGCTACCCGGCGATGCCACTGGCGTGACAACCGGTACACCAGAGGTTCGTCCACTCCGGTCCTCTCGTACTAGGAGCAGCCCCCTTCAAATATCCAGCGCCCACGGCAGATAGGGACCAAACTGTCTCACGACGTTTTAAACCCAGCTCACGTACCTCTTTAAATGGCGAACAGCCATACCCTTGGGACCGGCTACAGCCCCAGGATGAGATGAGCCGACATCGAGGTGCCAAACACCGCCGTCGATATGAACTCTTGGGCGGTATCAGCCTGTTATCCCCAGAGTACCTTTTATCCGTTGAGCGATGGCCCTTCCATACAGAACCACCGGATCACTATGACCTGCTTTCGCACCTGCTCGACTTGTCGGTCTCGCAGTTAAGCACGCTTATGCCATTGCACTATCAGCACGATTTCCGACCGTACCTAGCGTACCTTCGTACTCCTCCGTTACACTTTGGGAGGAGACCGCCCCAGTCAAACTGCCTACCATGCACTGTCCCCGGTCCGGATAACGGACCAAGGTTAGAACCTCAAACAGACCAGGGTGGTATTTCAAGGTCGGCTCCACGCAGACTGGCGTCCACGCTTCAAAGCCTCCCACCTATCCTACACAGACCGGTTCAAAGTCCAATGCAAAGCTACAGTAAAGGTTCATGGGGTCTTTCCGTCTAGCCGCGGGGAGATTGCATCATCACAAACACTTCAACTTCGCTGAGTCTCGGGAGGAGACAGTGTGGCCATCGTTACGCCATTCGTGCAGGTCGGAACTTACCCGACAAGGAATTTCGCTACCTTAGGACCGTTATAGTTACGGCCGCCGTTTACCGGGACTTCAATCAGGAGCTTGCACCCCATCATTTAATCTTCCGGCACCGGGCAGGCGTCACACCCTATACGTCCACTTTCGTGTTTGCAGAGTGCTGTGTTTTTATTAAACAGTCGCAGCCACCAGTTTATTGCAACCCCTTCACCCTTCTGGCGCAGGCCAGTCAGGCTACAGGGGCGTACCTTATCCCGAAGTTACGGTACCAATTTGCCGAGTTCCTTCTCCCGAGTTCTCTCAAGCGCCTTAGAATACTCATCTCGCCCACCTGTGTCGGTTTGCGGTACGGTCTTGTTAAACTGAAGCTTAGAGGCTTTTCCTGGAACCACTTCCGATTGCTTCTTCACCGAAGTGAATGGCCTCGCACCCTTGAATCCTGCGCCCGGATTTGCCAAAGCGCCTTCTCCAATGCAAGGACCGGGACTTCCAACACCCGGACAACCTTCCGCGATCCGTCCCCCCATCGCATTTAACAATGGTGCAGGAATATTAACCTGCTTCCCATCAGCTACGCATTTCTGCCTCGCCTTAGGGGCCGACTCACCCTACGCCGATGAACGTTGCGTAGGAAACCTTGGGCTTACGGCGAGGGGGCCTTTCACCCCCTTTATCGCTACTCATGTCAGCATTCGCACTTCCGATACCTCCAGCACACTTTTCAATGCACCTTCGCAGGCTTACGGAACGCTCTCCTACCATGCATATAAATATGCATCCGCAGCTTCGGTATATTGCTTAGCCCCGTTACATCTTCCGCGCAGGACGACTCGATCAGTGAGCTATTACGCTTTCTTTAAAGGATGGCTGCTTCTAAGCCAACCTCCTGACTGTTTTAGCCTTCCCACTTCGTTTCCCACTTAGCAATATTTGGGGACCTTAGCTGGCGGTCTGGGTTGTTTCCCTCTTGACACCGGACGTTAGCACCCGATGTCTGTCTCCCGTGATTGCACTCTTCGGTATTCGGAGTTTGCTATGGCGTAGTAATCCGCAATGGACCCCACAACCATGACAGTGCTCTACCCCCGAAGGTGATACACGAGGCACTACCTAAATAGTTTTCGGAGAGAACCAGCTATTTCCAGGTTTGTTTAGCCTTTCACCCCTATCCACAGCTCATCCCCTAACTTTTCAACGTTAGTGGGTTCGGACCTCCAGTACGTGTTACCGCACCTTCATCCTGGCCATGGATAGATCACCTGGTTTCGGGTCTACACCCAGCGACTGAATCGCCCTGTTCGGACTCGCTTTCGCTACGCCTGCCCTAATCGGTTAAGCTTGCCACTGAATGTAAGTCGCTGACCCATTATACAAAAGGTACGCCGTCACCCTCTTTCAAAGGCTCCGACTGTTTGTATGCATGCGGTTTCAGGATCTGTTTCACTCCCCTCCCGGGGTTCTTTTCGCCTTTCCCTCACGGTACTGGTTCACTATCGGTCGATCACGAGTATTTAGCCTTGGAGGATGGTCCCCCCATCTTCAGACAGGATTTCACGTGTCCCGCCCTACTTCTCGCATACCTAGTTCTTCCATGATGTTTTCGTCTACAGGGCTATCACCTGCTATGGCAGCACTTTCCAGAGCTTTCGACTAACACTACGGATAAAGAATGCAGGCTGGTCCCATTTCGCTCGCCACTACTCTGGGAATCTCGGTTGATTTCTTTTCCTGCGGTTACTTAGATGTTTCAGTTCACCGCGTTCGCTTCACGCAGCCTATGGATTCAGCTACGGATGACCCATACGGGCCGGGTTTCCCCATTCGGATATCGGAGGATCAAAGCTCGTTTGCCAGCTCCCCTCCGCTTTTCGCAGGCTACCGCGTCCTTCATCGCCTGTGATCGCCAAGGCATCCACCACATGCACTTGTTCGCTTGACCCTATAACGGGTGTGTCTCTCGATACACACGCTACAGGTTGAGTATTCGTGTTGCGCCGTATTCCAAAGCAATCTTTCGATCACCTTTTCATACATTGATACAATCACAACCCTGATTCACCTACTCGCACACCCATCTCTAAGTATGCTTTCGTGAATCTCCTTACTACTTCTTCCTGATTGTTAAAGAACGACAGCCGATATCACGGTTGCTATAACCATGTATCACTCTGACTGGCTCAATCGCCAATGCACAACGCTCTGCTTCTCTCGCAGAACGCTACGCATTGAGGATTGGTGGAGGATGACGGGATCGAACCGACGACCCCCTGCTTGCAAAGCAGGTGCTCTCCCAGCTGAGCTAATCCCCCAGTCATGCACACACCAGATCCGCCCTGCCCCCTTCGGGGGTGGGATGCCCGTAAGCGCTAAAGCGCCAACGGTCATCGACATGGTGGGTCTGGATGGATTCGAACCATCGACCCCCGCCTTATCAAGACGGTGCTCTAACCGGCTGAGCTACAGACCCCTGAGTCTGTCTGCGTTTCTGTCTTCAATTTCACAGCCGATAAGCGTGAGCGCTCAACGCTTGACACGTTAGCTCGGGAAAGGAGGTGATCCAGCCGCACCTTCCGATACGGCTACCTTGTTACGACTTCACCCCAGTCATGAATCCTACCGTGGTGACCGTCCTCCTTGCGGTTAGACTAGCCACTTCTGGTAAAACCCACTCCCATGGTGTGACGGGCGGTGTGTACAAGACCCGGGAACGTATTCACCGCGGCATGCTGATCCGCGATTACTAGCGATTCCAGCTTCACGCACCCGAGTTGCAGAGTGCGATCCGGACTACGATCGGTTTTCTGGGATTGGCTCCCCCTCGCGGGTTGGCGACCCTCTGTTCCGACCATTGTATGACGTGTGAAGCCCTACCCATAAGGGCCATGAGGACTTGACGTCATCCCCACCTTCCTCCGGTTTGTCACCGGCAGTCTCCCTGGAGTGCTCTTGCGTAGCAACTAGGGACAAGGGTTGCGCTCGTTGCGGGACTTAACCCAACATCTCACGACACGAGCTGACGACAGCCATGCAGCACCTGTGTTATGGCTCCCTTTCGGGCACATCCACCTCTCAGCAGACTTCCATACATGTCAAGGGTAGGTAAGGTTTTTCGCGTTGCATCGAATTAATCCACATCATCCACCGCTTGTGCGGGTCCCCGTCAATTCCTTTGAGTTTTAATCTTGCGACCGTACTCCCCAGGCGGTCAACTTCACGCGTTAGCTACGTTACCAAGTCAATGAAGACCCGACAACTAGTTGACATCGTTTAGGGCGTGGACTACCAGGGTATCTAATCCTGTTTGCTCCCCACGCTTTCGTGCATGAGCGTCAGTATTGGCCCAGGGGGCTGCCTTCGCCATCGGTATTCCTCCACATCTCTACGCATTTCACTGCTACACGTGGAATTCTACCCCCCTCTGCCATACTCTAGCCCGCCAGTCACAAATGCAGTTCCCAGGTTAAGCCCGGGGATTTCACATCTGTCTTAGCGAACCGCCTGCGCACGCTTTACGCCCAGTAATTCCGATTAACGCTTGCACCCTACGTATTACCGCGGCTGCTGGCACGTAGTTAGCCGGTGCTTATTCTTCCGGTACCGTCATCCCCCCACCGTATTAGGGCAGAGGTTTTCTTTCCGGACAAAAGTGCTTTACAACCCGAAGGCCTTCTTCACACACGCGGCATTGCTGGATCAGGCTTGCGCCCATTGTCCAAAATTCCCCACTGCTGCCTCCCGTAGGAGTCTGGGCCGTGTCTCAGTCCCAGTGTGGCTGGTCGTCCTCTCAGACCAGCTACAGATCGTCGCCTTGGTAGGCCTTTACCCCACCAACCAGCTAATCTGCCATCGGCCGCCCCTGTAGCGCGAGGTCCGAAGATCCCCCGCTTTCCTCCGCAGAGCGTATGCGGTATTAATCCGGCTTTCGCCGGGCTATCCCCCACTACAGGACACGTTCCGATGTATTACTCACCCGTTCGCCACTCGCCACCAGGGTTGCCCCCGTGCTGCCGTTCGACTTGCATGTGTAAGGCATGCCGCCAGCGTTCAATCTGAGCCAGGATCAAACTCTTCAGTTCAAACCTGTTACTGTTTTTCGGGCTCTTCCGAGCCCGGTCGCTCACTCAACGTACTGACGAATGATCCAACCATCTTGCGACAGTCAAACCTTCCTTTCATTACTGTGTGAGACCTGATACTTCTGCTTTACGGCAGATCCCGGAAGATCCACCCCGCATCGCGCATCAAGCGCCCACACTTATCGGCTGTTAATTTTTAAAGATCGGGTCCGCATTCACCACCAAACCGCCACCGGAAAACCTCAACAACTCACACCACCCGGCACCGCTTCGTTCTGCGTCGCTGCATCAGCAGCAGAGAAACGAGATTATGGAGAGCGGGTGACATGTCGTCAACCCCCTTCGCGGAATATTTTTCAGAAAGTGGAGAGTAACGAAATGAGCCGTCACCCCTACACCGTCAAATTAGTTAGCTATCCGATTGAATTGCGATCCAGCGGGGCACTACTCACCAAAAAGAAGCGCCGAAAGAAACGAAAGCCGGATCCCGTTGAAAACTAAAGTTTTTCTTCTGACAGCCGTCAACCGGGATATCCCGCCACTCAAATAGTCGCTGACCATGGACAATCCAGTCGAGGAACACTCACCCACCGCGCAAACACCAGTTCTGAATCTCGACAACGTTCCGGTAGGCGTCCCCCTCGAATGGCCGATCGTCGACGCCGACGGCACACTCCTGTTCGCCACTGGCACCATCCTCGCGACTACGGACGAGCGCAACTTCCTGTTCGGCCACTTCCACCCGCAACGCGGCGACTTACTGGACGCGGCCACGCAACCGGCGCCCGAATCAGACGCCCACGCGGACCCCGGCAGTCCACTGACGCTCAAAGACATGCATCTGGAAATCGGTGCCTTGATCGGTGTGCGCCCGCAGGTCGGCAGCGGCGCGCCGATGCATCCATGCCGCATCATCGGCTTCGCACCGAACCATGCGCTCTTCGTCACGCCGCCGATGCACGACGGCCGCATGCTCCCAATGGGTCTCGGCGAAAACATTGAAATCGTCGCGATAGCCAGCCATGCCGTGTTCCGTTTCGTCTGCACGATCGAAGCGATCTGCCGCTCGCCGTTCGACTACGTCGTGTTATCGAAGCCCGGCGTGATCCGTCGCCTGCGCGAACGCAAGTCGATCCGCGTCCGCACGCATCTCGCGGTGCGTTTCGGCATCGGTCAAAGCGGCGAGTCGTATGAAGGCCTCGGACTCGCGAAAGGCGTCAGCGCGCTCGGCATGTCGCTGGCCGCCTCGTGGACTCTGGGCGCTGTCGGCGACCGGTTGCGCCTCGCATTCCGTCTGAAATCGAAAGATCTCGATACGGAGATCGAAACCACGGCCGTGATCCGCAATGTGCAGCAAGGCAGCGGGCCGGGCACGCCTTCGACTCATGGACTCGAACTCGATCAACTCGACGCGACCCAGCAGATGGCGATGAAAGTCTTCGTGTTCGACCGCCAGGACGACGTGGTGTACTGGTCGAGCGGTTTGAAATGAATCCGCGCAAGACAATGAGCGGCATAGCGCCCCCGTCGCTCAGCTCATCAATTCTTCCGGCGTAAAACGCCGCGCGCCCCACGCATCGGCGAGCAATTCGCAACGGCCGAGCCGTATCGCCTCACGTTCGAAATCGACGAACACGACTTCGTCCGCATCGAGTGGGCGCGCGGGCGTGTCGCGCGTGCGGCCATCGGTCAGAATCCATAGCCAGCGTTGCTGCGCGGGCTTGCGGCGCGCGCTGCGCTCCAGCAGTTGTCCCGCTTGCCGAACGCCGGCCGTGAGAGGCGTGCCGCCACCACCTCCCACAGGCCTCAGCCATCGCTCGTTCCACCAGCGCGGCACTGCGGGACCGAATCGCACATCCGCTCCCGCGCCGCCGAAACAGACCAGGGCGGCCTCGGCACGCGCGGCGCTCGCGTGGTCGAACAGGGCGATCAGCAATCCCTTGGCGAGCGCGAGGCGCTGTCCGGCCAGCATGGAGCCTGAGCAATCGAGTACGAAACAATGAAGCACGCCGCCGCGCGGCGCCTCGCGCATGAAGCGCAAATGCTCGGCGCGTAACACGTCCTGCCCCATCGCGGCGAGTGTCCGGGGCCAGGCGATGCGCTTGCCCGGCGCCGCACCCAGGCGGCTGCGCGCACCCGCGCCTTGCTGCCATCGAAAACCGCTGCGCGAGTCAGCGGCGGCGCCTTTCCGATGGCTCAGCGTTTTTTTACGTTGAGCGGTATGACGCCTTTGACGTGCGTGTGCGTGGTCGCGCTCGGCTCGGGCGCCAGGTAGCCCCAATCGCTATCGCCGGCAGCGTCGGCCGACTGCGCATCGCCTCGAGCGGATGAAGATGAAGACTCAGACGACCGCTCCACAGCACCAGCGGAAGCGTCATCCTCACGCGCATCATGATCCGCTTGCGACTCACGGGAATGCCGCCGATGAACCAACACCGCCTCCGCAACCCGATCGACATGCTCCGCCGTCACCGTGGCTGCCTGCTCGAACGCCGCCAGCGCACGCGCCGCGCGCAGCATCACGAGATCGGCGCGCAAGCCGTCTACGGCCGCCTCGATACACAACGCGCTGACCCGTGCATGTACGGCTTCATCGAATGCGAGTTGCGACAGTGCGGCGCGCGCCGCATGAATCTGCTCAACATAAGCCGCCTGCTGTTGCGCGTAACCGGCCCTGAAACCCTGCGGATCGAGATCGAACGCGAGGCGTGCCTTCACGATCGCCTGCCGCACGCTCGGCTCGAAACAGTTCTGCAACTCGACCATCAAGCCGAAACGGTCGATCAATTGCGGCCGCAATTCACCCTCTTCCGGATTCATCGTGCCGATCAGCACGAAGCTCGCGTCGTGGCTATGCGACACGCCATCGCGTTCGACGGTATTCACGCCACTCGACGCCGCATCGAGCAAGGCATCGACCAGCGCGTCGGGCAGCAGGTTGACCTCATCCACATACAGCACGCCACGATGCGCCTTCGCGAGCAGACCGGGCGAGAAACGCACCGAACCATCGCGCAGCACGGTTTCGATATCGAGCGTGCCGATCAGACGATCTTCGCTCGCGCCGAGCGGCAGATTCACCAGTTGCCCTTCCGGCAACAACTCGGCCAGCGCCCGCGCGGCGGTCGACTTGGCCGTGCCGCGCGGCCCCGTGACCAGCACGCCGCCCAGCGCCGGATCGATGGCGGCCAGCAGCAGCGCCTGCTGCAAAGGCGCCTGACCGATCAGCGCGGCAAATGGAAAAACGGGCCGCTGGGCTGCTGAATTCATGGTTGCATTCCTTCAATCTGCTGCTCGCTCGCGAGCAGATGCTGTTCGACCTGCGCGCGATAGTCGCCGGGCGCCTGCCACAATCCGCGCTGCATGGCTTCGAGCAGACGCTCGCAAATCGAATGCAACGCATGTGGGTTGTGTCGCTGCAAAAACTCGCGGGTGTCGGCGTCGTTCAGATACGCATCGGTCACGAGCGCATATTGATGATCCGCGATCACGCGCGCGGTCGCATCGTAACCGTACAGATAATCGACGGTCGCCGCGATCTCGGCCGCGCCCTTATAACCGTGGCGCTTCACCCCATCGAGCCATTTCGGATTGACCACGCGCGAGCGGATCACGCGTGCGATCTCCTCGTGTAGCGTGCGCACGCGCGGCGCGGCGGGATTGCTGTGATCGGCGTGATACACGCTCGGCTGATTGCCGGCCAGATGCCGCACCGCGGCGACCATGCCGCCCTGGAACTGGTAATAGTCGTTCGAATCGAGCAGGTCGTGCTCGCGGTTGTCCTGGTTCTGCAGCACCACGTCCAGTGCGGCGAGGCGCGCGCCGAACGCGTGGCGCGCTTCTTCGCCCGCGCTCTTTTGCGTGTACGCGTAGCCGCCCCATGCCTGATAGGCGTTCGCCAGATCCGCGTCGGTCTGCCATTGCTGCGAGTCGATCATGTCCTGCAGACCCGCGCCGTAAGCGCCGGGCCGCGCGCTGAACACACGCCAGCCGGCGCGCTTGCGCGCTTCGGCGGCGTCCATGCCGCGCGCGATGAGCGCGTCGCGCTCACGCAGCACGCGCGCGCGAATCGGGTTCAGGTCTTCGGGCTCGTCGAGTTCCGCCACTGCCTGCACGGCGGCGTCGAACAGATGCATGACGTTGGCGAACGCATCGCGGAAGAAACCGGAAACACGCAAGGTGACATCGATACGCGGCCGGTCGAACACCTCGATCGGCATGATTTCGAAATCGGTCACGCGGTGACTGCCGGGCGCCCACTTCGGCCGCACGCCGAGTAGCGCGAGCGCCTGGGCGATATCGTCGCCGCCCGTGCGCATGGTCGCGGTGCCCCACACGGAGAGGCCGATGGCGCGCGGATAATCGCCCTTCTCCTGCAAATGCCGTTCGATCAGTTGCTGCGCGGATTTCAGTCCGAGCGACCAGGCGGCTTGCGTGGGAATGGCGCGCGTGTCGACCGAATAGAAGTTGCGGCCGGTGGGCAGCACGTCGGGCCGTCCACGCGAGGGCGAACCGCTCGGCCCAGGCGGCACGAAACGCCCTTCGAGGCCACGCTTGAGCTGAAGCATTTCCTGCGGGCCGCAGGCATCGAGCCGCGGCAGCACGTCGGCACGCAATCGCCCGATTACGCGCTCCGTTTGCGGCAAGCCGTCGGCAACCGGCATTGCCGACGCATCCGGTCGATCACCGCACACACCGCGCAACAGCGACGCCGCCAGCAACTCCAGCCGTTCACGCGTATCGCCGCAGTGCCGCCACGGCGCATCGCTCACGCGCTCCAATACATCGGGACGCGGGCCGTCCCACACCGCCGACCAATCCACCGACAACGGATCGAACAGATGATCCATCCGCAGATCGCGCGCCAGCGCATCGATCAAGCCGGCCTTGCCGCCTTGCCCGTCGCCGACAGGAAAACGCCCCAACGCCAGCAGCGTATCGCGCCGTTGCACACCGCCAGGCGATTGGCCGAACGTATGCAAACCATCGCGAATCTGCGCTTCCTTCAACTCGCACAGCCATGCATCGACACGCGTGAGCAGCGCGTCCTCAGCGTCCTGGCCGTCCGGTTCCGCGAGACTCAGTTCCTCATGCAACCGGTGTTCGACGATGGTCGCCAGAATCGTGCGCCGCAACAGCTTCGAGCGGCGCGGGTCGACCATCAGCGCTTCATAGTATTCGTCGACCTGACGCTCCAGGTCCTGCAGCGGCCCATAACTTTCGGCGCGCGTGAGCGGCGGCATCAGGTGATCGATGATGACCGCCTGTGCGCGGCGTTTCGCCTGGCTGCCCTCGCCCGGATCGTTGACGATGAACGGATACAGATGCGGCATCGGCCCGAGTATCAGATCGGGCCAGCACGCGTTGCTCAACGCGACACTCTTGCCGGGCAGCCATTCGAGATTGCCGTGCTTGCCGACATGCACGATTGCGTCGATACCGAACTGGTGGCGCAGCCAGAAATAGAACGCCAGATACGCATGCGGCGGCACGAGTTCGGCGTCGTGATAGCTGGCGTAATCGCCCTGCTCGCGCGAACGCGACGGTTGAATGCCGACGAACACCTGCCCGCAACGCCAACCCGCAATCATGAAGCGGCCGCGCCGCAGCGTAGGATCCTGTTCGGGCGTGCCCCAACGCGCGTTCAATGCCTGCCGCGCCTCAGCGGGTAAAGCGTTGAAATGCGCGAGATAATCGTCGAGCGCGAGGCTTTGCAGGGCGGGACGCAGATCACGCACTACCGGATCGTTGGTCACGCCTTCGGTGAGCTTTTGCAGCAGCGCGTCGCCGTTCGCGGGCAAGTCAGCGAGACGATAGCCTTCGTCGCGCAGCATCGACAGAATGCCGACTACCGAAGCCGGCGTATCGAGTCCCACACCATTGCCAATGCGCCCTTCGCTCATCGGATAGTTGGCGAGAATCAGCGCGAGCTTTTTGTCCGCGTTATCCAGTGAACGCAGACGGCACCAGCGCCGGCTCAGTTCGGCAAGAAACCCCACCCGTTCGGCGTCCGGCTGATAACGCACCACGTCGACCTGAGTGTGCGGACAACGGTATGCGAGCCCCTTGAAACTGATCGCGCGCGTAATGATGCGGCCGTCCACTTCCGGCAGCGCGATATGCATGGCGATATCGCGCGAATTGAGGCCCTGATTGTCCTTGATCCAATCCTCGCGATTACCGCCGCTCAGGATCACCTGGAACACGGGCGCGTCGCCGGCGAGCGCGAGCGGCTCGGGGTCGTCGATCGCGGACGCGGCGAACGCGGTCGTGTTCAGCACCAGCGAGACATCGTGCTCAGCGCACAGCGATTGCACCACTTCGCGGCTCAGCGCATCTTTGAGCGAGGTGATCGCGATCGGCAGCGGATTCAGACCTTGCGACTCCAGTGCGTCGATCAACGCGTCGAACACCGCTGTATTGGCCGCCTGCAGATGCGCCTTGTAGAACAGGATCGCCGCAACCGGCGCGTTCTGTTGCCAGCGCGTCTGCCAGTCGGCGATAGTCGGCGTGTCGCGACCGGGATGATAGAGCGTCGCGGCAGGCAACGCGCGCGGCGGCGCAGGCTCGCGCCCCCAGCCGAATGCGCGATGCGCGATACAGCGCAGGAACGCTTCGGCATTCTGCGGACCGCCTTCGCGCAGATAGCGCCAGAGCTGGTGACACAGATCGGCGCCGGCGGTGCTGCGCGCGAGCAGGTTCGGATCTTCCTGCAGATCGCCCGAGAACATCGCGAGCATCTGCTGTTTGCGCCCGGCGAGCGCCACCACCTGCTCGATGCCGTAAGGCCAATACGCTTCGCCGCCGAGATGATCGACCACCACCACGCGCGCATGCTGCAAAACGTCTTCGACGTAGAAATCGACCGAGGCCGGTTGCCGCAGATACGTGACGTTCGCGAGCCGCACGCTCGGAAAACCCTCTCCCAGACGCGGAAAAACGCTCGCCAGCAGCGACAGCGTGGTATCGGCGGAACTGAGCACCACGATATCGGCGGGCTGCTGATCGATGCGGATCACGCCTTGCGTATCGTCGACAAAACCGCCCGGCGTGGTGCGCAACAGATGCATGAGCGCTTACGCCTGTTGCGTTTCGACGCCCGACGGCACGCCGAGCGCCGCGTCGAACGCGCGCTGCAACGCGGCGTGATCGAGATCCTCGCCGATCAGCACGAAGCGGCTCGGGCCGCTTTCGCCGGCCTGCCAGCGGCGATCGAAATAGCTGTCGAAGCGGCGGCCCACGCCCTGAATCACCAGACGCATCGCCGCGCCCGGCAGCGCCGCGAAACCTTTGACGCGGTAGATCGTGTTCGTTTCGACGAGCCCTTGCAGCGCGGCGATCACCGCCTCGCGCGACGGCGCATGCGCGTGCACGACCACTGAATCGAATTCGTCGTGATGGTGGTCGGCGTCCTCCGCGGAACCGTGGTGATCGTGGCGCAGGTGGATCGTGTCTTCCGAGGCCGCTTCGAGGCCCAGCAACGTGTGCAGATCGAGCTGGCCCATCTGCGCGCGCACGATCTTCACTTGCGGCGGAATTTCTTCGCGGATCGAAAGTTCGACCGCGCCTTGCTGCGCGTCGTCGAGCAAATCCGTTTTGTTCAGAATCACCAGATCGGCGGCGGACAACTGATCTTCGAACAACTCGTGCAACGGCGACTCGTGATCGAGATTCGGATCGGCCTTGCGTTGCGCATCCACGGCAAGCGGATTGTCGGCGAACTGGCCGCTTGCCGCAGCCGGTCCGTCCACCACGGTGACCACGGCGTCCACGGTGAAACTGTTCTTGATCTGCGGCCAGTTGAACGCCTGCACCAGCGGCTTCGGCAACGCGAGACCCGACGTTTCGATCAGCACGTGATCGATCTGATCGCGGCGCTCGACCAGTTTCTCCATCACCGGAAAAAACTCTTCCTGCACGGTGCAGCACAGACACCCGTTCGCCAGTTCATACAGTTGGCCTTCGGTTTCCACACCGTTTTCATCGCAACCGATTCCGCAACCCTTGAGGATTTCCCCGTCGATGCCCAGTTCGCCGAACTCGTTGACGATCACCGCAATGCGCTTGCCGCCCGCATGCTGAAGAATATGCCGCAGCAGCGTGGTCTTGCCGCTGCCGAGAAAGCCTGTGACGATGGTGACGGGGATCTTGCGCATTTGAGTTTGCATCGTGAGGTCCATCCGTAGGAGTTGCACGTGCACGCCGGCGCGTTTGTGTGTCTGTCTGCATGAGCCGGATAAACGGCGCGTAAGTCCAGCGAGCCAGGACGACAACACAACATGGGGACGAACGACGGGGTGCCGCGACAACGGAAACAGAAAGCGTGAATGAGGTCATGAACGCGCCACCGCATCCCCGCGGTGTTCATTCTTCGTATCTGGCCGGTATCCGGGCTGGCGAAAGCGCCGCTTCCCCTTCCCGGGCGAGTGATTTCTCGCCCAGTGGTGACATGCCCGCGCGGCCTTGCGCGTGGACATCGAAGCCGGCTCCGCGGCGCTAAAGAACTGACCTTAGCACCACATTTCGCTTACCGTTGCGGGGGCAGCACAGGTTGACCCGATCCATGACAGGCGGGCACCCTGTTTCCCGTTTAACTGCATGCGCACGAGCGGGCACGCGAGCACCAAAGTGCGTGCGAGTGTAGGCCCGCAGCCCGCGGCAGTCAAGGAAACGCCGGTCTCGAGCGCTTATCGGACGGGACGCCATGTGCTATCGTAGGCGCGCGTTTGGTGCCCGCACATGCATTCGCGTGTGCAGTTAAACGGGAAACAGGCCGCGCTTCACGCGCTCAACCTGTGCTGTCCCCGCAACGGTAAGCGACCTGCGGAGCAATGTTGAGTTGTCTTGCGCCGCGCATGCGTTTTTTCGATGCCACTGTCCTGCGCATTCCAGCGAATGCGGACGGGAAGGCAAAGCGCATGAGGCCGCCAGCCCGGATATCGGCCAGACGCGGAGGCGGCGCACCTCAGTGCAACATCGCGCCGCCGGCCGCCAGAATCCGCGAGGGACGGATGTGAAGGCGCTGAAGCACGACGTGGTGCGTCCGTATGCGGGTTCCCGGAGGAACCGTTACGAGCCGCGCATTGCGCCGTGCCTGAATCCATAGCAGTGCATGCTCCAAAAGTCCGCGCCCCGGCGCTCGTTCGCGCCTGCCTCTCATCCGCTCGTCACGACATGGCGCCCGCCATGCACGTCGCGATGACCCGCGCCTGGCTGATCGGCGCCGGTCCCGGCGACGTCGAACTCATGACGCTCAAGGCCACCCGTGCATTGGCGCAAGCCGACGTAGTGCTGGTCGACGATCTGGTGAATCCCGACGTACTCCAGTTCGCGCGCGCCGACGCGCGCATCGTCCATGTCGGCAAACGCGGCGGACATCCGTCCACGCCGCAGGAAGGCATCGTCGCGCAATTGCTCGAGCACGTGCGGGCCGGGCGCAGCGTCGCGCGCCTGAAAGGCGGCGATCCGTTCGTGTTCGGCCGTGGCGGCGAAGAACAGCAGGCGCTGCATGCGGCGGGCATCGAGGTGGAAGTCATCAACGGCATTACGGCGGGAATCGCGGCGCCCGCGGCAATCGGCATTCCGGTCACGCATCGCGATCACGCGCAAGGCGTGGTGTTCGTCACCGGGCACGGCGCGGGCAGCGCCGAGCCGGCTTGGGCCGCGCTGGTGGCCACGCGCATGACACTCGTGATCTACATGGGCATGCGGCGGCTGGGCGATATAGTCGACGCGTTGCTCGCGGCCGGCATGAGCGCCGAAACGCCGTGCGCGGCGATCGAATCGGCGACCCGTCCCGGGCAACGCCACGTACTCGCGCGGCTCGGTGAGTTTGCCGGGAGCGTCTCGCGTGCGGGACTCGGCTCGCCGGCGATCGTGGTAATCGGCGGTGTGGCGTCGCTCGCATTGGCGCGCGACGCTGCGTATGCCGACGCCGCAACGTTGCCGGCAAACGGAGACGTAGCATGAAAACGCTGAGCGTAGGCATTGGTTGCCGCTTGCACAGCGCGCCTGAGCAGATCGAAACAGCGGTGCGCGCGGCGCTCGGCCCGCATTCATTCGAAGAAATCGCCACCGTGGCCTCGATCGATACCAAAGCTCACGAAACCGGCCTGCTCGAATTCTGCGCCCGCCATGCGCTGCCGCTGGCATTCTTCAGCCGGGAACAGATCGCGGCGATGCCCGTAGCGGAGCCCTCAGCTGCAGTGCGCGGGCATCTCGGCGTGGACGGCATCTGCGAGCCGTGCGCGTTGCTTGCGGCAACGACGACCGGACGCGGCGAATCCGCCGCTTTCCATGCGCATCGAGCACGGCTTCTGGTGCGCAAAACTGTTCATGCCGGCGTTACCGTGGCGATAGCATCGAGCGCCGCTCTCGCTGAACGCGACCACCCGAACAACGACACCCGGTAACAGAATCTGCAACGAAGACCGATCCCGAATCTGCTAAATATCGCGACCAGCAAGGGATAGCATGGACTGACTTCAGATCTATAAACGCTGAGTCAATGGCGATTCTGGTCTGATCGCAGAGTTCGTCCCTGTCGATCATTGTCAAAGGCAGTTCGATGAACTGCACCTCCGAGCATCTGACCGGAAAGCTTGCGTCGACCCGAGTCGCGTCGGTACAGGGCCAGCTCGATCATACCCGGCCAAGCAAGCGTTTCGCCGCGACACGAAAATACGGTGGCGTCATACCTAGCATCACGTCTTTTGCCGTGATGCGACGGCGCTCACCCGGACGAAGCCGGAACTTTGTCGAGTGCTCTGTTCCAACCACCGACTTGGGCGCGCCGTTCGTGTAGTAGTAGAGCGCAACCGAACGTCTATTTGTTCCTTGCGGAGACGCCAGCGGATCGGGATGTCCATGCCACGAATGCTCGTCGGTGTTGAAGATCGCGAGACGATTGCCGAGCGGCGCAATATTCTGGACGCAGTGCTTCATATCTTTGCTCCAAAGCTGCAAATGACCGTTCCACTCTTCCTGCCATGTGTCGTTCAGGTAGTACAGCACATTGAGTCTACGGTAGAGCTTTGATTCCGGATGGTAGTTGTAGTCGACATGCACTCCCAGGTGCCCGCCCGGCAATGTTTGATGAAGCCCACCTCCATGTAGATGCGGATCCGGCTGCAGGCCCTCGATTCCGGACACTCGCTCAAGAAAGCGCAGGAACGGCGCCGAATTGAATTCCATGATCAACGTACGCAACGCCGGCGGAATGGCAGTGAAGTCCGCACTTTGCAGCTTCAGGTTTTCAGATGCTCGCTCATACGCGGTCCAGATCGACTCGTCTGGGCCTGGGAAAGTCGCGCTTAACTGGTGATAAGTGCTTTCGTCCAGGAAATCGTCAATGGCGATATACGGAAACGGGTGCGCCTGCTGGTACTGGTCAGCCAGTTCACGCGAAAGCCAGTCGATCTTCGCGACGTCGATCATATCGTTGTGCATAGGGGATCCCAATGGGCAGTTTGCCGCTGCAAAGGCTGACGGTCCCGCCCAGAGCGTGGCCGATAAGCCGGGCTCTACGCGATACCGCGAACTGGCAATGCAGTCTCCTTACCGCAATTATTTCTGCATCGATACTACGCGCCTCGAATTGCAAGGCAAGTGTGAGGATTTGTAATTTTCAGACATAACCTTCTCTTGAACCGCCGTGCATCCGGCTTATCTGCGGAAAAGACGAGTACCGCTGCCAATGGCCCGGTTATTGGCTCTGTGAGGTCGTTAGCGAAGCGGGCGGTCCGTCGCGGCCAGGTACGCATTGGAGCGCGTCAGAATTCCCAGCAGCCAGCCTGCAATGCTTCGGGGACGGTATGGGCGTAGTCGATGACCCGGGCGAAAGCAGTCAGCACGCCGATCACCCGGCCCACCGGTGTCAAAAGAAGAAGTCGCCGCCCGCGCTGATCCGAGCGCTGAAATCTGGCAGGCGAATGGGCCAAACCGCCATCATGTTGGCATTTTCCGTCAGTTGCACGAGGTCCGGTTCACGGCATATGTATGATGCACCGCAACTTCTCCTCCCTTGCTGTTGCTCTTTTTCTGCCGCAGCGGTTTCCGCGTGAAAAGGGACACTTATGCGCGAAGCCTGGAGCCGCGACCGGACTGGCACATGACCTCACAATTCAACTTCGGCGCGTCGGGCGACGGGCAACGATGACAGCTCCTGGAACATATAGGGCACCGCGAACGGTGCTCCCGCTGAATTTTCTGCTTGGGCTGAGCGCGCTCTTCGCCGCACTGGGCGCTCAGATCTACCCCGTCCTGGGAATCGTGTCATTAGCGATCATTGTGTGTTCGTTGTTACAGGCGACGAAGAAGAACCTGGCAGGACCGCCATTCGTCATGCTCATCGTGTTCGCTCTCTACGTTCTCCCCCGGGCGGCAATGGTGATATTGGGATTAATCGATACATTTTCGGGATTCAATCTTGGCAACGACAATCAATGGATCATTGGAACGGTTCTCTTCGTCTATGCTTTTTTGTTGGGGATAGATTTAAGCGGCACCAACAAGGTGCCCCTCGCAGCCCCGGCCACGGGGTCAAAATTCGCGGTAATGGTAGGTCTGTTTTTGATTTGCTGCTCCATGCTGTTCTTCCTGAGCTATTTGAATTCGGTTGGCGGCGTAGGAGGTCTGATCGAAAACTACAACGCAGAAACCTATTTCGCAACCGTTCAGGACGAAGTTGCATCCGCCAGCAAGAACGGATCGATCTATACCTTGATTGCGGGATTTACCATCATCAGCGCCGCATCTTTTTCAATTAAAAAATCACCAAAACTGGCATTTTTTTATCTCATCCTGTGCGGAATTGCGTTGGTAATGGCTATTGGCTTCATCAAGCGCGAATACGCGTTCGAAGTCCTGATGGCCATTATCGTTGCTCTGGTTGCAAAGAAGTCGCTGGTCAAGCTGAAAAAACTCGCCGCCATAAGTCTCGGGGCCGCCGCGGGGCTCTTCATGCTGTTCCTCGTCAGATCGGGATTTCAGCTCGACAATCTGGCCGAGGTCCCGTTGCTTTTGCTCGATACCGCGGAATTCTGGGTGCTGGATCAAATCATTAACGTGTATCAGAATGGCGTCGCTTTAACGGGCTACGATTACGGATGGCTTCATGTCATGGCCCTGGTTTCGCCGTTCGTACCCTATAGCTCATATATGCCTCTGGATCACATACTCATTGAGCGTTCAATGGGCATCACAGGCTGGGGAATTCCTCCGACGATATTCGGATACGCATTTCTCGTTTTCGGCTGGATCGGGCTGATCCCGTACGGCATCGCCCTTGGATTCGTCATTGGGCGCGTGGATCGCTGGCTTAAACAACGAACACAAAAAGCGTGGTTCTTCTTGAGCGCCTATATGATTTTCATCATGTATTGCTGGTTTTTGTTTAGAAATGGAGATCCCGCTTTAGCCGGCTTCTCTACCAATCGATTTTTACTTGTCGTAATTTTCGTCGCGATAATTGAACATATATTTGATCGGGGCGTGAGAAAAATGGACATTCAGAAGAGAGTACGCGTGGCGTGAAATTTCATTGCAGCATGAAACCGATGACACGTGAAATCCCTGGAGCGGTCCTCCGGAACATCGAATACTTCCGGGAATTTACAAAAACGGTATGAAGCACGGGGGTTCTTGATGCTCATTTCAGTTCAATATCTGCGAGGTCTGGCGGCGGTTCTCGTCCTCATTCATCATGCGATCCACAAACAGGGGCAGCTGTCGGGATCAGGCGGAGAGTGGCAATTCGGCGTGTCGGGAGTCGATCTCTTCTTCATTATTTCGGGTTTCATCATGTGCCACATCACGGCGCGTCGGGAAACTACCGCACGGGATTTCCTTTGGGCACGCTTCAAACGCATCATACCTCTGTACTGGACACTGACCTTGGCGGCGCTCGCCGTTTATATCGTCAGTCCAGATATGGTGAACAGCAGCGGCGGGACAACGACAATAATCAATTCCTTTACGCTGATTCCAACCGGCGACGTGTTTTTGATCCAGAACGGCTGGACGCTGAGCTATGAGTTTCTGTTCTATCTTGTCTTCGCGATGTCACTGTGGATCGGGCGTGACTGGCGACTCAGCGCAGTCGCGGCGGCGCTTGTTGCCATGGTAGCGCTCGGCGCCCTGCTCAAACCAGGTGATCCGACGTTGCAGGCCTTGACCGGGCAGTTGCTTCTCGAATTCGTCATGGGTATTGGTGCATATCGGTACATCAATCAGTTGCAGCACTCGCGGGCACTCGACGTTGGGCTGTTCATAACAGGCATTGCGACGCTTGTTATCGGTCTGTTTATCAATCACGTTGGTAACCGGGTATTGTGGTACGGCCTTCCGTACGCACTGCTCTTCGCGGGCTTTGTTAGCCTGGACGCGGTGGTGGCGAGAGCCGGAGTCGGACTGATCTCGCGCGTGCTGAAAAAGATCGGCGATGCTTCCTACTCCATTTACCTCTCCCACCCTTTCGTGTTTTCTGGCATGGGCGTTGTGATCAGGAAATCGCACCTGCACATGGCGCCTTCGCTATCGATCGCTGTCATGGCCGTTACAGCGGTTTGCGCGGGCTACGCGTGCCATGAAATGCTGGAACTGAAACTCGAGCGTTGGATAAGGTCTCTGTTCAGCTCGCCGACATTGGCATAGCTTAAGCGAGCGGTGTGAAGAACAGGAAGCGACAGCGCGAGTGCTCAGCCCTCCCGGCCCGGCCGTGAAAAAGCCGCGCACCGGCTTCGCGCAGCAAATGCGAACCTGACGAATCAATCTATGGCAATTACTGCGCGTATGAAGGCTCTGGCAGCCATTGGCATCCTTTGTCCTGGCCTCGCTATAACTTCAGATTGCCGGGCCGTTGACCCCGTTTTATCGCTTATCGAAAGTGACCAGCGCGCCCTGTTGGATCTACCCGCGGTTACACAGCGGATAGTCACCGGTTCGAGGATTGCCGGGGCGTCATCCGCTTTCAACGTAGTAGAAAAGCTGCAGAAACGGAATAGCAGTGTGTGCATTCTTTTCGACAGCGACTCGACCGGCGCCGGCTTCGGACGTTGGCCTCAAAAACTCGGGGTGTGGCTTTCCCGCCAGTATTCGCAATTCAAAGTCGCGTATCACGTCTGGGACGACGCCGACAAGGTATATCGCACGCAAGTCATTGCTCCGGGCGTGAACGGATATACGATAGACCTCTACAATGCCGGCGTTCCGGGAAGTCAACCACAAGATCTTTTTGGTCGCGACTTCGAGCGGGCCTACGGCCAATGCAATGCCGATCTGATCTTCATCAATCATGGGCACAACAACGACCAGCATGCGCCCATTGAAGTACATCGCGGCATGCTACTGGCTGTCGCGAACAGTCTCGCAATACGGCATCCGGCTGCGGGCATCGTCATCGTCGCACAACACCCCCTGCGTGACAGCGATGGCGGTACTGCAAGAAGCCTGGGTGCGATCAGCGCAGCGCTGGCGATGAACTATGGGCTAGTCGACGAATACGACCTGTTTGAAATGAACGGCAAGCCACCTGAGTGGTATCACGACAACGTGCACCAGAGCGAACAGGGCGAACTGCAAATTTTCAGTCTCGTTAAACAATTATTCGATGAGCCTCGCGAGCAGATGCTTGCACGCCGCCCAACGTTAGCCGAAAGATCGGACAACCTCCTGAAAAACGGCTCATTCACGGAAGGTCCGCGCGGTGCGGAGGGATGGGAGACTGAAAACGCCATTCTCAGTCGGGCGCCCCTGCCTGACGGGACCGGTGAGCCAGCACTCTCGATTATCTCGACCGGCGCAGGCGCCGGCGCGGCAATCTCGCAGCGCATCCCCGAATCACGCCTTCGTTATTTAAGAGGAAAGTGGATCACCCTGGCGGTGAGAGAATGGATAAGCCCCGATAACGACGACCAGAATGCAGGTGCAATTGCACTCGTAGGCAGAACCAGTACGCGCAGTTATGGAATACGCCGCGGGGGGCGCGGGGGCTATAGGTGGCTTGCGATCAGTCGATACATCAAACCCGACGCGCCGACATTGAAAGTTCAGATTTACTCGACGCTGGGCATCGAGCCAGGGGTTCAGGCGTTTGTCGACCGAGCGGTTCTGGTTCCGGGAGATCTCCCCTATGACATGCGCTGAGCTCGACCTACCCGAGGCTTAGGTCGATTGCCCGCGGGCGCGAATCATCGGCAACGCGTGCGGAACACGAAATCGACAACGCCACCAGCGCCGGCGAAATAGCGGAAAGCGGAGCAAGTGTGACGTCCACGCTTGACGCGGATTTGCACGGTGTACACTACCCCGCTTTTCGTGGTGCGCTGCGTGGCGGCCGCCATTTGGGCGCGCTCCCGGTGCTTGCCTTACAAACCTGAGCACTGAATTCAGCACCTCGCGGAAAAATGAGCACCCATATAATCGTGCATACATATAGTCACGTAATCACGACAGTGATTCACCCGGAGGCGCTTTATCAAAAAGGAAATCCGGCCGAAAACGCTAGTCAGTCAGACGGACCACTAGAGAAATGGTAAAAACCGATCCCGAATCGCACCAACGCATGACCGAGCGCCGCCGCGAGGGCCATGAGAAAAAACAGGCCAACGCCACGGTCGAAAAAGGTCTGCTGATCGTCAACACCGGTACGGGCAAGGGCAAAACCACCGCCGCGTTCGGCATGGCCGTGCGCGTGCTGGGCCACGGCATGCGGCTCGGCGTCGTGCAGTTCATCAAGGGCGCGCTGCACACGTCCGAGCGCGACTTTCTCGGTGCGATCGCCAACTGCGATTTCGTCACGATGGGCGACGGCTACACCTGGAACACGCAGAACCGCGACGCCGACATCGCGACCGCGCGCAAAGGCTGGAACGAAGCGCGCCGCATGATCGAAAGCGGCGAGTACCAGATGGTGATTCTCGACGAACTGAACACGGTGCTCAAGTACGAATACCTGCCGCTAGACGAGGTCCTGTCGGTGCTCACCACGCGCGCGCCGATGCTGCATGTGGTGGTGACCGGCCGTCACGCGCCGGACGCGCTGATCGAAGCCGCCGATCTCGTCACCGAAATGCGCATCGTCAAGCATCCGTACCGCGAGCAGGGCGTGAAAGCGCAGCGCGGCGTGGAGTTCTGACGCATGTCCGCCTGCCCCGCCCTGTTCATCAGCGCGCCTGCTTCGGGTCAAGGCAAGACCACGATCACGGCGGGTCTGGCGCGCTACCATCGGCGGTTGGGGCGACGAGTGCGCGTCTTCAAGACCGGACCGGACTTTCTCGATCCCATGATCCTGGCGCGCGCGAGCGGCGCGCCTGTCCTCTCGCTGGATCTGTGGATGGTGGGCGAAGCCGCCTGCCGCGCACTGCTCGCGCAAGCGGCGGCGCAAGCCGATCTGATCCTGATCGAAGGCGTAATGGGTCTGTTCGACGGTACGCCGAGCAGCGCCGATCTCGCGACCACGTTCGGCGTGCCGGTGCTCGCGGTGATTTCGGCGAAGGCAATGGCGCAGACCTTCGGCGCGGTCGCCTTCGGCCTCGCGCATTTCCGGCCGCGGGTGCCGTTTTACGGCGTGCTCGCCAATCGCGTCGGCTCCGCGCGGCACGCGCAGATGCTTGAAGAAGCGTTACCGCCAGGACTGCGCTGGTGCGGGCAGATTGCCGCCAGCGACGAAATCGCGTTGCCCGACCGTCACCTCGGCTTGCACCAGGCGGACGAGATCGACGATCTCGACGCGCGCCTCGATCACGCCGCCGACACGCTCGGCCACACCGCGCTCCGCGAACTGCCGCCGCCGGTCGAATTCAGCGCGCCCGCGCCGCAAGTCATGCCGCGCCTGCTTGAAGGCAAGACGATCGCGATCGCGCGCGACGCTGCGTTCTCGTTCATCTATCCGGCCAACGTCGCGCTGCTCGAAGCCTTGGGCGCGCGGATCGGCTACTTCTCGCCGCTCGCCGACGAAGCCCCGCCCGAACACGCCGACGCACTGTATCTGCCAGGCGGCTATCCGGAACTGCACGCCGCAGCGCTCGCGGCCAACGCCCGCAGCGCCGCCGGCATTCGTGCGCACGCGAACGCCCGCAAGCCGCTCGTCGCCGAATGCGGCGGCATGCTCTATCTGCTCGACCGGCTCACTGACACGCACGGCGTGAGCACGCCGATGCTCGGCCTGCTGCCCGGCCACGCGACCATGCAAACGCGCTTCACCGCGCTCGGCATGCAGCAGATCGACAGCCGGCACGGGCCGATGACCGGCCACACGTTTCACTACTCGAAGCTGAACACCCCGCTCACGCCGCTCCGTTCCGCCACCCGGCCGCACAGCGACGCACCCGGCGAGGCCGTCTACCGTGCCGGCCCGATCGTGGCGAGCTATATGCACGCTTACTGGCCCTCCAACCCGGCCTTCGCGGCCGCCCTGTTTCATGGCGAAGCCTTTTGACGAATCGGAGCGCGACGCCGTCTACCGCGCGATTTACGAACGCCGCGACATGCGTCATTTCGTGCGCGCTCCGGTCGATCCCGCCGTGCTGCAGCGCCTGCTCGGCGCGGCGCATCACGCGCCGAGCGTCGGCTTCATGCAGCCGTGGCGAATCGCGCGAATCACCGATCCGGCCTTGCGAACGGCCTTGCACGACACGGTGGAAACCGAACGCCTCGCCACCGCCGACGCGCTCGGCAAACGCCGCGAAGAGTTCATGAAGCTGAAAGTGGAAGGCATGCTGGACTGCGGCGAGCTGCTGGTCATGGCGCTGATGGACGGGCGCGAGCGCCACATCTTCGGCCGCCGGACCTTGCCGGAGATGGACCTCGCGTCGGTGGCGTGCGCGATCCAGAACATGTGGCTCGCGGCTCGCGCGGAAGGTCTGGGTATGGGCTGGGTATCGCTATTCGACGTCGACGCGGTGCGCCGCTTGCTGCGCATGCCCGACGGCGCGCGGCCCGTGGCGATTCTGTGTCTGGGCCACGTCGACCGGTTCTATAGCGAACCGATGCTGGAAACCGAGCGCTGGGCGAGCCGTTTGCCGCTCGCCGACTGCGTATTCGAAAACCGCTGGCCGGAACCGGACGACGAGCCGCGCAACGAAGCCGGATAATTCGCCTGCATCAAGGCTGAAGCGGCTTCACCGACACGACCTTCGGCACGCCACTCGTCTCGTCGGTGCGCAGTTTCACGCGCCAGTCGGGCGGTGCGTCGAAGGGAAACCTGGCCAGCGCGCTTTTGACGAGCGCCGGCATCGCATGTTGGGGATCCGCGTCGCGGTCGCTGCTCGACGCACTGACTTTATAAATCTCCCGCCCGCTCGCGCGCTCGAAAAACCGCAACGTGAGCGCATGCCGGTAGGCCGGGCCGCCGAACAGCGAGAACGGCGCGTCGGGCGCGCGCTCGCAGTCGCTCGCCGTGCAGCCTTTTTCGCCGACGCCGATCGTCGCCGGGCGCGTGTCGTAAGCAATCGAGAGCAGATAACGCGCGGACTGCCCCGTCGTTGCGACAAAGCCCTGCTTTGCAAGCTCATCCGCCAGCAGGCTTTCGAATCGCGGATGATCCGCGCTGGCCTCTTGCGACGGCATGCGCGTGATCGCATAGGTGCGTTCGCCTTGCAGCGCGGCGGCGGCATGGGTGGCGCCGGCGCTATGCACGTCGGCGCTCAGGCCCGCGCAACCGGTGAGACTCGCCGCGGCCAGCGCGGCACAGATCAGGATCGCTTTCACCATCTTCTCGCTTCGATAAGGGATGTGTTCATGCGTCATGTCCGCCCGGTGACGGAAGCGCCCGATTGCGCGTCTTCGAGCACCGGCAGGCGGATCGTAAACACCGTGCCCCGGCCGGGTTCGCTGGCCACCTCGACATCGCCGCCGTGGCGCGTGACGACCGTCTTGACGAAGGCCATGCCGAGCCCCGCGCCGCCCACTTCCGGCCGCTCGGTTTCGTGAAAACGCCGGAAGCGCTCGAACAGGCCCGCCTGCTGATCCTTCGGAATGCCGTAGCCCTGATCGCGAATCGTGCACGACACACGCCGCGCCGCGCCCGGCACGGCTTTCGGCGTCAGGCTCGCAAGGCTGCAGACGATCCGCGTATCCGGCGGACTGTACTTCACCGCGTTGTTCAGGATGTTGACGAGCGCGCGTGTCATCAGCGAACGGTCGGCGCAGATCCAGTGGCCGTCGTCGGCAGCGTCGGCGGGTGCGGTCTGCGTGTGCAGCGTGATGCGCTTGGCGTGCGCCTGCGGCCAGACTTCGTCGCTGGCGTCGATCAGCAATTCGGTCAGGCTCACCGGTTCCAGCACATACGTTTGCGATTCGGCGCGCGCCAGTTGCACGAAGTCGTCGGCCAGCGTGAGCGCGCGCTGCGCGTAGCGTTCGATGCGCTCCAGCAACGCGCGCGCGAGCACCGGCTCGCCGCGGGCGCGCTCGATCTCCACCAGCGCCAGAATCGACGCCTGCGGCGAGCGCATGTCGTGCGACAGGAGCCGCAGCGCATCTTCCCGCTGACGCTCGGCCGCATGCAGGGCCGACACGTCGACGAGGCCCGCGATCCAGCCGGTGGTCTCGCCCTGCTCATTGGTGCAGTTCGCGTAGCGCAGCAAGTGGTCGCGCTCGCGGGCGTCGCGCACTTCGACGCCGTGCGCCATCAACGCGGCGAATTCGTGGCGCGCCGGATCGAGCGGCGCCGGCCAGTGCGCGCGGGCGAGCAGATTGTTTTCCGCGTCCGGGGCCGCGTCGCTGTCGATCGTCTTCACCAGCGTCAGGCCGCCCAGCACGGCCTGCATCGGGCGGCCTTCGAGCGGCGCGCCGAGGTGCGCGAAATGGGCCTTGGCGGCGTGATTCGCGATCAGCACGACGCCGCGCACGTCGCTCACGAGGATCGGCTCGGGCATGCTGTCCAGGCTGTCCCACACGAAACGCTTCATGTCCTGCACGCGCTGCGCGGCCTGCGCCATCAGCGCCATGTGCTGCTCCAGCACATCGCCGCCGAACTCGCGGCGGCGCTGCGGCGTTTCCGGCAGCAGATGGGGTTCGTCCGCGAGACGTTGCAGTTCTTCGCGCAGATACGCCATCGTCATTTCCAGGCGGCGCCAGTTCCAGATCGGATAGACCGCCACCACGCCGACGATCGCCGGCACCGGCGACATCCAGAGCCGCGCACCGTAGAGCAAGGCGGCGCTGACGGACGCCGCGAGCAGGCACAGCGCGCCGGTCAGCAGCAGCGAACGGCGCGGCGACAACACCAGGAATCCGGCCAGCAGCGCGGCAAGCGGCACCAGCGACACCGCGAACAATGCCCACCGCGCGGCCGGTTCGATCTCGCGGCCGGTAAGCAGCGTATCGAGCACGTTGGCGTGGATATACACGCCGGGCAGCGGCCCGAGTTCGCCGGACACCGGCGTCGCAAAGCGGTCGTACAAACCGGACGCGGTCACGCCGATCAGCACGATGCGGCCGCGCAACTGGTCCGGCGTCACCTCGCCAGCGAGCACGCTGGCGAAGCTCAGCTTGGGGTAGCTCTGCGCGTTCCGGCCGAACGGGATCAGGAAGCGGCCTTCTCCGCCGTCGTCGGGCGCTGCAACGGCCTCGGTCGAAGCATGGCCGGGCTGCCCGCCATTCAGATGCAGCGCGCCATGCTCGAACGCCTGGGCGACCGGCACCATCAATTGCGGCCAGCGTGAACCGGCGTCGCCCTCGTATTGCGCGACGCTGCGCACAATGCCGTCGCTGTCGACTTCGAGATTGATATGGCCCAGCCCCGCCGCCGCTCGCGCGAGCGGCGCCACCGGCTCGACCACGGCGCGGCTCCCGCCGCTGTCCGGCGCGGTGAGCAGCACCGGCAGGTAGGTCGGACTCAGCGCGATAGCGCGGGCCAGCTCGGCGTCCTGCGGATTGGCTTCGGTGAACAGCACGTCGTAGATCACCGCGGCGGGCTTCGCCTTTGCGATCTGTTCGAGCAGCTTCGCATGGACACTGCGCGGCCACGGCCAGCGGCCAAGTTGCGCGATGCTCGCGTTGTCGATTTCGAGCACGACGATATCGCGCAGCAACGGCTGTGCGTGCAGGCTCAGAAAGCGGTCATAGACCAGATGATCGACGCTCGCGCTCAGGCGGCCGAGCGAACAGAGCAGAATCACCACGATGCCCAGACAGCCGATGCCCAGCCATTCGATCAGGAAGCGGCGGCCGGCGCGCCGTCCGAGACGGGCGCGCGGATCGAGGCTCAGGCGCGTAGATGAAGTCGGCAAGGCTTTGCTTGGTTCGGGGCCAGGAAGCGGGCTGATGAATCGCTCAGCCCCGTGAATCTACCAGCGTCAGCGCGCCAGCGTAAACGAACGCACCGTGCTGCTCTTCTCGTACAAGCGGCCGTTCTCGAACTGCTCGGCGACGATCGTCCAGTAGTAGACGCCGGCCGGCAGATCGCTCACGACCAGTTGGCCGCCCGAAAGATCGGTGCGGTCCACGAGCGGATGGCGCAAATCGTCGGTCGTCGCCAGCACGAAACGGAAGCGTGTCTCGACCGTGGCGCGGCTGACGAACCAGCGGAACTCATAGTCGCGGCTGCCGGCGCGCTGGCTGGCCGACGCGGCCAGCCCGAACTGGCGGCGTTCGAACGCATACACCTGCGGCAATCCTTCGAGCCCGTTGCCGTCGATCGCGGCGATCCGCACGAAATAGGTGCCGTCGGCCAGGTCGCCGAAATCGGCATGCGGCGCGCTCACGCGCAGATCGCGGATCAGGTCGAGCTGGTCGGCGTCGCGCGCGATCTGCACGCGGTAGGCCACGGCGTGTCCGGACGGAACGAGCCCGAACGCGACCGTCTTGCCGTCCTGCACCCTGGCCGGCTGCGTCAGCGAGGGCGCGGGCAGCAACTCGACCGGGCCGCCAATCGCTCCGCCCGCCCGCGTCACGCTGCCGAAGCGCGCCGGCACGAGCTGAGCGGAGGCCTGTAGCGGCGCGCCGGGCGGCGGCGCGGACGCGTGCCCGGCGCGCGCGGCCGGGTCGACGCCGACCGCGCCGTCCAGCACTTCTATTGCGGTGGTTCGCGCGTTGTCGTCGTAGGCGACCTTGAAGCGCGTTCCGCGCACGCCCGCCACAACCGACGGCGAGCGGATCTGGAAGCGGTCGTCCTTTTTCGTGGCATGCGTGACCTGGCTCTCGACTTCGCCGCCGCGCAGTTCGAGCAGGCGATCGCCGGCGCCAGTCAGCGTGGTACGCCGCAGCGTGCCGATGTCGAGCAGGCCGTTCTGCGCCACTGTGACGTGCGAGCCGTCGGGCAATTCCAGCGTCACAAAACCGTTTTCCCCGGTGCGGATGCGATCGCCCTCGCCGAGCGTCGTGCCTTGCGCGAGCGGCACGTAAGGGTTCGTGCCGAACGCGTGCTCGACCGGGCCGCTCGTCGCGATCACACGGGCCGATTCCTGTTCCTGTTTGAGCCTGTCGGCGGGCAGGCGCAGGACGATGCCAGCCGGCATGCGGCGTGGCGCGGGCACGTGATTCAGGCGGCTTAGCGCGGCCCAGTCGCCCGGGTCGCGCATGTAGTTGCCGGCGATGTCGTACAGCGTGTCGCCTTCGCGGGTCACGTACGAGACATAGACCGGCGCCGCGGCTTTGGTGCGCGCCTTGAGCGCGCGCGACGATTGCGCATGCGCGGACACCGGCGCAAAGCAGGCCATTGCGAGCAGGCCGGCGGCAGCAAGCAACACGCCGCCGCGGCGGCCCGGCGAACCCGCGCTGCCGCGCGGCGCCACACCGGCGGAAAACGTCACGCCTCCCCCGCTTCAGGGCGCTGGTCGAGCACGGCCGGCGGCGTGGCGGATTCGATCCGCTCCAGCCGGTAGCCATAGCCGTAAATTGGCGTCAGCCGGTAGCCGTGCTCCGGGCGCAGACCGAGCTTGCTGCGCAGCATCGACACGTGCGTGTCCATCGTGCGCGACGGAATGTCGGTCGCCTGTTTCCAGATCACATCGAGAATATGCGCGCGCGACAGCGGCCGGCTCAGATGCTGGAACAGCAACAGCGCGAGTTCGAATTCCTTCTGTGTGACGGCAACCGTCGTGCCGCGCACCACCACGTGCTTGGCGCCCAGGTCGAATTCGAATTCGCCGAAGACTTCCTTCACCGCGGCTGGCTTGAGGTGATAGGCGCGGCGCAGCAGCGAACCGACACGCGCCAGCAGGACCGCGCCGGAAACCGGCTTGACGACGTAGTCGTCCGCACCCGTGTTGAGAATCGACGTGATGTCGGTTTCACGGCCTCGGCTCGTCATGAACAGCACCGGCAGGCGCTCGGAAAGACTCTCCCGCACCCAGCGCAGCACCTCTTCACCCGACATGTCGGGCACGTTCCAGTCGAGCACCAGCAGATCGAAGGTCTGGCGGCGCAACTGCCTCACCAGTTCACGGCCCGCACCATATGCGTGACAGATATGGCCCGCAGCCGATAGCGTTTGGCAAACCAGATCGGCCTGAGCCGAATCGTCATCCAGGACAGCAATTCTCATAAAACCCCGCAACGCGACATCGTCGTTGGTAACTGATGGCCGGCTGGCCGGCAGACAACCGGGATGACGGCGCTCGCACCGACGATCCGGCTTCCCATTTCATCTTCGGCGGCACATTTTTCGACTAGTGGTCCTTTGCCTTGCGCCCTGCTCAGTTCCGCCCCGTCTCAAAATTAGCGCGCATTGTTGGCTTTATCGCGCCGGGTATCGAGGGGCAGGTCATCATAATCGAAAAAACGGCCGTTCTTTTCCCGGATGCGATCAGCCGGCTACCCGGTGCGGCTATGTGATTCTCCAGCCGTTTGCGGCATTTTCAGCCGGGCAGTTATCGGCCCGGCCGGTTATGTGCATCGACCGCAAGGGTCGTCGTTTTAGCGGCTGGTCTCGCTCGCGCGGTAATTGGCCCCGTTCGCCGTTGTCATTTTCAGGCTGTGTCCCGCATTCGGGAAACGGCGATTTGACAATTTGCGAGTCAGTATAGAAACAGTCTCAAAATAAATCGTTTAAAAATTGTTAAGTCAAAGGCACTAAGGGGTATGCAGCAGTACGGAACGGGCAAAAAAATGCGGCGCCTCCCCCGTCCGGAGGCCGGCGCCGCTCAAAACACTACACGCTCGCGGGGGTCTAGCCGCACGAGTGACATCAAATTAGCCGCTCCGAAATTCCAGCTCAAGACGAAAGAACTGCCTTTGTAACTGGAAGTCCGGTAGTTATTACGTCGGCGGTAACGCGTCATGGATAGAACCGTTGTGTCTTCTGGCGTCGAAAATGGTATGAATTGAAGCGGCACCAACGGGTGATTTACAGACGCAGAAGGTTTGTTACAGATCGATCGGCGCGCCGGAATATCGGAGCCACGTCTGATCAATCATGCGATGGCGGGATGTCGCGCTTCTTTTGCCCGTGCCTCATCGGCCGTTATGTGGGCGTGAACGGCGAGGCCCGCCAACGCGCTGCATCACTGGCGCTTGGGGAGGTACCTGAGCGGATCGACCGGTTTGCCGTCCACTCGCACTTCGAAGCGCAACGACGCCTCGCCTTTGTCGTCCGTGCCCATTTCAGCGATCGGATCGCCCGCCTTGACGGACGTGCCTTCCTTGACGAGCAGCGCGCGGTTGTTGCCGTATGCCGTCAACAGATGCGCGTCGTGCTTGATGATGACCAGCTTGCCGTACGCCGCGATCCGGCCGCCCGAGTACACGACTCGACCGCCCGCCGCCGCCCTCACGGTTTCGCCGGCGTGGCCGCCCATCACGATCCCCTTCGTGCTGCCCGACACGAATCGCTCGCTGACGGCACCGCCGGCCGGCCACGCCAGTCGCGCCTTTGCGGGCGGAGGGTCGTTCAGGCTATCGGCGAAGATCGCGCGCGCTTGCGCAAGCGAGTCCGATGGCGTGTTCGACGCCGATGAGCCGCCGTCGACGATTGGCGGTGCGACGCGCAGCACCTGGCCGATGTGCAGGCCGTCGTCAGCCGACAGGTGGTTCCACTGCGCAATCGCCGCAGGCTCGCGACCGAACGCCCTGGCAACACCGGTCTGCGTGTCGCCTGGATTGACGCGGTAGAAGCCGGCGGGCACCGTCGGTGCAGGTTCGGACGCGGATGTCGGCGTGCCGGCGACATTGGTCGAAGCAACCGGCGCCATGCCCGGCCTGAACTGCGCGCAGCCAGCCAGCGACCCGGCCAGCGACACCGCAAACAGCGCGGAAAAGCCCGACCTGAGGTGTCGGGACAAACAGGATTTCATCGAGAGGAGTTCGGTAAAGTGCGCGAGTAAATCGCGCGGGTGGCTTGGCGCGGTTGTCGCGACAGCCGCTAATCCGAAGCAGTGTCGAAACGGATTGCCATTGACGTGCGGCAATTCATCCGGCTGCGCGTGCGGCGGCAACGGCAACCATCTGCTTCTTCATGAGCGGCGTGTCCTTAACGTACTGCGTTGAATGACCGCTTCACGGTCGCGTGTTCAACGAGTGTCAGGAGAAAGCGTTGACGGCGCCGCCGGGAGCGCGGCGCGCGTTGACCATTTGTCACGCTTTTGGGCCATGCAGCGGCAAAACTGCGGATATTTGAACGACGCCGCGGCCATGCCGCGCATCATCTGCCGCTTTCAATTTCCGGCATGGGTGCGAACAGCGCGTCGAGATCGTCGTCCGAGAACTTGGCGGCGCCGGCGGCATCTTCGGAAAGAATGCTGTCGGCGAGTCCCGCCTTCTGCTCCTGCAATTCCACGATCTTTTCCTCGATGCTGCCCGCCGCGATCAGCTTGTACACGAACACGGGCTTGTCCTGTCCCAGCCGATGCGCGCGGTCCGTCGCCTGATTCTCGGCAGCCGGGTTCCACCACGGGTCGTAGTGGATCACCGTGTCGGCGGCGGTCAGGTTCAGGCCCACGCCGCCCGCCTTCAGGCTGATCAGGAAGAGCGGCACCTCGCCTTGCTGGAAACGCTCGACCGGCGTGACGCGATCCGCCGTGTCGCCGGTGAGAATGACATAGGGAATCGCGGCTTCTTCGAGCGCTTCGGCAATCAGCGACAACATGCCGGTGAACTGCGAGAACAACAGCACGCGGCGTCCTTCCTCGATCAGCTCCGGCAACATCGACAGAAGCAGGTCGAGCTTGGCTGAACGCATGGCGCGCGCGCCCTTCTCGACCCTGTCCGTCCTGTCGTGCGTCTCATGCGCATCGCCCGCCGCCTTGAGCATGCGGACCAAGCGCGGATCGCAGCACACCTGGCGCAGCTTCAGCAGAGCATCGAGCACGATGATATGGCTGCGCGCGAGCCCTTGCGCGCTGACCGCGGCGCGCACTTTCTCCTGCATCGCCGTGCGCACGGTTTCGTACAGATCGCGCTGCGCTCCTTCCAGGTCCACGGAGCACAGGATCGTCGTCTTGGCCGGCAACTCCCTGGCGACCTCGTCCTTGCGACGGCGCAGCATGAATGGCCGGATGCGGCGCGCCAGCAACGCGCGGCGCACGCCGTCGCCGTTCTTCTCGATCGGATTGCGCCAGCGTTTGGTGAAGTCTTTCTGGCTGCCGAGAAACCCCGGCAACAGAAAATCGAACTGCGACCACAGCTCGCCGAGATGATTCTCCAGCGGCGTGCCCGTCAGACACAGCCGATGCCGCGCGCGCAGCCCGCGTATCGCCTGGGCGGCTTTGGTGGTGGCGTTCTTTACGTACTGCGCCTCGTCGAGGATCAGCAGGTGATAGTCATGCTCGGCGAGCACTTTCTGATCGCGCCACAGCAGCGCGTACGTGGTCAGGATCAGCTCGTGTTGGCCGATCTGCTCGAAGCGCTCCTTGCGCTGCGGGCCGTTCAGCACCAGCACTCTCAGTTCGGGTGCGAAGCGGCGCGCTTCCTCGCGCCAGTTGTGCACGAGCGTGGTCGGCACGACGATCAGCGCGGGCCGGTCGAGACGCCCCGCTTCTTTCTCCGCGAGGATATGCGCGAGCGTCTGCACGGTCTTGCCCAGACCCATGTCGTCGGCGAGCACGCCAGCCAGATCCTGTTCGCGCAGAAACTGCATCCAGTTCAGGCCTTGCTGCTGATAGGTCCGCAATTCGGCCTTCAGGCCGCGCGGCACCGGCACCTCGCGCAGGCCCGGACCGGCTTGCAGACGCTGCGCCAGTTGGCGGATCGAATCTTCGCCGCGAAACTGCCAGCGGCCGGTGCCGTTCAGCGCTTCGAGCCGGCCCGCGTCGACGGATGCCACGCGCAGCGGCGCGCCCTCGGCAAGCGAGCCGCCGAGCGCGTCGAACAGATCGACGAGCACGCGCACCACCGGTTTCAGGCGGTCGGCGCGCAGGCGCAGGCGCTTGTTCTCCTCGGTCTTCAGCTCGATCGGCTCGTCGTCGCGGATGGATTCGAGCGCGCCGCTCAGCCAGCGCCGGTCGCGCCTGAACAGGTCGGCGAGCAGCGGTTCGAGCCGCACATTGCGCTCGCCGATGCGAATGCCCATCTCCAGATCGAACCAGCCGTCGCCGGCCTGATGCGCCGTGCCTTCGATCGCATCGATCTCGATCACGTTGTAGCGGAACTCGGGCGCCATCGTGACGCGCCAGCCTTTGCTCACGAGTTCGGGCACCGAGTCGTTGACGAACGCGGACCACGCCTCCGCATCGGGCAGGCCGAGCATGGTGTCGGGCAGCAGGCGCGATGCATGGACCCGGCTGGTCGGCACCTTCTGCAAACCGGTCTTGCGCAGTTCGAGCAGACGCTTTTTCTCGGCCTCGTAGCGGCGGCGGATATGAATGACGTCGCCGCCCGGCATCGGCACGAGCGTCACGCTGCTGTCCACGTTGATGCTCACGCCGTCGTAATCGAAACTGACGCCGGCCAGTTCGACCGCCGCGGCTTGCCGCAAACCCGCCTTGCTCGCCGCCGACGGCAACGCGTGACTGTTGAGCGTGAGCACCGGCACGGGATCGACGTCGATCACGCGAATCGCGGACGCGTCGTGCGTGGGCGGCAACGGCAACTCGGGCGCGATCTCGCGCAGCACGGAAGCAACCAGCGGCGCTTCGGCGAGCGAGATGGGCGGCATGGCGAGGTAATCGGGCAACTGCTGGAACGGCAGCGAAGACTGGACGATGCCCGCTTCATTCGCAATGCCGTCCACATACCAGACCGGCTCGGTCGGCAACACCATGCTGGCGCGCGGCTCGGTGCGCAGCACCGGCCGCAGGCGCTCGTCGGCGAGCGGCTCCCATTCGATCCGGCCAGCCCGGTCGGCGCCGCGGGAGAGCGGGATCGGCCCGTCGTGGCCGGAGCCAGGCGTGAAATCGACGAACAGCCGGCCCGTCGCGATGAGTTTCTGCAGCATCTCCGCGCCGCTCGTGCCACGCAGGATGAACTGCCCGAAGTCCTCGCGGGAGCGGCCGAGCCACAGACCGCGCAGGATCGAGAGGTCTTCGTCGGAGACGAATTTGGGCTGTTTGAGGAGTGCGGCTTCCACATTGCCCCAAGGCTCGGCCACGTCGACGATCGCGCCGTCCGGATTGCAGCGCGCGCGGTACAGCACGACCTCGTGGCGCATGTGGAATCTGGACCAGGTCAGCCGGTAGGCGAGCGTCTGGGTGCGTGGGGCGCTCGCCTTCTGGGCGTCGGCATCCGCAGCTTCGGCGCGGGCGCGAAAACGCTCGAGCCAGCTAACCAGTTCGGGCCGCACGCCAGCGGGCGACCCGGGGTTCGCCATCGGCTCGCGCGCCAGGCCGCGCGCGGTCTCGCCCTCGTCGTCCAGGCGGACGTGGGTGACGTGGTCCATTTCGTCGTGATAGTCGAGCTCGGCGAACAGCAGCGCGGCAACGTGCTTGCAGTTGCGGCCGACCGGACAGCTGCATTCGCCCTGCGCCCAAGGCGAACCGCCGTCGGTACGAAACCGCACGCGCGTCTTGTACGGAAGCGGCTGCGTGCCCTGCACCTCGCCGCTGAGCGTGGAGCCGTGCCATTGCACATGAGTGACGGGGCCGACCGAGCGCGCCTTGGCGACGGTGTGTTCGCCGAGCCACTCTGCAATGCGATCCCGATCGAAGAAAACTGACGACATCGGCGTCCATTCCTATTCAAGCCGGCAAAGGCAGGCGCGCGCGGACAGAATCAGCCCAGCGGCGCGCGGGTGGCGCCGGCCGGCGAGCTTGCGCGCGGCATCGATTGCCTGTGGTAACCGGCCATTTTACGCGTTGGACGAACCTTGCTGTGTGGCGACCTCCACGTCCAGCCCGGCCGCCGCGAACACCTGAGCCAGTGCGGGCGCGGGCGCTTCGTCCGTCACCAGCAGATTGACGGCGTGAGCGCCGAAAGCGTGCACCAGCGCGCTATGGCCGAATTTCGCGTGATCCGCCGCCACCACCCGTCGCTCGGCCTGAGCGAAGGCGGCCAGCGAAAACGCCACGTCGGCGGGCAGCGCGTCCATGAAACGCCCCTGCATATCGATCGCGGTGACCGAGACGATCGCGTAGCGCACGTGGAACTGGCGCAGGAAAGCCTGCGCGCTGTCTCCCACCGCGGCGCAGTCGTCGGGGCGCAACTCGCCGCCCGCGATGAACACGCGGTTGCCGTTGCGCGGCGCGAGCACGCGGGCGACTTCGATGGAATTGGTCACGACCGTGAGCCGCGAGCGGGCCGCAAGCGCCTGCGCAATGTGCAGGCAGGTGGTGCCGCCCTCGAGAATCAGCGAATCGCCGTCCCGCACCAGTTCGCCGATGCGCGCGCCGATCGCCCGCTTGCCCTCGGCGCTCACCGCCATGCGCCGCTGGAACGGCGGTTCGTCCAGACGCTCGGGCAGCATGATGCCGCCGTGGACCTTGATCAGCAGGCCGTCGGCGATCAATGGCTTGATATTGCGGCGGATGGTTTCGTCGGACACGTCGAAACGGCCGGCAAGATCGGTGATCGTGCAGGTGCGCTGCTCGCGGACGAGTCGGAGGATTTCGGCTTGGCGCTGGTTGGAGAACATGGGTATTGGGCGGTGGGTGTCTGCTGGAGTCTAGCAAAAGTCACGCTTTGGCGGGATTGATGGCCACGCATCTCCAAACAAAACCACACTCCAGCGACGGCTGGCCGCGCGCTTGGTGCGAGTTGCGGTGGCCGTGCGCCAACCTCGCCTCGCGTTGCCGATGGCGACTCGATAGCACGACCGGCGTACGAGACGGCAGGTTTCCAGCCGGCGCCGAATGTTCGTTGCATTTCGTGTCATTTTGCGGCAATCTATGCGCACTTCCTCAGCATACTCCCACACATGTCCACATCCATTCCTGCCCACGCTCGCGTCGTCATCATCGGCGGCGGGATCATC
Source organism: Paraburkholderia xenovorans LB400 (assembly GCF_000013645.1). GTDB lineage: Bacteria > Pseudomonadota > Gammaproteobacteria > Burkholderiales > Burkholderiaceae > Paraburkholderia > Paraburkholderia xenovorans. Next base: position 1,524,804 of record NC_007952.1, on the reverse strand, counting down.
GGCTGTTCGGTCGCCTACCACCTGACCCGGTTGGGCTGGACCGATGTGGTATTGCTCGAACAGGGCCAGCTGTCGTGCGGCACGACGTGGCATGCAGCCGGACTCGTCGGCCAGTTGCGCGCGCAGGAGAGCATGACCCGGCTGATCCGCTACTCGACCGCGCTCTACGCCGAACTCGAAGCCGACACCGGCCTCGCCACCGGCTGGAAGCAATGCGGCTCGCTCTCGGTGGCTCGCACGGCCGAGCGGATGACGCAACTCAAACGTACCGCGGCCGTCGCGCGCGCCTATGGCGTGGCCTGCGAGGTGATCGGCCCGCAGGAAGCCGGCGACCTGTGGCCGGTCATGCGCACCGACGACCTGCTCGGCGCCGTCTGGCTGCCCGGCGACGGCAAGGCGAATCCGTCCGACCTGACCCAGGCCTTGGCCCGCGGCGCCCGGATGCGCGGCGCGCGCATCGTCGAAAACACCCGCGTCACGGCGGTTCACACGCGCACCGCGCAAGACGGCAAGGCAAGCGGCGCACGCGAAGTCAGCGGCCTCGCGTGGCGCAACAAGGACGGCGAAACCGGCACGATCGGCGCGGACATCGTCGTGAATTGCGCGGGGCAATGGGCCAAGGCGGTCGGCCGGCTGTGCGGCGTGACCGTGCCGCTGCATTCGGCCGAGCACTACTACATCGTCACGGAGCGCATTGCCGGCGTGCATCCGGACTTGCCGGTCATGCGCGATCCGGACGGCTTCATCTACTTCAAGGAGGAAGTGGGCGGCCTCGTGATGGGCGGCTTCGAGCCGGACGCGAAACCGTGGGGCATGAACGGCATTCCCGAGAATTTCGAATTCCAGCTGCTGCCGGACGATTGGGATCAGTTCGAAATCCTGATGAAAAACGCGCTGCAGCGCGTGCCCGCCCTCGAAACGGCCCAGGTGCGGCAGTTCTATAACGGCCCCGAATCGTTCACGCCGGACAACAACTTCATGCTGGGTGAAGCGCCGGAACTGCGGCGCTTTTTCGTCGGCGCGGGTTTCAATTCGATGGGAATCGCCTCGGCGGGCGGCGCGGGCATGGCGCTCGCGGAATGGATCGTGGCGGGCGAACCGACCATGGATTTGTGGCCCGTGGATATTCGCCGCTTCGCGCGCTTCAACGGCAACGACACGTGGCTTCACGATCGCGTGAAGGAAACGCTCGGCCTGCACTACGCGATGCCGTGGCCGAATCGCGAACTCGACAGCGCGCGGCCGTTTCGCCGCTCGCCGCTGTATTCGCTGCTGCGTGACGAGGGCGCGTGTTTCGGCAGCAAGATGGGCTGGGAACGGGCCAACTTTTTCGCGCCCTCACCCGCTGAAGCGAAAATCGACTACGCGTTCGGCCAGCAGAACTGGCTGCCCTGGAGCGGCGCCGAACACCGCGCGTGCCGCGAAGGCGTCGCGCTGTTCGACATGACGTCGTTCTCCAAATTTCTGGTCAAGGGCCGCGACGCGCAAAGCGTGCTGCAAGGCATCGTCGCCAACGACGTGGACGTGCCGGCCGGCACCACGGTCTACACCGGCATGCTCAACGAGCGCGGCGGCTACGAATCGGACTTCACGCTCACGCGCCTCACCGACGACCAATACCTGCTCGTCACCGGCAGCGCGCAAACCACGCGCGACTTCGACGCCATCGAGCGGGCGATTCCGCACGATAAACACTGCACACTCGTCGACGTCACCGGACAGTACGCGGTGCTCGCCGTGATGGGTCCGCGCTCGCGCGAGTTGCTGCAAAGCGTGTCCAAAGCTGACTGGAGCAATGAAGCATTCGCCTTCGGCCAAAGCCGCGAGGTGGACCTCGGCTACGCGACGGTGCGCGCCACGCGCCTCACCTATGTCGGCGAACTCGGCTGGGAGCTGTATGTGCCGGTCGAATTCGCCGTGGGCGTGTACGAAACGTTGCACGCGGCGGGCAAAGCGTTCGGTCTCGTCAACGCGGGTTACTACGCGATCGACTCGTTGCGCATCGAGAAAGGCTATCGCGCGTGGGGCCGTGAACTCACGCCGGACACCAATCCGTTCGAAGCGGGTCTCTCGTTCGCGTGCAAGCTCGACAAAGACATTGCGTTTCGCGGCCGCGACGCGCTGCTGAAACTGCGCGCCCAGCCGCTGCGCCGCCGCATGGTCGTGTTGACCGCCGACGGCGCCGCGCAACGCATGCTATGGGGCGGCGAAGCGATCCTGCGCGACGGCAAGCCGGTCGGCTTCGTCAGTTCGGCGGCATTCGGGCACACGCTCGGCTGTCCGGTCGCGATGGGCTATGTGAACAACCCCGACGGCGCAGCGGATGCCGCGTATCTGAACAGCGGCCGCTATGCAATCGACGTCGCCGGCGAACTACTGCCGGCCACCGTGCATCTGAAAGCGCCTTACGATCCGCGTTCAGAACGCGTGAAGAACTGAAGCATTAACAGCGCATTGACAACGCATCAGCAACGCATCAACAACGCATCAACAACGCACTAACGCTCGCCGCGCGCCATACTCGAAAACACACCGTCGTGGCGGATCAGCCCATGCAGCAACGCCGCCGCGAGATGCAGCAGCACCGTGGCGAACAACGCAAATGCGAGCCACGTGTGTAACGCGCGCAGCAACGCGAACAGCTCGACGTTATGCGGCGCGATCGGCGGCAGATGCAGCGGACCATATAGCGTGACCGGATAGCCCGCCGCCGACAGCATCGCCCAGCCAATCAACGGCATGGCCGCCATCAGCACATACAGCACGAGGTGCGAGGCCTTCGCCGCGAAGCGCTGCAGCGCAGGCATAGCGTCGGGCAATGGCGGGCTGCCGCGCGTGAGGCGCACGCCCACGCGCAGCACCACCAGCAGCAGCAACGCAATGCCGAGCGGCTTGTGGATTGCAATCAGCGTGTCGTGCGCGCGCGAGACGGTGGCGACCATGCCCACGCCGATGAACAGCATCGCGATGATCAACGGCGCCATCGTCCAGTGCAATAGCCGCGCGAGCGGGCTGAAATGGGTGCGCGTCGGCCTCATGAGTGCTCTCCGTTTGTCTGGGCTTGATGAACCGCCGGATGCAGCGCTTCCTCGCGAGTGCGGCGCTTGAACGACAGCGCATACGCGGCCGAGCGCGCGGCAAGCAAGGGGTCGTCCGACGGCTCGATGCCGGCCGGCAGGATCGTCGGATCGAAGTTGACGTCGCGGCATGCGCCGTTTTCCTGCGATGTCGTGTGATCGACCACCAGCGTGCCCGCGTCGATGTGCTGACGATCGTCGGGCCATTGCAACGTGGCGTCGTCGGTGGGGTCGCCGGGTTTGGCGACGGTCAGGATCAGATGCCAGCGCAAGGGGCCGTTTTCCAGGCGCTGATCGAGGTCGGCTTCGAGAAAATTCTTTTCGGCTTTTTCCGCGTCGGTGATCGGCGCATACGGCGTTTCGGGCACCATCGCCCAGCGCACGGCGCGCGTATTGCCGGCGCTGTCGGTGAAACGGAATGCGTTGATGCTGTAGTACGCGGCATTCGCCAGGCTCGACGAAGGCGGATGCGCCTTCACCCACGCCTGAAACGGCTGCGTCTCGGGATTGGCGGCGTAAAACGCCTTCAGTCTTGCGGGGTCCGGTTTGCCGGTCGCCGGATCGGGTTTCGCGGCGACCAGTTGCTGATAGAACTGCTCCGGCGTGTGCACGGCGAAAACCGGCGTCGAATTCATTCCCGTGCGCCACTGCTCGCCGTTCTGCAACAGGAACTGCAACGCGAGGCTGCGCACGGGCGAACTGGTGTCGGGCGCGGACGGGTTGCCGCCGGGCACCGCGAAGCGGCCCGTCACCGGCGTGCGGCCGGGCGCGAATACGGCGGCGCGGGACAGCACCGCGCCGTCGCCGTTGCTATCGAAATAACCCTCTATGCACAGACCTTTCGCATGATTGCGCCGGTAGCCGGGATGCGGCTGGCCGGCCACCGTTTCGAAGGTGTTGATGAGACGCGGCGCGGTGAGACGCGAAGGCGTCAGCCAGCCCGCCGTGTAGGCAAAGCCGCCGGCGAGAGCCAGCACGGCCGCGCCGATCACGGCCAGTCTGCAAGGCACGCAGACAGGCCCGGAGTTGGGAACGGATGGTTTTGCCACAGACACTCCTTTTGGATAGATGCGCTTACCGGGCTAACACGCGATACCGCGATCTATTCCAGTCGATGCCAATCGATATCCGGCGCGTCCGTTCCATTCGCGCGCCGGGTATCGACAGCTTCAATTCACGCTGCCCGTCTGCGCGCTTTGACTCGCGGCATGGGTGGCGGCCGCCGCTTGCGCGGCGAGCGCTTCCTTGTGTTGTGCGACCTGCTGCGCGAACACGGGGCTAACGTCGGGATACGATGTATCGGTGACGTAATTCAGGCCGTTCTGCTGTGCTTCGATCAATTCCTGGTACACCTCAGCACGTGTCTTGCCTTGCGCAAAAGCGCTCGACGAAGCGGCGAGAACGGCAACGGACAAGGCGGCAAAAGCGAGCTTCTTCATGATGGACTCCAATGAGTTTTGTGCGGGTTCGCATCAGGGAGAACCACGGGTTCGCGGCTTTTATTCCTGCATCGAAGCCTCGGCAAAAACATATCCTGAAGCGGGAATAAAGCGGCGCGCGATCGGGTTAGCACGTCACGCGGCGGCGCGCCGAACGTCGCCGGCGAACGCGGTCGCGGCCGCCCCGCGGCGTCGAAACTGGCGTGCGGACATATGGAATAAACTTGGCGGTGTGGGTGTTCGCCCTCTATAGCTGAACTCCAACGCACGCCGACACCATGACCACTGACGCCCCTTCCGGTTCGCCGCTTTCCGAAGCGGACATTCAGGCCTACGCCGACGGCACGCTGACGCCCGAGCGCGCCGCGTTTCTGCGGGACTATCTGGGCAAGGATCCAGCGGAGGCGCGCCGGGTGGCGTTTTACGGCAGGCTGAACACGCAGATCCAGCAGGCCTTTCAAACAACCGACGAACCCGTGGCGGGCCGCGCAACAGGATGGCGCCGTGCATTCAGGCGCATCAATGCGTCAAAACGCGCGCGCAGGATAGTCAACACGCTGGCGGCGCTCGCGCTGACGCTGGCGGTGGCGAGCGGCTGGCTCGCCGCCACCCAGGTGTCCGCTCAGGCGCTGAACAATGCCGCGGTCATGGCGCTGGCCGAAAGCGCCGCCGGGCAGTTTTCCGCCGCGTCGCCGACTCGCGCCGATCCGTCCGCGCCGAACCTCTCGGCGATCGGTTTGCGGCTCGTGGACCAAAGGGTGATCGCGCTGGGCCCGCTTCAGCGGGTCAGCGAATTCATCTATCTGAACGGCGACAATCAGCCGGTGGTGCTGCTCTCGGCATTGGCGCTGCTCGCGCCGGCGCAGCCACAATGGTCCGCGCGGCGTATCGGCGATATCCGGCTGTTGCTCTGGACCGCTCAGCGGCAGCGTTTCGTGGTCGCCGGCAATGCGCGCACCCACGGCCTGATGCGCGCCGCCGACGCGATGACCATGCGATAACCATGCGATAACCATGCGATAACCGCCGGCCGCAATCCGCGATCTCATGGAAAACAGGGGAATAAAGTGCACGCACGTGTGTTCGCACCTCGAATGCGTCTTTTCGCGCGACTGCAGGATGCCTCCCGGCCCGCGAAAAAACCCACGATTGGGATAGAAAATGGATGTCCGTGACGAGCTGATGGAGCATGTGCCGCGTTTGCGGCGCTATGCACGAGCGCTGATCAACAACCGCGACCTCGCCGACGATCTGGTGCAGGACACGCTGGAGCGCGCGCTCGGCCGCACCGGCATGTTCCAGCCGGGCACCGACCTGCGCGCGTGGCTGTTTACGATCATGCACAACGTGTTCGCCAACCAGGCACGCAAGGCTTCGGCGCGCGCCGTCCACGTGGCGGTGGACGACGAAAGCGTGTCGGAAAGCGAATTCGCCGTGCCCTCCGAGCAGACCCGCTCGCTGGAAATGCGCGACCTCGACTACGCGTTGCAGCGCCTGCCGATGGAGCAGCGCGAAGTCGTGCTGCTAGTGGGCCTCGAAGAAATGAGCTATGCCGACGTCGCGCTCGCGTTGAACATTCCGATCGGCACGGTGATGTCGCGGCTCTCGCGCGGACGCGAACGGTTACGGGCATTGATGGCGGGCGCGCAGCCCGGGGCGAAATTACAGGTGGTGCGATGAGCGACCAGACTATGCCGATCGGCGAAGAAGACCTGCACGCGTACGTGGACGGCACGCTGTCCGACGAACGCCGTGCCGACGTGGAGCGCGCGCTCGAACAGAACCCCGAGCTGGCCGCGCGTGTCAGCGATTATTTCTCCCTGAACAGCATGTTCCACGAGCGCTATGACCGCGTGCTGAACGAGCCGGTGCCGAAGCGCCTGCAGGCGCCCGCGCCGCGCCGCTGGAGGATCGCCGCCAACTGGCCGCAATTCGCCGGCATGGCGGCGGCGCTGGTGTTGGGCGTGGGCATCGGCGTGGGCACGCATATGGGGCAGGACGTCATCGCGCCAGTGGCCGGCGGTCACGCCGACACGCGCCCTGTCAGCGCGGACAGCTCGGAAATGTTCGCGCGGCAAGCGGCGGTGGCGCACGTGGTCTACATGCCCGCCGTCGACCGGCCGACCGAGATGAGCACCGACGCTCACGAACAGGATTTCGTGCAGTGGCTCGCCAACCGGCTCGGCACCAACGTGCATCCGCCGATTCTCTCGAAGAGCGGCTTCAATCTTTCGGGTGGGCGCCTGTTGCCCGGCGCCGATGGACCGACCGCGCAGTTCATGTATCGCGGGCCGAACGGCGAGCGCGTCACGCTGTGCATTTCGCGCCGCCAGCAGAATTCGAACACGACCGCGTTCAAGCTGTATCAGGACGGCCCGGTGAACGTGTTCTACTGGATCGACGGCGACTTCGGCTATGCGGTGTCAGGCGGAATCGACCGCAAGCAGTTGCTGCAACTGTCGCATGACGTCTATGCGCAGTTGACGGGCGCGGCGCCGGGCTGAACGCGGCGCTGCCGCGTTTTTATCGCGGCGTTGCAATGCGGCGGCCCTCTTGCGGATCGAACGCAATCAGGCTGCCCGCATTCGCGACTGACCTGAGCAGCTCGCGCGGCGTTACGCCCAGCAGCCGGCCCATCCAGTGCGCCATATGGCTCTGATGCGCGAAGCCGGTATCGAGCGCGATCTGACTCGCGTTGAGTTTGCCTTGCAGCAGCAGCGTTCGCGCGCGCTCCACGCGCCGCTGCACCACGTACCGATGCACCGGCATGCCGAGCGTCTCGCGAAACAGCACCTTGAAATGCGGCACGCTCAAGCCGGCGAGCGCGGCCAGTTCGCTCAGCGTGAGACGCTGGTCCAGATGCGCTTCGATAAATTCGATCACGCGTGCGGCCGTTCTCGGCGCGAGCGTGCGCCGCTGCCTGTTTCCTCCGGGCGCCGGCGCGGCGCCGATCAGTCGCACCACCATTGCCGTGCACAGGCTTTCGGCGTACAGCGGATCGGATGCCTCGTCGGCTTCCAGTTCGGCGCGTAAGGCCCAGGCGAGATACTGGAAGCGCGGATCGCGCAGCTGGAATTGCGGGCGCAGTTGCGCGTCGGCCGATTTCAACGATAGTTGCTCGACGGTGCGCCGCGCGAACGCTTCGCCGATCCACACGCTGAAAATCGTGCAGGCGGCTTCGTCGCTCCATTGCCCTTCGAGTCCCGCGGGAATCACGTCGGCGTCGCCATGCGCCTGGATTCGCGAGTGGCGGCGCTCGTTGCACATGCAGCGCGCCCTGACCGGCGCGCCGACATGCACGCCCACCCGGTGATATCTGAACGCGGGCATGCGGTGCAGGCCGGCCGAGACGTTGACCAGCTCCGCGCCGAAGTCCTGCCAGCCGAGCAGCCTGCTCGAGCGCAGCACGACGCGGGAACCGCTGTGCGGTTGCGGTTGCGTTATCGGTGTCGCTGTCACTGCATTCATCGCTTCCCTCGTGAATGACGGCTCATGTGTCTGCATTGTGCGGCGTTTTTTGCGGCTTCGCTCGACTCTACGTGATTCAACGTTCCTGCTGCCGCGCCGTGGATAAAACCGTCATCCGAATCTGCGCAAAGCCATCCTCGCCCGCGCGTTTCCCGAGCGCCGCGCTCCTAAGATGAAGCCAACACCGGGTCAACAGGGAGCGCAACGTGTTCGTGATTTTTGGAGCCGCCGGCAATGTCGGCACAGTGAGCGCGGCGGCATTGCGCCGTGCGGGCCGCAATGTGCGTGCGGTGATTCGCGACGAAGCGCAGGGCGAATTGCTCGCGAAGATCGGTTGCGAGATCGTGCTCGCCGATCTGCTGGACACCGCGACCGTGGCCCGCGCGATTAAAGGCGCGCACGCCGTGCAACTGCTGTGTCCGGTGCCGCATGCACACACCGATCCCGCGCGGGCGATGCGGCGCATGATCGACGCGAGCGTCGCGGCATTGCGTGCCGATCCGCCGCCACGTCTTCTCGCGCTTTCCGACTATGGCGCGCAACATCCGGCCGGCACGGGCATCACCACGCTGTTTCACGAGCTTGAAACGCAACTGCGAACCGTCGATTCGCAATTGACGTTTCTGCGCGCCGCCGAACACATGCACAACTGGGCTCGCGTACTGCCGGTCGCCCTCGCGAGAGGTGTGCTGCCGAGTCTGCATCATCCGCTGAGCAAGCGTTTTCCGAGCGTCGCCGCACAGGACGTGGGCACACTGGCCGCTGAACTGCTGCTCGACGATCGCGCGCAGCCGGTCTCGCCGCGGATCGTGAGCATAGAAAGCCATGAGCGTGTCAGCGCGTTGGACGTGGCGCGCACGATCGGCGAACTGGCGGGCCGCGCGGTGGCGGCGCGCGAAGTGCCGCGCGGCGAATGGGACGCAATGCTCCAGGGCGCGGGACTCGGTGAACGCCACGCGCGTCTGATTACCGATCTCTACGACGCGCACAACGCCGGTCGTATCGATGTCGAAGCGGATATCAGCGAGCGGCGCTTCGGCGCGACGACGCTCGCGGAAGTGTTGGCGGCGATTGTGCCGGGTGTGGCCGCGGCGACCGTTCGTTGAACGGCGCCCGGATCAGGAGAGAGAACATGCGCACCTGCCCGTGGTTATCCGCCTCTATGGAAGCGCGGAAGGTCACGACGCCCTGTCGTCGAACGCCCGCGACGTGCATGGGCACGAACGCGGACACCAGCGCCGACACGCACCGCCGGCCGGCGATTGCAGCAACGCTTGCTGGCTGGTTCGGCTGGCGCGCGCTGCGGGACCTGCTCAACGCGATTCCCGACAGCAACGACGACTTCGGCATGTTCTGATCCGCGGCGCTTCGACGCAACGAAGACCCACAGCAAAGTGGAAACGCAAAGCAAAGCGGCCGGGAATCCGGCCGCATGATATTGACGAACCCACTGCTACAGCGCCGGCCGCCGTTCACTGTTCACGTTCACTGTTCACGAACGGCGGCAGCCGGTGCTTGCGCATCGCTCATTCGTTTTCGTCGAAGTAATGCCCGAATTTGACCTGCTTCGTGCGGATATACCGCTCGTTTTCCTCGCGCATCGGGATCGCCAGCGCGACCCGCTCGCACACCGGAATGCCGTGCTTGGACAGCGTGTCGAACTTCTCCGGATTGTTGCTCATGAGCCGCACCGACGTGACCTTCAGCGTGCGCAGAATGCCCGCGGCCGAATCATATTCGCGCGAGTCGTCCGGCAAGCCGAGGTCGAGATTCGCCTCGACGGTGTCGCGCCCCTGCTCCTGCAGCGCATACGCGCGGATCTTGTTCGACAGGCCGATGCCGCGCCCTTCGTGGCCGCGCAGATACAGCAGCACGCCGCAGCCTTCCGCCGCGATGTAGCGCAGCGCGAGGTCGAGCTGCTCGCCGCAGTCGCAGCGGTACGAGCCGAGCACGTCGCCGGTGAGGCACTCCGAATGCAGGCGCGTCAACACGGACGATTTGTTGGCGACGTCGCCCATCACGAGCGCGAGATGTTCGGCGCCGCTCTCGCACACGCGAAACACGTAGGAAGTGAATGTGCCGTAACGCGTGGGAAGCGTGGCGGTGGCGTCGAGAACGACGCATTCGCCGTTGAGTGCGCCGTCTGCTGCGGGCGACGGATCGTGAGACGTGAGCATGGCGTTAGACAGTGGTGCTGACATGAACCCGATCAAACCGGGGATAAGGTACGGACTGGGGAGTTTACCGCTAATCGGCGTCCCGCACCCGTATGCCCTTGCGCGCGGCACAAAACCGTCGCCGCCGCGCAGCGCTACCCGAGTTGAACGTTGCGCGCGCCACAGTTATTCCCTGGGTACTGCAGCGGCGCGTCGCGCCTATACTGGAATGGCCTGTCCCTCACGACAGCGCGCCGCGCCGGCGTGCTGCACTGCGAAACGGAGCCGCTCCATGACAAGCGTTGCACAGCTTCTTAAAACGAAACCGAACAACACCACGGTTTTCACCGTCGGGGCCGACGATTCCGTCTACGACGCGATCAAGCTGATGGCCGAAAAAGGCATCGGCGCGCTGGTCGTCACGGACGGCGACAGCATCGCGGGAATCGTCACGGAGCGCGATTATGCGCGCAAGGTCGTATTGCTGGACCGTTCGTCGAAGGCCACGCCGGTGCGCGACATCATGAGCAAGGCCGTGCGCTTCGTACGCCCCGACCAGACCACCGACGACTGTATGGCCCTCATGACCGAGCGGCGCATGCGCCACTTGCCGGTGATCGAGAATGACCGGCTGGTCGGCATGGTATCGATCGGCGATCTGGTGAAGAACATCATTGCCGAACAGCAGTTCACCATTCAGCAGCTCGAGTTCTACATTCACGGCGAGCGGCCCTGACCTCGACGCATGCCGTGGCACGGGGTGCGCGAAAAAAGCCCAATCCGTGAAACGGTTGGGCGAAGCTACCTTGCGGCAGCGGAGGTTTCTTGAATTGTGGGCCACGCGATTTACGCGGCGCAGCGGCACTGGGACGCGCGCGGCGCTGCCGGGACACGTCGCGCTCACCTTGGACCTGCTGTCTGAATCCGGGCGTGCCGCGCCGTTCGGCGCGCACGCAACTTACTGCTTCACTTCACACGACTTAAGGCTCTGACTCCGAGCGGCTGCGAGGCGCGCTTCTATCAATCCGTGCCCGTGCGCCTCGCCGCGATCAGCGGGCCTGTCAAGCAAGCACCCCGCTCGGGCCCGCGAGGTGCCTGAACGAGCCGGCCTTGAAAACCCGGCTTGGCTTACTGGCTTAGTTACCGAAATACACCGAGCGCGGGCCCGACATCGGCTGAACCACGCCACCGGCTTGCGACGAACCGCTCCTCGCGCCACCGTAACCGCTGGTGTCGGCAACCGGTTCCTGGGTTTGCGCGACGGCCGGGTTCTGCGCCTGCACGCGACTTTCAGCGGCCTGAATATCGGCCGGATACGTCGGGTCGTTGGAGGTCGCCGGGTTATAGCCGGCATGTTCCAACTGGATCAGATCCTGGCGAACTTCCGCGCGGGTAACGGGTTGTTGGCTCGACTGAGCAAAAGAAGCGATAGGAGCGGCGAGAACGGCTGCAATAGCAACTGCTTTAATGAGCGATTTCATGATGACTTACCTCCATAATGGTTTTATTTGCTTCGCTTATCACACCGTGTGAGAAGCGAGTGATTTCAGTCTAGTCACCAGATCGCCAAGGGAAAACCCTTGATTTCGAGATAGATAATTGTCGTAATCGCAAGAATGGTCCGTAAATTACCTCAGGAACTTATTCAAGTAGCATTGTTGGCGTAATAATTGTCGGGATCGTAACGCTTTGTGTCTAACGTTTCAAAAACTCGTCCGGGTGGGGTCCTTTTTGCCGCGGCGCGCCCCGCCGCGGGTCAAATTTACGCCCGCGTTCGCGCACCCGGTTGGGGCGTCAGCAGAAGCTTTCTCGGCCCGCTGACAAACGCGCTGCCGGGCTCGAAAAACCGCAGCGGCCGGTGCATCTCGCGCGACAGACCAATGCGTGTCGTGACGCCCACCAGCGTTTCGCCCCGCTCCAGAACGCCGATCCACAAATCGCGCCCCGCGCACAGGTCGAGGCCGTCGAACGCCTGGCCGATGCCGAGCGCCGTGGTGAGCCGGCCGGGTCCTCGAGCGAGGTCTCGCAGCGGCACGCCGGGCCGCCGCGCTTCCATCAGCGGCAAGCCTTCGAGCGGCTCGATCGCGCGAAACAGGATGCCGGCGCCGACATCCTCCGCCTCGGCCGACATGTTGAGCATGTACGAGAGCCCGTAAGTCAGCCGCACATACGCATGACCGCGAGCAAGAAACAATGAACCGTTATACGGACGCCGGCCGATAAATGCATGGCTCGTCGAATCGCCGACGGGATACGCCTCGGTTTCCACGATCCGCCCGCTCATGCGCCCTTCCGGTAAATCGCGGACGAGGTATTTGCCGATCATGAAACGCGCGAGTTCGACGGTATCGAGCGGTAATTCGTCACGAAGCAATGGCACGATAGGGAGTTGCTGATTCCGCATGCGGCAGGCCTTATCTTTAAAGCATATGGAGCAGGAATTGAAAAGCCGGTAAGCGGGATGCAATACGTCCGGCCCTCCGGTAGAACCGTCTTACCCGCGAATAAAGCAATGCGCGCCTGATATCAAGCGATACGACGCCATCAGCCTGTTTTCATCGGCCCATTCGTTGTACCAAAACCTCACTTGCGCCGTACTGCCATCACCATGGCACTAATTGGAGTATCGTGTGTTTCCGGCCTGCAGCACAGCCTTTGCCGGCTCGCGTGTGTTTCGGCCCGCCCGAATCAGCGTATGGATTGAAAGCATTCGCACGATCCGCAGCACCGTTCCATTCAGATTTGATCCCGATGTACCTGCTGGTGTAGCGCAACGCCCCATTCCGGGGGTGTGTACCCATGACAATAGGAGAGAGTTGAATGAAAGCATTTCCGGCAATCAAGATGATCGGCGGCGCGCTGATCGTTCTCGCGTCCCTCAATGCTTATGCACAAAGCAGCGACGCCGCGGCCCCGGCCGCCGCATCGGCTACGCCGTCGGCCAAACAGACCAAGGCGGCCAACCGCGCGCTGGGACGCAAAGTCCGCAGCGCACTGTCGAAGACCAAGGGTCTGAGCGTGTCGAACATCACCGTGCGTGCGCGTGGCGGCGCAGTGACGCTGGCCGGCACCGTGCCCGAACAGGGGCAGGTCGATCTGGCCACCCAGGCGGCGCAAGGCGTGGCCGGCGTGACCTCGGTCAAGAACGCCCTGACCATTCGTCCGGTCGGCCAGTAAGCGGGTGAACCGGGTGTAACGACATAACCGGGCGCCAGTGGTCCCGTCAGGGGACGCTGGCGCCTTCGTCCGCTCCCGGCGTTCACCGGTCGGCGCGCACCGCAGGTAGCCCGCCACATCAAGGTGATGTGCCCAGCCAGTCCCACGTCGGGCCAAAGAATTCCCACACACCTCAATCGCCGTACATTAGCGACGCGCGAGTCGCTTGCCAGCCACCGCAATTCTGCGTGATCCGATCCATCGCACAAGCTGTCGCCATTTGCGTTACAGGATGCCGGACGCTCCGGCTTATCTTCATCAAGCTTCCAGAATCGACAACATACCATCCGTCAATTACCCTTATAATTTAATGCGTTAAAGCGCATTCCTTATAAGTTACCTGAACATTCAGCCGTGCATCAGACCGGAACGGATGTCGTCCGGGCCTGCCGTACCATCCAATACAAGCACAAGCATCAGAAGGAAGCCCGAATGACCACGCCCGCGACCGTTCTGCCCCGCTGGACCATTGCCGTGCCGTTCGTCGCGTGGATCGTGCTCGGCATCGCGTATGCCATGCCGGGCCACGGCCTGCTGCTCGCGCTGGTCGGCGTGGCGCTGTGCGCCGCCGTCTTCACGGCGGTGCACCACGCGGAGGTGGTCGCGCATCGCGTCGGCGAGCCGTTCGGCACGCTGGTGCTGGCGGTGGCGGTCACCGTGATCGAGGTGGCGCTGATCGTCTCGGTCATGCTCACGTCCGGCCCGGAGAAAGCCGGTCTGGCGCGCGACACGGTGTTCGCCGCGGTAATGATCGTCTGCAACGGGATTGTGGGCCTTTGCCTGCTGGTGGGCGGCATCCGGCATCGCGAGCAGGATTTTCAGAGCCGTGGCGCTTCGGCGGCGCTGGCTGTGCTCGCCTCCCTGTCCATCCTGACGCTCGTCATGCCGAACTACACGACGACCAGTGTGGGTCCGGTCCTGTCGTCTTCGCAGTTGGCGTTCGCCGGGATGTCGTCGCTGGTGCTGTATGGCGTATTCGTGTTCGTGCAGACCGTGCGCCATCGCGATTACTTCCTCGCCGCCACGCCGGATGAAAGCGTCCACGCCGCACCGCCGACCGCCGGCGAGGCGCTGGCGGCCGCCGGCTTGCTGCTGGTGTGCCTCGTCGCGGTGGTGCTGCTCGCCAAGGTGCTCTCGCCGGTGGTCGAAACCGCGGTCCGGAATGCGGGCGCGCCGGCGGCCGTGGTCGGCATCGTGATCGCCGCACTGGTGCTGCTGCCCGAAGGGCTTGCCGCCGTGCGCGCGGCGCGTGCCGATCGCTTGCAGAACAGCCTGAATCTCGCGCTCGGCTCGGCGCTTGCCAGTATCGGCCTGACTATTCCGACGGTCGCCGGGGTGTTTCTGTACACCGGTCAGCCGCTCGTGCTCGGGATCGACGGCAAGGAAACCGTGCTCCTCGTTCTCACGCTGATAGTCGGCACGCTCACGCTCAGCAGCGGCCGCACGACAATTCTGCAAGGCGCCGTGCATCTGTCGCTGTTCGCGGCGTACCTGTTTCTCTCGTTCGCGCCCTGAGTCGGCGGACTACTCCTCCCAGTGCGCCGCGATCCAGTCGCGAAACAGATTCAGCTTCTGCTGATGCGCGACCGAGTCCGGATAGACGAAGTAATAGCGCCAGCCGGTCTTGAGCACCGTATCGAACGGTCGCACGAGGCGCTTGGCGGCCACGTCCTCGTCGATCAACGCAAGGTCGCTGATCGCGACGCCGAAGCCCTGCAGCGCGGCGTTGGTCGCCATATCGAGCGTGTCGAAGCTCGGGCCGTGTTCGGCGTCGATGACCGGCGCGTTCGCGGCGCCCATCTCGGTCACCCTGGCCAGCCACATTTTCCAGTCGCGATGGTCGCGTGTGGGGTGCAGCAGCGTATGGCGCGCGAGGTCGGCCAGTTCGGCCAACGGCTTGTCCTTCAGCAGATCGGGCGCGCACACGGGCGTCAGACGCTCCTCGAACAACGGCACGGCCTGCACGTCCGCGCCAGGCGAGGAGCCGTAGATGATCGCGGCGTCGAACGGTTCGAGCTGGAAATCCACATCGTGCTGCCACGTGGTCGTGATCTGCACATGCAACTCGGGATACTCGGCCTGGAAGCGCATGATCTTGGGCAGCATCCAGCGCATCACGCAGGTCGGCACTTTCAGCGCGAGATCGGTTCGCTGCCGTGTCAGGCGCAGCGAAATTTCCTCGATGCGCGCGAAGCTCTCCTTCACGGCCGGCAGCAGCAATTCCCCTTCGGCGGTGAGCGTCAGGCCTTTCGCATGGCGTTTGAAGAGCGGAAACTTGTAGTAGTCCTCGAGCGCGATGATTTGCCGGCTCACCGCGCCTTGCGTGAGGCACAAGTGGTCGGCGGCGCGCGTGAAACTGCGATGTCGCGCCACCGTTTCGAAAATCTGCAGCGCATTGAGCGGCGGTAGGCGTCGCATCGGTCTATCCGGGATCAGAAAAAATCATTGGTGGACGTGATGGCATGGATGGTCGTAAACCGCCGAAATGCCGCCAGAGCCCACAGGATACGCGATCACAAATTGACTGACGACAAGGCAGCGGCTAAGCGCTCATGCATTCGGCTCATGCCGCTGCCGGGACTCGAAACCTGCGAAGCCGCTATGCACCGATACAGGGCAAAACATGTCCGAAGCCGCACCAGAACCGAGCTTTCCTCATACCTCCGCATGACTGCGAGGCTTCGGTAAAAGATGGACGTTAACCCGCATGCGCTACTGCCTCGGCGCTCCCGCCGCCTGAACGGCGTGCGCCATCCCGGTCGCGCGACGGCATACGCATGAGCTTACGTCATGCGCTCCATGCGCATATTTCGTTTGTTGAGGGATTTTGACAAACCTAGAGTGCATCCACACGCAGCGCAAGCAGGCAACGCAATCACGCGATGCAACGGCAGCGGTCACACGATTCCATCAGGCAACAGGCGTTCAACACAGGAGACCGCCATGCAAGAGATCAAACGGGGTAGAAGGCAGGCCATCAAGACGATCGGCGCTGCACTCGCGGCATCCACCTTGCCGATGCCGTTCATCAACCTGCGCGCGCAGGAACACAATTTCAGCGGCAAGACGCTGCGTCTGCTGACCTGGTCGGACGACACGGGCGCCGCCGCGTTGCGCAACATCGCCGCCACGTTCACGGCGAAAACCGGCGCCAAAGTGATCGCCGACCGCGCCGACGGCACCTCCGGCATGGTCGCCAAGGTGAAGGCCGCGGGCGACCGCCCCACCTACGACGTCATCACGTTAGCCGGCGTCGGCGCGTCCGGTCTCGGCGACGCCGGCCTGCTGATGAAGCCCGACCTGGACAAACTGCCGAACCTGAAGGACGTCGCGCCGCAGTACCGCACGGGCGCGAACGGCTTCGGCGTCGGCTATCTGCTGTGGTCGGACGGGCTGATCTACAACACGTCGACGGTCAAGACCGCGCCGGCGTCCTACGAAGCGCTGTGGGATCCCAAGTACGCCGGCCGGCTGTTCCTGCCGCCGCCCGAATGGGCCGAAGCGGTCGACCTCGCGATCATCGCCGCGAAGATGAACGGCGGCTCGCAGCAGAACATCGAGCCGGGCTTCAAGAAGCTGATGCAACTGAAAGACCGCGTGATGACGCTCGGCGAGAACCCGAACCAGGTGGCCGATCTGTTCCGCACCGGCTCGCTCGATATCGGCGGCATCTATTCGCCGGCGTTCTTCCCCGACCAGATCCGCAAGCCCGAGTACAAGATGGGCGTGACCTACGGCATGAAAGAAGGCTTCGCCACGCAACTGATGTTCACGGTGATCCCCAAGTCGCATCCGGGCGACAGCGATCTGATCCACGCCTTCATCAACCATTCGCTCGACGCGGGCGTGCAAGGCCGCATGGCCGCCGACGTGCTGAACGGCCCGGTCAATTCGAAAGCGGTGATTCCCGCCGAGAGCCGCGCGTTCGTGCCGAGCCCGCGGCAGATCGCCGAGAAAGCCGTGTTGCATGACGACAAGGCGCTCGCCGTCGTGCAGCCTGCGTGGATCAAGCGTTACACCGAAATCTTCGCGGCATGACAGCGATGCTCGCGCGCTTTTCGCGGCGTGCCTCATCGGCGTCCGGCACAGTGCCGGACGCCGGGTCCTCTGACGTCCCCAACGTACCTCACGTGCCCGACGCGCCTGCCGCCACCGCGATGGAAAAAGCGCGCCCGTGGCTGCTGCTCGCGCCGATCCTGCTGTTTCTCGCCATTCTCGGTGCGGCCGCGCTGATCGTGCTGCGCATGAGCTTCGGCACGCAAGGCAACGAGTGGCGCGGCTTCACGCTGCAAAACTACGCGGACCTGCTCGACGGCTACTTCATGAAGTCGTTGTGGCTGACATTGAAGCTCGCATTTCAAAGCATGATCTGCGCGGTGCTGCTGGCGATTCCCGTCGCCCTGGCGATGGCGCGCACGAAGTCGCGGCTCGCCCGGCGCCTCCTGCTGGCCGGTGTGCTGCTGCCGCTGCTCGTCAATCTGCTGCTGCAAGGCTATGGCTGGCTGATCATTCTCGGGCCGGCCGGGCTGCTCAATCACGCGCTGCTCGGCAGCGGCCTCGTGCAACGTCCGTTGATGTGGCTGTACCGCGAAAACGGCGTGCTGCTCGGCCTGATCCAGACCGCGTTTCCGCTCGCCGTGCTGCCGCTTTCGAGCGCGATGCGCGCGGTCTCGAGCACTTACGAAGAAGCCGCCGCCACGCTCGGCGCGACGCGCTGGCAAACGCTGCGCCACGTGCTGCTGCCGCTCGCCATGCCCGGCCTCGTGTCCGGCGCGCTGCTGGTGTTCGCGTATAACGCGAGCGCGTTCGCCGTGCCGCTGCTGCTCGGCGGACGACGCGTGCCGATGCTCGCCGTGCTGGTTCACGATCAGGTCGCGCCGCTGCTGAACTGGCCGGCGGCCTCCGCCTCGGGCGTGGTGCTGATGGTCGCCACGCTGACCGTGATGGCGCTGTCGCAGCGCCTCGTGCGCCGCACGCAACGTCTTGCCGAGGAGCCGCACACATGAGCACGCCGATTCAAACCGCGCAAACGGCGCAAGCCGCGCGCTTGCAGCAGCGCCCGCCCCGCGCGCCGCGTCTGCCGGCCACCATGCCCGGCCAGCTCGGCAAGGCCACCGCCCTGCTCGCGGCGATTGTTCTGTTTCTCGCCGCGCTGCCGATCCTCACGATGATCACCATGTCGTTCAGCGCGGCCGACACCCTCGAATTCCCGCCGCACGCGTACGGCCTGCACTGGTATCGCGCCGCGTGGCACAGCTTCGTCTCGCCGGACGCGAGCGACTCGTTGTCGATGGGCGCCGCGTTGACCACGAGCCTGATCGTCGCGCTCTCGACGATGGTGATCGCCACGCTCGTCTCGGTGCCCGCCGCTTACGCGTTGAGCCGCTACCGTTTTCGCGGCAAGCCCGCGGTGGAACAGCTGGTCGCGCTGCCGCTCGTCTACCCGCTCGTGATGCTCGGCCTGTCGCTGCTGCTGGTGTTCAACGTGCTGCCCATCGAGCTCGGCGTGTTCCGCCTGATCATCGCGCACGTGATTCTGGCGCTGCCGTTTACCGTGAAGAATTGCGCGGCGTCGGTCGCCGCCATCGGCCCGGAGTTCGAAGAGGCCGCCTGCGTGATGGGCGCGAGTCCCGGCCGCGCGCTCGTCGACGTGATCCTGCCGCTGATGCGCCCCGGCATTCTCGCCGGCATGCTGTTCGCGTTCATCATCTCCTTCAACGAATTCACGGTGACGTTCTTCCTCTACGGCATCGACACGATGACGCTGCCGGTGTGGCTCTACAGCCGCACGGTGTCGTCGCTCGATCCGACCGTGTTCTGTTTCGCCGTGTTCATCGTCGCGATCGACTTCGCGCTGATCTGGCTGCTCGAAAAGCTGATCGGCGACGAAGGCGTCGCGCTGTGACCGTATTGCGTGAACCCGCGCGCTCATGAATGACGCCCCCTTGCTGGAGCCTCCGATGACCCATTTAACGTTGCAGGCCGTGACCCGGCGCTTCGGCGCGGCCCATGCCGTGGACAGCGTCGATCTGAGCGTGCCCGACGGCAAGCTGGTGTGCTTTCTCGGCCCGTCCGGCTGCGGCAAGACCACGCTGCTGCGGATGATCGCCGGCCTCGAAACGCCGACCTCGGGCAGCATCCATTTCGCCGGACGCGACATCACGCGGTTGCCCGCGAATCAGCGCGACTTCGGCATGGTGTTCCAGTCTCTCGCGCTGTTTCCGCACATGACGGTCGCGCAAAACGTCGCTTATCCGCTGAAGCTGCGCAAGACCACGAAGGAGCAGCAGACGCGGCGCGTAGCCGAACTGCTGGAACTGATCCAGTTGCCGCACATGGCCAACCGCCCGGTCACGCAACTCTCCGGCGGCCAGCGCCAGCGCGTGGCGATTGCGCGCGCGATCGCGTCGCAGCCGAAACTGCTGCTGCTCGACGAACCGCTTTCCGCGCTCGACGCCAAGCTACGCGAAGCGATGCAGGTGGAGATCCGCCTGCTGCAACAGCGTCTGGGCATCACGACGATCATGGTCACGCACGATCAGCGCGAAGCCATGACGATGGCCGACGAGATCGTCGTGATGGAGAAAGGCCGCATCGCCCAGGTCGGCAAGCCGCTCGACATCTACCGCGATCCGGTCAGCGAATTCGTCGCCGACTTCATCGGTCTGGGCAATATCCTGCCGGTCACGTACGATGGCGCGGGCGGCGTGAGCCTGCCCGGCGGCCGGCGTATCAGCGTCGCGCAGCCGGCGCGCGTGCCGGCCTCCAGCAGCGACATCCGTCTGCTGATCCGCCCGGAAGACGTGTGCGTGAAAGCCGCGTCCGACGCGGCGGGCCCGAACCGGCTGGCAGGCACCGTCACGTTCATCCGCGACGTGGGCGCCTCGCTCGAAGCGACCATCGACTGTGCCGGCTTCACGCTGACCGCGGCCACCACGCCGCGCGAAACGCCTGGGCTCGCGCTCGGCATGCCGGTGCTCGCGGAACTGCCGCCGCATGCGTGCAAGCTGATCGCCGCGCGCGCCGCACCTTGAATCGAGGCACTGAAGCATCGCTACATCAATCAGATTTGCCCATTCCAATACCGACATTTTCGACAGAGGACACACCATGAACCAGCGCCCCACTGCCCAATCCCGCACCCGCCGGGTGTTCGCCACGCTCGCCGCGACGCTGGCCTTTACCGGCCTCGGCGCGCTGTGCGCGCTGCCGTCGGCCGCGCATGCGGACGCGCTCGACACCATCGCCAAGTCGGGCACGGTGCGCATCGGCGTATTCGAGGACTATCCGCCGTTCGGCTCGATCGGCCCGGACATGAAGCCGATGGGCTACGACATCGACGTCGCCAATCTGATCGGCAAGGCGCTCAACGCCAAGGTCGAACTCGTGCCGGTGACGGGCGACAACCGCATGGCCTACCTCGCTGATCACAAGGCGGACATGCTGCTGTCGGTCGGGCAGACCCCCGAGCGTGAAAAGGTGATCGATTTCTCGCAACCTTATGCGCCCTACTACCTCGCGGTGTTCGGCCCGAAAGCGTTGCCCGTGAAGAACGCCGCCGACCTCGCCGGCAAGTCGATTTCGGTCGCGCGCGGCACGCTGGAAGACCTGAGCGTAACGAAGATCGCGCCGCCCACCGCGAACATCAAACGCTTCGACGATCCTAACGGCGCAATTTCGGCGTTTCTTTCTGGTCAGGTACAGTTGATGGTAGTCGGCAACGACGTCGGCGCCACGATTCTCGCGCGTCATCCGGCCAATGATCCCGAGCAGAAGTTCTCGCTGTTCAGCTCGCCCGATCACGTCGGTTTGAACAAGAACGAGCCGCGTCTGAAGCAGAAGGTCGACGAAACGATTGCCAGGGCCCGCAAGGACGGCACCATGAACGCGATTTCGCAGAAGTGGCTGCGTGCGCCGCTGCCGGCCGATCTCTGAACCTTTTTTTGCGCGGACCGCGAGGCGTGGTCCGCGGCGGAGTCTGACCTCACGATGAGCGCCACGCCATGACCTATGCGTTCGATTTCAGCGGCTTCGGCCTCTATGCGGGGATGCTCGCGCGCGGCGTCGCCGTCACCCTGGGCCTGACGGCCGTTTCCACCGTGCTCGGCGCGATTGTCGGCATTGCCGGTGCGAGCGTGGCGGTGGCCGGACCGAAATGGGCGCGCTGGCTGGTGGCGGGTTATGTGGAACTGATCCGCAACACGCCGTTCATCGTGCAGTTGTTCTTCGTGTTCTTCGGCTTGCCGAGCCTCGGTATCCATATCGACGAAGTGCAGGCCGCGATTCTGGCCATGACCGTCAATCTCGGCGCTTACGCGATCGAGATCGTGCGCGCCGGCATCGATTCGATTTCGCGCGGCCAGGTGCAGGCGGCGCAGGCGCTCGGTCTGCATGGGCGGCAGGTGTTCCGCTATGTCGTGCTGCCGCAGGCCATCGCCAATGTGTTTCCCGCGCTGCTGAGCCAGGTGCTGATCGTGATGCTGGGCTCGGCGGTGGTCTCGCAAATCTCCGTGCCCGATCTCACGTACGCGGCCAACTTTATCCAGTCGCGCAACTTCCGTTCGTTCGAAAGTTACCTGATCATCACCGCGACGTATCTGGTGCTGTCCATCGTATTGCGGCAAATCCTCAACCGGCTCGGCCGCGGTCTGTTCGCGGGCCGGGCGGCGCGCGGCAACGAAAGCGCGCCGCGTAACTGGCGCAACCGCCTGATGTGGCGCGGCGCCCGCACTCTGCCCACGGAGCGTTGATCATGGTCGAATTCACGCTGTGGGACATTGCCCGCAATCTGTTGCTCGCCGCCCGCTGGACCGTGCTGCTCTCGCTGATCGCGTTCGTGGGCGGCGGCATCGTCGGGTTGATTCTGCTCGCCATGCGCGTGTCGCCGATCGCCTGGCTGCGCCGTATCGTCGTGGTGTACGTGGAAGTGTTTCAGGGCACACCGCTGCTGATGCAGCTCTTCCTGGCGTTTTTCGGTTTGCCGCTGCTCGGTGTCGATGTGTCGCCGTGGGTCGCGGCCACCGTCACCCTGACGCTCTATACCAGCGCGTATCTGGTCGACATCTGGCGCGGCTGCGTCGAAGCCGTGCCGCGCGGCCAGTGGGCCGCGGGCGCGAGTCTCGGCATGACGTTCGGCCAGCAGTTGCGCTATATCGTGTGGCCGCAGGCGCTGAAAATCGCAGTGGCGCCGACGGTCGGCTTTCTCGTGCAGGTGGTGAAAAGCACGGCGCTCGCATCGATCATCGGTTTCACGGAATTGACCAAGACAGGCACCATGATCACCAACGCCGCGTTCCGCCCGTTCCCGATCTACGGCATGGTCGCGATGATCTACTTCGCGATGTGCTTCCCGCTCACGTGGTACGCGCGCGTGCTGGAGAAACGGCAGAAGGTCGGCCAGCATCGCTGAGATTCGCTGCGGCGATTGAATGAGAAAAGCGGCAACCGTTGTGCACGGTTGCC
Organism: Paraburkholderia xenovorans LB400; assembly: GCF_000013645.1. GTDB lineage: Bacteria > Pseudomonadota > Gammaproteobacteria > Burkholderiales > Burkholderiaceae > Paraburkholderia > Paraburkholderia xenovorans. Next base: position 1,501,986 of record NC_007952.1, on the reverse strand, counting down.
GCTTTTCTTTGCATGCCGCCTGACAGACCTGGCAGAACTGGCGGATCTAGCGCGCCGCGTGCGTGGACTTGCGCAACTTCGCGACGTCCTCCGCCGTGACCGCCGGCGCGCCGTTGTTCCACCCGGCCCGCACGAAGGTCAGCACGTCGGCGATCTGCTGGTCGTTGAGCACCGGCGCGTACTTCGGCATCGGATACGGCGCGGGAATGCCGCCGATCACGAGGTCTTCGGTACCGTTGAGCGTCACGTTGATCAGCGACGACGGATCCTTCTCCAGCACGTTCGGATTGCCGGACAACGGCGCCAGCATCGGCGCGAAGCCGCGCCCGTCCACGCCGTGACAGTGCATGCAATACGCCGTGTAGACGCGCGCGCCTTCATTGTCCGCCGGCCGGTTGAGCGACACCTTCGTCGCCTGCGGATCGTACTTGTAAGGCGCCGCACCGCTGCCGCCTGCCGGCGGGAGCGACTTCAGGTACGTCGACATGGCCGCGATGTCCGTGTCGTTCATGCCCTGCGTGCTGTTGTTGATCACGCTGGTCATCGAACCGAACGCGGACGCATGGCGATTCGCGCCGGTCTTCAGGAACGCCTGCAGGTCCTGATCGTTCCAGCGGCCCAGACCCACGTTGTGCTCGCCGGTCAGGTTCGCCGCGAACCAGCCGTCGAGCAGGCCGCCGGTCAGGAACGCGCTGCCGCTTTCATCCAGCGCCTTCTCCTGGAACGCGATGCCGCGCGGCGTATGGCACGAGCCGCAGTGCCCGAGCCCCTGAATCAGATACGCGCCGCGATTCCATGCCACGTCTTTGCCCGGCTTGTCCTGATAGACGCCCTTTTCGAGGAACACCATGTTCCAGAACTTCAGCGGCCAGCGCATGTTCAGCGGCCACTTGATATCCGGCTCGCGGTTCGCCTGCTGCACCGGCGCCACGCCGCTCATGAAATACGCGTACAGCGCCTTCATGTCGTCGTCGTTGACCTTGGCGTACGACGGGTACGGCATGGCCGGATAAAGATTGTGGCCGTCTTTGGCAACGCCTTCGCGCATGGCCCGTGCAAAGTCCTCTTCGGTATAACCGCCGATGCCGGTCTGCTGGTCGGGCGTGATGTTGGTGGTGTAGATCTGGCCCATTGGCGTGGCCATCGGCAGGCCGCCCGCGAACGGCTTGCCCTTCGGCGCCGTATGACAGGCGACGCAATCGCCGACCTTGGCCAGATAGGCGCCGCGTTGCACCAGCGCCGGATCGGCTGACTGCGCGGCCGCCTGCGCCGGCGTCTGCGCAAGCAACGGCAGCGTCACGCACAACGCCGCGCCGAAACCCTTCAGTGTGTTTTTCATGTCGGGCTCCGTTAAGCGGTCTGCAACTGGCTGCCGACCGGCAATTGCCGCAGCCGCTTGCCGGTGGCCGCGAAAATCGCATTGGTCAGCGCGGGCGCGAGCGCCGCCGTGCCGGGTTCGCCGATACCGCCGGGCGCCTCGCTGCTCTTCACGATATGCACCTCGATAGGCGGCGTCTGATCGATCCGCAGCATCCGGTAGTCGGTGAAATTGTTCTGCTCAACGCGGCCGTCCTTGATCGTGATCTCGCTATAGAGCGCCGCCGTGATGCCGAAGATGATGCCGCCCTGCACCTGCGCCTCGACCGTGTTCGGATTGACCACCATGCCGCAATCGACCGCGCACACCACCCGCTTGACCGCCACCTCGCCCTGATCCACCGCGACATCGACGACGATCCCGAAGAAGCTGCCGAACGCATGCATGACCGACACGCCGCGCCCTTGCCCCTTCGGCACCGCGCTGCCCCAGTTCGCTGCCTGGGTGGCGACGTTGAGCACGTTCAGCGCGCGCGGCGTCTTGCCGAGCAGATCCTGACGGTATTTGACGGGATCGACTTTGGCCTGCGCCGCGAGTTCGTCGATGAAACTCTCCACCACGAAAGTGCTGCGTGTCGGTCCCACGCCGCGCCAGAATGCGGTGGGCACCGCATGCGGCTCCTGGCGAACGTAGTCGACCAACTGGTTAGGCAAGTCATACGGCAGGTCCGAAGCGACTTCGACCGCGTCGGGATCGACGCCGTTCCTGAACGCGGGCGGCGCGAACCGCGCGATCACCGACGAACCGACTATGCGGTGCTGCCACGCAACCGGCTTGCTGTTCGCGTCCAGTCCCGCGGAGATCCTGTCGTAGTAGTACGGCCGGTACATGTCGTGCTGAATGTCTTCTTCGCGCGTCCAGACCACCTTCACCGGCGTGGACACCTGCTTGCCGACCTTGACGGCCTGCGTGACCATGTCGAATTCCAGCCGCCGCCCGAAGCCGCCGCCGATCAGATGGTTGTGCACGACAATCTTGTCGGCGGGCAAGCCGGTGACTGCCACGGCGGCGTCCACCACCCGGGTCGGCACTTGCGAGCCGAGCCAGACATCGCAGCCGTCGGGGCGCACATGCACCGTGCAGTTGATCGGCTCCATCGTGGCGTGCGCGAGGAACGGCTGCTGATACACCGCGTCGACGCGCGTCTTGGCATTGCTGAACGCATTGGCGACGTCGCCCTCTTTACGTGCCACCGCGCCGTTGCGCTGCGAGGCGTTGGCGAGATCGTCGACGATCTGCTTCATCGACAGATTCGCGCCCGCGCCTTCGTTCCATTTGATGACGAGTGCCTGCACGCCGCGCTTGGCCGCCCACGTGTGGTCGCCGATCACCGCGACCGCGTTGTCGATCTTGATGACCTGGCGCACGCCCGGAATCTTTTTCGCATTGGTGTCGTCGACGCTGGCGAGCGTGCCGCCGAACACCGGACAGTTCGCGATCGCCGCATAGACCATGTCGGGCACGCGCACGTCGAGCCCGAACAGCGCGGTGCCGTCCACTTTCTCCGGCGAATCGAGACGCTTGACCGCCGTGCCGATCAGCTTGAAGTCTTTCGGGTCCTTGAGCTTGACGTTCTGCGGCGCGGGCAGACTGGCGGCCGCGGTCACCAGCTGGCCATAGCCGATGCTGCGGTTGCTGGCCGCGTGAATCACCTGCCCGGCCTGCGCATGGCAGCTGGCCGGATCCACCTGCCATTGCTGTGCGGCCGCGCTGATCAGGACAGTGCGCGCGGTGGCGCCGGCTTTACGCATCGGCTCCCAGGCATAACGGATCGAGGTCGACCCGCCGGTGAGCTGGCCGCCGAGCAGCGGGTCCATGAAGAGTTTTTCGTTCGGCGGTGCGTGGTCGACGGTAACCGTGTCGAGCGGCACTTCGAGTTCTTCGGCGATCAGCATCGGGATCGACGTATAGACGCCCTGGCCCATCTCCACCTTCGGAATCACCAGCGTGACCTTGCCCGCGGTATCGATCTGGATGAATGCGTTCGGCGCGAATACGCCGCTTTGTGGGGTTTCCACACCGTCGCCGCCGATCACCGATTTGCCGGCCTTCTGATCCTGGCTGGCGGCCGGCATGCTGAAGCCGAGCAGCAGGCCGCCGCCCGCCGCCGCGCCGACTGTCACGCCGAATTTCAGAAAAGTGCGGCGCGACAATCCACCTGCGGCGCGCGCGCCGGCTTTCGACGGCTCTGCGCCGTTCTGTGCATCGAGCAATCCCTGGGACATGTCAGGCCCCCTTCGCGGCTTGCTTGATCGCCGCGCGGATGCGGTTATACGTTCCGCAGCGGCAGATATTGCCGGCCATCGCGGCGTCGATGTCCGCATCGGTAGGATTGGGGTTGCTCGTAAGCAGCGAAGCCGCCGACATCACCTGCCCCGACTGGCAGTAGCCGCATTGCACCACGTCGAGCTGACGCCATGCCTGCTGCACTTTCTGGCCGGCCGGCGTGCTGCCCACCGCTTCGATGGTGGTGATCTTGCGATCGCCGACCGCCGCGGCCGGCAATACGCACGAGCGCACCGCCACGCCGTCGAGGTGCACGGTGCACGCGCCGCATTGAGCTATACCGCAACCGAACTTCGTGCCGGTCAGACCGACCAGATCGCGCAAGACCCACAGAAGGGGCATGTCGGGCGGCGCGTCGACGGTGTGCGTCTGGCCGTTGATATTGAGCGTTGTCATGGGGCGGCTCCGAGTGGGGCTTATTGTTTATCGGGCTGTTTAGAGAGAGACGTCGAACCAAACTGCAAAGACCCGCCGTCTTTATTCGACAAGCCGGACTAATACGCAATGCGGCTTTGCGTTGACTAAAAACGGCAGTTAATGCGCGGCGTGAACCCGCCGGGACTGACCGGCAAATTGTAGCCGCGCATTGAGAAGTGCGTCGCCTCGCCGCACGCCGTCTGCCGGCCGAAACCGTCTCACCGCGCATATTGCATCGCTGAAAACAGATGCGAATCAACGCGTTACCCTTCGCGCACAGGCCCAGGAAGAAAGTGTTCGCGTGATCCGTTAATCTTGTTCAATCAATGCCGTGCGATTTTGTTAGCATGGATCCGGTCTGACTATCGGAAGGAGCAGCCCACATGAACGACTCGCAATGCACCCAATTCCTTTCGGAGATTCGCCGGCCGCTATTGGCGCTGCACAAAGCCATTCTCGATCACGAGCGCGTGGCTTACGAAAAGGAATTCGGCCCCGTCACGCCCGCGGCGTTCCTGCAGGTGCTGATCAACGGTTCGGGTTTTCGCTGGCTCACGCCGCTCTCGACGGTGATTGCGAACGTCGACGAAATTCTCGACGACAAGGAGGCCGATGCCACCCGACCGGATCGCCGCGGCCGAAGCAGTGGCCGGGCTCTTCTCGCCCGACATGCCGAACAATGCGTTCCTGCCGCGCTACCTGCCGCTGCTGCATGCCGATCCGGCCATCCTGCATCATCACGGCCAGGTCACCCAGTTGTTGCGTGGCATCGAATCGAAGTAGCCGGCTCCCGAATTCACTCACCATTGAAAGCGGGCGTTTCGATCCATCCGGAGATGCCCGCTCGTTGGCTTCATAGGGATGCCATTGCCGGATTACCAGGCATTTTCGAATGCCGCCAATCGGGCGAGGCCTATTTTCAAGGCAATTTGTGCGCGATTCGTAAGAGTGCGGATCGCCTGCATGGCTCGTTTGCCACCGAAACAAGTGCGCGGTGAAGCGCCGTTTGAATTTGCCTGGTTTTGCTGAATAAAACAAAGGTGAGCTTCTGCGGGAGCTACTATGAGCATGCTGCGAAGAGCATGCTACGGAAAGGCGCCCTGCATGCTTCACGAAGCCCTGCTAAGGTAAGCAGACTTCCTCGCGACGCTCACCGCCATGCAAAACTGGCCGCTCCCCGAAAGCTACACTTTCCGCGATCAATCCGTGCGCTTCAACGTGACCGGTACCGGTCCGCCGCTGGTGCTGGTTCACGGCACGCCGTTTTCTTCCTATGTGTGGCACCGCATTGCCCCGCATCTCGCACAGACGCGCACGGTCTACTATTACGATCTGCTCGGCTACGGGCAATCCGAACAGCGCGATGCTCAGGACGTTTCGCTCGGCGTGCAGAATGGCTTGCTGGCGGAATTGCTCGCGCACTGGCAATTGAAAAACCCGGACGTCATCGCGCACGATTTCGGCGGCGCGACTTCGTTGCGCGCGCATCTGATCGACGGCTGCGACTATCGCAGTCTCACGCTGATCGATCCGGTGGCAGTGGCGCCGTGGGGCTCGCCGTTCGTGCGGCATGTGCGCGAGCATGGTGACGCGTTCGCCGGACTGCCGCCCTACATCCACGAGGCAGTGGTGAAGGCGTATGTACGCGGCGCGATCGCGCGCGAGATTACGGATCACGAACTCGCGCCTTATGTGACGCCGTGGCTCGGCACAACGGGCCAGGCCGCGTTCTACCGGCAGATCGCGCAGATGGATCAGCGCTACACCGACGAGGTCGAAGCACGCTATCCGCAGTTGCGCTGTCCGGTGCAGATTCTGTGGGGCGAAGAGGATCAGTGGATTCCGCCGGCGCGCGGCCGTCAACTGGCCGCGGCCATACCGGAAGCGCGGTTTCAGCCGGTCCCGAAGGCCGGCCACCTGATGCAGGAAGACGCGCCGGAAGCGATCGTCGCCGCGGCGCTACGGTGGCTGGACTAAGCGCGCGCGCCTAGCCGCGTCCTTGCGGCAGGTACGGCATGGGATCGATCGGCTTGCCGTCGCGGCGCAACTCGAAGCCCAACGACACCCGCGAGTTGTTCTCGTCGCCCATCTCGGCGATCTGCTGTCCCTGCACGACGATATCGCCGGTTTTGACCAGCAGCTTGCGGTTGTGCGAGTAGGCGGTCAGAAAGTCCTTGTTGTGCTGGACGATGATCAGACTGCCGTAGCTGTTCAGGCCCGTGCCGGCGTACATCACCTTGCCGCCGGCAGCCGCCCGCACCGGATCGCCCGGCTTGCCGCTGATTTCGATGCCCCGCGTTTCGCCCGGCTGGAATCCTTCCACCACGCTTCCGCCCGCGGGCCAGGCCAGCGACACGCCACTCGCGTGCCGCGCGGTTTGCTGTGCCACCTCGCGCGCCTCGGCGGCGCTGGGCGCGGGCGACTGTGCAGACTGCGGTTGCGCCGCGCCTGCTGATCCAGCCGATCCTGCCGATCCTGCCGATCCTGCCGATCCGGCCGATGCCGCCGCTGCTTGCTGCGCCGCGCCCGAAGCCGCGGATCCGGACGCCGCGGCGGCCTTCGCGGCCGCATTGGCGGCGTTCACCGCCCGCGCGGTTTCCGGCGAGGCGACGCGCAACACCTGTCCACGCTTCAGCCGCGCGGACGCCTTCAATCCATTCCAGGCCTGCAACTGCCCGACACTGCAATGATGACGCTGCGCGATGCGCGCCAGGGTGTCGCCACGCTTGACGCGATACACCAGCGGCGGCGATTTCTTAAGCGGTGCGCTCTGATCGGCGCCGCTCACGGCCGGCGTTGCCGCCGTCGCGTCCGATGCCGGCGCGCTCGCGGCCGGCACCGCCGACGCAGCCGCTGCGCCTGATGCCGCGCCGGTCTGCGCACCCTGCTGCCCCACATTCGCACATCCACTGACCGCCAGCGCGACCCATACGCCGGCCAGACTGGCCATCATGGTTCTGTCGAAACGCTTTCCCATCTTGTTCGACTCCTGCCTCATTCATTGTCGAGCCGGATGCCGGCTTGCAGCGGCAATGCGCACGCCCGTCCGGCGCGCTGCTCTCCCCGCTACACTGCCGCGCCGCCTCGCGCGGCGCTCATCCCTGCGCTGCCGGCAACCCAACCCTTCGCGTTCACAGCCTGCCGGATAGCCAGGACGCGTCCATACAGCCCGTCAAAACAGCCGATCTTCTGCGAAAAGGGTCAGATTACCGATTAAAATTCAAGCGGAATTGTAAAGTGCGTTTTATAAAAAACGCGCCAACTCACACACTCTGATACAAACCTTACGCACGGCATTGCCGACTTCGCTGCACGCGCAACGTGTCGGGCGACGGCTCGTGGCCGCACCAACGGCTATGCCTCGGCAGCCGCACGATAACGTTTGCTTAACGGCAAAGCGCGGCAAAAACTTGAATCTTCAGTGAAGCAATGGTGACAGTGGCGAGACGATCGTGACGGCGCGATGGGACGGCGACAGCCAGCTAGCTGTAATACTCCCCTTGGTACTTCACGTACCCGACCGGATGATGCGTAAAGTGCAGAACCGGCAGAACAGGGTTGCTATTGTCTTCGGTGGGATAGGCGCTGGCGTCGGGAATGTACTCGCCTTGTGCTTCGATCGGCTGCCCCGCCTGCAATCCGGGAATCTCATGCGCGAGGCCCTCGTTGTCGCCGAAACGCACGGCGACGAACACCTCTGTGCCCACGAGATCTTCCGTACCGCCTTCGAACTTCACGACCGTGTCGATCCGGATGATGAAATGCTGGTGATTGGCACCGTTGTGATTCTCCGGGCTGGCGAATACCTTGCTGATCGTGCCTTGCACGCAGGCCAGCGGCGCGCCCAGCGAATGAACGTAACTGTGATGAGGAAGGATCAGCGTCGCGCGATTGCTCATGAAGTCTCCGTGAAAGGAATCAGCGTTGCCTACAGCGAATCGTATGGCGAGCCGCAAGCCGGCAGCGGCAGCGCGATACCATTTGAGCAGAACACAGCGCATGAGTTCAGCGCGCAAGTCACGGAATACGCGCTGACCGTGCGCCTCCGCGCACCAATGCCGTCGGGCATCGCTTTGCCTCAGTGTGGAATAGCGGATCTGGCACGAACCGCCGTAGTGGCCCCGGACCTATAACGCTTTCCATTTAGTCAGCACGGCGAACTATGTCCGCACTATCGTGATGCCCAGCGCCTCGAACGGCGCGGTCAGCGCCTCGGCCGTGTTCCGTTCGACGACAATCGCGCTGGCCGCCGTCACGTCCGCCAATCGAAGTGCTGGAACTGCCGTTGGAAGAAGCGCTGACGATGATCGGGCGTGGCGAAATCGTCGACGGAAAGACCATCATGCTATTGCAGTACGCCACGCTGAATTTGTCCGGCACCCAGGCGGAACATGGCGAGCGTTCACGTTTTTCGGACTGATCCTATCCGACATTAGGAAAAGGACGATAGGTTGGAGAAGACAATAAAAATATTCTTACGCATCCCATTGAAGTCGACCGGCGGCGCAGTCAATGCGCCGCCGGTTTATCAAATGGGAAACCATTTCCGTCAGAATATTTTTAGTTCGCCGCCTTGACCAGGATGGCGAATCAAGCCGAGGTTCAAGTGGATTCTCTCAGTTCAGCAAACCGCTTCATGAGCGGTTTTTTCTTCGGCACGCTGATTGCCGCCGTTATCATGGTGCTGCTGTGCAATGCCGGTGAATTTTCCCCGTTTATGGCGAAACTGCATGCGCTGGAACAGGTTATCGTAACCGCGCTGATTTCCATCGTGATTGTCGACGCCAAACCCTTGGCCTATAAAACCGTCTGGCGCGAGCGCCGCTGCAGCTTCGTACTGGATGAAGACATTAGCGCAACCCTGCGCGGCCGGACCTTTGGTATTCCATTCGGCGTGATAGTCGGCATTCTGATTCAGAATTACGTGATGAACTGAGTGCCAATCCATTCAATACGCCGCCCGATATTCGCGATCTTCAATTCTCGCGCCGCGGGTGATATTCGATCGCGCGGCGCGGCGATGAAACGAAGTCGGATATATCGCGCCTAGAACTTATGCCGGATCGCCGCCCGCACCACGACCTGCTTCGACGTCGATGAAGGGGACTGCGTGCCGGGCGTGAAGGCCTCGTCGAGAATCGAATAGGTCGAGTCGCCAGTCACCTGCTGATACTCGCCCTGAATGTAGACGTCGGTGCGCTTGGACAGGTTGTAGTCCGCCATCAGGCCGAACGAATGGATTTTCGGCTTCACGCCGCCAGTCGAGGCGTCGAAGGTTTCCATCGAGTACACATACTGCGCGCCGACGAACAGCATCGGCGAGATCTGATACTTGCCGTTCAGTTCGAAGTTCTGATACTTCAGCGAATTCAGCAGCACGCCCGGCGGCACGAGCGGCGTCACGCCGAGATACCCGTTGCCGGTCGGATCCAGATAGTTCGAATTGGTGTAGACGAAACCGGCCGTCGCCGGGCCGAACGTATAGGTAATGCCGCCGCCGAACACACGCATGCGGGCAGCGATGAAGCTGGCGTCGTTCGCCGTGATCGCGCCGTTCGCGCCATTGCCGGGATTGTCGGCCTGCAGATACGCAGCCGCCACCAGCAAGCCGCCATACGCATACTGGCCGCCGAAACTGTACGCGCGATTGTTGGCGAAACCGGTGTCGTTGCTGAAGCTGTAGACACCGCCGAACTGGAAACCGGAAAGCGACGGACTGGTGTACTTGACCGAGTTGTCGAGACGAAACGTGTTGTCCGTGTTGTCGTTATCGTACGGGTGCGAGAACAGCAAGCCGCCCCAACTGCCGTTGGCCGTGGTCTGGGCCAGATAGTCGACCACGGAATCGTACTGGCGGCCGAACGTCAGCGTGCCGTATCGCTCCGCGCTCAAACCCACGAACGCCTGGCGGCCGAACATCCGGCCGCCCTGGTTGAACCGGCCGGAGCTCACGTCGAAACCGTTTTCCAGCTGGAAAATGGCCTTCAGTCCGCCGCCCAGTTCCTCGGCGCCTTTCAGCCCCCAGCGGCTGCCCTGCGCGTCGCCGCTCGCCAGTTCATAGACATGGCCGCGGCCGACATTGTTGGTGTAGTTGATGCCTTCATCGAGCACGCCGTAAAGCGTCACGCTCGTCTGCGCCGAGGCGGACGCGGCAAAAGCGACAGACACAGCGGCGGAGACAGCTAGCGCGAACACTTGCCTGTTCATGAAGATCTCCCTGCACTCGAGCAATGGGACAACTCGATCCGGCCGCTTTTGTTCTGGCGCTTCGTCCGCGAACCAACCGACCCTGACGCGCGCTTTACGGAAATCCTCACACGCCGTTAGGCCGCCGTCCATTGGGTGTGGTGTCGATATCTCAAATTGTTGCGAAATCTCCACTTGGTGCGGCAGCCCCTTTTACCGCGGCCCCCATTGAGGTAAACGGAGCAACGTCACGCGGACTTGAGCCCGGGCAAAGGCCGACGCGCCGCGGCGTTGCGCTGACACTTGCGCAGTCGCGAGCGGATCTGTCACGGAAAGAAATATAATCGAAAGCTTTTTTGCGGCGCCGCAGCGGAACTCCGCCCCCGTTATGGGGGTCATCTTTACGCCTCCTGCAACCGCGCCGCGCCCGGCCCGGCCGGTTGAAAGCGGCGACGCGGATCGCGTATCCGCCGCTGTACCCCAATCCAATTTCAAAAGCCTTGTGAGACGCCCGCCGCGCTGGACTAGCGCGCCGTCGCACGGGGCCTGCTTTGGGCACCACACAATGCAAAAGTCGCAACCGCGCCTGATCGAGCTCGATTTTTTTCGCGGGCTGGTCCTTCTGATCATCGTCGTCGACCACATCGGCGGCAGCATTCTGTCGCGCGTCACGCTGCACGCCTATGCGCTGTGCGACGCCGCCGAGGTCTTCGTGTTCCTCGGCGGCTTCGCCACCGCCACGGCCTATGCCGCGCTCGCCGAACGGCGCAACGAGACGATCGCGCGCAGCCGCTTCCTGCGGCGCTCGCTCGAAATCTATCGGGCGTTTCTGGTTACCGCCGCGTTGATGCTGCTGGTCAGCGCCGCGCTCACCGCGTTGAGCATCGACGGGCCGAATCTCGCCACCACGGATCTCGACGACCTGTTAGACACCCCGCTCGCCGCGCTGCGCGACATCCTGTTATTCCGCCGCCAGCCCTATCTGGCCTCCGTGCTGCCCATGTACGCGTTTTTCGCCCTGCTCGTGCCCATGATCCTGCCGCTCGCGCGCAGCAAGCCGTGGCTCCTGCTGGCCGGAAGCGTGGCGCTGTGGGCCGGCGCGCCGGCCATCGACGCGTACCTGCCCGCCGCGCCGGACATGCACTGGGATTTCAACCCGTTCGCCTGGCAATTGCTGTTCGTGCTCGGCGTGCTGGCTCGTTGCCAGCCGGTCTATCAGCGCGTCAGCGCGCACCGCCTGGGGTGGCTCGTCAGCCTGCTGGCGCTCGCCGTGGTAGCGGCCGCGGCCTACTACAAGCTATTTATCGAGCGCGAACCGCTCGACGGCAGCCTCAAACAGAACCTCTCCTATCTGCGAGCCGTCAATTTTCTCGCCATTGCCTGGCTCGTCGCGAATCTGATCCAGCTAGGCTGGACGAAGAAGCTCGCGCAATGGATGCCGTGGGTCGGCGTGATCGGCCGCAAAGGGCTGCTGTGCTTCGTCGCCGGTGCCGTGATCTCGCTGGTGGTCGATTCCGTGCTGTACGCGGCGACGGACGGCTATCTGAACTATCCGCTCGGCCTGCTCGCCGACGCGGTCGCGGTCGCCGCGCTGTTCGCAGTGGCGCTGGGCGCGGAGCCGCTCAGGCGTCTGGCCGGCCGGTTGTATGCCGGGCGGCTTGGAACGTCGCCCTGAGGTCCTGAGCGGCGCGCACGTGGGCCAACGCCCAGGATTCCACCGCCGATCCCGATAGCACGACAGCCGCGCGCAACCCGCGCGGCGCGCCTCCCAATCTGACATGCGTCTATTCCTACAGTCCGCCCTCGTTGCGCTCTACGCCGCGTCCACCAGCGCGCCGACCCTCGCCAGCACCGTCATCAGCCGAAGCTTCTATTCGGACGCGCTCGGCCGCGACTGGTCCTACACCATCTATCTGCCCACCGGCTACCGCCACGACGCCAGCCGCATTCCCGTGCTCTACCTCCTGCACGGCAATAATGGCGATGCCAACGACTGGATCACGCAAGGTCATCTGCAAACCACGGCCGACGCGCTGATCGACCACAAGGAGATGCCGCCGGTCGTGATCGTGATGCCGCAAGGCGGCACGGACTGGTACGTCGATCGCAAGGAGAAGATGGAAACGGCGTTCTTCGACAATCTGCTGCCCGAGATCGAAACGCGCTACGCGGTCTCGACACAGCGCGGCGGGCGGATGATCGGCGGCGTCTCGATGGGCGGCTTCGGCGCGCTGCGTTATGCGATGACGCAGCCCGAGCGCTTTTGCGGCGCGCTGCTGCTGAGCCCCGCGATCTATGCGAACGAGCCGCCGCGCGCGTCAGCCGCACGCCGCGTGGGCGTGTTCGGCGAGCGCGAATTCAACGCGGGCATCTGGCACGAGCTCAACTATCCGGCGCAATGGGAGCGCTACATGAGCCGGCCCTACCGTCTGCCCATGTTCATCGCCGCCGGCGACGACGACCTCGCGATCCAGTCCGAAGTATCGTCGCTCTATACGCACCTGAGGCTGGCGGGCAATCCGGCGGCGCTGCGCATTATCGACGGCGGCCACACCTGGGATGTCTGGAGCGCGCTGCTGCCCGCCGCGCTGAAATACACGCTCGGCTGCGTGAAGCCGCCGCCGCAGGAACATCCGTCGAATCAGCGGCCCTGAAGGTTCGGGGCCAGCGGGTCCAAAGGGTCCAAAGAGTCCAAAGGGTCCAAAGGGTCCAAAGGGTTCCAAAGAGTCCGGGGGTCCAGGTGTGTCTATCCTGCGTCCAACCGGCATCTGTCCGGACTGTGCGAGGCAGCGCGGAGAAGCGCCGTGCAACTATTGCACGAGGTCGGTCCACAACACCATCAGCACGGTCATCAGCGCGGGACCGATAAAGATACCGAGCAGCCCGAACGTTTCCGCGCCGCCAAGAATACCGAACAGCACGAGCAGGAACGGCAGGCGCGTGGAGTTGCCGATCAGCACCGGCCGCACGAAATGCTCGGCGACGAACACCACGACGGCGCCGAACACGGCAAGGCCGATCGCCGCCGCCACCGAGCCTTGCGACAACAGCCACAAAGCCGCGATGCCGAAGGTCAGCGGCGCGCAGAACGGCAGCATCGCCGCGATCGCGGTGACGAACGCGAGCAGCGCAACGTGCGGCAAGCCCGTCACGAAGTAGGCGACGCCCAACAGCGCGCCCTCGCCTAGCCCGACCACGACCAGCCCCGACACCGTGCCGCGCACTGCCGCGGCCATGCGTTGCAGAAGCTGCGCGCCGTCGTCGCCGAAACCGCGCCGCATGCCTTTGAGCAGCGCCCCCGACAAACGCGGACCCGCCTGGAAGATCACGAACAGCGTGACCAGCATGAACGCGAACACCGTCACGGCATGCACCGCGCGCGCGCCGAAGTGCCGGCCGAGCGTCACCACGGCGGGACTGTGCAGTCCTTTCATCGCGGCCGACTCGCGCAGCGGCTGAGTCAGGTTGGCCTGCCACCACGTGGAAATCTGTTGCACGCCGAACGGCAGATGCTGGACGAAATCCGGCAACGGAATGCCGTTTTCCTGCACCGTCTTGAACCACTCGTTCAGGTCATGCGCTTCGCGCAGCGCCTGCGCAATGCCGATGCCGACCGGCAGCACGACCAGCAATGCGATCAGCAACGTCAGCACCGCGGCGATCAGCGTCGTGCGGCCGGTGAACCAGCGGTTGCCCTCGACCTTGCGCAACAGCGGCCACAGCGCAATCGCGATCACGCCGGCCCACGCCACCACCGCGATGAAATCGCGCACCACCCACAACGCCAGCAGCACCAGTCCGATGTAAAGCGCGAGCGAGGCCGTTTTCTGCTTTTTCAGACGGTCCGGCGCATCCGGCGGTTCGGGAGGTGCAACGGGCGGGGATGAAATCATGTGAGCTCTTATGGTTCTGGAAAGACGTCCCTTATGGGGACTTCCTTCGGGCGTGTGCGAGCCGACCGGAAAAATGCAAAACCGCTACACTGGCGTTGCACGGTCGCTCATCAATAACCACATATTAAAGGAAGCGCCGGCGCCCTTTGCTGGCACCGCCCTTGTATCACTGCGTACAACACTGCGTTGCAAAAATCCGGCCTATTCCCGTTTGCCCGCTGTCGTGACGCGCAAAGCCCCGTCTTATCGGCATGGGTCGAATGTCAAGTTTAATTGTTGCTGTTTCAAGAACAGTGTTTCAACGACGACACAATGGCTATCCGGGGCGCGCAGGACTACATTCGGCACACCACACAATACGGAGCCGACGACGATGACCTTAGAGTCCATCCCCCTGGACGGTGCCAATGGCGTACGCATCGAAATTCTCGAGCGCTCCGACACGACGCTGGTGATTCGCTGGGTCGAGCCGGGACGATGTCACTACGGTGAGCAACGGTGGCGGCGCAGATCGGCGCACACGTCCGGAACCTGCGCGGTATCGCGCCGCAAGATTCGCCGCGGCGACGCGGTGTTCAAACCGGCGGAACGGCCGGCTCCCTCGAATGCTTCCGCCATGATTTGCGCTGAACTGCTGGAGTGCGTCGAGGACTGACGCCTCAATCCCCTGCCGGCGCCGCGCACGCTGATCCGACGTGCCCGAGCCGCCCGGCAGAACAACCCACATAGCGGTCAGCGCATCATGCGAGCCGCTTCGCACCGTGGGCAACACACCCTTTGATTGCGGCTCTTCGCCACGTGCGTTAAGGTGGACCACATTGCGCCGTGTCACCCTGCCGTGCCACGCACGGCGGTATAGTGACGCGCATTTCCACCCACCGCGCCGCGCCCCTCGCGGCGCCGTTTGAGGGCATATCATGGCCGAAGACACGCCGCAGACCCGCGCCCAGATCGCGCCCACCGCACCTCCCACACCTCCCGCTCCACTCGTCGCACCGCAACAATTCTCCCTCGACGTTCTGCTCGAAAAATACGCGAAAGGCGACGAACAATCGGCTGACGACGTATTCAAACGCGTCGCGCGCGGCGTCGCCGAGGCCGAACCGCCGGCGCTGCGCGAATCGGTCGAAGCGCTGTTCGTCGACAATCTGCGGCATGGCGCGCTCGGCGCCGGCCGCATCATGAGCGCGGCGGGCACCGGCATTGCGGCCACGCTGATCAATTGCTTCGTGCAGCCGGTGGGCGACGCGATTCAGGGCGTCGACGAAGAAGGCCTGCCCGGCATTTACGTCGCCTTGCTGCAAGCGGCCGAAACCATGCGCCGCGGCGGCGGCGTCGGTTACAACTTCTCGGCGATCCGGCCCAAGGGCGCGCGGGTCCACACCACCAGTTCGTCGGCCTCAGGACCGTGCAGCTATATGGACGTGTTCGACGCGTCGTGCCGCACCGTTGAGAGCGCCGGTTCGCGGCGCGGCGCGCAGATGGCCGTGCTCGACTGCAATCACCCCGACCTGCTGGAGTTCATCGAGGCCAAGCATTCGAAAGGCCGCTGGAACAACTTCAACGTCTCGGTCGGCGTGACCGACGAATTCATGCGCGCGGTCGAAGAAGATCAGCCCTGGCAACTCGTGCATCGCGCCGAACCGTCGCCGGCACAGCGTGCGGCAGACGACGTGCGGCAACGCGAAGACGGCCTGTGGGTCTACAGCGAACGCCCGGCGCGCGAGATCTGGGACCGCATCATGCGCTCCACTTACGACGTCGCGGAACCCGGCATCGTGTTCATCTCGCGCATGAACGAGGACAACAATCTGCGCGCGGTCGAAACCATTCGCGCAACCAATCCGTGCGGCGAACAACCGTTGCCGGCATACGGCTGCTGCAACCTCGGCCCGCTGAACCTCACGCGTTTCGTGATCGATCCGTTCGCGCAGATCAAAGGCCGCAAGCCGTCGTTCGACTGGGACGGCCTCGCGAAACGCACGCGCACCCAGGTGCGCTTTCTCGACAACGTGCTCGACGTGACGCTCTGGCCGCTGCCGCAGCAGTACGAAGAGTCGCGCGCCAAGCGGCGCATCGGAGTAGGCTTCACCGGCCTCGGCGATACGCTCGTCATGCTCGGCTTGCGCTACAACTCGCAGGAAGGCCGCGATTTCGCCGTGGGCATCGCGCAACTGATGCGCGACGAGGCGTATCGCGCATCCGTCGAGCTGGCGCGCGAACGCGGCGCGTTTCCGCTCTTCGACGCCGCGCGCTATCTGGAAACCGGCACGTTCGCTTCGCGCCTGCCCGAGGACATCAAGCAGGCGATTCGCCGCGACGGTATCCGCAACAGCCATCTGCTCTCCATCGCGCCGACCGGAACCGTGAGCCTTGCCTTCGCGGACAATGCGTCGAACGGCATCGAACCGGCCTTCTCGTGGACCTACACGCGCATGAAGGTGATGGCGGACGGCAGCCGCGAATCGTTCGATGTGGAAGACTACGCGTATCGTCTTTATCGCGAGCTCGGCGGCGACGTCAACCGGCTGCCGGACTATTTCGTCAGCGCGCTGGAAATGTCGGCGCGCGACCATCTCGACATGATGGCTGCCGTGCAGCCGTATGTGGACACGTCGATCTCGAAGACCGTGAACGTGCCCGCCGACTATCCGTTCGAAGCGTTCGAAAGCCTCTACCTCGACGCATGGAAAAACGGCCTCAAGGGTCTCGCCACCTACCGGCCCAACGAGACGCTCGGCGCGGTGCTCAGCGTGAGCCCGCCGCAAGCCGACGACACGCTGACCGAGAGCGATCTCGATCCGCTGCGAATCGCGATCGATCATCGGCCCAAGGGCGAGCTGCCCGCGATCATCGAGAAAGTCGAGTATCTGACGCAGGCGGGCAAGAAGTCGCTCTATGTGGCGGTATCGTTTATCGAGGTCACGGGCCGGCTGGGTGGTGAGGACGTCACCATCGAACGGCCTATCGAGTTTTTCATTCCGACCGGTCAGCGCGACGAATCGCAGCAATGGATCACGGCGACGATGCGCTCGCTGTCGCTCGCGGCGCGTGGCGGTTTTGTCGCGCGCAACCTGCAGGATATGCGCAAGGTTTCCTGGGATCGCGGCCAGGTCCGGCTCGGCGAGGTGCAGCGGCTGGACGGGCACCGCACGCCGCGCTGGCACGATTCGGAAGTGGCCGCCCTCGCCTTTGCGATCCAGCAGATTCTGCATCGGCGCGGCTTTCTCGACGCCGAAGGCAATCAGGTGCCCTCGCGCATGCTGGCGCGTCTACCGCGCGGGCACATGCGCGCCGAAACCGCGTTGCCGGCGGATTTCGGCATTCGCCCGCACCCCGTCGAAACCGATGCCGACGCCCTCGTTTTGACGCAGCCCGGCGGCGCGCAAGGGCTGCATACGATGCTCGGGCGCAAGTGCGGGTCGTGCGGGGCAAATGCGGTGATTCGCAAGGATGGCTGCGACTTCTGCACCGCGTGCGGTGAAGTGGGCGCGTGCGGGTAGAGTCCGCGCGCGGTCGCGGCTAGTGGCTGATCATCCACGGCCTGCCTGCGGGATTGGTCTTCAGGCCCCCCGCGGTCGTCGCGCCCTTTGTACTGCCCGATCCGCATCCACACCCCGGCCCATGCCGGTGTTTGTATTCGCCCGAGCGTTGCGGCGCATGCGCCGAGCGCTCGTTGATCTGATGTCCGGTGCGCGCGCCTGCCGCCATCAACGACAACGAAGGCAGGCTCAACGTGCGTTGCGCCTGCGACTCGCAGGTGGGGCATGCGCAAGGCATGTCGCGTTCGGCAACGCGGCGGATCGCGGCGAACGGGCCGCAGTTTTCGCAACGGTAATCGTAAGTCGGCATGATGTGCTCCCTGGATGCTTCAAGTCGTTCTATTTCCGGTGACCGCCGCGCCTTTGCGCGACCCGGCACGGCGGTCTTACGGACACGGCCCTCTCAGGTGTTTCAGCAAACGTCTGCGTCAGACCAGATCCGGTGACAAAGGCAGATCCACGCCGCCGGTAATATGTTTGACGGGTCCCGCGGAGTTCGGCCGGATATCGAAGTCGAAAATCTGCGTGGGCAACCACAGCGTCGCGCAGGCGTTCGGTACATCCACGACGCCGCTGATATGCCCCTGCACCGGTGCCGTGCCCAGAATCGAGTAAGCCTGCGCGCCCGAATAGCCGAACTTCTTCAGATACTCGATCGCATTCAGGCACGCCTGGCGGTAGGCGATATGCACGTCCAGATAGTGCTGCTTGCCTTGCTCGTCGACGGAGATGCCTTCGAAGATCAGGTAGTCGTTGTAGTGAGGCGTGATCGGACTCGGCTTGAAAATCGGGTTCCTGATGCCGTATTTCTCCATGCCGCCCTTGATCAACTCGACCTTCATGTGCACCCAGCCGGCCATTTCAATGGCGCCGCAGAAGGTGATTTCGCCGTCGCCCTGACTGAAGTGCAGATCGCCGACGGAAAGACCCGCGCCGTCCACGTACACCGGGAAATACACCTTCGAGCCGCGCGACAGGTCCTTGATATCGCAGTTGCCGCCATGCTCGCGCGGCGGCACCGTGCGCGCCCCTTCGGCGGCGGCTTTGGCGCGCTCGTCGCCGGCGAGACGCCCCATGTGCGCAGTGGCGGCAAACGGCGGATTGGCGAGGCCGGGCACACGCTGCGGGTCCGTGGCGATCAGCGCGGCTTCGCGCTCGTTCCAGGTGGCCAGCATCTTCGGATCAGGCAGGCAGCCGATCAACCCCGGGTGGATCAATCCCGCGAAGTTCACGCCGGGAATATGGCGCGAACTGGTGTAGAGACCATGAAAATCCCAGATCGACTTTTGCGCCTGCGGGAAATGATCGGTCAGGAAACCACCGCCGTTCTTCTTCGAGAAGAAACCGTTGAAGCCCCATTGGCTCTCCTGCTTCGCGCCGATGTCGAGCAGGTCCACCACCAGCAGATCGCCCGGCTCCGCGCCCTTCACGCCCACCGGTCCGGACAGGAAGTGCACGATGGAGAGATCGATATCGCGCACGTCGTCGGCACTGTCGTTGTTCTTGACGAAGCCGCCGGTCCAGTCGTAAGTCTCCAGAATGAAATCGTCGCCCGGATTGACCCAGCAGGCCATCGGAATATCCGGGTGCCAGCGGTTATGGACGTTCTCGTTGTCGTAGGCCGACTGGTTCAGATCGACCTTGATTAGCGTTTCAGCCATTGCAAACTCTCCTCTTGGAAATTGCAGACAGTCGGCTCACACCGACAGGTACTCGCGGATCTTCACGGTGTCGGCGTCGCTGCGCGTGCTCTCATGCACGAGGCGCCCGCCTTCGATCACGAAGAGCCGGTCGGCCACATCGAGCGCGAAACTCAGCACCTGCTCGGACACGACGATCGTGATGTCGCGCAGCTTGCGGATCTCGTTCAACGCCCGCGCGATGTCCTTGATGATGGACGGCTGAATGCCCTCGGTGGGCTCGTCGAGCAGCAGCACCTTGGGCTCCGTGACCAGCGCGCGGGCAATCGCCAGCTGTTGCTGCTGGCCGCCGGACAGGTTGCCGCCCTTGCGCGAGCGCATCTCGTAGAGCACCGGAAAGAGCGCGTAGATTTCATCGGGCACGCGCTTCGTGGGCGAGTTCTCCAGACCGGTCTGGATGTTCTCCTCCACGCTCAACGTGGCGAAGATTTGCCGGCCCTGCGGCACATACGCGATACCTTTGGCGACGCGCCGGAAACTTTCGTCGCGCGACACCTCTTCGCCATCCAGTTTCACCGACCCCGCTTTCAGCGGCAGAATACCGATCAGCGACTTGAACAGCGTGGTCTTGCCCATGCCGTTGCGCCCCATGATCGCCACGGTCTCGTTGCGGGCGGCGTTGAAGCTGATGCCGTGCAAGGCCTCGCTTTGGCCATAACTGACGAATACGTCGTCCACATTCAACATGCTGGGCTCCTCGTTGCGCGCTTCATGATCGCCTCCCGTTCGACTCGTGACCGGTTCAAGTTCGTTCTCACTCAGTGGCCCAGGTAGACGTCGATCACGCGCGGGTCGTTTTGCACCTGGTCCATCGCGCCTTCGGCGAGAATCTTTCCCTGGTGCATCACCGTGACCTTGTGGGCAATCTGCTCGACGAACGCCATGTCATGTTCGATGACGATCATCGAGCGGTTCTGGCAGATCCGTTTGAGCAGTTCAGCCGTGATCTCGCGCTCGCGCACGCTCATGCCGGCGATCGGCTCGTCGAGCATCAACAGTTCGGGCTCCTGCATCAGCAACATGCCGATTTCGAGCCACTGTTTCTGGCCATGCGAGAGCAAGCCCGCTTCCAGATCCAGTTGATTCGCGAGGCCGATCTCACCGGCCACGCTGCGCACGCGGTCCATCACGTCGTCCGTGCGGCGAAACGCCAGTGCGCCGAACACGCCGCGTCCGCGAGGAAACGACACTTCGAGGTTCTGGAACACGGAGAGGTTTTCGTAAATCGACGGGGTCTGGAACTTGCGGCCTATCCCTTTGCGCACGCGACGAAACTCCGGCAACTGCGTCATCTCCTCGTTGCGGAACTTGATGCTGCCGTGGGTCGCGCGCGTCTTGCCGCAGATGAGATCGAGCAGCGTCGTCTTGCCCGCGCCGTTCGGTCCGATCACCACGCGCAGCTCGCCGCGGTCCACATACAGGTTGAGCGAATCGATCGCCTTGAAGCCGTCGAACGACACGCTCAGCTCTTCCACCGCCAGCACGAAATCGGTATTGCTCATGAGGCGCTCCTTGCGCCGCGGCGCGCGAGCCACGGCTTCACGTGACTGTCGTAAAGACCGGCGAGGCCGTTCGGAAACGCCATCACCACGCCAATAAAGAGTGCCGCCATCAGGAACAGCCACAGGTTCGGAAAGCTCTCGGAAAACCACGTCTTGCCGAGATTGACGAGCACCGCGCCGTAGACCGCGCCGACCAGCGACATGCGCCCGCCCACCGCGGCATAGATCACCATTTCAATGGAAGGCACGATCCCCACGAACGACGGTGACATGAAGCCCACCTGCAACGTGAACATCGCCCCGCCGATCGCGGCCAGCACCGCCGCGACACAGAACGCGAACACCTTGAACATGGCCACGTCATAGCCCGAGAAACGCACGCGGTCTTCCTTGTCACGCATCGCGAGCAGCAGCGTGCCGAGCTTGCTGCGCTGGATTTGCCGGCAACAGAGAATCGCCACCAGCAGCAGGACCGCATTGACGAAGTACAGGATCAGCTTCGCACCGTCGCCGCGAATGTCCCAGCCAAGCAGGGTGCGCAAATCCGTGATGCCGTTCACGCCGCCCGTATAGCCTTGCTGGCCGATGATCAGCACCGAAAGAATCAGCGCCACCGCCTGCGTGATGATGGCGAAGTACACGCCGCCCACGCGCCGCTTGAACATGGCGAAGCCCACCACGAACGCCAGCGCGCACGGCACGACCACCACCGCCGCAAGCGCGAACGGCAGCGAATGAAACGGCTTCCACCAGAACGGCAGCGCGGTGAGCTGGTTCCAGTCCATGAAGTCGGGAATGCCCGGCGTCGACTGGATTTTCGTGCTGACCGGATCCGAGGCTTCGAGCTTCAGGAACATGGCCATGCAGTAGCCGCCGAGGCCGAAAAACACGCCTTGCCCGAGACTCAGCACGCCGCCGTAGCCCCACGCCATCACGAGGCCGACGGCGACGAACGCGTAGGTCAGATACTTGCCCATCAGATTCAGACGGAACACGTCGAGCGCGAGCGGAAACACGACGAGAATCAGCACCGCCAGCACCACGATGCTGCCGTAGCCGTCGGTGGTGAGCCAGCGCCGCAGCGCGGGCCGCAAGCCGGCGCGGGCGGCGGCATGACCCGGCGAAGCGGGCGCACCGGCGGAAGGGTTCAGCGGGTCCATATGCGTTTCTCCGGGCTGAAGCGATTGATGGAACGGTTCAGAGGCGCACTCGATGAAAAATCACGCACGGCGCACCTTCGACGCGAAAAGTCCTTGCGGCCGCAGCATCAGCACGATCACGATGGTCAACAGCGTCACCACGCGCGCCGACGAACCCGTCATGAAGAACTCGCTGATCGACTGCATCTGCGCAATGCCGAAGGCGGACGCCACCGTGCCGAGCAGGCTCGCGGCGCCGCCGAACGTCACCACGAGGAACGAATCGACGATGTAGAGCGAGCCGCTGGTCGGCCCGGTGGAGCCGATCGCGGTAAACGCCGCGCCCGCGACACCGGCCATGCCGCAGCCGATCGCAAAGGTCAGCCGGTCGGTCTTGCGCGTATCGATGCCCGCCGCGTTCGCCATCTGACGGTTCGCCACCGTGGCCCGCACACGCAAGCCCCAGCGCGAGCGGTACAGCGCCAGCAGCACGCCGCCCGTCATCACCACGGCGAGGCTCATCACGAAGAGGCCGTTGATCGGAATGTCGAGCCCCGGCTTCGGCGACCAGGAACCCATCAGCCAGTCCGGCAAGGTCGGGCTCACTTCTTTCGGGCCGAACACCGAGCGGAATACCTGCTGCATGCCGAGGCTGAGGCCCCAGGTCGCCAGCAGGGTGTCGAGCGGACGCCGGTAAAGATGACGGATCAGCGCCCACTCCGCGACCCAGCCCGCTGCGAACGCCAGCGCGAAAGCCGCGCAGATGGCGAGCGGGAAATACAACGGCGCGAAGCCGTGCCAATAGTTGTCGGCCAGTTGGGAAAACATGTAGATCGTGTAAGCGCCGATCGTCATGAATTCGCCGTGCGCCATATTGATGACGCCCATCTGGCCGAAGATCACCGCCAGCCCCAGCCCCATCAGGAGCAGCACGCTGAAAAGGCTCAGGCCCGCGAAACCCTGCATCAGCGTGATGTTAAGAATGTCCGAAGCCGACATGTCGCTCTCCTCGAATTGATCGGCGCGCGCCCGCACTGCGGCGAGCGCGCTTCACGCGTGGCTTGCCGCGGTGATTACTGGTAGCCCTTCGGGAACGGATTGGGCTCGATCAGATCCGGCGATTCCGCGACCACCTTGAACTGGCCGTCCACCTGCGCCTGTCCGATCCGCGTGCGGCTCCACAAGTGATGGTTCGCGTGAATCTTCACGTAGCCCTCCGGCGCGGTCTTCAATTCGATGCCCGGCGAGGCCGCCACCACCTTGTCGACGTCGAAGCTGCCGGCCTTCTCCACCGCCGCTTTCCAGAGCCACGGCCCGAGATAGGCCGCCTGGGTCACGTCGCCGATCACGGATTTCGGCCCGTATTTCGCCTTGAATGCCGCGACGAATTTCTTGTTGTTGTCGTTATCGAGCGACTCGAAATACTTCATGGCCGAGTAGAAGCCCGCGAAGTTTTCGCCGCCAATGCCGAGCACTTCGTCTTCCGTCACCGAGATGGTCAGCAGGAACTGCTTGTCCGCGGTGATGCCGGCCGCCTTGAGCTGCTTGTAGAACGCCACGTTCGAACCGCCGACGATGATCGCGTAGATGCAATCCGGCTTGGCGATCTTGATCTTGTTGATCAGCGAGTTGAAGTTGGTGGTGCCGAGCGGGTAGTACTCCTCGCCCACCACCTTGCAGCCGGTCAGATGCTGCTCGATATGCTTGCGCGCGATCTTGTTCGAGGTGCGCGGCCAGATATAGTCCGAGCCGATCAGGAAGAAGCTCTTCGCCTTCTTGGTCTGATTCGCCCAGTTCAGCCCCCAGAGAATCTGCTGGGTCGCTTCCTGGCCGGTGTAGAACACGTTGTGCGACTGCTCCAGGCCTTCGTAGAAGGTCGGGTAGTACAGCAGGCCGTTGTCGCGTTCGAAAATCGGCAAAACGGCCTTGCGCGAGGCCGACGTCCAGCAGCCGAACACGGCGGCGACGTGATCGTTCTCCAGCAGCTTCTTCGACTTCTCGGCGAACGTCGGCCAGTCGGATGCACCGTCTTCCTGAATGATCCTGATCTTGCGGCCAAGAATGCCGCCCGCCGAATTGATCTGTTCGATCGCAAGCCGCTCGGCCTGAATCGAGCCGGTTTCGGAGATCGCCATCGTGCCGGTTGCCGAGTGCAACTGACCCACCGTCACTTCCGTGTCGGTAACGGCAAGGTGCGTGGTGTTGACCTTGGCGGTCGGAAACTGCTGGGCCCGCGCGATGCCGGACATGGCCAGCGCGGGCGCGGCAGCGAGCCCCATCAACAGTTTGCGGCGCAGCGCCGAGGGCATGCCGGACTCGTTCTGATCATCGTGTGACATCGAATTCTCCTTGTAGTCGTGGTCGGGCGACCCGCGCTGGGAACCGGATGGCGGTGTCGACGCCACGAAAGGTAGGTAGCCAATTTGCGCGGCCCAATACGTCAGTTGACGTAGGGCGCGACAAAAATCCGCTCCCTATAATCGCGTCGGCGTGGTAGCCGCAATGGCATACGGGTGAGGAGGCAAGCGCGAATGGAATGCAATTTGCATGGCCGCACCGCTAGTCACGCAACCCGCCGACGAAAGGCCTCGATGCACCAAACGCAACCACAGACCCCTCCGCCCGCCGCTGCCGCCACCCAAGCTGGGGCATCGCGCCCGCCGGCAGGCGGCACGCAGCGCATCGTCAAGATCCGCCGCGACTACAACGCGTGGGTCGGCGACGAGACGCTCGAGGACTACGCGCTGCGCTTCACGCCGCGCGCGTTCCGGCGCTGGTCGGAATTCCGCGTCGCCAATACGGCGATCGGCGCGGTGTCGTTTCTGGTGCTCGAAGCGATTGGCGGCGCGCTGGTCGTGAACTACGGCTTTACCAACGCGATCTGCGCCATCCTCGCCGTCTCCCTGCTGATCTTTTTGACAGGTATCCCGATCAGCTACTACGCCGCGCGCAACGGCGTCGACATGGACCTGCTCACGCGCGGTGCGGGTTTCGGCTACCTGGGCTCGACGCTCACTTCGCTGATCTATGCGGTCTTCACCTTCGTTTTCTTCGCGCTGGAAGCGGCCATCATGTCGCTCGCGCTGGAGCTGTATCTGAAGGTGCCGCTTTCCGTGGCCTACGTGATCAGCGCGCTCGTGATCATTCCGGTCGTGACCTTCGGCATTACCTTCATCAATCGCCTTCAGGGCTGGACCCAGCCGTTGTGGCTCGTGCTGCTGGTCGTGCCGTACGTCGTGGTGTTGTGGCGTGAACCGCACGTGCTCGCGGAATGGGTGACGTTTAGCGGCGTTTCAGGCAACGGCCACGAATTCAACCTGGTCGCTTTCGGCGCGGGCTGCACCGTGGTGTTTTCGCTGATCGTGCAGATTGGCGAGCAGGTCGACTATCTGCGCTTTCTGCCGCCGCGCACGCGCGCCAACCGCTTTCGCTGGTGGGCCGCGCTGATCGCGGCCGGCCCTGGCTGGATCGTGCCGGGCGCGATGAAAATGCTGGGCGGCGCGTTTCTCGCCTTCCTCGCCATCCAGCACGAGATCGATCCGGTCAAGGCCGTCGAGCCCACGCAGATGTATCTGGTCGCGTATCACTACGTGTTCCATTCGCCTGAAGGTGCGCTTGCCGCGATGACGCTGTTCGTCATCGTGTCGCAACTGAAGATCAACGTGACCAACGCCTATGCCGGCTCGCTCGCGTGGTCGAATTTCTTTGCGCGGCTCACGCATAGCCATCCGGGACGCGTGGTGTGGCTCGTGTTCAACGTGCTGATTGCGCTGCTGCTCGTCGAGATGGGTGTATTCGAAGCCATCAGCAAGGTGCTTGCGCTGTATGCAAACGTGGCGATTGCCTGGATCGGCGCGGTGGTGGGCGACCTCGTCATCAACAAGCCGCTCGGGTATAGCCCGCGCCACGTCGAGTTCAAGCGCGCGCATCTGTACGACGTCAATCCGGTCGGCGTGGGCGCCATGCTGATCGCTTCGCTGATTGCCGCACTCTCGCATGCGGGTGTGTTCGGCACCACGGCCGAGGCGCTGTCGTCATTCATTGCGTTGCTGGTGGCGTTCGTCTGCGCACCGCTGCTGGCCATCGCCACACGCGGACGCTTCTATCTGGCGCGCGACGGCCGCGACCTCGAAGAAGGCGCGATACTGCGCTGCGTGATCTGCGAAAACACCTTCGAACGCGAGGACATGGCGCACTGCCCGGCTTACGCCGGTTCGATCTGCTCGCTGTGCTGCTCGCTCGATTCGCGCTGCAACGACTCGTGCAAGCCGCATGCGCGACTACCCGCGCAATTCGGCAAGTCGATGCGCACACTCTTCCCCAGACTCACGCTTGGGCCCGCAGGTTTGCGGCTCGCGCAGTACGCCGGCCTGCTGATCGCCGTGGTGACGCTGCTCGGCGGCGTGCTGGCGGTGCAGTGGTATCAGAGCGTGCGCACGCTGCCCAATCTCGACACGACCGTTCACGACGTGCTGCTACAGGGCTATCTGAAGGCGTTTTTCGCGCTGGCGCTGGTCGGCTGTATTGCCGCCTGGTGGCTCGTGCTCGCCAACGAAAACCGCAAGGTCACCCAGGAAGAATCGCAGCGGCAAGCCGAATTGCTGATGCAGGAAATCGAGGCGCACCGCAAGACCGACGCCGCGCTTCAGCGCGCGAGCGCCGCGGCCGAGTCCGCCAATCGTGCCAAGAGCCGCTACGTGACGGGCCTGAGTCACGAACTGCGCACGCCGCTCAACAGTATTCTCGGTTACGCACAACTGCTGCTGCAAGGCACCGACGAACTGCCGCCGGCGCGGCGCAATGCCGTGGCGACCATCTATCGCAGCGGCGAGCATCTGCTGGCGCTGGTGGATGGCCTGCTCGACGTCGCGCGGATCGAGGCCGGCAAGCTGCAGTTGAACGTGACGGAGATTTCGCTGCCGGACTTCGTCGCGCAACTCGCTGCCATGCTCGAACCGCAGGCCACCGACAAAGGATTGCAGTTCGAATTCCAGACGAGCGGCCGCATGGCGGACGTGGTGCGCATCGACGAAAAACGCGTGCGGCAGATTCTCATCAACCTGATCGGCAACGCGATCCGCTTCACCTCGCACGGTTCGGTGAAGGTGCGTGCCAGCTATGCGTGGGAAGCCATTACGTTTGAAATCACCGATACCGGGCCCGGCATGCCGGCCAGCGAACTGGAGCGGCTATTCCTGCCATTCGAGCGCGGCGCGGCGGCGCGCGAACACGATCATGGCGCGGGGCTGGGACTGACCATCTGCCGCCTGCTCACGGAACTGATGGGCGGCAACCTGGAAGTGCAAAGCGAGGTGGGCAAAGGCACGCGCTTTATCGTGAAGCTGTTCGCGCCTGAAGTGCGGGCGCCGCAGTTGCTGGCGAGCGGCCCGCTCAACGTGAAGGGTTACGACGGGCCGCGCCGCACCGTGCTCGTGGTGGACGATCTCGCGGAGCAGCGCCGCATTGTCGTGCAGACGCTGGCGCCGCTGGGCTTCAACGTGGTGGAAGCCGCGAGCGGACCGGAGGCGCTGCAATGGCTCGGCACCGCGTCGGCGGATCTGATCGTGATGGACGTGTCGATGCCGGACATGGACGGCTTCGAGGCGAGCCGGCTGATTCGCGACAATCATCTGTCGGCGGCGCCGGTTCTGATCCTGTCCGCCAACGCATTCGCGGACGATCGCGACAAAGGCGCCGCAGCCGGTTGCGACGACTACCTCGCCAAGCCGCTCTACATTCCGCTCCTGCTCGACAAACTGGCCGCACTGCTGCAACTGCACTGGATCGTCGAGCCGACCGAAGCGGCGGCCGCCTCCGCCGTTGCGCGTGTCGACGTGACGGCGAGCCTGCCCGCCACATTGCGCGAAAAGTTGCGTGCGCAACTGGAAATGGGTTACGTGCAGGGCTTTATCGAACAACTCGACGCCGCCGAACATGGCGCACCGGAACTCGCCGCCGTGCTCGAACCATTGCGCGCGCTTGCGCGCCGCTTCCGGCTGACTGAACTCGCGCATCTGCTCGCGCCTACCCCGCAGGTCCATCCCGATGCATGACGAAACTTTGCTTTTGCCGCCCGACACGCAACCGGATTTGCCCGATGGCAAACCGGTCGTGCTGATCGTCGACGACACGCCGGACAATCTCGCGCTCCTCTCCGATACGCTGCAGGCGGCCGGCTACGCGGTACTGGTGGCGCTCGACGGCCAGTCCGCGCTGCAACGCCTCGCGCGCATCACGCCTGACGCCGTGTTGCTCGACGCGCTGATGCCCGGCCTCGACGGCTTCGAGACGTGCCGGCGGATCAAGGCCGATCCGCGCAACCGGCATCTACCCGTGATCTTCATGACCGCACTGACCGATAGCGAGCATGTGGTGCAGGGCTTTCGCGTGGGCGGCATTGATTACGTCACCAAACCCGTCAAGCCAAGCGAGGTCAGCGCGCGGATTGCCGCGCACGTGCAGCGCTCGCGCCAGCAGCGTCAGGCGGACAGGGTGCTGGAGATCGGCATGCGCGCGGCACTGATTGCGGCGGCGAGCGGTGAGATCAGGTGGCAGAGCGATCTGGCGCGGCAACGGCTGGCGTGGTATGGGTCGGGGCGTGGGCTGATGGACGAGGCAGATCAAGTGGCAAACGAAGCGGCAAATGAAGAAGACCGCGACTGTGCGGCTTCGGCTTTGTTCACGCCTCGACGTGTTGACGAAACCGCGCTATTGCATCACCCGCTGAGCGAAGCCGGCCCGCGTCTGCCGATGGTGCTGGAGCAATGGTTCGTGCGCTGGATCGAAAGCGGTTGTGACCTGCAAGCCGCTTTCGAAACCGCCGCCGACGGCGTGCGCCGCGTCGTGCGCGTACTGGGACCGGCAACGCGCGGCGAATGGGTGATCCTGCTGGAAGAATTCGACGACGCCGCGCATACCAGCGCCCTTGCCTCGCAATTCGGGCTGACGGCACGCGAAGCGGAAGTATTGCTGTGGCTTTCGCGCGGCAAGACGAATCGGGATATCGGCGATATTCTCGGAATGGCGCCACGCACGGTCAACAAGCACCTCGAACATGTGTTCGGCAAACTGCATGTCGAAACGCGCGCCGCTGCCGCGGCGATTGCGGCGAAGGCGAGCACGCGGTATTGAGGTCTAGCGTGCCCGGGCTGGAGCGGTTCGTCGTATCAGGGGAATGGCCCTTTCAGCACCCTTTGTCCACTGTCGCAATTATCTGGTCAATTTCTGCCACTTTCGCCTACAACAGTCGGCGTTCGACAATCATTCGTCAATAACGATCGAGCAGGCATGTGCCTGCTCCGTTCATGTGCGTCCTGCCCTTCTACCGACAGGGCGGTAATTCTCATGGTCAGATTCTGAACGTGCCGATTCTCGAAACCGGCGATATTGGACTCACGACCAGGATCAGATCAAAGACAGCGTTACCGGCTCACTGGGGCGTTTTAAATGGCCATAAATTTCATGCGAAGACATTTCACAAAATCAATCGAATGCCGCCCCGCACATTCGAAGGACAATTCATGATTCTGGTAACGGGCGGCGCCGGTTTTATCGGCGCCAATTTCGTGCTCGACTGGCTGCGGCTCCATGACGAACCGCTAGTGAATGTCGACAAGCTGACTTATGCGGGCAATCTCGGTACGCTGAAATCTCGGCAGCACGATCCATTGCATATTTTCGTGCGCGCGGATATCTGCGATCGCAGCGCGCTCGACGCGTTGTTCGCCGAGCACAAGCCGCGTGCCGTGCTGCACTTTGCCGCGGAAAGCCACGTGGACCGTTCGATTCATGGCCCGGCTGATTTCGTGCAAACGAACGTGGTCGGCACCTTCACGCTGCTCGAGGCAACCCGTCAGTACTGGAACGCGCTCGGCGAAGCCGGCAAGGCCGCATTCCGCTTCCTGCACGTTTCGACCGACGAAGTATTCGGCTCGCTGTCCGCTACCGATCCGCAGTTCTCCGAAACCACGCCGTATGCGCCGAACAGTCCTTACTCGGCCACCAAGGCCGGTTCCGACCATCTGGTGCGCGCCTACCATCATACGTATGGGCTGCCGGTGCTGACCACGAACTGCTCGAACAACTACGGTCCGTACCAGTTCCCCGAAAAGCTGATTCCGCTGATGATCGCCAGTGCGCTCGCCGGCAAGGCGCTGCCGGTCTACGGCGACGGCCAGAACGTGCGCGACTGGCTGTACGTGGGCGACCACTGCAGCGCGATCCGCGAGGTGCTCGCGCGCGGCACACCCGGCGAGACGTACAACGTGGGCGGCTGGAACGAGAAGAAGAACCTCGAAGTGGTCCACACGCTGTGCGACCTGCTCGACCGGTTGCGTCCGAAGGCGGGCGCGTCGTACCACGACCAGATCACGTATGTGAAAGATCGTCCGGGCCACGACCGCCGTTATGCGATCGACGCGCGCAAGCTCGAACGTGAACTTGGGTGGAAGCCCGCGGAAACGTTCGAAACGGGTCTCGCGAAGACGGTCCGGTGGTATCTGGACAATCAGGCGTGGTCGAACGAAGTCGCCTCGGGCGAGTACCGCAAGTGGGTTGAGACCAACTACGCGCAGCGCGCGTAAGGGCAAGGCAATGGCGCGTAAAGGCATTATTCTCGCGGGCGGCTCGGGCACGCGCCTGTATCCGATCACGCACGTCGTCTCCAAGCAGTTGCTGCCGGTGTACGACAAACCGATGATCTACTACCCGCTGTCCACGCTGATGGTGGCGGGCATCCGCGACGTACTGATCATTTCGACGCCGCAGGACACGCCGCGCTTCGAGGCGATGCTCGGCGACGGCAGCCAGTGGGGGATGAACATCCGGTATGCGGTGCAGCCTTCGCCGGACGGTCTCGCGCAGGCATTTATTATCGGTCGCGACTTTGTGGGCAACGATCCGTCGGCGCTGATTCTGGGCGACAACATCTTCTACGGTCACGATCTGGCGAAGCAGCTGGAAAACGCCGACGGGAAAACGGAAGGCGCGACCGTCTTTGCGTACCACGTGCAGGACCCGGAACGGTATGGCGTGGTGGAATTCGACCGGCAGTTCCGCGCGCTGTCGATCGAGGAGAAGCCCGTGAAGCCGCGTTCGAACTACGCGGTCACGGGTCTGTACTTCTACGACAACCAGGTCTGCGATATCGCCGCCGACATCAAGCCGTCGCCGCGTGGCGAGCTCGAAATCACCGACGTCAACTCGCGGTATCTCGCCAATGCGGCGCTCAATGTCGAGATCATGGGGCGCGGTTATGCCTGGCTCGATACCGGCACGCATGATTCGCTGATCGAGGCGGCGACGTTCATCGCCACGCTGCAGAAACGTCAGGGGCTCGTGGTCGCATGTCCCGAGGAAATCGCATACCGGCAGCGGTGGATCGACGGCGAGCAACTGCAGGCGCTCGCCCAACCACTCGCGAAGAACGCTTACGGCAAGTACCTGCAAAACCTTCTTACGGATCAAGTGGCGTGGCTGTCCAGGTAATCGCGGCCGCGCTGCCTGAAGTGAAACTCATCGGGACGAAGGTGTCTGGAGATGCGAGCTTTTTCTTCGAGAACTTCAACGCGCAGGCATTCGCCGCACAGGTCGAGCGTGGCGGGGCTCGGCCGGCAGAGCGCCAACCCAATCGCACACTGAAATGTGAAATGAAATTCTTCGACTTGTCAGGACCCGCGGTGAGACCGTTGCGCGCGTGTCTGTTATGTCTTTTTGCAGTGTCCACCTCGGGCTTCGCTCAATATCACACCGCATCGAGCCGGCAGCCCACTCTGTCGCCTTACTCCACCGATAAGGCGAGCGAATTGGACTATACGTCGGTGGATCCGGCTACACTGACCTCTTATTCGCCGACCGGTTTGCCTGTGTCTGATGACTCGGACATGTCGAAGTTGGGGCACTACAAGCGTCGCTATGCGGACCACCAACGTCGACGGGATCTCGACGACAGAAAAACCGCCAGCAAGTCGCCTTATGCGCCCCCCGACCTCACCAAGGAGGCGACAGTAGGGAAAGATCTGATAGATGAGCCGGACTACCTCACCAGCATGATGATCGAATCCGCATCCGAAAGTGGCGACGATCTTGCCCTTGGCGATAACGACAAAAAGGGCCGCCAATCAAGGTTTCAAACGTCAAAGAAGCGGGCACTTGAGTCGTCTCTCCTGTCTCAAGGCGCTTCAGCGGACACGAGTAGCCTCACTTCCTATTCCGCAGCGACTTCAACACTTGATGATACCGAGGCGTCGCCCAGCACGAAGCGCTTCAGGCCAAGTCCTGCAATGAAGTCCTACAGGAGCATGCTGAGCGGTGTGGACGCCAACTGACGAAGCCGTTCCGCTTGCGCTTATATTGCTTGAATCCTGCTTCAGTCGCTGACCGCGATTCCCGCCGGCAGGGACCGCCCTTCACGAGGCGGCCCCATCGACCGCGCAAACGTTTGCTCAAGGCTTGCCGGCGCTCCGTTCCGAACTGGTAGACTAAGGCGCTGCCTGCTTTGGAGCCATCGTGCGAGATTTGCGAACACTGACACGCTTGAGGAACGTTGGCGAGAGTCTCGCCCTGGTGTTTCTTGCCATTGCCGTTTGCGTTGCCGTCGTGATCCGCAAGGTTTGTGGCAGCGTCGCTCGCCTGTGGGACCTTCGCAAGGATCGTCCTAAACAGAATGACGCGATGGATGAATATGTGCGGTCGCTGCATGAGGCACGCACGAAGCGCACACCTGCCGATCGCGCCGGGCATCGTCTGGAAAAACGTCACGAATCCAGTCGACACCCGAAGCGATCGGCCAATGAGGAGAATGCCCCGACGCCCCATTGCCCGGCCGAAGACGCTCACAGCCGCGACTGAGCACGAGGTCGCGAGTCAGCCAATCACGCACGCGCCGATGTCGCAACTACTTATCAGGAGTCGGCGCGTCGCGGAGATCCTGAACCACGTTATCTTCCACGGAAACCCTCCCCGGATTGTCGGAACGAATCCAGGCAGTGACGCTCGCCACGTCTTTCTGTCCGGGCTCAGTAGAAAGTAAATTGGCGGACCGGGACGTGCCGGTCGAAACAAAAATGCGGTTTCGGGCCACCTGCCATTGCCGCGAAAGGCTTCCCGGGCCAATCCAGATCGCGTAATAGCAATCGCCGATCAACTCGTTCTCGTAAATGCGGCCGAAATTCCATGCCTTGCTCGCTGAATTAGCTCCAGTGACGACATGGCTGCCCCGCCCCAGCATCTGCTCTTTTCTCACCCTTCCGCCCGCGATCCACTGGGGAGAAAAACTTTTGTTCTGGTATATCTCGGCATTCCCCGCGCAGTAGAAATGAATGTTATTGCATTTATTCAAGACATTATTCATTACCCTGATGCCGCGATTCCGCTCGGAGATCCAGATTCCACCCACTTCCGCATATCGGCTGTTCGACGCAATGGCGCATTGATTCAGCGAGTTGTGGTGAATATCTACGTTCAGATTCGAGTTATTCACACCGTTGGCATAGAAGAACTCGGAAAACCGGTCCACCGTATCTCTGGCCAGCAGAATGCCAATGGCGTCGGTTCTCGATATCCTGTTGAAGCAAACTTCACCGCCCGATACGCCTCCAAGGAAAATTCCACGAGCGGCGCCGTCCTCGCAAATATTATTTGCGATTTTGACATTCGAGCTATATTTTTCGCCCAAACTGTTTCCGACGTACGATTCCTCGTTTCCCGTGAACCACGTTACGGCAACACAGTCGTCGCCCGGAAACCTCACCCGATTCGAAATAATTCTTATATTGGCTCCGCAACCCTGACAGGTTATGCCGTCGGCCTTGGTGTGATGGACATCATTATCGTGAATATAAATATTGGTCGATTTCTGCACCCAGATACCGGCCGACCAGCTTCCGTCGATCTCAACGCCCGAAATCTCTATCCCCCGAGCACCCTCCACATAAATGGCAAAATTATTGTCGATTCGTGTAGACGGCGCCGACACGTAGGCGATTTTTCCGTTTCTCACGTGCAGGTTCTGGCATCCGCCTAACCTGGACGACGATTTAAACGTCAGCCCCGACGGCGAAGGACCTGTCGGCGTAGGGCGATCTACCAGAAGGGTCGAACCATTCAGATCCAATGTTGCGTTCTTTAAATCAATGAACACGAGCGGCTTGACGCGATACACCTTTCCCTTTCCAGCAATCACCGTGACGTTGGAGCGCAAGGCACGCGTGAAATAATCCGTGTCGTCGTCAATTCCGTTACCGTTGGCACCCGTCCCGTCGATGCGCACGCTAATCTTTGTGCCGTTCGCCGGCGCAATCCCGGAGGAAACAGCAACACCGCTCGCAGCCGGCCGCCCCAAAGATGGCAACGAAAAAGACATGCCGCCCAGGATGAGTTTCACAATGGAGCGTCTTTTCTCCAGGCGATCAACCCGTTTCATCGGCTTTCCGTCGACCGCGGTCCGAACGTCTTGGCCGGTTGAACGGCATCCTCGGTCAATCCGTCAGTTCGCTCTTCTGCGACCGGCACGATTGCGCCATAAACGTGCTCATGCTGCGCCGCTATCTCGTCCCAGGTGGGCGCAATATGCCTTCTCTCCGGCGGACTCCACGATCCCGTCCAGTCCAGAATCTTTGCCGCAATATTGGCAGGATTATCGTCAGCGGGAACCATCAGCACACGCTCGTCATTCGAAGGCTCATAACCTGTTCCACACTGCTCGAATTCGTCCGCCGCGGCTGGAAACGTGGAAAGAACCCGCGTTCCCAGTTCGGCCGAGTACCAGAAACTTCCCCGTCTTGCCGAAAGCCCGTCAGAGAATAGTTGAAGCACTACGTCACACGCAGAGAGCTTTAACGCCAGTTCATCCGCCCGCTCGATATAGCCGCATAGTTCGATATTGCCTTCAAGGCCATACTCCGCAATTTTCTTGCGAAAATCTTCGCGTTTTTCGTCGTGCCCGTCCGGAAAATCACCGCACATAACCAGCTTCGCCGCACACCCTTTGTTCAGCAGTTCCTTGACGATATGCAGCATTTTTTCCGGCTGCTTCCATTCATAGACGAAGCCGAAAAAGCCTAGCACGATCTGCCGGGTGTACCCACTATCGTCATGCCGGCTTTTTTCGACGTGCAGGCGCGATAGCACATTTTCACGCGCCGCCAGAACATCGGCTGTTTCAAGTTCCGGAATATCGACGTTCACGGCGATCGGAATCACAACCTGTTTTTGACTGCGCCTCGTATACTTTGCGACTCGTGAGCTCAAAAATGCTTTCCGCTCCCGTTCGGAGGCAAAGATCAGGACGTCTGCCAGAAGAATGGTCAGGTAAACGCTGGCACGGCGCAACACATGCATGCTTCTCCATTCGTGCAACGTGATCGCGAGGCGGCTCGCTCGAAAAAAGATCCGGCCAATGACCGGCACGACGCCAGGCATGACAGAGGTTCCCCATCCCTCAACCGGATATTGAATATGGACGATATTCGATCGGCTAAAGAATCGAAAAAATCCAAACCATTTAAAAATATTTCCCGGCTTGAACCTTGAGTGAACAAAGCCAATCCTGGCACCGGGCGTCGCTCGCCGGCCCAGAGCGGCCGCCACTTGCTCCGCATAGTCCCCGATACCGTCACGATCAATAGCAGGGTCGTGACCAACCACGTAGTCGACATGAATCATATAATCCTCGATAAATCCGGCCAACTACTCCATGAACCCGGCGGCGCCCACCGTCTCTGCGTGTGGCATTACCGCCTGATACATTTGCAGCATTTTTTCGTTCATCGCTTGCGATTTAAAAACGCTGGTATAGCGCTCGCGCGCTGCACGCCTCAGGAGGGTCAGGTTTTCAAGCTTCAGGTCCGAGAAAAAGGCTACCGCCTTCTCTTCATTTTCAAAATTGAGGTGATATCCGCTAATCCCGTGTTCCACGATATCCGGCAACGCTCCCGCCACATTGCATATCACCGGCGTGCCCGCTCTGAGTGCTTCAACGGCAACGAGGCCAAAACCTTCCCAGCGTGAAGGCACCACGAGAGCGTCCGCGAGATCATAAAAAATCTGCAATGCATCTCGTTCCTGCCAGCCGATGATTTGCACATTCTCAGGACACGATCCACGTACCTGAGCCCACCAGCCGGAATTGACGACCGCCTCCCCGACCACCGTCAATTCGATGTCTTTTCGCGCAGCCAATCGAAGCGCGTTGAATAGAAGATCGACACCCTTCTGATAATCCAGCCGGCCGACGAATAACAGGCGTATCGCACGCTTTTCGGATGAGACAGCCTGATTCCGCGGTGCGTCCGGGACGAGGTCGGAGATACCGCTTACGATCAGTTCGAGCTTCTGTTTCGGCAAGCCGGCATCGAGTGCGGCGTTGTACTCATGTTCAGAAATGCAAACGATCCTGTTGCACGCCAACGCGAGCATCGTTTCGATCTTCTTCCACAGCCAGTTCGTATGTTCGGCCCCCTGGCGCAGATACGACCAACCGTGCGGACAATAAATAACCTTCGTCTCCTTGCGTAATGCCATCAATACAACGCGACCAATGGCACCGGCAAAAGAACTGTGCAGATGAATCACATCCGGCGCCTGTGTCCTGACGATCTTGAGAATCGCGAGACAGAGATTCAGCATCGTAGACAAAGAGCGCCCTTGCCGCCTGAATTCCCAAACAACGGCCTCGTGAAACTCGCTTCGCCCTTCATCTCCGTCGCGCGGGACGATGATGTGGATATTTTCCGCTCCATACAGACCCACCTGATACGGAATAATCTCCGCCAGATAC
The DNA here is from genome assembly GCF_000013645.1 of Paraburkholderia xenovorans LB400. Lineage (GTDB taxonomy): Bacteria > Pseudomonadota > Gammaproteobacteria > Burkholderiales > Burkholderiaceae > Paraburkholderia > Paraburkholderia xenovorans. Next base: position 1,465,167 of record NC_007952.1, on the reverse strand, counting down.
GATTCGATACCGCCCTTCAGGGTCTCGCACACGTGCACTATTTTCATCAGGTCCCCCCGATTGCATCTCGAGCCAGAATCAAACTCACTTGCTGGTCAATGTAGTTTTTTGAGGTCAGCGTTTCATTACGCGCACGATCGAACGCTGCGCGCTGATAACTCCGTCGCGCCGAGACATCCTTGGCGAGTCTTCTGACTTGCGAACCGAGCGATTCGGCACTCCCGGTCTCGTAGTACATCACTTCGCCTTCGTCGAAATAGTCAGTCAGCCCTCCGGTATTTGCCGCGATAACAGGCACGCCGAGGAACGCCGCTTCCAGTACGCATGTAATGCCGGACGCATGCATATTGCTTTTGAGCGGCACCACGACGAGGTCCGCCCATGCATACGCGTCTTTCACTTCACCTAGCGAATTCGCGGACTCTATTTCCCAATTGTCCGGATATGACGCGACCGATTTCCTGAAGGTGCGGCTAAGCACGCGGACGCGGACTTCGCTCATCCCGGACAGGGCCGCACAAAACGTCTTCCAGTCGCGATGTTCGTCGTTACCGATTGCGAGAATTCTCAGCGCCGAATCGTCCCGTATAGCCGGGAGTTCGTCAGCCGAAAAGCTGTCGTGACAAATACCGAATTTCACCGACTTCGCGTTGATCCGGCTGTCGAGCTGATTCAGCCAGTCCTGGTTCTGGCTGGACAACGTTATTACCAGATCTGACTTACTCAAAACGGCACCGAGCAGCCTTGCGCCGAACTTACTCTGCTGTTTCAGCAGGTCCGGGGTCCAGATGATCTGGCATACGGTCTTTGCTTTTATCAGCCACGGAAAAACCGTTCTCAACAGCAGGACGGAGAACGTTTCTCTATCCGTGTGCGTAAAGATGTAGTCCGACTTCGCCATGTCTCTGATATTTCTCAGTGCATGCACGAGATCAGCACGAAAGATTCTGGAAATACTTTTCCTGATAATTCTGGAAAGGTAATTTTCGTTAACTGATTTCGAATAAAGCACGTCGAATCCAGACTCCTCCAGATAATGATATCCATAAGGAGACCTGTCCGGCCGAATACCTTCTTCGAAGGATTTCTTCCAGTTCTCAACGGAAATCTCGGCCCAGAGCAATACGAACGCTTTGCGCACGGCTCACGCTCCGTTCGCAGAGAGAACCACATTGGGCAGCGCCTTCGTCCAGCATTCGTAATAACCCGAATTCTTGCCGTACGAGTTATCAATCAAAACGATTTCCTTATCCAGCAAGGCGCCGAGAATATGCCCATGCAATCGCGACGTCACGACGCGCTCATATTTCGAGAAAAAATTCACATTCGCCTCGATGATCGAACGCACCATTGGCAGGTACATTTTCCACGGGCGAACGACCCTCACCGGAGCCATCCCCGCAACCCGATGAAATTTGCTCGACCATTGCTCGAGAAACGGCGCCGAAAACTTTTGCAAATCGTTCCAATCGCCTTGAAAATCCCGGTCCTGCACCGGCGATTCCGCAACATGTGAAGCCTGCGGCTGCTCCTTGTCGCCACGAATCAGCCAGAGCGTGCCTTTTGCCGCATCGCGCGTTGCCGGTTTGAACGCCGATGATCCGTAAAGCCAATGCGCCATATCCGGCAGCAGGCGGACTTTGTCGCTCAGAAAATTCACGGCAAATTGGTAGCTTTTTTCGTCCCTGACGCAGATGTGCAGATTTTTATGGCTTCTGAAAATTGCCGCCGATTCCCTGGCCTTGGCCTTGTCAGAAAAATGGATCGTCTGTGGCAGCAAAACAATCTTGTTGTCGGGAAACTGCCTGACGATGTGCTCGCGGAACGACTGATGCCACGGATAAAGGTCACCGAAATTCCCCCCGCCTTGCAATACGATCGTTCTGTCGCCAACCGCGCTTCTGGAAAGCTGCGACCTTTCCTTCAGACTAAACCGGTCATCGATCACGATATTATTGTCGCGGAAGAAATTCTCGCTTCCCTGGAATATCAGCAAATCCCCGATATTGAAGTAAACGGGATAGTCGGCAAATATTATGTGCTCGCCCTGCGGAATGATTTCCAGCAACGACGTCAGTTTGTATTTTAATGAATTCATTTAGCCACCCCGTTTGAAAAAACCCAATGCCCCACCCCAGTCGGTTCGTGAAGGCATCCAATTTTCAGATCGCGTCTCAAAAGCACTCTTGAACATCACCCACGCCACGGTGAGTTTTAGAACGGAGGACATCAGAATCCCGGTCGCAACGCCCACGACTCCGAGTTGCAAACCGAGAAAATACGCAAATACAATCGCGGACAAGCCGCCCACCAGTTGGCGGATCGCCCCCTTATGCGGCTCGCCCACCGCGCTGAACGCCTGGGAAACAATCAGGCTTCCTCCGGCCACGCAGGAGTCGATGGAGAGAATGCACAGCACCTTGACGAATCGGGAAATCTCCACGTTCGTAATAAAGAACGACGACAGCATTACCGGCGCGAGGCAACCCGCCATCAGCACGGACAAAACCGTGATATATCGGAAATTAACCGCGGTTTGTTCCACAACCGCGCTTCTTGATTTTCCGATTGCCTTTGCCAGAAGCACCTGACTCAACGAAATTGGAATCTGGCCTACGCCCCGCGCAACTGCCGCGACGATCGTATAGATGCCTACCTCCCGCATCGGCATGGACAGTGCGATTAACGCGATCTTGTCCACCTGCCAGACCAGGATGTTCATTACATCGCCGATCCAGTACAGCGACGCGAGGCGGCCCAGTTCGCGAACATCCTTGCGGGCCAGCACCCCTTTATTTTTGTATTCCCTGATGCACACGACGATCGTGAACGCACTGCTTACCAGCGATCCGGCGGCGTAAGCAGCCAGATAAGCCTGCGTTTCGACCACCGAGAAAAGACCGAAAACCAGAATCCCCACTGCGGTCACGGCGGGCGACATCAACCGCGAGACACTGAATACATGGAACAGCTTTTCGGTTTGGCATGCTCCGGAAAACAGCGCATAGACAATCGTCGTATCGGTCAGAACGATTGTCCAGATCGTCACCAGCGTTCTATCAGCTGAAATTTTGCCGGCGATATACGGCGCAATTGTCAGGCTGACGAGCGTGCCCGCACCGATGGAAAAAACGGCGCAGACGATCAAACATTTAAATAGACTTTCCGCGCGCTCAGGGAATCGTTGCGTCAGATACACGAAACCCAGATGAAGGCCGAAGCAGCATATCGACGCTAACAATGGCGGATAGGCCATGATCGCCGTAACCGCACCGCGCGTGTTCAAACCGGCGAACAGCGACGTAAGCGCCACGTTGCCGAAATTCAGCCCCAAAATCGCGACGTTCGATCCCAGCGCCTGGCGAAAAAGTGAGTTGAAGTGTCGCGTCATATCCGCACTCTCATCGAGCTGACGGAACCGGCCTGGTGCTGAATCGCCGCGAGACAGGTCTCTGCGTTATAACTGGCGATCAGCCCGTGCGCCCCGCTGACAGCCTTTAAATAGCGGAAAAAGAACAGCATGGAACACGCGGTCGTCATCGAACGGATGATTCCGAAAACGGCATAAATCCGGGTGCCGAGCGCGGCAAAAAGTGCGATCGAGGCCAACAGCAAACTTGGCGGAAGCGCCCTCCCCGGTGCCTTACAGATTTCAAGGATTGCCATAGCGATTCGTCAGCCGGGACGCCGAAGTTGACCTGACAGGCCATGTGCCACTCCGGTCGCAATTGCCACGGCTCCCGCGTAATTGCCCTTTATCACACGGCGAGCGAGCCTGCCCGACAAGGAAACAAGTAGCGGAACGGCCCAGTGATATTTGAAATGGCTTCTGAGAAAAATGACCGAGCCGCGAGAAAAGAAGTAGTCGAATCGAGGACTTCCTTTGCCGACCGTGTTCGACTCCGCATGCATGACGATCGACTTGTCGGCAAACGAAATCGACCAGTTCTTTTTCGCCAGCCGGAAACTGTAATCAGCGTCTTCCCAGTAGAGAAAGTATTTTTCCGAGAGTGGCCCGATGTCCAAGTACGCATCGCGGCGAATCAGACAACTCGCCCCACACAGGTAGTCCAGCTTGGTGTCGGCCGTGAAATTCTCAACGTGCATGGATCGACCGGTAATACGGCTGATTACTCCGCCGCCGGCGCAGATCGTCTTATCGACGTTGTGCAGATCGACAATCCGTGATCCGACGGCGCCTATGGCAGCGCTCTGTTCAGCGACTGCGACGAGTTCCGACAGCGTGTCTTTGCGAACGATGGTGTCGTTGTTCAGCAGCCAGAAGTACTTGACCGCGGAATCCCGCAACGCATTCATCGCCATATTGCACGCAGCGGCGAAGCCGTCGTTGGAATCCGAGCCTATGACCTTGACCGACGGCCCAAGCTCCATGAACCGTTCATAAGAGCCGTCTCCGGAGCAATTGTCTACAACGACAATGGAATAAGAGCCGTAGTCCAGTTGTCGAAGCGATTCGATGCAGCGCAACGTATCCCTGGCGTTTTTATAATTCACGAGGACGACTGCAACGTGATGAGCGTCGGTCAACGTGCCCGGCGCAGGACTTTGTCCGTCGCGATGACGCGTGCTGATTGACAGGATTTTCTTCATTTCGTTAGCTGCCCGTATTCATACGCGTAGTACCGCCCATATCTGCGACCGTAGCCGAGCGCAGTGCGAGGCAGATCGTTGAGCAATGCGCCCTTCAGTGCAACTCCGCCGTGCTGCAGTCGCCGAACGGACTCGACGATTTCATGCAGCGGGTGCTGCGCATAACGCAACGCCAGAAGTGTCGTCCCGGCATGCTTGCCGATAATCGCGGCGTCCGTCACGGCGAGGACCGGCGGACTGTCCACGATCACTATGTCGTATGAAGCTTGCAGCTTCTGCAGCATTTCCGCGAATCTCGCGTTGGTCAGCAACTCGGACGGATTCGGTGGCACAGTGCCGGTCGAAATGAAATCGAGCCCCGGAAGAACGTCGCGCTGAACAACCTTGTCGAGACTGATCTCGCCCAATATGAAATCACTGACGCCCGGTTCGCGTGCCAAGCCAAAGCAGTCATGCACGTGTCCACGACGCAGGTCGCAATCTATTAGCAACACCTTCTTTCCGGAGGAGGCAAGTATCGTTGCGAGGTTGGCGACAATGAACGATTTACCCACGCTAGGGCTCGGACTCGTGACCATAGCGATGTTGTTCCCGGCCTCGAGCATGGCGAACTGAATTGCCGTTCTCAGGCTGCGCAAACTCTCAACGGTCGTATCCGCGGGACTCTGGTGAGCAAGAATATGAGAGCCCTTTAAGCGCTGACGCACGGCATCGTCCAGCGCGCGTTGCTCGTCGCTGTGCGGAATGGTGGCGAAGATGGGCAGACCCGTAGCACGCTCAATCGCGTCACCACTCTCGACGCCGCCGAAGAACGCCTTCCGCACGAACGCGGTCGTCACGCCGAAAATGGCGCCCAGCACAACACCCATTGCGATCACCAAAGCCTTCTTCGGCTTGATCGGTTCCTCCGAATCCTGTGCAAAATCGACCACACGCACGTTGCCGACTTTGCCTGCCTTCAGGACGCGAAGCTGCTGTGCACTATTCAGAAGGCCCGTGTAGAGATCCGTATCGACTGCAACGTCACGCATCAGACGCAAAGCGCCCTGCTCCAGGTTGGGCAAACCGGAGATTCTGCTACCGAGCGACTCGGTTTGACTTTTTGCAGCCACAATCTGCTTGTCGAGCGCAACGACACTCGGGTGCTCCTCAGTGAAACGCTGCCTCAACTCCAGCCGTCTTTGCTGCAACTCGAGAAGCGCCGTGTTCGAATCCACGGATTGCTGCAATATGAGTTTCGCTTCCTCACTCAGATTGACCGTGCCTTTCTCGTTTCTGAAACGGTTGTACTTGACCTCGGCATCGTCAAGCTGGCTCTTCAACTGAGGGAGCTGGCGGTCGAGAAACTCGATGGTTTGTTGTGCTTCCGCCGATTTCAACGCGACGTTTTGCGTCACATACTCGTTAGCCACCGCATCCAGAATACTTTTCGTCTTCTTCGGATTCGGTCCATTCAGGGTGACGCTGAGGATACCGGACTGCTTGCCCTTCTCTTCGATCTTGAGATCTTCCTGAAGATCTTCCACCGCCTGAAGTTCGGAACTGCGCCTGAGAATGAACTCGGTTCCCGGGCGGGCAGCCAACCGGCTCACGAGCAGCGTGACTTCGCCGTCGTCGACCCGGCCTCTGGCGACACGATTCAACTTTCCTTCGAGCACGACGTCGCCCGAACTCTTCAATACATAAGAGTCGCGACCCGTAGCCACCAGCGTGAACTTTTTCTTCCAGTATGTCTTTGGAACGTCGAATTGATCGACCTGAATGCTCTCGCCGCCCCAGGCAAAGCGGCTCAGACCAAGAAATGGAGGCGCGATCCCGGCCGGTTCGGCCGCCGACATCCTGCTCTCGTAGCGATTGGTCACCCATCCGCCAATGATCGGAAAATGCCGGGGCGTCGCCTCGATAAAGAGCTTCAGACTCGAAACCGCGGATCCGACCACAAGTCGTGATCGCAAAAGTTCGATCTCAGCGGTAGTCGCGGATTTTGCGTCCAGGAGCGGTGCCAGATCTCCCAGCAGATTCTTTTCGGAGAGGTCGGAATCTTCGACCTGAATCAGGATGTTAGCGTCGTAGATGGGACGAGCGCCGAACGCATAGATGACACTGAGCGCGATCACAAACGCCATGATTCCCGCAATGAGCCACCGCCCCTCATATATCAGCGAAAGGTAATCGGCAAACGAAACGTCGTCATTGGCACGGGTGGCGTCAGGCGACGCGGGTAGATTAGCAGCCATTTGTTACCTATATTTATACGTTCAGTTCTTCCAGCGCGTATGACCAACGCTTCAAGCCCGCTTCGATCGACACAAACGCTTTTTCAAACTCAGCTTTGCCTTTCTGGTACGGGTCAGCCACGTCGAATTGCTGAAAATGGCCCACTCGATAAGTTCGGCCTGTTGCGAACCGGTAAGTGTCTTCAACCCTCTTCTTCTGCTCGGCGGACATGACGAGGATCATGTCCGCGGCCTTCACCATCGACCAGCTGAGCTGGCGTGCCACGTGCTTCTCCAGACAGAGCCCTCGCTCCATCATGGCCGACATGGCAAACGGATCGGCCTTTCTGCCGATCAGCGCGTTCAATCCGGCGGAGCTGACGCGAATCCGTGGAAACAGATCATTGGCCAGCGCCTCGGCCATCGGGCTTCGACAGATATTCCCCTCGCAAACGATCAGAATGGAATTGACGCTCATTTCGTCACGATTGCCGTGGTTAGACCCGCGTTGATCGCCGGCAGGAGCAGGCTAAGAACACGGCTGAACCGGACAAGCCCGCTGCCGTCCACATACACCACGTCCTTCGGTTGCAACTGGAACTCGTTCGCCAGAATCATTGATACGGGCGAGCGGGCGTCCAGATGGAAGACTTCGGGATTTGCGCCTCCCGAACTGCGTATTACGTAGAGTTGCGCGGCGTCGGCGGAATTCGAGTTGATACTTCCCGCCTGAGCCAGTGCTTCACTGAGCGTCAGCGCGCCATTTCTCAACGGATAAGCGGTAGCTGGTTTATTGACTTCGCCCATGACGTAGACGCCGCTTTCGTCACGCGAGACGACTCGCAGCAGATCGCCGTTCTGCATCAGGATTTTCGAAGGGTTCTCTCCGCGAGCAAGCATCTTCGCGAGATCTATCTGATAGGAGACACCGTCGCGCACCAGTATCATGCGGCTCTGGTCGGCGCTGTCAGCGAGGCCGCCTGCCCGCGTGATCGCTTCGTAGAGCGTCATCGGGATGTCGGTTATGGATATGGCGCCCGGACTCCTGACCTGGCCGTCCACGTAGACCTCTTTCGCACGGTAGGACGCAACCCTGACCGTGACCTGTGGATTCTCGAAGACGCGCCTCAACGCGGCGGCAATCCGCTCCTGGGCTTCACCAACCTGAAGGCCGCGGACAGCAATCTTCCCGGCGTATGGAAAACGAACCGTACCGTCTTTTTCGATAACGAAACCGGCTGCCGGATCCGTACTGCGCTGTACGTTTGTCTGGGTCTGCTGCATGCCTTGCGCGACGGCAAGTTCAGGATGATCCCAAACCGTAATCTGCAGTACGTCGCCCACGCCGAGCGTATATCCGGAGGTGTAGGCAAAAAGCTTGTTGCTCTCGACCGCGGTCGGCTGCCCGACTTCATCGCGCATCTTCCTGATCAATGCGGTATTGATGTCGACTATCGGCACCTGAAGATCGACCGGCGGAGTCTGTGCGTCGCCACTAGTCAGCGGTAGCGTCGGAGGTGCCGTCATCCGCATTCCAGGAGCGACCGAGCAGGCCGACAGAATGACGCTTGCAGCCAGTCCGGACAGCAATTGAAATCCGCGACGGCAATCAGTTCCTTTACAACCACCGGCCCACTTCCACAATAATGCCATCAGATAATCCTTCAAATGCTTTTTCATTGATTTCGAATTCGGCGGCAGCGTCGACTGCAACAAAATCGCACGATCTCCCTGTGAATCGTGTATGAAAAATTGCGTTGCCCTTTTGCGGTCCGCGGTTCGGTAGACCAGTTGATTTCCGCGCTATCGGTACGGGAACCCTGCGAGGGTTCCCGCGTACACCCCGCGGCCAATGTTTACGTGCGTCGACTGAAGTTCATGCGCGGACTTATGTGCAAGTCGCTGGGGTTGCTGCCTTGTCAATAGGCGTTGCTGCTCGCCAACCCTTTGACCATCGTCGCAATCACGATTCGCATGTCCAGACCGAACGACCAGTTCTGCAGGTAGTAGAGATCATGCTCGACCCGCTTCTGCATTTTCTCGAGTCGATCGGTCTCTCCCCTGAATCCGTTTACCTGCGCCCAACCGGTAATACCGGGTTTTATCCGATAGCGATGGATGTAGCCGTCCACAACCTTCTGATACATCTCGTCATGCTCGATCGCATGCGGCCGTGGCCCGACCACCGACATTTCGCCGCGCAGTACATTAAAGAACTGCGGCAGTTCATCGAGACTCGTGCGGCGTAGAAGCGCACCTACTCGCGTGATGCGCGGGTCGCCTTTGGTGGCCTGAGTGACGACGCCTGCTTTCTCGGCATGAGCGCGCATGGACCGGAACTTATAGATACGGAACACCTGACCGTCGGCACCCTTCCGAAATTGCGTAAAGAAGACCGGACCGCGCGACGAACACTTCACCGCGATCGCGATGATCAGCAGCAATGGTGTCAACGCGAGCAGCGCCAGCGCCGCGAACAGACGATCGAAGATCTCTTTCTGCACCATTGCCCGTGCGGGCAACGGCGATGCCACCAGACTGATTGCCGGCGCACCGATCAGATCCACCACACCCGCATCGAACAACGCCATGCTGCGCACATCCGGAATGAAGCGAATGTTCACGAGGTCCTCGCGGAATTCATTCACGAAACGGAGCATGGTTGGCGCTTCCGACAACGGCAATGCCAGCCAGATTTCTCTAATCGCGCTATTTCTAACGTATTCGGAGAACTTGCCGAAGTTCTCGAATACAGGAATGCCTTTGGGTGCGAAAACTTCGCCCGCGCCAACCTCGAATAGAGCGGACATGCGAAATCCGCTCGCCGGAGACGCCTGCACCTTGCTCACGACTTCCCTGCAATGAACCCCGCCGCCCACCACGGCGACGTTGCGCAAATTCATACCGGCGTGGCGCACGCTACGCAGCACCGAATGCAGCACCAGACGCGAGCCGATCAAGCCGGCTGCGCTCGTCGCGGTCCAATAGATAAACCAGAGCCGCGAGATCATATCCGTGCGGTGTACGGAGAACATCAGCACGAGTCCGCCCGCCTGAACCAGCAGCCAGGCCAGCGAAACCTGTCCGCTCAGTCGCAACAGCGAGCGGCCGCGCCACGATTCATAGAGGCCGAACACCGGGAACGACACCAGAGCAAGTGCGACTGAAAACGTAATGAACGCGCCATCCACCCGAGTCTGGGTGAGATCCTCAAAGCGGATGTGCGACGCCAGAAGTGCGCCGGCCACGATGAGAATCACGTCGACGAGTCGCGCCAATAACCCCTGTATTCCGAGCATGTTCCGATTTCCCCGCCAGAAGATGGACTGCGTGCTCCGCCGAAGCGTCACGCCCGACCGTATGTGTCATCAAACCGAACAATGTCGTCTTCACCGAGATATGACCCGGACTGCACTTCGATCAATTCGAGCGGCAGCTTTCCAGGGTTCTCGAGGCGATGCGTCACGCCCAATGGAATGAACGTCGACTGGTTCTCGCTCAGCAGAAATTCCTCATCGCCACGCGTAACCAGGGCAGTGCCGCTCACTACGATCCAATGCTCGGCGCGGTGGTGATGCCGCTGCAGTGAAAGGCGACCGCCGGGGTTCACCACGATCCGCTTGACCTGGAAACGCTCACCGTGATCGACCGAATCGTAGTAGCCCCACGGGCGCCGCACCTTGCGATGAACCTCCGCTTCAGGCGCCTGCAACGCCCGCATCCGGCTCACTACGATCTTCACTTCCTGAACACGGGAACGGTCGGCTACCAGCACGGCGTCGTCCGTTTCGACCACCACCACATTGGTCACGCCAACGCAGGCGATCAGACGCTTCTCCGAATGCGCGAAGCTCGAAGTGGCGCCCTCGAAGACGACCCGTCCGCGGCAAGCGTTACCGTCGGCGTCTTTTTCGAGCGCATCCCAGACCGCGTCCCACGAACCGAGGTCGGACCAGCCCGCGCTGAGCGGCACCACGACGCCCTCCGCGATGCCTTGTTGCGAACCGAGGTGTTCCATCACCGCATAGTCGATCGAGTCGGCCGGGGACGAACTGAAGGCATCCGCGCCCGGCCGGAAAAATGAAGCGTCGCTGTAACCCTGCGCCTGCGCTTGCAGACAGGCGTCGTACATTGCCGGCTGAAGGCGCTTGAGCGTCGCGAGCCACACACTCGCGCGTAGAACGAAAATGCCGCTGTTCCACCAGTACTCGCCCGACGCCACGTATTGAGCAGCAATTTCTGCAGCCGGCTTTTCGACGAAGCGCTCGATGCGATGCGCTTCACCGCTAATTTCATCGCCAAGCTTGATATAGCCGAAGCCCGTATCGGCACGCGTGGGCGGCACGCCAAGTGCCACGATAGCTCCCCGCTCGGCGTGCTGCGCGGCCAGAGCGATTGCTGCCTGGAAAGCGGCGACGTCGACGATCGCGTGGTCTGCCGGCATGACCAGCACAATCGCGTCCTCCCCGTCCGCGCACGCCGTGGTGGCCGCCAACGTCAGTGCAGGTGCCGTGTCGCGGCGGGCCGGTTCCACCACGATGCGCGCCTCGACGCCCCGTTCACGCAACTGCTCCGACGTCACGAAACGGTGCTCGTTTCCACAGACGACAATCGGCGTACTCACCAATCGCCCCTGCGCGTTGAAGCCCTTCATCCGCTGCACGGTGGCTTGCAGCAGCGATTCCGAACCGAGTACGTCAATCAGCTGCTTCGGATACTGTTCTCGCGACATGGGCCACAGCCGTGAACCGGCCCCGCCCGCCAGTACCACCGGAACGAGCCGGACAGCCGCAGGGACCCCCTGTTCCGTCGAAACCGCCTTGTTGTCGCCGGCGTGCGCGACAGTTTCATCCGTTGAGGTGGTCACCATATGCAGTCCTATTCGTAGTTCCAGCTTGAACAGCCTTCGCAAAGCATTTCCTTGCCTCGCGCTATTTATTTCATGTCACGCAACCGCTGATTCGAGTTCATTCAGATGACCCGGTTACCCGAGCAGTTGCACAACCGAATCAAAAAACAATGCCGCAACCCTTTCCTTGCTGGTCACCGTGATCCAGCAACGAAATAGCTCGTGGTTCCCAAAGGGACTTGTCCATCGCCACAAAGCCCTCTGTGATGGACTGAACCGATGTGGTATTCGTGGCGTCTCCAGCCACTTCCGACGTTCGCTCTTCTATTGCACGAGCGAATTCAAATTGAAGGCCACACCAGCTTTTGAAGCTACGCAGACCTTTTGACTATAAACGTATTCCGATCCAATACCGGTACTCGTGTTGCCAACAAAAATCGTGCTTTTCCATTCGTATTCGGACCTCACACAAGCCGCTTACCTGCAATAAGTACGTCGGCCTCAGTTGCAGTGCATCATACATAGACCGTCTTCTCACTTTATGTGACTGACGGAAAACGCCAACATGTTGGCGTTTTAGCCCACTCGCCAATTACGCCCTGGAATAGGCCTTATCTGGAGTGGATAGAGGCGGCCGGGTAATCGCAGCAGGAACGGAAAAACGCCGGAGTAATTGCGTTCTGTAAGTATGAAGCGCCAGCTCTTTTGCGAGTCGCAATGCTTCGACTCGGCCCTTTTGGAAATTCACTTTGCGCCATCCAATGGATCGCCAAACGTCCTCGGGGTGCGGCGCGTTTTGGCAAAATTCCCTGGCAGGCTGCGCCACCAATCTGGCCGGCCGGCGCCAATCCGATTGGCGATTGCGGACCACGGAAGGTCGCCGGAAACCGCGCCCAGCGACCTCTTTCAACGCACTGACTCCTGGAACAAACACAGAGCCGGCAGCCTTTACGAGAGCAATAGATGTGCGGTAAGCGACGCAAAGCCAATCAACACGCTGAGAATTGCCCATAACCGCAAGCGTGACATCAGCCTGGCCCGCGATGCTTCCCAGTTCCCACGCGCGCGATGCGGCTGGAACTCGAGAAATATCAATGGCTGGTAGTGTCGCCGCCCAACCTTCAACGCGGAGAGCACGCTGAAAACCGCATAGAAGATCGCCCATCCGAAGCAGAGATTCGCAAGGACGGAAAGAAGAATTACCATATATTTCACCAACTTAGGAGCAGCGATTGAAGTTCTTTAAGAGTACCGGCTAGTACTTCCCGTTTCATGACAAACGTTTGGCCGCATCCGTCTAATTCATTCATAGTCTGGACAGGTTCCACGCGCCTCCAGTCACCACCCGCTCTAATCCGCGTCGCACCAGATTCCGCTCTCGGGGAATCTGAGCCCTGAGACGACGAGCGCCATGCAGACCCGGTGCACTTCGGCCACCGCCGGAGACCGATAGTCGAGACGCCCTGAATCGACGAATGCGCTCGCCAGGCTTTTTGCGTCGAATAGCTGTTTCGACACCCGCAGCATTTGCGCCGAGAGCGCTTGCGCGCGGCTCGCCAACGATACGCGAGCCAGCAGATCGAGCGGGCCATTCACATACATCCAGAGATGCGTGAATTCGACGGCATGTCCGGCCGTCAGCCATTTTCCGGTTAGAGAATGCCTCAGCAATTGCGACACCACGAGATAGGTTAAAAGGTCGGTGCAAGCATCGGTGTCGGCGTAATTTGACCAGGACATGTCGAGTCAACAGGATGAGCGGGGTCACAGCTGTGGCGCGCAACGAGTTACTCCGTTTGCGCGGATTCGCGTTCGTGTCAGTCGTCCTGCCGATGAAAGACGATCTCTCCCGGCAGATTGGCCACACAGGTGACGAAGATTTCGATCACCGCCGGAGAGCGCAAGTCCAACCTCACACCGCCAAAGAACATGCGCGCCAGACTGCGTGCGTCGCATGTTTCCCGCGAGGTTCGCTCGATTTGTTCAGCCAACCGTTGCGCACGGCACGCCAGCGTGACGCGCTGCAGCCAGTCGGCGCGACGGCGATTCAGGCGCAGCCAGAGCCAGGTGGATTCGACCAGTTGCTCAGGCCTCAGCCATTGGCCGGTCTTCTGGCGTACGACCAGTTGCGACGCAACCAGATAGGCGAGCAGTTCCGTACGCGCCTGAAGATCAAATTCGAGGAGCCGGTTCATTATTGGTGACTTGATTCGACGCGGTCATGTACTCGCGTGTTTCTGGAAATGAGCATGGCGCCCCCGTCATGCAGCACGTGAAGCCGGCGCAATGCGCCGCCAACCGGTACATGTCCAACGCCACGCTGGATCTGCAATCACGCGACGGATAGTCCTATGGACAATCTGATCGGGTCCGCCAAAACATTGAAGGATTCCGCCGACCCTCGAAATGGCGTATCGCACCAATCTTTTGGCGCTCAGGGATAAACGGCCACTTGTAGTATTAATGGCCTGCCTCCCGCAACACGCCATGCAGGGTGTCCGCAATCCCTCATCCTATTCGTCACAATGGCAATCCAGGTCAAGCACACGGCAATTCGCGACGTCAAACTGATCGAGCCACGCATTGTTTCCGACACGCACGGCGTTTCATTCGACAGCTTCGATCAGGAGGACTTCGAAGAGCATGTAGCGCGTGGCTACCGCTTTGTGCAGGAGCGCCATGCGGTTTATCCGTACAACGTATTGTGTGGACTGCACTATCAGATTCAGCGACCGCAGGGAAAGCTCGTGCGTGTCGTCAACGGAGAAGTAGTGAACGTTGCGGTCGACCTGCGCCGCTGGTCGCCCACGTTCGGCCGCTATATCAGCACGCGGCTTTCGGCTGCCAACTGTCGTCAGCTATGGGTTCCGCCCGGTTTCGCACACGGCTTTCTGGTGCTGTCGGACGTGGCGGAAGTTTTGTGCAAAACCACCGAGCGCGGTTTGGCGGAGCACGAACGCACCCTGCAATGGGACGACCCGGATATCGCCATTGAGTGGGATCTGAACACGGCGCCGATCATATCGGAGCGCGATTCGTTGGGCACCCGTTTCAGCATGGCCGAAGTGTACTGACAGGAAGCCGCCATTCGCTCAGCGAGGCTCTTCCCCGTCGACCGGTTGAACGTCCTCCAACCGCAGTTCTCCCGAGCCGCGGCATGATCTTCTCAAGCCGGCCTGGAAGCGCGCTTGCTCGCGCGATACTCGGTCGGCGTGACGCCAAGATACCGGCGAAATACTTTCGAGAGCTGGCCGCCGCTGCCCATGCCGCAACGCCGCGCGATCTTGTCGACAGGCAGATCCGTTTCAGACAGAAGATGGCAGCATTTATCGATGCGAACGTACAGAAGATAATCTGACGGCGTCACGCCCATTTCCGTCTTGAAGCGACGCAGGAAATTACGCTCGCTCATCGCCACGAACTGCGCCGCTTCTTCAATCGTGATCGCCCTGCCGCAATTCATCTCCAGCCACTGCACCGAAGACTGAATCTTCTCGCTCACCACGCCAAGCACATTCCGGCCTGGCGCTCCGGTAAACTGCGCCTCGAAGCGCAGCCTGACCAGTCCCGTAATCTCGCGCGCGACTTCTGCTCCGAGATCCTCTTCGATTATCGCCAGTGCCGCGCGCAGCGGAGTATTGGATCGTTTTGAACCCGAGACTTTCAAGCCGCCCTGGGCGACCGTATGATCGCCTTCATTACGACGCAATTTGTGGGACTTGTCCGCGAATTCGGCGGCATCCATAAGCAACTGTCCCTCGGCGATAGGAAAAATTTTTTCGCTTCGTAAATCGAGCCAGCGCAGCCATGCAATGAGACGCTCCTCGCTCAGCATGTTGTGAACGCCGGCGCCGCCTGCAATGAAGAGTGCGTGAAATTCATCCGCGTAACCGCGTGATTCGATGCTGTCGGTCCAGACGAATACCGACGACGAACTCGCTATTCTTCCCCCGCCAACCGAGAGCAAATAGATATCGTAGAGCGGGCCACCAATGCGCATGGACGTACAGAACGCATTAGCCGACTGAAAGATTTCCACTACCGTCGCTGCCTCCGGTAGCGCGAACCCGTTGAAAAGGGCTATCCCGATGCGTTTCACCGCGCGAACGTCATGCAACATCTGAGACTGAGTCGCATGGCGACTAGCACGGGAAAAGAAACCTGCCATCCAGCCGTCCCCCGAAGATAAGTGGCCTCCTACGGCACATATGGGCCGTTTCCGCAAATCGTACACAAGCGATCCGCATAAAACTGACGGCTGGCTGAATAGGATAATAGGTTGGCGGTCACGGACGACCGCCACATGCGATGGAAATGGCGGAATCGTGCCAATATCCGTGATCGCGATTATTCTATGGATTCCGAACAACTACTCGACTTCCCGCCGTATGGGCGTATTCCTTCACTCCCGTTCACATCGGCAGCAGAGACAGATACTCCTCAAGGTACTCACGAAACTCGACGCCTACCTCGGGATGCCGCACCGCGAATTCCACCGTGGCCTTCAGGTAGCCGATTTTGCTGCCGCAATCAAAGCGCGTGCCGCGGTACTTGTAGGCCAGTACCTGCTCATCGGCAAGCAGCGACTCGATCGCATCCGTCAACTGGAGTTCGCCACCGGCACCGGGCTTGATGGTGCGCAGATGTTTGAAAATGCGCGGCTTCAGCACATATCGACCCACAACACCGAGGTTTGAAGGAGCCGCGCTCGGCTCGGGCTTTTCCACGATGCCCGACATCTTGATGATGGACTGCTCCCATTCCTTGCCGTCGACGATGCCGTACGATTTGGTATCCTGCGCCGGAATTTCCTCAACGCCGATCACCGAGCTATGGTAGTGATCGAACACCTCGATCATTTGCGTCATGACAGGAGGGCTGCCGTATAGCAGGTCGTCCGCGAGAATCACGGCGAACGGACTGTCGCCTACCAGCTTCTCCGCGCATAGCACCGCGTGCCCGAGGCCGAGCGCCTCCGGTTGGCGCACGTAAAAACAGTCGACATGGCTCGGCTTGATGCTGCGTACCAATTGCAGCAGCTTGTCCTTGCCGCGCGCTTCCAGTTCCGCCTCGACCTCATACGACTTGTCGAAATGGTCTTCGATCGCGCGCTTGCTGCGGCCCGTCACGAAAATCATTTCAGTGATGCCGGCGGCCATAGCCTCTTCGACCGCATATTGGATGAGCGGCTTATCCACGATCGGCAGCATCTCCTTTGGGCTCGCCTTCGTGGCAGGGAGAAATCGCGTGCCAAGGCCTGCTACCGGAAAGACTGCCTTTGTAACTTTTAGCATGAGGGACTCCGAGTGTCATTAACATGGGCAAATCGCAGTTGGATCATCCCGGCCCCACTGATCGGCACGCAAGGCCGGGCGCGGTGGATGGAACAGGCGAGGGCAAAGTGCGCGAAGGTCAACGCTTGACGTTGAGACCGGTAGTCCGGCCGTGACCGCCGATTCAGTGGAAGTCGCCGCTCACGCGAGCCGAAACGACGAGGCGGGAGCATAAGGCCTCAGTTGGTCACGTAGTCGCGCATGGCGTAAGCGATGCGAATTTTGGCCGAACCGGCCCTACTCGCTGTATTTTCTCTCGCTCAATTCGCCTTCACTCCGATCTTCCCTTCGGCTATGAGCCGTCAATTCAGTCTGGATTCAGGGATTTTTCAGGTAATTTTCAGTGCCGCCACCTGATCCAGAAACTTTCCTGGCCACCCATTTTCCTGTACGCGGGCAATGAATCTCGCGAGATCGAGAAAAAACATCCGGCATGAACAATTCCGGACGCAGCCGGTTAATTTCCACGAGCTTATGGTCATTAGAGAGGATCCCGGCAAGACAGATTACCGGTAATTTCGCCAATAATTTCCTGGGTTGAAAAATAACCGAATGCATCTGAAATAAAACGATATGAACTGTTTTTTCCAGGTGAATTAGCAAATTCGAGGCAGACAGAAGCGCAATTCTCCGTTCAAACCCGCTTGCTCATACGATACTCGGTGGGCGTTGTCGTCAGATGCTTGCGAAAGAGTTTCGCCAGCCGACCGCCACATCCAATGCCGCAATGGCGAGCTACCTTATCGACGGGCAGATCGGTTTCGACAAGGAGTCGACAACTCATATCAAGCCGCACGTAGAGCAGATAATCGGACGGCGTCACGCCCATTTCAATCTTGAAACGCCTGAGGAAATTACGCTCGCTCATGCCCGCCATCTGCGCGGCCTCGTCGATCGAAATATGGCGATGCCCATTCGCTTCCAGCCATTTTGCCGACACCTTGATTTTCTCGCTCACGCCGACCGAGGCATTCTTGCGCACAATCGCCGTAAACCGGGTATCCGTGGATGGCGCAACCCAATCGGCGATCTGACGCGCGATTTCCGCGCCGAAATCTTCCTCGATCACCGCAATGGCGGCTCGAAACGGGCTGACAGAAACGCCCGAGGAGCCATTGCCGGCGCCCGTTCGCACGATTTCGCCCGCGCGTTCGCCGTATCGCCTGATACCGGCCGCCTGCCCGAACCCGGCGGCGTCGAGTAGCGCCCGTCCTTCACCGATCGGGAACACCAGTTCCCCGCGGCGATACGTCCGCCGAAGCCAGGCAATCAGATGTTCGTCGCGTAGCGCATCAATTACGCCTCCGCCACCCGCTATGAACAAGGCGTGAAAGCGCTCCGATTCGCGCTGAACGCCGATGCCCTCGGTCCAGACGAATACCGATGAAGAGCTCGCAACCCTGCCCCCGGCTGCCGACAATAAACTGACGTCATATCGCGTCCTGCGGTACTGCCCGCCCTCCGTGAACGCATTCGCCGAATGGAATACCTCCGCGATCGCTGCCGCCTCGGGAAGGGCAAAGCCGCCGAACAAAACTATCCCGATGCGTTTCGCGGTACCGGCCTCTGGCAAAACGTGAGGTACCATTGCGCTGTTGCGATAAGCGACTGAAGACCACCCCATCAGATTTTCCCCGGAAATTGGTTGTCCGTTCCGACTTGCTTTGAGTCTGATTAATTATCGGGATTGATCGTACATAAGGATGGTCTACGACACTTTTTTCTGGCCGAATCGACCAATATGTTGGCGGATATGGTCAATCCTTTAGGCGACATACAAGGGCGCGCGCTCCAGCGCAAGGAATTTCAGGTTTTTTGCAATGGCGATCTTTAAGGCTGCGCATCCGGTCAATTCATTTATTCAATAACCATATTCATATTTAGTATTTGCAAATTCGAAAACATACATGATCACATCATCGAAATGTAGTAATGCTCGATGAATGCATGCCGGAACAGACGGACGTTCATTGCGCGCATGTAAAGCCGCATCAAATCAAATTGATCAGCTGGAATCGAATGAACACGTGAAGTTCACGTGCGGGCGGCCGCTCGCCAGCGGCCTCGCATGCGTTCCCCGCCTTCCTGTCGTGCCGGTTGGCGCCAATCAGGTCTGGAGCCTGGCCGGTACAGCCTGCGCCGAAATGGCAGGACTCCCTGGAATGGACTCCCCGTGCCAGGAATACCGTTTCCCGGGCGGACATGCCGACAATCTGCGTCACGAACAGCGGTGGGTCATCCACGGCTATGCGGCCGGTATCACACTGCAACGTGTTAGCCGCGCCTACCCGTATGCCTCTTTCTCATGTCCCGTTCAGTCAACATTTTGACTCAATCCGCCACGCACATCCGCTGTCTGATTCGACCGATTAAACTCCGCTTCGGTCTTTCGAGGGGGCGCTTCTCTGTGAAGCAACCCCGCCCCTCGATTTCGCCTGTCGCCCCTCGGGCGGCAGGCATTTTTTCTTGAGCCGCCAGATTCGATTTCCCGCGATAAGGGGAACAGAGCATCAGCCAACGCTGCGGACGCGTGCATCGGAACTCTCACTTCACGCTTCAGTGTTTCGAGCCGACGTGTGAAGTTCGCCACGCTGACCGGGATGGCTGTTCAGTAAGGTGATTCTCGCCTGAGTCATCGGTGGATGAGGTTTATGATTTTTTCCCCAATGCTTCTTCGGCTCGCGACGAGACGATCGCCGCCAGCCTTCAATTGACCAGGCCGGACGCGGTAGTCTCTCCAGGAGCCTATCGCGGAGCGTAAAATTTTACACACGCAAACGGGACATGTATGGACGAGAAAGTGACGTATGTGTATGAGTACACGGGCGGTTTTGGCACATACCGCACCACCGGGTCGCAGATGGTACATCTGCTTCCTCTCGTTGGAGACAACGTGACCATGAGGGTCGACGAACCCGGGTTTGACGGCGTTCTGAAGGTGAAGTCGCGGCTCTTTGAATACGACAGGATGGGCTCATTGACTATTATTTTCAGTCTCTCCCACACCATCGCTTAAGATTCCAGATTATCAGGCCGCCAGTGGCAGAGAAGTGCCGCAGCAATACGTGGCGAGCCCACGCGCGGTGTCATGCGATCACACAACCCATTGCCTCTATCTAACCAGGCATTCCCTCAACCGACTCTCGCGTAATAGAGATTCTGTGGATGCTTCGCTTCCGCGAAGAAAAACCAGCGCTCCGCAACCAGCCCCGCGTATTGCACCAGACACGCCGCGCCCAGCAAGCCGAGCGACACCCCGATCGAATGCAGACTTGCGCCCACCGCTATCAACACGACCGGCGCAACAAAGGCCGTGGCCAGGAAACCCCATTTGACACCGCGCAACGTGCCCGCCGATTTGCCGTGAAAGAACTCCCGCAGATTGAACGCGCCGGCGGTGAAGCCGCGCGACACCTGCACCAGCTTGGGATTGCGAATGCCGGTGGCGCTCTGCACCGTCGACTTCGGCCGCAAGCGCGCATTGCGCACGAGCGATGCCGAGCGGCTCGCGCAACCGGCGAGCGTCAACATGCATGCGCAGACGGCCAGCCCCGCGGTCAGTGCGGGCGCGAACCACGCGCTCAACGCCGTTGCCAGCGTGAAGCCTGACGCGCAACCGAGCAGCGAGAAGTTCACCAGGGTGAGCGGCGTGGCCCACTCCTGCAGAAAGCGCAGGCACGCGTAGATCATCGCCGTGCAGACGAACAGCGCGGCGCTCGCTAACACACCGAGCCAGCCAATCGCGAGCGCCCAGGGCGAACCGAACCAGTGCGCGGCACCATAGAAAAAAGCACAGGCAAGAAACGCCGGCAGGCACAGGCATTCTCGCGACAACCACGAGGTGCGCCACATGGCGATCGCGCGCCATGCGCGTTCGGGATGGCCCAGATGGAAGAACGACGCGAGCAGCCCGAGTCCACCCAATATCACCGACACGGCCGCGCCGGCGATATAGAACGCATCGGCGGCCGACGCCAGCAAGCCGAAATGTTCAGCGGTTTCCACGCCGACGAGCGCGATCAGCAGGCCCTGTGCCGCGCCGCTCAGGGTAGTCAGAAAAACCACGGAGAATGCGGGATTCATCGTGCAGTCCTATCGTTTCAGATGCGCGTCGCCATCGACGCAAGATGCAACTCACCGCGCTCGAGTTGCGCGTCGAGCGATTCCGGCGACTGGGCCGGGTCCGCCACCGAGCCGGACGTTTTGCAGGAGCACGAACCGCTACCGCAGCTCGCCGCCTCGGTGGGCACGCGCGGCAAATAGTGATTCGCCGGCCGCGTATTCCACTCCGGCATCAACTGATAGCCGCCGCGCTCTTCGATAGCCTTCGACACCACCGACTCCGGGTCGTGAATATCGCCGAACAGCCGCGCCGAGGTCGGGCACGCGAGCACACAAGCCGGCTGACGGTCACGTTCGGACAGGTTTTGGTCGTGAATACGATCCACGCATAGCGTGCACTTCGTCATTTCCTTGCGGCCTTCGTCGAGTTCGCGCGCGCCGTACGGGCACGCCCACGCGCAATACTTGCAGCCGATACAGCGGTCGAAGTCCACCAGCACGAGCCCGTCTTCCTTGCGCTTATAGCTCGCACCGGTCGGACAGACCGGCACGCATGGCGGATCCTCGCAGTGCAGACACGACTTCGGAAAATGGATCGTTTCGGCGTTGGGAAAACTGCCGGCTTCGAAGCTCTGCACCCGGTTGAAGAAAGTGCCGGAGGGATCCGCGTCGTACGGATTCAGGTCGGCGAGGCTGCCCGATTCGCCCGACGTATTCCACTCCTTGCAACTCGTCACGCACGCATGGCACCCCACGCATACGTTCAGGTCGATCACCAATGCCATCTGTGTCATCAAAGGCTCCTTGCGGCTGTCTGTGCTATTTGCGGCCCGTCGCGCCGCGCAGCCGCGCCGCGAATTCCCCTCGTCCCGCGAAGTAGGTTTGCACGATGCGTGAGATCACACCGTTTTCACCCGGCACCGCGGGCATTGCCGCGAACTGCGGCAGCGTGTGCCGCGCGTCGGCTTCCGCCGGATAGATGCGCACGCGCACGTCGTACCAGGCGGCCTGGCCCGTCACCGGATCGGAATTTGACATGCGGCTCGCCGCGTCGTCATCGCGGCCGGGCAACTCGTCGGTGATCAGGTGATTGAGCAGGAAACCGCGTTGCGATTCGTTCGCGCCCGGGCCGAGATTCCACGCGCCCGATGCCTTGCCAATCGCGTTCCACGTCCATACGGTGCCCGGTTCAACTGTCTCGCTGAAGCGCGCCATGCAACGCACGCGGCCCCATTGCGATTCGGCGTAGATCCAGCTGCCGTCGGCAATGCCGTTTTCGGCCGCCATCAATGGATTCATGTAGAGATAGTTCTCGCCATGAATCTGCCGCAGCCATGCATTCTGCGAGTCCCACGAGTGGTACATCGCCATCGGCCGCTGCGTCACGGCGGCAAGCGGAAAACGCACGAGGTCCGTGGCGGTATTTTCCAGCGGCGCGTACCAGAACGGCAGCGGATCGAAGTACTTTTCAACGCGCGCGCGCAGGTGATCCGGCGGCTGCCTGCCGCTCGTGCGCCCTTGCGCGGCGAGTCTGAACTTCTGCATCACGTCGGAATAGAGCTGGATCAGGATCGGCTCGCCGAACTTGCGAAAACCGTTCCTGACCGCCCACTCGAGATATGGCCCGTTGCAGTTGCGCATGTATTGCAGCGTCTCGGGTAGCGGGTAATGGAACACGCAATTGTTCTTCGCGTACTGCTCCCATTGCTTCGGATTAGGCTCGCCCACCAGCGCCTTGTCACCGTCCTTGCCGCGCCAGCCGATCAGGAAACCCACGCCGGAATCCGGTGTGGTCGTGAAATTGACGACAAAGTCGGGATAGTCGCGAAAGCGCCGCTCGCCATCGGCGGTCGTGAAGGCCGGCAACTTCAGACGCGACGCCAGTTCGATCAGCACTTCCTGGAACGGCTTGCATTCACCGGTGGGCGGCACGACTGGTACCCGCACCGAATCCACCGGTCCATCGAATTCGGAGATCGGCCGGTCGAGCATGGACATCGCGTCGTGCCTTTCCAGATAGGTCGTGTCGGGCAGGATCAGATCGGCGAATGCCGTCATCTCCGACTGGAACGCGTCGCACACCACCAGAAACGGAATCTTGTACTCGCCGTTCGCGTGCCTGTCGGCGAGCATCTCGCGCACTTTCATCGTGTTCATCGACGAATTCCACGCCATGTTGGCCATGAAGATCATCAACGTATCGATCGGATACGGGTCGCCGCGCCACGCGTTGGTAATCACGCTGTGCATCACGCCATGCACGGCGAGCGGATATTCCCACGAGAACGCCTTGTCGATCCGCACCGGGCCGCCCTGATCGTCGATGAACAGGTCCTCGGGCGCCGCGGGCCAGCCGAGCGGGCCGGTGGCGAGCGGCGTGTTCGGCTTGACGGCGTCGGGGCTGTTCGGCGGTTTCGCCGACGGCGGCACCGCACGCGGAAACGGCGACTTGTGACGAAAGCCGCCCGGGCGGTCGATCGTGCCGAGCAGCGACATCAGAACAGCGAGCGCGCGGATCGACTGGAAGCCGTTGGAGTGCGCCGCGAGGCCGCGCATGGCATGAAAGGCGACCGGGTTGCCGGTGACCGTCTCGTGCGTCTCGCCCCACGCGTCGGTCCAGCGGATCGGCAACGTGATGCGGTGGTCGCGGCTCGTCTGGATCATTTCGCCGGCGAGGCGGCGGATCGTGTCCGCCGCAATGCCCGTGATCGCAGCGGCCCACTCGGGCGTGCAATCGGCCACGCGTTCGCGCAGCAAGGCGAACGACGGCGTGACCGGCGTGCCGTCGTCGAGCGTAAAGCGGCCGTCTAGCGCGGGATTGACGCCCGGTGTGTGATGCGGCACGGCGCGCGCGGCGTCCGCATCCCACCAGAGATGATTCTGCGGGAACAGCGGATTGCCGACCGGCCGCTCGGGGTCGCGCACGAACAGGCCGAAGTTTTCGCTCGCTTCGTCGAGGTCGACCAGCTCCGCCGCGTTGGTATAGCGGCGCACGAATTCGTGATCCCACGCGTCGGCGGCAATCAGTTCGTGCAGAAACGCCATGAACAGCGCGCCGTCGGTGCCGGGTTTGATCGGCACCCATTCGTCGGCGATCGCCGCGTAGCCGGTGCGGACCGGATTGATTGCAATGAAGCGGCCGCCCGCGCGCTTGAACTTCGAAATGGCGATCTTCAGCGGATTCGAATGATGGTCTTCCGCCGTACCTATCATGAAGAAGAGTTTCGCGCTGTCGAGATCCGGGCCACCGAATTCCCAGAACGAGCCGCCGATCGTGTAGATCATGCCGGCCGCCATATTGGCCGAGCAAAAGCCGCCGTGCGCCGCATAATTAGGCGTACCGAACTGTTTGGCGAAGAGTCCGGTCAGCGCCTGCATCTGATCGCGGCCGGTGAAGAGCGCGAATTTCTTCGGGTCCGTGGCGCGAATCGCACCAAGACGCTTTTCGAGCACGTCGAACGCGTATTCCCACGACACCGGCTCGAACTGCGCGCTGCCCCGCTCCGCGTCCGGCTTGCGCATCAGCGGCTGCGTCAGGCGCGCGGGCGAGTACTGCTTCATGATGCCGGAGGCGCCCTTCGCGCAGATCACCCCCTGATTGAGCGGATGCTCCGGATTGCCGTCGATGTAGCGCACCTCGCCTTCCCGCAGATGCACACGGATACCGCAACGACAGGCGCACATGTAGCAGGTGGTTGTCTTGACATCGAGCCGTTCGTTCTGTGTGCGGGCGTGGTGTTCCATGCGGGATCTCCGTCGCGGCTCCGGGTGGGTCGAAGCGGTGGTGATGCGGTATCGCCCATCCTATTCGCCGCAGCCTTGCAATGGAAATCGCCATTCGTGACGGAAAGTATCCGCCGTGCCGATAGTTTCGGTTTGCCTTTCAATGAAGCGCCGGCCCGCGCGTCGCGCGAAAAGCGGCCGCGGCCGGCGTGGGGGACCGGCGCTTTCCCGTTCGTCAACGGCTTGGCGCTGCGCGGTAAAACGCATGAACGCGTGAGCGCCGGGTCGACGTCAGATCGGCGTCAATACCGCTTCACCCGCAAAATGCCGGCTCGCATTGCTGAGGAAATTGTCGACCGAGGCCGTGATCGCTTCCGGCGAACGGCCGCCCACATGCGGCGTCAACACCACGTTGCGCAGTTTCAGCAGCGCCTCAGGGGGATTCGGCTCGCCCTCGTAGACGTCGAGCCCGGCGCCGCCAATCGTGCCCGCCGTGAGCGCCTGCGCGAGCGCCGCCGTGTCGAGCACGCTGCCGCGCGAAACGTTGACCACGAAGCCCTGCGGACCGAGCGCCCCGAGCACCGTCTGGCCGATCAGGTGACGCGTATCCGCACCGCCCGGCGTTGCGACCACCAGAAAGTCGCTCCAGCGCGCGAGCGCTTCCACGTTGTCGAAGTACTTGTGCGGCGAGCCTTCGCGCGGCTTACGGTTGTGATAGCCGATCTCCATGTCGAAACCCACGCCGCGGCGCGCGACCTTGCTGCCGATATTGCCGAGCCCGACAATGCCGAGGCGCTTGCCGGATACGTTCGGGCGCATGGGCAGCGTATCGCGCCAGACGCCTTCGCGGGTGGCCTGATCGAGTTGGGGCACGTCGCGCACCACCGCGAGCAGCAAGGCGAATGCATGGTCGGCCACGCAATCGTCGTTGGTGCCCGCGCCGTTGACGAGCACGATATCGCGCGAACGGGCATGGTCTACGGCGAGGTTTTCATAACCGGCGCCGAGCGCGCTGACCAGTTCCAGCTGCGGCATGCGGTCGATTTCCGCCGCGGTAAGTCCGGTCGTGCCATTGGTCAGCACCGCTCGAATCGTTTCGCCATGTGCGTCGATCGCGGCGGATCGCGCGGCGGCATCGGGCGCGTAGATGACGTCGAACGCCGCTTCGATACTGGCGCGGCTTGCATCGTTCAAATGGATCAGAACCAGAAGGGATGGCTTCATGATGGCGGTTTTGTCAGCAACGTGAATGGACGGAACGGGTTTCAGGCCAGTGTAGCAAGGCTCGCAAAGGCGTGCTGGCGGCCGTCCGGAGGGCTCGGCGCCCCGCCTTGTACGTCCCCCGCAGCCTCTGCCCGGCGGCGGCCCGGCGTGCCTCAAGTCTGTCGGCACGCGGCCGTTATCTTGCTGGATGGCCGCG
The DNA here is from genome assembly GCF_000013645.1 of Paraburkholderia xenovorans LB400. Classification (GTDB taxonomy): domain Bacteria; phylum Pseudomonadota; class Gammaproteobacteria; order Burkholderiales; family Burkholderiaceae; genus Paraburkholderia; species Paraburkholderia xenovorans. The sequence goes on along the minus strand of NC_007952.1, from coordinate 1,438,953 downwards.
GCGAAAACGAGGCGCAACCGGTCTTTCTTTTCAGCCGCGGCCCAACCCGCTTTAAAATAGCGGCACTTCCGATTCCGAGAACTCCATGCTGGACATCCTCCCGCGCGGCCCCGCGCCCGCCAACGACGACTCCGAGATGTTCGAACTCGCGCCCGTTTCGCTCTGGCTCGAAGACTTCAGCGGCGTGCGCGCACTATTCGAGGCATGGCGGGCCGACGGCGTGACCGATCTGCGCGCGCATTTCGCCGCCAATCCGGACTGCGTCGCGCAATGCGCGCATAGCATCCGCGTCATCAAGGTCAATCAGAAGACCCTGACGCAATTCGAGGCGGCCGATTTCGAAGCGCTCAACGGCAATCTCGCCTCGGTGTTCCGCGACGACATGCTCAAGACCCACCTCGAAGAGCTATGCCAGTTGTGGGCCGGGCAATCGCAGTTCACCAGCCAGACGGTCAACTACACGCTCGGCGGAAGGCGCCTCGACGTACTGCTCAAGGGCGCCGTGCTGCCCGGCCACGAGGCGCGCTGGGACCGCGTACTGGTGTCGGTCGAAGACATTACCGAACTGGAAGGCGCGCGGCACCGCGTGACGCTCGCCGAGCAGTATGTACGCGGCCTGTTCGAGTATTCGCCGGTCTCGCTCTGGGTGGAGGATTTCAGCGCGGTCAAGCGTCTGCTCGACGACGCGCGCGCGGCCGGCATCAACGATTTCCGCGTGTTCACGGACGTGCATCCCGAGTTCGTCGAACGCTGCATGCAGGAAATCCACGTGCTCGACGTGAATCAGCACACGCTCGACATGTTCGCGGCCAAAGACAAGAAAACGCTGCTGGCGCGTCTGACCGACGTGTTCCGCGACGACATGCGCCCGCATTTCCGCGAGCAGCTGATCGATCTGTGGGACGGCAAGCTGTTCCAGCAGCGCGAAGTGCTCAACTATTCGCTCGATGGCAGCGAGGTGCACGTGCACCTGCAATTCTCGGTGCTGCCGGGCCATGAAAAGAACTGGGACCTGGTGCTGGTGGCGCTCACGGACATCACGGCGCGCAAGAAGGCCGAGGCCTACCTCGAGTTCCTCGGCAAGCATGACGTGCTGACCAAGCTGCGCAACCGCTCCTTCTACGTGGACGAACTGAACCGGCTCGAACGCAAGGGTCCGTGGCCCGTCACGATCATCATGGCGGACCTGAACGGTTTGAAACGCGTGAACGATCAGCTCGGCCACGCCGCGGGCGACGCGCTGTTGCGGCGCGCCGGCGAGGTGCTTGCCAAAGCGACCGAGACGCCGTTTCACGCGGCGCGCATTGGCGGCGACGAGTTCGCGATCCTGATGCCGGACACCGACGAGCGCGGCGGCATCGCAATGGTCGATGCGATCAGGCAACTGATCGAGCTGAACAATCAGTTCTATCCCGGCTCCCCGCTCAGCTTTTCGATGGGCGCGGCCACCTGCCAGCGCGGCGACCGGCTCGAAGCCGGCGTGCAACGCGCCGATCTGCTCATGTACGAGGAAAAGCGCGCAACCTACGCGAACCAGCCGGCTGCCGAAGCAGGCGACGCGGCAGCCGGCTGAAAAGCAGACGCGCCGTCAGCCGCGCCTTCAGCCCGGCAATTTGGCCGCCAGCACATCGACTTTTTCAATGCTCGGTGGCGAGGCGAACAGTTCGCCGGCCTTCGCCATCAAGGCGGCCGCCACCTTGCCGCTCAGGTGCGCGTCACGGCCGCCTTCGTCCGCAAACGCATCGAAAATGCCGAACGTGGACGGTCCCAGCTTCAGCCCGAACCACGCCACGGTGCCGGGCTCCTCCTCGACGAGCGGCAGGCCGCCGAGCAGGAACGCTTCGACCTCCTGCTCCTTGCCGGGCCGCGCTTCCAGACGAACGTACAGGGCGAGTTTGACCATGACAGAACTCCTGCTGTGAGATTCGGGCAATAGGTGCCTTGCAAGGCCTCGCAAAGCATGACGAAACACGGGGGACCGCCGGGCTGCTGGAAAAGTATAGTCCGCCTCCCGTTGAGCGTCGCCACGCGCCTTTCGGGCCAGAATCGCGGCCCGCCCGTTTGCGCTCGCGCAGCATCCCGCATGCCGGACAGTGGCGGCCCGGCGCGCGTCCGCTATACTCGCCAACCCCGAAGTTATCCGCGGCGCCGCCGCGGCCTGGAAAGAAAATCATGTCGACAATTCCCGCCTGCCCGCAATGCGCAATGGAAAACACCTACCCGGACGGAGACAATTACGTCTGCCCGGATTGCGCACATGAATGGCCGATGAACGCCGCAGCGTCCGCCGACGACGCCGACGAACGCGTGGTCAAGGACGCCAACGGCAACCCGCTGGCCGATGGCGACGCCGTGGTGCTGATCAAGGACCTGAAAGTAAAAGGCTCGTCGATCACGCTAAAAATGGGCACTAAAGTGAAGAGCATTCGCCTCGTGGGCGGCGATCATGAAGTGGACTGCAAGATGGACGCCGGCAACTTCATGCTGAAGGCCGCGTACCTGAAGAAGGTCTGAGCGAACGGCGCCGGCCGGCAGCGGCGCCGCTCAAACACCCGGGAAGCGCAACTCGAAACGCACCACGCCCGGCGCCGGGCACACCACACGCGCCGTGCCGCCATGCAGATGCATGATCGCCTTGACGATCGCGAGGCCCAGACCGCTCGACTCGGTGAACGCGCTGCGCGCCGCGTCGGCGCGATAAAAGCGGTCGAACAGACGGCCCAACTGCTCCTCGGGAATCGGCGCGCCGTCGTTTTCGACCACCACGGTGGCGCCCTCTTCGTCCTGTGTGCCGCGCAGGCGCACCACCGTATCGCTCGCGCCGTAGCGCACCGCATTGACGACCAGGTTGTTGATCGCGCGCCGGCACAGCATCGGATTCACCGATGCAACACCTTCTGCCTCGACTGCGAAGCGCATGCCGCGTTCGTCGGCGGGGCCTTCGAAATAGTCTGCGATCCTCACGAGTTCGCCACGCAGGTCCACCGGCTCACGGTCGACCGAAAGCGCCGCATGATCGGCATGCGCCAGAAACAGAATATTTTCCGCAATATGACTGAGGCGGCTCAATTCCTCGAGATTCGATTCGAGCAGTTGCTGATACTCTTCAGGCTCGCGAGTTCTTGCAAGCGTGACCTGGGTCTGCCCGATCAACGCGCCGACCGGCGTGCGAATCTCGTGCGCGAGATCGGCAGAAAACTGCGACAGACGCTGATAACCGTCCGCAAGACGGTCGAGCATGGCGTTGAACGCATGCGTGAGCTGGCGCAATTCGAGCGGCGCCGCCGCGCTGTCGAGCCGCACGGACAGGCTCGCCGGGCTGATTTGCGCGGCCCGCGTGGCAATCTCGCGCACCGGGCGCAACGCGCGGCGCAACACGTAGTAGGCGAGCAGCGTGGCGGCCAGCATGCCGATCAGCGTAGCCAGCACGATACGGTTGCGGTAGGCGGCCAGCATGCGCACTTCCTGCGTCATCGGGTGGCCGGCGATCACTTCGACTTCGGTGCCGTCTTCGCGCGCCCTGGCGGTGGCCATTGCCCAATGCACCGGCACGCCGTCGGCCAGCCGGGTCTGGCGGATGTCGGCAAAGGTCGGCAGACGGCCCGCCTCGCCGGCCTGCAAGGCGGGCACGGCCACGCCCGCCGGATTCACGTCGATAAACGGCGCTTCACCCGGACGGCGAAACAGCAACACGTCCTGTTCCGCGCCGAGCATGGTCTCGAACAACAGCGGCCGGTTCTTCAGTTCGCTGACCGAATAGAGATCGCGCACAATGCGGCTGAAATGCTCGACGCGAGCGGCCAGCACCACGTCGGCGCGGCGCTCCAGCGACAATTCCGCTGAACGGTAGAAATAGGCGCCCAGCGTGCCGATCACCACGCACGCAATCGAGGCGAACAGCACCGTGGTGCGAGCCGTGAGCGAGCGCCCGGTCCAGAATTTCATGAGCCGTCGCCGAAGGTGTAGCCGATGCTGCGCACCGTATGGATCAGCTTCTTCTCGAACGGATGATCGACCTTGGCGCGCAGCCGTTTGATGGCCACGTCCACCACGTTGGTGTCGCTGTCGAAGTTCATGTCCCACACTTCGGAGGCGATCTGCGTGCGCGAGAGCGCCTCGCCCTGGCGGCGCACCAGCAGATGCAACAGCATGAACTCCTTGTTGGTGAGCGGAATTTCCACGCCTTCGCGCGTCACCTTGCGGCGCAATACGTCGAGCTTGAGGTCGGCGATTTCGAATACGTCGCTCTCGCGGGTCACGCCGCGACGCAACAGCGTGCGGATGCGCAGCACCAGTTCGGTAAATGAAAACGGCTTGACGAGATAATCGTCCGCGCCGAGTTCGAGACCGCGAATACGGTCGCTGACGTGGTCGCGCGCAGTAAGGAAAATCACCGGCAGATCGCGCCGTGCCCGCAGCGCACGCATGATTTCCCAGCCGTCGATGCCGGGCAGCATCACGTCGAGCACCACGAGGTCGTAAGCATTTTCGAGCGCCATGTGCAGGCCGTCCGTGCCGGTGCGCGCGAGATCGACCGCATAGCCGCTCTCGCGCAAACCCTTCTTCAGGTAATCGCCGGTTTTCGGATCGTCTTCGATGACGAGGATGCTCATGGTGCTCGGTGCTCCAATTCGGGCTGCGGCCCGAAGGCCCGCTACGCTGCTCGCTGGAATGCTGAAACGCTGAACGTGGATATGTCAGCCATTCTACGTGGCCCTCGCGCGCCATTCATGACGTTTTTGTCATCCGTCTGTCACTCGCCGGAGCCGGTCGCGAGTCTAATCTGCCCCCATCGTTCACCACCTGGAGCAGATTCATGAAGATCGTTTCCGCGCGTGCGTTGCGCACCTTCGTCGCCCCCGCGCTCGCCGCCGCCGCGTTCCTCGCCGCAGGACCCGCGGCATTCGCCCAGAACGCTGCGCCCACCGGCGTACGCGGCACCGTGACGTCGTTGTCGGGCGACCTGCTCAAGGTCCACACGCGCGACGGCAAGGACGTCGACGTGAAGCTCGCCAAGGACACGCCGATTCGCGGCGTCGTGCTCGCCAATGTGAACGACATCAAGCCGGACAGCTATGTCGGCACCGCCGCGATTCCGCAGGCGGACGGCACGCTGAAGGCGCTCGAAGTACACGTGTTCCCGGCCAGCATGCGCGGTTCCGGCGAAGGCCATCGTCCGTGGGATCTCGGCGGAAACAGCTCGATGACCAACGGCACGGTCGGCTCGCTCGTGGTCAGCAATGGCCGCACGATCACCGTGAAGTACAAGGACGGCGAGAAGAAAATCGTGATTCCGCAAGACGTGCCTATCGTCGCGCTGGAACCGGGCGACCGTTCGCTGCTCGTGCCGGGCGCGAAAGTCGTGCTGTTCGCACACAAGGAGGCTGACGGCTCGATGGCCGCCAACTTCATCTCCGCGGGCGAACACGGCGTAACGCCGCCGATGTAATACGGCGTTGCCGGTTGTATCGCTTGTCCGGGCAGCCGCGTTCTTCAATGGCGCGGCTTTCCACTTCCCGTTCGCTTCGTGACCTCCGCACCATGCCCGAACCGCAAAAGCGCCTGCTCGTCCACCCGCTCGTCGTGCGCATCACGCACTGGATCAACGCGTTTGCGATGGTCTGCATGGTGATGAGCGGCTGGGCCATCTATAACGCGTCGCCCTTTTTCCCGTTCAGATTTCCGGTGTGGGCGACTGTTGGCGGATGGCTCGGCGGCTCGATCGCCTGGCATTTCGCCGCGATGTGGCTGCTGTGCGCAAACGGACTGCTGTACTTCGCGTATGGCCTCGGACGTGGTCATTTCCGGCGCAAGCTGTTGCCGGTTCATCCGCGCGACGTGATACACGACGCAAGCCTCGCGGTGCGGTTCAGGTTGCCGCACGATACCGGCAGATATAACGCGGTGCAGCGTGCGCTGTACCTGCTCGTACTCTGCCTTGGCGTGTTGCTGGTCGCATCGGGGTTATCCATCTGGAAGCCGGTGCAATTCTCCTGGCTCACCGCGCTATTCGGCGGCTTCGATTTCGCACGCCGCGTGCATTTCATCGCGATGGCGGGCGTGGTCGGCTTCGTCGTCGTGCATCTGGCGCTGGTGCTGCTGGTGCCGCGCACCCTGCTGCCCATGCTGACCGGTCGCGCACCGCGCGCAGCCCATGAAGGGGGCCAGGCATGAGCGCATCTGAACGCAACGGCGACGCCCGCAAATCCCGCATTGTCCTTGCGGATCATCAGCCGCAAATCGAGCGGCTGCAACGGCGCCTGTTCCTGCGCTCGTCGCTCTCCATTGGCGCACTGGCCATGCTATCCGGCTGCAACATGCAGGACGGTGATTCGGTCGACAAGGTGCTGTGGGCCATGTCGCGCTGGAACGACCGCGTGCAGGGCTGGCTATTCGATCGCAACAAGCTCGCGCCGACCTATTCGGCGCGCGAAATCACCGACCCGTTCCCGTTCAACGCGTTTTATCCGGAGTTCGATGCGCCGGATATCGACGGCTCGACGTATCAACTGGAAGTCTCGGGACTCGTGTCCGACAAGCGCAGCTGGAACCTCGACCAGTTGCGCGCATTGCCGCAGGTTTCGCAGATCACGCGCCACATCTGCATTGAAGGATGGAGCGCGATAGGACAATGGCGCGGCGTACCGTTTCGCACGTTTCTGGAACGCGTCGGCGCCGATCTGAGCGCACGCTATGTCGGCTTCAAATGCGCGGACCGCTATTACTCCAGTCTCGACATGGCAACGGCCCTGCATCCGCAGACGCAACTCACGCTCGATTTCCGCAATGAGCCGCTGCCGGCCAAATACGGCTATCCGCTGAAATTGCGCGTGCCGACCAAGCTCGGCTTCAAGAATCCCAAGCACATCGCGGCGATCTTCGTGACGAACACGAATCCCGGCGGCTATTGGGAAGATCAGGGCTATAACTGGTTCAGCGGGCTGTAATGGCGCTCGCGTGTCTGGTCATACGGCGGTGACGTAACGCGCCACCGGCTTGACCACGCGCGGCGGCGGCGCATCGTAGAGCGTGCGCATGCGTTTGACCTCGTCGACCGGGCTCAGCCCGAACAGGCGCTTGAATTCGCGGCTGAATTGCGACGCGCTTTCATAACCGACGCGCGCGGCCGCCGCGCCCGCATTCAAACCATCCTGCACCATCAGCAAACGCGCGTGATGCAAGCGCGTGGTCTTCACGTATTGCATCGGCGAAGTGGCCGTGACGGCTTTGAACTGCGCATGAAACACGGCGAGGCTCATGCCTGCTTCCGACGCCAGCGTTTCGACGTCGAGTTCGCCGTGGTAATCGGCATGAATCCGCCTCAATGCTTTGGCGATCCGGCCGAAATGATTCTGATGCGTGAGCGCCGCGCGAATCGCGTCGCCCTGCTCGCCGGTCAGCACGCGATAACAGATCTCGCGCACTACGCCTGGCGCGAGAATGCGTGCGTCGAGCGGCGAAGCCAGCGCTTCCATGAGGCGCTGCACCGCATTGCATAGCGCAGGATCGAGCGGCGTCGAATAGATGCCGACGGGTTCGTTCTGCGCGGCGCCCTGGGTCTCGTTCAACGCCATCAGCAATTCGGCCACCATAGTGAGATCGACGCGCACCGAGATGGCGAGGAACGGCTCTTCCGGGCTCGCCTCGGTCTCGCATTCGAACGGCAACGGCACGGAAAGCACCAGATACTGCTGCGCGTCGTACTGGAACACCTGATCGCCGAGAAAGCCGCGCTTGCGCCCCTGGCAGACGATCACGATGCTCGGCTCGTACATGACCGGCATGCGCGGCATGGGACTATTCGCGCGCATCAGGTTGACGCCTTCGAGACTCGTGCGCGTGAAGCCCGGGTTCGGTGCGAGCGCGTCGAATAATGCGATCACGCGCTGCTGAGCGGGATCGGCCGGGGCGGGTTCAACGGATCGGGTTGACATGACGGTATAGTGACGTGCAAGAGAATAATGCTTGAAATTTAGCACCAAACGAACTATCGCGCTGCTCACCAGGAGTTTTAGGCAAATCTTCAAGACATTCAGGTATTCCCGGGCTGCCTTCCCGCTCCTATCATGGGAACCCTGCCGGATCATCCTTTTCCGCGCTGCGCCGGGCTCGGTTGCCAATTCCGTGTTTGACGAATTTGCCAGCCACCGCCCGCGCCGTGATCCCGGTTCATGACGAGGTTGGCCACATCGGCAACATGCGTTGCCCATCGCCGGCGCCTTACGATTTCACCCTCTTTGCTGGAGCTACCCATGAGCACGACTTATGCCTATGCAGCGACCGACGCTACCGCGCCGCTCGCCCCGTTCGAAATCCAGCGCCGCGAACTTCGCGCCCATGACGTGCAGATGGAAGTTCTGTTTTGCGGCGTTTGCCATTCCGATTTGCATCAGGCGCGCAACGAATGGAAGAACACGGTTTTTCCGGTGGTACCGGGCCATGAAATCGTGGGCCGCGTGACCGCGGTCGGTCCGGACGTGACGAAGCACAAGGTCGGCGATCTGGTCGGCGTTGGCTGTCTGGTCGATTCGTGCCGTACGTGTGCGAGTTGCGAGGAAGGACTTGAACAGTACTGCGAGAACGGATTTGTCGGCACGTATAACGGTGTCGACCGGGTCGACGGTCAGATCACTTACGGCGGCTATTCCACGCAACTCGTCGTGGACGAAGAGTTCACGCTGAGCGTGCCGGACAATCTCGACCCTGCCGGCGTGGCGCCGCTGCTGTGCGCGGGCATCACGACGTATTCGCCGCTGCGCACCTGGGGTGCGGGTCCCGGCAAGAAGGTCGGCATTGTCGGCCTTGGCGGCCTGGGTCATATGGGCGTGAAGCTCGCGCATGCGATGGGTGCGCATGTCGTGCTGTTCACCACGTCGCCCTCGAAGATCGAGGATGCGAAGCGCCTGGGTGCGCATGAGGTGGTGATTTCGAAGAATGCCGCAGAAATGGAAGCGCATTTGAACAGCTTCGATTTCATTCTGAATACCGTGGCTGCGCAGCATGATCTGAATCCGTTTCTGAATCTGCTCAAGCGTGATGGGACGATGACGCTGGTCGGCGCGCCCGAGCATGATCATCCGTCGCCGCAGGTATTCAATCTGATTTTCAAGCGTCGCCGGCTGGCTGGGTCGCTGATTGGCGGGATTGCCGAGACGCAGGAGATGCTGGATTTTTGCGGTGAGCATGGGATTACTTCGGATATCGAGGTGATTCCTATGCAGGGGATTAATGAGGCTTATGAACGGATGCTGAAGAGTGATGTTAAGTATCGGTTTGTGATTGATCTGGATTCCTTGCGGAAGTAAGGGGGTGGGCCGCGCTGCGGTGGGTTTTTTGCCTTGCGGCGCGGTGGTTTGTGCTTTTTGTTCTTTTTTTTGTTCTTTTTTTTTGTTCTTTTTTTGTTGGCCTTTCCTTGAGTTCTTTGTGGTCTATTAGGGTTGCCCCTGTGCGGGGCGGCACTCACTTTCTTTGCGGCCGCAAAGAAAGTAAGCAAAGAAAGCGGCTCACACCGCCAGCTCTTAAGCGGGTCCCCTGGCTTGGAGGGGGTAGTGGCGCATCTGGAATCCGTGCCCTCGCGCATTCAGCCCAGGTGACAAGGCCGTCATACTTCCGGCGGCGCTGCGCGCGCCGCAGCGGTAATTCATGGAGTGGGCCTGGCGTCGCCGAGGCGAAGCCGACGGCGCCGCGGCGCGCTACTCCCGACGCTTTCCCATGCAAACCCGTCCGCGACGCACGAAGTGCGGAGTGGGAGCTGATGATGGCTTTGTCACTGACGCGGAATGTGCGAGCGCACGGATTCCAGATGCGCCACTGCCGTGGCTGTGCGAGGCCTCCACTTAAGAATTAGCGGTGTGAGCCGCTTTCTTTGCTTACTTTCTTTGCGGCCGCAAAGAAAGTGAGTGCCGCCCCGCACAGGGGCAACCCTAATAGACCACAAAGAACTCAAGGAAAGGCCAACAAAAAAAAGCACAAACCCCAAACCGCCACGCCGCAGGCAAAAAATCCAACTGGAGCAAAAACCGTGATCGACAGAATAACCGCAATGCGTACATTCATCCGAATCGTGGACACCAACAGCTTCACCCGCGCAGCGGAATCCCTAAACATTCCACGCGCCACCGCGACCACCATCGTCCAGAATCTGGAAGCGCTACTAGGCACCGCCCTCCTCGCCCGCACCACGCGGCGTCTGAGCGTCACGCCCGAAGGCGCGGCCTACTACGAGCGCTGCGCGCAAATCCTCGCCGACATCGACGAAATGGAAGCCAGCATCCGCCACGCCACGGATAACCTGACCGGCCGTCTACGCATCGAAATGCCCGGCGCGGTAGCCAGCACCATCGTCCTGCCGGCACTGGACGACTTTCACACGCGCTACCCAAACCTCGATCTCGCCATCGGCATCAGCAACCGCACAGTCGATCTGATCTCCGAAGCAATCGACTGCAGCATCCAGTTAGGCGAACTGCCGGATTCGAATCTGGTCGCGCGCCAACTCGGCACCCTCGAACACGTAACCTGCGCAAGTCCGGCCTACCTGGCCCGCTACGGCACGCCCACAGACCTCGACGATCTGCGTGGACACGTCGCCGTCAATTGCATGTCGCCGCATAACGGGCGCGAAGTGGACTTCGATTTCGAAGTGGATGGCGACGCGCAAAACGTCAAGGTAAAAGGTTTCGTCAAAGTCAGCGACGAACAGGCCTATCTCACCTGCGGCCTGCAAGGCCTCGGCCTGATCCAGCCCGCCCGGATCGCCGCGCAACCCTATCTGGACTCAGGCCTCTTGCGCGAAGTCCTGCCGCAATGGAAGCCGGTGCCCATGCCAGTCTCGGTCGCCTACGTGAAGAATCGCCGCGTGTCCCCGCGTGTGCGCGCGTTTGTCGACTGGCTGGCAGAGTTGTTCGAGAAAGCGGAGCATGTCGATCAGGATCTCTCACGTGTCCGTCAGTTGCTGCGCGGCCTGCATCCCGCCTGAGGCGGGTTCAATGCAGGCGCGCCACGCGGCAAAAAAACCTCGAACTCAAAAGAGTCAGGATTATCGAAGCGATCGACAACCGTCATCTTCTACCATTCCGCCGACAGCGAACTCGTCTGGCCGGTAGCACTGCCATCGTTGACGCCGGAAAAGCTCGTATCGCCCCCCGCACACTTATCCACGCCCTGCGTGCCAAATGAAGGCTGCGTCAATTCGCCTGGCATCGGCGTGCCCGCGCCACTATGGCTGGCGTGCCTGCTGTGCCGAACCCGTGCATGCGCCCCAATGACCGTCGCATACGCACCAGCGGCACAACGGTCTTCAAGGAAGCCACGCTGCCACACTCTTTAACGCGTTCCGCCAGTTCCGCATTGCCGGTAGCACTCGCGCTAGCCTTTGTCGGCTTATCCGCTGCCACGGTTCTGGTATCCGCCGGTTTGGTCCGTGCGACGAGCGCGGCCAATAGATCGGCATCCGAATCGTCTTTTGAAGCGTTACTGTCCGCGTGGGCCGATCGGTGCGGTATTCGCGCGGGTTGGGCTGCTGGCTTATCTCGGACTGAACACTTATCTGCGCGATCAGACCTTGCGCTCGCTCGCGCCGTAGCAAGCACAATGTTAGAAGGAAGCTCTCCCGACTACGGAAAAAGCACACAGTCCGATAAGACATGCATGATGCTTCGATGGCGCATGAGCTGGTTCGCAGTATGGTTTGCACTGGGGACAACTCTCGCCTGGGCGTAGACCATAATGAATTTGTCACCGTTGTGACAATAAAAGTGTCACTTCGCCGCGAACTCAATCGGTACCTGGAGCGACTGGCCTTGACCGCCGTCGAACCGTCGGTGGCCAGCGTGGGCGACTTCCTGCGACAACTTCCCCCGCACCGCAATCATATTTGACCTCCCTTCGCTGGATCCCATAGTCCGTCGTTCTTCCCATAGCCACCCAGAAGTCCGACTCGATAAATCGTCGTCGAACGAAAAATGTCACCGGGCCGCAACACCGTGCTTGGAAAAGCCGGCACATTCGGTGAATTCGGAAAATGCTGAGCTTCCAGACAGAAGCCATCTGATTGCCGGTAAGCCCGTCCCGACAATCCGCTATAGCGTCCGTTTAGTACGTTGCCACTATGCAGTTGCAAACCGGGTTCCGTAGTCAGAACCTCGAGGGTGCGTCCACGCGAGCCCTCGCTCACCCAGGCGGCCAACTGTGGTTGCAATGAGTGCTCAGCGCCCGATAGTACGAAGCAGTGGTCGTAACCGCGTCCGAGGCGAATCTGCGGATCATCGGATCGAATATCACGCCCAAGCGGCTTTGCTTTCCGAAAATCGAAAACAGTGCCCGCGACGCCGTGCAACTGACCGATTGGTATCAATTCTTCGTCCACCGGCAAATAATGATCGGCGAATATCGCTACCTCATGGTGAAGCGCGCTGCCACTGCCCTCACCCGCCAGGTTGAAGTACGCGTGATTGGTCGTGTTGAATACAGTGGGAGCGTCGGTTTGCGCTTCAAAGTCGATGATGACATCACCCGGCGCGGCGAGCGTATACGTCACGGCAATGGCCAACGCCCCCGGAAATCCTTGATCGCCGCATGGACTGTCCAGTTCCAGACGAACCTTCGGGCTACCCGCCTGGTCGACCACGTTCGCTACGCGCCAAGGCCGGCGATCAAATCCCCGTGGCCCCCCGTGAATGGAATGCTGACCTTCGTTGCGTTCGATCCGGTATTCAACGCCATCGAGATCGAAGCACCCTCGCGCGATACGATTCGCATACCGCCCCATCGTCGTCCCCATACGGCCCGGTGCTGAAACGTAATCCTCGAGCGTCGGATAGCCGAGTACTACCGACGCAAACTGGCCTTCGATGTCAGGTGCCCACAGAGCCTGCAACGCCGCTCCCAGGGAGATCACGTCTATCGAGAAGCCGCTCTCCAGCGACAGTGTTATACGCTCAATCCGTTCACCATCGGGTAGCACACCGAAAGTCGACCGTTCAATCATTGCCTCTCTCCCGCGAAACGTCGTGCGCCATCATCCCGCGAGTTGATCAGCATGCCGAACTGACGCAATACGATGTCACGTTCGCGCCCGGCACGTTCGGCATCCAACTCGAAATACGTTTGCGTCTTCGCCTGGTGATGCACGATCTTGGCGTGGCTCTCAAAGTAGGGTATTGCGGCGGCTGACGTGAGCCACGCAAGGACGCGTTCGCATGCCTGCTGGTGAACCGTGCCGCGTAACATCCCATATACCTCTGATTCCATTCCTGTCGCTTCTGACGGCAATGCGATTTCCACTCCTATGCCCGCCTGCCGGCGCCGCGCCGCGGCAATCTGAACAGTAACGCCTACCGCGATGCCTCCAGTCCGGCTCTTTGGGCAGGCTCCCATGCAGAACCAGGATAGTCGATTACGTTGCGATCAATGTCGTGCATCAATTGCCAGCCATCACGATCGCCAAAGCACTGTATCAGTGTAGACAACGCCAGGTAGCCAGCCCCTGAACGACGCGGATCGGGAAACACGATTCCCCCTGCGAGCATTGGATCGGCCAGAGCGGACCAGGAGGCAGGCACGGCTAATCCGCGTTGCCTGAGTAGCGACGGATCGACAACGAATGCGGTCGAGAATGCCGTCGGACGGCAGAATCCGTCGGTCTCGGAGCACACTGCCGCAGCGTTGGAACAAAGGATACGCTCTGCGATCCCGGGCGTTTTAGCAGCCGTTTCAGCCCAACCGAGAATCAAGTCGCATTGCGCCCCCGACAGCAGATACTCGGTCAGCGTCGCTGTTGGCATGCGCCAGAGATCGATTGCCACGCCGGGCAGATGCAATTTGAGTGCAGCAAGATAATCGGCAAGCTCGTACGGTTCAAACGAACTGACTGCACGCAAACGCGCCTCTGACCCGGTACCGGTTGCGGTGTCTATCCGCACTGCGTCAGCAGGCAGATTGCTTCCTCTATATGGGTTACTCATATTTACCCCCGAATGCCGTTCCCTCTCTGGCGACCCGGTCAAGGATGTCCCACACTGCACCGGCGGTAAAGTCGTCGATCACGTCAGCCGCACCAGCGCCACGTAATGCGCCGGGTGGCAAACCGGTGCTTATCCCGAGCGTATATATGCCTGCACCCGTCGCGGATCGAATACCAGAGAGCGAATCTTCGAATGCAACCGCTTGCCGTGCTGTACCACCCAGGCGTTCGAGGCCAGTCAGATAAGGAAGCGGATCCGGCTTGCCACGCGCCAACTCGTCACCGATCACCAGTAAATCGACGCACTCCGTCAAACCGAGCCCGTTCAGCATTAACTCGGCATTCTGCCGTGGCGCGTTCGTCACTATTGCGACACCGACATCATTCCGGGCTGCCCAATCGAAGACATCGATAGCGCCACGGGTAGGCTCCAGGTGCTTTACCGCCGACCGGAACAGCTCCTCCTTGCGGTCAGCGAGTTGCCGATGCCGGTTCTCAGGCTCGTTAGGGAACAGTTCCCGCATGATGGCGTCGTTCGGCGCGCCCATTATCCGCGTTCGGTATATCTCTGGCGTAATGCTACGCCCGAAGTCTGCGAGGAGCGTCTGATAGGCGGCGAAATGGAACTCGTCGGTATTGACGAGTGTTCCGTCCAAATCAAAAAGAAGCGTAAAGGGCGGCTGCATTTCAGTCTTCCTTCAGGTACTAGACGCCGCGAGCGCTCGATCGGGTGCACGAAGACGCGCAAAAATTGGCAACTACCATAAGCGCGGGTAACACCGCAAGAATGCCGACTGCGTTGACCAGCCCAATCGACTGGCCCAGATAGCCAAGCGCAATTGGCACGATGAGCAGCGAAACACCAACGGCTTGTGTGGCACCAACAGAAATCAGTGTTACGCGTGTTGGCGCAAGCCGAATGGCGTTACTGATAATCAACGGGAAAAAATTGCCGAGGCACATACCCGCCGTTACGAGCGAGGCGAGTGTTCCCAAGCGCAGTTCGCTGATCCATAGGGTAAAGATGGCGATACCGCCAAGCAGAATAACGGCCGGAAGCATAATGCGACCGTCGAGCACCGCCAGGAGACGGCTCGACACCAGGCGACCGAGGACGGTGCCGCCGAAAAAGAACGCCATCATACTCACGGCTTCCGCAGGGCTAAGTGAGAGGCGGATTTCAAGGTACTGTGCTCCCCAGAAGCCGACTCCCCACTCCGCTCCGATGCCGAGCACAACCATCAACCAACTCAACACCACGGAAAATGGAACCCTGCTCAAACGCGCGCCTGCATCATCATCCGGTGCAAGAAGTGGCGCCGCGCGGTCAGCCGGCATACTCGGGCCGGGAAGCGTCGCAAAGACGATGGCCAGCGCAGCTGCGCAGACTAGCAAAGCGAAACGCCATGATAACCCTGCTGCCGAGGCCTGACCGATCAACAAAGGTCCAACGAACACGCCTACTCCCGCACAGACAAAAGCCTCCACCATCGCCATGTCGCGATTCTCGGCGTGGTGCCACGCAATGCCAGCTTGCACGGCCGCCTGTACACATCCCCCGGTCAATCCCATTGCAACCGCAACGAGGAGCGTACCCGTCAAGCCGCTCACCTGCGTGATTGCAAGCACCGCCGTTACCATCGCAACCGCAGAAATCCGAATCAATGTGTTGATCTGCATGCGCTTAAGCAGCGCACTGCTCAAAAACCCGGAGGCAACAAGTCCGATCGCGTAAAACGTAAAGTGCCATCCTACCTGTACCGTGTCATAGTGAAATTCACTACTCAGGAACGGTAATGTGGAACCCAGCACCGACTGCTGGAAACCAAAAATTGTCAGCACCAGATAGAGAAACCATGTCGGCGCGTCCCTTCGGAACAGCACCTTTGGGTATAAGGAAATATCGTTCACGACTCAGCGCTCCAGTTCACTCTGCAAGCCGGCGAAGCTTTGCATATTGCAAAAGCATGATGGTCTTGCCATCCATGATGGCTCCACTTTCGACACACGCCAGCGCTTCGTCCAGCGTCATCTCGAGCACTTCAATTTCCTCGCCGTCTGCCTCCACTCCACCACCATCGCCGACCTTGTCGTTGTCGAAGTATTCACCGACGAAGAAATAGAGCCGTTCAGTGACAGAGCCTGGACTCATGAACGCTTCGAAAACCTTGCGAACGTTTTCGATCCGATAGCCGGTTTCTTCTTCGGTCTCCTTGCGAATACATGTTTCCGGGTCGTCGCGATCAAGCAGGCCGGCGCATGCTTCTATCAACATGCCGTCATGCTCGTTGACGAACGCTGGAAATCGAAACTGCCGCGTAAGCACGACAGTCTTCTTTTCGACGTTGTACAACAGGATAGTCGCGCCGTTCCCTCTATCATATGTTTCACGGCTTAACGTCTGCCAGCTTCCATCTTTTCGCTGAAAATCGAATATCGTCTTGCGTAAAACATACCAATTGTCGGACAAGAGCTCAGTCGACTTGATTCGTACACGCGCGTTTGTACTCGTTACGGCAGGCATTGATTTACTCTCCATGGGACGACAGTCGGCTCACGTTTGGCGCGTTTTTCGCAACAGCTGACAGAGGTTCTCTGAAAGCTATAGACGAATATCAGATTGAAACTCACTCACGCAAAAACGTTAGAAGCCCAGCGATTAAGCCCCTGATTTTTTTGAGAAAAACCTATCAAACATGTAGGTTGTAAAGAGATATCAATATGGCTAGAGCTGATTTCTCGGCGCAGGACGTACGCCGACCAGCGCTCAATCGTTGTGAACCACTTTTGTTGAGTCTGAATTCGCAGGTTCGAAGGCAGCGCCGTTCCGAATTAGCCTCGCATTGCATGTCGACAAGCGGAGGTGCAGACGCCCGAAAACGGAGCCCTGTCGCTAACCCTTGTTATCGATAGTCCAGCATTTTTTACTGAAACTGCCGTTTTGCGAAACGCGTCATGCCCCCTTCGTCGTCCGCCTGCCATAATCTACAGATGCCGAACGTTTCCCCTCCACCATCTTTTCCCGACAACGCGTCCCTGTCGGCGCTGCGCGCCTGGTACGCGGGCGTTGGCTCGCGCGACGGAGTTAAGCGTTATTGCCCGCAGGCGTTGCAGGAGAGCCAGTCGGCCCAACGCTGCAGAAGGGAGATCCCGGTTCGCGCGCGCTTTGGCACGTCGTTACTGGGGACGGGTAGTGTCAAATTTATTGCGGCCTACGCTGGGCGATCGCAACAGCTTTCGTTGAAATTCCGCTATGGCTTGCGGATTTCGTGAAATGGCTGCTGCGTGCGCTGTATCCCGGCTGACAGGATCCCCGATGCCTACGATATCGAGGTGTGGACTAACTTTGTACTCGTTGTTTCAGGCTATCTGATTGCAGCGGTCGTGGTTGCAAGCGCAAGCGTATTCGCAAGCGCATTCGCATGGAAACGCCTGCCCAGCACGCAACAGGCTTCCGTAACAGCAACCTTGTGTAGCCCGCCGGCATTTGCGGGCTTCTTACAGCACTGAAGAAAAAATCTTATTGCGACTCTTCCGCCCACACTGCATTTTCCCGCGCCATCAGCGCGGTGGATGCAGCCGGCCCGAACGTGCCCGCCGTATAGCCACGCGGCTTCTCGCCCGACTTGCTCCAGCCTGCCAGAATCGGCTCGGCCCACGCCCATGCTGCTTCGAGTTCGTCGCGACGCATGAAGTGCGTGAGGCGTCCGCGAATCACGTCGATCAGCAAACGCTCGTACGCTTCCGCGCGACGCTCGGTAAAAGCCTGCTGCAAATCCAGATTCAGATTCACCGGCAGCATATGCATGCCGCTGCCCGGTTCCTTGGCGAGCACCTGCAACTGGATCGACTCCTCAGGCTGCAACTGGATCACGAGCCGGTTGCCGTAGTTGCGCCCGCTATTCCCGTTCGGGATGATCGAGAAAGGCAGTTCGGAAAACTCGATGACGATCTCCGATACTTTCTTCTGCATCCGCTTGCCGGTGCGCAGGAAGAACGGCACATGCGCCCAGCGCCAGTTGTTGATATGCGCGCGCAACGCGACGAAGGTTTCGGCGCGGCTGCCTGCCGGCACGTTGTCTTCCTCGAGATAACCCTTCACCGCCTCGCCGTCCACCGCGCCGGCGGTGTACTGGCCGCGCACGGTGTCGCGCGCGATGTCTTCCGGCGTCATGGGCCGCAATGAGCGCAGCACCTTGAGCTTTTCGTCGCGAACCGCGTCCGGGTCGAGCGACACGGGCGGCTCCATCGCGACAATGCACAGCAGTTGCAGCAAGTGGTTCTGCACCATGTCGCGCAGCGCGCCGGTCTTGTCATAGAAGCCCGCGCGGCTGCCCACGCCGACCGTCTCCGCCACCGTGATCTGCACGCTCTTGATATACGGCGCCTGCCACAACGGGCCGAAAATCGGATTGCCGAAACGCAGCACCATCAGGTTCTGCACGGTTTCCTTGCCGAGGTAGTGGTCGATCCGGTAGATCTGCGCTTCGCTGAAATGCTTGCCGACCGCCGTGTTGATTTCCTGCGCGGACGCCAGATCGTGGCCCAGCGGCTTTTCGAGCACCACCCGCGAGTTGCCGTCGACCAATCCCGCCGCCGCGAGGTTATCGCAGATGTTCGTGAACAGGTCCGGCGACGTCGCGAGATAGAACACGCGGCGCACGCCCTCGCGCGACGCCTCCTTCAGCCGTTGATAGTCCTCGACTGAATCCACGTCCATGCGCACGTATTCGAACAGCGCCAGAAACTTGTCCCAGGCGGCGGCATCGAACGCTTTCTTTTCAATGAAGGGCTTTGCCTTCTGCTCCATGAATTCGTTGATGTACTCCTCACGCGACCAGGGCTTGCGGCCGATTGTGAGAATGCGGGTGTCCGGCGGCAGGTTGCAGTGCAGATGCGCCATATAGAGCGCGGGCAGCAGCTTGCGAAACGACAGGTCGCCGGTGCCGCCGAAAATGATCATGTCGAGCGGCAGGTCGGGAGTGGCAGAAGCGTGGTGGGTCGTCATAGCGCGGTCGCAGCGTCGTGAGGGATAAGGCGTGGGTGAAGGGCAGAAAAAAGCCGGCAGAAAAAAGCAGCAGTGAAACACCGTGCCGACGGCCCGGCACTCTTTTCTGACAAACGCCTATGGTGCAACGTTTTGAGATTGTTTGCACGGCAACATGTGCCGCAGGTTGGCGCAATATGCCAACCCGCGGCGTGAGCGGCCTGCCTGGAGGACTTTGTCCGGCTTTCGCCGGCAAGCCTTCAACCGCCTGACAAAGCCTCGCGCGCCACGCGGCACGCCGCCAGATCCCAGGCCGCACAGCCGACGCTTTTAAAAACGACCGGTTCTTTCTGCGGCCGCAGCGCCGGGTTGCCGAGCACCGAGGCGATCCCGCCGACCTGGGCCCAATCCACGCCCGCTTGAATGAAGTCGCCGGCCTCGTGGCGCGCGCCGGCCTCGTCGTCGACAAACAGCGCGCTGCCGGCGATGGTGCGCGCGCCGATCTCGACCATAGCGGGCGTGAATGCGCCGACGCCGATCACGAGGCGCTCCGCGCGCGCGGCTTCGTCGTAGATGGGCTGTCTGCTCGTGGTCAGCGCGATCACCACGTCGACCGACTCGGGAATCGCCGCGCCGTCCTGCGTGAACGGCCGGATCTCGCGCGCCTTGTCGTGATGCTGTGCGCAAAACGCTTCGGCGCGCGCGGGCGCACTGCCCTTCACCCACACGCGTGCTTCGGGAAACAGCTCGCCGATCGCCTCCAGATGGTTGAGCGCTTGCGTGCCGGTGCCGATCAGCAGGAACTCGCGCGGCGCGGCGGCGGCGAAGGTTTCGACGCCGAGCATCGAGATCGCCGCCGTGCGGCGCCCCGTGACGATCGGGCCGTCGAGGATGAAGAGCGTCTCGCCGGTGTCGGCGTCGAACGTCATGACTTTGCCGTGAATGGTAGGCAGGCCGCGTGGGCCGTTGGCCGGGCACACGTTGACCAGCTTGTGGATCGCGAGGTCGGGCGCGGTAGCCGGCATCGACAGCATGATGCCGCCTTCGTTGAGCGGCACGACGAGCCGTTCGGGACTTGCGATGCGCTGCTGCGCATATTCGATGCTCGCGCGCTTGAGCGCGGCGACGAGTGCGGCATACGGAATCAGCCGCGCGGTCGCGGCGGCGTCGAAAATCTGCGTGGTCGGGCGAGTCATGGGCAGCTTGTTCCAGTCCTTGGCAAGAGGTTGAGTCTGCCGGGCACCGCGCGGCAAGAGCGAGTGCGGCAGACGCGACCCCGGCTCGCGCAGATCGCACATGCGGCGGCTACGGAAGTCGGAGACAAGCGATTCTACGACGCCGCGCGAATCGAGGGGCCGGATCGCGCAGGCAGGCCGCGCCGACATCACTGCGAGTCGCGTTTGTCGCCGGCTTTGTCGTGACCCTTGAACATCGCGCGGCACGCGGGGCTGAGTTCGTCGACATGCTGCTTCATGCAGGCGGTGATCTTCTCTTTGTTGGGGATCTCCGCGGCGCAGAAGTGCATGGCGTCGCCGCGGCAGGCCTTGGTCTGTTCGTCGCGGGTGGCGGCGTTCGCCGGGGCGGCAAAAGCGGGAGCAATCACAATCAGGCTGGCGGCAAGCAGAGCATAGGTTCGATTCATGGCGGGTCCGGTGTCGCATAAGTTGGTGCAGGCCGCTCAGCAGGAAACGGACCCGGTCACGGCGCCCACCGTGAGACGGGACGGCCCCGCCATGTGCTCGCTTGCCCGCGCGTTATGCCGGCGCCTGAAGTTCGGACAGCCGCTGTCTCGTCTGCGTATAGTCCGCAAGGCGCTTCCAGATCGACTGCGGAATCTTGTAGTCGGGGTGGATCGCCTGTGACTGCGTCAACACGAACGGGGCGCCCGGCGTTTTCAGTTCGAGCGTCGCCTTGCTCGCGCCTTCGAGATTGCGCACTTCGAGCCGGTCGGGCGTAGGCGCTACCACGTAGTAGCCATCGGGAAACAGCCACGCCGCATTGCGCTCGTTCAGCCACTTTCCGAGCGGATCAGGCGCACTGCTGGATTTATCGTTCACCCGGTCGAGCCAGCTGCCGAGCGTGTCGTAGCGGCTCAGGATCGGCACTTCGGTTACGAAGTGCGTCGCCTGCGGCGCAAGCGCGCTATCGGAATCGCGTTCGAACCGGTACAGCGTGTTCGCCGTGCCCGCATCGGTATTCGTGAAGGCGGACGGGCTGGGCGGCGGACTCACGGCGTGTCCTGTCGAATCGACGATGCCCCACTCCGTCTTGAGCGCTTCGAACGGACTGGGCTTCGTGTCGTCGGTCAGGTAGGCGTGGCCGTCCGGACCGTAGGTCACCCACTTGCCGTCCGGCACATGAACCAGCCGGCTGCGGTTGTCGTAGCGAAACACGCCGTTCTGATCGTTCACGTCAGCAGGACGCCGGTCGACATACAGGCGACCATTGCTGCCGACGCGCACGACCTCGCCCTTCAGCATGTCGCCCGTGAATTGCAGCCGGCCATCGGGCGCGAGTTCCAGATTGCCGAAGTCCGGCTTGGCCTGTTTGGGAATGATGACGCCGACATAGCTGTCGTCGGGCCCCGTGAACGAAGTCGAACCGTCGCTACGGAAAACCGCCCCGGCCCCGAGCGTGCCGAACACCCCGTTGAGCAAGTCGTTCTTCGCCCGGATGGCGACAGGCCCGAGGTAGCTTTCTCCGCGTTCGAGCGAGCGGATTTTTTCCTTCGCATGGGCATAAAACTGGGCCGTTGCGAGGTTCGGGTCTTCGTGGGCCGCATAGACGGTCTTGTCTCCGCTTTCGCGTTTTTCCACGAACGGGCGACGGCTCGCGTCGCCCCACGCGGAATCGTCGGCGGCAAAGCCCGAGAGTTGCGGCTGCGGACTTGCGATGTGAGTCTGGTCGTACACGTCCCAGCGATAGTCGGGATTGGCGACGAAATCACCGACCTTGCCATCTATCACGGGCCGCCAGCCGCGAATCTGCGTGCTGTCGATGCGCCCGAGCGCGGCAACTTCGCCGTCCTCCGGCTTGCGGGTGCGCTCGCCCAGCGTCGCCGCGACATCGACCATGTTCGGCGTGGGCGCGACATCGTAGATGTAGCCCTTCTCGCCGCCGGCGAACTGCGGACTTTGCGTTGCCGTATCGAGCTTGCGGAACGCACCTAGGTAGCCGGCGCCGTCCGTGACCCCTCTGCCGGATGCGACGTCGCCGTTATGCGTGCTGAGATTGATGTTCTGCAATCGCGTCCCCTCCGCGCTAAAGCCACCCTGCTTCTTCATCTCGTCCGGCGTCACGCAGGATGGACGGTAGAGCACCAGCGGATCGGGCGACTCGCCGGTGGAACGCTTCAGTTCGTTGAGCGGGTCGCCGCCGCGATACGGGCTGCCTGGCGGCTCGGGGGGGCGGCGGCAAATCGACTCGTGGTGGCGTCAGACTTACGTAGGGTCTGCGCGGCATGGACAGGTCGAGCGGCTGCTCCTGCACAGGCTGTGGCGCCGGCTGCCGGGCGGGCTGTTGTGCGCTCCCGGACAGATCGAGCGGCAGATCTTCGAGCGCATAGGCTCCGATGTCGCGCGGATTCGAGCCGCTCGCGTGGGCCTCGGTCGGAAAGTAATAACTGGTCGAGAAACCGACGATCCTGCTGGCCACCTCACGATACGCGTTGTTATAGAAATCGTTCAATGCATAGGCCATCTGATCGAAATTCGCGTACTCGAACGTGCCTGAATTGCTTTCGTTTACCTGGTAGCGATCGTTTCGATAATCCGGGTCGCGAAATAGCCTCTGGATCCCGACCACATGCCCGTCGATCCCGCCTGGCACGTACGTTCTGCCGTTACGGTCGGGAATCAGCTGATAGTACAGGTTGATGTTCGCGAAATCGTTCGGCCTTTGCTGGATCTCACCTGCCGAGGTTCGAACCATGAACGGCGAGCCGAAGTTTCGCCGCAGGTCGTCGATGAGTCCGTCGGCACTGTACCCGTTTCTCGCGGCCTGGCTTGCGGGGTCCTAGTGCCTGATGTGACCGGGCAGTTCCGCCGGCTGGGAAAAGCGCGTGAACTGTTGATGGGCGCGCTCGATCTCCGTCATGACCGCGTCGTGTACCTGGCCTCCTGATTTCAATTGGCCTCTCACACTGGCCGCGGCCGACAGCAGCGTCGAACCGCCGCTCGCGGCCACTCGCTCGAGATGCAGCACCGAGCCCGAGCACAATGATTCCCGGCACACGCCCGGCAGCGTTTGCGGATCGTCGTTGATTGCCGGCCGATACAGCATGTTGAACGCGTTCGCCTGCAGAGCCGTGGTTTGAATGTCCGGAGGTGCAGCGAGAGGCGGGCCGCAGGGTGATCGTGTGTCCGTTGTATTGGACCTGAACGGGCGCCCCGGGTGGCGGCGGAGTCTGCGGCGCGGGCGAGCGCCTGGCCCGCCCGGTCCGCTCGGCCGGTGCCGGCTCGGGCTCCGGCTTCGATACATCGGCGGTCCTTTCACGCCCCGACCGCGTCTGCGTCGCGCCGGCATTCGCGCCGGCAAAGCCGGCCTGCCAATGCGGGACTTCTCCCATAAGCTCACGCAACAGGTCGTCGCGCGACGGGGCTCGCGGCAGCTGCGCGGCGGGCCCGTGCGCATTAGCCGATAAATCCTCGCTTGCCGGAAAACGGGAAACTGCGCTCTGGTTTACAGCGAATACCTTCATGGACTGCTCTCCCTCCATTGTGATGACAGCACCGGAAATGCGGGACGGTCGGGCGACGGTCTGCCATGCCGCACCAATGTCCCGCTGGAGAGATGAAAACCCGACGAAGGTTGCAGAAGGTAATGCAGGACGCTGCCGCTTGCATCGCAAGGGCGGCGCCATGCAGTGGTGATGTCCGAAATGACGCGTGAAGCGGCGCTTACGGGTAAGGTCTACAGCATGCTGCGCGGCCGCTGCATCGTGCCGTCGAAGAAACGCTGCAACCGGAACGCCGACAGATCGAGCGACGCCTCGCCGCCATCGTTCAGTTCCGCGAGCAGTTTGCCGACAATCGGTCCCATCGCGAAACCGTGGCCGCAAAAGCCGGTGGCGATCGTCAGACCGCTGACCTGCGCTGGCGCGTCGATCACCGGAATGCCGTCGGGCAGCACGTCGATCAGGCCGGCCCACGATTCGACCACCTGCGCGTCTTTCAACGCGGGAAACAGGGCGCGCAGTTTTTTCAGCGCGTCCGGCGCGTGACGCCCGTTCGGCTGCGGGTTCGGATCGCGCGGATGCAGCACACGTTCGTTTTCCGGCACGCCGCCCGGCAGACGGTCGCGCAGATCGCGCAGACACGCGCCGTTCAGATGGAAGCTGAATTTCTCGCGCTGCGCCCACAACTCCGGCAGAAACCATTTGAGCGCGCGGAAATGGCCGAGCGTCATATCGACGTCGACCTGCATGTCGTCGGCGAGATTGATCGCGCCGTTCGCGCGTTGCCGCACGCCCAGACCGTGCCCCCAGAACGTCGATGCGGTGATGCGCGGCAGCGGATTGGTGCGCATGCAGGTGCCGCGCACAGCCTGTTGCGGCAGTTCGAGCCCGAGCGTTTCGAGCAGACGCCAGCTGCTCGCGCCGGCCGCGCAGATGAAGCGCGAAGTGCGCAGCGTGCCGCGCTCGGTCACCACGCCGGCAATCGCGCCGCCCGCGCGCTCGACGCCGATCACCCCGCAGCCTTCGAAAAACAGCGCGCCGGCTTCGGCCGCCCGCGCCGCGAAGGCGGCCGCGACGCGGCGCGGCTCCGCCTGACCGTCGCTCGGGGTGTAGAGGCCGCCGAGCGCCGGACCTTGCATGCCGGTCACGACCGTGTCGATCTGCTTGCGCTCGATCGTGCGGGTATCCAGCCCGTATTGACGCGCGACCTCCATCCATTGCTGGAACGAGCTCCAGTCTTCTTCGCCGGTCGCCACGTAGAGACAGCCGCCCTGACGCCATTCGAGGTCGAAATCCAGCTCGCTTTCGAGTTTCTCCCACAGCTTGATGCCGGCCATCATCAGCGGCACTTCGGCGGCTTCACGGCCCTGCTGGCGCACGAATCCCCACGCCCGCGACGACTGCTGCCCGGCAATCCGCGATTTGTCGAGCACCACCACCGAGAGCCCGCGGCGCGCCAGATAGTAGGCGGCCGCGCAGCCCATGATGCCGGCGCCGGCGATCACCACGTCGGCATGTTTCGGGAACACCTGGTCAGCGGGCGTGAAGTTCGCGTGCAGCGGGTAAGTGGTGGTCATCAGACTGGCGGGTTTTAAGTGTGGACATAATCTTCGCAGGCGGCCCGGCGGTTCGCAATGCCCTGGTGCCCAAGGCCGGTGCGGGCGCGGAAGCGAATGAAGCACCGTTTATCCGTCACGGACGATATCGGCACTTGATTCGCGACGCAGATATCGGCCCAATGGCCGCGCAACGGCTGCCCGCCGGCCAGGCATTCCGGAGCGCCTGCCGCGCCGGAGACATCGGCGCAGACATCGGCGCAGACATATTTCTCCGCCGATGCAGCGCGGCTTCCCCGGTACTCGGTAAAATACGTTTTGATGCTCCATGCATAAAAACATCGCCGCGCCGGTCCGTTCCGACTCTCGCACCAACGGGCTTTGCGGCGGTCAACAAAACTGCAGACTGCGATACTTTTTACGGTACATTTGCTGTCCCCTGCGTAGCCGCGCCAATGCGCATCGAATGTGCATGGCCGTGTTGCGCCTGTCGTATCGCGCTCCCAGTACCCTTTAAGACGGCGGATTCTCACGCAGTATGGCCAACGAAACACACTCACCTGACTCCATCGCAGTCGCCGAGCGCGTGCGCGAGTTGATGAGCCGGCACGGAATCGGCAAGCGCCAGCAGACCACGGAGCTGTGCCGCATTCTCGACCTGAGTTTTTCACAGGGGCACCGCAAGCTGCGCGGCAACAGCCCGTGGACTCTCTCGCAAATCAAGAAGGTTGCCGAGGTGTTCGGCGAACCGGCCGCCCAGCTGTTCGGCGCGCAATCGCTCGATCCGGGCATGGTCGGCGCGATCGCCCAGGAAGCCGTGTTCTGCATTGGCGCAATCGAACTGGCCTGCACGGCCTGGGTCGGCGCCGCGCTCGAGGCGGGCAGCCGCCCCGAATTCGTCGCCTACGCGAGGCTCGGTCAATGGCGCGTGGCGCGTCACGACGGCACGCTTTACCAGAGCGCGTACGAGGTTCACAAGATCGAGATCTATCCGCGCCGCGCCGAAACCGACAAGCCGACCATCGCCGTGGTCGACGACGATCAGGCAAGCGCCGACAACCTGCGCGACTATCTGGAGCGCAGCGGCTTCGCGGCGGTCGCGATCTACGGACTGGCGGCGTTCGCCGAACAACTGCAAGCCCAGGTGTTCGACGGTGTCGTGATCGACTGGCTGTTCGGCTCGCAGACCTCGGCGGCCGCGATTCGCGCGGTGCGCGGCTCGGAAAACCCGGACGCGCCGATTTTCGTGCTGACCGGCGAATTGCTGACGGGCAAGGCCAGCGAGTCGGAGATCAGCCAGGTGATCCGCAATTACGACGTCGCGTGCTATGAAAAGCCTGCGCGCATGGCGATTCTGGTGGCCGATCTGTCGAAGCGGTTGAACCGGCCGTAAGCGGCCGCAGGCGGTCTCAAGCGGTCTGCTTCGCATCACACCGTATGCGGCGAAGCCAGAGCCCGCTGCAACGCGCTGCGGAGTTCCTCGTAATGCACCGGCTTCAATAACGCATCGAAGAACGGCTGCTGCGAGCCGGCGCCATCCTCCGTTCCCTCGTCCGGCGCGTACGCGCTGACCACGATCACCGGCACGCCCGCGGACGGCCCGCCGCGCGCGGCGAAGTCCGCGAGAAACGTATAGCCGTCGCGCCCGGGCATATGCAGATCGAGCAGCACCACGTCGCAGCGGCGCGCGTCGAGCCAGGCGAGCGCGTCGTCGGCATTGGCGACGGTGTGCGCATCGAAATCCATGTACGCGACCATTTCGCCGAGCGACTCGCGAATCAGGCGGTTGTCGTCGACGATCAGCACGCACGGACGCGCACCGCGAGGCTCGGTGCGCGCCGCCACGTCCGGCGGCTGCCTGGCGGCGACCGGCGTGACCGGAATCGTGACGGTGAACGTCGTGCCCTCACCCACCTTGCTCGCCACCTCGACGGTGCCGCCGAACAGCTTGACGAGCCCCTGCACGATCGTCAGCCCCATCCCCGCGCCTTCGAAGCGGCGCGTGCGCGACGAGTCCAACTGCGTGAACTCCTGGAAGATGAGCGGAATCTGCGCATGCGGCACGCCCGGCCCCGTGTCGCTGACCACGAAGACCAGCAGCGCCGGCTGCTGCCGCAACAGCACCCGCACGGTGCCGGTCTCGGTGTAGCGGATCGCGTTGGTCACGAGGTTATTGACGATCTGCCGGATCCGGTGCGGATCGGAATCGACCAGGCCGTGCGCGCCGCTCGCCTCGCTTTCGAGCCGCAGACCGCGCGCGGCAGCGGACATTGCGTGTTCATCGACGATCGACGCCAGCAGCTCGCGCGGCTCGAAATGCTCATGACGCAATTCGAGCTTGCCGGCACCGAGGCGCGCGTAGTCGGTCAGGTCCTTCATCTGCGCTTCCAGATGCCGCGCCGCGGTGTCGAGCCGCTGGATCACCTTGCGGTCCGCCTCGGAGTGATAGTTGAAGCCCAGCAATTCGATCGACGACACGATGGCATGCAACGGCGTGCGCAGTTCGTGACTGATCATGCCGAGAAACGCGTCCTTGGCGTGACTGGCCTCGCGCGCCGCGCGGCTCGCCTGGTGCTCGGCTTCGAGCGCCGCGTGCTGCTGGCGCATCAAACGCGTGCGGCGCCGCCCGTTCAACACGAGCAGCAGCGTCGCCGCCGCCGATAGCAACAGCAGCAACAGGCCGCCGGCGAACAGCATGCGGCGCTTGTCGATGAAATCGCGGTTCATCGCTTCACGGTCGGCGACGTCGGTAAGGCGCCGGCTCAACGCGAGATCGTTGACCTCGTTCCAGTGCTCGCGCAGTTGCGCGACGATCTGATTGGCCTCGCCGCGGTCTTTCGGCAACGCATCGACTTCAGGTGCGATACCGCTGAGCAGCCGGTCGAGCGAATGAATTTCGTCCAGTTGTCTTTGCAGCAGCGAGAGCTGCGTGGTCAACCGGCGCGTCGAGCCCGCCATCACGTGGAGTTTCGATTGCAGCAACTGGTAACGCAGCATCAGCCGCGCATAGTCGTCGTCGACGCCCGACTGATACAGCAGCAGCTGATTCTCGAAGCGCGCGTAGGCGATCTGCAACTGCGCGGCGTCCCAGTAGAAGCCGTCGTAAGAACCGGTCAACTGCTCGGTGGCGCGCGTGTTGAGCAGATTCGCGTACAACAGGTAGCCGATCGCGCCGGCCGGCGCCGCCAGCGCGGTCAGCCAGATCAGCACGTAGAGGACACGGCGCCACGGACGGCGCGCTATTTGACGATGAGGGCCTTGATCTGCCATACGAATTTCGAATCGCCCGAGGCGCCCTTGAGTTCATCGGGGAACGCATCGCGCGGGTAGATGAGGAACAGCGGCCCGAAGTCGCTGATCTTCAGACGCCGGCCGTTCATGCTGTATGCGACGATCACGCCATAACGATCGCAGTCCGACACCGGAATGGTGTAGGTGTAGTCGTCGAGCGAGTGGATTTCGATCTGGCTGCCAGACGCACCAACCGTCTTCAGAATATCCGCCAGCAGCGGTCCTGTGAAGGTGGAACGCGGCGTCCAGGTGGTCGCGGTCGTGATCGTATGGACCGGCAGTGCGAGCAGTTGAGCCTCGGTGAAATGGTACGTCTGGTGCGACGCATCGGTAGTCTTGCCGATCTTGCCGCGCACGTCGAGCGATAAAGGCAGAGGATCCGGCTGGGCCTGCGCGCTCCATGCGGCCAGTGAGAGAACGAGGCCCGCGGCCCAGATCGCACGTTTCCTGCCATTCACCGCTGCGGTCAACTTGGTCATCTGCTTTTTTATTCCGTTGTCTATCCTGCTGCCGGTGGCCGGACAGTCTCCGGTCCGATCTGTTGCCGCGCCCGCCACCCGTTGCCCCAGACGCGCGATCTTTGAACCGCATGCATAATATCGCCAAAATTCACTGTCTCAAAAACGAGGAGCCGCGGCCGCGCGAGCACCGCAAGCTGCGCCCGCGCCAGAGAAACTCGCCTCACACGCGCCACGCGCCGCCCTACGAGTCATGAACAAGCCGGTTTTGCCCCTGACGTACGAACAGCTCGATCACTGGATCGAGTCGCTGCAACCCGCCTTGCTGGCCGAGCGTTTCACGATGGCGATCGGCATTCTGCGCGGCGGCGCGCCGCTCGCGCTGATGGTGTCGCACGCCGTCGGCACGCCGGTCGCGTTCCTGCGCTACGACCGCGCGGCGCGCACGGTTGCATGGGATTCGACGCTGCCGATCCCGCCCTCGGGCTCGGTCGTGCTGCTGTGCGAGGACATCGCGGGGCGCGGTTTTACGCTGACGGATTGCATCGCGTTTCTTCAGCGGCAGGGCCTCGTGGTCAGGACGCTGACCGGCGCCGTGGACGACCTGAGCCGCACGCAACCGGACTACGCGATCGACGCGCGCGGCTACTTCGCCCTGTTTCCGTGGGAGCGCCAGGCCTACACCGAGCGTTATCGCGAAGACTGGGCGCGCGTCGAAGCCGGCGAGGCGCCCGCGATGGCGGACGATCACGAATACGCCACCTATGCGATCGACCTCGACGGCATTCTGCTGCCCGACGTCCCGCTCGCCCGCTATGACGAAGATCTGGCCGCCGCGCTCGCCGAGCGCGATGCCCTGCTGCCGTTCGACGTGCTGCCCGGCATCGACCTGCAGCGGGTCCGGACGATCATCACCGGCCGACCGGAAGTGGATCGCGCGCGCACCGAGGCGTGGCTCGCACGGCACGGCTTCGGCCATCTGCAGCTGACGATGCGCACGCCCGACACGCACGATGAAAGCCCAGCCGGCAGCGCCGCTCACAAGGCCACGGCCGCATTGCGCGGCGGTGTCACGCATTTCATCGAGAGCGATCCGGTGCAGGCGCTGCTGATCGCTCAGCAGGCACCGCTGTTGCGCGTGATCTGGTGGGACGCGCACACGCAAACCGGCATGCTGGTGGGCGCGCGCGCGTGGGTTTGAGCAGGACCGAGCGGTCTGTGTGACCGACTGGCACGGGCGTGCCGAGCGTCCGGGCCGGACCTGAGCGGCCCCTAAGCTTCCCGCCCGTCTTTCGCTTCCCTCGCCTCCTTGCCGCCGCGCAAATGCAGATGCCGCGCGGCCCGCTGCGACGCCACGACGATCAGCTTTATCGTCGCGCGCGTGGCACCGACGAACAGTTTGCGCGCGATGCGTTCGTCGAAGTTCTCGAAGTCGACCTCGGTTAAAATCACGCACGGCGCGGCTTGCCCCTTGAAGCGGTAGATCGACTCGAACAGCACGTCCCCTTCGCGGTACTCCGGGTTGCCGAACATATCGTACTTGCCCGTGAAACTGCGCAGCCGATGCGGCCCGAGGTGATCCAGCGCGGTCATCGCCGAGCCTTCGCGGCCGCGAAACGACAGCACGACGATGTCCTGCTTGCGAAAGCCGAGCGAGAGCGCCTGGGTGATCGCGCGCTTGGTCGCCTCGATGCTGCCCTCGGCTGCATTGGCCTCGTCGTACACGGAGAGCGAAATATCGGAGCCGTCGAACGGACTGCCTGAGGCGAGCGCCGCGGCGACCGGCACCGAGGCGCCGACCACGTCGCGCACATAATCGAGAATGTCGCGCGGGCTGCGATAGTTCGTGGTCTCCTTCAGCGTGGTCCAACCGGGCAGCGCGACCGGTTCACGCATATACAGATTCTGTAGCGGGTCTTCGAGCCACCACCACGCGGCGCCTGGGCGCAACAGGCGCTCGAGTGCGGTGACCCACGGCTGCTGGAAATCCTGGCCTTCGTCCACGATCAGCACGTCGAATTGCCAGCGCGGGCCGATCGGCGTTTCGGCGAAAATCGTTTCGAGCTGATCGAACGCCGCGAGGGAAGTCCCGTTGGGCGACACGCCGCCCGCCTGGAAATCCGGCTCGCGGCCCGCATCACGCGCAATCCAGTCGCATAGCTGGTGATAGTTCGCCACCTTCGCTTCGGGCGGCGCGACCCGGGCTATGTGGTCCGCCAGCGGCCGGTTGAAGCACACGTATAACGGCCGCTGGCCGCGCGCCACCGCGTCTTTCATGACCTGCACGGCGAGTTGCGTCTTGCCGGAGCCTGCCGTGCCGACCACCCGCAGCCGGAACGGCGAGAACTCGAGCCGCCTCGCCCACGTCGCGAGACCGCCCGCCAGACGCGTAACGAGTGTGCCCGCCTGCCCGAGCAGCGCGCTGGCGTCGGGCGTGAGCGCCAGTTCGTCGGCGAAAAAGTGATGGATTTTCGGCGCGCTGGCAAGGCGCGGCTCATCGGCCGGCAAGGCTTCGCGGATGACCGCCGCGAGCCTGTCCTTGCGCGTCGCGTCGACGATCCGGGCGGGATTCACGCCGGCAATCGCCGCGTCCTTGACGATGTGATCGGGGCAATACAGCAGTTCCTCGATGAAATACGTGCCCGCGCCGAATGCCGCGGTAAAGCGCCGGTGCAGACTTTCGACGGTGTGCGCAAGCGCGATCGCCACGTTGCGCTCGGTCTGCAGATGAACCTTGACCAGTCCTTTCGGCGTTTCGCGCAGGAAGCCGGTTTTCTGTTCGACGATCATCACGCGCCCGGCCGGGCTGACGATCACGAAATCCGCTTCGCCGAACACCGAGAAGTTCTGGCTCAGACGTGTCCAGTGCACGCCGTGATAGACGGTGTAGCCCTCGGGAAGCGCTTCTTCCAGCAACGCCAGCGTTTCGCGCTCGCGGGCCGCCGCGCCGGTGGCGGCGAGGCTCTTCCAGTCGTCGGGAACAATGCGGGCCATGCGTGCCTCGTCGTATTCGGATGGGCTCATTGTACGCAACGCGCGCATATTGCCGGATGCCTGTAGCGGCGGCGCTTTCAGACGTGCCGCCCGGCATGTTCGCGGTGGCCGGCTGTCGCCCGGCGGCGCCCAAAATCGCACGCATCGTGTATCGTTACCGGCTGAACGCCGCGCGCCGGGCGCGGCTTGCCAACTGTCAGGAAAAGGATTTACCGGATGATTACGATCTGGGGACGCACCAATTCGGTCAACGTCCAGAAAGTGTTGTGGTGCTGCGACGAGCTGGTGCTGCCGTATGAACGGATCGACGCCGGCCTGCAATTCGGCCGCAACGACGAACCCGCCTATCTGGCGATGAACCCGACCGGCAAGATTCCGACGCTGGTCGACGACGACTTCGTGCTGTGGGAATCGAACTCGATTTTGCGCTATCTGGTGCTGAACTACGGCGAAAGCAGTCTGCTGTATCCGTCTGAACCGAAAGCGCGTGCCAGCATCGACCGCTGGCTCGACTGGTCGTTGTCCACGCTGCAACCCGCCGAGCGTCCCGTGTTCTGGGCGCTCGTGCGCACGCCCGCCGCCGCGCGCGACACCGCGAAGCTGGCCAGCGACTTCGACGCCGTCGCCCTGCTGTGGCGCATGCTGGACTCGCATCTGCAAGGGCGCTTCTTTCTCGAAGGCGAGAAGTTCACGCTGGCCGACATCGTGATCGGCGCCTACGCGAAACGCTGGTTCGGCGTGGAGGGCGTCGAGCGGCCGCCGCTGCCGAATCTGGAGCGCTGGTATTCGCGCATTGCAACGCGTACGGGGTTCAAGAAGTATGTGGACTTTCCGCTGACCTGAACTAGCGGGTTCGAGCCATCGGGCTACGTGTGGCCAAAGCGCCGGCCACCCGCCTTGCTGCTGCCTTTGCGCCCGCTTTTTTGCGCGGCGCCGTGGCCCCGCGGCGAGCGAGCGCACAGCGCGCCGGCACGGCGTGGCACGATGGCCTTTATAATCGTCGCATGAAGACCGCCAAGCCCGCCGCGACCACCGCCAAAGCCACCTCCGTTCACTCGCATGAGCCGGGGCACGCGCACGGTGATTCGCAGGAAGCCGCCCTGACACTCGCGGAAGAATATTGCCGCGAACGCGGCGAAAAACTCACGCCCATCCGCCGTAAGGTGCTCGAATTGCTGCTGAATTCCGGGCGCGCCACCAAAGCCTATTCGCTGCTCGACGAGATGCGCCAGATCCATCCCGGTTCGGCGCCGCCCACCGTTTATCGCGCGCTGGACTTTCTGCTCTCGGCAGGCCTCGTGCACCGGATCGAATCGATCAATGCGTTCACCGTCTGCCACGATCTGACGCAATGTCAGCATGGCATCCTGGTGGTCTGCCAGCAGTGCGGCAACGTCACCGAATTGCACCAGCCCAAGCTGCGCCAGGCGCTCGTCACACAAATCGAAGACGCGGGCTACCGGCTCGCGAGCGACGAAATCGAATTGAAGGGATTGTGCTCCGCGTGTCAGGCGGCAGAAGCGGCGGCGGCGGGCAAGGATGCGGCGCAGCGTGTTGCTGCGGTTAAATAGAACGCGGCTGGCTGCGCAATCAGTCGGGTTCGTGGAACGCACCGGAACCGGTTCGTCGCAGAGCCAGACAGGCGGAGTGCAAATGCTCCGCTTTCCGGCAGGAACGCGACTACAACGGTGGCACCGCTACACGCAATTTACCAACTGCGCATCAACCACGGCGGTGACACCGCCCCGCTCTATTCAGCCCGCGGCGCGGGCGTCGATCGCGTCGTGCAGAAGCGTCACGAGGTCTTCGGGCAACGCCGGTTTAGTCATGAAGTGCTGGAAGCCTTCGCCGATACTTCGTAAGCGATAAGCTTCGTCCGTATGGCCAGTCAGCGCGACGGCTACCGATGGCGCGTGGTCGCCACGAATCTCGTGGTCGCGCAGGCGCTGGATCAGGTAGAAACCGTCCATAGCGGGCAATTCGAGGTCGCATACCACGGCGTCGGGTAACAACCGCAGCGCCGCCTCCACGCCCTCTTCCGCATCCGCCACCGCGACGACATGCGCGCCTTCTGCTTCGAGTAACAAGGTCAGCGATTCCCGGCTGTCCGGGTCGTCTTCTACGAGCACGATCGTGGCCTGATCGAGTCTCAATGCTGCAGTCATTTTCTGTTGTTGCTCTAAAAAACCGGTTAGGCCGTCAGACGTGGCCAACGTTTCACTCTGCTGTTTGCCGCCCATTTGCGCGGCTGCGATATTGCTGTTCATGGTCCGACTCGATTTCATGCGCCGAGTTGCAACAAGGCTCACGATTGTAAAACATGGCCCAAGCGCCAACGCGTGCGCACCGTAACGCGCCAAAATTGCACGCCGATGAAAAACCGGCCTCCGCCGTCACAATCACGGCTTGCCGAGGCCGACTCCCGATCCGCCGCGACAGCTCGTGCAAACCCCATTTGGCACGGTCTTTCCCGCCCGGCGTCTCATTCACATTCCTGTTCGTTACGATGCCGGCGGGGTTGCGTCATGCCGCCTGCATTCACGTCCAACCCACCAGTAGCATGTGGCGTGCCTCGTGGGCGTCGGCTTCGGGCGGGACCGGTTGCGCGGGATACCTGGTTGTCGCCCGGTACTTGCGCGTCGACCGATACGACGAAAGCGGCTTACGAAGTGTGGGAGCGGAGACGGCGAAACGACTGCGGGTCGTGTCGACGGGCTATCACGCTTTGCGTCACATCCGCGGGTTCCGCGAAAGATGAGTGATGAGCGGCAAGCGGCAGGTGACAGACGGTCAGTCCGCTTTCTTCGGACCGATCCCCTGCACCAGCAAGGCCACTGCATGCCGGGCGATCTGCTCGCCGCCGATATTGCGGCGCATGGGATCGTTGCACCACAATTTGGACGTGGCCAGCGGCAAAATCGTCAGCCCCAACAACGTAACGAAGACGAGCGCCGGCTCCAACCCCGCATTCAGCCGCCCCTCCTTCTGCCAGCGTGCAATGGCCGACAGCGACGCCTTCTGATGCGCGTCGCCGAAACGTTCGTGCATACGCTGACGCAACAGGCCGCCGTCGCTGATGACTTCGCGCACCCACAGCGACGGAAACCACGGATGGTCGGTAGCCACCTGCACCAGCCGCTGCGTGAGCTGCGTGATCGCCGCGACGGGATCGTCGGGATTCTCCTGGAACGGCACGCCTAAACCGGCGCGCAACGGCGCGAACCGCTCGTCGATCAACACGTCGAGCAACTGATCGCGGGTCTTGAAGTAGTAATGCATCATTGCCGGCGTGAAACCCGCCTCGCGGGCGATCTCTCCGAGCGTGGTGTCGACAATGCCCTGCCGCGCGAACAGTACGAGCGCCGCGTCGAGCAGACGGTTGCGCTGATCGGGTCCGCGAGCGGCGCCCGAAGGCCGGCCCGGCCGACGTGCCGGCGCGGCTGCCTGGAGACTCGCCAGTGCGGCTGCCTGCGACCCTGCCTGCGACCCTGCCTGCGTTTCAGCAGACCGCCTCAGCGCTGCCTGCGGCCTGCGCCCCTTCACGACAGCGGCGTGTTTCGCCGCGCTTTTCACCGCTCGACCGCCGGACGGAATTCTTGCCATTGCATTGGATTTGACTGGTGACGCGATGTCGCATATATTAATCTTTAAATTAATTAATTTCAATGCCAGCCCCCGCTATGGATCAATCGACCACGACTCAACCTGCCGAGCTGACGCAGCGCGAGGTGCAGGACAGCCCGCAAGGCGGCACGCAGGCCGGCGATCATCCGCCGATCCGCCTGCTGTTCCCGGCGCTGCTGCTGGTGATGCTGCTCGCCGCGCTCGACCAGACCATCGTCTCGACCGCGCTGCCGACCATCGTCGGCGAACTGGGCGGGCTCAACAACCTGTCATGGGTGGTGACCGCGTACCTGCTCAGCTCGACCATCGTCGTGCCGCTGTACGGCAAGTTCGGCGATCTGTTCGGCCGCAAGATCGTGCTGCAGACGGCGATCATCGTGTTCCTCGTGGGCTCCGCGTTGTGCGGCGTCGCGCAGGACATGACGCAGCTCATCGTGCTGCGCGCGTTGCAGGGTCTCGGCGGCGGCGGCTTGCTGGTGGTCACGATGGCCGCCATCGCGGACGTGATTCCGCCGGCTGAACGCGGCCGCTATCAGGGCGTGTTCGGCGGCGTGTTCGGTCTCGCGACCGTGGTCGGCCCATTGCTCGGCGGCTTTCTCGTCGAACATCTGACGTGGCGCTGGATTTTCTACATCAATCTGCCGCTCGGCATCGTCTCGCTCGTCGTGATCGGCGCGGTGTTCAAGCCGCACGTTCGCCACGTGAAGCACACCATCGACTACATGGGCGCCGCATTTCTCGCCGGCGCCCTCACCTGCATCATCCTGTTCACGAGCCAGGGCGGCACGATCCTGCCGTGGTCGTCGGCGCAATTGTGGTTCACGCTGGGCATGGGGCTGGTGGCGATCTGGGGCTTCATTCACGAGGAACGCAGCGCGGTCGAACCGATCATGCCGCTGGAACTCTTCAGGCAACGCACGTTTTTGCTGAGCAGTCTGATCGGCTTCATCATCGGCGTGTCGCTGTTCGGCTCGGTGACGTTCCTGCCGTTGTATCTGCAGGTCGTCAAAGGCTCCACGCCATCGCAAGCCGGCATGCAGATGCTGCCGATGATGGGCGGCCTGTTCGTCATGTCGATGGTGACCGGCCGCGTGATCAGCAAGATCGGCAAATATCGCATGTTCCCGATCGCCGGAACCCTGCTCGTGGCAGTCGCGATGCTGATGCTTGCGCGCCTGCAGATCAGTACGCCGATTCATGTGATGTATATCGACATGGGCATTCTCGGCTGCGGGCTCGGCATGGTGATGCAGGTGCTGATTCTCGCCGTACAGAACACCGTCGAGTTCAGGCATATGGGCGTGGCAACTTCAGGCGCGACACTGTTCCGTTCGATCGGCGGCTCGATCGGCGTGGCGGGCTTCGGCGCCGTGTTCTCGAACGGTCTCGCCGCGCGTCTGGAAAAGCTGATCCCGCCGGATACGGAATTGCCGCACGCGCTTGGGCCCGCCGCGATCCATCAGTTGCCGCAAGCATTGCGCGACGATTATCTGCAAGCGTTCGCGGGTGCATTGCACACCGTTTATCTTTCGGCTGCATGCGTGGTGGTACTGGCGTTCGCGCTCGCATGGCTGCTGAAGGATCATCCGCTGCGCAAGCATTGACGATTGCGCCGCTTGCTTCGAGCGCTTCTTGCAAGCGCTTAATGACGACGGGCACGATGAGGGACGATGAGGGACTACGGGGTCGAGCGCCATGCGCGCCGACCCCGTTCTGTTTTTAGCGCCGCTCGAATGGCGTGAAAAAACTTTCTCCCCCGTTCGTTCTGCCGACATAGAGACCATTTCGTCGTACCTCCAAATGTTCGCTAGCGCACATAAGATAGGTAGCAACGTCGATTGACGTTCTCACTGAAACGCCACATATTGCGAGCAGCGGCACCGTAAGCGCGGGCTTGCCGCTCAGGACTCTCCGGCGCATGTGGATCGTGATTCCGCGGACATTGCTCCCGCTTCAACATGATCCGGAACATGCCGTAATGGCATTGTTTTCCCAAGGTGGGTCACAGCATGTCCACCCAGACACTGATCGGCCACAGCTTTCCGACGCCCTGCAAACGGTGTGGCGGGGCACTGTACAGGCAAGTCGACTATTGCCCGTATTGCGGCGCGGTGCATCCGCTCGACGCGGGTCCACACAAGCGTACCGTGATTCCGGGCAGCCGCGCGAGCGCCACGGGTAAAGCGGCGCAGAAGACCAGTCCCGACCCGGTGATACCGGACGAAGGCGGCCTCGCAATGCGTGCCGCGGATACCGGTGACCATGCCTCCGCCAAGGCCGCGCTGCCGGCATCGGCACTTATTTCGCCGGATACGCCGGTCCCGCCTCTCCCGGCGCTGCCTCGTGCGGCGGGTCGCGGCGCGATGTCGATTCGTAAGGTGCTCTTCGGCATCGGCGCGGTTGTCGTAATCGGCCTGGCGTATGTCGGATATGCGCTATTCAGCGACAATGAATTTTCGGGTGGAAATAGCGGCCAGTCCAACGACACCGAAACTACTCAGGACGCCAGAACGACTACCGGCACGATCGCACCATACACGCCGGCCCAGTCTGCGAATCAGGCTACCGTCGCGGGCAAATCCGCCCTATCGGTCACGCCGGCCCGGCCGGCGCAGGTGATACCGCCAACGCCTGTCGCACCGGCTGTCACAGCAGCGCCCGTCAAACCCGCGGCGCCCAGATTCAGCGATGCGGCGCAAGCGTTGCAATCAGCACGCCTCGCCTTGCGCGCCAACGATCTCTCTTCGGCACAAGCCGCGCTCGGCGCCGCGCAGGCGCTGCAACCGGGCAGATCCGACGCGCAGGACCTGGCGGGAGAGTTGAAGCCGCTGATTACGCGCCGCGACGCCGCGTTGCTGGCAGCACAAACTTGCGCGTCGCAGCAGTCGTGGCCTTGCGCGCGCCAGCACGCCAACGAAGCGCTCGCGATCGACACCGGCAATGAAACGGCGAAGTCCATTCTGGAACGCGTGATTCGCGAGACCGGCTGGGCGCCGCTCAACCCGCACGCCGCGGCGGGCACGCAGCCGCAAGTCAAACCGTCTGCGCAAGCGCAAGCCGCGCCGCCTTCGCAGCAGGTGGTTCAGTTGCAAACACCGCTTCCTCAAGGCATGCCGGCGAACAACGCAGTTGTCGTAGCCGCGCCGCGCCCCGCCGCCGCGACGGCCGACAACAATGGCGTCGATGCACGCCTGCGCGCCATCAAGGATTCCGGCTGGAACCGCGCGTCCGCGAATGCCGCCAGGCCTTCCGCGGGCGCTGCTGCCACGCAGTGAAATATATTCCGGATACCGAATCATATGGGCACGTCTTCCGTAAATCGCACATATAAACGCACGCATTAGCACAGGCGGTTTGATAGGTAACAGACGGACACGGCAGTTGCGGCACATAGAACATGACATGGCACACCGGCTCACCGGTGCTTCGCGCGCGTCGACGCGCGAAGCTATATGAACCTGACCGAAAGGTAGATAGACCATGCTGAAGAGACTTCTGGCGGGATGGCTGGGGCTGGCGCTGATGGTCGTATCTTCGCTGGCTTGCGCGGAGCCGGCGCATTACAAGATCGTCACCGGTCCGGAACGGGGCACGTATATCCAGATCGGCCAGGATCTGTCGAAATGGGTTGCGCAGCCGGTGGGCATCGACCTGGAAGTGATGGCGTCGAAGGGCTCGGCCGAAAACGTGCAACGCATGCGCTTCGAGCCGGGCGTGAAGCTCGCGCTGGTGCAATCCGACGTGTATCAGGCTTACATCGACATGGCCAACGCCGGCAATGCCGATGCGGGCACGGCGATCCGGCCGCTACGGCTCATCATGCCGCTCTATGACGAGGAAATTAACGTCGTGGTGCGCGCGGACTCGCCGCTAAAAACGTTCGCCGACATCAAGGACAAAAGCATCAGCGTCGGACTGATCGGCAGCGGCACCGCGCAGTCAGCCACGACGCTCTACCACCTGATGTTCGGCCAGGCCATTCCCGAGCAGAACATCCAGCATCTGAGCAACGAGGACGCGCTGGCCGCGTTGATCGTCAAGAAGGTGGACGTCGCGATCATCGTGGTCGGCCAGCCGGCGAAACTGTTCAACGACATGAACCCCGAGCTGCTGCAACAGATCCGCCTGCTGAAAGTCGACCCGGCCGCGCCCGAAACCGCCCGCGCCAAACAGACCTATTTTCCCGCGACGATCCGCGCCACCAGCTATCCTAACTGGCTGAAGGAAGACGTTCCCACGCTGACCGTCAAGGCCTTTCTCGTCACCTACGATTACGGTCTGCGCGACACCGTCGGCAATCTGAATCACTTTGCCGATTCGCTGTGCGCCAACTTCGACAATCTGCAGGAGCACGGACATCCGAAGTGGAAGCAGGTGAAGCTGGAGTTGCCGACTCTCGTGCGCGGATGGAAATACTATGCGCCGGTCGAAAAGCATCTGCGTGCGTGCCTTGCGAACAAGAGCGCCGCGATCAGCGCCACGGCGGCCCAGGCCGCGCCGAAACCACGCTCGACGTGCTCGGACCAGGAGCGCCTGCTTCTGCTCTGCAAGTAGGTTGCGGCCAGACGCACGTCCCGCGCGCGCCGGACAGCGATGAACTATCCGGCAACGTGACCCGTCGGCTTCGGCGGGATTGGGCCGAAGAACATCGCCATGAATTTGTCGCGGCCGATCACGCGAACCAGTTCGGCAACCACGCAATAGATCGCGATCAGCGTCACCAGCAGAATCTGGATAGCCCAGAAATGCGCCCAGTTGAGATTGGCGAGCAGCATGCGGTTGGCGGCGGCGAGACTCGGCGCCTCCTTCCAGTATTCGTAGAGATGTTCCAGGTAGTGCACGACCAGAGCCACCAGCGTATAGATCGCCGTTTTCCAGCCGATATTCCAGATCAGCGGTTTCTCGGGAAAGCGGTTGATGAACGGCAGCAGGTTGGCGATCAACACCGATTTACCGAGAATCAGCGCGGCGATAGTCACGGAGACCGAGGTCGGCAACGTGACGTCATAGCCGCGGGAAATCAGCGCGCGCATGATGCGCGACAATGTGGAGAATGACGAGGAAGTAGAGGGTCGGCGGAATCATCTCCATGAATTCATGCTTGATTCTGGCGGTCAGATTGCTCATGTTCGTCTCCTCATCACGTGCTCGACCCAATCCCTTGAACCCACAAGTTCATGATAGACGTTCATGACGCGGCCCGGCGGTGATGGATATCGTGCCGGTTGCCACGGCGGTGTCGCGCCGCTATCCGCGATTGGCACTGCGTTGCCCGGAACCGCTGACCGATATGCACGCTGCGTTGTGATCCCGCAGCGGCAATGGGCAGCCGCGTAACGCGCTGTACCGCTCCATTCCTCGATACAGTTTGGACGGTTTGCACCGATCCGTACCTTACTGTCCACGGCCGGATAGCCGATGCTATGCGCTCTCTCCTCACGCATGGACTCTCCCGCATGGACAAGACAACCAACGGCTGGCTGAGCGGCCTCATAGGGGTGTTGATTTTCAGCGGCTCGCTGCCGGCCACGCGCATTGCCGTGGGCGGCCTCGACCCGCTATTCCTGACGGTGGCCCGCGCGACTATTGCCGGCACGCTCGGCCTGTTGCTGCTGCTCGTGTTCCGCCAGGCGCGCCCCGCGCGCCGCGACCTGATTCCGCTCGTCGTGGTCGCACTCGGCGTGGTGGTCGGCTTTCCGCTCCTGACGGCGCTGGCGCTGCGGCACGTGAGCTCGGCGCACGCCGTGGTGTTCGTCGGCCTCCTGCCGCTCGCCACGGCGATCTTCGGCGTGCTGCGCGGCGGCGAGCGTCCGCAGCCGGCGTTCTGGCTGTTCTCGGCGCTCGGCAGCGGCGCGGTGGTGGCTTTCGCCTTGCGTCACGAGCTCGACGCATCGCCGGTTGGCGACGCGCTGATGCTGGCCGCCATCGTCGCATGCGGGCTGGGCTATGCCGAAGGCGCGCGCCTGTCGCGCCACCTCGGCGGCTGGCAGGTGATTTCGTGGGCGCTCGTGCTGTCGCTGCCGCTCATGCTTCCGCTCGCCGTGTGGGCACGGCCCGCCTCGTTTGACGGTGTCAGTCACGCGGCGCTCTGGGGCCTCGCCTATGTGTCGCTCTTCAGCATGCTGATCGGTTTCGTGTTCTGGTATCGCGGCCTCGCGCTCGGCGGCATTGCGGGCGTCGGGCAGTTGCAGTTGCTGCAGCCGTTCTTCGGCCTGCTGCTCGCCGGGCTGCTCCTGCACGAACAGGTGCCGCCCGCGATGATTCTCGTCACCGTCGTGGTCGTGGCCTGCGTGGCGGGCGCACGGCGCTTTTCCCGTGCGGCGCCGGCGCGGCCGGCTGCCTGACGCGCGCGCTGCGCGCGGCACGCACGCGCTTCAGCCATCTTTCACACGCTCGCGGCGCGGGCGGCCGGTTGAATATGTCATCATCCCGATGATCGACCAACCACTGCCCGCCCGCGACTACGATGCCGACCGCTTTTGCTCAAACCGTCGAAGCCCGCTTTGCCGAACTCACGCCCACCTCCAAGCGCGTCGCCAGCTATATGCTGGCCAACCTCGACCGGCTCGGCCTCGAAACCGCCGATCAGATCGCACAGCAAACGGGCACGAGCGGCATTTCGGTCGGCCGGTTCCTGCGCAGCATCGGCTATCAGAATCTCGACGACCTGAAGCGCGAGTTGCGCGGCACGCAGGAGCGCCCCTGGCTGATCACCGACCGGCTCGACGCGTTCCGCCGCAGCGCCGGCCAGCACGACGAAGCCGCGCCGGATGCAGGTTCGCCCGCAGCGCCCAACCCCGCGCTGGCCCGTTCGCTCGAACTCGAGCTCGGTGCGATCCAGCATGTCTACCAGCTCGCGCAATCGCCGGCATTCGCGCGCGTGGCCGAGCGCATCGCCAACGCGGATGCCGTCTACATTCTCGGCATTCAGTCCACGCGCGGCATCAGCAACGCGTTCTACAGCTACCTCGAATACATCCGCCCGCGCGTGTTCTATTCGGACGGCATGTCGGGCTCGTACGTCGATTCGCTGAACTCGGGATTCGAAGCGCCGTATCTGATCGTCACCGACACGCGCGCCTATTCGAAGGTCGCACGCCGCTATTGCGAGGCCGCCACGCGCCGCGGCCTGCCCTTTGCGCTCATCACCGATATTTATTGTCCGTGGGCGCGCGAATTCGACGGCGATCTGCTGCAGGTCAAGACCGACGTCGGCCAGTTCTGGGATTCGCTCGCGCCGCTCACCTGTCTCTTCAATCTGCTGATTTCGGCGATCGTCGAAAAGCTCGGGACGGATCTCGACGATCGCGTGGCCCGCAACCGCGAACTGCAAAGCGAATTCGATCAGTTCGACGACCTCTGACGCACTCCTCTCTCTTCGTTCCTCTTCGTCACATGACCGACCATCGACTCATCGAGATCACACACGCCACGCACGGCGTCGACATCGACCTCGTCTATGCCACGGCGCGCAATCTCACCGGCAAACCGATCTACCGGGCCGCGCATTGTCTTCTGCTCGAACCGGCGGAGGTGGCGTTGCGCCGCGCGGTGGAACTGGCGCGACAGATCGGCACGACGCTGCGCATTTTCGACGCGTACCGGCCGCCGCAAGCGCAGCAGGTGCTGTGGGATTTTCTGCCCGACCCGACTTACGTGGCGGATCTGAAACGCGGCTCGAACCATAGTCGTGGAACGGCGCTCGACCTGACACTGCTCGACGCGCACGGCGAGGAACTCGACATGGGCACCGGCTTCGACGCCATGACGATCGAATCGGAGCACTTTCATCCCGGTCTGCGAGCAGATGTGCAGCGCAATCGCATGTTGTTGCTGGGCGTGATGCATGGCGCGGGCTTCACGCACATCAAAAGCGAATGGTGGCACTACGAGTTGCCCGGTTCGCACGCATTGCCGCTGATCGACAACAACGCAAGCGGACCGCTGCGGCTGATGTGATCGATCGGCCGACAGGAAAACAGGTATCCTCACCGGCTCGTTCAGAAGGAGGACCCATGAAGTTTTCAATTTGCCTGGCGCTCGCCGCCTTGACAGTGTCTGTCGGCGCGTACGCCCAGACGTCGCAAACTTTCCGTTTCGGTGAAGGCCAGAGCACGCTGCCGTCCGGTAATACGCGGCCCGCGCCCGCACCTCACGCGCAGGCTCAGGAGCCGGCCGCTGCGGCGCCTGCCGAACAGCACGCGCCAGCGTCGAAAACCAGCCCGAAACATAAGGCGAAGCATCGCCGGCATCATCGCGGACAGGTGACGCAGCCGGACACGTACTCGCATAACTGAGTGCCGCAACGTTGAGCGTGCGCGCATGATGCCATCGGCCGGTAAGTGCGCCGATACCGGCCATACGTCACAGCGATTTTTGACCCGCTTCAAATTCGCGCGCACGGCGGGCATAGTAAAACGTATCCGCAGACTTATCGCCACGACAGGAACACGTATGAGCACCACCCGCCCCGCGCCCTCCGCCCCGGACCCGGCGAATGCAACCGCCCCGCTGATCCGCGACGCCACCGAAGCCGATCTCCCCGCGATTCAGGCAATCTACGCGCACCACGTGCTGACCGGCGTCGCCTCGTTCGAGGAAGTCCCGCCTTCCGTCGACGACCTGCGCGCGCGGCTCGCATCGGTGCGCAGCTACGGGCTGCCGTACATGGTGGCGCAGGTCGATGGCGAAGTCGCCGGTTATTGCTACGCGACGCCTTACCGGCCGCGCGCCGCGTATCGCAACACCATCGAAGATTCGATCTATGTGAACGACGCCTATCGCGGCCGAGGCCTGGGGCGCGTATTGCTTCAGGCGCTGATCGAGCGCTGCGAAACCGGACCGTGGCGCCAGATGGTCGCCGTGATCGCCGACGGCGGCAGCGGCGGTTCGCTGTCGCTGCAT
Organism: Paraburkholderia xenovorans LB400; assembly: GCF_000013645.1. Classification (GTDB taxonomy): domain Bacteria; phylum Pseudomonadota; class Gammaproteobacteria; order Burkholderiales; family Burkholderiaceae; genus Paraburkholderia; species Paraburkholderia xenovorans. The sequence goes on along the minus strand of NC_007952.1, from coordinate 1,394,501 downwards.
ACGCAGTTGGGTTTCGAATTGACGGGCACGTTGAAGGCCGTAGGCTTCAAACACGGCCGCTGGCTCGATACGACGTTGATGCAACGCACACTCGGCAAAGGTGACTCGATCCCGCCGGACGACGTTGCACCGGAACGCGCCCGAAGCGTCTGAAGCGCCCGAGGCGCCCGACACGCCACGTCTGCCACGGCTGAATGCGAGCGCGCTGGCAGGCGCGCGCGCCGCCGCGGTAAAATCCGCGCATGCCCAACACGCCGCCTCCTGTCCCGCCGCTGCCCGCCGATTCCGCCGATTCCGCCGATTCCGCCGATTCCGCCGATTCCCGCGCTCCGGCCGGCGCCACACCGCGCAACGAATACACCGTCGACGAACTGGCGCGCGTGACCAACACCACCGTGCGCAACGTGCGCGCCTATCAGGACCGGGGGCTGCTCGCGCCGCCGGAAAAGCGCGGCCGCGTCGGCGTGTACGACGACACGCACGTGTCGCGTCTGAAGCTGATCAACCATCTGCTCGCTCGCGGCTATACGCTCGCCAACATCCAGGACCTGATCATGGCCGTCGACGAAGGCCACGATCTGCGCGCCACCCTCGGACTGGAAACGGCAATCGGCGGCCGCTGGTCGCGCGAGCGGCCCAAAAAATACTCGCTGATCGAGTTGCTGCAAATGTTCGGCGACAAGGCCTCGCCAAGCGCGCTCGGCAAGGCGGTCGATCTCGGCCTGCTGGAACGCGACGGTCTCTCCTTCGTGTCAGGCAGTCCGACGGCGCTCGCTGCCGGCGCCACGATGGCGAAGGAAGGCATTCCGCTTGCCGACCTGCTCGACGCCGTGGGCATTGCGAGGCCGCATTTCAATGCGGTTGCCAAAGCACTGGTCGATCTGGTGGTCCGCCAACTGGACCGCTACGACGCCGACGCACTGCCGCCGCCCGCCGACGTGCCCGCCCTGGTCGACGCCATCTGGCGCGTACGGCCGCTGGCAATGGTGCTGGTGGAAAGCGAAATGAACCGCGCGCTCGAAGAAGCGTCCGGCGATTATCTCGGCGACCGCGTCGCGGCCATCATGGCAAAGCAACTCGGGCATCCCGCCGAGAGCACGACCGGTTCGAAGAAGAAAGACAGAACGAAGAAGTAACGCCGCGCCACGTTCCGGCGCGCGGTCCCGGCGGGCGTTCGTGCTTATGCGGTGGTACGCCTTTTTAAAAACCGGGAAGTCGCGGCGCTGGCCGCAAAGTCAATCGCAGCGTGCATCCGGTCCTAGAGGGGCGCGTCTAACCGCCTCCTTGCGTCATCCGTTACTCGCCTCTATTGTTACATCAACCAATGTAACAGTTAATAGCGTAAATAAAGGAGACGGATCGGATGAACGCACGCATGCCCCACGACACCGCGGCGCCCGGCACGTCCGCGCCCGTCGAAACCGACATCGCCATCATCGGGTCCGGCTTTGCCGGCCTCGGTATGGCGATCCGCCTGCGCCAGGCCGGTATCGGCGATTTCATCGTTGCTGAAAAAGCCGATTCCGTGGGCGGCACGTGGCGCGACAACCATTACCCCGGCTGTGCCTGCGACGTCCAATCGCACGTCTATTCCTTCTCCTTCGCCCCGAATCCGCGCTGGACCCGCATGTTCGCGCGCCAGCCGGAAATCCGCGCTTACCTGGAGGACTGCACGCAACGCTTCGGCGTTCAGCGGCATCTGCGTTTCGGCCATGAACTCGCGAGCGCGATCTACGACGAGACGCGCCACCGCTGGCAACTGAGCTTCACGAATGGCCAGCAGTGGTCGGCGCGCGTGCTGATCTCGGGCATGGGCGGCCTGTCGCGCGCGGCCATGCCGACCATTCCCGGCATCGAAAACTTCAAGGGCAAAGCGTTTCACTCGCAGCACTGGGACCACGGCTATTCGCTGCAAGGCAAACGCGTCGCCGTGATCGGCACCGGCGCGAGCGCGATCCAGTTCGTCCCGCAGATCGCGCCGCGCGTCGCGCATCTCGACCTGTTCCAGCGCACGCCGCCGTGGATCATGCCCAAGGCCGACCGCCGCGTGAAGCCGCTCGAACAATGGCTGTTCACGCACCTGCCGGTCACGCAGAAGATCATGCGCTCGGCGCTTTACTGCATGCTCGAATCGCGCGCATTCGGCTTTGCGATTCATCCTTCGCTAATGAAGACGGCGCAGAAAGTCGCTGAGAGACATCTGCGACGCCAGGTGCGCGATCCGCTATTGCGCGCCAAACTCACGCCCAACTATACGATGGGCTGCAAGCGCATTCTGATTTCGAACGACTACTTCCCCGCGCTGTCGCGCCCGAATGTTTCGGTGACGACCACCGCCATTGCCCGTATCGAGGAAGACGCGGTCATCACCACCGACGGCGCGCGCCACCCGGCCGACTGCCTGATCTTCGGCACCGGCTTTCAGGTAGCCGACCCGTTTCCGCGCGGCGTGGTGCGCGGGCGCGGCGGTGTCGATATCGTCGATACGTGGCGCGACGGCGCGCATGCGTACCTCGGTACCACATTACCTGGTTATCCGAACTTCTTCATGATCGTCGGACCGAATACCGGTCTCGGCCATAACTCGATGGTGTTCATGATCGAGTCGCAGGTCGAATACATTCTGCGCGCACTGAAGACGATGAATGCGGAACGCGCCGATGCGATCGAAGTGCGGCCGCAAGTCGAGCGCGCCTACAACGAGCAGATCCAGCAGAAACTCGGCCGCGCGATCTGGTCGACGGGCGGCTGCAAGAGCTGGTATCTCGATCCGAAAACCGGCAGGAACACCACGCTGTGGCCGGGATTCGCCTACAAATTCCGCCAGGCCACCAGCACGTTCAGCATGGGCGATTACCTGGCATATTCGCCCGCGCCGCAGCCGGCAAGCGCGCCGATGGTGCCGCCGCAACCCGTGCATGCTCACGGCAGCGCAACGGCGTCGGCCGAAGCGACCTGAGAGGACATAAGGATAACGACAAGGCGCGGTTCAGAGAGGACAGCATCAATCCTGCATGGAATGAGAGACAAGCCAATGAAGAACTTTACCGACAGAGTGGCCGCGATCACCGGCGCAGGCTCGGGCATGGGCCGTTCGCTCGCGATTCAGCTGGCGCGCGAAGGCTGCCACCTCGCGCTCGCCGACCGCAATGCCGCGAGCCTTGCTGAAACCGCGCAGCTTGCGCAGGCCGCGGCACCGCAGATCGTCGGCTCGCCGCTGCGCATCACCACGCGCGTGCTCGATGTCGCGGACCGTGCCGCCATGTTCGACTGGGCCGCCGAAACCGCCGCGCAGCATCAGCGCGTCAACCTGGTGTTCAACAACGCGGGGGTCGCGCTGTCGAGCACCATCGAAGGCATGGACTACGCCGATCTGGAATGGATCGTCGGCATCAACTTCTGGGGCGTGGTGCACGGCACGAAGGCGTTTCTGCCGTATCTCAAGGCGTCCGGCGCGGGTCATATCGTCAATACGTCGAGCGTGTTCGGGTTGTTCTCGCAGCCGGGCATGAGCGGCTATAACGCCACCAAGTTCGCGGTGCGCGGCTTTACCGAGGCCCTGCGCCAGGAACTCGATTTGATGAAGTGCGGCGTTTCGGCGACCTGCGTGCATCCGGGCGGCATTCGCACGGGCATCGCGCAATCGAGCCGTATCGCGTCGAATATGGTCGGCTTCATGCTGGAAACCGAACAGCAAGGCAAGGACGACTTCGAGAAGTTCTTCATCACCACCGCCGACGAAGCGGCGCGCGTGATTCTCGACGGCGTGCGCAGAAACAAACGGCGCGTGCTGATCGGGCGCGATGCGCGGGCCGCGGACTGGCTGGCGCGCACATTGCCGGCGGCCTATCAGGCACTGGTGGTGATGCAAACGCGCCGGATGAAACGCATCGCGGAGAAACGCGCGCGACGCGCCGCGCAGGTGGACGGCAGGCGCGCGTGAAACGCAGGCCCTCAGACAGCAGCACGCAGCGCCCTGCACGTCATTCGACCCGAACACCCAGCAACACATCAAGCATCTCAAGGAGCAAGGCCATGATGCCGGTTCGCCGCGACCTCCGTTTCAACCTGCCGCAGGAACGTGCCTGCGATTGGCACGTGCAAGGCTCACATGTGACACACTTCTTCAATGCGCTTTCGCTGCTGTTCCCGGCCGGCGAGCGTTTCTTCATGGATAGCGTGCGCCACTACCGCGACCAGATCGACGACCCCGTGCTGAAGAAGCAGGTGCTCGGCTTCATCGGCCAGGAAGCCATGCATACGCGCGAGCATGTGGAATACAACGATCTGCTGCAGCAAGCGGGCTTGCCGGCGCATAAGCTGGACAAACGGCTTTGGGCGATTCTGAACTTCGGCCGCAAGATCCTGCCGCATTCGTATCAGCTCGCGGTGACCGTCTGCCTCGAACATTACACGGCGATGCTGGCGGGGCTGCTGTTGCAGGACGCGACACGCATCGGCGGATCGGTTGAGGGCTATACGCAGATGTGGACCTGGCATGCGCTCGAAGAAACCGAGCATAAGTCCGTTTCATACGACGTGTGGAACGCCGTGCTCAAGCCCGGGCTCGGCCGGTATCTGCTGCGCACGGGCACCATGCTCGCCACCACCGTGACGTTCTGGCTGATCGTGTTCGACTACCACGTGCGGCTGATGATCGCCGACCGCAAACGCGGTGGCCATCTGCGCGGCATGTGGCGCGTCGTGAAGTATCTGTACGGTCCACGCCACGGCGTATTTCCGCGCATCGCCGGTGAATGGCTGAGCTTTTTCCGGCCTGGCTTCCATCCGTGGGATCACGACAACCGCGCGCAACTGGCGCGCATCGACGCACTGGTTGCCGCGGTCGATGCCACCAACGCGGCCACGCCGGGCGCCCGCAAGGCCACGGGTCGCGGCGTGCGGGCAGCCGCGTGATACGCGACACGCTTGCCGTCGAAGCCGGTGACATACGGCTCGCGGTCTACGTGAGCGGACCGCGCGACGCGCCGCCGATTGTGCTGGTGCATGGTTATCCGGATTCGGCGGCGGTGTGGGAACCGGTGCGCGCGCAACTGGATGCGCACTACCGCGTGATCGCCTACGACGTGCGCGGCGCGGGCGCGTCCGAAGCGCCGGCCACGCGCGAGGCCTACCGGCTCGAACACCTCGCCGCCGACCTGGCGGCGGTTGCCGACGCGACCTGCGGCACACGGCCGTTCCATCTCGTGGGGCACGACTGGGGCTCGATTCAATGCTGGGAAGCCGTGACCGACCCGGCGTTCAACGGCCGCATTGCGTCGTACACGTCGATCTCGGGGCCCTGTCTCGATCACGCGTCTTTCGACCTGCGTGGCAAAGGCGGCGGCGGAGCTCAAACCGCCCATCAGGGAACAAAGCGCCCGTTCGGCAGCGGCGTGCGGCAAACGCTCAAGTCCTGGTACATCTTGTTCTTTCACTTGCCGTGGCTGCCGGAGCTCGTATGGCGCGCAGGCGGCGCGCGCCTGTGGCCGCTGTGGCTGCGTGTGACCGAACGCGTGCGCCCGGTGCCCGACCCGGCGCAGATGCGCAACGCGATCAACGGCCTGAATCTCTACCGCGCCAATTTCATCGGCAAACTGCTGCACCCGCGAGCGCGTCATGCGCACGCGCCGGTGCAATTCATCGTGCCGCTACGTGACCGCTATGTCGGGCCGGCGCTCTCGCTCGGACTGGAAGGCTGGCTCGGCGCCTACGAGCGCATCGAGATCGATGCCGGCCATTGGGTCGTGCTGCGCGAACCCGAGCGGATCGCGGCAGGCATCGAGCGCTTTGTGGAGCGGCACCGCACGGACCACGGCGGCTGCGCCACGTCAACCGTCAATGCTCGCGCGGCAGGCGTGTGAACAGCGTCGGATAGTCGATCACGAGACCGTCTTCGTCCACCTTCAGGTCCGCCGTGAAGTCGCGGAAGATGCCCTCGTAGCGATACTCGCGATGCAACGCGATGCACGAATAGGCCTGCCCGGCGCGCGTGACCTGTAAATCCGGCGTGGAAATATACGCCACCGAAATGGGGCGACGCTCGCCTTCGGCCAGTTGCAAACGGCGGATCGGCAACGTGTTGGTGAACGGCGTGGCCGCAATATCGATGTCGATGCAACCTTCGATCGCGCTCAGCACAAGCCCGTGACCATCGCGCCAGTGACCCTCGCCATCGCCATGCAATTCCAGTTCGCCGCCGCCGACTATCTTCATCCAGGCATAGCGCGTGCGCCATTGCGCGTCGCAGCGCACCTTGTAGTGCAGCCCATATGGCTTGCCATAGCGCTGCCCGACCACGACGCTTTCCGCGGCGAAACCGTCCTCATGCGAATCGAACGCCAGATGTTCGATACCGTCGCCCTCTTCCGATACCCACCGTAATTCGCGCATCTGCCTGTCTCCTCGTGAAGCGGCGCAGCCGGCACGCCGGTGCGTCGCCGGTGCGTCGCCGGTGTGTCGCCGGTGTGTCGCCGGTGCGTCGCCGGTGCGTCGCCGGTGTGTCTATCGTAGCGCGAAAGCTTTCGGCTCGCCGACACGGCTCGCCATTGTGGACATGTGTCGCAAATAGCCACTATCAACGCATCGCAATGCACGACACAGCGCAACTGGCCTATTCTCGCGTTTCGCTGTCATCCTGCCTGGCGCGCACCTCGACGTACGCTTTGGGTTCGCGCCTCATCGTCATCACGCCGCCTTTAAATCATGCACGCCGCTGCGACCCATGCCCGATCCGCCGCCTTGCGCACGCTGTTGCGCAGTCTCGGCCAGATCGTGCTGCAACCGAACGCCTTCACCGGCGCGTGTCTGCTCGGCGCATGGCTGCTCGACGACCCGCGCCTCGCATGCGCAGCGCTCATGGGGGCGGTTGCGGCCAATATCAGCGCGATTCTGGCCGGCTATCGCGAAGACGATACGCGTGCCGGCTTGCACGGCTTCAACGGTGCGCTGGCGGGTCTCGCCGCCTTCAATTTCATCGCCGACAATGCCACCGCCGCCGCCGTGGCGATTCTCGCCGCCACCGCCACGGCATGGCTTCTGGAGCCGTGCTCGCGCATGCTGCGCGCAGGCGGGCTCGGTTTCCTTTCGAGTCCGTGTCTGATCGTCACCTGGCTTTGGTTGCCGTTGGTCGCGGCCAATGCGCAACCGGCCGGCGTAGCCTCGACGCATGCACTTGGCGCAACGCAATGGAGCCGCGGCTTGCTCGCCGGTTTTGCGCAAACCGGCTTCGCATCGGATGCGCTATCCGGCGTGCTGCTGTTGATCGGGATCGCGGCGGCATCGCGCAGGCACGCGCTGTGGGCGCTGATCGGCGCGGGGTTCGCAAGCGCCGCGCATCTGCTGCTCGGCGCAACGGCGAGCTCGTTCGATACAGGCCTGTTGGGATTCAACGGCGCGCTGACGGCGCTCGCGCTTGCCGATTGCGGTGTCGTTGCGATACTCGGCGGTGTCGCTTTGTCGGTCGTGCTGCAGGCGGTGGCCGCCTGTTTCGGCTGGCCGGCCATGACGGCGCCCTTCGTCGTCGCGACGTGGAGCGTGCAGTGGCTCGAGCGGCGTCCGGCGCATTGCACGTCCAGCGCCGAACCGGCGCCATGCACGGATACCGTGCGCGCCGCGACGGCTCAGGTTCCGGCCAGACGCACGAGTTAGGCGTATTCAAACATTCATCGGGTGACGGCGTAGCAACGCGCCGCCACCAGCCACCAGGTTACGCCATCAGAACTTGTGAATGATGCCCACGCCCGCGGCAAACTGGCTGCGTGACGAGGACGGTGCACCGTTCTGACCGTCGCCGATATCGGCCGTCGCGTTGATGATGCTCACACCGTTCGTCGCCAGCGTCTGGCCGCTCGCGCGTTGATACGCTTCGAGCGCATACAGACCCGTGCGCTTGGAGAGGCTGTAGTACTGCGAAAGGTTGAACTGCTGATAACGAGCCGAACTCGAAATGCCGTTCGCTTCGGTTGCGCGCGTATAGCTATAGCCTGCGGCCAGATCCAGCGCCGTCAAAGGCTTGAAGTGCAGCACGGCGCCGCCCGTGTTGAAGATCGCGGTAGTGCGGAACGGCGAGTTGATGCCCGGAATATATTGCACGTTCGAGTAAGAGAACGAAACATCCCACTGCGCGTTGAATGCATAACCGCCGGTCACCGCCACGCGCTGCTGCGCCTGTGCGCGTTGATAGCCGTTATTGATGCCCGACACGCCTGCCTGCGCACCGGCGTTCGACGTCGTGGAATCCGCGCCCCATGCGCCGCCGCCGGGCGTCGAGTTGTTGATGCGCTGGAAGCCCGCTGCAATGCCGAACGGACCGTTCAGGTACTGCAATGCCGCGCTCCACGTCGAACCCGCGTTGAAGCTGCCCGGCACGCCGCCAAGCGAATACGAACCGCTCACCGTCAGGCCGTACATGGTCGGCGACGTGTACACCAGCGAGTTGTTCGCGCGATACAGCGTATCGAGAGAATCGATATCGCCCGGGTGTGCGCCGTAAGCGCCCGTGAGCCACGTGGTCGGGCTATACGGTGCCAGCAGCGTGTAATACGACGTATATTGGCGGCCTGCCGTCAACGAACCGTAGGTGGCGTTCGCCACGCCGACATAAGCCTGGCGGTTGAACGCGAGGCCCGAAACGGACTGCGCGCCGGTCGCGCTGTTAAAGCCTTCTTCCAACTGGAAGATCGCTTTCGTGCCACCGCCCAGATCCTCGGCGCCCTTCAGGCCGAAGCGACTGCCGGCCCAGATGCCGTTGACCATCTTCACCGCCGAACGGCCGCCGGAGGTCGAACCAGGCGACGTCTGGCTGCTCTGATAGCCGATACCGGTATCGATGATCCCGTACAACGTCACGCTGCTCTGAGCGTGCGCGCCGAGGGCGACCAACCCAAGGGCCGAGGTTGCTAATGCCTTTTTCATTTCTGCTCCTCTTTAAAAAATTGTTCTTTGTTGCTGCACGGTTCGAGCGCCGCTAAAGTCCCCAAAGGGACTTTCATATGGACGTTAATTAAGGATTTCAAAATACCGGATGGCCATTGATCAGGCTCGGCAGCCAGGTGGAAAACATCGGCACGTAAGTCACGATGTTGATCGCGCTGAAGATCGCCAGGTAATACGGCCACGCCACCTTGGTAGTTTCACCAATCGACACATTGCCGATCGCGCAGCCGATGAACTGCACCGAACCGATCGGCGGGTGCACCAGACCCAGTGCGCAGTTCAGCAGGATCATGATCCCGAACTGCACCGGACCTACGCCCGCGTGCATCGCCATCGGCAGGAACAGCGGCGTGGTGATCAGGATGTGCGCCGCCATATCGACGAACGTACCGAGGAAAATCTGGATCAGGTTGATGTACAGCAGCATCAGCCAGGGCAAGCTGGTCGCGCCGTCGAGCATGTGTTCGATCGCATCCGGAATCTCCAGATAAGCCATCTGGTAGCGCAACATGTTCGACACGCCGATCAGCAGCAGCACCACGCCGGTGGTTTTGGCCGCCTTCGAGAGCGCATGAAACAGCTTCTTCATCGTCATCGAGCGATACACGACGATCGTCAGCACGAGCGAATAAAACACGGCGATTGCGGCGGCTTCCGTCGCGGTGGCAATACCCTTTGCGACGCAAACCAGAATGATCGCGATCACCATCAGGCCAGGCAATGCGCCGAGGAACGTGCGGGCCACGGCGTACCAGCCGGGGAATCGCTGCAATTCGGTCGAACCATCCGGACGACGCGGATAGCCATATTTGACGGCTTGCCAGTACGCGGCGAGCAGCACGAAACCCATCACCCACAATACCGGCAGCAGACCGGAAAACAGCAGATCGCCAATCGACACTCCGCTCATCGGGTGTCCATTCAAGGTGCCGGTGATGCCTTGGGCCGCGAACGCATAGATGATCATGTTGGTCGACGTCGGCATCAACGCGCCCGCCAGCGAAGAGTGTGTCGTCACGTTGACCGCGTAGGCCGCGCTGTAGCCTTCACGCTTCATCAGCGGGATCACCACGCCGCCCATTGCAGAGGTATCCGCCGAAGGCGAACCGGAGACGCCGCCGAACAACGTACACGCGACCACGTTGGCCATGCCCAGGCCGCCGCGAAAATGCCCGACGGTGGCTTGCGCGAAACGCAGGATACGGTCCGCGATACCGCCGTGCAGCATCAGTTCACCGGACAGAATGAAGAACGGCACCGCGAGAAACGAAAAACCGTTGATGCCCGAAATCATCGACTGCATGGCGGTGGCCGCCGGCAAGCCTTCGTACAGGTAAGTCAGGACACACGAGAGCCCGAGCCCGAAGGAAACAGGAACGCCGAGAAGAAGAAAGACGAGGAAACTGACGGAGAGAATGGCAAGTTCCATGATTGCTCTATTTCTGTTTCTGTGCGAAAAGCGCGAGCAGGTTCTCTATCGAGAACATTGCAATGCAGACACTGGCAAAAACCGGGATGCAGTAACGCAAGGATTCAGGCAGGCCGATAATGGGAATCCGGTCTTCCGCGGTCGCCTCGACCATCTGCAGACAGCCGAAGAAAACCGCGCCCGCGAAGACGATCAGGCAAATGTGCTGAAACGCCGTCGCGACGAGCTGCCCCTTCGGCGGCAATTTCTTTACGAGCGAATCGAGCCCGATATGGCCGCCTTCGCGCACTTTGAGCGCGGCGCCGAACATGGCGATCACGATCACCAGCAGGAGCGCGATGGGCTCGACGAAATCCGGTGCATCGCTGAAGACGTAGCGCATCACGACGCTGTAGATCACCAGCAGGCTGAGCACGGCGAGACTCACCGAGGCTACGATAACCAGCACGCGGAACAGAAAATCATTTGGGCGCTTCATCAAGCTCATTGACCCCATCCTTGCATACGACCGACCTGGCTTTATTGATCAGCAATCCTGTTCGACTCTCCGGTTCAGGAAGCACGCAGCGGCTGGGCATGCGAGTCTTCTCGCCGGCCCTTGCGCCACTGCGGTACCTCTACTCAGCTGAACCTTATTTGACGGCCTGAATCTCGTCGACGAGCTGCTTCATCTGCGGGGTCTTTTCGTACTTCGCCCAGACCGGCTGCATGGCCTTCACGAACGCAGCACGATCGATCTGCGACGAGGCGACGATGGTCGCGCCGCCCTTCGTGACCGTCTTGCTCGCGTCGGCTTCGCGCGCGGTCCACAGCTTTTCGTAGTACGGCACCGAGTCGGCGGCGGCCTTCTTGATGATGTCCTGTTCCTGCGGCGTCAGCGTATCCCACACCTTCTTGGAGAACACCAGCACTTCGGGGGTCATCGAATGCTGGGTTTCGGAATAGACCGGCGCGACTTCGAAGTGCTTGGTTTCTTCGTACGACGGCAGGTTGTTTTCAGCGGCATCCACCAGCCCCGTCTTCAGGCCCGTGTAGACCTCGGCGAACGGCATCGGCGTGGGCGTGCCGCCCATTGCCCTGATTTCGTCGACCATCAGGTCGGACGGCTGCACACGAACCTTGAGGCCCTTCATGTCAGCGGGCGAATGAATCGGTTTCTTCGTATAGATCGAACGCGCGCCGCTCTCGTAGAACGTCAGCGCGATCATGCCCTTCGCCTTGAAGGCGTCGAGAATCTTCTGGCCTTCCGGGCCGTACATCACTTTGCGGAAATGGTCGATATCGCGGAACAGGAACGGCAGCGACGGAATCATCGATTCGGGAACGATCTCGTTGAAAGCCGCGCCGTTGGCGCGCGCCATGTCCAATGCGCCGATGCGCACCTGATCGATGGTGTCGTTTTCCGAACCCAGCGCGCTATTGCCGAAGACCTTCACGGAATCCTTGCCGCCGGTTGCCTTGTTGATCTGCTCTCCCATGTATTTCACGGCCATGTTGGTCGGATACGTGTCGCCATGCACGTCCGACACGCGGAACACCCGCGCATGCGCCGACACGGTGCTGAAGGCCAGCACCGAGGCTGCGACGATCATCGAAACACGGGAAGAGGCAAACTTCTTGTTCATCGTGAAATTCCTTGAAAAATTGACCATCCAGTCGATTGCGGAAGGCCGCTCGCGGATGCGATATGGTTTTGCTGCGTCTCCGGCGTTACGCCCGCCACCGTTCGCGGTCACGCGCGCGTTGCCGTGCTGGTCTGTGCAGCGTCCCCGGCGCAGATGCTCAGCACTCCTGTCGGACAACCCGACTCTTTTACTTTTGCTTCAACTGCTTCGGCGTGCGTGTCGTGGGCGCCTGGTCGCGCACGTTCACCCTGCCGTGTTCATACCGATAACGCGAAATCTACAGAAAGGAATTTGTTTGGGCTCATATGTTGTACGACGACATATGAAGTCTATAAAAGGCGGTTTGAGTTGTACAGACGGTATTTACCCGCACCACCAGGCACCCGGCAGCGATGACCGAATCGGGCTGACGGAGAGCCACACGTCGTCCAGCGCGGTGCTGCCAAGGTAAACCGGGATTCCCGCCTCGCATGGTTTTGCAAAAACAAAATGGTGAAGCGACCGTAGTCTTTACGCCACATTGTTGTACGATGAGTGATGAATTTTAGGCAAAACCAAACAAAAGGCGCCGAGCATGAAGAGATGCCCGGCGCCCTTCCCGTCAACGCTCCGCTTACAGTTCGCCCGCGAATTCCGGCTCGGGTAAGCCGGTGACACCGGGGCGCACAGCGAACAGATGGCCGTCGTGCTCACTTGCGTTCGCCGCGGGACGAATCGACGTCACGAACAACGTATCCAGATCGCGTCCACCGAACGCGCACATGGCAGGTTTGATGGCCGGCACGGCGATCTGCCGGTCCAGCTTGCCAAGCGGTGTGAAGCGCAGCAACAGGCCCGCGTCGTTGGCGCAAATCCAGTAGCAGCCGTCGGCGTCCACCGCGGCTCCGTCGGGGCGGCCCGCATGATGATTCAGATCGGCAAACACGCGGCGGTTGCGCGGCTCGCCGGTCTCGCCGTCGTAGTCGAATGCCCAGATCTGCCGGCGCAAAGGATGCGAGTCCGACAGATACATGGTCGCGCCGTCCGGCGACCACGCGAGGCCATTCTGCGTGATGAGCCCGTCGACGACCGGCGCGGACAGAACACCGCGCGCATCGAACCGATAGAGCGCACCGGCCGGCCTGGCGGCCGCCATGTCCTGCACCATCGTGCCGGACCAGAAGCGCCCTTGCCGGTCGCAACGGCCGTCGTTGAAACGCATGTCGTCGCATGCGAAGTCGGGCGCGGCGAGCTTGCGCCCTGTCACCTGCACGGCTTCGCCGGTGGCCGTGGCCCCAGCGAGCGTCACGGCGAAGAGCCCCGTCTCGCAACCGGCCAGCACCGTGCCGCGATGATCGAACGCGATGCACGCCACTTTCTCCGGCATCCGCCATTCGGAGCGTTCGCCCGAATCGATCCGCAAACGCACGATCTTCTGCGCCGGAATGTCCACCCAGTAGAGCGCCTGTTCCGCGATGCGCCACACCGGACTTTCGCCGACCGAAGCCGGCGCCTGCCCCGCCACCTCGACGCGCTCCGCTCGCGGATTCGCCGCGGCGCTCACCGCTTCGGCTCCATCGGGCCGGCGAGCACGAACGGACCGCCTTGAAAACGCTGCGTCGGATCGTCGAGTTCGCCCGTGGGTGCAGTGACCGGAAAGAGATGCTCGAATTCGACCGAACTGTCCTGCGGACGAAAACCCAGGAACGCGGTTTTGGTGTTGTCCACCCACTTGGTCCGGTTATCCGACACACCGTAGACGATCGCGTGACCCACGCGGTTGGTGAACAGCGAGCAGCGCACCAGTTCGATGAAGTCGCGATAGCTCAGATAGGTCACGAGCATGCGCGGATTTTTCGGCTGCTCGAATGACGAGCCGATGCGCAGGCACACCGTCTCCAGACCGAAACGATCGAAGTAGTAACGCGACAACGATTCGCCGAAGCATTTGGTCACGCCATACAGGCTATCGGGCCGCAGCGGCGCGTCGATATCGACCACCTCCGTCACGGGATGAAAACCCACCGCGTGATTCGAGCTCGCATACACGATGCGCTTCACGCCCTGCTTCTGCGCGGCCGAATAGAGGTTGTACAGGCCGCGAATATTCGCTTCGAGCAGATCCTCAAACGGCGCTTCGACAGAAATGCCGCCGAGGTGAATCACCGCGTCCACGCCTTCGAGCAGCGCGTGAACGGCGGCTTCGTCCGCGAGATCGACGGTGGATGCTTCTTCGTGCGCCGCCACGTCGCCGAGCGGCGCGATATCCGTGACGCGCACGATATCGGCCCACGCTGCGAGCGCGCCGCGCAACTGCTTGCCGAGATTGCCCGCCGCGCCGGTAAGCAGCAGACGGCGGAAAGGTTTGTGTGTCGCGTTGCGGTCGAGGTTCGAGTCAGTCATGTTTCCATGTTGGTGTGAGTGCGATCGGATCGGCGTGATGAAGCAGAACTGCGGATCAGGCGACCGATCAGGTCACCGGAGCCGGATTGAACAGCACCAATGCATTGTGGAGCTTGAGTTTTTCCGCGCAGGTTTGCTTGCGGCCACTGGCGACGTCGAGCATCAGGCGGAACAGTTCCCAGCCCACGTCTTCGATGCTCGCCGCGCCGGTCGCGATGGTGCCGGCGTCGATGTCCATCAGGTCATGCCAGCGGCGCGCGAGATCCGAGCGCGTCGCGACCTTGATGACCGGCACTTCGGCGAGGCTATACGGCGTGCCGCGGCCGGTGGTGAAAACATGCAGGTTGATACCCGCCGCTACCTGCAACGTACCGCAGATGAAATCGCTCGCCGGCGTCGCCGCGTAAATCAGGCCTTTCTGCCTGACCTTTTCGCCCGGCGACAACACGCCGGAAATCGCCGAATTGCCCGACTTGATGATCGAGCCCATCGCCTTTTCGACGATGTTCGACAAGCCGCCTTTCTTGTTGCCCGGCGTGGTGTTGGCGCTGCGGTCGGCGCCGCCGCGCTTCAGATAATCGTCGTACCACTGCATCTCGCGGATGATCGCCGCGGCGACGTCCGCGTTGGCCGCGCGCGCCGTCAATTGATCGACGCCGTCGCGCACTTCGGTGACTTCGGAGAACATGACCGTGGCGCCGGCACGCACCAGCAGGTCGGTCGCGTAGCCCACCGCGGGATTCGCGGTCAGTCCGGAGAATGCATCGCTACCGCCGCATTGAACGCCGATCACCAGATCGGACGCGGGGCAAGTCTCGCGGCGTCGGTTGTTCAGGCGCTGCAGATGACCATCGGCCATTTTCATGATCGACTCGATCATCGACTGGAAGCCGACGTGCGCGTCGTCCTGTAGCACCACGACGTCGCCGTTCAGATCGGCCTCGATATCGCCGATGTCCGCGACCTCCGCCACGTTGGCAGCCGCGGCGATCGGAATCGTGCCGGGCGGCATCAGGCGCTCGGGCTGCAGCTTCTCGCACCCGAGGCTGACCATCATCACCTCGCCGCCGAAATTCGGATTCAGGCTGATATTGCGCACCGTGCGGATCGGCACCATCGCGTCGGGCGCGTCGATCGCGACACCGCAACCATAGGTATGGCCAAGGCTCACCACGTCGTCGACGTTGGGGTACTTCGGCAGCAACTCGGCCTTGATGCGGGTGACCGCATGCTGCACGACATCGGCCACGCATTGCACCGTGGTCGTGATGGCGAGAATGTTGCGCGAGCCGACCGAGCCGTCCGCGTTGCGATAGCCCTCGAACGTGTAGCCCTCGAGCGGCGGCATCTCCGGCGCCCTGATCGTGGCGATCGGCAGATCCTCGAGCCCCGGCGGGCTCGGCATGCGGATCACGTGTTCGTTGATCCAGCTGCCTTTCGGCAACGCCTTGAGCGCATAACCGATCACCACGTTATAGCGGATGACCTCGTCACCCTCGGCCAGATCGGCCAGCGCGACCTTGTGCCCTTGCGGCACACGCTCGCGCAGCGCGAGACCATCGGGAAATACCGCGCCCTCGCCCAGGCCGCCGTCGTTGACGACGATCGCGACATTGTCATTGGGGTGAACGCGAATGTAGAGCGGAGATTGTTCCATTGCATCGATCCTTATGGCGCCGCACGCCTGGTGCGCCGACTATTCATACGTCATCCTACAACATGAAAGATTGCGTAGACGTTCCGTATTTACCCTATGACAGGCATTATGCCGCTAAATGACCGTTGAGTTAGCCGATTTGTTGTTGTACGATGACGTATAAGAAATCTCCATTTCTACCCATCGAACCACTCGCGAACCATTCCGACGCACTGGATATTCATCATGACGACACCGCAGGAACTGAAGCAGATCGTTTCCGAAGGCCTTCTGTCCTTCCCCGTTACCGACTTCGACGAACAAGGTGATTTCCGCGCCGACACCTATGCCGAGCGGCTGGAATGGCTCGCGCCTTATGGCGCTTCGGCCCTGTTCGTCGCCGGCGGCACGGGCGAATTCTTCTCGCTCACGCACACCGACTATTCGGACGTCGTGCGCACGGCCGCCGAAGTCTGTAAAGGCAAGGTGCCGATTCTCGCCGGCGCGGGCGGCCCGACGCGTGTCGCGATCGCCTACGCACAGGAAGCCGAGCGTCATGGCGCGAACGGCATTCTGCTGATGCCGCATTACCTGACGGAAGCCTGCCAGGAAGGCATCGCCGCGCATGCGGAAGAAGTCTGCAAGTCCGTGCCGAACATGGGCGTGATCATCTACAACCGCGCGAATTCCAGGCTCAACGCCGATATGCTCGAAGGGCTGGCCGAGCGCTGCCCGAACCTGATCGGCTTCAAGGACGGCGTGGGCGAGATCGAGAACATGGTGTCGATCCGCCGCCGCCTTGGCGACCGTTTCTCGTATCTGGGCGGCCTGCCGACCGCCGAAGTCTATGCCGCGGCGTACAAGGCGCTCGGCGTGCCGGTGTATTCGTCGGCGGTGTTCAACTTCATTCCGAAGACCGCGATGGACTTCTACCGCGCAATCGCCGCGGACGACCATGCCACGGTCGGCAAGCTGATCGACGAATTCTTCCTGCCGTACCTGGCGATCCGCAACCGCCGCGCGGGCTACGCGGTCAGCATCGTCAAGGCGGGCGCGAAGCTGGTCGGCCATAGCGCCGGTCCGGTCCGCGCGCCGCTGACCGATCTGACGGAAGAAGAAATGGCCACGCTCGACGCGCTCATCAAGACGCTCGGTCCGCAGTAATCCGGCTGGGGCGCATCGGACGCTGACAACACCCGGCGGCCGTGCGAGCGAGGGCCGCGCAAACGGCACCGCAAAGAGCGCCCGGCACGGCAACGTCGCCGGGCGTTTTTGTGCCGCACGAACGTATCGCAAGATTCGCGGCCGCTAGTTGCGCCACGACGGCGCCTCGACGCAGGGAGCCCGCTCCCATGCATAAGAAATTCAGGAGATGACCATGGAAATGAGCCGCACGGCGAGTGCCGCCCACGTCGCGAAGCGCACCCGAGTCCGCTACGCCATCCTGCTGCTGATCTTTCTGATCACGACCTTCAACTACGCGGACCGCGCCACGCTGTCGGTCACCGGCTCTGCCATGCGAGCCGAGTTCGGTCTCGACGCGATCCGCATGGGCTACATTTTCTCCGCGTTCAGCTGGGCGTACGTGCTGTCGCAACTGCCGGCCGGCTGGCTGCTGGACCGCTTCGGCGCGCGCCGCGTGTACGCGGCGAGCATCTTTTTCTGGTCGCTATTTACGTTGCTGCAAAGCTCGATCGGCTTGCTGGGCAGCGCGGCCGCCGCCGTCACCGCGCTGTTCGCGCTGCGCTTTGCAATGGGCGCGGCCGAATCGCCGGCCTTCCCCGCCAACGCCAAGGTGGTGGCGAGCTGGTTCCCCACCAACGAACGCGGCACGGCATCGGCCATTTTCAATTCGGCGCAATACTTCGCCGCCGTGGTATTTACGCCGTTGATGGCGTGGCTCACTCACGCGTTCGGCTGGCACATGGTGTATGTCGTGATGGGCGTGATGGGACTGCTGCTCGCGCTCACCTGGCTGAAGGTGATGAAGAACCCCGCCGACCATCCACGCGTGTCGCGCGCCGAACTGGAGTACATCGAACAGGGCGGCGGCGTGGTCAATGGGCAGAAGAAAGCTCGCGCCATCGACAGAATCGAAAATACCGGCGGCTGGTCTCTGGTGCGCCAACTGTTGAGCAACCGCATGCTGCTCGGCGTCTATCTCGCGCAGTACTGCATCAATGTACTGACCTACTTCTTCCTCACCTGGTTTCCCATCTACCTCGTGCAGGCGCGCGGCATGACCATTCTGCAAGCGGGCCTCGTGGCTTCGCTGCCCGCGATCTGCGGTTTCTCCGGCGGCGTGCTCGGCGGCATTCTGTCCGACGGGTTGATCCGTCGCGGCCATTCGCTCACGATCGCGCGCAAGGCGCCGATTGTCGGCGGCATGCTGCTGTCGGTGTGCATCATCGGCTGCAATTATGTGTCGACCGATTGGGTCGTCGTCGCCCTCATGTCGCTCGCGTTCTTCGGCAAAGGCATTGGAGCGCTCGGCTGGGCCGTGGTCGCCGATACGTCGCCGAAAGAAGCGCTCGGCCTGTCCGGCGCGATCTTCAATATGTTCGGCAACGTGGCCGGCATCGTCACGCCGATCGTGATCGGCTATCTCGTCGCGAAGACCGGCTCGTTCAATGGCGCGCTGGTATTCGTGGGCATCAACGCGCTGCTCACGGTGTTCAGCTATCTCGTGATCGTCAAAGACATCAAGCGGGTGGAGTTGCGCCCGCGCTAGTCATGCGGCAGTGATCGTACCTCCCCGCGGTGGCGCGATCTGGCCGCCACCGCAGCGCGAGACGCCCTGAACGGCGCGCCGATGCCTGGCCGTGCGTCGGCTCGCAAAATGATTCGGCCTCTATATAATCAGTCATCAGACGACGGTATAATCAAACGCATGAAGTCTCTGCAACTATCTGATTCGAGGGGCGTTTTCGATGGCTACACCACTGGCATCCGCGGCACCGCCACGACGCGCTCGTAATCTTGCCGAGTTCGTCGTCAGCTACGTCACCGAGCAGATTGCGTCCAATGCCTTGAAACCCGGCGACAAACTGCCAACCGAGTCCCAGCTCATGGTCACGCTGAGCGTGAGCCGCACCGTCATTCGCGAAGCCATCTCGCGCTTGCAGGCGGGCAAGATCATCGAAACGCGGCACGGTATCGGCAGTTTCGTGCTGGAACCGCCGCGCGAAAAACTGGGCATCGACATGGTGCCGGCCACCACCTTGCGCGACGTGCTGTCGATCCTGGAACTGCGCATCAGCCTCGAAACGGAATGCGCGGGGCTGGCCGCCCAGCGCGCCAAGCCGGACGACCTCGCGCGCATGCGCAGCGCGCTCGACGCGATCGAAGCCACGCGCCACAACGGGCTGGACAGTGTCGACGCCGATCTGCAGTTTCATATCTCGGTGGCGCGCGCCACCGGCAACCGCTATTTCGTGGATATTCTCACGCAAATGGGCAGCGCGCTGATTCCGCGCAACCGGCTCGACTCCGCCGGCATTGCGCGCGCGGAACCGGACGCGTATCTGTCGCTCGTGAACCTCGAACACGAAAGCATTCTCGAAGCGATCACCCGGCACGACGCGGAAGGCGCGCGCGCGGCCATGCGCATGCATCTGTCCAACAGCCGCGAGCGCTTGCGGCGTGCGAACGAGGCCGCCGAGGCGAATAGCTGAGTCGATTCGTCACCGCGAAATCATCGCGCGGTGGCCGTCAGCACAAAAGAAATGGCCGGGGATCGAACAGACCCCGGCCATTTTTCATTTCACACGATTTCACACGATCACCGGTCGCGAATCACCCGGCGCTCAGCTGCGCGTGATCTCGCCATCGCGGCGGCGCCACAGGTTCAGCGGGTTGCTGTCGGCGAGCGCCTCGGGCAACAGGTCGGCCGGGAAATCCTGATAACACACCGGGCGCAGGAAGCGCTCGATCGAAGTCGTACCGACCGAAGTCGCACGGCTATCGGACGTAGCCGGGAACGGGCCGCCATGCACCATCGCGTGCGAGACCTCGACGCCCGTCGGGAAGCCGTTCACCAGAAGCCGGCCGGCTTTGCGTTCGAGAATCGGCACCAGCTTTTTCGCCGCCGGCAGATCGGCGCTGTCCATCTGCACCGTGGCGGTCAGTTGACCCGCGAAATGTTCGGCGACCGCGAGCATTTCCTGCTCGTCCCTGCAACGCACGATAGTCGACGCCGGGCCGAACACTTCGTCTTCCAGTGCGGGCGTGGCGAGGAACGTTTGCGCGTCGGTCACAAACAGCGCCGCGCGAGCCTGCGTCGGGCCGCTTGCTTCGACGCCATGCGCCACGGCCTCCACGCCTTTCGTCGCGGCCAGCTTGCCCTCGCCTTCTTCATAAGCGGCATGGATGCCGGACGTCAGCATGGTTTGCGCGGGCTTGCCGCTCAGCGCGCCGGACGCGGTCGCGACGAAGCCCTTGAGCGCGTCGCTGTCGATTGCAATCGCGAGACCCGGATTGGTACAGAACTGACCGGCACCGAGCACCAGCGAATCGACGAAACCGCGCGCGATGCTCTCGCCGCGCTGAGCCAGCGCATTCGGCAGAAGGAACACCGGATTGATGCTGCTCATTTCCGCGTAGACCGGAATCGGCTCGGCACGCGCCGCCGCCACGCGCATCAGCGAAGTCCCGCCCGCGCGCGAACCGGTGAAGCCCACCGCCTTGATCGCCGGATGCGCGACCAGCGCCTCGCCCACAGAATTGCCGGCACCGACGATCAGCGAGAACACGCCTTCAGGCAAGTCCATTTCCTGCGCGACACGCTGGATCACCCGGCCGACCATCTCCGAGGTGCCCAGGTGAGCGCCATGCGCCTTCACCACCACCGGGCAGCCGGCCGCGAGCGCCGCAGCGGTGTCGCCGCCCGCCACCGAAAACGCGAGCGGGAAATTGCTGGCGCCGAACACGGCGACCGGGCCGAGCGGAATCTTCTGCATGCGCAGATCGGAACGCGGCAACGGCTTGCGCTCCGGCAGCGGCGAATCGAGCGTGGCGGCGAGCCATTGTCCGGCGCGAACGACTTGCGCGAACAGTTTGAGCTGGCCCGTCGTGCGGCCGCGCTCGCCTTCGAGACGCGCCTTCGGCAAACCCGACTCCTGGTGCGCCCGCTCGATCAGTGCATCGCCCAATGCCGTGATGCCGTCGGCGATACGGTCGAGAAATTCGGCGCGCACCGTCAACGGCAACTGACGGTACGGATCGAAAGCCTGCCGCGCGAGCTCGCAGGCCTCGCCGACGTGGGCGACCGAACCGCTGCCGAAAACCGGCTCCGCGATGTCCGATCCCGTGGCAGGATTGAACGCATGCAGTGGTTTTTCCTCGCCGCGTACCGCTTTGCGACCGATCAGCATTTCGCCGGTAATGAACATTTCGCCTTCCTTGGATAGAGACCTTAGATATAGGTCATCCTACAACATATCGACATATAGGCGCAACCCGAAACGCCCATCTGGTAAGGAACTCAGGTTTGCGTAGCCATTCCGGTCAGCGGTGCCGATGCCAACCTAAAACCTAGATATACGACGACTTATAACTAATGCTCGACGGTCGTTGGAGTTTGCCCGACCCATCGTCGTTCGAGGAAACCGCCCATGTCTGCCGTCACGTCCTACCAGCTCTGGCCCAACAGTTTTCGCCGAACGGTGCGCGGCGGCGAAACCCTGATCGGCTGCTGATCCCCGTAGTTGATAGCGCTAGAGGACAGTGCCGCAGACGCGGCTCGCGCCCTCCCCGCCACACGCTACCCGCCGTAGGGCATTCGCGGCGCGTCGGTGAGCCAGCGCGGCTCGGGCGTCCTGTCGGCGTTTTTCGCCAGCAGGCACACCACCGCCGCCGCGATAATGTCGAACACCGCCAGCACGACGAACAACGGGCTATAGCCGATCTGCGTGACCAGCACGCCGAACAGCGCGGTGAACGCCGCCGCGCCGAGATAGCCCGCCATGCCGCCCATGCCGGTCGCGGTAGCGACTTCATTCTTGCCGAACATATCGGACGTGATCGCATACAGCGCGCCCGACAAGGTCTGATGCGCAAAGCCGCCGACGCACAGCAGCGCCACCGCCGCATACGGGCTCGCCACCAGACCGACGCAGGCCGGCCCGATCATGCACAGCGCGCCGACCACGAACACCATCTTGCGCGACGTGAAGAGCGACACTTTGGCGTACTTGTGAAACAGCGGACTCAGATAGCCGCCCAGCACGCAGCCAATGTCGGCGGCCAGAAACGGCATCCACGCGTACAACGCGACTTCCTTCAGATTCATGTGACGCTCGGTCATCATGTACAGCGGAATCCACGCGTTGAAGGTCTGCCAGGCCGGTTCGGAAAGAATGCGCGGAATGCCGATCGCCCAGAAGTCGCGGCTGCCGAGCATGGCGAACCAGCTGCGCTTCGCGGCGCCGGCGTCGCTGTGCCTTGCTTCCTGGCCGCTGAGAATGTAGTCGCGCTCGGCTTCGCCCAACAGCTTCTGCTTGCGCGGATGTTTGTAGAGCGCCATCCACAGCACGCTCCAGATAATCCCCGCCACGCCGACGATCACGAAGGCCAACTGCCACTCGCCGTGCAACAGCGCCCAGACCACCAGCGGCGGCGCCAGCAGCGCGCCGATCGACGAACCGATGTTGAACCAGCCGATCGCCACCGAACGCTCTTTGGCCGGGAACCACTCGCTCGTCGCCTTGACGCCGGCCGGAATGCCGGCCGCCTCGGCAATACCGAGCACACCGCGGAAGAACGCGAGGCTGCGCCAGCCGGTCGACCACGCCGCCGCGGCGCACGCCAGCGACCATGCCAGCGCGAACGCCGCAAAGCCGAGCTTGGTGCCGACGGTGTCGAGCACATAGCCGGCGACCGGCTGCATGAATGCATAGCAGAGCTGCCAGGCCACGACCACGTGCGAATACTGTTCCGTGGTGATGTGGAGGTCCTTCATCAACGTCGGCGCCGCCACTGACAACGTATTGCGCGCGAGGTAATTGATGATGAGCCCGGCCGCGACCAGGCTGACCATCCACCAGCGGATGCCCTTGATTTTCATTGCTGCGTCTCCTCGTAATTCTGGACCGCTCAGACAGGCCGCGTGGCGGAAGCCGCCAGGCCCTCCGGGCCAGCGTCATCGCGCGAATAATCGATGCCCA
Source organism: Paraburkholderia xenovorans LB400 (assembly GCF_000013645.1). GTDB lineage: Bacteria > Pseudomonadota > Gammaproteobacteria > Burkholderiales > Burkholderiaceae > Paraburkholderia > Paraburkholderia xenovorans. Next base: position 1,371,329 of record NC_007952.1, on the reverse strand, counting down.
CAAAGCCGCCGCCCTGGAAGCGCTGGCCCAACGCGTCGAGCGGATTCGGGCGCGCGAGAATGTCTTCGGCGTAGACTTCGGCGTTTTGGGTCGGCTGATAGCCCAGACGCCCGGCGCCGCTGTTGTCCCACCAGCTGCGCGTATTGGCCGACACGCCCCAGATGGTCAGGAAGCCTATGTTCTCCGCTTCCACGCAGCGGTCGAGAAAATGCAGCAGATCGCGATGACCGAACCAGGTGCTCAGGTGGCGCGGTTCGGTCGGCCGCTCGAGGCAACTGCCGATGCGCACGCAAACGCTTTCGATACCGTGCTTGTCCCAGTACATTCTCGCCAGGGCTTCGCCCCACACCTTGCTCAGGCCGTAAAAACCGTCCGGGCGCAGTTCGCAGTCGAGGCTGAGACGCTCGGTAACGGGATACATGCCGATGGCGTGATTCGAACTGGCGAACACGATGCGCCGCACGCCTTGCCGGCGCGCCCCCTCGTACACTTCGACCAGCCCGCGCAGATTGTTCTCGATGATCTCGGGCAGCGGACGCTCCACGCTCGTACCCGCGAAATGGATCAGGACGTCGACACCTTCGAGCAGCCGGTCCACAACCGCGGGGTCGCGCAGGTCGCCGTGCATCACGTCCTCGCCTTCCACGAGCGGCACGAGCGCCTGCGAGCCCGCGGCCGAGCGCAGCGGCGTGCCGCGCGCGACCAACGCGGCGCGCACCACCGAGCCTAGCTGGCCGCCGGCTCCGCTCAGAGCAATTTTTTTCATAGGGTTCCTTTGCTGCGCCGCGCGCGATCGGGCTTTGGCGCCGCGATCGCCCCGGTCATGACGGCGAGCTCTGCCGATTCGGCGATAGTTGTACGATAACGTACTATTATCGATGTCGGTGCGGAATTCAATTAGGCACTTACCCTTATTCCGACATCGATACGGCCAATTTCTCTTTTATAAACAACACAATACGATTAATCTATTTATGTGACGTCGTATAACTACGAACGTATTTTTCCTTCAGCAGGCCGCTCCATGAGAACCCACATGTGCCGGCCTCCCACGGCCGCCCCGCAAGGACGCGTAGACTTGAATAGAGGTAGAGACGCTCACGCGCGAGCCGAAGCGCCGCGATGAACCGGCGCCGCGCCCTCTTCGATCCCATTGCCATTGCCAGCCCCACACGCCACCATGCTCACTGCCCATTGTTCCGTGCAATCCGTCACCCTGCCTGCTGAATCAGGAGTCGCCCGTCTATACCAGGCACCGGACCTGGCCGACGCGTACGCGGTCCGCCTGCCCGACAACGCCATCGACGATCCGGAATTGCTCGCGCGCTTCGTGTTCGCGCATCAGGCCGCGTGGGTCGCGAAGCTGATGGGATTGCGCGATGCGATCGTTGCGCGTTTCGGGCTGAAGACTTCGACGCAGTTGCGCAGCCGCGAGCCGGCCAACGCAAAAGAGCGCGTCGACATCTTCAGGATTTACACGCGTAGCGCCCACGAGATCATCCTCGGTGAAAACGACCGCCATCTCGACTTCCGCGTGTCGCTGCTGCAGCAAACCCGAGGCACACGCGAAGGCCATTCGCGCTATCTGATCCTGTCCACCGTCGTGCATTGCCACAATCGACTCGGCCGCTTCTACATTCTCGCGATCGCGCCGTTCCACCGGCTGGTGGTCCGCTCGTCGTTGCGGCGAGCGGCGCGCATCGGCTGGCCGACTGTCTGAGCAGTCCGGAACGCGGGCGCGTGAACACGCACGGCCCGCGGTTCGGCTTCGAATGCGGCTGGGCGCGCCGGACCTTCCAGCGCCCGCCGCACACACATAACGTCAGCGCATCGCTACGATCCGATGAATTCCAGCAGATCGGCATTCACCTTGGCAGCCTCGACGGTGCACATGCCGTGCTGCCCGCCCGGATAGACCTTGAGCGTGGCGTTCTTCACGATCTTCGTGGTCAGGCGGCCGGCGGCGTCGATCGGCACGATCTGGTCGTCGTCGCCATGCAGCACCAGGGTCGGCACGTCGATCTTCTTCAGATCCTCCGTGTAGTCGACTTCGGAGAACTGCTTGATACAGTCGTACAGCCCCTTGATCGAGCCGGCCATGCCCTGGACCCAGAACGAATCGATCACGCCCTGCGACACCTTCGCACCCGGACGGTTGTAGCCGTAAAACGGCAGCGCGAGATCCTTGAAGAACTGCGAACGGTCGTCTTCCACGCCCTTGCGGATGCCGTCGAACACCTCGAGCGGCGTGCCGCCGGGATTGCTTCCGGTCTTCAGCATCAACGGCGGCACCGCGCCGATCAGCACGGCCTTGGCCACCCGCTGCGTGCCATGCCGGCCAATGTAGTGCGCGACTTCCCCGCCACCCGTGGAATGGCCGACGAGCGTGGCGTCCTTCAGGTCGAGGTGTTCGATCAGCGCCGCGAGATCGTCGGCGTAGGTGTCCATGTCGTTGCCGTCCCACGGCTGTTGCGAGCGGCCGTGGCCGCGCCGGTCGTGCGCGATCACGCGAAAACCTTTGCTGCCGAGAAACAGCATCTGCGCGTCCCAGGCGTCCGCGGTCAATGGCCAGCCATGCGAGAAGACGACCGGCCGGCCCTTGCCCCAGTCCTTGTAGAAGATTTCCGTACCGTCTTTCGTCTTGATCGTGCTCATCTGCTGACTCCTTTCAGGTGAAGTCTGCCGTTGCCGGCAGGTGGATGAAGCGTGCTCTCGAACCATGCGCGTGGCGGGCGGCACAGCATGCCTTACACCACACGTCGATGACGGATTCGCGACACACCCAGGCCATCAGACCGGGGCGTCGGTTTTGACTATTCGAAGCGAATAACGGGAAAAAATACCGGAATGGCTGTACGGCTTGCGCGAGTGAATAGCATGCACTCTTTTGCAAAGCGCTGCCGCCTCGCTGCCAGAACGGCAGAAGCCACTAGCAGGCCGTGTAGGCTCCGAAGAAAACGTCAGACTCGAATCAAGGACGCCCGCGCTCACTCATGCGACGTTGGTGCAGCGCGGTCGATTGCCGCAGCTCCGGCGCGTCGCGCGCAGGTGCGGTGCGCAAAGGCCGTCAGGAAAACTTGATATCCATCAACGGTTTGCCGTCTCAAAAAAGAAAATCAGCATAGAACAACGCGGTTTTTTGACGCACATCGCGCCGCAGCAAAGTTTCCCCTCATCCCCTACTCTTGCGCCATCTGCCCCGCGCAGTGCGCACCGACAACGGTCGACGCGCGTAGTCCGCCCTCGCGGTCATCACGCACTTCACGCTCATGAACTCCGCTCTATCGGCATTAGATCTCGCCCGCATCCAGTTTGCGTTCACTGTTTCGTTCCACATCGTTTTTCCGGCGCTCAGCATCGGTCTCGCCAGCTTCATTGCCGTCCTCGAATGGCGCTGGCTGAAAACCGGCAAGGCGTACTACAAAGATCTTTGCCTGTTCTGGTCGAAGATCTTCGCGGTCGCCTTCGGCATGGGCGTCGTGTCCGGCGTCGTGATGAGCTATCAGTTCGGCACCAACTGGTCGGGCTTCTCCAGTTTCGCCGGGCCCGTCACCGGTCCTCTTCTCATGTACGAGGTCATGACCGCGTTCTTCCTCGAAGCGGGCTTCCTCGGCATCATGCTGTTCGGCTGGCAGCGCGTGAGTCCGCGCGCGCACTTCGGCGCCACGTTGATGGTGGCGATCGGCACGCTGATTTCCACCTTCTGGATTCTCGCCTCCAATAGCTGGATGCAGACGCCGCAAGGCTTCGAAGTCGTGAACGGCCGCGTCGTGCCGCTCGACTGGTTCAAGATCGTGTTCAATCCGTCGTTCCCGTACCGGCTCGCGCATATGGCGCTCGCGGCGTTCATCGTCGCGGCGCTGGTGGTGGCGGCGGTGGGCGCATGGCATCTGCTGCGCGGACGGCGCGATCCGGCCGTCAAGAAGATGTTCTCGATGGCGCTCTGGCTGCTGCTGATTCTCACGCCGATCCAGGCTTTCGTCGGCGATCAGCATGGGCTGAACACGCGCGAATATCAGCCGGCCAAGATCGCGGCGATCGAAGGCCTGTGGGAAACCGAAAAAGGCGGCACCGCGCTGAACCTGTTCGGCATTCCCGACATGCAGGCGGAAACCACGCGCTACGCCGTGTCGATTCCGCATCTGGGCAGCCTGATCCTCACGCATAGCTGGGACGGCGAGATTCGCGGCCTCAAGGAATTCCCGCCGCAAGACCGGCCGAACTCGACCGTGGTGTTCTGGAGCTTTCGCATCATGGCCGGCCTCGGCGTGCTGATGATCCTGATGTCGGTGGCCGCCTGGGTGCTGCGCCGCCGGGGCAGCCTGTTCGAATCGAAGTGGTTCCAGCGCGTGGCCGTGGCGATGGGCCCGACCGGCTTCATCACGCTGCTGGCCGGCTGGGTCACGACCGAAGCAGGACGCCAGCCGTGGGTGGTGTACGGCGTGATGCGCACCTCGCAGGCCGTGTCGCCGCTGACCACGCAGCAGGTCGGCATCTCGCTGATGGCCTTCGTGATCGTGTACTTCCTCGTGTTCGGCACCGGCATCTACTACATGCTCAAGCTCATGCGCACGGGCCCCGCTCTGCCGGGACAGACGCCGCATGACGCGCCGGAACATCGGTCACCGAACCAGACCGCGCGCCGCCCGCTCTCCGCCGCCGATCACATGATCGACGCCGCCTGAATCCAGCCTGCTTCAGCAGCTACTTGCGATAGAGAAAGAACATGGACGTAACCGTAGTGTGGGCCGCGATCATCGCGCTGGGCCTTTTCATGTATGTGGTGCTGGATGGCTTCGATCTGGGCATCGGCATCGTCTTCCCGTTCTTCCCCGACGAGAAAGAACGCGACCTGATGATGAACACCGTCGCGCCGGTATGGGACGGCAACGAAACCTGGCTGGTGCTCGGCGGCGCCGGTCTGTTCGCGGTGTTTCCGGCGGTGTATTCGACCGTGCTGTCCGCGCTGTATCTGCCGCTGATCTTCATGCTCGTGTGCCTGATCTTTCGCGGCGTGTCGTTCGAGATTCGCGCCAAGGCCAATCGCACGAAGCATCTGTGGGATCTGGCGTTCATCGGCGGTTCGGCGGGCGCGACGTTCTTCCAGGGCATCGCGCTGGGCGCGTTCCTGCAAGGCATTCCCGTGATCGACGGTGCGTATGCGGGCGACGCCTTCGGCTGGCTCACGCCGTTCAGCCTGCTCACGGGTCTCGGCCTCGTCGTCACCTATGCGCTGCTCGGCTGCTGCTGGCTGGTGGCGAAGACCGAAGGCGATCTGCAGCGCCGCCTGCATCGCGTGGTCTGGCCGCTGACGATCGTGCTGCTCGGCTTCATCGCGATGGTGAGCATCTGGACGCCGCTGCAGGATCCGAATATCGCGCAACGCTGGTTCCACGACGGCCTCTTCTACCGTCTGCTGCCGGTGCCGTTCCTCGTGGCGGTCTGCGCGTTCTTCATGCATCGCGCGGTGCGTGAGCGGCATCACAACACGCCGTTCGCGCTTGCACTGCTGCTGGTGCTGCTCGGCTACGCGGGGCTGCTGGTGAGCCTGTGGCCGTATGCGATTCCGTCGAGCATGACGCTGTGGGAAGCGGCCGCGCCGCGTTCGAGCCAGATGTTCACGCTGGTCGGCGCAGCGGTCATTCTGCCGATCATCATCGCCTATACGACGATGGGTTACTGGGTATTTCGTGGCAAGGTGCGTCATGGCGACCAACATCACTATCACTAGGCAGGCCAACTCCGGCGCGGGTCGAAGCACAACGCAAAGTGCAACTCCAGGCGGGCCTCAAAGCGGGACCCGCGGCGCATCGCCCGCGCCGTCGCGCAAACTGCCGGGCTGGCTGTGGTTCATCGCGCTGTGGTGTTTCGGCGTGGGCTCGGCCATGTCGCTCGGCTTCGCATTCAAGATTCTGATGAATGCGACGTTATTCGCAGTCAGATAGAAACCGCTTTCGTGTGATTCGATCTGGCGCGCATAACCTTCGGAATCCTGCATGGACGGCTTCAAAAAAGGGCCGGCCGGCTCGTCTACCATGCAAGCCGGAACCTATGCGCGGGAGACCTGCCTTAGACATCATGCAGTGCATCGGACCGATGGCGATTTAACAAATAGACAGTCAACTAAGCGGCCAACCCCAAGGGGCGCCGCGCCACCGGTCGGGCATATGATCGCGGGGTGGGCAGCAATGATGCGATTCACGAGGCTGGAAGTAAAACGAGACCCTATAACGGCGGCGGCCCACATCGGGCAGGCCCGACTCGCGGAGCCATCATGAAGTTTCTCGTAGCCGACGACCATGAACTGATCCGGGAAGGCGTCAAGGGCATGCTGCGCGGCCTCGATCCCGACGCCCAGTTCGACGAAGCCGATAATTGGGAGACGCTCGCAGCCCTCGCGCGTCCGGACGCCGATCACGATCTTGCCATCGTCGATCTGCATATGCCGGGCATGAGCGGCGCCTCGTCGCTCGAAGTCCTGCTGAAGGCGAACCCCGCGCTCCCGCTCGTCGTCCTCTCCGCCGAAGAATCACCCGACGAAATGCGCGCGGTGCTGGCCGCCGGCGCACTCGGCTTCGTGCCGAAGCGGCAGCCCGCCAGCGTCATGCTCAAGGCGATCGAACTGGTGCTCTCGGGCGGCGCCTACGTGCCGATGGAAGCCCTCAGCCTGCTCGGCACGCGCGACGCGCAGGCCGAAGCGCCCGCCGATCCGTCGCTGCAAGGCGCGGGCGGCGCGCAGGCGGCCGGCCAGGCCGGCACCGCGCTCACGGAACCCATCGCGCAGATTCAGGCATTGCAGCCGCACCAGCAGCATCTGCTGGAGAACCTGTCGCCGCGTCAGCAGGACATCATGCGGCTCGTGCATCGCGGCTGGACCAACAAGATGATCGCGCGCGAGCTGGGTGTCGCGGAAGGCACGGTGAAGGTGCATCTGTCGGTGATTTTCCGGGCGCTCGGCGTGCACAACCGGTCGACGGCGATCGCGGTCATCAACGGCTGGCTGGAAGCCGGGAAAACCCTGTAGTACGGGAGCGGTGACAGGCGGTGTTCGCGCCGCCAGTTCGCGTCTACGTGTCTACTTTTGCGGTTCGCTCTGCGACGGCGTGCTTTCGTACCGGGTGCTCCGGGGCTGGCTCTGGCTCTGCGATCCCATTCCTGCCATTCCCGCCATTCCCGCCATTCCGGCTTCGCTTTGCGGCACGCTCGCGGCAGCCGGCATCGCGCCGCTCGCCGGCCGGCCGCCCACCTCTTTTCCCGTCGGGTCCGCGCGCAGTTCCGGCGCAGCCGCCGCCCGCCCCTTGTCCAGTTCGGCCTGCTGCCACAGCATCTCCAGCGTGCGACGCAGGCGCGCGGGCGTGACCGGCTTGTGGAGTACCGGAATCCCCTGCAAGGCGAGCGCCGCCAGCTCCGCCGACGCCATATCGCCCGTGATGAGCAGCGTCACCACGTTGTCGTGCCCCGCACGCGCGAGCGCATTGCGCACCGCCGTCAACGCCTGCGCGCCGGTGCGGTGATTCGCCAACTGGTAATCGCACAGCACGGCATCGGGCACGAAGCCGCCTTCGAGTGCCGCGAGCGCGTCGGCTTCGTCGCGCGCGCCTAGCACGCTGCAACCCCAACGGCCGAGCAGACTGACGAGGCCTTCGAGAATCGACGGATCGTCGTCGATGCACAGCACGCGCCGCCCTTGCGCCGAGGGGCCGCCCGCCACGGCTTCGTTCAGGCTCGCGACAATGCCGCCGGCATCGCCCGCCTGCACCGGGAAACGAAACACCGAACCGCGCCCCGGCGCCGAACGCAGTTGCAGCTTGCCGCCGAGCATCTCGACCAGGCGCTTCACGGTCGGCAAGCCCAGACCGTGACCCTGGCGCGCGTCGCGCTGCGGATTGGCGACCTGATAGAACTCCTCGAAGATGCGCTCCTGCTCCTCGACGGGAATGCCGATGCCCGAGTCGCGCACTTCGATATGACCGCCCGCGGGCCGTCCCGCGCGGCGCACGCCCAGCCAGATCGCGCCTTCTTCCGTATAACGCACCGCGTTCGAAAGCAGATTGCTCAGTACCCGCTCGAGCAGCACGGGATCGTCGTGCACGACCATCGTGGTCGGCGCGATGCGCAGCGCCAGCCCTTTGGCGGCCGCCTGCGGACGGTACTGGCTGCCGACCCGTTCGAACAGTTCGGACAGCCGGAAATGCAGCCGGATCACCTGCGTCACGCCGCTTTCGAGCCGCGCCAGATCGAGCACCTGATTGAACAGCTGGTTGAGCGCCTCGACGTTATAGACGATGTGCTCGGCGGTCTTTGCGTGCTGCGCGGGCGTCGCCGCCGCGTCGTTGAGCGAGGCCGCGAGCAGGCCGATGGCATGCAGCGGCTGGCGCAGATCGTGACTGGCGGCCGCAAAAAAGCGTGTCTTGGCGAGGCTGGCTTCTTCGGCCACGCGTTTCTGCGCGGCCAGCGACTCCGCCAGATACTGCTGGTCGACGCGCGCCTGCACGACCTGCTGGAACAGCTTGCGGTAACTCAAGGCATAGACGTTGATCGCGCAGAAGAAGAACGCGAGGACAATGGCGAGAATCGTGCGGTCGAACGTATGCGTGCCGAAATGCATGACGATCGAGGGAAACAGCAGAAACGGAATCGCGGTCGAGAAATTCAGCAGGTCGAAGCCATTCGACATGAACACGCCCGCGGCCAGCGTCACGAGCATGACCGTGTGCAGCAGCGGCAAATCGGTTTGCGGACTCTGGAACGCGAACCACACCGCGATGCCCGGCGCGCTGTACAGCAGCACGCCGCGCAGCGCATGCAGATAGATCCAGCCGCGCGGCGAGACGAGCTCGGGATAGCGGCGGTTGCAGATCCACAGCGCGAGGCCGCCGCAATTGGCTGCGGCATAAAAACCGAAGCAGGCGATAAACAGCGGCGGCGACGGTATGTTCGGCCAATAGATCGCCACCAGCACCGCAATCGAAAACCAGTGCGAAAAGAAAGCGATCGGATCTTGCGCGTACAGCACGCGTACCAGGTCTTCGTCGATGGCACGCTGGATCGGGTCAGCCCGCATTACGCGGTCTCCTGTGGTCGATCGTCGATCGGAGTTGGCGCTCCGGCGCCTGCTCTGGTCCCGTGCACCGGACGGCTCCGGCGCAACCCCTTTCTCTTCAGACGAATAAGATGCATTTCGCCGGATGGTTTACCCGGCAGTTTACCCATCAGCTACCACTTAATCCATATAGGCGAAGCGGCCGCCGGAAACCATACTGGGTTCACATTCTTCAGCGCGGCTTCAAAGCTTCACCATCCACACCCCGCCTGCCATTCAGGCCCACCGCGCTCGTTGCCTTACCCCTTCTGGAGGTTTTCATGGGCGCAGTTCCGAGCCACGAGTTCGTCCGCAATCTCGACGATGCGATTCTGCCGGATTTGTGGCGCCGGCGTACCCGCTTGTCCGGCGACGAAATGGTGTCGATGGTCGAGCTGGTCAAGCGGGCGTTGCGGACCTATCACCCGCTCGAGTTGCAGGCGCTCGGCGAGGACAAGGAAGAACTGGTCGCCCAGTTCATCTACGCGAAAGTCCTGCGCCTCGCACCCGGCCATACCGAAACCCGCGCCTGCGCCGACAGCGCGCCCTCCAACGGCTACGCACTGTGCGCGTATTTCCGCCGCTATCTGATCGACTGCCTGCGCAGCGCTGGCCATCAGCGCAACGTATCGATGGAAAACGAAGGCATGGCGCAGGAAATCGATCTGCATGCGCAAGCGCTGGAAGACCCGGTGGAAAGCGTGCTGCTGCAATACGGCCTCGACGAACAGCGCGTGCGCCTGTCGGCGCGCGCCTTTATCGAAAGCCTCGACGAGCCGGAGCGCATCGTGCTGGCCGGCAGCCTCGGCTGGTGCTCGGAAGGTAAAGGCGGTCTTTCGGCAGTCGCAGCGCAGCATCGGGTGCCCTCCTATCACTATCGCGCCGTCAAGCTCGGCGTCACCATGAAGAAGACGGCCGGCGCCGAAGCTTTTTCGAACACCAAGATCGGCCGCTGGCTCGCCGACGAGCTCGGTATCGAGATCGACGTCGACAATCGCCCGGCTATTCTGCTCGCGCTGAACCTGCTCGCCGCCGAATCGAGCGACAGCGAAATGAACGAAGCCGCCGCCTGACCGCATGCGGCCACGCGGGCGCCGGCCGTCCGCGCCGTCTCGCGAAGCCGCGCACGTGACGCAACGCTCGCGTGCGTGACGTACGATGCGCCTTTTTTTGTTCGCGCGCACCGCCTAGGATAAAAAAGCCGTCGCCGCACGCCGTCTTGCATCCGAAGTCCTGGTTATCTTTCCCCGCACTCCATTCCAGACGAGGTGGCCGTGATGAACCGCTTATCGAGCGCCGTGACCGCAATTCAATCGCATTACGACGTGGTCGTGGTGGGTTCCGGCTACGGCGGCGCGATTGCCGCGTGCCGCATGGCGCGCGCCGGGCGCCGCGTATGCGTGCTCGAACGCGGGCGCGAATTCATGGCCGGCGAATTCCCCCGCACGCCGTTTCAGGGCGCCGCGCAGGTGCAATACAACACGGCGGCGGCCCATATCGGCTCGCCGCTGGCCTTGCTCGAAGTGCACGTGAACGAAGACGTGAACGCGGTAGTCGGCTGCGGTCTGGGCGGCACCTCGCTGATCAACGCGAACGTCGCGCTCGAAGCCGACCCGCGCCTGTGGGACGACGCACGCTGGCCGGCCGCGTTGCGTGCCGACAAGGCCGCGCGCGACAAAGGCTATGCGCTTGCCCGAGCGATGCTGCAACCGTCGCCGGTGCCGAAGGATTATCCGGTGTTGCCGAAACTGCAGGCGCTCGAAAAATCGGCGCAGGCGCTCGGCATGGAAGACCGCTTCACGCGCCCGGATATCACCGTCACGTTCGAGGACCGCGTGAACGCCGCAGGCGTCGCGCAGAAGGCTTGCGTTGGCTGCGGCGACTGCAATTCGGGCTGCAATTACGATGCGAAGAATTCGACCCACATGAACTATCTGCCCGACGCCGTGGCCCACGGCGCGCAGATTTTCACCGGCACCGCTGTCCATTCGGTGCGGCGCGACGCGACCACGCGCAAATGGATCGTGGGCTACCAGTTGGTGAGCCTCGGCCGCGAAAGCTATGGCGCGCCCGATCTGTTCGTGAGCGCCGATATCGTGATCGTCTCGGCTGGCACGATCGGCTCGACCGCGCTGCTGCTGCGCTCGCGCAATCAGGGGTTGAGCGTCTCCGGCATGCTCGGCAAACATTTCACCGGCAATGGCGACGTGCTCGCCTTTGCGTACAACACCGAGCCCGTGATCAACGGCGTCGGCTGGGGTTCGCACGAGCCGGGCGATATCCCGCCGGTCGGCCCGACCATTACCGGCCTCATCGATCATCGCAATACGGCCAACGTCAGGGATGGCTATGTGATCGAAGAAGGCTCGCTGGCCGGTCCGGTGGGCGCGGCGCTGGTCGGCCTGCTCGGCGCCGCCGCGCCGCTCGAAGGCGTGGATGTCGCGCCGCGTTCGCTCCCGGAACAGATCGCTTACGACGCCCGCATGTCCGAGAGCTTTCTGCGCGGCCCCTATCACGGCGCGCTCAATCACACGCAAAGCTACCTCGTCATGGCGCATGACGACGAAGACGGCCAGATCGACGTGGACGACACAGGCCAGCCGCGCATCGTGTGGGAAAACGCCGGCAAGCAGCCGATCTTTCAGGTGGTCGAGGAGGCGCTCAAGCAGGCCACCGTGCCGCTCGGCGGCAAATACCTGCGCAATCCGATCTCCACCGATATCATCGGCAACCGCACCGTCACCGTGCATCCGCTCGGCGGCTGCGGCATGGGCGAGGACGCGGAGCACGGCGTAGTCGACCACATGGGCCGCGTGTTCAGCGGCGCCACGGGCAACGCGGTGCACGACGGCCTGTACGTGATGGACGGCGCCGTCATGCCGATGTCGCTCGGCGTCAATCCGCTCCTCACCATTTCCGCGCTGGCCGAACGCAATTGCGAGCTGCTGCTGGCCACGCATCCCGTGACCGCCGCCCCGGCCGACGGCGCGGCCGCCACGCCGAGCTTGCCGCCTGCGCCGACGCCCGAGCTCGCGTCGTCGTCGTTGACGCCGTCCTCGCCGCAGAAGATCGGCCTGCATTTCACCGAAACGATGATCGGCACCTACGCGCCGGTCGCGGCGGGCGAAGCCGGCGCGAGTCCGATCGAGTTCACGCTGACGGTCGAATCGGAAGATCTCGCCGATATGATCAGCAATCCGCAACATCTGGCGCGAACCGCCGGCACGCTGACCTGCCCCGCGCTCTCGTCGCAGCCGATGACGATCTCCAACGGCACCTTCAATCTGTTCGTGGTCGACGAGTCCGACGTGGACGAGCGCAACATGAATTACCGCATGACGCTCAATTCGACCGAAGGCAAGACGTACTATCTGAGCGGGCAAAAGATCATCACCCGCACCTCGCCGGTCAATCTGTGGGAGCAGACCAACACGCTCTACGCGGAAATCCGCGAATCGGCGCAAGCCGATGCACCGCTGCTCGGCAAGGCGACGCTCATCATCACGCCCGAGAATTTCCTCAAGCAGCAACGCACGCTCGAAGTCACCCATGCGCCCGATCTGAAGACCCGCCTCGAATGGACCCTGAAATTCGGCAAGTTTTTCGCGGGCGTGCTGTTCACCGAATACGGCGGCGTGGCCGCGCCCTTGCAGTACTACGACCCGAAGGCCGAGCCGCGCCTGAAGCGCGCGCTGCGCGCGCCGGCGCCGCAGGTGGTCTTCTTCGACACGCCCGATGGCACGACGCTGAGGCTCACACGCTACCTCGATCCCGCGCTCAAGGCCGCGCGCCCGGTGCTGCTGATTCACGGCTCCGGCGTATCGAGCCGCATCTACTCCACCGATCTGATCGCGACCAACATGGTCGAATATCTTTGCGCTTCAGGCTACGACGTGTGGCTCGTCGATCTGCGCGTCAGCATCGAAATGCCGAGCGTGCTCGTGCCGACCAACGTCGACAAGGTGGCGCGCGAGGACATTCCGGCCGCGGTCGCCAGGATCCGCGAACTGACCGGTGCCGCGGAGATTCAGGCGCTGGGACACTGCATGGGTGGCCTGGCACTCAGCATGTCGCTGCTGTACGGACTCGAAGGCGTGCGCTCGGCGGTCATCTCGCAGGTGTCGGCGCACCCGGTGCCGGGAACGCTGCAGAAGATCAAGGCCGGCCTGCATATTCCCGACCTCATGCAGCATCTCGGCGTGCACGACCTGACCGCCTATACGGAACACGAGTCGTGGCCGCGAAACCTGCTCGATGAAGCGCTCAGGTTCTACCCGCTCGATCACGACGAGGGTTGCGGCAATCCGGTCTGCCACCGCGCCACGTTCCTGTACGGCCTGCTCTACGAACATGAAAAACTCAACGAAACGCTTCACGCGAACCTGCAGGAATTGCTCGGCGTGCACGACGTTTCGGTATTCAAGCATCTCGCCGCGATGGTGCGAGCCGGTAAAGTAGTCGACGCGGCCGGCGAAGATGTCTATCTGGCCGGCGCGGACGGTATGAAAGGCCTGGAAGGCATGCGCCGGCCAATCGGCTTCATTCACGGGGAAAGGAACGAAACGTATCTGCCGGCAAGCACGCTGCGCACGTACGAGCTGCTGACCGGGCATTTCCCCGAGCAGCCTTACGAGCGGCACGTCATTCCCGGTTATGGACACATCGACTGTATCTTCGGCAAGCACGCCGCCGTGGATGTTTATCCGGTGATCGCGAAGTACCTGGACGCGCATTGACGAAGAGCGGGCGCGCCGTCGCCACGCGTGCCGGCGCAGCCCGCTCAGAACAGCTTGCCCGGATTCAGAATGCCGTGCGGATCCAGCGCGTGTTTGATCGCAGCCATTGCCGCCAACTCCGCCGGCGAGCGCGAAATCGGCAGGAACTCGCGCTTGAGCAAACCAATCCCGTGTTCCGCCGACACCGAACCGTGCAGCGGCCCGAGCATGTCGTAGACGAACGCGTACACCGCATGATGATTGACGCCGGGGATCGAATGTCCGTCCACGGTGACATGCAGATTCGAATCGCCGATATGCCCGAAGAAATACGACGCATTGCCCGGCCAGCGCTGATCGAGCGCCGCGCGGCAGCGGTCGACGAAGGCGCCGATCGCGCCGATCGGCAGGCTCACGTCGAAGTTGATCGCGTCGAGCCGCACCGGAAACTCCGCCGTGCATTCGCGAATCGCCCATAGCGCGCGCACGTCGGCCACCGACTGCGCGATCACGGCGTCGCGGATCGCGCCGGCTTCCAGCGCTTCGGTCAGCGCGGCGGAAAAGCGTTCGCCGTCGTCGTCCGAATCGAAGCTGGCGTGTTCGATCAATGCATAGAGCGGATGCGCGTCGGCAAATGGCGAGCGCGTGCCGGTCAGCTTCACGCCGAAGTCGTAGAAGTCCGGCCACATGATTTCGAACGCGCCGATGTCGTTGCCGAATCGCGTGGACAAGCGGCGCAGCAGGTTCACGGCGGCATCGTAGCCGTCGAGCGCAACCAGCGCGGTATGGCGCGCGGCACGCGGCGGATGCAAGCGCAACACGGCGCGCGTGATTACGCCAAGCGTGCCCTCCGAGCCGATGAACCAGTGTTTGAGGTCATAGCCGGTATTGTTCTTGACCATCTTGCCGAGCGACGTGAGCACGTCGCCATTGGCCAGTACCACTTCGAGACCCAGCACCTGGTCGCGCGCGGTGCCCGACTGGATCACCCGGTTGCCGCCCGCGTTGGTCGCGAGATTGCCGCCGATCTGGCACGAGCCGCGCGCGCCGAGATCGAGCGCGAGTTCGAAGCCGGCTTCGGCGGCGGCTTCCTGGGCGGCTTGCAAGGTCGTGCCGGCGCGCACGGTCAGGGTGGCGGAAGCGGCGTCCACTTCTTCGACGCCGTCCAGCCGTTCGAGCGACAACGCAATATCCGTGGCACGCGCAATCGCGCCGCCCGCGAGGCCGGTCATGCCGCCTTGCGGCACCACCGGCTGATGCGCCGCGTGACAGATGGCCAGCGCGCGCGAGACCTGCTCCGTGGTGCGCGGCAGGAGCAATGCCGCAGGCCGCGTCGGCTCGTGGCGTGTCCAGTCGGTCATCGCGCGTTCGCTGATCTGCTCGCCCACGCGGACGCTGTCTTCACCGAGCGCGGCGCGCAGCGCATCGAGTGTCTCGCCAAGCGGTGCTGCGCGATGCGCGGTACTGTTGTCTGTCATGCAGGGGTTCCTTGCGCGCCCTCAGCGGCGCGTTTCTTCCGATAGCCCATCGAGTCGTTGATACGCCCGAGAATATAGTCGCCCGCTGCGACCGGCTGATACTTGAGGTCGGTTTCGTTCGTACCGAGATCGCGTGGATCGACCCGCGCACCGTAAGTCGGATCATAAAACGTCGCGATCGAATAGCGCTCGCGCCCCGACGCATTGATCACGCGATGCAGGGTGGAGCGAAAGCGGTCGTTGGTCCAGCGCGCGAGCAGATCGCCGACGTTGACCACGAAGCTGCCTTCGACCGGCGGTGCATCCACCCACGTATCGTTGGCGATTTCCCGCACCTGCAGGCCACCCACCTGATCCTGCCACAACAAGGTGATGCAGCCATAGTCGGTGTGCGGCGCGACGCCGAACTGATCTTCGTCCGATTGGGGCGGCTGCGGCGGATAGTAGACCATCTGCGTGCGCTGCATCCGCTTGGTATAACGCGGCGCGAAGAATTGTTCCTCCACGCCGAGGCTCACCGCCACCGCGCGCAGCAGATCGGCGCCGCACGCCCCTACCGCTTCATAGTAACCGTACAGCGCGGGACGCAACTCCGGCATGAAGTCCGGCCAGTTATTCGGTCCACGCAGCGCCTGACCGGCCAGCACGTCGGGGTCGTCCTCCGGCAATTCGAGGCCGATGCTGAAGAACTCCTTGTAGTCGGGACGTTTGGCCTGGTACATGGTCGCGTCGCCGAGCGCATTGAAACCCCGATGGCGGTGATTGACCGCCGCGCGCCGCTTGGTCTCCACCGGAAACGCGAAGAAGCGGCGCGCCGCCTGCGCGGCGGCGTCGATCAGCGCTTGCGGCACGCCGTGATTGACGATGTAGAAGAAGCCGATCGTCGTGCACGCTTCACGAATTTCCTGCGCCACGCGCTGTAAAGCCTGCGGGTCGCCCGCGCGAACGCCGGCGAGATCGATGATCGGAATGCGGGTCACAGGCATTGCGTTGCTCCTGAAGGATCGGCTGAATCGACTGATGAAACAGGCACATGAAGACACATATGAGGCGGGCGCATGCAGCGTCTCCTTGAAGACGCCTTTCCGCCGCGCGCATTGCAGTTGTATATACCGCCAAAAGCGCCCCCGCAAGCAGCTTGTCGGCCCTTCGCATAAGGGCTTTTCTCTACTCGCGCGTTTATTTATTTCGCTGCAAAACCGCGGTATATACTGCCTGGCATCGACTCGCGCCGAACCCGCTTTCGTGCACCACCTTCGCGCGACACCGCTTTGCCAACCGGAGAATCCCATGAGCATCCTTGCAGGCTGGAAGTGTCGTTTGGTCATGCTGGCGTTGTGCGCGGCAAGCGCCACCGCCCACGCGGAAGACCAGCTCGCCAAAGTGAAAAAAGCCGGCGAACTGGTGGTCGGCACCGAGATGCAGTTCGCCCCTTTCGACTTCCTTGAAAACGGCCAGCAAGCGGGTTTCAACAAGGATCTGTTCGCCGAGGTCGGCAAGGAAATGGGCGTGAAGGTGCGCTTTATCGACTTGCCGTGGCCGAGCGTGCTGCCGGGTCTGGAAGCGGGCAAGTTCGACATGGTGGGCGGCCCGCTCACCGTCACCAAGGCGCGCATGGAGCGCTACACGTACACCTTGCCGATCGCGGACGCGACCGACGCGCTGCTCAAACGCGCGAACGACTCGTCGCTCAGGCAATCGTCGGATATCGCGGGCAAGACGGTCGGCGCCGGCAAGGGCTCGGCGCAACTCGACCAGTTGAAGGCCTACGTTGCCACGTTGCCGAAGCCGCCTGAAATCCGCGAATACGTCGACAACAATCAGGCTTATGCCGATCTCGCCGCGGGCCGGATCGTGGCGGTGGCGAACTCCATGACCAACATTGCGTATGTGGCCAAGCAGCGGCCGGAAACATTCGCCGTGGTGCAGCCGCCGTTCGGCGCCAAGGTGTACTTCGCCTACTGTTTGCGTAAAGACGCGGACAGCAAGCCGCTCGCCGATGCCTTCAACGCCGCGCTCGTGAAAATGCACAACGACGGACGCCTTGCCGCGTTGCAGAAGAAATGGTTCGGCGTCGCAATGGACGCACCGACCACCATGCCCGCGCCGAACTATTGATCCTGTTTATCGCTCCACGCTTTGTCAGGCCGACGTTCTGATTTCGATGCACGTGCCCTGATGCAGGCGATGCGGCCCGCGCAACGAGCCGCATCGCTCTTTCCGTTCTACCGAGTGCGCAGCTTATGTTCAGCACGACCGTCTTCCTCCAGGGCTTTCCGCTGCTGCTGCACGCGGCGCTCGCCACCATCGGCATTTCGCTGACGGGTCTCCTGATCGGTTTCTTCGTGGCGATCGGCGTGTGCGCGGCGCGGCTTTCGCCGAACCGCGCGGCGCGCATGTTCGGCGGCGCCTATGTGTTCTTCTTTCGCGGCGTGCCGATGCTGGTGCAACTGCTGCTGGTGTACTACCTGCTGCCGTTCGCGGGCATCAACGTGTCGCCGGTCGTGGCGGCGATCAGCACCGTATCGCTATGTTCCGCGTCCTATATCGCCGAGATCCTGCGCGGCGGTTTTCTCAGCATTCCGCCGGGCCATCTGGAAGCCGCGCGCATGCTCGGGCTCTCGCCGTTCGACATGCTGCGCCGCATTCTCGTGCCGCAAGCATTCCGTTTGACGCTGCCTTCGCTCGTCAATGAAATGGTGCTGCTCATCAAGGCTTCTTCGCTGATCTCGGTGGTGGGCGTGGCCGAGCTGACGCGCACCGCGCAGAATATCGCCGCCAGCACCTATCGGCCGCTGGAAGCGTACCTCGCCGCCGGGCTGATCTACTTCGTGATCTGCGGTGCGCTCACACTCGTCGCGCACGCCGCCGAATACCGCTTGCAGCACGCCTGAGCGGCCCCGCGTCCGACATCGAATCCACGCCATGCAAAAGCTCGATCCCACCGTCATCACGCACAATCTTCAGCCGATCGCGGCGGGCCTCGCCACGACGCTCGGCACCTGGGCTGCGGGCGTGGCGATCGGCATGCTGATCGGCTTTCTGATTGCGGTGCTGCAACTCTTCTGCGGCCGCTGGGTGCGCGGCATCTTGCGCGTATATATCGAACTGTTTCGCGGCACGCCGTTTCTCGTGCAACTCTTTTTGCTGTATTACGGCGGGCCGTCTTTCGGCCTCACGCTCGAACCGATGACCGCCGGTGTGCTCGGTTTGGGCCTGTACGGCAGCGCGTATTTCGCCGAAGCGTTCCGCTCCGGCTTTCAATCGGTGCCGCCCGGCCATCTCGAAGCGGCGTCGTGTCTCGGCCTCACGCGCTGGCAGGCGGTGCTGCGTATTCAGGTGCCGCAAATGCTCGTGCTGATCGTGCCCGCGCTGACCAATCTGATCATCGTGCTGAGCAAGGAAACGGCCGTATTGTCCATCGTCACCGTGCCCGAACTCACGTTCGTGCTCACCGGCATCGGCTCGGCAACCTTTGCCTTCGTCGAAACGCTGCTCGTGCTGTGCGTGTGCTACCTCGCGCTGGTCGAACTGACTTCGCGCGCGGGCATGTGGGCCGAAGCCCGCATCGCGCGCTTCATGGCGTGAACGGAACCGGGACTCTCTTATGACCATCATCGCCGACATGCCCTCCTCCGCGTCCACTGCCAATGTCGAATCGTCGTCCGGTGCGCCGTTGATCGAAGTGCGCGACCTGCGCAAACGCTTCGGCGAAGTCGAAGTGCTGCGCGGCGTCGATCTCGAGATCGCGCGCTCGGAGGTGGTGTGCATCATCGGCCCGTCCGGTTCGGGCAAAAGCACGCTGCTGCGCTGCCTCGCCGCGCTCGAAACCTACGATCAGGGCGACGTGCGTATCGAAGGCGAACTGCTCGGCTATAGCGAGCGCAACGGCAAGCGCGTGCGCGCCTCGCAAAGCGACATCAACCGCGTGCGGCGCAACGTCGGCATGGTGTTTCAGCAGTTCAATCTGTGGCCGCACATGACGGCGCTCGGCAACGTAATGGAATCGCTGCTGCGCGTGCGGCATCTGTCGCGCGACGAAGCGCGCCGCCGCGCCAACGCGATGCTCGAAACGGTGGGCCTCGCGCACAAGGGCGACGCGTATCCGGCCAGGCTCTCGGGCGGCCAGCAGCAGCGTGTGGCGATTGCGCGGGCACTCGCAATGGAGCCGCACATCATGCTGTTCGACGAGCCGACCTCGGCGCTCGACCCGGAACTGGTCGGCGAAGTGCTGCAAGTGATGAAACAGCTCGCGCGCGACGGCATGACGATGGCCGTCGTCACGCATGAAATGGGCTTCGCCGCGCAGGTCGCGGATAAAGTGATGTTCATCGACCAGGGCCGTATTGCCGTGCAAGGCAAACCGCGCGATGTCTTTCACGACGCCGGCCAGCCGCGCTTGCGGCAGTTCCTGCAGAACTACTTCGACCGCAACGCGTTCTGGACACGCGGCCCCGACGACGCGCAGCCGCTATGAGCGCGCGCCGCTTTCCGCCTGCCTCACGCGGACACTGACGCAAGGGCCGCCGATGTCCTCCACCGTTCGCAGCCGGGCTCATGACAAGCCGCTTTCCGCCGCGGCGATGAAGGCTGCGCGCGCCGCGACCGACGCGCCGGCCGCGCGCTACGAACAGGTCAAGAGCCATATCCGGCACATCATCGAATCGGGCGAGCGCCACGCGGGCGACCGCCTGCCGTCCGAGCTCGATCTGGTCGCGACGCTCGGCGTGTCGCGCATGACGGTCAATCGCGCGCTGCGCGAGCTCGCTGAAGAAGGGCTCGTGACGCGCGTCTCCGGGGTCGGCACCTTCGTCGCGCAGACCAAGCCGCAATCGACGCTGCTGATGATCGCCCATATCGGCGACGAGATCCGGTCACGCGGCCATGAATATCGCTGCGACACGGTGCTGTTGCAGCGCGAAACAGCTTCGGTGATCGTGTCGAACGCGTTAGGGCTTGCGCCGGGCGCTTCGGTGTTTCATGTGATCTGCGTACATCGCGAGAATGGCTTGCCGGTGCAGCTGGAAGATCGCTATGTGAATCCGGCGATTGCGCCGGATTTTCTGCTGCAGGATTTCTCGGCGATCAGGCCGTCGGAGTATCTGTTCGAGATCGTGCCCGCGCACGACGTGGAACACGTGGTCGACGCCGGCCTGCCTACGCGTGCCGAGGCCGAATTGCTCGAAATGCGCGCCGAGGAGCCGTGCCTTACGCTGATGCGCCGCACGTGGACGAGCGGTGTGACGGTCACGTTCGCGCGTTTCGTGCACCCCGGCTCGCGCTACCGGCTAGGCTGCCGCTTCTCGCCGGATCTGTCGCAACGCCAGGGTTGAAAGCGCGCTTCGTGTTAAAGCGCGCTAGACGTTCCCCGCCAGATGAAAACGCGACGCCGGATGCCACAGTTGCACCGACGTCGCCACGTCGTCACCCACCCATGTGCGACGCCAGAGTTGCAGGCACGGCTCGCCGATATCCATCATCAGATGCCGGCGCACGTATGCGTCCGGCTTCTGCGCGTAGATACGGAATTCCGCGCGCTGGATCGGCGCGAGCCGCACCATGTAGTGATTCGGCGTTTCGATCGTGAAGTCCTGTTGCAGATAATCGGGAAACACCTTCGGGTTGACGTAGCGGTCCTCGTACTGGATCGGCTCGCCCTCCTCGCCGTGCACGATGCACGAGTGAAACGCCGGCCCGCTGGCGAGACCGAGCGCTTCGAGCGCGTGCGGGTCGTCGCTCGGTTCGAGCGTCAGCACACGCGCCGAATGGCGGTGGCCGCGTGCGGCGATTTCGTCGGCGATGTTGCGGATTTCCAGCACCGTCGATTCGTAGCGCTGCGGCGCGACGAACGTGCCGGAGCCTTGCACGCGCGTGAGCACGCGTTCGGTGGTCAGTTCGCGCAGCGCGCGCGACACCGTCATGCGCGCGACGCCGAATTCCTTGACCAGTTCCGCCTCTGACGGGATCAGGCCACCCGGTTTCCAGTCCCCTTCGCTGATGCGCCTGATCACGTAGCGTTTGATCTGCTCGTAGGCAGGCATCGCTTTCACAGGTGTCTCCTGTTTGCGATCAGGGCGGCCCTGCATCTCCGCGCTCGGCGCGTTTGTAGTTGTGTTCACTCCGACCTCGTGGGTGGTACGCGGGTTGTACCTGGCTGGTACAGCCCGGCCGGCTCGCCGGCGGGTAGCCCGCTCACCGGCACTGTTTCGATCATGCCATGTGCGCGGCGGCCTGCCCGTCGTTGACGGCGATACTCGCGGCAGCGCGGACGTGGCCCGCGGCCGCCAGACCCGTGACCGTGGCGGGCGTCGCCAGATTCGGGCCGTCGGCGGACGTGGCCGGCCGGGGGCCAATGTTACCAGGGTTCGGCAACGGCGGCGGCGCTTCGTCGGCGATCATGCGAAAGGCGATGCTCATGTCGTCGGCGAGCGGCCGGTCGTCGCGGTAGGTCGGTACGACGCGGCGCACGCGCTGCCAGAGGGCTTCCGTGTGCGGCGCGCGCGGTGCGTCGATACTTTGCAGGTCGTAGGCTTGCGCGGCCGCCAGCAATTCGATCGCGACGATGCGCCCGGCGTTGTCGATGATTTCCAGCGCCTTCAGCGCGGCGGGCGTGGCGTGGCACAGGTGGTCTTCCTGCAAGCCCGAAGTGATGCCGCCGTCGAGGCTCGCGGGCAGCGCAAGACGCCGGTTCTGCGCGACCAGCGAGGCGGCCGTGTACTGCGCGATCATGAAGCCCGAGCAGGTGCCGCCCGGCTCGGCGAGAAACGCCGGCAGGCCGCTGACCAGCGGATTGACGAGGCGATCGAGGCGCCGCTCGGCCATCGCCGCGACTTGCGCGATCGCGGTGGCGAGACTGTCCATCGCCAGCGCGATCGAGGCGCCCACCGCGTGCGCCTGCGAATACACGCGCGGCTCTTCCGGCGTACCGGCGACGATCGGGTTATCGGTAATCGACGCGAGTTCGCGATTGACCACGTCGGCGGTCGCGGCGAGCACGTCGCGCGCGGCGCCGTGCACGTGCGGAATGGTCCGCATGCTCAGCGGGTCCTGCGTGCGATGGCCGATCACCGCCGCGAGAATGCCGCTGCCGGCCAGCGCGGTACGCATCCGCTCGCCAACCTGGTTCAGTCCAGGCGAGATCCGCAAGGCGAGCGATTCTTCGTCGAACGCCGCGAGCTGGCCGCGCAGATTCTCGAAGCTCATCGAGGCGACCATATCGGTCCAGTCGAGCAGGCGTTCGGCGCGCGCGAGCGCCAATGCGGCCAGGCCGGTGACGCACGGCGTGCCGTTGACCAGGCTCAAGCCCTCCTTGGCTTCGAGCATGAGCGGTTCGAGGCCGATACGTTGCAGCGCGTCGCGTCCCTTGAGCCGCTCGCCGCGCAAGCGCGCATAGCCCTCGCCGATGCAGACGAGCGCGATATGCGCCATATGGCTCAGATAACCGACTGAACCGAACGCCGGCACTTCCGGCAGGCAATCCGCGTTGAGCAGCGCCACCAGTTGGTCCGCGACTTCGAGGCGAATACCCGAGTGTCCATGCGCGAAGTTGTTGACGGCCGCCGCCATCACCGCGCGCGTTTCGGCAGCACCGAGCGGCGCGCCGACGCCGACCGCGTGGCTCATCAGAATGTTGCGCGACAACGTGCGCTGTTCGCCCGGCGAAACGATGACGTCGCACAGTGCGCCCACGCCGGTATTCACGCCATACG
Organism: Paraburkholderia xenovorans LB400; assembly: GCF_000013645.1. Classification (GTDB taxonomy): domain Bacteria; phylum Pseudomonadota; class Gammaproteobacteria; order Burkholderiales; family Burkholderiaceae; genus Paraburkholderia; species Paraburkholderia xenovorans. The sequence continues at coordinate 1,348,345 of NC_007952.1, read as the reverse complement.
CGCGAATCCCGCGCTCGACGATCTGTTCGACGAGCACGCGCGCCGTCGCGACGCGCGCGCGGGCGTCGGCGGAAAGTTCGAGCGGTTCGCCGGCGGCAACCGCTGCCACCTGAACCCAGTCGAGAGGACGATTGGAACGGATCACGGCCATGTCAGTGCTCTGGTTGGTCAATTACCTGGTGATGCTGATCAGTTGGTGGTGCGGTCCTGATGGCTCGATACGAACTGCCGGAAGCGATCCGACTTGCTTTCGACGAATACTTCGTCGGGCGTGCCGTCGGCTTCCACTTGCCCCTGATGCAGGAACATCACGCGATTGGACACGTGGCGCGCGAAACCCATCTCGTGCGTGACGACCAGCATGGTGCGGCCCTCTTCGGCCAGCGAGCGCATCACGCGCAGCACTTCGCCCACCAGTTCGGGGTCGAGCGCGGAGGTCGGTTCGTCGAACAGCATGACTTTCGGATGCATTGCCAACGCGCGCGCAATCGCCACGCGCTGCTGCTGCCCACCCGACAGATGCGCCGGATAGTGGCCGCGCTTTTCCGCAAGGCCGACTTTCGCGAGCAGCGCCTCGGCTTCTTCCACCGACTCGGCGCGGCTGCGCTTCTGCACGCGCATCGGCCCTTCGATCAGATTTTCCAGCACCGTCATATGCGACCAGAGGTTGAAGTTCTGGAACACCATGCCGAGTTGCGAGCGCACCCGGTCCACCTGGCGGCGGTCGCTCGGTTGCAGCCTGCCGTCGCCGCGGCGCTTCATTTTCAACTCTTCGCCGGCCAGCGCGACCGAGCCGTCATCCGGCGTTTCGAGCAGATTCAGACAGCGCAGGAAGGTGCTCTTGCCGGAACCGCTCGCGCCGAGAATCGAGATCACGTCGCCCTGGTGGGCGTCGAGCGAAATGCCTTTGAGCACGTGGTGATCGCCGAACGATTTGTGAATATTCTTGACCGACAGTGCAACGGGTGCCGTAGCGTTCATGGGAGTCTCCAGATTCATCCAGGATGGGCGGCCGTTAGGGCGCGGCGCGACGTGCTTCGGTGGTGGTGGAAACCGGGCGGCTCGCCGCGGCCTGCGGGCGTGCCGCGCGCAGGTGGCGCGACAGACGCGTTTCGAGCAGGCCCAGCAGGCGCACGATCACGAAATTCAGGAACAGATAGATCAGCGCGGCGCAGATGAAAACCTCCGTCGTGCGGTAGGTTTGCTGGATGATCTGCTGCGCGACGCCGGTCACTTCCCACACGGTGACGAGACTCGCGAGCGCGGTGGATTTGACGAGCAGCACGGCTTCGGTCGAATACGCGGGTAAGCACTGGCGCAACGCGATCGGACCGATCACGCGGCGCAGCAGCGCGAAACCCGACAGGCCGATCGAATAACCGGCCTCGATCTGGCCGACCGGCACGGCCATCAAGCCGCCGCGAATGATCTCGGCGGTATAGCCGGCCGTGCATAGCGCGAGCGACAACACCGCGCACATATAAGGCTCGCGCAGCACCGGCCACAGGAAGCTCTCGCGGATCACGCCGAACTGACCCATGCCGTAGTAGACGAGGAACATCTGGATCAGCAGCGGCGAGCCGCGAAACACGAGGATATAAGCGCGCGCGAAGCGGTTCGGCAGCCAGTGCGGCGACACACGCATCGTGACGATCACGAGCGAGAGCAGGCCGCCGAGAATCAGCGAGCAGAAGAACAGGCCGAGCGTGGTCGGCACGGCCGCGAGCAGTTGCTTGAGCGTGTCGAACAGGAAGTCGAAGTCGAAATGCATGGTGGGCGCCCTCGTCAGTTACGCGCGAAGTTGCGCTTGAAGGACCGGCCCACGCGCGCTTCGGCGCGATTGAAGACGCGGTTCGAGATGCTGGTCATGAGCAGATAAAGCGCGCCGCCCACCACGAAGAACGTGAAGTATTGATGCGTGGAGCCCGCCGCCACCTGGCTCGTGCGCAGCAATTCGGCGAGCCCCGTCACGGAGATCAGCGCCGAGTCCTTCAGGCTCAGTTGCCAGACATTGCCGATGCCGGGCAACGCGAACCGCAGCACTTGCGGAATCAGGATGCGGCGCGCCATCGTCAGCGTCGGCATGCCGATCGCGCGCGCGGCTTCGAGTTCGCCGCGCGACACCGCCAGCACCGCCGAGCGGTACACCTCGGCCTGATAGGCGCCCGAAATCATGCCCACGGCCAGCGCGCCGATCACGAACGGCGGCACGCCGACGAAACCTTCCGCGCCGAACCACTGGCCGACGTTCGTGACGAGCGTCGAGCCACCGAAATAGAACAGATAGATGACGAGCAGTTCAGGCACGCCACGAAACACCGTGGTGTAGATATCGCCGATCACGCGCAACGTACGCAAGCGCGACAGCTTGGCCGCCGCCACCAGCGCGCCGAACACGGCGCCGACCGCGAGCGCCGCGAGCGTGAGCGCGACCGTCATCAACGCCGCGAGCAGCAACACGCCGCCCCAGCCTTCCGGCCCGAAGCCGAGCATCTGTATCAGAGCCATTTTCTACCTCTCATCCATGACGGCGGATCGAACCGGCCGGCGCGCGCCGCATCCTCCGACACGCTCAGGAAAACGCCGGGCTGCCCGCAGGTTTTGCCGCGCGCGCGAAGCGAGCGGCCCGCGGGCGCCCGCTCAATCAAGGCGTGACGTCGGTCTTGAACCACTTGTTGGAGAGCTTCTTGACGGTGCCGTCGGCGAGCGCGGCGTTGATCGCGGTGTCGAACTTCGCTTTCAGATCGGCGTCCTGCTTGCGGAATGCCAGACCTTCGCCCGGACCCCAGATCGGGCCGCCGATCTTCGGGCCGGCCATCACGATCGACGCGGTTTCTTTCTTGTCGATGTTGGCGGCGTAGTACGTCACGTCGTCGAACGAAGCGTCGATGCGGCCGTTGGCCAGATCCAGATCGCGCTCGGGCGAGGTCTTGTAGACGCGAATCGTGGCAATGTCCTTGAAGCCGTCATTGATGAATTTGGTGTAGACGGTGCCCGATTGAATGCCGATGGTCTTGCCCTTCAACTGCTTGCGCAAAGCGTCGACCGTCGGCTGGTCGGTCTTCGGATCGCCGGTCAGCTTGACGACGCCCGCGCCCGGCGCGGCTTTGGGCAGAATCTTCGCATCGGCTACGGCGAACGTGGCGGGCGTGGCGGCGTACGGCTTCGAGAAGGCGATGATCTTTTCACGCTCCGGCGTGATCGAGATCGCATCCATCAGGACATCGAATTTGCCGGCTTGCAGACCGGGAATCATGCCGTCCCAATCTTGCGCCACGAGGTTGCATTGCAGCTTGATGCGCTCGCACAGGTTGGCGACCAGTTCAGGTTCGAAGCCGCCCAGCTTGCCGCCCGGCAAGGTCAGATTCCACGGGGCGTAGCCGCCTTCGAGCGCGATCGTCACCGTCTTCCAGTCTTTGGCCTGCACCGGTGCCGCGAAAATCGCCGCGGCGCCGATGACGGCGCCGATCAATGCTTTTGCTGCCGTCGTGCGCTTCACTTTCACGTCCAAACTCCTTTGATTGAGGAAACTGTCGAACTGAATGTCTAATCGCTGCCTAATTTGTATAGACAAGTCTGCATGAGTCAAAAAGTCGCCGCAAGAAAATTTGTGGGAAATTGACGGCATCATCGGGTAAGCCCCTAGACGATGCCGTGCGACGCGGGTTAGCGGGGAGTTTTCAAAGCGTGCAGCGTGATGGGCATGCGTAGTCGCATGGGCCAGTGCAGCTTGTTTTGTCTAGACAGGTTGATGCGTGATGAGCCGGCGCGTGAGCGGCGTCAGCCTCCCGATACGGCCCACCAGCCAGACCACTGCCTGGAAGATGAGGCGCGCGACCATGACCGTTCGTTGCTACGCGGTTGTGACCGGCGTGCGCACGCGTTCGAATATCTCGGCGATGTCGAACTCGCCGGTGTTCAAGCCGAACTGATCGCGCAGACACGCGGCAAGTTCAGCGGCGCTGCGAAGTTGCCGCTCGCTGATGAGCCGGCCGTCCGCGGCGCGCTCGCTCAGTTGATCGTTGAGCAACGCGAGCCGCGCTTCGGGCAACACGCGGCACACAATCAGGGTGCTCGCAAAAATCGCTTCCGGCGAGGTCGACGTGTACCAGTTCGAGGTTTCGTAATCGATCCACTCGACCGGATGCAGATCGAAGCGGTAGACCCGCGCCCAGCTTTCGTCACGCGCCTGCACTTCCAGAAAGAGTGCGTCGCGCGATGCATCGGCAAGACGGAACGTGCCGAGTTCGGTGGGCTGCGCGAGGCCCGCGGTCAGCCGCAGCGGCGCGGTCAGCGTCACGCTGCCGAAGCCGACGTCGGCGATCCAGGCTTCGTCGTTCAGGTCGATGCGCAACACCATATGCGTGCGCGGCGGAACCGCGTCCGATTCGCGGCCCCAGAGCACGCGCCCGAGCAATGGCGTGACCGCGAAGCCCAACTGGAGCAGCACGTCGGCGAATAGCGCGTTCTGTTCGAAACAGTAGCCGCCGCGGCGCCCGGTGACGAGTTTGCGTTCCACTGCGTCGAGATCCAGTTTCACAGGACGCCGCGTGAACGGGTTCAGGTTCTCGAACGGGATCGCGCGCGGGTGCAGGCGGTGAAGCGTGTGAAGCACTTCGAGCGTTGCCGCGCGCGGACCGTCGTAGCCTATGCGGGCGAAGTAGTTTTCCAGATTCACTGTGTGAGACATCGGCAGGGTTCCGGTATGGTGTTGGGCGCCGCACGCGGTTCCGTTCCGTGCGACCGTGCGGTTTCGGGAATCGATCATAGCCGCTTTTGCGGCCGGCTCGCTGCCGCGGTCCTTACCTGCTTTCGTAGCACCGGCCGGCGCCACCCGTGCAAGGGCGGCGCTCATCTCCAAAGCCGTGTGTTACTGCCCGCCCTTTAACGCCGAGGTTGCAATGGACGGCACGCTGATGCCGTGGCTCGACGCGAACTGCACGGCCGAGCTCAGCGTCGACATCAACGATTGCAACTGGCCCGGCGCAGATTGTGCGATGTACGAGGCGCTCTGCGCCGTCTGCGGATTCATGCCCGCCTGCAACAGCGACGACGGACTCATCTGGCCGATACTGCCGAGCCCCGACTGCAGGCTCGAGTACTGGCTCACGCCCTTACCCAGCGAAGACAGCCCGTCAGTAAAAGCCTCCTTATTGATCGGCGTGGCCGATGCCGTGCCGCTCGCCCGGCTCGCGAAGGCCTGGGTCAGCGTTTGCGATAGCGACTGCTGCGTGCTGCCGACCTGGGTCAACTGACTCACCGAAGGCGTGCCGCCGCTCAGCAAACCCGCCGCCTGTTGCGCCTGCCCCGCCGCGCTGCTCATCCCCATCGCGGAGGCGAGACTCGACTGTCCGCTGAGTACCTGCTGGTTCGCGCCCACATAGGTCTGCAACAACTGCGACACGCCGCCCGACGACGCCGTCGCCCCGGCGCCCGCCGAACTGTCACCGCCGCCTATGCCGAACTGCTTGAGATTCAGCTGCGCATTCGAAACGCCGCTCACCAGCAAACCGCCGCTCGCCAGCAACGAAATCAACACCATGCGTTTGTTCATATCTATCTCCTGAATGGGCGTTACGGGTAGGTGTGCGGGTTCGACACCCCACCCCGCCACGCGTTCGATACGACCACAGCCATACGATTTCATTACGATCACATTCACCGCAAATTACGCGCAAATAGCCTTTAGTAGCAGTACGTAAAGAGCAACGTTATATGTCAGTAATATTGATGCGAATCGTTCTCATTTGTGTTGACGCGCCCATTACGCGTGCGTACGATCTCGCCATCTGCTGCAGTTGGTGTCGCGAGCCGAAGCGGCAAAATCGTGCGGGCACGCGGCGACGCGCCGCGATGATTCAAATCAGTCGATACAACACCAATAAGGATTTCGATGAAGTTCGCCCATTTCAACGGACCCCGCATGGAAGCGCGTCCGTTTCGCGATTCCGTGCCGCGTGCCAGTGCGGCGCGCCGTTCGCGGCTAGCCTGCCTGCCCTCCATGCGGCGCGCCGCGCTTTGCACGGCGTTCGCGTGGGCTTCGCTGACAGCCGGCGCGGCGATGGCCGAAGCCAATCCCGACGCCACACCGGAAGCGCCCGAGGCCGACCTGAAGATTCAGGCGACCCAGACGAACCAGTGGACCGGCTTCTGGAACCGACAGCAGATGCTCGGCGACATTGGCGGCCTGCGCCCCTGGCTCGGCAAATACGGCGTGACCTTCACGCTCACCGAAACCAGCGAAGTGCTCGCCAACCTGCGCGGCGGTCTCGCGCATGGCGCCGACTACGACGGCTTGACCACCGGCACCGTGCAACTGGACACGCAAAAGGCATTCGGTCTGCCGGGAGGCCTGTTCAACGTCAGCGCCTTGCAGATCCACGGCGCCAATCTCAGCGCCAACAAGCTCGGCACGCTGAACACGGCGAGCGGCATCGAAGCGGACGACACCACCCGCCTGTGGGAATTGTGGTACCAGCAGTCGTTCCTGAACAAGCGCATCGACGTGAAGATCGGTCAGCAAAGTATCGACCAGGAATTCATCACCAGCACGTATTCGGCGCTGTTCGTCAACACCATGTTCGGCTGGCCCGCCCTGCCCTCGTATGACATGCCGTCCGGCGGCCCGGCCTATCCGCTGTCCGACCTCGGCGTGCGCGTGCGCGGCCAGATCACGCCTTCATTGACCGCGCTGGCCGGCGTATTCGACGGCGATCCGCTCGGCAACAACCCGGACAACAAGAGCGGCACCAACTTCAACCTGCACAACGGCACACTGTTCATCGGCGAATTGCAGTACGCGATCAACCAGCCGGCCGACGGCGAAATGGTCGGCGCGGGCGGCGGCGGTTTGCCCGGCACCTACAAGCTCGGTGTCTGGTACAACAACGGCAGCTTCGCGGATCAACGCTACGACAACACGGGCCTATCGCTCGCCAATCCGGCCACCAGCGGCATCGCCCAGAATCATCACGGCGACTACAGCTTCTACGCGGTGGCCGACCAGATGATCTGGCGTCCGGACCCGGACGAACCGCGCAGCATCGGCGTATTCGCGCGCGTGATGGGCGCGCCCGGCGACCGCAACCTGGTGAGCCTCGCCGCCAACCTCGGCGTGGTGATGAAAGCGCCGTTCGCCGGCCGCGACAACGACAGCGTGGGTCTCGCGCTCACCTACATCAAGGTCGGCAACCACGTGAACGGCCTCGATCTGGATAGCCGCGCATTCAGCAACGGCCCATACGGCGTGCGCACCAGTGAAACCACGCTCGAGGCGACCTATCAGTATCAGGTCAATCCGTGGTGGCAACTGCAAGCCGACGCGCAATACACGTTCAACGCCGGCGCCGGCCAGAACCCGAACGATCCGACGCAGCCGCTGCGCAACACGTTCGTCATCGGCCTGCGGACCAACATCAATTTCTGATGACGCTCGCGCCCAATTCACACGCTACCGACCCATCGAATCCCATGCTTTCGATCATGACCGCAACCCCCGCTTTGTGCGCAGGCACGGAGGCTCAATCGTGAACAACCCCACGCGCAAGTTTTCTCCGCGTGCCGCGCGGGCTCTCGCAAGGCCCCTGTTTGCCGTCGCGCTCGGCACGGCCGCATTCGCGATGGCCGGCAGCGCGCTGGCCGAGCCGCAAGGTTTCCTCGAAACCGTCAAGCACCACACCACGCTCATCAACACCGTGCCCGGCAACGGCGACCAGAATCCGTACGCGGTGGTGGTCGCGCCGGTCACGGCCGGCACGGTCAAGCAAGGCGACGTGCTGGTCGGCAACTTCAACAACTCGACCAACCTGCAGGGCACCGGCAGCACGATCATCAACTATCACCCGGACACCAAAGAGATGACGGTGTTCGCCACGGTGCCGCGCGACCTGAAGGAATGCCCCGGCGGCATCGGCCTGTCGACCGCGATGACGATGCTGAAGTCCGGCTACGTGATCGTCGGCAGCACGCCGAGCAACGACGGCACCACCGGCACCAAAGGCGCCGGCTGCCTGATCGTGATCGATCCGCAAGGCAAGGTCGCCTCGACGATCACCAGCCCGAACATCAACGATCCGTGGGGCAACATGGCGGTCGTCGACAACGGCACCAGCGCGACGCTGTTCGTCAGCATGGCCGGCTTCGGCGTGGGCGGCGCGGACGGCAATCCGCCGGTGTTCAAGCAGGCCACCGTGCTGCGTCTGGACCTCGACGTGCCGCCCGGCAAGCCGCCCGTCGTGAAGAAGGAAACGGTGGTGGGCAGCGGCTTCGGCGCGCAGGCGGACAAGGGCGTGTTCCTCGTCGGCCCGACCGGACTCGCGCTCTCGGGCGATCAGAAGCTGCTGTATGTGTCCGACGCGATCGGCAACCGCATCACCGAAATCGACGAACCGATGACGCGCGACACGAGCGCGGGCGTCGGCCGTCAACTGACCGCCGACGGTCTGCTGCACCGGCCGCTCGCGATGGTGACCGCGCCCAACGGCCACCTGCTCGTGACCAACGCGCTGAACGGCCAGATCGTCGAAATCGATCCCGCCAGCGGCAGGCAGATCTACGCGCGCTGGATCGACACCGACAAGGCGCAATCGCCCCCGGGCAACGGCGACCTGTTCGGCCTCGCGATGACGCCTGAAGGCGACGGTTTCTACTACGTGCAGGACGACGTGAACACGCTGGTGCTCGCGAAGTAAGCCGCACATTCCAAAGCCAAACGAAGGTGAAGTCATCATGGCAAACGATCGACCCCCGCGGCCCTCACGGCGCGGGTTTCTCAAGGCCGGCGGCGCCGCGGTTGCAGCGGGCGCGAGCCTCGGCGCGGGCCTGGCCGCGCCGCAGAATGCGCTCGGCAAAACGCAGCCGCATGCCGCCGCCGATCCGCAGATGGCCGTCGAGCCGTTCTACGGCGCGCACCAGGGCGGCATCGTCACGCCGCAGCAAAGCCACACTTACGTCGCCGCGCTCGATCTGACCACCGAGAAGCGTGACGACGTGATCGCCCTGTTGCGCGCTTGGACCGAGGCGGCCGCACGGCTCACGCAAGGCGGCACGGCCGCGCCGCTGCCGACCGGCGACGCCGGCGACAACAAGGCCGCGCCCGATTCCGGCGACGTGCTCGGCCTCGGCCCCTGTGGGTTGACGATCACCTTCGGCTTCGGCCCCGGCCTCTTCACGCATGAAGGCAAGGATCGCTATGGTCTCGCCGCGCGCCGCCCGGCCGCGCTCGTCGATCTGCCGCGCTTTAACGGCGACCAGTTGATCAAGGAGAAAACCGGCGGCGATCTGTTTATCCAGGCGTGCGCGAACGATCAGCAGGTGGCGTTTCACGCAGTGCGGCAATTGTCGCGCATGGCGTATGGCACGGCGGCGATGCGCTGGGGCCAGTCCGGCTTCCTGTCGGGTCCGCGCGGTCAGACGCCACGCAATCTGATGGGCTTCAAGGACGGCACCAACAATCCGTCTACCGCGAAGCCGCAGTTGATGAACCAGTTCGTGTGGGCCGGCGCCAGCGCCGACGCGCCGTGGATGGAAGGCGGCACCTACACCGTGGTGCGGCGCATCCGCATCACGCTGGAACACTGGGACAACACTGAACTGGACTTCCAGGAACAGGTGTTCGGGCGCCACAAATACAGCGGCGCGCCGATCGGCAAGAAGAACGAGTTCGACGCCGTGGACCTGAAGGAAGAAGACAAGGACGGCAATCCGGTGATTCCGGAGAACTCGCACGTGCGTCTGTCGAACCAGGCGAGCAACAACGGCGCGCAGATTCTGCGCCGCTCGTACTCGTATAACGACGGCACCAACTTCTATATCGAGCGCTGGCCGCCGTGGCGCCAGGAAACGGAGTACGACGCGGGCCTCATCTTCATTGCGCATCAGGGCGACCCGCGCACCGGCTTCATTCCGATCAACGACAGGCTCGCGAAGTTCGACATGATGAACCAGTTCACGACGCACGTCGGCAGCGCGATTTTCGCCGTGCCGCCGGGTGCGAAGCCGGGTTCGTATATCGGTGCGGGATTATTCGAGACCTGAGCGGGCCGGGCAGTCGACACAACACAGATCAACTACAACATCACAACGGATTTCTGGATCATGGCTTACAACTCGTTTGGCACTCGTCTGCGTGTTCTGGGCAGCGCGGCCGCGCTTGCGCTGACCGCTTTCGCGACGGCACCTTCGGCCGCTCAGGCCGCGTCGATCACGCTGTATAACGCGCAGCACGAGCAGGTCGTCAACCTGCTCGCCAAAGACTTCGAAAAGCAGTCGGGCATCTCGGTGAAGATCCGCAACGGCGAAGGCCCGGCAATGGCCGCGCAGATCGTCGCCGAAGGCGCCGCCACACCCGCCGACGTGTACTTCACGGAAAACTCGCCGGAACTGATGCTGCTCGAAGAGAAAGGTCTGTTGAGCAAGGTGGACGCCTCGACGCTCGCCACCGTGCCGGCGCGTTTCAGTTCACCGACCGGCGCATGGGTCGCGGTGACCGCGCGTGAAAACGTGCTCGCCTACAACACCGCCAAGGTCCAGGCATCGCAACTGCCGCAATCGCTGTTCGATCTCGCCAGGCCGGAATGGAAAGGCAAGATCGGCATTGCCCCGAGCGACGGCGACTTCCTGCCGCTCGTCTCCGCCGTGCTCGCGCTGAAGGGCGAAGCGCAAACGGTGCAATGGCTCAAAGGCCTGAAAGCCAACGCGCAGATTTTCGACGACGACGAAGGCGTGGTCGCCGCCGTGAACCGCGGCGGTGTCGCGACCGGTCTGATCAACAACTACTACTGGGCGCGTCTGCATGCCGAACTCGGCGATAGCAAAACCCGCAGCGCGATCTATCACTTCGGCAACGGCGACGCCGGCGCGGCGGTGAACGTGTCGGGCGCCGCGGTGCTCAAGTCCGCCCACAACGCGGACGGCGCACAGAAGTTTCTCGCCTACCTGGTGAGCGACCGCGCGCAACAGTTGATGGCGAACAGCCACGTGATGTTCGAATATCCGCTGCACGCGGGCATCGCACCGGACCCAATCCTCAAGCCTTTTGCGGAACTGAGCCCGCCGCCGCTGACGATCCAGCAACTCGGCGACGACAGCCAGGCCGGCAAGCTGCTGCGTCAGGCAGGCCTGCTGTAAATGAGCGAAGCTTTGTCAGCCGGCCCGCCGGCTGTCTCCCCTGTCCCGGCGCGCGCCCGGTCGCGCGCGCCGCGCGGTCTGTTCGCGGCAGCGGCACTCAGCGCTTTGCTGGTGTTGCTGCCGATTGCGTTTACGTTCTGGCGCGCCGCCAGCTTCGGCGCGGCCGAGGCGGTCGATCTGGTGTTCCGCCCGCTCGTCGGCGAACTGCTGGTCAACACGCTGACGATCACCGTCTCGACCACGCTGGTCTCCGCCGTGATCGGCACGGCCGCCGCGTGGTTCGTCGAACGCACGCACTTGCCGGGGCGCCGCGCGTGGGCCGTGCTGAGCGCCGCGCCGCTCGCCATGCCGGCGTTCATCTCGAGCTATGCGTGGGTGTCGCTGAGCCTGGATTTGCAGGACTTCAACGGCGCTCTGCTGGTGCTCACCTGCGCGTATTTTCCGCTCGTCTATCTACCGGTGGCCGCCGCCCTGCGCAGCATGGATCCCGCGCTCGAAGAAAGCGCGCGCGCCCTCGGCTGCAATCGTTGGAGTACCTTCATTCGCGTGGTATTACCGCAACTGCGTCCCGCGTTGCTCGGCGGCATGCTGCTGGTGGCGCTCGGCGTGCTGTCCGAATTCGGCGCGTTTACGCTGCTGCGTTTTCGCACGTTCACCACGCAGATCTACGCGGAATTCCGCACCAGTTTCGATGGCGGCGGCGCGTCGCTGCTCGCGTGCCTGCTGATCGTGATCTGCCTGATCGTGCTGGCCTTCGAGTTTCGCGTGCGCGGTGCGGCGCGTTATGAACGCGTCGATCGCGGCACACGGCGCGCGGTTTTGCGCTACGACCTGGGCATATGGCGCTGGATCGTCGTCGCGGGCTTTGCGCTGCTGTCGGTCACGACGCTGGGCGTGCCGCTCGGCATGATCGGCTACTGGCTCACGCAACCGGGCGCGGCCGCCGTCACGCCGGCCGACGTTTCGCCCGAACTGCTGTTCAACGCCACGCTCTCGTCGCTCGGTTTCGGCCTTGCGGCCGCGTTGCTGACCACGCTGCTGGTCGTGCCGCTCGCGTTCCTGCTGGTGCGCTATCCGACCCGTTTCGCGACGCTGTTCGAACGCACGGTGTTTCTCGCGCAGGGCGTGCCGGGTCTGGTGATCGCGCTGGCAATCGTGTCGCTCGCGGTACACGTGCTGCAACCGCTCTATCAGAGCGCGACGCTGCTCGTGATCGCCTACGCGATGCTGTTCATGCCGGTGGCGCTGGTCAGTGTGCGCGCCGCCTTCATGCAGGCGCAGCCGCGCCTCGAGGAGACCGCGCGCGCCCTCGGCCTGAACTGGTCGCAAACGCTGTTTCGGGTGGTGCTGCCACTGGCGGCGCCCGGACTCGGCGCGGCCGCGGCGATGGTGTTCATCTCGGTCGTCACCGAGCTGAACGCGACGCTGCTGCTCTCTCCGCTCGACACGCAAACGCTCGCCACCCAGGTCTGGGCCGACACCTCGACGATGGCGTTCGCCGCCGCTGCGCCCTACGCAGCGCTACTCACCGGCATTTCGCTGTTCGCCTCGGGGCTGCTCTTCGCGCTGCTCGGCAAATCGGCGCTACTCGGCGAACGCGGCTGACACGCCGCGCTTTTACCATCGGATTTTCATGAGCGAACTTCGTATCCACGGGCTGCAAAAATCATTCGACGGCACGCCCGTGCTGCACGGCATCGATCTGTCCGTTGAGCGCGGCACGCTGCTGGCGTTGCTCGGTCCTTCGGGCAGCGGCAAGACCACCCTGCTGCGCCTCTTGTGCGGCTTCGAGCGCGCGGATGGCGGCAGTGTCGACATCGACGGCCGCCGCGTGGCCGGCGACGGTCTGCATGTGCCGTCGGAGCAGCGCCATATCGGCTACGTGCCGCAGGAAGGCGCGCTGTTTCCGCATCTGTCCGTGGCGGACAACATCGTGTTCGGCTTGCCGCGCGCGCAGCGCCGTGCACGGCATCGCGTGGCCGAGTTGCTGGAGCTGGTCGGCCTGCCGGCGAACTTCGGTGAACGTGCGCCGCAACAGCTGTCGGGCGGCCAGCAGCAACGCGTCGCGCTGGCGCGCGCGCTGGCGCCAGCGCCGACGCTGGTGATGCTCGACGAGCCCTTCTCGTCGCTCGACGCCGCATTGCGGCTCGAAACCCGGCAGGCCGTGGCCAGCGCGCTGGCCGCGACCGGCGCGACCGCCGTGCTGGTGACGCACGATCAATCCGAAGCCTTGTCGCTCGGACATGAGGTGGCAGTGCTATGGAACGGCCGGCTGATCCAGACGGCGACGCCGGAGACGCTCTACCGCCGGCCGGTGACGCGCGAGCTGGCGTCTTTCGTCGGCGAAGCGGTGTTGCTGCCGGGCGTGGTCAGGCAGGACCGCGTGAGCTGTGAGCTGGGCGAGTTGCCGTTAGTCGGGCCGGTCGGCCAGGGCGCGGTGGATGTGATGGTGCGGCCCGAGCAGATCCGTCTGCTGCGCGCCGAAGAAACGATGCCCAACGGCGCGGGGATTCACGACGCCGTGGTCACCGAAGTGATCTTCCAGGGGCAGGACGCGGGCGTCGCGCTGCAGTTGCGTTCCGGCACGCGGACAATGATCCGCGCGCGCGTGCCCGGCTATCTTTGTCCACGGCCGGGCGAGCAGGTGCGGCTCACGGTGGACGGCGAGGTGACGGCTTACGCGCGAGCCTGAACCTGAGCCTGAGCCTGTGGCCGCTGCGACAGATCCTGCATCATCTGCGCGGCCAGATAATCGCAGGTGGGCCGATCCGACTTGGCGCTGCGCGCCACCACGATTTCCAGCGGCGCGATCTTCGGCAGGCCTTGCGCCTCACCGAGAATCGTCAGCCGCGGCGGCACGCTGCAACGCGTGAGCGCGATCACCGACAAACCCGCATCCACGGTTGCCACCAGTCCCATCAGGCTCGCGCTGCTGAACGCCGCGCGATAGCGGATCCGCGCGCCGTCGAGCGCGGCCAGCGTATGCTGGCGCGCCACGCAGCCCGGCTCATAAAGTCCCACCGGCAGCGGCGACGCCGCCAGCACCGGCGTGTCCAGCGACGCGCCCACCCACACCATCGGCTCGCTGCGCACGAATTCGCCGCGCAGCTTGCGGTCGCGCGTGACGAACGCGAGATCGATCTTGTTATCGGCCAGCATCGGCGCGAGCGACGTGCTCTGCGCGCAGACGATCTCGATCTCCACATGCGGATACAGATTCGAAAAACGCCGCAACACGGGCGACAGCAGCGAGGAGACGTAATCGTCCGGCGCGCCAAGCACCACGCGGCCGGTGACCTCGGGCCGCACGATTGCCGACCATGCCTCTTCATGCAACGCCAGCACGCGCCGCGCGTATTCGAGCAACGTATTGCCCGGCCGCGTGAGCGACAGATTGCGCGTGTTGCGGGCGAACAGCGTCGTGCCGAGCATGGTTTCGAGCCGCTTGATCTGCATGCTGACGGCCGCCTGCGAGCGATGCACGGTCGCCGACGCCTTCGTGAAGCTGCCCGTTTCCACCACCGCAACGAAGGTGCGCAGCAGATCGACGTCGAATTCGGGGTGCATGATTCATCAATTCCGCTTATGGAATTGCTCAATTTAATTCGTTTGTCGGTGCCGTGCAAGCCGCGCAATACTCGCGACATCAGATCACGGAGACCACGGCGCATGTCCCTCACCCAACGTCAACAAGGCGCCATCACGCTGGCGAGCGGCGGGCTTCTGATGGGCACGCTCGGCATCTTCGTCGAGGAAGCGCAGCTCGGTGCGCTGGTGCTGGTGTTCTTTCGCTGCCTGTTCGGCTTTCTCTCGCTGGCCGCGTATTGCGCGTGGAAGGGCTTCTTCACGCACGCGCATTTCACGCGACGCACCGTCTCGCTGGCGCTGATCACGGGCGTACTGATGGTCACGCAGTGGGTCGGTTTCTTCGACGCGATTCATCGCACCAGCATCGCGGTCGCCACCGTGGTGTTTCATGTGCAACCGTTCTGGGTCGTGCTGATCGGCGCGGCGTTGTTCAACGAGCGGCTCGGCATGGACCGGCTCGGCTGGATCGCGGCCGCTTTCGTGGGGCTCGTGCTCGCGTCGGGCGTCGCGGTCACGCAGAATTGGCAAGGCCATGCGAGCTATCTGATCGGCGTCGGCGAAGCGCTGGTGGGTTCGGTGCTGTACGCGAGCGTCACGTTGATCGCCAAAGGGCTCGGCAATTTGCGCCCGCATCTGCTGACGCTCACGCAGTGCGCGGTCGGTGTCGTGTGCCTGCCGTTCATCGCGCCGCTCACCGCCGCGCATATCGGCCCGATGCAGTGGTTCTGGCTGGTCGGCATGGGCGTGCTGCACACGGGGCTGTCGTATGTGCTGATTTACGGCGCGCTGCCCAAGCTGAGCACGCCGGTCATCGCCGTATTGCTGTTCGTGTATCCGCTGACGGCGATCGTGGTCGATGCCGTGGTGTACGGGCGGGCGTTGTCCATACCGCAATTTGCCGGCATGGTGCTGATCGTGGTGGCGAGTCTCGGAGTGAACCTCGGATGGCCGCTGCTTTCAATGCTGCGGCCTGGCTGGCGGGCGCGGCGGCAGATGGATTGAGATGCCGGTGCGCCCGATCGCGGTCGAAGGCGTTGAATAAAAACGTTGAATAAAAACCGGGTGGTTTCACCCGGTTTCGCTCAGCAGTCGTAGTGGAAGCGAAAGGCGATCACGTAGATCTTTCCGTCTCGCGGCAAGTAGACAAGACGGTCGGCCAGCGTGATACGCCGAGACCACAATCCGCTCATGCTGCCCATCAACGCCTCCGGTTTCCCCGTACCGCGATAAGGATCGCGCCGGCACTCCTCCAGCAGCGTGTTGATCTTGCGCACGACCTTCCGGTCGGTCTCTTGCCAATACAGGTAATCGTCCCACGCGTCGTCGGTGAACATAAAAATGCTGTCAGCCTTTGCGGCCTCCTCGTTGCGGCTTCTGTGTCTGTTCATCGGTCAGCAGTTCACGCGCAGTCGCACCGCCGGCGTTCAGTTGAGCGATAGATCGGGCGAGCCGCTGGGCGTTCTTCGACGAACTCAACAGATACAAGGTCTCCTGCATCGCATTGAAATCCGCGAGCGAAACCATCACCACGTTTTCGCCCGTCTGCCTCGTGATCAGCATGGGTATGTGATCGCGGCAGACGTCGTCCATCGCCTGCTTGAAGCCGGCACGCGCCTCGCTATAAGTAAGGACGTTCATTCGTTTTCCTGACTGGGAGGTTGCCCTCCAGTCACTCCTGTCAAAAGTTAGGGACGATTCCACTGTCGAACGGATACCCGTACGAAGCGCGACCACATGCAAAACCGGTGGCTCGAAGCAGAAAGGCACCCGAGACCACCGGCGATCATTGTACCGGATTCTGTACAGATTGGCCCATTCGAAACCGCAGAAAAAACTACGTCTCTAACCGATGGAAAGGATGCCCGCTTGCAGTTCCTCCCGCCACTCGGCCGAACGGCCAACCTTACTGCGGCAACACCTCGCCCCGCGTCTCCGGCGCGAATGGAATCACGAACAGCCCGACGATGAACGCGAGCGCCGTCAACGCCACCGGCACGCCGAGCGTATGCATGTGTAGCACCGCCGCGCCGAGCAGAAAGTTGACGCCCGCGCCGACGAACCGCCCGAACGAGGTGCAGAACGCAAACGCCGTCGCCCGCACGCGGGTTTCGAACTGCTCCGGCAGCCACAGGCTGAACAGCGCGAAATTGCCGCCGAAGAACCCCAGCACGAAGAGCCACGCAATGAACGGCGCGAGTCCGTTGGGCAAGTAGAACGCCCAGCCGAAACTGCCGACGATCGCGACCGCCATGCCCAGGAAGTAGATCGCCAGCGTCTTCTTGCGGCCGATGCGCTCGGCAAGCGGCGGCAACGCAAGACAGCCGAGGATCGTCGCAATGGACAGGAGACCCGTGGCCAGCGACGCCGTTCTGATCGCGTCGTTTTTGGCCATGCCGGCTTTGGTCGCCAGCTGGATCACGGCGGACGGTTCGTACACCGCGCCGGCCCACAACCCGATGATGGCGATCGTCAGCAGGATGCACGCGACCCAGGTGCGGCGTCGATACGCCGGCCCCATGATTTCGCGCAGCGGCCTGGTGCGTACGGTGCGCGCCTCGGCCTTCTGCCACTTCTCCGACTCTTTCACGCGCAGCAGGATCAGAATCGCGACCACCACCGGCACGGCGCCGGTCAGGAACATCGCGCGCCAGCCGTAATGCACGCCAACCGTGTAGTTCAGCGCCGCGGCAAGGAAGAACCCGGCGTAGTAGCCCGTTTGCAGATAACCGGCGCCCATCTTGCGGCGATCTTCCGGCCATGCTTCCGCTACATACGTGCCGGCCAGCGCCCACTCGCCGCCGATGCCAACCCCCGCAATGAAGCGATAGATGCCGAGTTCCCATACGTTGTGCGAGGTCGCCGCGAGCCCCGTGAAAATCGCGAACGTGAAGATGGTGCCGGCCAGCACCTTGGTGCGGCCGAAGCGATCGGCGAGCGGCCCCCAGATGAACGACAGTCCCCACCCGACCAGAAACAGCGCGAACAGGATCGAGCCGGCGAGACCGACATTCGCCGGCGTGGCCGCATAGCCCGAGCGCGGCAGCAACTCGGTCAAAGCCGGCGTCAGCACCAGCGCATAGATGAACGAGTCCATCCCGTCGAGCGTCCAGCCTGCCCACGCGCCCCAGAAACCTGCGATCTGCGAACGATTCAGCGGCGTGCGGCGCCGCGTGACCGACGTGCGGTCGGTTAGTGAATTCATCATGCTCCTCCGGCCCAACGGTTGGCGTACGTAATGGAAACAACGGATTGGCGCGTTTGTCGATGAACCGGGCGTCCTCGCAAGACCAGTCAGTCAGAGGACGCCACGGACAGAGCGGCGAAAAAATTTCGGGTTTGCCCGCCTGTAAATCGCGTCTTTTTATATATAATATTTGATCTTATGAGCGACGCAATAGATGGTTTTCCCCTGGACGCCCCGGCGCGCAGCCCGCTTTTACCCGCGGCGGCGCCGCGCGAAAGCACGTCCCGCGTGATCGCGGAGGCGCTGCGCGAGGCGATTGTCAACGGTACGCTGGCGCCGGGTGCGCCGCTGCGGCAGGACGCGATCGCGCGGCACTTTTCGGTCAGCGCAATTCCCGTGCGCGAAGCCTTGCGTCAACTGGAGAGCGAGGGTTGGGCCAAAGCGGCGGTGCATAAAGGCGCCACGGTCGCGCCTTTGTCGGCGGAAGAAGCACGCGAAATCTACGAGATCCGCTCGGCGCTGGAGAGCCTCGCCATCGGCCTGGCCATTCCCCGTCACACCGCTGCCACGCTGCGCAAAAGCGCCAATTTGTGCCGCGCCGCCGAACGCGAGGCCGACCCTTCGCTGTACGTCGAGCGCAATGTCGCGTTTCACATGAGTCTGTATGCGCCCGCTGCCCGTCCGCAGCTCGAGGACATGATCGGCACGCTGCACCGGCGCGGTGAACGATATCTGCGCCTGAAGTTTGGCTTGCCGTCGTACAAGGGCGAGTCCGACAATGAACACGCCGCCCTGCTCGATGCCGTGCTGCGCCGCGACATTGCCGCCGCGCAGCAACTGGTCGTCGCGCATCTGCTGGGCACGGGCGACCTGCTTTACCGTTTCCTGACCGAGCGCGCACAGGCCGAAGCCGCGCACGCGAATCAACCCAGGCCGCGCGGCAGACCCCCGCGCGCCACCACCGGGAACTGAGAGAAGCCGATGAACCGACCCGCCGAAACGTCACCCCCCGCGCGTTCGTGGACCACGCGCCGCGACGAAAAGAACCGTCGCCTCGCGGCCATCGCCCCCTGGCTCGAAGACGGTGTGCTGCCGCCGGGCCGTATCGTCGAGGCGCTCGAAATGCTGATTCAACCGGGCGACCGTGTCGCGCTCGAAGGCGACAACCAGAAGCAGGCCGACTTCCTGTCCCGCTCGCTCGCCAGGGTCGATCCGCAAAAGATTCACGACGTGCATCTGCTGATTTCGAGCATTGGCCGTCCCGAGCACCTGACGCTATTCGAGCGCGGCATCGCGCACAAAGTCGACTTCTCGTTTGCCGGCCCGCAAAGTCTGCGGGTCGCGCAACTGCTCGAAGACGGCCAGCTGGAAATCGGCGCGATCTATACGTACGTGGAGTTGTACGCGCGCATGTTCGTGGATCTCACGCCGCACGTCGCGCTGCTGTGCGCGGAAAAGGCCGACCGCCACGGCAATCTGTACACCGGCGCGAATACCGAAGACACGCCCACCATCGCCGAGGCGGCCGCCTTCCGTCATGGCATCGTGATCGTGCAGGTCAACGAGATCGTCGACGAATTGCCGCGCGTGGACATTCCGGGTTCATGGGTGGACGTGGTCGTGCAGGCGGACCGGCCGTTCGCCGTCGAGCCGCTGTTCACGCGCGATCCGCGCCATATCGGCGACCTGCAGGTGCTCACGGCGATGATGGTGATTCGCGGCATTTACGAACCGTACGGCGTAACGTCCCTGAATCACGGCATTGGTTTCGATACGGCCGCGATCGAACTGCTGCTGCCCACCTACGGCGAGTCGCTCGGCCTGAAAGGCAAGATCTGCCGCAACTGGACGCTCAATCCGCATCCCACCATGATTCCCGCGATCGAATCGGGCTGGGTCGACAGCATTCATTGCTTCGGCAGCGAAGTCGGCATGGAGGCGTATATCGAGGCGCGTCCCGACGTGTTCTTCACCGGCAGCGACGGCAGCCTGCGCTCGAACCGCGTGCTGTGCCAGCTGGCCGGGCAATACGGCGTCGATCTGTTCATCGGCTCGACCCTGCAGATCGACGCGGACGCGAATTCGTCGACCGTCACGCGCGGGCGTCTCGCCGGATTCGGCGGCGCGCCGAACATGGGCCACGATCCGCGCGGCCGGCGTCATTCGAGCCAGGCGTGGCTCAAGCTGCTGCGCGACGAGGGCCCGGTGTCGCGTGGCCACAAACTCGTCGTGCAGATGGCCGAGACCTACAAGAAAGGCGGCGAGCCGACCTTCGTCGATGAACTCGACGCCGTCGCGGTCGGCGCGAAAAGCGGCATGCCGATCGCACCCGTGATGATCTACGGCGACGACGTCAGCCATGTCGTCACCGAGGAAGGCATCGCGCATCTGCACAAGGCCGAAGGCATCGACGAGCGGCGCGCGGCGATCGCGGCCGTGGCCGGCGTGACGCCGATCGGGCTGCGCGCCAGACCGGAGAAGACCGCGGAGTTGCGCCGGCGCGGCATCGTCGCGTATCCGGAGGACCTGGGCATTCGTCGCGGCGAGGCCAAGCGCTCGCTGCTGGCGGCGCGCAGCATCGACGATCTGGTGACGTGGTCGGGTGGCCTGTACGAGCCGCCCGCGCGCTTCAGGAGCTGGTGAGCATGGCGCCCGGCATTTCGTGTGCGCGAGAGAGTGTGCGAGAGGAAGCGCCCGCGCCACGCGGTAACGCTGCGCGCACGCTTTCCGACGCGCAACTCGCGCGCTACGCCATCTCCGCGCTGATCGACGAAGCCCAGCTCACCCCCAAACCTGCGCTGGTCGACCGGCGCGGCAGCGGCGCCCATCGCGACCTCGATCTCGACACCATGCTGCGCTCGGCGCACGCGCTCGAACCGACCTTTGCGACACTCGCGCGCGCGGCGCGCCGCCGCGGCGAACCGTCTGCGTTGTTGCGCACCGAGCTCGCACAGATCGGCCGCGCCGGCGAACTCGACATGCTGCACGCCACGGGCGGCAGCAACGCGCATCGCGGCGCGATCTGGATTATCGGGCTGCTGGTCGCGGGCGCATCGCTGCCCGCTGGTGCGATGCGTCTGAACGCGGCGCGGATCTGCACGGGCGCCGCGCAGATCGCGTGCTTTCCGGACCGCTTCGCCGCGCCCTCCGACAGTCACGGCGAACGCGCACGTCAGCGCTATCACGTCGGCGGCGCGCGCCGCGAAGCGCAAGACGGCTTTCCGCACGTCATCGAGGTCGGCCTGCCTGCGTTGCTCGCGGCGCGCGAGCGAGGCATCGACGAAAACGCCGCGCGCCTCGACACGCTGCTCTCGATCATGGCAAAGCTGGACGACACCTGCCTGCTGCATCGCGCGGGGTTGCCCGGTTTGCATGCCGGACAACACGGCGCGCAACGCGTGCTGGACGCGGGCGGCAGTTCGACGCCTGCGGGCCTCGAAGCGCTCGCCGCACTCGAACGCAACCTGCTGACGCTCAACGCATCGCCCGGCGGCGCAGCCGATCTGCTCGCCGCCACCCTCTTTCTCGACATGCTGGCCCATCACGACGCCAACGGGAGCCCGGACACATGGAACATCTGACCTTCGACTATCCGGCGCAACGCGCCGTCACGACCCGCGCGCATGTCGGCGTGGTGGGCTCGGGCGATCTGGAGGTGCTGCTCTCGCCCGCCGATCAGGCTGGCGCGCTGGCAGCGCACGTGGTCGTGCGCACCAGCGTCGACGGCTACAGCCACATCTGGAAAAGCGTGCTCGACCGTTTTTTCACCCGCTACGACGGCGCCGCGCAAATCGAAATCAACGACTTCGGCGCGACGCCCGGCGTGGTCGCGTTGCGGCTCGCCGAAGCCGTCGAAGCCGCCGAACAGGGAGACGATGCATGAACACGGTCGCGAGCACCCATCCCGCGCCGCTGCTGCGCGAAAGTTTCATTGAACTGCCGGCGCGCGAACGCGCCCGCTCGCTGCTGGATGCGGGCACCTTCCGCGAACTGCTCGGCCCGTTCGACAGGATCGAATCGCCGTGGCTGCCGCTGCAAGGCGTCGTCTGCCAGGCGGACGACGGCTGCGTGATCGCGCGCGGCACCATCGGCGGCGAGCCCGCCGTGGTCGCCGCGATCGAATCCGCGTTCCAGGGCGGCAGCATCGGCGAAGTGTCGGGCAGCAAGATCGCCGCCGCGCTCGAACTGGCGTTGCGCGACTGCGAACGCGGCAAGATCGTGCGGCCGGTCGTGCTGTTCGAAACGGGCGGCGTGCGGTTGCAGGAAGCCAACCTCGGCCTCGCGGTGATCGCGGAGATTCAGGCGGCCATCGTCGCGTTGCGCCGGCATGTGCCGGTGGTCGGCGTGATCGCGGGCATGGTCGGCTGCTTCGGCGGCATGTCGCTGGCCGCGGCGTTGTGCTCGTATCTGGTCGTCACGAAGCAGGGGCGGCTCGGCATGAACGGCCCCGAGGTGATCGAACAGGAAGCCGGTATCGAGGAACTCGACGCCAGCGATCGCCGCCGCGTGTGGCAACTGATCGGCGGCGAACAGCGCACGGCGACCGCGCTCGCCGATCAACTGGTCGACGACGACGCCGACGCGGTGCGCGCCGCCGTGCATGCCGCGTTCGCGCAGGGTGTGCCGGCCGCGCATCGCAGCGAACAGGTCGACCTGTTCCTGAACCGGCTCGCGCAGATCGATCCCGCCACCGTCACGCCGGAAACCATGCGCGACGTATTCAACCATCACGTGCAGAACGTGCAGCACGTGCAGAACACATTGCGCAAGGAGCAGGCATGAGCGACGTACAACCCAGCCGCGGCGCGCGCTGGTTCCAGGCGCTTGCCGGCGAATCGGCCAGCCAGGCGCCCGTATGGAGCGCCGACGCGCCGCTCGGCGGCGAAACGGCTCACTTCTTTGCGGTCGTGCCCGATCCCTCCAACCGCTTTCCGCGCGCGACCGATAACGTCGTCGGCCTCGAACAGGGTTGGCGGCTCGCGCGTGCCGTGCGCGAAGCGATGGCGCAAGACGAAGCGAGCGGCACGCGCCGCCCGATCGTGGCGATCGTCGACGTGAAAAGCCAGGCGTACGGCTACCGCGAGGAGATGCTCGGCATTCACCTCGCCTGCGCGGCCGCCGTCGACGCCTACGCGAGCGCGCGCGATGCGGGTCATCCGGTGATCGCGCTGATCGTCGGACCGGCCATGTCTGGCGCTTTCCTCGCGCACGGCTATCAGGCCAACCGCATCGTCGCGCTCGACGCGCCCGGCACGATGGTTCACGCAATGGGCAAGGAAGCCGCCGCGCGCGTCACGCGCCGCACGGTCGAAGCACTCGACGCGCTCGGCGAAACCATCGTGCCGATGTCGTACTCGATGGCGTCGTTCGCGAGGCTCGGGTTGCTCGACCAGTTGATCGACGACGTCGATGCCGACGCGCCGGAC
The DNA here is from genome assembly GCF_000013645.1 of Paraburkholderia xenovorans LB400. GTDB lineage: Bacteria > Pseudomonadota > Gammaproteobacteria > Burkholderiales > Burkholderiaceae > Paraburkholderia > Paraburkholderia xenovorans. Next base: position 1,325,020 of record NC_007952.1, on the reverse strand, counting down.
GCCGCGCAGATCGAGCACGTGCGCCAGGTGTTGACCGCACAGATTCGCAGCGTGCGCGACGACGGCCGCCGCAACCTCGCGCATCGGCTGGAATCGGCGGAGGCGCAGAAGAATCGCGCGGCGTCGATCGAAGTGCACCGACGTCTCGCCGAACAATGGGATGCCGTGTAATGCAGGTGTGCGCCGCGCCGCCGTTCGCCATCGACCACGCGTTGTCGTGCGACGCGCGATGGCGGCCGCACGACTTGTTGCGCCTGCAACGTCTGCAGACCTTCGATGCCGAACCGGCATGGGTGCGCGAGGCGTTCCAGCGCGCGCCGTATGCGGTGGTCAGACGCGCGCTGGCGGCAGACGGGTTCGTCGCGATCGGTGTGCGCGGCGCCGGGCGGTCGCAGCGCTACGGTACGTGGGCGTTGTCGGCGGATGTGGTGAGCGCCGTGTCGCCGGAAACGCTCGCGTCATGCACGCCACTCGCCGGACGCGCCGCATTGCCCGCTTTCGCCGCACTCGCCGCGTTGCAGGCCGATGCGGCCGGCCCATTGGGCGCATTCGCCTGGGGACCGACCGGCAGCGCCGGTTTCGAACTGGCGACACGGACCCCGACGGCGACGGCATCGAGCGATCTCGACCTGCTCATCCGAGCCTTTGAAAAACCGCTCGCGCGAAACCTCGCGACTCATTTGCTGGACTATCTGCACGCGCTGGCGCAACGCGCGGGCGTTCGCGTGGACGCGCAACTGGACACACCCGCAGGCGGCGTGGCGCTGGCCGAATGGGCAGCGGACAAACCCCGCGTGATGGCGCGCCACGCAAGCGGTCCGCGCCTGATTGCCGATCCGTGGGCCGCGGCGGCGCACGGCGACGACGCCTGATGCTCGCCCTGCTTTTTCCGGGACAAGGCGCGCAGACCGATGGGTTTCTGCATCGTCTGCCGCGGCACCGTGCCGTGCGCGACACGCTGGAGGAAGCTTCGCAGGTGCTCGGCGCCGATGTGCTCACGCTGGACACGCCGGACGCTTTGCGCTCGACCGTCGCTGTGCAGATCGGCCTGACGGTCGCAGGCGTGGCGATCACGCGCGCACTGGCTGACGAACAACTCGTGGCGGAGATCAGCGCGGGTTTGTCCGTCGGCGCGTACGCCGCTGCAGTCGGTTGCGGTGCGATTCATTTCGCAGACGCGTTGAAGATGGTTCGCCGCCGCGCCGAGTTGATGGAGACCGCATACCCGTCCGGCTACGGCCTCGCGGCAATCTCGGGTTTGACCGAATATCAGGTGGAAACGCTCGCCGCGCGGCATGCGGATGAAAACCGGCAGCATGTCTATATCGGCAACGTGAACGCGCCGCGCCAGATCGTCGTGGCGGGCGCAAACGACGCGCTCGACGCGTTCGCCGCACGCGCGCTGGCCGCAGGCGCGCGCAAGGCCGCGCGCCTCGCGGTGAGCGTCCCCTCGCATTGCGAATTGCTCGCGCAGGCCACGGACGGGTTGGTGGCGTACGCAAAGGAAATACCGTTTCATGCGCCGCACAGCACGTATGTCGGCAATCGCGGCGGCCGCCCTCTATACACGGCGGACGCGATCCGCGACGATCTCGCAACCAATATGCGCTACACCGTACGCTGGTTCGACGCGCTCGCGGTCATGCAGGAAATGGGCGCGCGCGTACTGATCGAAGCGCCGCCGGGCCAGGTCCTGACCGACATCGCGCGCGAATACTTTCCGGACAGCACGGCGCTCGCCGCCAGCACCTTTCCGTTCGATCGACTCGTCGCCACCGCGCGGCGGCGTCTGGATGCCGGCTGAGCAACGCCTGCCTCGTTCGCCCGCATGCCACGGGTGAACACCTGGACACGCCTTACCTGGACACTACCCCGGTTCCGTTCGTCGTCGCTACGATCATCCACAGGGATCTTCCGATCCCTCGAAACGCCTCCTGGCGTTTTATTTTCTGGAGCATCGACCATGCGCGTCTCCGGCGTCAATCAAAGCTACATCACCAGCGTCAGCAACGACCCTTCAACCGATGAGCAGAACGCCGATAGCACCGCGTCCGGTTCAGGCACCGCACAGGGCAGCACCGAACACCACAGCACGCAGGCCACCCACCCGAATGACGCAGGCGGTAACGCGTCTGCGCGCCGCCCGGGCGACGCAGTCAAACACCCGGAGCGATTCGCCAGAAGTGCGGGCGATACCCGCGAGGCGTTGCCGAACGGACAGACCAGCACCGCTCGTCGGCTTGACGTCATGACGAACCACCGCGCGAATTTCCACGCTCGCCAGATTGGGTCTACCGATCGCGACTCAAGCTCATCGCTGGCCGGGGTCATTCCGGCATCAGGGCGAGCCGGCGCCAGAAACGGGTACCCCCTTGGCGCGCTCACATCGACCGCCCTTCCACACGCCGACGAATCCGGCAACCTCGGGTTGCGAGTCAAACGGGGTCCAGCCTTCAGCACATGCATCAAGGATCGTGGCGGCAACGCGTTAGCGCGGAACGCCATTGCAATCGAACGATTCGATCAGGTCGACTATCCGGAGAGCCACGGGCAAGCGAGTGGCGGCCTATGTGAGGGAATGGTTCGGGAAGCCATGCGCCGGGTCGATCTCGCATGGACCGATCAGCAAATGATAGGTGAACATCAGGAGCCACTCACGCCACCGCTAATGTCAGCAGTGCATAACATGCATGCGGAAACCAGTCGCCTGCTCAATACACGGACAGACATGTTCAACCGTATTCAGAACTTCCAGTCTGGTAGAACCGCACTCGGTTTCAACCACTATACGCCGCAGCCATCAGTCAGGTTGCACACCGGGGCCGTGGCGCCCGATACCCGCGTCACCGTGCTCATCAATCGATTGAACCTCTTCCTGCGGCGGCCTAACGACATGGCATACATCCAGTTGTCCCTGGATTCGCCAGAGGGTCGAAGGGATTACGGGCACGCAATTCTCGTCCAGAGAGGTGCGACCCATCACTATTCGATCTTCGATCCCAACAATGGCGCATTCGAATACAGGGACTGGAACAGTACAGCAAATGCGTTGCGCGAGTATATGGACTCCGCCTTCAGAAATCGCAGCCCTTTCGACGATCTGCCCCCCTTCTTAGGAAACAGATATAGACTCACGCCGTTCAAAATGCAGGTGTACTTATCGAATCCGCCGGCAGTCAGGACATCGGAGCGAGTTCTTGAACCGCAACTGGGAGCGCTCGGTTATGGACCGCCCGAGTTCGACTGCGAAAATCTAATCTATCAACAACATGCCGTGTCATCAAACGAAATATCGCTCAAGTCGCTCTTTCCGGACGGCGCGGAGCGAGCCGGCCTCCGCAGTCCGGCCGAAAGCGTGGGAACCTATGTGCTACAGGAAATCGCCGCCGGGACAGCAACAACGCTCAGCGATGCCGCGGGCAACTTACGTTTCTGGCAGAGCAATCAGGAAACACGTGAGCAGACCGTCCTCAATCTGAATAGCGTTCACGAGCAGCACCAGTCGACCTCCACCTTCACTATGGCGAATCACATCCGCCACAGCGGCACGTTCGCTATTACGACAGCGGACTCGCTTGTCAATGATCTGAGAACACACTTTAGCGAGCCGTACGTCGGCGACGGCGGACCGCGCCCTTTGCACAATGACATCGCAGTCATCGATCTGGCGTTGGGGCCTCAAGCCGCCGGAACATCGACGCGAGAAGCGAGTCGTCCGGTCATCGTGCAGCGGCTCAATGTCAATTCTGACGCCGAGCATGATCGCTACGAGCTTTTTGATCCCAATTTCGGCGTGTTTGCGTACGATGGTCTTCAGAATCTGTCGGACACTATAGGTCGCATCTACAACACGGGATATGGCACCGAGGGCGGAATCGCCCATGCCACGACCACGTGGTACGCATCTGAAGCCGGAATCAGGGATCCGGGCGACAGCCTGTCAGAGACACGGCCGTTGTTACCTTCACGAACCGTCACTTTGGACGAAGCAGAAGAAATGGGAGGGCTGGTGCCGGTTGGTCCACTTGTCCCTCCAAGCACGAACCTGTCGGCCGAACCAGTCAACTATCGTCCTTCGCTTCAAAACTATATGGACCATCTCAACACCAAACGCGCAACCGGGCCGTCTTCGAACCGCGATCCGTGGGTTTTGTTTCGGCCGTCAACGGATACACCCAACAAAGTCGCGAAAAGAGGGGGGTTCAATGCCGGACGCACAAGGCTGCGGGACGTCAATCTGCAAATGCACAATTTCGACATCGCCTCGCACGGAGCACAGACGGACAGCGCCGGCTACGTCGGAGCATTCCGACTGCCATCGACCGCCCTCATCCGCCAGCAACGTCAGCCCGCTGATGGCTATATATACGCTATCGCGCCGTCCCTCAACATGGTGGATGTGAACGCAAGCCTCGGCCCACATGCTCTCGCACCGGACAACCAGGAATTTGCCGCCGTTGGGCAAATCGACAACACACAGATAATCGGCTGGTGGCGAACGCAAGACCTGCAAAAAGGGCTTAAGTCGCAGTTCACGCCTAATCCGGTGTTTCGCTGGGACGTGTACAACTGGACACGGACCGCGGGGGCGCAGCCGCAACTGGCCCGCTTCCCGATGAACAGCCCTGCGTGGCAGGAGCCCGCCTACAAGCCGTTCTCGAGACCGGTCATGCAAAATGGCAAGCAGATCGGGCTGGCTCCCAAAGAAGACCCCAACCTGACGCTGGCCAGCTTCTATCTCAATTCCCGGTTGAAAACCCACCAGGCAGCAACACGGCAGGCAGCCGGTGAAGACTATCATGGGCCAATAACCCTTCGCGCTTACGGCGGAGAATGGCCGTACATACTGTATGCGGATGCAAGCGACAACCTTCATGTCTACCGGACATCCTACGCCCAGAGCACAACGGGGAGCATGAAACAATTTGCGCTGAGCAACGACGGCCGTTTCCACTATACAAACAACTACAACAAGGTCTTACTCGTCGGTCACGACGGTTACCTCTACGTGGGCGCGAACCCCGGGAACCCACGTAGCTTGAACGGTGTTTTTCGCTTCGATGGCACCAATCCCTTCCGTCTCCTTCATCTCGAGGACACGAAACATTTGACCGTAGGCAAGGCTGTGTCTACACCGTTTGTCACTGACTACTACGCTGGATACAGATCGGACTGGCAACTGACGGATTCACGCGGCAATAAAGTTACACCGCCCGCATCGAACTACAACAGCTACTATTGGGCAAGCACGGTGGGCAACCGCGCGCAGTTGTACGAGTTCGATCTGAACCCGGATTCCATGTTGCCGCCGGGTACGACTCAATTCGTTACCCATATGCTGGCTGACTTTTTCCAGGGTAGCTTCTCCCAATATCCCAGGCATTTGGACCAGGCCGGCGGGGCCGCTGAAGCAATTGAATGGCTTGCCTCCAAGAATGCCGCCTGGCTGTTCCGGGACGGCTTCTATGCAGTTCCAACAGGCCCGGACCGACTCGAAGTGCGAACACTCGGCGGTAAGCCTGTCTTTCAGGCAACGGTCGATCTGAAAACGGGTCTCGAGTCGTATCGAACCCTCGGTCCTACGTCGAGCGGCTTCCGGATTAACGAGGACGTCTGGAAGGACCTGCAGTTCCGGGAGGACCAACGCCTGGAACTGGAAGACAGGCTGCGGCGTACGTAACCAGACTGCAGCCGGGAAGTTCGTTCGATACCGGGTCTATGCGCGAGCAGCGCTGCGTGCTCACTGGGCTTGCCTTGCTTGCCGGACGGGCTGGCCTACCACGCCTCGCCGTCAACCCGCCACCGCGTGCTGGATCAGCGAGCACCCGCGCTCGGCATCACCCAGCGAAACGTCAGATTGATCCGCTCGCCCGCCACGCGCGGCTCCTTCGGCACCCGATGCCGCCAATCGGCCTGCGTGTTGCCTTTCATTACGAGCAGGCTGCCGCCCTTGAGCGAAAAAGACTGCACGACACCGGTTCTGTTGTGCCGCAAATCAAATGTGCGCGCGACGCCCAGGCTCACGGATGCGATTACCGGCCGGGCGCCGAGTTCGGGCTCGCGGTCCGCGTGCCAGCCCATGCTGTCGGTACCGCTGCGGTAGCGGTTGATCAGCACGCTATTGAAATGCGCGCCGCAAACCGACTCAGCGGCCGACTTCAGTTCGGCAACCGTCGCCGTCCACGGTTGCGGCACGTTGCGAATGCCCGAGTAGACATAAACCGCATCGGGCTCGCCCTGCCAGGCGGTCAGCCGCGGCAGCGGCACGCGGCCTGCGGGCGTGCCCATCATGTCCTGACGCCATTCGACTTCGCCGATGAGTTGCGTCAGCGCCCGCCCCGCCGTTGCGGGCGCCAGCCAATCGGGATACCAGTCGACGTCGGGCGCCGGCAGTGCATCGGAAAAATCCGCGAAGAGATCCGTCATGAGATTGCCTGAGTACGATCGCGCGCTCAAAGCGCGACCGGATGAGAACCCTGGTTATTATGGCGGCAACGACGACAGCGATCACGCACGCACGTTGCGGTTTCATTCGCAGCAGTCGTATCCATTCCTCACACGCAACCTTCAAGGGACACTCAACATGATTCTCTCCGACGAGGCGCTCGCCCAGCTTTTTCGCGAAGCGCGCACGCATAACGGCTGGCAGCCGAAACCCGTCGACGACGCCGTGCTGAGGCAACTCGTCGAACTCGTCCTGCTCGGCCCGACCTCGGCCAATTCGAGTCCGGGCCGCTTCGTCTTCGTCAAAACGCAGGAGGGCAAGGAGAAGCTGCGCCCGGCATTGTCGGCAGGCAATCTCGAGAAGACGATGGCAGCGCCGGTCACGGCGATCGTTGGAATGGACATGGCGTTTTACGAGCATCTGCCGAAGCTGTTTCCGCACGCGGACGCGCGTAGCTGGTTTGCCGGCAACGACAAGGCGATTGCCGACACGGCATTTCGCAATTCGACGCTGCAAGGCGGCTATCTGATTCTCGCCGCCCGCGCGCTCGGCCTGGATACGGGTGCGATGTCCGGTTTCGACGCCGCCAGGATAGACGAAGCTTTCTTTGCCGGCACGACCGTGAAGTCGAACTTTCTGATCAATCTGGGCTATGGCGACCCGTCCAGGCTGTTTCCGCGCAGCCCGCGCCTTGCTTTCGACGAAGCCGCGCGGATCGTCTAGCCTGCGGCCTCCGCTCCGAGCCGCTGCCGAGTCCGCTCAACTGAAGAGGGCCACGTAGAAAACCACGGCGCCGATCAACGCACCAACGAAGCAGAAGCCCTCTTCGGCCTCGTCGCCACCTGACCGAACCCACGCCCCGACGACGCCGAACAGTCCCGCGATACCCAAGGCGACGCATAGCATCACCACGTAGAACAGCGCGCTTTTGCCCAATTCGGAAAAATCGATGTTGCGCACGCCGAAGTACAGGCCGACCGCCATCAGCGATATCACCACTAGCGGCAGCATGACATGGCTACCCTCGTATCCGACGTGGTGCGCATGGTGCGCGTGGCGGAACGGGTTGCCTGATCCGAGCAGTTTCATTTGTGCCTCCTGCCTTCGCCTCTGCCGGCGATAAAACGAACCGCTAGCGGACTGCCAGAGCCTTCTCCGAGGACCTTGCCGTAGCTTTGGTGCAAGCCGGTTCCATTCCAGAATAGTCCACGCCCGAACACAATTCAAAGCCCATTTAATTCGAGCGCAACAGCCGCGCGAACGAGCCAGATACAGCGGCCTGGATGCCGCAATGCAGTAACCTGCAGGCGCCTTTACACGGGCGGCGGATCGCCATGTGAACGGCAAATCTGGCGCGGCCGGCAAGCGATTGCACAACTCGGTAGAATGGGTCGGCTCGTTCGCCCCGGCATTGCCGCAACGCACGAGTAGCGCCGCCCTTCCGCTCTCGTGCCGGCCCCTTCCCGCCCTGATCCTCGCTATGCGCCGCTCATCGTTTCTTGTTCGCATCATCCTGATTGGCATCCTGCTGCACATTTACGTCGGCTTTCGTCTGATTCCGGACATGCCGATCGGCACCGCCGGCCGCTGGCTGTGCGGGTTGTGGCTCGTACTGTCGATCTTTCTCATTCCGCTTGGCATGCTGGCGCGCACGATCAAACAGCAGCCCCTCAGCGACCGGCTTGCGTGGGTCGGTTTGCTGGCGATGGGCTTTTTCTCGTCACTGCTGGTCCTGACTTTCGTGCGCGACCTCGTGCTCGCCTCGCTTCTGACCGTCGACGCGATCTGGCCGAACACCATCGCCATCGCGCACTGGCGGACCGGCTCCGCGGCGGCCGTGCCGTTGCTCGCGCTGCTTTCTACGCTTGTCGGCCTGTTCAACGCCCGCCGTCGCGCGAAGGTGGTGACGATCGAAGTGCCGATCGACGATTTGCCGGCCGCGCTCGACGGCTTCACGATCGTGCAGATCAGCGACATTCACGTTGGGCCGACCATCAAACGCCGCTATGTGGATGCGATCGTCGACGCGGTGAATCGCCTCAAACCGGATCTGATCGCTGTCACCGGAGATATCGTGGACGGCAGCGTGCCGCAATTGACCCGACATACGCAACCGCTGTCACGGTTGAGCGCGCGCCACGGCGCCTTTCTCGTGACCGGCAATCACGAGTATTACGCGGGCGCCAACGCCTGGATCGACGAATTCCGGCGCCTGGGACTGAAGGTCCTGCTCAACGAGCACGTGATCGTGGACCACGACGGCGCACGCGCCGTGATTGCCGGCGTGACCGATTATTCAGCGGGCCATCACGACCCGGCGCACCGCAGCGATCCCGTCGCGGCACTTGCGGGTGCGCCTGGCGACGTGCTGATCAAGGTACTGCTCGCCCATCAGCCGCGTTCTGCGGAAGCCGCGGCAGCAGCCGGCTTCACACTGCAACTCTCGGGGCACACGCACGGCGGCCAGTTCTTCCCGTGGAATTTCTTCGTGCGGTTCCAGCAGCCGTTCACCGCGGGTCTTGCACGGCTGAATGGACTCTGGGTGTACACGAGCCGGGGGACCGGCTACTGGGGACCGCCGAAGCGTCTGGGTGCGCCGTCTGAAATCACGCGCTTGCGCCTCGTGCCCGGCGAGCCCGACTAATGCACCCGACGAGAGCAGACGTTACCGCGGTGGACGTTATCGCGGCGGACGTCACTGCGTGGGCGCCACGGCCACGCTGACCTGCGGCGCGAACGCCACTACCACTTGCATGCCCGGCGTCACGCCGGCGGTCCTGGCCGGATCGCGGCCCTGGATATGGAACACAGAACCGTCCGCGCCTTTGAGCGCCATGATTCCGGAAGCATGGTCAATGGCCTCGACGCGGGCAGTTACCGTCTGAACCGTGTCCGGCTGCCCGGTTTGCGGCGCCGTGACTTGCCCGTCCGCACTGCGCGTAACGGTGATCACGGCATTGCGCATCATGCGGATGTGAACCTTGCCGCCTTGCTTGATCTGCGCAAGATTGCGCGTGTCGGTGACGTTGAACGACGCTTCGCCGCCCTGTGTGTCGAGCACCGTGACCGAATGGTTGGCCTGATCGATCGCCTTCACGAGGCCGTCTGCCTGCAGCGTGCTGCTGCCTTCAAACGGCGCGGGCAAACCTGCGGCGAACGACACGAAGGGAGCAGCGGCGATCAGCGCACCGGCGATGACTCGAAAAGCTTTGATTTTCATACATTCCTCAATTCGGATGAGCGGCGGAAGCGGTGGAAACGTCGGAAGCGGCAACGTTGCGCGGATCGCGACGCACGAGCGAAACCGCGTGTTCCGGGTTATACAGACAGTGTGTTTTCCGGGATGGCCGTCGTCAATCTTCGGAGTCCGTATTTGTGTGGGAATAGTTCCTCAATCAGCACGGAAACTTCCCCAAAGATAGCGTGCAAATCATTCGTCACCGCACCCAATGGCGGCTTGACTTATCTTTGCAGAGACGCCTAAAATCCGCCCAGTTCATTTACCCGGAATCACGATCTTGGACAGTAGCAGTAGTACCCGTCGAGCTTCGATTCGCCCGATCGCCTGATCGGCAAGATTCCCGCGCCAGCCTTTTCCTGTCGCCGTCTTGCCTTCAGGCCGGCGGTGCACGTCGTAGTATCCGCGTAGTACCCGTATCCACTTGTTGCAGTAAAGTCGCAGTGAGCTCCGCATGGCTGAATGCCGTGCCGACCGCCCTTGCCTTCCGGCGCCGCGAGTCTTGCCCGCGCGCCCGATCACGCCTGCTCGCGCCCGCGCCCATCGGGACGGACGCGCCGGTGTCACGCGCAAGGTTCACACTGCGCGAACTCGCGCCTCACCCATGTTGACCGATGACAGTTGAATTCCTCTTGCGGCTTCTCTCCGCCTTCGCCTGCGGCGTCGCGATCGGCTTTGAACGGCAGATGCGTCAGCGCAATGCGGGCTTGCGCACCATCACGCTGGTCGCGAGCGGCGCATGCCTGTTCGTTACGCTCGGCGTGCTGACCGGCAACGGCACGAGCGGCATCACCCAGATCGCCGCGTATGTGGTCTCCGGCGTCGGCTTTCTCGGCGGCGGCGTGATCATGCGCGACAAGGGTTCCATTCAGGGAATCAACACCGCGGCAACCTTGTGGTGCTCGGCCGCGGTGGGTGTGTTGTGCGGCGCGGGGCATTATGGGCCGGCGCTCGCGGGCACCGCCGTCGTGCTGCTGACCAACACCGTGCTGCGTGAAGTCAGCCGTATGATCAACGCGACGCCAGTGTCGAACGCCGACCTGGTCCGCGAATACGTGCTGACGATCGTCTGCCGGGAGGCCGACGAGATTCATATCCGTACAGCCGTCTCCAATTCGATGTATTCGACGCCGCTGTCGTTTCAAAGCCTGACGAGCGAGGACGTCGAAGGTGAGCCAGGCCGTATTCGTGTCACGGCAACCCTGAAGATGCATCCCAAAGATCAGTCGAAGCTCGAACAGATGGCGAGCCGCATCAGCATGGAAAAGAGTGTCTCCAGCGTCAGCTGGACGGCCAGAGAAGCGGAGCCCACGCCCGAGTGAGCGCAGCGCGTAAGTCCCCCGGATTCGTGCGCATCGTCTACACTTAGTCTGCAATAGATTCAGACAATGTTAATTCCGCGTCCTGAATATGGACTGTCCCATAACCTTCGACTAAGCTCTGTCACCGTGAATTTTTCACACTCAACTAGGGAGTCTCGATTATGGAACACGGCATCATTGCATGGCTCATCATCGGCGCGATCGCTGGCTGGCTGGCAGGCGTGCTCGTCAAGGGCGGCGGCTTCGGCCTGATCGTCGACATCATTGTCGGGATTGTCGGCGCGTTCATCGGCGGATGGCTCGCCGGCGTGCTGCATATTTCGCTGGGCGGCGGCTGGCTCGGCTCGATCATCACCGCGGTAATCGGCGCGGTTATTCTATTGTTTCTTATCCGGCTCATCCGGCGAGGTACCTGAACGCCACCTCTGAGGGCTTGCGGCGTCAGGGGCGAATACCCCCTGACGCCGGCTCGACTCAAAACCCGTCCAAACTTAAAGCCCCGCTTCCTGTGCCGGCAACATCGAACCTGTGTCACGCAACCGCGCGTGCCACGCGAAAGCCTGATCCAGTTGATGCGGCGTTTGCCCGCCGCCCTTCAAGGCATCCCTGTAGTAGTCGCGCAGCAGATCGCGATACAGCGGATGCACGCAATTTTCGATGATCAACGTGGCGCGTTCGCGCGGCGCGAGGCCGCGCAAATCGGCAAGGCCCTGCTCGGTCACCACCACGTCCACATCGTGTTCGTTGTGATCGCAATGCGGCACCATCGGCACGATGCTCGAAATGCGGCCAGCCTTTGCCATCGACTTGGTCGCGAAGATCGCACACGACGCGTTGCGCGCGAAGTCGCCCGAACCGCCAATGCCGTTCATCATGTGCGTACCGCCCACGTGGGTCGAATTCACGTTGCCGTAAATGTCGAACTCCAGCGCGGTGTTCAGCGCGATCAGACCAAGCCGGCGAATCACTTCCGGATGGTTGCTGACTTCCTGCGGACGCAACACGAGACGATCGCGATAACGTTCGAGCTCGCTGAACACCTGTGCCTGGCGCGCGGCCGACAACGTGATCGACGCACCGGAGGCGAACGTCACCTTGCCGGCATCCATCAGGTCGAAGGTCGAGTCCTGCAGCACTTCTGAATAAATTTCGAAGGCCTCGAAAGGCGAATCGACGAAACCGGCCAGCACTGCATTGGCGATCGTACCGATGCCCGCCTGCAATGGCGGCAAGTTTCGCGGCATGCGCCCGTGCGACACTTCGTGCTGGAAGAACTCGATCAGATGACCGGCGATCAATTCGGTTTCGGCATCCGCCGGCAGCACCGTGGACGAACTGTCCGGCATGTCGGTGATGACGATCGCCGCGATTTTCTCCGGCGGAATCTCGATCGCCTTCGTGCCGACACGATCTTGCGGGCGCACGATCGGCAGCGGCTCGCGGTGCGGCCGGCGGCCCGGAATCCAGATATCGTGCAGCCCTTCGAGCGCGAGCGACTGTGCAAGATTGATTTCGACGATCACCTTGTCGGCAAGAATCGCAAAGCTGGCCGAATTGCCGACCGAGGTGGTCGGCACAATGCCGCCGGTCTCGGTGATCGCGGCGGCTTCGATAATGGCGATGTCGAGTTTGCCAAGCTGGTTCGCACGCAGCATCTCGACGGTTTCAGACAGATGCTGATCGACGAACATCACTTCGCCGCGATTGATGGCGTCGCGAAGCGTCTTGTCCACCTGGAACGGCAGGCGCCGGGCCAGCACATGCGCCTCGGTCAGCATGCGGTCCACGTCGTGACCGAGCGATGCGCCGGTCATCAGCGTAATGCGCAGCGGCTTGCCTTCCTGACGCGCGCGCTCGGCAAGCGCAACGGGAACGGCTTTGGCGTCGCCCGCTCGGGTGAAACCGCTGGCGCCGACGCGCATGCCGTCCTGAATCAGTAGTGCCGCCTCGGCGGCCGAAGTGATTTTCCCGCGCAGCGCGGCGCAGCGAATCCGGTCTTGGTACATGAAACTCAGTCTCTCCATAATCACCAGTCCGGCCCGTTGATGCGCACGTCTGCGGTGTGCTTCACTCAATGGCCGGATTGTCGCCCCCGCCGCGGCGTCACGACATGACGGCGTCGCGGCCGGGTGCTTCGTCGCGCGTCGATTGTCGCGACAGGTCTTGCACGTGCTTCAGGGTGATGCGTGACGCGGCTTAGCTGCCGAAGTAGATGTTGCAGAAGCTCACCGGTCCGACGCACTCTTCGGCTTTGGCGGCCGGTGCAGCGGCGCGGCCGCGCGTGTCCGCATTGGCGTCGCGTTGCGCGCTCGCCTGGGCGGCCTGCTGTTGCGGGGCGGCGGGAGCCGTTTGTGCCTGAGCGCCGACAGCGGACAAACAGCAGGCGATCAAGGCGATTTTCAACACATTCATTTCGTTCTCCAGGACTTACGATTACTGCGATGCAGTGATGAAACTATATGGTTACCACTCACGCAGATAAACGGGGCCGCCCGGAAGTGATCTTTCCATCCTGAAGAAGGATCGGCGCACAGGACCGATCCGGGCGCGCGGGGGCAATGCCGATGAGTCGATCACGCATGAGTCAGTCAGGCATTAGTCAGCGCGCATGAGTCATGCGCGCATTGAAAGGCGCGTCCTTGTCGAGCAACGCAGTGCGGATGAAATGCAGGTAACTCAGAATGCGCTGCAGGTCATGACGCCTCTCGCGATCGGCATGAACCGCTTGCAGCACGTCCTGCGCAATCCAGGTGGCCGAGCGCACGGATACCAGCGCGCTTCGAAGGGTCCGGCGCCGTCGACGTCAGCGCGCATACCAGCGCTGCGCCGATCACCGCAAGGCCGCCGCTCGGCCAGTCTGTCGTGATCCAGACCAGCCGGCGATCGCCATGACCACAGCCGAGCGGATAAAAGTCGACGCGACGACAAAACTGTTGGTTTTGCTCACGTAACGAACGGTGGTCCGCGGCTGGCTCCCCGGCTTGCTCAGCGTCAGCGATGCATAAGTCCCCGAGTAGCGGCTCCATTCGTCGACGAACCGGTACAGCAGTTCCGCCGCCGTATCGAAGTCCGCCAGCGATTCAGCGGGCGAGGCTTCCAGCGGCCTCCTCGTTTCGCGCATGCGGCGGGGCAGACTCGCCTGAAGGTGCTGCAAGCGGGCCGCCATTCGCGATGCATCGACGGTGGCATCGGGCTGTTGGATCATGAGCGCGGCGAGTTCGCTGAAGTATGGTTTGATCGCCGTGGCGATCGGCGCCGAACCGCTGGCACGCAGACGCTTGAGCAGTTGATGCAGCGCGTGCAGCCGCGTGCAGGCATCCGTGAACTCGCTGTTCAGACGGCCGAGATGCTCGCTGCGTGAGCGCATGGCCGGATCTTCGAAGGCGGCAAAAGTGCGCGTCGCCTCGAAACCGACGATCTCGTCGACGAGATCCGCAAAGCGCCGCTCAAATTGGCCGCGCTGGATGCCGCGATCCAGCACATCGGCGGCGAACGCGGTAAAATTTGCGCATCGAATCTGCAGCGCGTGCCGCAGTGCGAGGCTGGATCGCTGCGGCACGATCAGCGCGCTCACCGCGCTCGAGGACACAATGCCGACCGCCACCGCCACTTCCGCCGCGCGCGTAAGCGCCGCCAGAAACAGGTCGTGAGGCGCCGCGACGTTTAGGATGCTGATCAGCGCAGCGGTGTATCCCGCGAGCACAAAGCCATACCACCTGAAATGCCGAAACCGGACCGCTGCCGCAATACAGGCGCTGACCCAGCCGATCACACCGAGCATGTACAGCTCGGGCTGCTGGACGAACAATGCGCCCAGCACCAATGCAGCGACTGTGCCCGCCGCAGTCCCGAGAATCCGGTAGAAACTCTTGGCGAGCACCATTGCGCTGAACGGCTGCATCAGCACGAACACCGTAGTCATCGCAATGCGCGGTTGCGGCAGATCCAGCAGCATCGCAATGCCCAGCGCCAGCAGACCCGCGGTCACCGTTTTCAACAGATGCAGCCAGATCAGGCCATCGCTATCTGCCCAGTCGGGAACGGCCCGACTGAGTGGTCGCAACATGACGCTCCACTGCCGGCCGGAATCGGCCGTCGGTTCGATCGCATGTTCGCGCTTCATCTGAAAGCAATGCGCCCCGGTTCGTCGCGGAAAGAAGCACCGGCGAGGACTGCTTACTCCGGCAGGCAAGGCGCCGATTGTAGGAGCATGCTATGCGTGCATTAAGAGGACCGGCGCGGAACGTTCCTTCCAAAACGAACAACAATGCGCATCCTGGACAGGCGGACAATACGGCCTCTGCCGTGAAATAGAAGGATCGATGGATACGTTACAAAATATGCGAGTGTTCGTGCGCGTGGTCGAAGCCGGGAGTTTCACCGGTGCCGCGCAGTCGCTCAATTCAACGACCGGCGCAATGTCCCGCGCGGTTTCGGAACTCGAAGCTCATCTGCGGACCCGGTTGCTGAACCGCTCCACGCGACGGCTAGCGCTGACCACTGCGGGCGAGCGTTACCTGACACGATGTCAGCAGATACTTGCAGATGTCAGCACAGCGGAAGAAGAAGCCAGTTGTGCGCATGAGCGCCCGACCGGCGCTTTGAGAATGCATAGCTTTGCCAGCATCGGCCAGCATTACGTGCTGCCGGCTATCTCGCGCTATCGCGCGCTGTATCCGGAGGTGACTGTCGAGCTGACGTTGTCGCAGCGCATGCCTGATCTCTTTGAAGGCAGCGCGGATGTCGCGGTGATCGGCGCTTCCACTTTGCCTAATTCGGATCTCGTGTCGCTTCCGCTTGGAACGACCTTCAGCATCTTGTGCGCTTCGCCGGCGTATGTGCGCGCCCACGGCGCGCCGCAGAAGCCGGCCGATCTGGCACACCACGAATGTCTGATCCTGCATACCCCGGCGTTTCCGCCGCACGACTGGGTGCTCGAAGGGCCGAATGGCTGCGAAACGATGGAGGTGAATGGGCCTGTGCACGTGAACATCGCCGAGTCGCTGATCGTCGCGATTCGCGAAGGAATGGGCATTGGCATGCTGCCGCTCTACGCGGCAATTTCCGGATTACGTGATGGAACGTTAGTGCGCGTGTTGCCGCAATATACCGCGCAGAAGATGAATATTTACGCGCTATATCCGTCGCGTAAGTTCATCGATGCGAAGACCCGGACTTGGGTCGAATTCTTGCGTACGCACCTGCCCAAAGTCATTGCCCGCGACGAAGCATTGCTCGCAGAAGTCGACAAAGCGCAGATTAGCGATGGCGTGATACCCGCTGGCGCAAGCAGCGGCGCGGATATCGCGACGCAGTAAGTCATGAGATGGATCTGACGCCGGGCACCCCTGGCTGTGCGTGGGTACGGCAGCGGTGCGGGTGCAGGAGGGTGGAGTGTCGCGGGTGAATTGCGCCGTGGCGCGGCGGGATGCGGGTAGCGAACCGGGTCAGGTTTTTCGCGGCGGTTTGTAAGCGCGCAGCAAACCCATCTTGACGGGTCGGGTTAGTCGACGATCCCCGTTGGTTGCCAGCGATGCGGCAACAATGCCGAGATGTCGCTGGCCTTGTGGATAGGAAGCCGCGTGAGGATGTCCTTCAGATAGGCGTGCGGGTCATGGCCGTTAAGTTGTGCCGACCTTATCAGGCTCATGATGGCGGCAGCGCGTTGACCCGCCCGTAGCGAGCCGGCAAATAACCAGTTGGCCCTCCCGATGGCCCATGGACGGATCTGGTTTTCTACCCAGTTGTTATCTATTGGCACGTGTCCGTCGTCGAGATAACGCGTGAGCGCCTCCCAACGCTTGAGACTGTAATCCAGCGCTTTTGCAATCGCTGAACCTTCCGAAACCAGCTTGCGCTGCGCCACCATCCATTCGTAAAGTGCGTCGCACAATGGTTTGGCCCGGCTCTGCCGCAGTTTGCGCCGTTCCTCTGCATCGAGCACTGCAGCGTCGCGCTCGATATCGTAAAGCGCAGCGAAGAATGGCATGGCCTGTCCGGCAACCTGACTGCTGTGATTGGCATGCAGGTCGAAGAACTTGCGCCGTGCGTGCGCAGCGCATCCGATTTCAGTGATGCCCTGCTGGAAGCCAGCCTTGTAGCCGCCGTAATCGTCGCACACCAGTTTGCCCTGCCAGTCAGCGAGGAACGCACGGGCATGTTCGCCTGCACGGCTGACGGCGAAGTCGTAGACCACAGCGCGAAGCTCGCTGAAGTGCGTGGGTGTATACGCCCACAGGTACGCCCGGTGTGTCTTCCCTTTACCGGGACTGAGCATCTGCACCGGTGTCTCATCCGCGTGCAGCACGCCCTGCTGCAGGAGTTCCTGATGGAGCGCGTCGACCAGTGGCTGCAACTGTGCGCCGCACGTGCCAACCCACGCACCCAATGTCGATCGCGGTATCGCCAGACCCGCCCGCGCAAAGATCTGTTCCTGACGATACAGCGGAAGGTGATCCGCATATTTGGCGACCAGCACCGAGGCCAGCAGTCCCGTAGTCGGGATACCCTTGTCGATGACGTGTGCGGGCACCGGCGCCTGAATCAGCGTTTCACAGTTCTTGCACACCCACTTGCCACGGATATGTCGCTCTACTGCAAAGACACCGGGCGTGTAGTCCAGCTTCTCGCTTATGTCCTCACCGATTCGCACGCGCTCGCAGCCACAGTGACACAGGATGCTGTCCGGTTCGTGGTGGATCTCCGTGCGCGGCAGTTGCGCTGGCAGCGATGTGCGCTTCGGTTGCTGGGTTGACTGGTCGGCGGGCGCTTGTGGCTGAAGCTGCTCGAGCTCCAGTTCGATGGCGGCCAGATCGGCGTCGATTGCTTCGTCCAGCAGGCTCATCTGCTCGCTGGTGAACTGTTCGCTACGCCGGCCAAACTGCTGGCGTTTGAGGATGGATATCTCGTGGCTTAACTGCTCGATACGCGTCTGCCGGTAATGCAGTTCGCGTTCGTTCTCTTCGACCTCCCGCGTCTTCTCCTCAATCTCCCGGTCCCTGTCCTGCACCTGGGCAATCAGCTGCGCGGCAAGGGCGCGTAACTGTTCCGGGCTAAGGGCGTTGAGGTCGGCGGGCAGGGTCATGCAAACCAGTCTGCCAGAACCCCAGGCACCGTGGAAGCGCAACTGTTTACGTCCCTGTTGGCCTCATACGACGCGGATCACACCATTCGGGCCGATGCGCTGCCACGGCAAGCCCACCACCAGAGCGGCGAGCTGTTCCTGCGTGAGTGCATGTTGCTTCGGCTCGCTGCCAGCGTGAGGCCAGGCGAACTGTCCCTCGTTCAAACGTCGCGCTGCCAGCCATATCCCGATTCCGTCGTGAACCAGCACCTTCAGGCGATTGGCCCGCCGGTTGGCAAAGAGGTAAGCATGGTGCGGATGCGCAGCGCCGAACACCTTGACCACACGCGCCAGTGCGGTGTCGAAGCCCGCACGCATATCCAGCGGCTCGACTGCCAGCCACACTTCATCAATGCGGATCACGCGAGCCACTCCCGCAGCCAGGCGGCGCATTGCGCCGCCTCTGATGTCGGCCAGCTAACCGTAATCGACTGGTCCGCGCGACGAACTTCCACGCGGATCTCAGCCGCACGCGCGGTCCGCGTCTCCAGAGGAAGCGGAACGAACGCCGGTGCCGCTACTGATGGTGCTGATATGTCGCCACGCGCCACCAGCACGCAATCGTTCCTTTCGGCCTGCTCTACCCAACGTCGCAGCAGATTCGCGTTCAGCTTGTGGTGCAATGCGATGGCCGCGAGCGACACCCCGGGGCCTTGGCAAGCCGCCACCACCTGGGCTTTGAACTCGACGCTATAGCGCCGGCGTCGACGACGGCCAAGTGGCGCTTCTTCTTCGATAGTGTTCACGTGTCCACCTATTCAAGTGGATACGATGCTCCCAAGACCCTCCACGCAACTCAAGACGGGATGGCCGTGCGCTTACGGCGGTTTTGCGCGCTGCTTCTGTTCTGGATGGTGTGGGCGGTAAACGCAGAAACCCCACCTGTGTTGGGGTGGGGTTTCTGATGCTGCTTGGGAGCCTGACGATGACCTACTTTCACACGGGTAATCCGCACTATCATCGGCGTGGAGTCGTTTCACGGTCCTGTTCGGGATGGGAAGGGGTGGGACCGACTCGCTATGATCATCAGGCATGACTTGTTGCCGCGCTGGATTTCGGGCCAGCGAGGCCAATCGGGAAGAAGTAGTTTCTGGTGATGCTCACCAGGGGTGGAGCGTGGGGTTGTGTTGTTTCTGCTGGCACAACACGGATCACTCAACCGTGCGTGTCCTGTTTCCCCTGTGGGGATAAGACACACCTGTTATAGGATCAAGCCTTACGGGCAATTAGTATCAGTTAGCTTAACGCATTACTGCGCTTCCACACCTGACCTATCAACGTCCTGGTCTTGAACGACCCTTCAAGGGGCTCGAAGCCCCGGGGATATCTCATCTTAAGGCGAGTTTCCCGCTTAGATGCTTTCAGCGGTTATCTCTTCCGAACATAGCTACCCGGCGATGCCACTGGCGTGACAACCGGTACACCAGAGGTTCGTCCACTCCGGTCCTCTCGTACTAGGAGCAGCCCCCTTCAAATATCCAGCGCCCACGGCAGATAGGGACCAAACTGTCTCACGACGTTTTAAACCCAGCTCACGTACCTCTTTAAATGGCGAACAGCCATACCCTTGGGACCGGCTACAGCCCCAGGATGAGATGAGCCGACATCGAGGTGCCAAACACCGCCGTCGATATGAACTCTTGGGCGGTATCAGCCTGTTATCCCCAGAGTACCTTTTATCCGTTGAGCGATGGCCCTTCCATACAGAACCACCGGATCACTATGACCTGCTTTCGCACCTGCTCGACTTGTCGGTCTCGCAGTTAAGCACGCTTATGCCATTGCACTATCAGCACGATTTCCGACCGTACCTAGCGTACCTTCGTACTCCTCCGTTACACTTTGGGAGGAGACCGCCCCAGTCAAACTGCCTACCATGCACTGTCCCCGGTCCGGATAACGGACCAAGGTTAGAACCTCAAACAGACCAGGGTGGTATTTCAAGGTCGGCTCCACGCAGACTGGCGTCCACGCTTCAAAGCCTCCCACCTATCCTACACAGACCGGTTCAAAGTCCAATGCAAAGCTACAGTAAAGGTTCATGGGGTCTTTCCGTCTAGCCGCGGGGAGATTGCATCATCACAAACACTTCAACTTCGCTGAGTCTCGGGAGGAGACAGTGTGGCCATCGTTACGCCATTCGTGCAGGTCGGAACTTACCCGACAAGGAATTTCGCTACCTTAGGACCGTTATAGTTACGGCCGCCGTTTACCGGGACTTCAATCAGGAGCTTGCACCCCATCATTTAATCTTCCGGCACCGGGCAGGCGTCACACCCTATACGTCCACTTTCGTGTTTGCAGAGTGCTGTGTTTTTATTAAACAGTCGCAGCCACCAGTTTATTGCAACCCCTTCACCCTTCTGGCGCAGGCCAGTCAGGCTACAGGGGCGTACCTTATCCCGAAGTTACGGTACCAATTTGCCGAGTTCCTTCTCCCGAGTTCTCTCAAGCGCCTTAGAATACTCATCTCGCCCACCTGTGTCGGTTTGCGGTACGGTCTTGTTAAACTGAAGCTTAGAGGCTTTTCCTGGAACCACTTCCGATTGCTTCTTCACCGAAGTGAATGGCCTCGCACCCTTGAATCCTGCGCCCGGATTTGCCAAAGCGCCTTCTCCAATGCAAGGACCGGGACTTCCAACACCCGGACAACCTTCCGCGATCCGTCCCCCCATCGCATTTAACAATGGTGCAGGAATATTAACCTGCTTCCCATCAGCTACGCATTTCTGCCTCGCCTTAGGGGCCGACTCACCCTACGCCGATGAACGTTGCGTAGGAAACCTTGGGCTTACGGCGAGGGGGCCTTTCACCCCCTTTATCGCTACTCATGTCAGCATTCGCACTTCCGATACCTCCAGCACACTTTTCAATGCACCTTCGCAGGCTTACGGAACGCTCTCCTACCATGCATATAAATATGCATCCGCAGCTTCGGTATATTGCTTAGCCCCGTTACATCTTCCGCGCAGGACGACTCGATCAGTGAGCTATTACGCTTTCTTTAAAGGATGGCTGCTTCTAAGCCAACCTCCTGACTGTTTTAGCCTTCCCACTTCGTTTCCCACTTAGCAATATTTGGGGACCTTAGCTGGCGGTCTGGGTTGTTTCCCTCTTGACACCGGACGTTAGCACCCGATGTCTGTCTCCCGTGATTGCACTCTTCGGTATTCGGAGTTTGCTATGGCGTAGTAATCCGCAATGGACCCCACAACCATGACAGTGCTCTACCCCCGAAGGTGATACACGAGGCACTACCTAAATAGTTTTCGGAGAGAACCAGCTATTTCCAGGTTTGTTTAGCCTTTCACCCCTATCCACAGCTCATCCCCTAACTTTTCAACGTTAGTGGGTTCGGACCTCCAGTACGTGTTACCGCACCTTCATCCTGGCCATGGATAGATCACCTGGTTTCGGGTCTACACCCAGCGACTGAATCGCCCTGTTCGGACTCGCTTTCGCTACGCCTGCCCTAATCGGTTAAGCTTGCCACTGAATGTAAGTCGCTGACCCATTATACAAAAGGTACGCCGTCACCCTCTTTCAAAGGCTCCGACTGTTTGTATGCATGCGGTTTCAGGATCTGTTTCACTCCCCTCCCGGGGTTCTTTTCGCCTTTCCCTCACGGTACTGGTTCACTATCGGTCGATCACGAGTATTTAGCCTTGGAGGATGGTCCCCCCATCTTCAGACAGGATTTCACGTGTCCCGCCCTACTTCTCGCATACCTAGTTCTTCCATGATGTTTTCGTCTACAGGGCTATCACCTGCTATGGCAGCACTTTCCAGAGCTTTCGACTAACACTACGGATAAAGAATGCAGGCTGGTCCCATTTCGCTCGCCACTACTCTGGGAATCTCGGTTGATTTCTTTTCCTGCGGTTACTTAGATGTTTCAGTTCACCGCGTTCGCTTCACGCAGCCTATGGATTCAGCTACGGATGACCCATACGGGCCGGGTTTCCCCATTCGGATATCGGAGGATCAAAGCTCGTTTGCCAGCTCCCCTCCGCTTTTCGCAGGCTACCGCGTCCTTCATCGCCTGTGATCGCCAAGGCATCCACCACATGCACTTGTTCGCTTGACCCTATAACGGGTGTGTCTCTCGATACACACGCTACAGGTTGAGTATTCGTGTTGCGCCGTATTCCAAAGCAATCTTTCGATCACCTTTTCATACATTGATACAATCACAACCCTGATTCACCTACTCGCACACCCATCTCTAAGTATGCTTTCGTGAATCTCCTTACTACTTCTTCCTGATTGTTAAAGAACGACAGCCGATATCACGGTTGCTATAACCATGTATCACTCTGACTGGCTCAATCGCCAATGCACAACGCTCTGCTTCTTTCACAGAACGCTACGCATTGAGGATTGGTGGAGGATGACGGGATCGAACCGACGACCCCCTGCTTGCAAAGCAGGTGCTCTCCCAGCTGAGCTAATCCCCCAGTCATGCACACACCAGATCCGCCCTGCCCCCTTCGGGGGTGGGATGCCCGTAAGCGCTTAAGCGCCAACGATCATCGACATGGTGGGTCTGGATGGATTCGAACCATCGACCCCCGCCTTATCAAGACGGTGCTCTAACCGGCTGAGCTACAGACCCCTGAGTCTGTCTGCGTTTCTGTCTTTAATTCACAGCCGATAAGCGTGAGCGCTCAACGCTTGACACGTTAGCTCGGGAAAGGAGGTGATCCAGCCGCACCTTCCGATACGGCTACCTTGTTACGACTTCACCCCAGTCATGAATCCTACCGTGGTGACCGTCCTCCTTGCGGTTAGACTAGCCACTTCTGGTAAAACCCACTCCCATGGTGTGACGGGCGGTGTGTACAAGACCCGGGAACGTATTCACCGCGGCATGCTGATCCGCGATTACTAGCGATTCCAGCTTCACGCACCCGAGTTGCAGAGTGCGATCCGGACTACGATCGGTTTTCTGGGATTGGCTCCCCCTCGCGGGTTGGCGACCCTCTGTTCCGACCATTGTATGACGTGTGAAGCCCTACCCATAAGGGCCATGAGGACTTGACGTCATCCCCACCTTCCTCCGGTTTGTCACCGGCAGTCTCCCTGGAGTGCTCTTGCGTAGCAACTAGGGACAAGGGTTGCGCTCGTTGCGGGACTTAACCCAACATCTCACGACACGAGCTGACGACAGCCATGCAGCACCTGTGTTATGGCTCCCTTTCGGGCACATCCACCTCTCAGCAGACTTCCATACATGTCAAGGGTAGGTAAGGTTTTTCGCGTTGCATCGAATTAATCCACATCATCCACCGCTTGTGCGGGTCCCCGTCAATTCCTTTGAGTTTTAATCTTGCGACCGTACTCCCCAGGCGGTCAACTTCACGCGTTAGCTACGTTACCAAGTCAATGAAGACCCGACAACTAGTTGACATCGTTTAGGGCGTGGACTACCAGGGTATCTAATCCTGTTTGCTCCCCACGCTTTCGTGCATGAGCGTCAGTATTGGCCCAGGGGGCTGCCTTCGCCATCGGTATTCCTCCACATCTCTACGCATTTCACTGCTACACGTGGAATTCTACCCCCCTCTGCCATACTCTAGCCCGCCAGTCACAAATGCAGTTCCCAGGTTAAGCCCGGGGATTTCACATCTGTCTTAGCGAACCGCCTGCGCACGCTTTACGCCCAGTAATTCCGATTAACGCTTGCACCCTACGTATTACCGCGGCTGCTGGCACGTAGTTAGCCGGTGCTTATTCTTCCGGTACCGTCATCCCCCCACCGTATTAGGGCAGAGGTTTTCTTTCCGGACAAAAGTGCTTTACAACCCGAAGGCCTTCTTCACACACGCGGCATTGCTGGATCAGGCTTGCGCCCATTGTCCAAAATTCCCCACTGCTGCCTCCCGTAGGAGTCTGGGCCGTGTCTCAGTCCCAGTGTGGCTGGTCGTCCTCTCAGACCAGCTACAGATCGTCGCCTTGGTAGGCCTTTACCCCACCAACCAGCTAATCTGCCATCGGCCGCCCCTGTAGCGCGAGGTCCGAAGATCCCCCGCTTTCCTCCGCAGAGCGTATGCGGTATTAATCCGGCTTTCGCCGGGCTATCCCCCACTACAGGACACGTTCCGATGTATTACTCACCCGTTCGCCACTCGCCACCAGGGTTGCCCCCGTGCTGCCGTTCGACTTGCATGTGTAAGGCATGCCGCCAGCGTTCAATCTGAGCCAGGATCAAACTCTTCAGTTCAAACCTGTTACTGTTTTTCGGGCTCTTTCGAGCCCGGTCGCTCACTCAACGTACTGACGAATGATCCAACCATCTTGCGACAGTCAAACCTTCCTTTCATTACTGTGTGAGACCTGATACTTCCGCTTTACGGCAGATCCCGGAAGATCCACCCCGCATCGCGCATCAAGCGCCCACACTTATCGGCTGTTAATTTTTAAAGATCGGGTCCGCATTCACCACCAAACCGCCACCGGAAAACCTCAACAACTCACACCACCCGGCACCGCTTCGTTCTGCGTCGCTGCATCAGCAGCAGAGAAACGAGATTATGAAGAACTTCCGCTACGTCGTCAACAGGTTTTTCCAACTTTCCTAACCCGCCCACTTCGCCGAAAGCCTTGCCACTGCTGGCTCTCCCGCCTCCCGCGCCCCGTTGTCCGGAGCACGAAAGAGCGAGATTCTAGCGAGCCGGACTCCGCCTTGCAAGCGTTATTTTGATCTGCATGGATTGCGCCAGAAACGGCAAGAGGATCGCAACAAAATCAGAGAATCAGCACGCGCGAAACGGAAAGAAACAGCCTGATCCGAACATCTCTCCGCGGGCCAACAGACAGCCCTTCAGACAACCGCGTGCTTGAGCATCACTCGCTCGACAACGCCCAGATAGTGCTCGATATCCGGTGTCGCGCGGTTCTCTTCTTTGGCGAGATCGTCCCACCTGCGCAGGCACAAAGCATCTTCGGCGTAGGGCTTCTGCAGAAACGTGTCCGCTTCCTCCTTGCTGAAAATGCCGCCCTGCAGTTCCAGACTCCTCACCGAATCGGCGGAAAGCCGGCCGAAATACGTGTCGTCGATCGCGCACAGGCAGCGCTTGGCGTCGACGTGCAGGCGTATCGGCTCCAGCACCGCGTCCGACAACACCGGCCGTAGAAACGGCAGCGCGAAATACTGATGCAGATCGTCGATGCCCCGCTGTGTAGGCGTCTCACCCTGCAAATTGAGCAGGTGCCCGAGGTCGTGCAGAAACGCCGCGGCAACCAGGTCGTCGTCAGCGCCAGCCTCCTGCGCCAGCAAGCCGCTCTGCAACGCATGTTCGAGTTGCGTCACCGGCTCGCCGCTATAAGCCATCCTGCCGTATTGCTCGAACAGGGAACGGATGTCCTCCACACTCAATGCCACGTTATCACTCCCACGGTAATGAAAAAGTCTTCAGATTGGTGAAGCTCTTCATGGCTTCCTGAACACCTTCCTTATAGCCAAGCCCGGAGTCCTTGATGCCGCCGAACGGCGTCAACTCGATCCGGTAGCCGGGCACTTCCCACACATTGACCGTCCCCACGCGCAATTCGTTGATGAAGCGCGTGATCGCATCCTGCCGGTTCGTGCACACACCTGACGACAACCCGAACGCCGTGCCGTTGCTGATGCGGATGGCGTCGTCGAGCGTGTCGAAGGTGATGATCGGCGACACGGGCCCGAAGGTTTCCTCGCGCACCAGCGTCATCGACGGGTCGACGCCGTCCAGCACGGTCGGTGCATACAGCGCGCCGTTGCGCTGATTGCCGGTCAGAAGACGCGCCCCGCTCGCCACCGCCTCGTTCACGCGCGCTTCGAAAAGCTGCGCCGCGGCAACATCGATCACGGTGCCCATCTGACTCGATGCATCGAACGGATCGCCGAAAGTCCAGGCGCGCGTCTTCTCGACGACCAGATCGGTGAAATCCGCGGCCACGCTCTTTTGCACCAGCATCCGCTTGACCGCGGTGCAGCGCTGCCCGGAGTTCTTATACGAGCCCTGCACGGCAAGCGTCGCCGCGCGTTCGAGATCGGCGTCGTCGAGCACGATCAGTGGATCGTTGCCGCCCAACTCCAGCACCACGCGCCGGTACGCCGCTCTCGCCGCAATGTATTTGCCGATCGCCACGCCGCCCGTGAACGTGACGAGTTCCGCCAACGGATGCGTGATCAGTTCATCGGCGATTTCTCGCGGATCGCCGGTCAGCACCTGCAGCATCGGCGCGGGCAAGCCGGCTTCGTATAGAACGTCGGCGAGATAGAGCGCCGACAGCGGCACCTTTTCCGACGGTTTCAGCAGCACCCGATTATTGGTCGCGATAGCTGGCGCGATCTTGTGCGCAACCTGGTTCATCGGATGGTTGAACGGCGTAATCGCCACGATCACACCCGCCAGCGGCTCGCGCTGCGAAAACACACGGCGTTTCTTGCCGTGCGGCGTCAGATCGCACGAAAAGCTCTGGCCGTCGTCACGCAATGCCTCGATCGAAGCAAACTTCAACACGTCCGCCACGCGGCCGATCTCGTAACGCGAATCCTGCTTCGACAGGCCGGACTCGAGCGAAATCAGATCCGACGCCTCTTCGGTCCGCTCGCGCATGATCGAAGCCGCGCGCTCCAGAATCTGCGAGCGTTCGTAACGCGTGAGCTGCGCCTGATAGGCTGCCGCGTACTCGAACGCAGCACGCACGTCGTCGACGCTCGCCAACGGGACCGTGCCCACGCGCGTTCCCGTATATGGATCGAACACGTCGAGCGTGCGCGGGCGCGTCACGCGCTCGCCCTTGAGCCGCAGCGCTTCCGCCCGGAAAGCCGGATGATCCCGCAGCACGGCGTTCATGATGCGGACACGCGATTCAAGGCGATGTCGAAGATGTCGAAGTTGCGCAGTCTCCTGCCGCCGTTGCCACCGCTGGACGGCAACGCCTCGACACGCCGGTTGAACAGCAACGGCACTTCCTGTTCGGAAACACCGCCATGCGAGCGCAACGGCACGGTCAGCCCGGAAAGGTCATGCTCATTGCGCCGCGTGCCGAGCGCCACATGCTTCGTGCTGACCACGACGATATCGCCGACTCGATCGTTCGGCAGTTCGAAGCGTTCGCACGCCGCACTGTTATCGAGCACGGTTTCGATCCCCCGCAAGCCGCCGATCCGTTCGATCACCTGCGCGACACTGATATCGCGCGGCAGATAGATCGTCGCGAACGAACCGAGCGCGCCGTGATGCACCACGTAAGGATCCGTGATCGGCAAAATGACGCGCGCACGGCCGGTGCCGAGCCACTCGTCCAGCACGTCCTGCAGATAGATCACATTCGGCTCGCCGGTCTGCGGATCGTGCTTCGCGTTCATGCCGTGGTCGGCGGTCAGGCCGATCACCCAGCCGAGCGCGTCGAGCTTCGCGAGATAGCCGTCCATCATCGCGTAGAACGCGTTGGCGCCCTCGGTGCCCGGCGCGAATTTGTGCTGGATGTAATCGGTGGTCGACAGATACATCAGGTCGAGCTTGCGGGTCTGCGCAAGCCGCACGCCGGCGGCGAACACGAATTCGGACAATCCGGCGCTATATACATCGGGCACCGGCATGCCGACCAGATCGAGTACTTCGCCAATGCCGTTTTCTTCGAGCGTCACCTTGTCGGCTTTTTCCGCCGAGAAACAGATGCCCTTCAACTGCCAGCCGAGCAGCCGGCGCAATTTGTCTTTCGCCGTGACCACGGCCACCGCGGCGCCCGCTTCGGCGGCGGCGGCCAGCAAGGTGCCGGCGCGCAAATAGGCGGGATCGTTCATCATCACTTCGGCGCCCTCGCCGCCGTTCGCGTGCGGGTCCCAGAAGTAATTGCCGCAGATGCCGTGTACCGAAGGCGGCACGCCGCACACGATCGAGAGATTGTTCGGGTTGGTGAACGACGGAATCACGCAGTCGCCCTTGAAGGCGCTGCCGCCCTTGAGCATCTTGCCGATGAACGGCGCGACGCCCGCCGCGACCGCGGCTTCGAGATAATCGAATTCGCAGCCGTCGACGCACACCACGACCGTCGGTTGCGAGGGCAGCCGGTAGCTGCGGCCGTTGACTTCGATCGTGCGTCCGCTCGTGCTCGTGCTTGTGCTCATATTTGCCATCGTCGCCTTCCATGCGTGCCGGGCACGCGTGTTGTAGTCAGTCCGTCGCCCCTACCTCAACCGTTCGATGCCGGCGGCATGCGCACCATGCCCAACGGCCCGGCCGGTTCGCACGCCGCATGGGCGCGCTGCAAGCCGCCGTTCACGTGTGCATGCATCAGCGCCGCGGCACGCCCGGCGTCGCGCGAAGCGAGCGCCGTCAAGATCGCGCGATGCTCGGCCAGCGAGCGCTCCATCGCATCGGCATGCACCACCAGCGCGGCACGTCGAAACAGGCTCAATTCGCACACCAGCCTGCGGTACGTCTCATACAGCTTCAGATTGCCCGACGCCGCCACGAGCGCGTCGTGAAACGCCACGTTGGCGCGCGCGTAGGCGTCGTGGTCGCGCGCGTCGAGCGCCGCGCGCATGGCGTCGAGCCAATCGCGCAACACCGCGAGCTTGCGGGCATCGATACTTGCCGCCAGCATCCGGCACGCCGCCTCTTCGAGCACCGCGCGCACCGCGTAAATCTCGTCCGCTTCCGCCAGCGAGACCGTCCGCACGAACACGCCGCGATTCTTCTCGGTGCGCACGAGGCCGGCCTGCTCCAGCGCGCGAAACGCCTCGCGCACCGGACCGCGCGAGACCTGCAGACGCGTGGCCCAGTCGGCTTCGTTGAGCTTGTCGCCGGGCGCGAGCGCCCCTTCGATGATGTGCCGTTCGATTTCGTCGCGAACCAGCGTCGTCAGCGAATGCCTGCGCACAACCTCGATCGGATCGACAGAAGCAGTTTGCATATATTCGGTCATTTTGACAAATTTTGCCACATCGATATGCGTAGACGCGCCGTCATGGCACGCCTGCACATGCATCAGAAGTTGCCCGTCAGTCTGCCCGACGGCGCGGCACGCGCGCCGCGATCAGCAGCAGCGCGGCCAGCGAGACCAGCAGAAGAATCAGCGACAGCGCGGAAGCCGGCAGGTAATAGCCGCGCTCCACCTGGCCGATGACCACGATCGGCACCGTCGCAAAGCCCGGCGGATACACGGTCAGCGTGGCGCCGAGTTCGCCGAGCGAGAGCGCGAACCCCAGCGCTAGACTCGCGCGGATCGCCGGCACCAGTTGCGGCAGCACGACGCGGCGCAACACCATCGAAGGCGGCGCGCCGAGACTTGCCGCCGCTTCGCGCAGAATCGTCAGTTCCGGGCGCAACGCGGCCGCGGCGCACCGATAGCAGAACGGCAGCACGAGCGCGAGTTGCACGAACACGACGATCGCCGCGGAGCTCGACAGATCGAGCGGACGCTTGTGATACGCAATCAGCACCGCGAGCCCGAGCACCACGCTCGGCACGCCGTTGGGCATCATCGCAACGGTGTCGACGAAGGCGCCGAGGCCGCGGCGGTCGCGCCCTTCGAGCGCCAGCGCGAGCCACAGGCCGAGAATCGTGCCGAGCACCGCGACGCCCATGCCGATTTCGAGGCTGGTGGTGAGCGCGTCGAAGTCGCTCGAACCGAGGCGTTCGAACCAGCGTGTGCTGAAGCCGTCGGGCAGGATCGTGCCGGACCAGTGCGCGGCCACGCTCGAAAGCGCGACGACCAGCACCGGCAGCACGAACAGCCAGAAGCACAGCAGCGCGGCAAAACCGAGAAACAGGCCGCCGAGCATGCGTACCGGCAGACTGCGGCGCACCGGCCGCGCTTTCTTGTGCATGACCGGCAAGACGGTCGGATCGAGTTCAACGGCCATGACCCGCTCCTTTCACCTTGCGACGGTTGACCTGGCGGTACAACGCGTACAGCGACAAAGACATGATCAGCATCACGACCGCGCCGGCGGCGGCGGTCGGCAGATCGAGATCGACGGTGGCGGAGCTGTAGATCGCCACCGGCAGCGTGATCAGATGCGCGCTGCCGAGCACGAGCAGAATGCCGAATTCGTTGAGCGTGAGCAGGAAGCACAGGATGGTGCCGGCGGCGATGCCCGGCCACGCGAGCGGCAGGATCACCCTGGCCGCGACCATCCAGCCGCTCGCGCCGAGGCTGCGGGCGGCTTCGATCAGACGCATATCGAGCGTGGCGAACGAAGCCAGCGTGGGACGCACCACGAACGGCGCGTAGAACACCACCTCCGCGAGAATCACGCCGCCTACGCCGAACAGGAAATCGAGCGGCGGCGCCTGCAAATGAAAGAGCCGCTGCAAGCCGATGCTGACCGAACCTTGCGAGCCGTACAGAAAGATCAGCGTGAAGGCGACCAGAAACGACGGGAACGCGACGAACAGTTCGAGAAAGCGCGTGATCATGCGCGCGCCGGGGAACGGCTTGAAGAACAGCATCGACGCCAGCGCGACGCCGAGCAGCGACGCGAGCCCGGCACTGGCGAACAGGATCCACAGCGTGGTGCCGATCACGCCGCTCGTTTCGGGATTGCTGAAGAACGCCGAATACGCCTGCAGGCTCAAGCCATGCGGGCCGGTCAGACTGAGCAGCACCAGACGCACGAGCGGATAGATGACCAGCGGCCCGAGCACCACCACGGCGATGAACAGCAGATGCCATTGCGCGGCGCGTTCGCGGCGCTTCACCGCGGCGGTATGCGAAGCGGCGCTGGCGCTGCGGCGCGCGTCGGCGGCGGCCGTGCCGAGCGGGTTCGGCGTATCAGGGGTTGATAAGGACGACATCGTCAGCCTCGTAACGCAGGGAAACACGCGCGCCCTTCTCCGGCATCATGCCGTGGCCGCGCTGCATGGTGACGAGCACCGGCTCGTTGGGCATCGCGTCCAGTACGACGGATACCGACAGCACCGCGCCATACCATTCGACCGAGGCGATCGCACCGTGCAGATGCCCTTCGCCGAGCGGCACGATACGCAGCGCCTCAGGACGCAGGCAGGCCACGCGTTCGCGCTCGTTGTGGCGCACGTCGCTCATGCTGAACGCCACCTGTGGCGGCAGCAGATTGGCCGCGCCCAGATAACGCGCGACAAATCCGTCGGCGGGCGCGTCGTACAACTGTTGCGGCGTGCCGAGTTGCGCGATGCGGCCTTCGCGCATCAGCAGCGTGCGGTCGGACAGCACCAGCGCGTCGTCCTGATCGTGCGTCACGCAGACAATCGTCAGATTCGGCAGGCGCTCATGCAGCGCCTTGAGTTCGGAACGCACCGATGCGCGCAGATTGGCGTCCAATGCGGAAAGCGGTTCGTCGAGCAGCAGTACGTCGGGCTCGATCACGAGCGCGCGGGCGAGCGCCACGCGCTGCTGCATGCCGCCCGACAACTGCGCGGGCATTACGTGGCCGGCGTCGCCCAGTTGCACCAGCTTCAACGCATCGGCCACACGCCGGGCGATATCTTTGGACGGCGTGCGGCGCGCGCGCAAGCCGAAGGCCACGTTCTCGAACACCGACAGATGCGGGAACAGCGCATAGCTCTGGAACAGCAGGCCGAGATTGCGCTTGTGCGGCGGCACGTGGGTGAGATCGTGACCGGCCACCGTCAGCGTGCCGGACAGCCCGTCCGCTTCGATAAACCCGGCGATGAAACGCAGCAAAGTGGTCTTGCCGCAACCGCTGCGGCCGAGCACGGTAAGCAGCTCGCCGCGCTGGATGGTCAGCGACAGATCGTCGAGCACCGTGCGCGAACCGAAGCGCACCGTCAGATGGTCGATCTGCACGCCGCCCGGCGCAGTCGAACTCGCGGCATCGAGCGCGTCCGGGGCGGCGCCGAGCGCGCCTGGTTGAGCAAGACTGGCGGTATTCACCGGGTTCATCCTCCAACTGGATTAATGCAGATGCAGCGCCTCGGGATTCCCGCGGGCGCCGCCTGATTCCGTGACGTCGCGCGGCTACATGGCCGGGCGACGTCGATGACGCTACGAACAGCCGCTTACTTCGGCTTGACCACTTCGATCTGCTTGCCCGACGAACCGATCACGTCGTTCTTCCAGCGCGCGGTCCAGTCGGCCTTCTTCGCCATCACCTGATTCCAGTCCACCGGAATCAGCTTCACGCCGGCGATGGCCTGCTTGACGGCTTCGCCGTTCTTGCCGGCGAGCGGCACGTCAGTACGGCCCGGAATGCCGAAGATGTCCGGCACCTTGGCCTGCACTTCCGTCGACATCAGGTAGTCGATCAGCTTCTTGCCTTCCGCCTGGTTCGGACCGTTCTTGATCAGGCCGATCGCGTACGGCAACTGGAACGTGGTCGGCTGGCCGCCGGGCGCGGCCGCGAGGAACACCGGCTTGAGCGACAGGCCACCGTTGGCGGCGTCGTCCAGATCCATTTGCAGATCGCCGTTGGCGACCGCGATTTCGTTACGCGAAAGCAGCACGTCGAGATAGCCCGTGCCCTTGGTGTGGAACTTGGCACTGTTTTCGAGCTTCTTCAGATAGTCGAACGCCTTGTCTTCGCCCATCAGCGACGAGGTCAGGATGATCACGGCCAT
The DNA here is from genome assembly GCF_000013645.1 of Paraburkholderia xenovorans LB400. Lineage (GTDB taxonomy): Bacteria > Pseudomonadota > Gammaproteobacteria > Burkholderiales > Burkholderiaceae > Paraburkholderia > Paraburkholderia xenovorans. Next base: position 1,292,340 of record NC_007952.1, on the reverse strand, counting down.
GCCGTCGCCCGCCGTGGCCGGGTTCGAGTAGGCGATCTTGCCGCTGAAGTCCGGATGCAGCAGGTCGGCGAAAGTCTTCGGCTGGGTCTTGGTGACTTCCGGGTTGATCGCGAACGAGAAGTAGTTGTTCACGAAAGTCGCCCATGCACCGTTGGGCGCCTTGGCGATCGCCGGCACGTTCTTGTAGTTGGCGCTCTGATAAGCCTGCAGCAGCCCGCTCTGGTCGGCTTGCTGGATGAACGGCGGCAGCGTGACGAGCACGTCCGCCTTCGGCTGATCCTTTTCGATGGTGGCGCGGTTCACCACTTCGCCGCTACCCGCCGTGACGATGTTGACCTTCACGCCTTCCTTCTTTTCGAAGGCCGGCAGCACGTCTTTATAGAGGTTTTCGAGGCCGTCGGCGGTGTACAGCACCACGGCGTCGGCCGCGTGCGCCTGCATTGCCGTGGCGCCGAATGCCGCCGCGGCGACCAGCGCCGGCAGCAGCTTGCGTGCGCGGCCAGTCCTGGCGTGAAGGGAATTCGTCTTTGTCATGTCGCTTTTCTCCGAAAGGCAAAAAACCAGACGGTCGGGATATCCCGATACCTGTTGTGATTGAACGGCGGTAGCGCCGCGCCGCTTGCGTGTTGCCCGCATCAAGCTGAGTGCAGATTCATGCGGATTGCAGATTGCCAACAACTTTGTTCCCACCTCTCCAGCCCGACTTACAGCCCACCTACGACATCCGCGCCGCCAGCCATGCCTGAAAGGGCACGGCAAGGATCACAGGTTTGCATGACAACGCCATGACGATTCTGCTGAATTCCAAAAAATGACACAATTCGCCAATAATATCCAAATGACTCTTTTCGCCGCCCGGTCCGGGAGGCGCCTGTCCCGGATGATGACGGAGGCTTGTGTGATCCCTGGAAACGACCCGATCCTGTTGACCCCGGGCCCGCTCACCACTTCCCTGCGGACGCGCGAAGCCATGCTGCGCGACTGGGGTTCGTGGGACGCCGCGTTCAACCGCATGACCCACGGCGTATGCGCCGACCTCCTGAAGATCGTACATGGCGAAAACGACTATGTATGCGTCCCGCTTCAAGGCAGCGGGACCTTCGCGGTCGAAGCGGCGCTCGGCACGCTGGTGCCGCGCCAGGGCTGCGTGCTGGTTCCGAACAACGGCGCGTATTGTGCCCGGCTCATCAGAATATTGCAGCGGATGGGCATCGCTTATATCGAATTGGTGTTGCGCGAGGACGAACCGGTCAGCGCCGCCGCCGTCGAAGACGCCTTCAACCGTCACTCGCGTATCAGCCACGTCGCGCACGTGCATCTGGAAACGAGCGCTGGCCTGCTCAATCCGCTCGACGATATCGCCGCGGTATGTCAGCGGCACGGCAAAAGCCTGATCGTGGACGCGATGAGCTCGTTCGGCGCATTGCCGATCGACCTGCGGCGCGGCGGCATCGACGCGCTGATCTCGGCGAGCGGCAAGTGTCTCGAAGGCGTGCCGGGCATGGGCTTCGTGATTATGCGGCGCAGCCTGCTGGAGGACAGCGAAGGCCGTTCGCCTTCGCTCGCGCTGGATCTGCACGATCAATACGTCTATATGCGGAAGACGACGCAGTGGCGCTTCACGCCGCCAACTCATGTGGTGGCCGCGTTGCGCGAGGCGCTCGACCAGTTCGGCGCCGAGGGCGGCCAGCCGGCGCGCGGGGCGCGTTACGCGCGCAACTGCGCGGCGCTGGTCGGCGCCATGAAAGCGCTCGGTTTCGAGCCGTTTCTGAAACCCGAGGTGCAGGCGCCCGTGATCGTCACTTTCCACGCGCCGCGCGACCCCGCGTGGCATTTCGCGGCGTTCTACGCGGCGGTCCGCGAGGCCGGTTACGTGCTGTATCCGGGCAAGCTCACTCAGGTGGAAACGTTCCGCGTGGGTTGCATCGGCGCGATCGACGCGAACGAACTGCTCAACGCGGCAGCCGCGATCGGCCACGCGCTCGAACGGCTCGGCATCCGGGTGAGGTAGACGGGACAGCCGCGGCGCGCTCAGGCGATCAGGATTTCCGGACCATGCGCCGCGATCGCCTTGCCGAGCGCGCGCTCCGGCGCCAGTTCGGTCACCAGATAACGCGCCGACTCGATACCGTTGATGCGCACCGGCGTCACGCGCCCGAACTTCGAATGATCGGCGACGATCACCACCATGTCGGCTGCGGCGATCATGCGGCTGCGCACCTCGGCGGCCATGCGGCTGTAGTCGGTCAGATAGCCGTCCGGCGAGATCCCGCCCGCGCCGATGAAGGCAAAGTCCGCGTGGTACTGCGTCAGCTGATGCACGGTATCGAGCCCGAAGGTGGCGTCTTCGATATCCGACAGCTCGCCACCCAGCAGCGTGACGCGGTTGTCGTTGCGACGGCCGAGCAGCAGCGCGATCCGCCAGTCGTTCGTGTACACGGCCAAACGATGCCGGTCGAGCAACGCCCGAGCCACCGCTTGCGTGGTACTGCCCGAATCGATGATCAGCGACGCGCCGTCCGGCACGAACTCTGCTGCGCGCTCGCCGATGGCGCGCTTCGCGCCGGCGTTCGCCGCTTCGCGGGTATCGAGGTCGGGCTCGCGCCGGTCGCTCGACAGCGCGCCGCCGTGAGTGGTGACCAGCAGGCCGCGCCCGGCCAGCGCGTTCAGGTCACGGCGAATGGTCTCGCGCGACACGTTCAGTTCGCGCACCAGCTCCGCGACCGAGAGCGCGCCGGTTTTGGCGACTTGCGCCAGGATGTATTGGTGACGTTGTTCTGCGAGCATTGACGGCTTTTCCTTCATCATCCCGCGAGAGGTCTGTCACGCGGGGCGTTTCTTGATCAAACGCCCTTCAGATAAGGGCTTTTTGCATCCGCAATCTGCGCCGCAAGGGGCATCTACGGTCATCTGCAAGTTGCTAAACTCAAGATGTTGGCGTAACTTTTTTCACTCACTCGCCGAAAACCTACGCCGATCATGCGATTTGATGCCAAGGCCGCGAAACAGCTAAAGCCGGATACCCACATGGGCTTCGAGGCGTTCCCAGGCCTTCGTCTGGAAGCGACCGCATCGCGGCGCACTTGGACCTACCGATTCAAATCTCCGGTCGACGGTAGGATGCGTCAGCAGAAGCTGGGAGAGTGGCCAGCGATGTCCTACGCTGCCGCCATAGTCAAGTGGCAGGACATTCGGGCGCGCCGCGACGCTGGCGAAGACCCCGTTCTCACACGCAGGGCATCGAACCGGCCTGTGATGGCTTCGACGCCGGAATCATACACGGTGCGAAAACTGTGTGACGATTTCCTCACGGGCCACATTGAAAGGTACCGTGATGCGCTCGGCGCCGCGCAGTCCCGTCGGCGAATCATGACAAAGATCGCCCCGATTGCCGGCTTGCCAGCCGCCTCGATCACTCGAAAACAGGCGTTCGACCTGCTCGATGGGGAGCGTCAGGCACCGCGGAACGCTGCCATTCTGCGCTCCGAGCTTGGCGCAGCGTGGGATTACGCGCTGGACGCGGGCCGCGTTCCAGAGGACACCCCAAACTGGTGGCGGCAGGTCATGCGCGGCAAACTGAGAAGCGTGGGGCGAAAGCGCGGCGGAAAGGTAGAGAACGTCAAGCGCGTGCTCAGCGAAGACGAGTTGGCTATTCTCGTCCCGTGGCTGTCGAAGCTGTCAGAAACGATCTCCGACGTGCTGACCATGTACCTATGGACCGGGCTGCGCGGCGGCGAAATAGTCGTGATGGAAGGCAAGGAAATGTCGAAAGAGTCGGACGGCTTGTGGTGGACCATTCCAAAGGCGAAAACCAAGAACAAGAACCGGGCGTCCGCTACCGACCATCGCGTGCCGCTGGTCGGGCGCGCGGAAAAGATTGTCCAGCGTCGGCTAGGACTGCACGGGAAAGGCTACCTGTTTCCGACTGCCGACAGCCGCCATATATCTCAGAAAAGCGTGCAGGCCGTTGTATGGGCGCACCAATCCTACTCGCTCAAGCCGGGTCAGACGTTGCGACCGCAACTACCTGTGTCACATTGGGCGCCGCACGACCTGCGCCGCACGTCCCGAACTATGCTGGCTGCTCTCGGGTGTCCTCACGAGGTGGCCGAGGCTGTTCTCGGTCACGTGCTGCCGGGCGTCGCGGGCGTGTATAACCGGCACAGATACGATAAGGAGAAGCGCGAATGGCTCACGCGACTCGCGAATCATCTTGAACGTATAGTGGGCAACGCCGGAGGCGAGGACAAAGAATAAGCGAATAGAATTTGCGACTGCACATCGGGCGCCGGTCGATCTGATCGTTCGGCGGCAACGGGTGATTTACGGCGCCCACTATTCTGCTTCCTTCCACTACTCCGAATGCTGGACGTCGTGCCCCCGACCACAGAACGCCTTACGGGGGTGACTATCGCGGACATCATGTGCGCTACCTACCCTATTGGAAGGCAAGCAGCGAGCCAGTGACGGGACGGACGCTGCACGACCTTGTTCGAAAACCGCACGGACGATCCTCGGCGCGGAGAGGTGCGTCAACGGGGTAGCCGACAACATCATTCATCACATTAAGCTGAGTATCGTCGGGGGCTGAGCGGCGACAACCTCTACGGCTAAAATGCCAGAAAACGCGAATGGCTCACGAAGCTGGCTGCTCGCCTTGAGGAATTTTCCGCTTTCTAGCGCCTGTGTTCTCCGGCGGCAGCAGGTCAGCAACCGGACGAGCATCAGCCCACCTCCGGACCTCGTGTGCGAGCCATCCCACCCTGCGGCCCGATAGTAACCGCGGTTCAGGGAAGCTTTTCTCGCGCACCAGTTTCTGTACGGTCGTCGGCGACAAGGAAAGCGCCTCTGCCACTTCTTTCAGAGAAAAACAGATTTTCATCGCCGTTTCCACCTTCCGTCTGTTGCCGATAACTCCCTATTCGCACGGCACCGCTTCCAATACGAACGACGTGGGAATGTCGAGATACGGCTAACGCGTCAAACGCGTGCAAAGCGTACTTCCGAATTTAGCGGATGAGTTCGAGTTGGGCAAATCGCTTTGCGAGAACAAATTTGCGTCTAGCGGCGCATCCATTGCACGATGGCTTTCTCACGAGTTCCCCCGGAGTCCTATGCAAAATCAGCTTGAGCTGAAAATCATCGGCGCCATGCTTCCTGACGTTGATTTTTTTTATTCAGCGTTCCGTAGAGCGTATGCGGCAAGCAGCCTTTCGGGGCATTAATGAAGTTGCGCTTCTCACCTAGCTCGCTGTCGTCGGACGCACTGGCTCATGCCTGTGGCGCTAAGGTTGCGCGTGGATTGATGTTTTCAGCGGGGTAGACCTTTGGGCAATCTGCGGAGCCATTCGAAAATGAAACTGCCAGTTGCTGGCTGAAGCAACCTCATCAAGCTTGCACCCCGCCCGTCCCTGTTTGAAGCCCACCGTTAAAGATCGTCGTCAACAACGATGCTGCAGATCCTTCGCTCGAGATCGACTGCGACGGAGGGATGGCAAACCGCCCGGAAAGCCTTTCCCAGTATGGCTCTGTAAAAAAACCGTTCCGCTACCCATACTCCTACCCATACTAAAAAAGACCCGTTTTTCCGCTGTTTGGGATGCCCCGATTCCCGATTTCAGCGCGCCGAAAGACGATTCGAATCCCCACTTAGGACATCGCCCACGGATCTATGACTGCAATCTCGCATCCGGTGAAATCCTTCACGTTGCGCGTGGCCAGCGCCGCCCCTCTTGAGCGCGTACAGGCAGCGATCATGGCGTCGAACTGGCTGATCGGTCTGCCCTCGCTTTTGCGCGCCCCCGCAATCCTTGCGTATGCGTCGGCCGCATCGCTGTCGAACGCGAGAAGCCGACCCGCAAAATCCTCGATGAAAATCGCATCGACCGCGGTAGACAGAGCACCCTTGCGGGAACCGTCTGGCAGCAAATGCAGCCCATAGAGGATTTCGGCACGGGTTACCGTCGTCGTGAAAAGCGCCGCGCGCGGCTGTGCGCCAAGCCACGCCATCACCCTGACGTCTGGCACAGGCTTCAACGTCTCGGACAGAACGTTCGTGTCAAGAACGATCATGCGCCGAGGTCCACTCGTTCCCGAATCGCGTCGCGTGGCGGCAATTCCAGGTCGACACCACCGAACGGCTCGATCCGGCTCCGGATCGATTCAGCCAGGCTACGCTGACCGCCGATGGATTCGGTCGAGAGCGCCGCGCGGAGAATATCCCGGGCCTCGTCCTCCATTGACCGTCCATGCTGCGCCGCCTGGACGCGCAGACGCGCCTTCAACTGCTCGTCAAGGTTACGGATCGTCATGCTCGCCATTTTTCCTCCATCATTGATGGCATTTTAATCAATGATGGCAAGAATTTCAACTAGCACCGCTGTCTGGGCAGTACGAAAAATGGCGGTCATTGTCATGACCGGATCTGAGGCAACAGCTTCAAATCGATTTTATTTATATGCGTACTTGAGCAAGCCCATCAATCGCATGCTGAACCAGCGGGAGTAAGCGGGCTGCAACCTCATCCAGTTGCGAGGATTCAAGCAGTGCTCGCTCCCGCACAAGTTCCACTGTCAGATCCGGCTGAAATGAGTCATTTGGGTCTTCTGCGCAGAGAATGACCTGTGCGTTTGCCGGCGTCTTTCCTGCGAGGAGCCCCATCACTCGTTCCAGATGCTTCCTGTCCTGCGCGTTCTGGTTCGGCGAGTCGATCACAACCGGGCTCGGAAGATTAGAATCGCTGTTCTTCATGACAGTCCAGAGTGATCCATAATAGGCCACCACAGATCGCGGCCCCGGGCTACCGGAATCTGTAGGTCGTTTGTTGAGTTTCCATGAGTCTAAATTTGTAAAACCCACCACGTCAGCAACAACCAGCAGCTCCTTGAAGGTTTCGCGAAAAACAGCGAGTGGCGCACTGGCATCATGATCTTTCATCACTCCGTCTAACTCGATTTTTAGATCCCGCGCCAATTCAGTTGCACCTGCTGCAGCCTTCTGAACGCTTGCTATCTCGGCGTCCAGCGCACTTTCTGCAGGGTCGGCACCATGGCTTTTTACTACATCCTCGAAGGTGAGGCGCCCCTTCTTCACTGCCAGAATGTTCGAGATCTCCGTGTACTGCTGTCGAAGTGCAGTAGATTCCCTGCGTGACCGGGCCAACCGTTCAACGACTGCCGCAAGATTTTGCTGAAGACGCTCCTTCAGGCGGTAGAGTTCGCGAGCGTCCTCCGCCAGATCGAGGAACGTGTGGAAAGAAGCATCATGCTCCACGTGACAGGTGGGACACCGGAATGTGCCTTGATCAGCCGTCGCCAAGCCAATGCTCTTGAAGTCGGCCTCATGCTCACGAAGGGCCGCCTCGGATAGTCGAATCTGATCGCCAAGTTCGCGCGCGAGCGCCTGGCCCTCGACAATGTCACTCCGCACCTTATCCTGCCTTGCCCCTAGCTCGGTGGCCAGCTTAGCCAGCTCATGTACTTCCTTTTCGAAACCGGCAGTTGAGAGCTTCACACGCGAAGCTTTTACCGACCTCCTCAGTCGCAAGCGAGTCCGCTGTAGCGTGCTGACCTCTATCTCCAGTTCCGCGTACCTACTCTTGGCGGTTCGCTCGCGAGCCTTGAGTTCGAAGTACTTGAAAGGGCGAACCTGAGCGAAATACTCGAGGGTATGCGGAATTGCGCTGGCATCAAACTGCTTGAGGCTTTTGAAGGTATCCCAATTACCAAAAAACGAGCCGTCTTGATTGATGTAGAACGGAAGAAAGAACATTGATGGCGAAGCCGACCGGACGTTATCTTCCCGGTCCATCAGTTGCAACGGGAACCCGATTGCCGAAGCAAATATTTCATTCCATCGGGCGCTACTCGTGGTCGCGCCAACGAGTTGCTGACCACGAAAGAGCGCCCTCAAGTCGGCGCGGCGTACAGTCGTGTATTCGGTTTCACCAACAGAGAAATCGACCGCAACGATCGCTGAATAATCCCACCCGCGGAGATCCCCGGTAGGTTCTGCGTCAAATGCCCGGAAGAGGGATTTGACGATCGTCGACTTCCCTGTCGAGTTGCCGCCCAAGAATAGGTTCTTCCTTGGATGAAACGACTGACTGTAGGCCTTCTGCTCCTTCTCTGAGCAGATGCTTATTCTTCTGAATCGCAAGCTTTGCATTGGTGTTCTTTCTTATAGCTCTCAGAATCAAACGAACGTTTGATTTGTCCATGCTTGTACCATTGCGTAAACCGCTAATGCACGAATCCGCGCGACACTCTCGCCCGGGAGGAATTCTTGTAGCGAGGCCTCGATCGCCTCAAATTCCCTTACCGTTGACCAGGACTGCGATTCGCTTGTATCGCTGATGGCCTTCAGCGCCGGCCAGTCCACTTCAGAGAGGGCGAGTTCCCGCCGGAAAGCTTCAGGCGCGCAAGTTCAGTTAGCGCCACCTCGATTCTCATGCGGGCGCGTGTAGGCCACGAAAGTGCCAGTGAAAGCTCCATCACAACATCCTCACGCAACTTCTGCTGGTCAGGTAGTAGTTGAAGGTCAGCGAGCGCGTCGCCAAACTGCGCTTTGCTGTACCCGCGCTTGCTGATAAGCTCATCCCAAGATTTGCATTTCGACGTGTTACGCGATGCTGTTGCGAGCTTCGCGAACAACGCATCGACGAACGAGTCGGCCTGCGCGGCATGAGCTGCGCTCAGCTTCTTGAGCATCCCGTGCGCTGCCCCAATGACGTGAACTCGCATGTCATTGACCTCGATAGGAGCGTATCTCAAGCCGATTCTTTGCAAAGGAATGTCGGTCTTAGCAACACCGTGGCGCGCTGCCGTACTATCGCGAAGGTGTGTCTGCCGTTCCGGAGTCAGCTCCGAAAGCGCCACATAATCCATCGACAGGGCCGTTCCACCTGCCGCGAGTTCAACTCTGAATCGTGTGTTAGAAACAAACTCGGCATCTGCTGCCAGCGTCTTAAAGCCAAGGACCGATTTCAATAGTTTAGCCAATGGAGAATCAGCTTTAACCTGCTTGCCTTTGGCCGTTAAACCAGCAAGAGAATTCAGATCCCAGACGTTGCCTTCCTTCTTCTTGAGCTGATAAAGAGTGATCGTCGCTGGTGATTGAGGTTTGTCAAGACGCGCGATGTCCTGAACATACTCAAGGATGAAAAGGAAATCGGTCTCGCCGGCTTCGGTCAAGGCGAGCATTTCATTGATGAGCCAGAATCGGGCAAAGTCATTGCCTTTGTTTCCGTGGCCACCACCGAATTCATGGAGATCATCGTCCGCCTCAACCTCGCATAGCTCAATAATGGCAGTGGTTGTCGACATCGCATCCCCTTTCTGGTTCTTCACGCAGCCCCCTACCATTCGCTGCTGAAACGTTGCTGTTCGATGGCGATGTGAACTCAATGACTCGTACTAGCCGACTGCACTATCACGCCTCAGCCCGAGTGACACATCCAATCAAGAATCTGTGTCGGCCCCGCCTCACACTGTAGTCGTGAGCCATATACCGACTTTACCCGTCAGAATCCCGTCCCACTGTCCGTTCCAAGCGATCCGGGCGCCGCTGCTCAGCGTGCTGGTTGAGTCGCGGTCCGGTCACAACAAAGTCGGCGGCAACCCGAATATCGGCACGTAGCTCGCCCACTCCCGGAATCCGATCAGTGATACCCGGTGAAGCGTGGCGCACGTCCCATCATTCTATTTGGTTAGGTAAGCATAGCCCCCTTACAACACAAAATACACGGTCGACCGCCACTACGGCCCCGGAAGGATCTCGCCGGCCCAAACAGGCGCCGACCTGGGTCGACTTATGGCATCACTGCAGATGCTGTTCCCGCAGCTTCCCCGAGGCCGTACGTCCGCCGACGTACGGCCATCGTGAATCTGGCACGCGTTGAACAACCTGAGCGCGCCTTCGCCGGACGCGAGATCTGCCCTTCGCGGACAACCTGGCGGTCAACGCCGCGGCGCCCGTTTTACCGTCGCAGCGATAGTCGTCGTAGTACGACACGACATGTTCAAGCAACGAGACAACCCTAGTCATCTGCTGAGGCTTGTCAGAAAAAACGAAAGCCAGCAGATAGAAGCAGCCCGCAAGAACGACCGGCATCCATAGCCACGGGTTGGCAGTTGTGGTGAGCTTCTGGGCCCCAGCAGCGACAGCCAGCCATGCCGGAAACAGTCCGATCTTTTCAAGATCGCCGCTGGTCAGCGCGATTCGAGCCTCGAAGGCGTCGCGATTAAACCGGTATTGCATCAATGCGAAACTCAGGACAGCGAACGCCCACCGTCGATCGTTATCACCTGCCCGGTCATGAAACCCGGCGCGTCCGACGCAACCCACGCGATTGCCTGCGCGATCTCGTCAGGCGAGCCCTGCCGGCGCAGAGGAATCTGCGGCAGATAGCGGGACCTGCGTCGTCCCATGTCTCGCCGGGACGCAGAAACTGGCACACGATCGGCTTGAGCCTGGCCTATTTCCTGTCGAAGCGGACCGATATATTCATTTTCAACGATTTCCAACGCGTCTCGGGCGCGCACGCCGTTGCAGCCTTATACCTGGATGCGCCGTCGACCACCCGAACACAGGACATGGTCGTCGTCGGCATCCGGCACAAGTTCTGACGAACGCGTGCTTCGCGCTCGCCCGTTCGGCATTCTCCATTTGTACGGCCGGAATTCAGGCGACCGTCGGCTGCAAGCGGAATCGGCGGCCCACGCCTACAGGCGATAACCCATTGCGCGCGACACGTTCAACGCCGCTTCCTGCACCGCCGGCGTGAGTTCCTTCATGCGCTTGGCGCTCAGACGTTCAAGCGGGCCCGAGATGCCAATCGCGGCAATCGGTGCATTGAACGCGTCGAAAATCGGCGCCGCGACGCCACCGACACTCTCGCGCCACTCGCCACGATTGATCGCGAAGCCGTTGCTCGCCGCACGTGCGAGTTCCGCCTTCAGCTCTTTCAGATCGGTGATGGTCGCTTTGGAATGCGCGACGAGTTCGGGTAGATGACGCGCGACATATTCCGGTCCCTTATAGGCAAGCAGGATCTTTCCAGTGGCCACGCAATAAGCCGGCGCATGGCCGCCGAGCGCCGAGTAGGCACGCACGGGTTGCGGGCTGTCGATTTTGTCCACGTAGATCACTTCGCCGCCGTCGAGGATCGACAGGTGGACCGTTTCACGAGTCAACTCGGCAAGCGAATGCATCTGCCCGGCCGCGAACTGGCGTACGTCGACCTGCGCCATCTGCTTCGCACCCAGTTCGAACAGTTTGAAGGTGCTGCGGTAGTTGCCGCTTGATTCGTCACGCGTGGCATAGCCGGCGTGAGCCAGTGTTTGCAACGTGCGATGCGTGTTGCTTTTGGTCAGGCCGACTCGCTCCGCCAGCAACTGGATCGTTACGGGTCGGCCGCTCTGATCGGCAAGCGCTTCGAGCAGCATCAGCCCTTTGAGCAAGGTCTTATCCATAGTCCTAAGAATTGGGATTGAACTGCCATTTTACTCCTGCCGCACCAGGCGTCCAGTCCGACTTTTCCCTTGCATGGCCGACGTTCCCGGAAGTCTTCAGGAGGCGCATCGACATGGCGTCACCCTTTTCCTGAACGGCCCGGCCGGCACCTGGAGAAAACCGGCATTCCCCAATATTCAGGATTTACGTTTCATAATTTGGTTTACATCCACCGGCCTTCGTTTCACAATGGCGCGAAGCGATCGGGCAATGCGCGCCGTCATGCGGCCCGCGCAGCCCGGTGTGAGGGTTCCAAGTTCAACTGTCAGCCGAGGACATGCAATGTATCTGCCTCTTCAAGGAATCAGGGTCATCGAGTTCTGCAACGTCGCCGCGGGACCTTTTTGCGGCATGTTGCTGGGGGACATGGGCGCAGATGTCATCAAGGTCGAACATCCCAATGGCGGCGATACGCTGCGCGCGTGGCCGCCCATCTCCGAGGGCTACAGCGAAAATTTTGCGTCGTTGAATCGCAACAAACGCTCGGTCACGCTGGATCTGAAAGACCCGGGTGATGTCGAGCAGGTCCGCCGGTTGATCGATAGCGCCGACGTGCTGATCGAGAACAACCGTCCCGGTGTCATGTCGCGCCTCGGCCTCGGCTACGAGGAAATTCACCAGCGCGTGCCGCGTCTCATCTACTGCTCGATCTCGGCCTACGGTCAGTCCGGCCCGCGTTCGCAGGAAGGCGGTTTCGATCTGACCGTGCAGGCAATGAGCGGCATCATGAGTATCACGGGCGATCCGGGAGGCCCGCCTGTCAAATGCGGCGTGCCGCTCGCCGATTTTTCGGCGGGTCTGTATGCCGCCTTCTCGATTGCGGCCGCACTACGAGCCGCCGCGGAAACGGGCGTCGGCACGCACGTCGACGTCCCCATGCTGGGCGCGACGCTGGGGATCGCCGCGTTGCAAACCTCGGAGTACTTCGGCACCGGCAACGATCCGGTCAAACTCGGCTCCGCGCATCCGCGCAATGCGCCGTATCAGGCGTTCTCCGCGCGCGATACCTACTTCGGCATGGCCGCGGGCAACAATGCGCTATGGCGCAGCGTTTGCGAAGTCATCGGCATGCCGGAGCTGGAGAAAGACGAGCGCTACACCACAACGACACTCCGCGCGCGTCACCAGACCGAACTGCGCACTACGCTAGAAGGGGTGTTCAGCCAGCATGACGCGGCGCACTGGATCGAGCGGTTCCGTGCCGCCGGCGTGCCGTGCGCACCGATCAACACCTATTCGCAAGTATTGGCCGACGAACAGGTCGAACATATGCAGTGGGTACAGCCTGTCGAACTGCCCAACGGCGTGTCGACTCGCACCTTCGTATCGCCGGTGCGCTTCGGCGGCGAGACGCCAAAGATTCTGCGCCGGCCGCCCGCGCTCGGCGAACACAACGACGAACTGCTCAGCCGCGCCAGCACGGAGGTAAATGCATGAGCGTCCTGTCGATCGACAAGCGCGAATCGCACTGGGCGCTCACGCTCCAGCGCCCGGACAAACTGAACGCGTTGTCCGCCGAACTGGTCGACGCCTTGCTCGACGCGGTCGAGGCCGCCGCGCGCGAAGCAGTGCCAATACTTACCCTGCACGGCGAGGGCCGGTGCTTCAGCACCGGTTTCGACATGACGGACGTCGAACGCCAAAGCGAAGGCGATCTGCTGCTGCGTTTCGTGCGTATTGAAACGCTGCTGCAACGCATCGCGTCGTCGCCCTGTTTCACGATTGCGTTCGCGCACGGCCGCAACTTCGGCGCGGGCGTCGATCTGATCGCAGCATGCAACCTGCGGGTCGCGGCACCCGGTTCGACGTTCCGCATGCCCGGCCTGAAGTTCGGCCTCGTGCTCGGATCGGCGCGCTTCGCGCGTATCGTCGGCAATCATGAAGCGAGGCGGATTCTGGAAACAGCGGCAACCTTCGACGCGGATCGCGCCGTCGCGCTCGGCTTTATCGAACAGATCGCGTCGCCGGAAAATCATGCGACGATCGTGACCGAAGCACTCGCCCGCGTCGGCGAATTGACAGCCGCCAGCCGCGCCTTGCTCTATCGCGCGCTAGACGCCGAAACACCCGATTCCGATCTTGCGGCACTGGTTCGCTCGGCCGCCGCGCCGGGCATTCACCAACGCATTGACGCCTATCGCAACGCAGGCAAGGTCGGCAGGACGCCGGCCGCGAAATAGGCGACAACCCGAGACCGACCCGCAAGAGACGGAGGACGACATGGGTTCCGGATTTCCCGACAAACACAAACAGGTGTCACTGGCCGAGATGGTGGCACGCATACCCGACGGCGCGTCGATCGGGCTTGGCGGTAGTTTCCTGCATCGTGGACCGTTCGCATTCGTGCGCGAACTGATTCGCCAGAAAAAGCGCGACCTCGAAATCATCAAGCAGTCGCCCGGTTACGACATCGACATTCTGAGCCGCGCCGGCGTGGCCACTCGCACGCGTTGCGGGATCGTCGCCATGGAAGGCAATTTCGGCCTCGCGCCCTACTACCGGCGCGCTGTGGAACGCGGCGAGCTCAAGCTGGAAGAGCATGCGTGCGCGAGCCTGACCGCCGGTTTGCGCGCCGCGGCGTTCGGCGTGCCCTTCATGCCGTGCGGCGGTCTGCACGGCAGCGAACTCACCCGCATCAACCACTGGCAATGTCTGGACGACCCGTACGGCAGCGGCCAGCAGACCTGGGTCATCCCCGCCATTTCGCCGGACTACGCGGTGATTCACGCGTCGAGCGTCGACCGGTCGGGAAATGTGAGAATCGCCGGCACCTATCACTGGGACCGCATCATGAGCCGCGCGGCGAAAAGCGTCCTGGTGGTCGCCGAGACGATCTCCGACGAAGATTTCTCCGCGCAACCCGAACTGACCGTGGTGCCCTACTTCATGGTCGAGCGGTTCGCTATCGTGCCGAACGGCGCGTGGCCGGGCTCCTGCTGGCCGCTGTATGAAATCGACTATCCGGCCGTTCAGGCGTATCTGCCCGACGGCGACGAGGCACTTGCCGCGCATCTGGCCGCCGCACCCGAAACGGAGCTTGCTCATGGCTGAAGTCACGGCTGGCGAATGGACCGGCTTTTCGTACATCGTCACGAATCTCGCGCGCTTCATCCGGCCCAACGAGATCACCTTCAGCGGCGTGAATTCCACGCTGCCGATGCTCGCCTGCCTGTTCGCCAAACGCGCCTACGACTGGGACTTCGTGTACCTGAACGTGGCGGGCGGCGTGGATCCGTCGCCGTCGAAGATCCCGATTTCGAGTTCAGATCCGGTACTGGCCGAAGGCTCGGCTTCGATCTTTGCCAATGAGGATTTCTATGACCTGTGCACGCGCGGCCGGATGGATCTGACCTTCCTCGGCGCGGCGCAGATCGACGGCGCCGGCTGCGCGAACAACTCGTGCATCGGTGCATGGGCGCACCCGAAAGTGCGTCTGCCGGGCGGCGGTGGCGGCGCGGTGATGCTGCCTACCGCACGGCGCGCCTGCACGTGGCGCACGGAACATTCACGCCGCACGCTGGTCGAGAAACTCGACTTCGTGACATCGTGGGGCGGCATGCATGGCGTAGTCACGCCGATCGCCGTGTTCGTCAAACGCGATAACCGTCTTGCGCTGCAATCGTGGCACCCCGCGGTGAGCATCGACGAAGTGTGCGAACGCACCGGCTTCACGTTCGATACGCGCGGCGCCGAGCCGACACCACCGCCGAGCGCACGCGAACGCGATGCGCTGCGCGCGCTCGATGCCGACGGCCAGTTCGAACGCGACGCCGCGATCAGGCTGAGGTAAATCCCCGATGATGCCCACGATCCTCGACGCTCCCCGGCGGCCCACGACGCTTGCCGACGCTTTCGACACTTTCTGGCGGACGCCCGGTACACAGCGGCTCACCGCACTGCGCGACGAAGCTCGGGCGCTGAGCTATACGGACCTGGAAACCCGCACGCGCACCCTCGCCGGCCGTTTGCTGACGCATGGCGCGAAACCGGGCGAGGCGCTTGCGATCAGCATGAACCGTTCGCTCGATGCGGTGCTGTTACTGCTCGCCGCGATTCGCGCGGGTCTGAGCCCGTGCGTGCTGGAGCCCAGACTTGCCGACGGCGAAGCTCGCGCGCGCGTCGCCGCCACGGCTGCCGCGTGGCTCGTGTACGACGACGACAACGCCGCGCTGGCCGGATCGTTCGATCTGCCCGGTTGCACGCCGCTCGCCTTCGACGCCCTGTGCATGGCAACCCCAGCCGACGCGCTCACGCTGCCGGAGATTGCACCTGACACGCCCGCGCTGCTGCTGTTTACTTCGGGCAGTACCGGCCGGCCCAAGGTCGTACAACTCACGCAAGCCGCATTGCTCAATAACGCCCTCGGCGTGATCGACATGAGCGCGCTGAACAGCGAGGACCGCCTGCTGCATGTCATGCCGATCTATCACACCAACGGTGTGAACAACCAGTTGTTCGCGCCGTTACTGGCCGGAAGCACCGTCCTGTTCTGTTCGCGTTTTCGCGCGGCGGACATGCCCGCTCTGCTCAATTCGTATCGGCCAACCATCATCACCGGCGTGCCGACCATGTATTCGCGCATGCTCTCGCAATCGTTCGATACCGAAGCGCTCGCCGGCTTACGCATGGCACGCTGCGGATCGGCGCCGATCACCGAGACACTGCACCGCGAAGTGGAAGCGAAGCTCGGTTGCCCGCTGGTCGTCTCGTACGGACTCTCGGAAGCGACCTGCACCAGCACGCTCAATCCGCCGCAGGCACGCCGCATCGGTTCAGTCGGTAAGGTGCTGGCGGGACAGACCGTCGAGCTGCGCGCGCCCGACGGCAGCATGAGCGCGACGCCGGGCGTCGAGGGCGAAATCTGTATCGGCGGCGCGAATCTGATGAGCGGCTATCTGGGCGCGCCGGATGCCACCGCCCGCGCGGTCACCGACAACTGGCTGCGCACGGGCGACCTCGGCCGGTTCGACGACGACGGCTACCTGAACATCACGGGCCGCATCAAGGACGTGATCATTCGCGGCGGCGAGAATCTGTCGCCGCTGCTGATCGAAAGCGCGATTGTCGGCGTCACGGCGGTGTCGGCGTGCTGCGTGGTCGGCATGGCCGAACGCGATCTCGGCGAGGTGCCGGTGGCGTTCGTGGTGGCGGATGAAGCGGCGAGCGGGTTGAGCGTCGAGCTCATCCAGAACGCCGTGCGCGAGCGACTCTCGCGCATCTATGTGCCACACGAAGTCTTTTTCGTCGATGCGCTGCCGGAAACGGCGGTGGGCAAGGTGGACCGCAAGATACTGGCTGCCCGCCTTGCGGCCGGCGACTATGGGCCGCGAGACGCGCAACGCTAATCTTCACGCGCGCACAAACCGGTTCGCGCGCGCGTGGTTCGCCGTACTCAGCCGTTATAGAAGCGCCGGCCCGCATCGCGCAGCCACAGGCGAACCAGATGGCGTTTGCGCTCGGCCTCCGGATAGTCGACGAAACCCGTGCGACGGTGTCCACAGCGCTGATTGTCGACGATCTGGATCTGCCCCGGCTCGAAGAAGAACTCGCGGCACCACTGGCGTTCGCGCATCACTGCCTCGAGTGTTTCGAGCGCCTCCAGTCCTTCGGCGTCGAGCGTCGAACCGGCCATACGGTAGCCGTTTACCACATGCACGTGCGACAAACGGCAACGCAGGTGACCGTCCTCGTGATGAAACAGAGGATGGCTAATGAGCTTCGGATCGGCCGGAGCATGCTCGCGCTGACGGTCGAAAATGTACGGCTGATAGAGGCGCGCCAGCAGTTCCGGATGCCGCTCGATCATCTGGTTATAAACCGTGTAAAAGCTGACCACGCTGCTGATGCCGCCCTCCAGCGCCGGCTGCAGGCACAGCAGCGCCACGTATTCCGGCGGATAGAGGTTGTAGCTGTTGTCGGTGTGAAAATTCTGCTCGGCATTGGTCACGTCAGGCCGCACGCCATTGCCGGGCGGCTTGCCCTGATCGCGTACGTCGTAGACCATCTTGCCGTCCCAGCTTTGGGCAACGGGGCGCGCCACCATCTGCGAGAGCAGCCAGTATATGTTTTTCGCGTCGTCCTTGCTGTAATCGTCGAGCGGCAATTTGTCGATGATGACGAATCCCGGCCCGTCGCTCAGCATCTGCTTCGCCTCGGCCATCATCGCGCGGCACTGCTCGAGTTCGAAGTCCTGCTCGTTCAGTAGCACGATCGGCAACGGGTTGGCCCGCAGCGTTTCGACGAGCGTATCGAGTTCGCGCCGGCAGGCGCTGCCCAGACGGATCATGCCGTCATCCGGCGTGAGACTGGCCGACGTCCACGTGATCGGGCCGCTGAACGGCTCCATGCGTGCCTGCGACGCGTGCTGCCAGGTGGTGTCATCCAGAACCGCGAGCTCATCCGACATGTCTTCCTCCTTGTAGTGACGTTATGTTCATCGTTAAGCTTAAGGAACACCGGCGCGGCCTGAAAGCGAGTTATTTCGATGCGTTTTCATCGAAACAACCGATCGACTTGCTGCTGCGTTGCAACACCCGCGCACCGAACAGGGAACCGTGAGATGGAGATTCGCCAGTTACAGACCTTCCTGCGCATCGTCGAAACCGGCAGCTTCGCCGCCGCGGCCGAGGCACTTCACGCAACCCAGTCCACCGTGTCGGCGCGTATACGCGAACTGGAACGCTCGCTCGGCGTGGCGCTGTTCGATCGTAGCCAGCACCGTGCACAACTGACCGCCAAAGGCAGCGAACTGGTCACGCTGGCCCGGCAGATGGTGTTGCTCGGCGCGCAGATCCGCGAACGCATTGGCGCGAGCGACGCACTCGTCGGCACGCTGCGCCTGGGTGTCGTCGGCCTGGTCGCCGCGACCTGGTTGCCGGCGTTGATAAGTGCGATGCGCGCCCGCTATCCGCGTGTATCGATTGCGATCGAAGTCGCACTGACCAACACGCTGATCGAACGGGTGCGCAACGGCGAAATGGAAGTGGCAATCGTGACCGGACCGTTGCACGAGCCGGCCTTCGAGCACGTCCACCTGGGCCATGACGCGTTCGCGTGGATGGCCGCTCCCTCTCTGGTCACGCCGCTGCCGCGCGAACCGTTGCAAGCCGCCGATCTGTTGCGCTGGCCGATCCTCGGGTTATCGGCAGCTTCGCATCACTATCCTGTGATCGAACGCTGGTTTCGTGACGCACACGTCGCGTACCGGCCCGTGATCTCGTGCAGCACCGTGCGTGTGCTCGCCGACCTGACGATCGCGGGCCTCGGCACGAGCCTGTTACCTGTGAACGCCTACGCGGCCGATGTCGCGGCCGGCCGGCTGCAGGTGATCGCAACGGAGCCGAATCCGGAGGGCGTGGAGTTCGTCGCGCTGCATCGGCCGCCTCCGGCGGACCCGCTGGCGAGCGCGTTGACCGGCCTGGCGAGCGAACTCGCCGAGACCGGCGTGCTGCGCGGCGCGTCGCCGGCCGGTTGACTGGCGCAAATGGTTCGCCTCGCTGGCACCGGCTGACCGCAGCACGCCGACGAAGCATCGAAGACGCCAGGATTTTACGGAATCAGTCAATTCCCAAGCATTTCACCCAGCGTGGCGCGTTCAATTCAACATGACACTCAAGCGCTTCCTTTCGCTTGAAAGAAGCCAATATCCCTTGCAACGCACCCGGGAAAACCCCGGGTTTCGGTTCAAGCCGCTTGACCCTGTTCGCGGGTGGTGCGAGCATCCGGTAGACTCATTATTTAGTCTTTACGTCCTATAATTTAGGTTTATAGAAACTCTGTTTTTTATTTCCCCTTCCTCCCGATCAGGAGAACGTCGGATGTTCAAGGCTATCCTGCTGGACCGGCAAGACAGTGGCACCGTTGCAAGCGTGACGGATCTCGAAGACAGCCAGTTGCCAGAAGGTGACGTGACGGTACGCGTCGACTACTCGACGCTCAACTACAAAGACGGCCTCGCCATCACCGGTAAAGGGCCGGTGGTGCGCAAATTTCCGATGGTGCCAGGCATCGATTTCGCCGGCATAGTCGAGGCGAGCAGCGACTCGCGGTATCAACCCGGCGACGCCGTGGTGCTCAATGGCTGGGGCGTCGGCGAAACGCACTGGGGCGGCCTCGCGCAGAAAGCACGCGTGAAGGCCGACTGGTTGCTGCCGTTGCCTGACGGCATGAGCGCACGTCATGCCATGTCGATCGGCACGGCAGGATATACCGCCATGCTGTGTGTGCTTGCGATCGCCGCCCACGGCGTGACGCCCGGGCAAGGCGACATTCTGGTAACGGGTGCGAACGGCGGCGTGGGCGGCGTGGCCATCGCGCTGCTGGCGAAACGCGGTTATCGCGTGGTGGCCTCAACCGGCCGGCTCGCCGAAACGGATCATCTGAAAGCCTTGGGTGCCGCCGACGTGATCGATCGCAACGAGCTTTCGTCGCCCGGCAAGCCGCTTGCGAAAGAGCGCTGGGCCGCCACGGTGGACAGCGTCGGCAGTCATACGCTCGCCAATGCCTGCGCGGCCACGCGCTATGGCGGCATCGTCACCGCATGCGGTCTCGCGCAAGGCATGGACTTTCCCGGCAATGTGGCACCGTTCATTTTGCGCGGTATCACGCTGCGCGGCATCGACAGCGTAATGGCGCCGTTCACGGTGCGTCAGCAGGCATGGCAGGCACTGGCCAAAGAACTACCTGAGTCGGCGCTCGAGGCACTGGTACGCGAAGTGTCGCTGGGCGAGGCCCCGGCGCTCGCATCCGATCTGCTGGCAGGCAAGGTGCGCGGTCGTGTGATCGTCGCCGTCAACGCGTGATTCATGAGCGAGGCCGCCATGAAAACCGTCCACGCTGGCGCGTCGGAGACGTTCGCCGACCTGCCTGCCTATGAAATCGTCGCGCGCTGGGCCGCGCTGATTCCCGAAGCACTCGCGCTGAGCGATTCGGGCACGTCGCTCAACTATGCGCAACTCGGCTCGCGCATCGAAGCCACGGCCGGCTGGTTGCATACGCTCGGCATACAGGCCGGCGACCGTGTGATGCTCGTCGGCGAGAACAGCGTGGCGCTGGCTACGCTGATCCTTGGCGCGCATCGCGCGGGCGTCACCGTCGTGCTCGAAAACGCGCGCCGCGCGCCGGCGGAGACCGATACGGTTCACGCGCACTGCGCAGCGCACGCCATGCTGTTCGTGCTCGACCGGTCACCCGATGCCGCTGCGCATGCAAAGCGGCTCGGCGCGACCGAAGCGATCGATGCTCCAGCGGGCCGCGTCGCTGTCCGCCTCGAAGCCACCGCGCGAGGCGAACCCGCCGACGAAGCGTCGGCCGCCGCGATCATTTACACGACCGGGACAACCGGCAAGCCTAAAGGCGTGATGTTGTCTTCGCGCGCGCTGAGTTTTATCGGCCAGCAGATGCGCGTATTGCGTCACGTCACGCCGCGCGACACGGTCTACGGGGTACTGCCCATCACGCATGTGATGGGCCTCGCCTCGGTGCTGTTCGGCACGCTCGCGTCCGGCGCGCATCTGCATCTGGTATCGCGCTTCTCAGCCGCAGAATGCGTAGCATGTATCGGCCGTCTTCACGTGAGCATGCTGCAGGGCGCGCCAGCAATGTTCGCGAGGCTCGTCGACCACTGCCAGGCTAACGGAATCACGCGTATCGAGGGCGTACGGTTCATCGGCTCAGGCGGCGCTCCGATCGATCCGACCATCAAGAAGGACGCGCAACGGTTATTCGACACGCCGCTGCACAACGGGTACGGTTTGACCGAAGCGGCCTCGACCTGCTGGACCCGTTTCGAAGACGACAACAGCGACGACACCGTGGGCCGTCCGCTCCCCGGCGTCGAACTACGCATCGCCGCGCCGCCCGGCAGTGACATCGGAGAACTATGGGTTCGCGGCCCGCATGTGATGAACGGCTACTTTCGCGATCCGCTGCGCACGTCGGAAGTGCTGACCGGCGACGGTTGGTTCAATACGCAGGATCTCGCCCGGCAATCCGCCGACGGCCGTATCTACATCGTTGGGCGCACGCGCGACATCATCATCCGCTCGGGCTTCAACGTGTATCCGCTCGAAATCGAACTGGCGCTGGCGACGCATCCCGACGTGCTGCATTGCGCGGTACTCGGCCGTCCCGTCAAAGGTAACGAGGAAATCATCGCTTTCGTCGAACTCACGCAGAACGCCTGCGTGAAACCGGAAACGCTGCTTGCATGGTTGTCGGAGCGGCTCTCGCCGTACAAGCGTCCGGCGCAGATCGTCGTGATGGCGACGCTGCCCGTCGCGGCAAACGGCAAGGTGCTCAAGAGCGCATTGGTGGTGCCGCACGCGTGATGCGCGCGGCGTTTTCTTCTACTTACAGGACATTGCACTCATGGACGAACCGGTCACGTACGAATCTCGCGAACGCATTGCGCAGATCACGATCAACCGCCCGCATCGAATGAACGCCATCGACGATCATGTCGAAGTGGCGCTCGCCGAAGCGTGGCGGCGTTTCAATGCGAGCGACGATCGCGTGGCGATCCTCACTGGCGCGGGCGATACCGCCTTCTCCGCCGGCCGGGACCGCGATGCGACCGGCACGCCGGAATATCGCAAATTCGCACCCGGTGTCGATATCGTGGTTGAAAAGCCGGTGATCGCCGCGGTAGCGGGATGGTGTGTCGGCGGTGCGCTGACCCTCGTGCAAATGTGCGACCTGTGCGTCGCCGCCGAGAACGCGAAGTTCGTCTATCCAGAAGTGAAGGTCGGCTTCGCGGGCGGCCTGGTCGGTTCGCTCGCGGTACGCATTCCGCACAAGATCGCGATGGAACTCATGCTGCTCGGCGAACCGATCGGCGCGCAACGTGCCTACGACGTGGGTTTCGTGAACCGTCTGGTGCCGGTCGGCCAGCAGGTCGCCGAAGCACGCGCGCTGGCCCTCAAGATGGTCAACCACGCCCCACTCGTCCTACGCATGCTCAAGCACTTCGCCAACGAAACCATGCCGAAGGGGCCGGTCGAACTGGCGTCGCAGGCGCTGCGCGAAACCGATCGCCTGTTCGCGAGCGAAGACTATCGTGAAGGTCAGGAAAGCTTCATGCAGAAGCGCACGCCGCATTTCACCGGCAAATAGATTCGACAGCGGGCGCTCGCACGGATACCCGGCGCCCATGCCTGCGGCTCGCGCGGCGCAGTCGCGTCAACCCTCCTTGTACGGTCCGCGATAACCCATCGCATGGGAGATTCGCGCGCGGTTACTCGCGAATGCGAACCGAACCGACCGGAACTCTCAGACAGGACGCAGCGACGCGAGGGCCTCCATCACGCGTCGCGCGACGAGATCGCACACGCGCGTTTCCGATTCGTCGGTCACGCCCGCGATATGCGGCGAGACCAGCAGATTGGGTGCATCCCGCAGCGCCGAACCGGCGCCGAGCGGTTCGGCGGTAAATACGTCGAGTGCGGCGCCGCGCAGATGACCGCTGCGCAACGCATCGGCCAATGCCGTTTCGTCGACGATACCGCCGCGCGCCGCGTTGATCAGGATCGCGCCGGGTTTCATCGCGGCAAGTGCGCGACTGTCGATCAGATTGCGCGTCGTGCCGGTGAGCGGCATGTGCAGACTGATGACATCGCTGGTGGTGAGCACGTCGTCGAAACTGGTCATGCGCACGCCGTTCGTCATGGCGCCTGCGAGCTGCGTGCCGCTGCCGCAGGCGATCACGCGCATGCCGAGCGCCGCGCCGAGTCGCGCGGTTTCCCGCCCGATCGAGCCGAACCCGACGACGCCGAGCGTCTTGCCGGCAATCTCGTGTCCCTGCACCAGCGCCGCGCGCGGCCACTCGCCGTCGAGCACCGCAGCGCTCGCGGCGAACCACGGACGCAGCATCGACAGCGCCGCCGTCATCACATACTCCGCCACGGCCAGCGCGTTCGCGCCGATCGCCGGAATCACCTCGATGCCGCGCGCCGCGCAGGCTTCCAGATCGATGTTGTCGAGCCCCACGCCGAGCCGGCCCACCACACGGCAACGCACGAGCGCAGCCAGCAACTCGCCGCGCACCTGGGTCCGGTTACGTACGATCAGGCAGTCCGCGCCGGGGGCCACACGCAGCAGCGCCGGCAAATCGGTCACCAGCGCAGGTTCGTAGATCACATCGTGCTCGCGCGCCATCCGTTCGCGCGAGTCGGCCGTCATCAGGTCCGGGATGAGAATTTTCATCGGCAACTCCGTCGTGTCATGAGCGCTTGTATTGCAACAGACCACCCATGACCTTCGGCGGATGTGCGAGGATCGCCTCCTCGACCGGATCGGTGCCCCAGCCCGGCCGGTCCGGAATGATCAGCTCGCCGTTCTGGTACTCCGGCGCATGCGTGAACAGTTCGTCTTCCCACGCGAGCCGGTCGATGTCGGTCTCCATGATGCGCAGATTCGGCACCGCCGCCGCGAAGTTCGCGTTGATCATCGTGCACAGGTGGCCGTAGAAATTATGCGGCGCGACGTTGATGTCGTGCGCGTCGGCAAAGGCGGCGATTTTCATCGACTGCCACACGCCATTCCAGATCGTATCGACGATCGCAACGTCCACCGCGTTGGCGTCGAAGAACGGCTTGAACTCGCGAATGCCGAACAGCGTTTCGCACGAGCTGATCGGATGCGGACTATGGTTGCGCACGTAGGCGAGCCCTTGAGGCGAATAACTGTCGATCTCGACCCAGAACAGATCGAAGTCGGCCAGTTCGCGCAGGATCTTCAGATAGCCTTCCGGCTTCGCGTTGAAGTTCAGATCCAGCAGAATTTCGACGTCCGGACCCGCGCCATCGCGCAACGCTTCCAGATGCGCGCGCAGATTGCGCAGGACCTTGCGGTCCACGTTCAGCGCGGGTTGGAACGGCACCGCAAAACCGGGCCGCCACGCATGCAGCGGACCGTCGTCGTGAATGAAGATGTTGGTCTTGATGGCGCGGAACTGCCGCTCGCGTGCTTCCTCGGCCGTGCGTTTCACGCCATCCAGATCGGTCACGGGCGGCCCGAAGAACTTTGGATGATTGATGCGCCAGGTCGGGCAATGCGACCAGTAAACCGGCACGCGATCTCGCAGCTTGCCGCCCAGCAATTCATAACAGGGCACGTTGAGCGTTTTTGCTTTCGCGTCGAGCAGTGCGTTTTCGATCGCACCGATCCCCTCGCTCACCACGCCGCCCGTGGCGGGGCGCGTGAGACAGTACGCTTCCGCAAAAAACCGCTCGTGTTCCATCACCGATGCGCCGACGAGGCGTTTGCCCAATTGCTCGATCACGGCCGTGACACCGGGCGAGCCGAAACCTTCGTCGAATTCGCTCCAGCCGACGATGCCCTCGTCGGTGGTGAGCTTCACGAAGTGATAGTTGCGCCAGCCTGCGTCGCAGCAGAGCGTGTCGACCGAAACGACTTTCATTGCGCCTCCAGAAGAATGCATGATTGCGCGCCGGCCGCCGGCGCGCGGCTGCTAGCCGGCGCCCTCGCCGGCCGCGCGGTTCGCCGCGCGAGCGCGTTGTCAGTCGAGATGCAGGTTCAGTTCCTTGGCGACCTTGCCCCACTTCGCGAGCTCGGCGTTGACGAACTGCTGGAACTGCGGCGGACTGCTGCCGACGGGAATCGCGCCGAGCGGTTCGAGTTGCTTTTTCACGTCCGGCGACTGCATGGCCTTGCCGATTTCCGCGCCGAGCTTGCTCACGATGTCGGGCGGCGTACCGGCCGGCACGAACACGCCGTACCAGGACGTCACGTCGTAACCCGGCACGCTTTCACTGACCGCGGGCATGTCAGGTGCAAGCGGCGAACGTTGCGCGCTCGTCACCGCAACACCAGTCAACTGATGATTGCGGATGTACGGCAACGCCTCATTGACGACCGCCACGCTCTCGCGCCCACCGATCGTGTCCTGGATCGCCGGAATGCCACCCTGATAGGGAATCGTGGTCATCTGCACTCCGGCCATGCGTTTGAACAGTTCGCACGACAGATACGGACTCGTGCCCACCCCCGAGGTCGCGCAACTCGCCTTGCCCGGATTCTGTTTCGCGTAGCTCACGAGTTGCGCGAGCGTGGTGACTTTCAGCGCGGGATTCACGGCGAAATAGTTCGGTACGTTGACCACCTGCGAAACCGGAATCAGATCTTTACGAATGTCGTAGAGGGGCTTGCGATAGAAATAATCGTTGAGCACGTTGGCGATGCTGCCCATCAAAATCGTGTAGCCGTCGGGTTTGGCCTTCGCCACGAATTGCGTGCCGAGCATGCTGCCGGCACCCGGACGGTTTTCGACGATCACATGCACGCCCAGCGTGGTGGTCAGTTTCGCCGCCACGATGCGGCCTAGAACGTCGGTGTTGCCGCCCGGCGGAAACGGCACCACCAGCGTGATGGTGCGATCGGGCCACTCCGCGTGCGCGGCCATCGCCCAGGGCAAAGAAATCGCCGCCGCGGCCACAAGCAGACCGTAACGAAGCGGGCGGGAGAAGCGTTGCAGAAGTCGAGGTGTCATCGTGCTGTCTCCGTTGCCGGCGCGACAGCCGGCGGTTTTTTGTTGTCTCGTGCCGAAACGATCCTGAAGAATCCTGAAACGAGTCCTAAAAAAACGAGTCCTAGAATTTGGTACTACAACCCCAAATATTATGCACGGAAAAATTCTTGCACACGAGCGTTGTCTGTGCAAAGACATGGTTTACCCACACGTGCGCATCGAGAGACCTGGCAAAACGAATCAGGTTTCGTCGAAGGAAGTACGCAGCGTGGCGGTGAGAGGCGCGGCCGCATGTTCGCGCGGCTCGATCAGCACGACCGAACGCGAGAAGCCGGCCAGCCGCGTGATGCGCAGCGACGCGAACCGATGCCATGCTGCGCCCTGCACGATCGGTACGATGGAAACCCCGAGGCCGCGCGCGACCATCGCGGCAATCGCCTCGAGCGAATTCAGTTCGATGATCGGCGTGAACGTCAGGCGTTTGCGGCGCAAATAGGCTTCGACCATTGCACCGGTCCACGCTTCGCGGTCGAACTGGAGGAACGGTGTAGTGGCGAGCAGTTCGCGCAACGGTGTACCGCTGCGCTCGATCGGTGCAATCAGGCCGAACGGTTCGCTGAACAGCGGATGCGCGATGAGCGAGGCATCGATTGGTGCGAGCGGCCGGGTCACCACCGCCGCATCCAGTTCGCCGCGCGCGACCTTGTCGACGAGGTCGCCCGAAATGCCGGTGGTGACGCGCACGTCGAGTTGCGGATGACTGTCTTTCAGCCGCACCAGCAGTTCCGAGAAGCGTCCGGTGAGTTGCGTGGTGATGATACCGAGCGATAGCATACCGGCCACCGAACGCGTGCTGCCAAGCCCGCGCATACGCTCGTATTGTGCGAGCAACTGAATGGCGAGCGGCACGAGCTGTTCGCCCGCTGCAGTCAGACGCAAGGAACGCCGCGTTCGTTCGAACAACGTCACGCCGAGTTCTTCCTCCAGCATCTTCATCTGCACGCTGACCGCGGCCTGCGACAAATGCACCCGAGCGGCGGCCGCGACGAGCGTCCCGCTGTCGTGAAAGGCAAGAAACGCGCGCAACGAACGGATCAGCATGATGGAAAACGCGGAGGAAGAGGATTGTCGAGTATAGGTAAATCCGATTCTCAGCTTGAACAAATTTCGATTTACTTGATCTCACCGGCGCCCCAGACTGAATCCTGTTCTCATCCTGTCGACAGATCCGCACGCCGGATCACCTGCTGCGAGAAATCCGCGATGAACAGTCCCGCTTTGCCCGCCGGCAGCCTCGACGGCGTTCGTGTTCTCGATCTTTCGCGCATCCTTGCCGGGCCGAGTTGCACGCAACTGCTCGGCGATCTGGGTGCGGACGTCATCAAGGTCGAGAAACCCGGCGCGGGCGACGACACCCGCAAGTGGGGACCGCCGTTCGCCCGCGCGGCCGACGGCACACCGTTCGACGAAAGCGCGTATTACCTGTGCGCGAACCGCAATAAGCGCTCGGTCGCGCTGGATATCGCCACGCCCGAAGGACAGGCGTCGATCCATGCGCTGCTCGCGCACAGCGATGTGCTGATCGAAAATTTCAAGGTCGGCGATCTGAGCCGCTATGGCCTCGACTGGCCGCAATTGCATGCGCGTTATCCGCGCCTCGTGTATTGCTCGATCACGGGCTTCGGGCAGGACGGTCCGTACGCCGCGCGTCCGGGCTACGATTTCATGGCACAGGCGATGGGCGGCATCATGAGCCTGACGGGCGAGCCGGACGGCGCGCCGCAGAAAGTGGCGGTCGGCATCACTGACCTGATGACGGGCATGTATGCGACGGTCGGCATTCTGGCCGCATTGCGCCATCGCGATCGTCATGGCGTCGGCCAGCATGTCGACGTGGCGCTGCTCGATTGCCAGGTGGCGTCGCTCGCGAACGCCGCGACGCACTATCTGACGAGCGGTACGCCGCCCGCGCGACTCGGCAATGCGCATCCGAACATCGTTCCCTACGAAGCCTTTCCGGCAAGCGACGGCTACTTCGTGATCGCCGTGGGTAACGACGCGCAATTCCGCCGCCTGTGCACCCTGCCCGGCATGCAGCCGTTGGCCGACGACGCCCGCTTTATCACCAATGCATCGCGCGTGTCGCATCGCGCCGCGCTGATTCCGCTGATGCGGGCGATCACGCGCGAACGTGACGCGGCGTGGTGGCTCGCCTCGCTCGAAGCGTTGCAGATTCCGTGCGCGCCGATCAACACGCTGCCGCAGGTTTTCGCCGATCCGCAAGTCGTCCATCGCGAGATGGCGGTGCGCATGGAAGACGCGCGCTATGAAGCGGGCGGCCCGGTGCTGCTCGGCAATCCGCTCAAGCTGAGCGCGACGCCGGTGCGCTATGCACGCACTCCACCACGCCTGGGCGAACATACGAGCGAAATATTGGACCAGCTCGCCACATACGGCAGAGCTCACTGAACGACCCGGAGACCGACACCCATGTTCGAACTGACTGATGCGCAACGCCAATTGCAGCAAAGCGCCCGTCGATTGGCGCTAGAAGCGATCGCCCCGCACGCGGCGCAGACCGACCGCAGCGAGCAGTATCCGTGGCATACCGTCGAGGCGCTGCGCGAGCAGCGTCTGATGGGCATGACGCTGCCGCCTGAGTACGGCGGCAAGGGCGCGAGCTATTTCGACACGGTGCTGGTCATCGAGGAACTGTCCAAGGTTTGCGCGGCATCGGGCCGCATCATGGTCGAATCGAATATGGGCGCGATCGGCGCGATCATGAAATACGGCTCGGACGCGCAGAAGCAGCTCGCCGCGCGCCTCGTGCTGGCCGGCGACAAGCCCGCCATCTGCATCACCGAACCGCAGGCCGGCAGCGCCGCCAGCGATATGCAGACGCGCGCCGAGCGGCGCGGCGACACCTGGCATTTGAGCGGCTGCAAGCACTGGATCACGGGCGGCGGCGTATCGAAGCTGCACTTCGTGTTCGCGCGCGCGATCGAGGACGGCAAGGACACCGGTATCGCCGGCTTTATCGTCGTGGGGCCGGATGTGCCGGGCATGACGATCCAGCGCATTCCGGCTATGGGCATTCGGGGCGTTCCGGAAGCGCGGATCGAATTCGACGACATGCGCGTTCGGCACGACATGAAGGTCACGCCGCCGGGCCGCACCGAAGCCGGTTTTGCCGGGCTGATGAACGCGTACAACGCACAGCGCGTCGGCGCGGCCACAGTCGCGCTCGGCATTGCGCAAGGTGCATTCGACCTCGCGCTCGACTACGCGAAACGGCGCGAACAGTTCGGCCGTCCCATCGCCGAATTCCAGGGCCTTCAATGGATGCTCGCGGACATGTCGATCCAGCTGGAAGCCGCGCGCCTGATGGTGTGGAAGGCGGCCGCGTCGGGCAGCGAATTCCCGTCGATGTTTGCCGCCGCGCAAGCCAAAATCGCCGCCGGCGAAGCCGCCATCAAGGTCACCAACGACGCGTTGCAGATTCACGGCGCGGTGGGTTACGGACGCGATCTGCCACTCGAACGGATGGTCCGCGATGCGCGCATGTTTACGATTTCAGGCGGCACCGCGCAGATCCTGCGCACGCAGGTGGCGGGCACGTTGCTTGGGCAGAAGCTTTCGCAGCGGCGCAGTGCCTGAGGCCATGATCGCGCCTTGCACCCTCGTCGCGCGAGGCCGAGGCGCGGCGTAGCCAGGCGAAACAGAACGGAAAAGATGGGCGGCGCATTCGCCGCCCGTCCGCTCAATCGTTCAGGAGTTCATCGCCCGATGAATTTTGGCGCGCGCTTCTCGCGCTGCGCAAGCAGACCTTCCTTCCTGTCCTCGCTCTGGGCGACCACTTCCATCGCCCGGCGCGTGTTGCCGAAATGCTCCGTCGGGCCGTGCGAGAGTACGCCTTCATTGACGAAGCGTTTGAGCGTCGCCAGCACGAGCGGCGCCAGGCCCGCGAGTTCGCGCGCCATCGCAAGCGCCGCTTCCACGTGCTGACCGTTCGGCACCACCTGGTTGACGAAACCCGCCTGATACGCACGCTCGGCGCCCACCGGGCGGGCGAGCAACATCATCTCCATCGCCACCTTGTGCGGAATCCGCGCGGCGAGCCCGGCAATCATGCCCTGCGTGGTGCCGAGTCGCGCTTCGGGATAATAGAATTTCGCGTCCTCGGTCGCGACCAGCAGATCGGCCATCATCGCCATCACGAGGCCGCCGCCGACGCACCAGCCAGATACCGCGCAGATCACCGGCTTCTCCGTCGTGATGCCGACCGAGGGCACGCAACGCCACAGTTCGGGCATGTCGCTCACGTCGGCGCCCGCAGTGAAAGCGGCCGTGCCGGCTCCCGTGAGTACCGCGACACGTTGAGTGGAGCGATCGAACTCGGCGAAGGTCTCCTGCAGTTCAATCGCCGTGCTGGCGGAAATCGCATTGCGCCGCGCTTCGCGGTTGATGGTGATCAGCGAAACGCCGTCGTCGAAATGTTCGATCAGCAGATTGTCAGGCTGGCTCATGAAAGCGCTCCTTGAGAGAAAGATTTGCGGCGGCGTGCGCTCACGCAATCCGCAGCCGGCCGTCGACAGCCCAGCAGGCAGTCTTGCCGACGATCAGCGGATTGATATCGAGCTCGAAATCGCGCTCACCGAGATCGGCGGCAAGCCAGCTCACGCGTACGATTGCGTCGACCACCTGATCGACCGCCAGCCGGCCGCCCCGATAGCCGTCGAGGATCTTCCAGATGGGCAACGTTTCGAGCAACGCGAGGACCCGGTCCGCGCCGGCCGGCGCCGACGCGATGGCACGTTGCGCGAGCAGTTCCACCAGCACGCCGCCCGCGCCGAACACGATGATCGGGCCGAACTGCGCATCACGGCGCGCGCCGATGATCAGTTCCAGTTCGCCCTTCACCTGCGCCTGCACCGAAATGCCTTCGATACGCGCTTCGGGCACCGCGCGCCGCGCATTGGCGAGGAGCCGCGCGTACGTGTCGCGCACGGCGGGCTCGTCGGCGACGCCGACCGCAACACCGCCCACATCGCTCTTGTGCACTATGTCCGGCGAGACGATCTTCATCACGACGGGAAAGCCGGTCCGGGTGGCGCACCGCACGGCCTCGTCTGCATCCAGGGCGACGCTGCCCGCGTTGACCGGCACACCGTACTGCTGAAAGAGCGCCTTGCTGCGCTCTTCGTCGTAGATGCCTGAAGCGGGTGCCGCGGATGCCGCGGGCAAACCCGCCGGCCGCACCGGCGTTTCGAACGAGCGCTGTTGACCGAAGCGTCGCCAGGCCGCCCACACCGCGACGGCTTCGTCCATTGTGTTGGTGTACGGCACACCGTGCTCGCGCAACAACCCGCGCAACGGCTCGCTGGTCGCGCCCGCCTCGACGGCGAACAACACCGGCTTGCCGGCCGAACCCCGTGCGCCCGACGCATCGGCGAACGGCGATGGCTGTGCCAGCACGATCTCGCGCAGCCACGGGAACGGCGCCATCGTCACCGGCACGAACAGGCCGTCGGTCTGCGCATCGTCCTGCAGCGCCGCCACTGTCGCTCGCGCGGCCTCGCCGGCATCCGGCGAGATGCGTGCGCCGAAGTCGATCGGGTTGCCGGTCTGTGCGTGCGTGTAGTGGACGTCGAGGCGGGCGCGTGTCGCGTCGCTGAAAGTGGCGAGCGGCACGCCGCGCTCGTACAGCGCGTCGCAAGCGAGTGCGCCGCCGCCGCCGGACGGCGTATAAACGGCGAGTCGCTCCACCTTGCGTCCCGGATAGCGCACCATCGAAGCAGCCAATGTCATCATCGCGCCGATGTCGTTCATCAGGACGATGCCCTGTTCCGCGCACGCCGCCGCGAACACTGCATGATCGCCCGCGATGCTCGCCGTGTGCGAAAAGGCCGCGCGGCTGCCCGCTTCCGTACGGCCCGATTTCACCGCGAGCCAGGGCTTGCCGGCGGCACGCGCGCATTGCGCGGCAGCGATGAAACGCTGGGTGTTTTTCACCCCTTCGATATACGTACAGATCACTTGCGTGTCCGGATCGTCGGCGAGAAACTCGACAAAGTCGGCGAGCTCCAGGTCTGCCTGATTGCCCACCGATATGCCGTGACTGAAACCGATGCCGTGCGACCATGCACGGTCGAAGAACGTCGTCATCAGCGCGCCGCTCTGGCTGACCAGACCAATCGGCTGTTGCGGAAGTTCAGGAATCTCCAGTACTGGCGACGAACACGCGGCAAGGCGATTGGCCGCGCTGATCAGACCCAGGCAATTCGGCCCGATCAGACGCATGCCGTGCTCGCGCGCAATGCCGACGATCTCGTTCTCGGCTTCGCGGCCCGCGTCGCCCGCGTCCGAAAAGCCTGACGTGATGATGAGGCCGCAGCAGATACCCATTTTCGCGGCAGCCTCGATGGCGGGCTTGACTGCCGGCTGCGGCACGGCGAGCACGACCATGTCGGGCACGGCCGGTAAAGCGGAGAAATCCGGATAGGCCTTGATTTCGAACAGCGTGTCGCGTTTTGCGTTGATCGGATAGATCGTGCCGGCAAAGCGGTGACGCAGCACCATGCGCAGCAGCCGGCCGCCGAACTTCGACTGATCTTCCGACGCACCGACGATCGCAATGGAGGCAGGACGCAGCAGCTGTGCGATCTGCCCTCTGCCGGCTAAAGAGGATCTTTCCACCCGGTGTGTCTCCTTGGCTTCGCACCCGTCGTGCCGTGGCGTTGCAGGTGCGTTTCAGAGGCGGGCGACGTGCGAGCGTCACACTTCGCCGCGCGAACCGGGTCCGTCTCCCATTTCCCGGCCTATCGAGTATCGGCTCGTTGCGATAAATCGCCATGTGTTCCGGAATACAGAACGTCTGTGGTTTTTCACGGATAGGCGTACTGTAAGCAAACGGCCCTGGCAGCCGGGACGACCCGCATCCGCCTTGTGGCCATGACGGCCCGCGTGACGCGGCACGCCACGGGCGGATCAAAAACATCAAGGAGACACTTGTGAACAGATTCTGGCTCAGGCGGGCACTCGCGGTAGCCGTGCTGTCTCTTCCTTTATGGCCGGCCATAGGTCACGCCGACTCCGATTACCCCAGCCGCCCTATCCGCATGATCGTGCCGTTCGTGCCCGGCGGCGCATCCGACAATCTGGCCCGGGCGCTGGCCGCCGAACTGACCAGGAAGCTCGGCCAGAATGCCATTATCGAGAACAAGCCGGGTGCTGGCACGGTGATCGGTTCGCAATATGTCGCGCACGCCGAGCCGGACGGCTACACGCTGCTCTGGGCAACCGCGCCGCTCGCGATCAATGCAAGCCTGATGAAGCATCTTCCCTACGACACGCTGAAGGATCTCGTCGCCGTGGTGGACGTGGCTTCGTCGCCGGAAGTGCTGGTGGTCAGCAAGTCGCGCAATATCAGCACGCTCGCGCAGTTGATCGACTCGGCAAAAAAGAATCCGGGCAAACTGACCTATGGCTCGTCGGGTATCGGCGGCTCACCGCATCTGGCCACCGTGATGTTCGCGAACGACGCAGACATCAAGCTCACGCACGTGCCGTATCAGGGCTCGGCACCCGCCGTCACGGCAGCGATGTCGGGCCAGGTGGACATGGTAATCGACACTTTCCTGACCTGCCTGCCCGGCATCACTGCCGGCACGCTGGTGCCGCTCGCGCAAACCGAGACGAAACGCTCCAGCCTGCTGCCGAATGTGCCGACCATGCAGGAGGCCGGCATGAAGGGCTATCAGGCGAGCGCGTGGTTCTCGCTGCTCGCGCCGTCGCGGGTGCCGAAGCCAATCATCGAGAAGCTGAACAAGGCGGTGAACGAAATCATCCAGCAGCCGAAATTCCAGCAGCTGTTCGCCAAACAGGGGATCGATATGGTTGGCGGCGCCGCGGACGCCGCGGAAGCGCATCTGCGTGGCGAAGTGAAGCGCTGGCAGACAGCCGTGAAGGAATCGGGCGCATCGATCGAATAGCCGAGGCGAATCGGCCCGGAGAGACGCGCGCAAACGCGCGGCGTAAGCGTCACAAACAGGCGCGACGGATCGGCACGGCGCGCGTTCAGTGAATTGAATCAGTCTGAACGCGCCGCCACGCGCAAGCGCGCGTCGACCGCGCAGCAGGTATCATCCGCCACCATCAGCGGATTGACGTCCAGTTCGAAATCGAGTCCCGCCGGTTGCCGCGCGGCGAGATCGGCGGCAAGCCAGCTCACACGCACGACCGTATCGACCACACCTGCCAGATCGAGCCGCACGCCGCGATAGCCTTCGAACAACGGCCACAGTGGCAACCGGCGCAGCAACGCAATCACATGGTCTGGATCGGCGGGCGCACGGGCAATGGCGCGCGCCGCCAGAATATCGACCAGCACGCCGCCCGCGCCGAACACGACGATTGGTCCGAACGCCGCATCGCAGCGCGCCCCGACGATCATCTCGAGCCGCCCCTTGAACTGGGTCTGTACCGACAAGCCGTCGATCACCGCAGCGGGCGCATGCTCGCGCACGTTGGTCACGATGCGCCGATACGCATCGCGCACCATCGCGTCGCTATACAGATCCACCTTGACGCCGCCGACATCTGATTTGTGCACGATACCCGCCGATGCCACTTTCAGCACGACCGGATAGCCGAGTTCACCGGCGATGGCGACGGCCTCGTCCTCGTCGCGCGCGAGGCGCTCCTCGTTGGTCCGCACGCCGTAGCGTCCCAGCCACTCGCGCGTGGCGCCTTCGCCATAGGTGCCTTTGCCGGGAAGATGCGCGGCGCAGCCGGCTGCCGTTAGCGGACAGTCTGCGGGCCGCACCGGGCGCCCCGGCGGCAGATAGGACCCGCGAGAATGCCAGGCGGCGAGCACATCGACCGCTTCGCGCAGGTTGTTCAGAAAATACCGGCCACGTTCGAGCAGACCGCGCCGCGCCGTGTCGGCGAGACGCCCGGTTTCGAAGACGTACAGGATCGGCTTGCGCGGTGTTGGCGAGGCCGGATCGCGCCGCAACGCGTCGGCCACGTCACTGGCGACACGGTGCAGTGTCGGCGTGGTCGTGATGGCAAACAGGAGCGCGTCGGTATCCGGATCGTCGGCCACGATGCGCGCCGATTCGCCGACCACGTCGGGACCGTCGCCGACCGTGCGGCCACCGGTGTCCACCGGATTCGCCGCTTGCGAAGGCGGGTAGTAGTCGGCGAGTTTCGTGCGCGTCGCGTCCGAGAAAACGGCCATGCGCAGACCGGCCGATTCGATTTCGTCGGCCGCGATGGCCGCCTCGCCGCCAGAGGGCGAAAACACCGCGATGCGGCTCACCTGGGTAGCAGGATGGTCGGCGAGACTGGTGGCAAGCGCGATCATCGTGAGCGGGCTGTCGAGCAGGGTCACGTGTTCCTCGCGGCACACGGCTTCGAACACCGCGCGGTCACCCGCCACGCTCGCCGTGTGCGAGAACGCGGCCTGCGCGCCCGCCTGCGTGCGGCCCGAACTGACCGCGAGCCACGGCTTGCCTGCCTCACGGGCGCGCGCCGCGAGCTCGGCGAAACGGCGTGGGTCCTTCAACCCTTCGATGTAGGTGCAGATGACCGCGGTGGCGGGATCGCCGATCAGATATTCGACGAAATCGCACAGTTCCAGATCGGCCTGGTTTCCCACCGAAATCGCGTGGGAAAAGGCCAGGCCGATCTCCTTGGCCTTGTCGAAGATGGTACCCATTAACGCGCCGCTCTGACTGACGAAGCCGACACGGCCCACCGGCAGACCCTCGGCCACGAGCGCTGTCGACGGACACAGCACCACGCGGTGCGCTGGACTGATGATCCCCAGACAGTTCGGCCCCACCAGCCGCATGTTCGCGCTTCGCGCTATCGAGACGATGTCGCGTTCGAGCACGGCGCCCTCCGCTCCGCCATCGGAAAAGCGCGCGGTAATGACGATCGCCGCGGTCACGCCGCGCGCCGCACAGGCTTCGATCGCCTCGCGCACCTTCGGCTGCGGAATCGCCATCACCGCGACGTCCGGCACGACGGGCGTGACGTCGATATGCGGATACGCGCTTACCCCGAGCAGCGTTTCGCGTACCGGATTGATTGCCATGATGTGCCCGCGATAGCCATGCGACAGCAGCATCTTCAGCAGACGCCCACCGTACTTGTGCTGATCCTCGGACGCTCCAATCACGGCCACGGAGGCGGGATTCATCAGCGTTTGCACGGCGCGCTCTGGCACGACAGTCGACATGGTGGAGACCCTGTGTGTTCTAGCCGCTCAATCCGCGTGTGCTTTCAGCACGTTATCGACCACTTGCGTGGCAAGGCCGATATAGCCGGCCGGGTCGAGCGCATCGGCGAGTTCGTGCTCTCCCAGATATTGCGCGACCTGCGGATCGGCGCGCAGCACTTCGCCGAGCGGCCGGTCTTCCGCCAGCGCCTGGTTGCACAGCCGCGAAATCGCATGGTGCGCGTTCTTGCGGCCGAGCTTCGGCGCGAGCGCCATCATCACGCTCTCGGCCATCACCTGTCCGCGTGTTACATCGAGGTTCGCGCGCATGCGGTCTTCGTGCAGAATCAGGCCGGACAGCACGGTGTGCATCTGCGTGACGGCGGCATGCGCGTGCTGGAAAGTCTGAGGCACGGCGATGGTCTCGAAATGCCCCTGCCAGTCGCGCTCGAAGTCCTGCACCATCGACTCCATCACGATCGCCACCTGCTGTGTCGCCATCTTGCCGTGCACGATCACCAGTTCCGGCACGACCGTGTTGTGCTTGTGCGGCATCGCCGAGCTGGTGCCACGCTGCTCGCCGCCGCCTTCGGAGGCTTCGGCGAGTTCGTCGCGCGTCATGATGACCAGCGATTTGGCGATGCTCGCCATCGATTGCGCAATCGAGGCGATTCTGAACACCACCTCGGAGACGCGGTCGCGCGAGGCAAACCACGCGATCTCTGCCGTGCCGAGTCCCAGTTCCGCCATTAACGCAGACTGCACTTCCAGGCCGCGCGGCCCCACCGCGGCCAGCGTGCCGATCGCGCCGCCGAACTGGCCCACGAACGGCTCGGCGCGCAATGCCGCGAGGCGTTCGCATTGCCGCTCGACTTCGCTATACCAGACCGCGCAACGAAACCCGAAGGTGGACGGCAGCGCATGCTTGCCATGCGTGCGCGCGATCATCAGCGTCGAACGATGTCGCGCCGTCATCTCGCGCAGCTTGCGACGCACCTTGTCGAGATCGGCGGCGAGCACGCCGAGCGCTTCGCGCAATTGCAGCACGAACGAGGTGTCGGTGATATCGCGCGTGGTGGAACCCCAGTGCAGGTATTCACCGGACTCCCCGCAATGTTCGGCGAGTTGGGTGACGAAAGGCATCACCGGGTAGCCGACCGCTTCCACGTCGATGCGAAAGCGTTCCCAGTCGATTTCGAAGCTATGCGACTTCTGCTCGATATCGCGCCAGGCGTCCTGCGGAATCACGCCGAGCCCGGCCTCGACCTTGGCCAGCGCGACTTCGATTTTCAGGTAGTTCGCCACGCGCGTGTCGTCGGAAAAGATGGTTCGCATCGCGTCGGTGCCGAACAGGTTGCGCACCACTTTCGAGGTGAAAACAGACATGAAGCCTCCTTGAACGCCGTCCA
Organism: Paraburkholderia xenovorans LB400; assembly: GCF_000013645.1. GTDB lineage: Bacteria > Pseudomonadota > Gammaproteobacteria > Burkholderiales > Burkholderiaceae > Paraburkholderia > Paraburkholderia xenovorans. The sequence goes on along the minus strand of NC_007952.1, from coordinate 1,254,710 downwards.
TCCGGTCACTGCGGATGGATGGCCGCCGCCTTGACGGCATCGGCCCAGCGGTGCGTGTCGTCGGCGAGGTATTGACTGAAGTAAGCCGACGATTGCACCGTCGGATCGGAACCGAGGTTGACGAACTGCGACTTCAGCGGTTCGCTGCCGACTGCCTGATTGACCGCCGCGTTCAGTTTCGCGATGACCGGCGCGGGCGTGCCGGCGGGCGCGAGCAAGCCGTACCACGCCGCGATGTTCATGCCGTCAAGCCCGGCTTGCGTCATGGTCGGCACGTCGGGCAACAGGGGTGAGCGCTGCGCGCTCGTCACAGCGAGTGCCTTCAGCTGATGCGCGAGCACGAGCGGCTTGGCACTCGGAATATTGACGAAGCTGAAGTCGACGTCGCCGCTCATCACTGCCGCCACCGAAGGTGCGCTGCCTTTATAAGGCACATGCGTCGCCTTGATGCCCGTCTTCAGTTTGAATATCTCGCCCGACAGATGTTGCGTGCTGCCGCTACCCGAGGACGAAAAGTTGCCGCCGTCGGGCTTCTTCTTTTCATAGGCAATCAGTTCGGCTACCGAATTGACCGGCAGCTTCGGATTGACCACCAGCAGATTCGGACTTTGCGCGAACAGGGCGACCGGCGCATAGGCCGTCAGCGGATTCTGGCTCAGTTTGGGAAACAGACTCGGGTTCACGGCGAGCGCGGATGAACTGACCAACAGCGTGTAGCCGTCCGGCGACGCTTTCGCCACGTAGGCATCGGCGATGTTCTGTCCGGCCCCCGGCCGGTTTTCGACGATCACCGACTGTTTCAAGGTGGTGGTCAGTTGTTTTTGCAACAGTCGCGCCATGATGTCCGCGCCGCCACCCGGCGTGTAGCCGACTACCAGACGGATGGGATGGTCCGGATAGTGAGCTGCCGGATCGCTGCTCTGCGCGTTCGCGCATCCCACCATGCCACCGAGCGTGACCGCTGCAATCGATGCCACCCCGCAGCGCCGGACGGCTTTCCGCTTCGATGCGTATGTCTTCATGAGTTCGACGTGCCGGCCTAGCGTTGTTTGGCCAGCGACGGCGGTTTCGTATCGTGCTGCGCGTCTTTCATGGTTGGCATCTGAGGCAGAGTGCTTGCCGCGAGGCCTTTGCGTTTTCTCACGGCGCCGCGGATCGCGAAATAGAACTGCAGCAGGATCAGGAGCGCGCAGACCGCCATGAAACCGGCGCTGATCGGTTGCTCCACGAAGATGCCGAGGTTGCCGTGCGAGAGCAGCAGCGCGCGCCGGAAATTCTCCTCCACCATCGGACCGAGCACGTAGCCGAGCAGAATCGGCGCGACCGAGAAACCGAACGCGAGGAACACTGCACCCATCAGGCCGAACACCAGCACTTCGCCGACTTCGAACAGGCTGTTATTGGTGCTGTACACGCCGACCGCGATGAAAAACAGCGCAGCGGGAAACAGGTACCGGTACGGCACCTGCAACACCTTCACCCAGATCTGGATCAGTGGAACGTTGAGCAGCACGAGCAGCACGTTGCCGACCCAGAAGCTCGCAATCAGCCCCCAGAAAATGTCGGCGTGTTCGCTGATGAGTTGCGGTCCGGGCTGGATGCCCTGGATCAGCAGTGCGCCGAGAATCAGCGCCATGACCGGATCGCCCGGAATGCCGAGACTCATGGTCGGGATGAAGTCCACCTGGGTCTTGGAGTGCGAGGAAGCTTCCGGCGCAGCCACACCTTCGAGCGCACCGTTGCCGAAGCGCTCCGGTGTGCGCGAGATTTTCTTTTCCAGCGCATACGCAATGAACGTGGTGATGGTCGGTCCGGTACCGGGCATCGCGCCGAATGCCGTGCCAACTGCCGTGCCGCGCAGGATCGGCAAGAACGCCTGGCGCAGCTCCTTCAAGCTCGGGCGCATGTCGCGCAATCGCAGTTTCACGCCGCTGCCTACGGTGTGCATCCGGTTGACGTTACGCAGGAATTCGGTCACGCCGAAAAGCCCCAGCGCGAGCGCCACGAGTTGCACGCCATCGGCCAGTTCGGTGAAGCCGAAGTTAAAGCGCATCACACCGGTATTCACATCGGTGCCGACCACGCCGATCAGCAAACCCACGACAGTCATCGACACGCCTTTGAGCGGCGAACCGCTCGACATCGTGCCGCCTGCCAGCAGGCCGAGCAGCATGATCGAGAACAGCTCCGCGGGACCGAACTTGAAGGCGATGCTTACCAGCAGCGGCGAGGCGAAGATCATCACGATAATGCCGACCGACGCCGCGAAGAACGACGCGATCATGGTAATGCCGAGCGCCGTGCCGCCCTTGCCCGCCCGCGTCATGGGATAGCCGTCGAGACAGGTTACTGCGTGCGGCGGGTGACACGGCAGGTTCAGCAGAATCGCGCCGATCGCGCCGCCATACTGCGAGCCGTAGAAGATACCCGCGAGCATCAGGATGGCCGGTACCGGATGCATGGTGTACGTGAGCGGCAACAGGATCGAGATCGCCGACAGCGGTCCCATGCCCGGCAACACGCCGATCAGGTTGCCGACCAGCACGCCGAAAAACGACCACAACAGGTTGTGCCATTCGAGGGCAACGCCGAAGCCTTGCCACAGATCAGCCAGAGAATGTCCAATCATGTTCAGCCCCAGGTGAAGAGCGGAAACTGCAACTGCAGCAGCCACCAGAAGATGACGACGGCGAGCACCGTAATGACCACGGCCAGCGCAAGCGCGCTCTTCCACGTGTTGTCGCGGTCCCCGAATGCCGAAATGAAGGTCACTGCAAAGGACGCCGGCAACAGGCCGCCCCATTTGCCGAGCACGACGAACGCAACGATGCTGGCGAGGATGCAGAACCAGCCGCGCCATTCGGGTCGCACGGCTTCCCGGCCGGCCTCCTCGCCGATTGGCGGACGGGTGGCGGGCCGCTTCGCGGTGCAGACGATCGCAAATCCGAGCGCGATGAGAATCGCGCCGAGACAGGTCGGGAAAAACCCCGGCCCCATGTGAGTCAGACTGCCGAAGTTGTACGTGATGCCTTGCGTGACGGCGCCCGCGCCGATCAGGCACATCAGTGCGCCGCCGTAGTAGTCGCGCCGGTAGCCACTGAAGAACGGCTGACCGGCCGGGTGTCCTGTTGCACTCTGCATTGCATGTCCCTCCTGGTTCTTGTGGTGCCGCGCGGTACGAGCCGCGGGGCCCATTTGCGTGCCACGCGTCGCGCGCCGGACGCGAATCAATGCGGCCTGTTAAAGCAATGCCGCAATTCGCGCGACGTCCGCGGCGCGATCGAGCGTCCAGAGCGCCTCGAGTGCGCGCGTCTGCCATACGTCGTCCCGGATGCCGGCGGTGTTCGCGCGGAATTTCTGGTCGATTGCCTCGTCGCTGAGCGGATTGGCCAGGTGGCCCCGCGCGTGATCGATTCTGACCTCGACAGTCTCACCGTCTGTGCGCTGTGCCTCGATTACACAATGGCCAGCGCCGAGCGACGGTTCGGCGACGAGTTGAAATTTGCGCCGCACGGCCGCGAGCGACGCATCGCGCACGCGCTCGTCGGTGTATTGCGCGAGGCCCGCCGCGTCATCCACCAACGCCACGGCGGCGGAATGCTGGAAACTGAACTTGCCTTCGAGGCCCGTGGCGGGCTCGGCAATATTGCTGCTGTCGAGCGAAATGGCCGGAATGCGGCAGAGCGCTTTTTCCAGCGTGGCCGACGTCAAACCATGCTCGCGCCGCAAGGCGAACATTGCGTCGATAACCGTGTGATGCGGCAAACAGCACGCATACGGCTTGAACATATTGCGCCGCAACTCGAAGCTCGCACCGAGTCCGTCCACTGCCCTGGCCAGATCGAACTCGGGCGTGGTGAGTGCGGCGAAACCGAGCGGCGCCTCGATCGCGATAGGGGAACTGGTGATGCCTTCGCGCGCGGCGAGCGCGGCCAGCACGCCGTTCATGGACGCCTTGCCCACCTGAAACGGTTTGCCCATCGAACCGTGATTCTGCCGCGAGCCGCTCGCCTGCGATGCAGCCATGCCAAGCGCGTGCCGCATGGCGTCGACGTCGAGCCCGAGCAGCCGGCCGGCGGCAGCGGTGGCCGCAAACGTGCCGCTGGTCGGCGTGTTCTGCCAGCCTTTGCGATAGACCGACGGATTGAGCGCGCGTGCGAGCCGCGCGCCCACATCCCACCCGGCCACGAAGGCGACGATCATCTCGCGCCCCGATGCGCCGATCATCTCGCCGAGCGCCCAGACCGCGGGCGCGACCGGCACCGTGCCGTGATAGAAAAAGTCCGCGTGGGTGTCGTCGAAATCGAGCGCGTGGCCTGCCGTGCCGTTCAGGAACGCGGCCGTCATCGCATCGGTGCGGCGCTGCGTGCCGATCACGCGCGCTTCGGCCGCGCCCATGCGGCTCGCGTACACGCGATGCAGCCCCGCGCTGAGCGGCTCGCTGCTGCCGGCCAGCGCAACGCCCTCGAAATCGACGAGCGCGCGCTTCGCATCGTGCACGACTTCGGCCGGAATATCCTCCCAGCGCAACGTCGCGGCGTGCGCGGCCAGCAGCCGCGTGACTTCGATATCCTGCCCTCGACCAGCACGCTCCACGTCCATCTCCTCAGATTGCGATGATGCGGACCGCGCCGGCTGCAAACGGAAGGTTCATCCTGCAGCTCCGTTCCGGCCCAGGTTGGCGAAACCTATTTCAGGCTCTGCATCGCTTCCATCGCGTGCAGCGAATACACGTACGCCGCACCGGCGTTCAGCGCAATCGCCGTTCCGAGTGCGTCGGCCACTTCCGCTTCGGTCGCGCCTGCCTGCACGGCCGCAGCCGTATGTGAGCTGATGCAACCGTCGCAACGTGTCGTCACTGCCACCGCAATGGCGATCAGCTCACGTGTCTTGGCATCGAGTGCACCGTTCGAGCCTTGCGCGGCGGCCAGATTGCGATACGCCTCCAACATTTTCGGGTTCGAATTGCCGAGCAGATTGGACGATCGCTTGAGCGTGCCGAGCAGTTCACTCCAGTTCAGAAACATCACGATTCTCCCTATGAAGAAAGAGCGTCCCCGCATCGGGGTCCGCGAATTTCATGCGACTGAACCGATCTTAGAACGCCGTTCGCGCGGCCAACAACCGTTCCATTTGGTTGAACTGGGGGCCGACCGGCGTCACGCCGTGGCGTCGCTGAGTTCGTCGCAAACCGGTACGTCCCCGCCCGGCGCGGCGTCGCTCCAGTGATTCGTCACGCTCAGCAAAAGCGCGTGCGGCGGCACGGTGCCGGAGGTCGTCGACAGCGTCTGGCTGGCATCCATGACCTGCGTGACGAGACGTTCATGGCGCTCGCCTCCGAGCCGCGATACCGGCCCCGACACACCAATCGCCCCGATCACCGTACCGGCCGCGCCGAAGATCGGCGCGGCGATTCCGTCGACGCCCAGCCGCCATTCCCCGTGATTGGTCGCATAACCTTGCGCGCGGATCTTCGCCATCTGCGCGAGAAAGACACGCGCATCGGTGATCGTGTTGACCGTCGCGGGAGCGAGCCCGGTCGACATCGCCGCGAGCCAGCGCGGCCCCTTGAAGGCAAGCATCGCCTTGCCGGTCGCGACGCAGTGCGCAGGCACCCGCCCGCCGATCTGGCTGTACGCGCGCATCGGACTCTCCGCTTCGAGCTTGTGGACGTAGACCACGTCGCGTTCGTCGAGCACCGATAGATGCACGCTTTCGCCCGTGGCATCGGCCAGCAGGGACATCGCGGCGACGGCATGACGACGCAGATCGAAACCGGGTAACGCGGCCGACGCCACTTCCCACAGCTTGATCGCGACGCGATAGCGACCCGAGCCGCTCTGCTCGACGTAGCGTTCCTCGACCAGCGCCTGCAGCAGCCGATGCACCCCGCTTTTCGGCATGGCGACCGTCGCCGCCAGTTCGCTGACACCCATCGATTCGCTGCGACGCGCGAGCACTTCGAGCAGGCAGAGACCTTTCACCAGTGTGTTGTTCATCGACGACCTCATCGGCAGTGCAACCCGCACGGAGCGTTTCGGGAGCAAACGGCCGCGAAGGTGCAAGCCGTCATCCCGACATTATGCGAAGCCAGCATGAAACCGCACTTCGAAATTCCCATGATGGATATTTTGGGATTTGTGTCCTATGCTTTGCAACAGTCTAACAGCCCATATGCTGCAACAGCGCACGCGTCTGTGCACGCAACCATCCGATCGTCATGGCGTATCCCCCGCGGGCGTTGGAGCGAACCTGATGAAATTGGAAGACATTCACGCCTTCGTCGCGGTAGTGCGCAGCGAGTCGGTCACCGGCGCAGCGGAAGTGCTGCTCACGCATCAGCCGGCCGTCACGCGGCGCGTGCAGAGCCTCGAGAAGGATCTCGGCGTGCTGCTGCTCGACCGCAACACCAAGCCGAGCCGGCCGACGCCGCTTGGCCGGCGCGTGTTCGATCTGTGCATGAACGTGATGCGCGATGTCGAACTGATCGAGGACCTGATCCGCGCCGACGCTCCGCTTACCGGGCGGCTGCGCGTCGGTGTGGCGGAGACGCTGGCGGAACTGGCGCTGTTCGACGCGCTGCCCGCGCTGCGCGAAGCCTTTCCGCAGATGGAAGTCGAAGTCGCGTCGGGCTGGAGCACCGAAGTCATCGGACAATTGCGTCAGGGCGCAGTCGATGCGGCGATCGCTGTCCTGCCCGAGTCCGCACGGTTCAATAGCGGCCTGCTTGCCGAGTCGATCGGCGTGCTGCCGATGGTGGTGGTCGCTCAGCGCGGCTCGGCGCCGGCCCGTGCGCGACTGGATGAACTGCACGATCGCGAATGGGTGCTTAGCCCCGAAGGCTGTGGCTTTCGTGATTCGCTGCAGCGCGCGCTCAGCGATCGCGGGCTGCCATTGGCGATACGCATCGCCACTTTCGGCACCGAGCAGAAACTCGGACTGGTGGCGCGTGGCGTGGGCCTCGGTTTCGTGCCGGAAAACATGCTGGAAACGAGTGCGTTCGCACCCGCGCTGCAACGCATCGAACTGGCCGATTCAAACCGCTGCCGCACGTCTGGCGCGTTTATCCGGAAAACCTCGGACGCGCCACACATTGCGTGAGGCGTCTTGGCGACGTGATCGTCGCCGGTTTATCCAGAGCCGGGTACAAGCCACCTAAGGTGGCCGACCTGACACTCCCGCCGCATGAAGGCCGGTCCAGCACGCGACGCGGCCCGCTCACCTGAGCACGACACTGCGCGCACTCTTTCCCTGATCCAACACCAAGGAGACCTGTATGAGCATTGCTCGCCTACGCGAATTCGTCAGCGATCTGACCGACATCGTCGGCGATGACCTACACGAGGCCGCTCTGCTGGACAGAATGCGCGCACCCATGACTCGACTGCTGGCCAAGGACGACTGGCTGCCCGACGCGTTCGCGCAGCCACATCCCGAGTTCTATCAACAGTATTTGTTGCACTGCGATCCGAAACAGCGCTTCTCGGTGGTGAGTTTCGTCTGGGGACCGGGTCAGAAGACGCCGATTCACGATCACACCGTGTGGGGCATGATCGGCATGCTGCGCGGTTCCGAGCACTCCACACGCTTTGAAGTCGTGGGACCGGACCAGCCTCTGCGCGTGGCGCAGACCGACGTGCTGGAGGAAGGCGGGATCGACGTGGTGTCGCCTTCTGTCGGCGACGTGCATCAGGTGAGCAATGTGTACGACGATCGCGTGTCGATCAGCATTCACGTGTACGGCGCAAATATTGGCCGTGTGCGACGCCACGTGTACAACGGTGAGACCGGTGGCGTGAAAGAATTCGTATCGGGTTTCTCGTCGAGCGTGGTGCCGAATCTCTGGAATGCGAACTGAGCGCCGAAGCAAGCCGTCCGGCAGCTCGCGACAGTAAGATTCATGCAGCGGGGAGCGTCCAGTCCACCGGACGCGCCCCGCTTCTGTCTGTCAAACCTGTCAAACGATGGCCGCGCCGCTACGAGGGCTGATGGCGGAGCGCTGGGTCGCGCAGATCGTCGGAACGATCGCCTGCGGACGGCCGGTCGCGGTACATCCGCAGCGTGGCGATCAGAGCTACCACCGCCGCGAGCGACACCCACAGCGCGGGCATCGCGCGATTGCCGGTCATGTGGATCAGCACCGTGCAGATGACCGGCGTGAAGCCGCCGAAGATCGCTTGCGCGAGACTCCACACCAGCGAAAAGCCGGTGCCGCGTATATGCGCCGGCATGAGTTCGGTGAGTGCCACCACCATGCCCGCCTGCCACGATCCGTAGATCATCGCGTACCACACCTCGACGGCCAGCAGCCGCGCGAAACTCGGCGCCTGCACGAGCCACAGCATCAACGGATAGGCCGTGAGGATCACCAGCGCCGCGCACACGAGCAGCACGGGCCGTCGGCCGATCCGATCCGATAGCGCGCCGACGATCGGCAACATCGCGAAGTTGACTACGCCCACCGCCATCGCCACCGCGAATGAATCGAGTTCCGGAAGATGCAGCACGCGGCTGCCGAAAGTCGGCGTATAGGCGGTGATGAGGTTGAACATCACCGCCGTCAGCGTGACCATCATGATCGCGCCGGTAATGCGCCTCGCGTTGACGCTGAGCGACGTGAAAATTTCGCGTGTCGACGGATGCCGGGTCCGCTTCTCGAACGCCTCCGTTTCGCGCAAACGACGGCGGATCGTGAACAGCACAGGAATGATCAGGCAGCCGATCACGAACGGAATACGCCAGCCCCAGCTATCCATCTGCTGCGGCGTGAGTTGCCAGCGCAGCGCCACGCCCAGCACCGCGGCGAACACCACTGCGGCCTGCTGGCTGGCGGACTGCCAGCTCACCCAGAAGCCGCGCTTGCCGGGCGGCGCGATCTCGGCGAGATAAACCGACACGCCGCCCAGTTCCGCGCCTGCGGAAAAGCCTTGCAGCAACCGCCCCAGCACGACGATCACCGGCGCGGCCATGCCGATGGTCTGATACCCCGGTGTGAAGGTGATCATCAGCATGCCCGCCGCCATCAGCGCCAGCGTCAATAGCAGGCCAGCGCGGCGGCCTTTGCGGTCGATGTACGAGCCGAGTACCAGCGCACCGATCGGCCGCATCAGGAAGCCGACGCCGAAGGTGGCGAGCGAGAGCATCAGTGAGACGAACTCGTTGCCGCGTGGAAACAGCGCATGCGAAATCGACACGGCGTAAAAACCGTACACAGAGAAATCGTACATCTCCAGAAAATTGCCGCTCGTCACGCGAAGGATGGTGCGTACCGGCGATTCCTGTTTATCGGGTGTTGCCATTGCTCTCTCCGTTGCGATATGAAGTGCGTTTTTCGGGTTGTGCGCGCAGGGACTACATGGCAACCGTCGGAAGAGCAGCGGCCCGCACGATCATGCCTGGCCGGGTGCGGCATAGCCGCCACGCCGGCGCGCAAAACACGCCTAACGCCGCGTCCAGCACGGGCGCAATCAGCAGTGCGATCCGGAAGTTACCGGTGAGTTGAACCCGTTCGTAAGCGGGATAAGCCCCGGGCATATAGAACGGCGCATGCACGAAGTTCGGCACACCCAGCGATCCGAACACGTTCGTGAGTCCCGACGGGAGGAGCAACAGCAGCAGACCATAGCCGACGTTGTTCAGTACCGCGAATATCAGGGTAAGCACCAAACCGTTCATCGAGCCACCTCCTGGTCGACCTGCGGCGACGCGTGAACTCACGCCTCGTGCCGACGCAGCGATCGCCGGTCTCATGTCCTATATATCAGGACACACATCCTGCATTACGTTTACTTTAAAGCGTTTTCTCCGCGTATCGTCATGGGGTATTCCCGCAAATGCGCATTCGGCGTGCACAGGTTGCGGGAAACAGGGAGCGTTCGGGCGGTTAGCCGCGGGAGTGACGCGGTGGCGTACGAAACGATTCGGTGCTGGTACGACAAATTCAGCGCTGGATTCGGCCGATGCGCCGAAGCGGCGCGGCCCCCATCGGGTTCTGCAGAAATTTATTCCTGTCCTGTAGACGTGAAACAGGCGCTGCGTGATGCCAAAATCTGAACCTCTCACTCACCGCACGGGCAGGCATCGCAGCGTGGCGAACGTTGAGGCGTGCCTGCTGCTCTCCCGCCTGACGCCGCGCGTGTGCCGTTCGCGACGCTACCCTTCCCGGCTGCGCGCAGCCCGTAGCGGATCGCGCCCGCCGTAATGTCGATTCCGTGCGACTTCGCGTGTTCCGCGATCTGCTCCAGCGTGTAGCCCTTTGCCTGCGCCGCGCGTACGCGCGCGCGCATGTCCTTCATAGCATCGCGCACCGTGACCCCGCGTTCTGCATCGGGCTTTTCAGGCAGCGCGTCGAGCGCACGGGCAAACGCCTCCCATTGCGACTTCGTATAGACCCTCGCGACAGGCATTGTCACCCTCCCGTGCACACCTTCCTGCGCGCCGTTAACGCACGGACCTGTGACCATCCTGCGCACAGCAAACGCACCCGTCAACTACCTGTTTTCGCGCGGCAAACGGGTACGGGAACGCATGGGACGTGATGGGAAGCGGTGAGCACAACGCACTTTTAACGCCTGTCGTACATGCGCGACACATCCGCCATTGACGCTCCGCATTCACGCCCCGTTACGCATCGAGGTTCGCTCGCGCTACGCACTAGGTTCGCACGGTGCACCCTCACGTTACGCACGGCCGTCGGTCATCGATAGACGGCGGATGAGTATCGACAGCGCGAGATCGGCAAACGTGGCAACGACGTGGATCGGACATCGATAGCACCCGACCTGTGTATGGCTTGCAACGCGGCAACGCCAGACCTGCACCCTGTATCGCGCCACTTCTGCACACGTCACACGTGCGTTTAGCATGACGACATACGCACAATCGTGGGCATGCCATGCGCACGGAATGGACCGATAAACGCGAGTACTGCGCACGGGAAGAGCATCCGTTTGCGCACCGGCATACGCATTTCGTTTGCGCCCGAAGGGAGACCTCTGCGCAGCGGTTTCGCACGGCCTTCGCACACGGTTCGCACGCCATTCGCACGCGATACTTCGGGGCCTGAACAGAGGTTTACGCCGTGACGGAAACCTCTGCGCAAAACGTTTACGCCGGGCGACAAAAACCGCACTGAAAACACGGTATTGCAGGATAGGCTACCGCCGGTTTTGGGCGCCACGCACCGACGAGGAAGCGCACCGACAAGTTGTGGCGCCCCGCCGATGCATGCAGCTCGAATACGGACGCGCCGCGTCCCCACGAAGTTCGTGCAGGGCGTGCAGTCGGGCCAAAAGAAAAGGGCTTTGTCGCGATGGTGTGCTTTTCATACCGGGCATCGCGTCCGAGATCCCGCCGCATTGCGGTTACGCTTCCGCAACTAGTCGTTCCATATTGCGCTCGCCCCCTCGGTTTTCGGAGTGCTCGGGATCGAGGTTCGGCCCATAGCCGATGACTTTGTACGCTTCGTTGAGACTGCGAAACTCGTGCGCCATCTGCTCCGTTGACGAGGCGCGCCTGTAGTGCTTTAGCAACTTCTGATTGATCCTGCCTGCGCGGCTTATCACCTTACGCATGCCATCGATGATTTCGTCGCGCGTCGGTCGGCGCCTGCTACGTGCGAGCTTGGTCTGAACCGCTGTAAAGAGCCGTTTGTCAACCGCAGCGACGAACGCGCCCGGTACCCTTATCCACTCGTCATAGGGGACCTGTCGCCGCCTGTTTCGACACGAACGGCGGAGCAATTGCGGATTCGGGATCGAATATCGCGGCGGAGCACGAGAGACGGTCGCGTACGAGCGGTTGGATAACGTGACCGACGGCCCAGGCATGGGAGCCCGAGGCTAACGTCACCGACCTGCCATGCGAGAATTCGACGGGCCCAATGAGTGGCTAACGACGATTAGCATGCAACGTGCGTTGAATCACCCGGAGGACATGGTCGAGGTCATCTACAGTGTAAGGTTTGCGTAGTTTTGCACACGGAAAGCCATGCATCGAGTTGTCCGGCAACTCATCTCCTGATGCAAGTACCACGTGTATATCCGGGTGTACTGCGAGAGCCCGTTTTGCAAGCTCGAGTCCGGAGACGCCGGGAAGGTTCAGATCAGTGAGCAGGACATCGAATCTCCCGGCATTGAGCCGCTCCATGACCTCGGACGCATGCGTCGCCTCTGCCGTACCGTGACGAGCATCTGGAGGATTTCGCAGACTGCATCTAACGAAGCCGCGTCATCCTCGACGACCAGGACATGCAATGGCCCTGCGGACCACGCGGCAGTACCAGACCGAGCGGTGTCCGCATCGTCAGACGCCACGTTGATCGCCTCGCCCGGTGTGCCGAGAATACGGCGCAGCTTGTGCGCAAGTTCTTCCTGGCTGTAAGGCTTGCCCAGCAGTTCAACGCCGGGGTCCAGTCGTCCTCCATGCACGACTGCGTTCTGGGTGTAACCGGAAGTGAAAAGAATCTTCAGGTGCGGCAGCGGCAGGGCTGCCTCGCGGGCCATTTCAGGACTTCGCAGCGTGCCAGGCATGACCACATCCGTAAATAGAACGTCGATATGAACACCGCTTCGTATCACGGCAAGCGCCTGCTCCGCATCATCTGCCTTCAGAACCGCGGCCCAGGTCCGTGAGCATGTTGACGACCCTTGACTGAACCCTGGCATCGTCCTCCACGACGAGGATGGTTTCCTTGCCGCCCCTCATTAGGCTGTGGTCGTGTCTTGCGTGCGGATCAACAGCCGTTTCCGTTGACCTTGGCAGATAAACCCGGATGGTCGATGGTGAGACGCCCCCCTGAGGGCATCGCGTCGCGCGCATTGATAGCCAGGTTCAGCAGCACATTCTCGAGCTGATGGATATCGACGAGCGCATTCCATAGGCCCGCCGCCACCACCGTCTCCACATTGATCGTGTCACCCAGCGCGCGAGCAAGCATGTTATCTATTCCGTGCACCGCCGCTGAAAGATTGACGACAACCGGGCGCAACACCTGCCGCCGGCCAAACGCGAGGAGTTGCGACGCGAGTTTGGCACCCCGCTCGACGGCATCGATCGCATGGGCGAGCCGCTCACCGCTCCAGGCGTCCCGGCGATGCCGGTTCTCGAGCAGTTCGAGGTTGCCCCTCAGCACCTGCAGGACGTTGTTGAAGTCATGCGCGACGCCACCCGTCAGCTTGCCGATCGCCTCCATTTTCTGCGCCTGGAACAGCGCGGCCCGCGTTTTTCCCAGAAGTTCATTGACCTCGCGCCGCTCGGTGATGTCCCGCGTGATCTTCGCAAACCCCGAGGGCTTTCCCTCGTCATCACGGATTGCATCGAGTACCACGTGTGCCCAGAAAGTCGTCCCGTCCCGACGCACGCGCCGGCCTTCCGCTTCGAACCGGCCTTCGCGGGCAGCCGTCTCAAGGCCGCGCTGGGGTGAGCCCGCAGCGGCGTCTTCCGGCGTATAGAACCGTGAGAAATGCGAACCGACAATCTCTTCGGCGCTGTAGCCCTTGATCCGCCGGGCGCCGCTGTTCCAGTTCGTCACATACCCGTCGGGCGAGAGCATGAAGATGGCGTAATCGGTCACCCCTTGCACCAGCAGCCGGAAACCGGAAACGCTGCTCGCTTTCAAGCACGGCCTCATTCGCCCGGCGCTTCTCGCTTACGTCGCGCACCACCTGAACGGCACCGTCGAACAGTCCCCGGTCATCGCGCAGGGCGGTGGTGTCCACGCTCGCCCAGAAGGTGCTCCCGTCCTTTCGCCGGCGCCATCCTTCCGAGTCGTGACACCCCGTTTGCCGGACACTGTCCATCACCGCATCGGGGAAACCATCACGACGGTCCTTATCCGTATAGAGAACGGAAAAATGCTGGCCGAGGATTTCCTGCGGCTGGTATCCCTCGGTGCGGATACCGCCCTCGTTCCAGCTGGCCACCCTGCCCTCGGGGGTAATCAGGAACACGGAATAGTCCCTGGTCGACCCGACCCACCGCCGGGTCCAGTCGCTTGTATCGGGCTGCATGTCCTTCGGTTCGGGGGTCGTCATCTATCAGGTGCATTGCTTGCGCATCTGTTTCCGGAACACCTGTCCCAGACGTAGAAATCCGGTATGGCAACCTGGGCCCAGACCACCTCTATGACAATCGACTCTATCAGCGCGAGGAGAAGAACAGTTGGATCAGAACTTGCTTGACGCAACCGGAACTTTCGGGCGGTAAAGATGATCAGGGTACTGCTGGTGGACGATGAACCGGCCATCCTCGAGGCGCTGCAACTTGCCCTAGCGGAATACGGCCTGCATTAGTTCTTACAATTCTTCCTGTTGCAGTTACATTAAGGGACGGCACGTCCGGAGGCCGGCGTGTCGTGAAAAACAGATCGGCTTGGGGGAGCGGGCATGGCATCGTCTACAGAACAGGAAACCGAGCAAAACCGTCTCGCGGCGCTTGCGGAATACGGCATCGGATCGGTGCTCTCAGACCCGGGTTTTGATCGTCTGGTCCAGCTTGCCGCCAGCATTTTCAGTGTTCCCATTGCACTGATATCGCTGGTCGAAACCGAAAGACAGCTTTTTGCCGCGAGCGTGGGACTGGACGTTTGTGAAACGTCGCGCGATGTATCGTTCTGCGCGCATGCGATCAGAGGCGATGACATCATGATCATTCCCGATGCCCGCGTCGATGCGCGTTTCCACGACAATCCGCTGGTGACTGGCGCACCCTTTATCCGCTTCTACGCGGGCGCACCGCTGCGCACCGCCAGCGGCCACGCGCTCGGTACGCTGTGCATTATCGGGCACCGGCCCCGCGAGAATTTCGGTGAACAGGACCGGCGCAACCTGCGCGACCTTGCGGCGCTCGTGCTGGACAAACTCGAGATCCGCAGACTGGAAATGGCGCGACGCACGAGCCAGTTCCGGTTCGAGAAGATCGCGGGCACCTCGCCCGACGCCATCATCTGCGCGGATGAGCAGGGCCTTACGACGTTCTGGAATCCGGCGGCCGAGAAGCTGCTGGGATACCGGTCCGATGAAATACTCGGCCGCAGCATCGACCTCATCGCACCCGAGCAGTTCACCGCGCGCCTCTACCAGCTCGCCGCGGCCGGCGAATCGCTGACCGAGGGGCGCACCGTGGAGATGATGGTCCGGGCCGCCAACGGAACAATGATTCCGGTCGAGCTGTCCGGGTCGATGTGGCGCGAAGACGGCCGTCCCAGGTTCGGCGCGATCCTGCGCGACATTACGGAGCGGCGTCAGAACGAGGAGCGGCTCCTCCGCCTGGCCCACATCGATCCGCTGACCGAACTGCCTAACCGGACCATGCTCAGGGAGCAGGTCGAGCTGGCCCTCAGTAAAGAGATGACGGCATCTGTGATGATGGTAGACCTCGACGGCTTCAAGGACGTCAACGACAGTCTCGGCCATTCAGGCGGAGATGCGGTTCTGGTCAATGTAGCCCGCCGCCTGCAGGCCTGCGCGCGATCTGGCGACACGGTCGCCCGGATGGGTGGCGATGAATTTGCGATCCTGCTGCCAGGACTGCCTGATGCAGTCGAGGCCGGACAGATTGCGGACAGCGTGATCGCGGCAGTGTCACAGCTGCTGACCATTGACGGGCAGCCCGTGAATATTGGCGCCAGCATCGGCATTGCGATGTTCCCCGGAGACGGACTGACGGTGCGGGAACTGCTTTCGAGCGCCGACCTCGCGCTCTACCAGGCCAAGGCCGAGGGCCGACATTGCCGCCGCTTTTTCAGCGCGGACCTGCGCGAGGAGGCAACGCTCAGGCGCGCGTATCAGGGTGAACTGGCCAGGGCACTCGCACATCAGGAGTTCGAGCTGCATTACCAGCCACAGGTGAGGCTGGCCGACAGTACGCTCGTGGGCGCGGAAGCGCTGCTGCGATGGCGCCATCCGCAAAAGGGACTGCTCGGCCCGGGCGCCTTCCTTCCGGCGATCGAAGCAGGCCTGCTCGCGCCACGGATCGGCGACTGGATCATCAGCATGGCCTGCGAGCAGGCGGCACAATGGCGCAGCCTGGTGCCGGACTTCCGTGTGGGCGTCAACCTGTTCGGCGCGCAGTTCCGCACGGGCGACCTGGCGGACAAGGTTCTTGCTGCACTGCAGGCGTTCAACCTGCCCCCTGCCGCGCTTGAACTTGAAATTACCGAGAACATCATCCTGCGTCATGACGAGCATATGCTCGGACCGCTTCGGGAACTGCATCAGCGCGGCGTGGGCATCGCCTTCGACGACTACGGTACCGGCTATGCGTCGCTCAGCATGCTCAAGCGCTATCCGTTGTCACGGCTGAAGATCGACCAGACATTCGTGCGCGCCATGCTGGAGTCTCCTCCGGACGCGGCCATCATCAGGGCGATCCTTTACCTTGGTCATAGCTTCGGTCTTGAGGTCATTGCCGAAGGCGTGGAAACCGGGGAGCAGGCCGCACGGCTGCGCAAGAAAGGGTGTGAAACCGCGCAGGGATTTCTGTTCGGCAAGCCGATGCCCGCGGAGGAGTTTGCGCGGCAGTTCATTGGGCCGCCCGCTGATCACGGCAGGGGCACGCCAACCATACTGTGAACCGTCGCCAGCCACGTAGTACCCGCTGCGCCCTTCAATGCGGCTGCTCTACCATGAGGTAGCGGATTACCAGCGCAGGATCTGCAATATCGAGTATCAATCGCCGGAGGGTGCGCTTGCGGCCGGGAGCTGAAGCCGGCCCTAGCTGTCGAGCAACCGATCTTCATGCACCGACGCAACTGCGTAGGTATTGAACGTGTAGCGTATCTCGCCCGGAAAATCCACGCTGTCCGGCAGGCTGAACCGTTCAGGGATCTCAGGAAAAAAAGCATCGCCGGGAGGGCGCAGGTCAATCTCGGTCAAATAGACGACGTCAGCGTACGGCATGAGCATCGCGTAAACCTGCTGCCCCCCGCCGACAAAAATAGCTTCCCGCGGGTCATTATTAACGGCAGCGGTCACTTCCGCGAACGACTTGACGGTTCGCACCGTGCCCAATCTGCTGGTACCCGAACTCAAAACCAGCAAATCTCGACCAGGCAGCGGCTTGCCTATTGATTCAAACGTTCTACGCCCCATCACGACAAGCTGGTTCATCGTCAGCTCTCGAAAGCGCTTCTGTTCGCCGGGAATCCTCCATGGAATATCGTTTCCAAGCCCGATGACGCGATTTGCTGCCATGGCCGCAACAAGCACGACCCGCTTCCCAGCCAGCATAGGCCCCCCTCGGAAATGTATATCGTAAGAATTCTACGACTGCCAGCGAAGTGTACTCAACCGAGCGCTTAGGTTGAACTGTCGGGCATTGCGCGCCTCACTCGCACGACGCGTGATGCCGAACGTCTTTTCTGGCATTCGGCAATCCTCTTCGGAAGGCAGCACCGAGCCTTTCGCGGGCCTGTTCGGACCGGTCTGGAGCGTCTATCAAGCGCTGCCGGCGACCGCCACATCGGGGCAGACCTCTACCGACCAAGTCGCGGGCCCGGTCGACGAGTCGCTGATCATGACCGGGTTCGGCCTGTTCGTCCCAATCCCGCCATGCTGGGAGCGCATTGGGTACGGGCGAACAAGGCCTCCTGACGAAGCTGAACCGTTTCGCGCATAGCCTGCACGCTTATTTCGTCACCGGCGGGCAGTTGTCGTCGCGTGAGCACAGGGAGACCTGAACGTCACGTTGCGGCTTACACGCCGCGCACGAGTTCACCCCCCGTGATCGTTTCCACAATCTTCCCGCCCGCCAGCCGGATCACGCGATCGGCCGTATCGAAGAAACGGTCGTCGTGCGAGATCACGATCAACGTCTTGCCCTGCCGCTTCAATTCCGGCAGGAACTCGTTGTAAAACACGCGACGGAAAGTGGGATCCTGGTCGGCAGCCCACTCGTCGAACATCATCACCGGCCGCTCCTCAAGCATCGCATGCACGAGTGCGAGGCGTTTGCGCTGCCCGGCCGAGAGATCGATGGTTGAGAACACGCCGTCGCTCACCTTCACCTTGTGCGCGATCTCCAGATGTTCGAGCCATTTCTGCGCGCGCGCCACCATCTCCGGATCGCGCGCGACGAGGTCGTCGAACAGGTAGTAATCGGAGAAAACTGCGGAAAACATCTGCCGGTAAGCGTCGATGCGTTCAGCTGGAATCGGCGTGCCGTCGAGTAGCAGTTGCCCGGAGCTCGGACTATAAAGTCCGAGCAGCAACTTGACGAGCGTCGTCTTTCCGCAGCCGTTCTCGCCGACAATGAACAGGGTCTCGCCGCGCCGTATCGTCAGATCGATTGGGCCGAGGCTGAACGGCACCGCTTCGCCGCTCGAAGCATACGTATAGCTCGCAGCGCGTAAGGAGATGTCCTCGCGCACCGTCATGCGTTCCGGCTCGCACGCGTTCGCCTGATCGTCGAGCAGATACGGCTCGCGGCTCGTGAACTGCGCAGTCAATTCCGCGATGCGCCGGAACGACACCTGCGCCTGACCGAGCGCGGGCAATGCACCCGCCAGTTGATCGACCGGCCCGCGCACATACAGCAGCACGATCACGAAGCCGCTAATCACGCGCGGATCGACGCCGAGCCGGTACTGTGCCGCCAGCAGCACGCCGATCACGGCGAAAAACAGCGTTGAACTAGCGGCGTCGGTGGCCCAGAACACGCGCATCGCGCGCGTTTTCAGATCGGCGATGGTGTCGGCCGCACCGGACAATTGCGCACCGTATACGCGTTGACGCCGCTCGCGATTCAGGCGCAACTCCTTCGCGCCTTCGCTGATTGCGCGGTATTGTTTCTGCAACTCGTCCTGCGCGCTGCGCACGCCTTCGTAGTGACGAATCCAGCGGCGCGACGCGTTGCGGTTGATCAGCAGCCCGAGCGCGATCGCGGCGGCCGCAAGCACGAACAGCAACGGCGACAGCACCAGCATATAAACGATGCACCCGATCACGATGGCGAACGCGATCGCGAAGCCGGAGAAATTGAAGGTGAAGGCGCTGATGGTGTCCACGTCGCCGTTCAGCGTCGCGAGCAGGCGATGCACCTTGTAGCGTTCGATCGCGGCGATCGGCGCGCAGACGATGCGCGCCGAGATTTCCTTGCGCAGCGCCGCGATAATCTGCTGGCCGATCATGCTGTTGCCGACGCCGGCCGCCGCTCGCCCCACCAGCGTGACCGCGCACAGCGCGACGAACAGCCCGATGGTGCGCGCGCTCGCACCGCCCGGCGCATGCAGTCCGTTGTTGATGGTTGCGAGCAGCCATGCCGTGGACAGACCGCCGATCGCGCCCATCACGGTCGCGAACAGCGTCACGCGCCAAAAGGGGCGCAAAAGGCGCACCAGTTCGCGCGAAAGGCCTGCCTTCGAATCGGCCGCGGGTGTCGTGGATGTCATTACTTTCCTCATCGGTTGAGTCGTGCGCGGTTCACCATATTTTTACCGGACATAACTGACCGGCTCGCCGGTGTCGGGATGTCGCATCACGCCCATCGAAATGCCGTAGATCGCCTGCAATTGCGCGGGGGTCAGGATTTCATCCGGCGTGCCTTGCGCGATCAGTTTGCCACTGTGCAGCGCGACGATTTCGTCGCAATAGCGCGCGGCCATGTTGACGTCGTGCAACACCACGATGATGCCGATACCACGCTCCGTGGATAGCCGATGCACCAGCGACAGCACCTCGACCTGATGCGCGACGTCGAGCGCCGAGATCGGTTCGTCGAGGAGCAGATAGTCGGCGTCCTGCGCGATCAGCATGGCGAGCCAGACCCGCTGGCGCTCGCCACCCGAAAGCGTGTCGACCAACCGGTCAGCGAAGCCGGTCACGTCGGTGAGCACCATCGCTTCGTCGACCTTGGCGCGGTCCGCGTCGGTGAAACGGCCGAGCGCGCCACGCCACGGATAACGGCCGAACGCCACCAGTTCGCGCACCAGAATCCCCGCCGCCGACGGCGTGTGCTGCGGCAGATACGCGAGCTTCTGCGCGAACGCACGCGTCGGCCACTGCTCAAGAGGCTTGCCTTCGAACAGGATCTGGCCGCCGCTCGCCGACTGCTGGCGCGCCAGAATCTTGATGAGCGTCGACTTGCCAGAGCCGTTGTGACCGATCAGTCCGATCACGCGGCGGGCCGGCAAGGTCAGCGTGAGCGAGCGCAGCAGGGTGCGCTCCGGCAGCGCGAAGCTCACGTCGCGCAACTCGAAGATCGACGCGTCGGCTCCAGTGACCCTGTCGCACGTCGTATTCACACGGTCCGTCGCAAGGCTGGCGCCAGCGGATTGAGCGCGGGTCACGGGCAATGGCACGACGTTCGCGGGCCGGGTCATGGGTTCACTCCCACCGAAGACCGGGCCGCGGCATGGCCAACCTCGGCTAGTTAGCGAGCAACAGGTTGCTCCGCTTTCGATCTCTGTAGTCTACGCCGGGCTCTGGATTATGATCGGCATCAGCCGAGGACCGGTCGGGCTCGCAGTTCACGTGCCGAAAGTTTGGAACAACCCGGCCAACAATCTTTTAGATATGTCAGCAGGCGGTCGTATCGACTCTGAGGACGCAATTGATATGCGGACTCACATACGACACGCAAGTCTTGTCGAGGCCACGGGGAAGCCACTGTTCGAATTGGCTCCTGACACCCTGACTGGGAAGGAAGACGATACTGAGATTATTGTCGAAACGACAATGGATGGCCGTTGGCACATTCTCGACTTGCCTATGCCTGGCTCGATCCATGCTGCCGCAGCCCTCCGGCAGCAGATTACTCGAATCCATGCGTATGGTTGGGCCGGTCGTGAAGGCTGGATCGTGGCCCGCTGAAGTCAATCGCCACTAAGTTGCGAAGTTCTGGCTGAAGGTGTTCAATGAACTGAAGACCCCACGCAGCTCTCTGATGGGAGAGAGAATCTCGCCGGAATACGTTCGCTGAACCTGAAGAATGGCGTGAAGCGCGAAATCGGCGTCGTCACGTTGAGAAATATGGCGGTGTCGCCAACTATCCATTCGTTTCAACGATATCTCGAGAGCCACGCCAGTACGCATGCGTGCACGCTGCTCCGCTGATATGCGGCGCACGGAGGGCGCCTTCGCCTCGCGGGTCATTCGCGACGCCGAGTGCTTTCCATGATTGCCGCGCAATAACCGCCGGTACCGGCCGCCAGTGCGTCTGTCCATCAACGTCGCCTAGAACCGGACGTTCTCCGCGCCCTTCAGGTCCAAGATCTCGCGCGCCTCTGCTGGGGTCGCGACGTCAAGAGAAAGACCCGCCAGAATCGTGCGGATCTGATTGACCTGCCAAGCATTGCTTCGAGCGAGTTCGCCGGGTCCAGCCCATAGGGAGTCCTCGAGACCGACCCGCACATTGGCTCCCTGGGCCGCGCCGATGGCGGCAAGGCGCATCTGGTTCCGACCCGCTCCGAGTATCGACCACACGTAGTCGGACCCGAAGAGCCGGTCCGCGGTCCGTTTCATATGCGCAAGATCTTCGGGATGCGCGCCGATGCCGCCGAGAATTCCGAACACGCTCTGCACGAGAAACGGTGGCTTGACGAGGCCCCGGTCCACGAAGTGAGCAAGGTTGTACAGGTGCGACGTGTCATAGCACTCGAACTCGAACCGCGTGCCTCCCGCGCCGCAGGAGACCAGAACTGCCTCTATATCGGCGAACGTGTTGCGGAATACCAGGTCTCGACTTTTCTCCAGATGTTCCCGTTCCCAGTCGTGGGTTCACTCCTTGTAGCGGTCGAGCATGGGATACAGTCCGAAATTCATCGATCCCATGTTCAGCGACGCCAGTTCGGGCTGACAGTGCAATGCGGGCCGCAGGCGTTCCTGCACGGTCATGTGTGGACTACCGCCGGTCGTGAGGTTGATCACCACATCGGACCGGTGCCGGATTTCGCCCAGGAACGCGGCAAACGCGTCCGGGTCCTGAGTCGGATGCCCGTCAACCGGATCCCTTGCATGCAGATGCACGATCGCCGCGCCTGCCTCGGCCGCTTCCACCGCCGCCTGTGCAATCTCGCCCGCCGTGATGGGCAGGTACGGCGACATGGTGGGCGTATGGATGGCGCCCGTAACAGCACAGGTAATGATGACTTTCGATGTTTTCTTCATGGAAACTTCCTCAGCAGTTTTTTCGCGTGGACGCATTGGCACGCGCAGCCGCTCTCCCCTACGCAACACGCTCATCGTCATGGTCTATCCGAAGCGCTTCGAGAAACCTCGAAACCAGGTTGTAAGCGCCCACCGTCGCCGTCAACTCGACGAGCTCGCGGTCGCTGAAGTGCCTGCGCACCGCGGAGAAGATCTCGTCCGGCACACGCACGTTCTTCGTCATCGCGTCGCAGTACCTGAGAACCGCGCGATCGCCTTCGCTGAACGCTTCCAGATCGTCGGTGCGCAATGCATCGATCTCGCTTAGCGTCACGCCGACCGAAACAGCGATAGGACGATGCTGCTCGAACTCATAGTCGGCGGCGTTGACGACCGCGATGCGCATGATCACCAGTTCGCGCACCCGTGCCTCAAGCGCGGATTTCTGGCGAATCGCCGTCAGAAACGACAGCCACCCCTCGCATACGGGCGGGCTGTGCAGCAGCATCGAATAAAGGTTGAGCAGCCGGCCGCGCCCGGCGACGATGCGCTCGATGAGCCCGGCGTCGGCCGCGCCCAGATCGGGATAGGGAATACGTGCCATTGAAGCCCCCGTGTTGAATAGAAAAAATGCGAAGCGCCGATAAGCCGCTTTCGCATCAGTCGCAACGCGCGCTCATGCCGCCGTCGACTACGATCTCGGTGCCGGTGATGAAGCGGGCCTCGTCCGACGCGAGAAACAGCGCCGCGTTGGCCGTATCGCGGCCGTCGCCCATGAACGGCAGAGGAATACGTGCCTTGCGCTTGCGGAGCAGCAGTTCGAGATCGCCGCCGGTCTGGTTGCGGGCGATCGTCGTATCGACCATCGGGGTGTACAGCAGACCCGGCACCACGGAGTTGGCCCGGATGTTCTTCGACGCATATTCGACCGCCACCACGCGCGCGAACTGAATAACGCCAGCCTTGGCTGCCGCATAGCCGACCTGGGCGGCGCCCGTCCAGCGGATGCCGGACGTCGATGCGATGTTGACAATAGAGCCGCCGGCCTGCCCTTCCATGACTGGCAGTACGTGGTGGCACATCAGGAACGTCGTCGTCAGATTCAGTTCCAGCTGCTCGCCCCACTGCGCTTCGCTCAACTGGACCGGGCCGCCCGGCGCGGGCGCCCCCACGTTGTTCACCAGTACGTCGATGCGCCCCGAACGCGCCACGATATCCGCGACCAGGCGCTCGACGGCGGCACTATCGGTCACGTCGCATTCGTACGGTGTGACCTTCCCTCCCGCCTGCCGTATCAATTCAAGCGTTTCGTCCATGGATGCCAGATTCCGGTCGATCGCGACGACGTGCGCGCCTTCCTCGGCAAACCTCACTGCGATCGCGCGGCCATTGCCCCAACCGGGACCAATGCATCCGGCCCCTGTGACGAGTGCGACCCTGTCTCTCAATCTTCCTGAGTTCATTGCGCTTCCTGTAGATTCGCTGCATACACACAAAAACCGGAGCGTGCGGGCAGGATCGCACCCGGCACGAAAGGCCGCGTGTGCCTGCGTCCACGCCCCTCGCTCAAAACCGGTGGATCATCCCCAGAACGCCTTCGAATAGCGAGTTAGAGCCGTTGAACGACTGCGTAAATCCGGCGGTCGACGCGAGTTGCGTCCACTGCCCGCTAAGGTGGTTGTAGTTGAATCCGGTGTACAGATCGGTCCGCTTCGAGAGGTGGTAGAACAGGATCGGCCCTGTCGTGATTCTCGTGCCCTCTCCTGACGCATGGTGCAGCACGTCCACATAGACGGCATTGCGAATCTCCCACGCAGGATTGAACCGATAGGACGCGCCCAGCGACATCGAATCGTTCCGGTAATCGGCCGGATACACGTGGCTGTAGATGTACTGCGCGTATAGCGTCGCCTGGCTGATGGTCCAGCTCGCGCCCAGCATGAACAGCTTCTGCGTGCTGTCCGGAATGCCAATGCCGAAATAGGTATTGCCGTACGCGGTATTCGCGGGCACCGCACCGCCGATGTTGTTGACGATCTGGTACACCGCGCCCACGCTGAGCGCGCCCGCGTCATATGCGACACTCACCGCCGGCGATGAATTGCGATGCGTGTCGCCCGCCACGCCGCCGAACGTATAAGCGCCGTTCACCCTGAAGCCGTGATAGCTTTCCGAGCTGTATTGCACGGTATTGTCGAGCCGCGCACCACCCACCAGCCCCGCCGCCTGGAATCCCCAGGTCGCGGCATAGTTGGCAAACGCGAACGTGTCGTGCGAGGCACCCATCAGATAAGCCAGCAGGTATTGCCGGCCCAGCGTCAACGTGCCCCATCCCTGCTTCGACAACCCGACGAACGCCTGCCGGCCGAATTCGCGTGTCTGCCCGCCCGGTGTCGGAAACGCCATGGCACCGGTATTCGCGATAAAACCGGATTCGAGGGTGAAGAGCGCCTTCGTGCCGCCGCCCAGATCTTCGATGCCCCGCAATCCCCACCGGCTTCCCAGAATCGCGCCGCCCGCTCCCATCGTGATGTTGTGACCGCCGTCACGCGTCTGATGGTTGTCATACCGGATCGCTTCATCGATCAATCCGTAAAGGGTAACCGACGACTGGCTCCACGCCGATGAAGCATACAGACCCAACATCGCCGCACCAACTATGCACGTTCTCCTCATTGCAACTCTCCGTCTCCAGTGTTCTGGTTTTTTTAAAAGCATCCGTAATCGATCTCGCACACGACATACATGATTCGGATGACTAACCGAATGGAATGGCAATTCGTCTGCAATATCGTTCAGTTACGAACATGCCGGCACGTCTTTTACTGCCGGCATGTCATTTCAGTGGCTGATGTCGACCGTCCTGTGCCGCTCCTGCGTCCCCGTACTGATGCCGGTCTCCACCGTCTGCTCGAGGCGCAGCCCACTCGTCTCGATCTTCAGCAGCCAAACCGCCAGGGCCAGCAGTAGCTGAACGGCCACTACGGAACCCACCACCATGTTCACACCGCCCACAGTGAACAGCCACAGCACAAAGAACTGACAAAGCGCACTTGCGGCCCTACCCGCCGTACCGCAAACACCACTGCCGCGCAAACGGTAAGACGTGGCGAACAATTCGGGCACGTAAGCCCCCTGGCCGACCGCCACGAGAACGTAGATGCCTGCTACGAGACAGAAACCTGCAGTCAGCAACTCGGCACTTGAGGCCGCGTGCTGATAGAGCAGCCCGATCGCGGCGGTCGCGAGCGTCGCGCCGATGATCGCCGGGCGGCGGCCCATCCGGTCCGTGATGAAAATGCCGATGACCGTTCCAGCGGGCGCACCGAGCGACATGACCGTGCTATAGGTCAGCGACTTCACGATATTGAAACCCTGCTGCACAAAAAACGATGGCAACCAATTGATCAACCCGTAGACGCTATATCCGATCGTCACCATGATCAGTGAGCCGACAATTGAGCGCCACAGTACCGGCGTCCTGAACAGCACGCTGAGCGGAACGGTTTCAGCCCGAACCGTATCTTCGCGCAGATAATCAGGTAAAACATGGCGCTTGGCCACCGACGTCTCGATGCCGTCCAGCACGGCTTCCGCTTCCTCCAAGCGCCCCTGGCTCACGAGCCAGCGCGGCGACTCGGGCATTTTTTTGCGCATCACCCAGACGATGGTCGCGGCCACGCCCGTGATGGCAAACATATAGCGCCAGCCAAAGGTTGGAATGATCCACAGGCTGGCGAGCGAAGCGACGAAGACAGCCGAATTGGCGAACAGTGAAAGCGCCGCGAGTAGTCGGCCGCGATAGCGTGGCGGCACAAACTCCGACAGCATGCCGTACGAGATGACGATCTCCGCGCCCATGCCGATTCCCATGATGAAGCGCAGCGCGATGAGCCACGTCATGCTTGGCGCGAAGGCCGCCGCCAGCGAGGCACCGCCGAAGATGAGCAGATTGAGCTGGTACGAGAAGCGCCGGCCGAAACGGTCGCCGAGTATGCCTGCGCACCATGCGCCGATGGTCAGGCCGGCGAACGTGAGCGTCGTAAACCACGCGTTGAGCTCCAGCGTAGACCAGCCCGATTTAAGCAGTGCTCCGGTAACGACGCCGCCCAGGTAAACGTCGAAAGCATCGAGAAAAAGACCGGCACCGATGAGGAAAAAGAGACGCCAGTGAAAAGAGCTCAACGGTAACCTGTCGAGGCGCGTCGCGGCATAAACCGTGTTCTGCATCGTTTGTCTCCTGAATTCGTTTTTATGGGTTTCCATGGCCGACCGTTGACCTCGGGCATCTCACTGGTCGTTCACCTCGACGGGTAAGTCCAGCAGCAGGAAGCTGAACGACTTGCCGTGGAAGTCCAGATTCAGCGAGGCATTGACGCCTCCTTCCAACGCGTCGTGGAGCACGAAGTTAAAGCCGTGAAGCGCCGGGACCTCGAAGCGCTCGACCGCGCCCCGGAAAAGATCCGGATAAGCCGCCGCGACTCGCTCCGGCGTGAGAGACGCCTTGATGTCCTCATAGTGCTTCGGATCGTAAGGCCACACCGACACACAGGACACGTTGCCCTTATCGCCGGTACGGGCCGAAGCGATCTCCCGGAGCAGAACGGTTCTCTTCATGACTGCAATACCTCCACCTTGAGTTCGATCGAATCGCGATCGACGTACACGGCATGCGTCGTGACCGACGCATTGACGTTGCCACGATAACCGCCACCGCCCGCGGGCCCCGCGACCCAAAGACTTTCGACTTCCGCCAGAAGCGTCTGCGCCATTTCGCCGTCGCCCGTGCGCATCGCCGCTCGCAGACGCACGTCCTGAGTGCTGGCCTCCCGCCGGACCGCGGTGGCATGCAGTGCATTCACGCCGATCAGGTCGAGACGAATACGTTCCTTGCAGTGGTGGACGTGGCGCATGCGTTCTTCGACGATGTCCGCCGCAAGCTGCGCGCGCTCGACCGCGCCGGGGCCGGCGTAGCTGAACTCAGCCTCGGCGAGGAATCCGCCGTCAAAGCCGGCGATCGCCTTCAGCCTGTCGGGCCGCGCCCGTCCCGTCGCGCCGCTGATAGCGATGCGGTCGGGACCGGCCTCCCCGATCCGCACGGACGCGAAGTCCGCAGTCACATCGGGCGTCAGATACGCGCGCGGATCGTGCACTTCGTAGAGCAGTTGCTCTTTCACAGTGAGTTCCGTCACGCATCCACCGGTGCCTTCGAGCTTGGACACGACCGCACGTCCGTCGGCCTCCACCTCGGCAAAGGGGAACCCGACGTACGCCAGGTTCGGCACGGTCTTGTACGGAGGATCGGCGAAATAGCCACCAGTCAGCTGCGTCGTGCACTCGAGCAGGTGCCCAACCACCGTACCGGCGCCTAGCGTGGTCCAGTCGTCGAGCTTCCAGCCATAACGGTGCGCGAGCGGAGCAAGAAAGAGCGATGGGTCCGCCACCCGTCCCGTGATCACGAGATGAGGTTCGGTGTCGAGCGCCGGAAGAAGCGCTTCGGCACCCAGGTACGCATTGGCGCCGACGAGGCGCAACCCCGACTCGCCGACGGTCCTGCCGATTTCCGGCAGCACCGTCGCATCGTTGATCTGGCGGCTCACGTCGTCGCCCTCGACCACTGCCACGCGAATGCGAAGGCCCATCTTGCGCGCGAACTCAATGGCGACTTGCCCTGCCGCTCGCGGATTGGCGACCCCCATGTTGGTGACGATCGTCGTGCCGTTTCGCACACAAGCCTGGAGCACCGCGGCCAGCCGCTTTTCCAGCAACGGGTTATATCCGCGGGACGGATCCCGCGACCGCTGCAGGTGCCCGTAGGCCAGCGTGCGCTCCGCCAGGCACTCGAATACCAGGTAATCCAGATTGCCGCGTTCGGCCAGATCGCGCGCCGGGTCGATCCGATCCCCGGCAAACCCCGCTCCAGCACCGATACGCAATGCTTGTCCTGCCATGTCACCTCTCCAGTTACAACAGCGTTCCGAAAAACACAGTTACGTTCGCGTTTCGGAACATTAAACGTGAAAAGTTCATGGAGAGTCAAGCAGATTTGTTCCGAAATCAGATTTGACTTCCTATATCGGAACAAATAGCATGATGAAACACGGTCCGCCGAGGAAGACGTTTTTTCCGGACGAACAAGACCACGGCTGGCACCGGGGCCGCCACTCAACCCGTGCGGGGCGGCGCGAGCCGGCCTTTCACCACCAAACCATCATGACCATCAATCGAACGCCGCCTCGCGCCAACGCTCTGGGATTCCGCAGAGACATCACGCCGCCGTCCTTCCGGATGCCGGCTGGAGCGTGCGACACTCATATGCATATCGTCGGACCTTTCGAGCACTACCCGCTGCGCGAAACCCGATCGCTGCAGCCGCCCGAGTCGACGCTGGAGGACTACGTGGCGATGAAGCGGATCATGGGCGTCGAACGCAATGTGATCGTTCAGCCGAGCTTCTTCGCGAAAGACAATGCATGCACCCTGGACTCGGCGGAGCGCCTGGGGGAACAGACACGCGCGGTGGTCGTCGTCGAACCCGACGTCGAGGAAGACACACTGGCAGCCATGCATGCGCGCGGGGCACGCGGTGTACGGCTTCAGCGCGTCGTGGCGGGCGGCACCAGCGTCGACGAGATTGCGGAAATCGCTGCGCGTATCCAGCCGTTCGGGTGGCACTTGCAGCTCTTTATCGACTCGGAGGATATCGAAGCGCTGGCACCGCAATTGCGGCAACTGCCCGTACCCATCGTGTTCGATCACATGGCGCATGTGTATCAGGACAGTTCGACTGCGTCGCCCGGTTTTCGAGCCGTTCTCGACCTGCTCGCCGAGGGCAAGGCCTGG
Organism: Paraburkholderia xenovorans LB400; assembly: GCF_000013645.1. GTDB lineage: Bacteria > Pseudomonadota > Gammaproteobacteria > Burkholderiales > Burkholderiaceae > Paraburkholderia > Paraburkholderia xenovorans. Next base: position 1,225,785 of record NC_007952.1, on the reverse strand, counting down.
GTCAAGCTTTCGGCATGGCGTTTCTCACCCGATGACGCGCGCGCCCGCCTGCTCGTGTCCGCCAATCCGGAACGCGTTCTGTGGGGCAGCGACTGGCCGCACGTCTCATATCAGGAGGAAGTACCGGACGACGGCCAGCTCTTGAACCGGCTCGCGCAATGGGCACAGGACCCGGCCACGCTCCATCGCATTCTCGTCGACAATCCCGCGCAGCTTTATTTCCGGGACCAGCAGGCCTGACCGCAGGGCACCAACCACCTTCTTGCACCGCCGCACGGCAATGCCGTCGCGCGGTGGTGCGCGCGTCGCTCCGGATCATCCGGAAAACGGCTTCCGCTATAATGAGCCGCCCATCGCTAACCGCGGTGGACGCCCGTATCCCGTCGTTCGACACGGCCACATAAGTACTTCGTCAATCCTGGATTCCGCTACGACTCGGTGATGAACAGACATAAGGCCGGCGCGGAAGGCATAAGCCCGCGCAAACAATACGAGACGACGCGCTCGCCCGCGCGGGTACTACAGGTGATCTACGAACTGGCGACCAGCACGAACGGCCTGTCGCTAGCCAGGCTGGCATCGCTGACTCACCTGCCGAAAACCAGCCTGCTGACGTTGCTTCGCTCGCTCGAGGCGGCCAACTATGTCGTCAACGTGTCCGGCATGTATCAACTCGGCACAGAGACCTATGCAATCGCTGCGGCGATCACGGCGAAAGAACGCTTTCTGCCTACCGCGCGCCCCGCATTGCAGGCGCTCTTCGCCGACACCGGCGAAACGGTGCAGATCGGCATTCTTGTTCAGGACGAAGCGCTTGCCGAAACCATCGAGATGATCGAGACGCGCAAGCCGGTCCGGTTCTCCATGGCTATCGGACTGCGACGCCCGCTACACTCGAGTTCTATCGGCAAACTGCTGCTCGCCCATCAGCCCGTCGAGTGGACGCGAACCTATCTGAAGCACCACGAGCTGGAAGCCTTCACCCCGCAGACCATCACCAGCGAGGTCGACCTGCTCGCGGAACTGGAGCGGATCCGGCAGAACGGTATCTCGATCTCGCATGAGAGCATGTTCGAGGGTATGAGCGGAATTTCAGCGCCGATCTGGAACGAAGCCGGATATATGCTGGCGGGCATCAGCGTCACCGGACCGACCTACCGGCTTCGCCCGGAGGAATCGCGTATCCGTGAACTGGCGCAGCGTACAGGAGAAGACATCTCGAGAAAGCTTGGCTATGCAGGGCCATACCCTCGCAAAGAAACCAATGACGCGGTGACGACCTAACCAAACCTAACGCAAACCATGCGGGATTTTTAAGCTTGTCGCCCTAAAAAACTAAATTTTACGCTGCCTTTTTTCTTGGTTGCGGCGTGGCGGAACGGATGCCATGGTTGTCACTTCGATCTGGGTTCAGATGCGTAGCATGTTACGGACTGAACCGCCCCCAGGATGAACTGCCCCCCGAGAGTTGGACGTTGAAGCGTTAATTTTTTCCCGCTCGCATTCGATATTCCACGGGACTCAGTCCACCAAGTTTCGATCTGATGCGGTGCCGGTTGTAGTAGTCGATGTAGCCCTCCAGGCCTGTCCTTAATGCGTCGACGTCTTCGAAGTCCGTGAGATGGAAGTACTCGAACCTCACCAACCGCTACTCTGCCGGCACGCATTTGCTCCACTCGGTGGCTTGAAGAGGAAGTTCGAGATGTACCAATATCGACAGGTTCTGGTGCGAATGCGCCAGGGTGACTCCGACCGGGATATCGACCGCTCGACCATCATGGGCCGTAAGAAGCTGACAGCCGCGCGGGAGATCGCAACCGGGCGCGGGTGGCTTTCTCCATACAACGCTCTGCCGTCGCGAAAAGCCACGCTTGCAGCATGCGCGAAAACGTCCATCGACGCGCTCTGCCCCACGAGCAACGCTTCCGCCTCGCGTGCGCGCCAGGGTTTGGTCCCCACGCCGCCCATCGCAATGCGCGCCTCGCGAATGCGCGGCCCATTCATCACCACGATCACGGCGCTGGAGGCCAGCGCGAACTGGTAGGACGCGCGGTCACGCAGCTTCAGATAGCCTGAGCGGCTGCCTTCAGGCGGCGCATCGAGCGTGACGTGCGTGATCAACTCATGCGGCTGCAGCGCATGTTCCTTCCACGGTGTATCGCCCGGCAGCAGATGGAACTCGCCGAAATCGATCTCGCGCGAACCATTCGGACCTTGTACGGTGACGCGCGCGCCGATTGCCGTCATCGCCACGCACATGTCCGAGGGATGGCTCGCGATGCACTGCGCGCTCGTGCCGAGCACGGCATGCACGCTGCGGTTGTGTCCGCCGATGGCTGAGCAGCCCGAGCCCGGTTCGCGCTTGTTGCAAGGCGACACGCCGTCGCGGAAGTAGTTGCAGCGCACGCGCTGCATCACGTTACCGCCGGTTGTCGCCTTGTTGCGCAATTGGGTCGACGCGCCGGCAAGCAGCGCCTGCGAGAGCACCGGATAGTCCGTGCGCACGATCGAATGACGCGCGAGTTCGGTATTCGTCACGAGTGCACCAATCCGCAAACGCCCATCCGGCAAGGTCTCGATCTGCCGCAGCGGCAAGCGGTTGATATCGACGAGTTGATCCGGTTGCATCACGTCGATGCTTGACGAGATCCAGTAGCGTCGTGCCGCCCGCGAGATACGACGGCTGCTGGGCGGCTGCGTGACGGTTGACGGCCTGCCCGGCGGAGTTCGCACGCACGTAGTCGAAGTTACGCATTGGGCACCTCCTTCATCTTCGCGCGCGCGGACTGGATCGCTGCCAGAATATTCCTGTAGGCCACACAGCGGCAGATATTGCCGCTCATCGCCTCGCGCACACTGGCGTCGTCGGCGGAAATGCTGGGGTCACGCAGTATTGCCACGGCGCTCATCATCTGGCCGGAAGTACAGTAGCCGCACTGATAGGTGGGCGGCGACAATTATCTTGGCCGGTCGTTGACGATTGCTTTGGCCGGTGGTGAGGAGTCGTAGGCGGCGAAGCCGCCGGAGACGACGAGCCACCGGCAGCGCTGTGTCGGCGGGGCTTTAGGATTGGGCTGATCGAAGCTTAAAGAAGAAGCGGTCAGCTCATGTCTGGAACCCGCATTACCGACCAACAGGTTTGTCTCTACATGAACAAGCGCAAATGTCATTCGCAGGAAGTCGCCGCCGCCAAGACCGGCATCAGCGTGCGTACGGCGCGACGCATCGAGCGCGATGCCACGCTGCCGTCCCAGAAGCCACGTCAATCATGGCGGACCCGCCCTGATCCCTTCGTCGACGTTTGGGACAGCGAAGTCGTACCGTGGCTGCGCAACGCGCCCAACCTGATGGGCATCACGATCTTGCGCAAGCTGCAGGATGATCATCCGGATCGTTATCCCGATAGCATGCGTCGCACACTGGAGCGACGTATTCGTCAGTGGCGGGCACTCGAAGGGCCTAATCTGGAGGTGTTCTTCCCCCAGGAGCATCAACCCGGCGTGCGCGGACTGTCGGACTTCACCGATATGAGCAAGCTCTGCGTGACGATTGGCGGTGCGCCATTCGGCCACCGGTTGTATCACTTCGTGCTGGCGTTCTCGCGCTGGGAGTACGCGAATGTGATTGAAGGCGGCGAGAGTTTCGAAGCTCTCGCGGCCGGACTGCAGAACGCGCTGTGGCAGGCAGGTGGCTGCCCGCGCGAACATCGCTCTGACAGTCTGTCGGCCGCCTTCAAGAACCTGACCGAACAGCAGGACTTCACGACGCGTTACGCGGCGCTGCTCGATCACTACGGCATGGAGGGTACGCGCAACAATCGCGGTCTCGGTCACGAGAACGGCAGCGTGGAATCCTCGCATCGATATCTGAAGGAAGCGGTCGACCAGGCCCTGATGCTGCGCGGCCATCGCGACTTCGCGGACCGGGTGGCCTACGATGAATTCATCCGTGAGGTGGTGATGCGCCGAAACCGGCGCAACGCTGCGGCGTTTCGCATTGAGCGTGCACAGTTGCAGGATTTGCCTGAACGCCGCACCACTGACTTCGCCGAGGAAGAGGCGCTCGTGACCCGTTGCAGCACTTTCACCGTGCGGGGCATCCTGTACAGCGCGCCGTCGCGCCTGATCGGCCATCGCCTCAAGGTGCGTCTCTACGGAGACCGGCTCGACTGCTATCTGTCAGGCGCACTGGTGCACAGTACGCCGCGAGGCTCCCGTGCAGCCGACAACCGCCACGCGCTTGATTACCGACACTTCATTGACTCACTCAGGCGCAAGCCGCAGGCGTTCAAGGGGCTTGCGTTTCGTGATGCCCTGTTTCCTCGCGAAGCCTATCGCCGGACCTGGGAGCAGCTCGAGGGGAAACTGTCGCAACGTCTGGCCTGCAAGAGCATGGTGGGCCTGCTAGAACTCGCGGGGCACCACGGTGTTGAAGCGGTGCTGGCCGAACGGCTTGAAGCGTTGCTTGCAGCCGGTGAGCTGCCCGATCTGAAGCAGTTGCGCGACGAGTTCGCGCCGCGTCAGGCCTTGTGTCCCGAAGTGGTGGTCGACATGCCACCCGTGGCGATCTATGACGAACTGCTCGACCAGGTGGCAGCATGAACGCTCCCGCCCATGACAACGGCCGTCTGGCCCTGATGCTCAACGAGCTGCGTTTGCCGACCATCGGCAGGTTGTGGCCCGAGTTCGCGGAACGATCTGACAAGGAAGGCTGGCCGGCCACCCGGCTACTCGGCGCATTGCTCGAGCACGAACTGGCTGAACGAGCTAAACGACGTATCGAGCGCCACCGAACCGAGTCACATCTGGACCCGACAAAGACACTTGCGACCTTCGACTTCGGCATGGTGCCCATGGTCTCGAAGGCGCATGTCACTGCGTTGGCAACCGGAGAATCCTGGCTGGAGAAAGGCGCCACGATTCTCCTGTTCGGGCCGCCTGGCGCCGGCAAGAGTCATCTGGGATCAGCCATCGGACACGCGTTGATCGACGCTGGCTACCGGGTGCTGTTCACGCGCACCAGTGAACTCGTCCAGAAGCTGCAGGCTGCACGCCAGAGCCTGCAATTGCCATCCGCGCTTGCGAAGCTCGATCGCTTCGATCTCATCATTCTGGATGACCTGTCGTACGCGCGCAAGGACCAGGCCGAAACCAGTGTGCTGTTCGAACTGATTGCCGAGAGGTATGAGCGCAAAAGTCTTTTAATAACGGCCAATCAGCCGTTCTCTGGCTGGAATGATGTGTTCCCCGACCCCGGTATGACGGTCGCAGCCATCGACCGGCTCGTCCATCACTCGACGATCTTCGAGCTGAACGTCGAAAGCTATCGCCGTCGTAAGGCCAGCGACAAACAGAGCGCTCGCCGGCGACAATTACCCGACGACAATTACGAGGGAGGCGCGACAATTATGAATTAGCCAGCGACAACTAAACCCGTCGACCGGCCAAGATAGTTGTCGCTGACCGGCCGTGCTGCTTGACGCCGTCTAGATAGGCGTCCTGTTCCCAGAACGCCTGCTGAACGGGGTGAAGCTCGCCACTGCGCTCCAGTCCTTCGATCGTGGTGATCCGGTCACCCTCGTGCTGAACCGCCACCGAAAGGCAGGAGTTCACCGATGTGCCGTTCACGTGCACCGTACACGCGCCGCATTGACCGTGGTCGCAGCCCTTCTTCGTCCCCGTGAGTTGCAGCCGGTCACGTAGCACGTCGAGCAGGATCGCGTTCGAAGGGACGTTGAGCGTGTGCCTGACCGTTGACGTTCAACCGGATGCGATGCTCGCCTTGCGCCGGCTTGCCTGGGTCGGTCACGGGCGTGGGTTCGTCGGCGCGCGTGGCGGCACCGGCCGGCGACAGCCAGGGCGCCGCCGTCGCGCCGACCACGCCGATCTTCAGGAAATTGCGCCGGGACGGCCGGTGTGCCGCCTCGCTCGAACCTTCGTGCTGGTGAGTGCTTTCTGAATCCGGAACTCTGTCCTGCATGTTCGACTCCTTCTGCGACAGCGGAATGTGAGTGGGGAAAGCCGGGGGGATTGGCAATCCTGACCGGCGCCGCCCGCCAGATCTCAGTGGCCGGTCATCTTCAGCGCGGCCTCGGGGAGGCGTTCGCCGCGGACCTGGATCTTCGATACCTCCTCGTCAATCACGCCAAGATCATCCGCTGTCAGTTCGACATCGATGGCGCCCAGGTTCTCTTCCAGGCGGTGCAGTTTGGTGGTACCGGGAATCGGCACGATCCAGGGCTTCTGGGCAAGGAGCCACGCAAGAGCGATCTGCGCTGGTGTGGTCCCCTTGCGATCGGCGACGGACTTGACGACCTCGACCAGCGCCATATTGGCCCTGCGCGCTTCGGGCGAGAAGCGTGGCACGTTGTTACGGAAATCCGTCGGATCGAAAGTGGTGTTCTCGTCGATCTTGCCGGTCAGGAAGCCGGCGCCCAGCGGGCTGAATGGCACAAAACCGATACCCAACTCCTCCAGCACCGGCAGCAGCTCCAGTTCCGGTCCGCGCCAGAACAGCGAATACTCGCTCTGTACTGCCGTCACGGTCTGGACGGCATGGGCGCGCCGGATCGTCTTCACGCCCGCCTCGGACAGACCGAAGTGCTTGACCTTGCCTTCGGCAATCAGCTCCTTGACCGCACCAGCCACATCCTCGATCGGCACAGCCGGGTCGACACGGTGCTGGTACAGCAGGTCGATGCGGTCGGTGCGCAGACGCCGCAACATTTTTTCGACCGCGAGCTTGATGTGCTCCGGCCGGCTGTTCGTGCCGGCTCCGCGCTTGCCGGTCTCAGGGTCGATATCAAAGCCGAACTTGGTGGCAATGACGACCTGGTCGCGGATCGGTTGCAGGGCCTCGCCAACCAGTTCTTCATTCGCGAACGGGCCGTAGGCCTCGGCGGTGTCGAACAGGGTCACCCCGCGATCATGCGCGGCATGGATGAGTCTGATCATCTCCTGCCTGTCGGCGGGCGGCCCGTATACGGCAGTCATGCCCATACAGCCCAGACCGAGGGCGGAAACTTCCAGGCTGTTTCCCAGTTTGCGGGTTTTCATGGCTCTACTCCTGATCGTTGAGGTGGCTCGTGCCAGACGGTTGACGCAAGCCTTTACAGACGGTGGCTATTGCTCGCTCGGTGGCGTCCGCTCATCTGGAAAGTCCGTGCTCCTGCTCAATTGCTTCAAGTCTTCGATTTCCTGGAGCCTTGCCTCGAGTTCGGCTTTTACGGTCTGGACCGCATCGGTTCCCAACAACAGGCGAAACGGAAGGTGCTCACCCGTTACGGCCTTGACGATGGCCGCTGCTGCGCGTACCGGATCCCCTGGCTGGGTACCATCGGTCCTGTCATTCTCCTTTCGTCTCGGGCCTGCCGTGGAGGCATAGTCCCGGATGGACGCTTTTGCCTGCTGGAGCGATCTGCCAGCAAAATCCGTGCGGAAAGCGCCGGGCTCAACCACCATCACCTTGATCCCGAGCGGCTCGACTTCTTTACGCAGTGCATCCGACAGACCTTCGAGCGCAAACTTGGTCGCCGAGTAGTAACCCGAGCCCGGCATCCCAAGCCACACGGCGATGGAGGAGACATTCACGATCGTGCCGGCCCGACGGGCCCGCATGCCCGGAAGGACCGCCTTGATTACGGAGACCGCACCAAAAAAATTGCTGTTGAATAAGGCTTCGACTTCCTGTTCATCGGCCTCCTCGACGGCCGCGCGATAACCATGCCCGGCATTGTTGATCAACACATCCACGCCACCGAACCGGGTGTGCGCGAGTTCGACCGCCGCATCGATCTGAGCGCGGTTCGTCACATCCAGTGCGGCGGCAACGGCCGTGTCGGGATAGGCCGCCACGATGTCCTGGATCGACTGCGGATCGCGGGCTGTTACGATCGCGTTGAAGCCCGCCTGCAATACCGCTTGCGCAAGGTGACGGCCAATGCCGCTTGAACACCCGGTAATCATCCATGTCGTCATGTGATTTGCTCCCAAATAGTTAAGCCACTTACCCGTTGGCCCGGATTCCGCTGAGCCGGTCGTTTACCTGATTCATGGTTCGCCGTTCCTGATCTTCCTCCATCACAAAGCCCGGGGGCAGCCGCGCTTTCGGTGCGTGGCTGGCCAGTATGGAGCGACTACTCCCCAGTCCATAGCCGCTGTCGGTGACAAAGGGAATCAAGGTCTTGCCGGAAAAATCGTGCGCAGAGAGGAAGGCCCGGATGACCGGCGGCGCGGTCTCCCCCCCAGACGGGGAAGCCCAGGAACACCGCGTCCGTAGTCCACCATGCTGGAGACCATGACTTCCAGCGCGCGCTCACGGGCACTGTCACGCTCCTGCCGCGCCTGCTCAACGGTCTCCAGATAATCCTCGGGATAAGGCATGGCAGGCCGAATCCTGACCTACCGTCCCACGCGCGCCTGCAGCGCGGCGGGATAACGGTCGCCCTGAACCTCGACCTGTTCAAGAGCTCTGGTGATCGTGCGCAGATCGTCGCCGGACAGTTCCACCGACGCGGCGCCGAGATTCTCTTCCAGCCGGTGCAATTTCGTGGTGCCAGGGATCGGCACGATCCACGGTTTCTGCGCCAGCAGCCAGGCAAGTGCGATCTGGGCAGATGTCACACCCTTGTCCATGGCAATCTGGCCGAGCAGGTCCACCAGCGTCTGGTTCGCTTGCAGCGCTTCCTGCGAGAATCGCGGCACGATGCTGCGGAAGTCGTCACTGCCGAAGGTCGTGCCTTCCTTGATCGCTCCCGTCAGGAACCCCTTGCCCAGCGGGCTGAACGGCACAAAGCCAATTCCAAGCTCTTCCAGAGTCGGCAGGATCTCCGTCTCGGGCTCGCGCCACCACAGCGAATACTCGCTTTGTACGGCGGTGACGGGCTGTACCGCATGGGCGCGGCAGATGGTTTGCGCGCCCGCCTCGGACAGGCCGAAGTGCTTGACCTTGCCTTCGGCGATCAGGTCCCTGACTGTGCCGGCCACATCCTCGATTGGCACCTCGGGATCGACACGGTGCTGGTACAACAGATCGATCACGTCGGTGCGCAGGCGCTTGAGCGAGCCTTCCACAGCCCAACGAATGTGATCCGGCCGGCTGTTGAGGATCTGCTGCCTGTTATCGTCGCCGAAGGTGAAGCCGAACTTGGTGGCAATCACCACCTTGTCGCGCGTCGGGGCGAGCGCCTCACCGACCACCTCCTCGTTGAGCCAGGGGCCGTAGACCTCTGCGGTATCGAAAAAGGTCACGCCCCGGTCCACGGCGGCACGGATCAGTGCAATCGCTGCCGGCCTGTCCATCGCTGGCCCGTAACCGTGGCTCAGGCCCATGCAGCCCAGACCGATGGCCGATACTTCAAGTTGACTGTTGCCGAGTTTGCGCGTCTTCATGATGTCCTCCGGTAAAGGTAAATCTATCCCTGAATGATTGAGGACACTAGATGGCATAATCGGAAAAGGTTCATAACGGGAGCGTATAAATGTCGATCGAAGCCTACGACCAGCTCGCGATTTTTGCGGTCGTGGCGCGCGAGCGCAGCTTCACCCGTGCGGCGGCCAGGCTCGGCATGTCGCAGCCCGCATTGAGCCGGGCCATGCGGCAACTGGAAGAGCGGCTGGGCATCCGGCTTCTGGCGCGCACCACCCGTAGCGTTTCGGCCACGGAGGCGGGCGAGCACCTGCTGCGTGTGGTGGCTCCCCGGTTCGAAGAGATCGACACCGAACTGGCGCTGCTCAGCCAGTTCCGGGACAAGCCAGCAGGCAGGTTGCGCATCACGGCTGGCGAACATCCGGCGGTCACGATCCTGCAGCCTGCGCTCGCGAAAATCCTGCCGGATCACCCGGACATCCGGGTCGAGGTGATCGTGGACTACGGCCTGACCGATATCGTGGCCGAGGGCTACGACGCAGGTGTCAGGCTGGGTGAGCAGATCGCGAAGGACATGATCGCGGTGCGCATCGGTCCGGAAGTGCGGATGGCTGTGGTCGGTTCTCCTGACTACTTCGCCCGGCATCCGCGCCCCCGAACGCCGCGCGATCTCATCCGGCACAACTGCATTGCCATCCGCCTGCCGACCTACGGCGGCATCTTCCCGTGGGAGTTCGAGAAAAAAGGGGAAGAGCTGAAGGTGCGTGTCGAAGGCCAGCTTGTCTTCAACAACATCGCCATGCGCCTGGACGCGGCCCTGAGGGGCCTGGGATTGACCTACATGCCCGAGGATCTCGTGAAGGCGCATGTCAGGGAAGGCGTACTGGTACGTGTGCTCTCCGATTGGTGCCCACCGATCCCCGGATACCACCTCTACTATCCGAGCCGGCGCCAGAGCTCACCCGCCTTCACGGTGTTGCGTGACGCCTTGCGTTACCTTGGCTGACCTCCCAGATACTGCGCATCCATCACCAGTTCCATCCAGTCAACCGATTTCCCGTCAAGTGCTTCCGCGATGGCAATGTGCGTCATGCCCGACGTGCGCGTGGCACCGTGCCAGTGCTTGACCCCCGGCGGAATCCAGACGATATCGCCGGGTTTGATGACCTGGACCGGACCACCCCACTGCTGAACGAGTCCGATGCCGGCCGTGACGATCAGCGTCTGTCCCAATGGATGCGTGTGCCAGGCTGTACGTGCACCTGGCTCGAACGTCACGATGCCACCACCGCTGCGCGCGGGCGCCTGCGCCTGGAACCGTGAATCCACCTGTACCGAGCCGGTGAAATGGTCGGCAGATCCGTGGGTGGAAGGCTGGGAGCCCGCGTGTATGACTGTGATCGTTCGATCGTCCTGAGCTTGCGCGCCCTGATCGGGATGGCTCGCCGCAGCGTCCGCCGCCCTGAATACGTCTCTGGCGACCGGCACAGCCGAAACGGCATTGGGCCAGCCTGTATAAAAAGCAAGCTGCGTGATCGTCTCGACCAGTTCCTCTCGGGTCACGCCGTTCTGCAGGGCCAGTGCCATGTGTGAGCGAAGCTGGTCGGGGCGATTGAGGGAGATGAGCGCGGCAACGGTGACAAGGCTGCGGTCGCGTTTGGAGAGCTGTTTGCGCTCCCAGACGTCGCCGAACAGCACCTTGTCCGTGAGTTCCGCAAGCTTGGGGTCGATGTCGCCCATCAACTGCTGGGCCCGGGTCGGTTGCTGAATACTGCCAGGTGCAGATTTTTCGGACATGGAGGATACCTTTTCCTGAGCATGAACTGGAGTGATTACGCCATGAGCCAGAATGGCAGCCGACAGCGCCATCGCTCGTGAAAATGATTTCATCGTGTTCCTTCATATTCACATGCCGTTTCCGTACTGCTCAAATCCGGGAACGTGAACGCTTGTTGGGCGGCATCAGAGTAAAAAATTTCAATGCGCGGCGGCGCGCAGCGCGGCCAGTTGCTCCCGAATTCGCGCGGGCTCTTTTTCGGGCAGCATGTTGTCAACGTCCAGCACACCGTCCACGGCACCGGGTGGATCGGCGGTCAGCGGCGCAAACAATGCCTCAAAATCATGGGGCGCGGGCCCGCGCTCTGTCACCAGCTCGACGGTCCTGAAAGCGGCAGCAGGTGTTGAAAGACTGCGCACGAGCGTTTCGGCGACCTGCAGGCGTGAGACAACTCCATCACTCGTGTCGCTGGCCCAGCGGGTATCGCCCTGCACTAACACCAGCCGTTGCTGATCGGGTTCGTTGTAGTCGAACCAGCCGGGCCTGACGATGGTGTAGACGCAGCCGCTGGCACGCACCAGGCGTTCGGAGCGTCGTTTCCAGTCATGACCGCCGAGCGGGCCCAACCGGGGATCTTCACGCTTGGTCACGCCAATGGCTGTCATGAGCGCGATCCGTGGCTTGCGATGTCCGAGGGCCATCAACACGTTGCGCACGCCACCATAGTCGACCGCCTCGGCACGCTCGCCGCGCAGGCTTCCTGCACCCAGCGTAAAGACAACGGCATCGACGGCGTTGGCCACCTTGGCCAGGCCTTCTTGCGACGTGACCTCGCCGACGACCAGTTGCGTCTCCGGCGGCAGAACACGATGCGCCCTGGCTTCGTCGCGGACGAGCGCCCGAACCGCGTATCCCTGCCGGAGGGCCTCGGCCACCACCAGGCGGCCGATGCTGCCGGTGGCGCCGACGGCCAGCACGGTGGCGGGTGGGACGACCACCATAGAGTCCAGGTTATCAGGACGCTTCGTCATCAGCTTCCTCCAGGCAGCAGTTGTAGGGTGAATCGATGCAGGGCACGCGGGATCACAAGGTTCTCGCGTAGAACGGCGTCAGCTTGCCGATGGTGGCGTCCACGTACTTGGGAACCCAGTAGGTCTCGATGTGCGTGGCGCCGTCGATCTTGAACAGCTCCTTGTCCTTCGTGCCGGTGGCCTTGGCGAAGGCGTCTTCGGTCATGTAGAGACTGTCGGCCTTGCTGCCGGCGATCATCAACAGCGGCTGCTCGATCAGGTCGATCTGATCGGTGGCATCCCAGCGCATCAGATCGACCAGGCTGCTCATGGTGTACTTGAAGGTCGAGCCGGGATGCGCGTTGGTGCGCCAGTAGTACTGGTAGCCCTGCCGGTACATCTCGAACGGCAACGCGGCGATCTGCGCGTCGGTCATGTCGGCGTCGCCGGCGTAGAGGATCTTTCCGCCGGCCTTTTCCTGAGCGCGCGCGTCCGAGGCCTGTTTGAGGCGTTGCTGGATCGTGTTCAACTGCGAATCCGCAAAGCCGTTGCGGCGAACGCGCCCGGAGTTGAACATGCTCAGCGTTGCCACCGCCTTGAAGCGCTTGTCGGATTTGGCCGCATTCAGGGAATATCCACCGCCGCCGCAGATGCCGAGCAGCCCTAGGCGTTCGGGATCGACGCCCGGATAGCGGGTGATGAAATCGGCCGCGCCGTGGATGTCCTCTGTGCGAAATTGCGGCTTGTCCGTGCTGCGCGGCTCGCCGCCGCTGCCGCCCTGATACGCGGCATCCATCGCGATCGTGATGTAGCCCTGTTCGGCCAGACGCTGGGCGTGGAGGCCCGCGGTCTGTTCCTTTACCCCGCCATTGGGGTGCGCGACCACGATCGCGGCGTACTTTTTCTTCGGATCGTAGTGGGCCGGGGTATAGACGTTGGCGACGATGTTCAGCCCGTTGAGATCGTAATTGACCGGGTGGATGTTGACCTAGCCCGGTTCGTCCTTCGTGATCGCGCCTTCATAGACCAGCGTGAACGGATTCTTCTTGTAGTCAAAGGTGGTTGCTGCAGCCGTGGTAGCCATTGCTGGAACTCCTGTCAGTGCACATGAGAAAGCAAGCGCGGACATTCCGAGGAATTCGCGCCGGTTCTTGTTGACGACTTCATCGCTCATTTGAACCTGAACTCCTATCCTGTTCTTTGAGATTGATGGCTTCGCAGGACTTTGCGAGGGGTCGGGCCAAGCGCATTAATCCAGATGCTTCTGCGCAAGGAACTTCGACACCAGATCGGCAATCTGGACGTTATTCAGATCAGAGAAGGCGAAATGTGTGTTGCCCCGGATGCCGATGTCCGGCAGATGCACCAGAGTCACGTCGCCGCCATGTTTGTTCACGGTGTCGCGCCACAACCGCCCCATCTCTAACCGCGCACGCCAACTGTCCTGGGCGGGCAGGTCAACCGGGTGATCGGGAATGTTGTCGCCGTAGATGACGAGAATGGGAATTTTCGTCAGCGCCATGAACTGACTCATGGGAACGGCCTCGCCCTTGACGGTATCGAACGCACTCGGTATCGCCGGCGGCACTTCGCCCTCAGGGAAGACGAAGCTGCTGCCTGGTTCAAAGGCCACGATGGCTTTGACGTTTGCGTTCTTGATGGCGATGAGCCAGCCGGGACCGCCGCCTTGAGAATGCGTGAACAGAATGCCGGGACCAATCTTCCTGAAGATGGCCGCAATACCATCCGAGATGACATTCTCGTCGAACGGTCCGGTATTCGGCGTCATTGCGCGAAAGAACTGATTCAGGGTCTCCGGATCGCAAGAAAACTGCACATGCGCAAAGCAGTTCGGCCATAACCCGATGCGGAATTGATTGAACCAGAGCTGCTCGTCGGGCGTCGGCTCGATGGTCGTCCCGACCATGCCGCGACCGGCATCACCGCGACGCGGCTGATCGACCAGGTACACGCCAAACCTGCGGCGCAGGAAAATGGTCTGAAACCCTTCGCGGCCATCGGCTGTGGTTTCCCAGCTCCTGGAAAACTGACCGGCACCGTGCAGCATGACAATCGGATAGTTCCGGGCGTTCACGGGAATTTCGTAGAAAGCGTATGCGTGATCGCCGTGGTAACTCTGCCCGGCGGGTTCCAACGGCTTGCGCGGATCGAAGGTTCCCGATGCTGTCGTCGCCGTGCCGCCAGCGGCGAAGCTCCCCTGCTCCTTGATGACCAGCGGACTTTGATCGGCAGCGCTCGCGACAGCACAGGCGAACAGAGCGGAACAAATAATGCCCCCGCTGATTGCGGACCAGAATCTGTGGACGACACACTGGCTCATGGATTGCCTCAACCTGAAATCACTGAACGCAATGTATCGTGCAGCTATTGATCAATAAAGATCTCCAGTCGGATAGAACCAATATCAATTTCACATAAATGAGATTTGCAGAATTGCAAGCAAGCCACTTCGAGCGGAGGTACACGCTCGAGTCCCGTGCGACGTCGGGGTGCTGCGTCACCGAGCAAAAACCACCGCCGTATGCAGCATATTTGCCCATCCGTTCTCTCTCTTGACAGTACAACTCGGGGCGCGCGCGCGAATTTGCAAGTGTCCGCCCGCAATACGGCATTGATTTCGCCACTGAGCGGATGCGGCATCACCGAGGTGTCGGCGTTCCACAGGCTCTCCCATTGACACAACTTCAAATCCGGAGTCACCATGCTAATAGCCCGATACGCGAAGGTGCACTTACCCACTCCCCCCGATACATGCGATCCCGGATAAAAACGTTCCGAGCCTCTACACAGGCAAAGCAGCAGTAGTGCTGGCGCACCCGTAACAACGGGAGCGCTCTGCCCCGCCACCGACCGCCACCGCGTATCTCAATGATCAAGTCTCACCCGGCAGATCCTGACGAAGTTCCCGTCGCTCACAGCCTGTCAGCAGCACTCGATGGTGCGCGAGCGTGGTATGTGGGCGCGCCGACGCCCCTTCGGCACCTGATCGAATTGTATCGACCGAGACCCTTGCCGAAGGCTTTTTACGCCAGCGTACACGGCCGAGCGAACAGAGGCGGGGCGACTGGGATCAATTCAGTCATGTCGAGATTGGGTACGCACGCGGGCCACTGTTGGTCTTCGTGATTGTGCTGCCTTATTCTCGCGATATCTACTCTGCGCTTTCTTCCTTGAGGCGCGGATGGAGAACTTCCTGCGTGGCCACATCGGCGCGTTCCGTCACCGCGCCGATGGAGGCACTTGATAATGCCGCCACGTTTGCCCCTGAATGCGAAGATGTACGTCGGTGAACCGACTGTGCTGTTGACGCTGCCCGAATGCGATGAGGACTGCGAGTAGTGAAAGGATGAAGATAGGTTTGGATATCTATCTGGATACAGTCCGACAAGCTGGACTTCCGCTAGGGCATTGTGATCGATACGCCCAACCCACCGCCAGCACCCTCTGCAGCAAAGTACAACAAACCGCTCTGACCTGCCCCCCCCGGAATCCGACTACCCCAATCACACGCCATCAGACACACCCCTACCAGGGAACACATTTATTTTTTTTCCATTGATTGTCCGACAGAATACTATCATTCTACATCCCAAGAATTTGAATCGAATCAAACTGAGGAGCCAACTGATGCGTCGTCGTGAATTTCTGGCAGCGGCCAGCGCTGCTACTGCAGGGATGCTGTTGTCCCCTGCCAGCCGGGCTGCTGTTGATACAACCGGCAAGCCGGTCGCTGGAGGCACCTTGCGGGTAGCATTTACGTCGGATACGAAGACGCTGGATCCGACGTTCTCGGTCAATTTCTCCGAGAGACAGCCGCTCTACCTCATCTACAACACGCTTCTTTCGATCAACCCGGACGCGTCGATCGGACCCGAGCTCGCCGAGCGCTGGGAGATCCTGGGCGGCGGCAAACGCCTCGTTCTGCACCTGCGCAAGGGCGTCGTCTTTCACGACGGAACACCGTTCGACGCTGCCGCCGTCAAGACGAATATCGACATGCGGCTCGACCCGGCCGTCAGTTCACCGCTGCGGCCACAACTTGCACTCATTGTCGATAACGTTCAGGTGAACGATCCTGCTACGGTGACGTTGAACCTCAAGTCGCCCAGCCCCGCGCTTCTTGGCATGCTCGCCCAGCGCGAGGGGTTCATGGCATCGCCCGCGGCCATGCGCAAGTACGGTAAGGATTTCGGCACACACCCGGTCGGTACCGGCCCGTTCGTTTTCAAGGAGTGGATTCCGGGCAATTCGTTGACCGTCGAAAAGAACCCTCACTATTGGGAACCGGGAAAGCCTTACCTCGATCGTATCGTCCTGAGCGACACGTCCAATCCGATCGTCGCCATGCAACGTCTCAGAACGGGCGAAGTCGATTACATCTCGGCGCTCTCACCGATCGATATCCGGCCGATCGAGAAGCAGCCCGGCATCGTCCTCGATCCAGGGCCGGCGAGCCGCTGGTATGCGCTCCAATGGCAGATCGACCGTCCGCCGTTCAACAATCCGCTGGTCCGTCAAGCCGTTGCGCACGCAATCGACCGGAAGCGTATGGTCGAAATCCTGATGAACGGCAAGGTTCCGATTTCCGATTCGATTGCGCCGCCGGGAACGTGGTGGTTCGATCCTTCGGTTCACTCTTATCCGTACGATCCCGCCAAAGCCAAAGCGCTACTGGCACAGGCCGGCGTAACCAATCTGAGCGTCGGACTGTCTACGCCGCAGATCATGCTTCTGCAGCAGATAAACCAACTGGTGCAGGAGCAGTTGAAAGCGGTCGGGATCACCGTCCGACTGGACCCGATCGCACAGAGCGACTGGTATCCACGGGTTTCACAAGGATTGGTCAACTTCACCCCTATGCGTTGGGCACAGCGCCCCGATCCTGATGGCCTCTTTCCGTTGTTGTTCGGCAGCACAGGCGCCCAGAACAGCACGAAATACAAGAATCCGGAAGTCGACAGATTGCTGGAAGTCGCGCGCAACTCGGCAGACCAGTCTGAACGGAAAGCCGCGTACGGTCAGATCGAAGCGATCGTGACGCGTGATCTCCCTTACGTACCGCTCTTTTTCTCGCTCGAATATGCCGCGATGCGTACCAACGTTCACAACCACGTCTGGTTACCCGACGAGATACCGCGGTTCCGGAACATGTGGAAATCGGCGACCTGAATCCCCGACAGACCGCCCGGCAGATCCGTATGAAACACGGCGGCCCTCGTGGCCGCCGGAAAAATCATGTCGTTACGACAAATTTTTCCCTTTTAATAAGTATTACAAATCAATATCAAGTAGTTAGAAGTTGATGTTCCGCCGCACCGCCTCCAAAGAAAGTAGCGCATCTTACTTAGTTAGGTATACGTATCAATAAACTGCCGAAAAACCTTTAACCCAGATTCATCCCACTGAATGGTGTCAAAAATGAAGAAGACCGCCTTGGCCGCAATCGTTCTCGCAAGCTCCTCTGGCGCAGCGCTGGCGCAAAGCAGCGTCACGTTATACGGCATTGTTGACGAAGGCTTCATGATCAACACAAACGCTCACGGAGCCCGTCAGTACGGCCTTGTCAGCGGTAGCGAATCGGGCAGCCGCTGGGGCCTCAGGGGCTCCGAAGATCTCGGGGGCGGCCTGAGTGCGATATTCAACCTGGAAGGAGGCTTCAATTCCTCCACCGGAGCACTGGGGCAGAACGGCGATATCTTCGGACGACAGGTCTATGTCGGACTTGCCGCGCCGACATGGGGCCAGCTGACTTTCGGCCGGCAGTACCCGACCGGCTATGACTACGTCGGCAGCCTGACTGCTTCGCCGCAATGGGCGCTCGGCGGCGCTGGTTATGGCGCACATCCGGCAGATCTCGACAATCTGGACGGCACGTACCGCGTCAATAACGCGGTGAAATACAAATCGCCGTCTTTCAGCGGATTTTCATTCGGTGCGCTGTACTCGTTTGGCGGCGTGGCAGGCAGTTTCTCGCGCAATCAGATCTATTCAGTCGGCGCCGGCTACACCTACGGTCCGTTTGTGCTCGCCGCCGAGTACACCGATGTCAGGAATCCCAACTTCTCACTGTGGGGCAATAAGGCCAACGACAGCACGACAGCATCCAATATGTCCGGGCCCGTGATTTCCGGCCTCGCTACGGCAGGCTCGCAAGACGTGGCCGCGGTCGGAGCGAACTACAAGCTCGGCAGCGCGACGTTCGGCCTCGTCTACAGCCACACGTCGTTCAACGACCTCGGCACGACAACGGTAAGCGGGCTGACTGGCGCCCGCCTGCGCGGAACCGCTGTGTTCAACGTGATCGAAGCCAACGCGAAATACATGCTCACGCCGGCCTTGCAACTTGGCGCCGCCTACTCCTATACCGCTGGCGGAAGCCTGGGCGGACGATCTGGCGCCCGTTACAACCAGGTCGACCTCGGCCTCGATTACAACGTGTCCAAGCGTACGGATCTCTACCTCGTGGGCGTCTATCAGGTTGCGTCCGGCCACGACTCGACGGGCGCCGACGCGGTCGCGCAAATCGCATTTGCGACGGCATCCACGTCCAATCGCCAACTGGTGGCCGTTGGAGGCATCCGTCACAGGTTCTGAAGTCGCTGTCGAACGGCGACTGTCAGGCGGGAAGCTGCGGATCGTCCGCGGCTTCCCGCACAAAAACCGTTTTGGTCGCAGAGCATCAGATGGTATACTAGAAGACATAAACTTTGATCCGGAACACCAAGAGGATTGCAATGCCGATGGACTTACCTCCCTTCCTGAGGGACGCCGCGACGGAGTTGGCTGGCGCCGAAGCGGTCGAACGGATGGTCAGCTACATAAGGCCTGCGGAGCAGATCATGACGGCCCCTGTCATGGGCAGCATGAAAGCGTCACGCGTGAGCTTTGCGTATGTACTCGCGCGCCGCATGATCGAGGAGCGTTGGCGTATTACATTGGTATCGTGCGAATGCGATGCCAATGGCCAAGGGCGGCTTGAGTACCGCATCAATGCGAACGGAACCGAATTCACCTATATTGCGCGCGCCTATGAGTGGGACGGGAAGGAAAAGGTTGGACGTCGTTCTGATGGTGCGAATCGGGACATGTTCGGCGCCCTTTTCCTGGGCGTACCGGGTGCTGAACGGATCGAACAGGAATTCGCCACCTTCGACCTGAAGAACGTCGAAACGATGCGCACGGATTCGGCAGTGCTCGGCTGGACACCGGCGAACCGCAGCGCTCGCATTTTCGATCACGTCGTCGAAGCACTTGCAGCGGGACATCAGCCGGAACCCGGGCTTATCGGCAGCGCATCGGCTTATCTGCTGCGCAATGGCGGCTTTCAGGGCAGTGGCCGGAACGGTTCGATTTCGTATCCTGGCATTTCCGCGGGCCATCCCCTGCGTCATCCGTTCTTCGCCGATCTCTTTGGCCTGTACATGGTGCGGCAGGTGTCGATCGACCTCGTCAATGCGATTGCCAAAGCACGCAATCCGAACGCCGCGAGACTGTCCGACGAAATCGCCGGCTACCTCGCTGTCGGGAACTCCTCCGGCCAAGGCATGTGCGTTGCATTGCAGCGTTGGCCGCACTGGGTGTCGACCTGGCTCACCGTTCGCGAAGCAGCGCTCGCCTACGCTCGATCCATGCCGGTCGACGAAGCTACCACTGCACACCTGAAAGACCTGCTCAAGCGTGTTGCAGCGTATTGCGACACCGTGGCTGTACCAACCGAAGACTACGTGGTATCGAACAAGGTCATTGCCGCCAATCTGCGCGACATCTCGAAGTGGCTGGAACAGTCGCCAGGATTCGAACTGTGGGACGACCTGGCGCGCGCCGCCGTCCGCTTCGATCAGGAAACGCAGGAACAGCTGAATTCCCTGCTTATCGACCTCTATCCGGTGGTCGCCGATCGCTTCTCCGACTACCTTTTCGCCGGCGCGACTCGTGAACGCGACGTTCAGCCGGAAATGACGATCGCCGGTCTCAGGCGGCTTTTGCGCGAGCACTACAGTTGGGCGCTCCGCTACGACACACTGCAATCGCAGACACGGCAACACTTCTGGTATCACTCCGCCGACAACGGCGAACAACGGCGGGGCGAACGCATCATCGATCCCCACGAGGAATTCGAATCGTTCGTCGATCATATCGGCATCGTGCAGCGTCTTTGCTGCGTCGCGGCCAGTTACGCGGACGACGCATTGGTCGGCGAGTTGATGTTCGACCATCCGGATCTGGAAGTTGCCGTCTCGCGCGTTCAGTACCTGGCCGATCTACCGTATGCGGAAATCCGCGACAACCTGATCCACAAAGACTTCATCCCCGCTCAGTTGATTCGTTTCTTTCTTGCTTCGCTGGGTATTGAATGCTCGACGCCGCTCAGCATCCGCTACGTGCGAGGCGTGTTCTTCCAGGGCGCTCCATTGCCCGCGGAAATTGCACGAGGCACGACCCGCGACTGGCGATATCCGCTCGAACCCGAATTGCAGGCAGAGGTGCTCTCATGAAACAAACGTCGGCTGCCATGTCGGAAATCATTCGCGTGGCGTGGTGGAGTCTGCGCGCACTGGGTTGTCCCGCCGGCGCTGTCGAACGGATGGCCAAGGTGCTGGCCTTCTCCGAAGTGCTGGAAGGCGGATGCGTCTCGGCGCTGCGGCGCGATGAAGCGTCGCTGATCGCCACGTTCAAGGCCGCCGCGCCGCGATTCACCCCGGCAAATACCGGCGGCGGAATTATCGAAGCGTCCGGGAGATCGCTCCTTGACGTCGGCACTCGCGCGATCGACCTGTTGACCGGTCTGGCCAAACACGGCAATCAGCCCGTCCAGATCCGCATCAATGACGCCTCCGACCGCCTTGGCTTGTCCGGCGCCTGTACGCTCGCCGCCAGAAGGGGCGTCGGGGTGCTCGCGATCATGCCGGGCGAGTCCGGACACCGCGCCTGGCACTACTATGCAGGTACCGGATCCGGCCTGGAATCGGTCAGCGGTGTGGCGCACGGCGGCGATGACGCATGGTTCGACCTGCTTGGCCAATTGACAGGCACCGATATCGAACCGCCGCGCTCCGGCGCGTCACTCGATAACGACGGCGCATCGATCGATCTGCTCGGGGTCGTGCATCGGGCAGGAAATGAACTGCGCGGCTACGCGGGTCAGACAACGGGCGTCGTCTGGACGGACGTCGAGGGCGCGCTGCAGGCCGCTTACTCGAACGGCGTGATGATTGCGACCGGGGACCTGAAATTTCTGTACGAGCTCGAGACCCGTACGTGGGCACCATCGTCGGAACGCTCGCGCATGCAGGCGGGTTTCAGCGCGCCCAGCCCGGCCGCGTGACGCGCGCCATGATCCCGAACATCAAACAGGAGCAGATGCATGGACACTGAACGCTTCGCCGTCGGCGAGCAACGCAGACGGGACGTGCTCGGCAACGAGTATGTCGATCAATCCCTGCGCAACGCCGACGCTTTCAACCGTCCCTTCCAGGAACTCGTCACGGAGTACTGCTGGGGCGAATGCTGGGGCGACCCAACCCTCGTACCGCGCGAGCGCAGTCTGCTCAATCTGGGAATGATTGCGGCGCTGGGAAAAATGCATGAGTTCGAGTTGCATGTCCGCGGCGCCTTGAAAAACGGCGTGAGCCATGAACAGTTGCGGGCCGCGCTCATTCAGATAGCGGTGTATTGCGGCATTCCGGTCGGCGTCGATTGTTTCCGCGTCGCGCGGAAAGTTCTCGCCGAGCAGAATGCCGCGCCTTCCATCGATTCATCTTCAATCAGGGAACAATGATGCCGTTCAACATCCGGAAAATCGTAGTCTTCAAGGAGACCACGTTGGTAGAAGGTGACAAGGCGCTCGCGCGTCCGGTCACGCTTGTCGGCGTCGCAGCCGTGATTCGCAATCCGTGGTTTGGCCGCGGCTTCGTCGAAGACCTGTCGCCCGAGCAACGCGACGGGTGTGGCGAGCTCGGCAAGGTCATGGTGGCTCGCATGCTCGAAGAATGCGGCGGCCCGGAGGCGATCGAGGCATACGGGAAGAGCGCCGTCGTGGGCGGTGCGGGCGAGATCGAACACGCCTCGGCCGTCATCCACAATCTGCGTTTCGGCAACCACTACCGGAATGCCGTTTCGGCGGAAAGCTTCCTGTCCTTCACGAATAAACGCGGCGGCATGGGCACGTCGATTCAGGTGCCGATCAAACACATCCACAATGGCGCGGCGCGATCGCATTTCATCACGCTCGAATTTTCGATTCCTGATGCGCCGAATCCGGACGAAATCGTGATCGTGCTCGGTGCGTCGAGCGGCGGACGTCCGCACGCTCGCATCGGCGACCGCAATCAGGACATGGAAGAGATCGCCCGGGAAGAAGCCGCCGCCTGATCTGCGCCTTAGCCGCGAGGGGCGCCCGAGCCCGACTGCTCCTCGCGCAACAGCGCAGTGGCGGACTGCGCGGAGCGGTTGATCAGCGCCCGCACCACGAGCGCCGCCGCTTCGCCATCGCGTTTTTTAAGCGCGCGAAAGATTTTGCTCATCAGGTCTACGGTGCCATGCCGGCGCTCGACCGGAGAGCGGCGTGTCGTCGTGGCCCGCAAAAGCGTGATGCGCGCGCCGAGCAACTGCATGACGTGTTTCGCAGTCTCGTTTCGAGCGCCTTCGTAGATGATCGCGTAGAAGCGATTCGAGGCGTCGAGAAACGCTTCGTCGTGTTCCACCGGCATGCTCTTCAGCTTGTTGACCGTCTCTTCAAGCGCGCCAATCTCCGCTTCGGTAGCGCGCTCCGCAAAATGCAAGGCGGCTTCGGAGTCCAACGCCGCGCGAACCTCGTAGATCTCCAGTGCAATCTCCGGAGTGAGGGTCGCTACCACCACGCCTTTGGTGTCGAGACTTTCAACCAGGCGCTCGGATTCGAGGTTGCGTAGTGCTTCACGTATGCTGCTCCGGCTCACGCCGGTCTGTTCGCAAAGATCGCGTTCGATCAGCTTCTGACCGGGAGCAAGGCGTCCGGCAATGATCGCTTCGCGCAACACGTTAAGCGTCTTCATCCGGATCGTCTCGTTCTTGGTGACGCTCAGGCCCAGTTCCTGGGCGGCGATTGCGTCTTCTGTCATTGTTCCCACCTTGATTTAAAAAATTTAAGCGAATCAGTTTGCGTCTCTTACCACGCCGGGCCGTGCAGGGCTGTGGATCAGCCCTTGCATCAGCCCGTGCTTCAGCGCGTTCTACCGCAAGAATTCGAGGAGCATGTCGGCGATGGTATCCGGGGCTTCCATCAGCACGCTGTGCCGCAGTTCCGGAAGGATAGACAGCTTCGAATTCCGTATTTTCTCATGCAGCAGGCGTGACATTCGCGGAGAGGACCCCGAGTCGTTTTCCCCCGTCGTAACGAGCGTCGGCGCCTGGATGCGCTCGAAGGCCATGCCGCGGTCCGCCTCAGCGAAAACGCGGTAAGCGGCTGCATACGAGCGGTGGTCGTTCGCGATCAGCTGTTGCAACCGGAACGCTACCCGGTCCGGATTGGCGGCCTTGAAAGCCGGCGTGAACCAGCGGTCCTCCGCCGCGGAGACGACCGACGCAATCCCGTCCCGATCGATCTGATCCGCGCGTTTCAGTACCCGCTCCCGCTCCTGATCCGTACGCTCGGCCACCGAACTGATGAGGACCAGCCGGTTCAGCCTTTGCGCATGTTCGATTGCATATTTCTGGGAGATCAGGCCTCCCAGCGAAAAGCCGACCAGGTGCGTTTTGTCGATCTTCACCGCATCCAGCAAGCGGTCGATGTCGCTGACGAAATCGTCCAGCGAACAGCGGGTCATCCTGCTGGATTGACCATGTCCTCGCAGGTCCGGCCGCACCACCGTAAAGAACGGCTCGAGCGCCTGCGCGATCACATCCCAGCTCGAGTGATCCGCTCCAATGCCATGTACGAGGGTCACGTAGGGACCGGCTCCCTGAATTGTATAGCGCAGCTCCAGGCCGTCTGCCGAAACATATTTTTCCACTTGCATCGCTCCTTCATATCTGATGGTATACGAGATGTTATCGGACAAAAAACGTTTCGGCTAGATCGACGAAAGGAATCGGAGGAGTTGGCGAATGGAATACGTGCGATTTGGGCGTTCGAGCCTGCGTGTCTCGCGAATTGGATTGGGCGCAATGGGGTTCGGAGACCCCGCATGGAGAAAGTGGGTGCTGGCGGAGAATGACGCCTGGGACATCGTGCGCACGGCGGTGGACGCCGGCATCAACTTCGTGGACACCTGCGATTTTTATTCGGCCGGCGCGAGCGAGACCATTATTGGCAACACGTTGTGGGACTGCGCACCGCGTGATCAGATGGTGCTCGCAACCAAACTCGGCAATCCGATGGGCACGCATCCCAATGCACGCGGCTACTCACGCAAGCATATTTTTTCGGCCGTTGAAGCATCGCTTCGCCGCCTGAAAACGGATTACATCGACTTGCTTCAAACGCATATCTGGCAGCCTGAGACGGATCTCGAGGAACTGGTGATCGCGTTCGACGAACTGGTGCGTAGCGGCAAAGTCCGTTACGTCGGCGCGACGACCATGCCAGCCTGGGCGTTCGTGCAGTGCGTGAACATTGCGCAGCGTAGCGGACGCTCGGCGTTCGCGTCGATGCAGTGCGAGTACAACGTCTGCCACCGTGAGGCCGAACGCGAACTGATGCCTTTCTGCCGCGAATATGAAATCGCACTGATTCCGTTCAGCCCGCTTGCACGCGGATTTCTCAGCGCCGACCGGCGCGATCCGTCGATGTCCACCGTCCGCCACCAGACTGACGATTACACGCACAAGCACTATCACCGGCCGGCGGATTACGCGGTATTCGAATGCGTCGCCCGCATCGCCGCGAAGCACGACTGCGAACCGAGCCAGGTCGCGCTTGCCTGGGCGCTGCGCCAGCCGGGCATCACGTCGCCGATTTTCGGTGCGACGCAAACCGCTCACGTGAAAAGCGCTGTCGACGCACTGAAACTCAGGCTCGACGACGACGACGACACGGCGCTACGCGCCACGTACGAGACCCGACCGCTCGGCGCGAAGAGCCACTAACGCGATCCGCGCGGTTACCCGCACACCTTTACCGAGGCATCTCATGGCAGATCAAGTCGAAGTTTTCTCGATGTATATCGACGGCGAGTTCGTACAGGCCGAAGGCGGCCGCACGCTCGACAGCATCAACCCCTGGAGCGGGAGCGTCTGGGCGAAGGTTCCCGATGCGACGGCTGCCGACGTCAATCGCGCGGTCGAAGCCGCGCACCGCGCGTTCACGAGCGGTCCGTGGCCGAAGATGACGCCGACCGAGCGCGCGGTACTGCTGCAAAAGCTCGCCGACAAGCTCGTCGAACACAAGGAACGCCTCGGCTACGTCGAAACGCAGGACACCGGCAAGCTGCTGAAGGAGACCACCTGGCAGGCCGGACACACGGCCCGCGCGTACACGTATTTCGCGGGGCTGGCCGATAAGCTGCAAGGCGATATTCCACCGTCGGGCGCCAGCATGCTGAATCTGGTCCTGCACGAACCGGTCGGCGTCGTGGCAGCTATCATTCCGTGGAATTCACAACTGCAACTGTCGGCCTACAAGATTGCGCCGGCACTCGCCACGGGCAATACGATCGTCGTCAAAGCGTCCGAAGACGCATCTACACCGCTGCTCACGCTTGCAAAGCTCGTTCACGAAGTGGGCTTCCCGCCGGGCGTCATCAACTTCGTATCGGGCGGCGCCAATCCGTGCGCGATCACGCTGACGAGCCACCCTCTCGTCCGGCGCATCGCCTTTACGGGCGGCGCAGATACTGCGCGGCGCCTCATCCCCAACTCGGCGCACAACATCGCGAAGCTGTCGCTCGAACTCGGCGGCAAGTCGCCGGTCATCGTGTTCGACGACGCGGATCTCGACAGTTGTGTGAACGGTATCGTGGCGGGCATTTTCGGCGCCAGCGGACAGAGTTGTGCGGCGGGCTCGCGTCTGCTTGCACACGAATCGATTCACGACGTTCTCGTTGAACGGCTTGTCGAGCGTTGCAAAACGATCCGCGTTGGTGATCCGTTTGATGCGGCCACCAACATGGGGCCGCTTGCCACCGCACGCCAGGTGGACCGGATCGAGACGCTGCTGGCCAGCTCGGTGGAACAGGGTGCGCGTGTTGTCAGCGGCGGAAAGCGTATTGGCGGGTTACCGTTCAACCAATGCTTCGAGCCCACTATTGCATTGTGTGATCGTAGCGACTATCCGATCGTGCAGGAAGAACTGTTCGGCCCCGTGTTGAGCGTGCTCAAATTCCGCGACGACGACGAAGCGGTCGCCCTCGCCAACGACAGCAAGTACGCATTCGCCGGCGGCATTTTCAGCCGCGACTTTGCCCGCGCCATGCGCACGGCGCGCGTGGTCAACGCGGGGCGTCTCTGGATCAACACGTACCGCGTTACCGGCGTCAACGTTCCTTTCGGCGGATTCAAGCAAAGCGGCTACGGACGCGAAGCAGGTATCGATGCGCTCAAGGACTACACTGAGACGAAGGCCGTCATGATCGAGGTCGGCGGCGAAGCCGTTGCGGATCCGTTCGTGATGCGATGAACCCACGACTCGCGCCGTTGAGTCCTGAAAGAGGAAGCATTCGATGTTGACAGTAATCGGCCGCCGGCTGGTCTGGGCCGCCCCCAATCTTGTTTTCGTGACCGTACTGCTGTTTTTCAGCACTGCGGTATTTTTCGGCAATCCGGCCGCGCTGATGCTCGGACAGGATGCCACGCCGCAAGCCATTGCCGATCTGAGCCATCAGATGGGTTTCGATCGACCGGTGGTCGTGCAGTACCTCACCTGGGTCGGTCACGCGTTGACGGGCGACCTGGGGCGCTCTTACACCACGCATCAGACGGTGTCGGAAATGATGATCCGCTCGCTGCCCGTGACGGTTGAACTGGCCGTGCTGTCGATCCTGCTCGCGACCGTCGTTTCGGTGGGGCTGAACAGCCTTACGTGGGGCGAACGCGCGATTCGTCCGGTCGTGACGGTGCTCAGCATCATCGGCATGACCGTGCCGAACTTCATGCTTGGGATGGTGGCGATTTTCATCTTTTCCGTGCGGCTCGGCTGGCTGCCTTCGGTCGGCTGGGTGCCGTGGGATCGCGGTCTGTGGGACCACCTCGAACACCTGATACTGCCGACCGTCACGCTCGCCGCCTATTACTTCGGCGCATTCACACTCGTCTACCGTGCCGAGTATCAGGCCGTGCGTGAACGGCTATTTGTCCGCGTGGCGCGCGCGAAAGGACTTTCGGCTCACCAGGTCTCATTCCGCCATATCCTGCCCAACTCAGTGCTGCCGGTCATCACGTACATCGGCATTAGCCTGGGGCAGTTGATGGGCGGCGCTGTCGTGACCGAGACGCTTTTTTCGATGCCCGGCATCGGCAAGCTCTTCGTCACCGCGATCCTGTCACGCGATTACCCGGTGATGCTCGCGGTCGGCATGTTCATCATCGTCGCGGTCATTCTGATGAACCTGCTGGCCGACCTGCTTTACACGTTGATCAATCCGCAAATCCGGCTGAATTAGGAGTACCCGTGCGCGAAATTCTCATGCGTCCCAAAGTGCAGATCGGTATTGCGATCCTGCTCGTGATGATTGCTGTCTCGGTGTGCGCACCGCTGATTGCGCCCTACGATCCGACCGCCAGCAGCATCATGTTTCTCGCCCCGCCCGGCCACGAGAACTGGCTCGGCACCGACGAGCTCGGCCGCGATATCCTGTCCCGCCTGCTCTACGGCGGCCAGTCTTCGCTGATTGTCGGCATCGGCGCGGCGGTCATGGCGGCCATCATTGGCATTCCAGTCGGGCTGTGCGCCGGTTACCTCGGCGGCCGAGTGGATCTGCTTGCCACGCAGGTGATCGACATCTTCATCGCGCTGCCCGGTCTGATCCTGGCGCTCATCATCACGGCAATGATCGGCCCGACGCTATTCAATCTGGTGCTGGTGCTCGGCTTCGTGAGTTGGCCCCGCATCGCGCGTCTCGTCCGCGGCCAGACGCTCGCACTGCGTGAATCGGTGTTCGTCGAAGCGTCGAAAGCAGCCGGCGCGCGGGCCGACTGGATCATGCTCAAGCACGTATGGCCGAACACGATGCGTATCGTCGCGGCCCAGTTCGCCCTCACCGTGGCCTATTCGATTTTCACCTCTGCGAGCCTGAGCTTTCTCGGCCTCGGTATGCCTCCGCCCACACCGGACTGGGGTGCGATGGTTCGCGCGGGCTTCGACTATCTGGCAATGAATCCCGGCATGAGTCTGGCGCCCGGCGCCGCGGTGGCCGCGACGGTTTTCGGCTTCTATCTGATCGGAACGAGCATCAAATGACATCTACCGTGAAGGACAACGACGTTCTGTCAGTCGAGCAGCTGTCGGTTTCTTTTGGAAGAAGCCCGTCTGTGCAGGTGGTGCGCGACATCGCGTTCTCGGTGCGCAAGGGCGAGATCGTCGCAATCGTCGGTGAATCGGGATGCGGCAAGTCGACGACCGGCCTGGCGCTGCTGGGCCTGATCTCCGATGACGGCGCTGGCGTGCACGGAAGCATCCGCCTCGCGCGCAAGGACGGGCAGACGGTCGATATCGTCGGCATGGGCGAGCGCAAACTGCAGAAGATCCGCGGCAACGACGCCGCGATGATTTTTCAGGAACCGATGTCGTCGCTCAATCCGCTGTTCACGATCGGCACGCAGATTCAGGAGGCGCTCTCGGTACACAGGAAAATGTCGGCGTCGGAGCGCGCGGATGAAGCCCTGAAGCTGGTCTCGATGCTGGGTATTCCAAGCCCGCAGAAGTGCCTCCAGAGTTATCCGCATCAGCTTTCCGGCGGCATGCGTCAACGGGTCATGATCGCCATTGCGTTGTCGTGCAATCCCGCGCTGCTGATCGCCGACGAACCGACCACCGCGCTCGACGTGACCGTGCAGGCGCAGATAGTCGACCGCCTGAAGCGGTTGCAGCAGGACACTCATATGTCGATCCTGTTCATTACGCACGACCTCGCGCTGGTTGCTGAAATCGCGGACCGCGCGCTCGTCATGTACGCCGGGCAAATCGTCGAGGAAGGCCCCATCACCGAGCTGTTCGGCCGGCCGCTGATGCCCTATACGCAGGCATTGATGCGTTCGCGCCCGAGGCTTGGCGACGCCCGCCACCGTATCCAGCCGATTCGCGGCAGCGCGCCCAATCCTGCGGCACTGCCTGCCGGCTGCGCATTCCATCCGCGTTGCGAGCACGCCGTCGCGGGACTTTGCGACGTCACGGCGCCGACGCTGGAAACCACGGACGACGGCAAACGGCAGGTACGCTGCCTCAGATGGCGCGAACTCGAGCAGCAGGTCCATTGCACACCGGAAGTCGAGGGGCAACTCAAATGAACTCCGATCCGCTGATCCGCGTCAGCAATCTGCGCAAGCTGTACGACATTCGCAAAGGCATGTTCTCGAAACTCGTCGGACACGTGCACGCGGTCGACGACGTATCGTTCGACATCGCATCCGGCGAAACGCTGGGTCTGGCCGGCGAGTCCGGCTCGGGCAAAACGACGATCGGCCGATCGGTGCTGCGTCTGGTCGAGCCGACCGACGGCGACATTACATTCGACGGAAAGAATGTGATGAAGTTTAATGCCGCCGGCTTGCGCGACTACCGCCGCAGTGCGCAGATCATTTTTCAGGATCCGTTCGCGTCGATCAATCCGCGCATGAAGATCCGCGACGTCATCGCGGAGCCGCTGCGGGTGCAGAAGATCTTGCGCACCGAATCCGAAATCGACCGCCGCGTCGACGAACTTCTCGATCTGGTTTCGCTTCCGTCCAACTACAAGGACCGCAGCCCTACTGCACTGTCCGGCGGTCAGCGGCAGCGCATCGTGATTGCGCGGGCACTGGCGGTCAACCCGAAATTCATCGTCGCGGACGAGCCCATTTCCGCGCTCGACGTGTCGATTCAGGCCCAGATCGTCAGCCTGCTCGACGAGTTGAAAGAGCGGCTCGGTCTCGCGATGCTGTTCATTTCGCATGACCTTGCGGTGATGGAGTATCTGTCCGACCGCATCGCCGTCGTCTACCTCGGGCAGATCATGGAGATCGGACCTGCCCGCGCGGTGACGCAGACACCGAAGCACCCGTACACGGAAGCGCTGATCTCGGCAGTTCCGGACGACCGGCCGGATCGCCGGCGCAAGCGGGTGGTGCTGCAGGGCGATATCGCTGATCCGGTTTCACCGCCGAGCGGTTGCGTGTTCCGCACGCGCTGCATCTACGCCAAAGCGGAATGCGCACAGGCTCGGCCTGCGCTGCGCGAAGTCGCGCCGATGCATTTCAAGGCGTGCATTCGCGACGACGTGCTCTAACGGCTATGCGCGTCAGGAACACGCCATGAACACAGCGCCCAACGAACCCACCGGCCGCGCCGGCAATGTTGCCGGCCCGGTTACAGGCCGGCGCGGAGGTTGGCGCAGGTCCTCCCTGTCGCTGGTGGCCGAGCTTGCGGCGCTGCTGCATGCAACCCGTGCTCCGGCGCGCGGCAGCGTGTCCGCCCTCGATACGACTACCGGCTCGACTATCGACTGTTCGCTCGCCAGTTCGCTCTGGTCGGTCCTTATCGACCCGTGCGGCTGACCGGTTGGCCCAGAATTTTTTTCAACCTCATCTGGAGTAGGAAGTGACGAATCATCCGACGGCGATGCCGTCCTTGCAGGAGCCGTCCCTCTTTCGTCAGGAATGCTACATTGCCGGCGAATGGATTGAATCCGATCCGATGGCCCGGATCGACGTCGTCAATCCGGCCAACGGCTTGAAGATCGGTACAGTGCCGCGCGCCACGCTTGCCGATGTGCGAACCTGCATCGACGCCGCCGAACGCGCGCTGCCCGCGTGGTCCGGAAAGACGGGCAAGGAACGCGCAGCGATCCTGCGGCGCTGGTACGAACTGATGCTGCAACATCAGGAAGACCTTGCGGTCATCATGACCTGCGAGCAGGGCAAGCCTTTAGCCGAAAGCCGCGGCGAAATCGTGTACGCGGCGTCGTTCCTGGAATGGTTCGCCGAGGAAGCGAAGCGTGTGTACGGCGATACGATCCCGACGCCGGCATCCGACCGGCGCATTGTCGTGCTGAAACAGCCAATCGGTGTGTGCGCCGCCATTACGCCGTGGAATTTCCCCGCAGCCATGCTCACGCGGAAGATCGGCCCCGCACTCGCCGCCGGTTGCACGATGGTCCTCAAGCCCGCGAGCCAGACTCCCTTCTCCGCGCTGGCGCTGTGCGTGCTGGCCGAGCGTGCCGGCGTGCCCGCTGGTGTGCTGTCCTGTGTGACAGGAAAGGCCTCGATGATCGGCGACGAGTTCTGCCGGAACCCGGCAGTGCGCAAGCTCTCCTTCACCGGCTCGACCGAAATAGGCAAGCTGCTGCTTCAGCAATGCGCCAGCACGGTGAAAAAAACGTCCATGGAACTGGGCGGCAATGCGCCCTTCATCGTATTCGACGATGCCGATCTCGACGCAGCCGTCGTAGGCGCCATCGCGGCCAAGTTCCGCAATGCCGGGCAAACCTGCGTCTGCGTGAACCGCTTTCTTGTTCAGGACACTGTCCACGATGCTTTCGTCGAGAAGCTGTCCACGGCGATCGCGGCGCTGAAGGTGGGAGACGGCCTCGATGCCGGCACACGGATCGGTCCGCTCATCGACAGCAAAGCGGTTGAGAAGGCGCGCGAGCACGTCGATGACGCCATCGCAAGGGGCGCAACGGTGGTGACGGGAGGCTCGGGTCACGCGCTCGGAGGCAATTATTTTGAACCCACGTTGCTAACCGGCGCTTCGAAGGACATGAAGATCTTCCGCGAAGAGACCTTCGGCCCCGTGGCGCCCGTGTTCCGCTTCAGAACCGAGGAAGAAGCGATCCAGCTCGCCAACGATACCGAGTTCGGTCTCGCCTCCTATTTCTACGGACGCGACATCGGCAGAGTGTGGCGCGTGGCCGAGGCGCTCGAATACGGCATGGTCGGCATCAACGAAGGGCTGATCTCCACAGAAGTAGCGCCCTTTGGCGGCGTAAAGGAAAGCGGTCTTGGGCGGGAAGGTTCAAAGTACGGCATTGAAGACTATCTGGAAGTCAAATATCTCTGTATGGGCGGCCTGGCCGCGCGCCCAGTCTGATATCGGCCCTCTGCGTCCCAACCCGAAGGAGTCTCATATGACACCGAATAATGCGGCTACCGGCGGCGCCGCGCGCGAAGCAGAACGCCGCGCGCGCGAAGACCTTGCCGCCGCTTACCGTCTGCTTGCCCATTTCGGTCTTGACGACAGCATTGATACGCACATTTCCTTGCGCGTTCCCGGAACCCGGGATCAGTTCCTGATCAATCCCTATGGGTTGCTGTTCCAGGAAATCACGGCATCGTCGCTCGTCAAGGTCGATACCGCGGGC
Source organism: Paraburkholderia xenovorans LB400 (assembly GCF_000013645.1). Taxonomy (GTDB): domain Bacteria; phylum Pseudomonadota; class Gammaproteobacteria; order Burkholderiales; family Burkholderiaceae; genus Paraburkholderia; species Paraburkholderia xenovorans. Next base: position 1,193,143 of record NC_007952.1, on the reverse strand, counting down.
CGCCTCGTCGAGCCTTCGGACTACACCGTCAATCCGGCGGGCTTCGTGATTCACAGCGCCATCCACATGGCCCGGCACGATGCGACATGCGTTGCGCACACCCATACGACTGCGGGTGTTGCGATTTCATCTCTGGCGTGTGGGCTGCAACCGGTCAACCAGTGGGCGCTGCAGTTTTACAGACGGGTCGCATACCACGAGTTCGAAGGCATCGCCGTCGACGCAGCGGAGCGCGATCGTCTTGTCGCCGATCTCGGCCCCCGCGCCAAGGTGATGATCCTGCGCAACCACGGCCTGCTCACATGCGGCAGCTCGGTTGCCGAAGCCATGCTGCTGATGTTCAACCTCGATCGCGCCTGCCGTGTGCAGCTCGCAATCCAGTCGACTGGCGAGCCTGTCCATCATCTCTCGCATGACGTCTGCGAACGCACGGCGTCGCAATACGAGGTGTGGGAACAGACGTCCGGGGCGAGCGAGCGCGATCCCTTCGAGCGCGAATGGCAGGCCTACCTGCGCAGACTCGAACCCGTCAGGACTTCGTATCGCGACTGAAGCGCTGATCGCGCGATACCGCACAGCGAGTTCTAGTGCCGTCTTACCGGTCGCTGCCGTGCGCGACCCTATGCAAACCTGCCTGAAAGAAAGGAATGTTCACCGTGCAAAACGAAGCACTGTTGCAGCGAAAAAATAATGCGACTCCCCGCGGAGTCGGCGTGATGTGTCCGTTTTACGCCGATACGGCGCTGAACGCAGAGCTCTGGGACGTCGAGGGGCGCCGCTATATTGACTTTGCCGCGGGCATCGCCGTGCTCAATACGGGTCATCGTCACCCCAAGGTCATGGCTGCCGTGCGCGAACAGCTTGACCGCTTTACTCACACCTGCTGGCAGGTCGTACCCTACCCGTCGTACGTCGAACTCGCCGAACAACTGAACCGGCTTGCACCGGGCGATTTTCAGAAAAAGGCGTCGCTTTTCAGCACAGGTGCCGAAGCAGTCGAAAACGCCATCAAGATTGCGCGAGCGTTCACCGGCCGAGCTGCGGTGATCGCCTTCAGCGGCAGCTTTCACGGGCGCACCATGATGGGCATGGCGCTGACCGGCAAGGTTGCCCCGTACAAAGTCGGCTTCGGCCCGTTCCCCGGCGAGGTCTACCACGCGCCTTACCCGAACACGCTGCATGGGGTCACCACGACCAATGCGCTCGATTCGGTGCGGGCGCTGTTCAAAACCGACGTCGATCCGCTGCGCGTGGCGGCGATCATATTCGAACCTGTGCAGGGAGAAGGCGGCTTCTACGAAGCTCCGGCCGACTTCGTCAAAGGGCTTCGGGACATCTGTGACCAGCACGGCATTCTGTTGATCGCCGACGAGGTGCAGACCGGCTTTGCCCGCACCGGCAAGCTGTTCGCCATGCAGCACCATGCGGTCGCCGCGGATCTCACGACCGTCGCCAAAAGTCTGGCGGGCGGGCTCCCCTTGTCCGGCGTGATCGGCCGTGCCGATGTCATGGATGCGGCGGCGCCCGGTGGTCTCGGCGGTACCTATGCGGGCAACCCACTTTCCGTGGCCGCCGCGCTTGCCGTGCTCGACGTGATCGAAAGCGAGAATCTGTGCGAGCGGGCCACGCAACTCGGGAACCGGCTGAAAAGCCACCTGACGTCGATGCGCGAAAGTCTTCCGCACATCGCGGAAATCCGCGGACCGGGGGCCATGATTGCAGCGGAATTTTTCGAACCCGGCACGCTCATCCCCGATGCGGACTTCGCAAAGCGATTCCAGGCGCGAGCGCTGGAGCTCGGCTTGATTCTGCTGGTGTGCGGTGTCCATTCGAATGTGATTCGTTTCCTGTTTCCGCTCACGATCGAGGAAGCGGTTTTCGAAGAAGCGCTGGTGCTGATAGAAACGGCGATGAAAGACGCTGCGGCGGCCTGAGCCTTTCCGAGTTCAGATCAGAGGTGCCGTGCCGCCTCGCAGAGTGCGGCGGCCCCTCAAAACCTCAAAGATCCTGCCATGGGAAATTGCGAAACGCTCGTCGTCAAAAGCGGCGGATCCGGCGCCTTGACGGAGTGGCGCTGCGAATTCGACCGGCTGGCGCCTGAACTGGACGTACGCGACTGGGACGATCCCGATGTCGATCCCGACGCCGTCAGCTATGCCCTCGTGTGGCAACCCAGCCCCGGCCGGCTGGCCGCGTTCAGGCACCTCCGCCTGATAATCAGCGCTGTCGCGGGAGTCGATCACATTCTCGCGGATCCCGATTTGCCAAAGCACGTCCCGATCATGCGAATGGTCACGCCCGAGACAGCGGAGCGCATGGCAGACTTTGTCGCAATGGCCGCGCTCGCGCTGATACGCCAGTTGCCCGAACTGATGTCCGCCCAGCGCGATGGCCAGTGGCTCGCCGGTCTCACCGGACGGATCGCAGCCGATACCACTGTCGGCATCATGGGGCTCGGCAGATTAGGCCTGCACGCGGCGCTTCGCTTGCGCGCCGTCGGTTTCCGGGTCGCAGGCTGGAGCCGAGGCCGCAAAATCGTACAAGGCGTGACGACCTATGCTGGACCAGAAGATCTCCCGCGTTTCCTTGCCGAAAGTCAGGTGCTCGTCAACCTGCTTCCCGACACCAGTGAGACGGCAGGTATCGTGAATAGCAAGACTATCGCGCTACTGCCTGCGGGCGCGTCGCTTATCAATGTCGGCAGGGGATCGCATATCGTCGAAAACGCCCTTCTCGACGCACTGGACACCCATCGCCTTTCGAATGCCATCATCGACGTCCACGACGTCGAACCGCTCGCACCCAGCCACGCGTTCTGGCACCATCCACGGATCATCATGACGCCGCATATCGCTTCGATTGCAAGCCGCGCATCGCGTGCGCAATTGGCTGCCAGTGCAATCCGCGCCGTTCGTGAGGGCAAACCGGTTCCGTTCTTGTTCGAACCGACGCGCGGCTACTGATCAGGCTGTTGTTTACGGTTAATCAATTATCGGCGGCCGAATGGGACGGCTCAAGTTCCACTTTCCCATTCTGCCCTGCCGGAGCATCTGTTCGCATGAACCAACACCGAACCACGTCAACAGCAGGTTCATCATACCGGCCTGTCGTCGGTCGGGCCCTCGGCGCTGAACCGGGAACCTGTCTCGAATATGGAACATCCATGATCGCCGGGGCCGGCTCGGGGCATCATTGCCACATCCCCAACGCGCTCATGCTCGGGAAGATCAGCGCTACTCCACCGCCCTCAGGGCGTAACGCGTGCAGACGCGTTGGGTCAAAGAGTTGACGCGGTCCATGACGCCTCGTTGCATAGATGCTGGCTAGCCCGCCGCTTGCTTATCGTCGCTTTTCTCGTAGCTGTTGCGAAGGGGATCCAGCTGTTCAACCGCCACTGCCGGCGCCGCTTTGGCCATGCTTTTTTTACAATGCGCGGGTTCTGGCTCACTGCCATCGCTGTCAACCTGATCTGGTGGGGTCTGTATTTCTGGGCGAAAGCGATCCAGCAGCACGCTCCCACGTCCGATGGGCTGATTCTCATCGCCTTGGGCCTCGCTGCAACAGCATGGCTGCTCCATGAAAACGTCCGCGACACGGATCTGCATCATCCCTTCAGCTCGCGCTGTTCTTTCCGCTGGCCGTATGCAGCTTCCCCCTTCTTCTAGTCGCGATGGTCGTCATGGTCGTCGCCTCATACAAGGGTGGCCCCGGCCTGTTCATCGATCGCTGAGGCTGAAGCCTCTCTCTGTGCATTGCTGGCCCGACGCCGCGCGGAGAGACGGGAGGGGGCCAGTGGGTGGCGGGCCCCTTTGTCAAAACAACCCCACCGGGTCCTTCGCTCTGTCCCAGCTATAGATGATCAACTCGCCGCGCAAAGCGGTGTTGGCAGGACCGCCAACTGTATACGGCAGTTCAACACGCTCCCGTTCAAAGCCTGAGAACAGATCCTGAAATGCCGCATGATCATTGAGCGTGAGGATCGCGCGCCCCTGCAGCCCCCTCAGCGCCGCTGCCATGCGTTCATACTGCCGAATTCGAACGGCACGCCGTAGCCCTCTGTCTCGTAGTACGGGGGATCGAGGTAGAAGCACATGTGAGGCCGGTCATACCGGGCCATGCATGTCTGCCAGTCGAGTTTCTCAATGTACGCGCCCGAGAGTCGAAGATGTGCCGCGGACAGCGTCTCCTCGATACGTAGAAGATTGAGCCCAGGCGGCGAGGTCGTGGCCGTGCCGAAGGTGCGCCCTTCCACACGGCCGCCGAAGCAGTTCTGCTGCAGGTAATAAAACCGCGCGGCCCGCTGGATGTCAGTGAGCGTGTGTGGTGGCGTCTCGCTCAGCCACCGGAAAACCTCGCGGCTACTCAAAGCCCACTTGAATTGCCTCACGAACTCTTCGAGGTGGTGCTGCACTACGCGATACAAGTTGATGAGCTCGTCGTTCACATCGTTCAACACTTCGACCTCAGCCGGCGGCCGCATGAAGAAGAGTGCCGCTGCACCCGCAAACACCTCAACGTAACAGCTGTGCGAAGGAAAGCGCGGAATGAGCACGTCCGCGAGCCGCCGCTTGCCACCTATCCACGGAATAATCGGCATCACCATACCTGCCTCCTCCGCTCAACGTTCCACTCCGATCTCGGGGTCCTCTGGAACAGATCCCGTTGCGCTTCACCACGATGTGCGTGACGCAAATCCCGGACGTGAACGGGTTTGAGATCACGTTGCCGTACATCTCGACTATTGCGATCCATCTCAGGTCTGTCCTGCTGAACCGGCATCGTCCTCACGAAGTCGGTGATCACCGCTGCCAGTCTGCGATCGTCCGCGCTCTGTGAGCCTTCCATGACATGCAACACGCCCCGCCATGTTTCAAGCGGCGCGGCATGCGCGGCCCACAAGGTGCGACGAGTCAGCTCGTCCACCTCCGATCGCCAGTAACGCGGCATTTCACCTCGGGTCGTGATATGCACGACGGCCTGTTTCGGATAGCGTCGTGTCTCGCCCCTGGCGAGTCGGCGCGTCGCATTGGCTTCAACACCCTGCTCACGCAACTGAGCCGCGAACCGCTCACGCCAGCGCTGCAGGTCCTGTTTGCGCGGATTGAGCCGCTTTCCGTCCGGTCCGCGTACCTGAATGCTCATATGCACATGGGGATGCGCCTCGTCATCGTGCGCGGCAAACACGTACCGCCGGCCGTCGCCGAACTCCTCCGCCGCAAACGCGCGCGCAGCCTTGCGCACCGCCTGCCGGTCCGTGCCCGGTGGCATCGAGAGCAGCACGTTGAACACTTCCCGCCTGCGGCTTTCATGACGTTCCTTGCCTCAAATGCCCATGCTTGTACCGTGCCGGCTGCACTCCTTCCCGCGGTCCAGCGCGAATGCAATAGCCCCTGAAGTCTCCGCCACCGATCAATCGTGACGGTTAATCGCGGCGGAGTTATCGGGCTTCACCCACGTATCCTTTTTCGGTTTTCTCAGACGAAATATCAACTGCGAAAATCGGCAGGACGTGCCATATCTGAATCCGCACGGAGTTGAAGCAAGTACCGACAGTTTTGGTAACCACCGCTCCCCAGATCAACGGGGCCACCATCAGGCAGCGTGCATTGTCCTGCCACTAACCCGCGAATATGCAGAACCCGCTGTCGTAAGGCAGGCACAGTTTGCGGAAGATTGTTGCGAAGAAGACTTCTCCATGCTCGCAGGCCAAAGCGATCCACAAAGACCACCGAAGCGCGGCCACACACTGGGGGACGGCGCAATGCTTCTCCACGCCCGGCACCCGATCCAGTATCCCGCCTTCGTCGAGCAGCGCTCGGTAGCAGCCGCCAGCGCGTGCTGTTTCGCGCGCACGCTGAAGTTTTGGGAGGCCAAGCCTCGAATGCCCTTGCCAGTGCTGAGCCAATGCTTGCGCACGTGGAGCTTGACCAAGAGCAGCGGTCGGACGGGCACGGTAGTCAATGCCGACTCCAGCAGATCGGTCGCCCGATCGAGTCGATGCAGCTGCAATGCAAGCTGGATTCGGCCCAGCCACGGCGCGCTGAGCATCTCCGTCACGGGAATCCATGCTGGGTCGGGCGGCGGCGTGGTTCGACATGTGTGACAACAGCGCCACATTGCGTGCCGGTTCGCCGCGTCGCGCCGCGATGTAGAGGCGCTCCAGCGTGATCATCTCGCGGCCGCCCGACCATTAAGCGTGTCGAGCGTGTCCTAGGACTGGACAATGTGCACGCGCGCGATCGACCCCATCAACAGCGCGACGAATTCCGGTACCGCGGCGAGCGTGATGTCCTGTTCGAATTGCGCCGCGAGGCTTTCCGCTGTGTCCAATTCCTCCAACAAAGCCTGCGCGTAGGTTTCGCAACGGATGTCCGTCAACCAAGGGGCCGACGTTGTTCTGCGAGCATCGATGAAAGGCCGGAAGCCGGCACGCTTGGGTTTCGCCACGGTTGGAGAAGGCCGGCGTATTGTATTACGCGTCGCGCGGCGATGCTCCTGCCGGCGCCCTTACCTGCTAACCTGAACGCCCAGGCCGCGCGCGAATGTCCCCCGATAGCTGCGGACGCCACGCGGCCTACACACCGAACTACCAATGCCGCCACTGTTTCGCCGTCTACTGTTGCTGTTCCACGCGCTGCGTTACGGCGCGCGTCTCCTCTGGCTTGCCGCGCCGGCAGATCACAAACTGCACTGGATAATCGGGCTGGCCGGCCGCCTGCACGCGGCGGGACGCGGCGGCCAAAGCCTGAACCGCGTGCTGCCGGCGCTCGGGCCGCTGGCGGGACGATTCGCTCAAACCCTGGCCGAACGGCCCGAACTCGCGAGCGGCACCCTGCACGACGCGATCGACGCGATCGACCACATGGAAGCGCCGCTGCCGCCGCACGAATCCGAACAGGCGCTCGCGCGCGCGTTCGGCAGGCCGCTCGCCACGCTGTTCAGCGCCGTGGATCTGGTGCCGGTGCGCGGCGGCTTCGCCGAACAGACGCATCTTGCACGGCTGGTGGCGCCGGTGAACGGCCACTACGAAGTGGCGATCAAGCTGGTGCGCGCCGACCAGTTGCAGCAGATCGGCGACGAACTCGCGCTGCTACGCTGGGTCGCGCGCTGGCTGGAGAACCTTTCCGGCACCGCGCGCCGCCTGCACCTGCGCGCGCAGGCGCAGAGCTTCACGGACGACATCCTGCGCCGCTTCGATCTGCGCGCCGAAGCCGCCAATCTGAGCCAGACCGGCCATCATTTCGACGGCGACGCGCGCATCGTCGTGCCGGACGTGATCTGGGACCTTTGCACCACCTACACGCTGACGATGCAACGCGTCAGCACCTTGCCGGCGAGCGACCTGGCCGGTCTCCATGCGCATCACATCAAACTCGCGCCGCTCGCCGCGCATATCGTCGAAGTGGTCACCGAGCAGGCGTTCGAGCATGGCTTCTTCCACGCTACGCTCGACGCCCGCCGCGTGCGGGTGAGCATCGGACCGGACACGCTGGGGCGGCTCGTTCTGGCGGAATTTTCGATCATGTCGAGCCTCTCGACGGACGAACGCGAGTTCTTCGTGCACGGCGCGACCGCGCTATTCGACCAGGATTACGCCCGGCTCGCCGAGATGCATCGCGATGCCGGGCACGTGCCGCACGACACGCGCGCCGAGGTGCTCGAAGCCGAATTGCGCACGCGCGCCGAAGCGCATTTCGCCGCCGAGCCGGAAGACCGTTCGGCGGGTTCGCTGTTTCATCATCTGCTGCACGCGGTGCAGCCGTTCGAAGGCGCGGTGCCCGCGCGGCTCGCGACCGCGCAGCGCTCGTTTCAGCAGGCGGAAATGCTGGCGCGCGCGCTGCATCCTGGCGTCGACACGTGGAATATCACGCGCGGCGTGCTGGCGGATATCGCGCGGCGCGACATCGATCACCGCGGCTGGATCAAACGGATCGCCCGCGAGTTGCCGCACCTCGCGCATATGCTGCCGCGCATGCCGCAACTCGCGGTGCGATATCTGCAGCAGGAGCATGACCGCGCGCGCACGCCGCAGCAGAATGCGCGGCTCGTGGCGGAGATCGGCCGGGAGTACCGGCGCACGCGCGTGCTGTTGTGGGCGTGCGCGGTGTGCGGCGGCGCGCTCGGCGCAGGGACTGTGCTGCTGATGTGGTGACGGCGGTGGTGACGGCGGAATTGCGCCGTTCGAGCCACCCCGCGCCGATCCGCCTCGCCGGTTGCAGCTTCGAACAAGACGCGCATGGCGCTGTTCCGGCAGGATGGCGACTTTGCGGACCGACTTTGCGAACCTTTTCGCCCCACTCTTTTTCCCGATGCTCGCTTCCTTCATCGCCACCGTCTTCGTCGTGTCGTGGTCGACCGGTTTCGTGGTCGCCCGCGCGATCACGCCTTACGCTGATCCCAATCTCTTCCTGCTCGCGCGCTTCGGCGGCGCAGCGCTGATCTTCGCGCTGGCCGCGCTGGCTGCACGCGCCGCATGGCCGGGCGGCCGCGACATCGGCAAACATCTGCTGGCGGGCGCGCTATTGCAGGGTGTGTATCTCGGCGCCGGCTACTGGGCCGTCGCCCAGGGCCTGAGCGCGGGCGTGATGGCACTGCTCGGCGCGCTCCAACCGCTGGCGACGGCCGCCGTCGCGGCGCCGCTCTTCGGCGAACGGCTGTCGCGGCGCGGCTGGGCCGGCATGGCGCTCGGTCTCGCCGGCGTCGTGCTGGTGCTCGAACCGAAGCTGGCGTCGAGCGCGGCACCGGCACCGCACGGCAGCGCGCCCGGCTGGCTGGTCGTGCTGATCTCGATCGCCGCGGTCGGCGCGATTACAGCGGGCACGCTGTACCAGAAGACCTCGCTGGCGAAAGCCGACATCCGCAGCGCGAGCGCGGTGCAGAACTTCGGCGCGGCGCTGGTCGCGGGCGTGTTCGTGCTGGCGCTCGGCGAACATCGCTGGATTGCGTCGCCTACGCTGTGGGCGTCGCTCGCGTGGGGGATCGTGATGCTCTCCGGCATCAGCGTCACGCTGCTCGTGTGGATGGTCAGACGCGGCGACGCGGCACGTGCGACCGCGTTGATGTTTCTCGCTCCGCCGCTCGCCGCGCTCGAAGGTTATGCGGGCTTCGGCGAGACGCTGCTGCCGGTGCAGATCGCCGGTTTCGCCGTGGCGCTGGTCGGCGTGTTGCTGACGCGCTCACGCTGATTCACGCTGATTTACGCCGAATTACGCGGCCGCGAATCAGTCCACCAGAATCAGTCCGCCGTGTCCGCGCCGGCCGGCACATTCGCGCGCGCCTTGCTGCCGGGCGCGGGCGCCCACGCGGGACGGCTCTTGCGCTCCGAATCCACCACGACGATGTAACGTCCGGCCCACGGCGTCACCTGCCGATCGCTCTTCAACACCCACAGTGATCTACCGGATTCGACGAGCGCCGCATATTCGGCGTCGAGAATGCCGTAGTGATCGAGAAACGTATTGAGCGATGCGGGAATCCGCACGCAGCCCTTCGAATGACGGATGCCGAGCAGCGGTTCGAGCCGGTCGGGGTCGGTGGCGTGCATCTGGAAACGCATCTGCGACATGCCGCCTTTGCCCCAGCCGCGCTCGCCCTGCGCCCAGCCAAGGTCGAAGATCCGCATGTCGCGCTTGCCATAGCCGCGAATATGGTTTTCGTTCAGCGTGCCTTCCGAGCGGAAATCCATGTTGGCGGGCGTATGCTCGAACACACCGAGCGGCGTGATGAAGTGGTCGTACTCGCCCGGCCGTCCCGTCGAAACCGGCGACGCGCCGATCAGTTGCCAGGTGTCGGCCGGCGTGGCGCGAAAGTAGATGAAAAGCGCCTGCACGTTGGCGTTGCGATCGACCAGCACCACATACTCGCCCGACAGATCACCCAGCATGTGTGCGCCGAGCGCCGCTTGCAGCCGGTCGGCATAGGCTCGCTGATCCGCCGCCGGCACTTTCAGCTTGCGTGTGACGCTCTGCGCGAACACGTCCCGCAGCATGAACGCGCGACGCGGGTCGACCACGCCGGCGGCATCGGGCGCGGCGACAGCGGACGCATTGACGGCCGCCGGCGGACGACTCGCCGCGCCTGGCGCGGAGGTTGCAACGGGTGCCGAAGCCGCGATCGCCACGCCGCAGGACAACGCACAAAAAATGGCGCCCAGTCCAAGCCGCAGCGCCCCCGCCAGACGGCGGAAAGAAGGCAATACGCGCGCGCTGCTCCGCACGGAAGGTGGATACGACATACACGGCACATCGCGCGCATGATCCACCGACGCGAAGCTCACACGGTCCAGTGCAGACCGGCCAGGCCAATTGGAGTAGTTCATCGCGTAGTTGAGCAAAACCTGATTATTATTGTCTGCTCGCCGGCTTATGCGGCGCTCTCGGAACGAGGATGTTACTAAGCACTTCTCGATCTGTCGATAAAGATTCGACGATTAGCCATATAGCCGTAACAATCGGACATATTGGCCGGATCAGCGCAGCGAATTAAAAGCGGCGCAATGGCCAATTAAAGGCGATTAGCGGCGATAAACTGCAAAATACGGCTGCGTCGCAGCGCATGAACAGGAACTGCCTCATCACAACCCGCGCACTGCCCGGCCTGATACGGCCGTTGCGCGCGCAACGTTTTTTTAGCCGTTCGACCCGCGCGCGGGCGCGCAAGGAGTAAGGAAAATCATGACCCACCAGGATCCGGCCGCACGCCAGGCGAGCATTTCTGAAGAAATGCATATCGGCGCCACATTCGATGCGGAATATGAAATCGAACGCCGGGTAACTTTTCTCGTGAGTTATCTGCGCGGCAGCGGCCTGAAAACGTATGTGCTCGGGATTAGTGGCGGCGTGGATTCGACCACTGCCGGCCGGCTTGCGCAACTCGCGGTCGAGCAGTTGCGCGCCGAACATTACGAAGCGCAATTCGTTGCAATACGTCTGCCTTACGGTGAACAGAAAGACGAAGCCGACGCGCAACAGGCATTACGTTTCATTCGCGCGGATCAGAATCTCGCCATCGACATCAAACCCGCGGCCGATGCCATGCTCGCCGCGCTGGACAGGAGCGGCGTGCTATTCAACGACGAATCTCACCAGGATTTTGTGCACGGCAATATCAAGGCGCGCCAGCGCATGATCGCGCAATACGCGGTGGCCGGTGCGCGGGCCGGCGTGGTGATCGGCACGGATCACGCGGCCGAATCGGTGATGGGCTTCTTCACGAAGTTCGGCGATGGCGGCGCGGATGTGCTGCCGCTCGCCGGACTCAACAAGCGTCGCGTGCGCGCGGTGGCGAAGGCGCTCGGCGCACCGGAAGAGCTGGCGCACAAGGTTCCGACAGCCGACCTCGAAATGTTGCGTCCGCAACGGCCCGACGAGGATGCCTACGGCATTCCGTACGATGCTATCGATGATTTTCTGGAAGGCAAAGCCGTGAGCGATGCGGCGCGCGCGACTATCCTGCGCTATTACGACGTCACGCGTCACAAGCGGGCGTTGCCGTACACGCCGTTCGATTGGCCGATGCAGGCAAGCGAAGATTGAAAAAAGTGATGGGAGCGCAGGCAATGCGCCAATGTGCCCACGAAGTTGGCGCGCGCAATGCGCCCGCCGCGGCACGCTCGTCTCGCGCCACATGCAGATACGCGCGACTGCGCCTCTTCAATGAGACGCCGGCGGTTCGTCGGTGAACAGATCGGCGCTGGCGTCAAGCGTCAGCCCGCCCAACTGCTTGCCGTGAATCTGCCGGGCGATCACTTCGCCCACGTAGGGCACTTCGGCGTCCAGTTCGACCGTGGCGTACGCGCCCGGCTTGCCGGCGTCGACCACCTCGATGTTTTTCGCGTAATGCCCGAGTTCGTGCTTGAGGAATTCCCGCACTTCCTGCTCGCTGCACGACTCCGCGATATTGCGAACGGTCAGGTTCATGCAGCCTACCCTCGGCGCGCGTTGCGCCCTGTGCCGCGATCAGCGGCCTGCACGCGCACCGGACGCAATGCGGCACGCTGTTTTGCCTGCGCGACGGCGAGTTGGTGGATCAATGCGGCGCCGGCGGCGCCCAAAGCGGCCAATGACAAATAGAAGGCAACCATTTAATTCTCCCCTGCGAAATTCGTCCTGTTTTCAGGATAGCCACGATCGACAGCAAAAGCGATGTGAGACGGCGGTGTCAAAAACAGATCTAAACCGCCATTAATGCACTGTACCTGAATAAGCGGCGGCAAAAATAGCAATACAGCTGTTCATTTTCCGGTACTGGCCCGGCAAACGCGCCGAACGTCGTAGACGCCGGACGCAAAAACCGGGCTGCGCTCATGCATGGCTGCGGCATCCTGCGGGGGACGTGCGCAAAAGGCGGGCTGATCGTCGTGATCAGTCCGCCGCTTGCACATTGGCCGAACTCACCCACCACGCGTTCTTCCCCTGCGGCAACTGAACCAGCACCGCGGACGGATCGTCGACACCGTCGTCGGCAACTTCGCATACTGCGAGACCGTCAGGCAGGCGTTTCACCTCGCCGGCCGACTGGAACAGCGCAATACGTTGCGCGCTCAACGGTCGCAACTGACGATACACGTCAAAGCTGATTGCCGCCGGCACGTCGCCGCGAATGTGCAGCGTGTCGGCCTTGCCGCAGCGTACCGGCTCCGCGGCGAACACGGCGGTGCTGCCGAACAGGCAGCCCAAAGAAAGCGCCATGACGGCAAGACGTGAATGGATCATGATGATTCTCCGAAAACGGGATGGGGCCACGGCTTGCGAACCGCAAGCCGTGCGAATGAACGACCGCGCGCGACCGGGGCGAACCGGCTGTGCCAACCGGCCGCCTTCATCCTCATGGCGGGTTGTCGCGTCCGCCGCTGCGGCCATTGTCACCGCCGGTCGCGACGTCGAGCCGGCTGACGTCGCAAGAAGTCTGGCTGAAGCCCGAATAAACCACCGACCAGTTGCCGACAATCGCGGCCTGCGCTTCGGCGAGGCTCAATTTGCCTTCGCAGACGCAGCGCTTGAGCATGACCGCCGCGCGCGCCTTGCGGCGCTCGCCCTGCTGGCCCGCCCACGGCAGGAGATCGAGATTCGAAGGTGCGTCCGGCGAACCGCCGAGCACGATAGGCACACGCCGGTCGAGCGCAAAGGCAACGCCGTTATCCGCATCGATGCCGCGCGCGGCAAGCAGGCGGTCTTTGCGCGCCATCAGTTCGTCGAACGGCGGCGCAACCGTGTCGGCATAGCCAGGGCGGCAAATCGTCTCGCCCACCGATTGCTGTGTGACGCGTTCGTCGAGCATCGCGGCATCTTGTGCGCGGGCTTCGCCCATGCACAGCGCAAGCAATGCCGCCAAGCCGAGTGCGAGTCCGAGCGCAATGCGCGCGCCGCGCAGAGGGCGCGCATTGCCGCGCCGGCGGGGCAGCGCCGACGGAGCCGTTTCATGTGTACTGCCGGTCGGGTCGCGGAAGTGGTGAGTGCGACGCCTGTCTGCAATGCCTGCGTTCATTCGTCGGCGCACCGGGGGGCGGCGCGCAATAGTTCAATTCGCAGACCAATTAAAACACATTCAATATGAATAAGTAACAACGCGAGGCCATTTCCGCAACATGCAGGTGGATGTCGCGGACTTCAGAAGCTGTCGAAACCGGCGGCCCCACCACGCACGCGCCGCCAATCCGGATGGGCCGCCTGGCGCCGACCGCCTGCCAATCCCGCGACGTTCACCATCGCGCGCGTGATGCCCGCGACACCACGCGCCTACGTCAATATGCCGCTACCTCTGCACCCGTGCCTGCAGCGCGCGGATCCGGGTCAGCGCCTGCGTGTCCGACACCGTCGTGTCGTACATCTTCGCGAGGTCGGCCTTTAGCGCGGTGCGCGACCCGCCGTCGAGATAAACCATATGCCCCGACGGATAAAAGCGCGCCGACAGATTCTGCCGCACCTGCTGGCTCAGCAGCGGCATTTGCTGCAAATCGAGCACGGTCTGATAAAACGGCGTGACGTAGTCGAAGAAACCGTTCGCCGACAACACCTTCAGATCCGGATTGAGCGCCATCACCGCCGCCAGGTCGCCTGCCGTGTACAGGATAATGTTGCCCTTCGCGTCGAGGCCCTTCTGCGCGCCCGTCGGGTCGATGTGGCCGAAGTCCCAGTACTGGAAGGCCTGATCGTTCAGGTCGGTGAAAGACGAATTCGACGTGTACTTCAACTGCTCGTTCAGATACACGTTCCACATCGTCGTGTAGACGCCGGTGACCGCCGTCATGGTCGGGTCGTTGCCGCCCGAGTTCGGGTCGATCTTGCCGGCAATGCCCGTGCCGATCGCCGTCACCCGGCCGTCATACTCGCCGAGCGCGAGACCTTTGGACTTCAGCAGCGTAGTCAGGAAGAGCGAATTGCCCCGGCTGTCATACGACGCGATATCCAGACTCCAGGCAAGCAGCGTCGTTTTATCGATGCCGGTGTACTCGCTGAGTTTTTCGACCGTTGCCGCGTCCGTGGCCGGAAATTTGCGCAGCGCGGCCAGATAGTCGGTGCGCGCGAACTGCGCCACTTCTTCGGCGAAGGTGCCGAGATCGGTCGGCCGCGGGGCGATGCCGAGCTTCTTGTGATACCAGGCGTCCGCGGCCGCCGTGGGCAGCGCGCCGACCGGGTTGCCGGACTGCGTGTAATCGAGAATCGACGATTGCAGCGTAATGCCGTTCAGATCGACGCCGTCTTCGTGCAAGCGGTACGCCAGCACGCAACTGCGCGCCGTGCCGTACGACTCGCCGAACAGGTACTTCGGCGAATTCCAGCGGTTGTTCTTCGTCAGAAAGCGCTTGATGAACTGCTTGATCGAGTCGGCGTCCTGATCGACGCCCCAGAAGTCGCGGTTCTTCTTCGGCGCGATCGCCGCCGAATAGCCGGTGCCGACCGGGTTGATGAAGACGAGATCGCTCTTGTCCAGCAGGCTGTCCGGATTGTCTTCCATCGAATACGGCGCAGGCGGCGTGAAGCTCGGCATCGAAGTCTTGATGCGGCGCGGCGCGAACGAGCCCAGCAGCACGAACACCGACGAAGACCCCGGGCCGCCGTTGTAGAAGAACGTGACCGGGCGGGCCTCCTCCTTCTGGTTGTCCTGCGTGAACGCCACGTAGAACATCCGGGCTTCCGGCTGCGAACTGCTCGGGTCGACGATGACGAGATGACCCGCTGTCGCCGTGTAGTTGATCTTGCGGCCGCCGATGGTGATCGAATGATGCGTGATCGCGGCAGTCTCGGTCGTGTCGGTGACGGAATCGTCCGGCCCGTTGCCGTAGGCGACCGGATCGAAGAACGGCTGATCGCCGGCTTTGTGCGGCGTGCCGGCGGTAGCCGCTGCGGCCGAAGCGTGAGAATTGTGCGACGACTGCGGAGTAACGGAAGCTGACTCGGTGTTCGTCATGATCGCTCCAAGGGTTCGTTCACGTCTTGTACGCCGTTCGCAAAGCGGGCCCGCAGAATCTGCAAGCGGACCTGCTTCGGGGCGTGTGTTGCAGACTATAGTGCGGCCGCCACCTTCTGACCATTGGGACTGCCGAGGCCCGTGCAGGCATCCCAGCCCGCCGATGCCGCGAAGCTGCCGTTGTTGCCTTGCGTGATGTCGTTGCACACGCCCGGCGTTCTGTACAGCTTCGGATTGATGAAACCGGCCGGCTGCCCTTTCGCCGCATTGATGCGGGCGATCAGCGCGGCCCACAGCGGCGCGACCGCACTGGTGCCGCCGACCACCGTCTGCGTACCGTCGATCAGTACGCTGTAGCCGGTCACCGGAGAAGCGTCGCCTGCCACGTCCGGCACGCCGCGCCCGCTGAGCGCCGTCTTGCCGCCGCTCGACGCCGTGGCGGACAAGCCCTTCTGCCATGCCGGCACCGGAAAGGCACGGCTCACCCCGCCACCGCTCGCCCCGCCTTCCGCGCCGTCGTTCCACACCGCCTCATGCGAGATCGAGGTGCCCGACGCGGTGAGGTTCGTGCCGCCGCAAGCCAGTACATACGGGCTCGACGCCGGGAAGTCCACCTGGTCGCCGCCGCTCGCGCCGTCGCTCGAACCGCTGTCGCCCGACGCCGCGCACACTGTCACACCGAGCGCCGCCGCCGACTGCAGCACGCCATTGAAGGCCTGCAACGACTGGCTGGTCCAGTTGGACTCCGGCCCGCCCCAACTGATCGAAATCACCGTTGGCTTGTTGGTCGTGTCGTGCACCGCGCGGCTCACCGCGTCGATGAAACCGGCGTCGCTGTTCTGCGTGAAATACACCGCAATCTTCGCGCCGGGCGCGATCGCGCCGACGATCTCGATGTCGAGCGTGACCTCGCCGTCCGGCCCGTTCGGATCGCCGCTCGGCTGATTGCTGCCCTGATCGACGCCGACCGACTTCACCGTGGGCGACGCCACGCCGAGGCTCGCGAAGTACGACTTGAGATCAGCCGTGTCATACCCGCCGCCCAGTTCGATGATGCCGACGCATTCGCCGCCGCCGTCTCCTTGCGGAAAATGATAGAGCGACGCGAGTTGCGGCGGAGTGAACGAAACCTGATGGCCGCGGGCCGGCTGGAACGGCGGCCGGATGCGGAAGTGCGGCCGCGCCTGCGGGCGGTTGTCGAGGCCCATCACGGCCTCCACCACGCCGTGCAGATCGTCCGGCACGCTGATCGTGCCGGTGCGGCCACGAAACTGGCCGGCCGTATGATGTTCGTAATGCTCCAGCTTGACGGCGAACGCGTTCTGGAACTGCGCGATCGTGCCGCCCAGCACGACCGAGCGCGCGGCCGCATCTTCGCGCACCACCGTCAAGCCGTGTTGGGTGGCAAAGGCCTTGACCTTGGCGATGTCGTCCGGCGCGGCGCCGTAGTCTTTTGCGAGCGCCTCGCGCGAAATCGGCTTGACGCCAGGATCGCCGGCCTCGATCCTGCTCATCAGCGCGTCGAACTGCGCCTGCTGCTGACGGCGCAACATGACGAACACTTCGATCCGCTCCGCCGGATCGCATTGCCCCACGACTTTCGAACCCTGTTCCACGGTTCGTTCACTGCCCGGCAGCGGGTGCTTGTTGACCATGATGTCGACTCTCCAGTTAGCGCGACGGTACGCTCCACCCAGTGGACCAGCACGCCACGCGCCTGCACAACCTCATTGCCTGAAGCCGCAAGCAGGTTACTGTTTCAGGGACTGCGTCAAACCGTCCGACCAATCCATTCAAACACAGTTCCGGCCTGCGCGGCAGTTGTCCGGATGGCTAACGGCGAGTCGCATCCATGCGCGGACCTCGGCGCTCGCGCTATGATGCTGCAGCGGCAATCCAGCCGTTACATTGCCTCGCGCGCCAGCCGCGCGCACGATCAAAGAATCAGAGGAAGCCCCATGTCAATTTCGATGTATCAAGCATCATTGCCCGTGTTGATCCGCGGCCTGACGAACCTGCAGGTCGTTCTGGGCAAGGCCGAAGCGCACGCTGCCGCGAAACAGATCGAGCCCTCGGTGTTCACCAGCGGCCGGCTCGCGCCGGACATGCTGCCGCTGACACGCCAGGTCTATATCGCGAGCGACACCGCGAAGGGCTGCGCCGCGCGTCTGGCCGGCGTTGAAGCGCCGAAGTACGAAGACTTCGAACAGACTTTCGAAGAACTGCATGCCCGCCTTCAAAAGACGATCGATTATCTGAAGGAATTCAAGCCGGCCCAGATCGACGGCTCGGAAGAGCACGAAATCACGCTGAAAATGCGCACGGGCCCGATCGAGTTTACGGGCCTGTCGTATCTGCTCGGTTTTGTCCTGCCGAACTTCTTTTTTCACATCACGACGGCGTACGACATTCTGCGTCACAACGGCGTGGAACTCGGCAAGCTCGATTATCTCGGCGGTATCAAGTAAAAAGTAAAGCGCGCGCGTTGCATGAACTCACGGCTTGTGCATACGCGGTATGAGCGTTGAGGAGACGCGCTTGCGTAACGCGGCAAAGAGACGTGAGCCGCGCTCCGGCAAGCTCACACGCGCGGCTGGAACGCAATGATCGCCATGCCGGCCAGCGTAAAGACCACACCTGCCGCGTCCCACAGCGTGGGCCGCACCTTGTCGACGCACCACAGCCAGGCAATCGCCACCGCCACGTACACACCGCCGTAAGCCGCATACACGCGGCCTGCGGCGGTGCCATGCAGGGTCAGCAGCCAGGCGAACAATGCGAGGCTGAGCGCGCCCGGCACGAGCAGCCAGATCGAACCGCCCTCTTTCAGCCACCGCCACGGCAAATAGCAGCCGACAATTTCAGCAACGGCGGTCACGGCATAAAGCAGAAAAGTCTTCATCGATAGGTGCAGTAAGTGATGGCGATGCCACAGACAATGCGCGGCACTCTATCGGCTTTATTAACACAATCACTTTGCGTGCGGGCATGGCGCATGCGAGAGTCTGCGGGGTCCTCTCTTTAATTGCCCTTCGCCATGAGTATCGCGTCACCGTGCATCGACATCTGCAAGTTCGACAGCAAAACCGGTTTCTGCATCGGCTGTCTGCGTACCCGCGACGAATGCAAAAGCTGGAAGAAGATGAAAGACAAGCATCGCAGGAAAATCATCGAGGACCGCTCGCGGCGCGAGCATAAGCTGAGCCGGTGAACGGCCCCGGCGCTCTGCGTGCAGCGACGATCTGCGTCAGGCGCGTCGCGCCATATCGGCATCGGGCCAGCCGGTATCGGTCCGGTGCAAGTCAGTCCAGCGAAAGCCGCAAGGCGAAGCCGATCAGCGCCGCCGAGAAGGTCCAGCGCTGCAGCGTTTGTGCGAGCGGATGAGCCCGCATCCAGTTGGCGATGCGGGCGGCGCCGATCGCATACATCGCGTCGAAACACACGCCTACGGCGAGCAACACGAGGCCGAGTTCGACCATCTGCAAAGCCACCGGCCCCGCCTCCGGACGCACGAATTGCGGCAGCAGCACCGAACAGAACAATAGCGCTTTCGGATTCAGCAAATTGGTCAGCAGACCTTTGACAAAAGCAGCCCGCAGCGGACGCGACTCGCCGCCGGCGGCAGCGCCTGCAGTGTCCGCATCAGGCAACGCGAACACCGGCGAACGAAAAATCTGGATGCCCACCCACGCGAGATAAACGGCGCCGCCATAACGCACCACGTCGTATAGCCACGGTGCGCTGCGCAACAGCGCCGCCACGCCGCATGCCGAGAGCGTCACGTGGGTTGCGCGCGCGAGACCGAGTCCGCCGGCAGCCGCGAACCCGCTGCGCGCGCCGCGTCCGATACTGGTTTGCAGCAGCAGCGCCATGTCCGGCCCCGGCACGGCGTAGACGACGAAAAGCGCTGCGATATAGACGGCGAGCAGGTGTGCGGAAATCATCGAGGCCTCCTGTTTTTCAGGCCTCTATCTTGCTATTGCCGACGGAGGGTTTGTTGGCGATTTACCGGCCCGTCAGCTTTGCCTTTGGGGGAATGCGCTAACATTGCGGCTTACACCTATCTTTTCCTCCAATCCGCCGCCAGTATTGCCAAAGCCATGACAACCGAGCTCGATAAAACAGACCGCGCGATCCTCGCCGCGCTGCAGAAAGATGGCCGCATGTCGAACGCGCGGCTGGCCGAAACGGTCGGCCTGAGCGAAACGCCGTGCGCGCGCCGTCTCAAGCGCCTTGAAAACGACGGCTATATCGACCAGTACCGCGCGATGCTGTCGCGCTCCGCGCTCGGCTTCGGCGTGGTGGCCTTCGTCTATGTGCGCTTTGCCGTGCACGACCGCGCGGTGGCGACGCGCTTCGAGCGCGAAGTGCAGGCCATCCCGCGGATTCTGGCGTGTCACAACGTGTCGGGCAGCGCCGATTACATCCTGCAGGTAGTGGCACGCGACCTCGACGACTACGGCACGTTCATGCGCGACGAGATGCGCAGTCTGCCGGGCGTGACATCGGTGGAATCGGCGCTGTCGTTGCGGGAGGTGAAGGCCAACGGCGGCTTGCCGCTATCCTGAGCGCGAACATGGCATAGTCACGCCTTTGAAACGGCGCGAGCCGACCAGACGAATTCGGAGTTTTTCATGGATCACGAACAGGCACGAGCCGAAGAAACCGCCGCGATGGCGCGTGTATTGACCGCAACGCAGCGGGTGCAGTCGGCTTTCGCGTCGCTGCAATCGCAATTTCCGCCGGCCGGCAGCGGCAAGCCTTCGCAGTTTGCGCTGCAAACCTTCGACGCCGCGCTGCAGGAGCTCGAAGACGCGCAAGCGGCGTTTGACGAACTGCTTGGCGATCTGCTCGACGGCAATCGTTGAGAAGCCATCCAAAGCGACGCCGCCTACGTTTCACCGCTGCATGTGCGCGTGTTTCGAAAACACGCTGTGGCGTCGTGGCCGTTGAAACCGTTGCTCTTGCCCGCGCCAGTCTCGACTCACCGCCGAGCAGCCGGACGCCACGCAATTCCATGCTTCCGCGCATGCCCGATCGATCCAGAAGATCAAAACGAACGCGCCCGGCTCAATGCCCGTCCGTTTCGATCACCGGCTCGCAGAGAATCGGAAAGTTGACCGAGTTCGCGATATAGCACTTCTCGTGCGCAACATGATGCAGGTGCGCCGCGAGTTCGGCATCGCCGCCCGCCCGAATGACGACGTGCGGGCGCAGAACGATCTGCGAAAAACGGCCCTGCTCCGGATCGTCGAGCATGGTGCCTTCGGCGTTATCGCGATACGCGGTCACGACGATGCCCGCATCCGCGCACAGATGCAGATACCACAGTTGATGGCAGGCGCTGGCCGAGGCGACCAGCAGGTCCTCCGGATTCCAGCGCTTCGCGTCGCCGAGAAAGGCTGCGTCCGATGAACCGGGAAGCTCGGGTTTGTTGCCCGCGGCAATCACATGATCGCGCCCGTAGTCGCGGTATGCCGAAGTGCCGCTTCCGCGATTGCCGGTCCACTGCACCGATACCTTGTACTTGTGCTCGCCGTACGCCATGCCAACCTCCCTGTTTCGAACCGGTTCAGTTGCCTGAGGCGTGCATTTTATACGCCGCCATCACGCGAGGGACGCGCGCATCCTGCTGACTAATTCTGCGGCAACGCCTTGCCGGCGAGATTCGGCACACGCGGGTCCGGGTTCATGTTCAGGCTCGTGCCGTTTGCCCTCATGTTGCTGAGCGCGGGGCCGCTTCCCGCGCCGCCCACTCTTCCCACGGCCGGCGCCGGACTCGTGCCGAGGCCCGTTGCCGGCACGCCGCCCATGTTGTTGATCCCGTTGGACTGCAGGCCGCTCATGCCGCCGGCTCCCGCATTGCCCGGCCGGGCGACCAGCTGCGCGTGCGCCGCCGCGGCGAAGCCGAGTACCAGTGCCGACGCTACGATACCGCCCTTTACTGTCGTCATATTCCACTCCGTTACATCGTCGAATTGCGCAGCCGCGATCTCGACATTGCGGGCCACTCGAACAGTATGACGACGCCCGGCCCGCTTCGTTCAGCACCGAAAATCAGGGCTCGACGAACACGGCGCGATACCACCGGCGATTCGCTGGGCGCTTCGCGAACTCGCGACCGGTTTCACCCCATGCCGGTTTCCAAAAAGGAATAAGACGGCTGCCGTGCGCGTTATGATCAATCGTTATGCCAGAAACGGCCGATCGCGCACGATGGAGCACGCCTACGTTCACCTCCTGCATCTGCTGGCCGGCCACCCGGGCTGGACACTCACGGTCGTTTTCCTTGCGGCCTTCCTGGAGGCCATCGCCGTTATCGGCACCTTCATT
This sequence comes from Paraburkholderia xenovorans LB400, assembly GCF_000013645.1. GTDB lineage: Bacteria > Pseudomonadota > Gammaproteobacteria > Burkholderiales > Burkholderiaceae > Paraburkholderia > Paraburkholderia xenovorans. The sequence goes on along the minus strand of NC_007952.1, from coordinate 1,171,402 downwards.
CCGGGCAGCACCGCGATGTTCCTGGCCGGCGCGCTGACCGGCACCGGCTCGCTCAGCCTCGGCTGGGTATTCGTGTGGGCAATCGCGGGGGCGATCGCCGGCGACGGCATGAGCTTCTGGCTCGGCAGCCGCTACAAGCACCGGATCGTCCAGTTCTGGCCGTTCTGCAAACATCCCGAAGTGCTCGAAGCAGGCCACCGCTTCTTTCGCAAACATGGCGCCAAGAGCGTCGTGCTGGCGCGCTTCATCGGTCCGTTGCGCGCCATCGTGCCGGTAGTGGCGGGCATGCTCGGCATGCCGCCGCTGCGTTTCTACGGCATGAACGTGCTGTCGGCGCTGATCTGGGCGCCCGCCCATATCCTGCCGGGCATGATATTCGGCGCCTCGGTGCTGCTGGCGGGCGCGGTGTCGTTCCGGCTGGTCGTCATCATCGCGTTGCTGGTGGGGATTGTCTGGTTGAGCTTTCGTGCCGCGCGGGTTCTGCTCTCGCACGCCAATGTGTGGTCGACCGCCGCCGGCCGCCAGGTGGGAAGCTGGGCCTGCCGCCACCCTGGTCCGTTCGGCCGCTTCGCGCGCAAGATGCTCGACCCGCGGACGCCGGACGCCGGCAGCATCCTGCTGACGTCGCTGGTCGTGCTCGTATCCGGCGCGCTGTTTTTCGGCGTGCTCGACGACGTCATCAGCGGCGATCCGCTGACGCAAGTGGACCTCTCGGTCTATCACTTCCTGCGCTCGGTACGCACGCCCTGGAGCGATACGGTTCTCGCGGGTCTGTCGACGCTCGGCAGCAACATGACGCTCATGGCGCTGATCGTGACGGTCGTCGTGTGGATGCTGCTCGAACGGCGCTGGCGCACCATCGGTTACTGGCTCGCGGCCGTTGTGTTCTCCCAGTTGCTGATCTTCGTGCTGCAATTCGCGATGCACCGCGCGCCGCCCAACGAACTGATGGTCGGCGCCTATGTGTTTCCGAGCAATCACGTCGCCGCGACCGTCATCGTGTACGGCTTCCTTGCGTTTCTGCTGGCGCGCCGGGTCGGCATGCTCGAAGGGGTGCTGGTGGCGGCCGCGAGCACGATCGTGGTGATCGTGGTCGCGCTCGCGGGACTGTACTTCGGCAGGTACTGGGTGTCCGATGCGATCGGCGGCGCCGCGCTCGCGTACGTCTGGGTGGCGATCGTTGCGTTGACAGCGATGTGGCGGCACCCGGAGGCGCCGCCCGAGCGCACGTTCATGCCCGTGGTGGTGCTGCTGGTCATGCTGGTCAGCGTGGGCGTGCAACTCGGCGTCGCCATGCCCGCGCCGCCGCCGGACACCGCGCTGCTTCCGCCGCCCGTGCTGGTGACGCAGGCGCAATGGACGCTTTCCACGTGGAAGCATCTGCCCTGCTACCGCTCGGATATGGGCGGCGACCGCAAGGAGCCGCTCACGCTACAGTGGGCCTCGAACCTCGATTCGATCCGCGGCCGGTTGCGCGCCCAGGGCTGGGTCGAGGGAACGGACGTGTCGGCGCACAGCCTGCTCTCGCTCGCCTCGCCCAACGTCGCGGCGGTGTCGCTGCCGGTATTGCCGAAGCTGAACAACGGCGTGCCGTCGTCGCTGGTCTTCATGCGTCCGGGCAACACGCGCGACGAGCGCGACGTGCTGCGCTTCTGGCCCAGCGGTTACGCGGTGGCGACAGGCACCTCCACCCAACCGTTGTGGGTGGGCGCTTTCGCGCACGAACGGCTGTCCCGCGCATCCTGGCCGATCAACATTCTGCGGGTCGACCGGGAGATGACCTCGGTCGATGCACACGCCCGATCCAGCGCCGGTCTCGACGCGGCGATCGTCGCCCGGGTAAGTTGCCACGGTGTGCCGGTGTCGCTGCTTGCCTCGCCGGTGGAGTGAGCACATTCGCTGTTACGGCGCGGAAATCTCCCTGCGCTCAATCAGTTAGGCCGCCTGGCCAGGACTTGTCCACAAGGATATGAACAATTTCTGTGGATAAGCCGAGCCGGCGCGGCGGCCACTTATAGATCGGGACCGGGCCGCCGCGCGGATCACCGCACGCGCCGCCACGCAGACCCACTTCGATATTTCCGCTTGACTCGCGCCCAAAATTTAAGCACAATCTTTCCACTGTAAACATATTGACGTTTTCACCTCACACGAGCGCCTTCGTCTCCGCCTTTCGCGAAGCACGCGCTCAGCATCCAGCCGAGGCGAAGATCTCACTACCCTGGAGTTCACAATGAATTTCTTGCTGACATTTGCCCCGTTCATCGCCTTTGCAGTGATCGAACGCATTGCCGGTTCGCCGGCAGGACTGATTGCCGGTGCGCTCGTCGCCGCCGCACTGCTGCTGCGCGATTTCGTGAGCCCGACTCGCCACGTCAAGCTGCTGGAAGTCGGCACCGTTCTGCTCTTCGGAGCGTTGGCCGTCTACGCGCTGACGAGTGACGCGCAATGGTCCATCGCCGCAGTGCGCCTGCGTGTCGACGCGGGGCTCACGCTGATCGTTCTCGCGACGATCGCATTACGCCAGCCATTCACGCTGCAATACGCACGCGAAACCGTCGATCGCGAGCATTGGAACAGCGCGCATTTCCTCCACGTCAACTACGTGATCAGTGCGGCATGGGCCGGCGCATTCGCCATCCTGGTACTGGCCGATATCGCAATGGCCTATGCGCCGGCGCCGCTCCATTCAACGGGCGTCATTGCATCGGTGATCGCGCTGATCGCCGCGATCAGATTCACATCGTGGTATCCGGCGCAATACACCGCCAGGCAGGCATAACGCCGGCATCGAATTCCCGCAAATAACGCGGGAATTCCGCCATCAAATGATTCCACTGGAAAGATTTTAATTGGCTGACACGTTGGGCTAAAAAACGTCATTCCAGGCAATGCGAACCAACAGACGGGCACACAGCACCAGTTTTCTCTAGAGTTGAAGGGTTGGCCATCAATCGTGTCGGTCGACTGTCGCGCTGATTCTCCGGCGCGAGCTCAACCTAAGGGAAATCAAATGAGAACTTCAACTCACGCCGAAGTATTGACCTATTCCGACGAGCAAACCAGCGTTCGCCACCTTCAAAATAGTGCTCCTTTGGCACTGAAACACACAATCAGCCCGGCGGAGATCCGGGATAATCTGCCCGCCGGTCAAGGCGGAGTCGGGTTTTTATTTCACGCTACCGACTGGGATACACTTTCGTTTTCTTTTCATAATGTGAAGCATAGAAACGCGTCATTTGAAGAAGAGCTTTGGAGAACAAAGCCTTTCATTGCTTCGCCGATCTATTCGGGATCCCAGATCATCGGGGCCAATATTGCCTGTCCGGTTCCTCTCGAGTTGTGGCTTGGAAGCCCGCGCGGCATCAAGCGATTCCGCGAGACGCAATTTTTCCCGGCACTGGAACTGGCAAGGCAGGCGGGTTTGAACATGGTGGCGATGGGCGCTTCCACGCCTTATGCGTGCAACTACGGGGCGCTGCCGCGCGACACCAGGCCGCCGCATATCACCACGGGCCATGCCGCCACCGCCGCCATGCTGAAAGACTGGGCCATGCATTGCTGCAATGAACTCGACCTCGAATTCGGCAAGTCAAAGCTCGCTCTATTCGGCGCCGCCGGCCGGCTCGGCACGACGGTCGCCAAATACGCGCTCTACAAGGACGCACCGCGCGAGCTCGTGCTGATCGATCTGCCGGACAAGGTGAATCTGCTCACGGAGCAGGCCAAAGAGCTGATGGCGTCGGACCTGCTCGGTAAAACCCGGGTTTCGGTGCACACCTTCAGTCCGCACACCCCATTGCCGGACTTCGACGGCGCCATTCTGGCGAGCAGCACCAGCGTGCCCTACCTCACGGCGGCCGACCTCAGGCGCGCGCAGTTCTGGATCGACGACTCGCATCCCCGGGCCGCGAGCGTCGAGGCCGAACTCGCGTCGCGCGGTCATACGCTATATATTGAGTGCTTCGCCCGTGGCCCTGCCGGACTCAACACCACTTTCCCGTTCCGGCTGCCGACCACACGCGATTGCTACACCTGTTTTGCCGAGGGCTACTCCGCCTGGCAGGAAGGCATTGCGTCAGACTTCATCATTGGCAGTCCGCCCGTGTGGTCTGTCTCCTACACGCACAGTCTGCTGAAGAAGTACGGTTTTGCGGTCGGCCCGTTTCATGGGAAAAACGGCTCGCCGATCACGCTGGATACGCAACTTCGCGGCAAGCAGGAATTGATGAGTTCGTAGATGTCACTGGAGGCCTGATGGTAATGCCGCGCGAGAGCATGCGGGACGTGCTGGAACGGAGCCGGTTTGCAATACGTTGGGGCGGCGCACTGGGCCTCCTGTGCCACCCTATTTACTATGTCGTGTGGACCTATGTCCTGCCACAGCCTTACGACAACCTTTTCCTCCGGCTGAGCGCGGCGCTCGTCTGCATTCCATTGATTTTCCAGGCGCGCTGGCCAAAGCGGTTCAACCATTATCTGCTGATTTACTGGCATTGCTGCCTGATCTACGTATTGCCATTCGTTTGCACTTTCCTCGCGATCAGAAATTCATTCTCCACCATGTGGATGATGACCGAGGTCATGATGATTTTCATCCTGGCGCTGTGCATCGACAATCCGCTTTTGCTGATGGGCTGCATCGGCATTGGCGTGTTTTCAGGCGCACTGGCCGCGGTGCTCAGTTCCCCGGTTCCGATTGCCGTGACCGCGGCCGATCAGTCGAATCTGGCTTTGCTGCCGGTCGTCGTCCTGTGCAGCATGGCCTTCAGCCACGCGATCAGCAAAGGACGCATCTTCGTTGAAAAGAACCGCGCGTTGCAGGCGCTCGCGGGTTCGATCGCTCATGAAATGCGCAATCCGCTCAGCCAGTTGCGCTATGTGCTGGATCGCGTGGAAGAAGCGCTGCCTTCGACGGCGCAGCCCGGCCGCTCGCCGGCGTTGCCGCGCGAGAATGCCGGCGAGCTGTATCGCCATCTCGCGCATGGCCAGTTGTCGATCGAGCGCGGCCTGCGCATCATCGCCATGACACTGGACGAAGTGAGCGCAAAGCCCATTCGCCCGGACTGCCTGGCCTATCTGAGCGCGGCGACCACCACGCGCAAGGCGCTGGAAGAATACGGCTTCGGCGACGAAAAGGAACGCGACAAGGTCAGGCTCGTGGTGCGCGAAGACTTCACCTTCAAGGTGGATGAAACCGTCTATCTGTTCACCCTCTTCAACCTGATCAAGAACGCGCTGCATCACATCGCCACGCACCCGGCGGCCACGCTCACGCTGACGATCGAACAACAGTCGGTGGTGGTTCGCGACACCGGTCCCGGCATCGCGCCCGACATGCTGCCGCATCTGTTCGAGCCGTTCCGCACGGCGGGCAACTCAGCCGGCACAGGGCTCGGACTCGCCTACTGCCAGCGTGCGATGCAGGCCTTCGGCGGCAGCATCACCTGCCGCTCGGAACTCGCGAAATTCACGGAATTCACGCTGCAATTTCCCGTGGTCCCGAAGAGCGAAATCGTGGACTACGAGCGTCGGATCCTCGAACACGCCATGCCCTTTTTCGACGGCAAACGCATTCTCATCGTAGACGACGACGCCGGTCAGCGCGCCCGCGCCTCCCATGCGTTGTCGAAAGTAGGCGCGCACGTGAGCGAGGCGGAAAACGGCGCGATCGCGTTGACGGTGCTGCGCGAATCGGTTCCCTACGACCTCGTGTTGATGGACATCAACATGCCGGTTCTGGATGGCTACAGGACCACCGAGAGAATTCGCGCCGATCACGGCGACCCGAGCTGGAACGTGCTGATTGCCGCCTACACCGCGGAGCCCGGCACCGCGGTACGGTTGCTCGCCCGGCGAGCCGGCATGGATGAAATCATCAGCAAATCCTGCAGCGTGCTCGAATTGATCACGTCTTTGCAAACGCTCTTCGAAAGCGGCAACCGGCACCATCTGAACCAGAAATCCGACGCGTTCTCCGGCAAATCGATCCTGGTCGCGGACGACGACACCTACAGCCGACTGGTCGCCAAAGGCTATCTGGAGCGCTGCGGCGCGAGCGTGGTCGAAGCCGAGCACGGGCAGGCTGTTCTTGCGCACCTGCAGGGCGACGGCGTGATCGACGCCATCATCATGGATATGAATATGCCGGGCATGGGCGGCGTGGAAACGACCGCGTTGATTCGTGCCCGTGCCGATTCGTATGCCACCGTGCCGATCATTGCGTTGACCAGCCAGTCGGACATCAAGGCAGTGCAGACGTGTCTCGCCGCGGGCATGAACGAAGTGATGATAAAACCCCTGCAAGGCGGCTCGCTCTATGCGTGCCTGGCGAGACAGTTCGCACGGCAACGCGGCGGCGCCGTTCCGGCGCAGGCCGGTTCATTGCCGGCGCCGGCGCACACGCTGGCCGGCAAGCCTGCCGCCATGAGCGAAAGCGCACTGCTCGACGAGAAGCACCTCGAAGAACTGGCGTCGCTCGATCTGCTCGACGAATCCTTCCTCAAGGGCATCGAGCAGATTCGCCTGCTGGTGACGCGGCTCGGCGCCAGTGTCGCGGCCGTCGACCTTGAATCGACGCAAGGCGCGCTGCACCTGCTGCTCGGCGTCAGCGGCAATATCGGCGCAAGAGCGCTGCATCAGTTCGTGCGGCAGATCTATGCGCGGCTGGTGGAAGACGAATGGCCCGCGGAAGCCGACTGGCTCACGCGCGTCGGCGCGTTGAGCGAGCGTTCGACCGAGGCGCTGCAGGCGTATTTCGCTTCAGCGAGAGCACGCCGCGAACATCGCGATCTTCTGAGCGATGAATGGCCTTGACGGCCATTGGTCTTATCGGGAGGCCAGCTGGGTGTCGGACGGCTCTTCGTCGCCCGCGGTGTGCACGCGGCCGTTGAAACCGGGAAAGCCCATCGTCACCGTGGTGCCCGCGCCGACCGTCGATTCGATCCGCAGGCATCCACCGAAAGATTGCATGATGCGGTTGCAAAAGATCATGCCCATGCCATGCCCGCCGGCGCCGGAGTAAGTGGTAACCGGATCCTGCAGCAGGCGCGCTCTTATCTCCGGCGCGATCCCCGGTCCATTGTCGCGAATGCGGATCTCGGGCTCGGGGAACGCCACGACCTCGAGGCGCAACGAAGGCGCGCTTCTGCCGTCGAGCGCGCGCAGCGCGTTGGACAACAGCGAAGACAGCACGAGCGCCACGCAGTTGGGCATGGCGTGCACGATGAAATCCCCTTCCACCTCGACCTTGATCCAGTCGCGCTGCGACGCGACGAACGGATACGTGTCGAGCAGCGTGGCGATCAACCGGGTGGCTCTGACCGCGCGCGTGGCGCCGCCCGACGCGGATTGCTGGCCGCCGCTCTTGTGCACCGTCGCCCAGAAAGACGAGATGAGCGTCAGGCAATACTGCGCGTTGTTCAGCATTGAGGTGGCCGCGAGGCCGATCTCCCGCTGGCGCTCCGGATCGTATTGCGCGGCCACGTCGTTCTCGACGGAGCGCGCGAACAGCGAGATGGTTGCGAGCGGCGTGTTCAGTTCGTGGGCAAGGAAGGCCAGCGTTTCATCCATTGCCAGGAGGCGCTGCTGACGCGTTTCCCGCTCCGTGTAGCGCGCGCTCGCCAGTTGCAGGGCCTCGCGCACCATGTCTGTTCGCAGCGGCTTTTCGAGGATGCGGAACACGTCGCCCGTATTGACCGTTTGCAGCAGCATGTCCTTGTCGGCGTAGGCGGTCACGAGAATGCGCACGATCTGCGGATATTCCAGCGCCACCTGGCGCAGCAGTTCGTCGCCGTCGCCGCCCGGCATGCGAAAGTCCGTAACCAGTACCGCAATCTCCGCGCCGTGTTTGCCCAGCACCGTCATGGCCTCGTCCGCGCACTGGGCGACGTGCACGTTGTAATCGGCGTTCATGGCCCGCGCGAAGTGGTTGCGCGACATCTCGTCGTCGTCGACGAAGAGAATGGAAAACGGCGCCTGCATGGTGTCACTCATCGCATTCCCAGCGTGTCGAAATTGATTGGAGCCCACTTCGCAGAAGATAGGAAACGGCTTGCCGAGGCAACCGCCGGACCGATTGGAATCTGGAAGTATATGGTATCGCGCCGACGGAAGAACGGGGAGGCACCACCCGGCCTCGGCCGCTTATCCAATATGAATCAACGCCGGCCAGGCATTCAGGCCCGCGATTGTGTTGCGCCGGATTACGCCGTTACACCTGGGCACGGCGCGGCGGCCGGACCGGTTGGCCGTAACAAACCGAAACCGCCCTCCAGTCGATGTCGCGAGAATAAGCGCCAGACTCGGATAGACTCTGCTACTGATTGTCTGGATTCCTGTCGCCGGCAACGGCGATGCCCATCCTGGGAGTTCGCATGGCGCTCTTCGACAGCAGTTGGCCTGGCCGTTCATGGACGGCGTTCGCCGCACGCAACCGCTCCGGCGGGAGACCCTCATGAGCGAAGCGCCGTCAACCCCGGTCAAACGTCCGCGGCGAGGCCGTATCGTGCTTGCGGTCGTGGTGCTGGCGCTGATCGCGCTGGTGGCCTTCCATCTGTTGCGCTCCAAGGCGCCCAAGCCCGGCGTGGCGCCCCAGGTCGTGACCGTCTCCACCGCGACCACCGGACCCATGCCGGAAACGCTGAGCGAGTTGGGCACGGTGACGCCCGTCGCCACGGTAACTGTCCTGCCGCAGTTGAGCGGCTATCTGACCGCCGTCGGCTACCGCGAAGGGCAGGACGTCCAGAAAGGCCAGTTTCTCGCGCAGATCGACCCGCGCCAGTTTGAAATCAGCAAGCGCCAGGCCGAGGCGCAACTCGCCAAAGACAAGGCGGCGCTCGCCCAGGCGCGCGCCGATCTCGCGCGCTTTACGCAACTCAACGAACGCAAGTCGATCGCCGAGCAGACCTATGCGGATCAGCAGTTTCTCGTCCAGCAGAACGAAGCGGCGGTCAAGGCCGACGAAGCCAACGTCGCGCAGTTCGAGCTCGACCTGATCTATTGCCACATCACCGCGCCGGTGTCGGGGCGGGTCGGGCTGCGCCTCGTCGATCCGGGCAACTACGTCACGGCGTCGAGTCAGCCGGGCATTGCGGTGATCACGACGATGAAGCCGACCACGGTCGAATTCACGGTGCCGCAAACCGCGCTCGACAAAGTGCTCCGGCGCACCAACTCCGGCGCCCAACTGCCCGTCACGGTGTTCAGCAGCGACAATTCCCGGCAGCTCGCGACCGGCACGCTGTACGCGATCAACAACCAGATGGCGACCGCGACCGGCACGGTTACGCTGCGCGCCACGTTCGCCAATGAGGACGAGGCGCTCTTCCCCAACGAGTTCGTCAACGTCAGGCTGCTGGTCGACACGCTGCAGAACGCGGTGCTGGTGCCGACTCCCGCGGTGCAGAGCGGCGCGCCCGGCGACTACGTCTATCTGGTCAACGCCGACGATACGGTCTCGGTGCGCAAGGTCACGCTGGGACCGGGCGACGGCCAGCATACGGTGATCGCGTCGGGGCTCGCCGCCGGCAACGTGGTCGTCACCGACGGCATGGACCGCCTGAGCGACGGCGTGAAGATCAAGGCATCCGCCGCCCGGCCGGCTTCGGGCGCCGTGGGCACTTCAGGCACTTCAGGCACTTCAGGCACTTCAGGCACTTCAGGCACTTCAGGCACTTCAGGCACTTCAGGCACTTCAGGCACTTCGGCCGCCGCGCCGCTGGCGCCGCCGCCCGAGCCCGCCGCCAGCCCCACGCGTGCGGCGTCCGCGCCCGGCGCGGCTTCCGTGGCTTCGTAGTCCGCCGGATCGTCGATGAACTTCTCCCGTCTGTTCATCCTCAGACCCGTGGCGACGTCGCTGCTGATGGTCGCGCTCGTGCTCGTCGGGCTGGTCGCGATGCGCTTTCTGCCGGTGTCTTCGCTGCCCGACGTCGACTATCCCACTATCCAGGTCCAGACCTTCTATCCCGGCGCGAGCCCGAACGTGATGGCGACCACCGTCACGGCGCCGCTCGAGGTCCAGCTCGGCGAGATTCCGGGGCTGCAGCAGATGGTCTCGTACAGTTCGGAAGGCGCGTCGGTGATCACGCTGCAGTTCGATCTCTCGCTGAACCTGGACATTGCCGAGCAGAACGTGCAGCAGGCGATCAACGCCGCCAACAGCTTTCTGCCCACCGGCCTGCCCGCGCCGCCGACCTACGCGAAGGTGAACCCGGCCGATCAGCCGATCCTCACGCTCGCGGTCACGTCGAAGTCCATGTCGCTGACGCAGTTGCAGGACACCGCCAACAATCGTCTCGCCACCAAGATCTCGGAAGTGCCGGGCGTCGGTCTCGTGACGACGGCCGGCGGCAACGTGCCGGCCGTGCGCGTGGAAGCCGATCCGCAGAAGCTCGCCGCTTACGGCCTGAATCTCGACGATCTGCGCACCCTGCTCGCCAACGTCAACGTCAGCCAGCCGAAAGGCAATTTCGACGGTCCGGAGCTCGACTACACGATCAACGCCAACGATCAGATCGTGGACCCGCAAGACTATCTGGACTCCGTGATCGCCTATCAGAACGGTGCGCCGGTGTATCTGCGCGACGTCGCGCGCGTGAGCCAGGCGGCCCAGGACGTGGAACGCGGCGCGTGGTACAACCGCACGCCGGCCATCGTGCTGAACGTGCAGCGTCAGCCGGGCGCGAACGTGATCGCCACCGTGAACCAGATCATGAAGCAGTTGCCGGCGCTCGAATCGACGCTGCCCGCCGGCCTGCAGGTCACCGTGGTGGCGAACACCACCGGCGTGATCCGCTCGTCGGTCTCGGACGCCGCGTTCGAACTGGTGCTCGCCGTCGTGCTGGTGGTGCTGGTGATCTTCGTGTTCCTGCGCAACGTGCCCGCCACCATCATTCCGAGCATCTCCGTGCCGGTCTCGCTGATCGGCACGCTCGCGGTGATGTACCAGCTCAACTATTCGATCGACAATCTCTCGCTGATGGCGCTGATCATCGCAACGGGTTTCGTCGTCGACGATTCGATCGTGATGATCGAGAATATCGTGCGCTATCTGGAGGAAGGCAAGACGCCGCTCGAAGCCGCGCTCGAAGGCGCCGGCCAGATCGGCTTCACAATCCTCTCGCTGACGGTCTCGCTGATCGCGGTGCTGATCCCGCTGCTGTTCATGGGCGGCGTGATCGGCCGGCTCTTCAGCGAATTCGCGATCACGCTCGCGGTGACGATCGTGATTTCGGCGGTGGTCTCGCTGACCGTGGTGCCGATGCTGTGCGCGCGCCTGTTGCGCGCGCAGGCGCAGCGCCATCCGAGCCGCTTCGAGCGCTTCAGCGAAGGCCTGTTCGACAGGACGCTCGCCGCCTACGAGCGTGGTCTGAACTGGGTGCTCGATCACCAGATGCTGACACTGGCGGTCGCGCTCATCACCGTCGCGCTCACGGCGATCCTGTACATCGTGATTCCGAAGGGCCTGTTCCCGGTGCAGGACGTCGGCGTGATCCAGGGTATCAGCGTGGCCGACAACTCGGTTTCGTACACGGCGATGGTCCGTCGCCAAAGCGCCCTCGCCGACGCGATTCTGAAGGACCCCGACGTGGTGTCGCTCACCTCCTATGTCGGCATCGACGGGACCAATCCGACGCTGAACAACGGCCGCTTCCTGATCAATCTGCGCCCGCGCGACGACCGCTCGGTCACCGCCGAGGAAATCGGCCGGCGGATCCAGCAGGAAGTCGCGAACGTGCCCGGCATTCGCCTGTATCTGCAACCCGAGCAGGACCTGACGCTCGACACCTCGGTCTCGCGCAACCAGTACAACTTCGTGCTGCGCGGGCCGAACCAGCAGGCCTTCAACCAGTACGTGCCGGCCTTGATCGCGCGCATGAAGCAGATTTCGTCGATCACGGACGTGACGAGCGATCTGAACACCAACGGCCTGAGCGTGAACGTGGAAGTGAACCGCCAGCTTGCCGCGCGCTACGGCATCACCGCGGCCACGATCGACAACGCGCTGTACGATGCGCTCGGCCAGCGCATCGTCTCGACCATCTTCCAGCAGTCCGATCAGTACCGCGTGATTCTGGTGGCGAAGCCCGAGACGCTGCCTACCGTGCAGTCGATCGGCAATCTGTATCTGCCGAGTCAGACCAGCAGCAGCGGCCAGGTGCCGCTGTCGGGCATCGCGAAGATCAGCATCACGCAGTCGCCGCTGATGATCAGCCATCTCGCGCAGTTCCCCTCGGTGACGATCTCGTTCAACCTCGCGCAGGACGCGTCGCTCAGCGCCGCCGTGGCGCAAATCCGCGACGCCGAGCGCGCGGTGCAACTGCCGCCGTCCATCACGACCTCGTTCCAGGGCGCGGCGCAGGCATTCGAAGACTCGCTCTCCAGCGAGGTATATCTGCTGATCGCCGCGCTCGTCGCCGTGTATATCGTGCTCGGCGTGCTGTACGAGAGCTACATTCACCCGGTGACGATTCTTTCGACGCTGCCCTCGGCCGGCATCGGCGCCCTGCTCGCGCTGATGATCGCGGGCAGCGATCTCGACGTGATCGGCATTATCGGCATCGTGCTGCTGATCGGCATCGTCAAGAAGAACGCGATCATGATGGTCGACTTCGCGCTCGAAGCGGAGCGCGTGCACGGCAAGCCGGCGCGCGAAGCGATCTTCGAAGCGTCGCTGCTGCGCTTCCGGCCGATCCTGATGACCACGCTCGCGGCCATGCTCGGCGCGCTGCCCATGCTGCTCGGCACCGGCACCGGCTCCGAACTGCGCCGGCCGCTCGGTCTCGCGATCATCGGCGGGCTGATGGTGAGCCAGGTGCTGACGCTGTTCACCACGCCGGTGATCTATCTGTTCTTCGACCGCCTCGCGCAGCGCGTGAACAGCAGGCGGCGCGCCGCGAGTGAGGGCGCCGCCGCACCGCCGGAGAACACGCCGTGAACATCTCGGCGCTGTTCATCCGACGCCCGGTGGCGACCGCGCTGCTGGCGATCGCGATCCTGATTTCGGGCGCGCTCGCGTATTTCCGGCTGCCGGTTGCGCCGCTGCCGAACATCGCGTTTCCGGTGATCGCGCTGCAGGCGAACATGGCGGGCGCGAGCCCGGAAACGATGGCCGCGACCGTCGCCGAGCCGCTGGAACGGCGGCTCGCCACCATCGCCGACGTGAACCAGCTCACCTCGATCAGCTACGTGGGCTCCTCGATGATCATCGTCGTGTTCGGCCTGAACCGCGACATCAACGGCGCGGCGCGCGACGTGCAGGCCGCCATCCAGGCCGCGCGCGCCGATCTGCCGACCACGCTGCGCAGCAACCCGACGTATCGCCAGTACAACCCGGCCGGCGCGCCGATCATGGTGCTCGCGCTGACCTCCGACACGCTGACCAAAGCCCAGCTCTACGACTCGGCCGATTCGGTGATCCAGCAGCAGTTGTCGCAGGTCGACGGCGTCGGGCAGATCACGCTGGGCGGCGGCGCGTTGCCCTCGGTGCGCGTCGAGCTGGAACCGGGCAAGCTGAACAGCTACGGCATCGGCCTGGAAGACGTGCGCGCCGCGATCGGCGCGGCGAACGCGAATAGCGCGAAAGGCCACATCGACCAGGGCGAGCAGCGCTATGTGGTCACGTCGAACGATCAGATCAGCAAGGCCGCGCCGTATCGCGACGTGGTGATCGCCTATCGCGACGGCGCACCGGTCCTGCTGCGCGATGTCGCCCAGGTGCGCGATTCGAACGAGAACATCCGCAACGCCGGACTCTACAACGGCAAGTCGGCGGTGCTCGTGATCGTCTATCCGACGCCTGGCAGCAACGTGGTGCAGACGGTCGAGCAGATCCGCTCGCGCCTGCCGATCATCGAAGCCGCATTGCCGAGCGCGATCCACGTGAATGTCGCGATCGACCGCTCGGAGTCGGTGCGCGCTTCGGTGGCCGACACCGAGCGCACGCTGTTCATCGCGGTGCTGCTGGTGGTGGGCGTGGTGTTCGTGTTCCTGCTGTCGCCGCGCGCCACGCTGATTCCGGCGGTCGCGCTGCCGCTCTCGATCGTCGGCTCGTTCGGACCGATGTATCTGCTCGGCTATAGCATCGACAACCTCTCGCTGATGGCGCTGACGATCGGCACCGGCTTCGTGGTCGACGACGCCGTGGTGGTGCTGGAGAACATCGTGCGGCATCTCGAAGCCGGTCTCGATCCGAAGGAAGCCGCGCTGCGCGGCAGCGCCGAGGTCGGCTTCACGGTGATCTCGATGAGTCTCTCGCTGATCGCCGTGTTCCTGCCGATCCTGCTGATGCCGGGTATTGTCGGGCTGCTGTTCCATGAGTTCGCCGTCACGCTCTCGATTGCGATCCTGCTGTCGCTGCTCATTTCGCTGACCATCACGCCGGTCATGTGCGCCTATCTGCTCAGCCGCGAGCGCACGATGCATCTGCAGTCGCGCTGGGCGCACTGGGTCGAGGCCCAGTTCGAGCGCTTCAAGCAGGCTTATGCGCGCTCGCTCGCGGCGGCGCTCGATCACGCGCTCGCGGTCGTCCTGCTGCTGATCGGCCTGCTCGTGCTCAACGTGTTCCTGGTGCCGCTGCTGTCCGGCACGTTCTTTCCGGAGCAGGACACCGGCATCCTGATCGGCCAGATCATCGCCGACCAGAGCGTCTCGTTCAACGCAATGGAAAAGAAGCTCGCGCAATTGCAGGCGATCGTGAAGCAGGACCCGGCGGTGGCATCGGTGGCGGGCTTCACCGGCGGGCGCGCACTGAACACGGCCAATGTGTTCATCGAACTGAAACCGCTCGCGCAACGCCATCTGTCGGCGACCGAGGTGGTCAACCGGCTGCGTCCCAAACTCAATGCCGTATCGGGCGCCCGGCTGTTCCTGCAGGCGCAGCAGGATCTGCAGATCGGCGGGCGCCAGGCCGCGGCCGAATACCAGTACACCCTCTCCAGCGACGATGCGAACGCGCTCTTCACCTGGGTGCCGAAACTCGTCACCGAACTCGGCAAATACCGTGGAAAACTGGAAGACGTGAATTCGGATCTGCAGCAGAACGGCTTGCAGACCTACGTGAACTTCAACCGCGCGACCGCCACGCGCTACGGTTTCCAGCCGAACCAGATCGACAACGTGCTGTACGACGCGTTCGGGCAGCGCACCGTGTCGACCATCTACAACCCGCTCAATCAGTACTTTGTCGTGATGGAAGTCGCGCCCGCCTACTGGCAATATCCGCAAGCGCTCAACCAGATTTTCCTGAGCACCTCTGCCGGCAACCCGAGCGGCACGCAGCAGACGCAGATGTCGCGCGCCACCGTCAAAGCCGTGCAGCAGGCAATGGCTGTCGGCAGCGCGTCGAGCAGCAGCGCGAATACGAACACCCTGAACGCCGACGCCGAAGCGAACCAGCAGACCAACAGCATCTCGAACAGCAAGGGCGGCAATTCCAGCGGCAGCGCGGACAGCACGGCGGCGGAAACGATGGTCCCGCTTTCGGCGATGATGACCTTCTCGAACAGCCACACCGCGACCCAGGTGAACCATCAGAGCGGGCTCGTGGCTGGCACCATCTCGTTCAATCTGCCGGCCGGCGGATCGCTGAGCGAGGCCGGCCAGCTCATTGCGCAGGCCGAGCGCGACATCGGCATGCCCGCGTCGGTGCACGGCGCGTTCGCGGGCGCCGCGCAAGCCTATGCGCAGTCGATGGGCGCCGTGCCGCTGCTGATTCTCGCCGCGCTGGTGGTGGTCTATATCGTGCTCGGCATACTGTACGAGAATACGGTGCACCCGCTCACGATCCTGTCCACGCTGCCGTCGGCGGGCATCGGCGCGACACTCGCCTTGCTGATCTTCGGCACGCCCTTTTCGGTGATCGCGATGATCGGCATCATTCTGCTGATCGGTATCGTCAAGAAAAACGGCATCATGATGGTCGACGTCGCGATCCAGTTGCAACGCGAGGAAGGCATGAATGCGCGCGATGCGATTCACCAGGCCGCGGTGGTGCGGCTGCGCCCGATCATGATGACGACCGCGGCCGCCGTGCTGGGCGCGGTGCCGCTTGCGATCGGCATCGGCCAGGGTGCGTCGCTGCGCCAGCCGCTCGGCGTGACGGTCATGGGCGGCCTGCTCGTGAGTCAGGTTTTCACGTTATACACGACGCCGGTGATCTACCTGTACCTCGACCGGCTGCGCGCGCGGCTGGCGAGATGGTCAGCGCGCCTGCCGTGGAATCGCCGCGACGACGCACCGGACACGAGCGCATGATGAAAACGATCTACCCCACCAGACTGGCCGGCGCATTGCTGGCGTTATCGACCGTGTTGATGGGCGGCTGCATGGTCGGCCCCGACTACCATCGGCCGCCCGTCGCCACGCCCGCCATGTGGAAGGAACTGCCCGGCTGGATCGAGGCGCAGCCCGCCGCCGAGGTCCCGAAGGGAGACTGGTGGACGGCCTTCAACGACCCGCTCATCAACGAGCTCGAACCGCTCGTCTCGGTGTCGAACCAGACCGTGCGCCAGGACTATGCGAACTACCAGCAGGCGCTGGCCGAAGTGCGGCTCGCGCGCAGCGCGCTGTTCCCGACCATCGGCATTAACGGATCGGCCACCCGTGAACGTTCGTCCACGGGCAATCTGAGCAGCAGCGTGCTGGCCGGCGGCGCGGGCGTGGGCAACTTCCAGCGCATCAACAACGCCGGCTCGCTCGAAGCCAACGCGAGCTGGGCGCCCGACTTGTGGGGTCTCGTGCGCCGCAACATCGAGCAAAACGCCGCCACCGCGCAGGCCAGCCAGGCCACGCTCGCCAACGCCACGCTCTCCGAGCAGATCGCGCTGGCCAACGCGGTGATCGATCTGCGCGTGACGGATGCGAATATCGACCTGCTCACTCACACCGTGGATGCGTTCGAGCAATCGTTGCGCGTGGTCGCCGATCAGGACAAGGCCGGCACCGTGCCGCCTTCCGATCTGGTGAGCGCGCAGACGCAACTGGAGTCGGCCCAATCGAGTCTGATTGCACTGGGTGTCGCGCGGGCTCAATACGTTCATGCGATCGCCGTGCTGGTCGGCAGGAATCCGGAAGAACTGGACGTACCCACCAACACCACCCTGCCCACCTTGCCGTCCGTTCCGGTCAGCGTACCGTCCACGCTATTGCAGCGCCGGCCCGATATTGCCGCCGCCGAGCGCCAGATGGCCGCACAGAATGCCGCGATCGGCGTGGCCGTCGCGGCGTACTACCCGACGATTTCACTATCGGCGCTGGATGGCTTCACGCAGTCGCCGTTGGCGGGCCTGCTGCACATCGCCAATTATGTCTGGTCGTTGGGCGGCCAGGCGAGCGAGACGCTTTTCGACGGCGGGCAGCGCAGCGCGCAGGTCGACGCGGCAAAAGCGTCTTACGACGCAGCCCTCGCCAATTATCGCGGCACGGTTCTGACGGCCTTCCAGGGCGTGGAGAACGACCTCGCCGGCTTGCGGATCCTCGCGCAGCAAGCCGAGGTGCTGGAGCGCGCGGTGCGCGACGCGACGCGCGGCACCGAGATCGCGCGCAATGAATATCAGGCGGGCACGGTGGACTTCACCACCGTCGCGACCGCGCAAGCCACTCAGTTGAATCTTCAGCAGACGGCCTTGAACGTCCAGCAGACGCGGCTGCTCGACGCCGCGTCGCTGATCGGCGATCTGGGCGGCGGCTGGTCCGACAGCGAGCTTGGCGACCCCCGGAAGATGGGCCAACGGCAGGTGTCGCCCTAAGTCGGCATGCCTGAAGTAGTCTCGGAGTCAGGCTTCGTGGACAGCCGCAGGTATGCCGCCGCCAGCCTGCGCAGTTCTTCTTCCGACGCGTCCTCGATGCCGATGAGATGATTGTCCGCGGCCCGATGCGAGGAAAGCAGTTCGTTGAGCTTCAGGTGCAGCGCCACGCTGTCCTTGTTCTGGCTCTGCTGGATCAGGAACACCATCAGAAAAGTGACGATCGTGGTGCCGGTGTTGATGACCAGTTGCCATCCGTCGGAATAATGAAAAATGGGTCCCGTGACGATCCATGCGGCGACCGTCAACACGGCAAGGCAGAACGCCGCCGGCGAACCGGCCCACCGCGTGACGAGGCTCGCGAACCTGTCGAACAGCCGTGTTATCGGATGACGACCGGCATAGGCGGGGCTCGATGTGTCCGGAACGGTGTCGAGTTCGTCGGTTGTCGATGGTGCAACAGACTTGGTGGGCATGACCGGCTCCAGAAGGTTGGCCCGTTGCCTTCTGCAAAATCCATGCCCCGCGGGCCAGCCGATCGTTCCGCAAAGTCAACGCGGCTTTCAAAGCCGATTGCGCCGTCACGAAGTAGCCCGCGTAGCGCGGGATACCGGCAACTGATACCGGGTTTGCATTTTTTGCCAGTAAGAATGAATCTTTGCCGCTTATGCGTCACGCGGCCCGATGCGGGGAAGACGGACCCACGCGCACGCCCCGCTAAAGCCTCGTACAATCTTCAGGGCGTCGATCACGCAAACCTTCAGACCATACACGGCGAGGTTCTGTTAACGCGAGACATCTCCCGGCATTCCAACGGACTTTCCCCAGCCGCTCCCATTGCAACATTCATCTTCATTCTTTCTCAGCGCGACTCGATGTCATGGAAAGCAATAGCAAACCCGCCCACACGGACGAACTCGGCTCGCGTCCGGCGAGGCCTGCGGATCATGCCGCCGAAAACGGCATTCTGCTGAGGCTCGCGCGGGCGCAATCGGGATCGCGCGAACGGCTTTTGCAGGAAATCGCGGACGCCGCGCTGTCGCTTTGCAATGCGGGCAGTTCCGGCATCAGTCTCGTCGAAGGCACGGATCCGCACAGGCAGTTTCGCTGGCTGGCGGTGGCCGGTTTGTGCGTCGGCTTGCAAGGTAAAACAACCGCATGGAACGAATGTCCGTGCCGGCTGGCACTGGAATCCGCGGCGCCGCAATTATTTGTCCGGCCGCAGGACCACTTTCCCAGCTTGCGTTTTCCCGGCGTGGAGATTGCCGAACGGCTGGTCGTGCCGATCCCGACCGACAACGGCTTCGTGGGCGCGATCTGGGTGATGTCGCACACCTCGGCGCGCCGCTTCGACCTCGAAGACGTGCGTCTGCTCTCGAACCTCGCCGTCTCCGCGGGTGCTGCGCTGACCACCGTCAATGCCCGCGACACCGGCGAGGAAAGCGAGCGCCGGCATAGCGAATTTATCGCCATGCTCGGGCACGAGTTGCGAAACCCGATGGCGCCAATCGATAGCGCGGTCGGCGCCGCCAAGCAATTGTGCGCGGACAACGCCAGGGCGGTCGAGGTTCTGACCATCGCGCAGCGGCAGATGCGCCATCTGCGAACCCTCGTCGACGACCTGCTCGACGCCGCGCGGTTGCGGCACGGCAAGCTCGCCATCAAGCACAGCGATACCTCGCTCAACGAGATCGCGTTCGACGCCGTGACCGCGGTGAAGCATCACATACAGTCGCGGCGGCATTCGCTCACGCTGACCGGCCTCGAAACGCCGGTGCCGGTGCGGGCGGATCACGTCAGACTGAGCCAGGTGCTTGGCAACCTTCTTTCCAATGCCGCGAAGTACACGCCAGTCGGCGGCGCGATCGAACTCGCCGTCAGGGTCGCCGAAGACGGACAGGAACCGGAGCGCAAGGAGGTGGTCGTCATCGAGGTGAAGGACAACGGAATTGGCATCGACAATTCCATCCAGCCACGCGTCTTCGATCTCTTCGCCCAGTCGGCACGCGGTAATGCCCGTGCCGAAGGCAGACTGGGAATCGGTCTCGCTGTCGCCAAGCGAATGGTCGAACTGCACGACGGCACGATTTCCCTGCGCAGCGAAGGAACAGGCAAAGGCACGCTGGTTACGTTGAAGTTGCCGATCTTGCGCTCGGGCGACGAGTTGCAGGCAAGGGTCGAAACTCCGCCGTCTCCCGGTCTCGGGCCTGTGCGTCTGCTGTTGGTTGACGACAATGTGGACGCGTTGCAGTCCCTGGGTATCCTGATGGAACTCGAAGGACATCAGGTCACGATGTGCGACAGCGGGCGCGAAGCGGTCCGGCTGATCAGGGAGAATTTGCCCGAAGTCGCCATTATCGACGTCGGCATGCCGGATATGGACGGCTTCGACGTCGCCCATGCGGTGAGATCCGACAGCGGACTCGCCGACGTCATGCTGGTGGCGCTCACTGGCTATGCGGCGGAATCCGACAAGTCGCGAGCCCTGGCCGCGGGATTCGACTATCACCTCACCAAACCGTTATCGCTCGACAAGCTGCAATACATACTGGCGAACCGGGCGGGCGGGAAGCTCGGCGGCATTGTCTGATTCAGGGCGTTCGCCCATGATCCGTTTCAATGAACCATCGTCACCGGCGTGACCGTTCGCCTTGCCAGCGACGCCAGCACGGCCAGCCTGCGAAAAAAGCCCATATGGCTGGCGTCGATCACCATCACGTCGGGCCGGGTCGTGGCCGCGTAGTCGGCAACCGCTTTCGTACGGTGGCCGAAAACCCGTTTCCAGCGGTAGGGTACGCCGGCTTCTTCGAGAATCGTGCGCGCGTCGATCAACGCCTTCAGCATGGCCTGCTTCTCGTGGCGCACGAGGGAACTGCGCGAGTGGAAGGCAGCCGCCCGCCCCTCGCCAACCGGTTCGAGCACTTCCAGTAGTTCGACCTCCGTGACACCGCGCTCGAGGAACATGAACGCGGCGTAGCGCGCGGCCTCGACAGCGCCGCTATGGTCGAGGACAGGGATCAGCATTCGTATCATCGGGAAATCCTGGGTGTCGAGCAGTTGGTCCCTCGAGATTAGCCAAGGCCGCATTAACGCTGCGTAAAAAGTATCAGGCCGGCGCCTCGCGGCTATGCCTGGATCGCCGCAGGATTCAGTTTGATATGCAGGAGCACGAGCCGGCGCGTCGGACAGTCTTCAACGATCTGCAGATCCTGCCTGCCCGCGCCGCCCGTTTTCACACCACCCTTCTCACGCGCAAAGCCGGATGCGCACCGCCTGACAGGCCGCCGCGGCCGGGCTGATCTGCGCTCGCACCACAAAAAAAACGTCCTGCTTTTTTGACCTGCGTCAAGCTGCACATAGTATACCTGGCAACCACTCCATCCCTCTTACAAAGCGAGGGTCCGCCCATGCACCCCATGTCGTCACTTACGCCGGCCCATTACTGTTATTTGACAGGCGTGGTTGCCATCATCGCGACCATGATTTTCCGGGCCAACGTGGTCGTTCCTGCGATTCTTGCGACCTTCGCGGTGGCGCTCGCCTCGTCGGGCAAACTGCTGACGGGGCTCCAGGCCATTTTCCTGGGCAGCCTCACGGCCGCGCACGAACTGTTCAACATTTTTCTCGTGATCGCGCTGATGACCGCGCTGCTCAACGGCCTGCGCGAAATCGGCGCCGACGTGCGCATGGTCCGTCCGTTCAAGCGGATCATGGTCAATGGTCACGCGGCATTCTTTATCCTTGCGTTGATCACCTATCTCATCTCGCTGTTCTTCTGGCCGACGCCTGCCGTGCCGCTGGTCGGCGCCATCCTGATTCCCGCCGCGATCTACGCGGGCCTCTCGCCGCTGGGCGCGGCGGCCGCCATCGCGATTGCCGGCCAGGGCATGGCGCTTTCGTCGGACTACGTGATCAAGGTCGCGCCCGGCATCAGCGCGAAGGCGGCCGGCGCCGATATGCAGGCCGTCGCCAATATGGCCTTTCTGCTTTCGGTCGTGGCGGGCGTGGTCGCGCTCGGCATGACGTGGTGGCTGACCGTGCGGCGCACTGCACGCAAGCCCGGCACGGCCAATCTGGTCGCCTGGGAGGCGCAAGGCGCGCAAGGCGAACCGCGCGCGGCGGAAACCGGCGCGCAACTGCACCAGGGCAGCTTCGCCACGGCCGAACTGGCTCGCAGCACGAGCGGCGGACTTCTGAACGAGCCGCAACCGGCGCTTGCATCGGCAGGTGGCGGCGCGGCGCTGGCCATGCCCGGCATGATGAGCGGCAGCGCGATGTCGCGCCAGGACATGTGGTCCAGAATCTTCTCGATCGCCACGCCGCTTGCGTTTCTCGCCGTGGTGGTCGTGATGACCCATCCGCAGATCGTGGGTGCGAACGCGATCCGCGGCGGCGACGCAGCCGCGCTGATCGGCGGCATGGCCGCGATCCTGATGATGCTGACCACGCTGTCGAACGGACGCCGCGGCTTTCTCGACCGCACGGCGCAACACATCATCGACGGCCTCGTGTTCGCCTTCAAGGCAATGGGCGCGGTGCTGCCGATCGCGGGCTTCTTTTTCGTGGGCGACAGCAGCACGGCGGGCACGATTCTCGGCATTGCGCCGGGCCAGCATGTGCCCTCGCTGCTGTTCGAACTGGTCCAGGCATGCAGCCGGTTCATTCCGCAAAGCCCCGTGTTCGTGTCGTTCGGGGTACTGCTGACCGGCATGGTGACCGGCATCGACGGCTCGGGTTTCGCGGGACTGCCGCTCACGGGTTCGCTCGCGGGCGCGCTCGCGCCGATGGCGCACATGCCCGCGGCCACGCTCGCGGCGATCGGCCAGATGGGCGCGGTGTGGACGGGCGGCGGCACGCTCATCGCGTGGTCCTCGCTGATCGCGGTGACCGGTTTCGCCCGGGTTCCCGTGCTCGAAGCCGTGCGCGCGCTCTTCCTGCCGGTCGTTTGCGGGCTGATCGCGGCCACGGTCGTCGCGATTGCGATCAGCTGAGCGAGCCTGTTTCCCACGACGCCGGCAATTTGCCGGCCCTACCCGCGGCGCGGCCGCGGCGCCACATCCGGGCGGCCTCACGGGCACCGATCCGCGGCGGCCTTCCCCGCAAATTATCCGACGAATGGCACCCCGCACCATTTAAGTACGCAGTGGTATGACGTGTACTGTCTACAACGTTCCGTCACTGGGTTAAAATGCCTCGACCGCTGGCGCCGCCGGCGACGCCCAGTGCATGGAGAAACAATGAGTAGCCAACCGGATTCGCCGGCCCTCGCAGGCAAGCAGGCGCGATCTGCTCCGATTCAGCACCAGCAATTGTCTGAACTCGTGCTCGTCCGCATTCGTGAGTCCATCACGTCTGGCGTCTATGCGCCGGGCGACCGCCTCGTGGAAGGCCGCATTGCCGAAGACCTGAACGTGTCCCGCGTGCCGGTGCGCGAAGCGCTGCGGGCGCTGGCGGCGGAAGGCCTGGTCGAAGTGCGGCCGCGTCATGGCGCGGTGGTCGCGTCGCTCGAACCGTCGTCCGCGCGCGAGATGGTGCAGATCCGCGCCACACTGGAGGGCCTGAACGCCCGCCTCGCCGCGGAGCACTGCACGCCGGAACTGGCCGCGAAAATCGAGCAGGTGCTGGACGAGGGCAAAGCCCGGGTAAATAAAGGCGAAACCGCCGGACTGCTCGACCTCAATGCGCGCTTTCACGATCTGCTGTACGCGGCGGGTGCGAACTCCATGCTCACCGATCTGATGCGCTCGCTGCGCGATCGCACGCGCATGCTGTTCGTCAACTCGAATGACGAGGAAATTCGCATGACGTGGGAAGAGCACGCGGCCATTCTGCGCGCGGTGCAGTCGGGCGACGCGGCGTTGGCCGCCATGCTCGCGGAACGGCACGTGCTGCGGGCGGCGCAACTGTACCTGAGCAAGCTCGGCAAATAACCCCCGGGCCCTCCAGCGGGCGGCGCCGTGGAACGCGGCCCGCGCGACTACGCATGGGCGCCGGACGTGGCTGCGAAACTTCGAAATCGCGCGTCCGCACCTGTCACCCTCACGGGCCGCAGTGCCTTCATGCATATCGTAAAATTACGATATATAATTCGCCCTGTAACGATGCAGGCGTGCGCGCATTGACCAGCGCGACGCCTGCCTGTTGTTGAAGACCTTGAAAGCCACCCCATGACGCTCGATATCGACGCGATTCACAAAGCGCTTGCCAACCCGGTTCGCCGGGAGATTCTCGGCTGGCTGCGTGAGCCGTATGCGCATTTCGCCGACCAGGAGTTGCCGCTCGATCACGGCGTGTGCGCCGGCAAGATCGACGCGCACTGCGGCCTGTCGCAGTCCACCGTGTCGGCCCACCTTGCGGCCTTGCAGCGCGCGGGGCTCGTCACGTCGAAGCGGGTCGGTCAGTGGGTGTTTTTCAAACGCAATGAGCCGGTCATCCAGGCGTTCCTCGAGCACATGAATACCAGGCTTTAGACGCTTGATCCGCATCGCCGCGCTTCTTTCATCATGCAGTTTTTTTCAGGCTCGGGCCACGTGCCCGCCGTCAAAGGTGAACTCTTATGCCGACTCTTTTCGATCCGCTGCAAATTGGTGACATCACGCTGCCGAACCGCATCATCATGGCGCCGCTCACACGCCAGCGCGCCGGAGAAATCCGCGTGCCCAACGCGCTGATGGCGAAGTACTACGCTGAACGCGCAACGGCCGGTCTGATCATCAGCGAGGCGACCTCGGTGACGCCGCAAGGCGTGGGTTATGCCGACACGCCGGGCATCTGGTCGCAGGAACAGGTTGAAGGCTGGAAGCTCGTGACGAGCGCCGTGCATGCGGCCGGCGGCAGGATCTTTCTGCAACTGTGGCACGTGGGCCGTATTTCCGACCCGCTGTTCCTGAACGGCGAACTGCCGGTCGCGCCGAGCGCGATCGCCGCACAGGGCCACGTGAGCCTGGTGCGTCCGGAACGTGCCTACGTGACGCCGCGCGCACTGGAACTCGATGAAATCGCCGGCGTGGTCGAAGCATTCCGCAAAGGCGCGGAAAACGCCAAAGCGGCCGGTTTCGACGGCGTCGAAGTGCACGGCGCCAACGGCTATCTGCTCGACCAGTTCCTGCAGGACAGCACCAACAAACGTACCGACGCCTACGGCGGCCCGATCGAAAACCGCGCCCGTCTGCTGCTCGAAGTGACCGACGCGTGCATCGGCGTGTGGGGCGCGAACCGTGTCGGCGTACACCTCGCGCCGCGCCGCGATTCGCACACTATGGGTGACTCCGATCCGGCCGGCACCTTCGGCTATGTGGCTCGCGAGCTCGGCAAGCGCAAGATCGCATTCATTGCCGCACGTGAAGCGCTCGGCGACGACCGTCTCGGCCCGCAACTGAAGAAGGCATTCGGCGGCCCGTACATCGCCAACGAAAAGTTCACCACGGAAACCGCGCAACAGGTGCTCGACGCGGGTGAGGCAGATGCGGTGGCCTGGGGTCAGCTGTTCATCGCGAACCCGGATCTGGTGCGCCGCTTCGCCACGAATGCGCCGTTGAACAAGCCGAATCCGGCAACCTATTACGCGCGCGGCGAAACCGGCTATGTGGATTATCCGACGCTGGAAACCGTGGAATAAGCGCGTAGAGTCGGCGTGCGAGCAAGCTGAAAAGGCAAAGCCAGGCGGAGAGCCGGCGAGGGTCAGGTCGTCGGGTTAAAGCGGCAAATGCATGGCATGGCACGGCAGCACGCTGAAAAACCGCGCGGCAGCGCGTGAGCGGAATGATTCGTCCCGGTCACGCCTGCCGCGCTTTTTTACGCCAGCGGATAGTGCGACGCATCACGTCACGTTCCACCCGTCACGCCAGATCGCGCTGCATGAAAACGCGTTTCGATTCATCCAGTCCTTGCGCAATGTGCGCGTCGCGCCGCGCTCGCAACGCCGCGTCGAGTTCAGTTTCCTCGATATCGCGAAAACCGAGCCGCCGATAGTACGGCGCATTCCACGGCACCTCGCGAAACGTCGACAGGATGAGTTGCGTGAGCCGCGCCGCACGGGCGACCTGTGCGACCTGGCCGATGAGCGCCGCGCCGATACGCCGCCCGGCGTGCGACGTGAGCACGTCGAGTTCCTGCACGTAGATGGATGTGGCCTGCGGCTCGAACATCACGAAACCGGCGCACTTTTCATCACTATCCACGGCGACGATGACTTCCCGCGCCGCTATCTTGCGGGCGACGAGTTCCGGTTCCATCGGCGGCGCGTCGGCAATGCCCGCCATGCCGACGCTCGCAAAACGCTGACCCGCTTCGAATTCGATCGTGCGGATCGCGCTCGCATCGTGCGGCGCGGCAAACCGGAAAGTCGTGGCGTGCTGCATGGACGCTCGCAGGCTTGTGCTGATGGCTATTCTCCCAATGGCCGGTTCGACGGCATGCACCGATATTGACATCTGCGCCGGGCAATAGACAAGTGAGCGCGGCGGTCCCGCTGGCCCGCCGCAGCCCCGACTTGACGCCGACCAGATGCGAAGGTAACCTTCGCAGGTATCCTTCATATCCATTGCGACATGGCCAAGCCCGATCTACCGGTCGATCCCGACTCCCTGCACATCGTGGCCGAAGACTTGCGCGTGCTGGTCGGCAAACTGCGCCGCCGTTTGCGCGAGGAGTCGCATGTCGGCGATTTCACGCCCTCTCAGGTGCAGGTCCTCGGCTTGCTGGAACGCGAAGGTCCGGCAACCGTCACCGCGCTCGCGCGTGCTCATGGCATGCGTCCGCAGTCGATGGGCGAGACGCTTTCGGCACTGAAGGCCGCCGGGCTGGTAAATGGCACGCCCGATCCGAACGACGGCCGGCAAACGGTTCTCTCCCTCACGCCCGCCTTTCGCAAGAAGGTCAAGGCAAGCCGCGCGGCACGTGAAGACTGGCTGTTTCGCACCATCCAGACGCGCTTCTCGGCGGCCGAGCAGCAACAGCTCGTTATCGGCGTCGAACTGCTCAAACGCCTCATCGACTCGTAACTCCAGGAGTACTTCATGGCACTCACCACACTCGACGCAAAAACCGCACTCATCGTCGTCGATTTGCAGCGAGGCATTGTCGCGCTGCCCACCGCGCATCCCACCGGCGAAGTGGTCGAGCGCTCGGCCGTGCTCGCGGAGGCGTTTCGCCGCCACGGCCTACCCGTGGTGCTCGTCAACGTGACCGGCGGCGCGCCGGGCCGCACGCAGGAGGCGCGCAACACGGGCGACTTCCCCGCCGGATTCGCGGATCTGGTGCCCGAGCTGAACGCGCAACCGTCCGATCATCGGGTCACCAAGCGCACCTGGGGCGCATTCACCAATACCGATCTCGAAGCGTACCTGCGCGGGCAAGGCGTCACGCAAGTCGTGCTCGTGGGCGTGGCGACCAGCATCGGCGTCGAATCCACCGCGCGCTACGCACACGAACTCGGCCTGAACGTGACGCTCGTGGTCGACGCCATGACCGATCGCAATGCGGATGCTCACATCAACAGCATCACGCGCATCTTCCCGCGCCTTGGCGAAACCGGCACGACGCAGGAAGTCCTCGATCTGCTCGAACGCTCGCGCGCATGACCCTGAGTTTGAACATGCGCCGCAGCTCGCGCGCCGCGCGGACCCTTCGAGCGGGAATCGTCCGGTGATCGGCACTTTCCGTTCGCTGAGCAATTTCAACTACCGGGTCTGGGCGAGCGGCGCGATCGTCTCCAACGTCGGGACATGGATGCAGCGCACGGCGCAGGATTGGCTCGTGCTCACCGAGCTCACGCATCACAACGCGACCTCGGTGGGTATCGTCATGTCGTTGCAGTTCGGCCCGCAAATGCTGATGTTGCCGCTGACCGGCTATGCCGCCGATCACTTCGACCGTCGCAAGCTGCTCTTCGCGACTCAGGCGGGCATGGGTTCGCTCGCGCTGTGCCTCGGCATTCTCACCGTCACCGGGCTCGTGCAGTTGTGGCACGTCTATGTCTTTGCGGGACTGCTCGGCTGCGTCACCGCGTTTGATTCGCCGGCGCGTCAGACTTTCGTGTCGGACCTGGTCGGCGAGCACGATCTGTCGAACGCGGTCGCGCTGAACTCCACTTCGTTCAACGCGGCGCGCATGATCGGACCTGCGGTCGCGGGGCTGCTGATCGCCTCGGTGGGCACCGGTTGGGTGTTTCTCATCAACGCGCTTTCGTTCGTCGCGGTACTCGGTTCGCTGCGCATGCTGCGTGTGAGCGAACTGCATCTGAAGCCGCGGGCGGTGCGCACGCGCGGCAGCTTCGTCGAAGGTTTCAAGTACGTGTGGACGCGTCCCGATCTGAAGGCCGCGTTGCTGATGCTGTTCCTGATCGGCACGTTCGGCCTGAATTTCCCGATCTTCATCTCGACGATGTCGGTCACCGCGTTTCACGCGGGCGCGGGCGAATACGGTGTATTGAGCTCGACTATGGCGATCGGCTCCGTCACTGGCGCGCTGCTCGCCGCGCGCCGGGCGAAACCGCGCATGGCGCTGCTGCTCATCGCAGCGGCCGTGTTCGGGGTGGGCTGCACTGCGGCCTCGCTGATGCCGAACTCCGTGCTGTTCGGCATTGCGCTGATGGTGATCGGCGTGGCGACGCAAACCTTCAACACCTCGACCAACAGTCTCGTGCAGCTTTCCACCGAGCCCGTCATGCGCGGCCGGGTGATCGCGATTCTGCTGGCCATTGCGTTGGGCGGCACGCCGCTCGGCGCGCCGGTGGTGGGTTGGGTCGCAGACCGTTTCGGTCCGCGTTGGGCGCTGGGTGTGGGCGCGGCATCGGGGTTCGCGGCGGCGGTTGTCGGCGTGCTCTACCTCGTGAAATACCGCCGGTTGCGCGTGTATATCGAGGCGGGGCGTTTGCGCTACAGCATCGACGAGCCACGCCAGGCGCCGGCTTATGTCAGTCCTGCTGTCGCGGTGCAGAACGCTGTTCTCAGCGAAGTGGAAGAAGATTCCTCTTCGGGTGTTTAGAGAGGCGTTGCCCGGGGGATGTGGAAAAGCCGCGCCTGGTTCAGGCGCGGCTTTTCTGACTCCGACTGACTTGCTTGCCGACCTACTTCGCCACCGGCATCGTAAATTCAGCACCTTTGGCGATGCTATCCGGCCAGCGCTGCATGATGCTCTTGTAGCGCGTATAGAAGCGCACGCCCTCTTCGCCGTAAGCGTGATGGTCGCCGAACAGCGAACGCTTCCAGCCGCCGAACGAATGCCATGCCATCGGCACCGGAATCGGCACGTTGATGCCGACCATGCCCACCTGAATCTGCCGGCCGAACGCGCGCGCCACCCCGCCATCCGACGTGAAGAGCGACACGCCGTTACCGAATTCGTGCGCGTTGATCAACTCCACGGCGCTCGCGAAATCGGGCACCCGCACCACTGCCAGCACCGGGCCGAAGATCTCTTCCTTGTAGATCTTCATCTGCGTGCCGACATTGTCGAACAGCGTACCGCCGATAAAGAAGCCTTCTTCGCTTGCCACCGGATGCGCGCGGCCGTCGACGATCAGCTTCGCGCCTTCCGCCTCGCCCGACGCGATATAACCGGCCACCTTGGCCTTATGTTCGGCGGTAACCAGCGGACCCATTTCAGCGTCGAGATTTTCGCCGTTCCTGATCACGAGCGATTTGACGCGCGGCACCAGTTTCTCGATCAGTTGGTCGGCCACATTGCCGACCGCCACCGCGACCGAGATCGCCATGCAGCGCTCGCCCGCCGAACCGTAGGCTGCGCCGATCAGCGCGTCGACCGCCTGGTCCAGATCCGCGTCCGGCATCACCACCAGGTGATTTTTCGCGCCGCCGAGTGCCTGCACGCGTTTGCCGCGCTTCGACGCTTCCGTGTGAATGTATTCGGCGATCGGAGTGGAGCCCACGAACGACAGCGCCGCGACGTCCGGGTGATCGATCAGCGCATCGACGGCCACCTTGTCGCCGTTGACGACGTTGAACACACCGTCGGGCAGGCCGGCTTCCTTCAGCAGTTCGGCAATCCGCAGCGACGCCGACGGATCACGCTCCGACGGTTTCAGCACGAACGTATTGCCGCAGGCGAGCGCAACCGGGAACATCCACATCGGCACCATGACCGGGAAGTTGAACGGCGTGATGCCCGCGACCACACCGAGCGCCTGACGCAGATTCCAGTTGTCGATGCCGCCGCCGATCTGGTCGGTGAAATCGGTCTTGAGCAGGTTCGGAATGCCGCACGCGAATTCGACGACTTCGATGCCGCGCACCACTTCACCTTGTGCGTCCGTGAACACCTTGCCGTGTTCGCGCGTGATCAGCATCGCCAGTTCGTCGTGATGCTGGTTGAGCAACTCCTTGAACCTGAACAGAATGCGCGCGCGCTTGAGCGGCGCGGTTTCGCTCCAGGCGGGAAAGGCGGCCTTGGCGGCCTGCACTGCCGCGTCCACTTCCTCGACCGAAGCGAGGGCGACCGAACCGGTGACTTTGCCGGTGGCGGGATTGAACACGTCCTTGAAGCGGCCGCTGGTCGGCGCGGCCGGCGCGCCGCCGATATAGTGGCCCAACTGCTGCACCGACAGCTTTGCTTGTTCGTTCACTACATTCATGTCCTTACCTCGTGTTCGGGATCAAGCGCGGCGTGTCACCACCGGGCCATAGGCAAAAAATCAGGCTGCGTCGCACCGCGCCAGAGCGGCGAACCGCTGGTCGACGGGCTCCGTCGAGACTTGCCAACTGTATCGACGGCGCCGGTCATACTCCCGATACAGCCAGATAAAACCGCGCCTCACTGTATTGTTTTTTGCGCGGCAACTGTATTGGCGCGTGGGTCTTGCCCGATCTATCGCGGCGAATGCTCAGCGCCATGCGTCGGTCAATTCGTTGGCGAGCACCATCTTCTCGCGGATCACTTCCACAAAGGCAGCGTTGGCACCGCCATGCGCCTTGAGAAATTTGAGGGCGGCGGAATGCACCGTGCGCATCGCGCGTCCGTCGATTCCGCTCATGCGTGCCGCGCCGCCACGCGTCTCTTCGACCAGATCGCGCGCGTTGCTGAAGTCGGGCGACAAACCGCTTTGCGTTTCGAATGCGGTGCTCAACGCCAGCGCGTAATCGCGCGACGCGCCAAGCCGGTCGATGTCGATCAGCAGATCGACATCCTCCGCCATACGCAACGCGCAAAGAATCCACAACGCGACGAATGCCCGATACGCGTTATGGCCTTCCGCCGTGCGCGCGTACTGCTCGCACGCCATTGCGTACGCGTCTTCCGAAGCAGGTGCGGCAGGCGGCAAGCTCACGCCGCAAATCTCGATGGCCTGCCTGACCAGCGGATCCGCCTGATTCAGCCCCAGCACGCGAAACGGCGCGGCCACGAAAAACGGATTGCTCCACTGCCGGCTGAGCAGCCACCCGGAAGCAAACTGCGATGCCGGATTGCGCAGCACGCCCACATGCATCGCCTGCGGAAAAGCCGCCCGCAGCCACGGCAGCCGGCCCGATGAACGGCAAAATTTGAACACCGGCACGCTGCCCTGTGCGGTGGTGCGCTCGCACAGATTGCGTAAATAGGCCTGTAATTGCGGGAAATTCGCGTCCGGCACATTAGCGAAGCGATCGAGACTGAAACGCCTTTGATAGCCGGCCACACCGCGAGCACCTTCCTGCAGGAACGGCCGGTATTCTTCGAAGTACGGCGCGGCAAGCGGCGGGTGTCCGGACGTGAGCGTGGGACGCGACGCGGAAACATCCGCAAGACTCAGTTCCGCGAGCACATTGCTGAGCGGTTCATAGAAAGCGGTCACGGTATCGAGTTCACGCAGACGCGACCAGACCCACGTTCCCGCACTACGCCAGCCCGTGTGCAGAAACACCGCCTGTTTCAAGGCGCTGTGCTGCGCGGTATCGTTCGACAGACCATTCGACGGCCCATTAGACAACGGCATGTGGACTTCTCTTTCAAATGAAAAACAACAGGAATTCAGCGCAAGCGCACACTTTAGCGGACCGCGCTTCTGGTCGAGTAACAGAAGCATCACTTTACCTTGCCAGCCAGCCCGCGTTTGTCCGCACGCGCGCCGGACCGGACTGGAACCGCGCATCCAGACACTTTATGCTGCCGGAGTTCCTCACTCAAACGTTGCCGCCATGAACGATTCGGCCGATATCCGCTTCCTGTTGACGCTGCGCGAAAGCGGCAGCCTGATCGCCGCCGCGCGAAAGCTGGGGTTGTCGCCCTCCGCGGTCACACAGCGGCTTCAACAACTGGAAAGGAAACTGGGCGCGCAACTGGTGAACCGCACCGCGCGCCGCCTGCAATTCACCGAAGAAGGCACATTGCTGTGCGAACGGGGCGCCGAGCTCGTCCAGCAGTTCGACGCGCTGTTCGAGGATCTGCAGATGCGCCGTGGCGGACTCGTCGGTACGCTGAAAATCAACGCGCCGCTGGGGTTCGGGCGACGACATCTCGCGCCTGCGATTGCCGCGTTCCAACAGCAGAATCCGGATATCGACATCGCGCTCACGCTCTCCGACCGGCCTTTGACCGAGACAACCGATCGTTTCGATATCGTCGTGCATATCGGCGAGCTGCCGGTGTCGAACCTGGTTGGCTACACGATTGCACCGAACGCGCGCTTCGTCTGCGCAGCGCCTGCATTGATCAGGCGAACCGGCGTGCCGGGGTCTCCAGATGAGTTGAGCAAATTACCCTGCATCGTGCTGCGCGAGAATAACGAAGATGTCTCACTGTGGCAGTTCAGCAAAGGCCGCACGCGCCGCAGCGTGCGCGTGTCCGCCCACCTGAGCTGCAATGACGGCGACGTGATCCGCCAGTGGGCATGCGAAGGCCGCGGCGTGATCCTGCGTTCCGAATGGGACGTGGCCGACGACCTCGCGAAGGGCAAGCTCATCCGTTTGCTGCCGGAATGGAGAGCGCCCGCAGCCGACGTGATCGCCCTCACGCATCAGCGGACCGGGCTGCCGGCGCGCACCCGCCATTTCATGCAGTATTTGCAAAGCAGTTTCAGGCCTCAACCGCCCTGGCGGCGATAAGTGTCAATACGCAGTTGCATGCACTCACGAATGAATCATTCAGCCTGACTCAATCTATGAGTTAATCCATCTGAACGTCACCGCGCCAATCGAACTTTATAATCAGCTCACCGTCTACTGCCGGCCTGATCATGACTCTCGCCTCCGTGCCCGCCGCCTATCCCAAAGCGGTTCTGTTCGACCTGCTGACCGCCCTGCTCGACTCGTGGAGCGCATGGAACCGCGCAGCCGGTTCCGAGCAGGCGGGCCGCGCATGGCGCGCCGCTTATCTGCGCCTGACCTACGGCTGCGGCCAGTACATCGCGTACGAACAACTGGTGCGCGAAGCCGCCGCGCAAGTCGGCCTGCCCGAATCCGCGGCGCTTGCGCTCGAAGCGGAATGGCCGAACCTCGCGCCGTGGAGCGGTGCCGTCGATGCGTTGCAAACGCTCGCGCCGCATTGCAAGCTGGCCGTCGTCACCAACTGCTCGGCGCGCCTCGGCACACAGGCCGCGAATCTCCTCCCGGTTCGCTGGGACGCGATCGTCACCGCCGAAGAAGCCGGCATGTACAAACCAGACCCGCTACCCTACCGTCTCGCGCTGCAAAAACTCGGCGTAGCGGCCCATGAAGCCGCGTTCGTGGCGGGCTCCAGCTACGATATGTTCGGCACGGCCGCCGTCGGCTTGCGGACCTACTGGCACAATCGCGTCGGCCTGCCGCTCGTAAGCGGCGCGCAGCCGCCCGAGATCGAAGCGCCGACGCTCGACCCGCTCGCTGCATGGCTCGCCCGCTTCGGCGCGAACCGGCACGAGCGCGCATGACTCCATTTTCCCGGTGAAAGCATGAAACTCGACCAGATCGAAACCCCAGCCGCGTTGATCGATATCGCCCGCATGCAGAAGAACATCGCGCGAATGCAGGGGCATATGAACACGCTCGGCGTCGCGTTTCGTCCGCATGTGAAGACCACCAAATGCATCGACGTGGTCCGCGCGCAGATCGCCGCGGGCGCGCGCGGCATTACCGTTTCGACGTTGAAGGAGGCGGAGGCATTCTTTGCCGCGGGCGTCGAAGACATTCTTTACGCCGTCAGCATGGCTCCGTCGAAGCTGCCGAGAGCGCTCGCGCTGCGCCGCCAGGGCTGCGATCTGAAGCTCGTGGTGGACAACCCGAACGCCGCAGCCGCGATTGCCGCATTCAGCGACCAGCACGGCCAAACCTTCGAGGTATGCATCGAAGTGGACACGGACGGGCACCGCTCAGGCATCACACCGGAACAGGACACCTTGCTCGAAGTCGGCCGGATTCTGCACGAGAACGGCGTGAAGGTGGGCGGCGTGATGACCCATGCCGGCTCCAGCTACGAACTGGATACGCCCGAGGCGCTCGCCGCGCTCGCGGAACAGGAACGCGCGGGCTGCGTACGCGCGGCACAGCGGCTACGCGAGGCCGGCATTGCGTGCCCGGCGGTCAGCGTCGGCTCCACGCCGACCGCGCTTGCGGCCACGCAACTGGAAGGCGTCACGGAAGTGCGCGCCGGTGTGTACGTGCTGTTCGATCTCGTCATGCATAACGTCGGCGTATGTGCGCTCGACGACATCGCGCTCAGCGTGCTCGCCACGGTGATCGGCCATCAGGCGGACAAGGGCTGGGCCATTCTCGACGCGGGCTGGATGGCCATGAGCCGCGATCGCGGCACCGCGAAGCAGTCGCACGATTTCGGCTACGGCCAGCCATGTCTGCTGAACGGCACGCCGCTGCCCGGCTACGTAGTAAGCGCCGCCAATCAGGAACACGGCATTCTCTCTGCGACAGCAGAACACGCACACACCGGCGAAGACATCACGCAGCGCTTCCCGATCGGCATGAAACTGCGCATCCTGCCGAATCACGCATGCGCCACCGGCGCGCAGTTTCCCGAATACCACGCGGTGACGCCGGACGGCGACAGCGTGGAATGGAGACGCTTTCACGGTTGGTGATCCGGCGCGCAAACGCCAGGCCTTACCTCACTCCTCTTCTTCCTCCAGACCGGCCAGCAGATCGTCCACCGCGCGATACACGCGCTCGACGATCTCCGGCCCCACCTTGCGCTCCAACTCGCGGTAATGCGCCTCGAGGTCTTTGGAAATCACGCGCACCAATTCCAGGCTCGTGTCCGTGAGCGACACCAGCACGCGCCGCTGATCTTCGGCGAACCGCTCCTTGGTCACCAGTTCCATGCTCTCCATGCGCGCGAGCACGCCGGCCATGCTCGGGCTCGAAATCGTGCAGATATCGGAGATATGGCGCGGCTCCATCGGGCCGTGTTCGTTCAGCGCGCGAATCACGCGCCACTGCTGCTCGGTCAATCCATGCGCGGTAATCAACGGACGAAACCGCTCCATCATTTTTTCTCTGGCGCGCAGCAACAACATCGGCAGGTTGCGGTGCAAAACTCGGGTCGAAGCGGAAGCAGACATAGTGGAAGTTGAATTGAAACCAGCCGTGAAAGCTTAAGGGAAAACCCGCGATCAGCCGGCAGACTATTGACCGTGGATGATATCAAGCGCAATACTACTAACATGTTAGTGTTTTTGACAAGAGACAGGTCATTTATGTTTGCACTTGCCGATCATCTGCTGCATCCCGAAGGCGAGGCGCTGCCCCGCGACGTGGATGCGGGCAGCGCGGCCGCGCTGCTCGCACGTGGCATGGCGTGCCGCGCGCCGGTCAGCGGCGCGGTCTACGGCACCTTGCTGAACGACCGCGCCGCGCTCGCGGCGTTGGGCGATGCAATGCACGCCGCGCCTTATAAAGCGCCGCCGAAAGCGCCGGTGCTCTATCTGAAGCCGCGCAATACGCTCGCCGGACATCGCGCGCGTGTCGCGGTGCCGGACAACGCGTTGGGCGTGGAAGTCGGCGCGTCGCTCGGCATCGTGATTGGCCGCACTGCAACACGTGTCAGCGTGGAGCAGGCGTTGCACTACATTGCCGGCTATACGCTGGTCGCCGATCTCAGCGTGCCGCATGCGAGCGTGTACCGGCCGTCTGTGCGATTCCGGGCACGCGACGGTTTCTGCGTCATCGGACCGGCCGTGGTTGCAGCGCGTCATATTCCCGCGCCGGACGATCTGCAAATCAGGGTTTCGCTTGCCGCAGGCGCGACTTTCAACGCAAGCACCGCGTCGTCGGTACGCAATGTGGCGCAACTGCTCGCGGACGTGACCGACTTCATGACGCTCAGCGCGGGCGACGTCATCACGCTCGGCGTGCCGCATGGTTCGCCTGTCGCGCATATCGGCGACTCGGCCACGTTGTCGATCGGCGCAATGCCGCCGCTTACGGTGTCGTTCGTCGGTGCCGAGGAACAAGTGGGAGAACAGCCATGATGCGCGGCCGTATTGCGTATGCAGGCGCGATTCACGAAGCCTGTCCCGACGCCAATGGCGTGCGTCTCGCCGACGGCCGCGTGCGTGGCGAACATGAAGTGGTCTGGCTTGCCCCGATCGAAGTCGGCACGATCTTCGCGCTCGGCCTGAACTACGCCGAGCATGCGAAGGAGTTGCAGTTCGGCAAACAGGAAGAGCCGCTCGTGTTTCTCAAGGGACCGGGCACGGTGCTGGGTCATCGCGGCGTGACGCGCCGCCCCGCCGACGTCACCTTCATGCACTACGAGTGCGAACTCGCGGTCGTGATCGGGCAAACCGCGCGCAACGTCACCCGCGAAAACGCCATGCAGCATGTAGCCGGCTATATGATCGCCAACGACTACGCGATTCGCGACTACCTCGAAAACTACTACCGCCCCAACCTGCGCGTGAAGAATCGCGACGGCGGCACGGTGCTCGGCCCCTGGTTCGTCGACGCAGCGGATATCGAAGACGTCACGCAACTGGAGTTGCGCACGTTCGTGAACGGCACGCGTCAGCAACACGGCAATACGCGCGACCTCGTCACCGATATCCCGGCGCTGATCGAATACCTGAGCAGCTTCATGACCCTCGCGCCCGGCGACGTAATCCTGACCGGTACGCCCGAGGGCATCGTCAATGTCAATGCGGGCGACGAAGTGGTCTGCGAAATCGACGGTCTTGGCCGTCTCGTCAATACGATTGGATCGGACGCGGACTTCGGCCGCGCCTGATCGACTGCCTTACAGGGGACAACAAGCCAATGCGAATCGACCATCTGATCAACGGCAAATCGGGCGCCGCGAAAGACTACTTCGAAACCGTCAATCCGGCCACGCAAGAGGTGCTCGCTGAAGTAGCCCGCGGCGGCGCCGAAGAAGTGGACGCCGCCGTGCGCGCCGCCAAAGACGCGTTTCCCGCATGGGCCGCCAGGCCCGCCGCGGAACGCGCGAAGCTGGTCCGCAAGCTCGGCGAATTGATCGCGAAGAATGTGCCGGAAATCTCGGAGACCGAAACGAAGGACACCGGGCAGACGATCTCGCAGACGCGCAAGCAACTCGTGCCGCGCGCCGCCGACAACTTCAGCTACTTCGCCGAAATGTGCACGCGTGTCGACGGCCATACGTATCCGACCGATACGCACCTGAACTACACGCTGTTTCATCCGGTCGGCGTCTGCGCGCTGATCTCGCCGTGGAACGTGCCGT
Source organism: Paraburkholderia xenovorans LB400 (assembly GCF_000013645.1). Classification (GTDB taxonomy): domain Bacteria; phylum Pseudomonadota; class Gammaproteobacteria; order Burkholderiales; family Burkholderiaceae; genus Paraburkholderia; species Paraburkholderia xenovorans. Next base: position 1,134,038 of record NC_007952.1, on the reverse strand, counting down.
TCATGACGGCGACCTGGAAGGTGGCGCCCTGTCTCGCGTTCGGCAATACGGCCGTGCTGAAGATGAGCGAACTGTCGCCGCTCACGGCCGCGATGCTCGGCAATCTCGCGCTCGAAGCCGGCATTCCCGCCGGCGTGCTGAACGTGGTGCATGGCTTCGGCAAGGAAACCGGCGAACCGCTGGTCGCGCATCCGGACGTGCATGCCGTATCGTTCACCGGATCGACGGCGACTGGCAACCGTATCGTGCAAACCGCAGGGCTGAAGAAGTTTTCGATGGAACTTGGCGGCAAGTCGCCGTTCGTGATTTTCGACGACGCCGACTTCGAGCGCGCGCTCGACGCCGCCGTGTTCATGATCTTCTCGAACAACGGCGAACGCTGCACGGCGGGTTCGCGCATTCTCGTGCAACGGGGCATTTACGCGCGTTTCGCCGAGCGTTTCATCGAGCGTGCGAAGCGTTTGAGCGTGGGCGATCCGCTGTCCGACAGCACCATTGTCGGCCCCATGATCAGCCAGGGCCATCTGGCGAAAGTGCGCAGCTATATCGAACTGGGTCCGAAAGAAGGCGCGACGCTCGCGTGCGGCGGTCTCGATCTGCCCGAGTTGCCCGACGCGCTGCGCAAAGGCAACTTCGTCCAGCCTACCGTGTTCGTCGATGTCGACAACCGCATGCGTATCGCGCAGGAAGAAATCTTCGGCCCGGTCGCCTGCCTGATTCCGTTCGACGACGAAGCCGACGCGATCGAGCTCGCCAACGACATCTCCTACGGCCTGTCGAGCTACATCTGGACCGAGAACACGGGCCGCGCGCTGCGCGTCGCCGCCGCCGTCGCAGCGGGCATGTGCTTCGTCAACAGCCAGAACGTGCGTGATCTGCGCCAGCCGTTCGGTGGCACCAAGGCATCCGGCGTGGGTCGCGAAGGCGGTACATGGAGCTACGAAGTGTTCCTCGAACCGAAGAACGTTTGTGTGTCGCTCGGCTCGCATCACATTCCGCGCTGGGGCGTTTGAGGCGCGGATGTCTTGCGCGCATGTCTTGCGCACGTGGGCGCCATGCATCATGCGTCGCGCGGAACAGGCCTTACGAAATAGCAGTTATCTTGCATGGGAGACCGCGATGGGCAAACTCGCGTTGGCAGCAAAAGTGACTCACGTCCCGTCGTTATATCTGTCCGAACTCGACGGTCCGCACAAGGGCTGCCGTCAACCCGCGATAGACGGTCATCATGAAATCGGCCGGCGTTGCCGCGAACTGGGCGTGGATACGATCGTCGTGTTCGACGTGCATTGGCTGGTGAACAGCGAATACCATATCAATTGCGCGCCGAAGTTCGAAGGCATCTATACGAGCAACGAGTTGCCGCATTTCATCAGGAACATGCCGTACGCGTATCCGGGCAATGTGGAACTCGGCAATCTGATCGCGGAAGTCGCCAGCGAAATGGGCGTGAAGAGCCGCGCGCACAGCGAGACCACGCTCGAACTCGAATACGGCACGCTGGTACCGATGCGCTACATGAATGCGGATCAGCACTTCAAGGCCGTCTCGGTAGCAGGCTGGTGCGTGTGGCATGACCTCGACACGAGCGTGCGCTTCGGCCTCGCGGTGCGCAAGGCGATCGAGGAACGTTACGAGGGCACTGTCGCGATTCTGGCGAGCGGGTCGCTGAGCCACCACTTCGCCAACAACGGCACGGCCGAGCAGTTCATGCATAAGGTGTGGAATCCGTTTCTCGAACAGATGGACCGCAAGGTGGTCGAGTTGTGGGAAGCCGGCGACTGGAAGACCTTCTGCGAGATGCTGCCGCTCTACAACGAGAAATGCTGGGGCGAAGGCGGCATGCACGACACCGCCATGCTGCTCGGCGCGCTCGGCTGGGATCGTTACGAAGGCAAGGTGGAAGTCGTCACGCCATATTTCGGCAGTTCGGGCACCGGCCAGATCAACGCGATCTTTCCGGTTACGCCTCTGCCCGTTTGAGTTGCAACGAAGGAGTTCACCGTGCCGCATCTGACAATCGAATACAGCGCCAATCTCGCCGGCGCGCAAAGCATCGGACACCTGTGCAACGCGCTCGCGCACTGCCTCGACGCGCAGCGCGAAACCGGCAACGAAGGCGAACGGCGCGTCTATCCGCTCGGCGGCATCCGTGTGCGCGCGTTGCGCTGCGAGCAGTACTGCATCGCCGACGGACGCGCCGACGCCGCGTTCCTGCATGCGAACCTGAAGATCGGCGCAGGCCGCTCGGAAGCCGCAAAAAAGGCCACCGGCGACGCGTTGTTCGCGCTGATCAAACAGCACTTCGCGGCTGAATTCGAACAGCACGGCCTGGCGTTGTCGCTGGAGATCAATGAATTCAGCGAAGCCGGTACGTGGAAACACAACAACCTGCACGCGCGCCTGAAGGCCGAATAGCGGCTCATCGAGAATCCACCATGCTAGACGAACAGACTATCCGCGACCTTGCGGCGCAACTCGACCATGCGGAGAAAACGCGTACCCAATTGCGCCACTTCTCCGCCGCCTATCCGCAGATGACCGTGCAGGACGGTTACGCGATCCAGCGCGAGTGGGTGAAACTCAAACTCGCCGAAGGCCACGTGATAAAAGGCCGCAAGATCGGCCTCACCTCGCGCGCCATGCAGCGCTCGTCGCAGATCGACGAACCCGACTATGCACCGCTGCTCGACAGCATGTTTATCGAAAACGGCCAGGACATCCGCGCGGACCGCTTCATTGCGCCGCGCGTGGAAGTGGAACTGGCGTTCGTGCTGAGCAGGCCGTTAAAGGGCCCGGGCGTGACGCTGTTCGACGTGCTGGACGCGACCGCCTACGTGACGCCGGCCGTGGAAATCATCGACGCGCGCATCGAACAGTTCGACCGCGAGACCAGAGCGCCGCGCAAGGTCTACGACACGATCTCGGACTTTGCGGCGAATGCGGGCATCGTGCTGGGCGGCCGGCCGGTGCGTCCGCTGGACGTCGATCTGCGCTGGGTCGGCGCGCTGCTTTACAGGAACGGCGCGGTGGAAGAAAGCGGACTCGCGGCGGCAGTGTTGAATCATCCGGCCACCGGCGTGGCCTGGCTCGCCAATAAGATCGCTCCGTACGACGAAATGCTCAACGCGAGCGACGTGATCCTGAGCGGTTCGTTCACCAGCCCCATTCCCGCGCGGGCGGGCGACACTTTTCATGTCGACTATGGTCCGCTCGGCGGAATCGGCCTGAACTTCATTTGAGTGGACCAACATGTCTCTACCGCAAAACCATTTCAAACGCGCGCTGGCCGAAGGCAAACCGCAATTCGGCCTGTGGGCCGCGCTCGCCGACGCCTACGTGACCGAGTTGCTGGCTACCGCCGGTTTCGACTGGCTGCTGATCGACAACGAACATGCGCCGAACGACGTGCGCAGCACGCTGGCCCAATTGCAGGCCGTGGCCGCGTATGCATCGCATCCGGTGGTGCGGCCGGTGCGCAGCGACGCCGCGTTGATCAAGCAATTGCTCGACATCGGCGCCCAAACCCTCTTGCTGCCGATGATCGACACGCCCGAACAGGCGGCCGATGCGGTTGCCGCCACCCGCTATCCGCCCCAAGGCATTCGCGGCGTGGGCAGTGCGTTGGCGCGCGCATCGCGCTGGAACCGCATAGCGGATTATCTGGGCACGGCGGCAGATGAGTTGTGCGTGCTGGTGCAGGTGGAATCCGTGCAGGGCATGCAGAACTTGCCGGCGATTGCGGCAGTGGATGGCGTCGACGGCGTGTTCTTCGGTCCGGCGGATCTGAGCGCCTCGATGGGCCTGCTGGGCAAACCCGGCGATGCCAGCGTGCGCGAAGCGATTCGCAACGGCATCCGGATCGCGCGAAGCGCGGGCAAAGCCGCAGGCGTGCTCGCGCCCGATTCGGCGATTGCCGCCGATTATCTCGCAGCGGGCGCCACCTTTGTCGCGGTCGGCACGGACACGGGTCTGCTGAGCCGTGCGGCGGCAGATCTGGCGGCGTCGTATAAACAGAGCGCGGCGATGGCGACCTCGCCCACAGGCGGCTATTAAACGATCAAGCGAGTCCGCTCATCATTCACGCCGTAAGGCTGCGGCGTGAAAAAAACCTACTCCCCCGCGGGCCACGGCAGCCCCAACGCCGACCAGTCCAGTTCCACCCCGATCACGCAGCGCCCGGCGGCAAACTGCACCGCCAGCGTCACTGCGATACAAGGCCTGCCGCTCGCCAGCGAAAGATAAGGATTACTCGCCACCGCCACGCCCGGCAACAGCACCGCATTGCGGAAATACGGACGATGATCCCAGCGCGCATCGCGTGGATTCGCCACGGGTTGCAGCGAGGCCCCGTCGCTACTCCAGGCCGGCCCCGGCACTTCCTGGCCGATCTGCCTGCCCGAGTCGTCGAGAATGAAACAGCTGATGCAGCGATCGAACCTTGCGAGAGGCACAAACGCCACTTCCTTGGCGACGCCGGCCAGCAACGCGTCGGCGGCGAGCCGCAAGGCTGCGCGGTAAGGCTCCACTTCGGATTCGAACAGCGCATGCTGATGCGCGCGGCCATGCGCGATGACATCGAAAGCATCGTCGATGCGCCGATGCACCGACTCCGGCGGCGCAATCTCCGCAGCCGGCCGGCCCAGCAGATAACCCTGCGCGAAATCCACATTCGATTCCACGGCGAGAATCAGTTCCTCGGTGGTCTCCACGCCTTCGACCACCACCAGCATGCCCGCCTGATGCAGCAGCGAAACGAGCTTCGGCAGAATGGGCTGCTCGGTGCCGTGACTCGTCGCGCGAATCAGTTCGCCGTCGAGCTTGACGAGGTCCGGGCGAATCCGGAACAACCGGTCGAGATTCGACTGACCCGCGCCGAAATCGTCGACGGCGATCAGGAAGCCGTGCTCGCGGTACAACGCCGCCGCCCGCGACATGTCGTCGACACTGCCGCCGTGCGATTCGAGAATCTCCAGAATCACCCGTTCCGGTTCGAGTCCCACGGCCCGCACGAGCTTTGCCAGTTGATCCGCATAACCTTCGGCGATGAACGTGGCCGGCAGAATGTTGAGGAAGAGCCACGCGCCGTCCGGCAGCGACCCGCGCGCATTGGCCAGATGCACGGCGTGACTCGCGCGGTCGAGCGCGCCTTCGTCGCTGGAGGGCTTCGGCGCGAACAGAACCGCGGGCGGCACCAGCGTGCCGTCGCCCTGCTCGCCGCGCAGCAAGGCCTCGAATCCCACCTGCTTCTGATGCGACAGGCTGTAGAGCGGCTGGAAATGCGAGGTCAGGTAGTAATCCTCCCATCGGTGCCGCCGCACCGCCGCGCCATCCTCGCCGGCGGCGTCGTCGACCAGCAGTTGCAACGCGTCGCGCGGCAGCGGGCGCTCGGCGCACACGCGGTTTCTGCCGGAGTGCTTGGCGCGCAGCAAGGCTTCGTCGGCGCGGTCGAGCAGCATCATGATGCTTTCGCCGCTGCGGTGCTCGGCCACGCCGAAGCTCGCGGTCAACTGGCCGTCCGGCCGTTCGATCGCGGCGATCGCGAGGCGCAGCCGTTCGGCCAGATGAAGCGCGCCGGTGAGCCCATCGCACAGCAGCAGCGCGAATTCCTCGCCGCCGATGCGGCTCACGCTGTCGTCCGCGGAGGCTTCTTCCATCAACGCGTGGGCCACCTCGTAGAGCGCGTGGTCGCCGACCGCATGGCCGAAGCGGTCGTTCAGGGATTTGAAGTTGTCGATGTCGAGAAAGATCGCGCTGATCCGCGTCTCCGGCGCGAGCGTGTCGAGACGGCGCTCAGCCTGCTTGACGAACGAACGGCGGTTTTGCAGGCCGGTTAGCGGGTCGGTGGCCGCGAGTTGCGCGAGTTGGCTTTCGAGCAGAAAGTGGTTGCGGCGAAACCGGTAGAAGCCGAAATGGAACACGGCGGAAGTCGGCACGCCGATTGCCGCGATCCACATCCACACCACGATCTCGACATCGCGCGTCAACGGCGCGCCGAACAGCAGCGCGTACGCCGTGGCGTAAAGCAGCGCGCTGCCGGCAACGAAATGCGTGGGCGTAAGCCACAGCGGCGCGGCGCAGACCGGTATCACGACCATCGCGGGCAGCACCCACAACAGCGGTTGCGCGACGCCGGCAACGTTCAGCGCAAGGCCCGCCACCAGTACCTGCGAGTAAGCCACGCCGATCAGCCCGAATACCCACGTCGACTTTGCGCGCGGGATCGCCAGCACGAGCAGCGCGAGCACCAGTGCACATCCGAGCCGGTAGGCGAGCGGCGCAGCGGGGCCATCGACCAGGTTGCGCGCCCCGATGAAACACAGGAACGCGACCACGGTAAACGCCATCGTTACCGTGGAAAGCGGACGCTGGTGTTCGAGCGAGCGCACGTGAAAGCGATCGCGCAAACCGGAATCGGACGGGTGCTGCATTGAGTTGGAAAGCATATCGATAGATACCAGGCGGGTTCCGGTCACTCTGCCCATGTTTATCGGCCAGTATCCGACAAATATTTATGCCTTCCGTACAAATAGAACAGAGAATCTTTCTTGACAGGCCGGTTTGCGTCAAGCCGCCATCACCCGATTGCGGCCCGACGCCTTGGCCACATAGAGCGCGCCATCGGCACGCGCCATCAGTTGGGCCAGCGATTCGTCGCGCCGAAGCTGGTCCACGCCGACGCTGAAGGTGTAGCGCAGCCCGCGCGGCAGGCCGTTCGGCGCGGTTGCCGCGAGGCGGATCCGCAGACGGTCGAGCAGGCTCACCGCCTCGGCGGTGGTGGTGGCCGGACACAGCACGCCGAATTCCTCGCCGCCCAGCCGGCCGAACACGTCGCCGGTCCGCAGGTTGCGTGCGACGAACGTGGCGAAGTGGCTCAGCACCTGGTCGCCCGCGGCGTGACCGTGGTTGTCGTTGACCGCCTTGAACGAGTCGATGTCGATGATCGCCATCGCCAGCGGCGAACGGGTTCGCCGCGACGCGTTCAGCAGCGCGTCGCCGACCGCCAGAAACGCGCGGCGCGACAGCGCGCCCGTGAGGTCGTCGATATTGGCAAGCCGTTCGAGCCGTTCGGCGAGGCGGTCGTGGGCCAGCATCACCACGCCGATCGACAGACACAGCGGCGCAAGAATGCCGAGCGCGAGAAATATGACGTTGGACGGCGAGACCTGCAGCAACCCGGTCTGCACCAGCCAGCCAAAGCCGTACATGACCCCGCGCGAGGTGTGCCCTGCGAACAGCAGCAGCGCCGCCACCGCGAGAAAGTAATAGCTGTAGCGCGGCCGGTTCGAAGGACGCCCGCGCAGCATGAGTACCGCGAGCACGACATACAGGCTCGCGTGAAACGCCGACACCAGCGCGACCCGCGCGTTGAAGTCCGGCGCGGCGAAGGTCCAGTACGAAATGCCCACCAGCACCGCGACAAGGCCCGCGTAGGCCGGCCAGGGCCGCGCGCGGCGCCCGAGAAAGCGGAAACAGCCTTCGACCACCAGCAGCAGCGAAGCGGCCATCAGCACATTGGACGCCACCAAGGTCAGCCACTGCGATGCATGGCCTTGCAGCGAGAAAGCGAGCAATGCGACGATCGCCACGGCGTTGGCCGACACCCAGTAGCCGACGCCGGGAATCGCCGCGCGCCACAACGAGCCGAGCACGGCGATTGCCATGACGCTCGACAGAATGGTGACCAGAAGAATGCTGAGTGGATTGAACATTGGGGCGAATTATCGAACGGCATCATACCAATGTGCCACGCGCGCGTTTCGCGCGCGACCCGAAGCAAGTGCGCAAGCTTAACGGGCGCGAGCGAAAGTTGGGATGCGCAAGGCAATCGAAAGACTCGGAAAGAATGCCTGCCCGGGAAAATGCGCGCCCGCCACGCGGTCGCGCAACGTTGCGTTTATCACGAAACGAAAGAGTTAAATCAACGACCAAACCGGCCGTTAATGCAACCATGACGGCCGCATTGTTAGGGGTGCATCCACGATAGCAGGGCGAACAGCCGATTCAAGCGGCAAAAGTTACGTAATCGATCTGCCTTCACCACCGCGGACTCCGCGTATACGCAGGCGAATCGAGAGTGGTTAAATCTTAATGTCTTAAGTAGACTCCTTCGAAGCGTGGTGAACAGACTAGACAACCCGATAAAAGTAGTTCCGGCGGAACGCAATACTCCATTTCCCGAAAGCTCTTTTTCTTTGCGCCTGGTCGTAGGCGTCGGATTGTCAAGCGGCTCGAAACAACGACCATCTCCCGGAAAACATGGTCCCTATTCTTGATTACCTGCTGGAACATCAAATCTCGCCACAGTGGCGCGGCATGCTCACCGCTTTGGCAAGCGAATTCGAAGCGCAGATCGGTCGCGACGAACTGCGCCAACTGATGCACCGCGTGGGCAGCCGCTTTGCCGCGGCGCATCCGCTGCCCGCGTGCGAGTCGACCGCCGAGCTCGCACGCACCTTGAACCTCTACTGGCATGACATGGATTGGGGCTACGTCGAATTGGCGGACGAAGCCGAGTCGCTGCGCATCGTTCACTATTGCGCGCCGTTGCAGGCATTCGGCGGCACGGCGCTTGCCTGGACGCCGGCGTTTCTCGAAGGCGTGTATCAGACCTGGTTGAGCGCATTGGGCGCGCAAGGTTTGTCGGTGGCGCAAACGAGCGGGTATAGCGAGGACACTGCCATCGAGTTTCGTCTGGGCCGTCATCCTGTTTGAGGGGGACGCACTGCGCATGGAAGCAGCAGCACAGGCAGCAACACGAAGTGCAGAACGCGCCAGACCGGTGCGCGTGAAGTAGCGGGACGAACAGTACCCGTGTTTTAGCGCCGCGAACACAAGTTGGGATCGGGGCAAGGCTAGTCATGAACGAGACGGCGGCACAATGAGTTCATCGAGCGACATCGAAAAACTTTTCGATCACTTTGGCGGCGACGCCAACGCGTACCAGGAAATCGGCCGTGAAAACGAGGCGCGTTCGGCGCGCACCCGTTGGCCACTATTAGTCACGCTCGATCTGACCCAGCCCACGATTCCCGCGATCGGGCAGCGTCGCGAGGCCAGACCTCAGGCGCCGATGGCGGCGGGGTCGCCGGTGGCCGTCGATCGCCAGGACTCCACGTCGAAAGACGCAGCCTCCGTGACGCGCGCGAAGGCGCCGTTGTTCACCCGCTCGCATCGGCGGGACATTCCGCCCGTGGCCGTGGCCGCGCCGGCTACGGTGCCGAGGGGCGCTTCGCGCTTTAGCGCGCTCGAATCGAAAGCCGAAGCGGCGCCGCAAGCCGCAAGCGCCGTTGCGGAAGCGGACGCCGCGGCGCCAGCGACCGTGCAAGCCGCGCCGGCTGCTTCCGTGCCGCCCGCCATTGCCTTGCGCACGCCCGTCACTCCTGTCACCCAAACGATCCCGGCCGCCGCGCCCAATTGGGCACAAGCCCCGGCACTCACACGCGCTTATACGACAGCGCCCTCGGCGATTTCAATGCCGCCGGTGCCGAGCACACCCGCCGCGCCATCGCAACCCGCTTCGATCCTCGGCAAGCTGTTCGCGCCGCAGCCCGAAGCCGCACCGCCGCAACCCGCTGCAACCGGCAGCGAACCGGCGCCGTTGCGAACCATCTTCGACCGTCTGCGCGGCACGCCCGCCCAAACGGCCGCCGCACCAGCCGGTATTGCGCCCGCCGCCGCGCCCCGCACCTCCAACTCGTGGCTGATCAACGGCCCTCGTCGCTCATGAAAGTCATCGCGGTGGTGTCCGCCAAAGGCGGGGTCGGCAAGACCACCCTCGCCGCCAATCTCGCTTCCGTGCTCGCCGCGAGCGGCCGGCGTGTGATCGCGCTCGACCTCGACCCGCAGAACGCGCTGCGTCTGCACTTCGGTGTGCCGCTCGACAGCATCGACGGTTTGTCGCGCGCCACGCTGACGGGCGACCCGTGGCAGACCGTGATGTTCGACGGCGTGGACGGCGTGACCGTGCTGCCCTATGGCGCGTTGCTCGAAGACGACCGCCGCCGCTTCGAAGCGTATATCGACCAGGAGCCGCGCTGGCTCGCGCAGTCGTTGCAGAATCTGCGCCTCGACGCGGCCGACATCGTGATCATCGACACGCCGCCGGGTTCGTCCGCCTACGTGCGCACGGCCTTGTGCGCGGCCACCTTCGCGCTGAACGTGGTGCTCGCCGACGCCGCCTCGTACGCCGCGATTCCGCAGATGGAGCGGCTGATCGACGCGTACGCGGCGCCGCGCGCCGAGTTCGGCGGCGAAGGCTACGTGGTCAACCAGATCGACCAGTCGCGCCAGCTGACCAAAGACGTCCTCAAGGTGCTGCGCCAGATGCTCGGCGCGAAACTGTTTCCGGGCGTGATCCATCTGGACGAAGGCGTGAGCGAGGCGCTCGCCTGCGACACGACGCTGATCCACTACGATCCGCTCAGCCAGGCGGCCGCCGATTTCCGCGCATGCGGCACATGGCTCATGACGACGGTCGACGCCATCGCCGTCTCGCCGAGGAACGTCGCATGAGCACGACTTCAACGCCCGGGCTCGAGCCCGCGGAGCCGTCGCGGCTCGAACGCTTCGTCGACGCGCGCTTCTGGAACAGCCGCATCATCACCGGCCTCGTCACGCTGTTCGCACTGGTGATGCTGTACTTCGTCTTCACGGTGCCGCTCGCGTTCTACCAACAGTTGACGTTCGCGACCTGCTGCTTCGTTACCGCGCTCATGTTCCGCCGCCTGCAAGGCCGGTACGCGACAATGGTGATGATCATGCTGTCCGTGCTCACCTCGGGCCGCTACATGTACTGGCGGCTGACCGCGACGACTTACTGGGAGCATCCGCTCGACGCCTGGTGGGGTTTGCTGCTGGTATCCGCCGAACTCTATTCGACCGTCGTGCTGATGCTCGGCTACTTCCAGACCGCGTGGCCGCTCAAGCGCACGCCGATGCCGCTGCCCGTCTCGCGCGACGAATGGCCGACCGTCGACGTGTTCATTCCGACCTACAACGAACCGCTCTCGGTGGTGAAGCCGACCATCTACGCCGCGCTCGCGCTCGACTATCCGGCCGAGAAGATCTCGATCCACGTGCTCGACGACGGCCGCCGCCCCGAGTTCAAGGCGTTCTGCGAAGAGGTCGGCGTCAACTGGACGATCCGCACGCACAACCGCCACGCGAAAGCCGGCAACATCAACGAAGCGCTGAAGATCACCAGCGGCGAATACCTCGCGATTTTCGACTGCGATCACATTCCGACCCGCTCGTTCCTGCAGATCGGCCTCGGCTGGTTCCTGCGCGACAAGCTGCTGTCGATGCTGCAAACGCCGCACCATTTCTTTTCCGCCGATCCGTTCGAACGCAACCTCGGCACGTTCCGCAAGGTGCCGAACGAAGGCGAACTGTTCTACGGGCTCGTGCAGGACGGCAACGATCTGTGGAACGCCACGTTCTTCTGCGGCTCGTGCGCGTTGCTGCGCCGGACCATGGTCGAGGAGATCGGCGGCATTGCGGTCGAAACCGTGACCGAAGACGCGCACACCGCGTTGAAGCTGCACCGTCTCGGCTACACCACCGCGTATCTGGCGATTCCGCAAGCCGCGGGACTCGCCACGGAAAGTCTCTCCGGCCACATCGGCCAGCGGATTCGCTGGGCGCGCGGCATGACGCAGATTTTCCGGATCGACAATCCGCTCACCGGCAAGGGTCTGAAAATCGGTCAGCGGCTGTGCTATCTGAACGCGATGATGCACTTCTTCTACGGCATTCCGCGTCTGGTGTTCCTGACCGCGCCGCTGTCGTATCTGTTCTTCGGCGCGCACGTGATCGAAGCCGCCGCCAGCACCATCGCGATCTACGCGCTGCCGCACATGATGCACGCGAGCATCACCAACTCGCGCATGCAGCGCTCGTTCCGCCATTCGTTCTGGGCCGAAGTGTATGAGTCCGTGCTGGCCTCGTACATCACCGCGCCCACCCTGCTCGCGCTGATCAACCCGAAGCTCGGCAAGTTCAACGTGACGGCCAAGGGCGGCCAGATCGAAAAGAACTACTTCGACTGGGCCATCTCGCGGCCGTATCTGTTCCTGCTGTTGCTGAACCTGATCGGCTTCTGCGTGGGCGTCGTGCACATCTATTTCAACTGGCACATTCGCAGTGTGGTGCAGACCACCATCCTCAATCTCGGCTGGACCACCTACAACATGCTGATTCTCGGCGCGAGCGTGGCCGCCGCGAGCGAGCGCCGGCAGATTCGCGCGGTGCACCGCGTGGCGATGCAGATGCCCGTGATGCTCAAATTCTCGACCGGCCGCACGCTCGCCTGCGAAACCATCGACTACTCGGAAGGCGGCGTCGGCGTGGCGCTGCCCGCCTCGATCCAGGTGCCGATGCACGAACGCGTGAGCGTCTCCCTCTTTCGCGGCGACGAGGAATACGCGTTCCCGGCAATGGTCAGCTTCACCGCACCGGGTCGCGTGGGTCTGCGCTTCTCCACCATGACGCGCGAGCAGGAGTACGAGTTCGTCAAGACCACCTTTGCACGCGCCGACGCCTGGACCGGCTGGGCGGAAGGACGCCAGCAGGACACGCCGCTGCGCGGCCTGTCGCATGTGCTGACGGTCGGCGTACGCGGCATCGCGGGTCTGTTCGAGCATCTCTATGCCGACCTTCGCAGTTCGATGAAAAGCCGTCCGATGGACGTCAAGAAGCTAAAAACGAAAGACTGATCTATGCGCAACCGGATGGGGAAGGACAACATCGAACGCTCGAATCACGAGCGCAGTGGGACCGGATTGCAAGGGCGCCGCATTGGCCGCCGCGGCTCGCAACGGCTGATGCGCGGCCTCGCATGCTGGCTCGCGTTGCAGACGGCGTTGGCTGCGCCGCTGGCCTCGGCGGCTGAAGTCGTGGCAACGGTCAGCGGCGCCGGTGCGGCGGGCGCTGCCCAAAGCGCGGCAACCACCCAGGTGGCGACCGGCGTGGGCAGCGTGCCCGCGCCGGGCCCGGCCGTGCCCTACGACCCGAACGCGATAGCGCAGCCGCAACTGGCAACGCCGACGCCGGCGCTCGCCGCGTCGTCGGTGAAAGCGCTGGGCATCAGGACGCCGACCACCGCCGAGCCGGGCACGCTGGTGCCGGGCGGCCGCCGTCAGACGCTGACCTTCGCCGACCTCGGCGCGCTCGACCCGCTGCAATTGCGCGGCACCGACGGCCAGAACGGCGTGGCCTTCTCCGTGCGCGGCGACGAAGTGGTGACGGGCGCGGTCCTGCACCTCGTGTACAGCTACTCGCCCGCGCTGCTTTCGAATATCTCGCAGCTCAAGGTGCTGGTGAACGGTGAAGTGGCCGCCACCCTGCCCGTGCCGCACGAACAGGCCGGCATGCTGGTGGCGCGCGACGTCTCGATCGATCCGCGCTTCATCACCGAGTTCAACCATCTGAACGTGCAGTTGATCGGCCATTACACGACGAGTTGCGAAGACCCGGCGAACTCCACGCTGTGGGCCACCGTCAGCAATGCCAGTTCGCTCGATCTGACTTATGCGTCGCTCGCCAGCAAGCCGGATCTGGCCGCGTTGCCGGCGCCTTTCTTCGACCGCCGCGACGTGCGCCGTCTCGAGTTGCCGTTCGTGTTCCCGCAAAAGCCGGGCAACGGCATGCTCGAAGCGGGCGGCATCGTGGCGTCGTGGTTCGGCGCGCTCGCCGGTTATCGCGGCGCGGTGTTTCCCGCGCAACTGGACAACGCGCCGCTGTCGGGCAATGCCGTCGTGTTCGCGACTTCCGATCAGCGCCCGGACGGCGTCAACATTCCGGCGATCTCCGGGCCGACCATCGCGGTGGTCGATCGCGACGCGCCGGCGCGCGGCAAGCTGCTGCTCGTGCTCGGGCGCACCGAGGCCGAACTGAAAACCGCCGCGAAGTCGCTCGGCATCGGCCAGAACACGCTGACGGGCCAGAGCGCGACGATCACGCAACTGAACGAACTCGCGCCGCGCGCGCCATACGACGCACCGAACTGGCTGCCCACCAACCGCCCGGTGCGTTTCGGCGAGCTCGCCGATCCGCGCGATCTGACCGTGTCCGGTTACGACGCCGACGCCGTGCACGTGAATCTGCGCGTGCCGCCCGATCTGTTCATGTGGCACACCAAGGGCGCGCCGATCGATCTGCGCTACCGCTATACGGTGCGTCCGCTGCGCGACCGTTCCTCGCTCAACGTGAGCGTGAACAACGGCTTCGTGCAGGCGCTGCCGATTCCTGCCGAGTCCGCTTCGGTGTTCGAACTGAGCCATTACTTCGCCACCGTTCTGCCGGACAAGACCGCCGAAGCGCGCCGCACCTTGCACATTCCGCCGCTGCTGCTGACGCCGCGCACCCAGCTGCGCCTGCACTTCTATTACGACATTCCGAACACCGGCGAATGTCATGGGCGTCTGCTCGACAATGTGGTCGGCGCGATCGATCCGAACTCGACGATCGACCTCTCGTCGTTCCCGCACTACATGGCGTTGCCCGACCTGGCCGCGTTCGCCAATAGCGGCTTCCCGTTCACGCGCATGGCGGACCTCTCCGAGACCGCCGTGATCCTGCCGAACGACGCCGATTCGAGCGACTACAGCCTGTATCTGCTGACGATGGGCCGCATGGGCACCTCCACCGGCTATCCGGTGACAGGCGTGACGCTCGGCACCGCCGACGACGCCGACAAGTTCGCCGACAAGGACCTGCTGATTTTCGGCGCGCCGGGCAAGCAACCGCTGCTGCAGCGCTGGGCCAAGTCGATGCCGTTCTCCAGCGACGGCGATTCGCGCACCTTCCAGCTCTCCGACATCGTCTTCAAGCTCCAGGACTGGTGGCATGGCGAACGCGGCGTCGAGCGCACGCCCGCACGCGCCGATCTCACGCTGGTCAGTTCGAACGGTGACGCGCTGCTGACCGGTTTCGAATCGCCGCTGCACAAGAACCGCAGCGCTGTGGCGCTGGTGAGCGCGGCCGGCCAGTCGGACGCCGACCTGTCCGCCGCACTCCTCGACGCGGACGTGCTGCCGCAGATTCAAGGCGCGATGGCCGTGATCCACGGCCGCACCGTGACCATCACCTCGAACGGCGATGCGTATTACGTCGGCCACCTGTCGCCGCAGGAGTATCTGCGCTGGGCGCTGTCGTCGCATCCGCTGCTGTTGATGCTGGGTGGCGTGCTCGCCGCGCTGATCATCGCGGGGCTGTTCTACCGGACGCTGCGCTCGATCGCCGCGCGCCGCCTGAAGGACTGACAGGACTGATATGCGGGTTCGAATCAACAAGACAATCGGCGTGGCGCTGACGCTCGGGCTGGCGGCGTCGGCAAGTTTCGGCAATCTCGTCAAAGTGGCGCAGAGCACCGCCGCGCCCGGCGCCTGCGGCGACTGGAGCGGCTACCGCGCATTCGTCGAACGCTTCGTGCAGGCCGACGGCCGCGTGATCGACTACTCCACGCCGACGCAGCAAACCACCTCCGAAGGCCAATCGTACGGGCTCTTCTTCGCACTGGTCGCGAACGACCGCGCCACCTTCGACCGGCTGCTCGGCTGGACCCGCACCAATCTCGCGGGCAATCAGTTCGACGCGCGGAACATGCGGCTGCCGTCGTGGCAATGGGGCAAAAAAGCGGACGGCTCATACGGTGTGCTCGATCCGAATTCCGCGTCCGACTCCGACCTGTGGATCGCCTACGATCTGCTGCAAGCGGGCCGCCTGTGGCACGAAGCGGGTTATACCCAGATGGGCGAAGCGCTGGCCGCGCAGATCGCACGGCAGGAAATGACCACGCTGCCGGGCATCGGACCGATGCTGCTGCCCGGACCGCAAGGCTTCAAAAACGGCGGCGTGACGCGCCTGAATCCGAGCTATCTGCCGCTGCCGGTGCTGCGCGCGCTCGCACACGAGATGCCGGACGGTCCGTGGGGCAAGCTCGCCGACAGCGCCTACAAGCTGATCAGGACCACCGCGCCGCAAGGCTTCGCGCCCGACTGGGCAGCCTGGCAAAACGGCCAGTTCGTGGTCGATCCGAAAAACGGCGACACCGGCAGCTACGACGCGATCCGCGTCTATCTGTGGGCCGGTCTCGCCTCGCCCGCCGATCCGCTCGCCAAACCGTGGCTCGCGGCGCTCGGCGGCATGCGCGCGCGCGTCGCGCAAACCGGCATTCCGCCGGAGAAGGTCTCGTCGACCACCGGCGCGGCCAGCGGCGAAGGGCCGCTCAGCTATTGGGGCGCGCTCGCGCCGTATTTCAAGGCGCTCGGCGACGAGCACGGCCTCGGCCTCGCGCGCACGCATCTGGCCGCGCTCGACGCCGCCGTGCCGGGCCGCGAACCGGTTTACTACGATCGTGTGCTGGGCTTGTTCGGCACGGGTTTCATCGACGGCCGCTATCGTTTCGACGAAGCCGGACGTCTCGTGCCGAGCTGGAGAAATGCATGCGATTGAGCGCCCTCGCGTTGTCATTGCGCCTCGCGCTGAGTCTCACGGCGGTCTGTTGCGTGGCGACGGTGTCGCCCGATGCGTTGGCACAGGCCTCGAAAGATCCGCTGAACGTGCTGATCGATCAGGGCAAGTACTGGCAATCGCATCAGCGCGGCGACCTCGCCGAACAGGCGTGGCAGAAAGTGCTGCGGATCGATCCCAAACAACCGGATGCGCTCTTCGGCATGGGCATGGTGCTCGCCGACCGTAAAGACGGCGCCGGCGCGCAGCAATATCTGGCACGCCTGAAGGCGGTCGCGCCGAACTATCCGAATCTGGATGAACTCGGCCGGCGCCTCGGCGAATCGAGCCTGCGCGACCAGAGCGTGAACGACGCGCGGCGGCTCGCGCAAAGCGGCCAGAGCGCGAGCGCGGTGCAGGAATATCAGCGCGCGCTGACCGGCAAACCGGCCACGCCCGAATTGCAGCTCGAGTACTACCAGGCGCTCTCGGCCACGCCGCAAGGCTGGGATCAGGCGCGCCGCGGACTGGAGCAACTCGCGCGCGACAACCCCGACGACCCGCGCTATGCCCTCGCTTACGCACAGCATCTGACCTATCGCGACGTGACGCGCCGCGACGGCATCGCGCGGCTGCAAAAACTCGCGGGTGACAGCACGGTGGGCGCGTCGGCGAAAAAGAGCTGGCGTCAGGCGCTCCTGTGGCTGGACGCGCGGCCCTCCGACGCCGCGCTCTATCAGGCCTATCTGCAAACCGCGACGGACGACGCCGCGGTCAAGGCGCGCTTCGATTCGATGGTCCAGCAGGACAGCACGGCCCGCGCGCGCGCGCAGGAAAACGCCGCCGTCGATGCGCGCGGCCGCGCCATCGCCGACGGCTTCGCCGCGCTCGATCGCAACGACGTGGCAACGGCGCGCGCGAAGTTTTCCTCCGTGCTGGCCACCAGCCCGAACGACACCGACGCGCTCGGCGGCATGGGCATCGCCGCATTGAAGCAGGAGCGTTTCGCCGAAGCCCGCAACGATCTGGAGCGCGCGTCGCGCAACGGCAATCCGGCGCGCTGGAAAACCGCGCTCGACAGCGCGACCTACTGGACCTATACGAGCGACGCGATCGGCGCGCGCAGCAACGGCGAGTTCGCGAAGGCGAAGTCGCTGTTCGAGCGCGCGATCGCGCTGAATCCGTCCGACGTCACCGCCCAGGTCCTGCTCGGCGAAATGCTGCTCGCCAATGGCGACCCGGTCGGCGCCGAGCAGGCGTACCGGATGGCGCTGCGCCGTCAGGCCGACAATCCCGACGCGGTGCGCGGCCTGGTCGGCGCGCTCGCCGCGCAAGGCCGCGGCGACGAGGCGCTGCAGTTCGCCAATCAGCTGAATGCCGAACAGCAGTCGAAGGCCGGCGGCATCAACCGTCTGCGTGGCGAAGCACAGGCGGCGCAGGCGCGCGCGGCCGAAGCGCGCGGCGATCTCGGCAGTGCGCGCAGCCTCTTCGAAGACGCGCTGCTGAACACGCCCGACGACCCGTGGCTGCGTCTGGACCTCGCGCGCATCTACGTGCGCCAGGGCGCGGTGGCCAACGCGCGCAGCATGATGGACGGCCTGCTCGCCGCGCATCCCGACATGACCGACGCGCTGTACGCGAGCGCGTTGCTGTCGGCGGAAACGCAGGACTGGTCGACGGGTCTCGCGCAACTGGACCGCATTCCGCTCGCGCAGCGCACCGACGCGATGACGACCCTGCAACACCGCTTGTGGGTCCACCAGCAAGCCGACCTCGCCACGCGGATGGCGCGCAGCGGCCAGACCCAACAGGCGCTCGCCACGCTGCACGCGGCGGAGCCGGTTGCGGGCAACAGTCCCGAACTGATCGGCGTGATCGCCGCCGCCTACCAGCAGGCCGGCGACCCGAACCGCGCGCTCGGACTCGTGCGCGCCGCCATGAACGCGGCGCCCGGCAACACCGATCTGCTGCTGCAATACGCGGGCATTCTGTCCGCCACTCAGCAGGAAGCCGAACTCGGCATGGTGATGCGCCGGCTCGCGTCGATGCAATTGACGCCGCAGCAGCGCACCGACTTCGGCAATCTGAATCTCGGCATCGTCATCAAGCAGTGCGACGCGGTGCGTCAGCGCGGCGACCTCGCCGGCGCCTACGACGTGATCGCGCCGTGGCTCGCGGCCATGCCCGACAATCCCGATCTGCAAGCGGCGCTCGGCCGCCTCTATTCGACCGCCGGCGACGATCGCAACGCGGTGGCCAGCTATCGCGTCGCGCTGCAACGCAAGCCCGACGACCTGAGCCTGCTGCAGGCGACGATTTCCGCCGCGGCCGGCGCGAAGCAGTTCAGCTACGCCGAGTCGCTCGCCACGCAGGCCTTGAACGCGGCTCCAGGCGATCCGGGCGTGCTCGCCACGGTTGGCCGCATGTATCGCGCGGAAGGCAAGCTGTCGCTCGCGTCGACTTTTCTGCAACGCTCGCTCGTGGCCGCCAACACGCCGCTGATGGCCAACGCCCCGCGCAACCCGGCGAGCAACGTGCCGCGCGGCTGGGAAGTGGCGATGCGCCGGATCGGCGCGACACCGCTGCCGGGCACCAATCCTTTCGAGGGCAAGACCGCGACGGTCACGCCGACCGACGCCGACAACGCCGCGCTTGCGGGCGGCAGCTACAATGCCGCGCGCGCCTCGCTTCCGTATTCGCAGTCTTCCTTGCCGACACAGACCGTGCCGAACTATCCGCCGCCTACGCAACCCGCGCCTTACGTCGCGCCTTATACGGCGCCCGCGCAGCCTTACGCGCCGAACCGGGCGCCCGCCGCTCTTCCATACAACGCGCCGCGTCAGGGCGCCGATTCGGGCGGCTATGGTCAGGAAGCCTACGGATCGAGCCAGTCGGGCGCGCCGTTGCAGCCTTATCCCGGCCAGGGCCAGCCGCCGATGCAACCGCAGGCGCAGATGCCACCGATGCAGCAGGCTCCGCAATACAACCCGGCTTATCCGCAGCAGGCGCCTTATCCGCAAGCGCAAGCGCCCTATCCGCAGCAGGCGCAATACGGCGCGCCGGATGGCTATGCCGCCACGCCCTGGCCGATGTCGCCGGCCGCGCGCGAAGCGCAGACCAACGCCGGCTCGATGCAACAGCAGCCGTACGGCGCACCGGGCGCGAGCACCAAACGTCCGGCCGGCAGAAAGCAAAGCGCGTCGAAGAACAGCCGCAACGCGCCCGCCTATGCGCAGGCGCCGTATGGGCAGCAGCAAGGCTATCCGCAGCAACAGCAGGCTTACTACGGCCAGCCGGCGTATGCGCAGCAGCAACAGCAGGGCTACCCGCAGCAACCTTATCAACCCTATCAACCGTATCCGCCGCAGCAGCAAGGCTACGAGAATCAAGGCTCGTATCAGGGCTATTACGCACAACAGCAGCCGTACATTCCGCAGCCGCCCACCGGTTATGCGCAACCGTACTATCCGGCGCAACCCGGCGCGAACGGCGGCGGCAACACGTATGCGCCGTCGAACGTGGCAAGCGCGCAAACGCTCGGCGTCGCCGAAGAACTGGCGCAGGTCAACCGCGAGCAGTCGAGCTCGATCTCCGGCGGCATCGTATTCCGCAACCGCAGCGGCGAGGACGGCCTGTCCAACCTCACCGATATCGAAGCGCCGATCCAGGGGCGCATCAGGGCGGGCAACGGCCACGTCGTCGTCACGGCAACGCCTGTCACGCTCGATGCCGGCAGTGCCGCCGGCAACGTCTCCACGCTCGCGCGCTTCGGCTCGGGTCTGTCGAACAGCACGTCGGAAACCGCGGCTATCGCGGGCAACAACACCTATGGCAGCCAGACGGCGAGCGGCGTGGGCCTCTCAGTCGGCTATGAAGGCCGCCAGCTCAGCGGCGATATCGGCGTGACGCCGATCGGTTTCCGCGAGACCAATATCGTGGGCGGCGCGCAGTACAACGGTGGCATCACCGACAAGGTGTCGTATTCGCTCGCCATTGCACGGCGCGCGGTGACCGACAGTCTGCTGTCCTACGCCGGCGCGCGCGACGCCGGCTCCGGCCTCGAATGGGGCGGCGTCACCTCGAACGGCGGCCTCGGCAGCCTCGCATGGGACGACGGCACGAGCGGCCTGTATGTGAACGCGGCGTTCCAGTATTTCGACGGCACCAACGTGCCGGGCAATACCGCCGTCAAGGGCGGCGGCGGAGTCTATACGCGCCTGCTGAAAGACGCCGACCAGACGCTCACCGTCGGCGTGAATACCACGCTGATGCGCTACGACAAGAACCTGTCGTACTTCACGTATGGCCAGGGCGGCTATTTCAGCCCGCAACAATACGTGATCCTGAACCTGCCGGTCGAATGGACCGGCCGCAACGGGGCGTTCACGTACGACGTGAAGGGCTCGATCGGCGTGCAGCACTACCGCCAGGATTCGTCGAACTACTTCCCGCTCAACGACGGTTCCAACCGCCAGAGTTCGGCGGCGGCGAATGCGGGTTTCGTCGGCACCGGCGTGGATAGCGGCGCGGTATATCCGGGGCAGAGCAAAACGGGCGTGTCGTATTCGCTCAGCGCGGTGGGCGAATATCAACTGGCGCCGCAACTCGCGTTCGGCGCGACCGCTTCGCTCGGCAATGCTTATGAATATCGGGAGTGGCTCGCGGCGGTTTATGTGAGGTATAGCTTCAGCAAGCAGACAGGCTTGCAGCCGTTCCCGCCCGCGCCGCTCACTTCGCCTTACCTGTCGTTGTCGAACTGACGTTCGCGTGCGGGGCACCGGCGGCGGCCTGGGTCAGGTGAGCGCCGCCGGCAGAAGCACAACGCGTCAGCCGCTGTCGCGCCCGGTCGCGTATCGCCGGCAATGTTCCAGATAGCCGGCGGCGTGGCTGCTCACCAGTTCCACGATGCCTTTCCATAGCCACCCTGGCGCGTCGAGGGTCTTCGAACGGTTTCTGCGCAGTTCGGTGAGCCAGGCCTTGCGCTCGCCGCTATCCATTTGCCGCGCATGCGCCCGGCCAACCACCATCGCCAGGAAGCGCGCCGCCCTGGTCGCCTCGTCGCGGGTCAGTTGCTCGATGGTCAGCTTCATGTCCTGCGGCAGCAGTTCACGAATCACGACGGCGCGATCCGCGAGCCGCGCCGCCCGCATGCGCTCGCCGAGCGACGGCGACAGATGCCGCGCACCCTCCACCACCCGTTCGGCGTTATCGCGCGGCATCCGCACGCCGGCATAGCGCGGCGCGGCGGCCTGCACGGCTTCCTTGATATCCATCAGGCACAGGTCATCGCCTTCCGCCGCGGCGCCGTCGATGTCAAGCAGTACCGCATAGCGCAACCGGCCGAGCGAGCTGCATCCTTTCACCCAGTAAGCGGCGTCGAGCACTTCCACGTCGGCCTCGTCGCCGACGCCGCGCAGCACCGTGGCGAGCCGCGCCAGCGAGCCCTTCTCGAACAGCGATTCGATCTCGCGCCGCTCGCTCTTCGCCAGCGGCCAGAAGCGCGGGCCGAGCGGAATGCTCGGCTCGAGATCCTCGATACGCTCCTCGGCCAGATGACGCCACGACCGGCGCACCGCTTCCTTCATGACCACCCGCACCGCCTCGGGCTTTTCTGCGCGGATGTCGGCGTTGCCCGCCGCTTCGTCGAAGGCGAGTTCGTAGCCCTCCGCCAGCGCTTCCATCATGCTGACTGTCGTCACGCCCGGCAGGTCCGACCCGCGCGCGGCTGTCGCCAGCGACAGGCCGAGGCGAATCAGGTCATGGGCCGGATTGCCGATCACGGTCTGATCGAGATCGCGGATCTGGATCTCGACGCGCCCTTGCGCGTCGGCCACGGGTCCGAGATTGCCGGTGTGGCAATCGCCGCAGATCCAGATGGCCGGCCCCTCCGGTAACGCATGGCCTTCAATGCCGTCCAGCCATTCGTAGAACTTGCTGGTATTGCCGCGTACATACGCATGCGCCGAGCGCGCCATTCTGGCATTGCGGCGCGTGACCAGAAGCGCCTGGCGCGCGTCCGGTTTGGGCAGCTTGTTTCGTGTGAGGTTTTTCTTCGCCATTGTGTGGTCCGCGTTGATCGACGTTCGAATTGTGCGTGGTGCCGAGCCCCACGATGCGCCCCGTGGCGCACGCGAACAAGCGATATGAGCAGGATTCGGGCCTGCGGTGATCCGTCCACCGGGCCGGCGTTGTGCCCTACAATTGTCGCTGCCCTGAGCGGGCGACGCATGTCCGCGTTGCCGGACCTTCACCGGCGTAACCGAAGTGGCGTCCTGGCCCGCCGACGCGACACCTTCCACCCGAGCTCGCCGATGGACATTCGATGCGGCACCGCAGGCTGGACCGACAGAACGCTGATTGCCTGCAAGCGTTTTTATCCGCGCGGCAGCAGCAGCGCCGAAGCACGCCTGCGCTTTTACGCGTCGCAGTTCCCGCTGGTCGAAGTCGACTCGGCTTACTACGCGATGCCTTCGGCGAGCAATGCGCAGTTGTGGTCCGAACGCACGCCCGAGGGCTTCACGTTCAACTTCAAGGCGTTCCGTCTATTTACCGGCCATCAGACCTCGCCCGACGCGCTGCCGAAAGACATTGCGATGGCGCTGCCGGAAGGCATTACCGGCCCGCGCAAGAAGAACGTCTACTACCGCGACATGCCCGCCGAGATCCGCGATGAACTATGGCGGCGCTACCGGGAGGCGCTCGAACCGCTGCGCCTGAGCGGGCGCCTCGGCGCCGTGCTGTTCCAGTTCGCGCCGTGGATCACGCGCGCGCCGGACGGCCTCGCGCTGGTCGACGAATGCAGGGCGCGGATGGCGGGCTACATGATGGCGGCTGAATTTCGCAACCAGTCCTGGTTCGACGAGGCGCATGCGGCCTGGTCGATCGACTTTCTGCGCGAGCGCGGCATCGTGCATGTGATCGTCGACGCCCCGCCGGACGTGACCAACCGCGTGCATACAGTATGGGAAGTAACCCATCCCGCGCTGGCGATGGTGCGTCTGCATGGGCGCAACACAGAGACATGGAGCGCGACGGGCGCGGCGAGCGCCTCGGACCGCTTCGACTACGACTATGACGAAGCGGAATTGACCGAACTGGCTGTGCCGATCCGCGCGATCGCGACGCGCGCGGGACGCACGCATGTCATTTTCAACAACTGCTTTGAAGACCAGGGACAACGCAACGCCCGGACTTTGATGACGATTCTTCGCACCGACGCGATCCGGCCTTGAGAACGGTGTGAGGCAAGAGTCGGCCAAGGGCCGATTGATGTCTTCCGCATGCGCCCCGCGGTTCGAGAGTCCCGGATTTAAAGCAACCGGTACGCCAGTCGCGCGGCAACTCTCGCGGTGCGTCTGTCCTGATCGAGCGTTGGGTTGTACTCCGCGATATCCGCCACGCGCAGCTTGCCCGAAGCCCGCACGCGCAGCACCATCGCTTCGATCACGGATAGCGGTACGCCCAGCGCAGCGGGCGCCGAGACACCCGGCGCCGTGGCGGCCGGCAACACGTCGAGATCGATCGTCAGATAGACGTCGTCCGCCGCGTCCAGCAACTTCTGAAGCTCATTCAGACGCTGCGGCAATTGCGTTTCCTGCATATCGACGTCGAACACGTAGTGCACGCCAAGTCGCTCCGCATGGGCGAACAGCGAGGCTGTATTGCTGAGATCGCTGATGCCGAAGCACGCATAATTGAACGGCACCCCTCGCTCCGCACAGTCAAGCGCGATCTGATCGAACGGCGTGCCGGAATTCGCGGGGCGCTTCTGACGCAAATCGAAGTGAGCGTCGAAGTTGATGATCAGCAGCTTGCGCGATATGAGCAGCGTGGCTTCATTCTCGGCTTCACGCTGCTGGTGCAGCCGCAAACCGCTATATGTGCCCCACGCGACTTCATGACCGCCGCCCAACACCAGCGGGCGTCCGCCACCCGCCAGCACCTCGCTGACCACGTCGGCCAGTTCCGCCTGCGCGGCTTCGAGGTCGCCGTCGTCGCACACCACATCGCCGGCGTCGGCCAGCGCCACCATTGCCGTTTTGGCCGGCAAGCCTGCCAGCACGCGGCGCAATTCCATCGGTGCATGCGCCGCGCCGATCCGGCCTTGATTGCGGCGCACGCCTTCATCGGAGCTGAAACCCACGATCACCGGCGCATCGTGCTGCACCCGCACCGCGCTACCGAACGGCGTCACCTGATTGAAAACACGCCGCGTGTCGCCGGCCTCGCCGTCGTCGGAACGGCCTGCCCACACCTTGTCATTGAATGGGACTCTCATGCGCGTGACAGCACCGCCTGCAGGAATGCGCGTGTGCGCGGCTGTGATGGCGCAGAGAAAATCTCCGCGGGCGGCCCCGCTTCGACGATCACACCGCCGTCCATCACGACCACCACATCGGCGACTTCCTTCGCGAAGCCCATTTCGTGTGTGACTACCACCATCGTCATGCCTTCGCTCGCGAGCAGTTTCATCACTTGCAGCACTTCGCCGACCAGTTCGGGATCGAGGGCGGATGTGGGCTCATCGAACAGCATCACCCGCGGCTGCATCGCTAGCGCGCGAGCAATCGCAACCCGCTGCTTCTGACCGCCCGACAGACTCGCCGGCATCACATGCGCCTTGTGTGCGAGTCCGACTTCTCCAGCAACGCGATCGCAGTCGCTTCGGCCTGCGCCTTGCTGGCGCCACGCAACATGCGCGGCCCCACGGTGATGTTATGCAGCACCGACAGGTGCGGAAATAGATTGAACGACTGAAACACCATGCCGACTTCGGTGCGCAGCGCGTTCAGCGAACGCTCTTTGAGCATCTCGCCCTGGTCGACTAGCCGATGCCCACAAATGTCGATCGTGCCGCCTTCTGCTTGTTCGAGTCCATTACAGCAGCGTAGAAATGTACTCTTGCCCGAGCCGCTCGGCCCGATCACCACCACGACCTGCTGCGGCTGGATATCGAAATCGATGCCGTTGAGCACGGTATGCGAGCCGAACGATTTGGTCAGCCCGCGAATGCTGACGATAGGCTCACTGACTTTGGCCACGGTATTCATTGCACCATTCCTCCAGCACGCAAACGACGTTCGACGCGATGCAGCGCGTAATTGGTCGCTTGCGTCAACACGAGATACACCAGCGCGATAGCGAGATACACTTCGAGCGAACGATACGACACGCTGATGATCTTCTGGCCTTCATGCATCAGATCGTCGATTGTCAGCAGCGACACCAGCGCCGAGTTCTTGATCAGCGCGATGAATTCGTTGCCGAGCGGCGGGATCATCCGCACGATGGCCTGCGGAAGAATGATCGCGCGCATCGCCTGCCCCGCCGACATGCCGATCGAACGCGCCGCTTCCATCTGCCCGCGATCGACCGACTGAATCGCGCCGCGCACGATCTCCGATACATAAGCCGCCGAATACAGACCGAGCCCGAGCATGCCGCACACAAACGCCGGTAGCAGAATGCCGAATTGCGGGAGGCCGAAGAACAGCAGGAAGAGTTGCACCAGCAATGGCGTGCCGCGGAAGAAGGTCAGGTACGCGGTGCAGAAGCCGTACACCATGCGCCGCTTCGGCGTCAGCCGGCCGATGCCGATCAACAGGCCAAGCACGCAACTGAGCGCGAGCGACGCGGCGGTCACTTCGACCGTCACCAACGTGCCTCGCATGATGTCTGGCCAGCCGGCAATCACCGGCGAGAAATCAAGTTCCATTTCGTTTGCCCGGCCGTTTATTGCGCACTCGCGCCGAACCACTTCCTGGCGATCGCCGCATACGTGCCGTCAGCCTTGATCCTGGCGAGCGCGGTATTGAAAGCTGCCTTCAACTGCGGCTCGTCTTTGCGCACCGCGATGCCGTAGGCTTCGGTTGTCAGCGTTTTGTCGAGTACGCGGAAGCCGGTGCGCGTTTTCGCAACCTGATACGCAGCCGGCTTGCCCGTCACAGCAGCGTCGGCACGGCCGATGCCCACCAGATCGAACATTTCCTGGTTCTTCTCGACCTCGACGCGATTGATCTGCGGGAAGTTATCGCGCAGGAAGTTCACCGACTTCGTGCCCACCTGGACCGAGACTTTCTTGCCGTTCAGATCGGCCACCGTCTTGATCGGCGAATCGCTTTTGACCAGCACGGCCAGCCCCCCCGCGTAGTACGAATCGGTGAAGTCGACCACTTTCGCGCGCTCGTCGGTAATGTAGATGGCAGAGATCGCAGCGTCGAAACGATGCGCGATCAGGCCGGGAATCAGCCCTTTGAAGTCAATGTCGGTCCATTGCACGCGTTTGCCCATCGCTTTCGCGAGCGCATTCATGAGGTCGACGTCAAAGCCGGTGCGCGCGCCGTTCTCGGTGTACTCCATCGGCGGGAAAGTGGCGTCGGTGGCGACGTTCAGCACATCCGGCGTTTGTGCTGACGCCGCGCCGGAAAATCCGCCAAACGTCACGGCGAACGTGACACATGCAAGGGACAACAGTCGTTGCAGCTTCATGGGGTAGGCTCCTTGTGGTTCTATCAAGTCATGCGGTTGATTCGGGAACCGAATTGAAGGATGAAATCGAAAAGCTTCGTCCCGCTAATCGGTTTGCATATGCTCGGAAATGGCGCGGGCCGTACGTAGCGTCCCGTCGATGAATTGGCTTTCTCGTCCGATGGCGCGCGTCGATGGCGCCATCAACGTGATCGACGCGCTGCTGCCGGCGCCGCGTCCACTGTGATGAAAGATCGGGGCGCTGACGCCCCACACGCCCGGGTCGACTTCACTGTCGCTAACGGCGTAGCCTTGGGTTCGAATCTGTTGAAGTTCTGCTTCAATCGCGGCACGGCCGGCGGGGTCGTTGTCGAACAGGCCGTCGAGCACTTCGACGCGCGCCCTGTCTGCCATGAATGCCAATAGGGACTTCGCCGAGGCGCCCGCCTTGAGCGGGACGGCGCGGCCTTTTTCGAACGAGCAGCGCAACGAATGCTGGCTCTCGACCATCTCGAGGCACATCACCTGGTGCCTGACCGCGACCACGAGGCCAATGCTTTCCTGCGACGCGCGCGCGAGCTGCTGCATCTCACTGCGGCTCGCTTCGACGAGCAGCGAATTCACATCGAAGCCAAGCGCGAGTTGCAAGCTGATCGGACCGGGCGCGTAATACCCAGCGTTTTCGGCGACAAAACCCCAACGCTTGAGCAGCGCAATCTGACGGTACAGTGTGCTTTGCGCGAGCCCGGTCACGGCTAGCAGATCCTTGACTGACATCGCCTTGCCATGACTGGCGAGCGCGGCCAGCACCAGCAACACCCGTTCGGCCCCTGTCACACCCTGTTCCACGTTCACGATCACGCCACCCAAGATCCAACAAGAACTCAGAATGCCAGATCATTCTCGAATTTCAAAAATACAATTCCCATTCAGCGGGAATCATAAGGGAGGGATTTCCCGAGGAAGGGACACCGGCAGCATGGATAGCCGTGGTACTGGATTGCTCGATGCGTTGAAAAGGAAACGATATCCAGAATGGACCGGGGCACTGCCCGAATTTTTTCGACTGAAGTAACTATCAGGCGCGCTTAAGGGTCCGGCTGTCGCGAACGGCCGTCGTCATCGAAATGGTTTTGGTCGTGAGGCCGTCACCCTGGTTGCACACTGGGCCACGCGAACCATTGGCTGTGCCAGTTTCACCTATCCGGTTGCCGAAGAGAACCGCGCCAGCCGGCGCATCGCCGAATCGTTGGGCGGCGTCATTGTGGAAGGCCGCGTGACACCAAAGTGCATATCCGTCGCTTACCGAATTCCTCGCCGGCCAGTCGTGAGTGAGGTATAAGCGGTTCGGCCCACAAACTGACATGCGCCGGCCATGAAGGGACGTTCGACACAGGAGCGTAGATTGTGGACAATCCAAGGGCGCCGGCAGACAAAAAGGGAGAAAAATGGTAATGCGCATGGACGAAATCCACATTGAATCAGAGCGGCTTTCGATTCGACCATTCTCGGCTGACGACGCTGACGTGACGTTTCGCTGCATTACTCCCTCACTTACGCGGTTCATGTCATGGAATCCACCCGCTAGCAGGGAGGACTTTGATCGCATCTGGCAGGGATGGTTGCTGACGATATCTGATGGGACGGACTTCGTATTTGCAATTCGCCAACGGGAAGACGGGAGCTTCTTGGGGCTTGTCGGACTCCATCGTGTTCGGAGCACGACGCCGGAATTGGGCATTTGGATTCGGGACGACTTCCACAAACAAGGCCTTGGTCGTGAGGCCGTGAGGCCGTGAGGCCGTGAGGCCGTGAGGCTTGTGGCGAGATGGGCAAGCCTGGTACTTGGCGTCGCGAGGTTCACCTACCCGGTAGCCGAAGAAAACTACCCGAGCCGTCGCATCGCCGAATCTCTCGGCGGCGTTATCGTGGAACGGCGTGAGACGCCGAAATACATGTCCGTCATCTATCACATACCCAACCAATCGACGCTCGGTGAGGCACGACAGATATAGAGCAGTCACGACGAGGTTCGGCCAACTACCACCATTCGAGGGCCATTGTTGGCGGACGCTCGAACGTCTCCTCTGCCTTCGAATGCTGTCCATTGCCGTGTGACGACCGAAGAGCGGTGAAGAGTCAAACGCAATTCATACCAATGCAGTCCCGCGGGAGCCAATAGTCTTCGCGATCAAGCGCGTTGAAAATCACTTTGTAACTGGAACTTGCCATGGCCTAGCCGGACGGGTGCCCCCTTTGGGAATTACTTTGGGAATTAGTCATACCCCGCGGGCGTACGGCTCGACCGCTTACCGCTATACGAGGGTGTCGTGCGACTCACTGCCGCCGAGTCGCAGCGCCTGAAGCGTTAGCCCGACAATTGGGATAACTCGCCCCATTCCCCGACGCTAAAAGCGTCTGTTGCCAATCAGGTCCAGAGCACGCATTTCATGAGATGTCTTGGATATCTTGTTCCAGCTCTCTAGTAGCTCGCCTGATCCGGAAGGAAAACGTCGATCGCACCGTCGCGTCTGACAGCCCTTTCACGCTTTGTCCAAAATAGCTTTCCAAAATGCGTCGCATACTTGCCACAGACGTTGTATCGAAATTCGGTATGTATCCGCGCTCCGTCGGATCACGTCGTCGGCATTCAAAATAGACTCGGACGAAAGACCGCAGTTTTTTAGTTGTCGAAACGTTAAATCGCGCCATCAGGCTTTCAACTGTCTTGTCCAGTTTGTGAAGCTGCTCGACACTCGAATCATCAATCTGCGAAAAATAAAAAACCCATCCCTTCCTGGTGTTTTCGAAGATGCAACCAGTGATACGGAGATTGACTCGCCATAGCAATACGTTCTTCGCAAAAGTCAAATTTTGCCTCCTTAGTTTTTTGTTTTTTTGCTTTCGCTTTATCTCTTGACATCGGTATTTGTATGTTGTGAATGCGTCAGCCAGCGAACTTTCCAGTCTCTGGATAGACTGTTCTTTGACGCGCGCCTTACCATTTACAAAGAGATATCCGAGAAATGAAAACTCTTCCCCAATGGGACCGAAAACGGACTTCGAGCCAGGAAGCGAGATATCGTGAACTTTCAGGCTAAAATCGCCTTCCAGTGTGCGGCTCATCTCAGAAAAAAAAGGTGCGGGATCAGATGTGCAAAGGGCAAATACGTCATCCACGTACCTGAAATATTTAACCCCCAGCTTTTTTTCCATCCAAATATCGAACCGATGGAGAAAAATCTCCGCAAGAATGTTAGATATTGACAACCCCTGCGGCACACCCACCGGTTCGGCTCGTCTGCCTTTATCTGCTACAGCGACGGTAGGCGTCTCCAACGCACTGTCTAGCAGCGATATCACATTCGCACTTTTTATCCGCTTCTTCACAGTTTCCCGAAGAATCGCGTGGGAAATTGAAGGATAAAAATTTTGTACGTCGAGCTTAATGAAATAGTTATACTTTCCGGAAGCAACTTCACGCTTCAGATCATGAATTACAATTTGTGGTATTTTTAGTTCAAGCAGCCCTTCAAATCGAGCTTTCAAAATATCGCACATAGCGCGAAGTGTAATTCTATCGCGAAACGTCGCAATAGAAATCACACGCGGAAATCTGTTGGCTCCTTTTGATATTAGTTTTTCTTTGAATTGCGAGAAATGATAAGAACGATTCCCCGCCTTCCTTCTAATGAGAGCAATCTCCGCGTTTAAATTCCTTTCGAACGTGGACCGATTAATTCGGTCAATTCCGATCGCGCTTGTCTTCGCTATATGCTCTTCATATATTTTTTTAAGATTCGAGCTTGCGAATATTGCTTTATACGATTTTTCTGAGGGGCGCATATCACTTGAAAACGATAGGGTACGCGAAAAAGAACACAGGCGGCACAATGTACCCGCCAAGCCAGATAGCCCAACGCCTCGAAAAAAATAGAAACACGCTTACGCACTCGCGTTTCGACAAAGGGCGACTTATGTCTCTCGCACCATATCGGCTCACTGCGTCATCTATTTCAAGGTGATTTTCACTGCTTGCCAACGTCCGCGCGTACTCCTTCTCTACCACGCCATACGCAGCGTGTGCCTCTTGAACAGACGTCATCCACTCAATTCGATTTAAATCATCCAACAAAGTTTGAAGCTTCACGTAGACTGCCTTAAATTCCTCTGCACGACCCTTAAAATTTCGCGCACTGACGTATGGAGCAATTCCAAATAGCAAAACAGATACGACAATTAATGTCACGTTAGCCGCATCGTCTGACAGACCGACCGCATGAAATTTCAAGAGATAAATCGACAGTCCGATGCTATAAGCGGAAAAAAGTTGAAGCATTAGTTGCGCGTGAAAGTCATTCTCCAACAACCGTTTTTCAGATTGAATGCGAGCCTTACGTGTAAACCAAATCCGGTTGTATAACGCTTCGCGCGCTTTTTGAAACGGGTCAACAGGGGGCGTGGGAATCGTTGTCATAGTTATCAGAGGTGAGGGTATGCGAAGATTTAAGGATAGTTTAACTCCCCCGCAGGGGACTGGCCGAAGCCCGCGACCCGAAGATCGCTCTTTAATAGGGTCACCTCAATGAGGTCCTAGGCCGAAGCCTAGCGCATACCCTCGCGGCAAATATAAGGTATCTGAACACGCAAATCAATTTTCTGTCCCACCGCCTCAAGCATCGCCTAAGACCGACAACTTGCCGGCGAGGACCCCGCGCGAATGCCCGCTCCAGTTTGCAACCTGCCACAGCTCTCGCATATCGGCGAAAGGCAGTTGTGGCTCGACTACGGTCCTTCACAGCTACCGGCAACAATCGTCGGTGTATAGATGAACTGCCTGGAAGACCGGGCCGCAACCTGACGCGCTGAGCTCGATGAAGATTCTCGGCAATGACGCGCGGGCAACATGGAATGCCGCAAATCCGGCCTGATAATCGACTTCCCCCCCGCTTCGGGTTTGCGGCGGCGAACCACGCATCCTTGCATTAATATCGCAGGCATAATGCGAAAAAAAGAAATGCGGGGGACTTATGCCAAAACAGATACGCGCACTTTACGGGGCAGCCTGGCGGTTCACATTCCTCCTGATGCTGATCGACTGCATATGGGCGGTCCGCATCGGCTTTCGGCTCGCCCGCGGCGGCGTCATGCTGACCATCGCACTCACTGGCGGGCTGGTCGCGATCAGCGGCGTGCTGTGGGTACTCTCACGCATACCGTACAAAGACGCTAGCCGATCGGTCTTCTACCGGAACGTGGTCGACGTGTTCCTGTGGATCACCGTGCTGGCCACGTTCAGCAAGGTCTGTGTCGTGTTTCAGTACCTGTGTGTGACGACGAATTTCCCGCTGGCGAGCCATGCGTTCATCGCCGCCGACGCCGCGCTCGGATTCCATTGGCCCGACACCTACCGGTGGGTTCTGGCGCACCCGTGGCTGCACCGGGCACTCGGCTGGGCGTACGCATCCGGCGCCTGCCAGCTGTTCGTCGTGCCGGTCATTCTCGCGATCACCCGTAATACGCGGGACTATGCGGAGTTCGTCGTACAGTTCATGGTGTCGGCTACGCTGGTGATATTGATTTCCGTGCCTTTTCCAGCTGAAAGCGCATTCGTGCATTTCGGCATTCACGATCCCGGCACGGCCTCGACCGTGTCCGACTTCGGCCTTTTCAGAACCGGCCAGGCGCGAGAGCTGAATCTGTCATTCGTGCAGGGACTGGTTTCTTTCCCGTCGCTGCATACGATTCTTGCGCTCTGCTTCGCGTATGCATTGCGTCACGCCGGTTATGTTTTTCCCGTCGCGATCGTGCTGAACGCTTTCATGATCGTTTCGACGCTCACACAAGGCGGCCACTATCTTGCCGACGTGTTGTCGGGACTGGTGGCCGGCGCGCTGGTGATCGGCCTGGTTCGCCGGTTCGCTTTCCAGGCGGCCAGTCCTGTTGCCGGGCGGATTCCTTCGGCGCTGACCTCGTAAGGAACGCCTGCTCCGCCTGCTTGCTGCGCGGCGAGATCGTGACCGTCGTGACCGCCGCGACTGTCGTAACTCTCCTGACCGTCGCCATCGCGCTTTTTATCCTGCTGCCGGTAATGCGGTTTATATTGATGTCAGGCGTGTTCCTGCATCAACGAGACTCCCGGTTCAACGCGATCGCCGCACTCCTGCCGGCGATCGCGACGCGCGGATTGGTGGCCGGCGCGGCCGGAAATGCGCGGAACGCACGCGCCCTGGTATGATGCCCATCGCGCATCTTCGGCTCAGCCGTTCACCGTTGCCGCTCATGCTGCTTTTCCTATCGTCACGAGACCCATCATGCCCGCCCAACACGACAAAGTCCCCGCTGCCAGCACCGCGCCGGGCAAGGCCCAGCGCAAGGCGATGCCCATTGCTGCGCGCAATCTTCTGATGGTGGCCGTCGGCGCGGTGGTCTTCGCGATCGTGGCGACTGTCGTGCTGTACGGCCCGCTCACCTATGGCGACCAGATTCCGAACTTCGGCATCATCCTCATGCTGACGGTGCCGGTGATCGCAGGCGTTGCGTTCCGGGTCGGGCTGGACGCCTGGCTGGACCGGAAATGAACGAACGGCGCCCGGCGGCGGCGAGACCGTGTAAGCCTTTTGACGACCCGACGCCCTGCAGATTGCATTAGCCGAACCCTGCACGGCACGCCGCCCTCCTCTAGCGCATCGAGCCATTGAGCGGCAACACCACCCACACCTCCAGCCCGCCTCCCTCGCGCGCATGAAACTGCAGGCCGCCGCCATGCAGCCGCGCGATCCGCTCGACGATCGCCAGCCCCAAGCCGGTGCCGCCGCTATGCGAGCGCGCATTGCGGCCGCGCTGGAACGGCGCCTTCAGTTGCTCCAGCTCCTGCGCCGAAAGGCCTTTACCACGATCGCCGACGGCGACGATCACCGAATCGGGCGTCGCCCAGCTTCGCACGGCCAGCCCCGTGCCGCCGTACACGATCGCGTTCTGCATCAGGTTCATCAGCAGCCGCATCATGCTGATAGGCCGGTACGGCACGGCCGGCAGGCTCGCGAGAGAGAGCTCGAACTCGTGCCCGAGTCCCGCGAAATCGCCCGCGAGCCGTTCGATCAGCGCATTCAGATCGCCCGGTTCCCGTTGCTCGCGCTCGCCGCTGCCGGCGTAATCCATGAACTGCTGCAGGATCGTTTCGATCTGATCCAGATACGACTCGGCGGCGACCACGAAGCTGCTGTCGCTGCCGTCCGGCATTGCCATTGCCATAGAAAGCCGCAGCTTGGTGAGCGGCGTGCGGATGTCGTGCGAGATGCCGGCCAGCATCAATGCACGCGACGCCTCGGCCTGCTGTAACGCCTGTGTCATCTGATTGAAAGCGCCGCTCACGGCGGCGATTTCGGTGGGACCGTCGGTTGGCAGCGGCGCGGGCATTTCTCCGGCGCTCACGCGGCGCGCCGCGCGCGTCAACTCCTGAAGCGGCTGGTTCAGGTGGCGCTGGATCAGATAGCCAGTCAACGCCGCCAACGCGCCCAGTCCGAGCGAGAGCAGGATGGCGGCGTCGAGTCCGCTGCCCTGCGCGTCCTCGGGAACCGGCAGCGCGATCCAGTACGGCGCGTTCGGTGCATCGGCCGGCGCGTGCATCCGGATCCACAGGCGCTGGCCGTCCACGGCTTGCCATAGCGCGGGCATGTCGGCGGGCAGGTGCGCGCGCAGGCTGTCGAGAAACATGCTGCGTTGATAGAGGCGATAGCCGCGCATGAAGGTCCGCGGCGGCGTCTCGAAGGCTTCGGCCGGGACCTGCGCGCGCGCGTCGAGGCGCGCCGTCAATTGGCTGCGTGCATTGAGCGGCGTAGCCGCGAGCAGGTTGTCGAGCGTGCTCACATAGGTGGCGAAGACGGCCGCGGCGCGCTCCACGCGAGGCCGCTGCACATAGTGCAGCAGCACGCCGAGCACGCACACCTGGCTCAGCATCACGAGCACGATCAGCAGCGCGATATTGCGCGCCAGCAGTGTTCTCGGCAGCGCTCTTTGCAGCAGCGAGCGCGTCATCAGTCGACGTCCGCGGCCAGCATGTAGCCCACGCCCCACACGGTCTTGATGAAGCGCGGCTTGGACGGATCGTCCTCGATTATCTGTCTGAGCCGCAGCACCTGCACGTCGATGCTGCGATCGAGCGCATCGTGATCGCGGCCCCGCGCGCGCGCCAGCAGATTGTCGCGGCTCACCGGCCGGTTCGGCGACGACGCAAGCGCGACCAGCAGCAACATCTGCGCCGAGTGAATGTCCAGCAACTCGCCCGCGCGCGATAGCTGCTGCTTGCCGACATCCAGCGAAAAATCGCCGAAGCGCACGCTCTGCGAGGTCACGGTGACGTCGCCCGAAGCCATCTTCTGGCGGCGCAGCAACGCGTTGATGCGCGCCACCAGTTCACGCGGCAGGAACGGTTTGGCGAGATAGTCGTCGGCGCCGGTTTCGAGGCCCACCACTTTGTCGAGCGGATCGCCCTTCGCGGTCAGCATCAGGATCGGCAAGGTCTGGCCCTGCTCGCGCAGGCGGGCGCAAATGGCGAGGCCATCCTCTTCGCCGATCATCAGATCGAGCACCAGCAGGTCGAAGGGCTCGCGTTCCAGATAGCGGTCGAGACGTTTGCTGTCCTCGGCGACCCTCACGTCGAAACCGTGACCGCGCAGGAAACGCTGCAGCATGTTGCGCAATTCGACTTCGTCGTCGAGCACGATGATTTTCGCGGGACGGTCCATGCGAAAGCTCCTTGAAACGGCGATGGGTGCGGCCGGACGGCTCGCGCGCCGGCGGCACACGCCGCGCCGCGGCTCCATGCTCGCGCCAATGCCCGCGCGGCTCAGTGTGCCGCCGCGCGTTGCTGCATGAATGCCTCGATCTGCGGCAAGGTGATGTAGCCCGCCTTCTGCGTATCGATCTCGTCGAAATGTCTGGCCACCATCGGCATGCCGGCGGCGGCCTGATCCTTTGTGAGCTTGCCGTCGTGCGTGGTATTGGCATTCGCAAAGCGCGTTTGCAACTGCTGCACCATGCGCGCCATGCGCTGCGGATTGCCGCTTTGGCCTTGAGCGCCCTGAGTAGCCTGAGCGGCGGCGGTTTGGGCGAGCGCGACGGTGGCTGCGCAACTCAGCAGCACGATAGCGAGCAACTTCTTCATGATTGACTCCTTCGTTCGAGCCACCGTGCGTCGCCTGCCGTTCGCCGCGATCCGTTCCGATGACAGGCCGAATTCTTGGCGAAGCGCCGCCGCAAGGCAACGCCAGAATCATGTCGAGCCATGTCACGCGTCTCATCCACGCGGCGTCGTGCGTGCCGGCCGTACGTGCATCCGATGGATTGATTACGGCCCGATTACAGAAAAAACGTGTGGAACCAGCATAGAACATGCTGCCGCCGGCAATGCCTGGTGAATTCCCGTTGTTGTGAGGAATGTGGAATCGCCGGGAATAAAGCGGACGACCGCCCGGTTATCGAGGAATGGAACGAGGAAAAAGAAACGCCCGCGATTCGTCCCGACGAATGCGGAACGGCCCTTGCTCGACGTTGTTCGTGACGACCCTTCGGAAAACATCAGATGAACCATCAGGAAATAGACAGGGAGATCGCCCACCTCGAACGCGTATTCGTGGCGATCTCCAGCACCGATCACATTCCGCTGTCCTATTGGCACGATCGCCTGCGCGGTCTCGCGCGGCCCTCGTTGATGCCGACACAACGCGCACGCGTCGCACGGCTCGCGGAGATATTGCGCCTGCTGAAAGAAGCGGAAGAAGCGTTGCGCGCCCAGGCGACACTACGTGCCGGCGGCACGCGGCCATGACGCCGCGTGTCCAGCCTGCGGCGCCGCGCTCAAACCCCGCGTGTGCTTTTCAGCCGGTCAGAATCCGCGCGCCGAGCGCAAGCACGAGCGCCGGCAGCATGACCACAGACCCTACCTTCAGAAACTTCATGAAGCTCACGTCTTCGCCCTCGCGGCGGATCGCGCTAAGCCAGAGGATCGTTGCCAGTGAACCGGTAATCGAAAGGTTCGGACCCAGATCCACGCCGATCAGAAGCGCGTCGATCACGCGCTCCGGACTGTGTGCCTGCAACACGGTCGAACTGGCAATCAAACCGGCCGGCAGGTTGTTCATCAGATTGCTGCCGATCGCGATGATGCTGCCGGCCCAGCCCGCCGCGGCCAGTTCGTTATGTTGCGCGGCGCGCTGCGCCAGTTGGGCCAGCGCCGCGATGACGCCGGTGTGATCGAGCATCTCGACGAGCACGAACAGCGCGGCAACCAGCGGCAGCACGCTCCATGAAATTTCGCGGATCATCGGCAGCGGCGATTTGCGCTCCAGAATCAGCACGATCAGCGCGGTCAGTGCGCCGAGTATCGCGGTGGGCAGGCCGAGCGCGATGTCGAATGCGGAGACCGTCAGCAGCACGGCAGCCGTGACCGCGATGCCCGCGAGCGCCACACGCCCGCTCGACGACAGTTCGAGCGCTTCGAGATTCGCCTCGCAGGTGCCGGCCAGCGCCTCGCGCTGGGTCCAGCGCAGCATCACGTAAGTGGCGATGATCGACAGCAGCGACGGTAGCGTGAAGCGCAGCAGCCAGGCGCCGAGCGCGGGCGTGTGATTGCCGTACAGCACGATGTTCGCCGGATTCGAGATCGGCAGCACGAAGCTCGCCGCATTGGCAATGAACGCGCAGACGAACAGCAGCGGCAACGGATCCGTCTTCGCCTTTCTGGCGGCGGCGAATACGGCCGGCGTGAGAACCACGGCGGTGGCGTCGTTCGACAGAAAAGCGGTGATCACCACGCCGACCAGATAGACGAGCAGGAAGAGCTTGCGCGGCGAGCCTTGAGCGTGATTCACCGCGAGCACGGCCACCCAGTCGAACAGGCCTTCGCGGCGCGCCACTTCCGACAGCAGCATCATGCCGAACAGAAACAGATAGACGTCGGTGCCCTTGCCGATCGCCTCGATCGCCAGATGAACGGGCAACAGGCCGAGCGACACCAGCAGCACCGCGCCGGCCACGGCCCAGACGGCCTCGGGCCATTTGAACGGCCGGGTGATGACGCCCGCGGTGGCGACCGCGGCGATACCCCACGACAGAAAAATCGAATTCACAAACTTGACCCAGGATTTTTTGATTAGTGTGAGCACGAGGCTCCGTGCCGCGCCTCGCGCGCCGTGACATGCACCACCGGCAGCAGGCGCTCGATCAGCAAATTGCGCGCCTGAAACCCCCGCCGTGGTTCGCGCTTCATGCTGCCCGGTTGACCGCCGCAATGCAATCGCGCCCGTTGTCCTTCGCGCGATAGAGCTGCGTATCCACCAGGTTGACGAAGGCCACCGGATCGTCCGCCTCCGCCGGAATCGTCGTGCCGACGCCGAAGCTGGCGGTCACCGTCTGCCGGAACGGCGAGCGTTCATGCGCGATCTCCTCGGCCGCAATCCGGTCGCGGCAACGCTCGGCCACCTGCCGGGCCGCATCGGCGCCGGTGTTCGGCAGGATCAGCGCGAACTCTTCGCCGCCGAACCGGCCCACGAAGTCGCCCGGCCGCACGGCGCTGCCCAGCACGCCGGCAACCCGCTTCAGGCACTCGTCGCCTTGCACGTGCCCGTAGTAATCGTTGTAGGACTTGAAAAAGTCGATATCGACCATGATCAGCGAGAGCGGCGCCGCGTGACGCAAGGCTCCGGCCCATTCCCGTTGCAAGGTGGTGTCGAACGCGCGGCGATTGCCGACGCCCGTCAGGCCGTCCTTGAACGACAGCGCCTCGAGTTCGCGTTGCAGCGCGGCCACTTTTTCCTCGGCCTTCTTGCGTTCGCTGATATCGAACATGAAACCGACCAGCGATTGCACGTCGCCATTCGCGTCGCGCACCACATGCACCACGTCGCGCAGCCATACGTATTCGCCGCGGCTCGTCAACGCGCGATAGTCCGCTTCGTGATCGGTGCCCGCCTTCGACTGTGCGACGCAGAATTCGACCACCTTGTCGCGGTCGTCCGGATGCATGCGCGCCGCCCAGTCCTGCACGGTTTTCCAGCTCGACGGCGCCCAGCC
The DNA here is from genome assembly GCF_000013645.1 of Paraburkholderia xenovorans LB400. Taxonomy (GTDB): domain Bacteria; phylum Pseudomonadota; class Gammaproteobacteria; order Burkholderiales; family Burkholderiaceae; genus Paraburkholderia; species Paraburkholderia xenovorans. The sequence goes on along the minus strand of NC_007952.1, from coordinate 1,095,047 downwards.
CAGCAGGGTTTCGATCTGCGGACCGATATAGGCGAACTCCATGCTCGCCCATTCGATCTTCCACGGAATCGCTTTGGTCGATTCGAGCAAGGTGCGGTAGACCGCCGCGTCATGCTCCATGTAGCTTTCCACTCCGGCTGCGGCAGGCGCCGTGTCGTGCCGCAGGAAATCGGCGCCGAGCGCGATGTGGTTATTGTCGATTCTGTTCATGGTTCCCAACTCTCCTCGCGGTTCAGGCGGCAAATTACCACAGTGGATGACCTCCCGGCTCCATTACGGCCGCCACGCCGTTCTATTCCAGCGACATTAGCGTCACCGATACAACAATGTGTTCTCTTCTGCACGCCTATTCAGTTTTCATTGGCATCCCTACTATCCGCATTTGATCTGCATTCGCCGGCAATGGCCGGCGACCCACGAGCACGAGACCATGACATCCCGCCCTGCCCGTTCCGACCGCTATCACGGCGCCGCGATTACCCTGCACTGGCTGATCGCCGCGTTGATGATCTGCGGCTTCTATATCGGCTGGATCATGACCGATATTCCCGGCTTCACGCCCACCAAGCTGAAGTATTTCTCCTGGCACAAGTGGATCGGCGTGACCGTGTTCGTGCTCGCCGTGGCCCGCGTGCTGTGGCGCGCCACTCACCGCGCGCCGCCGCTCGACAGCGCCACGCCCGCGTGGCAGAAGGCCGCGGCGCATCTCGTACACGCCGTGCTATACGTGCTGATGCTGGCGATTCCGCTGTCCGGCTACTTCTATAGCTCCGCGGCCGGCATTCAGGTGGTGTATCTCGGCATCCTGCCGCTGCCCACCTTCATCGGCCCGGATCAGGCGCTCAAGGCAAGTCTGCGCACCGTTCACGTACTGCTCAACTACACGTTGCTCGCGCTCGTGGCGATGCACGTGGCGGCGGCGCTGAAGCACCAGTTTCTCGACCGCGATGGCCTGCTCGCGCGGATGGTTCCATTCATCAGGTAACACGCGTGAAGCGCGGGTCAGGGGCGGGTGACGGAAGGGTCACGCAAGCAAGGGGCACCCATGCATAGCAGACGGACAGCAGGCGATTGGCAACAGCCTGTTGGCAATCTAATTCCCCGCGGTGCGCAATCAACGCGCGCGGGTTCGATAGGATGCGTATCACCATGAAATCAAACTTTTACCTCTCAGCTCACCGTGCGACGCTTGCCGGCATCGCGGCCTTCTCGCTGTTCGGCGCAAGCTTCGCACACGCCGATGTCGATACCAGCAAAAGCACCGTCATCGCCACCACGAAGCAGATGAACGTGCCCGTGGACGGCCAGTTCAGGAAGTTCTCCGCGCAACTGAATTTCGATCCGGCCAAACCGACCGCCGGCAGCGCCAATGTTTCGATCGACACCGGCAGCTACGACCTCGGTTCCGACGACTACAACAAGCAGGCCCAAGGCAAGGAATGGTTCGACAGCGCCGCCTACCCGGCCGCGACCTTCGTTTCCAGCGCGATCGCACCGGCGGGCGGCAACCAGTACAGGATCACCGGCAAGCTCACCATCAAGGGCAAGTCGCAAACCGTCGTGGTGCCCGTCACCATTGCCAGCCAGGGCGCCACGCAAACCTTCGACGGCTCGTTGCCGATCAAACGCTCGCAATTCGACGTCGGCACCGGCGAATGGAAAGACACCTCGGTGGTCGCCGACGAAGTCGTCATCAAATTTCACCTCGTCGCTTCGAAGAAATAATCCGCACCGAAGCGTCGCAGCACTTTCTGAAACCTGGAGAACACCTTGAAGAAAAACATTCTGCTCGCCGCGGGCGCGCTGGCCGCTGTATTGTCGTTCAACGCCTCGGCAGCCGACACGTACCAGCTCGACCCGACGCACACCTACCCGAGCTTCGAAACCGACCACTTCGGCGGCATTTCGATCTGGCGCGGCAAGTTCAAGAAGAGCAGCGGCACCGTGGTGCTGGATCGCGCGGCGAAGACCGGCACGGTCGACGTGACGATCGACATGAGCTCGGTGGATATCGGCAACGACAAGCTCGACGCGGAACTGGTCACGGACAAGTTCTTCGACGCCGCCAAGTACCCGAGCGCGACCTACAAGGGCACGCAGATCCGCTTCGACGGCGACAAGCCGGTGGAAGTGATCGGCACGCTGACGATGCACGGCATCACCAAGCCGGTCAATCTGAAGATCGAGTCGTTCAAGTGCTTTGTGAACCCGATGCTCAAGCGTGAAGTGTGCGGCACGGAATCCACCGCGACGTTCAATCGCGACGACTTCGGCATCGACTTCGGCAAGACTTACGGTTTCAAGATGCAGACCACGTTGCATATTCAGGCGGAAGGCATCAAGCAGTAAGCGCCAGCCTTTTCGGGTTTGCGTGAGGCGGGCTGCCGTTTCCGGGCGGCCCTTGCCGGGGCGGAGCAAGGTACTATGACGGTTTGGCCGTTGCCGTCATCCGTTTTTGCCCTCCCATGAGTTCTGCAAGCCGCCGCATCGCGCACCTCGACATGGACGCGTTCTACGCGTCCGTCGAGCTGCTGCGTTATCCGGAACTGCGCGGCCAGGCGGTGGTGATCGGCGGCGGCCGCAACGGCGTGCCGCAAACACTCGAAGACGGCACCCGCCGCTTCGCGAAGCTGCGCGATTACGCGGGCCGCGGCGTGGTGACCACCTCCACTTACGAAGCCCGCGCGCTCGGCGTGTTCTCGGCCATGGGCATGATGAAGGCCGCCGTGCTCGCGCCGGACGCCATCCTGCTGCCCACCGACTTCGACTCGTATCGCCACTACTCGCGTCTGTTCAAGGCCGCCGTCGCCACGTTCACGGACCGGATCGAAGACCGCGGCATCGACGAAATCTATATCGATCTGACCGAGTTGCCGGGCGAGCCGCGCGAGATCGCCGCGCGCATCAAACAGGCGGTCAATCAGGCCACCGGACTCACCTGCTCCATTTGCGTGGCGCCGAACAAGCTGCTCGCGAAGATCGGCTCCGAACTCGACAAACCCGACGGCCTCACGATCCTCACCCCGGCCGACGTGCCGCTGCGGGTCTGGCCGCTGCCAGTGCGCAAGGTCAACGGCATCGGGCCGAAGGCCGCGGAAAAGCTGACCGCGCTCGGACTCGCCACGGTCGGCGATCTGGCGGCGGCAGACGCCGGGCTGTTGCAGGATCACTTCGGGCGCAGTTATTCCGCGTGGCTCATGCAGATCGCGCAAGGCCACGACGAGCGGCCGGTGGTGGTCGAATCGGAGCCCAAGTCGATGAGCCGCGAGACGACCTTCGAACGCGATCTGCATCCGCGTCACGACCGGCCGGCGCTATCCAGTTCGTTTACCGGCCTGTGCGTGCGGGTCGCGGAAGATCTGGTGCGCAAGGGTTATGTGGGGCGCACCGTGGGTATCAAACTGCGCTACGACGATTTCCGCACCGTCACGCGCGATCTGACGCTGGACGCGCCAACCGCGGACGCCGCCGAGATCCGGCGCGCGGCAACCGAATGCCTGCGCAGAGTGGAATTGAACCGCAAGCTGCGGCTTCTCGGCGTGCGCGTCAGCGCGTTGACGCCGGCCAATGCGCTGACGCCGCCACGGCGGCTGCCGGTTCAGGCCGACTTGCCCTTCGCCAGCGACGAATAATCCACCACCTCAGCCGCGGCGCCTGCGTTCGGACGCGCCGGTCGCAGGCCGGCTTCCATCGGCAACGCCGCGACCGAGAACGCGAAGGTGTTGATGCCGTGCGCGCTTTGCGCCGACACCGTACCGCGATGCATCTCCGCAATCGCTTTCACGATCGCCAGACCCAGCCCGTGGTTTTCGCGGCTATTCGTGCGTGAGACCTCCGCGCGATAGAACCGGTCGAACAGATGTTCGAGCACCTCCGGCGAGATCGGCGCACCGGGGTTCGCCACCGCGACGCGCACCTGATCCTCTTCGCACACGATCGTCACGTTGATTTCCGCGCCCGGCTCGCAATGCTGGATCGCGTTCATCAGCAGATTCGTGCAGGCACGGCCGAACAGCGAGCGGTTCACGCGCGCCACGGCGTCGCCGCGCAATTGCGCGCGCACCCGCGCTTCTTCGAGCGGAATCTCCAGAAACTCCAGCGTATGCTCGACCTCCGCGGCCAGCGACACTTCGACGAGGCCGGTTGCCCGCTCGCCCTGATCGGCACGGGCGAGGAACAGCATGTCGTTGATGATGGCCCGCATGCGCTCGAATTCTTCGAGGTTCGATTGCAACGTATGGCGCAGATCGTCGACCGAACGATTGCGCGTCAAGGCCACTTCGGTCTGCCCGATCAGAATCGTCACCGGCGTGCGCAGTTCATGCGCCACGTCCGCATTGAACGATTCGAGGCGGCCATAGGCGCCGTCCAGCCGCTCAAGCGCACCGTTGAAGGAATTCGCCAGGTCGTTCAGTTCGAGCGGCAGCGAGGCCGTGTTCAGACGCTGCGAGCGGTTGTTCGGGCTCACGGCGGAAGCGTCGCGTGTGAGACGCGTGAGCGGCGCGAGGCCGAGCCGCGTCACCGAATAGCTGAGCAACAGCACGGCGAGACTGCCCAGCGCCGACAACGCGGCAAGCGCCGAACCGAACACGCGCATGGTGCGCACATTGGGTGAGTAGCTCGCGGCCACCTGCAATCGCACCGGCGGACGCGCCGCGTACGCCGGAATCACCACCGTCGAGGTCAGCATGTCCTGGCCGCCGTCGGCCGGCGTCACGCGCGTGTAACCGCCCGGCCAGCTCGTCACCACCGAACCTTCCACAGGCGTGCCGTAATGGAAATACGGATCGGTGCTCGACACCGCATAGACCGTGCTGCCGTCGTGCGGTGTCATGTCCGTGAGCTTTTCACGCGCCATGCGCCACTTTTCCGGCGTCACGGCGTGATAGACGATGATGCGCGCGATCTGCGTGCGATCGTCGAGCGACTCGCGCAGATGGTGTTCGAGCTGCGTGCGCAGCACCAGAAAGAGTCCCGTGCCGACCAGCGTGAAGACGAACAGCGCGACGAACGCGAACATCAACGCGAGGCGCCGGGCGATCGAGCGGTTCATGACTGCTCCGCCTCCTCGCGCACTTCGAGCACGTAACCCATGCCGCGCACGGTATGCAGCAGCTTGGAGGGAAACGGGCCGTCGAGCTTGGCGCGCAGCCGCTTGATCGCGGTCTCGACCACGTTGGTGTGACTGTCGAAATTGACGTCCCACACGAGTTCGGTAATCGCGGTCTTCGACAGAATGTCGCCTTGCCGGCGCGCCAGCACGCTGAGCAGCTGGAATTCCTTGGCGGTCAGGTCGAGGCGCACGCCGTCGCGCGTCGCGCGCCGGCCAATCAGATCGACGAACAGATCGCCGACGGAAATCAGCGTCGATTCCTGTGAACGGGTGCGCCGCGCCAGCGCGTGCAGGCGTTCGACCAGTTCGAGGAACGAAAAGGGTTTGGTGAGGTAGTCGTCCGCGCCTTCGCGCAGACCGCGCACGCGGTCGTTCACGTGATCGCGCGCGGTGAGCATGATGACCGGTGTGGATTTGCGCATGCGCAGCGCCTTCAGCACGCTGAAGCCGTCGCGTTTGGGCAGCATCACGTCGAGGACGATCACGTCGTAATCGAATTCGGTGGCCAGGTGCATGCCTTCCTCGCCGTCGAGCGCGACGTCGACGACCCAGCCCTGCTCTGTCAAACCGGAGCGCAGGTAGTCCACCACCTTGTGCTCGTCTTCAACAATCAGCAATTTCATGCGCGTCCCCTTGTCTCTACATTATACGAAACGCCTGGTTTTCACCTTGCGTCCCGGCTGCTGCACGATCCACCGGCTCACCGCGCGGGAGCCATTGCCTCCTTCGCGTCGCCGGGCTGCGCGTTCTTCGACATGTCCGGCATGTCCGTGCCGACGTCCCAGCCGCCGCCGAGCGCTTTCACGAGCGACACGGAGAGCGTCATCTGCTGGCCGTGAATCTGCACGTCCTGGCGCTCGCTGGTCAGCAGCGACTGCTGCGCGGTGATGACGTCGAGGTAAGCGACGAGGCCGCCCGAATAGCGGTCGTTGGCAAGCGCGAGCAGATGCTGCGCGTCCGTGACGGCTTCGCGCGACTGCTTCGCCGCACCGTCCAGCACGGAGAGTCCGGTGATGCCGTCCTGCACCTGCTGGAACGCGGTGAGCACGGTCTGGCGGTAATTTGCCTCGGTGACCTTGTAGCCTTCGCTCGCGAACTGCACGTTCGCGGCGCGGCGGCCGCCGTCGAACAGCACCTGGCCGACCGCCGCGCCGAGCGTCCACATCAGCGTGGGCGCGCTCAGCAGGCTGGCGAACTGCGTGCTTTCCCAGCCGATGCTCGGCGTGAGCGTCAGACTCGGGAAAAACGCCGCCTTGGCGACGCCGATCTGCGCATTCGCCGCGGCCATCGCGCGCTCCGCCGAAGCGATATCCGGCCGCCGTTGCAGCACGTCGCTGGGCACGCCGAGCGGAATCGACGGCACCTGGACATCGACCACCTTGGGTGCGATCGAAAACTGCGGTGCCGGCACGCCGACGAGCGCGGCGATCGCATGCTCGAACTGCGCGCGCTGATTCAGAAGCAGTTGCGCCTGCACGCGGGTCGAGTCGAGCAGCGATTTCTGCTGCAGCACGTCCAGTCCCGACACCGAGCCGAGATCATGTTCCGTCGTGACGTAATCGAGCGCCTTCTGTTGCAATATCACCGACTGGTTCAGCACGTCGATCTCGGCGTCGAGTTCGCGCAGCGAAAAGTAGTCAGTGGCGAGATCCGTGGTGAGAACGAGCCGCGCGTTGGCGAGGTCATCCGCCGATTGCTGCGCGGAGGCCACCGAGCCTTCCACCTCCCGACGTATCCGGCCGAATAGATCGGTGTCGTAGTTGATGGTGGGGCCGAGCTGCACGTTGCTCTGCACCGTCGAGGTCGTCGGCGTGCCGTAGTTGGTTTGCGGACGGTTCTGCGAAATCCGGAAGCGCGATCCCTGCGCGCCCAGATCGACTTCGGGAATCTGCTGCGCGCGAGTGTTGGCGAGCGTCGCCCTGGCCTGCTCATAGTGCGCGCTGGCCGCCGCCAGCGTCTGATTCTGCGCGAGCGCCTCGCTTTCCAGCGTGCCGAGCGTCGGATCGCCGAACGCGCTCCACCAGTCCGGCGAGATCGGCGCATGGGACGGCACGGCCACGCGCCAGTACGAATCGGTCTGCCACGTGGGCGGCACCTCGGCCTGCGGCCGCTGATAGTTGGGCCCGACCGTGCACGCGGCCAGCAGCGCCGTGCTCGCGAGCGTCGTTATCGCACGGCAGGTGGCCACGCGCTTCACGACGCCCCCTTGCCGTTGGCCTGCGGTTGCTGGACCTGCACGTGATCCCCGTCCGCGATCGAATCGCTCGGGTTGATGATGATCCTGTCGCTCGGCTCGATCCCGCTTTCGATTTCGAGCTGCTGTCCGAGATCCTGCGCGATGACGATCTTGCGCAACTGCACGTTGCCATTCGCATCGACCACTGCAACGCGCGGGCCTTCGGCGCGGAACAGCAGCACGTTGCCCGGCACCATCAATTGCGCATGCGCGACTGCCGGCACCGCGACCTGCACGTATGCACCCGGGCGCAGCTTGTCGTCCGGATTAGGCAGCGTCACTTCGATCTGCAGCGAACGGGTGGGCACGTCGATCGCGCCGGAAATATGCGTGATCGTGCCGTGGAATTGCTGGCCCGGCAGTTCCGCCTGCGTGACCACTACCTTCTGTCCGACCGACACGTTCTGCGCATACGCCTGCGGCAGTTGCACATAAACGCGCAGCGGGTCCGACTGCGCGAGCGCGAAGAGCGCGCGGCTCGTGCCGCTGCCCGCGTCGATCAGGTCGCCGACATCCACATTGCGCTGCGTGACCACGCCCGCGAACGGCGCGACGATGCGCTTGAACGATTCGAGCTGCTGCAGGCGCTTCACGTTGGCGTCCGCGGCGGCGAGATTGGCGACGTCCTGCGCATACGTGCTCTGGCGTTCGTCGAGTTCCTGTTGCGAGACCGCATCGCGCTGACGCAGTTGCTGCCAGCGTTCCAGCGAGCTTTTGGCAAGGCCGAGGCTCGAACTGGTTTGCTGGCGCTGCGCCAGGGCCTGCGCGAGTTCCTGATCGATTTCCGGCGTGTCCAGATCGGCGAGCAGTTGCCCCTGTTTGACACGCGTGCCGATATCGGCGTACCAGTGCAGCAGATAACCCGTTGAGCGCGCATAGATCGGCGACTCGACATAGCCGCGCAGCGTACCCGGCAGCAACGTATTGCCGCCGCTTTCGGCCTGTGTCGGGCTCACCACGTTCACGTACTGGGTGGCGTTCTGCCTGGTGGTTTCCGCCACCGAACGGTTTTGCATTACGTTCGCGATCACCGTGCGCAACGCGCCGACGGCGAGCAGCGCCAGCACGATCCAGACGGCAATTTTGGCGCGCTTCCATTCGCGATGGCGCGGCGGCAAGGCGTGGCCGCCTTCGGTCTCTCGCGAGGGAATCGCTAGCGATGCGTGAGTTTTTTCGGTCATCTCAGTCAGCTATCTCGGTCAGCCGTCAATTAACTTTACGCGGGCCTGGGGGCGCCGCCGTGGTCCGGCGCGGGGCCGTCGTGGCCGTTGCCGTCGGAACCCGTGTGATTCGCGCCGCCATCGTCACCGCCGTCACCATCGCCGCGGTGGCGGCGTGCGAGGCGGGTATGAATCGCCGCGAACACGAGGGGCACGAAAAACAGCGTGGACACCGTGGCAAACAGCAATCCGCCGATCACCGCGCGGCCGAGCGGCGCATTCTGCTCGGCGCCTTCGCCGAGACCGAGCGCCATCGGAATCATGCCGATGATCATCGCGAAGGCGGTCATCAGCACCGGCCTGATCCGGCTTGCACCGGCTTCGAGCGCGGCGGTCAACGGCGGTGCGCCGGCGGAAAGCCGCTGGCGCGCGAACGCTACCATCAGAATACTGTTGGCGGTAGCCACGCCCATCGTCATGATCGCGCCGGTCAAGGCCGGCACGCTCAGATGCGTGCCGGTCAGGAACAGCATCCACACAATGCCCGCGAGTGCCGCGGGCAACGCGCTGACGATAATCAGCGGATCGACCCACGACTGGAAATTCACCACGATCAACAGGTACACCAGCACGATCGCCATCGCCACGCCGACTCCCAGACCGAAGAACGAGCTGCGCATGGTCTGCACCTGGCCGCGCACGGTGATCTGGCTGCCGCGCGGCAGCGACGCGCGCATGTTGTCCACGAGCTTGTCGACCTGGTTCGCCACGCTGCCCAGGTCGCGCTTCTCGACGCTCACGTACAGGTCGATCACCGGCCTGATGTTGTAGTGCGTGACTTCCGCGAACTGGGTTTGCGGCGAGACCCGCACGAGGTTGCCGAGCAGTTGCGTCGGCCCGTTGGCCGAACCCGATACCGGCGTGCGCAACAGTTCATCGATCGACGACACCTGATATTGCGGCGTCTGCACGGCCACGCTGTATTCCACGCCGTTCCTGTTGTTGAACCAGAAGCCCGGCGACGTCTGCGAACTGCCCGACAACGAAATGAGCACGTTTTGCGCCACGTTGCTCGCGCTCAGATTGAGTTGCTGCAAACGCGTGCGATCCATCTGCAGATTGATCGCCGGTTCGTCCAGTTTCTGCTGGATGTGCGTATCCACCGTGCCGGGAATCTGGCGCACCTGTTTCAGCAGTTTGCGCGCGATGTCGAAGTTGCCCTCCTGATTCGCCCCGGAAATCTGCACGTCCACGGCGGCGGGCAAGCCGAAGTTGAGAATCTGCGTGACGATGTCGGCCGGCTGAAAGAAGAACTCGACGCCCGGAAACCGCTGCGGCAAGATGGCGCGCAGTTTGTCCATGTAGATCTGCGACGGCTTGTGGTCTTCTTTGAGCGCCACCTGAATCTCGCCGTCGAGCGTACCGATCGTGCCCGCATTGCTATACGAGAGGTTGATGCCGCTATAAGGCAAACCTAGGTTGTCGAGAATCGTGACGAGCTCGTTCGCGGGCACGACCTCGCGGATCACGTTTTCGACTTGGTCGGCCAGACGCGCGGTTTCCTCGATACGGGTGCCGGTAGGCGCGCGCATGTGCAGGCGAATGTCGCCGGCATCCACGCTCGGAAAGAAGTCTTCGCCGAGCACGAAAATCAGGCCCATCGACACCACGCAGAAGCCGAGGAACACGCTGCCGAACATGCCGCGGCGCACCAGCACGCTGCTGAGAATCATGATGTAGGCGGCGCGCATGTTCTCGAACCCGCGATCGAAACGGTGATAGAGGCGCATGAACAGATTCGGCTTCGCGCCCGGCTTCGGCTTGTGGGCGTGTCCCATCAGCAGCATCGCGAGGGTCGGCACCAGCGTGCGCGACAGAACGTACGAAGCCAGCATCGCGAACACCACCGCTTCGGCAAGCGGCACGAACAGATAGCGCGCCACGCCGGTCAGGAAGAACATCGGCACGAACACGATACAGATACAGAGGGTGGACACCAGCGCGGGAATCGCGATTTCGCCCGCGCCGTCGAGAATCGCATCGTGCAGATTCGTGCCCATGTGCAGATGCCGTTCGATGTTCTCGATCGTGACCGTGGCATCGTCCACCAGAATCCCGACCGCGAGGGCGAGACCGCCGAGCGTCATGATGTTGATCGTCTGCCCGAGCGCGTGCAGCGCGATTAGCGACGACAGGATCGACAACGGAATCGAGATCGCGATGATGCAGGTGCTGCGCCAGTTGCCGAGAAACAGCAGAATCATCGCGGCGGTCAGCGCGGCGGCCACCAGCGCCTCGCGCACCACGCCCTGCACCGCCGCTTTCACGAACACCGACTGATCGAATAGCGGCGTGATCTTCAGGTCCGGCGGCAGCGCCGCTTGCGCGCCCGGCAGCAGGCCGCGCAGCGAATTGACGATCGAGAGCGTCGATGCGCTGCCGTTCTTGAGCACCGACATCAGCACGCCGCGGTGGCCGTCCTGCCGCACGATATTGGTCTGCGGCGAATAACCGTCGCGCACGTGCGCGACTTCGCGCAGATACGTCGTGGCGCCGTTGAGCGTGCGGACCGGAATATCGTTGAGCCCTTCCACCGTGGCGGGCGAGCCGTTCATGTTGATCGTGTATTCCTTCGGCCCGATCTTCGCCGTGCCGGTCGGCAAGATCAGGTTTTGCGCGTTGAACGCGCTCACCACGTCGGATGGCGTCAGGCCTTTTGCGAGCAGCGCGCGCGTGTCCAGATCGACGGAGATCAGCCGCGATTTGCCGCCGTAAGGGTATGGCACGGCCGCGCCCGGAATCGTCACGAGTTGCGGGCGCAGAAAGTTCAGCGCCGTGTCGTTGAGTGCCTGCTCGGAGAGCTTCGGACTCGACAGACCGAGCTGGATCACCGGAATGCTGGAGGCAGAATAGCTGATCACCAAGGGCGGCGTGGCACCGGGCGGCATCTGTTTGAGCTGCGCCTGTTCGACGGCCACCGTTTGCGCAATGGCGCTCTGGATGTTCGCCGTCGGCTGCAAAAACACCTTCAGGATCGTAATGCCCGCGAGCGATTGTGATTCGATGTGCTCGATGTCGTTGACCGTGGTGGTCAGACTGCGCTCGTTCACCGACGTGATGCGGTTGGCCATGTCCTGAGCGGACAGGCCGGTATAGGTCCAGATGATACTGACCACCGGAATGTTGATTTCCGGCAGCACGTCGACCGGCGTGGTCAACAGTACGAATGGCGTCGCCAGCAAAATCAGAATGGCCATCACGATGAACGTGTATGGCCGTTTAAGCGCAACGTTGACGATCCACATGAAACGTGCCCGAGAGAATGCAGGTAAGGGATGGGTGAATCAGCGCCTATGCTAGATCGATAGCACCAACGTCTGCATGGCGCGAAAATGGCGGAATTGTCAGGAAGGCTAATGTAAGGAAAGTGGGCGTCTGAATTGCGCCGCTGTTTGCCGAAAAGCAAACGTTTGATGGCGGAAGATAGCCGAGGTTGAGGCGCTGCCTCGATGCGATGTCCCGCGAAGGCAGCGCGGAACCTCGCACAGATTGATTTGCGCAAAGCAAATACTTCGCGCCTGTCAAAAGCTTAGTCGATCACCGCGTAATTGCCATATTGCTGACACGTTCGGCAGCGGCGGTTCCGGTGTTTTATTCCGGCGCGACGGCGAGCGGCCGGCGTCACCTGGCAAATAGCGACGACATATCCGCAAACGCCTTGAATTCCAGCGCATTGCCCGACGGATCCAGGAAGAACATGGTGGCCTGCTCGCCGACTTCGCCCTTGAAACGCACATGCGGCTCGATGATGAAATCGATGCCCGCTTTCTGCAGCTTGTCGGCGGCGGCCTGCCATTGCGGCATGGAAAGCACCGCGCCGAAATGACGGACCGGCACGGCGTCGCCGTCGACCTTGCTGGTTTGACGGTGGCCGGCTTCTTCGGGCGCGAGATGGGCGACGATCTGGTGGCCGTAGAAATTGAAATCGACCCACGCGTCCGAACTGCGCCCTTCCGGACAGCCCAGCAGTTCGCCGTAGAACTCGCGCGCGGCGGCAAGGCTATGAACAGGAAATGCCAGATGGAACGGCGGCAAGACGGTATCGGCAACGCTCATGATGGGAAACTCGCTGATTGGAATTAGGTAGGTTGAACGCGCAGGCACTCCGGGCCACACGCGTGAGGCCAAGTTTAACCATGACTAAAATTGGTGAAAAACGATATATATTTTATCTGACCAACACCAAAATCGATCAATCGATCATGCTGAGCGAACTCAAGACTTTCATTGCTGTGAGCCAGTACGGCACGTTTTCCGGTGCCGGGGCGCGTATCGGCCTCACGCAATCCGCCGTGAGCGCGCAGATGCAACGGCTCGAAGAAGAACTCGGCTTTGCGCTGTTCGACCGTACCGGCCGCTCAGCCACGCTCAACGACGCCGGCCGCGAAACGCTCGCGCTCGCCGAAGAAATGATGACGCTATACGCCCGGCTCTCCGAACGCGGCGCGGTCGCGGCGGAAAGCGGCATGCTGCGGGTCGGCGCCATTGCGTCCGCGCAGGTGTCGTTTCTCGCCGATGCGCTGGCGCGCTTTCGCGACGACCGCCCCGGCTGGCGAATTCGCGTCGTGCCCGGCGTGTCGCTGGGCTTGCTGGGGCAAGTGGATTCCGGCGAACTGGATCTGGCCGTCATCATCAAGCCGCCCTTCGCGCTGCCGTCCGAACTCGAATGGCGCACGCTCGTCACCGAACCGTTCGTGCTGCTCGTGCCCAAAGCGCTCGTGCGCGGCAAGGGCAACGCGCGGTCATGGCGCGAACTGCTGCGCAGCGAGCCGTTTATCCGCTACGACCGTACCTCGTTCGGCGGCAGGCTGGTCGACCGTTTTCTGCGGCGCTCGCGGCTGAACGTGCACGACGTGATCGAACTGGACGAATTGCAGGGCATCGTGCAACTGGTCGCGCGCGGCATCGGCGTGGCGCTGATTCCGGATAGCGCGGGGCTCGGCAAGTGGCCCGCCGGCGTCGCCGCGCTCGAACTCGGCGAGGCGACTTTTCAGCGGGAGATCGGGCTCGTGCAGCGTCCGCGGCATAGCCGGCAGGCGGTGGCGGGCGTGCTCGCCGATTGCATCGGCACGGCGGCGGGTGTGTGAACCGCGGCGCGCGCATGATTGTGCTGTCGCGGGAACGGGCAACTGTATCTGTGAGGCCCGTCCGGCCGCGGGCAGAATCGTCGTTCGCATGACACTTTCCGCTCCCCGTCCGTGCGCGCGGCACGCGCCGCACAGTTTGCCCGCCGCCGAGGTTCAGCCCATGATCGCCAGCCCCTTCCTCACCGCCGATGTCCTGATCGCCTACAGTGCGTATTTCGTCGGTACGGCGAGCCCTGGTCCAAGCAATCTTGCCATCATGTCGCTCGCCATGAGCGCGGGTCGCCGATCCGCGTTGACCTTCGCGCTCGGCGTGGTGTCGGGTTCGTTCTTCTGGGCGCTGCTGGCGTCGCTGGGGTTGTCCGCGATGCTCGCCACTTACTCGGAATGCCTGGTGGCAATCAAGGTCGCAGGCGGGCTGTATCTGCTGTGGCTCGGTTTCAAATCCGCGCGTTCCGCCTTTCGTGCCGAGCCGCTGCGCGCCGGCAGCGCGCGGCAGGATGAACCGCTCGAGCGCCTGTATCTGCGCGGTCTGCTGCTGCATCTCACCAATCCGAAAGCGATTCTGGTCTGGTTGTCGATCGTGTCGCTAGCCATGTCGCCGGCAGGCGGCACTTCGCACACCGCGCCGGTGGTGCTCGGCTGCATGTGCATCGGCGTCTCGGTGTTCAGCGGCTATGCGGTGCTGTTTTCGACCGCTTCCGCACGGCGCGTCTATGTGGCGATCCGGCGCTGGCTCGACGGCTCGCTCGCGCTCATGTTCGGAATTGCCGGCATCAAGATGCTGACTTCGAAAAGCTGAGCGCGCTTCGAAGCGCGCCCGCTCTGCGATACTGTCGCCGTGACGACTGAAGCGGATAAGCGAACACGATGAGCGGTGGCAATGAAGTGAACCCGGCAGCACAGCACTCGCCCCGGCAGAAGCGGTTCTATCTGGCGGGCGTGGTGGCGCTCGTGGCCGGCGTGATCGCGGCGGTGATCATCTATGCGATGGCGCCGCCGCCGGATAGCGCGGTCTCCCTGTACAGTGTGGCCGATCCGCGCTATCAGATCGAATTGCAGCGCATCGGCGGTAATGCGGCGGTGCTGATGGCGCAGTTGCACCAGTGGTTCGACGGGCTCTGGCACGGCACGGCGCTCGCTTATACGGTGGCCGCGCTGGGCGCCGCCGTCGCGGGTGCGTGCTTCTTTATCGGTTATTTCTTCGCTCACGAAGAACCGCAACGCTAAAACGCGCCACAGGTCCGCGCAATGCGTGCGTTCGCTTGCGCTAGCGCGGCCTCGTCAGGTGCCGGTCGGACTCACCACGCCGGCCGCGCGCAGCGCCTCGTGCAAGGTGTTGAAAATACAACTCGCGTCGATGATCGGTGTGATGCCGTGCCGGTCCATATCCGAGCGCAAATACTGGTTCACGCGTGCGAAGAACACCTCGATGCCGGCGTGCTTCAACGTCGCGCACAACTCGCCCACCGAGCGTGCCGCCGAATAGTCGATATCGGTGATCGCGCTCGCGTCGATCACGAAACAGCGCACCTTGCTGGGCGCCTGGTCGATCAGGCGGCGGGCGTCGTCGACGAAAAAGTGGTCGTTCGCGTAAAACAGATCGGCGCCGAAGCGATAGACGATCAGTCCCGGCCGGGTCTGCATGCCGGGCACGGCGGGCTCCGGCACCCACACACCGTTGTCGCCGGGAACGAGAATCATGGTGTGCGGACGGTAGCTGTGCCGCACGTGACGCAGCAGCGATAGCGCCACCGCCACCAGGATGCCGTGCTCCACGCCGATCAGCACCACCGCCGCCGCGGTGAACACGGCCAGCGCGAATTCGCCGGGGCTTTCGCGGCGAATCGCAAACAAGGTCCTCAGATTGATCAGGCCAATGGCGATCGTAAATACGATGCTGGCGAGAATGCAGTGCGGCAGATACTGCAGGAATCGGCTGAAGAACAGCAGCACCGCGACCGCCACCGCCGCGAACACCAGTTGCGCGAACTGGCTGCGCGTGCCGGCGATATCCCCCATCGCGGTTTGCGTCGGGCTGCCGTTCACCACGAACGCGCCTGAAAACGCGGCCGCCGCATTGGCCACGGCGATACCCAGCAGATCGGCATTGGTGTCGACCGATTCGTGATAACGCTCGGCGAACACGCGACTCGCAGCGGCGCTTTGCGCGACGATCATCACGAAGCACGAAGCCGCGACGGGCAGCAGATCGAGCACCTGCTGCCACGTCACCTGCGGCATGCGCAGCGGCGGCAATCCGCCCGCCACCGGGCCGAGCACGGCAATGCCGTGGGCCGAGAAATGATAGAGATCACTCGCGGCGATACCCGCCACCACCGCGATCAACGGCACGGGCAGGCGCGGCCTGATGCGTTTGAAAGCGAGCGTGGTGCCGACCACCAGCAGTGAAATGGCGAGCGTCGGCCAATGTATCTGCGCCGTTTCGCGCACCACCAGCATGAGTTGATCGATGCTGCGCGAGGCGCGGCCGGGCACGCCGGACATGTCGCCCAGCATGCTGATGCCCACCTGCACGCCAACCCCGGCGAGAAAACCCACCAGCACGGTACGCGACAGGAAGTCGGCCAGAAAACCCAGTTTGAAAATCCGTGCGATGAACAGCAACACGCCGGTCAGCAACGCCACCGTTGCGGCGAGCGCCGCATATTCGGCGCTGGACGCCGGCGCCATCGTGGAAAGCCGGCTCGCGAAAATGGTGGCGGTCGCGGAATCGGCGGCCACGACGAGGTGCCGCGACGCACCGAAGAATGCAAACGCGATCAGCGGCAGAAAGACGGTGTACAGGCCCGTCACGGCCGGCATGCCGGCAATGCGCGCGTAGCCCAGCACTTGCGGAATGTCCATCGACGCAAGCTGCACGCCGGCCAGCGCATCGCGCGCCGCCGCTGCACGGTTCAGAGGAAGGATGCCCTTCAGCACGCCCGCGCGCGCCGTGATACTCGTCAGAAAATCTCGCATACGCGATACTGCCCTAATCTCAGGTTATCGCGCATCGTGCCGCGACTCGGCACTCAAAGGCAAGACTTATAGCCAGAACGGATCGGGAAAACAGCACACCGCAGCGCACGGCGGGCGGCGCTGCGGAAAACATCCGACTGGCGGATTCAACGCTTGAATTGTCCCGTCACCGGATCGACGTGCCGCGCGAAACCAATCAACGCGGCGATGCAGATCGGGCAGGCAATGAAGAACATGGCCAGCATCTCGCACCCCGTAACATATTGTTACCAGCAAGTTTAAGCGATCGGCATGCGAATTGAATGAGGGAAAACGGCAAATCAGTGTGTCGACAACTACAACAATCTGGCGGGCGGCAGTGGTCCTATAGCGCGAAATCCCAGCAGGAAATGCAGCATAAAGCGCAAGGAACCGTATGTTCCACTACGCGCTCCACTACGCAAACGCTTGCGAGCCCTGTGCCTCCAGCCAATTGCATGCCGACCTTGCGTAGCGCCGCCGCGCAATTAGACGGACGCTTCTACTCGCGCGAGCACGCATTGCAGTCATTCAGAGGTTATGCGGGTGCAGTTGCGCCCCACGCAGGGGCTGTTTTCCATGCTTGCCGCGCTCTCCCCGTATAATCCGGCATGACCCGAATCCCGCACCACCCGCCCTCGCAGCCGGCCGCTTGTCGCTGCCGCGTTGCCCATCGCCGTTCGGCGGTCGCATGAAAACGCCGAAACGTCTGCTCCCGCTGGTCGAAGAAGGCCTGATCGACGAAGTCATCTCCCAGTTGATGAGCGGCAAGGAAGCCACCGTCTACGTGGTGCGCAGCGGCGAAGCCACACGCTGCGCGAAAGTCTACAAGGACGCCAAACAGCGCAGCTTTCGCCAGGCCGCGTCCTATCGCGAAGGCCGCAAGGTCAAGAACAGCCGCCAGCAGCGCGCCATGGAAAAAGGCAGCCGCTACGGCCGCGAAGTGCAGGAACAGGCCTGGCAGAACGCCGAGGTCGACGCCCTGTTCCAGCTCGCCAACGCGGGCGTCCGTGTGCCGCAGCCTTTCATCTGCACCGACGGCGTGTTGCTGATGGAACTGGTGACCGACGCTCAGGGCGACGTCGCGCCGCGTCTGAACGACGTCGAAATGACCGAGGCACGCGCGCTCGAATTGCATGCGCTGCTGTTGAACCAGGTGGTGCGCATGCTGTGCGCCGGCATGATTCACGGCGACCTGTCCGAGTACAACATTCTGCTTGCCGCCGACGGCCCGGTCATCATCGACCTGCCGCAAGCGGTGAACGCCGCAGGCAATCTCGAAGCGCCCGCCATGCTCGAGCGCGACGTCAACAACCTCGCCACGTATTTCGGCCGTTTCGCACCGGAGCTGCTTGACACCCGCTACGGCAAGGAAATCTGGGCGCTCTACGAAGCGGGCGCGTTGCATGTCGACGCCGTGTTGACCGGCCACGTGGAAGCGGACACCACCCCCATCGATCTCGAAGCCGTGCTCCAGGAACTGGAAGACACGCGACTCGACGAAGAAGCGCGCCTGCGCTACGAGCAGTCGCTGCACAGCGGCACCTGAGCCGTTGCCGCTCGCGGCGAGGGCAAGGGCAACAGCAACGGCAACGGCAACCGCGCGCAGCGGTTTGCCCACCGCGTGACATCCCGCCAGGGCGTGGGGTTCAAGGTTCAAGCCATCTCGCCAGATCCCGCTAAGGCGTGGGACTCAAACGTGCCGCTTCGATCGCGGTCGCCGCCACGCCCGGCGCCGGCCCCACCGACTCGCGCATCGTCACGCTGACCGGAAACTCGCGGAAAATCTCCCACGTGGTCCGGTAGCACTGGTTGAGCAGCCAGCGCACGGCGTTCTGCGTCAGCTCGGCGGTGGGAATATGCACCGACGTGAGTCCGGGCGCGGCGTACGCAGCGGAGTAATCGTCGTCGTAACCGATCACCGACACCTCGTCGGGAATCGCAATGCCCGCCTGGTGAAAACGCGCCAGCGCGCTCACGGCCATCGTATCGTTCGCGCAGAACACGCCGGTGAAGCGGCGTTTCGTATCGAGCAGTTTCTGTGCGGCGGCATAGCCGCCTTCCGGCGAGAAGTCCGATTCGATCAGCGTGACCTCGCCGCGCGCAATGCCCTCGCGGGCGAGTTCGGCAAAGAAGCCTTGCAGACGCGTCTGGTTGTCCGATGCGGTGAATGGGCCGGAAATCACCGCGATCTCGCGGTGGCCGTGATCGAGCAGCGTGCGCGCCGCCAGTTCGCCGCCACGGTGATGGTCGGCGCAGAACGACGCCTCCGGCAACTGATCGAACGCGCGGTTCAGGAACACCATTTTCGGGTGCATACGGTGCAGCATGATCAGATCCTCGTCATGCAGATCGTGGCTGATCACCACCACGCCGTCGCAATCGCGGCCGATCAGAAAGCGCACCGCCTCGATAGCCTGTTCGCGCGGCGACACTTCTCCGCAACCGGTCGCCACCACCACATGACGGCGCACCGCGCGCAGTTCGGTGTCGGTCTGCTTGAGAATCGTGCCGTAGTAGGAGCCGAAGAACGTCGGCACGAAAATGCCGACCATGCCGAGCGACTGCGTCGCCATTGCCCGGCCGATGGAAGACGGCCGGAAGTTCAACTGCTCGACGGCCGCTTTCACGCGGGCGGCCGCATCCGCTGAGACGGGTCCCTTGCCGGAAATGGCGCGCGAGGCAGTCGACATGCCCACGCCGGCCAGTGCCGCGACATCCTTGAGTGTTGCCACGCGGTTCTCCGTCTGGCATGTTGTATTGTGAGCGACGCCGCGTGGCGGCGCTACAAACGCTGGCCGTTCGCTTCGTCGAACAGGGAGACATGTGTGCTATCGAATGAGAACGCCACGGTATCTTCCACCGCCAACGGCGTTTTCGTCTGGTCGATCGACGCGACCTGCTCTCCATGATAGTCGAGCCAGATAACGCGGTGGTTGCCCATTGGCTCCACCAGCGAAACTTTTGCACGCTCGCTCGCGCCCTCGCCCACCCGCACGTCTTCGGCACGCACGCCGAGCACGCACGGCGATGCATTGGCCGGCGTGGTCCTGAACGGGTAATCCGACACGTCGAGCCGCCAATGTCCGGTGCAGAAATGCAGCGCGCCGTCGCGCGCTTCGAGCGTGCCCTTGAGCAGGTTCATCGCGGGCGTGCCCAGAAAAGTCGCGACGAACAGGTTGTCGGGGCGCGCGTAGACTTCGGCGGGCGTGCCGAACTGCTGGATCACGCCGCCGCGCATCACCGCCATGCGGGTGGCGAGCGTCATTGCCTCGACCTGATCGTGTGTGACGTAAATCATCGTCGCGCCCAGACGTTGATGCAGTTGCTTGAGTTCGCGGCGCAGCTCGGTGCGCAATTTGGCGTCGAGGTTCGACAGCGGTTCGTCGAACAGGAACACATCGGCTTCACGCACGATCGCCCGGCCGATCGCCACGCGCTGCCGTTGACCACCCGAAAGTTGCGCCGGTTTGCGCTTGAGCAGCGGCCCGAGTTGCAACATTTCGGAGGCCCGCGCCACACGCCGCGCAATCTCCGCTTTCGGTGTGCCGTTGATGCGCAACGCGAACGACAGATTGCGCTCCACGCTCATGGTCGGATAGAGCGCATAGGACTGGAACACCAGCGCAATGCGGCGGTCTTTCGGGTCGGCCCAGGTCATGTCTTCGCCGGCGATCTCGATGCTGCCGCCGGTTACGTCGATCAATCCGGCAATGCTGTGCAGCAAGGTGGATTTGCCGCAGCCCGAGGGGCCGAGCAGCACGACGAATTCACCTGCCCGCACGTCGAGATCGAGGTTGTCGATCACCGTGTTCGCGCCCAGCCGGATGGTCAGATTGCGCACGGCGACGTTGGCCGGATTCGTGAGGGCCGCTGCGTGCGTCACCTCGGGACTGCTCACCGCGTCTGCCGCGTTCGCCATGTCTGCCGTGTTTGCGACCGGAGTTGCCATCGCGTTTGCCGGATTAGCCACGTTTGCCATTGCCTTATCCCTTGACGGCGCCGGATGCAATGCCGCGCACGAACCAGCGGCCCGAAACGAAGTAGACCGCGAGCGGCACCATCGAAGTCAGAATGGTCGCCGCCATGTTGACGTTATAGAGGCGTTCGCCGGTCGTCGTGTTGATGATGTTGTTCAGCTGCACTGTCATCGGCAGGTTCCTGGTGCCGGCGAACACGAGGCCGAGAATGAAGTCGTTCCAGATGCCCGTCACCTGCATGATGACCGCCACCACGATGATCGGTGTGGACATGGGCAGCATCAGTTGCAGAAAGATACGCCAGAAGCCGCCGCCGTCGATGCGCGCCGCGTTGAACAGTTCCTGCGGAATCGACACGTAGTAGTTGCGGAACAGCAGCGTCATGACCGGCATGCCGAAGATGGTGTGGATCACCACGATACCCGGCAACGAACTGAACAGATGCACGCTCGCCAGCACGCGCACGAGCGGATAGACCATCACCTGCACGGGGATGAACGCGCCCATCAGCAGCACGCCGAACAGCAGGCCGGCGCCGCGTGGCCGCCAGAACGACAGCGCATAGCCGTTCACCGCGCCGAGCACGATCGACAGGACCGTGCTCGGCACGACAATGCGCACCGAGTTCCAGAAACCGACCTGAATGCCGTTGCAATCGAGCCCGGTGCAGGCTGACTGCCACGCGGCGCTCCACGCGCCGAGCGTGAAATGCGTGGGGAATGCCAGCAGATTGCCCAGACGGATCTCGCTCATCGGTTTGACCGAGGTCACGAGCATCACATACAGCGGCAACAGGAAAAACAGCGCCGCCGTCAGCAGAAATGCGTAGACGCCGAGACGCGCCGGCGTGAACGCCGCGCGGCGGCGGCGCTGGTGTGCGCGGCCAGGTGTGCCGCCTTTCAGCGGCGAACTGAATGTGTTCATCACACCTCCCGGCGAGTCGCCGCGCGGCTGCGGGCATAGAAGAACGGCGCGAGAATCGCCAGCACGGTGGCCAGCAACACGATCGACGCCGCCGACGCGAGCCCGATATTGGCGCGGCCGAACAGATAGTCCATGATGAACTTCGCGGGCACTTCGCTCGCCGTGCCGGGGCCGCCTTGCGTCATCGCGACCACGGCGTCGTAGAGCTTCACCACCATCACGAACAGCAGCACGAAAGCGGTGGAGATGGACGGTCCGAGCATCGGCACGACGATGCTCACGTAGACCCGCCAGCGCGGAATGCCGTCGATACGCGCGGCCTTCCACAGTTCGTCGTCGATGCCGCGCAGGCCCGCGAGCAATAACGCCATTACCAGACCCGAGGCCTGCCATACGGTTGCAATCACGATCGTATAGATCACCCAGTCCTGATCGACGATCCAGTCGAAGCGCGCATGCGCAAACCCGAGCTTGCGCAGCACGGCCTGCGCGCCCAGTTCCGGGTTCAGGATCCACTGCCACACGAGCCCGGTTGCCACGAACGACATGGCGTACGGATAGAGAAACACCGTGCGCAATGCGCCTTCCGCGACCACCCGCTGGTCGATGAAAATCGCCAGCAGCAGACCGATCACCATGCACGCCACGATGAAGCACACGCCGTAGATCACGATGTTCTGCAGCGACAGCAGCCACCGGGCGTTATTGAAAAGCCGCGCGTATTGCGTGAAGCCCGCGAAGTCGCCCGAAGGAAAGGTGCGCGAATTGCTGAGCGACACGCGCGCGGTCCACAGCATCGTGCCGAGATAGGCGAACACGACTGTCAGGACCATCGGCAGCAGCGCCAGCCACACCGCGAAAGGAAAGCGCTTTTTGAGCGGCTTCTTCAGCCTTGCTCTCGTTGCCTTCGATCCGGCGGCCGGCAGCTTGAGCGCGTGCATGGGGCGCACCTAGCTCTTCAACGCACTGGCAAACGCCTTCTGCGCGTCGTCGACCGACTGGTTCCTGTTCCAGAAGTTGGTGATGACGTCGATCAACGCGCCCTGCGTGTCAGGCGAAAGCAGCATCTCCGGATTCGGCAACTGACGCGACTTGTCTTTCATGATCGCAATACCCTCCTTCGCGCAGATGTCGAGACTGCTGGCGTCCACGTCGGGACGAATCGGAATCGAGCCTTTCTTCGCGCTGAATGCGACTTGCGCGGCCGGCGAGGTCATTACCGTGGCAAGCAGATTCTGCGCCTTGATCGTAGTGGGGTTGTCCGTTTTCGGGAACACGAACACGTCGCCCGCGACCAGATACGGCGAATGCGCGCCAAAACCCGGGAAGCAGCCGAAGTCTTTACCCGCGCTCTGGCTGGCCGCCGAGAATTCGCCCTTGGCCCAGTCGCCCATGATCTGCACGCCCGCTTTACCGGAGATCACGAGCGCGGTGGCGTCGTTCCAGTTGCGGCCAGGCGAGCCTGCATCCACGAAATCGTGCAGACGCTTGAACGACGCCAGCACTTTCCTGAACGCATCCGACTTCACCGCATTCATGTCGTGATCGCGATACACCTTCAGATACAGATCAGCACCGCCCACGTCCGCCAGCACCGCGTCGAACGTGATTTTCTCCTGCCAGGGCTGGCCGCCGAGCGCGAGCGGAATCACGCCCGCGGCTTTGAGCTTGCCGAGATCGGCGATGAACTCGTCGTAGCTCTTCGGTTCGGCGGCAATGCCCGCTTTCTGGAACACCGGCTTCGAGTAGAAAAACCAGGCGGGCATGTGGATATCGACGGGTGCGGCGTAGTAATGCCCCTTCACCTTGATGCTGTCGATAATCGACTGCGGGAACACGCTGTTCCAGTTCTCTTTCGCGGCGACTTCGTCGACGTTGTTCAGCAGCCCCTGATCGATCAGGTCGTGAAATTGCCTCGACGTGTTGAACTGCGCGGCCGTGGGCGGATCGCCGCCGACGATCCGGTTGATCGCCGTGGAGCGCGCCTGATCGGCGCCCGCCACCGCGTTGTCGACCCACTGGCCGCCGGCCTTGTTATACGCATCGGCAAACTGGCGAATCGCGGCCGACTCGCCGCCCGAGGTCCACCAGTGAATCACGTTGGCCTTCAAAGGCTCCGCATGCGCGACGACGCCATACAACGCCAGTGCCGCAACCATGCCTCGCAAGACCGTTTTTCTACGATTCATTCTGTCTCCCATCCCATGCAAAGCATATCGATAGTCGCACCAGGCCCAGCACCCATGTTTCAACCCGACATCCCAACCCTCCTTCTCTGCTACTCCCTTCGCGCCTTGCGCTCCTTCAGGAATTTCGACACCAGTTCGGCACTGCGTTTAACCGTGCGTTTCTGCGTAGCGTAATCCACGTGCACGACACCAAAGCGCCGCTCGTACCCGAACGCCCACTCGAAGTTATCCATCAGCGACCACAGAAAATAGCCGCGAATCTCCACGCCTGCCTTGATCGCTTCATCCACCGCGGCAAGATGGCGCTTCAGAAACGAAATGCGTTGCATGTCATCCACCCGGCCGTCGATCACCTTGTCGTCCGATGCCATGCCGTTTTCGGTGATGTAGATCGGCGGCAGATTCCGGTAGGTGGCCTTGAAGCCGATCAGCAGATCGCGCAAGCCGTCCGGATACACTTCCCAACCCATCTGCGTGCGCTCCACGCCTTGGAGCGGCACTTCCCTGAAACCATGCGCACCGTCGCTCGCAACATTGGTGCGGAAATAGTAGTTGATGCCGAGGAAGTCCAGCGGCGCGGCAACGGTTTGCATATCGCCGTCCAGCACCAGCGGCTCGGTACCCGGCCACAGTTCGAATAGATCCCGCGGGTAGCGGCCTTCCAGCAGCGGATCGAGAATCCACGCGTTGTGCTGCACCTCGAACAGATGCGCCGCGCGCTGATCGGCGGCGCTCCCGCTGTTGGCCGTGCCGCGTCCAATGTTGGCGACAACGCCCTTCTGCGAAGCCGGATCGTTGGCGCGCAGCACCGGCATGGCGAGACCGTGCGCCAGCAGCAAATGATGCATGGCCTGCGTGGCATAGCGCGCGTCGGCAAGCCCAGGCGCGTGATGGCCGTTGCCGTAGCCGAGATACGCCGAGCACCAGGGTTCGTTCAGCGTCATCCAACCGTCCACGCTGCCGGCCAGTTCGCGGCTCATGAGGTCGGCGTAGTCGGCGAAACGGTATGCGGTATCGCGGTTCAGCCAGCCGCCGCGATCTTCCAGATGCTGCGGCAAGTCCCAGTGATACAGCGTGACGAAGGTCGCGATGCCCTTCTCCTTGAGCCGTGCCAGCAGGCGCTTGTAGAACTCGAGCCCTTTGCGGTTCGGCACGCCGGCCGTATCCATCACGCGCGGCCAGGCAATAGAGAGCCGGTAGCCTTCGAAGCCAAGCCCGGCCAGCATGTCCACGTCCGCTTCCCAGCGATGATAGTGATCGCAGGCCACGGCACCGGTGTCGCCGGCCAGCACCTTGCCGGGTATTGCCGAGAAGGTGTCCCAGATGGACGGCAGGCGGCCGTCTTCGTTCACCGCGCCTTCGATCTGATACGAAGCCGTGGCCGCGCCGAGCAGAAAGTTCTTGCGCCACAACGACGAGTCCGCGGGCGGCGCGAAAGGATCAGCGAGCGATTGAGAATGGGGAGATGGAGCGTCGGATACAGCGGGTGCGTCGTTTGCCACGGATTCTCCTGGGTGGTTGAACCGGGTACGGCGAAAGTCCTGCACAGCCAGACTGAAGGCTGAAGTGGAAGCGCTTCCACACGACCAGCGAACGATAGCAGCGGCGGATTCAACGCAGCAATCAGGGTTTGTCTGGAGCGATGCTGGCATGCGCGGCATCACGATGCGCCGCGCATGGTGGGCCTCTTGCGGGCGGCGCTGCGAACGCGCCGGAGGCACGCCGGGCGCGATGTCATGCGCCCGCGTGACGAAGCTCAAGACCCCGTGGAGGTGGTGGTCATGTCGAACTCGCCGTTGTCGTACGCGTCGCAATACGCTTTCCAGTCTGCCGCCACCTGGGCCTCGCATTGCATTGCGATGTCGACCAACGGCAACTGCCAGTCGCGGCGATTGCCGAACGCGATCAACTCGTCGGCGATCGACGATTTCTGCCGGCCGCCGCTGCGCAGATGCGCCCATGCGCTCAACTCGGCCATGTTGTCGACCACCTCTTCGAGACGCGGCAGCTTGCCGTCCCAGTCGCTCAGCGCCACGCGGTCTTCGGAAGGCTGCAGACTGCGCAACACATAGGATCGCTGATTGAATTCGACAGCATGTAGGAATGCCTGCGAGACCGCCTGATTACGCCGTTGAATTTCCACCACGCGCTGCGCTTCCGTCTGCCAGGCGGGCTGCGGCGTACTCAGGTGCGGCGTGACGGACGAAGGCAGTGCCTCTTTCAGATCGATCAGATAGTTGCCGTCCGGCGAGCCTTTACCCTCGACGAGAATCACATAGCGGTCCACGCCGAGACTCCCCGTGCCGGCAATCCGCCGTGCGACGTCGAGGATACGGAAGAAGTCGGGATTGGGCTCGGCCGCGGCGAACTTCTGCATGAATTGCGTGACCGCCGCCCGCTGGGTGTCGCTGACCGCCAGCGCTTTCTTGCCGTCCACTTTCAGCGTGCGGGTCTTGCCTTTGAGCGTGGTGCGCCGGTCCAGATGCGCGACCCGCGTGCGGCTCGCAAGCGCGACGAACAGATCGCGCACCATTCCCGTCGCGGTTTCTTCCTCGATCCAGCGCGATTTGCCGTCCGCGAGCGCGGCGCCATACGCTTCCAGGGCGGTATGGCATAGCGCCAGCGCCTGCGCGCGGCTCAGCTTGAGGTCGCTCGCGCCGACCAGCACACTCGTCAGCAGACGCACCAGTTCGTAGAGATTCGGCGCGAGGCACGCTTCGTCGAAGTCGTTGTTGTCGAAGTAGATCAGGCGATTGTCGGCCTTGTAGCTGCCGAAATTTTCCAGATGCATGTCACCGCAGATCCATACCGGCGGCGCGTCGTCGAGCACCGTGTTGCTCGGCAGGCGTTCGTAAAACAGGTGGCAGGTGCCGCGCAAAAACACGAACGGTGAAGTGCGCATGGCCTTGTATTTCATCGCCAGCCGCTCGGGATCGCGCCCTGCGTTGAAACCGGCGATGGTCTTTGCGACATCGAGCATGAGTTTCCCCTGAATATGCGGCCTGGTGCGGCTCAACCATCGTTCAATGCGGGCGTATGGAATCCGCGAGCGCATGCAGATTGAGCGGCTTCACGCGAATCACGCCGCCGCGCGGACTGTCGATATCCGCAATCAGCGTGAACGACAGCGACACCACCAGCGGTACGATCAGCAGCAATCCCGCGCCCGCCTTCAGTGCGCGCGCGCCGTAGCCGACCAGCAGATTGGCGCCCATTGCAATCAGCGTCATGAGCGCCCAGGCCGCATACGGAATGCGATTCCACCACGCGGCCTGGGTATAGCCTTGCGTATTGAGCACATCGTTCATTCCTGACACGGCGAGCGCGACAACCGGCGTGGGCTGCGCGGCGGCAGCCTGCTTCACAGTAGACCACATTGCGCCCTGCAGGCGCTCGGTCTCGGCGTTGACCCTCGCCAGTTCGTGCGCGTCGCGCGTGGTATAGAACAGCACGCGCTCGTCCAGATACGCTTTCAGCAGGCCACGCACCGCCGCTGCGTCGGCGGCCGGCAACAGGTCCGCGCGAACGTATTCGGTGCCGATCGCGTTGGCCTCTTCTTCCTCGTAATTCTTGCGCTGGTCGTAGCGCCCCACCGCCATCGAAAAAGTGAAACCGATGATCAGCGCAAGCAGCGTCAACGTAGCAGCCTGTATCACGCTGAAGTCTTCGCGAGCCTCGTCCTCGATTTTTCTGAAGCGCCGCAGGAGCGCCGCGCCGAGACGCGCCGACAGCCACATCAGCACAAAGGACACAATGAACACGAGTGCCGGGTAGTCGAGGATATTTTGCATGGCGAGCGTTTTTGTTGGAGCGATTGGGCGGGAAACGCTTTGCGACGAGGAATCAACCTGCACGATTGCTGCATGATAAGCGTCGTAGCATGAGTACGGATAGAGACCCGGCGCCTGTTTGCGATCATGGCCTGAAGACACCGAACCTGCGAACCCACTCACCCGGTCCGATGCAATACTAAGCCGTTTCCCGCGCGCCGAACTTCTTGCGATACGCAGCCGGACTCGTCAACGCAATGCGCCGGAAATGCCGACGCAACGATTCCTCGGAACCGAATCCCGCCAGCTCCGCCACGCGCGCCATAGGCAGCAGCGCCCGCGCTTCGAGCAGCTCGCGCGCAATGGCCACGCGCTCGCGCACAAGCCACTCATAGGGCGCCATGCCGGTGGCGTCGTGAAACTGCCGCTGCAATGTGCGTGGACTCATCGCCGCGCGCTCGGCGAGTGAACGCAAGGTGTGCGGCAAGGCGGGATGACCGCGCACCCAGTCCATCAGTCTGGACAGGCGGCCGCTTTCGCCGTGCGGCATGGGACGCGGCACGAACTGCGCCTGCCCGCCCTCGCGATGCGGCGGCACCACGAGCCGCTGCGCGACCCGGTTCGCGACCGCGCTGCCGTGATCGCGCCTCACCAGATGCAACAGCATGTCGAGCCCCGCTGCCGAGCCCGCCGACGTGATGATCTGCCCTTCGTCGACATAGAGCGCGTCCGGCTGCACGCGCAACTGCGGATAGCGCTGCTGCAATGTGTCGGCATAGCGCCAGTGGGTCGTGACGGTCTTGCCGTCGAGCACCCCCGCGGCCGCGAGCACAAACACACCGGAGCAGATCGAACAGAGGCGCGCGCCGCGTTCATAAGCCGCGCGAATCTTCTTTAGCAGCGGTTTGGGTGGCACTTCGCCGGCATCACGCCAGCCGGGAATCACGATCGTGTCCGCGCGCTCCAGCAACTTGAGCGTGTAAGGCGCGGCGAGAGTCACGCCGCCTGCCGCGCGAATCGGGCCCGGCTCGCTTGCGCAGACCGCAAAGCGATACCAGTCCACGTCGAGTTCGGGACGTTCGAGCGCGAACAGCTCGGTCACACAGCCGAATTCGAAGGTGCAGAGCCGGTCGTAAGCGAGCGCGACGACGAGATGATTGTGCATGGCGTGATGTTACCGGAGATTGATGATTCCGCCACCTACTCCGTGTGGAGCATAACGCCACAGCGAAAGACTCCTGATGTCCATGCGCGATAACAAGTGAGAGAAATGCGAAAGACCGGAAAGTGATCTGTCGTCGCGCCGTGTTTCGCATTTGCTGATTCAGGCTGCCTTACCTGGCCGGGTTACAGATCATTTTTTCGCTGCCGGTAGCTAGCTGGAAACCCTCGTCGAGCCAGCCGGTAATGCCCCCGATCATTACCTTGACAGGGCGTCCTAATTCGGCAAGTTTGATCGCGGCACGAGTCGCACCGTTGCAATGCGGGCCCGCGCAGTAAGTGACGAAGAGCGTATCGGGCGGATATCCAGCGAGCTTCGACGCCACGATCTTGCCATGCAGGAGGTTCACTGCGCCTCGCACATGGCCGCGTGCGAAAAGTGCGGGACCACGCACGTCGAGCAGCACGAAATCGACGGAGTGCGGGTCGTCGCTTTCGAGTGCCGCATGCACATCGGCGCAATCGGTTTCGAACGACAACAAGCTACTGAAGTGAGCAAGTGCGGCAGCACTGTCAGCGGGTGGGACGGCTGAGACCGGGGACATGCGACTCTCCTTCTGCGTGTGGGGATGCAACGCATTGTCCGGGTCCTGTGCACGATCAGCTAGTGGCGTGAATGACATATTCCGGTAAGATCACGCCACGCCTGACGGCCGCGCTCGCGGTCGTTGCGCCTGGACATGTTAGTCGGCATCGAGCGTCTTCCAATCGCACCTGGTCCGCGCCGAACATCGTCGCAGCACGCCCGCCCCCGTGGGGCCGGAGATCGACGCGCCCCGCACGACATCGTCAAGGTTGCACGATCGCAATATCGTAAGGCCGCGCGCCGACCCCGAACGGGCTACCGGGAATATCGGTCAACGCCCCGGTGGTCTGATTGATCTGCTTGATACCCACGGTGATGTGGATGAAATTTGCCGCGAACAGCAACGTGCCTGTCGGATCGAGCGTGACGAAGACAGCACCGCCGCCGCCAACCGTATCAACGTCGCCGGTAATCTGCGTCAGTGCACCCGAGGTGGCGTCAACGTTGTAGGTCAGAACAGCGCCGTCCTGGCCGGTCGCCACGAAGGCGAGCGTGCCCGAGGCATTGAAGGCGGTGTTCATCGATGCGCCATCCTGATACGCGTAGCCCATCGCAAACGGACTTCCGGCAATGGCGGTCAGGACTCCCGTCGATTGATCGATGCTGAAGCCCGTCACGTTGCCTTGCGCATTGGTGGCGTACACGTGAGTCCCTGACGGATCGGTGGTGATGCCCATAGGCTGATTCCCGCCGTTGGAAAACGGGCTGCCGGCCACCGGTGTCAAAGCACCCGTGCCTGCGTCGATGCTATACACGGAAATCGTCGTTCCGTTCTGATCCGCCACGAAAGCGAAGGTGCCGGCCGGATTGATCGCCACCTTGGTCGGTACCGAGTCCGTTGCAAATGGGCTGCCGGGCACCGGGGTCAGCGCGCCCGTACTACGGTTGATGCTAAAAACGGAAACCGTATTGCTGTTTGCATTGGGGACAAAGACCAGTGTGCCGGCCGGATTCACGGTGACGGAATTCGGCGTGACGCCAACCGGATAAGGACTGCCCGGAAGCTGCGTCAATGCGCCCGTGCTGTGATTGATGCCATACACCGACAGCGTGTTCGTATTCTGACTCGGAACGAAAGCATACGTGCCGCTAGCGTCCACGGTGATCCAGCGGTTCTGCGCGCCGGCTGCAAATGGGCTGCCCGGAATGGTCGACTGCGCCCCTGTGACGGTGTCGATCGTGTAGCCCAGGATTTGCCCGTTGTTGTAGTCGGGCACGTACATATAGACCGGCCGGCTCGTTACCACGCATTGGACCGCAACGTTGCTCACGTTAGCCGTGACGCCGCCGGCGCTGCCATTCGTGACCGTGCATGTCTGATTGGTGGGCTGGGTGCCGACCGTTACGTTGTAGCTCCCGCCGTACGCCACAGGCGTGGCAAAGGCGAAACTGCCGTTGCTGGCGATGGTGGTCGAGTCAGCACCGTTGTTCTGCAGCACGAGCGTACCGCTGAGGCCCGTCACGCTGCCGCTGACGGTGTAAGTGTCGATGGCGCAAACGACGCTCACATTGGTGACGTTGGCGGACACACCGCCGGCGCTGCCATTCGAAACCGTACATGTCTGCCCGGTGGGCTGCGTCGCGACGCTCACGTTGTAGCTGCCGTTGTAGGCGATTCGTCCGGCGAAGGTGACGTTGCCGTTGCCGCTGACGGTGGTGGCGTCGACGCCGTTGTTCTGGAGCACCACCTGCGCTCCGCCCGCCAGACCAGAGACGTTGGCGCTCACGGTGTAACTGTTGGCCGAGCAACTCACGACCAAATTGGTTATGTTGGCGGTGGCGGCCACGCCGGTGCCCTGACCCACGCTACAGGTCAGGCCGGCGGGCTGATTGCCCACGCTGACCGTGTAGGCGCTCGCGATCGGCGTCGAGAACCTGAAGGCGCCGTTGGCCGGAACGACCAGCGCATTGGCTCCGTTGAGCAGCAGCGTCAGCGGGCCACCCGATAGCCCGGAGACCTGACCGCCCACCGTGAAGCTCACGTTGGAGGTTACCGTCGAACCCGTGGTCGGGGTGGTCGGCAACGAAACCCGAACCGATAACCCCGCGCCTGAGGCCGGCGCAATCTGCACGCTCGCGGAGGTCGGTGCCGTCAACGGATAGGCGTCGAAGAAGGCATCCATGCCTTGACCATCGGCAGCGAATGACGTGGCGCCTGCCGAGAATCCGCTCGTCGGCACACCGTAAGTGTTTTGCAGAAGCAGCAGCAAGGATGCCGTCATCACATCCGACTGCGCCCGCTGGTATTGCGCGCCCGTCACTTTGGGCAGCAAGGCCAGCGCTTGCGCAGCGGTAGCCGGAGCCGGATTGCTTGTCACCATCCCGGCGGCGGCGTAGGCAATCAGGGTGGTCAGCGGATCGATGTTGACCACGCCGTTGATCACGGGCGTCCCCTGCACAGGAACGGCAACGGACATCAGCGAAACACCGGAGGGGGTGGTGTATCCCTCGACCGAGAAGGCGGCCGCGCCCGCTGCGCAACGGCTCGTATCCATCGTATAGGAGCCGTTGCTCGCCGTCGTCGCCTGCGCGCACAGTCGACCTGTTGAATCCACCGCCTGAACGGTCCGACTGACAACCGGGCGGCCATAGGCCACCGTACCCGTGACGCGGTAGGTTGCCGGTGGAGTCGTTGCAGGCTTCGCTGTGCTCGAATCGACCGAGCCGCTGCATGCAGTGAGCACACCACTGACCAGGACGGCAGTCAGGAAACCGAAGAAAGTGCGGGAAAGTGGTGGGTGACCTTGCATGTTCATTGTTTTCTACTTATGTCGGTGTCGTGGAGGTGTGCCGGATTATGTGATCGAAATGCCAGGCAAAACGAAATCGATGATAAGACAACGTTTCAGCGTTGCTTGCGGGACACTAACGTCCATTGACGGCTTGCTTCGAAGGTGCTACGTCCGTAGCGTTTCGAGAATGAGGGGCTGAAGCCAGAGCCGGTAATTACAATTACCTGCTGGGCGATGTCTCGCGCGCGGCTGATTACCGGCAGCCAGCGCGCCGCCATAACCTGACATACCGTGTAGGGCAGAATTCGCTTTGGCCGCCCCGCAGCGAGCACTCTATGCGAATGCCGGGCGGTCCAATGTAGACACTTGTGAGAATTCAATTGATTCCAATGAGACAACCAGAAGATGCGCCCCACGCGTTTCAGACCGCACGGTGCCCACCACGTACGGTCCCTTTCACGACCAGAACGGATGCCCTCAGAAATCGCGATGACGGCTTTCCGCCCCCCGCACATTGAACAGCTAGAATCGCACGTCAGCGCCTAGCACGCCCCCCTCTTCCAACCCACAATTTTCACGTCATGGCCCGCATTCAACTGCAGTTTCCCGAGGACCAGTTTTATTATTCGACGCATCTCACAGTGCGCGTCACCGACATCAATGGCGCGAACCACCTCGCAAACGATTCGATGATCTCGATGATTTCCGAGGCCCGCGCACGCTTCCTGTTCGACGCCGGTATCGAAGACATGAAAGACGCGCACACGAGCATCATCGTGACCGATCTCGCCACGACCTATCGCGCCGAAGCTTACGCGCGGGACCAGTTGTGCTTCGAAGTCGGCATCATGGATTTCAACAAATACGGCGGCGACATCATCTTCCGCATCACGCGGCCGGCAGATGGCGCGCTTGTGGCGATGGCGAAGTCCGGTTTCGTGTTCTTCAACTACGAGACGAAAAAAGTCGTGCCGATGCCGCAGGCGTTCCGCAACAAGTTTCCGAACGTCAACGCGGTCGACTGACGTCTCAGTTGCTGACCGTAGGCAATTCGCGAAGTCGCCCCCTTGCTGGCAACTACCTGCCGCGATGAAGATTAGACTGCTACCTGGTGCGGTAAAAGCGCTCATTGAGCGCATGCTTCGTGGAGTTCCGAAATCGTCGGTGTTCATTCCATGACGCACGCGATAAACGAACGTAAACGGTATGCGGAGGCACGTCATGCGGGAAGAAAAGATACGTGAGGCCCTGAATGCGCACTGGCAAGCGTCGGCGGCCGGCGACTTCGACGCGGAACACGATATTTACGATGATGATGCCATCTGTGACTATCCCCAGTCGGGTGAACGCATTCTCGGGCGAATGAATTTGCAGGCGCTGCGGAGTCATCATCCAGGCAAGCCAGCAGGATTCGAGGTCAGGCGAATTCAAGGAGAAGGAAATCTCTGGATCACGGAATATTCCATCAGCTATAACGGGAGACCTGCTTACACGGTAAGCATTATGGAGTTCCGCAACGGCAAGGTCGTTCACGAGACCCAGTATTTTTCGGATCCCTTTGAAGCGCCGGGCTGGCGGAGTCAATGGGTTCAGCAGATCGGGTGACAACCCGTTGCGGCACACATGCAAGTCGGCTGGACGCGACCAGCTTTCCGAAAGCAGGATCTGTGCGGTGGCAACTGCGCACGCAGCGGCCAGTCGAACGGCGTGGCGCATCTGCCAGGCGCAGATGAAAACCATTTGCTGCAATGCACATCGTTTCGTCTAAGAGCCCGCGGCACGGTCATTGCTGCACTCGTGATCAAGCAGGCGGCGACCGTCTGCGTCTCTATTCCAGTCAGATCAAGGAGGGAAGGATCATGAGCAAGGCAACCAGCACATTAATCGCGGCCCTCGCCGCACTCACGCTGTCGGGCGGCGCTTATGCGCAAACCGCCGGAGGTTCGAGCGGCAGTGGTTCGGCAGGCAGCACGGCTAGTCCCGCCAATCAGGTGAACCAGGTAAATGGCGCAACTGGCGGCTACGGTGCGCCAGGCGCTACCAACTCGGACAGCGGCACCGCCAACAGGGCGCCGAACTCGGGCCTGCCGAGTGGCACGAACAGCAGTTCGACGTCCGGCACCAGCGCGCCCAAGAGCAACAACACGCTGGCGACTCCGAGCGTAGTGTCGCCGGCGGCCGGCCAATAACAGCTGTTAAAAATGGCAACCAGCCGCGAATAAAGCGCAAAGCGAACACGCTTCCATTGCACGGGGCGCGAGCACAATCGCCGCCCCGGTTTCGCGGCTGGCAAGCGCCAGTTAGCATGCGCCGCGGCACTGGGCTTTCCCGTCATCGCGCCCCACGGCTGCGGATCCGAGCCAACGCCCACATCTATCCGTTGAACAATTCACTACGTGCGGCGTCCATGATCATCGCGACAGCCGGGTGGCTGATTCGGCGCTCGATCGAGATCGCAAAGAACTCTTCCACAATGGAATTGATCTGGCCAACCATCGTCAGATCGTGCTCTGCCTGTAACTGGTTCTCCAGCACCGTCGGGGCAAACAGCACGCCGCGGCCTTCTCTGCCGAATGCCATAGTCATGGCCCCGTCGTCGAACTCACCGACGATGCGCGGCGAAATGGCATGCGACGCGAGCCAGTGATCCAGCTTGCGCCGCACGGCGGATTCCGTGCCGGGCAGCAGCACAGGCAATTGACCGAGCGACAGCGGGAAGCGTTTTTTCCCGCTTTGAATCAGCGCCTGCGCACCGAAACAGCTAAGCGTAGAACGGCCGAGCCGGTGATTGAACGCCTTGATGTTGACGTCGGCGGGAATGGGGGCATCCGCGATGATCAGATCGAGCCGGTGTACGGCCAGTTGCGCGAGCAGCGCATGCAGCTTGCCTTCGTGACAGATCATACGCAGCGACACGGAGCCGCTCAGCGCCGGTTCCAGTAGCCGGTACGCGATCGCCTTGGGCACCGAATCCGCGATCCCGACGCGGAACCGCGTTTGCGCGCCGGCTTCGCTCTCGCGCCGCACGGCGCTTTCCAGCTCCGAGCCTAGCGAAAATATTTCATCGGCGTAATCGAGCGCCAGGCGGCCCGCATCGGTGAGCTCGATCGTTCGTCCGTTTTTCCTGAACAGCTTTTTATCCAGCGCTTCTTCGAGCAGTTTGATCTGCCCGCTGAGCGTTTGCGGCGAGATGTGCAACTGCTCGCCCGCCTTCACGATGCCTCCCGCGTGCGCCGCGACCCAGAAGTAATGCAGATGCTTGAAGTTCACGCCTTCTCCCTTTCTCCGTCAAACCATCAACACTACGGTTTTTCCGAAGTATTAGCAGCAAAAATACGCATTTTACGCTTCGTCGTGTTCAGTTACATTGAAGCCTCGTACTTAGGCGCCAGCGGGCGGCTAACGACCACTGACAGAGGTGACATATGGCATCGGTTGCGCAACTCCTTCGTTCAAAAACGTCCCAGAGGGTGTGGTCGACTCAGGCCTCCGCTTCGGTGTACGACGCGATAGCGGTCATGGCTCACCGGCAGGTGGGCGCATTGATCGTCGCACATGAGGGACGTATCGCCGGCATCGTGACGGAGCGCGACTACGCACGAAAAATCGTCCTGATGGACCGCTCTTCGCGGCATACGCCTGTGCGCGACATCATGTCGACGGCCGTGCGCTACATCGGCCCGGACCAGACAACCGAAGAATGCATGGCGCTCATGACGGAGCACCGGATCCGCTATCTGCCTGTCATCACCGCAGGACAGGTGATCGGAATGGTGTCGATCGGCGACCTGGTTCAGAACCTGATTGTCGAGCACGAACAGACCATCCAGCAGCTCGAGCACTATATCCACGGTAACGGTTTTCAGGCCGCGCAGAGCGGATCGCAGGCGCGGCGAGCAGCAAGTCTGACCAGACAATAATATTACTGTTCGTAATGTTTTTTGCGCGACTGGAATCGTGCAACGCGGGCAGTCCCCCTTGCTTACCGAAAGAGGCTTCATATGTACACGCAGATCATCAATCGACTTCGAAGTGCTGCCGGCGCGATAACGCGCGGGACAGCGGCGCTCGGTCTGGCCGGACTTCTTGCCCTCGGCGCCGTGGCCTCGAACGACGCCGAAGCGAAGCGCGTCGGCGGCAGCCAGAGCATCGGACGGCAGTCGCAAGCGACGTCGCCGGCCGGGCAAGGACAACGAAGCCAGCAGGCACAACCGGCACAGCAGACAGCGCAGACGCCCGCGGCCTCCGGTGCCAGCCGTTGGATGGGCCCGCTCGCCGGGCTCGCCGCCGGACTCGGCATCGCGGCGTTGCTCTCGTCGTTCGGTCTGGCCGAAGGGCTGGCGCAAATGCTGTCCAATGCGTTGCTGATCGGCCTCGTGGTTGTCGCCGGGGTGATGCTGTTCCGCTTCATCGCCAACCGTCGTCGGCCGGATCTGGCTTATGGACACGGTCCGGCGAACCGGCAGCAAACGAACGGCGCGCCGTTTCTCAATCAGGTCCGCGAAGCGCGGCCTGACACGAATCTCCGCGACTGGCCGCGCACAACGATGGACGCGACCGGAGCGGCGAGCAGCGTGAAAGCACCGGAGCTCGCGGATCAGGCTGCATTTCTCGTCTCGGCGAAGGCCATGTTCATGCGTCTTCAAGGCGCGTGGGACCGTAATGAACAAGGCGATCTGTTCGAGCTGACAACGCCGGAAATGTTCGCGAGACTCAAGCAGGATCTGGAAATCCGGGGCCACGAGCCGAGCCGTACGGACGTGACGCAACTCGAAGCCGAAGTGCTGAACACGGAAAGCAGCGCAGATGAAACACTGGTCAGCGTGCGCTTTTACGGCCAGATGCGTGAGGACGACGCGCAGATCGTCCAGCCGTTCCAGGAAATCTGGAACATGGTCAGGCGCGCACATGGCGACGAAGGCTGGCGACTGGCGGGCATCCAGCAGATCGACCATTAAAGGAACACTATTGGGAACCGGCGGCAAACTGCTGCCGGTTCCCATGTCCAGTATTGCTCTGATCTCACACCCTGTCCTCGCACCTGAATTTTCAGAACGGCGCAAAACAGCCAGCAGTACTTGCTAACGAGCACCGTGGGTACGGCGAGGATGTCCCCATACGGCCACAGTCGCCTGACGGCGTGGCTCTGCCTCACAGCGCGCAGTAGCACATGGTTCGACATTGACACCAGAAGCACGCTCAGCGCGCCCCTTCCCTTCCTGATTGACCTGTGTCAAGCCAGCGCAAGCTCACGAGGACGATGCTGATTCCAGACTCACCGCCGCACACTGCGATTTGCAATGCCGGCGGTCGAAACCAGGAAAAGCATCGTTCGATCAGCGCACAGGTTACGGCATGAATCCTCGAGACATGCAGCATCCCGCACCACCTGAGCAGCGCGCCTGGCATGCGGAGACGGCAGAGTCTACGATTGAACGCTTCGGCACCGACGCGACAAGGGGACTCGATACCGCCGAGGCGGCGCGTCGGCGCGCGGTCTACGGACGTAACGAAATCATCGAAACGGAACGGCGTCGGATCATCACGATGCTGATCGAGCAATTCAAGGATTTCATGATCCTCGTTCTGCTCGCTGCCGCAATCGTGTCGGGACTCGTCGGCGACCTTGAAGACGCGCTCGTGATCGTCACGATCGTCGTATTGAACGGAACGATTGGCTTCTTTCAGGACTTTCGCGCCGAGCACGCCATGGCGGAACTCAAGCGGCTGGCCGCGTTTCACGCGTCGGTAGTCCGTGACGGACACCCGTTGACGATTGCCGCCGCCGAAGTCGTTCCCGGAGATATCGTCCTTCTCGAAGCAGGCGGCGCCGTTCCAGCCGACCTGAGAGTGATCGAAGCACCCCAGTTAAGGGTCAGTGAAGCCACGTTGACGGGCGAGGCCGCCCCCGTTGACAAGCATCCGCAGCCGCTAACAGGCGATGCGACGCTCCCCATCGCCGATCGCACCAACATGGTCTACAAGGGCACTGTCGTGACCTATGGGCGGGCGCGCGGCGTCGCAGTCGCAACGGGGATGAACACGGAACTCGGCAAGATCGCGGCGCTGCTGGAGTCGGCTCCCGCATTGCAGACCCCGCTGCAGCAGCGCCTGAGTCGATTCGGCAAGCAACTCGCCATTGCCATTCTCGCAATCTGCGCGCTGATATTCGTGTTCGGCGTATCGAGTGGAGAGCCGCCAATACTCATGTTGCTGACCGCACTGAGCCTTGCCGTCGCCGCCATTCCAGAAGCATTGCCCGCCGTCGTCACGATGATGCTCGCCCTCGGTGCGCGCAGCATGGCGCAGCGCGCTGCGCTGGTCCGGCGCCTTCCCGCGGTGGAAACGCTTGGCTCCGTAAGCTTCATCTGCACAGACAAGACGGGCACGCTGACACTCAACGCAATGCGCGTGGTCGAAGTATGTCCGGCGGGAACGCAGCGGCTGCAAACCGCGAACATGGGCGTCGACGATATTACCGGGCAGCTGCTGCGGGCCGTTTCGCTGTGCAACGACGCGACGTACGATGCATCCGGCAAGCTAGCCGGCGATCCCACTGAAGTGGCACTGTGGGAGGTCGCCGCGGACGCCGGCATCGATCGCTCCGCTCTCGACAGATCGATGCCGCGCTGCACGGAAATGCCGTTTGATTCCGTACGG
The DNA here is from genome assembly GCF_000013645.1 of Paraburkholderia xenovorans LB400. Lineage (GTDB taxonomy): Bacteria > Pseudomonadota > Gammaproteobacteria > Burkholderiales > Burkholderiaceae > Paraburkholderia > Paraburkholderia xenovorans. The sequence goes on along the minus strand of NC_007952.1, from coordinate 1,056,332 downwards.
AAACGCATGACCACCGTGCATCGCGCTGAAGACTCATTTATCGCGTATACCAAGGGCGCGCCTGAAACCGTGATTGAACGGTGTACGTCGGTTGTCGGACAGGACGGCACGCCGTTCGACACGACAACCTTGACGTCGATGGCGGGTGCGATGGCGGCGGATGGACTGCGTGTGCTTGCCGTGGCAATGCGCCGCTGGCCGCAAAAGCCACCGGCCGACACCGACGAACTCGAATGCGACCTGACGCTACTCGGCTTTATCGGCATGCTCGATCCACCTCGCCCGGAGGCCGCGGGTGCCGTCGCATTGTGCAGGCAGGCCGGCATCACTGTGGTGATGATTACGGGAGACCACCCGATCACCGCGTTGGCGATTGCCAGGTCAGTGGGCATTGCCAGCGATGAAGCACAGGTGATGACCGGGTACACGCTGGGCAAGCTGTCGGACGAGGCACTGCTCGAAGCGACACAGCGCATCCGCGTCTACGCAAGGGTGGATCCCTCGCAGAAGATCCGCATCGTAAAGGCAATGCAGTCGACGGGGCACTACGTGGCGATGACCGGCGACGGCGTCAACGATGCACCTGCCCTTGCGGCGGCAAACATCGGCGTGGCGATGGGCAAAGTCGGCACTGACGTCGCGCGCGAAGCGGCCAGCGTGGTCCTGCTCGACGACAATTTCGCAACGATAGTCGCGGCAGTCCGTGAAGGCCGACGGGTTTATGACAACGTTCGCAAATTCATCCGTTACGTATTGACCGGCAATCTGGCGGAACTCTGCGCCATCGCGCTGGCACCGCTTTTTGGCCTTCCGATCCCCCTGCTGCCAATCCAGATCCTGTGGATCAACCTGCTGACCGATGGCTTGCCGGGGCTTGCACTGGCCGCCGAGCCTGCCGAACCGACCATCATGCAACGCCCGCCAAGGCCGCCCGACGACAGTCTGTTCGCACATGGACTATGGCAGTACATCGTGCGGATCGGCATCGCGATAGCAGCCGTAACGATGGGCACCCAATGGTTCGCGATGGGACTCGACGACGCACACTGGCGCACCATGACCTTCACCGTGCTGGCCTTGTCCCAGATGGGGCATGTGCTCGCGATCCGTTCCGGGCAGACCTCGATCTTCACCCAGGGTTTGCTGTCGAACCGCCCGCTCGCTGCCGCGGTTGCACTGACTGTCGTGTTGCAGCTCGCCGCGATCTACGTTCCCGTGCTCAACAACATCCTCGATACCGCGCCGCTGAGCGCGCCGGAACTGGGTTTTTGCATCCTCGTGTCCGCGCTGATCTTCGTTCTGGTGGAAACAGAAAAGTGGATCATCCGTCGCCGGTTAGCCAGCGTATCCGCAACTGCAAGTTTTCCTAACCAATGAAGCCCACCCCGATCATGCTGGACCGCAAGCGTGTCATTCAGGCCATGTTGCTCGCCGCAATCCTGGTGCTTGGTTACGTCGTTCTTTGGCCATTCGTGATACCTGTGGCGTGGGCGCTAATCATTGCGTATGTAACGTGGCCGCTGTACTGCCGGCTCCACGCGCTGATAAGAGGCCGCGCATGGATAAGCGCTCTGTTGATGACACTGCTGGTCGGAGTGGTTGCATTTATCCCGATTGCGTCGCTGATTTCACCCGTCTTTCGCGAGTTTCTGGCGCTCTACCGCAACGTTGCCGAATACGCCGCGTCCGGCCCGCTTCGCGTTCCGGATTTCATCGCGCGCATTCCATGGCTAGGACATTCGCTGCAGCAGCTCGTCAGCGAATTCGCGGATGACCCTCAAAGGCTGCATGCCTACATTACGCAGTCGGGCGACCGCTGGGTCGGCGAGCTCGCGTCAATGGTCGGCAGCGTTGGGCGCAATGCGGTCAAACTGGGTTTCGCCACCCTGACGCTGTTCTTCGCGTATCGCGACGGACGCGCCCTGCTCCTGCAGGTTCAAGGTGTGATGCGGCCGGTTCTGGGCGATCGGCTCGATGGCTATCTGAGTGCGATCGGCGGTGTCACGCGCTCGGTCGTCTATGGACTCGCCCTCACTGCAGTCGTGCAAGGCGCGCTTGCCGGATTGGGTTATTGGGCCGCGGGTGTCAAGGCGCCGCTGCTCCTGACGATCATCACAACGCTGGCGGCGTTGATTCCGTTCGGTACACCGTTCGTCTGGATACCTGTAGGCGTCGGACTTATTGCAAACGGCAACATGTTCGCCGGCGTGGGACTTCTTTTATGGGGCGCGCTGGTGGTGAGCTGGGTCGACAACCTGATCCGGCCTATGGTCATCAGCAATGCCGTGCGCGTGCCGTTTCTGCTCATTCTGTTCGGCGTACTGGGCGGCATTGGCGCATTCGGGTTTATCGGACTTTTCGTCGGGCCGGTCGTGGTTGCCATCCTGCTCGCGTTATGGAGGGAATGGTGCACGAGTGAGACCGGGACAGGCTCGGTCGATAGTACAGGTCAGCCGTCGTCGTTCACACGCCGAACGTGAGTCCGGGTTGCAGCTATTGCCACGGGCGGACTCTTTTCCCACGCAACGAGTTTCCGCCTGCGTTGAGGAACGTCACGAGAAGGCTCAGAATCATTGTGCGGCCGTAGAAAAAACCCTGACCGATTTCAGCTCCCGACCGGCTGACCACCCTATGGTGGCTGGCACTCTCGACGCCCTCCGCAACCACGATCGAGCCCAGCTCCCGGGCCGTATCGACAAAAGCCTCCAGCCGTTGCCGGCGCTCGCGGTCATCGAGCGCCAGGATCCCCCGGTCGATCTTTAACAGATCGAACTGGAATGCTTCGTGAAGGGCGCTGTATGTGTCGACGCTGGTTACGCTTGACATCGCCAACCTCACGCCTCTGGCTCTCAATACCGTGACTGCATCGAGCACGCTCTTTGTCGGTCTGGCGCAGTGTTCTTCCGGCATATGCAGCACCAGGCGTGGGAGGATCGATTCAGCCGAGCCGATCACGTCCGATACGAACGTCGGACTCTCGACATGCCTCGCGGCAACCTTGATTCCAATGTACAGGGATCGGGAAGCCACCAACGGCCCGAGTTCGCGGACCGCCGTGGAAAGAATGAAACGCGTGACGGGCCCGATAAACGACCTCTTCTCGATACGGCTCATGTAATGATGGGGGCCCAACTGCCCGTACTCGACATTGTCCCAGCGGATCAACGCATCCACGCCGACGCACCGCCCCTCGCGCAGGCTGACCAGCGGCTGGTATTCCACACGGAACTCTCCCCGCTTTATCCCTGCCTTGGCGGCACGAACGAGCCTGGCGTCAGGTGTCAGGTGCCGCCTGTAGAACATCCACGCACAGTGGATGAGCAGGCAGATAATCAGCCATAACGCCAGCCACGCGGCTAGCCCCACCAACAGGCGGCGGCTCACACGGGTTCGGGCGCCTGCAACCGGACGCACGTCTGGCCTGGGCCGCGGCTGCGCCAATTCGGCCGGCTGGCCTGGAGCGGCTCCGCCTTCGCACGCCTCGCCACCTTTGCATCCGGTCAGCCCGGCCGCGTCCAGGGCTCGTTCGGGCGGCGAAGAACGGGAAGACTCCGGCGCAAGGCCAGTGAAGACAGGACCCGAGGCTACCAGCGGCATGCCGCTCATATATGCCCACTCTGCGTTGCCGGAAGCTGCCACCGGACCGGTGAGGGGCGGCTGAACATCGGCCGGCATCCGGTCTGATGACGAACGTGGAGCGTCGGCCTGCGGCTTTGGCACGCCAGCGGAAACGCTGCATGCCAGGCGCGCGCCATCAACGGGCTTCAGTGGCGTTGCAGTTGCCCCGCCGAGCGCTGCCGGGATCAGAATCAGTGGCGGACTCGTGCAATCGGTGTCGGATATAAGCGCTTGATGCTCCTGCGCATGAGCGCCCGTCATCATTAGGACTACCGCTAAAACGACGGCCGGCAGCCACTGCATTCGCATCCATTGAAGCTCCGGCACGGCGAGATCGGCCAACTCCGCCGAACATGATTCTGATTCCCCTTTCATAGTACAACGTAGCCCTTTTTATCGGTTGTCGTGTATTGCGGCCCTGCGGATTCGGGTCTTCCAGGCAATGCATTGTCACGGTGCGCAGCGCAATCGTTTGCGCGACAGTGCCGAGAATCTGGCGGCTCGATGGACCGGCGCAATGTCCTATGCCGTGTCACTCGAGCGTCCATTGGAAGAGATGCGATAGCCGCGACTCGGGAAGCGCAGCGCGTGAACAGCCAGCTTCCAACGGATCACGGGCCGCGAGCGGGATCGACCGTTGCGGTCTTAAGCTTCGCGTTTCGGCCACGGCAGAAAGCGCGGCCGAAGCACATTGATCCTGACCCGCCCGGCAGTAAAGGCGCTTTCGTCGCCGCCGGGACTGCGCCAGGGATGAACGCGCTACAACGATCGCAGCCCGGCGCCAGGCTAACGCGTGAGATAGCGCGGAAATATTTCATCGGACGACTGGGCACGTTCGCTTACTCTTGCTGTGCGATTCGCGAGACCCGATCACAATCGGCGACCATGTTCGCGGCACTTTCAGCGAGCGCAGTAATGACGTCGCGGCCAAATTCCTCCATTACGGCTTGCCACTCAGCGGTGCCGACCGGGAAATCGCCCGCATCGTTCTTTTGCTGCATTCTGCGCATCGTTTTCACGGACAATGCAAGAGCGCGAGCCGTCGTGTGAAGAGATTTATCGTAAATAAACATCCAAATTTCTCCACAATCAAGTCATGCTTTCTTGCCGATTTTCACGAAAATATCGAGAAATAGTTCGATCAATTTAGACGATTGCCGGTGAGATCGATATGGCTCAATTTCTTTACGATTTGTCATTGCAGTCACAACAATTGTTTGTGTCACATAGCGATTGGTCGCTCTGCCGCCGCTTATGAACCGGTGTTTCACTGTAAAATTCCTCCTGCTCGACTTCGCTCAGGGAATTCAGCAGGCACACCGTCCGCTCATGAACCAGCATGCCGATCATCCCCGCCAACGTGCAGCTGTAATGGCTTGCGAGCCTTTCCAGCTGTCGCTTCGTAGCTATCGGAATTACCGCGGTCAACCGTTCGTAGCTGCCACCAGCCCCGAGATTGCGCGCCCTGAATCGGCGCTGCTTTTCAGCGTTCGATATTCCCATGCGAGGCGTCTCCGGCAGTGGATCCTGTTCCTGCTAACCCATGACGGTATTCAGGCGCGTTTCTGTGACAGGTCTATCGGCAGCAGAGAACGTTCCTGAAGATGACCGAATCGGTTACGCCGTAACCATCTGCAATCCATGCTATTAAAATTTTCCGGCCGGTACGCTTTAAATCAATGTCGATCTGAAACGCGGCATATGTAAAAATTACGGACCGGATACGAATCGGGCATTACGACACAAAGAATAAAACAAAAGGGTCCCACCGCCTGGAAGTGACTTTCAGCCTGAACACCACCCGGTAGACCAAATGGAGTGCCAACTATCCGGTCACCGGTTCCAAACGGTCGTTTTCGATCGATGCAGCACTACCGGACACGCACCTGGATTGATTTCGGGCAAGCAGACTCGCGTTGCAGAAAAACGTCTTTCGTCGAATTGACTGGCGGCGGCATAACCGGCTGCCTCGACAGCGGTTCACCCCGACACGAACGGCACGCGCCGCCGAATGACTTGAAAACGGATTAAATAAATCCCCCGAACGGTCGATAACCAGTTGAGCCGCTTCCCTTCTGGCGGTTGGACTAAACATGCAGAGCTCATACAACCTTTGGCTGGTGGTCATTTCATTCGTCGTCGCGACGCTCGCGTCGTACACCGCGCTCGACCTGACCGGCCGCATTTTCCTGCTGGCATCGCCGCGTCTGCGGCATGTCTGGCGCCTGGGCGGCGCCGCGGCACTCGGCGTCGGCATCTGGTCGATGCACTTCATTGCGATGCTCGCCTTTTCGCTGCCGATTCCGCTCGGTTACGACTTCGCGACAACCGCCGCTTCGCTCGGACTCGCGATCGCTGCTTCGTATCTGGCGCTGCACATCACGACTCGCGAAAAACTGACCGCGACCCGGCTGCTGGCCGGGGGCGCAGTGATGGGATGCGGCATTGCCGGCATGCACTACGTCGGCATGGCCGCGATGCAGATGACACCCGGCATCGTGTATCAGCCGGCATGGTTCGCCGGCTCGCTCGCGATCGCGATCGGCGCGTCGAGCGCCGCGCTGTGGCTCGCGCGCGCGCTCAGCGACGACGACGCACGCCACGTGGTGCGCAAGCGTCTGGCCGCGGCACTGGTAATGGGCGTCGCGATCAGCGGCATGCATTACGCCGGCATGGCCGCCGCCGGGTTTTCGCCCGGTGCCGTGTGCGGTGCGGCCAACGGCGTCAACACCACGTGGCTCGCAACTTCGGTGATCCTGTTCACCTTTGCCATTCTGATCGTCACGCTGATACTGTCGCGTTTCGATGCGCGCACCACCTTTCTGGTCGGCGCGGTGTCGAACCTGAACGGCCAGATCGTGCGGCTCGCCACGCTCGACAGTCTGACCGGTCTGCCGAACCGCGCCACGCTGACGGAGCGCATCGAACACGCGATCCATCGCGCGCAACGGCAGCGCTCGCTGTGCGCGGTCCTCTTCATGGACCTCGACGGCTTCAAGACGATCAATGATTCGCTCGGCCACTCGGCCGGCGACCAGGTGCTGACCGCGTTCGCGCAGCGCCTGCTGCTGTGCGTGCGCGCGAGCGACACCGTGGCGCGGCTGGGCGGCGACGAATTCGTGGTGCTGGCCGAAGACCTCGGTTCGCGCGAAGACGCCGGCGCGCTGGCGGAGGGTGTGCTCGAGCGGATGCGCATGGGCATGTGGACCGACTCCCAGCCGCTACAGGTCATGCCGAGCATCGGCATCGCACTCTTTCCGCACGACGGCGACACGGTCGACAGCCTGCTGAAAAACGCGGACGCGGCCATGTACGAAGCCAAACGCGCGGGCCGCAGCACCTATCGCTTCTTCGAGCGCAGCATGAACGAGGCGGCCATGCGCACGCTGCAGATTCAGAACGCGCTGCACGACGCGCTCGCCGCCGGCCAGTTTTCGCTGCACTTCCAGCCGAAGTTTCACGGCGGCGGCGAATCGCTGGCCGGCGCCGAAGCGCTGATCCGTCTGCATCATCCGCAACTCGGCGATCTGGCGCCGCTCGAATTCATTCCGATTGCCGAGCGCTCGGGACAGATCGTGCAGATCGGCTACTGGGTCGTGCGCGAAACGTGCCGGCAGATTCGCCGCTGGATCTCGCAAGGCCTGCCTTCGATGAAAGTAGCGGTCAACCTGTCGCCGCGCCAGATGCTGCAGCCGAACCTCGTCGCGAGCATGCTCGAGATCGTCCAGGCCGAAGGCGTGCAATGCGAGCAGATCATGTTCGAGATCACCGAAACCGTGGCGATGCAGGATGCCCCCAAAACCATCGAGATGATCCGCCAGTTCCAGGCGTGCGGCTTCGAGATCGCGATCGACGACTTCGGCACCGGCTATTCGAGCCTCGCCTATCTGCAACGCTTTCGCGTAAAGCAACTGAAGATCGACCGCTTCTTCACCAACGGTCTCGACGTGCATGGCCCGGAAGGCAGCGCGATCGTATCGGCGATCATCGCGCTCGCGCATTCGCTGGAAATGGACGTGGTGGCCGAGGGTGTCGAAACGGAATCGCAACTCGACATGCTCAGAACCATGATGTGCGATGAAATGCAGGGGTTCCTGCTCGGCAAGCCGCTCAGCGCCGACGACTTCGGCAATCTGCTGCGAGAGAGAATGGTAGCTGCGTGAGCGTCGCGATCTTCTGAAGCGTGCAGCGCGGCATTGCTGTCAGCCGCGCCGCGTGCCGCCCTCCACGGCGGATCGCGAATTACAAATGAACAATAACAGGCGGCTCCGGGGTTGGAGAGTTCATGAAATTCGACGTAGCGACGTTTATTTCGTTGTGGCTGATCACGTTTTTATGCTGTGCCCTTATTACAACGGCGCTGTCGCATATGTTCACGCGCGTCGTCGCGTTCCGCTTCTGGTCGGTCGGTTTCTATCTGCTGGCTGCGTCTTCGGCCTGCTTCGCCCTGCATTTCAGGTGGAATTACGACGTGCTGCTGATCGCCACCGCGACGCTTGCGCTGCAAAGCCGCATGCTGATCTGGGCCGGCACGCGCAAGCTGTTCGGCTTGACCGCGCCGTGGCGTGCCGGCCTTGCCGGCACAGCCGTATTCTGCGCGCTGTACACCTGCGCGCTGTTGCTCAAGGCGCCGCTCGTGTTGCGCGCCGGCCTGCTTGTGCTGTTTTTTCTGCCGCTTCGCGCCGCCACGCTGTATGAAGTGTGCCGCCGGCGCCGCCCGCAACTCGGGGCCGCTCGCCTGATCGCAATGATCGGCGGCACGATCGCCACGCTCAACGCGATCGTGCCGCTCCTGCTCGTGCTGCTCGATCGCACCAATGTGTCGCTGCTGCTCGGCAATCCGCGGCATACGTCGGCGCTTTATGCGGTCGTGTTCGCGGGCGACCTGCTGCTGGCGAGCGGCCTGATCGTGCTCGCTTTCAAGCTGCAGATGGTCGAAATGAACATGCTCGCCACGCTCGATCGCAATGCCGTGGAACGTCTCGCCACAACGCGGGCCCTGCGCGCGGAACGCGATGCGCGGCCCGCGCGCGGCGACGCGCTCGGCCATGACACGCCGACGCAGCGCCAGTCGCTGCCGGGCCCCGTCTGAGACGCCGCGAGGCCGCCTAGCCGGCCTTGCGCTCGTCGAACGCGCTGTCGAACGCGCTGTCCGCCACCGACACCAGATGCGGCGTCGCCGCCTGCGCGGCGTCCCGTTTGGTGAGCTTGCCGTCCACCGAGGCGCCGCAATCCATGCGCAACTGCTGATAGTAGATGTTGCCCGTCACATGCGCGTTGCTCTGCAACTCGACGAAGTGATCGGCAATCACGTCGCCGACGATCCTGCCGTTGACCACCACGTCGTAGCCGTGCACGTTGCCCTCGATCGAACCGCGATCGCTCAATACCAGCAGCGTCTGGCCGCCCGGCTCGCCGCTGACGTTGCCGGTGACGTGGCCGTCCATGCGCAGGCCGTTGCTGAACTGAAGGTCGCCGGTGATCCGCACGTCGTGGGCGACCAGGGTGGCGAGCTTGGTCTGCTGGATGCCGGCGGTTTTTTTCTTGTTGAACATAGCAATCTCTTGTGAATGGAAAGGGGCATCGCGCGATGCTGGGCGCGGCGTCGAACCGGGTGTGGCTGGTGCGTCTGGTGGTTGTCGTGACCCGGTGACGTGAGAGGTTCGCTTAGGCCGGGAACGATCAGCGGCCCTCGGCTTCGCTCTGTGCCGGCGGCCGGCCCTTGCTCTGGCCGTGCAGAAATTGCAACTCCGCGTTGAGCCGCGCAACCTCGGCTGCGGCGCCGTCCGCCGTTTTCTGCACCGCGGCGCGCGCCGCCGATTCTTCCGCCAGCGCAAGCCGCGCGCGCGTCAACTCGATCTGCTGGGCGCTCCTGTCGACGGGCGCGGCGTTGCACGGCGCGAGCGGCGTGCCTGCGCGCTTCGCGTACCAGGCCGCCAGGCCGGCCGCACCCGCGCAGGCGCACAGCACGCATGCCAGGACCCACACCGCCACGCGAAAGCCCAGCGAACGCACCGGCCGAAGCGTGTACGCGCGGTGACTCAGGCGGCCCGCATTGCGCGGAAAACGTCGGTCAGCCATGAGGCGCGGGCGAGAAAAGCGCGAGGTAGGCAACCGGATTGACCGGCGCACCGTTGACCAGCACTTCGAAATGCAGATGCGGACCCGTGGAGCGGCCTGTCGAGCCGACGTCGGCAATATACTGGCGCGGCAGCACCAGATCGCCGACATGCACGACGAGGCGCGACGCATGGCCATAGCGAGTCATGAGGCCATTGCCGTGATCGATTTCGACCGCATTGCCATAACCCGATTTTTCGCCCGCGAAGACCACGCGGCCACCGGCCGCCGCCAGAATCGGCGTGCCGGTTCTGGCGACCAGATCGAGCCCCGGATGAAAGCTCAAACGATGCGTGAACGGATCGATGCGATTGCCGAAGGGCGAGCCGAAGCGCGCGCCGTCGGCGGGCATGCGGCCGGGAAAGGCGGCGAACGCGACTGCGTGACTGGCGGTCTGCTGTTCGAGCGCCGACAGCGTCGCGGCAATGCAATCCAGTTGCTGGGCAGTGCGCCCGGCGTCGGCATGGCGGCTCAGCGCGGGCGCGAGTTCACTGCAGCGGAGCGGCGGCAGCGAAGGGCCACCCTCGCCTTCGTCTTCGCTGTCGGTGGCGGCCGCGTCGGATGCGGGCGCCGCAGCCGGCGTGGCAGAGACGACAGGCGCGCGCGGCGCCGACCGTGGCGTGTTCAGACGTGCTTCGAAATCGCGCAAGTCGCCGACCTGCGCGCTCAGGCGCGCGATGCGCGGCTCGATCTGCGCCACCGAGGCATTCAGCTTGCCGAGCTGATCGATCGCATAGTCGTGCTCGACGTGAGCCGTCGCTGGCTCACCGGACCGGGCGGCGTGCACCGGCCAGTGCGTGCCGAGCGCAAAGCCCGCGCCGAGTGCGAGCGCAGCCGCGCCGCCGGCCGCGCTCAAGGCCAGCGTCAACGCAGTGCGGCGCGTGACGAAGCCGACCGAGCCGCTGGCAAGCCGGTTACCGGCGCGAAATACGGAAGCCATTAGCGGCACCCCGCGCGCAACGGGCTCGCTGAACGCACTCGCCCGAACATGGCGGAGCGCGTGTTCGAAATGGGCAACGCGTTCAACGCGCTGAACGTGCGCCATGTGTGACATGTGCGACACGTACCACGCGATTGCGAGCGGAACAGAAGATCGGCCATCAGGACTGACTGCATATGGCATCGACCGGCTGTACACCGGCCGTGATAATGGGCAGAGGGCGCTGATTATCACCTGGCATCACGAAGCATCATCTCAAATACGAGGAGACCGGGTAATGTATATCTGCCACGCGCCGTGACCGGCACGCCGCGCCATCACCCGCATGCACCCTCCGCGATGCGCGCTCCGCTCAAACCGATGCTTCGGTCTCCCGCGCCTCGCTCCGTTCGCGTTCGGCCAAGGCGGCGAGCCGCTCGCGCAGCGCGTCGCCGGCACGCGTCATCGGCATGCGCAGTTCGTCGCGTATCAACCCTTGCGCGGCCAGCAGTGCCTTGACGGGCGCCGGATTCGGCTCGGCGAACAGCGTCTGGATCAGCGGCGCGAGCGCGTGAAAAATGCGCCGGCCTTCGTCGAGCCGCCCCGCCGCGAGCGCGCGATACAGCGCGACAAAGCGCTCGGGCCGCACATGCGCGGACGCCGCAATCGCCCCGCTGCCGCCCAGACACAAGGTGTTGAAAATATTGATGTCCTCGCCGGCAAGCACTTGCAGGCGACCATCGCGAATCAGCGCGAGGGTGGTGTCGAGCGAACCGGCGCAATCCTTCACCGCCTGAATCCGTGGATGCGCGGCGAGTGCGAGCAGCGTGTCGAGTTCGAGCCGCACGCCGGTTCGATAGGGAATGTCGTACAGCACGACCGGCTTCGCGCTCGCATCGGCAAGCGCCGTGAAGTGATCGACGATACCGGCCTGCGAAGGCCGGATGTAGTACGGCGCGGCCATCAGCACACCCGCTATCGGCAGCGGATTCAGTTGCCCGATACGCTCGCGCATGCTCGCCGTGTGATTGCCCGCCACGCCGACCAGCACCGGCAGCGCCCGCGCGTCATGCGAGTGGCGAGCGGCGGCCTGCGCTTCGTCGAGAATCGTCGCCAGCACGGCGTCCTGCTCGGCGGCATCGAGCGCGGCCGGTTCGCCGGTGGTGCCGAGCGCGACCAGTCCGGCCATGCCCGCGCCGGCATAGCGGCGCACCAGTGCGCGCAAGGCGGCGTGATCGACGGCGCCGTCGGCGAAAGGCGTGATGAGCGGAACCCAGATACCCGAAAAAATAGACATGTCTTTACCTCGATGACGACCGTATCGATTCCGTGCAGCGTGCGAGGGAGGAAAGACAGGAAAGTGCCCAGGCGGGCGTTGACCGGCTGCTCCGTCGCATCTGACGGAACAGCGTGCTCCGGTCAGATGAGCGGCTGTTTTTTGGCTTTGGCGCCGACGTTCGAATCACTCGCGCGCGCGATCGCGACGCTCGCATGAGCGAGACGCGTGAAGGTGGACGGGCAGAGTCTGAACGTTGGGCCGGAGTGCATGAGACGCAGTGTAACCGCGACCGGCGCGGCCTGGCAAAGCCTGTCGTGAAAATCGCTTGACTTCTGGCGCGGGGAAATTAATATACGCAAAGCGTACACCGCGACCACCCTCCCTCCTCCCGACAGGTGCCTCCATGAGCGTCCCGCAACAAGCCTTCCTACGCGACGCGATGCGCCGCCTGAACATGACGCGCGACACGTTCGCGAGCCGCATCGGCGTGTCGCGCCGGGCGCTCGATACCTGGCTCCTGCCGGACGACTCGCAGGAATCGCGGGCCATGCCGGAAATCGTGGAGCGCTTCGTGTCGGAGATCGTGGTGCACGGCGAGCCGGGCGAAAAACATACGCAGAGCGTAGACTCGCAGTCGCTCGCGAGCCAGATGCTTTTCGAGGGCAAGCCGCAGTTGCTCTCGGTGGATCAATTCTCGCGCGACTCGGTGGAGGCGCTGTTCCGCGTGGCCGACATCATGCAGCCGATCGCCCGGCGCCGCAAAATCTCCCGCGTGCTGGAAGGCGCGGTGCTCGGCAATCTGTTCTTCGAAGCCAGCACGCGTACCCGCGTGAGCTTCGGCGCGGCGTTCTGCCGGCTGGGCGGCTCAGTTTGCGACACTACCGGTTTCACGTTTTCGTCAATGGCCAAGGGCGAATCGATCTACGACACCAGCCGCGTGATGAGCGGTTATGTGGACGCCCTGGTAATCCGCCATCCGGAGCAAGGCTCGGTGGCCGAATTCGCGCGCGCGACCAATGTGCCCGTGATCAACGGCGGCGACGGGCCGGGCGAACACCCGAGCCAGGCGCTGCTCGATCTGTACACCATTCAGCGTGAGTTCTCGCGCCTCGGCAAGATCGTCGACGGCGCCCATATCGCGCTGGTCGGCGACCTGAAGTACGGGCGCACCGTGCACTCGCTGGTCAAATTGCTGGCGCTTTACCGCGGCATCAAGTTCACGCTGATCTCGCCGCCCATGCTCGAAATGCCCGGCTATATCATCGAGCAGATTTCGCGCAACGACCACGTGATCGAGCAGACTCACGATCTGTCCACCGGCCTGCGCGGCGCCGACGTGGTGTACGCCACGCGCATCCAGAAAGAGCGCTTCACCGACGAATCGTTCGAAGGCTATACGCCGGATTTCCAGATCAATCAGGCGCTGGTGGACAGCGTGTGCGGCGTCGATACGCTGATCATGCACCCGCTGCCGCGCGACAGCCGCCCCGGCGCGAACGATCTGAGCGTGGACCTGAACCACGATTCACGGCTGGCGATCTTCCGGCAGACCGACAACGGCATTCCGGTGCGCATGGCGATTTTCGCGGTGCTGCTGGGCGTGGAGAAACTGGTTCAGCATTCCATGCGCGATGCGGCGTGGCGCCCGCCGGTCTATCTCGGTCCGGACGACGCGGTTTTTCACGGAATCGATTGAGGATGGATCAACGGGCGGCCCGAGGCCGCCTCAGAACGCGCCTCGAAGCGCGGCCCACAACGCACCCCACTGCGCGGCACAGTCTCAAGCCGTGGCGCTGCTCCCGTTGCGCCTGAACGCGCCGGCGAAAAACAGCACCTGATACTGCACCGCATTGGCCCAGTACTTCCAGGTGTGGCCGCCGGGCCGTTCCGCGTAGTCGTGCGGCACGCCGAGTTCGACCAGACGCTCGTGCAGCGTGCGGTTCGACTGCACGAGCGAGTCGTTCACCCCGCAGTCGATCGTGAGCGCGATATGCGCGGCGCCGAAACTGCGCGCATTCTCGACGATCGCCTCGTTGTTCCAGAAGTCGGCATGCCGCGCGGGATCGCCGAATACCTGGTCGATGCCGGGCTCGTCCTCACAGCCTCGCGGATCCACCGCGCCGCTGATACTGCCCGCTGCGCCGAATTCGTCCGGCCGGTCCAGCGCGATATGCAAAGCGCCGAATCCGCCCATGCTCAAGCCGGTAATGGCGCGTGCGCGGCGCGCCGCGATCGTGCGGAAATGCGCGTCGACGTACGTCACCACTTCCGTACCCACATAGGTTTCGTAACGGCTGCGCGGATCGACCGGACTGTCGATATACCAGCTTTCGTGGCCGCCGTCGGGCATCACGAGTATCACGTGGTAGCGGTCGGCCAGCTTGCCGATCTGCGAATTCGCGGTCCAGTCGGTATAGTCGCCGCCCGAGCCATGCAACAGATAGACCACGGGAAAGCGGTCGGCCCCTTTGCCGCGCGCGTACTGGTCGGGCAGCACGACCGTCGCTTCGAGCGACTTGTGCATGGCGACGCTCGGAATCGTGACCACCCGGGACTGAAATGCCCAGACAGGCGCCGTAAAAAGCAGCGTCAAAATGAGCCAGAACGCACGAGCTTGGTTCATGGTTTGTCGCTCTTCCCTATCTAGGTGTCCGAAGAACACTGTCCGGTAGCCGGCGGCAAAATTCTTTCAGCGACTCTAGCAACGGCGACTTACAGCCAAATTTCAGTCAGGCATACGATCCCGTCAGCTTCGGTCAGCTTCGATCAGTGCGGGATGGCGACGTGTAATGCGCAACAGAGGCACGACGTCCTGCGCTTATGCTGTATGAAGAACCCGCTGCGTCTCCATCCCGCTGCGGCTCGACGTGCGCACCGAAGCCCACTTGATCCGGCGCAATATCGGCCCGCAAAGTCAGCTCCGGAATCGTGTACGCGCCGCCGTTCTGAGCCCGGAACGGAATCGGCGCCGTCGTCCAGAGGTTGTCCAGACGCTGACCAAGCGCGTCTTGCACAGCGGGATAATTCGTTTCGTCGATACGGCTCGTCCGGTAGATCACGAACGGCGGCAACACGTCGAAGCCGGGGTAATACAGAATGCCGTGCTGGATCGGGAACAGCACGTCGTCCATCGGACCATTGATGCCGCGCGGGCTATAGTGCGATTCCCAGCCGCCCGTCGTGACCACCAGCATTGCACGTTTTCCGGCGAGCCTGCCCTCGCCGTAGCGTTCGCCCCAACGCGCGTCGGAGTGCTCTCCGACGCCATACGCAAAGCCATAGGCGTACACGCGCTCCACCCATCCCTTGAGGATGGCCGGCATGGTGAACCACCAGAGCGGAAACTGCAGAATGACCGCATCCGCCCACATGAGTTTCTCCTGCTCGAGTTCGATGTCTTTGCTTTGCAGACCATTTTCGAACGCATGCTTCGAGTCGCGCGACGGATAAAAACGCTCGCCGGGTTCTTTCGCGAGGCTGTCGTCCGCATCGAGCACTGCTTTCCATTTCATCGCGTACAGGTCGGATACCTGAACGGTGTGTCCGGCATCCTGAAGACGTTTGACCGTAAAGTCCTTGAGGGACCCATTCAACGATTTGGGTTCCGGGTGCGCGTAAACAAGAAGAACGTTCATGACTGGGCCTTCGTGGCTGAAAGAAACCAAAGATAGACCCCGCTCCGGTATATTGGAAATGAATTCCCGATATGTCAGGTATAACCATGAATAATCTGAGAGGATTGGACCTCAACCTGCTGGTTACGCTCGACGTGCTGCTGTCCGAACACAACGTGACCCGCGCGGCGCAACGGCTGAACCTCTCCCAACCCTCGGTCAGCGTGCATCTGGCCAAACTGCGCGATGTTCTGGGCGACCCGTTGCTGTTGCCCGGACCGCGCGGCATGCGGCCCACCGCCCGCGCCGAGGCGTTGCGCGAACCGTTGCGGGAAGCCCTCCAGGCACTGGAGCGCGCGGTGGCGCCGGCGCGCCCGTTCAATCCCGCCGAAGCGAATCACACCTGGCGCGTTGCCGCGAGCGACTACGCCGAATCGACGATCATCCTGCCCGCTTTGGCCGGCTTGCGCACCGCGGCGCCGGGCACGCGCCTCGCCATTGTCGAAGCGGCTCCGCCACGCATTGCGCGGCAGGCGGAACAGGGCGAGATCGATCTCGCTTTTCATACGAGCGAAGGCGCGCCCGAGGGGTTGCGCCGCCGGCTGCTGTTTGCCGAGCGCTATGTGCTGGCCGGCCGCGCCGGTCATCCGCGCCTGAAACGCCGGCCAACGCTCGCGCAGTTCTGCAAGCTCGAACATGTGATCGTGTCGCCGGACGGCGGCGGCTTTATCGGCGTAACCGACAACGTGCTCGCGCAGGCCGGTCTGACACGCCGGGTCGTACTCTCCGTGCCGCACTTTCTGTTCATGTCATCGGTGCTGGAGAGTACAGATCTGGTGGGAATGCTGCCCGCGCGGCTCGCGCGCGCCAACAGCGCGCTGCGGATGGTCGAGCCGCCGGTGGAGGTGCCGGGCTACGAAATGGCGATGCTCTGGCATGAACGCTCGCATCGCGATCCGGCGCATCAGTGGCTCAGGGAGTACATCGCGAATTCGGTGTGAAACCGGCTCCGTGCAACGGGAGCCAGTACCGCCGATAGCACCGGCCGTCTCCGGCCGCCGTCAATTTTCGCGCGCGCCCGGCGTGCCGATCGGCGCATTGCGCTACCGGCGCTGGTCAACCGCCTATCGCATCCAGTTGCGCGCGCACCTCGCCGGTCAGGCTCAACTGCGACGCCTGCAGGTTTTCCCGCAGATGCCCGAGCGTCGACGTGCCGGGGATCAGCAGAATGTTAGGGGACCGATGCAATAGCCACGCAAGCGCCACCTGCATCGGCGTCGCGCCGAGGGTTTGCGCAATCTCCGACAGCGCGGACGACTGGATCGGCGTGAAGCCGCCAAGCGGAAAAAACGGCACATACGCAATGCCCTTCTCCGCGAGTTCGTCGATCAGCGTGTCATCTTCGCGATGAACGAGGTTGTAGTGGTTCTGCACGCAGACGATTTCCGCGATGCGCTGCGCCTCCGCTATCTGCGTCGCGGTTACGTTGCTCAAACCGATATGGCGCACGAGTCCGCGGCGTTGAAGTTCGGCGAGAGCCGTCACCTGCTTTTCAAGCGAACCCTCAGCCGGTTCATGCACGTTGCCCATCATCCGCATATTGACGACGTCCAGCACGTCGAGGCCGAGATTGCGCAAATTGTCATGCACGCCACGCTCGATATCCTCCGGTTCCAGCGCCGGCAACCACGCGCCATCGCCGCCGCGCACGGCGCCCACCTTGGTGACGATCACGAGGTCGCCGGGGTACGGATGCAGCGCCTCGCGAATCAGCTGGTTGGTGATGTGCGGCCCGTAGAAGTCGCTCGTATCGATGTGATCGACACCCGCGGCCACTGCCTCGCGCAGCACCGCGACAGCGGCGTGGCGATCCTTCGGCGGCCCGAATACGCCGGGGCCGGCCAGCTGCATGGCCCCGTAGCCCATGCGGCGCACAGGGCGGCCGGCCAGCGGAAAGGTGTCCGGGGTGGTGAGATTCGACATGGTGCTCTCCTTGATGAGTGATCGAGCAGAGTATGGCGGTGGTTGCGTTGTTAAATAAAGCCGTCTAACGTGTACGGGTTGTTTAATAATATGAACAGTAATCATGGAATTGAACGATCTGGCCGCCTTCGTCTCGGTCGCCCGCGCAGGCGGCTTTCGCGACGCCGCGCGCATCGGCAACGTCTCTGCGTCGAGTTTGAGCATCGCCGTGCGCCGTCTCGAAGCGAAGCTCGGTTTGCGCCTCCTCAACCGCACCACGCGCAGTGTGGCGCCGACTGAAGCCGGGTTGCGTCTGATCGAGAAGCTGACGCCGCTATTCAGCGAAATGGAAGCAGCGCTGGACGTGCTGAACGTCTTCAGGGACAAGCCGGCCGGCACGCTCAAACTGAACGTGCCGTCGAGCGCCGCGCGCATCGTCCTGCCGGGCATCGTCGCGGCGTTCCTGAAGGCGTATCCGGACATACGCGTGGAGGTCGTGGTCGAAGACGGTTTCGTCGACGTGCTGTCGATCGGCTGCGATGCGGGCATTCGCTACGACGAGCGACTCGAACAGGACATGATCGCGATTCCGATCGGGCCGCGTGTGCAACGCTTCGCCACCGCTGCGGCGCCGGGCTATCTCGACGTGCACGGACGTCCCGGCCATCCGGGCGAGCTGCTCTCGCACGCGTGCCTGCGCGGCCAGTTCGCCGGCGGCGCGATGCCGATCTGGTATTTCGAGCGCGACGGTGAAGTGTTGCAGTTGAATCCATCGGGACCGCTGCTGGTGCGCCCCGGCGCGGCAATCGACCTGGCGGTCAGCGCGGCCGTGGCGGGTGTGGGCGTGATTCATCTTTTCGAAGACATGCTGCGCCCGCATCTGGATAGCGGAGCGCTGGAGCCGATTCTGGAGCCGTGGTGGCAGCGCTTTTCAGGCCCGTTTCTCTATTATCCCGGGCGTCGCCATTTGCCGGCGCCGTTGCGCGCGTTCGTCGATTTTTTGAAGGCGCTCAATGCGGCTTCGTGAAGCGACTTAACAGGGAATCAATACCGGCAAAATTGACCGTATCGGAGCCCGTCGCATTGCAGGTCGTGTTCATTGTCTTCCAGTCATGCAAGAGGTGTTCCATAGCGCGCGATTGCGGTGATAATGTCGCGAACCGATCCTAATGCGACACCATGACCGATATACGTACTAGCCCCCTGCGCAATTTTGCCGATTTCATTCGCGCGGAACGCACCCGACTCACCCGGCAGTGGATGAATGCCGTATTCGGCGACGTCGATCTGATCGAAGCGGACAAACTTACCTATCAGCAACTCGCCGATCATCTGCCGGAAATTCTTGAAGGCCTGTGTCTGGCATTGGATGTCGAAGATCTCGAACGGGTCGAGCCGGGCATCGAGCTCGATGCGAGAAAACATGGCAAGGTGCGCTGGCGCCAGGGCTATCGTATCGAGGAACTGGTGCGTGAGCTCGATCTCTTTCATCAGACGCTCGCCGACGTGCTTGAAGAATTCGCCAGTCTCGATCAATCGTTCACGCGCCGCCACGAGAGTCGGGCACGGCGCCTGATTGCCGAAACGCTCAGTATGGTCACTCTCACGTCGGTCAAGGAAGTGGTGAGCGAACGCGACCGCAAGATCGACGAATACACCGGCCGGCTCGAACGCGCCAATCACGAACTCACGCTGAAACAGCGCCTGGTGAGCGACCTGTACGAGTCGCGCATGCAGATCACGCGCAGCGTGGTGCATGATCTGCGCAACTTTCTGAATGCATTTTCCATCGCGCTGCAATTGATCGCGCGCGCGCCCGGCAAAGCCGATACCGCGTTGACGCTGGCGAACCGCCAGGCCGCGGATATGAAACAGCTCGTCGATCAGATCGTCGAATACTCCGTCGTACTCGGCGACGGCGCTCCGCTCACACTCGAACAGGTCGAACTGCGGGAACTCTACGACGAACTGGTCGCCTCTTCGCGTCCGTCGATCGAGGCGAAAGGGCTCACGTTGCATGCAGCTTTTGATCCTGCATTGACGGCGGTCACGTCCAATCGTCTCAAACTCAAACAGATTGCTGTCAATCTGCTTTCCAACGCGACCAAGTACACCAGGTCCGGCGGCATCGAACTCAACTTCGCGATGGCCGACGAGTCGCACTGGTCGATTCGCGTCTCCGATACCGGCGTGGGTATTGCGCCTTCGGACGCGGACCGCGTGTTCGACGAATTCGAGCGCGCCGCGGGCGAGGATATTCCCGGCACGGGTCTCGGTCTCGCGATCGTCAAGGAACTGTGCCGCGTGTTGGGCGGGCAGATCGATTTTGCGTCGCGCGAAGGTGTGGGGACTACGTTCGAGATCCGCTTCCCGCTGGTACTCGCGGAACCGCAATAAGACCGTGGAGGACTGGCATTCGCGCGGCTGATTGTGAATTGGCCACACGTGATATAGCCGGTCCGGTCTCGACTCCGACGCGCGCGGCCTACGCTCTCTGGAGGCAACGCATACGCGAGTACTCAGCGCGTGCTCAGCGAGTGGGCCGCGCGGTCAGCTCGGCCGCCGGTCCACTGCCGCCCGCCGGCACGCACCCGCTCATCGCGCCGCCTCTGTCGCTCAGCCCGCGCACGACCACTTCGGATGACTTGCCATCACGTCTGGCCAGCTCCGCGAGATCGAGCAGCGCCGCGTACCGGGCGGAGCATTCCCGCGACGATCCCGTCACACCGCGCGTGCCTGCTGCTGTCCCGAAGCGGCTCATTGCAATCACCAATCCTGTCGCAACGACGATCGCCGCCAGCGCGCCCGGTTTGTAGAATCGCCGGGGCCCGGATCCGTCGAAGGCCGGTCCGAACGCAGTGCTTTCACCCTGCTCGACCGTCCCGCGTGATTTGACTCGCATGGCGGCTCCCATCACGACCAGTGCGCGGGCACCCAGACACGCCCGACCCAATGGCCCGGCATCCAAACCACCGGACGCGGCGCCGGCGCGACATAGACCACCCGCGGCGCGACGTACACCGCAGGCGGCGGAGGCGGCGGTGCGTAAACAATTGGCGGCGGCGGCACGTAGGCCACCGGCGGCGCGACCACGACCGGCTTCGGTGCGATCACGACTGGCGCAGGCGCCACGACAACGGCGGGCGGCGGCACATACGCGAGCGGCGGCGCCACGACAACCGGCTTCGGTGCCACGACGACCGTCGTGCCGCCGGTCGCGACAACACCCGTACTCGCCACAACCGTCCCGCCCGACGTCACCGTGTTGCCGTGTACGCCCGTCACGCTCGACGAGGTCGCCACGACGCCCGGCGCAACGCGCGTGGCCGAACCCGAGTGGTCGACGGTTCCGCCATCCGGTCCGCTCACCGTGCCCGACCGCGAACACGTTGAACCGGCGCAATTCGTCGACGCCGAATGGCTGACCGTATTGCCGTTCGAACCGGTCACCGATCCCGACGACGAATACTGCCCCGGCCCGGTCTTCGTAACCTCGCCTGAGGTGCTCGCCGTCTTGCCGCCCGGCCCCGTGAGGGTGCCGGTATGCGAACACGTGCCACCGGCGCAGCTGGAGTCGCCCGAGTGCTGAACAGCGTTGCCATAGCGGCCCGTCGCGGTGCCCGCATTCGAGAACTGGCCCGGCGCCGTGCGGGTCACCGTGCCGGTGTTGGTGGCGAGGCCGCCGTAGGGGCCGACGACACCGCCCGCATGCGAACAGCTGGCGCCGCCGCACGAGCCGTAACGCGCGCCGTTATAGGTGCCGCGCGACGTATATGCGGTGCCGTGTTCGGACCACGCGAACGCCGATGCGCTACCGAGCGTGAGCACGGCCGTTGCGGCGCAAAGGACGAGCTTGCGCAGCGCGCCGCGTGCGGACGAAGGCGGCGTCACCGGGGCGGGCACGGAGGCAGCGGCGCATGCGCCGGCCGGAACGACGAACGAACGATTCTTCACGATATATCCTTCCTGGATTCGGGCCACTTCGATCACTGCGGCGTGGCAACGAACGGACTATAGAAGGACGCGCCGACATAATCGACAGGGAAGATATGTCACGCTGTTTCACCGGCAGGAGGGCCGGTGAAACAAGGGTTTTGCGGGCGTTTTCCGCACAGCGTGACATATTTCGACATAGATTGAACACGCTGCTTCATTGGGCGAAGCCACAATGGCGCTGTAGATTGTCACAATCCAATTGGCTACGCGCGTTTTGTTTTCCCACTTATCATTGCGCCAGTTGCAAACCGGCCCACACGAGCTGGCACAGAATGGGCCTTTCGACGCGAACCCACGCTCGTCTGTGCATCAGCCAACGTCGAGCAGACCCTGGAGGAGTGCAAAGCGTGACAATCCGCATACCTGAAATCTCCCCATCACTGCGCAAGTGGACCGAGAAAGCGGCGCTGGATCACGCGAGCGTCATCGATCGGGTCTATGCGGCGTTGATGAATATCAAGCCGTATGCCGACCTTGCTTTATCCGCCAAGCTGGATATCCGCAATTCGATCGCTCTGTCTTCGAAGCTATGGTTCGGCACGCTGTTGTCCGGGAGCGCGCCTTCCGGGGAGGAGCTTGAAACGTTCCGCGAGTACGGACGCCGGCGGGTTCAGCAGGGCGTACCCCTCGAAGCGCTGTTGCGTGCGTTTCGACTGGGCTCGCGCGAATTATGGTGCTTTTATATTGAGCTCGACGAGAAAGACGACAGCCTGCGGGATGAACTGCTATTTCAGATTTCCCCGTATTTGATGGAGTTCTTCGACATCATGGCGCAAATCATCTCGCAGACTTACCTGGAAGAACAATACAAGCAGGCCCGCTGGCGTGAATCGCTGCGATATCAGTTACACAGCATTATTTTCAACTTCCCCGAAGACACCGAAGGATTTGCCAAAACGGCAGCCGCGCTACGCCTCGACGGGACCATTCCCCGCATAGCGCTGGCCATTGACGTCGAGCGGATCGACAGCAATTCGCCCAGCTTCAAAAGCGAACTCGACCGGATCGTCGCCGCGACTGCCCGGCACCTCAAATTGCCCGCCGACGAACTCGTCGCCATCTGGTTTCGTGGACAACTACTCGTGTGGATACCTTCGCGGCTCGGCGACCTGATGAGCATCAATGATCGGCAAGTGGGCAAACAGATTGCGTCGATCGCGGAGACATTGCCGGAAATCAGGGCGATTGGCGTCGGCCTCATGGGCGAAGGCGCGGCGGGCTGGGCCACGTCCGCGGACGAGGCAAGCCGGGCACTCGGCTTTGGCCGCAGCCGCGGCGGCGAAGAGCGCGTGCGTTTGTATTCGGAGATTGTCGTCGAAGAAAGCGTACGCGGCGCGAAGAACGCGCTGCGCTATCTCGTCTCGCTGGTCGAACAGCTTGCCAGTGAGCCGGACTTGCTCGAAACACTCGGAACCTACTTCGATCAGCTCCAGCGAAGAAAGGTAACTGCAAGCGTGCTGGGTATTCATCCGAATACGCTCAACTACCGGCTGGAGCGAATCGAAAACATTCTCGGCGCAAGACTGGACGACGCCGGCTGGGTATCGAAGCTCGACATCGCCATCAAGCTGCGCGGCTCGCCCGGATAGCCGGATATCGTGTGTCCCGGCATTGTGAAAAGAGCTAACTTCATTGTGTGTTGTTACATAGGCGAGAGGTCAGGATAACTTTAAGATCTCTCGTGCTCTCCGCCGTCGATTTGAACTGGCATGCCGGTAAAGAGAAGTCAGGATCAGGACCGCCGGGTCGGATTGCCGTATATGGGCGCACATGGCGGACATGTCTTGCAGATCGGGATCGGGATCGGCATGCGCACGGCAGTCGCGATGATCAGGATGGCAAACATCTTCTTCCCCTGTTCCGGCGAACCCGGCAACTGACACAACCTATGGCCGGCAATTGACGACCCGCAACAGGCGCAGCATCGCAATCGACCTCAAATCAGGCGGGCGGCCGCGACGAGTTCTCAGGGCCGCCCGCCTCCGCGGCCCGATGGTACACTTCGACGGCGACCGACGACGCCGTTCTCGAAACCCGAATGACAGGATGGTCATGAGGCAACGACACGCACTCCTCATATCACTCGCCCTGGGCACCCTGAACGGGTGCGCCACCCGCGGCGCACCTTCTTTCGCGCTGTTCGGTGCCTTCTTTCCCGCCTGGATGTTTTGCGCGGCGCTCGGCGTCCTTGCCTCGATCGGCGCGCGAGCGCTCTTCGTGTTCTCCGGGCTGGCCGACGTCCTGCCCTTTCAACTCTTCGTTTGCACGGCGATCGGCGTCTGCGCGGGCCTGCTCGTGTGGGTGCTCTGGTTTGGGCACGGACCATGAGGGCTGCGGGCAGCCATCGTCGCCCGCTCTGGGCCAAGCTGATTTCGCTTGCAATCGTCGCCGCCGCCGTACTCTTCGCACTCTATGTGTTGCACAGGAGTTCGGTGATGCCGTCCACCGACGACGCCACGATCGACGCCGATGTCGTCCACGTGGCCGCCGTGGTCGGCGGCCGCATCGTGGCTATTCCGGTGGCCGAGAACATGCACGTCGCAAAAGGCGATCTGCTGTTTCAGATCGACCCGGTTCCGTATAGTCTGACCGTGGCGCAGACTCAGGCGGACCTGAGCGTAGCGCAAGCGGCACTGGATACCCAGCGGCGGGTGCTGTCGACCCAGCGATCCACCGCGACCGTCTCCGCGGATCAGGTGCAACGGGCCAAGGCCAATCTCGCCCTTGCGGAGCGCACGGTGGAGCGGCTTGGGCCGCTGGCGTCGAAAGGCTACGTGCCGGCCCAGCAGTTCGATCAGGCGCAGACCGCGAAGCACGATGCGACCACCTCGCTCCAGCAGGCTCGCGAACAGCAAACGGCAGCCGTCCAGGCAATCGACACGGAAGCCGGCGCCGAGGCAACGGTGCGCGCGCGGCAGGCGGCGCTCGACATCGCGCAGCACGCGCTCGGCGACACGACCGTACGCGCGCCGCACGGCGGGCGCGTCGTCGGGCTCAGCGTGCTGACCGGGGAGATCGTTGCACCGGCGCAGACATTGTTCACGCTGGTCAACGACGATGAATGGTTCGTGGTCGCGAACTTCCGGGAGACCGATCTGCATGCCATCGCCGTCGGCGACTGCGTGACGGCTTTCTCGATGATCGACCGCGCCCGGCCCATCAAGGGTACCGTTCAGGGCATCGGCGCCGGCGTACTCGACACCGACCGGATCTCCCTGCCCCGCTCGGTGCCCTATATCGAGCGTTCGCTCAATTGGGTCAGGGTCGCCCAGCGCTTTCCGGTGCGCATCCGGCTCGAGAGTCCCCCGCAGCAGCTCATGAGACTGGGCGCTACCGCCGTCGTGGAGGTCAGGCATGGCGACGCCTGTCGATAACGGGCGGGCCTTCGCGGCGGAGCGGATTCGCGCCATTGTCGAACCGTTTCCCGGGCGGCTCGAATTCGCGATCCGGCTGGCTGTCATCTGCGCGCTGACGACGCTCGCCGTCGAGATCTATCAAACGCCTGAGCCGGCGCTCACCGCCTATGTCGCCTTCTTCGTGATGAAACCCGATCGCGCGACGAGTGTCGTCATAAGCGCGGTCCTGCTTCTGCTGATTACGTTGATCGTCGGCACGGTCCTGCTGATCACCATGCAGGTGATCGACGCACCGCTCTGGCGGGTCGTCGCGATGACGCTGGTGTCGTTCTGCATGCTGTTCGCGGCGTCGGCGAGCAAGCTCAAGCCGATCGCCGCCATCGTCGCGCTGATCGCGGCTTATGCGCTCGATCTGCTCGGCACGGCGCATATCGGCGAGATCGCGACCCGCGCGTTGCTGTACGCATGGCTTTTCGTCGGCATTCCGGCGGGCGTGTCGATCGTGGTCAACCTCGTCGCCGGGCCGGCGCCGCGGCGGCTTGCCGGGCGCGCGCTGGCGCATCGGCTGCGCGCCGGCGCGAAACTGCTTCGCTCACCCGACGAGAACACCCGCAGGCTTTTCCTCGCCTGCCTGCATGAAGGACCCGGCGAAATCCCGGCGTGGCTGAAACTGGCCGGCGCGGAGAAGACCTCGCCCGCGCAGGACATTGCGGCGTTGAAGCAGGCCACTCAGGCAACCGCCGCGATCCTCGCGACGCTGGACGTCATTGCGCGCGAACCCGCAACGCCGCAAACCGGGCGCCTTCGCGAGCACATCGCGCAGACACTCGACGGGATGGCGGCAATTCTCCAGACGGGCGGCTATCCAGTCGACATCACGCTCGCGCAGATCGACGGCGAGACCGCGTTGTCGCCGCTCGCGGCGGCGGCGCTGGCGGAACTGCGTGCCGCGCTGGCCGCCTTCGCCGAGCCGCCGCCAGCCGCATTGCCGCCGCCACCGGCAGCGAAAAGCGCGGGCGGTTTTTTCGTACCGGACGCGTTCACCAACCCGGCCCACGTTCAATACGCGCTAAAAACGACCGCCGCGGCCATGTTCTGCTATGTCGTCTACTCGCTGCTCAACTGGCCCGGCATCCATACCTGCCTGATTACCTGCTACATCGTGTCGCTCGGCACCACCGCCGAGACGGTCGAAAAGCTGACGCTGCGGATCGTCGGCTGCCTGATCGGCGCGGCAGCCGGCATCGCGGCCATCGTGTTCCTGATGCCGAACGTCACGTCGATCGGCGCGCTGATGGTCATCGTGTTCGTCGCCACGCTCTTCTCGGGCTGGATCGCGGCGGGCAGCCCGCGCATTTCGTATATCGGCTTCCAGATCGCGTTCGCGTTTTTTCTCTGTGTGATTCAGGGTCCGTCGCCTGCTTTTGACATGACCACCGCTCGCGACCGGGTGATCGGCATTCTCTTCGGCAACCTCGTCGTCGCAGTGGTGTTCACGCAGATCTGGCCGGTCAGCGTGGCGAAGCGCATCGACCCCGCCATTGCAGCCCTGCTTCGCCGCCTCGCCGCAATGGCCGGCTCCGACACGCGGCCAAGGCGCTGGACGCTCGCCGCCGAGGCGCAGGCAGCGCTCGGCGCCATCGAGCAGGACCTCGATCTGTCGCGCTATGAACCGTCCTCCATTCGCCCGGCGCCTGGCTGGCTCGAGCGGCGCAGGCGCGTTGCGGAGGCCGTCGCACTGCTACAGGGGCCGCTCCTGGTCGACTTCACGCGAGCGCCTCTTGCAGCGGCTGGGGTCGCGAGCCGGCTCGATCGTCTGGCCGACGCATTCGGTCCTGACACGACAGGGCAAGCGACTCCGCCAGCGTCGGAACATGCGGCTTCACCGCGCCACGCCGGGGATGCTGCGAAAGCGAATGCGAACGCGAATGCGCCGGGCGCGACGCATACATTCGTCGATCCCTTTCTCGCCAGGCTGGAAGACGCAATCAACCAGCCGGTCAAAGACGAGGACGGGAGGCTCGGCTATGCGCGTGCGTAACGGCTCCATCGTCGCTGTCGTTTCCTCACTCCTGCTGACCGGTTGCGCAACATCGGCACTCGATATGGCGCCGCCCCGGCCGGACCAGCCCTGGTCGCCCGCCACCACGTCCAGCGGCGAAATCATCGCGGGCGAACGAAACCAGGCGGGAGCGGCGAACAGCTATGTGCTCCCGGTGAACTCCGCGTTGACGAATATCCCGCCGCCTCCCGCGGTCGATCCCACCGAGGTCTATTCGCTGTCGAGACTGATCGACGTTGCTGAGTCGAACAACTCGGCGACTCGCATTGCGTGGAACGACGCACGACGGGTGGCGCTCGCCGCAGGCATCGCCGAGAGCACCTATCTGCCAAGAATCACCGCTACGGCGATCGGCGGTTTTCAGGGCAACAGCGGCAGCGATTCCGTGCAAGGCGTGAACTTCAACAATAGCGGCTCGGCGAACGGCACCGTCTCGGCGGTGTCTCTGCAATGGCTGCTATTCGACTTCGGCAAACGCGCGGCTGTGGTCGAGGCGGCGAAGCAGGCGTCGGTCATCTCGAACATCGCCTTTAACGCCACCCATCAGCAGGTCATCTATAACGTCACTCTTGCGTTTTATACGCATGCCGCCGCCAAGGCCCGCGCCGCGACCGCCGCGCAGTCGCTGAGCGACGCGCAAGCCGTTCAGAACGCTGCGGAGGAGCGCTACAAACACGGCATAGGCACCGTGATCGAAGTCGCGCAGGCACGCCAGGGCACCGCACAGGCGAACCTCGCACTCGTGCAGGCCACCGGCGGCGAACAGGATGCGTATCTGGCCTTGCTGACGGCGATGGGCGTGTCGCCCCTCACCCACATCAAGGTCGCCGATGTAGCGGGACGCAACCTGTCACCGTCAATGGCGACCTCCGTGGAAGCGATCGTTTCCGAATCGCTCGGACGGCGGCCCGACGTGCTCGGCGCTTACGCGGCACGAAGCGCAAGCCTCGCGAACATTCGGGCGGCGCAAGCCGAGTTCATGCCGAAAATTTTCCTGTCGGCGATCGGCTCGTACAACGAGGGCGGCCTGAATCTAACCGCGCTCCCCTCGGCCAGCCAGGAACCGCCGACCGTCAATGTGAACGGGCACCGTTTCAACGGCGGCATCTTCGTCGGCCTGACCATACCGATCTACGACGGCGGCACACGCTCGGCGGTGCTGGCCCAGGCGCGGGCCGATGCCGATAGCGCCGATACCCGCCTGACGCACGTGCGCGACGAAGCGGTCCGCCAGATCGTGCAAGCCGACAATGCGTTGCGCACGAGTCTTTCGGCATACCAGGCATCGAAAGCGCTCGCCGGCGCCGCCCAAACTACCTTCGACGCAGCGCTCGCGGCGTATCACAGCGGTGTCGGCTCCATCACGGACCTGACGTTGGCGAACAGCCAGCTTCTGCAGGCACGAAACGCATCCACCGACGCATACAGCACGGCTTTGTCCGCCGCTGCCATGCTGGCGCTGGCGACCGGCACGCTCGGCGCCACACCCGAATAGCGCCAAAGGAGAACGAGGTGAATCTGACTCTGCTCTCCGCCGCCATGCTGGTGGCGATCACACTCGTGGGAGTGCTCGGGCTGCGGCGCTTCCCGGACAAAGTCCGGATCACGTTCGACGTCTGCTGTTTTCTCGTCATCAGTTTCTATTTTCACAAACAGGGCATCTTCTTTCCGGTCTTCCCGCCCTTACCCGATCATGCCGACAGCGGAGCGCTGTGGCTGCGGGCGATAGGCGGCGCCTGGTGGCTGCTGGGTTCGCGCATCGTGGTCGCCGGCCTCTGGTTCGCACTCCATCGCGACCGGCGCTCGCGCGGGGCCCGGCTTTTCTCGGACCTGTTCGCTGCCGCTATTTATATCGCGACCGCCGCGATCGTGCTGAACTCGGTCTTCGCGCTGCCGATTACCGGCGTGGTCGCCACTTCCGGCGTCGTGGCGATCGTGCTCGCCCTCGCACTGCAGAACACATTGGCGGACGTCTTTTCCGGCATCGCAGTCGGCATCGAGGCACCGTTCGGCGTGGGAGATCGAATCCAGATCGCAGACAAGATCGAAGGCGTCGTCGCGCAGATCAACTGGCGGTCGATCCGGATTCACACGGATGGAGACGACATGGCCATCATTCCAAATAGCCTGATTGCCAAGGCCGAGATCGTCAACCGAAGCAGTCCGAGCCAACGCAGGGCCGCATCCGTGGAGATTACCTGCCCCGAAAGTGCGGTTCCGGAACGCGTTATCGAAACCCTGCTTCACGCGACACTGCTGTGTCCGGATATTCTTTCGGTGCCCGCGCCGAGTGCCGTGCTCACTCAACTCGGTGCAAGGCGCAATGCCTACAAGATTTCCTTTTTCGTCGGCAACACGCGCCACCTTTCTTCCACCAAAGACATCCTGCTGCGGGCCGCGCGCCGTCAACTGCACTATGCCGGCTTTCTCGACCAGGACCGCCGGGACGACACAGCAACCCCCAACCTCTCCGATGAGGCGCTGACGGTTCGCAGACTGCTTCGCGACATCACCCTGTTCGAGTGCCTCGACGAGCGGCAACTCGACAGTCTTGCCGATCTTTTCGAATTGCTCCGGCTCGAACCCGGAGAGGCGCTTTTCTCTGAAGACACAGCGGACGCCGCGCTCTACATGGTAGCCGCGGGGATCCTGGAATTGACGCGAAAATCCGGAGCCGTAGCCGGGACGGTCGACTGCATTGGCGCCGGCGAATATGTCGGCGAGATCGGCATGCTCACCGCGGCGCCGCACGCGGCTACCGGAGTCGCACGCACCCATTGCAGAATCTACCGGCTTCCGCGCGAAGCGATCGCACCCCTGCTGGCAAAAAACACGGAACTGGCGTTTGCTTTCGACAAGTCGGTACGCCGTGGAATGGAGATACTCCATCGTGAGGTAGCCGTTCGTGCGTCGCCCGACATCGGTCCGCAAGGGCAATTGCTACAGCGAATCCGGAGCATCTTTCATTTCGGCTCCGATTGAGTTCGATGCGACAGGGTAACGAATCGATCAAACGCGTCAATACAATTCCCCGCTGCGCATATTCTCCACGTCTGCAGGTTCACTGTCCCGACGCCGGCGCCGGATGTGCCGTCGGCCCGGACTTGCGCTCGGCGTTCTGAATATCCTGCGGATAGTCGGCCTGGTCCTTACCCGGCTTATAGCCATTGCTCTCGAGTTGTTTGAGTTCCGCGGTCCGGTTCGCGCGCGCGGCTTTTCGCTGTGCTTTTCGAACCTGCTTTGGCGAAGATGCACTCGTGTCCGTACCCTGTGCATCAGCCAGCGGCGAAAACACGAATGCGACCGATATCAAGGCAGCAACGGCGGATACCCGTGCGGAAAACAGGCGGATCATGGTGGCGTCTCCAGATGTAAGACGGACCGTGTTTGATCCGTCGAGAGAATTTCTTATCGGCTACTTCTACTTTGCGACAATGCCACGCGAACGGAAGAGCGCACTCCAGGTCTGTGCTTCGGAAGCCAGCCTGCGGGCGGCAGCATCTCCCGTACTACTGACGGCGGCAAATCCCAACTGCTCGAATTCGGCTCTCACCTCCGGCGTTTCAATGGATTTAACGAGTGCGGCATGCAAACGGGCGACGATCGGCGCCGGTGTCGCAGCGGGCACGAAGATGCAATTCCAGGTCGTGAACTGATATCCGTTGAGCCCCGCTTCTTCCAGACTCGGCACGTTGGGCAAACGGGGCGCCCGCTGACGGCTCGTCACGCCCAGTGCCAGCAAGGTACCGGCCTCGATGTTGCCGGCAACATCGGTTACGCCGCTGAATTCGAGGTCGGCGAATCCGCCCAGAACCGCCATCGTGTCTTCGCCTCCGCCCTTGTACGGAATGTCGGTGAAGCGCACGCCTGTCTTCTGCTCGAACTCCAGCTTGGCAAGCGCAACCGGACTGCCGATACCCGCCGTCGCATTGGTCAGCTTCCCCGGATTGCGCGTGGCGAAATCAACCAGTTCACGGACTGTCCGCAGCCCGAGACCCGGTCGAACGGCGAGCACATAAGTCTGTTCGGACAGCATGCTCACCGGCTTGAGGTCGGCCACCTGATAGCCGATGTCCTTATAGACGAGCGGATTGGTTTCGAAAAAGGTGTTGGAGCCGAGCAGAATCGTATAGCCGTCAGGCCGCGCTCTCGCAACGTAGGCCGAGGCGATATTGCCGCCCGCGCCCGGTTGCGCCTGAACAATGATCGGCTGGCCAAGATAGGTATTCAGTGCTTTGGCAAGAATGCGTGCCTGTGCTTCGCTCGATCCTCCCGGGAAAGCAATCACCAGCCGGATGGCTCCTTCCGGCCACTCCGCCCGCGCGTCAGTCTGCGTGAACACGCCAAGCACGACGGTGCAGGCCGCCAGCATCGCACGCCAGCGCAGGTGTTCCGTGCCGGTTCGGGCGGAACTCAAGCCGCAACCATCTCGAACGCGTCGCTTTCAGGGACGCGCAGAATCCGGCCGACCGACGGCGTGGGGAAATGCGCCGTGCAGCACAGGGTCTCCGTTTCAGCGTAGCGTTCGAGAAAGCGTCGGCGGGTTGCGGTCGCGACGAGCGGATCGAAATCGCGAAGCATCGACAGTTGCGGATGCCTCAACTGCAGCGGCGAATGAATCAGATCACCCGTGACCACTGCCGAATCACGGTTCCGTCCGAGTGCGATGCTGACGTGATCGACCGTATGCCCCGGCGTGGGAACGAGGCGGACATATTCGCTACATTCATGCGTATTGCGCACCAGCTCCGCACGCCCGGCCTCGATCACAGGCAGCACACTGTCGATCAGATGCGGTACGGGCTGTTCCCGATTCTGCGCGGACCAGAAGGCCATCTCCTTCGCCGAGAACAGATAGCGCGCGTTGGGAAACGTCGGCACCCAGCGTCCATTCTCGAGGCGCGTATTCCAGCCCACATGATCGACATGCAGATGGGTGCACAACACGAAGTCCACATCCGCGGGCGTAATGCCGATGCGGGCCAGCGCGCGAAGATAGGTTTCATCCCGCCTGTGATGCCAATGCGGCCGCGTCTGCCGTTCCTTGTCGTTGCCGATACAGGTATCCACGAGTACGACATGGTCCGGTGTCTGGATCAGATACGACTGGAAACACAGCACGATGCGGTCATCCGGCGAGAGCGCGCCGATTCCCTGGAGCCACGAACGATTCACGGCGAGCACGTCTTCAGTGAGATCGGGAAACATCGTTGTTGCCGCGACCATCGGCCCCTGATAGTCGACAATACGATGGATCTTCAGTTCGTCGCAGTGGAACATCGCACTCACTATTCGTCAGGGATGGTGGGCAAGCATGCACCATCATATTCACCACACCGCGAGGCCCACAAGTTCGTTTATGTCACGCGCGAGGTGACATGCAGGCCATGTCGGCCAGACGCAGATGGAGCGCGTCGCCGTGCGTGCCTGAACGCGTAGCAGCGCTAAATGCAAGGGCTGCGGCCTCGCCACCCAGGCTGCGCACAATCTGCTCTTCCAGCACGGATATCACGGCGCCACGCCGGCGCACGACACCGACACAGCGCCAGATTTCCGGACCATCCACCGGGCGAAAGACAGTGGATGGCGTCGCAAACGCATACGCGCACAGCGCCGGCAGTACCGCAATGCTTCCGCCCTGCGCGGCGAGCGCCACCGCCGCGTGAACGGTCGAGACTTCAACGCGGGAACCGGCGCTTGCACGCAACGCGACGGAGTCATCGAAGAGTCGGCGCAGGCAGTTCTCCTCCGTGAGCTCGACCAGCGTTTCTCCCGCGAGCATGGACCAGCTCAACGCCGGCTCACCGTTTGCAAGCGGATGATGCTTCGCCATGAGCGCGCCGAACCGGTCCGACAACAGCGGGCGCGCATCGAGCTCGGGTTCGCATCCGTCGAGTGTCGTCACGCCAAACGAAACGTCACCGCTTTGCACGAGACGCCGGACATGTTGCCCGTTTGTCTCGATGACGCGCAGCGTCAGCTGCGGATGGCTCTCACGCAGCGCCGCAACGACAGGCGCAAGCAGAAGCGTGACGACCGACCCGGCGGCCGCGATGGCTACGTGAGCGCATGGCTCGCGCGCGAGCGCGCTGACCTCGATCAACACCGCGTCCATGTCGGCGAGCGCGCTGCGCAGTCGCGGCAAGAGCTCGCGACCTGCCGGCGTCAGCGCGACACTGCGCGTGGTGCGCTCGATCAACACGACCCCTAACGAGCGCTCCAACTGTCGGATATAGCCGCTGACCGCCGGCTGCGTTGCATGCAGCGCTTGCGCGGCAGCGTTGAATCCACCACGCTCGGCAACTTCACAGAACGCCCTCAACTGCTTCAGTGTCGCGCGGCGCGAGACCGTGCTTCCGTCATTCATCTCGTTCCCTTATCAAGGCGCCGGAATTTGCGATTTATCGCGCGCCGCGTTAGCCGATACAGTGGCCGAACAACTCAGCGCGAGGTAGCCAATGTCGACCGACTGTCTGCAAGAACTCGAAAACGCGCTCGGCCGCGCCGCCCTCGTGCGCGACGAAGACCGCGCACTGTACGACGTCGACTGGCGTGGCCACCTGCATGGCCGATCACTCGCCGTGGTGTGTCCATCGCGAGTCGAAGACGTAGGCGAGACGATACGCATCGCGAGGCGACATCAAATTTCCATCGTTCCACAAGGCGGCAATACCGGCCTCGCTGGCGGAGCGACCCCGGATTCGACCGGCAGGCAACTCGTGCTATGCACACGCCGCCTGAATCGCATTCGCGGCGTCGACCTGCTCGGCAACTTCATCACGGTCGACGCCGGCTGCATCCTGCAGAACGTGCAGGATGCGGCGCAAAGTCATGACCGTCTCTTTCCACTCAGCCTCGCC
Organism: Paraburkholderia xenovorans LB400; assembly: GCF_000013645.1. Classification (GTDB taxonomy): domain Bacteria; phylum Pseudomonadota; class Gammaproteobacteria; order Burkholderiales; family Burkholderiaceae; genus Paraburkholderia; species Paraburkholderia xenovorans. The sequence continues at coordinate 1,022,546 of NC_007952.1, read as the reverse complement.
GCGCAAGGCAGTTGCACGATCGGCGGCAATCTCGCCACCAATGCGGGCGGCAACGCGGTGCTGCGCTATGGCAATATGCGCGAACTATGCGTTGGCATCGAAGCCGTCGACGCGCAAGGCCGCCTTATCGGCGACCTCAAATGCGTGCGCAAAAACAATACCGGCTACAGCCTGCGCGATCTGCTGATCGGTAGCGAGGGCACACTCGGCATCATCACCGGCGCGGCGCTCCGTCTGTTCCCGCGCCCCTTTGCTTACGCGACCGCGCTGGTCAAATGCGCGGACATCGACCATGCACTGCAAGTGCTCGGCATATTGCGCGCTCACTGTGCGGACTTTCTGAGTGGTGTCGAATGGATGTCGAACGGTTCGCTCTCCAATGTATCGAAGCAGTTCCTGGACACGAGAATACCGCCCGGCTTCGACGAATCGTGTCTGTGCCTCGTCGAGCTATCGGGATCCACGCCGCCCGGTCTGCTGGACGACATACTCGCCAGTGCGCTCGATCAGGCCATCACGTCGGGCTTCGCCGCGGACGCCGCACTCGCGTCGAACCTTGCCGAGCGCGACGCATTCTGGGCCCTGCGCGAACGTCTCCCACTGGCCGAAGCACGGTGCCGCTCGTTGAAACACGACGTCTCCCTGCCCGCCGGCAATATGAGCGAATTCGTCGCGCATCTCGAAGGCTATCTTTCGAGCATGACGCTGCGCTGCGCGTGGGCCGGCTTCGGACACCTCGGCGACGGCAACCTGCACGCCAACGTGCTGATTCCGGATACCATGCCGGATGCACTTTGCGACTGCATTGACGAGTTCGTGTACAGCGAGGTGCTGCGACTCGAGGGCAGCATTTCGGCCGAGCACGGCATTGGCAGCCGAAAAAACGATCTGCTGCACCGGGCGCTCGACGTCGCCAGCCTTCAGGCCATGCAAGCGGTCAGGAACGCGCTCGATCCGCACAATCTGTTCAACCCCGGCAAGCTGCTCTTCAATTGACCCTTGAGAGCAGCGGCTTGCCGGCAAGATGAAGCTTCGCATTCTCGATGAAGCGCACGACTGAAGCGTGAATCGCCTGCGGCGAGATTCCGCCGACATGCGGCGTCAGCACCACGTTGTCGAATTCGAACAGCACTCGCGGCGGCTCGGGTTCGCCTTCGTAGACATCCAGCGCGGCGTTGTACACCCGCCCCTCGCGCAACGACTGCGCCAGCGCCACCGTATCGACCACCCCGCCGCGCGCGACATTCACGAGCACGCCTTGCGGCCCCAACGCATCGAGCACCTCGGCATTCACCATATGCTGCGTCTGCGTGCCGCCGGGAACCGTGACCATCAGGTAATCGCACCATGCCGCGAGGGCAACGACGTCGGTAAAGTAGCGGTATGGCACATCGTGCCTCGGCGCGCGATTGAAATAGCCGATTTCCAGGTCGAAGCCGAGCCCGCGGCGCGCGATCTTGCGGCCGATCGCGCCGAGGCCGAGGATGCCCATGCGTCTTCCGGAGACATGCGGCGGCCGTGGGATATCGTCGCGCCAGATACCTTCGCGGCATTGCTGATTCAGTTTCGGAACGCCGCGCACCGCCGCCAGCAGGATCGCCATCGCGTGATCGGCGACGCAGTCGTCGTTGGTGTTGGCGGCATTGCAAACCGCCACGCCGCGTTGCCGCGCATAGTCGAGCGGCACGTTTTCATAGCCGACGCCCAACGTGCAGACAATCTTCAGGTTGGGCATGGCGTCGAGTTCATCGGGGGTAATGCCGTTGGTGCCGTTCGTCAGCACCACCTCGATTGCCGGTCCATGCGCGGCGATCTGCGCCGCGCCGTTCGAACGGTCCGCGCCCAGCGCGGCATTGGGCGCATAGATCAGATCGAACGATTGCGCGACCAGTTCACGATGTGCCTCGGTGATAAACACCAGCACGAGCGCAACGGGTTTGCCGGAGTTCTGCGATGTCGGTGCGTCGCCCATGTTATTGGTATCCAGAGTGATTGAGTGCGAGGCACGTCGCGGACCGTCCTGTCAGGGTTGCGGCGTGCCGTCCGGCGCACGGTTGACCGGGTTAGCGCTGTCCGTCGTTGACCGATATCTGCTCGACGCGCAGCCCGCCGAGACGTTCATGAATACGGCTGCCGGTCGCCATCACCAGCGCGTACAGCAGTTCGTCCGGACGCGGCGCGTCCACCACGCCCATGTCGAACGTATTGAAATGGCTGCGCACGTACGCGGCGCGAATGTGATGCAACGGAATCTGCAGGTGAAAGCCGGCCGACGCGACAACCTTCGCCGCCGGCACGATCGATCTGGCCTCGGTCAATACCGCGCGCATGGCCCAGCCGCCCGCTTCATGCCAGATCGCCCCATGCTCCAGTTCGCCGTTCAGACCGACGATCGCGCCCTTCCCGTATGCCTCTATCCTGTCCTTGCCGCCGAGCGCCTCGACGAGTTCGGGCACCATCTCATTGGCCATCTCGCGCGCGTCGCGCACAAGCGGACTCAGGTCTTCGACATAACGTCCGGCAAACGGGTTGTCGATAATGCACGCGATAGCGCCGAGCTTCAGCGGCACATCCGCGCGCGGCCCGCCCTCGTGATAGACGGTTTCGACGGTGAGCAGTTTCTTGCGTATCTTGATCAACGACATGGGAGCCTCTCCGGTTAAACGTGGCAAACGCCGGCGAACGCAACGGACAGCCGTTATTCGCCGGATGTTTCGGACGTCGATCCGAACTGCACGCGCGCCCATTTTTCGAAATGCTCGATCGTGTGCGCATAGTCCTTGCCGCCGTCGCCCTGCGTGATCGCGAACGACAGAAACGCGCGCGCCGCCGGACTGACGATCATCGGCACGCCGAGCTTCTCGGCCTCTTCGATGCACAGCTTGACGTCCTTGTGAATCAGTTCGGTCGTGAAACGCATCGGAAAATCACGGTGCAGGATGCACTGCGGAATCTTTTCGAGGGTCGCGAACGAGCGCCCGCTGGATACGTTCAGAATGTCCAGCATCATTGCCGAGTCGAGTCCCGCTTTCACGCCGAACACGAGCGCCTCGCAACTCGCCACCATGCCGACAGCACACAGCGTGTTGTTGATGATCTTCATGGTTTGCCCGAGTCCGGCGCCGCTACCCAGATAGAAGATGTTCTTGCCGATCACGCGAAGCCACGGTTCCACCGTTTCAAACGCTTCCATCGGGCCGGCCGCCATCACGGTGAGCGTTCCCTTCTCCGCGGCCACCGTGCCGCCGCTCACCGGCGCACCGAGAAACTGGATATGGCGATCCGCGAGTTTGCGCGCAATGACATTCGATACGCTGGGCCCCGTGGTGGACAGGTCGACTACGATGCGCACGCTGCTGCCTTGCGACACGCCGTGCGGCCCCGTAGCCACCTCCTCGACGACGGAAGGAAGCGGCAGACTGAGGAACACGACCTCCGCGCGCGACGCGAGATCGACCGTGTCCTTCGCGAGTTCGGCACCCAGCGCGCCGAATCGCTGCATCGCTTCGTCGCGCGTGTCGTACACCACCAGCGGATGACCCGCGGCAAGAAGCCGGGTGGCGAAATGCTGTCCGATGTTGCCCAATCCGATGAGTCCGATTTTCACGTCGTCATGCTCCCGTTAAGCGTTTGTTCCGAGATCCGTATGGACGCTCATCGTCCGTGGCCGGTGCGGCCGAACCGGTTTGCGACCATCCGTATGGAAATCTTAGGGATCGCGGTGACTTTCGTCGCATGCAAAAACAGCGGTCGGATATAACACGCGGTTAAGGCCCGGCGTGTTTCCGCGCGCGGGATTCGTTCCACGCACTTGACGCACAGCCCCGTCCGTATTGGCTTACGGCGATGGAGCCGGCATCGGTGCTGCGCACTCCTCGCGATTTCGTCACATTCGCTGTGACTAAAACGCGCTTTGATCCGCTCATGCGGCCTGCCTAGCATGACTACAGCCCGCTTACGGAAGCACGATATGGAAGCCGGGTTCGCCGCGTGTCGTTGCAGACAAAGTTTCGTTCGGCGAAGGTGTACGGTAATGCGAAGAGCGGTTAAAAGGCGCGGTAGCTCGTCAAGATCAAATACTAAGGAGACCATTTCATGAACATGAAATGCGCGACATCATTCGTTCTGGTTGTATGTGCCGGCGCGGCCCACGCGCAAAACAGTCTGACGCTATACGGCATTGCCGAAACCGGTATCAACTACGTCAGCAATGCCAACGGCGGGCGCCAGTTCAACATGGTCAGCGGCGAATGGTACGGCAGCCGCTGGGGCCTGAAAGGCACCGAAGACCTCGGCGCCGGTCAGTCGGTGATCTTCCGGCTGGAGAACGGTTTCGACATCGACACGGGCAAGCTCGGACAGAACGGCCTGCTGTTCGGCCGCGCGGCGTATGTCGGCATCGACTCGAAGCAGTTCGGCACGTTGACCGTGGGACGCCAGTACTCCACCGTCTATGAGTTCGTCGGCGCGAATCTCGTGGCATCGAGTCGCTGGGGCGGCGGCTTCATTGCTCATGCCGGCGACGTCGACAATCTGAACAATACCTTCCGCGTGAACAACTCGATCCGCTACAACAGCATCAGCTATCACGGCTTCACGGTTGGCGGTTTGTACAGCCTCGGCGGCACGGGCGGCAATTTCAACAAGAATTCGGGCTGGGGTGCGGGCATCGGCTATACGGGCGGTGGCCTGCAGGCCGCAGTCGCGTACACCGATATGCAGGATCCGTTCGTGTCCGCCTACAACAACGGCGCCAATGCACCCGCTGCGGTTACATCGCCGATTTATAACGCTTATGCTTCGGCCCGCAGCCTCAACATACTCGCAGCGGGCGCCATTTATACGATCGGCAAGCTGTATTTCGGCGGCACCTATTCAAACAGCCGTTTTCTGCAACTGGGTGCCGATCCGGGCAACGCGGGCGCAGGGGCCCGTCTGCGAGGCACCGCGGCACTCAATGATTACGAAGCGGAAATAGGCTATCAGTTCACCCCGGCATTTTCGACGACTGCCGCCTATAACTACACCCGGCGTGCCTCGGTGAACGGCGATGTCGGCGCGAAATACAACCAGGTGTCGATCGGGGCCGACTACATCGTCTCCAAACGCACCGACTTCTACCTGGTCGCTTCGTATCAGAAGGCCTCGGGTGTCAATTCAAACGGCACGCCAGCGGTGGCCGCGCTCAACTTCCTGTCGCCGTCCTCGGTCAATCACCAGGGCGTCGTCCGGCTTGCCATCCGGCATCTTTTCTGAGCGCGGCTTTTTTTCCCCACCCTGCCCGCCGGACAGAAGCCATCGCGGCCCTCTGCCCGACGCGCGTTTCACGCATGCCGCAGGAGCGCATATGATCATTGAAGAACGGACTTACGATCTGCAGTCCGGCCGGCTGGGCGAGTACATCGAGCTCATTCAGAACGAGGGCATCGCGATCCAACGCCCGATCCTCGGCCGACTGATCGGCTATTTTCATACCGACCTCGGTCCGCTGAACCAGATCGTCCATATCTGGGCATACGAAAGCTACGCGGACCGCGCCGCACGCCGCGCGCGGCTCGCCGCCGATCCCGCCTGGATGGAATACTCGAAGAAGGTGCGCGTACTCTCCATCCGTCAACGCAACCGGATTCTGCTGCCCATGTCGTTTTCACCGTTGCCGGACGCGTGACGGCGCGCAACCCTACACGAGTTGCACACTCACCTCGCCGAGCCCGCCTATCACGACATGAATGCGGGTTCCCGTTCTCGCGACGTTGAAACCCGTGCGGTTTCCGGTGATCACGACCTGGCCCGCGCGCAACGGTTCACGGTTCCGCGCATTGGCCAGCGCGACAAGCGTGGCAAGCGGATCGGCGCCCTTGCCGCCGTCCACGTGATCGACGACCGTTTTGCCGTCGAGCATCATGCGCACGCGCAAGGCCGACCAGTCGATTGCGCGCCATCCACTCGTGCCCGCACCCCAGACGATCGCGCCGTTGCCCATGCTGTCGGCCAGTTTATGCACCAAGGACGCGGCGTCGAAATGAACCATGCGGGGATTGCCGATTTCTATCGCTGCGTGACAGCGGTCCACGGCTTGCGCGACCTCGTCGTCCGAATACGGTTGTACTCGCGGCGGCAGGTCATGTGCGAGAGAAAACGCGACTTCGCCTTCGACGAAAGCCGTGGCCTCGCCCTCCGACGGCACACAAGGCAACCGGTACACGGCTGGGCTCTCTAGCACGTCCGCAGCAAAGACGGCCGCGCACGTGAAGCGCACACCCGGTATCAGGCCCGCTTTCCAGCCCGCCACCGCGGCGCCCAGCCGGCGGCCGACCTCGCGCTGCACCGCCATCGCATCTTCGAACGAGAGCGGCACGTCGGCGCATGGCAACGCCTGCAACGGCCGGCCGCATAGACGTGCACTCGCGAGCGCCTCGGCAAGCCGGGAAACATTCAGCGGGACCGGTTCAGCGGCGCCTTGCACGCCGGCGTCGGGTCCGGTGTCGGGTCCGGTGTCAGCTCCGGTGTCAGCTCCGGTGTCAGCTCCGGTGTCAGCTCCGGTGTCAGCTCCGGTGTGAGCGCCGGCGCCGGCTCCAGCATCAGCGCCGGCTCCAGCGTCAGCATCAGCGGCGGCGCCGCTGGCGCCGGCCTGCGCGATATCGCGCGCGCCCTCAACGTCGCGCATGCTCGTCTTCGGGTTGCCACAGCGGCGGCAGTGGCGGCGAGAACGACATGGGCAGCAGAATCTTGTTCTGCATGCGCACGAGCAACGGCTGGATGTTCTTGCGCACATACTCCTGCCATTCGGGCATGGCCAGCAGAATCGCGCGGCGGCGCGCGCGATCCTCCAGATCTTCGTAGCCCCACAGGTGCACCACCTGATTCAGCGGACCGATGTCGGTATAGAAATAGCCGATCAGCCTGCCCAGCACCGGCCGCTGGATCGCAATGCCTTCGCGCTCGAAGTGCTGCGCGAACTCACGCGCGCCGTTCGGCCGCAAATCATAGATTCGTTCCTCGACGATCATCGCTGCCTCCTGTATTTCATCTCGAACCGGCAAGGGTCATTGCGCTACGGTCTGCGGCGCGATCTTCTGAAACTTCTGCAAACTGCGCAGCGTGGCCGGCATGGGCTTGTCGGGGAACAACAGCGGCCACGACGTATACGACGTTTCTCCCACATAGATATCGCCGTGCGAGTCGACCGCGACGCCATGAACCGAAAGAAATTGCCCCGGCGCCGTGCCGGCGGACGGCGTGCTTTGAATCCGCACCAGCACTTCACCCTTGTTCGACAGAATCGACAGCCGCGGACCGAGGTTCGGCGCGCCACGATTGAAGCCGTACATGGGCCCCGTCTCGCCGACGTAACACAGTGGACACTTGCCGCGCGGCATATACATGCCATTCGGACGATGCAGGTTGTGCCACTGCGTCTCGAAGCGCCCGTCGCTGTCGAAAATCTGGATGCGGTGATTCTCGCGGTCGGCGACATAGAGCCAACCGTCCTCGTCGCAGGAAATGTTGTGCGGCAGGTTGAACTGGCCGGGCTCGCAACCCGGCTCGCCCCATGATTTGATCAGCTTGCCGTCGGGGGTGTACTTGTGAATGCGCGCATTGCCGTAGCCGTCCGACACGAACAGGTCGCCCGCCGGAGAGAGCGCGGTATGCGTGCAGTGATTGAACGGCAGGCCGCTCATGAACGGCGTCGGCTCGCGAGGCACGCCCACCGTCATCAAGGTCTTGCCGTAGAGATCGCATTTGTAGACCGCGCTGGCGCCGTCGTCGGTCAGATAGATGGTGTCGTCGGGTCCCATGTGCACGCCATGCGGACGTGCATAGAAACCCTCGCCCCAGGAGCGCAGAAACCGGCCTTCGCGATCGAACACGATCATTGGATGTTCGCCGCGATTGAACACGTAGACGTTGTCGTGCCGGTCCACGCCGACCGCGGCAACCTCGCCCATCTTCCAGCCGTCGGGCAACTGCGCCCAGCCGTCCACGGTCTGATAGGTAAACTCACCGCTGCCCACAATGGTTGCCATGAAGTCGATCCTCGAAAGTCGGAACAGGGACACGCGCGCGGCATGTGTACACGTGAATTGCCGCTGTGCACGCAACATGTCCGGTTCCGTTACAGTCCCACGGCGAAAGACCCGGTCGCAAGGTTATTTTTTGCACGCCGCATATGACCTTCAGGCTGCTCGGAGCGGCTGCCGGCGCGCGCGCCGAACCGTGGCGAGGCTTCCGTTTTGTGATGCTCGCTGTGACTTTATCTGGCTTGTGAAAGGCTTTCATTGCCCGTTAGCATGACGTGTATCCGGTATCTCGCCGGAGCCGGGCGGATGGAGACGCCGCGCCCTCGCAGCGGTTCAGCAATGCAATAGGGCGCCGCCCGCAGAACAACACGGAGGACTTCAGCGATGGTTTCCCGACGCCAATTCGTCGCCTCATTGGGCGCCACGGCACTGGCAGCCTGGCCCGCCCGATACGCAATGGCGGCCTACCCCGAAAGTCCGATCCGCTTTGTGATTCCATTTCCGGGCGGCACCCAGGAAGCCCAGGCCCGGCTTCTCGCCAAATCGCTGGGCAAGTACATCGGCCAGCCCGTGATCGTCGAAGCTCATCCCGGCGCCGGCGGCAACATCGGCGCCGCCTACGTCGCGAAGGCGCGCGGCGACGGCTATACGATGCTGCTCGGCGTCAGCACCTTCTTCGAGACCAATCCGCTGATCTACAAGGACATCGGCTACAAGCTGAGCGATCTGACGCCGGTGAGCCTGTTGTCCGAACAGCCGTTTCTGCTGGTGTCGCGGCCCACGCTGCCGGTCACCAACGTGCCCGATCTGATTCGCTATGCGAAGCAGAACCCTGGCAAGATCACGGTCGCGACCGCGGGGCCAGGCAGTCCGCTCGATCTGGCGAACCGGCAGTTCATGGCGCACGCGGGCGTGACGACGACACCCGTGCCGTACAAGGGCGGCGGTGAAGACACAATGGCCGTGATGAGCGGATTCACCGACCTGGAGTTCGGCGGCATTCCGAACGTGGTCGGCAACATCCACGCGGGCAAGCTTCGCGCGCTCGGCATCACCGGCTCTCGCCGCCTCGCGAGCCTGCCCGATATTCCCACCATTGCCGAGGCGGGCCTGCCGGGTTTCGACTTCTCGGTGTGGAGCTGCCTGTCCGTTCCCAGCACCACACCCGCGCCGATCATCCAGCAGCTCAACGCCGCCGTCATCAAGACGATTGCGGATCCCGAGGTGCGCAACGGGTTCGCGCAATTGAATCTGATACCCGTGAGCAGTTCGAGCGAAGCGGTCGTGCAGCGTATCGCTTCGGAGACCGCGCAATGGCGGTCCATTTTCGACAAGTCCGGGTTCAAGCAGATGTGAGCGCGGGCCGGAACTCCGCGCCCGGTTGATTGGGTATCCGTATCTTTTTTGGTGCGGGAGCGCCGGCTGCGGCCGGCGCTCATTCATTCAAGCGTTGACGCGGGCAAACTTCTGCAGACAGCGCAGCCCTTCGTCCGGCACGGGCACTTCCGGAAATAGCGACGGCCACGCCGTATAGCCGACCTCACCGACATACACATCGCCTCGCGAGTCGACCGCGAGTCCGTGCGGCGACAGAAACTGACCGGAACCGATGCCCGCCGCGGGATTGCTCGTGATCCGCGCGAGCAGCTCGCCCTTGTTCGACAGGATCGACACGCGCGGTCCGAGGTTTGGCGCACCGCGGTTGAAACCCCAGTACGGGCCGGTCTCTCCGACGTAGCAGACGGGGCACTTGCCCGCCGGCATATACATGCCGCAAGGCCGATGCAGTTCGTGCCACTGCGTTTCGAAGCGCCCTTCGCCGTCGAAGACCTGGATGCGATGATTCTCGCGGTCGGCGACGTAGACCCAGCCGTCCTCGTCGCAGGAAATGTTGTGCGGCAGGTTGAATTGACCTGGATCCGAACCGGACTCGCCCCATGAGAACAACAGCTTGCCGTCGGGCGAGTACTTGTGGATGCGCCCGTTGCCGTAGCCGTCGGAAACGTAAATATCGCCGCGCGGCGAGAGCGCCGTGTGCGTGCAGCGGTTGAACGGCTCGCCGCTCATGAAGGGCGCGGCTTTGCCGGGCGTCCCCAGTGTCATCAGCAGCTTGCCGTCCGGTGTGCACTTCCTGACGGTGTGAGCGCCGTCGTCGGTCAGATAGACGTCGCCGTCCGGCCCGATATGCAATCCGTGCGGGCGTTTGAACAGTTCGTCGCCCCATGCGCGGCGAAAGTTGCCGTCGCGATCGAACACGATCACCGGATGCGCTCCGCGGTGGAACACGTATACATCGTCGGCACTGTCGACGCCCACCGCGGCCACGTCGCCGAAACGCCAGCCGTCAGGCAGTTTTGCCCAATTGTCGACGAGCCGATACGTGTATTCGCCACTGCCGTAAAGTCTGTTCATGTGCTTCGCCCCATGTGGAAATGCCGGTCGTGTAGCTCAACGATCACATGGGGCATGAAGCGCCGGCAAGTCACATTTTCGTACAGCCGGTACAACCACGGTGAGGCATCGACGCCACCCACGCCATACCGACGCTATACCGGCTCGACGCCCGCCTTGCGGAAAATCTCCCGCCACATCGGCGCTTCGGTTTCGATCCGGCGCGCAACGTCGGCGCCGTTCAGATGCAACGGGAACAGCCCCATCTGTTCGAGGCCGGCGCGGCATGCAGGATCGGCAATCGCTTTCTCCGATGCCGCCTGCAGCCGCGTCACAACCTCGTCCGGCGTGCCTGCCGGCAGCGACAGGCAGGTCCAGATCGTCACGTCGTAGCCCGGCACACCGGCCTCGGCGATCGGCGGGATGCTGGGGAAATTCTTCAGCCGCCGGGTGCCCGTCACGCCGAGCGCGCGCATCTTGCCCGCCTCGATATTGCCCGTCACATCCGTCACGCTGCCGAACATCATGTCGGCGAATCCGCCCAGCAGCGCGAGCGTGTCTTCGCCACCGCCCTTGTACGGCACGCTCAGTATCTTCGCGCCGGTGCGCGACATGAATTCACGGCTGCACAGATCCAGCGGACTGCCGAGTCCGCCGGTTGCGTTGGTCAGCTTGTTGGGATTGGCGCGTGCATACGCCACCAGTTCCTGCACGGAATGGATCGGCAATTGAGGCCGGACCACGAGCACGAACTCCTGCTCGGACAGCAGCGACACCGGCCGCAGATCACGCGCCGTGAAGCCCGGATTGCGATAGATGAGCGGATTGATCTCGAAGAACGTGCTGACGCCGAGCAGCATCGTGTAGCCGTCCGCGCGGGCTTTTGCGACATACGCCGCGGCGATGTTGCCGCCGGCCCCGCCTTGACCTTGCACGATGATCGGCTGGCCGAGAATCTGCCCGAGTGTCTTGGCGACGATGCGCGCCTGCGCCTCGCCCGAGCCGCCCGGAAAGCCGACGATCAGCCGCAGCGGACTGTCCGGATAGGCGGCGCGCGCGTCGAGCGCCCAGCTCATCAATGGCACGCCGAGTCCGGCGATGAACGCACGTCTGGTCAACATGATTGTCTCCTTGCATCCCGAAGATGCGCTGGCGCGGGCGGTTCGTTGTTATCCCGGCCGCCTCGCCGAGTCTTCCTGCCGACCTCGTGCGCGCGGCCGCCGTTATGTAAGCGGGTCGTCAGTCCATACGGTCGTGCTCTCCCACGCATCGAGGTCCGCTGCCACGCGCGCCAGTTTGCTTCGCACCATCGCGAGACCGGCGCTGCCGAGCACGAGGTGCTCGGGCGGTTCGCGGTCGGTGACTGCGGCGATGATCGCTTCGGCGGCGCGCTCGGGGCTGCCCGGTTGCCGGCCGCTGCGCTCGACCACCTGCGTGCGTCGCTTGCCGGCAATCGACGCGTAGTCGTCGATCGGCGTTCCCGTCTGCTTCAGCGATCGTCCCGCCCAGTCGGTTCTGAATGGACCGGGTTCGACGGCCGTCACCCGGATGCCGAGCTCCGCCGTTTCGCGCGCGAGCGACTCGCTCAATCCTTCGAGCGCGAATTTGGTAGCAGCATAGTACCCGCTACTCGGATTGCCGACGAACCCGCCGACCGACGTGACGTTGACGATATGGCCCGAGCGGCGCGCGCGCATGGACGGCAAGACCGCCTTGACCATATTGACCGCCCCGAAGAAATTGACCTCGAACATGGCGCGCATCTCGGCGTCTTCACCTTCTTCGACTGCGGCGAGATAGCCGTAGCCCGCATTGTTCACGAGGAAATCGATCTGGCCGTAGGCGTCCAGCGTCCGGGCCACGACCGTTTCGATATCGCTTGCGCTGGTGACGTCGAGCCGCGCGGCAAGCGCGTGCGTTTCACGGCCCTCGACCAGATCCGCGATCGATGCCGGATCGCGCGCCGTGACAACCGTGCGCCAGCCGCGCGCGAGCACGGCGGCAGCCAGTTCACGGCCGAAGCCGGTGGAACATCCGGTGATCAACCAGACGGGTGGGGTCTCGACGGACTCGGACATGGGCGCTCTCCTTCCGGATGAGTAAGGCAACGGGGAAGGCGGCGGATTACTGCCATCCGGCGCCCGGGACATCCACTTCGATGGTTTCGATGCGGCCGTCGCGCAGCCCGGCCATCTGCGGCCCGCTCGACGTGTTGGTGACGATATACAGAGTACGCTTTTCCCGGCCGCCCAGCGTGCAGGTGTAGGCGCCGCGGCCCGGCTCGAAGGTGATCTCCCGCGCGACGCGGCCGCCCTCGAACACGCGCAGCACGCGCTTGCCGGCAGGGTCGGCGATCCAGATCGCACCCTCGGCGTCGAGCGCGATTCCATCCGGATTGCAGCCGTCGATCTCCGCGAAAAAACGGTGCGCCAACAGATCACCCTTGCTGTCGATATCGAACATGCTCACGCGGTGCGCGAAGGTTTCGGCGACGATCAGATGACGTTCATCCGGCGTGATCACCATGCCGTTCGGAAAACTGACCGCGCTGCCGGTCTGATGGATCGAGCCGTCCGGGTCCACGCGAATGATGCGCGTGAGCTTCGGCGGCTCGCCGTTGTTCTTGTCGTAGCCGAAGTTGCCGACATACGCGCGCCCATGCCGGTCCACCACCATGTCGTTGCACGGGCCGCCTGCCACATCGCGCAGATCGGCGACGAGCCGCGTCGTTCCGTCGGGGTTGATGGCGAGCAGGCAGCGGTCGAGCATCGACACGACGAGCGGCGTGCCGTCCGGCATGAAGCCGAGCCCCGAAGGACGCTGCGGCACTCGTGCAACGATTTCGGCGCGCCCCGCCAGATCGATCGCCTCGACCTGGTGGGTGTACAGGTCGGAAAACCACAGCCGGCCGTCGTGCCAGCGCGCGCCTTCGGCGAACGACAGCCCGCTGCGAATCGTGTGAGTGGTCGTTTGACCCGTCGTTTGACCCATCGCTTGAAACAAGGATTCTGGCATGACGTCCCTCGCGCTTGCGCCGGCTATCCCGCCAGCGCAATGGTTTTTGGACGGACCCACGTGAGGTCGTCGATGGTGGAGGCGCGATGCATCTCGCGCACGTCGGTATCCGGAAAATGGCGGCGCGCGCGATGCATCAGCGAACGGTTGTCCCACATCACGAGGTCGCGGACCGACCACTCGTGCGTGTAGACGAACTGCGGCTGCGTGGCGAATTCGGTCAGCTCGCGCAGCAGATCGAGTCCTTCCGGAACGGGCCAGCCGACGACATGCGATGCGTGCCCGGAAAGGTACAGCGACAGGCGTCCGGAAACCGGATGCCGCCGCACCAGTTTTTTATGGGTCGCCGGAAAGCGCCGCCGTTCCTCTTCGTCGAAATCCGTGAAGCCGGCCACCGCGCGCGAATGCATCACGTTGTGCTCCAGCGTCAGATCTTCGACGAGTTCCAGCCACTCGGCGGGCAGCGCGTCGTACGCCGCGCGCATGTCGGCGAACTGCGTCTGCCCGCCAACGCGGGCGACCGTATACGCGAGCAGCATCGAATAGCGGTTCGGCGTGGGCAGATAGGAACCGTCCGTGTGCCAGCGCCGGCTGCTCAGGAAATTCATCCTGCGCCGGTCGCCGGCGGGGAACGTCCGGTTGTTCTTGTCGAGGTTGGAGATGTCCGACACCATCGGCGAGAGCCGATGATCGGCTTTCGCCGTATGAAACGAAACCACCGGCTGCAACGGACCGAAGTTCTGACTGAACGCCATCAGCTGCGCGTCGTCGATCAACTGATTGGGGAAGATCAGCACAGGGTAAATGGCGCTTGCCTGGCCGATCTCATCGACCTGTTCGTCGCTGAGCGGCTGGCGCAGATCCAGACCGCGAATGCGCGCTGCGATTGTTGGATGGGCAGGTTCGATATCCAGGCTCATTTGCAGATCTCTCTGATTGGGTTAAGCGGATTCCCACGCACGGGCAGCGCCGCAGCGCGTATGCCGGTGCGATGATTCAGCACTATCGTAGGCTTGCCGGTCGCGTCGTCACAAGACAGATTAATTCACAGCATGCGTGACGTCCCGATCTCCCGCAGGCGCTCACTGCCGCGTTTCAATGCACACCGAAGCAATCCGGTGCGCGCATAGGCACCAACCCGACTGGACGCGCGGCCAGATTTCTGTACGCTTGAAAAAGCGGTGCCGCCGCCCGCCGGGACGCCCTGCCATCAGCCTCGAAGCACCGCCCGGCGCCGGCCCGGAACCGGGCTGCCTGCCCGCTTGGAGACGTCATGGACTTCCGGCTGCGTCAAATGGAGATATTCCGCTCGGTCATGCTGACCGGCTCGATCAATGGCGCAGCCAAGCTGCTGTTCATTTCGCAGCCCGCCGTGAGCCGCATCATTGCCCATACCGAACAGACGCTCGGCCTGAAGCTTTTCAATCGCGCGAAAGGCAAGCTGATTCCGACACCCGAAGGCGTCGCGCTATTCCGGCAGGTCGATGAGTTCTACGAACACGCGCTACAGGTCAACAATTTCGCGCGCGATCTGGCGCAAGGCGCGACCGGTACGCTCAATCTCTCGTCCAGTCCGTGTCTGAGCTATACGGTAATGCCGCGCGCCATTGCCCAGTTCATTGCGCGCTATCCGAAGATCCGGGTGGTTTATCACACGTCGCAACTGAACTGCATGGCGACCGAGGTACTCAGCAACAAGGTCGATGTCGCTGTCGCCGTGATGCCGATCCAGCATCCGAACGTGAAAGTCGAGGTGTTCACGACCGGCAAGATGGCCTGCGTGCTGCCCAAGGATCATCCGCTCGGCAGTCAGACCGTGCTGTCGCTCGCCGACGTCTCGGCGTATCCGCTGATCGTGCATCATCCGAGCATCACGTTCGGCAAACTCGTTTCGACCGCGTTTCGCGACGCGGGCCTCGAAATGCGCTCGCGCGTCAACGTGTTCCAGACCGACGTGGCATGCTCGCTGGTGCGGGCCGGCGCGGGTATCGCCATCGTCGACGAATACACGGCGTGCGCGGGCGCATGGCACGACCTGATGCAACGTCCGCTTGCCGAGCCGATCACGCTGACGCCGTGCATCGTGCGCTCCGCGTTTGACAATCAGGCCACCCACGCCGACAAGTTCATCGAGATCCTGCGCGGCGTCGCCCACGCGCGCTGAGCGGGCGCCGACGGTCCGCGGCGCGCGGCCGCTTTGAAGCGCCAGCGTGGTCACACGCAATGTGCGTTTATTGCGCTTGCGAGCCTTTTACCGACTCTTAAAATCGGACCGCATAGGGGGCGGCATTGAGCTGCCGACGAGTTGCCGGACAGGCCGCCCCTCTCCTTCATGCGCGCACCGGAGTCAAGATGACCGCCGCTCAACGCGTCACAGAAACGACCGATATTCTCGGCGAATGCCCGCTATGGAGCGAGGCTGAACAGGCGCTGTACTGGATCGACATCCGGCGGCCGGGCATCCAGCGCTGGCATCCCGCAAGCGACGCGCTGCGCTACTGGCCCATGCCCGACCTCGTCGGCTCGATTGCGTTGTGCCGCGACAACCGCTTGCTGGTCGCGTCGCGATCACTGTTTTACCTGGACACGCGCACGGGAGAAATGACCCGCTTCGCGCCGCAGCGCGCCGAAGATGCGGCGCTGCGCTTTAACGACGGCAAATGCGACCGCCAGGGCCGCTTCTGGGTCGGCACGATGAACGACCGCACGCGCGAGCCGGTGGGAGAACTGTTTCGCGTGGATGAGCGCGGCGCCGTCAGTATCGAGGCGGACATCCGGGTGCCGAACGGCACCTGTTTCAGTCCCGATGGCCGCACCATGTACTTCGCCGATTCCGATCTACAGACCATTTTCACTTACGCGCTCGATCCCGGAACGGGCGCGCTCGGTGAACGCCGCGAGTTCGCGAAGACGACACTGCCCGCCGTGCCAGACGGCGCGACGGTCGACGAGCAAGGCCATATCTGGGTCGCGGAATACGGCGGCTGGTGTATCAAGCGCTATGCGCCGGACGGCAGTGTGGACCGTGTGTTCGACATGCCCGTGCAGAACCCGACCAGTTGCACGTTCGGCGGACGCAATCTCGATACGCTCTACATCACCACCGCTTCGCAAAGACTCACGCCGGATGAACTGGCGAAGCAGCCGTTTGCCGGCGCCCTCCTCGCGTTCCAACCCGGCGTGCGTGGCCTGCCGGAGCCGCTTTTCCGCGGCAATGCCGAGAACTGAAACGCGTGCAGGGCGCTGCGCGACGCGTGCTGCGTGCCCGTGCTGCCGCCCGCGCGCCGGGCCGGCACACGTGACGAGCCTCGCCGGCCTCGCACCCTACTGCGGAGCAACCCCCGCCTTCTTCAGAACGCCGCGCCAGACCTCCGTTTCGGTCGCGATACGGCGCGACAGTTCGGCGCCCGTACCGCTCACAGGAAAGAACCCGATTCTGTCGAAGCCCGCCTGAACCTCGGGCGAAGCCATAGTCTGCACGATCGCGGCGTGCAACTTTTCGACCACGGGCGCAGGCGTGGACGCGGGCGCAGACAGGCAGTTCCACACGCTGAAGTCGTAGCCCTGCAAGCCCGCCTCGGCGATCGTCGGCAGGTCGGGAAAATGCGGCAGGCGGCGGCTTCCGGTCACGCAGATCGGCCGCATCTTGCCGGACTGGATCCCCGCCGTCACATCCGCCACGCCGCCGAACAGCATGTCGCAGAAGCCGCCGAGCACGGCCATCGCGTCTTCGCCGCCGCCCTTGTACGGCACGTTGATGATCTGCACGCCGGCGCGCACCATGAACTCCTTGCCGATCAGATCGAGCGGACTGCCGGGACCGGCCGTGGCATTGGTGACCTTGCCCGGCCGCGCCCTGGCATAAGCAATCAGTTCCTGCAAAGAGTGAACGGGCAGCGAGGCGTTCACGATCAGCAGGAACGGCTGCTCGGAAATGATGCTGACGGGTTGCAGGTCCGCAGGCTGGTAGCCGATGTCGCGATAGATCATCGGATTGGTCTCGAAGAACGTGCTCACGCCCAGCAGCAGCGTATAGCCGTCGCCGCGCGATTTCGCCACGTAGGCGGCGGCGATATTGCCGCCGGCGCCCGGATGCGCTTCGACGATCACCGGCTGGCCGAGCTTCGCGCCGAGCGTCTTTGCGACGATGCGCGCTTCGGCCTCGCCCGCGCCCGCGGGAAACGCGATGATGATGCGAATCGGGCTGTCCGGATAGTCCGCCCGCGCCGCCGGTATCCAGGCGCTCGCGGCAAGCGCGGCGAGCGAGGCGAGACAGGTGCGTCGCGTGACGACGTTTCTGCGCGTGGGCTCATCCATCGAGCGTGTCTCCGTTGATTCGATTCGTTCGCGTTCCGCAGAATGCCCGAAGGCAGGCGCGCGATTATGCGTTGTCGTGCGAGGTGGTTTGCGCCGAGCCTGTCACGCGAAAGGCCTTGGGTTTGCTCTTGCGTCTGCGGATCGCGGCGCGAATCGCAAAGCCCACCTGCAAGGCGATCAGCAGCACGGAGATGGCGATGAACACCGCGCTGATCGGGCGCTGCACGAACACCGCCATATCGCCGCGCGAGAGCAGCAGTGCGCGCCGGAAGTTGTCTTCGACCATCGGTCCGAGCACGAAGCCGAGCAGAATCGGCGCGACCGGAAACGCCAGCGCGAGCAGAATCGCGCCGATCACGCCGAACGTCAGGACTTCGCCCACTTCGAACAGACTGTTGTTCGTGCTGTAGACGCCGACCGCAATGAACAGCAACGCCGACGGATAGAGATAGCGATACGGCACGCGCAGGAACTTGACCCAGATGCCGATCAGCGGCACGTTCAGCAGCATCAGCAGAATGTTGCCCACCCAGAAGCTGGCGACGAGCCCCCAGAAGAGGTCCGCGTGATCGGTGATCAGTTGCGGCCCGGGCTGAATGCCCTGGATCATCAACGCGCCGAGAATCAGCGCCATGACGGCGTCGCCGGGTATGCCGAGGCTCATCGTCGGAATGAAGTCGACCTGGGTTTTCGAGTGCGAGGCAGCCTCGGGCGCGGCGACACCTTCGATCGCACCCTGACCGAACTTCTTCGGGTTGCGGGAGATCTTCTGTTCGAGTGCGTAAGCAATGAAGGTGGTGATCGTCGAGCCCGTGCCCGGCATGCCGCCGAACAGCGCGCCGACCGCCGTGCCGCGAACCATCGGCAGGAAGGCCTGCTTGAGTTCCTGCCAGCTCGGGCGCATGTCGCGCAATCGCACATGCGTGGCCCGGCTCACGACCTGCAGGCGGTTCACGTTGCGCAGGAAATCGGCCACGCCGAACAGCCCCAGTGCGAGCGCAACGATCTCGACACCGTCGCCGAGCTTCGGAAAGCCGAACGTAAAGCGCATCGTACCGGTGTTGATGTCGGTGCCGACAACGCCGATCAGCAAGCCGAACAGCGTCATCGCCACGCCCTTCAATACCGGCCCGCGCGACATCGTTCCGCCGGCCAGAAGACCCAGCAGCATGATCGAGAACAGTTCCGCGGGGCCGAACTTGAACGCGATGCTGACGAGCAGCGGCGAGGCGAAAATCATCAGCACGATCCCGCACGACGCCGCAAAGAACGACGAGATCATCGCGATGCCGAGCGCGGTTCCGCCTTTGCCCTGCCGCGTCAGCGGATAGCCGTCGAGACACGTCACCGCATGAGGCGGATGACACGGCAGATTCAGCAGGATGGCGCCGATCGCGCCGCCGTACTGCGACCCGTAGAAGATGCCCGCCAGCATCATGATCGCGGGGACGGGATGCATGGTGTAGGTGAGCGGCAACAGCATGGAGATGGCGGAAAGCGGCCCCATGCCCGGCAGCACGCCGATCAGGTTGCCCACCACCACGCCGAAGAACGACCACGCGAGGTTATGCCATTCCAGCGCGACGCCGAAGCCATACCAGAGATCGATCAGAGACTGGCTCATGCTTATCTAGCCCCATTGAAAGAGCGGGAACTGCAACGACAGCGCCCACCAGAACACCAATACACAGAGCACCGTCATTCCGGCAGCGAGCAGCAACGCGCGCCATATCGTGTTCTCGCGATCGCCGAGCGCGGAAATGAAGACGATCGCGAAAGTGGCCGGAACAAGACCGCCGTATTTGCCGAGCACGATGAATGCAACGATGCTGCCGAGAATGAAGCACCATGCCTTGCGCTCGGGCGCCAGCTTCTTTTCGCCGTCCTGCGGCGCCGCATATCTCGCCACGACCGCGATCGCCACGCCCGTGCAGACGAGCGCCACGCCGATCGAAACGGGAAAGAAGCCCGGCCCCATCTGGCTCAACGTGCCGATGCTGTAGCGTATGCCGTCGTAGATCGCGCCCAGCCCCACGGCGGCCATCAGCATGCCGGCGTAGTAGTCGCGGCGTCGCGCATCCACGTGTTCGGTCGAATCGGTCGATCCAGTCGCGTCCATCGCATTGCACTCCTGTGCGGGTCGTTGCTGCCGTGCGGTCGTCGTTCCGCCATCTACCGCCGTGTACTGCCATGTGCTGCCGGGTGCTGCCGGGTGCTGCCGTGAGCTGCTTATGCACCACCAGCCAGGTACTGGCGGGTCCACTCGTCATATTCCGGAACGCCGGTCGCCTGTTCCAGCAATTGCTTCGACGCCTGGCCAGGCAGGTGCAGCGACAGCGTGCCCGAACGCACCAGTTGCATCGAATCGTGCAACGCCTTGAGCGCGACCGAGAAGGTCTGGTGTCCCGCCGACCACGCCTTCACCCGGCGGGTAGCAAGATAGGCTGGATCGCATAGCGCTTCCGGTGCGCCCGCCATCAACAGCGGCACTTTGACCGCGTCCGAGATCGCGTCGATCTGTTCGCGCTGCTGCGGCCCCGGCAGAAAGATCGCATCGACGCCTGCCGCTTCGAATGCCTTGAAACGCGCGACCGCATCCTCGATACCGTTGAGGGTCGCGGCGCTCGTGCGCCCGAGCACCAGCAGGTCGGAGTCGCCGCGCGCCGCGACGGCCGCCTCGACGCGCGCCACGGCTTCGTCGAACGAAACCAGCGCCGGTTTGCCGGAGCTTCCGTAGGGCCGGGGCAGCAGCGTGTCTTCGATCGTCACGGCGGCGGCGCCCGCGCGGTCCAGTTCGTGCACGGTGCGCATCACCGATAGCGCGTTGCCATAACCGTGGTCGCCGTCCACGACGAGCGGCACGTCCGACACCCGCGTGCACCGATGCACCTGTTCGGCGAGCTCGGTCAGCGTCAGCACGATCAGATCCGGCGCCCCGAGCACCGCGTACGACGCGAGCGAGCCGCCCATCAGGCCCGCTTCATAGCCGAGTTGTTCGGCAAGCCGCGCGGAAACCGGATCGAAGATGGTTGCCATCGTCACGCAATCTTCGCGATCGAGAATCTGGCGCAGCCTTCTGCGCTGTGTAGTCGGTCCCAACAAGAGCCTTCTCCCGTGTTCGTTCAACATTGATCAGCAGTGTTCGAGTTTCCTGACGGCCGCAAAGCACGGCTGCCCCTATTCCAGCGTCACCGATACTTCGCCGAGACCTTCGAATGCGACGCGCGCTTGCATGCCCGCACGCGCCGGATAAATCCCCGTGCACGTTCCGGTAATCACGACATGCCCCGCGCGCAACGGCTCACGTTTATGCGGCGCGTTGGCAAGCGCCACCAGCGCATCGAATGGATTGCCCGCCGCATTGCCGCCGTGGGTTTCGGTGACCACCCCGCCGTCGATCGCGAGCGTCACGCGCAAGCTCTCCAGCGCAATGTCCCGCCAGTTGCGCTGACCGCTGCCGTAAATCAGCGCACAGTTGCCCATGTTGTCAGCAATCTTGTGTTCGAGGGGAGCTTCCATGAAATTTCCGAGGCGTGGCGCACCAATCTCGATGGCGGCACATACGGAACTCACGGCGTCGGCGACTTCGTCCGGTGTATAGGGTGAGGCTCGTGGCGGCAGGTCGCGGCTCAGGACGAAGGCCACCTCGCCTTCGACGGCCGGCGCAAGGGTCGAGGTCAGCCGGACCCGCGCGCCGCTCGCAACACACGCGTCGCGATAGACGGGCGCATGCGTGAGCCGCACGTCGCGCACGTAGCCGACCTTCCAGCCCGCGATCGGCTGACCGAGCAGCCGCGTCATGTCGCTTTGCACCGCGAATGCCTCGGGCATGGAGACGGATGCGTCCTGCGCGGCGAGCATGGGCAGCACACTATTCGAACGCCGTGCGCCGAGTAGCGCGTCGGCAATGTGCGCTATGCGCGTCACCTGCGCTGCGTCGATGTGGGCCAAATCCGTCTCCTGTTCTGTTCGCCGCATTCGCTGGTCGAAGTCCGCGGGCGCCGAGGTGATCGGTGCCTGCGTCCGCCAGTCGGATGCGTCGCGCGGCATGCGTGCCGCGATACGTCGTGAACCCAGTTTGCTCACACGGGCATGGACCCGCAACGTCATTTATGTCACAGCGCGCGTGCGATTTTCGAAAGCTTTTTGCATGTTTCGCATGCGCGGCCGGTCAACCTCGTTCAACGTGTGGGCCGCACCATCGACTGGCTTCGCCAGTAGTCGAACAGCGTCTCGACACTGTTGACGCCGCCACCCATGCCGCTCCTGTTCACTCCGGCATACGGCACGCCGAGTGGAAACAGGTTGTGTGCGTTGATCCAGCTATTGCCCGCCACCATCGCTTCCGCAACCCGCGACGCGCGTCTCGGGTCGTGGCTCCATACGCTGTTGGCAAGGCCGTAGTCGGTGTCGTTGGCGAGTTCGACGGCTTGCGCTTCGTCCCTGAACGGCGCAAGAAAGGCGACCGGACCGAAAATCTCTTCGCGCGCGGCCACGTTCTCGAGCGAGCCCGCGAGCAACGCGGGGCTCACGTAGAAACCGTCGTGCCCGGCCACGTCGACTGCGCCGCCCTTGAGCACGGCTCGCGCGCCGTCGCGTTGTCCACGCTCCAGATAGCCCAGCACCCGCTCGCGCTGTTTCGCGCTCACGACCGGTCCCATCTCCGCGCCGGGGTCGAGTTGATAACCGATCTTTGTGCGCTGCAACGCAGCGACGCTCGCATCGACGAAACGCTCGAAGATCGATTCGTGCACGAGCCAGCGAGTCGCATCGCAGCAGACCTGGCCCGTGTGGAATGTGATTGCGCGCGCAAGTTTGTCCGCGGTCTCCTCGATATTCACATCGTCGAAAATCACGGCTGCGCCCTTACCGCCCAGTTCGAGTTTGCATGGCACGAGATTTCTGCCGCAAGCTTCCGCCACCATGCGTCCGACTTCCGGCGAACCGGTAAACGACATGCGCCTGAGTCCAGGATGGCGCGACAACGCAGCGCCCGCTATCTCACCCAGACCCGTCACGACGTTGATGACGCCATCTGGGAAGCCGATCTCGCGCGCGAGCCGAGCCAGGTAAATGGCCGACAGCGGCGTGTCCTCCGCCGGTTTGATGACCACCGTATTGCCCGCCGCGAGTGCCGGAGAGATATTCCATCCGATCAGTACCATCGGGAAGTTCCACGGAACGATGAATCCGCACGCGCCCCAGGGCTGCCGCGTGGTCCACGCCTCGTAGCCGGATACCGGCAATGCCGAGCGGCGCTCCGTGTTCAGGGCCAGTTCGTTGAAGTAACGCAGCGTATCGACGAAGCTCTGCACGTCGCCTTGCGCCTGCTGTTCGATCTTGCCGGCGTCGAGCGCTTCGATCTGGCCGATGATCGCCTTGCGCCGTTCGACTTCGTCCGCGAGCCGGTGCAGCCAGATCGCGCGGTCGTTCGGGTGCATCGTGGCCCAGCCCGACCGGGCGAACGCGCGCCGCGCCGCGTCGACCGCACGATCGACGTCCGCGGGTCCCATCGCGGCAACCGTCGCGAGATGTTCGCCGGTGCCGGGGTCCAGCGTCTCGAAGGTGGCGCCGTCGGCGGCCTGTTCATCGCGGCCGTCGATCACGCCGCCGAGCGGCCCCGCATCGAGAAAGCGCGCGACCTCGGGCAATAGTGAAACAGAGCTTGATGTCAGGGTGTGCATGAGGATTCTCCAAGGCTAAACCGGAATGGCGAATTCAGGCGCGGACCAGCGCGTGCATGGCGCTGTCACGCCGCGATCTTTTCGAACTTCTGCAGGCATCGCAAACGCGGCGGCGGCTCGACACCCGGAAACAGCGACGGCCACGCGGTGTAGGAGACCTCGCCCACGTAGATGTCGCCGCGCGAATCGACCGCGAGACCATGCGGCCCGAGGAACTGGCCGGGGCCCGTGCCGGCCGCCGGCGTCGTCGTGATACGCGCGAGCAGTTCGCCCTTGTTCGACAGGATGCTTACGCGCGGTCCGAGATTGGGCGCGCCGCGATTGAAGGAATAGTAAGGACCGGTCTCGCCGACGTAACACAACGGGCACTTTCCGGGCGGCATGTACATGCCGCAAGGCCGGTGCAGGTTGTGCCACTGCGTTTCGAAGCGGCCGTCGCCGTCGAACACCTGGATGCGGTGATTCTCACGGTCCGCGACATAGACCCAGCCGTCTTCGTCGCATGAAATGTTGTGCGGGAGATTGAACTGGCCCTTGCTCGATCCTGGCTCGCCCCATGACAGGATTCTCTTTCCGTCAGGCGAATACTTATGGATCCGCCCGTTGCCGTAGCCGTCGGCCACGTAGATGTCGCCGCGAGGCGAAAGCGCCGTGTGCGTGCACCGGTTGAAAGGCACGCCGCTCATGAACATGGAAGGCTCGCCGGGTACGCCGATCGTCATCAGCAATTTGCCTTCGGGCGTGCACTTGCGCACGGTGTGATCGAAATCGTCGGTCAGGTAGAGCGCGCCGTCGTGGCCGATGTGAATGCCGTGCGCGTGGCGGAACAGATCGTCACCCCACGCACGCAGGAAGTTGCCGGCGCGATCGAACACGATCACGGGATGGCGCCCCCGGTGAAACACGTACACCTGATCGTTGCTGTCGACGCCCACCGCCGCGACGTCATAGAGTTCCCAGCCGTCGGGCAAGGTGCCCCAACCCTCGACGATCCGGTACGTCATTGCTCCACTGCCCACCACGTTGCTCATCTGGAAGTGTCCTCAAAGGAGCCAGAGCGGCCGTTCGGGAGTGAAAGCCGCAATCGCAGACACCGGTCAAGGCATGCGGCGTTTCGCGTCGAACGGTGACTCCGGCGCCCCAAGAATCACATGCGCCAAAGCGGCGTCGCAAGACACTTTTTGGCACACGCAGTATGCGCATTATCGACGGGACGCCCGAGCGGCGGGGCTTTCAATGGAAAACCCTATCTTGATAATTAGTCGCGCGAGTGCGAGCCTTTTTTAGACAGTGAGACTGCGACGCAGTTACTCACTGTTCGAACCGACATCGATCCGCGTCAGATTCGTCGCTCGAAATAATTGGCGCGACCGGGACAGCCCCCCACTGCTCCCGGATGATTGACGGAGACACGCGATGCCCAAACGCCGACTTCCTTCATTGAATGCGTTGCGCGCTTTCGAGTCCGCCGCGCGCAATCAAAGCATGACGCGCGCGGCGGAGGAGCTGTGCGTGACGCACAGCGCGATCAGCCGCCATGTCGCGAAGCTCGAGGACTACCTCAACGCCAAGCTGTTCGAGCGCGGCCACCAGCAGGTCGTGCTCACCAAGCGCGGCGCAGCTTACGCGTCCCGCTTGCAGGTGCTGTTCGACCAGATCCAGGACGTGACCGCCGAATACTTCTACGCGCGGCCGGACAATGCGTCCTTGCGTATCGGCGTGCTGTCCACGTTCGCGATGCGCTTTCTGATTCCGCGGCTCGCGCGCTTCAAGAAGCTGTATCCCGAGATCACCCTTCAGGTGGAAAGCGCGCACGAACACGTGTCGCCGCGAGACGAAGAGGTCGACGTTGCGATCTGGTTCGGCAACGGCGACTGGCCGGGTCTGGTCAGCGA
Source organism: Paraburkholderia xenovorans LB400 (assembly GCF_000013645.1). Taxonomy (GTDB): domain Bacteria; phylum Pseudomonadota; class Gammaproteobacteria; order Burkholderiales; family Burkholderiaceae; genus Paraburkholderia; species Paraburkholderia xenovorans. The sequence continues at coordinate 997,223 of NC_007952.1, read as the reverse complement.
GCATCTGTTCCATGAAGAACTGGTACCGGTCGGCAGCCCCACGTTGCTCGCCGGACATGAACTTGGCAATCCGGACGATCTCGAATCGTTCCTTCTGCTGCACGCGGCGGCACGCCACGACGACTGGCAGCGCTGGCTGAGCGCGACCGGCGCGACACGTGTGGACGGCTACAAGGGATTGAAGCTCGAATACTCGGGCCTTGCGTATCAGGGTGCGGTGGACGGTCTGGGCCTCGCTATGGCGCAAACGCTGTTCGTGCAGGAAGACCTCGCCAACCGGCGGCTGGTCGCGGCGCTTCCGCAGCGTGTGAAGACCGGCAGATCGTATTACCTCGTGCACAACGAAATGAAGAGCGAGCAGCCGGTCATTCTGCGCTTCTCCGAATGGCTCAAGGACGAGGTGCGCAAAACGATCGAAGAGATCGACCGGACCCAGGCCGAGCACATCGAAGTGGTGTAGCGCCGCCGCCCGACGCAACCTCACACCAGGTGTTCAATAAACTCGCTTGTGAGCCGCCGCATGCGGTCGGTACGATGGAATGGAGCGAACTCGTAGTGCGCATCCGCGCATGCCTGACGAACTCCACCCTCGTCCGATACAAGGAACATCCATGAGCCTGAACGTCGAAGCCGCCCATCCTTTCATCGCCGCGCGCATCCACGGACTCGATCTGTCAAAACCGCTTTCCGATGAGCGTATCGTCGAAATCGAGCAGGCCAGCGGCCAATACCCGGTGCTGATCTTCCCGCGCCAGTACATCGACGACGACCAGCTGCTTGCATTCGCCGCCGGCTTCGGTCCGCTGCAGGTTGCCGTCTCGTACTCGACGCGCCCGGAGGATCACCGGCTCGCCCCGATGATCAACGACATCTCCAATCTCAGCAAGGAGAACCAGACCTACCGGCCCGGTGACCGGCGCAGGATGAACAATCTCACGAGCCGCCGCTGGCATTCGGATGCTTCGTATCTGCCGCTGCCCGCACGCTATTCGTTTCTGCTCTCGTATATCGTGCCGGCGGTCGGCGGTCAGACGCAGTTCGCCGACATGCGCGCCGCGTATGACAAGCTGCCCGACCATTTACGCAAGGTTGTCGAAGGCCTGAGCTGCCACTACGACATCATGGCGTCACGCGCGGCGGCCGGCTTCTACGACGCATCCGACGAAGAACGCAAGGCGCTCGCGCCGTGCATTCACGAACTGGTCCGCACGCATCCCATCTCTGGACGCAAATCGCTGTACCTGTCGAGCCACGCGACGCATGTGGTCGGCTGGCCCGAGCCGGAGGGCCGCGATCTGCTGCGCGAACTGACCGAGTTCGCCACGCAGCCGCAGTTCGTGTATTCGCACGAATGGTCGGTTCGCGACCTCGTCATGTGGGACAACCGTGCGCTGATGCATCGCGGCCGCCCGCATATTCCGGAAACCGACGTTCGCGAGATGCATCGCGCAACGACGCTCGACGATCGCACCTGGACGCGCGGCAGCAATCAGCCGGTCGCGGCAAGCGTCGCCTAGGGTTGTGCGCCTGCCCATCTGAAAGCGCGATAAGGCCACGCCCTCGCGAATGTCACTGGGTGCATAGCGAGGGCTTCGCGAAGGCGTTTCTGTCGTGCCGCGGTCTAGTCGTGCGAGTAAGGACGGGCGCCCTGGAGCGGCACGGCGGCACGCAGAATCTGTCCGGATTCAGACTCCGTCATGTAGACGACACCGCTGTCGGCGGGATCGAATGCCACATTCGAGGTCTGCAGCCCGGCACACGAACACACCCGGGCAACCGGCTCGCCGATCCTGTCGAAGAGCCAAACCGCACCCAGGCCGATGTGCGCAACCGCAAGACTGCCGTCGCTAGCCGACGCGAGGCCATCCGGCCCGGTGCCGCCGGACAATTGCAGATAGTGGCCGACCCGCGCGACCGAGCCGTTGCCGAACGGATCCAGCGGCACACGCCAGACGGCATTCGCGCGCGTTACCGCCAGATATAGCGTGCGCTCGTCGGGGCTCAACGCGAGTCCGTTGGGACTTGGGATATTGTCGAGCAGCCTGTCGAGCCTGCCGTCCACATTCAAACGATAAAGACAGCCGAACGGCCGATCGAGGCCGGTCTGCCCCTGGTCCGTGAAGAACAGTTCGCCGGCGCGATTAAATATCAGATCATTGGGACCGCGAAACGGTTCGAACCCGCCGGTCCTCACCAGATCTTCGACCGTGCCGCGCAACGGGTCCAGCACGACGATTCCGCGCAATTGATCGGCAATGAAGATGCGGCCGTCCCGATGAATCGCAATGCCGTTAGGCCGCCCATCGTACTGGCAGACGAGTTCGAATTGACCGCTCCGCGTGATCCGGAAAATACGGCCATACGGTATGTCGACGCAATACAGATTGCCTTCGCGATCGAATGCGGGTCCCTCCAGGAATGAGTCGCGAACCACGCCGAAGCGAACTTCCGCATGGTCGGTAACACGAAAGGCGGCGGGCAGACTGGCGAAGACTTCCGTCTTGATTCTGGGTACATTGAACATGGCGGCACGCGAGCAGTGAGTGGATGAGTTTTCACACACCAGCCGCCGCCTCTCCATGCAATTCGACATGGAGTCTATCCGCGGCGCGGCCGTGCAAATGTCTCACGCTCGCACCGCCGCCGAAGACCCGCAAGCGACTTTTCGGCACTTCAGGCGTGCCATGTGTACATCACAGCGGTTCATCACAGCGGTCGTGACTTATTCGCGCTTGTCAGGAAGCTCACGCGACAACTAGCATCCGTGCAAGCTGTCCGCATGCGAACGCATGGAACGATGCAAACCGGGCGCCCCTTCGGCGGAGCTCCGGAAATCAGACTGCGCAATAGCCGACGGAGATCACATGCAATGAATGCGCGGCGCGCTTTTCTTGCTGCATTGGGGGCGGCCGCGCTGTCCGGCGTATCGCGCCCGGTTTTCGCGGCGAACTATCCATCAAGCGCGGTGCGCTTCGTCAACCCGTATGCGGCAGGCTCCGACGACGTGCAGGCCCGCATCGTCGCCAAAGCACTGCAGAGCCTGCTGGGCGCGCCTGTGGTGGTCGAGGCGCATCCAGGCGCCGGCGGCAACATCGCGGCCCACTACGTGGCCAATGCGGCGCCGGACGGCTACACGATGCTGCTCGGCATCAGCGCGATCTTCGAAGCGAATCCGCTGCTGTACAAAACGCCCGGCTTCAGTGCGAACGACTTTCGGCACGTCAGTCTGCTGTCGGAGCAGCAGTTCGTACTGGTGGTGAATCCGTCGGTCCCGGCGCGATCGATTCCGGAACTGATCGCTTACGCCAAACAGAACCCGAAGAAACTGACCAACGCAACGGCGGGCATTGGCAGCAATCTCTATCTCGCCGCACTGGAGTTCACATCGAAGGCGGCAATCCAGTTGCAGGACGTGCCCTATAAAGGAGGCGCGGAAGACACCGTCGCCGTGTTGAGCGGTATTGCGGATATGGAATTCGGCGGTGTGCCGAACGTCACCGCGCATATCCGTTCGGGCAAGCTGCGTGCGCTCGGTGTTACCGGAAAGTCGCGAGTGCCCGTGCTGCCCGATGTGCCGACAATTGCCGAAGCCGGCCTGCCCGGTTACGCGTTCGCGGTGTGGAACTGCATCTCGGTGCCGCGGGCGACGCCTGACAAGGTGGTTGCAACGCTGCACGATGCCACGGTCAGTGCCATCGCGCAGCCGGATGTCCGGCGTAGTCTCGAACAGCTCGGCTTTCTGCCGGTCAGCAGTTCACCGGGCGAGATAGATCAGCGCATTCGCACCGAAGTGCCGCTCTGGAGTCAACTTTTTGCACAGGCGGGTCTCAGGGCGCAATAGCGGCGCGTTCTTTCTGGGTTCTTTCTGCGTTCTCTCCGATAGCCAGACGTGTGACGTGCGTAGCGCCGGCGGCGGTTTTCTCGCAACCGCCGCCGGCGCATGTTTTACGCCACGCCACGCCAAGTCACGTTCCCGCTTCGCTGTGCACGCTGCTGTCCGCTCGCGTCCACGCAGGATCGTCCATTACCGTCGCGCGATGCATCTCGCGCGGGTCAGTATCGGGAATATGGCGGCGCCCGCGGTGCATCAACGCGCGGTTGTCCCACATCACCAGATCGCGTTCGTGCCATTTATGGGTATAGACGAACTGGGGCTGCGTCGCGAATTCCATCAATTCGCGCAACAGGTCGCGGCCTTCGGGAATCGGCCAGTCCACTACGTGCGTCGCGTGCCCCGACAGATAGAGCGTCTTGCGTCCCGACACGGGATGCTGCCTGACGAGCTTGTGCTGCGCGGGCGGCAGCTTCGCCCGCTCCTCGTCCGGAAACTCGGTGTAGCCGCTCAGCATGCGCGCCCACAAGATGTTGTACTCGCAGCTCAGATCTTCGACTACCGGGCGAAGATCTTCAGGCATCTCGTCGTACGCCGCCCGCATATCGGCGAACTGTGTCTCGCCGCCCCGCTGCGCCACGGTATACGCCAGCAGGAACGAGTAGCGCGCCGGAATTGCTTCATATGAAGCGTCCGTATGCCACCGCTTGCTGACGAAGTTGTTCATCCGGCGATGATCACCGCGCTTGAACGTCTGATTGTCCTTGCCGAGGTTCGAGATGTCGGTGATCTTCGGCTGCAACCGGTGCTCTTTCTCACGCGTCTGATACGACATGGCGGTGTGGACCGGCCCGAAGTTCGCGCTGAACGCGAGCAGTTCGTCGTCGTTGATGAACTGCTTCGGAAAGATCAGAACCGGATAACGGCCGCTTGTCTGCTCGATCGCCTCGACATCTTCCAGCGCGACGGGTTGATGCAGATCGAGGCCGTGAATGCGGGCGGCCAATAACGGGTGCACGACCTCAACGGTAAACGCCATAGCTGCTCCATGATGCCCCACACGAGGCGAGTATTCAGCCATCGTAGAAGGTGTCGGCATGAGCTCACAAGCGCATTTAGATCACACCGCGTGTGAGCGCCGCGCGCGAATGCGCGCAAGTGCGCCGGATCGAGCCGCGGATAGCAGTCAGCGTCTGCAAAAGTCAGACCGTGTGTGTAAAAAACGGGCTTGTGGGAATCGCTGCCGGTGTGGGATCGTAAAACGCAGTGGCGCGATTGGCCACGATCGCGCACGACAGCTTTCAATCGAGGACGAAATGACATTCTTCAGAAAAGGCGACGTTTCGATCCGCTATGAACAATATGGAGGCGGCTTTCCTTTGCTATTGCTTCCTCCTGGCGGCATGCGGGCAACCATCGACGACTGGCAGCGCATGGCGTTCAATCCCGTCGAGATCTTCCGCCACGACTTTCGGGTGATCGCACTCGATCAACGCAACGCCGGCCAGTCCACCGGGCCGCTCGCCGACGGCAATCCGTGGGATCAGTATGCGGCTGACCATCTCGGCTTGCTCGACCACCTTGGTATCGAGCGCTGTCACGTGATGGGATGCTGCATCGGCGCGTCTTACGCATTGAATCTTGCGCGGCTCGCGCCGTCTCGCGTGGCGTCGCTGGTGCTCCAGCAGCCCATTGGTATCGACGAAGCCAACCGTCAGGTCATGCCCAACTCATGGCGCAAGTGGGCCGATGAACTGACCGCCAACCGTCAGGACCTGAGCCGGACAGCGCTTGAAGAGTTCGGCCGCAGAATGTGGGCTGGCGATTTCGTCCTGAGCGTGAGCCGGGAGTTTGTCGCCGCGTGCCAGACGCCCATGCTGATCCTGCCGGGCGCCGACCTGGAGCACCCGGCGGTCATTGCGGAAGAACTTGCGCGGCTGGCTCCGAATGTCCGCACCCTGCAACCGTGGAAAGAGCCCACCGGCTGCATTCCTTCCGCGGTGGCCGTGGTTCGCGATTTCCTCGCGAGAAACAGCCATTGAGCTTCGCGGCAACAACGAAGCACGAAGCAAGCCGCGTATCACGCGGCGGGACGCTTCCGAATCGACTATTAGTGCGCGTAAAAATGCATGCCGCCGTCCACTGGAATCACATCTCCCGTGATGTACCTCGCGCGCGGCGACGCAAGAAATGCCGCCAGATAACCGATGTCGAGCGGATCGCCGAAGTAGCCGATCGGCACGTTTCGCGCAATGAATGCCTGTTTCGATTCTTCGGTGGGATGCAGGCGCTTTTCGATTTGCTCGCTATGAATTCTGCCCGGCGGGATAGTGTTGATCGTGATGCCGTCCGCGGCAATTTCGCGCGAGAGGCTCTTGGCCCATAGATGCAGCGCCGCCTTCGCCGGACCACTGGGATTGAGTCCACGCGGTTCCATCGAACCGCTGATATTGATCACGCGCCCCCATTTGCGCGAGCGCATTGCCGGCAGAACCGCATGTGTCATGCGTCGCGCCGCGGTGAAATTGAGTGCGAACGCCTCTTCCCAGACGTCTTCGCCCGAATCGAGCGGCGCGGGCCGCGACGCGCCCGCATTGTTCACCAGAATATCGATCTGCCCCAGCGCGTCGGTCGCCTGCGCAAGAATGCGCTCGATGTGACCGGGCGCGGTGAGATCGCCGACGATCACGATCGGCCGCACGCCGCCCTCCGCCACGATCGACGCCGCCACCTCCTCCAGCAGCGCATCGCGCCGCGCGGTGATCGCAAGCCGCACGCCCTCGCTCGCCAGCGCCCTTGCAATGCCCGTTCCAATGCCCGTGCTCGCGCCTGTGACGAGCGCCGTGCGTCCGCGAAGTTCGAGGTCCATGCTATCTCCCATGCAGTGAATAAGCGGTTCAATAAGGGTTATTCCAGCGCGCTGTCACTCTCCACACGCGGTATGTGTTGCGATGCTAGGGCGCAACGCCGCTCCGTCACAAGCGCGTTAAAGTCACACTCCGCGTCACAACCAGCCGCTTCCGCTTCACATCGATATCACGTCGACATCACGCCGATATCACGCCCGCTGTGACTTAATCTCGCTTGTCGCATGAAGGCGCGCGCGCCTACGCTTGATCTGACCTGGCCCGCATCCGGCCGGCCATTCCGACAAGCCGTCTTTCCGTCATCTCCATCGATGAGGCGCTCATGACCTTCGCAGTCGAAGCAATCCAGGAACCCATTGCAGCGCGCATTACCGGCCTCGACCTTCGGCAACCTCTGTCGGCTGCCGACGCGCAAGCCATCGACAACGTAATTGCACAGTATCCGGTACTCGTATTCCCGGCGCAGGATATCGACGACAATCAACTGCTCGCGTTCAGCGAAAACTTCGGGCCGGTGCAGGTCTCCGTGCAATACGCGACGCGTCAGAACGAACATCGCCTGCAGCCGCGTATCAGCGACATTTCGAACGTCGGCAAGGACAACGAGACGTTCAAGGCGGGCGACAACCGCCGCATGAATACGTTTGTGAGCCGGCGCTGGCATTCGGACCAGTCGTACCAGCCCATTCCCGCCCGCTACTCTTTCCTGCTCAACTACTCGGTGCCCGCGAGAGGCGGCGAGTCCCAGTTCGCCGACATGCGCCTCGTCTATGACTCGCTGCCGCAGGATCTTCGCGAGACGATCGAAAATCTCTCCGCGGAGTTCGACATCCTCCATACGCGAGCGATGTGTGGTTTCACCGATTTCCCGGAAGAAGAGCGCGCGATGCTCAAGCCGTCGATCCACCGGCTGGTGAAAACGCATCCGCTGTCGGGACGCAAGACGCTCTATCTTTCCGTGCATGCGACTCACGTAGTGGACTGGCCGATTCCCGAAGGCCGCGATCTGTTGCGGGAACTGATGGAGTTCGCCACGCAGCCGCAATTCATTTACACCCACCACTGGACTGTCAAAGACCTCGTGATGTGGGACAACCGCACACTGATCCACCGCGGCCTGCGCTACTCGCCGCCGACGGATCGCCGCGAAATGCATCGCGCAACCGTCATGGACGAACCGGAATGGACGCGGGCCGCCGCGCCGGTGAACGTTCCCGCGTAATGTGGCGCGCCACGGCGCGGTAAGGCATGGCGGTTGTGACTCACACCGAACCGGAGAATATCGATGCGCGGCGTCCGTCATTGGCTTGTCCTCGCGCTGTCGTGCATAGCGTGCACACTCGCGACAACGGTTGCGCGGGCTGAATATCCCGACCACCCGATACGGATCGTGATTCTGTTTCCTCCGGGCGGCGAGACCGATCCGCTGGCGCGCATAGTCGGCCAGGAACTCGGCAAGGCGCTGAACACCTCGGTCGTGATCGAAAACCGGCCGGGCGCGGCGGGGAACATTGCAGCGGCGCTCGTCGCTCATTCGCCGAAGGACGGCTATACGCTGCTGTGGGGACTCGGCACGCAATTGACCGTCAATCCCATTCTGTACAAGGATCTGTCGTACTCGGTCGAAAAAGATCTCACACCGATCTCGATGATGGCCGAATCGGGTTTCGTGCTTGTCGTCAATCCGAAGGTGCCGGTTCACTCGCTTCAGGAACTCGTTCAGTATGCCCGCGACCATCCCGGCAAGCTCAATGTGTCGACCGCAGGCGTCGGCAGTCCGCTGTATCTCGCGAACATGCTGTTCATGGCACGCACCGGCACTCAGACCGTGAACATCACGTATGCGGGGAATACGGCGTTACCGGTGCTCACCGGTGAGGCCGACCTCGTGTTCGGCAGCCTGTCGAGCTCGATCGGGTTTATCAAGGCCAACACGGTCAGGCCGCTCGCGGTAACGGGCACGCAGCGCCTCGGACCATTGCCGGACGTGCCCACCATGAAGGAAGCGGGCGTGCCGAGTTACGTCATGACGACATGGCATGCATTACTCGCGCCTGCCGGCACGTCCAAAGACGTCATCGACAAATTGCACAACGCATTGGTGAGAGCCCTCGCCGCGCCCGACGTGCGCGGGTTCGCGGCTTCCCGCGGCATTACGCTGGAGACCAGCACGCCGGCTCAATTGCGTCAGCGAATTCGCGACGACTCGACCATGTGGAGCAAGATTCTGCATGACGCGGGCGTGGGTGCGTTGAATTGAGCTTGTGTTCACCGCCCTATTCCAGTCGCCTCAATCGTGGCGCTTCAACCCGCCGCTTCGCGATAATTCGCGAACTTCGACATCTGTCCGATTCCCGGGTTGAAGCAGTTGCAAGGATCGAGTTGCTGATAGAACGCGGCGAGTTGCGGCTTCGCGTGATACAGATGACCGACGTTATGTTCCGCCGGATATTCCGCGCCACGGCGGTCCAGCAACGTCCACATCTTGTGCTCGACTTCGAGGCAATCGTTGCCCTTCTTCACGATGTAATCCTGGTGGAATACATGGCACAGGAAGTGGCCGTAGTACAGCTTGATGGAAATCGTCTCTTCGATCTCCGGTGGCAGCGTCTCGATCCAGTCGCGATCGTTGCGGCGCAACGCCACGTCGAGCGCGACGATGTTCTCCACCTCACGCGGATGTACCGCGCGATAGCGCACCGCGGCGCCGGCCGCGGCAAAGCGGTGCAGGAACGCTTTCCTGCCTTCCTCGTCGGTGCATTCGAAATAACCGCCGGTCGCGCTTTCGAAATAGCTGGAGAGAAAAGCGCGCGTTTCCTCGACGCTGCCGGCCGCCACCTTCAGCATCAGGTGATGCTCGTATTTGTCGCGATACTGCTTCATGCGCGGCGGCAGATGGCTCGGAAACAGCCGGCTCGCGGCCTGCATCACGCGGTCGGTGAAATGCGAAGGGAAAACACCGAGACGATCGAATAGCGCGTCGAAACGGCTTTTCAGTCCGAATAGCGCGGGCAGTCTGGAAGTGCCGAGGTAATTGATCGCGAGAAAAGTATCCTTGCCGTACTCCTCCGCAATGTCGAAGGCATCGCGATGCAGGTATTCGCCTGAGATCGGCAGATGTTTGAAGTCGTGCAGCGCGTGGCGGCGGATCGCGGTAAGTTCGTCCGGCCGGTTCGTGCCGATATAGAACACCTTGGCGTTCTGCTCGATCGGAAACGTGTCGAGCCGCACGCCGAACACCATCAGCTTGCCAGCGGAGCCCGACGCTTCATGGAGGCGCTGTGGATCGGCGTTGAAGCGCGCCGGCGTATCGGCATCGATTTCACGCACGTGGGTCGTGTAGCCGTGGTCCGATCCGGCGCCAGCGTCGTGCCGGACATCGGCAGCAGAAAATTCGCCGCGTTCGAGCCGGCCGAGAATCTCGTCGGGCGTCTTGCCGAGTGAAATGCCGAGATGGTTGACCAGGTTCAGTCTGCCTGCCGCATCGACCTGTGCGAATACCGCCATTTCCGTATAGGCCGGCCCGCGCTGCACCAGTGCGCCGCCCGAGTTGTTACACACACCGCCGAACACCGAAGCGCCGATGCAGCTCGAACCGATCACCGAATGCGGCTCGCGGCCGAGAGGCTTCAGCACTTTCTCCAGCTGGTCGAGCGTCGCGCCCGGCAGGCAGACTACCTGCTTGCCGTCGTCGATGACGTACACCTTCTTCATCCGGCTCGTGCTGACAATCACGATGTCGCGATCGTAGTCGTTGCCATCAGGCGTCGAGCCGCCCGTGAGGCCCGTATTCGACGCCTGCGTAATGACGATCACGTTCGCCGCGATGCATGCCTGCAACACCTTCCACTGTTCGACGACTGTGCCGGGGCGCACCACGGCGAGCGCCTTGCCCGCGCCGAAACGGAAGCCCGTGCAATAGCGGCGGGTCGCGCCGTCACCCGTCAACGTGTGCTTCCCGCCGACAATGTTGCGCAAATCCGCAACGAGCATTTGGGCCGCGTTGGCCGACAGGTTGGCTAGTGGTGCACGCGCTGCGGACATCGAACTTCTCCTCGGGAAACGTTGGGTGAGATACGCGTCGATTCCGGCCGGTGGGTCGGGTGCGGCCTTTGAGCGCATCGGGTTGACGCAAAGGTTAGAATGAGCGCAGTCATTAGTCCAATATCTCGAAGTCACTTTCTGGAGACGAAAAAGATATGGAATTTCGCCAGTTGCGCTACTTCCTCGCGGTCGCCGAGCACCTGCATTTCACGGACGCCGCAACGTACCTCGGCATCGCCCAACCGCCTTTGAGCCAGCAAATCCTGAAGCTGGAGCGGGAAATCGGCACGCGGTTATTCATCCGCCATCCGCGCCGCGTCGAATTGACCGAGGCCGGGCGGCTGTTTCGCGAGCGTGCGCAGCGCATCGTGGAGGATGCGCGAGAGGCGTTTGTCGAAGTGCAGAATGCGGGGCGCGGCGAGACCGGGCGGCTTTCGCTCGGGTTCGCGGGTTCCACCGTGTTTCATCCCACCGTCGCGATGACGATGCAACGGTATCGGCATGCCTATGAGCGCGTGTCCATCAGCTGTGAAGAGAGCAACAGTTCGCTGCTGCTCGACAAGGTGGCCGAACGGCAACTCGACGCCGCTCTGGTGCGCATGCCGCTGAACTGCCGGGATCTGGTCGTGGAACCGCTGGTCGACGAAGACATGCTGGTCGTGCTGCCCGCGAGCCACCGTCTGAGCCGGCGGCGGCGCGTCGATCTGGCGGGCCTGGCGAAAGATCCATTCATCCTCTTTCCGCGGCCGATCGGCCCGAACCTGTACGACTCGATCATCAGCGCGTGCCGTGAGGCCGGCTTCGCGCCCTCCATCGGCATGGAGTCGCCGCAGATCTCGTCGGCGGCCAACCTCGTGGCGGCCGGATTCGGGGTTGCAGTGGTGCCCGCATCGATCCGGCAGATCCAGGTGGAAGGCGTGTCGTACCACGAATTGCAGGGCAAGCCGCTTTCAACAGGTATCGCGCTGATTCATCGGCAACGCGAGAAGTCGCCGACCGTGCTCAATTTCGTGAAGGTGTTGCGGCAGCAGCGGGCTGCCTCGCGCGCGGCGTGAGACCGCCGCGAATGCCGCCTCGATCAGTCAGAACGGTCTCAGGCGGCGCATCGCGGTCGATCATTGCTTGCTGGAGGTTGCCGCGGCTTGCTCGATCAGTTTCGCAACTTCGGCGGGATGCGAAATGTAGGCCACGTGGCTGGAGTTGATCTCGACCGTCTTGCTGCCGGCGCGCTTCGTCATGAAGCGTTCGAGATCGGGATTGATCGCACGGTCCGCGGTTGCGACGACTGCCCAGCTCGGCTTGGTCTTCCACGCCGGGTTCGTGATCGGCACGCCAAACGACTGGGCTGCGGGCATGACCTGCGAGACCGCCATGAAGCTGGCTTCGGCTGCGGGCACGTCCGCGGCAAAGTCCGCGTGGAATTCGGCCTGGTCGAGATACAGATGGCCGTCCTGGGTTGCCTTGATCGCTTGGGTTGCGGGCGGCATCTTTTTGGTCAGGTCGAGCGGGCTTTCGCCTGCATCGGGTAGAAAGGCGGCCACATAGACCAGGCCGGCCACCTTCGCGTCGTTGCCGGCCTCGGTCACGACCGCGCCGCCGTAGCTATGACCGACCAGAATGCTCGGGCCGTCCTGTGCGTCGATCACGCGCTCGGTTGCTTTCACATCATCCGCAAACGAGGTTTCCGGCTCCTGCACAACCGCGACCTTGTAGCCGTCGCGTGTCAGGATTTTGGACACGGCTTGCCAGCCCGAGCCATCCGCGAAAAAACCGTGAACCAGCACGATGTTCCTGACCGGCTCGGCCATTGCGGCCTGCGAACCCAAGGCGGCGAAGGAGAACGCGAGCGCGGCGGCGATACGGGTGATGCGTGAGGCTGCTTTCATTTTCATGCTCCAGAAGGTAGGTGTTGAGAAGGATATCGACAGTGAATTGCTTGATCGATGCAGCCATCCTACTAGTAGGATGGCTGCATCGCAAGCACTTTCCTGAAACTCAAAATTGCACTTTCTGGTGTAGACTTGAAGAATTAACCAACCGACTAGATGGTAGGTCAACATGACCACGACAGGCGAAGGCACGGCGGCGAAGATTGTCGAAGCCGGGCGGCAACTCATCATGCGTCGCGGCTACAGCGGCTTCAGCTATGCCGACGTGGCCGAGGCAATCGACATTCGCAAGGCGAGCATTCACCACCACTTTCCCGTGAAGGCCGATCTGGTGATCGCCGTGGTGAGGCAGTCGCGCGAAATGTTCGACGCCGACATGGCGTCATTGCAGGCGAGCGGCGCCGATGCGCTGGCGCAGTTGCGGGCCTACATCGGTTACTGGGAGCAATGCATTGCGGACGACAGCGCGCCGTTCTGCGTAGCCGGCATGCTAGGCGCGGAACTCCCTGCTCTGCCCGACGAAGTGGCACAGGAGGTGACAGCGCATTTCGAGAACCTCACTGCGTGGCTCGAACAGGTGCTAGCGTCGGGCGTGAAAGGCAAACAGTTCAAACTGGGCGCGTCGGTTAAGGACGAGGCCGCAACGCTGGTGTCGCTCGTCTACGGCGCGATGCTGGCCGCGCGGGCATATGGAAACGCCGCGCTCTTCAGGACCGTCACCAACGGCGCAGTCGAAAGGCTTGTCAAAGCGGGCAAAGCAACCGGAGCCCGATGAGAACGAGCGTGCCGGGTTTGCGTGCGTAAAGCGTGTTCATGGTCGATTGTTCGTGGTGGTTGTGAAGACACCCCTACGCGGTCGGGGTGCCTTCACACGCTCGCCGCGAGCAACGAGGCTGATATGAAAGCGTTACGCATTGCGAAGCATCCATGCTGCCGAGATTCGCCCTAACGTCGCGCGAATCCGGACATGTTGAGCCGCGCCGACTGCGCGCGGATCGCGTAGCCGTTTGCATGGATTGCGATTTCCTGTTGACAAGACCCGCGGCAAAACGGCACACTCAATCCCATGTTGACGCACATCTCCATCGCTAATGCGATTACACACCCGAAGCGAGCCATGATCGGCTGGCCATTGGGGGTATGCGTGCGTTAGCAGTCTGAATCTGCGTAACCAATCCCCAAGGCCCCGCCGGTAACGGAAGGGGCCTTTTGTTTTGTGCGCGCCTCCGTCCGCCGGCTTGATGACGGAGAGCAAGATGGATCAGGCAAGCCCGCAGTGCATGGACGACGACTCGAGTCTGGTTGCACATCAGCAGCACGAGCGTCTACCAACGGTGGTGGTGCATTTTTCCGTGATGCCGCGCGCAACACTGACCTGGCGTGTCGAAGCCGACAGCACGCTTGCAGTGAAAGACGAGCGCCTCTGGCTCACACGTGTCAGTTCCCCTTATGATCATTGGCTCGACCCGGGACAGACATTCCAGTTGCAACGCGGTGAGCGCGTGTGGCTCAGTACGGAGGGCGAATGCGCCGCGCGAGTGTCGTTGAGCTACGCGCTTCCGCCGAAAGTCGGCCTGTTCAGACGCTGGCTGGGAAGGCTCGCATGGTTGAGCCTCGGACCGCCTGCGCCGCGTTAGCCGCGCAAATTAACGCGCGATCAACAAGGCTTGTGCGTACCGGATAAACAAACACCCCTGCTACGAGGGGTGTTTCGGTACGCCTGTCTGAAAACAGGCTTGCGGACTCGGAACGACCCACATGCGGTCTTGCATGAAGGCATTGTCACGCTCGCGCGCATAGCGTTGATGCGAACGTTAGTGCGAGCGTGACGGCGATCACTTCGCCGCGTCTTGCGGCGTGACTTCCACGGCCGCTGCCGACACGAACACCGCATGGATCGTATCGCCCACCTTGACGTCCTTCAGATCGACGTCCGGTCCGACCTGCAGCGTTTGTGTCTGATACGCGCCGCGCAGCGTAACCAGCCGCTTTTTGCGATCGATCTTCTGCACCGTGGCAAGCACCTCGACCTGGCGCGCCGATTCGAAGCCGCCCGAGGCCGGCGCGTACACCTGCGTATCGACGCGCGCGCGAACACCCTTGTCTTTAGCGCTGACCTTCTCGGCCTTCACGAGCAGCGCGTTCTTGTAGAGCACGTCGACCTGGTCACCTATTTTCAACTGGTCGAAACTGGCAACCTGCTGGCTCACCAGCACGACCACCGCGTTGCCGTCCGGCCCTTTGAGCGTGAGCGTGCGGGTGCCCGGGTCGATGCCGACGATCTGCGCCTTCACATGCACCGGCTCCACCGAGCTGACAACGCCCTGCGCGGCACTGGCCATTGCATCTTGCGCGCACGCCGGCTGAGCTGCGGCGAATGCCGCGACCATCAACGCTGCGCCAATTGTCGCTGCCTTCATATATGTGCTCCTTGAAAAATTATTTGATTCGGCGAGACGGCAATCTGAAACGCTGGAATGCCGATGTTTAACGCCGCGAGTACCCAGGATATCGTCAGGAAGATAGTTTTAAAAAGGTACGACGCGGACGATTTTACATGGCTTGCGGCGAACTTTGATTGATTGAATTGTGATTTTCCAATGAATGCAGCCCGTGCTGTCAGGCGCCGCGGCGTTGCGTCGCAGCGGGAAGCCGCCCGTTGACAATGCTGTGACATTCGCGGCCGTTCATAATGATCCGCATGTTTCAAATGCAGACAGCATTAAATACATACTGCAAGACTGGCGAATGCGCAATCAATGTTCCGTGATATTCGAACATAATCGGATCAGACGTAAATTTGATATACGCCCGATCTACCCACGGCATAAAAAAACAGCCTCTTCGCGTAAGCGAGGAGGCTGTTTTCCTGCTTGAACCAAAGCCCGAAGCGCCCAGGCTAGCCCCCTAAACCCTCACACCCGTTCAATCGCGATCGCAATGCCCTGGCCGACGCCGATACACATCGTACACAGCGCAAAACGGCCCTGCGTGCGATGCAACTGATACATCGCGGTGGTCACCAGACGCGCGCCGCTCATGCCGAGCGGGTGGCCGAGCGCGATCGCGCCGCCGTTCGGATTCACGCGAGTGTCGTCGTCGGCCACGCCGAGTGCGCGCAGCACCGCGATACCTTGCGAAGCAAACGCCTCGTTCAGTTCGATCACATCGAATTGATCGAGGCTCATGTTCAGGCGCGCCAGCAGTTTCTGCGTGGCGGGCGCCGGGCCGATGCCCATCACGCGCGGCGCGACGCCCGCCGTCGCGATACCCAGCACGCGAGCACGCGGCGTGAGGCCGAAGCGCCTGGCGGTTTCCTCGTTGGCAAGCAGCAGCGCCGCTGCGCCGTCGTTCACGCCCGACGCATTGCCTGCCGTGACCGTGCCGTCCGGACGCACCACGCCCTTGAGTTTGGCGAGCGCATCCAGACTCGTCTCGCGCGGATGCTCGTCTTGCGACACGGTGACCGGATCGCCCTTCTTCTGCGCGATCGTCACGCCGACGATCTCCTGCGCGAGCGTGCCGTCGCGTTGCGCGCGCGCCGCCTTCTGCTGGCTGCGCAACGCGAAAGCGTCCTGATCGGCGCGGCTGATGTTGTAGTCGGTGGCGACGTTTTCGCCGGTTTCCGGCATCGAATCGACACCGTACAGTTTCTTCATCAACGGATTGACGAAGCGCCAGCCGATGGTCGTGTCGTAAATCTCGGCCTGGCGCGAGAACGCGCTGGTCGCCTTACCCGTCACAAACGGCGCGCGGCTCATGCTTTCCACGCCGCCCGCCACCATCAACGCGGCCTCGCCCGATTTGATGGCGCGCGCGGCAATGCCGACCGCGTCCATGCCCGAGCCGCACAGGCGATTCACCGTCGTGCCCGGCACGCCTTGCGGCAAGCCGGCCAGCAGCAGCGACATGCGCGCGACGTTACGGTTGTCCTCGCCAGCCTGGTTCGCGCAGCCGTAGATCACGTCGTCGATCGCGTTCCAGTCGACCTCTTTGTTGCGCTCCATCAGCGCTTTGAGCGGCACGGCGCCGAGGTCGTCGGCACGCACCGACGACAGCGCTCCCGCATAGCGGCCGATGGGGGTGCGAATCGCGTCGCAGAGGAATGCTTCGGTCATGTGATGTCTCCAATGGATGTGCTGCATGCGCTGCGCCACAACCGGAATTGCGGCGTGGCGCGGCGCGGGCTGGATGCACGGATGCGCCGGCCCGGGCGTTCTGCAAGTGGACTGGAACGCGACGGGAAGCGGCTGCGGGCAGCCCTCACGTCAGATCAGCCGCGCGCGAATGACGAATGACGAATGACGAATGACGCATGACGAGCCCGGAATCGAGGTCATTTGTTCTTTACACGAACACACGGTCATATATCGAACAACCAGGCCTGATAATAGGCGCGCGGCCGAAACCATGTCAAGCGCGGCCACGCCCGCACCAGGGATTACGCGCAGACTGCGACGGATCTTGCAAACGATCCGGCGATTGACGCGCCCGTGCCGGCGCGCATGGGTTCAAGGCGCCGGCACGAGGCCTGAAGACTGTCTGGGCGGTGCGCGCAAGAGAACCGCTGAGGGCCTCTGCGCGAAATCGCTGCAAGCGAAACCGCGACTAGCGGATCTGGATCTGCTCGTCCGCAACGTAACTGCGGATCACGTCGGCAAAGCTGCGCTCGCCGCTCAGCCCCAGCGCTTCCGCGCGCGACGTATCCCACCGTCCCGGCCAGCTGCCCACGATTTTTTCGACTCGCGCATCCGGTTCCCACACGATCCGCCCGACGGCCGCCTCGCCCGCCACTTCGCGCAGCGCGGCGACCATCTCGTCGACGCTCACCGAAATGCCCGGCAGATTCAGCACACGCTGGTTGCCGAGCGCAGCGGAATCGAGTTCGAGTCCCGCGATCAGGCTCTCGATCGCCTTGCGCGGCGACAGCAGCCACAGGCGCGTCGAGCCCGCGACCGGGCACACCGCCGCTTCGCCGTTCAACGGCTCGCGAATGATGCCGCTCGCGAACGACGAGGCCGCCGCATTCGGCTTGCCCGGCCGCACGCTGATGGTAGGCAGCCGCAGCACCCGGCCGTCGACGAAACCACGCCGCGCGTAATCGTTGAGCAACAACTCCGCGATCGCCTTCTGCGCGCCATACGATGACTGCGGATTCAGCGCGGTATCGTCCTGCACGACGTCGGGCAGCGCGCCGCCATACACCGCCACGGAGCTCGTGAACAGCACGCGTGGGCGATGGCCACGCTGCCGGCACGTTTCCAGCAGCAGTCGCGACGCATCCAGATTGATGCGCATGCCGAGATCGAAATCCGCTTCGGCCTGCCCGCTCACGATCGCGGCCAGATGGAAGATCGCCGAGGTCCTGTCGTCGATCACGCGCTCGAGCACGCCGCGCTCGGCGATATCGCCGACTTCCGCGCGCACGCGGCTGTCGCCGAAATCGTTGGCCTTCACCACGTCGAGCAGCACCAGTTCGGTAATGGCTTGCGGCGTGCCTTGCGTGTCCTTCAGGGAACCGCGCGCGAGCAGTTCGCGCGCGAGACGCTGGCCGAGAAAACCGGCGCCGCCGGTAATCAGTACTTTCATGATGTATGTCGTCCTTGTTAGCGGTTCGCGTTCAGATACGGTTCGAGCCAGCCGAGACCGGCCGAGGTGCCCGCGCGCGGCCGGTATTCGCAGCCGATGTAGCCGTCATAGCCGAGCGAATCGATCAGTTCGAGCAGATACGGGTAGTTCAGCTCGCCCGTGTCGGGTTCATGGCGCTCCGGCACGCCCGCGATCTGAATGTGGCCGATGCCCGCCATATCGCGTTTGAGTTTGACCGCGAGATCGCCTTCCACGATCTGGCAGTGATAGCAGTCGAACTGCACCTTCAGATTCGGCGCGCCGACTTCCGCGCAGACCGCTTGCGCTTCGTCCTGACGGGTCAGGAAAAAGCCCGGCATGTCGCGCGTATTGATCGGCTCGATCACGACCGTGATGCCTTCGGCTTGCGCGGCCCTGGCGGCATGCGCGAGATTGCTCAGGTACACCTCGCGATGCTTCGCGCGCGGCTGATCCGCGCCGATCAGGCCGGCCATCACATGCAGCTTGCGATTGCCGATCACGCGCGCGTAATCGAGCGCCGTGTCGATGCCGCGACGGAATTCGTCTTCGCGGCCCGGCAGCGAGGCAATGCCGCGCTCGCCGCCGGCCCAGTCGCCGGGCGGCGCATTGAAGAGCGCTTGCGTCAGACCACTTGCGTCGAGCCGCGCCTTGATCTCGCCGGCGCGGAAGTCGTAGGGAAACAGAAACTCGACCGCTTTGAAGCCGTCTTGCGCCGCGGCGGCGAAACGGTCGAGGAAAGCGTGCTCGTTGTACATCATCGTGAGGTTGGCGGCGAAGCGAGGCATGGCAGCGACTCCTTGAAAACGGTTTGATCCCGCGCGCGGCAGTACTCATGCCGCACGCGAGTATCGGTTTATCGGTTGACCAGTCTGGGCGTCGTGAGCCACGCGGCGATCGAGAGGGTCACGTGCAGGCCGGCCCGCGTGCTGTGCGTGAGGTCCTTCGGACAGATGCGGTCTGATACGAACTCATGCATTGCCTCCTTGAATGGACGGCCGGCGCGGCGCATCGGGCGCGGCCTGGCTTTGTATTCTGCGTGTCGTCTACCAGCGCGCGCCGAACACGGTGCGCAGTTCTTCGAGTGCGGCTTCATCGAGCGGCGCGGGCCGCGGGTTCGTCGTCAGCCACAAACGCGCGGTTTCTTCGAGTTCTTCGAGCGCATACGCGGCTTGCGCCACCGAGCGCTCCCACACCACCGGGCCGAGACGCTCCAGCAGCACCGCGCGAACGCTATCGGCAAGCGCAGCGATCTGTTCGGCAACCTGAGGATCGCCAGGACGTCTGTACCGAATCAGCGGGACGTGACCCACTTTCATCACGTAGTACGGTGTGATGGGCGGCAGAACGTCGGTCTCGCGCCACACGCCCGCGAGAGTCAGCGCGACAAGATGCGTCGAATGGGTATGGACGATGCCGCGCGCTTCGCCGTTGCGCGCATAGATGCCGCGATGCAGCGCCAGCGTTTTCGACGGGCGTGCGCCGGAAACCGCATTGCCGTCGAGATCGACCTTTGCGATATCGGCGGGATCGAGCCGGCCGAGACAGGCATCGGTCGGCGTGATCAGCCAGCCGTCGTCGAGCCGCGCACTGATGTTGCCCGCGGTGCCCACCGTATAGCCGCGTTGATAAAGGCTCGCGCCGGTCACGCAGATTTCTTCGCGCACGCGTGCTTCGTTCGTCGTATGGAGTGCGGGCGCGCTGGTCATTGCATGTCTCCGTCCAGATGGCGCAGCGCCTTTTCGAAGAAGTCCGTCGTGCCGAAGTTGCCGGATTTCAGCGCGAGCGCGAGCGGCTCGGCGCCGGTCGTGGCGGTGGCCGGCACGCCGGGATCGATCTGCGCGCCGATTCGCAGCGTGTGGACGTCGAGCGCCTGCACCACCGCGCCCGAGGTTTCGCCGCCCGCCACCACGAACTTGCGCACGCCGCGCTCGCGCAGGCCGCGCGCAATCGAAGCCAACGTGGCTTCGACCAGATGCCCTGCTTCGTTCACGCCGAGTTCGCGTTGCACCGCCTTGACTTCGTCGGGCGTGGCGGTGGCGTAGATCAGCATGGGTTCGCCTTTGTCGAGGTACGGTTGCGCGAAAGCCAACGCCTGCTCGACGACTTTCTCGCCACGCGCCGCGGCGAGCGGGTCGACGCGAAACGCAGGTCGTGTGGCACGCCATTCGGCCACCTGCGCGTTGGTCGCCTTCGACGCGCTGCCGGCCAGCACCGCCGACAATCCGCCGATACGCGGCAGTTGCGCGGCATCCGCCTGTTCCGCCAGCAAACCCACCCGCCGAAAGTTGGCCGGCAAACCCAACGCAATGCCGGAACCGCCTGTAATCAGCGTGAGATCGGCGCAGGCTTCGCCGAGTATGTAGAGGTCGGCGTCGGACACCGCATCGGCAATCGCCATGCGCACGCCTTCGCGGCGCAACGTATCGAACGACTCGCGCACCGCCGACACACCTCGCGCAACGGCGTCGTAACGTACGAGACCGACTTTCGACCGGGTCTGCCGTTGCAGCACGCTCACGAGGTTCGCGTCGCGCATCGGCGTAAGCGGATGGTTCTCCATGCCGGACGCGTTGAGCAATGCGTCGCCGACAAACAGATGGCCGCGAAAGATCGTGCGCCCGTTCTCGGGAAACGCCGGGCAGGCAATCGTGAACGCGCCGGCGTTGCCGCCGGCGGATAACGCGTCGAGCAGCGCATCCGTCACCGGGCCGATATTGCCCGCGTCGGTCGAATCGAAGGTCGAACAGTACTTGAAGAAGAACTGGCGGCATCCTTGCGCGCGCAACCAGTCGAGCGCGGCGAGCGATTGCGCGACCGCGTCGGCGGCGGCAATGGCGCGCGATTTCAGCGCGACCACGAGAGCATCGGCCTCGATCGTTTCGTCCGATGCGGGCACGCCGATGCTCTGCACCGTGCGCATGCCGCCGCGCACCAGCATGTTGGCGAGATCGGTGGCGCCGGTGAAGTCGTCGGCGATGCAGCCGAGCAGCGCGCGTTTCGTATTGGCCGTCATGGCGCGACTCCTGGTTGCTTCGCCGTCGGCACGTCGATGCCGGGGAAAATCTTGATCACCGCCGAATCGTCTTCACCGCCGTGACCGGCCGTGGACGCCATCATGAACATCTGATGCGCCGCGGCGGACAACGGCAACGGGAATTTCGAACCACGCGCGGTATCGAGCACGAGGCCGAGATCCTTGACGAAAATATCGACGGCCGAGAGCGGCGTGTAGTCGCCCTTCAGAATGTGCGGCACGCGGTTTTCGAACATCCACGAATTGCCCGCGCTGTGCGTGATGACCTCGTACAGCGCAGCCGGATCGACGCCCTCGCGCAAGCCGAGCGCCATAGCCTCGGCGGCCACCGCGATATGCACGCCGGCCAGCAACTGATTGATGATCTTCACCTTCGAGCCCGCACCGTGTTCGGCGCCGAGTCGATACACCTTGCCGGCCATCGCGGCCAGCACGTCTTCGCAGGCGGCATAGGCCGCCGCCGGCCCGGACGTCATCATGGTCATTTCGCCGGATGCCGCACGCGCCGCGCCGCCCGAGACCGGTGCGTCGAGCATCTGCAAACCGGCGGCCTCGATCCGCTTGCCGAGTTCGATCGCGAAGTCCGGCGCCACGGTCGCGCTCGCAATCACCACGCCGCCCTTTTTCATCGCGGCGATTGCGCCCTGCTCGCCGAACAGCACGGCCTCGGTTTGCGCGGCATTCACGACCAGCGTGACGATCACCTCGCATTGCGCGCCGAGTTCGGCGGGCGTGGCGCAACCCACGCCGCCTTCCGCGACGAACGCATTCAGGACCTCGCTGCGCAGATCGCACGCATGAACCCGCAGACCCGCGCGCAACAGCGAGCGCGCGACGCCGAGGCCCATTGCGCCAAGACCGATGACACCGACGTTTCTGGACATGCTTGACCTCTATGTATTCGTTGGACGTTCGCGGCCGTAGCCGAACCCGGACGCACCGCACTGAAGCCCTGTAATGAAGCTCAGCAAATCCCCGCTTCCGCGAGACGCCGCGCCGCGTTGTACATATGGGTTCGCGCCGCATTGCGCGCCGCCATCGGATCGCCGGCCCGGATCGCGGCGGCGATCGCGGCATGCTCGTCGCGCACCTGCCGCGAGAAGTCTTCGCGCAACGCTTCGTTGCGGCGCGTGACGACCGTGCCGGCTTCGAGGTACTGGTTCAGGAACGTGAGGGTCTTGAGAAAATACGGGTTGCCGGTGGCCGCCGCGATCGCGCGATGGAACGCCACGTCTTCCGCCACGCCGTCTTCGCCTTCGGCCACGGCTTCGTCGATCTTCGCGAGCGCTGCGTCGATCGACACCATGTCGGCGTCGCTGCGGCGCATGGCGGCCTCCGACGCGACTTCCGCCTCGATGGCCCGGCGCAACGCGAGAATCTGCACCACCGAGCCCGGCTCGACCGCTTCCGCGTAATCGATCCGCAGCGGCCGGATCGCGCCGTGCGCGGCGATGAACACGCCGCTGCCCTGGCGCGGTTCGACCACGCCCTCGTTCTTCAACCGCGAGATCGCCTCGCGGATCACCGTGCGGCTCACGCCGAACTGCTGCGCGAGCACGGCCTCGGTGGGCAGTTTGCCGCCGCGCCTGAAGGTGCCTTTGTCGATCTGCTTCAGCAACTGTTGTGCGACCGTGTCGCTCAGCGCTCGCGCAGGAATCTTGTCGAACATCGATGCCTCGATTGATCAAGTTATCAGGTCATCATACAAATTCCGGCGGCGGCCTGCATCCATGCAAACCCTGGCATTTTTGCCCGTGAGGCGGCAAAGTTGGCGAAACAGAAGGCTTAAGCTATCGTCACGCCTTTGCGTCGCATTGCGCCCGGTGAACATGTGCGACGCGCGTCCGCCCTTTCCCGAACGCATCTTTCAAGGTCCATGAGCCAAGCCCTGCCGCCGTCTTCCGCCGTTCCCGCCAGCGCCGAGCCGGCCCCGGACAAACCGGGCGACTCCTATGTGCAGTCGTTTGCGCGCGGCCTCGCCGTGATCCGCGCGTTCGACGCCACGCGCCCCGAACAGACGCTCACCGACGTTGCCGCCGCCACCGGCCTCACGCGCGCCGGCGCACGCCGCATCTTGCTGACCTTGCAGACGCTCGGTTATGTGGAAGCCGAAGGGCGCCTCTTTCGCCTCACGCCGAAGATTCTCGACCTCGGTTTCGCGTATCTGACCTCCATGCCGTTCTGGAACCTCGCCGAGCCGGTGATGGAACAACTGTCGGCACAGGTTCACGAAAGCTGCTCGGCGGCCGTGCTCGATCGCACCGAGATCGTCTACGTGCTGCGCGTGCCGACGCACAAGATCATGACGATCAACCTGTCGATCGGCAGCCGCTTGCCGGCATATTGCACGTCGATGGGCCGCGTGCTGCTCGCCGCGCTCGACGACGAAACGCTCGAGGCGACGCTGAATTCGGCGCCGCTCTATGCGCATACGCCGCGCACGGTCACCGACAAGGAAGAGTTGAAGAAGCTGATCGCGCAGGTGCGCCGCCAGGGTTGGGCGATCGTCGATCAGGAGCTGGAAGGCGGACTGATTTCGCTATCCGCGCCGATTCGCAACCGCCAGGGGCGCGTGATCGCCGCGATGAATATCAGCGGCAATGCGCAGCGCAATTCGGCGAAACAGATGGTGAAGGCGTTTCTGGAGCCCCTGCAGCACGCCGCGCAGACCGTCTCGGAGATGGTGGCAAGGCGCGGGTAATGCGCGCTCAGCGGCATGATGACGAGCAACCGCGGAAAGCGGTTGATCAGGACGAGCGGGCGCGGCGTGCCGCGTGAAGAGCTCATGCGGCACGCCGCGCCCGGTCACCGCCCCAGATAGCGCTCCAC
Organism: Paraburkholderia xenovorans LB400; assembly: GCF_000013645.1. Lineage (GTDB taxonomy): Bacteria > Pseudomonadota > Gammaproteobacteria > Burkholderiales > Burkholderiaceae > Paraburkholderia > Paraburkholderia xenovorans. The sequence continues at coordinate 973,118 of NC_007952.1, read as the reverse complement.
CAGCCGCGTCCAGAACGCCGCGCCGACCGGCAGATTGCGGTCGTTGAAGTCGTAGTGCGGGTTGTGCACCATGCAGCCGTCTTCTCCCGCGCCGTTGCCGATCCGTAAAAACGTGCCGGGCCGCTTCTGCAGCATGAAGGCAAAGTCCTCGCTGCCCATCAGGATGTCGGTCTGCGCGACCACCTTGTCTTCACCGACCAGTTCACGCGCCACTTCCACTGCGAAATCCGTTTCGGCATCCGAATTGACGACGACCGGATAGCCTTCGATGTATTCCACCACCGCCTTGCCGCCATAGCTCGCGGCCTGCGATTCGGCAAGCTCGGTAATGCGCTTCTTTAGCAGCGCGCGCACTTCGGGGCTAAACGAACGCACGCTCAACTCCAGCTTCGCGCTGCTGGAAATCACGTTGTTCGCGGTGCCCGCATGCATGGCGCCGACCGTCACCACCGCCGGTTGCGACGGATCCACATTGCGCGCCACGATGGTCTGCAACGCCATCACGATGCTCGCCGCCACCACCACCGGATCGACCGTCAGATGCGGACGCGCCGCGTGGCCGCCCACGCCTTCGATCGTGATGATCGCCTTGTCGCCCGCCGACATGAACGGCCCTTTGCGAAACAGCAGCACGCCCGGCTGTTCGCCGGGATGGTTGTGCATGCCGAACACGGCGTCGCAGGGAAAGCGCTCGAACAGGCCGTCGTCGATCATCTTCAGCGCGCCGCTGTCGATGCCGCTCTCCTCGGCCGGCTGGAAGTACAGATGCACCGTGCCCGAAAAATTGCGCGTGGCCGCGAGGCGTTGCGCCGCGCCTAGCAGCATGGTGGTGTGGCCGTCGTGGCCGCATGCGTGCATCTTGCCGTGCGTGCCGCTCGCATAGGGCAAGCCGGTTTGCTCGATGATCGGCAACGCGTCCATGTCGGCGCGAATACCAATGCTGCGCGTGCCGTCGCCCACCTTCAGCGTGCCGACCACACCCGTCCGGCCGACGCCGCGCGTCACCTGCCAGCCCCACTGTTCGAGCTTTGCGGCGACCAGTTCACCCGTCTGGTGTTCCTCGTAAGCCAGTTCCGGATGGTGGTGAATGTGATGGCGGATCTCGCGCAGGCTCTCGGCGGCAGGCGCCAGGTCGGACACTTCGGTAAAACGCGCGGCTTCGCTCATTTATATGGCTCCGTGGATTCATGGCCGCGGCACAACGCGGCGAACAAGCGAGCACTATAGCTACGCCGCTTTGTTCGAACAAGATGCTGTTTTCTCATCCTGACCAACAACCGTCCCGGAAGGGCTTATCCGAACGAAGCTGCAGCAGTTGCACGCATTCGCCACCGCAGCCCCATCATCGCTGCCCGCGCGCCGCCGCGCGAGCTCCGCGTGACGCAATCGGCCGTGACGCAAACCAGAAAGTACGGGTTACTGAACGTCGGCTTCCGCCTTCAGGAACGCAATCAGCGCGTGGCCCGCTTCGTCCAGCACGCCGGAGTTGTCGATCGTGGTGCAGCGCACGCCGTCCGGCAACGAGAACGGCGCGCGGCGCGCGAGCCTCGCCGCCACCTGTTCCGCCGACTCGCGCGCCCGCGCGCCGAGCCGGGCTTCGAGAATATGCGGCGCCGCGTCCACGTGCACCACTTCCATGTGCGGATAACGCGACAGCGCATGCTGCACATACTGACGCGAACCGTTGACGACAACCGTGCAGCCACGCGCGAGCCATGCATCCAGTTCGATACCGATGCCGTAGCGCAGCGAGTGGCTCGACCATTCGAGCGCGAACAGGCCGAGCACCGAGCGCGCCGCGAACTCTTCGACGCTCAATGCAACATGCGCTTCACCATTGCCGCTCGGCCGCGTGATATAGCGGTGCGCGAACAGAATCGATTCGCCCATCAGGTGCTTGCGCGCGAACGCCAGCAACGAGTCCTTGCCCGCGCCGGACGGTCCCATTACGTAAATCAGGCGACCTGTCATTGTTATTTCACCTCGTCGGTCTGAAACGGCACGCGCTGCCACAACACGAACGGCTCACCGGGCGCCGGTTCGACGAAGAGCGCGGCGTGGTCGACAATCAGCGGTCCGAGCGCGGGCGTTCGCGCCCGCCACCATGCAACCAGCGTGGCCCGCTCCTGCGCGTCCGCGAGCGAACTGGAGAGCGTCATGTGAAAACGGAACTCGTCGAGCACGTACGGATAACCCCATTCGGCCAGCAACGCGCGTTGCCGTTCGCTCAGCGGCGCCGCCGACCGGCGCGCCACCTCGGCGGCGGATGGCCGTGCACGGAATGGATCGAGCGTTTGCAACGCGCTCGTTGCGAGGTCGCGAATGCCGGTTTCCCCTTGCGCGGTTGACGGCCTCAGTGCGACGAAATCGCCCAGCGTCGCGGCTTCCACCGGCAACGCAAAGGCACTTTGCGTTCGCGCCCATTCACGCGTGGCTTGCAGGACATCTGCCTGTGTGATGCCTTCGGCAAGCCGGAACGGCGCGACCAGCGTGCCGTGCCAGCCGTAGCGGCGCGGCGCCTCGGTCAGCGCCGCAAGCGGACGCGTCAGTTCCGGAGGTTGCGGCGCCGCGCACCGCTCGCCGCTTTCGGCGTCGCGCTCAAGCCACGCCGAACCGGCCCGCCACCACGCCGATTCACGCGAAGGCGCGTAATACACGGCAAAACGCGCCTCCGCGCCCCATGCGGCGCCGCTCACAGGTCGTGCTCCACCAGCAGCTGCACGCGGTCCGCGGCAAAGTGCGTGAAGCCGTATTTGACCGGCGTGCCTTGCAGATCCACGTCGACATTCTCGACCCACAGCACCGGCTGCTGGCGGTTGATATTCAAACGCCGCGCCACTTCCGGTTCGGGCAGCACGCTGCCAATCCGGCTCCATTTGCGCAGATAGTCGTTCACGCCGAATTCCGCCATAGCCTTGGTGATGCCGCCGGTGCGCTCCAACACGTCGGGCAGGTCCGCGAAGCGCGCCGCCGGATACCAGTTGCGCGCGAAGGTGAGCGGCACGCCGTCGGATTCATGCAGCGATTCGATCCGGTAGACCGGCGCGCCGGCCCGCAGACCGAGCGCCTTGGCGACGCTCGGCTCGGCCTTCACGCGCGCGGCCGACAACATGGTGCCCGCCGCCGCGTGATGCTGCTGGCGCAGGTTTTCCGTGAACCGCGTGCGGCGGCCAATCGTATAGTCGATGGCGCCGGGCTGCACGAAGGTGCCGCGCCCCTGTTCGACGCTGACGAGGCCCAACGCGGCCAGCCCCAGCATGGCCCGGCGCACGGTATGACGGTTCACGTCGAAGCGTTTGGCCAGCTCGCCCTCGCTCGGCAGGCGCCCTTCTTCGCCGAAACCGCTGGCGGCGATTTCCGCCGCCAGAATCTGCTCGATCTGCCGCCACACGGCAACGCCCGCGCCGCGTTCGAGCATCGTGCCCGGCGTCGCGTTGTCGTTCGATGTCATGGTGCTGTCATTCCCTTGGGTTCAAATATTCGCTATGACGTGCATTGTAGTGCGCAAGCCGTGATGGAAATGTGAAACGGCTCGCAAGCGCTATACAGCTCGACAAGCATACTCCTAAACGTCTAGACGTTTAGATGAATAGATGGTCAAATGTCTACTCGCTGGATCAACAGGAAATTCGATGAGTGCCACTTCCGCCTCGCCTTCCTCCGCTGAGCCCTCGCCGGTCCGGCGCGCCTGGATGGCCGTGCTGGCCCGCACGCCGCGCGGCGATCTCGAAGCCGCGCTCGAACGCGCATTGCGGGACATTCCCACGCCACCATACGACTGGCTGCGCCCGCCTGAAATCGGCCTCGCGATGGTGCGCGGGCGTATCGGCGGCAGCGGCGACCCGTTCAATCTCGGCGAAGCCACGGTCACACGCGCCACGCTGCGTTTGCGCGCGTCGGCCGGCGCTGACGCGACCGTTGGGGTGGCGTGCCACCTGGGCCGCGACCGCCGCCGCGCCGAACTGGCGGCGCTCGCGGATGCGCTCCTGCAAATGCCGGAGCATCACGCCGTCTTGCAAGAGCAACTGATCGAACCGTTAGCCGCGCAGCAGGCCGCGAAACGCGCCGTGCGGCAACAGGGCGCCGCGGCCACGCGCGTCGAATTCTTCACGATGGTCCGGGGCGACTGATGGAAAATTCACAGATTGCATTGTCCACCTTGACGCCGGGTTTCGCAGACCCGGTGCACGACACGCAGGCGGTGTTCCGCACCTTGCTCGATGCGCTATCGCGTCCGGGCACGGTCGGCGTGGTCGAAAACGTGCTGCCTGAAGTGCGCGCCACGCGTGCCGGGCTCGCCGCCTTCGCCGCGCTGCTCGCACTGTGCGACTACGCGACGCCGGTTTGGCTCGCGCAACCGGATACGGCGCTCGGCTCGGCATTGCGCTTTCACACAGGCGCCCCGCTCGTCGGCGAACCGGCACAAGCCGCCTTTGCCTATATCCACGACACCGGCACGCTGCCGCCGCTGGAATGCTTCGCGCTAGGCGCGGCGGAATCGCCCGAGCAATCGGTCACGCTGCTCATCCGCGTCGAGGCGCTCACGGGCGGCGCGCCGGTCGTGCTGAGCGGACCGGGCATCCAGCACACCGCGACGATTGCGCCGGTCGGCCTGCCCGCGCATTTCTGGCGCGAACGCGCCGCCCTCGCGCCGCTTTTTCCGTGCGGTGTCGACTGCTATCTCGTCTGCGGCGCGCGCCTGATCGGCCTGCCGCGCACAACTCAAGCGAAGGTGAACTGATGTACGTTGCCGTCAAAGGTGGAGAACGCGCGATCGAAGCATCGTGGCGTCTGCTCGACCAGGCACGCCGTGGCGACACGCGGCTGGCCGAGCTCAGCGTCGCGCAGATCCGCGAACAATTGCGCCTCGCGGTGGCGCGCGTGATGACCGAAGGCTCGGTCTACGACGAAGAACTCGCGGCGCTCGCCATCAAGCAGGCCGCCGGCGATCTGGTCAAGGCGATCTTCCTGCTGCGCGCGTATCGCACCACGTTGCCGCGGTTCGGCTACACGCAGGCCGTCGATACCGAAGCGATGCAGGTGGAGCGCCGCATTTCGGCCACTTTCAAGGACGTGCCCGGCGGGCAATTACTGGGCGCGACTTACGATTACACACAGCGTCTGCTGGATTTCGCGCTGCTCGCTGAAGGCCATGCAAATGGCGATGCGGCGTCGTTGTCTTCGAGTCGAACCGCCGTGTCTGAAGCTGAAACCAAAGCCGAAGCCGAAGCAATGCCGCGTGTGGTCAGCCTGCTCGACAAGGAAGGCCTGATCGAACAGGAACGTCCCACGCCGGATGCGCCCGAACCCGGCGACCTGTCGCGCGAACCGCTCGCCTTTCCCGCAAGCCGCGCCACACGCCTGCAAAACCTCGCACGCGGCGACGAAGGCTTTCTGCTTGCGATGGGTTACGCGACCCAGCGCGGCTATGCGCACTCGCATCCGTTCGCGGGCGAAATCCGCTTCGGCACGATCGCCGTGGAAATGGAACTCGACGAGTTGGGCGAAACGGTCGAGATCGGCGACATCGATGTAACCGAATGCCAGATGATCAACCAGTTCGCCGGCAGCGGCGATGTCCCGCCGACGTTCACGCAAGGCTACGGTCTCGCGTTCGGCCACTCGGAGCGCAAGGCAATGGCGATGGCGCTCGTGGACCGCGCGTTGCGCGCCGAAGAACTCGGCGAAACACTGGCCTCGCCGACGCAGGATATCGAGTTCATGCTCTCGCATAGCGACAACGTCGAAGCATCCGGTTTCGTTCAGCATCTGAAACTGCCGCATTACGTCGACTTCCAGTCGGAGCTTGAACTCGTACGGCGATTGCGCGCGCAGCACGCCGCGCACAGCGAGGATCGAGACACGAGCCCGTGCGTCGATCAAACCAACGCTCAGCAGGAGCAGGCAGCATGAATGCGCCCGACACATCTCTCGCCGGCGCGTCCACTGCGTCCACCGCGTCATACGACAGCGCAGCCGACGGCTACAACTTCGCGTACCTCGACGAACAGACCAAACGCATGCTGCGCCGCGCCCTGCTCAAAGCCGTTGCCGTGCCGGGTTATCAGGTGCCGTTCGCCTCGCGTGAAATGCCGCTGCCGTTCGGCTGGGGCACCGGCGGCATTCAGGTCACCGCGGCGATCATCGGCAGAAAGGACACGCTGAAAGTCATCGATCAGGGTTCCGACGAAACGACCAACGCGGTCAACATCCGCCGTTTCTTCGCGCGCACCACCGGCGTGGCGACCACGCGCCGCACCGTCGACGCGACGATCATCCAGACCCGTCACCGCATTCCCGAAACGCCGCTCACCGAGCGGCAGATTCTGGTCTATCAGGTGCCGATGCCCGAGCCGCTCTTTCGGCTCGAACCGCGCGTCGCCGAATGCAGAAAGCTGCACGCGCTCGCCGATTACGGCCTGATCAGCGTGAAGCTCTACGAGGACATCGTGCATCACGGCAGCATCGCGACCACCTACGACTACCCGGTGATCGTCAACCACCGCTATCTGGCCTCGCCCTCGCCGATTCCGAAGTTCGATAACCCGAAGATGCACATGAACCCCGCGCTGCAATTGTTCGGCGCCGGCCGCGAACGGCGCATTCACGCGATTCCGCCTTACACGCCGGTGCGCAGCCTCGACTTCGACGATCATCCGTTCGAAGTGCAGAAGTGGCACCACGCCTGCGCGTTGTGTGGCTCGACGGAAAGCTTTCTCGACGAAATGATCGTCGACGACGCGGGCAAACGCATGTTCGTCTGCTCCGACAGCGACTACTGCCACGAACGACGCGGCGACGCCGACTTCGATCCGCCGTCGCGCGATGCAGGCAAAGGAGAACCCGCATGACGCCGCTGCTGAGCGCCCGCTCGCTCACCAAACAGTATGGCGGCCGCAACGGCTGCCGCAACGTCAGCTTCGATCTGTATCCGGGCGAGGTGTTGTGCATCGTCGGTGAATCCGGCTCGGGCAAGACCACGCTGTTGAATACGCTCGCACTGAAAACCGCGGCCGACAGCGGCTCGCTTCACTACACGGCCACTCACGGCGACCAGCTCGATCTGCTCGCGTTGTCCGAACCGCGCCGCCGTCTGCTGATGCGCACCGAGTGGGGCTTCGTCCAGCAGAATCCGCGCGACGGACTGCGCGGCGGCGTATCGGCCGGCGCGAACATCGGCGAACCGTTGATGGCCGTCGGCGCGCGTCACTACGGCGATATCCGCTACGCGGCCACGCAATGGATGGAGCGCGTCGAACTCGATTCCTCGCGCATCGACGAATTTCCGGCGGCGTTTTCTGGCGGCATGCAGCAGCGTTTGCAGATCGCGCGCAATCTCGTGACCAGTCCGCGGCTCGTCTTCATGGACGAACCCACCGCCGGTCTCGACGTCTCGGTGCAGGCACGCCTGCTCGATCTGCTGCGCACGCTGACCTCCACGCTGCATCTGTCGGTGCTGATCGTCACGCACGATATCGGCGTCGCGCGTTTGCTCGCGCACAGGTTGATGGTCATGCAGGGCGGCGAAGTAGTCGAGGCAGGTCTGACCGACCAGGTGCTCGACGATCCGCAGCACCCGTACACGCAAACGCTGGTTTCCTCGGTTCTGCCGGTTTGAGGCTCACAATGCGATCCATTGAAACAGGCACTGAAGCGCACGCCGACGAGCGCGCGTTCATCCACAACGCAGCGCTGATGCTGCGCGCGGTCGATCTCGGCAAGACCTTTATCCTGCATGGCCAAGGCGGCGTGCGGATCGAAGCGCTCGCGGGCGTCTCGCTCGAAGTCGGGCGCGGCGAATGCGTGGTGCTGGTCGGACCGTCCGGTGCGGGCAAGAGCACGCTGCTGCGCTGCCTGTACGGCAACTATCTGGCGACGAGCGGCTCGATCGCGATTCGCGACGCAGCGAACGGCGGCCGGCCCGTCCCGATCACCGGCGCCGAACCGCACGACGTGTTGCGCCTGCGCCGCGGCGTAGTCGGTTACGTGAGCCAGTTCCTGCGCGTGATTCCGCGCGTGCCGACGCTCACGCTCGTGGCCGAGCCGCTGCTCTCGCGCGGCGTGCCGGAACACGAAGCGCGCTCGCGCGCCGCCGCGCTGCTTGCCAGATTGAATGTGCCGGAGAGGTTGTGGTCGCTCGCGCCCGCTACTTTCTCGGGCGGCGAGCAGCAGCGCGTGAATATCGCACGCGGTTTGATCGCGGAGCATCCGCTGCTTCTGCTCGATGAACCGACCGCCTCGCTCGACGCGGAAAACCGCGACGTGGTCGCGGACCTGATCGTCGAAGCGCGCGAGCGCGGCGCGGCGATCGTCGGCATCTTTCACGACGAAGATACCCGCAACAAGGTGGCCACGCGCCGCCTGGAACTGAAGCCGCCGCTTCGTCACTGAATATCACAAAAGCGGCGCGCGGCGGCACTACACTGACGCATGCGGCGCTGCATGAAACGCCCACACTCAAGTCTGACTGACTACGGAGCAAGTCGATGTTGATCAGGAACGCTCGCATCGTGACGCGAGACGAAGTATTTACCGGCGTGATACGCGTCGAAGACGGCGTGATCCGCGAGGTCGAGCGCGGCACGACCACGGCGCGCGAAGCCGAAGATTGGGACGGCGACTATCTGTTGCCCGGCCTGATCGAACTGCACACGGACAACCTCGAGAAGCATCTCGCACCGCGTCCGGGCGTGCAATGGAACACCGACGCCGCCTTCGTGATTCACGACGCCCAGGTGGCCGCGGCCGGCATCACCACCGTGTTCGACGCGCTCGCGATCGGTTCGCGCACCAACGTGGGATTGCGGGGCCGCGATCTGCAGACGCAATGCGCCGAATCGCTCACGCGCTTCTCCGAGCGCAAGCTGCTGCGCGCCGAACACTTTCTGCATCTGCGCTGCGAAATCGCCACCGCCGACGTGGTGGACGTGTTCGATTCGTTGTGCGCGCATCCGTTACTGCGGCTCGCCTCGGTGATGGATCACACGCCGGGCCAGCGCCAATGGCACGACCGCGAGCAATGGCGCCGCTTCCAGGAACGCAACGGCAAGCTGAGCGACGAACACGTGGCGACCGCGCTGACCGAGCTGTCGGTCGAACAGGCTCGTTACGCCGACGCGCATCGCCGCGAGATCGTGACGCGCTGCAAGCGGCTCGGCATTCCGGTGGCGAGCCACGACGACACGTTGATCGAGCACGTCGAGCAGGCCAAGGCGGAAGGCATCGTGCTCGCCGAGTTTCCCACCACGCGCATCGCGGCCGAGGCCGCGCGCGAGCACGGCATTTCGACCATCATGGGCGCGCCGAACATCGTGCGCGGCGGCTCGCATTCGGGCAACGTGTCGGCGCTCGAACTGGCGCAAGCTGACCTGCTGGATATTCTCTCGTCGGATTACGTGCCGTCGAGCCTGATGACCGCCGTGTTCGAACTGGTCGACAAGGCGGGCTGGAGCTTGCCGCGCGCCATCTCGACGGTTTCCGCCGAACCGGCGCGCACGGCCGGTCTGCACGACCGCGGCGCGATCGAAACCGGCTTGCGCGCGGACTTCGTGCGCGTGACGATGCTCGACAGGCTGCCGGTGCCGCGCGCCACGTATCGCGGCGGGGCACGGATCGTTTGAAGGTGTGACACGGGCCGTTGCGCGCGGAACGTGCGCGCCGGCCTAACTGCGCGCGGCTCACCGCGAGCCTCAGGCAGTCGGCTCGGCCTCGTGTCCTTCCGGCGCGCCTTCGCCGGCGCGCATGCAGGCTTGTTCAGCCTGTCCCCGCCGGCGCGCTTCGAGCACATCGTGGTAACGCATATACGCGCAGCGTCCGCCGGATTTGGCCGCGTACATGGCCGCGTCCGCGTTCAGCAACAGTTCCTCCGCCGTGCCGCTGTCCTCGGGGAACTGGCTGATGCCAATGCTCGCGCCCACCGTCATGCTTTGCCCGTCTACCCGCACTTCTTCATTCAACGTCGCCATGATGCGCGAGGCGATCGCAGGCGCCGCTTCTCCCGAACGCGGCCCTTCGATCAACACGATGAACTCGTCGCCGCCCAAACGCGCCACCACGTCCTCGGACCAGAGCACCTGCTTCAGGCGGTGCGCCACCGTGGCGAGCACCTTGTCGCCGACGGAATGGCCGAACTGATCGTTGATCTGCTTGAAGCGGTCGAGGTCGACGAACAGCACGGCGAGGCGTTCCTGACGCCGCATCGCTTCGTCGATCGCGTTTTCGAGCTTCTCCATGAACAGCACGCGGTTCGGCAGGCCAGTCAGCACGTCGTGCGTGGCGAGATGCACGAGCTCACGCTGTTTGGCGTGCAGCACATCCATTTGCGATTTGATCTCGCGGCGCAGCCGCTCGAAGCAGCGCGCCAGCACGCCGATCTCGTCGGTGCGGTTGAGCGGCAGCGTATGCATGGTGTGTTCGGCGAACAGATGCGTCGCCGCGTGCGCGAGAATGTGCAGCGGCTTGGTCAGCGCGCGCGCGAACAGAATGGCGAGAATCAGCGCGAGCACACTGAAAATCAGCACCATGCGCACGATCTGGTTGCCGAGCAGATTCGCGCCGGACAGGACGTCTTCGAGCGGCTTGGCGAGACCGAGTACGATAAAGCGGTTGCCCTCCAGATCGCCGAACGGCCTGCGCACGAAAGCCAGCACCTGGCCGGCGGCCTGCCGCGGCTGCGCAAGACCGTTTGCAAGCACCTCGCCCCGCGACTGTTCGAAGAGCGGCCTCGTGACGGAGAAACTGTCCTGCATCAGCACGCGCCGGCCCCGATCGAAGCCGAAGGTTTTCGAGGCATCGGGATGAACGAGGAAATCGCCCCACTCGTTGGCCAGATAGACCTGATAGTCGCTCGGCAAATCGCTTTGCAGCCGCTTGAGCAGAACCGCCAGATCGATATCGATCACGACCACGCCTACCACCACGCCGTTCGCGTTCGACACCGGCGTGCCGAGCCGCAGCGTCGGCTTGCCCTGCGCCGCATGCGTTCCGTACTCGTGGTTGACGGAGATCGGCGAGGTGTAAATGCGGCCCGGCGCGAACGTCAGCGTGTCGAACACATAGGCGAACTGACCTTTTTCCTGCAGGTTGCCCCCTTCCACCCGCACGAGGCCGTCGGAGTCGCGGTCGAAGCGGACCAGTTCGAGCCCGTAATGCTGGCGCGTAATCAGCCGGATTTGCAGGTATTCGAGGTGGTGAACCATGAAACTCGAATACACCTGCGCGAGCCGTTCGCGCGCCGCGTTCGGGCCGACACCGTCGTCGCTTTGCGCGACCTCCGCCGTGGACGGCATGCTCGCGAGCACCAGCACGTCCGCGCCGATATCGTCGATCGAGGCGGAGAAACGCTGACCCAGCAATTCCGTCGATGTGAGCAGGCTGCGCCCGGCCTCGTTCACGAGCATCGCGCGGTTGGCATGATAGGCGTAGTAGCCGGTCGCGCCGGATGCGAGCACGCCAATGCACGCGAGCAGCACGGATAACTTGAAGGTCAGCCCGGGGCGTATCATCAAAAACGCTCCGACCGGTCCCCGGACACGATTCTGGCCCACAGGTCCTCGCGCCGCTGAATATCTTCCACCGGGCCGATCCACACGATGCGCGCGCCATCGCTGTTTTCCACGGGCGCCGTCAATGTGTTGGCGAGTCCCTGGCGCTGCGTGAGCAATGCGCTCACGTCCGGTTCGATCATGTAATTGATCCACGCGAGCGCAAGCGGCGGATCGGTCGCGGCGCGCGTCATCGACCAGCAATCCAGCCACGCGAGCGCGCCTTCGTCCGGAATCACGTAGCCCACGTCGGCCCCGGCGCGGCGCAGCAATTCCACCTGCTGGGTGCCGTAGTTGCCGAACATCAGCGCGACCTTATGCTGGATGAAAAAGGCGGTCGCCTCCTCGGGCAATGTGTAATAGGTCAACAGATTGCGGCGCAGATCGACGAGCTTGTGAGCAATCGTGCGCATTTCCGTCGGGTCGAGCTGGAAAGGATGGGGATAGCCCAGCGCCAACGCCGTGAACGAGAAATTGTGCTGCGCGCTGTTGAAGTCGAGCACCTTGCCGCGGTAACGCGGATTCCACAATTCGCGCATGCTGCGCGGCGCCACGGCGATCTGCTTGCGGTCGTAGATCAGCCCCATCGACGAATACGTAAACGGAATGGCGTAAGCCTTGCCGCCCGACGTAAGGCCGCCGATCGACGCGAGCGCCTGAAAACGCGGCAATTGTTTTCGGGTATTCGGCAACTTGTCGAGCTCGAGCGGCGCCAGCAGATTGGCCTTGGTATAGCGCTGGATTTCAGCGGTATTGGCGGCGAGCACGTCGAACGGCGGCGTGCCTTTGGCATGCATCTGGGTCCACAGCGCTTCGTCGGAATCGACCAGCGTGACTTCCACCCTGGCCTTGTAACGCGCCTCGAAACGCTTCACCACGTCGGCGTCCGCGTAGCCGGGCCATGCCAGCACGCGCAGAACTTTCTCGTCGGCTTTAACCGGCGCGGCCGAAAAAAGACCCAGGCAAAAAACCGCGCCGCTCAGAAACGTCAAAAATCCTGCGCAAACGCCGCGACGCAATAAAAGCGCGCGCGCAAATGCGGCGATTCGCGAGTGAAAGAATCGTTTACAAAGGCGCTTTTCATCTGCCGTCAACATCATGTGCATATACAACACCGTTTAGCCGAAGGCCTTGTGACGAGCGTCAACGCGCGGAGTCGATCCGCGAACGGCCGCCCGGCGGGTTTCTTCATACGGATACGCGCTGTATGAGGCATCGGGCCGGGCGCGAGGAGAAACGATGATAGCGCTAAGGAAACCATTTTTGGTTTTCGGCTTCGCCGGAGTCGAAAAAAATCCCGTCAGACGTGATACAGCAATCGCGCTCATCTGCATTTGACGGCAATTTATTCGGAATCTTTAACGCGCCGCCAGGCTGTTGAAAACCCAAACGCAAAAAGCAGGCGGTTTGCGTAATAACACGTACTGGTCGCCGCGAAAATAGCACCGTGCGAAACCCGGCGACACGCCTCTAAAGAAGCACTGCGCAAATGCCGATAAACGTTCTCCTGCCCAATCCGCCGCCGGCGGTTAAAGACAGCGTCGCCCGATTCCGGACGGCCTGTCTTCCGGGTAGCCGAAGAGCCGGACAAGAAACAGACAATGCGCTTGAGCAAAATGGAATGGATGTGGGTGGCCGTCGCAGCCGGGTCGATTGCGGGCTTCGGCAGTTGGCTTCAGGGCGAGATGAACCGCGCGGCACTCGCGCGCACCCAGCGCGAAACGCAGGACATGCGTGGCACCTGCGCGGGCATGTCCGCGCAGGACGCGCGGATGATGGACAAGGGCGAACTGTGGTGCGGCACGGTCGGCGCCGGGCGCGCGGATTCGCTGGCCAGGGAGTAAATAGCCGGCGCCATTAGCCAACTTCATTACTGCGGCATTACGCCCCGAAGCGGGCGGCTCATCCGACTCAATACGCATCGATGCCGCTTTTTCCCACGCCACCACATTCAGGCTTTAGACGCTATCCTCGTGCGCCATCCGGTGTTTCACTAGCTACCCAATCTTTTTGAACTGATAAGCTTGGCGCGCGCTGCTGGCCGCCCCGGCTGGCAGCTTCAACCCAAGCCCGGTCGTGAGTCGCGCCGGGTGCCCCGCAGCGGCACAACCGCATGCGGGCGTATTTGAACTACACCGAGGAGTAAAACAGTGAAAAAACTGCTAGCGGCTTTGACGGTTGCTCTGCTTGCTACCGTCTCGATTGGCGCACACGCTAAAGATTGGTCGACTATCCGTTTCGGCGTTGACGCCAGCTATCCCCCGTTTGAGTCGAAGGGCTCGGACGGCAAGCTCGTTGGCTTCGATATCGACCTTGGCAATGAAATCTGCGCGCGCCTGAAAGCCAAATGCGTGTGGGTCGAAAACGACTTCGACGGCATGATCCCGGCGCTGAAGGCGAAGAAGTTCGACGGCGTGCTGTCGTCGATGTCCATGACGCCGCAACGCGCTGAACAGATCGCTTTCTCGTCGAAGCTGTTCAACACCCCGACGCGCCTCGTGGCGAAGAAGGGTTCGGGCATCCTGCCGACGGCCGAATCGCTCAAGGGCAAGACGGTTGGCGTGGAACAGGGCACGATCCAGGAAACCTACGCCAAGACGTACTGGGAGCCGAAGGGCGCGAAGGTCGTGCCGTATCAGAACCAGGACCAGGTCTATGCCGACTTGCTGTCGGGCCGTCTGGACGCGGCGCTGCAAGACGCGGTGCAAGCTGAGATCGGCTTCCTGAAGACGCCGCGCGGCGCCGGCTTCGACTTCGTCGGCAAGGACCTCGAAGATCCGAAGATCCTCGGCAACGGCGCAGGCATCGGCATGCGCAAGGAAGATACGGATCTGAAGACGAAGGTCGACAAGGCAATCGCCGAGATCATCAAGGACGGTACGTACAAGAAGCTCGAGAAGAAGTACTTCGACTTCGACGTGTACGGCAGCTAAGCCGGCAACCCGGCCGGCCATGCGCGTCTGACGGCGCGCCTGCCGGTCCACAGAAACGGGCTCCGCCACCTGCGGAGCCCGTTTTCATTTGCGGCGCCCCATAAAACCACACGCTGCGTCATATCGGCTAAGATCGTGCGATCGAGGCGGTCACGAGGCGTCCCTTCGCGGCCCGAGCCGAACCCATCACCCAAGCAACTTTCCCTACTGTTATCAACGAGATAGCGCGGCACGCCCACCTCGCCGCGGATTTGAAAACCATGCAAACCCAAACCCATCCGCTGATTGCCCCGACGCTCGGCACCGCCCGCAACCTGACGAGTTTTCACTACGGTCCCGGCGGCGGCCAGAAGATTTACATCCAGTCGTCGCTGCATGCCGACGAACTGCCCGGCATGCTGGTGTCGTGGGCGCTGCGCCGCAAGCTGGCCGCGCTGGAGGCGGCCGGCAAGATCCGCGGTGAAGTCGTGATCGTGCCGGTGGCCAATCCGATCGGCCTGAACCAGCACTTTCTCGGCCATCTGACGGGGCGTTTCGAAACCAACACGGCACAGAACTTCAACCGCAATTTCCACGATCTGTCGGCACTGGTGCAGCCGGTTATCGAGTCGCGCCTGACCGACAATGTCGACGCCAACCGCGCGGCGATCCGCACGGCCATGCGCGAGGCGCTGGACGCGCAAAACCCGCAAACCGAACTCGAATCGCAGCGGCTCGCGCTGCAAAAGCTCTCGTACGACGCCGACGTCGTGCTCGACCTGCATTGCGACTGGGAAGCGGCAATGCACATCTACACGAACCCGGATCTGTGGCCGGAAGTCGAGCCGCTCGCCTGCTACCTGGACGCCAAGGCGTCGCTGCTCGCGCTCAATTCGGTGGGCAATCCGTTCGACGAAATCCACAGCTTCTGCTGGTCGGATCTGCGTGGCCGCTATGGCGAGCGCTTCCCGATTCCGAACGGCTCGATCTCGGTCACGATCGAATTGCGCGGCCAGCGCGAAGTGTCGTACGAGTACGCCGGGCACGACGCCCAGGCGATCATCGAATACCTGACCTCGCGCGGCGTGATCGACGGCACGGCCGCCCCGCTGCCGCCGCTCGAATTCGCCGCCACGCCGCTCGCCGGCGCCGAGCCGATCGTCGCGCCGGTCAGCGGCGTGCTCGTGTATCGCTGCGAAGTCGGCACGTGGGTCGATGTCGGGCATGAGATTGCCGATATCGTCGATCCGCTGACCGAGCAGGTCGTCACGTTAAAGAGCAGTGTGGCCGGCGTGCTGTATGCGCGGCATCTGACGCGCTTTGCAACGGCCGGCCTGGAATTCGCGCGGATTGCCGGCTCGAAGGCGTTCCGCAGCGGCTCGCTGTTGAGCAACTGAAGGGGCGAACGCGGGCCGGTCGCGTTATCGCCGCGTCACGTCACGTCACGTCGCATTGCGTGCGGCGTGCGTAAGAGCTTGAGCCGCAACGCAAATCGCCCGCTGAAACAGCGGGCGATTTGCGTTGACGCGCCTTTTATCAAAACCGTGCTCAGAAAGCCGGAATGATCGCGCCTTTGAATTGCGTGTCGATGTACTTGCGCACTTCATCCGACTCATACGCCGCCACCAGTTTCTTCACCCACGGCTGATTGCGGTCCTGCTCGCGCACCGCGATCAGATTCGCGTACGGGCCCTTGAGGTCTTCGATCGCGATGGCGTCTCTGGTCGGTTGCAGCCCGGCCTTGACCGCATAGTCGGTATTGATCGACGCCGCGTCGAGGTCGCCGAGCGCGCGCGGCAATTGCGCGGCGTCGAGTTCCACCAGTTTGATCTTCTTCGGATTTTCAGCGACATCGAGCGGCGTGGCGTTCACGCCGTTGGCGCCGACGCCGGGCTTCAGTCTGATCACGCCGTACTTCTGCAAAAGCAGCAGCGCGCGATTGCCGTTCGACGGGTCGTTCTGGATGCCGACCTTTGCGCCTTCCGGCAAGTCCTTGAGCGACTTGAGTTTCTTCGAATAGAAGCCCATTGGCGACACATAGGTCAGGCCGACGTTGACGATCTTGTAGCCGCGCTGCCTGATCTGGCTGTCGAGGAACGGCTGGTGCTGAAACCCGTTGGCGTCGAGGTCGCCCGCGTCGAGCGCGGCGTTCGGCTGCACGTAATCGTTGAATTCGATGACCTTGAGGTTCAGGCCTTCACGCGCCGCCACCTTCGTCACGACCGACCAGATCTGCGCATCCGGGCCGCTCATCGTGCCGACCTTGAGTTGTTTGTCGTCCGCGTGCGCGAACGTGGCCATCAGCGAAATGGCGGCGATGGCGAGCAGGTTCTGGATGATTGTCCGGCGTTGCATGCGTCTTCCTACGTGTGATGGATTGGAGGCACGCATCGTCGCATGCGGCCGCGGCGGCGGAAAACCAATCGTTTTTCACACGCTTATATGCGCGATCCGGAAAAAGCTTATGCACGGGTGCGTTGCGGAATTCCGGCTTGCGAGGCGATGCGAGTGTCGCGCGCGCGCGACACATTTCGAAAATAACCACGCTGTCACATACCTTACTCTGCGTTCCCTTAAATTGCGGGCCATCGCACGACCTTACCGAAGAGTTGGCGTAGCGATCGCTTACTTTTTAATCGGAGAAAGTTTTGAACAAGAAAATATTGACTGCCGCTACTCTCGCTCTGTTCGCCACCGCTGCTCATGCACAAAGCAGTGTCACGCTGTACGGCTTGATCGACGCCGGTATCAGCTACGCGAACAATTCGAAGACCGCAACGGGCCACGACAACATCTTCAAGTACGACGACGGCGTCGCACAAGGCAGCCGTTGGGGCCTGCGCGGCACGGAAGATCTGGGTGGCGGCCTGAAGGCGCTGTTCGTGTTGGAAAACGGCTTTAACAGCGGCAACGGCACGCTGGGCCAGGGCGGCGCGCTGTTCGGCCGTCAGGCTTTCGTGGGTCTGTCGAAGGACGGCGCCGGCTCGCTGACGTTCGGCCGCCAGTACTCGTTTTCGACGGACTATCTGGGCGGCAGCTACTCGAACGGCGGCCAGACCGTCGCGGGTAACTACGCTTACCACATCAACGACGTCGACCAGCTGACCTCGAGCCGTATCAACAACGCAGTCAAGTTCAGCAGCGCGAATTTCGCCGGCCTGACCTTCGGCGCGATGTACGGCTTCTCGAACCAGGCTGGCGCATTCGGCGGCGCACCGGCAACCGGCCCGGCCGCTGCACCGGTGGCGGGTTCGTCGCGCGCTTACAGCTTCGGCGCGAACTACGCGAACGGCCCGTTCGGCGTTGGCGCGGCGTACACGGACATCCGCTTCCCGGGTCAGGCATCCCCGACGTTCTCGACGGCTCTCGCCAACGTGACGACGGGCACGGTCCGCGATCTGCGCACGTTCGGCGTGGGCGGCCGCTACTCGATCGGCGCCGCGACGCTGTGGGCGTTGTACACGAACACGCGTTTCGAACCGATCTCGGGCAGCTCGACGACGTTCACCGCGTACGAAGCGGGCGCGAAGTACGCGTTCACGCCGGCACTGACGGCGGCCGCGGGCTACACGTACATGCACCTGAGCGACGCGAACACGGGCCACTGGAACCAGGCGGACCTGAGCGTGGACTACGCACTGAGCAAGCGTACGGACGTGTATGCACTGGGTATCTACCAGATCGCCGCCGGCCGCAACAAGGGCCAGGATCTGCAGGCGCAGATCGGTTCGAGCACGAGCTACTTCAATACGTCGGGCACGGGTGCGGACAACCAGTTGGCATTCCGCGTTGGTATCCGTCACAAGTTCTGAGCGAGTCACCTGACTTCCGCTCAGCGGGAAACGTGAATTCCCCGCTGGACCGGAAGTCTGGAAAAACGCCCTGCGGGGCGTCATGACGTTTTCACGCCCACCCTACTCGCAGACAACGCGGTAGGGTGTTTTCTTTTCTGGGCGGACTGACTGCAGAGCGGACAACACAGCGGCTTCCAGCCTCCAGATCAGATAGAAGCGGAAATACACGCGCCTGAATCCACGCTCAGGTTCGAATCCCACCCTCGTGGCGTCACCCCACCTCTCGTCCGTTTCCAAGCCATCGGCATAACGGACTGCCTTCTTCCGACTCAATCCAATATCGCTTCTCTGAAATCCGTAGTGAAACCCGGACTTCGGCCAAGCCGCACGTCAAGTGAGCTATCACCACCAGCATCGACATGCAGATCGACACACTCCCTGTTACCGCGCCTACCGCGCGGAACCGTGGCGTGTCGCGCATGCATATCAGCAGAACGCGACACGCATCTCAATCATCCATACCGCAGGTGAATGATTATGGAATCGAATATGCGTGTTGGAATGCAGCCGGTTACTGGACAGGAATCGTACTGGGGCGACGTGAAACTCACGCCCAAAGAAATCGGACTCATCAACGCAAGCCCAACTCTGCAGTCCCAGCTACGGCACTATGGCGCCGACGTCAGTTCGGGCACGACCAAACCAATGGCGCTGGGCACGGGCCGCGGCACCTATTTCGAGTATAAAGGCACGAATAAGCGCATTGTGATCGGCAAGGGAAACCAGACATTGAGGGAAGCTGGAGCAATGGTGGGCACTCTGTCGCACGAAATGGGCCATTACGAAAATCAGACCAACGATAAAACGTTCAGATCCCGGTATGAGATTAATCCGCGAGACCCCAACGCCTACAACGTAGCAGCGCTAACCGGAGTGCATCAGGAAGGGGAAGCGGGCGCCAACAACTGGCAAGTGCAGCAGGAAATCGAAAAGAACACGGCCACGCCAAACGCGCCCGGAACCCGGATTTACCTGGCAGGAACCAACAGACTCCAGCAGACGCTGGATGAGCAGCACGCCGCAGACAGGCAAGACGGAAAAACAGATGCTGTGCATCGCAACCATCTCACCATTGCAGGAATGAGCGATTTCGCCAATAACAGCCCCAGTACCGCACCGGGCAAAAGCTACTACCAGTCTCATGGAGACTCCACCGGCGTGCCGGCGCCTGTGCCCGGGCGTCCGAAGGACGTCACATTTCAAGGCGACGACAACGGTGACATCAATCAGATGACGGAGAGCTGGGAGTCTGGAGAGTCGGCCACGCAGACATTCTCCGAAGGGAAGATTCAGTCTTCAGAGATACTGAACGACACCGGCAAGGTGACTTCCGCATCGGTTTACAAGCACAACCAGGATGGCAGCTATTCAGTCGACGTCAGGAACGGTGACGGACATGAAACCGAACATGCAGAATTCAAGGCAGACAAGTCAGGCATAGTGCGCAACTACGCGAATGACGGCTCGGCGCAAGCCGTTTCGTTCAACACCGACAGTCTCGCCACGCAGATTATGGATTACAACGTCAGGGGCCAGAGGATAAATGCCAATTATCTGGACCCGGACACGGGCCATTACACAGTTCAGGACAAAACGACGCCGGACGGCGGCCACACGGTAATCAACTGCGACACCGAAGGCCGCGTCCGTTCGCAATCCCAATACGATCGCAATGGGAAGATCACGTTGTCGGCTGACTTCAGCGAAACGGGCGACAATACATTCGCTGTGCACTACAAAGAGGACGGCAGCCGGCTCGTGGTGAAGTTCAACGCCGATGGTTCGCAAACCAACCATATCATCGACAGGAACGGCAACCGGGGGCGCGATTACACGGCACCGACGCCAAGCTCGGCAAGGCCGTGGAACGCGACGGCTTCCGCGTAAGATCGGCCGGTTAAAGGCGTAGATGCGTGCAGCGCGCCGCGGCGACAGTCAGCCCGGCGCCTGCCGCTTCTGAAAAAGTACTTGACTATCTATCTAGTAGTAGATAAAGTTCAGTCATGGAAACGACCCCGACAATTCGCGAGCAGATTCTCGATCACGCCATCACGTTGATGATGCAGCGCGGTTACAACGGTTTCAGCTACCGCGATCTGTCCGAACTGGTCGGCGTCAAGACATCGAGCATCCATTACTATTACCCGTCGAAAGACGACCTGGTGCTGGAGGCGGTCAACGCGTATAGCAAGGAAGTGCTGGCCTCGCTGTACGCGATCGACTCCAAACTGCCGGCCAATACCAGGCTCAGCAGGTACACCAGGCTTTTCGGCCGGACGCTCGGCGACGGTGACCGGATCTGCCTGTGCGGCATGCTGGCGTCTGACATCGCGTCGTTGCCGGAAAATATCCGCGAGGCGATCCAGGCGTTTTTCAAAGCCAACGAAAAATGGCTGGCGCAAGTGCTCGCGCAGGGCGCGCAGGAACACACGCTGGTGGTGAACGGCAAGCCTGAGGCCGCCGCGCGCGCCCTGTACGCCGCTTATCAGGGCAGCGTGCTGGCAAGCCGGCTGTTCGGCACGAAGGCCCGGCTGGAAGATGTAGAAGCATCGTGGAAGAAAGCGCAGTAATGCTGTCACGGAGGTGGTCGCCCGCCTCCTTATTTTTACCCTCAAATCTATCTATAAGTAGATAGATTTGAATTCGAAGTCATCGGCGCGAACCATGCGTCTTTTTTAATGCCTTTTTATCTATCTAGTAGTAGATACCCACCTGAAAGGAGTTGACCATGACCAGGATCGACAACGTGCTGTACCGCGCTCATGCCAAGGCAACCGGCGGCCGTGACGGCCGCGCTGTGGTGCCCGAAAGCAACCTCGACCTCAAGCTGACCACGCCGAAACAACTCGGCGGTGCGGGCGGCGAAGGCGCCAACCCGGAGCAACTGTTCGCAGCCGGCTATAGCGCGTGCTTCGTCGGCGCGATGAAGTTCGTCGCGGCGCGCGACCGGATCGCGATTCCCGCGGACGTCTCCGTGGAAGGCAGCGTCGGCATCGGCGCGATTCCGAACGGCTTCGGAATCGAGGTCGAGTTGAAGATCTCGCTGCCCGGCATGGCGCAAGAAGCGGCGCGGGCCCTCGTCGACAAGGCGCACATCGTCTGCCCGTATTCGAACGCCACGCGCAACAACATCGCCGTCACGCTCACGCTCGTCTGATTCGAGATCCTTTTCCCATTTATCGAATGACCCGGAGTTCATCATGAAGATCAAGTTCGTTCCTGTGCTGCTGGCTTCCGCCCTCGCCTTCGGTTCCGCCTTTGCTGCGAGCCCTGCTTCGCAACCCACGCCCGACCGCGTGACGTCCGGCTTCCTGAAAGCGCTCAACAGCGGCAAGGGTCCTGCGATCAACACCCTGCCGCCTGCCCAGGCACGGCAGGTTCTGGTGGATGCACAGAACGGCGTGAAAGTGGATCTGTCGGGTATCGACGTCTCCAACCGCACCATCGAGCAGGACGGCGTCAGCGTGCCGCTGACCATTGTCCGGCCGCACGGCGCGAGCGGGACGCCGCCCGTCTTCATGTTCTTCCACGGAGGCGGCTGGATACTCGGCGACTTCCCGACTCACGAGCGTCTGGTGCGTGATCTGGTGGTGCAGTCGGGCGCCGTGGCGGTCTTCGTGAACTACACGCCTTCGCCGGAAGCCCGCTATCCGGTCGCGATCAACCAGGCCTATGCCGCTACGAAGTGGGTTGCCGCGCACGGCGACGAGATCGGCGTGGACGGCAGCCGCCTTGCGGTGGTCGGCAATAGCGTCGGCGGCAACATGGCCGCGGTGGTGAGCCTGATGGCGAAAGACAGGCAAGGCCCGGCAATCCGCTTCCAGGGATTGATGTGGCCCGTGACCGACAACAACTTCAACGACGGTTCGTACAATCAGTTTCAGGAAGGCCACTTCCTGACCCGGCCGATGATGAAGTGGTTCTGGGACGCCTACACGAAAGATCCGAAGCAGCGCAACGAGATCTATGCTTCGCCGCTGCGCGCAACGACGGAACAGCTGAAGGGCTTGCCGCCGGCGCTGATCCAGGTTGCCGGATCCGACGTGTTGCGTGACGAAGGCGAAGCGTATGGCCGCAAGCTCGACGCAGCCGGCGACGAGGTTGCCACCGTCCGTTACGACGGCACGATTCACGACTTCGGCTTGCTCAACGCGCTCGCCGAAGACGCGCCGACCAAAGCGGCCACGCGGCAACTGGCGAACGAGCTGAAGCAACGTCTGCAATAACGCCTTTGGCAAGCGGCCGCGGCGCGGGTATCGCCGATACTCGCGCCGCGGCCGCTCCGGTTCGTGCGCCATGCGGTATCGTGTCCGTTCTGATCCCGATCTTCCGACCATGCCGACGCCAGGGAGTAGCACGCCATGAACAGTACGCCGCAGACCATCGAAATCGAAACCGCACCGAATCCTGAATTCGCCGTGATCCTGCTGCATGGTCTCGGCGCCGACGCCAACGACTTCGTGCCGCTGGTTCCGGAATTGCGTCTCGCCAATGGACCCGCCGTGCGTTTCGTGTTTCCCAACGCGCCGGAGATCGCCGTGACCGCGAACAACGGCTACGTGATGCGCGCGTGGTACGACATCCGTTCGTTCCAGTCGATCGAACGGCAGGTCGACGAGGCGGGCATCGAGGCGTCGTGCGCGACCGTGAGGCAACTGATCGCCGGGCAGAACGCGCGCGGCATTCCGACCACGAGAATATTCCTCGCGGGGTTTTCGCAAGGCGGGGCGATGACCTACTCAGCGGGGCTCACACATCCGGCCACGCTCGGCGGGTTGATCGTGATGTCCGGTTACCTGCCCTCCAGAGCCTTCATCGAGAGCCGCCTCGCGCCCGCGAACCACGGCACGCCGATCTTTGCCGCGCACGGCGAGTACGACCAGGTGTTGCCGATCCAGCTCGGCGAGGCCGCGCGCGACTTCGCGCTGGCGCAGGGCAGCAAGGTGGAGTGGCATGCGTATGCGATGGAGCATTCCGTATGCGGCGAAGAAGTCGCCGCACTGCGCGCATGGCTTGGTGCGCGCATCGCGGCGCTGGCCTGAAGCGGCGGGCGAGCCGGGTTCGCGGGTTCGCGGGTTCGCGGGTTCGCGGGTTCGCGGGTTTGCCGGGATTTTGCGCGGGCGCCGGGAAGCCTGGCGCATGGCCTCGCGCTCTGCCTGACTGACATCAAGAAATCCGGCAACTTCGCGCATTTGAAGTCTGGTACGCTGCGCCCTTTGCTACCGCTTGAACTGGACCCGATGGAAACCCCTTTCAATGATCGTGGCGTGTCGGTCACGCGCAACGCACTCTCGGCTGCCGGCCAGGTCTTTCCGCTGCGCGACATCGTGGGCGTGCAGGTCGTCACCGTGCAGAAGAACAAGGTCTTGCCGCTCACGATTTCGCTTGTCGGCGTCGTCGGCGCCATTGTCGGCGCGATATGGCGCTCGCCGGTGGGCATGGTGTGCGGCACGATGCTGGCCGTGGTCGGCTGGCTCACCTGGGCGACCCAGGACATTACCCATCGTCTGATGGTGCGAACCGCGAATGGCGAGCGCGAAGCGCTGATGAGCACCGATCGCGATTTCGTCGAACGCGTCGGCGCGGCCGTAAATGAGGCGAAGAGCGCAGGCGCGGCGCCGAAAGCCTGACGCTGCCATCAATCCGGCAGCGCGCAGCATGGGATGCGTCGAATTGCCGCCCCGCGCGTTAACACAAAATTGATTCGCCGCGTGGCAGCTTTTGCGTGTCCTTGAGACGCGCGCCGCTAGAGTGAACGGGTGTCAACAACGCGCGCCGCCTGCCGGGCCGGCGCAATCATGATGCTCACTTCCGTCGCAACGTCTGATCTCCCCCTCACGCGCACCTCGCGCACGCCACGCATGGCGCGCCGCACGCATGTCGTCGTGCCGCTCGTCATTATCGACGTCACCGTGCCCGGCACCTCGTCGGCAAACGGACGGCGCGCACTGCACGCCGCGCTCGGCGACGATCTGCGTCTGTATATCGTCACCGTCGACCAGCAACACGAGCGCGTGACGTTTCGCGTGGAAGTGACTTCCCGCACCCTCGACGACGTGATCGGCCTGCTGACCGCCGCACTCGATCGCGCCACGCTCGGCCGCGCGCACACGACCGTGATTCGCCGTCCGCGCGACCATTGACGCGGATCGAAACCCACACGCGCCCACACGCGCCCGCTTTCCGGCCGCAGGCAAACCCGCATGCAAACCCGCGCGCAAACCCGCATCAAACCTTCACAGACCTTCACACATCTTTGCAATTGCACCCGAGCGGCCATGTAGAGTCGCCGCTCCTGTTATTGCGTGTTCCCTCCCGCAGACCCGCAGGCCTCGCGGTTTCACTGCCCACGCCGCGGCAATCCGCTGAGATTGCCGCGACGCGCTGTCCGCCTCGCGGCTCGCGACGCCTCGCCTTCGCCGGGGAACACCTTTTTGCAAAGCGTAATCTATGTTCCTGTCGTCTCATGGTGCCGCGCGCCGGCATCTGCGTCCCAGCCGGCGCCGTTCCGGCGTGGCCGCGCTCGTCGTCGCCGGCGCACTCGTTGTGCTCAGCGGTTGCGCCGTCACCTTCCCCACGCCCACGCCGCCTGCGCCGGCTGCCTCGCTGATCAACGGCGGCAACGACGGCCTGCTGATTCCGCTGCAAGTGGATCGCGGCGACAAAGATCAGGCGCGCCTCGGATTGCCGGTCCAACTCGACGGCAAGCCGGTCTATGTCGCGCTGGATACGGGCACGCAAGGCGTGCGCGTGCTGAAGTCGGTCTTGCCCAACACGAACTATCCGAACGCCGGCCCGGTGAGTTCGCTGCCTTTGACGAACGGCGCACAGGTCACCGGCGCGGCCGTGAAATTGCCGCTGAGCATCGCGGGAACGAAGCCCGCGCAAATCGACGCGCAAGCCGTCGACGTGGTCAACTGCCAGTCCACCTCGCGGCGCTGCGTGGGCATGGACGGCTACACCGCCGAATTCGGCTGGGCGTTTTCGGGTCTCTTCGGCATCGGCGCAGCGCAACCGGACGACACATGCTGCACGCAGCCGCTGCGTGCTTTGCCCGGCAACATCGGCCAGCGCTATCTGGTGCATGCGAACTTCGCGAAGCCTTACCTCGTGCTGAGCCCGTCGAAGGCGATCACGAAGGACTACACGATGGTGCCGATGACCGTATTGGAGAACGGCACGGTGCAATGGCCGAGAGGCTGCGTCAACGTGGCCGACAAGATGACCTTTTGCGCGCCGCTGGTGTTCGCCACCGCCAGCACCGACATGATCCGCATTGAAATGGACAAGGCGCCGAACTGGACCGGCGACGACGAAGTCGGCAAGGTGCTCAATCAGGGCAACTACAATGCGGCGATCGGATCGGGCAAATGGATGCACCGCTATGAAGGTGCGCAAGTCACGATCGTCAAGGTCAAACCAGGTGCCAACCGCATCGTGATCGGTCTGATGGGCATGCAGAATATCGACGTACTCTTCGACTTCCCGCAGGGTCAGTTGGGCCTGCGCGCGACGCGCGAGGTCGAGAAGCTCGCGCAGTAGTCGCCGCAAAGGCAGCAACGACAACAACGACAACCGGCAGAAAACGGAAAGGCCGCGCGGCACAAACCGCGCGGCCTTTCCGCTTCAGCGCCCGAACGAGGCGATCCGCCCGCTATTCGATATTGAGCGGACTCACATGCCAGATGTTGCGGGCATATTCGCCGATGGTGCGGTCCGACGAAAACTGCCCCATGCCCGCCACGTTCTCGATCGCGCTTTCGGTCCACGCGCGCTTGTCGACGAAGCGCGCGTCCACCTCGTCCTGCGCCTTCGCGAACGCGGCGAAATCGGCCAGCACCATGTAGTGATCGCCCCAGTCCACCAGCGTATGGAAAATATCCGCGAAGCGCAGCGGATCGTCCGGCGAGAAGAAGCCCGAGCGGATCTGATCGAGCGCCATGCGCAGTTCCGGATTCTCTTCGTAGATCTGCCGCGGCCGGTAGCCGGTGGCACGCAGGCGGTCCACTTCGTCCGCCGTGTAGCCGAAAATGAACATGTTCTCACGCCCCACCGCGTCGCAGATTTCGATGTTGGCGCCGTCCATCGTGCCGATCGTCAACGCGCCGTTGAGCGCGAGCTTCATGTTGCCGGTGCCGGAGGCTTCCGTGCCGGCCATCGAGATCTGCTCCGACAGATCCGCGGCCGGAATGATCAGCTCCGCCACGCTCACGCCGTAGTTCGGCACGAACACCACTTTCATGCGGTCGCCGATCAGCGGATCGTGATTGACCTTCTGGCTCACGTCGCCGATCAGCTTGATGATGCTTTTGGCCATCCGGTAAGCGGACGCGGCCTTGCCGGCGAACAGCACCACGCGAGGCACCCAGTCACGCTCGGGGTTCGCGCGAATCTGGTTGTAGCGCACGATCACATGCAGCACGTTGAGCAACTGCCGCTTGTATTCGTGAATGCGCTTGACCTGCAGATCGAACAACGCATCCGGATCGAAATGCAGCTTGGTGTGATGCGCGAGGCGGTGCACGAGCCTTAGTTTGTTCTGCCGTTTCGCTTCACGGAAAGCATCGATAAAGCCGCTGTCGTTACGCAGTTCGCGCAACTGCTCCAGCTCGAACAGATTGGTGCGCCAGTGCCTGCCGATCTTCTGGTCGATCAGCGACGACAGCGACGGGCTCGCCTGGGCGAGCCAGCGGCGCGGCGTGATGCCGTTGGTGACATTGGTGAAGCGGTCTGGATAGATACGCGCGAAGTCGGCAAAGATATCGCGGGTCATCAGTTGCGAATGCAACTTCGAGACGCCGTTCACCTTCTGGCTCGCCACGATCGCCAGATACGCCATCCGCACGCGCCGCTGCCCATATTCGTCGACGAGCGAAATACGGCGGATCATCTCGCCGTCATGATCCGACTGCTCGCTGACGTGCTTGAGAAACTGCGCGTTGATCTCGAAGATGATCTCGAGATGCCGCGGCAACAGGCGCGCAAGCATCTCGACGTCCCACGTTTCGAGCGCTTCGGGCATCAACGTGTGGTTGGTGTACGAGAAGATCTGCGTGACATGGTTCCACGCCTTGTCCCATTGCAGACGGTGCACATCCACCAACAAACGCATCAGTTCGGGAATCGCCAGCACGGGGTGCGTATCGTTCAGATGCACCGCCACTTTTTCGGAGAAGCGCCCGAACGTGCTGTGCGTGCGCTGATAGCGGCGAATCAGATCCTGCATGGTCGCCGAAACGAAAAAGTATTCCTGACGCAGACGCAGTTCGCGGCCGGCCGGTGTCGAGTCGTCCGGATACAGCAAACGCGACACGTTCTCCGACATGTTCTTCGTGTCGACCGCGTTGCGGTAGTCGCCGCGATTGAACGCGCCCAGATCGAGCTCTTCGGTCGCACGCGCCGACCACAGGCGCAAGGTGTTGGTCGCGTCCGTGTCGTAGCCGGGAATGACCGTGTCGTACGCGGTGGCGTTCACATGCTCGGTGTCGATCCATTCGACATGGTCGCCGCGCTGCACCGTGCGGCCGCCGAAATGAACCATGTACGTGACTTCCGGCCGCGGAAATTCCCACGGATTGCCCGCGCGCAACCAGTAGTCCGGCGCTTCGACCTGCTCGCCGTTGACGATCTGCTGACGGAACATCCCATACTCGTAACGGATGCCGTAGCCGAAGCCCGGAATGCCGAGCGTCGCCATCGAATCGAGAAAACAGGCCGCGAGCCGGCCGAGGCCGCCGTTGCCGAGCGCGGCGTCCGGCTCGATATCGGTCAACATCTGCATGTCGACGCCCAGACTCGCGAGCGCCTCCTTCATCTGGTCGTGGATGCCGAGCGCCAGCAAGGCGTTCGTAAAGGTCCGGCCGATCAGGAATTCCATCGACAGGTAGTAGACGCGCTTCACGTCCTGTTCGTATTGCAGGCGCGTGGTCTTCATCCAGCGCGCGACCAGCCGGTCGCGCACGGCGAGCGCCGCGGCGTGCAGCCAGTCGTGCGGATGCGCGGTGACGGCGTCTTTGCCGACGCCGTACATCATGCGGTTGGAAATTGAGCGCCGTAGCGCGTCGACGGTACTGTTGAGCTGGTCGAATTCCAGATCGACGGCTGTCATCGAAGCCTCCGGGGAAATGAGCAACGCGGCATGCGCGAACCGCACAGATGACGGACGGGAGGCGCGTGCCGGTCAGGCGGGTTAAGAAACAGAGTAGGACATTTTACGACCACCGGAGACCGGCGAGCGCGAGCGCTTCTCACGCACATGCCATGCCCGCCGGGATGCGGCGGCGCGCCGTTGCTCCGCACACGAGAGGTGCAAGCCGCGTCCACATGGCACTGCGCGCGTGCAGCGGCTGCGCAAAAAAAGACCAGGGATTGCGAATCGCGTGATGCGCATTGGATGGGACACGACACTATTATTTTTTAGCGGCGTGACGTGCGGATGAATGACGCGATGGGCTCGACGCGTGGTCAAATCAGGGTGCCTCGTCTGCCGGGCGGTTGTCGAGCAAGGGCGTGCGGTACGTGGGCGCGGGTCAGCTTGTGGACGTGGCGCTCGCTCGACCGTTAGTTGCATTAGTCGACATGTCCTGACCTACCCGATCACTACCTGCCGCTCGGTTCGGGCTGGTTTCATGGTCACAGTCGCCCGCTCCGCTCAAGGGCGACACAACCCCGTGAGAAACCAGCGAGAGGTGCAGCGATGACGATTTCCGCAGCAGGTAACCGCCCCACGAATTTCATCGATACAGATCCGGATGCGACGCGAGGCGGCGAGCTAACGGATCGACAAACGCGAGCCCTGTCATTTGGCGCAGCGCGAACCGGAGAGGACGAGCAGGAGGACCCGACGCGAATTCAAGGCGTGACGTCCCGGACGCAAAACGCAAGCACGCTCGCGCATCGGGCCCGCCCCGCATCCGGCTTTGCGAGCACCCTTTTCAGAACGCGCGGGACCGCCCGGACCACGCACCCGCCCGGCGCGGCACCATTGCGGCCTGACGTCGCCCGAAGGGAAGCGTCGGCGCGCAGTGTCTGGCCGGGCGCAGACGCCGCGGCCAACCGGGCGGCAGCGTCTCTGGTTGCGAGCGGCGGGCCCGCCGAGGCCCGGTT
Source organism: Paraburkholderia xenovorans LB400 (assembly GCF_000013645.1). Classification (GTDB taxonomy): domain Bacteria; phylum Pseudomonadota; class Gammaproteobacteria; order Burkholderiales; family Burkholderiaceae; genus Paraburkholderia; species Paraburkholderia xenovorans. The sequence goes on along the minus strand of NC_007952.1, from coordinate 943,703 downwards.
CAAGCGACAGACGCCTCCCGTTCACGATTCGTTTGAGGACACTCAACAGGCTTACGCGGGTTCCGCGGCAGGACAGAACGGCCTGAATGTGGAGATCCTCGATTCGGCGGCCACGCAGCCGGATGTACTGGATGACCAGTGCGCGGGTCTGGCCTGGCTGGCCATGCACAAGATCTTCGAGGGCAGATCGCTCGACTTGATGGGAGCGACCGACGCTGTTTACCGGCGGCTTCTCGCCCCTTCAACGCGGTCGTCGACGCTCGACGAAATTCGCCGCCTGCAAACGGCGTACGAAAACGTGCCGCCCAGTGATTTGCCAGGTTACGAAATGCGCCTGGGTCGCGATAAATTGACCACTGCCGGTGCTCTCGTCAACGATTTGCGACGTCACTTTTCTGCCTCGCTCCCGTCGCAAGACGGGTTGGGCACGGCGCAGGATACGTTCACGGACGTGACCTTGAGCTTTGGGGAAGGGAGTCACCATGCGATCCTCATCCAGCGCGTCAACCGGTCGGCAGACTACCGGAACGATGAATACCAGCTTTACGACGCAAGTCACGGCGCGTTCAGATATCAGGGCTTCGATTCGCTCGGCACCGCCATCAATGCGCTCTACGAGCGGGGTTACAGGAGTTTCGGCGGCGTGACGGAGACCTGGACGACCTACTACGCAGACCCGCTCACCTGGCGCGCCTATACCGGCCTCGCGCCGGACGCCTATCGCGAGATGATGCAGAACGCCGCGCTTCACGCTTTCGGCAACGAGCGGACCCCCGTGCTCGCGCCAACGGATCCCGGCCAGTTGCCGCCGCCCCCGGATTTCGACCAGCCCGGCCCGTCGGGCTGGGACGGCGGAGCGCGGACCGAATTCAGGCGATCCACCGGCGAGGACCACCCCGATCATCCATTCGCGCTCTTCCGGCCGTCGCAGACGAGTCCCGCTCGGCTCAAGGAGCAACAGGGCTTTTCGGTCGAAGACACCCCGCTTCGCAATACCAGTCTCGACCTGCACGACTCCATCGTGGCGGGCAACCCGGCGGCCACCGATGGCGGCGGCTACGTCGGCACCTTCACCGGGCGGGCCGAGGCGCAGGCACGTATCGATGCGACGGCTGCGAAGAAGGGCTACGTCTATTACGTTGCTCCGTCGCCCAACATGGTCGATGTGCGGGGCAGTCTTGGCAGCGAGCACGCGCGTGCCCCACGCGACGGCGAAGTGGCCGCGATGGGCCATATCGACTACACGCAGGTCCGCGGCTGGCAGAAGTACGAGAACGGCAAGCTGGCGCCGTATGTCGCCAACCCGGACTATCGCTGGGATGTCTATGACGCGACCCGCACTGCCGGTGCGCAACCGCAACTGGCGCATTTCTCGCCGGACAACCCGGCATGGGCGGACGCCGGACATCGTCCGTTCGTCACCCCGTTCCAGCAGGACGGCAAAACACTCTACCGGCCGAACGAGCATCCCGCGCTGGTGCAGGCGAGGTTCTACCAGCACGCGAATGCCGACATACAGCAAAGAGTGAAAGACCAGGCGAATCGTCTCGACTATCGGGGCCCCGTGACCATCGAAACGGAGTGGGCCAATAGCGGAGCCGGCAATCCGGCGCGGCTGAACTTCACCGCGGGCTATCCCTCTATCGACCGCTCGCCCGCCAACGGCAGAGGCGACCGCTTCCGCATGGGCGACGACGGCCGCATCCATCTGGCGAGCGATTACAGCAAGGTGCTGCGCATCGGCGGTGACGGGAATGCGTACATCGGCTCGAATCCCGGCGCCGGCAGCCTCAACGGCGTGTTTTTCCATGATCCGGAGACCGGTGCCATGATTCACGTCGAGGACCGCAAGCTGCTTACGGAAGGTGTCCTGGCCTATACGCCCTACGTCGCGCCGCCCCAGGGGCGCTCCGGACTGACGGCGCGGCAAAGCTGGACGTTCAGCGATTCGTCGGGAAACAAGGTACAGCCTCCAGTTCCTCCCGCCACGTTCAGTAACTCCACGGCGGGCAGTCCCGACCAGCTTTACCGGTTCTACCAGAATCCGGACAGCGCGTTGCCGGACGGCGCGTCGCATTTCGTCACCAGCGTGCCGGGCGTGACGCCGCATCAGGGCGCCGGTTTCCTGTTTTATCCGGATCACATTGCGCAGGGCGATGCCGCCGCCGCGCGCCAATGGCTTGCGGCCCACAACGCCGCGTGGCTGTTCAAGGATGGCTTCTACGCAGTGGCGAGCGGCCCCGCCGCGCTGGAAGTGCGCACGCTAGGCGGCACGCCCGTATGGCGCGCGCAGATCGACCCGGCGACAGCTCATGAAAGCTATCTGATGCTGCAAAACGGCATCACGACGAATTACGACACGCCAGCTCGAACGTGGCAGCTTGTGCTGGACAACGAGAAGCGGGACGACTCGCTGCGCCGGCACACGGGTCAGAACTACATGTGACCTGCCTGCGAGTGCCCGCGGTCGATAGCGGGAAATTCCGGCACGCTCAGCACGATTTCCGCGTCTCTGTAACAATTGCTACATTCACCGCGCGCCCGCCTGAAAGCCTCGAAAGCTTGGCTCAGGCCACGCGCGCCTCGTGCCACGCAATCCTGCCGCTCGCGCGCCGCGCTCCTCTCGAGCGGCGCACCGGCATGCTTAACCGACGAGCCACGCCTTGTCCGACAAACCCAGCGCCACCGCCACCCAGCCCTTCCCCGCGGACGCCCCGATGTCCGCCGCCAACCGCCGCGCGTTGGCCGCGATCATGCTCGCCGTCGCGCTCGCCACGCTCGATACCGCCATCGCCAATACGGCGCTGCCCGCCATTGCCGCGGACCTGCATGCGGCGCCCGCGGCGTCGGTGTGGATCATCAACGCTTACCAGCTGGCGATGGTCGCGACCCTGCTGCCGCTCGCCGCGCTCGGCGATATCGTCGGGCATCGGCGGATCTATATCAGCGGCATCGCGCTCTTCACGCTGGCGTCGCTGGCGTGTTCGCTGGCGTCGACGCTGCCGCTGCTCGCCGCCGCACGCGTCATGCAAGGCCTCGGCGCGAGCGCGATCATGAGCGTGAACACCGCGCTGATCCGCTATCTGTATCCGCCCCACCGGCTCGGACGCGGCCTCGGCATGAACGCGCTGGTCGTCGGCGTGTCGTTCGCGGTCGGGCCGACGGTGGCCTCGCTGATCCTGTCCGTCGCCGCATGGCCGTGGCTGTTCGCGGTCAACGTGCCGCTCGGCCTGCTGGCGCTGGGTTTCGCATGGCCGGCGTTGCCGCACACCGAGCGCGGCAAGCACAACTTCGATCCGGTCGCGGCGCTTCTGAACGTCATCACCTTCGCGGCGCTGATCTTCGCGCTCGGCGAGGCGGCCCAGCGTGCCTCGGCGCAACTCGTGCTGAGCGCGGCGGCGATCACGGTGGTGTTCGGACTGCTGCTGATTCGCCGCGAAGCCGGCCACCCGGCGCCGATGCTGCCCGTCGACCTGTTCAAACGGCCGGTGTTCGCCCTGTCGGCGGTGACGGCCGTGTGCTCGTTCGCCGCGCAGGGGCTGGCGTTCGTCTCACTGCCGTTTTATTTCGAGGATGTGCTGCATCGCAGTCAGGTCGAAACCGGGTTTCTGATGACGCCGTGGCCGGTGGTGGTCGCGCTGGCGGCGCCGCTCGCGGGCAGTCTGTCCGACCGCTATCCGCCGGGCCTGCTCGGCGCGATCGGGCTCGCGGTGCTGTCGGCAGGCATGGCCTCGCTGGCGCTGTTGCCGGTTCACCCGCACGTTCTCGACATCGGCATTCGCATGGCGGTTTGCGGTGCGGGCTTCGGCTTCTTCCAGTCGCCGAATCTGAAAGCACTGATGGCGAGCGCGCCGCCGGAGCGCAGCGGCGGCGCGAGCGGCATCGTCGCGACCGCGCGGCTGCTTGGGCAGACCACCGGCGCGGCGCTGGTCGCATTGAGCTTCGGCATTGCCGGCCGGCATGGGCCGACGCTGGCGCTCGGCACCGGCGCCTTCTTTGCCGGCGCGGCCAGCCTGGCGAGCGGGCTGCGCTTGCTGGCGCCGTCGCATCGGTCGGGCGGGCATGCGAAAGCATCGGTGAAGTAAAAAAAAGCGGGCGCGCAGGGGTGACTGTGCGTCCGCTTTTTGGTTGTGCTGATTCCTGCGGCTTCAGGCTAACCGCCTGAGCGCGCGCGGCCGCGCCAACCACTCAGCGTGCCGCGAAATACGCCTTCACCGCGGCGATAAACGTATCGATATCCGCACGCGACACGTCCTTATGCGTCACGAATCGCGACGCATACAGCATCTGCGTGAGAATGCCGCGCTCCTTGAGCCACGCTTCGAGCGGCGCGCAATGCTGCTGCGGAAACTGCGCGAACACCATGTTGGTGGCGACCGACTGCACCTTGACGTGCTCGATACTTTCCAGACCCGCTGCCAGATGCGCGGCGTGCGCGTGGTCGTCGGCGAGACGCTCGACGTTGTGATCCAGCGCGTACAGGCAAGCCGCCGCCAGGATGCCCGCCTGCCGCATGCCGCCGCCCAGCACCTTGCGCCAGCGGTGCGCCACGTCGATCAGCGCCTGGCTGCCCACCAGCACCGAGCCGACCGGCGCGCCCAGTCCCTTCGAAAAACAGATCGAGATCGAGTCGAACGGCTCGCACAATGCCGCGACCGGCTTGCCCGAGGCGACCGCCGCGTTGTAGACGCGCGCGCCGTCGAGGTGAACCGACAGGCCGCGCTGACGCGCCAGATGCACCGCCTCGTCCACATAAGCGGCCGGCAGCACCTTGCCGCCGATGGTGTTTTCCAGCGCCAGCAGCCGCGTGCGCGCGAAGTGGTCGTCGATGGGCTTGATCGCGGCAGCGATCTTCTCGAGCGGGATCGAACCGTCCGCGGCATTCTCGAGCGGCTGCGGCTGAATGCTGCCGAGCACTGCCGCGCCGCCGCCTTCGTACTTGTACGTGTGCGCGAGCTGGCCGACGATATATTCGTCGCCGCGCGCGCAGTGCGCCATCAAGGCGGCGAGATTGCTTTGCGTGCCGCTCGGAAAGAACAGGCCCGCCGCCTTGCCGGCGCGCTCGGCAACCGTGGCCTGCAGACGCAGCACGGTGGGGTCGTCGCCCCACACGTCGTCGCCCACTTCGGCGGCCGACATGGCCGCGAGCATGGCCGGAGTCGGACGGGTTACGGTATCGCTGCGCAAATCGATCATTGTGTGTCCCTGTGCGTCCATGAATGACAGCCTGCGGCGGCCGGTCGCCGCACCGCTGCGCCGCTATCGACGCGGCGAACCTGCCGCAGGCAGTTTAGCCACCCAGTATATTCAATTCGCGCAGCGCTGAAATCGCGCTAAAAAGAAGCCTCACCCACCCGACTTCGGCAGCCACGCGAGCGGATCGACCGGCTGGCCGTTCTGACGGACCTCGAACTGGATCGACGCCACGCCGCGGCTGTCCATCCCCACCTCGCCGATGGTCTGCCCTTGCGCGACCGCATCGCCCTCCTTCACCAGCAGCGTGCTGTTCTGCCCGTACGCGGTTATCAGCGAGTCGTCGTGTTTGATGATGATGAGCGGACCGTATGCCTCGATACCCGAGCCCGCATAGACCACGCGGCCGGTGGCGGCAGCCTTGACCGGATCGCCCGGCCGGCCGCCGATCACGATGCCGTTCGACTTGCCAGGCGCGAAGGCTTTCAGTACCGGCCCACGAAGCGGCCATTGCAGCACGCCTTGCTGCGGTCCCGCGGACGCCGTCGGCGCGCCGGGCGCCACAGGAGAACCATTCGGCCCGACGGCGACCGGCGGCGTCACCACGCTGCCCGAGGCCATTGGCGGAGACACCCGCAACACTTGCCCCGGATTGACCGCGGCGTTGACCGCGAGGCCGTTCCACGCGGCGATTTCCTGAGGCTTGCGGCCGTAGGCCGATGCAATGCCGCCGATCGTGTCACCCGGATTGACCCGGTAGAAACCGGCAGGCACAGGAACCGTGCCGAGCGTGGTCGGCCGGGACGGCGTACTGCTGTAAAACGGCGTGCTCTCCCACGGCATGGTCGTGCAGCCGCTGAACATCGCGCCGAGCGCGACCGCCGTCAGCCACCGGGTCCCCGTCAATTGCCATGCTCTTGTCATGTGATTTCCTCGACTCTTCGTTCAATCAATCGGATTCAATCGATGCCCAAGCATTTGCCGTGCCGCCCGTCCTGAAGGCGCGGCAGCCGTTATCCATTATGCCGCCCGGCGCGGCGACAGCCACGCCGGTATGGCAGCGGCCTTGCGCCAACCTTCAGACGCTGCCTGCCGACTCCACCACCAGAATGCGCGCCGCGCCGAGCGGATGAGCCACATGTTCGGTACCCACCGCAGCGTAAAACACGTCCCCCGTTTCCAGAACGGCCGACTGTTCGACACCGTCTTCGCGATAACGCATCTCGACGCGGCCATCGAGCACGGCAAACACTTCCTCGCCATCGTTGACATGCCACTTATAGGGCTGATCGGTCCAGTGCAGGCGCGTCGTAATGCCGCCCATGTTGGCGATATCGAGCGCGCCCCAGGCGCGCGTCGCGGTGAAATCCTTGCTGCGAATGATCTTCATGGACACCAGGCAGTTGAGGAGAGACAGCGCCGCCAGGCACGGCGCGCCGGACATGGCGAACCGCTCGGCTAGGCGCGAGCCACGTACCGGCTGGCCTCATTATAGGTGTGGCGGCTCGCCGGCTCGCCGCTGTCGGGCCGCGCCGCCGATTCGTGTGATTATTGAATCATTCGAGCCCTGGCCTATACTCAGTTTTGCTGCCGCGGCGCGCCGTAAGCAAAACGTCTGAATTGTGCGAGGGAGTTGAGGATGAACAAAGCCACTTTTCTGGCCGTGCAACTCAACGTAGACGACATCGCGGCGTCGCCCGGTCTGGTCGAACTCCTGAACACACACCTGGTTTTCGCCGCCGACGTGGCCGAAGCCGCCGACGCGCTGGTGCAACTGGCCAGCGTCGCGGGATTGTCGAGCGGCGTCGAAGCCAGCGTCGAGATCCCTGCCGTGGCGATCGAGCGGCTGCGCGAGGCGCTCGACAATCTGAGCGGCTACGACGAATCCTGGCTGCTGGCGCTCGAACCCAGCCGCGCGTTGTTCGATGAAATTGGCCGCCGGCATCGTTCGCTGCATTAGACGTTCGTTCCCGATTACACCCGCATTGCCGCGCACCCCGGCGTCCCTTCACCGGCGCCGCCGGTCCGCCACGTTTCACTCACCGCCTGGCCTGCCACGCTAACCGGCATGCTTCACTGTCGGCGCCGTTCGCAGATTTCGGGCGACTCAACCCGGAGGACCGCCGTGAAAAGTCTCCTGAACCGCCGCAGCGTGCTGGCAGGCCCATCGCATCTCGTGCAGGATGCGCGAGCAAGCGCCTGCGCTCCTTCATCGCCCGACGACAACGAGGAGGCAGCGCTGGCCGCGGCAGCCGGGGCCGCTCCTGGAGACTGCGCGGCGCCCGCTTCGTCGCCGGGACCGGCCCGACCGGTGACGACCTTGCGGCCGGTGCCCGTGGTGCCGTCGCAGGTCAGCGTGCGCGGCGTGCAGGTCGCCGACACGGCCGAGGTCGAGTGGCTCGCCGAAGAAGAAGCGCTGACGCCGTTTCGCGTGTTCCGCAGCTTTGCGTATTCGGTCAGCCTGCTGTTTCACGCGAAGGAACTGGCGTACTACGTCGCCCTGTATCAGGACGGCTCGCTATGGCGCGCGCTCAAAGCCGCCGATCTCGAAGCCGCCGAGGCCGCCTTTCACCATTTCGAAGAACAGGCGACGCGGCTCTCGGACGGCGAAACGCGCCGCGCGCAACTGGAGGCGCAGAACGAACAGCTCGCGCGGATGATCGCCCGCTCAGAGGCACAGGCGGAGCGGCTGCGCAGCGAACTGCAAAGGCGCGGCACGCAGGAGCAGACGGTAGCGAGCCGGCAGCATCAGGTGCGCAAGGACGTGTCGCAACTGGAAGCGCAACGCGTGGCCGCGCAGGCGCATCTGAACAAGACGCATCGGCAGATTCACCAGCTCAATCTGACAAGCAACGAGGCGATTCCGCATTTGCCGAGCCGTTGAATGCCGGCGGCCAAAAGCATGCGCCGCTGTTCTCCGCTATTCGCAGCAACAAATAGATAGAAAGCGGCACATGCGAGCCGCCGTGCCGTGCGGTAAACGACAAACGCCGTCCGGCAATCCGGACGGCGTTTCCATTTACGCGCAGCCTGTTACCCAGCCAGGCGGCGATTCCATCAGTTTCGGCGTGAATCAGTTGCCGAAGTAGACCGAGTTACGGTCGGTGCTGCTCACCGGGCGGCCGGCTTGCGAAGTGCCGACGGCGGGTGCGCCGTAGCCGCTGTTCACAGCCTGGGCGGTGCCGTTTTGAGCATCGACACGTGCCTGAGCGGCCTGAATGTTAGCCGGGTAATCGAAATGATCGCCCACCGGGTTGTAGCCGGCCTTCTCCAGCTGGACCAATTCCGCGCGGACTTGAGCGCGCGTAACCGGCTGGTTCGATTGAGCAAACGAAGCAACCGGGGCAACCAGAGCGGCGGCAACGACAACTGCAGAGATAAGGGACTTCATGATGTAAACCTCCAGAACTTGTTTTTTAATGCGCTTGGAACTTGGTGTCCCGCAGCGGTTAAGTAGAAGTTTAGGAGGGTCGGCACCTAGGGGAAACCCCTAAAACGACGAAACTCTATTTCGATATTCGCAATAGTAGCCGGCGCGTGGTGCCGGGGCGCTATCTGTCCGATAGCTTTCAGCAATAATTCACTATCTTGAATTCAAGCGCATGCGCCGCCCGGCGTGCCTTGCCGCAAGGACAAGCCGGGCAGCCATTCAAACGCTCAGCTCCAGTTCGCGTGGAAACTGCCCGGCTTGTCGATACGTTCGAACGTATGCGCGCCGAAGAAATCGCGCTGCGCCTGCACCAGGTTCGCCGGCAGGCGTTCCGAACGGTAGGCGTCGAAATACGCGATCGCCGACGCGAAAGCCGGCACCGGCACACCCGCGTTGATCGCCGCGATCACGACTTCGCGCAGAGCCGACTGGTAGTTCTTCGCGATGTCGCGGAAATACGGGTCCAGCAGCAGATTGGCGATCGCCTTGTCTTTCGTATAAGCGTCCGTGATCTTCTGCAGGAAGCGGGCGCGGATGATACAGCCGGCGCGGAAAATCTTCGCGATCGTGCCGTAGTCCAGATCCCACTTGTATTCTTCCGACGCCGCGCGCAGTTGCGCGAAGCCTTGCGCGTACGAAATCACCTTGCTGAAATACAACGCGCGGCGCACCGATTCGATGAAAGCCTCGCGCTCGGCGCCGAGCGGCCTGGCCGCCGGGCCCTCCAGCACCTTGCTCGCGGCCACGCGCTGCGTCTTCAGCGACGACAGCACGCGCGCAAACACGGCTTCGGTAATCAGCGGCAGCGGCGCGCCGAGGTCGAGCGCGTTCTGGCTGGTCCACTTGCCGGTGCCCTTCTGCGCGGCGCGATCGAGAATCACGTCGACCAGATCCTTGCCGGTTTCTTCGTCTTTCTTGCTGAAAATCTTCGAGGTGATTTCGATCAGATAGCTGTCGAGCTCGCCCTGATTCCACTCCGTGTAGACCTTGCCGAGTTCCTCGTTCGAGAGTCCAACCACCTGCTTAAGCACCGCGTAGCTTTCCGCGATCAGCTGCATGTCGCCGTATTCGATGCCGTTGTGCACCATCTTCACGAAGTGGCCCGCGCCGTCCGGTCCCATGTAGGCGACGCACGGCTCGCCGTCCGGCGCCTTCGCGGCGATTTCGGTGAGGATCGGAGCGACGAGGTCGTAGGCGTCGCGCTGGCCGCCCGGCATGATCGACGGGCCTTTCAGCGCGCCTTCCTCGCCGCCCGACACGCCCGTGCCGATGAAATGCAGGCCGGATTTAGCCAGATCCTGATTGCGCCGGATGGTGTCGGTGAAATGCGTGTTGCCGCCGTCGATCAGAATGTCGCCCTTGTCCAGCAGCGGTTTCAACTGGTTGATCGTGGCGTCGGTGCCCTCGCCCGCCTTGACCATCAGCAGAATGCGGCGCGGTTTTTCCAGCGACTCCACGAATTCTTCCAGCGTGAAGGCCGGCACCAGCTTCCTGTCCGGATATTCGGCGATGAGTTCGTCGGTTTTCTCGCGGCTACGGTTGAACACCGACACCGCATGGCCGCGGCTCTCGATGTTGAGCGCCAGATTGCGGCCCATGACCGCCAGCCCCACCACGCCGATTGCCTGTTTGCTCATGTGAATTCTCCAGAGTCCAAAAAATGTCGTGACGCCGCGCCGGAAGGAACATCAGCGGGACGTCGAGGGTGAAAGAATAAAAGAAATGCCGACTTGCCGCTGAGCGGCAGCCGGCCGGCAGCGCGCCATACGCTGTGTCGAACGTTTGTCAGACCCGCGCCGCGTCCGTGCGTTTCCGGAACACCAGACTGAAATTGTTGGCCGGCATGGCGAGCGGCCCGTCGCACACGAGTCCGACCGAAGCGCCCAAGGCCACCACGGTTTCCATATCGCGCACGCCCCATGCCGGATCGCGGCTGCGCAACTGCTGATCGAAAGCATCGTTGCTCGGCGACGTATGCGCGCCGCCGCGTTTGTAAGGACCGTACAGATACAGCACACCGCCGTCGACGAGACGGCGGCTCGCCCCCGCGAACAGCGCCTGCGTCGCGCTCCACGGCGAGATGTGAATCATGTTGATGCACACCACGGCGTCGAGCGTGTCCACGCCCCAGTCCGGCTGATGCACGTCGAGCGCGAGCGGCGCGCGCACGTTCGCTAGCCCCTCGTGCGCGATCCACGCGGCGATCGAAGCGCGCGCGGCAGCATCGGCGTCGCTCGGTTGCCAGTCGAGACCGGGCATGGCGCGGGCAAAGCAGACTGCATGCTGGCCCGTGCCGCTCGCAATTTCGAGCACGCGGCCGGTGGCCGGCAGTGCTTCGCGCAGCACGGCGAGAATCGGTTCGCAGTTGCGTTCCGCGGATGGCGAACGCTGCCGCAAGGCCACCTGGGAATTCGTCATGTTGACCTTCGGTTTCAGTACAGGGCCGTGCGCACGCGTTCAGCGAGCTCGCGGTCGTAAGTGGCCGCGTCGAACTGCGTGCCGTTGATGCGCCGGTGAATTTCGCCCGCGCTCGGCAGGCGCGAACGTTCGACGTGATGCGCCGGATCCCACAGTTTCGAGCGCACCAACGCTTTCGAGCAGTGAAAGTAGACGCTGTCCACGTCGATCAGCAGCACGGTGCGCGGCAGTTTACCTTCGACGGCGAAACTGTCCAGCCACTGCGGGTCGTTGGTAACGCGACCGCGGCCGTTCACGCGCAAGCTCTCGCCCACGCCGGGAATGATGAAGAGCAGCGCGAGCCGCGGCTCGGCGATGATATTGCGCAGACTGTCGAGCCGATTGTTGCCGATACGGTCCGGCAGCGCGAGCGTACGTTCGTTGACGATGCGCACAAAACCCGGCGCGTCGCCGCGCGGGGAACAGTCGAGGCCTTCCGGGCCGGCGGTGGCGAGCACGGCGAACGGCGCGACCTCGATGAACGCGCGGTAGTCTTCATTGATATACGGGATCTCTTTACGCACCGCGCGCTCGTGCGGCTGACCGTAGAGGGCTTCGAGCTGGGCGATCGTCGTCAGCATGGGTTGTCCTTTCGAGATGCGTATTTGCCGAAGCAGACGGTTCAATCCAGCGCCAGCAGGCCGGCCAGCGCGGTCAGCGTTTCGGCGCACGGCGCCGCGATTTTCAGCGACAGCAGCGAATCCGCGCGCGTGCGCCCCAGGTTGATCGCGACCACCGGCTTGCCCTGCTTCTGCGCCCACACGCAGAAGCGGAAGCCGGAGTAAACCATCAGCGACGAGCCGACCACCAGCATGGCGTCCGCCGCGTCGAGCGCATGCGAAGCCGCTTCCACGCGCTCCTTCGGCACGCTTTCGCCGAAGAACACCACGGCCGGCTTCAGCAGGCCGCCGCAGTTCGGGCACGCCGGAACGCGAAAGCCGGCAAGATCGTGCCATTCGAGATGCGCGTCGCCATCCGCGGCGGTTTCGGCCGTCACGTTCAGCAGCGCGGGGTTGTCCGCTTCGAGCGTCTGCTGGATCGACGCGCGCGAGTGTTGCATGCCGCAGTCCAGACACGTCACGCCATTGATGCCGCCATGCAGTTCGATCACCTCGCGGCTGCCCGCCCGCTGATGCAAACCGTCGACGTTCTGCGTTACCAGCGTCGGCACGTGGCCGGCCGCTTCGAGCCGGGCGAGCGCGGTGTGTGCGGCATTGGGCTCGGCGTGCGCGACCACCGGCCAGCCGACCATGCTGCGCGCCCAGTAGCGCTGCCGCATGGCGGGCGTGCCGAGAAACTCCTGCAGCGTGATGGGCGGCGAGCGTTTCCATTCGCCGTTGTCGTCGCGATAGCCGGGAATGCCCGAATCGGTGCTGATGCCCGCGCCGGTCAGCACGAAGAGCCGCGGATAACGCTGCACGAAACGATGCAGCTCGTCCAGCGTGTGCGATTCATTGAGAGGTTCGAGAGGCGCGGACTGAAGGTCGGTCATGACGGGGCATGGTGAAGGGCGGCGGCGTTCGAGGCAAAACATGGAGCGCCGTTCAACGGCGCGGGCGCGGCTTGCTATGCTGCGCTGCCGTCATGGGCTGCGCCTGGTGCGCTTGTTGATGGTCTTGCTGGTGTTCTTGCTGGTGTTCTTGCTGGTGCGCCTGCTGCCGTGCTTGCCATGCGGCGAGCGCAACTCGATAACGTTCGAGCGCTTCGTCGTAGCGATCGAAAACACACGGATTGCAGCCGCTATGACAACAATCGTCGAGATCGGGCTGCACGGGCGGCGCCGGCTGCGGGTCGTCCTCAGGTGTGGCTCGGGACACGGCGAATCGCATTCCATCAAAACGGAAAGCGCCCAGTATAAGTTGATCCCGCGCGGCTTGCTGTTCGCGCCGCGCCGTCAACCCCGGCCGATGAACGGCATCTTGCTCGCCATGATCGTCATGAACTGCACGTTCGCCGTGAGCGGCAGTTCGGCCATGTGCAGCACGGCGTCCGCCACGTGCTGAACGTCCATCAGCGGTTCGACCGCGATCTCGCCGTTGGCCTGCGGCACGCCGCGCGCCATGCGCTCGGCCATTTCCGTAGCCGCATTGCCGATGTCGATCTGCCCGCACACGATGTCGTATTTGCGGCCGTCGAGCGAGACGGCTTTGGTGAGGCCGGTAATGGCGTGCTTGGTTGCCGTGTAGGCAATGCTGTGCGGCCGCGGCGCATGCGCCGAGATCGAACCGTTGTTGATGATGCGCCCGCCGCGCGGACTCTGCGTTTTCATCAGACCGAAGGCCGCGCGCGTGCACAGGAATACGCCGGTGAGATTGGTGTCCACCACCGAGCGCCATTCGTCGATATCGAGTTCGTCGATATCGACGGGCGACCCACTGCGGCCCGCGTTGTTGAACAGCACGTCGAGCCGGCCGCGCCGTTCGCGGATCGTGTCGAACAGGGCCGCGACGCTGCCCGCGTCGGTGACGTCGCACGCCACGGCCAGGGCGTCGCCGCCGAGATGCTGCGCTTCCTCGACCACGGCGTCGAGCGGCGCCTGGCGGCGGCCGGCCAGCACGACGCTATAGCCGTGCTCCAGCATCTTCAGCGCGCACGCCCGGCCGATCCCGCTACCCGCGCCCGTTACCAGCGCGACCTTCTTGATTCCCGTTCCCGTCACGACACGTCTCCTCGTTGTGCAGATGGTGCAGACTGGCTGCATGCGAACCAGCGAACCGGACCGGACGGCGCGGCAAGCGCCGCCCGCGAGCTTCCTGAACTTCGGGTCGTCCTTGCGGAACATGTGACCCTGCGCCCGGCGCGTCGGCGCGGTGCAGGTGATCAGGCAGTGGTCCGCCTCTTTGGCTTTAGCACCATACAACAGCGGGTCGTCCATCACAAATGCCACGGCGCGGCCCGTGTTCACGTCGACGAACGATTCCGCGTGGTCTTTCGCGCTGAGCAGGCGCGTGGTCGTGCCGTTCCCGTTGTTCGTTTGCCGCAAGAGGCGCTCTTCGGAAGTGTCCGCTGCGGGCCGAGGTCTGCGAGTCCGTGGCGCCGCCGCACCACGTCTTTCAGCGTGCTTTCATAGGTAACCGTTCCTGCCGGCGGGCGCGTCGCGGTGCGCATCGATGGTATCGTTTGCCGTTGCGCGTCACGCGCGCGATTCAAGACCTTCCCAGGAAGGAGGAAGGAAGACAGGAAGCACGCTTTATGAAAGAACTCTCCACGCCGCCGCACGGCGCCCGCCACGCGCCGCTGTCCCGCTGGCCGCGCACCGGCTATCCCGCGATGCTCACGGCCACCGCCGCATGGCACGTGTTCGTACTGGCCGGATGGCTGTTCGCGCCCGCCGCCTGGCCCTGGTGGTTAGCCGCGATTTTTGCGAATCACGCCATTTTTACGGTGGCCGGCCTGTTGCCGCGTACCTCGCTGCTCGGCCCGAACTGGACGCGCCTGCCCGCTGCCGCGCGTAATGCCGACGCGATCGCGCTGACCATCGACGACGGCCCGGATCCGCTCGTCACGCCGCAAGTGCTCGATCTGCTCGACGCCTTCGGCGTGCGCGCCACCTTCTTCTGCATCGGCGCCAAGGCGCAGCTTTACCCGGACCTTGCGCGCGAGATCGTCGCGCGCGGCCATGCGCTCGAAAACCACTCGCAGGTTCACATGCATACGTTTTCCGTGACGTTGCCGGGCGCGCTCACGCGTGAGATCGACGCCGCGCAACGCACGCTCGAAGCACTGAGCGGCGAGCGGCCCCTGTTCTTCCGCGCGCCGGCCGGCTTGCGCAACATCTTTCTCGAACCGGTATTGCGCAACCTCGACCTGCGGCTCGCGGCATGGACGCGGCGCGGCTACGACACACGCGAGCGCGATCCTGACGTGGTCACGCGGCGCCTGCTCGACGGTCTTGCGCCGCGCGACATTCTCCTGCTGCACGATGGCAACGCAGCGCTCACGGCCGCGGGCACGCCGCTGATCCTCGCGGTCCTGCCGCGCGTGATCGGCGCCGCCCGGCAACGGCATCTGCGTTTCGTGACGTTGCGCGAAGCGCGTGTCGACGGTGTCGACGACTGAGCACGAGCACGCACGTATGCGTGTAAGGCGCGGCGCACGCCGGCTGGCTGCGCGGGTCTCGCCCGCAGCCCAACCCGGCGAGCCACGCGCACGCCGCTGCTACACGCGGAAATCCGCCGCCATGTCTTCGTCCGTGCGCGCTTCCAGTTCACCGCCGCGGCATGCCTTCAGGAACACGTCGTAATCGCGCTCCACCTGGTCCGCGTAGGTCGTCGCATAGCCGGTGAGCGCCTCCGCGAACTGGTCGCCACGGCCGATATACGCGCTCACTTCGATGGCCTGCCCGCTCGCCTTGGCATGCGCGCGCGCCATGATCCAGCCGCACAGGCGCGCGTAACCGTCCAGCAGATCGTTGTCGAATAACTCGATGTTTGCCGACAGCTTCATGTCGCGTAACTGGCGAAAGTAAAAGTGCCGGCCGAGCGGCCCGGTCGCCCAGCCGAGAAAGATGTCGCTCGCCGCCTGCAGCATGCGTTGCCCCTGCACGACGCGTTCGCCCTCGTGCCTGATGGCCGGCGACTTGTGGAACTGCGCGATTACCGAAGGCCGCGCTTCCTTGATTTGCAGGAACAGCGGCTTGCCCATGTGATCGACCATCAGCATCACCAGGCAGCGCGTGCCGACGCTGCCGACGCCCACCACCTTGAACACGAGATCCTGCGCGGTGAAATGGTCCAGCAGTTCGCGCCGGTCGTGCGACAGGGTCTTCATGTACTCGCCCCACATCCGTTCGAGCATCTTGCGCCAGTTCGCGCCGCGGAATGCTTCGGTCTCCTCCGGTGTGAACAGTGTGTTGGCGCCCAATACGTGGAACAGGGCCGGTGGCGCGTCGCGAATCGTCCAGTGGCCGCCGTCATGCTCCGCCATTTTTTCGAGCAGGCTTTCGTGCGTCCGGCTCGCGGCCTTTTCCATGCCCCGCCGCACGGAGCGGCGGCGTTCGGGCGTCAGCGCGGTCTCCGCCATCAACTCGAAGGTAATGCGGTCGTACCAGAGTTCGAGCGCGCCGCACTGCGCGTACTGTGCCATGCGGTCGCGATACTCGGTGACCGCCGTCATTACCAGACTTTCCGCCGTGCCCCGGCTCAGACGCATGTGACGCGCGGCGACGACGAGGCTCGCGGTCAGACGTTTCAGATCCCATTCGAACGGCCCGACTGCCACTTCGTCGAAATCGTTCAGATCGAAAACGAGTTGCCGCTCGGGTGTGGCGAAACCGCCGAAGTTCATCAGATGGCCGTCGCCGCAGATCGGCATGACGAGACCCGTGTCGCTCACCTTGCTGAGATCGTGTGCCTGCAAGATGGCGGTGCCGCGAAAAAACGTGAAAGGCGAGACGGCCATGCGCCCGTAACGCAGCGGCACGAGGTTATGCACCCGGCCCTCGCTGCTTTGCTTGAGCAACTCGATCGGATTGCGATGCAATTCGCCTACCGTTTTATGGCTCGAACGTTTCGAGTGCTCACGGGCGGCACGGCCGCGGGCCTCCCGCTCGGCGATGGTGCTGGCTTTCATGCTGTTCTCCGTTGTTCCGAGTCTTGACCTGCGGTTCGAGAGACTGCTTCTGCTGGCACGACAACACTTGATGCCTGACACCGTGAGCCTTCACCAACGATAGCCCAGACCACCGAAAATCACATCCGAATCACGATCATAGCGGGTCACGACGCGGTTCCATTCGAGCCGCGCGTCCCAGTGCCCGCTCAGGCGATACGAGCCCGCGATCGTCACGAGGCCGGAGAACTTGCCCGCACCCGGCCCGGGCGACTCGCTGTTTTCGTTCTCGTTGATCGCATAGTAGGCGCCGAGGCCGAGCGCGAGCGCGACCTTGTCGTTGAGAAATGCGCGAGTGGCCCACAGCTGGCTGGTGAAACCATCTCGACGCGCCACCTTGCTGCTGCCTTCGTGAAGATAGCCGACCGTTACGTCGAGATACTTCGCGAGGCCGCGCCGGTACTCGATCGCGCCGCCGAACGCGCTCGGCGAACTGGTTGAATTGACGATGGTTTTGCCGAGATACAGCGCTACTTCGTTATTCGTGACCTTGTGCGTGCTGCCGCTTGCCCAGTCACGCGGACCGGGCGAGCCCGGAGCGTCGAGCTGATAACCGACGCCGAACATCATGCTGGTCGCATCCGGCCCGCGCTGCACATGCACGCGATTCAGCTGGAGCTGCGTGATCCAGCGGCTCGACGCGTAGTACGCGGCGCGCACGCTATACACCACGCCCCAGCCGTGAGTGTCGGAATAACTGCCGCCCTGGCCGGCAGTGGTCGTATCGAAGTAACGGTATGGGCCGACGCCCGCCTGCAGAACGAATTGCGGGCTGCCCACCGGAATGCGCCCCCACAGCTGGATCATCTGGCCGTCGCGGTGATGATCGGGAATGTGCCCTTCGTTGAGCCACGTGAAGCTGGCGGCGAAATATTGCCCCAGGCCTTCCTGATAGTTGAAGGCCCATGTATAGGTGTTGGTACTGCCCGCACGCGAGCCGCCGCCGAATAGCGAGAACTCCTGAGCGTGACCGGGCGTTGGGATGAACAGCAGACTGAGGCCCGCAATGCCGGTGGCCGCCGTGGGCACCAGCCAACTCTGGACAGCAGATCTCCGTTTCCGCATGCGGCAATTCCTCCCCGGTTGAGTCGCTAGCGCTGCCGGTGCCGATAGACGACAGGCCGTGACGCGACAAAGCGGCGCGAGAACGGCCGTCGGTACAAATCGATCGTCATGCTACCAGACCGATCGGTAAAAAGGTTAGCCGTGCATTCTGGCGTCAGCGGCATATTGCCCGGGTCTTGCAGCGCAACAGCAAATAAGGATCGCGCTGCTGACATCGCAAGATGCAGACAGATTTACCTGCGTATAGTCAGAAAATCAGGCGATCGGTGAACTTATTTCTCGTTTCAGGCAAGCCAGCACTTCAGCACTTCAGCACTTCAGCACTTCAGCACTTCAGCACCATAAGATGGCGCCGTTTACCGGTACATACAGGAGTTTTGTGACGTACCAGAAAAGCCTTCAGATAAGGGCCGTCTGGATCGAATGTGGCCGCGCAAGATAATCGGAGAGACGCGGTGCGCGCCACCAAGATGCCGAAGTCGGCCTGACGCGGAGCCGCATGATGAGCGAAAAGAACTCGCGCGCGCCGCAGGGGGAACAGGCGCTCGCGCCTGTGATCGTGCGCCGCTCGAAGAAAGGCGAGGATCATGGCGGCCATCACGGCGGCGCATGGAAAATCGCGTACGCCGATTGCGTCACCGCGATGATGGCGTTCTTCCTGTTGATGTGGCTGCTTGGCTCCACCTCCAAGTACGACAAGCAGGGTATCGAAGACTATTTCAACACGCCCCTGTCGAGCCTGATCGGCGGTAACGAAGGCACGGCCGCGGCGCGTCCAAGCGTGGTGCAAGGCGGCGGCCGCGACATCTCCGATACGCGCCCGGCGACGGCAGTGTGTATAGAATCGAACGCATGCGCCCTGTCCTTTCCGAGCCACGGGAGCCCGAGCTTCCGCTGCATACGCCCAGTGTTGCGTCAGTCACATTGGCGGCGATCATCGCCGTCATTGCGTGGATTTCGATCGTCGCGCAAGCAGACGTCACGATCGATCGCACGCTCGCGCGCGGGCTGAGCGTGTTCGACGGGTTTGCTCGCATGAGCAGTTACCTCACGAATCTGACGGTACTCGCCTGCGCAATCTGTTTTACGTGCGTGGCCTTGCGTGCGCAGAGATCGGCGCCGGCAAGGTTTTTCCGGCAACCCACTGTTGTCACCGCCGTGGTTGTCTATATGGTGTTCGTCGGCATCGCCTATAACCTGCTGTTGCGCGGTTTGTGGTCGCCGGCTGCCTTCCGGCTGCTGCTCAACGAATCGCTCCACAGCGTCCTGCCGATGCTGGCCGCCCTCTACTGGGTGCTGTTCGTGCCGCGCTTTCATCTGAAGCTGCGGCATTGCCTGTTGTGGCTGGTATATCCGCTGGCCTATCTCGGGGTGACGTTCTGGCGCGCGAGTCTGTCGGATTTCTATCCCTATCCGTTCATCAATGTCGAGATGCTGGGGCTCAGGCATGTCGTGCTGAATTCGGCATTGCTGTTCGGCGGCTTTCTGATGCTGATGGCCGTGTTCGTGGGGATCAATTCGCGGCGCCGGCGCTGACATCCACTACCGCTTCGCCGGTTCCGCTGTTTGCCGGGCGCGCTTCTTGCGCCCTGTCTGGTGGACGTAAGCCGCGCTTTCCGGGCGGCGTGCGCGAAACCCTGGTGCGGGCGTATTGCGCTGTGCAAGGGCTCACACGTAAATATGACAATGGGAGCAAATTCGTATGGACACCAATTCGGCAGCCAACTCGGCAGAAGGCGCAGTCAAGGAAGTCGCGGGCAAGGTTCAGGGCGCGGTGGGCGACGTGTTGGGCGATACCAGCACGCAATTGGCCGGCAAGGCCAGAGAGCTCAGCGGTAAAGCGCAGCAACTGTGCGCCAGCACCACCAGCCTCGTGCGCGAAACTACGGCGGAAAGCCCATTCACCGCCATTGCAGTGGTCGCGCTGGCGGGTTTCGTGGCCGGCGCGTTGTGGGCGCACGGTGCGTCTGAGCGCGACTATCGCCGTTGATCTTCAACGCGGTTGAGACCGGGCGATCTGCGTGATGCGATCGCCCGGTCTGTTTTCATGCGCCGCTTTTCTTGCGGCGTCCCGCGCCCATCTCCAGTTCGACCCACGTCGGCGCATGATCGCTCGCGTGCGGCTCTCCACGCACCCAGCGGTCCACGCCCGCATCGCGCAAGCGCGGCGCGAGGTCGGCGCTCAGCAGCAGATGGTCGATACGCAAACCGGAATTGGTCTCCCAATGCCGGCGGAAATAGTCCCAGAAGGTGTAGACCCGTTCGTTGCCGAAACGCGTTCGGAGCGCGTCGGTCCAGCCCTGCGCGAGCAGTTGCCGGTAGCGCTCGCGGCTCTCGGGTTGCAGCAACGCGTCCTTCAGCCAGGAGCGCGGGTTGTAGATGTCTTCGTCGGTGGGAACCACGTTGAAGTCGCCCGCCAGCACGACCGGATGACCGCTCCTGTACAGCTTCGCCGCGTGCCTGATCAGATGATCGAACCACGCGAGCTTGTAGTCGAACTTGGGCCCCGGTTGCGGATTGCCGTTCGGCAGATAGAGGCACGCCACCACGATGCCGCCGACAGCGGCTTCGAGATAGCGGCTGTGCGTGTCGTCCTCGAAACCGGGCAGGCCGCGGCGGCTCTCCAGCGGCGCCTCGCCTTTCGACAGGATCGCCACGCCGTTCCATGCGCTCTGACCTTGCCAGATCGCGCCATAGCCGGCGTCACGCAGTTGCTCGACGGGAAAGGCGCTGTCCGCCGCCTTCAATTCCTGCAAACAGACAATGTCGGGCGCCTCGCGTTCGAGCCATTGCAAGAGCGCCGGCAGGCGCGAGCGGATCCCGTTGATATTGAAGGTTGCGATTCGAAGCTTGGCCACGACGTGTCCTCCCTGCAATGCGCTCTATTGCGCCGCCGCGTCGCACCACTCCATTGCCCACGACTTCGCGCATGAAATGGCATCGGCTTCGCTGGCAAAGGCGTCGATGTCGCCGGAATCGTGCGACTGGACGTGTTCGTTCTTGCGCGGCACGCGAGTGATCTTCGCTCTCGCATGGTACAGGCCGTCTTCCGCGTGACGGGCGCGGCAATCGATATGGAAGTGTCGGTAGTCGAACTGCATTCGCTCTCCTTTGAACGCGGTTTACTTCATCTGACCTAGCATCGCTTATACCCGGACCCGCTTGCCCGCAGGCAACGATTCACGCATGCCGGCTCGCGTGCGCGAGCGCCGCTGCGAGCCGCTGCGTGCATTCCGCGCGAGTCGGACTCCATTGCGTACGTTCAGCCGGGTACGCTCAGTTCGGCACATTCACCGCGCCATTGGCCGCCGTGATCGCGTTAATGCCCGGACTCGCCACGATCGGCGGCAGATTGGCCGTGGTCAGCGCCGGCGCGGCGCCGGGCGTGCCGCCGCGCGGCACGGTGTGAATCACCTGCGATGGCGGCAGCGGCGTGCCGTTTTTCAGATGACTCCACATCAGATTGAGCGCCTGAAGGTTGTAGTAATGCAGCGGCACGAAGCGTGAATCGAAGCCCGCCACGCCAAGGAACGCATCGAAATGCTGGGCGTTCGTCACTTCGTAGAACGACAGCCTGCTCGCCGCGCCTTCGCTCAATTGATTCAAGCCGAGATACGGACGCGACGCGTGGTTGATCGGCACCAGCGCATCCGCGCGGCCCTGCACGATGATGGCAGGCTTGCCATGCAGATTCGCATTCACGCGAATAGCGTCGACGCTGCCGGTCAGCGTGCCGTTCGTCCACAGCGTGCGCAGACACGAGGCGCCCGCATAGCTGCCGTCGGCGGTCGCCAGCCGGTGATCCGCCGCGCCCGCGCCCGAGTTGAAGACGAGGTTGATGCCGTTGGTCGGCGGCACCCCGTTGCCGTTGCCGAACACCGTAAGCATCGGCGACACCGCGGGTGTGACGCCGGCGGTTCCAGCCGCATTCGTCGTGCCGAAGCTGAAGTTGCAAAGGTTCGCGGTGACACTCGCTTTTGCGTACGCGTCGGCATAGGTCACGGCGACGGCCGGCACCGCTTGCGAGTCCCACATCGGCGCTTGCAGCAGGTCGGAGTCGGTCTGGTAGCCGTTCTGATGCAGCAGCGCAAGCGCGTTGGTCGCCTGGGTCGTCGCGTCCGCACCCGCGATCACACCGGCGGCCGCCAGCGACGCGCATCGCGCAGTGCGAATCGAGGTGGTCGTGGCACCCGGCAACGCCGTCAGATACGGCGCGCCGGCCGCAGCGGGCGCGAGCGCCGCGCACGGTTGCAGCATGTTGGCGAGCGTCATGTAGTCGGCGAGCGGCTTGCCGAATGCGCCGACCGGCACGCCGCCCTGCGCCACCGAGACCTGCGCGGGCAGCCGCAAATTGATCTGCGGCTCGCCCACGACCACCGCCGTGATCAAACCGGACGTGTCCTGTTCCGCCGCCGCGAGCGACGCGCCGCCGCCGTTGCTCACCGAAGCCGCGATAGTCGTGATGCTGCCGCTCGTGTAACGCACATTACGCGTCGAGCCGTTGAGCGTGCCATAAGAATCGTTGAGCGCCCAGTACGCGAACTGGATTGCCTGCAACGTATTCCTGCCCCAATCCTTCTCCGGATTCTGCTGCGAGTGCGCGTGCTTGAACGCGTAGCGATTCGGGAACCTGCTGTTGTAAGACGCGAGATCCGTGTTGCCGAGGTTGGCCGTGAAAAGACTGGCCTTGCCCGCCGCGGTAGCGTTCTGCAAGGTGCCGTCGATCAACGTGACCAGGCTGGATGACAATTCATGCGCGCCGTTGCCGCTGCCTTTATCGGTGTAGGCCACCGCGCAGCCGCGCTTGAGACCCCACTCGCCGGCCGCAGAAATCGCGCCGTACACGCCGCGCGAACCGGACGACGTTGCCGTGACGATGCACGGCTGATCCGGGTTGAAGCTCGCCGGAATCTGCACCAGCACGGTGACGTTCTGCGTGCCGCTGCCGTCGTCGGCGAAGGCGAGGTATTCCTTGCCGGCGATCTTGCCTTCGCCGAGCGTATCGTTGCCGTTCAGATCGACATTGGGTCCCCAGAAGCGTCCATAGCCGCCGTTCGCGGTCATGTCGACGAGCGCGCGATAGTTCGACCAGATGGCAAGCCGCCGCAATTCGGCGGCAGTGGGTTGCGCCGCGTTGGCAATGGCCGGCGCCGTGGCCGATGCGAGTCCGGTCTTGCCGAGGCCAGCGGTGAGCAGGTCGTCGGTGTTGCCATCGTAGAACTGGGTTCTTACCGAAGAAGCGGTAATAAAAGCCGGCAGCACATTGGCCTGCGGCGGCGGATGATTGTCACCGCCGCCGTGGCAGGCAGTCAGCACGACTGTCACGGCCATCATGGCCGCTAGGGTTCGCACCACGGGCACATGTCCTGACGCGGATCTGACTTTGAAAACTGATGCCATCTTGGCTGTCTCCGATATTTTCTAATACCGTTGTGTCTGCAACGGCACCGAAATTGCTGCGTGATGTCCAATGATCGCGACGCTTCGGATACCGACGCATCGCTAGCCTGCATCGACCTTTCAACGGAGTCAACAGAACGTCATGTCCACGCATAACGAATGTCAGGATCCGAGTGACGAGTCCGCCACCACCCCACCCCAACCTTCACGCCGGCGCTTCCTTCAATCGGCTGCTGCCGCAGCCACGATCGGTGCCGCGCCGCATCTGCGCGCGCAAACTCAAACCCCGCCCGCGCCGCCCGCTCAGGTTCAGCAAGCCGTACCGCCGCGCCCGCTCACGCTGACCGTGAACGGCCGCGCGTACACGCTGCAACTCGAACCGCGCGTGACCCTGCTCGACGCGCTGCGCGAATACGCGGGCCTCATGGGCACGAAGAAAGGCTGTGATCGCGGACAATGCGGCGCATGCACCGTGCTCGCCGACGGCCGCCGCATCAACTCCTGTCTGACGCTCGCCGTGATGCACGAGGGCGAGAACATTACGACGGTCGAAGGGCTCGCCACTAATGGCGCGTTGAGTCCGATCCAGCGCGCATTCATCGACCACGATGCCTTTCAGTGCGGTTACTGTACTCCGGGGCAGTTATGCTCCGCGACTGCCCTGCTCAATGAATTTCGTACCGGCACCGCGAGCACCGTTACGGCCGATGTCCGCAGCCGCCCCACCCAACTCTCCGACGATGAAATCCGCGAACGCATGAGCGGCAACATCTGCCGCTGCGGTGCGTACGCGAATATCGTGGCCGCCGTGCGCGCGGTGCACGAAGGCGTCGGCCAGAATGGCAGCGCCGCCATCAACGAAACGAATGGCGGCGGCAACAGCCGCAATGCCTGAGGGGTGACAGCATGGATGCGATCTCTTACGAACGCGCCGGCGACGTCGCCGGCGCAGTGCGGGCGGCGCAGCAGCCGGGTGCGGTATTCATCGGCGGCGGCACCAATCTGCTCGATCTGATGAAGGGCGGCGTGACGCGGCCGGCGCGGCTGATCGATATCACGCATATTGGCGGACTCGATACCGTTACGACGCTGCCTGACGGCGGCATCCGGATCGGCGCTCTGGTGCGCAATAGCGATGCGGCCAATCACGCGCTGGTGCGCGAACAATACCCGTTGCTGTCGCAAGCGTTTTTAGCGGGCGCTTCTTCGCAACTGCGCAATATGGCGACGGTCGGCGGTAATCTGCTGCAACGCACCCGTTGCGGCTACTTCTACGATACGGCCTTCACGCAATGCAACAAGCGCACACCCGGTAGCGGTTGCGCGGCGCTCGACGGCCACAATCGCACGCATGCGATTCTCGGCGCGAGTCCCCAATGCATCGCGGTGAATCCGTCGGACATGAGCGTGGCGCTCGCCGCGCTCGATGCCGTGGTTCGCGTGAGCGGCCCCGCCGGCGAGCGGACCATTGCGTTCGCCGATTTTCACCGGCTGCCTGGCGAGCGGCCCGATGTCGATACGACCTTGCAGCCCGGCGAACTGATTACCGCCGTCGATCTGCCGCCGCCGCTCTTCAGCGCGAACTCCCATTATCTGAAAGTGCGTGACCGCGCCAGTTACGCATTCGCGTTGGTCTCCGTCGCCGCCGCTTTGCAGATGGACGGCGATCGCGTGAGGACCGCGCGTATCGCGTTGGGCGGCGTCGCGCACAAGCCGTGGCGCGCGAGCGCCGCGGAACAGATGCTCAACGGCCAGCCGCTCACGCAAGCCACGTTGAAAAACGCCGCCGCCGCTGCCTTACGCGACGCGCGGCCGCAACACGACAATCGTTTCAAGGTGCAGCTCGCGCAGCGCGCGATCGTGCGCGCAGTGAATCAGGCCGCCGGCCACGCGGGAGGTGTCGCATGAATCTGATCGGTCAACCGTTCGACCGCACCGACGGTCTGCTCAAAGTCACCGGCGAGGCGCGCTATGCCGGCGAATTTCCTGAAGCACGTCTCGCGCATGCGGTACTCGTCACCAGCACGATTGCGCGCGGCACCATTGCGTCGATCGATGCGAGCCGCGCAGAGGCGCTGCCCGGCGTGCTGCTCGTGATGACGTATCAGAACGCGCCGCGCTTGCCCAACGGCGGCAAGCCCGCGCTGGCGCCGCCGGCCGGACGCCGCCTGTCGCTGCTTCAGGACAACCAGGTTCATTACAGCAACGAGCCGGTCGCCGTGGTGGTGGCCGATACGCTCGAACATGCCACCGACGCCGCCCGCCAGTTGCGCATCGCCTATCAGAGCGGCGCCGCGGTCACGGACTTCGCGCAGGCCAAACCGAACGCTCACGCCCCCGACAAGCCTCAAGGCCGGCAAACCGACACGCAGCGCGGCAGCTTCGACGACGGCATGCAAAGCGGCACGGTGCACGTGGACGCGACCTATACCACGCCGATCGAACATCACAACCCGATGGAGCCGCACGCCACGATGGCGCGCTGGGACGGCCCGCAACTCACGCTCTACGATTCGACCCAAGGCGTCAGCAGCGCGGCGCAGGCGGTCGCGAAGACGCTCGGCATTTCGCCCGCCGACGTGCGCGTGATTTCGCCGTTCGTGGGTGGCGGCTTCGGTTGCAAGGGCTCGTCGTGGTCGCATGTGTCGTTGTGCGCAATGGCGGCGAAACAGACCGGGCGGCCCGTGCGGCTCGTGCTCGAACGGCCGCAGATGTTCGGCCCGGTCGGCGCGCGTCCGCACACCGAGCAGCACTTCGTGCTCGCCGCACGGCGCGACGGCACGCTGACCGCCATGCGTCACGACAGCATTTCGAACACGTCGGTGATCGAAGACTGGACCGAGACCTGCTGCATGGTCACACGCATGCTGTACGCGGTGCCCAATCAGGTGACCACGCACCGCATCGTGCCGCTCAATCTGGGCACGCCGACCTTCATGCGCGCGCCGGGAGAAACAACCGGTTCGTTCGCGCTCGAATCGGCAATGGACGAACTCGCGGCGGCCTTGAAAATGGATCCGCTCGCGCTGCGCATCAAGAATTACGCCGATGCCGACCCGCAGGAAAACAAGCCGTGGTCGAGCAAGTCCTTGCGCGAGTGCTATCAGATCGGCGCCGAGAAATTCGGCTGGTCGCGGCGCACGAGCGCCCCGCGCTCGATGCGCAATGGCGGCACGCTGATCGGCATGGGCATGGCCACCGCGACCTATCCGGCCAATCGCAGCGAAGCCAGCGCGATTGCGCGAATCTTGCCGGACGGCACCGCGATGGTCGCCTCCGGCACCCAGGATATCGGCACGGGCACCTACACCGTGATGACCCAGGTGGCCGCGGACGCGCTCGGCTTCGCGCCGGAAAACATCCACTTCGCGCTCGGCGATTCGTCGCTGCCCAGAGCGCCTGTGTCGGGCGGCTCGCAATCGGCCGCGAGCGTCTCGCCCGCCGTGCACGACGCGGCGAGCCAGGCGCGCAGCCAGTTGATCGCGCTGGCGCTCGCCGATCGGGCCTCGCCCGTGCACGGCATCGCGCTCGACGACATCACCGTGGAAAACGGCTGGGTGACGAGCCGCTCGCAACCGGGCAAGCGCGATCCGGCGGCGGCGATCATCGCGCGCTCGGGCGGCAAGCCGATCGAGGCGATCGCAACCGTCAAGCCCGGCGACGAAAAGCAGAAGTACTCGTTCCACTCGTTCGGCGCGGTGTTCGTCGAGGTGCATGTCGATGCCGAGCTCGGCACGATCCGGGTGGCGCGCGTGGTGGGCGTGTACGACGTGGGACGCGTGCTCAACCAGAAAACGGCGCGCAGCCAGTTGATGGGCGGCATCGTGTGGGGCGTCGGGGCGGCGCTGCAGGAAGAGAGTTCGGTCGATACCCGCTATGGCCGCTTCACCAACGCGAATCTCGCCGAGTATCACGTGCCGGTCAATGCCGATATCGGTTCGCTGGACATAACCTTTATCGACCGGCCGGATCCGTTTATCAACTCGCTCGGGGTACGCGGCATCGGCGAGATCGGCATTACGGGCGTGCCCGCGGCGATTGCGAACGCGGTGTATCACGCCACCGGCGTGCGCGTGCGCGACCTGCCCGTCACGCTCGACAAGGTGATGGGCACGATGCAGGTTTGACGCGCGCGCTTTCGTGTTCGCCGGCCGGTTTCGGTGTGACGCCGGTCGCGTGACGAAGCCGGCACGCGCATGAGAATGTCGGACAGCAAGCGCCGTGCATACGCATTGGCGCTTGCTTACGGCTGCGTTGCATCGCACAATCGATCTTCATCTTTTTCCCGGTGCCTGCTCATGGCCTACGCCTCGCTCGCCACTGGCGTGTTGCTCGCCGCCGGCTTCGGTTCGCGTTTCGACCCGGACGGCCTGCACAATAAACTGCTGGCGCGCATGCCCGACGGCACACCGGTCGCGCATGAGGCCGCGCATCGGCTGTTGCGGGTCGTCTCGCAGGTGGTGGCCGTGGTGCGGCCGGGTTCGGACGCGCTCGCGCGGCTACTCAACGACGCCGGTTGCGACGTGGTGTTCGCGCTGGACGCCGAGCGCGGCATGGGCGCGAGTCTCGCAGCCGGCGTCGAAGCCAGCGAGGGCGCCGAAGGCTGGATCGTCGCGCTCGCGGACATGCCGCGCATCGCCATCTCGACGATCGAAGAAGTGGCGCGCACGCTCGATGGCGGCGCTTCGCTGGTTGCGCCGTATTACCACGGGCAGCGCGGGCATCCGGTCGGCTTCGGCATCGAGCATCGCGACGCGCTGCTGGCGCTCGACGGCGATACCGGCGCAAGGTCCCTGTTGATGTCGCAACAGGTGACGCGGCTGGACGTGGACGATCCGGGCATTTTGCGCGATGTCGATACGCCTGAGGATCTGCGCAACGTCTAGGCGTGACGCCCGGCCTTGCGTAGTTGCGACGCGACACGCTTGATCCGGACTGGCGTTCAGGCGCATACTGTACATCCATACAGTATTTTGTCCGCACGGGTTGGCGCGTTACGTTGCGCATGCCGCGGCGCGCCCGCATGAAACGCATTCCGATCGAACCGACTTTCGCCGCATGGCGCCGCGCGGCGCGGGAACTGCTGCGGCAAGAGGTCGAGCCGGAGCGGATCGAATGGGTCGAATGGGATTCGGACGCTGCGAGCCCTTCGAGCCCTTCGAACGATTCAAACCATTCCGGCACTCACAGCGCCGATGTTCCGGCCAGCCCCGCCGCCACTCCGGCGCTCGCCGCTCCCGTCATTCCCCGTGAACTGCTCACCCGGCTGAAAACCGCGGCCTGCTTCCGCGCCGCAGACCGCTGGTCCCTGCTCTACCGCATTCTGTGGCGTTGGACTCGCGGCGAGCGCCACGTCCTCGATCTGGCGGATCGCGACGGTGCGCTGCTCGATCAGCGCGTCCGCTCGGTCGGGCAAGAAACCGACGACCTGCTGCTGCTCACCCTGTTCAGGCGGCGCGATCCGTCTATGGGGCTGCCGGAATTCGTCGGCTGGTACGAGCCGAATCATGATCTGCTGGAGCGCGCCGCCGCACGCTTCGCCGAGCGTATGGGCGATTCCACCTGGATGCTGGCGACGCCACACGGCGCGGCATTCTGGAATGGCATGTTGCTACGAATCAGCCGGCCGGCAGCAGACATCGGCGAGCGCGCCGCGCATCCTTTTACCGGAGGCCAGCAGCAAAGTCAGCCCGCCAGCCAGGCGTTACCGGCGGGCGTCATGGCCGGCGAAGCCACGACCAGCGAACCCACCGAGGCACTGTGGCTCGCGTATTACGCCAGCGTCTTCAACGGCGCGCCGGCGCCCGTGCCGTTGCGCTACTGGAGAACGCCGCCCGCGGGGCCGCCGCTGCCCGCGCACCTCGCGCGCGAGCGCAGCCGTCTCGGTGCGCAGAGCGGCACCGTCACCGTCCCGGAAATGCCGCCAATCGAATATTCGGCGGTCACGCCACCGTTGCGCGAACCGACCGGCCCGTTGGCCACCTGCCGGCGCTGCGCGTTATGGCGCAACGCGAAGCAGGCCGTCGCGGGTGCCGGTGCGGCTCAGGCGGCGATCATGGTGGTCGGCGAACAGCCCGGCGAGGATGAAAACCAGAACGGCGCGCCCTTTACCGGCCCCGCCGGTCATCTGCTGGACACGGTGCTCGCACGCGCCGGACTCGAACGCGCGGCGCTGTATCTGACCTATGCCGTCAAGCACTACAAATGGGAAACGATCGAGCAGCAGCGCGTGCACCGCACGCCCGCGCTGCGCGAGGTCGAAGCTTGCCAGTACTGGCTGGAGCACGAGCTCGCGCGGGTCGTGCCGCGCGTGGTCGTCACGCTCGGCGCGACCGCGCTGAAGGCGTTGACCGGCGCGCATGTCAATCTGTCGGAATATCTGGGGCAGACCATCTGTCATGGCGGGCGTCTGATCGTGCCGACGTGGCATCCGTCGTATGCGCTGAAAATGGCTGACGGCCGGCTGCGTGAGGATATTGTCGCGGGTATGGTGGCGGCGTTCGGTCGCGCGGCGGCGTGGGTGGCGTAAGGGGCGTAGTTTTTGCCCCTGGTTCTGTGTTGCTCGCACGCGCGATGGCTTCGTCGATTGACTATCGTGCATGCCGGTGCACCCAGATTCATAGCAGTGCCGCGGCCGCCTCAGTCTGCCCGTTTTCGAACGCGGGCTGGAATGCATCGAGATCGTCGTCGGTCATGCCGACCGGCGCCGATTTCGCGACGCGTTTCCAGTCGCCGACCGCGTTGCGGACTTCACCCAGAATGCGTTTCGCCTCATCGGCAGAGAGCCTGAAGTAGCGGGCTTCGTTCATCACGGCCTCGATCGAGTCGACCGGCCCGTAGTCTTCATTGAGCCATAACTTCAACTCGGGGTCCTTATCCGGAAAAGGGTTGATGTCGAACGCCGGCGCGAGCCGCCACAGCCCATGCTCGACGTGCAGGAAACCGTGGTTCTGCACATGGTCGTCGACATTGGTAATCAGCAGATTGAACACGAGTCGCCGCCACAATTCCTCCAGGTCGCGCTTCGGGTCCGCGCAACGCGCGATGATGCAATCCGCTATCTGGGTATAGGCGTGCTCTTCCTGCCGTGAGGCTTGCAGCATGGAACCCGCCGAGAGGTATGGAATCCGGCCGCCGTTCGTCACGCGGTCGAAGCGGCGCACGAGCGCAACCGGAATCTCTTCCGACATGACGATGCGCGATTGCGCCACCGTAATGCCGGCAGCCGCGGCCAGATGAAGAGCGAGTACTTCCCCACGCGTGACACTGCGGTCGTCGTTGATACTCGGAAACTTGCCGATGGCCAGTTGCCCATCTTCATCGAGAATCGTGCACTTGGGCCGCATACCGCCAAGCGATGTGCCGCGCCCGCGTAAATACTTCAGGTCGGCTGCGGTTTCCCTGTTCATTTCGACCGCGCGAGTGGCGCCGATCAAATGACCCAGTTCGAGCAAGGGCGGCGTGCCGCGCCCTCCGTCTTCAATGCTGCGCAAATAGTTGCCCGCCTCGTCCGCGAGTCGCAGCGCGCCGATCCGGCTCAGATCGTCGACACCCAGCAGGTAGTCCATCTCCGTGAGCCCGGCGTGCGGCACATCCCGGCCTTTCTCCTGCGCCGACTTGCGACGCCTTGCGTGGTCACGCGCGATCACCCGGCATCCCCATCCGTCGGGCTCGGTATCCGCAAAGGCGAAGGGGAAAATCGAATCGTCCCTGGAAGGCGCCTTACGAAACTGCTGTCCCTGAACCAGTTGCAGATCGGGAGAAATCTCGAACCGGTCTGCCGATCGCAGCCACGCTTCGTGATACGCAAAGGTTGAGCTTTCGCGTGCGCCGTCCTTGTTGAACGTCAGGACGCCGACGGGAAGCGCAGCCTGACCGAGCGCAACCTGGACGCTTTGCTGGGAGATGGGCCGCTTCATAGCGCCCCCGATTCCGGAGTGACGCGTTTATGGCGAACCCGCTGCGGCAATTGCTGGTTCATCAGGGTCAGGCCGATATGATCGCCGCTGGTGTCGAGCAGTCCGCTGATTTTGTCGAGCTCACCCAGTACGAGAAACGCCTGCGCGATCGTGCCGATGGAAATACGTTCGTCGCCGTGCTCCATGCGCCGCAGCGTAGCCACTGACGTCTGGATGCGCTCGGCCAGCGACGCCTGAGTCAATCGGCGACGGCGACGCGCCAGCGCGAGGTCGGCTCCGAGTTTCTTCAGGGCTCTCGCGACAGGCGGAGGAAGTGGATCTCTCTTTCTTTTAACGCTCACATGTGAGCGCTTATGCGGCTTTGCGGTTTCCATGTAAGCGATAAAGTTTGTGATATGAGTTTCCTATTGTCTGCGCGTCTTGCTTTCCGGTCAAGAAAATCGAATTGAGCGCTCATATATGATCGTTTAAGTCGATTTATCAATCATTCGTGAGCGATTACAAGGAACGGCAGGGTCGGATAGACCGTGACCACCGTATCGCCAGAGGCTGCGTTCCGGGATTGAGATTCGCAGGCGTTCAACGCGCACGAAAAGCCGCGTGCTGCCCACAGCAACGACGCCCATTCGCCGCGCAAAGGTGAGCCGATCCGGGAAACCTTCCCCCGCCGCGGTGAGCGTCTACAGGACACCATCGGACACCATCCGACCCGCCATCAACCGTCGCGCTTCTCAGGCACGCCACTTGCACACCCCAACCCGGCGCGCAAGCCCCGCCAATTCCGCCTAAGCTGATGTGACGCCGCATTTTCTCCGGCACCGGCGCGACGCCCGAGCCCCGGTCGAGCAACCTCGTGCACGTCCCGCGCGTCGCAAACCATCACACGTCCCATGAGCGAAACCAGCCCACGCCTTTTCATCGTCTCGCCCCATTTCGACGACGCCGTCTTCAGTTGCGGCGCATTGCTCGCCGCACATCCCGACGCCGCGGTGTGCACGGTGTTCGCCGCGCCGCCCGAGCAGCCGATGCATACCGAATGGGATAAAAAATCGGGTTTCACGGACGCCCAGCAGGCGATCCACGAGCGCACGCGGGAAGATAACCGCGCGCTGGAAGTGCTCGATGCGATTCCGCTGCGCATGCCGTTTCGCGACAGCCAGTATTCGGACTCGCCGTCGATCAGCAAGCTGGCGGCGGCGCTCGAAGAAACCATCTATCGCACGACCGCGAACACGCTGCTGATGCCGCTCGGCCTGTATCACGACGATCACGTGCGGGTGTTCGAAGCCTGCTGCGAAATCCTGCCGCGCCTGTCGCATCTGACCTGGTTCGGCTATGAAGAAGCGATTCACCGCCGCACGCCCGGCGTGGTGCAGGCACGGCTCGCCGATCTCGCGCAGCGCGGCATCGTCGCGACACCGGCCCACCCGAGCGCCGCCGGCCATACGATCGATCTGCAGCGCCGCGCGCAACTCAAACGTGAAGCCGTCAACGCTTACGAAAGCCAGTTGCGCGCATTCGGCGCGGGCAATTACGACGACATTTTCGCCACCGAGCGTTACTGGCAGCTCAGCGTAGGCCGTCGCGTGAAAAAGTAAGAGACGCGGCGCGCCGGAAACGCGTACGCTTGAAGAGAACAGCCGGCGCAAGTTCGACCGCGCCGCCCGTACCGTCCTCTTCTCCCCTCAAAGGTGCCGTCATGAGCTACGACATGCATACCAGTCCGATTCCCGATCCGAACGCCGATCCGAACCGCGACCCGGAAGCCGATCCGCTGGTGCCGCCGTCGCCCGGCCATCACACCGAGGAACCGCAACAGCCCGACGGTCCGCCGGACAAAGACCCGGTGTGACCGCATTGCGCGGCCATCCACCGGACACGCTGCGAATCAGCGCATGAGTTCGCTGAAGCCTTGCAACAGACGGTCGATGTCGGCGGCGTGAATGTTGCCCATCGTCGAGATGCGGAACAGCTCCGCCGACAGGCCGCCTTGCCCCGCGTAGATGACGAAGCCGCGCGCCTTCAGCGCGTCATGCAGTTGCGGATACGTGATGCCGGCCGGCAAACGGTACGCGCGCAGCACCACCGACGACTGCTCCGGCGGCAGCACGCTGCCGATGCCGCGCTCGGCGAGGCCCGCGCGCGCCTGTTCGGCGAGCGCGGCGTAGCGCGCATGACGCGCGCGCCAGCCGCCTTCGTCGGCGAGTTCGCGCAGCGCTTCGACCAGTGCGTAGTACGCATGCACCGATGGCGTAAACGGCGTGTTGCGTTGATCCTGCAAACGCGCGAGACGTCCGAGATCGAGGTAGTACGTGCGGCTCGCCGCCTGCGCGAGCGCGGCGCGGCGCACCAGCACGAACGAGGCGCCCGGCACGCCATGCAGACACTTGTTCGCCGTCGCGGCCACGGCGTCGAGACTGCTGTCGGCGAAATCGATCGTTTCCGCGCCGAAGCTGCTGACGCCGTCCACCAGCAGGCGCAGCCCCCGTTCGCGACACAGCGCGCCGAGCGCCGCCAGATCGTTCAGGCGGCCGGTCGTGGTTTCGTGATGGATCACGGCGACGTGCGTGAACGCCTTGTCCGCGTCGAGGTGGGCGGCGATCTTCGTGAGATCCGGCGCCTGCATCCAGTCGTGCTTCAGCGATTCATGCGCGATGCCGTACTGCGCGGCGATCTGCGAGATACGCTCGCCATACACGCCGTTTTCCACGACGAGCAGCTTGCCGTTCTGCGGCACCAGCGCGGCGCTCATGCTTTCCACTGCCGCCGTGCCGGAGCCGGTCATCAGCACGGCTTGCCATTCGCTCGCGTCGAGGCCGTAGAGATCGACCAGACGTGTGCGCGCCTCTCCCTGTAAATCGAAAAATTCGCTTTCGCGGTGGCACAAATCCGTCTGCAACAGGCTGTTGCGAACGCGTTCGGTGAGCGTCACCGGGCCGGGATTGAGCAGCAGCATGAGCGCTCCTTGAATTTGATTTTGACTGTTGACTTCAGGCCGCGCCGATGTGGCGCATGAGACGCGTCTTCACATCGGGCGGCGTGATGGTGGGACGCGGCAGCCCGTCGGGCGTGCCGCGGCGAATCGCCAGACGCGCGAAGCGCGGGCCGTCGGGCGGCGCCGCTTCGAACAGCGCGTCGATCACGGCCGCGTCGTCGCTTTCGACCGCCGACGCATAACCGCACGCCGCGGCGACGCCCGCAAATGAAACCTGCGACGACACCGTCGCCTGGCCGCCGGTGGAGTCATGCGCGCCGTTATCGAGCAGCAAATGCGTGAGATTCGACGGACCGTAGGCGCCGATGGTCGCGAACGCACCCATGCGCATCAGCGCGGCGCCGTCGCCGTCGAGCGCGACCACGTGCAGATCGGGACGCGCGAGCGCAAGACCCAGCGCGAACGGCGTCACGCAACCCATCGAGCCGACCATGTACAACTGGTTCGGACGGTCGTCGATCGCGTAGAGTTCGCGTCCGCAAAATCCGGTCGACGCGAGCACGACGGTCGATTCGAGCGGCGTGTGCGCGATCACCTTGTTCAGCGCGTCGTGACGCGACGCCAGCTCGCTCGCCGGCACATTCGTGAACTGCGATTGCGGCGCAACGGGTACGCGGCGCGCGCTCGCGCCGCTGTCCTTCAACTCGTACGGCGCCACGCTGCCCTTCTGCATCACCAGCGCATAAGGGCGGCCGGTCTCATCCATATGCGCGATGGCGCGATCGAGAGCCGGGCCGATCGCGTCGGCTTCGGTCGGGAAGGTTTCCCACGGAATCTCCATCGTCTCGAGCATCGCGGGCGTGATGGGGCCCATCAGCGCGTGCTGCGGTTCGTCGGCGACACCGGGCTGGCCGCGCCACGTGACGATCAGCAATTGCGGCAGACGGAAGGTCCATGTGAGCGAGGTCAACGGGCTCACGGCGTTGCCGAGCCCGGAGTTCTGCATCATGGTGATGCCGCGCCGGCCGTTGCGCGCGCCGAGCGTGACGCCCGCGATCAACGCGACGGCGTCGCCTTCATTGGCCGCCGACACGTAATGCAGCGACTCGTCCTGCAACACGTAGTTGATGAACGGCGTGAGATACGAACACGGCACGCCCGCATACCAGTCGAAGCCGCGCTCGCGCGCCGCCTCGACAAACTGTGCAGCCTCGATCATTGCGCGGCTCCGCTCGCCGCGTCCGCCGATGCGCTGTTCGCCGAGCCGCCGGCCGCGGTCGCGAACGGCGCTTGCGCATGCGCGAAGTCGCCCGCACGGCGGAAATCTTCGAGGTCGTTCACGCCGCGCCAGTGGCCGTGCACGTATTGCACTTCGATCGATTCACCCGCTTCGATCAGCGCGTTCAGCAACGCGGGCATGTCGAGCGACGCGAAATCCGGGCGCGCCTGCAACTGGCTCATGACCGCCTGCAAACGCTCGCGGCCTTCGCCACGCACGTTCAGCAGACCGACCCAGCGGCCATGCGGCGTTTGCGACGCGATGGCCGAGCTGGCGTCCTGCCCGCTCGATACGTGACGCAGCACGACCTTGTTGCCGAACAGACCGCGGTCGTCGGCCGCCGAGCACCACGCGAAATCGCGCACGCTGGCGTTTTCCGCGTCGGTCAGCGACGAATCGACCACCACGCTGAACGCCGCTTCGCTCTCCACGAGATCGCGCAGGATATAGCTGCGGAACAGCAGATCGCCGTACGAGATCACCGTGTCGCCCGCCAGCTTGTCGACCGCGCAGGCGAGCGACGCGAGTTCGCCGGTTTGCGCGTGCTGTTCGTTGACCACCAGCTTGATGCCGGCCGTGTCGATCGCGTCGGCGCGATAACCGCCGACCACGGTGATGTCGTTCACGCCCTGCTTCTTGAACGCATCGACGAGCCAGCGCAGCAGCGGTTTGCCGGCGATCGGCAGCATCACTTTCGGACGGTCTTCGGTGACGGCTTCGAGACCCTTGCCGCGGCTTGCCGCGAGCACGACCGCGGAACCGGCCGCACGGCCGCTCGACAGATAGCGGTCTTCGGCTTCCGAATATTCGTCGGCATCCTGCAGACGGAAGATTTCGTTGACGGCGGCAATGCTGTCTTCCACGTTGACGAGCGTTTCGCTCGAATGGATTTCCCTCGCAACCGCCTGCATGGCCGAAGTGGCCGCGCGAATCAGATGGTTCGCCCAGATCACCGTGCTGATGCCGGCTTCGCGGAACACTTCGGTGGGCGTGCTGTAGTACTTGGTCGGCACGATCACGAGCGGACCACGGCCCGCCCATTCGCGCGCGAACTCGAGAATTTCGTCGGGACGCGAGAGCTTGCTGTGAATCAGGATCGCATCCGCGCCGGCCTGGCGGTAGGCTTCCGCGCGACGCAGCGCTTCGTCCATGCCCCAGCCGGCGATCAACGCTTCAACGCGCGCGACGATCGAAAAGTTTTCGTCCGACTGCGAGTCTTTACCGGCCTTGATCTTGCCGCAGAACTCGTCCATATCGGCGAGCGGTTGCGCTTCGCCGTTGATGAAGCTGTTGGTCTTGGGAAACTGCTTGTCTTCGATACACACGCCGGCAATGCCGCGCTGTTCGAGCTTGCGCACGAGACGGCGCACGTTGTTGAAGTTGCCGTAGCCGGTATCGCCGTCGAGCAGGATCGGCAGGTCGCTCGCGTCGGCCATGAATTCGAGCGTGTCGACCACCTGGGTCCAGCTTGCTTCATTGTTGTCGCGCACGCCGAATTGCGCGGAGATCGCGAGGCCCGAGCCCCAGATCGCCTTGAAACCGGCTTCGCGGACGATCCGCGCGGACAGGCCGTTATGAGCCTCCATCATGAATTCGAGTTCGTTGCTGACGAGCATCTGGCGCAGGCGCGCGCTGCGGGAAGCGGAGATGAAGGCAGGTTCGCGGGCGTTCATTATTCGTACTCCTGGTGGCGGGCTTATTGGTGCTCTTCTTTTGCCCGACTGGCGGCTGGAAAATGGCGACTATAGCGGAATTTTTATTTATTCGTCTTTCCCACGACAGCGGTTTTTCTCCATTTGCGGATAAGTGGAAAAATGTGTCGTTTTTTGCAACCGGGGTAATGCGTGGCCGGCGTTTGGATTTTATTGGCGTTTTGTGGAAACTTGACGCAACTGTTTGCTGCGTTGCAGGCAGGCAGCTCACTCGTGCAATTTGGTCGCTGACTGATTGTGGCGATGCTGAGGCTTTTAATATCCGGACTTCATTTATGGAATATCCGGCCATTAATATCGATTCACAAGCACCGGCATTTTTCGGCGGCAATACAGGAAATACACGATTGAATCAATACCAAATAAAATAAACCCCTTCCAATCAAGCATGAAAATGCTGTACCGGCTATAAAAGCTCCCTTTGATCAGACAAATAAAATACCCGACAGCGGGTTTCCCCTGCCCTGTGGAGCTTCCGCCGCCGCGCCGTAAACACAATCAGCGACAAGCCATTCGCCGCAACCGAACCCAATCTTGACCGACCACTGTGCGAAAGCAAAAACCGCTATGACTTTGAACAAGAAACTGGCCTCCATGATCGCCGTCCTCTGGATCGGCCTGATCCTGATCGGCGGCTTCGGCGCATGGCAAAACCGCGCCTCGATGATCTCGGACCGGCGCGATCAGCTGCAATCGCTGATCGACCAGGCCAACCACATCGTCGGCCGCTATTACACGCTCGCGCAGCAGCACACGATCACCGAAGACGAAGCCAGAAAGCAGGCGCTCGCCACGCTGGCGGCCATGCGCTACGGCAAGGACGGCTACATCTCCGTCAACGACTCGCAGCCGGTCATGCTGATGCATCCGTTCAAGCCGGAAATGGTCGGCAAGAACCTTGGGCAATTCACCGATCCGGCGGGCAACCATCTGTTCACCGATATCGTCACCGCGGGCAATCGCGAAGGCGGCGGCTTCGTCGATTATCTGTGGGCCAAGCCGGGCAACGATAAACCCGTGGCCAAAACCAGCTACGCGCTGCACTTCGCGCCGTGGGACTGGTATATCGTCACCGGCATGTATATGGACGACGTGGAAAGCGCGTTCTACGCCAGTCTGTTGCGCTGGCTCGTCATCACCGTCACGCTCGGTGCGATCGCCACGGTCGTCATGCTGCTGGTGCTGCGCAGCATTCGCCGCTCGCTCGGCGGCGATCTCGAAGCGGCCGTGGAACACGCGCAGTTGATGGCGGGCGGCAATCTCGCCACGCGCGTGCCGGTGCGGCCGGACAGCGCGGGCAGCCTGCTGCACGCGCTTCAGACGATGCAGGCCGGCCTCGTCGAAACCGTGTCGCGCGTGCGCCTCGGTACGGAAAACATCAATATCGGCGCGACCGAAATCGCCGCCGGCAACACGGATCTCTCGCAGCGCACCGAGGAACAGGCCGCCGCGCTCGTCGAAACGGCGTCGAGCATGGACCAGATGACGGTCAACGTAAAGCAGAACGCGGACAGCGCGCAGCAGGCCGCCCACCTCGCCGGCCAGGCCGCGGACGTCGCCACGCGCGGCAGCCGCGTGGTCGACGACGTGGTGCGCACGATGGGCGAGATCACCACCAGTTCGCGGCAGATCGGCGACATCATCGGCGTGATCGACGGCATCGCCTTCCAGACCAACATTCTCGCGCTCAACGCGGCCGTGGAAGCGGCCCGCGCGGGCGAACAGGGCCGCGGCTTCGCTGTGGTCGCAGCCGAAGTGCGCAGCCTCGCGCAACGCTCGGCCACGGCGGCGAAGGAAATCAAGGCCCTGATCGAGACTTCGACGCATACGGTCGAAGCCGGCGCGTCACTGGTCGCCAACGCGGGTTCGACAATGGGCGAGATCGTGCAGTCGGTGCGGCGCGTGAACGAGATCCTCGAAGAGATCAGCAACGCCTCGCGCGAACAGAGCGCTGGCATCGAGCAGGTCAATCGGGCGGTCGGCGAAATGGATCAGGTCACCCAGCAGAATGCGGCGCTGGTCGAGCAGGCCGCGGCTGCGGCACATTCACTGAAGGATCAGGTGGGGGTGCTGCGCGAAGCGATTTCGAGCTTCGCGCTGCCGGCCTGACGGGTTTCGAACCACCCGAACCGACGCAATCAGTCACGCAAAATCAGCCACGCAAAAAAAGAAGGCGCTCAACAGGCAGAGAGCGCCTCTTTAACACGCCGCGTCGGAGTCGACGCATTAATCGAACGAAAGAGCCGCGCGGATTTTTCAACTCCGCGCGGTTTTTTTATGTCCGTACGCGGCTCGGCCAGCTTCGGTCACTCATGAGCGACGTGGCGCTGCTTTTCCCGGCGGCGGCACGATGCGCGACGCCCTGCCCGGTCACGATCCCCTTGCGCGAATCTCGCATACAGATTACGTTCTCTTTACAATCACGGCGACCTTCATGGTGATCAGTTGCGACATGGCAGCCACGCTGAAGGTGCCCCAGCCATGTCGTCGTGCCGGCCGCGCGATTACGGCGGCCTGGCAACTCACGAAAGTATTCACCGCCGCCGATCCGGGCGGCGCAAGTTAATCGAGCTGCTGATTACGCGTACCCAATGATCCAGAAGAAGAAATCGCAATCTCACGACCCCTACGCGCCCGTCGCGAAGAACCGCTTGCTGAGCGCGCGCCTGCCGATGTGGCGATCGAAATTCATCGTCCTGCTGGTGTTCGGCGCGTTCGCCTCGCTGGCGGCCCGCGCGTTCTGGGTGCAGGTGGTGAACCAGGATTTCTACGTCGATCAGGGCCAGAAACGCTATCAACGCACTATCGAACTCGACGCGACACGCGGGCGGATCCTCGATCGCAATGGCTCGATGCTCGCCGTCAGCCTCTCGACCTACGAGATCTGGGCCTCGCCCAGGCTGATCGACGAGGCCGCGTTCGCACCGCTTTCCAGGCTGCTCGACCTGCCGCTGGCGGAACTGCGCAGGCGTCTGAGCGGCGACAAGACTTTCGTCCTGCTCAAGCGCCAGGTGGATGCGGAGACCGCCGGGCATCTGTCCAGACTGGGCCTGGCGGGCATCACGCAGATCGCGGATTCGAAACGCTTTTATCCCGAAGGCGAATCCGCGGCGCACGTGGTCGGCTTCACGGATATCGAGGACAACGGCCAGGAAGGTATCGAGCTCGCCGCCAACGAACAACTGCTCGGCGTGCCCGGCCAGCGCGAAGTGATCCGCGACCGTCTGGGCCGGGTGGTGTCCGAGACCCGGCCGCTGGTGCCCGCGCAGAACGGCGAAACCATCCACCTGACGATCGACCGGCGGATCCAGCAGCTCGCTTACGCGCAACTGAAGGACGCCATTGCCCGACATCACGCTGAAGCCGGCAGCGTGGTGGTGCTCGATGCCCGCAACGGCGAAATCCTGGCGCTCGCCAACTATCCTAGCTTCGATCCGAACGACCGCGCCCGCCTGACCGGCCGCCAACTGCGCAATCGCGCGGTGGTGGACACCTTCGAGCCGGGCTCGACCATCAAGCCGGTGGTGGTCGCACTGTCGATCGACGAGGGCAAGGTGCGGCCGCAGAGCATCATCGACACCGCGCCCGGCTGGTACAAGATCGGCCCGGCCGTGATCCACGACACCTCGAATCACGGCGCGATGACCGTCGCCGAAGCGGTGCAGAAGTCGAGCAATATCGCGCTCGCCAAGCTTGCGCTGAATCTGCCGGCCGAAAAGATCTGGACCAAGTATCAGGAATACGGGCTCGGCCTGCGCCCCGAGCTGACCTTTCCGGGCGTGGCGTCGGGCAAGGTGCGGCCGTATAAACGCTGGCGTCCGATCGAACAGGCCACGATGGCGTATGGCTATGGGCTCTCCACGTCGCTATTGCAGATCGCGCAGGTCTACACGGCCTATGCCGGCGACGGCACGATGCATCGCGTGAGTCTGTTGCGCAATGGGGCGGGCGCCGCCGCGCAATCCGCGGACACGGGTCATGCGGTCACGACGCCGGCCACCGCGCGCGCCATCCGCGCGATGCTGGAAATGGCGACCGGCGTGGGCGGCACCGGGCGCGCGGCGACGGTGGAAGGCTACCGGATCGGCGGCAAGACCGGCACGGCGCGCAAACAGGTCGGCGCCACTTACGCGAAGAACCGCTACCGCGCGCTGTTCGTCGGCATGGCGCCGATGAGCGACCCACGATTGATCGTCGCGGTGATGATCGACGACCCGGCGGGCAAGGCTTTCTACGGCGGCACGGTGGCCGGCCCGGTGTTCAGCGGCGTAACGGGCGGCGCGCTGCAGTTGCTCGGCGTGCCGCCGGACGCGCCGGCGACCTGAGTGCGGCGGATTTCCGCAGCACTCGCCGCTCAACCAGCCGTGTGATCGCCGCTTGCGTTCACCAGCGCTTCGATGCGATTACGGCCGTTGCGTTTAGCCTGGTACATCGCGCGATCGGCTTCTTCGATGATCGC
Source organism: Paraburkholderia xenovorans LB400 (assembly GCF_000013645.1). Lineage (GTDB taxonomy): Bacteria > Pseudomonadota > Gammaproteobacteria > Burkholderiales > Burkholderiaceae > Paraburkholderia > Paraburkholderia xenovorans. The sequence goes on along the minus strand of NC_007952.1, from coordinate 902,244 downwards.
GCCGCCCAACATGGCGGCTTCGGTCGGCGTACCGCTGACCATCCGCGCCGCCACGCCGATCGACACCGTCAAGGCGATGCGTTCGCCATGATCGTCCTGCAAGGCCAGCCGCTCGACCGCCAGCCGCACACGCTCGGCGACGGTGAGCGCGTCGGCCCGGTCGCCTTGCAGCAGCGCGGCAAATTCTTCACCGCCATAACGCGCCACGGTATCGCCCAGACGCACCTGCTGCCGCACACACGCCGCCACCGCCGCCAGCGCGCGGTCGCCGGTCTGATGGCCGTAGGTGTCGTTGATCCGCTTGAAGCTGTCGATATCGATGAAAAGACACGCCACCGGCATCCGATAGCGGACGGCGCGCATGACTTCCTCGCGCAGCCGCTCGTCGAAATAGCGGCGATTGGCGAGGCCCGTCAACGAATCGGTCATGCCCAGTTGCTTGAGCCGCTCGCGATGCGCGACATTGTCGAGGCTCGCTGTCACGATGCTCGCGAAGCGCTCCAGTATGTCGGTGGCCATGCCTTGAGCGAACCGCGCCGCGTCGTCACTGCCGAGCCAGAGATAACCGCCGACCGTATCTCCCGAGGCAAGCGGCAGCAGGATCGCACTGGCCGGCACCTGTTCGGCGTCGCCGAAGAAAGCGCGCCGCACGGTGTCGTCCAGTTCGCGCGGCGTGCCGAGCCACGGCCGGCCATCTTCGCACAGACCTTGTGCCGCAAGGCCGCCTTCGCGCGAGGTTCGCAAGCGGGGCTGATCGAGTGCGCGCAAGGCGACCGGTTCGAGCAGTTCGCGCAGCATCGGCGCGCGGTCGTCGAGCCAGAGCGTCACGCCCGCCAGCGAGAATTCCCGCGGCAGCTGGCCGAATAGCGTGTCGAGAAAGGAAGCGAAATCCTGCGCGCCGATCAGACGCAACTCCACGCTCTGGAAGCGGCGTAGCGTGCGCTCGTTGTGCTGCACGGTATCGACAAGCGAGCGAAGACGCTCGGCAAGCGGCGTTTGGGCGAGATTCGTCACGTTATGAGGTGCAGCCCGAAGGCCGAGCGGGGTTGGCGGCCCCAACCACTCTGATAACGGCCAATTTCGCGAGGGCTTGAGGGTGCGCGCCGCCTACGCTTTTGCGCGATCTTAAGTCTCGCTTAATTCTTTGCTGTAACCATGAGGCACAACATCCCCTGTTGAAGCCGCCAGAACATCGGCGGCGCTTTTTCTCCGGGGTGTCGACGACGCGCCAGAAGACGGGCTGCAGGCCCGCGAAGAAGGAGTCAAATCATGGATGAAGAGACGGTATTCAAGCATCTGCGCGCCATGCCCGACAACGAATGGGTCCGGCAGATCCACTCATGCAAGATCTCGGACCCGCTGCAGCATCCTTGGGGACGTTCGTACCGGCTCGTCGAGTGGACCATGAAGCACACGCCCGAATCGAGTCGCCGCGTGGTTCCCGCCGAAAGCACGCCGCTTGAAATCGCTCAGGCTGTCGTCTCGCATGTTCCGGGCCGGCGCTTCTGCCAGCAGAGCGACGAGTAGCAACACGAAAGAAAGCGCCCCGGTTGCATGCGGCGCATTTGATCGCGCTAGGCGCCTGTCGCAATCGATACACAGTAGTCCAATGCATCGTCCAGCCGGTCGTTGCCCCAGAACATTTCATCGCCCACGAAAAATGTCGGTGCGCCGAAAATGCCCCGGCTCGCAGCCGCCGCGGTCTGTTCACGCAAGCGCAGTTTGTTCGCGTCGCTTTGCGCCTCGGTGATGATCTGCTGCGCGGGCAAACCCAATTCGCCGAGCGCCTCGCTCACCACCTCCAGCGAACCGATATCGCGGTCATGCGCGAAGTTCAGTTGCATGATCGCGCGGCAATAGGCCGCCATCCATTCGCGATCCGCGCCGAGCAACGCCACGCGCGTGGCGAGAAGCGCGGCACGTGGAAACGTGGTGGGACGCTTCAGCGCAATGCCATATTTGCGGCATTGCCGCTCCATGTCCTTCCACACATACGCGCCCTTCTCCTTCTGCAGCACGAACGGCGAATTGTCGAAACCGAGCCCGCGAAAAACAGGTCCCAGCAAGAACGGACGCCAGCGAATCCGCACGCCTCGCTGTGCAGCCAGAGCTTCTATACGCATGACGCTGAGGTAGCTGTAGTTGCTGCCGAAGTCGAACCAGAATTCGATTTCCGGCACACCTGTGCTTGCGCAGGCCGCGGCGTCGCTCATGTTTGCCTCTCCAGTCGTATGCAGGCACATGGCGACCGCCAATGCGCTGCGTCTTGCAAAGCTTAACAGTCGCGTGATGCGCTTGTCCCTATGATGGCTCTTCGCTCCGCCACGTCAGATGGTCACACATCATGCGCTATCCCTACGACATTCTCACCGCCACGTGTCTTTTCATCATCGTGGTTTCGACGTCCATCATGCTCGCGCTGTGCTGAGCCAATCGGACCGACTCCGGCGCAGGTGGTGAGCCCGCGAACGCGCTCCAGGCGGTTCCGTAAAAAGACGGGATATACTGTACATATATACAGTACTTTTCGTCTGAGCAATGCGCCTTCCACCCTTCGAACCTCCCACGCTCGCCGAACTGCGCGCCTGGTGGCGCACCCGCGACGAGCAGGCCATTCAGCGGCTCATCCTCGAAATCCAGCGGCAGCGGCTCACGTTGCTGGAACTGCGCAACCTGATCGACTGCGGCGTCCAGCAGGCGCGCGCGGCGGACCGCACGCTGGTTGAACGCGGCGAACCGCTGATGACGCTGCGCATCAGGATCGCCCAGGAAGTGCTGCGTGTCGGTGACATCGACGATACGCGGCAAATGAGCCGCGCCCAACAGGAAAGGCTCGCGGTGCGCACCGAAAGCCAGATGGAATATGCGCGCGAAGGCCGTCTCAGAAGGCAGCGCCGCAATATCTAACCGGAGCACGCTCGCGCTACTTGCGCTGTGACAGAGAGAAACGTGCGCGGATCGCTCAACGCGTTTGCGTCGCTACACGCAGGCCGAGCGAAATGAACAGCACGCCGATGATCCTGTTCTGCCAGCGCGTCAGCCATGTCAAACGCTTGACGAGTTTACCCAGCGGGCGAATGGTCAGCACGATCAGCGTCGTATAAAGCGCACTCATGCCCACAAAGATCAGCCCGAGCGTGGTGAACTGCAAGAACGTGGAACCGTGTTCGGGATGAACGAACTGCGGCAGGAACGCGAGAAAAAACAGCGCAGTCTTCGGGTTCAGCACTTCGGCGGGAATGGCCTGAAAGAAAGCCTTCGCGGCCGATACCGGCGCCACGGCCGGCATGTGCGCGCTCGCCGGCTTCTCGCGCAACGCGCGAATGCCCAGATAGACGAGGTAGGCCGCGCCGACGAACTTCACCGCGTTGAAGGCCAGCGCGGAAGTCATCAGCAGCGCCGAGAGGCCGACCGATGCGCCCAGTGTATGAATGAAATCACCCACTGCGATACCGAGCCCCGTGAGAATGCCGGCCTTACGGCCGCCATGCACCGTACGCGTTAAAACCAGCAGCACAGCCGGACCCGGAATCAGAAAAAGCCCGAGTACAACGGCAACGAAAGTCCCTAACGTGGGTAGATCGAGCATGCTGTCTCCTTGATGACGCGCTGGGTTTCGCGGACGGGCGCGCGCGTTCAGCGAAAGATTGTAGACGAATGCGCGCGGTTTCATCGAAGCGTGGCGGACAATAGCCATCGCACCGAGAATCACGGCGCTCAAGGCACGCATGCGCCGCCACGCCAGAGCCATCAGCGGGCGCCGATCCGTTACCATGACGGGCACGGCGCCGCACGCGGCCCGCATTTTTCATTCACCGAAGTCTTCGCCTTGCCCACTTATACCCTGCCCGCGCCATTGAGCGCGGAACTCGAAATTCGCAAGAGCCGATTCATTGCATATGCAATACCGGTCGCCGATCGCGACGCCGCGATGGCCGAATTGCGGCGTCTGCGCGACGAGCATCCCGCCGCGACGCACGTCTGCTGGGCGCTGCTGGCGGGCGGCCAGTCCGGCATGTCCGACGACGGCGAGCCCTCCGGCACCGCCGGCCGGCCGATTCTCGAAGTGCTGCGGCATCACGACCTGGACGGCGTGCTAGCCGCCGTCGTGCGCTACTACGGCGGCGTGAAGCTCGGCGCCGGCGGTCTCGTTCGCGCGTACACGGATGCGATCGCTTCGGCTTTGCTGGATGCGCCGCGCGTCGAACGGATCGCTCAGGTTTCGCTGACCGTCGAAGTGAGCTATGCCGATGAGGCGAAAGTGCGCCGATGGATCGATGCCGAAGGCTATACGCTTGCGGACAGCGCCTACGCGATGCTGGTGAAGATGACGATCCGCTTGCCCGTCAATGCGGTGGATGCGGCTCAGCGAGCGCTGGTGGATATGACGCAGGGGAAAGCCGGGTTCTTCTGATGGCGCGGGGCGCGTCCCTCCTCTCGCATTCGCGCAAGGACCGCCCGATCATTTGATATGTCATCCTTAATACTTTCCCGGCCACTCGAGCAGGCCCCGTGTGTGTCCCGCGCGAACGGTTTTCATGCGCGCCGGTTATTGTCGTGAGATAACGACTGCCGTATCGATCTGGCGCGGCGCGGCTTGATGCGTAGCAGCCATCCTCTATCGACGCAGTGTCCATTGCAGCGCTTGCTGGTTATGATGAGCACATCCGTATGAAACCTCCGTGAATCCGGGCCGCGACCTCATTAAGAGACGCGCGGGCCGGGGCCGCTGTTACCATGTCGGTTATTCCCCGGAATGACTCAATTTAAAAGGGCAACTCCTCTGACTTCGACCGCCGCTTTTTCCAGCACAGCGCCTGAGTCGCCGCATCGGGGCGCGTCTCTGCCGCAATCGCTCAGTCCCACTCACTCCCCCCTGGCAACGACCGTGCTCAAGGGATGCAGCACGATCGCGCTGCCGCTCATGCTGTCCGCCTGCTCATGGTCGTGGTTCGGGCTGAATAGCGCGCCGCGCGCCGCGGCGCACCCAACTGGCTGGCTCAGTGTCGCGCCTGCCCGTGACTTCCCCTACATGCCGGCTCGCAATGGGCAGGTCTCGCCGAACCGCATCGAAAACACGGCGATGACGGGCATCGTGCTCAAAGACGATATCAATGAAACGGTACGCAACGGCATTGTGAACAGCCTGAAGATCGCGGGCTTTCATCTCGATACGGGCAAACGGATTCTCAGCGGCAGCATTGAAAAATTCACGGTAGACGACACGCGCTCCACAGCGTTCTGGACGCTGAAAATGCGCTATGTGGTGACTGATGCTACAACTCAGAAGGTTGTGTTTTCAACCACCAAAACGGTCAAACAGAAATCCCCCAAATTCACCAATAACACCATCGCCATTGAAGACACAGTCAAGCTGAGCGTCGACGCGCTGATCGGCGACCCGGGCTTTGTCAAAGCAGTGAATTGAAGGCGCCGGCCGCGTGGCTCAGGACCGGTTTCGCTACAATGAGTTGAAGGATGTCGCGCGGGCCGCCGTCTTGCCGGGCGATGGATCTCCAACATCCATTCACGGCGCGAGCCGTCATGTTCATCACCGCCTGGCTGTTCTTTCTGCTCTGCTGCTTCGCGATCAATCTCGTGCCCGGGCCCAATAATCTGCTGTCGATCAATGTGGCTGCGCTTCATGGTTTCATCATTGCGTTCGTCGGCGGCACGGGCCACCTGGTCGCATTCGCCGCGATGCTCGTGCTTGCCGCAACCGGCCTTGCAGTTGTGCTGCACGCGTCCGAGTGGTTCTTTCTTGCGATCAAGCTGGCCGGCGCGGCCTATCTGATCTGGCTCGCCATCCAGTTGTGGCGCAGCGACGCGCCCACGTTCGATACGACCCAGCAGCACGATGTCTCGCTTGCGCGGATCGCCCGGCGGGAATTCCTCGTGGCCGCCGGCAATCCGAAGGCGATTCTGGTATTCACCGCGTTCCTGCCGCAGTTCGTCAATATCGCCAAACCGATGCTGCCGCAATTCGCCGTGCTGGGCATCAGTTTTCTGGTGCTGGAGTGGTTTGCTATCGCGCTGTATTCGCGGGCGGGGATGTATCTCGGGAAATGGCTGGCGCGCGCACGGTTGCGGCGGTGGTTTAATCGCTGCTGTGGGGGTTTTCTGGCGGCGATTGGGGTGGGGTTTTGATGGTTGGGCGGGGGTGAGCATCCCCAAGCAGGCACTCAACCGCCCTACCGCAGCTTGACGATTCGAGCAGGGACGCCTGCCACCGTTACATTCGGCGGCACGTCGAACGTGACCACGGCGTTCGCACCGATCTTCACGTTCCGCCCGATCGTTACCGGCCCCAGAATGCATGCGCCCGCGCCGATCAGAACGTTGTCTTCGATTATCGGCGCCCCCGGCTGGCCGCGGCCCCCAATTACCACGTTGGGTGCGATGACGATATCGCTACCCAGCACCGCATGCCGGTGCACTACGATACCGAGCCCCTGATAGCCGAATACCACGTTGCGCCCCACTATTACCGATGGTGGCAAGGATACGGAAAAGACCACACGGTTAAAGACCTTCAACGCCCAAGGCAAAAAAGGCACGTGCAACCGATGAAGCAAATGCGCAATGCGATAAATGTACAGCATGAAAAACTTCCCTTTTTATAGTCCGTGCAACTGCCTTACTCTGGCTACCGCTGAACGATCAGCGCCTTACCCAGCATTAGTGCGAACTTGCTATTCGTGACCAGATAGCGGCGCCACATACGACGTGGTTCCTGCAGGACACGGAAGAACCATTCCAGACCGGACCTTTGCATCCAGCGAGGGGCGCGGCTGACTTTACCGGCCACGACATCGAACGTTCCGCCAACCCCCATTACGAAATCGACACCGAGCGCAGCCTGCCAGCGGTTGATAAAATTCTCCTTGGTGGGCGAGGTAATCGCCACGAACAGCAGTCGCGCGCCTGACTCGCGGATCCGGTCGACAACGGATTGCTGATCATCGCCGAAATAACCGTGGTGGTATCCGGCGACTTGCAGACCGGAATAGCGGGCTGTGCATATCGTGGCGACGCGTGTGACTACCTCATCGGTCGCGCCAAGCAGATATACTGGAAGCCCAAGCCTCGCCGCCTCCGCCAGCAAGCGGTCGAATAGATCGACGCCGGCAACGCGTTCGGGCACCGCATGACCAAGCATTCGCGCCGCCCAGATCACACCCATCCCGTCGATACTGATCAGATCGCAATCCTGCACCGACTTTGCCAGTTCCTTGTCGGCCTGCATGTGCACAAGTTTCGCCACATTGACCACGACATGCTGGGTGAACCGGCCTGCATCGACGCGAGTCATGATCGTGGCGACCGTTTCATCCATTGTCGCTGCATCCATCGGACATCCGAATACTTCAATACGCTTCATAACACCACTCTGTTAGTTCCATGACACCGACCGTGAATAGCTTGTCTAGGATGCAGCCTCTATTTCTTCGACACCGAGACCGGCCCAAAAAACAACGTGATCGCGCTGACGTCTGACGCAGAACTCTTCCAGCCAGACTTGTACAGCCCCACTTTCAGATACGCGTCCTGTACGCCTATATAGGCGTTCGGTACTCCTTGCGACGCGAACACCAGACGTCCGTCCTTCCACAACTGTGTCGAAGCGTGGTGACCGGAATCGTCGGCAACATAGCGCAGCGACCAGTCGACCCACTTGCCCTTGTCAACGTCGGCGCAGCACAGCCATTTGCCCGCCGAGACAGTCGCGGTATTCGCCCCTCCTCGCTCGGAAACGGCGTACTGCTGACCTTGCAAACTGAGCGCGATTGTCGGGCCGCCCGTCCAATCCCCCTGGTGTACCTGAGTAATGATCACCGCCTGTTTGGTGTCGAACGTAAATCCAACAGGTATCAACGTGCTCCATCTGATCAGATAATCGGGGCCTTGCGAAAAAGTCACTGCTTTCGGAAAGATCAACTCGGCGCGAGGCACACCGTTCGCGATCTTCGAAAAGTCTTCGGACTGGATCATATGAACGCGTACAGCCTTCCGTCCGGCGACCACTGGATCGTCGACCACGGTGATATCGCCGGGATTTGCCTGAACGCCGATGCCTGCATCAATACCGCCGCTCCACGCGGTCGAGAACACCTTGTCATACGTGCTCGCCAACGCAGTCAGTTGCGGATCGGTCCAGGCGACCCCGATATCCTGAGCACGAGCAATACTTAAGGTTCCTAAAAGACAAATTAGCGCCAATCGATAGGTCCATCTCTTCCTCATATAAGTCACGCTCCCCTGGATCCGTTCACTTGCCGATAACAACGAGCATACTGACTGACAATCGCGTCAACCGAATAACGGCTCAAGGCTCTTGATACCGCTTGCCGTCCCATCTCATGGGCAAGTTCGGGACGTTCCACCAGATGCCGGATTCTTTCCGCAAGTCCGTGCGAGTCGCCGCAGCGGACGAGATAGCCCGTCACGCCCTCCTCGACCAGGTCGAGGAATCCGCCGACGCGCGTGCCAATCACGGGACGCCCGATAAACATCGCCTCAAGTGTCGAGATGCCGAATGCCTCAAAATGACTCGGCATGCAGAATACGGCCGCGTCGCGATAGAACTCGAGTTTTGCGTCGCCCTGCAGCCAGCCGACAAAGCGGACCTGGTCGCTCACGCCGTATTCGATCGCTGCGCGAGTCCACCTATCCATATCGCCGGCACCGGCTAGCCGCAACTGAACCTTAAGGCCCCGCCGATTCAGCGCCGCAACGGCCCTCAGCAACTCGTCGAGCCCCTTGCCTTCCGTGAATCTACCGGCAAAGGCGACATATGGCGTCATGTCCACGCGCTTCCCGCCTGAGGAGTCGCGCAAAGCCGCGCCGGCTGCCAACTCGGCGCTATAAGCCGTATTCCCGATCACATACAGATTGCGCGTAACGCCTTGATGACCCTGGAGCTCCGATGCAATTGCCGATGACACAGCCACCACAGCGTCCGCTCCGCGAATGAAGCGCGACACCGCTTTGCGAGTAGTCGGTCCATTACTCGCCCAGAAATCCTGGAAGTTACCCGCATGTAGATGAAAAATCGTTCTCTTGCCGAAAAGCCGCGCAAGAAGATACAACAGGAATTTCCGGTAGAAAGAACCGCGGACCGACACATGGAAATGAATCAGATCAACGCCTTTGAGCACCGCAAATAGAAAGCGCGGAATATCGACCAGTGGAAAGCACAGTAGCGATCTCATGCTCTGGAAGCCATGTGTTTCGAAGATGGCCACAACAACGCCCGCATCCCGAAACCGCGCCCGTTGCGCACTCAGTTCAGCGAGAACAGATGCAATGCCGCCGCGCTGACCTTGTCCTGGTCCCACGTGCAGCACGCGTAGCGGCGCTGCTTCATGAGGCACGCGCGGGTTATCGTTCTGGTGTTTACTCATCGCTCCGCCTTTTCGTTAAAGGGCGGCGATGCCGTAGCACGCTCGACGAGCACAGCGATCATCGCCAGATATGGGCTGACGATTGCTGACACCAGCACATGCCCGGCGGTGCATGCCGTTGCCATCAGAACGACATAAAACCATTTGCCAAAGCTCGGTACGGCACCGCTTCCATGATGCAAAAATGCCTTTGCCACGCCCCACAAATAGCAAATGCCGACCGGCAAACCCATCGCCAACATCAGATCCGGTACATCAATCTCAACCAGATAACGCACTACCGGATAACCGCCCGTGAGCAATGGGACATAGGATTGCTTTGCCACTTCGTCCCATACGTTTGAAAACTTGACGTCACGCCCGGACAAAACCGTGGTGAGCAGCCCGCCGTCGCCCACGTGGTCATGCTGATACATGAAATATTGCAGACTGAGATCGACCGCGTTTCGCACGCCCGGCAGCGACAGGTAGACAATCACTGCAACGCCAGCCAATGCCGCAACGAGCGTCAATGCGCGGACCGTCGCCTGCGGCACCTTATGTCGGCAGTAGAAATACGAACACGTCATGGCAACCGCTCCGGCCATCGCTGCTTTGGTACCCACGAGGCAGGAAGCCAGCACGATACTGCCCACCAGCGCGCCATTCCACGCCGACCAGCCCGACTTCAAAACTCTCAGCAAGCTGTAGCCCAGGCCCACGATCATCAGCGCGGATGCTTCGTTCTGCGCGTACACAATTCCCTTGTAGCCGGAGCGGATCTGCGTTTCGGCCCAATAACTGCGAAACATACCAATCGAGAACACCGCACCTGCCACGATCGCCAACGCGTAGGCAAGCAACGTCAAGCGCATGACCGGTTCCAGCTTATCGAGCAGCCTGTCGCTCATTCCCGAGATGGCCGCAAGGCAAACGAAAAAGGAGAACGACTTGAGAATGAAAACCGTCTGCTGGATAAACTCGGCGCTCGACATATCCCCGAATGCGCATGTCCCGGCCGATGCCACGATAGCCAGCAGCGCCAGGAGGGCCGTGCGCCAACTCGAGAGCTTCATCCGGCCGCTTGCCAGCAGAATCAGCAGCAGACCGCTCACCATGCTCCCTCGCACCATCAGCGAGAAACGCGCGTCGCTGCCCGCCGTCGCGATTCCATGCGCTGCCCGAACTGACAGGTAGTCCGCGAACGGCGACAGTGCGAGACCGCCGGCGAACACTATCCATATCAACGATCCTGGGAGCCGACGTGTCGGCTTCAGCACCGTCGGTCCGCTTTGCCTATGCGGAGGGAATACGGCGTTAATCATGACGCACGCTTGCCGCTGCGTTTGCCGACGAGAGCCGCTGCAATGCAACCACACTCCAGCGAGCCGCGGTGCGCGCAAGACGTAGCGGCCAAAGCGCCACGTCATGCCAGGACGAGCGTGAACGTATGCTAGCTCTACGCTCCTGCTCGATACTGCTGGGCAATCGGTCAAAGTCTTCCCACACCGCATACGGACGCAATTCGACTACGCGAGCACCGCCCTCGTCGCGATGCCACGGCCAGTCGTCGAGCAAGGCGCCGAGCGGTCCTTCCGAGTATGCGAGAGCCGCACAGGCGGCGTGTGCGGAGATCCAGTAGCCTACGGATCCCGATGTCCACTGTTTGAACGGAACGCCGATACGCAGCCCACCAACCCCGATGACATGTCTGAGCGGCTCATTGAAGTAGGTCCATGCTGACGCGGTGCGGCGTAATTTGGAACGTCCCAGGAGAACAATGTCGGCAACGGCAGACAACTCGGACTCGTTCGCACGCAACACGCGTTCAAAGAAAGCCGGTTCGAGCATCGCGTCGTCTTCGAGGACCACCGCAGCGCGCCCTGTCTCGACGATCTTGCGCCACACCGAACGATGGCTCATGAAGCATGCCACCTCTGCACGGGTCATCGAACGTCCGTAACGACGGCGAGCCGCCGCATCGTCATAGACGGCATCCAGTTCGCTTTGCGCAAGCGAGCGGCCGTCCACTGCGTCCTCCATTCGAAATGCGGCGCCATGATCGGTCAGGAACCTGGCGATCGCGTCGCGACGGCCAGAACGGGACAGGGATATGACGTGAACGGGTACCAGGCTTTGCATCATCGAATCAACAGTTGGGTAAAGTGGTGGCGCAGCGATGGTCTGCTCAGGATCATCGCCACAAACACGGCAAGCAACGCTGCCTCCGCGGCGAGCACCGACATCGCCGCGCCCTCGGCGCCGAAACGCGGCGTCAGAACGAGCGCCAGGCCAACGTTTAGCGCGCCGGCGGCCAGCATCAACAACGAGCGGGTACGAGCTCTCCCGAATGGCACCAGCACCTGCAATCCGAGGAAATAAGCCAGATTGCCGAATACCGTTGCCCCGCAAAGCAGCTTCAGCAGCGACGCCGAACCGGCGTAGCCCGCACCCAATATCAATGCGGTAAGGGGCGCCGACGCACAGGCGACGACAGCCAGGCCGGCAAGTGTCGTCGCCATAGTGGCAAGTGCGCCGATAACCGTAAGCCGCGCAGCCGAGCGGGGCTGCGCCTTGAATAACGACGCGATACGCGGGTAGCAAACCGTATTGATCTGGGCCGGCACCATGTTGGCCACGGTTTTCAGCTTGTCGGCGGCCGTATAGATGCCCACCTGATACGGCGTCGCCATTGAGGCGAGAATGACGGCGTTCGTGATGCCGAAAAGACTCACGGACGCCGACGAAATGAACATGTCGGCGCTTTCCCGAACGCGCTGGCAAACCGAACGTGCCGAGGCCGAGGGAAGGCGCAGCACACCCAGACGCCGTGCGGCGACCAGAGAGAACAGACCGGTCAGAACCGCCGCTCCTCCCTGGATCCCCGCCGCGAAAGCAACGTCGCCACTATCGCGAACGAAGATGAACGTCAGCGGCAACGCCGCAAAGCGGCCCGCCAACGCCACCGTCGCAAACACCGGAAAGCGCTCCAATCCTTGCAATAGCCAGTTCAACGTAAAGACGTTGCCGATCGCCATCGGCCATGCCGCGAGTACCACGGGAAAGACCGAAGCCAGCTTGCGATCAAAGTGCACGACGGTCAGCAGCACCGCAAACGAGAGTGCGCATAGGCATCCCTTCGCGATCATCGTCGACCAGACGAGTTCGTTAAGCGCTTCCGGCCGCTCTCGGCGATCAACTACCGCCTTGGGGCCGCTGAGAAAAAAACCCCACTCCGTCACCAGCATTCCGTACGTGGCGATCGCCATCGCATACCCGAGCACGCCGAAATTCGCCGCGCCGAGCACACGCGTCAGATATGGAAACGTCGCCAGCGGCACGAGGTAGTTGCCGACCTGCCATACCATCATGGCGAGGAAGTTCGTGCGGATGCGCGGCGCTTTCACTGCCGGCACCGCGCGCATTGCATATTGATCGCTCACGCGATGCCTCTGCGTGCGGGCATTGAAGAACATGTCGGCTTACGCATGCGCCAGAACGCCACGCGTATCGATCACCACCTTCGCCTGGAATCGAACCGGATCCACCCGCCGGAACTGCGCGTGGTCGACCAGAATGACGATAATGTCCGCCTCCAGCAGCGCTTCGTTCAATTCGCAGAGCCGGACCTTTCCGTCGAGCGCTGCGGGCAGCGTTCTGACATTGGGTTCGACGACCACCACCTGGCCCGCGAATCGCTCCGCGAGTTCGTCGGCGATTTCGACCGCCGGACTTTCGCGCAGGTCGTCGATATCCGCTTTGAAAGCCAGCCCGAGGCACGCAATCACCGGATCCTTGAAGCGCCGCGCCGCGCGTTCCACGCGGTCGATCACATAGCCCGGCTTTGAGTCGTTGACCGTTCGCGCGGTACGAATCAGGCGCGCCTGCTCCGGTGCGGAATCCACGATGAACCAGGGGTCCACGGCGATGCAATGACCGCCCACGCCGGGCCCCGGCTGCAGGATGCTCACGCGCGGATGCCGGTTTGCAAGGCGGATCAACTCCCACACGTTGATATCCAGCTTGTCGCAGATGATCGAGAGTTCGTTGGCAAACGCGATGTTGACGTCGCGGAATGAATTTTCGGTGAGCTTGCACATCTCGGCTGTCCGGGCATCCGTCAGGATGCATTCGCCGCGCACAAAGCTTTGATAGAGTTCGCGCGCCAATTCGCTGCACCGGGGCGTCATGCCGCCGATTACGCGGTCGTTCTCAACCAGTTCGCGAATCACGTGACCAGGCAGCACGCGCTCCGGACAATGCGCGATGCGGATATCCGATTGTTCGCCTGCCTGTTGCGGGAAAGTGAGATCGGGACGCAATTGCGCCATCCACGCTGCCATCTGTTCGGTCGTGCCGACCGGCGAAGTCGATTCGAGCACCACCAGATCGCCTTTCTTGAGCACCGGTGCAATCGCCTGGCTCGCGGCCTCGATGAAACGGAGGTCCGGCTTGTAGCCGTCCGAGAAAGGTGTCGGCACCGCAATCAGAAACGCATCTGCCGGCTCGGGCGTGATCGTTGCGCGCAGATAGCCTTGCGTTACGGCCGCGTGCACCAGCATGTCGAGCTCCGGCTCAACAATGTGAATGGCGCCGCGGTTGATCGTGTCGACCGCATGCTGGCTGACGTCCACGCCGATGACACGCTTGCGGCGTGCCGCAAATGCGGCCGCTGTTGGAAGTCCAATGTAGCCGAGGCCAACCACCGAAACAGTTTCAAAATCCATTTCTTTCCTATATCCGTAAGCAGATTGTGTTCGCTCAGACCGTTAGAGCCGGACCGAAACGTTTTGCAAATAACGCACTGGCAATGCGAGAGCAGGCATCGCCAACGCCATATGAACGACGAGTTTCACCACACCTGCATCGAAGATTTCTTCGGAAGGGGCGTGAAATCAGTTTGTTCATAGGCGAGCCGTGCACTGAACGCGTGCCGTGAAATGACGCAATGCGATCGTCGCGGAAGCACAGCACCGGTCCCGGCTCGTTTGTTGAAATCCCTTTTGTTGAAATCCATTACCTGGCCTTCTGCGCCCCATACTCGGAGAACGCGCCGTATGTGCTGGCTCGCAGGGGTACGTCGTTCAACAGGACGCCATCGACCGCACGACCGGCACTACTCAGCTGACGGGCACTTTCCTGAAGCTCGGCGGCCGAGTGACGTCCGTGACGGACGACGAGCAATGTCAGGCCGGCGTGTTTACCGACCAGCACCGGGTCGGTCACGGCCAGCACAGGCGGCGAATCCACGATCACCACGTCGTACTGCTTGCTGAACTGAGTGAGCAATCTGCCGAAGGAATCGCTCATCAGCATTTCAGCCGGACTTGAGGCGACACTGCCGCTCATCAGTACGTCGAGGTTCGGCAGAACCTGGCGGTGGACGGCGCTGGAGGGCTCGACTCCGCCGATCACATCGGACAGGCCCGGCTTACTGGGAAGCGAGAAGTATCTGTGCACGTTGCCCCGACGCATGTCCGAGTCGATCAACAGCACGCTCCTGCCGCCTGCCGATAACACCGCCGACAGGTTCACCGAGAGAAACGACTTGCCGACGCCTGGCCGCGGTCCCGTCAACATCACGATGTTGTTGCGCGATTTGAGCAAGCCGAATTGCAATGCCGTTCTCAAACTGCGGATGCCCTCGACCGCGATATCGTCGGGCTGAACCGCCGCAAGCACGTTCAATCCAGGAGCGCTGCCACGCGCCGCCTGCTGCAGCGCCCGCTGCCGCGTGCTCTTCGAGACGATCGCGTACACCGGCACACCCACCGCGCCTTCTATCTCCGAAGGGGTCTCCAAGCCTCGATTCAGCGTGCTGCGCACAAATGCTATAGAGCATCCGAGCAGTAAACCGATAACGCCCGACAACACAATCACCAGGGTTTTCTTCGGCTTGACGGATCTTTCGGCCACCTCCGCATAGTCGACGGTGCGAACGTTACCCAGTTGACCCGCCTTCAACACGTGCAATTGCTGCGTGCTATCCAGCAGCTTCGTGTACAGGTCTGTATTGACGCGCACGTCGCGCATGAGACGGAGTGCCTGTTGCTGCACGTTCGGCAATGCTGCGACTTTTTCATTGAACGCACCCTGGCGTTTTTTCAGATCCGCGATCTGGGCGTCGATGGCCTGCACTGATGGGTGTTGCGTCGTGTACCGCTGCGCAAGCGCGGAACGTTGTTGCTGCAGTTCGACCAACCTGGTCTGGCTATCGACGATCGACTGCAGAAGGAGTCTGCCTTCGGCCTCCAGATCGACAGTGCCGTTCTCGGTACGGAACGCGTTATATTTCGCCTCGGCTTCGTCCAGATCCCCGCGCAACTGGGGAAGCTGTTCGCCGAGGAACTGCAACATCTGCTGTGCCTGCGCAGACTTTCTGTCCACATTTCGCTGAACGTAAATACTCGCAACACGGTTGACGGTCGCAGCGGTCTTCGCAGCGTCCGCGCCTTCAAGAGAGATCGCGATAATGCCTGACTGTTTTGCCTTCTCGCTGATGTCGAGCGCACTTCGCAGGTCCGCTGCGGTGAGTTGCGTCGAAGCCCTCGCCAAATTGAACGACGTACCGGCGCGCGCAACCATGCGGTTCACCTTCAGTTGCACCAGCCCATACCGCGTCATGCCCTGCGCCGCGACGCCGACATCGCCGTGCAACACCGCTCGGCCATCGGAATCGCGGAGTTCGAACGTCTGGTTCAGCCCCACCGTCAATTTGAAAGACTGATCGTAAAGCGTGACGGGGACGTCGAATTGCGTGACCTCCAGACTCTCGCCGCCCCACGCGAAACGACTCATCCCCAAGACGGGATTCGCGGGAGCGCCTGCGGACATATACCGTGCGATCAGCGCACCAATTAGCGGAAACCGGCGTGGCGTTGCCTTTATGTCGAGATGCAAACTCCGGACGGTTTCTTCGACCACCATCCGCGAACGGATCAGCTCGATTTCAGCGTCGGTCGACGCCTTGCTCTGGAACAACGACGCAAGATCGCCGAGCTTGTCGTTGAGGGTCTGGTTGCCGGGATCGCTGTCGACCTGAATCATCACATCGGCTTTGTACAATGGCGTGGCGACGAATGCATAGGCAACGCCGAGAAACAGCATTGCCGCAGTGGTCAACACAATCAGAAGCCGATTCTCGCCCAGCAATGCAATGACGTCGGACAGCGTGATTTCCTTTTCGCCTGGCGCTTCGCCCGAGCGTTCCTGATCAAGTAATTTCATGATTCAATGCATCAGCCTGGCAATGTCTTCGCACCATTTCAAAACGCTGTGCTCGATTTGCGCGAAGGCCAGTTCAAAAATGACACGATGCCGCTGATACGGATCCACAATGTCGAGCTGCTCGTGTTCGCCCAGCCGGAAAACCTTTCCCCTGGCGGATGGGAATCGATCGAGAATCAACGCGCGCTGAGTGCCCGTCATAGTCAACACGACATCTGCCGAGCGCACGTGTTCATCGCTTAGCGCCGCCGCCACATGACCACTAATATCCACCCCATGCTCCAGCGCAACCTGAACCGCCAGCGGATCCGCATGCCTGCCAACAAGCGCACGCGTACCTGCGGAACTCACGGAGACACGCGGCAAAGCCCGTTCGAGAAGTGCCCGTGCCACCGGACTGCGGCAAACATTCCCCTCACACACCATCAAAATGCGGGTCATTTCGCAATCACCCCCGCAGTCAGCCCCGTGCTGATCAACGGCATCAGCAGACTCAGCACGCGATTGAAGCGAACGAGGCCGCTGCCGTCCACATACACCACGTCCTTCGGTTGCAATTCGAAATCCTTGGCGAGCAGCATCGCGACCGGAGAATGGCCGTCGAGGTGGAACACTTGCGGCGATCCCGTCAGCGAGCCGCGGATCACGAACATCTGGGCTGCGTCGGAAGTCGACGCATTTACGCTGCCGGCCTGCGCAAGTGCGTCGGCCAGCGTCATGCGTCCGGTGCGGCGCGGAATTGCGGCGACAGGCCTGTTCACTTCCCCCATCACGTATGCGTCGTTTTCGTCTCGCGAGACGACACGCAGCAGATCACCGGGTTTCAGATAGAGGCGCGACGGGCTCAGTCCCTGTGCGAGCATCTGCGTCAGGTTCACGCGATAAGAGCGGTCGCCGCGCACCAGAACCAGGTCGCTCTGGTCGGCGGTTTCGCTGAATCCGCCGGCGCGGCCGACTGCTTCGTAAAGCGTCATGGGCACGTCGTTGACCGCCAATGCGCCGGGGCTATGCACTTCTCCATCGACATACACCTGGTGCGCCCGATAAGACGCCATGCGCACGGTCACCTGCGGCTTGACGAAGTACCTCGCGAGCGCGCTGCTCAGGCGCTGCTGTATCTCTTCCGTGCGCAGACCCGCCACGTGCAGCGTGCCCGCATACGGAAATGTCAGGCTGCCGTTCTGATCGACGATGAATCCGGCCAGCGGATCACCCGGCCGCGAAGACGATTGGGTCTGCGCGGAACCGAGCGCGGCCGCGAATTCCGGATGATCCCAAACGACAATCTGCAGCACGTCGCCGGGTCCAACCGTGTAAGCCTGCGGTTCTCCGGAAAGCAGTTGCGACAGTTCGAGCTGCTGCTGTTTCCGGCTTTGAGCCAATTGCGAAAGCAACGCCGCGTCAACCTCGGTAATAGCGATGTCCGGCGTGCCCGCCGTTGCATCGGCCTTTTCGCTTACTGCGCTTTCTCCCGCTTCTCCGGCAACGCCCGGCACACCGGACGCACCCGACATGTCCTGCACACGAGATGTTTCCATTCGCATACCGGGCGCCACCGCACATGCACTGCTCAACAGCGCTACCGCCGTCATCAACGCCCCGAGCCTGAACGCCGGCCGGGTCAAAAATACCGCTAACATCGCACTCAACCTATTCAAGAAAACGCGCCGAAGCGACGTTCTCGCTGCCCGCTATTGGGCAGATCTGATTCATGTTCCACTGGGCTATGCGCCGTCTCTTCCAATCAGCAGTACTTCATATTCAGCCTGATTGAAGGAAAGTCATGACGTCGCATTTCAATACGCATTCCGATGCCGCAACCCCCTCACCACCGTTGCAAAAACGATGCGCATATCCAATCCAAACGACCAGTTGCGCAAGTAGTACAGATCGTGCTCCACGCGCGCCTGCATCTTTTCGATCCGGTCCGTCTCACCGCGAAAGCCATTCACCTGCGCCCATCCTGTAATGCCGGGTTTGATCCGGTAGCGATGGATATACCCGTCGACGATGCTCCGGTACTGGTCGTCGTGTTCGATCGCGTGCGGCCGTGGTCCCACTACCGACATTTCTCCGCGCAGCACATTCAGAAACTGCGGCAACTCATCGAGGCTCGTACGACGCAGGAACGCTCCCACGCGCGTGACACGCGGATCGCCTCGCGTGGCCTGGCGAACCACACCGGGCCGCGACGCGTGCTCGCGCATCGAACGAAACTTGTAAATGCGAAAGACGCGCCCGTCCGCGCCCTTGCGCCGCTGGGTAAACAGCACCGGCCCCTTCGAAGTCACCTTGACGGCAACCGCAATCGAAAGCATCACGGGCGTCAGCGCAAGCAATGCCGCAGCCGCAAACAGCCGGTCAAAAAGCGCCTTCTGGATCAGGGCATACGGTGTCATTGGCGAAGCCATCAGATTGATGGCCGGCGCACCGACCAGATCGATCACGTTGCGATCGAACATCGCGAGGCTGCGCACGTCGGGAATGAAGCGCAAATTCACGAGGTCGCCGCTGAATTCGTCGAGGATCCGCAATACGGTGTCCTCTTCTGACATCGGCAACGCGAGCCAGACCTCTTCGATCTGTTCGCGGCGCACCCACTCCGCGAATTCCCGCAGACGCCCGAACGACGGCAAGCCGGGAAAATCGCACTCACGCGCCTGCCGCGTATTGAAAGTCGCAACCGCCCGGAAGCCCGCGTCCGGCGAGCGCACGATATTGGCGATTACCCGGTCGCGATGCGCGCCGGCACCCACCACCGCCACCAACCGCAGATTCCCGCCCGCACGCCTCAGGCGGCCGAGAACCGCGTGCACCAGAAGCCGCGAAGCGACCAGCCCGACCGCCGTGATCGCGGTCCAACTCACGCACCACAGGCGGGACACCGACGCGGCACGGTGAAGCAGGAACAACATGGCAAGACCGCAAATCTGCACCGCGATCCAGCCGAATACGATGTTGGTAGCCAAACGCCATTTCGAGCGGCCACGCCATGAGTCGTACACGCCGAACCACGGCAGCAGCAAAATGGCGAAGGCCATGTCGAACGCGACGAAAGCGCCCTCGAAAATCGACAGCCCTGCGTGGGGCGTAAGCGCGAACGAGGCCAGCGCCGCGCCCAACGCGATGAGCATCACGTCGAGCAGACGAGCCAGCATGCTGTCCACGTCCGCGAAATTCCGGCCGGCGGGTTGACGAATTGCCGTTCGCATGGCGCTTGCCTTAGCACCCGGCAGCGCTGCGGCGCTGAACGCCGGCTTCGACGCTGAGTAAGCGGTTCACCGGCGCCATATGCGCAAACATGACGGAATAGTCCAAAACGATCCTCGGCCACATGGCATCACTCTCAATACAGTCCGTTTGCAATGCCAACCGAATGCATCACGTTTCAAAGAGATCGCATTCTGCGCCCATCAGGATTGCCCAAAAACGGGAAATTTCCGAATCAGACACTGCATTTGTCAGCTTCCGAGCCTAGTTTTTGGATCGGTTTTTGAAACTTCTAAAAACAGTCCAGCCTCTCGCCGTGCATAACCTATCCCTAATGGACTGACTGAGAAACTTTAACTATCTGCAATCGTCTCGCGCCCTTATCCTCGACCAATGACCCAGAGACCGTGCGCGGCGATATACGGCACCGGGCAAGCGACTATTCATCGTCAGAGGAGCGGCATCATGAAGATCTGTATCTTCGGAGCGGGAGCGATCGGCGGCTTGATGGGGGTGCAGCTCGCACGCGCCGGCGCGGATGTGAGTTTCGTCGCACGCGGCGCGCATCTCGCGGCCATGCGCGAACACGGCGCGCGTCTGATCATGGACGGCGAGACGTACAGCGCGCCGGTACGCTGCACGTCCGACCCGAGCGAGCTCGGCGTGCAGGACTTCGTGATCGTCACATTGAAAGCGCACTCGCTGCCCGGCGTAGTCGACGCCATGCAGCCATTGCTCGGCAAACATACGGCGATCGTCACGGGCGTCAACGGCATTCCGTATTGGTATTTCTATCAGCACGGCGGCAGGTTCGCGGGCACGCGCCTCGCCAGTGTCGACCCGGACGGCGCTCAATGGACGAAGCTCGGCCCCGAACGGGCGATCGGCTGCGTGCTCTATCCCGCCGCCGAAATCGTCGAACCCGGCGTCATCAAGCATGTGTATGGCAAGAAATTCCCGATTGGCGAGCCGAGCGGAGAGCGCACGCCGCGCATTCAGCAATTGCACGAGATCATGCAGGCGGCCGGTTTCGAAGCGCCGATCCGCGACAATATCCGCGATGAAATCTGGCTCAAGCTATGGGGCAACCTGTGCTTCAACCCGATCAGCGCCTTGACGCACGCCACGCTCGACGTGCTCACCAGCGACCCCGGCACACGCGCCGTATCGCGCACGATGATGCTGGAGGCCAAACGCATTGCAGATCAATTCGGCGTGCACTTTCGCGTGGATGTGGAAAAGCGCATTGATGGCGCGGGCGCGGTCGGCGCGCACAAGACCTCGACGCTGGTGGATCTGGAGAACCGCCGGCCGATGGAGATCGATCCGCTGTTGACCGTCGTGCAGGAAATGGGACGCCTCGTTGCCGAGCCCACGCCCACTATCGATGTCGTGCTGGCACTCGTCAAACTGCGCGAACGGATGGCGTTGCAGGGGAATTGAGATCCCCGAATGCGGAATCACAAGACGTTTATCGCCAAGCGTCCGCAAGCAAAAAGAGGATCGAATGCCACACGCGCATTCGATCCTCTTTTATTCGCCGCTACTGGTCGATAGCGAGCCACACCGCCTTGGGTTCGGTGAAATTCTCAATCGCGACGTCACCGTGTTCGCGGCCGAACCCCGAGTCGCCGGATCCGCCCCACGGCAGGCGCACATCGGTGTAGCCATAGGTATTGATCCACACGGTCCCCGCCCTCAGATCCCGTGCCACCCGGTGTACGCGGCCGATATCCGCGCTCCACACGCCCGCGGCGAGGCTATATAACGTACCGTTAGCAATCCGTATCGCGTCGGCTTCGTCGTCGAAGCGGATCACGCTCACCACCGGACCGAAGATTTCCTCCTGCGAAATGCGCATTTCATGCTCGACGTCGGCAAAGACAGTCGGCTCGACAAAGAAGCCGCGCTCGCCCACCCGCGCGCCGCCGGTCACGAGCGACGCCCCTTCGGCGCGCCCCGTTTCGACATAGCCCAGCACCGTTTTCATCTGCGCCGCGGAGATGAGCGGCCCCATCGACGTTTCGCGTGACGACGGATCGCCGACCTTGATCGACCTGGCTCGGGCGGCGAGGCGCTCGACTACTTCGTCGTACACATCGCGATGGGCGAGAATGCGCGAGCCGGCCGAACACACCTGGCCGGTATTGAAGAAGATGCCCGCCGCCGCCGCGCGCACCGCGTTGTCGAGATTGGCATCCGGGAAAATCAGGTTGGCCGATTTGCCGCCGAGTTCCAGCGTGACGCGCTTGAAATTGCCGGCCGCGCCTTGCAGAATGCCGCGCCCCACGGAAGGCGAGCCCGTGAACGTCACCTTGTCGACGCCGGGATGCGCGACCAGCGCGTCGCCGACCACGCGTCCCTTGCCCGTGACGATATTCAGCACGCCCGGCGGTACGCCCGCTTCGAGTGCGAGTTCGCCGATGCGCAGCGCGCTCAGCGGCGTGATCTCCGCGGGCTTGACGATCAGCGTGCACCCGCACGCGAGCGCCGGCGCGATCTTCCACATGCCGATCATCAGCGGGAAATTCCACGGCACGATCGCGGCGACCACACCGACCGGTTCACGCAATGTGTACGTCAATGCATCGGGCCGCACCGGCACGACCTGGCCGTTGATCTTGTCGCACCAGCCTGCGTAGTATTCGAGCGTATCGATCGCGGCCGGAATGTCCTGACGCATCACCGCGGCGATCGGCTTGCCGGCATCGAGGCTTTCGAGCGCGGCGAGTTCCTCGAGATTCGCGCGCATCAGGCCGGCAAGACGCATCAGAATGCGGCCGCGCTCGGCGCTCCGTATCGCGTTCCACACTTTCAGTGCGGCACGTGCCGCGTGCACGGCCGCGTCCACGTCGGCGGCGCTGCCTTGCGCTACCAGCGCGATCGGCTCTTCGGTGGCGGGGTCGATGTCGACGGAATACTCGCCGGTGCCGGGTGGCAAGCGCTTGCCGTCGATCAGCAGATCATGGCGCCTGAGGTCGGTTTCAGTTTCCATCATGAAGCTCCTTGCCTGAAATGCTGGCTACGATAGTGAATGGGCTGAATATTTGCGAACCGGCTCGCAACGAGTAGCGTGGCTAGGGCTCGTGGAGCACGGCGCCGTCGCGTGCAACACTCGACCCCGGTCGCGCTTGCGAAGCGCACGGCGACACGTCGGCGGCATTCGAAATCGCGCCGGCCGGCGTGGAGAACTGTGCCCAGGCGGCCGCGGCGTTGGGTCTGAGAGAACGGTTGCGGCGATGCACGAGGAGCGTCGTCAGATTCATCGCGGGCGAGAGCGGCCGGCTCACGAGCGAGGAGCTCACTTCGGGCCAATGCCCGTCGACAGGTAATACGCCGATGCCGAGCCCCAGTTCGACCATGCGCAGGACCGCCGCGACATGCCCGAACTCCTGCACCGGCCTGCGCTTCACTCCGCCCGAGTTAAAGGCAAGTTCGAGCGCTGGGCGCATGCCCGCGTCGGCGTTCAGCGTGACGAGCGCCCATTCGTGCAACGCGCTCCATGCAACGGCGGCATGGCGTGCAAGCGGATGCGCGGGCGGCATCACCGCGTGGAGCGGCGTCGTGAAAACCACTTGCGCGTGCAACAGGTCGCCGGCGAGCGGTTCGGCCAGCGACACCACGCCGAAGTCCACTTCGCCTTGCTCGACACTCGCGAGCACGCCGCCTTGCGGCTGATCCCTGACGGAGACGATCAACTCCGGAAAAGCCGCCGCGCATCGTGCAAGCCCCTGCGCCACCCAACCCGACGACAGCACGGGATTGCTCGCCAGCACCACCACGCCGGTGTGGCCGTCATAAGCAGCCCGTTCTTCACGCAGCGTCAGTTCGATTTCATCCAGCAGTCGGCCAATCCTTCGTTCGAGACTCGCACCTGCATGGGTCAGTTCGACCTGGCGCGTGGTACGGTCGAAGAGTTTCAGTTCCACGGCTTCTTCGAGCTCGCGCACACAGCGGCTCACTGCCGATTGCGTCAGATCGAACTCACGCGCCGCGCGCGTAAAACTCCGCTCGCGCGCAACCGCGACGAACACCTTGAGTTGCTGCAACGAAACATTCATGACGTCGCTACCGGGCGCGGGCCGCTCACCCTATTCCCCTGTCTGCTCGGGCCAGTGGCTCATCCGCGAGGCCTTGGCGGTGCCGGCCACCGCCAGCACGCCCTGGGGCTCATCGTGTGTTTCGATCCAGCGCGCGCGCATCGGCGCGAGTATGAATTTCGCTGAGACACCCGCGGCGATCGTCACCACGGCGGAGACGATGAAGACGAGACTCCAGCCGCCGGTCGCCGACAGGACCGAAGCAACCGGCACCAGCAGCGAAGCCGTGCCCTTAGCGGTGTACAAGGTGCCCGCGTTGGCCGCCGCATATTTACTGCCGAAGGTATCGGCACAGATTGCCGGGAAGATCGAGAATATCTCGCCCCAGAAGAGGAAGATCAACGCGGCGAATGTCATGAACGCATACGGATTGGTACCGTATTGCATCAGGCCGAGCAGCGCGAGACCCTCGCCGATAAAGATCACGAACATGGTGTTTTCACGGCCGAGCTTGTCGGAAATGAAACCGCACAGCGGACGCGTAAAGCCGTTGCACACATTGTCGATGGAGAGCGTGGCGGTCAGCAGCGGCAAGGTCATGCCGAAGATCGTCATCGGGATGCGAGCGAGACCCCAGTCTTTGGCGATCGGACCGATCTGCGCGGTCGCCATCAAACCGCCCGCGGCCACCGCCACGAACGAAACGTAGATCACCCAGAACACCGGTGTCCTGATCATCTGGCCCGGCGTGAAGTCCACCTTCGAGACGGCGAACTTTTTCTTCGGTGCGGGTTGCTGGCGCAGGTTGGGCTTCTTCAATAGCAGCGCGAGCGCCAGAATGCAGCCGCCTTGCAGGATGCCGAAGAAGAAGAACGTGTGCTCGTAGCCCGAGCGCGTAATCATGTTGGCGATCGGAATCACCGTCACCGCCGCACCCGCACCGAAGCCCGCGGCCGTGAGCCCCGCGGCGAGACCGCGCCGGTCAGGAAACCATTTCAACGCGTTGCCCACGCACGTGCCGTACACGCCGCCCGCACCGATCCCGGCGATGACGGCGGAGACGTATAGCATCGGCAAGGTCGTCGCGTACGAATTCATCACCCATGCAACGCCCGCGCACACAGCGCCGCCGGCGACCACGGGCCGGGGCCCGAACCTGTCGACGAGCCAGCCTTCGAGCGGCACGAGCCACGTTTCGGTCAGAATGAAGATTGCGAACGCCAGTTGAATGGACGCCTCGCCCCAGTGATGCCGCGCGTTCATCGGCGTGACGAATAGCGTCCACGCATATTGAAGATTGGCGACCAGTGCCATGCACACCATGCCGATGACGAGCTGCCACCAACGGTTCGCCCAAAACACGCGGGCCGTGGTCTGCTGAGTGATATCGTCCATGAGCCTTGTCTCCACTATTTATGTGGTGCAGCCGGCCAACGTCGCGAAGGAAGTCCCCTCGGGATATGCCGCGCTGTATGCGTCCCACCTTATGGTCATGACCCGAAAAGCCGTGCTCCCGGGAATATCTGATATTTGCGTCTTTAATCCGCTGCTTTTAAATCCGGCCGGCTTGAATCTTCGCTTTTCGGGAAAGTACTTTATTCCGATCAATTAATGTCCCGCACTGTGATGAAGCACTGGACCTCGCGCCGAAAAGGCCTGCAATCCCAGCGTTAACCCGAGTACTTTACCGATCGTTGCGGCGGCATTTCCGCTTTCTTATACAGAGCCATGCTAGGGTCATTGCTGAATTACTAATAATTAAAGTTTGTTATTATGTTGATTCACGTTTGCTTATACATCGGCCATGACGATGCGAAATGCGACTCTGCGTCAACTCAAGGTTTTCGAAACGGTGGCGCGCCACCTGAGCTTCTCGCGCGCCGCGGAAGAATTGCATCTCACACAGCCGGCCGTCTCCACCCAGGTGCGCCAACTCGAAGAACACGCGGGGCTGCCGCTGTTCGAACAACTCGGCAAGAAAATCTATCTGACACCGGCCGGCACCGAGATGCTTCACTACAGCCGCGCGATCATCCAGCAGTTCCACGAAGTGGACGAAGCGATGAGCCAGCTCAAGGGCGTCTCCGGCGGCAAGCTGAATGTCGCGGTGATCAGCGCGGGCGACTACTTCTTTCCCCGACTGCTGGCCGAATTCACGCGCCGCTACTCGGGCGTGGTGCTCAACCTCGCCGTGCACAACCGCGAAGAACTGCTGCATCAGCTCGCCACCAATCAGACCGATCTCGCGGTGATGGTGCGCCCGCCCCACGAAACCGACGCGACCAACGAGCCGTTCGCGCCGCACCCGTACGTGATCGTGGCGGCACCCACGCACCCGCTTGCGCACAAGCGCAACATCAGGATCGGTCAGTTGGCGAGCGAAGCGTTCATCGTGCGCGAACGCGGCTCGGACACGTGGAATTCGATGGAAGAAGGCTTCGCCGGGCGCCTCGCCAACCTCAAGATCGCGATGGAGATCAAAAGCACCGAGACGATCAAGCAGGCCGTGATCGCGGGCATGGGCATCGCCTTCCTGTCCGCGCATACGATCAGCCTCGAACTGCAGCTCGGCCATCTGGTCGTGCTCGACGTCGAAAGCTTTCCGGTCATGCTCAACTGGTACGTGGTGCACCGCAAGAACAAGCGCCTGCCGCCGGTAGCGGTCGCGTTCAAACGTTTTCTCATGGAGGAAGGCGCGAACCTGATCGAAAAGATCACGCGCGTCAAGGAATTGAGCGTGTATAAGCAGTAGGCTATGGAGACCCAATGAAACTTTAACTATTGCGGATTCGTCAGGACTTCTATGCTGCAAGCGAGTTTCTTCACTCGTCAGCCCAGGAGGCCGGTCATGAATCACGCTTCGGTTGAGTCTCATGGCAGCGCGCACACCGCCCGTGTCGCCGCGCTCCATCCCGACGATGCGCACCTGAGCGCGTACAACGCGGCCTTCAGCGACCTCGGCCTGCGTTTCCGCTGGGATCGCGCCACGCTCGACGTGCTCAAGGAGTTCAACAGCGAAGCCGCCCGGATCACCGCCTATATCGAGCGGTTTCACGGCCATCTTCACCGTGCGTACGAGGCGGACTTTCTCGCTCAACTCATTCTGCACAAGAAGGCCCAGTACTTCAGCGAGTTCGCCGCGACAGGCGGTTGAGAGCGCCGGTGGGATCTCGCTCCCGCCTTGCGCGGTACTTGCCGTTTCACATAGGCGTGCATTCATAACACACGCCGCGTTGTGGTGCGAGTCGTTCGATGGTGCGCGCACACGCGTTTTCGGCCGTCCCCGTTCACTTCATGTCGCTTGCTTCGACAATGCGGGTAGGCTGCCGTGCGCACGTCGCCTCGCGTCAGGTCGCGCAGCGTCCAGCTCTGCTCTTCGCCGCCGCGCCATTCGATTCGCTCCAACAGCCCGCGTTTGTCCGTCGTCAGACTATGGTTATGACTGCGGCAACGCGCGGCAAAGGCAAGCGTGCCCGAAGCATGTCCGCCGGACTCGTGGCCGTCGGAATACTCGCGGCTCATCATCAGATGCACACCCATCGCGCAGGCCAACGCGCTTGTCGCGACTAGCGCAGCGAATCCGAATGGCTGCGCCTGCTCAGTGACGAAGCCATACCCGAGCCAGCCGCACAGCAGCAGTGCCAGCAGATTGACGATATCGTGGCCCGGGCGCGCCACCGCCGCCGGCTCCAATGCACCGCGCAGTTTGCAGAACGCAATCGCCGAGGTGGCAAAGATCAACGCGCCAATGAACACGGCGACATAGAGTCCGATGCGCTCGACGTTAGCCTGTACCGCCGACGACAGATAACGCGCAAAGCCGCCCGACATGACAGCGAGCCCCATGCCGCTGCCCAACAGGGCAACGAGGCGCGGCCGCCGTGTCAGGTTGCGTCGGCGCGCCAGCCACGCGCCGGGCACCGCACCCGCCACCGCGGCGCCGATCACGCCGTTGCTCGCGCCCAGCCCCGCCGCAAAAAGCCCCGCCAGTGCGGCGGCCAGTGCGCCGGCGTGCCAGTCGGGCCGGCGCTTCGGTCGTCGATCGAACTGCAGTTGTCCGACTGCAGCGAGCGCGACGGCCAGCACGGAAGCAAACACCACAGCCAGCGAACACCATACGGTACTGTCATACGCTAGCGGCATGCATGCTCCTTCGTGTCGGAATGCATGGGCACGTGCCCAATGGATCGCGCAACCGGCCGGCCGTCAGCCGGCGCTTGCCACGACCGGCTCCGCGCCCGCCACGGTCGCCACGCGCGCGGCGTTCAAGGTGTTGCTGAGCGTGCCGATCCCCTCGACCGTAATCGACACCGTCGCGCCGTCCCTGATCGACCCGACGCCGACCGACGTGCCGCACGCAATCACATCGCCCGGTTCGAGCGTGAGATCCTGCGAGATCAGACGCACCTGCTCGGCCGGCGAGAAAACCATATCGGTGAGCGGATAGTTCTGCCGCTCCACGCCATCGAGCGTCGTGATGAGACGCGCGCGCTGCCAGTCGAAACCGGAGACGATCGCCGGCCCGATGCAGCAGAACGTATCGAAGCCCTTCGCGCGGCACCATTGCGGAAAATGCGGATTCTCGTTCAGCAGATCGGCAGCGGTGACATCGTTGACGAGCGTGTAGCCGAAAATCGCCTCGGCCGCCTCTTCGACGCTCGCATCGCGGCAACGCCGCCCGATCACGATGCCGAGTTCTCCTTCATAAACGATCTTGCCCGCATAGGCGAGCGGCCGCTGGATCGGCTCACCCGCGCCGATCACCGAACCGGCCGGTTTCAGCAGGAACAGCGGATGCGCCGGCACGGGTTTGCCGAGCTTCGCCGCCAGCGCGTGATAGTTGTTCCACAGCGCGACGATCTTGCCGGGCGCGCACGGCGCAAGCGGCGTCAGCGCGCGCGTCGACAGCACGGCGCCGGTCGGTACAGGCTGATCGAGACTTTCATATTCGTGCAGATAACCGCCCTCCACACGGCCGAATACGACGCCGCCGTCGCTCGACATGAATCGCATCCACGTATCCATACGTCGCTCCTGTGCGCCTAGATCGCGCCGGCTGTGCGCAGTGCGCTGATCTGTTCGGGTGAATAGCCGAGTTCGGCCATGACTTCGTCGGTATGTTCGCCGAGCAGCGGTGAACGCGTGACTTCGGTCGGGCTATCGGACAATTTAATAGGATTGCCAACCGTCAGGTATTTGCCGCGAGTCGGATGATCCACTTCGACAATCGTGCCGGTTTTGCGCAGCGAGGGTTCTTCGGCGATTTCCTTCATCGACAGGATCGGTCCGCACGGAATGTCGTACCGGTTGAGAATCTGCATGGCCTCGAACTTGGTCTTCGTCATGGTCCAGCGTTCGATCTCGGCGAAGATATCCTTGAGATGAGGCAGACGCGCGGCGGGCGTCGCGTAATCGGGATCGGTCGCCCACTCTTCCTTGCCGATCACATTGCAGATCTTCGCCCATACCGGCGCCTGCGTGATGAAGTAGATATACGCGTTGGGGTCCGTCTCCCAGCCCTTGCACTTCAGGATCCAGCCCGGCTGACCGCCGCCGGACGCATTGCCCGCGCGCGGCACCGCTTCGCCGAACTGTCCGTTCGGATATTGCGGATACTCTTTCATCGTGCCGGTGCGTTCGAGCCGCTGCTGGTCGCGCAGCTTCACGCGGCACAGATTGAGCACGCCGTCCTGCATCGCGGCGAGCACGCGCTGGCCGCGCCCGGTGTGCGTGCGCTGATAAAGCGCGGTGACAATGCCGAGCGCCAGATGCAAGCCGGTGCCGCTATCGCCGATCTGCGCGCCCGTCACGACCGGCGGCCCATCGTCGAAGCCTGTGGTGGAGGCGGCGCCGCCCGCGCATTGGGCGACGTTTTCATAGACCTTGCAGTCCTCGTACGGCCCTGGGCCGAAGCCCTTCACGGAAGCGACGACCATGCGCGGATTCAGCTCCTGGATCCGCTCCCACGTGAAGCCCATGCGGTCCAGCGCGCCCGGCGCGAAGTTCTCCACCAGGACATCGCATTTCTGGATCAGCGCTTCGAGCACCTGCTTGCCTTCGGGGTTCTTCGTATCGATCGTGACCGAGCGCTTGTTGTGGTTGAGCATCGTGAAGTAGAGGCTGTCCACGTCGGGAATGTCGCGCAACTGCTCACGCGTGATGTCACCCGCGCCCGCCCGCTCGACCTTGATCACATCCGCGCCGAACCATGCCAGCAGCTGCGTGCAGGTGGGTCCGGATTGCACATGCGTGAAGTCGAGAATGCGCACACCGTCGAGTGCTTTGCTCATGTCCTGTCTCCTGAAGGGCGAGGCTTATTGGTGCATGGTCTGGAAAAGCGGTGAACGCGCGGGCCGATCGGGAAAACCTTGAGCTGCAATCCCGGTTCGGCACGTTTGATATATCACATACCATATTTTTAACACCGTCAAGCGAGGTTAATCCCGCACGTCTGCCGCCATTCGCGAATTCGCGCCTCTGGCGGCGCAAACAAAAAGGCCCACGGCGTTTGCGCCGTGGGCCCTTCTCATCCCGCTTGCCGATCAACTGCCGCCTGCTTGGCCGTCAGTCCAGAAAATCACAATTCGCCTCGACAAACGCCGCGAGATCCAGCGAATGCTGACGCGTGAGACGCTCGGCCAGTTCGGTATCGCGCTGCTCCAGCGCCTCGATAATGCGCAGATGGTCGACGATCGAACGCGAAGCGCGGTCGCTCTGCGAAATGGTCATGCGGCGAATCGCCCGCACGTGAATGAAGATGTTCTTGATCGTGTCGAGAATGATCTGCGACTTCGACAGTTCGACGATCGCCTGGTGAAACGCGATGTTGGCATCCGAATACTCGGCAATATGCTCGGCCGGCGTGGCGTCGCGGAAGTTGTCGAACATATGGCGCAGGCGGGCAATTTCCTCGTCTGTGGCGTGCAGCGTGGCAAGACGCGCCGCCATGCTTTCGAGCGCGGCCCACATCTGGATCATTTCGACAATTTCGCGCTTGCTCTTGCGCACGATATAGATGCCGCGCCGCGGCACCATGCGCAGAAAACCCTCCTGCTCGAGCAGAGTCATGGCCTCGCGCACCGGCGTGCGGCTCACGCCGAGCGATTCGCTCAGCACGCGCTCGTCGAGGCGGATTTCCTCGCGGTTCTGGTAGATGTCCGCGTCCGCAATGGCCTGGCGGAGCATGGCATACGCCTGATCGCGCAGGCTCGCGCTCGCGCCGATGGGCTGCAATGACAACGTTAAAGGTGTGGCCACTGCTTCAGTTTGAAGTTCTGACGACATTCATCGCCTCTTGTTGAACATGTGCACGGTACGCGGCCGGCATGGCTGCGCCGCGCTGCTCGCCCAGGCCCACGAAGCGGCCATGCTGCGCTGCAAGCTGCGCAACCGGTTGCGGAATCCAGCGAGTCAGCAGAACCGTGGCCGCAGCGCCCAAACCCACGACAGCAGCAGCAAACAGCGAGAGAGGAACAAATTCCATTTGTAACTCCGAATGATTGAGTGAACGAATGACTCAATCATATGCTGCAATGCCGCAAAAATCAATATTCCGTATGTAGTATATCAGTGAGTGTTGTATCGGGATTGAATCTCCAAGGTAGCACGGGCGAACTGCCGACGGTTTATCGTCGCATTCGAATGCGGCAACGCTCGGTGTAAACGCGCAAAACGCGCGCTATGCGCGCACTTGCGTCCGATGATCGCGCAATATTGATCGAATGCGGATTGTGGGATCAGTCTCGCGTCATTAATCTTCGGACATCCTGCAACCGACCGCGAGCGGCAACGTCCCTGTTTCAGCGCGCGAGTCCGGCAGTCAGAAAGTTCAAGGAGACACCGTGATGAGCACTACCCTCCCGGCGGCCGCGCTGGCCGACAACCGCAACGCGCGCAGCCGGGCCCGCAAAGCGGCGCTCGGCAGCTTCATCGGCGCCGTGGTCGACTGGTACGACTTCCTGCTGTATGGCATCGTCGCCGCGCTCGTTTTCAACGCCGAGTTCTTCCCCAAGGTCAGCCCGGCAATGGGGACGCTCGCCGCGTTCGCGACTTTCGGGGTGGGTTTTCTGTTCCGTCCGCTCGGCGGCTTCGTGTTCGGACACTTCGGCGACCGGCTCGGACGCAAGCGCATGCTCGTGCTCACGGTCATGATGATGGGCCTCTCCACCGCCGCGATCGGCCTGCTGCCGTCGTTCGCCACCATCGGCTGGCTCGCGCCGGTGCTGCTCGTGACATTGCGCGCAATTCAGGGCTTCGCGGTAGGCGGCGAATGGGGCGGCGCGGCGCTGATGGCAGTGGAAAGCGCACCTGAGAAGAAGAAAGCGTTCTACAGCAGCGGCGTGCAGGTCGGCTACGGCGTGGGCCTCGTACTCTCGACCGGCCTGATCGCGCTCATCAGCCGCTCAATGGATAACGCCTCGTTCCTGAGTTGGGGCTGGCGCCTGCCCTTCCTGTTCAGCGTGGTGCTGGTGCTGATCGCGCTGTGGATCCGCTCGAGCATGGAAGAGTCGAAGGAGTTCGTCGAGAAAGTCGGCGAGCACGGTGAACACAGCGTGCGCCTGCCAATTGTCGAAGCGCTGTTGCGGCATCCGAAGGCTTTCCTGCTGATCATCGCGCTGCGACTTGCCGAGTTGTTCACGATGTACATCGTGACCGCCTTCGCCTTGAACTACTCCACGGCGAATCTGCACATGCCGCGCGAATTCTTCCTCACCATCGGTCTGCTGGTCGGCGCGCTCAGTTGCGTGACGATCCCGTGCTTCGCGGCGCTGGCGGACCGCTTCGGCCGGCGCCGCGTGTATATCGTCGGCGCGCTGGTCGGCATGCTGAGCGCGGTGCCCTTCTTCCTCGCACTGGAAGCGCGCTCGACGGTATGGATCGTGGTCTTTGCCGTCATGCTCGCCAACATCGCGCACGACATGGTGGTGAGCGTGCAGCAGCCTATGTTCACGGAACTGTTCGGCACGGAGTACCGCTACAGCGGAGCGGGTGTCGGCTATCAGGTGGCGAGCGTGGTTGGCGGCGGCTTCACGCCGTTCATTGCGGTCGCGCTGGTCAATTTTGCCGGCGGCTCGTGGCATCCGGTGGCCGCTTATCTGGCCGTTGGCTGTCTGATCTCGGTGCTCGTGGCGGCCAGAATGAAGACCGGGCGCACCATCGCCTGACTGATGCTCTGACACAGCACAGCCAGAAGCGGGCCGGCGTGGCGAAAGATGCCACTGCCGGCCCGCTGCGTTTCGGCCGTCCTCGTTTCGGGCTCCTCGTTTCGGGCCCCTCGTTTCCGGGCGTCCTCGTTTCGGGCGTTTCCGTTTCGCGCGTTCGGTAGTTTGTTCCAGCCAATCGCGCCGCCGCGCCGCGATTCGACGGATTACGGTCGTGTTTCACCAGGCAAACACCTTATGTCTTTGCATCTCATATTGCAAAGGCCATGATCGCCCCCTATCGTTCAACGATGCCAGTTTTGTCGTAGATTTAATGGCGCCATATGTAATTTGAATACATATATCGTCGGCGTCGAAATCCGCGACTTTTACGGCGCGACGCCTAAAGCATTTGTAATGAAGCGCCGATAACAACTAATTCGTCACCGGAGACCGACCATGAGTAGCATCACCGAGCCGAGCGGGAATTCAGGCTCCGCCCCATTCTTTTCCAAACAGGCCACCGTCGCGAAACCGGGTTTTTCTCGCTGGATGGTTCCGCCCGCGGCCCTCGCCGTCCATCTGTGTATCGGCCAGGCGTACGCTTTCTCCGTGTTCAATGGTCCGCTGACCAAAGTGATCGGCATTACGCAATCCAGTGCGGATGACTGGTCGCTGACTTCGCTCGGCTGGATCTTTTCGCTGGCGATCGTGTTCCTCGGGTTGTCGGCGGCTTTTGCCGGCAAGTGGCTCGAACGCGTCGGCCCGCGCCGCACCATGTTCACCGCCGCCTGCTGCTTCGGCGGCGGCTTCCTGGTGTCCGCGCTCGGCGTGTATCTGCATCAGATCGTTCTGCTCTATCTCGGCTACGGCGTGATCGGAGGCATCGGCCTCGGCCTCGGTTATGTGTCGCCTGTGTCCACGCTGATCCGCTGGTTTCCCGACCGTCGCGGCATGGCGACCGGCATGGCGATCATGGGCTTCGGCGGCGGCGCGATGATCGCCGCGCCGCTGTCGGTGGCGCTGATGAACCACTTCCGCAGCGCCACCAGCATCGGCGTGGCTGAAACGTTCGTGGTGCTCGGCATCGCGTACTTCATCTCGATGACGATCGGTGCACTCGCGATCCGCGTGCCGCCGGTGGACTGGAAGCCGGCCGGCTGGACGCCGGCCGCGACGAGCCAGAACAGGATGATCTCGCGCAACCACGTGCATATCGATCAGGCGCTGAAGACGCCGCAGTTCTATCTGATCTGGCTCGTGCTGTTCCTGAACGTGACGGCCGGCATCGGCATTCTCGGCCAGGCCTCGGTGATGATTCAGGAGAGCTTCAAAAACACCGTGACGGCGGCAGCGGCAGCCGGTTTCGTGGGACTCCTGTCGCTCTTCAACATGGGTGGGCGTTTCGTATGGGCGTCCGCGTCGGACTGGATCGGCCGCAAGAATACCTACTTCATCTTCTTCGCGCTCGGCGCGGTGCTGTATTACCTCGTGCCGGGTTTCGCGGCGTCCGGCCACATCGCCCTTTTCGTGCTCGCCTACTGCGTCATCCTGACGATGTACGGCGGCGGCTTCGCCACCGTGCCGGCGTATCTCGCCGACATGTTCGGCACTGCGTTCGTCGGCGGCATTCACGGCCGTCTGTTGACGGCGTGGGCTGCGGCGGGCGTCGCCGGCCCGGTGCTGGTGAACTACATTCGCGCCTATGAAGTCGCGCACGGCGTCGCCAAGGCGGACGCCTACACGATGACCGTGCACATCATGGCCGTGCTGCTGGTAGTCGGCTTCGTCTGCAACCTGCTGGTCAAGCGTGTGGACGACAGGCACCACATGACCGACGCTCAACTCGCCAAAGGCGCCTAAGGAGATCTCCATGTCGACCGTTCAAGCCGTGCATCAGACGAGCAAGCTCAAGCTCGCCGTCTTCTGGTTGTATGTGACGCTTCCGCTGGCATGGGGCGTGGTCAATACGCTCTCGCAGGCGATGAAGCTTTTCCAGTAAATATCCCGTTCGGCACCCCGCGTGTTCACACGGCGGGGTGCCGGCAGCGAGCGTGACTCGCTGCCTGTCTACCGGCGCATATCCAATGCGCCGACCTCCTGCCTTCCTGCTACCACTGATACGCGGCACCCGCCGTGACCGCGGTCGTGGCCGAGCTGATGCCCGCGCCGAGTTTCACCTTCAGACTCTGCGTGACTCGCGCCGACAGTCCCACCGCCACCGCCTGATACCCCTTGTAACCCGCCGTGCCGACCCCGATTGCGAGGTTCTTGCTGGAATCGACTTCAGGGATCGCGGTCAACGCCAGCGCCGACGCCGTACCAGAGTATGCATTGCGCGCCATGTCGCTCAGGCCGCCCTGGAACTGCTGCATGTTCACGGCGTCCGTCGGTGCCTGGCCCGGTGCGACATTGGTGATGCGGCGCTCACTGCCTGACGAACCCACGGAAACCGTGTTCGTGACATCGGCCACCGAACCCTCGCCAATCGCCACCGAGTTCGGCGCGGATGCTTTCGCGCCGCCGCCAATCGCTACGGAGCCGTTGCCGATCGCCTGCGCCGCGTTGCCGGAACTGTTGACGGACACGTACGGCGTGCCGGTGGTCTGATTGTTCCGCACAGTCTGGACCAACTGGTTCAGCGTGCTGACGTCCTGGTTCGTGTTCCAGAGTTGCGCGCCGGTCACCGCGTCGGTGCTGGTGGCCGATAGATTGGCGTCCTTCAGGTTGGTCAGTTGCACCTTCGGCGCATTGGCCGCCGTGCCGCCGAGCGTGATCCTGTCGTGCGCCGAACCGTCGTACTGCACCGCGTTCGCGACCGCCCCGTTGAGGTTGCCGATGGTGGTCTGCAAACCGGCGATATCGCTGCTGTTCCGCGTGACGCGGCCGTCCAGGTTGGTGATCGCGCTGCCGACGTTGTTCACCACCGTGCCGCCCACGCTATACGACGGCGCCGTCATCGAACCGTCCGCATTGACCGTGGCCCCGCCGCCCAGCGCCACCGCCGTGCTCGCGGCCTGCGCATGCAGTTGCGAGCCGTTGACCGCGTCGCTGCTCGTCGAACTGACGGCGCCCGGCGCCACGCCCGTGACGACCCGATTGCCCGCCGTACCCGCCATGTTGATCAGATTGCCGTTGGTCGTCGCGCCGACACTGATGACGCGGGATACCGGATCTTGCGTCACCATGCCGATGCCGCCGTTCTCCATATTCTGCTGCAACGTGCTGAGACCGTTATCGAGCGAACCGAGCGCGTCGCCTACCGTGGTTTGCGTGCCGCCCTGCATGTGATAGCTGGGGCCGGTCAGCGAACCGTCGGCATTGATCTGCGCGCCGCCGCCCAACGCGGCCACCATCGGTTTGAACTGCGCAAGATTGACCGCGGAAGCGTCCGTGGTGCCGGCCGCGATCCCGGTGAGCTCGCGGGCGCCGCCGGTGCCGGTGAAGTCGACGCGGGCGCCGTCCGTGCCCTTCGCCACGGTGAGGTTGCGCGACGCCTGATCTTGCTGAACGAGCCCGATCTCGCCGTTGGTGATCTGATTCGTGATGTTGGTCACGTCGCCTTCGATCGTGGTGGTGCGCTGATCGAGATGGCTGATGTTCGTCGTGTTGTCCGTCACGCGCTGATCGAGACTGCTGATGTTCGTGGTGTTGTCCGTTACCCGCTGATCGAGGTTCGTGATGCTGCCGGTGTTCTGCGCGACGGCCTGGTTGGTGGCAAAGAGTTGCTGGCCGTTGACGGCGTCCGTGCTGTCGGCAGCGAGATTCGCGGCGCGCACGTTGGTGAGCCGAACCGGCGCGGCGCCGTTGCCGAGCGTGATGATGTCGTGCGCGGCCGAATCGTACTGAACCGAATTGGCGCCCGCCTGGACACTGGTGGTGACGGCGGCCGCGAGCGCGGACCCCACGTCGCTGTAAGTGCTTCCGCCGATGCTGTACGCCGGCCGCTTGAGCGACCCGTCCGCATTGACGGTCGAACCGCCGCCCAGCGCCGCTGCCGTGCCGGCGGTGTTCGCATAGAGTTGCGCGCCGTTGATGGCTTCGCTGCTGGCCGCGCCAACCGCGCCGGCCGTGAGGCCGCCGATCACGCGATTTCCACCCGTGCCCGCCACGCTGATACGCGTGCCGGTGGTGGATGCGCCGATAAGAATGTCGTGAGAAGCGGCATTCTGCGTGACGAGCCCGACCGTGCCGCCGCTGATCTGCGATTGCAACGACGACAGGCCCGTGTCGAGCGAACTGAGCGCGTTGCCGACCGTGGTCTGCGTGCCGGCCTGCACGTGATAGGTGGGACCGGCTACCGAACCGTTGGCATTGACCGTCGCGCCGCCGCCGAGCGCGGCGACGACCGGGCTGAGCTGCGCCAGGTTCACCGCCGAGCCCGCGGCCGTACCCGCCGCCACGCCGACCAGCTCGCGCGATCCCGTCAATCCGGTGAAGTCGACGTGCTTGCCGTCCGTACCCTTCGCCACGGTCAGATCGTGCGTCACGGCGTCCTGCTGAACCAGGCCCGCCTTGCCGTTGCTGATGTTGTTGACGTTGTTGGTGATGTTGGTGATGTCCGCGGTATTTTTCCCGACCGCCTGATTGGTGCCGTAGAGCTGCGCGCCCGTCACCGCGTCCGAACTGGCCGCGCTCAAGGTGGCGTCCGCGACGTTGGTGAGCTTGACCGGCGTGACCTTGTTGCCGAGCGTCGCGACGTCGTGCGCCGGGGTGTCGTAACGCAGCGCGTCCGCACTGCCGGCGGCGCTGCCTGAAACAACCGCCGCGAGTGCCGCGCCCACGTCGTGGTACGTTGTGCCGCCCACGGTGTAGGCCGGCGCGACCACTGCGCCGTTCGGATCGATCAGCGCGCCGCCGCCCAGCGCCTCGGCCACGCCGGAGAGCTGGCCGACGTTGGCCGCGTCGGTGGGCCGCGTGCCGGCTGCGACATAGGTGATCTGGCGGCCTTGCGTGAGGTTGCCCACCGATAAGACATTGACGCGATCGGCGATCGAATCGGAGCCCAATGCGACCGAACCCGTGCCGCTCGCCGACGCATTCGCGCCGATGACCACCGCCCCCTTCGCGCCTGGATTGATGAACGAGTTGTAGCCGATCGCCACGGAACCGCTCGACGCGGCGCTCGCGAAGGAGCCGAGCGATATGGTGTTCATTGCGGCTGACCGCGAGTTGTAGCCGACCGCCACCGAGTTATTCGAGAGAGCGACCACCATCGCCCCCGCACCGACAGCGGTGGAGTTCACCGACCCTACCCCTGCCGCCGAGCCGACCGCGGTCGACGCGTCCGAACCCGCAATCGAGGCCGAGCCGACCGCCAATGCGTTGAAGCCGCTTGCGGCGGCCGTCGGGCCGATCGCCATCGCGTTCAGATCGGTCGACGCGCTGGTGCGCGTGCCCTGAACGACATTGGGACTCACGGCGATGTAGTCGGTCACCGGCGTAGGCACGGTTGCCCCAAGCAGACCGGCCCGGTTCGAACTGACCGTGACTGGCGCCGCCGCCGCGTCGAGCGCCGGATTACCCGTGAATACGCGCGCATTGTCGAGCGCGGCTGCCAGGTCGGCGGGCTTCGCCGCATCGTCCGCGGCAGGCGGCACCGACGCAGCGGACGATGCGGCCACCTGCGCCAGCGCCTGCGCGACGCTGAGACAGTCCGGCTCCGACGACGCACATTCCGCAGCCGCCGCCGGCTGCGAAAATGCCAGCGCACCCAGCAGCCCGGCACTCGCCGCTACCAGCGAGCCACGCACCGAAGCCCCTTTTGCGCCACGGCTCTTCGTCACTTCGGACGCGGCTGCATATGTTCGGGTCGTTTTGTTCCATACGGTCTTATAGGACTTGTTCAACATTCCTCCCTACTCTTTTTATAGAAGACTCAAGCACAAGGTTTTCTTATGTCATCCTAACTATTTAGCTAGAACCATTAGAAACTTAAGATGGCATCGCGCTTCGCCTCGTTGCAAAGCCGCAGAACACGAATATACCTTGCAAAGCTATTTTTTAGCTTATATTAGAAACACAGCAGAGTTCGTTTAAGACGAAAAGTGCCAAACGTCTTAAACAGCACTGACTGTTTTTAGTCTTTTCTAAGACGTAGTTCTAATTTGTCCAAAAAACAGTGCATTGAATAATGCGAATCGCGGCTGAGGCTCTCCAACGGACGAACACCGACCGCAACGAGTCTATCCCCGAAAGCTAAACAGACGTCATACAGGAGAACTACTCTGAGGAGAGAAGAACTGATACGGCGGGACCATGCCGTATCGGATAACCCTGTCAGTTGCCCGCAGCCAGGTGCATCGGGAAGCTGATTTCGAAGACCGTCCCCTTGCCTTCGTGCGAATCGAAACGAATCTCGCCTTCCAGCACGCGGCACAACTCCTTGACGATCGCGAGGCCCAGACCGGCGCCGGGAATGTCGTCGGCGGCGGCACGCTCGAATTCCTTGAAGACGCGCTCCCGGTCCGACGCGTCGATGCCTACGCCCGTGTCAGACACGCGCAGGCACCAGCGATCGTCCTGCACCGCCGTCATGCTCAATTCGACCTGCCCGGCGCGGGTATATTTGGTCGCGTTGGTCAGCAGGTTGAGTGCGACCTGCTTGAGTTTGAGACGGTTGGACACGATCATCTGCAGCGCGCCGTCGAACGACGTCTGCAGGCGCAGCCCTTTGCCTTCGATCGCGGGTTCGCACGACACCACCAGTTCGTCGAACAGTTCGCGCAGCGCGAAGCTTTCGGGCACGAGCGGACTGGTGTCGCCGAGCACCACCGAATATTCGACCAGCTGATCGACCAGCGTTTTCATATCGGCGGCCTGACGGTTCGCCAGCGCGAGTGCGGTGTCGATGCGGGACGGCGCGCGGCTGATCAGTTGCAGCGCCATAGAAAACACGTTGAGAAAGTTGCGCAGATCGTGCACGACGCTACGCGTGATCTGCATGCGTGACTCGTACAGATCGCCGACCAGTTGTTGTTTGAGCGTCAACTCGTGATTGGCGCGCTCGAGGCGCCCGGTGTAGTCGTCGATTTTCCGGTCGCGCTCGGTGACCACCTCGCGGATCGAGGTCAGCGTAACGAAGCTGACGGCTTCGTCGATGAAATACCGCGCCCGCTCCTCATGACGCCGCGTGAAATACGGCCGGGCTTCGCTGAATTCGACGATCGCGCCGGTCAGCATCTGCCGGAACAGATCGAGCTCGCGCACCAGTTCGTCGATCCGGTAGCCCTGCTTCCAGCGCAATTTGCCATGCAGGCGCGCGTCGCGCTTGATCGCGCCCTCGGCATGGTCGAGATCCTGGTTCTCCAGCACACTGCAGATCTCGTCGAGAATGTTCGGAATGTGATCGGCCAGTTGCTCGTAGGTGAGCCGGTCGGATTCGGTCATTTCTGCGTCGTGGAAGACGGCCTTCATCCACCGTTCGGTCAGATCGACCTGTTGCAAACGCAGCTGTTTGGCAAAAGCGGTGAGCGGCAATACGTGCGAGTCCATCATGTAGGAGACCTGGCGCCGCATGGCGGCGAAAATAGGTGTTCCGCGCCACCCCGAGGAGTGACTCGGAGCATACCTGACGCGACCGCATGGACTGCAAACCGCGCTCAGGAGGCAAAGGGTGAGCGCTTCACAAGCCGCCCGGGCGCCTCCAGTATGCGCGATTTACGGAACAAAAATTAACCAGGGTTAGGACGCGTCTGCACCGGCATCCCGAAAGTCGTCACCTTGCGGGCTTGCTCGCCGCCCTTTCAGATCTGTTCGAACAGCACGTCCTGCGCACCTTCCCACAACACCCTGGTGCCGAGTTCGCGCAGCTTTTCCTTGCCTTCGACAATGGTCAGAAAGTGATTGCCGGCGAGTTGTCCCAGCTTGCTCGCGAAACAGCACGAGCCGTATGCGAGAATGATCTCGGTTTCGCTGTAGCCGCCGGGATAAAACAGAATGTCGCCGACCGACGGATGGCTCGTGTGATTCTCGAAGCCGACCGCCACGCCGTCGTTCTCGAGCTTGAAGTCGCCAAGCGGCACCCAGCAGCCTTCACCGCTCCAGCGCACGTGGATGATCTTTTGCCGGTATGGCAGGAGCTTCAGGAAGGCGGCCACGGTGTGCGGCGCGTCCGGATGGGTTTCGGCGGTAAAGACATGGCCGCAGGAGGTGATTCGGAGTCGGGTCATCGCCAGGTTTCCTGTGTGACGGGTTGAATGGAGTGGTCGGTCGGTCGGACGCGAGGTGAGGTGAGGTGAGGTGAGGTGAGGCACAGGCCAGGCAGCGGGCGCACTATTCTGTCGTCCGGTGCAAGGCTTCGACAGATACAGTTGCCGTTTTGCCGGTCGGGCCAATCGAGCCGAGCCCGCGTTCCCTGCGGACGGCGCCCGCAAGGCCATGACGGCACGCCCGTGCCAGGTCGCACTGCCTGACCGCCACGAAAGTTCGTAGTTTGCAAGCCGCGCAATGCGCAGCACACTGCGCAAAGTGCGTGATTCCCCAAGGCGGCTCATCGGACAGTCCCTCCCGGCGACCCAAGCGGTCCGCCGTCAGAGACAGTCTGGCAGCACTGCGTGGCGGCGAAAGCGGCAACGCTCCGGGTGCCCTCATCCACCTGCCTTGACGCATCTGCCGCCGTCCCGCCACTGCCTGCTGACCAGCCGGCCACTTCCAGCCGCGCAATCCGTACTTCAGCCGCGCAGCCGGTAGGCGAGCGGCGTCACGCCGTAGTCACGCTTGAACTGCACGGAGAAATGACTGGCATTCTCGAAACCAACCGCAAGCGCGATCTGCAGCACGGTCTGATCGGTCGCATGCAGCAGCCGCGCCGCTTCTTCGAGCCGCAAACGCGTGACGAACCGATGCGGCGTCTCACGGGTCTCGCGGCGAAACACGCGCGCAAAGTGAAAGCTGCTTAGCCCCGCCTGTGCGGCCAGTTCGCTGATCGCCAGATCCCCGGCGAGATTGGCGCGGATATAGTCGGTCACACGGCGGATCCGGCGCGGCACGAAGCGTTCCGGGCACGCCGGCAGTCCGGCCGGCGATCCCGCCGCCGCCGAGCGGCCGCGCGAATAATGCTGCAGGAGATGCGCGGCCAGCGCGTGAACCAGCGCATCGACAAAGAGACGCGAGTCGGCGGGATCCGCGGCGGCGCGATGCAATGCAGCAAGCATCGCGGCGACCAGCGGGTCGCGAAACTGCATCGCGTCGCCGAGCACCAGTTCACGGGAGCCGCCAAGCTCCATCTGCTCGGCGACGCTGTCGATCAGGCTGCGTTCGATGTGCAAATGAACGGTCGACAGCGGCTCATCGCTGATCGAACGCCAGCGCCACGAAATCGGCGCGGGCGGCACGAACCAGACGTCGCCCACCCGCAGATCGGCGCTCTCCCAGCGCCCGTTCAGGTTGCGTTCGAGGTGCTCGGCGCCGCTCGCGAGCGTCATCAGCGTGAGCTCCTGCAGGCCGGGCGCTTCCAGCAGTTCCTGTTCGACCGGTTCGAGGTACGAGCGCAGCACGAGGTGCCGCCACGGGCGATTCACGCTCGAGACCAGTTTCTGGCCCGCCATGTAGCGATCGTAGGCTAGCGTCGTTGTCAGCTTTGGAATTCGTGCCATCACGTCCATTCCCAGGAGGTGCCATATGAAGAGTGAACCCCGCCATACCCGTGTCGCCAGTCCGCTATCGGAGCAAGAATCCAAAAATGATAGCAAGGAACCGGCTACCGTAATTTCTGGAAATAGCTAATCATTCAGCTTGTCGTCTTTCATGCGTTTCGAACGCTGGAGCTACCGTTTAATGGAACACGAATGCGATACGCTGCCGCACTGGCTGACCGGCTCGCCGCAAGGCGAAGCCGGGCACACGCCGGCAGCTTGCAACTCGGCGGTTGCCGCCCAACCGGCCTACCCGGCCGGCACGCGGCAACCCGAGAAATCAGCCCACGCGGCTGAAGCATCCAGGGCGCACGACCGCACCGCAACAGGTGTCGCGCCCACGGGCTTTCTCACGCTCTTCACCGAGGAGGAGATCGGCACGCCCTCGCCCGCCGCGCGGCGCGCCGCACCGGTCATCAGTCCGCTGGTGCGCTTCGGCAGCGCGCAGGACCGCATCGAATTCGTGCGGCAGCGCATCAGGCAATTAGGCTTCGACTCGTTCAGCTATTCGGCCACGCGCACGTCGGCGCATCACAAGACGATGTTCGTGCTGACCAGCTACGAGTCGCGAAGCTGGCTCACGCGCTATTTCCGCGAGCGTTATTTCGAACTCGACCCGCGCGTCGCACTCGCCTCGCCGACCGGCCTGCCGTTTCTGTGGAACACGGCCGACATGCGCGCCGATCTGCCGCGCGCGCAAATGCGCAGCGAGCGGCTTGGCGGCCTGATCGACATGCTGGAGGCGACCGGGCGCAAAAGCGGGATTCTCACGCAAATGCCGTTGCCCGAACCGGAGTTGAGCGCGAGCCTGTGCTTCAACTCGGAGACCGGCAATCCGCGCTGGATGACCGAATCGATCGTGGCGGAAACGCTGATGTTCGCGCACATGATCCACGAATTCATCTGGACGCACGCAAAGAGCGTGATCGGCATCGCACCCGCGCAGCAGCAGCGCGTCACGCTGAGCGAATTGCAGCATGCGGTGCTGCGGGCGGTCGTACAGGGTCAGCGGGACAAGGAGATCGCGTACTTCCTCGGACTGTCGCCGCACAACGTCGACTATCACCTGCGGCGTCTGCGGCAGTTGTTCAACGTGCGCAACCGCGTCCAGTTGATCAATGTCGCGCAGGCGTACGTGTCGTAGAAGTCAGGCGGGAAACGAAGCGAACTGGCCGTGCGCCGGTTCGCTTCGCCCGGTCAGCTCTTGAGGCGGTAGCCGGTCTTGAAGATCCACGCCACGATCAGCAGAAACACCGCGAGGAACAACGCCGTCATGCCGAGGCTCACCTCGACGTTCACGTCGGCGAGTCCATAGAAACTC
Organism: Paraburkholderia xenovorans LB400; assembly: GCF_000013645.1. Lineage (GTDB taxonomy): Bacteria > Pseudomonadota > Gammaproteobacteria > Burkholderiales > Burkholderiaceae > Paraburkholderia > Paraburkholderia xenovorans. Next base: position 858,288 of record NC_007952.1, on the reverse strand, counting down.
CAGCGGAATCCGCTGACCAGATAGACGATCGGATTGAACAGCGTCACGACCTTCCAGAACGGCGGCAGCATATTGACCGCGTAGAAGCTGCCGCCAAGGAAAGTCAGCGGCGTGATGATCAGAAGCGGCACGAGCTGCAGTTTCTCGAAGCTGTCCGCCCAGATGCCGATAATAAAACCCAGCAGACTGAACGTGAGCGCCGTGAGCACGAGAAACAGGATCATCCAGAACGGATGCTGCACCTGCAGCGGCACGAACAGTCCGGCTGTCGCGAGAATGATCAGTCCGAGCAGAATCGATTTGGTGGCCGCCGCGCCCACGTAACTGACCACGATTTCCAGGTACGACACCGGCGCCGACAACAGCTCGTAGATCGTGCCGGTAAAGCGCGGAAAGTAAATCCCGAACGACGCATTCGAAATGCTTTGCGACAGCAGCGACAGCATGATCAGACCCGGCACGATAAACGCGCCGTAACTGATGCCGTCCACTTCCTTGATGCGCGAGCCGATCGCCGCGCCGAACACGACGAAATAAAGCGAAGTCGAAATCACCGGCGCGATGATGCTCTGCATCAGAGTGCGCCAGGTGCGCGCCATCTCGAACTTGTAGATCGCGCGAATTGCGTAGAGATTCATTGGTCACCTCGGAGCAGACTGACGAAGATGTCTTCGAGCGAACTTTGCGTGGTCTGCAGGTCCTTGAAGCGGATGCCGGCGTCGTCGAGCGCCTTGAGCAGCGCGATGATGTCGGTGCGCCCGCCCTCGCTCTCGTATGTGTAGATCAACTCGTTGCCGCCTTTCGCGACGGCGAGCCCGTAGCCGCCAAGCGAGACCGGCACTTGCGCAAGCGGGCTCTCCAGTTGCAGCGTCAACTGCTTTTTGCCGAGCTTGCGCATCAGCTCCGTTTTCTCTTCGACCAGCATGATTTCGCCCGCGTTGATCACGCCGATGCGGTCGGCCATTTCTTCGGCTTCGTCGATATAGTGCGTGGTGAGGATGATCGTCACGCCGCTCTGCGCCAGCGAGCGCACCAGCTTCCACATGTCGCGGCGCAACTCCACGTCCACGCCTGCGGTCGGTTCGTCGAGGAACAGCACGCGCGGTTCGTGCGAGAGGGCCTTGGCGATCAGCACGCGGCGCTTCATGCCGCCCGAAAGCGTGATGATCTTGCTATCGCGCTTTTCCCACAGCGACAGGTCCCGCAGCACCTTTTCGACGTATGCAGGGTTTTTCGGCTTGCCGAACAGGCCCCGGCTGAACGACACGGTCGCCCAGACGGTTTCGAAGGCGTCGGTGGTCAACTCCTGCGGCACGAGGCCGATCAGCGAGCGCGCGGCGCGATAGTCGGTCGCGATGTCGCGGCCGTCCACCGTTACGCTGCCTTCGCTCGCATTGACGATGCCGCAGATAATGCTGATGAGGGTTGTTTTGCCCGCGCCGTTCGGGCCGAGCAACGCAAAGATTTCCCCACGGTTGATCGCCAGATTGATGTTCTTGAGTGCATGAAAACCGCTGGCATAGGTTTTCGACAGGTTCGTGACCGAGACGATTGGCTGCATGGAATCGATGATGGCAGACACCGTTGTTTGATTGGAAAGAGCGGTGTTAAAGCGCCGCCGCACCCGCAATGTAATGGAAAGTGCGAAAGCGTGCAGCGCATTGCGGCGCAGCATCGGAAACACTCGGGAACACGCAGGGTCGAGGCGGGGTGCGCGGCTAGCGGTCCACGCTGTCGTCCACCAGCAGCAGACGCAGCGCCGCCCGCGCGTGGACGTCAGGCGCGAGCGTGAGGGCGGCGGCGCCGGGCACGTTGTCGCGCCCGGTGATGTTCGCGTCGCCCTGACAAGGTTGGGCAAGACGCATACCTTCCGGCGTTTCCATACGATGTCCCTGGTGGGTTTTCGGCGGGCGGCGCAATGTGCCGGTCCGTGCTTCTGCTCGTGTTTCTGCTCGTGTTTATGGTGCTGAAGGTCAGGCGCCCCGGACTCTAGCACGGCGTCGGCCGCCTTAACAATCCTGCGACTGCTATTCGCGCTCAACCTCTACCGGCGCACGGAAGCGGCCCGCATGGATTGCGCCGGCTTTTACTGGATGATGCATCTTCATCGAATGTCGTGAGGTAACAATTTCCATTACTTTGGATGCCTACTTTTTTATGCCGCTTCTGCCGCGCTTCTGCCGCGCTTCTCCCGCGCTTATTCCTCCCTTCTTTCTGGTGACGCCGGGAATGACCCATGCTCGATGTCACGCATGCTGCCGTGGTCTTCGCGTCAGAGCGGACACGCTCAAGTGAGGCACACCGCTTGCGGCAGTTCATGCATGTGAGCGACAAGCGCTTGCGTGAAATTCGAACCGACTTATGGAGGTCGACCATGAAACACGTTACCAGGATGGTTTTTGCTTCGGCGCTCGTGATGGCATTGTCAGGCGGAGCATACGCACAGGCCGGCGGCGGTGCGGGTGGTGGTGGGGGCGCTGCGGGTGGCGGCGGAACCGGCGTGGGTGCCGGCGGCGGCACCACGGGTGGAGCGGGCGGAACGGCAACGCCCGGAGTGGGTGCCGGATCGATGAAGAGCCCGGGCGATTCGGGCTACGGCACGCCCGGCGTGACGGGCACGGGCGGCGGCGTGGGCACGGGTACTGGCGCATCGCCGAACAGCCCGTCGATGAACCGCTCCAACAGCGGAATGAGTAATGGCATGAACAACGGCATGAACAACGGCACTCGCAGCGGTACAGGCAACGGCATGAACAACGGTGCTGGCGGCACGATGCAAAACGGCCAGTAAGCTCTGACCGCGCCCATGCGTTGCATGGCTGGGTTCGAACGGGGCGGCGGCGCCTTTGAATGGCGCCGCCGCCCTTCTCTTTGTGCAAATGACGCCATGCTACGGGGCTGCTGCGTACGCATGCCGGCCTTTCAATTTCCACGGCGCTTCTTGCAACGCAAGACTCCGCCGCTCATGGCTCTGCGCAAACGAAGCTGCTCGCCAGATTCACATTGCCCTTGCCGGCGTAGCGCGGAAACAGCGGATAGCGGCATAGCGGACGCGAGCGGCCATTGGTTGCCGGCGCGATATCGGTTGCCGTCAGGGTCTCGGGCGAGGCACCGCGCGTTACCCAGTTATCGAGCGCGCCGAGCAGATCGACGGATGGAATGAACACGCCGCTGCCGTGCTGGAATCCCGGCACCATGTACAAGCGCATGAAATTATTGACCTGGTCGATGCCGAACCGCTCGACCAACGCGTCGTAATAGCCAATGGTCTGGTTCGGGCTGATGACTTCGTCGGCGAGACCCTGCAGCGTGATGAGCTTGCCGCCGCGCGCGATGTAGCGCGTGAGGTCGGGGTTCATCGCGCCGATCGTCTGCGACAGTTCGACCAGTTGCGCGCGATATTTTCCAGGGTGTTGCGGGTCGAACCTGAGGGAGTCGAAGCCGGCGTCGCGCGCAACGAAATAGCGGATATAGCCGTCGCCCTGCGCGAACAGATAGCCGTTGGCGAAGAACGTCGGCACCGGCAGGCGCTCCGGCTGATGCGCGAGGCCGAGCAGGCCGTTCAGACGCGTGCCCTGAAAAATGTTGTAGCCCCGATAGCCGTTCACGTCCCACGCCAGACGGTAGGGCAACGAGAGTCCGTCACGCATCACGAGCAAGGTGGAGAGTTGCGCGCCGGTGAGGCATTCATCGTGCGACGGCGTGCGGCCGGCGCAGCGCAGCGAGTCGATGATGTCCGCTTCGCGCTCGCGGCACGCGGCGACGTCGCTGACAATGCCGTCCGCCGCGCCGTCGAGCCGGTCACACGTCGCGACCGTGCGTTGATAGACGTGTTCGAGCAGCAACGGCGGAATGAAGCCGCCGGGCGTGTTGTACTCCGCCTGGCCGAGCTTCACGCCGAGCAGGCGCACGCCGGAAAAATTGAGCGCGGGCGAATTGGCGATCACGCCGTCGTAGTCGTCAGGAAAACGCTGCATCACGGTGTAGCCTTCGCGGCCGCCGGTCGAGCCGCCGGCGAAATACATCCGTTGCGGCGGGCGGCCATATGCGCGGGCAATCAGCGCAAGTGCGGCGTCGTGCGTTTTCTTCAGATGCGCAAAGCCGAAGTTCGTGACCGCCTCGTCGACAAGGCCGAAGACCGCGACCGACGAATCGCCGACATGTCCCGAGTCGTCGCCGAACGTGGCGTACCCCTGCGCGAGCGGCGCGCGATTCGGCGAAAACGGCATCACGCCTGTGCCGCTCACCACTACGCCGTTATACCCGCCGCCGCCGATCTGCAGCGCGCGGCCGTTCCAGTGTCGCGGCAGATTCAGATCGAAACGGATGTCGGGCGTGGTGGCTTTGACGCCCTTGATACGGCCGGTGATACGGCAATACTCGACGCCCTGCTGATTGCCCGGCGCGGTGGCGCTCACCATTGCCGCGCTTTCGATCTGCGCGCCGGCGCTCGGCAACGCAATGAGTTCGGGCGGCAGAACGGCGCCCGCGAATTCGGCGCAGCGCATGGCGAGCGGCGCCTCTTTGGGCGCGGCGAACGCCGGGTGAGCGGCGAGCCACAACAGCGCGCCGGCGACCTGGATGACCGCCCGCAACTCGCGCGCGGCACGCACAGGGTCCCAACGCGACCTCATCCGTAACCTGCGCCATTGGCAGCCGCACCCGTCTGCTGCCCTTTCCAGCCGCGCCAGCCGCGCGCGATCATGAGCACGGCGCCGATGGCGACGAGATCGCCGCCCAGCCCGATCAGCACGCCGCGAAAGCCATGAAACGTATGCGGCGTCGCCGTATCGACGATCAGGGACACGAGCGTGCCCGCCACGAAGCACACCAGCCCCGTGCGGCCGACCGTGACCACGGCGGGCAGCCGCCGCGCGAGCCACGCAATGCTGCCCATGCGCACGAACTGCGCGGCGACCCAGGCAATGACGATGAAATTGATCACGCGATCGGGAGAAAGATTCTGTTTAAACGTGCCGGGCAACGGTTGCGTCAGCACGAAGAGTTTGACGATAGCAAACGCCAGCACCGCCACGGCCGCGACCCACGTGCACCACCGAGCGGTGCGGGTTGCATGAAAGCGCTCGCTGATGGGCTGCACCCGGGAAAGGATCCCGAGCATGAACATCAACTGCCATGCAAACGGATTAAAAGCCCAGCTGGCCACGTCGTCAATGCTGAACAATGCGGCCAGCGGCCGGGCCAGCGCCCAGATCGCCACGCTCAAGCCCAGCGCCAGCAGCGACGAACGCCGCGCCAGCGGCACCGCGAACGGCACGCATAGCGCAAAGATCACATACATGGGCAGCACGCTCGACAGATAAGGCTGACGCCGCAGCAGCATGATATCAAGCGCTTCACGCAGCGGCTGAACCGCGAAAGGCGGCCAGCCGGTGAGGTCGATCATGGGACGGTTCAGGTTCAGCGCCGCGAGCGCGGCGCCGGACAGCAGGGTCAGCACGGCCGTCAGCAGATAGGCGCGGTAGATTTCCCAGCAGCGCCGGACAAAGCGCATCTTCGCCGCACTCTCGCCGCGTTTGGCGAGCACGGTCGTATAAGCCGCCGCCGACGCGTAGCCGCCGAGAAACACGAACACCTCGGCCGAATCGCACAGCGCATAAGCGTGCAACATCAGATGCGAGAGTGTGCTGCCGGGAATATGGTCGAGCACGATGACGATCAGCACCACGCCGCGGAAGAAATCCACTTCGATCGAGCGTCCCCCAAGGGGACCTCCTCCGGGGCGGCCGCGACGGGTTTCCATTCAGGTTCTCGCAGGAATGGCGCACCCATGCCGTGCGCCGTTTTTCGTAGGAACGCCATGACAATAAAACGTTCCCGCCGACGCCGCGCGGCCCACCGGCAAGCGCTGACAACCGGCCTCTATTTCCGGATCGCGCAGCGGCAATCTGAAATACGGCTGTCGGCATGCGGTAATACTGAATCCTCGCCCATTCGATTCGCGGCAACATTTGCGGTTTTAAATCGCAGGGCGCGAATGCAATCGGTAAGCGGCGCGGAAAATAAATCGCCGGATGCGACGCACGATTTTTTTCGCTTTTTTTCATCGTAGGATGATTTCATGCACGCCCGTCGGACCTCGCGCATTTCAGGCGATGCCACCTTCGACGGCGGCCACTCATGTGGACCGGACACGCGGTCAGCCGATCCGCGATCGGCAGGCACGTCGAACGTCATGACGACGCCTTCCATTCGCTCCGGCTGACCTGAACGTCACCGATGCGCCCGGTCCTTCCATTACCGCCCAGAACGGCAGCGCCGCCGCGCGCTACCTTCGCTTTCGCACTGGAAGACGACCACATGAACGACAGAATTGCCGGCTTCGACGGATTGCGCGCGATCGCAGTCCTGATGGTATTTTTTCAGCACCGCCTGTTCGGCGACATCGGCGAGATCGGCCATCTCGGCGTATGGATCTTCTTCGCGCTGAGCGGCTTTCTGATCATCGGTATTCTTTCCGCTCAACGCACGCGCATTGAAACCGGCGCCAGCCGATTCGGCGCCGAATTGAAGCGCTTTCTGTTTCGCCGGACCCTGCGCATTTTTCCGATTTACTACCTGATGCTGCTGGTGATGTGCGTACTGATGGCGTTCGGCCTGGCGAGTCCCGAACTGGCGAGCGGCATGCCGTTTCATTTCGCTTATCTGTCCAATATCTGGATCGGCTCCGTGCTGCACTACTGGCCGGGGCGCTACTCGCATTTGTGGAGCCTCGCGATCGAGGAGCAGTTCTATCTCGTGTTCGCGCCGCTATTGCTGCTGCTTGCCTCGAGACGGCATCACGCGGTGTGCCTCGTGATCGTCGCGGCCGGACTCGTTTCGCTCATGGCGATGCGCGCGGCGCACTGGCAGGACATCACCATCTATACGCACCCGCTGACGAACTTCTGGCTGCTCGCGTTGGGCGGAATCGGCGGCTTGATGATCGCGCGCAAGGACAGCCGCTTGCGCGCGTGGCTCGGCCACGGCGTGACGCTCTTCGCGCTGAGTCTCGGCCTCGTGGCCTTTTGCGCGACCGAGCCGAGGTGGAGCGAGCTGGGCAACCCCGTGCTGTTCACCGCGGTCAGCGCCGCGTACGGCCTGTGCATCGCGGCGCTGGTGTGTTCGATTGCGTGCTGCCGCAACGCGGTCGTCATCGGCCTGCTCGAAACGGGCTGGCTGGTGAGCTTCGGGCGAATCAGCTATGGCTTCTATCTCTATCACAACCTGATCCCCGACCTCACGCGCAATCATCACGCGGCCGCGCTCTTCGGCGGCACGGTGCCCTTGTGGGCGCACGCCGCGGGCATTGCCGGGTCGTTTGCGATTGCACTCGCAATGGCGGTTCTGTCATGGCGGCTGATCGAAGAACCGATCCTGCGTTTGAAGACGCGGCGTGCGGCGGGGCCGGCGTATCCGCCGGCCGCCTTGCCGTCGCGTCATGAGCGAGTCGAGCCGCCATTGTCGGAAGACCGCGCCGCGTCGGACGCGGTCTGACATCCGCAGGCCTTACGTTTCGCTTGCACACGGCGCATGTGAGGGCGCGGTATCATGCGGCCTCACATGCGCCGGCTGCTTCGAATCTCGCGCGACACTCGGGACCGAACCAGCCAAACGATAACAACAAGCCACCGCCCGCGCGTCGTCCGGTCGATCCGATTCGCGCGCCGGCCCGCGAACTCCAACGCGCGGTTTGCAGCCCGCGTTTTCCAGACATGCCTCATTTCACGTTCGCCGACGGCGTTCTCGGCGCGAGCCTGCAAGCGCTCGACTTCTACGCATTGCTAGGCATTGCCGCCGCGCTCCTGCTGGGCGGCATGGTCAAGGGCGTGGTCAGCATCGGCGTGCCGCTCGTGGCGATGCCGATCCTCAGCCACTTCCTGCCGATCAAGGAAGCGGTTCTCCTGCTGTCCATGCCGATCGTGCTCGGCAATATCCCGCAGGCACTCGAAGGCGGCGAGCTGCTGCCGACCGTCCGGCGCATCGCCGCGCCGCTGATCGGCACCGTGATCGGCAATATCGTCGGCGTAAGCGTGCTGATCTCGCTGGCGCCGCATCGCGCGCAGGCGGCTGCCGGCGCGTTGCTGATGATCGCGGCATTGCTATTGCTGGCTTCCCCGCGGCTTACGCTGTCGCCGGCATGGGCGAAGCCGGCAGGGTTCGTGCTGGGCTTCGGCGCCGCGCTCATGGAGAGCATTGCATCGGTGCCGGGCCCTTTGCTCGCGATGTATCTGATCGCCACGGGCGCCACGGGCAAAGCATTCACGAAGCAGATCGCCATCATTCTCGTGGTGTCGATCATTACGCTCGTCGTGACATTCAGCGGCGGCGCGCATGCCCGCTGGACGGATCTGGCCATCTCGGCCTGCGCGAGCGTGCCGGTGATCGTGGGAATGCTGCTGGTGCGCCCCTTGCGGGACCGGTTGCCGCCCGGCGCGTTTCGGGCACTCGTGCTCGTATTCGTGGTGGCCGCCGCGGCGCAGATGATCTGGAAATCGGGCGTTTTATAAGCCCTGCCGCTGCGCCGGTTCGAAACGGCCGTGGTACGCGCATTGCTGCTCGATGGTGTCATCCACACTCACCGGAGAGCTCTCGTGGCAACCAAGGCCAATTCCCCGAACCAGCACGAGCCCGAGCGCCAGGCCGAAGAAGACCCTGGCAGCCGGCCTACCGAGGTTTCCAAGCCCATCGGCGACGCCATTCCTACGCCGGTCGAACCGGGTCTGGATCAGCCTCTGCCGAAGAAAGGTGAAACGCCGCCGCCCGCCGATAAAGCCGGGGACGAGGCGTTGGGTGACACCGAAACGCCTCCGGGCGTTCCCCCGCCCGGGCCGTCGGATTTTGCGTAGCGCGGATAATCAAAAACAACGGACGGCGCCGATTGCCGGCGCCGTCCGCGAAACATCAAAAAGCCGCGTAGTCAGTCATACGCTCGCTCGTTCAAGCCGCCGCCGGCTCGTGGACGATTTTCAACGTGCTTTTGTGTTCGCGGATCAACCGGTACACGGTTTCTCCGGGCACGGTTTCCTGTTCGAGCAGTTCGTCAGCAATGGCGCGCAGCACCGGTTCGTACGCATGCAGCAGCGCATGGCACGACTCGTTCAATTCCTTGAGCAGCACGTTCGCGTGTTCGATCGCACCCTTCATCTGCAACCCTGCATATTGCGACGGCAGCGCCGCAAGGCTGAACAGATTGCCGTCGGCGTTAAAGCCGAATTTCGACACCATGTCCAGGCTGATGCGCGAGGCCTCCTGCAGATCGGAAGCAGCGCCGCTCGATGCTTCGGAGAACGAGATAATTTCCGCGTTGCGTCCGCCGAGCAGGACCTGGATTTCATTGCGGATCTCGCTCTCGCGATACAGGTGCTTGTCTTGCGCTTTCGTAATGAGCGCGACGCCCAACGCGCCGCCGCGCGGCAGGATCGTGACTTCTTCGAGCACCCCCGTACCCAGCAGCGCGGCCACGAGACCATGTCCCGCTTCGTGCACGGCGATACGCGTGCGCTCGTCTTCGCTCAGTGCGCGCTCGGCGCCGCTCACGTCGCCGATGCGCGCAATCTTGATCGCTTCCATGAAATGCTTCGAAGCGATTTCTGTGTCGCCGGATTTGCGCGCGACGAGCCCCGCCTGATTCACCACCATCGCCACCGTTGCCGGCGACAGGCCCGTGGTCAGTCTCGCCAGCTGGTCATAGTCGATGTCCGCGGACTTCGACTTCAGCTTCGCGGCATAGAAGCGGAAAATCTTCGCGCGGTCTTCGCGATCGGGCAAACGGACCTGCACCGTGCGATCGAAACGGCCGGGCCGGCGCAATGCCTCGTCCAGATTGTCGGGATGATTGGTCGCCGCGACGATGATGACCCCTTCGTTCGAAGCGAAGCCATCCATCTCCGCCAGCAGCTGATTGATGATGCGGTTGCTCTCGGCTTCGACCGGACCGCTGCCCGTATCCGTGCGTTTGGCGAGACCGTCGGCTTCGTCGATGAAAATCACCGTGGGCGCATTCTTGCGCGCCAGTTCGAACAGATGCTTGACCTTCTGGATGCCGACGCCGTAGTACTTCGCACTGAAGTAGCTGCCCGTGATAGAAATGAAGTTCGCGCCGCACTCGCCCGCCAGCGCCTGAGCGAGGCGCGTCTTGCCGACTCCGGGGCCGCCCACCATCAGAATGCCGCACGGCGCGCGCACGCCCATCGACGTGAACTGTTTCGGGTCGGACAGATAGCTGCGAATATCCGCGAGTGCCGCCTTCGCTTCAGACGCGCCGATCACGTCGTCGAAACGCAGCGCGGGCGCCCTGTCGAGAAGCCTCGCGCCGCCGCGCATTTCGCGCCGCATGAACCACACCATGCCGCCGATCAACAGCAGCGGAAGCAGCACGCTGATCGCGTCGCGGGTCTGGTCGAACACCTGCAGCCAGCGCGAGCCGGCGGTACGAATGTCCGCGTCGGGAAGCCAGACGAGCTGGTATGCGGCGGCTTCATCGGATTTGGGTTCGCCTAGCAGAAGCGCATGCGAGAACGTCGCGTTGTGGTCCGTGACGAAATATTTGGTGCCGTCGCGCTTCGAGATCAGGATCGCGCTGGGACTCACGCCAACCGCGGCAACGTGGCCGTCGTGAATATCGCGCAGCATTTGCGATGCGTCTTTCTCTTCATGCGTCCATGCCGAGGCATCGTGGCGCATCTGGTTCGCGACGCCGGTCAGCGCCGGCGCGACCTGCGGCGCACGCTGCTGGTAATGCCACACGCCGAATGCGAGCAACCCCGCGATGAGTGCCGCAGCCGCCGACATGGCGAGCTTGCGTGTGCGTCTTTTACCAAGCGAGTTGTTTCCCGGCTTCATGAGTCACTTCCAAAAACGGGCTCAACGCGAGCCCCGATACTTGTCAAAAGCGGATGGGCAGAGGTTTGGCGAGAGGAGATCGACAGAGGCGACACCGCGCGCGATCAGAAGCAAGGACACCCAACCATGCGTCCCTTTTAACGGTGAGCGCACGTTCAATTATGCGGTGCCGCCGTTTTTTCCAGATCGCGGAAAAAGCCTATTTCCACCGTCTATCCGGCGATTCGGGCCGCCGGATTGCCACGGAGCGGGCAGTGCGCGCATTGCGGTCACGAGCTGCTCCGGCGCACAGTTTATCAGCGCTAAATCGGTTGCGTATTCTGCATACCTACATTTAACCGCTCCCTAATTAAAGCGGTCAGAATTACAGCAATTCCTTTTTTTCGACGAACGATGACGGTGCAACGTTTGCGGGCGGATTCACTGTTAGCGTTCACAGTGCGCGGCAAACGGCCTGAGATACGGAGCGTTGCTCGCAACGGCGAATGACGCAATAACCGGCGTGTTTTCGCCGCCGCAAAAAACTGCGGGCGCTCAGGAGGGAATGGCGTTGTTCGCGAGGGAAGTTGTCCGGCGCTAATCGAGCGGTGCGTGCCGCTGGCGGAGGTCATTCACCGCCTCATGAAAGTGACGGGCGCCCCAGCTCGACCGGGCAGCACGGATTCGCACCGCGCATGTTGATTGCAGATAAGGATGGGAGGATGTGCGACGGGCCTCTGCGGGCCCGTTCGCACCCTCGCCGCTTTCTCTCAGGTTCTTCAGTTTTTATGACCGATGCGGGCATGCATCGATCTGGTCCTCCTCTGCGCAACCCCGGTCCTCGTGCTTTTGTTCTTCGGCCGGTTCTCAGGCGGCCGTGCGCGGCTTCAGCGCGATCGGCGCGTCGCTCGCGAGTCTTTCGAGGAGTTTCGTCACACGTTGCCGCTGGGCGGCAATCAGTTCATAAGTTTCTTCCAGCGCCCGAATGCGCTTTTCCCAATACTCGTGGTCGAGCGAAGGCGGGTTCGCGTCACATTAATGCAGCTTTTTTGTTAGGCTTGACCATCCGTCTCAAATTTATGGCGACGGCGATGAATCTTCCATGCATTGCGCATACTCGCCGAAACCGCACTCCTCGCTCGCAGTCATCGATTCATGAATCAGCGCTCACTGCCGCATCACCTGGCCGCGGCCGCAGCCGCCCATTCGCGCTCCGCCATTTCGACGAGCCGTTTCAGCACGCACGGCCTCGCGCCCGACGAACAGTTCCTGGCCTGGCGCCAGCGCGTGGGACATGTGGTCGACGCGCCGCCGTCAAAGGCGCAGATTGCCGGGGGATTTCGCGGTGAAATCGATTTATACGCGGTCGGCGGCATGGTGCTGACGGACTGCCGCACCGATTCGATGCTGCTGGAACGCTCGGTGGCCCGCGTGTCCACCGACTCGCGCCGCGATTACGCGTTTCAGCTCTTCGTGGAAGGGGGCGTCGGCCATGTGACCGGCATGCGCAAGAAACGCAGCGAGCCGGGTTCGGTGCAGGGCATCGTCGCGTTCGACCTGAACCAGCCGTTTCGCGCCGAACGCCCCGAATGCCGCCTCCTGAGCCTGTTCGTACCGGCCGCCGTGGTGGACGAGGAGTTGCGCGACGGCGCCGCGATTCACGGCCGCATCGTCCAGCAGGGTTCGCCGCTGACCGGCGTCGTGCTGGATCATATGACGGCGCTCGCCCGCGAAATTCCCCACCTCGATCCGGCCAGCGCCATCGAGGCGCTGCACGCGGGCGCGCAGTTGATGGTAAGCGCGTTTCGCAAGGACGCGCGCCTGAGCGGCGCGGGCCGCGCCGCGCTGCAGGCCGCGGTGATGGGCCGGGTACGCCGCTACATCGAGGCCAATCTGCACCAGGGCGACCTCACGCCGACCAGCGTGGTTCAGGCGCTGCAATTGAAACGGGCGACGATCTACCGCTGGTTCGAGCACGAAGGCGGTCTTGGCGCCTACATCCGCCATCGGCGCCTGCGGGAGGCGGCGGACGAACTAGTCCGTTACCCGCACCTTCAGGTGACGGAAATCGCTTTCGGCCTCGGCTTTCATAGCGCCTCGGACTTTACCCGCGCCTTTCGCCGCGCTTTCGACATAAGTCCGCAGGACATGCGCGCCCGCGCATTCGACCTGCAGCAATTGCGCAACGCGGCCTAGCGCTCAGGCGCGGCGGCGGCGAGATTCAGGCGACGCGGGCGTCGGCCTCTGTCCGTTCCGGAAACGCCTTCAGCGCCGCGAGCGTGAGCGCGGTCGCGCCCATCAGATACCACGCCGGCACCATCGGATCACCGGTCCGGTTGATGAGCCACGTCACCAGAAACGGCGAAAATCCACCGAACAGGACCACGCCGAAGCTGTAGATCACCGACAATCCGGCCGCGCGCCGGTGAGCGGGGAACGCCTCCATCATCAGCACCGAGCCGGCGCCGGCGTTGTTCACCGCGAGCGCCACGTAAGCCGTGATGATCACGAGCGACACGAGATTGCCCGCGCCATGCGTCAGCGCCCAGAAAGCGGGCCAGGCCGCCGCCAGCGAAGCCACGAGCGATACGTATTGCAGCGTCTTGCGGCTCGCGAGCCGGTCGGCCGCGAGCCCGATCAGCGGCGTCACCACGAGAATCACGAAGCCGGACAGACAGGCCGTCAGGAGGCTGATGGTCGGCGGCCGGTGCAGTGTACGGACCAGGTAGGCCGGCATGTAGAACACGGTGACGTAGATGCTCACCGAAGGCGCCGCCATCATCAGAAGTCCGCAGACGAGCGGGCGCGTGTGCTCCGCGAACAGGCGCCGCGGGTTGAGCCGCGTACGCTGCCGCGGCGCCGCTGCCGGCATCCGGCGCCGCAGATACCAGCCGACCGGGCCGATCAGCCCGCCCAGCACGAACGGAATGCGCCAGCCCCATGCATGCATGGCGGCGGGCGACAGCAGCGCAGTGGTGCTCGCGCCGACCAGCGCGGCGGCGAAAGCGGCCGCGCCCTGGCTGGCGCCGCGCCAGCTCACCATGAAACAGCGATGCCGGTAGCCGGCCGACTCCATCAGCGACGCCGACGCCGGGCCGATTTCGCCGCCCGCCGCGAGCCCCTGCATCAGGCGCGCGAGCACCATCAGCACGGTCGCGGCCGGACCGATCGACGCGTAGCCCGGCAGGCATGCGATCAGCCATGTGCCGAGCGTCATCAACGTGAGCGATGCGGTGAGGCCGGCTTTACGGCCACGGCTGTCGGCAAGATGGCCGATCATGATCGCGCCGAGCGGGCGCATCACGAAGCCCGCGCCAAAGGTGGCGAGAGAAAGCAGCAGCGACGATGCGGGGTCATGCGACGGAAAGAACAGATTGCCGATCGCAACGGCCGCAAAACTATAGACGGTGAAGTCGTAGGCGACAAAACCATTGCCGATCACGATGGCGGCGACGATACGCCCGAGTTCGGCACGCGATAGTGGACCCGCTTTGCCGGCAACAGTGTGCATGAGGTGCAATCGACGAATTCGTCGAGGTATTCAGGAAGGTGGCGAGAAAAACGAGGTTGCTATTCTAACGGCCGCGCGGGCGCAACTTCATGTCATGCAGCGAGTTCTTTTGGCCGCTGGTCTATCCCTGGTCTATTAGAGGGTGACGCGCTGCTACACTTGCGCCACGCCAACCTGCAAAAAGACATCCGACAGACGCTCCACCCATGCTTCGATTCGAAAACCTCAGCAAGCGCTACGGCGAACGCCTCATCTTTCAGGGACTGCATGACGACATGGCGTGCGGATGTGTAGCGTTGAACGACGAGTCGGGCAGCGGCAAGTCGACGTTACTCGGCATTCTTGCCGGCACGATCGAGCCCGACGCCGGCGAGGTGTGGCTCGGCGGCCATTCGTTGCGCACCGCGCCGCTCGCCGCGAAATCCGTGCTCACTTACGTGCCCGAAGACTGCATGACCTATCCGGATCAGACCGGTCGCGAGTATCTGAACAACGTGGCATTGGCGAGAAAAACCGTGGTGACGGACGATACGCTGGATCTCGCGGACCGCTTCGGCCTGACGCCGCATCTCGACAAACGCTTCGAGCAGATGTCGTTCGGTACACGCAAGAAGATTTTCCTGACCGCTGCCGTGCTCGGCGAGACCCGCGTTCTGATCGCGGATGAACCCGTCGGCGGACTCGACGCCGCCGCGCGCGCCGTACTGGTGGATCTGTTCAAGACCCTCGCGCAAACGCGCACGGTGTTTTTCTCGAGCTACGACACGGTCTTTACCGATGCGTGCGAGGCGCGCAGCGTGACTTTCGCCGACCTCGGCGGGCGCGGCTAGGCGCTTCCTGCCTGTGCCAGCGTGCTCGCGCTGTCGAACAGCGCGAGCGGAACCGGCAAGCGGGTCTGCATGGGCCTCGTGGGCGCTCACTCGTGCACGTACACATACACGAGCAACACCGCACGCGGAACGCTTAAACCGTCACGCAAATCTTCCCAAAGTGCGCCCCTGATTCCTCGTGTGCAAACGCCTCGCCCAGTTTATCCAGCGCGAACGTGCTATCGATCACCGGCTTGATACCGGTCACTTCGAGCGCCCGGATCATATCGCGCTGATCCTGGCGGCTGCCGACGATCAAACCTTGCAAGCGCAACTGCCTCGCCATCAGCGCGGCGGTGGGCACAGGCCCTGCCCGTCCGGTCAACACACCAATCAACGCAATATGACCGCCGATCCGGCAGGCAGTGATCGACTGCGGCAGAGTTCCCGGACCGCCGACTTCGATCACGTGGTCGACACCTCGCCCACCGGTCAGCGCGCGGACCTGCTCGCCCCATTCCGGGTTCTCGCGATAGTTGATCGTGTGGTCGGCACCCAGCCCGCGAAGCCTGGCGAGTTTCGTTTCCGATGAAGACGTGGCAATCACCGCAGCGCCCATCGCTTTGGCAATCTGCAAGGCGAAAATAGACACGCCGCCGGTGCCGAGCACGAGCACCGTCTCGCCGGCCTTCAGTTGACCGTCCACCACCAGCGCGCGCCATGCGGTCAGCCCGGCCGTGGTCAGTGTCGCGGACTCCGCGTGGCTATAGCCGCGCGGCGCATGCGTAAAGTAGTGGCTCGGCAGCACGACGGCTTCACGTGCATAACCGTCGACGCCGTCGCCGGGCGTGGTCGTGAAATCGCCGATAGCGGGCGGCCCGTTTTCCCAGAACGGAAAGAAGCACGACACCACGTGATCGCCCGCCTTGAATTCGGCCACGCCCGCGCCGACCGCTTCTACGATACCCGCGCCGTCCGCCATCGGAATCCGCCCTGCTTCAGCCGGCAGATTGCCGCTCACCACGCCGTAATCATGAAAGTTCAGGGAGTTCGCGTGAATGCGCACGCGAATCTGCCCCGCCCCGGGCTGACCGGGATCGGCAATGTCGACGACCTGGAGATTGGCTACGGTGGCGGGTGATCCGATTTTGACGGCTTTCATGCGTTCATTCCTTTGTGAGTTGCGCCGGCGCATGGAGCGCCGGCGCGGGTGACTCGCAAAAGAATACCGCAAGCACGCTCGGCCCGAGTCACGCGTTCATTTGACGGTCTGAATGACCTCGAAGCCTTCGAATTCCGGATGCCCGAGATACAGCACCCTGTTGTCGCCACCGGCGTTGCGATGCGCCGCGCGAAAGGCCTCGGATTTCGTCCAGCCCTCGAAGGACGTGTAGTCCTTCCATACCGTATGGCTGGAATACAGAACGTGATCTTCCTTCTGCGGCCCCTTCAGCAGATGAAATTCCACGAAGCCCGGCACCTCTTTCAGATGCGTATCACGCGTTGTCCAGAGATGCTCGAAAGCGGCTTCGGATCCGGGCGTCACTTTGAAACGGTTCATGGCAATGTACATGCTGAAGGCCTCTTTGCAGTCACGATAGATCTCGCGGGCTTTGATTATATGCCCGTCAATCTTCCTATCCATGTGACGAGTGCGAGACGGCAGCATGCGCCTGTCTTCAGGCGGCTTTGTCTTGCGCCACCTGTTCGAGCCAGAGCCGGCTGTCCGGAAACCAGAATGCATCCGGCCGCGGCGGCGATACGAGTTTCACCGGCAGCGAAGGGTTGAATATTCGCGACCATGCCGACAGATACGATGGCGTCTTCACCAGATATCCGCAACGGGATAACAGCAGACTGGAGACCAATGCTTCGCGTCCGATTTCGAGCCCAGGGTAACCACTGAAATGAACCGGCGTGTTGCCGTTCGCGAGCAATTTCGCGGGCGCCACCTTGACCGGCTTGCGAAACGGCCACGCGACGAAAAAGTCGAGAAACGCCTGTTCGTCGCTTGAAACGAAAATGTCAGTGAGGTGCGGATTTTCAGCAAGCGTCGTTTCGATGTGGCGACAGAAATCGTTCCATGAAACCGGAATGGCTTCCAGCGTCTTGTCCGTGCCTCTGAAATGCGCGCCGAGCGTCGACATGCCGATCTCGAGTTGCCGGCAGATGGTGTCGACTTCGTCCTGAATATGGCCCGCCGGCCGGTAATGTGCGAAGAATAGTTCACTCGCGCTCCCGAGTTGGAGCCGGGCCTCGTAGCGTTGACGAAATCCCAGTTGAACGAGGTCGCGAACCGTCGACTTTCTCACCTTGCGGGTGAGCGACGCCGTGGCCTCGCCATGCATGGAATCGAAGAAGGCCGAGAACCAGTCCAGCTTTCCTTCAGGGTCGCCGTAGAGCCCGCCGCGAGCGCTAATGCACGGCATCAGGCATTTCTCTTCGCAATACATCAGGATAAACAGGACCATTTGCATCACGGAGAAAAAACCGGAGTTCTCCTGAATTTCAATGGCAAAGATTCCCCTGTTCAAACGCTGCGTAGCATGAAGCGAAATACGACGGGGTGTGGCCACGGAATGCTTGAACCCCTCGCTGCGTCGGATCTTTTTCGCCCGATCGACTACCTTTCTCAGCATGCCCGTCTCCTGATGGGATCTAGGTATTCTTTGAAGTCACCCGCGTCTGTGCACAATGAAGTTCACGACGCCCGAGAATAACATTTCAAAAGCGCGCGTCGAGTAAGTTCGGCTCGACTTGGTGAGCTACCGCACAAAAGGGGCGGTAAGACTTCCCGTGATAGCCGCCCCTGCCTGCTCCACCCTCCTTACCATCTGAAGAAACGCACGCCGTCCCGGCCGGCAAAACCCGGCAGGCCCGCCGGGCGCGCTATCGCTTCTCCAGTTTCATCACCGTCAGCGCTCCGTCCACCTCTTCAGCAACGAAGTCGATGCTATCCCCGGCCTCGACCTGCGAGAGCATTGCCGGATCCTTTACCTTGAAGGCCATTGTCATGGCATCCATGCCGAGGTTTTCCAAAGGACCATGCCTGATGGTCAGCTTGCCGGCAGCCAGATCCACTTTCCTGACCTCGCCATGCGACATGCCGGCCTTCACGTCACCGCCCGCCTGAGCGCCGGCCGCACTCGCCGCCGCATGGCTCGAAGCGGAAACCGTCAGCATGCAAACCGTCATCATTGAAATCAATACATTCTTCATCTCACCCTCGCCAAAGTTGAATATGTTCGTCACGACATCAACTGTCCGGCAGCTCGCCGGTATATTCATAAGCCACCGTTCCTTTCGGATGCGCGAACCAGCCCGGATCGCGGTAATCGTCGCGCCCTAACCCTTCGCGCACTTTCACCACCGTGAACATGCCGCCCATTTCCAGCGCGCCGAATGGTCCGGTGCCGGTCATCATCGGCAGTGTGTTGTCGGGCAACGGCATTGCCATTGCACCCATCGAACCGCCCGTGCTGCCCATCGCCATATAGTCGGGCACCAGCCGGTTGATGCGTTTCGCCAGGTCTTTCTGCGGCACGCCGATCATGTTCGGAACCTGATGCCCCATCGCATTCATCGTGTGATGCGACTTGTGGCAATGGAACGCCCAGTCGCCCGGACGATTCGCCGTGAACTCGATGACACGCATCTGCCCGACCGCGATATCGGCCGTGACCTCGGGCCAGCGCGCGGAAGGCGGAATCCAGCCGCCGTCCGTGCCCACCACTTCGAAGTGGTAGCCGTGCAGATGAATTGGGTGATTGGTCATCGTCAGATTGCCGACGCGGATACGCACACGATCGCCCGCGCGCACCGGCAGCGAATCGATGCCCGGAAACACGCGCGCGTTCCATGTCCACATATTGAAGTCGGTCATTTCGTTCACGCGCGGCGTGAAGCTGCCCGGATCGATGTCGTAGGCTGACATGATGAACACGAAATCGCGGTCCACCTGCATCACGCCAGGATCTTTCGGATGAACGATGAACGTGCCCATCATGCCCATTGCCATCTGCACCATCTCGTCGGCGTGCGGGTGATACATGAAGGTGCCGGGCTTTTCGAGCCGGAATTCGTACACGAACGTCTTGCCCGGCGGAATGTGCGGCTGCGTGAGACCGCCCACGCCATCCATGCCGCACGGCAGCAGCATGCCGTGCCAGTGAACCGTGGTGTGCTCCGGCAGCCGGTTGGTCACGAAGATGCGTACCTTGTCGCCTTCGACGGCCTCGATGGTCGGCCCAGGCGCCTGCCCGTTGTAGCCCCATAGATTCACGCGCATGCCCGGCGCGAATTCGCGCACCACCGGTTCCGCGGTCAGATGAAATTCCTTCCAGCCGTTCTTCATGCGCCACGGCAGCGACCATCCGTTGAGCGTGGCGACCGGCGTGTAAGGCCGGCCAATCGACGGCGCGCGCGGCACCTGCATCGCGGACGCGGCCATCGTGGGCGCTTCGGGCAGCGACGCGGCGCCAGCCTTGCTGACCAGCGCGGCGCCTAGCAAAGCGGCACCCGAGCCGCCGATAAAATGTCGACGTGACACCATGTCATTGACCTTCCAGTTCAGTGGACGACGCCGCTTGCGTCGTGGATGCGAGCGGCGTCGCGATGGCAGCAGCCGGCAACTGGCCGCCGAGCGCCTGTTGCAAATCGGTTTGCGCGAGCCAGTAGTCTTTCAGCGCGTCGATAGCGCTATTCACCGCGCCGATCTGCTCGCGTGAATCGGCGAGCAGTTCGAATACGCTCGCGAGCATGCCGTTGTAGCGAAGCAGCAGTTCATCGGAGATGGTTTTGCGCACCGGCACGACTTCGTCCCGATAGTGCTTTGCCAGGTCATAGCCGGATACGTAGGCCGAATACGATTCGCGTACTTCGGAGCGCGCGTCGATCGCGGTCCCGGCAACGCGATTCACCGACTGCATGTAGATCGCTTCCGCACGCGCCACTTTGGCGCTGCCCCAGTCGAAAACGGGAAGCTCGACGCTGATCTCGTAGCCCTGCTCGCGGCCGTCGGAAGTCGTGAAATTGTTCTGATAGCCGACGTCCAGCGCGTTGATGAAACGCGTCGCTTTGCTCAAGCCCAGTGCACCGGCTACGCTTTGCGTTTGCAGCTTCGCGGCCTGGATGTCGAGCCGGTTCCGCATTGCGAAGGCTTCCAGATCGTGCAACTCGGGGCGCGTGGCAGGCAGATCGGGCAGACGCTCGGGCAGCCTGTACTGTGCTTGCGAACCCCAGAGCCCCATCGCGCGAGTCAGCTTTTCTCGCGCGGACACCGACTGTTGTCGCGCTCTTGCCACTTGCGCCATCGCTTCCGCGTAAAAGGCCTGCTCGCGCGCGTAGTCGAGCTTGCTGAAATTGCCCGCCTGCTGCATGCGTGACGCGAGTTCGGCGCTGGCTTCGGCCGAATCCTTCACCTGCTCCGCGTAGACCGCCGATTGCCCGGCCGCGACTGCGTTGATGTAGGCGCGCCGGGCATCGGCGGCGACTTTGAGCATGGCGTCCGCGGTGAGCAGGCGGGTCTGCTCGAAACGGCGGCTTTCGATACGCGTCGCCAGCGGCATTGTCAGCACCCTTAACATGCCGAGCGTGAAGGTGCGGCTGATACTCAGATCATCGCCACCATGCGTGCGGCTGAACGAGAAGCCGGGATTCGGCAGGCGGCCAGCCTGAACGAGGTCCGCTTCAGCGATGCCGAGTTCGCTATACGAAGCCTGCAAACCGCGGTTGTTCAGCAGCGCGACCTGGACCGCGTCGTCCATGCCAAGCGGCGCGGACAGCAGTTCTTGCGTGCGGCTGGCGGCAGTGCTTCGATCTTCATCCGTTTCTATCAGTACGGCGTCTTTGCCGAGCCGCTCTGAGGCCGCGGTCGAAACGGTGCCGAACCCGCCGTCTTTTGAGAATGTCGTGCAGCCGGCGAGCAATGCCGTTGCAATAGCAATTGCAATCGCGGGGGAAAATGGGAACACACGCGGCCTCATTTTGCCGCCCCTTCGTGGTGGGAACCGTGGCCCTCGTCTTTGGCCTCGGCGATGCCCGAATCGACGCCCGAATGCATCGTGCCGTGGCTCATTCCAGCGCCGTCAGAAGGTTGGGTCACCGCGCGATTGAGCGCCCGCCAACCCGCTGTTTGCTGCTCGCGGTACGGCCGATAGTCGGCCAGCGTGGATGGCGCCTCGACCGCAGGCACGGATACGGCCGCATCCGCCGGATCGGGAAATATGGTCGTGGCGTGCACGAGCGCCGGCAGACATGCCGTCGCGCCGAGCAACGCCGCAATGAACGTTCGCATGGATAGTCTCGTCATAGACCGTCCCGACGGACGACACACAGCCGCCATCGAGACGAAATGGAACACCGCAGCGCGAAGCTGCGAAAGAACTAGACGAGAGGGATTCGGGGAGGACGCTCGACGCCGTCAGTCAGAAACGACGCGACGCGCGCAGCGGGAGGCAGAGGAACAGCGAACTGAATGGCGCCGGCGGACAGAGAGGCCACCGGCGTGATCGGCAACGCGCCGCCGAAACAGCAGGACGCGCAGGTGGAGCAAGCATGCTCGTGATGCTCGCTGCTCCCCGAGTTGTGGTGCTGAAGGTGGGCACTGGCGATAGAGTCGGCTCGAGCGGCCTCCATCCCGGCATGGTCATGATGCTGCGCCATTGAACTGGCATGCTCATGAAGCGCGCGCACCCCGTCGCCCACGGAATGCGAGGACTCGCATTGCATGGAAAGGGCCGCGAACGACTGAACCGGAAGGCTCAGTACAAGCAGCACGACGATAAAGAGGTTGCGCCAGCGGGACATGGGTACGAAGTCTAGCATGCGATTCTGGAAAATCGTATGACTGGAGCGACGCCGCGCGTGCCCACTTTTAGTGCGGCGATACGGCTTCGGCCTGCCCGAAAAAAGACGCTTGACCTTACCGCCGTGGGAAGGTCCACGCTTGAACCATCACTTCTCATCGGAGGCAGGAAATGGAATTCACCGTCCCGGACATGTCGTGCGGCGGGTGCGCCAACGCCATAACACGTGCTGTCACGAGTCTCGACCCGGCTGCAAAGCTCGAAGTCGATCTCCCCGTTAAAATCGTCAAGGTCACATCGACACTGGCGCCCGCGCAGTTCATCGAGGCCATCGAGGCAGCGGGCTTTCATCCGTCGCTGAGAACCTGATCACCTGAAAGCCTGACCACCTGATAGGATCGCCGCCGGGGAGCGGAGGCGGAAACACGCACCCGCTTCCCGGCATCAGCGTCGTTCGAGACAACCTTTTCTCAATGGACATCCGTTATGAAGAACCTTCGCGCCTTTCGTGCCCTCTGCCTGCTCGGCGGCCTTGCGTTTGCTGTCGCCGCCGCGCCCGTCCACGCCCAGCAACCGGCGGCCATGCCCGGCATGGATATGTCCGGTTCAGCGGACGCCGGCACCGGCGAGTCGACGCAAGCGTTCAAGGCCGCCGACGACAAAATGATGCAGGACATGAGCGCCGACTACACGGGCAACACCGACAAGGACTTTGTCGCGCACATGATTCCGCATCATCAGGGCGCGATTGAAATGGCGCAGGTCGAGTTGAAATACGGCAAGGACCCGGAGTTGAAGCGGCTTGCAAGGAACATCATCAAGGCGCAGCACGAAGAAATCGCGTTTATGAAGGGATGGCAGGCGAAGCACGGGGTGAAGTGAGGGGGCGGGACACCCCCGCCGGCGGCATCCCGAACTCGCGCTTGAAAGGGCGTTTAAACGCGGCCTCCGATTCAAAACGCGCCGGCACGCTGCGTGAGGAACCGTCGGTACGATATCGACGGCGCCGCCCCCGCCTCACCTCTCCTGCGGCACCCGCACCCAGCCTTCCATCAACACCCGCGCGCTGCGGCTCATGATGGCCTTCGTGACCGTCCACTCTCCACCGCTCTCGCTCGCCTCGGCGCCGACCCGCAAGGTCCCCGACGGATGCCCGAAGCGCACCGACTTCTTCGCCCCGCCGCCCGCCGCGAGATTCACCAGCGTGCCCGAAATCGCCGCCGCCGTGCCGATCGCCACCGCGGCCGTGCCCATCATCGCGTGATGCAGTTTGCCCATCGACATCGCCCGCACCAGCAGATCGACGTCACCCGCACCAATGCGCTTGCCGCTCGACGCCACATAGTCGGCCGGCTTCGCGACGAATGCGACCTTCGGCGTATGCTGGCGCGTCGCGATCTCGTCGAGATGCCTGATCAGCCCCATGCGCAACGCGCCGTACGCGCGAATGGTCTCGAACATCGCCAGCGCTTTTTCGTCGCTATTGATGGCGTCCTGCAATTCCGTGCCCTTGTAGCCGATCGATTCCGCATCCACGAAAATGGTCGGAATACCCGCGTTGATCATGGTCGCCTTCAGCGTGCCGACGCCCGGCACTTCGAGGTCGTCGACCAGGTTGCCGGTCGGAAACATCGAACCGCCCGCGCCCTCTTCTTCGGCGGCCGGGTCCATGAATTCGAGTTGCACTTCAGCAGCCGGAAACGTGACGCCGTCGAGTTCGAAATCGCCGGTTTCCTGCACGGCGCCATTGGTCATCGGCACATGCCCGATGATCGTCTTGCCGATGTTCGCCTGCCAGATGCGCACAGTCGCCACGCCGTCGCGCGGAATCCGGCTCGGGTCGACGAGGCCCGCGCTGATCGCGAACGGTCCCACGGCGGCGGAAAGGTTGCCGCAATTGCCGCTCCAGTCCACAAACGCTTTGTCGATCGACACCTGCCCGAACAGGTAATCCACGTCGTGATCGGGCCGGCTGCTTTTGGCGATGATCACCGTCTTGCTGGTGCTCGACGTCGCGCCGCCCATGCCGTCGATCTGCTTGCCGTACGGATCGGGGCTGCCGATCACGCGCATCAGCAGCGCATCGCGCGCGGCGCCCGGCACCTGAGCGGCCTCGGGCAAATCCTGCAAGCGGAAAAACACACCTTTGCTGGTGCCGCCGCGCATATAAGTGGCGGCAATCTTGATCTGGGGTTGGTGGGCCATGAAAGTCGTGTCCTGATGTGGGCGGGCGGCCCCCGAGGGGACTTCCGGCAGGGCGTACGGCATGCCGCACCGTATCGCCCTGCCCCGCGTTAAAACGTTCGCTGCTTCAAGTTCGAGCGATCCGCAAACCAGGCGGCCTCAAGCCGCCGCTTTCGTCGATTCGAGGAAGTCCTGTGCAAAGCGTTGCAGCACGCCGCCGGCCTCATAGATCGAGACCTCCTCGGCGGTATCGAGGCGGCACGTGACCGGCACTTCCACGCGCTCACCGTTTTTGCGATGAATCACCAGCGTGAGATCCGTGCGCGGCTTGCGCTCGCCGATCACGTCGAAAGTTTCCGTGCCGTCGATACCGAGCGTGAGCCGGTTCACTCCAGGCTTGAACTCCAGCGGCAGCACGCCCATGCCCACCAGATTCGTGCGGTGAATGCGCTCGAACCCTTCCGCGACGATCGCTTCCGTGCCGGCAAGACGCACGCCCTTCGCCGCCCAGTCACGCGACGAACCCTGGCCATAATCGGCGCCGGCAATCACGATCAACGGCTGCTTGCGTTCCATGTAGGTTTCGATCGCTTCCCACATGCGCGTGACCTTGCCCTCGGGCTCGATGCGCGCCAGCGAACCCGCCTTCACCTTGCCGTCTTCGAGCACCATCTCGTTCTTCAGCGTGGGGTTCGCGAAGGTGGCGCGCTGTGCCGTCAGATGGTCGCCGCGGTGAGTCGCATAGGAATTGAAGTCTTCTTCCGGCAGCCCCATCTTCGCCAGATATTCACCCGACGCGCTGTCCGGCAGAATCGCGTTGGACGGCGACAGGTGATCGGTCGTGATGTTGTCGCCGAGCACGGCTAGCGGGCGCATGCCCTTGAGCGTGCGCTCACCGGCGAGCGCGCCTTCCCAATACGGCGGACGGCGAATGTACGTGCTCATGGGGCGCCAGTCATAGAGCGGGCTGGCCTTCTCGCCCGTGTCGACCGTGACCGCGAACATCGGCTCGTACACCTTGCGGAATTGCTCCGGTTTCACGCTCGACGCCACGATCGCATCGATCTCCGCGTCCGACGGCCAGATGTCCTTCAGCGTGACGGCGTGACCGTCGGCGTCGATACCGAGCACGTCTTTCTCGATGTCGAAGCGGATCGTGCCCGCAATCGCATAAGCCACCACCAGCGGCGGCGACGCGAGGAATGCCTGCTTCGCGTACGGATGAATGCGGCCGTCGAAGTTGCGGTTGCCCGACAGCACGGCCGTCGCATACAGGTCGCGATCGACGATCTCTTTCTGGATCGCCGGGTCCAACGCACCGGACATGCCGTTGCACGACGTGCACGCATACGCGACCACGCCAAAGCCCAGTTGCTCCAGATCGTGCAACAGTCCCGCTTCTTCCAGATATAGCGTGACCGCCTTCGAGCCCGGCGCGAGCGAAGTCTTCGCCCAGGGCTTGCGCGTCAGTCCACGCCGGTTCGCGTTACGCGCCAGCAGACCGGCCGCGATCATGTTGCGCGGATTGTTGGTGTTCGTGCAGCTCGTGATAGCGGCAATGATCACCGCACCGTCCGGCATCAGGCCAGGCTCGTTCTCCACCTTGCCGCTGATGCCGCGCGCCGCCAGCTCCGACACCGGCAAACGGCGATGCGGATTGGACGGACCGGCCAGCGTGCGCACCACGGTGGAGAGGTCGAACTTCAGCACGCGTTCGTACTCCGCATGCTTGAGGCTGTCCGCCCACAGGCCGGTTTCCTTCGCGTAGGTTTCCACCAGTTTGACGAGCTCGTCGTCGCGGCCGGTGAGCTTGAGGTACTTGATGGTCTGTTCGTCGATATAGAACATCGCGGCCGTGGCGCCGAATTCCGGCGACATGTTGGCGATGGTCGCGCGGTCGCCGAGCGTGAGGTTGGCCGTGCCGGCGCCAAAGAATTCGAGGTACGCGCCGACCACTTTCTCCTTGCGCAGGAATTCGGTCAACGAGAGCACGACATCGGTCGCCGTAATGCCTTCGCCCGGCTTGCCGGTCAGTTCCACGCCGACGATATCCGGCAGGCGCATATACGACGCGCGGCCCAGCATCACGCTTTCCGCTTCGAGTCCGCCCACGCCGACGGCGATCACGCCGAGCGCGTCCACCATCGGCGTATGGGAGTCGGTGCCGACCAGCGTATCGGGGAAAGCCACGCCGTCTTTCACCTGCACCACCGGGCTCATGCGTTCGAGGTTGATCTGATGCAGGATGCCGTTGCCCGGCGGAATCACGTCGACGTTCCTGAACGCACGCCTGGTCCAGTTGATGAAGTCGAAGCGGTCTTCATTACGGCGGTCCTCGATCGCGCGGTTCTTCGCGAACGCATCCGGATCGAAACCGCCGCACTCGACGGCGAGCGAATGGTCTACCACCAGTTGGGTCGGCACCACGGGGTTGACCATTGCCGGATCGCCGCCTTGCGCGGCAATCGCGTCGCGCAGACCGGCGAGGTCGACCAGAGCGGTCTGGCCGAGAATGTCATGACAGACCACGCGCGCCGGGAACCACGGAAAATCCAGTTCGCGCTTGCGTTCGATGATCTGTTTAAGCGAAGCAACGAGCGTGACCGGGTCGCAGCGGCGCACGAGGTTCTCTGCCAGCACGCGCGACGTGTACGGCAACTTGTCGTAAGCGCCGGGCTGAATGGCTTCGATGGCGGCACGCGTGTCGAAGAAATCGAGCTGGGTGCCGGGAAGGCGTTTGCGGTTTGCGGTATTCATGGCGTAGGGGACAAAACAGTAATGATCCGGGGACGATGGCGGCGGCCGATCACAATCAGCTGCCCCTTTTTCGAGCGCTTCCCTGGCGGGCCGGTCAGGTACGTGTAGTTTAAGCTCGCGGCAGCGGGCCGGTTGGATTTGCCGGCGTTCACGTCGACGCGCCGCAAAAAACAGCCTTGGCCCGGGGTTCCAGCGAGCCAAGGCCCAATTTCATTGCGTCGCGCTCTCGAGACGCAATGAAGGAAAAGCACTTGTGCCGGCGCGTCGACCCTTTGCGCGCCAGACAGTACTCACGACGTCGTCAAACACGCTTCGCGAGCGGCACGAACGGCAGATCGTCGGGCCCGGTGTAATTCGCGCTCGGACGGATGATCTTGTTGTCGATGCGCTGCTCGATGATGTGCGCGCTCCAGCCTGCCGTACGCGCGATCACGAAGAGCGGCGTGAACATGGCCGTGGGCACACCCATCATGTGATACGAGACCGCGCTGAACCAGTCCAGATTCGGGAACATCTTCTTCGCGTCCCACATCACCGACTCCAGCCGCTCGGCAATGCTGAACAGCCTGGTGTTGCCCGCTTCCTTCGAGAGCTTCTTCGCGACTTCCTTGATGACCTTGTTGCGCGGGTCCGAAATCGTGTACACGGGGTGACCGAAACCGATCACCACTTCCTTGTTCTCGACGCGGCGGCGGATATCCGCTTCGGCTTCGTCCGGCGTCTGGTAGCGCGACTGGATCTCGAACGCGACTTCATTCGCGCCGCCGTGCTTCGGTCCGCGCAGCGCGCCGATCGCGCCGGTAAGGGCCGAGTAGATGTCCGAGCCCGTGCCCGCGATCACGCGGCCCGTGAAGGTCGACGCGTTGAATTCATGCTCGGCGTACAGGTTCAGCGACACGTGCATCGCGTCGACCCATGCGTTGGACGGCTCCACGCCGTGCAGCAGATGCAGGAAGTGGCCGCCGATCGAATCGTCGTCGGTTTCCACCTCGATGCGCTTGCCGTTGTGCGAGTAGTGGTACCAGTACAGCAGCATCGAACCGAGCGAAGCCATCAGCCTGTCGGCGATGTCGCGCGCGCCCGGCAGGTTATGGTCGTCTTTCTCCGGCAGCACGGTGCCGAGCACCGATACGCCGGTGCGCATCACGTCCATCGGATGCGCGGCGGCCGGGATCCATTCGAGCGCGGCCTTGACGTTCGCGGGCAGGCCGCGCAGCGCCTTGAGCTTCGTTTTGTACGCGGTGAGTTCGGCTTGCGTCGGCAGCTTTTCGTGGACCAGCAGGTACGCGATTTCTTCGAATTCGCAGGCGCTGGCGATATCGAGAATGTCGTAGCCGCGATAGTGCAGGTCGTTGCCGGTCTTGCCGACCGTACAGAGGGCCGTGTTGCCCGCCGTCACGCCCGACAGGGCGACGGATTTTTTCGGTTTGAACGCGCCCGTGTTCGGCGTGCTGTTGTCTGCTTCGCTCATGACTGTCTCCAGATTCCAGATAGATGTATGGGGGATGCTTTCACCGGGTGCTGAAATGCAAAGAATGGGCCACCCACCAGAGTGCGCGCTAAGTGCCTGATTTACCAAAGACTCCTCGCGACGCCGGATCGCCCTTCATTTCATAAATGAAATGACGATTTCAAATTGGAAATGGATGCGCGCATAATAGGCGGACATGTCCAACCCAGCCGCGAGCCGCCCCGCCTTGAGCACACCTCTTTTCGAACCCGCCCAGCGCCCCCGCATCTGGGCGCTCAGCATCAGCCGCCTGCGGGATCTGTTTTTCGATATCGCCGGCGAATATGTGGAACGCGCGGACCTGCGCATCGTCGCGCACGGTTTCGAAGACGCCGTGCGCGAAGTCGAGGCCGCGGGCACGGGTCGTCCGGATGTCGTGATTGCCGGCGGCTCGAACGGCGCGTACCTGAAAACGCGCGTGTCGGTGCCGGTCGTGCTGATCGGCCCCACCGGATTCGACGTGATGCATGCGCTCGCGCGCGCGCGCCGCGACGGCGCGAAGGTCGCGCTCGTCTCGCACGGCGATACGCCCGACGAAGTGCGGCGCTTCTCGGCCGCCTATGCGCTCGACGTCACGTTCGCTTCCTATCAATCGGCGCAGGACGCGGAGAGCGTCGTGCTCGATCTGCGCGATCGCGGCATCGACGTGGTGGTCGGCCCCGGACTCGTCACGGATCTGGCCGCGAATGCCGGCATGGGCGCGGTGTTTCTCTACTCGCGCGCGTCGGTGCGCGCGGCTTTCGATACGGCGCTCGAAGTCGCCCAGGCCACAAGGCGGGAAACGGTCCGGCGTCAACGGCTCGACAATCTGCTACAGCATCTGCGCGACGGCGTCGTCGCGCTCGACGCGCAAGGGCGGGTCGAAGCGATGAACCAGCGCCTCGCGAGCGTGCTCGGCCTCGACGCGGCGAATGCGGTGGGCCGCGTGCTGCTCGAACTCGCGCCCGATCTCGCGGGCAGCCTGCCGGACGCGGACGGCGACACGTTCTGCACGGTGCGCGGCGCGAGCTATGTCGTGCATCGCGGGCCGCTTGCCAGCACCGGCTCGGCGGCGGGCACCGTGCTGACGTTTCAGGAATCGCGCGCGGTTGAACGGCTCGACCGGACCCTGCGCTCGCGCCAGCGTGTGCAGCAGTTCAGCGCGCGTTACCGGCTCGCCGATATCGTGGGCGCGTCCGAATCGATCGAGCGGGTGCGCACGCTCGTCAAACGCTATGCCCGCTCGGACGCCACCGTGTTGATCCTCGGCGAAAGCGGCACGGGCAAGGAGATGGTCGCGCAGAGCATGCATCAGCTGAGCGCGCGGCGCGACTTCGCGTTCGTCGCGATCAATTGCGGCGCGTTTCCCGAGGCGCTGCTGGAGAGCGAACTGTTCGGCTACGAGGAAGGCGCGTTCACCGGCGCGCGCAAGGGCGGCAAGGCGGGGCTGATCGAAGTGGCACACCGCGGCACGCTGTTTCTGGATGAAATCGGCGAGATGCCGCTGTCGTTGCAAAGCCGGCTTCTGCGCGTGCTGCAGGAGCGCGAAGTGGTACGGCTTGGTTCGACGGAGCCCACACGGGTCGATATTCGCGTGGTCGCGGCGACGCATCGCGCGTTGACCGAGGGTATCGAAGCGGGCAGCTTTCGCGCCGACCTGTACTACCGTCTCAACATTCTGAGCATCGCGCTGCCGCCGCTGCGCGAGCGGCCGACCGATCTGCTGCCGCTTGCCGTCGAACTGCTGCTGCAAGCCGCGGCGCGTGAACCGAGGCTCGCGGGGCGTTTGCCCGACGCGGCCGCCGCCGAACACCTGCTCGCCGCGCTCGACGAGCCGTTCAGACGTTACGCGTGGCCCGGCAACGTGCGCGAATTGCAGAACGTGATCGAACGGATCGCCGTGGAACTCGCAGACGCGGACGCGCTTCCCCAGGACAGCACCGAAGCCGTTTTCACACGCGACATGCTGCGCACGGTCGCGCCGGAAATCGTCGAGCCCCACGCGCGCGGCAGGAAGGCCGCGCTATCCCTGCGCGAGCGCAGCCGTCACGTGGAAGCCGACGAAATCCGCGCCGCGCTCGCCGCGCACGACGGCGACCGCGACGCGGTCTGCGAGGCGCTCGGCATCAGCAAGACGACACTCTGGCGGAAGCTGAACGCGGCGCAGTAGGTAGGCGCCGAGGTTGCGGAACACATGCTCGCGAACGAGAGAACACTACCGGCTCCGCCAATTCCATCGGCTCGATATCCGTCCGCGCGCTGCGACGTTCCAGCGCATCCACGAGAGCGTCGGGTAATCCCGCGTTGACCCATCGTTGTCGAATTACTTACAGTTCAGCGTTTGTTCGAATAAAGAATCATGGTTCTACATACGAACAAACTAGAAACGACGGAAAGCAGATGACGACCGGCTCGTCCACGTGATAGCCGCTCGTCACGGCGAGCCCTTCCGTATTCCGCAGTCAGGAGACACATCATGAGCCGCAGTAACGCTGTGAACGTTCAGACCTTCATCAACGACCATCCGTTTTCGCCGTTCCAGTGGCTCGTCTTTTTCATGTGTTTCATCATCGTCCTGCTGGACGGTTTTGACACGGCCGCGATCGGCTTCATTGCGCCTTCGCTAATCGCCGAATGGGGTATCACGCGGCCGGCGCTCGCCCCTGTGCTGAGCGCGGCGCTGTTCGGCCTCGCCTGCGGCGCGCTGGGTTCGGGGCCACTCTCCGACCGGCTCGGACGGCGTTCCATGCTGCTCGCCGCGGTGCTGCTGTTCGGCGTGGCGTGCCTCGGTTCGGCCTTCTCGAACAGCATCGAACAGTTGACCGCGCTGCGCTTCATCACCGGCGTCGGTCTCGGCGCGGCCATGCCGAACGCCGTGACGATGATGGGCGAATACTGCCCGGATCGCCGCCGCGCGACCGTGATCAATCTGATGTTCTGCGGCTTTCCGCTGGGCGCCGCGTTCGGCGGATTTCTCGCGGCGTGGATGATTCCGCATTTCGGCTGGCGCAGCGTGCTGCTGCTCGGCGGCATTACTCCGCTGCTGCTTCTGGTCGTGCTGGTGATCCAGATGCCGGAGTCGGTGCGCTACATGGTGGCCAATGGCCAGCCGGTCGAACGGATTCGCGCGGCGCTCTTGCGCATTTCGGGCGAAGCCGCGCAGGCGGGCACCTTCATCATGACCGAAAGCGCGCCGCAAACCGGCGGCAAGGGCGCGGCCGTGGTGCTGTCGCGCTCGTACATCATCGGCTCGGTGATGCTGTGGGTTGCCTATTTCATGGGCCTCGTCATCTTCTACGCGTCGATCAACTGGATGCCGATCCTGCTGAAAGACGCCGGACTCACGCCGCAACGCGCGACGCTGATTTCCGCGCTGTTCCCGCTCGGCGGCGTGGGCGCGGTGCTGTGCGGCGTGCTGATGGACCGCTTCAACGCGAACCGGATCATCGCGGCCTGCTATGCGTTGACGGCCGTGAGCGTGTATTTCATCGGCCAGGCGGTAGGCAACGTGGGCGCGCTCGTGTTCATCGTGTTCGTGGCGGGTGTGTTGATGAACACCGCGCAATCGTCGATGCCGGCGCTCGCCGCCGCATTCTATCCGACCGAAGGCCGCGGCACGGGCGTGGCGTGGATGCTCGGCGTTGGACGCTTCGGCGGCATTGCGGGTTCGTTCCTCGTGGCCGAACTGACACGCCGCCATTTCACCTTCGCGGGCATCTTCGCGACGGTCGCGGCGGCGGGTCTGATTTCGTGCGTGGCGTTGCTGATCAAGCAGGCGGCACGGCCACATGTGGCGAACGTGAGCGCGTCGAAGACCGAGTCGTTCGGACATTGAACGGCCGCAAAGGGCCGCAAAGAGCCGCGCGTGAAAAAACGCGGCACGTGAGTTCCCGATAAACTACGCCGTTGTCGACCCGTTCGGTTGCCGCGGTGGTGGATGCCAGCGCTTTCGCACCGTCGCTCATCTAACCACAGGATTCAGGGAATGAAACGCGTAGTCGTAGCCGCGCTGCTTGCGGTGTGCCTCGCGCAACCGGCCGTTCGAGCCGTGGCGCAAACCGTCAGCGATCAGTGCTTTGCGATCGGTGATATCGCCGCTCAGGTGGCCTCGTGGCGCGCGCACAAAAAGACCCGGACACAAGCGCTCGATCAGGCGGCCAGCTATTACAAGGATGCGGCCGACCGGCAAGCGGTCAACGCCATCATCGAGAAGATCTACAGCCCGGACGCGCCACACATGACACCGGATCAGGCCAGCATGGCGTTCACCTCGGACTGTGTGAAGCATAAGGCGCAGGCGCCCACGCAGTAGCGCCCGCGGCAACCTCCGCTCGCGAAAGCCTGCGCGCCGCTGCGCTAATACCGGCTCACCGGCTACTTTGGCTGCAAAGCCTGCTGATGCGCTTTCACCAGTTCGGCCATGCTATTGAAGCGGAAATCGATTTCCGGCTGCGAGCCCGGATCCATCGTCGCGCCGAAACCCTGCTTCGCGTGCCGGCGATAAATCCAGCACGACGCCAGGCCGAACGCGTTCGCCGGCTGGTGGTCGTGAAACAGGCTCTCCGCCGTGTGCAGAATCTTCTCCCTGGCCACGCCCCGTTCGCCCAGCTTTTCCAGCATGTATTCGAAATTGCGCGGCGACGGTTTATATGATCCGATATCTTCGGCCGTGAAGATCGCGTCGAATTCGACCTGCAGTTTCGCGTTGCTATAAGCAAAGCTTTCGTTGTCGACGTTCGACAGAATCACGAGCCTGTAATGCTGCTTGAGATATTGCAACGCGGCGGCTGAATCGTCGAACGCCGGCCAGTTCTGAATGGACTTGCCATACGCCACGCAATCGGCAAGCGTGTACGGCACCTGCCACTCCTCCGCGAGACGCTTGTAGACGATCGGCAGCAGTTCCTGATAACGCCGCGCCGGCGTGTATTTCTGCTGCGACGATTCATGCCGCGCGTGCGCTGCGAGCACCTGGTCACGCGTAAGCGGCGGTTCGACACGTGCCAGCAGCGGCCGCAAACCTTCGAAAATGCCGGTTTCCCAGTCGATCAACGTCCCGTAGCAGTCGAAGGTCAGCGTATCGAAGTCGGTCAGTTGCATTCCGGTTCCCTCCGTGATTCGCAGGATAAGACCACACAGTGTAGCGGCATGGCCTGCGCGCGGCCAAATCTCAGTTCCCCGAACCAATGCCCAAAGCGTTTCCGTTCCGAAGAAAACGCGACCCCAACCATCGCCCCGATAGCCCGATAGCCCGATAGCCTCGCGCGAAATAGCGTAACCGTCATGCATACGATTCATGACGGCCATTTTTGGCCCGAATTTGACCACGTTTTTTCACGGTCCTATCGTTCGACATGCCTGCCGGGCTCGTCTCGCCGCTCCAGCCGAACAACGAACATGGCGAGAACGCGCGACCCTCCACATCGTGACCCTCCACCTGCCATGAACTCTGACGCGACAGCCGCTCTGACACCCCTGCCCGCAATCCGGCCCACCAGCAAGGTTCGTCGCGCGGTGACGACCGCCGTGCTCGGCCAGGTGCTCGAATGGTACGACTTCTTTCTCTACGGCACCGCCGCCGCGCTCGTGTTCGGCAGGCTGTTCTTTCCGGTCGGCAGCGATCCGCTGACCGGCACGATCGCTGCATTCGGCGGCTTTACGGTGGGCTTCATCGCGCGGCCCATCGGCGGCGTGTTGTGCGGCCATATCGGCGACCGCTACGGCCGCAAGACGGTCATGATGCTGACGCTGCTCGTCATGGGCACGGCCACCGTCGGCATGGGTTTGCTGCCCACCTATCAGCAGATCGGTCTCGCGGCGCCCGTCATGCTGGTGCTGCTGCGCATTCTGCAAGGCCTCGCCGCCGGCGGCGAATGGAGCGGCAGCATCCTGCTGATCCACGAAAAC
Organism: Paraburkholderia xenovorans LB400; assembly: GCF_000013645.1. Taxonomy (GTDB): domain Bacteria; phylum Pseudomonadota; class Gammaproteobacteria; order Burkholderiales; family Burkholderiaceae; genus Paraburkholderia; species Paraburkholderia xenovorans. The sequence continues at coordinate 824,001 of NC_007952.1, read as the reverse complement.
GCGCCGGCCGCGAGACGCGGCGCGCTCGCGGCCTGGAGTCCGTGCGGCGCGGCGTTCGGCTTCGTGCTGTCCACCGCCGCGTTTCTTCTCGTGCAAACGCTCTCGCCCGCCGACTTTCACAGTTGGGGCTGGCGCGTGCCGTTCCTCTGCAGCGCCGTGCTGGTCGCGCTCGGCCTGTGGATGCGCCGCTCCGTCGGCGAAAGCGCGGAGTTCGCCGAAGTCAAGGCCACGCACCGCGACGCCCGCATGCCGATCGTCGAAGTACTGCGCCAATTCCCGCGCCAGGTACTGACGGTGTTCGGCCTGCGCTTCGGTGAAGGCGCGGCGTCGTACATCTTCTTCGCCTTCTCGATTGCGTATGGCCAGTTCATCGGCCTGAAATCGAGCTGGGTGCTCGGCGGCCTGACCGTGTCGATGCTGCTGATGATCCCCGTGTCCCTGTTGATGGGGCGCCTCACGGACCGGATCGGCCGCAAGCCGGTCTATCTCGCCGGCGCGCTGGCAATGGTGCTGGTCGCCTATCCGTATTTCGCGTTGCTCGGCTCTGGCGTGCTGTGGAAAGTCATTACGGCGCTCGTCCTCGCCAACAGCATCACGCTCGGCATTCTGGAAGGCGCGCAGCCCGCTTTCATCAGCGAACTGCTGCCCGTGCATCTGCGTTTCTCGGGGCTCGGCATCGGCCGCGAGATTTCGTCGGTACTCGGCGGCGGACTCTCGCCGATGGTGGCGACCGCGCTGCTCGCGCATTACCGCAGCGCCGCGCCGGTGGCTGTTTATCTCGTCGTGCTCGGTTTGATCACGGTACTCGCCACCTGTTTCGCACCCGAGACCTTTCCCAAAGCACTGCGGCTCCAGGCCAGGAGCAAAGAGCACGCCGGGCAGGAAAGCGTCTGACGCCCTCTCGACACGACTTCGTCCGAACTCATTCACTCCCATTCTCAAGCCGTCACCATGCAAAGCCTTCCGATGAGCAGTCTTTCGACCTACGCGTACGAGCCTCGTGCAACCGACCACACGGACCCGTATCCCGACTACGCGGGCCCGATCACGCTCGACGCGCTGACCGGCGAGATCGAACGCCGCCGCGACGAGTTCGATCACCTCTCGCATGTGCCGCGCGACATGATCGCGAAGATGAAGCGCGCGGGCATCTTTCGCGCCAGCACGCCGCAACGCTTCGGCGGCGACGCGCTGCCGCCCGCGCAGTTCCTCCGCATGCTCGAACGCATTGCGATCGCCGACGGCTCCGCGGCCTGGGTCGCGGCGTTCGGCTCGGCGAACACGTATCTCGCCGCGCTGCCGATCGAAACACAACAGCAGATTTACGCCACCGGTCCGGATCAGGTTTTCTCGGGCGGCCTCTATCCGCTGCAACCCGCGATCCCGGCGCCGGGCGGCTTCCTGGTCAGCGGGCAATGGCGCTTCGCGAGCGGCTGCAAAGGCGCGGACTGGATCGGCGTCGGCATTGGCGGCACGCCCGCCAACTCCGGCGGGGCGGCTGCGGGCAAGCCGTTTACGGCGGTGTTTCCCGCGCATGAGGTCGAGATCGTCGAGAACTGGAACGTGGTCGGCATGCAGGGAACCGGCAGCCACGATCTGCGGCTGCGTGACAAGTTCGTCGACGCGCAATGGACCTTCGTGCGCGGCGGCGTGGCGCTGATCGACGAACCGCTCTACCGCTACCCCGCCATCGCCTATCAGGCCCAGGTGCACGCCGCCGTGAATATCGGTCTCGCGCGAGCCGCACTCGATCTGCTCACCGGCATGTCCGGCTCGACCAAGACCACGACCGGCGCACCGCGCCTCGCCGATCGCGGCTATTACCGCTCGGGCCTCGCGAAAGCTGAGGCCAGTTGGCGCAGCGCCCGCGCGTTCTTCTACGAATCCGCCGAAGCCGCGTGGCAGACGATTATCGACGGCGATGCCGTCTCGCAGGAGCAGGCCAATCTGCTGCGCCTCAGCGCGACGCACGCCGCGCAGATCGGCGCCGAGGTGGTGATGCAGGCCTACCAGATGGCGGGCATCGCTGCGATCTATCGCGAGAGCCGGTTGCAGCGTCTCGTGCGCGATTCGATCGTGGTGACACAGCATGCGTTCCTGGGCGAAGGCACCTATGACGCGTCCGGCGCGTTGTTCGCCGGCGTGCCGCCGGTCACGCCTTTTCCGTAAGAAAGCACGGGAAGCACGCCCCGCCTCGCAATGCAGAAGGAAAACAAAGTGACGATCGAAGACACCAGAAAACGTTTCCGCGACGCGATGGCGTGCCTGCCGGCCGCCGTCAACATCGTCACCACGGATGGCCCCGGCGGCCGCTGCGGCATTACCGCAAGCGCGGTGTGCTCGGTAACGGACGCGCCGCCCACCATGCTCGTCTGTATCAATCAGGCCAGCTACGTGCATGACGTGCTGCATCGCAACCGCAGCGTGTGCATCAACGTGCTTGCCGCGGAGTGCCAGCAGCTCGCGCGCGATTTTGCCGGCATGACAGCGTGCTCGATGGACGAGCGATTCGGGCGCCACGCATGGACCGGAGGCGCGGCGTCGGCGCCGGTGCTGGCAGACGCGATCGCCAGTCTCGAAGGCGAGATCGTCGACATCAAGAAGGTCGGCTCGCACTCGGTGATGTTCGCGCAGATCCGTCACATTGCGTTGCGCCCGGATGGCGACGGCCTCATTTATTTCGGACGGCATTTTCATCGCCTGACGCGACCACCGGCTACAGCGCCGCTTGCCGCGCAAGCAGCGAGGTGAACGTGGAAGTCTGCCTCTTTCTGATTGGCCACGGTGCGCCTGGAAGTGAGGCGGGGTCTACCGAGCTGTCGCGGTTCGAAGCGGCATCGCAAGATATTGAGGGCTTGCGCCGTTTTGCGATCCACGTGCCGGCGCAAGCGGACGACTGCGATCCCTTGTCGAAGACCGACGCTTCCACATGCCCCCGCTGCGTGCTGCAATGGTATTTCGATGACCTCGAGCTGCTCGAACGAACGCTGCAACCCGGCCGCGCGATCCACGACCTGGTAGACGGTTCGTCGAACAACGGTCTCACCTTCACGCACCAGGTCATGGCGGTCAGGACATTCGCCACCCCGAATCCGTCCGGCCCCGGCACTCGCGCCGAACGTTGCACGTACCTCGTCAGCTATGAAGGCGAAGCGCAGGACTTCAACGCGTGGCTCACGCATTACCTGTTGCATCATCCACCGCTGATGGCGCAATTGCCCGGCATTCGCGAGCTCGAAATCTACACGCGGCTCGATTACCGGTCAGGTCTGCGCATCCGGCGCGCCACGGCCATGCAACGCAACAAGGTCGTCTTCGACGATCCCGCGGCGCTCGCCGCCGCGCTCGCGTCGCCCGTTCGCGCCAGCATGAAGCAGGACTTCAACGCCTTTCCGCCGTACAGCGGCGCGACACTCCATTTCCCTATGCGTAGCATTTACGGTAATCTGAAACCCAAATAAACGCCCTCCCTCGCCGCGATCGAACCTCATGAGCAAGTCGCACCCCGGCATTACGGACTTGAACCTGCTGCGTGTGTTTCTGGCCATCTCCGATCTGCGCAGCCTGACCGCCGCCGGGGAGCGTCTCGGACTCACGCAACCCGCGGTCAGCCATGCATTGCGCCGGCTGCGGGCGCTGTTCGACGACCCGCTCTTCGTGCGAACGCCTACCGGCATGGTTCCCACCGACGCTGCGCTGCGCCTGCACGCGCCGCTTACCCAGGCGTTCGGCATCATCAACGTCGCGGTCCAGCAAATCGCCAGGTTCGACCCCGCCACGGCACAACGCGTGTTTCGCGTGTCCATGTCGGATATGTCGGAGTTCTATTTCCTGCCGCCGCTTCTTTCAATGCTCGACCGCAGCGCACGCGGCATTCGCCTGGAAATTGCGAATGTCTCCGTCGACTCGGTGAGCTCGGCCATGCGCAGCGGCGAGATCGATCTCGCGCTCGGCTACGTGCCAGGTCTCGATACGGGCTGCGTGAGCAAGACGCTCTTCGTCGACGAACATGTTTGCGTGGTGCGCGCCGGCCACCCGCTGCGCAAGCAGAAGCCGACCAAGGAGGATCTCGCGAACCTGCGCTACGTCTATGCGAGCACCAACGCGACCGGCCACCGGATGGTCGAACAGTGGCTGGAAGAGCTGAATCTGCGCCGCGATATCGTGCTGCGCCTGCCGCATTTCGTGGTGGCGCCGGAGATCGTCCAGCATACCGACCTCGCGATGATTTTCCCGCGGAGTATCGCGCAGCGCTTCAACCGCAATAAGGCCTTTCGCATTCTGCCTTTGCCGTTCGCGCTGCCGCCCATTGAAATCCAGGTCCACTCGCACTCGCAATTTTCGGCGGACCCGGGTATTGCTTGGCTGCTCGACGCGATCTACGACATGTTCCATCAACCTGCGGTTAGTGCGGAAACGGCCGGCCCCGTACTGCGATAGGCACGGACGATGAACCATATGAACCTCAGGGCCCTGCAGTGCTTCGTGATTCTCGCGGAGGAACTCAATTTCAGCCGCGCCGCCGAGCGCCTGCATATCGCACAGCCCGCGCTGAGCCAGCAGATCCGTTCACTCGAAGAACGACTCGGCACGCAACTGGTCGACCGGGCAAGGCGCCCGCTGAGCCTCACCGAGGCCGGCCACTATCTGTGCAGCGAGGCGCGCCAGATACTCGGCACGCTGGAGCAGATGACGGTCGTCGCGCAGGAAATAGGCATTGGCCGGCGCGGCTGGCTGAGCATCGGCTTCACACGTTCGTCGATGTACAGCGTGCTGCCGCCCGCGCTCAAAGCGTTTCACGAGGCGTTTCCGCAGGTCGAACTGAAGCTCTTCGAAATGCTGACCGAAGAACAGACCGACGCGCTGCGCGACATGCGCATTCACATCGGCATTGGCCGGCAGCCGCTGGCGGTTGAAGGCTGCACGTCGTATCCGCTGCTGAGCGAGCCCGTCATGGCCGCGCTCGAACCGGGCCACCCGCTTGCCGCGCACAAGAAGGTGCGCATTGCCGATCTCGCCGATACCCCGTTGATTCTGTATCCGAAGCATCAGAACGCGCAGTTCAAACGCTCGGTGCTGTCGCTCTACCGCGATGCGGGCATCACGCCGGCCGTCGCGCACGAGGCATATGAAATCCAGACCGCGATTGCATTGGTGGCCGCGGGCCTCGGCGTGACGTTCATCGGCGAATCGGTGGCGCGGCACGGACGCACCGACGTGGCTTTCCGCCACCTCACCGGCCCGGGCTCGTCGTATCGCTCCACGCTCGCGGCCACCTTCCGCACCGACGACCCGTCGCCTCATCTGCGGGCGTTTCTGGCTTGTCTGCCCGCGCCGCAGGCGAACGCCACACTATAAGCAAAAAAATATAGAAGCATAAGCAAGCGGTCTTGGACTCCCTCCGCTCGCGTTCTTATCATTGACCCACACATGATTAGAACGAGGCCACGGCTACGGCCGTCGCCGCAAGGCAGGAGACAGGATGACCTCGATCAACGAAGCCGCAACCATGCGAAAAGTCTACGGGCGCCTGATGCCCCTGCTCTTCGCGATGATGTTCTTCAACTATCTCGACCGGATCAATATCGGTTTCGCCGCGCTGGATATGAACAAACAGCTCGGCTTCAGTCCGGCCGTGTTCGGCTTCGCGGGCAGCATCTTCTTTGTCGGCTACATGGTGCTGGAAGTGCCGAGCAACCTGTTGCTGCATCGCGTCGGCGCACGCCGCTGGATCGCACGCATATTGCTCACGTGGGGCGCGGTCGCCGCCGTCACGGCGTTCGTATTCAACGATTCGAGCTTCTACGTGCTGCGCTTTCTGCTCGGTGTCGTGGAAGCGGGTTTTCTGCCGGGCGTCGCGGTCTATCTGACGAAATGGTTTCCGGTACGCTACCGCGCGCGTGCAGTAGGCGGCTATATCATCGCCGGTTCGTTTTCGGCAGTGCTGGGCGGTCCCATTTCCACCGCGTTGATGACCTACGCGAACGGCATTCTCGGTTTGCAGGGCTGGCAATGGATGTTCATTCTCGAAGGCGTGCCGGCCATGCTGCTCGGTCTGTTGACGCTGCGCATCATGACCGAGCGTCCCGCCGACGCCGACTGGCTGTCCGGCGACGAAAAGCACTGGCTCGAATCGACGCTTGCCGCCGAGCGCGAAGCTGTGGGCGGTAACGCGCATTTTCCGCTGCTGCGCGTGGCGGGCGACATCCGCGTATGGAGTCTCGCCTGTCTGTTCGGTTGTGCGCTGGTCGGCATTTATGGCCTCTTTCTGTGGCTGCCGCAGATCGTCAAGAGTCTCGGCCATCTGACCAATCTCGAAGTCGGCTTTCTGTCGGCCGCGCCGCCTTTGCTCGGCGTGCTGGGCACGTTCCTGATCAGCCGCAGTTCCGATCGCACCGGCGACCGCAAGAAACACCTCGCATTCGTGTACGGCATGAGCGCGCTGGCGATTGCCGGCAGCGCGTACGCGCCGAACCCCGTGATCGCTTATGCGCTGCTGTGCGTGACCGGTTTGTTCATCTATGCGGGCAACCCGCTGTTCTGGAGCCTCGCATCCTCGTTCAGAACCGGCGCGGCGGGCGCCGCGACGATCGCGCTGATCAACACCATCGCGCAATTCGGCGGCCTGGTCGGCCCGTGGAGCATCGGTCTCGTGCGTAATGCGACCGGCAACTTCAAGCTGGCCTTGCTGACGATCGCGGCCTTCCTGGTTGTCGCGACGATCATCGCGCTGGTCATGCGCGTCACGCCGGCTGAGGACGAAGCGAGCGCCCTCGCCACCGGCGACGCCGCTCCGCGCGCCTGAGAGACGGCACAACCAGACGAACAGGTTGAAACGACAGCGGACCGAATCCGCGCGCGCATCACATGCACGCGCAACGACAACTCACAGGATTTGCACACCATGATCATCGATTGCCACGGTCACTATACGACCGCGCCACCTGCGCACGAAGCCTGGCGCGATCAGCAGATCGCCGCGCTCAGGGACGGCGGTACGCCGCCGCCCCGGCCTGTCATTAGCGACGACGAGATTCGCGAGAGCATCGAAACCGGCCAGTTGCGGATTCAGCGCGAACGTGGCACCGATCTGACGATTTTCTCGCCGCGAGCAGCCGGCATGGGCCATCACCTCGCCACCGCCGAAGCCAACGCACGCTGGTCGAGCGAATGCAACGACCTCGTGCACCGCGTGTGCGGACTTTTTCCGAGCAACTTTGTCGGCGTGTGCCAGTTGCCGCAGGCGCCCGGCGTGCCGCCCGCGAACTGCATCGCCGAATTGCGGCGTTGTGTCGAAGAGCTCGGTTTTATCGGCTGCAATCTGAATCCGGATCCGTCGGGCGGCCACTGGTCCGGCTTACCGCTCACGGACCGCTGCTGGTATCCGCTTTATGAAGCGATGGTGGAACTCGACGTGCCGGCAATGATCCACGTCTCCTCGTCGTGCAATCCGAATTTCCATGCGACGGGCGCGCATTACATCAACGGCGACACCTCGGCGTTCATGCAACTGCTGCAGGGCGACCTGTTCGCCGACTTTCCCACACTGCGCTTCGTCATTCCTCATGGCGGCGGCGCCGTGCCGTATCACTGGGGACGCTATCGCGGACTCGCGCAGGACATGAAGCGCCCGTTGCTCAGCGAATACCTGCTGAACAACGTGTTCTTCGACACCTGCGTCTATCACCAGCCCGGCACCGAACTGCTCGCCAAGGTCATTCCGGTCGGCAACATCCTGTTCGCGTCGGAAACCATCGGCGCGGTGCAGGGCATCGATCCGGAGACCGGCCACTATTACGACGACACGCGCCGCTATATCGACGCCATCGGATGGCTCAGCGACGCGGACCGCCAGCGTATCTACGAAGACAACGCGCGCGCCGTGTATGCACGGCTCTCGCGGCAACTCGATCGACAACTCGCTACACCGGCAACTCAAGGAGCAACGGTATGAACCCAATCGGATGGCGCGAATACGAGTCCGCGCCGCAGGCCAACCCGGCCACACTCGAAGCACTGCGTGAACTCGCGGTCTCGCTGCTGAGCGACAACATGGCGCGCGCGAGCGGCATGGTGGGCTTGCGGCCGTATCATCAGCCGCGAGCGATGGCCGGCACCGCCGTCACGGTCCACACGCGGCCGGGCGACAACCTCGCGATTCATCGCGCGTTCGACTTTTGCCGGCCCGGCGACGTGCTCGTGATCGACGGCGCAGGCGAACTCACGCAGGCGCTGATGGGCGAGATCATGGCCAGCTTCGCGGCAAGTCTCGGCGTGCAGGGTCTCGTGATAGACGGCGCGATACGCGATGTCGGCGCGCTGCGCCAGCGCGATTTTCCGGTGTACGCGCGCGGTGTGACGCATCGTGGCCCGTACAAGAACGGACCGGGGGAAATCAACGTGCCGGTCACGGTCGGCGGCACGGTGGTGCATCCTGGCGATATCATTGTCGGCGACGAAGACGGCCTGCTCGCCATCGCCCCCGCCGACGCGGAAGCGGTGATCGCGGGCGCGCGTCGCCAGCATGCGAAAGAAATGGCGGCGTTGAAGTCGATTGCCGACGGCGGGTTCGACCGCTCATGGGTCGTTCCGCACCGGCAACGGATGATGAACAACTGATCGCGGACCTCATGGCGCAATACCTGAACACGGCAGCCTTCCTCGAACTCGCGCGCGCTGCGCAGGCGTGCGCCGCCGCTCCCTGCTCGTGCGCGAAAACACCGCTGGAAGGCTGGCAATCGCAACCTCTGTCGCTCGATGAAACGCAGTTCGAGGAAATCGGCACGTTGTTGCGGGAGGACGATCCGGAGCCGACGTTCACCGAGTATCTGCCGGGCAAAACCACTTACTGGGCAGCGGATGCGCCTATCGCGCCGAGATACTTTCCGTATAACCGGTGCGCCGTGTGGCAATGCTCGTTGTGCGGGCGGCTTTATCTGCGTTACGTGGAGGGCGGCGGGTATTTCGTCGACCGACGGATTCGCGCGGTGCAGGCGACGTTGATCGAAGACGTGCCTTTAGAAGCGTGATGGTGGTGGCAAACCTCGCGCCGCCTAATGCCCCGGCTTCAACGCCGCATACGCGCCTGGCGTGATGCCATACGCGCGCTTGAACAGGCGGTTGAGATGGCTTTGATCGTAGAACCCCACCGCTGCGGCGGCCGTCGCCGCATTGTGGCCCGCCGCGAGCATCCGCTTCGCCGCCAGCAACCGCACCTGCGTCGCGTATGCGTGCGGCGGCAAGCCGAACGCCTTGCAGAAGGCGCGCGTGAGGTAATAGCGGCTCAAGCCGACCAGTTCCGCCAGTTCGTCGACGGAGATATCCCGCTCGTAATTGGCGGCGACGTACTCGCGCACCTGCTCCATCTTGCGTGCCTCGCGCCGCGGTTCGACCAGTTCCTCGCCTGAACGCCCATAGCGCCCGACCAGCATGCCCATTGCGGCCCACCAGTTCGCCTGACGCTCCATTAGCGAGACGGAGCCCCGTTCATCCAGGCTGGCGTGCGCCTTGACCAGCAGGCTTGCGAGATGCGGGTCCTGGTAGAGGCCAGGTGGAATCAACAGCGGCTTGTCGGCGCGCGAGTTGGAAGAGAAGACCGCGCTGAGCGCGCCAAGACCTTCCATGTCCAGATAGATGGCGCGATAAATCCATTCGCGGCCTTCCCAGACCTCGCCGCTATGGTATTCGCCGGGCCCGAAAACCAGCACGCTGCCAGGCCCGGCAATCTCGCTGCCTGCACGCGTATGACATTGGCCCGCGCCAGCCTCTGTCATGACAATGACGAGTTCGTCGTGCAGATGCCGGTCGAACTTGTGATTGCCGTAACGGGCGCTTGCAAGACACGCGCCGTCGAGCGCGCCGTCGCGCCAGCAAACCACCTCCGGCTCGCTTTTCTCCGATGTCTCCATAGCTCGCGCTCCGTGTGCCCTTCAAACCAGTTCGATTCTGACCCGGCGATTGCGACGGCCCTTGTTCTCGATCTTCGCGATGCGGATGGGCCGCGACTGCGCGGTATTGGTGAGATGCGTGCCGCCGCACGCCTGCCGGTCCAGATCGCCGATTTCGACGATGCGCACCGTGCCGTCCGGCGTCGGCGGCGGTGCGACCGAAAGGCTGCGGATCAGACCTTGCGTGGCTTTCGCTTCGGCAGCGCTGACGTAGTAGACGCGCACCTCCATTGCGTTGCGGATTACCTCGTTGGCGGGTTCTTCCAGCAGGCGCAGCGCGTCATTGTCCGCGTCGGGCAGATCGAAGTCCATGCGCGCTGTGCCGTCGGCGTTGATCTGCGCGCCGGTCACGAGCGCGCCGGCAAAGCGCTGATACACCAACGCGTTGAGAATATGCGTAGCGGTATGGAGTTGGGCGACCGTGGCGCGCCGCGCCGCGTCGATAGCCACGTGCACGTTGCCGGCCAGTTCGAGCGGCTCGTCGAGCAGATGCCACAGCACGTCGCCTTCCGCCGCGACGCCGGTGATACGCACCGCGCCGTGCGCGTGCGTGAGCGTGGCCGCGTCCGACACCTGGCCGCCGCCGCCCGGATGCAGCGCGGAACGGCCCAGCACCACCGCGCCGGGCCGTGCGGCGATCACGGCCGTTTCGAAGTCCAGCAGATCCGGCTGCTCATGGCAAAGATAATGCGGCACCTTGATGTCCTCGCAGGAATTGGCTGAATAGGCCTAAGCATACCCAGTCCCGTGCGAGGCCGTCTTGGTTAAAAATGCCCTTCGGGCGGATCGCGGCGCCCCGCCGCGGACCCGGCTTCAATCCGCTTCAGCGCTGGCGGAAAATCGGCGCCCCCCACGGCGCGCCGATCGTGCCGCCATCCACGACGATCTCGGCGCCCGTCATTCCCGACGCGTCGCCGGACGCAAGGAAAAGCACCGCTGCCGCGACTTCTTCCGGCCTCGCGAGGCGGGCCATAGGAATGCGCGGCGCAAACGCCTGTTCGGTTCCGTCGAGCGTCGCGCCTTCACGCGCGCCACGCGTCCAGATCGGCGTACGCGTGCCGCCGGGAATCACCGTATTCACGCGAATGCCGCGCTGCACGAGTTCCGACGCGAACACCTTCGCCATGCCCGTAATGCCGGCTTTGGTAGCGGAATACGCCGCCGACCCCGGCGAACCGAGTTCGCGCATCACCGAGCCGTTCAACACCACCGCGCCGCCCGCGCTCATCAGCGGCAGCGCTGCCTGGACCGTCAGAAAAACCGCTGTCAGGTTGGTGCGAAGAATCGCCTCGAACGCCGCAGCCGAGGTGCCGCCGAGCGGCGTCGGCCCGGAGATGCCGGCGTTGGCGAAGACGATGTCGAGCGACCCGAAAGCGCCTTTGATCTGTTCGAACAGCGCGCCGATCGCCGCTTCGTCGTCGAGATTGGCCTGCACGCCCAGCGCGTTTTCTCCTAGTTCGGCCACCGCCTGGTCGAGCTTCGCGCGATCGCGGCCCGTGATCGCCACCCGCGCTCCTTCGGCGATCAGAAGTTTTGCCGTGACGAAACCAATGCCGCTATTCCCGCCAGTCACCAACGCTGTCTTTCCAGTGAAACGCATCATCTCTCTCCTTGATTACGCCGCTCACGCACCGGACATCGCGGCGGCGCAGCGGCTGGAACGATTGAGTCAGGCGGCAAAGCGCCGCTGCACACGGACATCTCGCAAGATGCCGTTATCCGGACAATCTGCATGTTGATCATCATGCACATTTTCAGTATTATGCTCGTCATACAGATTGTCAAGAGGGTGACGGAAATGGGCTACTCGCAGGCGCAGAAAGCAGAAAGCCGGCAGCGCGTTCTGGAAACAGCCGCGCGGCAAATCCGGGAAGGCGGGATCGAGTCGCTCGGCGTGGCGGACTGCATGCGGCGCGCCGGGCTCACGCACGGCGCGTTCTACGGCCACTTTGCTTCGCGTGACGCGCTGATCGTGGAGGCGTTGGAATATGCGGTCGCCCAGAGCGAGAAACGTATCGCCGCGTTGAGCACGGGCTCGGGCGCGGCCGGATCGGCGAAGAAAGACCCGTTGCGCGCAATTGCCGACGTGTTCCTGAGCGACCGTCATATCAGGAATCCCGGCAGTGGGTGCGCGCTGTGCGCGCTTGCCGGCGAAGCGCGGCATGCGGCGCCGGAAATTCGCGAACGTCTGACGCTTTACGTGCACACGCTCGCATCGCAGATAGCGCAGACGCTAGCGGGGCATAGCGAAAGCCTGGCGCTCGGCATCGTTGCGACCATTGTGGGTGCGGTGACGCTGGCGCGTGCGGTCGACGACCCTGAACTTGCCAGATCGATTCTGGCCGGGTCGCTGGATCTGATCGTGGCGCAAGGCGGCGACGCTTAACGGAAACGCCGGACGATGGCCGCGCCGCCTTCGAGCGCGGCAGCGTGGATGCGTGGATCACGTAGGACCCGTACGTGGCTTCCGTCGACCACGACGCCGCCACCATCGAACGGGCGAATGCGCGCCGCAGTTATGCGGTGCGTCCTGTTCTTGCGCAGAATTTCGGCGAGCAGCAAAAGATTGCGGATACGTTTTTTCAGGCCGGATTGTTGCCTGCCAGGGTGGACACGGTGCAGGCGCAACGCTGGGACTTCGGGGCGAAACGCGCGGAGACCGCGGGTAGCTGACACGCGGTGTCAAAACGGTGTCAAAACGTACGGAGAAAACCGAATAAATCGCGTTGCAGAACGCCGCTCCAAATGTTTTTGGACAGTCGATTATCATGATTCGATCACCTCACTCGAACGACTCGGTGTTGGATATGACGAATACAGGCAAGGCGTTGATAATCGCGCTGGTTCTGGTGGATCTGGGATTCATCTCTTACCAGTTGCTCCCGAAAGGCGAGCGCTCCGGAGCGGCGCAAGATGCGGTAACGGCCAACTCCGCCACTGCGGCGGCGGTGGATCCGCGATTGGACGGCACGCATGTAACGGGCGGCAACGTGGTCGCCGCTTCGCCGTCTGCGAACAGTACGGGCGAGGTCGCGGGCGCGCCGTTGGCGTCCCAATCCGGCCCCGTCACCAGCGAGGCGCAAGCGGCCACACGGCCGCCGGAACCGCGCCATAAACAGGTCCGTACACCCGGATCAACCGAAACGCGCGATTCGGTGACTGCGAAGGCCAATGCGGCGCAGCCCGTCAACCATGCGCGTGACGACCTGGGCCGCCACGGTTCGAATGCCGTCGCGGCGGCCATGACGGAACAGCTCGTCAGGGAGTCTTCCAAACCCGATCCGTCGCTGCCGCTGCCGCCGCCAATCCAGCCCGCGCCGGGCAGCCAGGATCACGGCGGGTCGAACCCCGTTGCCGCCGCCATAACGCAGGAACTGGTGCGGCAATCCGCACGCGTCAATCCTGCTCCGCAGACACCGGCACCGGGCGGCACGCAGTAAGACGGCAGTCCGAAATAAATAGCTGGATGGCGGCGCCCTTGCGTGGCCCGCCGCGTTTCACCGGCATGCGCGCGGCAAGCTTCAATGCGCCAGAAAGTCCACCACCATACGGTTGAATTTCTCCGCATGTTCCCACTGAGCCCAGTGCCCGCAGCGGCTGAAAATATGCATCTCGGCATTCTGCATACCCGCGACGAGGCGCAGGCCCACGTCCATCGGCACAAAGCGGTCGTCGCGCCCCCAGATCACCAGCGTCGGCGCCGCAATCTCGCCCAGACGCGGGCCGAAGTCGTTGAACTGCTTCGGATTGGCCGCGAGACTCTTCACGAAGTTTTCCAGATGGTCACGACGTGCCAGCATATTGTCGAGCCGCGCCTGCATCAGGTCGTCGGTCAGCGCACTGGCGTCGAACACGAAGACGTTCATCATCCGTTTCAGGTTGTCGATTGTCGGTTCGCGATACAGGCCTTGCAGCAGCTTGATGCCTTCTGTCGGCATCGGCACGAACTGGCTGGGGCCGCCGGTTCCACCGCCCATCAACACCAGTTTGCCGACACGCTGCGGATTGGCGAGCGCGAACGCCACGGCGCTATGACCGCCCATCGAATTGCCGATGATGTGCACGCGCTCAATGTCGAGCGCGTCGAGCAAGCCCTTCAGCGAACGTGCGTTGAGTTCGGAGCGCGAGCCGTCGCACACGACCGGATCGCTTTTGCTCCAGCCCAGACAGTCCAGCAGGATGACCCGATAGCCCGCCGCGACGAGCGGCTCGACGTTGCGATTGAAGTTGGCCCAGCCGCTCGCACCTGGGCCCGAGCCGTGCAGCATCACCACGGTTTCGGCGCCCTGGCCGGCGTCGTTGTAGTGCAACTGCACTTCTCCGTCGCCTTCCTTGATACGCACGAATTTGCTGGTCGACGCTTCGGTGATTGCCGATACATTCGAGGTCATGTTGCTTTCCTTGATCTGAAGAGAATTGATTGACCGCGCACGCCGCCCGGTCGCGCACGGGCAGCATTCGGCGGCTCTATTGTGCGATCGCGTCATTGCGTCATTGCGCGGCAGCCGACGCATAGACCGGCGCCGGCTTGCCGACGGCGAGCCACGCCGCGACCGCCGCGACGGCGATCAGCGGAATGCTCGCGCTCAGCAGCACGGATGCGCTCTGCCCGATCGCCAGCAACTGGCCGGCGATCAAAGGTCCGAGAATCGAGCCCATGCGCCCCACCGCCACGGCGGCGCCCACGCCGGTACCACGCACGTGCGTCGGATAGACGCTGCTCGCGAGCGCATACAGCACCGACTGACCGCCGACCAGAAACAGACCCGCGAGCAAGCCGCCGCACGCCATCGACACACCGCCGCTCGCCGCCACGAGCGCGGCCAATGCCGCGGCAATGCCCAGATACATGCCGGTCACGGTGCGACGCTTGCCGATGCGATCCATCAGGCTCGCGATCACGATCGCGCCGATGCCGCCGCCGATGTTGAACATCATCTGCACGACGCCCGATTGCACGCGCGTGAGCCCACGGCTCAGCACCAGCGACGGCAGCCAGTTGATCAGGAAGTACAGCACGATCAACGTGCCCAGGTAACTGATCCACAGTGCGACCGTCGTGCCGGCTCGCCCTTCCTTCCACAATGCCTGCGCGATGCCGGACGGCGCGCCCGACCCACGCGAGCCGCCCGAGCGCGCGGCGACGAAATGCGCCGACTCGCGCATGAAGATCGCCAGCAGCGGCAGCACCAGCAGCGGTCCGACGCCGCCGACATAGAAGATATGCCGCCACCCCGCATCACCCGGGCTCACGATGCCGATCACCGCCGCGAGCGCCGCACCGAACGGCATGCCGCAATACATCGCGCCCACTGCCGTGTTGCGTTGATCCGGCGAGGCCGCTTCCGAGCACAACGCGATCAGGTTCGGCATTGCGGCGCCCAGACCGAGTCCCGTGAGAAAGCGCGCGGCCAGCAGACTGTTCAGGTCCCACACCTGCGTGGTGGCAATCGAGAAGATGCCGAACAGCGCGACCGAGAGCATCAGCACGCGCTTGCGGCCGAGCTTGTCGGCGAGCCGTCCGCCAATCGCCGCGCCGGGCAGCAGGCCGAGCGCGCCGATGCTGAATGCCCAGCCCATCTGCGCGACCGCGAGATGGAATTCGCGGGCCATGCGCGGCGCCGCGACGCCGGTCGATTGCAGATCCAGCCCTTCCAGTAACGCGACGATCAGGCATAGGCCGATCGTGACGGCACCGGTGGTGCGAGTGTTGGTTGATCGCTGCATGAAAAGTCTCCAATGTGTTTTCAGCATCGCTCTTGGCGGCGATAGCGCTGGGTGGTTGCCCGCGGCTCGGGCGGCCGCGAGCCTTGTAAAAAAACGCTAGACGCCGGCCGCGCGTTTCAGGTCCAGCGCCACGTCGACGATCATGTCCTCCTGGCCGCCGACCATGCGCCGCTTGCCCAGCTCGACCAGAATGTCGACCGCTTTCAGGCCGTACTTCTTCGCGGCTACTTCGGAATGCCGCAGGAAGCTCGAATACACGCCCGCGTAACCGAGCGCCAGCGTCTCACGGTCCACGCGTACCGGACGGTCCTGCAAGGGCCGCACGATATCGTCGGCGGCGTCCATCAGCGTGTAGAGATCGGTGCCGTGGTGCCAGCCGGCGCGCTCGGCCGCGGCAATGAACACCTCCAGCGGCGCATTGCCCGCACCCGCGCCCATGCCCGCGAGGCTCGCATCGATGCGGTCGCAACCTTCTTCCACCGCGACGAGCGAGTTCGCGACGCCGAGGCTCAGGTTGTGGTGCGCGTGCATGCCGGTCTTCGTCTCCGGCTTCAGCACGGCCTTCAATGCGCGAAAGCGCGCGCGCACGTCGTTCATGTTCATCGCGCCGCCGGAGTCGACCACGTAAATACACGTCGCTCCGTAGCTCTCCATCTTTTTCGCTTCCACGGCGAGGTTTTCCGGCGTGGTCATGTGGCTCATCATCAGGAAGCCGACCGTGTCCATGCCGAGTTCGCGCGCGTATTCGATGTGCTGCTTCGAGATGTCCGCTTCGGTGCAATGCGTGGCGACCCGCACGATACGCGCGCCCGCCTGGTACGCCGCCTTCAGATCGTGAATCGTGCCGATGCCGGGCAACAGCAGCGTGGCGATCTGCGCGTGCCCGACCACGTCGGCGACCGCTTCGATCCACTCGAGGTCGCTATGCGCGCCAAAGCCGTAGTTGAAACTCGACCCTTGCAGACCGTCGCCATGCGCGACTTCGATGCTGTCCACTTTTGCGCTGTCGAGCGCGCGGGCAATCTGCTGCACGTTGTCGATCGAATACTGATGACGGATCGCGTGACTGCCGTCGCGCAGCGTCACGTCGGAGATATAGAGTTTCCTGTCCATGAGAAGCGTCTCCTTAAGCCTGCACGAGGGATTGCGCCATGCGCTCAGCGGTCGCGAGCGCGGCCGAGGTCATGATGTCGAGATTGCCCGCATAAGCCGGCAGGTAATGCGCCGCGCCTTCGACCTCGATGAACACCGAGGTCTTCAAACCGCTGAAGCGGCCAAGGCCCGGAATGTTCAGCGGCACGTCGGCGGCGATTTCGTCGAACTGCACTTTCTGCTTCAGACGGTAACCCGGCACATACGCATGCACGGCAGCGGCCATCGCTTCGATCGAGGCTTCCACCTGCGCGCGGTCGGCGAGATCCGACAGCACGTAGACCGTGTCGCGCATCATCACCGGCGGCTCGGCCGGATTGAGCACGATGATCGCCTTGCCTTTGGCCGCGCCGCCCACGGCCTCGATTGCCTTCGAGGTGGTTTCGGTGAACTCGTCGATATTCGCGCGCGTGCCGGGACCGGCCGATTTGCTGCTGATCGACGCAACGATTTCCGCGTAGTGCACCTTCGCCACGCGCGAGACCGCGGCCACCATCGGAATCGTTGCCTGACCGCCGCACGTCACCATGTTGACGTTGCGGCTGTCCAGATGTGCGTCGAGATTCACGACCGGCACGCAGTACGGACCGATCGCGGCAGGCGTCAGGTCGATCAGCCGGATGCCGGGTTTCAGCGCGCGCAGAAACGCGTCGTTCTTCACATGGGCGCCGGCCGAGGTGGCGTCGAACACGAAGTCGATGTCATCGAACACCGGCAGGCGCGTCAGGCCTTCCACGCCTTCGTGCGTGGTGGCGACGCCGAGCCGCGCGGCGCGCGCGAGCCCATCGGACGCCGCGTCGATACCGACCATTGCCGCCATCTCCAGGTGTTCGCTGTGCCGCATGATCTTGATCATCAGATCGGTGCCGATGTTGCCGGAGCCGATGATCGCAGCCTTGAGTTTTTCGCTTGCCATGTGAGTCCTCAGTCGGGTGATTGCTTATGCGGAGAAAATCGCGCGAACGCTGCCGAGGCCTTCGATCTGCGCGCTGAACGTGCCGGGCCGCGTCACCGCGACCATCGGGCCGAGCGCGCCGGTCATGAGGACGTCGCCGGCTCGCAGCGGCGTGCCGAGCTGCTGCAGCCGGTCCGCGAGCCACACGGCGGCGTTCAGCGGATTGCCGAGACACGCGGCGCCGTTGCCGCGCGAGAGCGTTTCGGCATCGTTCGAAAGGGTCATCGCGCAAGCCGCGAGATCGACGTCGCGCAGCAGCACGGGGCGGCTGCCGAGCACGAAGCGCGCGCTCGACGCGTTGTCCGCGACCGTATCGACGAAGCGGATATTCCAGCCTTCGATGCGGCTGTCCACGACTTCGATAGCGGCGACCGCGTACGCGGTTGCGCGAATCAGGTCGGCGTAGGTGTGCTTTTCATGCGTGAGATCGTGTTCGAGCACGAGCGCGATTTCCGCTTCGACCTTCGGCTGGATCAGTTCGCCGAGCGGGATCGGCTGGTTGTCGCCATACGCCATCGACGCGAACAGCGCGCCGAAGTCCGGTTGATCGACGCCGAGCTGCCGTTGCACCGCGGGTGAAGTCAGGCCGATCTTGCGGCCCACAATCCGCTCGCCGGCGGCCACTCGCGCCTCGACGTTGATCTGTTGCACTGCATAGGCGAGGCCGGCGGCATCGGCTGCGTGCAGATGGGCGAAGCGCTCGTCGTCGCGCAACGGCGCGATGGTCTGACGCGTGCGTTCGGATTCGCGCAGCCGCAGGGCGAGCGCTTCAGCATTGCTTCGGTGGTTCATATCGGGTTCCGTGATTCGTCAGGCGGTTTCGGCAATGGGCCGCGCATGCATCGCGCCGAAGCCCGCGATCCACTCGGGGATCGGCCGGTAGTAATCGAGCGTGGCGCGATAAGGTCCGTACGCCTGCAGCGCGCCGAATGCGGCGATCCACGTGCGTACCTCGTGCGCGGACTTGCCTGCCTCGCGCGTGATCGCGCTGTCGGTGAAGCCGTCGAGCGCGGGCAACTGCCCTTCTTCGAGCAGCTTCAGGAACGCGCGGTCCCATTCGGGATTCAGCGGATGCAGGCGGCTGTCGCCCGCGGCGAACGCGCGGGCCGCCGCGACGGTGCGGGCCTGGCGCGCCGCCCGCGCTTCCCGCGACGGATTGCGGCCGGCGATCAGGCGCTCGGCGACTTCGTCCGTGGCGCCCGCCAGTTCGGGCACCGGCGGCTCGTGCGAAATGCCGCCGGAGCCGATCACCAGCACGCGTTGGCCAGAACGCGCGAGGCTGCGGCCCAGCGCGTCGCCGAGCAAACGCGCGCGGCGGCACGACGCCATAGGCGGCGCGACCGAGTTGATGAACACCGGCACGACCGGATAACGGTCCAGTGAGCCGGTGAGAATCTCCAGCGCCTGCGCGCAGCCGTGGTCGACCTGCATCCGGTACGACAGGGCAACGTCGACGTCGGCCGCGAGCACGGCTTGCGCGAGATCGAGCGCGAGGTCGGCGGGGACCGCAAGCTGGCCCGCCAGACTGCCGAAGTCGCCGACCGCGCTCGCCGAAGCGCCGATGCAGAACGGCGGCATCACGTCGTAGAAGAAACCGTTGTAGTGGTCAGGCGCGAACACGACGACCAGTTGCGGATCGAAGTCCGCAACGCGTGCGCGCGCCGCCGCGTGAATCCGCCCGACTTCCGCGACGACTTCCGGCGCCGGATCACAGTAGCCGCTAAGCGGCGTGTGGGAAAGACATTCGAGCAATACCGGCATGTCAGGCTCGGGTCGCAACGGCAGCGACGGCAGCAACACCCGCGACGCTTTCTGGCGCGACGGCCCGCTCAGGCACCGCAAGCTTCACCGCGGGCTGCTCAGCCGGCTTCAGCGAGAGCTTGAGCGCCAGTTCGCCAATGCAGTCCGACACCTGCTGCGGCGTGCACATACCCGCGACGAAACGATCGGGCCGCAGCAGCACGACCGACTCCGGCACACGCGCGAACCACTCCTTAAGCCGGCCCTGCACATCGCCGATCGCGATCACGCCCGCCGGCACGTCGTCATGAAAATCCAGCTGGTTGTCGGGCTTGGCGAGCACGAAACAGCCGCCGAGGCGTTGCCACGTTTCGCGCGCGAGCGGCGACAACCCAAAGGTGGGATCCGAGCCCCAGCCGATAATCGCAAAGCGACTGCCCAGCACGTCGTCGAGACGCACGACGCTGCCTTCCGCCGTGCGCACACGGGGCTGAATGAACATGCGCCCGACCGGCGAATGACACGACGGATCACGGCCGTACACGAGGCGGCCGAGCAGCGACTCGCGCTTCTCGCTCATCAGGCCGAGCAGCCGGCCGGGTGCGGAATGACCGGAGCGTTCCAGCACGCGAGCCATCACGCCATGCTTGCGTTTGCGCTCCGCGAGCAGGACGACACCCGTTTCGTAGCGCGGCATCGGCTTGAAACGCATCTCCACGAAGTAGCGCTTCATGGCGGGGACTACGTTGAAGGTCCGCACGAAGGCGTCACGGAATTTGATGCCGAAGCGGCTCGTCGGCGCGAAGATGTCGCCCGCCACTTCCGAGAGATGGATCATCGAGCGCGCATGCGCGCGGCGCTCCGCCGTGTAGGTGTCGAGTAACGCGTCGCCGGCGAGTTGCTTGACCACCATCGCCAGCTTCCAGCCGAGATTGCTCGCGTCGCGAATCCCGCTGTTGTAGCCCTGCCCTTGCCAGACCGGCATGATGTGCGCGGCGTCGCCGGCCAGCAGCACGCGGTCCACCCGGAAGGTGCTGGCAAGCCGCGCATTGTGCGTATAGACACGCTTGCGGATGTAGTCCACCTTCTGCGGATCGGCCACCACCTTGCGGATCAGCGCAGCCATGTTCTCGGGCTTCGACAGTTCCTCTTCCGTTTCTCCCGGCATAACCATGAATTCGAAGCGGCGAATGCCGTGCGGCAATGCCGCCGATACGTACGGCCGTTGCGGATCGCAATGCATGTAGATGTGCGGCGAGCCGATCGGGTCGTTACGGACATCCACCACGATCCACTGGTTCGGTTTCGTGCGTCCTTCGAACGGCACGTCGAGCAGGCGGCGCACGAAGCTGTTGCCGCCGTCCGCGCCGACCATGTACGACGCGCGCACCGTGCGGCGGCCGCCTTTCTCGTCGTCCGCTTCGATCGTCACGCCGGCCGGGTCCTGCGTGAAGCCGCTCACGCTGGTGCCGAACAGCACCTGGACATGCGGGAAACGGCGCAGCCCTTCGTACAGCACACGATCCGCGAGCGGCTGGATGAAGGCATTGCGGCGCGACCAGCCGAACTCGTCGGTACGCGGTTCGATCGACGCGAAGCAGTGACCGGTGTGCGTGACGAAGCGCATCCAGTGGTCAGGCGTGGTGTGCGGCAACAGCACGTCGGCGAGGCCGACCGACTGGAACACGCGCAGCGCTTCGTCGTCCAGACCGATGGCGCGCGGATAATCGATGATCTGTTCGAGCTTTTCCAGCACCACCACGCGAACGCCCTGCAAGCCCAGATAATTGGCGATCATCAAACCAACCGGACCGGCACCGATAATCGCCACGTCGGCGGACACGGTTTCGCAGCGGCGGCTGGCGGCCACCGGATCATTCGATGCGGGCATACTGTCTCCTTTCTCGCGAGCGGCCGAACGCGCCACCGCTTCAGATAGCGGAATTGTTTGAAATATCCAGGGAGAGCACGGCGTGACGATTGCGTATCGCCACGGCGAAAAAATCGCGCATGGGATGCGGCATCTCGCGTCTCCTTGAATCGTTGATTTGCTCGCAGTCTAGGACTCGCGCCGTATGGCCTCAACAATTTGTGAGAAATGTGCATAGAATGCACACAGTTGATTTAATGAGGTTTTCTGGTGACAAAATACACGAGCGTGCGGGGACTCGCGCGCGGCCTGCAGGTGCTCCAGGCGCTCAATTCCGTGGAAAGCGGCCGCGCCACCAGCCAGCAGATCAGCGATCTGACCGGACTGCATCGCACCACCGTGCGACGGCTGCTGGAGACGTTGATGGAGGAAGGCTTCGTGCGGCGCAGCGCATCGGACGACAGTTTCCGCCTGACGCTGCAGGTTCGTTCGTTGAGCGAAGGTTTTACGGACAACGAACGGATAGCGATGATCGCGCCGCCGATCATGGGGCAGTTGCTGCAGCGCGTTGCATGGCCTTCGGATCTCACCACGCCGGATGGCGACGCAATGATCATCCGCGAAACGACGCACCGTTTCAGTCCGCTCTCGTTTCACCGTTCGATGGTCGGGCGCCGTTTGCCGATTCTGCTCACCGCCGCGGGGCGCGCCTACTTTGCGATGTGCCCCGACGGCGAGCGCGAGGACATTCTCGAATTGCTGCGCTCAGGCGTGGGCGGTGAGGAGCAGAAAGCGCTCGCCTCCAACGACGCGTTGATAAAGAGCCTCGTGAAACGCGTGCGTACGGACGGCTTCGGCTCGAATCACGGCGACTGGTCCGCGCAAAGCAAGATCGGCGCGGTCGCCGTTGCGATCGTCTCGCGCGAGCGTGTGCTGGCGAGTCTGAATGTCGTGTTCCTTTCGCGGGCGGTCACGCTCGCGGAGGCGAAACGGCGCTACGTGCCGGAACTCCAGACCGCGGTGCGCGAGATGGTTGCCGCGCTCGAGTCGCAGGACGAGTCGGGCGCAAAGAAGCCGGAGTGACGGACGTGGCGCCGGTGGGGTTCATACGTATTCACTGCCGTTTACCCTGGCTGCTCACCGCGTTCGCGCGCCTATTCTTCAGCGGAATATGCTGATACCCAACCACCGCAGATTGACCAAAAAACAGGCTTCTGTTCGCCGGATTGAAACCTGCCCTGCGGGCGCACACTGGCATCGTGCCAATCGCGCAAAAGGAGCCTCAAATGTCTTCCCGCCACGACCAGGACGACGAGTTCGAAACCGGCCTGCCGGCTGTTTCGGCGACCGAATGGACGAGCCCGGTGCCGGGCGCCGACGCCGGAACGATGCGCGGTCTGCACCTCGCGTCGGAAAGCGTGTTATGCCTCGCAACGCAGACTTACGACGCAGTTGCGCGCGGCGACGCGGCGGCGGCGCAAGCGGCGCGCGCCTCGCTCGAACAGCAACTGGCACTGGCCACGCGCCTGATCGACGAGCTTCTGCTCGACGGCGCCGGCCCGCATACGACGCATTGACCGGCCGGCAGGCCGACAGCATTAATCGCAGTCTCAACTTCTGAAAACTGAAATGAGCGCTCTGACGGTAGTTCTCTGCATCTGGTTCATGGTGGCCGTTTGTGCCGTTCTCTTCATTCGCGGCGCCAACCCGCGCGTGGGGCGTCCCCGCAAAGCGCCGCAAAAGCGCCCGGCGCGCTTTTCGATCGCGGAGTAACGGCGCGCTGGCGCGGCATCGATCCATTCGCGACGACACCTGCGAATTCTTCGAACGATCTCCTCGTCCGGATTCGATGAAGAAACATGCCGCGCAAGCTGCTGCCGGTGTGCAGTGGTTGCGCGGCCAGGCCTATTGCGGTTTATTTGAGGCCGAGCCGTTTGGCCAACCGGTTCAGATTCGCCCGATCGAGACCGAGCTCGCGCGCAACCGCTGCCCAGTTCCGGCTGTGGCGCGCCAGGGCGTCGAGAACGGTGGTGCGCTCGAACTCGGTCACCGCGCTGCGGAAGTCCTTCACGCCGGTGCCGGGTGTATCGGCGGGCGTTGGGCCGGTGGTTTCGTCCGGTGCGGCTGACAGCGCGAAGTCGGTGGCGGTCAACGTCAGAATCCGACGGCGCTCGCGATTCGCGGCCAGCGCCTTGAGCGCGCTTCGCCCGATCAGATGCTCGAGCTCACGCACATTGCCCGGCCACGGATAACGCAGCAGCGCGGCTTGCGCGTCCGCCGCGAGACGCAGGCTCAGCAGCCCGAGCCGCGAACGGTTCTCTTCAAGGAAAAAGCCCGCGAGAAGCAGCACATCGCGGCCGCGTTCGCGCAACGGCGGCACGCGTAACGGATAGACGCTGAGACGATGATAGAGGTCCGCGCGGAAGCGCCCGGCGCGCACCTCTTCCGCGAGATCGCGATTGGTGGCCGCGATCAGCCGCACGTCGACCTGGTGTTCGTGGTCCGAACCGATCCGCTGCAACTGGCCGTTCTGCAGCACGCGCAACAGCTTGGCCTGTACGAGAAGCGGCAGTTCTCCCACCTCGTCG
The DNA here is from genome assembly GCF_000013645.1 of Paraburkholderia xenovorans LB400. Taxonomy (GTDB): domain Bacteria; phylum Pseudomonadota; class Gammaproteobacteria; order Burkholderiales; family Burkholderiaceae; genus Paraburkholderia; species Paraburkholderia xenovorans. The sequence goes on along the minus strand of NC_007952.1, from coordinate 800,022 downwards.
AGAAACATCGTTCCGCCGTCCGCCAGTTCGAATTTGCCACGCCGGTCCGACGACGCGCCGGAGAATGCGCCCCGCACATGCCCGAACAGTTCACTCTCCACGAGCGTGTCGGGCAGCGCGGCGCAATTCAGACTGACGAGCGGCTTATTCGCGCGCGACGAGAGCGCGTGAATCGCGTTGGCCACGAGTTCTTTGCCGACGCCAGTCTCGCCGGTGATCAGCACAGTCAGATCACTGCCGGCGACAACCTCGATTTCCTGCATCAACTGCGTGTGGGCTTCACTGCTGCCGATCATTTCACGCCGGCTCTGGCTGCTCGCCTGCCGGTAGGCCTCCGCGCGCCGCCGCTCTTCCTCGCCGCTACGCGCCAGCGTATCGATCCGCTCGACAACACTCACCGTGGCAGCGGCAAGGCTCAGAAACGCCTGTAGCGAAGCCATGTCGATGCTATCGAAGCGCGCCGGGTCCAATGCATCGAGCGTGAGCAAACCCCACGGCCGGCCGCGAACAAACAGCGGACAGCCGAGGCAATCGTGAACTTCGAGATGCCCGGCGGCGCCTTGCACGAGGCCGTCGTAAGGATCCGGCAAATCGGAGTCGGCGGCGAAACGCGTCGGCTCCGGGCGCGACAGAAGTTGCTCGAAGCGCGGATGGTCGGTGACACGAAAGCGCCGCCCAAGCGTATCGCTGCTCAAACCGTCGATCGCGAGCGGCACCAGCGTGTCGCCTTCCAGCCGCAACAACGCGGCCGCGTCGCCGGGAAACAGCGTCCGCAGGCTGCTGAGCAGACGGCGGTAACGCTCGCGGTAGGACAGGTCGCGCGAGAGGTCGAGGATCAGGGGCGTGAGAACGTCGAGCAGTGCCTGCGCAGTCAGATTGACTCCGTCTGGAGTCTTTGCGACCAAGGTCGAATTGACCATTATCGAATTCAGATCATTGATTTGTTTGCATTTTATACCTGGCACAAAACATGGATAGAAAAGGCGCGACAGTCGATGCACGACTGACTATCCACTCACCACCAGGGCTACCTATGCTTTCCGCCGAACACCGCGCTATCGTCAAAGCCACCGTTCCTCTTCTCGAGAGCGGAGGCGAAGCGTTGACCACGCACTTCTACAGGATTCTCATCGGCGAACATCCCGAAGTGCGGCCCATGTTCAACCTCGCGAATCAGGCAAGCGGCGCACAGCCACGCGCGCTGGCCAACAGTGTGCTGATGTACGCGCGCCACATCGATCAGCTCGAACAACTCGGCGGGCTGGTCTCGCAGATCATCAACAAGCACGTCGCATTGAATATCCTGCCGGAGCACTATCCGATTGTCGGACAGTGCCTGCTCCGAGCCATCCGCGAAGTGCTCGGCGCCGAAATCGCAACGGATGCGGTTATCGCAGCGTGGGCCGCCGCGTATCGACAACTTGCCGATCTGCTGATCGGGCTCGAAGAAAAGATCTACGCCGAGCGGGAAGCGGCACCGGGCGGCTGGCGCGGCACGCGGCTCTTTCGCGTTGCACGTAAGGTGCGGGAGAGCGACGAGATCACGTCGTTCTATCTGCGCCCCGACGACAATGGCGAGTTACTCGCATTCCATCCGGGCCAATATATCGGCGTGCGGCTGTATATCGACGGCGAAGAAGTGCGCCGCAATTACTCGCTCTCGGCCATGTCGAATGGCTGCGAATACCGTATCAGCGTAAAGCGCGAAGCGAACGGAAAGGTGTCCAGCCATCTGCATACGCACCTCAATGAAAACGATACGATCGAACTGTTTGCGCCGGCCGGCGACTTCACGCTCGAACCTGGCGACAAGCCGCTCGTGCTGATTAGCGGCGGCGTGGGCATCACACCCACGCTGGCCATGCTGCAAGCCGCGTTGCATACCAATCGCGTCGTGCACTTCATCCACTCGGCGCGTCATGGCGGCGTTCATGCGTTCCGCGACACGATCGAGCAACTCGCCGCGCGTCACCCGCAATTGAAGCGTTTCTATTGCTACGAACAGCGCCGCGCGGACGATGCCGACGCAGATGGCATCGGCTATCTCGACGAAACACGTCTGGACGCATGGCTGCCGGAAACGCGCGACGTCGACGTCTATTTCCTCGGGCCGATCGCATTCATGAAGGCGGTCAAGAAGCACCTGAAGGCGATCGGCGTACCGGAATCACAAAGCCGTTATGAATTCTTCGGCCCGGCTGCCGCACTGGAATAAACCGTAGCGCAGAGGTCACGGCTGCGTTGGACATGCCACTCAGCAAAGCGTCGCGCTGGTCACCCAGGACATGCTCCTGAAGCGCGCGATCATTGCATCCACCCACTCGGTTTGCGCTTGCGCGAGTGCGATCGTGACCTCTTCGAAACCGCTGCCGGGACGCGTCGTCACAGCGACTTTTTCGACGTTGCGGGAAAACGGCAACAGCACCTGCCAGATCGCGGCAATGCGCATACCGTGGAGCGCCGCGCGCACCACGAGTCGATGACTGCCTGAAGCATGCGCCGACAGCACTTTCAAACCGCTCTCAGAACCTTCATGGGTCATTTCGCTCTCCTGTGTACTGGCTTACCGGCCGATTCGTTCCGAACCGGCATCCCAGATGCCGGATCGATTCTTCCGCCTTTACGAGGGTATCTTTACGATGCCCCGCAACCGCCTCAATAAAGCGTCGGCATGCTCGCGATCAATCTTCGATATTTCGCGCTGATTCAGTATTGCCTCGATGCGCTGACGCCAATAACCCGGCTCGTTCACTAACGACGTGCAAGCCATAGAATCACCTCTGGAAGTTAGTCTCTCAAGCGTTGTGACTATCGTTTCGATATGCAGAAGATCGTTCTTAAAAGAGGCGTGACTTCCCATTACATTCCCGGCTGACTTTTTTAAGGCGCCTTCGGATCGCCCTTCGAACGGGTTGGCAAGCAATGCGATACCCATTTCGTCTCCGAATCGGCCGATCCGTCCTGCTGGCAGGAAAGCGAAGCAACAGCCGCGGAGCATTCCGCCGGCTGCATGAGCATTGCTGTTGGCTGGTTTGCCTTATTTGACGCGCGTAGATGCGGATGCTGACGACTGGCCTGCCTGCGCCATTGCAATGGCTTGCGCGGTGGCTTTGCGCATTGCGTCGTAGGCTGCGCCCGCACTGGAAACCGCCGACTTGAACACGGTGACCGCAACCTCCGAACCTGCCGGCGCATTGCGGGCGAAGTCGTCCACTACCGTCTGCATTTTCGCGTTCGACTGCGCGAAGCGATCTTCGAAGAGCTTCAGAAACTCGGCCTGCACGCTATTCGCAATGCCGAACAGGTGACTGTTGTACGACAGCACTTTCTCCGCCACCGGTTTCACGTTGCCGGCTTGATGAACAAACAATTCCACCGGCGTCTTACCGGAGGTCGCCAGTTGCCAGGCCTGCTCGCTCTCGGCGAGCGTGGCTTTGGCTGCCTGCAGGTTCAATTTGGCCAGTTCTTCAAAATACTGGAATGTTTGCTGCGTCATCGCAAATGCGACGGCAACATTGGCACTTTGCATGGAGATAAACTGATCCGGCATCGAAAAATACACTCTGTACTCCTTCTTTAAAATCTACCAACCACTTCAGAGGAGGTAGGCGAAAACGGCCTGCAAGCATGCCGATTGTTCGCCTGACGACTACCAGTCCCCTCGATCCGTTCTGCAATGCAGAATTAGATGAAACATTCTAACTTTGTTAAACCGGCGTCTGGCGCACTGTTTTGTAGGTAGTTACCCTTGGGTCCATCGCATTGATTTGACTGAAGAATTGGGCAGTTTGGACGCTCTGGCGACTGCCGATTTGCAACGAATGCTTTCGGCGCCTCCTGCGGCAGGTTGTGCCCAATACCGCCGCCAATGTTCCGGTGCGCATACTTACCGGTGAACTTCTTCGCGTACGCAGCCGGTTCGGGATACAGCGCGTTCGCGTCCCCTTCCATCGTGATGGTCGCACGGTAATGACCGGCGCCAGCGCGAGGCGCTTTTCCAGTCCGTCGTATTGCGCCTCGCCGTTGACCAGACCCAGACGAAAGCGTCCCGGCCTGTCCGCATCCGGATGATCCAGATCAAGTTGCCCCGTCCATAGCGTCGGTTATAAGTATTTGCAGCATAAAACTTGCTGGGGCACGAGCCGTTGCCTTGATCAAAACACCCTGGCTAATTCACCACACGCTCACATGTTCTCATCGCCGCATTCACGACCGCCGCCAGCAACACGCCGATCGCCTCGCAGCGGCACACGGTTCGCATCGGCGCTCGTACTGGCGGCGGCGCTCGGCGCCGGCGGATGCATGTCGCTCGCGCCGCACTACGTACGCCCCGCGCTGCCGGTTCCCGACACCTGGGCCACCGGGTCTTCCGCCGACGGAACATTGTCCGCGGACGCCACACCGGCCGCCAGCCGGATCGACTGGCGCAGCTATTTTCCCGACGCCCAACTGCAGGCCCTGATCGAGCAGGCGCTGACCGGCAACCGCGAGTTGCGCATTGCCGTGCAGCGCGTCGAAGAAGCGCGTGCAACGTACGGTATCCGGCGCGCCGACACGCTTCCGACGATCTCCGCAGGCGGCTCCTATGTCCGTTTCCGCTCGCCGGGCGGACTCCTGCCCGGCGGAAGTTTCGACGGTGAGGCGTATCAGGTCGGACTGATGGAAAGCAATTGGGAACTCGACTTCTGGGGCCGCGTGCGCAACCTCAAGGACGCAGCCCTCGAGGAATTCCTGGCGAGCGACGCCGCGCGCCGCGCGGCCACCATCAGCGTGATCGCAAACGTAGCGGACAATTATCTGCTGCTGCGCGAACTCGATGAACGTATCGCCGTTGCACGCGAGACGATCGCAAGCCGCGCCGAATCGCTGCGAATTTTCCGCCGCCGCTTCGAGGTCGGGGCGATCTCGAAGCTCGATCTGCGGCAGTCGGAAATTCTTTTTCAGCAGGCGCAAACGCTGGTTGCGCAACTGGAACAGTCACGAGCCACTCAGGCCCACGCGCTCGCCGTCCTGGTCGGCGCGCCCGCCCCGCTGCAGCCGGCGCCGCTGGACGACGCGAGCGTATGCCCGGATCTGCATGCGGGACTGCCTTCGTCGTTGCTGGAGAGGCGTCCGGACATTGTCGCGGCGGAACACCGGCTGCGGGCCGCGAACGCGAATATCGGCGCGGCACGCGCGGCGTTCTTTCCGCGCATCACGCTCACGGGCGCGGTCGGCTCGACGAGCACCGATCTTCAGAACCTATTCGCATCGGGTAGCGGTGCGTGGATCTTCACGCCCAACATCTCGCTGCCCATCTTCGATGCCGGGCGCAATCGCAGCAATCTCGAACTCGCGAAGGCCCGCGAAGGCGAAGCGGTGGCGCAATACGAAGAAACCATTCAGGACGCCTTTCGCGACGTAGCCGATGCGCTGTCGGCCAGAGTGTGGCTCGCCACGCAGGTTCAGGCGGAAACCGACACGCTGGTGGCGCAGTCCGAACGTGCGCGCCTTGCCAGGCAGCGATACGACAACGGCGCGACACCGTTCCTGGAAGTGCTCGACGCGCAGCGCGACCTGCTCGACGCACGGCAGCAACTGATACAGACGCGGCGCGCATTGCTCACGAGCCGCGTCGCGCTTTATGCCGCGCTCGGTGGAGGCGTGCAGGACGCAGATCCGGCGCCCCCGCCTTCAGCCGCCGACATCACACTCAAACAAGGCCCATTGCCATGAGCCCCAGCAGAAAAAAACTGACGCTCGGCGTCGTCTTACTGGCCGTGATCGTCGTGGCCGTCTACTACGGCTGGACGCTCCTGCACGACTCGGGTCCCGCAGCAGGTTTCGCGAGCGGCAACGGCCGCATCGAGGCAACCGAAATCGACGTCGCGACCAAACTGGCAGGCCGTGTCGAAACCATTGCCGTCGACGAAGGCGACTTCGTCAAGGCGGGGCAGCCGCTTGCGACCATGCAGGTGACCGTGCTCGACGCGCAGCTCGCCGAAGCCCACGCGCAACATCAGCAGGCGATCAACACCGCGCTCAGCATCGAAGCGCAGGTCGTACAGCGGCAGAGCGACAAGGCGGCTGCCGAAGCCGTGGTCTCCCAGCGCGAAAGCGAACTGGACGCCGCACAACGCAAGCTGGCGCGCTCGGAAACCCTGTCGCGCGACGGCGCGTCCTCCATGCAGGAACTCGACGACGATCGCGCCCGCGAGCGCGGCGCGGAAGCGACGGTCCGGGCCGCGAGAGCCCAGGTCACCGCCGCCCAGGCGGCCGTCGACGCGACACGCGCGCAACTGGTGGCCGCGCATTCGGCGGAACGCGCCGCGCTCGCGACCGTTGCGCGCGTCGAAGCCGACATCAGCGACAGCCAGTTGACGGCGCCGCGCGACGGCCGCGTGCAATATCGCATCGCCGAGGCCGGTGAAGTGCTTCCCGCGGGCGGCAAGGTCCTGAACATCGTCGACCTCTCCGACGTCTACATGACGTTCTTCCTGCCGGAGACGGTGGTCGGCAAGGTCGCGCTGGGCGCCGAAGTGCGCGTGATACTCGATGCGGCGCCCACCTATGTGATTCCCGCAACCGTTTCCTTTGTCGCCAGCACCGCGCAGTTCACGCCGAAGACCGTGGAAACCAGCAGCGAACGCCAGAAACTGATGTTCCGCGTCAAGGCGCGCATCAACCGCGAACTGCTGCTGCAGCATCTGAAGCTCGTCAAGACAGGCCTGCCGGGCGTCGCGTGGATCAGGATCGATCTGCACGCCGCGTGGCCCGCTTCGCTCGCGATCAAGGTGCCGCAGTGAGCGGTAACGCGACGGCTGAAGCCGCACCGGTCATCCGGCTGCGCAACGTCGTGCTGCGTTACGCGAAAACCATTGCGCTCGACAACCTCACGCTGGATTTTCCCGCCGGCCGCATGACCGGGCTGATCGGGCCCGACGGCGTCGGCAAGTCGAGCCTGCTGGCGCTCGCAGCCGGCGCCCGCGCGGTTCAGGAAGGCACCGTCGAGGTGCTCGGCGGCGACATGCGCTCGCGCCGGCACCGTGCGCTCGTTTGTCCTCGTATCGCCTACATGCCGCAAGGGTTGGGAAAGAATCTGTACCCGACACTGACCGTCGAGGAGAACCTGCAGTTCTTCGCGCGGCTGTTCGGCCACGATGCCGCGGAGCGCCGCCGGCGCATCGACTCGCTGACCCGCAGCACCGGCCTGAAACCGTTTCTGGCGCGCCCGGCGGGCAAACTCTCCGGCGGTATGAAGCAGAAGCTGGCGCTTTGTTGCGCGCTGATCCACGACCCCGATCTGCTGATTCTCGATGAGCCGACCACCGGCGTCGATCCGCTGGCGCGCGCGCAGTTCTGGAATCTGATCGCGAGCATCCGCAAGGGCCGGCCCGGCATGAGCGTGATCGTCGCAACGGCTTACATGGACGAAGCGCAGCGCTTCGATTCACTCGTCGCGATGGATGCGGGACGGATCCTCGCGACCGGCGAACCGCGCGCCCTGCTCGAACAGACGAACAGCGACACGCTGGAAGCGGCGTTCATCGCGCTGCTGCCGGAGGAACGGCGCCGTGACCATCGACCAGTCGTTGTCGAACCGCTGCCGGCCGACGCCGCTGCCGACCTCGCCATCGAAGCACGCGATCTGACCATGCGTTTCGGCGATTTCGTCGCGGTGGACCACGTGAGCTTCCGCATCCGCAGCGGCGAGATTTTCGGCTTTCTCGGCTCCAACGGCTGCGGCAAGTCGACCACGATGAAGATGCTGACCGGACTGCTGCCCGCGAGCGAAGGCTCGGCCAAACTGTTCGGCCGCGAAGTCGATCCCAACGACATCGACACGCGCACCCGCGTCGGCTACATGTCGCAAGCTTTTTCGCTCTACGGCGAGCTGACGGTTCAGCAGAATCTGGTACTGCACGCGCAGCTCTTTCACGTGCCGCCGCAGCAGATTGCCGCCAGGGTCGACGAGATGGTGAGCCGCTTCGGCCTGGGCGAGGTACGCGACGCGTTGCCGGACAGCTTGCCGCTCGGCATGCGCCAACGCCTCTCGCTGGCGGTCGCGATGGTGCACAAGCCGGAACTGCTGATTCTCGACGAACCGACTTCAGGCGTGGACCCCGTCGCTCGCGACAACTTCTGGCAGTTGATGATCGAGCTCGCCCGCCGCGACCGGGTCACGATCTTCATCTCCACGCACTTCATGAACGAGGCGGAGCGCTGCGACCGCATCTCGCTGATGCATGCGGGCCGCGTGCTCGCCACCGAGGCACCGGCGGAACTCGTGCGCCTGCGCGGCACGGCAACCCTGGAGGAGGCCTTCATCGGCTACCTGATCGAAGCAGGTGCCGACAAGGCCGAAGACGGCGGCGCCGAAGCAACGATCGAAGCGCCCGCAAGCACGAACGATTCCGGCACAGGCACGCTGGACCAATCGCCGAACCGCTCCCGCCCTCGCGCGTTCAGCCCGAGCCGTGCCCTCACCTATATCTGGCGGGAGGCGCTCGAATTGCGCCGCGATCCGGTGCGTGCCACGCTCGCCCTGCTCGGTTCGCTGGTGTTGATGTTCGTGATGGGCTACGGCGTGAGTCTCGATGTCGAGAGCCTGTCTTACGCGGTTCTCGATCGCGACCAGACCGAACTGAGTCACGACTATGCGCTGAACATGTCGGGTTCGCGCTATTTCGTGGAACAGGCTCCGCTCAGCGACTACGCCGATCTCGACAAGCGCATGCGCGGTGGCCAACTTTCGCTCGCCATCGAAATCCCGCCGAATTTCGCACGCGATCTGCAACGCGGCGCGCCGGTGCAACTGGGAGTGTGGATCGACGGCGCAATGCCGCAGCGCGCGGAAACCATCCGCGGCTATGTGCTCGGGCTGCATCAGGCCTGGCTGACGGATCAGAGCATCCACCGGCTCGGCCTGACGCCCGCCGCGCAGGTCAACATTGAAACGCGCTTTCGCTACAACCCCGACGTGAAGAGCGCCCCGGCGATGGTGCCCGCGATCATTCCGCTGCTGCTCCTGATGCTGCCGGCCATGCTGACCGCGCTGGCGGTAGTGCGTGAGCGCGAACTGGGCTCGATCATCAATCTGTATGTCACGCCGGTCACACGCAGCGAGTTTCTGTTGGGCAAGCAGGTCCCTTATGTCGTACTGGCGCTGCTCAATTTCCTGCTGATGACCATGCTGGCACGAATCGTTTTCGGCGTGCCGGTCAAAGGCAACTTTCTGACGCTGCTCGCCGCGGTGTTGATCTATAGCATCGTCGCGACCGGCATGGGCATGCTGGCGTCCACGTTCACCCGCAGCCAGATTGCCGCGATCTTCCTGACCATGATCGGCACGCTGATCCCGGCCATCCAGTTTTCCGGCCTGATCAATCCGTTGTCTTCGATGGAAGGCAGCGGGCGCCTGATCGGTTCGATCTATCCGGCCACCTACATGTTCACGATCAGCCGCGGTGTGATCAACAAGGCGCTGGGCTTTACCGATCTTCAGGGGCAATTCTGGCCGCTGCTGGCCGCCATACCGGTGGTGCTCGGCCTGACCACGGCACTCCTCAAAAAGCAGGAAACCTGAGCATGCGCCGCCTTTCGAACATCTACCGTCTCGGGGTCAAGGAACTGTGGAGCCTGTGGCGCGACCCGACCATGCTGGTGTTGATCGCCTATACCTTCACCGTGGCGATCTATTCCGCCGCTACCGCGCAGCCCGACACGCTGCATATGGCGCCGATCGCGATCGTCGACGAAGACGCCTCGCCGTTGTCCGCCCGCATTGCGTCGGCGTTTTTCCCGCCCCAGTTCGGCATTCCGCGCCTGATCGCCCCCGCCCAGGTCGATCATGGTCTCGATACGGGCGAATACACTTTCGCGCTCGACATTCCGCCGAACTTCCAGCGCGACGTGCTGGCCGGAAAACCCGCGTCGATCCAGCTGAACGTCGACGCGACCCGCATGAGCCAGGCGTTCACCGGTAGCAGCTACGTGCAGCAGATCGTGACCGACGAGATTTCAGGCTTCGTGGCGCGCTACCGGGACACCGCGCCGCCGCCCGTCGATCTCGCCGTGCATATGCGCTTCAATCCGAATCTCGACCAGACCTGGTTCGGCGCGCTGATGGAGATCATCAACAACGTCACGATGCTGTCGATCATTCTCACGGGCGCGGCACTGATCCGCGAGCGCGAACACGGCACGATCGAACATCTGCTGGTCATGCCGGTCACTCCAGCGGAGATCATGCTGGCGAAAGTCTGGTCGATGGGGCTCGTGGTCATGGTGGTGGCCACGGCTTCGCTGACCTTCGTGGTGCGCGGCGCCCTGCATGTGCCGATTGAAGGCTCGGTGGCCCTGTTCATGGTCGGCACGGCGCTGCATCTGTTCGCCACCACGTCGATGGGCATTTACATGGCGACGCTCGCGCGCAGCATGCCGCAGTTCGGCATGCTGCTGGTTCTCGTGCTATTGCCGCTGCAAATGCTCTCCGGAAGCATCACGCCGCGGGAGAGCATGCCGAAGATCGTTCAGGACGTCATGTTTTTCGCACCCACTACTCACTTCGTCGAGCTTGGGCAGGCCATTCTGTATCGCGGCGCCGGCCTCGATGTCGCGTGGCGGCCGTTTCTGATCCTGATCGCGATCGGCTCGGTGCTGTTTGCGATGGCATTGCGGCGTTTTCGCAGAACCATCGGTCAGATGGCCTGATACGTATGCGTTGGCCAACGCGAGTTCGACATCCCTGCTGCTCCTACGCTCTGACGGATGCCCGACCTCGCATGAACGCTCACGCTCGCTGCTTCTCCTCGAAATGCGGCTGCCGCGCCGTCACCAACGATAGCTCGGCGAGCAGGACGCATGTCGCATCGAGCAGATCGTCGAACGAAAGCAGTCCCACCAGTTCGCCCGCATTGCCGACGACAGGCATGCGCCGTATGGCATGCAGACGCATCCGCTTCACGACCTGCCACACGTCTTCGCCTTCGTACGCGACGATGAGTGGCGAAGACATGACATCGGCGACAAACAGCCCGAACGCATCGACTTCCCGTGCGAGCACCGCGAGCACGATATCGCGGTCGGTCAGCAGACCGCGAGGATGAAGCTTTCCATCCGCGCTTTTCTCCACCGCGACAATATCGCCCACGTGACGATCACGCATGATCTTGCATGCTTCGAGGATGGTCGCGTTCAGCCCGCACGTCACAACGTCTCTTGTACAGATATCGCCTGCATTCATGTCCCGTATCCTCCTGCGTGGAAAGTCCCTCTCGAATCGGGACTCGATCTGATACTCAGACTAGACGGATAAACGGCGCAACCATTGATTCCAGTCAACCGGGACCTTCTGCCGCCAGTCCATATGCGCACGCATGTAATCGATACGTGCACGCATGCCGGATACCGCTGCGCGGCAGTAGCCCGATCCGTTCGACGACCGCAACGTTGGATAGGTTGATTTGTATCAATCGGCCCTTGAACATGGGCTCTAAGGTGGGATCAACTGGCGCGAGAATGCGCCGGCTTTGAGGTGCCGTTCAGCGGCGATATCAGATAGAGGCCTTCATGTCGAACACCGAAGAAGTTTTATGGCTGCTGGACCGTGCTGCGACGCTCGACGCCGCCGTTCGGGATCTCGCGCTCGCGCTCGAAACGCCCACCGAGGATCCCCGCTTCGCGCTCAAAGGGATCGTCTATAAAGCGTTGAGCGACCAGCATGGCTTCACCGTCACGCTTCACGGTCTCACCCTTTTACCCGTCTATGAGCAGGTGCTGGACCGGTCCCGCGATTGTCCCGATCTTTTCGCGTGGATTCACCTGTGCCTGCCAGGAGATGGCGGGAAGCCGGCCAAAAGCATCGTCAGTCTGCTCGTTGCCGACACCGGCGACTATTCGGACGACGGTACCACCCGGTTCGACTACAGCACGTACGACGTCACCGGCAGACCCAGCGACCTCGCCCGCTACCGGCTCTCGCTCGCCATTGCCCGAGCACTGCAAGCCTGTCTGCCAACGCTCCCCGCTGCGCAAGCCGCATGCGATCCCGCGCCAGCGGATCATCAAGCTGCCTGACGAAGCCGTGCAACGGGACGTTGCGCGAAGGCCTGCCCCCGCTTCAGCGAGGACGCTTGATACGCGAGCGCAACAAGTCGATCTCGTCGAGCAGATCGAGCGCCAGTGCGACGCCGGGAGCATTGATCTGGAAGTCGTGCGCCAACCGCTGCGCGGTCTGCACGCGCCGCAACGCCGCGCCGCTGAAGCGCCATTCCTGCGGCTGCTCGCCAGTGGGCTCGAACACGCCTTCGGAGACCCAGAGCGTCAATTCCTCCTCCGATGCCCCGCTCACCCGGCTCAATTCGACCAGAGTGAATTCGATGTTCTCATCGACAATCTGCCCTTTCAAAAAGGTCGTCGTACTCGTCTCTTTCACGATGATCACCGATAGAAGTGCGCGCGCGGATCGAAATTGAACGCCTGCCGCATCGCATCGTAAGCGGCCTTCGCTGATTCGGTATCCGCAGGCGGCAGGACAATGTTCAGAATCACATACAGATCGCCAGGCGGGTTGGCCGGAATGCCCTTGCCTTTGAGCCGCAAGCGCCTGCCGCTGGCTGAACCCGCCGGCACCGTCATCTCGACGGAACCGTCGGGCGTGGGCACGGTAACTTTCGCGCCAAGGGCCGCTTCCCACGGCGCCACCGGCAACTCGAGCGAAACATCGCGCCCGTCCACCTGAAAACGCGGGTGGTCCCGAAAGGCGATTTCCAGGTAGAGGTCGCCGGCCGTTTCCGGCGTGGCGCCGGCGGCGCCCTGGCCGCTCAGCCGCAGATGCTGACCCGCGCGGATCCCCTTCGGAATGGTCACGTTGAGCGTGCGCGTTTCCAGCGAAACATGGCCTTGCGCGTCGACCACCGGCATTTGCAGCGAAATCGCGCGCTGGGCGCCGCGATAGGCGTCTTCGAGATCGATCAATACCTTGGCATGATGGTCTTCGCCGCGCGCGTCGAAGGACCGCTGCCGCGCATGCGGATGCGCACCGCGCGCGCCGCCGAACATCTTCTCGAAGATGTCGTGGAAGTCGGCTTGTTCGCCGGGCCCGCTGCCCGCGCCGCTGAATTCGAAACCTTCGTCCCAGTTCGGCGGCGGCTGGAAGTCCTGGCCGTTGCGCCAGTCGCTGCCCATGCGGTCGTAGGCGGCGCGTTTCTCCGGGTCCTTGAGCACCTCGTAGGCTTCGCCCAATTCCTTGAAACGTTCTTCGGCGTCGGCGTGCTTGCTGACGTCCGGGTGATACTTGCGCGCGAGTTTCCGATACGAACGTTTGATGTCATCCTGAGACGCGCTTCGCTCGAGACCCAGGATTTCGTAATAGTCTTTGTATTTCATGCTGGCGGCAAACCCATGAGAGACGGAGGCGGCAATGGGCACCCATCGCGATGGCAATCACGGAACGACTTTATACCAATCCGGGCAGGGCAGCAAAGTCGGGGTTCGGCACGCCACCGTTGCAGCGGCGCCGATCGTGAAGCCCATCTCCCCGCTCAATAACCGCGAGTGCGGTCGACGATATTCGCCAGCGCTTCGCCGCGCAGCAATCGGGCGAAATTTGCAAACCAGAGTTCGAGCACGCGCAGGTTGTAATCGGGCGCGTCGCACGAAATGTGCGGCGTGACGACGAGTCCCGGTACGTCCCACGCCAGATGATCCGCCGGCAACGGTTCGGGATCGAATACGTCGAGCAATGCGCCGCCGCACGCGCCCGAATGCAATCGCTCGAATAATGCCGCATGGTCGATCAGCGCCGCGCGCGAAAGGTTGACGACGCCCGCACCGGGCCGCATGCGGGCGAGGCGCGCGGCGGAAAGCAGGTCGCGTGTCTGCGGCGTGAGCGGCGCCGTGATAACCACGAAGTCGGCCTGAGGCAGCCAGTCGTCGAGTGCGGAGATCGTTGCGAGTACATCGACTGCTTCCACCGCCTGCGCCGGTGCCGCGCCACTCCGGTTCAGTGCGATGACTCGCAAGCCGAGCGCGCGCGCCGCGCGGCTCGCTGCCATGCCCAGATCGCCGAAGCCGATTATCAGCGCCGTCTTGCCGCGAATGGACGTGGTCAGCCGCGCGTCCCAGCGATGCTCCCGCTGCGCCTGCAACACGGCCGGCATTTGCGCATTCAGCATCAGTAACGCCATTTGCGTGTATTCGGCGGCCTTGTCGCTATGAATGCCGCTGCTGTTCGTCAGGATCAGGTCGCGGCGCAGACGATCGAGCGGCATCAACTGATCGACGCCGGCGCCTGTCGTGTGAATCCAGCGCAGACGTGGCGCGTCGTTCACCACCTCATGCGGGAATCTAGACGCCAGCAGGAAGTCGACGTCGTCCAGCGGACGCGCGAACCGCTCGCCGTCCCAGCCGAACGTCACGTCGATTTGCTGGGCGAGATCGGGATGCCGCGCGCAGGCGACCTGCCACACGGCTTCGTGAAGATGAAAGGCCGGCGACTGACGCCGCTGGCTTTCGAGGTGCAGCCGGTAACGGCGGGCAGGTTCGGTCATCCGGGCAGCATCCTTACAGGGGGAGCGCAACGAGCGTGTCGTAGCGGCACGAATCCGTGACGACCGTGCGCTCACGCAGCAACGCGCGGCCGCCTTCGACAACGATCTGATCGATATAGCGTCCGACGCTGAACACGACCATGCCGCCTTCATAGCCCGTTCGCACGACCATGTAGCTGGTTTCGCAACCAATCAGCCCGTCTTCGACGCTAACGACTTCGGTCGGCCCAAGTACATGACGGTAGACATGCGGCTCGAACACATTGACCGACTGGATCGAACTGACGCGATCCAGCAGCATGCCGCGCGTGTTGCAGAACCAGATGCCGAAATCGCGGCCCGCTTCGAAATCGGTGCGAGTGAGAATGCGGTAAGTGCAATCTTCGGTGAAGAACTCCGGCCAGCGGTCGAAGTCGCCATTGTCGATCGAACTGCAATAGTGGGCCATCAGGCGCGCGATACTCGCGCCCGTCTGGGTGCTGACTTCCAGGTCAGGGTAGCGCGTCGTGCTAGACATCCATCAGTTCTCTATAGAATTTCCAGAAGCCGCGTACCGAGGTTTCGGTCGCGCGGGTCGCCATCGGGCCGGTGCCCTTGCCGCCCATCTCGATCACGGCGGCGTCGTCGAGATCGCCGCGAATACCCTTTTCGACGAACGCGCCAATCGTGCCGTCTTCCATCGACACAAAACCCGCGGGCCCAACGAGATTGCTCTGCTTGCGCCGGATGAGCGTTTGCTCCGGTGTGTCTTCCTCGAAGCCGAGCACGGTCCAGATCAGTTCGCATCGATCCACGCCGAGGGGCACCACCTGCCGCACGCCGATCGAATTCATGATCTGATGCAGCACGAAGCCCGGAAAAATGCTCTGGATCGCATTGGTGATCTGATCGGGATACTCCATCCACTGATCGATCAGCGAAGGATCCTTCAGGCCGAAATCGTCGCGCATTGCACGAATCACGCCGGAGTCGTAGGCCTGATCGCCGACGTCGGTATAGCGCTTCGTAAAGGTGATGTGATGCCGGCTGTCTTCATCCTGCAACGTACCGCCTTCCGCCGACAGCCGGTTGATCTTGAAGGTCGAGAAGAACGCATGCAACAGGCTCGGGTGATAGTTGTCGCGGCTATTCTCGACGTAGAGTTTCCAGTTGTTGTGCATCACCTGACTATAGCGGCCCAGTATCTTTACCCGCCCATATAGCGTGCGCTCCATGTGCCGCACCATTGTCGGTCCGAGATAGTCCTTCAGTGCAGGGGCTTCTTCGGAAAACGAACCGAACACGAGGCCGCGGATGGTCTCCACGCGCAGCTTCGTCAGACGGAACTTTGATTTGTCGAAATCTTCGGGCATGCCGCCTTTGCCCTGCACACCCTTCTCGAATGCGACGCTCGTCAGTTCGCCGTCGAAGTTGTAAACCCAGTTGTGATAAGGGCAAACGAAGTTCGGACGCTTGCGGTGCCCCTGCGCTTCGTAGCAAAGCACCGAGCCCTTATGCACACACTTGTTCACGAGCGCACCAATGGTGCCGTCCTGTTGGCGCACGACAATGACCGACGTATGGCCGACCTTGGTCGTGATGTAGTCACCCGGGTTTGGAATCTCGATGTCGAGGCAGAGGAAACTCCATGTGGGCCCACGAAACACGGCATCCTGCTCGCGCTCGTAGGTTGCGGCATCGGAGAACACACGTAGCGGCACGCGCGTAATGCCCTCTTCCGGCCAACGAATCCGGCTGGCCGAAAATCCAATGGTCGCGACCGTACCGTCGCACTTTTCCGTCATATTGCTGCTCCGTTGATGAAGGCCCGTGCTCCACGGCGGCGGCTGTGGCAACTGGCCCACTCCCGATACCCGCTCATTTGACTGCTTCCGAGTCGAGATAGGGCTTCTGATAGAAGAGATCCGCGGGAAGCTCGCCCTTCAGCGTGCCGGCGGCCTTGAAAACTTCGAATGTGCGTTTCAGTGTGTCGATGTCGCCCGATTTGAACGAGACCGTATTCATGGTCGTCCAGTGGTCGCCGTAAAAACGCGCGCCCTCGTCGCTCATGTTGCCGGCCTTCTTGAGTATCGCCACGACAGCGTCGGGATTGGCCGCGCCGAAGGCCAGCGCCTGGCGCATCGCCGCGAGCACCTTCGCCGCATCTGCCGGGTTGTCCTTGAGCCACTCGCTGCGCATCACGGCGACACCGATATAGGGCGGTGTGTTCGCTTTCGTCATCTGTTTCCATTGATCTGACAAAGTCGTGATGACGCGCACTTTCTGCGCACTGTCCGGCACCTGCGCCACCGTGGTGGGACGCATGACGGCGGCATCGACGTTCTTCTGAACGAGGAACTGCGCAAGACGCGGCTCGTCGCCCGCAACCAGGCGATAGTCGGCAAGCTTGAGCCCGTAATTGCCGTCGAGCACCGCCGTGCCGACGCCAGTGGTCGCACTGCCGATGGGCGACATGCCGACCTTCTTGCCGCGCAGTTCCCCCGCAGAATGGATCGGCGAATCCGCGAGCACGACGATTTCCGCATCGACAATCTGCGTAGCGGCCACCATTCTCACCGGCACACCCTGCTGGCTCAGGCTGAATGCTCCCGCGAGGCTCGTGCCGAATGCCAGATCGATCGCGTTCGAAGCCAGCGCGGTAGTCGGTCCGTTCACGTCCGGAAAATGAAGGAACTGCACCTGCAGGCCCTGTTTCTCAAAGAACTTCTGCGCTTCGAGCACGGCACCGAAACCGAGACTGGTGCCGCTGGTCCAGTAGCCCACGCGCAGCGGCGCCGCATACGCACTGGTAAGGCACGCGCCGGCTATTACGAGTGTGCATGCTGCCTTTAGAACGGAACGAAATGATTTCATGGTGCTTTGCCTGAAGTAGCGACGCAGCCGGTCTTCCCAGCGTCGTCTTTGAAGGATTACTAAATGTCCTTATCAAAACATAAAGCACGGTGCAACCATTCATCGAGAGATTCCGCCTGAAACAAAGGCGGAACCTTCCATATTACTTGCCGATCGCGACCAGCGGCGCGTGCTCGAAGTCCTGCTTCATGCTGCGCAGCACACGTTCCATTGTCATGTCGCGAAACTTCTCGATGTGCCGGCGCGTAATGCGCGCGCCCGACTTGCCGTCCCCTGCCGACAGCACCTCCACCAGCTGGCGGTGATCGTCGGCGATTTCCGGGCTGTCGTCTTCGTCGCTGAAACCGAGCGCCACCAGCCGGGCCATTTCGTCGAACAGCACCGAGATGCTGCGCACCAGACGTTCGTTGCCCGACGCCATTGCGATCACCAGATGAAACTCCCGGTTCGCATCGAGAAAAAATCCGATCCGGTTGCCGTGATTCTTCGACGCTGTATTGCCGCGCGCGGCGCGATCGATCCGCATCAGCGCCTTCGCATCCACCTTGCCGGCCGCGAGCCGCGCGGCCTCGGGTTCGAGAATCAGCCGCAGCGCGAACACCTCCTCGACATCTTTCAGCGTCACCGGTACGACGACGTAGCCGTGTCGTGGCACCGAACGCACCAGCCCTTCGTGCGTGAGACGCGCGAGGGCCAGCCGGCACGTCGACTTGCCGACGCCGTATTGCTCCATCAACGCGGCCTCGGTCAGCATGCTGCCCGGTTTCAGCGAGCAGGAGAGTATCGCCTGCCGCATGGCCAGATAAGTCGACTCACCCAGCAACTTGCCCTCGGCCGCGGCCTTGCCCCCAGAAATTACTTTTCCTTCCATCTTGCCCCCGTACGGTCTATCCAGGAATGGCTATGTATTATGCTTACGTCGCTCTGTAGGCACCTCACCAACCTCAAGTCATTCTAGGAGATGCATATAGGGAAGTAAACTGAACACAATAAAGCGCACCCTGTTGCACCATCTATCAGCCAGCAGTGCCGCTCCATCGGCGTACGGTTCGCGATTCGATATCGAACAGGTCAAGCACGCGCCCGAGCGTATGATCGACCATCTGCTCGAGCGTTTCCGGCATCGCGTAGAACGCCGGCACTGGCGGATAGACAATCGCACCGGCGTCCGTGACGGCCGCGAGACTGCGGATATGACCCGCATGCAACGGCGTTTCGCGCACCATCAGCACGAGACGGCGACGTTCTTTGAGCATCACGTCCGCCGCTCGCGAAAGCAGCGAACTGGTACAGCCGGTCGCCACTTCCGACAGCGTCTTGATCGAGCACGGCGCAACGATCATGCCGTCGACGCGAAACGAGCCGCTCGAAATCGCCGCACCGATATCGGTGTTCGGATAGTTGACGTCCGCGAGCGCCTGCAGATCGGCGATCCGCATCTGCAACTCCTGCGCAAGCGTCACCTGCGCCGAACGGCTGACAACCAGGTGCGATTCGATCTCCAGCTCACGTAGCAGACGAAGCAAACGCACACCGTAGATCGCGCCCGAAGCCCCGCTGATACCGACCACGATGCGGCGCCGTGCCGAGGATTGAGATCTCATACAACGTCTCCTTTCTCCGCCCGATGCCGCCATTGCCCGCGCAAACGCGTCCTCATGGCTTTTGACCCGCCATGATCTTCTTTGCCGTTTCGTACGGCCCGGTGACGAATACATCGGGCGGAAGCGTGCCTTTGATCGAGCCGCTCGCCGCAAAGATCTGCTGCTCGCGCTTGAGCGTGTCGATATCGACTGGTTCGAAGGAAATGCTGTTCAGCTCGGCCCAATGCGCGGCATAGATCTGCGCGTCGCTTGCGGGCAGATTCGCGACTTTCTGCAGGATCGCCGCGACCTGGTCCGGATGCGCGTTGCCCCAGGCGATTGCATTGTGAATCGCCACAATCAGCTTCGCGACGGATTGCGGATCGCGCTGGATCAATTCCGTGCGCGCCGCAGCCACGCCCAGATAAGGCATCGCATCGGACTTCGTCAGCTTGTGCCATTCTTCCACCAGCGTGCCGAGACGCCGCGTCTTCACTTCCGTCAATTGCGCGACCGTGACGGAGCGCAGCGCAGCGGCGTCGACCTGGTGCTGCACGAGAAACTGCGCGAGACGCGCCTCGTTGCCCGGCACCAGCGAATAATCGCCAGCGTTGAAGCCGTAATTCGCTTTCAACACCGCGGCCGTCATCAACGCGACCGAGCTTCCCGACGGCGACATGCCGATCTTCTTGCCGCGAAGTTGCGCGATCGACTGGATTTGCGAATCGGCCGGAGTGACAAATGTGACATCGGCCGGCGCCGTTGCACCGAAGATCTTGATCGGCACGCCGGTCGCCGCGATGCTGAACGCGCTCGCGCCCGCCACACTGAAGCTCACGTCGATCACATTGGCCGCGAGTCCACTCGCCGGTGCGTTGACCTCGGCGAAGTGCACGAAACGCGCGTCGTCGATGCCGGCTTTCTTCAGGAAGTCGCCGGTTTCCAGCACGGCACCGAGGCCGAGGCTCACGCCGCTCGTCCAGTAGCCGATGCGCAGCGGCGCGGCCTGCGCGGACAGTGCGAGCACGGACATCACGGCGGCAAACAGCACACGCCTTGCAAGCAGGTAAGGTTGCATCAGGTCAGCTCATCAATGGGGTGAATGGAGCGCTGCCGGGACGCGCAGCGCACTGAACGGCATCGCGGCAATCAGCGCCGCGTCGGCGGCACGGCGTCGAAGCGCGACCCGCGCACGCACAGCTTGCCTTCCGCGGTTTTCCACAACTGCTTGCGTTCATGCAGTTCGCCGAGCGCGCGAGCCAGCGTGCGGAAGTCGTATTTCGACAGCCGTTCGGCGAGTTCGGTGTAGTAAAGCGGCGTGTCGCCGATGAGCGCGAGCGCTTCGGCGGCGGCCTCCTCCACCTGTTCCGGCTCCGACACATGCACCGTATCGGCCTTGCCGTCGACGTAGTCCGCGATCTTCGCCGTATCTGCGTACGCATACGAAATGCGCTCGTAGCGTTCGTGCGGAATGCCTTCCGAGATCGTTGCGTCCACACCGACCTTGGCGCCCGTCGGCACCATGCCGGGCGGCATGACCGGCAGGCTCGGGTCGAGCGGCTTGGCACGCGCGCCGGGAATCACGATCAGGTCGCGGTCACCCTGCACGCGCGTCGCGATCGCCCATTCCACCTGTTCGCCGTTGAACACGTCGATGTCGTCATCGACCACCACCACATGCTTCAGATCCATCACCGACAGCGCCGCCAGCAGCGCGTTCTTGCCCTCGCCCGCCTGCTTCCTGATCGAAATGACCGCATGCCAGAATGCGCGGCCGCCCAAGGTCACGTTGATGTCCTTCACCTGCACGCCGGCCGTGCGCAGCGCGCTGCGGATCGCCTGATAGCGCGTCGGCGCCGCGAGCCACGTGTTTTCCCACGGCATGTGCAGCGAGTAATACATCGCGTCGCGCCGATGCATGATCGCCTTGATGCGCACATCCGGATTCCAGTGCAGCCCGCCCATCAATGCGGTGAATTCACCGAAACGGCCTTCGGGTTGCGTCCAGCCCGTCGGCAGGATTTCCGCTTCGATCACGATTTCCGAGTCGGCGATATAAGGCAGATCGACAGTCTCGCAAGGCGCCAGTTCGACCGGCACGCCGCGAATGCCGCCCGCGATCGCCATTTCATCCACGCCGATCGGTGCGCGATAGCCCGCGCCCATGATTTCCATCGGGTGGTTGCCGATCGAAATGGAGATCGGGCACGGACGTCCCTGTTCGTAGGCACGCTGCGCGAACATGCGCATATTGTTCGGCGTCACGATGTCGATACCGCTCAGCGCCTTTTCCTTGACCATGAAGCGATAAATGCCGCTGTTCAGGCCGTACTCCGGATCGCGCGAAATCACGATACCCGCGGTAATCATCGGCCCGCCGTCGAAAATCGAAGACATCGGAATGGGCAGGCGGAACAGATCGACATCGTCGCCTTTGTAGATCACTTCTTTGGTGGCGGACGTGGCGACGTATTTGGGCGGAATCGGGTTCTGGATGCCATGCGCCAGCATCTTTTCGATTTCGGAGTAGCTGTCGCAACCCATTGCCATCATCGCGCGCTCCTGCGTGCGGATAATGCCCGACAGCAGCGGCATGTCGTAGCCGATCACGTTATGAAACAGCAGCGCCTTGTCGCTCTGGTCGACGAGCGTGCCCACGTGGCGGATATCGACGGGTTGCCGGATATCGACCAGTTGCTGTGCCGCGCGCAGCCGTTCCAGGAACTCGCGAAAGTTCTCGTTCATACTGAACTCCATGATGTTGAATGTCGTATCGGTTTCACTTACGCGGTCTCGCTATCCTGAAGCGACGCGAGCGCTATGGCTTTTAATGCGGCGCGATCGATCTTGTTCGTGGACGCAAGCGGCAATGCGTCGACGAACCACACGCGCCGCGGGTGCTGGTAGGCGGGCGCATGCGTCAGCGCATACTGTTTGGCTTCCTCTTCCGTTAGCGACGCGCCCGCGCGCCGCACCACGAACGCCACCGGCTTGGTTCCCTTGATGTCGTCGGCGACCGGCACCACGCAAGCCTGGACGATGTCCGGGTGCGTCTCCAGCATCTGCTCGACTTCACCGGGAAAGATGTTTTCGCCGCCCGACACGAACATGTCGTCCGCACGGCCGACGAACGCATAGAAGCCCTGTTCGTCGCGGTGAAATACGTCACCCGTTATATAGAAGCCGTCTGCTGTCACCGGCAGCGGCAGGTCCGGCCGGTTGTGGTAACCGAGCATGACGGCGGGGCTTTTTACGGCCAGCACGCCGGTTGCAACACCTGTCGGCGGTGCGTCGAGCAACTTGACGCTGACTTCGGGATGCGGATATCCGACCGACAGCAACGGCGGTTCGATCCCTTGCGGATGTGGCCCGAACACGATCGGGCCGCCCTCGGTCGTGCCGTAGACGTTAGTGAGCTTCGCATTCGGCAGTACCTCGCCGATCTGCGCAAGCAAGCTCTCGCTGACGGGCGCCGAGCCCATCCGGATGAAGCGCGCCGATGAAAGATCCGTGCGCTCGAGCAGTTCCTTTTCGCGCAGCATCATCGCGATCATGGGCGGCACGGAGGTGAGCCACGTAACCCGATAACGCTCGATCGCCGTGATGTACATGCGCGCGGTGAATTGCGGAAGCAGTACCACCGTACCGTGCCCGTATAACGACATCAGCACGAGCGTCAGCGCGTTCATGTGATACATGGGCGCGGCCACCAGAAAGCGATGCGCCTCCGGTGGCTGCGCGCGCGCTCGCGTACGCGCCACCCACAGATGGCTGCCGTGCGAGAGCATTACGCCCTTCGGCTTGCCAGTCGAGCCGGACGTATAGAGAAACATTGCCGGCGTGTCGGGCGTAGGCACGAAAGTCTCGAACGGGCCGCGTTCGACGAAAGAGGCGAAACTGTCTTCCCCCGTCGAATCGAATACGACTGTCGGCAGATCGTCCGGGCAATCGGCAAGTCGCGCGGCGTCGCAAAACACCAGCCTTGCACCGCTATCGCGAATCACAAAGGTGGAGAGCGCGGGCGGAAACCTGAAGTTGACGGGCACGGCGACCATTCCCGCGCGCATGATGCCGAGCAGCGCCGCGACATATTCAGCACGATTCGCCGCAAGAATGGCAACGCGCTCACCGACCTTCAGACCGCGCCGCACCAGTGCACGCGCGACGCCGTCAGCCAGCGCGTCGAGTTCTCCGTAGGTCATACGCGTATCGTGCCACGCGCAACCCGTTTCATCCGGTTCCCCAAGGGCGATCACCGCAAGCTTGCACGGATCGCCGTCGGCGTCGATCAGATCGCCGAGATTCTCAGGCGTGGGCATGTTCAACTGCTCCGATAAATTCAATGACAGTATTGAGTTCGCCTAACAGCACGACAACGGACGAGGCGCCGCTCTGCGCATGGGCCGGCGCCATCAGCCGCACCACGCTCTCGTCGACGTGCGACGTGAGCGCGTCCAGACGTGCGCGCACCGCGGCAAGATCGCTGACCTCGACGACGACCGCGCCAAAATAGCTGTCGCGCCCTGCCGCGTTACAAACGAGGTCGCCATAGCGCGCGCGGTACGCCGCGCCATCGATAAAGTCCAGATCGAAATCGCCCAACGCAATGCGCGAGTGCCGGGCGGACGGCGATGTTAGATCCGACTCGCCGGCAATCAGCGCATAGCGGCGCGCTTCGAGTTGCGGCTCGTCGCTCACGATCACGCATTCCTTCAGGCGTTGCGCGCCGTTCGGATGCTTCGCCCATTCGGCACGGAAGACCCATTCCGGCGTGAGGTGCTCGCAGAAATAGACGCGTCCGGCGGAGAGTTCTTCCGCTGCGAGCCGGGTTGTCCGGAAACGGGCGATCTGCTCGACGCCATCAATGTCCACGGGCCGCGTGAACGACTGCGGGTCACTCGCACGCACGCCGGCATCGATCAATCGCGCGTAGGTTCCCTGCGCGTCGTCCGTCTTGAACACGAGACCGTCTATACCCAGACGGCTTTCGAGAATCTCGCGCCGCAACGTGGTGGCGCCGGGCGGCAGGCCGACCAGTTCGAGATAATGTCCATCGAACATCATCAGGTGATTGACCGAGCCAAGCGAGTGATAGCCGCGCGGAGTCAGCGCGAAGCCGAGCGCTTCGAAACACGACGCCGCCGCGTCGGTTTCGAACATCGCGTTCACGACGACATGGTCGAGCATCGATGTCGCCGTGTTCATCATGCCTTCGGCGCGGGAGCGGGCGCGGTCGAATAGACGCCCCGGCCGCTGGCGAGCAGCGCCCCGGACTGGTCGTAGATGTATGCCTCCGCAACCGAAATCGCGCTGCCGAACTTCACGACCTTGCCGCGCGCAATGAGGTCGCCGGGCATTGCCGCGCGGTGATAGTCGACGCGAAGATCGATCGTCGGTACGCCGCGGCCCGTTTTCGACACCAGCGCCCAGTCGGCCGTGAGGTCGACCAGCGCGGCAAGAATGCCGCCGTGCGTATAGCGGCGTTCGGGGTTGACGACCCACTCTTCGCGCCACGTCGCGGCGATTTCGATCGAGCCATCGCCGACTTCGAGCACACGCAGACCGAGCCACTGATGATAAGGACCGCGCGTGAGCATTGCCTGAACCTGCTCCGCGGTAAGTTGCTGGTTATCAGCCATTCGAGTCTCCGTATTTTTATGGGGTAACGACAATCTTGCCGAGCACTTCCCGATCGCGAATCATGCGCAGGCCTTCGGCGGCCTGTTCGAGCGGCAGAACCTTGTCGATCTGCACCGCGATCTTCTTCGTACGGATCAATTCCATCAGTGCAGAGAGGTTGTCGTCATAGAAACTGTTCGAGCCGATCACGCGAATCTCGAAGCTCCAGATGTAGCGCAGGTCTTCCTTCGGATCGTGGCCCGCGGTCGCGCCGCAGACGAGCAGGCTGCCGCCGCGTTTGATGCATTTGAGCGACGGCACCCACGTATCGCCGCCGGTGAAATTGATTACGACGTCCGCGCCGCCTTCATAGCTGCGGCGTTGCGGCTTGCCGTACTTCTCGATGACCCACTTCGAGAAATCGGTGTCGCGATAGTTGATGACGTGATCCGCGCCCATCGCCTTGAGCCGTTCAGCCTTGTCCGCACTGCCGGCGGCCGCGATCACTTCGGCGCCGAGCATTTTGGCAAGCGTCACGCAACCGGTTCCGACGCCGCCGCTCGCACCCAGAATGACCACACGATCGCCCGGCTTGATGGTGTTGTGCGTGACAAGCATCCGGTGCGCCGTGCCGTAGGCGACCGGCAGCGACGCCGCTTCTTCGAACGTCACGCCTTCGGGCATTGCGATCAACTGGTCCGCGCTGACGAGGCAGTATTGCGCCATGCCGCCGTCGAGCATTTCGCCCATCAGGCCTTTCTTCTTGTTGAGCGGATTGACGAGCACCCGCGCGCCGACCGACCAGTTCTCGACGTTGTCTCCCACCTCCGTGATCTCTCCCGCCATATCCAGACCGATGACCACAGGCAACGGCACCTTGATGCCCGGCATACCCTTCACCGTAAAGACGTCGTGATAATTGAAAGACGACGCACGCACGCGGATGACCACGTGACCCGGCACCGCCTTCGGCATCGGCATCTCGCCGACATGGAGTTTGTCGACGTCACCGTGTTCGGAGAGAATCAAAGCCTTCATCGTACTGCTCATATGTACTCCTATTTATGGAAAGCAAACGCACTACTTCTTCGCAAATGTTCGGCTACTTCAGCCACTTCAGCCCGCGGCGCGGCAGCAGTGCGCCGCGATCCCGTTCTCTATGCCCGCTTCTTCCAGCGGAACAGGTGGTTTTCAAGCGGCTTGAGAATGCCATACTCGAGCACCACCATCAGCACCACCATAGTGAGTGTCCATGCGAACACCTGATCGGTCTGAACAAGGTCCGCCGCCTGACGCAGCCGGTAGCCGACGCCGTTCGACGAACCGATCGTCTCCGCCACCAGCGACACCCGCCAGCCGAAACCGAACGCGAGGCGCGCACCGGAGAAGAAATACGGCAGCACGGTGGGCAGATAGATCTTGGTCATCACCTTGCTTCGCGACATCTGGAAACTGCGGGCAAGCTCCACGTATTCGGCATTGACGCTTTGCGCGCCCTGCCACACGTTCGTGAGAATCAGCGGCATTGCCTCCATGAACACGACGAAGATGGTCGTGCCGTTCGAGATGCCGAACCAGATCAACGCAAATATGGCCCAGATCGCGGCGGATACCGTGTTGACCACCGACAGTACCGGCTCGCAGAAACTGCCGAGCCGACGGTTCGCGCCGAGCAGGATGCCGAGCGGCGTACCGACCAGCGCGGCCAGCAGAAAACCTGCGACGACGCGGTACAGCGTAATGCCGAGGTCCTCGGCAAAGGTACCGGTGGCGATCAGGTCAAGCAGCGCGTTCCACGTTTTCCCCGGACCTGGGAGAATGAAGGCCGGCACCCGTTGCGCCGCCACCCACCACAGGATCAGGAAAATGGCGAGCAGCGAAAGACGTTGACCGGCGACTCTCGCGAAACGCGTCAGTCGGCCAAACCGTGCGGGAAAAACAGAACTGGCGGTCGAAACAGAAGACATCGCAACGTCCTTAAATGAGGGCGCGCACGCGGCGCACCGTTTCCGCGACTTCGGCGGCAAGCGGATCGCGCGGCCGCGGCAAGTCGATTGTCAGCGTATCGCGCACGCGCCCCGGCCGTGGACGCAACACCACCACCTTATCCGCGAGCACGATGGCTTCTTCCACGTCGTGTGTGACGAATACGACCGTCATCTTCAACTGCTCGCGGATTCGCAGCAGTTCCGCGTGCATCTGCGAGCGCATCTGCGGATCGAGCTTGGAAAACGGCTCGTCCATCAACAGGATGTACGGCTTCACGACGAGGCTGCGCGCGAGCGCCACGCGGCTGCGCATGCCGCCCGAGAGCTCGTGCGGATAAGCGTGCTCGAATCCTTCGAGGCCGGTCATTTTCAGCGCGGCCAGCGCGCGTTCGCGTCGCCGTTCGGCATTGAGCGAGCCCGCTTCGAGACCGAACTCCGTGTTCGCCACGATCGTGCGCCAGGGTAGCAGGCGGTCTTCCTGAAACATGTAGCTGACCACGCGGGTATCGTGAGTCGGCTCGCCGGCCACTCCATCGATCCGCACGTCGCCCTGATCCGCCTGCACCAATCCTGCGATGATGTTGAGCAACGTGCTCTTGCCGCAGCCGGACGCGCCGACGATCGCCAGCACCGAACCCGAAGGCGCGGTCAGACTGATGTCTTCGAGCACCGCCAGCTTGCCGTAGTGCTTCGAAACGTGTTCCACTTCCACCGCGTTGCGTGTCGTGGCTGCCTTCTCGAACATGGCCTGGGTAGTCACCGCGTTCATCGTGCGCCTCGCAGCGGGACGATCGGTGCGCCTGCGTGCGTGTCGCGCAGGCTCGCCATGACCTTTTCCATCGTCATGTCGCGGAACGTCGCCACATGCCGGTGCGCGATCTGCTCGGCGCGCTTGCCGTCGCCGCTCGCGAGCGCGCTGATCATCGCGGTATGGTCGTGCCGGATCTCCGGCTTGGTGTTCTGCACGCCAAAGCCGAGCGACACCAGCCGCGCCATATCGTTGAGCAGGCCACCCAGCATGCGGACCAGCCGGCCGTTGCCCGAACATTCGGCGATCGCCATATGGAAAGCGGCATTCGCGTCCATGAAGATGCCGATCCGGCTGCCGATGCCAAGCGACGTATCGTCGTTGCGGCACGCGCGCTCCAGCCGGTTCAACAGATCGATATCCGCCTTGCCCGCAGCGAGGCGTGCCGACAGCGGTTCAAGCTCAAGGCGAAGCGCAAACACTTCTTCGACATCCTTCAACGTAATCGGCGTCACCACGTAACCCTGACGCGGCACGATGCGCACAAAGCCTTCCTGCGCGAGACGCTGCAGTGCCACCCTGCAGGTCGCCTTGCCGATGCCGTAGCGTGCGGTCAGCGCGCTTTCCGTCAGCGTGGCGGCCGGTTCGATTACGCAGGACAGAATGTCCTGACGGATCGCCGAACACGCCCGCTCACTGAGCAGTTTTGCTTCGTTCGAACAGTCGATCAATTCCACCGTCGGAGCTGCAGGATCTTTCACGACACCTCTCCTTCGTCTCGTAGGCTGCTCACAAGGATCCGTGTGGGCAGGTGATGAGTTAACTTAGAACAGCCATTAAAAAAATGCACGCAAAAAAAACGTGACTTCTGAGCTGTTCAGCGATATGTCACTCCGCTCTCTGGCTGCTCTCGCATGACATATCCGCATGGCGTTCACTGCGCCTTCATGCCGTCAGAACGAATGCAGTATCCCGAGCTGCGCACCCGTCACGCCTTCTCCACGCGTCGGCGTGTTCGGTGTGATGGGCCCATTGGCGATCAGCGCATAGGTCGCGCCGTGGCGGTTCACGAGCCGTTCAAGCGTTCCATAGACCAGTGTCCGCTTGCTGAAGCTGTAGAACGCGCCAACGCTCACTTCTCCCGCATTGTTATGCTGGCCTGAACTATCCTGCGCGTAGCCGACGCCGGCCGCGAGCCGTAACGCCGGCGTGACGCTGTAGGTCGTCGATAGCGAATAGACGCTGTGATATTTGCCTTCGACATTGGTTGAGATATTCGAGCCGAGGTTGTTGCCGCGGTAATAGCCGAAATAACCCGTCAAACTGCCGAACTGATAACTGCCACCGGCAAACGTCGTCTTCGTATTGATTTTTCCGTTCGCGCCATTCTGTTCCGCGTGGCTGACGCCGAGGTACAAGGGGCCGCGCTGGTAATCGATCGAGCCGACGTACGCATTCAACGCGTCATGCGGCGACGTCTGGCCGCCCAGGCTCGCACCCGCGGAGAATGTGAACCCGGCGATGTTCGGCGACCAGTACGTGATCATGTTGTCGTAGCGGAACACGAACGTCGATGCGTTGTGAAGAAACGAGCCGTACGTTCCGCCGGAGAACGCGTCGAACTTGCTGTGCATCAGCAGCAGCACCGAGTTCTGGCGTCCGAAACGGAATTCACCATACGGCGTGCCGAGACCAACCCACGCACTGCGGCTGAAGGCGAGCGTGGAATCCGTCGCCGCGCCGGAGTTCGTGAGAATGCCGTTCTCGAGATCGAAGGTAGCACGCAGGCCGCCGCCGAGATCTTCGCTTCCTCTGATCCCCACGCGGCTTGCCGACAGACCGCCGCTCTGCATCGCGGTCTGCGCGCCCTTGCCGCCTGCGTTCGTATAACCCAGGTACGTATCGAGAATGCCGTACAGCGTGACCTCGGCCCGGGCCGGCGTCACTGTCACGGTGCCAAGTGCAACGAGTGCTGCGGAACAAGCCAAAGCCATCTTGCGCATTTCAGATTCCCGTTTCGGTAAATGGTTAATGTCGGATTACTAAGCATCCCAGCGTGAGCGGCTTTGTCGATTTATATCCTGAACGAGGTGTGCAAGAAACGCGTCCTGGTGAGGTGCTCACGATTA
This sequence comes from Paraburkholderia xenovorans LB400, assembly GCF_000013645.1. Classification (GTDB taxonomy): domain Bacteria; phylum Pseudomonadota; class Gammaproteobacteria; order Burkholderiales; family Burkholderiaceae; genus Paraburkholderia; species Paraburkholderia xenovorans. The sequence goes on along the minus strand of NC_007952.1, from coordinate 770,571 downwards.
ACCAGTAAGCGCTCGACGGTTGACTTTAGAACGACAAAAAAGAGAAGCACAACAAATATTTCTGGACATCCCAAGCGTGGGATGCTTACGTTCTCGCCGCGCGTTGCGTGCCCGAGCTCGTCATTTTTTTCAGCGCGGTGTCGTAAGGGGAGGCTTGCTGCCGGAAATTTGCCGGCATGGGAAGACCGCCGCGCGGAGTGGGTGGCGGGCGATCTATTATGTGAATATTGCCTGGGAGCGCGGGGGGCGTGAACCGCTATTCCGCTCAGACGCGGTGCGGTTATCCTCTGAAAATATTGTACGGCTCGCCGTCAGTATCGAAAATGCCGACGCAGAGCGTGCCGTGAAGGTACGGCGCGAGAGCCCGGGCTTCTCGATCCGTCATGCATGGCACCTCTCCGGAATATCGGCGAGCGGTCGCCGCATCTCGCTCACACCGGCGCGTCGAGATGCGCGGTGCGAACCAGCTTCTTGTTGACGAACTCCTGGATGCCCATGTTGCCCAGTTCGCGTCCGTAGCCCGAGTCCTTGATCCCGCCGAACGGCAGTTCCGCATCGGACCAGTCGATGTTGTTGATGAACATCATTCCCGTCTCGACGCTGCTCGCAACCCGCTTGCCGCGCACGATATCTTCTGTGAAGACGGAACCGCCCAAACCGAAGTCGGAGTCGTTCGCCAAGGCAATCGCCGCGGCTTCATCCTTCACGCGGAAGAACGACACCACCGGGCCGAAAAACTCGTCGCGAAAGGCAGGGTTGTCCGGCTTGATATCGGTCAGAATGGTGATTTCCATGAACGAGCCGGGGCGATCGATCCGCTTGCCGCCCATCAACAGCGTGGCGCCGTTCGCCACCGCATCGTCAACCTGCTTGAGCAGTTGAACGAGCGCTGATTCGCTCGAAAGCGGACCATGTGTGGTCTTTTCATCCATCGGGTCGCCTGGCCTGAGTTCCGACAACGCCGCCTTGAATTTCTCAAGGAACCTGTCGGCAATCGAATCGAGAACGATAAAGCGTTTCGCTGCGCAGCAGGTCTGGCCGCCGTTATACATACGTCCCCACACTGCCCACGGAATCGTCTTTTCGAGGTCGGCGTCATCCAGCACGATGAATGCATCGCTGCCGCCCAATTCCATCGAGGTTTTCTTGAGGTTCTGTCCGGCTCGCGCGGCGACGCTTTTGCCGGCCGCGGCGCTACCGGTCAGTGCCACGCCCTTGATACGCGGATCGTCGATCACACGCTGGGCCTGCTCATGCGAGATCAGCAGATTGGTATAAGCGCCTTTGGGTGCGCCCGCATCGATCAATAGCTTTTCGAACGCGATCGCGCATTGCGGCACACAGGCCGCGTGCTTGACCACGAGGACATTGCCGGCCATCAATTGCGGACCCGCGACTCGCGCCAACTGGTAATACGGGAAATTCCACGGCTCCACGCAAAAGAGCACGCCGAACGGACTGCTTTCCATATGGGCTTCGCCAATCTTCGGCTCGAGTCTGATCGGAGCAAGAAACGCTTCCGCATGCTTCGCGTAGTAGGCGAGAATATCGGCGCTGAAATTCACCTCGCCTCGCGCTTCATTGATACGCTTGCCCATTTCCAGCGTCGCCAGCTTCGCGAATTCATCCACATGAGTGCGCAACAGGGCGGCCGCCTTGTTGAGGATCCCGGCGCGCTGAGCGTAGGTGGTCTGCTTCCACGTCTGGGAACATGCCTGAGCGCTCGCGAGAGATTGTTCGAGCTGTGCGTCGGTCAATGGGTCGAAGCGCTTCAGGGTCTCGCCACTATTCGGGTTGATGCTTGCGTATGCCATGTTCTTGTCTTCCAGGGTGAGTGTTCTTGATTTGACGGCGCCGTGGCGCATTTGAATCGTTCGGGCCCGGCCTGACGTCGACAGGTGTAGGTGCATGACGATGCCGCGCGGGCATCAACTATGCGCGAGCGAGTCGCCCATCCACCCGTTCCGGCGACATGTTTTTCGCCGGATCGCCGACTCCTCGACGCGCAATAAATCACGACCTTCCGAATCAATATCGCACGCTGCGATTCGGCCTCTTGACCCACGTCAATCGACGCCGCTTTCCTCGCCAGAAGCACGCCCGCCATGCGGCATTCGGCGTGCTCGCCAGGCTCCTCAATCTGGAAGGACTGGTGCCGGAAGTCAGTCATCCGTCAGGAAGAAATCGGGCATGAAACCCGCCTGGGTTTCGCTGGCCAAAGCGCACGCCGTGCGCCGACATCACCCACCAGGGTTGTCCTCAGGATTGACAGCACGAATCGTGCATCGTTACGATTGGCCCCGCCACTTATGGTGGGCCAATTTGATGGAGCCAATTTTGCTTCATCCACTGAAAGCCATTCACAGATACGACATTCGATCGGAAATCCGGAGACACAATGAAGAAACCCATGCTGCTGGCGATAGCGATCGCCGGCACGACCGCTTCCGCGGCTCACGCGCAAAGTTCGGTAACGCTGTACGGCCTGATCGACCAGGGGTTCAACTACGTCAGTAACGTGCAGACGGGCCGTGCCGGCGGCGCGCTCGCCGGCAAACACCAATATGCGATGTCGGACGGCGCAACGGGAATCGGCGGCAGTCGCTGGGGCCTGCGTGGGAGCGAAGATCTGGGCGGCGGGCTACGCGCGATCTTCACGTTGGAAAACGGCTTCAACATCAACACCGGCGGTCTCGCGCAGGGCGGCCTCGAGTTTGGCCGCCAGGCCTATGTGGGCCTCGCCAATCCATTCGGGCAAGTGACTTTCGGGCGGCAATACAGCATCGTCAGCGACATGCTCGCGCCGCTTTCGGAAGCCGGAGAAGTGCCCGGCCACATGGGCGCGAACCCCGACGATTTCGACGATCTCGGCCACTCCATCCGCATCGACAACACGGTCAAATTCAGAAGCACGCCGTATGCGGGCGTGACGCTGGGCGGCATGTATGCGGTGGGCGGCGTGGCGGGGGCGACGGCCCGCAACCAGGTATGGGCACTCGCCGCGTCGTACGCGAACGGACCGTTTGCCGCAGCCGCGGGCTACCTGAATGCACGCGACCCGAATCTGTCGTACTTCGGCACGGCCGGCAATTCGGGCGGCAACACGGCCAATAACCTCGGCTCATTCGGCTCGGCTACCGCCGGTCAGTCAAATCCGATCTATGCGGGCTTTGCATCCGCCGCCACGCTGCAACTGCTGATCGCAGGCGCGAAGTATCACATTGGCCCGGCAAGCATCGGCGCGACCATTTCGCATGCGGGCTTCGGCGGCCTCGGCGACACCAGCGCCGGACCGAACACCTTGCACTATGCGGGCAGCGCTGTTTTCAACAACGGCGAAGTCAACGCGAGTTACGCATTCACGCCCGCCTTCAGCGTGAACGCTGCGTACAGTTACACGCGTAAAGCGAGCGTCGGCGTGTATGACGGCGCGACCTATCAGCAGGGAACGCTGTCGAGCGCGTACTTCCTGTCCAAGCGCACCGAGTTGTATGCGCTCGCCATCTATCAGAAAGCAAGCGGGACGGATTCTCTCGGCCAGACGGCCGTCGCGTCGATCACACAATTGACGCCATCGGCGAGCGATCATCAACTGCTCGTACGTCTCGGCATACTGCACACGTTCTGATCGGCGAAGACAGGCGCACCACGAAAAAAAAGCCGGCTCCCGTCGAGCCGGCTTTGTTCGCTTCGTGGGACGCGCATTGTCCGCGTGCCTTTTACTTCGTCTTGCCTGTCCGTTTTGTTCCTGAAACCGGCTCTTCGCCGAGAATCTCGTTCCACGCTTCCACGGCCCGCGAGAAATGCGTCTCCATCAATGCGATGGCTTTCTTCACGTCGCGCTTCTTCACTGCTTCGTAGAGCTTTGCGTGCTGCACTGCCGAGATCTCACCGCGCTCGGGGTCGGCGAACAGCGCAAAGCGGCGGCTTTCCGAAATCCGGTAGAACGAATTGAGTAGCCGCACCAGCACCTCGTTGTGGGTGCAGCGCGCGAGAGCCATGTGGAATGCCGTGTCCTGCACCGAGATGTTGCCCTTGTTCGACAGCACGGCCTGGGTCGCGTCGATTACCGATGCGAGACTGTCCAGATCGCCTTCCGTGCGGCGCTCGCACGCCAGCTGTACCGTGCGCATCTCTAACGCCCAGCGGACCTCAAGTGTCTCCTTGACCTCTTTCATGGACGGCTCGGAGCCCATCTCCGTCAGCATCACGATGGTCTCGAAGCTGCTGTCCGTCGACATGCGGCGCAGATAGATGCCGGAGTTCGGACGTGATTCGATGACCCGCAGCGCGCTCAGCGTGGAGAGCGCTTCGCGCAACGCGTTGCGGCCCACGCCAAAGCGCTCCGCCAGCGCGCGCTCGGACGGCAGCCGCTCGCCGCTTTCGTAGCCGCGCTCCTTGAAGAACGCCAGCATCTTGCCGACGAGCTCCGAGCGTGAAGTCGATTCGCGTGTAGCGGGAGGCGTTAATTGCATGAGGCTGAAAAGAAGAAAGTCGCAAGGACGGTAACTGGCGATTATACAGACAGCCCCCGCCCAAACCTTCCGGTACTTTCACGTCGAAAGCCGCCATTGCAGCAGACTGTAAGGCGTCGCGGCTTCGGCATGATGCTCGAACACGCCAGTCACCGCCGCGCCCATTTCGACCTGCTGACGGGGATCGCCGAGCAGGTTGCCGAGCATGCGCACATGGCCCGCGTGCGGCAATTCCACCAGCACCACCAGATACGGCGTCGCTTGAGCGAGCGCCGGGTGCGACGGGTGCCAGACGCGCTCCCAGCTGAAGATGCGGCCGCGCGGCGCCACTTCATGCCACGCGGGGTCGAAGGTACGGCATCCGTGACAGATCCACTCCGGCCCGAATTGCCAGGTGCGACAGTGCGCACAACGCTGCACGCGCAACTTTTCTTCCCGCAGACCCGCCCAATATGGCGCGGACAAGCCGTCCGGTTCGGGCACCGGGGCGGGAAGTCCGGCGGGCAGATACGTCGGCGACGCGGATGAATCCGTCATAACGTTGCCGCCGATCCGAACAGCAGGCTGCTTGCCGGCGTCACCATCGGGCCGCCGATCACCAGCGCCACGTCATGCCGCGCCGCTTGACTGGTCGACTCGCCGCGCACCTGGCGCGCCGCTTCTATCACCAGTTCGAAGCCGTGCACGTAGCATTCGCCAAGATTGCCGCCGCTCGTGTTGAGCGGCAGCTTGCCCGACGGCGCGACGAGATTCTCCGGCGTTAGAAAATCGTTGGCTTCGTCGGGATGGAAAAACCCGTGCTCGCTCAGCGCCATTGCCACGCCTCCGGTGAAGTTCTCATAGCTCTGCACCACGCCGACGTCCGCGGGCGACACGCGCGCCATCCGGTACAAATCGCCTGAAACGCCGCTATAGTTGGCACTCGCGTAATGGGGCGCGTTGTGCGGCGAGGCGGCCGCTCGCCAGTCACCGCCGCTCGCCGCGCCAAGCAGATACACCGGCCGATGTGGAAAGTCTTTCGCGCGTTCTGCGGCCACCAGCAGCAACGCGCCCGCGCCGTCATTCTCCATGCAGCAATCGAACAGACGAAACGGCTCGACGATCCAGCGCGATGCGTCGTACGCTTCGGCGGTCAGCGGTTTGCCGTGCATCACCGCGCGCGGATTGGCCTGCGCGTGCTGATAGGACGCGAGCGCGATCGCGCGCAGCGCTTCGCGGCGCACGCCGTGTTCGTGCATGAAACGCTGCACCTTCATCGCGAACTTCTGTGGCGGCGCAAGCACGCCATACGGCATCTGATATGCCATCTCGCCAGAAATGGACGCACGCGGCGCCGCCTGGCCGAAGCGCCCGAACTGTCCCTGCGCAAGCCCGCGATAGACCAGCACGCACTGCGCCATGCCGCTCATGATCGCGGCCGCGCCGTTGGCCACCGCGGCGGCACAGCCGCCGCCTCCGCCGCCCCACTGCATCGTCGTGGAGCGCAAGCGCTTCACGCCGAGCGCCGTGGCGATACGCACCGCGTCGTTGCGATCGTCGGCGAACGAGGCGAAGCCGTCGATGTCCGCCGGGTCGATATCCGCATCGCGGCACGCCGCCAGCACCGCCTTGAGCAGAAGTCTGAATTCCGGGTCCGGCGCGTGGCCGGCACGGTAGTATTCGCTCTCGCCGACGCCCACTACCGCGACCTGCCCGCGTAGCGTGCGCTCCGTCATGACGCGGAGACCTCGGCTCCGCCCGCGGCGGCAACCACCTGATCGCAGCTATACACCGAGCCGCTTCGCAGCAGCGCATCCGCGCCTTCGCCGGAGTAACCCAGCACCTCAGTCAGAATCGAGCGACTGTGTTCGCCCACGCGCGGCGCGGGCGAAGGATCGTCGATCGGCGTCTCGCTGAAGCGGAACGGCAGATTGATATTCGGCAGCCAGCCGAGCTCCGGATGTTCAAGACGGCTTACGAGCTTGCGCTCGCGTGCTTCCGGCGAACGCAGCGCCTCGCCGACCGTACGTACTTCGCCGCACGGGATCGACGCGGCTCGCATGCGTTGCTGCCAATGCGCCCAAGGGTGGCGAATGAACGCTTCGTCGAGGATACGAAACAGTTCGTCGCGCCGCGCGATGCGGCCGTTGCGATCGGCAAGCACCGGGTCGGCGGCCAGTTCGGGCATCTCCAGCACCTGGTTGGCAAGCCGATGGAATATCTTGTCGTTACCGCAATTGATGTAGAACGCTTTGTCCGCCGCCTTGAAAACGCCCGACGGACACGTATCCGGACTCGTATTGCCGTGGCGGCGCGGCTCCTCGCCGGTGAACAGATGCTGCACCGTCGCGTAGCCGGTCATCAGCACGGCGTTGTCGAACAGCGAAACCTCGACAGCCTGGCCCTTGCCGGTGCGTTCGCGTGCGACCAGCGCGCCGAGCATGGCATTGCTCGCCATCATTGCCGTACTGATGTCCATTACCGGCGACAGCGCACGCACGCCAAGGCGATCCGGATAGCCGTTCATCGACACGAATCCGCTCTCGGCCTGCGCGATCGGGTCGAATCCCAGCCGGTCCGCGAACGCACCTTCGCGTCCATAAGCGGAGACCGAGCAGTAGATCACCTGCGGATTCAGCTCGCGGCAGGCTTCGTAGCTCAGACCGAGACGCTCCATCACGCCGGTCGAAAAATTCTCCGCCACGATGTCCGCCGTCGCGACCAGTTCGCGCGCGATGCGTCGTCCCTCCGCCGATTTCAGATCGAGCGCAATGCTGCGCTTGTTGCGATTCGCCCAGAGATAGGGGCCGCCGATGCTGGCGTCCTCGGGATGAGCCGGCGGGTAATAACGGAACTCGTCGCCGCGCCCCGGCGCTTCGATCTTGATGACCTCCGCGCCCATGTCGGCCAGCATCATCGTCGCGAACGGCCCGGCGATAAAGTGAGTGAAGTCGACCACGCGAATGCCGGCGAGCGCCTTGGGCGCATTGGCGGGACGCGGCTCGTGCTCGGGAAATTCATTGACCAGTCTGGAAAGCATGAAGTCTCCTCGTCGATGCGCGCGGCGCACCTTCTATCAGTGATTCGTGTTCGGTTGACGATCAGAGATCGAGCACCAACGTCGGCGACAACGAACCCGAACAGCACACCATCACCGCACGGTTCCCCGCCTTCTCCTCGTCGGTCAGATAATCGTCGCGATGATCGGGCACGCCGTCGATCACGCCGGTGCGGCAAGTGCCGCACACGCCGGCCGAGCAGGCGTACTGGACGTCGACGCCGTGATCCAGCAGCGTGTCGAGGATCGTCTTCCCGGGCGCGACCGGAATACGTCTGCCGTCGCGCCCGAGCACCACGTCGAAGCCGCCGGCCGTTGCCGATTCGTTCGCGGCCGCGAAACGCTCGAAGTGCACCTGCGCGCGAGGCCGCGACGCGCATGCTTCGATAAACGCGTCGACCATGCCGCGCGGTCCGCAGCAATACAGGTGAGCGTCCGCGGGCGCGCGTTCCACCACACGCCGCAAGTCGAGCCGCCCACCTTCACTTTCCAGATGCATGGTGATGCGCGAGCCGGCTTCGTCGATCTGCGCGAGATCGTCTGCATACGCCGCACGTGAGCGCTCGCGCGCGGCATAGTGCAATTGCCACGATGCGCCGGTGCGCTCGAGACGCCTGATCATCGAAACGATCGGCGTGATGCCGATGCCGCCGCAGATGAACACCGATTGCCGTGCTGCTTCGCACAGCGGAAAGTCGTTCATCGGCGCGCCGATCGTGAAGCGGTCGCCGACCCGCGGCGTGCGGTGCATCCATGCGGAGCCGCCGCGACCGGCCGCCTCGCGCTGCACGGCAATCACATAACGGTGGCGTTCATGAGGAGCGTTGACCAGCGAATAGCTGCGCACACGGTTCTCGGGCAGATAAAGGTCGATGTGCGCGCCGGCTTCGAAGGCCGGCAAAACGGGCGTACCGATGGGCCGGAATTCGTAGGACGCCACGTCGTCCGCTTCCAGACGGATCTGCGTGAGACGGACGTCGATACGATCGGCGTTGTGCTGAGACATGATGTCGAACTCTCGCAAGCGGCCGCTCAGGGCGTGTAGCCGAAATCGGCGCCGAGGCGCGCGCGCATGTGTTCAGCGCCGTCGCTTTGCCAGGGCGCGCCCGCGGGCAACGTCAACGACACGGCACGCACCATCCAGAGATCCGGATCGTCCACCCGCACCGGCGACACACGTTCGGACGCCAACTTGCGCACGTTTTCGAGCAGCAGGCGCCGGGTCATCGCCACGCCCGTATCGCTGATGCCGAGATTTTCCTTGCGGCGGTCGTAGATCGGCGCAACGCCCGACTGGCATGCGGCGTCCTGCACCCACAAGCCCGGCAGGCCGGAGAACCAGGTTTTCGTCTGCGCGTCGTAATCGAACTGGAAAGCCGATTCGAGGTTGAAGCGGGTCCAGTACTTCGCATACGGCTGCGTGACCGGTCGCGGCGCGAACGCGTGCGCACTCGCGTGGCCGGTCTCGCGTCCCGCGTGGCCGTCTTCGAACAGCTTGCGGGTTTTCTCGTAGAGCGGCGCGGCCGGCGTGTACGAGAACATCAGGCAGAGTGTGTTTTCGTCGTCGACCGGCACCCATGCGTGGCCGCTCAGTTCCGGATACTTCGATTGCGGCGGCACGAGCGTGTAGAACGGAAACAGGAACTGGTTGACGCGCCAGTAGTGGTGACTGTCGTCGAGTACCCGGCGCGACGCGATGCTGATACCGAACTCGCGCCGCTGGCACTCGAACACAGGACGCAGATCGCGCTTGGCGGTCCATTCGTTGATCGCGCCTTGCGAGTCGATGCGGCCATGCAGGATCGGCGCGTGCGCCGAATCGATCTCGCCTTCCACCGCCTGCAGCCAGTTGCATTCCTGCACGCGGAAGCTGAAGTGCACGTTCTCCAGCGGCACCATATTCCATTCGAGATTCGGCAGTGGCGGCAGCGCGTTTGCATCGGCCTCACCCATGTATGCCCAAACGATGCCGTTGCGTTCGCGGCACGGATAGCTCCTGATGCGTACCTTGTCCTTGAGCCGGCTCTCTGCGGGCTCGGCGGGCGTATCGATCACCTGCCCATCCACGCCGAACTGCCAGCCGTGATAGACGCAGCGCAATCCGCAGTTCTCGTTGCGGCCAAACACCAGCGGCGCGCCGCGATGCGGGCAGACATGATCGACAAGACCGACCCGCCCTTCGCTGTCGCGAAACGCGATCAGATCTTCGCCTAGCAGACGCACGCGCTGCGGCTGGCCGTCGACGGTCAGATCCGACGACGGCAGGAACGGCAGCCAGTAAAGGCGCATGAATTGTCCGGTCGGCGTGCCGGGGCCGACCCGCACCAGGGTCTCGTTGTCTTCGTGGGAAAGCATGACCGTCTCCATGAGAGTCAAATTGGTGGGACCAATTATATAAAGAATCCCGAGGCGGTCAACCGTCAATTTTTTTATGGAGAGGTCTTTTCGAGGTTTGGCAGTGTCGTGCCGGGATTCATGAAAAATCATAAAACCCGCTCAAATAGCTGTTTTTTATGCATTTTATTTTATGCATCACGAGGCCTTTCCTGTTCCTCCGGCTGCGTCCCGCAGGCTTTCAGGGATTTCCCGGGCTTTGCCACTTTGCGCGGTCGCTCTATATTGATCCAACCAAATTGGTCCCTCCAAACGAGGAACATAACAAGAGGAGATGAACATGAGCCTGTCGTCCCAGTCCCCTATCGCGCCCTCGGCGCCAGGGGTGGCCGCTCTGGCGGACGCCGCCGATGTCGACGGCACCCGGGTGGTGTCGCGCGTCGGACGACGCCTGATGTGGTACCTGATTGCGCTTTATGTCGTGTCGGTGCTGGATCGCGGCAACCTCAGCTTCGCGTCGTTCTCGATGAACAAGGAACTGGGCCTCACGCCTCAAATGTATGCCGTCGGCGTCGGCATCCTGTTTCTCGGCTATTCGTTATTCGAAGTCCCCAGTAACCTGGCGCTGGCCAGGTTCGGCGCGCGCATCACGCTCACGCGAATCGCGATACTGTTCGGCCTCGTGACCATGTCGATGGCGTTCGTCACCGGACCGCGCAGCTTCTATACGGTGCGCGCGCTTCTCGGCATTGCCGAAGCCGGACTGACCCCTGGCGTCTTTCTGTTTCTGAGCTACTGGATTCCGCAGCAGCATCGCGCGCGCTACAACGCGATGTTTTCCTACTCGATTCCGGCCGCGTATGTGGTCTCGTCGCTCGTGTCCGGGGCGATCATGCAACTCGACGGCGCATGGGGCGTGCCGGGCTGGAAGTGGCTATTCCTGCTGGAAGGATTGCCCGCCGTGATGCTCGGCATCTTCGGCGCGTTCTATCTGACCGACAGGCCGCATCAGGCGACGTGGCTCTCGGCCGACGAGAAAAGCTGGCTCGCGAAACAGCTCGAGAGCGGCGACGCGCCGTCCGCTCACGGCGTGCCCGCGGGCGTCATGACGCTGCTGCGCCGCCCTGAGATGTGGGTGCTGACGCTGGGATATGTCGGCATCTTCTCCGGCAACGCGACGGTCGGCGCGTGGCTTCCACAGATATTGCATCACACGGGCGTGCCGCTCAGCATCATCGGCTTCGTCACCGCGCTGCCGCCGCTCGCAGGCATAGTGGGCATGACGTTCCTGTCGCGCCGCTCGGATCGCAGCAAGGAGCGCGTGCTGCACACGGTCGCCGCCATGCTGATCGCAGCAGTCGGCTACACCACCGTCGCCATGTCGGGCACGCTCGCCGTCGCGCTGTTCGGTTTCGCGTTGGCCAATATCGGTGTGTACGCGTCACTGGCGATCTTCTGGTCGATTCCGCAAACGTATCTGCCTGCCAGGGCCAAACCCGCCGTGATCGCGGTTATCAGTTCGTTCGGCGCGATCCTGGGCGGCTGGGTCGTTCCAATGATGATCGGCCGCGTGCAGCAGCAGGCGCATAGTCTCGCCGCCGGCATGATCGTGGTGGCGATTCTCTTCGTGCTCTCGTCGGTGTGCGTATTCTTTGCCGGCCGGCGCCTCGCCTCCCGCGCATGACAGGAATAACGATGAAACGAGGTCCCCTCTCTGGTGTGCGCGTGATCGAGTTCAGCGCACTAGGCCCCGTGCCCTTCTGTACGATGCTGCTTGCCGACATGGGCGCGGACATCGTGCAGATTGCTCGTCCGGGTATGCGCACCGACGCCGACGACTTCATGCAACGCGGACGCCGTATCGTGCCGCTCGATCTGAAGGTTCCCGCGGATCGCGATACCGCGCTTGAACTTGTTGGGCATGCCGACATCGTGCTCGAAGGCAGCCGTCCCGGCGTGATGGAAAAGCTCGGGCTCGGCCCCGACGTTTGCCTCGCGCGCAATCCGCGCCTGGTGTTCGGGCGCATGACAGGCTGGGGCCAGACTGGCCCGCTCGCCGCGACTGCCGGGCACGATATCAACTACATCGCGCTTGCCGGCGCACTGGATGCAATCGGCCCTGCGCATGGCGCGCCGGTGGCACCGCTCAACCTCATCGGCGACTATGGGGGCGGCGCAATGTTTCTCGCGTTCGGTGCGCTCTGCGCGTTGTGGGAAGCGCGCAATAGCGGCCAGGGTCAGGTGATCGACGCGGCGATGGTGGACGGTACGGCCACGTTGATGTCGCTACTCTGCAAGCTGCGGGGGCTGGGTCAGTGGCACGACTCGCGCGGCACGAATCTGCTCGACGGCGGAGCGCCGTGGTACGGCACGTATCGGACTCTGGACGATCGCTATGTCGCCGTGGGGGCGATCGAAGAACCGTTCTGGCAACTGCTGCTGACGCAGCTCGATATTTCGTCCGACAGTCTGCCGCCGCGATCCGACAGGGCGCGCTGGCCGGTGATCCGCGCCGCGCTGGCGGAGTGTTTTTCGAGCCGCACGCGCGACGCATGGGCCGCGCATTTCCGGAATTCCGATGCGTGCGTGAGCCCGGTTCTCAGCCTGGATGAAGCAGCGAGGCATGAGCATATGGCCGCGCGTCGAAGCTACCGGATCGACAGCGGCATGCTGCGGCCGGCACCGGCGCCGCGCTTGAGCCGGACGCCGGCGGTCCCGGCAAAGATATCCGAGGTCAGCAGCGCGAAGATAGTGCTTGAAGGGTGGCGAGACGCAATGGCGCAGCGCTGAATACTTTCGGAGTTTCGGGGGACATGCTCCGCCGCGCCGCGCCCGGGATTGCCGCCCGCGCCGCCCGCCGCGCGGGACTCATCCATCAATGATGGCCGTAGTCCTTGCGGGCAATAGGAACCGTGCGAACCTTCGAATAGATGAACACGGGCAGCGACTTGACCACCTCACGCGTGGCGCCGGCCCAGACGAGCTTGCCGTTCGCATAGTCCAGTTGCGACATCGGAACCGCCACGTCGTGCTGGGACACGCCGAGGAACTGGTGAGCCGCCACGATCCCGAAGGAAACGGCGTTGTCCGGCGCGACGATGATGTCGTGAAGCACGCCGACTTTCTCGCCGCTGTCGTTGTAGATGCTCTTGCCGAGCAGGCTCTTCTTGACGCTCCAGCCTTCCACGACGAGTTGCGCCTGTTCGACGGTAATGCCGATCGGCTGCGCGCCCGCTACCTGTGCGGTTGCCTGCTGGCACACCGCGCCGAACGCCGACGCCGCCAGAAATACGAGTGTCCACTTTGCCTTCATGATGATTTTCTCCGTGAAATGCGTTGTTGAAAAAAATGAATCACAACACGGTGACGACATCTGACGTGCCGCTGCCGAGATCGTGCCGACCGTTACCATGAACCGATTGCCGCCGCGATGCTTTCGCATGCGCACGTTGCACCAGGAAGGCGCCTGGAATGCCAGGCGCCCCGTTTCACTGCAACCTCGTCCGCACGGCTAGCGCAAGTTGGTGCGCGCCAGCTCGACGATCTCGTCGCCGCGTCCGTTGAGGATCGCCCGCATCATGTAGAGGCTGAAGCCCTTGGCCTGCGCGAGCTCGATCGTCGGCGGCATGGCCAGTTCGTGCTTCGACGTGACCACGTCCAGCAGCGCCGGGCCGGGATGGTCGAACACCTGCCTCAACGCGCCCGCCACGTCTTCCGACTCTTCGACACGCAGACCGAAAATACCCGCCCCTTTCGCGATTGCCGCGAAATCGGTTTTGGCGAGATCGACGTTGGTGTCCAGATAGCCGCCCGCCTTCAGCTCCATCGAAACGAAACCGAGCAGGCTGTTATTGAACACCACCACCTTGATCGGCAGGTCGAGCTGCCGCGCGGTGAGCAGATCGCCGAGCAGCATCGACAGGCCGCCGTCGCCCGACAGCGACACGACCTGGCGCCCCGGATGCGCGCCTTGTGCGCCGAGTGCCTGCGGCATCGCGTTGGCCATCGAGCCGTGGTTGAACGAGCCGTGCAACTGGCGCTTGCCGTTCATGGTCAGATAGCGCGCGGCCCAGACGGTCGGCGTGCCCACGTCGGCAGTGAAGATCGCGTCGTCGCTCGCGGACTCGTCGATCATCTTCGCCAGATATTGCGGATGGATCGGGCGGCCCGCGCCGGCCGGCGTCGCGAGATCGTCGAGCCCCTTGCGCGCGGACGCGTAGTGCTTGCGGGCGTTGTCGATGAAACCGCGGTCGGTCTTGCGCTGTAGCTTCGGCAAGGTGGCCGCGACGGTTTCCTTCACCGTGCCGACGAGGCCCAGCGCGAGCGGCGCGCGGTGGCCGAGCTGCGAGCCCTTCCAGTCGATCTGGATGATCTTCGCGTCGGGCGGATAAAACGGCCGGTAGGGAAAGTCGCAGCCCAGCAACAGCAGCGTGTCGCACGACATCATCGCGTGATAGCCCGAGCTGAAGCCGATCAGTCCGGTCATGCCGACATCGTACGGATTGTCGTACTCGATGAACTGCTTGCCGCGCAACGCGTGAACCACCGGCGCGCCGAGCGTGTCGGCAAGCGCGACCACTTCGTCGTGCGCGCCCTGCGTGCCGCTGCCGCACATGATCGTGACCGCGTCGGACGCATTGAGCAGCGCCGCGAGCCGATCGAGATCGGCTTCGGCGGGCACGATTCGCGGCGGCGCGCTTTCCGTCCACGACGGCGCTTCGGACGGTCCCTCGCTCAAGGCCACGTCGCCCGGCAGCACGATCACCGCAACGCCGCGCTCCTCCACCGCGGTGCGCATCGCGCGCGCCAGCACGCGCGGAAACTGCGCCGCGGAGGACACCAGTTCGACATAGTGGCTGCACTCCTTGAAGAGCTCCTGCGGATGCGTTTCCTGGAAGTACCCGAGGCCGATTTCGCTCGACGGGATATGCGCCGCGATCGCGAGCACCGGCTGGTGATTGCGATGGCAATCGAACAGGCCATTGATCAGATGCAGGTTGCCCGGTCCGCAACTGCCGGCGCACACCGCGAGGCGCCCGCTCGAAGCCGCGTCGGCGCCGGCCGCGAAGGCGGCCGCTTCTTCATGACGGGTGTGCATCCAGCGGATCGAGCCGACCTGATCGAGACTGTAGGCGAGTCCGTTCAGGCTGTCGCCCGTCACGCCCCAGATCCGTTGGACGCCCGCTGCGGCGAGCGTGCGGGCGAGATAAGCGGCAATGGTGTTGCTGGCCATGCTTGACTCCTTTTTCACGGTAGTGGCGGAACGACCGCGCGCCGGAGAATCGGAACCGCGGTCGGGAAGACCGGAAGAAAACGTCATGGGAAACGACGCGGCACGCCTTTGCCGATCCTTTTAAACGAGGCGAGTATCCGCAAAATGTCCTGAAATAGCGCTGAAAACACCTTAATGATGCGGGCACCATACAGTCGGTTCAGGTTCACAGAAGCGGATTGAAAGGCCGCCGGCCCTCGCGCGCGGCACTCGCGGGAAGCCGGGATTCCAGTATGCTGACGTACCTCCTCCTATCCGGCTGTACGACATGAATCTCTCGTTCGAAGTTCTGCAGGTGCTCGATGCCATCGATCGAACCGGTACCTTTGCCAATGCGGCGGAACAGCTTCACAAGGTGCCGTCGTCACTGTCGTATCTGGTGCAGAAGCTGGAGCTCGATCTCGGCGTCAAATTATTCGACCGCAGCGGCCGTCGGGCGATCCTCACGCATGCGGGACGGGTGGTCGTGGAGGAAGGGCGGCGTCTGCTGGAAGCGGCCGAAGATCTCGAGTGCAAGGCAAAACGTATCCAGCATGGCTGGGAGTCGGAGCTGCATGTCGCCATCGACGAGATCATTCCGTTCGATCTGCTATGGGATCACGTCGACGCGTTCTACAAGCTGAAGCTGGACACGCGGCTGCATCTGTCGAAAGAAGTGCTGGGCGGCTCATGGGACGCGCTGTTGACGCGCCGCGCCGATCTGGTGGTCGGCGCCGCGGGCGAGCCGCCGCCGATCCCCAATCTGATCGCCAAACCGATCGGCTCGCTGCGCCATGTGTTCGTGGTGGCGCCGCATCACCCGCTCGCCGCGGCGCTGGGACCGCTCACGCTGGAGATGGTTGCGCGGCATCGCGCAGTGGCGATCGGCGATACGTCGCGCAAGCTCGCGCCGCGCACCATCGCGCTCGCCGCCAACCAGGAGGTCATGACGGTCCCGACGCTGGAGGCGAAGCTCGCCGCGCAGATCAAGGGGCTAGCGGCGGGCACGATTCCGGAGTGTCTGGCCGCCGAGCCGCTGAGCCGGGGCGAACTGGTGCAAAAGGAAGTGCTGGGCATGCGCAACGTCACGCATTTCTTTCTCGCGTGGCGCAGCGACGAAACCGGCAAGGCGCTGCGCTGGTGGGTCGATCAGTTGGACCGGCCGGACCTGATCGACGAAGTCGCGCAACAGAGAATGCTGCACGGCTGAGCGCCGGTCAGCCGGCCGATCTGATTCGGCGCGGCGGCACGGCGTCGAGCGTTTCCGCCGCACGGCGGGAGGCCGATGCGCAGATCATCGGAACAGCAACGCGCGCTTCGCTGTCCGATGTCGCGATCCGCAGCAGATGCGCGGCGGCCTGATAATCGTCCCAGTCGAGACCTTCGGTGACTCTCGCACAGGCGGATTGCAATAGTTTCGCGGCGTCCGCGCTTCGGCCCCGCATCTGCCAGAGGCCGCCGAGACTGGTCGAGGCGCGCAGTTGCAGCGAGCGGCAGCCTTGCACCAGCGACACCTCCAGCGCCGCGACCAGACACGCCTCCGCATCGCGCATCACCATTTCGGACTGCGGCATGTCCGCCTGCCTCATGAACAGCAATTCGCCGTGGATGCGCTGGAGTTCCGCGGCGTACCAGTGGTCGCCGGTTTCGTCGCAGCGCGCCAGCACGCCGGCCACGGTGGCGATGCCCTCTTCGCGCCGCCCCGCGCGCCCGAGTGCGAGGCTGTATTGTCCGGCCAGCATCGCGCGCGGCGCGCCGAAGTCGAGCGACTCCAGATCGTCCAGCGCCGCGCGGAACGCTTGCAGGTGCTGCGCGCCGCCGTCCTGCACCGAGCGCAGATACTCGTCGAAGCAACGGCAGCAGGCTTGCGCCACACTCAGGCCCGCGCGCGCCGAGGTGTCCCGCAGCAACGCAATGGCTTGCGCCGCGCGTTCCCATTTGCCCGACAGCAGCATCAGCGGCACCAACGCCTCCACCAGCACATAGCAGGTGACAATGGCCTGCTGCTGATCGCATGCCGCGCTCACGCTGTCTTGCGCGAGCCGCAGCGCCTGATCGCGCAAGCCCTGCAGCCAGAGCACGCGTGCGAGCGTCGCATGGCCGACGAGGCGCTGATCCACCGACTGCCCGAGCGGCAAGCCATGCTGTAATTCCCCGCCGTGTTGCAGCAGTTGTTCGAGCGATGCGCGCGCCTGCTGTTGATCGCCGCTGTAATGCGCCGCGGTCCCGAGCAGCCGGTGCGCCAGAATCGTTCCGGCGACGTCGCCCACCTCGGCGGCGAGCAAGGCAAAGCGGCGCGCGAACGCCTGCGCATTGCGCGCCGCGCCGGACGACTGGCTCGCATTCCACATGCCCCACAAGGCGCGTGCCTCGAACACATGATCGCCCAGCGCGATCGCCGAGGCCAGAATCTCCGACCAGATGCCGAAGGTCTCCCGATTCGGTCCGTTGACATAGACAAGCGCCGCGGCAAGCGCCGCATGGAGTTGCATGCGCACACGCAGATGACGCGTCGAACGCGAACCCTGCTGCGCGGCGGCCACCGTGTCGAGCGCGCGTTGCGCCCACGCGCGGCATTCGTCGACGAGCGACAGTTCGTAGAGCAGAAAGACGAATTTCACGGCCAGCGTCTCGCCGAGCGCCTCGTCGCCCTTCGGCGACAAGGCCCAGGTCAGCGCGGCGCGCAGGTCGTCGAGCACCGCGCGCATGCGGTCGTGCCAACCGTCGGAGAGCGCGAGCGCCGGGTCGATGCGACGCGGCGCATCGACCTCCAGCACGCCCAGAAAGTAGCGGGCATGCTGCAGCGTGACGAAGCGCCGTTCGCCGTTATCGTCGAGCTTCTGCATGGCGTAGGCGCGTGTGGTTTCCAGCAGGCGATAGGTCGCCCTGCCGCGCTCCATGCGCGTGACCACCAGCGATTTCTCGACCAGCCCCGACACCGCCGCGACCACGTCGATTTCATGCAGCGCCCCATCGCCGGCAACGGCGATCGCCGCTTCCATCGTAAAGCTGCTCACGAAAACGCCGAGCCTGCGCAGCGTGGTGCGCTCGGCGTCGTCGAGCAGCGCATGACTCCAGTCGAGCGTCGCCTTCAGGGTCTGATGCCGCGGCAAGGCCGTGCGGTTGCCGCCCGTCAGCATATTGAAGCGGTCGTCCAGATGGCCGGCCAGCGTTTCGATACCGAGGATCGCCGCGCGTGCCGCCGCCAGTTCGATGGCGAGCGGTATGCCGTCGAGCCGGCGGCACACCGTGCCGGTCAGATGAATGCTTTTTTCATCGGACGAAAAACGCGCGTCGATCGCGCGGGCGCGCGCCAGGAACAACTCCACGGCGCTGCATTGCAGTACCGCCTGGCTCTGATCGTCCTGACCGGGCACCTGCAGCGAAGCGACCCAGTACAGATGCTCGTTCATGATGCGCAGCGGCTCGCGGCTCGTGGCCAGCACGCAGATTTCCGGGCCGACGCCGAGCAAGGTTTCGGCGAGTTCGGCCGCGGGGCCGAGCACATGCTCGCAGTTGTCCAGCACGAACAGCACGCGCCGCTCGCCGAGTTCCTTGCCGACGCGCGCGAGCGTGAGCGGACCGATGGCCGGATTCACGCCCACGCTCGCCGCGAACGCCGCGAGCACGCTGCCTGCGTCGAAAGTGGATGCGAGCGGCACCAGATAGACGCCGTCCGGAAAACGCGCCAGCAAGCCACGCGCGACTTCGACCGCGAGGCGCGTCTTGCCGATGCCGCCGGAACCGACGAGCGTCACCTGGCGCGTGGCGGCGAGCGCCTGCGAGACATCGCCCAGTGCCTTGTCGCGTCCGATCAGCGGGGAAAAATGGACCGGCAGATTGTTCTGGACACCGGCGCCTTGCGGGAGGTCCACGGGTCCATCGGCGGCATTCGATCCGGCGGCGCGCGGCTCGCCCGACGCGGCCGGCGCCGACGCGCTCTGCACCAGCCGGTAGCCGCGTCCCGATACCGTCTGTATCAGCCCGCGGCTTTCGCCGAGCAGCTTGCGCAGCGTGGACATATGCACCTGCAGGTTGTTCTCTTCGACGATCGCATTCGGCCAGACCCGCCTGAGCATCTCGTTCTTCGACACCAGGCCGCCGTTCGCGGCGATCAGCACGGCAAGCATGTCGAACGCACGTCCGCCGATCCGCACAGGTGCACCATCGAGAAACACTTCGCGACGGTCGATGTTCACCTGAAGCGGGCCAATGCAAATCATGCGGAGTATCCAGGACGCGACGATGAGAAAGACAACGGAGAGGAACGGAGAAACTGCAGAATCGCCGCCGGGCGTGGCGTCCCAGAAGTCTAGTTCAATGGGAGAGGGGCGTGCGCGGAAAAAACTGAACCTATTGTTCAAATTTTTTGCACTAAGCGGACACAATGAGAAAGCGCGTGACGCGCCGGCTCGCGCCTGAATTGCGTGAACGTCAAAGCGTGCCGAAGCGGTCGATCAATGGGCAGGAGCCGGGAGAAAGTGAGCCGCGCTCACTGCGTATCCCGGCGGCAACGCGGCACGGTTGCTGAAGATCTAACGCGCATCGTCCGCTGTCGTCAGGGCGGACATCTGCTCGACCACGGAGGCGAGAATCATCGCGGCAGCGTTGGCCGGCATGCTCGCCCGCACTCGCGGCTTGTAGATCAGATCGTCACGCCGGATCACCGCTCCGCTCAGCGCACAGTAGCCCTTCTGGCGGGCGCGGCAACTGATCCACACCTGGTCGTCGTAGCGGCAGCGGGTCGCATCCTGCCAGAGCACCGCGACCGACGTTTCGGACAGACGCTCGATCACCTCGACCTGGATATGCGGCGACGGCACGCAAGCGGCCATGCGAGGCGTGCGCCGCTCGCGGGACGCTTCTCCGCTTTCTCCACTTTCTCCGCGATAGCCCGGCAACAGAGCGTGAATCACGTGATCCCACACCGAGGAGCGCAGTCCGTCCGGGGACGCGTCGGCCGGCTCGCGCGGTGCGCAACATGCTTCCCGGCTGGCCTCGCCGCGCGGCGTCAAACAGGTTTCGCTATGCATCGTGTTTGCTCCCATCAACTGGCAGTGAACCTTGCGACGCGGCCGACGAGTCCGGCAAAGCCGTTATCGTCTGCCGTCGCCCTTGCCTGACTCATCCGGCCGCCGCACGATATCCAACGCGCACATTGCCCGAACCCGGCGGAGGCGTTTCGCCAGAGCCGAGCAGGTCCGGCGCGGTTTCGCGGTTTCGCGGTTTCGCGGTTTCGCGGTTTCGCGGTTTCGCGGTTTCGCGGTTTCGCGGGCGAGTGTCGGGTTCAATGCCCCGGCTCGGCCTCATAGTTGACCGGCACCCAGTCGTACGCGCTACCGTTCTTCCTGATATGCCCCAACCCGGGAAAAGCAATATGCGCGGCGCCGACGAGATAATGTTTGTCCGCTGCGAACTTGAGCGCATAGCGGCGCGAGCGTTGCGCCGCGGCGGCGTCGGTATCGTATTCGACGGATGCCGTGGGGTTGCGCAGCTGGATCGCCGCCACATGAATGACGTCGCCCCACACGAGCAGATCTTTCGAATCGCTCTGCACGAGATACGCGGTGTGACCCGGCGTATGACCGGGGAGCGCGACCGCTCGAATGCCCGGATCGAGTTCCACGTCGCCGCTGAACGGCTTGAAGCGGCCGGCCGCGACATACGGCGCGACAGACGCGATCGCGGCGTCGAAAAACGAATCGAGAAAAGCGGGCGCAGCGGATTTGTTAGCCGGATTCAGCCAGTAGTCTGATTCGACCTGGCTGACTCGAACCATCGCGTTGGGAAATGCCATTGCGCCGTTCGCGATCACACCGCCCACGTGATCCTTATGCAGATGCGTGAGCAGGACCTCGTCGACCTGTTCGGGCTGATAGCCCGCGGCGCGCAGATTGCCGGCCAACCGGCCGCAACAGTCGCCATACAGCACGCCCGCGCCGGAGTCGATCAGAATCAGCTTCGCACCGGTATTGATCAGGAACGCATTGATCGATCCCTGCACCGGCGCCGGCAGAAAGTCGCGCGACAGGTCCTGCGCGATTTCGGACTTCGGCACGCCCTGAACCACGGTATCGATCGGAAAGGGATGTGTGCCGTCGAGCAATGCGGTCACTTCGAAATCGCCGACCATGATCCGGTAAAAGCCCGCGCCCTGTGTCCTCACCTGCGGCGCGGCGGCCAGCGCGGCGCGCGGCCCCAAGCCCGCGGAAACGCTCAAAAAAAGTGCACACCACAAGCCAAGGTGCATGAGCCATCTGCGCTGAATCAGTTCCGACATTCCGTTTCCCGTGCCTGGTGCAATCGTGAAAAAAGCATACGACGGCGCGTTCCAAACCGGTGCTAATTTTTATTAATTGTCCTGAGGGGCGGTAATCGGCGGTTCGTATGAGCAAACATTCATCGAATTCTGATAGCGGCACTCGACGCTGAACGAAAATAAATATTCAACGATAATAATTTCCGAGATAATCGCGGAACTCCGCCGGATATAAAAAACATCTCTCGACTTTGGCAACGCGAACGGGCATGCGAATGTAGCGCGACGAACCGAGGTGACGGATCATGTTCAACCAGACTGAAATTGCCCCCCTCACGGCCGCACGCAAGAAAGACTCGCTGGGCTGTCTTTCCAACCAGTTGCATAAGGATATCGAACTCGAAGCCGGCGACTTCACGTTTTATCGCAAGTGCCGCCGTCAGGAGAAGACCAGCGAAGTCGCCACGCCGGCCTCCGATCGCGGCGTGCTGATCGGTGTTTCGCTCAGCGCGGGCCATCGGCGCCGCATCATCTCGGGCAACCGCTCGGCCATGCACGAGTTCGACAAGGACTCGGTCTATATCCGCAATTTCGAAGAGGACTACCGCGCCGATCTGCATGGCGCATTCGACTTCGTGCTGGTGGAATTCTCGCGCGCGTTCATCACGAACACCGGTTACGAACGAAGCGGCTCGCATATGACCGGCTTCTCCGCGCAGCCGGGCGGCAAGGATCCCATCTTCGGCCACCTCGCGCAGGTTCTCGCACTGGCGCTGGATCGCGAGAGCCAGGCGAGCCCGCTATTCATCGAGCAACTCGGCGTCACCATCGGCACCCATCTGGTCGATCATTATGGCGGCGCGCCCGCTCAATCGGTCAAGCCGGGCAGGCGGCTTTCGAGTCTGCACGAAACACGCGCCAAAGACATGCTGCTCGCGAAGACACAGGACAACGTCTCGCTCGAAGAGATCGCCAGTGCGTGCAACCTGTCGCGCAGCTATTTCATCCGCGCGTTTCGCGAGACCACCAATCGCACGCCGCACCAGTGGCTGCTGGAACAGCGCATTGAACGCTCGCGCCATCTGCTTCGCAGCTCCGACGCGTCGCTCTCGGAGATCGCCATTGCCTGCGGGTTCTCCGATCAGAGCCACTTCACGCGCACCTTCACGCAACTGGTCGGCACGCCGCCCGGAAGCTGGCGGCGACTCGCCCGCAGCTAGGCGAAGCGCGCGCGCCTGGTACGTCTGGAAAACAGCCGGGCGAGGCGCCGCCGCGCTCACGAACATGCCCACGAACACGCCCCCGATCACGCCCCCGAACACGACCCCAATCACGACAATAGACTTTCCTACAAAGCATCGCACTAACGTGCAAGACATGCTTGCCGGGGCGCGGTACTTTTACTCCTGCCAGGCCCACGCGACCCTCTCTCTCCTCTTCGCCGGCCCGCCTATGCGCTCTCCGTAGTTCGCCCGCTATCCTCAACCTGTCGACGCCATGATGGAAATAGGCCGCTTTCAGATCGATCTGGAGATGCGCAATTTACGGCGTGACGGCGAAGTCGTGCGCCTCGGTTCGCGCGCATTCGACATCCTTGCCGTGGTCGCGTCAGCCGCCGGCCGTCTCGTCACGAAAGACGAGTTGATGAATGCGGTCTGGCCCGACACGATTGTCGAAGAAAACAATATTCAGGTTCACCTGTCCGCACTGCGCAAGGTGCTTGGGCCGGATCGCGACCTGATCCTGACCGTGCCCGGCCGCGGCTATCAGCTTTTGCAGCGCAAGAAAAATGCTCTGCCCGGCGAAGCGAATTCGCAGGTCTCTCTGGCGCGCCGCCTTCCGCCGCCGAAGTCCGGCTTGCTGCCGCGCGCCGCCGAGGTGGAACTGATCCGCGCGATGCTGCGGCACGCGCATGTGTTGACGCTGGCCGGCGCGGGCGGTATCGGCAAGACCCAGCTCGCCATCGAGGCGGCCCGCCATAGCGCGGCGCAGTTCGCCGATCCGGTCTGCTTTGTCGAGCTCGCCGCCCTGACCACGCACGAAAGCGTGCTCTGCGCCATTGCCGAGAGCTGTGGGCTGGTTCTCCCAGGTACGCAGACCGACGTGACGCGCGTGGCCGCGGCGCTCGCCGGCAAGCCCAGGCTTCTGCTGCTCGACAACGCGGAGCACGTGGTGGGCGCGGTGGCGCAAATCGCCGACGCGCTGGTGGCCGGCAACGAACGCCTGCGGGTGCTCGTCACGAGCCGGGAGCCGCTTCGCATCATGGCCGAGACGGTGTTCCGGGTCGACCCGCTCGATGTGCCGCCGCCAGATGCGAGCGATGAGGAAATCCTGGCATGCTCCGCCGTCAACCTGTTTCTTCTGCGCGCCAATTCGTTGCAGGAAACCGTGGCCACCGGCAGCGCGGAGTTGCGGCTGGTCGGCGAGATCTGCCGCCGGCTGGACGGCATGCCGCTCGCGATCGAACTGGCGGCGGCCCGCGTCGTCGCGCTCGGCGTGGAAGGCGTGTACCGACGGCTTGACGACCGCATGGCAATTCTGGCGGGCGGTTACCGCACCGCGCTGCCGCGCCATCAGACTTTGCGCGCAACGTTCGACTGGAGTTTCGCGCTGCTCGATCCCGTTACGCGCGCCGTGTTCCGCCGTCTTGCGTTATTCAGCGGCACGTTCTGTTTCGAGTCCATGTGCGCAGTGGTGTGCGACGAGGAACACACAATGGCGAATGCGATTGGCGGCATCACCGAACTGGTGGCGAAGTCGCTCGTGAGCGTCCAGTTCGTGGGCGCCGCGGCGAAATACCGGCTGTCGGAATCGACCCGCGCCTACGCGCTGGAACAGCTCAAGGCCGAAGGTGAACTGCGGGAGATCGTTGCGCGCAACGCGCGTTATGTGTCGCGCTGCGTCCAGGCCCGGCTGTCCGGCGACAGGCGGGACAGCGAAAACCAGGCTGCCGGTGCGCATGATCTTCAGCCAACGCTCGACGACGCGCGCGTCGCTTTCGACTGGGTGTTTTCCGCCGATGGCGACCCGCGAACCGGAATCGAACTGGCGTCGAATCTCGCCGATGCGTTGCTGGATGCCGGCCTGTTCGAAGAATGCTGCGCACGCGCCGCGCAAGCGGTCGATGCATTGGAAAGGCAGCCTTCCGGAACGGTGAGTGCGGCGAGCGAACAGCGGGTGCGTGCCGCGCTGGACGCGGCGTCGCGCGCTGTTCGCGAGCCGTTGCCGGCGCTGGCGCTGACGCAACGCGCACCCAATCCCGTGCCGAAAAAACAGGAGAAGCACGAGCCGCACGAACCGCATGCGCCGGCGGTCGCCGCAATGGCGCCGCCGGCCTGCTTCATTACGACTTGATGAACGCCAGCAGGTCCGCATTCACGCGATCCGCGTGCGTGGTGCACAGACCGTGCGGCGCACCTTCGTAGATCTTCAGCGTGGCGTTCGGCATGATCTTCGCCGACAGCTTGCCGGAGTCGTCGAGCGGCACGATCTGGTCGGCATCCCCTTGCAGCACCAGTGCCGGCACCGTCACCTTCTTCAGGTCTTCGTTGAAGTCGGTTTCGGAGAATGCCTTGACGCAGTCGTACAGCCCCTTGATCGAACCGAGCATACCGATCTGCCAGAACGAATCGATCGTGCCTTGCGACACTTTCGCATCCGGGCGATTGAAGCCGTAGAACGGCACGGCGAGATCCTTGAAGAACTGCGAGCGGTTATTCCGCACACCTTCGCGAATGCCGTCGAACGCCGAGATAGGCAGGCCGCCCGGATTCGCTCCCGTTTTCAGCATGATCGGCGGCACGGCGGCGATCAGCACCGCCCTGGCGACACGCTTCGTGCCATGACGGCCGATATAGCGCACCACTTCGCCGCCGCCGGTCGAGTGACCGACCATCACGATGTTGGTCAGATCGAGCGCTTCGATCAGTTCGGCGAGATCGTCCGCGTAGGTGTCCATTTCGTTGCCGTTCCACGGCTGCGACGAGCGGCCGTGACCGCGACGGTCATGCGCGATCACGCGATAGCCGCGTTCCGCGAGGAACAGCATCTGCGCGTCCCATGCGTCCGCGTCGAGCGGCCAGCCGTGGGAGAACGTGATCGGCTGGCCCGTACCCCAGTCCTTGTAATAGATCTGCGTACCGTCTTTGGTGGTGATGTATGCCATTGCTATTGCTCCATTTGAGGTGATTGTCCGGCGTATGCCGGCGTCCTGTACGCCAATCGAGTATTGCCGACGGCCAGTTGCCACTTCTTTCCGATCGCCCGCATTTTTCAGATTCGTACGCTGCGAGCGGGCGGCTTATTGCTCCATTCTGCTGACAGATCGCCTAAGCGATCGCCTTGGCGAACTGGCTCAGATACGCGTGAATCTGACTCACGACAGCGGCGCCATCGCCCACCGCCGCCGCTACCCGCTTCGCGGATTCCGAGCGCACGTCGCCGACGGCGAACATGCCCGGCACGCTGGTTTCGAGCGGATAGCGTGCGCTCGATGCGGAGAAGCCCTGCTCGCTGCGCGCAAAACCGGTGACGACAAAGCCCCGGTTGTCGAGCTCCACGTCGCTCGCTGCGAGCCAATCCGTCTTCGGGTCCGCGCCGATAAAAAGAAACAGGTGGCGCGTGGGAATGATTTCGTCCGCGCCCTCATCCTCATGATGGATGTGCAACCCGCTCAGTCCGCTTTCGTCGCCTTCGAGTCCGCGCAACACGCAACGCGTGCAAAGCGATACGTTCGGCAAGGACCCGATCCGGTCGATCAGATATTTCGACATGCTCGCGTTGAGGTCCGCGCCGCGAATCAGCACACGGATGCTGCGCGCGAAGTTCGCAAGAAACACCACCGCCTGGCCCGCGGAATTGCCGCCGCCCATCAGCACGATGTCCAGTCCCTTCACGAGCCGGGCCTCGATCGTCGAGGCCCAGTAGAAGGTGCCGCGCCCTTCGAAACGGTCGAACCCGGGCACCGTCGGCTTGCGGTACGCGGCGCCGCTCGCCACCACGACGGTGCGCGCGCTGATGCGCTGCCCGTCCTGCAGCGTCAGCGTGAAAATGTCTTCATGGCGGCTCACGTCCATGACCTTGCCGGGAATCGCCAGATGCGCGCCGAATTTCAACGCCTGCTGGAACGCGCGCGCGGCCAGCGCCTGGCCCGAAATGCCGGTGGGAAAGCCCAGATAGTTCTCGATGCGCGAGCTCGCGCCGGCCTGCCCGCCCGGCGCGCGCTGATCGAACACGGCGACCGAAAGACCCTCGGTGGCCGCATACACCGAGGCTGCCAGTCCCGCCGGTCCGGCGCCGACGATCGCCACGTCGTAGACATGCGATTGCTCGAAGGTCGGCACGAGCCCGAGGCACGACGCGAGCTGCGCCTCGTCCGGCGCGCGCAGCACGTAGCCGTTCGGACAGAACACCAGCGGGAAATCGCCGGGGCCGGTCGTCATGCCGCCCAGCAGCTTGATCGCGTCGGGATCGGTGCGGGCGTCGATCACCATCGCCGGGTAGGCGTTGCGGCGCAGGAAGCCTTGCAGCCGGATCAGCCGCGCGTCGTCGCCGTTGCCGACGATCACCGGTCCGAGCCCCTGCTCGATCAGCCCGAGCCGCCGCAGAATCAGCGCGCGCATGATGTGCTCGCCCAGTTGCGCATCGGCGACGATCAGCGCGCGCAAGCGCTCCGGCTCGATCACGAGCGTCTCGACGTCCGTCAGCGCGATGCCGTCGATCAACGCCGGCTTGCCGGAGAGCTGCGCCATCTCCGCCATGAAGTGTCCGTCGTCATGTTCGGTGACGACGGTCGAGCGCCCGAAGCTGTCGCGCGACTCGATCCGCACGCGGCCATGCAGCAGCACGAACAGGCCGAGCGCCACCTGCCCGGTTTCGAAGATCAGTTCGCCGGCCTTGAACGACATCGGCCGCGCAAAGCGGCGCAGGCTCGCAATCTCCGCGGCGCAAAGACGGGGGAACATCTGATGCCGGCGATACTCCAGCGAGGAAAACGGAATCTCGAGTTCCGAGGGCGTGGCTGCGTCGACGGATGTGTCCGGAGTGCTCATAGCTTGACCTCGTCTAGCCCGTCGCCGTAACGACGGTGTGCGGATTGCGCTCGTGCTGCCGCGTGTGCCATCTCTACCAGCCGAACTTGAGTTCGGCGCCCACGTAGTCGGCGTTGCGCGCGCCCAGATCGCGCAGCGAAGGACCGACCTGAAAATGCACGGCTTCCAGCGCCGCCGCGAGATTGGCGGTGACCGCATAGTCGGCGCGCAGTTGCGTATAGAAGCCGGTCCACGGGCTGCCGTGCCCCGCCGTTCCCGGCACGACCGCCGAACCCTGGCCGTACACGGCGTCCGCGGTGGTCTGACGCCACTGCAAACCGACGCCCGCCAGCAGCGTGAGCTTGCTGCTGGGCTTGAGGATCAGAGTCGGCTTGACGTGCACCAGGTTCGTGTAGCCGGTATAGCCGGCCAGCGCGAAGTAGTAGCCGTTCGGAAAGAGCGGATTGAAGGTGCCGATGCGCCCGTCCCCCGGATGACTGTCGCCCGAGGCGGCATCGATCTGAATGCCGAGGCGCGGCGTCCACGGCAGGGAGGCCAGCGTGTAGCCGGCCAGCGAGCCGACCGCCCACGCGCCGATCGTCTTGTTGCCGACATGGCCGGACTGATACATCGCCTCGACATCCCAGTCGATCGGCGCGACATTGCCGGCGTAGCGCGCGTCGAACACGTCGCGGTGTTCGTCGCCGCTCGCGTCGAGGAACTTCGCGTTGCTGCGGTTATAGCGCGAGTAGTACGCGGACAGGTCGCCCGGCCCGACGTTCTTGCGCTCCACGCGCACGCCGCTGAAAGTCAGATCGCGATTGGAAACATCGTCGAAATCCGAGTTGTCGCGGTATTGGACCGGCTGCGTCGCGTAGGCGATCCAGCGCCACGGGCCGGTTTCATAGTCGGCCCAGATCGCGTCGAACGCCTGACGCACGTTCGGGCCGTCGCGCACGGAAACGAAACGCTGCAAGTCGAACGCCATTTCCTGGCGGCCGACGCGGAACTTCACCGTGCCGGGCCCGAGCGGCTCGGTAATCGCGACGAACGCCTGGCGCAGGTCGAGCGGGTTCTTGTCGACCGGCGTAACGACGTCTTTGCCATACGGCTGCGCGTCTTCGAATTGCGTGAAGATCTGCACGTGAGGGCCGAGGCGCACGTCCGCGTGAACTTCGAGACGTTGCAGCAGGTAGGTGTCGTCGTGTTGCGCGCCGAGACCGAAGAGCGGCGCGTCGTTGATTTCGAGCCGTTCGCGCAGCACCATGCCAAGCGAGATATACGCATCCGGATTGCCGAACAGCGGAATGTACTTCAGCGAATCGAAGGGCTTTTTCGGCACGCAGGGATTGGCCAGCACCGACCAGTTTTCCTGCCAGCGATTGAACATGATCGCGGGCCGCGCGCACGAGGCTGCGGCAGCCCCGGCAGCGGTCGTGGCGGCCGCCGGGCTGCCGGTCGTGGAGGTATCGTCCGCGCCGCCGAGCGCGGTGTCCGCCGCCGCGGCCGGCAGCGCCGCCGCCAGCCCCGTACTGAGCAGCAATGCGCGGATGGCGTGCCGCGCCCGCCGGCGCGCGCGCCGCAGCGTGAACGACGGCACCACCTGCGTCTCACTTGCCATCGTGCACTTCGGCAATGTACCCGCCCGGGAATTCGAGCATCGCGGTCTTGCCCGATCCGACCGCATATGCCGGATACAACACCTTCGCGCCGGCCGCCTGCGCGCGCTCCAGCGTCTGCGCCACGTCGTCCACGTTGTAGCCGGTGGTCTCACGTCCGAACGGGAACGGCAGCTTGCCGTCCGTCACGAACACGATCATGCGGCCGAAGCCCGACGCGATGCGGATCTCGCGAATCGTTTCGCCTGGCCGGCCGATCACGCCGGCGTCCGCGCGCGGATTGTCCGACACCACCTTGCCATGCGAGAAGTGCAGCCAGCGGCGCACGAAGTTGTTCGCTTCGTAACGCGACACGTACACGCGGTTGTCGGGCACGCTTTGCAACGGCGCGTAATTCGGCGCCTTGGTGTGCCAGTAGAGCTGCATGGTCAGCCCGCCCGGCCATTGAATGATCGCGTCCTTGCCGATCGGATCGTCGAACGACTCGACCAGCACGTCGGCGCCGGCGGCGCGCGCCGCTTTCACGCCCTGATCGATGTCCGTGACGAGGTAGCCGGTGCGTTCATTGCCGAACGGATACGGAATTGGCGTCTCGAAGCCGAACACCGACAGCATGCCGACCGGCGTCTGCACATATTGCGAGGCGGTCTTGCTCGGCGTCGGCGTCACGGTGAAGACCGCGCGCGGCGAGGCCTTGCCGCCGAAGGTCGCGAGAAAGCTGTTGACGAACGCATCGAGGTCGGCCGAGGCGACGTACACATGGGTGGTGTCGTACTGCGCGCCCACCGACACGTCCGGGTGTTTCACCAGCGCGGTCTTGCCACTCGACACTTCCGGCGGCCCCGCATCGGCGAAGGCCGACGAAGCCGCCGTCGAGCCGATCAGCAACGCGGCGGAAACGAGCGCAATGGCGCGGTATCTATGAAGCGACTTGAACATTTGAATATCCATTTGAGTTGGCAATATCTGAACCGCAGGCCCCGGAACGGCGCCCCGCCCCGCGAGCTACACGCAACTTCCGCATCAACCGCCCTCCTTGCTCGCATCGGGCTTTTGCACGGCGGCGTCCTTTGTCTGTCCGGCGACCTGCGCCGTGGTGGTCTGCGCGAAGAACTGCGCTTTCACGACCGGGATGGCGTGCTCGCCCAGCACCATGCCGAGCAGGCCGGCCAGCGCGATCAGCGGCGGCGCGGGTGACTGAACCTTGAGCAGCCAGTAGAGGAGCCCGATGCCGAAGCCGACTCCCAGTGAAATGATGTAGCCCATGCCGATCGTCCTTTGTGTCAAACATCCATCAATTCGGCCAGTCCGATCCCAGCACCAGTCCGCAGAAATTCAGTCGGCGATAGTTCGGATCCCACCGGTCCAGCACATCGGCATTCACGGTCCCGAACGTCGTCTCGGGACGATGCTCCATGCCGTGCGCGTATGCTTCGATCAGCTTCTTCTTGAAGCCGGATTCGCGCGGATAGGCCTGCACGATTTCGTCCCGCTGATGCGCGGTAAATTCGTCGTAGCGCGCGCCCCGCACGTCCATCTGCACACCGGCGCTGATGAGCGCGACCAGCGCCGACAGGTGTTCCGGTATGCCGGGGGTCGTGTGCAAGGCGATCCCCACCCAGACCTCTTCGATCTCGCGCTCGGCGACGCCGTGCCGGCGCAGAAAATCGCGCGCGGCGTTGGCGCCGTCCACCTCGAAGCGGTATGGCGAGCGCTCGTACTTCGCGTTCAGGCCGACGTTGTGAAACATCGCCCCGACATACAACAGTTGCGCGTCGAACGTCAGGTTCTCGCGGTATCCGGTCAGCGCGGCGAACAGGAAGGCGCGCAACGCGTGATGAAACATCAGCTCAGACTCCGTGCCGCGAATCAGGTCAGTCGCCGCCTGGGCCATGACACCGTCGGGGATGTCAACGCCGGCAATGGTCTTCTTCATGTCAACTCCTCCATGTCAGCTCCTTTCCCGACGCGCCCTGGCGCGCATGCCGACCGGGTGCCGCAACTCACCCGTGCGCTGAACCGGCGGCAGTTCAGGGAATGCCCACCGCAGCGTAGCGAAATAAATCCATAAAGACTTTGGCGGAATCTTAAAAACGCTTAATCGCCACGCAACTTATGCGCATTCGCTCAAAGCGTCAGTTCATGGAAGCGCCGCACGCCGTCGCGAATCCATTGCAGCAAGCCGCCGGTGTTCTCGTCCAGACTCGCCGGCGAGGCCAGCAGCATCTCCTCCGTGGCATGGTGTTCCGAGAGCAGCCGGCACATCTCCTTGACCACCTCCGGGCGCCGCGTGAGAACCGGCGTCAGCGCGCTCTTGTCGAGCCGGAAAACCGTGGCGCGCGTCAGCGCCCGCACCACCACCGCCGTCCTGACGCCGGCGAGAATCCCCGACTGGCCGATCGAGTCGCCCGGCGCGAGTCTGCGCAGTTCGATCTCGCCGCCGTCCTTCGTCACG
Source organism: Paraburkholderia xenovorans LB400 (assembly GCF_000013645.1). Taxonomy (GTDB): domain Bacteria; phylum Pseudomonadota; class Gammaproteobacteria; order Burkholderiales; family Burkholderiaceae; genus Paraburkholderia; species Paraburkholderia xenovorans. Next base: position 739,112 of record NC_007952.1, on the reverse strand, counting down.
ATCACTTTGGCCACGCCCTGCGCCAGAATGTGCAGCTCGTGGCCGCTTTCGTCCGTCGCGGCGTAGACCGTGTCGCCAGCGTCGAACTCGTGCTGCGTGAGCTTCCCGGCAAGTTCGGCAAGTTCGTCGCGCGCCAGCGTCTGGAAGATCAGCACGTTGCGCAGGAGCCGCAGCTTTTCGTCCGCGGTGCCGCCCGTCACGGGCTCGGGCACCGACAGCGGCCGCAACACCACGCCACGCGAAAGCAGATGGCGGTGCGCGAGATCGAACAGGTCGTTGCGCACGGCGATCTTCTTGCCCAGCTCGCTGACATAGCAGACGATCTCGTACTCGATCGCGTCGTTGGTGGCGCGCCGCACGCTCACGACGGGCTTCGGATCGTCGAGCACATCGCGCGAACTTTGGGCCGCGCTGGCAAGCGCCGCCAGCACCAGCGCCGGCCGGACCGACGGCTTGACAGGCAGCACCACGCTGATGCCATGCGTATGCGACGGTTCGTTGGCATTGACGATATGGGCGCGCGCCGCCACGCTGTTCGGAATCACGACGATGTTGCCCTGGCCGTTGAGCAGGCTCGTTGCGCGCCAGTTGCTCTCCACCACTTTTCCTTCCACGTCGCCGATCGTCACCCAGTCGCCGAGTCGAAACGGCTCGGTCGCGTTCAGCACGACGCCGGAAAACACGTCGTTGAGCGTGCTCTGGATCGCGAGGCCGAGCACGACCGCAAGCGCGCCCGACGTCGCGAGCAGGCCGCGCACCGGCAACTGCAGCACGAACGCGATCGCGCCGACCGTGGCGGCGAGAAAAACCAGCGCGCCGAACACGTCCTGAAAGAGCCGCTCCTTGTGCCATGCCTCGGGCAGCACCACGCGGTCGAGCAGAATCGTGACGAGCCGCGCCCCTTGCAGCCACCACACGATTTCCAGCACCTGCGCGAGCAGATGGCGCAGCGGCTCGGCCGGCCAGGGCGCCGCGCGCAACGGGTTCATGCCGTAACTGAACAGCACGTAGCTCGACAGGGCGAACATCAGCGCGCGAAAGACGAGCCGGGTCTGGTCGCTCTTGCGGCTCATGAAGCGCCAGGCGAGAAAATCGAGGACCAGAATGGCCAGCCCAAACAGCACGCCGTCAGTCAGGGTCGGCATAAAGGTCCTCGCTCGCCTGGTGGCTCGAACCCGGCGCGATCAGAACGCGAAGCAGCTACATCCCAACGCGCCCCAGAAGCCGTTCGAATCGCTGACCGGCACGTTCTTGCGCCATGCCCAGCCGTGCGCGTGGGCATGCACGCCGCACAGGTTCACGCAGCCGTCCACGCATGCCACCGCCGTCGGCTTGTAGCGGCTGTAGCCGCCGAACTCCGCCACCGGCGACCACGACGGGCTGACCGGCAGATCGGGCGGCGCGAGCGGCGCGAATTCGTCGTCCGCATAGACGACCTTGCCGCCCACCACCGTCATGTTCGAGGTCAGGTATTTGATGCGGCTTTCGTCGATGCTGAAGAAGTCTTCGCTCAGCACCGCGAAGTCGGCGAACTGGCCCGGCACCAGCGCGCCCTTCTTTTCCTCTTCGTTCGAGAACCATGCGCTGCCCACCGTGTAGCGGCGCAACGCTTCCATACGGTCGAGTCTGTTTTCGCTGCCGTACATGGCGGTGCCGCCCACTGTCTTGCCCGACACCATCCAGTACAGCGACACGAACGGGTTGAAGCTCGCGACGCGCGTGGCGTCCGTACCCGCGCCGACCGGCAGCCCGGCGTCGAGCATGTGGCGGACCGGCGGCGTACGCTTGACAGCCTCTTCGCCGTATTGATGAATGAAGTACTCGCCCTGATACGCCATCCGGTGCTGGATCGCAATGCCGCCGCCGAGCGCCTTCACCCGCTCGATGTTCTGCTGCGTGATGGTCTCGCAGTGATCGAAGAACCAGCGCAGGCCGTTGAACGGAATCTCGGCGTTCACGCGTTCGAACACGTTCAGGAAGCGCTCGATCGATTCGTTGTAAGTGGCGTGCAGCCGGAACGGCCAGCGGTTCGCCACCAGCAGCCTGACGACCGCCTCCAGTTCGGTCTCCAGCGACTCGGGCAGGTCCGGGCGCGGCTCGAGAAAGTCTTCGAAGTCCGCGGCGGAGAACACCAGCATCTCCCCCGCGCCGTTCACGCGCAGGAAATCGTCGCCTTCGCCCGGTCTGGTCATCTTCACCCATTTGGCGAAGTCTTCGATTTCCTTCTTCGCGTTCTGCGTGAACAGGTTGTAGGCGATCCGGACGGTCAGTTCGCTGTGCTTCGCCATCTCCACGATGACCGCGTAGTCGTCGGGATAAGCCTGGTAGCCGCCGCCCGCGTCGATCGCGCTCGTCACGCCGAGGCGGTTCAGCTCGCGCATGAAATGGCGGGTGGAATTGCGCTGGTCTTCCGGCGCGAGCTTCGGGCCTTTTGCGAGCGTCGCGTACAGCAGGCCGGCGTTGGGCCGCGCGATCAGCATGCCGGTCGGGTTGCCGCGCTTGTCGCGCTGGATCTCGCCGCCCGGCGGGTTCGGGGTGTCTTTGGTATAGCCGACCGCGCGCAGCGCCGCCGCATTCAGCAGCGCGCTGTCGTACAGATGCAGGATGAACACCGGCGTGTCCGGCGCGATCGCATTGATTTCTTCGAGCGTCGGGCCGCGCCGCTCGGCGAACTGGAATTCGTTCCAGCCGCCCACTACCCGCACCCACTGCGGCGCCGGCGTGCGCGCGACCTGTTTGCGCAGCATGTCGAGCGCGTCGGCGAGCGACGGCACGCCGTCCCAGCGCAACTCCATATTGAAGTTCAGGCCACCGCGAATGATGTGCAGATGCGAATCGTTGAGACCGGGAATCACCGTGCGCCCTTTGAGGTCGACATGGCGCGTGTTGTCGTTTGCGTGACGCATCACCGTCTCGCGCGAACCCGCGGCAAGCACGCGGCCGTTCGCGACGGCAAGCGAATCGGCGAATGAGCGCCTGTCGTCCTGGGTGGCGATCTTGCCGTTGAAGAACACGACCTCGGCCGGCGTCAATCCGGAAGTACTGGAATTCATGGCGAACCTCATAGGGAGCGCTCCGCGTTTCGACACGCGGAGCTATTCCGGGGAAGCTGGGAAGCGGGGAAAACCGGGAAGCGTCCACTCGCGACGGGCGCCTTCCCGCACGGCCTGAAGCTCAGCCCGCCTCGCTCGCGTGCTCGCCGAGAATCGCCTTGGCGTATCGCACGCCGATGCCGTACGAGCTGTGCGCTTTCAGGATGTCCATGCAGCCTTCGTAGGTTTCGCTGCGCGCCCAATCGCGTTGCAGTTCGAACATGAACTGCAGCGACGTCATCGGCACCGCGCCTGCCTGGATGATGCGTTGCACCGCGCGCTCGTGCGCTTCCTGGCTGACGTCGCCGCATGCGTCCGTCGGCACGTAGATTTCGTAGCCTTCGGCGATCATCTGGATCGTCGGGAACGACACGCACACTTCCGTCCACAGGCCGGAGATGACGATTTTCTTGCGGCCGGTTGCTTCGATCGCCTTGCGGAAATTGACGTCTTCCCACGAGTTCATCGACGTGCGGTCCACCGGCACGTATTCCGGAAACACCGATTGCACTTCCGGCACCATGTCGCCGCTGAACGACTTCGCGGCGACCGTGGTGAGAATGGTCGGGACCTTGAACAGCTTCGCGGCTTTGGCGATTGCCTGCACGTTATGCAGGATGTTGGTCCGTTCATGCGACATCGTGCCGAAGAACATTTGCGGCTGATAGTCGATGAGCGCCACGGCACAGGTGTCGGGGGTCAGCAGTTCTCTGGACATTTCGGGCTCCGTATTAAATTGAATGGGCAGTCTGAAAAGACGTGCCGCGCTCGCCGGTGTGGCGAGGAAAACTGGAGCCCATTCTAGCGACGGGTTTTTGAAGAGTCCTTGGCCAAAGACCTTAATAGTTCTTAAAAAAGATGTACCGCAAAGCGCGCCTTGCGGCGCACGCCGCCGTTCAACCTTCGAGCGCCCCGCGAAGCCGCGTTTCCAGAAACTGAACCAGCGCGCGCACCTTGCTGGACTGGCGGCGATTAGGCAGATACGCGGCGTAGACGACGGCGTCGCCCGCCTGGGGACTCGCGTCGAAATGTTCGAACAGACGCAGCAGGCGTCCCGCGCGAATGTCGGCCTCGACCTGCCATTCGGGTAGCAGCGCGATGCCGCGGCCCGCCATCACGGCCTCCAGCAGGATGTCGAGATTGTTCGACAGCAGATGGCCGCGCACGTCGACGCGTTGCCCGGCACCCTCGCGCTGGAAGGTCCAGGTCTGGTGCGTGCGGTAGCCGCCGCCGTAGGCGAAGCGCAGGCATTCGTGGTCGGCGAGGTCTTGCGGCGTTTGCGGCGTGCCGCTGCGTTCGAGGTAGTCGTGGCTCGCCACCACGTAGCGCGGATTGTCCGCCAGTTTTTTGACGATCAGGCTGGCGTCGCGATCCGCCAGGCCGATCCGGATCGCAACGTCGATGCGGTCGAGCGCGAGATCGGCGAAGTGATCGGCGACCACAACGTCGAGAAACACCCGTGGATTCTCGCAAAGAAAGGCGGCAAGATGCGGCGCGAGGCACAAGCGGCTATAGGTGGACGGAACCGAAATCCGCAGCGCGCCGACCGGCGAGGCGCCGCTGTCGAACACGCTCTCGTCTGCCTCGGCAAGATCGTCGAGCACCTTGGCGACCTGTTCGACGTAAGCAATGCCTGCATCCGTCAGGCTGACCTTCCTCGGCGTGCGGGTCAGCAGCGCGGTGCCGAGCGAGGCTTCCAGCGAGTCCATCAGGCGCGTGACCGACGAGGTCGCCACCCCGAGACGTTGCGCCGCCTTCGAGAAGCCGCCGGCGTCCGCCACTTCCAGCAGCGTTTTGATGGCGAGGAATTTGTCCATATGCGGCCCCATCGGCAATTTGGTTGCGATCAGCGCAACGCCAGCTTGCATTTTAGACCTATTCAACATTGCTAACGCAACGTATAAGCTGCGTCCATTACCTAGTGAGGGATGCAACATGCAAGCCATTCAGGTCGAGGTCAATTACGACTTCATTTGCCCGTGGTGCTGGATCGGCCAACGGAATCTCGCGGCGGCGCTGGCGGAAACCGGCGCGCACGCGGCTGTTTCGATCCGCTATGTGCCGTTCGAATTGAATCCGGCCATGCCTGCCGAAGGCATGGACCGGCGCGCCTATCGCAGCCGGAAATTCGGCAGTTGGGCGCGCTCGCAGATCATGGACGCGCAGGTCACCGCCGCCGGACTGGCGGCCGGCGTGCACTTCAATTACGACAAGGTGCTGCGCACGCCGAGCACGCGTCTTGCACATCGTCTGATGCAGTTCGCGCAGCAGCGCAACGACCCGCAGGCGACGGCCGCGTTGTATCAGGCGATCTACGCCGCTTACTTCTCCGAAGGCCGCGACATCGGCTCGCTCGACACGCTGGTCGCGATTACCGCGGAACATGCGTTCGACGCGGACGCAGTGCGCGCGTCTCTGCAAGGCTCCGCCGGCAACGAGGCAATCGAGGCGGCACGCGCGCGGGCCGGCAGCCTGGGCATTCAGGCCGTGCCGACTATTCGCATAGACGGCGATGTGATCAGCGGCGCGCAGCCGCCCGCGGTCTTCATCAACGCGCTGCGTGCGGCAGCGCAAAGGAAAGCAGCGTGAGATCGCTCGAAAAACCGCGTGCCGTGGTGATCGGCGGATCGCTTGGCGGCTTGCTGACGGCCAATACGCTGCGGGCGGCCGGCTGGGACGTCGATGTGTTCGAGGCCTCGCCCAATCAGCTCGAAAGCCGCGGCGGCGGCGTCGTGCTTCAGCCGGACGTGCTGGATGCGCTCGCCTTCGCCGGCGTCGAACTGCCGGACCCGCCGGGCGTGGCCTCGGGCGATCGCCTCTACCTGGACCGCGAGGACCGCGTGGTCGAACAGCTCTACATGCCGCAGATGCAGACTTCGTGGAGCCTGCTGTACCGCGCCATGAAAAACGCACTGCCCGCGTCCAACCTGCATGCCGGCGAGACCTTCGTCGACTTTCGCATGGAAGGCGAGCAGATCGTCGCGCAGTTCGCGAGCGGCCGCGGCGAGCAGGCGGATCTGCTGGTGGGCGCCGACGGCATCCGCTCGACGCTCAGGCAGCGCCTGCTGCCCGAAGTCGTGCCACAGTATGCGGGCTATGTGGCATGGCGCGGCCTCGTCGAAGAAGCCGATCTGCCGCTGCACGCGGCGGACATGCTGCGCGAGCGCTTCGCCTTTCAGCAAGGCGACAGACATTCGGGCCTCGCCTATCTGATTCCGGGCGAGAACGATTCGACCGTGGCCGGCCAGCGACGCTTCAACTGGGTGTGGTATCGCAAGTACAGTGCGGCAAGACTCGATGAGTTGCTGGTCGATCGCCACGGCATACGGCGCGCGTTTTCGCTGCCGCCCGGCTCGACCAAGGGTATCGACATCGTACAGTTGCGCAAGGACGCGCAGGCGTGGCTAGGTCCGACGTTCCGCGCCCTGGTCGATGCCACCGACGATCCCTTCATGCAGCCGATCGTCGATCTGCGCTCGCCGAAGATGGTGTTCGGCCGCGCGGTGCTGCTCGGCGACGCCGCTTCGGTGCCGCGTCCCCACACGGCGGGCAGCACGGCGAAAGCGGCCGCCAATGCGCATGCGCTGGCGCTCGCGTTGTCCTCGACATGGCAAAGCGGCGCCACGATCGATTCAGCCCTCAAGCGCTGGGAGAACCAGCAGTTGCAACGCGGCAGGCTGATGACCGATCTGGGCATTTCGCTCGGTGATCGTGTAATGAATCTGGCGCGCTAGGTCTTCGTTTTCCGTTTGTTTTCTTCAAGGAGTTGTTATGTCAACCGAGGTATCCACGACGACGGCCGGGAGCAACCCCGTCAAGCTGACACGCGGACTGATCGCGCTGTTCGCGTTCTGCTGCGGCGCGATCGTCGCGAACCTGTACTACGCGCAGCCGATCACCGAACTGATCGCACCGGCCATCCACATGTCCGGCGGCACCGCCAGCCTGATCGTCTCGCTGACGCAGATCGGCTATGCCTTCGGCCTGTTCTTTCTGGTGCCGCTCGGCGACCTGCTGGAAAACCGCAAGCTGATGATCACCACCGCGCTGGTGTCGATCGCCAGTCTCGCCGCCGCGTCGTTCGCGCGGCAACCGGGGGTGTTCCTCGGCATTTCGCTGCTGGTCGGCTTCAGCTCGGTTGCCGTGCAGATCCTGATTCCGCTCGCCGCGCATCTCGCGCCGGACGAATCGCGCGGCAAGGTGGTCGGCACCATCATGGGCGGCCTGCTGCTCGGCATTCTGCTGTCGCGGCCGATCTCCAGCGTGGTGGCCGGGCACTTCGGCTGGCGCGCGGTGTTCGGCTCCGCCGCCGTGCTGATGGCGATCGTGACCAGCGTGCTCGCGCTGACGATTCCGCGCCGCCAGCCCGATCACCAGGCCACTTACTTCGCACTGATCGGCTCGCTCGGCCACCTGGTCCGCACAATGCCGGTGCTGCGCCACCGGTCGTTTTACCAGGCGCTGATGTTCGCTTCGTTCAGCCTGTTCTGGACCGCGATCCCCGTCGAGCTGACCCGCCAGTTCGGGCTCTCGCAAACCGGCATCGGTATCTTCGCGCTGGTCGGCGCGATCGGCGCGACCTCGGCGCCGGTAGCCGGCCGCCTCGCCGATGCGGGCCATACGGTACGCGCGACCTTGATCGCTTTGGTGGTGGGCGCGTTCGCCTATACGCCGGCGCTGATCCATCCTGCCTGGGGCGTGATCGGACTCGCCGCGACCGGCATCGTGCTCGATTTCGCCGTGCAGATGAACATGGTGCTCGGTCAACGTGAGATCTATGCGTTGCATGCGCCGAGCCGCAACCGTCTGAATGCGCTGTATATGACGAGCATCTTCGTGGGCGGCGCGTTCGGTTCGGCGCTCGCCAGCCCGCTTTACGAACACGGCGGCTGGCCGCTGGTCGCCGCGGTCGCCACGGCCTTTCCGCTCGTCGCGCTGGCTCATTACCTCGTGATCGGCCGTCCGTACGCTGCCCGCCACGCGTGATACACGGGCGTCACTGCATGACTGGGCGGTTCGTCCGTCCGGTTTAACAACGTTTCAGCGCGGCTTCAGGATATTTCGCGGGACCGGCGATACGCTGACTGGCACCGTCATTCATCTGAACACTTGAACACCTGAACGACGCTCGCCTGCTCGCAAAGGAATCACTATCCTCTCCCTTTCTCGCCTGCCCGGCGGCTATGACTTCTCGGGACCGCGTTTGCCCGACCGCGTTGCGATGGCGTCCGCGCATCGCTCGCAGCCACGAAGCCGGCCGGCCAGTACGGCTGCGACGCGGCCGGTTGTATCGACTGTCCGATCCACGGCAGAGCCCGCCAAGGCGCGCAAGCAGGCACCGCAAGCGCATCACGCAAGCGATGCCGCAAACATCCGCCGCGATCCGTGCGGCCGGTTCGGTTCAGGACTTCTGTGAGAGGTGTGTGAACGACCGCGCTCGTCGTGAGCTTCAGCATGGTGCCGGGCGTCGGCGCGATGGCCCAGGAAGTCATCGCGGACGAAGGCGCCGCCGTGCATGTCGGCAAGGAAACGCAAGCGCTCGCCGGCGGCCTGAAGACCAGCCCGTACCTCGATTCGTGAATCAGAATCGATCGGGCGGGCAAGGTGACCGTCTACACCGGCAAGGTGGAACTGGGCACCGGCGTGCGCACCGCGCTTTTGCAGATCGCCACGGAAGAACTGGACATGGCGCCCTCGCTCATCACGTTTCTGACCGCCGACACAGGCGCGTCCCCCGACGAAGGACTCACTGCGCGCAGCCACACGATCGCCGACAGCGGCAGCGCGCTGCTGAACGCGTCGGCTCAGGTGCGGGGGCTGCTGCTCGATGCCGCCGCCCGGCACTTCGGTGTTGCCGGCAGCGTGATGAGCGCGCGCAATGCGGTGATCAAGAAGGCACCGGACGACCGCGGCATGACCTACGGCGAGGCGGTCGGTCTGGTCGACCTGCATCGCGTGGCCTTGCCCGTCTCGCTGCTGAAGAACTCCGCCACGTTCGACGTGATCGGCACGTAACAGACCTGGGACCACTACATGCCCGCGATGGTGACCGAGGTCAGTGCTTCGCTCGTCTTGCCGGCAAAGGCCTGCGCAAGCTGATCGACGTTTAGCGGCGTGCCAAGGCTGTCGTGCGCATGATGCTGCGCGCGCGGAGGACTCGCGCCAATGCACCGGCCTTGTCCTCCGCGACAGCCCGCGCGTCAACCGACATTAGCCGACGGCCACCTCGATGCGTCGCGGCCGCGCCTCTTCGCGCCGTGGAATCGACAGCTTCAGCACGCCATCCTGGAGCTTCGCCTCGATCTTCGACGTATCGAACTCCGGTCCGAGCGTAAACGACCGCGCAAAATGCGGCACACGAACCTCCGCGTGTTGCAGACGCAGCCCTTCCCGTGTCGGGATGTTGGCAGATGCCTCGATACGCAGATTGCCGTCCTGCACCCTGATCTCGAGATTCTCTCTGGGCACGCCGGGCAGATCGGCCCACAGCGTCACGCCGTGCGCGTTTTCGATCACGTCGACTGCCGGACTGAGCGTCACGCGCTGTTCCGTTCGTTCAGGCTCCGCGCGACTGACGGTGTTCGAGTCACGGCGAGCGAGTTGCGTAGTGTCGTTCATGATGGGCTCCTTTTCGTCTGTCCTGTTACTGCACGGTGATCGCGCGGGGTCGGGAAGACTCGCGCTTGCCGACCGTGATGCAGAGGCAACCGTTCACATAGCGGGCCTCGACCTTGTCGGGATCGGCGTGCTGCGGCAACTCGATGACGCGGCGAAATGCACCGCTGAAGCGTTCCCGCGCGTAATGGCGTGCCGCCTCGTCCGACGCATCGGGCGTCACGGCAGCGCGTTCGCCGGCGATGGTGAGGAGGCCCTTGTCGATCGACACCTCCAGTTGCTTCGGATCGATGCCCGGAGCGAACGCGACTATGTCGATAGTGTCGTCGGTCGTGCCGATGTTGATTTGCGGAAACGCCGACAGGCGGTCCGAACGGATGCTGGAAGGATAGCCGCCGAACAGCGTTGCCATCTGCTGGTGCAGACGATCGAACTGGCTGAACAGGTCGGTCGTGAAGTAGAGATCACTCATGGTCGTTTCCCCGGTAAATGCGGCGAGGATGCGAACTGGCCTACGCGCTCCAGTCCGCCTGCCCCACCGCGGCAAACAAATCGAAACACGCAGCGCACGATACGGGACCGTGCGGCTGCCTGAGCGAAATACAAAATAGACGTTGCTGCGCGGATTTCAAGGGCGGCGCCAAAAAATTTTTCGCTCTTGAAAAAGCGTTCTGAAACCCTATCCTCCGCGCAGATATCGCGGACATTTCTGGCAGGAGGATCTATGGAATTCGATTCTGACTGGCTCACGCTCGGCAGGCATCGCGTTCGTCTGCGCTCGCCGAGGGGCTTTCCTACCGAGGGCATGCGCACAGCGGTGGACGTGATGCGCCTCGCCATCGAAAACAATATGAGCGCCCGCGCCCGTCTCGTGGATGTGGCGGTGCGTGAAGAAAAATCGTATGACGTCTCGGTTGGCACGACGTTCGCCGAAGACCGGTTGTGCGTCCCTCAACTCGAGGCGGCGATCGCAGTCGTGCTCGGCCTGTTGCCTGGGCAGATCCGCATCTTTGTGACGGTGGTGACGCAGGAGGAGGTCGATCTGCATTTCGGCGTGTACGAGAGAATGCTCGCGGAAAAAATCGGCGGACTCGCGCCCATTTCGCAGGCGTACTCGGCCAACGCAAGCAACGCGTCGGACGGATGAGCGCTTTGGCGGGGTATCCGCGTTTCTTTCTCGCAACATCAAACGGCGCGCAGATTGTCGGATAGCGCCTGGGAATTCGCGCGCAGGCCTTGTCGTAGGGAGATTTTGACCGCCATATGACAAACATTCCGCAGCGCCGCCGTGACGGCAATTTTTGCCATAGGCGAGTATGGTTTCCGAAGGCAAATTCCTGCCGCGATGAATGAACGTGTGTTGCTCATTTCCCCGGAGGCGCTCGTGAAAAAGATTTCCACTGTATGTGCTATTTCTGGCCTGATGGCTGCCTCGGCAGTTCATGCACAGAGCTCGGTGACGCTGTACGGTTTGATCGATGCCGGCTTGATGTACACCAACAATGTGTCCAAAAGCGGCTCGAGCGGCGCGCTTGTCCAGGCGACCAGCGGCAACATCAACGGTAGCCGCTTCGGTGTGCGAGGAGCAGAAGATCTCGGCGGCGGGCTGAAAGCGATCTTCGTGCTGGAGAACGGTTTCAATGTTCAGAACGGCAAACTGGGCCAGGACGGCCGGATGTTTGGACGCCAGGCTTATGTCGGCCTCAGCACGTCGCAATTCGGCACCGTCACACTCGGCCGGCAATATGATTCGCTGGTTGATTTCGTGGCGCCCCTGTCGGGCACGGCGGGCACGTTCGGCGACACCGGCTTCGCGCACCCGTTCGACAACGACAATCTGAATCATTCGGTGCGGATGAGCAACGCGGTCAAATACACCAGCACCAACTATGCGGGGTTGACGTTCGGCGGCCTGTACGCTTTTTCGAACAGCACCAGTTTCGCGGTCAATCGCGCATACAGTGCCGGCGCGAGTTATGCCTACGGGCCTTTCACCGCAGCCGCCGGTTATCTGCAGATCAACGGTTCGACGAACACGACTTCGGGCAGTGCGGGCGCGGTCGACATCGTGGAATCGACGGCTAACGGCACGGGCGGATTCAATCTCGGCGCGGACGTTCAGCGTACGGTAGGCGCAGGCCTCAGCTACAAAGTCGGGCCTGCCGTAGTCGGCTTTGTTTACACGCATAGCCAGTTTCAAGGAACCACGTCGTTCGGCCAGACCAATGTCGGCAACAGTGGCACGATGCGGTTCGACAACTACGAACTGAATGCCAAATATGCGCTCACGCCGGCGATCAACCTCGGCATTGCCGACACGTATACCGACGGCCATGTCGGCAACGGCAACAACACCACGTACGGCAACGATCCGAAGTGGAATCAGGTCAATCTGCAAGCGGTCTATCTGCTGTCGAAGCGCACCGACGTCTATGTCGAGGGGATGTATCAGCACGCAATCGGCCAACGTTATGTCGCGTTCATCAACACGTCGGGCGGCGCTTCGTCGACTTCCAATCAGGTCGTAGCTACGGTCGGTCTGCGCACGCGTTTCTGATTGCGCCGAATGTGATGCTTATGGGCGGGTGCGCGGCCGCGCCCCGCTGCAAGTGCGGCGCCGGTGAGATCCAGGATCGGTCATTCGCGGATGAGTGAGAGTAAATACAAGATGGCGAGCGGGTTATATTTGGCGGTTTCCTTCCGCACGAAGCCCGATACAGTCCACACAATGCTAAACGCGGCGATCCACTTGAGAAGATCGAAGGCCCATTTTCTGCGCTTCATTGCGTAGACAAACGCGAGCGGATTGGTTGTGAGGCTCGCGATTATTGCGCCCCAACCTGTTGGCTTTAAAGGCAGGCTCCATAACAAAACCGCTTCCACTGATGCCTCATACAGAAAGGCCAGAAGAAACGCGATAAGTGAAAAGCGGCGGGTCATAGTGTTCTATCGGCGCTCGTCCAGCGTCTTTCTTATAGCTGCACATTTTGGAATTGGGGGCGTTTTCATATCGTCAGGGCATACGAACCAATTATAAAACTCAAGTTCCTGAACCGCGATTTTCTTTCGACGCTCTGAAATCTGGAAGTCAGTATCCGGTGCGTAGCCTTCTCCCCAATCATTAAATGAAATAGCCTAATACCGAGCAATCCGATTTAATTTTTTCCTTCCATATTTAATAATTTCTATCTAATGCAGCACGCTTATCTCCTTTGGCGAACTCCCTGACCTTCAGATATAGCTTTTTCGAGTCGGAAAGTATCTTGTCAGCATCAATTTGTGAGCACTTGAGAAAATCATCACACGTTTTTTCATGTTTCTCACATGCCACATCCGCAAATACAGCCGTTGCAAACACAAAACCAATTGCCGAAATGATTGCTTTAATGACTCGAATCATAACTCCCGTCCTTGAACATATTTCCCTCCGCACGGCGTCGTCTTAAAATTCCACGCGGTTGTATGTGGCCTTGACGCGTTATTCCCTCAAACCCTAAATCGCCGTCAATAAGGGCGGGGTTTTGTTATGCAGCCAGAAATAACGGACAGGGCATTATCGAAAAGACTGTTTCCCTTACTATTCTTCATTAGCCGTTGTCAATTCGTTAAGCCTGTTTCGGGTGACCCGGGCCATACAATCCCAAAATTCCACAAACCGAAGGGATGCCTGACCGACTTCGTATGTCCTGGCGTAGCATTGATTGTCTCTGTACCGCTTCCAGTTTGCCTGGGCTTTTTTCAAGTAAGGGGTTGCTTCCGGCTCCCCGATGGCACGGCGGTCCTTGTCGCCAATTACGATTTCCTTTTCAATTTCTCTGAATTTCCTATCGAGCTCTTGGGCCACCCCTTCAAATCTGAATTGAGCACATACCGATAAATCTATCGTCGCGCTGGCGACTTTTTCGCAATATATTTTTATTTCTGCTTGTGTTTTCCCGGAAAAATAGATATTTGCAGGTTTTGCCTTCTTGTAGTCGAACGCCGAACCATAGATTGATTCCGATGAATATACCGCAGTACAAGTAAAGAAAAGCAGGAAGAATAGATTAATGGCTCGCATCATAATTCCGGACTCGAAAAGTCGCGCCTCCAGGCGGCGGCGGTTTGGCACACGGGTCGCGACAAATGCCCGGATCACGTCGCGCATTCTATTGAACTCCCCTCTGTTTAAAAAACTTGCCAGATAATGCGAGCGGATTTCTGGAAACCACGGATCGACTTTCCGTTTGGCTGGACGGCCCTGTCCCACTACCATGACTTTAGCCACTACAAGCTCAAATCATCTGTCGAAGCCTGCGCGTGCGTATATGGGATAAATCGGAAAAGGAATGTGACCAATGCGCGCTGCATGGCAATGCGGAGTTAATAGACCGCAGCTCGACCCGAGTACCCCGCATGCACCAGCGAAAAAAAAGCGCGATGCTCCGCGCTTTCCTCCTGACTGCAACGTCCCCGCACTCGGTTAGTGCGACATGGACGCGTGCGCCGCGGCGTCGCCGCGTGATGCGACGTCGCGCGGCAGAATCTTGCGTAATGCCGTGGCGGCACTCTTTGCACCAGCGTCTCCTGATTGTCTCTTCTGGAAACCCGTCACCACCAACAAGGGTGAGCGGGCACGTGGCGAGTTTGAGAGACCGGGAGTAAAACCATAACCGGCGAGCCTTGCGGCTCCCTCACCACGACCCACCCATTGGAAGACATGCATGGCTGAGCACTACCCACTTTCGCAGGCAGTGCGGTTTCACTCAGCGGGCTCTCACACCCGCGCCGTTTTGTCTAACGGCAGACACAATCTAACCCATCATTTTTTTGGGAGGATCAGTCAGACAGGCTAAGGGAGAAATTATAGCTGCGCCTCGCGGACGATTGAAAAAATGTGTGATTAACCTCTGAAAGCACATCTATACATTCCCGCGCATTCCTATGCATTCACCTTCTCGTCAGGATCGCCGCCGAGTTCACGAAGCTCGATCACGCCCGCATCCTGAGTTTCATACTCAATCACAGCCCACGTTATTCCGGCGCGGCAACCACCCGAGTCAATGGACGGAACGCGCTACGCTCAAGCTCATCGAGTTGTCCGAGCAAGCCCAGCTCCCAAGAAAGATATTCGCGGGACGCCGCCTTGTTGCCCGCGTGCCGGTCGTGAGTGAAGAACAGATAGTCGATACGCGCGGACGGCGGCAATACGTCCGCAACCGCATCCGTTTCCACACGCCAGCCACCCGCCGGCCAAGCGGCGAAGCCACCATCGAGCACGCTAAACGTGTGCCCTTCACCACCGGCGAGATCACTCACGGCCCAAGCGGCGATACGCGGATCGTCCACTACGAACGTCACGGCCTGCTCGCATTGCGCGAGCGTGGCCGCAAGACGCGGGCGAATCGACCAGACGCTACCGGGAATATGCGCGGCCAGCCACGCCGCGCTCGTACGCAGATCGACGACGGATTGACTGCCTGCCGCAAGGCGCTGCGCGAGAGTATCCCCATCGACCAAGGGAAGCGCCGCGGGTTCGGGGATCCGCGTGTCGGCCAGCGCGAGTCCGCTGTGCAGCCCGCCTTCCAGCACCCACGCTTCGTGTCCCAACTGACGCAGCCAGCTGGCGGTGACTGGCGCTCGGATACCGTCGTCGTCGAACAGCACGATGCGTGCGTTGCGCACACCGATGTATTGATCGGTCGCCTGCTGTAGCTGGCCACCCGGCGCATGCTGCGCGCCGGGCAAAGTGTTCGCCGCGAACTCTTCCGGTGTCCGGACATCGCACAGATACAGCGTGCGATCGTCCGCCTTCGTCCAGTCGCGAACGGTATCCGCATGAACCCATTCCACGCCCGCGCGCTCCGCCAACGCACGCGCGGCAGCGACGCGCGCCGGTTGCGGCCGCAGGTCGGCCGGATAGCCGCGCTGCTGGCCTCGTTCGAGCGGCAGATCCGCAAGGAACCAGCCCTGCGTTCCGTTTTCGAGCGCGTACACCGGGTTGCGAATGCCGAGATCAAGAAGCGTCTGCGCGCCAATGATGCTGCGCGTCCGCCCTGCACAGTTGATGACGATCGGCGTCTGCGCATCCGGCACGAACGCGTCGATGCGGTAGGCAAGTTCGCCGTTCGGGCAACACGACGCGCCGGGAATGTTCATCGTGCGGTACTCGCCCAGCGGGCGCCCATCGAGCACCACAGGCGGCGTATCCGACTGCTGCCACTGCAACAGCGTCTGCGCCGATATATGCGGCGTGTGCGCGACCTGCTCGACCAGTTCGCCGAACGCCTTGGAGGGCACGTTCACACCCTTGAACAGGACGAAGCCCGCATCTTGCCACGCACGCGTGCCGCCTTCGAGCACGTGAACCGAGGCATAACCCAGCGTCTCCAGCCGTGCAGCAGCCCGCGCCGCGGGGCCGTCGTCGCCGTCACCGCTGTCGTACACGACCACCCGCACGCGCCGGTTCGGCGCGAGACGTCCGACGTCGCGCTCCAGCACGCTATACGGCAGCGGCACCGCGTAGAACGGGTGACCCTCGCCGTATTGCCCGTGCTCGCGCACGTCGAACAGTGCGATTTCGCTGCCGTCGTGCAGCCAGCGCTTCAGCGTGGCCGCGTCGATTCCCTTTGGCATTTTCCTGACATCCATATGCGGATGGGCGGGAGCCGCCCGTTCACGTTGTGTTCGCCGACAGCGCGATCCCTGCGCGCCGTCCAGCGTGTTTGCGCCGCGATGCCGCGATCAGTTTTTGACCTTGATCGGCCAGACGGCTTTTTGCACCGCATTGAATTGCGGATCGTATTCGACAGCAACGTCCACCTTCTTCCGGATCGCGTGCCCGTCGTACAGAATGTCGGCGATTTTCTGTTCCTGGCCGATCAGCCCGGAATCGAACTTGACGAAACTGCCGCTGCGAACTTCATACTCGAACGCGGCCCGTTCGTCGGACACCTTGAGCGTGTCCTTGAGAACGCCGATCACCTCGTCCTTATGCGTGTCATGCCATTGCCAGTAGCCCGACAGTCGCGAGAAGTAATCCCGCAGCGCGGCGACCTTGGTCGGGTCTTTCAACACCGTGGACGTCGTCGTCCATACGTTCAGCGCCGGAATCTGGGTGTCGCGGTCTAACAGCAGGATACGGCCGGCGCCCGACTTGATCGTGGGCAATATCGGGCCGAGGGCGCCGGCGTACACGTCCACCTCGCCGGCGTTGAAGCCGGCGGCCGAAGTCGCGCCATCGGCGAACTTGATGGGCTGAATGTCTTTCTCGGTCAACCCGGCTTTAACCAGCGTGGCCAGGTATTGCGAATGGTTGTAGCCGCCGTAGTTATAGCCGACCTTGTGTCCTTTGATCTCCTGCACGGTATTGATCCCGGCACTTGTCCGCACTGCGGTGACAACCGGCGGATAGTCCTTCGAATAGAAATTGCGCCAGCCCGCGACAATACGCAGCGGTGTCGACTCTTTCGTCCATTCCGTGCGCGCGTTGGCCTGTTCGATCGTGAGCGACGTATCGCCCATATGGCCCAGATCGATCCGGTTGGCGTACAGCGCCGACAGGTTGGCGGCCGGCCCTGTCAGCAGCACCCATTCGATCTGGTAAGGCGTCCCGTTGACCACGCCCGATTTGCGGATCAACGCGGGAAAGGCCGGATCCTGATATGCAATGACGAGCTTCGTGCCCTTCAGGTCGGGCGTGGTCTGGGCTGCGGCCGTACCGGACAAAGTCAGCGTGGCAGCGGCAAGAAAGACAGCCATGCCAGCGAATAATGATTTCTTCAGCGACATAAATACCTTGACTTAACGATTGAGAAAACTTCAGGACAGACTGAGCGAAAACTGTTTGAGCAAGTCGCGCTTGAGTGCGTTGAATTCGGGCGAGGTCACGTCGCGTTCGCGTGGCAGATCGACTTGCGTTTCGTGGCAGATCCGGCCTTTGGAGAGAATCACGATGCGGTCGGCAAGAATCAGCGCCTCGTCCAGGTCATGCGTCACGATGACGAGACCGAACCGGTATTTGGCCCACAGCTTCAGGACCAGGCTCTGCATGCTGCGGCGGGTGAACGCGTCCAGCGCGCTGAACGGCTCGTCCAGCAGCATGAGTTCGGGGCTGCGATAGAGCGCCCGAGCCACGGCAACACGCTGCGCCTGGCCGCCCGAGAGGCTGACGGGCCAGCTCTCCAGCTTGTCTTCGAGCCCGACGTCCTGCAGCGCGACACGGGCGCGCGCTTTTGCATCAGGCTTATGCGCGTCGTCCAGCAGCACGTTTTTCCACACGCGCAACGCCTGTATCAGCCGCGGCTCCTGGAAGACGACGGAGGTGTTCTGCGTCACCTCGGTCCTGCCGCCCGAAACGGATTCGAGGCCGGCCAGCAAGCGCAACAGCGTGGTTTTGCCCGTACCCGACGGGCCGACCAGCGCGACACACTCGCCCTTGCGGACCGTGAAGTCCACGTTGTCGAGCACCGTGTTTTCGCCGTAGCGCTTCCTGGCGCCGGACAGTCTTGCGACAACCGGCGCTGCGTCGTAGTCAGGCTGATAGGCGAGCTCAGACATGCGCACCTCTCCAGACGAGGGCCTTGCGTTCGATGAAACGCAGCAGCGCGTCCACCGCAATGCCGAGCGCCGCATAGACGAGAATGCCGGCGATGATGATATCGGTGCGCTGGAACTGGTTGGCGTTGTTCAGAATGAAGCCGATGCCGGCGCTTGCATTGATCTGCTCCGCCGCCACGAGCGCGAGCAGCGAGATGGCTGCGGAATAGCGAACGCCGACGAGTATGCCGGGCAGCGCGGTCGGCAGAATGATGAGCCGTATCTGATGCCCGCGCGTCAGGCGGAACGTGCGGCCGAGTTCCAGCAGCTTCGGGTCGATGCCGCGTATGGCGTGGTACGTGCTGAGATACATGGGCGAAATCGCCGCGCCGACGATCAACGCGACTTTGGACAGTTCGCCGATTCCGAACCAGACGACGAAGATCGGCACCAGCGCAATGAACGGTATGGTCCGCAGCATCTGCAGCACCGTGTCGAAACCGCGTTCAGCGGACTTGCTCAGACCCGCCGCCACGCCCAGCAGCAACCCCGCGCCGCCGCCGATCAGCAGCCCCAATGCCGCACGCGCCAGCGATATCTTCAGCGCATCCTGCAGATCGCCGGACTGCCACAACTCCCGATAGGCCGTCAGCACCGATGCCGGCGCCGGCAGCACGAACTCGCTGACCACACCGAGTGTCGAGGCCAACTGCCAGAGCGCGATCAACAGCACCGGGATCGCGGCCCGCAACAGCGGCTCGCGCAGCGTCGCCAGCCGCGAGGCTGTCGCGGCTGGAGCCGGTGCGGGAGCCGCGGTAAAAGTGGATTCTCTCGTAGACATATACGTCCTGAAACGTCCTGAAAAATGAAACTGACTACATGTTCGGAATGAACGAACTACTACTCAGGAGACCGCACCGAGCGCGTCCGCATCCGCCACGGCACTCGTCGCGGCATCGGCATAGCGGCTGGACGGTCGCGCGAGACCATAGTGGTCGCGTAACGTCGTACCCTCGTACTCGCGGCGGAAAATGCCTTTGCGCTGCAGCAGCGGCACGACGTGATCGACGAAGTCCGCGAGCCCTGAAGGGAAGACGTCGGCGTTGAGGTTGAAGCCGTCCGCGGCGCGACCGGCGAACCAGCGTTCGATGTCGTCCGCAATGGTCTCGGGTGTGCCCACGATCATCCGGTGTGCGCCGGGATTGCGGTCGAGCAGATCGCGAACCGTCAGGTTCTCGCCTCGGGCCAGCAGCACCGTGGAGCGGATGAATCCGCGCGACACGTCGGTACGATCGCCCTTGTCGATCAGGTCATAAGGCAACGGCGCATCCAGTTGCAGAGCGGCGGCGTCGATACCGAGAGCACCAGCGAATTTGGCGAGCTCGGCCCCGCGGTCGAGAAGCGCATCCATGTCGGCTTTACGCCGGCGCGCCTCGGCAAGAGTGCCGCCGATCACCGGGTAAAGGCCCGGCAGCACCAGCAGATGATCGGGGTGGCGTCCATGCGCGACGGCACGCGCCTTGATGTCCCGATAGAAATCCTGTGCGCCTTCGAACGTGGTCTGCGCCGTGAACACCGCATCCGCATGGCGCGCGGCCAGCGCAACACCCGCCTCCGAGCCGCCCGCCTGCACCAGCACCGGCCGCCCTTGCGGACTGCGTGGCAGGTTCAGCGGCCCGCGCACCTGAAAATGACGGCCGGCATGCGCGATGGCATGCACGCGCGCCGGGTCGGCATAGCGTCCGCTTGCGCGATCGGCGATCAGCGCATTGTCTTCCCAGCTATCCCACAGCTTCAGCACGACTTCGACGAACTCCTCGGCGCGCGCGTAACGCGCCTGCTTGTCGGGCGACTCTGCAATGCTGAAATTGGCGGCCGCTTCCGGGTCGTAGGTCGTCACGGCATTCCACGCGACCCGCCCGGCGCTCAGGTGATCCACCGACGCGAAGCGGCGCGCCAGATTGAACGGATCGTTGAAGGTGGTCGATGCGGTGCCGATCAGCCCGACATGTCGCGTCACGCCGGCAAGCGCGGTAAGCAGCACCGTCGGTTCAAGCGACTGCGCCGGCCCGTGTGCGTGGCCGCGCAACGCCACCGCGTCGGAGAGAAACACCGCGTCGAGCTTGCCGCGCTCGGCGATCTGCGCGATGGTGGTGAAGAACCCGAGGTCGATGATCGACTTCGGATTGTCGAGCGTCCGCCAGCCGGCCGGATGACGTCCCGTGCCGGTGATGTTGGTATTCAGATGCAGTGTCCGTGCCGCACTCATGTTCGTGCTCCAAAGCAATAGGTGGACCGCGCAAGCCGGTCAGTTCGCACGACGCAGCGCCGCGAGGCGTTCCTCGCTGCGGCGATGGGTCGGTGTGTCGAAGTCGATGACATTGATCGACGCAATGCCGTCGCGTTCGAGTTGCCCGACGAGCTGCAACTCCCACGCGAGGTACGCCTCCATCTGCTGCGCGGCCTGCGCCGGCGCGTAGTGATAAGGGCTGTACCAGGCGTCGTCGTCGCCGGTCAGGTTGCCTTCGTCGCCGCTGGCCTGCGGCAGGCCGAGCGCCAGCCAGCGCTGCGTACCGCCGAGCAGCGCCGCCACGCCTTCGCGCCGTTCACGCAACTGGTTGGCCAGCAGGCCGGCGAGTACGCCATCGCTGGAAGTGAGGACGAGTTGCCGCGATGCGTCGGCGTCGATCCGCTCCAACAGATCTTCGAGCGCGCTCGCCGCAACGAAGCGGGCCCCGGCGATATGGGCGCGGCGGAACGCGAGACTGCTGTCCACGTCCACCACCTGCGCGCTGCCCGCTTCGAGCGTCTGTGCAAGCTGGTCTGCTTCGATCCACTGCGTGCGGCCTCGCGTGCGGAATATCGGCAGCGGTTCGGGGCCGGTTTCGAATGCCGCGGAAGAATCGTCGTCGGCCAGCACGAATACCTGGAGATAACCCAGCTGCACGAGCCAGGAAGCCGTCATGCGCGCGCGCACGCCGTCATCGTCGGCGAGCACCACGCGTGCGTGGAGCGTTCCCACGTATTCATCGGTTGCCTGCACCAGTTGTCCGCCGGGCGCCGAGCGCCAGCCGGCACGATGGCCCGCTTCGTATTCCAGAGGAGCGCGCACGTCGAAACGGTAAAGCGTATGCGTGGCCGCTTCGCTTTCGAAACGGGCAAGCGTGGCACGGTCGATCTCGACCACGCCGGCTCGCGCCGCCGCGCGTTGCGCGAGCGTCCGCGCGCTGGCGAGCGCGGCTCCGTCGGGACGCGGCGCCGTGCTGATGCGGCCGCGTTCGAGTTCGAATCCCGACAGCAGCCATGACATTGATCCTCCCGTGAGCGCTGCAACGGGATTCGGGATACCGGCATTGACGAGCGACTGCGCACCGAGAATGCTGCGCGTGCGACCCGCGCAATTGACCACGATCAGCGTATCGGGCGACGGCGCGGCCGCGAGAGCACGGTGAACCAGCTCGGCACCCGCGCATTCGACACCGCCCGGTATGTTCATGGTCTGGTATTCGGGGAATGGCCGACTATCGAGCACCACCAGGTCCTCGCCTGCGTCCTGCAGTTGCCTGAGCGTAGGCGCATCGATATTCGGCGTATGCAGCCGATGCTCGATCACCTCGCCGAACGCCTTGCCAGGCACATTGGTCCCGCTGAACACCTCGAAGCCGGCGGCTTCCCAGCCGCTTACGCCGCCTTCGAGAATCGACACGTGTGTGTAGCCGAAGCTGGCGAGCAGTGCCGCGGCACGCGACGCATATTCGCCCGCTTCATCGACCAGCACGACCGGCGTGGTGAGGCGGGGCACGAGCTGCCCGACGACGAGGCCAAGACGACCGACAGCCGCAATGGACGAATAGAACAGCCGGCGGCGCGCGGATACCCCTTCTTCGCGGACATCGAGAATGGCGAGCTCGCGCCGGTCGGCGAGCGCTGCGCGCAACGCGGCGGGTGTAATCAGCGGAATGGTTGAGTGGCTCATTGTGGGGCTACCGGAACGTGGTGAAATAGGGAGAGCGAAT
Source organism: Paraburkholderia xenovorans LB400 (assembly GCF_000013645.1). Taxonomy (GTDB): domain Bacteria; phylum Pseudomonadota; class Gammaproteobacteria; order Burkholderiales; family Burkholderiaceae; genus Paraburkholderia; species Paraburkholderia xenovorans. Next base: position 716,872 of record NC_007952.1, on the reverse strand, counting down.
TAACAGGCGGCGACTCAGAAGAATGCCGCGGTCGGCAGCGGCACCCTGAGGCCGGCCTGCTCCAGCAACGGCAGCACGGCTTCGCCGAAGTACGCGAGATCGGGCTCGAAATCGAAGAAGGTCAGTTGCACGCCGTCGATACCCGCTGCTTTCAGGCGCAGCAGATCTTCCACCACATGTTCAGGTGAACCGATGATCTGGATGTTGCCTCCCAGGACCCGCTGCTCACGTTGGTGGCCCTTCCAGGCTTTTGCGTCGCTGCGGCGGCCCGTGAAGCCATCCACCGCGCCAAAATCGGCATGCGAGAGGATCGCGTCGTGATAGGCATGCGCCTCCCGCTCGGTCGGCCGGCAGACGATCGTCGGATTGATCAGCGTGCTTACCTGCCGCCCGTGAGCCTGCGCACGCGCCTGAACTTGTGCGGTATGGGCCGGCAAGACCTCCAGCGCCGCGTCGATCTGCGCGCCCGCCGAGCTCGTGATGAAAATCAGGTCGGAGTGTTGCGCCGCGTAGTCGATTCCGGCCGCCGAACTCGTTGCGTTGACCAGCACGGGCCGGCCGAAGCGCGGCTTCGGTGAAACGAATGCGTTGCGCGTGCGATACCACTTGCCGTCGAACGTCAGGTTGTCGTCCAGCGACCAGAGCTGCTCCATCAGGTCGACGAATTCCCCGGCCATCTCGTAGCGCAGGTCGTGCTCGAAGTGGCCTTCGCGGCCGAACATCTCGGCCTCGTCGACCGAATGGCCCGTGACCATGTTCAGCCCCCACCGGCCGCCGGAAATATGATCGAGCGTTGCGCCGAACTTCGCGAGATGCAGCGGATGCCAGCCGCCGTAAAGAATATGCAGCGTCGAGATCAGCAGGATGCGGTTCGTAATGGAAGCCAGCGACGCGATCGTGATGAACGAATCGAGCGAATCGCGACGGTAGCGGGTCGTCCCGCCATGGCCGTCCTTGCCGAGCCACTGCGCGAGGCCGAACACGAGGTCGAAGCCGAGAGCCTCAGCCTTGCGGGTCAGCCGCGCGTTGTAGTCGAAGCTCCAGTCGGTCGTGCGCGGCAGCGTCGACATGGACCACCCGCCGCTCTGGATCGGCAGGAACAGGCCCAGCATCAGCGGCTGGGAGAGCGCCCGCGAAAGCGGGCTATCGGCAAAACTGGCGGGAGACAAGGTCGACATGGAACACCGCATTAAAAAATGGACGTGGAAAGTCACCAGGCTTCGCGCACCGATGCAAGCGACGAATAGCTGAAATCGCGATTTATATAGTTATCCTAGATATAAAGCCTAAGCCCGCCATCCAGGCATCCAGAAGCTCCGACCCTGACTTCGAGCCGGACCAGCGATGCGATCCACAACCATAGATTCGGGCGGTCAGTTCAATTCCGACCCGCTACGTCTTATTGCCGGTACAATATTTAGAAATTTCGGAAGAATAATTCCGTTTTATTGTAGAAGGCTGCCCAAGCCGGCCCAACCAAGCAATTCATATATGCAAATCTGTACAGCGCATCCGTTGTTGACGCATTTCGCCAGCTCCCGGCTCGCGCCCGTCTTTTCAGGATCCCGCTGATCATGGCCACTGTCACCACGAGTGAGGGAAGTGCCGAACGGCGTGAGGCGGACTCCGGCGCGCTCGCCAGAGGGCTGAACATTCTTTCGCGGCTGCACGAGGCAGCCCGGCCGCTCAGCCTGCAGGACATAGCGGAAAGCGTGGGCCTGCCCACCACCACATGCCACCGTCTGCTGCAGTCCCTGGACGTTGCCGGCTATGTGTACCGGGAAGGCTCACTGTATTGCCCGACCCCGCGCGCGGCCTGCCCGCTTCCGCTGGAACACCCACTGAACCGGTTGCGCCGCGATACCGCACCGCTCATGCGCGAGTTGCAGGAGCGGCACGGTCCGTCTGTGCTGCTCATCGCTTTCCTCGGAGACCACCGGGTGACAGTGGAATGTGTCGCGGGGAATTACAGCGTCACGCCGTATTTCGACACCACGGTCACGGCGCCGCTGCACGCGTCCGTGTCGGGCAAGATATTGCTGAGTGACCGCACAGATGAACAGCGCGACGCCTTGCTTGGCCAGGCGCCCTACTCCGCCCGCACGGAATGGACTATCCGCGACCGCGCGGCGCTCTATGCCGAACTCGAAGAGGTACGCAAGCGCGGATGGGCGACCAACCAGAATGAAAACGTGATTGGCATATGCGCCGTGGGCTCACGCCTCGCCGCCCCGTCCGGCCGCGCGCTGGGAGCGATCGTGCTGACCGGGCCGAGTCGCTTCTTCGCCAAAGGCTTCGACACCATGCGTGACGATCTGCTGCAGGCTTGCCAGATGCTGAATTCGACCTCGCATGCCATCCGTACGATGACGCAGCTCCTTGGGGTCTAGGCCGATTCCGAGGACCGGAGTCGAACACGTCGAGTGAATGGCTCCGGAGTAGACGCGCGCTCAGTTCGCGCACTAGCCAGTGGATAGCAGCCGCGCAACCTGATCCGATTTTGTCTGCACGGCGATATCTTTCGCCGTCATTCCCCGATTGTCCTTCAACGCCCGATTCGCACCACGTGCGATCAGCAGCCGCACGGTATCCGCGCGATCGTATCCCGCGGCCCACATCAGCGCGGTGAGATCGTTCCTGTAGGTGCGATTCACATCGACGCCCGCATCGAGCAACTGATTCACGACCTTCGTTTGCCCCTGACCGGCGGCGTACTCCATCGCGGTCTTGCCGATGCGATCCGTGGCAAGAGGATCCGCGTCATGCGCGAGCAGGAGCACGACGATTTCATCGAAGCCGCCATACGCGGCAGCCATCAACGGTGTAACGCCCGGCGCATTTGCGTGCCGGACGTTCGCGCCGTGGTCGATCAGCATGCGTGCCGTAGCCGCGTCGCCTCGTTTGCACGCGGTGATCAACGCGGTGTCGCCGATGCGGTTCATGGCGTCCACCGCCGCGCCGCGCTGGAGCGCCGCGAGAGCGGATGGCTGGTCGCCGTCTTTCGCGGCCGCCAGCAACTGCCTGTTTGTTTCTCCATCGCCCTGCGCATGCGCGGGAACGCATGCTCCCAAAGCGCCCGCAAGCAGCGCGACAGTCGCAACGGTACGGGTGAGAATCTCTTTCACGGTATCTCCTCCCTGCTACTGGAGATTGTTGATATAGGCGGCCAGATTGCGAATGTCGTCGTCGGTCAGATTGCGCGTTACGCTGGTCATGTTGCCCGCGTCGTTGGTCCGCGTGTGCGAGCGGAAGTCCTGCAATTGCTTGACGATGTACGGATACAGTTGACCCGAGACGCGCGGAATCTCGTTCTGGCCGGTAAAGCCGCCCAGGTGGCACATCGTGCATAACACCTCGGCTGCTTTCTTCCTTCCCGCTTCAATGCTGGCGTTATCCGACTTGAACGGAACGGACGCCGCCTTTTGCGCGGCAAAGTAATCGGCCAGATCCTGCATGTCCTCACGCGAGAGGTTGGCGGCCATCGGCGACATGCGCGGGTCGCTGCGCCGCCCTTCCTTGAAGTCCTTGAGCTCCAGATAAATATAGCGCGCGGTTTGACCGGCAAGGATCGGATAGTCCGGGTTCGTCGAATTGCCCATCGGCCCGTGACAGGCCACGCACACCTGCGCTTTCGCCTTGCCGGCCTCGGCGTCGGCGTGCGCGTTCAACGGCAGCCATGCGGCGGCGAACCAGCCGCACAGCACTGCCGTCCATGAGCGGCGCGCCCGCCCCGGCGTTCCCCGCAGCATCGGCATCGTCATGGCAACGCAAAGACGAGCACGGTGTTGCCGCGCTTGAAGTCGAGCTGCGTATTGCCGCCCGCCGCGACCGCGATGTACTGCTTGCCGTGCACCATGTATGACACCGCGGGCGCATTGACGCCGGCGCCGCACTGGAACTCCCAGAGTTTCTTGCCCGTGGCGGAATCGAATGCGCGGAACAGGCCGTTGCCTTCGCCGTTGAATACGAGGCCGCCCGCCGTCGTCAGCACGCCGCCGATGAGCGGCTGCTCGGTTTTGTAGTCCCACGCGACCTTACCCGTATCGACGTTCACGGCGGACAGCTTGCCCCATTGCTGTTCGGACGCGATCGTCTTGAACGCGCCGCCCAGCCACAGCTTGCTGCCGCCCGGATAGGCGGCGTCCTCGACCTGATACGTCATCGGCTGATGCAGATTGGCCGCATACACGAGACGCGTGTGCGGATCGAATGCCATAGGCGACCACTCGACTCCGCCGTTCGCGCCAGGCAGCATCCGCGCGCCGGCGGCGGTCGGCAACGTCCACATGTTCTCCTGCGGAATCATCGCCTGCGAATAGCGGATCAGCCGTCCAGTCGCGCGATCGTGAACGTACACGTGACCGGTCTTGCCGCCGTGCACCACGCCCGGAATCATCCTGCCGTTGTTGTCGCGTACGTCGATCAGCATCGGCGGGCTCACGGCGTCCAGGTCCCACACGTCGTGCGGCACATACTGGTAGTGCCATTTGTATTTGCCGGTGTCCAGATCGATCGCGACGAGCGAATCCGTATAGAGGTTGTCTCCCGGCCGGATTGCGCCATACAGGTCAGGCGAGGGATTGCCGACGACGAAGAACACCGTATGCGTCTGCCGATCGATTGCGGGCGCCATCCACACGCCGCCGCCGAGCGTCTTGTAGAAGTCGCCGCCTTTCTCGGCAAGCTGCTTTTTCTCGGCGTCGATGTCGCGCTTCCCGTCGCGGCCGGTAGCGTCCTTCGTGGCCCACACACCTTCCTGGCCGGTTTCCGGAATCGTATAGAAGGTCCACAGCAATTGACCGGAGTTTGCGTCGAACGCCTTGAGGAAACCGCGAATGCCATATTCGCCGCCGTTCGTGCCGATCAACACCTTGCCGTCGACCACGGTCGGCGCCATCGTTTCCGAATAGCCTTCATCGGGATCGGCGATCTGCGTTTGCCACAACACGCTGCCGGTTTTTGCGTCGAGCGCGACGAGCTTCGCGTCGAGGGTGCCCATGTAGAGACGGTCGCCGGCTATGGCCACGCCGCGATTGTTGGGCCCGCAACAAAACGTAGTGACCGCGCCCATCTTGTGCTTGTAGTGCCAGAATTCCTTGCCCGTCACCGCATCGACCGCATACACGTGATTAAACGAGGTGGTAATGAACATCACGCCGTTCGATACGATCGGCGCCGTTTCCATCGACTCGTTGACGGCTGTCTGGAAGATGAAAGCCGGCCTGAGTTTCGACACGTTCGTTTTGTTGATTTGTGCACCGCGGTAGTAGCGCGTCTGCGCGTACGAACCGTTCGAAAGCAGCCAGTCGTTCGACGTGGTGGCTGCCCGGTCGAGCTGTTCCTGGCTCACGGGTTGCAGCGTCGACGGCACCGGCGAGCTCGTGGTGGTCGAACTGTTCTGAACTTCGTCCGCGGCATACGCGGCGGGCAAGCCGAATGCAATGGCAAGCAGGGAAAGACCAATAGCGTCTGGAATGCGAATGAATGGCATGAGCGTCTCCTTGGCTTTTTATCGTTCAAGAATTTCAGCGCTGGAGTGCGGCATTCATCCACGCGAGCGACGGCGTAGAAAAGCAGGATGGCGCAACCCTCTCAAACAACAAAAGCGTACGATTTAGAACCGTTGATTGCTTTGTCAGAATGGGTCGGCTGCGCATGGATGGGTGGAGGGAATGCTCTCTTCCCCAAAAGGCCGGCTCGCTTAAGCGTAGGCGATACGCCCGGGATTTTCCAGACTCTCAATGGGTTTTGATGCGCATTTTAGTCAGCACCGCTTCACACCGCTTTACACATATGACGAGTTCGCGGATCGGCCGGTCACACGACCCCTGGCCCAACGGAACTCCGGCGCGAATCGCCAGACGAGCAGCAACAACGCAAGCAGCGCGGGACACCAGCGCAAGTCGGTCGGCACCGGTTCGCGGTGCGCGAATCGCACGTCGAGCATGGCATCGCTCAACGCCTCGGCTCCCAACAGGCGGCGGTATCCGAAGCCGATCTGTGCGGCCACGGCAGCAAGATAATGCCCGTGCAGTGCGGACAGTTCCTCGTGGCTTTCCGCCTGCGTTGCGGAACCCGGCTGCGGTGGAACCTGGATCACATCGTCTGCCTGCCAGTAGCCGTTGCGATTACCGTCGGCATCGGTGTGCGGAATGGGCGCGGCCTGATCGCCGCCGACGCCGATCAGCCACCCCGTCACCCGAGCAGGGTTGATGTCCCGCGTCGGCGCATCCGAAGGCAGCACCGGCGGCGCCTCCTGGCCATCGGTGACGAACACCACGGCCGCGCCATGCCCGACATCCTGCGCCACGCGAACCGCAGAATAGACGCCGCCCTCGGCAATGCGGCTCCAGTTGGTCCAGCGCATGTGCCAGTCGATCCTGTCGAGCGACGAAAGCAGCGCGTCATAGTTGCCGCAGACTTCGACGGGCGGCAGCAACAGCAAGGTCCGCTGACCGGTGAACACGCTCCAGCCCACCTTCGAGCCGCACGGCAATCGTCCGATCGCGTCGCGCATCGCCGACCGCGCGAACCCCAGCCGGCTCACCGGCACACCATTCAGCGCGACGTCTTCGACGTCCATGCTTTGCGTAATGTCGAAGGTGACGATATAGCTGAACGTATTGCGCGGCAGCACCACGCGAGGCATGGCAACCGCCGCGATCAGCAACAGCAGCGCCGCGGGTGTCGCCCAGTGTCGTCCGCGGGAAAACCCACGGGTCCACTCGCGGAAGCTCATGGCAGGTCCTTGCTCTGCGGATCACTGACCTTGACGTTGTGCTGCGACTTGACCTCGGGCGAATCGTTCGAGGCGTGCGTTTCAGGCGCAAGCCACAGCGCCCGTTCGAGGTTGTAGCGTGCATCCCAGTCGTCCGGTGCCGCACGCAGCAACGTGCGGTAGCGCGCCTTCGCTTCCTCGATCATCGCGACCGACTGCACTGTGCCGGACGGGTTGTTGCCCAAACTCTCCCGCAGGTACATGTTGCCGAGATCGAACAGCGCCGCGCGCCCGATTTCGTCAAGGTGATCGTCTCGAATCAGGTCCTCGAAGAGTGGACCTGCCGCATCGTAGGCACCGGCGTTCGACAGCGCGATGGCACGCGCGAGTCTGACCTCGCGGAAGTCGCCGTTGCCGTTGCCGTTGCCGTTGCCGTTGCCGTTGCCGTTGCCGTTGCCGTTGCCGCGTTCGCCGTGTTCGTTGCGCGGGGCGCCTGCGGCGCCGCTTTTGGCCGCCGCTTTGCCTGTTTCAGCCGCTGCTGCGGCCACCGCCTGATTGACGTGTTGCGCGTGCCGCAGACGAGCCCAGTCATACGCCGCGACACCGGTGCAGCACAGTGCGACAGCCGCGAAAATCACATGAATGGATGTGCGCTTCATGACCAGACCCGCACCTGAAGCAGCCGCAAGGTCAGCAGGAGCACACACGCCGACAGCGCCACGGCGAAACAATACGGGCTGAGATCCTGTCGCGGCAGACGCTCGACAAACGAAGTCCGCGCGTTCTGCTGCCGGTTGATCTCCGCCATTGCGTCCTTCATCGCTCGCGCGTTACCGGCCTGGAAAAGCCGGTACGGTGTCTTCAGCGAGAGAAAGTAGCGATGCAGTTCGGCTTCGGCCGAAGACTCATTCGCGGGAACCGCGGCGTTCAGGTCGGGACTGTAGGTGCCGCTGCGCAAGTAGATAAAGTAAAGCGCGATCTGGTTGCGCGTCAGTCCATCCTGAATGAGCCGTCGTACCTGTGTGTCGAGTCTCGCGCCGCCGTCCGAGACGAGAACGATCGCCCGGCGGCCCGAGGAGGCCCGTCCATTGAACTCGCCGATCGCCGCCAGCAGCCCACGGTCGAGTTGCGTGTCCGGCATGCCGCGGCCCACCGCCGTGCCCGCAATTGCCGCCGCGATCGCACGGTGGTCGTAGGTGAACGGCATCGCAAGCACGGGGCTCGTGCCGAACATCATGAACGCGAGCCGGTCGTTGGGCCGCTGCGCGACGAAGTTCGTCAACGAAGCACGCGCCACCTTGTTCTTCGACTCGCCCGCCGGCGACTCTACGCCTTTGCTGTTCATCGTTTCGTCCATGCTCGCACTGCGATCCATCAGGATCAGAATCTGGGCTCCGCTGCCCGTACGCAGCACCTGCCGCTGCGAGCGTCCCGGACCAGCCAGGCCGAACACGATAGCCACCATCGCCAGCACGGCACTGCCGCGCCCGATCAAGCCGATCCATTGTCCGATGCGATCGTCCGGCAGCCATGCAACCCAGGAGAAGGCGAGCGCGTCGCCGCGCCGTCGCAACAACGGCAGCGCGGCCAGCGGCAACAGCACGAGCAGCCACGGATAGGCAAAGTCGAACACCGTGTTCATCGTTGATGGCGCTGCTCCGCGCGATACAGCGCGCGGCATAGCCCCCGCAATGGATAAGGCGCTAGCGCTGGTGCGGGCGTGAAAAACCGCTCGCCGGATTGCTGATAGAACTGTTCGAGCTGCGCGTGTAGCGGCTGCAAATACGGCGCTCGCGCGAACAGGCTGGGCAGCGAACCCGCGTGAACGACATGGCCGGCCGTTTCGTTCAGTGCGCGGTGCAGGCAAAGCCACGCGTCCGCGGACATGTCGGCGTTCGGCCCGTCCAGGCGCCGCATCTGCCGCCAGGCGCGCGCGAAAGGCAGCCGCGCCGACTCGCGCCAGTTGCGCCACAGCCACCAGCCGGCCCACGAGAGCAACGTCAGCAGCAACAGGCCGAGCGCGAAAGCCGCCTGCCTTCGCAGCGGCGCGGTCGGCATCAAGGGAGCCTGCCGGTCGGGCCGCATCCGTTGCAGGTCGCCGGCCTCGAAGGCGTCGGCAGAGGTTATCGGACCGATGCTGAGCGGCCACTCCGCAACCTGCAGCGTCGCACCGGATGCCGAGGTCAATGTCAATGCCGGCAACGCAATCCGGGTGAGCGTGGGCGCGACGTTGACGATCTGGTAGTCGATTGCCATCCACCGCCGACCTTCGGCATCGGTTTCGATCCGCGCAGGCCGCCGTTCGAGCCACGCGCCGGTGCGGCCTATGGAAGGCGGCGCGACCGAACCGACATCGTTATCGCCGGCGCGCAGCAGGATGCGTTGCGTGACGATGTCGCCGAGCAGATGGCCGAAAGCACGCGGCTCCTGAACCGTCGGCTGAAGGACATCGCCCGAGCCGGCAGCGACGCTTATCGCAGGCGCCAATGCCAACACCAACGTCAACGTCAACGCGAGCGCCGAGACAAACCTCGTTGCGCCTGACGCCTCGCAAAGCGACCTTCCTGATCTGCCAACGCCGCGCCCGTCAGGTCTCATGCGATCGTCTCCAGAAAGTAGCGCGACATCGCCTCCGGATCAAAAGCGCTCTCGACATAAAACGGCTGGATGCCGCGCTTGCCGAACACGTTCGCGAGCTCCGCGCGCCGCCGCGCAACGGCCTCGCGCCAACGCTCGCGCACGCTGCCGCGCAGCCATAGCGTGCGCTGCCGGGCGGACTCCGCATCGTTGACCGCGAGCAGCGAACCGCCGTTCGGCGGGGCGATTTCAGCGGCATCCCAGACCACTATCGGGACCACACAGGCGTGAACCAGCAAATCGAGTACGGCCGGCAATGCGGCGAGTGGCCAATGAAAATCCGAAACGAGGAAAATCAGCGCCTGCCGTCCGGCCAGCGCCGAAGCGGCGCGTTGCAGCCCGGCGATGCCACCGCTTCCGGCGGCGTCGCTCGCGCTCTCACTCTCGCGCAACATCGTCGCGAGCAGGTTGCCGACGCCGCGGCCATATCGCGCCGGCATGAAAAGATCGTCGCGCGCGCGGGTGTCGAAGGCGAGCATGCCCAACGGATCGCCGACACGGAACGCGCTGTATCCCAACGCTTCGACAAAGTCCGCGGCAACCTGCGACTTCGTCCGGCGCTTGCCGAAGTGCATCGACGCCGAGACATCGACGATCACCTGCACCGGCACGGCGGCGCGCTGCAGATGAACCCGCACCAGCCACTCCGAGCGCGCGGCGCGCACGCTCGCGCGCAGATCCAGGCGGCGCGGATCCGGGTAATCGAAGAGACGCCCGTGCATCGCGAATTCCTGGCCGGCGCCGAAACTCGATCCCGGATGCGAGCCGGGACGAAATCCGCCTGCGCGCATCGGCAAACGGTAGTGAAATTCCGCTGTCCCGTTCATGGCTCAGGGTACGGCCAGCCTGTTCATGATTTGCGTCATGAGCGCTTCAGCGAGTTCCTGGCGGCGCAGTTCATAGATCGGCGTGAAGAACACACGGTGCCCGAGCGCGGGCATCAGCACCGCATGAATATCTTCCGGAACCAGATGCGAGCGGCCGGCGAGCCACGCCACCACGCGAGCCGCGCGCAGCAATGCACTCATGCCCCGAGGGCTTGCGCCCGCCAGAATGAGCCGGTCCATATCCACGCCGTCGAGCGCAATGCCGAAACGCTGCGGCGTTTCCGTGGCCTGCCAGATGTCCAGAACATAGCGCTCGATCGTTTCACTCGATTGCACGCTCTCCTGAATGGCCGCGCCGACCTGGTTCAACTGTTCCCACTGAACGATCGCAGGCGGGAGCCGCGCAAGCAGGCTGTCGACGTCATGGAACGCCGCGTCGAATACCAGTGACCGGCGCACGTCGGGCTCGGTCGGCGTGGGCATGCCCAGTTCGAACAGGAAGCGATCGCGCGCCGCCGATGCAAGCTCGAAGGTCTCTTCCTTCTCGACCTTGTTGCGGTCGGCAAACACCGTCATATGCGGGAAGCGATATTCGCGATCGAACGCCCACACCGAACGCTCCGCCATCGCGCGCAGCAGCAGCGACTGAACCTGGGGACGCGCGCGATTGATCTCGTTGAAGAAGAACGTGGTCAGCCGTTCGCCGTGTCGAAGCAGCGGACCAGGATCGATTCGCGGCCTGCCCTCGGCGTCGACGTACGTGTGATAGACGAGATCGCCCGGCATCAGATCGATGGTGCCTTCCACGCGCTCGAACTCGCCGCCCACCACTCGTGCAAACGCGCGCAACACGGTTGTCTTGCCGACCCCGACGCCGCCTTCGAGAAGCACATGGCCACGGGCGAACAACGCGACGGTGATGAGACGGATGGTCTGCGGCTGGCCGATCACGACTCGCGAGACTTCGTCTTCGATCCGCAATGCATGCACGCGCCAGTCCTGAAGCAGTTCGCCAGCACCCATCGATGCAATCCCCTATAGCAGGCAATCAGGCGCGGGCTCGTCGTCGACCCGCGATACGGATGTGCTTCTCATCGCTATGCGCGGACCTCGGCGCATACTCTGTGCCAGTACGCGGCTGGACGCAGCCGGCGCGCTCGCGCGAGGAACGATGTCAACCTGTTACGTAGTTCGAGTACACAGTGTGCCGCTGCGGGAAAATCGCCGCGCTCTCACGGCGAGGCACCACGTTCTGTCGAACTCGCTGCCGAACCCGCCGCCGTACCGCCGGCCAGCAGTCCGGCCAGCGCCGCCGCGCCTCGTCGCCAGGACAGGTCGGTATTGCCGCGAATATCGACCGAGCGCTGGAAGACGGTTGCTCCGCTGCCGACATCTTCGACATGCAGATTAATGTTCAGGATCAGGTTGCTGACTTTCTGGACCCAGCACAGGCCGATCTGCTCGACGCCGAGCTTGCGTCCCACCTGCCGCGCACAGTCCGCGCATGCGTTCAGATCCTGCGATGCGCCGAGTTGTGCGATCAGACCGGCGGCCGCCGCATTGTCGGCAACGCGGTAGCGCTGACTCTCGCGCAACTGCTCACGCAGCGCCTCGCTCACCATCCCGATGCGCGCCTGCTGGATGCGGTTAGTCCCGGCATCGTTGTAGGCCGCGTTATCGTCGATCAACACACAGTCCATGACCGCAATCGAGGTCGGCGCGCCGAGCGCCTGCGAACAGGCGAATGCCACGCAGATCATGCCGATGGGCCCCACGTAACGTCCATAACGCACATAACCCCCGCGCACCTCACCTCCCGCCCTGTTCATTTCAACACCCCCGATTTCGCGGGCAACGTGACGAACGCCGCATACTCGCGCTCCAGATAAGCGGCCGCCTGCTCCAGCAGAAACTGCCTGAATGCCGAACAGGTCGGCGACAACTGCTTGGCCCGCAGATGCACGACTTGCCACGTCCGTTCAATCGGCGTGCCGTTCACGTCGAGCAACGCAATCTCCTTGGTACGCAGTTCCAGCAGCAGCGTATGCAGCGAAATCAGGCTCACGCCCATGCCCGCCATCACCGCCTGCTTGATCGTTTCGTTGCTGCCGAGCGTGACCACCTTCGCGGGCGTGAACAGATGCTGCCTGAACATTTCCTCCGCGGCCATGCGCGTTCCCGAGCCGGGCTCGCGCAACAGGAACGTGTCGCCACGCAGTTCCTGCAAATCGAAGCGCCGCGCACCGCATAACGGATGGTCGAGCGGCGCGATCACCACTTGCGGATGCCAGGCAAGCGGCTCGGTCGTGGTGTCGAGCTCCGGCGGCGGGCGGCCCATGATGGCGAGATCGATCGCATTGTCCTGCAGGAGGCGCAGCAGCGCGTCGCGATTGCCCACTGAAAAATGCACGTCCACCTTCGGATACAGATGCGAATACATGGCCAGCAGCTTCGGCGCGAAGTACGTCGCGGAACTGACGATGCCCACCGCGATCGAGCCGCTATCGGCCTGCTTGAGCGAGGTCATCGCGTCTTCCGCATCCTTGATCTCGCCGAGAATCCGGCTCGCGTGATGGCTCAGCATTTCGCCCGCTTCGGTCAACGCGAGCTTGCGCGCAATCCGCTCGAACAGACGCAGGCCCACCGCCTCCTCGAGCTGATGAATCTGCATCGACACCGCCGGCTGGGTCAGATGCAATTCCTCCGCGGCCCGGGCGAAGCTCGTGTAGCGGCTCGCCACGACAAAGATCTGCAACTGGCGCAAGGTCAGCGAGCGGATGAAATTCACCTTGGCGCGGCCTCGCTAACGGCTCGCACGCGGCGCGTCGGAAGGCTTCAACGGCACATTCGGCGCGTTCGGCGCGTTCGGCGGCGGCGGCAGTTTTCGCAGCGCCGCCTGGAAGCTCAGCGTTTGCGTCTGCAACGGGTGCGCGAAATCGTTGTTCGCGCCGGGCACGTCGGTGCGGATCAGCGCGACCTCGCCCGGCACCGTATCGGCAATCAGGAACGTGTAGCGCTTGCCGATGTATTGCGCGAAACGTTCCGAATTGGGATCGCCCAGGTACGGTTGCACGACGATCTGCCGCGCCTTCACGGGCTTGCCGCCCACCTGGCTCGTCACCGTCTCGATCTTCGGCCCCGCTGCGAGCGCGAGGCGCAGGCGCTGCTGGAAGTAACGGCGCTGGCCACCGGTCAGATGCTCCATCTCCGCGATGTCGCGTTCGAGGAAATAGATGATCACCGGATTGCACTGCAAGCCGGCGTTCGGCAACGGCACAGCGCCGCTGTGATCGGATACCTGAGCATCGCCTTTGGCGTTGTCCGGGCTCACCACCAGCACCTTGACCACGTCCGTACTGTGCGCCGGCTGGTCCGTGCTGAGGAAAGCGTAGTCGAGCTCGGTCTGCTGCTGGATGCCATGCAGATGATCCGTCGTGAAGATGAGCCGCTCGGCGGCGGAGATTTCGTCGGCGCCCGCGGCAAACGCCGCGCTGTGCGTCGCACACATTGCGCACGTTACACACACCGCAAGCACATGCCGCCACGCGCGGCGCAATCGCTGCCGCTGCCGCCTCATGGCGACCCGTCCGCGGGCTTGCCTGCCGGCGTATCGACAGGCTTCAGAAGCGGCACTTCGTAACTGGTGAGGATGTTGTCGATCTTGTCGTGGTTCGCGCCGATCCATTGATCGACCTTGTCCTTCCACGCTTTTTCGCCGTAGCGCACGCCCATCGAGATCGTATAGTCGAAGCGGATCCCCGGCGTGGCCGGGAACGGCACGAGCTTGACCGTATCGCCGGAGCGCTTCGCGAAGTAGCCCGCAATCGGCCCCCACAGGAACACCACGTCCACGTTGCCCGCCTGCAGATCCTTTTCGATCATCTGGCCGGGGTATTCCTGCGGATCGCCGCTTTGCACCTGATACGACACCGCCTGATCGATCAGATCATGGCTGAGCAGCCAGTCGACCGCGGGCGTCTGCGTGAAGATGCCAAAGCGCAGTTTGTGCAACTGGTCCGGCGGCAGCTTGAGCAGATCGTCCGGCGTATTGATGCCGGCCAGTTCGGGCCGCTTCGTAAAGACCATTGCATACGTGGAGCGCAGATAAGGCTGCGTCGTCGAGGTCATGTCGTAGCCCTTCGGCACGCCGATGATCAGATCGCACTTGTAGCGCTCGGTATCCGGCACCTTCTCGCGCAACGTGTGCCGCACAAAGCCCATGCGCTGCGGAAAATACGTGTATTCGAGCTTGTAGCCGAAATCGCTCGCCATCTGGCTGGCAATGCGGTTCTCGTAGCCCTCGCCCTTGTTGTTGGACAAGGGCATGTTGTTCGGGTCCGCGCAGACCCGCAGCACGCCATCGGCGCCATCGTTATTGGGCATTGCCTCGCCTTGGGCGCGCACCGCGCCGCTTGCAATCGCCGCATAGCACAGCGCGGCGGTTACGATTGCGACGTGCGTGGGCATTCGTTTGCCGTGACGCATCGATAACCTCCTGAGGTAGAGACGTGGGCGCTATTTCGAGTCGATGGCCTGCAGATCGCCCGGCTTGATCTGGCCGTCGGAACGCCCTTTCAGATAGGCGTAAAGGTTCTCCCAGTTCTTCTGCATCATCTGGCTCGAACTGAAGTCGGGCATGCCCTTGTCCACGCGGCCACCGAACACGGTGCGGTGAAACTCGGTCTTGTCCAGCGTCTTGAACGCATCGACGAGCGAAGGTCCGACCATCCCCTGTTGCTGCGCGCCATGACAGCGTTCGCAGGCCAGGGCGCGCCAGGTCTTCCAACCTTGCAGCGTATTGGGGTCGACCTTGCTGCCGTCGACCACCTTGTACGCCACCTGGGCAATCGCGGGATTGGTCTGGGCGAACGCAGCGGGCAGTACGACGAAAACGGCGGGCAGTGCCGCCCGTAACAGGATTGATCGGCCTTTCATATGCACATGTCTCCTTCAAAGTAAGGCCGCGCCCCGGAGCGTTTCACCGACGCATCGGCGAATTGCCGGACAGGCGCGGACCCGATGACTCGTAGACGACTACGTATGACTGAATGCGCCGCCGGCCGCTCGATCCTTTGCAAGGGCAAGCCGGCCACGCGTTCCAGTCAACTCCGGCGCCCTAGCTGTTGCCGCCGGGAATGGCGAACACGAAGAGCGTGCCGCCCAATGCCGTGTACTTCGCGAGCTCGCGATAACCGCCCACCGCGCCCAGGCCTTCCGTCGACTTCTCGAGACCCGCCGCCATGCCGATACCGGCCCAGCCGCCAATACCCGAGTAGACGCCGATGAACTGCTTGCCCTGATACTCGTAGGTAAAGACGTTGCCGATGATTCCCGACGGCGTCTTGAAGCGCCACAGTTCCTTGCCGTCCTTGATGCGGACTGCCTTGATGTAGCCTTCCAGCGTGCCGTAGAAAGCCACGCCGCCTGCGGTGGCCAGCACGCCCGACCATACCGAGAACCGCTCCGGCTTGGACCAGACGATCTTGCCCTTCGAAGCATCCCAGGCAATGAAGTTACCCATCGAGTTGTTGTCGTTCGGGCCCGGATACATAGACAGCGTGGCGCCCACATACGGCTGGCCCGACACGTAGTCGACATCGAACGGTTCGTAGTCCATGCAAACGTGGTTGGTCGGCACGAGGAAGAGGCTGGAACCGGGGTCGTACGCCGCGGGCTGCTGGTCCTTCGAGCCGAGCGCCGCCGGACAGATGCCCTTCACGTTGTGGTCCGAACCGGCTGCCTGCGTCGAATAGGCGGCGTTGCGAATCGGCTTGCCGCTCTTCATGTCGACGTGATCGGCCCAGTTCACCGCCGGGTCGAACTTCTGCGCAACCAGCAACTGGCCGGTCTCGCGATTCAACGTGTAGCCGAAACCGTTACGGTCGAAGTGAACGATAGCCGGAACCTTTTTGCCGTCGATCGACAGGTCCGACAGGATCATTTCGTTGACGCCGTCATAGTCCCACTCGTCGTGCGGCGTCATCTGGTAGACCCATCTGGCTTGACCGGTATTCAGATCGCGCGCAAAGATGGACATCGACCATTTGTTGTCGCCCGGACGCTGCGTCGGATTCCATGTACCCGGATTGCCGGTGCCGTAGTAGACAAGGTTGAGTTTCGGATCCCACGCGTACCAGCCCCAGGTGGTGCCGCCGCCCAGTTTCCACTGGTCCCCCTTCCACGACTTCAGCGACGAGTCCGCGCCCACCGGCACCATCTTGCCGTCGGCATACGTCGTCGTCTTGTCGGGATCGATCAGCATGTCCTTGTCCGGGCCCGTGCTGTAGGCCGTCCAGGCCGGTTTCCCGGTCTTGATGTCGTACGCGATGAGACGCCCGCGTACGCCGAACTCGCCGCCGGAAATGCCGGTAAGCACCTTGTCGCCGAATACGTGCGGCGCGTTGGTGTTGGTTTCACCTGCCTTGGGATTACCGTTTTGCGCGGTCCAGACCACGTCGCCGGTTTTGGCGTTCAACGCGACGAGTTTGGTGTCGGCCTGCTGCAGGAAGATCTTGCCGTCGCCATACGCGAGCCCGCGGTTGACGGTATCGCAGCACATCACGGACACCACCTGATCGTCCTGTTTCGGCAGGTACTGCCAGATGAACGTCTGATCCTTCAGGTTGATAGCGATTACCTTGTTAGGAAATGGCGAGTGGATATACATGGTGTCGCCGATCACGAGCGGCGCGCCTTCGTGGCCGCGCAGCACGCCGGTCGACATGGTCCACGCGACCTGTAGTTTCCCGACGTTGTTTTCGTTGATCTGCTTGAGAGGGCTGTAGCGATGGTTGGCATAGTCGCCCGCCTGCGCGGCCCAGTTGGACGGATTCTTCATGAGCCCGTCGAGCTGCGAATCGGCCTGTGCAACGAACGAACTCAAGGCTGCCGACGCGAGGATCGCGAGCCCAAGAACCGTGGTGCGTAAGTTCATGTCTCCTCCAGAATGGTCTTGCTGTTCAACTCACGAATGACCACGCTACCTCGTCGCATCGGGCGCGCCTCCTCGAATGCGGGTAACGATCAGCGCCGTTTCCCGATCGTTGCCGGGCTTTATGGCGCATGACGGCCAACGCATATTCCATGCCGGAATCGAACCACCGTGCGCATCGTTCACAGACAGAAGCTCGCCGGCGCGCGCCGCGCGGCGCGGCACGCGGCGCGTACGTGTCACCACCGTGACGGCTGCGCCGCGGCACGTGGGACATACTGTGTCACTCGCCGGTACGAAGCGTGTCCGTCGCGCAGCAGGCAGCAACAGAACGCCCGCACCCGCGGCGCGAGCGCCCGACTGGCCCGTCAATTGCAGCGCTTCATCCGGTTAGCGGCGGTTCCAACACATGCGGAGCAACAGTCATGGCAAACGCAGAACGGGTCTATTCCGACGAGGAAATCCAGCAGCGCCTCGTCGGCCCGCTACAGCACTGGTATCTAGAAGAGGGCTGGCTGCGGCGCAAATATCGCACCGAAGGCTGGAAAGGAACGCTGATGGTCGTGAACGCGGTGGGCCATCTCGCGGAAGCCGCCTGGCATCATCCCGATCTCACGGTCTCCTATGCATTCGTGACCGTGAAACTCAAAACGCATTCCGCGAAAGGCATCACGGACAAGGACTTCGCGCTCGCCAGCAAGATCGAATCGTTCATTCAGTGGCAGCCGGCAACCGAAGGCGGCCCGCTCGAAGGCACGCCGACGGACGATCAACGCTTCCGCTACATCAAATACGACAAGCCGAAAGACCCCGGCAGCGACTGAAGCCCGGTGTCGCGCTGCGAGCCTGGTACGGCTTTCGCTTGAAGTCCCGCGCCGGGCCGCCGCGCCGCGGCACGCGCCCTCGTCGCGGCGGCCCATCGGGTGCGTCCGCTGATGCACGGCAACTCAAGCATGAACAAGGACACTCGCGATGCAGCTTCACGTTCGCCGCCTTCCGCCTCAAGCCACCGTGACGGTCGACGCGCCCGCGCGGCTGCATCTGGGCTTTCTCGATCCGAACGCTTCGCTCGGACGCGCGTTCGGCAGTCTCGGCCTCGTGATCGACGGCGCCGGCACCCGCGTCGAAGCGCGGCTCGCCGAGCGCGACCGGATCGACGGTGCGGTGACGGAGGCGGAACGCGAGCGCATTGCGATCTGTCTGGAACGTCTGCACGCCGCCTACGACCCGACGCCCGTCGCGATCGAAGTGGTCCGCACGCCGCGCGCGCACAGCGGCCTCGGGTCCGGCACGCAACTCTCGCTCGCCGTGGGCAGCGCTTTTGTTCGCCTGCTCGGCCACGTGGCCACGAGCGCCGAGCTCGCCAGCCTGCTAGGACGCGGCGCGCGCTCGGGCATCGGCGTGCTCGGCTTCGATTCCGGCGGCCTGCTGGTGGACGGCGGGCCGGCCGGCGGTCTGCATCCGGGCGTGCCGCCTCTGCTCGCGCGCCAGCCGTTTCCGGAGAGCTGGCGCGTGCTGCTCGTCAGCGACAACGCTCGCGAGGGCCTGCACGGTGCCGAGGAACGCCGCGGTCTCGCCGCGCTCGCCCCGTTCCCGCAGCAACTCGCCGCGCACCTGTGCCACCTCGTGCTGATGAAGATCCTGCCGGGCGCCGCGGAACGCAACATCGTGCCCTTCGCGCATGGCCTCACGGAGATGCAGCAGACCATCGGCGAATACTTTGCACCTGTGCAAGGCGGCGTGTTCGCGAGCCCCGATGTCGAGCGCGCGTTACGCGCCGTGGCCGCCGAGCGAACCGCGGGCATCGGTCAGACTTCGTGGGGGCCGACGGGCTTTGCGATCGTCGCCGACGCGCGCGAGGCCGAGGCCGCGCTCGCCACGGCGCGCGCGGCGACGCGCGGTCTGCCTCACATCGAATGCACGGTGGTGGCGGGACGCAATCGCGGCGCGACGGTGCGCTCCGCCGAAGCACGGCAGCCGCAGCGTATCGACGCAGCATGACGCGCTCCGGCTTCGCGCTACTGCCTGCCGATCCGGCAGCGAGGCAGCCGCGGATAGTCCACGCAGCCATGAGCCACGCCCTCACGCCTTCATGAGAAACGTCACCGAAACGAGCCTCCTGCCATGTCCGACACCACTGAAAAACCCGCTGAAAGGCCTTATATCCTGCACATGTTCACGGCCACGCCGCAGATGAGTCCGTTCGACGTGAACATGGCCGCCGACGCCGGCTACCAGATCATCGTGCCGTATTGCGGCGTCGAGGCGGGCATGGTCGCGAACCTGACTCAGGACGCGATTTTTTCGCGGGGTCCGAAGGGCGTGTCGCGCACCGGCATCTTCATCGGCGGGCGCGACGTCATGCTTGCTGCCGACATGCTCGACAGCGCGCGCAAAGCGATGGTTCCGCCGTTCGAAGTCTCCGTGTTCGCCGATCCGAGCGGCTCGTACACGACCGCCGCCGCGCTCGTCGCACTGGTCGAGCGGCATCTGGCCAAGGCGTTCGGCATGGAACTGGGCGGCAAGCGCGTGCTGATTCTCGGCGGCACCGGCGCGGTCGGGCGCGTGGCGGCGGCTATGGCGGCCTCGCTCGGCGCCGACGTATCGATTGCGAGCCACACCGACCAGGCGCGCGCGGCGCATGTCAGCGACGACATCAACCGGCGCTTTGGCATCGTGACCAAAGGAGTGAGCACGGCGACGCCGGCAGACCTGCGCGCGGCATTGGGCGAGGCCGAGATCGTGCTCGCCACCGCCATCGCCGGCGTGCAGGTGGTCCGCACCGACGATCTCGCGCATGCCCGGCATCTGTTGATTGCCGCGGATGTGAACGCCGTGCCGCCGGAAGGCATTGCGGGCGTCAACGTGATGAACGACGGCAAGCCGATCGAAGGTGCGCCGACGGCCGGCGGCGCGATCGGCATCGGCGCGCTCGCGATTGGCAATGTTAAGTACCAGGTGGAGCATCGCCTCTTCATCCGCATGCGCACGGGCGGCAAGCCGGTCTACCTGGGTTTCCCGCAAGCCTTCGACGAGGCCCGCGCCGTCGCGGCCGGCCTCGGATGAGCACGCCGCGTTACGCCTGCGCGCTGCCCGTGCTCGTGCCCGTGCCCGTGCTCGTGCCCCTGCCCCTGCCCAAGTCGCCATGAAACCGCGCCCATCGCTCCCGTCTGCGCCGTTCGTCGCCGTGGCGGGACTGTCCGCCCGCATGCTCGCGCAGTCCGCCGCGCGCGCGGGCCTGCGCGTCGCCGCGCTCGATGTGTTCGGCGACCGCGACACCCGCGAAGCCTCGGAGCTGTGGTTCGACATCGGCGGTGGCCCGTTGTCGATCGACGCCGAGCGGCTCGTCGCGGCGCTCGAACGTACCGCGCGTTTGCCGGGTCTCATCGGCTGGATCGACGGCAGCGGGCTCGAGCCGTTCGTCGCGCGGTTGTGCGGCATGCCTCGGCTGCCCCGCTTCATCGGCAATCCTGTGGAAGCGAGCGCCGCGGTGCGCGAGCCGCGGCGGTTTTTCGCGCTGCTGGACGCGCTGGAGATCGCCCACCCACCGGTCGTATTCGCACCGCCCGCTGTGGCGCACGGTTGGCTCGTCAAACGCGCGGACGGTTGCGGCGGCACGCATATCGAACCGGCTGCCGCGTTCGGCGATCCGCGTATTCCTGCGCAAATCTATTTCCAGCGGCGGCGTGGCGGGCGTTCGTTGTCGGCGCTGTTCATTGCCGCCTTCGGCCACGCGCGCGTGCTCGGCTTCGCTGAGCAACTCACCTGCGAAATGGGCAATCTGCCCTTCGTGCATGCCGGGTCGATCGGTCCGATCGATCTGCCGCTGACCGTCCAGGCGCGCGTGCATGCGGCCATCGCCGCGCTGTGTGCGCAGACCCGCCTGACGGGCATCAATAGCTGCGATTTTCTGCTCGACGGCGACGCGTTCGAACTGCTCGAAATCAACACCCGCCCTTCGTCGACGATGACGCTCTACGAAACCGCGTCGCCGCATGCATGGCCGCGCGGGCTGCTCGCGTGTCATATCGAAGCGTGCCGGCTCGGCCGCCTGCCGGCCGCGCCGACGCCCGCGGCGGCACCGTGGCGTGCGGGTCAACAGGTGCTGTTCGCGCCGCATCCATTCACCGTCTCCCAGTCCTTCAGCGACGCCTGCCTGCATGACCCGCGCTGCCGCGACGTGCCGATGCCCGGCACGCGCATCGAAACCGGCCAGCCGGTCTGCACGCTGCTCGTGCGCGCGGCTTCGGTAGACGCGGTGCGCTACGCGCTCGACGCGCAGCGGGCGTTCGTTCTGCAACGCATCGACACCTGCCATGAGCCCGACTATGCCTTCATCCAATGCCACTCCTGATGCGCCCCGGCCACCGCTCGCCGGTGCCGCCGCGCTGAGCGTCAACGCGCTCAGCGAGCGCCTCGTCAGCCGTCTGGTCGACGACGCCGCGCGCTTCGGCGCGGCCGTCAGCCACGCGCAAAACGGCACCGTGCTGGTCGACGCGGGCGTCATGGCGCCCGGCAGCGTCGCGGCAGGCGTGCTGATCGCGCGCATCTGCATGGGCGGACTCGGCCACGTCACCGTGCGCGAAAACCTGGATGCGCAGCCGCTGTGGCCCAGCATGATCGAAGTGCGCACCTCGTGGCCCGTGCTGGCCTGCCTCGGCAGTCAGTACGCCGGCTGGAGCCTGTCGGCGACCAAGGAACAGACCGGCGGCAAGAAGTTCTTCTCGCTCGGCTCGGGACCGGCGCGCGCGCTGGCCGTGAAGGAACCGCTGTTCGCCGAACTCGGCTATCGCGACACGCATGAGCGCGGCGTGCTGGTGCTGGAGGTCGACCGTCTGCCGCCGCAGGTCGTGATCGACAAGGTGCTGCACGACTGCGGCCTCGCGCCCGAGCGGCTGACGCTTGTCACCACGCCGACACACTCTGTCGCGGGAACGGTACAGGTGGTGGCGCGCGTGGTCGAAGTTGCGTTGCACAAAACGCATGTGCTCGGCGTCGCGCTGGACGAAGTGGTGGAAGGCGGCGGTTCGGCGCCGCTGCCGCCGCCCGCGCCGGACGGCATTCAGGCAATGGGGCGCACCAACGACGCGATCCTGTACGGCGGCCGCGTGCATCTCACCGTGAAGCACGATGCAGTGGCCAGACGGCTCGCCGCGGAACTGCCCGCTTCCACCTCGCGCGATTACGGCCGCCCGTTCGCCGACATCTTCACGTCGTTCAATTACGACTTCTATCAGATCGATCCCGCGCTGTTCGCTCCGGCCGAAGTGTGGGTGAGCAGTCTTGAAAGCGGCGCGACGTATCACGGCGGGCGCGTCGACACGGCGTTGCTGCATGACCAATGGAGCGGCAAGCCATGAGTTTCCCCGTGCCCGGCGCAGAGCCCGCCGATTCGCGAGCGACCCTGCGCATTGCGATCATGACCGACGAAACGGGCTGGCATACCGGTCGCCTGAAAAAGGCCTTCCGCGCGCGCGGCGCGCAGGCGCGCTGTATCGATCTGGCGGACTGCCGGATCGATACCACATGGGAGCCGCATGGGCTGGTGCTGCCGGGGTTCGGCCACACGCTGCCGGACGCGGTTTTCGTGCGCGGCATTGCCGGCGGCACCTTCGAGCAGGTCACGTTGCGGCTGGGTATCCTGCATGCGCTGCGCGAGTCCGGTGTGCCGGTGTACAACGACGCGCGCGCGATCGAACGCAGCGTCGATAAATCGATGACGAGTTTTCTGCTGCATCGCAACGGCGTACCGACGCCCGCGACATGGGCCGGCGAATCCGCGGCGTTTGCGCAGCGCGTACTGATGCGCGAAGCGGCGGCCGGACGCCAGGTCGTGCTCAAGCCGCTGTTCGGCTCGCAGGGCCACGGGCTCAAACGGCTCGGCGCGGGCGGCGCCCACCCCGGCGCGCTGGCGCCGCTGCCTTCGCTCAAAGCGTATCGGCAGGTGGCGTATCTGCAGCGCTATATCGAAGGCGGCCGGCCGGGTTTCGACTGGCGCGTGCTGGTGATCGGCGGCCGTGCCGTGGCGGCGATGCGGCGCGTCGGCGGCAAGGGCTGGATTCATAACTTCGCGCAGGGCGCCGCGTGCGAAGCCGCCGAACTCGATCTGCCGCTCGCGCAAACCGCGGTGCGGGCCACGGAAGCCCTCGGACTCGACTATGCGGGCGTCGACCTGATCCCCGATCCACGCGACGCCGCCCGGCCGCTCGTGCTCGAAGTCAATGGCGTGGCGGCGTGGCGCGGCCTGCAATCGGTCACGTCGATCGATATCGCGGCGGCGCTCGCCGACGACCTGCTCCTGCGCAAGCTGCCCGCACAGCGCCGCGCCCTCAGCGAGTCCGCTGAAACCCGCGAGGCCGCCGTCGTGGCGTTGCACGGACGTCATGGCTGAGCCGCACGGTTGCGTGGCGTTCGAGCAGGTTCATGCCGCTTTCCTCGCGGCCTGCCGGCTCGATGTGGAAACGCCCAAGCCGGGCAACGTCAGCGTGCAAAGCGAAGGGCACGGCATGCGCGCAGCCCAGTTCATCGCCAGCTCGGAAGTGACCGTCGATGCGCTGCTCACACGCGGCGCACCGGTGGGTCAACGCGTGCTCGATGCGGTCACCCGCACGCGCGACGCGGCCGGCTGCAACACGAACCTCGGCATTCTGCTGCTGGTCGCCCCGCTCGCGGCGGCGCTGGAGGACAGCGCGCGCCCGCTGTCGGCCGACGCCTGGCGCGTGGCGACGGAGCGCGTGCTCAAGCGACTCGATATCGACGACGCGCGCCTCGCGTACCGCGCGATTGCACTCGCCAATCCCGGCGGTCTCGGCGAGGCCCCCGAGCAACCGGTCCACAGCGCGCCCACGGTCAACCTGCGCGATGCGATGACGCTCGCCGCCGCGCGCGACAGCATTGCCCGCCAATACGCGGAGGGCTTTCGCGACGTCTTCGAAACCGGTCTCGCCGCGTTTCGCGAAATGCCCGCCAATCAGCCGCGAAGCGCCACGCTCAATGTGTTTCTCACCTTCCTCGCCAATTGGCCCGACTCTCACATTGTGCGTAAGCAGGGGATCGCCGTGGCGCAGAGTGTCACGCTTGCGGCACGCGAACGCCACGCGCAATGGCGCCACGCCCTCGCGCAAAACCGCCTTGATGAAGCAGCGCAACCGCTCGATGCATGGGACGCCGAACTGAAGGCGAGCGCGATCAACCCCGGCACCAGCGCGGACCTGACCGTGGCCACGCTGTTCGTCGCCGGCTGCCTCGCGCCTGCCTGCAATGCCGGCCCGATCCCGCCGCGGACACGCGAACCGCGCACTGGCACGGATCCTGTTAGTTAGTGCCACCGTGCACCAACCGGCCGCCCGGCGATCGGGCAACAGGATCGCCACCGGCGGCATGTCAGTCAGCAAGTCCGTATTCCACTCATTGGAGGAACAGAATGGCCAAGATCAATCGCGTCCTGATAGGAGAGTCGCTCGTCGGCGACGGCAACGAGGTCGCACACATCGACTTGCTGATCGGACCGCGCGGTTCGGCTGCGGAAACCGCATTCTGCAATGCGCTCACCAATAATAAGGATGGCTTCACATCGCTGCTCGCCGTCATCGCGCCGAACCTCCTCACCAAGCCGAACACGATCCTGTTCAACAAGGTCACCATCAAGGGCGCCAAACAGGCGGTGCAGATGTTCGGTCCCGCGCAGCATGCCGTGGCGCTCGCTGTCGCGGACAGCGTCGAGGACGGCACGATTCCGAAAGACGAGGCGGACGACCTGTTCCTGTGCGTCGGCGTCTTCATTCACTGGCAGGCGGACGACGACAAGAAGATTCAGGAGTTCAACTACAAGGCCACGCGCGAGGCGATCCAGCGCGCTGTCGCCGGCGAGCCGAGTGCCGCGGAGGTGGTGGCGAAAAAGGGCAGCGTCGCGCATCCGTTTGCACCGAACTGAGGGCGCGCGAGTTCGCGTGGATGCGACAGGCGCCCGCCGTTGCGCGGGCCCTGAACTGAAGCGCAAACCCTTTGATAGAGGCATGAGATGACCATACGATGTCGTGCGCTGGCCGCCTGCGCCTGCTTCGCGCTCGCAACGACGCTCGCCTGGGCGGACGGCGACGCGCCCACGGCGCCGGCCCCGGCGGGAGGCTACAACTACCCGACGCAGGGGCGCGTCGAATACGTGTTGAGCTGCATGGACGACAACGGACACGATTTCGTGAACGTCTATAAATGCTCGTGCGTGATCGACAAGATGGCCACTGCGCTGTCCTACGACGACTTCGTCGCCCAATCGACCTTCTCGAAGTACGCCACCCTGGGCGGCGAAGGCGGTTCGGAGTTCCGGGTCGACCACGCGAAAGCACAGACAAAGAAATTCCGCACGCTGCAGACCCAGGCCTATCACAGTTGCGGACTCGGCCCCGACAAGACGGCGTCGGCGAAATAGCCGGGCGTGTAACGTTCAGCATGAAGGCAAGCGGCGCCGGCCATGGCGCCGCTTGCCTTCTGTCGCGCTCAATTCGGAATCAGCCCCGCCCCGAGCGACGCATAATCCGCGAGCCCGGCAGCCGCTTGCTGCATGTCGCTACGCTGCCGCTCGATCTGCACGCCGACGGCCGACACGTCATCGAACTTGGCGGGTTTGGCGAGCGCGACGCGCACCCAGTGAGCGCCGAAGTCCGTAATCAGCAAACGCGCTACCGCTTCGGCAAGCGCTTCGAGCAGCCGCACGCCGTGCGAGGCGAGCAGCGCATGCAGCGCACTGCGGACCGCCGCATAATTTATCGTGTCCTCGATGCGATCGGTCGTGCACGCGCGGATGGAAGGAACCCCGATTGCGAGATTCATTCTCACCGGCTGCAAGACATGCTGCTCGCTGCTGTCGATACCGATAATCGTCTGACCGACAAAGTTCTCGATAAAGACGATGTCCATGCGCCCGGGCAGCGTGCCGGTAGAGAGCGGCCCGGACGGGGCAGTGGCGCCCGGCGCGCCGGCAGCGGAGAAACTGGCAAGGCGAACGGTATCGATACGGTCCATGATGTACTCCGCCGCAGTGCGGCAAATAGTGAGCAAACGGGTTGGCAGACGGGATCCGGGTAAACGCAAAAGGGTAAACACAAAGCGGTTCAAAGGTGACAGGAAGCGAAGCACTCTGCGCCAAACCTGCAACACGTTCTCGCCGCCGGCAGGCGAAAAGCGTCCGCAACGGCGTGGCATCAATAAAAGCAAAAATCGGGCACGCCATGTAGGGTTATTGCGACTTCTTATTGAACGGCAGCGACATCCGGCGTACAGTTTTAAGCCGACGCCTTGCTACAAGGGCGAATCACTCAGTGCGCATACGGACGGCAGAAGCCGCAGCGCGAGGGGAAGACAGTATCGATAAAGCGGCACTCGTGACGCGCATGGCGAAGCAGAGCATCCGCAACGCAATGCGAACCGGCGCGCACGAACTGACGCAACGGAGACAGGCCCCATGTCGTTGCTCGCTGACAGCACTCTGCACGTCCGTGAAGTTCTGAACGTCGTCAACCATCAATTGGCCACGCGCCCAACGAGCGAGCCCGTCGCTCAATCGTGGGCGCGCTGCATGAACGAATTCCGGCTCGACCCTTCCCGTTTTGTCACGCCACCTGTCCTGACGGACTACGAACTAAGTTCGCGCCGCGAAGCAATGGGCGATCTGATCGCGTGTTCGAAGCTCGAAATGACCACGCTTTATCAGCAACTGGCCGATCCCGAACTGGCGGTCGTGCTGGTCGACGCGGGCGGCATGATCGTCCATCAGGTTTCGTCGGTGCCTTTCGCCGAGGCAGTCGCGGCGGACGGCTTTCGCGTCGGCGCGTTGTGGAGCGAGCGCGAGGCCGGCACGAACGGCATGGGCACGTGTCTGGCCGAGCGCGACTGCATCGCCGTCTGCCAGCATGAACATTTCTATCCGCGCTATACGTCGCTCACCTGCTCCGCCGCGCCGATTTTCGATGACCGCGGCGAGATTGCCGGCGTGCTGGACGTAACGAGCCGCTCGAAGCTGTTGCAGCAGCATTCGCTGGTGCTGGTCGGCATGTCGCGGCAAATGATCGAGAACCGTCTGCTGGATGCGCGTTACCGGCACGCGAACATGATTCATTTCCATAGCCGCCCGGAATTCGTCGGTACGCTGCACGGCGGCAAACTGGCGGTAGCGGACGACAGCACGGTGCTCGCCGCGAACCGCAGCGCCCTCTTCCAGCTCGGCTTCCGCACGCTCGGCGAATTGCGCGGCCGGCGTATCGAGGAAGCCTTCAATGCGTCGCTCGAAGACATGATCGCGCGCAGCATTCGCGGGTCGTTTCATCCGGTCACCGTGTATAGCGCGAACGCGACCAACCGCTTCTTTCTCGTCGCGCAGACGCCGCAAAACAGCGCGGAGCGCGGCACGCGGGTGGCGATAACAGCGCCGGGCGCGCGCGCGAGCGCCGCGGACAAACGGCCGGCGCCGGCACGGCTCGACGAAATCGCGCACCTGGAGTTCGGCGACCCGCGCATGGCTTCGCAAATCCAGCTCGCGGCGCGCGTGGTCCAGCGCAAGATTCCGATCATCCTGAGAGGCCAAACGGGCACCGGCAAGGAAGTCTTCGCGCAGGCGCTGCATAGCATCAGCCCGCACGCGGCAGGCCCGTTCGTGCCGGTGAATTGCGCATCGCTGCCAGAAAACCTGATCGAAAGCGAGCTGTTCGGCTATCGTGCCGGCGCGTTTACCGGCGCCCAGCGCGAAGGACGGCGCGGCAAGATCGTGCAGGCCAACGGCGGCACCCTCTTTCTCGATGAAATCGGCGACATGCCGCTCTCGTTGCAGGCGCGGCTTCTGCGCGTGATCGAAGAGCACGAAGTCACGCCGCTCGGCGCGGAAACGACCATCAAGGTGGATTTTCAGCTCATTAGCGCCAGTCACCGCAATCTGCTCGAACTCGTGCATGGCGGTCAGTTCCGCGAAGACCTGTACTACCGGCTCAAGGGCGTCGAACTGAATCTGCCGCCGCTTAGCGAACGGATCGACAAGCTCGCGCTGATTCATCATCTGCTCGAAAACGAGTCCGACAACGATCCGCCCGAGTTGACGCCGGAGGCCGAGCACGCGTTGCTGACCTATGCGTGGCCCGGCAATATCCGCCAGTTGCGCCACGTATTGCAGATGGCCATCGCGCTATGCGACGGACAACCAATCCGTTGCGAGGACCTGCCTGCCGAAATCACACAACGTGGGCCGGAAACCGGGCTGCTCGCCGTTTCGCGCACGGCAGCGGCGGACTTCGAGCCGCATCCGGCCGACGAAGCGGATCTCTCCTCGCTCAATGCGATTCAGTTGAACGAACGCGGGACCGTGCTTACGCTGCTCGACGAGCATCGCTGGAACGTCAGCAACGTTGCGAAGGCGCTCAGCATCAGCCGCAACACGCTGTACCGCAAGATGCGCCGGCTGCATATCCGTCTGTCGCACGACGGCTCGGCGCCCGACGGATTGCCGCCCGACGATTCGCCATCCGAAGAATCGCCGCCTTTCAGCGCATGACCCAGGCGCCCGCTCGCAATCTCGCGGACTTCAAGCCCGATGCGCGCTTCGCGTGGTGCGTAACCGGCTCTGGCCATCTGCTCGACGAATCGATCGCGCTCGCACTGGAGTTGCCGCGCGCCGACCTGTTCCTTTCCGCAGCCGCGGAAGAAGTTCTGCCGCTCTACGGCTGGGCGTTACCGAGGCTGCGCAAGCACTTCCGCGTGTTTCGCGACAATAGCGCGAGCGGCGTGCCGGTCGGCATGCTCTATCACGGCATGTATCACACGGTCGTGATCGCGCCGGCCACCAGCAACACCGTCGCCAAATGTGCGTTCGGCATCTCCGATACGTTGCCCACCAATATGTACGCGCAAGCCGGCAAGCAGTGCATTCCGGGCATTGTCTTTGCATGCGACACCGAACCGACCGTAGTCACGCAAAGCCCGAACGAGTGGGTGGAGCTGCGTCCGCGGGCAATCGAACTCGACAATGTGGAGCGCCTGTCCCGCTTCGAATATACGACGCTCGTCCGCTCGCTGGACGAACTGAAAGCGGCGCTCGGTGAACGCCTGTCGACACTCGATCTCGCATGAAACGGCATTTACGCTCCCTGCGTTCGCTGCCTCCCGAGCGGGAGGCAGCACGTTTGGGGCAGCCCAGCGCGCACTGACATGGATCACATCGTCTTCCTGACTGGCCGGCTCGCCGAAAAGAGCCTGCTGCGCGTGCTCGAAAGCATGGCGCCCACGCCGTTCACTTGGGAAATCCGCGAAATCGGCCTGCAGGTCGCCGCGCTCATGACAGCGGATCTGATCCGCCGCCGGGTGCCCGCGCCACTCGCCGCGCAGCGCGTGATCGTGCCCGGCCGCTGCCGCGGCGATCTCGCCGCGCTGACCGAACACTACGGTGTGCCGTTCGAGCGCGGTCCGGAAGAGGTCAAGGACCTGCCGCAATTCTTCGGCCGCGAGGCGCAGCCGTTCGATCTAACGCGTTACGAGACCGACATTTTTGCCGAGATCATCGATGCACCGCGGCTCGATCTGGACGGCATCGCCGCGCGGGCGCGCGAGTATGCCGCGCAGGGTGCCGATGTGATCGACATTGGCTGCCTGCCCGAAACGCCGTTTCCGCATCTCGAAGACGCGGTGCGCCTGCTGAAAGACGAAGGGTATCGCGTAAGCGTCGATTCGATGAGCGGCGATGAACTGCTGCGCGGCGGCCGCGCGGGCGCGGATTATCTGCTGAGCCTGAACCTCGATACGCTATGGATCGCGGACGAGGTGCCGTCCACGCCGGTCCTCGTTGCCCGCGAACCGGGCGACCCCGCCTCGCTCGACGCCGCGATCGACCTCCTCGCCGCGCGCGGGCGCGCGTTTCTCGCCGACCCGATTCTCGATCCGATTCCGTTCGGCCTCGCCGCATCGATTGCGCGTTATGTCCGGTTGCGCGAGCGCTACCCGGACGTCGCCATCATGATGGGCATCGGCAACGTGACCGAGTTGACCGAGGCCGACACCAGCGGCATCAACGCGGTCCTGCTCGGCATCGCAGCGGAGCTTCGCGTGAGCGCGGTGCTCACCACGTCCGTCAGCCTGCATGCGCGGCGCGCGGTGCGCGAAGCGGACGTGGCTCGCCGGGTGATGCACGCCGCGCGCGAGGCGCAGGTGCTGCCCAAGGGCATCGACAGCGATCTCGCGACGGTTCACGCCAAACGCCCATTTCCATACAGCGCCGCCGAAATCGACGAGTTCGCTCGCGATATACGGGATCCTAACTTTCGCGTCCAGATCAGTACCGACGGCATTCATGTCTACAACCGGGATGGACATCGCAAAGGCCATGATCCGTTTGCGCTTTACCCGGCGTTGCATCTGGAAGCCGATGGCGGACACGCGTTTTATATGGGTGTTCAGTTGGCGCGTGCGGAGATTGCGTGGCGGTTGGGCAAGCGGTTCGATCAGGATCAACCGCTTGACTGGGGGTGCGCGCTCGATCGGAATGAGCAGGATTTGATGGTGTGGCGTGAACCGGGAGAGACCAGGAAGAAGGGGTAAGCACGGACACCCGCGCGCACAGCCGACCGGCGGTCGTATCTCTTTATTTGACACCGTGCCGCCGATCGCGGACAGTGTGTTGCATCGGTCACCCAGTAAAAAAATCGGCAAGCCAAGGCGATCTCTTGCAGCGCTCCAGATAGAGCCAACAGCAATTTTGTTCTAAACATGGGGTCAATCGTATTTGCCATGCATAGCAAGGGAAATGGAAACTAGAGAACAGGCCAAATTCTTTCATCTGGATGAATTCAGCGGGTTGAGCCTCCTGCAGGCAAGCTATCACCGGCAACGATTTGCCCGCCATGTGCATGAGACCTTCTGCATTGGCGTCATTGAAGAGGGCGTACAGCGTTTTTATCGCACCGGCGGGGAGCACGTCGCCCCCAAAGGCGACATCATCCTGGTCAATGCGGACGAGATTCACACTGGGTCGCCTGGCGTGGAAACGGGCTGGGCCTATCGCGCCATTTACCCGCATCCCGACCTGATGCTGCTGTTGTCCCGCGATCTCATCAACGCCAACGGCACCGTTCCCTGGTTTCCCGAGGCAGTCGTCCACGATCCGGGACTGGCCGAACAGTTCCGGCTGGTGTTCAATTTGCTGACCCGAGACGGCGACAGATTGCTGAAGGAAAGTCTGCTTCTTTCATCAATCGCCTCGCTGGTGATGCGCCACGGCCGCACTCCAGCGTTCGCTCGCGAGCTACCCAGTGTGGGACAGCCGCTTCGCATCATCAAGGATCTCATCGCGAGCTGCCCTGAGGAGGATTATTCCCTTACCCAGCTGGCCGAAATGGCGCACCTCAGCCCGTGGCATTTTCTTCGGCAGTTCAAGAAACAGGTGGGCCTACCGCCCCACGCGTGGCTAATCCAGGCGCGGCTGAAGCGAGCCCGGCAGTTACTGCGACGAGGCCTGCCCATTCCCGTTGTCGCCGCACGCTGCCGATTTTCGGATCAAAGCCACTTCAACCGGCATTTCAAGAGTTCCTTCGGCATTACACCGGGCGAATTCATTCGCACACTGCCGTCGCTATCGGCGTGACAGCCGTCTGCCTGCCGCACGCCTCTGCCTCGACATAAAGTCACCGCAGCAACGCACCGCGCAGGCGATGCGGAACTCCGCAAGATTGTTCAATACGCGACGCCGCCGCATTCGTAGACTCACAGTCCACTCTCCGGTGCAACGGCATGACACGTAATAAAAATACTCTCGAGTGCGCTTCAGGCGCACATGAGCGCGACCTCGCCCACGGCGGGGCTTTTCTCGGCGCTCTTAACATGTTGCCTCTCTGTCTCTCCGTCCTGCCGTGGGGAATACTCGCCGGCTCGATGGCGGTGCAGTCCGGGCTGACCCTGTGGCAAAGCATTGGTATGTCGGCGATCGTCTTCGCCGGCGCCGCGCAGCTCGTGACACTCGGATTGCATATGTCCGGCGCAAGCGCATTGACCATCATCGTTTCGGTTTTCCTGATCACCGCCCAGCACTTTCTCTATGGGCTGAACCTTCGAGGCTACGTGTCGACTCTGCGCAAACGTCACCGGCTGCCTATCGGCTTTCTGCTCACCGACGAACTCTTTGCACTCAGCAGCGCCAGCAAAATAAAAAGTCAATTGACACCTGGCTATCTGATCGGGGCGGGACTGGCTTTTTATCTGAGCTGGAATCTCTTCAGCCTGCTTGGAATCTTCACAGCCGCTTCCGTCCCGGATCTGAGCCGCTACCACCTCGATTTTTCCATTGTGGCCACGTTCGCCGCAATCGTGATCCCCATGATCCGGAAAATCAGCGTGCTTTCGGGCGTTCTGTTTTCGCTGCTGACTTCCATGCTGCTGTCCTATTTTCATGTGGGCGGCGCGATCGTGATTGCCGGCGTGAGCGGCATGTTCTTCTCGTCGTTTGTCGCGCGCCTGCGGAAGGAAGCGCCATGAGCTGGTGGCTGATCCTGACTCTGGCGGCGGTTGTTTTCTTCAACCGATATGTATTTCTGGAACCCAAGGTTCCAGTCAAACTGCCCCGTCTTTTGAGCAATGCGCTCGAATATTCGGCTCCCTGCCTGCTCACAGCGATTTGTGCGCCGATCATCCTGATGGATAAAGGCTTGCTTCGCAGTTTTCCGGGTAACCCTTACTTCCTGGGCGCGGCGTTTAGCGTCGTCTTCGCACTCGTGATCCGCAGCGTCGTGCTGTCTGTCGTCATGAGTCTCGCCGTTTTTTATCTGCTTGCGCGATTCCTGTAAAGAACGTTTCTCGTAGTTTTATTAAGGAAATTGTTTTGCATACAAAAACTTATAAGGATTCCTGTGCGATACGCGATTCATATCGTATTTTGCCTCTTCAAGGTGTCTGGACATGGCTGACGGGGAAAGAGATCAACGGGCGCAGCCCGCTCTGGCGGTCCAGTTCCCTTGAAATGCTGTTCTGGTCCCTGCTCTGGTGCGCGGGCGGAACCACCTTGAGCAGTTACGCATTGGGAGCAACGCACGGGTGTTTCGTCGATATGCTTCTCTACTCGGTAGGCGTGCTGTTCTCTGTCTCCGGCGCCCGTTACGTGGTGGCAACGATCATCCATCATGGCGTACACGGCCACCTGACCCGCAAGCCGATAGTCAATCAGGCGCTATGCGAGGTCCTGTCCACGTTGCTGATCGTTCAGCCTTACGAGTCATATCGGCGATTTCACGTCTACGAACACCACGGGCGCGATTTTTCGACGCTGAATGACAAAGATCTGGCGGCGATCTACAAACTGGGCTTCACGCCCGGAAAAAGCAAGGGCGCGCTGTATCGCAATCTCGTGATCACGCTGCTCAACCCGGCATTCCACCTGACGTTCTTCTGGGGTCGGCTCAAATCCAACCTCGTAAGCGTGCGGCTATATCGTCTTTGTATGTCGGTCCTCTGGTTGATCTCGCTGGCAGTTTTCGCGGCACACTTTGGCACATTGTTCTTTGTGGCGATCGTGGTCGTTCCGTATGTCGTGGTTTATCAGGCGGCTTCCTTGCTGCACTTGCTGACGGAACATGTCTGGCTCCTGAGGCTACCGCCTGAAAGCGTGCGTGAAAGCCACGTCAGAAACAGTCTCGGGCGCTTCTGTGGCTCGGCATGTCCGGCCGGTTGGGGTATCGTCCATCTCGTGCCGTGGCTGAAGTGGTCCATTGCCCATCTGTTTTTTCACCTGCCGTGCCGCATGCTCATCGTTCAGGGCTCCCTCGTCTGCCATGACTGGCATCACCGGTTCGGCAGCACCCGGCAGTGGCACGACTATGCCGCCTTGCGTGAGGCGGATGCCGTCAAACTGGTGGCGGAAGGCAGATACGACTACACGGAAATCTGGGGATTCGATCATTGCCTGGATCATGTCTTCGAACGCCTCAGTGCATCTGATGCCGTGCATGTTGGAAATCTGAACTACCGGCTCAACTGATTGGAGAGGCGCCCGGCGCGGGATGTAATTCGCATGCACTGTGGGGCATTTCCCGCGCGCCCTATCGCACCACCGCCAAAACCCCTGCGCCTTCACTCTCGTCACTCACCCGCTCAAGCTCGTCGCGCATCTCCCCGATCGCCTGTGCGTAGTCGTCCGCACCGAACACCGCCGACCCCGCCACGAACACGTCCGCCCCCGACGCCGCGATCCGCGCGATGTTCGCCGCCTTCACGCCGCCATCCACCTCGATCAGCAACAACCGTCCCGTTCGCTGCATCGTCGCATCGACCCGTTCGCGCAAGGCGCGCAGTTTATCCAGCGTTTCCGGAATGAACGCCTGCCCGCCAAAACCCGGATTCACCGACATAACCAGCACCACGTCGAGCCGCTCGATCACATGATCGAGCACCGCGAGCGGCGTGGCCGGATTGAGGGCGAGTCCGGCGCGCGCACCGCTCGACTTGATGAGTTCGATGGTCCGGTGCACGTGCAGCGACGCTTCCGGATGGAAGCTGATCGTATTCGCGCCTGCCTCGGCAAAGCCCGCCACGAGCGAATCGACGGGCATCGTCATCAGATGCACGTCGATCGGCACGGACGTATGCGGGCGAATCGCCGCGCACACGAGCGGCCCGACCGTGAGGTTCGGCACGTAGTGATTGTCCATCACGTCCAGATGAATCCAGTCGGCGCCGGCCGCCGTGACGTCGCGAATTTCGTCGGCAAGGCGGGCAAAATCCGCGGACAACAACGACGGGGCTATCAGAAAATCGCGCATGGCCGTCTCCTTGCGAACAGGTGAATGGTTCAGTGATACCGGCGCGCCATCGCATCGAGCGGCAGCGGCTTGATGCGCGAGGCCTGGCCCGCACAGCCGAACGCTTCGAACCGTTCGACGCAAATCGCGCTGGCCGCCGCCGTCGCCGCCTTCAATGCCGCGCGCGGGTCGAACTCGGCGCGCGCATTCGCCATCGACTTGCGCATCGCGCCGCTCATTGCGAGCCGGATGTCGGTGTCGATATTGACCTTGCGCACGCCATGCGCAATGCCGCGCTGGATTTCCTCGACGGGTACGCCGTAGGTGGTGGGAATCTCGCCGCCGTATTCGCGGATCACCGCGAGCCACTCCTGCGGCACCGAAGACGAACCGTGCATCACGAGATGCGTATTCGGAATCCGCTCGTGAATTTCGACGATCCGGTCGATGGCCAGAATATCGCCGGTCGGCTGACGGCTGAATTTGTACGCGCCATGCGACGTGCCGATCGCAATCGCCAACGCGTCGACGCCGGTCGCCTCCACGAAAATCTGCGCCTCGCGCGGATCGGTGAGCAGATCGTCGCGCGAGAGTTGGCCTTCGGCGCCGACGCCGTCCTCGTCACCCGCCGTGCCGGTTTCGAGCGAGCCGAGACAACCCAGTTCACCTTCCACGGAAACGCCCACTGCGTGCGCCGCCTCGACAACCCGCCGACTCACATCGACGTTGTACTCGTACGCGGCGGGCGTCTTCTGGTCGGGCAGCAAGGAGCCATCCATCATCACCGACGTGAAGCCCGAGCGGATCGCCTGCTGACACACCGCCGGGCTCGCGCCGTGATCCTGGTGCAGCACGAGCGGGATATCCGGATGCGCTTCGAGCGCCGCGAGCACCAGATGGCGCAGATACGGCTCGCCCGCATACTTGCGAGCGCCCGCCGACGCCTGCAAGATCACCGGGCTCGACGTCGCCTCGGCGGCCTGCATGATCGCGTGGATCTGCTCCATGTTGTTGACGTTGAAGGCGGGCACGCCGTAGCCGTGCTCGGCCGCGTGGTCCAATAGTTGCCGCAGTGCTATGAAGGCCATCGCAAACTCCTCGAAATCGGATCGGGTCATGGCGCGCCGCGCGTGCCGCGGGTTCGGGTTTAACGCGCGAGTTGCGCGACACGGCGGGCTTCGTCCACCACCGCGCGCGCGGTCAGACCGAAATGCTCGAACAGCGCCGCGGCGGGGGCGGATTCGCCGAACGTATCAATGCCCACCACGCCGCCTTCGAGGCCCACGTATTGCCGCCAGAACGCGCGCACGCCCGCTTCCACCGCGACGCGCGGCACCCGCGGCGGCAGCACCGCGTCGCGCCATGCGGCGGGCTGCCGGTCGAATACGCTGGTGGACGGCATCGACACGACCCGCGCGGCGATGCCGGCTTGCGCGAGCGGCGCGACGGCATCGAGCGCGAGCGAGACTTCCGAACCGGTGGCGATCAGCACGATCCGCGTTTGCGCCCGTTCCGCAGGCCAGTCACGCAACACATAGCCGCCGCGCTCGATCGCGTCGATCTGTTCAGCGCTGCGCGCGGCGAACGGCAGATTCTGGCGGCTCAGCAGCAGGCACGACGGCCCATCGCGTTCCACCGCGCTCGCCCACGCCTGCGCGGTCTCGACCGTGTCGCACGGACGCCAGACGTCGAGCCCGGGAATGAGCCGCAAGCTCGCCGCGTGCTCCACGGACTGATGTGTCGGCCCGTCTTCGCCGAGGCCGATCGAGTCGTGCGTGAACACGAAAATCGCACGGGTCTTCATCAGCGCGGCCATGCGCAGCGCGCTGCGTGAGTAGTCGGAGAACGTGAGAAAGGTGCCGCCGAACGGAATATGTCCGCGATGCAGCGCAATACCGTTCATCACCGCGCTCATGCCGAATTCGCGCACGCCGAAGTGCAGATAGTTGCCGCCTTGCAGGCCGCTGTCGTCGGCATGAACATCGACCGCGGTTTTCCAGTTGGTGAGGTTCGAGCCGGTCAGGTCGGCCGAACCGCCCAGCAATTCCGGCAATGCGCGAGCCAGCACGGCAATCGCCTGTTGCGAGGCCTTGCGGGTCGCGATCGATTCGCCCGCGTGGTCCGCGTCGCTCACCATCGCGCGGACCGTGTCGCGCCACTGCACGGGCAGCGTGCGTTGCGTCCTTCGCTCGAACTCGGCGGCTTCATGCGGATAGTGCTTGCGATACGCTTCGAAACGCGTGTTCCAGTCGGCTTCTGTGGCCGCGCCACGCTCGCTCGCGTCCCACAGCGTGCGAACCTCGGCAGGCATAGCGAACGGCGCATGCGGCCAGCCGAGCGCGCGCCGCGTGTTCGCAACTTCGTCGGCCCCGAGCGGCGCGCCGTGCACGTCGTGCGTGCCCGCTTTCGAGGGCGAGCCTTTGCCGATCACCGTGCGGCAGCAGATCAGCGTCGGCCGGCCGGCTGCGCGTGCGCGCGAGAGAGCCCGATCGACCGCGTCCACGTCATGTCCGTCCACCTCGCGTACCACATGCCAGCCGTAGGCCGCAAAACGCGCGGGCGTGTCGTCGCTGAACCACTGCGAGACGTGGCCGTCGATCGAGATGCCGTTGTCGTCATACAGCACCGTGAGCTTGTCGAGCTTCAACGTGCCGGCGAGCGAAGCCGCCTCGTGCGAAATGCCTTCCATCATGCAACCGTCGCCGACGAACACATACGTGCGGTGATCGACGATCGAATGGCCGGGCCGGTTGAATTCGCGCGCGAGCAGCGCCTCGGCGAGCGCCATGCCGACAGCATTGGCGAGCCCCTGCCCGAGCGGCCCGGTGGTCGTTTCCACGCCAGGGGTCACGCCCACCTCCGGATGCCCCGGCGTCCTGCTGTACAGTTGCCTGAAGCGCCTGAGTTCGTCGATCGGCAGATCGTAGCCGGTGAGATGCAGCAGGCCATACAACAGCATCGCACCGTGCCCGTTCGACAGCACGAAGCGGTCGCGATCGGGCCACGCGGGATTGCGCGGGTTGTGCTTCAGATGCCGGTCCCACAGCGCGACGGCAATCTCGGCCATGCCGAGCGGCATGCCCGGATGACCGGACTTCGCGGCTTCGACCGCGTCGATCGCGAGCATGCGCAGCGCGTCGGCCATCAGCCGGGTCGCGGGTATTGCGACGGATTCTGCGACGGCACTCATCGAATGTCTCCTTGCACGAAATGGATAAACCGTTTTGCACCGCGCGTCACGCGCGCGCCCGCCGGTCGATCAGTTGCAGAATCATCGGCGTGAAAATCAGCTGCATCGCGAGCCCCATCTTGCCGCCCGGCACGACGATCACATTCGGCCGCGACATGAACGAGTCGTGCAGCATGGTCAGCAGATACTGGAAGTCGATCCCCTTCGGGCGCGCAAAACGGATCACGACAAAGCTCTCGTCGGGCTGCGGAATCTCACGGGCGATAAACGGATTCGACGTATCCACGGTCGGCACGCGCTGGAAGTTCACGTGTGTGCGCGAGAATTGCGGGCAAATGTAGTTCACGTAGTCCGGCATGCGCCGCAGGATCGTATCGACCACGGCCTCGTGCGAGTAGCCGCGCATGGTCTGGTCGCGATGCAGTTTCTGAATCCATTCGAGATTGATGATCGGTACCACGCCGATCAGCAGGTCCGCGTGCCGCGCAATGTCGATATCGTCGGTCACGGCTGCGCCATGCAGGCCCTCGTAGAACATCAGGTCGGTGTCGGGCGTCACCTCCTCCCACGGCGTGAAGGTACCGGCATCCTGCTTGTAGAGCCGCGTTTCGCCTTCGTCATGAACGTAGTGGCGCAGCCTGCCGGTGCCGTTCTCGCCATAACTGGCGAACAGGGTCTCGAGGTCTTCG
Source organism: Paraburkholderia xenovorans LB400 (assembly GCF_000013645.1). Classification (GTDB taxonomy): domain Bacteria; phylum Pseudomonadota; class Gammaproteobacteria; order Burkholderiales; family Burkholderiaceae; genus Paraburkholderia; species Paraburkholderia xenovorans. Next base: position 678,124 of record NC_007952.1, on the reverse strand, counting down.
AGCAGATTCGCTTCCGGTCCGAAATGGCTGAAATTCGGTGCGCCATCCCGCTCGTGCTGCTTCATGGCCTCGCGCATGCCGTTGCGGTCATAACGATGAAAAGCGTCCCCTTCCACGATCTGCGCGTTGATTTTTTCGCGCCGGAAAATATGGGTGAAGCTCTTCATCACGGTCGTGGTGCCGGCGCCGCTCGAACCGGTCACCGCAATGATCGGGTGTTTGACTGACATGCGCTTGTCTCCGGATAGTAGTGTTCTGATCGGATGCCTTTCGCGAGCCCGGGTTGTCCGGCGGCTAGGCCGTGAAACCCGGCAGGAACAGCGAGCGCCGGCTGAACAGCGGCGAGGTGAAGGGCTGATCTTCGCCGCGGTCGTATTCGCCGTGATAGCGGCCAATACGCTCCACCTCGTGCTTCGAACCGAGGATCACCGGCACGCGTCCATGCAGCGCGCGCGGCACGACGTCGAGAATCCGCTCGCGCCCGGTGATCGAAAGACCGCCCGCCTGTTCGACGAGAAAGCTCATCGGGTTGGCTTCATACAGGAGCCGCAGGCGCCCTTCCATCGCAGGCGTCTTCGAGTCGCGCGGGTACATGAACACGCCGCCGCGCATCAGGATGCGATGCACCTCGGCGACCATCGACGCGATCCAGCGCATATTGAAGTCGCTCGCACGGCAGCCGCTGCGCCCGTCCTTGCATTCCTGCACATAGCGGCGCACCGGCGGTTCCCAGAACCGTTCGTTCGAGGCGTTGATCGCGAACTCGACGGTGTCTTCGGGAATGCGGATGTTCGAATGCGTGAGCACGAAGTTGCCGATCTCGCGCTCCAGCGTGAAACCATGCGTGCCGTTGCCGACCGAGAGCACGAGCATGGTCGATGGCCCGTAGACGGCGTAGCCCGCGGCCACCTGCTCGCAGCCCGGCCGCAGAAACGCGGACTCGCCGACCGTGCCGCGCGGATCGCTGCCGTTTTTTTCATTGGCATTTCCATTTCCCTCGCCATTGCGCAGCACCGAAAAGATCGACCCCACCACGCCGTTGATGTCGATATTCGACGAACCGTCGAGCGGATCGAAAGCGAGCAGATAATCGCCGCGCGGATAGCCCGGCGGAATCGCATAGACGCTCTCCATTTCCTCGGACACCATCGCGGCGAGCAGTCCGTCCCACTCGCATTGCTGCACGAAGATTTCATTGGTCGCGACGTCGAGCTTCTTCTGTTCCTCGCCGTGCGTGTTGATGCTCTGCGCGGAGCCGTAGTTGCCGCCGAGCGCGCCTTTGGTGAGCATCGCGGAGATCGACTTGATAGCGGCGGCGACGTCGATCAGCAGCGCCGAAAGGCCGGCGTTGCGCGCCGTTTCCGTCGAACAGGGCTGGCGGTCGAGGGTGTCGATCAGAAATTTCGAAAGGGTCGTACGTCCGTCCTGCATGGCGATCTCCTGAGGATTGTTTTCGTTCAGCCTGGCGGCGCCGTCACGGCGCGCGTTGCCGTTGCATGAGAGGACGCAGGCGCCCCGGCGTTCGCCGCGAGCGCTTCAGATTCAGTGAACACGCGGCTCGCGCGAACGTCGGCGGCGGCGATCAGCGTGAGCGCGGCTGCGTCGATCGGCGCACCGCCCTGCATCGCCGTGGCGAACAGGCGGTTGGCCTGGCGCAGCCGTGAGCGATCGAGCGCATTGCGCACCGAGCGGGCGTTGGCGAAATTCGCCTGCCTGGTGCGCAGCGCGAGATAGTCGGCGAAAGCGCGCCGCGAGTCGGCGTCGAAGCGGTAATGCATCGTCGCGAGCATGCGCTCGGCGATATCGAGCAGTTCCGCGCCGTCGTAGTCGGGAAACGTGATGTGATGCGCAATGCGCGAGCGAAAGCCCGGATTGCTTTCGAAGAACACTTCCATGCGCGCGGCGTAACCGGCCAGAATCACCACCAGATCGTCACGCTGGTTTTCCATTGTTTGCAGCAGGATCTCGATCGCTTCCTGACCGTAATCGCGTTCGTTTTCCGGGCGATACAGGTAATAGGCTTCGTCGATGAAAAGCACGCCGCCCATCGCGCGTTTCAGCACATCGCGCGTTTTCGGCGCGGTGTGGCCAATGTACTGGCCGACCAGATCGTCGCGCGTGACCGACACCAGATGATTGCGGCGAATGTAGCCGAGCCGGTGCAGCACCTCCGCCATGCGCAGCGCGACCGTGGTCTTGCCCGTGCCGGGATTGCCCGAGAAACACATATGCAGGGTGGGCGCGCCGCCCGCGAGACCGAGCGAATCGCGCGCGCGCTCAACGAGCAGATGCGCCGCGATCTCGCGAATGCGGGTTTTCACCGGGGCGAGGCCGACCAGATCGCGGTCGAGTTCGGCAAGCACGTCGCCGATGCCGGAGTCGCGATAGAGGGCGGCGAGATCGACCTGCGGCGCTTGCGCGCGGCTGTCCTGGCTGTCCTGTAGCGCGGCAGCGTCTCGTCCGTCAGAACATAGCGCGTTCGCGTCTATGGCGGCAGCTTCGGTCATGGCCTCTCCCTTTGCTTGTGGCAATTCGTCGAGCCTCGCATTGCGGGTCCCTCTTCTAGCGCGCGGGTCCGTATCGTTCGCCCGACGGCCGGTCGCCCGCGTAGCCCGACAACCCGTAGCGCTGCACGCGTCCCGGCCCGTCCTGGCGCGTCAGGCGGAAGCCCGGCTCTTCGTCCGGCCGGTTGACGATGAACGACAGGCGCATCGTCTCGAAGCCGCGCACCGAGTCGAATGCATTGACCTTGATGTAGTGCTGCGGCTGCGCCGCGCGGCACGCCTTCACTTCCTGCAGCACGCCGGCCGCATCGCGCAGATCGAACATCGGCAGGCCCCACATTTCCCAATACGTGTTGCGCGGATGCGGGTCGTCGGTGTATTCGACCGAGCAGGCCCAGCCCTGGCTCAGCGCGTAGTCGATCTGCAAACGGATCTCTTCGTCGGTCAATTCCGGCAGGAAGGAAAACGTGCCCTGTGTAATTCGCATGACGTACCTCGTTGATGAATGCAGCGTTCGGAACGGCGCCAGCAGACTCCCGCGCAGTGCGGCAGCACTGCGGTCGAACCCGCCCTGAAAATCCTGAATGGCCGCCGCTCAGGCCGCGGTCGGCGTGGCGGCGAAATCCGGCGTGTCGGTGGACGCGTAGTTGAAGGTCACGTCCCGCCACGTATCGAGCGCCTGCTTGAGCGGCGTGCACCAGCGCGCCGCGGCTTCGAGAATGTCCGGCCCCTCGTGAACGATGTCGCGGCCCTCGTTGCGCGCCTTCACCATCGCTTCGAGCGCGACGCGATTCGCCACCGCGCCCGCCTGAATACCGGCCGGATGGCCGATCGTGCCGCCGCCGAACTGCAGGATCGCGTCATCGCCGAACAGATCGAGCAGCTGATGCATCTGTCCCGCGTGAATGCCGCCCGAGGCCACCGGCATCACCTTGCGCAGACCGGCCCACGGCTGGTCGAAGAAAATGCCGCGCGACAGGTCGACCTCGTTGTGCGACTCGCGGCACACGTTGTAATAGCCCTGCACCGAGAGCGGATCGCCTTCGAGCTTGCCGACCGCCGTGCCCGCATGCGCGTGATCGACGCCCGCCATGCGCAGCCACTTCGCGATCACGCGAAACGAAATGCCGTGGTTGCGCTGCCGCGTATAGGTGCTGTGCCCCGCGCGATGCAGGTGCAGGATCATGTCGTTCCTGCGCGCCCAGCGCGCCATCGACTGAATCGCGGTCCAGCCGATCACCAGATCGATCATCACGATGCATGAACCCAGTTCCTTGGCGAATTCGGCGCGCTCATACATGTCCTCCATCGTGCCGGCCGTCACGTTCAGGTAGTGGCCCTTGACCTCGCCCGTCTCCGCCTGCGCGCGATTCACCGCTTCCATCGCAAACAGAAAACGGTCGCGCCAGTGCATGAACGCCTGCGAATTGATGTTCTCGTCGTCCTTCAGAAAATCCAGACCGCCGCGCAATCCTTCATACACGACGCGGCCATAGTTCTTGCCCGACAAACCCAGTTTGGGCTTGACGGTCGCGCCGAGCAGCGGCCGTCCGTACTTGTCGAGCCGTTCGCGCTCGACGACGATTCCGGTCGGCGGCCCCTGAAAGGTCTTCAGATAAGCAACAGGTATGCGCATGTCTTCGAGACGCAGCGCCTTGAGCGGTTTGAAGCCGAACACGTTGCCGATGATCGACGCCGTCAGGTTGGCGACCGAGCCTTCTTCGAACAGATCCAGTTCATAGGCGATGTACGCGAAATACTGCGGTTCGGCGGCGTTCGAGGCCGGCACCGGATCAACGCGATAGGCTTTTGCGCGGTAAATGTCGCACGCGGTCAGCCGGTCGGTCCACACCACGGTCCAGGTTGCCGTCGACGATTCGCCGGCCACGGCCGCCGCCGCCTCCTCCGGATCGACGCCGGGCTGCGGCGTGATGCGAAAAAGCGCTATGACGTCGGTATCTTTCGGCGCGTAATCGGGCTGCCAGTAGCCCATCTCGCGATACTTCATCACGCCCGCGGCGTACCGTTCGCGAGGGTTCGCCGCGTCGCGCGGCTTGTGTATGGAATCGATCACCGGTTGACTGAAATCGTTCATGACGTATCCTCGAGAGTGAACAGGCGCGCTGCCGGAAGAACGAAGCGCTTGTGTGCACTGTAGGCATGAACGCAGTCATTGAGAATTCACGATTTTATTTGGCAGACTTAACCGATCCGTTATCGATCACCGAAAACGCGGATCGCGAAAACGCGGGCCACGAAGCGAAATTCTCAACACATGCGCTTGCGATCGGTAGAGAATGATTCGCATAGGAATTGCAAGCATTGCGTGACAGAAGCGGTAGCCTTTGCCCGTCATGGAACACTTTGCTGCATTCCCGGAACAGTGCGCGGTGCAACCGCATCGTGCCGCGCGCCCGGTGGCCGCGCCGACGCAATTCGGCGAACGCTGTATTGCGGCGCGCCGGTGCGCTGCCCACGCCGTGTCGTCGAACATCCGGCATGGAGCTTGCGTAGTAACCAACGCCAATGAAGTCCGGCATCACGCCGGGCCGACGGCGCAACGCTGTATCAATACCTGGAGGAAACACGTATGCAATGGACCACTCCGAGCTACACCGATATGCGTTTTGGTTTCGAAATCACGATGTATATCGCTACGCGTTAAGCCCGCACGGGCCGCGAGACGCGGCCCTTCTGCGGATTTGCTGTGTAATCCCTAGCTAGACGGCCGGCCTTTCGGCGCTGCCAGGACACGCGTTCCCAGCCATGATCCACGAAACGATCGTCACCACGGCAGCGTGCGATGGCCGTCCTCATATCGCGCCGATGGGAGCCCGTTACGAGGGCGACTTCGTCATCCTCTCGCCTTTTCGTCCGTCCGTGACGCTCGACAATATCGTGGCGTCGCGCGCAGCGGTGCTGAACTTCACCACGGACGTTCGTATCTTTGCCGGCTGCGTCACGCATTGCGCAACCGATTGGCCCACGCTCGCGGCGAGCCGCGTGGCGAGCGTCAGGCTCGCCGAATCGCTCGCGCATGCGGAACTCGAACTCGACGACCTGCGCGACGACAAGGAGCGTCCGGTGCTGCGCATGAAATGCGTGCACCGCGAAAACCATGCGCCGTTCGGCGGCTTTAACCGCGCCCAGGCGGCCGTGGTGGAAGGCGCGATTCTCGTCAGCCGGCTTTTCATGCTGCCTGCCGACAAGGTGGACCGGGAAATGGCCTACCTGCAGATCGCCATCGACAAAACCGCGGGCGAGGCCGAACTCACCGCCTGGCACTGGCTCACCGCCGCGATCGCGCGGCACCGCGAGAATCTCGCCGCGTCCGGCGGCCCGGCCGCCGAACTCGTGTCCCACTAGTTTTTCCCGTCTTCCGGAGAATATCGATGACCGCATTGCTCGCGAGCGTCCGCTCGGACGAGGAGGCGTTCGACGCCGCCCAGGCCGGCGCCGAACTGATCGACCTGAAGGAGCCGAACGCGGGTGCGCTCGGCGGTTTGTCGATCGGCGACATCACGCAGATCGCGCGCCGGCTGCGCGCCCATTACCCGGTCAAGCCGATCAGCGCGACGATCGGCGACGTGCCGGCGGATGCGCTCGACGAGATCACGACACGCGTTATCGAAGTGAGCGACGCGGGCATCGATTATGTAAAAGTGGGCGTGACGCCCGGACCGGCCGCACGGCGCTGCCTCGAACAACTGGCCAACCTGCCGGCGGCGGTCGTGCCGGTGCTGCTATGCGACGGCGGCATGGACGGCGAACTGGTTGCCTACGCGGCCACGCTCGACTTCGTGGGCGTGATGTTCGACACCGCCGGCAAGGACGGCAGCACGCTGTTCGACCATGTGGATAGCGACACGCTCGCCCAGTGGTTGCGGATCACACGCGAGCGCGGCGCCATGAGCGGCATTGCCGGCTCGCTCGGCTGGGCGCAGTTCGAGCAGATCCGTGCGCTCGCGCCGGACGTGGCGGGTTTTCGCACCGCGCTATGTGTGGATGGCAGGCGCTCGCGGCTCGATCCGCAGCGCGTCGCGCAATGGGCCGCCGCGCTGCACCGTCCGTCGGGCGAGGTCAGCGGCGCGGTCGCGGCGGCGGACACGCGAGCTTCGGGTACGGCGCGTTTTTGATGCTTGCCACGCGTGTCATTGCGCGTGTCGCCGCATAAGCGGCGACACGCAACGCGCGCTCCAGAACGCCAAATCGCTAGCTGACCGGCGTATTCAGCAGCCGGTCGCGCATCAACGCCACATTGTCCTTGTTGAACAGTTCGACCACGTAATTGGCCTCGTTCACATAGTCGACGAAACACCGGTCGACCACGCCCGAGGCAGCCAGCGTTTCGAGCCGCTCGTCCTCGGCGATCGGGCATGACTTCACCACGATCAGCCGCTCGGCGTTGAGCATGGTGGAGAGCCACGCGGCGAGACTGTCGGAGGTGGTGTCCCAGTTGCTCATCGCGTCCGGCGTGTCACGCATCAGCGCGGTCGGCACCCACACGGCGACATGGCCGTCGCGCAGCGCGCGGCGGATCTTCGCCTCGCTCGAGGCGAGCACGAGTTCAGGCAAGACCCCTTGCATCAGAATCGCGTATTGCGTCATGGCGAGCAGACACATGTTGTGCGCGGCGAGATCGTCGAAGCGCCACTCGCTCTGGTATTGCCGCACCTTGTCCGCGAAATCGCCCCCGCCGGGCACGATGACGACGCGCCCACCCCCCACTTCGCATAGCTCGGTGAGCCAGTGGCGCAGCGTCGGCTCGTGACTCAGGCTGCCCCCGATCTTGACCACCCACATGACCGTTGTCCTCGTTTCCGATTAACTGCATTGGCTTGCCGATTGTCCGACTACAAGTTCCGTCGCGTCCAGCAGCCGCTCTTGCCGCTTCGCACGCAAACCTGCGCTGCACCGCACCGTTCGCGTCAAGCCGCCCGCGATGCCGCGCTACGGTTTTCATCAGCGGCTTCGCCGCCGCGCGCTGCCGCCAGCAATGCCACCGCCACACTCGGCGCGCACGTCGCAGCCCAGTCCGACCGGCTCGCCGGCACACTCGCCAGCGTACCGAAATCGATATACCCGCGCGCCTCTTCACGCGCGAGCGCCGCCGCGAGAAACCGTCCGCAGCCCGCACCCACCAGCGGGGCGGTGGCGAGTTCAGGGTGCGCCGCCGTCACCCGCGCCAGATTGACGCCGATTTCTCGCAGTTGCAGTTCACGCCAGCGCAGCGCGAACCGGCGCCATTCGGCGGGATCCGTTTCATGAGCATCGCGGCCGATCATCCGCGCGAGCCGCGTGCGGCTTGCGTTTTCCGTCTTCGGCCCCTGGTCGGCGCACGGATACAGGTCGTACTGCGGCGCCAGTTCACCCGTGAGCCGGTAGACGTCCGCCGTGGTCGCGAACCATTCGTTCATCACGTTGACGGCCGTCCCGGCGAATTCGATGCGCTGCGCGACACCGCACAACGGCGTGCGCACCACCCCCTGATACACGAGCTCGCCCGTGGCGAGCCGCCCGGCGTCGGTCGCGGCGCGCGCGACGACACGGCCGCCCGCGAGCGGAATGATGTCGGTGGTCGTGCTGCCGATGTCGATGAGCAGCGCATCGGGCACGCGCGTCGCCACCCAGCGCGCGGTCGCCAGCCAGTTCGCCGAGGCGACGCTGCGCCAGCCGGCCGCGCAGGCCTGCGCCGTGAGCCAGCCGGCGTCGCCGGCGTAGAAGCAGAGCCGCGGCCCGAGCCGCTCTGCCAGCGCGGCGGCGATCGCCCGCACGCCCTGCGCGCGGTCCTCGAACAGGTCGACCATCTCGCCGGTCATCGTCACCGCGTGTTGCGCGGCGCCAGTGTGCGCGAGCGGCCAGCGCTCGAAGACGAGGTCGATGGTGCGCTCCAGATGGTCGAGCCCCTGCCACAACGGACACGCCCATTGCGCGATATCGAGCACGACGCCGCTGGCATCGGCCATCGATACCTTCACATGCGCGCCGCCCACGTCCCAGCCGAACACCGGCCCGCTATCCAGCGTCGCGGAACTTGCATGCGTGACATGCGCGGTGCTCATGGCCGGGCCCCACAGGCGGACTGTGCGCCACGGCTGCGCGCCGCCGGCCCGGATCGCCCGACGCGCACCCCGTGCGCCGCGAGCAGGGTGCGCGCGAGATCGCCGCCGCGCGCACCCGCGGACAGACCCGCATACGCCACGGTCAAACGCGGATTGACCTCGATCACGACCGGCCCGCGCTGCGGATGCCACACCACGTCGATGCCGACGAAGCCACGCAAGCCCGGCATCGCCTTCGCGACGCGCTGTGCGAGCGCGCCGAGCAGGCGGCCCTGATCGCCGGCCAGGTCGATCTGATTGACCGTCACGCCGTCGAATTCGACGATGCGCGGTTGCCGTTGCGACGTGTCGTTCGCGCTCAAGCTGATTTGCTGCCGGTTGATGCTGATGAGTTCCACACCGTCGGCACGGCAGATCAGCGAAAGACTGAGCGGCTCGCCGTCGACCCAGGCTTGCAGCACGGGATTGCGCGCGGCCGCCGCGCGCGCGTCGTATTCGGCGCACGCGTCGGCGAAGCTGTCGAACACGAAGGTATCGAGGCCGCCCGCGCCGTCGTCCGGTTTCACGACCCAACGCTCGCCGCGCTGCACATCGGATTGTCCGGGTTCGATCGCGGGCGTGGTGGCGACACCCTGCGCCGCGAGCAACGCCGCCGTCGCGCTCTTGCTCGACGCCACACGGATCGCTTCCTTTGCGCAGCCGAGCCAGCGCGCCGCGCCCACCGCGTCGTACAGTTGCAGCAGCAAGCCGTCGCATTCCGGCGCGATGACCCACGCGTAATCGTGCTCGCGCGCCACGCGAGCGACGAAAGCCGTCATCGACTCGCCTTGCGCGGCCCTACAATGAGCAAGCGCCGGGTCGACGGTTTCGAAGCGCGAACTCGCGAAGCTCACGTCCACGCCGTCGAGTTCACGCAGCTCGCTCACCAGCGCGTCGCGCATCACCCGGCCTTCGACGATCAGCGCGCTCAGGTCGGCGAGACTCGCCGCGCCGGCATGCGCCGGGTCGATGCCGCCGCCGGTGAGGTACTCGTAGACAAAGATCTTGGTCAAAGGAACGCGCCCCTATGCAGGTGATACCGGTTCTCGATCTGCTCGACGGCCACGTAGTGCGCGCGGTGCGCGGCGAACGGACGGCCTATCGGCCCATCCGCTCGTTGCTCGCCGCCGGCAGCGAGCCGCTTCACATCGCCCGTGCGCTGCTTGCGGCAAGCGGCGCACGAACGCTCTATATCGCCGACCTCGGCGCGATCCTTCAGCAAGGCGCTCATGTCGAGACGCTCGCTGCACTGCGTGCCGCCCTGCCCGGCACGGTCATCTGGCTCGACGCGGGCTATGCCGACTACACCGCGATGCATGCGCTGTTCGAACGTATCGAGGCAGCCTGCAAGCGCAACAGCAGCAGCCAACCCACTCCGTATGATCCGCACGCTCCGCACGATCTCGCGAGCCTCGTGCCCGTATTCGGCACCGAGTCGCTGCGCGACATCGACGCGCTGCGCACCGCCGAAGCCGCCGGTCTCTCGCCGATCCTTTCGCTCGACCACCGCGCCGGCCAACTGGTCACCGCCACCGCATTCGAGCGCACCTCCGCATGGTGGCCTCGAAGCGTGATCGCGATGACGCTCGATCAGGTGGGCAGCTATGACGGGCCCGATCTCGCCACCATCGAACGCATTCGTGCCACGGCTCCCGCGCATACCGCCGTGATCGGAGCGGGCGGCATTCGCCATCGCGACGATGTTGCGGCAGCGGCCCGCAGCGGCGCATCCGCGTGGCTCGTGGCGTCCGCGCTGCATGATCGGCAGATCGGCGCGCCGCTCATCGAATCCACATAGGCGAGCCATACAAATTCCATGCCAAACGTCGAAGAGGGTGTGGATGTAAACGAACGGCAAGCTGATGTGGCAGTTCGTGACACTCTGCTCCAGATTGACACACAACCTGTGCGGCGCAGCCGGCAGGCGTGCCGCCGATTCGGCTGGGCAGAGGCGGCGCATCGCGCAAACGGCGGCCGTATCGATCCCTTTAAGCGCAGCGCCACATGAGCGGCGCACCATTCGCCGCACACCCGCACCATCGCCATGCATCCGGATCGGCATGGAGCTTGCTAAAAGTGCGGCCATGCACCTCTCGTCCATCGATCCATCGTCCACGAGCCCGTCGGCCGCGAACAGCGCGCCCGCCTCGCCGGTTACGCGCGATTGGATCTGCCCGTTCTGCCCGCTGCTGTGCGATGACCTCGTCGTCGAGTCGCGCGAAGACGCCACGCTCGCGGTGCCCGATACCGAATGCCCGCGCCTCGCGCAAGCGCTCGCATGCTATGGCAGCGCGGATGCGCAGTGCGGCAACAGCGTCGACGGACACGACGCGGATCTCGACACCGCACTGGCGAGCGCGGCGCGGATACTTTCCTCGGCCCGCCGCCCGCTGTTCGGCGCGCTGACCACGGACGTTGCCGGCACCCGCGCGCTGTACACGCTCGCCGCGGGCTGCGGCGCCATTCTCGATCATCTGCACGGCGATGCGATGAGCGCGGCCACGCTGCCGTTGCAGGATCGCGGGTCGTTCTTCACGACGCTTTCCGAAGTGCGTTCACGTGCGGACCTGCTGGTGTTTTTCGGCTGCCGGCCTTCGCAGCGTTATCCGCGTTTCTTCGCGCGTACGCTGGAAGGCACGCAGCAGCAGCGCGAGCTGGTGTTCGTCGGCTGCGCACCCGACCCGGCGGCGAGCGGCCTCGCGAATACGCGAATCGAAGCGCTCCTGCCGGACGCCGATCCTTTCGACACGCTCGCGCTCTGGTCCGCGCTTAGCGAAGGCCGTGAGCCCGGCGCATTGCAGGACGACGGCACAGGTGCGGCAGAAGCGCTTGCCGAACTACAGGCCCGCATCGCCGCCGCGCACTACACCGTGCTCGTCTACGAACCTGCGGCGCTGCCCGGCCCGCATGCCGCGCTGCTGATCGAAGCATTGAACCGGATCGTCAAGGCGGCCAACCGCACCGTCCGCGCCGGCTGTCTCGCGCTCGGCGGCGACGATGGCGCACTGACCGTCAATCAGACCGTGACCTGGCTCTCGGGTCTGCCGCTTCGTACTCGTGTCTCCACGCCCGCACGCATCGCCGGCACGGCGCCGCTCGACTACGATCCGTATCGGTATCGCACGGCCAGATTGCTCGCCGAGGGCGAGATCGATGCCCTGCTGTGGGTCGCCAGCTTCGCGCCGCCGGCCTGGCCGCAAGCGCTCGCCGAAGACGTACCGGCGATCGTGCTCGGCCATCCCGCTTTAGCGCAAGCCGCGAAATCGCGCGGCGGCGCCACGGTCTTCATTCCCGTCGCCACGCCTGGTATCGACAGCGGCGGCCATCTGTTTCGCGTCGACGGCTCGGTCGTGCTGCCGCTCGCTGCCGCACGCGGGGCGGCACTGCCGTCAGTGGCGGCGATCGCATCGCAACTGGCTGAGCGGCTCCACGCCCAACCCGCCGCACAGGTGCAGCCATGAGTCTGATCCGGCTCAAGGGCGGCACGCTCTTCGATCCCACCCACGGCGTGAACGGCGAGCGCCGCGACCTGGCGATCCGCGACGGCCGCATTGTCGAGGTGCCCGCCGCCACGCCGGCCGACCACGAATACGACGCCACCGGCATGATCGTGATGGCAGGCGGCATCGACATGCACTCGCATATCGGCGGCGGCAAGACCAATCTTTCGCGCCTGCTGCTGCCCGAGGATCATCGCGACGACCGTGTGCGGGACGCCGCCTATGAATCGGTGCAGGACGCGAACGGCCGCTACCTGCGGCTGCCGTCGTGCGGCGTCTGCACGCCCGGCACGCTCGCAACCGGCTACCGCTACGCCGAAATGGGCTACACGGCCGCGTTCGAGCCGGCCATGATGCCGTCCAACGCGCGCCACACGCACCTCGAAATGGGCGACACGCCGATCATCGATCACGGCGCGTATGTGATGCTCGGCAACGACGAGCTGTTCCTCCAGATGCTCGCCGCGCGCGACGACTTCGAGCGGCTGCGCGACTACATCGGCTGGACGATTCATGCGAGCAAGGCGCTCGGCGTGAAGGTTGTCAATCCGGGCGGCATCTCCGCGTTCAAGTTCAACCAGCGCTCGCTGAACGTGGACGAGCCGCACGTGCATTACGGCATCACGCCGCGCGAGGTGCTGCACACCCTCTCGCGCGCGTTGACCGAGTTGCGCGTGCCGCATCCGCTGCATGTGCATGCGAGCAATCTCGGCGTGCCCGGCAACATCGATTCGACGATCGCCACGATGGATGCCGCCGGCGGCCTGCCGATCCATCTCACGCATATCCAGTTTCATAGCTACGGCACCGAGGGTCCGCAAAAGTTTTCGTCGGGCGCGCGGCAGATCGCGGAAGCGGTGAACGCACGGCCGAACGTGTCGATCGACGTCGGACAGATCATCTTCGGGCAGACCGTCACCGCATCGGGTGACACCATGATGCAGTTCCGCAACACGCCGCTCGCGCGTCCGCACAAATGGGTGATCGGCGATATCGAATGCGACGCGGGCTGCGGCGTGGTGCCGTTCCGCTATCGCGAGCAGAGCTATGTGAATGCGTTGCAGTGGATCATCGGCCTCGAGATCTTTCTGCTGATCGACGACCCGTGGCGCGTCGCGATGACCACCGATCATCCGAACGGCGGCCCATTCACGAGCTATCCGCATCTGATCCGCCTGCTGATGGACAAATCGTTTCGCGACGAGCAACTCGCGAAGCTCAATGCCGACGCACAGGTGGCGAGCGCGTTGCCGCAGTTGCAACGCGAGTTCTCGCTGTACGAAATCGCCATCATCACGCGCGCCGGCCCGGCACGCCTGCTCGGGTTGCGCGACCGGGGCCATCTGGGCGTCGGCGCGGCGGCGGACATTGCCGTCTATCGCGACGACGCGGACCGCGAGCGGATGTTTACGTCGCCCGCGTATGTGTTCAAGGACGGCGAACTGGTCGCGCGCGACGGCACGCTCGTCGCCACGCCCACGGGCGGCATCCATTTCGTTTCGCCCGACTTCGACCGGGGCATCGAGAAGACGTTGCGCGCCTACAGCGACGCCAATCTGGCGAACAACTTCGCGCATGCCGCCATCGGCGACGACGAGATCTGCCACTGCTGCCGCGGCGGCAGACTGCTGCCGGTCGAATGTCTCTCGAACGGCTGAGCAAAGATGAAGCGCACACCATGAGCGAACCGGCGACCCTGCAGATCAACGGCACCACGATCGACGCCACCTTCGCGGAAGCCTTTCCGATGAAGGCGACGCGGCTCGTCATCACCGCCCATACGCCGGCCTGGGCGATGCACGCCGCCAACTCGCTGACGGGTTTCGCCACCTCTGTGATCGGCTGCGGCTGCGAAGCGGGCGTCGAACGCATGCTGCCGGCCGGGCAAACGCCTGATGGCCGGCCAGGCGTGACGGTGCTGCTGTTCGCGGTCTCGTCGAAGGAACTGGCCAAACAGATCGAACGGCGCGTCGGGCAATGCGTGCTCACCTGCCCGACCACCGCCGTGTATGGCGGCATCGACGCCGGAACGAGCCGCGCGCCGCTGTCCGACCGGGCGCCGCTCGGCAGCGCTCTGCGCTTTTTCGGCGACGGCTGGCAGATCTCGAAGATGCTCGGCGACACGCGTTACTGGCGCGTGCCGGTGATGGACGGCGAGTTCGTCTGCGAAGACACGGCGCTCACTGTCAAAGCCGTGGGCGGCGGCAACCTGATTCTGCTGGCGCGCGATATCGACGCCGCGCTGGCCGCCGCCGAGGCCGCGGTCGCCGCCATGCGCAGGCTGCCGAACGTCATCATGCCGTTCCCGGGCGGCGTCGTGCGCTCGGGTTCGAAAGTCGGCTCGAAATACAAAGGCGCGAGCGCATCTACCAACGACGCGTTCTGTCCCACCCTCACGGGTCTCTCGGCGCGCAGCGAACTGGGCGCGGAAGTCGGCTGTGTGCTCGAAATCGTGATCGACGGGCTCACGGATACGGACGTGGGCGCCGCGATGACGGCGGGTATCGGCGCGGCCGCCGAATCAGGACGCGCGGCCGGCCTGCTGCGGATTTCGGCGGGCAACTACGGCGGCAAGCTCGGGCCTTACCACTTCTATCTCCATAGCCTCGCAGCCGGCCTCGACGGGAGCCGCGCATGAGTCAACGCACAACGCTGCGCGTGAAAACGCCGCCGGGTTTCCGCGTCGACGCTTCCTCCCTGCTGCCGATGCCGCTCGCGGCGATGAGCGTGGCGGACATCGAGGGCATGGTCCTGCCCGCGGGCAATGACAGGTGTATCGTGGGCGATATATTCGACGTGTCACGCCATGAAGCCGCCGATGTCCCCGAAGCGCCTCACGCCGGCGCCACCCTGGTGGTCGAAAACGCAGAGCCGTGGCTCGACCGCATCGGTGCACGGATGACGGACGGGCACCTCGTCGTTCACGGTTCGACCGGCGACTACAGCGGTTTCCAGATGGCGGGCGGCAGGCTGCACATTGAAGGCGACGCGGGCCATTTCACCGCATGCGAAATGCGCGGCGGCCGCCTGACGGTGACCGGCCATAGCGGCGATTTCGCCGCCGGCGCGCTCGCAGGCGACATGGAGGGCATGACGGGCGGCACGCTGACGATTCATGGCAACGCGGGCGCACGGCTTGCCGATCGCATGCGCCGCGGCCTCGTGCTGGTCGGCGGCAATGCGGGCGATTTTGCCGCGTCGCGACTGGTGGCGGGCACAGTCGGTATTGCCGGTCAACTGGGCGCGCATTATGCGTACGGTATGAGGCGTGGCACGCTGCTGCTCGCGCAGCAGCCGGCGCACTTGCCGCCGACGTTCACCGAAGGCGGCCGCGGTTTCGACGTGTTCTGGGCGCTCCTCGTGCGCAGTCTCGCCACGGAAATCGCGCCTTTTTCGCAGTGGCGCGCGGCGAGTTTGCCGACGCGCCACGCGGGCGATCTCGCGGTCGACGGACGCGGGGAAATACTGGTCGTGAGTTAGCCACCGGAGCCGATGGCCCGCAAAACAGCCCGTCAAACGGTGTTCGACAGAAACACCGGATAACGAAGGAGACAGCATGACGATGGCGCATTCTTCCCACCTGACGCCGGGCGCCGAAGCGCCCGCGCCGCGCTATGCCGGCGTAATGATCGCGCTGCACTGGCTGATTGCTCTTTGCATCATCGGCCTGCTCGCGCTCGGACTTTATATGGTCGGACTGCCGAAGGGGCTGCCGCTCAAGGCGGCGCTGCTCAACCTTCACAAGTCGGTCGGACTGACGGTTTTCCTGCTGGTGCTTCTGCGCATCATGGCGCGTGCGGCCTTCAACCGGCCGCCCTTGCCGCCGATGCGACCGTGGCAACGCGCCGCCGCGCGCACTACGCAGGGCCTTTTATACGTGGCAATGGTCGCGATGCCGGTATGCGGCTATCTCGGTTCGTCGTTCAACCGCTACGGGACGCGCTTCTGGGGCGTGCCGCTGCCGAAGTGGGGCTGGGACGACGCGGGTTTGCGCGAACTCTTCTTCGGCCTTCATCAGGCGATCGGCTATGCGCTGATCGCATTGATCGCGCTGCACGTGGCGGGCGCGCTCAAGCATCAGTTGATCGACCGTGACAATCTGCTGGCGAGGATGCTGCCATGATGCGGCACGCTTCGAAGTCCGGGTCAAGGCCGGGGGCACGGCAGGCGTCGCCACAAGCGCCGTTGACGGTGGACGCGCTGCGTACGCGCGACGGGCATCGCGTGTCGTTCAGCGTCGCCGGTGCGGCTGACGGCGTGCCGGTGGTCGTGCTGCACGGTGGTCCGGGCAGCGGCAGCCAGCCCGGTGCACTGGGGCTTTTCGATCTGACGCGCTTCAGGGTCGTGCTGATCGACCAGCGCGGCACCGGCGCCTCGACGCCGCACGGCAGTGTGCGCCATAACCGCACCGACCGGCTGATCGAAGATATCGAAGCGATCCGTGTCCGGCTCGGCGTCGAACGTTGGGGCGTGCTCGGCGGCTCGTGGGGTGCCGCGCTCGCGCTTGCATATGCCGGCCGGCATCCGCAGTCCGTGACGGGCGTGGTGATGCGTGGCCTGTTTCTCACTTCCTCGCGCGAGGTTCGCGGGCTGTTCGTCACGGCGCGCAAGCGCGCGCCGCGCGCATGGTCGCAGTTGTGTGCGGCCGCGCAGTGCGACCGGCCCGCAGCGTTGCTGGCACGCTGTCATGCCCGGTTGCAACGCGGCGCAAACGCGAACCAGGCGCAACAGCATGCACTCGCTCTCGCCTGGCGCGGCTATGAAAATGCCGTGCTCGCCAGTGCCACCTCACGCCGCTCACGCTCGCCCACAAGAAGTTCGCGTCAAGACACGCGCAAGCTGATCGGCAAGTACCGGATTCAGGCTCACTACCTCATGCATCGCTGCTGGCTCGGCGAAACCCGTCTGCTCTCGCTCGCGCGCGGCGCCGCCGCAGCCGGCGTGCCGCTCGCCGCCGTGCATGGCTCGCGTGATCCGGTGTGCCCGCCGGACAATCTGCGACGCCTCGCGCGCGCCGTTTCCGCGGCACGCGTCGAATACGTGCGCGCCGGTCATCTGGCGAGCGACCCGAAGCTGCACGAACGCGTGGCCGCAGCGCTCGCGATGATGTTCCTCCCCACCGCTCACGACGAGGGGCGCGTTCTGCGCCGCGCGGCATGAAAATCAAGGTACTCGGCTCATCGGCGGGCGGCGGTTTCCCGCAATGGAACTGCAATTGCCGCAATTGCGACGGCGTGCGGCGCGGCACGATCAAGGCGACGCGCCGCACGCAATCGTCGATCGCGGTGAGCGCGAATGGCGAGGACTGGCTGCTCGTCAACGCATCGCCCGATCTGCTCGCACAGATCGCCGCCAATCCGGAATTGCAGCCGGCCCGCCGCGCGCGCGACAGCGGCATTGCCGCGGTGCTGGTCATCGACGCGCAGATCGATCACGTGACCGGCCTGCTGATGCTGCGCGAACGCGACACGCCGCTGCCGCTCTATGCGACTAATGCGGTATGGCAGGACCTGTGCAGCGGTTTTCCGGTTGCGCCGATCCTCTCGCACTATTGCGGCGTCGAGCATCGGCGTATCGCGCTCGACGGCGCGCCGTTAGCGATAGATGCGCTCGGCGGCGTGCAGATCGACGCGCTGCCGCTGTCGAGCAAGGCGCCGCCCTATTCGCCGCACCGCAACGCACCCGAGCGCGGCGACAACATCGGACTCGTCATCACGAACCGGCAGACCGGCAAGCGCGTGTTCTATGCGCCCGGACTCGGCGCGATCGAAGCGCACGTACTCGCGGCGATGCGCGAGGCCGATCTGCTGCTCGTCGACGGCACGCTGTGGACCGCCGATGAAATGATCCGCCTGGAACTTTCGAAGAAGACTGCGGCCGACATGGGCCATCTGCAGCAGTCCGGCCCCGGCGGCATGATCGAGGTGCTGGACTCGCTCGGCGCGCACAATGCTCGCAAGGTGCTCATTCACATCAACAACACCAACCCGATTCTCGTGGAGGACGGCCCCGAGCGCCGCATCCTGACCGAGCACGGCATTGAAGTGGCGTATGACGGAATGACGTTCGAGATCTGACATGAAGCGATGAAATCGGACTGAAGCGGGAAATCAAGCGTCAGTCTGCAAGCGTAGTCATGAAGTGCAAAACGGAGACAGCATGAACGCGAAAGATACCTTGGGCACGGCGCCGCGCCAGAACGCGCAAACGAACGGAGGCGACGAGCGCCCGGCCTGGACCCGTGAAGAATTCGAAGCACAGTTGCGCGCGAAAGGCGCCGCGTATCACATTCATCATCCGTTCAATGTGAAGATGAATAGCGGCGGTTGCTCCCGCGAACAGATTCGCGGCTGGGTCGCCAATCGCTTCTATTATCAGATCAATATTCCGCTGAAGGATGCGGCCGTGCTGTCGAATTGCCCGGATCGCGAAACACGCCGCCGCTGGGTGCTGCGCATTCTCGACCACGACGGTTGCGGCGACGAGGAAGGCGGCATCGAAACATGGGCGCGGCTGGGCGACGCGGTCGGGCTGTCGCGTGACGATCTGTGGTCGCTGAAACAGGTGGCGCCCGGCGTGCGCTTCGCCGTCGACGCCTATGTGAATTTTGCGCGCCGCGCGCCGTGGCAGGAATCGGTCTGCTCGTCGCTCACGGAAATGTTCGCGCCGCAGGTTCATCGCGACCGGCTCGCGAGCTGGCCGGAACATTATCCGTGGATCGAGTCTTCGGGTCTCGCGTATTTCCGCTCGCGCATTTCGCTTGCACAACGCGACGTGGAGCACGGGCTCGCCGTCACGCTCGATCATTTCACGCGGCGCGAACAGCAGGAACGCGCGCTCGAGATCCTGCAATTCAAGCTCGACATTCTGTGGACCATGCTGGATTCGATCGAAAAGGCCTTCCCGCAATGAACGATCTGCCACGCGCCGGCGGCGCCACGCAAACCGCCGATCGTCCGACGATCAGCAAACTGTTTCGTCTGCAATGGGAGCCCGCTCAGAACGCTCACGTCCTGCTCTACCCGGAAGGGATGGTGAAGCTCAATCAGAGCGCGGCGGAAATTCTCAAACGTTGCGACGGCACGCGCGATATGAACACCCTGATCGCCGACCTGGAGCAGGCGTTCAGCACGACCGGGCTCGGTCCCGACGTGCGGGCGTTCGTTGCCGACGCGCAGTTGCGCGGCTGGCTGGAGTAGCGCGATGACGGACCTTTCACAACCTGGCGGCGCGGCACAGCCGCAAGCGACTCCGGACGGCGTGGCACCGCCGCTCTGGCTGCTCGCCGAGCTGACTTATCGCTGCCCCCTGCACTGCGCGTTCTGCTACAACCCGGTCGACTATACGGATCACAGCCGCGAGCTCAGCACCGAACAATGGATCGGCGTGCTGCGCGAGGCGCGCGCGCTCGGTGCCGCGCAACTGGGGTTTTCAGGCGGCGAACCGCTCGTGCGCGACGATCTGGAAGTGCTGGTCGGCGAGGCGCGCAAGCTCGGCTTCTATACGAATCTGATCACCTCCGGTGTCGGTCTCACCGACAGGCGCCTCGGCGATCTGAAGGCCGCCGGCCTCGACCACATCCAGCTGTCGTTCCAGGATTCGACGCAGGAACTGAACGACTTCCTGAGCAGTACGCGCACCTTCGATCTGAAACAACGCGTTGCCGCATCGATCAAACGGCACGGCTTTCCGATGGTGCTCAACTGCGTGCTGCACCGCTACAACCTGCCGCACGTCGACAAAATCATCGACATGGCGCTCGCAATGGGAGCCGAATACCTGGAGCTCGCCAACACGCAGTACTACGGCTGGGCGCATCAGAACGAAGCTCAACTGATGCCGACACGCGAACAGCTGGAGGAAGCCGAAGCGGTAGTCGAGCGTTATCGCCGCACGCAGGGTGAGCGCTGCAAGATCTTCTTCGTGGTGCCGGACTACTTCGAGCGACGCCCGAAGCGCTGCATGAACGGCTGGGGCGCGGTGTTTCTCGGCGTCGCTCCGGACGGCGCGGCGCTGCCCTGTCACGCCGCCCGCAGTCTGCCGGGACTCGTGCTGCCGAACGTGAAAGAGACGCCGCTGCGCGAAATCTGGTACGAAAGCGACGCGTTCAACCGCTTCCGCGGCCTCGCATGGATGAAAGAGCCCTGCCGTAGCTGTGACGAGAAAGAACGGGACCTCGGCGGCTGTCGCTGCCAGGCCTATCTGCTCACCGGCGACGCGGCCAACGCCGACCCGGTCTGCGACAAGTCGCCCGCGCACGACACCGTGGTGAGCGTGGTGAACATGGCACGGCGTGCGGCCGCCGCAGGCGAAGCGCGCGAGCAGCCGATCCTGTTTCGCAACGACACCAACTCGCGCAAGCTGGCATCCGCTTTGTCCACTGCGGCGAGCGGCGATACCTGCGGCCACGGCGGCACTGGAGGCTGACCATGACAGCCGGAGACATTTCCGTCCTGCTCGTCGACGATCACGCGGTGGTGCGCGAGGGTTACCGGCGACTGCTCGAACTGAATGCCGACGTGCATGTGTGCGGCGAGGCCGCCGACGCCGCCCAGGCCTATCAGCGTTTCTGCGCGCTGCGGCCGGACGTGGTGGTGATGGATGTCTCGTTGCCGGGCGCCAGCGGCATCGAAGCAATGCGACGTATGCTCGCGCGCGAGCCGGACGCGCGCGTGCTGATCTTCAGCGTGCACGAGGAGGCGATTTTCGTGCGCCGCGCGCTCGATGCCGGCGCCCTCGGCTACGTGACCAAGGCGAGCGCGCCCGATGTGCTGGTGGAAGCAGTGCGCACCATCGCCCGGCGCGCGGGTTATCTGAGCCCGGATATCTCGCAGGCGCTCGCGCTGCGCAATGCGTTCAGCGAAGGGCCGCCCGGACGGCAATTGTCCGCGCGCGAATTCGAGGTGCTGCGTCTGCTCGTGCAGGGTTATACGCTGCCGAGCATTGCCGAAAAACTGGGGCTGAGCCAGAAGACCGTGGCCAATCACCAGTCTGTAATCCGGCAAAAATTCGGCGCCGACAACGGCGTGCAGCTCGCCCAGATGGCGAGCCGCCTCGGGCTTCAGTTCACGGGCTCGGCAAGCCCTGCGTGAGCAGGCACCCGCGCGCAGAACAGGAACCCGCCTTCCGGCCTGCTCGCCACGTGAAATTCGCCGCCGAGCGCTTCCACGCGCTCGCGCATGCCGATCAGGCCGAGTCCGCCGCGCGGCTTGTCGAGATCGGCGCCGGGGCCGT
Source organism: Paraburkholderia xenovorans LB400 (assembly GCF_000013645.1). Classification (GTDB taxonomy): domain Bacteria; phylum Pseudomonadota; class Gammaproteobacteria; order Burkholderiales; family Burkholderiaceae; genus Paraburkholderia; species Paraburkholderia xenovorans. The sequence continues at coordinate 656,785 of NC_007952.1, read as the reverse complement.
CGTCGGCCATAGTGACGACGATTTCATCGACGAGCCTGCCGTCCTGCCGCTCCCGCGCCTCGCGCGGCGCGCGCACCATGAACACTTCCACGCGTGCAGTGCGGGCGAACTTCGAGACATTGGTGAGCCCTTCCTGCACGAGCCGGTAAAGCGTGATGGTGAGCGCGTCGCTCAGCCCGGTGAAGTCCCCTTCGATCGTCAGCGAAAACGAGGCGTCCGGCAGCCGCTCACGCCAGCCGTCGACGCAATGCTCCAGCGCGCTCGGCAAACCGAACTCGTCGAGCCCGATGGGCCGCAGGCGCCGGATCATGCCGCCAATCTGCCGATAGACGTGACTCGCGCTCTGGATCAGGCCGAGCGACACGCGATGAACTTCCGGCTCGCGTGCGCTGGACAGATCGCGGATGCGCGCGGCGTCGAGCGAGATCGCGTTCAGGTACTGGCCCAGTTCGTCGTGCAGTTCGCGCGCTAAATGGCGGCGTTCCAGTTCCTGCGCCTGCAACGCCTGATTGGCGAGGCGCCGGTTCTCGGCGAGCAGCCGTTCGGCCTGCTCTTCCAGCGCGCACCGACGGATCAGCTCGCGGCGCGCCTCGCGATACCGGCGCCATGCGAACCACGCGAGGCCGATGGAGAGCACGCACAGCGTGCCCGGCAATTCGTCGAGCTGGAAGCGTTCGAGGCCGCGCGTCCAGCGGTAAGCGTGCTCGCTGAAATCGAACCTCGCGCTCAACACGGCGGCGAGCACCGTCAGCGCGAGCACCCATGCAAGGTCGCGCCGCACCGTCGAATGCGGCGGAACGGGGCGCGCTGAAGAAGGGTTCGAGGGATCGCTTGCCATCACGTTTGCATTCTACTCAGACCGGTCGCCCGCAGCGGTTTGTTGCAGCGCGTTTGGGAACGCTTCCCCGCGATATCGGGAAAAGCTCCCGGGTCTCGCGCGCCGGCGTATGCGAAGCTTTGCACACACAGAAAGAAAGCGCTACGCACGCCGCAACGCGGTAGCGCCAATGAAGATAGCGTCGATCCGGCCGGAGACAAAACGATGAACATGCCGCTCAGCGCGCACCGCGCATCCCGCTTACCGGACTTGCCACGTTTGCGCCGGCGTGCCGGTCTCACGCTCTGCTTCGGCAGCGCGCTCGCAAGCCTGTCGGTCCCGGTGTGGGCCCAGGCCGAAACCGCCACGCCGGCAGCGGCGGCTTCGTCGGCCGCGCCGGCCGGTGCGAGTCCGGACGCCGATACGGTGAAGCTCGCGCCGATCGTCGTGGTCGGCACCACGCCGCTTCTCGGCATCGGCACACCGCTCTCTCAGGTGCCCGCCAATGTGCAGACCGTTCACGCGCAGGACCTGGAACAGCAGCACCGCAGCACGCTCACCGACTACTTCGCGAAGAACCTGCCGAGCGTCGATATCGCCGATGCGCAGGGCAATCCGTATCAGGTCAACCTCAACTATCGCGGCTTCACGGCGTCGCCTCTGCTCGGGACGCCGCAAGGCCTCTCGGTGTTCGTGGACGGCGTGCGCGTGAACGAGCCGTTCGGCGACGTGGTGAACTGGGACCTGCTGCCGCAACAGGCGATCGACACGATCCAGCTGATTCCCGGTTCGAATCCGACCTACGGGCTCAATACGCTGGGCGGCGCGCTCGCGATCACGACGAAAAACGGCAAGACGAGCCCCGGCGGCGAGGCCGAAGTGCAAGTGGGCTCGTGGGGCCGCAAGACCGCCCAGATCGAACAGGGCGGCACCATTGGTCAGAATCTGGATTACTACGTGACCGGCAGCATGGCGAACGACAACGGCTGGGCGGAGCAGAATGCCAGCCGCGTGCGGCAGGCGTTCGGCAAGCTGCGCTATACCGACGCGGATACGACGCTGTCGTTCTCGGCGGGCGGCGCGGACAACGACCTGCACGGCACGCAGACCATTCCGCGATCTTTCCTCGGCAATCCGAAGCAGCCTTATACCTATCCCGACCAGAATCTGAACACCGCCGCGTACGCGACGCTCTCGGGCGACCATTACTTCAACGACCATGTAGAACTGAGCGGCAACGTTTATTACCGGCACTTCCGCAACGACAATGTGAGCAGCAACACCAACTCGGACTTCGGCTCGGTGGACGACGACGGCAACGTCGATACGACCCAGGCCACCAACGAAAAATCGATCGTCTCGACCGACAGCTATGGCGCCAGCCTGCAACTCACGCTGCTCGGCAAGCTCGGAGGAATGGAGAACCAGTTCGTCGCTGGTGTGTCCGCGGATATTGCCAACTCCCGGTACACCCAATCTTCCCAGGACGCGGTGTTCACCGCTTCACGCGCGACGATCGGCATTGGCGATTTCGAGCAGGAAACCGCGGCGAAAACGCATAACGGAAACTACGGCATCTATCTGCAGGACACTTTGTCGCTCACGAAGCAATGGACGCTGACGCTGGCCGGACGCTACAACTGGGCGGACGCCACGATCGGCGATTCGAGCGGCACGCAGCCGCAACTGGACGGCCACCATACGTTTTCCCGCTTCAATCCGGCGGTCGGCATCAACTGGAACCCGACCTCCGCGTTCACGGCTTATGCCACCTACAACGAAGGCATGCGTTCGCCGACCGCCATCGAACTGGCCTGTGCGGATCCGTCCGCGCCGTGCTCGCTGCCGAACGACTTCGTGTCGGACCCGTCGCTTCAGCCGGTGATCTCGAAGACCTTTGAAATCGGCGCACGCGGACGCATCGGCCAGGCAACGACCTGGAGCGCCGCCGCTTACAGCACGACGCTCGACAACGACATCGAATTCATCAGCACGAATGGCGCCACCAGCAACCAGGGCTTCTTTCAGAACGTCGGCCGCACGCGCCGGCAAGGCGTGGAGCTGTCCGGACACAGCCAGTTCGGGCCGCTCGCGGTCACGGCCAGCTACAGCTATGTCGATGCGACCTACCGTTCGAGCTGGACCGAAAGCAGCCCGAGCAACTCCAGCGCGGATCAGAACGGCAATATCACGGTCAAGCCGGGCGACCATATTCCCAGCATCCCGGCCAACACCGTCAAACTGCAACTCGACTATGCGGCCACCGCGAAGTGGAACGTCGGCACCAACCTGACCTGGCGCGGCAGCGTCTATGCACAGGGCGACGAAAACAACCAGGACGTGAACGGCAAGATCGCCGGCTATCTGCTGATCGATCTGGATACCTCGTACCAGGTGACCAAACAGTTGCAGGTCTTCGCGAGCGTCACGAACCTGCTCGACAAGCGCTACGCGAGCTTCGGCGCGCTCGGCGAGAACTTCTTCAACGGCGCGAACCATACGTTCGACGGCGCCAACCCGATCAACGAACAGTTCGTCGGGCCGGGCGCGCCGCGTGGTTTCTGGGTGGGGTTGCGCTACGCGTGGAAGTAGCTATGGGTGTGAGCCGATCGGCGCGTCGTGTCGCCTGACGACGCGTGATCGGCTCATCGGCTCATCGGCTCACATGCTGCACGCGCTCAATGCGATTCGATCGAGCCGTCGCTATGCGGATAAGTGACGATGCCCCAGGCCAGCGGCAGTTCGCCGATCTGCTTGATCGGCTGATAGCTCTGCGCGTCGAGCACATACACCGCGTCGGAGCGCCCGCACGCCACCAGCAGCTTCGCGCCATCCGGCGTGAAGCTGAAGTGCCAGCAACGCTGCCCCACCGGCACGTCGGCGAGATGCTCGTAGCTGTGGCCGTCGAAAACCTGCACGGTCCTGTCGCGCGCCGCGGCGACAAAAAGCCGCTTGCCATCCGGCCCGAACGCTACCCCGTAAGGCCCGAGCTTCGTATCGACAGTCTTCGTAACCTGGTACGTACGCGCGTCGATCACCACGAACTTGCTTAGCGATTCGAGCGTGACCACATAATCCTTGCCATCCGGAGACAGGCGGATGCCGCGCGGACGGCCACCTGCGACGAGCTTCACGGTTCTCACCGGCGCGCCCGTGCGGACGTGATAAACGGACACCGTGTCGTCGCCCTCGTTGGTGACGAGCATCATGTTGCCGTCGCGTGAGAATTCGATGCCTTCGGTTTCGTGGCCGCTCGTCACTGAACGGATCACGCGCCAGGTTTTCATATCGACGATCGCGATCTGCGCGGGCGGCTTGTTGGCGTCATCGTCGTCGGCACCCGGCTTTGCGTTGGCGGCAGGTGGGCCACCGTCTTCGCCGGGCTCGTAGGTTACGTATGCGAAGCCATTGTGCACGCGCACATATTCGGGGTTCTTGCCGATCTTCACACGCTGCACGACCTGACCCGAAGCCGTGTCGATCACCGCCAGGTCGCCGGTGTTCTTGTTGGCCACGAGAAGCCGTGTGCCGTCGGTATTCAGACTCAGGCCGCGTGGGCCGTCGGCGCCGACCGGAAACGTCTTTGTCAGCGTCATCTGATCCAGATCGATCACGCCGACGCCGGCCTTCTCGCTGGTCACGTAGGCCATTGGGGCGGCGGCGTATGCCGTGCTCGCGGCGAGCGCGAACGCCGTGGCGGCAGTGGCTAACGTGGCGACAGCGAAAGCGAGGGAACGTGTTGGTGTGGTGTTGCGGAACCGTGTCTCCAGCATTGTTGTACTCCGTTGTGAAAGCGCTGCGCCGCGAAAGCTCGCGTCATTCAAGCAAAGTAGTCCATTGGAGGATCGTTTGACAACGAACATCTGGCGGGAGATTTTCCCGAATTGACGCTGCGCGGCCCGCGGCAGTACTAAAACACGCTACAGGGGTGGAAAATAAACGCGGAGGTGGCCAATGCAAGGCCTCGACCGTGATGCTGGAACGTGCAACGGCGACGGCGGGATATACCGCGAACGATACGGCATGGCGCCGTCGGATCGTCGTGGCGCTGGGCGCCGTGGTCGCCGCTCATGTGGGTTTGCTCGCGTGGGTGTCGGCAACGCTGGACAGGACGGTGGAGCGAACGGTCGAAGCACCGGCCATCGTTGCGATGTTGTTGAGGAATGAGCCGGAGACGGCTGCACCCATCACACCTGTAGCGCGTGCCGTGCCCGCGCCGGCCGCCGTGGTTGCAGCGCCGCAAGCCGCGCAGCCTCCGGCACGCAGCAAACTCGCGCCGCCTCGTCTCAAGGCGCCGCGCAGCAGCGTAGCGCCTGCGCCGGGTGCGCCAGGTGCGCCGGATGTACCTGCCACGCCGTCGCCGTCCAGAGACGCTGCACGCTCACCGGAGCCCACTGCCCCGGCCGTTGCTGCTGCGCCTTCGCCCGCAGCACCGGCAACGAATGCACCGGCTACACCAAAGAGCGTAGCGCACGTCGATTGCGATATTCCCAAGCCGGATTATCCCGACATATCGAAGCGCCGCAGTGAGAGCGGCACGGCGATCGTGCGCTTCGTAGTAGGCCTGAGCGGTCATATCGAAACCGCGCAACTGCAAAAAAGCAGCGGCTATCCCCGGCTCGACGACGCAGCGCTCTCTGCCGTGCACGCCGGGGCCTGCCAGCCATACAGGGAAAACGGCGAAGCGGTACGCGCCGCCTATTCGGAATCGTTCGTCTTCGGCTTGACCGAGTAACTTGTCTACGGGTCAAAGGAAATCACCATGCAACACTACGGCCTCGCGAATGTCTGGGAAAGCGGCGATATCGTCACGCGCTGCATTCTGGGCACGTTGCTGATCATGTCGGTTCTCTCGTGGACGGTGATTCTCGTCAAGCTATGGACCATTGTGCGGATCAGGCGCGTAACCCGCCAGGCCGAAGCGCAATTCTGGCGAGCCGACCGTTTCGAGGACGGCTTGAAGAGCCTCGGCGCCGAAGCATCGAAGTCGGTCCGCGACAACCCGCTTCTCGCGCTCGCTCTGGCCGGCGAGGAAGCCGCGGCCCATCATCGGCAAACGCAGTCGCATCTGCATGACCGCATCGACGTATCCGACTGGATTACGCGCCGCCTGCAGGACACGATGGACGACGCCATCGCACGCATGCAAAGCGGACTCGCGGTGTTGGCATCGATCGGCAGCACCGCGCCCTTCGTGGGGCTCTTCGGCACCGTGTGGGGCATTTACCACGCGCTCATCCTGATCGGCGAGACGGGACAGACCTCGATCGATCACGTCGCCGGACCGGTCGGCGAGTCGCTGATCATGACGGCCTTCGGCCTCTTTGTAGCGATACCCGCGGTGCTGGGATACAACGGGCTGACCCGCGCCAACAAGTCGGTCGTGACGAGACTCAAGCGTTTCGCGCATGGACTGCATGCGTATTTCGTGACCGGCTCGCAATTGCCGTCGAGTACCGGTCCCGACATGCGCATCGTGCCGCGCGCCGTTCCTGCGGCAAATGGCAAAGCCAATGACGCCACGAACGACGGAGCGCTCAAATGGCAATGACCCCGTTCTCCGACGACGAAGATAGCGGCCTGATGAATGAAATCAACATGACCCCGCTCGTCGACGTGATGCTGGTACTGCTGATCATCTTTCTCGTCACCATTCCGGCCATGCAGCACGCGGTGAAGATCGATCTGCCGCAAGCGAGCAGCCAGCCAGACAACGTCAAACCCGCACATCTCGACGTTGCCGTGCGAGCGGACGGCTCGATTCTTTGGGACGGCCATCCCGTGGCCGACGACGTTCTGCGCGCAAGGATCGCCGAGGCCGCGCGCGCGAAGCCTCAACCCGAACTGCATTTACGGGCCGACCGCAAAGTGCCTTATGAACGTGTTGCCGACGTGATGTCAGCTGCGCAGGCCGGCGGGCTGACAAAAATAGGCTTCGTGACCGATCCTCGGGCGAAGAAATAGCGCGGCGTTTCCGCGTGCTCGACACAACTACTCAAAGGATGTCTTACCGGAGACCAAAGAATCTCTGAATTCAAATCGGCATCCGGCTCCGCTATCGTGGCTGCTTGAACCTGCTTGAAGCTGCTTGAACTCAGGAGAGCCCGGACCATGCAAGCCCTGATTTTCGACGTCGACGGCACGCTTGCCGATACCGAGACCGCTCATTTGCAGGCCTTCAATGCCGCATTTGCCGAAGTGGGTCTCGACTGGTTCTGGGACGAACCGCTCTACACGCGTCTTCTGAAGGTGGCGGGCGGCAAGGAGCGCCTGCGGCATTACTGGCACGTCGCCGATCTGGAGGAAGCGGACGGCACGCGTATCAACGACGTGATAGACGCGGTGCACGCCATCAAAACCCGTCACTATGCCGCGCGCGTGAGCAACGGCGGCTTGCCGTTGCGGCCGGGCATTGCGCGTCTGATTGCCGAGGCGCAAGCGGCCGCCATTCCGGTTGCGATCGCAACCACCACCACGCCAGCGAACCTAGACGCATTGCTGCAAACGCCGTTCGGACCCGCGTGGCGTACGCGCTTTGCCGCGATTTGCGATGCCGGCACGACCCACGTAAAAAAGCCTTCGCCCGACGTCTATCTCGACGTGCTTCGTCAGCTCGGGCTGAAAGGCCCGGACTGCGTGGCCTTCGAAGACTCCGCGAATGGTCTGCGCGCCGCACGCGCGGCGGGCGTTCCCACTATCGTGACGCCAACCGCCTATACGTCGCAAGATGATTTCGACGGCGCGTTGGCCGTGCTCCCTCACCTGGGCGAACCGCACGCGCCGATTCCTTCGTCTGTACCGGATGAACGGGCCGGATGGGTCGATCTGGCCACCTTGCGTCAGTGGCATCGCCACGCGTCGGCCGCGCTTGCCTGATCTGCGTATGCTCGCGAGGCCACTCATGAGAAGCATGCAGTCCAAAGCCGTGCTGGTCGATCTCGACGGTACGATGGTCGACACCGCGCCGGACATTGTCGAAGCGGTCAGCCATATGCTCGACGAGTTCAACGCAGCGCGGTTGCCGTTCGCGACCGTTAGCGGTTTCATCGGCAAGGGCGTACCTAACCTGGTTCGACGTTCCCTTGAAGCAGCCGGTCTGGACCGGCGCGTCGATGTCGACCATGCGTTGAACGTGTTTCATCGCCACTATGTGCAGACCAATGGACGCCTAGGCCGCGTTTTTCCACACGTGGAGGCAGGGCTTGCGGAGTTGCAGCGTCGTGGCTACCGGCTTGCATGCGTCACCAACAAACCGGAAGAACTCGCTGCGCGGCTATTGCTCATGACTGGCCTTGCCCGCTACCTCGACGTACTGGTGGCCGGCGACTCGATAGCGAGAATGAAGCCCGATCCCGAACCGTTGTGGCACGCGTGCAGGCTGCTCGACGTGGAACCTGAAAACAGCGTACTGGTTGGTGATTCGCCGGTCGACGTGAGCGCCGCGCGAGCGGCGGGTCTGCCGGTATTTATCGTGCGCTATGGCTATGCCGGGCCACACGGGTCGGCGGCGCTAGCGTGCGATGGTTTGATCGATTCACTCATGGCAATGCCCGCGATTCTGGAGTCTCGCGGAGCGCGTGCTGGATAACCTGGTTGACGATCGGATTGGAGCTACGGATTTGCAAACATCCGCAGGTGCGCTTGGCTAAACACTGCGGATTCCTACTGATGCCAGGTGAAAAACGAATCCTCTCAGCCCCATTCCGCCGTTGCCGTCAGGCTGCTCGACTCAAAGCGTCGCGGTCTTGTCGCCCACCGCTCTGCTGCCCACGGCATCGAGCTTGGCTTGCAGTTCCGCCTTGCGTTTTGCCAGCTTTTCACCGAGCGTGCGGAGATCGCATTTCGACTTGCGCAGTTCCGGGAAGAGTTCCTGTTCTTCTTCCTCCACGTGATGGTCCACCATCTCACTCATTACCTTGAAGGTTGCGTCGAAACCTTTGTCGCCCGCTTTCAGCGTTTCGAATTTCGCAATCAGCGATTTGACGAGGTAGTGCTCGACGTAGGCTTCTTCGACGTCCACCTTATCGCTGTCAGGCAACGCTTCCTGCGCAGCCGGATAAAGCAGTTCCTCCTCCAGCATCGCATGAATGGTTAGCTCTTCGCAGGCACGCTGTGCCAGCGCCGCCTTCGCTTCGAGGTCGTCGTCCGCTTTCTTGAAAGCGGTGAACAACTTTTCAACTGCTCGATGGTCCGCCTCCAGAAAGGCCAACGCGTCGGTTGTGCCGGTGCGGGTGTCCGTCTGGTTCTCTTTCGTGGCTTGCATTGTGATCTCCTCGGTGATGCGGTTGAATGGTCTGGTTGCCACCGTAGTCGAGCAAGCGATATGCCTGCCGATTCAGCGCGATCTGGCATCTCTGTCACGCTTCCACGCGCTGCCATCGATCTGGTCAATTGCGGGGCTGCCCGACAGTTACGGGCTTCTTGCCGTCCGGCGTCTGACGCTCGCCGTCCATCGCTGAAGCGACCTCTGCGCCGAGTAGAAACACCGCTGCGGAGAAATAAAGCCACAACATCAGCACGGCGAGCGAGCCGGCGGCACCGAACGAGTTCGCCGTGCCGGCATGCGCGAGGTAAAGCCCGAAGAGCCGCCGTCCCACCGAGAAAAGAACCGCAGAAACGATTGCGCCCGTCATGGCGTGGCGAAATGGGACATGCGTGTCCGGCAACCAGCGCAGCATTGCCGTAAAAGCGGCGGATAACACGACGATGCCGAAAACGGTTTGCGCGATCTGCGCGGCGATCACCAGCGGCGATTCGCCGAACAGTCGTTGTCCGACGAAAGTGATTGCCGTATCCAGGACCAGCGAAACCACGAGCAGGAATCCGACACCGAGTACCAACCCGAACGAAATGAGGCGTGCTCGCACCAGAAGGGCCAATCCGGCCAGCCCGGCTTTCGGCTTCGCGGCGAAGACAACGTCGAGCGCCGTGTTCAGCGAACTGAAGGTGGCCGATGCGCCGATCACCAGCAGCACGATCGAGAGAAGCGCGGCCAGGCCGCCTCCGCTTGCACGATGCGCGCTTTCGACAACGGCCTGCATCGCGCCGGCTGCGTCGTTGCCGAGGATGTCGTGCACCTGCGCAAACAGCTTGCCGCGGGCGGCGGCCTCGCCGAAAAACCAGCCTGTCACCGTGAGGACGATCAGCAACGTCGGCGCGAGAGAAAACGCCGCGTAGAAGCTGATACTGGCCGCCAGAGTCGTGCATCTGTCCGACGCAAATCTGCTGACGGCTTCGACAGCAATGTGGAAGATGCTACCGCTGCGGCGGCGGGCGGGCGCTTCCGGGCGGATCGATCGGCTCACTTTCGTTCTCCTCGACATTTGCACGGCGTGCGGTAAACGCCGCCGGGTGCGCTGCATCCGTTTTCCTGTCTACCTGTTCGAGCCCCGTGCGCTTTTTTAGCAGGTCGGTTCGGTGCGGCGGGCCATGAAGAATCCCGCTGCGTGAGTTTGAGCAACCGCCATTCCCACACGCAAGACGCACCCGCCACAGGCGGGAATAGTCGTTGCGGAAGGAAGGCGCCGGCCTTGTGCATGCGGTCGCATGCAAGCAATGGCACTGACATTTACCGGGAGCTTCGAATGAGAGCACTACGTTGGCATGGCAAACACGACATCCGCTGCGATACGGTCCCCGACCCGATCATCGAAGAAGGACGCGACGCGATCATCAAGGTCTCGACGTGCGCCATTTGCGGCTCGGACCTTCATCTCTTCGACGGCTTTATGCCGACCATGGAAAGTGGCGACATCATGGGCCACGAATTCATGGGCGAAGTGGTCGAAGTCGGCAAGGACAACAAGGCGTTGAGCGTCGGCGATCGGGTCGTCATTCCGTTCACGATTTTTTGCGGCGAATGTGATCAGTGCAAGCGCGGTAATTTTTCCGTTTGCGAGCGCAGTAACCGCAACAAGGAAAAAGCAGACAAGGTCTTTGGCCATGCAACGGCCGGACTATTCGGGTACTCCCATCTGACCGGCGGATATGCAGGCGGACAGGCGGAATACGTGCGTGTGCCGATGGCGGACACCACGCACGTCAAGATTCCCGACGGACTAACCGACGAACAGGTTCTTTTTCTTGGCGACATTTTTCCGACCGGCTGGCAGGCGGCGGTGAACTGCGACATCCAGCCCGAGGACACGGTCGCCATATGGGGTGCGGGGCCGGTCGGCCAGATGGCGATCCGTAGCGCCGTGCTATTGGGAGCCCGGCAGGTGGTGGTCATCGACCGTGTACCGGAGCGGCTCGTCATGGCCAGGGCCGGCGGTGCGATCACCATCAACTTCGACGAGGAGAGTGTGCTCGACCGTCTGAAGGAGTTGACGAACGGCAAGGGCCCGGAAAAATGCATTGACGCAGTCGGCATGGAGTCTCACGCCACCCGCTCGTTCGATGCGATGTACGACCGTGTCAAGCAGGCCGTGATGCTGGAGACCGACCGGCCGCACGTGCTGCGGGAAATGATCTACGTGTGTCGCCCGGCGGGCATATTGTCCGTGCCGGGAGTGTATGGCGGGCTCATCGACAAGATCCCGTTCGGTGCCTCCATGAATAAAGGCCTCACCTGGAAGATGGGACAAACCCACGTCAACCGCTGGACAGACGATCTGCTGCATCGCATTCAGGAAGGACAGATCGATCCGTCCTTTGTGATTACGCACACGGTTTCGCTCGAACAAGGACCCGATATGTATAAGACGTTTCGTGACAAGGAAGACGGCTGTATCAAAGTCGTCATGAAGCCATGAAAGCGTGACGATCATGCATAAAAAAATCCCCGCAGGGCAGCGGGGACAAGTTGTTGCGCGATGCGATTAACGGCAGTGGTTTTGCCAGTGGTGATGAACCATTACCCGGTGGCAGGAACGGTGATGCGGATTGGCGGAGGCAGGGGCTGCGGCACACAAAGATACGGCGGCAACGGCGAGTGCGAGGACTGCTTTTTTCATGACGTATGGCTCATAAGTGAAAAGAAATTGCATGGACAGGTAGTGCCGGAAGCAGGTACCCGGCTATGCCGGGTACCCGACTGGCACAGCCAGGCCTACTGTGAAGGCAGATTGATAACCGTATTGACCATCGTCACCGCGGCGGTCAATGCGATTGCGCGACCGTTGAGCGTCGTGATAACGGCAGTCGGAGGTGTTCCGCCTACCGTCGACAGAGTGATCGACGCATTGGCCAGCATCGTTCCGGTCATCGTGGATCCCGTGCCGATAACAGCACCGGCCGGGACGTACCAGAACACGTTCTTCGCCTGGGCGCCATTGACGAGCAACACCTGGATCGGCACCGCGGGTGTCGCGGGTCCGGTCAAGCCGACATTCAATGTACCTGTACCGGCTGCCGTCTGGAAGACCCACACTGCATTGGCATCGCCACCCGCGTCGAGCGTCAGATTGGCTGTCGTGCGGCCAACACCGCCGATATCGAACGTACCCGTGCTGGACAGATAGACGCCCGGCGGAAGCGTACGGCCTGCGAGTTCGTCCGCCCCCCCTCCAGCGCCGCCACAGCTCGGACACTGGGCCAGGCTCGCAACGTTGATACCACCCGGCAACGAAGCCGGCGACAGCGAATTGAACGCGGTCGTGGCGTCAAGGCTTGCCTGAGTGACCGCAAGTCCCGGGACCGAATTGGCAGGCGCAGTGAGGGTGTACACCAGACCCGTTACCAGTCCGTTATTGCTGGTGGTAGTCGTGAAGTGGGTGCCGCTCGAATCGGTCAGCCCCGTTATCTTCGTTGAAGCGGCATTCACACCCAGGTCGCCGTGAATGACCGAATTCAATCCGGCGTTGGTGACCGATGCATTACCACCGAACGAACCAAAGGGCTGGGCGCCACCCAATGCCGGTGCCGTCGTGCACAGCGACGAATTCGTCGTGAATGTCGTCACCGAAGCCAACGCCAGGGCATTGCCCGCAAGATCCTTCACCCCGGTCGTGACCGTAGCGGTGTAGCTCGTGTTAGCCGCGAGCGGGCTGGTTGTGGTGAAGGTTGCCACCTTGCTCGGCACATCATAGGCAACGGTACCTGACAACAGTGTGGCGGGCGTGCTCGACGCCGCGACCGTGAACGTCGCGCCGGTAAGGGTCGACGGGTCCATCGCCTCGCTGAAGGTCACGTTGACCGACTTGTTGGTGCAAACACCGGTCACGCCATTGGCCGGGTTGGCCGATACGATCGACGGAGGCGTCGTGTCCGTGGTGGTTCCCGTGGTGAACGTCCACGCAAACTTGCTGACTAGCGCGTTGCCGGAAAGATCTTTGGCAGCGGTGGTAATCGTTGCAGTGTAGGCGGTTGCCGCACTCAGGACCGCAGGCGAGGTCGGTGTGAAGATGGCACTTTTTGCACCCGCCGCGTAGGACACCGTACCCGCGACTGGCGCGCCGCCGGGGCCGGTCAGTGTGAAGCTGGTCGCCGTGATCGTCGACGGATCCATGTCTTCGCTGAAGGTCGCAGCAATGTGCGTGTTCAGGGCAGCGTTGGTGGCGCCCGCGGCAGGCACGCTCAGCGATACCGTCGGCGGAGTTACATCCGGAGCGGCCGCCGTGGTGAACGTCCAGACGAAATTGTTCTGCAGCGCGTTACCCGAAACGTCCTTCGCCGCAGTGGTTATCGTTGCCGTGAGAACCGTGCCTGCCGGCAGCGAAGCATTCGTGGACGTGAATACAGCGGCTCTTGAGCCGACGGTATAGTTCACCGTACCGGCAATCGGGGTGGCGCCCGGACCGCTGACGGTGAAGCTCGACGCGGAAATCGTCGCCGGGTTCATGTCCTTACTGAAAGTGACGGCGATCTTCGTCGTTACGCCGACACCCGTGGCGCCCGGCGCGGGCACGGCGGCGCTGACAGCGGGACGGGTCGTGTCCTGAGTTCCACCCGGCGCGGAAGCGGGTTGATCACCGCCGTTGGAAACATTGTCCGAAGAACCACCGCACCCTGCCGCCAATACGATGAGGAACACTGCCGACAACCAGCTCAGCCGTTTTGCGAAACGCGGTATGTGATTCATTTGCCACCCCGGTGCGACGACAAAGCCGCTTTATAGTGAAGATTTTTCATGGTTCGCTTCTGCATAGTCGGTCCGCAGCACCGGGAATTCGGTGCCGCTTAAAATAAGTTCGGTTTGCGTGTGGCGCTGAGGACATACCGAGGATCGGGGCAACCACATACCCGAATTGATCCTGGAAGAATCGGACCGGCCGCTAAGTGCGCCGGTAATAGAGAACTAAATATGGGTAATACTTGCGCGGCGAGAAGGGAAAAAATACCGAGAGGACCTTTTGCCTTTTACTCTTTTTACTCTCCCGGGGCGCCGCCGCATCTCCCGTGAGGGATCAATGGATCTCTTATACACCTAATTGCGGTGAGGATATCGATTTATCTGAAGGTTGCGATCGCAACAGGTATTCCGGCGCGTTACGTGGACATTGCTGTTGCATGCGCCGCGCTCTGCGGACCAGTCGATGCAACAAATGCGACGACACGCCAAGCGTCGGAACGCGGCATTGGCCTGGACCGAATGCCAGCGTCCCGTTGCGTGCCCCCGGCACATTCATTCGTGTCAACGCTGGAGCACGAACAACTCGGCGCTGGAGGTTCCGTAATCTCGGGCGGTCGAAACATCAACCGTGCCGACGCGGCGATACTGCGGCAGTTCGCGGATCGCCTGCACGACGGTCGAGCTACCGGGCAAGTCTCTCCGGGTCACTACGACCACGTCAGCTGGACAACTTTCAATGGCCCGTCTCATGGCTTCGACGTTGAAATGCAGCGTGACAGCCGTGACGGTCAGATTACTGACGCCGTAACACGGCGGGCGAAGACCCGTGAGCGGATACAGTATCAGCATTGCGGCACTCGAACTCAGCGTGGCGTTAGCAGGAGCAATGCGTTTGATCTGATCAGCCATGAGCAGATAATTGCTACGCTGAATCGACTCCTCGGCCCAATATTTCCCGTGCGTCTCCTTGAAAGCGGGATAAGTGAGTCCCCAAAAAAGGCCGCGTTGGAATTGAAGCTGGGACCATACGAGCAGCAAAGAGACGCCAATGCACACGCCGCTACCAATGAGCTTTTGCACCCGGCCACTGAAACGGCAGGCGCGCCAACCCAGACTCGTGATACTGCACAGACCGATCAGCGACCATGAGAAATGGTAAGGCAGACCCAGTTTCGAGAGCGGTTCAACGAGCGGAATCAACGCGGCAGCCGCCCAAAAAACGAAAGGTTTGAAATATTCCTTCGTTCTTCCGCGAATCGACGCGACGACGATGCATACCGTTGCCGCCAGACTCATGACCAACCCTGCGACCGCTGCCTGCGCGGCGAGTTGCCCGCTCGACTTGAAGAGCTTCCATCGCAAATCACCAAACGCCCCATATCCGACGCCGGTGTCAACATAGCCGGATATCAGGCTGGATACGCCGCCGGGGCCTCGCAGGCCGATTGCCACGATAAGTACGAGAGACCCAGTTGCCAATCCGCCTGCAACAAAGTACTTCAGTGCGCGAGTACCCCGCTCCACGAAGATGGAGACCGCCCCCAACACAGCGAACAGAAGTAGCGTTTCTCGCAGGAGTACGCCGAGCGCAACGAGTACTCCCATTGCAAAGAATCTGCCCGGACCGGCCTGCTGGCCGGACAGGAACAGAATCACCGCGTACAACAACGGACAGAGTGCTATGAAGAAGCTGTTCTTGAACCCATATTGAATAAATGTCGGATGGTTCAGCAGCAGAAAAAACAGCGCGGTAATGAGCGCGCTCGCTATCAGGCTTCCACTCAGACGGACCGATATTCGCAGCATCAGGACAGCGGCCAACGCGTCTGGAACCACATCAATCAGTCGCAACGCAAAAATTGGATTGACCTTGAGCGAATAGACGAAAGACGTTAGCAGCGGGTAGAGCATCAACATGCCGTCATTCGGAAGACGCAGGTCTTGCGATAACCGGTCATGGATAATCAGCGCATAGTATTCGTAGATGCCTTCGTCCGTAGATGGATAGCCTCCGATTACCGCCAGCCGCAACACGACAATAACGAGCACGACGAACAAAGCGGCGGCGACCATGCCTACGCGTTGGCGGTGCGTCTCCGACTTTGGCTCTGATGTCAATCTTACGACGCGGTCCATTCAGTCAAACCTGCTTTTGCGTCAGCTCTTTCATCAACGCCAGATAGTCATCGTAGTCCCGGACATAATCCGCTTCGTTGTAGACATCCGACGCGAGAACCAGCGCGACCGAGCCCGGGTCGAAGTTGACCTCTGCTGCCCAGATCAACGGGGGCACATGCAAGCCCTTCCACGGTCGATTCAAATGGATACGCGTGACGGCACAGCCGATTTCGAGGAAAGCCGGGCGGAATAGCAATATGACTGGCGGCATCTCGCTGGCGGCAATCGTCAACCAGGGATCTATCGCGGCAGAAATCCGGTCTTCGGAAGCTACCGCCGATGGCAAGCCCTGCGCTATGGCGGAGCAGTGAATACCCATCGCGTCCGGCGTCCTGTCGCTTGCGTACCGGCCCGCGTTTTTCCTCGGTAGAAGTGACCACGCGCCGTTCATTTTTCAGAGCCGATTCGGTAAAAAGGTTGCGCACGCAATTTTTTGATGGTTTTGCACGGCAACTGGCCCCTCCACATGTAACTCGTCCCGAAGCCCCCTGTATGATGTCTTCCTGTCCTATTAACTGACATGAAGGAGTGGACTTTGAGCGAACAAAACGAGTTGGCAACCATCCTCGAAAAAGACGGGGATACCGTTTTAAATGCGTGGGTGGCTGGACAACTGTCCGGCGGTATCCGCCAGGGTGTTATTTCAGAAGCTGAGTTGCGCGAGTCCGCGCGCTCGTTTCTGGCCGTCTTTGCACGCGCGGTCAAAACAAACTACAACGCCCAGCTTGCCGGCGAAACATGGGATTCGGTTCGCACCCACCTCGTGTCACTGTCCAGAGAGCGGGTCATTCAGGGTTTTTCCCCGGTCGAAACGGCCATGTTCGTGTTTTCGCTGAAAGAGCCTCTGTTCGAAGCGCTGCGTAAATCGCTCGGCAAGAATCCCGAGGCATTCGGCGACGCATTGTGGAAACTCACGCAAACGCTCGACAGCCTGGGTCTGATCACGATCGAAGCGTATCAGGCGAGCCGCCAGCAGATCATCGAGCGGCAACAACAGGAGTTGCTGGATCTCACCACGCCGGTTGTCCGGTTGTGGGACTCCGTGGTCGCATTGCCGCTGATCGGTACGCTCGACAGCGAGCGCACCCAGGTCGTCATGGAAAGCCTGCTCGATTCCATTGTCGAGAACGAGGCGGCCATTGCGATCATCGATATTACCGGCGTGCCGACCGTCGATACGCTGGTCGCCCAGCATCTGCTGAAGACCGTCGCGGCAGCACGGCTGATGGGCGCGGAATGCATCATTAGCGGCATTCGCCCCCAGATCGCGCAGACCATCGTGCACCTCGGTGTCGACCTGGGTGACGTGGTGACAAAGGCCACGCTGGCCGAAGCACTGAAAATCGCCTTGCGGCGCGTCGGCATGACGGTAACGAAGATCGCTACCGCGAAGCAGGGCGACTGAGATGGAGCAAATCCCGGTTCTCAAGCTCGGCGAATTCCTGCTTGTGTCGATTCAGGTTGAGCTGCACGATGAGCTGGTGCTCAGCTTGCAGGACGACCTGACGTCGCGAATCGAACGCACGCGCGCAAAAGGCGTGCTAATCGACATTTCCGCCCTTGAAATAGTGGATTCGTTCATTGGCCGCACACTTGGGCACATCGCGGCAATGGCGCGGGTGATGGACGCGGCCACGGTGCTGGTCGGCATGCGGCCGGCGGTGGCGATCACGCTGGTCGAGCTCGGCATGTCGCTGCACGGTATCCGGACAGCGCTCGATGTCGACAAGGGAATGGCTCTGCTGCGAAAGTCGCTGGAAGAAGGGGGAGAGTCCTGATCATTACCCTAAGCGAATCCGTGCTTGAAATACGTTCGGCCGATCAGGTCAATCTGGCTCGCAAGACGGTTCAGGATTGGGCCACGCGGCTGGCGTTCGGCACGCTGGACCGGACGAAATTCGTCACGGCAGCCAGCGAACTCGCGCGTAACACGCTAGTGCACGGACGAGGCGGCACTCTCACGATTTCGGAAATCGAGCGTGACGGGCGAACTGGTATCAAGCTGGTTTTCGAGGACACCGGTCCGGGCATCCCGGACATCGAAAAAGCGCTACAGGACGGGTTCAGTACTGCCAGAAGCATGGGGCTCGGCCTG
This sequence comes from Paraburkholderia xenovorans LB400, assembly GCF_000013645.1. GTDB lineage: Bacteria > Pseudomonadota > Gammaproteobacteria > Burkholderiales > Burkholderiaceae > Paraburkholderia > Paraburkholderia xenovorans. Next base: position 638,683 of record NC_007952.1, on the reverse strand, counting down.
GGTGGCGCGCGCCGGCTCGTCAACGAGTTCGAGATCTCGTCGACGGTGGATGTAGGAACGAAAGTGAGCATTATTCAATGGAAACGACGCTAAGCCTCGCCGACAAGAGCGGCGTGGCGCATGCGCGCAGGCGCGCTGTCGAAATGGCGCAGGCACTGGGCCTTCCTGACAGATCTCAGGCGGATGCGGCCCTGGTGGTCACGGAAGCCGCCACCAACATACTCAAATATGCGGGACATGGCGAGATCGTGCTGAAAAGCACCGACGATGCAGGGGCAAGCAGTCTCGACGTGATCGCTCTAGATCGCGGCCCCGGCATCGCCAATCTTGGCGCAGCGTGTTCGGATGGCTTTTCCACGGGCGGGAGTCTCGGCGCCGGCCTGGGCACGATCGCACGCCATTCGGCGGTTTTCGACATTTACTCGATTCAGGGCTGCGGAACGGCGCTGTTTGCACGCGTCGGCGAAAAAGCCGCGGCAGAACACCCGCGCTTTCTGGTGGGCGCCAAATCCACGCCCAAGCGCGGGCAGGACATCAACGGAGACGCATGGTCGGTGCGCCATGCGGGCGGCAATCTCTGGCTGACCCTGCTCGACGGCCTCGGCCACGGACCGCTCGCCGCGGAGGCGTCGCGCCGCGCGGTCGACGTTTTCATGCGCGCCGATCCGGCGGCTCTGCCGCAAGAAGTGCTTCGCGATGTCCACTCGGGTATCAAGGCGACACGCGGCGCAGTGATGGCGATTGCCAGATTCGACCCGGTAAATGCCATCCTGTCGTTTGCAGGCGTGGGTAATATCGTCGGTATCGTGAATGCGGGCGAGACTACGCAGCATCTGCTTTCCACCGACGGCACCGTCGGCTACAACATGCGTTCGGTTCGGCCGACGGAAGCACGCTGGGCACCCGGCAGCGTGTTTATCGCCACCACGGACGGGCTGACCACACGCTGGAACCTGAACCGTCATCCTGGCCTGATCAGCCGGCACCCCAGCCTGATAGCCAGCGTGCTGCATCGCGACTTCGCGCGCGACAGTGACGACGCGACGATTGTAGTAGTCAAGGCGCTTTGATATGCGACATCGAATTCTGGCGACGCCCGTCAGTTCCAATTTGAGTCTCGTCGCGGTGAGGGACCGTTCGCGTCAGATCGGCGAACTGTTCGGACTCGACAATCTGCAGCGTACGCGTTTCATCACCGCAGTGTCCGAGATCGCGCGCAACGCGGTTCAGTTCGCGGGCGGCGGCATGCTGACATTTTTCGTCGGCGACGCCACGGACGCCGGCGACACTCAATGCGTGGTCGCGCAGATCAGCGACAAAGGGCCGGGCATCGCCCGTCTGGACGCGGTGCTGGCCGACGCCAGCCATCGCCCTGGCGCGGCGGGCGTGGGCATTCTCGGCAGTCAGCGCATGGCCGACGGATTCTTCGTCGAATCGCAGCCCGGGCAAGGCACGATTGTCACGATCGAGATGTTCCTGCCGCGCGGCACGGCGCGCCTTTCGGTGCGCGCGCTTGGAGAACTCGTCGAGCAGATCACTCACCGCAAGCCTCAGAGCCCGGTCGAAGAACTCGAAAAGCAGAACCGGGAAATGCTGCTCGCGCTGGAAGAGCTTCGCCGCAAGCGCGCGGAGCTCGAAGAAGCGGATATTCGAAAGAACGAATTTCTGGCGATGCTGGCGCACGAACTGCGCAATCCGCTGGCGGCGATTTCGCTGTCGCTGGAACTGGCGGCGCAAGCGGACAGGAGCCGGTCCGGGCAAGCGTTCGCGGTGATTGGAAGGCAAACCGCGCAACTGTCCCGCATGGTCGAGGATCTGCTCGACGTCTCACGGCTCACACGCGGCAAGGTCGAACTGCAGACTGAAGTCGTGCGGGTCGATACGCTTATCGAGGGCGGCATCGAAATAGCGGCGGCAGAAATCAGGCGGCGCGGGCACACGGTTCGGGTCACCTGTCCGCCGGAGCAGCTGTCGGTTCGCGTCGACGTCGCGCGGCTGAAACAGGTATTCAACAACATCATCCACAATGCCGCGCGGTACACCCCTCAACCGGACACCATCGATATCACGGTGACGAACTCGCACAGCGAGGTCGTGGTTGCGATTACCGATCGCGGCATCGGCATCGATCCCGTCATCCTGCCGCACATATTCGACCTGTTCACCCAGGCGGCGGGCGGTATAGGCAGGCAGGAAGCCGGACTGGGGATTGGATTGACGGTCGTGCAGCGGCTCGTGCAGGATCACGGCGGGTCGGTCGAAGCGTTTAGCGACGGAATCGGCAAGGGCTCGAAAATTGTCGTGACGCTGCCGGTCGCGCATGAGGAAATGGCTCGCGACGACGCCGAGATCTTCGTCGAGACGGCGCAAACGGGCGTGATACACAAGGTATTGGTCGTCGACGACAACCGGGACTCCGCGGATGCCCTCGCTGCGTTGCTCGACATGCACGGGCACGAGTGCAGGGTCGCTTACGACGGTGCTTCGGCTCTCGAACTCGCGGAGCAGTTCGCCGCGACGGTCGGCATCGTCGACCTGGGATTGCCCGATATGCCCGGTTTCGAGGTGGCCAGGGCGCTGCTCGAGCGCCCGCGCCCGGCCCCGTTGACGCTGATTGCGTTGACCGGCTATTCGAGCGCAGGGTTTCGGGCGAGTGCGACGCAAGCGGGTTTCCATCACTTCTTCGTCAAGCCGGTCTCCGTCGACGAGTTGCTGAGGTATCTGGAGAACAGGTAGCCCCCGCGCCGGTGAAGCGGGCTACCGTCCGCCGCTGCCGGCGGGTGCTGTCCAGGCCCTTTTGTTGATTTCGGGCCGAACGCTGAACATCGGCTCGTTGATCCAGGCGGCGAGATCGTCCTGCCAGTGCTGCCACTCATAGTCGGTCAGCTCGAATTCATCCTCGATCACGCCGCAGCCGTCTGCGGAGAGGAAGGCATAGACGACCTTGCCGCCGTCCCAGAACGCGATCGCGAAGCCCGTCAGATCGGCGCTGGTGCCATAGGGAATATCTCGCAGCATCGACTCCAGTTGGGTCTTGAACTGGTCGAAGGTAAGAGGCGTCATCGTCTGCTCCACTGGGTAGTTTCCATCAGGTGACACCGTCGGCCCGGCTGAATGCTGGTTCGCCAGGCAAAGGTTTCATGGCATGGAGTGATCGCTCCCATTCCAGTTCGCGCGAATGCCCGAAACAACGCGTTCTGCACGGGATGCCCAAGCAAGCTCAGCAAGCTGCGCGCCCAACCGCCGCGCGCAGCCCGCTTTATGCGCATGGCTCGCCAGATACCGATGAAAAACCTCAGAAAACGCGACCCTCCATGCAAGCGACGCCGATCCGCGGGCCGCGCGGCAACAAAAAGACTGCCCGAACCGCACTCACATCTCTACAACGCTCAGTAACGCCTGCTTCGAGGCGGTGCTGCGCGAGCGTGGCGTGCGCTTCCTGATGAACACGACAGTCGACGGCCTCAGGCGCAGCCCGCATGGCGTCGAAGCCTTCAGCGGCGGAGCGGCGCTCCCGGCAGACCATGTCGTGCTCGCTTCGGGCGCCGGCGCGGCGCGGCTTCTGAAGCCGATCGGAATTCGCGCGGCGATCTATCCCATCAAGGGCTACAGCCTGACGTTCGAACTTCAGGCGCAGAGCACCGCCCCGCATGTAAGCATCACCGATTCCGGCCGAAAAGTGGTGTATGCGCGGTTGGAACTGCTCGCACGGAACGACGTGGACGGCGTGGTGGTCACGCATGGCACCGATACGATAGAAGAAACCTCGTATTTCCTGCATTTGACGCTCAAGAGCGCAAAGCCGGTGGTCGTGGTCGGTTCGATGCGGCCACCGTCGGCGATGAGTTCCGACGCGGCGCTGAATCTGTACGATGCGCTCGCGGTCGCCGCGCATCCCTCGTCGCGCGGTCTCGGCGCGCTGGTTGTCGCCAACAGCGAAATCCATACGGCACGCGATGTCGTCAAAAGCAACAGCTTCAAGCTTGACGCGTTCCGCTCGCCTTACGGTGCGCTCGGAATTGTGATCGAAGGCACGCCGCGCTACTACCGCCGGCCCGCGCGTGCCCATACGCTCGACACGCCGTGGTCGATCGACACGCTCCGCACGCTGCCGAAAGTCGATATCGTCTATGCGTACGGAGCACTCGAGTCCAGCGCAGTAGCGGCGATCGCAAAGAATGCGCGTGGGCTGGTCTTCGCGGGAACGGGCAACGGCAACGTTGCCGGCCATCTGATCGGGCCATTGCGGGATGCGGCAAGACGGGGCGTGCGTGTGGTTCGTGCTTCGCGCACGGGCAACGGCGTCGTGCTGCACAACGCCGCGCAACCCGACGACGAGTACGGCTGGCTGACCGTCGACGACCAGGCTCCGCTGAAAGCACGCCTTCTCCTGACGTTGGCGCTCACGCAAACCGACGACACGAACGCGCTGCAAGCGGTCTTCGAGCGCTACTGAAGCTTGCCGTTTTCCGGCCGATATCGGTCGATTCCCGGCACGGCAAGCCTTATTCGGCGAAAGGAAGGCGACTCCAGCAATCGCGGCAGAAGTCGCGCCGGACGCACGTCGCGTTCTATCCGTGCGGTGAAGTCCCGTCCGCATCCACGCTGATATGCTCGACCGAGCTGTAAAGACGCTCTACCTTCGGCAGCGGCGATGCCGCTAGATGAGCCTCCCATGCGGCGCAATCCGACGCCGTCGCCCAGGCCGTCACGCTGGTGATGCACGATTCGTCGCCCGCTTCCGTGCCTACATGACGAAAACAGTAACCGGGCTGCGTTCGCATGCGCTCGGACAATACGTTAATACGGGCGAGCGCCGTTTCGGCCGCACCAGGAAGCAAACGATGACGAATGATGACAAGTTTCATATGTTTCGGGCATTGAAATAACCGACTGAAATCCGCTGCGCAGCCAATGACGCAGCCCCAGGACATCACAACCTCACACCAGCCGGAACACCGCGACCGCGCTGTGCAAACCTTCGGCCTGCTGGTCCAGAGACGCCGCGGCGGCAGCCGCTTGCTCGACCAGCGCGGCGTTCTGCTGCGATACCTCGTCCATCTGGGACACCGCAAGGCTCACCTGCTCGATACCCTCGCGCTGCTCGTCGGAAGCCAGCGCGATTTCCTTCATGATTGTCGTCACACGTGCAATCGAACTGCGGATTTCGTCCATCGTCTCGCCCGCCGTATGCACGAGTTTCGCCCCCGATTCGACGCGCGTCACCGAGTCGCCGATCAAAGCCTTGATTTCCTTGGCGGCGGTGCCCGCCCGTTGCGCGAGCGAGCGCACCTCGCCCGCCACGACCGCAAACCCACGCCCCTGATCCCCCGCGCGCGCCGCCTCCACCGCCGCATTGAGCGCGAGGATATTCGTCTGAAAGGCAATGCCTTCGATGACGCCGATGATGTCCGCTATTTTTTGTGAACTGCGGTCGATCTCCCCCATTGTCTGCACAACGTCGCCTACTACCCTGGCGCCGCGAGCGACGACCTCGTGCGCGCTGTCGGCAAGCGTTTGGGCAGTACGCGCGCTATCCGAATTCTGTTTGACGGTTGCCGTGAGCTGCTCCATGCTCGCGGCGGTTTGCTGCAACGCCGCGGCCTGCTCCTCCGTGCGTTGCGACAGATCGCTATTGCCCGCCGCAATCTGTTTCGTGGCAGCCGCGATTGTTTCGGAGCCGTGCGTCACCTGACGCACCGTGCGCGCCAGTTCTCCCTGCATTGTCTTCAGGCCTCCGATGAGCTGGCCCATCTCGTCGTTTGATCTGACTTCGAGCAACATCGTCAGATCTCCGGCGGCAATGCGCCGGAGCGCGGCGAGTATATCGACCAGCGGCATCGAGATCGAGCGGCGCAATCCATACGCACACAGCACACAGATCACGAGCCCGAACACGATGAGCGAAAGTCCCGCGACACTCAGCCTGTCGTGCAAACGCTGCGCATCCGCGAATGCCTGCCTTCCGTGCGCCTTCTGCCACGTATCGAGCGCATCCGCACTATTGGTCAAGGCGAGCGACAGCGGCGACATCGTCTTCATCACGATCGCGTCCGCGCGCTCATGCTCTCCCTTCGCGAGAGCCTCGATCGACGGTTGAACGCCCAGTTGCAGAAGCGCCGTACGCGCTGCGTTCACGCGATCGGCCAGCACCCGTTCCTCGCCTTCGTGAGGTAGCGCGGCATAGTCGCGCCAGGCGCGATCGGAATCGCGCAAATGACGCTGCGTCCTTGCAATCAGGTCAGGCACATCGGGAGAATCCGGATGAAGCAGTGCGCGGTCCAGAGACAGGCGCGCGACTGTCAGGCTCAGATTCGCCTCGCCTGCCGCAATCGACGCGGTCAACTGATTCGAATACGCGTAGGCCAGCTCGTCGTTTGCGCGCTTCATCCCTAGCTGGCCGAGCAAACCGGTCAGCACGATCAGTATGCCAAGGAGAGCGACGGTTGCCCACAACCGGGCGGAGATGGAAAGTCGTGAGAGCATTGGAGTTCGATGTCTGTTTTCTGGTTAAACGAACTTTCCATGTTTGCCGTTTGGCCATAAAGTGCCGACAGGAAAGCGCTTTTCTCTACATCGCTGTTTACGACATAACGAGAAAAACCTGAATACTGTGTACCTTTTTTGTTGAATACAGCACTGCGAAACACTTCTTCATGACCTGATTTGCAAGAACATTCTTACGGCATGTCGCCACCACCCATCCCCCGGAACATTCAGGAATGGCAGCGACATCGGCCCTCAAACCGTCTTTAGCAGGCTGCCACTGCAACGATCTCCACGAGGCAATGCGGATCATTCAATTCCACCTTGCCGCAGCAACGGGTAGGCGTCTTGCCGGGTATCACCCACGCGTCCCACACCGCGTTCATTTCGGCGAAGTCATCCATCGTCTTCAACCAGATCTGGGCACTCAGCAGTCTGTCTTTCGACGTACCCGCCTCCTTGAGCAGATCGTCGATTTTTGCAAGCACCTGCCGGGTCTGATCCGCGACACCTCCCTTGCGCTCGTCAGGTACCTGTCCGGAAATGTACAGGAGTCCGTTGTGAATAAGCGCGCGGCTGCGCCGGGCGTTCTGGTCGATGCGAACGATGTCGTTCATAAGCTTCCTTTTGTAACGACGGGCGCGGCTCGCGCCCGTCCTGGTCAATCAGGCGGCGCCGTAGGCCCCGCCGCCCGCGGTTTCCATCAGTACACGATCACCCGCATTCAGCACCCGCGGCTCCGTCGGATCCGTGATCTGCCCATTGATCATCAGGCGGCCCGGCTGGCCGGCACCGCCGCCCGCCAGCCCCGGCGGCGACGACTTGAGCTGGGTCATGAGGAAAGACGCCGTGACATTGGCCGCCTCCGGAAGCAATTCGAATTCGAAACTGATGCCGCATCCCCCGGGATGCTTGCCGGCCCCGCCACTGCCGCGGCGAATCTCGCGGCGCAATACCTTGATCGGCGCGAGCGACTCCATCATCTCGACTGGCGTATTGCCGAGGTTGCCTGGAAAGCTCAGCGCCGAGAAGCCGTCCCGCCGCGAATTCGCGCCCTGCCCCGCGTTCAGGAAGTTGACCACCGCGAAGCGCTTGCCGCGATATTCACCCGACATGGTCATCGACGAATTGGGCGAACCGGCCGCCCAGACCTTCTCCGGCAGCACGTCGCCCAGTGCGCGGAATACGCAGGCCGGCAGCAAATGGCCGATCGCACTCCGGCCGCCGGAAGCCGCGGGATAAGTTGGGTTGAGCAGCGATCCGAGCGGCGCCGTCGTCGTGATCGGCACGAAACTGCCTTCGTTGTTCGGAATATCCGGGCACAGCAGCGTCTTGATGCCGTACACCGTATAGGCGAACGTGTAAATCGGCACCACGTTGAGCGCGCGTGCAAGTTGCGGACTCGTGCCCGCATAGTCGATGTCGATCCGGTCATCGGTCACGGTCAGCCTGCACTTGAGTTCGATAGGTTTTTCAAACCCGTCATGCAATACCACCGACTCGTACACGCCATCGGGAATCTTGCGGATCGCGTCACGCATGGCGTTCTCCGAACGCTGGCGCACTTCGGCGCCCAGCGCATCGAGATCGACCGTGTCGAGCAACCCCTGCAGGCGCTCGCCCATCATGCGGCACGCCGATACCTGCGCCCAGATGTCGCCCATGCCCTGCTCCGGCGCGCGGACGTTCTGCATGATCATTTCGATCAGCACGTCGTTCGGTTTGCCCTGGTCCAGCAGCTTCATCATCGGGATCTGGAGTCCCTCTTCGTAGATCTCGCGGCTGCTGTTGCTGCGCAGCTTGCCGCCAATGTCCACGAGATGCGAGACGACGGCGGCGAAAGCCACCAGTTCGCCGTCACGAAAAATCGGCGTGACGGTCGTGACATCGTGAATATGCCCCGATCCTTTCCACGGATCATTCGTGATATAGACATCGCCTTCTTTCATGGTGGCGGCCGGGTACTTCTCCAGAAAGTGGCGCACGGTGGCAGGCAGACAGCCAATGAAGCCCGGCAAGCTCATCGTGGACTGTGCGAGCGACCGGCCCTGCGCGTCGGTCAGCACGATCGCGAAGTCGTTGCCGTCGCGCACCAGCGTCGAGAAACAGGTTCGCACGAAAGCCGCGGAGGCTTCGTCGACCACGCTGATCAGCCGCTTCCAGAGAATTTCCAGCTCGATCGGATCAAACCGGCTGGCCCGCGCCGCCGGCGTCCTGGACAGTTGACTCATTTATTCGAACTCCTTGATAGTGACGGATGTCGTGAGGTCGGCCAGCACGGTAACGTCGGACCTCACCGCGACGACAATGGTCGATTCGCGTTCTTCCAGAATCAACGGACCTTCCAGCGTCCGGCCGGGCGGCACCGAGTAGCGGTCGTAGACTGGCACTTCGTGGTATTCGCCGCGCAGCGGCAGATAGATCTGACGTGTGCCGCGCCGCGCGTCCGTTGTCTTGACGCGATCGTCGCCCCATTCGAAGTGGTGACCCGCAGTCCGCGCCCGCCCTGTCAGGCGCCATGTGACGACTTGCGGCCGGGCATTCGGCACGAGGCGCCCATACAGCTTTTCGTATTGCTCCTCGAACGAAGCCAGCACCTTTGCGCCGGTCGCGTGCGTGACGGCCTCGTACGGAATCGATACCGAAACGTCGGCGCCCTGGCCGTAGTAACGCATCTCGGCGCCGATACGCCATTCGACGTCGGTGGCGCCGGCCGAATCGAGCTCGACTTCGCCCTCCTGCCTGAGCTTGCCGAGATTGAACGCCACCTGCGGCCAGTCGGTATCGGCAAGCAGTTGCGGGCTGGAGAACGCGCGGTCGACGCGAGCGGGAGCGGCCAGCATGCCCAGACAGGACCCAGCCCCCGCGGCGATCGGAATCAGCACACGCGGAATGCGCAGCTTGCGGGCCACTTCCACGGCGTGAACCGGTCCGGCGCCGCCGGTCGCCACCATCGCGAAGTCGCGCGGGTCATGGCCGTTTTCAGCGATGTGGATCCGCGCGGCACTGGCCATGTTTTCGTTGACCATGTTGTAGATGCCCCAGGCCACGTCGGTCGCGGCCATGCCGAGTCTGTCGGCGAGCCGTTGCATGGCGGCCCGTGCGAGGCCGGTGTCGAGCTCCATTTCGCCGCCGAGAAAGTTCGACGGGTTCAGGTAGCCCAGCAACAGATCGGCGTCCGTCACCGTGGCGTCAGTGCCGCCGCGTGCATAGCATGCGGGTCCGGGCACCGAGCCTGCCGACTCGGGGCCGATGTTGAGCAGGCCCAGGCGATTGCAGTACGCGATCGACCCGCCACCCGCGCCGATCTCGATCAGTTCGATGCTCGGAATGAGGATAGGCAGGCCCGAGCCGCGCTTGAAGCGTTCGACGCGTGCGCACTCGAAGCTGTGCGCGACCGGCGCTTCGCCGCCGACAGCGACGCACGCCTTGGCCGTCGTGCCGCCCATGTCGAAGGCAAGCACCTGCCTGACGTCGTTCTGATAGGCCGTATTGAGCGCCGACAGCACACCGGCGGCCGGCCCCGATTCGAGTAACAGGATCGGCGATTCGGCGCCGGCCTTCGCCGAGGTGAAGCCGCCGCTCGACACCATCACGCGCAACGGAATGCCGTCCTGAATGCGGGCAATCCGGTTCTCGAGTTCGTGCAGGTATTCGGCGACGATCGGTTTGACGTACGCATTGGCGACCGCCGTGGACGTACGCTCGAATTCCTTGATTTCCCGGGCAAGGTCCGACGAAATCGACACGGCGAGGTTGGGCAACGCCTCCTTCAGACGAGCCTCGATACGCTTTTCGTGCCCGTCGTTGACGTAGGCGTGCAGCAGCGACACGGCCACGGACTCGACCCCGAGCGCGGCGAGATCGTTCACCATCCGGTCGAGCGCGGCTTCGTCAAGCGGCGTCAGCACTTCGCCGGTCGCATCGAGCCGCTCGTCGACTTCGACACGCAGGTCCGCCGGCACCAGCGGCGTCGGCAGCACAATGTCGAGATCGTAGATGTCGTAGCGCCATTCGCGGCCTATATCAAGTGCGTCACGCATGCCGCTGGTGGTGATGAGGCCGGTTCTGGCGCCCTTGCGTTCGATCAGCGTATTGGTGATGAGCGTGGTGCCGTGAACGACTTCAGCCAGCTTCGGCGCCGAGGCTCCCATCGACGCGGTGACCTGCCGCAACAGGTTGAGGGCGACGGTGGAAACCGCTTCGCCCGGATCATCGGGCGTGGTGGGGGTTTTGCCGACCCAGATGCGGCCGAGCGGCGACAGCGTCGCGACGCCGTCGGTAAAGGTTCCTCCGATATCCACGGCAATGCGCAGGACATTGGATGTCGAGATGGATTGACTCAAGATGTTGTATTCCAGATCGGTTCTATGGGACGCCTGGCGGCGCATCAATACGCCACGGTGATCAGGCGTTCTTCGGTCATTTCGCGGATGGCGTAAGCCGGGCCTTCGCGGCCGAACCCGCTGTCCTTGACGCCGCCGAACGGCATCACGTCGATGCGCGCGCTCGAAGCCTCGTTGATGTGCACCCCGCCGAACGCGAGCTCGCGCGCCGTACGGAACGCCGTCTTCAGATCCGACGTAAAGAGCCCTGCTGCAAGGCCGAAATCGCTGGCGTTGGCGCCCGCCACCGCTTCGCCGATATCGTCGAATTCAATGATCGACACCACGGGCGCGAAGACTTCCTGGCAAACTACCTTCATTGTCGCGTCGACCCCGTGAAGCACGGTCGGCTCGAACAACGCGCCTTCGCACTTGCCTCCGGTGAGCAGCCGCGCCCCGCCGTCAAGCGCTTCCCTGACCCACGCCGCCGCCCGCTGCGCATGCTGGACGGAAATCATCGGGCCCAGAATGGTTTTCGGATCGGCCGGGTCGCCATAGGGAGTCGCCTTGACCGCCGCCACGAACCTGGGAATGAATTCGTCGGCAATGCCGCGGGCGACGAACAGGCGCTGCACCGACGTGCAGACTTGCCCTGCTTTGCGAAAACCCGCGTTGACGATCTTGGGAATCGCGAGGTCGATGTCGGCGTCCTCGCAAACGATGGTGCTGGCAATGCTGCCCAGTTCGAGCTGCATTCCGCGCAAGCCCGCGGCCTGCTGGATTTCGCGGCCCACCTGCGTGCTGCCGGTGAACGCATAGAACGCGATGCGCGGATCGGCCAGCAACTGGCGGCCGATCGCGCTGCCCGAACCATGCACCAGCGCCAGCAGATTCGCGGGCAGTCCCGCGTCGATCAGAACCTTGCACAACTCGACGGCCGACAGCGGTGTTACGTTCGACGGCTTGATCACCACCGCGTTGCCGCCCGCAATGGCCGGCCCCACTTTGTGTGCGAGCGTGTTGAGCGGCGAGTTGAACGGCGTGATCGCGCAGACCACGCCGCGCGGCACACGAATCGTGAAGCCCATCCGGTTCCTGACTCCCGCGGCGGCTTCCATCGGGACCAGTTCGCCTGCCAGATGCTTGCCTTCTTCCGCCGACAGTTCGAATGTCTGCACACAGCGGCGCACTTCGTTCTCGCCGTCGGCGTGCGTGAAACCCGCCTCATCGCGCATCAGGTCGATCAGCATCGGCATGCGGCTTTCGACGATCCGGGCCGCTTCCATCAGAATCCTGAAGCGCTCGTAAGGCGACAGGGTGGACGCCCTGAAGCCGGCCAGCGCGCCGTCGACAGCCTGGGTGACTTGCGCGGCGGAGGCCACGGCCATCCGGCCATATTCGTTGCCGTGATACTTGTCAGTAAGTGACTGGGCTGATTCTCCGTCCACCCACTTCCCGTCAATCAGCAGTTGTGACATGGGGTGCTCCTTGAGTCCGTCTTATACGGCGATGCCTTCCATGAAGCGCAGGCGGATCTTCGCGGGGTCGCGCTCGGTGACACCGGCGGGTTTCGCGTTGTCCGTGTGAACGGCGATGAAGGCCGGCCCATTGCCGGCCAGCGCGCTGTCCACCAGCGCGTCGAAGTGCGCTTCGTCGGCGGCCCATGCACTTTGTTCGATGCCCGCGCCGCGAGCGATCGCCACGAGGTCGACCGTGCCAGAGGTGAGCGTCTTCTGCGAACCGGTGATCTGATAGACACCGTTGTCCCAGACCACCATCAGCAGATTCTTCGGGGCGCGCGTCGCCACCGTGCCGAGCGCGCCAAGTTGCATCAGCAACGATCCGTCGCCTTCCAGCGCCACCACCTGACGGTGCGGCTGCGCCGTCGCCACGCCGAGCGCGATTGGAATTGCCAGGCCCATGCTGCCGAGCATGTAGAAATTCTGCGGGCGCTGGCCGCTCGCCCAAAGATCGAAGTTGTTGTTGCCGATGCCGCCGATCACGGCCTCGCCGGACTTGAGTTTCGCCACGAGTCGCCGGGTCATGTCAGACCGGTTCATCACCTTGGCGGCACTTCGCACCACTGCGTTTTTCTCGGATGAGGTCATAAAATGCTCCACCTTTACTGGGACGTGTTGCTCTTCTTGGTGAGCAGAGGGGAAAGAATGATGGCGGCCGGCTCCTGCGTGGAAAACGCCTGCTTGATCATGCGGTCGACCACGAATTCGACATCGTCCAGACGTTCGATCGCGAAGTGCTCGATGCCGAGCGACGTAAGCACCGGCCGCATCGTGCGGCACACCACGGCTTGCCCGAGCTGGAAATCGCCGAGCGTGCCGCGCTCGGAAATCAGCATCACGAGCGGCAGTTGATACGGCCGCACGAGCGAGGCCAGCGCATTGGGCAGCGTGGCGAAACCGCTGGTCTGCATCAGCGTGATACCGCGCATGCCGGCCATGTAGGCGCCCACCGTGATGCCCACCGCTTCTTCCTCGCGCGCCGGGCAGATAACGGTGAAGTACGGATCGGCGTGCACCGCGTCGATCAGCGGCCTCAACACGTTGTCGGGCACATAGGTCACGAGCCGCACTTCGTTGGACTTCAACGCCTGGACGACCACGTCGGCCCAGGTCTTCACGGGTGTTTCGACAGACATTCGATTTCCTCTTCTGGGTGTCTCGTAGTGCGCAGCCGGCGCCGAGGCCGGTGCGATGAAAATATCCTAAGTCGCCCATTTGATCGGCACAAACAACTAGTTTTTGTCCATTACTCACTTTTGGCGATAAATGCGGCCACCCGCAATCGTGCTGCGCCTGGCGATGGGCCACCGCGCGGCATTGACCAATGAATCCGCTTTCCGCGCGGGGAAAAAGCCCCTTCACGAAGCGGAAAAATGATGTGCGACACTACCGACTCTCTCGGCAGGAACCCCTTTCATGGGACGCACTTAATGGAACTCCGCCAGTTGCGCTACTTCATCAAGGTGGCCGAACACGGCAGCATGGGGCGCGCCGCCGCCGACCTCGGCGTCGTCACATCGGCGCTCAGCCAGCAGATCAGCCGGCTCGAAGGCGAACTGGCCGCCCGGTTGCTGACGCGCACGGCCACGGGCGTCACACCCACCGACGCAGGCATCGCGTTTCTTCGCCAGGCACAACTGGCACTACGGCACGCCGACAGCGCTGCGCATGCCGCCCGACAAGCGCGGCTGACCGGTCACGTCAGCGTCGGCATGGCGGCCACCACGGCATCGGTCCTCGCCATGCCTTTCCTTCGGGCGATGCGCGAACGTTATCCCGACGTCCGCGTTCATCTCGTCGAGGCTTTATCCGGTCACCTCAGCAGCATGCTCAACTCACGCCGGCTCGACCTCGCGGTCCTGTTCCGCTCCGAAGCCGCGCAACGCTGGAGCGTGCTGCCGCTCATCGACGAACGGCTGTTCCTGATCGCGAAACCCGGCATGAAAGGACTGCCCGCGGCAGGCCCGGTCAGGCTGCGTGATCTGGCGGGTTTGTCGTTCGTGTTGCCCAGCAGCAGCCACGGACTGCGCGCGCTACTGGATGCGGCGTTCGTGCGGGCGCGTGTGACGCCCGAAGTGAGCGTCGAGATCGACGGCCTGAGCGTGCTGATGGATCTGGTGCAGGACGGTTTCGGCGCGACCATTCAGCCTGGCGCGGCCACGGCACGCCTGAGCGGGCAGCCGCTCGAAGTCCGCGAGATCCGGGATCGTTTCCTTCACCGGCCCAATCTTCTGGTGAGCCTCTCCGACGACGAACTGTCGCCGGCCGCGCTTGCCGCCCGCGTGCTGCTTAGCCGGGTGGCCTCGGCGCAGGTCACCAGCGGCAACTGGCCCGGCGCCACCCTTCACGAATCGTGAAGGCCTCTTGCCCGATGTAGCGTGGCGCTCATCGGGCAACGTCCCTATAGTGCGGTGAAGAAAAGAGGACACCCGCACATGATCGACGTTCTGGTAATCGGCGGCGGCAACGCCGCTTTATGCGCTGCGCTGACGGCTCGCGAAGCCGGCGCAAGCGTCACGTTGCTCGAGGCCGCGCCGCGCGAATGGCGCGGCGGCAACTCGCAGCACACCCGCAACCTTCGCTGCATGCACGACGAGCCGCAAGACGTGCTGGTCGACGCCTATCCGGAAGAGGAATTCTGGCAGGATCTGCTCAAGGTCACGGGCGGCATCACGGATGAACACCTGGCCCGGCTCGTGATTCGCCACTCGTCGTCGTGCCGCGACTGGATGCGCCGGCATGGCGTCAATTTCCAGCCGCCGCTCTCGGGCACGCTGCACCTGTCCCGCACCAACGCGTTCTTCATGGGCGGCGGCAAGGCGCTGGTCAATGCCTACTACCGCAGCGCCCGGCAACTGGGTGTCGAGATCCGCTATGAGACACCGGTCGATTCACTCGAGCTGGACGACAACGGCAATTTCATCGCGGCCCACACGAGCTCGGGGCGTATCGAAGCACGCAGTTGCGTACTCGCTTGCGGCGGCTTCGAATCGAACCGCGAATGGCTGCGTGAGGCGTGGGGGCAGAACGAACGCGGCGAATGGCCTGGCGAAAACTTCCTGATTCGCGGCACCCGGTTCAATCAGGGCGTGCTGCTCAAGTTCCTGATGCAACACGGCGCCGACATTATCGGCGACCCATCACAGGGCCATTGCGTGGCTATCGACGCGCGCGCGCCGCTCTACGACGGGGGCATCTGCACGCGTATCGACTGCGTGTCGCTCGGCATTGTCGTGAACCGCGACGCTGTGCGCTTCTACGACGAAGGCGAAGACTTCTGGCCGAAACGCTATGCCATCTGGGGACGGCTCACCGCGCTCCAGCCTGGCCAGATCGCCTACTCGATCATCGACGCGAAAGCGATCGGCCGTTTCATGCCGCCGGTGTTTCCCGGCATCCAGGCCGACACGCTGCCGGAACTGGCGCGCAAGATCGGCCTGGACGAAGCGCAGTTCGTGCAGACCGTCGAAACCTATAACGCGGCCTGCCGCATCGGCACGTTCGACCACACCGTTCTCGACGACTGCCACACTGAAAATCTGCAGCCGGCCAAAACCCATTGGGCACGCCCTATCGACACCGGACCGTTCTATGCGTTCGCGGTACGGCCTGGCATTACCTTCACGTACCTCGGCCTGAAGGTGGACGAAACAGCCGCCGTGCGCTTTAACGGCCGGCCTAGCGAGAACCTGTTCGTGGCCGGAGAAATGATGGCCGGCAACGTGCTCGGCAAGGGCTATACAGCGGGTGTCGGCATGTCCATCGGCACCGCGTTCGGCCGGATTGCCGGCACCCAGGCAGCGAAAGCCGCACTTCAACGACACCAAACCGGAGCACTGCATGAAGCCGCTTGACGATCTGATTCACGACGCAACCAGATTGGCCGGCGACGGAATTTCTGCCGCAGCCCAACCCCTCCACTTCAGAACCAGAGCGGATATTCTGCAGGGCGATCTCACCGGCAGCGAAGCGGAAGTCGCACGCGTCATGCAGATCTGCAATTCCTGCCGTTATTGCGAGGGTTTTTGCGCAGTTTTCCCGGCCATGAACCGCCGGCTCGAATTCGGCAAGGCCGACGTCCACTATCTGGCGAACCTGTGCCACAACTGCGGTGCATGTCTGCATGCGTGCCAGTATGCCGCGCCTCACGAATTCGCCGTCAACGTACCGCAGGCAATGGCAAAGGTGCGCGGGGAAACTTATGTCGACTTCGCGTGGCCGGCGCCGCTCGGCAAGCTATATCAGCGCAACGGGCTCACGCTGTCACTGGCCGTGGCCGCGGGACTCGCGTTGTTCCTCTCGCTGACCGCGCGCATCGATGGCGGACTGCTGCACGCGCCGACGGGCGGCAATTTCTATGCGATCTTTCCGCACAACGTGCTCGCGCTGATGTTCGGCGTTGTCTTTCTGTTCGCGATGGTGGCGCTCGGAACGGGCGTATCGCGGTTCTGGCGCAACGTCAGTCCCGGTTCCGCGTCAGGCGCCGCGGTTGCGGACGCGACCTATGATGCGCTGCGACTCAAGTATCTGGACGGCGGTCATGGCAAAGGCTGCAACAATGAAGACGACGCGTTCACGCTCAGCCGGCGGCGCTTCCATCACTTCACCTTTTATGGCTTCATGCTGTGCTTTGCCGCTACGTGCATCGCAACTCTCTATCACTATTTGCTCGACTATCACGCGCCGTATCCGCTCTTCAGCCTGCCCGTCATACTGGGCTCGCTGGGCGGCATCGGACTGCTGGTGGGTCCGGCGGGACTATTGTGGTTGAACCTGCGACGCGACCCCAAACAGGGTGATGTGGCACAGCGACCGATGGATCGTGGATTCATCGCGCTGCTGTTGCTGACCAGCGCGACGGGGTTGCTGCTGCTTGCGCTGCGCGACAGCCGGGCCATGAGCCTGCTGCTGGCGGTGCATCTGGGGGTGGTCATGGGACTCTTCCTCACGCTACCGTATGGCAAGTTCGCGCACGGCATCTTCCGCAGCGCGGCGCTGCTCAAGTATGCGATCGAAAAACGCCAGCCCGGCAACCTGCAACTCAAGGGCGACTGACACGTCCCATCGAAGTACCTTCCGCTTCCCTGCAATCACGTTGCGCGCCCAACCGCGCAACGTGATTCGCTGCTCAATGAACCGACCAGCCGCAGTATTCACCTTCCTGCGCCAGCTAACGCTGGCCTTCCGCGTTGTTCAGCCAGCGTTTGCAGCTCAAAAATCCCCCCGCCCGTCCGCCGGTTCGTGAGATCTCGCCGCGCGCCTGCGGCGCGGCGGGAAACCCTATTTCATCCGCAGGACGATGACCCGATCGCTGCTGATGTCGGTACTGGCGCGCAGTTTCTCCACCTCGCTCGCCGAAACCGCGCTCGCCTTGTTGCCCCACGAATGCCGGATCCAGGTAGCGACGTCGGCGATCTCCCTGTCGCTCAGCTGAAGCCTGAACGGCGCCATGCGGTAGGTATCCGGCATGCCTTGACGAACCACCCGTTGTGCGCCGTTGAGAATGAGGTTGATGACGGACGACGGATCTTTGGCGAGGACATTCGGATTACCTGCCAGAGCCGGCAGACGGTCGCCAAGCCCCTTGCCGTTGACGGCATGGCAACTGGCACATTGCGTGCGAAAGACTTCCGCGCCCGGATCGCGAAGATCTCCTCGCTGCAAGGCTTTCGTTGTCGCGTCGTCGTATGCGTAGACTGGTTCGTTCGCGTCAGCGGCGGAAAGCGACTTGAGATACGACGCAATCGCCTTCAGATCGTAATCGCTCATGAACTGCGTACTATTGTTATACGCGTCGGTCATCGGACCGAAAACGGAAGCGTGGCCATTGCTGCCTTCCTTCAGGAAAGTGACGATGTCGGCTTCGCTCCACCAGCCCAGCCCGGTAGCCGGATCTTCACGAAGATTGCTTGCCGTCCAGCCGTCCAGCGTCGCACCGCCGAGAAACCGGCCATCGCGATCGTCGAGCGCCTGTTCCTGGAAGGCGAAGCCCCGCGGCGTATGACACGCGCCGCAGTGGCCGAGCCCCTGAACGAGATAGGCGCCACGATTCCATTGCGCGTCATGGGCGCGGTTCACCGCGTAGGGCTGCGTATTCACGAATGCCGTATTCCAGATCGCGAGCGGCCAGCGCATGTTCAACGGCCATTTGATCTCGACCGGCCTGTTCTGCTGACGCACCGGCGCCACTTCGTGCATGAAATAGCCATACAGCGCGCTCAGATCATTGTCGGAGATCTTCGCGTACGAGGGGTACGGCATGGCCGGATACAGGTGGCGGCCGTCTTTGGCCACACCTTTTCGCACGGCCCGATCGAAATCGGCGAGCGTGTAGTTTCCGATCCCGGTCGCCTTGTCCGGCGTGATGTTGGTACTGAAGATATTGCCGAGAGGTGTGCCCATTTTGAGTCCGCCCGCAAAGGGCTTTCCGTTCGGCACGGAATGGCAGGCCACGCAGTCGGCCGCTCTCGCAAGATACGCTCCGTTCGACTCGGGACGAGATTGTGAAAACGCCGGACTACTGACCATTGCGAGCGCGATCGGCGCACACAAAGCGGCCGCAGTCGCCAGATTCAGATGTTTCATGCCTGCCTTTTGAATTGAAGTGTCGGCAGGCAGGGCTCATCTCGGCAACCATCGCCTCGCAGCCCTGCCCTTACCAGGGGTCACGTTGTCCGCCGCGGTTGTCCGTCAGGCAACGGTGAGTGCCGCCTTGACGCGATCGGGCGTGAGCGGAAGCTCGCGAATCCGCACGCCGGTCGCCGCGAAAACGGCATTGCCGATAGCGCATGCCGGCGTCACGTTCGGCACCTCGCCTGCCCCGAGCGGCGCATGATCGGAGTCGATCAAGGTGACGTCGATCGATTCGGGCACGTCGCTGAACTGCAGAACCGGATACGTCAGCCAGTCCGCGGAAGCGACCGCGGCGCCGCGGAACAATACCTGCTCCTTCAACGCGCGGCTGATACCCATGATCGTTCCACCCTCGGCCTGATTGCGCAGTCCGTCGGGATTGGCGACTCTTCCTGCGTCGAAGGCGACGAAAACCCGCTTCACGCGAATCACGCCGGTCCGCTTGTTGAGCACGATGTCGACGATCGTGGCGAGATTACCCCAGGCCCCGTGGTTCGCCAGTTTCCCGTCTCCGGCGCACAAGGCGCCAATGCCCCGGCTTTCGATCAGATCGCCGTCGATCACGGGCTTCTGCAACGGCTTCCAGCCCGCTTTGCGCGCCACGGTTTCGAGCACGATTCTCGAGCGCTTGTTCGTGGTGTGTTTCAGGCGGAATGCAATGGGATCCATGCCCGCTTTCGCGGCCAGATCGTCCATCATGCTTTCGATCGCGAAGGCATTCTGAATACCCGCGACCGATCTCATGTAAATCGCGCGGACGATCTCATGGGTGTAATGCGTAACGACGTTGATGTTGGCGATGTCGTAACTCGGACTGTCGGCGCCGCCGCTCAGGCGTTTGTGGCCAGGGTTGGTGCCCAGCGCGCGCCAGGCCAGTATATTGCCCTGTTCGGCCGTCGAGTGGCCCGGTGTCCAGTTCTCGAACTCCCACGCGGTGATCTTCCCCTGTGCGTCGAGCCCGGCCTTCACGTGAATGACGGCGGCCGGACAGAACGGCGACCACTGGTTTTCGTCCGCGCGCTGCCACTGCACCCGTACAGGCCTTCCAACGGCCTGCGAGAGCAGCGCGGCATCGCCCGCAGCATCGTCCACGCCGAGGCGCCCGTACGAACCCGAGCCCTGAACCCAGATCAGCCTGACCTTGTCGATGGGCATACCGAGCATGCCCGCCACGTCGCGCCGCGTACCGTCCGGCCACTGCGATCCGGACCAGAGCGTCAGGCTGCCCTCGCGGAAATCCGCCACGGCGCAAGACGGTCCCATCATGCCGTGCGAATTCACCGGAAGATAATAGGTTCCCTCGACCACCGTCGCCGCGTTCGCGAAAGCGGTCCTGACATTGCCGACCACGCCTTCGATCTCGTCCTTGATGACCGGCGTCTTGCGGATCGTGCCGTACATGTCGTCGAAATTTTCGTTCGTGCCGGGCGCCCACGTCACGTTCAGCGCATTTCGCGCACGCACGGCCGCCTGTTCGGTCTCCGCAACGATACCGACGAAATTGCCGCGCGTCACGACCTTGACCACGCCGGGAACCGGCTGCGCAAAACCATTCACGGACACCAGCTTCATCCCGCGCGCGGGCGGCAGCACCACCGTACCGTGCGCCATGCCGTCAACCACGACGTCATGCACGTATTTGAACTTGCCCTGCACTTTTGCCGGAATGTCGACGCGTGGCACGGAAGTACCGAGTACTTTGAATTCCTTCGGATCCTTGAGTTTCGCACGCCCGGTCAGTTGGGTCCGGTTGCCGTCCCCCTTGACGCCCAGCCTGATGTCGAAACGCTTGCCGCCAACCAGTTCCCCATAGCTGACCGATTGACCGCCGCCGGACACGCTGACCACGCCGTCCTTGACGACAAGCTTTTGCGACGGCACACCCAGCCGGGCCGCAGCCAGATCCATGAGGGCCAGCCTGGCCTCCGCCGCTGCCTGGCGCAGCGGCGGAAGATTTCTCGCAATGTTGTTGCTGGCCGTCGACTTACCCTGATCGACCGTTCTGGCGGTGTCGCCCATAACGAACGTGACCGAACTGACCGGCACGTCCAGTTCTTCGGCCACCGCCTGGACGAACACGGTCTCAACACCTGTTCCCATATCGATGCGGCCGGTAAACGCGGACACCGAACCATCCTGCTGGACCGCGATCCACGAGTCCAGCTGTTCAGGAGGCACTTTCCCGAAGGTGTCCGCGCGCGTGGCGCTCGAGCTGATCACCGGAATACAGAAAGTGACGACCAGTGCGCCGCCGGCTTTCAGAAAACCGCGCCGACCGGGCGACACGACATTCCCCGCCGGGGACGATGGAAGATTCTCGCGTGGCATCGCTCAGCCTTCCTTGCTCATGTGGTCGGCGGCCTGTTCGATCGCCGAGATGATCCGCATGTGCGTGCCGCAACGGCAGATGTGCCCTTGCATGGAAGCGACAATGTCACTTCTCGTGGGCTGCGGATTCGTGTTCAGGAGACTGACCGCCTGGATCATCATCCCGCTTTGACAATAGCCGCATTGCGGTACCTGCAGCTTGATCCACGCTTCCTGTATGGGATGCAGATCCGTCGTTTCGGGTTCACGATGTAAAGACGTGCCGGGCGTGCGCTTTCGTTGCTCCCACAGTTCGCCTAACCCCTCCAGCGTCGTGATTTCGTGTCCCGCAGCCATCGACACGGGCATGATGCAGGAGCGAATCTCCTGCCCGTCGAGCAGCACCGAGCACACGCCACACTGCGCAACACCACAGCCGAACTTCGTCGCATACAGTCCAAGCTCATTGCGTAATACGTAGACAAGCGGGGTTTCGGGGTCGGCCTGAACGGCATGCTGCCGGCCGTTCACGGTAATGGTAATTCCGGTTGTCATAGGAAAGCCTCGGAGACTTCGTGTTGCATCAGTTGCGCGCTCTCATCAGGACACACGACGCTCTCCCACACGGCGCCCCATGCCGTAAGCCCCGCAAACCAGTCGAACATCAGGCTGTAACAGCTCTCGTTCATTAGTGCGCGTGCGCGTCGTTGTGCGCTTCGTTGTGCGCCCCGTATCAACCAGGCTGTCGGCAATCGCCGCGCACCCAAAGCGTTGCCCACTGAGTTCATCAACGGGTGTTTCCGTATTTCATTCATTCCACGCGCCGCCTCCTCTGCCAGAGATCGAGACCATGACTAAAATATTTCCCACACCGGATCACCCCGCCGATCAATCTCCGGCGCCGAGACCAATTTCCCTGATCAACGGCTTGTATTTGGCGATATCGCGATCCTGCAATGCGCTGAACTCCTGAGGCGACGTCAGAAAAGGCTGGGCGCCGAGGCTTTCCATGCTTTTCGCCACCTCCGGCGTCGCCATCGCGGTTCGCAGGGCCGCATTCAGCCTGGCAACGATGACAGGCGGCATGTTCGCCGGCCCTTCGATACCCATCCAGAACTGCATGGTCGCAGCGGGATAGCCCTCCTCGACCGCAGTCGGTACGGCGGGCAGAAGCGGAGAACGCTTGTCGGACATCACGACGATGGGCCGAACCTGTCCGGCGCGAATGAAGCCGAGAGTCGACGGTACCGAATCGAACAGCATCGAAACGCGCCCGGCGATCACATCAGGAAAACCCAGCGCGGACGATTTATAGGGCACGGCGATCAGATCGATATTGGCCGTTCTCTTGAGAATCTGACCGGACAGATCACCTGTACTGCCTGTCCCACCGGACGCAAAGCTCACATCTCCCCTGGCAGGTCCTCGGGCGTAAGACACCAGGTCCGCCAGCGTTTTGACCGGCAACGAGTTGTTCACCACGAGAATGTTCGGCGTGGTCACGAAGGTGCCGATCGGCGTGAAATCCCGCGTCGGGTTGTAGTAGATATCCGGCAGCAACAGCGGCGCTACCGCGATCATCGGCGGGCTGGTCAGTAGAATGGTGTAGCCGTCCGGCGCGGCTTTGGCCACGAGCGTCGCGCCGATCGTCCCGCCCCCGCCACCGCGGTTGTCGACGAACACCGATCGGCCGAGAGCCTTCGTCAAGCCCGCGGCCAGCACACGGCCGATATTGTCCGCGACGCCGCCCACTCCATACGCGACCACCATGCGCACCGGTTTGTCCGGGTAACTGTCGACACCGTTTGCAACCGCGTAACGAGGCTGGAACAGCATCGATGATGCCGCCATCAATACCGTGCCGAGAAAACGGCCAGCGCGGCGAGAGCGTTCGCGTTGCGTCGATCGTGCGGCCCCGACACCAGGCCGACGGGCCGCGCCGCGTCCCTGCACTGACCGATCTTTGGCCAACTCGCTTACCATCGCCTTCGCCTCCTTTTCACACGTGGACCGTCTCTATTCGCATGCCTAATTAATTACCCATGCGGCCGAAACGGAAAAACGGCAATCCAGGTATCTGACCATGCCTCGCTCACCCCCGAACGTTCTTCACGCCCGCACGGGTTGCGCGAAGGCAGCGAACGCCGTCATGCCGACTGCTATTGCTGTGCACACGGCTCGACAATGACACCGCGACGCCGCGTAATCCGTATGCCGTCAGAAACGAGCGATCAGGCATAGCGAAGTGTTGTGGCGATTATAGGTTCTTCGCACAGATGGAAAAAAACACAACCAATTTCTACCCATTGTTATATTTTTCCGATAGATAGTTGCGGCCGCGACGATGTGCGGCAACGGCAGCCTTTCAATTGACTTTCCCCATACGGAGCGGATTCGAGTCAGGCTGACCATCTATCGAAAAAGGCTAACAATGGCATTTTTTTAATTTCTTGCAATCATAAAAGCACCGATTTATCGTGAGATCTGTCGCATCACTCTCTGCAGAACCGGCGAGCTGACGAACTGACAGTCAGCGGGGTCCGGACCGCGGAGCCATGACTATTGCGGTCATACGAGACGCCGGACTGCGTGGATGCCGCATGCAGGCCGGCAATCCGGACGAGGCATTGAGCCCAAGTAGCTCCGCAGCAGCGCCTTCTGCATCCACCATGCCCGCGATCCCCCACCGGGGCGTTTCCGGCTGGGACATATGCATCGATGTCAACGGGGTCCCCGAGATGAGAAAGATATCGCTTCGCCATCTCCGCTGTTTTGCCGCGGTCGCCGATACAGGCTCATTCACTCTCGCTGCGGCACGTCTCTACCAGACACAATCGTCGCTAACCGCAACGATCCAGCAGTTTGAAGAGGAAGTGGGGCTCAAGCTATTTGACCGCACGACACGCAGAGTGGTCATGACGGAAGACGCTGCGCGCTTCAAACCGATCGCGGACAGGGTTCTGCAGGACTTCGATACCGCCATTGGGGACCTGAAGGCCATATCTCTAAGCCATCGAGGCCACGTGCGGATTGCCTCGGTGCCCTCCATGATCGAACATGTGCTGGCTCCCGCACTGGCATCGTTCCGGCGCGCCTACCCGGACATTACGATTTCGGTAAGCGACGGCAGCGCGGACAAGGTGGAGCGTGCGGTTCTGGCCGGTGAAGCCGACTTCGGAATGGCAAGCCGGCTGAACAACTTTCCCGATCTGACCTATTTGCCGATCCTGGGAGATCGTTTCGGCGTGCTTTACCCCGACGACCATCCTCTTGCGAAAATCAGGCAGCCACTCCGCTGGGCGGATCTGTCCGAATTCGAGCACATTGCACTGGCAAACGACACGGGTATTGGCGCATTCCTCGACTCTCACCCCGCGCTAGGCTTTCACCAGAAAGCAAGCTTGCACGATCGCGCGTCGAGTACGAACTCCCTCTTCGCCATGCTGAATCTCGGCGGTCGCATTTCCGTGCTGCCTGAATTGTCCGTGCTGGCGAGTCCTCTCAAGAAATTTACGTTCCGTGAGCTGTCCGAGCCGGTGATTACGCGCGAGGTTTGTCTGATAACACGGCAGTTGCGATCGTTTTCGCCGAATACACAGCGGCTTGTGGATGCGTTAATGGAAAACATCGCAGAGGATTACCATTGGGACGGCCCGCGCCAGGACCAGGGCAAGGCGGCCTGAACCGGCGCGCGAGCGCGTTCAGCCGACGGCGCGCAACCCGTGCCCTGCCTCCGGGCCGGCGTCGCTTGTTCTCATGCATCGGCCGGCGCTGCTCTCGCCCCACTCACGTTGCCTGTGCTCCAACCGCTGCCGGACACCTTGACGAGCGACGCCGCTACATACCGCGTCTTCTCCACGCTGACGCCGTATCCGGCCAACTGAGGCCTTGTCTGCTCGATACCGTTGCGACGTACCTGCTCGATCAGGTCATCCTCGATACAGCCGCCCGATACCGAGCCCGCCACGCGACCGTCGGCACGAACAGCAGGCATCGCGCCTCCAGGCCGCGGCGACGAACCCCATGTTCCGACAACTGTCACGAGCAGCACTCGACATCCGTCGGCCAGCCAACGATAACTGGACTTCAGAACGTCGAGGTCCACGCGGTTCATTACGCGTCTCCTTCTGCTGGCATCCCGAAGGCGGCTGCGCACGTGCTGCGGATTTAAAACCGGTGGCGCATCCCCACGCGAAAGAGTGCCTGCCGGTTATTCGACGAGTCGCCTACCAGCGAGATATCCGCAACAGCCGGAGCACCCGTGGAGTTCGTTCCGCTCGCGATCTGGTACGTTACGGTAACGTAGACGTCCGTGCGCTTGGACAACAGGTAGTCGGCCATCGCCGAAATCTGGTGATAGGTCTGGTCACCAATGTCGCGCGACACGGCATTACCCTTCAGATAGTTGTAAGCCAGCGAAACGAATACTGCCGGATTGACCTGATACATGCCGTTCACTTCAGCGTCGTTGAACGTCGCCGAGGCTCCATTGAACCGTCCGATATTTCCATATCGCACGTTCGACCACGCTCCAGCGACAGTCACGGCGCCGAAATTGTAGGACCCGGCTGCGGCAATGACTTGCCACGATGTTGCCGGATTGGCTCCGGTGAGATACGCCGAATTCAGTGAACCATAGATCGTGGTACTGGTTGGCGCCACCGCATTCGAATTGCTGTTAAGCACGGCTCCCGCGTTAGACGGATTCTTGAAGAGCTCGTAGACGAGGCCGAAGGTGGCCGGACCCTGTTTGTATCCCAGCCCCGCCGAAAACCCACTGTTCTGCGAAACCGATCCGGCCACGCCGCCAGTCGTGACCGTGCCGCCGAACGTAAGGCCCCGCAAGTTCGGCGATACATACTTGACCGTATTGTTTACCCGTGACTCGTGCGTCGTGTTGTCGATATCACCGGGATGCGCGAGGCCGCTACCGTAGCCGGCGAGACCGAAAGTCATATAACCGATGTAATCGTTGATGCTGTCGTATTGCCGGCCGAGCAGCACACTACCGAACTGGCGGCTGCTCAAACCAACGAACGCCTGGCGCCCGAACGCCGTACCACCCTGGCCGAAGCTGCCTGAGTTGAGGTTGACCCCAGACTCCAGCGTAAACACCGCGCTCAAGCCGCCACCCAGATCTTCCGCGCCCTTCATCCCCCAGCGGCTTCCGGACGGCCCCGCCAGCGAGTCCAGATTCCACTGCCGGCCGCCAACATTGTGGCCACCAACATTATTCTTGTTGTTGGTATTGAACTGCAGACCTTCGTCGATTACGCCGTAAAGCGACACCGTGCTCTGCGCATAGGCCGGCAACGCAAGTGCGCCCAGCGCCGCGATTGCAACTGACTTCTTTCTCATCTGTGACCTCCGTTTATATATGTGATAAGTACTACTGATATCGGCTTGCGATCAGATCGCCTCTGCGCAACTGCCATCTACCTTTAAACTACGAACCTCGAAATATGGCCTGATGGTATGTCTGGTCCCCGATGTCCCCGGAAACCGCGTTACCTTTCAGATAGTTGTAATCGAGCGCGGCTGATAGCGCCGGGCCAAACCGGTAGATTCCATGTACTTCCATGTCGTTGAATGTCGCCGTGGCACCGTTGTAGCGCCCGATGTTGCCGTAGCGCACGTTTGACCATACGAGGCCGAGCGTGGCCGCACCGAAATCATAAGTTCCCCCTACCGCGCCGACCTGCCAGGTGGTCGCCGGGTTCGCGCCAGTCAAATAGCCGGAGTTGAGCGACTCAAAGATCGACGTGCTAGTTGGACTCACCGCATTCGCGTTACTGTTCAGCGCAGCTCCAATGTTCGACGGATTTCTGTAGATCTCGTAGGCGACGCCGAGCTTCAGCGGTCCCTGGGCATAGCGCGCGCCGACCGAAAATCCGCTGTTCTGCGCGATGGAACCAGCCACTCCGCCCGCCGACAAAGTACCGCCGAACGTAAGACCTCGCAGGTTCGGCGACACATACTTGATCGTGTTGTTGATATGCGACTGGTGCCCCATGTTGTCGAGATCGCCAGGATGATCGATACCGCCATATCCCGAGAGCGTGAACGACAGGCGCGCCACATAGTCATTGATACTGTCGTACTGCCGCCCCATGAAAACGCTACCGGCCTCCCGGCTTCGCAGCCCGACGAACGCCTGCCTGCCAAACGCTGTTCCGCCCTGGCCGAATGCGCCCGAATTGAGGTTGATGCCCGACTCCAGAGTAAACACGGCACTCAGTCCGGAGCCGAGCTCTTCCGCGCCCCGCATACCCCAGCGGCTACCGCTAGGACCAGATAGCGAGTTGAGATTCCATTGCCTGCCGCCAACGTTCCGACCGTGAACAACATTCTGACTATTGGTGTTGAACTGCAAAGCTTCGTCGAGTATGCCGTACAACGTTACGCCACTCTGTGCATAGACAGGAAGCGCCACCATACCTAGCACCACGATTACGATTGACTTCAGTTTTATTGACAATCTATTTATCTCCGTGCATTCGCATTCCTAACAACAATGGAATGTCAATCGCCGATGGCAATCAATTCTTTCTTCGTGCGGGGAAAACTTTCTTTACGACGACAGAGATTGGACCGCGTGCCCGACTGTTGAACCGATTATAGGTTCTCTGGATGAGGGGAAAAAAACACAACTAATTTCAGTCCATTGTTTCTATTTTCCGATAGATGAAGATCGTCGATCTCCGCACATCAGGCGCTGCGAAATCCCCTGTGAACTACCCTCCTGCCAATTGCGCGTGATCTTTATGTCCCATGCACGAGCATTCACAACGGCTCCTGCCAGGCGTGTTGCGAACGCAAGGTGCACGTTGAACTATTTCGACAGGGACCGTAGCGACAGAACAGGCTGCGACCGGCATGCGGGTCACTTCATGGGAGAAGCGGAAGGTTGAGCCAGAATCCAGGTGCGTTTCAGCGCCGACTTTGTCGTCTTATGAACCTGGAGCTGTCATTGAATGGCATCACGGCATGATGCGTGAATACCGCGTGATTCCCCGGAGCAAGTCCGGTTGCTACGCAAACGGGGGCAAAGGCCCCCCACGATGCATCCATCAAGTCCGGAACGTGCCGCGCTTCGCGCCTTCCGAAAGATCGAGGAACAGTTCATTCATCGGGATCATCCGACTGATCAACCCCTGCTCATGCGAATATCCCATCAGCGTTTCGATATTCTTCACGTTTTCGGCGCTCAGGCCGTATTGCCAGGGATCGGGGCCGAGAAGTCTTTCCTGCTCCTCCAGTGCATCCTGATACCAGGCAAGCGGCGCGACGCGCGGATTGCGCATGCGTTTCATGCCCATTGCCTTCGCCTGCTCGAACGCCTTGAATAAACTGCGCGGCACCCACGGGTACTGTTCGACCACTTCTTTCTTGATCCCCATCATATGCATGATCGGAAAAATGCCGGTGCGCTTGTAATAATCGATCTCCGCCGCCTTCGTATCTTCAAAGAGCCGGCCAACGCGGGGATCCTTGTTGAGAATCGGGTCTATGATGTCCGGGTGCAGCAGCGCGTCCAGTTCGCCCTCCGCCAGCATCTTCTCGACTGACTGATCGTCTCGCACACGCGTTAGACGCACGCCTTCGGGCGGTGTGAAATCGATGTCTTCGTCGAGGTCCGAGTACCAGTCAATCGACTTGTGCGGCACGTCGTATTCATGCTCAAGCATGCCACGCAGCCAAAGGACAGCCGTCACCTGGTAAGCCTTCACGCCGATCTTTTTGCCGATGAGGTCCGAGGGTTTGGTAATGCCTTTGTTCTTGTTGATATAGATAAAGCCGTGGCGGAATCGGCGGTGCAGGAAAACCGGTATGGCGCGAAACGGCATGTCGCGGTCACGGGAGACGATATAGGAGGACGCCGAAACCTCCGCAATATCGAATTCGTTGTTACGTAGAAAACGCCAGTGCCGTGTTATCGAATCCATGCTTGTCAGAACCGTAAGATCGATTCCTTCCGCCTGCACGGTGCCGTCCTTGAGCGGACGCGTAATCTCGTAGTCCCCGACGGCTAGCGTCAGCTGTATCTTCTTCATTAGTCCACCTTTGACGTCCAAAGCTATCAATCTGGCAGGCAACCGGCGCCGCTCCAACGCGGCTAGCCGATCTGCCCGTCTTTACTCCGTCCGGGACGACCCGGCTTCCGGTTATCGCGTGGCAACCGGGCGAAAACCAGGCCTGATTCCATGTGTTCAGGAATGCTGGTTCGCATCACCACGCAGGAGTTCCCGCTCTCTTGCGCTCTGGCTTTGTTCCATGTTCGGAGGTTCAGGCAACAGTTCCCTGAGTTTTCTTTTGCGAATGCGGGCAAGAACGGCAAAGTAAACCTGGGCAGCGATCAGAATCGCGCTTGCCGCAATAAAAACAGCACTGATCGGATGCAGAATGAACGCCGAAAGATGTCCGTGCGAGAGCAAAAGCGTCCGCCTGAAATTTTCCTCGATCATGGGTCCGAGCACATAGCCGAGAAGAATGGGCGCTACCGGGAATTCGAGCGCAAGCAGAACGGCGCCGACCACGCCAAAGAGCAGCACCTCGCCGACTTCAAATAGGCTGTTGTCCGTCGAATACACACCTACGGCAATGAAGAGAAGCGCCGACGGATACAGAAACCGGTATGGAACCTGAAGCACCTTCACCCATAGCTGGATCAACGGAACGTTCAGCAGCACCAGAAGCACGTTGCCGATCCAGAAACTGGCCACCAGGCCCCAGAAAATGTCAGCGTGCTTGCTGATCAACAGTGGACCGGGCTGGATTCCATGAATCAGCAACGCGCCCAGCAGCAACGCCATGATCGGGTCGCCCGGAATGCCGAGACTCATGGTCGGGATGAAATCGACCTGCGTCTTGGAGTGGGATGACGCTTCCGGCGCGGCCACGCCCTCCAATGCGCCCTTGCCAAACCGCTCCGGCGAGTTCGAAATCCGTTTCTCCACCGCATACGCAATGAACGTCGTGATGGTCGGCCCGGTCCCCGGCATCGCGCCAAACAGCGTGCCGATTCCCGTGCCGCGGACCATAGGCCAGAACGATTGCTTCAACTCGGCGCGGCTCGGTCTCATATCCCGTAGGCGCACCTTCGCAGTCGAACCCACCACATGCATGCGATTGACATTCCGCAGGAACTCCGCGACACCGAACAAACCCAGCGCCAGCGCCACCAGTTGCACACCATCGGCCAGTTCGGGAAAACCGAACGTGAAGCGGATTGCGCCGGAATTGATGTCGATGCCGGCAACGCCGATCAGCATGCCGAATACGGTCATTGCCACGCCCTTCACGGACGATCCGCTCGACATCGTCCCGCCGGCCAGCAAGCCGAGCAACATGATCGAGAACAATTCGCTGGGTCCGAATTTGAAGGCCACGTTGACGAGCACCGGCGACAGGAAAATCATCACGATAATGCCGACCGATGCCGCGAAGAACGAAGAGATCATGGTGATCCCCAGCGCGGTGCCCCCTTTGCCCTGGCGGGTCAGAGGATAGCCATCGAGACAGGTGACCGCGTGAGGAGGATGGCAAGGCAGATTCAACAGAATCGCACCGATTGCCCCACCGTACTGTGAGCCGTAAAAGACCCCTGCCAGCATCAGGATCGCGGGTACCGGATGCATTGAATACGTCAGCGGCAACAGCAGCGAGATCGCCGACAACGGCCCCATGCCCGGCAGTACGCCGATCAGGTTACCCACCACGACGCCAAAGAAAGACCACATCAGGTTGTGCCACTCAAGCGCAACGCCAAAGCCTTGCCACAAATCCGTTAGAGATTGCACCACCATGATTAGCCCCAGCTGAATAGCGGAAATTGAAGTTGCAACGCCCACCAGAAGAGAACGACGCTGACGGCGGAAATAGCGGTCGCGACGATGAGCGCCGCACGAACGCTGTTGTCCCGGTCGCCCAGTGCCGAGATGAACACGATGGCGAAACTGGCCGGCAACAGGCCGCCGAATTTTCCAAGCAGGAGAAAAGCAAGAATGCTTGAAACAATACAGATCCAGCCACGCCATTCCGATGGTTGCGCTTCGTCTTCCGTATCTCCAGAGGGAACCCTGGTCGCGCTGCCTGCAATGATCACGCCGAGGATTGCGAGAATCACACCTAATACAACTGGATAAAAGCCGGCCTTCATGTGCGTCATCGAGCCGATGCCGTATCGCGAACCCTGAAAGGCGGCAGCGAGTCCTACCAGCAGCATCAACGCGCCACCGTAATAGTCGCGCGTGTATTCCGTCACGAACCGCCGTTCCCTGCCGTTTGACATAGATCACTCTTCGTTAAAGGGCTGCGTACAGTGCCCCGGACATCGGTCTCCAGTATCGAGGCGGACCCAGTATGTCGCTAACTTTCTTTCGGCGCGGTAATATACGCGCCCCGTCCGCTCGCGATCAGCAGATTACTCCCGTCAAAAATCTGCGCCTCGCAGATCGAAAACTGCCTGCCGAGTTTGATCACGCGCCCTTTTGCAATCAGATCGCACTGTTTGGTCAAGCGGTGGTAGTCGACTCGCATATCGATCGTCGGAACCGGGTGCCCTAGGCTGTTGAGCAGCGAGAAATCAGCGGCGAAGTCGATCAACGCGGCCAGAATGCCG
The DNA here is from genome assembly GCF_000013645.1 of Paraburkholderia xenovorans LB400. Classification (GTDB taxonomy): domain Bacteria; phylum Pseudomonadota; class Gammaproteobacteria; order Burkholderiales; family Burkholderiaceae; genus Paraburkholderia; species Paraburkholderia xenovorans. The sequence goes on along the minus strand of NC_007952.1, from coordinate 606,791 downwards.
CCGTGCGTCTGCCCGAGGGTCGGGTTGGCCACCCATTCCGGCCGCCATTTCGCTTTCACGGTGATCGTGTCCGCTCCCAGGTCGAGAACCTCTAGCCCCAGCCAGTTCAGGTACGGGCCACGAGACACGAGTTGCTGCGCCTCGTCGATAGTCATTTGCCCTCCGGGCGATCCGCCACGTCGGCCGCCACTGCGCGCTCTGTCCTGCAGATCTCGAGGGCTTGAGCCTGGAGCGCCTTGCGGTCGATCTTGCCCACGCCGTTGAGCAGCAACTGGTCGACGAAAATGACCTTACGCGGGTATTGATAAGGCGGCGCATTGGTCAATGCGTGTTCCTTCACGTCTTTCTCGGACAGCGCCGAGCCCTTGCGCCGAACCACATAGGCGTAAGGAATCTGATGCCTGATTTCATCGGGCACCGGAACGATAACCGCCTGCTCGATATCTGGATGCCGCTCCAGCATCAACTCGACTTCGCCAGGATAAATGTTGTTGCCGCTGCACACGAACATGTCGTCCGAGCGACCGATAAAGTAATACCAGCCGTCGGCGTCCTTGCGTAGCACATCACCGGTATTGAACCAGCCATCCTTGAGCCGCCGCTCCATCTCCACGGGATTGTTGTGGTAACCGTTCATCATGCCCGGGCCACGCACATGCAATACACCGAAATTCTCGTCCGGACCGCCGATCAGCTTGAACTCGTTACCGGCAATCGGCCAACCGACCGAATGCCGGGGTCTCGTCAGATTCCCGGGATGCGATCCGAACAGCGCGGCGCTGGTTTCCGTAATGCCGAAGATCGAGATGATGTCGGCATTCGGGAGGATCTTCGCTACGGCATCGATCAGTTCATCCGAGGCCGGCGCACCGCCCATAGTGGCGAGCCGCACGAAGGAAAAATCTTTACCCTCGATCAGGTCGCGCTGCTGCAGGATCATTGCGAAGATGGTGGGAACGCCGGAGAGCACGGAAACACGGTAACGGCTCACCGCATCGAGATACGCGCGCGGTTCGAATTTCTTCATCAATACGACCGTCGAGCCGCCGACGAACACCGACTTGATCGCGTTCATCGCATGCTTGTGATAAAGCGGTGCGGCAACGATCATGCGGTCGGTCCGGCAGAAGCCCCGATCCTTCGAGATCGTTTCGGCAACCCAGACGTGCGCACGGTGAGACAGCACGACGCCTTTCGGCCGGCCCGTCGATCCGGACGTGTAGGGCTGGAACGCCACGTCGTCGCCGGTCGGCACAATGGCTTCGAACGGACCGGGTACCTTGAACGCCTCGTACTCCTCGCTCTCGACGACGATGTGCGGGGTATTGGAAGGCAGTTTCGCGCGCAGTTCCGAGTCGCAGAAAACAAGCTTCAATTCGGCGTCGCGGATAATCCATTCGATCGTATCCTTCGGCAGCAGGATTCCCATCGGTACCGGAATGACGCCGGCGCGCATCGCTCCATAGAACACCTCGAGAAATTCGAGGCGATTCGAGCAGAAGATGCCGATGCGCGTACCTTTCCCGTATCCACGCGCAACGAAGCCGCGCGCGATCGCGTCGCAAGACGCATGAAAAGTCGGATAGTCGACTTCCCGCGGATTCTCGCTATCCCACAGGTCGATAATGACAGGACGATCTTCGTTGCGGAACTCGTCGCCGATGCTGCCGAGGTTTTTCAAAGGTTGGCTCATGGATTGACAATGACCTTTCCAAAAATGCGTCGATCTTCGAGCAGGCCAATGCCGAGACCAGCCTGCGCCAGCGGGAATTTCGTTTCGATGATCGGCTTCAACTCACCGGATGCGACATAGTCGAGGCAGGCTTCGATGTCGGTGGGCACGTAAGCGCGGGACCCGATAATGTCCACTTCGCGATGCCAGATAAAGCGCACGTCCACCTCACAGATATGGCCCGCGGTGGAACCACACGTGAGGATGCGACCGCCAACCGCCATACAGCGTTGCGTGGGAATCCAGGTATCCCCGCCGGTAAAGTTCACCGCAACGTCGACACCCTTCTTTCCGCTCGCGGCCCAGACCGCCTTTGCAAAATCCGGATTCTCGACGTAGTTCACGACGTGATCGGCGCCCAGTTCCTTCAGCTTGCGCCCTTTCTCTTCGGTACTCGTGCAAACGAACACCTCGAGGCCCGCCATCTTGGCAAACTGGAGACAGGCTACGCCGACGCCTCCGCTCGCACCGAGGATCAGGATCTTTTCACCCTTGCTGATTTTTCCGCGCGTGAACAGCATGCGGTGCGCGGTGCCATACGCGATCGGCAACGCTGCGGCGTCATCGAAATCGACGCCGTCGGGAATGGCGATCAGTTGCCGCTGATCGGCCGCAATGAACTCGCACAGGCCGCCGTTGCCATTTTCGCCAAGCACACCGCCCTCGGGGAAACGGGGAAACAGAACGACACGCTTGCCGAGCCACTCTTTCGACACCTCGGAGCCGACTTCCCTGACGATGCCCGCGATATCGCCGCCGGGGATGCGCGGCATTTCGGTTTTCATATCCGGCATCCCACGCATCACGAATACGTCCATGTAGTTCAACCCGCATGCCTTCACTTCGATCAACGCCTGGTGCGCTGCCGGAGCCGGAACGGGCCAGCTGTCATGCTTGAGCTGGTCCATTCCGCCATGCTGTTGAAGTGCGATGACTTTCATCGTCGATGTCACAAAAAACCTCCGCTGTTTCACTAGATCAGTGCGAATCATCGTATTCGACGGTTTTTTCGGACACAAACAAGTAATAAATTGGGATTGATAGCCTGTGGTGATTAATTCAGGACCGATCTGTCGATCGGGCACGGCGGAACCATGACGAGACGCCATGTCGCCGGGGTGCTTGAATTGGGGGTGGTCAGCATCGGCTGACCGGGAGATATGACGGCATGCCGAAGATGCCGGCTCTCCGGCACGGAGCCTGTGCCGATCGAATCGGCACCGTGCCGCTGGGGTGGTGTGCGGCTACGCGCGACGCCCGCCCGAAGCCGAAGCCGAGGCCGAAGCCGCGTGGATGCGAACAGGATGTGGACACGCTATAAGCGCCCCCGCGCCGCTGCACAGCCGGGAGCACGCCGTCATCGCGGCGGCTTCACGATGCCCCCGTTTGCCCGACCGCCGCCTGGCGCTCGCTCACGCGCCGATTCCGGCCGAGCCAGATTGCCAGCAGCGCGATGAACACAAATACGCTGGCGAGATCGACGAAAAGCTTCGCCACCGGCAGATGCATCGCCAGCAGTATGCCGCCGAGCACCGAGCCCAGGATCGATCCGAACTTGCCGATGCCGATGGCCGAGCCGACGCCGGTCGAGCGCAGCGCGGTCGGATAAACCATTCCGGACACCGCGTACAGCGCGAACTGGCTGCCGATCACGCACGCGCCGCTCACGAACACCGCCACGAACAGCCACGCAACCGGCATGGGCATCCCGAGCGATGCGGCAACGGGACAACCGATCACGGCCAGCAGCAGGATCACCCCGATTCCGTAGCGGTCGACCCAACGGCTCAACATCAGCGCGCCGACCGTTCCGCCCGCCGGAAACATCATTGCCGCCTGGGCGGCGTGCGCCGGCTCGAGCGTACCCATGCCGAACAGGATCGGCAGCCAGTTCTGCAGGAAATGCAGCGCTAGCGAATTCAGAACGAACAGCGCCCACAGCAGCGGCGTCACGTACGCGAGATCGTTCTGGAACAGCGCGGCCGGCCGCACGCGTAAGCGCACCTCGTCGTCGACGACGTAGCGCACGGCGTCGCTGTCGACACCGCCGAGCCGTTTCGCAATACGGGCGATCCTGCGCGCTCCGCGCCCGCTCACGATCAGGAAGCGGACCGATTCAGGCAACAGCGCCAACGATGCAAGCGCCACCACGACTGCCGCGGCCCCGCCCAACTCGAATAGCACGGGCCAGCCAAAACGCGGCAGCAGCCACGACGCGACCGCGCCGCCCCCGCTCGCGCCGATCGAAAAGCCGGAGAACATCAGCGTGATCCAGGTTGCTCGGCGCGCTTTCGGCGCATATTCGGAGACGAGCGCGACCGTATTCGGCACCACGCCGCCCATCCCGATGCCGGCCAGAAACCGCAGCACTGTCAGCTGTTCGAGCGAGGTCGCGTAGCCGCATAAAATCGTCAGGATCCCAAACCACAACGTACCGCAGATGATCGTCGGCCGCCGGCCGAAACGGTCGCCGCTGAAACCGAGCAGCAGCGACCCTATGAGCACGCCGAACAGGCCGACGCCGAATACGCGGCCGAAGCCTGCCGCGTTCGTGTGCCACGCGTGGATCAGCGCAGGCGCGGCGAAGGCCGCCGCCACCTGATCGTAACCGTCGATCAGCACGATCAGAAAGCACCAGGCGATCAGGCCAAGTGCGAAGCCGCCGAGCTTCTGGCGCTCGATAAGCGCCGAGACATTGACGGACGCCGTAGAGAGTGTGGAGGTCGTCATCGTACGTATTCGCCCACGATGTCGATTGAATGCGGCATATAGGGCAGCCGCGCGTCTCGGTTCATATCTGTCTCCCTGGTTCTCGCTGTCGCCGGCGGTTTCGATGCCGTCCGGTCGTCTCCTCGGAAAAGCGGTGCCCCTCGCGCGCGGCGGCGCGTCAGACCCGGAACATCGCCACTTGCCGGTCCAGCTCCCGCGATTGCTGGTCGAGCGCCTGCGCGGCAGCACTGGCCTCCTCGACGAGCGCCGCGTTCTGCTGGGTAATCGAATCCATCAGGCTGATCGCGGCATCCACCTGTTCGATGCCGGTGCGCTGCTCGTCCGCGGCGGCCGCGATGCTGCCCATCATGTCGGTGAAGCGCCGTGCGGCGTCGAGAATGTGGTCGATCGCCTGTTCCGCTTCCGCGACCATCATCGTGCCGTCGGAAGCCGCGCCTACCGCATCGCCCACCAGTTCGCCGATTTCTTTCGCGGCCGACGACGCGTGCTGCGCAAGGGAGCGCACCTCCGCAGCCACCACGGCGAAGCCCCGGCCGTGCACGCCGGCGCGCGCCGCCTCGACTGCCGCGTTCAGCGCGAGAATGTTGGTCTGGAACGCAATGCCCTCGATGATGCCGGTGATGTCGGCAATCTTGCGGGCGCTCGCCTCGATGCGCAGCATCGTGTTGCTAACCCGCCCGATCGCGCCGCTGCCGCCGTTCGCCGCCGTGGACGCGTCATCCGCAATCGCATGCGCCTCCCGTGCGCGGCTCGCATTCTGGCGGACCGTCTCGGTCAACTCGCTCATGCTCGCGGCCGTCTGTTCGAGCGATGCGGCCTGCTCTTCGGTCCGCGACGACAGATCGAGCGTGCCGGCCGCGATCTCGCCGATCGGTATGCCGATCGACCGGCAACCGTCCCGCACCGCCGTCACGGTTCGCGCGAGCTGCGCCTGCATGTTGCGCAAACCATCGAGCAGGTGTCCCATCTCGTCGGCGCGATATCGGCCAATCGTACGCTGCAGGTCGCCGGCCGCGATCGCTTCGAAATGCGCGAGAGCTTCGTTCAGCGGCGCCATGATCGCGCGGCGCAGCGTCACCCAGCTAAACGCCGCAGCGACGATGCCGAACACGATCATGGCCAGCGAGGCCGCCAGGAACAGACGAGAGTATCGCTCCGCGTTTTCGTAGCTCCGTTTCGCGTTCGCGTACAGCGCGCTTTTCAGCCGGTCGTTGGTGTCGCTCATGTCGTTGAAGAGCGGACTCAGGCGCGACATGCCGATCTTTTGCGCGGCATCGCGATCGCCGGATTTCAACGCGTCGATAAATGCCCGCATTGCGTCGCGCATCGTGTCGCGCCGCTTGCCTGCCGCCTCGATCAGCGGCACCTCTCCGATCTCGTGTGGTTCCTCGACGAACTGGCGCCACGCTTCGTCCGACTGCCGGAAGAATTCGCTCGCGTGGCCGATCTGTTCCTGGGCGCGAGCGCTATCGGGTTGCGCCATCGCCCCGCCGAGCACGAGGCGCGTACGCGCAATCAGCAGTTCCGCATTGCCGATGTACACGGCCGCAGTCAGCTTGTTCTGGTAGGTGTCCTGATTCGCCCGGTTCGCGCGCCAAACGCCCGCGAGCCCCAGCACGCCGATCGCCGTCATCAGCACCGTCAGCAGCGCTATCGTCAGCCCGATGCGGGCCTGCAGCGACACCGTTCTGCGCTGCGCGGCCGGAGCAGGACGCATTGCGGCTGCGCCCGGCGAGGCGAACGGATCCGTGGAAACGACGGCATCGGCGGCCAGGGTTGGGTTCATGGCATGACTCGGCTTGTAAGCGTAAGAAAATCGTTCGGGTAACTTAGGAAATGCGTCGCAACGGCGGCGCGCAATCGTGCGTCTGCGGCTAGAGCCACGGCGAACGTTCGAGTTGAACGGCCTCGAACGCACGGATCGCGTCGGCGAATGCAAGCGTCGCGCCGGTTTCGTCGAGGCCTTCGAGCAGCAGCGTCCTCAGCGCGGGCGGGATGTCGAAGCGCCAGCACTCGCCGTCCGGCGCAGTGAGTGTCTGCGCAGCCAGATCCACGCGCAGACGGTAGCCGTGCGCAGCCTCCACCGTTTCCATCAGCCGGCCGATCAGTGCGGCATCGAGCCGTACCGGCAGCAGCCCGTTCTTGCAGCAGTTGTTGAAGAAGATGTCGGCGAAGCTCTCGGCCACGAGCACCCGGAAGCCGAATTGATGCAGCGCCCACGGCGCGTGCTCGCGCGAACTGCCGCAGCCGAAATTGCGCCGCGTGAGCAGCACTGAGGCGCCCGCGTAGCGCTGCTGGTTCAGCGCGAAGCCCGGCTCGGGCGTGCGTTCGGCCGCCGGCTTGCCGTAATGGCCGGGGTCGCGGTAGCGCCATTCGTCGAACAGATAGGGACCGAAACCGGTTCGCGCGATGGACTTCATGAACTGCTTCGGGATGATCGCGTCCGTATCGACGTTGTCCCGATCGAGCGGAACGACAAGACCTTCATGACACACGAGCGGTTCCATCAGAGGCCTCCCATACCAGAAGCGAACGGCCGGACATCGGCGAACCGGCCCGCGAGCGCGGCGGCCGCGGCCATTGCCGGGCTGACCAGATGCGAACGGCCGCCGGCGCCTTGCCGGCCCTCGAAATTGCGGTTCGACGTCGACGCCACGCGTTCACCCGGTTCGAGCCGGTCGGGATTCATCGCGAGACACATCGAGCAGCCCGGCTCGCGCCATTCGAAGCCGGCGGCGATGAATACGTCGTGCAGACCCTCCGCTTCCGCGTCGCGCTTGACCTGCTGCGAACCCGGCACCGCGAGCGCGAGGCGTACATTCGACGCGATCCGTCCGCCCGTTGCACGCAGAATGTCGGCGGCCGCGCGCAGATCTTCGAGCCGGCCGTTCGTGCACGAGCCGATGAACACCTTGTCGATCGCAATCGTATCGATGCGCGTGCCCGCGTCGAGCCCCATGTAGTCGAGCGCGCGCTGCCACGACGCGCGCCGCCCGGCGTCGTGGATGTCCAGCGGATCGGGCACCCGGCCGTCGATGCCGGTCACCATCTCCGGCGACGTGCCCCAGGTCACCTGCGGCGCCAACGTCGAGACGTCGAGCGAGCATTCGGCGTCAAAGCGCGCGTCGTCGTCCGAGCGCAGCGCGCGCCATACGCGTGCCGAAAGTTCCCACGTCTCGCCTTGCGGCGCATGCGGCCGCGTGCGGCAGTAATCGAGCGTGGTCTCGTCGACCGCGATCAGGCCGGCACGCGCGCCCGCTTCGATAGACATATTGCACAGCGTCATGCGCCCTTCCATCGACAGCGCACGTACCACCGGGCCCGCGAACTCGATTGCGTAACCCGTGCCGCCGGCCGTGCCGAGCGCACCGATCACGGCAAGCGCGACGTCCTTCGCCGTGCAGCCGGGCGGCAGCACACCGTCCAGCGTCATGCGCATCGTCCGGCTGCGCCGCGTAATCAGCGTCTGCGTGCCGAGCACGTGTTCGATCTCCGACGTACCGATACCGAATGCGAGCGCACCCAGCGCGCCATGTGTGCTCGTATGCGAATCGCCGCAGACTATCGTCATACCCGGCAGCGTGCAGCCAAGTTCCGGGCCGACGACATGCACGATGCCCTGGCGCGCGTCGTCCATCCCATAGTGAACAATCCCGCTGCGCTCGCAGTTCTCGCGCAATACGTCCACCTGGATCCGGGACACCGGATCGGCGATCCCGAGGCGCCGGTCGGTCGTCGGCACGTTATGGTCCGCGACCGCGAGATTGGCCTGCGGGCGCCAGACCGGCCGTCCCTCGCGCCGCAACGATTCGAACGCCTGCGGGCTCGTCACCTCGTTCAGCAGATGCCGGTCGATGTAAAGCAATGTCGTGCCGTCCGCATCGGTGCGAACGACGTGCGCGTCGAAAATCCTGTCGTACAGGGTACGGGGCTGGGTCATCGGAATGGATCCTCACACCGGGCCGCGAGGCGGCCGTCATCGTGGACAAGTCAAAGTGCGGCATTCCGCTCATGCCAGCCGCGTCTCTTCGCTCCGGCGTCGCGTATGTCACGCGCGGCGCCCGTTATTTTTCTGCTGCGTTCGCCATCTGGAGGAGTCCGTACGATCTGTGCGTAGCCGGTCTCGATGGAGAATGCGGCCCGCACCGCCGCGCGGCTTTATGGCGGCATGATCCGCCAGGGCGACCGGTTACGAGTCACGCGCCAGCGAGCGCCGCATCGGCTCCATGGCCGCCTGTGCCGCATGCTGTGCGCCGAAGCGCGCACGATACAGCAGCGCAAGCACGGTCGAGAACACTGCCGCGACGACGAACAGCAGCGACGCCGAATAAAAGAGCTGCGTGATCGGCAAATGCATGGACAGCAGCAAGCCGCCGACCACCGGCCCGGACACGGAGCCGATCTTGCCGACCGAGATCGCGCTGCCGACGCCGGCCGAGCGAAACGACGTCGGATAGATCATCCCCGCCACCGCATACAGCCCGTATTGCGCGCCGACCACACAGAAGCCGGCGGCGAACACCGCCACCATCAGCCAGGTCTGCGACGAGCCGTGGCCGAGCAGCGCGACGACCGGAAAGCCGATCGCCGGCAGCGAAATAATGGCGAGTACGCCGTGACGGTCGACGAAGCGGCACAAGATCAGACCGCCGATCACACCGCCGGCCGAGAACATCGTCGTAATCAGCCCGGCGCCGCGCGGGTCCACGCCCATTCCCTCGATCAGGATCGGCAGCCAGTTCTGCAGGAAGTACAGCGCCATCGAGTTAGCGATGAAGACGATCCATAGCAGCAGCGTGATCGAGGCCAGGCCGTCCGAGAAAATCAGCCGGAACACGAAACGCTGCTTTTCGCGTACCTCGCCGGGCACGAATTGCGCATCGGCGGGAATGTTCAGGTCGGGACGCAACCGCGCCACCAGAGCACGCACCGTTTCCTCGCCGCGCTGACGGACCACCAGCAGCCTCGCGGATTCGGGCAGCGTGAATATCAGCAGCACTGCGACGAGCAGCGATCCGCCGCCGCCGACCGCGAACATGACCGGCCAGCCGAAGCGGTGGATCAGCGCCGACGAAACCAGCCCGCCCGAACCCGCGCCGATCGAGAAGCCGGAGAACATCAGCGTGACCCACGTTGCGCGCAGCCGCTTCGGAGCGTACTCCGCGACCAGCGCCACGGAGTTCGGCACGACGCCGCCCATGCCGATGCCGGCGAGAAAGCGCAGCAGCATCAATTCCTGCAGCGACGTCGCCCACACCGACGCCCAGGTCAGCACGCCGAAGAACAGGCTGCCGATGACGATGGCCTTCTTGCGGCCCAGCCGGTCGCCGAGATAGCCGAAGATGAACGAACCGACCAGCGTACCGAACAGGCCCGCGCCGAACACCGGCCCAAAGCCGCCGCGCGCCACGTGCCAGTCCTTGATGATGGCCGGCGCCGCGAACGACACGGCCGTCTGGTCGTAGCCGTCCATCAGCATGATCAGGAAACACCAGAACAGCAGGCCGACGGCAAAGCGTCCCGTTTTCTGCTCTTCAATCAGTGTCGCGATGTTGAAAGTCCGGTCTGCTTGCATGTGTGTCCCATTTACCTCGCCCGCGGCGCGCGCGCCGGGTCGGCTCGCGTGCGCTTCGCGCTGTTGCTCCTGATATCCCTCATGGCGGCGCCATGTCCGGGAGCCACAAACTATAAGATGGCGACCCGGCACGGCTCAATCAAAAAATTGCGATGAAGAGATCGAAATGTGTGAATAGACCCGGTTGCATTCCGTTTCACCGCACGATGGCACCTCCGCTTCAAAACATGTGATTGACGCCTATGCGCGCAATCGTCTGGCTGCCGCTCGACGACGGCTGATAGCCGAACTGCGCAGCGCGCGCACCCGGCCCCGCCGCGCGCTGCAGGCCGACACCCGCGTAGATCTGCGTGCTCTTCGAAAGATAATCGGTCAGGAACAGGTTGTACTGGTTGATCGCGAGGCTCTGGAACGTCGAGTGATCCCACGAAAGACCCAGAATGTAAAAACCCTTGCCGCTCAGGTCGATGTTGACGCCGGTCTGATAGTTGTTCAGCGTCGCGGAGCCCTGGCCGTTTTCCAGCTTCACACCCGAGTAGGTCAGATGCGGCGTGAAATAGCCGATCTTCACCGAGCCGCCGACGGCGAGCGTGCTGTAGCGGCTTGCGTTGAACATGGTGCCCTGCTTCAACGGCTGGCCAAGAAGCGAAGACAGACTGAACGTGCCGAAAACGTCTGCCGTCCGGTTATGGGACATCGTGTACGCAATGCCGAACCGCACCATGTCGTTCGCGTACTGCGCGCCGAGGCTATATTGACGGCCCTCGCTGAAATTGCCGGCCTGGTTGCCGAAGGCATTCATCGCGCCCGCCTGAAAGCCGTGAAAATTGATCGTCTCGTACTTCACGGCGTTGTTCAGCGCGTGGTTGTTCGCCAGACCATCCAGATTGCCGGGCGTATAGAACGACGAGATGCCCGGTATCGAGTTGTTCAGACGGCCCACGTACTGATAGATGTAGTCGTTGATATTGCCGAAGCTGAGCGCCCCCAGGCGGTCGTTGGACAAGCCCACAAACGCTTCGCGATTGAAGAAACTGGTCGGATTGATCTGCGCACCCGTGTTGGTCACGAAACCCGATTCGAGCCGCGCGAACGCGGTGTTGCCACCGCCGAGATTCTCCTTGATCAACAACCCCCAGCGATCCGGCTGACGCTTGCCGGAAGATTCCTGATACAGATGCTTGCCCTGTGTATTCGACACGAAGTCGAGGCCGACGTCGATGCTGCCGTAAAGCGTAACAGACGACTGCGCCCACACCGGGGCGGCAAGAATCGCGGCGCAACCGCCGACCAGCAGACCAGTTCTCAATGCATGTCTCCAATGTTTTTATCGCTCGCCGGTCGCAGATCCGGACCGGCGTCGTGCATCCGGTAATCGCGTCAGGGTCGATGCCCCGTTTGCTGATGCCGGACAGAGTTTAACGGCTTCGATTCGCGATTTGAATCGCGAATTGTTTATCAATCAATAGAACATTCCGAATATTGGACCAGGGTATTTACCCATCCATTTCAAAATAACAGCATATTGTCTCGGACATAATGAATCACCGTGCTAACATCCGCGACGTTCTGATCCAGTCCCGCTTCATTGGAGAGCACAGATGCATTTCAGCGCAGTACCGCCCCGGCGTCTGGTCGTCGGTATCAGCGGCGCGTCAGGTGTCGTCTACGGTGTCCGGCTGCTGCAGTTGCTGAGGCAGCTCGACATCGAATCACATCTGGTGATGAGCCGCTCCGCGCAGGTCACACTCGCGCACGAGTCTCCGTACAGCGTCGCCGAGGTGCGCGCACTGGCGACAGTCACCTATCCGAACACCGACATCGGCGCGGCCATTTCGAGCGGGTCGTTTCCTGTCATGGGGATGATCGTCGCGCCCTGTTCGATCAGGACGCTCTCGGAAATCTCGACGGGCGTGACCAGCGGGCTGCTTTCCCGCGCCGCCGACGTCACGCTCAAGGAGCGGCGCCGGCTCGTGCTGATGGTGCGCGAAACGCCGCTCCACCTGGGTCATCTGCGCAGCATGACGAACGTAACCGAGGCCGGCGCGATCGTCTATCCGCCGGTGCCGGCGTTCTACGCGAACCCCGAATCGCTCGACGACATGGTCGATCACACGCTTGGCCGCGTGCTCGATCTGTTCGGTATCGAGACTCCGGTCGTGCATCGCTGGGGTATGTAGAACCGCGCCCGTTCGCCACGCAGCATTATCAAAATTGATTAATAAGACGTTCGGATTTTTTTGCTTCTTTAGTAACGGCGGCTCATTTAAAGTGGTTCTGTTCTCAAACGGGGCCGCATTAAAAAGATTTATCTATTGATTGATAAATCAGCCCGATAAGCGTCATTACAAAAGAGGTCGAAACGTCGAATGAAGATCGTCATTGCAGGAGCCGGTATTGGCGGCCTGACGGCAGGAGCCGCCTTGTTGAGGAAGGGCTTCGACGTCACCATCCTTGAACAGGCCAAGGTGCTGAAGGAGATCGGCGCAGGCGTGCAGTTGAGCCCCAACGCGACGCGCGTGCTGTATCAGATCGGCGTCGGCGAGCGCCTCGAAGGGCTTGCGTGCGAGCCGCCCGGCAAGCGCGTGCGGCTCTGGAACAGCGGCCAGACCTGGCCGCTGTTCGATCTCGGCGCGGCGTCGCGCGAGATCTACGGCTACCCCTACTTGACCGTTCACCGTGCCGACCTGCATGAAGCGCTCGTCGACGCGGTGCGCGCGCTCAGCGCGGACGCGATCAGGCTCGACGAGAAGGTTGAAGGCGTCGTGCAGAAAGGCGGCAAGGTCGAGGTGCAGACCGTCTCGGGCGGCATCTACGAGGCCGACCTGCTGATCGGCGCGGACGGCGTGCATTCCCGCGTGCGCCGTGCCCTCTTCGGTCCGGACGAACCCGTGTATTCCGGTGTGATGGCCTGGCGCGGCGTGATCGACGCGGAGAAACTGCCCGAACACCTGCGCACGCCGTACGGCACGAACTGGGTCGGTCCCGGCGCCCACGTGATTCACTACCCGCTGCGCGGCCACAAGCTGGTCAATTTCGTCGGCGCGGTAGAACGCGACGGCTGGCAGGTCGAATCCTGGTCGGAAAGCGGCACGATCGAAGAATGTCTTGCCGACTTCACGGGCTGGCACGAAGACGTGCGCGCAATGATCTCCGCGATCGACGTTCCCTACAAGTGGGCCCTCATGATCCGTGAGCCGATGACGCGCTGGAGTTCCGGCCGCGCCACGCTGCTCGGCGACGCCTGCCACCCGACGCTGCCGTTCCTCGCACAGGGCGCGGGCATGGCGCTCGAAGACGGCTACCTGATCGCACGCTGCCTCGCGCAATACGGAGAAAACGACCTGCAACGCGCGCTCGAACGGTATGAGTCGCTGCGCCTCGACCGGACCTCGCGCATCGTGCGCGGAGCCGCGGCAAACACCACGCGCTTTCACAACCCGGCGCTCGCGCATGCGGAAGGCGCCGCGGACTACGTGGACCGCGAATGGAGCGAAGAGCGCGTCAAGGAACGCTACAACTGGCTGTTCGAATACAACGTGGATACGGTCGAAGTCTGATCGTCAAGAGACCGCACAAGGAGACACCGCATGTCCGCCGTCCCGCCGATTCTCGGCCTGCATCACTTCGCATGGCGCTGCCGCAATGCCGAAGAGACGCGCCACTTTTACGAAGACATCCTCGGCCTGCCGCTCGTCCATCTGATCCGCCTCGACCGCGTGCCGAGCACCGGTGAATACTGTCCCTACGTACACCTGTTCTTCGAAATGGCGGACGGCGCAAACATCGCGTTCTTCGATCTCGGCGACGACACCGCCGCCGAACCCTCGCCCAATACGCCGCCGTGGGTCAACCACATCGCGCTGCGGCTCGCGACACTGGAGCAGCTCGAAGCCATGAAACAGCGGCTCGTCGAGCACGGCGTCGACGTGCTCGGCGTGACCGACCATCACTTCGTGCGCTCCATCTACTTCTTCGATCCAAACGGCTTCCGGCTCGAACTGACGGTGCCGGTCGCACCTGCCGAAACACTCGAGTGCTATAAAATGCAGGCTCGCCCTGCCCTGGATGCGTGGGCCGAAGAGCGAAAAAAAGCTGTATCGGAGACACCCGTCGCATGACAGCCCTGAATTTCACCCACGATCCAGTCCGGCGTAGCTGGATCGAATCGGCTAACCTGCCCGACGCGGACTTTCCAATCCAGAACTTGCCGTTCGGCGCTTTCGAGCGCAACGGCGAAGCACGTACGGGCGTGGCGATCGGCGAGCATGTCGTCGATCTGCGTGCGCTGCGCGACAGCGGCCTCGTCGAGGCCGGCAGCGATGCGGCGCTCGCCTGCGAAGCGGCCAGTGGCGCCACGCTGAACCGTCTGATGGCAATGGGCCCCCGTTATTCCGGCGCGCTGCGCGCCGCGCTCTCCGAGCTGCTGAAGAGCGACGCGCCGCAACGCGCAAATGTGCAGCGGCAGGCTGAAGCGCTTTTGCCGCGCATCGACGAGATCGCGCTGCGTTTGCCTTGCGAGGTCGGCGACTACTCGGATTTCCTCACATCTCTGCATCACACCGAACGGCACGGCCGCTATAAAGGGCTCGCCGACCCGCTGCCGCCGGCTTTCAAATCGCTGCCGATCGCCTATCACGGCCGCGCGTCGTCGCTGCGCGCGAGCGGCGGCGAAGTGCGGCGCCCGCACGGTCAGTACCGCGACGCGAGCGGCCAGATCGTGTTCGGTCCGGCGCCCGCGCTCGACTTCGAACTGGAACTCGCCGCGTGGATCGGGCACGGCAATGCGTTCACGCAGCCCATTCCGATCGACGCCGCACACGAACACATCTTCGGCTATTCGTTGCTGAACGACTGGTCCGCGAAGAGCATTCAATGGTTTGAGCAGGTGCTGGGCCCGTTTCTCGGCAAGAGCTTCCATTCGAGCGTGTCGCCGTGGATCGTGACAGCCGAAGCACTCGCGCCGTTCCGCAAGGCCCCCGTGCCGCGCGCGCAAGACGATCCGCCGTTGATGCCGCATCTGCGCGGCGCATTCGACCAGCAGCAGGGCGGACTGCATCTGGCGTTATACGCGGACCTGTCGACGAGCCGGTTGCGTGACGCCGGCGCCGGCCCGGTGCGAATCACCCGCACGCATCTCGACAACCTGTACTGGACCTTCGCGCAGATGGTCGCGCATCACACCAGCAACGGCTGCGATCTGCGCACCGGCGACCTGCTCGGCAGCGGCACGATCTCGGGCGCGGACGACGCAGCGCGCGCCTGCATCACCGAGCTGACGAATGCCGGCAAGGACCCGCTGCGCCTGCCGAACGGCGAAACGCGCACGGCGCTGGAAGACGGCGATGAAATCGTGTTGAGTGCACGCGCAACGAAGTCGGGCGCGGTGTCGATTGGCTTCGGCGAATGCCGCGGCCGTATCGCGCCGGCACTCGCCGTCGCGGGCCGCCGCGAGGAGATCGCGGCATGACCCGGGCGCTCAACGGCTATGTGAAAGTCGGCAACGGGCCGCGCAAGGTGCTGGCGATGAGCGGCTGGTTCGGCAGCGCCGAAGACTGGCAGCCGCTCGTGCCGTCGCTCGACACCGACGAGTTCACTTACGTCTTCTTCGATTACCGCGGCTATGGCCGCTCGCGTGAACGCGACGGCGCGTTCACGTTCGAGGAAGCCGCGCAGGACGTGCTCGCGCTTGCGGACCACCTCGACTGGGACCGCTTCAGCCTGATCGGCCACTCGATGGGCGGCGTGGCGATCCAGCGCGTGCTGCTCGCCGCGCCCGCACGCATCGAGCGGATGGCCGGCGTTTGCGCCGTGCCCGCCTGCGGCTCGCGCATGGATGAAACCCGCCTTGCCGCGTTCCGCGCGGCGGTGGACGATGTCGAGCGCCGCGCCGCGATCATCGCTTTCTCGACCGGCAACCGCCTGTCGCCGCGCTGGAGCGCGCATCTCGCCCGCGAATCGCAGCGGGTTTCGCGCGCGGACGCGTTCGCAGCCTACCTGCCGCACTGGGCGGCCAGCGACTTCTCGACCGAACTGCGGGACCACGCGGTGCCGGTCAAGCTATTCATCGGCGAACACGATCCCACGCTGACGGCCGAGCTGATGGCGCGCACGTGGCTCGCATGGTATCCGCGCGCGACCTTCGAAACGCTGCGCAACGCGGGCCATTATCCGATGTACGAAGTACCGGTTGCGCTCGCAACTGCCCTCGAGGATTGGCTGAAACAATCCTAGTCATGCAACGGGCGCACTATCTGTGCACCAAAGGCCGCACGCGTCATGGTCTGGCGCGCACGGCCGCAGGAGACGACATACATGTACGAGACCACCTATTTACGGGCCGCATCGCTCGACGAGGCCGTTGCCTGGCTGCGCGAGCACGAGGAAGCGCGACCGCTGTCCGGCGGCATGACGCTGATCCCCACGCTCAAGCAGCGGCTCGCCGCGCCTTCGCATCTGGTCGACCTGACTCGCATCGACGCGCTGCGCGGTGTGAGCGTGGAGGGCAACGTGCTGCGCGTCGGCGCGCTGACGAGGCATGCGGAAGTGGCCGCTTCGCCCGTGGTGGCGTCGGCGATCCCGGCGCTCGCGCAACTCGCAGGCGTGATCGCCGATCCGCAGGTCCGCAATCGCGGCACGATGGGCGGCTCGGTCGCGAACAACGATCCGGCGGCTGACTATCCGTGCGCGGTGCTCGCACTCGGCGCGCAGGTGATCACGTCGCAGCGCCGGCTCGCGGCCGACGATTTCTTCGTCGATACGTTCGAAACCGCTCTCGACGCCGGCGAACTGGTCGTTGGATTCGAATACCCCATTCCGTTGCGCGGCGCGTATGCGAAGTTCCGCCAGCCGGCGTCCGGTTATGCGGTGGTGGGCGTGTTCATCGCGCAGTTCGCCGATGCGGTGCGGGTCGCGGTAACGGGTGCGGGCGCCTCGGTGTTCCGCTGGTCCGAAGCCGAAGCGGCGCTCGGCGCCGACCTTTCCGACGCCGCACTCGCGAACCTGAAGATGGACGACCTGGCGCTCCCGGACGACGACAACGGTTCGGCCGCGTATCGCGCCCATCTGATCGAAACCTACACGCGCCGCGCATTGCAATCGCTGCTCGCGCAACCGCTGCGCCAGCCCGCTTAATATCAGTTTCAGGAGACACGAATGGAATTCACCGGATCGCAGACTATCGCCGCCACGCGCGAACAGGTATGGAAGGGTTTGAACGACGCGGCGGTGCTGCAGGCATGCGTGCCGGGCTGCGAGGAGTTCATCGCGCAAAACGAGGACGAATACAAGGCCGTGGTCGTCGCCTCGGTCGGCCCGGTGAAGGCGCGCTTCAAGGGTACGCTGGCGCTGTCGGAACGCAACGGCCCGAACGGCTACAGGATAGCGGGCCAGGGCGAAGGCGGCATTGCCGGTTTCGGCAAGATGACCGCGACCGTCACACTGGCCGACGCCGACCAGGGCGGCACGCTGCTCACCTATGTCGCCGAAGCGCAGGTGGGCGGCAAGCTCGCGCAGATCGGCTCCCGGCTCGTCACGTCGGTGGCGAACAAGCTCGCGGCGGAGTTCTTCAAGCGCTTCAACGCGACGATGAGCGCGGGTCCGGACGCGACCGAGGCCGCCAACGCGGGCACCGCTCACTGAATCTCGGTCCGACGAACGATCCAGCACACCAAGGTGAATCATGGCTGAAGTCCAATTGCGAGTGAACGGCGTCGACGTCGAGCGTGACGTGCCCGACCAGACGCTGCTCGTCGAATTCCTGCGCGAAACGTTGCGCCTCACCGGCACGCACGTTGGCTGCGACACGAGTCAATGCGGCGCCTGCACGGTCAATCTCGACGGCGTCTCCGTGAAGTCGTGCACCGTCCTCGCGGCACAGGCGAGCGGCGGCGCGGTCACGACCGTCGAAGGGCTGCGCGCGGATCAGGACGCGCCGCTGCATCCGGTCCAGAATGCGTTCGTCCAGTGCCACGGTCTGCAATGCGGATTTTGCACGCCGGGCATGATCATGTCGGTCGACTTCTATCTGCGTCGGCCGCCGAAGCTCGACGAAGAAAGCATCTGCCATGCGCTCGAAGGCAACATCTGCCGCTGCACGGGCTATGTGAACATCATCGAAGCGGTGCGCCACGCGGCGCACGACCTGTACCCGGCACTCGCCGGCGCAACGGCGGAGGGCTCGCAGTCATGATCGGCCAACCTCTCCCGCGCGTGGAAGACCGGCGCTTCGTCACGGGCAACGGGAAATACACCGACGACCTGCAGATCGAAGGCCAGACGTATGCAGCCTTCCTGCGCTCGCCGCACGCGCATGCCGGACTGCTTTCGGTCGACATCTCCGCCGCGCTCGACGCGCCCGGCGTGATCGCCGTGCTCATCGGCCAGGATTATCTGGAAGACGGCTACCAGGGCGTCGATCACGTGCCGAATCCGATCGATGCCGTGGACGCGACGAAGAAGGCATTCCTCACCTCGCTGACCGGCCAGATCTTCAACCAGCGGCATATTCCGCTGCCGGTGGATCGCGTGCGCTACGTCGGCGAGCCGATCGCGATGGTGATCGCGCAAACGCCGCTCGCGGCGCGCAATGCGACGGAAATGATCGAGGTCGAATACGACGTGCTCGATGCGGTGGTCAACGCGGCCGACGCCATGCAGGACGGTGCGCCGCAGATGTGGGACGGCGCGCCGGGCAACCTGTGCTTCCAGGCGCAGATCGGCGAGCGGGACGAAGCGCGCCGGATCATCGCCGGTGCGCCGCTCGTCGTGCAGCGCGAGTTCCACCACAGCCGCGTGGTGAACTGCCAGATGGAACCGCGCAGCGCGATCGGCGCATACGACGGCGAAACCGGCGTCTACACGCTGATTTCCGGCAGCCAGGGCGCGGTGCGGCAGAAGCTATGCCTCGCGGACGCGCTCAAGGTGCCGCCCGCGCAGGTGCGCGTGGTCTGCCCCGATACCGGCGGCGGGTTCGGCCCGCGCTCGTTCATTTACGTCGAGCAGTTGGCCGTCGTGTGGGCCGCGCGCCGCATCGGCCGGCCGGTCAGGTGGACGAGCGATCGCAGCGAGGCGTTCCTGTCCGATTACCAGGGCCGCGACGCGATCGTGCGCGCAACGTTCGGTTTTTCGAAGGACGGCCGCATCCTCGCGATCGACAACGAATGGCTCGGCAACGTCGGCGCGCACACGGTATCGTACGTGCCCATGTCGAACGGTACGCGGATCATGACGACCGTCTACGACGTGCCGGTCGCCGCGGTGCACATCAGCGCGGTAATGACGAACACGGTGCCGACCGCTCCGTATCGCGGCGCGGGACGCCCCGAGGCGACCCACGTCATCGAGCGGATGCTCGACCTCGCGGCGGCCGAACTCGGCCTCGACCGCGCGGAGATCCGCCGCCGCAACCTCATCGCGCATGAGAAGCTGCCGTACCGCAGCCCGATGGGACTCACATACGACAGCGGAGAGTTTGCGCGCAACATGACACGCGCGCTGGAACTCGCCGAATGGAACAGCTTCAGTGAGCGCCGCGCCGCCGCGCGCGCGAACGGCAGGCTGCGCGGCATCGGACTCGCGAACTACATCGAGTCGCCGGTCGGCGCGCCGCGCGAGCGGATCGAACTGACCGTGCTGCCGGAAGGCCGCATCGACATCGTGGCCGGCACGCAGTCCACCGGCCAGGGCCACGAAACGACGTTCGCGCAGGTCATCGCTCAGCATCTGGGCGTGCCGATGGCGTCGGTCACGCTGCGCACCGGCGACACTGCCTTCGTCAGCGTCGGCGGCGGCAGCCACTCGGACCGCTCGATGCGCCTCGGCGGCATGCTGCTGGTCGATACCGCCGCACAGATCGTCGCGACCGGCAGGCAGGTCGCCGCCGCTCTATTCGACGCATCGCCCGAACGCGTGGCGTTCGCCGACGGCGGCTTCGCCGATCCGGCTTCGGATCGCCGCATCGGTCTGTTCGAAGTCGCCGCGCGCATTGCGAGCGACGGCGTGCCGGGCGATCCGGCACAACGCAAGCTGTATGCGCATGCCGAGGTCAATACGCGCGTGCCCGCACACCCGACCGGCGCGGCCGTCTGCGAGCTGGAGGTGGACCCGGACACCGGCGTCGTCGAGCTCGTCAACTACACGTCGGTCGACGACGTGGGCCAGCCGATCAACCCGCTGATCGTCGAAGGCCAGGTACACGGCGGCCTCGCGCAAGGCATCGGCCAGGCGCTCTCGGAGACCTGCTATCTCGACCGCGCAACGGGCCAGGTGCTGACCGGCTCGTACATGGACTACGGGATGCCGCGCGCCGGCGCGATTCCGCCGCTGCGCGTCGAGTTGACGGAAGACCCGACCCACGGCAACCCGCTGCGCGTGAAGGGCGGCGGCGAGAGCGGCATCACGCCGGCCACCGCGACGATCTTCAACGCGCTCGCCGACGCGTTGAAGGAATTCGGCAACGAGGAACTGGCGATGCCGGCCACGCCGAAGGTGGTGTGGGAATACATCCACCGCCGCGCCGGCTGAACCCGCTACACGACAACGGCTGCAAACCGAAGGAGACACGCATGCCTACCCCATTCGTCGCGATCAACAGGGACGGCCCGCTCGTGGACGTCATGCTCGATTGTCCCGACAACGGCAACCTGATCGATTCCGCGATGAGCGAAGCGATTATCGAGGCGGTCACGACACTCGATGACGACGTGAAGGTCGTACGCATCCTGAGCAGCGGCCCGGATTTTTGCAAAGGCCGGCAGTCGCCGATGCCGCCGAAAGACGCGAAGCCCTCCGCCGAAATGCTGCGCCGCGTGGTGGCAGCGCCGCCGCTGGCGCTATACGACGCGCTGAAGGCCGTGCGCGTGCCGGTGGTGTCGGTGGTGCGCGGCGAGGCGCTCGGCGTCGGCTGCGCGCTCGCCGGCGTGTGCGACGTGGCGCTCGCGGCAGACGACGCGGTGTTCCAGATCCCCGAAATGGAACGCGACATTCCGCCGACCCTCGTCATGTCCGCCCTGATCGGCCGCGTACCGGTAAAGACCGTCGCGCACATGGTGCTGAGCCGCCTGCGGCTATCCGCGGCGCAGGCACTGCAAGCCGGGCTCGTGAGCCGCGTGGTGCCGGCGGCGAGCCTCGATGCCGAAGCGGAAGCGCTCACGCAGACGCTGCTCGGTTGCAGCGCCGTGACGCTGCGTGCGGTCAAGCAGTTCCTGCACCTCGCACCGGAAATGTCCGCGACCGGCGCCAGCGGCTTCGCCGCGCATCTGGCGGCCACGGCGCTCTCGGCGCGGTTCTGACAACCGCGCATGCGGCGCGCGCCACATGCCCGGCCCGGACCGCCGCATGGCGAAAACGACGATTCATCGACTACGACACTGCGCAAAGACGATGCGCAAGGAACCCAGATTGAGACCCAAGACCGCGATCCCCTCGACTAACGACGGTACACCCGCACCCGACCTCGAACAGTTTCGCCTGCGCCGCTTCCTCGAATCGCTGGACGACAGCGAACTCGAACGCCATGAGGCGCCCGTCGACCTCGCGGACGTCGCGGCAATCATGGAAGGCAACCCGCGCGCGGTGTGGTTCGGACGCGTGTCCGGCAGCACCGCGTCGCTCGCCGGCAGCGTTGCCGCGAGCCGCACGCGCCTCGCGCAAGCCTTCGGCACGACGCCGCAGCGACTGCTCGACACGGTGCGCGAGCGGCTGCGCACGAAAGGCCGGCTGGTCGAGGTGAGCCGCGAGGAAGCGCCCGTCCAGCAGATCGTACTGACCGGCGACGACTGCGACTTCACCGCCCTGCCCGTGCATCTTCAGCACGAACTGGACGGCGCGCCGTACATCTCCGCGTCGATCGACTTCGCGATCGATCCGGACACCGGCTGGACCAACGTCGGCATCCGCCGGCTCATGCTGCGCGGCCGCCGCACCGCGGGCATCGACCTGGTCGCGCCGTCGGACCTGCGCGCGATCGCGATCGGCCACGCGAAGCGCGGCGAGCGCACACCGATCGCGTTTGCAGTCGGCACGCACCCGATCGACCACGTCGGCGCGACGATGCGCATTCCGGCCGATGAGCTCGAACTCGTCGCGGCGCTGCGCGGCACGGCGATGGGCGTGGTGAAGTGCATAACGAACGACCTGCTGGTGCCCGCCGACGCCGAATTCATTCTCGAAGGCTATCTCGACGAGCGCGGCCACGCGGAGCCGGAAGGCCCGTACGGCGAATTCCTCGGCTACTACGGCGGTGTGAAGACCAACCCGGTGTTCCACCTGACGGCGATCACGCATCGGCGCGACGCGGTGTTCCAGACCTGCACGATCGGCGGCCGCTCGATGGCGTGCACCGACACCGCGCAACTCGCCGCACTGCGCACGGAAGTTACCGTGTGGCGCGCGCTCGAAACGGCGGTGCGCGAAGTGAACGCCGTCTATGCCAACCCGGCGACAGGTGGCATGTTCAACGTGCGCATCGCGATGCAGCAGCGCGTGCCGGGTGAAGCCCGCAATGCGATCGCCGCGGTGTTCGCGTCGCTCGCGAACGTGAAGCACGTGTTCGTCGTGGATCCGGACATCGACGTGTTTTCCGACGAGCAGATGGATTGGGCGCTCGCCACCCGCTTCCAGGCCGATCGCGACCTGGTGCTGCAGGACGGCATGCGCGCGATGCCGCTCGACCCGTCACTGCTCGGCGCGACGAAAACCGCCAAGGCGGGCTTCGATCTCACGCTGCCGCTGCTCGCGCCGGGCGCGCAACGCGATCTCGAGCATCGCGTGCCGACACCGCCCGCCTATCAGGGCGCGCGCTTCGATTCGCTCGAAGCGGCGCTCGAAGACGGACCGAAGCGGTTCTCCGAACTGATGGCCGCGGCCGGCACGCGTGACGGCCGCGAAGTGGTGCGCTGGCTGGAAGACATCGCCCCACGGCGCGCAATCGCGCGCGACGCCGAAGGACGCTACACGTTCGCATGACGCGCCGGCGACCGCCGCGCGCGCCCAGCCGTGCGGCGGTCTTCGCGACAGACGGGATACAATCGGGCATCCCCATCCCGCCCGGTGCACGAAGGATCTGTCGTCGATGAACCTGTCCCTCAAACAACTCAAGGTATTTCTCGGGGTCGCGAACACGTCGAGCTTCACCAAGACCGCGCAAAGCGTGCACCTGAGTCAAGCGGCGCTCAGCGCGATCATCCGCGAACTGGAGACGCAACTGTCCTGCCGGCTGCTGGAGCGCACCACGCGCACTGTTTCGCTGACAGAGGCCGGCCGGGTGTTCTATCCGACAGCAATGAAGATCGTCGAAACGCTGGAAAAGTCGGTGATCGAACTGAACGAGCTGGGCCGGCAGAAACAATCGTCGCTACTGCTCGGCTGCACGCCGATGATCGCCGCGAGTTTGATGCCGCCGGTGCTCGTGCGCTTCTCGCGGATGTATCCGGACTCGCAGATCGAACTGGTCGATCGCGCGCCGAGCGAACTGCTGCAGATGGTCGAAGAGGGGCATCTCGACGCCGCATTCGGCGTATTCTTCTCGCAGCTCTCCGGCATCGACCGCGTACCCATCTTTCCGACTCACCTCGTTGCCATATCGGCAGTCGACGACATGCCGGAAAAGAACGGCGGACGCAGCGCGGCCGGCATCCGCTGGACCTCGCTCGAAGGCCGGCCGCTCATCACGCTGCCGAAAGACAATCCATTGCAGCGGCTCATCGAGGCAACGCTGTCGAAAGAAGAAGTGAACGTGAGCCGCCGCATCGTCGTAGGTCACATGCAGACGGCTGTCGCGATGGCTCAGGAAGGGCTCGGCACCGCTGTCATGCCGTCGTTCTGCGAGCACATCTGCCGCCGCTACCGCGTGCGGATCGATCCGATCCGGCCCGAGGTTCCGCTGTCGTTCTACCGGATCACGCGCACCGGCCGCGATACCCTGACGGCGCTCGACCAGTTCACCGAAATGTTCACCGAGGCCGCGCAGGAGCGCCCCGTCATGCTGGCCGCCGACGAACTGGACTGAACGGGCGGCGGCCTGCGCCTTACGCGAAGCTGTGCGCGCCGACCGATACCTCGATCTCGCGCGCGGCCTTCGCGCCCTCGACCCGCAGGATCGCCGGCAGCGAGACGCCGTTTTTGGCGGCCGTCACTTCGGCGAGAATGGAAATGGCGCTCGGCAGTCATCCTCAGCGGATGACAGAACGGCTCGCGAGCGGTGCGCGAGAGTTTGCGGAACGCTGGCTGGCGGCACGCCGCGGCAAAGACGGCGAATGGGTAGGTCTGAGTTACGCCGCCGCGTTGCAAAGCGCGCGCGCAATCGGCCAGGCTTTGCTGTCGCGCACTCTGTCCGCCGAACGGCCGCTGGCCACTCTGTCCGGCAACGGACACGTTCGCCAATGCGATCGAAACCGTCGTGCCACGCAATCCCGAAGTGATCGCGGCCACGTTGCCGCGTAATCGGCAACCGGTGCACGGCATCCGTGTGACGCCACCCGGCGATCTGCCGGACACCCTTGCAGTGCTCTTCACAGGCCGAGAAACTCGAGTGCATTGTTGCAGCGCCAGTCCTCGCGTACTGCATCCTTCAGCGGGAGCGCGTCGAATTCGCTCAATGCCTGCTCTACCGGCATCATCGGAAACGCGGAGCCGAAGATCATGCGTTTTTTCAGTACCGTTCTGCCGTATTGCAGCAGAGGCTCATAGCCGGAATGAGCGGTCGCGAGCAGCCTGGGCCGCACCGCCACCGTGCCAATCCAGAGATTCGGGTGGCGCCACGCCACGGCGAGCAGTTCCTGTACCCAAGGCCAGCCCGGCGGCGACGCGCATACGCGCAGTTCCGGCAAGGCCATCATCACGCGGTCGAGCGCGGCCGGATGGCCGTACATCATCGATGTTTGCGTCGAGAAGTTGGTGCCGCAGTGGATGTTGACCGGCATGCCCAACTCCACGCACTTGCGATAAAGCGGAAAGAGCAGCGGATCGTCGATCGGCAGTCTGTGCTCGAAACCTTGCACGTTCAGACCGCGCAGGCCGAGATCGCGCACGGCGTATTCGAACTCCGCCACCGCCGCTTCTCCCTTGTGCGGATCGACACCGGCAAAGCCGATATACCGCTCGCCGTTCGTTCGGCAAAACGCGGCCACGTCCTCGTTGGCGATCTTGACGCCGAAGGTGCTGGTCAGATCACGCGCCTTCAGCACGACGTGCCGTGCGTTCAGACGCTCGTAAGTGGCGAGATACCCGGCGAGCGGATCGGCGCAGCCCGCGTCCGCCACCTGCCGCTCGGTACCCTGGTATACGCGCCGATAGTTTGTCAGGTGCGAGGCAGGTCCGTCGAATTGCAGCGACGGCGGACGACTCGAAAAGTCAACGAACATGAAAGTCTCCGGCAAACGAAGCGTCAACGCCAACGCGATTCCTGGCGATCGAAGGTATCGGCGAACGGATCCACCGTCTCGGCAATCAACCGCTTCTTGGCGATCTTGCGCGAAGGCGTACGCGGAAAATCGCCCTCTATGTACTGCAGATAGCGCGGCACCTTGAACGGCGCGAGATGGCGCGCGCAATGCTCGAACACGGCCGCGGGCGGCACGTCCCCTTGCGTGAGTCCTTCGCGCAGTTTCAGATAGGCCTTCACTTCCTCGCGGCGCAGCGGATCGGGCACGGCCACCACTGCGGCCTCGTCGATCGCATCCATGCCGCGCAGCACGGTCTCCACTTCGGTAGCCGAGACGTTCTCTCCCGCGCGCTTGATCATCTCCTTGATGCGGCCCACGATGAAATAAAAGCCTTGCGCATCGCGCCGGAATAGATCGCCGGTACGGAACCAGTCGCCGTCGAAACTTTCCGCGTTCGCCTCGGGGCGTTTGTAATAACCCCACAGGATGCCGCGCCCGCGAATCCAGAGTTCGCCGACTTCATCGACTTCGGCCACGCTGCCGTCCTCACGCCTGATCTGCAGTTCGCGAAACGGCGCGGGCAAGCCGCAGGTACGCTCGAGCGCCTTGTCGTGGGCCCAGGCGGGCACCAGTGCGCCCGTCCCCACTTCGGTCATGCCAAAACCCTCGCGCGCGATCACACCGAAGCGTGCCTGCACTTCTTCCCGCGCCGACCTCGTCCAGCCGTAGATGCTGATGTACTTCAGATGCACCTCCGCGTCACGCGGGCCGCGCGGATGCTGGCTCAACGCAGGCTCGGGAAAGATGCAGTAGTGAATGCGATAGTCGATCAGCCACGACATGAAACGCGTCAGGCTCATACGCTCCGCAATGTACGCGGTGCCGCCGAGTTTCATTGTCATGAGGAACTGCCACATCGGGTCCATATAAAAGAACGGCGCCCAGATCAGCACGTTTTCGATACCCGCCTCAGGGCCGCGCCGATGCCGCGCCGCGCCGTGACAATGAATCATCCAGTAGTCGTGGCTAAGCATGCAGCCTTTCGGAAAACCCGTCGTGCCCGAGGTGTATTGCAGGTTGAGCAGATCGTGGCGCGACACCGCGCTCGGCGCGGTGAAATCGGCACTGCCGGCCTCGAGCAGCGCCGCCCATCGCAACGGATGCTCGCTCTCGCCGCAGACGATCACGCGCTCCCACGCGAGTAGCCCGGGCAGTGCCGGCGCGGCGGCAAGACGAGGCAGGAATTCGGCGTCGATCACGAGATATTGCGCGTCGGCGTCGGTCAGCACGAACACCAGCTCGTCCTGCGTATAGGACGTGTTGACCGGCACCATCACGGCGCCGATCCGTCCAAGCGCGATCCACGTGATCACGAATTCGGGCGCGTTCTTCAACATCAGCGCGACATGACAACCCTTGCGGATGCCGCGTTTGACGAGTGAATCCGCCAGCTGCGAAGCCATGCTGTCGATCTGCGCATACGTCATGCTGATACCGCGGTCGAACCATACCGCGGCGATCCGTTCGCCGTGAAGCGCGGCCTGCTCGCGCACGAACTGTCCGAGCGACTCGGGCAGCGCGAGCTGTTCCTGACGCTTTCGACGAACGAGTTCGTCCTCCACGGTCGGCGACTGTGTTCTCATACTGTTCTCCAGAAATGTCGACGCCTCGCACAGCGAGGCGAACCAATAGCGAGGCTCAGTCCTGCAGGATCATCTGGCAATCTTCCGGCGCCCAATCGAGCAGCACCGGTGCGCCGCGCTCGGGCGCCGGGCGCCGGCGGCTGTCCTGCTGCTGCACCACCATCTGCATGCCGCCCGTAAGGCGCACGTGATGACGCACCACGCTGCCGAGCATGATCGAGTCTTCCAGCGTGCCCGCATGGCGCAAACCGTCCGCGCCGTCGCCGGTCGGCGAATCGGATGCGGGCCCCATGCGCACGCTCTCCGGACGCACCAGCAGCGTGACGGACTCGCCTCGCGACGCCGTGCACGCGGTCGCCGCGGCGCGCAGCATGCCAAGCGGGGTCGAGACGAGCGCCCGTTCGCCCGCATGGTGCTCCACCGTGCCCGAGATCAGATTGGCGGTCCCGATGAAACTTGCCGCGAACGCCGTGCGCGGTGAGCGATAGAGTTCGTCGGGAGTCGCGATCTGTTCCACGCGCCCCTCGTTCATCAGCACGATGCGATCGGACATCGACAGCGCTTCGTCCTGGTCGTGCGTAACGTTGAGCATCGTGATGCCGAGCTCAGCATGCAACCGGCGGATCTCCAACTGCATCTGCTCCCGCAGTTTCTTGTCGAGTGCGCCGAGCGGCTCGTCGAGCAGGATCAGCGCCGGGTTGTAGACGATGCAACGCGCGAGCGACACGCGCTGCTGCTGGCCACCCGACAACTCCTTCGGTTTGCGCTGCGCGATGTCGGGCAGCCGCACCATGTCGAGCACGTCTTTCACCTTGCGGGCAATCTCGTCCTTCGGCATCTTGCGCACGCGCAGTGGAAACGCAATATTGTCGAACACCGTCATGTGCGGCATCAACGCGTAGTTCTGGAACACCATGCCCAGGCCGCGCGCGCTCGGCGGCGCTTTCGTGATATCGACGCCGCGCACGAAGATCTGCCCGGACGACGGATTCACCATGCCCGCGATCACGTTGAGCAGCGTCGTCTTGCCCGACCCGCTCGGTCCGAGCAGCGTGACGAACTCGCCCTGCTTCACGCTGAAATCGAGCGGTGCGAGCGCTTGCACTGCACCGTAGCGCCGCGAGACCTGCTTCAGTTCGATCATGTTCATCGTGGAATTCCTATACCTTTGAGGTTGCCGCTCAATGCCGCTCGCGGCGCACGACGACATGCGCCGCGTTGTAACCCGGCACCCCCGTGACGCCGCCGCCGGGATGGACCGATGCACCACACTGGTAGAGCCCCTTGACCGGCGTGCAATAGTCCGCGGCACCTTGCACCGGGCGCCGGAAGAAAATCTGGTCCGCGCTCAGTTCGCCGTGATGCACGTGGCCGCCCGGCAGCGCGAAAATGCGTTCGAGATCGGCGGGCGACAACACCTGCGCATCGTCGATGCACTCGCGTATGTCGGGCGCGTAGGCCGCCAGCGTGTCGAGCGTGATCTGGTAGAGCCGCTCGCGCTGCGCGTCGTCCCACGGGCCGTCGCGCAGCGCATAGGGCGCGTGTTGGCCGAAGATGCTCATCAGGTGCTTGCCTTTGGGCGCGACGCCTGGGTCCACCGCGCTGGGAGTCAGCACGACGAGCGGCGGCCGCGGCGAGATCTCGCCGTATTTGGCGGCGTCCCACGCGCGTTCGAGATACTCCACCGAAGGCGCGAGGCGCACTTGCGCCGGATAGGCGAAGCCTGCCGACCGCGCGTCGAAGTCCTTGAACGTGGGCAGACGCCGGAGCGCGAGATTGACCTTGAAGGCGGTCGAGCGGTCGCGAATCTGCCGCACGCGGGCAAGAAATTCCGGCGGCACGTTCTGCGCGCCCACCAGTTGCTGGAACAACACCTTGGTGGCGACGTTGGAGATCACGCAGCCCGCTTCGATCAATTCGCCCGACGAGAGACGCACGCCCGTCGCGCGCTCGCCGCTGATCTCGACCGAGGCGACCGGCGCGTTGCAGCGCACTTCCATGCCGTACGCCTTGCCCGATGCGGCGATCGCCTCCGAGATCGAGCCCATGCCGCCGCGTACGAAACCGGCCGGCCCCGCGCTCGTGGTGTGGTCGCGAATGAAGCCGCGCAACAGCACATACGCCGAGCCGGGCGAGCAGATGCTCGTTGCCGCACCGCCGCACGACGCGTAGAAACCCAGCGCGGCGATCATTTCGTCCGACTCGAACCAGCGCGCAAGATAGTCGCGTGCGCTCAACGTGAGCACGTCGTAAAGGTCGTAGAACTGCTCGCCCATGTCGCGGAAGCGCCAGGCGAAACCCAACAGGCGGCTGCGCGCACTGAGCGTGCTGTCGGCGGGATCGGGCGGCGTTTCCCACAGCATCCCGGCGACCATCTTGCCGAGGCGCGCCATGTGCGCCCGGTACTTGCCGTAGGCATCCGCATCCGCCTCGCTGAAGCGCGCGATGTCCGCGCTCAGACGCTCGCCCTCCGGGCGGAACAGGAGGCTGCGACCGTCGCCGTAGAGATGCAGCATCGGCGGCGGCACCACGATCTCATAGCCGTATTTCGCCAGTTCCAGTTCGTCGATGATGCGCGGCTGCAGTAGCGCCATCGTGTAAGACGCCGTCGACACGCGATAGCCCGGCCAGACCGCTTCGCTCACGGCCGCGCCGCCCGCGAGCTCACGCCGCTCCAGCAGGCAGACCTTGAAGCCTTTGCGCGCAAGATAGGCGCCGCACACGAGCCCGTTATGTCCCGCCCCGATGATCACTGCGTCGTACCTGTTCGTCATGTTAGTGCCAGCCTGAAGATTATTCGGTGTCGGAATCACGCCGCTGCAAGGTCATGATGCCGAGGCATACCAGCAGCGAGATCAGCGTGAGGAGCGTCGAGACCGCAGCGAGCACCGGCGACACTTCCCAGCGAATCGCGCTGTACATCTTGACCGGCAGCGTCGTGGTCTGTGGCCCCGAGATGAAGTACGCGACCACCACTTCGTCGAACGAGAGCAGGAAAGCGAACAGCACGCTCACCGCCACCGAAGCGCGGATCTGCGGCAGCACCACCTGAAAGAAGATGCGCGTGCGGCTCGCACCCATGACGAGCGCTACGGCTTCGAGCGACGCGTCCGCGTGACGCAGCCCCGAGCCCACCGCGATGATCACGAACGGCACGACCAGTACCGCATGCGCCAGCGCGAGTCCGCCTATCGTGTTGACGAGCGCGAGCGCCGAGAACTGCTTGTAGATGCCGAGCCCGAGCACGACCACCGGCACGAGCATCGGCGTGATCGCCAGGGTTTCGAGCACCCGCTTGCCCGGAAAGTGTCCGCGCGCCAATGCATAGGCGCCGGGCACGCCCACGGCGATCGCGATCGCCGAAGCGAGCAGCGCCACCATCACGCTCGTCATGCACGCGCCCCACCACGCCGGATCCGCAAAAAACTGCTGGAATAACGAGAACGAGAAGGTCCGCGGCGGGAAGGTCAGTTCGCTGCCGCCGCCAAACGAGATGGGCACGATCACGAGGCTCGGCAGCAGCAGGAACAGATAGCCGCACCAGCCGCCGACCGAACCCAGCACGCGCAGCGCCGCGCGCCGGTCGCGGCGCTTCGGTTCGGGCTGGACCAAGTCTTTGCCCACGTGGGCCGCAGTGTTCATCATACGAGTGCCTCCTTGCCGTGCTGCACGCGCCCGAGCATTCCGATGAGCGCGCCGGAAAGCACGAGCAGCATCATCGCGATCGCGGCGGCGAGCGTCCAGTCGAGCGTCTGCCGCGTGTAAAAGTCGATGAGGTTGGCGAGCATCATGTCGCGCGGGCCGCCGAGCAACGCGGGCGTGATGTACATGCCCATCGAGAGCGTGAGACACATGAGCACGCCCGCCACTACGCCCGGCATGGAAAGCGGCAGCGTGATGCGCGTGAAGATCATCGCCGGACCCGCGCCCATCAGTTCGGCGGCAGACTTCAGATTGCGGTTCTGCGTAGTGAGGCTCGCCAGAATCGGCAGCACCATGAAGGGCAGCAGATAATTGGTCATCCCGATTACGACGCTCGTGCGGCTGAACATCAGATCCGGATGCCACGCATCGCCGCTCAGCCATCCGGCGAGCTTCGCGACGATACCCGCGCTGCCCAGCACCACCGTGAACGCGTAGCTTTTCACGAGAATGCTGGTCCAGAACGGCAGCATCACCATCACCAGATACGGTGCGCGTTTCCCTGCCGGCATGCGCGCGAGATGCAGCGCGACGATATAGCCCAGCACGAGGCTGGTTGCGGTGGCGAGCACGCTGATGATCACGGTGTTGCCGAGCACGCGATGAATCAGCGTACTGCTCAGCGCCTGCTCGTAGCCACGCAGCGTGAAGGCGTGCTCATAGACGCTCGACCATCCCACCACGCCGAGCGGCCAGAGAAAAAACACCGCGAGCAGGCCGTAAAGCGGCAGCAGCATCGCCACGACGGCTTTGAGGTTCAGCGTATAGTTCATCGCCCGCTCCCGTGTTACGTCAGCATCCACGTCGTAAAACGGTTCTGCAGCGCGTCGTAATGATCGCCCCACCACGTGTCGTTGATGATCACGCTGTTAGGGTCGTGCATGTCCGGCATGCGCGCCTTCGCGGTAGCGGAGACGAGCGGCAACGCCTGAGCCACGTTCGGTGCGAACTCCACCTTTTCGCAGAACGCCGCCTGACGGTCCGGGCGCAGGCAGAACGCCACGTATTTCATCGCCGCCTGCGTGTTCTTGCCGTACTTCGGCACCGCGAGATATTCGAGGCTGTTGAGCGTCTGCTTCATCGACATCGCGATCGACGTCCCCGCGCGCTGCGCCGGCAGCACGCGGCTCAGGTAGGTGTAAGTGAAATCGAGTTCGTTGCTCGCGATGAGCGACACCGTCTCGGGCGTCGTCTCGATCCACTTGCGCACCGCCGGCTTGATACGGTCCATTGCCTTGAAGGCTCGCTCGATGTCGAGCGGATAGAGCTTGTCGGGCGCGACGCCGTCGGCGAGCAACGCCATCTCGAGGTTCTCGCTCACCCGCGGGCGCAGGCCGCGGCGTCCCGGAAACGCCGTCACGTCCCAGAACTCGGCATAGGTGAGCGGATGCTTGCCGGCGCGCTTCGGGTCGAAGCCGATACCGCCCGCGTACGAATAGGTGCCGACAAAGTCCGCGCCCGTCCTGGTGATGAGTCCGTCGGTCCTGACGATGGCCGGATCGAGCTTTTCCCACATCCCGCCACGGGAGCCCGCGACGATCTGCGGCCCAATGCTGTCGAACACGTCCCACGAGACGTTCTTCGATTCGACCTGCACCTTCATCCGCGCGAGGTCGGCGCTGTTGACGAGATTCACCGCGATGCCGGTCTCTTTCGTGAACGGCTCGGCGAAGGCGGCACGCACCGCTGCCTCATACGCACCGCCCCAACAGGTTACGCTGATGCTTTTAGATTGAGCGCGCACGATGGCGGGCGCGCCGAGGATCGCCGCGCCGGCGAGCGCTCCGGCTCGCTGCAGAAAGGCGCGCCGCGAACGCGACGAAGAATCGGCTTGCGTGGCGGCATCGGCATCGGCGTCGTTGACTGCCTTGTTGCAGCGGTGGGACAGAGGCGCTTTCATGTTGGTCTCCATGAGTGGTCGGGGCACTGTGTTATCCGGCGATCCAGATCGCCTTCCAGTCCATGTATTTGTCGAAGGCATGCATCGACTTGTCGCGGCCGAAGCCGGATTGCTTGAAACCGCCGAACGGCGAGGACATCGTGCCGCGGTCGAAACAATTGACCCACACGACGCCCGCCTTCAATTGCCGCGACACCTGCTGCGCGCGCGTAACGTTCGAGGTCCACACCGCGGCGGCGAGACCGTAGATGGTGTCGTTGGCGACCCGCACCGCTTCTTCCGGCGAGTCGACCGTGATGGCCGAAAGGACAGGTCCGAAAATCTCTTCGCGCGCGATGCGCATGTCGTTGTTCACGCCGTCGAAGACCGTCGGCTCGATGAAGTAGCCACCCGATTCGGGCCGCGCCGCGCGACCGCCCGCGACAACCCGCGCGCCGTCGGCACGGCCCGCGTCGATGTACGACATGATCGAGGCGTGCTGCACGTCGCTCACGATCGCGCCCATCTTCGTGGCGGGATCGAGCGGATCGCCGGGCACGAGTTCACGCGCGATGGCCGCGACCTTTTCCAGCAGTTCGTCGCGCACGGCCGCCTGCACGATCAGGCGCGAGCCGGCATTGCATACCTGGCCGCTATTGCCGAAGATGCCCGCCGCAACGGCGCGCGCGGCCGCGTCGAGATCGGCGCAATCGTCGAGCACGATATGCGGGCTCTTGCCGCCGCATTCGAGCCCCACGCGCTTGATGTTCGATTGGCCCGAGTACTGCATGAAGAGCTTGCCGACCGCCGTCGAACCGGTGAATCCGACCGCGTCCACGTCCATATGCAGGCCGAGCGCGCGACCCGCCGTTTCGCCGTAGCCGGGCAGCACGTTCAGCACGCCGGCCGGCAGCCCCGCCTCCATTGCGAGCGCGGCAATGCGGATCGCACTCAGCGGCGACTGTTCCGCCGGCTTGAGCACGACCGAATTGCCCGCAGCGAGCGCGGGACCGAGCTTCCAGCTCGCCATTGAAAGCGGATAGTTCCACGGCACCACGGCGGCGACCACGCCGAGCGGCTCGCGCACGATCATCGTGGTCATGTCGGGGGCGGCGGGCGCGGTCTCGCCGTACAGCTTGTCGATCGCCTCGCCGTACCATTGAATGCAGGTGGCCGAGCTGACGATGTCGCCGTTATAGGCGTTAGCGACAGGCTTGCCGACATCGAGCGATTCGAGCAGCGCCAACTCCTCGCGGTGTTCCATCATGAGTTGCGCGAAGCGCAGCATCACGGCCTTGCGTTCGGCGGGCGCACGGCGCGACCAGACACCGGATTCGAACGCCTTGCGCGCGCTTGCGACCGCCAGGTTCACGTCTTCCTCGCCGCACTCCGCGACTTGCGCGATCACCTGCCCCGTGGCCGGGTTGACGGTGGCAAAGGTGCGGCCCGACAGCGCGCCCACGTAGTTTCCGTCGATGAACGCGCGGCCTTCGGGCCGGATCTCCTGCGCGCGGGCGCGCCACACCGATGCGTCTGGAATGTTCACAACAAAGCTCCTTGAAATTTGGGTGAACTGCGTATTCCTCATGCCACTGAAATCCAGTGTACGGTTTCAAAACTATGAAAACCAATACATTATGCTAAGCTTGTTCCTTCCGGAAAGTTATACCTTTACCCGACTCCTCCATGCTCAAAGTGCGCCATCTCGAGATCTTCCGCGCGGTCGTGAAGGCCGGCAGCGTGTCTGCCGCCGCGCGTCTGCTCTATGTGTCGCAGCCCGCCGTGACCAAGACGCTGCGCATGCTGGAGGAGGAAATCGGCCTGACGCTTTTCTTGCGCGTAAAAGGGCGGCTCGTATGCACGCCTGAAGCGGAGTCCATCCTGCCGGAGATCGAGCGGCTGTTCGGCAGCGTGCAGTCGATTGCCGAGACCGCGAGAGAGATCCGCCAGGGTCAACGCGGTTCGATCCGCGTGTCCACGGTGTCGATGCTTGCCACCACCATCGTCGCGCGGGCGGTGGGCGAATTCCGCAAGACGCATCCTTATGTCGAATTCGACGTGCGCGCGTTACCCACCCGTCACGTCGTCGAATACGTGAACAACAATCAGGCGGACTTCGGCATTCTCGATGTGGCCGCGCCGTCCGGCACGCTCGAAGTGGAAGAGTTCTGCAGCGCAGACCTGCGCTGCGTGATGCGCGCGGCGCATCCGCTCGCCTCGCGCAAGACGATTACACCACGCCTGCTCGACAACGAGGCGCTGGCCACGTTCGGTGAAGATACGCTGACGGGCTGGCGCCTGCGCGAAGCGTTTCGCGCGCAGGGCCGGCCATTTACGAGCGTGTTCGTTTCCAATAGCACGCCAGTGCTGTGCGCGCTCGTGAGGGAGGCCGACGCGGTAGCACTGGTCGATCCCTTCGCGCTGATGAGCCGCTCGTTTCCGGATCTGGTGTCGCGGCGGTTTTCACCCTCCGTGCCCGTACAGCCGCGCTTTCTGTTCGCACCGGGCAGACCGCGCTCGGTGATCGTCGACCAGTTCGTCTCGCAGTTGAGAAAAACCGCCGGCGAAATGGCGATGGGTTGAGTTCTGGACCGTCAACACGCCGCTGAACGCGCAACTCATTCGCGATGAAGGTGAAACGAATCGCCAAAGGCGTTCACAACAACCGCAGCAGACTGATCCCTGAACCCGCCGCCGCGATACCGCCCGCGAGCACCAGCGCCGTGAAGGTTGCGTGGTCGATGCCCTTGCCGAGCATCACGGTTGCCGCAGCAGCCCCTAGCGTCATGCCGACCAGTCTTGCCAGGCTCATCATTGCAGACGCGGCACCGCTGCGGTTACGTGGCCCGCTCGTCATCACCATACTGTTGTTCGGCGTCTGGTACAGCCCGAAGCCTGTGCCGCAAATCACGAGCCGCCACGCAATCGACAGATTACCTGCGTCTGCCGGCAGCGCGGCAGACGCCCACAGTCCGCCCGCGAGCAATGCCAGACCAATGGCACACAGGACACTGGCACGATAGCGTTCAGCCAGTCGTGCGGCCCAGGGCGCCACGATCACGATCACGAGCGGCCACGGCGTCATCAGCATGCCGCTCACCCGGATGCTGCGGCCGAAGGTCTGTTCGAACAGGAAGGGCAACGACACCAGTGCCATAGCCTGCGCAGCGTACGCGCAGATCGAGGTGAGCAACGACCAGCTCGACGCATGCAGGATGAACGCCGCGAGACCTGGGCCAGTGGAAGCCGACAACGCGACAATGAGTGCGAGCCAGCCGAGTGCGCGCCCGATCATGGAATGAGGCACGACGATACGCAGGAGCGCCGGGCCGACTGTGGCGAGACACGCACCGCCGATACTCTGGACGGTGCGCGCCGTGATCAGCATGTCGATGGACGGCGAGACGGCACAGGCAATCAGGCTGGAGCTCGAGCACCAGCGAGGTCACGAAAGGCGTCACCGGTATTGCAGCCGCTGTATTGGATAATCAGAATGCCGTGGTTGGCAGCTTGAGCATCTCGATGGCTAGTACATCAATCAGTGATGCCGAAATAATCCGCATTGCCGAACGCGTGAAATTCTGCGCCCGCATCGTGTCGAATGGGATTTCCAGAATCCGGAAGTGACTGCGCTGCCAGGAAGTTTTCCGCGCAATTCAACAGGCGTAGCCCGGAGCGGCCGTAGCCGCGAACTTTCATGGATCGACGGAAGAAGCCGGAAGGGCCCGGAAGGCAGATGTCTGGCGGAAGGCAGCCGGAGTCGAACCGACCTGAGAGCGTCTGACGCCCTCAACTGGGTTTGAAGCCCAGCCGCACCACCGGATACGAATGCCTTCCTACGGTGATTGAACTACACGTGGCCGATCAAAGCAGATCGAGCCAACGACTATCCGTGCGCAGCAGATGCAGCCCACGGTGGAAGCGAGTATACCCAACCCGGTCGAAGAATTCCAAAAGCTGGATCGCGCGTTTGCGGCCCAGTCCCGTCACATCGCGAAACGGTGCGGCCGCAACCGTGCCGGCATTCTTCTGCGCCTCGGCCGCCGCAATCGAAGCCAGTTCCCGAATCACCTGCTGGTGATAAAAGAGATCGCGCACGACCTGAAACAGCTCGCCCTGCCGCGCGAGCTTGCGCATCAACTGACGCACACGCTCTTCGGATACGCCGTGTGCGGTGGCCAGATCGCGCACCCACGGCGGATCGAAACGTCCCGCTTTCACCGCGGGAAGCAGCGTTGCCGCGAGCGAGCGATCGGCGTCGTCGAGCGTCACCGCGTGGCCCGGCAGATGCAACCAGGGCCCGCGTTTGACGATCTCGCCACGCAGCGCGGCATCGTCCACCAGCGCGCGCCACAGCGCGTCGTCCACCAGCGGCGCCGCGATCCGACGCAAGCGCGAGACGTCCGGGCCCAGCTCATCCGGCGAGCGTTCGTGGTATTCGGCGAGCGTTGTCGTCAATCGCGCGTTGAGCGCTTGCCAAAGCGCATCGGCAACCAGCAACGCGTCCTCGTGAGGCAGTTCGACTATACGCGTGCCGGGCGGTAGCGCCAGCGCGGCCGCCGGCATGCCCGTCAAGCGTTCCAGCAGCGAGCGCGACAAACCATGCGGCGCTCTGGCGAAGAGGGCGTCGAGCGTGCCGGTGTCGAGCATGACCTGAAGCGCGTCGAGCCACGCCAGCCGCTCAGCCGAACGACGCTTGCGCGACGGCGCGAACGGATCGAGTACATGGCCGCCGCCAATCGTGCGAGTGGCCTGCGCGTTGCGCACCACGAAGCGATCGCCCGGCAGTGCGCAGACAGGGCGCTCGAATACCAGTTGAACGCGGGCACGCTGACCGGCGTGGAGTGCTTCGCCATCCAGCAACGCAACGTGCGCGACCTGGTGCTGCGTGCCCAGATGCACATGCAGCGGCGCCCAATGCTCCAACGTAAGCGATGCATCGGCAAGCAGTGTCAGCATGACGTCGACTCGCTCCGACGCCTGCGAAAGCCGTGGATCGACGACCCAGTCGCCGCGATCGATCGCACTCTTCTCGATGCCCGCGAGGTTCAGTGCGCAGCGCTCGCCCGCTCGCCCAGTCTGCGCCGCACGATTCTGCGCGTGAATGCTGCGCACGCGCACCGGTAGATTCTTCGGCGCGAGCAGCATGGTGTCGCCCACCGTCACGCGGCCCGATACTACCGTGCCGGTCACGATCGTGCCCTGGCCCGCGAGCGTAAAGACACGATCGACGGCGAGACGGAACAGGCCGTCGTCGCGCTTCATGCGCCACGCCGTGGCCGCCGCGAACAGATGCGCTTTCAGCGCGGCCACGCCGGGGTCGCCGGAACGCGTCGCGCAGGTCTCGAAGACGGGCGCGTCCTGCAGCACGCTGCCGCTCAGAAACGCGCTCACTTCGTCGTGCACTTCCTGCAAACGCTGCGCGTCCACGCGGTCCACCTTGGTCAGCGCGACGGCGCCGCGCCGGATGCCGAGCAACTCGACAATCGCCAGATGCTCGCGCGTTTGCGGCATCACGCCGTCGTCGGCGGCAATCACGAGGAGCGCGAAATCAATGCCGCTGGCGCCCGCGGTCATGGTATGCACGAGCTTCTCGTGCCCCGGCACATCGATCAGGCCGAGCACGTCGCCGTTTTCGAGCGGCACGTACGCATAGCCCAATTCGATCGAAATGCCGCGCGCTTTCTCTTCCTTGAGACGATCCGTATCGACACCCGACAGCGCTTTCACCAGGCTCGTCTTGCCGTGGTCGATATGTCCCGCCGTACCGACGATCATGCGCGCACGCCTTCCAGCTGCCCGATCAGTTGCGCTTCGTCGGCGGCTTCGAGACAGCGCAGGTCGAGGCGCAATGCGTCGTCCGCGATACGGCCGATCACGGGCCGCGCCATCTCGCGCAGCAGCTTTTCGAGCGCGAGCAATTGGCGGCCGCCGCGTTTGCCGTCCGCCGTTCTGACGACAAGGCCGTAGCTCGGCAGCACATCAACGGGTAAGGCTCCGCTGCCGATCTGACTGAACATCGGCTCCGCCGCGACCGCATAGCGTTCGCCGAGCGCCCGCTGCAAAGCGGGCTGTACGCGCTCGGCAGCGAGCCGGATATCGTCGGCGGGACGGGTCAGCAAGCGCAGCGTGGTGAGCCGCTCCGTGAGCTTTTCGGGCGCGCGATAAAGCTGCAGCACAGGCTCCAGCGCGGCGAGCGTCAGTTTGCCGACGCGCAACGCGCGCTTGAGCGGATGCTTCTTGATCTTCGCGATCAGATCGCGACGCCCGACGATCAACCCGGCCTGCGGACCACCGAGCAGCTTGTCGCCACTGAACGTGACGAGGTCGGCGCCGGCCTTGACGGTTTCGCGCACGGTCGGCTCGCGCGGCAAACCCCATTGGCCCAGATCGACCAGCGTGCCGCTGCCGAGGTCCACGGCAACCGCAAGGCCACGCGCGTGGGCGAGCGGCGCGATTTCATCCAGACCGACTTCTTTGGTGAAGCCGTTGATCGCGTAGTTGCTCGCGTGGACTTTCATCAGCAGCGCGGTTTGCGGGCCGATGGCTTCCTCGTAGTCCTTCAGATGCGTGCGGTTCGTGGTGCCGACTTCGCGCAGCCTCGCGCCCGCGCGGCTCATGATGTCCGGAATGCGAAACGCGCCGCCAATCTCGACCAGTTCGCCGCGCGACACGATCACTTCTTTCTTCGACGCCAGCGCGGACAGCGCAAGCAGGACCGCGGCCGCATTGTTGTTGACCACGGTGGCGGCTTCGGCTCCGGTCAATTCGCAGATGAGCTCGTCGATCAGATCGTCGCGGTCGCCGCGCTTGCCGGTGTCGAGATCGAATTCGAGGTTGGCGGGTTGCGTGAGCGCCTTCATGACGGACTGCACGGCCTCGTCAGGCAGCAATGCACGGCCGAGGTTGGTATGCAGCACGGTGCCGGTCAGATTGAAAACGCTACGCAGGCGCGACTGGTTGCGCTGGCGCAGCGTGGCTTCGACTGAGTCCTTCAGTTGCGCGGCGTCGAGCGCGCTCACGGATGCGGCGCCCGACTGCGCGCTCGTACGCCAGTTGTCGAGCGCCTCGCGCACCGCGCCCAACACCTGCGTGCGGCCGTACTCGCCGATCAGCGGCGTGAACTCGGCCGACGCCATCACTTTTTCCACCGACGGCACGCGCGCCATCAGCGCCCGCAATTCAGAGCCGCTTACATCGCTCACGAGGCAATCCCTTTTCTGATCTACTGGTGTCCAAGCGCTAGTGCTAGTCGGACTCGCCGGAGAGCTCGTCCGCACCGGCGGCCTGTTCGGGCCACAGCCACGGATGCGGCGAAGCCCGCCGATAACCTTCCGCGCCCATCAAGAGATCCAGCGTGAGACTGGCGAGATCGTCCGCGAACGGTTCGAAATCGTAGTCTTTCGACTGAATGCCGATCTTTCGATAAGTATGGCATTCGTCACACGATTCCGCTTTCAGCGCGGCGTTCTTCGATTCGGTTTCGCGCGTGGCCTCGTCGGCATCCGGCGAACCGACCGTGTGATAGGCAATACCCTTGGTCGAATCGCAGTTCGAGCACTTCGCCCGAACCATGTGCCATTCGGTCGAGCACAGCCCGCATTGCAGGTAACGGTAGTTATCATACGCGCCGCCCACGCGCACGATGCTCGCCACCGGATGCGATCCGCACACGGGACACAGGCCGAGGGTTTCGATGTACGGCACTTCGCGCTTGTCGATATCGGCGGCGAGGTCGGTCCAGACCACTTGCAGCGCGGCCACGATGAACGGCGCGCTCGCCGGGTCGACCTCTTCGAAGCGCTGCGCGAAGATCGCGTCGGACTGGAATTCGAGCGCCGCGGTATCCAGCGTGCGCAGATGGTCGATCAGCGCTTCGAGCGGCGGCGTGAGCGGACCCGCGGCGGCCACCTTGTCGAGCAGTTGGCGCAGCACGTCGCGCCACGCCGGATCGCGCACGCCCGAAAGCGCCGGAATCAGCGGCATGGAATGTTGCTGGGCACTCGCGATCAGCTCGGGGCTCGGCGGCCGTGCCTTGAAACCCGCCATGACGGCTTGCTGCGCGTCGGCGAGCACGGCCATCAGGCGCAAATAGCCGGCGATCGGATTGTTGAGCGCCGCGAGCTGGCGCAGACGCGCGGCGCGCGCGGAGAACACCGCAAGCCGCTCCGGCGTGCGGATGCGCGGAATCGCCGAATGGTCGAGCGACTCGATATCGCCGGCTTCGAGAATACGTTGAACCACAGTATCGACCTCTGAAAACTGAAGAGCCGCCGCCGTTCATCGAACAAGGGCGGCGGCTCGGGGTGCAGCGCGCTTTGGTTGCGCTGCCTGGGTGCCTAGGCGTGGCCCGCTATTTACCGATGATTTCCTTGAACCAGTTGGGATGATGCTTTCTCGCCCAGCCGTAAGTCACCGTGCCGCGCGTCATGGCGCCGATCGATCCCTTGATCCACAACGCCGCATAAATATGCACGACGATGCCGACGATCAGCACGAACGCCGCCGCCGCATGCACCAGCGCCGCGAGCCGGATGATCCCGATCGGAAAATAGAACGAGAAGTAGCGCCGCCAGATCACGATGCCGCTTGCCAGCAACAGCAGCAGGCAGATCACCATCGTGAAAAATAGCAGCTTTTGACCGGCGTTGTACTTGCCGATCGCGGGGAGCTTCTCCTCGCGATTGTTGAGCACGTCGTCGATCTGCTTCATCCACTGAATGTCGGCCTTGTTCAGATAGTTGTGATGCCAGAAGCGCAACGCAAGAATCAGGAACGACAGAAACATCACGCAGCCCACGAACGGATGCAGAATCCGCGTCCATTGCCCGCCGCCGAAGATCGCGTAAAGCCACGACATTGCCGGATGAAACATGGCAAGGCCGGAGAGCGCCAGCAACACGAACGTGATGGCGGTGATCCAGTGATTGGTGCGTTCATTGGGCGTGTAGCGCACGATCAGGCTGTTGCCCTTCACGTCCTTCAACCCGGTATGCTCAGGGTGCTTCATTGGATGCCTCCCGCGAACGGCGTGCTTCGTCGGCTTCGTGCTGGGCTTCGGCTTCTTCCGCCTCGCTCACCTCGTTCGGACCCACGCGCGTGTAGTGGAAGAAGCCGGCTACGGCCGCGAACGCGATACCCGCGAGCGCCAGCGGCTTGGCCAATCCTTTCCACAGCCCGACCATCGCGCTGATCTTCGGATTCTGCGGCAAACCGTGATACAGGTTGGCCTTGTCGGCGTGATGCAGCACGTACATGACGTGCGTGCCGCCCACGCCGGCAGGATCGTACAAGCCGGCATTCTGGAAACCGCGTTCCTTCAGATCTTCCACCCGATCGGCGGCCTGCTGCTTCATGTCCTCCTTGGTGCCGAACATGATCGCGCCGGTCGGGCAGGTCTTCACGCAAGCCGGTTCCTGGCCGACCGCCACACGGTCCGAACACAGCGTGCACTTGTACGCGCGGTTGTCCTTCTTCGAAATGCGCGGCACGTTGAACGGGCAGCCGGTCACGCAATAGCCGCAGCCAATGCAGTTTTCCTCGTGGAAATCCACGATGCCGTTCGTGTACTGCACGATCGCGCCCGGCGACGGACAGGCCTTCAGACAGCCCGGATCCTCGCAGTGCATGCAGCCGTCCTTGCGGATCAGCCACTCGAGATCGCCTTCGGTGTTCTCGTATTCCGAGAACCGCATGACGGTCCACGAATGCTCGCTCAGATCGCGCGGGTTGTCGTAGATGCCGGTCGTGGTGCCGATTTCGTCGCGCAGATCGTTCCATTCCATGCAGGCGGTCTGACACGCCTTGCAGCCAATGCACTTCGACACGTCGATGAGCTTGGCGACCGTGCCCGTGACCGGCTCACGCACTTGCGGTTCGGGCAAGGTCGTGGCCGAGAGGCGTTTGATGTCCAGTGATTGCAGTGCCATCTCTTTTCCTTATGCCTTTTCGACCTTGACGAGGAACGACTTGAATTCCGGTGTTTGCGAATTCCCATCGCCCACGGAGGGGGTCAGCGTATTGACGAGATAGCCCGGCTTCGTGAGTCCCTTAAAGCCCCAATGCAACGGCAAGCCAACGGTCTGGACTTTCTTTCCTTCGATCATCAGCGGTTTGATCCGCTTGGTGACGAGCGCGACCGCAATGATGTGCCCGCGATTGGACGACACCTTGACGCGATCGCCGGCCACCACGCCCACCTCTTTCGCCAGATCCTCGCCGATCTCCACGAACTGCTGCGGCTGCACGATCGCATTCAGACGCGCGTGCTTGGTCCAGTAGTGGAAGTGTTCGGTCAGACGATACGTGGTTGCGGTATGCGGGAAGTTCTCGTGCGTGCCGAACGCAGCCCGGTCGTCCGGGAACACGCGCGCAGCCGGACTGCTGACCACCAGCTTGTTGTCCGGATGCAGCGGGTTGTAGCCGATCGGCGTCTCGAACGGTTCGTAGTGCTCGGGGAATGGCCCTTCCACCAGCCCGTCACGCGAGAAGAAGCGCGCCACGCCCTCCGGATTCATGATGAACGGATTCATGCCGTTTTCGGGCGGTTCATCCACCTTGAAGTCGGGAATGTCCGCGCCCGCCCACGCCTTGCCGTTCCACGCGATCAGCTTGCGCGTTGGATCGAACGGCTTGCCGCTGACGTCGCACG
Source organism: Paraburkholderia xenovorans LB400 (assembly GCF_000013645.1). GTDB lineage: Bacteria > Pseudomonadota > Gammaproteobacteria > Burkholderiales > Burkholderiaceae > Paraburkholderia > Paraburkholderia xenovorans. The sequence continues at coordinate 563,496 of NC_007952.1, read as the reverse complement.
AAGCGCGGTTGTACAGAATGCGCCGGTTCGCTGGCCACGCCCATGCCCAGTTCAGCGTATTGCCGATGCCGGTCGGGTCGGAGTTGTCGCGGCGGCCCATCTGGTTGCCCGCCTGGGTCCACGAGCCACAGAAAATCCAGCAACCGCTCGCGGTGCTGCCGTCGTCGCGCAACTGGGCGAAGCTCGCCAGTTGCTCGCCCTTCTTCGCGAGCACCTTGGTTTTGTCGGTTGCGTCGGTGACGTCGGCGAGCGCCTTGCCGTTGAACTCCATCGCGATTTCTTCGGGCGTGGGGCTCTCCGGATTGGCGTACGGCCAACTCATGTTCAGAATCGGATCGGGATACTTGCCGCCGTTCTTCCTGTAAGCCTCGCGAATGCGCAGCCACAGCCCCGACATGATCTCCAGATCGCTCCTCGATTCTCCGGGGCCGTCCGCGCCCTGCCAGTGCCACTGCAGCACGCGGCTGGAGCTGACCAGCGAACCGCGCTCTTCCGCGAAACAGGTGGTCGGCAAACGGAACACCTCGGTCTGGATCGAAGCCGGATCGACGTCGTTGAACTCGCCGAAATTCTTCCAGAACTCGGACGTTTCAGTGGCGAGCGGATCCATGACGACGAGCCACTTCAGCTTGGCCAGACCCGCGCCGATCTTCGCCTTGTTCGGCGCCGCGGCGAGCGGATTGAAGCCCTGCGCGATGTAGCCGGTCATCTTGCCTTGATTCATCAGCTCGAAGACCTGCAGCATGTCGTACGACTTGTCGAGCTTCGGCAGATAGTCAAAACCGAAGTTGTTCTCGGCGGTCGCGTTATCGCCCCACCACGACTTCATGAAGCTGACATGGAACGCCCGATAGTTGCGCCAGTAGCTCAACTGATTCGGCCGCAGCGGCTGGCTCGCGCGCTTCTTGATGAAGGCGTCGAAGTCCTGCTCGGCTTCCAGCGGCAGCGTCATGTAACCCGGCAACAGGTTCGACATCAGGCCGAGGTCGGTCAACCCCTGAATGTTGGAGTGACCGCGCAGCGCATTCATGCCGCCGCCCGCAATGCCGATATTGCCCAGCAGCAATTGCACCATCGCGCCGGTGCGGATGATCTGCGCGCCGATCGAATGATGGGTCCAGCCGAGCGCGTACAGGACCGTGCCGGCGCGCCCCGGGACCGCCGTGGATGCCAGCATCTCGCACACCTTGAGGAATTTTTCCTTCGGCGTGCCGCACGCTTTCTCGACCTGCTCGGGCGTATAGCGCGAGTAGTGCTGCTTCATCAGCTGATAGACGCAGCGCGGGTGCTGCAACGTAGGATCGACTTTGGCAAAGCCGTCGTCCCCGCGTTCGTAGTCCCACGAACTCTGGTCGTACTTGCGCTTGTCGGCGTTGTAGCCGGAATACAGACCGTCGGTAAACGAGAAATCCTCACGAACGATGAACGGCATGTCCGTGTAGTTTTTTACATACTCGTGCTGGATCTTGTCGTTGGTGAGCAAATAGTTGATCACCCCGCCCAGGAACACGATGTCCGAGCCGGTCCGAATCTGCGCGTAATAATCCGCAACCGATGCCGTACGCGTAAAGCGCGGATCGACCACGATCAATCTTGCCTTGCGATGCGCTTTGGCTTCAGTGACCCACTTGAAACCGCATGGGTGTGCCTCGGCCGCATTGCCGCCCATTACGAGAATCACATCCGCGTTCTTGATGTCGACCCAATGGTTCGTCATCGCTCCACGGCCAAACGTCGGGGCAAGACCTGCCACCGTCGGGCCATGTCAGACACGTGCCTGATTGTCGAATGCGAGCATGCCAAGACTGCGGACAGCCTTGTGCGTCAAATAACCGACTTCATTGCTGCCGGCCGATGCCGCGAGCATGCCGGTGGTCAGCCAGCGGTTGACCTTCTTGCCGTCTTCCGTTGTCTCGACGAAGTTGGCGTCGCGGTCCTCCTTCATCAATTTCGCGATGCGATCGAGCGCGTCTTCCCACGAAATGCGCTTCCATTCATTCGAGCCGGCCGCGCGGTACTCCGGATACTTCAGACGGCTCGGGCTATGAATGAAGTCGATCAGGCTCGCGCCCTTCGGGCACAGCGTGCCGCGATTGACCGGATGGTCGGGATCGCCTTCGATGTGGATGATGCTGGACTTCGCGTTCTTGGCGTTGTCGCCAAGTCCATACATCAGGATGCCGCAGCCTACCGAACAGTACGGGCAGGTATTGCGGGTTTCGGTTGTGCGCGACAACTTGTACTGACGGACTTCCGCTAACGCGGGCGTCGGTGAGAAGCCCATGAGGGCGAGACTCGATCCGGCTAGCGTGGTGGCGGAGACCTTCAGAAATTGTCGCCGGGACATATGGGGCATTGAATGGCCTCGGCTCTTTTTGGGGGTACTGATCATGATTATAGAGGGCGGCATAAAGTCCTGCAGCGAGAACTTCCGCCTTCCACAGCGCCTTCAAATATGAAGCGGCACAGCCGGTTTGAGGAAAGCCGGGGCATTGTTTTTGCTGCTGAGTTAGGTATGGACAAACCCTCACTTCGGATCTTGACGCAAACCATGACCCACTCACTGCTCGATTCTTCACCCCCAAGCCGTTTTTGCAGCGCAGTAAAGCGGCGGGCGCCGGCGGGTCTCGCTTCATTTGCGTTCGGCATTGCAATGCTCGCGTCGAGTCAAAGCGGCCTGGCCCAGATCACCCAGGGCGGCGGCTCGTCGCAGCAGGACAACCGTACGTCTTCGATGGGATCGGCGCCTGATTCGTCCGCCTCGATGGTTCACGAATCGAACAAGCCGCAGACGAAGGATGGCGGTTCGGCGAAGTCGCGCGGCAAGACTGCCGGTCAAGGACACAAGGCCCAAGGCGCGGGCGGCTTCGATAACGGCCTGTACGGCACGGGCGCGGGCACCAACAAATAAATAGCGGATCGGTTGGCCTCGCCGTGTCGGCGTGGGCGCGCTCGTTCTCAAGGCTGCCGCTTGTGGGCGGCATGCGAGCAAATACGTGGGCGGTTTCCGCAGCCTGGGGAAGCGCCTCGCTGCGCGGCCGCTCTGCGCCGCGAACGAACAACATTCATAATGCGTGCATTCGTAGCCAGGAATGCACGCCACAATGACCGATACCTCCGTCCCCACGAGCACGTCGCCCCGTCTGACCAGTCTGTCGCACGGCGGCGGCTGCGGCTGCAAGATCGCGCCCGGCCTGCTCGCCGACCTGCTCAAACGCAGTGCACCATTGCCGTTCTTTCCCGATCTGCTGGTCGGCAACGACACAGCCGACGACGCCGCCGTCTACAAACTCAACGACGAGCAGGCGATCGTCGCCACCACCGACTTCTTCATGCCGATCGTCGACGACCCGTTCGACTTCGGCCGCATCGCCGCGACCAACGCGCTGTCCGACGTCTACGCGATGGGCGGCAAGCCGCTGATGGCGCTGGCCATCGTCGGCATGCCGATCAACGTGCTGCCGCACGACGTGATCGCAGCCGTGCTGAAGGGCGGCGAATCCGTCTGCGCCGAGGCCGGCATTCCGCTCGCCGGCGGTCATTCGATCGATTCGGTCGAGCCGATCTACGGCCTCGTCGCCATCGGCGTGGTCGACCCGAAGCGCGTCAAGCGCAACGCGGGCGCGCAGGCGGGCGACGTGCTGATTCTCGGTAAGCCGCTGGGCGTCGGCATTCTCTCGGCCGCGCTGAAGAAAGACCGGCTGGACGCCGCCGGCTACGCCGCCATGATCGCCGCGACGACCAAGCTCAATCGTCCGGGCGCGGAGCTGTCCAGGCTCGACGGTGTGCATGCGCTCACCGACATCACCGGCTTCGGCCTGCTCGGCCACACGCTGGAACTGGCGCGCGGCTCGAACCTGACCGCGCGCGTGCGCTATGCGGATCTGCCGTGGCTGCCGGACGTGGTCGGCCTGGCGGAAGCCGGCATTTTCACCGGCGCGTCGGGACGCAACTGGGACGCCTACGGCAAAAGCATCGGTTTGCCCGCCTCATTGCCGGCGACGGCGCGCACCCTGCTCACCGATCCGCAAACCTCCGGTGGCTTGCTGGTTTCGTGCGCGCCGCAAGCCGTCGACGAGGTTCTCGCACTATTCCGCGCCGACGGATTCGGCGAAGCGTGCGTGATCGGCGAAATGGTGAGCGGAGAAGGACGCGTCGAGGTTGTTTGAGAGGCCGGGCGGCGGAAGCGGCAACGCAGGGCGGATGTCTCGCAAGCTGTCCTGAACGCTCTGCCAGCCGGTATTTACTGCGCATGAGATAATTTCAACCTTCCCGCCGGCCCGTTTCGTCCCTAACTCCTTGAAAAACCTACTCGTCAGCCTCGAAAAAGCAGGTGATTTCGATGAAATCATCGACGTGCGCACGCCGCTCGAGTTTGCGGAAGACCACATTCCGGGCGCGCTCAACGCGCCTGTGCTGAGCAACGAGGAGCGCGTGCTGGTCGGCACCACGTACAAGCAGGTGTCTCCGTTCGAAGCCACGCGGATCGGCGCGGCGCTCGTCGCGCGTAATATCGCGCACCATCTGGAAACGACCTTCGCCGACCGGCCGCGCAACTGGCGGCCGCTGATCTATTGCTGGCGCGGCGGCAAGCGCTCGGGCTCGGTGACCACGCTGTTCAATATGATCGGCTGGCAGGCGCGTCAACTGGAAGGCGGCTACAAGACTTATCGGCGGGCCACGCTCGATACGCTGGACAGCTTGCCGGCAACGTTTTCATACATCGCGCTGGTGGGTCCGACCGGCAGCGGCAAGACGCGCCTGCTCACGGCGTTGAACGCGGCGGGCGCGCAGACGCTGGATCTCGAAGCGCTGGCCTCGCACCGCGGCTCGCTGCTCGGCGCATGGGCCGGCGTGCCGCAGCCCTCGCAGAAACGGTTCGATACGCTGCTCGTTACCGCGCTGCGCACCCTCGACGCGGCACGGCCGGTGTTCGTGGAAGCGGAAAGCCGGCGCATCGGCTCCGTTGCGTTGCCGCTCGCGCTGCTCGACACGTTTCACCGGGGCCGCTGCGTGGAGGTGCTGTCGAGCCGTGAAGATCGCGCGGCATTCCTGCTGCACGACTATGCGCATCTGTTCGACGATCCGCAGTCGCTGAAGGCGCAATTGCAAAGGCTGATCGGTTTGCATAGCCGGGAACGTGTCACGGGCTGGCAACGGCTCGTCGACGACAACCGGCGCGCCGAACTCGCGCGCGAATTGATCGAGCGCCACTATGATCCGGCGTACGCGCGCAGCAGCCATGAGCATTTCGTCCAGTTGCCGCACGCATTGCAGTTCAATTTTCGCCCTAACGACGCCGATGCCGTCGACCAGGCAAGCGCACTGCTTGCCCAGGTCGAGGGCAGCGCGCTCGCTGTCATCTGATCAAATCCAACGTTCAAGACTCCCATGCAATCAACCCTTCGACAACCGCGTGTCGCTCTCGGCTGGATCGTGTTCCTGCTGATTGCCGTCGTCGGCCTCTTCTATGTGAAGTGGTTCCCGTACTACAACCGCGCCTTCGTCGCCGCGAGCCAGCACTCCATCGGCAAATCCATTCTGATGGGGACGTCGGCGAGCGCGCCGGCGGCGTCGTGGCAGGCCGCGATCGACTACGCCCTCGCCTACGGCAAGGCGATCTGGCAAGCGATGGTGCTGGGGCTGCTGCTCGGCTCGGCGGTGCAGGCGCTGATTCCGCCGCAATGGGTCGCGCGTGCGCTCGGCCGGAGCGATTTCAGCAGCGTGGTGAAAGGCGGCCTGATGTCGCTGCCGGGCATGATGTGCACCTGCTGCGCGGCGCCGGTCGTGGCGGGCCTGCGCGCGCGTCAGGCGGCGCCGGGCGCGGCGATCGCGTTCTGGCTCGGCAATACCGCCCTGAATCCGGCCACGTTGATCTTCATGGGCTTCGTGCTCGGCTGGCAATGGATGGGCCTGCGGCTCGCCTTGGGCATCGTGATGGTATTCGGCCTCGGGTATCTGGTGAATCGCATGGTCACGCCGAAAGAAGCCGAAGCGTCGCGCGAAGCGATGGCGCAACTGATCACCAGCGACGTGCCCGGCACTGCGTTCACACGCTGGGTGAAAATCCTCGGCACGATGACGCTGCGGCTCATTCCCGAATACATCGTGCTGGTGCTGATTCTTGGCGCGGCGCGCACGTGGCTGTTTCCGCATGTCGGACCGGATATCGACAACAGTTTGCTGTGGATCGTCGCGCTGTCCATCGCCGGCACGCTGTTCGTGATTCCGACCGCGGGCGAAGTGCCGATCATCCAGGCCATGCTCTCGTTCGGCATGGCCGCCGGCCCGGCGGGCGCCTTGCTGATGACGCTGCCGCTCATTAGCGTACCGTCGATGGCCATGCTCGCCCGCTCGTTTCCGCGCCGCGTGCTGACGGTGGTGGCGCTCGCCGTGGTGGTCTGCGGCGTGGTCAGCGGATTACTGGCTGTCGCCTTGGGGTTTTAAAGCATGAAACGTATCGCCGCTTTTTCTTTGACGAGCTGGTCCGCCGCCGGCCTGCTTTACTTCGGACAGCATTCGGTGGCGCTGATCGTGGTGAGCGGGGTGGTCGCGCTGGCCGGCTTCGATCTGCTTCGTCCGTAACAGCGCGCCGTATCCGGGCTGAAGCGCGCGGAGTCTGATCGCTGACGCGACGAGCCGTCTTTCGACGACAGCTCACTTTACTCCGCCAGCGCCTCGCGGATCGCCGCGAGCCACAGCGCCACCGCGTGCGCGCCCGGATCCGCGTGACCGAGCGCACGCTCGCCGACGTAGCTCGAACGCCCGCGCCGCGGATGCATCGACGCCGTTTGCGCGGCGCCTTCGGTTGCCGCGTCGACGGCCGCTTTCAACGCGGCGTCGAGCGCATCGGAACGTGCGAGAGCGGCTTGCAATGCATCGGCGGCCGGCTTCAGCGCATCGACCATCGTGCGATCGCCAGGTTGCGCACCGCCTAGCGCCATCAAGCCGTCGACGCCCGCGCTGAAGGCCGCCGCCCACTGCTTCGGCGTCGCTCCGCCCGATTGTTCGAGCGCGAGCGCGGCGCGCAGCAGCATGACCGCGTAAAGCGGGCCGGAGGTGCCGCCGACCACGCGCCGCAGCGTCGCCGACATGTTGCGCAGGACAGCGCCCGGCGTCGTTTCAGCCGGATAGCCGTCGAGCTCCTGAATGATCGCGCGCGCGCCGCGCGACAGGCTGATGCCGAGATCGCCGTCGCCGACGCGCTGATCCATGTCGGTCAGCGTCGGCTCGGCTTTCAGCAGACACGCGCAGACCGCTTCGATGACGCGGCGCAGCGTCGCTTCACGCGACAGCGTCGCACCGCTTGCGCGATCCGGTTCGGCCGGCGCGGGCCGCGCGGAGGTCCGCGCGATGCGTCCACCGAGCGCCGGCCACGCACTGGTCTGCGCGGCGGCATCGAGCCAACCGAGACGTTGATCGTCCACTCGCAGCAGCGACAGCGAAATGCCCGCCATTTCCAGCGCGCTCAGGAATGTGCCGGCCCACGCGCGCTCCGTCCTGATGCCGCGCTCCGCCAGATAACGCAGCGCGGCGCCGGCCACAATGTTCAATTCGCTCGACGGCGTGCCGCCCAGATTGTTCACCAGCAACGCCACCCGCTCGCCGGCCTGCAACGACAGGTCGCCGACAATCTTCTCCAGCAGCTTGTCGACGACCGCGGCGGCGGGCTCCAGCGCGCCGCGCTCCACACCGGGTTCGCCGTGAATGCCGAGACCCCATTCCACCTCGCCATCGGCCAGTTCGAAACCCGGTTTGCCCGCGGCCGGCACCGTGCACGCGGTGAGTGCCACGCCCATCGTGCCGAGCGAGGCCGCCACGTCGCGCGCGATCTGTGCGACCTCCGCCAGCGGGCGGCCCGACGCCGCGGCCGCGCCCGCAATCTTGTGAACCAGCACGGTCCCCGCAAGCCCGCGACGGCCCGCGTGGTCGCCGCTCGCCGTCAGTGCGACGTCGTCGGCGACGATCACCATTTCCGTGGGGATGCCTTCGGCGCGCGCAATCTCCGCCGCCAGGCCGAAGTTGAAGCGGTCGCCGGTGTAGTTCTTCACGATCAGCAGCGCGCCGGCCGCGCCGGCCACCGCGCGGATCGCATCGAGCACGGCGTCGGTGGACGGCGACGTGAAGACTTCACCGGCGACCGCCGCGCTCAGCATGCCGGGGCCGACATAGCCGCCGTGCGCGGGTTCGTGGCCCGAGCCGCCGCCTGAGATCAGCGCGACTTCTCCGCGCGCGGCGGCGGCCTCGGCATCCGCGCGCACGATGATCGTGCTGCCTTGCAACAGCGAGAGATGGGGATTGAGCGCCGCGAGTCCGTCGAGCATATCCGGAACGACCGCGGAAACCTCGTTGATGAGTTTCTTCATTGCGTCAGCTTCCTTTTCAAACTGCCGGCGCTTGCATCACGCGCTGAACGGCGGTTGATTCAGTGGCAAAAGCGGAAGGATCAACTGTACCGCGCATTGGTGAATGACGACATGACGCGGGAACACGCAGGAACGTTGGACGCACACGGGCATTCGCGGCGAACGGGTCACGCTGCGTACGGTTCGAGGTAATACGAAGGGGAGAAACTGACAGAACAGCGGCACGACAAACGGTGCGCCGGGTGATGCGGGAACCTGACCGTAGACGAAAGCGGAACCGCTTTCGTCTACGTCACGGATGCGTTGGTAGGCTCGATTGGATTCGAACCAACGACCCCCACCATGTCAAGGTGGTGCTCTAACCAACTGAGCTACGAGCCTTTAGAGGCGCGAATTATAGAGAACCCGCACGCTCAGCACAAGCCCCCAACGGCGCTTCTGCGAGCGAGCGCGCGGCATTCAGTTCGTGACTGCCCATTCGGTCTGCGTATCGAGCGGATAAACTGGCCGTTTCACGTGCGCGAAAGCGAACAGACCGTAATCGGAACTCGTCACACCACGGCTGTCGCATTCCACCAGCGCCGCGGCGATCGGCACGAAAACCGGCCGGCAGTACATGCGCGACTTGAGCAGCAGGAAACGCGCGCGACGCGGATCGATGCCGACGCTTTCGAACACGCCGAGGTCCCACGGTTCGTGCGTGCGCTCGGTGATCACCAGCTTGACGGCGCCGGTGTCGAGTACCGCGGCGCGTCCCATGAAGGCACGCTGACCGGTGTAAGTCGGGCCGCTGATCACGTACTCGCCGTCGGTCAGCGCGCGCACCACGCCGGTCACGGCAAGCGGCGAACGCGGCTTGAGCGCATCGCTCGCGATCTTGTTGCCGATGGTCACCGTCACCGTGCTGCCAACGCCGGCCGCCATCAACGCGGCGACCGCTTGCGGATCGCACAACGGTCCGCTTACGATGCCGTCGAGCTTCTGCTTCAGTGCTTCTTCGAGCAGGTCCATCGTGTCGCATGTGCCGCCCGACATGCAGTTGTCGCCGTGATCGAGCAGGAGCACGGGCTTGTCGGCGTTCACCGCGAGCGTCGCGGCTTGCGCTACGGAGTCAGCGAGAGGCGCGCTGCGGTACACGAAATCTTCGCGCTCATCCCAGATCTGCCGCGCGATGCGCTCCGCCACCGCTTCGGCCTCGGCGCGTTCGCCGTTGCCCACCACCACTACGCTGATGCACGGCGCCGCGATATCGGCCAACGAGAAACCGGACAACACCGACACCGCGAGCATGCCGTCGGCTTCGGCGGCGCGCGCGGCGTCCACGGCGCGTTTCATCGCGCCTTCGGCGGTGGCGCTGCGCAGCGTATGCGTGAGCAGCGGCGGCTGGCGCCATGCGATCACAGGCTTCGCCTTGCCGTGGATCAGGTCGAACAACAAACGCGCCGCATGCGCGCCGGTCTCGTACATATCCACGTGCGGATAGGTCTTGAAGCTGACGATTACATCGGCGTTGTCGATCATCTTTTGCGTGACGTTGCCGTGCAGATCGAGCGCAACCGCAATTGGCGCGTCCGGCAACAACGCGCGCACGCGTTCGAGCAGATCGCCTTCACCATCGTTTGAATTTTCGGCGACCATCGCGCCGTGCAGATCGAGCATGACCGCGTCGCAACCTGCCGCAGCCGACACGATCGACTCGCAGATCGCCGCGTAAGCGGCGGCCTCGACCGGTCCGCTGGGATTCGCCGACGCCGATACGGGTGTCACGATTTCGGCATGCTCCTTCTCGGCGGCGTCGATGAATGCGGCCATTGCCGTCTGCATGCCTTTGTTCTCGGTGAACGCGTCTTCTCCATAGCTCGGGCCGTTGCGCCCGAACGCGGCCAACGGCGTGGCCACCGGCGAGAACGTGTTGGTCTCGTGATTCATCCGCGCGATGAGGATTTTCATGCGTCCGCGCTCCCCGCTTTCTGCGCGGCGTTCAGCATGGCCTGCAACAGCACGTTGCAACCGGCTTCGAGATGATCCGCGCGTGCGTCTTCGATTTCGTTGTGGCTGATGCCGTCTTTGCACGGCACGAAGATCATCGCGGCGGGCGCGACTCTCGCAAGATAAACGGCGTCGTGGCCGGCGCCGCTGATCACATCCATCGACGCAAAACCGAGTGTGTCCGCGCCCTGCTTCACGGCGCCGACCAGTTCCGCGGCAAACGGTTGCGGCGGGAAATACACGACCTGCTCGACGTCCACGGTGATGCCGGCTTTCTCGCCCGCCAGCGAGCATGCGGCGCGCAATGCGCTGTCCATTGCGGTGAGCGTGGCGTCGTCGGCGGCCCGCAGATCGACGGTGAGCGTCACGCGGCCCGGAATCACGTTGCGTGAATTCGGATGCACGTCGAGCCAGCCAACCGTGCCGCGCCCATGAGGCGCGTGATCGAGCGCGATGCGATTGACGGCGTGAATCAGATCCGCCGCGACGAGCAGCGCGTCGCGGCGCAGTTCCATCGGCGTCGGGCCCGCGTGCGCCTCCATGCCGTGCACCGTCACGTCGTACCAGCGTTGGCCGAGCGCGCCTTGCACCACGCCGATTGTTTTGTCGTGTGCTTCCAGCACCGGCCCTTGTTCGATATGCGCTTCGAAATAAGCGCCGACAGCATGCGGCTTTTCGTTCTCGCCCGCATATCCGATCCGCGACAATGCGTCGCGCACCGATACGCCTTCGCGGTCGCGTTGTTCGAGCGCATGCTCCAGGGTGAACGCGCCGGCGAACACGCCGGAACCCATCATCACCGGCACGAAGCGCGAGCCCTCTTCATTGGTCCACACCGCGACTTCCAGCGGCGCCAGCGTTCGCACATTGGCGTCGGCAAGCGTACGCAGTACTTCGAGACCCGCGAGCACGCCATAATTGCCGTCGAACTTGCCGCCCGTGGGTTGCGTATCGATATGGCTGCCGGTCATCACCGGCGCAAGGTCATCGCGCAACCCGGCGCGGCGCGCGAAGATGTTGCCGATCGCGTCGATCCGCACGGTGCAGCCGATCTCCTTCGCCCACGCGATAAAGAGGTCGCGCGCCTCGCGGTCCAACTCCGTGAGCGCGAGCCGGCATACGCCGCCTTTATCGGTAGCGCCGATCCGCGCGAGTTGCATGAGACTGTCCCACAGTCGCGCGCCGTCGACTCGCAGATCGGCAAACGTCGCGACGGTCGTTGATTCGTGAACTTGCATCGATGCTTCCTCGTGTTGAAGACTAATACGCGTCAGACCACGCCGACGCCGAGATAACGGTCCTTGATCGAGTCGTCCGCGGAGAACGACGCGTTATCGCCGGAATACACGATCACGCCCTGTTCGATGATGTAGTGGCGGTCCGCGAGTTGCGTGCAAACTTCGAGGTTCTGCTCGACCAGCAGAATCGCCACGCCCGCCTCGCGGATCAGCTTGAGTTGCGCGACGATTTCTTCGACGATCACCGGCGCAAGACCTTCCACCGGCTCGTCTAGCATCAGCAAACGCGGGTGATTCATCAACGCGCGGCCGATTGCAAGCATCTGCTGTTCGCCGCCGGATAGCTGCGCGCCCCCGTTCGTGCGCCGCTCCTGGAGACGCGGAAAAATGCGGTAGATGTCGCCCAGTTGCCACGGCGAATCTTTGCGCGCGCCGAGCCGCAAATTCTCTTCGACCGTGAGCAAACGAAAGATGCCGCGATGCTCCGGCACGAAACACACACCTCGTGACGCGATCTTGTGCGGCGGCAAGCCGCCGATTTCGGCGCCGTTGAACGTGACCGTGCCGCGCTGTGGCGCGACGACACCGGCAATCGCCTTCAGCGTGGTCGACTTGCCAGCGCCGTTGCGGCCCAGCAGCGTCACCGTTTCACCCTCGTTGATTTGCAGGGACACGCCTTGCAGGATGTGGCTCTTGCCGTAGAAGCCGTGAATCTGCTGCACGTCGAGAATCATGCGCGGCCTCCGGTGATCATGTTGCCGAGATAGGCGCTGCGCACGCGCTCGTCGCCGCGAATGTCGTCCGGGCGCCCTTCCACTAGCACGCGCCCTTGCTGCATGACGGTGATCGTGTCGGAAATGTCCATCACGATGCCCATGTTGTGTTCGATCAGCACGACTGTGTAATCGTCGCGCAGGCCACGGATCAGTTGCTTCATATCGTCGAGGTCGTCGATACCCATACCCGAGGTCGGCTCGTCCAGAAAGATGGCCTTGGGCCGCGCGGCGAGCGCCATGCCGACTTCGAGCCGCCGCTGCTGACCGTGCGAGAGCGCGCCCGCCGATACTTCGCTGAAACGCTGCAACGCCAGCCGTTCGAGCACGCTATCGACGGTATCCGAATGCGTGAGCGCACCGTGCGGCGGCGCCCACGCATTCAGCGCGCGCACCGCGTCGACACCTTGCGCGGCGAGCCGCAGATTTTCCCGCACGCTCAGATTGGCGAACAGGCTCGTTACCTGGAACGAACGCGCTACGCCGCGTCGTACGCGCTTGTGGTCCGGCTCATGCGTGACGTCGTGGCCGTCGAAAACGATCTTGCCTTCGGTGATCGGCAGCGTGCCCGTCAATACGTGAAACAACGTGGTTTTGCCCGCCCCATTGGGACCGATGACGGAGTGCACCGTGCGCGGCATGATGTTGAGCGTGACGTCAGCAAGTGCCGTGAATTTTCCATAGCGCTTTACAACGCCACTCGCTCGCAGAATCGCTTCGCTCATATGGGCTCCTTGTCTGCGTCGTTGTCTGCGCCGTTGCCTGCGTCGGTAGACGATCTGCGGCGAAGCGATTGCCAGATGCGTTCGCCCAGTCCCCACAGCCCGCGCTGCATGAACAGGCTGACAGCGATCAGTACGATGCCGAGCAGCAACAGCCAGCGCGGCCACAAGGTGGAGAGCCAGTCGGCGAACAGCACGTAGAACGCGGCGCCTAGTACGGATGCGAACAGATTGCCCGTGCCGCCGATCACGGTCATCACGAGGATCATCTCGCTCGTGTGATAGTCGATGTTGGAGAGCGGCGCGATGCCCGTCATCAGCGCATGCAGCGCCCCCGCCAGCCCCGTGACCGCGCCGGAGATCACGAACGCCATCAGTTTGAAGCGTTTGACGTCGTAGCCGACCGCGGCCGCGCGTGCCTCGTTGTCGCGAATCGCCAGCAACGTACGGCCGAATACTGAGTGCGATACGCGCATCAGCAGCCAGAACACCACGAGAAACAGCACGGCGACGAAGCCGTAGTATTGCCACGGCGAGGTCAACGGCACGATCGTTTTGCCGAACAGTCCGAGCGCCGGGCGCGGAATGTCGAGCAACCCATTGTCACCGCCGGTCAGATCGGGCGTGGTGTACGCGAGGAAATAGAACAGTTGCCCGAACGCGAGTGTCAGCATGACGAAGTACGTGCCACGCTGACGAATCGAAAACCAGCCGACGAGCGCCGCAGCCGCCGCGCCGATTATCGCCGCTGCAAACAACGCCGCGGGCACCGGCAACGCCGTCCTGGTGAGAACCAGTCCCGCGCAATAGCTGCCTAGTCCGAAGAAAATGCCCTGCCCGAATGAAAGCAGCCCTGTGTAGCCGAGCAGCAGATTGCAGCCGAGCGCGGCGAGCGCGAACACCAGCACTTCCGTGGCCAGCGATCCGGAGCGCAGTGTCAGCGGCAATACGCACACCACTAGCAGCGCAAGCAGCAGGAAGCGATAGCGATGCAGCGAATGCTTCAGGCCCGGCTGGGCCCTTACAGAAGAAGCACTTTGCGCGATGGGCTTCGAGGTATCGATCATGCCGCCCTCCCGAGCAAACCGTTCGGCCGCAGCAACAGAACGGCCGCCATCGCGACGTAGATCATGAGTCGCGCGCCCTCCGGCCACAAGGTACTCATGACGCTTTGCACGATCCCCACCAGCAGTCCGCCGACCAGCGCGCCGAGGAAATTACCCATGCCGCCGACCACCACCACGACGAATGCGACGCTGAGCGCTTCAATGCCCATGAAAGGATCGACGCCGCGAATCGGCGCGGCAAGCACGCCCGCCAACGCGGCCGTTGCAGCGCCGAGTGCGAATACGAGGCTGAAAACACGCAATACGTTGATGCCGAGCAGCGAGACCATCTCCGTCGATTCACTGCCCGCGCGCACCGCGCTGCCTAGCCGCGTGCCTTCCAGCACCCACCACAAGAGCGCCGCCAATACCGCCGTGAAGCCGATCACGAAGAGACGATATTTCGGATACACGAAGCTGCCCCAGATCACCACGCCGTTCAGCATGTCGGGCACGGCTACGTTATCGCCTAGCGGTCCCCAGATCAGGATCGCGCATTCCTGCACCACGAGCGCGAGACCGACCGTCACGAGAATATGGAACTCATGCTGCTGCGCGTACACGTGCCGCAGAATCAGTTTCTCGACGACCCATGCAAGCGCGCCCACGACAATCGGCACCACCACGAGCGCGGTCCAGAAACTCATCGACCACTGCATCGCCTGATAGCAGAAGTACGCGCCGAGCAGATAGAACGCACCGTGCGCGAAATTCACGAAGCGCAGAAGGCCGAACACGATCGACAACCCGACCGCGAGCAGGAAATACAGCATCCCCACTCCGATGCCGTTGACGATCTGCAGAAGATAAACGTTCATGGCGTCCGTCTAAAGGGTGGTGCGAAGGAGCATCGCGCTGGATTGCCGCGTGGGCGTGCCGCGATATGCGTGCCGCGCTCGCGTGCGGCACGCGGGCGTCAAACCATCTTGCAGCCGGTCTTGTCGAGCGGCAGGAACGATTGACCGGAACTCACGATATCCGCGTAGTCGTCGGCGTTTTTCATCTTGTTCTTCGCCTTACCCTTCAACAGATAATAGTTCTTCAGTACCTGGTGGTCGCCTTTGCGAACCTCCTCCGGACCAGTCAAACCGTCGTATTTCATGCCTTCGAGTGCTGCGATTACTTTCTTCGGATCGACATTGCCCGCTTTCACGATGCCGTCCAGCAGGATCTTCGTGCAGATATAGGAGCCCGCCAGGCTGTAGTTGGGGTTCGCCTTGAATGCGGCGTTCGTGCGTTTGACAAGATCGCGGTTGAGCGGCGAATCGATGTCGTGCCAATACTGCGCGCCGAAATAGACGCCTTCGCAAAGATCCGCGCCAAGCGATTCGAATTGCTCGAGTCCGGACGCCCACGCCATCAGAATCGTGCAGTTGTTCTTCATGCCAAAGCTCACGGCCTGGCGCAACGTATCGGACGACTGCGAGCCGAAGTTCAGAATAAGCAGAACGTCAGGCTTTGCTGCAACTGCATTCGTCAGATAGCCGCTGAACTCCTTCTCATTGAGCGAGTGGTAGCTGTTGCCCACGTGCTCGATACCCTTCTCTTTGAAGATCGCCTTGGCGGCCGACAGCAAGCCGTCGCCGAACACGTATTGCGGCGTGATGGTGTACCAGCGTTTCGCCTTGGGCAGCGTCTGGATCAGCGGACGCACCGTTTGCTCGATCGCGCCATAGGTCGGCACCGACCAGCGGAACGTGGCGTCGTTGCAGTCCTTGCCGGTGATTTCATCCGCGCCCGCCGTAGTGATGAAAATGCCGCCGGCTTTCTGCACTTCCTTGCCCATTGCCAATGCTTCGGAGGACAGAATACCGCCCGCAAAGAAGCGTGCATTCTTCTGCTGCGCGATTTCCTGAACACGGCGCACTGCGGTTGCCGGCTTGCCTTCCGTGTCGAGCACCGTGTATGCGAGCGGTTGGCCCAGCACCTTGCCGTACTGCTCGATAGCGAGCTTCATGCCGAGGTCGGCGTATTTTCCGTTCGCCGCGAACGGACCGGACATCGGCACCGGACAGGCGAACTGCAAGGTGCCGGCCTGCGCGAACGCGCTTCGCGCGACCAGCGAACCCAACGTCCCCGGAACGGCCGACAACGCGGCCAGCTTCAACATATTTCGGCGATTCAAAATGACGCTCCTTAGGAAAGAGACACGCACTGACCGACTACGAAACTGCACACACTGCGCGAACGAGTACTCGAGCTTGCTGGCCGCCGTGAAGTTTTCCACCTCACAGGCTTTGTTCTATTTATCATGATAAATAGGTTGGACTTGATCGTAGGTACAATAAATTCGGGTGTCAATAAGGCAAAATTCCTGGCAGCATGAGGCGGCCTTCTGTGCTGCGAAGGCGCCGGCGGATCAATCGAAGATCGTGCAGGACAAACTGGGAGCATCGAATATGGCCACGGACCGCGCCAAGGCTGGCGTCGCGATTGAGATCAAGCAGCAGAAACGCGGCGATCTGGTCGCGGAGGAAATCAAGCGGCTCATCACCGAGAAAGACCTGAAGCCAGGCGACCGCCTGCCGCGCGAGGTGGAGTTGCAGCAACTCTTTTCGGTAAGCAAAAGCACGATCCGCGAGGCGCTGAAGTCGCTCGAAGTGCAAGGACTCATCAAAGTGACCACCGGCCCGAGCGGCGGCGGCATGGTGGTGGAGGTGCCGCTCGATCGCACGTTGCAACTTCTGCAGAACTACCTGTTCTTCAAGGACGTGTCGATCGACGATATCTACACTGTGCGCAAGCTGCTGGAGCCGGAACTCGCGGCAGGGGCCGTGCCGTATCTGACGGAGCAGGACTTCGAGGCGCTCGACGCGAGCATTGCATGCTGCGATCGGCCGGCTTCGTCACATGGCGGGCAGGACATTGTGCGGCAACGTCAGGAAGACGTGAATTTCCACGACATCCTCGCAGCGGCGAATCCTAACCCGTTCCTGCGTTTCAGTTGCGAGTTGATCAACGAAATGATCCGGCAGCTCATCGAGTTTCGTAACGACACGCCGCAAGCCGAACATGAGCGGTTCGGTCAGGCTAACGTCAAGATTCACAAAGCGATTACGAAAGCAGCACGTGAGCGCGACGCAGAGAAAGTGCGCGAGTTGATGGTGATCCACATGACCGAAGCGCCGCGCTATGTGAAGCGGATGAAGGGAAAACTGCGCGGACGTCTGATCCTGGATTCGGAGATTCGTCGACGGGTGCGAGCGCGAAGCGTCATGCCAGCTGACAAGGGCGATGACGAGTGAGGCGGGATTTGATGAAGGTTACTGGTGTTGTGGATTGCGCATTGTAAGGCGAGGGCGCTTCCGTCGTGGACGGCCGGTATGTTGCCTGTGCGGATCGCGGGTTTTTTCTCTACCGAATGGATGTGTAAATCGCTCGATGCATCTGGCATATAGCCTTAGGTGCGGCTTGCTCGCCACATCGGCGCAACGCACAGGCAACGCACAGGCAACGCGGGACTCAAGTCTATGAGACACGCGGCGGCGTGGGGAAAATATCGAAAGGCGTCGCGCACGTGAGCAGAGAGATGCGCGCACCGGTCCCCGTGACGGAGAATCGTGGCGAAGGCCACCCATCAAACGGAGTTCCACTCGGTCCGCCGGTTCAATGCACACCGAGGGCTCAACCTTTTTCGGGGCGCGCCGTTATTGCATCTGCACAGGCGCAAACATTGGACCTTCATGGCACAACCTATCCCGTTATCTCGTAATACTGGCGTTGCACGTGCACGGCACGCCAAGGCCATGCTGCTACCGATCGCCCGGCAGACCGCCGACGACCTCGCACTACGGGTCCATCTGGCACTCGACGCCTTGCGCCGCGGCGCCGGCAGCATGACCGACGCACAAACACTCACGCAAGTCATGCTGTTGACTGGCTTTCTGGCTGAGTCGGGCTTCGGCTCGGCGACTGGCGAGCAGTTGAGTGCGGCAGAACGCGCGGTGTCGGCCGTGTTCGATATCGGCCGTGAGACCGGCAAGTGGCGTTTGGACGAGGCGGGATTCTCGCTTTTTGCGATGATCGCGACGAACTACGATCGGCAGTTGCATAGCGCGCCCCTTTGGGCCATCACAGATGCAAGTGAGCGACTTGATCGATTTACCGCAGGCATGTCGTATCAGACTCCAGTGCGTAAGCGAGCCTAGGCCGATCGGCGAGCGAAATCTTTCGATGCATTTCCTGCCAAGCGACGGGTACGGTGTACTGGGAAGGCGCCGCGCGGATATCGCGACGCAGTAAGTCATGAGATGGATCTGACGCCGGGCACCGCTGGCTGTGCGTGGGTACGGCAGCGGTGCGGGTGTCAGGAGGGTGGAGTGTCGCGGGTGAATTGCGCCGTGGCGCGGCGGGATGCGGGTAGCGAACCGGGTCAGGTTTTTCGCGGCGGTTTTGCGCGCTGCTTCTGTTCTGCTTCTGTTCTGGATGGTGTGAGCGGTAAACGCAGAAACCCCACCTGTGTTGGGGTGGGGTTTCTGATGCTGCTTGGGAGCCTGACGATGACCTACTTTCACACGGGTAATCCGCACTATCATCGGCGTGGAGTCGTTTCACGGTCCTGTTCGGGATGGGAAGGGGTGGGACCGACTCGCTATGATCATCAGGCATGACTGGTTGCCGCGCTGGATCTGGGGCCAGCGCGGCCAATCGGGAAGAAGTAGTTTCTGGTGATGCTCACCAGGGGTGGAGCGTGGGGTTGTGTTGTTTCTGCTGGCACAACACGGATCACTCAACCGTGCGTGTCCTGTTTCCCCCTGTGGGGGCAAGACACACCTGTTATAGGATCAAGCCTTACGGGCAATTAGTATCAGTTAGCTTAACGCATTACTGCGCTTCCACACCTGACCTATCAACGTCCTGGTCTTGAACGACCCTTCAAGGGGCTCGAAGCCCCGGGGATATCTCATCTTAAGGCGAGTTTCCCGCTTAGATGCTTTCAGCGGTTATCTCTTCCGAACATAGCTACCCGGCGATGCCACTGGCGTGACAACCGGTACACCAGAGGTTCGTCCACTCCGGTCCTCTCGTACTAGGAGCAGCCCCCTTCAAATATCCAGCGCCCACGGCAGATAGGGACCAAACTGTCTCACGACGTTTTAAACCCAGCTCACGTACCTCTTTAAATGGCGAACAGCCATACCCTTGGGACCGGCTACAGCCCCAGGATGAGATGAGCCGACATCGAGGTGCCAAACACCGCCGTCGATATGAACTCTTGGGCGGTATCAGCCTGTTATCCCCAGAGTACCTTTTATCCGTTGAGCGATGGCCCTTCCATACAGAACCACCGGATCACTATGACCTGCTTTCGCACCTGCTCGACTTGTCGGTCTCGCAGTTAAGCACGCTTATGCCATTGCACTATCAGCACGATTTCCGACCGTACCTAGCGTACCTTCGTACTCCTCCGTTACACTTTGGGAGGAGACCGCCCCAGTCAAACTGCCTACCATGCACTGTCCCCGGTCCGGATAACGGACCAAGGTTAGAACCTCAAACAGACCAGGGTGGTATTTCAAGGTCGGCTCCACGCAGACTGGCGTCCACGCTTCAAAGCCTCCCACCTATCCTACACAGACCGGTTCAAAGTCCAATGCAAAGCTACAGTAAAGGTTCATGGGGTCTTTCCGTCTAGCCGCGGGGAGATTGCATCATCACAAACACTTCAACTTCGCTGAGTCTCGGGAGGAGACAGTGTGGCCATCGTTACGCCATTCGTGCAGGTCGGAACTTACCCGACAAGGAATTTCGCTACCTTAGGACCGTTATAGTTACGGCCGCCGTTTACCGGGACTTCAATCAGGAGCTTGCACCCCATCATTTAATCTTCCGGCACCGGGCAGGCGTCACACCCTATACGTCCACTTTCGTGTTTGCAGAGTGCTGTGTTTTTATTAAACAGTCGCAGCCACCAGTTTATTGCAACCCCTTCACCCTTCTGGCGCAGGCCAGTCAGGCTACAGGGGCGTACCTTATCCCGAAGTTACGGTACCAATTTGCCGAGTTCCTTCTCCCGAGTTCTCTCAAGCGCCTTAGAATACTCATCTCGCCCACCTGTGTCGGTTTGCGGTACGGTCTTGTTAAACTGAAGCTTAGAGGCTTTTCCTGGAACCACTTCCGATTGCTTCTTCACCGAAGTGAATGGCCTCGCACCCTTGAATCCTGCGCCCGGATTTGCCAAAGCGCCTTCTCCAATGCAAGGACCGGGACTTCCAACACCCGGACAACCTTCCGCGATCCGTCCCCCCATCGCATTTAACAATGGTGCAGGAATATTAACCTGCTTCCCATCAGCTACGCATTTCTGCCTCGCCTTAGGGGCCGACTCACCCTACGCCGATGAACGTTGCGTAGGAAACCTTGGGCTTACGGCGAGGGGGCCTTTCACCCCCTTTATCGCTACTCATGTCAGCATTCGCACTTCCGATACCTCCAGCACACTTTTCAATGCACCTTCGCAGGCTTACGGAACGCTCTCCTACCATGCATATAAATATGCATCCGCAGCTTCGGTATATTGCTTAGCCCCGTTACATCTTCCGCGCAGGACGACTCGATCAGTGAGCTATTACGCTTTCTTTAAAGGATGGCTGCTTCTAAGCCAACCTCCTGACTGTTTTAGCCTTCCCACTTCGTTTCCCACTTAGCAATATTTGGGGACCTTAGCTGGCGGTCTGGGTTGTTTCCCTCTTGACACCGGACGTTAGCACCCGATGTCTGTCTCCCGTGATTGCACTCTTCGGTATTCGGAGTTTGCTATGGCGTAGTAATCCGCAATGGACCCCACAACCATGACAGTGCTCTACCCCCGAAGGTGATACACGAGGCACTACCTAAATAGTTTTCGGAGAGAACCAGCTATTTCCAGGTTTGTTTAGCCTTTCACCCCTATCCACAGCTCATCCCCTAACTTTTCAACGTTAGTGGGTTCGGACCTCCAGTACGTGTTACCGCACCTTCATCCTGGCCATGGATAGATCACCTGGTTTCGGGTCTACACCCAGCGACTGAATCGCCCTGTTCGGACTCGCTTTCGCTACGCCTGCCCTAATCGGTTAAGCTTGCCACTGAATGTAAGTCGCTGACCCATTATACAAAAGGTACGCCGTCACCCTCTTTCAAAGGCTCCGACTGTTTGTATGCATGCGGTTTCAGGATCTGTTTCACTCCCCTCCCGGGGTTCTTTTCGCCTTTCCCTCACGGTACTGGTTCACTATCGGTCGATCACGAGTATTTAGCCTTGGAGGATGGTCCCCCCATCTTCAGACAGGATTTCACGTGTCCCGCCCTACTTCTCGCATACCTAGTTCTTCCATGATGTTTTCGTCTACAGGGCTATCACCTGCTATGGCAGCACTTTCCAGAGCTTTCGACTAACACTACGGATAAAGAATGCAGGCTGGTCCCATTTCGCTCGCCACTACTCTGGGAATCTCGGTTGATTTCTTTTCCTGCGGTTACTTAGATGTTTCAGTTCACCGCGTTCGCTTCACGCAGCCTATGGATTCAGCTACGGATGACCCATACGGGCCGGGTTTCCCCATTCGGATATCGGAGGATCAAAGCTCGTTTGCCAGCTCCCCTCCGCTTTTCGCAGGCTACCGCGTCCTTCATCGCCTGTGATCGCCAAGGCATCCACCACATGCACTTGTTCGCTTGACCCTATAACGGGTGTGTCTCTCGATACACACGCTACAGGTTGAGTATTCGTGTTGCGCCGTATTCCAAAGCAATCTTTCGATCACCTTTTCATACATTGATACAATCACAACCCTGATTCACCTACTCGCACACCCATCTCTAAGTATGCTTTCGTGAATCTCCTTACTACTTCTTCCTGATTGTTAAAGAACGACAGCCGATATCACGGTTGCTATAACCATGTATCACTCTGACTGGCTCAATCGCCAATGCACAACGCTCTGCTTCTCTCGCAGAACGCTACGCATTGAGGATTGGTGGAGGATGACGGGATCGAACCGACGACCCCCTGCTTGCAAAGCAGGTGCTCTCCCAGCTGAGCTAATCCCCCAGTCATGCACACACCAGATCCGCCCTGCCCCCTTCGGGGGTGGGATGCCCGTAAGCGCTAAAGCGCCAACGGTCATCGACATGGTGGGTCTGGATGGATTCGAACCATCGACCCCCGCCTTATCAAGACGGTGCTCTAACCGGCTGAGCTACAGACCCCTGAGTCTGTCTGCGTTTCTGTCTTCAATTTCACAGCCGATAAGCGTGAGCGCTCAACGCTTGACACGTTAGCTCGGGAAAGGAGGTGATCCAGCCGCACCTTCCGATACGGCTACCTTGTTACGACTTCACCCCAGTCATGAATCCTACCGTGGTGACCGTCCTCCTTGCGGTTAGACTAGCCACTTCTGGTAAAACCCACTCCCATGGTGTGACGGGCGGTGTGTACAAGACCCGGGAACGTATTCACCGCGGCATGCTGATCCGCGATTACTAGCGATTCCAGCTTCACGCACCCGAGTTGCAGAGTGCGATCCGGACTACGATCGGTTTTCTGGGATTGGCTCCCCCTCGCGGGTTGGCGACCCTCTGTTCCGACCATTGTATGACGTGTGAAGCCCTACCCATAAGGGCCATGAGGACTTGACGTCATCCCCACCTTCCTCCGGTTTGTCACCGGCAGTCTCCCTGGAGTGCTCTTGCGTAGCAACTAGGGACAAGGGTTGCGCTCGTTGCGGGACTTAACCCAACATCTCACGACACGAGCTGACGACAGCCATGCAGCACCTGTGTTATGGCTCCCTTTCGGGCACATCCACCTCTCAGCAGACTTCCATACATGTCAAGGGTAGGTAAGGTTTTTCGCGTTGCATCGAATTAATCCACATCATCCACCGCTTGTGCGGGTCCCCGTCAATTCCTTTGAGTTTTAATCTTGCGACCGTACTCCCCAGGCGGTCAACTTCACGCGTTAGCTACGTTACCAAGTCAATGAAGACCCGACAACTAGTTGACATCGTTTAGGGCGTGGACTACCAGGGTATCTAATCCTGTTTGCTCCCCACGCTTTCGTGCATGAGCGTCAGTATTGGCCCAGGGGGCTGCCTTCGCCATCGGTATTCCTCCACATCTCTACGCATTTCACTGCTACACGTGGAATTCTACCCCCCTCTGCCATACTCTAGCCCGCCAGTCACAAATGCAGTTCCCAGGTTAAGCCCGGGGATTTCACATCTGTCTTAGCGAACCGCCTGCGCACGCTTTACGCCCAGTAATTCCGATTAACGCTTGCACCCTACGTATTACCGCGGCTGCTGGCACGTAGTTAGCCGGTGCTTATTCTTCCGGTACCGTCATCCCCCCACCGTATTAGGGCAGAGGTTTTCTTTCCGGACAAAAGTGCTTTACAACCCGAAGGCCTTCTTCACACACGCGGCATTGCTGGATCAGGCTTGCGCCCATTGTCCAAAATTCCCCACTGCTGCCTCCCGTAGGAGTCTGGGCCGTGTCTCAGTCCCAGTGTGGCTGGTCGTCCTCTCAGACCAGCTACAGATCGTCGCCTTGGTAGGCCTTTACCCCACCAACCAGCTAATCTGCCATCGGCCGCCCCTGTAGCGCGAGGTCCGAAGATCCCCCGCTTTCCTCCGCAGAGCGTATGCGGTATTAATCCGGCTTTCGCCGGGCTATCCCCCACTACAGGACACGTTCCGATGTATTACTCACCCGTTCGCCACTCGCCACCAGGGTTGCCCCCGTGCTGCCGTTCGACTTGCATGTGTAAGGCATGCCGCCAGCGTTCAATCTGAGCCAGGATCAAACTCTTCAGTTCAAACCTGTTACTGTTTTTCGGGCTCTTCCGAGCCCGGTCGCTCACTCAACGTACTGACGAATGATCCAACCATCTTGCGACAGTCAAACCTTCCTTTCATTACTGTGTGAGACCTGATACTTCCGCTTTACGGCAGATCCCGGAAGATCCGCCCCGCATCGCGCATCAAGCGCCCACACTTATCGGCTGTTAATTTTTAAAGATCGGGTCCGCATTCACCACCAAACCGCCACCGGGAAACCTCAACAACCCACCACCCGGTACCGCTTCGTTCTGCGTCGCTGCATCAGCAGCAGAGAGACGAGATTATGGAGAACGAGTGACGCGTCGTCAACCCCCTTTTGTGAATTTTCTTTTGACCCGGCGCTGATCGACGCCAGAATCACTCGCCCCCTATATATAGCGAGAGCGACGCAGAAATGATCCGTCGTGTGAGGGCGGCCGAGTTCCTCTATAGTGAGGAGCTTGAAATCAGCCGATATGCACGCACCTTGATGCATGGATCCGGCAACCGCTCTACGTCCGGCCGGCAGCTTGGGGATGCACCTGCAACAAACGCGCATGATGAAATGATGTGCACACAATGAGCGCGAAAGCTCAAGCTCGTATATAATGCGAGCCGCGCGAATTTCGCACATTTCTATCGGCCCGCTTCGAGCGGGCTCATCTTTTTTGCTCCCCAGAGCACAGCCAAACAACCGCGTTGAGTCACTCAGGTGATGTTGAGCCATGCTCGAAACGCCTGACGGTCGCGTCTTGCGTCTCATAGCGAAGCCTCTAGAGGAGAATACGTGAACCCTTTTGATCGCGAAGATTCGCAACACGAAACCGCCGGCTACGCCGCCAAAGCTCCCTCGGGCCGCACGGCCAAGGGCAAGGGCGCCGGCAAAGCGATCCCCGTGGCGGCCGAACTGCCGCCGCAGCAAGCTGAGGAACGTCAGCGCCAGATGCGTGCGCTGATCCAGTTGGGCAAGGAACAGGGTTATCTTACCCACGCGCAGATCAACGACCATCTGCCCGACAACTTCGCGCAAACGGCCGCGATCGACAGTATTGTCAGCGCGTTCAACGACATGGGCGTGCAGGTCTACGAGCAGGCGCCGGACGCAGAAACGCTGCTGCTCAACTCGAACGCCCCTGCCGTGGTGTCGGACGATCAGGCAGACGAGGAAACCGAAGTCGCCCTGTCGACCGTCGATTCCGAATTCGGCCGCACAACCGACCCCGTGCGCATGTACATGCGCGAAATGGGCGCGACCGAACTGCTGACGCGCGCCGGCGAAATCGCGATTGCCAAGCGCATCGAAGACGGCCTGCACGAAATGGTGCAGGCAATCGCTGCTTGCCCGCTCGCGATCTCGGCGATTCTGGCGAGCGCCCAACAGGTTGCCGACGGCGAGCTGCGCATCGACGAACTGGTCGACGGCCTCAATGAAGACACGATCGCCGCCGAAGAAGACAGCGCAAGCGCGGAAGCATCGGCCGAAGTCGACGCGGACACGGACGGCGACGAGGACGAAGACAGCGACGACGACGTCGGCCCCGCTGACTCGTCGGCAGCAGACGAAGCACGCCTGAAGCAGCTCACGAGCGACTGCCTCGAAATCTTCGCGCAAGTCGGCATGCTGTCCGACCAGATGAACGCCTCGCACACGCGCGGCGACGTCACCTCGAAGGCGTATCAGCGCGCGCGCGAAGAGATCCAGCAGCACCTCGCGAAGATCCGCTTCACGGCACGCACCATCGACCGCCTGTGCGGCGACGTGCAGCAACAGGTCGCGCAAGTTCGTGCGATCGAGCGCAACATTCTGCAAATCGTTGTTTCGAAGAGCGGCATGCCGCGCGAGAAGTTCATCGAGTCGTTCGCCGGTCATGAAGCCGACCTCGGCTGGACGGAACGTGCGGCGCGCGGTGCGTCCGCCTACGGCGCGGCGCTGGAGCGCCATTTGCCGGCCATTCAGTCCGAACAGCAAAAGCTGATCGAAATCGAAGCCACGGTTTCGCTGCCGCTGAAGCATCTGAAAGAAATCAACCGCCAGATGGTCGCGGCCGAATCGAAGATGCGCAAGGCGAAGAGCGAGATGATCGAGGCGAATCTGCGTCTCGTGATCTCGATCGCGAAGAAGTATGTGAATCGCGGCATGCTGTTCCTCGACCTGATCCAGGAAGGCAACATCGGCTTGATGAAGGCCGTGGACAAGTTCGAATACCGCCGCGGCTGGAAGTTCTCCACGTACGCAACGTGGTGGGTCCGCCAGGCTGTCACGCGTTCGCTTGCGGATCAGGCTCGCACGATCCGCGTGCCGGTGCACATGATCGAAACGATCAACAAGCTGAACCGCATTTCGCGCGAAATCCTGCAGCAGACCGGTCAGGAAGCGCATCCGTCCGTGCTCGCGGAACGCATGGAACTCTCGGAAGAGAAAGTGCGCGGCATTCTGAAGATCGCCAAGCAGCCGGTGTCGATGGAAACGCCGGTTGGCGACGACGGCGATGCCACACTCGGCGACATGATCGAAGACTCGGCAGCTTCTTCGCCGGCCGACGCGGCCATGCAGGCCGACTTGCGCGCCGCCATCGACGACGCGCTCGACTCGCTGTCGCCGCGCGAAGCCAAAGTGCTGCGCATGCGTTACGGCATCAACACGAAGTCGGACCATACGCTCGAAGAAGTCGGCAAGCAGTTCGACGTTACGCGTGAGCGGATTCGTCAGATCGAGAGCAAGGCCATGCGCAAGCTGATGCATCCGAGCCGCGCCGATCGTCTGAAGTCGTTCCTCGACCGCTAAGTCGGCAAATGCGCTTGTCGTGCTTTACTACGCACGGCAAGCGCATTCTTCTCTCTCAAGCCAGCAGCGAAACGGCCCCGTTGAGGGTCAATCCCGCTGCCAGCCACCCTCCTGCCGCATAGCACGCGCGGCCGCCAGCGGCGGCAACCGGCAAAAGCACTCCCTCACAACCGTCCTGCAAGCAACAGGCATAGTCGTTGCGCGTTCCTTTGTATGCTTTTTACGAGGAGCACATCATGACTACGTTCAATCCCCAAGTCCCGGCATCCGCCGGCGCGCAGGGCGCAAATATTGTTGGAGTCGGCATGGGTGACGGTCCCGGACCGGACGTCATGGCGGCATCCACGCTCGATGGAAACAAGGTGATGTCGTCCGACGGCGAGCATGTCGGCAAAATCTCCGACATCATGCTCGACGTACGCGGCGGGCGGATCGCCTACGCGGTATTGTCCACCGGGGGTTTTCTCGGCATGGGCGACACGCTGCACGCCATACCGTGGAGCGCGCTCACGCTCGACACGGACGACAGGTGCTTCGTGCTCGATGCAAGCGCTGACAGGATCAAGAATGCGCCGGGCTTCGATAAGGATAACTGGCCTTTAATGGCGGATACGCAATGGGGCACGGCCGTGCACGAGTACTACAACCGTCCGCCGTACTGGTCGGCCACGCGCGGCGCGGTGGAAGAGCGAGACGTGGACTCCGATCTTTGAAAATTCACCCGGCGCGCGGGACACCTTTGCGCCCCGCAAGACCAATCTATCCACAGATTCCGTTCATAAGCCTGTGGACAACCTGCGCATGACTCAGGCAACTCCTTGAACGCATTGGCTTTCACCTCTGCGCTCTCAAGGAGTCGCGAGCGTCATGGCTCGCCGCACATCCACTGCGGGGCAGGAAACGGCCCGCGGCCATCTGCGTCACATCGCGCAGGCATGTGCGGACCGGCTCGCGAGAGAGCGCAGGCCGACGAGCACGATCATTACGCGCTCCATCCACCGTATTACGGCAGCACGAACGTTTTTACGAGTGTCAATTCACCCGCCTTGCGCATCGGCACACGAATCGTTTCGCTCTTTTCGTTCGGCGTGTTCTCGTTCGTGATGATGGTCACCTGGGCGACGGTCATATCGGCACCGCTATTGCCGCTACCGTAGTAGTTCACATAGACCAGATAGGTGCCCTTCAACGGCGCCGCGGACGAATAAATCTCCGGCCCATAGCCGGTCGTCACGTCGACGTCGAGCGCGCCGCCGTTCGGTGCAACGCGCTCGCCATACCAGGTATGCGCGCCGTCAGGCGACACGACGTGCAGATCCAGATCGGTGCCGTCGGTATCCCACGCGAGCAGCACGCGCAGCTTCGGCTGGGTCTTACCGCTGTAGGCGTCGTAGAACTGCACGCGCTTGCGGCTGCCGTCCGGCGCGCGCAGTTCCACGCCGTTACTGCCCGCAGGAAACGCGTAAGGCCGCGAGAACTTGCCGTCCTCTTCCACGCGCTGCGGCAACGGCGTGCCGTCGACCACCAGCGTGCCCACTGTAGTGCCTTTCTTCTTCGGTGCGTTGCGAATCTGCCCTTCGATCAGCGCGAATCTGGACTGCCCTTCCGGCGTCGATACCGACACCGCCGGGTAGTGCACGTCCTGCGTATAACGCTCACTGTCGCCGCTCGTGTTGCGCCAGCCGTTCAACGGCGCGGCGAAGTCGATGTCGCTCGCGTACGCCGCCGGCGCGGCCTGCAGGCCGGCCAAACAGGCCACTGCAAGGAATCTGTGGCTCGCCTTCGTCCAACCCGTGGTCTTGACCTTCATCTTCATTGCTTCCCATCCCGCTGTCAGAGTCGCTCGCGCTTGACGAGCATCAGGCCGCCGATCCTGCGTGAAAAAATCCGCCGCCTCGCACCACACGCTCACGGTTGCACAAACGCGAGCATGGCCCGCGCGAGACGGCCAGCACCACAGCGACAAAGGCAAACGCGAAAAGATATTCATTGGATTGGATTGTCGGTGCGAATCAGCGTGCGCGCGGTCCGCTCGACGAACGTCTCATCGAGACCACGCGGGTGATGCTGGAACGCGAGGTGAACATATTCATGCGCCAACGCGATGCGGTCCTCTTCAGTCTGCAAGCGGTACACATACACGCGATTACGCTGCGCATCGGCATACGGACGCCCTTCACGCACCGCGCAGACAGCGGGCAGATCGGGCGTTTCGTAGCCCGCCGCGCCGTCCATGCGCCGCGCCCACAACGGCGCGTTGCGCTGCAGCCATGCCTGCGCGCCGGCCACCGCGATGCAGTCGCCCGATAACGGACTCTGGAACGACGTCAGCGTCGCTTGCGGCCAGGTGCGGGCGAGAATGGCGTCGAACGTCAGGCCGGTTTGCGCGGAGGCCTTCGCGGCCAGCCAGCTCATCTGTCCCGGCGCGGCCTCGTCGTGGTGATACTGAACGGGCGCGCCGGTCAGCACGAGCGCGTCGGTCAGGTCGGCGGCATGGCGCGCGGCTGCCGTCGGCGCGCGCGGCAGGACGCGCTGCGTGCTGCTGCTGTCGTCGATACGAAAACAGCCGTGATCGTGGTTGCCATGCTGCACGACGTAGGTCCGCGCCGCGACAGCCAGCGCCTTGGCCGCTTCCGGCTCGCTCGTGTCGCCTTCGCGCTCGACCACGCGCGCCACGTAGTCGTTCATACCGAAACGGCCGACCACGTGCGGCGCGCCGGCCGCGTCGCGATCGAGCCGCAATTCGCCGCGGCTCGTCACCCGCGCCCAATTGCCGTTCACGAAGCCGACCCGGAAATTGCCACGCAACGGCCCCTTGGGTGCGGCGGCCGGCCCTTTGTCGCCGACCACCTCGCGAATCGGATAGCGGCTGAAGAAATCGATCAGTACGCAGGCGGCGTCGTCGGGCACGGAGATTTGCGCGAGCAGCGGCGCGAGGCGCGGCGCGGCGGCCGTCAGCACGCGTGCGCTGCCGCCCGAACCGCCCAGCCACACCGGCGTGCCGTCGGCGAGCCAGCCCGCCGCGCCGCCGATCGACGCGCCCGGCCGCGCCGGATCCGGCATCGTCCAGGTTTTGGCGCGCAGCACACTGCCGTAGAGCGACACCGTGCCTTCACCGCGTCCGCTGGTCAGCACCGACACGAGCGTGCTGGCGGCCGCTTCGCGCGGCCGGGCGGGCATGGCCTGCAACGCGGCGAGCAGTTCGGTTACCGGCACGCGGTGCGCCGGGGTCATGGTGTGCAGATCGCGTAGCCAGGCTGGCGCGTGAGCGGCCGTCCAGTACTTGCGCCAGTCGGCGGAATCGAGTTGCAGGCGCGCGGGCTCGAAAAAGAGTCCGCACGACTGCACCAGCGCATGTTCGCGATCGATGTGACCGCCGGTCATGCAGCAATACACTTCCTCCGGGTCGCCGCCGTTGCAGGCGTAATCCGGTGTAGTGACGTTGCGGTCCACCAGATAACCGTAGACGAACAGTTTCCACACGCTGCCGAGCGGCGTCTGAAGCGTGCGCGGCAACGCGCCCGCCGCCTGCGGCGAAAAGCCGACCGCGGCGCCGCTGCCGTCGACTTGCCAAAGCTGGCTCCGGCCGTCGCGCAACCAGGCAAAGCGCAGCATCTGCGGCGCGGATGCCGTGGTCAAAGCGGGTGAAGATGAAGCCGCCGCATCAGCTCCCGCCCCGTTAAAACCGCACACCATGCCCACGGCGAGCGCGATCCGCAGCGTAGCTGCCAGACGTTCGCGTAATGGCCGAAGGACGCGGAACATGGCGGTCTCGTCTCGCTTACTGGATGCGCAACGTCGTCAGGTGATCGCTCTTGCCGCCTTCGAACGCCTTCGCGTCCGGCTGATACATGCGGAAGTAGCGCGCGGGCGGCAACGCGAACGTGCCCGGCAACGCGAAGCGCACCAGTTGCCGCAGCGTGACCGGCCGGTCGAGCAACGGCACGGGCTGGTGATACGCCAGCTCACCCATCTCGTACGACGCAACGCGCTGGAACGGCTGCGGACCGCTGGCGCCCTCTTTCGCGCCCGGCAGACCGTCGATCGACACGCCCCAGCTCGTCGCCTCGACATCGCCGCCCGGCGGCAGCGGCACGTCGAGCAAGCCATAGTGGTAAGCGTTGCCCGAGCGCGGCGTGAGCGTGACTTCGTCGACGTAAAGCGCGTTGCTGTCGATCGCATCGCCCTGCTTCACCAGACGCGCGGTGAACGCGGCGCGCCCCACCTGGCTCTCGGCCGAGGCATCCTTTTTCTTCGGATCGGCCGCGACCTCGACCGGTTCGAGCTTGTAGAGGCGGCGCTCGACGCTGATATTCAGACGGCTGTCCTCGCTCGTATGACTGCGGAACGAGACCAGCGCGTTGACGTCGGCGCGGGCGGCGCCGACGTCGAGCGCGGCCGGCAGCGTGGCGCCGGTCCACCTGTAAAGCGGCGTGCCGGTGGGCGTCGCGGCGCGTGTCCAGCCCGCGCCTTGCAGCGACGGCAACGACGTGGCCGCCACATCGCCGCCCAGCGCCTTGCGTAACCACAGGAGCGTGAGCGCGCGATCGAGCGTCGGGTAATCGGCGCTGCTCTTCGCGAGCAAGGCCGATGGATCGGCTGCCGCGCCGCCGTCGCCACCCGACATGACCAGCAGGCTTTGCACGAGCGGCGCAGGATCGTTGCTCAATGCCGCGCGCGCGGCGCTCGCCGCCGCATCGAACCCATCGGGCAATTGAGCACTCGTGCTGCGCGCCATGCCGGCGATCAGCAGCGTCGCCATCTGCTTGCCGCGCGGCGAATCGGCTTGCGCAAAGACGATGCTGTCCGACGCGCCATACGTGCCGTTGCGTGCGGGCACGCTGGCCGTGGCCGCCGCGTCGCTCATCAGGTCCGCGGCCACGCCCGAGACCGGCGTCGCAACCGGCAGGCCCATCTGCTGCATCAGCCACAAGGCCAGCGCGCGATGCAGCAGCGGCTCTTTCGCGCCGGCGTCGCGATAGACGTCCATTGCATGCTGCCAGTTGTCGGCGGGCAGGCTGATGCCGAGGCTGCGGCTCGCGAGCCAGTCCGCGTAATACGCGTAGGCCGTAATCAGTGCGCTGCCGCCCGTGGTATCGCCCCACCAGCCGAACGTGCCGCCGACACCCGCCAGCATGGCCAGACGCTGCCGCTGATTGCGCAGCAGCGCTTCGAGGCCTTGCGCCGAACTCGCGCCGCCGTCACCGGAGACGCCGCGGCCGATCGCATCATGCGCGAGCGCCAGCGGAATCAGGCGGCTCGACGTCTGCTCGGCGCAACCGTACGGATAGGCGATCAGATCGTCGGCGACACGCATGAACTGGCTCGCCGCGCTGCCGATGAAACGCACGCTGACGTCCTGCGCGTCTTGCGGCAGACTGAGCGGCTTGTTCGAGCCGTCGAGCGCCACCGTGTTCTGATGCAGATCGAGCCAGCCGCTCGCGTCGAGATGAATCGTGGTTTGCAGACGATCGACGTCCTTACCCGCGCTGCGCAGCGACGCGTTGATCACGCCGTCCTTCAGCGCGCCGCTCGGCAGACGCAGATAGTTCGCGCCGCGCTTGAGCGTGACCTTCTGATTGAGCGACAACCCGCCGCCGTCCACCACCCACTGCGCGTCCATATCCGCGTCGGTCTGATTGAACGCGATCATGTCGATGGCGGGCTGATCGTTGACGCGGAAATGCGATGGCCCGCTCCACTTCAGATACAGCGCCTTGTCCGAGCGCACGTAAGCGGTGCGTTGGCCAACCATGCCATCCGGCGCCGCAGCGCGCACGGTAATGCGCCAGCGCGCCAGCGAATCCGGCATCTTGAACGTCATGGTGGCGTGGCCGTTCGCGTCGGTTTTCAGGTTGGCTTCCCACGCTGCCGTGTCCTGATCGTCGCGGCGTGGCCGTTCGAGCACCTTCACGCCACGCTCGTTGTAGTTCGCGCGCTGCGGTCCGCCCGGCGCGCCTTTCAGCGGCGAGCGTGCGAGGTCGTAGGTAATGAACGACAGGCTCGACGAAGTCCGCACGTTGTTGCGGCGCGGGTGATAGAAGAAGTCGACGATATTCGGCGCGATTTCCGGCTGCAACACGTAGACCATCTCGTCGACCACACTCACCGTCAGATTCGCCGCTTCCGGCTTGCCGTTCAGCGTGCTGTCTAAATTCAGCGTGACCGTGTCGCCCGGTCCGTACACCGGCTTGTCGCTCTTCACTTTCAGTTCGATCTGCGGTTGAGCGACCACGATGCCCGCGTTCTGGAACACGTATTCGCCGGCGTGTACGTACAACACCGAGAACGTCATGTTCGGCGCGAAGTCTTCACCCACCTTGATCCGCGCTTTCCATTGCGACGGCGCCACCCGTTGCAGTTGCAACCAGTCGCCGCCAGCCGTCAGCAGAGCGCGACGTTCGACGTTGTCGCGTTCGAGCGTGAGCAGCGCGTCGTCGACCGGCATGGGGAAGGTGATCAGCGCTTCAGCGGTGTCGCCGATTTTGTATCTGTCGCGATCGAACACGATCTCGACGCTGCCCGGAATCGCCTTCAGGCCATCGCCCGCAACCCAATGGCTAGTGGCGGCGAGCAGATTGCCCAAATCATCTTTGACCGACAGCATGTACGAACCCGGTTCGTCGAATTGCACCGGGAACGACAGCTTGCCGCCCGCGCTCGCGCTTTTCAATGCGCCTTCGCCATGCGTTTGCGATTCGAGGCGCGTCCATTCGTACTTCGACGGCGCGTGCGACGCAGGATCGATTGCGCCGAGCGCCTGTAAGTCGAAGCTCACCACGTCCTTCGGTTGCGAGAACGACTTGGCCGTGTTCAAACGATACGGCGTCGCGCCGCGCGCGATCAGCACTTCGCGCGTCACGCGCACCTTGTATGCGGCGCCGTCCTGCGCGAACAGCGTCAACGCATAGCGGCTCGGTTCTTTCGCGGCCGGCAGCGTAAGGCTCGCGTTGCCGTCGCTATCCGTCTTCAGTTCCTGCTGGTCGAGCTTGACCGGGAACAGTCCCGCATAACGCAATTCGCCGTCGACGATCGTCACTTTCTGCGCGCGCAGCGTGACCGAAATCTTGCTGTCGCGCACCGGCTTGCCGTCCGGATAGCGCAACTGGATCTTGCCCTTCAGCGCCTCGCCGGTCGCGTAGTCGGCTTTATCCATCGAGAGATTCACGTCGAAGTGCGGTTTCACATATTCGGCGACGCGAAATGCACTGCCGTATACATCGCCGTTGTAGTCGAAGCGCAGCGTATAGCCGCCGGCGGTGGCGTCGGCGGGCAGCGTGAACGCGGTATCCGCGCCTGTGCCCGACGCGAAATGCACCTTGCTGCTCGCCACCGGCGCGCCGTTCGGATCGAGCACGTCGAGCCTGATATCGGCCTCGGCGGGCGCGGACGATTGCGTCGCGCTCTGGAACGTGCGGCCGATGAACTTCACATGCACCGGATCGCCCGGCCGGTACATGGGCCGGTCGGTCACCGCGTAGATCTTCGTGTTGTAGATCTCGCTGTCGTAATAGAAATTCTCGGAGACGAACACGCCGCCTTGCGGATCGGTGCCGAGCACGTAGCTGCGCTCGGGGCTCACGTGTTGCAGCACCAGCGCGCCGTCGCCGCCGGTCGCGCCGCTTTGCAGAACGCCCACGCCGTCGGTCCAGCTCACTTCCGTATTCGCGACCGGCTTGCCGTTATCGCGCCGTGTGGTCCATACCAGCATGCCGCTCGACGCGGCTTTCACGACCGCCACCGTGTCCGACACGAACAGCAGCGTATGCGCACGATAGTTGCCGATCACCGCTTCGACGATATACAGCCCCGGCGGCAGCTTGCCGACCGGAATCATTACGTTGCCCGCACTGGCTTCGATAAAGTTACTGCTGCTGCCCGCCAGATTCACGCCCTTGGGCGGCTGGATCACTTTCGCGTCCCAGATCGGATAGCGGAAACGCGCGACCATGTCGTAGCCTTTGAGTGGCGCGAATTGCGAACTCGGCTCGAATTGCGTCTGCTTGCCGGTCTGTTCGCCGAGCTTGAATTGCGGCGCCGCTTCGGTCGCCTTGCTGCGGGTCGCGAACGACAGCACGCGCTGCCATGCGCGGCGCGCTTCGGTAAACCACCGGTCCCACAGATAGGTAAGCGTATTCGCGAGCCCTTCGCCCTGATAATTCGGCGCGACATTCAGCCGGTGCAGATTCTTCTGCGCCTTCAGAAAGTCTAGCGGCCTCGGCACGCGATACACGACGATGTCCGCGCCGCCATATGCCTGCAACGCGTCCTTGAAATCGCGGCCGGGCGCTTCGAGCCGCACCTGTGCCAGTTGATCGCTGCCGAAGCTCGCGTCCGAAAGCAGGAAGAACGGCTGTCCGTCGACCTTCTGCGAACTGAAGTTACTCGATGGCGCTGTCTGCAGCGTTGGATTGCCGGCGATGTTGGCATCGGCTGCGGCAGCGGCGCTCGCTGCGTCGTCGTCCGCGTAAGCAGCCGGTGAGACGGCGAGCGTCATCGCCGCGAGCAAGACAGTCAGCAGCGCCGCGAACGTGCCTGCCGCGCGACGGCGCGCGTTGCCCAACCAGTTGCTCGACGGCGTGACGGAAATCATTCGGGTCATGGTGTCAGAAAGTCCAAACGAAACACGCCGACGAAATTCGGATTGCCGTCGAGCGGCTGCCAGCGGGAGTCTTTCCATTGCATCAGGTCGGAAACGGAGACGGCGCGCAGACCGGTATCGGTCAGCGTGACGGTGCCTGTGTGATAAGCGATGTAGCGATCCAGCCAGATCATCAGATGCTGGTCGTCGCCCTGGTCGAAGAACAGCAGATCGCCGGGCAGCGCCTGGTTCACGTCCTTCGAAACAAAACGGCTATTGCGTTGAATCAGTGCGATCGCCGATGCGTATGCGCCGGTGGAACCGTCGAGTTGGGTCCAGCGGTTGGCGATTCCACGCTGCGCCGCGGACAGTTGCAGTTCGGGCGGCATGCTGCTGGTATCCGCGAGACTGGTCATGCCGTTGGCGCGCAGCCAGCGGGTGTCGTGCGGCCTGAGCGTCTCGCCGACCGCGAAGCGCACGAGGCCCGCGCAGTCGCGTTGGGTCCAGCGCGGCGTCGGTCCGCGCCGCATCTGCTGATCGACGATGCGCACGAACCACGCGCGGAATGCCGCCGATTGCTGCGGCGACAGCGCGTCGGGGTCGGGTGATGCGGCGGTGTCGGTGAGCGCGTGGGCGTAGGGCGTGAGACTCGCCACGGCGAATGCGCAGGCGGCGCTTGCGAGCCACGCGCGGCGCGAGGTGGTGGCGGCGTGGACTGCGAGAGTCGTGGACTGCGCAGCATGCGTTGACTGCGCAGCATGCGTTGACTGCGCAGCATGCGTTGACTGCACGGCATGCGTTGACTGCACGGCATGCGTTGACTGCACGGCATGCGTTGACTGCACGGCATGCGTTGACCGCGCAGCATGCGTGGACTGCGCAACACGCGTACGCTGCGCTGTCCTCGCCGCGACCATGCCTTGCGGCGCGCGCTCAGCCACGCACGTCGCGAATGCCGCGCCAAGGACGCGAACGCGGCGCACTCAGTCGCCCCCGGTGCCGGGCTGATCTGCGGGCGTATCGGCAGCGCCTTCAGTCGAACCGGAACCGGCACCAGCCCTCGCGCGATCGAACCACCACTCCACCGGCACCCAGCCGGTCGAACCCGGCAGGTTCTGCGGCAGCGTCAGCGAAACCGGCGGGTAGTGAGCAAGCGCGTGCAGCTTCGGCACGAGATGCGTACGCGATGCGTTGCGGAACACCGCCTCCTGATCCGCGGGCAACGCCGCGCCCGCCTCACGTTCGATCAACGCGGCGGCCGACGAAGGCGTGAGCGTCAGAATCGTGCGCGGCAGACGCTGCGGCGCGAGCGTATCGGCAAGCGCCGGATACCGCTTGTCGAGCACCGCGAGCGTGTCGTCGACGAGGCGGCCGTCCGGCGAGAAGATCAAATAGCCGTGCGCAAGTGCCAGCGTGACCGGGAAATAACGCTCCGCCGACAACTGCGATGCGAACGACGCCTTGCTCGTCAATGCCGTGCCCGAACGCGCGCTGACCGGCCGCTGCCACACGGTCACATCCGCGCCCTGCTCGCGCGTGGTGACCGGCAGGCGGCGATAGCCCGCGGAGTCGGCGCCGTCGGCTTTGGCGGCCTTCGCTTCATAGGCGCCGATCACATCGCCGAAGGTTTTGCCCAGCGCGGTCTTCAACGCGGCGATATCGGCCGCGTCCTGCTTCTTCACGCGCGCGACGAACACCGGCGCGACCAGCGTCGACTTCGCATACCAGCACACCGCCGCGGGACCGGTGAGCTGATCGCCGATCGCGGCAGCGTTATCCGCGCCGCCGCCGGCCACCTTACCCAATAGGCCCGAGGCCTCTTTCCAGTCCGCCGGCAAGCTCGTGCAGGCCGCCGGGTTGGCCGGCAACGCGCGCCACAGATCGGCGCTGTTCCACTGTTGCGGCAACTTGTCCGGCACGATCAGCGCCGAGGTCTGCCAGTTCGCCACGCCACGCCCCCCTGCGGGATTGCCGGTCGACGAAAAATCGAAACGCAGCGCGTCGATGCCGGAGAAAAACGCCTGATAGCCGAACGACAGGTAGTTGGCCGACACCACCAGCCGGTGGCCCTTCGGCGATTCGCCGGGCGCGTCTAGTTGATAGGCGCGCGCTGCATCATCGCGGCCCGAGGACAACATCCCGGACACCACGTCGGCCCGCTCGCCGAGCAGTCCGCCCTTCTCGTCGAGCAGCACACCGGGCGCGGACAGCACGACCAGCCGATCGTCTTTGCTGGCGAACAGCAGCGTGCGGCCGACCGCGAGTTTCAATGCATAGACCGGCACATCGCCGGAGAGCTTCGCCACCTGGCTCAGTTGCGCGTCGCTCGTGGCGACGTTGCCCACGCCTTGCAGCAGCTTCGCGAAACCATTGCGATGCATCGACATCACCCAGTAGCCGAGGCGGCCGTCGGGCGAGCGCCACAGCAGCACGTGCGCGGGTTCGTCGAATACACGGCGGATCAGTTCGTCGCGCCAGTCGAGTTGATGTTCGAACGCGAGACGCCGCAACGCGCCCTCGGCCGACAGCCGCGTGTTGTCCGACTCGTAATAGTCGACGAAATCTTGCGTCAGCACGTCGCGCAGCAGCGGCACACTCAGAATGTCGCGCGGCAAACGCGAGAGCGCTTCGCTGTCGATCACCGCATCCGGGTGGTGAATATCGAGGACGATTTCGCCGTTCCCGGCTGCTTTGCGATGCGCAAATGGACGCCATACCGCCTGAATGATCACGCCGGCCACGACCAGAAGACCGACGACCAGGATTGCAATCTTTTTGCGCGACATCTTCATCTGATTTCTTCTGGTTCGATGCGACGGTATTAACGTGAATGTCCGGCGAATAAAGTCAGCGGGATCAGTCTCCGAAGGCAGCGATGATAACCGATATTTTTAGCCGGAAACCAGCGGCAATTTCTATTTAACAGTCAGGCACGCTTCGGAGTTTTATAAAACGGATCCGCGTCTGATTAAGGGATTAGGAAACGCGAGCGTTCGACGCGGCGCGCCGATTCGTCAAACCGGCAAGTGCAAGTGCACGTGAAAGCGCAGCCTCGGGCCACAGACATGCATGCGCGGCGCCCGCGCCGGATACCTCGGGAATAATACCTTCAGCCTCGTGCGGTCTGACATCGCATTACTCGTCCGAAGCGTTTATGCTAAATCCGCGTGATTAAACACGCATGCAAAAAAAACCCAGCTGCACGCAATATGCTCGCCGGGTTTTTTCAGCATCGCCTTTATCGCCTCGATGCGGATATTGCCTTAGCCGCTGTCAAAAATGTTCGAGCGCCTGCTTCATTCTCTGCACGCCCGTTTCGATGTCGGCTACGCCCGGCGCGGCAAATGACAGGCGCAGTGCAGCCGCATCGATATTGTCTTTATAGAACGCCACGCCCGGCACGAACATCACATTGCGCCCGATACAACCACGCAGATAATCGGACGCATTCTGACCGGCCTTCAATCGCGCCCACACGAACATACCGCCGGCGGGACGATGAAACACAATGTGGTCCGCCAGTTGCGCTTCGAGCGCGTCGCACAGCGTGCGGCATTTCACGGCATAGGCGTCGACGATGCGCGGCAAATGACGCTCCAGCGCGCCGCTCGCGAGATACTCCGCGGCAATCGCCTGAGTCCACGGCGAGCTGCACAGATCGACCGTCTGCTTGGCGACCACGCAGCGGCGCAGGATCTCCGCGTGCGCGAGCATCCAGCCCACGCGCAAACCCGGCGCGACGATCTTCGACAGACTGGAGAAATGCACGACCCAATCGCGTGAACCCGGCACCTGCGCGCTCAAGGCAAGCAGCGAAGGCAAGGCGGCGCCGCTAAAGCGCAGATCGCCGTAGGGGTCGTCTTCGACGATCAGAAAGCGGTGACGCACCGCCAGTTTCAGCAACGCGACGCGGCGCTCGAGCGACAACGTCGCGCCGGTCGGATTGGCGAAGGTGGGGACGGTGTACAGCAGCTTCGGCGCACGGCGCAGCGTGCCCGATTCGAGCAGCGCGGCGAGCGCGTCGACGTCGAGGCCGTTCTGATCGACGGGAATCGTGACCACGTCGGCCTCCTGCAGCTTGAGCGCCTGCAAGGTCGCGGGATAGGCGGGCTGCTCGACCAGCACCACGTCGCCCGGCGCAACCATCACGCGCAGCAGCAGATCGAAGCCCTGCTGCGAGCCGGTCGTCACCAGCAACTCCGGTGGCGTGCACGGCGTGCCGCGGCGTGTCATCAAGTGCGCGAGCTGCTCCTTGAGGACGACGAGGCCGTCGGTCGGCCCGTATTGCAGGCACAGTGTGGGGTGTTGCGACGCGCGTGCCGCCGCGGCATCGAGCCCGTCGCGATCGAACAGATCGCTCGCCGGATAGCCGCCGGCGAACGAGATCATGCCGGGTTGCGCCAGATACTTGAAGAGTTCGCGAATCGGCGAACCGGTCGGCGCTGCGAATGCAGGATTGAAGGTGAACATGGTGACGGGCCGCTTATCTCTGGATGGAGGATCGGCGTCGATTGTGGGCA
This sequence comes from Paraburkholderia xenovorans LB400, assembly GCF_000013645.1. Lineage (GTDB taxonomy): Bacteria > Pseudomonadota > Gammaproteobacteria > Burkholderiales > Burkholderiaceae > Paraburkholderia > Paraburkholderia xenovorans. Next base: position 523,613 of record NC_007952.1, on the reverse strand, counting down.
TGGTCGGGGTGAGCGGCAAACGATATCTACGCACTACGTATTGCGTTTTTCGCATCACCCCCGCGCATGCGGCTACACCACGTTTTTCTCCACGATCGGCCGGTTTTCGAGCACGCGCGTGAAGCTCAACGAGCCCAGATCGAGCGTCGTGTAGCGGCCGTGCAGAATCAGTTCGCTGATGCCACGGCCCGTTGCGGGTCCTTGCTGTAATCCGTGTCCGCTAAAACCGTTGGCGAAAATGCAGTTATCGACATCCGGGTGATAGCCGATGATCGCGTTCTGGTCGAGCACGTTGTATTCGTAGTAGCCGGACCAGCAATTCTGCACACGCAGCGCTTCGAATTGCGGCACGCGGTGCGCAAGCGTCGGCCAGATCACATCGTCGAATAGCGCGTGATCGACTTCGTCGAGCGGCAGATCGTCGGGGTCGTTGTCCGCCGAGGGCGACGTGCCGCAGATAAACGATTTGCCTTCAGGACGGAAATACACGCCGCTCGGATCGATCAGCAACGGGCAGTGTTCGAGTTGCCCCGGCGAGGTGACGTTGAAAATACTGCGGCGCCGCGCGTGCACCGGAATGTCGATGCCGGCCATCTGCGCGACTTTGCGCGCCCACGCGCCGGCGGCATTGACCACCACGTCGCAGGCATAGATCTCGCCGTTCGCGGTCTGCACGTGGGTAACGCGTTTGCCGTCGCGCTGCAATGCGGTGACGTCGGCGGCGACGTAGCGCGCGCCGAGCGACTGTGCCTTCTTGCGCAGCGCCTGCACGAGCCCGTAGCCGTCGAACCAGCCTTCGCCGCTCTCACCGTACGCGCCGGCCACGAGGTCTTCGGTGTTGAGCCAGGGAAAGCGCGTTTGCAACGCGGCTTTGTCGAGCAGACTGATATCGGCGCCAAGACTTTTTTGCAGCGCGTGGTTCTCGCGCAGCGTGGCCTCGCCGGCCGGCGTCGCAAGGAACAGGTAGCCGCCTTCGTGCAGATCGATCGACGGTTTGGCGCCGTTCACTTCCAGCCGTTCGCCGATCGAGCGCAGAAACTCGATGCCGAACAGCGACATCTGAATGGAAAGCGGTGTGGAGAATTGCTGACGGATCGAGGCCGCCGATAATGCCGACGAGGAACGCGCATAAGTCGGATCGCGCTCGATCACCGTGACGCTGACTGTCGGATCCGACAGCCGCAAGAAATACGCGATGGAACTGCCGATCACCCCACCGCCGACAATCACGACTTTGGAACTCACGTCTTACCCCACGAGTAGCGTGGCCGCTCCTGACGCCGGCGGCGCAAACGGATTGCTAAAGAAGGTTTGATAAAGCAGCAGCGGCGCGCGAATGCGCCGCTGCATGTCAGGACTCGACGAACGGACTACGCGAACGGTATCAGCCGATATTGAAGTCGATACCCTGCGCGAGCGGCAATGCCGACGAGTAATTGACCGTGTTGGTAGCGCGGCGCATATAGGCTTTCCACGCGTCCGAACCCGATTCGCGGCCGCCGCCGGTTTCTTTCTCGCCGCCGAACGCGCCGCCGATTTCCGCGCCGCTCGGCCCGATGTTGACGTTCGCGATACCGCAGTCGCTGCCCGAATCGGACAGGAAGCGTTCCGCTTCGCGCAGATCGGTGGTGAATACACACGACGACAAACCATGCACCGCCGCATTGTTCGCTTCCACCGCGTCGGCGAAATCGGTATAGCGCAGCACGTACAGAATCGGTGCGAACGTTTCCTTCAGCACCACCGACGTTTGCGACGGCATTTCGACAATCGCCGGTCGCACGTAGTAGCCGCCTTCATATCCCTTCACCTCGACGCGCTCGCCGCCGAACACCTTGCCGCCTTCGGCCGTAGCCTGTTGCAGCGCTTCCTGCATGCGGCCATACGATTGCTTGTCGATCAGCGGCCCCATCAGCGTGCCCTTTTCGAGCGGATTGCCGATCGGCACCTTGCTGTACAGCTGCTTCAGACGTTCGATGGTTTTGTCGTACACGCTCTCGTGCACGAACAAACGGCGCAGCGACGTGCAACGTTGCCCCGCCGTACCCACCGCCGAAAACAGAATGCCGCGCATGGCGAGTTCGTGATCCGCCGTTTGCGTGACGATGCCCGCGTTGTTGCCACCGAGTTCGAGCAGCGAGCGGCCAAAGCGCTTCGCCACTTCCACGCCGACCGTGCGGCCCATTTCCGTGCTGCCCGTAGCGCTGACAATCGACGCGCGCGGGTCGGCCACCAGCTTCGCGCCCACGTCGCGGCCGCCGTTGATCAACGCGGTGAGGCCGGCCGGCGCGTCGCCGAACTCCTGCAGCGCCTCGCTCAGAATCTGATTGACGGCGAGCGCGGTAAGCGGCGTCTTTTCCGACGGCTTCCAGATCACCGCATTGCCGCAGACCAGCGCGAGCGCCGCATTCCACGACCACACCGCAGCCGGAAAATTGAATGCCGAGATCACGACGCAAGTGCCCACGGGATGCCACGTCTCCGCCATGCGGTGCCCCGGACGTTCCGAAGCGATCGTCAGACCGTACAACTGGCGCGACAGACCGACCGCGAAATCGCAGATGTCGATCATTTCCTGCACTTCGCCCATGCCTTCCTGAAGAATCTTGCCGGTCTCGAGCGTGATGATGCTGCCGAGCGCCTGCTTCTTCTCACGCAGACGGTTGCCGAGCAGACGCACCAGTTCGCCGCGGCGCGGCGCCGGGACGTTGCGCCAGGCGGTGTACGCCTGTTTCGCCTGAGCGAGGGCCGTGTCGACTTCCGCCACGGTGTTGCTGGCCACGCGGCCGATGAGTTCGCCGGTAATGGGCGAATGAACCGCGATGTCGCCGGCTTGCGCCGCGTGGGCGATGCCCAGGTCGGCGAGGATGGTGGAAGCGTCCATGAAAATCCCTTTTATTTCCGATGCGAAACAAGAGTAAGTTCGGAAACTATACACGCGGGTTTTTATGGCGGCAAGGGTATTTGCCCGGCAACGGCAGGCGAAAAACGCCTGAAGGCTTACTGAGCTTGAATAACTTGTGCGGTAGATGTACGGCTCGCGGCGTTCATGCATGCCGGCGGCCAGGCAGCGGGCGCGCACCGGTCAGAGCACTTCCGTTTCTTATTGGAAATGTCCGCTGACTCTCCCGGCATCAGGAAAAAGCGCATGACTTAATCTTCCAGACCGACTGGATCGAAAACGCCCGGGAGAGCGCACCGCGTGCGGGCAACCGCGCCGGACTCAAACGCTCGCCATCAACCTGTCCACCAGCACGCGCGCGAACGGCGGCAGGTCCTTGAGACTGCGCACGCAAATCTTGAGCTTGCGCTCGGCCCAAGGGTCGTTCAGCCCGACGGTGGCGATCTGCATCGTCTTCCTATGCCGCCGCGCAACCGATTCCGGCACGATGCCGATGCCCACGCCCGCTTCGATCATCCGGCAGGCGGCTTCGAAATTGCCCACCTGGATACGCAGTTTCAGACGCGCGCCGAGCGCATCGGCGGCACTCATGATGAACGCGTGGATCGCGCTGGAGGTGGGCAAGCTCACGAAATTGGCCGCGAGCACCTGCGAAAAATCGACCGACGCCAGCCGCGCCAACGGATGATCGCGCGACGTGACCAGCACGAGCCGGTCGTCGCGATACGGCAGCATTTCCAGATGTTCCGCATGCACATTGCCCGCCACGATGCCGATATCCGTCGCGCTATCCGCCACGCCTTTGACGATTTCGCCGCTCAGCACTTCACGCAGGTCGATATTGACGTCCGGATGATCGCGCAAAAAATGGCTCAGCACAGCCGGCATGAACTCGCTGATCGCGGTGGTATTGGCCCAGATGCGCACGTGTCCCTTGATACCTTCGCCGTATTCCTGCATGTCGCCGGCGAGATGCTCGACCCGTTCGAGCACGAGCCGCGCGTGGTGCACGAAGGCCTCGCCCGCGGGCGTCAGCGTCACGCCCTGGCTGGTGCGGTAAAGCAGCTTGAAACCCAGCTGCTCTTCGAGATTCTTGACCCGGTTGCTCGCCGCCGGCGCCGACAGATGCGAACGCTCCGCCGCGCGCGCGAGGTTCTGCGTATCCGCGATATTGAGGAGCAAACGCAAATCCACGAAATCGAAATGCATGGTGAGGGCCTGAGTTGAAGCGCCGTCGGCGCTCACGAGACAAAGGCCAATCTTAACCGGGCGCGAAAGAAGCGCCGGACCGCTTCGGCAGAGCGGCCCGTCACGCGGGCGGTTCCGTGTATCAGACGCCGCGCCTTCACCCACGATCATGCACGATCACGCGCCGGCGGGACCATCGGGCACGCCCCTTGCTTAAAGGAGCAACCCGACAGACTGGGAACGCATGGCGATTTTGCCTGCACCCCTGTCGCGACCGGGCCGCGAACACCCGAGGCCCGGTGCAACCGATATCTCAGGCATAAGCAAAATGAGTCGCGTATTACTGGTCGACGACCAACCCGAGGCATTGTCCGCGCTGCGCGCCGTATTGGTCGGCCGTGGTTACACGGTCGCCACGGCGGCGGATGGCGCCGAAGCTTTTGAACGACTGCAACGCACGCGCGTGAGCGCCGTCGTGTGTGACTGGCGCATGCCCAACATGGACGGCGCCGAGTTGATCGAATCGATGCAGGCCCGCAGTGAACTGGCGTCCGTACCCGTCATTCTGACGAGCGGCAGCGGCGAGGTGCCGGCCTTTCCCGTCAAAGGCTTTCTCAGGAAACCGTTCGCGCTGGACAAGCTGCTCTCGTTGCTGGCCGAATGCGAAAGCGACGCGGCGACGCCTGCCGTCTGCTGAATTTTCTCTAGCTGCGGGCACTGCGTCGTCACGCCTTCTCCCCCGTTTCGCGCACAAAAGAGGGGCAGACGACGGGCAAGCGCACGCAGTCGTGCGGCACGAAGGTGCGTTACGCGCCCGCCGCGATCCGTCGCGCCTTCAGAATCACCGGCATATCGACCATCTTGCCGTCCACCGCCACGGCTGCGCCCTGGCTCGTTTCCACCGCGGCCAGCACGCGTTGCGCCCACGCCTTGTCCGCTTCGCTCCATGCGTAAGCGCGATGCACCGCATCGATCTGCCGTGGATGAATGCACAGCTTGGCGCCGAAGCCGAAGCGCCGGCCGCGGCGCGCCTCGGCCTCGATGCCATCGGTATCGGTGATGGTGGTCGACACGCCGTCCACCGGCGCGCCGATCCCGGCAAGCCGCGACGCCAGCACGATCTGCGAGCGGAACAGATGCAGTTCCTCGCCGTCGCCATCGATACCGAGATCGATCTGAAAATCCAGTGTCCCGAACACGATGCGTTGCACGCGCGGCGCGGCGCACAACACCGCGAGATTCGCAAATCCGCGCGCGGTTTCGACGATCGGCAACACGCTCGACGCGGAATGTGCGAGCGCCAGCACGGCTTCGATCTGCTCGCGCGTCTCCGCTTTGGGCAGCACGATGCCGGCGACGCCGGCCTGGCCGGCCAGTGCGGCGATGTCCTCGTTGAACCACGAGGTGTCCGCGCCGTTGATGCGCACCCACGCGGGCCGCGCTTCAGGCCGCGCTGCAGGCCCCGTTGCATCGCCCGATACAGCGGCCAGCACCACCGCGCGCGCCGCCGGTTTTTCGTCGGGCGGCACGGCGTCTTCGAGATCGAGAATCACCGCGTCAGCGCCCGACGCGTGCGCTTTTTCGAAGCGCTCTGGACGATTGCCCGGCACGAACAGGTAGGAGCGCGGCAGCGCGGCGCTCATGCGGCCGCCGCCGCGTTGGCCCCGGCGTTGGCCCCGGCGTTGGCCCCGGCGTTGGCCCCGGCGTTGGCCCCGGCGTTGGCCCCGGCGTTGGACCCGGCGTTGGACTCGGCGTTGGACTGTGATTCAAACACCGACCCGACCTGCGCTTGCCCCACGATCCGCCACGCGTTGCCGAGCAATCGCGCGGCCTCGCCCTCCGTGGCTGCGCCCGAAAACGCCGCCAGCCGATGCAGCTTGGTGGCGATCTCATCGCGTGACAGCGTATTGCCAGGGTCGCCCTTCGGTTCGTCGACGCGGCCCGCTAACGTGCGGCCGTCGGTGGTGGTGACCGTCACCTTGCCGATCCAGCGCGCGGGATAAGCGGCATCCACCTCGGCGTCGAACGCCATCTCGACGTTGGCGCGGAAAGCCGCAATCTCGTCCGCGTCGAAACCCTGCTCGAATTCCGTCACGCCCGCATAGCCGTGATACGCGACCAGTCCCAGCACCGTGCCCATGTTGAACTTCGCCTGGTGCACGGTGCGCGGCGTGACGACCGCGCCGAGCACGTCGAGCGCGCCTTGATGCACGTGCGCCACGACTTTCGCCATATCGCGCGGTGCGAGACGGTGCTCCTGCACCACGGCGAGCAACGCGTCGGCGGCGGGGTGCGTATGACGGCACGCCGCGTGATACTTGAACGACGTCTCCGCCGTCGCCCACCGGCTGCCCAGTCGGTCGACCAGACGCGCCGGATCGGCGTCGCTCGACATGCCCGCGGCCATGCCCTGCGCGCCTTCGAGAATATGCGTCGCGCCCTTGAAGCCGTCGGCGGCGAGTTGCGCGGCCATCAACCCGTTGGCGGCGGCCATTGCCGTGTGCAGTTGCTTCGAGTCGGCGGCGTCGCGCAGAAACTCCCACAAGCCGCTTGCCTGCGTGCCCGCCGAGCCGAACGCGTCGAGCATCTGCGTGGGCGACAGACCGAGCAGCCGTCCCGCCGTGGCAGCCGCCGCCACCGTGCCCGCCGTGCCCGTGGTGTGAAACACCTTGTAGTGCGAGCGCCCCAGAAACTCGCCGACGCGGATGCCGACTTCATAGCCCGCCACCGCCGCCGCGATCAGGTCGCGGCCCGATGCGCGGCGGGCTTGCGCCAGCGCGAGTGCCACCGGAAACACGACCGTCGCGGGATGAAATACCGAGCCGTTGTGCACGTCGTCCTGTTCGGCGAAGTGCGACGCCGCGCCGTTGATCATGGCCGCGAAATATGGCGTGGCGCGGCTGCGGTCGATCAACACTTCGCAGGCGCCGTCCTTCGACGCGCCGCTAGCCTCGCGGGCGAACCGCGCAATGGTTTCGACCGGCCGCGCGCCTTTGCCGGCCAACGCCGAGCCGAGCCAGTCGACATACAGGTTGACGGTGCGCTCGACCACCGCAGGCGGAATGCTATTGAAGTCGAGTTGAGCGGCGAAGGTGGCAAGCGTCAGACTGGGATGATCGTTCATGATGATGTCGCGTCGTATTCGTTCAGGTCGCCAGCGTGGCGTTGTTTGCCCGCTGGAACAAGGGAATTTCAGATCGCGCCGGCAGCACGCAGCGCGTCGATACGCGCGCTGTCGTAGCCGAGCTCGCGCAGGATCGCGTCGGTGTGCTCGCCGAGCGCGGGGACGGGATCCATGCGCGGCTCGAAATCCGCCGGCATGCCTGGCGGCAGCAATGCCTGCACCACGCCCGCTGCCGTACCCACTTCATGCCAGCGCTCGCGCGCCTTCAATTGCGGATGCGCCCACACGTCGGCGAGCGTATTCATCTGCGCGTTGGCAATGCCGGCGTCATCGAGCCGTTCGATCACCTGCGCCGCGCTCAGCTTCGCGAAAGCCGCGACGATCACCTCGCGCAATGCTTCACGCGCCAACGTGCGTTTCGAATTCGACGCGAAGCGCTCGTCCGTGGCGAGTTCCGGCTGCTCCAGCACGCGCTCGCAAAAGAGCTTCCATTCGCGTTCGTTTTGCAAACCGAGCATCACCGTCTTGCCGTCGCCGGCGGGGAACGGTCCGTACGGATAGATCGTGGCGTGCGCCGCGCCGGAGAGCGCGGGCGGCGCCTGGCCGTCGATCGCGTAATAGAGCGGATAACCCATCCACTCCACCATGCTTTCCAGCATCGACACGTCGATGCGGCAACCATGCCCCGTGCGCCCGCGCAACAGCAGCGCGCTCAGAATGTTGGAATACGCGTACATGCCGGCCGCAATATCCGCAATCGAACATCCGGCCTTGGCCGGCTGTCCCGGCGAACCGGTGATCGACAGAAAACCGGATTCGCTCTGAATCAGCAGGTCGTAGGCTTTCTTGTCGCGGTACGGGCCGTCGGCACCATAGCCGGAAATATCGCAAACGATCAGCTTCGGATACTTCTTGCTCAAGGCGTCGTAACCGAGACCAAGCCGATCCGCGGCGCCGGGGGCGAGGTTCTGCACCAGCACGTCCGCGTCGACGACCAGGGCGTCGAGAATCTCCGCCGCGGCAGGCTGCTTCAGATCGAGCGAGAGGCTTTCCTTCGAACGGTTGGTCCAGACGAAATGCGACGACAGTCCATGCACGCGCTCGTCGTAGCCGCGCGCGAAGTCGCCGACGCCAGGGCGTTCGATCTTGATTACCCGCGCGCCGAGATCCGCGAGTTGACGCGTGCAGAACGGCGCGGCGATCGCGTGTTCGAGCGTGACGACCTTGATACCGTCGAGTGGTCTCATGAGTGTTTTCGCCCGCAGGTCAGAACGAACGCGGCAGCCCGAGAATATGCTCGGCCACGTACGAAAGAATCAGGTTGGTGGAAATCGGCGCGACCTGATAGAGACGCGTCTCGCGGAATTTGCGCTCGACGTCGTACTCGCAGGCAAAACCGAAACCACCGTGGAATTGCAGACACGCGTTGGCCGCTTCCCATGATGCGTCGGCCGCGAGCAGTTTCGCCATGTTCGCCTGCGCGCCGCACGGCTGATGCGCGTCGAAACGGCGTGCCGCCTCGAATCGCATCAGGCTGGCCGCTTCGACGTTGATGAACGAACGCGCGATGGGAAACTGCACACCCTGGTTCTGGCCGATCGGCCGGCCGAATACGATGCGCTCTTTCGCGTACTCAGTCACTTTGTCGACGAACCAGTAACCGTCGCCGATACATTCGGCGGCGATCAACGTGCGCTCCGCATTCAGGCCGTCGAGAATGTATCTGAAGCCCTGCCCTTCTTCACCGATCAGATTCTCGGCGGGGATTTCGAGGTTGTCGAAGAACAGTTCGTTGGTCTCGTGATTGACCATGTTCAGAATCGGCTGCACGGTCATTCCGTGGCCGATCGCTTCATGCAGATCGACGATAAAGATCGACATGCCCTCCGATTTCTTTTTCACCTCCGCAAGCGGCGTGGTGCGCGCGAGCAGAATCATCAGATCCGAATGCTGCACGCGCGAGATCCACACCTTCTGGCCGTTGATCACATAGCGGTCGCCGCGCCGCTCGGCGGTGGTCTTGATCTTCGTGGTATCCGTGCCGGTGGAGGGCTCGGTTACGCCCATCGATTGCAGGCGCAAGTCGCCGCAGGCGATCTTCGGCAGATACTTCTGCTTCTGCTCTTCGGAGCCGTGACGCAGCAGCGTGCCCATGTTGTACATCTGGCCGTGGCACGCGCCCGAGTTGCCGCCCGCACGATTGATTTCTTCCATGATGACCGACGCTTCCGTCAGCCCCAGCCCCGACCCGCCGAAGTCCTGCGGAATCAGCGCGGCCAGCCAGCCGGCCTTGGTGAGCGCATCGACGAATTCTTCCGGATAGCCGCGTGCTTCGTCGATCTTGCGGAAGTACTCGCCGGCAAACTGCTGGCACAGATCGCGTACGGCTTCACGAATGTCCTGGAAGGAATCCTGTTGCGTGGTTTGCATATCGAATCTCCCGGAGTTCAGGCGAAGCTCAGGCGAGCGCGGCCGTGGCGCGCATGGTCAGACAGCCCTCGTGGTCTTTGGCCCACAGATCGATGACCTTGCCGTCGGCGGAAGGCTTGCCGCACACCGTGAACGCCTGGCCCGCGAATGTCGGACGCACTGCCTTGAAAGCGAAACTCTGGAAAGTGGCGTCCGGCTGTTCGCGGCGCACCAGGTCGACCAGCAGGGTCGCAATCAACGGACCGTGAACGACCAGGCCCGGATAGCCTTCCACCTGCGTGACGTATGGGGAGTCGTAGTGAATGCGGTGGCCGTTGAAGGTCAGCGCCGAGTAGCGGAACAGCAAGACAGGGTCGGCGTCGATCGTGCGGCGCCACATTTCGCCTTCCGGCGCGAGTTGCGGTTGCGGCGGCCGCGCGCCCTCGTGCGGCGCGTCGCGATAGACGATGTCGTGTTCTTCTTCGAGCTTCAGCTCGCCGCCGGCTTCAATGGTGTGCTGCACGGTGACGAACACGAGACGGCCAGATCGGCCGGTCTTGTCCTCGATATTGGCGATGATCGAAGTGCGCGTGGCGCGCTCGCCCACTTTCAGCGGCGCGTGGAACGTCAACCGGCCGCCGGCCCACATGCGGCGCGGCAGCGGAACGGGCGGCAGAAAACCGCCGCGCTTCGGATGGCCGTCCGGGCCGACTTCGGACATTGGCGCGATCGGCAGAAAGTACAGCCAGTGCCAGAGCGGCGGCACCGTGCCGCCGTTTTCTTCGCGATCGAGCGTGGCGGCCATCGCCGCCAGCGGAAAGGCCGTGATGTCGTCTTGGGCTACCGCCTCCTTGCCGAGCCAGTCTTCGAGTTTCTGCGGGGCAGCAGACATAGGCAAAGTCTCCGGATGTGCATTGAGCTTAATAGGGCCTTACTATGAACGAAGCAGCACGTCCCGCGAAGTTCGCATTTCCTAAGCGGGCATTTGGATTTGCTTAAGGCCCGCCGGATGACCGCGTGGCTGACGCGGCGTCCCTGCGCCGACGCTGCATCGTTCTGAACATAATGCACCCGTTGCCAGAGCAACGACTGCGAACAGCGCAGAATTGAAGAGCAAGAGTCGGAGTGCGTGACGGAACGCGTGTGCTTACACTCGATCATCGTTCTGTAGATAGCGTGATGGAGAGGGTTTATGGATACGATTGCGAAGGGTCGACAATCGCACTCGCTGGAATTGGAGTTCGGAGCCGGTGCGACCCCGAAGCCGGATAGCAAAGGCAGTGCCGCGCAGGCCGACGGTTCGCTCGCGCAGCGTGTCGGGGCGATCGACTGGTTCGATGTCGAGCAAGGATTGAACGCGTATGGCAGCGCAATGCTGCACAACCTGCTCAGCGCCGGAGAATGCGACGCGCTGACCGCGCTCTATCGGCGCGAGTCATTGTTCCGCAGCCGCGTCGTGATGGCGCGGCACGGTTTTGGCCGCGGCGAGTACAAGTATTTTGCCTATCCGCTGCCACCATTGATTGCGGAGTTGCGTAGCACGCTTTATCCGTGCCTCGCGCCCGTGGCGAATCGCTGGAACGAGGTGATGGATATCGGCGTTCGCTATCCGGCTACGCATGCGGAATTTATCGAGCGCTGCCACGCCGCCGGCCAGACGCGCCCCACGCCGCTCATGCTTCAATACGCGATCGACGACTACAACTGTCTGCATCAGGACCTCTACGGCGAACACGTCTTTCCGCTCCAGGTCGCGATTCTGCTGTCCGAGCCCGGCGCGGACTTCACCGGCGGCGAATTCGTCATGACGGAGCAGCGTCCACGAATGCAATCGCGCACGGAAGTGGTGCCGCTCGGCAAGGGCGACGCGGTGGTATTCGCCGTCCATCACCGTCCGGTACAAGGGACGCGCGGCCCGTACCGGGTCAATTTGCGGCATGGCGTGAGCCGCCTGCGCTCGGGCCAGCGGCATACGCTCGGGGTGATCTTCCACGACGCGACCTGACGCGGCTTCGGGCTAGCCTGACTCGGCGTGGAGTGCGCCGAGCCCTGCTGCACCGCCGCAAAAATTCGACAATCGTAATTTTGACCAGGTATCATCCGGGAAAACCCGAATCCGCCGGATGCGCTGCGCCACCCTTTGCAGCGCGTATTGGCGTGTGCGTTCGGGTGCTATCGCCCGTCGTCGGGCGGGGCTGCTGGCCGGTGATCCCGGCATGGCGACCCAGTCCGGCGATACGAAGTTGGCGGGCCCGCGCGCCCGCCTTGTCGCAATCGGCCAAAAGCCGGTGGCGGCTATTTAGCCTGGACATCATCGATCATGATTGCTGCCGCGTTTTCGCGCGTCGCCGACCGCCTGCTTGCCGCGGACCCGGGGCTCGTACGTCTTCATACCGCGCTGCGCGTTGCGCTCGCCTGCCTGCTCACCGGCGTGGCCAGCATCGCGTGGACCGCCTCCCGGCATCACCCCATCACGCTCGCCGCACCCGGCATCCTCTTTGCGATGGTCGCGCCGCTGTTCGTGCGCGACGCGCGGCGGCCTGCGTGGTTCGGTACGCTCGTCTGCCTCTATCTGTGTGCGTGCGCGTGCTTCGCTGCGGCGAGCGTGCTGAGCCGGTTTCCGCTGGCCGGCGATGCCGGCTTCCTCGTCGTGATGTTCGTGGGCATGCTGTGTCAGGCTTGCGGTCCGCGTGCATTGGGTTGTGCGATGCTCGGCGTGGTGTGTTTTTACCTCGGCCTGTATCTGCATCCTTCGACGACGCATCTCGTACAGTCGCTCCTGCTGTCCGCGTTCGGCCCGTTGATGGTCGCGCTGGTGGGCCGCGTGATCGTGCCGACGCGGGCCGCAACGAGCTTGCGCCTCGCGGTCCACACGGTGACGCTACGCGCGTCGCGTGTGCTTCACGCTCCGGTGGCGGCGCATCTCTCCGCGCTGAACGAAGCCGCGCTCTCGCTCGAAGAACAATTGGCGCTGCTCAATCCGTCCGATGCCGAAACGATTCGTGAACGGATTGCAGAAGTGGAAGTGGCGGCCGGGCAGTATGCGTTTGCGTCGGGCCACGCGGACGGCGGCGTCGAGGCGAACGCTCGCGTATTGCGTCATGCGATTGCGCGGCTCAGGGAGACGGCGCATCAAGGTAACGACGCGCGGCGCGCTGCGTTTGCTCCAGCCGGCGGCGCGGTCGCGCTGACTGCGTCGCAGCGCTTTGCCGACTTGCGCAGCAAGCTTTGCTGGCTCCCCGCCACGCGCGCCACGACCGCTGCATTGCTCGCCATGCTGATTGGTCACTCGCTTTCGCCGGAACGCTGGTTCTGGGCGGTCATTACCACATTCGTCGTGTTCCTCGGCACGCGGTCGCGCGCCGATACGGTGTATCGCGGCGCGCAGCGCCTCGTGGGGACGCTGGGTGGCGCGCTCGTCAGCGTGTCGCTGGTTGCGCCGCTGCAGGACTCGCCGGTTTTGCTGGTCGCCGCGATGCTGCTGTGCGTGTTCGGCTGGGCTTACTTCATCCTGAACGCGTACGCGCCGGGAGTGTTTTTTATTACCGTACTCGTCGGGTTGGTCTACGGCGAGTTGGGGTTCGCGATGGGACCGCTGGTCGAATTGCGAATTGAAGAAGTGCTGGTGGGTTGCGTCGTGTCGTTCGCTGTCGCGATCCTGATGATGCCGCTTGCCGCGACGCGGCATGTCGAGACGCGGCTGGCCTCGGTATTGGGCGCGCTGCGTGAAGTGGTGCGGCTCACCGGGTCGGGAGCGCTGGCGGCTGATGCGCTTCCGGCGATGCGCAAGCTCGATCGCAGTTGGCACGATCTGCGCATCGCGCTGCGGCCGCTGCAAACGCAGCGCGTGGTGGTGTGGAATCCCGATGTCGAGCTGGCGACCGGTTCGCTGCTGTGTTGTCTGCATTGGGCGCGGGTGTTGAGTGATTCCGCGCGGCGCGGCGGGTTGCGCGAAAAGACGGCGCTCAATGCGGCCGAGGTCGGCGCGGCGCATGTCGAGTCGATCGTGGCGCGACTCGATTCGTTGATTGCGCGCTATAACGGCGTGGCGCGTGCTGCGGGTGGTGATTCCGATGAGCGTGCTTCTGTGACGATCGACGCTGATATCGATGTTCATAAGGCGCCGGCACTCGCTCAACTGGACGGCGCGGTCGCACAGTTGTTCGACCGGTTGATGCGGCCGGTTTCGGATGCGCGGCGGGTGTTCAATTGGACGTTGAGAGGGCGGAGTGTGTAGGGGCGCAGCGGCCGGGTGTGGAGTTCATCGGCTATGCAGATGAAGTTCTCTATTGCCTGGCTTTTCTCCTTGGCGGGATCGATACCAGGCGGCCGGGAGCGAGGCACTCTTTCTCGAACGCTGGAATCAGCGGCGCGAATTCTTTGCACGGCTCACTGAGACCTCTATGCCTGGCGTCTGGTGTGCTGCATGTTCCGTACAAGCTGCTTCACGTACAGTTCGGGTTCGAAGCGCATGCCCACGACGGGCTCGCCCGCGGGCGGCTCCCCGAGCCAGCCCGACCAGCCGAGCTGCTGGTTGTCGCCGAGGCTGGCGCAGGTCGCATCCTGCGGCCTGATCTGCAATTCCAGCAGCCACTCGTACTCCAGGCCCATGTGCGCCCGTACCAGCGCGATCAGCCGCAGCAGGTCCGCACCGCGTGGCGTCAGTCGGTGGTATGTCTCGATGTCGAGCGGCCCGAGCACGAGGCAGAACCGGTGCATCCTGCCGGGCACCTGTTCGCCCAGCACCGCGCCGCCTCCCAGGATGGCGGACATGCGCTCCTGCCCCACCCTGCATTGAAGCTTCGGCGGCAGCACGGTCCAGTGCAGCGACCATTCGTCGATGCGCGCGGGCACGTGGAAGCGGTGCGCGACCGTCATGGCGAGCGCGTCCGGGTTGCGGGCCTCGTGCACCAGATGCGCTCCCGACGCGAGGCGTGCATGCGAGGGCAACCTCACAGTACGGTCGCGTCCCGGCGACGTGCCGGAAACACAGCCGACGTAGAACGAGAAGCGGTCGTGATCCGGCCGGTCGAGGCTGGCGGCCGCCTGCGCCGAGGCCCACGCGCGGTACAGGAGCGCGAGCGAGCGGTGATGAAAGACGTCGAGGAAATTGCTCAGCGTCGTGTCACCTCGCAGCGCTTCGCGCTCGCGGGCGATCTCTGTAACGTGAATTGGCAATGGCCCGTTCGGACCCAGCATCCCCAGGCTATGAAGCCGGATATGCAACCTGTTGTCCTTGATCCTGGCTTCGGCAACTTCACTCGGCGCGAAGACGAGACTCGGCTTCTGGCCGATGCGGAACGGTTCCGAGTACGGCAGCAGCGCGGTGCCGACCGGAGCGATGGCGGGGTCCGCATTGATGCGGCGCATGAGCGCGATGAAACCATGTCGCCACGGGGTGGCCACCAGGTCATCGAGCAGGTTGACTGACATTGCAACATTGGGGGCCGCTCGTTTCACCAACACACCTCGTCGGAAAAGGGGCTGCGTGAGCGGCCCGGAAAAACTCTTGATGCGGGAAATTGGGTTGGAGCCGCAGGTGGCCTGGCGGCTCTGCTGTGTAAGCGCTGCTTCTTTTGGTCAGCACGGATACGGGTTTTCGTCACGCCACCGATAATGTTTGCTGCCGGCTCACTAATGTGCAGCCACACGATGCGCGATGCCCTTCGAGCGCTACGGGTCTGTCGTCGACAAGTGTCGAGTCGTCTCCCTCGGCAATCGGATTCACGCCGTGTTCTGCGCAATACACCCTGTCGCTCTTGCGGGCAATCTTGCGACCGTCGATGTTGTCCATCTCTGAGCCTTCGATAACTTCTCCACCGAAGGGGGCCAATGTGTCACCGGTGACGATAATCTGACGTGTCATTCTTTATCTCGACGAGGAAAGGGTGAATATGTCGCGCGATACGGTGTTGTGGGCAGCGCGGTACGCGTAGCTGATTGGGGCTGCGCTGCTACGTCAAGCGAATGCGTGCCGGTCCAAGCGGTTGTGAAGTGGGGCATGCGGATGCCTGGTGGCCACACGCGCCTCCCGTATGCCGGACTCTGGGCATTTGCGCCCGCTGTCGCAGCGCATTGGTTGGGGGCGGGCCGCGGGTTGTGGCGGTAGTCCGGTTTTCGTTAGAGCCGCGTGAGGTTCGGACTGTGAAGGGTGCGCTGGAGATGTTGGTGGCGGAGTAACGGCCTTGGCGGCGTCGATCAGTGTTTGCGCATCGCCGTCCCATTTCGGTAAGGCTGCCGGAGGAAGAGGCAACACCTTGTCCAGGTTGGGGAGCTTCAGGGTGCCTTCGTACCACTTCAAGACGTCACCGATCTTCCTGTAGCGTTTGGACCTTTCCATGTCGACGTAGCCTGCAATATTGTCGCCAGAAGACAAAGAGAAACCACTAAACTCAACGCCGAGGGACTTCGCACACTTTGCGCTACCAAGCTTTACGCCCTCATGTAAAACTTTTAACGCGCGAAGATTTGCTTCCGGTGTGTGGGGGCGAGCATATACAAGTCCAAGCTCATCCGCCGCGTCGCCGTAACCTTGGGCCACGGCACATTCCAGCATCTTCACCCCAACAGGGAGATTAGCCCAGAATCCGTTGCCCGGATTGTCCCAGCCGGCATCCAGCGCTGCCCCCAGGAACGCCTGGGCTAACGGGCTGCCCATGTCGGCGGCTTTCTGGAAGAATGCATACGCGCTCGTGGCGTCTCCACCCTTGACGATGCCATTCATGTGATAGACACCCATCGTGTCCCATGCATCGGGCACCCCAAGCTGCATCGCTTTCTCTACCCAGGAAATTGCCATGTCCGGATCTCTGACGGGAATCGGGTAGTCACTCAGGATCAGACTGGCAAGATTGAGCATCGCTTTCCAGTGGTTGCGTTCCGCAGCCTGCTGGTAAAGTTGGTAGATCTTTCTCCAGTCCTTGTCCTTCCAATAGATGTTGGGATCAAGTTCCGACGCGAGTGCCTGCTGAAACCATAATTCGGCCTGCGGATCGACAGGCGGCAGATGCTGTTCCTGATACACACACGTGAAATCCTTCCGATGTGGAGCAAACAGTGGCAGTTTCGTATAACGGGGCAAATCGGAACTGGACATGGCAGTCATCAATTGGTGAATTGGGGATTCGGCAAGGGCGGTTTGTGCCACGACGAAAAGAAGCCACAAACCGAACAGATATCGAACGCGAGCGAACTTCATGTAAGTGCGACTTAACCATCGTTCGAATTTCATCAGGAATCCCTTTCTATCAATCTCGCCCACACGTCGCAAAACTTCTCCCGCTCCTTTTTCAGGTGGCAGGAAAACTCCCGATAGAGAGCGCCAGCCATAAGCTGCCGTGCCGTTCTTTCTCTCGCGACGCGGCAAACACAAAACAAGCCCTACAATGCAATGTCATACACAT
This sequence comes from Paraburkholderia xenovorans LB400, assembly GCF_000013645.1. Lineage (GTDB taxonomy): Bacteria > Pseudomonadota > Gammaproteobacteria > Burkholderiales > Burkholderiaceae > Paraburkholderia > Paraburkholderia xenovorans. The sequence goes on along the minus strand of NC_007952.1, from coordinate 506,587 downwards.
CCGCTACGCGCAACTGATTGGGGCTGCCCAGCCAGGTCCAGCGGACGTCGTGAGCCGATATGTCCAGATGCTGCTGTCGCGGATCGGGAAAGCTGGCCTCTTTCTCGACGAACGCTTGCCGGTCCCATCGGTTATAAAGTGCGGCAAGCGGATGCGCTGCGGCCACGCGAGCCTCCCATATGCCGGACTGCGGACATTTGAGCCCACCATTGCAGCGCAATGGTTCGGGTCGGTCCGCGAGTTGTCTCAGCAACCCGGCTTTCGTCAGAGCCGCGTGAGGTTCGGACTGTGAAGGGTGCGCTGGAGATGTTGGTGGCGGAGTAACGGCCTTGGCGGCGTCGATCAGTGTTTGCACGTCGCCGTCCCATTTCGGTAAGGCGGCCGGAGGAAGAGGCAACACTTTGTCCAAATTGGGGAGCTTCAGGGTGCCTTCGTACCACTCGAGGATGTCGCTGATTTTGCTGTAGCGCTCAGCCCGCGCTTTATCGACATAACCGACGAGACTCTTGCCGTCGCTAAGGCCCATGCCGCGAAACTGACTACCAAGAAGACTTGCGCACTTGGCGCTACCTAGCTTTGCCCCTTCCTGCAAAACTGTCACCGCACGAAGCCTGGCTTCCGGCGTTCGAGGAGCGGCATAAATGAACTCCAACTCATCTGCAGCATCGCCGTAGCCTTGTGCTAACGAACATTCAAGCATCTTCGTCGCGACAGAAATGTTAGCCCAGAAGCCGCTACCCGGATTGTCCCAGCCGGCGTTAAGCGCTGCGCCCAGAAACGTCTGGGCGGACGGGCTGCCCATGTCCGCCGCTTTCTGGAAAAACGCGTACGCGCTCGTTGCGTCTCCACCCTTGACGATGCCCTTCATGTGATAGACACCCATCGTGTCCCATGCATCGGGCACCTCAAGCTGCATCGCTTTCTCCACCCAGCGGATCGCCATCTCGGGGTCCCTCACCGGAACCGGGTAGCCGCTCAATATCAATGCTGCGAGGTTGAGCATCGCTTTCCAGTGGTTACGTTCCGCAGCCTGCTGGTAAAGCTGGTAGATCTTTCTCCAGTCCTTGTCCTCCCAATAGATGTTGGGATCAAGTTCCGATGCGAGTGCTTGCTGGAACCAGAGTTCGGCCTGCGGATCGACAGGCGGCAGATGCTGTTCCTGATACACACATGTGAAATCCTTCCGATGTGGAGCAAACAGTGGCAGTTTCGTATAACGAGGCGAATCGGAACTGGACATGGCTGTCATCAACTGGTGAATTGGGGATTCGGCAAGGGCGGCTTGTGTCATAGCGAAAAGAAGCCACAAACTGAACAGATATCGAACGCGAGCGAACTTCATGTAAGTGTGGCTTAGGCATCTTTCTAATTTCATTGGCAATCCCTTTCTACCAACTGTGCCGATACGTCGAAAAAACTTCTCCCTCTCCTTTTTCAGCTGGCAGGAAAACTCCCGATAGAGAGCGGCAGCGATACCCTGACGTGCCACTCTTTCTCGCGACGCGGCAAACACAAAACAAGCCCTACAATGCAATGTCATACACATCCGCTACGCGCAACTGATTGGGGCTGCCCAGCCAGGTCCAGCGAACGTCGTGAGCCGATATGTCCAGATGCTGCTGTCGCGGATCGGGAAAGCTGGCCTCTTTCTCGACGAACGCTTGCCGGTCCCATCGGTTATAAAGTGCGGCAAGCGGATGCGCTGCGGCCACGCGAGCCTCCCATATGCCGGACTGTGGACATTTGAGCCCACCATTGCAGCGCAATGATTCGGGTCGGTCCGCGAGTTGTCTCAGCAATCCGGCTTTCGTCAGAGCCGCGTGAGGTTCGGACTGTGAAGGGTGCGCTGGAGATGTTGGTGGCGGAGTAACGGCCTTGGCGGCGTCGATCAGTGTTTGCGCATCGCCGTCCCATTTCGGTAAGGCTGCCGGAGGAAGAGGCAACACCTTGTCCAGGTTGGGGAGCTTCAGGGTGCCTTCGTACCACTTCAAGACGTCACCGATCTTCCTGTAGCGTTTGGACCTTTCCATGTCGACGTAGCCTGCAATATTGTCGCCAGAAGACAAAGAGAAACCACTAAACTCAACGCCGAGGGACTTCGCACACTTTGCGCTACCAAGCTTTACGCCCTCATGTAAAACTTTTAACGCGCGAAGATTTGCTTCCGGTGTGTGGGGGCGAGCATATACAAGTCCAAGCTCATCCGCCGCGTCGCCGTAACCTTGGGCCACGGCACATTCCAGCATCTTCACCCCAACAGGGAGATTAGCCCAGAATCCGTTGCCCGGATTGTCCCAGCCGGCATCCAGCGCTGCCCCCAGGAACGCCTGGGCTAACGGGCTGCCCATGTCGGCGGCTTTCTGGAAGAATGCATACGCGCTCGTGGCGTCTCCACCCTTGACGATGCCATTCATGTGATAGACACCCATCGTGTCCCATGCATCGGGCACCCCAAGCTGCATCGCTTTCTCTACCCAGGAAATTGCCATGTCCGGATCTCTGACGGGAATCGGGTAGTCACTCAGGATCAGACTGGCAAGATTGAGCATCGCTTTCCAGTGGTTGCGTTCCGCAGCCTGCTGGTAAAGTTGGTAGATCTTTCTCCAGTCCTTGTCCTTCCAATAGATGTTGGGATCAAGTTCCGACGCGAGTGCCTGCTGAAACCATAATTCGGCCTGCGGATCGACAGGCGGCAGATGCTGTTCCTGATACACACACGTGAAATCCTTCCGATGTGGAGCAAACAGTGGCAGTTTCGTATAACGGGGCAAATCGGAACTGGACATGGCAGTCATCAATTGGTGAATTGGGGATTCGGCAAGGGCGGTTTGTGCCACGACGAAAAGAAGCCACAAACCGAACAGATATCGAACGCGAGCGAACTTCATGTAAGTGCGACTTAACCATCGTTCGAATTTCATCAGGAATCCCTTTCTATCAATCTCGCCCACACGTCGCAAAACTTCTCCCGCTCCTTTTTCAGGTGGCAGGAAAACTCCCGATAGAGAGCGCCAGCCATAAGCTGCCGTGCCGTTCTTTCTCTCGCGACGCGGCAAACACAAAACAAGCCCTACAATGCAATGTCATACACATCCGCTACGCGCAACTGATTGGGGCTGCCCAGCCAGGTCCAGCGGACGTCGTGAGCCGATATGTCCAGATGCTGCTGTCGCGGATCGGGAAAGCTGGCCTCTTTCTCGACGAACGCTTGCCGGTCCCATCGGTTATAAAGTGCGGCAAGCGGATGCGCTGCGGCCACGCGAGCCTCCCATATGCCGGACTGCGGACATTTGAGCCCACCATTGCAGCGCAATGGTTCGGGTCGGTCCGCGAGTTGTCTCAGCAACCCGGCTTTCGTCAGAGCCGCGTGAGGTTCGGACTGTGAAGGGTGCGCTGGAGATGTTGGTGGAGGAGTAACGGCCTTGGCTGCGTCGATCAGTGTTTGCACGTCGCCGTCCCATTTCGGCAATGGGGCTGGAGGAAGAGGCAACACTTTGTCGAGATTGGGGAGCTTCAGGGTGCCTTCGTACCACTTGAGGATATCGCTTAGTTTGGTGTAGCGATCGGCCCGGGCTTTATCGATATAGCCAGCAAGGTTTTCACCTTCGGTCAGATCCATACCCCTAAACTGACTACCGAGGTAATTTGCACATTGTCCACTTCCGAGCTTTACCCCGTCATGTAAAACCCTCAGCGCGCGAAGCCTGGCTTCCGGCGTATTAGGACGTGCGTATACAAACCCGAGTTCATGCGCCGCGTCGCCGTAGCCTTGGCCTACGGCGCATTCCAGCATCTTCACACCAACAGGCAGATTAGCCCAGAAGCCGCTACCCGGATTGTCCCAGCCGGCGTCCAGCGCCGCACCCAGAAATGATTGAGCCGACGGGCTACCCATGTCCGCCGCTTTCTGGAAAAACGCGTACGCGCTCGTTGCGTCTCCACCCTTGACGATGCCCTTCATGTGATAGACACCCATCGTGTCCCATGCATCGGGCACCTCAAGCTGCATCGCTTTCTCCACCCAGCGGATCGCCATCTCCGGGTCCCTCACGGGAACCGGGTAGCCGCTAAGTATCAACGCGGCGAGGTTGAGCATCGCTTTCCAGTGGTTGCGCTCGGCGGCCTGCTGGTAAAGCTGGTAGATCTTTCTCCAGTCCTTGTCCTCCCAATAGATGTTGGGATCAAGTTCCGATGCGAGTGCCTGCTGGAACCAGAGTTCGGCCTGCGGATCGACAGGCGGCAGATGCTGTTCCTGATACACACACGTGAAATCCTTCCGATGTGGAGCAAACAGTGGAAGTTTCGTATAACGGGGCAAATCGGAACCGGACATGGCAGTCGTCAAATAGTGAATTGGAGATACGGCAACGGCGGCTTGTGTCATGACGAAAAGAAGCCACGCACCGATCAGATATCGAGCGCGCGCAAATTTCATGTCAGTGCGGTTTGACCGTTGGTGGAAGGAGCTACGGTATTCATGGCATGTTTCGTACTGGTAGACCGTTTGTCTTCGAATTTCACCAGGAAGCCTTTCAGTTTTTCGTTTCCCTCTTTACATTTGTTGTAATTTTTTTGCATATAACTTTCCCAATCTCCAAACACGCTTGGCATCGCTTCCCGTCCACCATCTCCTTTAATGTCACCTCCCGAATGAAGTCCAAATACATCACCCCGCAACCTGGCCGCATGCTCCGCCCCCGTCGCCGCAATATTGATCTCACTATCCACCGACATACTGCGCTGGTTCAAATTTGCGCTACCGAGCGTCAGGAACACATCGTCAATGATCATCAACTTCGAATGGATATAGATTTCCCGATACGCCATCTTTCCTTCCACCGAGTCGCTCGTGCATAGCCGCGCCACGCTCACCTTCAGCCCCAACGTCCGTTCCAGTGTTTCCAGGCTAGGCCGATCCAGCACTGGATGAGTTCGAGCAATGCTGACCGGCTCGCCAGACTCGTCCGTGAATGTGGTGGTGTAAGTCGCCTGTGTTGAATGGTTGCCGTATTGCTGATCGGCCTTCCCTTCATCGACATAGCCCGCCTGGGCGGGCATTGCATCGCTCTTTCCCAGTTCGGTCAGCGTGTCGAACGTCCGGGGAACCATTCCGTCATCCTCGGGATGAGGAATGACAATGAAGAGATGAAGATTTGGCACGGCCGTCATCGGCTTTTTCGCCAACCTCGCCCATGCCCGGCAGAACTTTCTTCGCTCATTCTTCAGATGACGCGCAAACTCCGGATAAAAAAAGTACTGGTTTTCAATATAAATATAGTTACGCGCAATACTCGTAGCCTGGAAATAAAGCTTCTTGATAGTCTTCTCCCCTTCCGCCGCCTGAGTCCGGACTATCTGCACGCGTTGCGCCGGGTCTTTCGCAAGCGTAGGAATCTTCGGCGGCAGTGAATCGCCATCCTTCGCCGATGTTTTCCATTGCGAAGGCGCAAACGCATTCCAGCCGTTCTCGAAATTTTCGTGCAGCCGCCTCAGCGCCGGCCCCACCACCCGACAGGCATAGTCCTGATAAGGGCGGATGGACGTGTAATTTCCGCCATGAATCGCTGCCACCTTCTGCGCTTCGCCTGGATCGCCGCCGCCAAAATCGCTCCTGTATTCGTGATCGATCTCGCCTTCCCACGTGGACCTCGCACCCGTTTCGCGCAGACCCGTTTCGATCTTGTGCTCCGCCGTATCCCAGAAGTCCGTGACCGAATTCAGCCCCATCACAAAACCCACCGCCTTACTGCCACCATCGTGTGCATAGTCGATCAGGACGGGCTTCTGATGATGCGTCGGGTAATTCCACAGCAACGCGGATTCGTCAACCGGGCTAAGCCAGCTCGAATCGGGCCGGTCCTCCTCGGCAATGTCCGCGGCCAGCAGACCCTTGACGGCCTGCTTTTCAATCCCGCGCAGCACGATCTGAAGATGATCGGGGTACAGCGCCTTGCGTGGGTCAATGCGGTCATTTTCCAGGCCATGCCGTTTCCACCACGCCTTGCACCAGTCGTGACGCACCGGATTGCCGTAGGGGTCATCCCCCTGGACCATCCGCTGGATGGGGCTTGTCGCAAGGGAAACCGGCACATCGGTATAGCCCGGCATGCTGTTCTGCTTTCTCGATGCGCGAGGATCAAACCAGAGTAGCAATCTGACCCGCACTTCAGCTTTGGCCAGCTGTTCGAGCAGATCGCCGTATCGCAGGTCGCGCGGCCACGCTTCGCCTGTGCGCTCGACTTCCATGCCCGGGTCAAAGCCCCAGCAGACAATATCGACCGTCGACTTCGCAGCGCGTAGATCTTTGGATAACTGACCAAAGCCCTCCTGACCGCAGATGAAGAACTGGAGATCGTTGCCTTCGGTAATCTCGGGCGCATCCGGGCATGTCTTCTTTTCGAGCAGCCATTGGACCGAGCCTTGCGCCTGACCGCCCACTTCGGTAATGGCGACGTCGACGGGATTCTGTGTTTTCAGATTGGACATGACTGATCCGTTTCCGGTTTTTCAAATGAGTTATCAGACTGCACGATCGCCCCGGTTGCTGCGCTGATCGATATGGTCGGCATCGGCATTGAGTGCATCCTTGACCTTCAGCCTGAACTGGCCGCCATAGCAAAGCTTGACGCAATACTCCGTCGTCTCCGGCTGATGGTCTTTCACCACTACGCGCCCGTAGCTGTCGGTCACACCGCTGTCGATCAGCGCGTTGCCCTGGTAAAGTTCATAGGGTTCTTCCACGTACCGGTGAGCAGCGCCGTTCGCGAGCGCGCCTAGCGCGAAATGCAACTCCTGCTGGCCAGGCGCCGATTCAGGAAGAGTTGGAAGGGAAGCCGAATCCGGTCCAGTAAACAGGCGCCCTGCGGAATGGATTTCAAACTGCCCCGGCGTGCCGTGGTAGATCTTCCCGTTACTCCATCGCGTGAAACTGCCGCCGCCCCGGATTTCGACTTCCTGCTTCGCACTGATCGTGATCTTCTCGGCCGTGACGGTGACATTGAGCCTGGCCAGGAGATTGATGCTGTCTTTCAGCGCGCGCAGATCGATATCGCCCGACACTGCAACGAGCCGCATTCCGGCTTTCTGGACGGTCATGCGCAACTTGTTGCCAAATGTCCCGAAGAATGACCCGCCCGCCGCAATAGCCACATCGGCTCCACTCGTCATCGCAAGATGCTCGCCGCTCGCAACATGGGTGCTGCCCGCCGTGGTGGACTCGATACCGGCGGGACTTGCCAGCGTCACGTGAGGCTGGGCGAATTCAGGAAATTTGCCCGCCCCGGCCTTGCCCGCCAGCGCACGGTTCTGCGCCCTGATCGCTGAAGCAACGGCCTTCTGATCTCCGCCTGAATCCTGCGCGCCGTTTGCCTGCGCCTCCCCCGCCAGCCTGTCGTGCAGGGTGCGGGCCTCGTCAAGGCGCGCAATCGTCTCGCCCATGTCCTTCATGGGAGCCGTCGCCCCGTCGCGAGCCTCGGTCGTGATGAGCATGCCCCGGTTCGCGCGCATGACCGCATTTGCGTCGGTCGCAATCTCGATGCCTTCGCCGCGCGCCTGCGAGCGCCCTGTGTTCCCGTCGATGCGCACGTTGCAGCCCGCCACGAACCTCGAGTTGGCATGGTCGCTGGTCACCTGCACCTGGAGCTGGCCGGGCGTGTCGTCGGTCACCACCGTGTTCGATCCCTTGCCGTAGCCGTCCAGATCCTGGCTGCGCCAGCCCGAGAGCGCGTGGTTCGCGTACAGGTCCCACGGCGCCTCGTTGCGATCTGTTGTGTGGCTGCCGAGAATGAACGGGCGGTCCGGGTCCATGTTCAGAAACCCGATATAGACGTGATCGCCCACGCGCGGAACGAAGTTCATGCCGTAGCGCTGCCCTTGCCACACCTGCATGAGCGGTATCCAGCACGACGCTTCCTCATCGGCCTGGCTCACCCGGTCCCAGATGAATTTGACGCGGATACGCGCCATCGCATCCGTGTGGACGCCTTTTTTGTCGTGGCCGGTGACCACCGCTTTCTCCGCAAACGCGCGCGGTTTCTTCGCCTTCTGCGGCGTGCGGTAGTAGTGGTCGTTCGGAATCGCCGTGAACTTAGTCCTGCACGTGTACTCGCGCTGTAGCGTCCCGCCCTGCGTGACCGAATCGTTGTTCACGATCTCGATCTTCGTGCCCGTGACGATGTACTTGCGGTTGACGGGTGCAAACGGATGACCCGCAACCGTGAGCTGATGCCCCGTCATCACGCCGCGCAGGTTTCCCGTGGCCTTGATGACCAGTGACTTGTTGCGGTGTGCATCGACGCGCACGCGCGCAAGATGATCGCCTTCGAACTCGTAGTCGTTCGGTTCGGCATTCAACCCCATCGCACCCTGCTGGGGCTGTGCGTAATCGAGCCAGGTATATTCCTCGGCGTTGTCGTGCGCGGCGTCCCGGTGGTTCGAGATCCTTCGTTTGAACTGCCGGTTCGTTGCGCGCGTGTAGTCGTAATCAATCCCGGCCACCTTGCCCGTGGTCAGCCCGCGCGAATACTCGAGCTTGTGGATATGCTCCTCGTCAATGCGCTGGCCGCCGCGTTCGAGGTAACGCACCGTTTTGCAGGCAGGACCGTGCGCGGGGTAGCCTGCGTTGTCCATCAGCACCAGGGTGTCGTCATCCCAATAGAACGTGATGCCCCACTCCTGCCAAAGCCGGTTCAAACAGGAAAAGTCCGACTCCCAGAACTGGCGCTGATAGTCGCGCTTCGGAAAGTTCCGACTTCCATTCCCCGCACCGATGAGGTTCCACCGGACACTGAACGGATACTTCTTCAGGATCTCGTCGGAGATTTCCCTTACCGTCCTGTCACGGAAATGCCGGTTGTCGCGATTCAACGACGCCAGCCAGAGCAGGCATCTCAGACGCAGGCGGTAGAACATGCGCCGGTCGTCCGCACCCACGCACTTCACCTCCGCAATCACACCCGTGATTACGCGAACATCGGCGCCGATATTTTGCTCGTCGCTCTCCTGCGTGCCGCTGCCTTCAATGGCGATTTTCACGGTCAGGCGTTTGCCCACCAGCTTGCTGACGTCGACCAGCCTGTCCATGTCGTTGACGTGAAGGCCATTCGCCTCGATGGTCTGCACGTCGATCCGGTAGTCGAACAGCCGGCCCAGCTTGTCCGTGCCCTTGCAACGCACAGGTTCGAAGATCTTCTTCCCGCAGTGCTCCGGAATCGCGTCGCTGACGATTTCCAGCGTGCGCGACTGGGTATTCCATGTCACCGTGAACCTCCATCAGAAGACACCGCGCGTGCCGCCACGCGTCGGGAACGTAAAAATCTCGCCACGCTGCGTGGTGCGTACCGTGGTGCGCGTAAAGCAATGCGCCGAGACGTGCCGCGCGACGTAGCGCTCCAGCACCAGCGCGAACGCAAAGGGCGACCAGCCGTCGAGCCGCGACTCGTCAAAGGTGAGCGTGACCGCGATGCCGCGCGCGAGATGCAACTCGCCGCCCCAGCAATGCATGTCATTGACCGCGCCGGCCGTTGCCCCGACCAGGCTGTCGAGAACACGGGCCATTGCCGGATCACCGGCTGCCAGATACGGGCGGAGCATCAGCCGCAGGCCTTCGCCGGGATTGGGCTCGTCGAATTCGTCGTCAAAGACGGCGAGCTCCAGATGAAACTGGCGAACGAGCTCCCAGGCCGCGTCGCCCCGCGCGCCGAGCGCGAGCGGAGGCCTGGGCGCGGTCGGCCCGCGCACGAAGCCGACGCTCTCAACCGCCTTCGCATCCGCCATCGTCAGGTCGTTCACGCCGTTGCGTGGCTGCACGCAGGGCAGATCTCCGTTCGTCAACCAGGCGTCGAAGGTAAGAAACCGCATGCCTGTTTCATCCGGCTTGCGGTTCTCGTCAAGGAGCGTGATCGAAGTGAGCGTGCGCACGAACTCACGGTGCGTGTCATATCGCCGTTCGTTATCCGCCACCAGTTGCTGCTCGCGGCGCAGCGTGAAATACCGCGAGTTGCGGCGGGTGTCGTCGGGCAGTGCCGCGTCGAGCGGCTGGAAGAGGAACTTCTCCGACTCCTCTTCCAACTGCCCCCTGACACGATCTACCGAATGAACCTCGTAGTCGCCCGGCCGCTCCGCCACGGGCGTGAGCGGATGCTCGTGCTTCTCCGGGTGCATGGTGAGCCGCTCGCTCGTCGCGGGGTACAGATTGACGATAGGCGTGCAGTAGAGCGCGAAATCCCGCACGCCGATCTGCTGGTCCAGTGTTGCCGCCTCGCGCGCGAGCAGCAGCACGATTTCGACCTCAGGGCCGCCGATATGCTTGAGCCCCGCTGCCAGGCCCGTGATCGTGAAGAATCCGAATCTGGATGGGAGCGCAAAGAATTCATGGACCAGCCTGTGTCCGTGGAACTTCGCGGCGACCGGACGCAACAGGCTTTCATGCGGCTCCAGCCCCGCGTGCTTCACTTGCATGTACGGCATGCCGGGTAGCTTTGCGCCATACAGCCCGCCCTTTTCGAATTCACCCGGCACGCCCATGACGATGCCGACCACGCTGGTATGGATCAATTCGAAGAGCTGGGAGGCCATCTTCTCCTCACCGCACAGGTACACGGGCAGTTCGTCCAGCGCTTCAAGACCGCGGAACGCCATGCCGTTGACGGTAGCAAGGCTCAGGCGCAGCGCGCCACGCACGCGCGACGCGTCCTGGCCGTCGTGGACGTAGCGGTAGAGCGCCGGAACGTCGGCGGGAATGCCAGTCGGCTTCGCGCGCGTGATAGCAACCGGCCAGAGCCTGAGCGGTTGGCTCGTGAGGAACGCGCACTCCGTTGCATCTTCGGCTGCGTGTACCGTGAGCCTCGTGCCACGCGCCAACGTCAGGCCCTGCGGACTATGCGGTGCCTCTGCATCGGGATAGAACCGCGCCACGCCCAGCGACGGCAGCGGCGCGGTCAGGTTCAGATCGACGCCATCCAGTTTGCGCAACGGGATGTCCAGCGAAAAACGATCGATACGCATCTGCGAGCGCGCCGCCGTTATCGCAAAGGACTGGAGCAGGCGCTCGACATAAGGGTCGCCCGCTTCACCTGCCTGCGCGCCGAGCCTGCGGGCAATCTTTGGGTGCTGCTGTGCAAACTCCTGGAAGAGTTCGTGGATGTAGTGCAGTTCGCCCTGGTAATACGCTGGTAATTCCGGGTCCATACTCGCCATGTCGGAATCCGTCACTTATCGGGCGACTGCGCTGCGGAAATATGCGGCGCAGGACATGACGCACAAAGTGGGAAAGGCATGAAGATGGCTCCGGTTTCGATCGTTACGGCTGCGTCGGATCAGGCGTGCAGGCACGTCGACGCGCACTGGATGCATGGCGGACCGGAGCCAGGCAAGGCACCTTGCGGAATCAGGTTGATGCGGTGGATTTTCTTAGCAGGTCACGCGCTTTTTCTTGCCCAAGATTTTCTATTTCCATTATCGAATTGGGATTGTCGGGTGTATATAGGAGCCATGTAAAAATTGGTCAAACCGATAAATAGATAGGTATCCCGCATAAATATGAAAATGATTGATTGAGACCAAAATAGGGATAACCATTTAAGGTATGGGGAGGCGCCTTTTTTCGCGCCAGCAGAGTCGCATTGCGACGAAGATTCCGCACAACAAAAAAGGGCGACCGAAGTCGCCCTGAGGGTTCATGCCACGCCATTCCTTTCGCCCCGCAGTAGACTTTGCCGGACAAACCCGTGCCGTCGTTCGGAACGTCGCGATGGTCGCCAGCATCGGAGCAGGGGCCTGTCAACCCCATGCGACGCGGGACGCATTTATCCACAGAAATTGTGCTCAAGCCTGTGGATAAGTTTCTCCCCACAGCGCTGAACCTGCGCCATAAGGCTTTGCGCGCCACGTGATGGGAAATTGAGCATTCCCCACGCCGCGCGATGATAGGGCTACAGCTCCCAGCGCTGCCCGTCTTCCGTAACTAGCCAGGGCGCACGGCAGCACGGGTCTTCAAGTACCGGAATGTTTTGAACCAGCACCCGTCGTATGTGACGTCAGTACGCCGCATACGCAGATCATCGCATAACATGCGCTTGTGCTCGGGATGAAGAACCAGCTCCACAGGTTCCTCGCCCCGATGCTCTTTCAGATACCGGTAAAGCCCGTCCGTGATGAAGGCGCAGGCTCTCGTGTCTGGCCGGAAACTCAAGGTCATAAATCACACCCCATGATTTTTTCCGGTTCACGCCACCGCTTCCGCGGCGGCGCGCCGTGACGAGAAGACCGCTTTAAGGCTGACTTGGATTCGTAGGACTAGCTGGCTAACCGGTGCTGCGGCCAGAATCGCGATGATCGCAGCACCAGGCGCCTAGCTAGTTAACCTTCAGGTAGCTCGTCAATGGGGTGCTGCGTATAGGTCGTGTATTGCTTGATCTCCGGCTGCCCAAGAGCAATCAGATTAAGCAAGCCTCCGCCCAACCTACGTACAAATTCATCATCAAGTCTGAAATCAAATTCTTCCAGCAGAATTGGGGCTTTCAGCGTTCGAGCCAAGAGCGGCGCCAGCTTGGCTGGATCAACTAACTGCAAAACTATCTGTTGACTGTCTTCGTCGTAGGTTACGACCACTGAACGCGGGGGGTAACTAGTCATCAATGACCTCTACACTCTTGATAATCCTCGAACGCTTGCTGTTTGCAAAGCGCACGCCCTCGGCTCTTGCCCATTATGGTGCCAAGCGAATTGCAAATTTGCATATCGTACATATACTTCGCATGACAATCCGCCTCGCGCCACTCATTGTTCCCGCTGCCACCGCACTTTACCATTCCCCCATCCCCGCTCCCGCCACCAAAAAGCGTACTGTAAAGCGTTGACCGTTTCGCAGAACTCGTCAGATCCGGCACAAGCACCGGATAAGGAACCTGCGCCTGATCGCTGACCATCAACTCGGTTGCCTCGCGCCAAGCCGGTAGCGTTTCACCCAGTTCATGCCCAAATAGCTTACCTGTCGGCAACGCCTTCCAGGCCATGTAGCATTCGACGCACATATCAGGAACGAATGCTGGAGCATCCGACTGGAGTCCTGTCAGGTTCGCGGGTGGCGCAACCGGGTCGTTCCCGAGTTCCCAGTTCGTCAGCCAGACACCCAGTTCAGCATCACTAATCGGCTTCCACCAGGCTCCATTCGTTGAAACCTGAGCCGTGCGCGAGGACACCGAACCATCTGGACCGTACCGGTAATCGACTGCCAGTACACGGGCAAGTCCACCATTTAACGAACTTGCCGGTTCGCTATACTGAAAGGACTTTACGCGACCGCGCTCATCGTACCCGATGCTCGCCTGACCGCTGTTTCCAGCTATCTGCGTTGCACGATTCTCAGCATTGCGCGAGAGCGTTCGCATCGACCAGCCAGATACGGCATCCTGCACTGACTCGACATTGCCCCGTACATCGTATGTGTAGGTCCAGTCTTCACGCTTCGAGCCATTACGGGTAATCGCAGCCGACAGAAGGCGACTCGCCGAATCGTAGCGTGCACCGACTGTCCACTGGTTACCGGTCCCAACGGCTTGCATCCCCTGGTCGCCCGTCAGATCGCTTGTCTCCGTCTCGGCGTAGCCAGTAACGTTGCCGGCCTGGTCATAGACAAACGCGCGGATTTTACCCGGCGTGGCGACCAGATGCGGACGCAACGAGGTACTGTCGCTATACTCGATCGTCGTTACCGTCCTGTTGCCAGAGACTGTCGCAACTGCTTTCGTCGGCCGGTTGGCGCCGTCCCACGTGTACTGTGTATTCCCATCCGGTGTAATTGTCTGATTCAGGTTCCCTGATGTATCCCATGTACGTGAGACCGCGCCGCCAGGCGTAACAATTGAGCCAGGACGCGACGTGTCTCCAACATTAAAAGAATACGTGCTGTTGCCGGACATATTGCTAACAGTGGTCGTGTTCGCGCCATAACTGAAAGAAACGTTACGCGTCGTGTCCGGATGGGTGACTGAGATTGCGCGTCCGCTGGAATCGTAGGTCCATGTTGCAATCCGTGAACCGGATTCGTCCTTTATCCCGGTCATCGCATTGGGGAAGCGGGCATCCTCATAAAGGTACTGACGAACGTATCCAATCGGCGCGGTTACTGAAACAAGATTGCCTTTCGCATCGTACGCATAATGTGTCGCGTTGCCCGAAGGCGGCACTACACTCAGAATGCGACCATTACTGTCATATGTCAGACTAAGTGTCAGCCGCGATGCCGCCTGCCCGGTCCGATCAACGGGCCACTGCGCGATCGAATCTATCTGTTGTCCAACGTATTCAACTTCACGATACATACCCGTGCGTGTTGTCTCGGAGTGAAACAGACCTGTGCTGACGGAGTATGTTTCGGTCGTGCCAAGCCGTTCGTCCTTCAGGTAGAAGTATCCGTCGCCAGCTTTCAAGAGAGAAAGACCCGACGTACCCGGCACCGCCCACCCGCCGTTAACCCACTTGAAGATCAGAGGCTGGCCGTTACTCCGATACGCGGTGATTTTCGGCGTGCTTGCATTGACCGAGGTCAGATCAAGCCGTCGCTGCCAGTTACTTGCCCAGTACCCGCCCATCGCTACCTGCGCTTTGTCGAACGGCTTCGAAAGGTAGGTACGACTAAACACAAGCGGCGACGCGTCACCGCTTGCAAAGTCAGTTTCAGAGAAAGTCACAATCCCATTCGCGGGAAACACCGGGTCTGCCACGGGGCAGGTATCGTCTGGCGGGGTTTCCGTTGAATTGCACCACTGATCGATCAGGGCGAGGTCATTGATACACGCGTAGTTGCCCATTCCGCCCGGCGTGTTGCTCGTAACGTCGAGCTTGCAGGTCTTGGAGCCCGGCGTGGCGCCGGACTGGGCATACAGCGAAAAACAGTCGACTGCGTTAGCGCTGAACGCGAATATTAGCAACGAGAAGGCAGCCAGCAGGCGCCCCGCGAATCCGGCTGTCTCACCGTGGAGTCTGGATTTTTTCGTTCTTATCCCTATTGGCTTATTGTTTGAAACGTTTGGTGCACACACACCGTATAGGGACCACCAAAAACGAAAAATCCGACAATTCCTATATTTGCGACTTACTTACGCACACTCAAAATGTGATCCGGATTTACGGCTGCACGATATAGGAATGCACAACAGGAACTGTCAGAATTAGCGGAACAGACAAGAAGAAATAGCGTACCGGGAGATGCGGGTACGACATTGCTGATCGATAGAACGCAAGAGAAAAGGAGGAGTGCCATGAAGGTCACCCCGGAAGGTAGGTATCCAGATAGTAGTACGGATTTATATTCTTAAAACTGATGCACCTCGCATCGTCAAGTCACTTGCTGCGACGATAAGGGTGTGTGCAAAACATTTCACTGCGCGACGTCAGGAAAATCACACCCTATGATTTTTCCTTCCGTTCCCACCCGATACCTGTCCGCACCGCCTCAAGCGTGAGCGTCGCAGGCGTTTCCGCGATGCGCAGCGTATCGAAGAAGTATTTCCAGCGCGTCGTGTCCTGGCCTTCCATCACGTGCGACACGCAGAGCACGCCCTTGAGACCACATTGCCGTCCTCATCCAGCAGTTCGACCACGACGCCAATCCACTGCCATCCAGCACAAGCGCCTGTTCAACAGCCTGCACCGACACCGCGATTTCAGCGGAAATGGATACTGACACCTTTCGCCTCAGCGTAGACGTTGCCAGACAGACCTGTGCCGTCATTCAGGATGCGGCCATGATCGCCTGCGGTGAGCTTCAGGAGCATCCCTTCGCGAATTGTTTGCGAACGATTTTCCCCCACAATATTCCCCACAAAACAGATGTCACGGTCGGATTCCAGCCAGCGCCGAGTCCAACATGTAGACATCCGACCTGTTGAAATTAAACAGAACAGATGTTTGTAGGTATATTGCGTTGCAGGAAAATTTTATCCACAGTTTTTGTTCAGAAGCCTGTGGATAACCGCCCCACAACACCCCCAACTCCTTGATGCACATACCTTCTTGACCACTGCGCGAGAAGCGAAGAGCGAGGGGCAAAGCGCCGGCCTCAGAGCGCAGCCACCCAAACCGGCTGCGCTCCGCACACCCACCGTCAGGCTGACTCCACCGCCGACCCTCCGCCCACCCGCATAAACGCACCCCGCTCGACAAGCGCGCCGAACAGCAGTCCAATCGTCGTCCACATGATCGCCTGCATACCGAGCGCCGCCACACGGAACTTCCACAGCAGCACCGCCGGAAAAGCCTCCGGCACTTCGTTGATAGCCGGCATCGACAACTGCACCGCGGCGATAATCACGACGAAGACCAACCCCGCCACAATCGAGCCATTCCACGCGCCGAGTTTCGCGGCCGCACGGCGTCGGACCTTGAGCGAAAACACCATCGCGGCGAGCGAGATCGCAATCATCAGGAAGAACAACCCCGTGCGCATTCCGATTGTGTCCGGGTCGCCGACCGAAGGCGGGTTCGCCGGATACTTCAGGTTCGGAACGACCGCCAGCGCAATGAACGCGCCGAGCGCCAGCCACGCGGACAACGCGCGCGCGCTCAATGCCCCAACCCGCCCATACGCGTAAGCGAACACCAGCGAGAACAAGCCGCCGAATGCCGCACCGTAAACCACCACACCGGTCAACAAGCCAAGTCCGCGCTGTGTATCGCGGCTCACCAGTTCAGGTTCGGGCGCCTCGCCTTTCGCGGCATCGGCCTTTTCTTCGAATGAAATCGCCTGATTGACTTGCGGCTCGCCCACCACGCGGGCGAAGCCGAACGTGAGCAGTCCCGCGGCGATGCCTGCGAGCATCCCGCGTACCAACAATTTACCGACCATGTTCGACTCCGTTAGTGGCAGGGAAAGCCGAGCAGATGGCGGCCGTCGTGCACGAACTCATGCACGTACATACCCGGCACGAGCGATGTGGCGCCCTGTTCCGCACCCACGAAGTAAAGCGCAAGCAACAGCAGCAAACCGCCGAACACGAGCCACGGCAACAACTCGCGCAGCGGAATCGGCGTGGGTTGAGCAACGGGTTGGGAAGCAGGCCGGGAAGCGGAATTGAAAACGGCTTCAGTCATGATGGACATCTCCTGGGGTTACGCGCCCCGATAGTCATTGGTCATTGCAGAGGGATGATGCGAAGCTCAGGTCTGGCTTTCGGCTTGGGCTGCCGATTACAGTGGCGCGACCGCGCCGGGCTTTCACCGGCTTCCGCGCTTCGCAGTCCGGCTATTCTACGCGCTAAACTCCGGTACCCGGCAACCCCAGGCGTGCGCTTCGTGCCCAACCGGCGTCCAGCTTCGGCGTAGCCTCACAGGAAATGAACAGAATGGACACACGGCTGCTGATGATCAGCCACGCCTCGACCGCCGCCCAGCGCGCAGGCCGCTTTCCCGCCGATGACCCGCTCGACGCCCGCGGCCTCGCCGAAGCCCACGCCTACGCCGCGCGCATCACACCGGCGATCGGACAAGGTGCGGCAGCCTACGTCAGCCCTGCCGTCTGCGCGCGTGATACGGCAGCGGCCTTGGGCCTTGCCGCGTCGGTGGATGTCGGGCTGGCGGAGATGAACTACGGCACATGGCAGGGACGGCGGCTCGCCGACCTCGCGGTCGAAGCGCCGCAAGACCTCGCGGCATGGACACGCGATCCCGACGCCGCGCCGCACGGCGGCGAGTCGTTCAGCAACCTCGTGAAGCGGATAGGAGAATGGCTCGATGCGCTACGCCGCGTGGCGGATCCGGCATCGAAGCATACGCGCAACGTGATCGCCGTCACCCACGCGCCAGTGCTGCGGGCAGCAATTGTGTCTGCGCTGGGCGCATCGCCCGTGGTGTTTTCGCGCATTGAAATCGCGCCGCTTTCTACGATCGAGTTGCGGCGCTCATCGCGTGGCTGGACATGGTGGCCGGCGTCGCAGTAGCGGGTCTCGTGCCGCGACGCAAATCACCTGACCCACATCACTTGCCCGACACCACCAGACGCAGCTTGTTCGCACCCGTCGGTGTCAGCGTAATGCCGGTGCGTTTGCCCTTCGCGCCCAGATAAAAATGCTGACGTCCCGGCGAATTCTGATCGTGCGTCGCGTCGGGCAGACACGACGCGACGTCCGCCGCGACAGCTTGCAGCGCGTCCGCGTTCGAACCGGCGTCGTGATGCGGCGTCCACGTGCATTGATAGCTGCCGTGGCTTGCCGAACATTGCGCGTCGTCGCCATAGGGTTGCGCGATGCCTTTACCGTCGTCCGGCGTCAACGAGGCGAGGCCGCCCGGCGCGGCCGCCACGATCCGTTTCAGCGATGTACATGGGCTGGGCGCATCGTCGGCATACGCGCCGCTGCACGGCAGCAAGGCGCCTAGCGACGCAGCGGCAAGTACGGTAGCAACCAGTCGGATTCTGTTCATATCGGCGCGGTCCTCGAAGTGACACACAGGTAGCATCAAACAGGCATCAAGCGCAGCAGCACGCTTCGTGCCTATGTGCGCCGAGTGCATAACTCCATGAACCACTCCGCAACCCGCATCACAGGCCGGCGCCGAACAAGGCAGCCAACCCATAAGCCGACGAGAAAATCCCCTTGGCATCATGCCCCACCCCATCGACCACAAACGTCCGGTGCGTCGGCAATCCTTCTGGATGCCGCGCCGCCATATAGCGCGCATAGGCCAGTCCGCGCCCGAGCCGGTGACTCCCCTGGCTTTGCGCGGCACAAGAACGGTCGAGCGCGGGATGCAGCGGATCGCAATCTTCACCGCCGAGCAGCACCGTAACGTCACGCTGCACATAGCGCGCTTCGAGCGCCGCAGCGCAAGCCGCGCTATCCGGGTCGCTCGCGTAAGCCGGCAAATCCTCGAGCCCATACTTCCAGCGATTGAACGACGGACACATCGCCCGATCGAACGCCGCGAACTCGCCGGACGCGACGGGCCGCATCGCATCGAAGTACACATACGACGAAGGATTCGCGACCACATAGCGCACCGCAACACCACGCGCCGTAAGCGGCGCCTCGCTGTGCGCCACCACCGCATAGCGCTGCACGACCTGGCCGCCGCCGGAGTGCCCGGCGATCACCACCTCGGCAAGCGACGCGAACTGCTCACGCGAAGCGAGCGTGAGCAAAATCGCGTCGAGCACCTCGAACGAACTGATCGGCGCGGGACCTTCGGCGTTTTCGCCGCCCATCCAGCTCGTCCAGTCCCAATGCAACGTGGACGGCGGCAGCTCATGCGCCTCGACGTCCGCGGTCGCGAGAAACTGCGGCACGATCAGCAGCGTATCGGCCGCGCTGCCGCCCGCGAGCGCGCACGACCGCTCGGCGAGATCGTAATAGGTATCGCCGTTGCGCAGTCGGCCGTGAATCAGAATCACGGCGCGGCGGACTTCACGCGTCGGCGCTAGCCAGTCGCCGTTCGCAAATACGGGCACCGTGCCGCTGCCGGCTCGCGTCGTAACGCTCAGATGCCGGCTCGCGACGACCGCAACCGGGCGTTCATTCGGCGCGCGTTCGTCGTCTGTGATCAAAGGCTGGGTCATGCAATACGCTCGTGGTTGATCAATGAGTGGCGGGCCTCGCCGCCGCGCCGCCCGAGATGCGTCCGGCGCGCGTGAAGTACACCATCGCGAGCGACACGAAGCCGGCAAAAATCAGGTAAAACGCGGGCGTGAGGCTGCTGCCGGTCACGCGGGTCAAGCCGGTAATGGTGAGCGGCGCCATGCCGCCGAACAGCGTCACCGCAATGTTGTACGACAGCGCCACGCCCGCCGAGCGGCTGCGCACCGGGAACAAGGTTGCGAGCATGCCGGGATGCGCACCGGACATTGCGGCGAGGAACACGGTCGCGATCATCTGCGCGATGAACAGATGCCCCGGCGTCGGATTCGTCACGACGAAGTGATAGAGCGGGTACACGCAGACCATCCACGCGATCACGATCGGATAGAACAGTTTGTACGCGCCGTAACGATCGGCAAGCTTGCCCGACAGCGGAAACAGAAACAGATTGAGCACGCCTGACACGAATGCGCCGAGCAACGCAGTGGAAAGCGGCAGATGCAATTGCCGTTCGACATAGACCGACAGATATGAGTGCCACACATAATTGGTCGCCGCGCCGATTATGATCACGCCCATCGCGCAGATCGCCGCATCGCCGTTATCGCGGAAGAACTGGCGGATCGTCACGCGCGGCGGCTTGTCCTTGTGATCGAGCAGGCGTTCGAACTCCGGCGACTCGGCCACGCGATGCCGGATATAGAAGCCGAACGGCCCCGCCAACGCGCCGAACAGAAACGGCAGACGCCAGCCCCACGCCACCAGTTGCTCATGCGTGAGCTGCGTGGTCAGCAGATAGCCGACCCCGGACGACAACAGCAACGCGAACGCCTGCGCCGACATGTTGAAACTGCCATAGAACATCTTCTTGTGCGGCGGCGCATACTCGACCAGCATCGCCGAGGCGGTCGCGAACTGTCCGCCCACGGAGAGTCCTTGCAGCAGGCGCGCGAGCACCACCAGTAACGGCGCCGCGATGCCGATGCTCGCATAACCCGGCGTGAGGCCCATCAACAGCGTGCTGGCCGCCATTGAAATGATCAGCAGCGAGAGCGCCTTGCGGCGCCCTGCCCGGTCCGCGTAGATGCCCAGCAGAATGCCGCCGATCGGCCGTACGATGAAACCCACCGCGAACGTGGCGAGCGTCAGCATGATCGACACGAAACCGCCGCCGCCTGGAAAGAACACTTGCGCGATGATCTTCGCGAAGTAGCCATAGATCAGAAAGTCGAACCACTCGAGTCCATTGCCGAGCACGGAGGCGAAGATCGCGCGCCGTACCATTGCCGGACTCAATGTGTTCGACGCATCGGCGCCCGACGCTGCGCCATCACGCTGATTCAAGATTGCCTCGCTCATTGTTCGCATCCCTGAGTGTCGAACATCGCCGCCAGCGCGCATACCGACGTCAACATGCGCGAGCCGTTGTGCCCCACGCCCGGCACGATATGAAAGCGCTGCTTCAGACCGTGCGGATGACGCGACTGGATATACCGGTAGTACGCCTCGGCACGCGCGACGCGTTGCGGCCCTTGCGCTTCGGCCGCGCAGGTTTTGTCGAGCGCGTTCTGTTGCGGATCGTCGTCCGCGCCGCCCACGAGGTAGTCGATCCGGCGTGCCGCATAGGTCGCCTCCAGTTGCGCGGGCGTGCGGTCGCCGAGATAAGGCGGCCGGTTGTCCATGCCGTATTTCCATTGATTGAAGTCGGGACATTGCGCGGCATCGAACGGCGCTGCAACGCCCTGCGCGTTGGGCCGTTGCGCATCGAAATACGCATAGGTGGACGGACTTGCCACCACGTAACGCACGTCGATGCCCTCGTCGGTCAGCGCGGCAATGTTGCGCCCCGCCACCGCGTAGCGCTGCACGACTTGCCCACCGCCCGAATGCCCGGCGAACACGACGTGCCGGAGATTCGGAAACAGCTTGCGATCGGCAAGACGCGCGACGATCGCGTCCAGCACTTCGTATGAACTGATCGGCAACGGCGCCTGCGCCGCGTCGCCGCCCATCCACGCGTCGCCGCTCCAGCGCAGCAGATCGGCGGGTTCGTCGTGCACGCGCGTGTCGAGCGTCGCGAGGAACTGCGGCGCGATCAACAACGTGGCGTCGGGGTCCGCGTGGGCCGCGTCGCGAGCCTTTTGCGCGGTGCGAAAGTACACGTCCGCATTGCGCAGTTTGCCGTGAATCACGATCACCGCACGCGTCACCTGCGGCTGCGCGACGCTCCAGTCCTTCGACAGATACAGCGGAAACTCGGCGTGCCCTTGCGGCGTGTCGAGCGTGAAGCGCGTATCCGAAACCGTCGCCACCGGCTTCAGATGCGGCTCGTAAGCGTGGACGGCGAACGCGGGTTGCGCGAGCGTCATGAGCAGTGCAGCGCCAGTTGCGGCGCACAGCACGGCGAGACGTCGCGAAAGGTTGAAAGTCATGCAGCTTGCTCCTGATCACCGTGTACTGTGCTGAACGCGGCGCATCGTCAAATCCGTCGTTGAAGAACCCGAATGAACCCGAATGCTCAGAACCGATGCCGGATACCGAGCGTCACGCCGGTCTGGTTCGGACCGAACGCGGTATCGCTCGTCAAACCGACGGGCGTGTATTCGTCGTTGGCGTAGTGCGTGGCCGCCGCATACGCGACGGTTGCGTACACATCGGTCCGCTTCGACAGAATATAGTCCGCTCCCAGCACGCCCATCAACGAGTTCGATACGTTGTCCGCCTTGTTGCTCTGGTAGTACGCGGCCGCCGTCACGCGGAAATCCGGCGCGATCAGATAACGCACACCGCCGAACCACAACGCCGACGACACCGACTTGCCCTTGGTCGGGTCGTACAAATAGTGCTCATAGCCGCCCATGAGCGTGACGTTGCCGAGCTGCTCGCGCGCCGAGGCGCTCCAGTTGCGCGATTTGGTCCACATGCCGGTCGAGTTGATCGCGCCGTTGCGGTAGTCGTAGGCCACGGCCGCGGCGAAGCTGCCGGTATCGTAGTCGAGCGCGCCGCCGTACGCGGCGCTGCTCTGGAACGAATCCGCCGAGCCACCGAAGCTGTAATCCGCCGTCGCCGTCAAACCGCCGAAGCGGCCCACGTACTTCACCGAGTTGTTCACGCGCGCCTTGAACGAAAAGCCATCCACGGAACCGGTGGTCGGCATCCACGTGTATTGCTGGCCGAACACCATCGGGTCGTATTTGATCAGCGTGTCGTACATCGCCGTGTACTGCAAGCCCGCCGACAGCGCACCGTACGCGTTGGAAAGCCCCACCGCCGCCGTGCGATTGAACAGCACGCCGGCACTCGCATTGGTGCCGTCGTTGCCGTTGAAGCCCGCTTCGAGAATGAAGAACGCTTTATTGCCGCCGCCGAGATCTTCGGCGCCGCGAAAGCCGAAGCGCGAGTTGCTCAGGCCGCCGGAATTCTCGCGAACCAGCGAGCCGCCGCTGGCGCCCGCATGGTTGAGAAATTCGAGGTTGGTGTCGATCACACCGTATAACGTGACCGATGCCTGAGCATGCGCACCCGCGCAACTCACCACGGCCAAAGCGGCCACCGCATATTGTTTTTTCACTGACGTCTCCTGTCGGATCTTGTTGTATTTCGCGTTCATTCCATGCGATGGACGAGATCGTAGGATCGGGCGTGGTAAATGTAAAATACCTGTTTTACGCACCACCCATATCTATTGAATATGGCGGCGAACCAACCTTCGCACGCTGTCCGGGAGACGAAACATCATGGAGCTGCGGCATCTGCGTTACTTTCTGGCGGTGGCCGAAGAAGGCCAGTTCACGCGGGCGGCTGAAAGGCTCGCCATGCAACAGCCGCCGCTTTCGCAGCAGATTCGAGCGCTGGAAGAAGAGATCGGCTTCGAACTCTTCGTGCGCATGCCCCGCGGCGTCACCCTGACGCCGGCCGGGCAGGCCTTTGCGGAAGACGCGCAACGCTTGCTGCAGGACCTGCAGCAGTCGGTGGAGAAGGCGAGCCGAATTGCGCGCGGCGAACTCGGCACGGTTTCGATCGGGCTGACGAGCTCCGCTGCGTTTCACCCGTTCACGACCGAAGCGATCCGCGCGTTTCGCGCGGTGTGTCCCGAGGTTGCCGTGGAGCTTGCCGAGCTGAATGCGGCGGAGATCATCGAGCGCCTGGCCGCCGGTCAGATTCAGGCGGCGTTTCTACGCAAGCCGGTCGAAGCGCGCGAAGGCGTGGCCTTCGAGTTGCTGCTCGACGAGCCGATGGTCGTGGTGTTGCCGGTCGGCCATCCCTTGCTCAAGGGCAGAAAGCGGCCACAGGTGCCGCTCAAGGCGCTGGCGCACGAAGACTTCATTCTGGTCCGCCGCCCGGGCGCGCCCGGCATGTATGCCGATATCCTCGCGGCGTGCCGCCAGGCCGGCTTCGTCCCGCGAATCGCACGGGAAGTGCCGCGCATGGTGTCGGGCATCAACCTGGTTGCGGCGGGTCTCGGCGTGACGCTGGTGCCCGCCTCCATGCAGCGTTATGACCAGGTGGGCACGGTGTATTGCACGCTTGCGAATCCCTCGAAACTGAGCGCGCCGCTGCACCTCGCCTATCCCACGGCGTTGCACAACAGCGCGGCCACGCGCTTTATCCAGCTCGTGACGGCGCGCGCGGCCCTGTAACGCCAGCGCTAATGGGCACACAAATTGCGTGCTCGGCGTACCGGCTGACACATCCTCAGCCTCTCACTGACGCCAAAACGCCACGCGACATCACGCCATGTCAAACCGACACGACGCCGACACACCGGCCCGCCTGTCCTCAGGAATCGATGGAATCGACGACATCCTGGGAGGCGGTCTCACACCGCACCGCATGTACCTCGTGGAAGGAGCGCCCGGTACAGGTAAAACTACCCTGGCCTTGCAGTTCTTACTCAAGGGTGTCGAAGAAGGCCAGGGCGGCTTGTATATCACGCTGTCCGAAACCCGCCCGGAGTTGATCGCGGTGGCCGAAAGTCATGGCTGGGACATCAGCCGGTTCACGATTCTGGAACTGCTTTCCGACGAAGGCCTCGACCCGCAATACGAGCAGACCGTGCTGCACCCGGCCGAAGTCGAACTCGGCGAGACCGTGCGTAACGTGATCCAGCATGTCGACGAACTCAAACCCGCTCGCATCGTGCTCGACAGCCTCTCCGAACTGAGGCTGCTGTCGCAGAACCCGCTGCGCTACCGGCGGCAGATTCTCGCGCTCAAGCGTTATTTCGCCACCCGCGAATGCACCGTGCTGCTGCTCGACGACAATTCGTCCGACCCCGGCGACGTGCAGCTGCACAGCATCGCGCACGGCGTGATCAGCCTCGACAACCTCGTGCACGACTATGGCGGCAACCGCCGCCGCGCACGCGTCGCCAAGATGCGCGGCATCAAGTTCCGCGAGGGCTACCACGACTTCACGCTCGACACCGGCGGCATCCATGTCTATCCGCGTCTCGTTGCGGCCGAGCATCACGCGGACTTCAGCACCGAGGTGGTGAGCACCGGCACGGCGGGACTCGACGCGCTGCTCGGCGGCGGCCTGATCCCCGGCACCAACGCGCTGATGATCGGCCCCTCGGGTGTGGGCAAGACCACCACGGTGGTGTCGTGCCTGATCGCGGCGCTGGAACGCGGCGAGCGTTGTGTCTACTACGTGTTCGACGAAACCCTCACCACCCTGATGACCCGCTGTGCGACGCTCGGCATATATCTCGCGCCGCACGTCGAGAGCGGCTTGCTGACGCTGCGCCAGATCGATCCGGCGGAAATCTCGCCGGGCGAGTTCGCGAGCGACGTGCGCCGTTCGGTCGAAAAGAAGGGCGTCAGGTACGTCGCAATCGACAGTCTGAACGCTTACCTCCAGGCCATGCCCGGCGAGCGCTATCTGCTGCTGCAAATGCACGAACTGCTCGGCTATCTCAACCAGCAAGGCATCGTCACGATGCTCGTGCTGGGGCAGCACGGCATTATCGGCGAGGTGCAGAACGATATCGACATCAGCTATCTGAGCGACGTGGTCGTGCTGTTCCGCTATTTCGAACACCACGGCGAAGTGCTCACCGCCATCACCGCCGTGAAGAGCCGGGCCAACGCCCACGAACGCTCGATACGGCAGTTCCGTCTCGGCGTGAACGGCGTTGAGGTGGGCGACGCGCTGCGCGACTTCGAAGGCGTACTCTCCGGACTGCCGGCTTATCGTGGCAGCACTGCCCTGCTGGGGGCGACGAACCGCGTCATCGAAACGCCCGGGAAGTGAGGTTATGGAACAACGCGTTCTTATCCTCGCGCCGTTTGGCCGCGACGCCGATGTGATCGCAGAAGTACTGCGCAAAGACGACCGCATGTGCGTGGCATGCCACGATGCCGACGCGCTCACCACCGCGCTGGATGCCGGCGCCGGCGCCGCGCTGATTGCCGAAGAAGCGCTGGCGGGCGACCATGCAATGCGCCTGTTCAACTGGCTCGAACAGCAGCCGGCATGGTCCGACTTCCCGTTCACGCTGCTCGCCGCGCCGCGCGTCGGACATCGCTCGGAGCGCGGGCTGGAAGTGCTCGAGCGGCTCGGCAACGTGGTCGTACTCGAACGTCCGCTGAATTCGGAAACGCTGCGGCGCGCGGTGGCGTCGTCATTACGGGCACGGGCGCGCCAATACGAGACGCGCCGCCATCTCGCCGAACGGATCCAGGCGCAGGATGCGCTGGTGCAATTGAACGACTCGCTGGAGAGCCGCATTGCAGAGCGCACCCACGAGCTTGCTTCCGCCAACAACCGGCTGATGATGGAGATTCACGAGCGCGCCAAAGTGCAGGCCGTGCTGGTGCAATCGCAGAAAATGGAAGCGCTCGGGCAACTCACCGGCGGCATCGCGCACGACTTCAACAATCTGCTGAACGTCATCATGGTCAACGCGGAGCTGATCGCTCGCGTGAGCAGCGACGAGCGCCTTCGCGGCATGGCCGCCACCGTCAAACGCGCGACCGAACGCGGCGCGAAACTGACAGGACAGTTGCTCACTTTCTCGCGCAACAGCAACCTCGACCTGAAAGCGGTCGACGTGGTGACGTTGCTGCAAGGCATGCGCGACATCATCACGGTATCGCTCGGTTCGAGCATTCGCTACACCAACGAGTTCGACGGCGCGGAGCTGTGGACCGAAGCCGACGCCAATCAGCTCGAACTGGCCATCCTCAATCTCGCCATCAACGCGCGCGACGCCATGCCGGCCGGCGGCCAGCTCGGGATTCGCGTGAAAGAGCGCGAAGCGCCGGATCAGACGCTCGAAGCCGGCCCCTATGTGGTGATCGAAGTCGCCGATACCGGTTCGGGCGTGCCGCCCGAAGTCGTGTCGCGCGTGTTCGATCCGTTCTTCACCACCAAGCCGATCGGCAAGGGAACCGGACTCGGCCTGAGCCAGGTCTACGGGATCGCGACGCAGGCCGGCGGCACCGCGCGTCTCTTCAGCGAGGAAGGCGTGGGCACCACCGTCGAGATCTGGCTACCGTTGCGCGAACGCGTGGTGCCGCAAGCCGAAGCGACGTCGAATGCGGAAGCGAACGCGGTCGGCGAAAAACGCGTGCTGGTGGTCGAAGACGACGGCGAGGTGCGCGCCATGCTCGTCGAGTCGCTAAGAATGCTCGGCTACACCGTGACCGAAGCCGCCGACGGACGCGCCGGACTGAACCGTTTGCAGGACGACAAACCGGACCTGCTGATGGTGGACTTCGCCATGCCCGGCATGAACGGGATCGACGTGATCGCGGAGGCGCGCAAACTGCGCGAGGATCTACCGGTGATCCTCGCAACCGGCTATGCGGACGTGGATATTTCCGGACTGGCGGTGAAGCGCTGCACGATCCTGCGCAAACCGTTTCAGCTCGATGACCTGGCACGTACGGTGAGGCTTGGGCTCGCAGCGTGAGCGCGTTTTGATGGATGAGCGCGGCGCGATAAAAACTTCGATTCAATAGTTTGCTAACGAAGTTTTTGCAAATACAATAGCGGCCATGCCGAATCTGGATACCTTGCGCCGCACCGTCAGCAGCACGCTGGTCGTCGCTGCCCGAAAGTGGCGGCGCACGAGCCACGGCGTGCTGGCCGCCTTCAATGTTTCCGAAGCATGCGCCACGCCGCTGCTGACCGCCAGCCGGCTCGGCTCGGCGGTGCGCCAGGTCACGTTAGCCGATCACATTGGAATCGAGGGGCCCTCGCTCGTGCGGCTGCTCGATCAACTGTGCGCTGCGGGGCTGATGCGCCGCGACGAAGACCCCGAAGACCGGCGTGCAAAAACCGTGGTGCTCACCGAAGAAGGCCGCGCCGTCACCGCGAAAATGGAAGAAGAACTGGTCACGCTGCGCGCGCAGGCATTGAAAGACGTCTCGCGCAGCGATCTCGAAGCGACCTTGCGCGTGCTGGCCGCTTTCACGGGAGAAACCGCCGAACCGGCCGGTCAGAGCAGCGAGCCAGGCGCCGAAGAAGGTAGCCGGGCCGATCAACGCACCGCGGGCGAAGCGGCGCAAACCGGCGGCCAACTCCGCCAGGCAGCCAGAGAGAACAGGTCGCACAAAGGCAAGGCAGAGCCCGCCGCGCCGCACGAGACCGGCGATCCGGCGTAACGGTTTATGGTCTACCCTTCCCTTCGCGACTGGCTGTTCTCGGTCAAGACTTTTGCCGCGGCGATGACCGCGCTCTACATCGGTCTCGCGCTCGAACTGCCGCGCCCGTATTGGGCAATGGCGACCGTCTACATCGTGTCGAATCCGTTTGTCGGCGCGACCCGCTCCAAGGCGTTGTACCGTGCGCTCGGCACCATGCTCGGCGCCTCGGCGGCGGTGCTGCTGGTGCCGCCGTTCGTCGAATCGCCGTATCTGTTCAGCGTGATCGTCGCGTTGTGGACCGGCACGCTGCTGTATCTCGCAGTGTCCGACCGCACCGCGCGCAGTTACGTGTTCCTGCTGGCCGGCTATACGATGCCGATCATCGCGCTACCTTCGGTGACCAATCCAACCGGCGTGTTCGATCTCGCTGTCAGCCGCACCGAGGAGATCACGCTTGGCATCGTGTGCGCGAGCATTGTCGGCAGCGCGCTGTTTCCGAGCCGGCTTGCGCCCACCATCATCGAGCGGACCGACGCATGGTTTCGCGACGCCGCGTTCTATGCCACCGAAACGCTGTCCGGCCGCATTGCCGGCTCGGCGGTGTCGGGCGCCCGGCAGCGAATCGCGGCGACCATCAACGGGCTGGAACTGCTGCTGAGCCAGCTTGCCTACGATCACACGCGCCCCGACGTGCTGGCGCGCGCGCATGAGTTGCGCGGGCGCCAGCAGTTGCTGCTGCCGATCATGTCGGCGCTCGCCGATCCGCTGATCGCGCTCTACAACAGCAGCCGCCAGACGTGGCCTGAAGGGCTGGAAAGCCTGCTCGCCGATCTCATCGAGTGGTTCAATGAGCCGATGCCCGCCGTGAGCGAAGGCTATCATCCCGACCCGACGGCAGACGCCTTGCGCGAGCGCATCGCGGCGCTGCAGCCGCCGCCGTCGGCGCTGGCGAGCTGGGACGGCGCGCTGCTCTCGAACGCGTTGTGGCGAATGAAGCAGGTGATCGACGTCTGGCAGGACTGCCGCTCGCTGCGCATCATCATCACGCGCGAAGAAGGCTCGTGGCGCCCGCGCTTTCGCCATTGGCGGCTGGGCGGCACCGAGCGCTTCTACGATCACGGCATCATGCTGTTCTCGACCGGTTCGGCCGCGGCCGCCGTGGTTCTCGCGTGCAGTCTGTGGATCGGCTCGGGCTGGAACGACGGCGCCAGCGCGGTGACGCTCGCGGCCGTGGCATGCTGTTTCTTCGCGGCGCTCGACGAGCCCGCGCCGTTCGTGTTCCGCTTCTTCGTGGCCACCGCGATCAGCGTGGTGGCGGCGGGCGTCTACCTGTTCGCCGTGCTGCCGCACGTGCATGACTTTCCCATGCTGGTCGTCATGTTCGCCGCGCCGTTCATCTTCGTCGGCACGCTGATTCCGCGCCCGCAGTTCAACCTGGCCACCGTGCTGGTCGCGGTGAACACGGCTACTTTTATCAGCATTCAGGACGCTTACGACGCCAACTTCTTCGTGTTCCTGAACAGCAATCTCGCGGGCCTCGCCGGGCTGCTCTACGCGTACGTGTGGACTCGCGTGACGCGGCCGTTCGGCGCCGAACTCGCGGCGGCCCGCCTGTTGCGGTCGAGCTGGGCCGACGTGGCGCTCACGGCGTCGACACGGCCAATCGACGATCCGCGCAATCTCGCCGCGCGCATGGTGGACCGGCTGATGCAGTTGATCCCGCGCCTCGCCGCCACCGACGACCATCGCCATCCGTCGATCGAGAGTTTTCGTGATCTGCGCATTGCCTTCAACGCGCTCGATCTGCGCCGCCTGACCCGCAAGCTCGGCGGCGAAGCGCCGGCCGCGATCGACCACGTGCTCGACGACGTGCGTCGATACTACGAAAGCTGTGTTGCGCGCCGCAAGCGCGAGCCGGTGCCGGACAGCCTGATGTCGTCGATCGACGCCGCCGTGGCGCGCGTAACGGTGCAGGGGCTCGCCAACGCCGGCGCGCCGAGCGCGACCTCGCAAACGTCGGCGCGGCAGTTGCGTGACGCGCTGCACGCGCTGGTCGGCTTGCGTCTGGCGCTGTTTCCGGCCACCTTGATAATACCGACGCCGCCCGAGCCGGAGGCTGCCGCGTGATGCACGCCGCCCGTCACCGGTTTCCGACCGTCTCCACCTCTTTCCACTCTCCGCGATGATCGGTGAAATCGATATCTTCGGCGTGTTCGTGCCGGCCGTGCTCGTGCTGATGTTGATCGCGTATCTGGTCAACCTGGCGATCCGCACGGTGCTTGCGCGCGTCGGCTTTTACCGCTTCGTCTGGCATCGCTCCATCTTCGATCTCGGCATCTATGTGCTGGTGCTGGGCCTTGTCGTTGTCGTTTCGCACAGACTAATAACGTGAAAAAAACCTGGTTCTCCGTCGGGCAGATTCTGCTCACCCTGATCGTCGTCGTGGCCGCGGCTCTGGTGCTGTGGAAACTGGTCGACTACTACATGTTCGCCCCGTGGACTCGCGACGGACACGTACGCGCCGACGTGATCCAGGTGGCGCCGGACATCTCGGGGCTGATCTCGTCGGTCGAAGTGGTGGACAACCAGCAGGTCAGGCAAGGCCAGGTGCTGTTCGTGATCGATCAGGCGCGCTATACGCTCGCGCTGCGCCAGGCGCAGGCCACCGCGCAACAACGCCGCGCCACGCTCGATCAGGCGCGCCGCGAAGACGCGCGCAATCGCAAGCTCGGCAACCTGGTGGCGGCGGAGGTGTCCGAAGAAAGCCGCTCGCGCGTCGAACAGGGCGAAGCCGCGCTTGCTGATGCAAACGTTGCGATCGATACCGCGAAGCTGAATCTGCAACGCGCCACGATCGTGAGTCCGGTCGACGGTTATCTGAACGACCGCGCGCCGCGCGCCGGCGAATTCGTCGCGGCGGGGCGGGCGGTGGTCTCGGTGGTGGACATGCATTCGTTCCGCGTCGACGGTTATTTCGAGGAGACCAAGCTGCGCGGCATCGGCATCGGCCAACCGGTGGATATCAAGGTGATGGGCGAGCCGGACGTGCTGCGCGGACACGTGCAGAGCATTGTCGCCGGTATCGAGGATCGCGACCGCTCGCAGGGCACGAATCTGCTGCCAAACGTGAACCCGGCGTTCAGCTGGGTGCGGCTCGCGCAACGGATTCCGGTGCGCGTGGCGCTCGACGAAGTGCCCGCCGATTTCCGCATGATCGCGGGACGCACCGCGACGGTGTCGGTGCGCGATCTTGCGCCGGGGGGTAAGACGCGGCCGGGTGCGGATGCGGTGGGTGCGGTGGGTGCGGTGGGTGCGTCCGCTTCTTCTTCGACCTTGGCTACGTCCACTGTTCCGGCTGCTTCGGCCGCGGTGATCTCGGGCGCGTCGCAATGAAGCTGTCGCGCGCCCTGCCCTTATTGCCGCTGCTGCCACTATTACCGCTGGCCGCCGCGCTCGACGGCTGCATGAACGTCGGCCCCAACTATGCGTTGCCGCAACAGGCGCTCGTCAACGCGCCGCTAGCCAATACGCCGATCGAAGGCGCCGACGCGGCCCTGACCACGCGTCGCAACGTGCCGCCCGTATGGTGGAAGCTGTACGACGATCCGGTGCTGAACGGACTCGTCGACGAGGCGCTGCAATCGAACACCGACTTGCGCGTCGCGGCGGCGAACCTCGCGCGCTCGCGCGAAGCGCTCGGCGTCGCGCAGGCGCAAGGTGGTTTCTCCGGCAAGACTTCGGCGCTGATCGAACGCGCGCAGGAATCCGCCGAGCAATACCTGCTCACCGAGAAACTGCCGGTCGCCAATGAAGGCGACATCGGCATCAGCGTCTCGTATGAAATCGATCTGTTCGGCAAGCTGCGGCGCGGCGTGGAAGCGGCGCAGGCAGACAGCGAGTCCGTGCAGGCCGCGGCCGATCTCGCGCGGATCACCGTGGTGGCGGACGTGGTGCGCTCATACGTCGAGCAATGTTCGGCAGCCGATGAGCTCAGAATCGCGCAACAGTCGCTCTCCCTGCAGAAGCAGCGCGTGGACGTCTCGCGCCGCCTGCGTGACGCGGGCCGCGGTAATCAGCCCGACGTGACGCGCGGGCAGACCCAGGTCGATACGCTGTCGGCGGATATTCCGCGCTATACGGCACGCCGCAAGATTGCCCAGTACCGGCTCGCCGCGCTGCTCGCCCGCGCGCCATCCGACTTGCCGCCGGCCGTGCTCGCGTGCGACACGCTGCCGCAAATCCGCCAGCCGATTCCGATCGGCGACGGCGCCGCGCTGCTCAAGCGCCGCCCGGATGTGCGCGAAGCCGAGCGTCAACTGGCGGCGTCCACGGCGCGCATTGGCGTGGCCACCGGGGCGCTGTATCCGACGGTGAGCATCGGCGCCTCGGCCGGCTTGACCGGGATCCTCGAAGACCTGGGCACCTCGCCCACGGCGCGCTGGGGCTTCGGCCCGCTGATCAGCTGGACCTTCCCGGCGAACGGCGCGCGTGGCCGGGTGGGCGAGGCCCAGGCGTCGAGCCAGGTGGCTCTGGCGAAGTTCGACGGCGTGGTGCTGACCGCGTTGCGCGAGACCGAAACCAGTCTGGCAACTTATGCGTCGGACTACGCCCGCGCCGACGCTTTGCGCGCCGCCGTGAAGTCGGCAGCCGCGTCCGCGGATGAAACGCATCGGCTGTATCTCGCGGGGCGTGAGTCGTTTATTTCGGATCTGGATGCGACGCGCACGCTCACTTCGACGAAATCTCAGGCGGCCGCCGCGGAAGGCCAGGTGGCGATCGATCAGGTCAACCTGTTCCTCGCGCTGGGCGGCGGGTGGGAAATGGATCCGCCGAATGCGTCCGGCAGTCCGGCGCCCGCAGCCGCCGCAATGCCGGTCAAAGCGGCGCCGACCGCCGCAGCGGCTTCGGCAAAAGCGCCTTGATGCGGCTTCTGATTTTGAGCGTGTGAAGCTAGCTTCGGGTCGAGGCGCGCTTGCAAGGCCGCTTGCGGGACCGCCGCCGCGAGGGCACAAGCACATGCCCTATCCATACGGTTTATTGTTCCGCTCTCAAGTTTACGAATTATTTTTGAATATCTTTCTTTTACCTTTCATTTCGGGTTAAATACGTTCCATCGACCACTCATTACGGGGATACGTATGTCGCAATTCATGAAAAGCGCAGCAGCGCTGGGCGGATGCATCGGCATTTACACGGCGGTCGTCGCCGTGGTGGAAATGCTGGCGGGTTGAACCCTCGCGCAGCGGCTTCCTGCGTCGGCGCGTTAGCGCTTTAGCGCGAAAAAAGCGTCGGCAGCGCTACGCTGACCGACGCTTTGCCGCCGCCTGATGAATCGCCGCCCGGACCCGTGGATAGGTGCCGCAACGGCACACGATATGACACATTGCCGTGTCGATGTCGGCGTCGGTGGGTTTGGGATTGTGCTTGAGCAGCGCACAGGCCGCCATGAGTTGCGCGCTCTGGCAATAGCCGCACTGCACCACGTCGAGATCGATCCACGCCGCCTTCAGTGCCTGTGCTTCGGCGCCCTGCAAGCCTTCGATAGTCGTAATCTTCTGTGTATGCAGACTCGACATGAGCGTCTGGCACGCGAAGCTCGCTTCGCCGTCCACATGAATCATGCACGCGCCACAAATCCCCAGCCCGCAGCCGAACTTGGTGCCCGTCATGCCGAGTTCACAACGCAGCACCCACAGAAGCGGCATATCCGGGTCGGCTTGCACCGCCACCGCGCGGCCGTTGATGTTCAGTGATCCCATCGCCCGTCTCCTCTAGTTTCTTCGTCGCTGCGTTTTCGGATTCGCTGCGCGTCACGCGAGCTTCAACGGCAGTGAGCGCAAGCGCTGGCCCGTCAACGCGAACACGGCATTCGCCACCGCCGGCGCGACCGGCGGCACGCCCGGCTCGCCCACGCCTTGCGGATGCATCTGGCTCGGCATGATGTCCGTGTCGATCACCGGGCAATCGTTGATCCGCACGACCGGGAAATCCACAAAGTTCTTTTGCTGCACCTGACCGTTGACGAGGGAGATTTCGTCCTGCAACGCGGTGGAGAGACCGAACACGATCGCGCTTTCCATCTGCTGACGGATCAGATTCGGATTGACCGGCATGCCGCAATCGATCACGCAGACCACCCGATGCACGCGAATCCCCTTATCCGGCCCGATCGACACCTCCGCCACCTGCGCGACCACGCTGCCGAACGCCTCGTGCAACGCAACGCCACGCGCGCGCGGCGCGCCGTCGGCGGCATGCGTCAACGGATGCCCCCAGTCCGACAAAACCGCAACCCGCCTTAACACCGCCAGATGTCGCGGATGCTGCGCGAGCAGCGCGGCGCGAAACGCAATCGGATCCTGGCCGGCGGCCACGGCGAGTTCGTCGGTGAAACCCTCGGTGAAAAACGCCTGATGCGAATGACCCACCGAGCGCCAGAAGCCGACCGGCACCGGCAATTCGACAATCTTGTGCGCCACGCGCGCGGCGGGCCATTCGTAGGGCTGATCGAAGGCGCCTTCGCAGGTGGTCTTGTCGATCGGAATGCGCGGCACGCCGTAATAGCGCGCGAGAGATTCCGGCACGATCGCCTGACTGGCCGACGTGGCCTGCCACGCCACCAGTTTGCCGTCGTTGTCGAAACCGGCCTTCAGCCGCGACACGCACGCGGGACGATAGAAATCGTGAGTAAAGTCCTGGGCCCGCGACCAGATGGTTTGCACCGGACGGCCGCCGCCCTCGCGCGCAATCGCCGCGGCCTGGGCGATGAAATCGAGTTCCAGGCGCCGCCCGAACGCGCCGCCTAACAGAAGCGTTTGCACGTCAACCTTGTCGGCGTCGAGATCCAGCACCTTCGCCACGTGATGCCGCGCGAGCGCGGGCATTTGCGTGGAAACCCAGACCGCGGCCGAGCCGTCCGTGACCTGTACGGTGCAGTTGGGCGGCTCGACCGCGCCGTGCGCGAGATACGGCGCGCGATATTCCGCGCTGACGGTACGCGCCGCGCGGCTCAACGCGGCGTCTACGTCGCCCAGACGGTAGTAGGCGTGGCCGTCGCCATCGTCCAGTGCTTGCGCGAGATGGCGGTCCACGTCCGCGTTCGACAGCTTCGCCGCCGGGCCGTCATGCCAGTCCACCTCCACGGCGGTGACCGCGTTCATCGCGCGAAACGGGTTGTCCGCGATCACCGCGACGCCACCCGTGCCGCCGTTATACGGCGCGACGGCGAAGGCCTTGATGAAGCCCGGCATTTTCCCGGCGGCCGTTGCATCGAACCTGGCGACCGAACCGCCCAGCGTCGGGCACATGACGACGCTCGCATAGAGCAGGCCGTCGGGAAGCGCGTCGATACCGAAGCGCGCCGTGCCGTTGATCTTCGACGCCGCTTCGATACGGCGTAGCGGTTTGCCGATCAGCTTGAAGCCGGCGGGATCTTTCAACGCCACCTGGCGCGGCAGCGGTTGCTGAGCGGCCATCGACGACAATTCGCCGAAGCTTGCCTTGTGTCCCGACGGGTGCAGCACGTGGCCGCCTTCCGCGCGGCATTCACCGGCCGGCACTTTCCATTGCGCGGCCGCCGCGCCGATCAGCATGGCGCGGGCGGAAGCGCCGGCTTCGCGCATCGGCGTCCAGAGATCGTTGATGCTCGATGAGCCGCCCGTCATCATCGTGCCGGCTTCGCTCACCACCTTGCGGGTCATCCAGACGGTGGCGCGCTTGATGGCGCTGTCGTCGTCGGGGCGAAACGGCAGGTCGTCGATGATGTTCTGCACGCTGTTGTAGATCCTGTCGATGGGCGAGTCTTCGACCCGCACTTGCGACCAGTCGGCGTCGAGTTCTTCGGCGAGCAGCATGGCGAGGCCCGTGTGGATGCCCTGGCCCATTTCCGCCTTGCACATCATGATCGTCACGCTGTTGTCGGCGGCGATCTTGACCCAGCCGTTGAGCGCCACCTGTGTGCCTTGCGCCGGCAGCGGCATGGACGTGGTCAAACGCTGCCCAGGCGGCAGCACCGACCACCCGACCAGCAGCGCGCCGACAGCGCCGGCGCCGCCGAGCAGGAAGGTTCTGCGCTTTAACATGACATGGCTCGATCAGCTCGCACGCTGGCTGTGAAGCTATGAAAGCGCGGTCGGCGCCTTGGCGTTGTTCCTCGGAATAGTAATAAGACGGGCGAGCCGATGTGAGACTTAAATGCTTGCGTTCAGGTCAGGACGGCGCGGGGCGGGAGATGCGGGGGAAGGTGGGAATGGGGGGAAGTCGCGGGGTGTTTCATTAAATGCGGTGGGGACGGTTTGTTGGGACGGTTTGTTGGCATGGCCGGAGATGTCGCAATTGGCGCGTCGCCATTCCTGACATCCAAGGTAGATTTTCGCTCACATAAAGCAGCGCTTTCCGCTGCCTCTCACTTTTACAAACGAATACCCTCGTATTACGAATGGGTACAGCGCTGGCTCTGTCCGCGTGTAGCGGAAGCGGGTTGAGTGACACCGCTTCTGTATCTCAGGGCCGGTTCGCCCACTACGGTAAACGCGCCTTGCGTGAGAGCATTCGCTTCAGGCAGTGGCGCCCAATGCATCATGTCGAGCCCGGCAGCAGGCACTTATTACGTCATAGTGAGCCCAAATACAAATCTCAACGACGACGTGCTTTACGCCACCTATACACCTTGAGGCTTGTGTTGGCGAAATGCATCTGCGTCGCTCTTACGCCGCGCAGATGCACAACTTCACGCATAAGCGAAGCTGGTTATCTTTGAAAATGCCTGACGCCACCGCCCATCATTCCTACGTCGTCGACATCGACGCCCTGATTGCTCGCGCGGACGCCGACTATTCCGCCTTACGCATGAGGGATGCGGAAAGCGGCTATCAACGCGCATTGGCCCTAAGCCCGCTCAACGTCCATGCCCTGCATCGTATGGGACTGGTGTGCGTGCACCTGAAAAAAATCGCCGAAGCAGATACTTATCTGGAGCGTGCTCTAAACGCCGATCCGGCACGTGCCGATCTGTGGGAACACGCGGGCCTGATTGCCGCGATAAAGGGCGAATACATACGTTCGGAAGCCTTCTACCGTCGTGCGCTCGGCCTCTCTGGAAGCACCGCAACGTTGCATCGCAATCTCGCGGATTGCCTGCGACTCAGCGGCCGCCTTGCTGATGCGAAAGTGCAATACAAAAAGGCTCTCTCCATAGAGCCGGACCTTCATCATGCGATACGTGCCATCGCGCGTTTGAGTGCCGAACTCGGGGAAACCGATGACGCCGCCGATTATTGGCTATCTGCCTGGGCGCTCGATTCATCTTCCCTGCAAGACGGGTTCGATCTGATCCATGCGCTAGCCAAAGCCAATCGAACGGTGCGGGTAAACGAAGCGGTCGCACAGATCAGCAAACGGGAAGCGGACAATCCTGAAGCATTGCAGGCGCTGTGTCTCGCGCTATACAGAGTGGACAGCTTCGCCAACATGCTGAATGTCGCCCGCCAGGCAATCAGGATGGATCCGCAACGCGTCGCGCTGCACCACTATGCCGCCCATGCCCTGAGCGTACGCGGCAGAGTTGCAGAAGCGTTGGTCTACAGCAGCGAAGCGGTACGGCTCGCGCCCGACGATCCAGTCATGCAGTGTCAGCTTGCATGCCTCGAACTGAGTCAGGGCGACTTCAAGAGCGGATGGGCGCGTCGCAATATGACTTACGCCATGCCGCTCGCGCGTGCCACGTTGGTTTTTCCGGATTTTCCGGTGTGGAACGGCGAACCGGTTTCCGGGTCTAGTTTCCTGCTCGTCGGCGAGCAAGGACGTGGTGACGAAATCCAGTTCATCCGGTTTGCCGAGTGGCTGCATCAGCAAGGCGCAGTTGTCGATGTACTGGTCAGCCAACCCGTCGCCAGAATTGCGGCCAGCATGACCGGCGTACGATCGGTGTTTACAAAATTACCGGCCGGTCCTTACGACTACTGGAGCCATATGCTAAGGATGCCGGAGCATATGAAGCTCGACCTGCCAATGCTCCCTGTTGCCATGCCATACATCTCGGCATCGCCGCTTCATGTTGACCAATGGCGGTCAAGGATCAATGCAGCTTCACCGTCAACTGCGTATAAGAAAACCGCGAGAATCGGCGTAGTGTGGGCAGGCGGCGCCCACACTGCTCTGGATCGATTCCGGTCGATTAGTATGGAAGCGCTGAAACCTCTATTGGAGCATCCGGGGACGACATGGTTTTCATTACAGAAAGGCGAGCATGAACGCGACAGCGAACGTCTGGCGGGCAAGTTCGATTTGCACACGCTCGGACCAGTCATCGAAGACTTCGCCGATACGCTCGCCATACTTGAAACGCTTGACCTGCTCATCACCGTTGATACGGCCGTCGCACATCTTGCCGGCGCGGCGAACCTTCCTGTCTGGGTACTCTTGCCCGCGTATTCGGAGTTGCGCTGGCTGACCGGCAGAACAGATAGCCCCTGGTATCCATCAATGCGGCTATTCCGCCAGCGCGAACTCGGAGAGTGGAACACCGTTGTCGAAGAAATGAGGGAGGCTCTGACGGATTGGTGCCGTACCGGACCGATATAGCCGCCGCACCTCTCCCTTGTTCCATTTCACCGCCGGTTCGACCCCGACACCACATCGATCCACACGGCCAGCACGAGAATGCTGCCCTTCACGATCATCTGCCAGTAAGCATCGACATCGAGCATCGACATGCCGTTATCGAGGCTCGCCATGACCAGTGCGCCGATCAACGCACCGTAGACCGTGCCGGAACCACCGCGCATCGACGTCCCACCGATAAAGCAAGCCGCAATAGCATCGAGCTCGCCCATCGATCCGGCCGAAGGCGACCCGGCAGCAAGCCGCGCCGTATTGACGATGCCGCCGAACGCGCACATCAGCCCCATCAGCGCGAAAATCGCCAGTTTCACGCGGTTGGTGTTGACGCCCGAGAGTCGCGTCGCTTCGAGGTTCGAACCAACCGCATAGATGCGCCGCCCGAACACCGTCTGCGTGGCGATCCACGTAAAGATACCCAGCAGCGCGAGCAGCAACAGGACCGGCACCGGAATACCGCCGTAACGGTCGAGCGTAGCGACAAAGCCGGCGAGAATCACGCCCGCGCCCACCACTTTCACGACGTCCTGCCAAACCGGCACCACACGCAACTGATAACGCTCGCGGTTTCGCCGCTGCCGTATCGTCAGAAATGCCAGCAGCACAAACAGCACCACGGCAAGCGTATCGCCCGCGAGCCTCGGCAGATATCCTTGCCCGACGAACACGAAGCCGTCCGACACCGGCGCAATCGTCGAGCCGCCTGTCACGCCGAGCAGAATGCCGCGATACGCCAGCATGCCGCCGAGCCCGACAATGAACGACGGCACGCGCCGGTAAGTCGACCACCATCCGTTGAACATGCCGATCAGCACGCCGAGCAACATCACCACGGGTAACGTGACGGCGAGCGGCCAGTGCCGGTTGACGTCGAGTATCGCCGCCACGCCGCCGAGCAAACCGAGTAGCGACCCGACCGACAGATCGATCTCGCCGGCAATGATCACGAACACCATGCCGCACGCGAGCATGCCGGTAATCGACATCTGCCGCAGCAGGTTCGACAGATTGCGCGGCGTAACGAAAGCGCCGTGCGTCAGCACCGAAAAGAAAATCCAGATCGCGGCCACGGCGATCAGCAGCGCGAGAATCTTGTAGCGCGCAAACAGTTGCTGAAGGCGCTGCGGACCGCCGAATGCGCCTCGCGGCAGGGCTTCATCGGCGCGTTGGGAAGTAACGTCGGGCGTCATGCGGCACTCGCTACGGTTGGGTTCGGGGATCGCTGCACGGGACGGATCGCGGCACTGAGAATGTCCTCTTGCGTGAGACCGTCGTTGACGAAATCGCCTCGCAACTCGCCTTCGCCGATCACCAGCACGCGATCGCTGATACCGAGCACTTCGGGCAATTCGGAGGACACCATCACGATCGACATGCCGCGCTGCGCCAGCTGAAAAATCAGTTTGTAGATTTCGTATTTCGCGCCGACGTCCACGCCGCGCGTGGGTTCGTCGAGAATCAGCACTTTCGGATTGGTCAGCAGCATGCGTGTCAGCACGGCCTTCTGCTGATTGCCGCCCGACAGACTCGCAATCGATAGCATGGGATGCGCGGCGCGTACCGAGAGCCGCTTCATCTCCGTGTGAATCGTATCGAGTTCGGCTGCGGAGTCGATCCGGCCAGCCGACGCGAAGCGCCCCAACACCGCCAGCGTGATGTTGTGGCCGACGCTCAGCCCCGGCACGATGCCGTGGCGTTTGCGATCTTCCGGCACCATGCCGATGCCGGCGCGAATCGCGTCCACAGGTGCGCGAATCTTGAGCGGCTTGCCCTCCATCACCACGGTTGCCTCGCTCACACCCGGATACGCCCCGAAGATCGCCTGCATCAACTCCGTGCGCCCCGCGCCGACCAGGCCGGCCACGCCGAGAATCTCACCACGCCGCAGCGCGAACGACACATCGTTCACACGCTTGCGACGCGGATTGGTCACATCGAAACAGGTGACGTGCCGCGCTTCGAAGATCACGTCGCCGATTGGATGCGGCTCGCGCGGAAACAGGTTCTTGATCTCGCGGCCCACCATTAGCGAAATGATGCGGTCGGTCGTAAGCGCGCGCATCGGCTCGGTCGCGACATGACGGCCGTCGCGAATCACGCTGATGGTGTCGCATACAGCCGCCACTTCGTCGAGCTTGTGCGAGATATACACGCAGGCCACGCCGCGCCGCTTCAGATCACGCACGATGTCGAGCAGAATGCTGATCTCGGATGCCGTCAACGAAGAGGACGGTTCATCGAGAATCAGCAGCTTTGCGCGCTTGTTCAGCGCCTTGGCAATCTCGATCAGCTGCTGATGGCCGCCGCCGTAGTTCATCACCGGCTGCGCGGCATTGATTCCGCTAATGCCGAGTTCGCGCAGCAGCTCATCGGCGCGCTGATACATCGCGGCGTAATTCATGCGCCCGCCAGGCAGCGTGATTTCATTGCCGAGAAAGATGTTCTCCGCCACCGACAATTCCGGCACCAGCATCAACTCCTGGTGAATGATGATGATGCCGGCGCGTTCGGTGTCACGCACACTGGCGGCTTTCAACGGCGCGCCTTCCCAGATGATCTCGCCATCCCAGGTGCCCCACGGATACACGCCGGAGAGTACTTTCATCAGCGTGGATTTGCCCGCGCCGTTCTCGCCGCACAGGCCCACGCACTCGCCCGGTGCGATCGTGAGGTCGATGCCGTCGAGCGCCTTCACGCCGGAAAACGTCTTGACGATGCCGCGCATCGTCATGAGAGGTTGCGTCATTCGCTATGCCTCGCTATAAGGCGCGCGACGGCGCCGACACGCATGACACGCATCGGCGTACGCCGCGCACACGTTACGCTCATTGGCTCGCGAGCTGGGCCTGGGTGTAGAAGCCGTCCTTGACGACTACGTCGACATTGGTCTTGGTAAGCAGCGTGGGTTGCAGGAGCACCGTGTCGACCTTCTTCTTGCCGTTGT
Source organism: Paraburkholderia xenovorans LB400 (assembly GCF_000013645.1). Taxonomy (GTDB): domain Bacteria; phylum Pseudomonadota; class Gammaproteobacteria; order Burkholderiales; family Burkholderiaceae; genus Paraburkholderia; species Paraburkholderia xenovorans. Next base: position 464,864 of record NC_007952.1, on the reverse strand, counting down.
CGTATTGCGCGTTATAGCCGGGCTTCTGGCCCTTCGCAAGTGCCACGGAGAGCTTGGCCGCTTCGCTCGCAATCAGTTTCAACGGCTTGTAGACGGTCATGGTCTGCGTACCGGCAATCACACGCTTGACCGCCGCAAGGTCGGCGTCCTGGCCCGAAACCGGCACCTTGCCCGCCAGGTGCTGCGCGGCGAGCGCCTGGATCGCGCCGCCCGCTGTGCCGTCGTTCGAGGCGACGATCGCGTCGATCTTGTTGTTGTTCGCCGTCAGCGCATCTTCGACAATACGCAGCGCCGTGGATGCGCTCCATTCCGGCACCCACTGCTGACCGACCACTTTAATGTCGCCCTTGTCCATAGCGGGCTTCAGGATTTTTAGCTGGCCTTCACGCAGCATCTTGGCGTTGTTGTCGGTTGGCGCGCCGCCGAGCAGGAAGTAGTTGCCCTTGGGTTGCGCGTTGTAGACGCCTTGCGCCTGCAATTCGCCCACTTTCTCGTTATCGAACGAGATATAGGCATCTACGTCGGCGTCTAGAATCAGGCGGTCATACGAGACGACCTTGATGCCCGCTTTCTTCGCTTCGGCCACCACATTGCCGAGTGTCTTCGAATTGAACGGCACGATCACGATGACATCCACGCCGCGCGAGATCAGGTTTTCGATCTGCGAGATCTGCCGCTCTTCGCTCGCGTCGGCGGATTGCACCGATACTTTCGCGCCGAGCTTCTCTGCCGCGGCGACGAAATAGTCACGATCGCGCGACCAGCGCTCCACGCGCAGATCGTCGATACAGAAGCCAATTTCCGGATGATCCTTGCTTGCATGCGCGAGCGGCGCGGCAAGCGAGAGGCTGGCGAGCACCGCTCCACACACGAGCGAACTCAATACACTACGACGTGTTGCGAATTTCATGTCTGTCTCCTTCTTCTGATAGCCGGAATACCGGATGGGCGGCCTGCGCTGCGAGCCGCAGGACCGGACAAGCGACAACCCAAAGCTTCCTGTTTCGCGCGGTCGACGTGGCAGCGCGATTTTTATGTGGTGCTGCTACCTACTCATGCACTGCTTCCTGCAATACTCGTCAGCGTCCGCTGTAAATAGCCTGATTCACGATGTTTTCCATGAGCTCCTGGTGGCCGCTTGCATGCTGCGGGTTCAGACCGCGCGCGAGCGCATCCGTTGCCAGCGTGGAGAGCGAATAGTCGCCGGACAGGATCTTGCGTCCAAAGTCTGCGTCCCAACCCGCATAGCGTTGACGCTTGAATTGATCGAGGCGGTCGTTTTCGATCAGCACCGCCGCGCGCTCGACGGCGAGCGCGAGGTTATCGATTGCACCGATGTGGCCGTAGAACAGATCTTCCGGATCGACACTCTGGCGCCGCACTTTCGAGTCGAAGTTCATGCCGCCCGTGGTGAAGCCGCCGTGTTTGAGAATTTCGTAGAAGGCAAGCGTCAACTCTTCCACACTATTTGGGAACTGGTCGGTATCCCAGCCGTTTTGCGGGTCGCCGCGATTCGCGTCGACGCTGCCGAAAATACCCAGCGCATAGGCCGTGGCGATCTCGTGATGAAACGAGTGACCCGCGAGCGTTGCGTGATTGGCCTCGATGTTTACCCGGATCTCTTTCTCCAACCCGTGTTGCAGCAGGAAACCGTGTACGGTTGCGACATCGTAATCGTATTGATGCTTGGTCGGTTCCTGCGGCTTGGGTTCGATCAGCAGCGAGCCTTTAAAGCCGATCTTGTGCGCATGGTCCACGACCATATGCAGAAAACGGGCAAGTTGATCGCGCTCACGCATGAGGTCGGTATTGAGCAACGTGTCGTAACCCTCGCGGCCGCCCCACAGGACGTAGTTGTCGCCGCCTAACCGCTGGGTCGCATCGAGCGCGTGGCGCACCTGCGTCGCCGCAAACGCGAACACCTCCGGATCGGGGCTGGTGGCCGCGCCGGCCGCGTAACGGGGATGCGAAAACAGATTGGCCGTGCCCCACAGCAGCTTGATGCCGGTGTCCTCCTGCTTGCGTGCCAGATAATCCGTAATGCGCAGGAAGTTTTCGCTGTATTCCTTCAGGCTCGAACCTTCGGGCGAGACGTCGGTATCGTGAAACGTGTAGTACGGCGTACCGAGCTTCGAGAAGAACTCGAATGCGGAGTCCGCCTTCTGCCGTGCCCGCTCCATTGCATCGCCGGCTTGCTGCCAGGGACGCCGAAACGTTCCCTGCCCGAAAATATCCACGCCCGGCCAAACGAATGTGTGCCAATAGCACACCGCAATGCGCAGATGTTCTTCGAGGGTTTTACCGAGTACCTTTTTACTTTTATCGTAGTGGCGATAGGCAAGCGGGTTGTCCGATTGTGGGCCTTCGTAGCGGATCTCGGGAATGTGTTCGAAATAGGACATCTGCGTCTCCAGTTATGTTGCACCGCAACCCGTGCGACGTCGTCGCGCCGGTCGACAAGGTGACGCCATGCTGCCGCTTGCCAGATGCGTCGGCAATTGCGAAATTGCGCAGCGTGCTTGATGTTTCTTACCGCCTTCCATTTTGTTTCGCACCGGCGCGTGATTCGGGGCCTAGAATAACCGGACGCTTAAAACCGGTGCCGCGTGAAACGCGTGCCCTGCCCACTGCCATGACTCGTCCGCAAACACCGCAAACCAGCCACCGGATCGCGCTGCTGTTCAACGCGAACAAGGTCTATGACCGCGAGATCATCACTGGTATCGGCAATTACCTGCTGTCCACGCGCGTGGCGTGGGACCTCTTTCTGGAAGAAGACTTTCGCTGCCGGCTGACGGGCATCGAGCGTTTCGACGGCGACGGCATCATTGCGGATTTCGACGATCCCGCCGTAGGCGAAGCACTGCGCGATTGTCCGTTGCCCGTGGTCGCCGTGGGTTCATCGTTCGAAGATCCCGCGCACTATCCTCCGGATTTACCCTATATCGCCACCGACAACAGCAAGCTCGTCTCGCTCGCCTATACGCATCTGATCGGCGCGGGTCTCGAACACTTCGCGCTGTATAGCCTGCCGCAGGCGCAGGAAAACCGCTGGGCGCAACAGCGCGAACTCGCGTTCGCCCATTTGCGCAGTGCGGATGGCCGCAGCACCGCACAGATAGACGGCGAGATATATCGCGGCCTTTCCACCAGCGCGCCGTCATGGAACCAGGCGACCGAGCAACTCACCGCATGGCTACGTGATTTGCCGAAGCCGGTCGGCATCATTGCCGTGACCGATGCGCGTGCCAGACACCTGCTGCAAGCGTGTCTGATTGCCGGCATTCCGGTGCCGGAGGAGGTCGCGATAATCGGCATCGACAACGATCCGCTAACGCGCACACTGACGCGCATTCCGCTTTCTTCGGTGATTCAGGGCACGGAAGAAATGGGCCGCACCGCGGCTCACCTTTTGCACCAGATGCTGCACGGTGCACGCTTTCCGGGGCGGCGCATTCTCGTGCCGCCGGTCGGCATCAACGTGCTCGAATCGACCCGGCATCAACCTCTTGCCAGTCCGTATGTGATGCGGGCTCGCCACTTTATCCGGCAGTACGCATGCCAGGGTATTCGCACCGAACAGGTTGCCGATTATGTGGGCGTGTCGCGCTCGTCGCTCGAAGAGTACTTCAGACGCGAGCGGCAGTGCACCGTGCATCAGGAAATTCTGCGCCATAAACTCGATGTCGCGAAAGCACTGCTGGCCAAGCGCGATGCGTCGAGCGCGGAAGTGGCGATCCGTTGCGGCTTCACGTCGCTGCAATACATGTACGCGGTGTTTCGCCGTGAACTCGGCTGTACGCCGCGCGAATACCAGGAGCGGGTGAATTCGACACCGGCGCCCGGCTGAGCATGCCTTTACCTTTTTATTCCACCGACGACATGATCAGCATCGCACAAGTTTCTTCCGAACCGTGGGGCACATTACACGGCGGCGATTCCGTCCGGCTCTTCACGCTGCGCAACGCACACGGCATGAAAGTCGCCATCAGCGATCTGGGCGCGACGCTGGTGTCGTGGCATGCGCCGGATCGCGCGGGCGTGCTCGGCGATATCCTGCTCGGCCACGACACGCCCGCCGAGTACGTGGCCGCCACCACTTATATGGGCGCACTGATAGGCCGCTGGGCGAACCGCATTGCCGATGCACGCTTCACGCTCGACGGTATCGAATACACACTCGACCGTAACGACGGCACGAACCTGCTGCATGGCGGCACGACGGGATTTCATCGCGCGCTGTGGGAAGCGGGCGAAGACAATGGCGCGCTGCTCATGCGGCTGGAGTCGCCCGAAGGCGACGCCGGTTTTCCGGGCAACGTGACTGCGCAAGTGCGCTACTCGCTCGACGACGACGGCACGCTGACCATCGCCTATGAAGCGATCACCGACGCCGCCACGCCGCTCAATCTGACAAGCCATCCGTACTTCAACCTCACGGGCCGGCCCGGCGCGGATATTCGCGGCCATATGCTGTCGATCGACGCCGACCGGTTCTTTGAAGTGGACGCCACCATGATTCCATGCAAGCTCGCGGAGGTAGCAGGCAACGCATTCGACTTCCGGCGCAGCGCGCCGATCGGTGCGCGGTTGGACTGGCCGCACGCGCAATTGGCAACGGCGGGCGGCTTCGATCATTGCTATGTACTGCGCGATACGCGTGACACCGGCATGAACGGCGCCACGCCGCCCATGCGCGAGGTTGCCTGCGCTTATGATCCCGGCAGCGGACGCGAATTGACGGTGTCGACCGATCAGCGCGGCTTACAGTTCTATACCGGTAATTCGCTGAATGGCGATACGGGACGCGGCGGCATTGCATATCAACCACACGCCGGTTTATGTCTCGAAGCAGGCGGCTTCCCGAACCAGGTCAATATGGCTGAGCAGGACGAAGTGATCGTGCGCGCCGGCAGCACCTATCGGCAAGTAACCGCCTATCGGGTAGATGTGCGCAAGGGCATATAAAGCGATTCTTCACATATATTACGGCCCACATTACATCACGCCGACTTGTTGTTTGTCGCAACACTGAATTACCGTCTTAGTGGTTTCCCCTGGATCACCCGCTTCCTAGAATCCCTGCAGGGTGCCAAAGATTGCTGCGGCGCCCCAAAAAAATATTCTCGGAGGGAAGCATCATGAAATCGCTCATCAAGGCAGCGACGCTAGTCGTCGTGCTCGCAGTCCCGCTCGCGTCATTCGCGCAATCCGAGCAACCGGTCACGCGTGCCGAAGTCAAGGCACAATTGAAGCAACTCGAACAGGCCGGCTACAACCCCGCGGTAGCAACCGACGCCGTCTATCCCGCCGACATTCAGGCCGCCGAAGCCCGCGTTTCCGCGCGGAACAATGCAGCGACGGCATACGGCCCTTCTACGGCCGGCTCGTCCGAAACCGGCTCCGGCGTTCCGGCCGGCAATCCGAATCTGCAAGGGCAATAGCACGCGTTTTTCGCGTGGTCCGATCGCAATCCGATAAGCGCGCCAGTCTGCAAGACCCTCAGGCGTTATCGCTGGCCACGCTGGTCGGATCGGCAAAGATACGATCACGCCCGGCCTCTTTTGCCTGATACAGCAGACGATCGGCGCGCCTGAAAAGACGATCCACGTCGCGCGAATCGCACGCTGATGCGAAGGCGACGCCAAAGCTCGCGGTAATGTTGAAACCGTCTCCACCGCTAACAGGAATTCGCGTCTCTCTGATCCTGCAACGCAAACGCTCCGCTACGGCAAGCGCCTGGGCCGCATCTTGCACACGGCTCAGCACGGCGAACTCTTCCCCACCCCATCTCGCAACGACATCCGCTTGCCGGCAGGTTTCACGGCAAAGGCGCGCCACGAGCTGTAGCGCATGATCGCCAGTGGCGTGACCATATGTGTCGTTGATCTTCTTGAAGTGGTCAATGTCGAACATGATCAGCGCGAGCTCGGGCTCGGCCGCGTTCCGTTCAGCACAGCTCAGGCGCGCCCGGCTTTCGAATGCGCGGCGGTTGAGCAGATGAGTCAGAAAGTCCGTTTCCGCCGTGGCTTTGAGTTCCTGAATCAGACGGCCACGCTCCCGTTCGAGCTGCTGCCTCTCCACACTATTCGCCTTCAGCACACCGATCGCATTGAACATGGCCTTGATCTCGCCGCGATAGCGCGCTGCCGGAATCTCCGCCGTGAGGTCGCCGTTTGCAATTGCTCCAATTACATGGGTCGCATCGACAAGCGGTCGAATCACGCGCCTTCTGAATAACATCGCCATCGAGAGCAGGATCATGATCAGCAGAAAGGCGGCCAGTGCGCTGACCGCCAGAAGACCCAATGCATTGCTGCGATGAAAACGGATTTCCGTATCAGCAAGATCCAGCACCTGATCGCGGAACGCCGTAATTGGACGCATCATCGGCACGTAGTGGTCCGCGAGCTGCGCAGGTGATATCGCAACGCCGCCCGGCCGGGTCGCGAGGCTGCGGACGTCGGTAATATAGGCCATACCCTCGCCGAAGTACTGCCGGTTCATTCGGTCGAATGGCGCGGACTCCAGCATCGACCGGTCCCGGATATGCGAATCGATCAATTCGCGCAACTGATCGATTCTCCCCTCGGTGCGCTCGATAGCAAGCTGATCGCCTTCACCGAGCGCCCTGCGTGCGGTCAGCGCGGCGGTAAAGTGCGAGCCGAGCTGGCCGGCAGCTTCCCGCAGGTCAGCGGTCAGCGTAGCGAGGATCAGACAATTCAGCGCACGAGTATCGCCCCTGACCACGTTTGCGGCCAATGCATCGATGACCGGCGAGAATTGCGGAATGACCTTGATCATGCGGTCCACTGCGCTCGATAGCGCACGCTCCCGCCGCTGTGCCAGCGGCAGGCCAATGAGTTGATCGACGTTCGCGCGTGCGCCTGTAAGTTCGGCGCGCGCATTCTCTATGCGTGCAAGCTCGGTGGCACACCCCGGACAACGGCTGGATTGAAGCATCTCCAGCAACTTCTCGATCCGCGCATCACTCTCGCCACGGGCGCGAAGCAGCGACGCCCTTCTCGCCTCGGGGATCGGCAAATTTTCGCCTAGCACGCTATTGGTCGGGCCACGCTCCGCGGACACGCTCTCGATTGCCAGCAATCCGGCGCGATAGGTCTGGAACGCATAGAGCGCGTCGTCGGCCACCATGTACGCATGCCACTCGTGCACGACCAGCCTGCCGCACAAAAGCAGAACCGGAAGGAGCGCGGCGGCAACACTGATACCGAAGCGCCTGTCTATGGACATGGCGGAGAATGCTTTCCTGATCATGGAAACTTGCGCGAAACGTCGCGCGTCAAAATATGATGAATACCGCAGGCGGGTGCAAACGTATGCGGATGCTCCCACACACGTTGCAGCCGCCCGCGGGAGACGACATCAATCAGTGTTCGGCCGTTTCGCTCATGATAGCGGTCACAAGCCGCTGGCGCGCCGACCGATAGGCCACGCTATCCGGCCCATGACGCACCGCAGCCGCAATCAGGGCTCGCTGTGCTGTCGGATCCGACAGTCCCTTTGGCAGAATCGAATCCGTTTCGCTAAAAAACCTTGAGAATGGGCAAACCTGACAGGCCGAGTCGAGCGGCGCCGGCACAGCCGGTGGGACGACTCCGGGCGTGACGGGCACCGTTACGATATCAGACAGCCTGCCGAACGCTCGCGGATCTTCACAAATCAGATGCAGCCGCTCTTCCCAGATCAGCAGCGCGGCCAGCTTACCCAACGCGCTTCTCGCTTCCAGATATCGCGGTACGTGAGGCTGCTTATGCATCCACGCCGTCAACTGCTGTGCATTCATGGGGCGCGCGATTGCATAGCCCTGCGCGACATCCGCGCCGAGAATGACGATCGCTTCGAGCATGCCCGCATCTTCAATCCCTTCCACCACCACTGATTTACCCAACGAGCGGCCAAGCCGCGTCAATTGATAGACGAAACGCAACACGTTCGACGCGTCCTGACCGGCAACACTCACGATACTGCGGTCAATCTTGATCCAGTCGAACGGCAGTTCGCGTAACCGGTTCAGGCTGCTGTGCCCGGACCCGAGATCATCTTCGGCCAGATTGATGCCGAGCAACTTGAATTTCGCCAGTTCGCCGGATACGTCCATACCGGATGGAAGCGCATCCGTTTCCAGAATCTCCAGCGTCAGCATGTCAGGACGGCAAAAGTATTCCGTCAACGCTTGCCGTGTCGCTTCAAAATAGCGGTTGTCGCCCATCGCACTGGACGGCAGATTGACCGACACTTTCAACTCGACGCCAACCTGCAACCAGCGGTTCCTCTGGGACAACACCTGTGCGAGTCCGCGAACGTAGAGCTCAAGGAAATCATCCGTGGATAGTGCCGGGAAAAACTCGCCGGGCGTCAGGACCCGATCGCCTTCGCGCAGCCGGGCCAGCGCCTCGACTTTGGTCACATGCCCGGTTTTAAGATCCAGTAGCGGCTGGTAGTGCATTTCCAGCGCATCGGACCGGAGCAGCGCCGCCCAATGTTGTCGCGTGGCGTACGGTACGGCATGAGTGCGCCCTTCCTGATTCTCGATCCGCGCGATTGCGAGCCCCAGAAGCGTTTGCAATGGCATGATAAAAGCCATCTGGTCTGCTGCCGAATAGCCGCCTGGAAACGCGCTATACAGCGAGAGGATGGCCTTGGGCGGATGCCCGGGTTGCCGCAAAGGAATCGCCACGCTGGAGCGGAAGTTCTCGTACAGCGCCAGCGCTCTCCACGGCTCCATTAGCGGATCCGTTGCAAAGTTGATGCTTCGCTCCACGTTCCCGCTACGCCAGGCGCGCCCGACTGGTCCCTGCCCCTGCGGTAGATCGCCATTCGAGACCGGCCGCTCCGTGGAATTCTCCAACTCGGCAAGATACCGCTCCATCGACTTGCCTGACACCGACTCGAAACGAAAGACCCCGTCACTATCGGGCCGGCCAACCGAACAGCCTGTCACCTCGTCATGTTCACCGAGTATCTGAACAACGCGGCCGATCAGATCCGTATAGCTCTCCACTTCCCACGCGAGCTGAGTCACGCGCATCAACACGTCTTGCCGCGAAGTCTGCAGACGCTGGTAGGCCTCCGTCTGCCACGCCAGATCCTGCGTCAGGCGCCTTCCCAGCACCGCCAGCGCTATTCCGTGCACTGTCGTATCGAGTGTGTCGTGAATCGCTGCGGACAGGATGCCCCTACTGCGAATCAGATCTTCCCACTCTAATCCTACGATGGCATGGATACGTCCAACTCGCAGCGCCATCGTACGGTGATCCATCGCGGTCAGATCCGGTGACGCGAGCGCGTACAGATTCTGGATCTGTTGTGTCTTGAGATGCTGAAGTTCATGTTCCGAAAGCGCCGCCAGCGTGTGCTTCGATTTGGGCAGACGAATCAGGCCATCGTAGAAGCGCTTCACAATCTCGACAGCGTTGTGCCGCAAAACCTCCGTCAGGGAGGTGAGTGCCGACGCCCGTGCCTGGCTGTACAGATGCGAACCATCGTCCATCAGATCGTTGTCAGGCGTTGCGTCGGAAACGTCGTTCGACATGGCCATGGAGACTCCGGGGTGTAGGCTTTCTTGCAGGTTGTTTGCAGCGAGACGTACAGACAGCCTGGCATGGGCTCGTTCCGATCCGAAGGTCCGAAGGTACTCATAGGCCAGGCGTCTGTTTCAGCGGCTTACGCAGTCCGTACGCGCAGCGTGGGTGCCGATGGCTTCAAGGCGGGCGTAGGCGCTACCCCGACGCGCACCGGAACCGCACTGCGTGCCTGAGCGGCAATGCGTATGCCGGCGCCATGCTAGGCGTCCAGCCGGAACGTGGAAACAATGGCCTTCAGATCGTCTGCCTGCATCTCCAGCGAACTGGCTGCGGCCGCGGCTTCTTCAACCAGTGCCGCGTTCTGCTGCGTGACCTGATCCATCTGCGTGACGGCCTCGTTCACCTCGCCGATGCCCTTGCTTTGCTCCTGCGACGAAGCCGCGATTTCACTCATGAGATCGGTCACGCGCCGAACCTCGTGCGTAATGCGGTCCATCGCTTCGCCGGCTTCCTGCGCGTATCCGGCTCCGGTGCGCACCCGTTGCACCGAATCGTGAATCAGCTCCCGGATCTCTTTCGACGCGGTCGAAGAACGCTGCGCGAGCGAGCGCACCTCCGAAGCAACCACTGCAAAACCTCTCCCCTGTTCGCCGGCACGCGCCGCCTCCACGGCCGCGTTCAAGGCAAGAATATTGGTCTGGAATGCGATGCTTTCGATCATGCCGACTATATCGGCGATCCTGTCGGAACTCGCGTTGATTCCGTCCATTGTTTCCACCACGCGCGTTACCACGGCGCCGCCCTGCTCGGCCACCTTAACCGCCTGAGCAGCGAGCTGATTGGCTTCATTCGCATTCTGGGCGTTCTGGCTGACCGTCGAGATCAGTTGTTCCATGCTCGCCGCGGTTTGCTCCAGAGACGCTGCCTGCTCCTCGGTGCGCTGCGACAGGTCCTGGTTGCCCACCGCGATCTGATGCGAAGCGGTAGCGATCGAATCGGCCGCAATCTTGATCCCGCTGATCGTGCGCGTGAGTTGCTCCTGCATGCTTTTCATCGAAAATAGCAGGCTGGAGCGATCGTCCCGGGTTGTCTTGACCACTGCGGTCAGGTCATTGCCGGCAATCTGGTTGGCAAGTTCGGCGGCATAAGACGGCTCTCCGCCCATTGCGCGAAGAATGCTGCGATTGAAGAGCACCACGACCGTCGATAAAGCCGCGACCATTACCAGCATGATTCCGAGGCTGCGATACAGCATTGAACGGAATGCCGCGTCGATATCGTCGACGTAAACTCCCGTGGTGAGAATCCAGTCCCACGGCTGATAGCTTACGTTGTAGGAAATCTTCGGAGAGGCTTGCGATGAACCCGGCCGTGGAAAGGCGTACTCGTTGAACCCCTTGCCGTCGCGCTTGATGGCATCAACCGCCGCCCGGAAGACATACACGCCGTTCGGATCTTTGTAGTTGCTGGCGTCTTTGCCGTCCATCTCCGGACGCGTTGGGTGCATCAGCACCGTTGCGTGCGAATCGATGATCGCGAAGTATCCTTCTTCGCCGTACCGGATGGCCCGGATTTTATTCATGGCCTGTTTCTTTGCTTCCGCCTCGGTCAGCGATCCTGCGGCTACCGCGTCTCCATATGTCTTCACAATGCCTAGAGCGATGTCGGAAGCGTGGACCAGGTCCCGCTTGCGATCTTCCAGCTGAGCCTCCCTCCCTTCCAAGGCGTTGTAGATCGATATACCAGCAAGACATAACAGGCTCAGAACAAGCGGAAACCAGAGCTTCTGGGAGAAGGACAACTTCATACGTAAACGAACCTCTCAAATTGACCGGGACGGGCAGATAGTTCTACTGCTCTATAGCCTGCTAACGGCCGACGGATCGATATCTTTAGCGATCAGGTCCGGAAAGAACGGAAGCTCACTTCGATATTATTTTCGGTGTACAAATTATTGTTGGACAGTCTTTTTATATATTTCGCCACTACCCTACAATGGCAATCCGGCGCATGGAATCAATTACGCCAGGCTAGACAACGCCGCCATCAAATAGCGTTACTTCATAGCGCCGATTCGAACAGACATCACACACCGCATTGGCGACCCCGGCCGGCAAACCTTCAACAAGGGTGCATTTATTTCGCAGGATCGTGTTGATTATTTTACGTTCTCTGTCCATCAACCCTTCAGCCTCGTTGCTCAATATTTCATCCAATATTGCGTAGAGTCGACATATCGCAGAACCAGACGCAGACACGATCGGCCACACATTCAACAAGTAGCACAGCGGTATTACCGCGCGCCTTTCGCACCATGCGTCGAACAACGTCAGACAACAGTCATCGACTGACTGGACGCATAAACACCAGAGATCACGCATGAGAAAACGTGTTGTTAAGCGGACGGTTCATATAGGCAACAAAGGTCTGACGAATGCCCTGCTGTTCGTGCGGAGGCTATTAGTATTCAGATAAGATCCCCACCACGATACCGGTTCGCGTCGCGACACTTCATTCTTTGCCGAGTCGGCAAACCTTCTCATTTGACTTTAGTCAACTTGATGCGCTGTGTCGATGAGCGCATGAAGTCGACCGGGGAATATGATCGGTTCAGGAGTGCGGTTCAGCCAGCTTTTCAGTTGGCACGCCGGATCTAATCCGGAGTGCCAATGCAGCGAAAAAGGTTGGTGAGGAGACACATGTAAGACAGCGAAATTTCTCCGGATACGCGATACAGCCATAAGCCGAATCGGCGTTCTCAGTTCTCCATTGCATCACAGGCTAATGACTACAATTCCGTCGAGACAGCCAATCGATGCGGCGCACGTCTCTGAGCGGACGGCCCGGCGCAGCACGTACGACTAGCGGACACTCGCGGGAGTGTCCACCCCCGAATGGATACGCCTCTCGCCAGTTTGTCGACGAAAGAGTCATGCTCCGCCAATCAAAACTACGCGACGCGAGCGAGTCACCCGGTACTCTTCATCAATGGATCACGAACTACTCATCGCCCTTGGCAAGCAATCTTTCGTCGGCGATCGCCCCAATCATTGCGCTCAATGTGGAATCCGCGAACTATGTCTTGGAAGCGGCCTTGACTTGCATCAGGTGTCCAATCTCGCCGACGTTGTTGTCGAAAGAAGGCGAGTGGAGCAAGGTGAGGTTCTCTACGAGCAAGGGGCGCCATTCACGCATCTGTTTGCGATTGCGAGCGGTTCGTCAAAGGCCGTAGTGCGCTCTGTCGACGGGCGCGCGCAGATTGCGGCACTCGCCCTGCGAGGTGACGTGGTGGGTTTCCTCGGTGCCGCGTCCGGAGCGCAGACCGTTACGGTGGTTGCGCTTGAGAATTCAGTCTTCTGTGTTATCCCTTACCGGCATCTGCTGCGGCGCATCTCCCAGAACCAGTTGATCGGCACTCAGTTTCATCGTCTCATTGCGCGCGTCATGCAACAACGGCAGGAGGCGTTCCTGTCCACCGCGAGCGCCAATGCCGAACGGCGCGTTTGTGGATTCCTGCTCTGGTTTTCGGACCAGCTCGCCGCGCGCAAACAGCACTTCACCGAGTTTTCGCTTCCCGTCAGTCGAACCGATATTGCCGACTTCGTCGGACTGCGACTGGAAACCGTGAGCAGGGCATTCACCCGGCTTTGCGATCTGAATCTCATCGAGGCCAAGGGGCGACATATCCGTATCCCTGACGTGCAGGGATTACGGCGATGGTTTTCAGCCTCACATTGAACGCCTGCGCACGGCTTGTCTCTTTGCTGATGCTATCGGTTGTCCGTTATGCGTTGGTTAGTGCTGCACGGCGACCGATTGCTGTGCGTGCGCCTTTGCAATCGCCACGCTTTTGGCAGGAGAACGTTTGCGCTTGGGGGCGTTGTCGGTAGCTTGCGATCCGTTCGCAATCCTGGATGCTTCGACAAGAAGGCGCGTTGCGTGGCTGGCGGTGAGACGCGCTTGAGGGACGCCCTTTGCATCGAGCGCAATCACCTGGAAGAGTTCGCGTTCGCATTCGAGATCCTGATGATATTGCTCGGCCGTGTCGACGAGCAATTCGAGCATGGTCTGACGGCGTCGTCTTTCGTCGCTCGTGACGGCAGGATTCCTACACATTGAAGACGCAAGTGTGATTAGCGTATTCAGTTTGCCCAGTTGCCGTTCGCATAGGTCGAATGCGGACAGCGCGAGCTTTTCGTATTGGAGTGCATCGACAGGCGGGCGTGAAGCGGGTTGATTTTTTGCGGTCTTGCTCATGGTGCGATCTCCCTGTTACTGCTCAGATCGCCCGACACTCGCTTGGAAAGTGGGTGAGCGGGCAGGTAGCGGGATTGGAAGACCGGGATACAAACAGACCGGCGAGCCTTGCGGCTCCCCCACTACAGCCCGCCCATTGGAATATAGACGTGCAGCAGTAGACGCACGCCCGCCTGGGCGGGTGTGCGGTTTGTATCGCAGGCTTCCAAACCTGACCTCTGGGTGTTTCCCGAAGGCTTGGTGATTATAAATCAGGCCGGGTGTGGAGAGAGCAACTGGGTGCGCTAAAAGGTTTGATTCGACAGGTGTCAAAGTCGGAGACCGATCCAATGCTTGAAGTTGATACAGTGGCGGAGAAAAACTACTACGTCCGACAAGAGGTCAAGATGAGGATCCTAGATGCGCGTAGCAAGCTGCAGTTGGTCGACGACAAGACCGGTCAGGATGGCGGGAAAGAATCGAAACTGACGGTTGCGCCGACTGCCGAGGGTAGTGCGGCGAAGTGGCGTTCATTTGTTGAGTGTCGCGGCGGATTCTGGTCATCATCGCCCGCGTAGGGCGGGCGTTGCTGCGTTGAAGTGAACGTTCTTGCGAAAATAGCGCAGCAGCGGCGAGCGCGAGCAGACTGCCCCCGTCCAGGCAAATGCGCAGGTCTGTCGTCGGGGTCCTTATAGTGACCGTAACGGCCAGCCATCTCCATCGACTCGACATAGCGGTGTATTTGTTACGTGCTCGCTCGGCCCACTGGCTGGCTGCTCATCGGGGCGGATTCAACCGGTGGATGAAGGCCACAGACGAACGGCCGTTACCAGTTTCTACGAATGCGTGGCGCCACGGCTCTGCGGGTGAAAGCGGCCATCAAGAGACATTCGACCTATATGATCGAATGGCCGAAGTCCAGCGTAGATTCGACGCGGAATATCTGTCCATGTCCTAAAAAGAAAACCGTTCGATCTCTTCAAACTGGGCCGCTCTCGAATATTGGTTGCAGTGTAGTGTCAACGCATGATTGGCCAACTCTGCGCCTTCTCGAGCGTACCGCCGTTCTTCAAGTACCCAGTTGATGCCCGTTGCCCGCGACGTCGGGCGCATCCCCAGTTACAGCGGCGGAGTTACAAATTGGACTTGAAGTTGTCCACGTTTGACGTTACAGTGTCTCAAATGGACGCACGTCCGTCTGGTAGCGACACTATGATAGGGGCCTTGGTATGGAAATCCGGTACGCTTTTTGGAACAACAAGGGAGGCACCGGGAAGACCAGCCTGGCTTTCCAGTCAATCGTGCGCTATGCGGAGAAACACCCGAAAAAACGGGTGCTCGCCGTCGACATGTGTCCTCAAGCAAACCTGTCGGAACTGTTGCTCGGCGGTCTGAACAGCAAGGGTAGCGAAAAGCTCCTGGAGCGGCAGGGGCTTGTTCCTCGCTGCAGTGTTGGAGGGTATTTCCAGCTCCGGCTACCAGCACCGTATTCGCCGCCCGCCTTTGACGCTCAAGACTTCATCACGCTCCCGCATGAGTACAACAAGGGGGTTGCGAAGAACATTCACCTAGTATGTGGTGATCCGCTGCTTGAATTGCAGGCGAATGCGGTCAATACTCTCGCCAACAACCAGATTCCCGGCACGAATCCCTGGATTGCCGTTGTCGACTGGCTGAAGGACTTCCTGGCCCAGGTCGAAGACGAATATGACACCGTGTTCCTCGATTGCAACCCCAGCTTTTCTCTCTACACCCAGATCGCACTTGCAGCGACCGACCGCATCGTCTTGCCGGTGATGGCGGACGACTCTTCGCGGCGCGCGATCCAGAATGCCTTTTCTCTTATCTATGGACTGAAGCTGCCGTCAGAAATCTACGCGGCTTATGCTTTTGCCACGAAACTCAAGGCTGCGGGTCGACCGCTTCCCAAGGTGCATCTAATCGTAAAAAATCGCATCACACAGTACATGGGAGCCGCATCTGCCTACGCCGCCGTGCTGGCCGCAATCGAGACGGACATCACAAAATTGCTGAAATCAAACCCTGAAATTTTCGGCTTTAAAACGATACCCAAAGGTTTTGTCGAAATCCGGGACTTCCAGACGACAGGCGTCGTTGCATTCGCAAAAGGACTTCCTTTTTCCAAACTGCAAGTCGGAAAGCAAACCATCAACGGCCACCGCGTACAGGTTAAAGACGACTACCTAGAAAACGCCAAGGTAGCAATGGATGAGCTCGTGTCGCGTCTTTAACTTGCGACGCAACGTGCTGGCCGTTTGCCAGCAAGCCAGGAGGCAGGTGATATGAGTAACAGTCTGTTCATAAACGAAAAAGCTTCAGGTTTTACCGTCGAGCCGGCACATACCAGCGTGCCACTCGCAACTTTCAAGACACAGGCGGAGGCGATTGCTTGGGCAAAGAATAATCACCCGGCAAGCCCGCTGCATGTTGCTCGCGTCCGGCATCTGAGTGACAAACGAATGCCCGACCATTGGCGTAAGGTCTGAGCTGAGCAATGGCGGAAAGCTTTCTATTCGCCCTCAGACTTGGCAAGAGCTTGGCAGAGGTCGATGGAAAGCTCTAATCGGTTGGGCCTGTCTGCCGCTGATGTATTCAGTCGGCGCGGACATCACCACTCGCAGGCAACGCGACGACAGATGCGATGAGCGCCTCGTTTAACGTAAATCCCGGTGAGCGTCGACAAAACAAAATGACCTCAGAACGGGGCCGTCAGTCGCACCGATCAGCCTGTATTAACCAGAGTGGCTGCTTTGGAGCGTGATAGTGACATTCGCAAAAATTCGCTGAAGGGCGCCAATGGGTCGATAGTACGCGTTCGTAGAAACTGGTAACGGCCATTCGACTGTGGCCTTCATCCAACTACTGGCCTGCATCGATCGGCACGCATATTCGCGCCGACAGAAAAAACGGCCAGCCCAACGCGCGCGGCCGCGAAGCAAGACAGCCTCTCGCGATTGTCAAAGCAGCTCGGCCACTCGACCAAAGCGAACGCGACACAAGCCTTAATGCCTTTCCGTCACTTCCATATCGATACAAATTGGAAGGCCGCACACGCAGGTAACGCTAACATGGGCGTTTTACCCCCTCCACTTCCCCGCGTATCAAAGCGATGTCAGCCAAACTTCCACGCTTCGGCGTCTGGGCACTTGTGCACGGTAGCCGCGCCGCGTTGCAGGATCCCGCAGAACCCTATGATGCTTCCTGGGCCCGCAACAAGGCACTCGTACTCGAGGCCGAGCGCCTCGGATACGACTCGGTGCTCGTCGCCCAGCACACGATCAATCCGCATGACCCTTCGCTCGATCAGCTCGAGGCGTGGACCGCATCGGCAGCATTGGCGGCGCTAACGTCACGCATCGAGATCATCACGGCGATCAAGCCGTATCTCTATCACCCGGTCGTGCTCGCAAAGATGGCTCAGCAGATCGAGCACATCAGCGGCGGGCGCTTTGCGATCAACCTGGTGAATGCGTGGAATCGTCCGGAACTCGAACGTGCCGGCATTGGCTTTCCCGAGCACGATGAGCGTTACGCGTATGGCCGCGAATGGATCGAAGTCGTCTCTGCGCTGCTGCGCGGCGAAGTGCTGAATCATCACGGCGATAACTTTCATATCGACGAATATCAGTTGCGTCCCGCCGATCCGTTTCGCGCGCGTCCGCGCATTTATGTGGGCGGCGAGTCGGAGCCGGCGCGCGAACTGGTGGCGGCGCACGGCGACGTGTGGTTCATCAACGGTCAGCCGCACGACGACGTAGCGCGTCTGATCGCCGATGTATCCGCACGCGCGCGTCCCGCCGGGCAGGATGCGTTGCGGTTCGGTCTGTCGGCCTTCGTGATCGCACGCGAAACCCAGGCGCAGGCAGAAGCTCACCTCGCGCATCTGTTCGCGCTGGCCGAGTTGGACAAGCCGCTGCGCGAGCGGCAGAAGGCCAATATCGATCCGAAAGCCGTGATGCACCAGACCTTCGCGCAATCGCCGCGCGTCGGGTCGAACGGCGGCACGTCCGCAGGGCTGGTCGGCGATTACGACACCGTCGCGCAGCGCGTTGCCGCGTTTCATCGGGCGGGCATCGAACTCTTCATGTTGCAGTTCCAGCCTTTCGAAGCGGATATGCGCATCTTTGCAGAAGAGGTCGTGCCGCGCGTCAAGCGGCTCCTTTCGAACTGAGCACAGCCGCACGTCCCGCATCACGCAGGACGTGCTGTACGTTCAGAAGAACGCGCCCGTGGGCGGAAGCTGGCCGGTCAGCAGGTTCTGCCCAAGCAACCGCTCCTTGTACAAACGCGGATTGTGCGAAGCAATCACCTTGATGTTGCGCCAGTGCCGATCCAGCGCACCCACGCGTGACACAACCGAGCCCGATCCAAGATCGATCAGCCAGCTGGCGATCTGCGGAGCAAGATCGTCGATCACTACCTTGGCTTCCGCTGCGGCGAGCGTTGCGGCCAGCGTGGTGTCATATTCATCGGCCGTTCCATAACTATCCCATGCGCGCTGAAGCGTTGACACAGCGCGATCGGCGGTTGCCTCGACGCTCGCCGCGTAGGCGCGAATCCGGCCAAGCAGCGTTTGCAGTACCGGCTCATCGGTAGGATGCGCGCCGTCGCCGTGATAGAAGTTGCGCCCGCGTGCGCGCAAAACTTCGACGGCGTCCAACGCGACCCGCCGCACAATGCCCGCGATGCAGTTGGTCAGATAAACCTGGTGGAAGCTGTATCCCCAAGGCGCTGCTTCGTCGGTTCGCGGCGGATCGGTCGGATAGACATGCGCCGCGGGCACGGTCACGGCATCAAACTTCGCCGTGCCTGAGCCCGTCAGGCGCTGGCCGAATCCCTGCCAGTCGTCATCGTTACTGACGCCCTGGCCTCGGTCCAACACGTACTGCACGGTCCTGCCCTCACGGCTTTCCACCGCAAGGCCGACGAATGCGTCGTTGTAGAGGTTGCCGGTCGCGTAGACCTTCACGCCTGAGCCGATATATACGCGCCGCGCTTCGTCCCATTCGAGCCTGCTTAACACCTTGCTCGGACGCGCGCCAGCCGCCACGGCATCGGTCTCGGTGAAACTGAGGCCGACGGTTTTATTCTTACTCGTCAGATCGAGAACGTGCGCATGGAACGGATGATCCCGGCGTCTGAGCGCCGCTTCCACCTGCCACAGATGATTGCGAAAAGCGTGAGCGATGTTCGAATCCGCCGCCGCAACATCGCGCGCTACAGTGAAAAGCTCGCTCAACGAGACGCCTCGCCCGCCGGCATCCGCCGGCAAGCGCAGCGCACCGAAGCCGAGCTCCTTGAGCATCGCGATCTCCTCGTGCGGCAAACGGTGATTGCGTTCCCGCTCCGCCGCGGTCGATGCGATATGGTCGATGGTTTCAGCAAACCCGAGTGTTGCTGACAATGGCGAGACAAGCGTGGTTCCCATGATATGTCCCGTCAAACCTTGACGCTGTAATCCGCGACCTTGATTCGCGAGTTGATGATCTTGCGTTCCGCAAGCCAGTCGGCGGCGCGTTGGAACTGCGCGATGAATGCGGCGTCGTCGGGTTCATGGAATTGATTCACGCGTTTCAGGCTGGTCAGATAGTCGCGCACCTGATCCGGATATTTGGCTTCCCTCTGCACGAGCTGTTCGGATTCGGCGGAATGCGCCGACTGCCACGCGCCTTCGACGTAATACGCATCGATCACCGCGCGAATCAGCTCGGAATTCTCTTCGGTAAATTTCCGGCGCGTCACGAGAGAGCTGTAATCGATCAGGAAATCGAGGTCGCGTCCTTCGTTAAAAATGTCCTTGGCGTTGTTGCTATAGCGCGCGATATCCACGGCCGGGGACCACATCGACCAGGCGTCGACTACGCCTTGCGCAAACGCCGGCGCGGCATCGGGCGGATTCAGGTAGACGAACTCGACCTTGCTGCGGTCGATATGATTCTTCTCCAGCGCTGCAATCAGCAGGAATTCGCCCAGTCCCGACCGGTTGATCGCGACCTTGCGGCCCACGAGATCGGCAACCGAATTGATGCCGCTCGTTTTCTTCACGATGATCGCAGTCGAGCGCGGCGAATAGATGTCGAACGCATTGAACACGAGTGGTGAGCCGGCCAGCATCGCGGCCAGTGCCGGCGTTGTCGATCCCCAGAAGCCGAAATCCGCGCTGCCGCCAACAACTGCCTGAATCGAAGGCGCATGATTCGGGAACGGCCCGACCCATTCGACCTCGATGCCCTTTGCAGCCAGCGTCTTTTCGAACACGCCGCGCTGCCTGGCAATGTCCGGCAGGCTGCCATATCCCCAGCCGACGCGAACCGTATCGGTGTTGCGTGTCAGCTTGCGCGGCTCGGCCGCGCGAACCGGAAACAGGCTGCTGGCGGCAGCGCCGGCCAGCAGGCCACCCGCCGCGCGCAGCAGTTGGCGGCGGCTCAGTGAAGAATCGTTCATCCTTGTCAGGTCCTTGGAGTCATGCAGAAAAAGCGCTCAGTGAGACTGAACGCCGAGCTCTTCGAGCAGGATCGGCCGCAGTGCCTGCGGCGTGTGGTTTTTGGGGTGGAAGGAAGCCGCGATGCGCCCCGAGCGCATCACGAGAATCCTGTCGGCAAGCGTGAGCGCTTCGTCCACGTCATGCGTCACGAGCAGCACGCCGGGGTGATGGCGCGCTACCAGCTCCTTGACGAGTCCGTGCATCTTGATCCGCGTGAGCGCGTCGAGCGCGGCGAACGGTTCATCGAGCAGCAGCAAGGCAGGGTCGCGAACGAGGCCGCGCGCCAACGCCACGCGTTGCGCCTGACCTCCGGAGAGATTGCGCGGCCAGTCGTCCTCGCGACCGGAAAGCCCGACTTCGGCCAACGCGCGCGTCGCGCCCACACGCCCAATCGTCGTTTCATGACCGAGCACGACGTTCTCCCACAGCGTCGCCCAGGGTAGTAGCCGGTGTTCCTGGAATACGACGGAAGGGCGTTCGGGCGCGCGAATCTGGCCGGCGTCGGGCTGATCGAGCCCGGCCAGCGCACGCAACAGCGTGGTCTTGCCACATCCGCTTTCCCCGAGCAGCGTGACGAATTCGCCTTCGCGGATATCGAGGTCCAGCGCGTCGATAACGACACGCGCGCCGTAGCGGCGCTGCAAACCACGCACCGAAACGGCGAGCGGTGTGCGGTTTACTCGCTCTTCGGCGGCGGCCGGAATAGCGGCATCCTGGGGCAGTGCAAAATCAATGCTCACTTGCGCGCTCCTTTGGCGTAATTCGCATGCCATGTGAGGAAATGCGCTTCAAGCAGCCGCACGAGCGCGTCCGCCACCACGCCGATGATCGCGTAGATGATGATGGTCAACAGAATGACGTTGGTCTGGAGGAATTCGCGGGCATCCATTGCCAGAAAACCGATGCCTTTGGTCGTCGCGAGCGTTTCGGCAATGACGAGCGCGAGCCACGCGTGCGCGAGTGCATAACGCACACCCGTGAGGATCGACGGCATCGCACCGGGCAAAATGATCCGTCGCACCACCGCGGGCCAGTCCAACCCGACAACCTTCGCGAGCTCCATCAGCTTCGGATCGATCTGGCGAATGCCGAGCATGGTGTTGATGTAGATAGGGAACAGTACCGCGAGCGCGACCAGAAAGATTTTTGCCACCTCGCCAACACCGAACCACACGATGACGAGCGGCAGCATGGCGAGGAAAGGAATTGCGCGCACCATCTGGATGGAGCGATCCAGCAGCGCCTGCGCGAGCGGCGAGAAACCGACCAGGACGCCGAGCGCGAGTCCGATCGTTCCGCCGATTGCAAAGCCCGCGGCCGCACGCAACAGCGACACGCCGAGGTGAACGAAGAGATCACCGTGTGTGGCCAGATCCAGCGCGGTTGTCAGCACGCTGCTAGGCGCGGGAAGAACCTGAGGGGCGATCAGTCCGACACGCGACGCGATTTGCCACAACACGACCACCACGGCCGGCACGATCCACGAAAGCCATCTGTAGAAGGCGCTTTTTGAAAGCCCCAGGTACGAGCGGGTCGAAGCAACATAGCTATCGCGAGAATAGGTGACGTCAGCCATGTCAGTCCCAGATTAGCCATGAAAAAGCACGGCTCCGGATGGAGCCAGTACGGGTCAACACACCTCGGGGCGGATTCAGTTTGCCCGGCGATCCGGATAGCGAACATCTATCGGCAAAGGCAGTGCCTCGCGTAGGCGAGTTTGTTATTAAAGGCCGGCTGGTAGGGCAATGACAAACAGTTTTTTATGCTTTGCTTTTCAGTTCTGACGCATTGCTCGATGGTGGCGATATGTGCCGCTCTGCTATATCGTCAGTCGCGGCTATAAGGTCTGCTTGTCCGCGCGCCGCGGGTCACGCAGGGGAACGCCCTTCTTCTTCTGGCTTGCCGAACCATTGCGACGCGGCCTGGGTCGCCTCGTCATGGTTGGGCGACGCTTCACCGGCCCACGCGACGAAGCCATCAGGGCGCACGAGCACCGCGCTCACGCCGAGCCGATCCTTGACGTCGCTTGCGACATACGTGATCCGGTCACTCCAGCGGCTCGCCAGCGCTTGAAGCGATGGGAGAGCGTCGAAGTCCAGCAATAAGCCTCTTCCCTTCGTGAAAAGCTCACCGAGCCTCGTCCCGTCGATCAGCTCGAAATCGGGCGCGCTGCGGCCCACCAGCGTGTGGCTGCTGCCGAGGTCGTAGCGCAGAGCAGTACCCCAGACGCGCTCGGCGAAATACGTAGCACCATCGCGCGTGTCGATGAGATCACGCATGATGGCTTCGAGCGCACGCGAACTGCGGCTTGGCCGCATGATCGCGACCTGGGCGCGCGACCAGTCGAGAACCTGCGCACCTACCGGATGCCGTTCGCTCGTATAGCTGTCGAGCAGACCGGCCGGCGCATCGTCACGAACGGTCGCGGCAAGCTTCCATCCGAGATTCATCGCGTCGCCCAGACCGAGGTTGAGGCCCTGGCCACCCAAGGGGGAATGGATGTGCGCGGCATCGCCCGCGAGCAGCACACGCCCTTTGCGGTAGGTCGTGGCGTGATAGGCGCGATCGGTCCACGTGGTGGCAAGCTGGAGGGCCGTGACGGTAACATCCGTGTTGGAGATATGGCGCAACACCGCCTGCACATGATCGAGCGTGATCGGCTGGGTTCGGTGGAAAGCGCCCCCATCGAAATCGACCATCGCGATGGTTCCGGGCTTCTGGTAGGTGTACATGCCCGTTGGCGTGTAATGGCGGCCCGGTTTGAGCTTTTCCGGATCAGCCATCTCGACCTGAACGGAATAGCCGGTGAACTCGGGATCTGTGCCGACGAAGTCAAAGCCGCCAATCCTGCGCACTGTACTGCGCCCGCCGTCACAACCGACGAGCCATCGACCGCGAAAAATTTCACTGCCGGCGTGAACGGTGACGCCCTCTTCCGACTGGTCGAAACCATCCACACTCAGGCCGCGCCTGATCTCAACGCCCAATGCAATTGCGCGAGCGGTCAATACGGATTCGATATGCTCCATCTCGACCGCCATGCTGGTGCCGGCCGGACCTGGCAAGCGATACGGCCACTTCGAGGTGTCGATGTTGTCGTAATAGAACTGAATGCCGGCGAAATGGCCGCCAGGGCGGCGCTGCTGTTGCATCCAATGCGCGGCATTCGGCACGCTGCTGCCCGAATCGTCTTTCGCGCGTTGGGGCGCGGCGATCTCGTTCAGCATACCGCGACGGTAGAAGGCTTCGAGGGTGGGTGCCGACAGGCCGCGCAATCCGAACGGTAGCCGCTTCAACGGCGAACCCGGATCCTCGGCTTGCTCGAGCACTAACACCGGCAGGCCCGCGAGGCGCAGCTCGCAGGCGAGAAACAGGCCGACGGGGCCGCCGCCGGCAATCACAACGTCATAGATCAAAGTGGAATTCCTTTAAGCGCCCTGACCGCTGCCATGTAATGTCGAGAAAGACTGCGGGACGCCTGCTATCCGCTCGTCTAGCTTTTATGCACGACCTCGAAAGAATATCCGTCTGGATCAAATACATCGGCAGCGTAGTAGCCCGAATAATATTCCAGTCTCGCGCGAGGCGAAATATTATCCCTGGCGCCAGCCAGAATTGCGGCCTTGTAGAACTCATCGACCGTATTGTTATCTGGCGCCATGAACCCCCAATGGATTGCCTCGGGATATGGCTTGCCCTGCTTCAACCAGAAGATCGCCCGCTGACCGTCACCGAATCCCCATAGATCGGGATGACCGTTTTCTCCCTTATATGGCATGAAGTATCTGATGTTGAGCGGCTTGAGTGCGGCGTCATAGAAAGCAAGCGAACGTTCTACGTCGCTCACGGAAAGGATAATGTGGTCAAGCATGAGCACCCCCTGGACACTGTAGCTGGCATTTGCCTATTCTACTTGTCCCCATGCAAGGTCTGGTTGACGGGGTGATGGCAAACGAATATCAACCGTAGTGACGAAGACGAAGCGAGAATTCCCTCAAGGCGTCGATGCGACTCTGTTCGGCACGTCGGCACCACGCCTCCAACTGGCAGAGCAGTTGTTCGCGAGAACGATTCGAGCGCTCCCAGATTGCCGCCAGATCTTCGCGCAATTCAACGTAGACCAGAAGCTTCGCGTGGTTGTCGCAGAGTTCTGTCGGCACCGGTTGACGTGCCCCGTCTTGCGCTGGCTGTCCGTCGCGAAACCATTTTCTTACGCCACGCATTAGCGCGGCTCGCTCGCGCCGGCTCATGTGCTTCGCACGCACCAGTTCCTGCCGGTAGGCATGCTCAGCCGTTCGGGCATAGCTGGCCATCACCTCGCAGCGATTTCGAAGCACGGCTTGCAGCGTTTCGTCGTCGAGTACCGATTTGCCTTTGACCAGATGCGGTCTGAGCGCCACTTTCCTGACCTTCGCCAGACCCAGCGCGGACAGGACGCAAATGTACATCCAGCCGATGTCGAACTCGTACCATCTGTTCGACATCTTTGCGGATGTCGCATACGCGTGGTGATTATTGTGAAGCTCCTCGCCGCCGATCAGAATGCCGATCGGAAATACGTTCGTGCTCGCATCGGGAGGACCGAAGTTGCGGTAACCCCAGAAATGGCCCAGCCCATTGACCACGCCGCCAGCCCAGAAAGGAATCCACATCATCTGGATGGCCCACACCGACACGCCGACCACACCGAACAGCAAGATATCGATCACCATCAGCAAACTGACGCCGAGATCCGGATATTTTTCATAGACGTTCCGCTCCATCCAGTCGACCGGCGTGCCGTGGCCGAACCTGCGCAGCGTTTCACCATTCTTCGCTTCGGTTCGATAGAGCTCGGCACCACCCAGCAATACTTTCCAGATACCCTTGAATTGCGGACTGTGAGGGTCCTCTTGCGTTTCGCACTTCGCGTGGTGTTTGCGATGAACCGCCGCCCACTTGCCGGTCACTATTCCCGTTGTCATCCAGAGCCAGAAACGGAAAAAATGACTGGCCAGAGGATGCAGGTCAAGTGCGCGGTGCGCCTGGCAACGGTGCAGATAGACCGTCACACTGACGATGGTGATGTGCGTGGACACCAGCGTGGCCAGCACGATCTGCCACCATGAAAGGGCCAATAGGCCGCCTGAAAGAAATGCGAGTGAATGACTAAGCAAGTCGACCTTCTTTCTACAGCGAGGTAGCGCCGATCCGGGAGCGTGTTGCCACTAGCCTGAGGCCCCAGGTGGTCAGAGAACGGACCCACGCGGCATTGGATTCGGGTCGGACCGATTGCCATACGTCGAGCGCGGCGAAAACAGCAGCGGTAAAAATGAACAATGTGAGTGGATTCATGCCGGTTGTCCTCCGAATGGGCGGCGGCGTGTGATCGCCGGCAAGGCTGGCATTGGCGATCCGGGCATGACTTCACGGTCAGGCCACGTCGTTCAACGCCCGTTACGTTCATGATGTCCGAAACCACATGACAAGTCGGTACGGTGCCGCACCGGTTGGCAATAAGTTACCGGCGCGGGATAGAAGAGATCAACGAAGGGCATCATCGCCCGGATACCCGTCGGCAAGGAGCGCACGAAGCGCAGGGCAGCACGGCGGTCTGCAGGCCGACCATGGCGACGGAATCCGCAGCCCGGGCGGCGGTCCGCGCCGAGAGTCGCCTATCTCTCGTCCACCGGTATGATTGGCTCAAGTCGCAGCGCTCAATCCAGCCCGAATCGCCGCACGAACCAGGTTTTCATCAGATGCGTCAGCACAGCGTAACTCAGGAGAATCAGCACAAGCGCCGGCCAGTAAGCCGACGGCAATGGAATAAAGCCCAGGAACGTGCCAAGCCACGTATAGGGAATGGCAATGCCCACAGCGGCGATGATGAGACTTGTCGCGATCAGCGCCGCGCTTGCGCGACTCTGCAAGAATGGCACCTTCGAAGTCCGGATGATGTGGATAATCAGCGTCTGGGTGAGCAGCGACTCCACGAACCAGCCCGTCTGGAACAGCGAAGGTTTGTCCCACGCGCCGAAGACATAAAGCATCATGAAATACGTCACATAATCAAAGATGGAACTGATCGGCCCGATCAGCAGCATGAACTTGACGATGTTGCCGATATCCCATCGCCGCGGCACACGCAGGTATTCTTCATCCACGTTGTCGGTCGGAATGGCGGTCTGCGAAAAGTCGTATAGCAGGTTGTTCGTGAGCACCTGGATTGGCGCCATCGGCAGGAACGGCAGGATGATGCTGGCGCCGAGCACGCTGAACATGTTCCCGAAGTTCGAACTGGCGCCCATCTTGATGTACTTGGTGATGTTCCCAAACACCTTGCGGCCTTCGAGCACGCCTTCGCCAAGAACGGCAAGGCTCTTCTCCAGCAGAATGATGTCGGCGGACTCTTTCGCGATATCGACCGCGCTATCAACGGAAATGCCGACGTCCGCGACCTTCAGCGCGGGGCCGTCGTTGACGCCGTCCCCGAGGAAACCGACGACATGTCCCTTCCGATGCAACGCGTCGATAATCGAGGCCTTTTGCGACGGCGATACTTTGGCAAAGACGGAAGCGGTCTCCGCAAGATCGGCCAACTGAGCGGGCGATAGTGTTTCGA
The DNA here is from genome assembly GCF_000013645.1 of Paraburkholderia xenovorans LB400. Classification (GTDB taxonomy): domain Bacteria; phylum Pseudomonadota; class Gammaproteobacteria; order Burkholderiales; family Burkholderiaceae; genus Paraburkholderia; species Paraburkholderia xenovorans. The sequence goes on along the minus strand of NC_007952.1, from coordinate 437,974 downwards.
GTTCCTTGCCGAGCACGACGCGGCCCACCGTGAGTCCAACCTCATGGCAGATCTTGCGGGTCACGATATCGTTGTCTCCGGTGAGAATCTTCACCTGCACGCCGCGCTCTTTCAACGTTGCGATTGCCGCCGCGGCCGTCTCCTTCGGTGGATCGAGAAATGCAATGTAGCCGAGCAATATCAGATCGGCCTCGTCGCCGACCGTATAGGTGGCCTGCTGCGGCGGCATTTCCTTGTAGGCGACCGCGACGACTCGAAACCCATCTGCATTGAGCGCGGCGGTGGCTTCTTTTGCCGCGGTGAAATTGCGTTCGTCGAGCGTGCCCATATCGCCGTTGATCACGTAACGGGTGCACACCGAGAAAATCTCCTCCACCGCCCCTTTGCAGATCAGGATGTGGGCACCGTCTCCCCGCGCGAGCACGACAGACATCCGGCGCCGTTCGAAATCGAACGGCATCTCGTCGATTTTGGTGTACTGCTCGTGCACCTTGAGTTGCTCATGGAGCTCCACATGCTTCAGCACGGCGACATCGAGCAGATTCTTGAGGCCCGACTGATGCGCGCTGTTCAGATAAGCATATTCGAGCACCTGATCCGATTCGTCTCCGTGGAGGTCCAGGTGGCGTTTGAGAATGATGCGGTCCTGCGTTAGCGTGCCGGTCTTGTCCGTGCAAAGAACATCCATCGCGCCAAAATTCTGGATCGCATTGATGCGTTTCACTATGACCTTCTTCCGCGACATCGCAATCGCGCCCTTGGCGAGATTGACGGTCACGATCATCGGCAGCATCTCGGGCGTGAGCCCCACCGCCACCGCAACCGCGAAGAGCAACGCTTCGAACCAGTTACCTTTGGTCAGGCCATTGATGACGAACACGAGCGGAACCATCACCAGAATGAAAGCCATCATCAGCCAGGTGAATCGCGCAATGCCTTTGTCGAAGCTCGTTTCTACGCGTTGCGCGGCTATCAGGTCGGCGACGCGGCCGAAAGCCGTCCTGCCCCCCGTGAGCACAACGACGCCGCAGCCGACACCGCTGACAACGGCACTGCCCATGAAACAGATATTAGGCAGGTCGAAATGCGTCTCCGCAGCGCCGCCGCAGGCATGCGCCACTTTCTCGAGCGGCATTGCCTCGCCGGTCAGTGTCGATTGATTGACGAATAGATCTCTCGCCGAGATCAGCCGCAGGTCGGCGGGAATCATGTCGCCGGCCGACAACAGCACAACGTCGCCGGGCACGAGCTGCTCGATGGGAATGTCGACATGATCCGCTTCGGCTCCCGTTGCACGCCGGCGCACCGTGGCGGTGGTGCGCACCATCCGGCGCAGTGCATCGGCGGCTTTGTTCGAGCGGTGCTCCTGAAGAAAACCGAGTGAAACGCTGAGCACGACCATCACCGCGATCATGATCGTGGCACGTGAATCGCCGAGGAAGTACGACGCGCCCGCCAGCGACAACAGCAGCAGGTTCAGCGGATTGACCGATCTGTTGGCAAGTTCACCGAGGATCGTATGGCGCACTTCGTGAGCCACCTGGTTGGAGCCGGTACTACGTAAGCGCTCGGCGACCTCGTCGGCGGAGAGGCCGCTCGCCGCGCTGTGCAGCCGCTGGAGCGCTTCGTCAGGTGAAACCCGCGCGAACTCGGTGAGCGTTTCGCTGCAGGTGGCCGACACGTGCACGCCCGTCGGCGACGGCGAACGTCGCAGCCAGGTCTTCAGGACCGGGATCATGGTGCGCATGTCATATTTGCCGCCGAGAAATATCATGGCCTGACCGATCGGAAGTTGAACACCGGCGCCCTTCGATTGCGGACAAGGAAAGGTGAGGAACGATCCGCACGATCCGTACGATCCGCATGCGAATTCTTCCCCGCCATCATGCACCCTGCACACGTCATATGCGGTTCTGCGGATGCTCGCGCAGGTCAATCGGCACTCAGTTGATGTGTATCAACGAAGGCTCCCGCGTCATCACCGCTGTCAGGAAAGTGTCACACAGGCAGTCGAGACTGGGCGAGTTACCCAGACAACCGGCTGCCATGACGCAAAAGACCCAAGCAATCGCTGCAATGGGACAGCGCAGCCTGCTGCTGCCAGGCTGGATCAAGGCGGCGCTGTCTGCCAACGACCGCCTGAAGCTCTACCTGAGCGTGCTGCAGGTTGCCTTCGCGCACGCCGAACATCCCGACGGCGAATTACCGGATCTGACCGCTGAGCTTGTCGCCGCGCACGTCGATGCGCCCTGGCTTCGGGACATGCCGGCGAGCGCCTCGCTGATGGACGGCACGCTGCTGTTGCCTGATCTCACACGTCTCGTACAGCGTCTTGCCGAAGATCTGGAGACGATGGCGCGGCCACTCCTTCAACCGGATGAGCCGGCAAACGCATTGCACGCGCGTGTCCAGCACTGGCTGGACGAACTCGGTACGCTGCGCGGCGAACGCCTCGACCGCCCGCAATTGCAATCGCTGACGCGCGGCCAGCGCACCAATGGCGACGACAGCCTGCATCTGCTGGTGATGGACCTGCACCATGCGCTCAACCAGTTGGCGGGTACGATCTCCAGCGAGGAGATCGATGGCGCACATGTGTGGCAACTGCAACCGGACGATCGCGCGCGCGTCGTCGCGTTCATGCGCGGGCTGAATCGCACGGCGCCGCTCAAGTTCGATCATCCCGGGCTCGACACCGCCGCGACGCGCGACGGCGAGCGGCTGCTGGTGCAGAACGACATCGGCACCAATGACGTCCATGTGCTGGTCGTGCAGATTGAAGGCCTGACGATCACGCTGAGTTATTCGGATCTGCACCGGCCGCGCTTTGCGTTCTTCCAGTCGCTGCTCGTGCCGTACGGTGCGAAGTGGAGCGACCTGCAGTCGAAAGTGAATGCCGCGCTGAACGAAGGCGATGCATACACGTTCGGCGTCGCGCGCTTCGATTGCGCCGACGAGCGCGCGCTCGAAACCACACTCGAAGGAATCGGATCACGCATCGTTTTCCTGATCGACTGGAACAGGGCTCGCAAGCGGCTGCTTTCGTTCGTCGACAAAGACCATGCCATCGAGGTCTTGCGCGAGGCAGTCCGGCTCGAAGCCGGCCACATGGCCTGGTTGAAGGCCGGTGGCGAAGAGCTCATCTACGCTGCAATGCAAGCCGTCGGCCAAGGGGCGTTTCGCATCGGCGACCGGCTCGACACGGTACTTGGCGCGACCGATGCGCAGGCATTCATGGTCGAAGTGCTACAGATGGCAAGTCACGCCCTGCTCGGCGGGCAACCCGTGGCGCTCGTCGCCGATCAGACGCGGTTGTTGCTCGCGCGGCGTGTGCACCAGCACAGCAGCGCGTTCGAACTGCTGGAGGAACACGCGGGTTACTGCCATGCGCTCGCACAAGCGGTCAGCGACGGCCTGACGCACGACATCATGTCCGCGCCGCCGGCGGGCGAGAGCCCCACGCAGGCGCTGGCCGCCCGAGCCAAGGCATGGGAGCGGCGGGCTGACCACCTGGTGATGCGCGCGCGTGAGCAGGCGCAGCGTCAACCTCGCTGGCAGCCGTTCAAGCACCTGCTCGAACTCTCCGACGACATTGCCGACGCACTCGAAGACGCTGCGTTCCTGATGAGCCTGATCGCCGACGGTCATCAGCAAGGCTGGGACCGCAATGTTCACGAATCGCTGTCGCGTCTTGCACAAACCGTGCTGATGGCGACGCAGGAGCACGTCAAGTCGCTCGCCATTGCGCGCTGCCTCGGTAGCGCGAGCGATACGATCGACAGCGATGCCTTTCTGGCCGCGTCGTGGAACGTGCTGCGTTCAGAGCGTCAGTGCGACGAACTGCTGCGCGCGGCACGCCGCGCCATTCTCGCCGTCGTACGCGACGCCGCTGCATTGATGCTCGCCAACGACCTCGCGAACACGCTCGAACTGGCCTCGGATCGTCTGCTGGTGGCCGGTTACGCGTTGCGCGACGTCGCGTTCGGTGAAACCGGAGCGAACACATGACAGCACTTCAACCCGACACCGTTCAACTCTGGCCCGACGAGGTCTATCTGATCGGCTGCGCCGGCGCACCGCGCGGCAATCCCGACCCGGCTGGCGCGTCGGCGGAAAAGGTCGGTTTCAAGGCCTACAACCTGCTGCGCATGGCTGAACTCGGCCTGCCCGTGCCGCCGGCTTTCGTGCTCGGCACGCATTACTGCCGCGATGCGCGGGCGCGCGAAATCGCCACTGCAAGCACGGTATGGGAACCCGGTCTGCAGGAACTGGAGCGAACCACCGGCCAGCGCTTCGGCGATCCACGCCAGCCGCTCCTGCTCTCGGTGCGCTCGGGCGCCCCCGTCTCCATGCCGGGAATGATGGACACGCTGCTTAACGTCGGCCTGTGCGATACCACGCTTGCGGGCATGCTCCGCCAGACCGGCAATCCGCGTCTGGTCTGGGACACTTATCGCAGGCTCGTTGCCAGCTATGGTGAACTGGTGGCCGGCGTACCCTCGTCTATCTTCGAAGCGGAATACGCCGCGTTCGCCGGGACACGCGACGAGCACGGACTCGATTTCACCGAACTGCGCGAACTCACGCATCGTTGCCTCGCCGCCTATGAGCGCGCCGCCGGCCAGCCATTTCCGCAGGATCCGCAGGTTCAACTGGCGAACGCCATCGGCTCGGTGCTGGCAAGCTGGCAATCGGACAGGGCATGCGCTTACCGCAAACAGTGCGGTATCAGCGATGCAATCGGCACCGCCGTGACGGTGCAGACGATGGTATTCGGCAATGCCGGCGGCCGTTCGGGCGCGGGCGTCGGGTTTACGCGGGACCCGGTCAGCGGCGAGCCGACGCTTTGGGTCGATTTCCTCTTCAACGCACAAGGAGAAGATGTGGTGTCAGGCCGGCGTAGCGCGCGCGGCCACGAAGAACTGGCTCAGGCGATGCCCGCGGCCTGGAAGGCATTGCAGGATGCCGCGACGCGACTCGAGCACGCGCTCGGCGACATGCAGGACGTTGAGTTCACCGTGCAGGACGCGCGCCTGTACATGTTGCAGACCCGTAATGGAAAGCGCACGCCGCAGGCCGCCGCACGGATTGCGCTGGATCTGCTCGACGAGGGCGTGATCAGTGCCGAGGTGGCACGCGAGCGCACCGCCGCGCTGAAACCCGCTGCATTGACGCGCACGCGTATCGTGGCATCCGGTGATCGCCCCCTGACGCCGCTCGCGCACGCCGCGAGTGCGAGCAACGGCGTCGCGGCAGGAGAAATCGCCTTCGACGAAGCACGCGCGCGCATGCGGCATGCCGCCGGTGCTTCGGTCGTACTGGTGCGGCGCGACGCCGAGACCGACGACATCGCCGCGCTGGAGGTGGCGGCGGGTCTGCTCACGCAGCGCGGCGCGCGCACCTCGCATGCGGCGGTTGTGGCACGGCAACTCGGCAAGGTCTGCCTTGTCGGCTGCACGGGGTTGCGCCTCGACGAATCGGCGCGCACGCTGCAATTGGGTGATACTGTCTTGCATGAGGGCGATGAAGTGACCCTCGACGGCAACGACGGTGCAATCTATGCGGGCACGGCGCGCACGGTTATCGAGCCGATGGCCGAACTGCAGGCGCGGCTTGAGCGACTGCGCGCGCCGTAACTCGGGCTGCGCGATTAGCGAAGCCGAAACGATTGACCGATCGGCGATAACGCCTTTTTCGCCAGTGGCGCTGCGCCCGACCGAGAGCGTCTTGACAAGAATCAAGGTTGAGCATTCCGTCTGGTGAAACACTAACCAGTGAAAGGCGAGATCTTTCGCCTGTGACCCAAAAAAAGGAGTGTTTAATGTTCCCCGAATTTCGCGACCTGATTTCCCGCCTCAAAACCGAAGACGCTCATTTCTCGCGGCTCTTCGACCGTCACAATGAACTGGACCACCAGATCAGCAACATGGAAACGGGCGTCACCCCTTCCGACAACTCCGCTATCGAAGCACTGAAGAAAGAAAAGCTTCAGCTCAAAGACGAGCTCTACGCTGTTCTGAAGAAAGCCTCCGCAGCGTAATTGATGCCGCGCGGCTAGTCGGAAGTCCGGCTCCGGACACGGAAGCCGGATCCGCCTCAGTCCTGCGTCTTCTCGGCGCCGATGGTGTCCAACGAAGCCAACACATCCTCCGGCAACTGAAGATTCACACTTTCGATGTTCTGTTCCAGATGCCCGACCGAGGAGGTGCCAGGTATCAGCAGAATATTCGGCGCGCGCTGTAACAGCCATGCGAGGGCTACCTGCATCGGTGCCGCGTCGCATCGATTCGCGGCGTCGCTCAGCGCATCGGCTTGCAGCGGAGAGAAGCCGCCCAGCGGAAAAAACGGGACATACGCAATGCCATCTTCTGCAAGACGGTCAATCAGCGCGTCATCGTTGCGGTGAGCGAGGTTGTACATATTCTGCACGCACACAATGGCCGTAATCGCGCGTCCCTGCGCCACCTGCGTCGGAGTCACATTGCTCAGCCCAATGTGCCGGATCAGGCCTTTCGCCTGAAGCTCCGCGAGCGCCGTCAAGGGCTCTTCGATGTCGCCCTCGGTCGGCGCGGCGACGTTGAACATCGCACGAAAGTTCACGACGTCCAGCGCATCGAGACCGAGATTGCGAAGGTTGTCATGCACCGCCGACTCCAGTTCGGCCGCCGACGACGCAACGTTCCACGAACCATCGCTACCTCGGCTCGCACCGACCTTCGTGACAATGGTCAGCGCATCAGGATACGGATGAAGCGCCTCGCGGATAAGCTGATTGGTAACGTGGGGGCCATAAAAATCGCTCGTATCGACGTGCGTGATTCCGCTTTCGATGGCAGCGCGCAGCACGGCTATCGCTGCGCCGCGGTCTTTCGGTGGGCCGAAAACGTGAGGACCCGCCAGTTGCATCGCGCCATAGCCCATGCGCGTAACAGGCAGATCGCCAAGTTGAAAAATGCCGGCCCGCGTAACGTCAGTCATTGATGCACTCCTTCTTTCGGGTTGTTGTTTCCGCAACTGCAAGGTGTGCGAATAGAATACGAATAATCGTTCATATTGTGAATTCGCATATGCGGACCAGTAACGGACAGGGGCTGAACGCCCGCAAACAGCCGCAACAGGCGCGCTCCCAGGCGACGGTGGACGCGATCTTCGATGCGACTATTCAGGTTTTGCTGGCTGATGGGTTGCAGCGACTCACCACTATCCGGGTGGCGGAGAGAGCTGGAGTGTCGGTCGGAACGCTCTATCAGTACTTTCCTCAAAAGCAGGCGCTTCTTTTTGCCGTGCTGTAGCGGCATCTGGAAAGAGTGGTGAGCGCGATGCAAGATGCCGCTGCGTCAGCGCACCACGCCTCTTTATCGGCAATGGTGAAGGCTGTTGTTGCGGCATTCGTGAAAGCAAAAACCCAGAATCTGGACGAATCGCGTGCTCTATACGCGGTTGCCCTCGAACTCGATTCACGCAGCTATGTTCGCGAAGTGGAGGCGCGCAACCGCGCGGCGCTGGAAGCCATGCTGAAGACGGCTTCGGATGCGGATTTTGACGACGTTCCCATGACCACTTTCATGTTCATGGGAGCAATGGTCGGTCCCATACGTTTGCTGCTTGAAGCGAAGTCGCCGCAATCAATGATCCGCAAGTTTCGCGTCCAACTCGAGTCGCTCTGTCTCGGGTATCTGGAACGCGAGGCGTATCCAAAGCGTTCAACGGATTAGACGGGCTCCGCGTGATTTTCGTCTATGGCACGGCGCCCGTGGTTCAAACATGGAAGGCCGCAATCATGCGCGCGATGCGGACGACGAGACCCCGAGCAGGTTGATCCGGCGACCGTTTCAGCAGTCGCTCACGGATCACCCGGCGCGCACAAGCAATCACGAAGACTTCGCGTCTCCGACATTGCGCGAAGCACACAGCCGCCAGGCGGCCTTTGGCGCGGCTGCTGGCTCGACGGCGTGGCGCCACCAGCGTTCGCCGCGATGTGGCGCGCTCAGATCCAGCCGCTCGCCCATGCCGGGCGTAGACAGCGCGACACCGTGCACGAGAGCCAGCCCCATCACCCTTTCGAACGGCTCCTGCCAGTGGTGCATGGCGAGGTCGAAGGTGCCGTTGTGAATCGGCACGAGCCACTGGCCGCGCAGATCGATGTGCGCCTGCACCGTTTCTTCGGGCTGCATATGAACGTACGGCCACTGTTCGTTGTATGCACCGGTCTCGACCAGTGTGACATCGAATGGTCCGAGGCGCTCGCCGATGGTTTTGAACCCATCGAAGTAGCCAGTGTCGCCGCTGAAGAACACGCGCAGATCATCGTCGACTATCACCCACGACGCCCATAACGTGCTGTTGCCGTCGAACAGGCTGCGACCCGAAAAGTGCTGCGCGGGCGTGGCGGTGAATTGCATGCCGTCCACCTCAGTGCCTTGCCACCAGTCGAACTGCCGTACCTTCGAAGCGTCGATGCCCCATTCGATCAACCGGTCGCCGACGCCGAGCGGCGTCAGAAACACGCCGGTGGTCTGCGCAAGCAAAAGCACGGTTTCGCGATCCAGGTGGTCATAGTGGTCGTGCGAGAGGATCACGCCTCGTAGCGGCGGCAAATCGGCAAGCGCGATCGGCGGCGCATGAAAGCGCTTCGGGCCGAAATGGCGAAACGGGGAAGCGCGCTCGGCGAACACCGGATCGGTCAGCCAGAACTGGCCGCGCAGCTTCAGCAGCATCGTTGAATGACCGAGCCGGTAGAGGCTGCGGTCCGGTGCCGCGTCGAGTTGCGAACGCGTCAGCGTTTCGATCGGCAACGCGGCGGTCGGCACCGTGCCGCGCGGTTTGTTGAACAGCACGTTCCACACAATGCCCAGTGTTTTGCGCAGGCCTTCGGCGGGACGCGGCTTGACGTTGCGAAAGCGTTCGCCGTCATGCTGCGGCGAGTGGCTGGACAACGCGCGGCCGCGTTGCGCGGCGGTAACGCCGAGCACGCGGCTGACAAAGGCGGGAAGCGACGTCATAAGGTGGGCGGTCCAGGAAGAAATGTACACTCTACAGTGTAGTTTATTTTCGAGAAAAGTAAACTGCCCGGTGTAAAATATTCGTATGGAATCCACTGCCACCCCTGCCATCCCTCAACGCTTGACTGACCGCAAGCGTGTCGCCATTGTCGGCGCCGCGATCGAGGAATTCCTCGCGGCCGGTTACGACGCGACCAGCATGGACCGTATCGCCGCCCGCGCGAACGTCTCGAAACGTACGGTCTATAACCATTTCCCCAGCAAGGAAGCACTTTTCGCGGCGATTCTTCATCAGCTGTGGGATGCGAGCCAGCGGGGCGATGTTTCCGCCTACCGCGCCGACGAACCGTTACGCGCACAACTGCTCGACCTGTTGGGACGCAAGCTTCGGCTGTTGAACGACGAGTCCTTTCTGTCGCTTGCACGTGTGGCGATCGCGGCCGGCATCCATTCGCCGGAGCGGGCGCGGGACATGGTTGCCCGCCTCGGCGAACGCGAGGAAGACCTGACCGTGTGGGTGCGCGCGGCCGCCGCGGACGGCCGTCTCAAGACCGACGATCCGCTTTTCGCGGCGCTACAGTTGCAGGCGCTGGTGAAGGGTTTTGCGTTCTGGCCGCAGGTGACGATGGGTCAGGCGCCGCTTGGTGAACGGGAGCAAAGGCGGATCGCGGAATCGGCCGCCGATATGTTTCTCGCGCGATATGCGTGACAGCCATGACACATCTCGCGCTTGCCGGGTTGCTCGATGGTAAGGACGTCGAATGGATGGAGCCGCTGCGCACGTTGCCCCTGTCACGGCAACGCGCGCCCGATCAGACGAAGTCGCGACACACCGCCATCCGGCAGAATATTGAAGCGCACATGGCTGACCGGCGCTATCCGTTCAGGCGCGAATGAATGCAGACGGTCCATTTCCAGCTTCTGCTCGTCGAGCAACACGGGCCAGAACATCGATTGGGTAATGAGCGATTCGTCGGTGCCTGCCGTCACGAATGCGCCTTGCAGCGAACAACGGTCGGCGAAATTGCCTTTGAAATGCGCCGTATCGACATCGACCCTACTGATCTCACCCGGCACCGCCAGTTCGACAATGCACCAGTCACAGCCCGGTTCGCGACGCCGGCGGGTTTCCCAGCCTTCGCCGATGTTGGCCGCGCGCGTGGGCAAAAGCAGATTCGACGCGAGGCCGTAATGCTGGTTGTTCGCCGCGACGATCCGCGCACCATTCATTGCTGACGCGAGATCGAGCTCCGCGTCGGGTGCGATTTCGCGGTGCGGCCGGCCGAATACACGCAATCGCGCGACACCACCGTCCGGGTAAATATTCAGGCGTACGTGCGTGTAAAGCGCGCCGCCGGCGGCCTGGATTACGCGGAAGTGATGCGCGTTGCCACTCAATTCCGTCGCGGGGATCACTTCGGTCCATTGCGCATCCGCGGATGGAATGTCGTCATCCGAGCGGCAGGCGTCTATCGACGCCGCCGGAGGAAAGTTGCCGGTGAAGTGGCTCGTGTCGATATCGACACCCATCAATTTACCCGCCGCGCTCAGCTTGACGACACAGAAATCGTGGCCGGTCACGCGCTTGCGACGCGATTCCCAGCCGTCCATCCATTTGCCGTTGTCATCGTATTTGCCGGGAATGAACACGGCCGGCTCCGGATTAAGCATGCGATCCATCGGTGCGAAAAAATCGTCGCTGGCAAGCACAGCTTGCGCACCGAGACGCGGGTCCGCGAGATTGATTCCGATGCGCGCAAAGTCCGGCGCGTTCGGGTCGAAAGTAGGAATAGCCATGAGTTCGAGCGTCTATCCGGGATTGTTGAAATGATGAACGCTCAAGCTTCCGGAACCCACGGTTGCGTGCCCGGGAGATCGGACAGGAAGTCGTCGAGCACGGCGATATCAACCGGTTTCGGCGTGTTGTCGCCTTGGCCCTGGATCTTGACGATGTCCTGCGGACACGCGGAAAACGCAACGAAGCAGTCCATTTCGGCGCGCAGCGTGATGTACTCGCCAGGCTTTGTCACCGTAGGCAACGTATGCAGCGTGATGCCGTCCGGCTGCACGCGGATATTCATGAAGATGTTGAACGAAGCGAGGTTCTGGCGCGGCGGCGTAACGCCGAGTTCAAACATGCCTTCGAACATGTTGTCGCAACAGTTGCGGTGATAGCCGCGCACGCCGAGCAGTTCATAACGCTTGCGATCGCAGGCCGCCATGAAGGTGTCGTGGACGCCGGGCGTCGTGTCTTCCACGACGGTCAGCACCGGATGGCGCAGGTTGGTCACGAAGCTGTCTCCCACCACTGGGTTGAGTCTCTGGTTCCACACACGCGTGGTTTCCATGCACATATATTCGTTCAGGTCATACGCATTCCAGGCCCAGCAGTCCACGACTTGCGTGCCGTGGGTATTGATGACGCGTACGGCCTGGCCCGCTTTCAGCCGTACTGCCTTGCCGTGGCCGGCGGGAACGGTTGCGGTGGGATGATTTGTATAGCTCATGAGCGTGAGTTTTCCGGTGTAAAGCGATAGAGAAATTGCTGGAGTCGCGGCGACGACGGTGCGTCGAGCACCTGCGCCGGCGGACCCTGTTCGACGATGCGTCCACGGTCCATGAAAATCACGCGGTCCGAGACATCGCGCGCAAAGCCGATTTCGTGCGTGACGACGATCATCGTCGTAGCGTTCGCGGCGAGCCCGCGCATGACGGCCAGCACTTCGCCGACCAGTTCCGGGTCGAGCGCGCTGGTCGGCTCATCGAACAGGATGACTTCCGGCGCCATTGCAAGCGTGCGGGCAATGCCGACACGCTGCTGCTGCCCGCCGGACAGGTTCGCGGGCATCGACGTGTGCTTGCCGCCCAGGCCGACCTGGCGCAGCGCTTCCACGGCGAGATCAGTGGCGTCGAGACGGTTCATCCGTTTCACCGACAGCAGACCTTCCATCACGTTTTCGAGCGCCGTCATATGCGGCCACAGATTGAAACTCTGAAATACCATGCCGATCCGGCTGCGCTGCGCGCGTATTTCGCGCTCGGGTCGCGGGCTCGTCGCGCCGTTCGGGGTCTCGCGCAAACCGAGCCGCTGGTCGCCGATCCAGACGGCGCCTTCGTCGGGTGGAGAAAGCCAGTTCAGGCAGCGCAACAGCGTCGATTTTCCGGAGCCCGACGGACCGAGTACGCAAACCGTTTCGCCGCGCGCGACGGTCAGATCGACGCCGTCGAGAATGCGGTTCGCGCCGAACGACTTGACGATACCGCTCGCCTTCAATGCCACGAGTGGCGTGCTGTCGGATGGTTCCATGCTGTTCACCGCGGCAGAGAGACCCGATGGACGCGGCCGAGACGGCGCTCCCAATGACGGGTCGAAAAATGGACGACGGACGTCGCGGCCCAATAGACCAACGCGACGACGAAATAGACTTCGAGCGGTGCGTAGGTATCCGACACAACGGCCTTCGCGGCGAACATGAATTCGTGCACGGAGATCACCGACAGCAACGCGGAATCCTTGACGAGGCCTATCAGCAGGCCCGTCAGCGTGGGTAGCAGCAGCGGCAGCGCTTGCGGCGCGACGATGCGGCGCGCGATCGCAACCGGCGACATGCCGATCGCGACGCCTGCTTCGACGGTGCCCGCGGGCACGGCGGCAACAGCCGCCCCAATCACTTCCGCGACGTACGGGCCGTAATAGATCGCCAGCGTGACCGTGCCGACCAGCGGTGCGGGCAGCAGCACGCCGAAATCCGGCAACACGAAAAACATCACGTACAGCAGTACGAGCAGCGGCAAGCCGAGCGTCAGTGCGGTGTAGCCGCGAATCACCGCAGCCAGCCACGGACCACCGCGCCGCTGACCGACCGTCAGCAGAACGCCGAGCACACCCGACATCGCGGCACCGGCCGCACACAACCAGACCGTGCTGCCGAATCCTGCTGCAAGCTGCGGCCAGTAGCCGGACAGAACGCTCAGATCGAAGGTCATCGCGCCACTCCCGGCGCGACCCGCCCGGCGCCGGGCATGCGCGGCGAACGCTGCGCGCGGCGCGCGGCATAGATGACCGGCAACGCGACCGCCAGATAGCCGACGCTGACCAGCAGCATCACTTGCGCCGACGTGTAGGTTCGTGCGATCACCATCTGGCCCGCGTACGTCAATTCGGTGACCGCGACCACCGACGCGAGCGGCGTGGTCTTCAACAGGATCGTGAATTCATTGATGAGTGCGGGCAGGCTCGCCTTCAGCATTTGCGGCATGGCGATCCTCAACGCGATGCGACTCGGCGCCATGCCGAGTGCAATCGCGGCTTCGTACTGCCCCGGTGTGATCACCCGCAGATTACCTCGCAGGATTTCCGCCGTGTAGGCGCCGCTATTCAGACCGAGCGTGAGCGCGGCGGCCAGCATCGGACGACCGCCCAGCCCGATCAGCGGCAGCGCGAAGAAGAGCACGAACAGTTGCACGAGGGCGGGCGTGCCGCGCATGAAGCTGATATAGAGCCGCGCGGCCCAGCGCAACGGTGCGATACGTGTCAGTTGCATCGCGAGCGCGAGATGGCCGAACACGAGACTGCCGGTTGCGCCGAGCAGCGTCAGTTCCACGGTCAGCAGCCAGCCGTCGATGAGTGTCGGCAGGCTGTGAATCACTTGCGGGTCAAAGCCCATCGCGCGGCTTCCAGGAATCAGAGTTGGTCGAGTTCTTCGGCCGCCGACAGTTCGAGCGCGCCGGGCACGTCGTTGCCGGGAATGCCGGTGCAGCAGGCCGACACGATGAACACCATGTCCGTCACCACCCGGCACGCAACGAAATCGCCCGCACGCGTGGTGTTGGGCAACGGTTCGATACGGCCGTCCTGATGCAACGTCACGTGCATGAACAGATTGATCGGGTCGGGCATTTTGGGCGGCTTCAGGCCCAGCGACTGAATCACCGCGCCGACCGATTCAATGCAGCCGGTCAGCCCCGCGTAGCCCTGCTCCGCAAGATACGCAGTGGTCGATGCGGGCAATAGCAGATCGTGTTTGCCGCTCGAGTCCTTGCCGAGCACCATCAACGCGCGGCGGCGGTTGCTTACGATCCGCATGCCCGCCTGCAACACATACGAATTGCTGAACACGCGCGTGTGATGAACCGACATGTACACGTCGTCGTTGATCCTGCTGAAGCCGAACATCGACGCGACCGCGCCCGGCTCTTTTGCTTCGATACGCAGGATCTGGCCTGCCTTGACGTCGATCGCGCGCGATTCTCCCGCAGGCACGGCGACGGTTTGCGGGCACAGCGGTGCGCGCGAAGGCGGTTCTTTGAGAAGCAGCATATTAGGTCCGTTCAGGCGGCGGATGCCGCGGGCAGGATGGAAACGGCAATGTCGGTCACCTTCAGGCCGTTGCCGGGAATGATGTCCTGCGGACACGACGACACGGCGCATACCAGATCTTCGAGTACGTCGAACGTGATGTAGTCACCGGGCTTGCTGGTCGGATCCGTGACCTGCATCCGGCAATCCTGCGTGACCGGGCCGTTCTGGAACAGGTTGAAGGGCTCCGGCACATCGAAGGGCGACAGCCCGTACAGCGCGAGACCCGCGTGCATGTTGTCGAGGCAGTTGCGATGCCCGGTCACGTTGAAATCGACCGTGAACCGCGTGTCGTCGCAGGCGGGCACGTTGGCGTCGTGAATGCCGACGGTGTCTTCGAGCACTCGCAACAACGGGCGCCCCAGTGACGAATACAACGCGTCGCCGACGTTGAAAAACAGCGTCCGGAGCTGGCGGCGCGTATGCGTCGGCGACAGCTTCTCGTCATGATTCGACTTGACCACCGCGACGAAGTCGGCCGCCTGCTGGCCTTCGACGTCTGTAATGGTCAACCGTTGGCCCGCCTTCACTTCGAAGGTGCGCCCGTGTCCTGCCTTGATGGTAAGCATTTGTGCGGAATCGGTCATATATTCGGTCTGCTCGATTTACTGCGCGGGGATGAAATCGGACGTCGGCGTGTCGAAGGTCACACCCAGGTTGGCCTTTTGCAGGCGAGCGAGTTCGCCTGACTTTTTCATTGCGAGGATCTGGTCGCTGATCGCCTTGTTCAGACGCGTGTCGTCCGGCCGGGTCGCCCACGCAATCCATTGCGAGGGTCCGAGCTCACCGGTCGATTTCAGCTTGCCCGGATTCTGTTTGATGACGCCGGCAAGCACGGTCATATCGTCGAACACGAAATCGGCGCGACGTGTCATCAACGCAGCCACTGTCTGGTCCACGCTATCCACGCTGATCAACTGGATCGGTGCGAGACCTTTGGCCTTCAGCGTCTCGTTGAACTGCTTGAGGATCTGTTCGGGCGCGCTCGCGCTCTTGACCGCGGCCGTCAGGCCGGCAAGAGACTCGATGGTGGCCGGCTGCGGAATCTTCCTGAAATCCGAACGTACCAGAGCGCCGTTTACGGTCTTGCTGGTCGGCACTACGTACGCGAGACGCTTTGCGCGTTCGGACGTTACGTTCAGCGCGGAACCTTCGACATCGAATGAATGCGCGAGCAGGCCCGGGATGATCCCGCTGAATGACATACGCTGATATTCGATCTTTACGCCCAGATGCCTCGCAACCGCGTCCATCACGGCCGGGTCGAAGCCGACGATGTTGTTGTTGGCGTCGGTGTATTCGTACGGCGCAAAGGTCGGATCGATCGCGACGGTCATCGTGCCGCGGCTTTTGATGTCGTCGAGCGTATCGGCGTTCGCGGCTAGCGGGTGGATCAATGCGCCGAACGGAAACAACGCGGCGAGGACAAGGCTGGAGAGGCGGCGTTTTGACATCAGAGGAAACTCCCGTTGAGAGGTGGACGAGAGCGCCTGAACGCATGATCTGTGCCAATCCAACTATATAGAAACATACGTTTCACAAAATAACTGCCAAAAACTTCTGTTTCTATATGGCCTCACCAGAAACATCCATTTCATATCTCGCGGTCCGATTTATAATGACGTGATCGCGGAATGACGACCGACTGCACCTGCAGCGTGCAAGAAAACAGCAATGCACGTTCGCGGTGCCCACATTGCACCACGGCCGGCCCACTTACTCACAAGCATCGAAATGGCAAAAGCTCAAACGAAACAGGAAAAACGCGCACCGCAGTCGATCGAGAGTCGCATTGCCGAATGCTATGACGAGCTATCCGAGATCGACCAACGGTTGGCCGACGTCATTCTGAGTGCGCCGGGGCAACTGGCGATGCAAACCGCCACGGAACTGGCCGCGACCGCGCAGGTGTCGAAAGCGACCACCACGCGCTTTTTTCAGAAGCTCGGATATGCGTCTTACGACGATGCGCGTGCGATTGCGCGTGCCGCGCAGGTCGGCGGTTCGCCGTTGTATCTGCAGGATCGGGGCCGCAAGAACGCGAGTACGAAACTCGACGACGTGATTCAGGCGCATTTGCAGCACGAGGTCGAGAATCTGGCAAGCACGTACCGGTCGCTCGACACGCGCGTGCTGAGCGAGGTGGTCGAAGCGGTCGCGCACGCTCGGCGCGTGGTGATCATTGGGTATCGGCATAGTCATACGGTAGCCACGATGATCAGGCGCGAACTGATTCAGGTGCGCTCCGACGTGGTGTTGTTGCCTGCGCCGGGTGATACCCTAGGCGAATATCTGGGCGACCTGAGCGCGAAGGATGTCGCGATTGTCGTCGGCTTGCGGCGCCGTGTGCCGGCGGTCGGTCTTGCCGCAACCGCACTCGCCGAGGCGGGTGTGCCGATCGTTTATATGTCGGATGTCATTGCGGGGAAGCCGGCGCGACTGGCGCGCTGGGTGATCCGTTGCCACACGGATGGCCTGATGCTGTTCGACAGCAACGTCGGTATGACGGCGGTGGTCAATCTGATCTGCTCACTCGTTGCCGAACGCCTGCTGGAACGGGGTACGAACCATTTACAGCGCGTCGAAATATTGCACGAGAGTTTGCGCGAGTTCGAGTGAAACCAGACAATGCAAGCACATCCCTTACGCCTCTTTCCCGGCGACGATCTGCGTGTCGCCCTCGAAAACGTGCTGCATCAGTCCGGATTGCAGGCGGCCTTCGTGATCCAGGGCATAGGTAGCCTCAGCGTTGCGCAATTGCGATTCGCCGGGAAAGAGGATCCGACTGAACTGCGCGACGATCTGGAAATCCTCACGCTCGCCGGTTCCATATCACCTGATGGAGCGCATCTGCACATGTCGGTCGCCGACCCGCGCGGCCAGGTGTCTGGTGGCCACGTGGCACGCGGTTGCGTGATCCGCACGACCGCGGAGATATTGCTGGTGCTTCTTCCCGACTATCGCTTCTCCCGTGAACGCGACCCGGGTTCAGGATTCATGGAACTGGTGATACGGAATGAACCAGCCACGGATCATGCTCGCCAGTTGCGTGCGGACAATCTCGACGAATAGGCATGCCACCGCTGAACCGTTCTTCGACGTAAACAACCGCCAAC
This sequence comes from Paraburkholderia xenovorans LB400, assembly GCF_000013645.1. GTDB lineage: Bacteria > Pseudomonadota > Gammaproteobacteria > Burkholderiales > Burkholderiaceae > Paraburkholderia > Paraburkholderia xenovorans. The sequence continues at coordinate 420,497 of NC_007952.1, read as the reverse complement.
ACAGTGCCGGAAAAACGCGGACGGCCGGCACCCGTTATGAAAACGAGCGCACGGCCGTCCGCGACAGCACCGTTGCGCGTTACTTGCGCTTCAGTTGCGAGATATCCCGTACCGCACCGCGATCAGCAGAGGTGGCCAGCGCCGCATAAGCCTGCAATGCCTGCGACACCACGCGCTCACGCGCCGCCGGCATCCACGCCTTGTCACCGCGTGCCTCCATCGCTTCCCGGCGGCGCGCCAATTCGCCGTCCGACACCACCAGGTGCATCTTGCGCTTCGGAATGTCGATCTCGATCACATCGCCCTCTTCCACCAGACCGATCGTGCCGCCTTCTGCCGCTTCCGGCGACGCGTGCCCGATCACGAGCCCGGACGAACCGCCGGAGAAACGGCCGTCGGTGAAGAGCGCACAGGTCTTGCCCAGGCCCTTCGATTTCAGATACGACGTGGGGTAAAGCATTTCCTGCATGCCGGGGCCGCCCTTGGGACCTTCATAGCGGATCACGACCACGTCGCCAGCCACCACCTTGTCGCCCAGAATGGCTTCCACGGCGTCGTCCTGGCTCTCGAACACGCGCGCACGCCCGGAGAAAACCCATTGCGATTCGTCGACACCCGCGGTCTTGACGATACAACCCTTCTCCGCGAGATTGCCGTACAGCACGGCGAGGCCGCCGTCTTTCGAATACGCATCCTGCTTGCTGCGGATACAGCCGGTTTTGCGGTCGGTATCCAGCGAGGGGAACGTGGCCTCCTGGCTGAACGCGACGGTGGTCGGAATACCGCCCGGTGCCGCGCGGAAGAACTTCTGCGCTTCTTCGCCCGCGCCGCCGGCAATGTCCCATCTGGCGATCGCATCGCCCAGCGTGCCGCTATGCACGTTGCCGCAAGACAGGTCGAGCAGATCCGCGCGCGCCAGTTCGCCCAGAATGCCGAGAATGCCGCCGGCACGGTGGACGTCTTCGATATGGTATTTGTCGGTGGCGGGCGCGGCCTTGCACAGGCACGGCACTTTGCGCGAGATGCGGTCGATGTCGGACATGGTGAAATCGACACCGGCTTCCTGCGCCGCTGCCAGCAGGTGAAGCACGGTATTGGTCGAACCGCCCATAGCCACGTCGAGCGCCATTGCGTTCTCGAATGCCTGCTTGCTGGCGATGCTGCGCGGCAGAACCGACGTGTCTTCTTCCTGATAGTAGCGGCGGCACAGGTCCACCACCAGGCGGCCGGCCTGCTCGAACAGGTCCTTGCGCCATGCGTGCGTGGCGACGATCGTGCCGTTGCCCGGCAACGCCAGGCCGATCGCTTCGGTCAGGCAGTTCATCGAGTTCGCGGTAAACATGCCCGAACAGGAACCGCACGTCGGGCAGGCGCTGCGCTCGATTTCCGCGACTTCCGCGTCGCTGACCTTCGAGTCGGCCGCCTTGATCATCGCGTCGATCAGGTCGATCTTGGCGATCACCTGGCCGTCTTTCGGGGACTTGACCTTGCCCGCTTCCATTGGACCGCCGGAGACGAACACGACCGGGATGTTCAGGCGCATGGCGGCCATCAGCATGCCCGGCGTGATCTTGTCGCAATTGGAAATGCAGACCATCGCGTCGGCGCAGTGCGCGTTGACCATGTATTCCACGGAATCGGCAATCAACTCGCGCGACGGCAGCGAATACAGCATGCCGCCGTGGCCCATAGCGATGCCGTCGTCCACGGCAATGGTGTTGAATTCCTTGGCGACACCGCCGGCCGCTTCGATTTCCTTCGCGACCAGCGCGCCCAGGTCGCGCAGATGCACATGGCCCGGCACGAACTGCGTGAACGAGTTCACCACCGCAATAATGGGCTTGCCGAAATCACCGTCCTTCATGCCGGTAGCGCGCCACAAGGCGCGCGCGCCGGCCATGTTGCGACCATGAGTCGAAGTTCGTGAACGATATTCAGGCATCTGTATCCTCAGGTATTGGGGGTGTTTGAATTTGAATTGCGCCCAGCGCAGCACCGCCGGTGCCCGTGACGGGAGGCGATGGCTCGCGCAAGCGCGCGATTGTGCGATGGGAATGGACGAATAGTGCGAGAGCGCGAGTAAGACGTCCAATATATTTTTTCGCTGCAATTAGGTCGGAAAAGATATTAGTTCAAGCCGATCAGCTTGGAGAAGCGTGTATTCGAGCACCTGCGTGCCAGATTTTCGACTCGTATAAACTATGCCGATGTCCCAAGAAATCGATTACCTCAACCCCGCCCTTCCCGCTGGCCTTCGACGCGTTTCGATGTCCGTGGTCGACGCGACCCCTGCAACGCTCGACGGCTTTGGCTGCCTTGTGACAGACCCGAGCAAATGTTCGATCGAGATCGTGCAGTGGCCGGCGGCGGGAACACGACCCATAGACCCTGGAACCGGTGACGAGGCAGGCACGACCGAAGGGACATTCGTGAGCGAGTGGCGCGGAGATATTCTCTACGGCCGAAACGAAGCCGTGGGTGGCAACTATATCCTTGCGTACGCAAGGGAGCCCGAAGCGGCCCGCGACGACCACGCCAATGCACCCGAACGCATGCTGCTCTGGCACGCGAACTACCACCCGGACGGCGGACAACTGTTCTTTCCTCTCGACCATCGTCCGTTCTACGTTCCACTCGCATTGCCGGGCGACGACATTACGCCGGAGAAGTTCGTATGCTTTCGCTTCGATGGCCAGCAGGGTCTCTATATCCACCCAAACATCTGGCACGAAGGCGTGTTCACTCTTGAAGGGACGCAGCGGTTCTTCGACAAGCAGGGCGCAGTCCATGCGCGCGTTTCTGTCGACTTTGCCCGCGAGTTTGGCTGTCTTCTCGAAGCGCCGATCGCCGGGGACGCCTGAGCGTCTGGTCGAGGCGGCGAACCTGACCCACGTTCGTTCGTGCCGGTGATACACGATCACCCGATCACTCGCCGGACCGTTTGGCGTCCGCGAGACAATTTTCGATCAGAAAGTCGATGACTCCCTGAATGACGTCGAGGGCTGCCGAATAATAGATGAAGGTCCCCTCCCGGCGCCCGGACACAAGATTTGCTCTCAACATGTCCTTGAGGTGGAAAGACAGGCTGGATGGAGCAATACCTAACTGCGCGGATATCTCGCCAGCGGCTACGCCGGGCGGCCCCGCCGCGGCGAGCATCCTGAAGACGGCAAGGCGTGAGCGGTGAGCTATGACGCTCAATGCAAGCATGTGATTGTCTTCGTCCATTTCACGAGCCGTCATATGTCTTGCCCGACGTCACATCCAGCGCGCGCGTGCGGATGCTTCCAGATCCGCACGCACATCCGTAGATGAATCGGCGCCCTGCGGCATGCCGGCGAAGCCGTTTCCCGTGTTCGGCCACTAGGCAATCCACCCGCCATCCACGGTCAGACTTTCACCGGTCGTGTAGCCGGCTTCCGGGCTCGCAAGGTACGCGACCGCAGCCGCGATTTCTTCGGGCTTGCCGAAACGGCCGACACTCGCCAGTCTGGTCATCGTAGCGTGGGCTTCCGTACCGGGCTGGGGTGCCAGTTCGGTGTCGATCGGGCCGGGCTGTACCGCGTTCACCGTCACCCCGAATTTCCCGAGCTCACGTGAAAGACCGCGGGTAAAGCCGCGAACGGCAAATTTCGATGCGATGTAAAGCGTCACGCCAGGCAGCGGCGCCGCCTCGCCGAAAGCGGAACCCACATTGATAATGCGTCCCCAGCCGGTCGCAATCATGCGCTTCGCCGCATCCTTCGCGAGTTCGATCGGCGCTCGCACATTCAGATTGAAGTGCGTGTCGTATGAAGTCGCCGACGATTCGAGGAACGGCCCATATTCGACCGTGCCCGCGTTGTTGACGAGGATATCGAGCCGGCCTGCGAACCTGCCGCCAAACACACCGTTCAGCGAGTCGATCAGCACCGCCACACCGTCTTGCGTCGACAGATTCGCGGCAACGGCTTCGGCTTCGCCGCCCGCCTCGCGGATTGCCTTGACCACCGCGTCGGCGCGCTCCGCACTCGATGCGTAATGGACGATCACCGATGCGCCGTCCCGTGCCAGACGCGCGGCAATCGCAGCGCCAATTCCACGGGAAGCGCCGGTCACGAGAGCGAGTTTGCCGTTCAGAGCTTGAGTCATGATTACCTCGATAATGAGTTTCCTTGAGTCCGCCTGCACGCCGTATGTCGCGTGCAAGGTTTGGCGGACCGTTGCGTATGCAGCCAACACGTCCGTGTCGGTTGATGCGTATCGTCCACTCATGCCGGAATGCGCGGTAGTCGTCGTCGAGGAATAGGTCCTATTCCCGGTGCGATGCGCTTTCGTGAACCGGTGACACCGAGCCGCGATGCGCAGACCACTGCGGCCTCGCTTCGAAAAGCCGCGAATCCGCACCTGGGGACCATGCCTCGCGGGAATAACTGTTATCGACAGCAAGTGCATTCCGCGAACGACCGGAGAGCTTCAACATGCGCCTATCGCAACCGGCCACACCTTGCCGGCATACGCGATGCAGATTCAAGGCCCCAACGGCCTCTCAATCACTCCCGGAGATTCGTGATGACACTACAAGACAGACTCGACGCGTTCAAAGCCGACTTCAAGGCCGGCAAGCCGCCCTATCACGCCCCGCCGGAAATTCACCCGATCATGGAGCGCGCGACGGCCGAACTGGTCGCGAGCGGACAGGCAAGCCGCGCAATCAAGGCAGGAGACCGCGCACCGCTATTCACGCTGAAGGACCAGAACGGCAACGACGTCTCATCGGCCGAACTGCTTGCGCAGGGGCCGCTCGTCGTGACTTTCTATCGCGGCGTATGGTGTCCGTACTGCAACATCGAACTTCATGCGATCAATGAAGCGCTGCCGCAAATTCGCGCCCGTGGCGCGAACGTGGTCGCTATCTCGCCGCAGACGGCCGTGAATAGCCGCAAGTCCGTGCGTGACAACAGCCTGAACTTCCCCGTGCTGAGCGACGCGAAGGGCGAAACCGCTGCTGCGTTCGGCCTGCGTTTTTCGCTGCCCGATTATCTTGTCGATCTCTACAAGAACCTGCGAAACGACCTGCCTGCTTTCAACGACGATCCCAACTGGACATTGCCCATGCCGGCGCGTTACATCATCGGGCATGACGGTATCGTGCTGTACTCCGAAGTCAACCCGGACTATACGCACCGTCCCGATCCGGCTGAGATGTTCGCGGTGCTGGACAAGGCCAACGCGAAGGATTGAGCGTTCAGGTCGCGGACGCAATCGTGCTGGTTGAGGAAAGCGCCGCCGTATGGCCGGCAGTGGCTTGCCGGTTGGCGTCTACACCGTCGGCGCAACGCCCAGCACATGTTCGACGAAGGCGACGAAGGCGCGCGCCTTCGTCGTTGCCATGCGGCCGGACGGAAACACGGCCCAGACGTCGATCGACGGCAGTGTCCATTCGGTGAGAACCGCTTGTACGGTGCCGTCGGCGAGTTCAGGAGAGAACATCCATTCCGACGCGACAGCGAGACCGACATGTCCCAGTACCGCCGTGCGCATTCCCTCGGCAGCGCTCACGCTGACCCTGCCGGTTACCGCCACGGCGATTTCGGCGCCGTCGTCGCGGCTGAACGACCACGACTCGCCCCCGCCTCGCAGCGAATACACGATCGCCTGATGCCGACTCAGGTCGGCTGGTGTTGTGGGAATACCCGCTTGGGCGAAATACTGCGGCGTGCCGACAACCAGCCGACGCCCCCTCACGATGCGTTTCGCGGTCATGGTCGAATCGTCGAGCGTGCCCATGCGAAGCGCGACGTCCACACCCTGTTCGAGCAGATCGATCGAGCGGTCGTCGAGGATGAGGTCGATACTCAGTTTTGGATGCTGGTCGAGAAAGGTCTTGAGTGCGGGCAACACATGCAGCCGCGCGAACGTGACAGCGGCGCCGATCCGCAAGCGCCCCGAAAGTCCGCCCGACGATTCGCGGACGGCCTGTTCGGCCTGATCCGCTTCGTCGATCGCACGGCGCGCGTGCTCGTAGAATCGCTGGCCCGCATCGGTCGGCGTCAGGCCTCTTGTCGAACGGAGCAGCAGTCGCGCGCCCAGATGCTCTTCCAGCTGCGCAATCGACTTGGAAACCGCGGGCTGGCCCAGCTTCAGCCTGCGGGCAGCGGCGGAGAACGACCCGGCGTCGACCACGGTCACAAACGCTTCCATCACCGCCATGCGGTCCATGTGTTCATCTCCTGCGAGCCGTGTTCCGGACACGGATCTTATGCCGTGAAAGAGGCCAGGATATCAGATCCGGCTTCGACACTCAGCCGGCAACGTAGCGTTTTGACAGGGCTTCATAGAGCGGCGGAGCGAATAGCCTCGACACCTGGCTGGCGATCAACGCCGTCGTCATCAACGACAACACCAGCGCGTGCCCGTTGATCATCTCGATCACAATCACGAAGGCCGTGATTGGACTCTGCGTGACCGCAGCAAGATAACCCACCATGCCGAGCGCGATCAGCATGGGCAACTGCATCTGCCCGAACACGAGATGCAGCGCGTTGCCGATGCCTGCGCCAATGGCCAGCGAAGGCGCGAAGAGTCCCCCAGGCGCGCCGGGCAAATACGAACCGACCATCGACGCCATCTTCAGAATCGGATAACTCGCGCCAAGCTGCGAGTTACCTTCGAGCATCCCGCGTGCTTCCGCATAACCACTGCCGAAGGTATGACCGCCGGCAGCAACGCCGATCAGCGCGATAACGAGGCCGCATGCTGCGCCGAACGCCACCGGGTGGTCTTTTCTCCACACCACGAGGCGCGCCGGCATCCAGCGGTTCGTATTCAACAGTAGCCAGCAGAACGCGCCTCCCGCGACGCCTGTGACCACCCCGAGCATAACGGCAGCAATGGCGAGCATATCCGGAAAGTGCCCGTCTATATCGATCGTGCCAAAGTAGGTGTAATTGCCCTGCAAGCCGAGCGAGACGACGCCCGCAAAGATGATCGCGGTGATGAGGACGCCGCTGGTTCTCTGTTCGAAACTGCGTGTCAGTTCCTCGATGGCGAAAACCACGCCTGCAAGCGGCGCGTTGAATGCTGCAGACAGTCCCGCAGCGGCGCCCGCCAGAGCCAGATTGCGCTCGAGCGCCGCGCCACGAATACTGCGGAAACGCGCCGGATAAAATCGCCGCAAGCTGAACATGAGCGCGGCACCGACATGGATTGTCGGCCCCTCGCGGCCAATGGTGAGGCCGCCGAGAATCGACAGGAACGACACGCCGATCTTGCCGATCAGAATACGCATGCTGAGCAGGCGGGGACCCAGTTCCCGCCCTTCGTGCAGCGTTGCGATAACCTGCGGGATACCGCTTCCCTCGGCGCCTACAAACCAGCGCCGCGTGATCCACACGCCGAGCGCCGCAACCGCCGGTGTAAGAAGAAGCGGCAGCCAACGGTGCGAAGTCGTATAGCGCAGAAACGTGTCGTAGCCGAAATCGATCAGCTTCGCGTACATGACGGCGACGAGCCCCGTCGCGACTGCGCCGAGCCAGAAGATGCCGTAGTGCAACCAGAGACGTCTGATACGCAGGATCGTGCGTCGGTCAGCAAGGGCGTGAATGCGCATCGGGATATAGCCGCGTGGAAGCGAAATAAAGCACATTGTGACATATCCGCGCAGGCCACGGGGCCGGCACACTTATGCATGGTGTCAAAGGCTATTTCGCGGAATCGCCGAACACCCAGCCGAACGAGCCGTAGTGCGCCTTGTGCTCCGCCGCGAGTTCGAGCAGGCAACGTTCCCCTTTGGGCGTCAGGTGCACCTGCACCTGACGCCGGTCGCTCGCGTCAGCCTTTCGCGTGACCAGACCGGCCGATTCGCAGCGCGACACCAGCGCGGCCGTGCCATTCGGCGCAGCCTGCAGACGTTCCGCCAATTCGCCGACAGTGGCCCACCGCCGCCCCGCGAACCCGCGCACATGCAACAGCAACTGATACTGGAGCGTGGTGATTCCTGCCGCATTGGCGATCTCTTCCGAGACGCGCAAAAACTTGCGCAACTCGTAACGGAATACCGACATGGCCTCCAGCTCCTGTTTATCCGGTAAGTCGTTTCCGGATTGCACGCCTGAACTCATTAAATCTCCAGATGGATGATGGACGCCGCTACCTGAAAATCCGCGCCCATGCCGCACGAAGTCGACGCGCGCGGTCTTCGAACAGATATGACGCGGCCAGCGTCAGAAGACCGGAAATCGCACCTGTCACGAAGTGCTCAACATAGGGGATGCGGTAGTGACTCTCGTGGGAGTAAAAGTCGCCTATCGTCGTCAGCACACCGACGATCAGCGCACTGCCATATCTGTGCCGGTAGAACCTCGCCGCAGGCGTGAAAGTCAGAAGCACGGCGAGAAGGCCGGTCAACAAACCGGTCTGCAATGCGATTGTCCAGTGAGCGAGACTCATGACATTGGCCCAACTGCCTGGCATACACGTCATGCACGCACTGGTCGGCTGCCAGAAACGCTGGATGAACAGTTTCATGCGCCGTTTCCATTCACCTGACATGCAATGTCCTCATCACTGTCGATATCGCAACGAGTTTCATCTTTGCGGCCAGACGGCCTTCAGCGCTTCACCCCGCAGTCCGCGATTGTGCGGTGACATCCGGCGTTCGTGAAGGTCGCCATGCAAGGGAAAGTATAGGCATTCATTCGCGAATGATCACCCATACCGTCCCGGTCGAAACAGGATGTCCCGAGGCCTAACGCCGCCACGAACCGTGCGGCACCTCCACATCTCGCTTCGCTTCGGCCAGCTTCTCCAGAAGACCCTCACGATCCAGCCGAACGCAATAGACGGGCTTTGCCCGTTCAAAGCGCCAACTCGCGGACAACGGGCCGGCATCGACAGCATCGAAGCCGAACTGATCGAGAACACCGGCTACCGCCTGTTTTGCCGCGAGGTCGTCCCCCGCCATCGGCAACGCACGCCTGTGCGGTGTGCCGGGCGGCGTGCCGTCGGTTTCGAGATCTTTTGCGAGAATCGCGTTGAACGCCTTCACCAGCCGCGCTCCGTGCAAATGACGCGCAATCAATTCGCTGGTGGTCGTAGCGTACTGGTCCAGCGCGTCGATATGGCCATCGCGTTCAGGATAATAGTTGCAGGTGTCGATCACTATCTTCCCTTCCAGTTCCGCCACGGGCAACGCAGGATAGCTGTGAAACGGCACCGCCACCACCACCACGTCGCCGAATACCGCAGCCTCGCGAGCCGTGCCGACGTGGCAGCCAATCGCCGCGGCTGTGCTCATCAGCGTTTGCGGCCCTCGTGAATTGCTGATCATCACGTCGTACCCGCTCTGTTTGGCCAGCGTCGCCATCGCCCTGCCAATAAATCCTGCACCGAGAATACCCATCTTCATTTCAATCTCCTGTCGAACCTGGCGGGCGGCACGATTGACCGCACGAACCGTGCAATAACTATGATTGAAAACCGGAACGAGATAAACGATGATTCCGGTTCGCCTGTAGAAACGATGAGTGGGGAATCATGGACCGCCTGACCAGCATGGCTATCTTCGTGAAAGCCGCCGAAAGCGGCTCGTTCGCGGCGGCGGCTCTCGCCTTTGGCATTTCGTCGCAAATGGCTGGACGACATGTGATTGCGCTCGAAGAACGGGTCGGCGCGCCGCTCCTCGCCCGCACGACCCGCCGCCAGAGTCTGACCGAAATCGGCCAGATCTTCTACGAACGCTGCAAGGCCCTGCTCGCGGACGCCGAGGCGGCGGAATCGGTAGCGATGGATTTCTCCGCGTCGCCGCGCGGACGGCTACGTGTAACCGCCCCGGTCACATTTGGATCCTGTTGCCTTGCGCCGCTGATCACGCGCTACCTTCGCGCGAACCCCGAGGTCCAGGTTGATCTCACGTTGACGGACCGGTTTGTGGACCTCGTCGATGAAGGTTATGAAGTGGCAATCCGGCTCGGCCCTCTGTCGGATTCGTCGATGATCGCAAAACCGCTGATGCCGTATCGACTGCTCGCCTGTGCGTCGCCGGCTTATCTGAAGGAACATGGCGAACCCAGAACGCCGGAAGCGCTCGCAAGGCATGAATGCCTGGGGTTTTCCTTCACGTCGCTCCCGCCGTACAACGAGTGGGTGTTCGGCAGCGCGCGCGGCAAACATGCCGTGACGGTCACCGGGCGCTTTCAGGCGAACGATACGAAGGCGCTGATTGCCGCCGCGATTGACGGCTTCGGCATTGCTCTCGCACCGGAAATCGCAATCAAGGACGACATTGCCGCGGGCCGGCTCGTGCGCCTTCTGCGCAAGTACGAGGCGCCTGAACGGCCAATGCACGCGCTGTTTACGGCGAGGCGGCCCACGCCGAAATTGCGCGCGTTCATTGATCTGGTGGTCGCGGAATTCGGGCCGTGAGATAGCGGGAATTCCGCCCGATAACCACTACATTTCGCACAGAGCAGCGCTCCGCTGATCGCTTCACTTCTCTCGCCCCGAAACCGACGCGAGATACATACGAACGAGTTCGCGGACCTCGGCAAGAAGCATGGCTCGCGCTGCGGGCTCTTCGCTGGCGGTACTGACCACGCCTTTGAGCATGTGGACCAGAACGACCGCCATGACCTTCGCTTTCGCCGGCTTCAGGCCGGGAACCGCCTTGCGCAGGATATCCGCTACTCCACCGCGCATGGCTTCGCGAAACCGCGCGCGTTCGTCGGCATTGCCGCCGCGCGCATCCACGAGAGCGGCCGCGAAGCTTCGCTGCGACTGAAGGACGAGCATGAAGTCGACAAACGAGTCCGCCACGCTTTCGAGCGTCATGTCGGGTACCTGCTGCGCCATTTCGGCAAGCGCATTCCTGACGTGTAGCGCGTAGCGGAGCAACAGCGCGTCGGCTAACGCTTCCTTCGACGGAAAGAACCGGTAGAGCGAGCCGATTGCAGTGCCGGAGCGGGCCGCGATCTCGGTCATCGTGGCCGCGTCATAACCTTTTTCCGTGAACACGGCGACGCCGGCTTCCATGATCGCCGCGACGCGCTGGCGCCCCTTCGCTCCTTTCGGTTCGGTAGCGCGCGCAGTGTCTGGAGCAGGTTTGGACGATGTCATGCCGATTGACCAATATTTGAGGATTTGAGAGGAATTCCTCGCATATTATCACGCTGTCACGTCCGGGTAATTTTTTCAATTTTAGTCAAAAATAACGGGGCATTTTAGCGTCGTTGACATGCAACGATGTGTTCTCTATTATATTTGAGAGGATATCCTCTCAAATTTCGCAGACGCGGCAATCCGATCACGGCCCGTCAGCCACTTTCATTTTTCAATCACCATCGAGGTCATCAAATGCAGCAGGTCTGGCTGTTTCTCGCCGGGGTGCTTCTGTGCAACAGCGTTCCACACCTCGCTTCCGGGTTGCAAGGGCTTCCCTTCCCTACGCCTTTTGCCCGGCCGAGCGGTGTCGGAAATTCTCCGCCGTTGGTCAACGTGCTCTGGGGATTTGCCAACCTCGTCATCGGGCTTCTGATCGTGGCGCGTCATGCAAACACGTCGGCGATTGGCCTGGATGCGGCAGCCGGACTCGCGGGCGCCCTTGCCATCGGGGTTTTCCTGGCGCTCCATTTCGGTAAGGTGCAACGAGACAGGCTGCCGGACTGAGCGCCGCAACCGGCATTGGCCTGCCTTCCGCCCTCTATCGGGGCCGACCGGTCACAACAACGGCAGCGTCAGCCTGATGTGCTCGGCGAATACCGTGACCAGATGGGAGGGACGCTTGCGCTCGAACTTCAGCGTAATGCCAATGGTGGGCAATGGCGGAAGCGCCGCATCGGCATTGAGTATGTGAAGATCCGGAGCGACAGCAGTCTGCGTGATGACGGCAAACGCCTGTCCCGAGCGGACCAGCGCCGTCAGACCTGCAAGACTGCTGCTCGCATAGGCGATGCGGTAAGCCCTCCCCGCGCGTTGCAGCGCTTCGCACGCCGCCACATGGTCGAGCGTGTCGGGGTCGGAAACCGCCAACGGCAAAGGGTCGAAGTGCGCGGAATCCATTCCCGGACAGCCGACCCACACCAGCGGTTCGCGACGGATGATGTCGTCATCCGCCGCGTTCTCCGGCAACGAAATCATCGCAAGGTCCAGCGCATGCATCTCGAGTTGTTCGAGCAGGCGCGGAGTGGGGGCGCAAACGACCTCCACCAGCGCATGAGGATGTTGGCTCGAGAACTGACGCAGCAGATGCGGGAGGAAAACGGCGGCGTAGTCATCCGGGCAGCCGAACCGGATCGTCCCCGAAAGCCCCTTGCCGGACAGATCAGCCATCGCCTCGTCGTGCAACCGCAGAATACGTTGGGCGTGAATCAGCAGGCGTTCGCCGGGGTTCGTCAGCACCACGCCGCGCCCTGTGCGCTGGAACAGCGGCTGCTCGACGATTTCTTCGAGGCGCTTCATCTGCTGGCTCAGCGCGGACTGGGTCCGGCCGATCCGGCTGGCCGCGCGGCTGAGCGCCCGGACTTCGGCAACCACGATAAACGAACGCAGCAAATCGATTTCGAGTGAAAGACTCAAGATATTAGGCCCGCTTCTATCTGCCATAAGAACTATTAGGTTCTATGAAACCAGAGAGCCCTCTAGACTGCAAGTATTCCCGCCACAGTCACACAGTCAAGGAGAAGCACGGTGTCCCTGAACAATGATGCAGCGTTCTGGCGCAACGCCAGGCAGCACCTTATCCGCTACGGCGGTACTTTCGAGCCGATGATCATCGAGCGCGCGCAGGGCAGCTTCGTCTACGACGCGGACGGTCGCGCGATCCTGGACTTCACCTCGGGGCAGATGAGCGCGGTGCTTGGGCACAGCCATCCGGACATCGTGTCGGTCATCAAAGAGTACGCCGGCAAGCTCAACCATCTTTTCAGCGGCATGCTTTCGCGGCCGGTGGTCGATCTCGCGACCCGCCTGGCTGAGATCACGCCAGACGGACTCGACCGGGCGCTGTTGCTCAGTACCGGCGCGGAGTCGAACGAGGCCGCCATTCGCATGGCGAAACTCGTCACCGGCAAATATGAAATCGTCGGTTTCGCGCAGTCGTGGCACGGCATGACGGGCGGGGCGGCATCCGCAACCTACAGCGCCGGTCGCAAGGGCGTCGGTCCGGCGGCCGTCGGCTCGTTTGCGATCCCCGCTCCGTTTCCGTACCGGCCGCGTTTCGAGCGCGACGGTCAATACGATTACCTGGCGGAACTGGACTACGCATTCGACCTCATCGATCGTCAGTCGAGCGGCAATCTCGCGGCCTTCATTGCAGAGCCGATTCTCAGTTCCGGCGGAATCATCGAGCTGCCGGAAGGCTACATGGCTGCGCTGAAGCGCAAATGCGAGGAGCGCGGCATGTTGCTGATCCTCGATGAAGCGCAAACCGGCATCGGCCGCACCGGCACGATGTTCGCCTGTCAGCGCGACGGCGTCACGCCCGATATTCTCACCCTGTCTAAAACGCTCGGCGCCGGCCTGCCGCTCGCGGCTGTCGTGACCTCTGCACAGATAGAAGAGCGCGCCCATGAATTGGGTTACCTGTTCTATACGACCCACGTGTCCGATCCGCTGCCCGCAGCCGTCGGTTTGCGGGTGCTGGACGTGGTCGAGCGTGAAGGGCTGGTTGCGCGCGCGAACCTGATGGGCGAGCGGCTCAGGCGCGGCCTGCTGGATCTGATGGAACGCTTCGAGTGCATCGGCGACATTCGCGGACGAGGTTTGCTGCTCGGTATGGAGATCGTCAAGGATCGCCGCACGAAGGAACCCGCGGATGGACTTGGCGCAAAGATCACCCGCGAGTGCATGAACCTCGGGCTCAGCATGAATATCGTGCAGTTGCCCGGTATGGGCGGCGTCTTCCGGATCGCCCCTCCGCTGACCGTCCACGAAAATGAAATCGACCTTGGGCTGGCGCTGCTCGGGCAGGCAATCGAGCGCTCGCTTTGATCGCTTTGCTATTTCATTGATGGTTTGTCCGGCAGCGGCGGCCGTTGCTGCCGGGCGAACCATCGAACAAGCTATAACACCTCGTCCAACCAGTCGAGCACCTTCCGGTTGAGCAGAGAGCGATTGGTCATTTCGCAATGCTCCCCTGCGCCTTGCGTCTTGTTGAAACGAAGCAGTTTTTTGGGGCACTGCAACGCATCGAAGAACGCCTGCGTTCCGCTCGCGAGCGGATCATCTTCGGCCAGCGTAAAAAGCGTCGGGCATTGAATGTTCCCGATCCGTCCAGACATCGTGAATTGCTCTACGGATGCAAGATACTCACGCAGATTGCTCGCTCCATTCACCCAATACCCGCGCTTCAAAAAGCTCCAGGTCAGCTTCCGGTCGTGGGCGATTATTTCTTCCATGCGCTCGATCAATGCGTCTGGGAGCAAGCTAAGCTGAGCCGCCTGTTTGGGCGTCGCTCCAAGTTTGATGGCATATGCGCGAAAGCCATCGGCAATGCAAGACTGCGCGGGGTCGGCCACGCACGCGGCAAGACGGGGCTCACCAGACGCGGCGCGCGGTGAAAGGTAACCGCCAAGACTCCAGCCGCTCGATACGATACGGCTCGCGTCGACGTTAGGCAGCGTTAGCGCGAAATCCACAACGGCCCTGATCACGATCTCCCAATCCGGACGCATGTGGATGCCCTGGTCGATAAGTGTGGTTCCCTGGCCCGGACCGTCGAAAATCAGGCAATGGTATCCGCGCCGTGAAGCCGCAACCGCCGATGCAAAGAACGGGTCCGTAATGGTGCCGTCATAGCCATTGGTCAGGATAAGCAGGGGGCGGCGTTCATTGGGCCGCCCCTGCGCAGGGATGACATACGCGAGCATGGACGACGTTTCGAACGGAATACGAACCGGCTCGACCGGATCATCGCCGAGCGCCAGTGCCCGATTGAATGCGTCGATCTGCCACCGCGAAGATTCGAAGATTCGCGGATCCACGGGATAGCCAAAATGAGGATGAAAGGCCTTCGCATAGAAACAGGCCGCGCGCAGGTAATATTCGCGGGCGCTGACCCGGTGTCCGTGCGCCTCGGCGACACGGCCTTCGTCCATCATCCTGTCCGCCGCCTCCGTCCATGCGTCGTAAAAGGCATTGTCGTCGCCGTCGCCTATTGTCTGCGCCACACTCCGGACTTCGCCGAAATCGGCGCCGCCGTAGGGTATATACGCTATCGGCCACATGCCGAGTTGCTCATGCAGGGCATCGCTGAAGATTTGGGTCACGACTAGCACTCCTTCGCAGAAGGGCCGGCACAATGCCTCGCAGTGTCCGCTTGCACGCACCGGGGTTCAAATCGCTTGAACGGCGTCGAATGGCATTATTTTTTGCGGTAATTCTCGCACTTTCCTGTCCCGTCACGGATGCATGGTAAACACGGTGCGTGAACGATTTCCGTCATTCTCCCAATGCACGGCAAGCTCGGACAATGGCACTGCCCGCGTCGCAATCTCGAACCGCGCTGGAACCGCGGCGCGCAGGACTTCGCTCGCCGCGTGCAGAAGCCGCTCGAATGGAATGCTGCCGATACCGCTGCCAAGCAGCGTGATCGCGGAGGCGCGCAGCACGGCGCCGAGCAGGGCTAGCGTCTCTCCGCCAATCGAGCCGATCTGTACGAAACGCATGGGGTAGCCGTCGGGAAGCAATCGGGCCGCACCTGTCAGCAGCGTTTGCGCGCTCGGGCCCCACAGGTAGTCGAGCACCACGTCGACGCCTTCACGAAAATGCGGCTCAAGTGCGCGATGCAACGACGGTTCGTCCTGATCGAGCCGTATGACGCAGTCGGCGCCCACAGATTTCAACCCGGCAAGCGTTTGCGGATGACGCCCCGTTGCGATCACCTTGCCGGCGCCCAGATGCTTCGCGATCTGTACCGCAACGCGTCCCGATGCACCCGTTGCGCCGTTGACCAGCACCGTCTCGCCTGCAACGAACTTCGCGCGTTCGGTGAGCGCCGCCCACGACGACATGCCCGGAATCGCAATCGCCGCAGCGGTGACGGAATCAAGCGTGTCGGGAATCGCGAAACACTGCCCTTCAGCCACGAGGGTTCGCTGCGCAAGGGCGCCCGACGGCTCTCTGGGTCCGAAAAAGTAGACGCGCGTACCGTCTTCGCGGCGGCCCACGCCGTCGACACCGGCAACGAACGGAAAACGTCCCGACGACGAATAATGCGAGCCGGACGCCCTGGCGCGCGTCACATGGCTCAATGCCGACGCTTCGACGTCGATCAGCGCGTAACCCGCCGTGGCCACCGGCGCATCGAACCCGGCATAGACGGGCATGCGGCCCGCTTGCGTGACGACTGCCGCTTTCATGAGCGCACCTCGTCGGATGGCAAGCCGGCCAGTTGCGCATCGATCCACGCTCGCAGTTCGGGATCGCGAATTTCGAGCACCCCGAAAAGCCCTGACGCGCGCAACGCGGGCAGCGCATCGACAATATCGGCGGCGGCCTGCGCGCGTGCCGGCTCGCTTGCATGAGCGTCGCTCCAGACAAGCGCATTGGCAAGAAACGCCGCGATGGTGCCCTTGCGGATCGTCGCGCCGTGAACGTCGATATGATCGGCATGGTCGGGAAGAAGCTGATCGGCTCGCATCGGACTGAACTCCTCAATAAGTGATAGTGGGTCCAGTCTAGGTCTGCGGCATCGGCCTGTCTGAGGTATAAAGGCCATTCGATACGGTTTTCCGGCCATGAATACTCCGCTTATTCGCCCAGAGCTCGTCACGTCGCCCGAGGGGCCTTTTCTGGCCGCGGCAGAACTCACGCAGCGCGAATCCCGCGCGACCGCGTCGCATAGTCACGCGCGTGGGCAGTTGATGGGCGCGTTGAGCGGGCTCGTCTCGGTCGGGGTGAACCGGCAGCATTGGGTCGTACCCGCGATTCACGCAATCTGGATTCCGCCGCACTGCGAGCATTCGGTCCGCTCGCACGGTCCGTTCTCCGGGTGGAGCGTGTTCATCGCCGAGCAAAGGTGCGCCGAATTACCAGGCGAGCCTCGCGCGATCCGCACGACATCGCTGTTGCGCGCGGCGGTTCGCCGCGCGGCGAGCTGGGACGGCACGCAGCTCGACACGCAGCGCAGCCGCATCGCGGAAGTCATCCTCGACGAGCTGGCGGCATCGCAGGCCGAATCACTGGGGTTGCCCGCGCCTGAAGATGCGCGGCTCCTGCGCATTACGGACGCATTGGTCCGTGATCTGTCCGATTCCCGCCGTCTCGAACAATGGGCCGAGTGGGCCGGACTTTCGCCGCGCACGCTGAGCCGCAAGTTTTCCGCGGAGACGGGGTTGAGTTTTGCGCAATGGCGCGCGCAAGCGCGACTGCTTCGCGCGCTGGAACTGGTTGCCGATGGCGTTAGCGTGACGACTATCGCGTTGGAATTGGGCTATGACAACGTCAGCGCGTTTATCGACATGTTCAGGCGGGCAACGGGAACCACGCCGGGGCGCTACGGCACGGCAGAGCCAGGGTTGACGGGTGATGGACGCGACGAGTAACGCGGGCATGTTCGCGGCCGCTACTTCCAACGTTAGCGCGCCCATTTTCATCGGGCGCATTTTCTGCTGAAAATTCGACGGACTGCTAAAGACCTGGAGTACCTTCCCAAGATTTTGAATGTGCGACTCCGCACACTATGGATCCGGATTTGATCCGTAGAAATCCTCACCGCCTTTTTTACGGCCTTATCCTATCTTCGAACCGATGGACGTGGACATGCGCGTGCATGCGCAATACCTTACGGTTCAATGAACGCCGGCAGAGCAGACGTTAGCGTTCAGCCCAGCTCCCAAAAAAGTTATTCGCGCAGGACATCAGCATCCTGTAAGCCACGCGTGCGCATGCTGCAACAAGCAATGTGAGCGGGCGAGTCGCGCGCGGTGTCTGACGCCCATCGTTCAAACCGGTCACAGCTTCAAACGATCTTTAGCAGTAGATGCCCCACCCAAGCAGGCAACCCCCGTAGGGGAGATACCATGTCCGAAGATGCGGCGGAGCAGCGCAGCCATGTAGCCCGGTCTCGCTGGAGCGCAATCGTTTTGACCGCGGCTTTGGTATCGCTTATTTTTCTGGCTCATGGCTGCAATACCGGCGACAGTGTCACCAGCCCTACTCTTCTTCCCCAAACCAAACTGGCTGCGAACTGCTTTACGAAGTTTGCAATCAGATTACCGGTGTTCGGACCGGCCGGTTCAATACCTCGCGTGGATGCCGCGGCTCATCCCAACCTGACCGTAACCATGATGGAGACCAACCAGCAGGTATTGCCACCAGGTTCCTACGCTCAATGCGGTGCAGGCGTAACGTTAGGTCAAACACGCGTCTGGGCATACCAGACCACGGATTCCAGCACGGGCGCGGTGCTCGGTCCGGCTCGCTGGCCGGCCGTCACTATCGTTGCCCAACGCGGCACCGCGACGCGGGCTACCTACGTCAATCGACTGCCGAGTTTCGATCCCGCGCAACCGACCGGCCCGGGACTGGTGCAGGGAGAACTGCCGTTCGATCAGACCGTGCACTGGGCGGATCCGTTGAAGACCGGTTGCGCGATGCCTATGCAAGGCGCGAGTGCCAATCCGTCATGCAAACAGAACTACATCGGTCCGGTTCCCGCCACCGTGCACTTGCATGGGGCTGAACTGCCCGCCGCCTACGACGGTGATCCGGAATCATGGTTCACCCCAAACGGACTGAAAGGTGCCGACTACCACACGATTGGCAGCCCCGGACCCGGCACGGCGATTTATGAATATCCGAATTTGCAGGAACCGGGCACGCTATGGTTCCATGATCATGCTCTGGGCGTCACGCGTCTCAACGTTTATGCCGGGCTCGCAGGCTTCTACTTTCTGAAAGACCCCAACACGGAGCCGCAAGGATATCCAAGTGGTCCTTACGAAATTGAAATGGCAGTGCAGGACCGGATGTTCGATGCGAGCGGCCAGCTATATCTGCCAACTCAGCAGGCCTCCATCAACCATCCGTTCTGGAGTCCGATTTTCGAGGGCGATGTCGCCGTCGTGAATGGAGCAGCTTTCCCTTACCTGAATGTCGAGCCGCGGCGCTACCGCTTACATATTCTTAACGGCAGCCTGAATCGGGGCTATACGTTTGTTTTCGGCAACGCACCGGTTTATCTGGTCGGGGCCGATGACAATTATTTCGACAAACCCGTTCCCCTTGCCGTTTCTTCCGGTGGCGTTTCCGATGGCCTGCCTGTCTCGCCGGGTGAACGGGCTGACATCATCGTCGACTTCTCGAAGTTTGCCGGGCAGACCATCGAGCTGACGAATTCGCAGCCGGGCCAGGATGTCCAACTGCCCGACATCATGCAATTCCGGGTGGCAGCGTCGACATCGACACCTGACGCGAGCTGCGACCCGGCGCATCCGGACACGACCGCTGGCGTCTGCGCCAGGAAAAACCCGGTGCCTCATCTGACAGATGGAAACGGCAATGTACTGCCCGGAGTGAAAGTCGACAGAGTCAGACAGATGATCCTTTACGATCACGTCGAGAAGTCCGGCGGCCCCGTTCCTGCGGATATCAAGGAGTATGTCAACAACACCACGTGGAACGGGCTGGAGTCGGCGAGCATCGCTCATGATTTCCCGAGCGACGGCATCAGCGAACTGCCGCGCGTGGGCTCCGTTGAAATGTGGGAGATCGTCTATCTCTCGACCATGCCCGGTGCCAGCCACCCGGTGCATATCCACCTTTCGCAATTCCAGGTTCTCAACCGGCAGGCCATCAATACGAGTCAATATCTGGCGGACTGGAATAAGGCGTTCGGCGCGACAGGCAGCAGCGCGGCGCCCCTGCCCGGGGGATGTACGGCCGGCACGTATTGCGCCGATTACGGCCCCCCGCTCGACTATGCGACGCCCAATAAAGACGGTGCGCTTGGCGGCAATCTTCCTTTTAGCGGCTACCTGCAAGGCGCCAACCTCCCGCCAGCGGCTGGAGAATCGGGATGGAAGGACACAGCCGATGCGCACGCGGGACAAGTGCTAAGAATTCTGGTGCGTTGGACACCCTCGAGCATTCCCGTCGTGCCCAACCAGTCCTACGCGGGACAGAACCTTTATGAGTTTGATCCGACACAGGGGTATTACGTCTGGCACTGTCATGTCATCACCCATGAAGACAATGAAATGATGCGGCCGTACCGCGTGACGAATTAAAGGTTGGCACCGTGTCTGCTGATTCTCTCGCCTTCAGGACAGTTGCTCCCGCAACCAGACGAACCACCAGCGCAGCCTGGACACCTGATAAAAAAGCGGAGTGGATGTGACGGTCACACAGGTTGCGATCTCCGCATATCTGCCGGACACCATGCCGAACCTCGACTTTGGAATCTCCTCGCTGCCCCACTGGCACAACCAGTTCTTCATGTCATGAATGGCGCAGAATGAAAGGCGCCGCGGCTCATCCGGATCGTCCGCTCGCCAGTACCACACGGAAAGCTGATCGGCCAGCACCTTATAGGTGAAAGGGATATCGGTCTTTTCACGGCCATGACAGAGGCCGCTTTTCTGTTCTCCGTCACAGGACAACATATAGACGGTAACTTCATTTCCGAAGGGCAGCCACGCCGCTGTCGTGCCGGGGAAAACCAGAAAGCTTGCCACGACTACGATGTAAATGATCAGCCGATTCATTTTTTGGGGTCTCCGTGGGGATAGCCAACAGCGGTTCACACCAGTCTACATAAAGTTCATCCTGCTCTGGGCACAGCGACGCATGCGGCATATAACCGGTCGGGAAAAAGCGATAAGGCAATGGCAATGATTGCCCCGCAGCGCCGGCGGCTCCTTCCTGTCACACACGGGCAGTCAGTACTTTGCAAATTCCGTAAGGCACCGTCCCGAACTCCGGCACTAATCCCGCCCGGTCTCGAGCCGTTATGCATAAGTGTTCTGCCCGTGCACATTCAGGCCGGTGGGCTTCGTGCGTCCTGCGCCGAGGAGCACTTGCCGCCTGATCGACCCATTCATTCGTCCACCATGAAACTCTTCGCGCGCTTCAGCCTGACTCACCGACTCTATGCCGTATCGGCCGCATTGATCGTTGCCCTGACAGCGGTCGCTGTCATCTCCTGGATCCAGCTGATCGACGCGCAGCGGATTGCGGCCAATGCCGGCAATGTGCGCATGCAGCAGTTGGAGCGTATTGCAAGCACCGAACTCAGCGTGACGCAGGTACTGCTGGATTTGCGTCATGCGATGCTGGTCTCCTCGGCCGACGACGTCCAGGCTGCCGCTCGGAATATCGACGCGGAACGTCAACAGATCCGGCGCAACGACGACGCGTTTTTCAGCAACATTACCGACGAAGCGGGAAAGGACGCCTTCCGTAATGTCTGGCTCAAGATGCAGGCCGACGCATGGCCCGTGGCGGAAGCGAATCTTCGGCTGGTTCGGGACGGCCACCGTGACGAAGCGTTCCAGATGTTGACGGCGCAAACCATCCCCACCTTCGCGCGTATTCAGAAATGGCTGGGCGAAGAGCGAGCCAGACAAGGCGAACAACTCGGCGGCCAGGTCTCGGAAATTGAAAGGGCCTTACAGTGGACGCGATTGCTGCTGGTGAGCCTCGTGGCTGCTATCGCGATGGGTCTCATGGCGCTTTCGTGGTACATCGGAAGCTGTCTCCGCAGCCGCGTCGCCGAAGCGCAGAAAGTGGCTGAACGGGTTCGGGACGGCAATTTTACGGTTGCGGTCGTCGATTCCCACGCCGATGAGATATCCCCGTTGCTGGGTACGCTGGGTGCCATGCAGAATTCGCTGACCGAGGTGGTGCGCAGTGTCCGCAGCAATGCGGAAAGCGTGGCGATGGCTAGCGCTGAAATCGCGGCCGGCAACGCGGACTTGTCCTCGCGTACCGAAGAACAGGCGGCATCACTGCAGGAAACTGCTTCGAGCATGGAAGAGCTGGCCGGCACGGTCCGTCACAACGCGGACAACGCAAGGCAGGCAATGACGCTGGCGAATACCGCATCGGATATCGCACGGCGCGGCGGCGACGTGGTCGGACGGGTGGTCGAGACCATGCACGGAATCTCCGACAGTTCGGCCAAGGTGGCCGAGATCATCACCGTGATCGAGGGTATCGCGTTCCAGACCAACATCCTCGCGCTCAATGCCGCGGTCGAGGCGGCCCGCGCCGGTGAACAGGGGCGGGGTTTCGCGGTCGTGGCCGGCGAGGTGCGCACGCTCGCCCAGCGCAGCGCAAGCGCGGCCAAGGAAATCAAGGATCTGATCGACGACTCGGCGAGCCGGGTGGATACCGGCTCGAAGCTCGTCGAGGAAGCAGGCAGCACGATCAACGATGTGGTCCAGTCGGTCAGGCGCGTGACGGACATCATGGGCGAGATGGCGGCGGCGTCGGCGCAGCAGAGCACGGGTGTCGAACAGGTCAGTCAGGCGGTCAGCCAGATGGACCAGGTGACCCAGCAGAACGCCGCGCTGGTCGAGGAAGCGTCGGCCGCTACGCAGTCGATGGCGCAGCAGGCCCAGGCGTTGCGTGACGCGGTGGCCGTCTTCAAGCTCGACGACCGCGGAGTACCCGCGTCGCGCCCGGCTGCTTCGCGAGCGGTAACGCGTCGTCCAGCTCCCACCACTCGCACACCCGCCGCTCGCACACCTTCGCGTGCCACGCCGGCCACGGCTGCGCCCGTGGGGACCGCGGACAAGGACGCCGCAATCGCGGCGACCGACGCCAATTCCGTGGATTGGCAGGCGTTCTGAGGAGTCTGAAATTGGACAATGCTGACGCGGCGCTGGAGAAAATGAGCCGGCTCGTGACCGCCAACATGGAGACCGTGAGCATGCTTGGGGCACGCGCGATGGTGCTGGGCAAATTTCTCGACGCGGCGCTGCCCCAGCTCACAACGTCGCAGCGCGCCGAGGTTGCGCTGTCGTTCCGGCAGGGTATCGAGGACGCGATGGCGTTAATGGACGATGTACCCTTGCATGCCGGCTATCACTCGGCCCTGCTCGAACTCACCAATACCATCCTTGCCACATTGGCTCAGGGATCTGTCCGCTAGTCGCCGGCATTGCCGAACCACGGTTTGCCTCTCGAATAGCGGGAAAACGCGGTATAGTCCGAGGGCGCAGGCATTTCAATTACCCCATTCTGACGGATGTGAATATGATTCCACTCGGTGCAGCGTCCACCCTGCTCGGCGGCGTAACCAGCGCCATCAGTTCCGGGCTGTCGATGCTAACGGGCAAAAGCTCCGCGAGCGAGTCAAGTCAGTCGAGTTTCGCGGCGCACCTGAAGTCGGCAACGACGTCACAGAGCAGTTCCGCGAAAAGCGTGCATCACCATCACGTGCCAGGCGCAGTCGGCGTGGTGAACGCAATGGCCAGTTCTTCCCCAGTGCAAGCAGCCGCGAGCGCTGGTACGACACAAGGTGTCGCGGCCGGCTCGATCATCAATATCAGCGCCTGAACGATTGCCGAAACCCGATCGGGTAATGCGTTCGTAATAAGCGTTACCCTGAACGAAACACCGTTCGAGAAGGCGCGCATGGCGGAAGCGCGCTGACTGTCCACGAGTCATGTTGCCAGGTTGGCCTCGCGGACGGCGGTGGCCGTTTCGCCGGCTGACAGAGATCGGCGGCATACGACCCGTCTCGACGCCCGGAATCCCCCTGTCATCATCCCTTCCATGTAAGACCTACGGGGTCGGCGCCTTCGCATCTGTAAAACCGGACTCGACGGCATACGGCGGCGATTCCACGCGTCATCCGGCAAACTCGACTTCCGCTTCGCATTCGGGCGGCACGTCTGGCGAAAAGCGGGCTGAAAGCAAAGCAACGCCTCTCAAGAACTCCGGTCATCTTGCCGATATCCATACGGCCACGTCCACGTCATGCATGCCGCTTGAATGAAGCGGCGAGCCTTGGCGCGCGCAGTTCCGTTTCACATTTTCGTCGTGCACATTCGAACAAGATGAAGCTCAAGACCAGTTTCTACGGGGTGATGCTGTTTTTCACGGCTGTCAGCGCAAATGCGCTGGATATGCGAAGCGCGCAGCCGGTCGCGCCGGCAGCGCAAGCGCAGACAGCCGCGCCGGTCGATCCCGCGGCCCTGACCAACGAGCGTATCCGCCAGATCGTCGGACAGGCTGGACTCGATCCCGATTCGGACAAAGGCCGGTTGCTGGTCAAGCTGGTCACGCGGGTTGCGGCCGATGCGGAGTTCCGGAACCGGCTCAGCACGTGGTCGCAAACGCGAGGGATGTTCGGCGGGCAGTTATCGCCGGACGATCGCATGCGCGTGCTGCACCTGTTAAAAGGCCTGGCGCAAGGGCCGAAGAGCGACTGCGACGCGCTCGCCACCAACGGCCGCGACTTCTTTCTGATGGCAAAAACGCTCTCCACGCAAAGTTTCCAGAATCTGCTGGAAATCATGGAGATTTCGGTCGACCACAGTACGCCCGACTCGAACGACGAGCGATACACCACCGCGGAACTGCTCGACGCCGATGCGGAGCTCGAATCGAAAGTGCCGTCGCAATTCATCGCCAAGGGTCCGTCGAATGCCTGCGAGCTGATTCGCGTCGCCGTCGACGCGGTCGACGGATTGCCGCCCGCATCGCGTCAGGCCGCGACGTACGAGCTCTTCCAGATCATGGATCACAAGCCATCGGCACGCGCGAAAGTGTTGACCGACCCTTACGCCTACCTGGACGACATGTTCGACGAGCGGCGCATGCCCGATTCGATCCGCCGGAAGTTGCCGGAGAACGGCAGCCGCCCTTTGCCGTTCTCGCGTCTGGTAGTCGATGCCGAATGGAAGAACCCGTCGACGCCCAACCAGCCGACGCCGTTCAAGGACACCTTCGTGAACCGTCGAAATAATGGCGTGGTCGCCGAACTGGTGACGCCGGCTGCGGATTCCGCTCGACTGGACTGGTCCGACTTCTACCTGAGCTACGGCGTCGCGAGCCTGCTCACGCAAACCGTCGGAACCCACGAGTTGACGCCGCTCGGCACCCTGAAGGACGATGTGGCCGTCGACACCGCGAGCCGGCCGCTTGTCGAAGGGCACAGCATCGAGCTGGCGCTTCCGCTGCCATCGGAAAAGGGCGAGACCTCGCGGACGTGCGAGATCGGCAAGACGGTTCCCGCCTCCACGCTTTTCAGGTCGCTCGACGGAGACGCGGTCGGTCTGCATTGCCAGTCGGTGACGAAGCGCGGCGAGACGGTGCGCTTCGATGCATCGTTGCTCGTGAACTACGGCATTGCGTGGACGACATCGATTGACGACAAGGACGGCCGGACCGACGCCATCATCAGAAACGTGACGGTCCAGCAGCCATGAGGGTGCGACAAAAATCGCGCAACGGAACGCGTCGCGAAGCCGGCACGCTGCTGCTCGCCGCGCTGGCAGGCCTGCCTTTTATGGCAATGGCGTCGCCGGCATCGCCACATGCGGATACCGCTGCGGTACTTTCAGGCGCCTCGTCGCACGCCGCGGATCCACGCCTGGCGCTCGCGAACCGCACGACGCCTTGCGCATTGATGCTCGACAATCGCGGCTGGAGCGTGACGCCATTCGAAAAGCCGAAAGACGAACGCGCGCGATGCATGAACGAGGCGGCGCAAGGCAACCTCACCGCACGGGCCCTCTACGGCCAGATGTTGACGTACGGCTATGGCGGCGAGCGTGACACCGCGACAGGCGTGGCGATCCTCAAGTCGTCGGCGCTCGACGGCTCGCTGCTCGCACGCCGCATGCTCGGCAACCTCTATCGCAACGGCAGCGTGGTTCCACAGGACTATCTCGCTGCGCGCCAGTGGTTCGAATCGGCTGCCGCGGACGGCGATGCGACATCGGCCACGGTGCTCGGTGCAATGAGCGCGAACGGAGAAGGCCAGCCGGTCGATAACGCCGCCGCGTACAGGTACTTCGTCCAGGCCGCAGAGGGTGGCTCGGCGAACGGCGCGGCCAATGCGGCGCAATTCGCCGCGCTCGGGCGCGGCGTGCCGAAAGATCCGGCTGTCGCCGCTTCGTGGATGATCCGCGGCGCGAGCGGCGGCGATGCGGGCGCGCAATTCCTGCTCGGCCTCGCGTTGTTGCGCGGCGAAGGCGTGCCGCGCGACGCGGGGAACGGCGCCGGATGGTTGCGCGAAGCCGTGCGCCAGGGCAACACCGGCGCCGAGGCGGCGCTAGGCGACGTGTATCTGAGCGGCGTCGGCGTGCAGCGTGATACGCGCCGCGGTTTCGATCTGATGTCGCACGCGGCGAGGCAAGGCTGGGTCTATGCGCAGCGCAGAATGGGCGACCTCTACGCAACCGGCACGGGTGTCGCGAGGAACGACGTGCTGGCGCGTTCGTGGTACCGGAAGGCAGCGGTCGAAGGCGACGCCGCAGCGCGTTTTGCACTCGCGGACCTCTATCGCACCGGTCGCGGCGGTCCGGTCGATCTGGAGGCGGCCATCGGCTGGATGCGCGGCGCGGCGGACGCAGGGCTGGCAACAGCGCAGAACGACCTCGGCGTGATGTTCCGCGAAGGCTGGGGCACGCACAAGGATTCCGCCGAAGCTCGCACATGGTTCGAGAAAGCGCGCGCGCAGGGGCTCGGCGTCGCCTCGTTCAATCTCGCGATCTATGCATTGCGCGGAGAAGGCGAGCCGGTCGACTTCGGCAAGGCGTTCAAACTGGCGAGCGAGGGCGCGGATCGCGGCAGCGAAGAGGCGGCGGTCACCGCCGCGGCAATGGCATGGAAGGGGCAAGGCACACCTGTCGACAAAGCGCAGGCGCTGCGCTGGTATCGCTTCGCCGCGGACCACGGCAACGTGGAGGCGGCGCGCTGGATCGGCAATCAGTATCTTGCGGGCACCGAGGTGCCGCGTGACGAGGCTCTCGGCCTGCACTACCTGACGCTCGCGACGAACGCGGGCGATCCCGCGAGCAGCGTATCGCTCGGCGCTTATCTGACCGAACATGGCCAGTCTTTGTCGGGCAAGACGGGTGTCGAATGGCTCGAAGCGGCAGCGAAGCGCCGCGTTCCCGCAGCTTACGCGGCGCTCGGCTATACGTACGCGCGCGGCATTGCGGGCAAGCAGGATTCCGGCGTCGCGCTGGGCTGGTTCTCGCAAGGCGCGCAACTCGGCGACCCGGCGTCGCAGGCATGGCTTTGCAGTGCGTACGCGTATGGAAGCCCCGGCGTGCAGCGTCGTCCGGATTATGCGGCCCGCTGGTGTCAGGCAGCATCGCGCAGCGGCAACGTGCTCGCGATGAGCATTCTCGCCGACGCGCGCAACGGCATCGCCAATGACACCAGCCGGGTGTACTGGCAATGGAAAGTCGCGGACCGGGGCGATCCGAAATACCAGTCGATGCTCGGCGACAGCTACGATCTCGGCGACGGCGTCGCTCCCGATCTGTCAGCGGCGACATACTGGTTCCGGCGCGCGGCGGATCAGGGCAATGCTTCCGCTCAAAGCTCGCTGGCGTGGCACCTGTTGACGGGCCTGGGCGGCCGCGTCGACGAGTACGAGGCCTTTGCGTGGGCATCGAAGGCGGCGCCGGCCGACCCGGAAGCGAAGCGGATGGTGGGCGTCGCTTATGCGTATGGGCGCGGCGTCGGGCGTGATCCGGCTGCGGGGCGCGTCTGGCTCGAAAAAGCGCTGGCTGCCGGCGACGACTGGGCAGCCAGCGACCTCGCAACCTTGTACGAGATCGGGCCGCTTGCGCAGCGCGAGCCGGCGCGTGCCATGCAACTTCATCGTCAGGGCGCGCGCGGCGGGGCCGAGCAGTCGCAGATCGCGCTCGCTTTGCACGCGCTGGCAGCGGGCACGGAAACGGACCTCGGCAACAATGAGCGGCGCTGGCTGGTGCCTGCCGATGCGGCGTCGAACCTGTGGCATGACGATTCGCTCGCGCCCGCCGGCGAACTGCGGCAACGCTGGGATGGGTTGTCATGCCTGAACGAGGCATTGCTCGGCAATCCGCTGATGCAATACGACGTCGGCATGCGCTTTCTGACCGGCAACGGCGTTCCGCGCGACCGTGCGCTCGGCGCCGCCTGGATCGCCCGCGCGCGGGCAGGCTTCGAAGCCCGCGGCGGCGTGCCGGCGTACACCGCCGCGATCCGGATCGTCGAGGCGCGACTGTCCGAACGCATGGGCGATGACGAGAAGCAGCGCGCTCGCGAGATCGCGGCGAATCTGGACGCGACAGTGAGGGAGTGGCAGTGAAGCAACGGTGAAGCCGTCGTTGTGCAGGTCGGCTGTCGGCTGGCCGTTCAAGCGGGCGCGAAGGTGTTGAGCGCGTGCGGTTTGCCGCAAGAGTTTATCTAACGCGATTCATCAATTTATCTGGTTTGCCGGACCGCCATCAGATAGATATTCTTCTTGTCGCCTCCTGAATAACCGGCCGGACCACTTCATGCGAAGGAGAGCGCCATGCTCAAACGTATTGCAACCAGCCTGCTCGACATCGCCTATGACGAACAAGGCAATGCCGACGGATGGCCGGTGGTCCTGCTGCACGGTTTCCCCTACGACATCCACGCTTACGACGCAGTGACGCCGCGCCTGACATCCCAAGGCGCGCGCGTCATCACCCCTTACCTTCGGGGCTACGGTCCCACGCGCTTCCTTGCGCCCACGACGCTTCGCTCAGGCCAGCAGGCGGCGCTTGGGGCAGACCTGCTGGCGCTGCTCGACGCACTCCAGATCGGCCAGGCCGTGCTCGGCGGATACGACTGGGGCGGCCGCGCGGCATGCATCGTGGCAGCGCTCTACCCGTCGAGAGCGCGGGGGCTGGTTTCGGTCAACGGCTACAACATCCAGAATATCGCCGCCGCCTCGCAGCCCGCCGACCCCGAAAAGGAATACCGGATGTGGTACCAGTATTACCTTCATGGCGAGCGCGGCCGGGCCGGACTGACTGAAAACCGCCGCGAGTTCTGTCGTCTCCTATGGTCGCTATGGTCGCCGACCTGGCATTTCGGCGACGACACCTACGCGCGCTCGGCGGCGGCGTTCGACAATCCCGATTTCGTCGACGTGGTCGTGCATTCTTACCGGCACCGTTTCGGACTGGTCGACGGCGATCCCCAGTTCGACGATATCGAACGCCGCCTGTCCGCCATGCCGCCGATCACCGTGCCTGCGATCACGCTCGAAGGAGACGCCGATGGCGTCTCGCCCCCCGGCGGAAGACAGGCAAACTCACAGCGCTTCACCGGACGCCATCAGAACCGCGTCGTGCCGAACGCCGGACATAATCTTCCGCAGGAGGCACCCGGAGCGTTCGCTGACGCGGTCCTCGATATCAACGCATGGGCCGCTCGACGCTCCTGCGCATGTGGCGACTGATACGCGCGTTCACAAACTCCGCCTTGTCACAGCATTCGCAGCCTGGCCAGCATTCGAGCAGCACACTGCGGGCTAATGCTCCGGTCAGGGAAAACCGTGGAACGCCGGTCTCAACCTGAATCGTTTATCCCATCATCACGCAGAGGTTCGCTCAATGAATACCGTTCCGCAGGCACCCTTGATTCTGATAACGGGCGGAGGCCGTGGCGTGGGCGCGGCGACTGCGCGGCTCGCTGCCGCACAAGGTTACGATGTCGCGATAAGCTTCGTCTCCGACGAGTCTGCCGCTCTTGCGGTGGCGGCCGACGTGGAAGCGGCCGGACGCCGGGCTTTAGCCGTGCGCGCGGACAGCGCGGATCCCGAGCAGGTCGCCCGGCTATTCGCCGCGATCGACCGGACGTTCGGCCGCATCGACGTGCTGGTGAATAACGCCGCGATCATTGCAAAGCAGTCCCGCCTGGAGGACCTCGAATTCGCGCGGATGCAGCGTATCTTCGCGGTCAACTCGATCGGCCCGATCCTCTGTGCGCAGCAGGCGGTGAAGCGGATGTCGCATCGTTACAATGGCCGAGGCGGCGTCGTGATCAACATCTCCTCGGCATCGGCCCGGCTCGGCAGTCCAAACGAATATGTCGACTATGCTGCGTCGAAGGGTGCGCTCGAGACATTCACTACCGGTTTTGCAAAAGAAGTCGCGCGGGACGGAATACGCGTCAACTGCATTCGCCCCGGGCACATCTACACCGACATGCATGCAAGCGGCGGAGAGCCGGGACGGGTAGATCGCGTCAGGGACTCGATCCCGATGGGAAGAGGCGGGCAGCCTGAAGAGGTTGCGCGGGCGATTCTATGGCTGGCAAGCGCCGAGGCCTCCTTCATCACCGGCACGTTCCTCGACGTCACCGGCGGCAAGTGAGCAACAGGGTTCCGCGTTGGAGGCGGTGCTCCGCGGGAAAGGCACTGCGGATGCGTCGTCTCCGCGAGGCGGCCGAATAGATGCAGGCTGGAAGTCCGGCTACCGTGCTCCCGGCATGCGCTCTTGAGCGACTGCGTGGATCGCCGCCCATTGGCCCCGTTCTTGAGCGCGGATCGTCTACGTCGCCTGTTCGAACGCCTGTTCCGAGAACCGCTCGATCCAGACTGCCAGACGGTCGGCGGAAAAACTGGCAGCGCGTGTGCCGGCGCGGCAGACGATGGTGTCGCCTTCACGCACGAACCGCAGCGCGCCGCCCGCTTCTTCCAGCCACAGCAGGCCAGCCAGCCAGCCCGCGTGCTCGGCCGATACGGCCTGACCCACCGGCCGGGCGAGGAACTCGCTCAGCGTAGCCGGCGAAGTCCAGATCAGCGCATCGCCGTCGCCGCGTACCGAGGCGCCGAGGATTTCGGTGAGAACCTGCACCGCATCAACGGCGCTGCGTCCCGCATTCTGCGTACGCAGTTCCGCGAGGCGTGTGCCGACCGCGTGTCCGAAGCTGCCGCTGCATTCGCTCTCGACATGCACCAGGTCGGCGTAGTCCATGCGCTGCCAGTCCGGCTCCACATTGCGCGCACCCGCCAGTTCGGTGCCGGCCAGGTAGGTCTCCACCGGCTGGAAGCGGCCCGGGCCGATCAGGCTGGCGCACAGCGTGTACACCGTGCCGATGCGGGTGGCCACGGTCTGCGTCTGCAACACGCCCAGCTTCTCGCGCACGAGCTGGTCGCGCTCCTTGCGCAGTCCCGCCAGCTCCAGCGCCTGCTTCATCTCCATGCGCAGCGCACTGATGTCCCACGGCTTCTTGATATAGCGATGTATCTGGCCCTGGTTGACGGCCTCGACGGTCTGGTCCAGCTCCGAATAGGCGGTCGTCAGGATCCGGACGATGTGGGGGTAGCGCTCGCGCGCATAGCGCAGCAGTTCGTTGCCATATTCGCCCGGCATGCGCTGGTCGGACACCAGCACGGTCAGGCTGGCGGCGTGGGCATCCAGCATGGCCTTGCCCTCCTCCACGGAGGCGCCCGTCACCACCGGCGCGATCGCGCCGATGGCGCGTTCGAAGTATTTGGCCGCGGTGGCTTCGTCATCAACGAACAGAATCGCCGGGAGCGGTGTCTGGTTGGCAATCGTATTGCTCATTGGTAACTCCTGTGCGTTCGATCCTTGAAATTTGGGAATTCCGGCGTCACGGTCATGCCGGCGCCGGACGCGGATGCGATCCTGATACTCCCGCGAAAGAACTGCGTGACGCGGTTGCAGAAAATCATGCCGAAGCCGCTGACGCCGGCGTGCGTGATAACCGGGGCGGCCGGCAAGCGCTGCATCACTTCGGGCGCAAGACGGGGGCCGTGGCCGCCGATGCCAGCACCTCACGGACCCTGCCGACGCCTAGCGGTTTCTCCAGGATTTGAAACACCTCGCCGGAATTGACGGCTTCCAGCAGCGCGTTTTTGTCCGCGTAGGCTGTCACCAGGATCCGCACGATATGCGGATACTCCTGCGAGACCTGCCGCAACAGGTCGCCGCCGTGCCGGCCCGGCATGCGGAAGTCGGTCACGAGGATCGCCACCCGCGGACCTTCGCGGCGCAGGATGGTCATGGCCTCGTCCGCGCCGTCGGCGAGCAGCACCTCAAAGTCGCTGCCGGCCGCGCGGGCAAAGTACTTGCGGGCCAACTCCTCATCATCGACATAGACGACAGTGTGCCGGGCTTGCTGGGTCTCTCTCATCTCGACATTACTCGACACGCGGCAGGTCAAAATTGAATGCGGTCCACTCGCCCAGCTGGCTTTCCGCAAACAGTGTGCCGCCGTGCCGCTCGACCACTGCATAGCTGATGGACAGACCGAGGCCAAGGCCCTGGCCGACGTCGCGGGTAGTAAAGAATGGTTCGAACACCCGCGCCAGATTCTCGGCGGCGATCCCCGGGCCGTTGTCGCGCACGTTCACGTGCAGCCGGTCGTCGCGCCATTGCGCCGTGATACGGACCTGCGGCGATACGGTGCCGGCTTTGTGCATGGCCAGAGCGGCATTCGAGAACAGATTGATGAGCACGCCGATGATGGCGGCTTCGTCGCCCAGCACGAGCGTGTCGCCGGGCAGCTCGCGCGTGACGTTCACGCCGCGCAGCTCGTGTGCGCTCAGCCGGATCGACGCGTCAAGCGCCTTCTCGAACAGGAACGGCACGTCGTCTGCCGTCGCGCCGGGCTTGCGGTAGGCAAAGGTTTTCAGGTCCGACACGATATGCTGGATGCGAAGCATGCCCTGCTTGACATCCGTCAGGCACTCCTGCAGTGACGGGCTGTCTTTGGCCTGCGGCTCCTCCATCGCTACTTCGATGGCCATCAGGCAGAAGTTCACCGGGTTGTTGACCTCGTGCAGCAGCCCCGCGGACAACGTACCGATTGCCGCCATCTTCTCCTGCTGCAGCAACTGGCCCTTGATCTGCGCGAGGTTGTCATTGGTGCGGGCGAGCTGGTCGTTTTTGTGCGCCACCTCGTCCTTCAGCCGGAAAAGCTGGAAACGGCCTTTTTCGTTGAAATAGGTGTAAATGGAACTGGCCAGCGCGCAGAAGAAGATCAGGATCAGCTGGAACTGGAACTTGCTTGGGTTCTGGATGCCGCCCGGATGTGCCGCACAGGCGACGTAGTAGAGCAGAACCGTAACCAGGCCGAATGCCAGCGTCTGCCAGTAGCCCGAGGGAAACAGGATTCCGACCGCAAAGATTGTCAGCATAAGCCCGGCATAGAACAGCGACTCCCCGCCCTGCGTGACATAAATCATCCAGGAGATCATTGCCTGCGGCAGCAACAGCCAGAAGAAGGTAATGATCTGCACGTGGCGTTTGCCTGCTTCCGTGCAAAGCGAGAGCAAAGCCAGGCCGATGGCCGCGCTGGTCAGCACCCGAACGATAGCAAAGCGCTTCTGCTCGGCCGGATACACGACATAATCCAGCGCCACGCCCATCAGCACCAGCACGATTACGGTCAGGCCGCCCGCCTTGCTGCACAGCAACCGGTAGTCGCGCAACTCTTCACGATAGTTCGAATGCAGCCCAGCCAGGGATGTTGTCATCTCAGGCTACTTGTTGCGGGCCGATCGTCGCCTCGGCAAACACATTAACGCCGGTCGAGTCCGTGTACAGGCGCGGTTCGCCGCAACTGTCCGGCATGATTTCGGCCATCTGTGCCTCGTTGCGATAGATCAGGTACCACTCCAGCACGTGCTCCATGCTGAAGCGCTCCGGGTTGTCGGCATGGACATTGGTGACCAGCAGACGGCCGCCCCGCCTGGTGCGGCTGGCGAAATGCTGGTTCAGCCGCGCGCAGACCTTGTCCGACAGGTAGTCGAACAGGCCGGCGCAATAGACCGCGTCGAATTCGCGGACGTCCGCGGCGTCCGCGTCCATCCGGCGCTTGAGCAGGTGGTGGACCGAATCATGTGTATAGCTGATGGTCATGCGCCTGCCGGTTTTCTGCGCGATGGACCCCAGGCGGTCGCGCGTCCAGTCCAGTGTCTCCTGGCTGAAGTCGAGCAGTTCGAACGTCAGCCACTCGGGTTCGTCGTATTCATGCATGAAGCGCTGGATTTCCTGAGCGGGGCCGCAACCCACGTTCAGCACCCGGAACGGCCGCTGCGCGGCGCGCGCTTCATTGGCCAGCCGGGTCAGGTAGTCCACCAGCAGTTCGACGCGGTTGCGGTGCGCGCGTGCCACGGCCGTCTGCAGGAAGGCCGCGTTGACGATCTGGAAATACGTGCTCGGTCCCTGGCGGGGATCGTCGAGCATCTGGTTGACCATCTGGTAGTCACCGGCATAGCCGAGCGGCTTCGTGAAGGTACGGAAAACGAACGGCGAGCGCAGCAGCAGGGGATGCAGCGCGGCCTGGGCAAAGGCACGGTGTGCCGGCGCCAGTTCTTCGTCGACCAGCCGCGCCTCGCCTTCGAATTCGTCGAAGTAGACCTTGGTCCTTTCCATCAGCGGCGACGCCAGTTCGAGGAAGAAGTCCTGGCGCAGGGTTTTGCCTTCCTTCGGCATGGTGTCGACCAGGTCGGCCTGCTCGACCCAGCGCGACATGTCCGACAGAAAAGCCCGGATCTGGTTGACCGCGATCTGGTAGTCGCGGCGGATCTTGAAACGCTCGGACCAGTCCTGCACGAACCGGCGGGCTTCTTCCCCCACCGCGGGGGCTTCCAGCGCGCCGCCGCTCAGTTCCAGCCACTCGGCGATCAGCGTTACCGAGACAATGGCTGTCAGGCCGGTATTGACCATACTGATTACGACCGCCTTACCCGAATAGGCGTGTTCCGTGCCCATCTTGACCGACAGGTCGCTCAGCACCTCGCTGACCTGGACAATCGAATACGGGTTATAGACCTCCATCACCAGGGACTTTCGCTGGAGATTGATGATCGTGCCCCGCACCTGCTCGCCCTGCGAGTTCCGGAAGCTCACTACCGGATCGATTTGTGTTTTGGAATACACAGTATTTCGGCTAGGTAAGTACCACGACAAGTTGGTTTGAAATCTGGTGCCATACCCGGGCCAGTAGGCCGGCCAGTTCAGCGTCGATGGTTTGGAACAATCCGGATGTTTGCGATTGCAGCATTCTACTTATAAAAAATGAATGCTGTCGTTTCATGCGAATTTCATCGGCGAAACTGCCGTTAGCAGCAGACTGCTGCCAACCCACGAGTAAGGAGTTCCATCATGCCCGCACATTTGCCCAATCTGAATGATCGCGTCGCCCTGGTGACCGGCGGCTCCCGCGGAATCGGACGCGCCAT
Organism: Paraburkholderia xenovorans LB400; assembly: GCF_000013645.1. GTDB lineage: Bacteria > Pseudomonadota > Gammaproteobacteria > Burkholderiales > Burkholderiaceae > Paraburkholderia > Paraburkholderia xenovorans. The sequence continues at coordinate 385,378 of NC_007952.1, read as the reverse complement.
ATCGATCGCGCTGGCCGCCGCCGGCGCATCGGTCGCCGTCAACTATCGGCAACGCGGGAACGAAGCGGCCGGCGTCGTCGCGGAAATTGAACGCGCCGGCGGCCGCGCGATCGCGGTACGTGCCGACGTATCGGTTGCAGACGACGTCAAAGCGATGTTTCGTGAGGTGGAGAATCACCTTGGTCTCATCGATGTGCTCGTGAACAATGCGGGCACCGGTACGATCGTGGACATCGACGATCTCACGGAAGCGGAGTTCGACCGAACCCTCGCCGTCAATCTGAAATCCGCATTTCTCTGCACGCAGGCTGCGCTGCCCGGCATGCGCGCGAGGCACTGGGGCCGCATCGTCAACCTCTCGTCGGCGGCTGCCCGCGGCGCGGGGCTGCTTGGGGTTCACTACAATGCCTCGAAAGCCGGCGTCGAGGGACTGACGCGCGGCTATGCGGCAAAGCTGGCCCGCGAAGGAATCACAGTCAACGCCGTGGCACCGGGGCCGATCGACACCGAAATGGCTGGGCCGCTGAAGGCGGCCAACGTTGCGGACAAACTGCCCGTGGGGCGCCTGGGCGAAGCGAGCGAGGTGGCGCAGGCGGTGCTGATGGTCGTCGGCAATGCGTTCATTACCGGCCAAACGATTCCTGTCAACGGAGGCGTCAGCTTCATATAGACCCCTGGTCGCGTCGCTTGCGGGCGAGATCCGATGCGCGAGCGTCGCACACAGGAGGACCGTCGCGAGCGCCGATTGCGGTTCTTCGCGCCAGTCAAACCTCGGTGCCGCGAATCGCGCCGATCAGCCTGAGAACAAACGCGCCGCCGGTGAACACGAAGCCCACTCCACAGACACCGGTCCAGCCTGCCAGCGACCAGGGCGCCCCTCCTCGGCGACCGCTTTAGCAGCCCGAACAGCCGCTCTTCTGGGGCATTTCCTTGCGATCCCAAGACGGTTCATCGCCGAATGTCTCGGCGAGGTAATCGACAAACCGCCGCACTTTGAGCGGTATGCGCCGCGCGCTCGGATAAACCGCCTGGATCGTCAGATCAGCCGCGCGATAGGCCGGCAGCAGCGCTACGAGTTCGCCGCTCCGGATATGCGCGCCGAACACGAAGGTCGGACCGTACACGATGCCCGCTCCGGCAATAGCGGAGGCGAGCAGCATCTGGGTGTTGTTGGCCGTCATCCGGCAAGGTCCGTCGATGACGTGCGCGCGGTTTTTCCTGTCGTGCAACGTCCAGTCTCCGGCCGACACGGCCTCGCTGAACGCAAGTCGCTGCGCACGCAGCAAGTCGTCCGGCTTGCGCGGCGTTCCGTGGCGCTTGAGGTAGGCGGGAGACGCACACACGACCATCCGGCACGGCGCAAGCCGGCGCGTCACAAGTCCCGGATCCTCCAGTTTTCCGATCCGGATGGCGACGTCAACGCCGGCATCGATGAGATCGACGTAGCGGTCTCCGAGCAGCACTTCCACATTGACATGCGGATGGTCCTCCATGTAGCGCGCCACAACCTCGCCCAGGTGCATTGCGCCGAACGTGACCGGCGCCGCGATGCGCAGCACACCGCGCGCCGTGCCTTGCGAATCGCTCGCTTCCCGCTTCGCTTCGTCGAAGGCTTCGAGAATCCGCTTGCTGCGTTCGTAGTATGTCTGGCCGGTATCGGTCAGACTCAAACGCCGTGTGGTGCGGTGGAGTAGCCGGGCATTCAGTTCGGCCTCGAGGGCGCTCACGTGCTTGCCGGCCATCGCCGCCGATAGCCCGAAGCGGCGCGCCGCCCCGGCAAAGCTGCCTTCCTCGACAGCGGCGACGAAGACTCCGAGGCTCGTGAGCCGATCCATTTTGTCCTCCAATTCGATAGCAGGATTATCGACTGAACACACCGATCCAGCAATTATCAAACTGAAGACTTGAATCTACTATGCGGGCATCAGCTAACGCACAAGGGGCACGAAAATGGTAATCAGGTCGAATGGCACGCGGATTCACGTCACACAGCAGGGCAGCGGCGAGTTGGCGCTGGTGTTCCTGCACTACTACGGCGGCTCGTCGCGCACATGGGACGCGGTAGCGGGCGAATTGTCAGACCGCTATCGAATCATTGCCACCGACCACCGCGGCTGGGGCGATTCCGAGGCGCCCGCCGACGGCTATCGCATTGCCGATCTTGCCGCCGATGCCGAAGGCGTTATCGAAGCGCTGGGGCTGCGGCGTTACGTTCTGGTCGGTCATTCGATGGGCGGGAAGGTTGCTCAACTTATCGCTTCGCGCCGGCCGCGCGGGCTCGAAGGTCTTGTACTCGTCGCGCCGTCGCCTCCGTCGCCGATGCTCCTTTCCGACGAGCAACGTGCAACGTTGACCGGCGCGTATCAAACGCGCGAATCGGTGGAATTCGTTATCGATCACGTCCTGACCGCAAAGCCACTCGACGCCGCTCGCCGCGAGCGGGTCATCGAAGACAGCCTCAGGGGCGCACCGCAGGCTAAGGCGGGCTGGCCAAACGTGGCCATGCGCGAAGACATTAGCGCGGCGACGGCGTCAATCGACGCGCCGACCATCGTCATCTCCGGCGAGCTCGACCAGGTGGATCGCGTCGCAACGTTGCAGGCGGAACTGCTGCCTCGCATCCCGCACGCGGCAATGCACGTCCTGCCCGGAACGGGACACCTGTCGCCGCTGGAGGCGCCCGCCGAGGTGGCGCGGCTCATCGCGCGATTCGTCGCAGCGATCGAGAGCAAGTCAGTGGTGTGCAACTCGCCCGAGCAGGTCCCGGTCGCTTTCGATGCGGCGCTGAACGCAGGCGATCTGGATGCGCTGCTCGGTACGTTTAGCAATCTGGCCACGATGCGGATGACGAATGGCGAGGTGGTACAGGAAAGCCCCGCCGGTTTGCGCATCGGCTTCGCCCAGTTGCTGGCGCTGCGCCCACACATCCGTAACGAAGTGCGTCGTGTACTGACGAGCGGTGACATAGCCCTTGTCCTGCTCGACTGGACCCTGAACGTGACGCTACCGGACGGTCGCGAGCATGAAGAGCGCGGCACTGCTACGCAGGTGATGGAAAAGGGCCGCGACGGTGGATGGAGACTGCGGATCTCCAATCCGCCTGGGCTGAACTGAATGGCACTGGAGGTGGGACGCCACTCGCATATCTGTAGGGGGCAGCGAGCAAGTTTCAAGTGAGCGAAGCGGGACGTTTAGATGCCCGAGCAAGTCGCTCGCGGAACGGCCGTTCCTGGCCCGATCACTGCCTCATGCAGGCGGCGTGCACTGCCCGAACCTCGCGTAGTGTCGATGACAAGACCTGGAAATATAACAGCGGCAGTCTCCGATTGTCAGCGATTCAGGCGTCGGTGTGGAGGGACCGCTACTGGCCGAAGTCACAAGCTCCAAGCTTGGATGCGCCTTACTACGTGAGATTCAGCCCACCATCCGACAACAGAATTTCTCCAGTTAGATAATCTGAGGCCACCAGCATCATGACAGCCTGAGCAATGTCTTCCGGACTAGCTGACCGCCGCATTGGGGCTCGCGTCTTCCAAAGCTCCTGTGCCTGCGTCCAGTCTGCGGTCAATGGTGTATCCACCAGTCCGGGAGCAACAGCGTTCACCCGGATATCCGGCGCAAGCGATACTGCCAGCAAGCGAGTCATGTGGTTTAGTGCGGCCTTCGTAGCCGCGTAAGGGATTGACGCGCCCTTTGGCCGAACACCTGCATGCGAGCTAATGTTGATCACGCAACCTGGGCGGACACGTTGAACCGCGTCACGTAATGCAGGTTCCGCCTCGGCTATCAAACGAAACGGAGCCACCACGTTAACCTCGTGCAGTTCCGCCCACACCGCTGGTGTAGCTGCAGCCAGATCTGCATGAGGGATGACGCGGCTGATCCCGGCGTTGTTGACCAGAACGTCGAGTCGTCCCCACGCGGCGACGGCTTCACGGATAAGCCGTATCCTGTCCGCATCGTCCGCCAGGTCAGCCTGTACGTAAATAGCTGAACCGAGTTCGCGAGCCAATGCTTGACCTGTTTCTGCCGAACTGCGCGAATGCAAGACAACTGAGAATCCTTCGCTTGAGAGCCGCCGGGCGATGGCAGCGCCAATGCCAGAAGTCGAACCGGTAACAAGCGCGACAGGGGACGCAATTTTCATGTTGTTGACGTGGGTGACAGTCGTTAAGCATTCCGCCCCTTTCGACGCTTTGGAGACGGATCCGCGCAACCGGAAGTGGATACGGCATTGCCTGCTCGACGATAACACGCTCGTTACCAAACGTCATTCATTCGCCTGTCGCCGGCCGGGGCCGCAAGAGTCGGCTCTTCGTGGCAAAGCCGCCGTTCGCATGTGCCGTTGAAGATGCGACCCAAAGTCGGTTCCCGGCGGGATTCAATGTGGCGCGAACCGCTGTCAGGAAGATCTACGGGAGAAACGAAAAGCCGCTGTCCGTAAGGACAGCGGCTTTTCTCACAACGACTGATGAACGAGCGCGCCTATTCTTCATGCTTGCGCCCGGTGCGTTACTAATTGCTGTTATTTACCCGCCGGCGACGCTGTGCCTGGAGTTGCCAGCGTGTTGTTGACCCCGTAAGCGCTGGCGTTGGGCGTCGAGCTAGTATTCGTGGTTTGCTGCAGGCCCGGGTTCGCCGACCCGCCGCTCATGCCGCTGTCCGAGTTGGTCGCACCAGACGTGCCGTAGCCGCTCGTCGCATTGGCCGGCGATACGGCGGCGGGCGACACTACGCTCGGGGTTGCCAGGGTGTTGTTGCTTTGTGCATAGGCCCCGCCCGAGAGCGCGAGTGCGGCGACAGCCGCGATTAATGTGCTGGTTGCCTTGTTCATGACCTGCTCCTCCTGGATGGACTCGAATTTTTTGATGTAAATACAGGTACTGAAAAGTCTAGGAAAGCGGTCGCTGATAATTAAGCGCATTGTTCGCAAGGGTTCATTTCGCTTTTCGAAATGACGTCGAAGACAAGCAGCAAGCGGCCGGTCAGAGTTCTTCTTCAGTCGAACAGGCTTTGTTTAGCAAATGTCAGCGTTCTGTTTTTTTCCGTAGCGGTGCGTCGACGGAACTGACGCGCCGTCCCCCTCAAGCTAGCCGACGACTTGTTTTCGCACATAGGCGAAGCGATATCTGCCGTACTGCGGCATCCGGATGGCGCCGTAGGCTCATCCAAGCCATCCCTTGATGTTCTCTGCCATCACGCTGGTCGAGATACCATATCGGTCATGCAAAGTCGGCAGCGCGCCCGCAGCGAGGAACTGGTCGGGCAGTGCGATTTGACGATACGTCGGCGTGACGCCGGCCGTGAGCAGCGTGGTCGCGACCGCTTCGCCAAGGCCGCCGATCACCGAATGATTTTCGGCGACCACGACCATCCGACCCGTGCGTCGGGCTTCGCGCAAGATCGTCTCAGTGTCGAGCGGCTTGATGGTCGGCACGTGCAGCACGCCAACGCCCACTTTGTCCGCTTGCAGCAACTTCGCCACCTCCAGCGAGCGCATCGTCATGATGCCCGACGAGATGATCAGCACCTCGGCCCCGTCGCGAAGCAGCTTGGCCTTGCCCAGCTCGAACTGGTAGTCATATTCGTCGAGGACGGCCGGAACATTGCCACGCAGCAGACGCGCATACACTGGACCGTTGTGTGCGGCGATAGCGGGCACCATCTGCTCGGTGTCGAGCGCGTCGCACGGGTCGATCACCGTCATGTTCGGCATCGCACGCATCAGGGCAAGATCCTCGGCCGCCTGGTGGCTCGGTCCGTAACCCGTCGTGAGACCCGGCAGCGCGCAGATGATCTTCACGTCGAGGTTGTCCTCGGCGATGGCCTGGTGCATGAAGTCATACGCGCGGCGCGTCGCAAACACCGCATAGGTCGTCACGAACGGCTGCGCACCTTCATGCGCCATACCGGCCGCCGCTCCCATCAGCAGTTGCTCGGCCATGCCCATCTGGTAGTAACGTTCGGGGAATTCCTTGCCGAAGATATGCAGGTCGGTGTATTTGCCGAGGTCGGCGGTCATGCCGACCACGCTCTTCTTCTCGCGAGCCAGTTGAACCAGCGCATGGCCGAACGGCGCGGGTGTCTTCCAAGGTATTCCGCCGACGCAAGAGGCGCGATGAACTCGTTACGTAGCGTTTTGATCTCGCCATCGGTCCAATGGGCGTACCCATGCCGCACGTCGACGTCATAGTAGCCAGAGGTGAACGACACATCTTCATACGAACACGCAAGATTTAACTGGATGTCGCCGTTCGCTTCCTGGAATGAAGCGAGGCGTGGCAGCAGCCACATCAGCCCGAAGCTGGGGCTCGAATGAATACGAAGAATCTCCATGCCCGACTGGCTCGATGCGCGCTCTGTCGCGCGGCTCAGATCGGCGAGCGATCCGGTGACATCGGACAGATATTGCTGACCCGTTGGCGTCAGCACCAGTCCCCGTCCCAGTCTCGTGAACAAGGGTCTTCCGACCATGGATTCGAGATTGGCGATCTGATGGCTGACCGCCGATGGCGTTAACCCCAATTCATCAGCCGCCCGATTGACGCTCTTCGTTCGTGCGACGCTCTCGAACGCGACGATGGCTTTTAGTGGCGGGATGCGCATTGTTCCTGGATGCAGAGGTTACGAACCTTCCTGGCTCAGGTACTGGTTTCACTACAAATGCTTCCAGCAATGTCGCGCATCCCGGCGGTAAAGGCAAGTCGCGGGATCCGGGCTTCGTATTTGTCATTCGCACCCAGCATGTTCCGGGCGTCCATTTGGCTTGCGTTTCGGCGCTATGCCACGTTTTCCGGCGGATAGAATGACCCGAGAACCTGCTCCCCCTTCACCCCTTGCTCGCCGACCGCACCACCCGGCGCCTTCCCACACTCGGCGTTGGCACCACCACCTCCGCCAGCAATTCGTCATGCAACTCGCGCAAGACCTCCACAAACGCCGAAGCAAGCCGCTCGCGCGGCCTATGCGGAGGAAAAAGCAGATAGGTCTGAAACCGCGTAGCCGGCAGAAACGGGCGAATCGCGATATCAGGCCCCGCGAAGTCGCGCGCAACGATCGGATGCGCGAGCGTCACCCCCATGCCGTGGCGAACCATCTCGCAGCACATCGCGGTGTATTGCGCCTCGATTGCCATCACGCGCTGTACGCCCGCGCGCTGGAACACTTCGTCCATCAACGCGCGCGTGCCGTCCCCATGACACAGCGAGATGAACGACTCGCCTTCCAGATCCTCCGGCTTGATGCTGCGCTTCGCCGCCAGCCGATGCGCCGCCGGCATCACACAAACGGCAGCCAGGTCCGACAACTGCTCGACCTCGCAATCGGACGCCTCGCTGACATACACCGCCACGCCGAGATCGCAAAACTGCGACGCCGTCCAATGATTGACCGTGCCGGACGTATTCACGTGAAGCGACACGGTGACATCCGGAAACAACTCGACAAAACGTTTGATTGCGTGCGGCACCAGCGTCATGCCTGCCGAAGGCATCGCCGCGATGCGCAGGCGGCCGCTGCCGAGATTGCGAATCTGCGCCGCGGCATTCGCCAACCCCTGCAGGCCGACAAACGCGCGTTCGACTTCGCGAAAGAACGCCTCGCCTTCGCTGGTCGGAATCAGCCGCACGCCGCTGCGCTGAAAGAGTTGCAAGCCCGTGTCGCGCTCCAGTTGAGCAATCAGACGGCTGACGTTCGGCTGCGAAGTGAAAAGCGCCTTGGCCGCGGCGGTCATCGATCCCGACACCATCACCGCCCGAAACGCCTCGATGTGCTTGAGATTCATAGGTGTTCTCCCTTAGACAACCGCCTTCAATCCATATCATCCATGCATAGATAGGTATTTTATTCGTATTGGACGGCATGATTGGCCGGCGCGAAACTGCATTCTATTCGACGGGCAGCGAAGCCCGCCCTCCCCCCACACCGGAACTGGAGATCGTCGTCATGAGAAGCGCGTTGCATCGCCGTCTGTCCGCCCCGTCCCGCACCGCCATCGCGGCGCTTTCATTTGTTTCCGCGCTGGCCGCGCCTCTCGCCGCGCACGCCGAGACCACGTTATATGTAGCCAACGTGGGCGGCTCGAACGAGCAGGTCTACCGCCAGAAAATCATTCCGCCGTTCGAGAAAGCGCATAACGTCAGGATCGTCTACGTCGCCGGAAATTCGAGCGATACGCTCGCCAAGCTGCAGGCGCAGAAAGGCCATCAGCAGATCAACGTCGCGGTCATGGACGACGGTCCCATGTACCAGGCCATGCAGCTCAACCTGTGCGCGAAGCTCGACGACGCGCCCGTGATGAAAGACCTCTACCCGCTCGCGAAGCTCGGGCCGACGGCGATCGGCGTCGGCATGGTGGCAACCGGCATCGGCTACAACGAGGAAGCGTTCAGGAAGGCTGGCCTGCCGCCGCCCGACTCGTGGAAGGCGCTCACCGATCCTCGCATCAAGGGCAAACTCGGCGTGCCGCCGATCACCAACACCTACGGCCTGCATACGCTCGTTATGCTCGCGCGTCTTTCCGGCGGCGGCGAGAAGAACATCGATCCGGGCTTCACCGCAATGACGAAGCAAGTCGCCCCGAACGTGCTGTCCTGGGCACCGACGCCCGGCGAGATGGACGGCCAGATGCAATCCGGCGACGTGATCCTCGCGCCATACGGCAGCGGCCGCGCGGTCGCATTGCAGAACACCGGTTTTCCGCTCAAGTTCATTTACCCGAAGGAAGGCGCGGTCGCGTTGCAGGTAGCCGCATGCGTGGTCGCGGAAAACGCGCAGCCGCAGTTGTCGCAGCAGTTCGTGCAATACCTGCTGAGCCCGGAAGTGCAGGCGTTGCAGGCGCAAGGCATTGGTCTGGGTCCGGTCAACAAGACCGTCAAGCTCACACCCGAAGTAGCCGCGCGCGTGCCCTACGGTCCGGAGCAGATCTCGAAGCTGACCGCGATGGACTGGACCACGATCAACCAGCATCGCACCGAGTGGACCGAGCGCTGGAACCGTTCGGTCGAACGCTGAACTCCGGCACCAGCAAGTCCCTCGCGCGGCGCGCGTTTCTGACGAAGGAGCAACGCATATGGCCTTCCTGACTCTGCAGAACATCTCGAAACGCTACGGCGATTTCACGGCAATCGAACACCTCGATCTTTCTGTCGAGCGCGGTGAACTGCTGTCGCTGCTCGGACCATCGGGCTGCGGCAAGACCACCACGCTGCAAATGGTCGCGGGCTTCGTCACGCCGACCACCGGCAGCATCCTGCTCGATGGTCGTGACATCACGCATGAACGTCCCGAGAAGCGCGGCATCGGCGTGGTGTTCCAGAGCTATGCGCTGTTTCCGCACATGACGGTGGCGGGCAACGTGGGCTTCGGCCTGGAGATGCGCAAGGTCAGGCGCAAGGAGCGTGAAGAGCGCGTCGCCGAAGCGCTTTCACTGGTGCGGCTGAAAGGCCTCGGTCATCGTTATCCGAAGGAACTGTCGGGCGGCCAGCGGCAGCGTGTGGCGATTGCGCGCGCCATTGCGATGCAACCCGAACTGCTGCTGCTCGACGAACCGATGTCCAACCTCGACGCCAAGCTGCGCGAAGAGATGCACATCGAATTGCGCACGATCCAGAAGCGCCTCGGCATCACGACGATTCTCGTCACGCACGATCAGGTGGAAGCGATGACCATGAGCGATCGCATCGCGGTGATGCATCGCGGCACCATTGCGCAACTGAGCACGCCGTACGACGCATACGAACGTCCCGCCACGCCGTTCGCATCGACGTTTCTCGGACGCACCAACGCGTTTTCCGGGGAAGTGCTGCGGCGCAATCCGCGCTGCGCGGAAGTCGACGTTGCCGGCACCACGCTGCACGTCCCGCACGAGGGCCGCCATGTTGTTGGCGCGGTGAACGTCTATATCCGCCCGGAAAAAGTCTATCTGGCCAATGGCGACGCCCGGGTACGCGGCCGCATCTCGACGCGCGTATTCGTCGGCAATCAATGGCTGCTCGAAGTGGACACCGAACTCGGCAAGCTGCGCATCGCGCAACCGAACCACGGCGCGCCGCCGCCCGAAGAAGGGCAGGAAGTCGGCCTCGCGTGGACCGACGACGACCTGCGCGTGCTCACGCAGGACAACCCGGAGAGAACTCATGGCCACGCTTGACGACGCCCGCCCCGGCGCCGCGCCGTGGTTGCTGTCGGGGCCCGCGCTGCTGCTGTTCGTCGGCCTGCTGCTGGTGCCGCTGCTGCTCACGCTGATGCTGTCGTTCCGCGTCTTCAGCGACACGGCCGGCGTGACCGCCGCCTATACGCTCGCGAACTACTGGGAAGTCGTCAGCGATCCTTACTACGGCACGATCTTTCTGCGCACGGCCGGCCTCGCCTTCGCCGTCACGCTGCTGTCCATCGTGCTCGGCGTGCCGGAAACCATCGTGCTCGCGCGCATGAAACGGCCGTGGCAGTCGCTCTGTCTGTTGATCGTGCTGGGCCCGCTGCTCATTTCCGTGGTGGTGCGTACGCTCGGCTGGCAGATTCTGCTCGGCAACAACGGCGTGCTCAACAACATTCTCCAGACACTGCATATCACCGACGAACCCATCCGCCTCGTCTTCACGATGACCGGGATGATCATCGCGCTCACCCATGTGCTGGTGCCCTTCATGGTGATGTCGGTCTGGGCGACCATGCAGAAGCTCGATCCGCAGGTGGAATGGGCCGGCCGCTCGCTCGGCGGCTCGCCGTTCGCGGTGTTCCGCCGCGTGGTGCTGCCGCAGATCATGCCAGGCGTGCTGTCGGGCTCGATCATCGTGTTCGCGTTGTCGGCCTCGGCGTTCGCCACGCCCGCGCTGATCGGCGGCCGGCGCCTCAAAGTGGTCGCCACCGCCGCCTACGACGAATTCCTCGGCACGCTCAACTCGCCGCTCGGCGCGAGTATCGCGGTGCTGCTGCTGATCGCGAACGTGGCGATCGTGATGGGTTGCAGCCGGCTTGCCGAACGCCGCTTCCAGCACATCTTCGACTGAGCGAAGGAGAACGACCATGAAACAGAACGGCATTCTCGGCCTCGTCTACAACGCGTTTTTTCTGACCTTCATCCTCGCGCCGCTCGTGGTGGTGATGCTCGTGGCGTTCACGGACAAGGGCTTCATCTCGATGCCTTTCGATGGCGCGTCGCTGCGCTGGTTCCGCGCGATCCTCGAAAACGACGACATCGTCTCGGCATTCTGGCTGTCGGTGCGGCTCGCGTTCGTAGCGGCGACCATCGGCGTGCTGCTTGCGGTGCCCGCCGCGCTGGCGATCGCCCGCTATCGCTTTCCGGGCCGCGCCGCGCTCACCAGCTTCTTTCTCTCGCCGATGATGATCCCCGCCGTCGTGCTCGGCATCGCGTTCCTGCGCTTTCTGTCGCTGCTGCATCTGTCCGGATCGTTCTGGTCGCTGGTCTGCGCGCACGTGATCATCGTGCTGCCGTATGCGCTGCGCCTCGCGTTGTCGTCGGCGGTCGGGCTCGATCGCGATGCCGAACGCGCCGCGCTCTCCTGCGGCGCGAGCCGCTTCACCGCGTTTCGCCGCGTCGTGCTGCCGATGATCCGCACCGGCGTAGCGGGCGGCTGGGTCCTCTCGTTCATCCAGAGTTTCGACGAACTGACCATGACCATCTTCGTCGCGACGCCCGGCACGACCACGCTGCCCGTCGCCATGTACAACCAGATCGCGCAGACGATCGATCCGCTGGTCGCTTCGGTGTCGGCGGTGCTGATCGTCGGCACGGTCCTCCTGATGATCCTGCTCGACCGCATGGTCGGACTGGATCGCATTCTGATCGGAGAAGCCCGATGACATTGACAAGCACCGCCAGCCCGGACGTGCTGGTGCTCGGAGGCGGCCTCGTCGGCTCGGCCGTGGCCTACGGGCTCGCCCGCGAAGGCGCGCGCGTGACCGTGCTCGACGAGGACGACGGCGGCTTTCGCGCATCGCGCGGCAATTTCGGCCTCGTCTGGGTTCAGGGCAAAGGCTATGGCCTCTCGCCTTATGCACGCTGGTCGCGCAGCTCGGCCACGCGCTGGCCGGGACTCGCCGAAGCGCTGCTGGAGGAAACCGGCCTGAATGTGGCATTGCGTCAGCCAGGCGGCTTTCACTTCTGTTTCAACGACAACGAACTCGCCGAACGCGACAAGCGCCTCTCGACGCTGCAAGCCGAACTCGGCGACTACCCGTACCAGATGCTCGATGCCGCCGAAGTCCGCGCACGCATTCCGCAAGTCGGCCCGGCGGTGATCGGCGCAAGCTATTCGCCAATGGACGGCCACGTGAATCCGCTCAAGCTGCTGCGCGGCCTGCACACCGCCATGCAGGCGCGCGGCGTGCGGCTCGTGTCGAGCGAACGCGCGGAGCGCATCGAGCCGCAAGCGCAGGGCTTCGTCGTGCACGGAAAGCGCGGCACGTATCGCGCGGCGCGGGTGGTGCTCGCCGCCGGGCTCGGCAATCGCACGCTCGCGCCGTTCGTCGGGCTCGACGCGCCGGTTGCGCCCAATCGCGGGCAGGTGCTGGTGAGCGAGCGCGTCGCGCCGTTTCTCGACTATCCGACGCTCAACGTGCGCCAGACCGACGAGGGCAGCGTGCAGTTCGGCGACTCGATGGAAGAAGTCGGCTTCGACGATTTCACCACCACGCACGTGCTTGCCGACATCGCCCGGCGTGGCGTGCGCGCGTTCCCGATGTTGCAGCACGTGCGGCTCGTGCGCATGTGGGCCGCGCTGCGTGTCTACAGTCCCGACGGTTTTCCGATCTACGACCAGTCCGCGGCACACCCCGGCGCGTTCGTCGTCACGTGCCATAGCGGCGTGACGCTGGCCGCCGCGCATGCGCTGCGCGTCGCGCCGTGGATCATGGGCGCGCCGATGCCCGAGGAACTACCCACTTTCTCCGCGCGCCGTTTCGAGCACGCCAGAGAACTGACTCCCGCTCATTGAATCCGACATGACTACCCAACCGACTCACACACTCTTCAAGCCGCTGCCGGGCGCGCAAGGTGCGGCCGCCGCGAACGTCGCGATCTGGTTCAACGATCAGCCGCTGTCCGTGCCCGGCGGCCGCTCCGTAGCGGCGGCCCTGCTCGCCGCAGGCGTGTCGCGCTTTCGTGCGACGCCCGTGTCCGGCGCACCGCGCGGGCCTTTCTGCATGATGGGCGCGTGCTTCGAATGTCTGGTCGAGATCGACGGCGTGCCGAGCCGCCAGGCTTGCATGGTCGAAGTCAAAGCCGGCATGCGGATCCATTCGCAAGAAGGCGCCCGCGATCTGCCGCCCGCGAGCATGACGGACGCACCGCTGGAGAACGCACATGGCCGCTGATTTCGCATCTGAATTCGCTTCCGAAACCGTCGATGTCGTCGTGGTGGGCGCCGGCCCCGCCGGCATGAGCGCGGCGACGCGCACGGCGCGCGCCGGCCTCAGGACCGTGCTGATCGACGAACAGGACGCCGTGGGCGGCCAGATCTATCGCGGCATCGGCCGCGCCGATGCGCGCCGCAAGGAGATTCTCGGACCGGACTACGCGGCGGGCGCCGCCATCGCCGATGCGTTCGCCGCCTCCGGCGCGCACCACGTGACCAATGCGACCGTGTGGCAGGTCACGCGCGAGCGCGGCGTCAATTATCTGAAGGACGGCAAGATCGGCAGCTTCGACGCGAAATGCGTGATTCTCGCGAGCGGCGCATTGGAGCGGCCCTTCCCGATTCCCGGCTGGACGCTGCCCGGCGTGCTGACGGCGGGCGCCGCGCAGATTCTTTTGAAGAGCGCGGGCGAAGTGCCCGCCGCGCCGCCGGTGCTCGCGGGCTGCGGACCGCTGCTGTATCTGCTCGGCTGGCAATACGTGCGCGCCGGCGTGCCGATCCGCGCGCTGGTCGACACCACGCGTCACGAAGACCGCTGGCGCGCGAAACGTCACGTGGTGTCGGCACTGCGCGCGTGGCCGTTCCTGAGCAAAGGCCTGCAACTGATCCGCACGCTGCGCCAGGCAGGCGTGCCGATCTTCGAGGCGGCGGACGATCTGCGCGTGGAAGCGCGCATCGGCACGGATCATGTCGAGCGCGCCGCTGCGCTTCACTTCACGACACAAGGCACGGCACATCGTATCGAAGCCGATGTGATCCTGCTGCATCAGGGCGTTGTGCCGAACACGCAATTCACGCAGGCGCTGCGCGCCGCGCACCGCTGGGACAACGCGCAGCTCTGCTTCACCCCGAAAGTCGATGCATGGGGCGAACTGGATGTGCCGGGCATCTTCATCGCGGGCGACGGCGCGGGCATTGGCGGCGCGCAGGCGGCAGCCTTGCAGGGCACGCTCGCGGGTCTCGCGGCAGCCGCGCAACTCGGCGCGCTCACCACGGCGATGCGTGATGCGGAAGCCGTCGCGCACCGCCGCGCACTCGCGGATGTGATGCGCATCCGGCCGTTTCTCGACAGCCTGTACCGTCCGCGCGACATCAACCGCATTCCGCGCGACGAGACCATTGTGTGCCGTTGCGAGGAAGTCACTGCGGGAGAGTTACGCAAGTTCGTCGAGCTCGGCTGTGTCGGACCGAATCAGGCAAAGTCGTTCGGACGCTGCGGCATGGGTCCGTGTCAGGGGCGCATGTGCGGCCTCACGGTCACGGAAGTGATCGCCGACGCGCGCCGCGTCTCGCCCGCCGAAGTTGGCTACTACCGCATCCGTCCGCCGATCAAGCCGCTCACGCTGGGAGAGCTTGCCGGTGAATGACGCGACCGACATCCAGGAAGCCGATGTCCTCGTGATCGGCGGCGGGCTGCACGGCACGAGCAGCGCGTTCCATATGGCGAGGCGCGGCGCGAACGTGATTGTGCTCGAAGCCGATTATGTGGCGCGTCACTCCTCGGGCGTGAATGCGGGCGGCGTGCGCACGCTGGGGCGTCCGTTGCCGGAGATTCCGCTTGCGTTGATGTCGCGGGAAATCTGGCACGGCATGAACGATCTGCTGGGCGAGGACGGCGGCTTCGTTCCTTCCGGCCAGTTGAAGATCGCCGAAACGGACGACGAACTCGAAGCGTGCCGCCAGCGCGTCGCATTGCTCGAATCGCATGGATTCACGCACGAGAAAGTGATCGACCGGCAAACCGTGCTCGACCTCGAACCGGCGCTCGCGCGGCACGTTACCGGCGGAATCTGGGCGGAGCGCGACGGCTACGCGTTGCCTTATCGAACCACGACGGCATTCCGGCTCGCCGCGCAGCGGCTCGGCGCGCGTTTTCTGGAAGGCACGCCGGTGCGCCGCATCGAGCAGCGCGGCACGCGATGGTTCGCGGTCACTCCGCATGGCACGTTCAGCGCGCAAAAGCTGCTCGTCACCGCGGGCGCATGGTCCGGCGAATTGGCGCAGCAGGTCGGCGAGCCCGTGCCGGTGCATCCCGAAGGTTTGATGCTGATGGTCACGCATCGCGTCGCGCCCTTCTGTTCCGCGACGCTCGGCGCAACCGGCAGGCCGCTGTCCTTCAAGCAGTTCGACAACGGCACGGTGGTAATCGGCGGAAAACTGATCGGCATTGCGGACCTGGCCCATCGCCACGGCGAAGTCGATTTCGTCCGCCTCGTGCGTAGCGCACGGACCGTGACCGATCTGTTTCCTCATCTGCGCCATCTCGGCGTGAACCGCGCATGGGCCGGTGTCGAGGCCTTTACCGAAGACGAACTGCCGGTGATCTCCGCGAGCCGCAAGGCGTCTGATCTGTATTACTCGTTTGGCTATTGCGGCAGCGGCTTCCAGCTCGGGCCGGGCTGCGGCAAGCTCGTGTCCGAACTGATGCTCGACGGCGCGCCGTCGATTTCGCTCGATGCGTTTGCCATTGATCGCTTCGGCCGCAATGCGGCATCTTCCCTCACGCGCGCCGCGTCTCTCGCGACGCATTAACCGATTTCATTTTGTGCAGCGTCGCGCCGATAGTCGGCGCGCGCGGCGGCTTCGTTCGACTTCAACTGGAGAAATTGTCATGACCGATATCGTTCGTATCGAAACCAACCAACGCATGAGCCGCGTCGTCAAGGCTGGCGGCCTCGTGTTCGTCGGCGGCCAGACTTCCGCCGATCACACCGCTGACGTGAAAGTCCAGACCGCGAAGGTGCTGGAGAAGATCGACAACTATCTGGAGAAGGCCGGCATCGACAAGACGCGCCTGGTTTCCGCACAAGTGTGGCTCGCGGACATTGCCCGCGATTTTGCGGGAATGAACGAGGTATGGGACGCGTGGGTGCCGCAAGGCAGCGCACCCGCACGCGCGACGGTGCAGGCAAAGCTCGCCGCGCCCGAGTTGCTCGTGGAAATCGCGGTCGTGGCGCTTGCCTGAAAGACGCAGCCGGCGCGGCTGGTTATCTCGCGCGCGGCGGTCTGCAAACTGACGTTCGAGGTCGATGCGCCGTCATCCGCCTGGCTTAGACGCTGTTGCGAAATTAAGTTTTGGGTCTGTTAACTTTTCCGGCTTGGTGTTAACTTTCTGTCTTGTTTTGCCTGACAGGAAGCGATGCCTAAAGAACTGATAGACGACGAATTGTGGTTACTCATCGAACCACTGCTGCCTGCGCGAGCACCACGCAATCGCCAGTTTGCGGGCCGCAAACCGAAACCCGACCGAGCGGTGCTGACCGGCATCGTGTTTGTGCTGCGCTCAGGCATTGCGTGGAACCTTCTGCCGCAAGAAATGGGATGTGGTTCAGGCACAGCTTGCTGGCGACGGCTCGTCGCGTGGCAAAAGGCAGGTGTCTGGCAACACATTCACGAAGCGTTGCTCGCCGAACTGCGTCGCCGTGGCGAAATCGATTTCTCGCGTGCGCTCGTCGACAGCTCATCGATTCGCGCCGTGCTGGCGGGAAAAAAACCGGCCCGAATCCCACGGACCGGCGCAAGCTCGGCAGCAAACACCACCTCATCGTCGACGCGCAAGGCATCCCGCTCGCGGTCATCCTGAGCGCGGCGAACCGGCACGACATTACCCAGCTTGATGCGCTGGTCGATGCCATTCCGCGCATCCGGGGCAAGCGGGGTCGTCCCTTGCACAAGCCGCGAATCGTTCAGGGCGACCGGGGCTACAGTTCCGAACCCCATCGGCAACGCTTGCGTGAGCGAGGCATCACGCCACTACTCGCAAAAGTCGGCGCGCCGCATGGCAGTGGGCTCGGCAAAACACGTTGGCCAGTCGAGCGTTCGATTGCGTGGCTTCACTCGTTTCGACGGCTCAAGATTCGTTACGAACGCTATGCGCATGTTCACGAAGCATTCCTGTCTTTGGCTTGCGCCTTAATTTGCTGGACGCGCCTAAAGCCTCTGTTTAACTAATTTCGCAACAGCTTCTTAGCCGCCCATTCGCCGCAGGAAGAAAGCGCTTGGCGGGTTGTTGACATGAAGCGAGGTAGCCTGCAGTCTAAGAACGTTATGGCAACGTCGTGCCTCCCGTCCGGAGCACGGACCAGAGAGACCAAACCGTGCCAAGGCACAACCCAGTTCTCCAGCGCGCCCGGAAGGCACCCGTAAAACCCAGGCGCCCGTGGCTCTTCATCACGGGCGCGATCCTGCTGCTGGCCGTGTCAGGCTGGGTGCTGGCAATCATTCTCGCGCCTGCATTTCAGCATACGATCGTTGTGACGTCTGGAGCCGACGGCGGAATCTATCGCGGCTTTGCCGACCGCTACGCGCCGATCCTGAAACAGAAAGGCATCACGCTCGATATCCGTAGTTCTTCCGGTTCAGTCGAAAACTATCAGCGGCTGAAGGACCCACGCAGCGAATACCAGGTCGGCTTTATCCAGTCCGGCACGACTCGCCCGAAAGAAACCGACGACCTGAAAACGATCGCCGCGGTCTCGTACGAACCGATCTGGGTCTTCTATCGCGGCGACACTACGATCGACCGGTTGGCGCAACTGCGCGGCGAACGCATTTCCATCGGCGTGCCGGGCAGCGGCCTGCTCAACGTTGCCCTGCAACTGCTCGCCTACAGCGGCGTTTCAGGCGACAACACCACACTGTTGCAAATGGACGCGGCCAAGGCTTATCAAAGTCTGGAAAACGGACAACTCGATGCGGCGTTCTTTATCGGCAGGCCGGATGCCGAGATGCAACGAACCCTGCTGAACAGCAATCTGAAGCTGATGAGCTTTGCTCAGGCCGACGCGCTGGTCCAAAAATTTCCGTCACTCTCCAAGGTCATTTTTCCGCGTGGCTCGACGAGCATTGCCAACGATCGCCCGTCAGCCGATGTCACCCTGCTCGCCGCCACGGCTTTGCTCGTGGCCAAGGAATCCCTGCATCCAGCCTTCGTCTATCTGTTGCTGGATGCAGCCAGCGCTGTTCACGGCCGTGAAGATTACTTCACGCCGCTCGGTAAGTTTCCCAACGTCAACACCGACGAATTTCCTGTTTCCGATGAAAGCATCCGCTATTTCAAGTCTGGGCGCCCCTTCCTTCAGCGCTACCTCCCGTTCTGGCTGGCCAGTTTTGTCGAACGGCGTCTTCTGATCCTGCTGCCTTTTGCGGCTTTACTGCTTGGCGTGCTTCAGGCGTTGCCGCGAATCGCGGAGACGCGGATCAAAAACCGCCTCGTGGTCTGGTATCGCGAAGTGAAGCTGCTGGAAGATGAGATATGGCGAAGCGACCGACCAGGCCGGGAGCAGATTTCGCAATGGAGCGAAGAGATCGAACAGATCGACGCGCACGCTAACCAGATACGCCTGCCGCAGCGATATCTTCCGGATATTTACGCCCTCAAGCAGGCTATTGATGTCGTGAGGGGGCGAATTTCCTATATGGCACGACAGACGGAGAAATAGCCAACGGGAAGATTCGGCCGCCACGCGCTCAAAGTATGCGAGCACCTCGCGACCTTTGAGCGTCCACGTCACCGTGCGATCAATGCGCCCGAACGGTGGCAGGTCGGATTTCAGTGCCGCGCATGGCGACGCGATGCGCGTGAAACCACAACTGTCATCGCTTCGGGCACGTGCCGCCTCTCTCGGTGACCGCGCGAGGCTTTCGAACGAGCCATGTGACCAGGACGACATCCGGCGTTTTCGTTAGGCATGCTTCACGTGCGTCTCAACTTTCTGATGGTCTGAATGAATGCACGCCCGGCTGGCCGTCCGCTGATTTATGAATATTCATATTAGCGATAATATTGGCCGCCCTTGCATCGCCCACAAATTTTTGAGCCCTATATATGGGCGAATCCTTTCGTTTCTATTATAAGAGCATAGGGGATTGTACTGAGGCTTCGAATTGATATTATTGACTAATATTATTACCTACCAGGCGACCTCTTCGCCTCCAACCTGATTTCAGCCTGGTGCATGGCCTGGACGGCGAACTGCACGACACGGCAGCGCATTTTTATAACCCGTCGGAAATGAGCGCGGTTCCAGGGAACAACTGCTTGCCTAACGCAGAATTGTCGACGATTCAGTTTGCATAACTAAGTGATTCAACTCAAAACAGAAGCATGGTTTCATAGGAGGAGGTCATGATGTCCAGAGGAATTGGATTAGTTACCGTTCTATTAGCGATAAGCGTCGGACTTGCCGCATGTGACGGAGATAGCGGCGGCCCGACCGCGTCTCAGGCAGCGAATGTATCGACTTCAGGTTTGGCACCCGCGAATGCCGCGCCCGCGTCGAACGACAATGCATCGATAGATGCGGCGACAACGACTCCCCTACCTTGCGACGCCGCCGCCACGGCCAACACACCATGCTCCGCGGCTCATAGCGTCACACGCCTGCTGACCAGGAATTACAGGGGGCCGTTATTCCAGGTTCAACGGGCATCCGACAATGCAAAGCAGGACATCTATCCCTATACGTCCAGCACGTTGCCGCACGGTGCTGACCGCTCGCTGATCGGCTCAGCCAATGTCAAAAGCGCGAACACGTTCTGCAACAACACCACCTGTTCCGTCACCTACATTTACGACCAGATCGACCTGGTCGCGCCGCTGAAGGGCGGAGCGTTCGGCAATGTGCCGGCCACACTCACACTCAACCCGGACGGAACCGAATCACTGACCGTTCCGAATAGCGGGTCGCGGCCGCAAAAAACAACGACCGTGCCGGTGCTCAACGGCTTTGCGACGATCACGCTTCCGGGAACCAGTGGAGCGCTGGCTGTTCAACTGTCGCAGCCGCCTACCGCGCTGACCGCCCAGTCACCCACGCTCCAGTTATCTATCGGGAACGACTTGCCGGCGCTCTCCGGCACACCGGCGAAACTGGGCTTCGTGCCGCTGCAAGGCGCGCAGATTCCCGCGCTGGGCACGTTGGCGGGACAAGCGTATCGCAACAGGTTCGGCACGGTGAACCAGTCGATCGGCGATAGCGACATCGCCGAATATATGGTGGCGGGGGCGCACTATAGCCAGTCCTCCACGTGCTGTGGGACTTACGGAAATATGGAAAACAGCGCCAATCCCGGCACCTACGCACATGGAGAAATCGAAGGCGAGATGTTCGCGCTGGCGTTCTCAAATGGCAACGCTGCTGTATTTGGCTACTGTGACGGCAATTCGAACCAGCCGCCCAACGTAAAAGACCCCGTTTGCAATGCGCGCGATACCAACTGGCCGGGTGTCGACGCGGAGGCAGGCGTCTATCTGTACGGCCCGCCGCAGCCTGCACGGGAAAAGTTCGTCACCGTGCTCTCCAAATACTCGCCGGTGACTGCGTCGAATATCTTCGCCGTCAAAGGCGGCTCGGCCTCGCAGAGTGTGCTGACGGCGCTCTACGATCAGGCGCCCCCGGAAGCCTATAACTTCGGCAACGATGCGGGTCACGCATTTAACGGGCAATGGCAAGGCGGGCTGTCGCTTGGCGAAGGCGGCGACGGTAGCGCTGCGCCTATCCAGTTCTTCGAAGGAGCGGTGATCACCAAGGCGACATCCGACACGACCGACAACGCGATTCAGGCGAGCATTGCAAGCTTTTATGGACCGCCGGCCGACAAGGCGGTGGCCGCCTGCTATGCAAACAACCTGATCAACTCGCCGCTGAGTCTCGCCACGCCGGATATCTGGTCTCAACAGAATGGCGGCACCGCCGTCCCTGCGACCGATATTTCGGGAGTGAACAGAGGGGCCGCAACGGTGACCAGTACCAACGGCTCGTCAGTTTCGAATGTCCGCGAAATCATCAGGGTTCAGGGCGGCCAATCGTATAGCTTTACTGACTATGTTCTCGCCACCAGCAACGCGACGGTCTTTCCTGGCGGATCGATCCAGACCGACGACCCGAGCGGCACCGAATTCGCGTGGGTCCTCAATACGAATACGGGCGCTGTAGTGCGAGGGACGTGGGGCGCCGGGCAACCCACTGCGCTGAGCGCCGTGAGGTCCGGCAATTGGTGGAAAGTGACGATGACCCTGACCGCTCCTGCTGGATCGAACAATGCATCGGTGTTTATCGATCCGCCCACGTCCAACGCTGCCGGCGCCCGCTCACAGCAAGCGTCGTACTTGAGCGCAACGCATTATTGCCCGAGCCTTGCAATCGTGGCCAGTTCGGGAACGTAGGCGTGAATGGAGCGGCGGTTTCGGCAAACACCCGCTCCTGGAGGAATGAGCGAATCGGTCCGGACGGTGCTTCGGCACCGTCCGGACCGGATCGGAATGGAAGATGTCCGGTTCGATAGCGGCCAGCTTCGATGCGTTGGAACGGCACACTGCGTTTTGTGTGCAAGCATGCCCTGTCCACTCGCGCGGCCAACTACATGTTCGGGTAGTTCGGACCGCCGCCACCCTCGGGCGTCACCCACACGATGTTCTGCGTCGGGTCCTTGATATCGCACGTCTTGCAGTGCACGCAGTTCTGCGCGTTGATCACGAGGCGTTCGGTGTTGTCGTCGTTCTTCACGAACTCGTACACTTGCGCCGGGCAGTAACGCGACTCCGGGCCCGCATAGGTCTGCCAGTTCACGTTCACCGGCACGGACGGATCTTTCAGCGTCAGGTGTGGAGGCTGGTTCTCTTCGTGGTTGGTGTTCGAGATGAACACCGACGAGAGACGGTCGAACGTCAGCTTGCCATCGGGCTTCGGATACGTGATCGGCTTGCATTGCGAAGCCGGTTTGAGCATCTCGTGATCCCAGTGCTGGTGATGCAGCGTCCAGGGCACATTGCCGCCCAGCAGCTTCTGTTCGATGCCCACCATCAGCGTGCCAAGGTACAGGCCCTTGCTCATCCACTGCTTGAAGTTACGTGCGCGATGCAGTTCCGTGTGCAGCCACGAGGTCCTGAAGCTCTCCGGATAGGCCATCAGTTCATCCGACTGACGTCCAGCCTGCACCGCTTCGAACGCCGCTTCAGCGGCCAGCATGCCGGTCTTGATCGCCGCGTGCGAGCCCTTGATCCGCGATGCGTTCAGGAAGCCCGCATCGTCGCCGACCAGCGCACCGCCTGGGAACACCAGCTTTGGCAGCGACATCAGGCCACCGGCGGTGATCGCCCGTGCGCCGTACGACACACGCTTGCCGCCTTCGAGCACCTTGCGGATTTCCGGATGCGTCTTGTAGCGCTGGAATTCCTCGAACGGCGACAGGTACGGATTGGTATAACCGAGGCCCACCACGAAGCCCACCACCACCTGGTTGTTATCCATGTGATAGAGGAACGAGCCACCGTACGTGTCGCTCTCCAGCGGCCAGCCGGCCGTGTGCATCACCAGACCCGGCTTGTGCTTCGACGGATCGATTTCCCACAGTTCCTTGATGCCGATGCCGTAGACCTGCGGATCGACGCCGTCGCGCAGCCTGAATTTATCGTTCAGCTGACGGCCCAGGTGCCCACGCGCGCCTTCACAGAAAAGCGTGTACTTCGCGTGCAGTTCCATGCCGAGCTGGAAGTTTTCGGTTGGCTGGCCGTCCTTGCCGATACCGAGGTTGCCGGTCGCGACGCCTTTGACCGAGCCATCTTCGTTGTACAGAATCTCGGCTGCGGGAAAACCCGGAAAGATCTCGACACCCAGTGCTTCGGCCTGCTGACCCAGCCAGCGCGTCACGTTCGCGAGACTGATCACATAGTTGCCGTGGTTTTTGAAGTTATCCGGCAACGCCCAGACCGGTACGCTCTTCGAACCGGTTTCGGTCAGGAACAGGAAACGGTCTTCGGTCACATCCACCGTCAGCGGTGCGCCTTTTTCCTTCCAGTCCGGGATCAGCTCGGTCATGGCGCGCGGATCCATCACCGCGCCCGAGAGGATATGCGCCCCGATCTCCGAGCCTTTTTCCAGTACGCACACGCCAATTTCAGCGCCTTGTTCCGCTGCCAGCTGCTTCAGGCGGATCGCCGCGGACAGGCCGGCCGGCCCGCCGCCGACGATCACGACGTCGTATTCGATTGCTTCGCGAGTGATCTCATCGTCACTCAGGAATGTCGGGATTGACACAGCACCGATCTCCAATATTTTCTAATTGATCAAACAACAGAATGCCGCGGTTGAGCGAATTGCCTGAACGTGTCGCGCCGCGAAGTCGCGTCGGGCCGACCAGCCGTCAACCCGGTGATGCGATCCCACCTGTCGCCCCGCGCAAATCGGGCATGCGCGCCACATTCATCGTCGGCCGCGTGGTCTCCGGGGGGAACACGGACCACGAACCGTCGTCATGGCGGAAGAAGAAGATCGACAGCTCACCGGTCGCCCGCCTCGACGCCACGCACACGTAACGCCACCGGCTCGCCCGGGAGTGACTGAAAAGCGTGACGCGCGCCCGCATCTGCGAATCTGGTCCGAACCACCTTTCCACAAGACGGCGCAACGACGTTTCCCGGGTATTCACTGCCTCTCCTCCCATACCGACTGACACGGATGCGAGCCGCGACGATCATCCGCCGGAGCCCCAGGATCGCCGACTGAACCACGATCCCTCTCATGCTTCCTGGGACGACAGTAAGGCAATGCTCTTCCAATACCACCACCCCGCTGGAGTAGAGCCGCCCTCAGAGGCAATGCCGGCACTACCAACCGGACATTTCCCGATCCGCGGCAACAAGGTTTTCCCTAGCCTACCTGTTCCGGGTGGTTGCCCACTCGCGTTCAGCCTTTACCGTGGCGCTACAAAGTCCGCATTACCGGCAGGAACAGCAATGCCTGCCGGGAACAGGACTACAGGAGACAACTATGACCGCATCCCCTGATTTCCAGGCAAAGTCCGCATGGACGATGACCTTACTGCTGACGGGGCTCGCCCTCATCAATTTCCTGGACAAGATCGTGCTCGGCCTGGTGGCAGTGCCATTGACCGCTGAACTGCATCTATCACCAGAAAAATTCGGGCTCGTCGCCGGCAGCTTCTTCTGGCTCTTTTCCATTTCCACTGTCCTGGTGGGATTTCTTTCGAACCGCTTCCAGACTCGCTGGTTATTGCTGGCAATGGGCCTGAGCTGGGCGGCACTCCAGTTGCCGCAAGCAATGGCGACGAGCGCGCTGGCGCTTCTCATCTGCCGGGTGATCCTGGGCGCTGCCGAGGGCCCGGCGTTTCCCGTCTCCGTGCATGCGCTGTACAAGTGGTTCCCCGACCGGCAACGCAATCTGCCTGTCGCGATCATCAACCAGGGTGCGGCTTTCGGCATGCTGCTCGCCGGCCTGGTGATTCCGCTCGTTACGAGACAGTGGGGATGGCGCATGAACTTTCTGCTGCTCGGCGCGATAGGCGCGGCGTGGAGCGTGTTGTGGGCGTGTTTCGGACGAGAGGGAGGACTCGGCAGGCAGCAGGCCGCACCGATCGTGCGAACGCGTGTGTCCCGGTTGCCCTATCGGCGAATCCTCACGGACCGCTCTGTCCTCTCCGTGTTCGCACTCGGATTCACCGCCTACTGGACGTTGGGTCTGAGCCTCACCTGGATACCCACCTACCTCGAAAAAGGCCTCGGATTCAACGGTGTCGAAGCAGGTCGTTGCTTCGCCGTCGTGGTCGCGACCGCGACGCCGGTCAACGTGGGTCTGAGCTGGTTGTCGCAACGCATGCTCGGGCGCGGCGTATCCACGCGCAAGGCGCGTGTCCATCTGATCTGTCTGTCGGCGGTTGCCGGGGCCCTGCTGTATATCACCCTCATGCTGCTTCACTTGCCGCCATTGCAGAAAGTAGCGCTGCTCGCGATCGCAGGCGCGCTGCCCACCCTGAGCTTTACGCTCGCCCCCGCGTTGCTCGCCGAAATGGTCCCCGACACCCAGCGCGGATCGCTCGTCGCCATCCACACGGCACTCGCGAGTCTTGGCGCCGCCTTCGCTCCCGCCGTGATGGGACGGATCGTACAGGTCTATGGCGGCAACAATAGTCATGCCTATGAACTCGGCTTCACGGTCAGCGCCGTACTGCTCATCGCGGCTTCCCTCGCCGCGCTGCGCTGGCTTCATCCGGATCGCTCGCACAAAACGCTCAATCACTTTGCTACGCAAGCCACGGCTTGATGCACGTCTGGCCAGGTCAGCGGAGATAAGGGCACCAGCCGCTGTGCGTGCGCAAATCCCATCCAATCAACAGAGGCGCCATGATCAGACCGGGTAACAACGCTCAAAACACAATGATCGCAGCAGAGTACGACTACGTCGTCGTAGGCGCAGGCTCCGCGGGCTGCGCCGTGGCCGCGCGACTGGCGGAGGACCTGTCGGTCACGGTCGCTCTGCTCGAAGCGGGCCCGCATGACCACCACATGAGCGTATGGGTGCCGATAGGTCTGGCATCGACCGTGCAAAAAGCCGGTCCACGCAACTATGCGTACTACACGGAACGCCAGCCCGGCCTTGACGGACGCCCTTCCTTTCAGCCACGCGGACGCGGCCTGGGCGGCAGCTCGTCGATCAACGGCATGGTCTACATTCGCGGACATCGCAACGATTACGACGAATGGGCCGGCATGGGTTGTACGGGTTGGGGCTTCGATGACGTACTGCCCTACTTCCGCCGCAGCGAATGCAACCAGCGCCACGCCGGACGCACCGACGACCCGTGGCACGGCGGCGACGGCCCGCTGCATGTCAGCGACCTGCGTTCGCCCAACCCGTTCTCTCATCGTTTCGTGAACGCCGCCCTGCAAGCCGGATTGCCGCTGAATACGGACTTCAACGGCGCGGAGCAGGAAGGCGCCGGCCTTTATCAGGTCACGCAATTCAACGGCGAACGCTGGAATGCCGCGCGTGCCTACCTGCACAACGGCAATGCGAAAGATGCGAACCTGAACGGCGGCCGCCCGAACCTCGATGTTCTTCCGGACACCCAGGTACTGCGCCTCGTCGTCGAGGACAAACGCGCGCGCGGCGTGCGCGTGGTGCGTGCAGGCATCGAGCAGACAGTGCGGGCCCGGCGCGAAGTCGTGCTCAGTTGCGGCGCCTTCAATTCGCCGCAACTGCTGATGGCTTCGGGCATCGGTCCGGCCGGGCATCTGCGCAGCCACGGTATCGAGGTCATACAGGACCTGCCCGGAGTGGGCGAAAATCTGCAGGATCACCTCGACGTGATCGTCAACAAACAGGTCAAGTCCAACGACCTCTACGGCTACTCGGCGGGCGGCTTTCTGCGGCTCGCATCCGGCATATGGCGTTACCGGCGCGATCGCAGCGGCATGGTCAGTTCCAACTTCGCGGAGGCGGGCGCCTTTGTGAAGACCCGCCCCGACCTGGCCGTCCCGGACGTGCAGCTCGCCTTCGTTCTCGCTCTGCTCGGCAATCGCACTGTGGCGAAACGTAGCAAGCTCGGGCACGGCTACTCCTGCCATGCTTATATTCTGCGTCCGCAAAGCCGCGGTCATGTGCGTCTGCGTAGCGCGGACATGCGCGACGCACCGTCGATCGATCCGCGCTTTCTGTCAGCAGAGGCCGACATGGACGCGCTGGTCGCCGGCGTCAGAATCGTTCGCCGTATCTTTGCGCAGCCGGCGCTGGCCGAAGCGGGCGGACAGGAACTGCTGACGGACGACTTCGGACCGGACGATTCGAACGAAGAGGCGATCCGGGCGTTCGTGCGCAGTCGCGCCGACAGCGTTTTTCATCCGGTCGGCACATGCAAGATGGGCATCGACTCAATGGCCGTGGTCGACCCGAGCCTGCGCGTGCGCGGCATCGAAGGTCTGCGCGTGGCCGACGCGTCGATCATGCCGACGCTGATCGGCGGCAACACGAATGCGCCCGCCATCATGATCGGCGAGAAAGCCGCCGATCTGATCCGCGCCGACAACCGGTAGCGTGCCGCTCCGCGCGCTGAACCTGCCACTGCAAAGCGACGCCCGCAACAAGAACCCGGCATACGCGAACCGCGTCCGCCTGTGAAACCGCCGCAACCGCCGCGAGCCCCGAGTGCCGCGGCGCACGCGGGCCCAGACAAATGGAGACATGACATGCAAGCAACTGAGATCGCACCCGATACGGCAGTAGTGCACTCGAATTCCGATGCCTGGCCGTTCGTCGTCGAACGCTATACACCGACCATCGGTGCGGAGATTCGCGGCGTCGATCTGCGCGATCCGCTCGACGACGAGACCTACGCTGCACTGCGCCGCGCACTGTTGAAGTTCAAGGTGCTGTTCTTCCGCGACCAGGACATCACTCCCGCGCAGCATGTCGCGGTGGCGAAGCGATTCGGAGAACTGGAGATCCATCCTGCGTTTCCCCACCATCCCGAACATCCGGAACTGGTGATACTCGGCCGCAACGATACCAAACGCGGCCGCGAAAACCTGTACCACTCCGACGTATCGTGGCGCGAGATTCCATCAATGGGCTCCATGTTGCGATGCGTGCAATGCCCAGAGGTCGGCGGCGACACCATGTGGATCAACATGGTGGCGGCCTACGACAACCTGCCCGGCGACGTGAAGGCGAGAATCGCCGGCCTCAACGCGGTTCACGACTTCCTCCCGCTATTCGGCATTGCCGTGCCCAAGGACCAGCACGCGACCATGCGCGCGAAGTTTCCACCCGTCGAGCATCCGGTTGTGCGGATTCATCCCGAAACCGGCGAGAAGATCCTCTACGTCAACGAGGCGTTTACCACGCATCTGTCGAACTACGGCCAGTTGACTGCCACGGAATATCGCGTCGGTTTCGACTACAAGCTCGCCGAACTGGATCTGCTGCAGTACCTGTTCCGCCAGGCCCAGGCGCCGGAATATCAGGTGCGCCTCAAGTGGCGCCCGAACACGATCGCCTTCTGGGACAACCGCTCGTGTCAGCACTACGCGGTCCAGGACTACTTCCCGGCACCGCGCCACATGATGCGTGCGACGGTGATCGGCGATCGTCCGCTAGCCGCATGAGCTCGACACGCCCCGAAGAACCCAAGGAAACGCAATGAAAACGTTGAACACCTTCTACATCGGCGGCCATTGGGTCGAGCCGTCCGCCGGCAGCACGCAGACGGATATCGTCAATCCGGCCACCGAGACGCTGACCGGCCACCTCGCAATGGGAACCGCGCAAGACGCGGATCGTGCCATCGCCGCGGCGCGAGCCGCCTTTCCGGCGTGGTCGGAATCGAGCCGCGCCGAGCGGGTCGCGCTGCTCGAGCGGATCATAGAATGCTATCGCGCGCGGCTCGACGACATCGCCGAGGCGGTCCGCATCGAGATCGGCGCACCCATCACGCTGTGCAAGCATCTGCAGGCCGCAATCGGCCTCTCGCAGCTCGAAGCCGCACTGGAAACGCTGCGCCATTTCGAGTTCGAGACTCGTCACGACAAGAGCTATGTGCGCCGCGAAGCGGTCGGTGTCGCGGCACTGATCACGCCGTGGAACTGGCCGTTGAATCAGATCGCCGCCAAAGTCGCGCCGGCCCTCGCTGCCGGTTGCACCATCGTGCTGAAGCCGTCCGAAATCGCTCCGCTGGACGCCGTCATCTTCGCGGAAATCATGCACGCGGCGGGCACGCCGCCGGGTGTATTCAACATGATTTTCGGCGAAGGACGGGTGGTCGGCGCGCGGCTGTCGTCGCATCCCGGCGTCGATATGGTATCGATCACCGGCTCGACACGCGCCGGCGTCGAAGTGGCCGTGAGCGCCGCGCCCACGGTCAAGCGTGTAGCGCAGGAACTCGGCGGCAAGTCACCCCTGCTGATTCTCGACGACGCCGATCTGCAGCAGGCAGTGACGAGCGGCGTGATGCAGTGCATGGCGAATTCCGGCCAGACCTGTGTCGCGCCAACCCGCATGCTGGTGCCGCGCGAGCGATACGACGACGCCATTGCGATTGCCGCGGCGGTAGCCAACGGGATTGTCGTCGGCGATCCGGCGGACCCGGCCACCAGGATGGGCCCGATCTCGAACCGCGCGCAATACGAGAAGGTGCAGCACATGATCCGGGCCGGTATCGAGGAAGGCGCCCGCGTGATTGCCGGCGGTCCCGGCAGGCCGGAAGGATTGGCACAGGGCTTCTACGCGCGCCCCACCGTGTTCGCGGATGTCCGCAACGACATGATGATCGCACGCGAGGAAATTTTCGGGCCGGTGCTGGTGATGATTCCGTACGACGGCGAGGAACACGCCATTACGATCGCCAACGACACGCAATACGGTCTTGCCGGTTATATCGCCACCCGTGACCCCGAACGCGCACGCCGCGTGGCTGCGCGCCTGCGTGTGGGATCGGTGCG
Source organism: Paraburkholderia xenovorans LB400 (assembly GCF_000013645.1). Lineage (GTDB taxonomy): Bacteria > Pseudomonadota > Gammaproteobacteria > Burkholderiales > Burkholderiaceae > Paraburkholderia > Paraburkholderia xenovorans. The sequence continues at coordinate 355,771 of NC_007952.1, read as the reverse complement.
GATCAACGGCGCGATGCTGGACATTACGGTTCCATTTGGTGGCTACAAGACATCCGGTAACGGGCGGGAATATGGTCGGGAAGGGTTGGCCGAATTTCTCGAGTGCAAATCGGTGACGGGCTAAAGCACCGCCAGGCACCTGTGCAAAGGGCCTGCTCATTACACCATGAGCAGGCCCCCAGGTTATTGCAGAAACGTTTGAAATGCCTTTACAGCGCGCCTTTTACAACGTGGACAACGTCAGCGCGTTCGTCACCGACGTGACGCCTTCAACGCCTTCAGCCGCCTGAGTCGCCAGACCGACCTGCGCCTGTTCGGGCACGGTTCCTTCCAGTATCACCGCGCCGTTGTGCGCCCGCACCGTGATGGTGGCGGCCCTCAGCCCTTTCGTTCTGCTCAGCGCACGAACCACGTTCTTCTGCAGCGCACGATCGGCGGCCTTGATGGCTTTCGCGTCCGGTGCATACGCGTGGCCCGACGCGGGAGCCGCATCGCTGCCCTGCGCGTACACGTTAAACGACGCCAGAACGAGCAACACCCCACCTGCCAGCGTGAATACCTTGTTTTGATTCATCGATGTTTTCCTGTTGTTATATCGGAGCGTTGAAAACAGCTACGACAGCGCTCACGAACGACGCCGCCAGGCGGCGGCGTCCGTGAACGCTTACCGCAGTTAGAAACGATGCGTCATGCCGAGCACCGCAAGAATCTGCTTCGAACCGCTAGCGACGCCCGTGGTGCCAGGCCAGCTCATGTTTGCCGTGCCGTTGTTCTTCAGGTAGCCCGCGCGCATGTAGAGGCTCGTACGCTTGGACAGGCTGTGGTCGACGCCGACTTCGATACCCGGCGTGTTGTCGTGAACGCCACGCACATCCCGCTCGATGCCGGCGATTTCGATCACGTCCGCCGGCGTGGCCTGAATCGTCGCGCCCAACTCGATAATGCTGTACGAGTGAACCAGCGAAGCAAGCGGCAACTTGACCGTCGGCGTAACCGTGACCAGCGCGCCTGCCGGCGCATCTTTCGGCCTGTTATACGAGTAGTTGAACTGAAAATTGACGATGCCCCACCGGTAGGCGAGCGCGCCGGTAAAGTGCTCCGTTCCCATCAGGTCGAACGTGGTCAGCAGGGACGGGGCGGCAGCCACCAGCGGCGCGGTCTCCTGCGATCCATGCTGATACTGGTAACCGACACCGGCGTAAAAACCATAGCCCGAATAATTCGCCGCCAGGTCGATCATCGCGCCGGACCGCACCGGCACAGGCTGCGTCACCGTGGCCGGCATCCCGTACATGGCGTAGACATGCACGCCTCTCATGTCGGGTGACGTGTAGACGATCGAATTGCTGGTTCGTCCGGACACGTACTGCGTTGCGAGCGTGGAGCGATCGGTTGCGCCGGCGAGGTCGGCGGCTGCCAGCGGTGACATCACTTCATTGCCGCGGAACGGATCGGTGAAGTAGACGGCCCAGAAGCTCGGCTGATACTGGCGGCCGAAGCTCAGCTGGCCATAGGAATCGTGCTTGAGTCCCACCCACGACTGCCGGTAGAACATCGCCGTGCTGTCGGCAAAAAACGCTCCGTTGTTGAGGTTGAAGCCGGTTTCGACGTCGAACACCGCCTTCAGCCCGTTACCGAGATCTTCGCTCCCTTTCAGGCCGAACAGGGAACCGGTCGAACCGCCGCTTCGTTCGGAAAACGAATGATTTCCACCGTTATCCAGATACTGGACGAACACGTCCGCTACCCCGTACAGCGTGACGCTCGATTGGGCCGCCGCTCCTCCTGCGGCGAGAATCAAGCTTGCCCCGCAAATACTCTGACTCATGAAACGCATGCATGTCTCCTCTTTGTGTTTGCCGTGTCCAACGGACACGGGTAAAGCAAACTCATGCAGATGTCCGCCGGGACGACGCCCGGCAATATGCCGGCCTGTCGCTGCGAGCCCATATTGCAGGGACCTCCGGGCAGATCACCTACCCAAACAGAGGGGGGACGGGAATACCCCGAGCGATGAAAAGGGTGGCGAAACGCATCGAACTTTCCCCCCCGATATAGGGGGCGGCCGGGTTCCGGCGTTCAAATAGGCTCGGTGGTATCGATCACTCAAAGGCCGGCGCGCTCCTCGCGCAGACATGTGCAATGTCCCGTTTCAACGAGAGCGCGGTCTGATCCATCTTCCATCAATCGAATGAGTGCTTCAGCAAGCGAGATATCCATGTCTGCCATTCCATCGAATCCTTCAACACGGCAGCTCGTGCATACCCGGCGTGTCGAATGCATGGGCTTCAAACGACGCGACGGCCTGTTCGACATTGAAGGCCACATCCGCGATACGAAGGCCGACGATTCGGACCTGCTCTTCAAGACCGTGCCGGCCGGCTCGCCGATTCACGACATGCGCATCGTGGTCACAATCGATTCAGAGCTTCTGATCCATCGCATCGAGGCTCATACGGACTCCTCGCCGAGCCGCTTTTGCACGGAAATCAACGAGGCGTATGCCGGTCTCGAAGGCATGACCATCGGCGCGGGCTTCATGAAAGAGGTCAAGAGCCGTCTTTCCGGTCCGAAAGGCTGCACGCATCTGACCGAGTTGCTCGGCCCCATTGCCACGACAGCGATCCAGACATTGATGGGTTGGCGCAAGGCGGCACCCGCCGGGCGAGACTCCGGCGAGGCGACAGGCAGCGCTCAGGCTCATCCAATGGTCGACACCTGTTACGCATGGCGCGCGGGCGGCGACGTCGTGCAATTCGTGGCACGGCGCAAACAGGAATCGGTACGCGGCGAAGCGCAGACCGCCGGCGCGACGCCCCCGCCAGACCAGTGATGATCCGGGAAGACACTGCCCCGCTGAACGTGAAAACGCTACCTGCGCTGCGCTACAATATGTGGATTATCACTTCGTCCTTTGGCCCTCGCCGACCAGGCGCGAAGCCGGGGCGCGCAAGGCGCAGGTCACGATGCCGCAGAATTCCCCTCCCGTGGACCCACGCCGCTCCCAACGCGGTGCCGCGGAATCCCGAGCCGATCCCCGCTTGATTCCGCCACGCGACACCGCCCGCGTCGTCGCACGCGAACGTCTGCTGACCCAGCTACTCGAGGCCCGGCGCAACCGTTGCGTCGTGCTTCAGGGCCCCGCCGGTTGCGGCAAGACGAGCCTGCTGATCGCGTGGCGCGAAGCCCTGCTTTCGCTCGGTTTCGATATCGCCTGGCTGACACTCGCGCCGGAAGACAACGAACTGGCGCATTTTCTCGACTACCTCGTCGCCAGCCTCGCCCAGGTCGACCCGGCCATGTGCCACGAAGCGGCCTTGCTAGGCGGCCGCGGCATGGACGACGAAGCGGTCGAACGCACCATCATCGCCCTCGTGCGCGGCATCGCCGCCCATTCGAACGACGTCGTGCTGGTGCTGGACGATCTGCATCACGTTGCCAATGCCCGCAATCACGAAGCATTGCAATGGCTGCTCGACTACGCGCCGGCGAATCTCCATCTCGTGCTCGTCTCGCGTGGCGCGGTGCCCCTGTCGCTGGGACGCCCGCGCGACCAGGGCCTCGTGCTGGAACTCGACATGCGCGACCTGCGTTTCACGGCCGCCGAATCCGAGGCCTTCCTCAAGGCGCAGTTGGGCGAGATCGGCCAGCGCGAAGCACGTCACATGCACGAACTGACGGACGGCTGGGTGGCGGGACTGCAACTCTTCGCGATACGCCTGAAAAGAAAGAAGCAAGGCATAACGGACCTCGCGCCGTCCGACCCGCTCGCGAACGCCCAGCTTCTGGATGCTCGCGGATTTGCGGCGTATTTCGAACGCGAGGTGTTGTCGCGCCTCGCGCCATCCGAGGTGGAAATGCTGGTCCGGATGGCAAGCTGCACGCGGGTATGCGCGCCGCTGTGCATCGCGCTGATCGGCCACGGGCAATCGCCCGCCGAAGTGCGCGCGCTGCTGACAAGACTGGAAAACGACAATCTGTTCATCGCGCCGATCGAAAGTTCGGGTAGCGAGACGTGGTATCGGTTGAACCCGCTCTTTCGCGAGACGCTACTCGAGCGTTTTCGGGCACGCAGCGAACTGCATCAGCGCGAGGTGCATCTGGCGGCGTGGCTCTGGTTTCGCGACCACCGCCAGCACGACGACGCCGTGCGTCACGCCTTACTCGCAGGCGAGCCGGCGGCGGCGGCTGATCTCGTGCTGCGTGTTGCCCGAACCATGCAGATCGAGGGCGATCTGCGCAAGCTGGTCGGGCTGATACGTCTGCTGCCGCTCGCCGAAGTGCAAACCCGCATCGGACTGCGCCTGTGGATGTTGCATCTGCAACTGTATGCGCGCGAATTCGACGCCTGCGCCGCGGCCATCGCGCGCCTGCATGCCGATATCCCCGAAAGCGATACACATTCGCGCTACCGGCTCATCCTGTTGCGGGCGGCCCTCGCCGTTCAGCGCGACGACACGGACGAGGCGCTATCGGTGTTGCCGCACTTGCGGCAAATCCCCGCCCATGCCGACAGCCTCACCGTGGGCGGCCGCAACAACCTGCTGTCATGGATTCACATGCGCCGCGGTGAGTACGATGAAGCGCGCCGCGTTCAGAGCGAGGCGCCGCAACCTCTCGTGGATGGTGTGCCGCTCATGGGTACTTCGGCCGGCATACTGAACGGCCGCTGCATTGCAGGCTTCAGCTATGCATTGGAGGGCAAGTTCATCCAGGTCGAGCGCATCAGCCGCGACGTTCTGTTCGAGGCGGATCAACGCGGCAGCGCCGCCGCCGAAGCGGCATGCTTTGCGGCGGCACTGCTCGGCGAAGTGCTGTACGAATTCAACGACCTGGAAGCGGCCCGCAAACTTCTGGAGGATCGCGTCGACGTGCTCGAACGCGTGTCCATTCCGGACTCCGTGTTGCGTGTCCTGACGGTGCTGTCAGCGGTCCATTGGGCCGAGGGACACCACCTCGATGCGTTCGCCTATCTCGAACGCCTCGAAGAATACGCGACGCAGTACGGCTTGCCCCGGCTCGTCGCTCATAGCGTGGCCGAGCAGATTCATCGGCATCTGCTGAGCGGTCAGTTCGATGCGGCGGAAGCCGGCCTCGCCCGGCTCGACATGATCGCGGCGCGCGCGGCAGGCACCGTGACGGACGCTGCGACGGGCACCGCGGCGGAAATCCACGCCATGACGGAGAGTTCGCACATCAACTGGTGCATCGCCCACGAAGATTTCGAGGGCGCCGCGTGCCGTCTTCAGGCGCTGATTCCATTCTGCGAGGCGCGCGGCTGGCAGCGGCACGTTGCTCACTTCCAGATGCAGGCCGCCGTGGTCGATGCAGGCCGCGGCCGCGCCGAGGCCGCGCGCGAAGCCGTGCTCGCCGCGTTGCGCCGAGGTCACCGGCTGGGTCTGGTGCGCAGCCTGCTCGACGCCGACCCCAGCGCGCTCGATCTCATTGCCGCAGTAGTGCAAGGCGAGCCGCACGATCCGGTTCTGTCCTTCTATGTGAGCCGGCTGAACGCGGCGAAGGCCGCTTCGTCCAGCGGCGCGGAGCCGCCCGCCAAACCCGCCAGCCGAAGCGCGCCGCCCACCGCCGCCGAAACGCTGAGCGAGCGCGAGGTTCGGGTTGTCGGCCTGCTTGCGCAGGCATTGCCGAACAAGAAGATTGCCCGCACGCTCGGCATTTCGCCTGAGACCGTCAAGTGGCATCTGAAGAACATCTACGGCAAGCTCAGCGTGACGAGCCGCGACGAGGCGGTGGCACGCGTACGCGATCTCGAACTGGGCTCGACGCCCGTTGCCGGCGAAGAGACAGACTGACGCACCACGCGTCTTCACGAGCTCCGCCGGGTGGTCCCTCACCGTTCTGCGCCATCCTTCCTTGCTACCCACCTCGGGTGGTTCTCTCCCGGTCGCGAGCCACTATCCTATAAGTCAAGGGGTCGCGCGCCCGTTCACGGCAAGCGCGCCTCACATAACCAACGCCGGTGCGCACCATCGCGCGCGCTGAAGCTCAGGAGACAAGCGTAATGACTACGCTCATGGCTAGTGAATACACCGCAGCCCCTTACCGTCCCGTACGCTTTCCGGAACGGCGCCCGCTCGTCGAACGCCGCCCCGACGGCACCTTGATGCTGAGCTCCGCCAGTCCGCCCCCCGACATCGCACAGAACAGCTTCGCCGCTTTTGTCCCCGAATGGGCCGAGCGCCGCGGCGATAGTCCGGCGTTCTGCGAACGCGACAGCAGCGGCGACTGGCGCACGATGAGCTGGCGCGAACTATGGCGTCAGTTACAAACGGTGGCGGCGTGCTTGCTGGAGATGGGCCTCGGCCAGCAGCGCCCGCTAGTCCTGCTGTCAGGTAATTCGATCGAGCAGGCTGTGCTTCTGCTCGCGGCCGAGTATGTGGGGATTCCTGCCGCACCCGTTTCGCCGGCCTATTCCACGCTCAGTAAAAACTTCGCCCGTCTGAAAGGCGTGCTCGAACTGGTGCCACCGGCGGCCGTGTTCGTCCAGGATGCGGCAGCGTTCGAACGCGCGCTCGCAATCGACGAACTGGCGGCAACGCCGGTTATCGCCGTGCGCAACGTTCAACCCTCGCACCACGCATGGGCCGATCTGCTTGCTGCCGACATGACGCCGGCGCGTGTCGCCGCCGTTGCCGCAGCGCATGCGGCCATCCGCGAGAGCGATACGGCCCGCGTCCTCTTCACGTCGGGCTCGACCGGCACGCCGAAAGGCGTGCCGCTGGCCTACAGCAACCTCAAGGCAGTCGCGGCCTATTACGCCGACAATCTCGGCTGGCTGCGCGAATCGCAACCGGTGTTTCTCGACTGGCTGCCGTGGCATCACGGCCTCGGCGGAGTCCTGAACATCGGGCGCTCCGTCCAATTCGGCGCGACCCACTATATCGACGACGGCCGCCCGCTGCCCGGCATGATCGAGCGCACCGTTCGCAATCTGCGTGAAGTGTCGCCCACGGTTTTCACCAGCGTTCCGTCCGCATGGGCGGTGCTGGCGGGCGAACTCGAGCGCGACCCCATGCTCGCCCGCAGCCTGTTCGCCAATGTGCAGTATTTGGGCTACGGCGGCGCGAGCTTGCCCACAGACGTGTGGCATCGCATCCAGCGTGTGGCGGTGGACACGATCGGCAAGCGCATCGTCTTCTCCACGGGCCTCGCCTGCACCGAGACGAGCGGCATGGGCACCTACTGCGGCTGGGCCGCCACGGATCTCGGCAACATCGGCGGCCCGGTGCCGGGCTCCGAAGTGAAGCTCCTGCCGCTCGAAGGCGGCGACGGCCGCTACGAAATCCGCATGCGCGGCGCGAATGTGTTTGCCGGCTACATCGGCAATGCCGTGCTCACCGCCGCCGCCTTCGACGAGGAAGGCTACTTCCGCCTGGGCGATGCCGTGCGTCTCGCGAATCCGGAAGATCCGGCCGCTGGCCTGCTGTTCGCCGGGCGCGTGGTGGAAGACTTCAAGCTGACGAACGGTACCTGGGTGCGAACCGGCGCGGTGCGGCTCGGCCTGCTCGATCTGTGCGCCCCGCTCATCTCGGATGCGGTGATCTGCGGCCACGACCACGAATTTCTCGCGGCGCTCGCGTGGCCGAACGTGGCCGCCTGCCGGCGCCTCGCGCCCGAACTCGCCGAGCTCGACGCGGCGGCGCTGGTCGAGCATCCGGTCCTCGTCGCGGCACTGCGCGAACGTCTTGGCCGCCACAAGGGCGGCGGCGCCAGCCGGACGATCGAACGCCTGATGCTGATGGCCGAGCCTCCTTCGATCGACGCCAATGAAATCGCCGAAAAAGGCTATGTGAACCAGGCCGTGACCCGCGCGCGCCGCGCCCATCTGATCGAACAGCTCTACCACACAGAACCGGCGGCGCATATCGCCTGCGCGCGATAACGCCATCCATCGGCCCATGCCGATCTCATTCACAGGAACTTAGTAATGCAAATTACCCGTACCGTTTTTCGTGACGATCATGAAATGCTGCGCACCACGGTGCGTCGCTTCCTGGAGCGCGAATGCACGCCCAAACAGGCCGAGTGGGACAAGGCCGGCCGTGTGGACCGCGAAACGTGGCTGAAGGCGGGCCGCGAGGGTTTGCTGTGCCTCACGCTGCCGACTGAATACGGCGGCGGTGGCGGCGACTTCGGCCACGCGGCGATCCTCAACGAGGAAGTCAATCGCGCCGGTCTGAGCGGCCTGGGCTTTGGCGTGCATTCCGACGTCATCGCTCCGTATATCGCTCGCATCGGCAATGAGGAACAGAAGCAGAAATGGCTGCCGAAAACCTGCACCGGCGAATCCATTCTCGCGATCGGCATGACCGAGCCCGGCACCGGCAGCGACCTGAAGGCGATACGCACCACCGCCTTGCGCGACGGCGACGAGTACGTGATCAACGGCAGCAAGACCTTCATCAGCAACGGCCTGAACGCCGACCTGATCATCCTGGTCTGCAAGACCGATCCCAGCGCGGGCTCCAAGGGCGTCAGCCTGATCGTCGTCGAGGCGACCCGCGAGGGATTCCGCCGCGGCCGCAAGCTCGACAAGGTCGGCATGCACTCGCAGGACACCGCCGAGCTGTTCTTCGACAACGTGCGCGTTCCCGTGAGCAATCGTCTCGGTGAAGAGGGCAAAGGCTTCGCCTATCTGATGGGCGAATTGCCGCAGGAACGGCTCTCGATTGCCATCGGCGCGGCTGCAAAACTCGAAGCCTGCCTCGAGCACACGATCAACTACGTCAAGGACCGCAGAGCCTTCAATCAGACCGTGTGGGACTTCCAGAACACGAAGTTCAAGCTGGCCGACATCAAGGCGCAGGCGACCGCCGTGCGCGTGCTGGTCGACCACTACCTCGCCGAGCACGTGCGCCGGCGTCTGACTCTGGAAGAAGCGGCGATCGCCAAGCTGTTCGCGACCGAATCGCTCGGCAAGGCGCTCGACGACATGGTGCAGCTGCACGGCGGCTACGGCTACATGCTGGAGTACCCCGTGGCCCGCGCGTTCGCCGATGCGCGCGTCAACCGTATCTATGGCGGCACGAGCGAGGTCATGCGCGACCTCATCTCCCGCAAGCTGTAATTCGAACATTCCATTTCAAGGAGCAGTGATATGACTCGTAACGTGTTCGTCGCCGGCGTCGGCATGATTCCGTTCAAGAAGCCCGGCACCAGCGACCCCTACGACGTGATGGGCGCGGGTGCCGTGCGCGAAGCACTGATCGATGCCGGAATCGATTACGCGGACGTGCAGCAGGCCTACGCCGGCTATGTCTACGGCGATTCGACCTGCGGTCAGAAAGCGCTTTACCACGTCGGCATGACCGGCATTCCGATCATCAACGTGAACAACAACTGCGCGACGGGTTCGTCAGCCTTGTTCCTTGCGCGCCAGGCTGTGCAAAGCGGCGCGGTCGATTGCGCACTCGCGGTCGGTTTCGAATTCATGCAGCCGGGCGCGCTCTCGTCGAAGTGGAGCGATCGTGCACCGGCGCTCGAACGCGCGCTGAGTGTGGTCAACGAACTGGTGGATCGCACCGATCTGCCGAGCGCGATTCGCCAGTTCAGCGGCGCCGGCCGGGCTCACATGGAAAAGTACGGCACGAAGCTCGAAACGTTCGCGAAGATTCGCGCGAAGGCGAGCCAGCATGCCGCGCGCAATCCGCTCGCCGTGTTCCGCACGGTCGTGACGCCGGAAGAAGTGCTCGCATCGCCGATGATCTGGGAAGGCGTGCTCACGCGTTTGATGGCCTGCCCGCCCACCTGCGGCGCAGCCGCGGCCATCGTGGTGTCGGAGGAATTCGCCCGCAAGCGCGGCCTGCGCACCGATGTGCTGATCGCCGCCCAGTCCCTCACCACCGACCTGCCCAGCACGTACGACTCACGCGACATGATCCGCGTAGTCGGCTTCGACATGACGCGCGCCGGCGCGAAGCTCGCTTATGAGCAGGCCGGCGTCGGTCCGGAAGACATCGACGTGATCGAACTGCACGACTGCTTCGCGCAGAACGAACTGCTGACCTATGAAGGTCTGGGTCTGTGCGCAGAAGGCGAAGCGGAAAAACTCGTCAACGACGGCGACAACACGTATGGCGGCAAGTGGGTGGTCAACCCGTCGGGCGGTTTGCTGTCGAAGGGGCATCCGTTGGGCGCGACCGGTCTCGCGCAGTGCTACGAGCTGACGCATCAACTGCGCGGCACTGCCGATCAACGCCAGGTGGAAGGCGCGAAGGTCGCACTTGCGCACAACCTGGGGCTCGGCGGAGCGTGCGTCACGACCGTGTACAAGGCCGCGTAGTGCGCCGCATCCAACGGAGTGCCCGACATGATCGATAAAAAACACATCGGCAAAGTGATTCCCGCGTTTCGCACCGTGGCCGAAGCGGGCCGGTTGCGGTTCTTCGCCAAGGCAACCGGCGAAACCAACCCGGTTTACTTCGACGAATCCGCGGCCCGCGACGCGGGCCACCCGACTCTGCCCTTGCCGCCCACCTTCCTGTTCTCACTCGAACTGGAGCAGCCGGACAAAAGCTGGCGCGACGAGATCGGCATTCAGGTGGCGCGCATCCTGCACGGTGAGCAATCGTTCACCTATCACAAGATGGCCTACGCCGGCGACGTGCTGCTGTTCGAATGCCGCATCGCCGACATCTACGACAAGAAAGGCGGTGCACTCGATTTCGTGGTGCGCGAGACGCGCGTGACCAATCAGAAAGGCGAGCATGTGGCCGACATGCGCAGCGTGCTGGTACACCGCAACGGCTGAGAGGAGACACGAATGAGCACATTGAGCTTCGACGAGGTCAAGGTCGGCGACACGCTGCCGCCGCTGACGCTCGCGCCGATCGACCGCACGACGCTGGCGCTCTTTGCCGGCGCTTCGGGCGATCACAACGCGGTCCACATCGACCTCGACTTCGCGCGCCGCAGCGGCATGCCGGACGTATTCGCTCACGGCATGCTGTCGATGGCGTACCTCGGCCGTTTGCTGAACGCCTGGGTCGACCAGCGGCAACTGCGGCAATTCGGCGTGCGCTTTGTCGGCATCACGCATCTCGGACACCAGATTACCTGCAGTGGCCGGGTCGTCGAGAAGTTCGAGGCCGACGGCGAGCGCCGCGTGAAAGTGGAGATTCAAACGGCCAATCAATATGGCGAACCGCGCGTCCTCGGCGACGCCGTGATCGCCTTGTAATCCGCATCAATCAAGGAGACAGGAAATGGGAAAGCTTGACGGTAAAGTAGCGCTCGTCACGGGTTCGGGTCGCGGCATTGGCCGCGCGATCGCCGAGAAGCTGGCGAGCGAAGGCGCACGTCTCGTGATCAACGACCTCGACGCCGACCCGGCGCACGAAACGGTCGAAGCATTGAAGAAGATGGGCGCGGAAGCCGTGGCTTGCGTCGGCAACGTAGGTGCGCCGGACTTCGCCGACCGCTTCATCAATACGGCGATGAGCACGTACAAGGGCATCGACATCATCGTCAACAATGCGGGTTACACGTGGGACGACGTGATCCAGAAGATGACCGACGAACAGTGGTACGCGATCATCGACTGCCACATGACCGCGCCGTTCCGCATTCTGCGCGCCGCCTATCCGCATGTGAAAGCCCTGCACGCGGCTGACAAGGAAGCCGGCCGCGACGTGTATCGCAAGATCGTCAACATCTCGTCGACGTCCGCGCTCAACGGCAACGCGGGACAGATGAACTACTCGTCGGCCAAAGCCGGCGTGATCGGCATGACGCGCGCGTTGAGCCGCGAGTGGGGGCGCTTCAACGTCAACGTCAATTGCGTGGCATTCGGTCTGATCCACACCCGCATGACGACGGCCGACGCGCATGCAGGCGCGACCGTGAAAATCGAAGGACGCGATATCCGCGTGGGCCTTAATCCCGAGCTGCTCAAGACGCACGCGCAGCGCAATCCGCTGGGTCGCGGCGGCACGCCTGAAGAAGCGGCCGGCGGCGTCTACCTGTTCTGCTCGCCCGAGTCGAACTACATCACCGGCCAGACCATCGCGGTCGCGGGCAATCTGCAGTAATTCGCGCGGTCCCGGCGTTATGCCGGGATCTTGTCTGCGCCGGCATGCGTCCAACCGCATGCCGGCGTTTGCACTTCCACTACCGGGCGCGCGGGCCTCGCGCCGCCGCTCGCTCGCCTCGTCAGTTGGCTGATGCTGTCTGGAACCACCCAACCATTACGGATCACACCCGCGTCGCGCCAACCGGCAAAACGCAGCCTTCCGAGAGCTATCCCATCGATTCGCCTCCAACGCCATGAAACGCGCTGGAAGTTGCACCGGGACATGCGCTGGATTCGCATGCCGCTGCCGTAATTTGCACCCCGAATTCGCGACCCAATTCGCTGAGTCGTAACAATGCAAAAAGGGCATCGCTGCGTGGCGCAGCGATGCCCTTTCCCCCCGTGCTCCGTCAATAACTACCGCTCAGATCGCATTGACCAGTTGCGGCACCGCATCGAACAGATCGGCTTCCAGCCCGTAATCGGCGATGCTGAAGATCGGCGCCTCCGGATCCTTGTTGATCGCCACAATGACCTTCGAATCTTTCATCCCCGCCAGATGCTGAATGGCGCCCGAGATACCGCACGCCACATACAGTTGCGGCGCGACGATCTTGCCCGTCTGACCGACTTGCCAGTCGTTCGGCGCGAATCCCGCGTCGACCGCCGCGCGGCTCGCGCCGAGCGCCGCACCGAGCTTGTCTGCGAGCGGCGTGAGGACTTCGGTGAACTTCTCGTTGCTGCCGAGCGCACGACCGCCGCTCACCACGATCTGCGCATCACCGAGTTCGGGCCGGTCGCTTTTCGCGACCACGCGCTCGACGAAGGTGGACAGGCCGCTGTCCGCCACCGTGTCGATTGCTTCGATCTGCGCCGCGCCGCCTTCGGCCGCTACGGCATCGAACCCTGTCACGCGCACGGTCAACACCTTCACCGGATCGCTGCTTTGCACCGTGACCAACGCATTGCCCGCGTAGATGGGACGCTGGAACGTGTCCGGGCTCAGCACCCGCACGATATCCGACACCTGTGCCACGTCGAGCAGCGCCGCGACGCGCGGCGCGATGTTCTTGCCGGCACTGGTGGCGGGAAACAGGATATGGCCGTAATTCGCGGCGAGCGCGACAACCTGGGCCGCGATGTTTTCAGCAAGGCCGTCAGCGAGTTGGGGCGCATCGGCGTGCAGCACGAACGCCACGCCTTTGATCGCGGCCGCGGCTTGGGCCGCGCCCGTTGCGTCATACCCGGCTACGAGCATATGAACCTCGGCGCCGCATTGCAGTGCGGCGGCAACCGTGTTCAGCGTGGCCGTCCTGATCGAACCCTGGTCGTGTTCAGCCACGACCAGCACTTGATTGGATGCAGTCATATCAATTCCCTCAGATCACTTTCGCTTCGTTCTTCAGCTTCGCGACCAGCGCCGCGACGTCGGGCACCTTCACGCCTGCGCTGCGCCCAGCCGGCTCTATCGTGCGGAGCGCCTTCAGGCGAGGCGCGACATCCACGCCCAGTTGTTCCGGCGTGACGACGTCCAGCGGCTTCTTCTTCGCCTTCATGATGTTGGGCAGCGTGGCATAGCGCGGCTCGTTCAGGCGCAGATCGCTCGTGACGACCGCCGGCAACTTGAGCCGCAACGTCTCGAGTCCGCCGTCGATTTCACGCGTGACGGTCGCGCAATCGTTCGACAGTTCCACCCGGCTCGCAAACGTGGCCTGCGCACAACCCGCGAGCGCCGCCAGCATCTGGCCGGTCTGGTTGCAGTCGTTGTCGATAGCCTGCTTGCCGAGAATCACCAGTTGCGGCTTCTCCCTGTCGACCAGTGCCTTCAGCAGCTTGGCCACCGCGAGCGGCTGCAGCTCTGCGTCTGTTTCGACCAGAATGCCGCGATCCGCGCCGATCGCCATTGCCGTGCGCAAGGTTTCCTGCGAAGCGCTCGTGCCGCACGACACTGCGATCACTTCGCTGACCACGCCCTTTTCCCTCAGGCGCACGGCTTCCTCGACGGCGATTTCATCGAACGGATTGATGCTCATCTTGACGTTCGCCAACTCGACGCCCGAGCCGTCAGACTTGACCCGAATCTTGACGTTGAAGTCCACCACGCGTTTTACCGCGACCAATACTTTCATCTTTTGTCTCCTAACCCAACTTTATTTTCTGACGACGCTTCACGCCTCAGGCCGCTCAGGCTGATAACCCAAACCGTGTTCGCGCATGCGTTCGACAGCGGCCGCGTCGAATCCCCAATCGCGCAACGCGGCAAGCCCATGTTCGCCGCGTTGCGGCGCCGGCTTCGCGATCGTGGAAGGTGTGGCGGAAAAACGCGGCGCGGGCGCCGGCTGAACCACGCCCGCCACTTCGACAAAGCTGCCGCGCGCACGGTGTTGCGGATGCGCCGGCGCTTCCGAAAAACTCAGCACCGGTGCCACGCACGCGTCGCTGCCCTCGAACACCGCGCACCATTCGTCGCGCGTGCGCGTGAGGAACGCGGCGGCAAATCGTTCACGCAGCACTGGCCAGCCGCTGCGATCGTGCTGGCCCGGCAGGCCTGCTTCCGCGAGGCCGAGCTTCGCCAGCAGTTCCGCGTAGAAGCGCGATTCGACCGCGCCGACCGCCATGTAGCCGCCGTCTTTCGTGCGGTAACTGTCGTACCAGGGCGTGCCGCCATCCAGCAGATTGCTGGCGCGCTCTTCGCGCCAGTTACCCGAAGCGAGCAACCCCCATATCACCGAGCCCAACTGCGCCGCCCCTTCGATCATCGCGGCGTCGACCACCTGGCCCTCGCCGCCGCGCTGCACGTTGAACAATGCCGCCACCACGCCCAACGCCAGCAGCATGCCGCCACCGCCGTAGTCGCCCACGAGGTTCAACGGCGGCACGGGCGGCTCACCGGCGCGGCCGATGCCCGACAACACGCCGGACAATGCGATGTAATTGAGGTCGTGGCCCGCCCGCTCGGCAAGTGGACCCGTTTGGCCCCACCCCGTCATGCGGCCGTACACGAGGCGAGGATTGCGCGCCAGCGCGGCTTGCGGTCCAAGCCCGAGACGCTCCATCGTGCCGGGGCGAAAACCTTCGATCACGACATCGGCGCGCGACATCAGATCCAATGCGGCCTCGACCGCCTGCGGTTGTTTCAGATCGAACGTGACCGAGCGACGGCCACGCCCCGTGACATCGGCACGCTTGCCGTTGGTCTTCGGCCCCAGGTCCTGGGGAGGAAGCGGCCGGTCGATGCGCAAAACGTCCGCGCCCATATCGGCCAGCAACATGGCGCCGAAAGGACCCGGGCCGATGGCCTCGAATTCCAGCACGCGAATACCGCTCAAAACACCCATCGTCCCTCCAGTCTCCGTTTTGCATGACGGCTTATCCGGCACACCGCTATTCGTCGGCAACGATCTTCGGATCGGTACTGCCCGAGTGCAAGTAAGCCAGAATGCGCGGCAAACCGGACCACCCTGGCCGGGTAGCGCGGCATCCTAGTTGATCGCGCGCGCCCTGCCGGCCCAATACGGCGCGCGGATTTCGCGCTTCAACACCTTGCCCGCGCCCGACAACGGCAGTTGCACGCGGAACTCGACCGACTTCGGGCACTTGTAGCCGGCAATGACCTGGCGGCAATGCTCGCGAATCTCTTCTTCCGCGAGTGTCGCGCCAGGCTTGCACACCACCACGGCATGCACGGCCTCGCCCCACGTGTCGTGCGGAATGCCGATGACCGCGCACGCGGCGACCGCGGGGTGTCGCGCGATCACACTCTCCACTCGGCGGAGTAAACATTCTCGCCACCGCTCACGATCATGTCCTTGATGCGGTCCACGATGTAGAGATAACCCTGAGCGTCCATGTAAGCGCCGTCGCCGGTATGCAGCCAGCCGTCGCGAACGGCCTGCGCGGTTTCTTCGGGCTTCTTCCAGTAGCCGGCCATGACGTTCGGCCCACGCACGACGATCTCGCCGACCGTGCCGCGCGGCACTTCGGCGCCGTCGCTGTCGACCACCTTCACCATCAGGCCCGGCAAGCCGCGACCGATCGAGCGGTACAGGCCGCTCCTGCGGCCCGCTTCGTCGTGATTGGAAGGCGAGTTCGCCGAAATGCTCGGACACGCCTCGGTCATTCCATATGAATGCGCGAGCTGGATGCCGGGCAGGGCTTCGATCAGCCGGTCCAGCAGCGTTTCGGGGATCGGCGACGCGCCGTAGGTGAGGCGCTTCAGGCTCGTCAGATCGGTGCGGGCAAAGTCAGGATGATTGAGCACCGCCTGGATCATGGTCGGCACGAGCAGCGTATCGCTCACGCGCTCTTCGCCGATCGCCTTGAGCACGGCGCCCGCATCGAAAGCCGGAATGACGACATGCGCCTCGCCGGCAATGAACTGCACGAGCGCTCGGCCGAGTCCTGCCACATGGAAGAACGGCGCCGCATGCAGCACCGCGGTGTCGGGCAATGGCGCGGACTCGGCAATCCGCATGATGCACGATGACCAGATGTTCAGGTGCGTCTGCATGACGCCCTTCGGAAAGCCGGTCGTGCCGCCGGTGTACATGATGCACGCGAGATCCGCGCCACCACGGCCGGCGTCCGGCATCGGCGCCGCGGCCGCGATCAACGTGTCGAACGAGAGCATGCCGGTCGGCGCCGCGCCGTCGCCGGCGTGAATCAGAAGCGGCGCGGTCCGCGCCAGCGCGCAAACCTCTCGCGCGATGTCGGCGAAGTGGTCGTCCACGATCAGGATGCGCGTGTCGCAATCGTCGAGCGAATAGGCGATCTCCGCCGCGCTCCACCGGATATTGACCGGGTTCAGCACGCCGCCGCCCCACCACACGCCCATTACGTATTCGAGGTAGCGGTCCGAATTGAGCGCGAGCATGCCGACCCGGTCATCCGCGGTCATGCCGATCTCGCGCAATGCGGCAGCCAGACGCGCGACCCGATCCGCGAATTCGCGGAAAGTCCGCGTGCGCCCTTTGAACGAAATCGCCACCCGGTCCGGATTCTGCTGCAGCGAGCGATGCAGGCCCTGAGTCAAATACATGCTGGTCTCCCTGGCTGTGTATGAGCGTTAAAAGGCAGCCGCGCCGCGGACCTCACGGGCCGCTTGCTTGCGCGCGCGCAGCACGAGGTTCAGGACACGGCTCCGGTCGCCGGACAGGAAGCGTCAGCGTCGACCACGCGCCGCGCGAATGCATGCGCGGCCTGCGCCGCTTCACCGATCAATTGCCCGACGATCTGCGCGGCCGGAACAATCGCGTCCGCGAAGCCGCCCGCTGGTCCGAGCGAAACGATGCCGGCCTCCACCTCGCCGTCCCGATAGACACGTTGCCGCGTCCGCGACGACAGAATCAGATCGCCGAACTCGCTGTGCCGGCGAGCACCCGCGGCTTCGAGCCGCTGCACCTCGCGCGCGGCCTCGTTGTCCATGACGCGCCAGGTGTCGCCGAGCGATGCGAGGATCGCGGTCGAGCAATGCGCGCCGGCGGCGACGATGCGCTGCTTCAACGCATCGTGCGCGACGATTTCCGTGGCGACCATGAAGCGGCTGCCCATCACCACGCCATCTGCGCCGAGTGCCAGCGCGGCGGCGATCTGGCGACCATTGCCGATACCACCGCCGATCACGAGCGGAATATGAATTTCCTCGAGCGCATAAGCACCGTTCACAAATGCGGACAGCTGATTGGCACCGGGATGGCCGCCTTCTTCAAGGCCGACCAGCGCGAGCGCATCCACACCGAGGCGCTGCGCGCTCACTGCATGGCGCACGCTCGGGCATTTGTGGATCAGCAAACCGCCGCCCCGTTGTATCGGTTCGACCAGTTGCTCGGGCGAGGCGCCCGCGCTTTCGAAGTGACGCACGCCTTCTTCGAGCGCAGTCCGGATCCAGTCGGCGACCTCACGATTCTGTTCCGCGCGGCGCGACAAGGTCAGATTCACGCCGAAGGGCCGGCCACCGGTCAGCGCTCTGCAGCGGCGCAGATCGCCGCGCAAAGCATCCGTGCTGCTGAACGAACGCGCGGTGATGAAACCCATCGCACCCGCGTTCACCACGGCCGCGACAATGCCCGACTCGCCGAGGTGATGCATGCCGCCGAGCAGGATCGGATGGCGAATGCCGAAGCAGTCAGTAATGCGTGTACGAAAGCGCTGCGGGATCGACGCCTCGCGAGTGCCTTCGCATGCCAGACTATCCGCGGCCGCTCTATCCATTGAACGACGGCGACCGTTTCCCGATGAACGCGGACACGGCCTCGCGATGGTCCGCCGTCTGATGCGAAAGCGCCTGATAAGCCGCCGACATTTCCAGCAGCGTATCCAGCCGGCAATGCATGCCTTCGCGCAACAGCCGCTTGGCCAGCCGCACAGCGTGAGGCGGATTGGCGGCGATCGACCGCGCGAGGCCTCGTGCGATCGTGAGCAGATCGTCGTGCGGCACGACGCGGGAGACCAGATTCCATTCGAGCGCCTGTGGCGCATCGATCATCTGCCCCGTGAAGGTCATCTCCGCGGCGCGCGACAAGCCAATGATGCGCGGCAGCAGCCACGCGCCGCCGTCGCCGGGAATGATGCCCAGCTTGACGAAACTCTCGGCGAATCTGGCAAGCTCGGACGCGATGCGGATATCGCACATGCAGGCGAGGTCGAGCCCCGCGCCGATCGCCGCGCCGTTCACGGCGGCGATGACCGGCACTTCCAGATTGAACAGCGCCAGCGGCAGTTGCTGAATACCGCGCCGGTAATCCTGACGAATCGCCATGCCCGGCATGCTGCCCGACGCATGCCGCTCCATATCGTGGATATTGCCGCCCGACGAGAACGCGGTGCCGGCGCCCGTCAGAATCACGGTCCGCACGGAACGGTCGGCCTCGATCCGCGCGATCGCCGCCAGGAACTCCTCCACCGCCGTGTTGCCGGTGAGCGGATTGCGCCGCTCCGGTTCGTTCATCGTCAGTGTGACGATGTGTTCGTCCTGCTCGTAGTTCAGAAATTGGCTCATAGGATGTCTAATCGTTTCCGCTGCTGTGTAAGTTTTTCGCCACCGCAGGCGCAATGCGGACAGATGCGTTGTCCGCCGTTCAGCCGTTCAGCCGTTCAGCCGTTCAACCGTTCACACGTCACGCGGCCACGGCATAAGGCGCGTTTCGCGCGAAGTCCGCGATCGTGCCGCGCTCCTGCGCGAGCACCGCGTTGCCCACCACGCGATTCCAGAAGGCCTCCGAACCGTCCGCCATGCGCCATTCGTGCAGCCTGCGCGTATAGAGTTGGAGATCGTATTCGGCGGTGACGCCGATCGCGCCGTGCAACGCATGCGCCGTCGAAGCCACCAGCGGCACCGCCATGCTCGTGCGCGCTTTGGCGATCGCCGTCGCGAGTCTTTCCGGCGCGGCGCCGGCACCGGAGAACGCCAGTTCGGATGCGATCCCGGCCGACGCCACATGCTGCGCCATCACGCTCAACTGATGCTGCACCGCCTGGAACTTGCCAATCGACTTACCGAACTGCGAACGATCGTTGCAATACTGCAGCGTCACGGCGAATACGCGATTCATCGCGCCGGCAATAGCGGCCGCATGAATCGCCGCGCTGAACAGCCGCACTTCTTCTCCGTTCGATCCAAGCGGTGCGGGCACGGCATCGAGCCCCCAGCCGAGCGTGCCGCTAAAACTGCCGTGCACACCGCATGGCTTGCGTTCGGCACGCGCCGCGTCGAGCAGCAGCAGGTCGCCGTCGACATTCGCCAGCACGTAGTCACAGGTCATGCCGAACGGCACTTGCGGCGCTTCCAACGCACCGTTCTCGCGACGCCGGCACGTGCCGGCGAGCGTCGTCATGCCGGCAGGCGCCGCAACTCCGGTGTCGCGCAAAAGCGCGCGCGCCGCGATGCTCTGTGCAAGCGGCACGGGTACCGCATAGCGTCCAAAGGCGGTGAAAACCGGCGCGATCGCCGGCAGTGACAGTCCGGCGCCGCCGGCGCTTTCCGGCGTCAGCAGCTCCAGAAATCCGGCTTCCTCTACGGCGTTCCAGATCGGCGCGGGCGCGCCGCCGTTCTCGATCGCGCGGATCGCTTCGGGTGTGGCGCGGTCGCGCAGGATAGCTTCGATGGCTTCGGTGAACATGCAGGTCTCTTCCTCGTCCGGATGGGTTAGCGCAAACCAAGACCGCGCGCGATCATGCCGCGCAGCACTTCGCGCGTGCCGCCGCGCAGCGAGAAGGTCGGCGAGATCTGGCTGAGGTAGGCCACCGTGCGAAAGAGCTCGGGGTCGATGGTCTGTGCGGGGTCCGCGCTGATCGCGGCTTCCAGTTGCGCGGGAATGGCCTGTTCGAACTCGGTGCCGATGTCCTTGACGAGCGCCGCCTCGACCACCGGGCTTTCGCCGTGCGCGAGCCGCGCGGTGACCGCGATCGACAGACAGCGCAGCGTGGCCAGTTGCGTCGCGAAGCTGCCGAGCAAGGCGAGGTCGGCATCGCTTGCGCCGTGGCGGCGCAGTTGCGCGCGCCAGCAGTCGAGCAGCACGACGCTCGAATAGAGCCGCTCAGGGCCGCTGCGCTCGAAGGCCAGTTCGGCCGTCACCTGCTGCCAGCCGGCGCCCTCGTCGCCGATCAACGCATCGTCGGCGAGGAATACGTTGTCGAAGGTCACTTCGGAGAAGTGGGCGTCGCCGGTGAGATCCACGATCGGCCGCACCTCGACGCCCGGCAGCGACAGATCGACGATGAACTGCGACAGTCCCTTCTGCCGGTCTTCCGGCACGCCCGACGATCGCACGAGCGCGATCATGTACTGGCAATGCTGCGCGTTGGTCGTCCAGATCTTGCGTCCGGTCAGACGCCAGCCGCCGTCGCAGCGCACCGCACGCGTGCGCACACTGGCGAGGTCGGAACCCGAATCGGGCTCGCTCATGCCAATGCAGAAGAACGCACTTGCGGCACAGATGCGCGGCAGATAGAAGTCCTTCTGCGCCCCGGTGCCGTAACGGAGAATCAGCGGACCGCTCTGACGGTCGGCGATCCAGTGCGCGGCGACCGGCGCTCCAGCGGCCAGCAATTCCTCGACCAGCACGAAGCGACGGAACGCGTCCATGCCCGCGCCGCCGTAACTGGCCGGCAGCGTCAGTCCGATCCAGCCGCGCGCCGCGAGACGCCGGCTGAAGTCCGCGTCGAAGCCCATCCAGGAACGGGCACGCACGTCGGCCGGCGCCGGCGGCAGGTGTCCGTCAAGAAAGTGCTTCACTTCCGCGCGGAAGTCTTCGGCCGCGGCGGGCAGCGCCGTCAGGTGGAAAGCATCCAACAGGTTGTTCACGTCTCACTCCAGTTTTTGTAGTCGGCTCGGCGCTGCGGCTATGAATCCGCACGCTCCGCTCGCGCGCCATAGCGCTCACGCAGTGCCCGTTTGTACAGCTTGCCGGTGGGCAGCCGCGGCATCGCGTCGATGAAGTCGATGGAGCGCGGCACCATGTAGCGCGCCACCCGCGTGCGCAGGTAAGCCAATAGCCGTTCCGCGAGCGCGTCCGACGGCGCCACGCCGGGCGCCGGCTCGACAATCGCTTTGACCTGCTCGCCCATCTCGGCATCGGGCACGCCGATCACCGCCGCATCCTGCACATCGGGATGCACGGCCAGCGCGTCTTCGATCGCTTGTGGATAGATGTTGACGCCGCCCGAAATGATCATGAACGCCTTGCGGTCGGTCAGATACAGGTAGCCATCTGCATCCACATGCCCTATGTCGCCGACGGCCGTCCAGGCCGGATGGCGCGGATGCTGCGCGGCACGGGTCTTGTCCGGATCGTTGTGGTAGCGGAACGGCAACTGGTCGCGCTCGAAATAGACGGTTCCGGTTTCGCCCACCGGCAGCTCGTTGCCGTCGTCGTCGCAGATATGAATGACGCCCAGCAGCGCGCGGCCAACGGAGCCCGGGTGCGCCAGCCACTCCTCGGTGTTGAGCGTGGTCACGCCGTTGCCTTCGGTCGACGAGTAATACTCCTCGATGATCGGCCCCCACCAGTCGATCATCTGCCGCTTGACCTCCTGCGGACACGGCGCGGCCGCATGGATCGCCACGCGATGGCTCGACAGGTCGAACGCGTTGCGCACAGCGGGGCCGAGCTTGAGCAGGCGGATCAGCATGGTCGGCACCCACTGGCTGTGCGTGACGCGATAGCGCTCGATCGCCTGCAACGCCTCGAGCGGCTCGAACTTCTCCATGAAGACCACGGTGCCGCCGCCGAACTGCGTTTCGATTCCGTAGCCGAGCGGCGCGGTGTGATAGAGCGGCGCCGGCGACAGATACACCGTTTGCGCGTCGAAGCCATAGCGCTCGAACTGCGGGCGGCGCGCGGAACCGGAACCTTCGGTCACCCGGCCTTGCGGCTGCGCGCGAATGATGCCCTTTGGACGGCCGGTCGTGCCCGAGCTATAGATCATCATGGCGCCCAGCCATTCGTCCGCCAGACGCGTTGCGGGATACCGGCCCGTGAGCGCCTCGTAGCTGTCCCAGCCGGAAATGGTGCCGTCGACCATCAGCCGCAGGCGGCATGTCGGCATCATGCCGGTCAGTCCGGCCGCGAGTTCGCGCATGGCGTACGAACTGACCACCACTTGCGCATGGCTGTCCTCGATAATGGCGGCCGCTTCCGCCGCGGTCAGATACCGGTTGACCGGCGTGATCATCAGACCCGAACGCAGCGCCGCCCAACACACCTCGAAGCAGCGCATGTTGTTCTCGAGCACCATCGCGATATGGTCGCCGCGCCGCAACCCCGCCGCGTACAGACATTGTGCGAAGCGATTCGAACGCTCGTCGAGTTCGCGATAGGTCAGGACCTCGCCGCTCGTGCTGTTGATCGCGGCGGCCTTGTCCGGCGTCAATCCGGCATGGTCGCCGAGGTACTTCGGGGTTCCGCTCATGCACACTCTCCTGCGATGCGAGACGGTTTCGAGTGCTTACGCCACCGCCGCCGGAATCTCGCCCGAGGTCAGCGCATTCGGCGCCGCCTGTTCCACCAGCCCCGGTATCAGCGCGCCGAGTTCCGCCACGTCCCAACGCCCGTCTTTTTCGATGCGCGGGCCCGCATGCCAGCCTTCGGCCACCGTAATACGACCGCCGCGCACACCGAATACACGCCCGGTGATACCGCTCGACGCGCTGCTGCCAAGCCATGCCACGAGGGGTGCGACGTTGCCCGCGTCCAGCGGATCGAAGCCGGGTGCGGCGCCCGCGGTGAATTCGTCGCGCCGCTTCGCGAAGATGTCTTCGGTCAGACGGCTCATCGCGGTCGGATAGATCGCATTCACGGTTACACCATAGCGCTCCAGTTCACGAGCGGCAATCACCGACATGGCCGCAATGCCCGCCTTCGCCGCGCCGTAGTTGGCCTGGCCCGGGTTGCAGTAGAGACCCGACGACGAACTGGTGTTGATGAGCCGCGCCACCCGCTCGCGGCCCGCCTTGGCCTCATCGCGCCAGTAGGCGGCCGCGTGGCGCGACGGCGCAAAGGTGCCGCGCATGTGCACGCGAATCACCGAGTCCCAGTCTTCTTCGCTCATGTTGGCGAGCGTGCGGTCGCGCAGAATGCCGGCGTTGTTGACCAGCACGTCGAGTCCGCCGAACGCGGAAATGGCCGTGTCGATCATGTTCTTTGCGCCATTCCAGTCGGCCACGTCGTCGAAGTTGGCGACGGCTTCGCCGCCGAGCGCTTCGATTTCGGCGACCACGTCGAGCGCGGGGCCACTCGCCGCGCCCGACCCGTCACCTTTGCCGCCAAGGTCGTTGACGACGACTTTCGCGCCCTGACGGGCGAACTCCAGCGCATATTCCCGCCCCAGGCCTCGTCCGGCGCCGGTGATGACAACAACGCGATCTTTGCAAAGCTGCTGCATGGGAAATCCTCAGTACCGTTTGCTATCCAGGTTTTGCGCGAGACACGGCGTCCCACCGTGTCCACACTCGCGCATTCAGTGCTTGCCGTACAACGTCACCACGCACGCGCCGCCAAGGCCGAGATTGTGCTGAAGCGCCAGCTTCGCGCCTTGCACCTGACGCTGGTCGGCGGTGCCGCGCAACTGGTGGGTCAGCTCATAGCACTGCGCAAGGCCGGTCGCGCCCAACGGATGCCCCTTGGAAAGCAGACCGCCCGACGGATTGACCACCACCTTGCCGCCGTACGTGTTGTCACCGTCGCTGACGAACTTCTCGGCGCCACCTTCCGGACAGAAGCCGAGCGATTCGTAGCAGATGACTTCGTTGTGCGCAAAACAGTCGTGCAGCTCGCATACGTCGATGTCTTCCGGTCCGATACCGGCTTTTTCGTAGACCTTGTTCGCGGCCGAACGCGTCATGTGCGTGCCGACGTAGTTGAGCATCGACGGCGGGTCGAATGAAGCCGGCGGATCCGTGGTGAGCGACTGTGCAACGATCTGCACACCCGTGCGCAAGCCGTGTTTCTTCGCGAACTTCTCGGAGACGAGGATCGCCGCCGCGCCGCCGCAAGTCGGCGGACAGGCCATCAGACGCGTCATCACGCCGGGCATCAGCACCGTGTCGTTCATCACGTCTTCGGTCGTGACCTGTTTGCGGAACAGCGCCAGCGGATTGTTCGCCGCGTGGCGGCTCGCCTTGGCCCGCACCGCGGCAAAGGTTTCCATGCGCGTGCCGTAGCGCTGCATGTGTTCGCGCCCCGCGCCGCCGAACGTGCGCAGCGCCTGCGGCAGATGCGCGAGGTCGGCGGTCAGGCCGTGCATGATCGGTACGAAGCGCGCACGCGTTACCGGCCGGTCGTCCCAGTGCGATTTCAATGCGCCGGCCTGCATCTGCTCGAAGCCGAGCGCGAGCACGCAGTCGGCGTCGCCGGTGGCAATCGCCTGGCGTGCCAGATAGAGCGCGGTCGAACCCGTCGAGCAATTGTTATTGACGTTGACGATCGGAATGCCCGTCATGCCCACTTCGTAGATCGCGGTCTGCCCGCACGTGGAGTCCCCGTAGACGTAGCCTGCGAAGGCCTGCTGAACGAGGTCGTACGCAATGCCTGCATCGGCCAGCGCACGGCGGGTCGCTTCGGCGCCCATTTCGGTGTAGCTCTGGCTCGCGCCGGGCTTGGCGAACTGGATCATGCCCACGCCCGCCACCAGTACTTTTTCGCTCATGATGCTGCCTCAAAAGGTAAGGAGACTTAAAGCTTGCGCGAGATCAGATCCCGCAGGACTTCACTGGTCCCGCCGAAAATGCGCGTGACGCGCATGTCGGCAAAAGCACG
This sequence comes from Paraburkholderia xenovorans LB400, assembly GCF_000013645.1. Classification (GTDB taxonomy): domain Bacteria; phylum Pseudomonadota; class Gammaproteobacteria; order Burkholderiales; family Burkholderiaceae; genus Paraburkholderia; species Paraburkholderia xenovorans. Next base: position 330,490 of record NC_007952.1, on the reverse strand, counting down.
GGCAATCGGATACTCCAGCATGTAGCCGTAACCGCCATGCAGCTGAACCATTTCGTCGATGCACTTCCACATCGCTTCGGTCGCGAACAGCTTGGCAATGGCCGCTTCCTGCAGCGTGAGCTTGCGCTCCATATGCTCGCGAATGTAGTAGTCGACCAGCGTGCGGACCGCAACGGCTTGCGCCTTTACGTCCGCGAGTTTGAATTTGGTGTTCTGGAAGTCCCACACGGTCTGATTGAACGCGCGGCGGTCCTTTACGTATTGCAGCGTCAGTTCGAGCTGCCGCTCCAGCTTCGCGGCGCAATACACCGCGATGATCAGGCGCTCCTGCGGCAGTTCTTCCATCAGGTGGATGAAGCCGCCGTTCTCGTTGCCGATCAGGTTGGTGGCCGGCACGCGCACGTTGTCGAAGAAAAGTTCGGCGGTATCGGCCGCGGCCTGCCCGACTTTCTCTAGCTTGCGGCCACGGCGAAAACCCGCGCGGTCGGTTTCGACCATGATGAGGCTCACGCCTTTCGCACCCGCCGACGGGTCGGTCTTGCAGACCACCACCACCATGTCGCAATTCAGGCCGTTGGAGATGAAAGTCTTGCTGCCGTTGATGACGTAGTCGTCGCCGTCGCGCACCGCGGTAGTACGGATCGACTTCAGATCAGAGCCCGTGCCGGGTTCGGTCATCGCGATCGCGAGGATCTTTTCGCCGCGGCAAATGGGCGGCAGCCAGTTGCGTTTCTGCTCTTCGGTGCCGAGACGAACGATGTACGGCGCGGTGATATCGGAGTGCACGGAATAGCTGAAACCCGACACGCCCGCACGGTGCAACTCTTCCGCGACGATCGCCGAATGGCCGAAATCGCCGCCGCCACCGCCGTATTCTTCCGGCACGGTCACGCACAGCAAACCTTCCCGCCCGGCCTTCAGCCAGGTCTCGCGATCGACGCAGCCGGCCTCGTCCCACTGCGCCTGACGCGGCAGGCACTCCCGTTCGAAGAAACGCCGCGCGGTTTCACGCAGCATCTCGTGATCCTCGCGATAGACATTACGTTTGACTTCCACCGCACGCTCCTCATCGATTGAATGCGTTGGCAGCGCGGACCGGGTTATCGGCCGGCTGCTTCCATGAACGCATTGTGCGTGGCGGGGATGGGGAGCAAGCCTACCCCCGTAGAGTGGGGGTGGCTGGGTGAATGACTGCGAGTGAGAAAAGCTATCGCGCGCTTGCGTCGCGCATCTTGGCGACGGCGCCGTCGCGGCCGGACACTTCCAGCTTTCTGTAGATGTTTTTCAGGTGCCACTTCACCGTGTCGAGCGAAACGTCCATGACACGCGCGATCTTCTTGTTGGGCAAAGCAAGTGCAAGCAGACCCATCACTTCGTTTTCACGTTCGCTGAGCGACTGGATCGGCACGTGCGCCGCGGCGGCCGGCGGTGCGGCAGGCGCGGATGCCTGACCGGCGTCGATCAGCCGCTGTGCGTAGAAGGCCAGCACCGGATCGAAGTCCTGTTCGAGCGGCAGAGCGTCGAGAATCTGCCGACATGGTCCGAGTTCGTCCAGCAGGCTGCGCATCAAGCCGAGCCGGTGGCCGAGGCGCAATGCCTCGACCAGATGCTCGCGCGCCGCTCTATCGTTGTGGCGCCCCTGCTCCGCAATCGACATCTGCAACCGCAGCCCGATTACGCGGCACCACCTGCCTCCCGCTTCGGACAGCGCGCTGAGCGGCTTCAGCCGGCTCATCGCGCCGTCGAAATCGTTCAGATGCAGGCACATGCGAATACGCGCGAGATCGGCGCAAACGCTGATTTCCCAAGCTGTGCTGCGCACCGCGCCGGTATAACGCGCCGCCAGCGTTTCACAGCGCAACAATGCCGCCTCGGCTTCGTCGAGCCTTCCTTCTTCCAGAAGCCAGCGTGAGCGCAGACATAGTGCGTTGGCGAGGAGACGATCCACACCATGACGCTTCGCGTAGTCTTCGAGCCGTTCGAGATAGTCGTAGGCCTCGCTCCGGCGGCCCGCGAACCGGTGCGCGCGGGCGAGCACCACCAGTGCCCGCAACACGGTGTCCGGAATCGACACGCGCTCGAGCACGCCGATGCGTTCGGCCAGCAGTCTGAGCGACGCATCGACATCGTTCAGCTCGTAAAGCGCTTCGCCGAGCAGCGCCGCGGCCATACACGCAATGCCCACATAAGCGGGGCCCTGTTTCTCCGCTTCCGCCAGCACGTCGCAGAACACCCGCTCGGCGAGCAGCACCTGCCCTTCGGCGGCGTGCGTCATGCCGCTCATGCAACGGCCAAGCAGGATGCCGCGCGGCGCGCCGCCATGCGGCGCGCCCTCTTCCAGCACCTTGCGCGCCTGCTGATAGTCGCCACGATGGATGAACATCCACGAGAGAATGTTGCCGCGACCCGCGCGGATGAAATCGTCGGCGTCCGCGGGGACGCGCTGCAGTTCCGGCAATAGCGCCACGACCGAATCCGTGTCGTCGCGCTGTAGCGCGAGGCCACCGCGAAGCAGCTCGAGCGCGTAACGCTGACGCGGGTCGGGCCGCTCGCTACGCGACGCTATCTGCTGAATGCTCTGCATGAGCGCGTCGGTTTCGCCGGCATACATTTGCAGATAGGCAGTGATCACGCGCAGATCGAAACGCTCCGCGATCTGCGCCGGCGGCAGGCGGCGCACGAGGCCCGCAAGCTGACGGAGTTCGCCGCGCGCGAGCAGATCGTGCGCGCACCCTTCCACGAGATCCGCGGCAGCCTGTGCGTTGTCTGCCAGTACGGCGTGATGCACGGCCTCGTCGACGTAACCTTGCACACTGAGCCACTGCCAGGCCGCTGCATGCAGTTCGCGCAGTTCGGCGGCCGGCAGCCCCGCGACCCGGCGCTGCAAAACCTCGCGCAGCAGAGGATGCAGGCGATACCAGGTTTCGCCGTCCTGCCCCACGCCGGTCTGCGTGATGAACAGATTGTCGCCCTCCAGGCGGCTGAGCCGGGCGGCGACGTCTCCGGCGGAGCTCGCATGCTGCATCAAGCTTGCGCAGAGGCGTGCGCAGAATCGTTCACACAGCGCCGCGCGTGTGAGCAGAAGAAGGTCTTCGGCAGCGAGGCGCACCAGTACTTCGCGTTCGAAGTAATGCGCGAAGGTTTCGGCGTCGCGCACCGTTGCAGGCGCAAAAGCCGCGCCTTTGCGGGTCTTCAGATCGATCGCGAACAGTTGCAGGCCCGCCGCCCAGCCGTCGGTCAGTTCATGCACCACCTGTGCGTCCCGCTTTGTGATGTCGCCGAGTTGCTCGCGCAAAAACCGCTCTGATTCTTCGGCCGAAAAGCGCAGGTCCTCCCGGTCGAGTTCTGTCGCCAGACCTTGCGAGCGCAGGCGCGCCAGCGAGACGGGCAGCGCCCGCCGCGAAGCCAGCACCACATGAAGTTGAGGCGGCGCGTAGTCGAGCAGCCAACGCAGTGCGTCGAGAATCCGCGCGTTCTGAAGGTAATGAACGTCGTCGAGCATCAGAACCAGCTCGCGCTTGCGGCGAGTAATACCGCGAACGAGCGTGATCACCCAGTGTTCAACCGCGGTCTCCTCGCTCTCACGGCCAACCAGTAATTCGGCTTCGCGCACGATGGCCGGATCCACGCTGGCAAGGCTTGCGAGCAGTCCGTGAAAGAACGCGGTGAGGTCGTCGTCTTCGGGAGCGAGGGAAAGCCAGGCCACGTCAAAATCCAGCGTCAACATCGCCTGCCTGAGGGCCAGCATCGTACTGGTTTTGGCGCTGCCGGCCGGTCCCTGAATCACCACGCAACGCTGCCGCCGCGCTTCGAGCAAGCGTGCCATCAAGGCTTCGCGAGGTATGAGTTGACGTGCTGCGCGAGGCGGAATCAATCTCGTGCCGGTGACGGGCGCGATCGTGAGTCTGGGGGAGACGCGTGCGTCTAATGAGTGCTCAATGGATTCGGACATACGGGGAAAACTGATAGACGGATAAACGTGAGAAAGGTCTCGCGACACCTGTCGACACCTCGGAACGCGTTCGTCGGAGTATAGAAGTGCGACGCCGTCGGTCGGGCAATTTAGCGGTTACCTACCCGATTCGGGTGGGCAGCCCGGCACCGTCAGTCCCGTTTTCGATCGGACATAAACCACGTGCAGTGCAGTTAATGAGGGAAATCACCAACAACCCCGCACGCGGCAACGCATGCTTCTTGCTTGAGGAGAGAGCTTGTCGGGAAGGCGGCGCGCGATAATTCCGCAACGCGGTCGCATCTCCCCGCCAGGTTAGGGGAGAGTCGCCATGCAAGGAATTAATGACGCGGTACGCACTGCAATTTTTGCCGTGGCGATCTCACTGCTTGCGGCATGCGGCGGAAACGGAGGCGACTCGGGTAATGCCGGCGCAACCGCGCCGGCTGGCGGCGTCAATCTGCAAATCGTGTCGTTCGGCGACAGCCTTTCGGACGTCGGCACCTATGCACCGATCGCCGGCGCCGTGGGCGGCGGGCGTTTCACGACCAATCCCGGACAGGTGTGGACTCAGGATATCGCGCAATACTACGGCGACACGCTGAACGTTGCGTACACCATCAACCTCACGCATAAACTCAGCGCGCAGGGCGGCTTAGGCTATGCGGAAGGCGGCGCCACGGTGGCGACGCCGGCCAACCAGTCCGCTTTTCTGACCGACGTGATCGGCGATGTCGAAATGCCGGTCAATCAGCAGGTTTCGAGCTATCTGGCTGCGCATACAAGCTTCAACTCCAATCAACTGGTGCTCGTCTGGGCCGGCGCAAACGACGTGCTGCGCGCCGGAGCGCTGCCGGCCGCGGCGCAGACCGTGGAGAGGGCGGCTACCACGCTTGCTCAGGTTGTCGGGCAGATCGTCCAGAACGGCGCCGCTCATGTGGTGGTGGTCAATGTGCCGGACATCGGACTATCGCCGCACGGCATCGCCTCGTCCGATGGCGGGGCGAATCTGACCCAGTTATCGCAGCTGTTCAACAGCAGCCTGAACGCTGCCCTGCAAACCGATGGCTTGCAGGGCAAAGTTATCCAGATCGATTCCTATACGTGGTTGAACCAGATCACGGCAAACTTTCAGGCCAATGGCTTCGCCGTGTCGAACACCGGTGTCGCCTGTGACCCCAGGAAGACGCCCGACGAGACAGCGTTGTTGTGCTCGCCAGCAACCTACGTAAGCGCCAACGCGGACCAGACGTACATGTTCGCCGACGACCTTCATCCGACGACGCACCTGCACGCGCTATTCGCCCAGTACGTGGAGCACCAGATCGCCAGCAGCGGTCTGGGCCATTGAAGCGGAATCATCAGGAAGCGGTTGCTACGCTGCGCGATGCAGGGCGCGCCGCGGCGAAAGACGCGTGCCAGGAGGAACCGTTCCAGGCCGACGCACGCCGAAGCCATTTCTTCGAATCGCTACAATGGCCGCCATCACTTCCCCTCGACAGCACCGAATGCCGGACACCCTGACTTCCTATTTCTGGAGTGGCGACGCCATTCGCAGCCGGCGCGTGAGCGATATCGTGCTATCAGGCTCACTCGATGTGCCTGTGCCTCCCCTGCGTCTGCTCGCGGATTGGGAAAGGGAAATCTCGTCGCACATGGTGCTGGAAGCCGGCGACGTCGAACCAATGCCTCTGGCGCGAGCACGGGCGCGCTGGCCGGACTACTCGCGCTGCGTACAGGCCGTGTCCGACTGGATGTGCGCGCTCGGACTGCCAGGCGTGCTTGCCTCCAGCGACGTAGCCCTCATGGCCTGCCGCGGCGCGAGATACCACCATGACGCCGCACAATACGGCAGTGCGGCCTTTTGCAATCTGTTCATGAGCGAAGACAAGGGACTGGACCTGCATTTTCCCGCGCTGGGTCATCGCATTCCGTTGACTCGGGGAACGGTTGTGATATTCGATACCGCGCAGCCGCACGGCGTAATTCAGCGCGGCAGCAGCGGATTTGATGCGGCCGACTTCGCACCCGGTCAGGATTGCATCCAGATATTCCTGACCTGGGAGCTTCCCATCGAAGATGCCCATGTTGCGCATGCACTCGAAGTCGCGTTCGACACCGCCCCTTCGACCTCGTCGCAACTCGACGCAGAGCAAGTCCAGCTGAACGGCGAACAGGTCATTGTGTGCCCGGCTTCCGGCCGCTGGCGCCCGAGCGACTGATTGTCGGGGCCAACCCTCACTGGTTTCGCGGCGAATCATTCGATGGCCCCGCGTGGGGCAGCATCCGTTGCAGCACGTGGTCTTTCAGAACAAAGCGATGGAACAGCGCCGCGGCCACATGCAGCGCAATCAGTGCGAAGAGCACCCATGCAAGAACGCCATGCACGTCGCCCATCTCGTGGCCGAAATCCGAGCCCGTCTCGCTCAACGCCGGATACGGCACGAGGCCCAGCAAGCGGACCGTCCAGCCGCGTGAGGACGCATTGATCCAGCCGAGCAGCGGCACCGCCACCAGCGCGGCGTAAAGCAGAAAATGCGTGATGCGCGAGACGACGCTCAATAGCGGCGGCAACTCGTCCGGCGTGGGCCAGTGGGTCAATCGCCAGACCACCCGGATCACCATGACGGCAATCAGTGTCGAGCCGACGCCCAGATGCCATGCGATCAGGCCGACGGGCTGCGTGCCCTTGTGAATATCGGGCATTGTCCAGCCGATCACGAACTGCATCGCGATCAGCAGAACAGTTAACCAGTGGAGCGTGCGCGCGACTGCGTCATAGGCCGGATGCGTACTTTGCTGGACTTTAGCCACTCCCTCTCCCCTTTGGCACTCTTCGGATTGATAAAACTGCTGCCGATAACTCGCGGATCGGCCGCCGGGAAAAACACGTTGTTTAACTAAACAATGCTAACCACTTTATCTTAAGGAAACCTGATGCTCCGCGCGCAACCGCGCCGGTACGCAATGCCACTATCCGTTCAAGTGACAGGCAGGGTTTTTGCTGAAGTCGCTTTGCTGGAGTCTTTTACTCAGCATCACTGCTCAACGCCTGTCACCGAGAACAAATATGCGCCTGCTCAATCGTCTGGTAGTTTCAATGGGTTTGCCGCTCGCCGCGTGCGCGATCGGCCCATCAAGTATAGGCGATGGCGGTTTCGGCGCTTCACCCGCCATGCCCGCCCCACAATCGACGCTGATTCCGATGGTCAACATCGCGCCCGTTCAGCCGCGCCCGGCCGGTTTCATACCCACAGTTCCCGGCGGCTTTTCCGTCACCCAGTTCGCCGGCGGCCTGTCGCACCCACGCTGGCTTTACACGTTGCCGAACGGTGACGTGCTGGTGGCGGAAAGCGACGCTCCCGAACAGCACGACGAAGGAAGTGGCCTATCCGGCTGGGCCAGACGGCAAGTGATGAAGCGCGCGGGCGCCGGCGTGGCCAGTCCCGATCGCATCGTGCTGTTACGCGACGCGAACAACACCGGCGTCGCCCGGACGCAAACCGTGTTTCTCGGCGGCCTGCATTCGCCGTTCGGCATGGCGCTCATTGGCAATGAACTGTACGTTGCCGACACGGACGCTCTGCTGCGTTTCGATTACGTCAAGGGCGCCACGCAGATCACCGGACCCGGGGTCAAGGTTGCCGATCTGCCGGCCGGTCCGATCAACCATCACTGGACAAAAAATATTCTCGCGGACCACTCGGGCAAGCATCTCTACATCACAGTGGGATCGAACAGCAACGCGGGAGAAAATGGTGTCGATGCCGAAGAAGGCCGCGCACGGATCCTCGAATTCGATGTCGGCACCGGCCGCCTGCGGCCTTATGCGACAGGATTGCGCAATGCCAATGGCCTCTCGTGGCAACCCGACAGCGGCGCATTATGGACTGCCGTCAACGAGCGGGACGATCTGGGCAACAACCTTGTACCGGACTACATGACCGCAGTGAAAGAGGGAGCGTTCTATGGTTTTCCGTACAGCTATTACGGCCAGCATGTGGACTCGCGAGTCAAACCGCAACGCGCCGACCTGGTCGCCGCGGCCATCGCACCGGACTATGCGCTTGGAAATCATACGGCTTCGTTGGGGCTTGTCTTTTACGACCGTACACTGTTCCCCGTGCACTATCGGGGCGGCGCCTTCATCGGCCAGCACGGATCATGGAACCGCAAGCCGCGCTCGGGTTACAAGGTCGTGTTCGTGCCTTTTGTCGACGGAAAGCCCGCCGGCGCTCCCGAGGATTTTCTAAGCGGCTTTCTGACCACGGACGGCCATGCCGTGGGACGGCCCGTTGGCGTCGCACTGGATGCGCACGGCGCCTTGCTCGTGGCGGACGATGTAGGCAACACAGTGTGGCGAATCACGCCGCGTAGCAGCATGTAACGGAGCGCGGGAAGGCGGATAGCGCGCTGGCAGTTCTTCGTCACGGCGCGCGCGACCTGCCCATGAAGCAGCCTGCCGCACGCGCCGCCATGACACAACAACGACGTTAGAACCGATGCCGCAACGACAGCTTCACGGCAACCTGCGTAGGCGTGGACGATTGCCCCAGCGTGGTGATCGCCGCAACCGCCGGCCGCCCTGTGGAGTCGACACCCGATGCGTGCTGCCACACGCCGACGAGATTCAGATCGGTGCGCTTGGAGAGCGAATAGTTCGGACCGAAATCGATCTGCTCGTACTTTGCGTCGCGTGCTGTCGTGTAGTCGAACGATGCACCGATCAGCAGTGCCGGCGTAATCGAATAACGGCCATTGATCTCGTAGCTGTTAAACGCGGCCGTGCCCGTGTTCGGCGTGGACGCGGTTCTTCGAATGTCCTGAAAGCGTGCGTTCGTATAAACGATTCCGACCATGCCCTGGCCGATTCTGTATGAAGCAGCCGCGCCGAATATTTGCCACACGTTGGCCGACACGTAGCCGCTGGTCACGGGGCTGCGGCCCGGCGTCACATATCCGGCCTGACCGGGAGAAAGCGCGCTATCGAGCACCGAGACGGATGGATTGTTGATGTTGTCGTACGCCAGCGCGGCGCTCAGCGGACCATTCTCGTACTTCAGTCCAAGCGTGTAGATCCGGCTCGACGCAAAGTTGCCTGCCACGCCGCCGGGTGCGAACATGCCGCTCGCTTGCAGACCATAGAAAGTCGGCGACAGATACTTCATCGCGTTATTCACGCGAAAGGTCGAGTTCAGATCGTCGAAATCGCCCGGATGAGTGCCGAGCCACGCCCACATCGAAGTCGCGGCAATCCCGCCTATGAGTTCCGTCATCGGATCATACTGGCGGCCCAGCGTCACCGCGCCCCACGTGTCGCTGCTCAGTCCGACAAAGGCTTGCCGCCCGAACTCGCGGCCGTTTTGCAGCAGCTTGCCGTTCGACGGATCGAAGCCGTTTTCAAGCGTAAAAATCGCCTTCAGGCCACCGCCGAGATCCTCGCTGCCACGCAGCCCCCAGCGGCTGCCGTTCGTTTGTCCCGTGACCATCTGTACGTTCGAATGCCCGGACTGGTTGTTGACATACACGAGTCCGGCATCAACGAAGCCGTATAGCGTGACGGAACTCTGCGCATGGGCCGCGCTCGCGAGAAGCGGCAGAGTCAACAGGGCAAGGGTGATCTTTTTCATAAAGTCTCCGGCATGACGAGGCCACGCGTTCTCGCACTAGCGGGAAAGCAGCAGGCTTCGCGGGTTTTTTAGGTAGTGGGTGCTACGGTGGTACTTCGGTGGCTTGACGGGAAGGCGAACGCCTTCCCCGCCGATGCCCGTGACTCGTGTGAATCTCCGGGCTGACCCGGCGTGCTCGCGCGTTAGTGGGGAGTGCTCACCTCGACGGCTACCGGCCGTGAACCGTAGATGCGCCCCATCACGAACACGGCGAGGCCGGCAATCAGCACGGGCCACGCGGAGAAGCGGAAGATCTCCGCCGGCGTCCAATGCGCCGAATACAGCATGCCCGCGCTCAACGGTCCCGCAATGCCGCCCAGGCGGCCAATGCCGAGCGCCCAGCCCACCCCTGTCGAACGCAGGTTGAGCGGGTAGTAGACGGCCGCCAGCGCGATAACGCTTTTCTGTCCGCCGCTAATGCAGAATCCGGCGCAGAAAACCATCACCATCAACCACGCGACGCTGCCCGAGAACGCGCCGCCTACCAGCCACATGAACACGCAGCCCGCGAGATACATCACGGTCAGCGTGACGTACGGGCCGACCCGGTCCATCGCGAGGCCGAGCGGCACGGCGGAGAGCACTCCGGCGATAGTCGGCAGCGCCGTCACCCAGACGACCGTCGCCGGCGAATACTGGAGGCCGGTCAGCATGGTCGGCAGCCAGCTCTGCATGAAATAGAACTCGGCCAGGTTCAGGAAAAAGATCAGCCAGAGCAACAGCGTGCCCGCCGAAGTGCGTCCCCTGACAAGCGCCGTGACACTCGCGCGCGCCTCGCCCTGGTCTTCGAGACGGAACCTGCTGCCAACCGGCACGTCGAGACGCGGAAAAAACCCCAGCAAGACGGCGCGCATGCGCTCGTCGCCATTGGGGCGCCGCTGCAGAACCACCAGCGATTCGGGCAACAGCCAGGCAAGCGGCACAGTGAGCGCGATCGGCGCAAGCGCGCCCACCAGCATCAGCGATTTCCAGCCGAACGCCGGCATCAGTGCACCGGCTGTGAGGCCCGCCACCACGAAGCCGAGCGAGAACCCGCAATACACGAGCAGCACGAAGGTGGCGCGCAGTCGCTTCGGCGCGAATTCGCAGGTTAGCGCGACCGCGCTCGGCGCAGCGGCGCCGAGCCCGATACCGGTCAGAAAGCGCAAACCGATCAGCTCGGTGACGTTGGTCGCGAAAAGCGTCAGCAGCGTGAACAGTGCGAACAGCACACTGCTTGCCAGCATCATGCGTTTATGGCCGAAGCGCGCGGACAACGGCGCGATCGCAAGGTAGCCGACCATCAGCCCGACGAGCGCGGCGGAAAAGATCGAGCCGAGAACCTCGCGCGGCAAATGCCAGTCCTTTGAAAGCGCCGGCACGATGTAGCTGATGGCCTGCGTGTCGAAGCCGTCGAGAAACATCAGTAGCGCGCATAGCAGCACCACGAGGCACTGGCCTATGCCGACCTTCTGGCGTTCGATAACCTCGACTACGTCGATGAGGGGGGATGCCACGGTGTTTGTCTCCTGTGATTGTTTTAGGAAGGCGCTACGTCATTGCCGGCGCTGTGTCGGTGTGCACAAAGGCGTCGCTGAAGAAATCGTCGTCGGGCAAGCCGGCTTTCAGGAACGACTCGTGGGCTGCCGTCGTCATGGCCGGGTTGCCGCACGCGTAGACCTGATAGCCGTCGAGCGAGCCGAAATCTTCGAGTACCGTCTCGTGAACGAAGCCGCGGCGGCCGTTCCAGTCCGCGTTCGGCTCGGAGAGCACGGGTACGAATTTCAGCTTGCCGCTGTCGTGCCACTTCTGCGCCAGCTCGGCGAGATACAGGTCTTCAGCGCGACGCGCGCCCCAGTACAAAGTCAGCGGACGGTCGAGCCTGCGTTTGATTGCGTCCTCAACGATCGACTTGACGGGCGCGAAGCCCGTGCCGGTAGCAAGCAGAATGACGGGTTTCGTCGAGTCGTCCTGCAGCGAGAATTCGCCGAACGGCAACTCCACTCGCAGCTTGTGGCCTTTGTCCAGGCGCCGCAGCATGCCTTCGGAGAATCTGCCGCCCGGCACATGGCGCACGTGAAGCTGGATGCTGTCGCTTTCGTGAGGCGGATTCGCCATCGAGTAGTTACGGCGGCTGCCGTCTTCCAGTTCGATCTGCAAATACTGGCCGGCGCGAAACTTCGCACGCACGCCGGTAGGCAGACGCAATTGCACGATGCTCACGTCCGCGGCCGGCTGCGTGATGCGGTAGACGGACATGTCGAGCGTCTTGCGCACCACCGGCTCGCGCCTGTCGATCTTGCGCGGCGCGATCGTCATGTCCGAAGACGGCCGCAGGCAGCACAGCAGCACATGCCCGGCAGGCCCCTGCACATCGCCCTGCACCGACGAACGGCCCGCGCCGGCCACCACGCCGCCTTCACAGGTCGAACACACACCCTTGCGGCATGAATACGGCACGCTGTAGCCCGAGCGCTCGGCGGCGTCGAGCACCGTTTCGCCTGCCTCGCAATGGAAAGCGATATCGCTGTCCGCGACGGAAATCTGGTAGTCCAAAATGTGACCTCGAAAAGCGTTGGAACGCGTCACTCAGCCAGTGGAGCGAGCACGGTTCCAGTTGTGACCAGACGGATCGCGCCGAGCAGCGGCGCGGGATCCGCGAGCAAGGTGCCGGCAATGTCGAAACCGCTGCCGTGCCCGACGCTCGAAAACAGCACGCCCGCGCCGATCGACAGCGCGGCGCTATGGCGGCCGGCGCGCAGCTTGACGGGAATGTGGCCCTGGTCGTGATACATCGCCACAAACACGTCGATGTCGGGATTGGTGAGCAATAGATCGGCGCCTTGCGGACCGATAACCGTCATGCCGTCATCACGCAACTTGCGCGCGACCGGCTCGGTAATATCGATGTCGTCACGGCCGAAAAGACCGCCCTCGCCCGCATGCGGATTGATGCCCATCAGTCCGACCACGGGATGCGCGATGCCCATCAATTGCAGTGCCTGCACCGCCGCCCGCGCGGCGCGTTCGACGTGGCGCTGATCGAGCCGCGCGAGTGCCGAAGCAATGCCTTCGTGCAGCGTCGCATGAACGATGCGCAGGCCGCCGCCGATCAACAGCAGATAGACGTCCTCAGCCGGCATGCCCATTTCGTGCGCCACGAAGCCCGGATAACCGGCGAAGCGCACGCCCGACGCATTGATCGCGGTCTCCGAATGCGGACAGGCAATCACGGCGTCCACCTGGCCCGCGCGCGCGGCACGAAGCGCGGCGCTCACGTAGGCGAGCGTTGCCGTGCCCGCGGCGGCCGCGACCTCGCCTGGCACAAACGCTTCGGCAGGCAGCGACGCGACGTCGACCATATCGATTGCGTTGGGCTCGGCAGACGGCAGATCGTCCAGTTGCACGAGGCGAAGCATGAGTTCGGGACAACACTGGCGAGCGTAGCGCCGGATCACAAACGCGTCGCCAAACAGGACGATGCGCGGCTGCGAGTGCACAGCGTGGCCGCCATGTTCGCTGCGTTCGTCGCGCGCCATCTGGGCGGCAGCCTTGACCGCGATTTCCGGACCGATGCCGTTGGGGTCGCCGATCGCCAGCGCGACAGTCATCGCGCGGTCACGGGTGCGGCTCATAGCGGCAACGCCAGCAACGTGTCGATGCGCGAGCTGTCGCACACCACGATCCGTTCACGCAGCCTCACGCCGTTCTCCTCCACGGCGTACACGTCGCAATAGCGGCCGGTGGCGAACAGGCTGGTCGAGCCGTCGCGCATGATCCGCGCCACCATGAACGAGGTCTCGCTGCGAGCCTCCCGCTCTGCCGCGCTGATGACGCTGGGCTGCCCGAGCAGATGCCGATAACTGTGGCGTTCGTAAATGTTGGCGCCGCGCAGCGAGGCAATCCGGTCGACCAGCATGCCGCGCGAAGCCGCATAGATCATGCTGCCCGTGAGGCCGCGCCTGTAATTGTCGGCGGTCGTCACCCTGTAGACGCACGCATCGGTGAAGAAGTCCGGCCATTGCGCGAGATCGCCGTCGTCGATGCAGCGCACGTAGTCGGCCTGCGCGCGGGCAATCAGTTGATAGATGTCTTGCGCCATTCTCAGTATCCCATTGCGTTGCGGTAGGCTTTCCAGAAGCCGCGAATCGACGCTTCCGTCACCCGGCTCGCGCTGCTTTCGGCGCTATCGCCGCCCATTTCGATCACGGAGCGGCCGTCGCCCGCGCCTTCGATGCCGCGTTGCACGAAGCCGCCGACGCATCCGTCTTCCATCGACACGTAACCCGCGGGTCCGACCAGGTTCGACTGGCGCAGGCGCATTTCGCGCAATTCCGGTGTGTCGTCTTCGAAGCCGAGGTAGGTCCAGTTCAATTCGGTTTGCTGCGTCCCGCGCGGCAGAATCTGGCGGACCGCGATCGCGTTCTGGATCTGCTGGAGCACGAAGCCGGGAAACACCGAAAGAATCTGCAGCGTGACGCCGTCCCCGAACTCGTCCACGCCGGCGAGCACGGAAGTGTCTTCGAGACGATGCTCGCTTTCCGAACGGATTTTCTGATCCGCGTAGTCGCTGGTGGCTTTCCGTTGTGCCGCGGCTTCAGCGGCATGGTCGACAGCCGAGTAGCTCACGTGATGACCACCGCTCGGATCGACGATGATGCCGCCGCGCTGCGACAGGCGGTTCAGCTGAAACGTCGTGAAAAACAGATGCAGAATGCTGGCGTGGTAGGAGTCCTTGACGTTCTCGAAGTAGAGCTTCCAGTTGTTCGGCAGCATTTGCGTGAATCGCCCGAGCACGACCGGCTTGCGGTTCTCCAGCACGCGCGCGATACGTTCGACGATTTCTTCGCCGAGGTACTCGTCGAGCGGCGGGACGTCGTCGGAAAAGCTGCCGAACACGAGGCCATGCAGCGTCGCGACACGCAGCTTGCGCAATCCGTGATCGCCGGTGCAGAAATCCGGCTTCATGCCGCCCTTGCCGTCAATGCCGTCCTTGAACGCGACGCCTACCAGATCGCCTTGCAGGCTGTAGGTCCATGCGTGATAGACGCAACTGAAATCTCTGGCATTGCCCTGGTCTTCGAGGCAGACCATCGCGCCGCGATGCGCGCAGCGATTCTCGAACGCATAGATTTCGCCGTCGGTGTCGCGCGTGACGACCACCGGGGCGTCGCCTACGAAAGTGCTGCGAAAGTCGCCCTGATTCGGCACTTCAGCTTCAAGGCACAGGTAGCTCCAGTTCGGGCCGCGGAAGATCGCGTCCTGTTCGTCGGCGTACACGCCTTCGTCCTGAAACAGCGCGTAGGGCACGCGCGTCAGGCCCTCGGACGGCCAGGTGATGCTGGCGCGCCGCGCCCGCATGATGGGAATGATGTTCAAGTTGCTCGCTCCATGTATTGCGGGGACCGTTCCAACGCCGCCTGGATCCGTTGTGGACCGCTCTTCGCGTGTCGCGCCAGGTTGACAGACGGGTTCGAATGTGTTCGAATACCGTACGTTGTTCGATATTTGAATCCAATATGACATCGGTCAAAGAACCTGTCAACGGGCAGGAAGGCGAGTTGACGCCTGAAGAAAGTGCTGATCCGAGCGGTAAGGCACGTGCGAAAGAAGGGATGGCGGGCCTCGCCAAGGGATTGGCGATCATCGAGGCATTCGGAGCGTCGACCGCACGCATGACCGTTTCCGACGCCGCGCATCTCGCGGACCTCAGCCGGCCGGCCGCGCGCCGCTGCCTGCTCACGCTGGTCGATCTCGGCTATCTCGCGCACGACGGCAAGTTCTTCACACCACTGCCGCGCATGCTCAGACTGGGCAGCGCGTACCTCAGCACGTCGTCGCTGACGCAGATCGCGCAACCGCTTCTCACCAGCGCGCGTGACGAATTGCAGGAATCGGTCTCGCTGGCGGTGCTGGACGAGGGCTACTCGGTATTCATCGCGCGTGCGGAGGCGGTGAGAATCGTGTCGACCGGCGTGAAGCTCGGCGGCAGACTGCCGGCCTATTGTTCGGCCACCGGCCGCGTTCTGCTGTCGGGTTTGTCGGAGGAGGAGATTCGCCGTCATCTCGACGCGACGCCCATGAAGCATCTGACAACACGCACGCTCGCAACCACAGAGACCGTATTGCGGGCCATCGCGGCCGCTGCGCAAAACGGTTATGCGATCAGCAACGAGGAACTCGAAATTGGCATGTCCGCAATGGCGGTGCCGGTGAGGAATCGCAGCGGTGCGATCGAGGCCGCGGTCAGCGTGAGCGTGTTTTCCGGACGGGTCAGCGTGGAGACCCTGGAGGAGAAGTTCCTGCCGGTTTTAAAGGCTGTCGCAGCGCGCATGCAACGCGCACTTTAGCGACCGCGCAGGACCGGCTGGAATCGACGCCATCGTTCAGATGTGCCCGATTCGCGCTCCGATCGTACGACCCATGTCAAACCAGTTGATCCTGGTCAACAGCCTCCAGTACTCAAGGCGCCAAATAGACAGTGATGACGTCGCTTGACTGTCTGCGCTGTCTGCTGCATGCCATTGTTCGCAAATCGGGGCCGCCGGGCGGCCGGCAATGGCGGTCAATTCGCGTCGCAGCGCATGGATCTCTTCGACACCTTGAACTTCTGGAGGTAACAGCATGAAAAGGATTTTCCCAGCCCTCCTGATTGCGCTGGCAACAGTCGGCACGACCCAGGTTTGGGCCCAGAATACCGCACCGTCCGGCGCAGACGGCGCTCAACCCGGCGACAACATCGTGCAGATGCGAAGCGAGATCCGCGCCGCGAATGAGGCTTACCGCGCGAGGGTACGCGCGGCAAACAAGGCTCGCGACCGCGAGGTCGCCAAAGCGCAGGCCGATCGGGTCAAGGCCGTCCAGGCGGCACAGTCTGGTGGAAGCGGCGGTTGAGGCGCTCGCAGTTGGCTCCGGCATAGGCTGCGGTCAGCTGTTTATCCCGCGCCTGGTTCTCGTCCAAACTAAACGGAGTTCACGTGGAAGAGCGGATAAAGCATCTCCTGAATCAGATCAGCGTGCTCGAGTCGGAACTGCAAGCGGAACTTCATCAACGGGAAGTCAAACTGTTCTATCGAATCACCGGCAAACATGTCGAATTCGACAAAGCGGTCGGCAAGGCTCATCGGGAATTGAAAGTGGGCATCGTCCGCTGGATTCTCTCCAGCCGGCCGCAAAATTTCCTGGCGGCGCCGTTCGTCTACGGGCTCGTTTTCCCCTTGGTATTTCTGGATCTTTGCATCTCCATCTATCAGGCAATCTGTTTCCCGATCTACGGCATCGCAAAGGTCAAGCGGGCGGACTATATCGTGATGGACCGCTGGCAACTGCACTATCTCAACTTCATGGAGCGATTCCATTGCGCATATTGTGAATATGCGAATGGCCTCATCGCATACGCGTCGGAAATTGCCGCGCGCACGGAACAGTATTGGTGTCCTATCAAACACGCTCGCAAGGTGTTAGGCACGCATGCAAGGTATGAACGATTTTTGGCTTATGGCGAAGCGGAGCAGTATCAGGAGCGTCTCGCGCAGTTTCGCGATGCACTGCGCAAGCAGCAATAGTTCGCGCGGAGTTTTCACCCACCAGACAACGCTATGGCGCTTTCTGTCAATCTTGTAATCAACCGGTGGGCGTCACGTCACCTTGAAAGTCGCAATATAGATCCCAGACGCTCACGCAAGAAGCCGGGGGCGCCTTTCTCCGGCGACTGCCCGATACGCAGCCGCACGTATTTTCGCCAGATCTTCGCCAATTAAACTTCTCATTTATTTAGGAGTATCGATCATGAAAAAAGCTCTTGTCTATCTCGTCCTCGCCGCAAGCGCGTTGTCCGCTCCGGTGTTCGCGTTCGCACAATCGAATGGTCCGGTAACGCGCGCGGAAGTTCGCAGCGATCTGGTCAAGCTCGAACAGGCAGGCTATAACCCGGCCCAAGGCAACGACGCCAACTATCCGACCGACATCCAGGCTGCGGAGGCGAAGGTAGCCGCACAAACCAGTCAACAACTGGCTACGCAAGGCTATGGCGGCGTGACGCAAAACGGCAGTTCGTCGTCAGGCGGACCGGCACGTGTGGCGATGCATTCGACTTGCGTCGGTCCGGTCAGCTTCTGCACGCCGTACTTCGGCAGCTGAATGCTGCGCTTTCAGGTCTCGTGCCGTAACTGCATGCACGGGACCTGAGTTCATTCCGAAGTTCTGCTTCACTCCGGCACGACAAGATCTGCAATCCCGATCTTGGGTGCCGGACTTGCGTACAGCCAATAGCCGGAACGCGTGCAAGCGGTACATCGCTCCTACACGCCCGCCAGTGCCGGCAGTTCTATGTCGTACGAAACGCGCTCGCGCCGGCTACTCGTCCCCGACTGACGTACCGCGTGTGTCGAGAGCGACGCACTACCGACACGTCGTGGCAAAGGCGCCGGATAACGCGCGCTTTTCCTGTCCAGAATGGCCTGGCTCAGAAACTCGGCGCTATAGGCCTTCAGCAGATGCGGGTGGTGCGATTCGATATACGCGGCGATCTGTGCCCGTTCGCCGTCGATCACGGCCAGCGACGTCAGCGTCTGGGCATCCCAGCGAAACCGCAAGCCGAGTTCGTCGAACGCGGCGTTGTATGCGCATAGTTGTGCGTCGATCTCAGCATCATGCACGCTGTCGCCAGCGTTGAGTTGGGCGTGATTCATGGTCATCTCCTTCAGACAGGTGGCACGACCAAGAATAGAAGCGCGCATAAATAAACAACAGTTAAAGTTTTTTCAAAAAACAATAGCCTGTTGTTTATATATTGGTTTACCCCAACCACCGTGACAGCGACGCAATCTGCTCCGCGACAGAGCGGGCTACGCCTCTCAAGGCCCGATGGACAAGGCCCGCGCCCCATCCATTAGGAATGCCTAATGCGAACCATAAAATGTTTTAACTTTCCCTTATTGCTGTTCTCGCGCAGCATCCCCTCAGACGTGCTGCACCTCCGGTTAAAGGTTTTTCGTCAGGGCAGCCCCTTCTGGCCGACCATTGGCGCTTCGTTGCCAGCACAACAAACCGGCGACGAAGCGATTCGATCATGTAAGTCCAGCGTGCCGCTCGAGCGCGACGGAAGAGACAGGAGACGCAGACATGGGACATTCCGGTGTTTCGGAAACAGGCCGTACCGCGTTTACACATCACCGCTGGTTCCAACTGGCTATCGGTATCGTCTGCATGGGGCTCGTCGCGAATCTGCAATATGCATGGACGCTGTTCGTCGTTCCGATGGACAACGCCCACCATTGGGGACAAGCGGCGATCCAGAGCGCGTTCACGATTTTCATCGTTACCGAAACCTGGCTCGTGCCCGTGGAAGGTTGGCTCGTGGACAGGTTCGGGCCGCGCCCCGTCGTGATCGGCGGTTCACTGTGCGCGGCGCTCGGCTGGATCATCGACGCGCATGCCAGCAGTCTGGCCGCGCTGTACGTTGCGGCGGTCATCGCCGGTATCGGGGCGGGCTGCGTGTATGGCACGTGCGTGGGTACAGCGCTCAAATGGTTTCCGGACAAACGCGGTCTCGCGGCGGGCTTGACTGCGGCAGGTTTCGGCGCCGGCGCGGCCGTCACCGTGATTCCGATCGCCGACATGATCCAGCGTTCCGGCTATCAGCACACGTTCATGTTCTTCGGCATTTTCCAGGGCGTCTGCATCCTGCTGCTCGCCACCATGCTGATACGGCCAAAGCCGCCCACCGCCGCAGTCGTCGCTAAACGCGTGGTTGCAAGCAAGATCGACTACACGCCCGGCGAGATGATCCGTTCGCCGCTCTTCTGGGTGCTGTATCTGATGTTCGTGTTCGTCGCGGCCGGCGGCATCATCGCGACCGCGCAGCTTGGGCCAATTGCTAAGGAATACGGCTTTGCCAAACTGCCGGTGAATCTCATGGGCATCACGTTGCCGCTGCTCACCATGACGCTGTCGATCGACAACCTCTGCAACGGCTTCACCCGTCCCCTGTGCGGTTTTCTGTCGGACCGCATAGGCCGCGAGAACACGATGTTCATGATTTTTCTCGGCGAAGGCGTCGCGTTGCTGGGACTCATGCAGTTCGGCCACAACCCGTATGCATTCATGTTCTTCGCGGCTGCCGTCTTCCTGTGCTGGGGCGAGATCTTCTCGATCTTTCCCGCCACCTGCGCTGACACGTTCGGCAGTAAATACGCGGCAGCCAATGCCGGCACGCTTTATACCGCGAAGGGCACCGCTTCGATGCTGGTACCGCTTGCATCAGTACTGTCCGCGAATGGCGGGTGGAGCACGGTGTTCATCGCGGCTGCTGTGGTGTCGATCGCGGCAGCCGTTTCCGCGAAGTTCATCCTCGCCCCCATGAGAAAGCGCTGGATCGAAAACTCGGGCGCGCCAGCCAGCGTGGTGATCGCTGAAGCGCGATTGCAGCCGTCCTCCGGCGGCTCGCCCGAATGACTGACAACGCGAGCGCCCAACTCGCGACCCACCCCATAACGCCCCGTCAACAAGGAGAGATGTCATGGCAGAAGCCGACCAGCCCACAACAGACGATACGTTGAAACAACAGGCGACCGAAACGACCGACGGATTCCACCTCGTCATCGACGCGCTGAAACTGAACGACATCAACACCATTTTCGGACTGGTCGGCATTCCGATCACCGATCTGGCGCGGCTAGCACAGGCGCAAGGAATGCGTTTCATCGGTTTTCGCCATGAGCAGCACGCAGGCAACGCCGCGGCCATTTCCGGTTACATGACGCAAAAGCCGGGGATCTGCCTGACGGTATCGGCACCGGGCTTTCTGAACGGCCTGACCGCCCTCGCCAACGCGACCACCAACTGCTTCCCGATGATCCTGATCAGCGGCTCCAGCGAGCGCGAAATCGTCGATCTGCAACAGGGCGACTACGAAGAGATGGATCAGTTGAATGCGGCTAGGCCCTACGCCAAGGCAGCATATCGCGTGCTGCATGCCGAAGACATCGGCATCGGCGTGGCGCGGGCGATTCGCGCCGCCGTGTCGGGGCGTCCTGGCGGCGTGTATCTGGACCTGCCCGCGAAACTGCTCGCGCAAACGCTGGACGCCGTGAAAGCGCAGCAGTCGCTGGTACGGGTGATCGACGCGGCACCGCGCCAGTTGCCGGCGCCGGAATCGGTGAAGCGCGCAATCGATGTGCTGAAGAGCGCCAAACGGCCGCTGATTCTGCTCGGCAAGGGCGCCGCGTACGCGCAGGCCGACGCGGAGATTCGCGCGTTCGTCGAACAGAGCGGCATTCCGTATCTGCCCATGTCGATGGCCAAAGGCCTGCTGCCCGATACGCACGAGCAATCAGCCTCGGCGGCGCGTTCGTTCGTGCTGCAGGAAGCCGACGTTGTCGTGCTGATCGGTGCACGCCTGAACTGGCTGCTCTCGCACGGCAAGGGTAAAACGTGGGGCGCGGAGCCGAAGAAGTTCGTCCAGGTCGACATCTCGCCAACCGAAATCGACAGCAACGTGGCGATTGCCGCGCCGGTGATCGGCGATATCGGCTCGTGCGTGGCGGCGCTTCGCGCCGGCATCGAGGCAGGCTTCACGAAGCCGGACGCCGAATGGACCAGTGCGATCTCCGAACGTAAGAACAGGAATCTCGCGAAGATGGCGGCGACGCTCGACAAGAATCCGTCGCCGATGAACTTCCACAGCGCGCTGCGCGCGATCCGCGACGTGCTGAAAACCCGCCCGGATATCAATGTCGTCAACGAAGGCGCGAACACGCTCGACTACGCGCGCAGCATCATCGACATGTATGAACCGCGCAAACGCTTCGATTCGGGCACATGGGGAATCATGGGCATCGGCATGGGCTTCGCGATCGGCGCGGCGGTGACGAGCGGCAAACCGGTCGTCGCGATCGAAGGGGACAGCGCATTCGGCTTCAGCGGCATGGAACTCGAAACCATCTGCCGTTACGACTTGCCGGTTTGCACGATCGTTTTCAACAACAACGGCGTGTATCGCGGCACCGACGTGAACCCGACCGGCGGCAAGGACGTCGCGCCGACCGTATTCGTGAAGGGCGCGCGCTACGACAGGATGATCGAGGCATTCGGCGGAATCGGCTATCACGCGAGCACGCCGGAAGAACTGACGAAAGCGCTGCGCGAAGCGATCGCGTCGGGCAAGCCGAGCCTGATCAACGCAGTGATCGACGAAGCGGCGGGCACCGAAAGCGGCCGGCTGACCAATCTGAATCCGCAAAGCGCGGCGATGAAAAAGTAATCAGTGCAACCACGGAGTTACCAACATGACCAAACCTCTCGAAGGCATCCGGATCATCGACTTCACCCATGTTCAAGCCGGCCCTGCATGCACCCAGTTGCTCGCCTGGTTCGGCGCGGACGTCATCAAGGTTGAACGGCCGGGTTCGGGCGACGTGACGCGCAACCAGTTGCGCGATATTCCCGACGCCGACGCGTTGTACTTCACGATGCTCAACAGCAACAAGAAATCGCTGACGTTGGACACAAAAAAACCCGAAGGCAAGGAAGTACTCGAAAAGCTGATTCGCGAATCCGACGTGCTGGTGGAGAATTTCGGCCCGGGCGCGTTGGACCGCATGGGCTTTTCGTGGGAACGGCTGAATGAACTCAATCCGAAGATGATCGTCGCCTCGGTGAAAGGCTTCAGCGACGGCCACCACTACGACGACCTGAAGGTCTACGAAAACGTGGCGCAATGCGCGGGCGGTGCGGCCTCCACCACCGGCTTCTGGGACGGTCCGCCCACCATCAGCGCCGCCGCGCTCGGCGACAGCAATACCGGTATGCATCTGGCCATCGGCATTCTGACCGCGCTGCTCGGTCGCGACAAAACCGGCAAAGGCCAGAAGGTCGCAGTGTCCATGCAGGACAGCGTGCTGAATCTGTGCCGCGTGAAGCTTCGTGACCAGCAGCGGCTGGAACGCGTTGGCTATCTCGAGGAGTATCCGCAATATCCGCACGGCGAATTCAGCGACGTGGTACCGCGCGGCGGCAATGCAGGCGGCGGCGGCCAGCCGGGTTGGGTGCTCAAATGCAAAGGCTGGGAAACGGATCCGAACGCCTACATCTACTTCACGATTCAGGGCCATGCGTGGGAGCCCATCTGCAAGGCGCTCGGCAAGCCCGAGTGGATCGACGACCCGGCCTACAAGACTGCGGAAGCGCGTCAACCGCATATCTTCGATATCTTCCAGACCATCGAAACCTGGCTCGCGGACAAAACCAAGTTCGAAGCGGTCGACATCTTGCGCAAGTTCGACATTCCGTGCGCACCGGTGCTGACCATGAAGGAACTGGCCAACGATCCGTCGTTGCGCGCGAGCGGCACGATCGTCGAAGTACCGCACAAGAAACGCGGCACGTATCTGACTGTCGGCAGCCCGATCAAGTTTTCGGATCTGAAGCCGGAAGTCACCGCGTCGCCGCTGCTCGGCGAACACACCGACGAGGTGCTGGCGAGCCTTGGCTACAGCCAGCAGCAAATCTTCAACCTGCGCGAAGTCAAGGCAGTTTAATGGTGCGAGACAGGCCCGGCAATCGGCTCGGGCCTGGCGGATACGGCGTCCCCTGCGGCGCCGTATCCTGTTCATACATCCGTGTTTTCACATCCGGGGAGCGCCATGCAAAATGCGATCGACTTCCAGCAACTTGCCAACGCAATCGGCGACGCGATCATCATTTCGGATTCCCAGGGCAGCATCACATTCTGGAACCCCGCGGCCGAGCGCATGTTCGGCTTTACGCAAGACGAGGCGCTCGGCAATTCGCTGGACCTGATCATTCCGGAGCGGCTGCGCGGCCGCCATTGGGACGGCTATCACAAGACCATGACAACCGGCGAAACCCGCTACGGCAACGATGTGCTGCGTGTTCCCTCCGTGCATAAGGACGGGCGGTCCATGTCGATTGCCTTCACGGTGGCGTTGCTGCATTCGCCGGACAATGAACTCACCGGTATCGTCGCCGTGATCCGCGACGAAACCAGCCGCTTTCAGGAAGATCGCCTGCTGCGCAAACGGCTTGCGGAACTGGAGGCGTCCGCCGGCGCTTGAGCGCGCGCACTCGCCAGCGCGTAACTCTTTGAGCGATGAAAAGCTGAACTCATTCGCCGGCAATTGCCTTACCCGACGGATTCTTCACCCGCGCATGCAACTGCGTGCGAATTTCGCTCACCACCGGCGGCGGCAGCGGCACATAGTCCAGATCCTCCGCAGCCTGGTCGCCGTTGGTCAGCGCCCACTCCAGGAACTTCAGTGTCGCCTCGCCGCGCTCCGGTTTGTTCTGCGTACTGTGAAGCAGTACATATGTCGCACCGACCACAGGCCACGCGTTCGCGCCCGGCTCATTGGTCAGGATTGGGAAAAGAGATCTGGACCAGTCCGCGCTCGCGGCGGCCGCCTTGAATGTCTCCGGTCCAGGCTGAACCACGGCACCCGAGGCATTTTCCATCGCCGTGTACGACATATGGTTCTGCTTCGTGAAATCCCACGCAACGTAGCCGATCGCACCTGGCAAATGCTGGACGAAAGTGGCCACCCCTTCATTACCTCTTCCGCCTATACCGCGTGGCCAGCGCACCGAAGTCCCTTCGCCGATCCGGCTCTTCCATTCAGAATTGGCCTGCGCGAGATAGTGCGTCCAGATCAGCGTGGTACCGGAACCGTCAAGGCGGCGGACAACGGCGATAGGCGTATCCGGCAGCTTGATCCTGGGATTGATGGCGGCAATGGCCGGCGCGTCCCAGTTGATGATTTTGCCCAGGTAGATATCCGCGAGCACACGCCCGGAGAGAATCAACTCACCGGGCTTGATACCGGGCAGATTGACGACCGGCACGACCCCGCCGATCACCATTGGAAACTGGAGCAAGCCGTTCCTGGCAAGTTCGTCGTCGCTCAACGGCGCGTCCGACCCGGCGAAATCGACCTGGCTCTCCATGATTTCCTTCACGCCTTCGGTCGACCCGACAGCGCGATAGCTCACCGCGCCGCCGCCTGCCTGCTGGTATGCGCCGGCCCATTTCGTATAAATCGGCGCGGCGAAGGTGCTGCCGGCGCCGGCAATGTCGGCGCCGTGCGCCGTGACCGCCAATAGAGCGCCGACCACACCGGTCAACAGTGTTTGTGTATAGCTCACGAAAGACCTCACTTTTCAGTTTGTTGTTGAAGCTCATGAAGTGAAGCTCGTCGAGTAACGACGCGTGGCGTGAAGAAACTATTTGCTGGCGGACTTTATTGGATTTTCTCTTTCCACCTGTTTGCCGTCGCGCTGCAACATGCCAACTGGAAACAGGGGCAAGCACAGCGCTGAAAAACCAACTCTCCCCATTACAGGACGCTGTGCATCAGGACGCAAATTGAATCGCTCTATCATGGCCGCATTACTTCCCGCACAGTGCCGGCATGGTCGTGAAAATTGATACGTTGTAGGATTGATATCGCAATTTGCGAGGCGCGTCTGACGCGCGCCACCTTACGTTCACCTCACTTCCGTCCGCTTTGGGACTCACGCAACTCGAGCCGATGAACTCCACCCCGTTACTATCTTCACTCCTCGATAATGGAGGATTTGGCCAGCCAGGCCCGGCATGATTCCCGCCCCCAGTCGCAGTCATGATCCGGGGGGTGTTGTCACCGGGCCTGGTGGGTGGCTGGTGATCGCTAATAGGGGCTCGGCCAGGATATCTTGAGGCCGTCCGTAACGTGGATGCCGAGACTTGCCACCGATGTTGCAGGCCAAACCGTTCAACCTGCAAAGCCTTCGATGCAAGAAAACCAACAACATAGCTCTGTCGATGTATTCGTCGGCGTCGATGTCGGCAAAGGCCATCATCACGCCGTCGCCCTCGATCGGACCGGAAAGCGCCTTTACAACAAGGCGCTGCCCAACGATGAGGCCAAGCTGCGCGCCCTCATCACCGAACTCAAGACGCACGGCCAACTCCTGTTCGTCGTCGATCAGCCCGCCACCATCGGCGCGTTGCCCGTGGCAGTCGCCCGTGATGAAGGTGTTCTGGTCGCATATCTACCGGGTCTGGCTATGCGCCGCATCGCTGACCTGCACGCTGGTGAAGCCAAGACCGATGCCCGCGATGCCGCCATCATTGCTGAAGCCGCTCGCTCAATGCCGCATACGCTGCGGTCACTTCGACTGGCTGACGAACCACTCGCCGAACTCACCATGCTGTGCGGCTTCGACGACGATCTCGCCGCACAGATCACGCAGACCAGCAACCGCATTCGCGGCCTGCTTACCCAGATTCATCCCGCGCTGGAACGGGTTCTGGGGCCGCGCCTCGACCACCCGGCCGTGCTCGATCTGCTTGAGCGGTACCCGTCGCCCGCCGAGCTTGCCGCGACCAGCGAGAAAACACTCGCCAACCGCCTCACCAAACTTGCACCTCGCATGGGCAAAAGCCTTGCTACCGAAATCGTTCAGGCGCTCAGCGAACAGGCTGTGATCGTACCCGGTACGCAGGCAGCAACCATCGTCATGCCGCGTCTGGCCCAACAACTCGCGTCTTTGCGCAAACAACGCGACGAGGTTGCCAGCGAAGTTGAACGCCTAGTGCACGCACACCCTCTTTGGCCGGTCCTGACCAGCATGCCGGGAGTCGGCGTCAGGACCGCCGCCAGACTCCTCACTGAAGTCGCTCACAAAGCCTTTGCTTCAGCCGCCCATCTTGCCGCCTATGCCGGCCTCGCCCCGGTCACACGACGCTCGGGTTCGTCCATCCGGGGCGAACATCCATCCAGGCGGGGCAACAAGGTGCTCAAGAGAGCGCTCTTCCTCTCTGCCTTTGCCGCGTTGCGGGACCCGGTCTCAAGGGACTACTACGCTCGCAAGGTCCAGCAGGGCAAGCGCCACAATCAGGCGCTCATTGCTCTTGCCAGACGACGCTGCGACGTGCTGTTCGCGATGCTCCGCGACGGCGCCTTCTATCAACCGAAATCCGCCCCTAACGCTTGACGAACCACATAGGGGCACCCCCCATGCGTGACGTCGCCTCTACACAGGAGCGGACTTCGGACAATGCCGGCAGACGCACCAGCACGGTTTCGGCCAACATGTCGCCGGCTGCGGCCTTCTCGACACTGGTCACGCCAATGGTCGCGACGGTGGCGCAACGCGTCGGCACACTGTGCGTGAGCGCCGATCCGGAAAGCCTTCACAAGCTTCGCGTGGTGCTGCGTCGTCTGCGCTCGCTATGGTGGGCTTACGATCCGCTGATCGACGGATCGCAGGCAAGACGGCAGCGACGCGAATTCAAGGCCCTGGCTGACTCGGCCGGCCAGACACGTGACTGGGATATCCTGAAGCACTTACTGGCGGATGACGCGCAGATGCCGCACTCTTTTGCGGCGCTCATCGAACGTGTGGATCTGCTGCGCGGCGACGCGCTTCTGCACAGTCGCACAACAATAGCCGCCGCGAACGTCGAAGCCCTATTGGCGCAGGGAATCGCGGACGTGATGCTGCAACTGGAGGCCCGCCCGTTTGACGAACCGCTTGTGGGATTCGCCGCGGACCGTATCGCAACGGCGAAGAAAGCGCTGCGAAAACGGATGAAGCGGCTGCTCAGGGATCAGCACGCCGGATACGCCGAGTTTCACGAAGTCCGGATCGCGGCGAAGAAGGTGCGTTATCTGCTGGAGTTCTTCGCGCCTCTGATCGATAGCGGAAATGGAATCGGCATCGTCGAGCTCACGCAAATGCAGGATGAGTTGGGAAAACTCAACGACATCGTTTCGAGCGAATCGCTACTTCTGGTGCATAAGGATCGGCTCGGTGAGTGCGGCATGGTAGACGATGCGATCGCGTATCTGAGGTACCTCAAAGGCCATCACATGCAAAGCGCCGACGCCTCGTTGCGAGCTGTCGGCGATATGCTGGCCAGCGAGCATTCCGGCTCTGACTGAGCTAACGGCACCTGCACACAGGGCCGCGAATGCCGAAGCCGGTCGCACTGCCTCGCCGTTGGCTTGCCCTACCGTTCCTTGCGCCGGCGAAACGCCCACCATCCGGCCAGTCCCGTGAAGCCGGCCACGAGCAACACCATCACCCAGAAACCGTGCCGGTTTTCAGCGAGCGGAATACCGCCCACATTCATGCCGAAAAAGCCCGCCACGATATTGATCGGCATAGCCAGAACCGTGACCAGTGTCAGCGTGAACAGCGTGCGATTGTTCTGCTCTTCCAGCCGCGAAATGATCTCCTCCTGCAGCAGCCTGACCCGTTCGATCAACCCGGCGACATCCGAGAGAACCACAGAAAACTCTTCCGTCGACTCGCGCAGATCCTGTACGTCCTCTGAGTGAAGCCAGCGCGGCGGCCTCGCCAGCAGCCGGAAGATCGCGCCGGGTTCAGGCGCGAGCATGCGTTGCAAGCGCGTCAGCATACGACGCATGGCGCCCAGATCGATCCGGTTCTGCGTCGGCCGCTGCGACAGGAATCGATCCTCGATCCGGTCGACGTCGGCGCTGGTGCGCCGGACGATCTGCACGAGCAGGTCGGCCTGGTCGCGCATCAGGTGAACCAGCAATTCCGCGGGAGACCTGAATACCTCTCCTTGCCGAACCGATGCGCGCAATCGGTCGACCGAACGCAGTGGCTTGAGGCGCGC
Source organism: Paraburkholderia xenovorans LB400 (assembly GCF_000013645.1). Lineage (GTDB taxonomy): Bacteria > Pseudomonadota > Gammaproteobacteria > Burkholderiales > Burkholderiaceae > Paraburkholderia > Paraburkholderia xenovorans. The sequence goes on along the minus strand of NC_007952.1, from coordinate 302,244 downwards.
GGTCACGATGATCCGCTGATTCGCGTAAATCCACAGGGTCGCGATCTCGGAGGGAATAAACTCGAGATTGAACATGACGTCGTTCACGACCGCGCGCAACGCGCCGTCCGCATGTTCGATACGCGTCGAGTGCGAGCCCTCGCGCAAGGCGTCGAAGAAAGTCTCAGGCAAATCCAGTTGTGTCCTCATCCAACGTTCGCTGGCACTGTGCGCCAGATTGAAGTGAAGCCAGAGGAACTCGCTACTTTCCTTCGGCGGGCCATTCGCGTCGTGCGCCTGCAGCCATTCCACGACTTCATCCGCATCGACAGGCCGCCCGGCGCGCATCGACGAAAAGAGAAAGCCACAGACCATGCCGGACGAGTCCGCGCCGTAGGTTTGCAGTAGCAGGTCAGATTTCATAGGTCATTCAGCGTTTGCTTCCCGCACGGGAATTGGCATGGCCGGCAATTTGCCGCCGACATTGGAACCGTGACGATCGCCGCGCGATTCCAGGCTCGTGGCATCGCGCGGATCGAACTGCATTCAAAGGCCCGAGCATATCGCGACCAATCGGAAGAAGGTTAATCAGGCCGCGGTCGCCACATCGATCTGGCTTATCTTCGAGTTTCAGCAGTCGAATCATTTAATTCGACTGGTCATGAGAACGTCATATTTCACCCTTAAGTTGCAGCCCATCAAAGGCGCCCTCATCGCCACAAGGAGTTTCAAATGAATCTCAAGCAACTTACGCTGATTCTATGTGCGTTGTGTGCCAGCGCCGCGCACGCCGCAGACATCACCGGCGCGGGCAGCACCTTTGCCGCGCCGATTTACACGAAGTGGGCCGACGCCTATCAGAAAACGGGCGGCGGCAAAGTCAATTATCAGGGTATTGGTTCGTCGGGCGGCATCAAGCAGATCCTCGCCAAGACGGTGGACTTCGCCGGCTCGGACGCCCCGCTGAAAGACGACGAATTAGCCAAAGACGGCCTGTTCCAGTTTCCCACGGTGGTTGGCGGCGTGGTGCCTGCCATCAACGTGCCGGGACTGAAGGCGGGCGAACTGGTGCTGTCGGGTGAAGTACTCGGCGACATCTATCTGGGCAAGATCAAGAAGTGGAACGATCCCCAGATAGCCGCGTTGAACCCGAAGATCAAGTTGCCGGATACGGACATTGCCGTGGTTCGCCGTGCCGATGGTTCGGGTACGAGCTTCATCTGGACGAACTACCTGTCCAAGGTGAATCCGGAGTGGAAATCCAAAGTGGGCGAAGGCGCGACGGTGAACTGGCCTACCGGCACTGGCGGCAAGGGTAACGACGGCGTCGCCGCATTCGTTCAGCGCCTGCCGGGCGCGATAGGCTATGTCGAATGGGCGTATGCGAAGCAGAACCACATGACCTACGCCTCGATGAAAAATGCTTCGGGCACCATAGTCGAGCCGACAACCGACACCTTCAAGGCCGCAGCGGCGGGCGCCGACTGGTCGAAGTCGTTCTATCAGATCCTGACGAACGAGCCGGGCAAGAACGCGTGGCCCGTGGTCGGCGCAACATTCGTGCTGCTGTATACGACGCAGGACAAAGCAGCGCAAGGCGCCGAAACGCTGAAGTTCTTCGATTGGGCGTTCAGGAACGGCGGCAAGGCAGCCGACGATCTCGACTATATTTCGCTGCCGGAATCGGTAACGGCTGAAATCCGCGCGCAGTGGAAGCAGAAGGTGAAGGACGCGTCGGGCAAGCCGGTCGCGCCATAAGCGGCGGATGCATCAGACGAGGCGCGCATCGCATGCGCGCCTTTTTTCTTCACCATGCGTCTGATCTTCCGGCGCAGAGGTCAGGCCGTGACCTTCGACATCACCGCCGTAGCCGGATCATAGCGATAGCCTTTCTGCGCGAGCTGGTGGCTCATCGTCGCGCCGATCAGTTTTTGCTGTGTCTCTCTGGCGATCAGCTCGTGATCCGGCTTGAGCCGCTCCAGTTCGGATGAAAGCCGCCTGACGAGCGCCACCTCGCCGGTGCTGCGTGCGTCGATGAACAGGATCCGCTCGCTTGCCAGACCGAGCCGCTGCTTGAGGTCCTTGGCATGCGCGACCCACTGTTCGGCAGTAGCGCGAAGCTCGCTGAGGGCTTTTGCGTTGGCCCTGGCTTGTGCCGCTATCTGCCGTTGCAACGCGGCGACTTCCTCCGCGCGCTCAGCCTCGTCGGCTCGAACGCTGGCCTGCTGAGCACGCTGATTCTGCTGCGCGATGGCTGCGGCTTGCGCCGCGAGACGCTGTTCCAACTGCACAACCTGCTGTTCGGCGGCCTCCGCGCGCTCCTTCGCCGCCGACGCGTCCTGCGACACCCGAGCCAGATCGGCGCTCGCGGCCGCCTTCGCCTCGTTCATGGTCGCGATCTGCTGACGCGTCTCTTCCAGTTCCTGAGTAACGCGCTGCAGGTCGTTGAGATGAACCGACATTTGGTCGGCCCGCGCGGCGGCCGCTTCGCGCTCCGCTGCGAGCGCAGCGCGCGCTTGCTCCAGTTCAGCCTCCAGCGCCGCGAGTTTCGCGAGGCTCCCGCTAGCCTGGACCTCGGCGGCTTTCGCGTGCGACAAGGCTGCACCTAGCTCCGTCGACAACCTTATCGCTTCTTCCGATTTCGCTTGATGAGCGTCGCTCAGGGTAACAATCTGCTGCTGCGCCTGATCGCGTTCCTGAGCGGCTTGCGCTAATTCATCGCTCTTGCCTGATATAGCTGTGGCCAACTCCGCTCGTGCCTTGCGCTCTTCGTCCAGCAATGCGACGGTGGCTTGCTGCTCGGCAGCTTGCGACGTCGCATGCTGCAGGAGTTCTTCTATACGCACCTCGGCTGCTTGCGCGCGTGACGTGGCCGCATTCGCTTCCTGCGACCATCGCGTCACTTCCTGCGCGTTCGCCTGACAGGCGGCGTCCAATGTCGTGACTTGCTGCAGCGCCTGATCGCGCTCCTGAGTAACACGCGTCAGTTCGTCGGTCTTGCCCGAAACAACCGCCGCCAACTCTTCATGACCCTTGCGTTCCTCTTCAAGCGACGCCTTCGCCGCTTCGAGGCCGGCATCTTGCGACGACACACGTTGCACGAGTTCTTCTATGCGCGCCTCGGCTGCTTGCGCGCGTGACGTTGCAGCGTTCGCTTCCTGCGACCATCGCGTCACTTCCTGCGCGTTCGCCCGACAGGCGGCGTCCAATGTCGTGACTTGCTGCAGCGCCTGTTCGCGTTCCTGAACGACGCGCGTCAGTTCGTCGGTCTTGCTCGAAACAACCGCCGCCAACTCTTCACGGGCCTTGCGTTCTGCTTCGAGCGATGCGTTCATCGCTTCCAGATTGGCATGGTCCACCGCCGCACGCTGCACGAGCTCCTCGATGCGCGCCTCCGCCAGCTCGGCACGCGACGAGGCCGCGCGTGCTTCTTGCGACCATTGCGTGACTTCCTCTGTTCTGGCGTGGCAGACATCGCTCAACGTTACGATCTCGTGCCGCGCCTGATCGCGTTCCTGAGTGAGTTGAGCGACTTCATCATTCTTGCTCGCGAGAGCCGTGGCCGACTCTTCGCGCGCCAGACGTTCCTTGTCGAGCGAAGCCTTCATGGCTTCCAGATCCGCGTCTTGTGCCGACGCACGCTGCGCGAGTTCCTCGACGTGCGTCTCGGCCGCCTCGGCCCGGCCCGTGACGGTCGCGAGTTCCGCTTCGAGGCGCAGGGCAATACTTTCCGAGGCGCTCAGCGTGTCCGTCAGCGCGATGACCCGCTGGCGTCCCGTTTCGACTTCATCGATCATCTTCTGATACTCGGCAAGCGCTTCGTCCCGTTCCGCGACGGCCGCTTCGAGATCCTGGTTCACTGCGGCCAGACGCTGACTGAATGCCCGCTCCGCATCGTGTTGGGATGCGGACCAGATCCTGTCCGCCGCGCTCATCACGGTTTCGGCCAGACCCTCCGGCAAGCCGGGCTGGACCTGCAATGCAGGCGTTTCGCCTTGCCGCGCTTCGCGCCAGCGTTGCAGGGCCGCGACTATCGCCACCAGCGAACCGCCGCGAACCTCTTTCCAGATTGTCACTGGCGAAACTCTTCTGCCTTCTTCGACCATGCGATCGGCGATTGCAGCGATCTGTTCATCGGTGATTGTGTCTGCGTCCGTGGACATAAGCGTCTCAAGAATCAATGTAACGGGGCAAAAAGTTAAATTTTCAATACGTTACTACGTCTGCGGACGTCCGGCGACGTTCGGGATACAAGGTAAATGACAGCTGGCATGGGCGCGGATGGATCTTATAGCTCAACAGCCGTTCCGAATGCGCGGAACAACGGACCATAAAGCGGCTATATCGCCGCGCATTGCTCGCCCAGAGAGGTAGCGGCGATACCGGTAGAAGAGCTTGCCTTGTTGGCCGGCAACGAGGTTGCAACAATGCAGGCGAACCGATTGGGCAGCCCGTCGGCGTGAAAACCACCAACCGGCATCACACGATGCATCTGATTCACGCAACTTCACCGAGGCATACGGCAATGCGTATTTCGTTTCTGCACACGATGGACGGCAACCGGCAAGTCTTTGAGCAGGCGGCAAAAACGCTTGGAATGCGGGCTGAAGATCTGCACCATGAAGTGAGAGCGGACCTGCGCGAAGCGGTCACGCAGACGGGGACGTTCTCAAGCGAGTTGAAAGCCGAGACAAACCAGCGTCTTCTCGCGCTGGCAGCCCATTCCGACGCTGTGATTCTGACTTGCGCGACGCTCGGGCCGGCCGTGGCGGATATCGGGCATTCACCGGTGCCCATTGTCAGAGCGGATATTGCATTGGCCGCAGCGGCAGCAGAAGCGGGCGGAAAAATCGTGGTGTTGTGTGCCGCTGAATCCGCAGTCGAATCCACGCGGAAGCTCTTCGTGGAGCAGGCAAGCGGAAATAACGCGTCAGTGGAGGTCGTTCACCTTCCCGAGGTCTGGGCACTGTTCAAAGCGGGTGCCCTCGACGCGTGCCTGGCCGCAATCGCACTGGCCGCGGACGACGCGTATGAAGCAGGCGCCACCGTGGTCGCGTTCGCTCACCCGTGGATGGCACCCGGCGCGGACCTCGTCCGCAAGGGAAGACGGCCGCTCGATAGTCCGAGTGCGGCACTTCGCGCTGCAGCGCAACGGTTCAGCGAATCTTCCGCCTCGTCCGCAAAGGCAAGTTTCCGATGAGAAAAGCATGCGCGCGCTCAACACGCGCCAATCTTGCCCAACCGCTTCGTCGCCGAGCCCATGCGCGGGGCATCCAGGCACGCCCGGCAAACGCGCCGGCAGAGACCCAACTGTCCACGAAACTGGCGCTTGCCCACCCAATGTTATTATCGGAAACAACACCGTCCCCCAAAAGCGTGCATTCGAAGCATCAAGCCCTATGGACACCCGCCTCGCCAAACCCGCCGACCCGTCCACCACCGACCTCGGCCGCCGCGTCCGCGCTGCCCGCCAGGCGCAGGATCTGACGCTGGAAACCGCCAGCCGCCTCTGCGGCGTTTCCCGCTCCACGCTCTCCAAGGTCGAAAACGGCCTGATGTCCCCCACTTTCGACGTGCTGCAGAAAATCGTCCTCGGATTGAAGATCGAAATCGGCGAACTGTTCGGCTCCACGCCGAAAGTCAGCGCCAGCGGCCGTCGCGCGCTCACCCGCAAAAACGAAGGCCAGCGCCACGCCTATCGCGGCTATCAGATGGAACTGCTCGCCACGGACCTCGCGCACAAAGCCATGCTGCCGTTTCGCATCCGCATCTCCGCGCATACGCTCGACGCATTCGACGACTGGGGCCGCCACGAAGGCGAAGAATTTCTGTACGTGATCAGCGGCAGCGTGTGCCTGTATTCGGAGTTGTACGCGCCGACGCATCTGAACGCGGGCGACAGCCTCTACTTCGACAGTCGCACCGGCCACGCGGCGGTCTCCACGAGCGAAGAAGACGCCGAAGTACTGTGGATGGCCACCAGCGCCGACATTCCGCACACGCCACCGGCCACCGAATCCGAATCGACGAAGAAGTAGCCCACGCACATACAACGCGCACGAACGCGGCTTAACGAGCCGCCAACGCCCGCTGCGCGAGTTGCGCAATATGCATTGCATGACGCCCCGTGCCCTGCTGGATCTGCTCACGGCAACTAAAGCCGTTGGTCAGCACGATCGTTTCAGCGGCCGCCTCGCGCACTGCGGGAAATAGCTTGTCCTCGCCGATCTTTTCGGCAAGCCCGTGGTGCTCCGCGTTAAAGCCGAACGATCCCGCCATGCCGCAGCATCCCGTGTCGAGCAGTTTCCATTTCACGCCGAGCCTGTCTAGCAGCGCGATGTCGCCTTGCATGCCGAACAGCGCCTTTTGATGGCAATGCCCGTGCACGATCACGTCGGCGGCAAGCGTCGGCCAATCGAACGGCTGACGCGCGACGAAATCGGAAAACAGGAACGTCTGCGCCGACAGCGTCTTCGCTAACGCATGACCGGGCAGTTGCTTCAGCAATTCGTCCTTGAATACCGACAAGCAGCCTGGCTCGAGACCGACCAGCGGCACGCCGGCGGCGATATCGTCCGCGAGGTCGTCGAGAATATGCGTGAGCAGTTCGCGCGCGCGCTCGAGCAGGCCGAAGTCATACAGCGGACGCCCGCAGCACAACCGGTTCTTCGGCAGCACGACGTGCCAGCCCAACTGCTTTAAAACATCGGCTGCGGCCTGAGCGATCTCGGGCGTGAAGTGGTCGTTGAACGTGTCGACCCACAGAATGACTTTCTTCACCTCGCCGCGAGCAGCAGACGCCGTTTGCGGCGAACGCCGCGCAATCTGCCGGTAAGTGGCGTGAGCGAACCGTGGCAGTTCGCGCGCCTGCGCCACGCCCGCCACCCATTTGCCGAACGAAGCCAAACCCGGCGCCGACGTCATGAAGTTCGTCAGACGCGGAAAGCGCGCCGCCCAGGGCGCCCATTCGCCGATGCGTCCCATGAACAGCGCCTGGCGTGGCCGACGCTTCGTCTCGTAGTAATGCGAAAGAAATTCCGCCTTGTATGAAGCCATGTCCGTATGGGTCGGACAATCGGATTTGCAGCCCTTGCATGCGAGGCACGTGTCGAGCGCTTCTTTCACCTCGCGGCTTTGCCAGCCATTGTCGATCACGCCGCCTTGCAGCATTTCCCAGAACAGATGCGCGCGGCCACGGGTCGAATATTTCTCTTCACGCGTCGCGCGATAACTCGGGCACATGGTGCCGCCTTCGAGCGAACGGCATTTGCCCATGCCGATGCATCGCTCGATCTCGCGCTGAAAACCGTTGCCTTCCTGGCTGGCAAACGTGAGCTTCGTTTGCAGCGTGACCGGCTTGTAGGCGGGCCCCATGCGCAGGTTTTCGTCGGCGCGATACGCATGTACGACCTTGCCCGGATTCAGGCGATGGGCCGGATCCCAGATCGCCTTGAACTGCTCCATTGCCTGCATCAGTTCGGGGCCGTACATGATCGGCAGAAATTCGGCCTTGGCCTGGCCGTCGCCGTGTTCGCCCGAAAGCGAGCCGCCGAATTCGACCACCAGTTCGGCCGCTTCGCGCAGAAACTTGCGCCATGTCGAGACACCTTGCGCGCTGCGCAGATCGAAAGTAATGCGCGCGTGCACGCAGCCGTCGCCGAAATGACCGTAGAGGCTCGTCTCGTAGCCGTAGCGATCCACCAGCGCCTGGAACGCGCGCAGATAATCGCCGAGGCGCAGCGGATCGACCGCCGCATCTTCCCAGCCGACCACCGGGTCCGGCATGCCGGAATCGACCGACAACGCCACCGCCGAGGCGCCCGTCTCACGGATCGACCACACCTTCGCCTGCAACGCGCGATCTTCGACGAGCATCGCGGACACATTCGGCCCTGCTTCGCCCGCGCGGAAGTAGGCAGCGGCGGCTTGCGCCTGCAGCATCACCGCCTCCTGCGTGTCCGCGCCGAATTCGAGCACGACCCACGCATCGCCTTCGGGCAGCAGCGCGATCTCGTCCTTCTTCAAACCGCGCGCCTGCAAGCCGCGAATGATCGCGCGGTCGAGTCCTTCGATAGCGATCGGGCCGCAGCGCATGAAATGCGGCACGGCATCCGCTGCCGTATAGATATCCGTGAAGCCGACCACCACGATCACGCGTTTCGCAGGACTCTTCACGAGGCGCACTTTCGCCTGCAATGTCACCGCGCACGTGCCCTCGGTGCCGACCAATGCGCGTGCCACGTTAAAACCGTTCTCCGGCAGCAGTTGATCGAGATTGAAGCCCGACACGCGCCGCTTGATCTGAGGGAATTTCGCGCGAATCTGTTCGGCGTAGGTGTCGCGCAGCCGCTTCAGCGCGGCGTAGATTTCGCCCTGGCGGCCACCTGCCGCGATGATGCGTTCGAGTTCATGTTCCGATGTCGGACCGACCCAGAAGCGCGCGCCGTCGAAGGTAGCGATTTCCAGCGCCTCGACGTTTTCGACCGTCTTGCCGGCCATCACCGAATGCGCACCGCACGAGTTGTTGCCGATCATGCCGCCGAGCGTGCAGCGGCTGTGCGTAGCCGGATCGGGCGCAAAGGTAAGGCCATGCTGTTCAGCCGCATCGCGCAAGGTGTCGCAGACCACGCCCGGCTCGACGATCGCGACCCGCGCGGCCGGATCGACCGACACGACGCGGTTCACATACTTGCTCGCGTCGGCCACCACCGCCACGTTGACACATTGGCCGTTCTGCGACGTGCCACCGCCGCGCGCGAGAAACGGCACGTCGTTGCGGCGACAGGCGGCGAGCGTGGCCAGCAGATCGTCGATATCCGCGGGCACGACAACGGCGAGCGGCACTTGCCGATAGTTCGACGCATCCGCCGCATACAACGCTTTCGAGCCCTGATCGAAGCGCACTTCGCCACGCACGTGGCTGCGCAAATCGGTTTCGAGCGCCTGCATGACAGCGGCGCTGCCCGCGTAAGGCGTGGCAACGCGCGGCGTATCTTTCAGCGCGCGGCGGCCGGCATCGCCTGATTCATGGAGGCCCGCGCCCTGTTCTTCATCAAATGACGTTCCCACTGCGCCCCCGTCTCCCGTGCCTGGGCTGCCGCCTTGCGCTCACGCAGCCTGGTTCGCGGTCATCTTGAAGATGCCCTGTGCGTTGCCCGCGTCGAAACGCAGGTCCGTTTCCCAACGACGCGCGTCCTGATCGAAAGTCCGCTTACGCGTGATGAACTCGTAGAACGAACCCGGCACTTCACGCGTCACGATGCTTGCGTCGGCTGCCCGAAACTCGCGCAGCACGGTGTCGGCGCGATACGCCGTCTGGAACACGCGGCCTGAGCGCGAGCGCTCCACTTCCGGTTTCATCGGACGACCCTTGGCCTTCTCGTCGTCGGAGAGTTGAAAGACGTCCGCGACGCGATCGGTGGCGTGGTTGAACGCGTTGCCTTCAGTCGCGATCCACGCCATTTCCGCCGATTCCTTCAACAATACTTCGTAATCGGCTTCGCGTGGCGTCTCGTGCTGGCACGCAAACGCGCCGACCATGACCGGCAGCAGTTCATGCGCTGCGTCGAGCGGCAACACGCCGTCGCGTTCGAGCTCCCACAACTGGCCGAGGGCACGCGGCGTCAGCGGATCGCGCGACTCGCCGATCACATTGGTCACCGCCTGCTGAAACTCCGCCGAAAACCGCTCGGGATGCAATTCGCTGACGAAGAACTGCGCGATTTCATCGGGCGCGTCGTCGTGTGCCCACGCGCGGCCGGTCATGCCGAGGCGGTCGAGCGGATAACGGCCGTTGATGCTGAAGCCGAGCGGACGCAGAATGCGCGCAAACGCGGCTTCGCCCATCGGCAGCGCGCCGCTGTGCGGCCAGCGCACGGTGCGCAACGCGCCGTGGTCGAAGTACACGCTGCCGCCCGCCGCGACCGCCTCCTCCGTGTACCGGCGGCCATTTGCCGAGCGCGCCAGCAGATCCTCGAAAAGCGCCATGTTCATCGCCTGCGCGAGTTCGGCGCGCGTGACGATACCGGCTTCCCATTCGTTGAGGATCTGCGGATGATTCAGCGTCGCGAAGAGCCGGGCGGTTTTGTCGGCGCCGAGGAGTTTCAACAGCAGTTGTTCGACATTCGCATTCTTGATGTTTCGCATATCGGTTCTCTACGTGGCTCTACGCGCGCTGGCTGATGTGTTCGACGGTGCTCGAAGCGACCTGCCGGTGCGCGCGCAAGGCACAGGACGGCATGGTCAAAGGCGTGATTATTCAAATCGGCAGGCTCGCCGTAAAGCGAGATAAAATCGCCACTTGATGCGTTTTTGGAATCAACGTGCGAAAGTTCAAGATCCCCAACATGGGCGCGCTGCTCGCTTTCGAAGCCGCCGCGCGGCACGAGAGTTTCACGCATGCGGCGCGCGAACTCTTCCTGACCGAGAGCGCGGTGTCGCGGCAGATCAATACGCTGGAGAGCAACCTTGGCGTGCGGCTGTTCGTGCGCGTCAAGCAGCGCGTGATGCTGACCAGGGCGGGCAAAGTCTATAGCGCGCAGGTGCGGCGCTCGCTGGAACAGCTCGATCGCGACACGCTGTCCATCATCGCGCATGGCAGCGGCGGCGGTTATCTGGAACTGGCGGTTCTGCCGACTTTCGCATCGCAATGGCTGATTCCGCGGCTCGCGGCATTCAATGCGCAATATCCGGACGTGCGGGTGAACATGGGCGTGCGAACCGGCACGTTCCCGTTCGCCGAGACCCATTTCGAGGCCGCGATTCATTACGGCAAGCCCACGTGGCCGGGCACCTCGGCGGATTTTCTGTTTAGCGAAGAAGTTGTGCCGGTATGCGCGGCGAGTCTGCTGAAACGGCCCGTTCAGAGCGCCGCCGATCTTCTGGACTATCCGCTCGTTCATTCCACTACGCGGCCCGACGGCTGGGCGGCGTGGTTCGCCAACATGGGCATCGACGATAACCGGACCATGCAGGGCGTGCGCTACGAACTCCACACCATGCTGATCAGCGCGGCCGCGGCCGGTCTCGGCATCGCACTGGTGCCGCGGTTTTTCGTCGACGCGCAGCTCGAACAACTCGGGCTCGTGATCCCGCTCGATGCGCCCGTCGTCGCCGACTCGGCGTATTACCTCGTCTATCCGACCGAGTTGAGTCACGGCAAGCCGCTTGCGAGTTTCCGCGAGTGGCTGTTGCGCGAAGCAGCAGCCTACAGCGCGGTAAATCCCGAGTTGGGCGGTCCACGCGATATGGATTGAGGCGGCCCTCGGATCAGGCGTCAAACCAGGGATTGAGCCAGGCACGAGCCAGGCCTCAAGCGCCGGCTTGTTCGCGCGCCTGCGCCAGCGCGCTCAGATTGCCTTCGCCAAAGCCGTGGTGTCCCTGGCGCTGCACGATCTCGAAGAATATTTCGCCGGCGCGGCGGCGCACGAAGGTCTGAAAAAAGAGCAGCGGCACCCCGTCCGTGCCGATTTCGCCGTCCACCAGCAGGTGCGTGCGCCTGAGCCGCTCGACGTCGAGCCCGTGGCCCGGCAGACGTGCGTCGAGTTGCTCGTAATAGCGCGCCGGCGGCTCGACGAATTCCACGCCGTTCGCGAGCAACTGCTCGACGCACGCGAAAATGTCGTCGGTGGCAAGCGCGATGTGCTGCACGCCTTCGCCCGGATGGTCCGGCAGATACTCGTGCATCAGGTTGGTCCGGCGCGTCCCTTCCTCATACAGGGGCACGCGGATCGCGCCGCATGGCGAGACCATCACGCGCGATTCCGCCGATACATGCCAGTTGGCGTGCAGCTCGTGAATCTCGCGGAAATTGAGCAGGTCGCGATAGAAGTCGAGCCATTCCTGCATCCGGCCCTCGCCAACCGTCTGCGTCAGGTGATCGACTGCGACGAGGCCGGTGCCCACGTGGCTCAGGTCGGCCTGTGCCGTGTCGATCTGGATGGGCCGGAAGTCGATGTCGAAGATCGAGATGTCGCCGAGGCCGCCACGCTGGCCGCCGCGGCCGCGCCAGCGGTCGACGAAATAGATATGCGAGTCGCCAATGCCCTGGATGGCCGGAATCAGCAGCTCGCCGGCGCCGATCTTCTCGCCTTCGAACGCCCATGCGCCGAGTTCGATCGCACGGCCGAACGCGCGTTGCGCGTCGGCCACGCGAATGCCGATCGCGCAGATGCCCGCGCCGTATTCCTCCGCATAGCGCGCGGCGAACGAATCGGGCTCGGCGTTGATGAGAAACTGCATCTCACCCTGGCGATATAGCGTGACGTCCTTGCTGATATGGCGCGCAATCGCCTTGAAGCCGAGTTTGGTGAAGGTTTCGCCGAGCGCGCGTGGGTCGCGCGCGGCGAACTCGACGAATTCGAGGCCGGCCGTGCCGAGCGGATTGTGCTCAGGTGCCGACACGGCGCGCAGCGCGGCGTCTGGAGTGGGCAAGTCGCTGGGCATGGCAATCTCCTTTGCAGTCTTTCGACGCCGTTTCCGACGTTTCTGATGTTCGATTCTGATGTTTCACGCGAGTCGCCGGCAACTCGCGAAGCGCCGTAGCAACGCGGCCCGCGACGGCTTTCGCACCGTGTTTGTACACCGGCCGGCAGTCCGTTCGCAAGCTTCATTTTGTACCAGATGGTTCACAAATTGACATGACGGTTTGCCGGGTCAACGGGGGTCAACGGACCGCACCGCATCATGCCCGGACGCGGGACGCCCTATTTGCGGCTCCGTTTCCGCACGCCTTTTCCGGTTGCCGCACCCGCCGTCTTATCCGCGCCCGCCGCACTGGCTGCACTGGCCGCCATGCGCTGCTGCGCAACCTCGCGCACCGCGTCGATAAACGCCCGCCCGGCCGGCGAAGGCTGCGTGTCCGAGCGCCGGATCAGTCCGACCGGCTCACCGGTGCCGGCAAAAGGCAGCGGCAAACGTACCAGCATGCCGTGCGCCAGTTCATATTCGACCGCGCTCAGCGGCACGAACCACACCGCACTGTTCTCCAGCGTCAGCGCACGGCCCGTGGACACCGACAAGACCTCGACGAACGCCGACAACGGCGGCACGCCCCACGCACTCAGCAGACTTTCCGCCGATTGCCGGATCAACGTGCCGAACGGCGGCAACACCACGGGAAAATCTTCGAGCGAGGTGGCCGGCAAACCCGCTCCCAGCGCCAGCGGATGCCCGGCGCGCACCACCGCGATCAACGGCTCGCTGAACAGTTGCTCGAAACTGAGCCCGACCATCCGCTCGGGATCGGCCAAACGCCCGATCGCGAATTCGATCGTGCCCGCTTTCAGGCTCTCGAGCAATTCCGGGTTGGCGCCGGTTGCGAGGCGCACGATCACGCGCGGCCACAGCGCGGCGAACCGCTTCAGCACCGGCGGTATCAACACCGCGGCGACCGTCGGCAGAATACCGATTTCCAGCGTGGCCGCAGCCGCGCCTTCCGCGTGCGCGAGCAGATCGACGCCCTGCCGCAGCGCGCTGACGCAGGCGCTCGCGTGCGGCATGAAGAGTTGCCCCTCGCGGGTCGGCACCGCGCCGTGACGGCCGCGCTCGAACAGCTTCACCCCGAGAATCGCTTCGAGCTCCGCGACCGTCTTGGAAACGGCGGGCTGGGTGATCGACAGGCTGCCGGCGGCCCGCTGAACGCTGCCGAACTGCGCGACGGCCAGAAAGCACTGCAGATGACGGAATTTGACGCGGCTGTCCGCGAGGCTGCGTTGCATAACGGCAGGTTATACGAAAAGGGCGAAAACGTCATTTTCCATAACCTTCCAGTTTGGATAAAGTCCCTCCATCGCGCCATACCCCACAATTCCTCGAAGGAGACACTGATGGACGAGTCCTTTCTCACCGCGCGTGATTTCGCGTCGCATCCTTCTTACATCTATCCTGGCTACGGTTCGTCGGTCAAACGCGGCCCGACGCGTCCGCTGATTCCGCTGAAAGAAAAGCTGCGCGATCAGCACGTGCCCGTCTACGGCACCGAAGACCTCGGCGCGCTCGATCACGATCTGACGCGTAACGCCGTGCGCAACGGCGAGCCGCTCGGCGAGCGCATCATCGTGACGGGCCGCGTGCTCGACGAAGGCAACCGCCCGGTGCGCAATACGCTGGTCGAAATCTGGCAAGCCAACGCCGCCGGCCGCTATGTGCACAAGGCCGACCAGCACGACGCGCCGCTCGACCCGAATTTTCTCGGCGCGGGCCGCTGCATCACGGACAACGAAGGCCGCTACCGTTTCATGACGATCAAGCCCGGCGCGTACCCGTGGGGCAACCATCCGAACGCCTGGCGTCCGAACCATATCCATTTCTCGCTGTTCGGCGACCATTTCGGCTCGCGCCTCGTCACGCAGATGTACTTTCCCGGCGACCCGCTGCTGGCGTTCGACCCGATCTTCCAGGGCACGCCCGAGCATGCCCGTGACCGTCTGATCGCGAACTTTTCGCTCGACACCACGCAGGAAGCCTATGCGCTCGGCTACGACTTCGACATCGTGCTGCGCGGCCGCAACGAAACTCCGATGGAGCGCTAAGCCATGACCACCCTCAAGCAAACGCCTTCGCAAACGGTTGGGCCCTACTTCGCGTACGGCCTGTGCCCGCAGCAATACGATTTCGATTTCAGGAGCCTGTTCACGCCTGTTGTGGCTGATCGCGAAGCGGCCGGCGAGCACATCACGATTGTCGGCCAGGTGTTCGACGGCGACGGCAAAGTGATCGGCGACGCCATGCTCGAAGTGTCGCAAGTGGATGCGAACGGGCGTTTCCCGGAGTCGCGTGAAGAAATCCTGAAGACGGGCTTTCGCGGCTTCGCGCGCGTGGGCACCGGTACCGATCCGCACAAGCGCTTTGTGGTGGAAACGGTGAAGCCCGGCCGCGTGGGTCCGGATGAAGCGCCGCATCTGAATGTGGTCGTGACCATGCGCGGCATGCTGCTGCACACCTTCACGCGCATCTATTTCGAGGACGAAACCGCGGCGAATGAAAAAGACCCGGTATTGACAGCGGTTCCAGCGGATCGCCGCGACACGCTGATTGCGCGCCGTGAGCCGAATGTGGCGAACATTTACCGCTTTGATATTCACATGCAGGGCGAGAAGGAAACTGTCTTTTTCGACCTGTAACGCGGTTTTTCCTACACTTTCATATTGCTTTCACATACACTGAGCATGATCCTTCTAGCGACTGGATCGCGAAACTCCGAGTAGTTGAGCCCGCCTTGCGCGGGCTTTTTTTTGGATTTCTGGATACTGAAGCCGTTAGTATGACCTGGTCAGCCGGCATGCGACCTCCGTGCACCGCCTTTAGCAACGGAAATGATCCATGCTCTGTCCGGCGTAAATCGCGCGTGCGAGCCAATCCGGCTTATCGCCGTGACCGTCCCAGGTATTGCCGTAGGCGTCGCGATACATGACGGCCCGCGTTGCGGACGCATCCGCTTCGATCGCCTCGGCGAGCGCTTCCATCGTAATGCCGTATTCGTCCATGCGCCGGCGGATCCACACGATCAGGCGCTCACGCGCATTCCCGTCGAGGTCGAACAGCCGTTGTTCTTCTCGCTCTTTCATAACGTACCGGTTGTCGCGGCTAATAATGCTCGCGTTAGAAAAAACAAAGGCTTCGCTAAACAACGCGAAGCCTATGCGTGATTCAAATGGATCGAGTGCGAATCGAACTCGCGATGCCTGTTCCGGTGCGTTAAAACCCGCACCTGAAAATCATGCCCGATAAATCCTGCATTAGGGGGAACTCGTCGGCAACCGGATCGAATTGCGCTCTTGTCTTGCCTCGTGGTTCGAGGCTGCTTCAGCGTATGGAAAGTCATTCTAGCATCCAATTTCTTTTGGCCGGAGCAACGAACAGGAGAGCCGGCGACGCGTTGCTTTTCAATTCCGGCCGGTTTAGCGATGCTGCGGGTACAAGCGGTATTACTCACTGATACTCACTGACACTCACTGCCCCGAAATGAGTCGGAGTCGGCGGCAAACGCGACAATCAGCACTGCGCTTTCTCATGCTATGTTCCAGTGATCAACACATCAGCGCATCAGAGGAGACACTCGACCATGTCCGCTTCGACCGCCATCATCGCCATTCTCGCCGCACTCCTCGTAGGCGCGATGAGTCCTGGACCGAGCTTCGTGATCGTCGCCCGCAATGCGATCGGGTTGTCGCGCGGCGATGGTCTCGCCACCGCGATCGGCATGGGCGTCGGCGGCGTTTTCTTCAGCGGCATCGCGCTGCTCGGCCTCTACACCTTGCTGGCGAGTGTCGAATGGCTCTATGTCGGCCTGAAAGTGGCAGGCGGTCTTTATCTGATCTACCTTGCGTCGAAGATCTGGCGCGGCGCGGCCAAACCGCTCGCATTCGATACGACGCAGGCCGTCCCGGCCAATGCCCGCAAGTCGTTCTGGATCGGCTTGAGCACACAACTCAGCAATCCGAAGACAGCCGTCTATTACGGCAGTATTTTCGCGGCCCTGTTGCCGCAACATCCGCCGCTGTGGTGCTACTTCGCATTGCCGCCCGCGATCTTCGCGATCGAAGCCGGCTGGTACACCGTCGTCGCGTTGTGCTTTTCGAGCAAGCGGCCGCGCGAAATCTATCTGCAATGGAAAGCGTGGGTCGATCGCGTCGCCGCGAGCGCGGTCGCCGCGCTGGGATTGCGCCTGATCCTGACGGCACACAAAGTGGGCATCTGACACACAGTGATCGCTTGAACGGCTCGCCGTGTCACGCGACACGGCGCGCCGCGAACCGGAGCCTTTTTCGGCACGCGCGCGGTGCAAGCGATTCGCAGCGTCCGGCAAAACAGTTACAAGTTAAGTGTTGACGCTGACTCCCCCGGCGGTTACTGTTGCATCCGAAGTTCAAGAAGTTCGATTGCTGTTCATCAATGTCTCGCTCCTCAGCGGTATTCGTTGTCCTCTCCCTCCTTGACCCTTCACGCGCTCTTTCACGGAGCAAATTCTTCTATTTTTACCTCAAGGATTCTTTATGGATACCGGTACCGTTAAGTGGTTCAACGACAGCAAAGGCTTTGGCTTCATCACCCCGGACAAGGGCGGCGACGACCTGTTCGCGCACTTCTCCGAAATCAGCGGCGACGGCTTCAAGACGCTGGCTGAGAATCAGAAAGTGAGCTTCGAAACGAAGCAAGGCCCGAAGGGTCTGCAAGCGGCTAACATCAAGCCGATGTAAGTTTGAAGGGCTCGGTGTCCGGCAACGGACATCGGGCTGCAGCGACATCTTCGCGGAGCTTGTCTCCCACAGTTGGCGCAATCGCCTTGAGCTGCATGTCATTCAAGCAGCTTGCCTGAGCGCCATACGCCTCGTTGCACCTCATTCTCCCCTCTGGCTTCAACGCCCGTTTTTTCGCTTTCCGACTGCGTCAGGATTCGGCTCGCAATAGCTTGAATCAGACCGTTCGCGCGACTCGTGCAAGAGTCCGCAAGGAAGGCGCGCACTCGAACATTATTAAAAAATAAAATGCAAAACACACCTATTCATCATTACAACGGCTATGCCGTCAAACCCTCGGCGCACCGTTTGCCCGATGGCACTTTTTCATCGAATCTGCTGCTCGAACGCGCTGACAGCGCGCGTGCCGAAGGGCGCTACCAGTTCTATTCGCTCGACTATTTCACGAACGAAGAACAGGCCTTGCAGCACTCGGCAAGCTGGGCACGTCATTGGGTCGATACGCGCGGCTAAGCTCGCGATCGGCATGAGATCCCGCGCGGTGAAGCGCGTGAACCGTGCGTTCATCTTGCGGTATCAACTACCGGCACTGGCGTGCCATTCGGCACGCCACACCGTCACACGCGCGACTGCGTTACTGGTTTTCTTCCGTCTTGATGCGCGCGCGTAGTTCGAACTTCTGAATTTTCCCCGTCGATGTCTTCGGCAATTCGCCGAAGCGCACCGCTTTCGGCAGCTTGTATCCCGCAAGAAACAGCCGGCAGTGCGCAATGATCTCTTCCGCGCTCACCTGGGCGCCTTCCTTGAGTTCGACGAAGGCGCATGGCACCTCCCCCCACTTCGGATCGGCCATCGCCACCACGGCGGCAACAGCCACCGCAGGGTGACGATACAACGTGTCTTCGAGCTCGATACTCGAGATGTTCTCGCCGCCGGAGATGATGATGTCCTTGCTGCGATCGCGAATGCGGATATAGCCGTCGGGCATCCGTACGCCGAGATCGCCGGTATGGAACCAGCCGCCTTCGAAGGCCGCTTCCGTCGCGCGCTCGTTCTTCAGATAGCCCTTCATACAGATGTTGCCGCGGAACATGATCTCGCCGATCGTCTCGCCGTCGTTGGGCACGAGTGCCAGCGTCTGCGGATCGAGCACGGTCACCGCGGCCTGCAGGTGGTAGCGCACGCCCTGGCGCGCGTTCAGTTCGGCGCGCGCGCTGTCGTCCAGTGTCTCCCACGCCTCCTGTTTCGCACAGACCGCGGCCGGCCCGTAGGTCTCGGTGAGTCCGTACACGTGCGTGAGATCGAAACCAATTTCCTTCATCTTCGCGATCACCGCCGGCGCGGGCGCCGCACCCGCCACCATCGTCGACACGCGATGGTTGATGCCGTCGCGCCATTCGGCCGGCGCATTCGCGAGCGCGCTCTGCACGATCGGCGCGCCGCAGTAATGCGTGATGCCTTCATTGCGAATCAGATCGAACACCGTCTTCGCATCGAATTTGCGCAGACAGACGTTGACGCCGGCGCGCGCGGCCACCGTCCACGGAAAACACCAGCCGTTGCAGTGGAAGAGCGGTAAGGTCCAGAGGTAAACCGCGTGCTTGGGCATATCCCACTCGAGGATATTGCTCACCGCATTCAGATACGCGCCGCGATGGTGGTACACCACGCCCTTCGGATCGCCGGTCGTGCCCGAGGTGTAGTTCAGCGCAATGGCGTCCCATTCGTCGGCCGGCATGGTCCACGCGAATTCGGGGTCGCCGGATTGCAGGAACGCTTCGTAGTCTGTTGCGCGGATGAATTGATCGGCATTGGCGGGCATGGCGTCCGCCACGCTGATCACGCGCAAATCCGGGAATTCCAGCGAAGCGCGATGCGCGAACTCGCCATATTCGGTATCGACGATCAGCGCCTTGGCCTCGCCGTGGCGCAGCATGAACAATAGCGACGAAATGTCGAGCCGCGTATTCAGCGTATTGAGCACGGCGCCGGCCATCGGCACGCCGAAGTGCGCTTCTATCATCGGAGGAATGTTGGGGAGCAAGGCCGCGACCGTGTCGCCACGTTCAATGCCGGCCCGCTGCAACGCGCTGGCGAGACGCCGGGAGCGTTCGTAGGTTTCGCGCCAGTTGCGGCGAATCTCCCCGTGGACGACTGCCAGTCGATCACCGTAGACTTCTGCCGCGCGCACGATGAAATCGATCGGCGTGACGGGGATGTAGTTGGCCTCACGGCGCTCGAGGCCTGCTTCGAACATGTGCTTCATCGCGTTGTCTCCTGGGGCGCTCGCCGCGCCGTCAACTATTCTGATTGATAAACTAGGCTAACAACGGTCATGGTGAACTGTCTGTCATTCAAATGACAGAGTGGCGCGCCCTGGCGCCTCCGAACCCCGATTCGCTCAAATCGTCCATCTATCCCGCAAGCCGCCATGAACGACGCTCCGCTCACCGCTCCCGCCGACGCCCGTCCGAACAGGCGCGAGCGGGTCGCGCGCGCCGACCTGCCGGGCCTGTTCGCCACCTGCGCGTGGTTTCGCGCACTCGCCGCGGAGCATCAGGCGCTGGTGGTCGCCAGCGCGCACGCGGAGCATATGGAAGGCGGCGCGTGGATCGCCCGGCGCCAGGAGCCGTCGGATTACTGGATCGGCGTGCATTCCGGCCTGCTCAAACTGGCCATCTACAATGCTTCGGGACGCAGTTGCACGCTGTCCGGCGTTCCGCCGGGCGGCTGGTTCGGCGAAGGCAGCGTGATCAAGCGCGAACTGCGCAAATACGACGTTGCGGCAATTCAACCTTCGCTCGTCATGTTCGTGCCGTCGGATACATTCCATGCGCTGCTGGAGTCGAGCCTGCCATTCACCGGTTTCGTGATCCGGCAACTGAACAACCGCATGGGCGAATTCATCGCGTCGATCCAGAATAGCCGGCTACTCGATGTCGACGCGCGCGTCGCACAGTCGCTCGCGCAACTGTTCAACCCGGATCTCTATCCGGATACCGGCCGCGCGCTTGCCATTTCGCAGGAAGAAGTCGGCTTGCTGGCGGGCGTTTCGCGCCAGCGGATCAATCAGGCGCTGCAAAACCTCGAGCGCCTGCAGATATTGCGTCTTTCGTACAACCAGATTCATGTGCTCGACCTGGAACGCCTCACCGCGTTCGGCCGGGAACAGATCTAGCGCCACGTCCGGCCGGCTCTTCGGCCCGGCCATGTTCCGAACGCTGCCGCCGCGCGGCCGTCCCCACCCGTCAGCCTGTTTTTCGAGCAACAGGATCAAGAAAGCGCCGCTCGCGCCGTTATGCGAACTATGCAGCGCAGATTGCAGCCCTTTCTACTCTCCTCGCTCAACGTATTGTCGAATCCGATAATGAACCGTCTGACACTGAAACAGAAACTGTGGGTGCCGCTGCTGCTGTGCTGGGCGGCGCTCCTGATCGTCACCGTTGTCAACGCGTACGAGGCACGTAACGATCAAATGGACGCACGGCGCGCGGATCTGGCCGATGTCACCGATATGGCGGCGTCGATCGTCGCGGATTATGCGAAACAGGCCGACGCCGGCAAACTCTCCGTCGACGAAGCAAAGCGACAGGCCATCGCCCGCGTCAATGCGCAACGCTATGGCGCATCCGGTTATGTGACGATCGTGCGCAGCGATTCGGTCATGATCGATCATCCCATGAGTCCGAAGCTGAACGGCAAGGACATGAGCGCCTTTCGCGACGCCAAAGGCAACGCGCTGTATCACGACATCGCCCAGGCCGGCGGCTCGGCGGCCGGCGCCGGCTACCTGCGCTACTGGTGGCCGAAGCCCGGCGAAACGGCGCCCAGCGAGAAGATCGGCTATGTGAAGCGCTTCGGCCCGTGGGGCTGGGACTTCATTGCCGGCGCCTACATGGACGACATCCAGGCACAGTTCTACGCCACGCTCGCGCGCTCGGCGGGCATGCTGGTGGTACTGGGCGTGATCGTCTCGTTCGTCGCTTCACGGGTGGTGCGCAACGTGTCGCGCTCGATTGGCGGCGAGCCTTCCACGGCTGCCGCGATCGCCATGCAGATCGCGCGCGGCGATCTCGCCACGCACATCGACTTGCGCCGCGACGACACGTCGAGCCTGCTGTTCTCGTTGCGTGAGATGCGCGATCAGCTCGCGTCCACTGTCGCGCGGATCAAGACCTCGGCTGAGACAATCACCATTGCTTCAAAGGAAATCGCCGCGGGCAACCTGGATCTGTCGAGCCGTACCGAGGAACAGGCGGCTTCATTGCAGCAGACCGCCGCCAGCATGGATGAGCTGACCAAGACCGTCACGCAGAACGCCGACAACGCGGCGACCGCATCCGAACTGGCACGCGACGCTTCGGACGTCGCCGCGCGCGGCGGCCAGGTGGTCAACGACGTGGTCGAGAAAATGGCGGGGATCACCGACAGTTCGCGCAAGATCGGCGAGATCATCAACGTGATCGAGGGTATCGCGTTTCAGACCAATATCCTGGCGCTGAACGCCGCAGTGGAAGCGGCGCGCGCCGGTGAAGAAGGCCGCGGCTTCGCGGTGGTTGCGGGCGAGGTGCGCAATCTCGCGCAGCGCAGCGCAACAGCGGCAAGGGAAATCAAGGTGTTGATCGATCAGTCCGTCACCCAGGTCGGCGAAGGTTCCACGCTTGCGGGCAAGGCGGGCAGCACGATCGGCGAGGTGGTCGACGCGGTGCGCCGCGTGACGGCCATCATGAACGAGATCTCCGCGGCTTCGAAGGAGCAGAGTTCCGGCATCGGCGAAGTCAATCTCGCGATCCGCCAGATGGACGACGTGACGCAACGCAATGCCGCGCTCGTGGAGCAGGCCGCGGCCGCGGCCGGTTCGCTCGATGAGCAGACCGACCGGCTGAGGCATGCCGTCGCTGTGTTCAAGGTCGGCGAGGCCGCGTGATCGCGGTCGTAGACTTGCCCGCCTGAAGACCGCTTGCAATTGAGAAAGGCTGTCACCGGGATGCCGGTGACAGCCTTTTCGTTTGCCATTGCCATTGCCACGCCGCGGCCCACGTAGCGCGCTAGGCGGCGCGTCTGCGCGTGACAGGCCGCTCCATGATCGCATCGGACCCGAACAGCGTGAGCACGATGCTGGCCAGCACGCCCGATTTCTTCCAGCGCAGATAGTAGCGGTGCGCGGTCTGATACGGCGCGTAGCGCTCCGGCATCGCGCTCCAGGGCGCGCGCGCGTGCAACACCCACATGACGCTATTCACCACCCAGCGGATATCGATGCTGGGACGGCCGCGCCGGGGTCCGTGCTCCTTCATTTCGGGCAGCAGCGGCGTGATGCGATGCCATTGCTCGTCCGTGAGATCGCAATTGGGCGGCGAATGAGGCGGCGAGTGGAGCCGCGACTCTGAGGCGAAAGTATTCATGCGGTAAGAAGGCACAGCCGCAGCACACCTGCTGGCGCCGTCACGAAATAGGGTCTATCCATCAATGATTTTGAGACTAACCCAGGCACGCTTTCGCGAAGGTTAATTCTTGTCAGACGGCGAGGCGCAATCGTCGGAAAATGCAGGACGATTTCTGGAACGGGACGAGCTGCCTGGGTCTGGCAAGGCGTGCGGCATCGGACAGTTACGCCAGTGCCGGCCATCAAATCGCGCGCGCATAAAAAAAGGTGCCGCGAACGGCACCTTTTTGCACAACGAGCTTCTGTGGAAGCTTAGAAGCGGTGACGCAGACCGACCGTAGCAGCCGTCTGGTTCTTCGACGACGAAGGCAGTTGCGTGATATCGCCGCTGTAGATCGAAGCGACACCGCCGTCGCCCATTGCGTGCTGGTACACGGCTTGAGCGTAGACGTCCGTACGACGCGACAGCGAGTAGTCAGCCTGCAGGCCGATCTGGTGGTAGCGCACCGACTCCGAACCACCGTTCGCGCCAACGCCGTAGCCCTTGCCGTCCGTGAACGTGTAAGCAACGCCCAGGCCGAGAGCCGGGGTCACGTTGTACTTGCCGTTGACTTCGTAGTTGTTAGCGCGCAGCGATTGCTGACCGCCCGTGAAGTTGTCCGAACGCGATTGCGTCCATGCCAGACCGACGGTTGCCGGGCCGAATGCGTACGAACCAGCAACACCGAATTCACGCTGACGGAAGTTGCCGACGTTGCCTGCCAGTGCGTTGACGTACGAGCTATCCGAAGCACCGTTGTTGCCGGCGCCCGGGTTGTTCTGCTGTGCGTACGCAGCGCCCAAACGCAGACCTTGCCACTGGTATGCAGCACCGACGCTGTATTCGCGGTTGTTTGCGAATGCGCCAGCCTGGTTCGAGAAGCCGTACGTGCCGCCGAACGAGAAGCCAGCGTAGTTAGCGCTCGCGTACTTGATCGAGTTGTTGACTGCGTAGCCGCCGTTCGTGTTCAGGTTGTCGTTGTTGAACGGGTGCGCGAAGTACGTGCCGCCCCAGCTGCCCGTTGCGGTCAGCGGTGCCAGGTAGTCTTGAGCTGCGTCGTATTGACGGCCCAGCGTGACCGTACCGAATTGCGCGCTCGACAGGCCGACGAACGCCTGACGGTTGAACATGCCGTTGTTGTTAGCGAACTTGCCGTTGTTGATGTTGAAGCCGCTTTCCAACGTGAACACTGCCTTCAGACCGCTGCCCAGATCTTCCGAACCGCGCAGGCCGAACATGCTTTGGTTGATGCCGCCGCTACCGGCTGCCCACTTGGAGTTGTGGTTGACGTTGCTGGTGTAGGTCAGGCCAGCGTCCAGCAGACCATACAGAGTGACACTGCTTTGTGCGTGAGCGACGGAAGCGAACGATGCGGCAACCGCAACGACGATTAGACTCTTTTTCATGCGTGGGACTCCTGTTCGATAAATTTACACGGGGAGCGGGACTTGCCTCGGCAGTGCGTGCCAGGCACCCACTGCCGCCCTGTTCGCTGACCCGTTCCGGATCAGCCGGGCACCCTTGAAACGAAGCGTGAGTGTAGGGGGACACCCTGATAGGGATGTCCGCAATTCACGCAACAGGATTTTTCAGAATCCGCAACAATACAATTGCCGCACACATTAAGTCTTTGTTTTTACGCCATTTATTGGCAAATATAGCGACTGTCGCACCTGCTCTGGTCATAAGTATTTTGCAACTTTTCAATATTGCCAGTTGTGTGTATGCAACAGCGTTTTAATAATCCTGACGTAATCGGGTCGGACCGAATGAAAAATCAACGATTCTAATTGCTCGAAAATTGGGCAATATCCTGCATGCACGCGGAATAGATAAATTTATTTTGGAAAAGTGGGAACTTTGTTTAGTTGATTCGGTCGTGGATTCGTGATGCGAATTACCGGTGTCGTTGAACTCGGGCATTAAGTTCTTTTGCCCGGAGAACGCGAATTCAATGATTCGGTTCTATGTGGCGCGCTAATGCGGTTAAATCGCGGCCGGTCGCACGGGCCGCGCGGCGTGCGCCCAACGGCCGCGTTGGGGGTGACGCTGACTTTCTGCGGGCGCCGACATTAAGAACCGCGCCGGGAGGATTGATCCGGAATTGAATTCCTGGCGACCTCGCTTCATTTAAAGGCGTCCGTCACGCGGCCGAAGAGAAAAACCTTCAGCACGGGCATTGCCCGGAGGTGAAATGCGGCGCCGACCGCCGCGTGACAAAACCCGTGCTGAAAACGGACGGCAAAACGTCGAACGACCGTCCGTGTCCATTTAACGGCACGGCCGTGCCGTTTTTCACACGGAGTTTCCCTAATTACCACCGCCCACGGCCTTGTGACTCGTGACTTGTGTCGCAACCGGCGCAGCGCCTCTTCATCCCTGCAAACGGGTCCCGGCGCGAACTCACCGGTTCCGCACGGGCACACTGAACCTCATGGCATCCGTGCGACCGTCCTGATTGGCCTATGTTTTGTCCGGCTGTAGAAATTGCCCTGATACGTGACCAAACTTTCAACGTCTGTTCGTGCATCGATTAGACATCAATGGCGATCTGAACGTGAAAGAGGCATCTCGCCGGCGGCACCGGTCAGGAACGGCTCGAGTCCGAATAGCCATGCAAAGCAGAAAGTGACTCGTGCCAACGCGCCGATCTGCCGTTGCGGCGTACTCTCATCGGCGCCTTCCAGCGGCGTGGCCAGCAAGGATGGAGGCGGGGCAAACTCAGTCGCGGTGTGGTCGGGTTGCATGACGGTTCTCGTTATGGATAAGGTCCGGAAGTCGAGCTTATGCAAACGACGTGCCATTCCACGGAGCCAGCGCCTTCACGAAAACGGCGCCGGTTCTGCGAATTCAACACCTCTTTGGACCCGACTTATTCGCGAGCGCTCTTTCTTATGTCTTGTTCGGTCAAGAACGTGACCCCATCCGCCGCTTGCGTCCGCCGACTGTTTCGAACGACTAAACTCGATTCCGGTCTTTCGAGGGGCGCTTTATGAAGCAAACCCCACCCCTCGATTTTTTTTGCCTGCCGCTCCCTCGGGCGGCAGGTTCTTTTTCATGGACGTTTTGAATACCCGGCGCTGTGGATCGCCGTAAGCGAAAGACGATCGAATCCGGCGGGGAAATCGCGTGACGCTTTCGAGGACAGTATGCAGCTACCGAACGTGGATAACTTCATCAAGGACGTACAGCGCGGCGTCACCTACAACATCTGCGCTTATCGCAAACTCTCAGGCCAGGAGATGACGCGGGCAATGCAAGTGTTCATTCAGCAACAGGGCCAGCATCAACCGAAGCAAGGGTCCGTGGTCAAGATTTTTTCCCTGGTCGGTCTTGGCGAACAGTAGGCGTCGTAAAGCACGAAACGCCAATTGACGGGCGCGGAGCAAAACCGCGCCGCGCGACGGATGCAAGGCATGTTGCGCGCCAGGCAGGCCTTATTGACCGCACGCTCTAATCGAACATGGACAGCAGATCCGCGATGTTCGTATCAGGCAATCGCTTGGCGAGCATGTCCCAGAAGATCACGTCGTACATCGCGCTGGCGTCTTCGGCCGTCTTCCACTCACGCGCACCGACAATAGCATCGGCTGTTTCGCGAGCGGCGGAAACAATTGTCTGGATGTCTTGTTTGTGCATGAACCCGTTAACGGTCGCGTGCAGAGCTTTTTTAGCCTCATGCGCAATCGTTTGCTAAAAATTTTTCCGTCTCGCACCCGCCTACAACAATGCCAGTGCGGTGAACGAGCTGATCATTGCGCTTCGCATCATGCAGAGCCTTCCCCGTGCTCAAGGAAAGCGAAAATGCTTTCCTGAATGCCAGGCTAGTCGCAAGCAAACACCCGCTCACCGACCGAGGGCAATTTTACCTCTTCCTGTAATCAGAACCGTCCCACGGCGGTTATCGGAAAACTTCTGTCCGAGATGACCAGGCGGTAAGGCGTCGCATTGCCATAATTCGAAGGCAATGACAATCACGCCATGAGCGGCTCCTTTTTTGACACCGCGTGATGCAACAGGCCGAATGCAGCCCATTGGGCTCACTCAACCCCTACACGTATTCTTTTGATATATTCCCGGCGCCCGGTTGAATTTACCGATGTTGACGACCGATTATCCACATTGGATCTAAATGGATAAAAATGTTGCACTATACATTCCGTCCCACTTTGCGGACATGGGCCGGTCAATTTCTAATTCTTACCTGTTTGCCGGGGTCGAATCAGAAGCCCAGTATGGCCGCAAGCTAGCTCGCCGCCAGTGTCGCCAGCAGCCAATGTGTTGGCTAATTCGGCCATCAATTACTGACAAGAGAATCAAATGTATAGCATTCTCCATTAAGAAAAAGACGGAGTCTTGGGGAGAAGACTCTGCAGACCATACATTTCCGGGGAAAAATAAATGGACTTGGTACAAACTCTGCCGCTTAACTCGCGGCAAAGTGCCGTGCCGATGCAAACGAATGCTGTGACTCGCGTCGACATCGCGCTGTTCAATGGATTTGCACTGCCCACGATTGCAGCAATTATCGAAATTTTCCAGAAGGCGAACTCGCTTGTCGCCGCGCAGCGATCGGGCCGCACACGGTACGACGTCTCGCTGCTTTCCGCCGCGGGCGGGCGCATTGCCAGTTCGTCATCGGTGTTCGTCTGGACGGACGACGTGCAGTCGCATCGAGGTACGAACGACACGCACCTGTTGTTCATTGCCGGCGGTGCGGGCGTTCAGCAGGCGAGCCGCGACGAACGGTTGAGCGACTGGCTGCGCCGCCGGCATCCGTTCAGCGAGATCGTGCACCCGATCGCGGAAGGGCAGCAACTACTGCAAGCAGCCGGGCTGCCAAGCCGCTATTGCCCGCTTCTTTATACAGGCAGCGAAGTGCGTGGTCTGCCCGTGGCCCGGTCGCTGACAGAAACGCCGGGCGCTGTGTCGACGGCATTGCGCATCGTTGAAGAGGATCTCGGTGCAGAGTTGGCGCAGCAGGTTGCCGAGTCGATCGCTCCGCAACCGAAAACACCGTTCAATTCGTCGGTCACGCTTGGCGCGGCGCCGCAGATCAGCGAGAAGATTCTGGCATCCGCGCGCTGGCTGGAAGCGAACGTCGACCGTCCCATCTCCATCGACGACGCGGCGCAGGTCGCCGCGATGAGTGAGCGCAACTTCCTGCGCCGCTTCAAGAGCGAGATCGGCATGACGCCCTCCGACTATCTGCTTCAGGCACGCTTGAACATGAGTTGCCGGATGCTCGTTGAATCACGTCTGCCGATCGACAAGATCGCGCGCCGCTGCGGTATCGGCAGCGGCGGACAGTTGTCGAAGCTTTTCAGGAAGTATCTGGCGACAACGCCGACTGACTACCGGATGCGCAACGAAGTAGCGCCGTAAAAAGCATTCTGCACGGGCGGCGGATCGGCATTTGACGGGAGCTCATGCCAAGGCCGATCCGGCTCGCACACCTTCCCTGCTGTGCCGTGCCCGTCCGTCGCACTTTGTACTCTTGACGAGTGCGAGAGTTTGCACACTCCGTCACCCATATCGAAGCGGCCTTATTCGCATTGGCCATAATTGGGGCATCTTCCGCCAGCGCGTTGCAGGCAGTGCTTCGCTCTCCTATTCTTGATTCAGATCATCAGCAAGATGATCTGACGGGCTCGCGCAAGCGGGTCCATCATTACCTCGGAATTAAGCCTGCCTCTTTTTCAGAGCGCAGGCTCTTTTTTTTCGCTGCCATCGCAAACGGCGGGAAAGAAGCTATCGCCTGCCATCATGATATGCGACGCGCATGGTGAGTGTTTGCCCGTTCTACGAAGCGTGACGCTTGCCGATATCGGCCAATACTATGGTTCATTCGGCCGCGTTTTCATTGCATGAGTACGCCTTCGGTAACATCAAAACCAGTCAACCCGCTCCTCAGTTATCCAGAGCAATTGAGTTGAGAAGCCGGCTACACGAGGGCAACGTCGGCAAGGTTGGCCTTCTATGTCTGGTGGTTCAGATAAATCAACGTTTCGGGTAAACAGGACGATATGGGCGAATTCATTCCAGAGTATCTGATCCGTGAACAGGCGGCTTTGGGTGCACTTGTATTATTCGGAGTTCTGCGCATTGTCGCCGCTGCTGTCGCCGCCGAGAAGAGCTGGCGCGTATCGGTCATGCAAGGTTATTGCATACTGATAGCCGTGCTGTACTGCCTGCCCCAGCTATTCGATCTGCTCACGCACGCGTATGGAATGCAAGCCGCCGCTGCGGCCGCGGAACTGGAAGGCAAAGCAGCGGGCTCTGCGATTGCCCTGTTCTTCTCGCCTATTCTGAGTCATAGGCTCGGCTACGAATAGAAGCTGTCCACGCTTCAAACCCTGAAAAAATTTTCGGTGATCGGTCAGCCCGGTTCTGTGGCGAACTGGGCCGACCGCTCTGCTTGCGCAGGCGCAAGCCATTACGTCGCGCCGCCGGAGCCCCCCGTGCCACCGGTTGCTCCACCGCCGTTACCCCCGCCGGAGATCGGCGCGGCCGCACCCGCCCCCACCACCGCGGTCGTCAACGAAGGCGCCGGCTGGCCACTCGCGGTAATCGCGCCTGCCGTCTGCAGACTGTCCAGATCAATATCCGGCGGCTGGCCAGGCGCGAACGAAACCGTCAGGAATGAAGATGACGAAAGCGTGACCCCGTACTGTGTCTTGATCAGTTGCGCTACAGCTGCCTGTGCGTTCGCGACCACCGTGCTGTTGGACAGCACGCCCTGATATGTAGCGTTGCTCGAAATTCCTGACAGCAGTCCGCTAACCGTGGTTCCAAGCTGACCGGCCAGATAGCTCAGGAGCAACTCGGTCAATGGGGTCACGTTGTAAGTGCCCGCGCCGGCAGCAAACGAATGGAGCACGGTAGACCCGCTCGACGCCGTGATCGCACACGGTCCATCAAAGTGGAAAGTTGCCGAATATGCGCCGCTTGCGTTGGCCGTCGCACTGCCCGCGCCGTTCTTGCAAGTCAGTACAATGCCGGCGTTTGCCAATGGCTGGCCCACGGCAGCCGTGCCGCTCACCGTCGCGCCAGGCGAATCGCCGCCGCCGCCACATGCAACCAGTGCGCTGGTTGCCAGAACTATCGATCCGAACTGCAGCGTGCGCAACGCGGCGCCGTTTAGAAGCTTCATCGCCTACCTCCAGAGAAAGTCACTCACAATTGACCGGCGCCAACGCCGGTCCATCGTCCACACCCTGCAAACCGCGGCCACAGAGGCGACGCGAAAGCGTGCTGCCCGCCGATATAGCAGGCGCGCTCACTTGCTGCTTCGGCTTTGTTTCGTCGCTTCCAGGCCGCCCGTAACGCAGATACGCATCACGCATCCGGTAAAGCTGTGTCGAGAAGTACTCACCGCTGAAGCGGCCCTGATTCAACAGGTATTGCTGCGTGCTATACGGGAAGGTCATGTTCTCCGCAGCATTGGGCGACAGGAAATTCGTCGATCCCACGCGTGTGCGGAAGTCGAGCCCGAACTGTTCAGCGCCATACACCTGACTGATTCCCGGCTTCATGCCCTGCCGCAACGTCAGCGGGAAGCTGATCGCGGCGCCCACAAACGTGCCCTGCCCGCTATGCTCGCCATGCACGCTCACCGATACGTCGTCGAACCAGCGCGTAATCGTCGCAACCGGCCCCTTGTCCCCGCCAACAAAGCGTGCGACGCCAGCCTCGATCCACAGCTTCCAGGACGGCTGCACCCAGCGGTAAGTCAACTCGGCATTCTTCTCACCAGGCAGTTCGTCATGGCCCGGTTCATGGTGCAAATAAGCGAGCCGCAGGCGGATCAGATCGGGACGTCCGGGCACGAACACCGTGGTTTCGTTTTGCACACCGACATACGAGTAGTCGAACTTGCCGACCGATGCCACGTTGAACACTCGCGGCATGATCCAGAAGCTTTGAGCAAGCGCCACCGCATTCAGGCCGCCGCGCAAGCGGTAGTCGCTGAACACGCGGCCTTCGTCCATGTTCTTCGTGTTGTAGATCGGTGCGATATAGCTCGCGTACAACTCCGCGCCGCGCCAAAGCGGCACGAACCCCTGAATGTTGGCGCCCAGCGAGATGTCGAAATTGCCGTACTCGGTGCCGTACAGGTAACTGACGATCGGCTCGATCTGAATCCGCGTCAGACCATGTGTGTGTTCGTTGCCATGCCAGGCGATCGAATCCGCGTCGTAGGTCGGACGCGTACGCATCGTCAGAGAGGTACTGGCAGCCGTCGGTGCGCCGCCCTCGACGAACTGCGCAAATGCGTCACGATCGACAATGACTTCGCCTAACGGCTCGTTGGCCTTCTTGATCACAACGTGAATCCTGTTGGTGCCGTGCGGCGCATTCATACTCGCCACGCCAAGCACGATACCGAGTGCGTCTGCTTCGTTCTGGTTGTAGCGATGGTTCTCGTACTCGACAACCAGATCGCGACCGCTCATCCCGACGCGCACGCGCTCGAGCCCGGCGGCAAAGAGCTGCGCCGCGATTTCGTCGAGCGCGGAGGCGTTCAGGGCTTCCGGAACAACGGGGGACCGCACATCCGGCGATCCGGCCGCCGTCACGTCACTCAGCATCACAGACGCATACGACTGCAGCGGCGGCACATACGTAATCGGCGCTGCGGCTAATGCGCCGCCGTTACCCGCGGCAGCGCGCGTATTTACCGGTTGCAGGCTGGCGAGGCGGATCGGGCCGCCATCGTCGGCATTCGCGGTCTGAGTGGCCGGTAACTGCGGACCCTCGCACAAGCCGTCTGCACAACGCGTACTGCTAAAACGTCTCCCAAGCGGAATCTGAATGGCTACCGAGAACGACGTACGCGGCGATACGCCATCTGTCGAGCGGATCGAACGCATGAACGTGCCGATCACGTTCGCGTCGGCTAACCAGCTGATCCGCGGAGACTGATAGCGCACACCGGCATAAGGGGTCCTTGAATCGTCTTCTGCAAGTAGCGACAATCCCGTGTTCCATAGCGAGACCTGTGCGCCGCCGAACAACCCATCAAGACGGTCGCCCTGACCGTAACCCGCAGTCAGTGTCACGGGCCCGAACGCTTGCGATACCACGCCATATTTCGAACGGAAGAAATGCGTCTGGCCGCCAATGTCCGTGACGCCGAATGCGATACTCGGCTGATACTTGAAGAACTTTGGTACTTCGAGCTTGACGTCAGCCATCAGGTGACGAAGTACGAAATGCTCCTCATGCGACAGCGGAACGCCAACATTCGCCGGATAGTTTGCCAGTCCGCCTGACAACTCGACATACGGAAACAGGCCAACAGCGCCCCAGTAGATCTGGGATCCGGTCGCGGCCTTCCCGTATCGCGGGTCGATGAAGTCGTTGTATTGCACTTCACCCACACCTTGGGGCAACGCAAATCCATATGGAATAACCAGACCACCGGCCTGCCCTAGCGCGTTCAGCGCCGGATCCACCGCATGCGCGGAAGTCGAAAACGACAGCGCGGCAGCCAACGCCAGTGTCTTGCGGCCTACTCTCGGTTCGTGCCCAAACAAATTTCCGCCCATGTCTATAGTTGTTGGTATTCAAGCGCCCGGCGGCGAATGGAACCCTTCCCGGTCGTCACCGCAACTCGTCGTCGCAATGCGGCATACAAAACCAGTTAATCTATAAATATGCAGTCCAAATTAAATCGGAATTACGATCGCTGTATTTGCCGTATTCGTACGGCATACCGCACTATCTGCTAGAGACGATCACCCCGATCCATCATGGCGAAAAGTCGAAAAGTACTTTCTGGTTGCGGTGCATCATACATAGTCCACCGCACCGGAAATGGCGGGTGACGGAAAAAGCTAACATGTTGGCGGATTACTACATTCGGCCGTTGCATGCAGGCCGGATTGACGGTGCGCGTAGCTCAGCGCCCTGCAGATGATTAACTATCAGCGCGTGATCACGAGGCTTCAAAGTTTCGATCCGGCGACTGTTCGATCCGGACACCGCTTCGTCTTATGGAACCGCCGGACGGCGCATTGTGGGCAATCCTAGCGCCGGTAAAGCGCCGCAAGCGCGTGTGCTTCGTCGGCCAGCTCTGCCCGAAGCTTCTCAGGTTCCATCACTTCCACGTACGGGCCAAATGAGCGCAACCACCAGCGCAAACGCTGGCTGAGCAGTACGGTTCCCTGCACCTCAAGACCAGTGCTCGTCTGTCGGGTTTCCTGGTCAGCCGCGAAAGGCGTCTCGAGAAGATGATCGCCGGCGCCGTTGACGAAACGCAGCTTGAGCGTCACTTCACCTTCCACCATGAAGTCGAACTGGCGCTGCTGCTTCACGTAGTCATCGAGCTTGAAAGAACGCGGATACGAAAACGATTCCAGCATCATATTCGCGCTCGCCAGGCGGTCCAGCCGGTACATCGTCGGATTCGAACGTCCTTCTGTGCCGCCTATCAGATACACGAGCCCGCCTACTTCGACCAGACCGAGCGGCAGGATCACCTTGCACTTGTCGTTCGTCACATTGGAGCGCGGACGATAGAGAATTTCCAGCTTGCGCTCATGAAACAACGCCTGGGAAATCGTGCCGAATATCTCAGGATCGATCTGGGGATATCGCAAGGCGAAACCGCTGTGTTCCACCGCGACCTTGTCCGCCCACCGGCTGTAACGGCGCTCGTCCTCGGTCACCGCTGCTTCCAGACGCTTGTCCGCGACCTTGAACAGATCGGAGAGCGCCTCGGCAACCAGCGTGGGGATTTGCCGCGATGTGAAGCTGCGTAGCACGTGCAGGGCAAGCGCCTCTTCACGCGTCATGATGGAGCCGGATTTTCCGGCCATACCACCCGCGCCGGCGCCTTTACGCCAGAACCATGCCGCCCCGCGCTTTTCCATCTCGACAAGGCCTTCGAGATGGAGCTTCTCCAATCGCCGCTGCACTGTTTTGATAACCGGCACGTCCGACTCGATGACCTCCAGCTTCTTGTGAACACCCGGGGTGCTGAGAAACCCGGCATTACCGCCGGCGTTAGGCAATACGCTAATTATCTTGCTATCGAGAGTGTCCATGCAGCGGAGCGTGTGTGGTTATAGGCTTTACGTCACAGAGGTTAACGGCGGCGCGCAACGGATCTTAAGCGAATACTCAACAGATGGACGGGATTTCTTCAGGCCGGGAAACGGCCCGTAAGCCTGCCAGCTCGCGGTGCTGCCTGTCGTCTATTGCCTATCGTCGTTGTATCCCGCGACGGGGCGGGATTGGCCAGCGGCAATTGCTTTCTCCGCAGGACACAGACAAGCGCCACTCAGTCCGGTTGAAACATGGCAAAGATGGCACGTTCGGCATCAATGGCGCGCCACGACTGCGGGGCATCCCGCCTGTCGCGCCAGTGCCACGCAAGTCCGCGCGAGCAACCCTCGTTCATCTGTTCGGCAATAGCCTGAGTGAAGCTGCACCAGTTCGCATATTCGCGCTGGACCCGCCGAAGTTGAACCGACCCCACGCCGTTTGCAAACGGTCCGTTCGCCGCCCAAGGACTGCTCCGCAGGCCCTTGCAGATTCTGTTGTCATACACCGCAGCACGCCTGGGGTCCAGTAGCGCAACCACCTTCGAGGCGAACGGCGTGCGACTCAACTGGTTGATTCCGGTGAACATCCCCAGCGCCGCGCCTGGATTTCCCGCCTTGATCGCTGTGTCAGCCTCTTCCAGTACGTCCGCGATTTGCTCGGCGCGGGTTATCTGCTGATTACCGCGGCCAAAAAGATGGCGGTGAACGCGGATAGCCGCGAATGCCGGACCAAATGTATAGAATCCCCAAAAAACTATCGACGCCGTACCGAGCAATCGTTCGGTCGGGTTTGCAGAACGCAGCAGGCGCTCGTGATACGCATCCAGCGCCGCGTCAGTGACGTCACCTTGCGCCGGGGTCACGACTTTCGCCCACTGCCCGCCCGGCAACCCGAAGTCGCCGGCGTGGTCGTCAAGCACAAGGTGTGCTGCCGGATAGGCGTATGCGCTACGGAAACCGACGATCTGCATGGCTTGCGTGTCGGTGATCTGCATGCCGGTGTGCAGGAAACTTTCTGGAAACACTAACTACTTCTCCTTTTATCTGGGCGCCCCCACGATCACACAACGGCGTGACGAACAGCCATTGATTCGCTCTCGCGTGGGGACGTAGTTCGATCTATTGGACGATCGCCACCCCGTTAGTACGCGGCTCCGTCCCGACTCAACGCTCTATCGGCGCGTGCCTGGGTTTCTTTAAGGCGAATACGTACCCGGCACCTCACTATGCTTACCGCCTCCGACATTCAAAGCCGGCTTCTTCACACATGGCATGTGCGCAATCGAATCACTAATGAAAACCGGCTATGCGAAATTGCTCTATACGTCCAAGCCGCTGTCAATTGCCGTCAAAATCTCCACAGCCCGTCCCTCGATACCGACACCGCGTGCTGGATCGATCTGTGCTTCGCGCGCATTGATGCGGATTACCCGTGGACCGTGCCGTTCGCTGAAACGCCGCACAGTAGGCAATGCGGTGCCGGCCCCCACTTCGACGACAACAAGCCGTTCGACCGTCCTCAGCCAGCCGGCGAGGCGTGCGGCCTGTGCATCGGCTCGGGAGGATAGCCACGCCGAGTCCCAGAACATCAGGATATTCGGCCTCGAAATCGCCCCGCAGCGTTTGCAGCGCGGTAACGGACCAATGCACCGGCATTCGCGTTCATCAATGCTCGGCACGAAGTCCGTAGCCGACTCGATTAGCGAAAAACACGGCTCCGTGCACTGCAGATAGTGAATCGAGCCGTGGCATTCCTCGATCCGGCTTTCCGCAAATCCCGCCCGTTGGAATTGCCCATCCACATTGCTCGTGAAAACAAAGGCGCCCTGACGCAGGCGGTCGCCCCAGCGCCTGAGAATGGCAAAGCCCGGATGAGGTTCGACCTCGCGATAAAGCTTCAGGCGGTGTCCATAGAACCCCCAGGCCAATTCTGGCTTATCCATGAAGGCGCGCGGGTTGGCGATGGATTGGAAATCGCACCCTGCCTCGGCCAGCGCGGGGTAGGCGCGCCACAAGCCTTCATTGCCCCGAAAATCGGGCAGACCTGAGTCGACGCCCATCCCCGCTCCCGCGGTGATCAGCAACCCGTCTGCTTCGCGCAGCCATGCGACCGCTTGCTGTAGCCGTTCTTCCTGCATTGAAATCACCTCGATATCCAGAATCGCCATTTGCCCGCCACTTTGGCTCCCGACAATCGCAGTCTACTCATTCAGCGCGCACGTGCCGGGCGGCCAGACTACCGCACCAACGAGACACATGATGTCCCGGCACCTCGGCGACCAAACCGACCCGAATGAGACAGCAGTTGTCTGATCGCATCGCTATCTTGTCACTGCGACGGCTTCGAAACGAGGGAAATGAAACGAACTTTGAACCACGGCGAATCCTTTCGTCCGCATCGCCTCTGTGTGTTGACCCACTTCGCCATTTTTCTTTGATCCACCAAATAAATCAGTGATCCTTCTCATTTTTAAAGTTTGGTGGCGGTTGCAATCATGAATTCGGGTCTTTCGTCAGGCTGAACTGTCGCACCCATGTCCCGCTTGCTCATATACGAGACCGGGCAGTCGAACAGTCCGGTTACGAAACAGCTGGAAGAAAAATTATTTCCGTGGGAGAACCGTAGATGGAGTGCCATATCGACCTACACAACACCGTCATTCAACGACGCGTTCCGCGTGACGGACGCGCCGCAAAACACATTGGCATAGCCGTCTTCAACGGCTTTTCGCTCCTTGACACTGTGTCCATCGTTGAGGCGTTTGAGACGGCCAACAGATTTGCGGAGGCTAGTCGACACGACGCGCCGCGCTATGTCGTCCGGCTGCTCTCGTCAGCAGGCGGCCGGATCGCCAGTTCATCGTCGGTCTTTGTGTGGACAGACAGCGTTGAAGCGCGCGGCCATGCACACGACTTCCACGCCTTGTTCATTGCCGGCGGCACGGGCGTGCACGACGCCGCGCGTGATGGACGGCTGCTGGCATGGCTGCGGCGCACCCACTTGCGCAGCGAAAACGTTCTCTCTATCGCTGAAGGCCAGTTCCTGCTCGAAGCCGCCGGGTTTGCATCTTCAGCCGGTATCGGAAGTGCTCGCGGCCTCGTGCCGCGCCACTATTTTCGCCGCGAAACGGACCCGGCTACGCAACGCGAAGTATCGAGTCCGCTTGAGAGTGCCTTGAATCTGATCGAGGCGGATCTCGGCACGGAGATCACGTGCAAAGCCGCGGCGTCTTTGGCACCACGCGCATCGACACAGTTCACATCGGTGTTGAATAGAAACGCTTCGGGAAGCGTGAGCGACAAGATCCGGGCCTCGGCGCAATGGCTGGAAGCGAATGGCCACCAGCCGATTTCCATCGACAGGGCAGCCGGGATCGCCGCTATGAGCGAGCGCAACTTTCTGCGCCGCTTCAAAGCGGAAATAGGCGTGACGCCATCCGGCTATCTGCTTTATGTCCGGCTCGATATGAGTTGCCGACTTCTTGTCGAAACCGCACTGCCGGTGGACAAGATCGCGCGGCGGTGCGGATTTGGCGATGGCGGGCAACTTGCCAGGCTCTTTCGCAAACACATGGGGACAACGCCCAGCGAATATCGCAACAGCCATCGTCAACCGCACGATCGCTGATAGCGCCTGCGTTGATGCATAGCTTATCCCGCTCAAACAGCTATGTTTTCTCCATCCTCGCCGCCCGTGAGATTTAAGCCTGCGTTGAGACACGATTTGACTGCATGCGAAGCCACACTATCAACCTACTGGACAACAAGGAGCACGACAGTATGCGAAACCTCCATCCCCATGCAATGGATCTCAACGGATATCCCGGCAATCGAACCAGGCCAATGCGCCACGCAGCGTGGCGCATTGGCCTGCGCGTGTGGGGCTTTGCGGAGTCCGAGGTCAACGCATGGATACGGGACCTTCCGGTGCTGGATGGGTCGCTATGCTGGGAGATCGCCCACCAACGCGACGGCAGCGGCGCGGACATGATCATTCATCTGGTCAGGTCGTCGTCTCCCGCGTTGGGATCTTTTTGCTGGAACAGCGTGGGTGCCAACGACGCCATTCGGGCGTCCAGGTGGTCATCGCGTGTGGAAATGGCTTTGTTTTCCGGCGATGTGACCCGTTTGCCGCAGGTTCGATACGGACTATGGGCGATGGCCGGAACACGCCCCGCAGAATCGGCGCTTCATACGCTGGCTCAGGCTGTTATTGTTCCGCAGTTTCTGCGTAGGCGCGTGACGCAGGGAACTGGCGCGGTCCGCGTGGTGCCGCGCCGGCTCGCATTGGTCAGGTAGCCATCCCCTACTTGTTCGGCTGCGGCGTCATGCGCAGATACGGACGCAGCGCCTTGTAGCCCTTCGGGAATTTCTGCTTGATGATTTCCTCGTCCTTCAGCGACGGAACGATCACCACGTCATCGCCCTGCTTCCAGTTGCCCGGCGTTGCAACCGAGTGACTGTCGGTCAACTGCAGCGAATCGATCACACGCAGCACTTCGTCGAAGTTACGGCCCGTGCTGGCCGGATAGGTGATGATGAGACGCACCTTCTTCTTCGGGTCGATCACGAACAGCGAGCGCACGGTCAGCGTTTCGTTCGCATTCGGGTGGATCATGTCGTACAGCTCGGAAACCTTGCGGTCGCCGTCCGCGAGAATCGGGAAGCCGACATTGGCGGCCTGAGTCTCGTTAATGTCTTTAATCCACTCCTTGTGCGACTCGGCGCTGTCCACCGACAACGCAATCGTCTTCACGTTGCGCTTCTCGAATTCGCCGGCCAGCTTCGCGGTCAGACCGAGTTCGGTGGTGCAGACAGGCGTGAAGTCAGCGGGATGCGAAAACAGCACGCCCCAGCTATCGCCCAGCCACTCGTGGAATCTGATCGGGCCGACACTCGACTGCCGTTCGAAATCCGGCGCGATATCGCCAAGACGTAGACTCATGATGCTCTCCTTTAGAACTTGATAGATGACTGACACGCAGGCGCTGCCACTCCGTGCAAAGCCTCCGTCGAATAAACCAGCTTCAAAGCCGACTCAGAAAAACTGATGCACGCCCACGCGTAACGCCGTCTGGTTAGGACTGTTCGACGGCGAAAGCAGCGGAATCGCCGCATTGCCGGAACCTTGCGCGTGCTGATACACGGCCTGCGCGTAGACAATCGTGCGCTTCGACAGCGAGTAGACGTCGCCCACGCCGACTTCCGTGTAGCGCGTGCCAGTCAGCCACGACGCGTATCCGCCGAGCGTCACCATATTGGCCACGCTCGTGTGCACATCCGCGCCAAGCTCGACGGTTCTCATGCGGCCCGAACCATAGTCGCTGCTCAGATTGACTTGCGTAAGCACGCCGTGCAGCGCCAGATTCTGGTTGACCGACCATGTTGCCGAAAGACCGCCAATGTCCTGCTTCTTCGCGAGAAAGACGCTGCCCTTCGCGAGCGACTGACCGAGAAAGCTCGCATACCCCAGTTGCGAACCTACGTCGATCGAGTGGTTGCGCCAACTGCTATACACCGCCGACGCACGCAACGGCCCGTTCGTGTAGATCACGTCGGCACTGACGACACGCCCCGGCTGCGTCGACGTATCGTCGAAGCCGTAGAGCACGGCTGCCTTGAGACCATGAAAATCCGCCGTCGCGTACTTGACCGAGTTGTTGATCGAGTCGCCGCGAATGCCGAGGTTGTCCAGGTTGGCGGGGTGGAACAGATAGAACGTGTACTGCACGCTGCCGTCCGAATCCAGACGCAGCGTTTCCGTTGTGAGATCCAGTTGACGACCGAGCGTCAACGCGCCGTAACGATTGCTCGACAGGCCGACCCACGCGAAATGGCTGAACGCCTCACCCGCAATCGTGCCGGCACCCGTGCTCGACAGAAAACCGTTCTGCAGGGCGAAAATCGCCTTGAACTGGCCGCCCAGGTCTTCCGATCCGCGAATGCCGTAGAAGTCAGGCACCGCCACAGGGCCAACGGAGGCGGTGCCGTGCCCCTTGATGTTGCTCGTATAGGTGACGCCTTCGTCGATACTGCCATATAGCGTCACGCTGCTTTGCGCGTGTGCCGCCACCGTGAACACAGCAATCACGGCCCCAAACAGACCATTTAATTTTTTCATAGTTAGTATACCTGATTATATGACCAAAATTTCAACCGTTCCAGACACTGCAGTGTGTGAAGAAAACATGGAACTGACCACCTCGCGTTCACGAGGCGGCGGTGAGCACTTCTACGCCGTCAACCGCCCTTTCCGGTAAGCCGTCAGCAGACGCGCGCGGCCGGAAGGTTGAGCGGGGTTATCGGAAGTCACCACCGTGCCGTGATGCAGCACCACGGCGCGGTGCGCTTCGGTCAATACGAGGTCGAGATCGTGCTCGATCCATACGACAGACCGTTTTGCGTCCTGGCACGCAATGCGCACCAGTTCGCCGATCAACGGCCTCTCATCGTGGCTGAGCCCGGAGGCGGGCTCGTCCAGCAACAGGACGTCCGGATCGCGCAACAACGCGCGCGCCAGATCGACGCGACGCAGCACGCCAAGTGGAAGCTCGCCGCAGTACACATCGCGCAGTTCGGCGAGACCGCATAGCTCGGCCATCGCATACACTCGCTCGCGGGCCTCGCGCTCCTCGCGACGCGCGCGCCACGGCCGCGCGAGGCTGCCCAGTGCGCCGAGCGAAAACCGCGTCGTCCAGCCGAGCAGAATGTTGTCGAGCACTGTGCGCTCACGCAGGAGCTTGAGTCCCTGAAACGTACGCCCAATACCGAGTCTCGCGACACGATGCGGCGCGAGGCCGTCGATACGCGTGTCGTGCAGCCGTATCTCGCTGCCTGCCGCCGGACGGTAGACACCCGTGATGCAGTTGAGCAGCGCGGACTTGCCCGCGCCGTTCGGGCCGATCAGCGCAAGCACTTCCCCGGCCTGCAGGCACAATTCGACGTCGCGCAGCACCTGAAGCCCGCCGAACGAGAGATTCACGCGCTGGAGGCTCAATACAATCGACGGATCAGACCGTTGCATGGCGATCCTCCGGGCGATCGGCTTCATCGCCGTTCGCGCCAAGTCCCAGCATGAGATCGTGGATCGTGCCGAGATCGCCCCGTGACAACGTGCCGAACGTACGCAGCAGACGTCCGCGATCCAGCACGGCGGCAGTGTCGGCGAGCGCGGCAAGCCATTGCGAATCGGACTCCGCGACGAGCATCGTAAGACCGGCTTCGCGGCGCAAACGCGCGAGCCGTTCGCACAGATCCTCGATGACCGGCACGGCGAGCCCGAGCGTCGGTTCATCGAGCAATAGCAGTTGCGGCGAGGCGAGCAAAGCCATGCCGATGCCGAGCATCTGCTGCTCGCCGCCCGAGAGGTTGCCCGCGAGCGAACCTCTGCGTTCGGCAAGTCGCGGAAACCATCCCAGTACGTCGTCGAGACGAATCGCGTTGCTGCGCGTGCGCGCAGCGCCGATCCGCAGATTGTCTGCGACGCTCAGCAAACCGAATACCTTCTCACGGTCCGGCACGAGGCGCACACCCTGCCTGATGCGCTGCGCGATATCGCCCATACGCAAGACCACGCCGCCGAACACCGCTTCTCCGCTGACACGTTGGCCGCGCAGGCGTAAACCCGCCAGCGCGCCGAGCACGGAAGTCTTGCCCGCACCATTGTTGCCCGCGAGCACCAGACTCGTACCGCGCGCAATGGCGAACGAGACGTGATCGACCGCGCGATCCACGCCGTACGTAATCGACAGCGCGCGCACTTCCATAAGCTGCGCTTCAGTCACGGTTCCCTCCGCGCGGCGGATGCAGCGCCGGGGCGCAGAATGGCGCGCCTCGCGCGCGCCGGAAGATCGAGCAACGCACAGACGAGCAGCGCGCCGAGCAACATGTTGTCGATGCCCGCAAGGCGCGTGGTGGCGTCGATACCCAGCGTGGCGAGAACCGCCGCAATGGCGTCGGGCAGCACGACGATCGCATACGAGGCGACCACGGCGCCCACGAGCCTGCCCGCGCCGCCGAGCGCGACGACCGTGAGATACATGATGGCCAGATGCAGCGAATAGCCCGTCGCCTGAACATTGCCCAGCCGGTATCCGTCGATGGCGCCCGATGCGGCGATCACCGCAGACGTCAACGCAAAGACCGTGAGCCGTGCGCGCACCGGCGAAACGCCCAGTGTCGCGGCCGCCGTCGGCTCCGTGCGAAGGAGAGCCCACTCGCGTCCCACATGGCCGCGCTGGAGGCTGCGAAACAGCACATAGACGCCGAGCAGAAGCACGATCGTCATCCCCCACCATTTCGCCGGTGTATCGATCGCGAGGCCCGCAATATGCGGTGACTCGAGCATGAAGCCGCTTGCGTAGGTGAACTTGAGATCGAGGTCGGTCGCGACGATCTGCACGACGTGCTGCAATGCCAGCGTGCCGACCGCCAGATAAAGCCCCGAAACACGTAACGTGAGCAACGCGACGCCCGCGCCGGCGGCGAAGCCGAGAACGAGCGCGAGCAGAAGGGCCGGCAGCATACCCAAGCCCCATTGCGTCGCAAGAATGCCCGCCGAAAACGCGCCGATTGCCATGAAAGCGGCGGTGCCGAGCGAGGGTAGGCCCGCGGACCCCGAAAGGACCGTGAGCGCCATCGCGCCGAGCGCCATCACACCGCCGCTGGATGCAATGTAAAGCCCATAGCCGCCCAGCGCGAACGGCGCGGCGAGTGCCGCGATCGCCACCGCGAGCAGCGCGGGCTGCACGGCGCCGCGAGGAAAGATCGTGCGTGTATGCGGTTCCAGCGCACCTGATTGAAGACTCGACATACTCAGCTCAACTTCTCGAAATGTGTTCGACGCGTCCGCTCAACCCCGCCGGCCGCATGGCCAGCAGAAGTACCAGCAGGACGACCGGCACGGCGACGCTGTAACGCGCGTCGAACCAGAGGCTCGTGAGGTTCTCGCCGAGGGCGAGCGCGAACGCGCCCGCGAGTGCGCCCGCGGGACTCGTCAATCCGCCCATAATCGCCGCGACGATCCCCGAGAAACCGACAGCGGCCCCGCTGATCGACACGGCCGATATCGCACCTGAAGAGATTCCGCCCACGGCGCTCAGCATCGACGCAACGATCCAGACGGCCGCGAACCAGCGCGCTGCAGGAATGCCGCTCAGCACCGCGAGCGTCCAGTTGGCCGCCACAGCCTGCAGTTCGATCCCGGCGCGCGACTGGTAGAACGCGAACAGGAGCACGCCGATCAGCGCCGCGCCGATCACCACGATGCACGCACTGACCGCGGAGAACGTCACACCGCCCCATGCAAGCACGGGATGCGGCAACGGCAGTTGCACGGTTTCGCCGCTCCATACGGAAGACATCAGGCCCGTAAGAAAGATGCTCACGGCGATGGTGACGACCGTCCCGACAAAGTAATCGCCCGCCGCGGACAGCTGCCGTAGCAGCGCGAATAGCAGCCAGCCGATCAGCGCGGCCACGACGAGCGCACCGGCCACGCCCAGCGCGAAACCCCACACGCCGCCGCCCGCTGCGCGAGCGATGCCATTCATCACATAGGCGCTCGTCATGCCGATCTCGCCCACGCAGAACATCAGCACGCGGCTCGTGCGCCACGCAAGCACCACGGCGAGCGCGAGCAACGCGTAAGTTACGGCGCTGCTCAGCAGATCGAGCGAGAAAGACCAGACGTTCATCACAATCCTCAGGGCGTGAGCTTGCCGTCGCTCGCAATGCGCTGCCAGCCGCCCACCGCGGAGAGAGACTTGCCCGCTGCGTCGTAGCGATACAGACGCCACGCGGACGGTCCATAGTGGTCGTTCGGCGTGAAGGTGAGACGCGCGCCCGTGAGACCGCCGCTGTCGATGTCCACGTTCTCCAGCGCGGCCCGCAGCGCATCGGGGCCGCACGCGCCCCGGCAACGGCGCAGCGCATCGGTCACGACGAGCCCCAGTGCCCAGCCGCCCGCGTAACTCGCGTCGTCGTCGGGCATGTGGGCAGCGGCGAGCGCGGTGCGCAGCGCGCTCGCCTGCGGACCGGCGCCGTCGCCATGCGTCACGAAACGCGTGAAGCTGTAGACCTGAAGTTTCGAGTTCGCCGGAACGGCATCGATCAGCGTCTTGTCGCCGATGCCGGTGTCCATCGAGAGAAAGATGCCGCTATATGCGGAAGCGGCCAGCACCGGCAGCAGCGCGGCAAGATGTTCGCGGCCGATGCAGTCGGCCACGACGTCAGGATTCAGCGACACGATCCTGTCGACGACCGCGCGAAAATCGCGCTGGCTGATGGGCACCGTATAGAGCTCGCCGCGCTGATAGCCTTCGGCCTTTGCCTGTTCGAGGATCTTGTTGCAGCTCAGAATCGAGCCCGGCACTTCGAATGCCACGCACGCGATGGTCTTGCCCTGCGGCCGCAACCGGTGCGCAAAGTGCCCGCCGATTATGCCCGCGAGGGTCAACTCCTGGCCGAGCCCGAACGCATAGGGCTTGACCGGCGGAAGCACGATCGGAATGTTGATCGGATTCGACGCGAGCACGGGCAGGCCGAGCTTCTGCGCCGCCGCGTATACGGGCGCGTGCGTGTTCGTCGCGCCAAGGCCGAGCACCGCCGAAACGCTCTCGCTCCTGAGCTGCTCGACCGCGTTGAGCGAACGCTGCGTGTCGCTCTGGATATCGCGTGTGATGATCTGCACCTGCCGCCCGTTGACGCCGCCTGCGCGATTCAGTTGCGCGATATAGAGCTGGAACGCGTCGAACGTGGGTTTGAGCGTGGTGGATTGCGGCCCCGATGCGTCGACAAGATAGCCGAGCTTGTAGGGTGCTTCGGCCGCTTGCGCCGCCTGCGCCATCGATACCGTTGCGGCCGCAACGGCCGCGATCCGCGCGAGCCCAAGCAGGGTCGCGGCAATCTGTTCTTTTAGCATGATGCGAGTTGGTTTGTGCGTCGTTGGGTTCACGGCTTGCCTTGTTCGATCCACGTCGCGAGACGCTGCACGGCGGCGCCGAGCGTCGCGTCGTCGGGATAGCGGGCAACGCCCTCGTGATAGTCGCGCAGCAGGCGCAATGCCGAAG
This sequence comes from Paraburkholderia xenovorans LB400, assembly GCF_000013645.1. Taxonomy (GTDB): domain Bacteria; phylum Pseudomonadota; class Gammaproteobacteria; order Burkholderiales; family Burkholderiaceae; genus Paraburkholderia; species Paraburkholderia xenovorans. The sequence goes on along the minus strand of NC_007952.1, from coordinate 257,521 downwards.
GCAGATAGCCTTGCAGACTTTCGATGAGCGCCTGTCCCGCACGCTCGAGTTCGGCGCGCGGCACCACGCGGCTCAGCAGGCCAATGGCGCGCGCTTCCTCCGCCGGCACTGCGCGCCCCGTGATCACGAGCTCCTGCGCGATGCGCGGCGCGATGAAATACGGCGCATACGCGGCCACCACGAGCGGCGCCAGTCCGTGATGGATCTCGTCGAAGCCAAGCACGGCGTCGTCGGCGCCGATCGAAATCGTGCTGTGCAACGCGATGCCCGAGCCGAAACCCAGCGCGCGCCCCTGGATCAGCGCAATGCTCACGCCGTCGAAGGCACGCAGCGCGGCATTGGCCTTGAGAATCAGCGTGAGATTCTGTTCGCGCGTCACATCGGGCACGCGCTCCTTCTGGTCGCGGCCCACAGTGAAGTCGGCGCCTTTGGCGTCGATCAGCAGGAAGCGCGCGCGGCTCTCGCGCGCCGCAGCGAGCGCCGCGATGTAATCGTTCATCATGCGGTACGTGATCGCATTCGATGTCGTGAGACTGTCGAACGTGATACGCGCCACGTCGTCTGTTTTCGTGTACTGCAACATCGCTGACCTCATAGACCTAGATTGGATCGCAGCGTTGTGCCAACCGGCTCGCTGCGAAAAAGACCGCGCTTTTGCAGGTGCGGAATCACGTGTTGGGTGAAATCGGCGAGCCCTTCCGGCAGCACGTCGATCATCAGATTGAAGCCGTCGCAGCCTTGCTCGCGGTGCCACGTCTCGATCGTCGCCGCGACCTGTTCCGGTGTGCCGACCACCTGCAGATGCCCGCCGCCGTTGCGATAAAGAATCTCGCGCACAGTCAGGTTCTCCTGCAGCCCCAGTTCCAGCGCGGCGCGGCGAAATCCCTCCGATCCCTTGAAGGCCGTGTTCGCGCGGATGGCGTCGAACGGCAACGGTTTGTCGAGCTCGAGCGCGTCGACGGGAACGCCCACACGCAGCGCGAGCTTCCTGAGTTCGGCGTCGCCGGCAAGTGCGTCGAGTTCACGTTTGCGTTCGCGCGCCTGCGCTTCAGTGCCGCCCAGCACCGCCAACAGACCGGGCAGCACTGCTACGCGGTCGGGGTCCCGGCCGAATGCGCGCGCCCGCGCGCGGATATCCGCGCGGAACGCCTGGGCCCCGGCGAGCGTGTTCTGCGCCGTGAACACGGCGTCCGCCGTGCGTGCGGCCAGCGCGCGGCCCGCTTCGGACGATCCGGCCTGAAACAGCACCGGCGAACCCTGCGGCGAAGGCGGCAGCGTCGCCGGTCCCCGCACGCTGAAGTGCTCGCCGCGATGATCAATGACGTGTACCTGCGCGGCGTCGACGAACACGCCCGCAGCCTTGTCGCCGACGAGCGCCCGCGGCGACCAGCTCTGCCAGAGCGCCCGCACCACGTCGACGAACTCCTCCGCGCGCGCATAGCGCGATGCGGGCGCCGGCAGCGGCGCATCGCCGAAATTCGCGGCCACGTCGGGCACGAAGGTCGTCACTACATTCCAGCCGGCACGGCCGCCGCTCAGATGATCGAGCGTCGAGACACGCCGGGCGAGACTGAACGGTTCGTTATAGGTCGTCGACGCCGTGCCCACGAGACCGAGATGGGTGGTCGCGTCCGCGATCGCGGCAAGCGCGAGCAGCGGATCCACCGCGCCGAGATTGGGCCGCTCGAAGTTCTCCTCGCCCACCGCCAGCGTATCGGCAAGAAAAAGCGCGTGCAGACAGCCCGCCTCCGCCGTGCGGCCAAGCTCGCGATAGAACGGCAGCCCGAGCGACGAAAACGCCTCGTCGCGCCGGTAGCGCCATGCGCCCGGATGCATGCCGACACCCAGCACCACCGCGTTCAGGATCAGACCGGTGCTCATACGGCCTTCGACCGCAGACCGCGCGCTTCGAGTAGCGGCACCACGTTCTGCGCGAAGAATTCGAGTTCCGGCGCATAGTCGTAGAAGCCCAGCTGAACGCCGTCGAAGCCTGCTTCGTGCAGCTTCTGCAAGGCGTCGGCCACATCCGTTGGACTCCCAACTATCTGGATATGCCCGCCGAGAACCCGGTCGGCGGGAACGTGACCCTTCCATCCCTGGGCATCGCCTCCGCTGTGCCGTGCCGTATATGCGCGGATCGACTCGTAATCGGCCTGCGCCACGATCGAGTCGCGATACGCGAAAGCCTCTTCGCGCGTCGGCTTGCAGATGATCATGGGGAAGATGATGACCTTCGGATCGCGGCCCGTTCCCGCATAAGGCGCACGAATCTGCGCGACGTGCTCGGGCAACGCCTCGATAGCGCGCTCGAAAACGGCACCCGCCGGGCTCGACGTGAACACCACGTCCGAGTGCCGCGACGCGTACTCGAAACCCGCGCGAGAAGCGCTCGCGGAGACCATGATCGGCCGGCCATATTTGGGCCGCGGCGAAACATACGCGCCCTCCAGCCGGTAGAAGCGCCCCTCGTGCGTGAGATTCTCTTCGCCGGCCCAGAGTGTTTCGAGCACGGACGCGAATTCGCTGGCCCGATCGTAGCGTTCGTCGTGCACGATACGTTCCATGCCGAACATGCGCGGCTCCGCGGCATCGTATCCCGTCACGATGTTCAAGCCGAACCTGCCGCCCGCGATGTGATCCACCGTCGCCGCGAAACGCGCGAGATGCAGCGGATGCAGATCGCCATACAGGATATGCACGGTCGAAATGGTGATGAGCCGCCTGGTCAACGCGCTCAGCGCCACCGTGGCCATGAACGGATCGAGGAAATTCTCACGATAGTGCGAAGCGCCGCCAAAACCGCCCTTCGGCACCCACTGCTGGAGACCGAACGCGAATTCGAAGCCATGCGCTTCCGCGCGCAGCGCGAGCGCGCGGTTGTATTCGAACGACCAGTCGGTCCCGCGCGGATACGTCGACTGCGAGAAGCCGCCGGTCTGGATCGGCAGGAACAGGCCAAGCATCAGCGGTTGCTTTGCTGCCTGGGAAAGCGGGCTGTCGGGGAAATCGAGCGGGCCGCGCAGTGCGGTACTGGAATTGACGGTAATGGTAGACATGGTTCTCGCGCCTGGAAAATGAGGTCCCTCGTGCGCCGCGCGCTTACTCCGCGAAGCCGGTCCGTTCGCGGAACCAGGCCACGGCCGCTTCGGCCACGATCAGGTCTTCGTCCGCGGTTCCTGAACTCACACCCACGCCGCCGACGATCGCGCCGTTCACCGTCACCGGCAGACCGCCGCCGATGATGCTGAAGTGCCCGCCGTTCGTGACGTGGATACCGAACGTGCCCTTGCCCGGCACGCAGAGCTGGTTGTAGACGTGCGTGCCCTTGCGCGCGACAGCGCCCGTGAACGCTTTGTCGATCGCGATGCTGATACTGCTGATCTTGCCGCCGTCCATCCGCTCGAACGTGATGAGGTGGCCCGATTCGTCGGTCACAGCGGTGCACATCGGAATGGCAAGTTCAGTGGCTTTCAGGCGCGCGCCTTCGAGCAGGATGGCCGCTTCGGCGACCGAAAGTCGTTGGATTTCAAGCATGATTTTCAGTGACGTGGCTAAGGTCTGTGGATTGGAGATAGGTTGCGATCTGTGCGGCTTCGTCGTCGGTCAGGGTGCCGAACGGCGGGTACGGCTCGCCGATGCCGCGGCCCAACGCGTGCAGCGCCGCTTTCATGGTCGGCATCAGACCGCGATGCATCCAGCGCGCGGGAAACAGCGAAAACTGCTGCTGCAGTCGCGCGGCCTCGGCTGCGTTGCCGGCGTCGAATGCGGCGATGATCTTCGCGCCCAGTTCGGCAAGCGGAGGCGGCATGGTCGCGCCGCTGCCGCCCAGTTGCAGCGTGATCAGCAGCATTTGCGACGTCGTGAGGTACTGTGCGTGACCCGCCCGATCGATCTGTTCGATGAGCCGTCCCACGCGTGCGAGGTCGCGCGAGCTTTCCTTCACGTACTTCACGCGCTCGAGCTTCGCCAGTTCGACCGTTGCTTCCGGGCCGAGGTCGGCGCCCGGACCGGGATTCAGATAGAGCATGATCGGCAGTTCGGTTTCGCGCGCGATCAACTCGAAATAGCGGACGACCTCCGCCGTGCTGGGCGCGCCGCCGAACGGACGCAACGGCGCGAGCAGCTGGATTGCGTGGGCGCCGAGCGAGGAAGCAAGCTGCCCCAGTTCGACAGCGCTGCGGATCGAAGGATGTGAGATGCCGACCACCACGGGAACCCGGGCGTCGACAGCCTCGACCGTGGCGCGCACGAGCGCCTTGCGCTCCTCGAAGGGCAGATAGTGATATTCCTGTGTCTCGACGCCGGCTGCGACCACCATCGTGGCGCGGCAGCCTTCGACCACGTAGTCGATATGAGTAGCGAGCGCAGCGCGGTCGACTTTCAGCGACGAATCGAATGGAGTCAGCGGCGGCACGACGAGTGCCGGTGTAGTTTTGAAGTTTGCGGATTTGATAGTATTCACTTGCAGATTTCGATAAGTATTAGTAGATTTTCTGGCTCTAAACCGCTAAATTACATTCGTTTCGCATTGGAATTGCAGTATTGATTTCGCTCTTTCGCAAGTCAACAAACAAAAAACGCTTTCGTTATTCGCTAACCCAGCAATTCCGCAACAACGGATAAATTGAATGGACAACATCGAAGAAGACTTTCGCGCTCAGCGGCCGCCCTTCCTGTACGAACCTGCGCCCGACTTCGAGGCGCGCTCCACAATGGGAATGGTTTCCTCGGCGGATTACCGCGGAAAATGGCTGCTGTTCTTTTCCCACCCTGCGGATTTCACGCCGGTCTGCACAAGCGAATTGATCGCTTTTGCACGCATCGCTCCGCGTTTCAAGGAACTTGGCTGCGAGCTTCTCGCGCTTTCCATAGACGGGCTCTACTCGCATCTCGCCTGGCTGCGCAGTATTCAGGAGCGCTTCAACATGGACATTCCATTTCCTGTCGTTGAAGACCCGTCAATGGCCGTGGCGAAGGCCTATGGCATGCTGCCGCCGAAAGCGGTCTCGTCGAGCACGGTACGCGGCATGTTCCTGATCGACCCCGAGGGCATCATCAAGGCGATCAGCTGGTATCCCATCTCCACCGGCCGCTCGGTTGAGGAAGCATTCCGCCTCTTCCAGGCAGTCCGAATGACCTGGCAGGAAAATCTCTACGCACCGGCCGACTGGCAACCGGGTTCACCATGCGTGGTGCCGCCACCCAAGACGATCGAGGACGCGTCGAAACGCCTTTCGGAAGGCGATGTACTCGACTGGTACTATCAGACTCGCCAGATCGCCCAGGACGCGCCGCCCGAGCGCGCACCGGTCAAGCGAGGACGGCGCGCATGAGCGAACATGGAATGGACACGCAGGACATCACCGCCATTGCCAATTATTTGCGCATCGTGAGCCATCCCAGCCGGCTCGCGATCGCCATGCTGCTGCTCGAAGGTCCGCGCGCGGTCTCCGAAATCGAGCTGGCGCTGGGACTGCGTCAGCCCAACCTTTCGCAGCATCTCGGTGTGATGCGCGACGCCCAGGTGCTGACCGCGAGCCGCCGCGCCAAATCGGTCGTCTACGACGTCGCGGACGGGCCACCCAGAATCCTGATGCAGGCGCTACGCCAGTGCGCTCCCGTCAGGACCACGGCCGCGCCTTTGGCGACGCCGCTCGTGGCGCAACCGGCAGGCGCCGCATTGGACCGGAAAAACTCGCTCAACGAATCCGACGACGGCCTCATGTTCGCGCAGGTTGTGCAGCGTCAGAGCACGCCTTCGGGGCCGGACAACTGACATGCGTCCATCCGTCGATTAGATGAGCGCGCAACAATGTCAGTCTGGCAGCCCCTTGCCGCGTGTCTCGGGCAGGAACAGCACCGCAACCGCACCAAGCAGATAGATTGGAGCGAACCACAACGCCACCTTGCCCATTCCGCCGAGTGCCGCCGCGAGCGTGCCCGCGGCGATCGCACCCGCCATCGCCAGATAGCGCGCACCTGAAAAGATGACGCTGATGGCGGTCGCGCGGATGCGCGTGGGGAAGAGTTCCGGCGTATGGATCGCGTACCAGCTGTACAGGCCGCCGGTGAAGAACCCCGACACCAGTTGCGCGACCGTTACCGCCTTCGCGGAGCCAAGGCCGGCGAACACGAATGGCACGATCAGAAGCGAGCCGAGCAGATAGACGATCGTGGTCGGACGGCGGCCCCATGCTTCAGCGAGAAACCCCATCGCAATGCAGCCGACGATCTCGCCGAGGTTGTAAAGCGCACCGGCCCAGCCGGCGAGCGACGCTGCCTCGCGCGGATCGTGCGCGAGACTTGCGACGAAGGTCGGCAGAAAAGACGTGACCGCCCACCATCCGCCGGTAATGGCCACCGACACGGCGAGCGCAGCCAGCAGGCGACGACGCACGTATGGCTGTGCGAACAATGCAAGCGGACTGACCTCGTTGCGGGTCTGCGTCCAGCGTGCCGACTCGGGAATGTGGCGGTAGACCGCGAAGATGATGAGCAGCGGCACGATGCCGAACAGGTACATCCAGCGCCACGACAATCCGAACGACGATCCGACGAGAATCCACAGCCCGGAAACCAGCAGGCCGCCCACTGAAAAGCCCGCCTGCAGAAGTCCGGCACCGCGCGTGCGCCACTTTTCGGGCCACGTCTCCTGGAGCAGCGACGTGCCCACGCCCCACTCCGCGCCAATGCCGATACCCGTAAGAAAGCGCGCGAGCGCGAGCCACTGCCATGTCGACGTAAGCGCCGACGCCGTCGTGGCGAGGCTATAGAGCACGACGCCCAGCAGCATCACCTTGCGCCGCCCGAGCCGGTCGCCCAGCACGCCACCCAGCACGCCTCCGGTTGCCCATCCGGCAAGCGTGATCGTCACGAGATAGCCGAGATAGCGGGCGAAAAACGGCGATGCCTCGTGCGGCAGCAGGTCCGCCAGCGCGGGGCGCGCCGTGACGAGCAGCACGAACGTGTCGTATCCGTCCGCTATCCAGAAGGTCGTGACAATGGCGATCACGACCCATGCATGCCGCGTGAGTGAGGTGCTGCCCGGCGCCGAAGGCTCACGGATCGATTGGTTCGCGTACATAGGTAATTAGTATGTCTTAACGTATCGCAGGTTGATGGGGCAAGCAGCAGACCGGACGCGCGCTAGAACGCCATCAGGTTGTCACGGAATTGCTCATGTTCGTATTGCGTGCGCACGACGCCGAGCCGCTGGAGCTCGGGAACGAGGCCATCGGTGATCTCGGCGATGTAGCGGCGCGTGAGGTCCGGGTCCATCAGCAGAAAACCATCGCCGCCCACCTCGTCGACGACTTCGCTGAGCCGCGCGGCCACATCCTGCGCGGTGCCGACCAGATTCACGTCCGAAAGCATCTTGCCGGTGCCGCTGATTTCGCGAAGCGTGCGGCCGCTGTACTGGGCGACGAGCGTCTGATGGCCGTTCGATTTCAACTCGGGAAGCGGCTCATCCAGATCGAACTTCGAAAAATCAATGCCGCTCGTGCGCGAGAGCGACGCCAGATGCACGTCCAGATGCCGGCTCGCGTCTTCGAGTTGCGCGCGACGGCGCATTTCGGCGTTTTCGCGCGACTCGTCGACAATGGGCGTGATCAGGAACAGCACCTTGATGCTGTCCGGGTCGCGTCCCGCCTCGCGGGCTTTGGCGCGAATGTCGTCGCGAAACGCTTTCATCGAAGCGACACTGCGCGCGGTGCCGATCACGGTTTCGGCCCAGCGCGCGGCGAATTGACGGCCGCGCGGCGATCCGCCCGCCTGGCAGATAACAGGCCTTCCCTGCGGCGAGCGAGGGGCGCCAAGCGGGCCGCGCGACCGGAAGTACTGGCCCTCGAAATGCACCGGATGCACCTTCGAAGGATCCGCGAAAATCTCGTTCTGCTGGTCCATTACTACGGCGTCGGCATCCCACGACTCCCACAGTCTGGTGACCAGATCCACGTATTCGTCGGCCATGTCGTAGCGCTGGTCGTGCGGATACTGCCTGTCGAGCCCGAAGTTCTGTGCGCCGCCGTCGTTGCTGCCCGTCACGAGATTCCAGCCTGCGCGGCCGTGGCTCACATGATCGAGTGTGTTGGTCAGGCGCGCGAGTTGAAACGGGTGATATTCGGTCGTCGAAAGCGTCGTAACGACGCCGAGCCGTCGTGTCGCCTGAATCAGGAACGATGCGAGCACGGCCGGATCCAGCTTGGGCGAATCGACCGCGTAACGTAGATAGATATCGTGCGAATTCTGATAGGTGTACGGAATGTTCGACGAGTCTTCGATCATCACGTAGTCGAATGCGGCGCGTTCGAGTGCGCGCGAGAGATCCACAAAAAGATCGGGCGACGTCCAGCCCTTGGGGTTCGGGCCGCCCCAAGGCAGCCGCCATGCCTTGGGACCGAAGCCGCGGGAGATGAACCAGGCGAGATGAAACGGTTTGCGTGCCATGTCTGCTTCGTTACGGTCGGATGCGACGGGTTAGGGATGAGCCGTGACTGCGACGGAAATCGGGCCGGCGCGGCGCACCGTGTTGTAGATCACGCAGCCGCTCGTGAAATGGTCGATCAGCCGCTGCGCTTGGGGCTGCGTCACGCCGTATACCGTCACCTCGATATGCACGCGGGCAAAGCGAGTACGGTCGTCAGGGTCGCGCAGCGAATCGACCGTGGCATCGGCATGGCGCACGTTCAACTCGAATTCCCGCGCGGCCTTTTCGACGCTGCCGAGTGCGCACACGCCGAGCGCCGAGAGCAGAAGCTCCGAAGGCTCCACTGCCGCCGTCTCGCCGTCGCGCGCGGAGGGCGAATCGGAGGCGAAGAAATTTCCGCGGCTTTCGACCAGATAGCGGCCGGTCACGCCGATGGTTTTTGCGGTTGCGCTGCGCTGTTCGCTCATGAGAGTGCTCTTTCCAGATGGTTCGATAAGATTGCCGTGACGTGATTAGATACCCGCTCTGACGTTCGTTCCAGTAACATATTCAGATATGTTTATCTTATAAAAATATGTTCAACGTCGTGATCGGCGATCGACAATGCTGTCGAAGAGAGAAAGCCCGAGGATGCGAAACGGCTCGAAACGGCGGCACAGATCGCTGCACGGAACCCTTTTCCCTTATCTGGCGCGGCACAGCGGCGAATTAACCGACAGCGAACATGCAACGGATGATTGAATGACCAAACACCAAACGGCGCCCGACGGCGTGGAGAGCGAAACCGGCCAACTGGCGGAGGCAGACTGGATTGCACGATATGTTCAAACGGACGGCGGGGGCGACCTGGTCCACAGCATCCGCGACCTGATCCGCACCGGGCGGCTGCAGGCGGGGGCGCGCCTGCCGACCGTGCGCGTACTGGCGCCGCTGCTCGGCGTGAGCCCGGCAACCGTCGCCGGCGCGTGGTCGCGGCTGCGCGACCTCGGCCTGATCGACACGCGCCGGCGCGGCGGCACAGTAGTGACGGATACCGGAACACGAGAAACCGCCCGTGCCGATTCCCCCGACGATCATTCGTGGGATCTCGCACAAGGGCTGATCGACTACGCACTCCTGCCCGATCTCGGCCAGGCGCTGCTTGCCGGATCGCGAGAACCCTCAGCCCATCGCGCGTCGAAGGAGCACGCCATACCGAGCCTCATTGCCGCCGTAGCGCCCACGTGGCCATTCCGGCCCGAGGCGTGGAGCACCGCCGGCAGCGGCACGGAAGGCACGCTGCTCGCCATCGAGGCCGCCGTGGGCGAACAGCGTCTCCTCGCCATCGAATCACCCACGAGTCCGCGGCTGCTCGACATCTGTTCGACGCTCGGCCTCGAGCTCATTGCAGTGGAGTGCGACGGGCGCGGCCCCACGCCTTCGTCGCTGCGTACCGCGCTCGAGCGGCGGCCAGCAGCGTTCGTCTATCAGCCCCGCGCCCAGGTGCCGCTGGGACACGCCGTCGACGCTGCACGTCTCGACGAGCTGGCGCGGTTGCTTCACGAAAGCCCGCAGACGCAGATCGTGGAGGATGATTTCATCGGGCCGCTGTCGTTGCGCAGCGCACCCAGCATGGGCGCATTGCTGCCCGAGCGCACGCTCCTCGTACGCGGCTATTGCAACACTTACGGCATCGACTTGCGGACCTGCGTGCTCGCCGGCTCGTCACGGCTCATCGACCGGACGCGCAAGCTTCGCAGTTTTGGCGCCGCGATGAACAGCCGCATTCTTCAAGGTGCGCTGGCGTGGCTTTTGACGGACACGCGGACCAACGCGGCGGTCGACCACGCCCGCCAACGATATGCCGCGCGACGCTCAGCGCTGCGCGAGCTGCTGCTCGCGCGCGGCATGAGCGCCCAGGGTGACGACGGGTTGAACCTGTGGGTGGCGGTGCCTCACGAAGAGACGGCGATCGTCGCGCTCGCCGCGCATGGCATATCGGTTGCGAGTGGCAGCCGTTGCCACGTCGGCCCGCGCACTGGCGAGTTTCTTCGCGTCTCGACGGCGCGGCTTCCCGACTCTGCGGAAGCGCTTCGACGGATTGCCGACAAGTTCGCCACGCTGGTCAACCTGCAAGCGGGGCAAAGCTCGCGTCAATTGGCCTAGCGGCAACCCGGCCCGCAGAGAAATTCTGGCCAGGCGGGGTTTGGACGGGAGGCTCAAGCTCACGGAACGCAGCGCGAACTCAACCGCGTCAGCCGGACAGTGGAAAGAGATTGGCGAAAGCCTCGCCGGCGGCGATTGCCGCGATATGAAAGAAGGGTCTGGGAATAAGCAGCAAGGGGATTGGTGGGCCGGGTCGGAGTCGAACCGACGGTGTCCTTTCGGAGGCGGATTATGAGTCCGCTGCCTGCAACCAGCACGGCGTCCGGCCCAAGAAAAAGACCCGGTCTTGAAGGCCGGGCCTATTCGCTGATTGGCCGACATACTACACGAAAAAGGAGCCTTCGCAACCGCTTCGATACACCGAAACAACCGCGAGGCTCCTTCGAACCGCTACATCAGTGGAACGAGCGCCGGCTTCGATCAATTCCCTTCGAGGAACGACTTCAGCTTGTCCGAACGGCTCGGGTGGCGCAGCTTGCGCAGCGCCTTTGCCTCGATCTGACGGATCCGTTCACGCGTCACGTCGAACTGCTTGCCGACTTCTTCGAGCGTGTGATCGGTGCTCATCTCAATACCGAAACGCATGCGCAGCACCTTCGCTTCACGCGGCGTCAGCGAGTCGAGCACGTCTTTCACGACGTCGCGCATGCTGGCGTGCAAGGCGGCGTCGGCCGGCGCAACCGTGTTGTTATCTTCGATGAAATCGCCCAGATGTGAATCGTCGTCGTCACCGATCGGCGTTTCCATCGAGATCGGTTCCTTCGCGATCTTCATGATCTTGCGGATCTTGTCTTCCGGCATTTCCATCTTCTCGGCCAACGTTGCCGGATCCGGCTCGAGACCGGTTTCCTGCAAGATCTGACGCGAGATGCGGTTCATCTTGTTGATCGTTTCGATCATGTGAACCGGAATCCGGATCGTGCGCGCCTGGTCCGCGATCGAACGCGTAATGGCCTGACGGATCCACCACGTTGCATACGTGGAGAACTTGTAGCCGCGACGATATTCGAACTTGTCCACTGCCTTCATCAGGCCGATGTTGCCTTCCTGAATCAGGTCGAGGAACTGCAGACCACGGTTCGTGTACTTCTTCGCGATCGAGATCACGAGACGCAAGTTCGCCTCGGTCATCTCGCGCTTTGCCTGACGCGCCTTCAGTTCGCCCGCCGCCATCTGACGGTTGGTTTCCTTCAGGTCCTTCAGCGGCAGCACGACGCGCGCCTGCAGATCCAGCAGACGCTGCTGCTGTTCGCGAATAGCCGGAATGTTCCGCGTGAGGATCGCGCTATACGCGTGACCTTCACCGACGATCTTGTCGGCCCACTCGAGATCCGTCTCGCTGCCCGGGAAACGCGCAATGAATTCCGCACGCGGCATGCCGCACTTGTCGACTACCGTGTGCAGAATCTGACGCTCGACCTGACGCACTTCGTCCACCTGCGCGCGCAGCGTGTCGCACAGACGCTCGACGGTGCGCGCGGTAAAGCGGATCGTCATGAGCTCGTTCTGGATCGTTTCCTGCGCCTTCAGATACGACTTGGACTTGTAGCCTTCTTTCTCGAACGCGCGACGCATCTTGTCGAACCATTCGCTGATCATCGCGAATTTTTCGAGCGACGCACGCTTGAGCGCTTCCATCTGCGCGGCGTTGGCCGTGGCTTGCGCCGTGCCGTCGTCTTCTTCCTCGTCCTCTTCCGAGTCCTCTTCGACCTCTTCGTCTTCGCTTTCGATCGCTTCCGCTTCTTGCGCGGAGAAGCCGTCCGCGTCTTCCGCGTTGGCGTCGATCAGGCCGTCGACCAGTTCGTCGATGCGAATTTCCTCATTCGCGACGCGCTCGGCCATTGCCAGAATGTCGGCGATCGTGGTCGGGCACGCGGAGATGGCCATCACCATGTGCTTCAGGCCATCTTCGATCCGCTTGGCGATTTCGATTTCGCCTTCGCGCGTGAGCAGTTCGACCGTGCCCATTTCCCGCATGTACATGCGGACCGGGTCTGTGGTGCGGCCGAATTCCGAGTCGACGGTGGACAGCGCGACTTCCGCTTCCTCTTCCACTTCGTCGTCCGAAGAAGCCGCCGGCGCGTTGTCGTTCAGCAGCAGTGTTTCAGCGTCCGGGGCCTGCTCGTACACAGCCACGCCCATGTCGTTGAACGTGCTGATGATGCCTTCGATCGCCTCGGTCTCGGTGAAGTTGTCCGGAAGGTGGTCGTTGATTTCTGCGTACGTGAGGAAGCCGCGCTCCTTGCCGAGCTTGATTAGCGCGCGCAGTTTGGAGCGGCGCTCCTCGAGTTCCTCGACCGTGCCAGGCTGTGACGACGCGAAAGCGTCTTTCAGCAGCGCTTTTTCCTTTGCCCGACGGTCGCGAGCCTTGGCCTTTTCCACCTTGGCTGGAACAGCCGCAGGGTTTTCTTCGCTTTGGGTTGCGTCGTCATCGACGGGTACTTCGTTCAGCTTTTTCGTCATGGAGTTCGCCGTACCGGCTGTAGTCTCGACTCGCGGCTGGTGGACAACAGCCGGTTGAACCGTGGATACTGGAACCTCGCGCACTACCGCATCGTCCTGCGCGGCAGCCGCTTCCCTTGCGCTTCTGACACCCGACCCCTTCGCGGCCGGTAATGCTACAGCTTTCGCCGCCCTGACCGGTTCCGCTCGCGCAGCGGAAGCGGTCGAGGACTTCTTCCCGGCAACGGGCGCAACGCTGGCGGCAGACGTCTTTCTGGCGGAAGAAACTAACCTGGCCTCGCTGACCTTTCTGGTCGACTCCCTGGAGTTCGTGCCTGTAGCTTTCTTCCCGCCGGTAGCTGCGTCCTTAGTCTTTGCCATCGCATCGCCTTTTCGCCTTTGCTAGGAAAACCCTTTAAAAAACAAACTGCTGGAAACCTTTTATTATAGCACTCAGGCTTCCTCCGCTCCGCTTACAGCCCGAGCCGGCGCTTCATGTCGGCCCGCTTCCGGTTCAGCTCCGACAGCTCCGCGAACTCCTCCGGCGTGTGCCGGGATTGCCGCGAAAGCTGCTCGAGACGATCGCAGTAAGCGTCGTACCGCATCTTCAGGATCGCCGCCTTCAGCTCCTCTCCAACGATCCGTTCCTGCTCGCGCCGTTCCTCGATGACGGTCGCATCCTCCGGGTCTTTCAGCAGCAAATCCCGGACGTTTTCATCATAGTCTAGAATTTTGCGAAAGATTTCCTCGAAAGTTGGGGCGTTCGCGCCGTTTCGCAATAGGTCGGACAACAACTGAAACTCCGCCGAATCGCCCAGGGCACGCGCGTGCGTCGTCACTTCTTCGAACAGTTCACCGTGCCGCGTCACCGTGAGGAGCGCCTGCTCGGCCTCCTCGTCCAGCACCGCCACCGTGCGCGGATGCATCACCAGATTGCGCAGCGTTTTTTCCTCGATTCCGGTCACGCTGCGCCGGTCTTTGCGGGCCGGCGCGGCGCGGGCCGCCGCCGCGATACGCGAATCGACCTCGCACAGCGCGGCGACCTCGTCGAACGGCACGTCGAGCCGGTCGGCAAACATATGCATGATCTGCGCGCGCAGCGCGTTGGCCGGCAACGCCTGCAACAAAGGCTTGGCGTCGAACAGCGCGCGAGCCTTTCCTTCCGGCTGATCCAGCTCCTTGCCGGTCAGCACCTCGTTCAGCATGAACTGCGACAGCGGCATGGCCCGCTCGACCTGCTCGGCGAACGCCTCGGTGCCGTATTCACGCACGTAGCTGTCCGGATCGTGCTCGGCCGGCAAAAAAAGGAACCGGATGGTCCGGTTATCCGCCGCATGCGGCAAACAGGCATCCAGCGCGCGACGAGCGGCGCGCCGGCCCGCCGAATCGCCGTCGAAACTGAAAATGACCGTGTCGGTCTGACGCATCAGCTTCTGCACATGAATCGGCGTGCAGGCCGTACCGAGCGTGGCGACTGCGTTCTGGAACCCCAATTGGGCCAGCGCGACCACGTCCATGTAGCCTTCCACGACGAGTACGTAGTGCTGCTCGCGAATCGCCAGACGTGCCTCGAACAGCCCATACAGCTCGCTGCCCTTGTTAAATAAAGGCGTTTCGGGCGAATTCAAATACTTCGGCTCGCCGCCGTCCAGCACACGGCCGCCAAAGCCGATCACCTGCCCCTTCACATTGCGTATCGGGAACATGATCCGCTCGCGAAAGCGGTCGTACCGGCGGTTCTGACCCTGTGCGTCGGACTTTTCGCTGACAATCACCAAACCCGATTCGACCAGCGAATCGTCGCGGTAGTTCGGAAATGCCGCTTCGAGGTTCTGCCAGCCGTCCGGGGCATAGCCGAGGCCGAAACGGGCCGCGATCTCGCCGGTGAGGCCGCGCTTCTTCAAATACTGGATTGCGACCGGTGCGCTGCGCAGTTGCTTGCGGTAGAAGTCGCAGGCGGTCTGCATGACCTCGGAAAGCGCCGTGGTGACGGCCTTGGAAGCTGCCGGCGCATAGCCGCCGGAACCGCCGCCGCCATATCCCGGCGAAGGCTCGTTCGGCACGGTCAACCCGACCGACTGCGCCAGTTCGTTGACCGCCTCCGGAAACGAGGAGCCGACGTGTTCCATCAGGAAACCGATGGCCGTGCCATGCGCGCCGCAGCCGAAGCAGTGATAGAACTGCTTAGTCGGACTAACCGTAAACGAAGGGCTTTTCTCGTTGTGGAACGGGCACAGCCCCATGAAGTTCGCGCCGCCCTTCTTCAACTGCACATACCGGCCGACCACGTCGACGATATCGACGCGGTTGAGCAGGTCCTGCAGGAATGACGGAGGAATCACAGTATGACGCTACCTGAAAGACTCAAGGCTGCACACGCCACCCGCCGAGCGACGGCGCGCGCAGACCGGACAAACTGAAGTTACTTCGCGAGCGCGGCTTTGACCTGCGCCGAGACGGCGGTCATGTCGGCGCGGCCGGCCAGCTTCGGCTTGAGCACGCCCATCACCTTGCCCATGTCCTGCGGGCCGGCCGCGCCGGTTTGCGCGACCGCCGCCTGAACTTCGGCAACGATCTCGGCCTCGGACATCTGCTCCGGCATATAGGCAGACAGGATCGCCAGTTCGGCCTTTTCCTTGTCGGCCAGATCCGTGCGGCCAGCCGCTTCGAACTGGCTGATCGAGTCTTTGCGCTGCTTGATCATCTTGTCGATCACAGCGGTGATCGCGGTGTCGTCGAGCGTGATGCGCTCGTCGACTTCGCGCTGCTTGATCGCGGCGAGCAACAGGCGGACCGTGCCGAGACGCTCGGTTTCACGTGCCCGCATGGCGGCCTTCATATCGTCGTTGATCCGGTCCTTGAGACTCATCACTCACCTGAATGCGTTGGAGAATTTGAAAAACCGGCCAGGCCAGGCACCTCGACGCGCGCATCAACACGCGCATCAACACGAATACCCGCTTGGGACTGCTTCCTCAAGCGGGTTGGCACAATGTGCGTGGTGGGTGCGACCCTGCCGGCTGGCCCGAAGGGCCGTGTTTTCCGTGATGGCACCTGCCGTGCCCTCACCGGTTGGATGCCGCCGCTCCGTTCGACGGGAACCGCGACAACGCCAGAATCAGTAGAACTTCTTTGGCAGCATCTGGCCACGCAGACGCTTGAAATGACGCTTCACCGCAGCCGCCTTCTTGCGCTTGCGCTCAGCCGTAGGCTTTTCGTAAAACTCGCGAGCGCGAAGTTCCGTCAACAAACCGGTTTTCTCCATAGTGCGCTTGAAACGGCGCATGGCAACTTCAAACGGCTCGTTGTCTTTTACGCGGATGGTCGTCATTTTTCAATAACGGAACTTTGTAAAGGTTCAGGAGTATAGCAGAGCTTTCGCACAAAGCCAGAGCGCCGTCAAGCCCCCTGGACATACTCCGCGGCGGCCTGACCAGCCGCCACGCCGGATGCCCACGCCCACTGGAAGTTATAGCCGCCGAGCCAGCCGGTCACGTCCACCGCCTCGCCGATGAAGTACAAGCCCGGGGCGCGCGCGCTCATCATCGTCGATGACGACAGCTCGCGCGTATCGACACCACCGCGCGTCACTTCGGCCTTGCGATAGCCCTCCGTGCCGTTGGGGGTGAGCGTCCAGCGCGACAGAGCCTCGCCGACCCGGCGCAGGGTTTTATCCGGCAAGTCAGCCACGCGGGCTTCGGCCGGAACCTGATGAGCTTCCAGCCAGACATGGGCGAGCCGCTGCGGCACCCACTCCGACAACAGATTGCCGATCTGGCGCTTCGTGCCGGTTTTGGCTTCCAGCAGCGCGGTCGTGGCGTCCTGCTCGGGCAACAGGTTGATGTGAATCGGCTCGCCGGGCTGCCAGTAGCTCGAAATCTGCAATACACCCGGACCGGAAAGGCCGCGGTGGGTCAGCAGCAGATCTTCGTTGAATTCGGCGCCAGTCTTCTTGTTGCCGGTCGCGAGTTGCACTTCGAGCGAGACACCAGACAGCGCCGAGAACGGCTCCCAGTCGGCCGCGGCGAAGGTCAGCGGAACCAGCGCGGGGCGCGTATCGATCAGCTTGTGACCGAATTGCCTGGCAAGTCGGTAAGCAAAATCCGTGGCGCCGATCTTGGGAATGGAAAGGCCGCCGGTCGCGATCACGAGCGCGCGTGCAGTGATCGGCCCCGACCGGGTATCCAGCGCGAACCGGCCGGCCGCGTCCTGCCGCACCTGTTCAACGGACAAAGGTGTGCGCCATGCCACGCGGCCCGCGTCGCACTCGCTCTTCAGCACGTTGATGACCGCGTCGCTCGACTGGTCGCAGAATAGCTGGCCTTTGTGCTTCTCATGCCACGTCACATGATGGCGCTTGAGCAGCGCCATGAAGTCGCGCGGCGTGTAGCGCGCAAGTGCCGAGCGGCAAAAATGCGGGTTGGCCGACAGGTAGTTGGCCGGCCCGGCATACAGATTCGTGAAGTTGCAGCGGCCGCCGCCGGAGATGCGGATTTTCTCCGCGAGACGCTGCGAATGGTCGATCAGCACCACGCGGCGGCCGAGCTGCCCGGCCACGGCCGCGCACATCATGCCGGCCGCGCCCGCGCCGATCACTGCGATATCGAAGGATTCCATGCGGTCGCATTGTACCTGTGCGTCTGCGGCCCTCTGCCCGCACTGCTATACTTTAAAGCTTGCCTTTCCACTTTTCGGGCGCCGGGT
Organism: Paraburkholderia xenovorans LB400; assembly: GCF_000013645.1. Lineage (GTDB taxonomy): Bacteria > Pseudomonadota > Gammaproteobacteria > Burkholderiales > Burkholderiaceae > Paraburkholderia > Paraburkholderia xenovorans. The sequence continues at coordinate 239,802 of NC_007952.1, read as the reverse complement.
GTCGTTGCCCGTGCGTCCGCCCAAGCCCACCCATCACATGCTCGTTCTCGGCATCGAAAGCTCCTGCGACGAAACCGGTCTCGCGCTCTACGACACAGAGCGCGGCCTGCTCGCGCACGCGCTGCATTCGCAGATTGCGATGCACCGGGAATACGGCGGCGTGGTGCCGGAACTGGCGTCGCGCGATCACATCCGGCGCGCGTTGCCGCTGCTGGAAGAGGTGATGGAACGCGCCGGCACGGCTGCCGGCGACATCGACGCAATCGCCTATACGCAGGGCCCGGGCCTTGCGGGCGCGCTGCTGGTCGGCGCGAGCGTCGCCAATGCGCTGGCTATGGCGTGGGACAAGCCGACCATCGGTATCCATCATCTGGAAGGGCATTTGCTCTCGCCGCTGCTGGTGGACGAACCGCCGCCATTTCCGTTTGTCGCGCTGCTGGTGTCCGGCGGCCACACGCAGTTGATGCGCGTGACGGACGTGGGCGTCTACGAGACGCTCGGCGAAACACTGGACGACGCCGCCGGCGAAGCCTTCGACAAAACCGCCAAGCTGCTCGGCCTCGGTTATCCGGGCGGCCCGGAAGTCTCGCGTATGGCGGAATTCGGCACGCCCGGCGCAGTGGTGCTGCCGCGCCCGATGCTGCATTCCGGCGATCTCGATTTCAGCTTCAGCGGTTTGAAGACCGCTGTGCTTACGCACGCGAAGAAGCTCGGCGGCGCGAATATCTGTGAGCAGGCAAAAGCCGATCTGGCACGCGGTTTCGTCGACGCGGCGGTTGAAGTCCTGGCGGCCAAGTCGCTGGCCGCGCTCAAGAAAACCGGCCTCAACCGGCTGGTCGTCGCAGGCGGCGTCGGCGCGAACCGGCAGCTGCGCGAGGCGCTTTCCGCAGCCGCGAAGAAGCGCAATTTCTACGTGCACTACCCTGACTTGTCGCTGTGCACGGATAACGGCGCGATGATCGCGCTGGCCGGCGCTTTGCGGCTGCAACGCTGGCCGGACCAGTCGGGCAAGGACTACGCGTTCACGGTGAAGCCGCGCTGGGATCTGACGTCACTCGCACGCTAGGCCGATATCATTCAGGCGTAGAAAAGCCGCTTCTCGAAGCGGCTTTTTCAATGCAGTCAGCAAACACACATATCAGCCCGCGCGCTTATCCCGTTCGATCACAGCGTACGCGCTGTGATTGTGAATCGACTCGAAGTTCTCGGCTTCGAGCACATAGGCGACGATTCGCTCGTCCGCATTCAGACGCTGCGCGACGTCGCGCACCAGGTCTTCGACAAACTTCGGATTTTCGTAGGCGCGCTCGGTGACGAACTTCTCGTCCGGGCGCTTGAGCAAGCCCCACAGTTCGCATGAGGCTTCTTCTTCGGCGATACGGATCAGTTCTTCCACGGCGACGTCGCCAGCCAGTTCGGCGTTGATCGTGACGTGCGAGCGCTGGTTATGCGCGCCGTACTGCGAAATCTTCTTCGAACACGGGCACAGGCTGGTAACCGGCACCCGCACCCGCAGGAACAGGCGCGTCGCGCCATTGCGGGTCTCGCCCGTCAGCGTCACTTCGTAGTCGAGCAGGCTTTGCACACCCGACACCGGCGCGGTCTTGTTCACGAAGTACGGGAACGATACTTCGATGCGGCCTGCCTCGGCTTCGAGCTTTTCGAGCATAGCGGCGAGCATGGTGCGGAACGTGGCGGGTTCCAGCGGCGCCTTGTTCTCTTCGAGCAACGCGACGAAACGCGACATGTGCGTGCCTTTCTGATCAGCAGGCAAATGCACGTCCAGATTCCACGTGCCGACCGTCGGCTGCACCTCGCCGCCTTGCGTGCGCACCGTCAGCGGATGGCGCACCGCCTTCACGCCGACCCGCTGAATCGGGATCTGGCGGGTGTCGGGCGTGCTTTGCACATCGGGCATCACAAAGGCGGGATTCATTTGATTCATTATCTTGTCCTTTCAGGAAACGCCGGACCGCCCAGGTTTTCCGCCCCCGGAGGAAGTCTCCGCGGGAGATTACGCCCTCGGGAACTGTTGCCAGGCAACAGGTTTGGGAGCTCTCAGCGGCCGCGCGAATCAAGGCGCGCAACGGCAAACGCCGGCCCTTGCCGGCGTTGGATGATGAGCCCGAAGGCCCATCGATTCAAGTTGGAGATTGCTATGGCCACTCCGGCCGCCCTGCACGGCGACCCCGTAGCGAGCAGCGGCGCTTACGCGACGCGCTTCACCGACGACTGGCCGCCGACCGCCCCGCTCAACAGAAAACGCTCGCGGATCGACTTGGTGATGCCCACGGCGTCGAGACCGCACGCGGCGAGCAGCTTGGCCGGATCTCCATGATCGATGAACCGGTCAGGGAGGCCCAATTGTAGTACCGGACGAGTAACCCCACTGGCAAGCAGGGCTTCCACGCACGCCGAACCCGCGCCGCCCATCACGCAGCCTTCTTCGACGGTGACGATGGCGTCGTGCGTCTCGGCCAGCTGACGGACCAGATCGGCGTCCAGCGGTTTCACGAAGCGCATGTTCGCAACGGTTGCGTCCAGTTGCTCCGCCGCCGCCAGCGACGGCGCCACCATCGTGCCGAATGCCAGGATCGCAATGCGCTTGCCGGCCGGCTGCGACGTTTCGCGACGGATCTCCCCCTTGCCGAGCGGCAGCGCCGTCATCTGTTTGATGGTCGCCACGCCCGTGCCGGCACCGCGCGGGTAGCGCACCGCCGTGGGGTTCGGTTGCTGCAATGCGGTGTACAGCATCTGGCGGCATTCGTTTTCATCCGACGCAGCCATCACCGTCATGTTCGGAATGCAGCGCAGGAACGCGAGGTCGTAAGCACCCGCGTGCGTCGCGCCGTCCGCGCCGACGAGCCCCGCGCGGTCGATTGCGAACACCACCGGCAGATTCTGCAGTGCGACGTCGTGAATCAGCTGGTCGTAAGCGCGTTGCAGGAAAGTCGAGTAGATCGCGACCACCGGCTTCATGCCTTCCGCCGCCAGGCCGCCTGCGAACGTCACCGCGTGTTGCTCGGCGATACCGACGTCGAAATAACGGTCCGGGAAGCGCTTCTCGAACTCCACCATGCCCGAACCTTCACGCATGGCCGGCGTGATGCCGATTACGCGCGCATCCAGCTCAGCAGCGTCGCACAGCCATTCGCCGAACACCTGCGTATAAGTCTTCTTCGACGGCGTGGCGGCCGGCTTGATGCCCTCGGCCGGATTGAACTTGCCCGGGCCGTGGTACAGCACCGGATCGGCTTCGGCCAGCTTGTAGCCCTGGCCCTTCTTCGTCACGACGTGCAGGAATTGCGGACCGCGCAGTTCCTTGATGTTCTGCAGCGTCGGAATCAGCGAATCGAGATCATGGCCGTCGATCGGGCCGATGTAGTTGAAGCCGAACTCTTCGAACAGCGTGGCCGGCACGATCATGCCCTTCGCGTGCTCTTCGAGCTTGCGGGCGAGATCGAGCATGGGCGGCGCGACGCGCAGCACGCGCTCGACACCGGCACGCGCGGCCGCGTAAAAGCGGCCCGACATCAGGCGCGCCAGATGGCGATTCAGCGCGCCGACCGGCGGCGAAATCGACATGTCGTTGTCGTTCAGGATGACCAGCAGCGGCACGTCGTCTTCGACACCGGCGTTGTTCATTGCCTCGAAGGCCATACCGGCCGTCATTGCGCCGTCGCCGATCACGGCGATGCCCATGCGGTTGTCGCCCTTCAGCTTGCTCGCGACCGCCATGCCGAGCGCGGCCGAGATCGACGTGCTGGAGTGCGCCGTACCGAAGGTGTCGTATTCCGACTCGTCACGCTTCGGGAACCCCGAGATGCCGCCCAACTGACGCAGCGTATGCATCTGATCGCGGCGGCCCGTCAGGATCTTGTGCGGATACGTTTGATGGCCGACGTCCCAGACGATCCGGTCATGCGGCGTGTCGAACACATAATGCAGCGCAATGGTCAACTCGACTGTGCCGAGGTTGGACGAAAGATGGCCGCCCGTCTGCGATACGCTGTCGAGCACAAAGGCACGCAACTCGTCGGCAAGCGGTTGCAATTGGCGGCGATCGAGGCGGCGCAGTGCCGCCGGGTCGTCAATGGTTTTCAGCAAGTCGTACATCGTCGTTCCATTGTAGGAAAACTTACGCGCCCGCACTTCATACATGCACCCCGCAACGGAGGCGCGCGGCGGCGGGCTTTCGCGTTCAGCTGACCCGGTTCACCACCAGATCGGCCAATTCGGCAAGACGCTGCGCGCGTGCGCCGAACGGCGCCAGCGCGGCGTGAGCGTCACTGCGCAGTTGCGCTGCGAGCGCACGCGACGCGTCGAGTCCAATGATCGACACGTAGGTCGGCTTGCCGTCCTTCGCGTCTTTACCTGCGGTTTTGCCGAGCGTGGCGGAATCGGTCGTGACGTCGAGAATGTCGTCGACAACCTGAAACGCGAGGCCGACAGCAGCCGAATATGCGTCGAGCGAGCGCATGGCCGCTGCGTCCGGCGTTTCGCCAGCCAGCGCGCCCATGCGCACCGCGGCGCGCAGCAAGGCACCGGTTTTCATGCGGTGCATGGTTTCGAGCTGCGTGCGCGTCAGCGTGTGGCCGACGCTCGCCAGGTCGATGGCCTGGCCGCCGCACATGCCGACCGAGCCGCTCGCCAGCGCCAGTTCGCGCACGAGCGCGGCCTGTTGCGCCGGAGCGAGCACGTCCGAGGTCAGCGCGACGAACGCCTGCGATTGCAGCGCGTCGCCGACCAGCAATGCCGTGGCTTCGTCATACTTGACGTGTACCGTGGGCTTGCCGCGACGCAGCGCGTCGTCGTCCATGCATGGCATGTCGTCGTGGACAAGCGAGTACACGTGGATCATTTCCAGCGCAGCGGCTGCCGCATCGAGGCATTCGGCACGCGCGCCGGTCAGTTCGCCAGCCGCGTGGCACAGCAGCGGGCGAACCCGCTTGCCGCCGCCCAGCACCGCGTAGCGCATGGCTTCATGCAGCGTGGCGGGCTCGGTGGCCTCGCCCGGCAGATAATGGTCTAGTGCCGTTTCGACGCGCTCCAGCACCGAGCGCATCCATTGTTCGAATGTCATAGGTCGTCCCCGCTTTCAGTAGCGGCTGTGCCTGCGGTATTCATGGGCAGCGGCTTGAGCGTCTCGCCGTCGAGCACGCGCACCTGCTGCTCGACCTTCTCGAGCTGCTGCTGGCAAAACGCCACGAGGGCGGCGCCACGCCGGTAGGCGGTAAGCGACTCCTCGAGGCTGAGGTTGCCGCTTTCCATGCGGGCAACCAGCCCTTCCAGCTCCGCCTGAGCGGCCTCGTAATTCTCGGGCAGCGGTGTGGTGTCGACGCCTTCGGCTGGCGTGGCTGCAGTATCTTTCGACGCGGTCTTCGCCATGAATAGTCGCAAAATTAAAACAAGTCGGACATTCTACGGCAAAAGCGTCATTTCCGATCCGCTCGCCGGCCTGGCCCGCCTTCCCGCTCCGCGCCGCCCTAGCAGTCTCGCAGAAAAAAAGTGATCAGTCTGCGGCGAAAAAGTCGAACTTTTATGACATTTTTGACCCAAATCAGGCACTTAAGCGCCCCAAGAAAGGGGAAACGGGTATAATCGCGGGCTCCCTAAATCGAATCTTCGATGGTTGGGTTGTTCACTGCTTTCACGTCTTCACGGGAGTGGGAATGTCCAATCTGAGCAATGCATTGCAGTTGCGGTCTGTCCACAGCCAGCTGCCAGTCACGGCTTACTTTGACGAAGCGCTTCTAACGCGCGAAATCGACACCCTTTTCAAGAAAGGTCCTCGCTACATCGGCCACGATCTCATGGTGCCCGAGGCGGGGAATTATTTTGCTTTGCCGAGCGAGAGCGAAGGGCGTGTGCTCGTCCGTAACCAGCAATCGCAAGTCGAACTGCTGTCGAACGTGTGCCGCCACCGGCAAGCCATCATGCTCAACGGCCGCGGCCAGACGGAGAATATCGTCTGCCCCTTGCATCGCTGGACGTACGACCTGAACGGCCAGCTCCTCGGTGCGCCTCATTTTGCGGATAACCCCTGCCTGAATCTCGGCGCCACGCCGCTGCAGAACTGGCAAGGCCTGCTGTTCGAAGCGCAGGGGCGCAACGTCGCGCGCGATCTGGCGCGCCTCGGCACCAAGGAACATTTCGATTTTTCGGGCTTCATGTTCGATCACGTCGAAGTCCACGAGTGCAACTACAACTGGAAGACCTTTATCGAGGTCTATCTGGAGGACTATCACGTCGCGCCGTTCCATCCGGGGCTGGGCAGTTTCGTCAATTGCGACGACCTGACGTGGGAGTTCGGCGACTGGTATAGCGTCCAGACGGTTGGCGTGCACAAGGATCTGGAGCAGCCGGGCAGCCCCACCTACCGCAAGTGGCACGACGAAGTGCTGCGTTTTCGCGGCGGCAATCCGCCTGACTTCGGCGCGATCTGGATGGTGTACTACCCGGGCATTATGATCGAGTGGTATCCGCACGTGCTGGTAGTGTCGTGGCTGATTCCGCGCGGTCCGCAGAAAACCACCAACGTGGTGGAGTTCTATTACCCTGAGGAAATCGCGCTGTTCGAGCGGGAGTTCGTCGAAGCCGAGCGCGCCGCCTACATGGAAACCGCCCGTGAAGACGACGAGATCGCCGAACGCATGGACGCCGGCCGCCGCGCGCTGATGAATCGCGGTGAATCGCAGGTCGGCCCTTATCAGAGCCCGATGGAAGACGGCATGCAGCACTTCCACGAGTTCCTGCGGCGTGAGCTCGGCACGATCTGACTGGCAGCGCGTCAGATTGCTCAGAACTCACGCAGTACCCGCGCATGGAAAGACGGACTTCGGTCCGTCTTTTTTTGTTTAGACTAACGGGATAGCTCGGCCGTCCGGTGCCGGCGGGAAAGCCGCCTGACGGAGCCGCCATCGCTCGTATCGGGTTTTACATGGGACCGGAGTGAGGCAATAAAGCGCCAACTCTGGTCGACCGCTTTGCATGGGACCAGAGTAAGCGCTAAAGCGCCAACTCTGGTCGACCGCTTTGCATGGGACCAGAGTAAGCGCTAAAGCGCCAACTCTGGTCGACCGCTTTGCATGGGACCAGAGTAAGCGCTAAAGCGCCAACTCTGGTCGACAGGAGACGTCATGCCCCACACTCATTACACCACTCTGATCTCCGCGGCCAATCTCGCGGAACGGCTCGCCGCCGCGCCGGGCAGCGTGTTCGTCATCGATTGCCGGTTCGATCTGGCCGACCCGGAGGCGGGCGAAAAAGCCTATCTGGCCGGGCATCTGCCGGGCGCGCATTACCTGCATCTCGATCGCGATCTGTCGGGGCCGAAGAACGGCCAGAACGGCCGCCATCCGTTGCCGGATCGTGCGCGGCTGGTGGAGACGCTGGAGTCGCGCGGCCTGAAACAAGGGCAGCAGGTCGTCGCCTATGACGCACAAGGCGGCATGTACGCCGCCCGCGCATGGTGGCTGCTGCGCTGGCTCGGTCACGACGCGGTCGCGCTGCTCGACGGCGGGCTGCAGGCATGGGAGGCAGGCGGTTATCCGCTGACGCAGGACGCGCCCGCCCAGAACACCGGCGACTTCAAAGCCGGCGCGCCGCTGTCGGTCACGGTCGACGCGCAAACGGTCGAGCGCAATCTGGGTTCGAAGGAACGCGTGGTGGTCGACGCGCGCGCCGCCGACCGTTATCGCGGTGAGAACGAGACACTGGATCGCGTCGGCGGCCACATTCCCGGGGCGCTCAACCGCTTCTTCAAAGACAACCTCACCGCCGACAACCGCTTCAAGCCGGCTCACACGCTGCGCGAGGAATTCCACGCGCTGCTCGCCGGCACGCCGCCGGAACACGTGATACTGCAATGCGGCTCGGGCGTGACGGCCTGCGTGAATGCGCTGGCGATGGAAGTCGCCGGCCTGCACGGCGCGGCCTTGTACGCGGGATCATGGAGCGAATGGAGTTCGGATCCAAAGCGCCCCGTCGCAACTGGCCCGAATCCTTGAGTACACCAGCGAGAGCCGCAGCACCTGTTTAGCAAAAAGCCGTTGCCGCCCGAGAGCTGCAGCGGCTTCTTTTATTGCGATCGAGGGAGCACGAACCGCCTCAAGCCGCAGCCAAGCCTCAAGCCACCCCATGCTGCTTGAACCACACCAGCGCACGGCGCCAGCCGTCTTCCGCATCGGCCTTTTTGTAGCTCGGCCGGTAATCCGCGAAAAACGCGTGCCCGGCATCGTCATACACGACGAACTGCGAGCCGCGCCCTGCTTGGGGACCCTGCGCGATGGCCTGCTTCATCTGTTCGAGCGTGTCCTGCGGAATGCTCTGATCCTGCAACCCATAGAGTCCCAGAACCGGCGCATGAAGCTGCGCAACCTGATCGAGCGGATTGGCCGGCGTCATCGCGTTCTTCGCGCCCGTGACTCGCCCATACCACGCAACGCCCGCCTTCAGTCGCGGATTGTGTTCGGCATACAGCCACGCAATGCGCCCGCCCCAGCAGAAGCCGTTCACGCCAAGGCGGTTCAAATCGCCGCCATGCTCGCCGGCCCACGCGACCGTCGCGTCGAGATCGCCCATGACCTGGTCGTCCGGCACTTTGCTGACCAGTTGCTCGTTGAGCTGCTGCATGCTCGTATAAACGGTCGGATCGCCCTGCCGCTCATACAGATTCGGCGCGATCGCCAGATAACCCTGCTTGGCGAAACGCCGGCACACGTCGGCAATATGCTCGTGCACGCCGAAAATCTCATGCACGACGACGATCACCGGCAAGTGCGTTCTACCCTTCGGCTGCGCGCGATACGCCGGCACCAGCGTGTCGCCGGAGCGCACCGCCACTTCGCCGGCTTCGAGACCGTCGCTATCGGTATGGATGGTTTGCGCCGACACCGGCAGCACGGCTGCGGCGAATCCGGTGCCGAGCGCGGCCTTGATGAAAGTACGCCGGTCGAAGGGGACGTGCGGGACGAGGCTGTCGATCTCGGGTTTCAGCATGCGGCGCTCCTCGGTTGAACGTTGGAGGCAACAGGATACGCCCGACACGCATCCTGTTGCAGAGGCAACGTTCCCGGCCGCCGGCCGGGCGCATCGGCGCAGGTCAGTGCAGCTTGACCCGCGGCAGCGTGGTGCGGCGCAACCAGTGCGCGAAGGTGTCGAGCACCATCCGCGCATAGCCGTGCAGCGCGGCGATATGCAGCCGGTACAGCGACATGTACATGAAGCGCGCGAACAGCCCTTCGATCAGCATATTGCCGCCGATCACCCCGCCCATCAGATTGCCGACGGCACTGAAATGCCCGAGCGACACGAGCGAACCGAAGTCGCGATAGGTAAATTCCGGCAGCGGCCTGCCGTCGAGCCGCGCAGTCAGCGCTTTCATCAGGAAACTGGCCTGCTGGTGAGCCGCCTGCGCGCGCGGCGGCACGTTGCGCTCATTGCCCGGCCACGGACAGGCGGCGCAATCGCCCAGCGCGAAAATGTCGTCGTCGATTTCGGTTTGCAGCGTGCGGCGCACGACGAGCTGGCCCAGGCGATTGACCGGCAGGCCGTCGAGCTCGCTCAGGATCGCCGGCGCCTTGATGCCCGCCGCCCACACGGTCAGATCGGCGCGCACGGTTTTACCGCTCGCGGTGCGGATCAGGCCGGGCGCGACTTCGGCCACGGTTTCGCTGGTCATCAGCTTCACGCCGAGCTTGGTGAGCAGTTCGGCCGTGGCGGTCGAAACCCGTTCCTGCAAAGCCGGCAGAATGCGCGGCCCCGCTTCGATCAGCACAATGCCGACGTCGTGCCGCGGGTCGAGCTTATGGAGGCCGTACGCGGACAGCACCTGCGCCGTGTTACGCAATTCCGCCGACAGCTCCACACCCGTCGCGCCGCCGCCGACAATCGCCACCTGAATCCGCGGCTCGTCCGTGGACGGCGTGCCCGGCGCCGATTCGACGGGCTCATGCACCTGATGCTCGGCGCGCATGCATGCCGCGATCAGGCGCTTGCGGAAACGTTCGGCCTGGCTGACCGTGTCGAGTGCGAGGGAGAATTCGGGCGCACCTTTGACGCCGAAGAAAGCAGTCGTGCTACCGATCGCGATGATCAGCGTGTCGTATTCGAGTTCGCGTTCGGGCAGCAGTTCGGCGCCATCGTCGTCGAGCACGGTGCCGAGCATGAGGCGCCGGTTCGCGCGGTCGAGGCCCGTCAGTTCGCCCTGCTGGAATTCGAAACCATGCCAGCGCGCTTGCGCTGCATATTCGAGTTCCTGCGTGAAGGGGTCCATGCTACCCGCCGCCACCTCATGCAACAGAGGTTTCCAGATATGCGTCGGATTGCGGTCGACGAGCGTGACCTGCGCCCGCACCGCGCCCTTGTTCTTATGGGGTGCGTAGCGATCACCCAGGCGTGTCGCCAACTCCAGTCCCCCCGCGCCCCCGCCAACGACGATAAAACGATGCATTGAACTCTCCGTGTTTGCCGATGGGTTATGCGTCGCGGCGGCGCGCACGGGATATCACCCGGGCACGCCGTCTTTGACCGATTGTCCGCGAGCAACACGGGTTGTCACAAGCCATCAATACGCATGTGTGACATGCGCACGACGATATCGCACGCCGTCATACTTGCGTCAATGCGCTTCTTCCCAGTTCAGGCCTGCACCCACTTCGGCGACCAGCGGCACTTTCAGGTCGGCGACGCCGCACATCAACTCGGGCAGGCGCTTGCGCACGTCGGACAATTCCGCGTCCGGTACTTCGAGAATCAATTCGTCGTGCACCTGCATGATCATGCGGGTGCCGATCTTCGACTCTTCGATCCACTTCTGCACTGCGATCATCGAGAGTTTGATCAGGTCGGCCGCCGTGCCTTGCATCGGCGCGTTGATCGCGGCGCGCTCGGCGGCCTGGCGGCGCGGACCATTGCCGCCGTTGATCTCGGGCAGCCACAGGCGGCGGCCGAACACCGTTTCGACGTAGCCTTTGGCCTTCGCGCTCACGCGCGTTTCGTCCATATAACGCGCCACGCCAGGGTAACGTGCGAAATAGCGGTCGATATAGAGCTTGGCGGCGTCGCGCGTGATGCCGAGGTTCGAGGCGAGCCCGAACGAACTCATGCCGTAGATCAGGCCAAAGTTGATGACCTTGGCTACGCGCCGTTGATCGTTCGAGACTTCGAGCGGCGTCACGCTGAAGATTTCCGCCGCGGTGGCGCGGTGAATGTCTTCACCTTGCGAAAACGAGTGCAGCAACGATTCGTCGCCCGAAATGTGCGCCATGATGCGCAATTCGATCTGCGAATAATCCGCGGAGACCAGCTTGTGTCCGGCCGGTGCAATAAACGCTTCGCGAATACGGCGGCCTTCGCCGGTGCGCACGGGAATGTTCTGCAGGTTCGGGTCGTTCGACGCGAGCCGCCCCGTGACCGCCACGGCCTGCGCGTAGTTCGTATGCACGCGGCCCGTGGTAGCGTTGACCATGCGCGGCAGCTTGTCCGTGTAGGTCGATTTCAGCTTCGACAGGCCACGGTGTTCGAGCAGAATCTTCGGCAGCGGAAAATCTTCGGCGAGCTTTTGCAGCACTTCTTCGTCGGTGGAGGGTGCGCCGCTCGGGGTCTTCTTGACCACCGGCAACTCCAGCTTCTCGAAGAAGATCTGCCCGATCTGCTTGGGCGAACCCAGATTGAATTCGCCGCCGGCCAGCACATACGCCTCGCTTTCCAACTGGATCAGACGCGTGGCGATTTCGCTGCTTTGCTGACGCAGCTTCTCCGAATCGATCAGCACGCCGGTACGTTCCATCTTCCGCAGCACGCGCGAGGTGGGCAACTCGATGTCGTGATAAACGTACTGGAGGGTCTTCTCCGCCGCCACTTGCGGGTACAGCACCTGGTGCAGCCGCAAGGTGATGTCGGCGTCTTCCGCTGCGTATTCCGCGGCCTTGTCCAGCGCGACTTCGTCGAAACCGATCTGCCCCGCGCCCTTGCCCGCCACCTCTTCGTACTTGATCGTCTTCACGCCGAGATGGCGCAGCGCGAGGCTGTCCATGTCGTGCGTGCGATGCGATTCGACCACGTACGATTGCAGCAGCGTGTCGTGTTCGATACCGCGCATTTCGATGCCGTAGTTCGCCAGCACCTGCTCGTCGTACTTGAGATGCTGACCGACCTTCTTGTGCCCGGCGCTTTCCAGCCACGGCTTGAGCCTGGCGAGAACTTCGTCGCGCGGCAATTGCACGGGCGCGTCCGGGCCGCGATGCGCGAGCGGCACATAAGCCGCACGGCCGGCCTCGACCGACAACGACAGCCCCACGATCTGCGCGATCATGGGATCGAGCGACGTGGTTTCGGTATCGAAGGAAGTGAGTTCGGCCGCATTGATCTTCCCGAGCCACGCGTCGAACTGCTCCCACGTCTGCACGGTGTCGTAATGCCGCTCGTGATCCACGGACAAAGCCGGCGGCACGTCGGTTTCCGGACCTTCCACCGCATCCGCGATTTCCACTTCGCGCAGCCATGTCTTGAAGCCGTGGCGCGTGAACACCTCGCGCAGTTCCGCGCGCGATTCCGGCTGGCTTTGCAGGCTTTCCCCGATCGACACGATATGGTCGGTCAAGTCGCAATTACGCTCGACGGTGACGAGTTTCTTCGCCATTGGCAGAAAATCGAGCGCTCGGCGCAGATTGTCTCCTACCGCACCTTTGATTTCGTCCGCATGTGCGACGATGCCATCCAGCGAGTCGAATTGCGTCAGCCATTTGACCGCGGTTTTCGGCCCGCATTTCTCGACGCCCGGCACGTTGTCGACGGTATCGCCGACCAGCGACAGGTAGTCGATGATGCGCTCCGGCGGCACGCCGAACTTGGCGAGCACGCCGGCGCGGTCGAGTTTTTCGTTGGTCATCGTATTGATGAGGGTGACATGATCCGACACGAGCTGCGCCAGATCCTTGTCCCCAGTCGACACGATCACGTTCATGCCGCGCTTTTCCGCCTCGGTGCTGAGCGTGCCGATCACGTCGTCGGCCTCGACGCCTTCGATCATCAGCAGCGGCCAGCCGAGCGCGCGCACGGCCACATGAATCGGCTCGATCTGACGCGAGAGATCGTCCGGCATGGACGGACGGTTCGCCTTGTAGTCGGCATACCAGTCGTCGCGGAACGTTTTGCCCTTGGCGTCGAACACGCACGCGCTATACTCTGCTGTGACTTCCTTGCGCATGCGCCGCAGCATGTTGATCATCCCGTAGAGCGCACCTGTCGGACCACCGTCGGGGCCGCGCAGATCAGGCATCGCATGGTAGGCCCGGTACAGATAACTCGAACCGTCGACCAATAGCAGGGTCTTACCTTCAAGGCTTCGTTCTTCAGGCATTATGACTAAGAGAAAAGTGATTCCGAGTCTGCGATCACTCGCAGATCAAGAGCGCGCAACGGCCAAAAAGGCACGCGCATCGTGGCAGATGTTCACGATTATGGCAGAGTTTATCGAGGCGACCGAGTACCTCTCGGAGATTCGCCCGGCTGTCAGCATATATGGTTCGGCGCGCCTGAAACCGAACTCGCCCTACTACAAACTCGCCACGCAAATCGCGCGCAAGTTGTCGGACGCGGGCTTTGCGGTGATCTCGGGCGGCGGCCCGGGCATCATGGAGGCGGCCAACAAGGGTGCCCATGCAGGCAAGGCGCCTTCGGTTGGTCTGAACATCGAATTACCGCACGAGCAATCGGGCAATCAGTGGCAAGACATCTCGTTGCGCTTCCGCCATTTCTTCACGCGCAAGGTCACGTTCGTGAAGAATTCCGACGCGGTGATCGTGATGCCCGGCGGCTTCGGCACGCTGGACGAACTCGCCGAAGTGCTCACGCTGATCCAGACCAAGAAGTCGCGTCATGTGCCGATCATTCTGGTGGGCGCCGAATTCTGGGAAGGTCTGCTTGCGTGGTTCAGGAACTCGCTCACGCCAATGGGCCTGATCAATCCGGCCGACATGGACCTCATGCAGGTCATCGACGATCCCGATCAGGTGCTCGAAGCGGTACTGAAGTTCTATGAAGACCGAGAAGAAGCCGAGCCGCAACCAACCAAGTCGGACGAAGACCGGATGTTTTATCTGTGAGGCTACTTGCTTTCGCGCCGCGGCGCGAAGCGTGTGCAACGCCATGTGATAACACGCGGAGATCAACGGGCAGCCTCGAGGCTGCCCGTTTCGTTTTCCCGGGTTTGATCGCCTTGTGCCTGCAGCCATTCGCAGAACTGCTCGACTAGCGGCTTTGATGCCGCGCGGCGGCTTCGAAGGCGCGCAGCGCCGGAAAAGGAGGAAGGTTACAGGCCATGCCTGTGATTCCAGATCACATGGGCGCGCGCAAAAATCGTTTTGCTCGACGCCGGTTCGGCGCTAACCTCCTGAGCTTGAACCGCAAGCTAACCGATATGGACCACGATCCCACCTCGTCCGAACCCGCGCTGGCGCGTCCGCCCACCGTTTGGGAAATCTTCGGCGGCTTTCTCGGCCTTGGGCTGATTTCCTTCGGCGGCGCACTGCCGCTGGCGCGGCGCGCACTGGTCGAACAACGCCGCTGGCTGAGCGCCGACAAATTCACCGACCTGCTGGGCCTCTGCCAGTTCTTGCCGGGCGGCAGCGTGATCAATCTTTCGGTGGCCGTCGGCATGCGCTTTCGCGGTGTGCCGGGCGCGCTCGCCGGGTTGCTCGGCCTGATCGCGGGACCCTCCCTGATTGTGATCGGGCTTGGCGTGCTGTACGAACACACGCAGAACGACCCGCACGTTCGCCATCTGTTTGCCGGGCTCGCCGCTGCGGCGGCCGGCCTGTTGATCTCGATGGCCGTGAAAATCCTGCTGCCGCTACGGCACAAACCGGTGGCCGCGCTCATCGCCGCGCTCGGCTTCATCGCGATTGCAATCATGCGGTTGCCGCTTCTGCCCACCATGCTGGTACTGACGCCGCTCAGCATCTATATCGCGTCGAGGAAGGCACAATGAACGACACGCTCATTTCCCTCGCGGTCATCTTCAGCCAGCTTTCGCTGCTCGCGTTCGGCGGCGGCAATACGATTCTTCCGGAGATGCAGCGTCAGGTGGTGGACGTGCATCACTGGATGCCGGCCAGCGAATTCAGCGCGCTGTTCGCGCTCGCGCAGGCCGCGCCGGGGCCGAATCTGATGGTCGTCACGCTGGTCGGCTGGCATGTGGCCGGCTGGGCGGGCATGCTGGTGACGTCGGTGGCGAAGTTCGGGCCGTCGTCGCTCGTCACGGTACTGGCAATGCATGCCTGGGAGCGGTGCAAGGACCGCCCGTGGCGACGCTACGCGCAGTTGGGGCTGGTGCCGGTCACAGCCGGCGTGGTCGCGGCGAGCGCCGCACTTATCGCCGAAGCGTCGAACCCAACGGCGATTGCGTGGGCGATCACCGCGTTCACGGCTGTGATGGCGATAAAGACGCGCATTCACCCATTGTGGCTTCTGGCGGCCGGCAGTCTGATCGGGCTGACGGGTATCGGGCAGCTTTAGTCGCGCCTGGTCGCGCCTCATCGTGCCCCGTCGCGCCTGGCGAATGAGAGCGGGCCGAATCTGCGCCCGCATTGCCTGACGGGCCGAGAAAACCGCTTACTGGAACGCCACTTCCGCAAAACTCCGCAGCTTGCGGCTATGCAAGCGATGCAGCCCGTTCATCCGCAATAGTTCCATTGCTTTCACACCGATCTGCAGATGCTGATCGACCTGCGCGCGATAGAACTGGTCCGCCATACCCGGCAACTTCAATTCGCCATGCAGCGGCTTGTCCGACACGCACAGCAAGGTGCCGTACGGCACGCGGAAACGGAAGCCGTTCGCGGCGATCGTCGCGCTTTCCATGTCGAGCGCAATCGCGCGGCTTTGCGACAGCCGCTGCACCGGCTCGCGATGATCGCGCAATTCCCAGTTGCGGTTGTCCACGCTCGCTACCGTCCCCGTGCGCATCACGCGCTTCAATTCGACGCCGTCCAGCTGCGTGACCTGCGCGACCGCGCGTTCCAGCGCGACCTGCACTTCGGCGAGCGCCGGAATCGGCACCCACAGCGGCAAGTCGTCGTCGAGCACGTGATCCTCGCGTACATAGCCGTGCGCCAGCACATAGTCGCCGAGGCGTTGCGTATTGCGCAGGCCCGCGCAGTGGCCGAGCATGATCCACGCATGCGGACGCAGCACGGCGATGTGATCCGTAATGGTCTTCGCATTCGACGGCCCGACGCCGATGTTGACCATCGTGATGCCGCTGCCGTCGGCGCGTTTCAGGTGATACGCGGGCATTTGCGGCAGGCGCGGCGGAGCCGTGCCTTCCTGCGCCTGCTCGCCGAGATTCTCGTTGTACGTGACCACATCTCCGGGCTCGACGAACGACGTGTATTCGCTGCGATAGGCGCGCAGTTCTTCGTCGTCGGTATGGGCCATCATGGTGCGGCCGAGTTTGACGAACTCGTCGATATAGAACTGGTAGTTCGTGTACAGCACGTAGTTCTGGCAATGCGTGGGCGAGGTCGCCGTATAGTGCTTCAGCCGATGCAGCGAGAAATCGACCCGCGCCGCCGTGAACAGCGCGAGCGGATGCGGCTTGCCCGGCTGCGGCTCATACGTGCCGTTGACGATGCGGTCGTCGAGCAGCGCGAGGTCCGGCGTGTCGAACACGTCGCGCATCAGGAACAGGCGCTCGCGATCCAGATCGCCTTCGAGGTGGATGCCTTCGGCGAAAGCGAAATGAATCGGAATCGGCTGATCCGACACACCCACTTCGATCTGCACATGATGGTTCTTCGCCAGCAGGCGCAATTGCTCGCGATAGTAGTTGCCGAACAGATCCGGCCGCGTGACAGTCGTCTCGAACACGCCCGGACCCGCGACGAAACCATACGACCGGCGCGAGTCGATATGCGTGTTGACCTCGGTGCACACCCGCACGAACGGATAGCAGGCGCGTACGCGGCTCTGGAACAGTTCGTTGCGGCGATAGCGCGCGAAGGCGTCGCGCAGGAATGAAGTGTTCGCTTCGTAGATCGCCGAGAGGCGGGTGACGGCCTCGGTGGCGTCTTCGAAGGATTCGGTCGGGAAGCTGTTGGCGGGAGTCTGCACCGCGCGTTGATTGGTATCGTTGTTCATCTTCATTCGCCTCGATTGATGAGGCGACATTACCACGGAACTTGTGATCGCCAAATGACCTGGCGGCACGGCGACACACGCCGCACACGGCTCGCAGGATTGCGCGCACGCCGCGCGAAAGCGGCGCAAAATAAGGCGGTCGCGCCCGATGGCCAGGCTGGATTTGCTAGAATCGGGACACCCTATCGGAGAATCACCATGAAGCCGCTCCTTCCCGTCGCCGTTGCACTGGCCCTCGCCTTTGGCAACGCCGCGATGGCTGCCCAGCCTGTCGATGACACTCCGCCCCCCGGCGCGCCCCAGTCCGCCAATGAACGGGCCGGCCTGCCCGACCTGGAGAAGATCAATCGTCCGGCCGCGGAGGTCAGCTCGAAGGTCGAAATCAACGTTCCGCGCACGCCAAGCTTTTACGAACGCAGTCCCAACGGCACCGAAATCACCGAATACCGCGACAAAGGCAAGCCCGTCGAAATCAACGTGCATTCGAACCTAGGCACGCGCTACCAGATGAGCGCGCCGCTCGACACGTCGCCCACCGTGCGCGACAACGGCCGCGCGAGCACGCGTTTGCCGTCGGTGCACCTGACCTATTGATGCGTACCGGGGCGGCGCCCCGGTACAGGCCGCCGCCCGGATTCACGCGCCTGCAAAGCGTCGTCCCGGGCGTCAGCCTGGCTGGCGGGTTTCACCCTGGCGGTACGGCTTTGAAACGCCGCAGCGCTTCACGGTTCCTGAGAACACATTTTCAATACCGCATTTGCCGCACATCGCACTGGCCGCACCGCGCCAGCCCGACCAACCTGATCTGACGTTTCCCGCATGGCTGTCTTCACCGCTGTCACTGAACCCCAACTTGCAGAATGGATGCGTCATTACGATCTCGGCGACGTCGTCGAATTTCGTGGCATCTCCTCCGGTATCGAAAACAGCAACTTCTTTCTGACGACAACGCGCGGCGAATACGTCCTCACGATCTTCGAAAAGCTGACGGCCGAACAACTGCCGTTCTATCTCGACCTCATGCGGCATCTGGCCGCGCACCGCGTGCCGGTGCCGGACCCCATGCCACGCGAAGACGGCGCCCTGTTCGGCCTGTTGCAAGGCAAGCCCGCCGCCATCGTGACCAGGCTCGAGGGCGCGCCGGAGCTGGCGCCGGGCGTCGAGCACTGTATCGAGGTCGGGCAGATGCTCGCGCGCATGCATCTGGCAGGACGCGACTACCCGGCCTATCAGCCGAATCTGCGCAGCCTGCCGTGGTGGAAGGAAACCGTGCCGACCATCCTGCCGTTTCTGGAAGGCGGGCAACGCGAGCTGCTGTCGTCCGAACTGGCGTATCAGGAAGCTTTTTTCGCCTCGGCCGATTACGCCGCGCTGCCTGAAGGCCCGTGCCACGCCGACCTGTTCCGCGACAATGCCATGTTCGCCCACGCCGAGCCCGGCACGGGCCACGAGGTGCGCCTGGGCGGTTTCTTCGACTTCTATTTCGCCGGCTGCGACAAGTGGCTGTTCGACGTGGCGGTAACGGTCAACGACTGGTGCGTCGACCTCGCCACCGGCAAACTCGACGCGGCGCGCACCGAAGCAATGCTGCGCGCTTACCAGACCGTGCGCCCGTTCACAGCGGAAGAAAACCGCCATTGGGGCGACATGCTGCGCGCGGGCGCGTACCGTTTTTGGGTCTCACGCCTGTATGATTTCCATTTGCCGCGCGCGGCCGAGTTGCTCAAACCGCACGATCCCGGCCATTTCGAGCGCATCCTGCGCGAACGCCTGTCCGGCGTTGCACTTCCAGGCATTCATACCTCATGCAACTGATCGAAGTCCCCGCGAAAGCCGGCTATGTGTGGTTCCGGCAGGGTATCTGGCTGTTCCGTAAGAACCCGCTCGCGTTCCTGACGCTGTTCTTCACCTATCTGCTGGTGATGACGCTCGTCTCGCAAATTCCGGTGATCGGCGGCGTGCTGCCGCTGGCGTTCATTCCAGGCGTTGCAGTCGGTTTCATGGCCGCGTGCCGCAACACGATCGCCGGCAAGCCGGTTTTTCCGACCATTCTGGTGGACGGCTTTCACTCGTACGGGCCGGTGGTCGCGAAGCGGCTGCTGGTGCTCGGTGTGCTCTATGTCGTCGCGATGGCGCTGGTGCTGGCCGGTTCGGCGCTCGCCGACGGCGGCATGCTGCTGAAGGTGATGCTCGGTGGCGCCACGATGGACCAGGACGCGATCGCCAACAGCAATATTCCGCTGGCGGTGCTCACGGCTTTGGCGCTCTACATTCCGGTCGCGATGATTTTCTGGTTCTCGCCGATTCTCACCGCATGGCACGACGTGCCGCCCGTCAAGGCAATGTTCTTCAGCATCGTCAGTTGCTGGCGCAACCGCGGCGCGTTCGTCGTGTTCGGCGCGCTATGGTTCGCGGTGGCGATAACGGTGTCGCTCGGCCTGTCCGCGTTGATGCAGGCGCTGGGTGCCGGCGACTTCGCGTTCGCGGTCCTGATGCCCGCCACGATGATCGTCACGACCATGCTGTACTGCTCGTTCTACGCGACCTATCGCGGCTGCTTCGGCGTGCAGACACCCGAAACCCCGGACCTGCCGACCACACCGGCGGCCTGATTCCCGTTCTGGGGCGGCCGCAATTCTAGTGGCCACCCCAGCGCCGATCTCCATCGCGGCGCTTGCTCTCGTCGCTCCAGGAAACCCCACCCGCACTCGTCAGCCTGCGCCGATTTGCGGCACAATAGTTTGTGCGCAATCGATTTGCACGCTACTTTTTACGAGATGCACCATGACCCAGCGCCCCGCTTTGCCCTTCACGCTCGACGAGCAACTCTGCTTCGCCCTCTACTCGACCTCGCTCGCCATGACCAAGGCGTACAAGCCGCTGCTCGACAGACTCGGCCTGACCTATCCGCAATATCTCGCGATGCTGGTGCTGTGGGAGAGC
This sequence comes from Paraburkholderia xenovorans LB400, assembly GCF_000013645.1. Lineage (GTDB taxonomy): Bacteria > Pseudomonadota > Gammaproteobacteria > Burkholderiales > Burkholderiaceae > Paraburkholderia > Paraburkholderia xenovorans. The sequence continues at coordinate 219,717 of NC_007952.1, read as the reverse complement.
GACGACGTCACGGTCAAAGATATGGCCGCACGCCTGAACCTCGATTCGGCGACGGTCACGCCACTGCTCAAGCGGCTCGAAGCTCAGGGTCTGGTGGAGCGGGTGCGCGGTGTCGACGACGAGCGTCTCGTGTACATCCGGCTCACCAAGGCCGGTTCGGCTCTCAAGCGCCAGGCGCGTGAAGTGCCTGCGGAAATCTTCTGCGCGACCCAGCAGACACCCGAATTTCTGCTGCGTTTGCGTGACGACCTGACGCGCCTGCGCGGCACACTCAACGATTACATGGACCGCTAGCCCGCCGGCTCCAGAACGCGTGCTATCGCTACGATGTGAAAAATCATTTGCACACAAATTATTTGTACACTATCTTTGTCACGTGTCCGCGCAATTAGTGCTCTGCCGGAACGGCAGGCCAGCAAAGAGCGGCAAACACGCAGATCCTGACAACCCAGACAAAGGAACAGCATCATGAACATCCTCTACAAAGCAAGCGCAACGAGCACCGGTGGCCGCGACGGCCGGGCGGTGTCGTCGGATAATGCATTGGACGTCAAGCTGGCGGCACCGCGTGAACTGGGCGGCACCGGCGCGGCGGGCACGAACCCGGAACAACTGTTCGCAGCGGGCTACTCGGCGTGTTTCCTGAGCGCAATGAAGTTTGTCGCCGGGCAGCACAAGCAGACCTTGCCGGCAGACACGCAGGTCACTGCCGAAGTCGGCATTGGTCCGAACGACAAGGGCGGCTTCGCGCTCGATATCGATCTGCGCGTCTCGCTGCCGGGTCTCGACGCAAACGCGGCAAGGGAACTGGTCGACGCAGCGCATCAGGTTTGCCCGTACTCGAACGCCACGCGCAATAACGTCGCGGTCCGTTTGCAAATCGCCTAAGCTACGGCCTCGACGCTTCGCTAAAGAATCGCTGAAGCGGCGCGGAAAACCGCGTCGCCGGCCACAGACAGCGCCCGCACCCTGCACAATAGGGGCGGGCGCTGTGCCGACTTGCGGACGCGGCATGCAATGTGCGCCAGGGGTCCGTGCCGCCGCTTGCTGTGCTTGCGGTTGGCGATAGCGCAGCCATCCGTTCCGGTTCAACGATCCACCTTCCTGATGACACGCGTCCGACGACTGAACGACACATTCGATACCGGGCTGGTCTGGCTTCGCCGCGACCTGCGCAACACGGATAACGCCGCGCTCTACTACGCGCTCAAGCATTGCGAGCGCGTGTGGTGCGTATTCGTGTTCGACACGACGATCCTGCAACCACTGGTCGACGCCTGGCATGCCCGTCATCCGGACACACAGCCGCAGGACCGGCGCATCGAGTTCATTCTCGCGGCGCTTGGCGAACTGGACGAGGCGCTGCGCGCCGACGGCGGCGGTCTGATCGTGCTGTACGGCAATCCGGCCGAGCTGGTGCCGAAGCTGGCCGACGAACTCGGCGTGGACGCGGTTTTCGCGAATCACGACTACGAGCCGGTGGCAATCGAGCGCGACGGGACGGTACGGGAGAGGCTTGCCGAAGCCGGACGACAGTGGCTGACGTTCAAGGATCAGGTGATTTTCGAGCGCGACGAGGTGCTGACCGGTCAGAGCAAACCGTTCACGGTGTTCACGCCGTACAGGAACGCGTGGCTCAGGCAACTGAGCGCCTTCGATCTGAAGCCGTATCCCGTGGAAACGTATGCGAAGCGTCTGGCCGCGTTGCCGTCGAAGTTCGATCGCCAGTTGCCGACGCTCGAACAACTTGGCTTCGCGCCAAGCAACCTGGGCGAGTTGAACCTGCCCGCGGGCATGAGCGGCGCGCAACGCCTGCTCGACGACTTCATGACCCGCATCGACAGCTACGCCGACCGGCGCGACTTTCCCGCAGCCAAGGGTCCGAGCTATCTGTCGATACATCTGCGCTTCGGCACCGTCTCGATCCGCACGCTCGCGCGCCTCGCCCACGAAATGTCGCTGCAACCTGACGGGCAAGGCTCGGCGACGTGGCTGTCCGAGCTGATCTGGCGGGACTTCTACTTCATGATCCTCGCGCATCATCCGCGGCTGGCGCGCGGTGCATCGTTCAGGGAAGAATACGACCGCCTGCGCTGGGAGCAAGGCCTGCAAGCGGACGAGGCGTTCGCCGCATGGTGCAACGGACGCACGGGCTACCCGCTGGTCGACGCCGCCATGCTGCAGCTGAACCGCACGGGCTATATGCACAACCGGCTGCGGATGGTGACGGCGAGTTTTCTGGTCAAGGACCTTGGCGTGGACTGGCGGCTCGGCGAACGGTACTTCGCCGAACAGTTAAACGACTTCGATTTCTCGGCGAATAACGGTGGCTGGCAATGGGCGGCCTCGACGGGATGCGATGCGCAGCCGTACTTCCGGATTTTCAATCCGGTCACGCAGTCCGAAAAATTCGATGCCGAAGGACGCTTTATCAAGCGCTATCTGCCCCAACTCGCGAAGCTGCCGTCGAAGTGGATTCATGCGCCCTGGCTGGCGGGCGCGGAACGGCTCGCCGACTGCGGCGTGGTGTTGGGCAAGGACTATCCGGCGCCGATCGTGGACCACGCCGAAGCAAGGGCGCGCACGCTGGCCCGCTTTGGCAAGTGAGCGCCCGCTTACGTCGCTTTACCTTGCTTGCCTGATTCGGCACGTCTGAAGAGGACTCAAGGATGAACCGATTGCCGGCGCTGCTCGCGCTTGCTTGAGCAAACGGTTGGGCAGGCGGACTTGTTGATGCGTTATTCAGCTTGGAGTGGTATTCGCCGCAGTATCGGACAACTCGGGCGCTTCACCCCAGAACACCGGCGTCTCGATACGCGCCGATGCTTTAACTTGCGCAGTTTAGTGCTGCTGGCTCATCCACGACGGTTGGCGAACATTTGCCTCGCGGTCCAGCTTGCGCATGCGGAATTCCAGATCGTACAGATCGGTTGCTTCTGCGAGGAATGCGTCGGCGCGTTCTTTCGCGAGTTGATCGGGCGACTTGGTCAGAAACAGAAACAGGCGGCTAAGCAGATACATGGTCAACCTCGACAATGAATTTAGGCGTTAACGCCTAAGGGATAACCCGTATTATAGGGAAAACCCTAGTGGCGCACCAGCATTCATTTTCCGAAGTGTTGTTCCCACGTCACCGCGCGCCTGCGGTGGCGGCTGTGGTAGCGCCTTCCGCGATATGACCGGCGCCCGTGCGGCGCTGATGCCTGAAAAACTCCCACACCATCCCGCTTGCATCCGGACCTTTGGCGGAATGAAATGGCACCGCGTCGTCGCCGCCGCTCCAGGCATGGGCGAGCCCTTGTACACGGCAGAGCCGTACTATGCGCCGCCCGCCGCGCACGTAATCGCGCATGACCACGCCGCCCTTGCGCTCTTCGCGCACTTCACCGGCTTTGCGCGCGCCGGTTTCATCGACGATGCGATTCAGACGCAGAAACTGCACCGCCAGCTGGTCCGCGTTGATCGGCGCGACCACGTGGTCGGCGTCGCCGTGGATGATGATGGCCGGCATGCCCGGATAATTGGCGACGTCGGCGGTTTCGTCGACTAGCTCGGCCGGCTCACGGCGCGTACCGCGCCGCATCACGTCCATCGCCGTAATGCCGGAATGGGCTTCGCCGAAAGCGGGGCCGGAATGCAGCGCAACCGCCGCGAAGTGCTCCGGGTACTTGACGGCCAGCAGCGCTGTCAGCCCCGCGCCAGCAGAGATTCCGGCGACGTACACACGCTCGCGGTCGAAACCGTACTGCGCGACCAGCGCGTCCACCAGCGAAACCACTGCGCGGGCTTCGGCCCCGCCGGCGCTTTCGCTGGCGTCGTACCAATGCCAGCAGCGATGCGAATGCACATGCTTCGACTGTTCCGGATAAACGACGGCAAAGCCGAAACGGTCGGCCAGCACGTTCATCCGCGTGCCTTCGGCGAATTCATCGATCGACTGCGTGCAGCCGTGCAGCATCACCACCAGCGGCATGGCCTCGGGCGCCTGGCCGGCCGGCACATACAAGCCGTACTGAAGATGATTGACGAGCCGGCCGGGCGCGGCAGGCGCCGAGTGGAACGAGCGCGTCCACGAACCGCTCGCCCAGGCCGATGCCCGCGGACGCACGCGCGATTCGCGGGCAGCAGCGCGCGGCGCTTCACGCTTGGCGGGCGCGCGCACCGCCGCTGCCGGCTTGAGCGGGCGAACTTTGGTGGACGGCTTGGCGCTGGCGGGCCGGGCCGGTCGCGTGGTGGTACGCTTGGTGGTGGTGCGAGCGTGCTCGGTTTGGATCGCGAGCAGCCGCTTGAGACCGCGCAGCCAGATTTTCGATAGACTTTTTGCCATCGACGGATAACCTCGCAAAAAGGGACAGGGTCCGTTCGATAGAAACGGAATTCGTTGTGCAATGCACAATAACACCAATCCTCATGCGATGCTGGGACCCGGACGCATCATCCCTGTAGCGAAATTTCCGCATGGCGAACCTTGCCGCGAAGCTGACGTCAAACCCATGCAACGCCCGGCTGCCGCGTGTTCGGCAGCCCACGCCCAGCGGCAAAAAGCCTCGCGCGCAGCACGACCGCGTTGCAGCACCCGTCTATACTGGCGGTTGAATCTCTGACGTGCGGGCTTGTTCAAAGTCGGCGAGTTGCGGCTCTCGCACGTTATCTCTTTATCAACCCGATTCTACGCGGCCCGAGTCGCGCCTTTTGCCATGCCCGATTTACCTGCCCACCTCTGGTACTCGATCACCAACCTCGGCGGCGCCGGCCTCACGCTGCCGCTCGCGTTCGCCATCGCGCTGTGGCTGGCGGTCGGCTATACCTGGCGCATGGCCGCGGGCTGGCTGGCGCTGCTCGGCGCGGCCATTGGCATTGTGACCGTAACGAAGCTGGCGTTTCTCGGCTGGGGTGTCGGCGTGCGCGAACTGGACTTTACCGGCGTAAGCGGTCACGCCATGCTGTCCACCGCTGTCTATCCGGTCGTGCTGTTCCTCATGCTGTTGCCGGCGCGCCCGGCCATTCGCCTGATCGGCGTCCTGCTCGGCCTTGCCGCGGGAATCGCGGTGGGGTTGTCGCGGGTCGTGCTGAGCGCGCATTCGCCGTCGGAAGCCATTACCGGCTGTCTGACCGGCGCGCTGGCGGCACTGGTGTTCGTCCGTCTCGCGTGGCACGCCGAGCCGGGCCGGCTGTCGGCGCTGCCGGTGGCCGCCAGCATGATGGTGCTCGCGCTAGTCATGCACGGCGTGCACGTGCCGACCCAGCGCTGGGTCACGCATATCGCCCTGAAAGTATCCGGTCACGACCGGCCGTTCATTCGCGCGAAGTGGAAAGCCGTGCGCGACGTCCGTCCGGCCACCGCGCCGCTGTCGCAAACACTGAATACGCTGGCGCCGCCGCATTCGTCCCGCGCCTGAATCCTCTCCCGCTGTGCAACGAGCCGCCTGATGTGCGCGGCTGAATAAAGATCATGGGCCACCGTTATAACCTTTCATATATTACGATAGCGTTTTAACCCACTGATCCGGTTCCCCCGGACCTCCAGGCCTTTATGACACTCGCCCGCCGCCTTTTGAAGCAAGCGCTGTTCGTCGCCAGCGCCGTCTCCGTTGCCATCAGCGCCAATGCGCGCGCCGACGAACTGGTGGTCTCCGCCGCCGCCAGCCTGACCAACGCGTTCAAGGCGGTCAGCGAAGTATTCGAGCAGCAGCATCCGGGCACCAAGGTGCTGCTGAACTTCGGCGCCTCCGACGTGCTGATGCAGCAGATCGTCAAGGGCGCGCCCGCCGACGTGTTCGCATCCGCGGACCAGAAGGCAATGGACAAGGCCGTCGCCGAAAAAGTGATCGTACCGGCCTCACGCAAGGACTTCGCCGCCAATTCGCTGGTACTGATCGTGCCGACGGACAGCCATTTCACGCCGACAAGCCTGAACGATCTGGCATCGGCGAGCGTTAAGCGCGTCGCGTACGGTGATCCGGCTTCCGTGCCGATCGGCCGTTACGCGCAGGGCGCGCTGCAGGCCGCTGGCGTATGGGACGCCGTGAGCGCGAAGGCCGTGCTGGCGTCGAACGTACGTCAAAGCCTCGACTATGTATCGCGTGGCGAAGTCGACGCCGGCTTCGCGTTCAGCACCGACGCCGCCATCATGCCGGACAAGGTCAAGGTCGCGATGAACGTGCCGACGCAAACGCCGGTCACCTATCCGATCGCGCAAGTGGAAGGCAGCCGCCACGCCGCGGACGCCCAGGCCTTCATCAACTTCGTGCTGTCGCCGGCCGGCCAGTCCGTGCTCGCCAGATACGGCTTCAAGCCCGCGCATTGACTTCACGACACGGCACACGCTCATGCAACAGGCCTGGATCCCGCTCCTGCTGTCGCTGAAAGTGGCGGGCTGGGCGACCGCGCTCAATCTGGTGTTCGGCGTCGCGGCGGGCCTGGGCCTGTCGCGCTGGCGCTCCGGCGCGCGCGACGTGGTCGATTCGCTCCTGATGCTCCCGCTCGTCATGCCGCCCACCGTGCTCGGCTATTACCTGCTCGTTCTGCTCGGACGGCGCGGCTTGATCGGCAGCTGGCTCGACCGCTTCGACATTCAGTTGGTGTTCACCTGGCAGGGCGCGGTGATCGCGTCAACGGTGGTGGCCTTCCCGCTCGTGCTGAAGTCCGCGCGCGCCGCTTTCGAAGCCGTCGATCCGCAACTCGAACAGGCCGCGCGCACGCTCGGCGTCAGCGAAACGGCCGTGTTCTTTCGCGTCACGCTGCCGCTCGCCGCGCGCGGCATTCTCGCCGGCGGCCTGCTGGCGTTCGCCCGGGCGCTCGGCGAATTCGGCGCGACGCTGATGATCGCGGGCAATCTGCCGGGACGCACGCAAACGCTTTCCGTGGCGGTCTATTCGGCCGTGCAGGCGGGCGACGACAGCACCGCGAATTTCCTCGTGCTCGTGACTTCGGTGACGTGCGTCGTGATCCTGTTGCTCGCGGGACGTCTCGTGCCGCAGCACACACTCCTGAAGTCCGGTTGATATGCTGCTCGCCGTCGACATCCGCAAGACCTTCCAGAGCGCCGAGCGCCGCTTCACGCTCGACGTCGCGTTCCAGGCCACCTCGCAGCGCGTCGTGCTGTTCGGACCATCGGGCGCGGGCAAGAGTCTGACGTTGCAGGCTATCGCGGGCCTGCTGCGCCCCGACGAAGGCACGATCACGCTGCACGGCAACGCGCTGTTCGACAGCGCGCGCGGCATCGATCTGAAGCCGCAAGCGCGCAGGGTCGCCTATCTGTTTCAGGACTTCGCGCTATTTCCGCATCTGAACGTGCGGCAGAACATCGGCTTCGGCTTGCAGCACGGTTGGCTCAACCCGCGTGCGCGGATCTCGCATCCGCAGATCGATTACTGGCTGGATGCGCTGGAATTGAAGAGCGTGGCCGGCAATCATCCGGCGCAGCTTTCCGGTGGGCAAAAGCAGCGCGTGGCACTGGCGCGAGCGCTCGTCGCGCAACCTCGGTTGCTGTTACTGGACGAGCCGTTTTCGGCGCTCGACAGCGCCTTGCGTGAGCGCATGCGCCGCGAACTGTCCGAGCTGCAAACGCGGCTCGATATTCCAATGGTCCTGATCACGCACGATCCCGACGATGTCGCCGCCTTCGGCGATCAGGTCGTGCAGGTCAGTAATGGCCAGGTGCGCGAGAATCAGCCGTTCGCCGGCTACGCGCGCAGCGAGCCCTGAGTTTCGACAGCGAATCTCGCGCACGCTGCCCGTTTCCTCGACGCCGTACCAGGCGCTCGCCGCGCTCAATGCTTCAAGGAAGCCTTCAAAGAAGGGCGAAGGTCTCGCCCGCTCAGTCCTTCACGCCGAGTATCACACTCGACGCCTTGAACACGGCCACTGCGTTGCCGCCTTCCACGAGCCCGAGCGTATCTACGCTTTCATTGGTGACGACAGCGGTGATCACCGCGCCGCCCGCCAACACCAGCGACACCTCGGCATTGACCGCGCCGCGCTTCACGCTTTGCACCGTGCCGCGCAACTGATTGCGCGCCGAGAGTTTGAGCGGCACGCCGCTTTGGTTGTCGACGAACAGCACGACCCACGACGCCTTGATCAACGCGAACGCCGCCGCGCCCTCGACGAGGCCGAGCGTTTCGGTGCTTTCATGCGTGATGACGGAGACGATCGCATGGCCGCCGGGCAGCACGAGTGTGACTTCGTCGTTGACGGTGCCGCGCGTGATCGCCGACACCGTGCCATACAGTTGATTGCGCGCGCTCGTCTTCACGCCGATGCGGCCGATCAGATCCCAGTCGGTCGCGAACCCTTCGATCGCCGCGCCCGCGCGTTCGAGAAAGCGCCGGTGCTCGCGTTCCACCGCGCGAAACGTCTCGATCAGCTTCACGGCACGCGGCGTCAGCGTGGTGCCGCCGCCGCCCTTGCCGCCGGTCAGGCGCACCACGAGCGGCTCACCGGCGAGGTTGTTCATCGTGTCGATCGCGTCCCACGCGCCTTTGTAGCTCATGCCGACCGCTTTGGCCGCGCTGGTGATCGAACCCGTCTCGCCGATCGCCGCGAGCAGCGCGATCCGCGACGCGCCGCCGAGCGTCTGCGCGCCCGCCTGAAACCACACGGAGCCGCCGAGTTCGAGGGTTTCGCGGGAGGGATCGGTGCGGTGCAATGTCATGGCGCGAAGCGGTCAGCGACCGCGAGAATGACGACAAATCATTATAACGACGCAGACCCGCGCTCCTGCCGCGCACCCAGCCGACTTCGCACGCGGATAGGTGGGATACTTTCCGTTCGACGCTTCGAACACCAGTCCCTTTGCATTTTTCGGCGCGGCCGGCCTTGGCCGGGTTCGCCGCAACGTCAACGAGGAGCAAGACAGTGAACATCGATCTATCGGGCAAGACGGCGATTGTCAGCGCATCCACGGCGGGGATCGGCTTTGCGATCGCCACCGGCATTGCCGCATCGGGCGCGCGGACCATTATCAACGGGCGCAAGCAGGACGCGGTGGACCACGCGATCGAGGCGGTCCGCAAGAGCGCGCCGCAAGCGGAACTGCAAGGCTTCGCGGGCGACCTCGGCACGCCGCAGGGCTGCGACGCGTTGATCAAAGCCGTGCCGCAGGCGGACATCCTCGTGAACAATCTGGGCGTCTTCGGCCCCGGCGACATCTTCTCCACCGCGGACGACGACTGGGAGCGCTACTTCCAGGTGAACGTGATGTCGGGCGTGCGGCTCACGCGCCACTACCTCAAAGGCATGATGGAGCGCAAATGGGGCCGCGTGGTGTTCATCTCGTCCGAGTCGGCGCTGAATATTCCGCCGGACATGCTTGCTTACGGCTTTTCGAAGACCGCGCAGTTGAGCATTGCGCGCGGCATCGCCAAGCACGCGGCCGGCAGCGGCGTGACCGTGAATGCGGTGCTGCCCGGACCGACCCTGTCCGACGGCTTGCGGGCGATGGTGGAAGAGACGGCCAGACAGCAGGGCAAAACGGTCGAACAGGTCGCCACGGAGTTCGTGCGCGAGCATCGCGGCAGTTCGATCATCCAGCGAGCGGCCACCACCGAGGAAGTGGCCAACATGGTCGTCTACGTGTGCTCGCCGCAGGCGTCGGCGACCACCGGCGCGGCGCTGCGCGTGGACGGCGGCGTGATCGATACGATCGCGTAATCGTGCCGCGTTTCTGACGAACGACGGGCGGCATGGCCGCCCGTTTTCGCACCCGGCGTTCGCGCTATCGGGCAGGCACGGCACTCACAGCGCGTACTGCGCAATCCCGTTGCCAAACGACCAGTTTTCCTTCAATACCTCGACGAGATTAATGAAAACATCCTCTCGTCGCAGCCCCGGCGATTCCGCCAGTTCGTCCGCCATTCGCTTGTAAAGGGTCTTCTTCTGCTCGAGCGTGCGCGTGTTGTTCAGGGTGATCTGAATGATCACGAGGTCGTCGCTTCGCTCGACGTTCAAGTACTGGTTGTCATACACAAAATTGCCGGCTTCATGCTCGGTGATCAGCATGAAGATGTCGTCTTTCGGCACGTTGAATGTCTCCACCAGCGAACGCTGGATGCTCTCCGTCAGCGCCTTCCGGTATTCGACGGGCTTGCCTGCGCGCAATGCAATTCGGGTGAGCGGCATGATGAAAACTCCTTGGTTGCGTTGATTGGGTCAACACAGCTTAGGCTCGCCCAATCATAATAAACAGACATCATTGATGATTTCATCTATATTGATTTGAAATGAAAGTTCTCGATCTCGATGCCGTCCGCGCGTTCGTTCTGGTCGCCGACCTGCACAGCTTCACGCGTGCCGCTGACGCGCTCGACACCACGCAATCGGCCGTCAGCCTGAAGCTCAAACGGCTGGAGGCTCATCTCGGCAAGCCATTGCTGGAGCGTACGCCGCGAGTCGTGCGCCTTTCCGCGGACGGCAACGCGTTCCTGAACGCCGCACGCGAGCTGCTCAACGCGCATGAACGCGCGCTGGGTTCGCTGTCGGTGGAGCGCCGGCGGCTCGCGCTGGGGCTCAGCGAGCACGTCGCGGGACCGGACTTGCCGCTTCTGCTCGGCAGGCTCAATGCGCACGATCCGGGACTGGTGATCGAACTGCATCTGGGCACCTCCGCCGCGCTGCTCGCGCAATTCGACGAACGGCGCCTCGACGCGGTGATCATCCGCTATGGCGCGGACGAACCGCCGCGCGGCGACGCGCAGGCGCTGTTTACCGAACCGCTCGGCTGGCTCGCCACGCCGGCGTGGTTGCCCCGAGTCGGCGAGCCGTTGGCGCTGGCGCTGTTGAGCCCGCCGTGCAATGTGCGCGACGTGGCGCTGCGAACGCTCGCGCAAGCCGGCATTGGGTGGCAGGAGGTGTTCGTCGGCGGCGGGGTGGCGGCCGTCGGCGCAGCTGTGGCGGCGGGGCTTGCGGTGTCGCCGCTGGCGCGCCGGGTCGCGCCGCGCGGCCTGGTCGATGTCGGCCCGCGGCTAGGCTTGCCACTGCTGCCGCAATCACGCGTGACGCTGCATTCGCGAGTCAGGGACGAGCGGTCGCTGGAAACGTTGCGGCTGGTGACGAACGGGTTGGCGAGCGCTTGAGGTATCAGGATGGATTTCAGCCAAAAACCCAAGCGGCTACGGTAGCGTGGATGCGCGATATAGGCCGTAGCGGCGGCAGCGTCAAGTCCGAGGCGAAGTCGGCGGCAGCACGCGAGAATGGCAAGAAAGGCGGCCGTCCGCGTAAAGCTGCCTGGCTGCGCGAAGCCATACTGCGGCGCGTGATGCATTCATCAGCGGCACAACGCGGCCCGTCATGATGTAGCGCTAACGCGCGGCCTGCGCTCGAAATCAGTGGATGATCGGCGGCAGCGAGCCGCTGCTGGCTGTAGCGGGATTGCTCGATGCATTCGCCGGATTGGCATCAACTTTCGTGGACGGCGCCGGGTTTGCCGACAAAGCCGGCACGTTCACGCCAGATGCGGCCGGTTTTGCGGCATCAGATTTCGCCGCGACTTTGGCCGCTGGCGGATGAGCTGTCCTGCGCGGGACCAGATTGGCCTGCGCGACTTTGCCTTGCCCGGGCTTTGCCTGAACGACCTGTGCGTTCGGCTTTTTACTCTGCGTCATGACGGCCGCTTTCCTTTGGGTCTTGTTCGCGCCTGCTGCCTGGGTCTTGCTCTTCGTGATGCCGCTGGCCGCCACCTTTTTGACGCTTGCGTGCGCCGAGGGCTTGTTGCCATGTGCCGACGCAACGCTCGACGCTGCATGCCCAGCGCCCGCCATATGCTGCGGAGCGGCCTTTGAAGCGCCTTTCGAGCCGACAGCAGACGTGCCTCCGGTGGTGGCCGGCCCGGTTTTTTTCCCGGCCTGCTTCGTGGTGTGCCCGGTCTCCTCGGGCGGATTCCACACCTCGGCATAACCGGCAGCCACGGCCGCACCCGACATACACCACACGGCAAGCGCCGCCCCTGCTGCTACCGCTCGAACCCTCATCTCCTGCTTCTCCTGATCTTCGACTGTCATACCGCGAGCCGGGGATTATATTCCCTTGCAAAAATCCATATTTAGACTAGTATTAAATTTAAGTACAAATAAGGACTCACCCATTCATGGCTCACGCTGCTCGTGCCACCCAAGCCGAAGAGCCGATTCGTCGGCCGTCTTCCGCGCCCACGCTGACGGAAATGTCCGCGGCGGGTCTACGCGCGTTCTTCAATATCGCTCGCGACTGGAACTTGAGCGCGGAAGAGCAGATCGTGCTGCTAGGCTCGCCGGGCCGCTCCACCTACTTCAAATGGAAAGCGGCGCCTGAAACGGCCCGCCTCGGGCGCGACACGCTGGAACGCCTGTCGCTGCTGCTCGGTATCTACAAGGCGCTGCAAATCCTGCTGCCGCAAGCCAGCACCGCCGACACCTGGATCAAACGTCCCAACAGCGCGCCGCCGTTCGGCGGCCGCCGCGCGCTGGACCGCATGCTGGCGGGCAATATCAGCGACCTCGTGGCCGTGCGCCAGTATCTCGACGCAATGCGAGGCGGCTGGGCGTGACACAACCGCATTGGCAGGACCGCTGGCGTACTACGCAGCTCGACTGGGCACCCGCATATCGCGTGATTCCGACGCGCTTTCCGGCCGTCAATCTGTTCGACCGGGTCGCCTCACCGGAAGATTTCGACGCGCTCTACGCGCTCGAAGCCATGACCAACGACCGCCTGCGCACCGAGGTCGGCGAACTCGATCTGGTGCCGCGCGAAGAGCGCCGCTTCGGGCCGGGCTACGGGCCCATCATGGCCGCGCTGACACACCTGAATCCGCTCGGCAGCCGCTTCTCGGACGGCACGTACGGCGTGTTCTATTGCGCCCGCTCGCGCACCACCGCAATCGCCGAAACGCGCTATCACACGGGGAAATTTCTGGAGGCGACGGCCGAGCCGCCCATGCGCCAGCAGATGCGTCTCTACACCGTCGTCGCGCAAGGCAATGTGGTGGACATTCGCGGAGATGAGTCGGTGGATCTCGCGGTGCTGTCGCCGGATGATTATCTGGCCGGGCAGTCGCTCGGCCGAGCCATCCGCGAGGCGGGTGCGCCGGGTATCGTGTATCCATCGGTACGGGACGACGAAGGCGAATGCCTCGCCGCGTTCAGCACCACGCTTCTGCGCGACTGCCATCATGCTGCGTATCTGGAATACAACTGGAACGGCAAGCAGGTGGATATCGTGTTCGAGCTCAACCAGGTAGGCTAGACCGACAAATCCGGCGCCAACGCATAGGCCGTCAAGGCAGCGCCAGCGCTGCCGCGCCTTCCGCGCGGGCCTCTTCGACCGAGATCGACCAGCGGCGCAACGCCAGCGGCTCCACGATCGTGAGCTTGCCGCCCGGCCCGAACGCGCCGGTGTCGATAAACACCTGCGAGCCGACCTGCTTGATGTCGCGCATCGGCGTGTGGCCGCAATAGGTCAGCGAGAGTCCGCGCTGCCGCTGCGGATCGCCATTGCCCAGCGCCAGTTCGCGTCCCCACAGCAATTGCTGGCGGGTTTCGGCGGAGAAATTCCCCGCGTCGAGTTCGGCGTCCGTGCCGAAGAATTCCGCGTGAAGCACGTTGAAACGCTCCTTGCCGCTGCCGACCACGCGCGCGAGCGGCAAGCCGCGCAAAACCTCCGCGTAGTGCTGCAAGCGTTCGTCGGATAATTGCGCCGCCCATAGACCGCCGATGCCATACCACCACTGGCGCCGCACGCGTCCATCGGCGACGGCGCACAGCATGTCTTCGTGATTGCCGAGCACGGCAAAAAACCACGGCTTGTCGAGCAGGGCCAAAGCGAGTTCGGAATGCTCGCCGCGGTCCACCAGATCGCCGACCGAAAAGAGCCGGTCACGCGCCGGGTCGAACGTAATCACGCGCAGCAGATAGCGCAATGCATCGACGCAGCCATGCAGATCGCCGACCACGAAGTCGCGACCGCTCCGGTTGGCCGGGTGATGTTCAACGGGATTGACGAGTACGGAAGCCATGAGTCCATGATAATGCGGCATCCGTGACGTGTATGCGCGCTGCCCATCGTATCCTGGCGCCGTGGAGAGCGAGAACGACGTAAATAAACGCAAAACTGGCGGATTCGCGGCAGGCCTTACCGGAAACAAGCCATCTGCGCGGTCATTATTGCTGAGTACGCAGTCTGGCGACCTGGCCGGCCGTCACGGACGACTGCGGATTGCCGAGTTGTGAATCAGCGACGGATACGCCCCCGCGCGCTCGCGCCCACACCCTGGCCCGTCCAGCTACGGCAGCTCGCGCAGTTGGCGACGATCGAGCCGAGATCCTCGCGCGTCAGTTATTGCGTGCTGTCCGTCACCACTTCGGCCATTGGGCCGGCCGCGTTGGCACGGCCGGGCGCGGCTGCGGCGCATGCGCCGGGCACCCACGCTCTGCGCGCCGCTGAAAACGAATCTGACGACAACAACAACGACGCTGCAGGATGCGTCACTTCGTGGTGCGCATCATTATTCTCGGGAACATCTGTCATGGGAACTCCAGAGGGTGAGTCGTTCTCAACCTGCCGCACGGTCCCGGCGTGATGCCGTTCGCGCGTGGCGTCGATTCCTCTACCCCAAACCTGGTCCGGCGCCGCTCGAGCGGTCTTACGAGCCCGCATGAACTCAATACGAGCCGGGCTACGTCGTGCTGATGACATCCGTATGAAACCACCTGCATGGCATGGCACGCATGGCGAAAAAACTGCCGCCTGCCATTCGCCTTTCAACTGAAAGCGGCACGCAAGCGCGTTGCGAAAGACATAGCCTGTGACCTGTCGATTCGACAAATACCGGCCGCAGCACGAGTAGAATCCGCGACACCGGAGCCGTTCACACACCATTCATGTTCACAAAATATATTCCGCCGGTTCTTCGCAATCGGCCGCGCATGCTGGTCGGCCTTGCGCTCGGCATCATCGCAGCGCTGGCCATGCCGGGACACCCTCGGCCAATGGTTCGCGTGCTGGCCGGCTGGGACGCGGCCATCTGGAGTTATCTGGCGATGATCTGGGTGTACATGGCCGTCGCCGACGAAGGCAGCGTGCGCGAATCCGCCCGCCGCGACGACGAGAACGCGGGCGTGGTGCTCATGGTGATCTGCGTGGCGACCATTGCGAGTATTGCCGCCATCGTGCTGGAACTGGCGTCGGCGAAGGGAACAGCCGGTGCTTCCACGGTCTGGCACTACGCGCTGACGGGACTCACCATGTTCGGCGCGTGGTTCCTCATCCCGACCATCTTCACACAGCACTACGCGCGCCTTTACTACGATCCCGATCTAACGGAAACGCCGCTGCTGTTTCCCGACAAAGCGCTCCAGCCGGATTACTGGGACTTCCTGTATTTCTCGTTCACCATTGCCGTGGCCTCGCAGACATCGGATGTCGTGTTGCGCTCGCGTTCGATTCGCCGCGCCACGCTCGCGCAATCCGTCCTGTCGTTCTACTTCAACGTCGCCGTACTCGGCTTGTGCGTGAACATCGCAGCGGGCCTGCTCGGCTCGTAAAGCTGCCGGCACGAGCGCGCTGCGTGCTGGCGTCGCTGCCACATAAAACTCCGCCTTTTGCGGTGCTCGCGCTACCCATGACGGACCGCATGTAAATCCCGGCCGGCCCCCGCCCGTTTTACACGCGGCAGCCATTCACGGCGCGCACCAGCCTCTCGCCCCCGCCGTCGCATCTTCCTGCCAAGCGTACTGCGCGACGCTCCCCCACCCCGCCCATCGCCGTGTCCGTGCCGCACTGGCACAGCGTTTGCTGCGTCTTCCGAATCGATCTGGCCGGCCCGTGTAATCGACGCCTGGCGTCAAAGCACCCCTTACTGGCAAGCGGCGTGACGATCTTTGCACTACATTGACCGGTACGCGCCTTCGCTTCATGCATTGCGCGGTATCCGGCTCTGGAAGCCCAATGAGCGTTGTGATCGCATGCCACTTGCATCCACACCGCAGCAGGACGAATCTGGAAACGACCGATGGAATCTCCGAACGGGTACGCGCCGCGGATCTACTTTTTTCATTCACTTCTGGTTGGGCCGCTCGATGCATGGCCTGCGCAGTTCGCGCATGCAGCCGGGCTGGGCTTCGATCATGCGCTGATCGGCAGCCTCTTCGAGCCTGGACAAGCCGGCCACGGACAGGTGGTGGGCAATCACGCCCGTTTGCATCCGGTATTCGAGGCTCAACAGCCCGCCACCGAGGCAATTCGCACGCTCGCGAACGCCGCCGCCCAGAACGGCCTGACCTTGCTGGCCGATCTGGTGATCGACCGGATGGCCGCCGATGGCGCGCTATACGCCGAACATGCCGACTGGTTCCACCCGTTCGAGTCTGAAGAGGCGCGGCTCGATCCGCGCCACGTGCATCGCGAGGACAACGTCGCGTATGCGAACTTCAACGACCCCGGCAGCAGCGCCGCACTGGCCGGCTGGTGGACGCAGCAGTTGCTAACGCTCGCCGACGCCGGCGTGGGCGGCTTCCGGTTCGATTCGCCGCATCGCGTGCCGGGCGCCGTCTGGCGCCAGTTGCGCGACGCGGTTCGCGCGAAGCATCCCGAGGTGCGTTTTCTCGCCGCCACGCCGGGCCTCGCCCGCGAGGATCTGCGCGGCCTCGAAGGCGCGGGTTTCGACAGTGTGTTTTCGTCGGTGCGCTGGTGGGACTTCCGCTCGAGCTGGATGGTCGAGGAACACGCCGCGCTCGCGCGCATCGGCGCGCCGATCGCGTTTCCCGAAGCGCCCTACGGCACGCGCCTCGCCGCCGAATTGAGCGATGCGCACGACGCGGCCATCGTCGAGCGGGCTTACCGGCGCGCGCTGTTCGCGTCCGTGGCGATCGGCACCGGCTGGATGATGCCGATGGGTTTCGAATACGGCATCACCGAGCCGATGTCGCAAACGCGCGGCGATGCTTCACAGTTCGCCCTCGCTGCCCAGGCCAAACAATTCGATCTCTCGGAACGCATCACGCACGTCAACCAGGTGGTGCGCAACACAAAGACACTGCACGCCAACGGCGAACTGCGACCACTGAGCGGACCCGGTGCACCGGCGGCGATATTGCTGCGCGCCGACCAACCCGACCTGCGCGATGCCCGTGAAGCCGTCCTGATCGCGATCAATCCCGAACTCGGGGCGCCGCTGCGCGTCGATCCCGCCCGCTTCCTCGCGGGCGTGCCGGGTAACTTCACGCGCTTTGTACCACTCGACGCGCCCGCCAACGCTTCGCCCGCCACGCTCACGCCGTTCACGCTCGCGCCGGGCGCAGTCCGCCTGTTGCGCGCGGTCGCGGAGAAGCCGATCCGTCTCGCGCCGCCCATCGACAAAGCGAACAGCAAGCGCAGCGGCCGCAAGACCGTGCTCGAAGCGATCAACGCGCCGCGCGTGGCGATCGAGAGCGTCACGCCCTCGGTCGACAACGGCCGCTTCGCGGCCAAGCGCACCGTGGGCGAACACGCTGAAATCACCGCCGCGATTTTCGCCGAAGGTCACGACAAGATTGCCGCCGCCGTGATCTGGCGCGCCGCCGACGAAACCGCCTGGCACGAAGTGCCGATGACGCCGGCCGAACCCGCCGGCCTCGATATCTGGAAAGCGCGCATTCCGCTCGAACGCCTGGGTCGTCACGAATTCACAGTGATCGCATGGCGCGACGATTTCGCTTCGCTGGTCGAGCATATTCAGAAGAAGCTGAAGGCGGGACAGACCGTCGAACTCGAACTCGACGAAGCCGCGCATCTGTTCGCGCTGGTGCTCGCCGAAGTGGAAACCTCGGAAGGCGCGGTCACGGCGCCGCTCGAACATATCGTCAAGGAATTCACCAAGGCGGACGCTGAAACGAAGCTCGCGCTGCTGCTCGCGCCGACCACGGCCAGGGCGATGACCGCCGCGCGCCACCGGCCGTTCCTGAGCCGCGATCCGGTCATCTACAAGATCGATGCGGACCGCACCGCAGCGCGCTTCGCGAGCTGGTACGAGATCTTCCCGCGTTCCATGAGCGACGACGAATCGCGCCACGGCACCTTCGCCGATGTCACGAAGAAACTGCCGCGCATTCGCGACATGGGTTTCGACGTGCTGTATTTCCCGCCGATTCACCCGATCGGCGTGGCGAATCGCAAAGGCCGCAACAACACGCTGAACGCGCAGCCGGGCGACGTGGGCAGCCCGTATGCGATCGGCGGCGTGGAAGGCGGCCACACGGCCGTGCATCCGCAACTGGGCACGTTAGACGACTTCAAGGCGATGCTCGCCGCCGCGCATGAGCACGGCCTCGAAATCGCGCTCGACTTCGCGGTGCAATGCTCGCCGGATCACCCGTGGCTCAAGGAGCATCCGACGTGGTTCGCCTGGCGCCCCGACGGCACGCTGCGCTACGCGGAAAATCCGCCGAAGAAGTATCAGGACATCGTCAACCCGGACTTCTATGCGCACGACGCCAAGCCGGATTTATGGCTCGCGCTGAGGGACGTGTTCCTGTTCTGGATCGAAGCGGGCGTACATATTTTCCGCATCGACAATCCGCACACCAAGCCGCTGCCGTTCTGGGAATGGGTGATCGGCGATATCCGCGCGCGCTATCCCGACACGATCTTCCTCGCCGAAGCCTTCACGCGGCCGCGCATGATGAATCGACTCGGCAAGATCGGCTTCTCGCAGTCGTACACGTACTTCACGTGGCGGGAATCCAAACGCGATTTCATCGAGTACATGACCGAGCTCACGCAAACCGGTGCGCGCGACTCCTACCGGCCGAACTTCTTCGTCAATACGCCGGATATCAACCCGCGGCATTTGCAATCGCAGGGGCGCACGGGCTTTCTGATTCGCGCGGCCCTCGCTTCCACGCTGGCCGGCTTGTGGGGCGTGTATAGCGGTTTCGAGCTATGCGAAGCGGCGGCATTGCCGAACAGCGAGGAATATCTCGACTCGGAGAAGTACCAGTTGCGCGCGTGGGACTGGAACCGGCCCGGCAACATTGTCGGCGAGATCAGCGCGCTGAACCGGATCCGCCGCGCGAATCCGGCGCTGCAAACACATCTCGGCCTGACGTTCCTGCCCGCGCACAACGACAACGTCCTGTTCTTCGAGAAGGCGACCGAATCACGCGACAACGTGATCGTCGTCGCGATCAATCTCGACCCGTTCAACGAACAGGGCGCGGATATCGAATTGTCGTGGGAGACTTTCCAGAAATGGAATCTGCCCGATCATGGCCCGCTGGAAGTCACCGATCAGATGACCGGCGCGCGTTTCGAATGGCACGGCCGCTGGCAGCATGTCCAGTTAGGGTCCGGCCAGCCGTTCTCGATCTGGCGCATCGCGCCGCTCGGCGGCTTGCCCGCCGAACGGCCGGATGAAGCCGACAGCGACTATCACGCAGACGCTGGCAACCCAACCCCAACGGAAGGTGCGACATGAAGCGTGACGATCCAGCCCAAACCACGTCGCAAGCCCACTCGAGCGCCGCCACCGGCGGCGTCGCGAAAGCGCGCACGCATCGGCGCGGCAAACCCGCGGCCTTGAGCGACGATCCGCTCTGGTACAAAGACGCGATCATTTACCAGGTGCACATCAAGTCATTCTTCGACGCGAACAACGACGGCGTCGGCGACTTTCCCGGCCTGATCGCGAAGCTCGACTACATCGCCGAACTCGGTGTGAACGCGATCTGGCTGCTGCCGTTCTATCCGTCGCCACGGCGCGACGATGGGTATGACATTGCCGATTACCGCAACGTGCATCCGGACTACGGCAATCTGTCCGACGTAAAGCGCTTCATTCAGGAAGCGCACGCACGCGGCATTCGTGTGATTACCGAATTGGTGATCAACCACACGTCGGACCAGCATCCGTGGTTTCAGCGCGCGCGCCGCGCGAAGCCGGGTTCGAACCACCGTAACTACTACGTGTGGTCCAACACCGATCAGAAGTATCTGGAAACGCGGATCATCTTCATCGATTCGGAGCCGTCCAACTGGACGCACGATCCGGTAGCGGGCGCGTATTACTGGCACCGCTTCTACTCGCATCAGCCCGATCTGAATTTCGACAATCCGGCCGTGTTGAGGGAGGTGCTGCAGGTCATGCGCTTCTGGCTCGATATGGGCATCGACGGGTTACGGCTCGACGCGGTGCCGTATCTGGTGGAACGTGAAGGCACCAACAACGAGAACCTGCCGGAAACGCACGCGGTGCTCAAGAAGATTCGCGCCACGATCGACGCCGAATATCCGAACCGGATGCTGCTCGCCGAAGCCAACCAGTGGCCGGAAGACGTGAAGGAATATTTCGGCGACGAAGACGAATGCCACATGGCGTTCCACTTCCCGCTGATGCCGCGCATCTACATGTCGATTGCGAGCGAAGACCGCTTCCCGATCACCGACATCATGCGGCAAACACCGGACCTCGCCGAAACGAACCAGTGGGCGATTTTCCTGCGCAATCACGACGAACTGACGCTGGAAATGGTCACGGATTCCGAGCGCGACTATCTGTGGAACACCTACGCGAGCGATCGCCGCGCGCGCCTGAATCTCGGCATTCGCCGCCGTCTCGCGCCGTTGATGGAACGCGACCGCCGCCGTATCGAGCTGATCAATTCGCTGCTGCTCTCCATGCCCGGCACGCCCGTGATCTATTACGGCGACGAACTCGGCATGGGCGACAACATTCACCTCGGCGACCGCGACGGCGTGCGCACGCCGATGCAATGGTCATCGGACCGCAACGGCGGTTTTTCGCGCGCCGACCCTGAGCAACTCGTGCTGCCGCCGGTCATGGGCTCGCTGTATGGTTTCGACGCGGTGAATGTGGAAGCGCAAAGCCGCGACCCGCATTCGCTGCTGAACTGGACCCGGCGCATGCTCGCCACGCGTCGCGCGAAGCAGACTTTCGGGCGCGGCACGATCCGTTTCCTGAAGCCGGAAAACCGCAAGATTCTCGCGTACCTGCGCGAGATGCCGGGCGAGCCGCCGATTCTCTGCGTGGCGAATCTCTCGCGCGCGCCGCAAGCGGTGGAGCTCGATCTGTCCGAATTCGACGGCTCCGTGCCGATCGAAATGACCGCGGACTCCGTGTTCCCGCCGATCGGCCAACTGACGTATCTGCTGACGTTCCCGCCGTACGGCTTCCTGTGGTTCATGCTGTGCCCCGGCGGCCAACGTCCTACCTGGGCTCAAGCGCCTTCTGAGCCGCTGCCTGAATTCGTCACGATCGTGATTCGCGAAGGCCAGGTCGGTCCGACGCCGGAGAACGTGCGCCTGCTCGAATCGGAAGTGCTGCCTTCATGGCTGAGCCGGCGCCGCTGGTTTGCGTCGAAGGATCAGAAGCTCAATGCGGTGCGGCTCGCGGCATTGACCACGATTCCGAACGGCGGCTTTGCGTTCACCGAAATCGAAGCGGACGTGGGCAAGCATACCGAACGCTACGTGGTGCCGATCGCGATTACGTGGGGCGGCGAAACCACTTTCCCGCTGTTCAAGCAACTGGCGTTGGCTCGCGTGCGACGCGGCCGCAATGTCGGTCATCTGACGGACGCGTTCGCCCTGCCGATCTTCGCTCATGGCGTGATGCGCAAGCTGCGCGAACGCGCCGTGGTGCCGACCGTGCAGAAGAGCGAAATCAGGTTCCTGCCGACCGAACGTTTCGCCGAACTCGAAGGACTCGGCGAACGGCCCGAGATCCGCTGGCTCGCGGCGGAGCAGAGCAACAGTTCGCTGATCATCGCGGACGCCGCGGTGCTGAAACTGGTGCGCCGTCTCGTGAGCGGCATTCATCCGGAAGCCGAAATCAGCCGCTATCTGACGCAATTGGGCTATGCGAACACCGCGCCGCTGTATGGCGAAGTGGTGCGCGTGGATCCGGAAGGCGTGCCGCACACCCTCTGCATTCTGCAAGGCTATATCGACAATCAGGGTGACGCGTGGAACTGGTCGCTCGACTATCTGCGCCGCTCGGTGGACGAACTCGCCATTGCCGTCGATACCGAAACGCAGTCGGTGCCGGACCGTTCCAACGAGGCGATTCTGGTGGAAGGCTACAGCACGCTGGCCGGCATCATCGGCAGACGCCTGGGCGAACTGCACGTGGCGCTCGCCTCGCCGACGGACGACCCGGCATTCGCGCCGGAACCCGCCAGCGCGGAGCAGGTGAAGGCATGGGTCGACGGCACGCAGGCCATGCTCGCCAGCGCGCTGGATCTGCTCGCGCCGCGTATCGAGCAGATGAGCGATACGGAAACCCGGGCGCTGGCGCAGAGCCTGATAGACCGTCGTGCGGCATTGGTTGCCGCTGTCGACTCGCTGGTTTCCGCCAACGCGGGCGCGCTGCGCATTCGCATTCACGGCGATTTCCACCTCGGCCAGGTGCTGGTCGCGCAGGGCGACGCGTATCTGATCGACTTTGAAGGCGAGCCGGCACGGACGCTCGAACAACGTCGTCAGAAATCGAGCCCGTTGCGCGACGTGGCCGGTCTGCTGCGCTCGCTCTCATATGCCAGCGCGGCCGCGCAATCCACCACGGAAGCCGCGCCGCAACAGACCGCCGATCGCAAGCGCGCGCTGTTCGACCGTTTCCGCGCGCATGCCGCGGAGAAGTTCCTCAACGAGTACCGCGCGGCCGCTGCGGAAGCGGCAACGCCGCTCGTCGCGCCCGAAGCCGAACAGGCCTTGCTCGATCTGTTCCTGATCGAAAAAGCCGCGTACGAAATCCGTTACGAAGCGGCCAACCGCCCGACGTGGCTCAGCCTGCCGGTACGCGGCCTTGCCGCGCTCACCAGCCGCCTGCTCGGCGATACCGGCGCGCCGGGCCACGATTCCTCAAACCAGGCGCCAGGCGCCGCCACACCGCCTAATCCGGCCGAGGGCGACTATGAGTGAGCATGATCCGGCCGCAGGCCTCCAACCGCTCGATATCGACGCGCTCGTCGAAGCGCGCCACCCCGATCCTTTTTCGCAGCTCGGGCTGCATCACACGGATGCGGGTCCGGTGGTGCGCGCGCTGTTGCCGAACGCCGCGCACGTCAGTGTGATTTCTCGCGCCGACGGTGCGTTACTCGGCGAGCTCGAACAACTGCGGCCGGGGCTCTTTGCCGGCCGCATCACGTCCGCGGCGCCGTACCGTTTGCGCATCGACTGGCATGGCGTCGTGCAGGAAATCGAGGACACGTATTCGTTCGGTCCCGTTCTCGGCGATGAGCCGCTCGGCCGGCTCGCGGGCGGCGACCCTTATGCAGTGCTCGAATGTCTCGGCGCTCGCCCGATGGAAGTGGACGGCGTGCCGGGTGTGCGCTTCGCCGTGTGGGCGCCGAACGCCCGGCGCGTCTCGGTGGTAGGCGACTTCAATGCATGGGACGGCCGCCGTCATCCGATGCGGCTGCGGCATCAGGCCGGCGTGTGGGAGCTGTTCGTGCCACGGGTCGGGCCAGGTACGCGCTACAAATACGAACTGCTGTCGCGCGACGGCCATCCGCTGCCGTTGAAGGCCGATCCGTGCGCGATGCAAACCGAGAAGCCGCCGGGTACGGCCTCGATCGTCGCGCATGTCGACGAGGTCGAGCAGTTTCCGTGGAGCGATCACGAGTGGATCCAGTCGCGCGCCGGCAAACAGACCGCGCGCTCGCCCATTTCGATCTACGAAGTGCACGCCGAATCCTGGCTGCGCGTCGCGGAAGAAGGCCAGCGCGGGCTCGATTGGGAAGAGCTCGCGGAACGGATGATTCCGTACGTGAAAAGCATGGGCTTCACACACGTGGAGTTCATGCCGATTGCGGAGCATCCGTTCGGCGGATCGTGGGGCTATCAGCCACTCGGGCAATTCGCGCCGTCGGCGCGCTTCGGCAAACCCGAGCAGTTCGCGAGATTCGTCGACAAGGCGCACGAAGCCGGACTCGGCGTGATCCTCGACTGGGTGCCCGCGCACTTTCCAAACGACGCGCACGGCCTGATCGACTTCGACGGCACGCCGCTCTACGAGCACGCCGACCCGCGCGAAGGCTATCACCAGGACTGGAACACGATGATCTACAACCTCGGCCGCAACGAGGTGAGCGCGTTCCTGATCGCCTCCGGGCTGGCGTGGCTCAAGCGCTATCACGTCGACGGTTTGCGCGTGGATGCGGTCGCGTCGATGCTGTATCGCGACTATTCGCGCGCCGCCGACCAGTGGGTGCCGAACATTTACGGCGGCCGCGAGAATCTCGAATCGATCGCCTTCCTCAAGCGCCTGAATCATGAAGTGGGCTATGTGCCCGGTGTGCCGGGCGCGATCACGATCGCCGAGGAATCGACCGCATGGCCGGGCGTGACGGCGCGTGTCGAAGACGGCGGCCTGGGTTTCCAGTTCAAGTGGAACATGGGCTGGATGCACGACACGCTGCACTACATGGAAGAAGATCCGGTCTACCGCCAATACCATCACCACAACATGACGTTCGGCATGGTGTACGCGTATTCGGAGCGCTTCGTGCTGCCGCTTTCGCACGACGAGGTCGTGCACGGCAAAGGCTCGCTGCTCGGCAAGATGCCCGGCGACAGGTGGCAAAAGTTCGCCAACCTGCGCGCGTACTTCGGTTTCATGTGGACGCACCCGGGCAAGAAGCTGCTGTTCATGGGCGGCGAATTCGGCCAGCTGGCGGAATTCAATCACGACGCGTCACCGCATTGGCATCTGCTCGACGATTCGAATCACCACGGCGTGCAAATGCTGGTGCGCGACCTGAACCGTCTGTATAGCGACGAGCCCGCGCTGTATCTGCTCGATTGTGAGCCGGGCGGCTTCGAATGGCTGATCGGCGACGACAGCGGCAACAGCGTCTTCGCCTATCGCCGCACCGACGGCGCCGGCCGCGAACTCGTCGTGGTCTGCAACATGACGCCGGTGCCGAGGCTCGGTTACCGGATCGGCATGCCGCGCGGCGGACGCTGGGTGGAAGTGCTCAACACGGACGCCGGCGTCTACGGCGGCTCGAACATGGGCAACGGCGGGCTGATCCATACCGACTCCCAATCGAGCCACGGCTGGCCGCATTCCGCGGCACTGACGCTGCCGCCGCTCGCGACGATCGTATTGCGCGCGGATTGACGCAGGTGCAGTAAGGCGAGCGCGCGGCGTGCGTCAATTTCGCGCCGCGCGCTCGTTGCATGAAGACCCACGATAGCGTTCAACAATCAGAACAGGAAGGGGAATCATGTCGCATGCAATGCCCGACCGGCTTCTGCCCGGCTCGCCCTATCCGCTCGGCGCCAGTTGGGATGGCCTCGGCGTCAACTTTGCGGTGTTCTCGGCAAACGCGCAAAAAATCGAGCTTTGTCTGTTCGATCCCACCGGGCGCAAGGAACTGCGCCGTTTCACGCTGCCCGAATGCACCGACGAAGTCTGGCACGGCTACCTGCCCAACGCGCATCCGGGCACCGCCTACGGGTTTCGCGCGCACGGGCCGTATCAGCCGCAGCATGGACATCGCTTCAATCCGCACAAGCTGCTGCTCGATCCGTACGCGCGCAAGCTGGTCGGACAGTTTCGCTGGTCGGATGCGCTATTCGGTTATCGCGTGCATTCGAATCGCGCGGATCTTTCCATCGACCGGCGCGATTCGGCGCCCGCCATGCCGAAATGCGTGGTGATCGACGAGGCGTTCGACTGGTCGCACGACAAGCGGCCCAATGTGCCGTGGGGCGAAACCATCGTCTACGAAACGCATGTGCGCGGCGCTTCGATGCTGCGCGCCGATTTGCGCCAGCATGAACGCGGCACGTTCGCGGCGCTGGCTTCGCCGGAGTTCATCGACCATCTGCTGAAACTGGGCGTGACCGCGGTCGAATTGCTGCCCGTGCACGCGTTTCTCAACGATCGCTTTCTGGTGGAACGCGGCCTGCGCAACTACTGGGGCTACAACTCGGCGGCATTTTTCGCGCCGGAGCCGTCCTACCTCAGCACGCACCGGCTCGACGAAATGCGCATTGCCGTGCGCCAGTTGCACGCGGCCGGCATCGAGGTCATTCTCGACGTGGTCTACAACCACACCTGCGAAGGCAACGAGATGGGCCCGACGGTGTCGTGGCGCGGCCTCGACAACGCCAGCTATTACCGCCTGATTCCCGGCGACGAACGCCACCATATCAACGACACCGGCTGCGGCAACACCGTGAATCTGCCGCATCCACGCGTGCTGCAAATGGTGATGGATTCGCTACGCTACTGGTCGACGGCATTCAATATGGACGGCTTCCGTTTCGATCTCGGCGTCACGCTCGGTCGCGAGCAACACGGCTTCGATCCCGGCTCCGGTTTCTTCGACGCCTTGCGCCAGGACCCGATCCTGTCGCAACGCAAGCTGATTTCCGAGCCGTGGGATATCGGGCCGGGCGGTTATCAGCTCGGCAATCATCCGCCGGGCTTCGGCGAATGGAACGACCGTTTCCGCGACACCGTGCGCCGCTTCTGGCGCGGCGACGCCGGCTTGCGGCCCGATCTCGCCGCGCGTCTGACCGGCTCGGCCGATCTGTTCAACCGCCGCTTCAGAAAGCCGTGGGCGTCGGTCAATTTCGTCACGTCGCATGACGGTTTTACGTTGGCCGACGTCACCGCCTACGAGCAGAAGCACAACGAAGCAAACCGCGAAGACAACAACGACGGCCACAACGAGAATTGCAGCCGCAATTGGGGCGTGGAAGGCGAGAGCGACGACCCGGCGATTCTCGCCACCCGCAAGCGCGTGGCCCGCTCACTGATCGCCACGCTGCTGATGGCGCTCGGCACGCCAATGGTGCTGGCCGGCGACGAATCGCTGCGCACCCAGCACGGCAACAACAATGCGTACTGCCAGGACAACGAACTGTCGTGGCTCGACTGGGCGCGCGCGGAATCGCCGGACGGTCGCCAGATGACCGCGTTCGTCGCGCGCGTGATCGCGTTGCGCAAGCAACATCCGCTGTTGCGCGAAACGCGTTTCCTGTTCGGCGATCGTGAAGTGTTGCCCGGTCTGTTCGACGTGGGCTGGTTCGACGAGCGGGGCGACCCGCTCACCATCGAAGCCTGGCAGGATCCCGAAGGCCGCGCGTTCACATTGCGCCGCGCCGGCCCAGGCTTGAACGGCGAAACAGAAGTATTGTTGATGATGCTCAACGCCAACGAGAAAACACTGCGGTTTACGCCTCCCGCACCGCATCTGGAATGGCATGTGCTGTTAGACACTGCTGAACCCGAGAACGCACCGCATCGGCTGGCGGTCCCGGAGATCGAAGTGGCCGCGCACGGCCTCGTGATGCTGGCCGCGCAGCCGGTGGGCGAAGCAGACTGGCAGGCGGGCTGGAAGCCCGGCCCGCAGCATGGGCCGCGGCTCCTGACGGCGCTTCCGCCCGATCCGGGTGCGCATGCGCCCACGAACGACGCGTCGCCGACCACCTAGACAGCGGCGGCGCCGGGACGCGGGAACAGTCAGGGCGGCCGCCCGGTTACGCGCGAGGTATCGCAGGTGCGATCGGCGTGTTAAGGACGGCTCGAAAGTAAAATTGAATGGTGACGAATCATGTCTGAAAGTCCGATTGATCCTCATGCGCATCATCACGCGCACTGTTTGCCGTTCGGCGCGCAACTGATCGGCGCGACGGGCGCGAAGCCGCGCACGCGGTTTCGCTTCTGGGCGCCGTCCTGCAAGCACGTTCAGGTGGAAATCGAAAACGGACCCGCGCAAGGCGCGCACGACATGACGCCCGCCGGCAATGGCTGGTTCGAAGCCAGCGTCGACAGCGGCGCGGGCACGCTGTATCGCTTCCGGCTGGACGGCGAGCATGCGGTGCCCGATCCCACGTCACGCTTCCAGCCGCAGGACGTGCACGGGCCGAGCGAAGTCATCGATCCGCGCGCGTACCGCTGGCAACAGACGAACTGGCATGGCCGGCCGTGGGAAGAAACGGTGTTGTACGAGTTGCACGTCGGCGCGCTGGGCGGTTATGCGGGCGTGCAGAAGCGCCTGCCTGAGCTCGCCGCGCTCGGCGTCACCGCCATCGAACTGATGCCGCTGAACGACTTTCCCGGCAAGCACAATTGGGGCTACGACGGCGTGTTGCCCTATGCGCCCGACTCCGCGTACGGCCGCCCCGAAGATCTGAAAGCGCTGATCGACGCCGCGCATGGTCTCGGCCTCATGGTGTTTCTCGACGTGGTCTATAACCACTTCGGACCGGACGGCAATTATCTGCACGAGTACGCCCGCTCGTTTTTCCGCGAAGGCACGCATACGCCGTGGGGCCCGGCCATCGATTTCGAGCGCAGTGAAGTGAGCGATTTCTTTACCGATAACGCTGTTTACTGGATCAACGAATATCGTATCGACGGACTGCGTTTCGACGCGGTGCACGCCATCGACAATCATGCCTGGCTGCGCGAATTGTCCGATCATATCCGCGCCAGGGTGCAGCACGGCCGGCATGTGCATCTGGTGCTGGAAAACGAACACAACAGCGCGAACCTGCTGGAAACCCATTTCGACGCGCAGTGGAACGACGACGCGCACAACACCTTGCACGTGCTGCTGACCGGCGAAACGGAAGGCTATTACCACGCGTATGAGGACCAGCCGATCCGCCGGCTCGCGCGCGTGCTGTCGGAAGGCTTCGCGTATCAGGGCGACCCGTCGCCGATTCATGACGGCAAGCCGCGCGGCGAAGCAAGCGCGCATCTACCACCGACTTCTTTCGTGATGTTCCTGCAGAACCACGATCAGGTCGGCAACCGCGCGTTCGGCGAGCGGCTGCGCAAACTGACCTCGGACGAAGCGTTGCGCGCCGCCACCGGTTTGCTTCTGCTGTCGCCGCAAATCCCACTGCTCTTCATGGGCGAGGAATACGGCTCCACGCAGCCCTTCCTGTTTTTCACCGACTACACGGGCGATCTCGCCGACGCGGTCCGCGAAGGCCGGCGCCGTGAATTCGCGCGTTTTTCATCGTTCAGCGACGAGAAACGGCGCGCGCAGATTCCCGATCCGAACGACGTGAAAACCTTCGCGGCCTCGTCGCCGCCCGCGCCGGACGAAACGTCGCAGCACACCGACGCTGAAGCAAAAGACCGGCTCGACTGGATGCACTTCTACAAATCCGCGCTGGCCGTACGCGCCAGGCTGATCACACCGCGCCTGAAACACAGCAAGGCGTGCGGCGCGACGGTGCTGAGCGCTGCGAACGGCGGCGATGCCAATGCGCTGATCGCCCGCTGGAAACTCGGCGACGGCGAGACTTTGTCGATCGCGCTGAACCTCTCGAAGGAAAACGTCGCGCTGGCCGACCTGCCGGCCGGCAAAGTGATTTTCGAAACGCCGCCGCGCGTGCGCGAACAGGTCGACGTCAAGGTGTTGCCCGCGCACGCGTTCGTCGCGTGGCTGACCGGCGACGTCAGCGGCTATGCCATCCGCCACGATGCGCGCATTGCCGGCCAACAGGAGCGCCACGCGTGATTACCCGACGCCATAACGACACCATCGTCAATCTTGCCGCGCGCGCCGGTTTCGAGGTGGAGTGGCAGGACGCGCACCATACGACGCAACATGTGCCCGAGAACACGCTCGCCGTGCTGCTCGAACGGATGGGTTTGCCGTGCGGCAACGCGACGCAAATCCGCCAAAGCTCTGCTGTGCTGGAGGCCGAACTGTCGGGCCGCAAACTGCCGCCGCTGATGACCGCGGAGGTTGGACGCGGCATCGCGCTGCCCGCCGCCGCGATCAGATCGGGCAGCCACTACCGGATCGAGCTCGAAAGCGGCTCGATCATCGACGGCCGGTTCACGGCGCCCAAAGGCGAGGAAGCGCTGCTTGCACCGATCGACGAGCCGGGCTATCACACGCTCGTGATCAACGAGCAACGCGTGACGCTCGCCGTCGCGCCGCCGCGCTGCTACACCGTCGCCGACGCGTGGCGCACGCTGCACGATGACGGCGACGGCCACGACAAAACCGCGCCGCCGCTGTGGGGCATCGCCGCGCAGTTGTACGGCTTGCGCCGCATCGGCGACGGCGGCATCGGCGACTATTCGGCGCTTGCGCAGATCGCCGTCGAAAGCGCGAAGCGTGGCGCGCACGCGCTCGCCGTCAGCCCGACTCACGCGATGTTCAGCGCGGAACCGAACCGCTTCAGTCCGTATTCGCCATCGTCGCGTTTGTGGCTGAACGTCACGCATATCGATCCCGCCGCCGTGTTCGGCACGGACGCGGCCCACGCCGCGCTCGAAGCCGCGCAGGCCGGCGACGCCTGGTCGAAACTCGAAGACCTGCCGTTGATCGACTGGCCGGGCGCGGTCGTCCTGAAGCTGAAGGTTTTGCGCGCGCTGTACGAGCAGTTCTGCGTGAAGGAACGCGCGCAGAACACGCCGCGCGCGCTGGAATTTCACGGCTTCTGCGAACGGGCGGGACGCGCGCTCGAAGATCACGCGCGCTTCGAAGCGCTGCAGGCGGCGCAACTCTCGCAAGAAGGCGGCAATGGGCATTGGCGTAACTGGTCCGAGGCGCTACGCGATCCGCGCAGCCCGGAAGTCGAAGCTTTTGCCGAGGCGAATCGTCACGAGGTCGATTTCCATCTGTTTCTGCAGTGGCTTGCCGCCAAGGGTTTGTCGCACGCGCAGCACGCGGCGCGCGAAGCCGGCATGGCCGTCGGCCTGATCGCCGACCTCGCGGTGGGCTGCGACAGCGCCGGCAGTCACGCGTGGTCATATCGCGACGACATGCTGCAAGGCGTGTCGGTCGGCGCGCCGCCGGACCTGTTCAACCAGGCCGGCCAGGCATGGGGGCTCACCACGTTCTCCCCGCGCGCCATGCGCATGCAGGGCTTTTCCGCCTTCATCGACATGCTGCGCGCGGCCTTCGCGCATGCCGGCGGCATCCGCATCGATCACATTCTCGGCTTGCGGCGGCTGTGGCTCGTGCCGGAAGGCGAAAGCGCGCGTAACGGCGCGTACTTGCGCTATCCGCTCGAAGATCTGCTGCGTCTGATCGCGCTCGAATCGTGGCGGCACCGCGCAATCGTAATAGGCGAAGATCTGGGCACCGTGCCGCCCGGTTTCCGCGAGCGGCTCGAAGAGCACGGCATTGCCGGCATTCGCGTGCTGTGGTTCGAAAGCGCGCACGACGGCAAGGGGTTCAAGCCGCCCCGAGCCTGGGACCGCAATGCGGTCGGCACCACGACCACGCACGATCTGCCGACGGTCGCCGGCTGGTGGCGCGGCAGCGACATCACGTGGCGCAACCGGATCGGCCAGACGATGGCGCGCGCCGACGGCCGCGATCCCGAGGAAGCCGCCCAGGAAGAGCGCGCGAAAGATCGCGCATTGCTGTGGCACGCGTTCCAGCAGGCCGGCGTGGCCGCGCACGACGTCCCTGCGCCGCCGCCCGACAGCGCGCCGGTGGACGAAGCGCTCGCCTTCGTGGCCGCCACGCCCGGCCCGCTGGTGACGTTTCCGCTAGAGGATCTGCTCGCGCAGGTCGAGCAGCCGAATCTGCCCGGCTCGATCGACGAGCATCCGAACTGGCGCCGCCGCGTCACCTTGCCGGTCGACGAACTGTTCCAGGACGACACCTTCTGCGACCGCCTGCTCGCGGTCGATCGCGAGCGCCGCGCCGCGGCCGCCTCAGTTCCTTCTTCCAACGCTTATTCGGAGCCTGATACGCCATGACCGTCCCGCGCTCCACGCTTCGCCTCCAGTTCCACCGAGGCTTCACCTTCGACGACGCCGCAAAGCACGTCGACTACTTCGCCGAGCTCGGCATCAGCCACGTGTACGCGTCGCCCGTCACGACGGCCGAGCCGGGTTCCATGCACGGCTACGACACCGTCGACTACACCCAGGTCAGCGCCGAATGCGGCGGCGAGGCGGCGCTGAAGCGCCTCGCCGACAAACTGCGCGCGCGCGACATGGGGCTGATCATCGACACGGTGCCGAACCATATGGGCGTCGGCGGCGCCAGCAATGCCTGGTGGCTCGACATCCTCGAATGGGGCCGTCACAGCGCCTATGCGCGCCATTTCGACGTGGACTGGCATTCGCCCGATCCGGCTTTGCGCGGCAAGGTGCTGCTGCCCACGCTCGGTGCGCCGTACGGTGAGGAACTCGCCGCCGGCCGCATTGCGCTGCATTTCGCGGCCGACATAGGGCGCTTTTATATCGGCTACGGACCCCACGTGTTTCCGGTGTGCCCGATCGACTACCCGTCGATCCTGCAAAGCGCCGACCGTCCCGATCTCACCGCGCTCGCCGAGCGCTTCCACGGACTGACCACCCAGCCCACCGATCATCCCCGTGCCGCCGAAGGCCGCGACATGCTGCGTGAATTCGTCGTGCAGAACGGCGGCTCGGCGATCGAGTTCGTACTCGAAACGTATTCTCCGGACGACCCGGTGACGCGTGACCGCCTGCATCGGCTGATCGAGCGGCAACACTTCCGCCTTGCGTGGTGGCGCACCGCGTCCGACGAGGTCAACTGGCGGCGTTTCTTCGACATCTCCACACTTGCCGGGGTACGTGTGGAACGGCCCGAGGTGTTCGAGGCGGTACATGCGCTGCCTTTCCGGCTGTATCAGGAAGGCGTGGTGGACGGCTTGCGGATCGACCACGTGGACGGCCTCGCCGAGCCGCGTGAATACTGTCAGCGTTTGCGGCAGCGTCTCACGGAACTGCGTGATACCGCGCCGTATGTGGTAGTCGAAAAAATTCTCGGTCGTGGCGAACCGCTGCGCGACGACTGGCCGGTGGACGGCACGACCGGCTACGACTTCATGAGCGACGTGGGCGCGCTGCTGCACGATCCGGCCGGTGCCGCGCCGCTCGCGCAGACGTGGACCGAACTGACCGGCCGCAGCGGGCTTTTCGCAGACGAAGCGCTCGCCGCGCGCCGCCAGATTCTCGCCGAAAACCTCGCGGCGGAACTCGACCGCGCGGCGCGTGCATTGCATCGCATTGCCCGCGATTCGCTGAGCACGCGCGACTTCACCTTTACCACGCTGCGTCGCGTGCTGACCGAACTGGTGGTGCATTTTCCCGTGTATCGGATCTATCCGCAGAACGGTCTGCGCAGCACGGCGGATAACGTCTACTTCGAGCAGGCTCTGGAGGGCGCGAGACGCTCGCTTTCGCGCGCGGACCATGTCGCGCTCGAACGCGTGAATGCGTGGCTTGGCGGCAGCGCCGAAGAGGCGCCCACGGGACGAAGCGGCCTGCCGGCGCAACCCGGTCAGAACGGCGTGCCGCCGAGCCATGCCGGTTCCGCGCGACGCACCGCGCAGACGCTGTTCGCGCAGTTGACCGCGCCCGTTGCCGCGAAGGCGGTGGAAGACACGGCGTGCTATCGCTATGGCCGGCTGTTGTCGCGCAACGAGGTCGGCTCGGACCCGGGCGAGTTCGCGTTGTCGGTCGAACAGTTTCACGCGGCGAATCTCGAACGGTCGCAGCGCTTCCCTCACGCCATGCTCGCGACGGCCACGCACGATCACAAGCGTGGCGAAGACGTGCGCGCGCGGCTCGCCGTGCTGAGCGAGATTGCCCACGAGTGGAGCGCGACGCTGCGCGCATGGTCCACGCTGAATGCGCCGCATCGTCGTGCGCTGGACGGCAAGCCGGTCAGCAGTGTTGGCCAGGACACGAGCTACGACTGGGCACCCGGCCCCGCTGCCGAAGCGATGCTGTATCAGACGCTGGTAGGTTGCTGGCCGCCGGATCTGCAGCCAGACGACGAAGCCGGCGTAAAGGAACTGACCGAACGCGTCGCCCAATGGCAGTTGAAGGCGTTGCGCGAAGCCAAGCTGCAAACCAACTGGCTCGCGCCCGACGAAGCGTACGAGGCCGGTTGCCGTGACTTCCTGTTCGACATCCTCGCGCCGCAGCGGCGCGACGGATTCCTGAAGGAGTTGTCCGCCTTCGTCGCGCGAATTGGCCGCGCGGGTGCGCTCAACAGCTTGCAGCAGACGGTGTTGCGCCTGGCATCGCCTGGGATTCCCGATCTTTATCAGGGCACCGAGTTGTGGGACTTCAGCCTGGTCGATCCGGACAATCGCCGGCCCGTCGATTTCGCCAAACGCGAGGCGTGGCTCGCACAGACGCCGCCATCGGAATTCCTGCCGGGCTGGCACGATGGACGCGTGAAGCTCGCAGTGGTGCAACGCGTGCTCGCGTTGCGGGCGCATTTGCCGGAGTTGTTGAGTCAGAGCGAATATCTGCCGCTCGCCGTGCGCGGCAAGCACGCTTCGAGTGTGATCGCGTTTGCGCGCCGCCACGGCAATGCATGGGCTGTGGTGGTGGCGAGCCGGCTCGCCGCTGGTTTGCTCGGCGAGGAAGGCGATCTGCCGATGGTCGATCCCGCGAAATGGGAGGACACGGCGGTGGAGATGCCCTCCGATCTGTCCGCGAGGGCGCTGTTCGACTGGCTGAGTCCCGCTGCGCCGAAGGTCGAAGAGAACGGGCTGCTGTATCTGCGCGATGCGCTGGCCTCAATGCCGATCGCGGTGTTGGTGGAGGACGGCGTGCCGCGCAGTTGATCTGCGACATTTGCCAGGCGAAGGCGGTTTGAGCGGTCACGCTCAAACCGCCTTTTTTATGGCTCTATTCCGCAGCTACGAGCAGTTGCCCGATCTCGCCGGCGCGCTGCTGGTGGCCGGTTTCTCGCAAGCGGAAGTGGGCGCGATTCTCGGTGGAATTTATCAGCGGGTGTTCGAGGCGCCGGTCGGCCAGGCCTATTGTTCAAGCCTAGCGGCCCGCCGCCCACAGCAGCGATAGTCCCGAAGACAGCATCAAACCGTCGACGACCAGTTTGAAAGTAGCGGGACTCATACGGACCACGATCGCCCGCGCGGCAAACGAGCCGACCATCAGCGCGGAACCGGTGATCAAACCGTCGATCACCACGTGCAAAGGCAAAGCGCCGAAATGGTTGAAGACCGCGACTTTGGACGCGTAGACGGTCAGCGAGCCCGCCGCTTCGGTGGCGAGAAAAGCGCCTTTCACGAGGCCATAGGACATGAACACGGGCACCGTAATCGGCCCGGTGGAAACGACGATCCCGGTGAGAAAACCCACCACGCCGCCAATCAGCGAAAGCTGCCATAGCGAGAATTTGATGGCCCGCCGCGCGAGCCATCGCCGTGTGGGCACCATCGCGACAAAGAACAGACCAAGCGCAATTTCGACCGCATGAGGCGGCAACGCGAGCAGCGTTCGCACGCCCAGCGCCGCGCCCGGCACAGCGGTCACGCAGTAGGCGCCGCACGCCCGCCAGTCGATCTCGCGCCACCATGCGAGAACCTTGCCGAAGTTGCCCATGATTGCCGCGATCGCCATGATCGGCACCGCCTCCTGCGGACCGAACAGCATCACGAGGACGGGCATCAGCATCATCGACGAGCCGGTGCCGACCACGCCGCTCAGCATGCCGGCCAGCAATCCGACGCACAGCACCAGCAGATATCCCATGTCGCCCCCAATGGTGTGGAGGCTAATTCTACCTGCGCGACGCCGGTGCGCGCTCTGCCAGATCCCGCGCAAAGTGGAATCCGGCGCGGCTCTATCGCGCGCTAACCACCTTCGTCATCGAATGCTTTCGGATAGACCCGCACGAGCACGATGCGCGGCCCTTTCATCTTCTTGACCACTACATCGAAGCGATCGAACTCGACTCGCTGGCCTTCGCTCGGCAAATCGTTGAGCGCCTGAATGACGAGGCCGCCCACCGATTCGGCCTTGCCTTCGTCGATATCGATCCCCAACGCGCGCTCCAGCGACACCACCGGCAAGCTGCCCTTGCCCATCAAGGTGCCGTCGTCCATGCGGGTCCAGTCGGCGTCGCCTTGACGGAATTCGTCGTGGATCTGGCCGACCAGCGCGCCGAGCAGATTGTCGAGCGTCAGGAAACCGATCGGCTTCTCCCCCTTGTGGCCGACCAGCGCGAAGTGCGGCGCGCCCTTGCGGAAGCGGCGAAACAGTTCGAGTGCCGGCAAATCCGGCGTGACGTACTGCACGGGGCGCGCGTATCTGGAAAGATCGTCGAGCGTGCTGCCCGCATGGCGGGCCAGCAGCAAGTCCTTCAAATGGATCATGCCGGCCACGCGTTCGCCGGATGCGTCTTCGAACAACGGATAGCGGCTGAAACGGTGCCGCGCCACCACTTGCATGTTTTCGCGCAACGGCAGATCGCGCCGCAGGCCGACCATTTCGTAGGCCGGACGCATGAGGTCCGACACGGTCATGCGCGAAAAATCCAGCGAATGCGCGATGGTGTTCCACTCGTCCTGGCTGTAGGCGCCGTCCGGCGAACCCAGCTCCGTGGCGACGTTGGCGCGGCGGCCGCGCAGGATCAGCTTGAGTTCGTCGGTCGAGTAGTGCGAGTCGTGGCCGTGATCGGCGTCGAGCCGGGCGAGCTTGAGCACCGCGTTGGCACTCGTATTGAGCACCCAGATCGCCGGATACATTGCCCAGTAAAAGCCGTACAGCGGCGTGGCGGCCCATAGCGAGACCTTCTCCGCCTCGCGAATCGCCAGCGACTTCGGCGCGAGTTCGCCCACCACGATGTGCAGGAACGAAATGCACGAGAACGCGAAGAAGAGCGAGATGCCGTGAATCAGTTTCTCCGATTCGACACCGAGCAGGCTGAAAACCGGCGTGAGCAGTTCCGCGAACGCGGGCTCGCCGATCCAGCCAAGCCCGAGCGACGCCAGCGTGATGCCGAGCTGGCACGCGGAAAGATAGGCATCGAGGCGTCCGTGCACCTTGCCGAGCAGACGCCCGCGCATGCCATGCCCGACAGCCAGGCTTTGCACGCGCGTCTGCCGCAGTTTGACCAGACCGAATTCAGCGGCCACAAAGAAACCATTGAGGGCGACGAGAAACAACGCACCGATAAGGGCAACGACCTGAATCAAAGCGACAAGCTCCGGCAACAAAAGTTGTCAGTATAGAGGGTGAAAGCTCGGTGAAAACTTAATCGCGCGGAGCAAGCCGTTCTGTCGAGCCGTTCATTTCGCAGCCGTTGCGCTGAGCGGCACGCGCAGGGCGAGCGTGGCCGTGTCGCTGCCCGTTGCGTCGACCTGCTCGAAACTGCCGCCGTGCGCTTCGGCAACGCGCTTGCACAGCGCCAGCACCCACGCGATCCGCTTCGCTTCGCGTGGCTCGCGGGCCTGCTTGCGGGCAAACGCTTCGAGTACATGCGGCAAGGCGGGATCGTCCAACGCCGTGCCGTTGGCCTCGTACCCGACGCTAGCATGCCATGCGTTCGTATCCGCTTTCGTGACCAGGGTGACCGTGGCGCCTTCCGCGCCCGTTTCTACCGCGAACATGAGCATCAGCCATAGCGCGGCGGCGAGGCGCTCCCGGTCGCCGTTGAGTTGCTCGGTGGCCAGTTGCGAGTCGACCGTCACTTCCACGCCGCGCGCGCGACCCAGACCCGAGCGGACTTCTTCCACCGTTTCTTCGAGTAACGGATGCAGGGAAAAGGGCGCGTAGGCAAGCACCAGTGATTTGGTCTCGGCGCGCGTGGCGTCGACAATCGTCTCGAGTAGCTTGACCTGCTGATCCACGCCATTGCGAATACCGGTGACGGCGCGCTGCGCGTTGGGGTCGTTCGCGTCGAGTTTGCGCTCCAGCACGTACGCCCAGCTATGAATGGCATTCAACGGACCACGCAGGTCGTGCGACACCAGCGACAGCACATGGTCACGCATGAACAGTGCGGTTTCCGCGCGCAGAAGCGCGGTGCGTCCAGATACGGCGAAGCCGGAAGGCACCGGCTTTTCGCCAGCATTTCCGGTTGAAGACGTTGTCACGATCGAGCCCTCTCAGGCGGTGCATGATGATTGAAAGAAGCCCCATTATAGGCATGCCATCCAGCGCGATCAGCCTCGCCGGACCACCAGCATTCACGCAATCCGTGTGCCACATGGCAATCCTCGGCGATGTGGCGTCAACACGCCTACAATGTCGGTTTTTACGTTTTTGATCTGAGGAGCGACACATGTCTGTGACTACCGAATCCGGTTTGAAGTACGAAGACATCGTTGAAGGCACCGGCGCCGAGGCAGTGGCCGGCAAGACCGTCAGCGTCCACTACACCGGCTGGCTGACCGATGGCCAGAAGTTCGACTCCAGCAAGGACCGCAATGACCCGTTCGCTTTCGTGCTGGGCGGCGGCATGGTCATCAAGGGCTGGGACGAAGGCGTGCAAGGCATGAAGGTTGGAGGCACCCGCAAACTGACCATCCCGCCGCAACTCGGCTACGGCGTGCGCGGCGCGGGCGGCGTGATTCCGCCCAATGCGACGCTCGTGTTCGAAGTCGAATTGCTCGGCGTCTGAGTTTTCGCTGTTCTCTGTTGAACCGCATATCGCCGATGAGCCACGCCGCCGTCACCGCGCCTAGCGTTTCCTTGCGCCGCTACGGCGCGATCGAAGCGTCGGACGTGCACGACTTTCACCAGGTCGTGCTCGGACTCGACGGCGCAATGGTCATGACGGTAGACGGCGTCGCGCATCAGATCGACGCCGGCTCCGCCTGGCTCATTCCGGCGGGCGCGCGGCACGATTACGCGGGCGTCGGCGAGAACCGGCAGTTGGTTCTGGACTTGCCGGCTTCGTCGCTGGCCGTGCCGGAACGGCTTTTCGACCGTGCGCGGGCGGTCGCGGTCGACGGCTCGCTGACGCAACTCGTGCATCGCATCGCGGCGCACGCTGCCGGCGGAGTTCAAGGCAACGATCTGGACGCACGGCGTTTTCATTGGGATGCAGCCGCGCGGCTCGGCGCGGCGTTGGTGGCCGACGCGGGCACGACGGCCGGCGCGCAGGCAGCAGGCGCCGGTCTCGACTTTGCGCGTATCGACCGCTGGCTGCGCGCGCATCTGTCGGAGCCCGTGCGGATCGCCGAGCTCGCCGCCCATTGCGGGTTCGGCATGCGGCGCTTTCATCAGCTTTTTATCGAGGCCTTCGGCGAGACACCGCATCGCTATCTGCAGCGTCTGCGGCTCGATACGTCGCTCACGTTGCTGGCTGACCCGCGGCTTTCGTTGACTGATATTGCGCTGGACATCGGCTTCGGCGATCAGAGCGCCTATACGCACGCGTTCACGCGGCGTTTCGGGCTGGCGCCCGGTCAATGGCGCGCGCTGCGTCATTGAGTTTTACTGCGCTGTGTTTTTGCTGCGCTGAGCCTTGGCGGCGCGGCAGTCTTCGCAGCGCTGCCGTCTTACCGCTCCGGGGAGTTATTGCGCGAGCCGCCTGACAGCGCGGCCCGCTTGCCCTGCATCGAGCTTTCGCTCCACCCTTCACTCAACCCGCCAGTCCGCGCTCCAGATCGCCGCGGATATCGCCGGCGTTCTCCAGACCCACCGCAAGACGGATCAAGCCTTCGCTGATGCCCGCCGCCGCGCGCGCTTCCGACGTCACGCGACCATGCGTGGTCGTGGCCGGGTGCGTGATGGTGGTGCGCGTATCGCCGAGGTTGCCGGTGATCGAGCAGATTTTCGTGTTGTCGATCACACGCCATGCATTCGCGCGCATCTGCTCGGGCGTGTCGCCCTTCAGTTCGAACGACAGGATTGCGCCGCCCGCCTTCTGCTGACGCATGGCCAGCGCATGCTGCGGATGCGATTCCAGCCCCGGATAAAACACGCGATTCACGGCCGGATGCGTTTCCAGCCAGCGCGCGATTTCAAGCGCATTCGCCGACTGCTTTTCAACGCGCAGCGATAGCGTTTCCATGCCCTTGAGCAGCACCCACGCGTTGAACGCGGACAGCGTCGGCCCGGCGCTGCGCACGAACGGGAACACCTTCTCCATGATGAACTGCTTCGAGCCGACCAGCGCGCCGCCAAGCACGCGGCCCTGACCGTCGAGGAACTTGGTGGCCGAATGCATCACGACGTCCGCGCCGAGCTTCAGCGGCTGCTGCAAGGCCGGGCTGCAGAAGCAGTTGTCGACCACGAACAGCGCGTTCGACGCCTTGGCGATCTTGCCGATCGCTTCGATATCGGCGACTTCGGTCAGCGGATTCGACGGCGTTTCGAGGAAGAACATCTTCGTCTCCGGGCGCACGGCGTTTTTCCACGCGTCCAGATCGGTCGGATCGACGAACGTGGTCGTGATGCCGAATTTGCTGAAGATCTGCGAGAACATGCCGAGCGTGGAGCCGAACAACGCCTGCGAGCTCACCAGATGGTCGCCCGCCTGCAACGCCGACATCACCACCGACATGATCGCGGCCATGCCCGAGGCCGTCGCCATGCAGGCTTCGCCGCCTTCGAGCGCGGCCAGCCGATCCTGGAACATCGAAACGGTCGGATTCGTGAAGCGCGAATAGGTGTAGTTGTCTTCGGAATTCCTGAATTTCTCGGCGGCGTCCGCGGCACTCGCGAACACGAAGCTCGAGGTCAGGAAAATCGCTTCCGAATGTTCGTTGAAGTCGCTGCGCACCGTGCCCGAGCGGACTGCCAGCGTATCGAAGTTCAGGGAGTCGTCCATGTTGGTTCTGGTTTCCAATGTTCCATGTGGCTGCGTTCGGCGTGTGCGGCTCGGATGCAATGAATCGAGCGTACCAGGCCGAACGGCAGCAACAAAAAAGCCCGCTTTTGCGTCGGCATAAGCGGGCTTCATGTGCGGGGGAAAGCTGGAGCGGAGGCGGATGAGTGCGGCTTTTCCACCCTTCGCTTTAGCTGTTTCGGGTTGCCCCGCGTCCGCAAGCTGAGATCAAATCGACGCAAGCCGCCATGCTAACACGCTCCCGGCGCGGCGTGCAGCGTGCCGCACCGGAAGCGGAACCGTTCAAGCCCGCGTTCAACCTACCGACAGTTGCAGATGCAGTTGCGAACGGGCCGGGCCGCCGCCGTCGAGCGCTTCGCTTGCGGCGTCGCGGTCCGATTGCGAGGACGGTGCGAGACGCGCCGTTTCGATGCGATCCAGGTACTCGGTGGTAACGTCGCCGGTCACGTAGTTACCGTCGAAACACGACGCTTCGAATTCCTTCAGCGCCGGGTTGATATCGCGCACGGCCTGCTTGAGCGCGTCGACGTCCTGATAAACGAGATGGTCCGCGCCGATCATGCGCGCGACTTCGTCGTCCGAGCGGCCGTGGGCGACGAGTTCGCCGCGCGTGGGCATGTCGATGCCGTAGACGTTCGGGAACTTCACCGGCGGCGCCGCCGAAGCGAAGATCACCTTGTTCGCGCCGGCATCGCGCGCCATCTGCACGATTTCATGCGACGTGGTGCCGCGCACGATCGAGTCGTCGACGATCAGCACGTTCTTGCCCTTGAACTCGATGCCCATCGCGTTCAGCTTCTGGCGCACCGACTTCTTGCGCACGGCCTGGCCGGGCATGATGAAGGTGCGGCCAACGTAACGGTTCTTGAAGAAACCCTCGCGGTATTCAACGCCCAGCTTCTTCGCAACCTGCATGGCGGCCGGACGGGACGAATCGGGAATCGGCATCACGACGTCGATCGCGACGTCGGGCAGTTCGCGCCTGATCTTCTCGGCGAGGTAGTCGCCCATGCGCAGACGCACGTTGTACACCGGCACGCCGTCGAGCACCGAATCCGGACGCGCGAGATACACGAGTTCGAAAATGCAGGGGTTCAGGCTCGGGTTCGTCGCGCATTGCTGCGAGTGCAGATTGCCTTCGAGGTCGATGAAAATCGCTTCGCCCGGCGCCACGTCGCGCACGAATTCGAAGCCGATACCTTCGATCGCCACCGACTCCGACGCGAGGATCCACTCGACGCCTTCGGCCGTTTCCTGCTTGCCGAGGCACAGCGGGCGGATGCCGAACGGGTCGCGGAAGCCGAGCAGGCCGTAACCGGCGATCAGCGACACGATCGCGTACGAACCGCGCACCCGGCGATGCACGCCCGACACGGCGTTGAACAGTGCAGCCGGATCGAGTTGCAGGCCCGAGCTGGAAAGCTGCAATTCGTGCGCGAGCACGTTGAGCATCACTTCCGTGTCGGAATTGGTATTGATGTGGCGGCGATCGATGCGGAACATCTCATCTTTCA
Organism: Paraburkholderia xenovorans LB400; assembly: GCF_000013645.1. Classification (GTDB taxonomy): domain Bacteria; phylum Pseudomonadota; class Gammaproteobacteria; order Burkholderiales; family Burkholderiaceae; genus Paraburkholderia; species Paraburkholderia xenovorans. The sequence goes on along the minus strand of NC_007952.1, from coordinate 177,704 downwards.
GTTGCTGCCAGTTGGTCAGATTGCCGTTGTGCGCGAGGATAATGCCGAACGGCGCGTTCACGTAGAACGGCTGGGCTTCTTCTTCGCTCGACGCGGAACCGGCGGTCGGATAGCGGACCTGGCCGATACCGGTCGTGCCGGGCAGGCTGCGCATGTTGCGCGTGCGGAACACGTCGCGCACCATGCCGTTCGCCTTGTGCATGTGGAAATTGCTGCCGTTCGCCGTCGCGATGCCGGCGGCGTCCTGACCGCGGTGCTGCAGAAGCAGCAGGCTGTCATAGATCAGCTGATTGACCGGAGAGTGGGAAACTACGCCTACGATGCCGCACATGGCATGTCCTTCAAAGGTACGAAATTCGTCATGGCGGCCGCTGCCTGCGACGGCGTCCCGAGGGATTTCCTTCGGGGCGTTCGCAAAGCTACGCGACCGAACGTAAAGGCAGCCGGTTTGCGCCGGAGTCCTGCTGCCGTTCCCTAACCACTCGCCTGATCGTCACACTCGGACGTAAGCAGCCAGCGTCTCGGGAAGCAGCGGTTTCATTACGTGCACGCCCTCGACCGCATAGGGCCGAAGCAAGGCGTTGCGCCAGAATTCCTGTTGGGGCAGTTCGGTCAAGCCAGCCAGGGCGACCAGAATCAGCACCAGAATGACCCCGCGCACGAGGCCGAACATCAAACCGAGCGAGCGGTCCACGCCGCTCAAGCCGGTTGCCTGCACGATGCGGCTCAACAGGGCGTTCAACACGCTCGCCACCAGCACCACACCGATCACCACCAGCGCGAAGGCCAGCAGCCACTGGGTCAACGCGCCGCCCGGCCAGTTGGACGGGATCAACGGCACGACATAACCCACGAAGCGGCAAGCAATGAAAAACGCCGCAATCCAGCCGATCAGCCCGAATATTTCCGACAAAAACCCGCGCCATGTGCCGCGCAGCGCCGACAAACCGATCACCGCCATTACAGCGTAGTCGAAGGCAGTGAACATCGCAGGCTTACTGTGCGGCGCCGCTGTTCGCGCCCGACATCAAGCCGGCCTCGCGAACCTTTGCAATGGCGGCGCTTGCCGCTGCACGATCGGCGAACGGGCCGGCTCGCAGCAACGTGAGCGTGGAACCGTCAGCCTGCTTCCGATGCTCGGTATATGCGGGCACGCCCGCCGCTTTCAACTTGGCGGCCCAATTACGCGCGTTGGTGTCGTTTGCAAACGCGCCGAGTTGCACGGCGAAACGGCTGCCCGGCGGCGACGCCGGCGTGCCGGAATTCGCGTCCGCGCCGGCGGCCGCGTTTGTGTCGTCGGAACTGGGTGCCTGAGCGGTCGGCGCCGGAGTGGCCGGTGCGGGAGCGGTCGCGGCGTTGTGCGTGACCGGCGGTTTGGCCGGCTTGGCGGGCGCTGCGGGCGCCACTGGCGTGGTGTTAGCGGCGACGGACGGTGCCTGCGGTTTCACCGCCGGCCTGGCCGCGGGCGCTGCTGCGTTCGTGTCCGCGCCCGGCGGCTTCGTGGCGGCGGACTGCCCTTGCCTCGCTGCCGTGGCCGGCGCAAGACCGGATGCCGCGAGTGCCGCGTCGGGCGTGGGATTGTCGGGTGCTACACCGGCCTGCGTGTCTTCCTCGGCTTTGGCGAGTTTCGGCGCGGGGCGGCTTGGAATGTCGATGGAAATGTCGTCTGTAACGGGCTTGGGATGCGAGTCCAGCACCATTGGCAAGATGACGACCGCGGCCACGACCATTGCGATCGCGCCAACCAGGCGGCGACGCGCTCGCTGCTTTTCCGGCAACGTAGGGTCGAGCAGCATCGCATCGGCGTCGACGGTGCGCTCCGTGCGGCGGGTCCGCCGCTCCACGCGCTCGCCACGGGCGGCCCGGGTGGAACTGGTGTTTGCGCCGCGCCGGGTGGGCGCGTCGTCTTTCTTGCCGAACGAGAAAATTCCCATGAATCGCTTGGTTCGAGGCTGGCGCCCGTTCAGTGTTGCTGCGATTTACGGTAGGCCATGACGCCCGCTACCGTATAGAAACTGCCGAAAACCACGATTCTATCATTCTCTGACGCTCGTTTTAGCGCGTCTTGGAAAGCCTCGGCCGGCGTTGCGTAGCGCGTCACGCTGCTGTCGGCGCTCTCGCCCACGCCTTGCTCGCGCAAGGCCGCTTCGAGTTGTTCCGCTGACGCCGCTCGCGGCGTCGGCAAATCGGTCACGCACCAGTGATCGATTTCGCCTTTCAGATGCGTCAGCAGGCCGGCAATGTCCTTGTCTCGCATCGCGCCGAACACCGCGTAGGTGTACGGGAAGAAACCCATGTTGCCGAGATTTTGCGTCAGCACCGCCGCCGCGTGCGGGTTGTGGCCGACATCCAGCACGATGGCCGGCTTGCCCGGCAACACCTGGAAACGTCCCGGCAGTTCAACGTTGGCGAGGCCGAGGCGGATATCCTGCGCGGACACCGGCAAGCGGTCGCGCAACGCTTCGAGGCCGGCGAGCGCAGCCGACGTGTTGATCAACTGATTGGCGCCGCGCAGCGCCGGATAGGCCAGCGCCGAACGCCGCATGGTCGGGCCGACATAGCTCCATTGCTGACGCTCGCTGCCGGCCTGCCCTTCATAGCGGAAATCGCGGCCGAACAGCCACAATTGCGCGCCGATTTTTTCCGCGTAATCGATCAGCGATTGCGGCGGCACCGGGTCCGCACAGATCGCCGGCTTGCCCGGACGGAAAATGCCGGCTTTTTCGAACGCGATTTTTTCGCGCGTGTCGCCCAGATAGTCCGTGTGATCGATATCGATGCTGGTGATGATCGCGCAATCCGTATCGAGGATATTCACCGCGTCGAGCCGGCCGCCGAGGCCGACTTCGAAAATCACCGCGTCGAGTCCGCGCGAAGCGAACAGGCTCATGATCGCCAGCGTCGTGAATTCGAAGTAGGTCAGCGTGACCGGCTCGGCGAGGCTCAGGCGCGCGGCTTCGACGGCTTCGAAGTGCGGCAGCAGATCCGCGTCGCTCGCCATTTCGCCGTTCACCCGCGCGCGTTCGTTGAACGACAGCAGGTGCGGCGACGTATGGCAGCCCACCGTGTAACCCGCGCGCAGCAGAATGGATTCGAGGATCGCACACGTCGAACCCTTGCCGTTCGTGCCCCCGACCGTGATGACCGGACATGCGAACGACAGTTGCATTGCGTCACGCACCTGGGCGATGCGGGCGAGACCCATGTCGATGCCGACCGGATGCGCGGATTCAAGGTGCGTGAGCCAGGCGTCGAGGGTGGGGAATGTGGTCATCGGATGAATCGCGAGTGAATCGGTTTGGCGGTATTGCGAATGTGCGGCTGCGGCTGCGGCTGCGGCTGCGGCTGCGGCTGCGGCCAGAGCCTGGTCTGCCGGGCGGGTTTATGCGCGGAAACCGGAAGCTGCCTGCGCTGGCCGTCGTTTGCAGCTGGCGCTGCGTTGCGAGACCGTGATTATCGCGGAAATGACAGCGCGCCGCTTGATCACTCATGCGGCGCGCTGTTTTTACTGGCTTTTCGGTGGTGCTCACGCTTGAGAACGCGCGGCGATGGCTCACCGTGGGAACGGCTTACGCCACCGCGTCTGCCGGTTGATGGCTCAGAAGCGCCATCAGTTGAGCGATCTCTTCACGCAGCTTGCGACGGTCGACGATCATGTCGATCGCGCCCTTCGTCAGCAGGAACTCGGCGCGCTGGAAGCCTTCCGGCAATTTCTCGCGCACGGTTTGCTCGATCACGCGCGGGCCGGCAAAGCCGATCAGCGCCTTCGGTTCCGCGATCACCACGTCGCCGAGGAACGCGAAACTGGCCGATACGCCGCCCATAGTCGGGTCGGTCAGCACGGAGATGAACGGCAGCCTGGCTTCGGCGAGCTTCGTCAGCATGGCCGTGGTCTTCGCCATTTGCATCAGCGAAAGCAAGCTTTCCTGCATCCGCGCGCCGCCCGAAGCGGTAAAACAGATGAACGGCACTTTCTGTTCGAGCGCGTTCTGCGCGCCGCGCACGAAGCGCTCGCCGACCACGGAGCCCATCGAGCCGCCCATGAACGAGAACTCGAAGCAGGCCACCACCACCGGCAGCGTATGGATCGCGCCGCCCATGACGACCATTGCGTCGGTTTCGTCGGTGTCGTCCATCGCTTCTTTCAGACGGTCGGGGTACTTGCGGCTGTCTTTGAACTTGAGCGCGTCGACCGGGACGATTTCCTGGCCGATTTCGTAGCGACCTTCCGGATCCAGCAGGCCGTCGAGCCGCTCACGCGCGCCGATGCGCATGTGGTGGTCGCATTTCGGGCAAACATGCAGATTGGCCTCGACGTCATTGCGGTACAGCACGGCTTCGCACGACGGGCACTTGATCCACAGGCCTTCCGGAATTCCCTTGCGGTTCTTCGGGTCGGTTTGTTTGATTTTCGGCGGCAGCAGTTTATCGAGCCAGCTCATAGGGAATCCTTCTGGGGTCTACGATTCGCGCGAACGGCGGGACAGGCCCGCCGCTCACACTACAGAAGACAAAAATTAACTGTTATCGGGCAGTCGCGACGCTGTCCAGCGCCTCGCGCACTTCTGCGATGAAACGCGTAAGCGTAGCGGCAGCGCTTTCCGGCGCCGCCTGTTCCAGCAATTGCACGATACGGCTGCCGATCACGACGGCATCGGACACTTCGGCCACCGCACGCGCTGTCTGCGCGTCGCGTATACCGAAACCGACGCCCACCGGCAGGGGGACGCGCGACTTGATGGCCGGGATTTTACTCGCGATGCTGGAAACGTCCAGATTTGCCGCTCCGGTCACGCCTTTCAACGACACGTAATAGACGTAGCCGCTGGCGATTTTCCCGACTTCCGCGATGCGTTCGTCGGTTGAAGTGGGCGCCAGCAGGAAAATCGGGTCGATGCCCGCAGATCGCATCTGTTCGGCGAAGTTAGCACATTCTTCCGGCGGATAGTCGACAACCAGCACGCCGTCCACGCCAGCCTCCTTTGCTGCCCTGGCAAAAGCCTCGGTGCCCATGCGCTCGATCGGATTGGCGTAGCCCATTAGTACTACGGGCGTCGTGTCGTTGGTTTCGCGGAAGCGCTTGACGTCGGCAATCACATGGCGCAGCGACACGCCTTGCGCCAACGCCCGCTCCGACGACTGCTGGATGACCGGGCCATCGGCCATCGGGTCGGAAAACGGTACGCCGAGTTCGATCACATCCGCGCCGCCGGCGGCGAGCGCATGCATGAATTCGACGGTGCGGGCCGGGTCCGGGTCGCCGGCCGTCATGAACGGAATCAGGCCTTTCTTGCCTTGGGCGGACAGCGCAGCAAACGTGTTCTTGATACGGGACATGGAATATTCTCGGATTGAGTTACTGCGCAGCATGCTCGTTGCACGCCGGTCATTGCACTTCGGTCTGCCGTTGAGTTTTGGCCTTGACCCGGCGCGCTACCGGCGGCGCGGCAGCAGCGCTGACGCGTTCACGCGCGATCGCGCAGTAACTTTCATTGATCTCATAGCCGACGAATTCGCGCTGCTGACGGGCGCAAGCGACTGCGGTGGTGCCGCTGCCCATGAAAGGATCGAGCACGCGCCCGCCCTTCGGACAACTTGCCAGCACCATCCGCTCGACGATTTCCAGAGGCTTCTGGGTGGGGTGCGCGACGCGCTCAGCGTGTTGCCGATGCAGTCGCGATACCGACCAGACATCCTTCGGATTATAGCCAACCTCGAGCCACTTACTGCCTTCGAACAATTTACGCGAACGCGCCTTCTTCGTGGCGGCATCGTACGGGATGCGGACGGGATCGAGATCGAAAAAGTAATCTTTCGATACCGCGAAAAAGCCGATGTTGTCGTGTACCGAGGTAAAGCGGCGCACCGTTCCGCCCATGCTCGGCACACGCCGGTCCCAGATGATTTCGTTGATCATCGTGAGTTTTGTCTTCAGGAAGCTGAAGATTTCCGGCGCGTACTGCCACGTGCAGAAAATGTAGAGCGAACCCGACGGCTTGAGCTTCGGAATAGCCAGTTCGAGCCAGCCACGCGTCCAGGAGAGGAAATCGTCGCCCGTGCGCATGTCGGAGTCGTTGCCGTAATCCTTGCCGAGCCCATAAGGCGGATCGCATAGGATCAGGTCGATCGACCCGTCGGGAATATTCGCAACATCGGACAGGAAATCGCGGTTCAACAGCTGGATGCCGGCGGGCACCTGCGGTAACAGCGTTGCAGGCGCGCCGGCCGCCGGTGCGCTGGCGGCCGGCACGGTTTCAATTGCCGGCTGCGGCTCGTCGAACTCGTCGCGCATCGTCGCGGCGCTCAGAACTGAATGCCCGATCGCTCGGCGACCGTATGCATGTCCTTGTCGCCGCGGCCCGACAGATTGACCAGAAGGTATTTGTCCTTCGGCAGCGTCGGCGCGAGCTTCGTGGCGTAGGCCAGCGCGTGGCTGGATTCCAGCGCCGGAATAATGCCCTCGATGCGGCAGCAATCGTGAAACGCCTTGAGCGCTTCTTCGTCGGTGATGCCGACATATTCCGCGCGTTTGCTCTCTTTTAGCCACGCGTGCTCAGGACCGACGCCGGGATAATCGAGGCCCGCCGACACCGAATGGGTTTCGATGATCTGGCCATTTTCGTCCTGAAGCAGGTAGGTGCGGTTGCCGTGCAGCACGCCGGGACTTCCGCCGATCAGCGAAGCAGCGTGGCGACCGGTTTCGATGCCGTCGCCGGCCGCTTCAACGCCGATCAATTTCACGGAAGCGTCGTCAATATAGGGGTAAAAGATCCCCATTGCATTCGAACCGCCGCCAACGCACGCGATCACTGCATCCGGCTGACGACCGACCAGCTCCGGCATCTGCACCTTGCATTCGTCGCCGATCACACGCTGGAAATCGCGCACCATCATCGGATACGGGTGCGGTCCTGCCACGGTGCCGATGATATAGAACGTGTCTTCGACGTTAGTCACCCAATCGCGCATGGCTTCATTCAATGCGTCCTTCAGGGTACGCGAGCCCGACTCGACCGGCACGACAGTCGCGCCCAGCAACTTCATGCGGTACACGTTGGCGGCTTGGCGGCGCACGTCCTCGGCGCCCATATAGACGACGCACTCCATGCCGAAACGCGCGGCGATGGTGGCCGTGGCCACGCCGTGCTGGCCGGCGCCGGTTTCCGCGATTACGCGCGGTTTGCCCATGCGCTTGGCGAGCAGCGCCTGGCCGATCACGTTGTTGATCTTGTGCGCGCCTGTGTGGTTCAAATCCTCGCGTTTGAGGAAAATCTGCGCGCCGCCGAGCATGTCGCTCCAGCGCTGTGCGTGATAGATCGGCGACGGACGGCCGACGAAATACTTCAATTCGCGCTCGTATTCCGCGACGAAATCAGGGTCTTTCTGATATTTCCCGTACGCCGCCCGCAGCTCGTCGAGCGCGTGAACCAGCGTTTCAGCGACGAACGTGCCGCCAAACTGGCCGAAATGGCCTCTTTCGTCAGGCAAGTTATACATTGTGATCACTCTTCTCAGTGTGGCGCTCGGCTCTCGTGCAAGAGCGCCGCGGCGCCGGAATCATTCGGCGTCCGCTGCGCGCACCGCGCGTACGAACGCCGCCATCCGGGCGTGATCTTTCACGCCCTTGGCGCCCGGCGATTCGATGCCGCTCGAGACATCGACCGCGTACGGGCGCACGCAATGGATCGCATCACTGACGTTTTGCGCGCTCAACCCACCACTCAAAACGGCCCGACGCGCGAGCCCTGCTGGAATAAGTGACCAATCGAAGACCTTCCCGCCGCCGCCGTACCCTTCGACATGGGTGTCGAACAGAAGGCCGCTGGCTGCTGAATAGCTAAGAGCCGATTTTACCAAATCGGCCGGCTGAGTATCCGCCGCAACGCGCAACGCACGCAACCAAGGCAAACCCGCAACGCCGGCGAGCGATTCACACTGCCCGGCAGTCTCGTCGCCGTGAAACTGCAGCAGCGTGAGCCCGACGTTGCTCACCACTTCGCGGATCCAGTCCGGCGTGGCATTGACGAACAGGCCCACCACCGAGACGAACGGCGGCACGTCGCGCACGAGTTCGACCGCCTGCGCGACGCTGACCGAACGCGGGCTCGGCGGATAGAACACGAGGCCGATCGCATCGGCGCCGAGGTCGATCGCGTGGGCTACGTCTTCGGGCTTCGAGAGCCCGCACAGCTTGATGCGCGTGCGATGCGGTGCGGGCAACTGCTCCATGCCGCTGCTGGATTCTCTCGCGAGGTTTTCGGTTGATTTCATGTTTGCGCCTGCTCGGTCCATACGGTACTCCACGGCACGCTGCCTGTCTGCGGCGCGGGCACCGCGAATTGCTCAGGATAGCCCACCTGCGCCAGATACAGGCCGTCGGGCATGAAGGTGGGCGCGGCGAACTCGCGATCACGGCTCGCGAGCACCTCGGCCATCCATTCGACCGGGCGACGGCCACGGCCGATGTAGACCAGACAGCCCATCAGGTTGCGCACCATGTGGTGCAGGAACGCGTTCGCCCGAAAACGGAAATGAATGAAGTCGCCCTGCTGCCGCACGTCGATCTGATACAGATGTTTGACCGGCGTTTTCGACTGGCATTGCGACGAACGAAAAGCCGAAAAGTCGTGCTCGCCGATCAGATGAGCGGCGGCCGCCTGCATCGCGTCGACGTCGAGCGCCGCATGCACCCAGCCGGCGCGCGCCGCCAGCATCGGCGAGCGCACGGGATGAACGTACAGCACGTAGTAGTAGGTGCGTTCGAACGCCGAAAAACGCGCGTGGAATTCGTCGGGCATCGGCTTGGCCCACTGCACCGAGATCGTCTTCGGCAAAAACGAGTTGGTGCCGCGAACCCACGAAACGTCCGCGCGATCGAGTTCGGTATCGAAATGCACGACCTGGCCGAGACCGTGCACCCCCGTATCCGTGCGGCCCGCGACAATGGTTTGCACCGGCGTTTGCGCGAATTCGCGCAACGCCCGTTCGAGCTCGTCCTGCACCGTGTTGCCGTGCGGTTGCGACTGCCAGCCGCAGAACACCGAGCCGTCGTACTGGACGCCTAGAGCAATACGCTTCACGACAACGGGGCGAGCGTCGAGAGCAGCGCGCGGGCCTCGGTGCGCGTAGCCGGATCGTTCGTCTCGATCACTTCGTTGATGAGAGCGCGCGCGCCCGACAGGTCGCCGAGTTCGATGTACTCGGTAGCCAGATCGAGCTTGTTGCGGGCGATGCGGGTGAGATCGGCCTGCGTGAACGCGGGCAGCGGCTCGGCCGGGCCGGGCGGCAACTCGAGGTCGAAGTCGAGCTTCAACGCGCCGAAGCCGGACGCGCCGAGGCCCGCGCCCAAGCCTGTACCCAAGCCGGCGCCCAGTCCTGCGACGGCCGCGTGGCCCGCTGTGCCGGCGGAGATCTCGTCGGCGATGTGCGGCGTGTCGTCCGGATGATGCTCGGCCGCGGATTGTTTCGCCGTGGCTTCCTGTGACGACATCGGCTGCGTCGACAACGAAGCGGGCGCATGCACGTGGTCGGCGGACGACTCGACGCGCGGTGGCAACGGCATGTCGAGGCTGCCGAAGGCATCGACGGCGTCGCGCGGAAACTCGGTCGGCACAGTGGGCGCGGGTTGGGAATGCACCGGCGCTGCCGGTTCGGGCAGTGGTTCCTGCGGTGCGGCAGGCTCATCGTCCCATTGCAGACGGTGAACGGGTTCCTCATGCGGGAAGGCTTCGTCGAGGGGCTCGGGCGGCGCCAGCGGCAAAGCCTCGGCACCGAGTTCCGCAGCGGCGGCGAGGCTCGCGGCCATCGTCGCGTCATCGAAGTGATCGAGCGGCGGCGCAGGAAGAGGTTCGGGCGCGAAATCGCTCTGAGCGGACGGCGCAATGTTCGGATCGACTTGCGCGGGTTCGGCGGACGCGGACGTGACGTCGCGCTCCTGCCAGACGCGCTGGGGCGTGGCGGGGTCTTGTGTGGGGAAGGTTGCGTGAGCGGTGGCTTCGTGGCCGGATGCGGGTTGTTGGGTTGCGGCGTGCTCGGCCGCTGCGCGTTCCGTTGCCGCCTGCTCTGCCGTTGCGCGTTCCGTTGCTGTCTGTTCTTCGGCTGCTCGCTCTGCTGCGGTCTGCTGTTCGGTTGCGCGTTTCGCCGCAGCCTGTTCTTCGGCTGCTCGCTCTGCTGCGGCCTGCTGTTCGGCTGCGCGTTCCGCTGCGGCCTGTTCTTCGACTGCTCGCTCCGCCGCAGCCCGCTCTTCGGCCGCGTGTTCTGCCGCAGCCTGCTCTGCCGCCACGCGTTCTGCCGCAGCCCGTTCTTCGGCTGCTCGCCCTGCTGCGGCTCGCTCTTCGGCCGCACGCTCCGCCGCCTGTTCCTCTGCTTCTCGCGCCGCCGCCCGGCGAATTTCCGCGTCGCGCTCCGCCGCCACGCGTTCCGCCATCTCGCGCGCCGCCGCCTCGCCTTCCGCAGCCTCACGCTCGGTGGCCGCCAGCGCTGCCGCATTTCGTACGGCTGCTTCGTCGGCCGCGTCCGGCGCTTCGTGCACCGGAATCTCCTCGCGCGTCGAAGCGATGTCCTGCTGGCCCGTTACCCGTGCGGACACTGCGGAATCGCCTTCCGTCGACACAGCTTCAGCCGCCGCGACACGCTCACGCTTGCGGCGCCCCATACGCAAAGCCGCAAGCAGCACCACCAGCGCCGCGCCAACCGCAGCCGCCACGCTCAGTTCCGTCTGCGACATGCCGGCATCTTTCGACGTCGAGGCCACCGGCGTAGCGACATGACCCGGCGCAGCCGCTGCCGAGGACGCACCCGGCGCCGGCTGCGCGACGCCGGTCGGGGCAGTGGCCGTTACAGCCGGCGTACCGCCGATACCATGCTTCTGCAACTCCATCAGCACGCGGTTTTTCAGCGCCAGCAATTGCTGCAGGCTCGAGACCTGCGCACGCGGCTGCGATGCCGGCTGTGCGGCGCTCGTCCCCGCAGTTGTTGCGGCGCCAGGCGCCGAAGCGCCTTCAGCAGGCTCGCTAGCCGACGGTTGAATCGATCCGGCCCATTCATGGGCGCCGCTCGCCGGCAGCGCCGCCGCCTGCGATCCCACGAGCGGGGCAGAAGACACCACCGCCGCCGGCGCCGCCGAACTGGCCTCGGCAGCTACACTGGCCGTCGCCGCAACGGCAGGAGCGGCAGGCGTCGCGGCCCGAGCCGCTGCACTTGCCGCACTCACGGCGCTTGCCGCCGCCGCATTGACCTGCGCCACGCCGCTCGCCGGCCCACTCGCCACCGCTGTGCCCGGCGCGGAAGCCGGCGTCGTAGCAGCCGTCGCGGAAACGGCGGACGCAGCACCCGCCGACGACGCAGCCAGCGCACCCGACGCATCCAGCACCGGCACCGTCAACACCGCGCCCACGCGCATCCGGCTCGGGTCATGGCTCATGAAGGCATTCGGGTTCGCCTCGAACAATGCACGCGACGCACGTGCGAGCGTCGCCCGGTCGTGCGACTGCGTGACGGCAATCGCCACGTCGTTCAGCGACTGCCCGGCGCGCACCGTGACTTGACCACCGTTCGCGTACGAAACGGCAGCAGCGTCCGGCGCGCTTGCGGCATCGCCCGGCGCGGCGACCGCGCTACCCAGCCCGGCGCCGGCCAGCGCAAAGGCCAAAGCGGCGGTGGCCATCAATTGGCCAGCACCTCGATGAACGAACATAGCCCGAAGGGATGAGAGTCGAAGGTTCATCGGGACTCCTGGCGCGTCAGCGCGCAGCCCTTTTTTGCGGTTGGAGAGAGACAAGATAATCGGAGCACACAATGAAAAAAGCGCCGCGCAAGCGCGACGCTTCTTGAGTTTTCTACGCGTCGTGAGCGCGTAGTTTACTTTACTTGTCGAGCACAATGCGAAGCATGCGACGCAGCGGCTCCGCGGCGCCCCACAGCAGCTGATCGCCGACGGTGAAAGCCGACAGATATTCGCCGCCCATCGCCAGTTTGCGCACGCGGCCAACCGGCACCGTCAGCGTCCCCGTCACGACCGCCGGGGACAGATCGCGCATCGACGCTTCACGCTCGTTCGGCACGACCTTGACCCAGTCGTTGCCCGACGCGAGGATGCTGTTCACCTCGTCCAGCGGCACGTCCTTGTTCAGCTTGATGGTCAGCGCCTGCGAGTGGCAGCGCATTGCGCCGATCCGCACGCACAGGCCGTCCACCGGAATCGAACCCGGCGTGCCCATAGCCGGCTTGCCAAGAATCTTGTTGGTTTCGGCGCCGCCCTTCCATTCTTCTTTCGACATGCCGTTGCCGAGATCCTTGTCGATCCACGGAATCAGCGAGCCGGCGAGCGGCACGCCAAAGTTGCCGGTCGGCATGCGGTCGCTGTTCATCGCACTCAGAACGCGGCGGTCGATGTCGAGAATCGCCGACGACGGATCAGCCAGATCTTCCTTGGCTGCACCGTACAGCGTGCCCATTTGCTGCAGCAGTTCGCGCATGTTTTGCGCGCCCGCGCCCGAAGCGGCCTGATACGTCATGGCCGTCATCCAGTCGACGAGGTTTTCGCGGAACAGCCCGCCGAGCGCCATCAGCATGAGGCTGACCGTACAGTTGCCGCCGATGAAATTCTTCTGGCCCTTGACCAGCGCGTTCTTGATCACGTCGAGGTTGACCGGATCGAGAATGATGACCGCGTCGTCCTTCATGCGCAGCGACGAAGCCGCGTCGATCCAGTAGCCGTTCCAGCCCGCCGCGCGCAGCTTCGGGAACACTTCGTTCGTGTAGTCGCCGCCCTGGCACGAGATGATCGCTTCGCACTTCTTCAGGTCTTCAATGCTTGTCGCATCTTTGAGCTTGGTCTCGTTTTTGGCGAACGACGGCGCGTTGCCGCCCGCGTTGCTGGTGCTGAAAAACACCGGTTCGATAAGATCGAAATCGCCTTCCTGCTGCATGCGTTGCATCAGGACGCTGCCGACCATGCCGCGCCAACCTACGAGACCTACGTTCATGACTTCATACCCTTCGAATGGAAACTTCCCCGCATCTTTGCCCGCAGTGACCGCGCGGGGAAGATGAGCGGGCACGACGGACGATCAGCGTTTCGTGATCGTTTTCGGGGTAATCGTTTTAATGGAAGCTTTGGCGGTAATGGCGAGCTCAACCGCACGGGCCGTTTTGCCGTGCAGTTTCGAAATCGAGGAGATTTGAGCTGTGTGCGCCATCGCTACAATATACACGAAAACCGGAATCCGGCGACGTCAATATCCGCCGTTATCGCCCGTATTGCGCGCGAATCGGCCTCATTCGAGGCCAATTCGCGTTTTAAAGGCCGTTTGACGACCTGACACTGCTTGCCTTGTCTGCTTTTTACAGCGCTGCAACCACCGCATCGCCCATAGCAACCGTGCCGACCTGCTTGCAACCCGGCGTGACAATATCGCCGGTGCGATAGCCCTGTTCGAGCACCTTTTTCACGGCGTTTTCAATGCGGTCCGCCTGCTCCGCCTTGTTCAGCGAGTAGCGCAGCATCATGGCCGCCGACAGAATCGTGGCGAGCGGATTCGCCACACCCTTGCCGGCGATGTCCGGCGCCGAACCGTGCGACGGCTCGTACAAACCCTTGTTGTTCTTGTCGAGCGAGGCCGACGGCAGCATGCCGATCGAACCCGTGAGCATGGCCGCTTCGTCGGAAAGAATGTCGCCGAACATGTTGCCGGTCACAATCACGTCGAACGATTTCGGCGCCTTCACCAGTTGCATGGCTGCGTTGTCGACATACATGTGCGACAGTTCGACGTCCGCGTATTCCTTCGAGACGTCGATCATCACGTCTTTCCAGAACTGCGACGTTTCGAGCACGTTGGCCTTATCCACCGACGTCAGCTTCTTGCCACGCTTTTGCGCCGCCTGAAACGCGACGTGCGCAATGCGGCGCACTTCGGGCTCCGAATAGCGCATCGTGTCGAAACCTTCCTTCGAGCCGGCGAACAAACCGTCCGGTGCTTCGCGCACGCCGCGCGGCGAACCGAAATAGATGTCGCCGTTCAGTTCGCGCACGATCAGGATGTCGAGGCCCGAGACGATCTCTTCTTTCAGCGACGAAGCGCCGGTGAGTTGCGGATAGCAGATCGCCGGACGGAAGTTCGCGAACAGTTGCAGGTGTTTGCGCAGCCCGAGAATGGCCTGCTCCGGGCGCAGCGCGCGTTCGAGCGAGTCGTACTTCCAGTCGCCCACCGCGCCGAACAGGATGGCGTCGGCCTCTTTCGCCAGCGCCAGCGTCGAATCAGGCAGCGGGTGGCCCTTCGCTTCGTAGCCCGCGCCGCCAACCGGCGCTTCTTCGAGTTCGAACTTTTCGCCGAGCACGTTCAGGACCTTGACGGCTTCCTTGACGATTTCGGGACCAATGCCGTCGCCCGGCAACACTGCGATCTTCATGCGAATTCCTTGAGGTTTTCTTCGAGAGTGAGAGTGCCCCAGACCTGTCGCTTCGCGTCAGGCCCCCCGAGGGGGAGCAAGAAAACTTGGTCGGCCCGGCGTTTTCTTGCGAGCTTGAATCAGCGAGCGGGCCGGATAGGCCCTCACGCATTTAACCGACGATGCGGTGAGCCAGCCACGGCTGCTTCGCGATCCGCTCCGCTTCGAACTGGCGGATCTTGTCCGCGTGACGCAGCGTGAGACCGATGTCGTCGAAGCCGTTCAGCAGGCAGTACTTGCGGAACGCCGCGACTTCGAACGGATATTCGGTGCCGCCGTCCGCCGTGCGCACGACTTGCGCTTCGAGATCGACCGTCAGCTTGAAGCCGTTGAACGCATACGTTTCGTTGAACAGGTGATCGACTTGCTGTTCGGTCAGCACGATCGGCAACACGCCGTTCTTGAAGCAGTTGTTGTAGAAAATGTCGGCGAAGCTCGGCGCGATCAGCGCGCGAAAGCCATATTGCTCCAACGCCCACGGCGCGTGCTCACGCGAACTGCCGCAGCCGAAGTTCTTGCGCGCCAACAGCACCGAAGCACCTTGATAACGCGGCTGGTTCAGCACGAAGTCCGGATTCAGCGGGCGCTGCGAATTGTCCTGACCCGGCTCGCCGTGGTCGAGGTAGCGCCATTCGTCGAACGCGTTCGGACCGAAACCCGTGCGCTTGATCGACTTCAGGAATTGCTTCGGAATGATCGCGTCCGTGTCGACGTTTTCGCGATCGAGCGGCGCCACGACGCCGGTGTGTACGATGAATTTTTCCATGACGCTTGCGCCTGTTTCGAGACCGGGCGATGCGCGCAGCGACTAAAAAAAGCCGCTTTGCGCATGGCCGGCAAAAATCAAAAACCGCTTATTTATCAGCGTGATTGCTGATCGAATTGCCGAGGTGCGACATGTCCTCGCCGAATCCGTGCACCGTGTTGCAACCGGCCAGACCGAGCAATAGCCCAGCCAGGGAACCGAGCGCGAAGCGGCGCAATAGAGTGGTGCGATTCATGTTCTTCATCATGCGTGTTTATCCAAGCTTGCGAATATCGACGAAATGCCCTTCGATAGCCGCAGCCGCAGCCATCGCGGGGCTCACGAGGTGGGTACGGCCACCGGCGCCCTGACGACCTTCGAAATTACGATTCGACGTGGATGCGCAACGCTCGCCCGGCTCCAGCCGGTCGGCGTTCATGGCAAGACACATCGAGCAACCTGGTTCACGCCATTCGAACCCGGCGTCGGTAAAGACCTTGTCGAGGCCTTCACGTTCCGCCTGCGCCTTCACGAGCCCCGAACCCGGCACGACCATCGCCAGACGAATGTTCGGCGCCACGCGGCGGCCCAGTTTCTTCACGACGTAAGCCGCGGCGCGAATGTCTTCAATACGCGCGTTCGTGCACGACCCGATGAAGATTTTATCCGGCTTGATCGATTCGATCGGCGCATTCGGTTCGAGCGCCATGTATTTCAGCGCGCGCTCCAAGGCGTCGCGCTTGACCGGGTCCTTCTCGCGATCCGGATCCGGCACGCGGCCGTCTACGGCCGTGACCATTTCCGGCGACGTGCCCCACGTGACTTGCGGCACGATCTCGGCGGCGTTCAGCTCGACCACGCGGTCGAATTGCGCACCGTCGTCCGATTTGAACTGTTTCCAGTACTCGACCGCGTGGTTCCACTCCACACCTTCCGGCGAGAACGGGCGGCCCTTCAGGTATTCGATGGTGGTGTCGTCGACCGCGACCATGCCGGCGCGCGCGCCCGCCTCGATCGCCATGTTGCAGACCGTCATGCGGCCTTCCATGGAAAGCGCGCGGATGGTCGAGCCGCCGAATTCGATTGCATAGCCCGTGCCGCCCGCCGTGCCGATCTTGCCGATGATGGCGAGCACGATGTCTTTCGCGGTGCAGCCGCGCGGCAGCGCGCCTTCCACCTTCACCAGCATGTTCTTGCTCTTCTTCTGCAGGAGCGTTTGCGTGGCCAGCACGTGCTCGACTTCCGACGTGCCGATGCCGTGCGCCAGCGCGCCGAACGCGCCGTGCGTGGACGTGTGCGAGTCGCCGCAGACGATCGTCATGCCCGGCAGCGTCGCGCCCTGCTCCGGCCCGATGATGTGCACGATGCCCTGCCGCAGATCGTTCATCTTGAACTGGGTGATGCCGTAGGCGTCGCAGTTGGAATCGAGCGTGTCGACTTGCAGCCGGGAGATGGGATCGGCAATGCCGTGGCTGCGGTCCGTGGTCGGCACGTTATGGTCCGACACCGCGAGGTTCGCGCTGATGCGCCACACCGGCCGCTCAGCCAGCTTCAGGCCTTCGAACGCCTGAGGGCTGGTCACTTCGTGCAGCAGGTGACGGTCGATGTAGAGAATCGTCGTGCCGTCTTCTTCCGTGTGGACCACGTGTGTGTTCCACAATTTGTCGTAGAGAGTCTGTGCCATAGTATGCGGGGTAGTAATGACTGCGGGCTGACCGTGTCGGTCGATTATGCCACGCAGAGTTCCGCTTTGGGCCGCTCAATCGGGAAGAAAACTGATAAAAAACAGTGAGTTGGGTGGTAGTGCCGATACCTGTATCGACGTTACCCGCCAAGCCTGCGCGCGGTTGCGGCTTGCTGCACCGCCGCGCAATTGCATGCTCGAACACGCGAGACGGAACCTGAAAACAAAATGCCCCGGCCGGGGAGAACCCGTCGGGGCATTTCTTATCAACCAGATTCCGTGTCGGCCCGCAGCAAAACAGCCGCTACGAGCTCTGCGGATTCAAACCGATTAACGTTGCGCGATCGGCTTGGCTTCACGTTGCGTGTCGCCAATGAACAGCTGACGCGGACGGCCAATCTTCTGTTCCGGATCCGCGATCATTTCGTTCCACTGTGCGATCCAGCCGACCGTACGCGCCATCGCGAAGATACACGTGAACATGGAGGTCGGGATGCCCAGCGCGCGCTGCACGATGCCCGAGTAGAAGTCGACGTTCGGGTACAGCTTGCGCGACACGAAGTATTCGTCTTCCAGTGCGATCTTTTCCAGCGCCATTGCCAGCTTGAACAGCGGGTCGTCGTGCAGGCCCAGTTCTTCCAGCACTTCGTGGCAGGTTTCGCGCATCAGCTTGGCACGCGGATCGTAGTTCTTGTAGACGCGGTGACCGAAGCCCATCAGCTTCACGCCCGAGTTCTTGTCCTTCACCTGCTTGATGAACTCGGGAATGTTGTCCACCGAGCCGATTTCTTCCAGCATGTTCAGTGCGGCTTCGTTCGCACCGCCGTGCGCCGGGCCCCATAGACACGCGATACCGGCCGCGATACACGCGAACGGATTCGCACCCGACGAACCGGCGAGACGCACGGTCGAGGTCGACGCATTCTGTTCGTGGTCGGCGTGCAGGATCAGGATACGGTCGAGCGCGCGCACCAGCACGTCGTTGACCTTGTACTCTTCGCACGGGTTCGAGAACATCATGTGCATGAAGTTCGCGCTGTACGACAGGTCGTTCTTCGGGTACGCAAACGGCTGGCCGATGCTGTACTTGTACGCCATTGCCACCAGCGTCGGCAGCTTCGCGATCATGCGAATAGCCGACACTTCACGGTGACGCGGATTGTTGATGTCGAGCGAGTCGTGATAGAAGGCCGACAATGCGCCGACTGCGGCAACCAGAATCGCCATCGGGTGCGCGTCGCGACGGAAACCACGGAAGAAGAAGTGCATTTGCTCATGCACCATTGTGTGGTTCGTGACCGTCTTCACGAATTCGGCGTTCTGCTGTGCGTTCGGCAGTTCGCCCTTCAGCAGCAGATAGCAGGTTTCGAGGAAGTCGGCGTTTTCCGCGAGGTTGTCGATCGGGTAGCCGCGGTACAGCAACTCGCCCTTATCGCCGTCGATGTAGGTGATCGCCGAATTGCACGCCGCCGTCGACATGAAGCCCGGGTCGTACGTGAACTTGCCGGTCTGGCCGTACAGTTTGCGGATGTCGATCACGTCCGGGCCGAGAGTGCCCTTGTAGATCGGCATTTCAACGCTCGGCGAATTGTCGCTGAACGATAGCGTGGCTTTAACATCTGACGGGGTCATAGCAGATCCTCAATCGAAGTATGGAAACAGGGTTTCGATAATTGCACGCCTGGAACAACGGACAAGCGGGCGTACACGCCGCTCAGGCATTCCGCAGCAACTCCAGCACCCGGACCACATCCGGGTCGGCAAGGTCGCCTTCCGGTTCCTTGCGCGCGAGCAGCAAGTCCATCAGGTCGTTATCGCTCAGCTCGAGCAGGCGTGTGAGGGCGCCCACGTCGGCATCGCTGAGGTCATGCTCATATCGGCCGAAAAAACGCTCAAAGATCAGATCGTTTTCCAGCAGGCCCCGCCGTGCGCGCCAGCGAAGGCGCGCACGGCGGAGAGGGTCGGACTGATGCGATGTGTCGTCCATCTCAAACAGCGCGGCGAACCATCAATTCCTTGATCTTGCCAATCGCCTTGGTCGGGTTCAGGCCCTTCGGACAAACGTCGACGCAATTCATGATGGTATGGCAACGGAACAGACGGTACGGATCTTCCAGGTTGTCGAGACGCTCGCCCGTCGCCTCGTCGCGGCTATCCGCGATGAAACGGTAGGCTTGCAGCAGGCCGGCCGGGCCGACGAACTTGTCCGGATTCCACCAGAAGCTCGGGCACGACGTCGAGCAGCTAGCGCACAGGATACATTCGTACAGGCCGTCGAGCTCGTCGCGTTCTTCCGGCGACTGCAGACGTTCCTTTTCCGGCGGCGGCGTGTCGTTGATCAGATACGGCTTGATCGAATGGTACTGGTTGAAGAACTGCGTGAAGTCGCAGATCAGGTCGCGCACCACAGGCAGGCCCGGCAGCGGACGCAGCACGATCTTTTGCGGCAGGTCGTTCAGGTTCGTCAGGCACGCCAGACCGTTCTTGCCGTTGATGTTCATTGCGTCCGAACCGCACACGCCTTCACGGCACGAGCGGCGGAACGACAACGTCTCGTCCATTGCCTTCAGCTTGAGCAGTGCGTCGAGCAGCATGCGTTCGTGCGAGTCGATCTCGATCTCGTACGTTTGCATGCGCGGCGCTGCGTCCTTGTCCGGGTCGTAGCGATAAATTTCAAATGTACGCTTTGCCATTTCTGAATTCCTTTGACTTGTGCCTTAGAAGGTCCGCGCTTTCGGCGGAACCGATTCGACCGTCAGCGGTTGCATGTGAACCGGCTTGTAGTCGAGGCGATCGCCTTTGCTGAACCACAGCGTATGGCGCAGCCAGTTTTCGTCGTCGCGATGTTCGAAGTCGTCCTGCGCGTGCGCGCCACGGCTTTCCTTGCGCGCTTCGGCGGAAACCATCGTGGCGCGTGCCACTTCGATCAGGTTCGCCACTTCCAGCGCTTCGATACGCGCCGTGTTGAACACCTTCGACTTGTCCTTCAGATGGATGTTGTCGACGCGGTCGGCCACTTCGCGGATGCGCTCGACGCCTTCAGCCAGCAACGCCGAGGTACGGAACACACCGGCGTGCTTCTGCATCGTGCCGCGAATGTCGTTCGCGACCGATTGCGCGTACTCGCCCGAGGACGAGCTATCGAGCTTAGCCAGACGCGACAGTGCGAAATCAGCGGCGTCGGCCGGCAGTGGCTTGTGCTCCTTGATTTCCTTCACGTGCTTGACGATGTGGTTGCCGGCCGCGCGGCCGAACACCACCAGGTCGAGCAGCGAGTTCGTGCCGAGACGGTTCGCACCATGCACCGACACGCACGAGCATTCGCCCACTGCGTAGAAACCGTTGACCGGATCTTCCGCGCCCTTCGACGTGCCCACCACCTGGCCGTGAATGTTCGTCGGAATACCGCCCATCTGATAGTGGATGGTCGGCACGACCGGGATCGGCTCTTTAATGCAATCGACGTTCGCGAACTTCAGCGCGATTTCGCGGATAGACGGCAGACGCTTCATGATCGTCTCGGCGCCGATGTGCGACAGGTCGAGCAGCACGTGATCCTTGTTCGGACCCACGCCGCGGCCTTCCTTGATTTCCTGGTCCATTGAACGCGACACGAAGTCGCGCGGCGCCAGATCCTTCAAAGTAGGCGCGTAGCGTTCCATGAAACGCTCGCCGTTCGAGTTGCGCAGAATGCCGCCTTCGCCGCGCACGCCTTCGGTAATCAGCACGCCCGCGCCGGCCACGCCGGTGGGGTGGAATTGCCAGAATTCCATGTCTTGCAGTGCGATGCCCGAACGCGCGGCCATGCCCAGGCCGTCACCCGTGTTGATGAATGCATTCGTGGAAGCCGCGAAAATGCGGCCCGCGCCGCCCGTGGCGAACAGCGTGGTCTTGCCTTCGAGAATGTAGACGTCGCCGGTTTCCATTTCCAGCGCGGTCACGCCGAGCACGTCGCCTTCGGCGTCGCGGATCAGGTCGAGCGCCATCCATTCGACGAAGAACTGCGTCTTGGCCGCCACGTTCTGCTGGTACAGCGTGTGCAGCAGCGCGTGACCGGTACGGTCGGCGGCCGCGCAAGCGCGTTGCACCGGCTTTTCGCCGTAGTTCGCGGTATGGCCGCCGAACGGGCGTTGGTAAATCGTGCCGTCTGCATTACGGTCGAACGGCATGCCGAAGTGTTCGAGTTCGTAGACTGCGTTCGGCGCTTCGCGGCACATGTACTCGATCGCGTCCTGGTCGCCGAGCCAGTCGGAACCCTTGATCGTGTCGTAGAAGTGATAGTGCCAGTTGTCTTCGCTCATGTTGCCGAGCGAAGCGCCGATGCCGCCCTGGGCAGCAACCGTGTGCGAACGCGTCGGGAACACTTTGGACAGCACGCAGACCGACAGACCGGCGCGCGCGAGTTGCAGCGAAGCGCGCATCCCCGAGCCGCCTGCGCCGACGATAACCACGTCAAACTTGCGACGCGGCAGAGAATTCTTGATTGCAGCCATTCTTTTACACTCTCCAGAGAATCTGCGCAGCGTAGCCCGCACATGCGAGCAGCCAGACGATCGTCAGCGCCTGAAGGAACAGGCGCGTGCCAACGGGCTTCACATAGTCCATCCAGATGTCGCGGATACCAACCCACGCGTGATAGAACAGCGAGAGCAGCGTGACAAACGTGGCGAGTTTCATCCATTGCGTCGCGAAGATCGACGACCAGCCTTCATACGAGAAATCGCGCGCGCCGAAGAACCAGACGAGCAGGATTACCGTGTAGATCGCCATCACGCAGGCAGTAATGCGCTGGGCGAGCCAGTCGCGCAGACCGTAATGTGCGCCGACGACGAGACGCTTCGGACCGATTCGGTTATTAGCTGCCATTTTTTTAGAATGCTCCGAAGAGTTTGAGCGCAAATGCAATCGTCAGGAGCGACGAAACGACCAGAACGACGACGGAAGTTTGCTTGCCACCCTCTTTCGTCACCGCGCGGTGCGTGTCCATCACCAGGTGGCGGATGCCGGCGCAGAAGTGAAACAGGAAGGCCCACGCGAGAACGAGCGTGATGAGCTTGACGATGATGTTGGAGAGAAAACCTTTGAAGACTTCGAAACTGAGTTCAGAAGTCAGACTCTGATCGAAGAGGTACAGCAGGAACGGAAGAAAAACAAAAAGCAGACCACCGCTCAAGCGGTGCAAGATGGATACTCGCCCCGCTAGAGGGAGACGGTATGCCGTCAATATCTGCCCGATACCGATGTTCCGGAATTCCGGCCTCGGTTTTTTTACGGCTTCAGCCATGCTAGACCCCTACTATGTAGTCACACTAATCCGCAATTTTAGCGCCTTTTTATATCGCGCTGCAGCGAAAACCACCACAGGTCCGTTACACCACGCGCGATAAAGGCGCTTTCAAACAGGCGCGCGTGTGGGACGCGTCGCCCTCGTTCAGCCCGATTCAGCTTAGATCGTTCTGATAGTAATACCCGGTTGTGACATACCAACCACGACGCACCTCGACCGGCCGGTCTCCATATGTATAGGACACGCGCTCGACCGAGAGCAGCGGAAAACCCGACGGCACATGCAGCAGATCGGCCACCGCGGGCTCGGCCGCCACCGCGCGGATCTTCTCCGTTGCGCGGATCATTCGCGTGCCGAATTCCGTCTCGAACATCGCGTAGAGCGGACCTTTGTATTCCGACAGCCGTTCGAGCGTGAGGCCGCGAAACACGGCGCCCGGCAACCAGATTTCGTCCAGTACGGTGACTTCGCCGTCGAACTGCAGCAGGCGCTTGATCAATACGACCGGATCGGCCGGCTTCAGATCGAGTTGCCGCGCGATGTCCGCCGAAGCGCGCAAGCGCCGGCATTCGAGCAGGCGGCTGACATGCGGGTGTTCCGCACCGTCGTCGGCCAGCAATCTCAGGAAGCGAAACTGGGCGCGATCTTCATTGTGCGTTGCAACAAACGTGCCCTTGCCCTGACGCCGCACCAGCAGGTTGTCCGCGGCGAGTTCGTCGATCGCTTTGCGCACCGTTCCCTGACTGACCTTGTATCTGGCGGCCAATTCGACTTCACTAGGAATGATCTCGCCGGGTTTCCACTCGCCGCTTTCGAGGCTCTGCGTTATCAGCCCCTTGATCTGCTGATACAAAGGGCTGAAAGTGGGCGACGTGGCCGGAGCGGCGGCAGCGGGTACACCTTCGCCCGCGGCGCCCTGGCCGTTCGGATTCGTGGTGTTCGCCGGGTTCGAATTCATGCGCGCATTTCATCATAAAGGGCTAGTCCACGTCTAGGGTTTTCCCAGTAACAGTTATGTCTTATATAAGACATAAGATAATGTTGACTTTGTCTTTGACGACTCCTACACTCCTTGTCGAACAAGGGTTTGCGGGTTTTTTCGGAGGCTGTTCCATGCAGCGCCGCGACGCACCGGCAGCCACTCTGCACCATGCTGTTCCCACGCAGTTCAGGTTTCGATTTCGCCGCCATTCGTTGGCCAGACGCTTGCCGAAACGCGCTGTTTGCAGGAGCCCGCATCGTGCAGCGGCTACCTGGCGCTGTGCGCATGTGTCATCCCGCTCCCACACGGTTGTACAGGTTTCCGGCATGGCGGTCTTGCCGCAACGCGCCGCTCGGCCTCGGCAGATTACGAGGCAGTCCGCGAACAGTGATTTCCGCCGTGTTTCATAACGCTTCGCTGAACGCGCATATAGAATGGCGTTTTCCCTAGCGTCTAACGCATCGTCCTGGAGATTTCTCAATGGCTAAGCCCGCAAAGCGCGTTGCCGTCACCGGCGCCGCAGGTCAAATTGCTTACTCCCTGCTGTTCCGCATCGCCAATGGCGACCTGCTCGGCAAGGATCAGCCGGTTATCCTGCAACTGCTCGACCTGCCGCAAGCGCAAGGCGCCGTCAAAGGCGTCGTGATGGAACTGGATGATTGCGCATTCCCGCTGCTGTCGGGCGTCGTGATCACCGACGACCCCAAGGTTGCATTCAAGGACGCAGACGTCGCCCTGCTGGTCGGCGCCCGTCCGCGTTCGAAAGGCATGGAGCGTAAGGACCTGCTGTCGGCCAACGCCGAAATCTTCACGGTTCAGGGCAAAGCGCTGAACGAAGTCGCGAGCCGCGACGTGAAGGTGCTGGTGGTCGGCAACCCGGCCAACACGAACGCGTACATCGCCATGAAGTCGGCGCCGGATCTGCCCAAGAAAAACTTCACCGCCATGCTGCGTCTGGACCACAACCGCGCGCTGTCGCAACTGGCGGCCAAGTCGGGCAAGCCGGTCGCATCGATCGAGAAGCTGGCTGTGTGGGGCAACCACTCGCCGACCATGTACCCGGACTTCCGCGTTGCAACGGCAGAAGGCCAGGACCTGACCAAGCTGATCAACGACGAAGAATGGAACCGCAACACGTTCATCCCGACCGTCGGCAAGCGCGGCGCGGCGATCATCGAAGCGCGTGGCCTGTCGTCGGCGGCGTCGGCGGCTAACGCGGCAATCGACCACGTGCGCGACTGGGTGCTCGGCACGAACGGCAAGTGGGTCACTATGGGTATCCCGTCGGACGGTTCGTACGGCATTCCGGAAGACATCATCTACGGTGTGCCGGTTACGTGCGAAAACGGCGAGTACAAGCGCGTCGAAGGTCTGGAAATCGACGCGTTCTCGCGCGAGAAGATGGACGGCACGCTGCAGGAACTGCTGGAAGAGCGCGACGGCGTTCAACACCTGCTCGGCTAAGCGCCTATGCAGACGAACCGGAACTCGTGAGAAAGCGGCAGCCCCCCAGGTTTTCCCCCTCGGGGGCCTGGCGCGAAGCGGCAGGTCTGGGGGGCGCCCCTGGCGTCTGCACAGCGAGTTCCGGTTTTTTTGTGCGAATGCGGTTGTTCGCATCTGATTCGAGCGCGTTTTGCGCGGTTGCCACGACGGTCCGGCAGAGCGCGCCCGAATCCGATTTCTCCAAACACTACCCACGCCCTGACGCCGAAGATGCGCGCCCTCACACCCGCCGAAGTGCTGTTTGACGGCGAAGTGCCGCCCGCTGTGCTGCCTGCCTGCGATCACTACGCCGGCAGCGAAAAGCTGATGCTGAAATCGCTCGCTTTGCAGCAGCAACTAGGCCCGGTGTTCGATATCACGCTCGATTGCGAAGACGGCGCGCAGGTTGGCCGCGAGGCGCAGCACGCGGAACTGGTCGCCTCGCTGCTGGGCAGCGAGCATGACCGCTTTGGCCGCGTCGGCGTGCGGATTCACGACTTCGATCACGCACACTGGCGCGACGACGTCCGTCTCATTCTGCGTGCCGCGAAGCGAGCACCCGCTTACATCACGCTGCCGAAGATCCGCCACGTGCATGATGCCGCCGAAATGGTCGCGTTCATCGAGGCGACGCGTCGCGAGCTCGGCATCGCGCAACCGGTGCCGGTGCAATTGCTGGTCGAGACGCACGGCGCGCTGACGCGCGTGTTCGATCTGGCCGCGCTGCCCGGCGTGGAAGCGCTGAGCTTCGGCCTGATGGACTTCGTCTCCGCGCACGACGGCGCGATTCCCGATACCGCCATGCGCTCGCCCGGCCAGTTCGATCATCCGCTGGTGCGGCGCGCCAAACTGGAAATTTCCGCCGCCTGCCATGCGTACGGCAAAGTGCCGTCGCACAACGTCAGCACGGAAGTGCGCGACATGAGCGTAGTGGCGAACGACGCCGCGCGCGCCCGCAACGAGTTCGGCTATACGCGCATGTGGAGCATCCACCCGGCGCAAATCGAGGCGATCGTGGCCGCGTTCGCGCCGCGCGATGAAGAGATCACCACGGCCACCGAAATCCTGCTGGCCGCGCAGTCCGCCCAATGGGGTCCCACGCGCTATCACGACACGCTGCATGACCGCGCGAGTTATCGC
This sequence comes from Paraburkholderia xenovorans LB400, assembly GCF_000013645.1. Lineage (GTDB taxonomy): Bacteria > Pseudomonadota > Gammaproteobacteria > Burkholderiales > Burkholderiaceae > Paraburkholderia > Paraburkholderia xenovorans. The sequence continues at coordinate 151,933 of NC_007952.1, read as the reverse complement.
TATTACTGGTCTGTGCTACGCCGCGCGCAAGCCACTGGCCGCGCTGTTCCGCAAGACGCGGCGCCGCTTTTCACGAAAGTGGGCACTAACGTGCAAGCCGCATCATGAACATGGGCGTGCATCCGGCAATCGGCACGGCGGCGCTGAACGGCGGATCTGTACACCGTCCTGCAATCGAAGCACTGAATCATCTGACGCTGCGGACCCGCCACATCGAACGTGTAGGTCAACCAGAAGCAATGAGCAGGCACAAAGGAGATTGCGGGAGATGAGCGAGACAACGCAAACCGCCGGCACACCCGGCGGCAACGAACCCAAAAGCGGCTTCAAACCGAAAAAATCCGTCGCCCTGTCGGGCGTGACGGCGGGCAACACGGCCCTCTGTACGGTCGGCAAGACCGGCAACGACCTGCACTATCGCGGCTACGACATTCTCGATATCGCCAGCGCCTGCGAATTCGAAGAAATCGCGTACCTGCTGGTCCACGAAAAGCTGCCGACGCAAGCCGAACTCACCGCGTACAAAACGAAGCTCAAGGCGCTGCGCGGCCTGCCCGCGAACGTCAAGGCCGCGCTCGAATGGATCCCGGCCGCCGCGCATCCAATGGACGTGATGCGCACCGGCGTATCGGTGCTCGGCACCGTGCTGCCGGAGAAAGACGATCACAACCTGCCGGGCGCGCGCGACATCGCCGACAGGCTGATGGCCTCGCTCGGTTCGATGCTGCTGTACTGGTACCACTACTCGCACAACGGCAAGCGCATCGAGGTGGAAACCGACGACGATTCGATCGGCGGCCACTTCCTGCATCTGCTGCATGGCGTGGAGCCGTCCAACGCATGGGTCGACGCGATGCACGTGTCGCTGAACCTGTACGCCGAGCATGAATTCAACGCATCGACCTTCACGGGCCGCGTGATCGCGGGCACGGGCTCGGACATCTACTCGGCCCTTACCGGCGCGATCGGCGCGCTGCGCGGACCGAAGCACGGCGGCGCGAATGAAGTCGCGTTCGAGATCCAGTCACGCTACCAGACGCCGGACGAAGCCGAAGCGGATATCCGCCGCCGCGTCGAGAACAAGGAAGTGGTGATCGGTTTCGGCCACCCCGTGTACACGATTTCGGACCCGCGCAACAAGGTCATCAAGGAAGTCGCGAAGAAGCTCTCGAAGGAAGCGGGCAACACCAGGCTGTTCAGCATTGCCGAGCGGCTGGAGTCGGTGATGTGGGACGCGAAGAAGATGTTCCCGAATCTGGACTGGTTCAGCGCGGTCTCGTATCACATGATGGGCGTGCCCACGGCCATGTTCACGCCGCTCTTCGTGATCGCGCGTACGGCGGGCTGGAGCGCGCACATCATCGAGCAGCGTATCGACAACAAGATCATCCGTCCGAGCGCGAATTACACCGGACCCGAGAATTTGAAGTACCTGCCGCTAAATAGGAGAAAATAGCGGTCGCTGTGCGCTTTCAAAGCGCGTGCAGTTCAACCACGCGGTCGCCGGGACCGGTCGCCCGCGGAATGTTCTGAAACTAGATAGAAAGGTTTTCTCCATGAAAAAGCTGATGATCGCCGCCGTGATTGGCGCCCTGTCCACGACGATGCTGTCCGTCGCGACTGACGCCGTCGCACAAACGGCGACCACCACGAAGCCGGCTACCAAGGCTGTGCCGAAAAAGCCGCAGCCGAAGCGCCTGATCAAGCGCAAACCGAACCCAGCCAAGGAAGCGAAGGTCGATCCGGTGCCGGAAGGCGCGGAAAAGTGGTCGTGCAACGAAGGCCTGGCGTTCGAACTGAAGGGCGACATGAAGCGTGACCAGATCGTCACGGTTCACTGGGCTAACAAAAATTACAATCTGCCGCGCGAAGCGACCACCACGGGTGCAGACCGCTTCCACGACGCCGCAACCGGTATGGATCTCGTCGTGATTCCGACCAAGGCCATGTTGTTCTCGGACAAGGACAGCTCGCGTCTGGCCGACGAGTGCAAGACGGCAGCCATGATCGAAGGTGCACCGGCTCCGACGCAATCGAACGCGATCAACAAGACCAGCAACTAATCGTCCTTATCAGGAAAACGCCCCGATGTCCGCTCCGATTTCCAACGTGCGACCCGACCCGGACCAGGTCCTGGTCGATATCGTCGATTACGTACTGGACTATCCGGTCGACAGCACGCTCGCGCTGGAAACCGCGCGTCACTGCCTGATCGATACACTCGGCTGCGGACTCGAGGCGCTCACCTACCCGGCCTGCACCAAGCTGATGGGACCGATCGTGCCCGGCACGATCGTCCCCAACGGCGCGAAGGTGCCCGGTACGTCGTTCCAGCTGGACCCGGTTCAGGCCGCCTTCAACATCGGCGCCATGATCCGCTGGCTCGACTTCAACGACACATGGCTGGCCGCCGAATGGGGCCACCCGTCGGACAATCTCGGCGGCATTCTCGCGACGGCCGACTGGCTCTCGCGCAGCGCCATCGCAGCCGGCAAACCGCCGCTGGCGATGAAAGACGTGTTGATCGCCATGATCAAGGCGCACGAAATTCAAGGCTGTATCGCGCTCGAAAACTCCTTCAACAAGGTCGGGCTCGATCATGTGCTGCTGGTGAAACTGGCGTCGACCGCGGTGGTCGGCCAGTTGCTCGGTCTCACGCGCGACGAGCTGATCAATGCGGTCTCGCAGGCGTTTGTCGATGGGCATGCGCTGCGCACCTACCGCCACGCACCGAATACCGGCTCGCGCAAGTCGTGGGCCGCGGGCGACGCAACCTCGCGCGCGGTGCGCCTCGCGCTGATCGCGAAGACCGGCGAGATGGGCTATCCGTCGGTGCTGACCGCGAAAACATGGGGCTTTTACGACGTGCTCTTCAAGGGCAACGCATTCAGGTTCCAGCGCCCGTACGGTTCGTACGTGATGGAGAACGTGCTGTTCAAGATTTCGTTCCCGGCGGAATTCCACGCGCAAACGGCGGCGGAAGCCGCGATGAACCTGCACGCGCAACTCAACGCAGCCGGCAAGCGTGTGGAGGACATTCGCAAGATCACGATCCGCACGCACGAGGCCGCGATTCGCATCATCGATAAAAAAGGCCCGCTGAACAATCCGGCCGACCGCGATCATTGCATTCAGTACATGATTGCCGTGCCGCTGATCCACGGCCGCCTGACGGCCGCGGACTATGAAGATTCGACCGCACAGGACGCGCGCATCGACGTGCTGCGCGCAAAGATGGAATGTGTCGAAGACCCGCAGTTCACGAAGGATTACCACGATCCCGAGAAGCGTTCGATCGCCAATGCACTGACGATCGAATTCAACGACGGTTCGACATTCGACGAAGTCGTAGTCGAATACCCGATCGGTCACAAACGTCGTCGCGAAGACGGAATTCCGTTGCTGGTCGAGAAGTTCAGGACCAACCTCGCGCGCCGCTTTCCGGTCAAGCAACAGCTGGCGATTCTCGACGTGTCGCTGGATCAGGCGAGGCTCGAAGCCATGCCGGTCAATGAATACGTCGATCTGTACGTCATCTAGTCAAGTCAAGTACCGTAGTTCCGCGATCAAACCAAGGAAAACACCATGGCCCACAACCTCCACAAAACGCTCAAGGAATTCGACAGCGGTTCCGGCAAAGGCAAGTTCTACTCCCTGCCGCAACTCGGCCGCGCACTGGACATCAAGATCGACCGCCTGCCGGTTTCGATCCGGATCGTGCTGGAATCGGTGCTGCGCAACTACGACGGCAAGAAGATCGCCGAAGAACACATCGAGCAACTCGCCAACTGGAAGCCGACGGCTTCGCGCGTCGACGAAATCCCGTTCGTCGTGTCGCGCGTCGTGCTGCAAGACTTTACCGGCGTGCCGCTGCTCGCCGACATCGCCGCAATGCGCGGTGTCGCGAAACACATGGGTAAGGATCCGAAGTCGATCGAACCGCTGGTCCCGGTCGATCTGGTGGTCGATCACTCGGTGCAGATCGATCACTTCCGCGAAAAGAACGCGCTCGACCTGAACATGAAACTGGAATTCCAGCGCAACAACGAGCGCTACCAGTTCATGAAGTGGGGCATGCAGGCATTCGACACGTTCAAGGTCGTGCCGCCGGGCGTCGGTATCGTTCACCAGGTGAACCTGGAATATCTCGCACGCGGCGTGCACAAGAAGGCTGAAGGCGCGGACACGGTGTACTACCCGGATTCGCTCGTCGGCACCGACAGCCACACCACCATGATCAACGGTATCGGCGTGGTGGGCTGGGGCGTGGGCGGTATCGAGGCGGAAGCCGGCATGCTCGGCCAGCCGGTGTACTTCCTGACGCCGGACGTGGTCGGCGTAAACCTGAAGGGCAAGCTGCGCGAAGGCGTGACGGCAACCGACCTGGTGCTGACCATCACCGAACTGCTGCGTAAGGAAAAGGTCGTCGGCAAGTTCGTCGAGTTCTTCGGCGAAGGCACGCGCTCGCTGTCGCTGCCGGACCGCGCAACGATCGGCAACATGGCGCCGGAATACGGCGCGACCATGGGCTTCTTCCCGGTCGACGAAAAGACGATCGACTACTTCAAGGGCACGGGCCGCACGGACGCAGAAATCTCGGCGTTCCAGAATTACTTCAAGGCACAGAACCTGTTCGGCATTCCGAAGGAAGGCGATATCGACTACACCAAGGTGGTCACGCTGGATCTCGGCTCGGTGGCACCCTCGCTGGCTGGCCCGAAGCGCCCGCAGGACCGTATCGAAATCGGCAATGTGAAGGCAACGTTCAGCGACCTGTTCTCCAAGCCGGTTGCGGAAAACGGCTTTGCCAAGAAGGCGGAAGATCTCGAAGCGCAATACACGACGAGCAACGGCGTCGACGTGAAGAACGGCGACGTGCTGATCGCCGCGATCACGTCGTGCACGAACACGTCGAATCCGAGCGTGCTGCTGGCCGCCGGTCTGCTGGCGAAGAAGGCGGTGGAAGCCGGCCTGACGGTCGCTCCGCACATCAAGACGTCGCTGGCGCCGGGATCGCGCATCGTCACGGAATACCTGACGAAGACCGACTTGATGAAGTACCTCGACAAGCTCGGTTTCACGCTGGCCGCTTACGGTTGCACGACTTGTATCGGTAACGCGGGCGATCTAACGCCGGAACTGAACGAAGCAATCACGAAGAACGACATCGTCGCGGCAGCGGTTCTGTCGGGCAACCGTAACTTCGAAGCGCGTATTCACCCGAACATCCGCGCCAACTTCCTGGCCTCGCCGCCGCTGGTCGTCGCTTACGCGATCGCCGGCAACATCACGCGCGATTTGATGACCGAACCGGTCGGCAAGGGCAAGGGCGGCAAGGACATCTACCTGGGCGACATCTGGCCGACCAGCGAAGAAGTCAATGACCTGCTCAAGTTCGCGCTGGATCCGGAAGCGTTCCGCAAGAACTACTCGGCGCTGACCAAGAAGGGCGACCTGTGGAGCAAGATCGAAGGCGAAGAAGGTCAAGTCTACGACTGGCCGAAGTCGACCTACATCGCAGAGCCGCCGTTCTTCGGCAAAGACTTCTCGATGACGCCGGCCGACAGCATCGCCGCCGTGACGAATGCGCGCGCACTGGGCATCTTCGGTGATTCGGTCACGACCGACCACATCAGCCCGGCTGGCTCGATCAAGGAAGACTCGCCGGCAGGCAAGTGGCTGAAGGAAAACGGCGTGCAGAAGGCCGACTTCAACAGCTACGGCTCGCGCCGCGGCAACCACGACGTGATGATGCGCGGCACGTTCGCGAACGTCCGGATCAAGAACCTGATGATCCCGACGAAGGCAGACGGCTCGCGCGTGGAAGGCGGCCTGACGATTCATCAGCCGAGCGGCGAACAACTGTCGATCTATGACGCGGCGATGAAGTACATCGAGGCCGGCACGCCGACCATCGTGTTCGCGGGCGAAGAGTACGGCACGGGCTCGTCGCGCGACTGGGCAGCGAAGGGTACGCAACTGCTGGGCGTGAAGGCCGTGGTCGCACGCAGCTTCGAGCGGATCCACCGCTCGAACCTGGTCGGCATGGGCGTTCTGCCGCTGCAGTTCAAGGGCTCGGATAGCGTGCAATCGCTCGGCATCACCGGCGAAGAAACGTACGACATCGAAGGCCTCGGCGCAGACTTCAAGCCGCAACAGGAAGTAACGCTGGTGATTCGCGGCAAGGACGGCAAGGAGAAGCGCGTGCAGGTGCTGCTGCGCATCGACACGCCGATCGAAGTCGATTACTACAAGCACGGCGGGATTCTGCCGTTCGTGCTGCGTTCGCTGCTGGCTGCTTAAGGCTGGCGACAACGCAAACAGCATGGCTGTTTTGCAGGGGCTGCGTCCTGTGGAGGACGCAGCCGACTTTGAAGCCCGACCCATGGTCGGGCTTTTTTTTGGCTGCTACTTCGTGCTGCGGGCTGTTTCGAACGCGTCAGGGTTGTCGGTGATCCTGCGCTGGGTCATGCGGGCGGTCCAGTCGGTGTCACCCGGCGCGGGCATGCCGGCGCGCGTCGTCATTGCCGCGCGCCGTTGCTGCGCGGCCCAGTCGAACAGTGCCGCGCGCCCGGCTGTTTCGTTCGCGGACGAGGAGCGTGCGGTCCATTCGGCCGACTTCGACGCGGAAGGCTGCGTGGCCGGGTTGGTCATGCGGCTCGATGCGAGACGCCCGTCGACGTGCGGTTTGCTCAAGCGCGCGATTGAAGGCTCATGATTGGCCTTTGCGGGCCGGCTCGGCGCAGTCTGATCCGCGGACACTCGCGCGGACGGACGCGGCACGAGGTGTTCGGCACGTTGTGGCTCAGGCGTAGGGACGTTGCCAAACACCGCCCCCGGCGTCGCGTTAGCCGACGCAGGCGCTTCGGAAACCGCCGCCTTCGGTGCTGAATGGGCTGCCGATGGTTCGCTCTGCGCAATCGTGCCTGCAAATTCAGCTGGCGGACGAACCGCCGCCGACCTTGCGATCGCCGTGGCTGCCTTGTCGGCGTTGTGCGTCGTGCAGGTGGCCAGCAACCAGGCCAGCGCAATGCCGCAGCCCGCGAAAATCGCAGCTCCGAGGACATGATCCGAACGGGTCGAACGGGGGCGCACGCGGCCCGTCTCCAGGTAGTACCGGGCTTCGGCCAATTGCTCGTCGAAGCGACGCGAATGGTCGCGTTGTTGCGGTAGCTTGTAGAACAGAAGGAACTTCACGCCCGGTGGAAACGGCCCACGGCGTGCCCCTGGCTCCCGGCGTTGTACTGCATGCTGAATTGCCTGTTGCGCCGCGGTGCGTGACCTGGCTTGCGGTTCCGGTTGCGCTGCGGTTTGCACAGGCCGGCGCCGTGAGCCGAAGGGCGGCGGCAACGCATCGAACGGCCGCGCGATCGGAAGCGCCAGGTCGCCCTCGATCAAGGCCAACGGTCGGTTCATTGCGAAGGGCTCCGGTATGCGCGCGACGTTGTTTCAAGTTGCGTGACGAGGGTTTTCGCTCGCACCAGCAGTGCTTCGACTGAGGCCGCGCTGTGTTCCTCTGGCGGCGTACTCGCGCGCCGCAACGCCTCCATCAAACTGCTCGCGCCGACGAGACCTACCGCTCCACTCAACCGGTGCAGCACATCATGCAGATGATCGAATCGACCTTCACGAAGCAAGCCGCTGAGTTGCTCGAGGTCTTCGTTCATGGCGTCGCGCCAGTTGTTGAGAAACACCTGGAGATCGACCCCTTCTTCAGTCAATGCGTCCAGATAACGACTGTCAAAAGGCTCAAAGGAGTCGCTCGCGGAAATTTCACGTGGCTGCGCGGCGGCACTGGAAAACGCGGATGCCTGTACGTTGCCGCGAGCCGTTTCCGCGGATGGCGCCCACTGTTCGACGCCGAACGGCGCGTCAAAGATTGCTCTCGGGCCTTCGCCGGTTCCGCTCGAAACGGAGAGCTTGCCACCCATACGCTGGGCCAGTATCCGGCAGAGCGGCAAACACGCGTTGGCGTCGCCGAGCCATCTGGCCATCTGTGGATCTTCAATGGCTGGGCCAGGATGTGGCGGCAATGCGTTGGGCGCGAACTTTACGGCCGTATCGACTACGCTGACATAAATTCGCTGCGAGCCCAAATTCACGGGCTGCGCCCGCACCGCAAGCGAAATCTCTCCGTGCGTGGTGAGTTGGATTGTTCGGTTGAGCAAATGGAAAACGAGTTGGCCTAACCGGGCAGCGTCGGTCCGAATCGTTTCGGCCACCGATTGATCGACACATGCGCGCAAACGCAAATCGCGACGATGTGCAAGCGGGGTAAGCAGTGCAACAACACCGTGGATGACTTCACGCAGGTTCGTCACAGTCTCGTCGAGAACGAAAGCGCGAGATTCCAGTGGTGAGTCGTCCAGCAGATCACCGAGCGTTTGGTTCCATGTACACGAAGAAGAACGAGACAGGCTCACAGGGTTCATAGCCCGCAAAACCTAGTCGATCAAACGGTGCGAAGTCGCAAACTCGATCAGCCCTGCTAACGACGAAAGACCGAGTTTTTCCTGGATCCGGCTTTTATACGTGCTGACGGTTTTGTCGCTCAGGGACAGGCGACCCGCAATGTCCCGATTGCTCACACCACGCGCCAGATATTGCAGCACCTCCACCTCTCGCGCCGACAAGGCGCTCAATCCGCTCGCTGCGGCCACGGCGTCGGCGCTATCTGCCGGGAAGCAGTCGTAGCCGAACAGAACCGTTTTTAGCGCAGTGACCAGTTCACTGATTTCGCGACCTTTGCCGACATAACCATTGGCTCCGGCGCTGCGCGTATAACCGGCCATGATATGTTCCGGCTTGGCGGAAAGAACAAGAATGCATATTTTTGTATCTTTCTCCCGAATTCGGCGGATCAACGATAGTCCGTCGAGTCGCGGCAAGTCGAGGTCAATGATGACCAGATCCGGATTCTCCGTGAGTACCATTGCCAGACCTTCTTCGCCGTCGCCACATGTCCCGATCAGATCAAGTTCCGGGTCTGCGCGCAATACGCTGGCTATCGTCCCTCTAATAATAGGATGGTCATCAATAATCACGATTCTCTTCATTATCCGCTCTATTTTCTGATACTAATTAACGGGCGCGAAATCGAATCGACACAGCCCAACAAAAACAAATCAAATGTTAGCAATATTGCTGAAACATTTCTTCGAAACGACACAGCGATATTTCTGCAATATCCGGAAGATTTTCTTTTGCGGATCACTGAAGTTCACTGCGCACAAGCCACCACTACAATTTGCGCCGACGTTCGCGTGTCCGAACCTCGCTCACGGCAAACGGAATGCGATAAAACGCCACAATAGAGAGCGCGAACATAGTTCGCGCTCGTGCTTCCCATCGTGAACACTATCGCCAATAAGAATGGCCGGCCCGTGAGAACCGGGCCATTCTTTGGTCTCAATGTTCCTGCTGACCTTGCAGTTCGGGTTGATCCTGCGTCCGCTGGTTCTGCGGCAGTGCCGAGGTCCGCGCCCCTGCGCGCACAAAGTCCAGTTCGACACGACGGTTCGGCGCGAGACAGGCGATCAGCGCCTCGCGGTTGTGGTCGTTACACTGCACCACCGGATCTTCCTTGCCGCGACCGCGTGCCGAGATCGGCGCGGTAACACCGCCGCTCAGCAGGTAACGCTTTACAGTCTCCGCGCGCTTGGCCGACAGTTGACGGTTGTAGCTGTCGCTGCCGAGTCGGTCCGTATAGCCATCAATGCGGATGCTCGTCACGTCGTCAGCCTGCTTGAGGTTGCGGACCAGTTCATCGAGCTTGGCTTTACCGGCTGGCAGCATGCCGGCGAGGTCGCCCCGATCGAACCTGAAAGTCGCGTCGGCTTGCAGCGTCATTTTTTGCGGGACCGCCGGGACCGTCGCGGCGACTGGCGGCGGCGTGCAAGCCTCCAGGGCGGCTGCGACGCCAGGCATGCCTTTTTCGACACCATCCACCAGACGCTTGCTCTCATCAAAGTCACGCGTCCACGCCTCATGGCCGGCGTGAATCAACTCGACTTCAGAACATGCTGTCAGACGCTGCGCTTCCTGGCATTGCGGAAACAGCGGCGACGTCTTTACCGCCAGAACCTGCTTCCACAAATCCGGCCGGAGTACCGAAGCGGTCCGCAATTCCGGATTGTCCGCGGAAAGACCCTGGCCGCTTTCCAGCGCGGTGGTCAGGCGATTAGCCTGGCTCAATGCTTCTTCGACAAACCCCCAGCCGTCGTGACTGGAGCGTTCCTCGGCGGCAGCGTTGAGCCAACATTGCGCCTTGTCGCCGAAATAGTTGTTCTTGCGCTCACCCAGTGCATTCAGACGGGTCTGCACGGCGCTCAACATCGCGCCGTTTTTGGCGCCGCCATACGTGGCGATCCACTGCGGCGTGACGGCTCCCGCGGCCTGGCTCTGCGTCGCGCTGAACCCATTCTGCAAAACGGTGGGATCCTGAATCTGCAGCTGGTCGCGCGTCGTGGACGACGAACATCCTGCGAGCATCGCGACAAGCGCGATGGCAATTAACGAATACTTCATGTCGGTTTCTCATGGAAAGAGGGTCGCACGGAAACTTCCCGTGCGACCCAGACGGCTAACGTTTCGAGCCTCTAATCAAAGCCTTGCGGCCATTGCCTAGTTGCCGAGGACGATACCGATACCAGCGCGAACGATGGTGCTATTACCGCCCGAGGTGGACACGCCCAGGTTGTAGTTGATCGTGCCTTTCTCATTCCAGCGTGACACGCCCAGACCAACGGACTGGTAGCCGCGATAGTTGGCGACACCCGCGTTCAACGTGGTACGACCCGGTAGATACGGCGTAACGATATTCAGCGCCGATGCCGAAGCGATACCCTTGGCGGCGTTACGGTCAACGTTGTTGATCGAGTTGCTCATATTGCCCATGGCACTGTTCAACTGATTCAGGTTGACCGCGTCCGTGCCCTGCGTACCGGCTGCGACGTTGGTAATCTGACGCTCTGCACCGGCGGAGCCCACCGACACCGAGTTGTCGCGATCCGTCGTCGAGTTCGTACCCAGCGCGACCGCGTTGGCGTTCGGAGCCGAAGCGCCCGCACCCATCGCGACCGAGTTGTCGCCCGTCGTCACCGTGTTCTTGCCGATTGCAATCGACTCGCTACCGGATGCCGAAGCACCGTTACCGATCGCGATCGAGTCCGAACCGGAGGCCACTGCTGCCGTGCCGCCCGAAGCCGGGGTGTTGATGTTGACGTACGTCGTGCTGCCCGCGCCGCCGTTCGCCAGGTTGTTCACCTGACTTTCGAGGCTCGAGAACTGCGAGTAGTTGACCGCATCCGTCGCGGCCGAACCGGCCGCCACGTTGGTCAGCGTCACCGGCGTCGTGGAACCCACGCCGCCCAGCGTCACCTTGCCCCGCAACGAGTCGTCGTACGAAACGCCGTTCGTCGTGCCACCGCCGCCGTTCTGCGCGACATACGATTGCATCTGGCCGAAGTTGACCGCGTCGGTCAAATCCGTGCCGGCTGCCACGTTCTTCAACTGGGTCGGCGCGCCGCCCGCATTGAAGGTCACCGTTCCCCTGGTTGTGTTGTCGTAGGCGACGAACGAGTTGGTCACGTTACCCGACGTATCGACGTTCAAACCAGCGGCCTTCAATTGCGCAAGGTTCACTGCCTGATCGTCGCTCGTCGCGGCGGCGACGTTTGCAACCGTCACCGGCGTGGTGGCATTGACTCCGCCGAGCGTCAACTTGTTATGTGCCGACGTGTCGTACACAACGCCGTCCGTCGATCCCGTTGCGATCTTGGCGTTCAACGCGTCCATTGTCGTAGCGACACTGTTGTACGTCTTGCCATCCAGCGAGAAGGCAGCAGTGACGTTACCGTTCGATCCAACAGACGAAGTACCACCCAGCGCCGACGCCACGCTGTTTGCCGTACCGTACAGTTGCGAACCGTTAATGGCCTGCTTGCTGGTCGACGTAACCTGGCCTTCTGCAACGTTCGCGAGCGTGACCGGCATGGAAGACCCGACGCCACCCAACGTGACCTTACCCTTGGTCGAATCGTCGTACGCGACGAATGCGTTCGTCACCACACCGCTGCTGTTGACGTTCGCGCCCATTGCCTGCAACTGCGACAGGTTCACCGCGTCGGTACTGTTGGTTGCGTTCGCCACGTTGATGATCTGGCGTTCCGCACCCACCGCACCCACCGACACCGCGTTCGCACGGCCAGCCACCGAGTTCGCACCCAGCGCCACCGAGTTGGCCGCCGTCGCGTTGGCCGCGCCGCCGATCGCCACCGAGTCCGTACCGGTTGCCGACGAATCGGCCAGCGTCGAATTGGCGTGGAAATACTTGATGCCGCCGCCGTTGACGATGTTGTTGACCGTGTTGGTCACGTTGCCGGTGATGTTGGCAACGTTAGCAGCCAGGTTCGCGACGTTTGCGTTGGTCTGATACAACTGGCCACCGTTGATCGCGTCCGTGCTGTTGGCCGTCAAGCTGCCCGCCTTCACGTTCGTGATCGTCGTGCCGCTCGCACCCTTCAGCGTGATCGAACCCTTGGTCGTGTCGTCGTACGCCACGAAGCTGTTCGTCACCACGCCGCTGCTGTTGATGGTGCCGCCCATAGCCGTAAGCTGCGCCACGTTCACCGCGTCGTTGTTCGCCACGCCGTTGGCCACGTTCGACACCTTCACCGGCGTGCCTGCGCTGCCCAGCGTCACCGACATGTGCGCCGACGTGTCATAGACGACAGCGTTAGGCGAGCCGCCGCCGGCAACAGCATTGATTGCAGCATTCATCTGACCCAGGTTCACCGCGTCGGTATTCGCCGTACCGGCCGCGACGTTGATGATCTGGCTCTGCTGCTTGCTGCTACCCACCGAGACCGCGTTCGCGCGGTCAGCAACCGCGTTGTAGCCGATTGCGACGGCATTCGCTGCGCTCACCGACGAGTTCAGACCCAGCGCCATGCTGTTCGTGGCGGACGGGTTGAGGAACGCGCCGTAGCCGATCGCGATGGAGCCTGCGCTCGTGGCGCTCGCTTCCGTGCCGATTGCCAGCGAGTTGAGTGCCTGGGCTCGCGAGTTGTAGCCGATTGCCAGCGAGTTGGCCGAATTGACACCGACCGACGCGCTATAACCGATTGCCGTCGAATTCACCGAGCCTACGGCCGCTCCCGTGCCGACTGCCGTGGAAGCATCGCTGCCGGCGATGGAGCCGGCGCCTACAGCCAGCGCGCCGACGCCACTTGCCGCTGCCAGCGGGCCAATCGCCATTGCGTTCAGGTCGTTCGAAGCGGACGTGGACCCTCCGCCAGTCACGTTCTGGCTAACGGCAATGTAGTTCGTCACCGGTACCGCACCCAACAGCAGCGACTTCACACCGCTTTGCTGTGTGGTCTGCAGAAGCTTGGACTGGAGCGCGCTGAGCTGGGCTACCGTGGCCGCGTCGGTGTCGTTGATACCGTTAGCAACGTGCGTGATACGCATTTCCGCACCACGGGCACCGACCGACACCGTGTTAGGCGCATCCGTGGAAGCGTTCACGCCGATAGCTGTCGAATTGTCGTACTTCGAGGTCGCGCCTGCGCCGATCGCCAGCGAGCTGGAGCCGGTCGCCATTGCGTTGCCGCCAATTGCAATGGCTTCGCTACCGCTCGCCTGTGCTGCATTGCTCTGCGAAATAATCTTCACGTACTTCAGGTTAGTCGAGAAGTTCGTGTTGATATCGCCAAGCTGGGTATCGACGGCAGCCAGTGCATCGCCAACGTTGTTGTACGTGGAGCCGGTGATCTCATAGGCCGGTGCCGAGATCGTGCCGTCCTTGGCGAGCGCGGCGCCGCCGCCCAGTGCGCCAGCCATGCTGGCGGCCGTCTGGTACAGCTGCGAGCCATTGATGGCGTCGCTGCTCGTCGAGGTAACCGCGCCGGCGGCGAGGTTCGTCAGCAACACCGGCGCTGTCGAGCCGGCACCACCAAACGTCACCTTGCCCTTGCTGGTGTCGTCATACGCCACGAAGCTGTTCGTCACCACGCCGCTGCTGTTGACGTTCGCGCCCATTGCCTGCAGCTGCGACAGGTTCACCGCGTCGGTACTGTTCGTCGCATTCGCCACGTTGATGATCTGGCGCTCCGAGCCGGCCGCACCCACCGACACCGCGTTCGCACGGCCCGCCACCGAATTCGCACCCAGCGCCACCGAATTGGTTGCCGACGCGTTAGCCGCACCGCCGATCGCCACCGAGTTCGTACCGGTTGCCGACGAGTCGGCCAGCGTCGATTTCGCGTTGAAGTACTTGATACCGCCGCCGCTGGTGATGTTGTTCACCACGTTGGTCAGGTTCGTCAAGTTGCCGGCCACGTTCGCCACGTTCGCATTGGTCTGGTACAACTGACCGCCGTTCACCGCGTCGAGGCTCGCGGACGTCAGCGCCCCCGCCTTCACGTTGGTAATCGTCGTGCCGCCCGTACCCTTCAGCGAGATCTTGCCGAGCGTCGTGTCGTCATAGGCCACGAAGCTGTTCGTCACATTGCCGCTGGTGTCGACAGTCGCGCCCATCTGCTTGAGCTGGCCCATATTCACTGCATCTGCGCTCGCCACGCCGGCGGCCACATTGGTCAGCGAGACGGCCTTCGTCGAGCCCGAGCCGCCAAGGGTCACCTTACCCTTGCTGGTGTCGTCGTACGATACGAATGCGTTCGTCACCACACCGCTGCTGTTGACGTTCGCACCCATTGCCTGCAATTGCTGCAGGTTCACCGCGTCGGTACTGTTCGTTGCGTTCGCCACGTTGATGATCTGGCGCTCCGAACCGGCCGCGCCCACCGACACTGCGTTCGCACGGCCAGCCACCGAGTTCGCACCCAGCGCCACCGAGTTGGCCGCCGTCGCGCTCGCCGCGCCGCCGATCGCCACCGAGTTCGCACCCGTTGCCGACGAGTCGGCCAGCGTGGAATTGGCGTGGAAGTACTTGATGCCGCCGCCGTTGGTGATGTTGTTCACCACGTTGGTCACGTTCGCCACATTGCCCGCGACATTCGCCACATTGCCCGCGACGTTCGCCACGTTCGCGTTGGTCTGGTACAGCTGGCTGCCGTTCACCGCGTCGAGGCTCGTGGACGACAACGCGCCTGCCTTCACGTTCGTGATCGTCGTGCCGCCCGTGCCCTTCAGCGAGATCTTGCCAAGCGTCGTGTCGTCATACGCCACGAATGCGTTGGTCACGTTGCCGCTGCTGTCGATCGTGCCGCCCATTGCCTTGAGCTGGGCCATGTTCACTGCGTCTGCGTTCGCAACGCCGTTCGCCACGTTCGTCAGCGCCACTGCCTTCGTCGAACCCGCGCCGCCAAGGGTGACCTTGCCTTTGCTCGTGTCGTCATAGGCCACGAATGCGTTGGTCACATTGCCGCTGCTGTCGATCGTGCCGCCCATTGCCTTGAGCTGGGCCATGTTCACTGCGTCTGCGTTCGCAACGCCGTTCGCCACGTTCGTCAGCGCCACTGCCTTCGTCGAACCCGCGCCGCCAAGGGTGACCTTGCCCTTGCTCGTGTCGTCATAGGCCACGAATGCATTGGTCACATTGCCGCTACTGTCGATCGTGCCGCCCATTGCTTTGAGCTGGGCCATGTTCACTGCGTCTGCGTTCGCAACGCCGTTCGCCACGTTCGTCAGCGCCACTGCCTTCGTCGAACCCGCGCCGCCAAGGGTGACCTTGCCTTTGCTCGTGTCGTCATAGGCCACGAATGCATTGGTCACATTGCCGCTACTGTCGATCGTGCCGCCCATTGCCTTGAGCTGGGCCATGTTCACTGCGTCTGCGTTCGCAACGCCGTTCGCCACGTTCGTCAGCGTCACTGCCTTCGTGAAGCCCGAGCCGCCAAGGGTGACCTTGCCCTTGCTCGTGTCGTCGTACGCCACGAAGCTGTTCGTCACCACGCCGCTGCTGTTGACGTTCGCGCCCATTGCCTGCAACTGCTGCAGGTTCACCGCGTCGGTACCGTTCGTCGCGTTCGCCACGTTGATGATCTGGCGTTCCGAACCAACCGCGCCCACCGACACCGCGTTCGCACGGCCAGCCACCGAGTTCGCACCCAGCGCCACCGAGTTGGCCGCCGTCGCGCTCGCCGCGCCGCCGATCGCCACCGAGTTCGTACCGGTTGCCGATGAATCGGCCAGCGTGGAATTGGCGTGGAAGTACTTGATGCCGCCGCCGTTGGTGATGTTGTTCACCACGTTGGTCACGTTCGCCACATTGCCCGCGACGTTCGCCACGTTCGCGTTGGTCTGGTACAGCTGGCTGCCGTTCACCGCGTCCAGGCTCGCGGACGACAACGCCCCTGCCTTCACGTTCGTGATCGTCGTGCCGCCCGTGCCCTTCAGCGAAATCTTGCCTTGCGTCGTGTCGTCATAGGCCACGAAACTGTTCGTCACCACACCGCTGGTGCCGATCGTCGCGCCCATAGCCTGGAGCTGCGTCACGTTGACTGCGTCGTTGTTCGCCACGCCGTTAGCCACGTTCGAGAGCGTCACCGCGGTCGTCGCACCCGTGCCGCCGAGCGTCACCTTGGTCCGCGCCGACGTATCGTATTGCACGCCGTTGGCCGTGCCACCCGATACCGCCGCGTTGATAGCCGAGCCGACGTCGGTGTAGGTCTGGCCGCCAATCGCGAAACTCGGCTTCTTGATCGTGCCGTCAGGGTTCACGGCGGCGCCGCCACCGATGATCGAAGTCACGCCCGACAACTGGTTGACGTTCACCGCGTCAGTGCCGTTCGTGCCGGCTGCCACGTAGATAATCTGATTCTGCTGGCTCGAGCTGCCCACCGACACAGCGTTGGCCCGATCCGCGATCGAGTTGTAGCCGATCGCGACGCCATTCGCGGCGCTCACCGACGCATTCAGACCCAGTGCCATGCCGTTCGTGGCGGCCTGGTTGACAAAGGCGTTGTACCCAATCACGACCGAGCCGGCGCTCGTGGCGCTGGCAAATGAGCCGAGTGCCATTGAGTTGGTTGCTTGCGCACGCGAGTTGTAACCGATCGCCAGCGAATTGGCCGAATTGGCGCCGATTGTTGCGCTGTAGCCGATTGCGGTCGAGTTCACCGAGGCCACGCCCGCGCCCGTGCCGACTGCCGTGGAAGCGTTGCTGCCGGCAGCGGAGCCCGAGCCTACGGCCAGCGCGCCGATACCGGTTGCGGCCGCTACCGGACCGATAGCCATTGCGTTCAGGTCGCTCGAAGCGGATGTGCTGCCGCCGCCGGTCACGTTCGAGCTCACTGCGATATAGCTCGTCACCGGTACCGCAGCGCCCAGCAGCAAGGACTTCACGCCGCTGCTCTGCTGCGTGGTCTGCAGAAGTTTGGACTGGAGCGCACTGAGTTGGGCCACCGTGGCCGCGTCGGTGTCGTTGATACCGTTAGCGACGTGCGTGATGCGCATTTCCGCGCCGCGAGCACCGACCGACACCGTATTCGCTGCGTCCGTGATGGCGTTCACGCCGATCGCCGTCGAATTGTTGTACTTCGCGGTCGCGCCTGCGCCGATCGCCAGCGAGTTGGAGCCGGTCGCCATTGCGTTGCCGCCGATAGCAACGGATTCGCTACCGCTTGCCGATGCTGCAGCCGCCGATGAGACCACCTTGACGTATTTCGCCGCGCTGACCAGATCGCCGGCGGCCGTGTTGAGCGCGTTCAGCGCGTCACCCACATTGCCGTAAGTCGAGCCGCTGATGGTGTAACCCGGCGCCGAAACCGTGCCGTCCTTGTTGACCGTGGAGCCGGCGCCCAGCGCAGCGGCCACGCTGTTCGCCACGTTGTACAACTGACCGCCGTTCACCGCGTCGGAGCTGCCCGACACGATCTGGCCAGCCGCCACATTCGTCAGCGCAACCGGGGCCGAAGCCGCGACGCCGCCCAGCGTCAGGATATTGTGCGAGGACGAATCATAAACAACCGCGTCAGGCGAACCACCGCCGCTCATCGACGCATTGGCGATTGCCGTATTCATCTGCGCCACGTTCACCGCGTCGGTGTTTTGCGTGCCCGCCGCGACATTGATGATCTGGCGTTCAGCATTGAGCGCGCCCACCGAGACCGCGTTCGCACGGTTCGCCACGGAATTCGCACCCAGCGCTACCGAGTTGACTGCCGAAGCATTGGCTGCACCGCCGATCGCCACCGCATCCGCACCCGCTGCCGACGAATCGGCCAACGACGAATTCGCGTGGAAATATTTGATGCCGCCACCGTTTTCAATATTGTTGACGGTGTTGGTCACATACGTCACGTTACCCGCGACATTGGCGAGATTGCCGGCGACGTTCGCCACGTTCGCGTTGGTCTGATACAGCTGGCTGCCGTTCACCGCATCCACGCTCGACGCCGTCAGTGCACCTGCCTTCAGATTCGTGATCGTCGATCCGCTCGCCCCCTTCAGCGTGACCGAGCCCTTGGTCGAGTCGTCATAGGCAACGAAGCTGCCCGTCACCGCGCCGCTGCTGATGCTTGCAGCCACTGCCTGCAACTGCTGCAGGTTGACGGCGTCGGTCGCACCCGTACCGTTTGCCACATTGATGATCTGGCGTTCCGTACCGGCCGCACCGACCGACACCGCGTTCGCACGGTTCGCCACCGAGTTGGCACCCAGCGCCACCGAGTTGTCCGCCGACGCGATCGCCGCTCCGCCGATCGCCACCGCATTCGTGCCGATTGCCGACGAATCGGCCAGCGAGGAATTCGTGTGGAAGTACTTGGCGCCGCGGTTGTAGAGATTCACCACAATGTCACCGACATTGCTTGCCAGCGCGCTGACGTTCTGGTTCGTCGCGTACAGCTGCGCGCCGTTCACCGCGTCGGTGCTCGAGGCCGACGAAATGTCGCCAGGCGCCACGTTCGTGAGCTTGACCGCCGCCGTGTGGTCCGTGCCGCCGAGCGTGACCGTGTCGCGAGCCGAGGTGTCGTAGGTCACCACGAGCGGTGAGCCCGCAATGCCGTTGTTCACGATGTTGTTGACGATGTTCGTCACATTGGCAAGATTGCCCGATACGTTCGCAACGTTATTGGCGACGTTCGTCACATTCTGGTTCGTCTGGTACAGCTGCGAACCGTTCACTGCATCCGTACTCCAGATCGACGAGATATCGCCGGCCGTCAGGTTCGTGATTTTGGTGCCGCTCGCGCCCTTGAGCGTGATCAGGGTCGACGCAGAGGTGTCGTACGTCACGGCGTTGGGCGCGAGATCGCCGCTGCCGCCGCCGCTGACGCTCGCGATCGCCGCATTCAACTGGTTGACGTTGACCGCGTCCGTACCCGCGGCGCCCGCGGTCACGTTGACGATCTGTCTCGTGTACTGCGAAGTACCGTCCGCCGACAGGTAGCCGACCGAAACAGCGTCATTGCGGCTGGCAACCGAGCCGGCGCCCAGTGCGACCGAATTGGTACCGATAGCGGAAGTGTTTGCGCCGTACGCGCTGGAATTCTTGCCAATGGCGAGCGACGACGGCCCGGAAGCAACCGAGCTCGTTCCGATCGCGCGGGCGTCGGTCGACGGGTCGCTCGACGGCGAATTGGCCTTGAAATAGCGCGTGTACTGATACACCTGAGAGCCGTTCACCGCGTCCGTGCTCTTCGACGATACGTCGCCCGGCGCCAGTGAGCTGATCTTATTGCCGCTCATGTTGACATCGTTGACCATATAGATGCCTTTCTCGGCCGCGAGCTCGAGGTGGCCATCCTGATAGCCTGTTACGCGGGCAGTGATCTGGCCACTGTTGAAACCCCACGCACCGTCGGTAGAAGCCGCGTTATTCAGCGAGAACGACATGCCGTCGCCGCTAGTATCGCCGCCGCCCATAGGCGCGCAGCTCATGATACCGACGGCGCTCGACAACGGTCCCCACGACGACCCTATGCCTCCCACGCCTGCGGGGCATAGCTCAAGGCCGCCATTCCCCGTGACCGCCTGGGCAGCTGCCGTGCCCGGCAGCATCGCCACGCCTATTGCCATTGCAATCGGCATGAACGCAGCCTTGAACGGTGCTGCCTGACGGCTCGCGGAATCACTTGCGGACGAAATCGTGCAAGACGATACAGCGCCCGTACCGCTGTGCGTCCTGGCAGTTTCGGGCGCAGCCACCCACGTTCCTGAAGCGTCATTCCAGACGCTGATGTACGACTTATTCATAAATTCCCCAATATGACTAACGGGCCAGCCCCGCTTTTTCATGCGGTGCAAATCTAACCGTCAGCCCTATCCCTAAAAATCAGGGTATACGGATTTAATGGTTGATGGGGCACCTTCACCCCATCAATCTGATACCACCCTCAGATGGTTGATAGATCGACTCCGTAGTTGAGTTCCTCTGCGAAGTCCGGCAGTCCGTAACCGATGGTTTTCTTGTAGAAAGGAGAGACCTTCGCAGTCGGTGCCTTCTTCTTGTGCTTCGTGGTGTAGAGCATTCGTGCCCGCATCACCTCGAAGGAGTAACCGCGCCCTTCACGGTTCTTGTCCTTGGCCAGTCGGTTGATGGACTCCGTGTAAGCGTTGGTGACGGGCATGTCCGTCTCGAAGTAGGTCATGGTCTCTTCGCGCCAGTTTCCCACTGCCCTGACCAGATCGCTCCAGACTTCCTTTTGGCCCTTCGGGATGGTGGCTATCCACTCGTCCAGGGCGGCTTCTGCCTGGAGCCGTGTGGTGGCGTCCCAGATGCCGTAGAAGCGCTCCTTGTGCTCGTAGGCGGCCAGCAGTTGCGGGAACGCGCCTGTCCAGGTCTCCATGATGAGGCGCTCCCGGTCTGAGACTTCGTGAGCGCGTTTCAGCAGGATTTTCCGGTCTCCCTTGAGAGTCCGGCTCTGGGACGGTTTCAGCTCCTTTCTGAGGCCCTTGCGCACTCTCTCTAGGGCATCGTTGGCCATGCGCACCACATGGAACTTATCGACCACGATACGGGCCTGGGGCAGCACAGCCTTGACCGCTGCCCGGTAGGGGTTCCACATGTCCATGCTGACGATCTCGACCTTCTGCCGGTCTTTCAGCTTCATCAGGTAGTTGGTCACCACGTCCTGGCGGCGGGTGGCCAGCAGGTCGAGCAGGGTTCGCTCCTCAATGTTGGTCAGAATGCAGCGGTAGCGCTTGTTCAGGTATAGCTCGTCAATGCCCAGGATGCGGGGCGTCTCGAAGCGGTGCCAGCGCCCCAGGAACTCGGCGCGGGCGTTGAAGATGTCGCGCACCGTCTTCTCGTCCAGGCCGGTCTGTGCCGCCACAAAGGTGTAGGGGTGGTTGAAGGATTCCTTCTCCACGTACTCATGCAGCCGCAGTGTCATACGGAATCCGTCCACCATCTCCGGTAGCTGGGGCCTGAATGTTGTCTTGCAGGCCCGGCAGGTGTATCGGCGGCGGACCACCCAGAGAGTGACCCGCTTGCCGTGGATGGGCAGATCACGATAGGGAACGTCACGCTTGCCGAACCGTACGAACTCACCCTGCACGCCGCATTCCTCGCAGGCGATGGGATCGGGCACGTCCACCTGGAAGTGCATTTCGTCGTCGGTTGATTTGCAGCCCAGTACTTGGTATTGCGGCAGGTGAAGGATGTTGTCGGGAAGTTCGGTCATGGTGTTGTATAGGCGTAGGTGTCAGTCAGATCCATCCGGCTCGGCATTGGTGTTTGCTTTTTTACCCAACAAGCTGCTGGAAACGAAAAGTAAGGCACCGAGGACAATTGCAATATCAGCCAGGTTGAAGGCCGGCCAATGCCAGTCTCGCCAATAGAAATCAAAGGAATCCACAACATAGCCGCGAAAGACCCGGTCAATCAGGTTGCCCATGGCGCCACCGAGGATAAGACTGTAAGCGATGGCTTCTCCTTTATGACGATTTTCAAGGATCAGCTTGATCAGAAAAATCGAGACCACTACCGCGATTCCGATAAAAAAGTAGCGCTGCCAGCCTCCACCATTCGCAAAAAGACTGAATGCGGCACCGGTGTTCCATAGGTGCACCCAGTTAAAGAACGGGGTCACCGAAACATACTCGCCATAGGCCATTGATTGCTGCACCAGCCACTTTACAGCCTGATCAGACGCTGCCAGCAGGCCCGATATGGACAATAGGGCATACGGCGAGAGCTTTTTGCCAATAATGAGCATTATTTAACCCTTCAACGCCAAAATGCGTCTGGCACCGTTAAGTACAATGCCCCCCGCGATGGTGCCGATAATCAGATCCGGATAATTGGAACCGGTCCACGCGACCAGGGCGCCGGCGGTGATGACCCCCAGGTTGATCACCACGTCGTTGGCCGAGAATATCCAGCTTGCCTTCATGTGCGCCCCGCCTTCCCGATGTTTGGATATGAGCAGCAGACAACTGGTATTGGCAATCAATGCGACGAATGCGATAGCCATCATCACCAGCGATTCAGGCTCACTACCGAATACAAAGCGTCTCACCACCTCTACGAGCACGCCCACAGCCAAGATCAGTTGCAGTACACCAGCAAGATGCGCGGCACGTACCTGCATTTTCACGCTATGTCCAACCGCATAAAGGGCAAGCCCGTACACCGCCGCATCGGCAAAATTGTCCAGGGATTCTCCAATCAGGCCGGTGGACTGGGCGATCAGACCGGCAGTCATTTCCACCACGAACAGAAGTGCATTGATGCCGAGCAACCAGCGCAGGGTCCCGGATTCTTGCTTAGCAGAAGCTGCCGAAAACTCGGCGGCCTTGATGGTCTCCGGATTTGCAGCGACGGTTTCCTGAAGCGAGGCGCCTAGCCCCAAGGTCTTCAGTTTCGAGGTGACGGGCTCGACCTCGCCGTCATGCACGACCTTCAGCCGGCGGTTCGACAAGTCGAAGGACAGCGCCCGAATCTCCTCAAAGCCGTTCAGGGCTAGGCGAATCATTCGTTCTTCTGATGGACAGTCCATCTTCGGCACGGCATAAACACTGACCCATCTCCCTGGCGCCTCGGAGGAGGCCTGTATATCGGTATCCGCTGCGGACGTTGCATCACCGCCACAGGCGCCACCACAGGATTTGCTCATGATACGACTCCACTTGAACAATGTTGTGGTACCATTTAAAACTATAAAGCTACTATAAGGTCAATAGAGTAAAGAATCCGTTGGGGAGGAGGCTGATGCGCATTGGTCAGTTGGCGCAGTTGGTAGGGGTCGAAACACAGACGATCCGCTTCTATGAACAGCAGGGCTTGTTGCCGCCGCCTGATCGGCAGGACAACGGTTACCGTGTCTATACCGAGAAGCATGGTGAGGGGCTGGCCTTCATCCGTCGCTGCAGAATCCTGGGCCTGTCACTGGCTGAGATTCACGAACTACAGAGCTATCAGGACGACCCTCATCAGCCTTGTGCCGCCGTCAACGCCTTGCTCGATGATCACATCTCTCATGTGCGGTCGCAGATAACCGCTCTGCAAGCGCTTGAGAAACAACTCGTTTCACTGAGAGCGAGTTGCAACGATGACCGGGAAGTTGAGGCGTGTGGGGTTCTTGCTGGAATTAGCGAAGGAAACATGCACCAGCAGTAGGTGAAGCATCAACCAGATAATCCGATGAGATGCCGGTCTGTCTCACTCTCATGCAAAGGTAAGATCAACCATTTAATCCGCTTACCCAAAAATCAGAGCACGCGAAATGCAGGTAGGAATTTTCCGAATTAACGCAAGATAAGTCATAGCCCATCCAGGTGCCGCAGCCAGCTTGAATCTGCGCTAGCTCCGCTGCCTGAACACCGAGCCATCTGCCGGTACTTCTGTGGCGCCGCCGCGACAGAAAGGCAGCTATAGAGGCCTGCATTTGCATACGCGCAGAAACCCGACCCGATATGCGGGTTCAAACCCACCTCCCGATACGCGGCGTCGCATGCGGAATTGCGCCGTTGATCCTCATAAACTTCGCAACCCTAAGAAGTCAACAGATTCTTATACTCCGCCCGACACCATTGCCCGTGGGTTTTGAACGGTGGGTTGCGTTTTTTATTTCTGTTCAAGACACGAGAGGTCGCAAAGTCGTGTCCAGGCACTACCAGATCGTCCACTTAACCTTTTTTCAAGTAAGAGACTATGAAAATTTCTCAAATCCGTCGCAAAAATAAGCAACTCGGTCAAGGCATGACCGAATACATCATCATCGTCGCCCTGATCGCCGTGTCGGCAATCGGCGTGTATTCGCTGTTCGGCCAGACGCTGCGTAACCAGACCTCCGGCCTCGCGATCGAAATGTCCGGTCAGGACGCCAAGAGCAATATCTCGACGGCGCAGACCAACGCGAACACGGCAACGAGCAACGCCAACCACACGAAGAACATGGGTACGTATAACGACAGCAACAACACGGGCAACTAATCTCTTCAGATTAGCGATATCCATAATGAAACGCTCTGCCCGCAAGGGCAGGGTCAGGGTCGCCGGCGCTAGCGGGCAGGCGCTGGTCCCTGCACTGATTTTTCTTCTGGCCGGCTGTATCGGTCTGTATGTGGCATTCAACTCGTTCCAGATGACGAGTGCCAAAATCAAACTTCAGAACACTGCCGACGCCGCCGCCTATAGCGCCGCCGTCCTGCAGGCACGCGACTACAACTTCTCCGCGTACACCAACCGCGCCATGATCGCCAATCAGGTCACCGCCGCGCAGGTGGTCGCACTGAAGTCGTGGATCGACGAGCTCGACGCCACTTACTCGCTATCGGAACTCGACGAAGCGGTCGATTCACTGGCGGATCACCCGGCTCAATGGAGCACGCCTAAACAGCTCGGCAAAAACGACATCGCGCCGGTGCGCGCAGCGCTGGACGCACTGCTGCCAACCGTGGCGAGAAACATTGGCTCGCTCAACCGTGCATTGAGCGTCGCGCAGGCGAACTACCATGCGGCGGTGATCACCACGGTCCCTGACACCGCGGATACGGTCGCGCAACTCAATCAGCCCGACACGCACGTCACAAGCGGATATTTCACCGGCTCGCGCAACGCGGCGCAGCTCGCGGCGTGGACCTCCTACACGGCCACGGTCATTCCCGCGGGCACGCTCGGAGCGGATGAATTCGCCGATGTGGTGACGGCCCCAGGCACGCTGGACGGCTTCGTCAAGAACCGCAATTCGAATCGCAGCGTCGCGCCCAACTTCCAGCAATTGACCGACACGGCCATCCGCATCTGCGGCGGCGCGAATAGCACGTTTACCGTGAACGTCACGCATGCCGGCGGTACCCAATTACGCAGCGACAAGTCCGGCTGGCAATCCATCGACGCGAGCACTGCGCAACTGAACGTGAGTTGTCTCGAAACATTCGGCGACGTAGCCGGTTCCGGCGGTAGCGCCAACGGCAACATCACCAGTTTCATGACGAATCCGCCCTTCGCCGCGTGGCAGGACTGGCAAGGCTACGGCGGCTACTTCAACTTCGGTTACCAGGGCAGCCTGACACCGGGATGGCAAGTGCCCGAAGCGATGGCCCACCAGTTCTCCGTGGGCCCCGGCCCCTCGCTCGACCCGGCTAACGGCGGCTTGCTGCCCTATCAGGAAGTCAACGGCGCCCGCCCTGGCAGCGAGGCGCCACGCATCACCATCGAAGTCACGCGCAATAGCGACACGCTGGTGAAGACCATAGGCCTGCAGGGCGGCGGGCGAATGGCGGTTGCCGACAATGCGGCAGGCGGGGCAATGCGCGCGCTCTCCAGCGCCAATGCCTATTTTGTGCGGCCAGACGAGACCTCCATTGGCGGCTCGATCATGGGCGGCTTGCTGAACGGCAGCCAATGGGCGCGCGCGGATCACGCCACCGAGTATCCGAGCCTCTTCAGCCCCTACTGGCAAGCGAGACTTGCACCGGTCAGCGACGAAGAGCGCGCTGCCGCACAAGCAAGCCAGATGTCCGCAGCAACGCAGGTGCAGAAACCATGAAGCGAATCGACATGAGAAACAGCGGGCAGTCCGGTCAGGCTATGGTGGAGTTCCTCGTTTCCATGACCCTGGTCATGAGCGTGCTGTTGCTCGCCATCGCCATGCTCGGCAAGTTCAACGACATCCGTCACCGAACGCTGATGGCCTCGCGTTACCTCGCATGGGAACGCACGGTGTGGTCGGACGGCGACGCCACGAAAAATCTCGCCAGTGATCCGGGCACCACGGAGGGCTGGTCGGGCACATATGGCGGCGCCGCACTCTCGGCGAGCAAGCTCGATACCGAACTCAAGCGCGAAGTGATGCAGCGCCTGATGGCAAACGACGGTTCGCCGATTTCAGGCACCGATCTCAAACAGAATGAACTGCCCGCCTCCCAGCCGGCCATGTGGCGCGACTATGGTGGCAATCCCTTGCTCGCCTCGTCGTCCGATATCGCGGTCAGCACGGGCGTGGCCGCCGATCCCGCCAGCAGCCTGAACGGCACTGCCCTCTCCCAGTGGGCCGTACCCACTGCAACCGGTGGCCAGTATCTCGCCCACCTGAGTTTGCCGACGAGCACGATGCGATCCGGCACGCTCAGCCTGTCAGTCGGCGGGAACAGCGACGTGCTCAAGCGATTCTGGCCGAAAGACGCCGCTCTTCCTGCGTTCAGCGGCCTCGCGTTCTCGGACACCAATGTGCTGATGACCAACAGCTGGATGCCGGACGGCTCCGCCAGCAACAAGGCTCTGTTCAGCCAGGCGGTGCCGGCCGCCAATGCCGTGCTCGTTCCGCCAGGCGGCTATCAAGGCTTGCAGAAGTACGCGCCGGAGATCACGTCGTTGCAGTTTGGCCGCGTTCAGCAAGACGTCGTACCCGCAAACCGTCTGAAACAATGAAATATGCCTATCACCTGGCGCGTGGCGCATGCCTCGGCAGCGCGTTGCTTTTCACCGGCAACGCGGTGGCAGCCAATGCGTGCAACAAAACACCCGTGCAGCCACAAAGCGTCCAGGCTATCGGGCGCGACATGATCGTGAACGGCGTGCCCACGTCGGTGGTGGGCATGCAGTTCTCCGGAACGACTGAAGACGTATCCAGGGCGTTTCGTGATTTCTGGATTCGCGAAGACGTGCCGGCGAAAGGCCGCACCAATTCCTCCGGACTACTGCTCAGCGCGCTGGACGATCACTGCCTGTACATACTCAGTATCCCGCCTCAACCCGAGGGCGATCACACTCGTGGGCTCATGAGCGTGGTGCGCCTCGGCAGCGATCAGGCGGACCACCGGATTCCCGATTCCGCCGTTCCGCTGCCAGAAGAAAGCGCGATCCTCTCGGACGTCGAAAGCCACGATCCCGGCCAGACGGGCCGCACCTGGCTCCTCGATATGCCGGGAAATCCGCAATGGAATGCACAGCGATATCGCAACAGTCTCGCCGCGCAAGGTTGGGTGAACGTCGGCCGCCAACCGGATTATCAGTCCACCGGCAACCGCGCCGCGCAAGGCACTGCATTCGCCATGCAACACGGCGCGGACAGTGTGGATGTCAGTTTTTCGGATCACGGCGGCAGAACGGCCGCAGTCGTCAATGCAATCAGGAACCGTTGAAATGTCAAAAGCAGAACTTGTTTCTTCCTTTGCGACGCGACGCAGCCGGCAGCGCGGCCAGGCCTATGCGGAGTATCTCGTGGTCACGACCGTTCTCGTCGGCGCGCTGGTGGTGGCGGACAGCAACGCCATAGCGCCGGTCGCCGCTCTCCTCTCGAGCTTCAAGTCGTTCTTCAGCGCCTATAGCTTCACCCTTTCGCTTCCCTGACCCGCAACGGTCGATCAGTCATGCTTAAGAAAATAAAATTCCGCTCGCTCCTCGCGAATTCATGGGTACTGCTGTTCCTCGCCGTACTGGTTGCAGGCGGCCTGACATTCCTCCTGTACAAATACCTCAACGACCGCGAGAAGAAACTCAAGGCGGACATGGACGCGCATCGCGTGCGCGCGGGCGTGACAGTCGTCGTGCCCGCACAGGACGTTCCCGTGGGTACGCCCCTGTCCAGCGGCGACTTTGTTGCCCGCGAGATTGCAGGCGATCTGGTCTACGACGACATGATCCGCGCAGACAACTTCGAACAATATCGCTCGTCACATCTCGTGAAACCGGTGCGGCGCGGCCTGCCTTTGCGCGCCGGCGACATCGACGCGCTGCGCGGCCGCGACTTTTCAGACGTCCTGCGGCCTGGCACGCGCGCGCTCACGGTCGAAATCGACACGGTCAACGCCACGGCCCTGCTGCTCCGTCCCGGCAATCACGTCGACGTGTACTGGGTCGGCAAGGTGTTCCACGAAGACCACACCTCCGACGAAAAGAAAGTGGCGCAACTGGTCATGCCGAACGTGCTGGTTCTCGCCACCGGCGAGGACATGCGCCCGCGCGACGCAGGCGAGGCCGCCCAGCAGGACCAGGCCAATGCCAACAGCAGTGCCATGAGCCGGCAGGCGGGCATGGGCTACACCACCGTCACGCTGGAAATTCCGGTGGACGACGTGGCGCGCGTCGCGCTTGCACAGAAGATCGGCGGTCTGCGACTGATCTTGCGCAACTCGGAAGACAAAGGGGCGGACGGCCCGTCCCTGGCTCAGGAAAGCGACGTGTTCATCGACCCGGCTCGCGGCCGGGTCACCGGCGGCACCGGCCCTGCGCCCCAAACGGTCGAAGTGATTTCGGGCGGCGGCGCAAATAGCACCAACGTCATCGTCTCTCAAGGCCCGGCCAGTGCGCCTGCCCAGGAGCCGCAGGCGCCCGCGCCGGCCGATGCGGGTCAATCGGCGTCCGCTTCGCCGCAGCGTCAACCGAGCCTCTATGAGCAGGCCAACGCCATCGCCCGACAGCTGCAGAAGGCCGCTGCGCCCAGCACGTCGAAGCAGAACTAAAGTACTGAGCCCAGGTTTCACACCATGAAAGTCAAAAACAATGCAGCGCCATTGCGCCGCCGGGTCCTGCCATCCGTCCTCGTCGGCATGTTGTTGTGCGAGGCCGCGCCGGCAGCGCTGGCACAAACCGCGCAAGCCGCTCATGCCGCTTACACCGCGGCCACGGACAGCCCGTCGGCGAGCACCCGTGTGCTCGAAATGTTCCGTGGCGAAGTGCGGATCCTGCACATTCCCGGCACCATCAAACGCATCGCCATCGGCAACGGCAAGCTGCTCACCGCGAATGTGGTCGACGGCAGCCTGATGCTGCTCGGCGAACAGGACGGCATCACCTCGCTCGTGGTGTGGAACGACAAGGGCATTGCGCTGCAAACCACGGTGCGCATCGCCAAAGCGGAAGTCAATGCTTCGCTGGAACAGTTGCGCGCCGTGCTCAGGTCCGTCGCAGGGCTGCGCATCGACGCGATCGGTTCGAATATCGTGCTGTCCGGCGTCATCCACCGCGACATGGCGGGCACCGTCAAGGCGGCCACGCAGGAGATGAAGAACGTGGTCGACACCACCACGTTCGACGAAGGCGACGCGCTGCGCAAGACCGTCCACTTCAAGGTGCAGATCATGGAAGTGACCCGCACCGGCCAGCGCAATCTCGGCATTGCCTGGGACAGCGCATTCAGAGGTCCGCAGATCGGCGGTGCCGCGAGCGTCGCAACGGGCGCCGCCAAAGCCATCACGGCCGGCACGAGCTACTTTCTCGCCGGCATTGCTTCGAACATCACCTCGCAAATCAACTTCGCGGTAGAAAACGGCGATGCGTATGTGCTCGCCGCGCCCGAACTCAATACGAAGAGCGGCGGCACGGCGAGTTTTCTGGCGGGCGGCCAGGTGCCGATTCCGCAGTCGGGCGCGCTCGGCACGACCAGCATCGAATACAAGGACTACGGCATCAAGCTGAGCATCGTTCCGGTTGTCGATGCGAACAACATCATCTCCGCGCATCTCACCACGGAGATCAGTCAGATCGACCCATCGGTGACGTATGCCGGCATGCCGGGCTTCCTGACTCGCAACACGAGTTCGGACATCTCCATGCGGGCCGGCGAGACGCTCGCCATTTCCGGACTGGTCAGCGCGGACGCGGCCAACGATTCCAATGGCATGCCATTTCTCAGCCAGGTGCCGATCATCGGGCAGCTGTTCCGCTCGGACCGCTTCCGCGCGAAGAAAAGCGATCTCGTGATTTTCGTGACGCCGGTCATTTCGGATCCTGAACTTTCGCCCAATACGGATTTGCTCGCGCGTGCCGACAAGCTCGATGAGAACTTCCGCAAGGAGTATGGCAACACGGACCCGCTTGTCGCAGACGAGGACAAGGCGAAGCACGTCACCACGCCGCGTCAGCCGATCGTGCCGACGCCTGCGCTGCTTCCCACGCCGGTTCGCAGCACGCCGCAAGTGCCGGCCGAGCCGCAGGCAAGCGCGCCGGTTGTGGCGGGTGCCGAAGGTCCGGCGACCCCACTCGCGGCGTCAGTTCAAACGCCAGCCTATGTTCCGGCCCAGATCCCGGCCCAGGCAGCGGCACCCGTTTCCGCTCAAGCGCCGGCCCAGACGCAGGCCGCCGGCGCGCCGGCGCAACTGCCGCCATCACCGCCGCCTGCCAGCACGCCGCCGGCAGGTGTCGCCGAGGCGCTGCGCATGCTGAACGACCCGCAGCATGCGCAAGCCATGCCGGCTCATGACCCGATGCAACCCGCTTCGAACGGCAAGGTGCCGCAGCAGCAAATCGGCGTGCTCGGCACGTCGAACAACTGAACGGACTCCAGCGGAGAAGCACCATGCTCAATCTTCAGGTACACGCGCGCAATGCGCCCGTTCGCACACTTCAGGTCGAACAGGGCTGTACGATCGGCAAGGACGCGAGCTGCGACGTGATTGTCAAGGGCCTGCTGATCGGCAAGCTGCAGGCGCGCATTGTCAGAGAACACAACGCCTATTACATCGAGGACCAGGGTGGCATTGCGGCCACGCTTGTCAACGGTACGGCGATCACCCGCTATGGCCCGTTGACCGAGGCAGACCAGATCGAAGTCGGCGTGACCACGATCAGAATCGTTCGTGCCGCAGTCGCCGCCCAGCCGCAGCCTCAGGATGCACAGCATGGACAGCAGGCGGCCCAGCCGTCGTCTGAAACGGCGCATGCCGGCCACGCTGCGACGCCAGTTGCGCGGCCGCTGCAAGCCCCTGCGTCCGCGCACATTGAGCCTTCGTTTGCCGTTGCGGCTCAGGTGCAACCAATGCCGGAGCCGTTCCACCCACCTGCGGTCGAGCGCAATGCAGCGCCTGCCGGCCACTACGCGCCGGCACGGCACGAGAGCATCGCCATGCCAACCCAGCGCGCGGCCGAAGTGCCGCCGCGCACGCCGCCCCCCCAGGTGAAAAAAACCGCCGCGGCGCCGTTGCCTGTCGCGCCGATCAACAGCCCGCTCGGTATCGAACTGCGCAAACAGGCGCATATGAAGGTGATCGCGGCACTCGACCTGCGTCGTCTGAATGTTGCGCGCATGGAGGAGGACGAACTGCGCAAGACTGTCAGCGCCGCGCTCGACGACATTCTGAATCACGACGCCAGCTTCCACACTGCCGACATTCCGCTCAGCGCGCTGAAGAAAAGCGTGTTCGACGAAATCATCGGACTCGGACCGCTCGAAGAGCTGATCGCGGATCCGACGGTGTCGGAAATCATGGTCAATTGCCACAACGAAATTTTCATCGAGCAGAACGGTCAGCTCACCCGTTCGCCCGTGATCTTCACCGACGACCGCGCGGTGCTCGGCGCCATCGAGCGAATCGTTGCGCCTATCGGCCGCCGTATCGACGAAAGCTCGCCGATGGTCGACGCCCGTCTGTCCGACGGCTCGCGGGTGAACGCCGTGATTCCCCCGCTCGCGCTGAAAGGCCCCAGCATCACGATCCGGAAATTCTCCAGGCAGAAACTCGGCGGCGAAGACCTGATCAGGTTCGGCTCAATGTCGCCGGACATGCTGGAGTTCCTTCACACGGCGGTCAAGGAAGGGGCCAACATCGTCATCTCGGGTGGCACGGGTTCGGGCAAGACTACCTTGCTGAACGTGCTGTCGAGCTACATTCCCGACGACGAGCGCATCGTCACCGTGGAAGACGCCGCCGAACTTCAACTGTCGCAGCCGAACCTCGTCTCGCTCGAAGCGCGCCCGGCCAACATGGAGGGCAAAGGCGCCATACACATACGCGACCTCGTAAAAAACTGCCTGCGGATGCGGCCGGACCGGATCGTGATCGGCGAGTGCCGCGGCGGCGAGGCGCTGGACATGTTGCAGGCCATGAACACGGGCCACGACGGCTCGCTCACCACGGCGCACGCCAACACGCCGCGCGACTGTATCGCGCGGCTCGAAGTGATGACGCTCATGGCGGGTCTCGATCTTCCGGTGCAGGCCATTCGCGAACAGATCTGCTCTGCGGTCGACCTCATCGTGCAGCAATCGCGCTTTTCCTGCGGCTCGCGCCGCGTCACGCACGTCACCGAAGTGAGCGGCATGGAATCGGGTGTGATCACGCTGCAAGACGTTTTCGTCTTCAAGGAAGAAGGTTTCAGCGAGCACGGCAAGATTCAGGGCAAGTTCGTCCCCACCGCCTATGTGCCCGATTTCTATCAGGAGTTGATTCGCAGGCGCATTCCGGTGAATACCGACATCTTCACGCGCATCGAATAAGGGCGGCCGGTCATGAGTCTTCCCCTTATTCTCGCGCTGGCATTCTTTGGCAGCCTGTTCCTGATCTTTCTGCTCTCGCGCATGGGCACCTCCACGCTCAGGGCCGGCTCGCGCCAGATGGCGGGCGAAATCGAATCGTCGCTCGCCGACGCCTTCGTGTTCGTCAACCGCCAGAAGGCCGCGGCGTGGAGCATGGTTGTCATGGTCGGCTTGCCGGTCATCGTCTTTCTGTTCAGCCACAGCATTCTGTTCGCGCTGGCATCCGTGCCGATCGCCATGATGCTGCCGAAGAAATACCTCAAGCGCATGCGCAAGAAGCGCATCGAGGCGCTGGAGAAACAGTTGCCGGACGCGTTGCTGATGATGTCCGGCGCATTGCGCGCCGGCGCAAGCTTTCCCGCGGCGCTCGAAGCTGTCGTCTACGAGACCGCGCCACCCATCTCACAGGAATTCGACCTGTTGATGCGTGAAATCCGCCTCGGCATCGATCTGGACATCGCCATGCGAAACGTCGAAAAACGCATTCCGATTCCCGACCTGCTGATGATGACCGCGGCCGTCACGATCGCGCGCGAAGTGGGCGGCAATCTGGCCGAAGCGCTCGAGTCCGTTGCGCGCACCTTGCGCGAAAAGCTGCAGATGGAAGGCAAGATCAGGGCGTTGACATCACAAGGCCGCATGCAGGGCATCGTGATGACCTGTCTGCCGCTCTTTCTGATGCTCGTACTGCGTTTCATGGAAGCCAAGGCAATGGCGCCGCTTTTCAGCGAGCCGGTGGGCTGGGCCACGCTGGCGGTCATCGGCGTGATGGAGTGCCTCGGCTACTTCTGGATTTCCAGGATCACCAACATCGACGTGTGACCTATGCTGCTATTCATTGCCTTTCTGGTCAGCTTCGGCCTGATCGCATTCATCGCCGTCGGCTACCGGTCGCTCAACGGTCTCGCCGGTGCCGTGCCCGAGGAGGACCGTCTCTTCCTCGACCCCTTGCCGAAGTCGCTCCGGCCGCTGTGGCCGCTCGTCAATTTCGTGGTTCACCATTTCGGCAACTCGTTTAGCGCGAAGCTGGTGGAAAAGACCGATCTGCAATTGCGGCTGACCTCGCTCACGTTCCTGATGAACGCGCGTCAGTTCATCGCCTTGTCCATCATCGCTTCGATTCTCGCTTCGCTCGTTACGCTGTTGCTCATGCTGGCGCTTGGCATGTTTTCGGTGCTGATATTGATCCTCGTCGCCGCACTCGGCTACTTCTATCCGCGCATCTGGACACGTGATGTGCGCCGCCGCCGCGTCGCTCAGATTCTCAGGCATCTGCCGATCTATCTCGACTTTCTGACGCTCGCCGTCGAAGCCGGCCTGAATATCAACGGTGCGATTCAGAAGGCCGTTGAAAAAGGCCCGGAGGGTCCGTTGCGCCGGGAGCTCGAACACGTGCTACGCGATCTCAAGTCCGGGTTGAACCGCACGGAAGCACTGCGCCGCCTCGACGACCGGCTGCGCATCAAGGAGGTCACGAATCTGGTGGGCACAGTTGTTCAGGCGGAACGCATGGGTTCGGGACTGGCGAAGTCGTTGCGCTTTCAGTCCGAACAGCGCCGCTCGGAACGTTTCCAGCGTGCCGAGAAGCAGGCAATGGAAGCGCCGGTGAAACTCGTGTTCCCGCTTCTGTTCTTTATCTTCCCGATCACCTTTATCGTGCTGGGATTCCCGATTGCGATGAAATTCGTGCAGGAGGGTTTGCTGTGAAGCGGGCGCGCCTTCACGTTCGTGGGCACGACATCGGCGTGGAAGTGTCGATCACCGAAACCGCGCGGGAATGCATGCGCGGTCTGCTGGGCCGCGCCGCGCTGGCGTCCGGCGAAGCACTGCTGCTCGATCGCTGCGGATCGGTCCACACGTTCGGCATGCGCTTTGCCATCGACGTGCTGTTTCTCGACCGGCGGCAACGCGTTGTCGCGATCCATCACGACGTACCCAGGCGGCGCATGTTGTTCAGCCTGCGCGCAACCCACACCCTGGAGATGCCGGCCCACTCGGCGCGCCGGCATGGACTGGCTGTCGGCGATTCCCTTGTTTTCGAGGCAACCTCGTGAACCCTCCCGATCTGAAATTGCAGCAAATTCCGAGCCGCCGCACGAGACTGACCGGCAACGCACGCAGGACCTCGCAGTCGGGTCAGTCGATGACAGAGTTCATCATCATCGCGCCCGTGCTGCTGTTCGTCTGTTTTGGCATCCTGCAGTTCGTGTTGCTGTATCAGGCAAAGTCGACCCTGGATGTGGCCGCACTGGAGGCCGCCCGCGAAGGCGCGGTCAATCACGGCTCGATGCAGTCGATGCGCAACGGGCTCGCACGCGGACTCGCACCTCTTTACGCGCATCAGGCAAATGCCGAGGGCGTCGCAGCGGCGCTCGCCAGCGCTCAAACCGACGCGGCCAGATTCAGCAGCATCACCGTCCTCAATCCTACCCCGGCGGCCATTCAGGACTATTCGCGGCCCCGTTACTACGCGGACCAGGCGGCAACCTATTCGGAAATACCCAACGACTCGCTGATGTATCGCGATTCCTCTGTGCCACCGGGTGCAATGTCGCGCATGAACATTCAGGACGCCAACCTGCTGAAGATCCACGTGCACTACTGCTACGACATGTACGTGCCGCTGGTGAACAAGGTGATCTATTACGCCGCCAACGTTATCGGCGCTATCGGTACAGGCGGCATTCTGACTCGCGAGCCGGCCAACGTGACTCAGGACCCGTACGGCGATCCGAAAAATGGCGACTATCTCTGCAAGGTCAAACTCGCGGACGGTATCGCGACCGGCCACTGGCCAATCTCGCTGGATTCGGAGGCGATGGTGCGCATGCAGTCGCCGCTCAGGGCTTCAGCCTTGAACGACTCGCCGAACCCGACAGGCAATTGATGTCGCGTGGCGTTAAAGGCGGACTGGCTGTGCTGGCAGGTGCCGTGGCAACGCGGTATTGCATGGCCTCGGTGCGGACACTGCTGCCCGGCGTCCTGATCGCGACAAGTGCCTATGTATCGCTCGACGCTCGGGCCGCCGACGCCACCCATGCACGCCAACGCCGTTCGCGAGGCGTGGTCATGATGATTGGGGGAATGACGAGCGGTGGTGATACCGCCGTGCTGCCGGCGCGCGCGGCGCCGGTGGCGCCTCTTGCGGCAGCCGGCGACGCCGGCCGGCAGTCCGTCGTGATCCAGTCGGGCGGCCTGGCATTGAACGACGTGGTGCGGCAAACGTCCGCCTCGGTCGCATCGCGTGTCATGGCGCTCTCGCCGATCATCAACGAGGCCGCCCGCGTCGCCGATGTGGACAGCGCGCTGCTGATGGCGGTGATCGATGTGGAGTCCGGAGGCAATCCGCAAGCCGTGTCGCCCAAAGGCGCGACCGGCCTCATGCAGTTGATGCCCGACACGGGTGCGCGGCACGGCGCGTCCGATCTGTTCGATCCGCGCCAGAACGTCGCGGCGGGCGCGCGCTATCTGAAAGCGCTCATGCGCCAGTTCGGCGGGCTTCCGCTTGCTCTCGCGGCCTATAACGCCGGCGAAGGTGCCGTCCAGAAATACGGTGGTCAGATACCGCCGTATGCGGAAACCCTGAACTATGTACCCAAGGTCATCGCGCGATACCGGTGGTATCGGGATGCAGCTTCTTTCCCGGCTACGGCGTCGGTGCAAGCAGTTCCGAACGGCGTCCACGATCGGTTTCTGCTAGTCGGCTCCGGCGGCGTGGACTGAGCGCAACCCGGCGACGAAACACTCGCGGGTCCAGGCTAGTCGGTACTGGTCAGCGCCTTCCCGATCGATGCACCGAGCTCCCCGAGCGCGTCGGCCACATGCGGCAGAAGTGCCGTTGCGAGTACGATATCGCGCCCACGCGCCGCCGCTTCCAGTCGCGTCAGCAGCGCGAACACCTCGTGGCATTCCAGCATGCGCGCCGATCCCGCGATGCGATGCGCCGCGCTGCCCACGCCATCCCACGAAGCGGTCCGGAAACTGTCGCGCAACGCGGCGAGTGCCGTTCGATCGGTTTGCGCAATCATCTCGAGCAGACGCCGGGCGGTAACGTGGTCGCCGCCCGCTAGTTCCAGTGCTTTCTGCTGAAGCAGATGAGGGTCGCCGGCAAACCCGGCCTGCTTCGTCGCGCCAACGGGCTTCATTGCACGGAGGCGATCCGGCAACGCCTCGCCAGATCGATCAGCTCAACGAGTGATTTGACAGCGAGCTTCTGCATGATGCGTGTTTTGTGGCTGCTGACGGTTTTATTGCTGATGAACAGGGCGTCTCCAATCGCCTTGTTCGACATGCCCTTCGACAGCATCTGCAGAATCACGAGTTCTTTGTCCGACAGCAGTCCGATTCTCTGCTCTTCTCCTCCCGCGCCGACAGCGGCCACCATGCCGGACCCATTGGCCGTCACAGGGAACACGGTATAGCCGGCCAGCACCGCCTCCACGCCGCGCATGATCTCTTTCATTTCCTGCGACTTGCCGACGAAACCGTGGACGCCCGA
The DNA here is from genome assembly GCF_000013645.1 of Paraburkholderia xenovorans LB400. Taxonomy (GTDB): domain Bacteria; phylum Pseudomonadota; class Gammaproteobacteria; order Burkholderiales; family Burkholderiaceae; genus Paraburkholderia; species Paraburkholderia xenovorans. The sequence continues at coordinate 114,829 of NC_007952.1, read as the reverse complement.
GCGCATCGCGCGCGGCGCGAACGTGGCCGGGTCGTGGCCCGACAGCACCATCACCCGAATGGGCGGATGAACGAGCCTGAGGCGGGGGATCACATCGAGTCCACTAATGCGCGGAATATCGAGATCCAGTATGGCGAGTTCCGGGGTGTGCACCCGGGCCATTTCCACTGCGGTCTGGCCGTTATCGGCTTCGATCACCTCTTCCACGCCAAGCAATTGCATGAGTTGCATTTTGATGACCATGCGAAACGCCGGATGGTCGTCGATAACCAGAATAGTTGACATATTTCTTATTCCTTCTGAACACACGCGTTAAGACGCCGATTGATGTCAGCGCCAAGCTTGAGGACGCACGAATGTGTGCGGCACAATGGCCCGTGGCGAATGGTGGTACGACACGGACTTGTCGAAACGATCGACCTTCTGCGCGCTCTTGTTCGCGCGCCGGAACGCAGGATCGTGTTAGATGCAAGGACACACTAGGAACGCGCCGCGACAAGTTCGATCTCGACGCGGCGATTCGGCGCGAGGCATTTCACCAGGGCATCGCGCTTTGTTCGGCGGCAGTCGACCAGCGGATTCGCGCTGCCTCTGCCTTGCGCAGTGATCGGCACGCTCACGCCATGCGCTCGTAGATATCGCTCGACCGTCCGTGCACGCTGCATGGACAAACCGAGGTTGTATGACTTGTCGCCGAGGCGGTCGGCGTAGCCGGTGATCTTCAGTTCATGCAGCGCGGGAGCGTTGTTCAGACCTGTTGCCACGTCGTCGAGCTGGCGCTTGCCGGCGGGCAGCATGGCGGCTTCGTCGCCGCCGTTGAAACGGAAAAGGGAATCGGCCTTCAGCGTGATCTTTTGCTGCGGTTTGGCAACAGAACCTTGCTCTGGCGCGGACATGGATGCGGGCGCCTGAAGCGCCTGCTTGCATTGCAGCGCTCTTTGCGCCGACTGGCGCAAGTTGTCCTGCACCTCGGGCAAGCGTTTCTCGGCGTTGGTGAAGCTGCGGCGCCATGCATCATGCCCGGCTTGCGCGAGTTCGACTTCGGCGCACGCGAGCGGCTGCTGTGCCTGCGGGCATTGAGCAACCGCAGGATCCGCCTTGATGGTATTGACGATCTTCCACAGATCGGGGCGCACCGTGGATACGGTGCGCAGTGCGGGATTGGCAGCGGATAGCGGCGCGCCGTTCTCGAGGCCTATTGTGATGGTGGCCGCCTGGCCGATTGCCTCCTCGACGAATCCCCAACGGTCATTAGCTTGCCGCGCCTGTTGGGCGGCATTGATCCAGCATTGTGCTTTGGCGTAAAAATAGCTGTTCTTATCGCCCGGCAGGCGGTCGAGCCGCGTCTGCAGGCCGGCCAGCGCCGTATTACTGCTTGCGATGGGTGCGTAGGTGCTGACCCATTGCGCGTTGACCGCGCCTGCGGCTTCGTCCTGCGTAGCGCCGAAACCGGTTTTCAGCAATGTGGCATCTTCGATGCCGAGTCGTTCACGCGCGGCGTGGTCCGCGCAGGCCGTCAAGGCCAGCGCGCACACAAGCACCGTTAGCTGGTGTTTCATTGATTCTCTGCGACGAGCGCATCTTCTTATCGACGCCTACGAGTATGAAGAGACGCAGATACGCAGGGAATGGGAACAATCTTAGAATAACACCGACAATTTGCTGTTTATGATGCATCTCGAATAAGGGCGGTCTTCCGATTGCACTGCATGCAATCAAGCCCTGACCGCCCGTGCTGCATTTCGCCCACGCAGCCACTCGAGCGCCAGCAACAGGCTGGTCGAAAAGATAATCAGAATGGTCGCCAGCGCGGCGATGGTCGGGCTGATGTTTTCCCGAATGCCGGTAAACATCTGCCGGGGCAGCGTAGTCTGATCCGCGCCCGCGAGGAACAGGGTCACGACGACTTCATCGAATGAAGTCGCGAACGCGAACAGCGCGCCCGAGATCACGCCCGGCGCGATGACCGGCAACGTGATGCGGAAAAACGTCTTCACCGGATTCGCACCCAGCGACAAACTCGCGCGCACCAGGTTGTAGTTGAAACCCTGCAACGTCGCCGCAACCGTGGTCACGACAAACGGCACACCGAGCGACGCATGCGCGAGAATCAGGCCGATATACGTATTGGCCAGTCCAAGCGGCGCAAAGAACAGATACATGCCCACGCCGACCACCACCACCGGCACGATCATCGGCGAAATCAGGATCGCCATGAGCAACCCTTTGCCGCGGAAATTCGCTTTGGTCAGGCCGATTGCCGCCAGCGTGCCGAGCACGGTCGCGACCACCGTCGCCGAAGGCGCGACGATAAAGCTGTTCCTGGCGGCCATGCGCCATTCGTCGGATGCAATCAGGTTCTGATACCAGCGCAGCGACCAGCCCGGAATCGGATACACCAGGAACGTGCTCGACGAAAACGACAGCGGTACGATCGCCAGCACCGGCAAGATGAGATACAGCAGCGTCAGCACGGCGAGACCGCGCAGCGCGAAATACCAGACGCGCTCCACCCACGACGTATGCGGCGCGAACAATGGCTTGGCAAGTTTCATTGCAATGACTCCGTTCAGCCGAGGCTCAATGACGAACGCGTGAAGCGCCCGTAAATGACGTACAGCACGAGCGTCGCGGCGAGCAGCAAGCCGCCGAGCGCGCACGCCATGCCCCAGTTGATCGTCACGTTGGTGTAGTACGCGACGTAGTAGCTGACCATCTGATCGTTCGGTCCACCCAGCAACGCCGGCGTAATGTAATAGCCGATCGCCAGAATGAACACCAGCAACGCGCCCGCGCCGATGCCCGGATAGGTTTGCGGCACGTACACGCGCCAGAACGCGGCGAACGGATGGCTGCCGAGCGAGACCGCGGCGCGCTGATAGGTCGGCGGGATCGACTTCATCACGCTATAGAGCGGCAGGATCATGAACGGCAGCAGAATATGCGTCATCGAAATGTAGACGCCGGTGCGGTTGAACAGCAACGACAGCGGATCATGCAGCAGCCCGCTGCCGATCAACGCCTTGTTCACCAGCCCTTCGCTTTGCAGAATCACGATCCACGCCGCCACGCGCACGAGAATCGAGGTCCAGAATGGAATCAGCACGAGAATCATCACCAGATTCGCGCGACGTTCGGGCAGCGTCGAAATCCAGTATGCGAGCGGGTAGCCGAGCAGCAGCGCGAAGAAGGTCACCGCCGCGCCGATCACAAAGGTGCGGCTGAACACGGCGAGATAGATCTGTTGCTCGGGATCGGTCGGAATGACGTGGCCGAACGCGTCCTGCTTGTGATCCAGCGAAGCGAGCAGATAGAACGGCGAGTACGCGCTCGAATTTTTTGCAATGGTTTGCCAGTAGGCGATATCGTTCCAGCGTTCGTCCAGCTCGACGAATTTGGCGTGGACCTGGGCAGGCGTCAGTTGCAAGGGTTTGCTGTTGTCGTCGACGAACGGCATGGCGCGCGCTGACTTGGCGATCAGCGAGCGATAACCCGGAATCTCGACGTTCAGGCGGCGCGCGAGCGCGCCCATGCCGTCGCTGTCGGCGACCGCGGCGAGGTCGGTAGCGAGGGCGACATACGCGGCATCCGGCGGCGGGGTCTTGCGGTCCCACGCGCTCAATGCCGTCAGCGTATGCGGCAGTGCGTTGACGACTTCGGGATTCTGCGCGGCGCGCGTGAGCAGCGCGCCGATTGGCACGACGAAAATCAATAACAGAAAGATTGCGAGCGGTGCGATCAGCAGCAGGGCCACGGCCCGCTTTCTGGACTCCGCGGCTCTCAACTCGCGCTTGAGCCGGCCGCTTGATTCAGGCGTCGAATCGGCAGCGATGGTCATCGTAGTCACACCCGTTCTCCTTTTTGTCGCGCGGCTTCGCCGAAGCTCGAGCCGCGCCTTCTCACACCATGCCCGTTACTTCGAAGCCCACGACGAAAAACGCTGCTCCAGCTCGTCGCCATGATCGGTCCAGAACGCGAGGTCCTGCAGCACCGCGTTCTTGCCGTTGGCCGGCGAGTTCGGCAGATTGGCGAGCGTCTTCGGATCGAGCGCCTTGATGGCCGTCACGTTCACCGGGCCGTACGCGATGTTGTGCGCGTAGTCCTGCTGCGGCTTCGACGAAATCGAATAGGCAATGTACTTCTCGGCCAGCGCCTTGTTCGGCGTGCCCTTCGGAATCGCCCAGTAGTCGAGGTCGTAGATGCTGCCGTTCCACACCACCTTCAGGTTCTTGCCTTCCTTCTGCGCGGCGTCGATCCGGCCGTTGTACGCGGTGGACATCACCACGTCGCCCGCCACGAGGAATTGCGGCGGCTGCGCGCCCGCTTCCCACCACTGAATGTTCGGCTTCAGCTCGTCGAGCTTCTTGAACGCGCGGTCCTGGCCTGCCTTGGTGGCGAGTACCTTGTAGACGTCCTTCGGCGGCACGCCGTCGGCCATCAACGCGAATTCGAGGTTGTAGCGCGCGCCCTTGCGCATGGCGCGCTTGCCCGGGAATTTCTTGACGTCCCAGAAATCGGCCCAGCCGGCCGGTGCCGTTTTCAGCTTGTCCGCGTTATACGCGAGTGCCGTCGACCACACGAAGAAGCCCACGCCGCAGGTTTGCGGTGCTTCAGGAATCAGATCCGACTTCTTGCCGATCTTCGACCAGTCGAGTTTCTCGTACAGCCCTTCATCACAGCCGCGGCCGATATCGCCCGATTCGACTTCCACCACGTCCCAGTTCACGTGCCTGGCTTCGACCATCGCTTTCACTTTGGCCTGCTCGCCGTTGTATTCGACAGCGGTGACTTTATTGCTGGTCTCCTTTTCGAACGGCTGGTTGAAAGCGACCTTTTGCGCATCGCCATTTGCACCGCCGAAATTGACGACCGTCAATTCGGCGGCATTGACTTGCGCGGCGCCCAGCGCGAGCGCCACGGCACCAACAGCGATGGCGCAGCGCGATTTCCCGATCTTGCTCATGGTGTGTTGCTCTCCTTTGGTGGTGTGCTTCCAGCTACTACAGTGCGACTTTGTTATGTGCTGCCTGATCCGACCTGCCTGCGTTGAACACCTTGCGTGTCCGGCGCGTTCACGCTCCCGCGAAAACCCGCAGATGCTCGGGTGCGAACTCCAGCGCGACCGGCGCGCCGGGCGCGAAGGTGTCGAGCGCGTCGGTGCCGAGCGGCACCTTGACGAAGCACTCGTCCTGTTGCGGCAAACCACAGCGCATGCGCACGTGGTCGCCGAAATAGATCAGCCCGCGCGCCTCACCGGCGAGCGCATTGGCGCCGGGCCGTGACAGGCCGTTGGCGAGCTTCATGCGCTCGGGCCGAATACACGCGACCGCCGGCGTGCCCGCCCGCGCCCCGCCGATGTTGCGCCCAGTAAGACGCGTGCCGTCGCTCAACCGGAATTCGCAATACTCACCATCGACATTCGCGATCGTGCCGCGCAGCCTGTTGCTGTCGCCGATAAAGTTCGCCACGAACTCGTTGCACGGCGATTCGTACAGACGATCGACGGTATCGAGTTGCTGCACGATGCCTTTGTCGAACACGGCCACGCGATCCGACATGGTCAGCGCCTCGCCCTGATCGTGCGTGACGTACACAAACGTCACGCCGAGTTTCTCGTGCAATGATTTAAGTTCGTACTGCATGTGTTCGCGCAACTGTTTGTCCAGCGCGCCGAGCGGCTCGTCCATCAGCACGAGCTTCGGCTCGAACACCAGCGCACGGGCGAGCGCGATACGCTGCTGCTGGCCGCCGGAGAGTTGCGCCGGATAGCGCTTTGCAAAGCTCTCCATGCGCACCATCTTCAACGCGTTGTTGGTGCGATGCGCGCGTTCCTGCGCCGAAATCTTGCGCACGGTCAACGGATATGCAACGTTCTGTTCAACCGTCAGATGCGGAAACAGCGCATAGTTCTGAAACACCATGCCGATGTTGCGCTTATGCGGGGGCACGGTGTTGAGCAGCGTGCCGTCCAGCCAGATTTCGCCGCCGGTGGGAAATTCAAAACCCGCCAGCATCATCAGACAGGTGGTTTTCCCTGATCCGGACGGCCCGAGCAGCGTCAGAAATTCGCCTTGGTATATATCCAGATCAAGTTGTTTGACGACCAGCGTTTCTCCGTCGTACGTCTTGCGCACACCTCGAAAGCTGACGATCACGTCATCGGTTTTCATCGTCCAGGTCTCCTCTGCGGTCCGGCTAACTCCCGTGCAAAGCAGCGGGATTGCATCCATTGCGTGGCCCACTATAGACCGTTACGGTTCTACAATATGGAACCATTTCATTATTCCGGATAGAACCACTTGGACACTGTGATCTTGTCGGATTGGCTCGCTGCGCGGCTCGATCGTTCGGCTGCCGAACCGGTTTACCGACAGACGTTGCGGCTCATGCAGCAGGCCATCCTGACCGGCCAGCTACCGCCGGGCACCAAGCTGCCCAGTTCGCGCACGCTCGCCCAAGACCTCGGCATTGCGCGCAACACGGTGCTGCACGTCTACGACCAGTTGACCGCTGAAGGCTACGTCATTTCGACCACCGGCAGCGGCACTTATGTCGCCGACACGCGGCCGGACACGGCCGCCGTGAATGCGCGCAAGAAGCCAGTGGTGGTGAGCGGCATCGAAACAGATGCCGACGCGGCCATTGAAACCACCAGGCGGCCGAAACGCGATCTGGGCGACCTCTCCACTCGCGGACGCCGTCTGATCGATACCGCCGGCGTTTCCGCCAAGCAATGGGGCGCCTTCATGCCGGGCGTGCCCGACGTCGCGGAATTCCCGGCGCGCACGTGGAGCCGCCTGCAGGCGCGTTTGTGGAAGGAAGCCAATCCCGATCTGCTGACTTATGCACCCGGCGGCGGCTATCGGCCATTGCGGCGGGCGTTGTCGGATTACCTGCGCGTGGCGCGCTCGGTGAATTGCACGCCGGATCAGATCATCATCACCACGGGTATTCACCAATCCATCGATCTCGCCGTGCGTTTGTTGACCGATGTCGGCGACCGTGCGTGGGTCGAAGAACCCTGCTATTGGGGCGCGCGCAGTGTGCTGCAATCGTCCGGGATCACCCTGGTGCCGGTACCGGTGGACGACGAAGGCCTGAATCCGCGCGAACAGGATCTGCAACAGCCGCCGCGCCTCGCGCTGGTCACGCCGTCGCATCAGTATCCGCTCGGCATGGTGATGAGCCTCGCGCGCCGCCGCACGCTGCTCGAATACGCGCGCCAGCACAACGTGTGGATCATTGAGGACGACTACGATAGCGAGTTCCGCTACGGCAGCCGTCCGCTCGCCTCGCTGCAAGGACTCGACGACGCCGGCCAGGTGATCTACGTCGGCAGCCTGGGGAAGATGCTGTTTCCGGGTTTGCGCATCGGCTACATGATCGCGCCGGAACATCTGGTCGACACGTTCCGCACGGGCGTAGCCGAGTTATACCGCGAAGGTCAGTTGATGCAGCAAGCGGTGATGACCGACTTCATCATGGACGGCCATCTCACTTCGCACGTGCGGCGCATGCGCGCGCTGTACGGCGAACGCCGGCAGATTCTGATCGACGCCATCACCGCGCGTTTCGGCTCCGAGTTGCCGGTGATGGGCGACGAAGCGGGCCTGCATCTCGTACTCGGTCTGCCGGATCATGCGAACGATCGCGCGGTAACGGCCGCCGCTTACGATGCCGGCGTGATCGTGCGCCCGCTCGCGAGCTACTACAGCGGCGATACGCCCGCGCGTCGCGGACTGCTGCTCGGTTATGCGTGCGTGCCGAACGACAGGATCGGTCCCGCGTTCGACACACTCGCGCGCGTGATCGAGCAAACCGCGTTGAAGACGCCGACTCGCGCCGCCTGAGCGCCGCGCGCTCACTTCAACCCGAAGTCCACCCGCGTCGTCGCACCCTTGTCCTTGATGCCGTCGGCATTCAGTTTCGGCGCGACGATAAACACGCGGCTGCTGTCGATCTTGCCTTCCAGATACTGCTGCACGCTCTGCGCCCGCTGTTGCGCGAGCTGACGCAGACTGGCGTCGTCGATCGGCGCATTGGCGGCGAGCGCGCTCTTCATCTCGTCGTCCGGCAGGCTCTTCGTCAAGCCGACAAAGTTGCGCGGCTTCTTGAAGTCCGCCGACTTGTAAGCCTTGCTCAGATACTTGTCGTACTCCTTCGGATCCACGGTGACGGTCGACAGATCGACGCTCTCGCCGTTGCCCACCACGTCCTTGATCTTCTGCTGCTTGACGAGGCGCTCGACATAGCCGGTGCGCAACGCGGGTTCGTCGATGGCCGGATCGACGCGGCCGATCAGGTCCATGCGGATCGACGATTTGTCGGCCAGCGCCTTCACGATCGTGTCGAGCTTTTTGGTGTCGGCGTCCGTGAGTGTCGCCGAGCCTGGCTCGAATTCCACGTACCCCAACTCCTCGCCATTGCCGCCGAATGCGTTGGCGATCAGCGAGAACGGCGCGGTCACCGCCTTCTGCAGCAGATTGAGCACCGCATGCCAGATCAGGCCGCCAATGCTGAACTCGGGATTCGACAGCGAGCCCGACACCGGCAGGTTCACGTCGATTTCACCGCGCGAATTCTTCAGCAGCGAGATCGCGAGGCGCACGGGCAGCCTGGTCGCCGTATCGTTTTCGACGTGATCGCCGAACGTGAGCTGATCGATGAAAATGTGATTGTTCGCATTCAGTTGATCGTTTTCGAGCGTGTAGTGCAGATCGACGTTCAGCTTGCCCTTGGTGATCGGATAGCCGGCATATTTCGCCGAATACGGCGTGAGATTGGTCAGTTCGATATCGTGCGCGACCGCCGTGAGATCGAGCGCCGGCTTCGCGATCAGCGGATTGATCGTGCCGCGAATCGACAGCGGACCATTGGCGGCCAGCTTCGCGGCAATGTCGACCGGCGCGGCGGTGGTGGATTGCGTGCCGAACGCACCGACGGTGCCCTGAATGCCGACCAGGTTCGCCGTGAAATTCGGCTTGATGAAATTGTCCGTGTACGTCACGCGGCCCTGTTGCAGCACCAGTTGTCCGAAGTGCAGCTTGACCGGGCTTTGCGGCGCCGTGGCAGCCGTGACCGTGGCAGCCGCTGCCGAGGCCGGCACGGGTGCGGATGCGGCGGCGACCGTGGATGCCGCCTGCGGCGTCAGCGGCACGGGGTCCGCGCCGCTCTTGTCGCGCGTCAGCGACTGCGCGGCGCCGGTTTCGTGCGCGACGACGTCCCGCAGGTTGAGCTTGCCCTGCGCATCGAGCAACACACGCCCATAGAACTTCGTGAACGTGACGCGGCCCGCATCGACCACCGTGCCATGCTCGTCGTAATCGGCCTTCAGGCTGGACAACGCGAGCGAGCCCCAGCCCGCAAATGGATCCGAACTCGCCTTGTCGAGCATGCGGACGTCGACGAGCGCCATGTCGCCGCGATAGGTCGCTTTCAGCGACTTCGCCTGGCTCAGCGCGAGATCGCCGTTCGCATTGAGCAGCGCGCTCGCGATCACCGCATTCAGCTTGCCGCCGAAGTACGGTTCGAAAGCCGCCGCGTCGAGCCGGTTGGCATTCACCTTGACGGCCACCTTAAGCGGTGTCGCCGTCACGTCGCCCTTGACGCCGAGCGTGCCCTTCCTGTTCAGCGTGGCCTGCAGATCGACCGGCAGCGGACGGCTCAGGTCGTCGCTGATGTTCTGCACCTTCAGTTGCAGCGGTGTGATGTTCAGTTTCACCGGCTGCGGCGTGGTGTTGTCCGTGAAGTTGGCGGTGGCGTCTTTCAGGACCAGTTCGCCGATCTTGTAGTGCCACGCGGGCCCTTCCGCCTGCGCCTTCTTCACCGCGTGGATCGCCGTACGCTGCGGCGTGGCTTCATGCCGCCCGCCGAGCGCCGCGAGATTGATGCTGCCGTCTTTCAGACGCTCGGCGTCGACCGCGAGGCCGGTCGTGTCGATGCTGGCGATCTCGGCGGTGCGCGCCGCCACGTCCACCTGCCTGACCCTGGCACTGCCTTGCGTGAGCGCGATCACCGGGTCCTTGGCGCCGGGCGCCGCGACCTTCAGCGATTGCAGATCCAGTTGCGTATCCGTGACCATCACGGCCGCCGGCAACTTCGACCAGTTCGCACCGACGTTGGCGGTGGCCGACAGCTTGCCGTCCCTGAGCTGCGCCGCAGTCGCGGTATCGAGGTACGGTTGCAACTGCGGCAGGTTCAACGACTTCAGGTCGAGCTTCGCGCTTGCCGTTTTCGCCGCAAAGCCGAACGCGCCGGCCACACCGAGTGACCCTCCGCTGTCCTTGAGATCGGTGTTCAGCGTGTAGTGCGCGGGTGCCGTGGCAAGCGTCGAAAAATCGGTCAGCGTCACGGCCAGTTTTTGCAGGCCGGCGTCAACAGGCCGCGAGGCGGCGTTGTCGCGAACATTAACAGTGCCGTCGTTGAGCACGAAGCGTTTGATCGCCAGGTCCAGCGGCGGCGCCGCTTTTGCCGCGGCATTGGCGGCGGATGCGGCAACCGGCGCGCTCGCGGCCGGTTGCGCCGCGGCCGGTTCGGGAGCGAACATCTTCTCGACGCTCAGCACGCCGTCTTTATCCCGCGCGAGACTGGCGGTCGGCGCGTCGATCCGGATCTCGTCGAAGTGATAGAGGTTCCTGAACGGGTCGAGCGTGGCGGCGGCCACGTGCACCGCGCGCGCCGCGAAAAACGGCGCCTTGCCTTGATCCTGCACGTCCACGTCGTTCAGATCGATGGTGCCCGCCACGCGCAGCGAAGGCGCGTCGTTGGAGACCACGAAGTTGAGCTTGAGATCCGTGGAGAGTTTGCCGGACTGCACGATCACGGGCAGCCGGGTCGGCGCGTAGGACATGAGACGCGGCACGTCGAGGCCGTCGAAGCGCAACGACACCTCCGACTCGCGCGACGCGGCAAAGGGCTTGGTCTTGCCGTCGATGGCAAGCGGACTGCCGTCGATGCGCGCACGCAGCAACGGCTCGACGAAGATATCGGTTTTCGAAGGCAGCGTGGCGATGAACGGAATGCCGAGCTTCCATTGATCGATCACGTGCGTGGCGCCGAGCAGCTTGTCGTCGAATGTGATCTGGCCGTTTTCGAGGCGAATGTTCGATACGGAGAACAGCGTCGGCTTGCTATCCGGCCTGGCTGGCTGTTTCGAGAATTTCTCGATCAGGTCCGTGAAATTGAAGCGTTGTGCATCGTAACGAACAATATGGAAGCGTGGCGAATCGAGCTGCACCTGGTCGATGATCGGCGCTGCGCGAAACAGCGAACTCCATGACGGCTGCACGATGAGCCGCGAAATATCCACGAAGTCGCCCGCGCCGCCGCGCTCGCCGATATGCACACGGTCGGCTTCGAGCCGGAGCGTGTACGGATTGAGCGCAATGCGGCCAATCGTGGCAGGGCGGTCGAGTTGTTTGCTGAGCTGTTGCTCGGCAACGTGGCGAATCAGCGGCGGCGCCGCAAAGAAGCCGAGTAGACCGAACACTACAAGGAAGATCAGCAGGCCGGTGATGACACGCCGGGTGCGGCGTGACTGCGCGACATCGCGCACGGTCTGCATGGACGAGGCTAGTGACGCTTTATTGAGGCTTGCCATGCTCGGTATTGGGTAATGCGGCGGCAAGCCCGCCGCGAAAACGAAAATCCCGCAAGCGGCAGTATAAGTCGTGAATCTTTCGCGGGATATAAATGTAAGGCGAGGCTTACACATTCCCTTGCGCGATAGCGCCGCATGTCCGCCGCGACGAAGTGGCGGACATGCCTTGCCCGATTCGTTATCGGGTCGCTACCGAAGCAGAGCTGTCATGTCGACGACACGCAGCTATCACTGACGCACGACGGCCGGCGGTTGCCAGCTGCCGTCGGTGGCTTGCGGCTTGGGTGCGTACAGACGCAGCACGAGCTTCAGATCGGCACGCGGCGCCGGCAGCCAGTTGCCGCTCCTGCTGCGCGTGGACGACACGGTCACGTCGAGCGAACCGTCGCGATTGCGGCGCGCGCCATTGCGGTCGCCGACCGCCAGACGCGCCGGCGCGCTTTCGCCCAAGGCGCCGTCTTTCGTGTACGCGGTGATCGACCAGAAGCCGCGCACCGGCGGCAACTGATTCGGCGCGAAGTGGATCACGTAACGGTTTGCGCCGTTGAGCGCATGACCGTCGCTGTCCTGGGTGACGACCGCGCGTACTTCGTCGTCTTTCGTGCCGATGCCCGGTTGCGCGTAGGCCGCATAAGCGCGCAGCGCGTAGTCTGGACCGTAGGTCCCCACGCCGTCGCCGAACCAGCTCCAGCCGTTGCCGGTCAGCAGATTGGACGGCGGCGTGACCACGCGATCATGACCGTCGGCAAGACCCGCCGTAATGGCTTCCGGCGCGTTCGGCAGCTTGACCGGTTCGCCTGGCGTCACGCCGAGGTCGGAGAGGAATTTGAGCGCATGCGGATCGGCCGGCGTCGGCGGATTGTCGGGCAAGGCCTGCGCGAGCCGGTTGAAGAAACCGTTCGCGTCGAGCGCGGCGACTTGCGCGGCCGGCGAGCCGGAAGCGGCCGCGGCGGCGTCGGCGGCATTGCTGCGCGCCGGCGCGATCGTCGCGGAACGGGTGTCGCCCGCGTAGACGCTCAACGGCGCGACACGAATGGCGCGTTGCAGCTTGCGGACCGCTGTCAGATCGCGCGTGCCGTTCGACTGGATACGCACGCTCACCCATGCATTGCGGGTCGGCACGTCGACGCGCTTCACACCCTTGGGCAACTCTCCCTGCCAGCCCGGACCCACGAAGGCGATCGCCTGCGCCTTGATGCCCGCCGCGCGAGTGCCGAACTGCGAGCTGGTCGACCAGACCACGTTGGTCCACATGTCGAGCACGCGGGCGTCGACGTAGCGGCCACGCGAGTCGGGCAGCGATACGATCACCGGTTCGCTGCCGAGGTCCAGCCAGCCGGTCGAATCGAACGTATCGAGACTGGGCTGCGGCGGATTGGCCGCGCCGATCGGCGGCAATGCCTGTGCGTGGCGCAGCGTATTGAGCGGCGCCTGGCCCGGATCCGTGCCGACCGCCGCGTCGCGCGCAACGCCCATCAGCACCAGCGGATAACCGAACACATACGAATCGGCGACTTCGTCCTTGATCCAGCCAGTGGATTTCTGCGACGCGGTGGGAGTCGACGCGCAACCGGCCAGAAATGCGAGGCCTGCGAACGATGCGCAGGTCCAGTGAATCGAAAGCAACTTTCGGCGATTTTTTATCATTCGTTCAGGTGGCGGAACGTGTGGTCCTAAGGGAGACGCCGGTGCGCTACGAACCCTGCTTGCGCGGCCTCCCAAAGCCCAACGCATCCAGTCCGCGGTTCGCGATGCCGACAACATCGGGTTGTATCGTATCCTTGCTCACCAGGCAAGCGCAAAGGCAGCAATAGCGCCGGTTCGCGCGCGCTCGCGGCTTTTTCGCCGTACGGTTGACGTTTTTTTATTACATCCGCCCTGGCGCCCCACGCCTCGTGGCGATTTTTCACTGCGGCTCTTTCGTCCTCTCGTATCCGGAGCGTTTCATGTACATGCCCGCCCATTTCGAAGAGAACCGTCCAGAGGTTCTCCACCGCCTGATCGCCGAGCACCCTTTCGGCGCGCTGATTACCAACGGGCCGAACGGGCTCGATGCGAATCATTTGCCGTTCGAATTCGAAGTCCCGCCCGCGAAAGACAAATCTGATGCGGCGGCGGGTGAGACGCATGGCATCCTGCGCGCTCACGTCGCGCGCGCCAACCCGGTGTGGCAGGAAGCCGAAGCGAACCCCGAAGCGCTCGTGATCTTCCAGGGCCCGTCCGCGTATATCTCGCCGAACTGGTATCCGGGCAAGCATGAAACGCATCGGCAGGTGCCGACTTATAACTACATGGTGGTGCATGCGCACGGCCGGATCGTCGTGCGCGACGACGAGTCGTTCCTGCGCGGCCTGGTCGCGCGCCTGACCCGCAAGATGGAAGCCGGCGAACCGGTGCCGTGGAAAATGGGCGATGCGCCCGCCGACTTCATCGCGCAGATGCTCGGCGCGATCGTTGGCATCGAGATCGAGGTGACGCGGCTGGTCGGCAAGTGGAAGCTCGGCCAGAACAAGGCTGCGGCCGACCGTCGCGGCGCGGCGGAAACCCTGCTGGCGCGCCCGGGTGATGAACAGCAGGCCGTCGGCCAGGCCATGCTGGACGCGCCGCCAGCGTTCTGAGCGGCACTTTGGCCATGCATCGGTCGCTTTGAGGCGACCCTGCAATTCACTCTTGACCTTCCTATCATGGGAAGGTCAATACTGGCCTCATGATGCGGCCTGATGCCGCCACGAGCCCTGCCTGCCATGACCGAACTTGCCACCGCCCCGCGCCCCGCGAACACCGCCGATGCCGCGGACATTTCCGCCCACACCGCCGAACTCGACATCGGCGGCATGACTTGCGCCTCGTGTGCGATGCGCGTCGAAAAGGCGCTCGCCAAAGTGCCGGGTGTCGTGAGTGCTTCGGTGAATCTCGCGACCGAAACGGCGACCGTCGACCTGAACGGCGCGGCCGCCGGCCCGGATGCGCTGATCGCCGCCGTCAGGAAAGCGGGCTATGAAGCGGCCCTGGTCGCACCACCGGACACGCCCGCCTCTGCCAACGAGTCGGCCCCCGCCGACCGCAAGCGCGACCAGACCCGCCGCGAACTGGCGGCCGTGCTCGCCTCCGCCGTGCTGACGCTGCCGCTCATCGGCCCAATGGTCGGCGAATGGTTCGGTTTCCACGCGATGCTGTCGCCGTGGCTGCAATTCGCGCTCGCTTCGGTCGTGCAGTTCGTATTCGGCGCGCGCTTCTATCGCGCGGCCTTTCGTGCCGTGCGGGCGGGCGCCGGCAACATGGACTTGCTGGTGGCGCTCGGCACGTCGGCGGCGTATGGCATCAGCGTCTATGAACTGGCGACCCATCCCGGCGACATGATGCATCTGTACTTCGAAGCGTCGGCGGTCGTGATTACGCTGGTGCGCTTCGGCAAGTGGCTCGAAGCGCGCGCCAAGCGCCAGACCACGGACGCCATCCGCGCCCTCAACGCGCTGCGCCCCGACCGTGCGCGCATTCGTGTCGGCGCCGGCGAGCGGGACGTGCCGCTCGCGCAAGTACGGGTCGGCACGATCGTGATCGTGCGCCCCGGCGAACGCGTGCCGGTCGACGGTACGGTGCTCGAAGGGCGCACGCATATCGACGAATCCCTGATCACCGGCGAAAGTCTGCCGGTGCCGAAGCAGGTAGCCGACGCAGTCACCGCCGGCTCGATCAACGGCGAAGGCGCGATTGCCGTGACGACCACGGCGATCGGCGCGGAGACGACACTTGCGCGCATCATCCGCCTCGTGGAAAGCGCGCAGGCCGAGAAGGCGCCGATCCAGCGCCTGGTGGACCGGGTCAGCGAAATCTTCGTGCCGGCGATCCTCGCCATTGCCGCGCTCACGCTGGCCGGCTGGCTGATCGCCGGCGCGGCCGGTGAAACGGCGATTCTCAACGCGGTCGCCGTGCTGGTGATCGCCTGCCCATGCGCGCTCGGACTGGCCACGCCGGCGGCCATCATGGCCGGCACCGGTGTCGCCGCGCGGCGCGGCGTGCTGATCAAGGACGCCGAGGCATTGGAAACCGCGCATCGGGTAACGATTGTCGCGTTCGACAAGACCGGCACGCTGACGCTCGGCCAGCCGTCGGTGACGGCGTTCGAGCCGATCGGCGGCATCAGCCGCGACGAAGCGCTAGCACTTGCCGCGGCGGTGCAGCGCAACAGCGATCATCCGCTGGCACGCGCAGTGGTCAAGGCGTATGAAGCGGAAGCGGCAGCGACAGCGGCGGCGGCCGAGGCTGCCGACATGCCTGCGGCAATCGGTGAAGCCGTGGCCTCGCCCACTCGAACGCGCGCGCTGCACGCCAGCGCCGCGCGCGCCGTGGCGGGCCGGGGCGTCGAAGCGGACGTCGACGGCCGCACCCTCGCGTTGGGCAGCGGACGCTGGCTCGGCGAACTCGGGATTGAATTGCCGCCCGAATTCGCCGCGCGCGCCCGCGAGCTCGAAGCCGCCGGCAACACGGTTTCCTGGCTCATGCAGCGCGCTCCGCTAGCGCCGGTCGCACTGGCATTGATCGCTTTCGGCGATACCGTCAAACCCACGGCGCGCGCGGCCGTCGAACGGCTGGCGCAGATGGGCATTACGAGCGTGCTGGTCACCGGCGACAACCGGGGCAGCGCGGCGAGCGTCGCCCGGGCGCTCGGCATCGACGAATTCCATGCGGACGTGCTGCCCGAAGACAAAGCCCGTGTCATCCGTGACCTGAAAATTCGCAGCGCCGGCATCGTGGCGATGGCGGGCGACGGCATCAACGACGCTCCCGCCCTCGCTGCCGCCGACATCGGCATCGCGATGGCGACCGGCACCGACGTCGCCATGCACGCGGCCGGCATCACGCTGATGCGCGGCGATCCGGCGCTGGTGGCCGACGCCATCGACATCTCGCGCAGAACGTGGCGCAAGATCCGGCAGAACCTGTTCTGGGCCTTCGTCTACAACCTGATCGGCATTCCGCTGGCCGCCTTCGGCTTGCTGAACCCGATGCTCGCCGGCGCGGCGATGGCCTTTTCGAGCGTCAGCGTGGTGACCAACGCGCTGCTGCTGCGCACCTGGCGCGGTGCGCAGAATGGTTCGGGGCGCTAGGCGAGTGCGCGCCGAAACACCCCACGGGTGACGCGGTTATTACGAAGTGCTTTCAAATCCCTAAAGAAGGCGGACGCAGCGGCCGTAAACCAGCCATCGATGCCGGCCATGCCCACGCATGGCCCATGCATCCCGCTCGTGCTCTCTTACTCCGCAATCGCTCATGGAATTTCTCTCTTTGCGCCGCGCCAGCGTCGGCGCGCGGCTCGCCATTCTTTCGTGCGCGCTGGTGGCGTTGATCTTCGCCGCGTTCACGTGGGCACTCACCCGCACCGCCGGCAAGCAGATCAGCGACCAGGTGCTCGAACGCATCGCGGACAAAGACCGTTCGATCGCCGCGATGATCAAACTGTTCGACAAGGCCTTGTCGAACGAAGTCGACCGCTCGATGTCGCTGTTCGCGAGTTTCCTGCCCACCGGCTACACGCTCGACGAGACCCAGAAGGTCGACATCGGCGGCGTCGCCACGCCGACCATCAAGGCGGGCGACAAAGTCCTGAACATGGACTTTTCCATTCCCGATCTGTTTCTCGAACGCAGCGGCGCGGTCGCCACGGTCTTCGCGCGCAACGGCGACGACTTCGTGCGCGTCACGACTTCACTGAAGAAACAGGACGGCTCGCGCGCCATCGGCACGTTGCTCGATCGCAAGGCACCGGCCTATGCGCTGCTCCTCGCGAACAGATCCTATACGGGACTTGCCGCGCTCTTTGGCAAACGTTTGATCACGCAATACCGGCCCATCACCGACGCAAGCGGCCGCGTGATCGGCGCGCTGTTCGTCGGCGTCAATGTGGACAAGGAAATCCAGTCGGTCGAAGACGGCATTCGCAATCTGAAGATCGGTGACACCGGCTACTACTTCGTCGTCGACGCGTCGAAGGGCGCGGATCGCGGCAAGCTGATCGTGCACCCCGCGGCGGCCGGTCAGAATGCCGGCAACGCGAACGCGCCGTACCAGCAGATGCTCGACATGAAAGATGGCCGGCTCGAATACAGTTCGGCCGACGCCACGCTCGGCGAACGCGGCGCGCGCGACAAGTTCGTCTCGTTCGTTACCGTGCCGGAATGGCAATGGCTGGTTGGCGGCGTCGCGCCGCGCGACGAAGTGATGGCCGACGTCGTTGCCACCCGCAATGAATTCCTGCTGCTCGGCTTCATCCTCGTCGGCGTGTTCGCGGTGGTGTTCCTGATTGCGGTGCGCCGCCTCGTGAGCCGCCCGCTCGAGGAAGCCGCCAAGGCGTCCGAGCGTTTCGCCTCGGGCGATCTGAGCGTGCGCGTAGCCAACGGCGCAAACGCGCGCGCCGATGAAATCGGCCGCCTGATGCAGTCGATCGACGGCATCGGCGAAGGACTCGCGCGCATTGTTTCGCAAGTGCGCAACGCGTCGGCGGATATGTCTCACGGCACCGGGAAAATCGCCACCGGCAGCGGCCATATCGCCGCGCGAATCGCCACGCAGGCGAGCAGCCTCGAAGAAACGGCGGCCAGCATGGAGGAGATCACCTCGACCGTGCAGCAGAACGCCGACCACGCCGCGCAAGCCAACACGCTCGTCACGCGCGCCGCCGACGCCGCGCTCGAAGGCGGCCGTGCGGTCGAACGTGTGGTCTCGACGATGGGCGAGATCAGCCGCTCGTCGCAGAAGATCGCGGAGATCACGTCCGTAATCGAAGGCATCGCCTTCCAGACCAATATCCTCGCGCTGAACGCCGCCGTGGAAGCGGCGCGGGCCGGCGAACACGGCAAGGGCTTCGCGGTGGTGGCGTCGGAAGTGCGCGCGCTGGCGCAACGCAGCGCGGCTTCGGTGAAGGAGATCGAAGGCCTGATCGCGACTTCCACGGCGACCGTGCAAAGCGGTTTCCGGATCGCCGAAGAAGCCAGCTCGACGATGCAGGGCATCGTTCAGCAGGTCGGCGAGGTGCGCGCGATCATGGGCGAAATCAGCGTGGCCTCGCGCGAGCAGTCGGGCGGCATCGAACAGGTCAATCTCGCCGTCACGCAGATCGGCGAAGCAACGCAGCAGAACGCGACGATTGTCGGCGAGGCGGAACTTGCGGCAGCGGAGTTGCGCGATCAGGCCGCGCGTCTCGCACAGGTGGTCAGTGTGTTCAAGCTGGAGAGCGGGCGCGATTGAGTTTGAGTGATGGCTAATGGGGCTAACGGCTAACGGCGATTGCCGCGCGGCGCGGCGCTGCTTGCCGCGGCGCGCACCGCCGCCAACCGTCTGCACGCCAGCGCTTGTTCAATGCGCCCGCTTCAGAACTCGACGTCCAGTTCGTCGATCTCTTCCGCTTCCTGTTGCGCGTCTGCGATCCACTCCCGCATCTCGGGCAGCGCCATGATCCGCTGTCCGTATTCGACAATTTCCGGATCGAGCTTGACGTCGTAAGTGACGAAACGCGTCACTACCGGCGCGTACATCGCGTCTGCCGTGGTCCGCTCGCCAAACAGAAACGGGCCGCCGTACTGCTTCAGGCAATCGCTCCAGATCGCGACGATCCGGTCGATATCCGATTGAGCACGCGCCCACACCTTGAAGCCTGGAAAATGCGCCTTGAGGTTCATCGGCAAGGCCGAGCGCAGCGAACCGAAACCGGAATGCATCTCGCCGCAAATCGAGCGGCAATGCGCGCGTGCGCGAATATCTCTGGGCAGCAGCTTCGCGTCCGGCTTCAGTTCGTTCAGATATTCCGCGATCGCCAGCGTGTCCCAGATCTTGATGCCGTCGTGAAACAGACACGGCACCAGTATCGACGGCGACAACAGCAACAGTTCAGCGCGCGCCGCCGGATCGTCGATCGGCATGACGATCTCTTCGAAAGGCAAGCCGCTGAATTTGGTCAGCAGCCAGCCGCGCAATGACCACGACGAATAATTCTTGCTGCTGATGGTGAGCGTGGTATTCGCCATACGATTCTCCTCCAGATGAGGCGTTCGGTCGACGCCTGACGCCGTGCGTGCACGCTGCCGTGCGCGCGCGCACCAAAGCGCGGCAATTCCGGCCCGTTGCCTTCACTCGCGCAAATGCTATGCCAACGTGCAGTCAGGGCCGCGCCTGTGCGTATGCATGATTGGCACATGACTTGCCTCTATTTGGGTTCCTTCCTCTTCAGCATTCGTGCGAAGGTTATGAACCTGTTCGCATATCCCACATACCAGGCTTTTGCCGACATGATGCTGCCGATGCGGCACGGTGCGGCCCTCATGAATCACTCGCTCGACGCCTGGCCCGCGTTCGGCGAAACACCGCATGGACGCTCGATCCGCGCCGCCTGCGAGTTGTTGACACTCGCTGGTCTCACGCCGGTACGACCGCCGTTCGGCCTCGACAGTGTCGTGACGGAAGGCAAATCCGTCGCGATCGTCGAGGAAGTCGCCGCGCACACGCCGTTCTGCTCGCTGCTGCATTTCCGCAAGGAGACCCCGCCGTCGGTGCCGCAGCCCCGCGTGCTGGTGATCGCGCCAATGTCCGGCCACTTTGCGACGCTGCTGCGTGGCACTGTGCGTACGATGCTGGCGGAACACGACGTCTACATCACCGATTGGCACAACCCGCGCGACGTGCCGTTGAGCCAAGGCCGCTTCGGCTTCGACGAATTCGTGCAGCACGTGATCGATTTCACCGAAACGATCGGGCCCGGCGCGCATCTGCTGGCCGTGTGCCAGCCGACCGTCGCCGCGCTGGCCGCGGTCGCGCTCATGGCCGCCGACGATCATCCCGCGCAACCGGCGAGCATGACGCTGATGGCCGGCCCGCTCGACACCCGCATCAACCCGACGCGCGTCAACGACCTCGCCAAGAGCAAGCCGATCGAATGGTTCGAGCAGAATCTGATCAGCGCGGTGCCGTTTGGTTTCGCGGGCGCGCATCGGCGCGTGTATCCGGGCTTCGTGCAACTGACCGCGTTCATGGCGATGAATCTCAACCGCCATCTCGACTCGTTCGAGACGATGTATTACGAGCGCGCGAAAGGCGATCCGGCAAAAGCCGACACGATTCACACGTTCTACGAAGAATACTTCGCGACAATGGATCTGACGGCCGACTTCTATCTGGAAACCGTCGATACGGTTTTTCAGCGGCATGCGCTGCCGTTGCATGCCCTCGAAGTGAAAGGCCGCCTCGTCGAGCCCTCCAGGATTCGCCGCACCGCGTTGCTCACGGTGGAAGGCGAGAAGGACGATATCTGCGCCGTCGGGCAGACGCTTGCGGCACAGGACATGTGCGACAAGTTGCGGCCGTATCTGAAGACGCATCACGTGCAGACCGGCGTCGGGCATTACGGGGTATTCAATGGCCACCGCTGGGAACGGCAGGTCTATCCGCGCGTGCGGGCCGTGATTTACGACAACGAACCGCGCGCGGTACTGGTGGGCTCGCGGGCGCGCACAATCCGGCCGGTGCCTGCGGCGACGGCCGCCGAGGTCACGGCGGCAGCGCCGGCCGCGGCGGCGGTGGTCGACATGGAAGTGGATGCGGCGATGGCGGCCGGGTCGAATGAATCTGACGCGGCGTCGGGTGCGGGTGCGGGTGCGGGTGCGGATTCCAATGCTGCAATCAAACCGCAGACGCCCAGCGCTCCGCGCAGGCGGCCACCGGCGACGTAAAGCGCGCGGCGGCGGCTCAGCGCCTTCCGGCGAGCCGGCCGCCCGTGAGGCGTGGTGCTCGCGCCGCGCACGCGCACGCAGACGCACTGCTTTCGTTCGCTAAGCGGCGACGCCCTTCCACGGCGTCACCGCCGGCACGTCGCACGGCCCTTCGACTTCGATCGATTTGAAATCCGCCGGCGAGACAATTTCGATGTACTCCATATCGTCCGAATAATCGAACAGATAGTGAACGATGCCCGGCGCCTGATGCACGCAGTCACCGGCGGCGACGAGCGTCTCCTTGTCGCCGTACATGAAACGCGCCCAGCCCTTCAGCATGATCACAATGTGGAAATCGGCCTCATGACGGTGCCAGCCGGTGCCTTGCTCTGGTGCGTGATTCGCCTTGACGAGTTGCGCGAGCACCTTGCCGCCGGTTGCCTGCGCAATGCCTAAATCACGGTAGAGAAAAAAGTCGCGCAAGCCCTGATCCTCGTAGGACGTGTCTTGCGGACGGACATGGCTGAATTGCGTGGCGAATTCGGTGGACATGATCGCGCTCCTGGAAAGTGAGCCGGCAGTTGAAAACGACGCGTTGGAGCGTCGGTTGCAAGCATCAAGCGGGCCAGTTTACCGGCTGCGGTTTCGCGCGATTCATGGGCGGATTCATGGGCAATGCGGTGAACGCCGCGCCGCCTTGCATGGCGCGACGTGTTCCCGAACGCGGTGCCGCTTATGCGCCCGGGCGGAACATCTGGAACATGTCGCCGATTTCCGCGTAGTCCGCGCGGTAGCCGGCGCGCATGATCGGCTGCGCGGCGTGGGTGTCGAACAGGCCGTCTTTCAGATAGGCCTCGTTGATGTGGACGCCGACCACCTGGCCGAGCGACAGGTAGTTATCCATCGGCGTGCCGTCGAGCGTATGCAGACGCACCACTTGCAGCAGTTTGCATTCGAGCGCGGCCGGCGATTCGGCGACGTGCGGCACGGCAACGTTGCGGCCCGGCGCAGGCGTGAGGCCGGCGAGTTCGAATTCATCGACAGACGGCGGGACCGGCGCCGACGAACGGTTCATCTGCTCGGCGAGCGGTTTGTTGGCCAGGTTCCAGACAAATTCGCCGGTGGCTTCGATGTTGGTGACACTGTCCTTACGACCTTCGCTGCAAAAACCGATGATCGGCGGGAAGGTGGCGAACGCGCCAAAGAAACTGTACGGCGCGAGATTCAAGGTGCCTTCGGTATCGCGCGACGAAATCCAGCCGATCAGACGCGGAGCGACGATGGCTTTGAACGGATCGTGCGCAAGGCCGTGGCCGGTGGCGGGATCGTAGAAGTAGTGGGACATGGAAATGAGTTGGCTTTGCGGATTTGGCTGGAAGGGCATTTATACAGCAGAGCGGCGAGCGCCGCTCTGCGTGCATGGACCGCGAGGCATCTCGTGACGTTGCACATGACGCCTCGTCCTCGTCGGTCATATCAGCCGTCTTCGCCGCGATCGCTCATCAACCGCGGCTGATCACGCGCCGGCGCCCTTCCTTCACCTGCGCCAGATGCGCATCGTCCCATTCGTAAAAGCCGGCGCCGCTGCGCACGCCGACGCGCCCCGCATCGACCTGCGCGCGCAACAGGTCGAGCACGCCTTCGTCTTTGGCCAGTTCCGGCATCAGATGCGAGGAGATATCGAGGAAGGTATCGAGGCCGCCCATGTCCGCGCCCTCGAACGGCCCGACGATCCCCCAGCGACGGCCGAGCGACGCCTTCATCACGCGATCGACCACCTCGGGCGTCGCCGCGCCGGAGCGGACGATATTCAACGCCTCGCGCAGTACCGCGAACTGCAACCGGTTGCCGACGAAACCCGGAATCGCTTTCGCCAGCACGACCGGCTCCATGCCGATCGCGCTCATCAACGCGGCGCTCTGCTGCGTCACTTCCGGCGCGGTCGCCGTGCCCGGCACGACTTCGACGAGCGGAATCATATGCGGCGGGTTCCAGAAATGCGCGATCACGAAGCGCTCTTTCGCGCGCAACGGCGCGACCAGTTGATCGGGCGGGAAGCCGCTGGTGTTGCTCGCGAGAATCGCGTCGTCAGCCAGCAACCCGGTCAGCGCCGCATACAGGCGATGCTTCAGTTCGAGTACCTCGGGAATCGCCTCGATCACGAATTTCGCCGACGCCATCATGTCGAGTTGTGCATGGGTTTCGATGCGAGCCAGCGCCGCCTCGCTCGCCGCCCGGTCGATACGCCCGGCGTCGATCAGTTCGTCGAGCACGGCTTGCGCTTTCGACGCGACGCTCGCCAGACGCGCCGAATCCACGTCATGGACGATCGTTCTGTGTCCGTGCAATGCGCTTTGCGTCGCAATGCCGACGCCCATCAATCCCGTGCCAACTACGCCTATCACTGCCTTGTCCACGCCGCTCTCCTGCTGCCGTCGATAAAAGCTTTGAAGCATAGCGCAGCGGGCGGATTCGCAAGGCTGAACGTGACAAGGCCGGTCTTCCGCGAGGAAGGACCGGCCTTGTGTGCTTCACGCCTGCGTGGTGCTTGCGCTTGGTGCCTGCTTGGTGCCTGCGTCACGCAGCGTTGAGCGGCAGCGTCACGTGCGGATCAGTAGTGCGGCGGCGGACGACGGTCGCCGTGGTGATGCGGATCGTAGTCATGCGGGTGATGGCGCATCCAGTCGTCATGAGCCCAGTAGCGATGGCCGTCGTAGTAACGATCGCCATGCCAGCCGATGTTGATCGACACGCCAACCGGCATCATATGCGGCTGACCGTAGACCGCCGGTCCCGGACCGTTCTCCACCACCACCCGTTCCTGGGCGAATGCGCTGCCCGCCGCGAGCAGCGCGCCTCCCGCGAGCAGGGTTGCAATGAGCGAACGCGATGTCTTGTTAAAGGTTTTCATACTGACCTCCCGTCAAAAGTTTTGTATCGAGCCGGCGTCCGTGCCCGATCGGCCTCGACCTGCAATCCAGGGTGGAACCAGACGCCGTACGCTTGAGGCAACTTTAGCGGCGCGAACCTCGGGAAGACGTGAGCACTTGTAAGCGCTCATTTCAATGTTAGGGACGGATGAGCGGCGGCCGGTTTAGCCCATAACGCCGGTATATCAAGTCATGCGAGATGGTTCGGCCCTGCGGCGAAGCGGCGCAGTGTCAGGCGCCGTTACATTCATTTCGGTATGGAAATATTCGGACAGAAAGACCGAGCGAGGAAAGGCGGTCCAAAACAAAAGCCACAGTACGCGTTTCGCGAACCGTGGCTTCGATAATTTAATGCGATGCGCACCGAAGTGCGCGGCCCGCGCGCGGTAGTCCGTGCTTCGGGCCGGTACGACCTGGCTTTTAGTCGCTCAGCTTGATGCCGAACAGCGTAGCCTGCGAGCGGCGCACGCGCTCTGCTTCGCGGCTACGTGCCTTGTACGAATAATCCGCATCCAGCGGCAGATGGGGCGACGCAAAGAGGTCGCTGACCTTTTGGAACAATGCAAAGATGAAGCTCATGGCGACTCCCGGTTGGTGACTGCGTTTGCTAGGGTTTTCCCTTAAGAAGAATTATAGGGTTTTCCCTAGGAAAACGCTAGTGCAATGCAGCAATTTTTTGGTGGCAGCGCATGGACGCGGGTTTTCCACGCATGGTGCGTTGCATCATGACAACGTCCCCGTTTTTCCAGATTTCAGGGCCGGAAGGAATGGCTTTCGCCGCGTGATCTCATCCGGCGTTATGTCACCGCCGGGTTTCGCGAGAGAGGAATGAGGGAATCGCTGGGCGGCAGTCGCCGAGCGGGACGCCACAGCCGGCTTGGTCGCCGGCGCGGCGGTCGCTGACTGTCAATGCGGGCTGGCCGCTTTCGGCCTGTGCGAATGCTGCGCCCGTACGGTGCGCCTTGTATGCGCCGCCGTGGCGGTGGCTTGCTGAGGGGTGGCAGGCGCCGCCGTGGCCGCAGCGGGAGCAGCATTCACAGCGACAGCATTCGCCATCGCCATCGCCATCGCCAGATGGGTGTCGAGCAAGCTGGTCATGGCGGCCTGCTGGTTTTGCATCATCTGTTCGATACGGTGCTGCTGCGCGGTGGTCTCACGCGTCAGGCGTATTAGCAGCACGGTTTGCGTGATGCCGATGGCGACCGTGACCAACAACGCACCCACCACGATCGAAAGCATCCACTTCATGCGTCGCGAATGATCGGTCGCGGCGCGGCGCTGATCGGCAATCACGCCATATAGCGCATCGACGGTATCGGCGAAGGCGGTTGCCCGCGCGCGATCGAGTTCCGGCGCGGCGCGCAACGCGGCCGCAGCCGCCTCGGCACGCCGGGCTTCGCGCCAGGGAGTCGCGAACTCGGTGCTCGCCTGAGCAGGCGCCGATGGATGCGCCAATGTCTCCGTGCCGGCCTTCGACTCCGTGGGTGCGGCGTCTGATTCGGCCGGAGCGGGTTCATCTACCGCGCTCGTGGTTTCAGCCGTATGCGTTCCCCGCAAAGCCGATGCCGATGCCGATGCCGATGCCGCCTTGGCGAAAGTCGCGGCGAAACGTTGCGGCGCCTTGCCGACGCCCGAGGTCGACGCAACGGGGGTATCAGTGGTCACGCCCGTCGCCGCGCCCGGCTCGGACGCCTGCCGCAGCGCGGTCACGCTGCGCGCCACGGTTGCAGCCGCCATAGCCGGCGTCAGCGGCGCCGACACCGCCGGTTTCTCTTCGGCGTTAGCATCCGTTGCCGGTTTCGTGTCACCCAAAGCCAGTTCGCCAACCGGCGACACCATTGCCGCCATCGCCGCCACCGACTCGATTTCGAGCCCGCTCAATTGCGCATTGACCGGCACCGGTTCATCGGACTTCGGGGTACGCGGTGCGCGGCGAGCCGCCCGCGCCTCGAGCGACGCGCTGTCGCCCGTATCGATCGCGCCGACCGCGGCCAGCACTACATCGGGTAATTCGAAACCATGCAGCGTACCTTGCCGGATATCGATGTTCATCGCTTCCAGCGTCGCGCGGGTGGGATCGTCGGGGAACAGATCGAGCGTGGCGTCGTCGCGAGAGGCGTCGCTCAATTGCGCGAGACGTTGTGCCGAGCGCGCGGCGCGCGCCAGCTTGTTTTCAGTTTCGGTCGAGACGGTGGCCTGACGCCGCTTCTTCGAAGCTGCGCGCGAAGGCCGGGACTGCGTGGATGCTACGGAATCTGCCATAGAGAAAAAAGCGGTCGTCGCCGGACAGCGGGCGCCGGGCACCGCTCGTCAATGCCGTTGGAATTTTTCGAGACCGCATTGTCGCATGGCCGCCCGCGCCCGCCGAAGCCATTCGCCGAGGATTTTCCGTTTTTACGAAGTCGCGTCGTCCTGCCGGAACTGCCTGACGCCGCGCAGTTGACGCAAGCGGCCGCAGATCGCCTCATATTCCGTATTCGACACGCGATGCAACGTGATCACCACCTCGTCGCACTCGGGCGCGTCCTCGCTTTGCTGCATCACGAACTGCTTGACGCGCGGGCTCGCGGCGCCGAGTTCGTCGTGCAGCGAGTGAAACGTCATCGTGCCGCGCTCGACGATCATCGTCAGTTGGCGCCGTTGCTTGACCGTGATGAAGCGGCGTTCGAGCGGCTTGATGCCGGCAAGGATGATCAGAATGATGATGGTCGCCGCGATCGACGCCGTGTACAGTCCGCCGCCCACCGCCAGACCGATGGCGGCGACCGACCACAGGCTCGCCGCCGTGGTCAGCCCGCGCACGATCTCGCCGCGCAGCAGGATCGAGCCCGCGCCGAGAAAGCCGATGCCGGACACTACCTGCGCGGCCATCCGCGAAGGGTCGAGCACCACGTGCTCGCCGCTCAGCACTTCCGCAAAGCCATAGGCCGAGACGATCATGATGAGCGTCGAACCGACGCACACCAGCATGTGCGTACGCAAACCCGCCGCCCATGAAAGCCGTTCCCGCTCGAAGCCGATGACGCTGCCGAGCGCCGCGGCCAGCACCAGACGGGCGATGAGTTCGAGATTCCCCAGCATTGTTGTTCCTCCTTATCGGCAATTATTTGAAGTGTTTTCCACGCCGGCGCCGGAGTGCCAGCGGGACCCGTTTGCTTTATGCTAAGCCGCGCGCCGCCAGGCGGGTCAAGCGGGCTGCACGGCAAGTCGTCGTGCTGATCCGGGGTTGCCGGCCCGTAAAAACAGGTAGCATCCGCGCTCACCAACCGGCTTGCCGGCAACCACGCCGCGCAGCAACTCAGGCTACGGCACGAGTCCGTGGGCGCTTCGAAATACGAGCTGGATCAATTTGATTATGCAGAGCATGAACCCTCCCGCCGCTTCCACCATCGCGCTGGCTACCCGGCTGCGCGATCACTTCACAGGCGTAGTGCTGCCCATGTGGCGCGGCCCGGGTTTCAACACCGCGCTGAAGCTGCCTTACGAAGCGCTCGGCGCCGAGGACCACCAGCCGTTACCTCCCGCGCGTTACCGGGCAATGGCCTGCGCGCGGCAACTGTTCGTGTTCTCGCAAGCGGGCGACGAAGCGCATGCGCGAGTGCTGTTCGACTCGTTGACGCATACCTTTCAGGACACCCGCCACGGCGGATGGTTCTACAGCGTCGATCCGCAGGGCGCACCGCTCGACACCACGAAAGATCTGTACACGCATGCGTTCGTCGTGTTTGCTTGCGCGGAATATGGCCGGCGCTCCGGCAATCGCGACGCGCTGGAAATCGTGCATCGCACGTCGGCGCTGATCCAGGCGCATTTCGCCGCTGAAGGCGATCTGTTCAACGCCGCGCTGACCGCGGATTTCGCCGGCGTAACGGGTACGCCGATCCAGAATCCGTTGATGCACCTGACCGAAGCCTGGCTGGCCGCTCGCGAAGCCACGCACGACAACGCTTTCGACGCCGCATTGCGGCGCCTCGCCGGCGCAGTCGCCCGTCATTTCATGCATGCGCCTACGGGTTGCATCGCCGAATTGCCGATTGGCGCGGACGATAACCGTCTGGAACCCGGTCACCAGTTCGAGTGGTTCTGGCTGGTCAGGCAGGCGGGCGCCGTGTTCGAGGGCTCCGGTCTTGCCGAGGCCATGCCGCGTGCGTTCAGTTTCGCGCAGCAAAACGGGGTAGACCGGGAAACAGGCGGCGTGTGCGCCTCGCTTGACGAAACCGGCTGGGTCAAGGACGCGACCCAGCGGATCTGGGCGCAAACGGAATATCTGCGCGCGCTGGCAAGCCACGACGAGCCAGCCGCGCTCGCCGCGCTGCCACGGCAAATTGAACTGTTCCAGCAACGTTTCCTGCGTCCGCAGGGCTGGTTCGAATGCAAGACGCCAGCGGGTGAGGTGGCGCGCGCCGACATGCCGTCGACCACGCCCTATCACCTCGCAACAGCCTATGCGGCGTTGCCGGCGTGACACCACTGGCAAACCGCGCAACGAACGGGCGCAGCGACCGCGCGGCCGCAAAAACCGGCCGCCCGATCAGTACTCTTCGCGCTGCCAGGGGCTCCAATCGGAGCCGGCAGATTTAAAACGCATATAAGTTGCGCTCTGCCCGGTGGGGATATCCGATGCGTCGCCGTGCGGCTTCTGATCGGTCGTGTGAAGGGCGAAAGCCTGGCGGTCTACCGTATCGACAGTGATACGGCCGACCGGGTCCGGGGCGCCTTCTTGAGGGGATTTAGACTCCAATATCGCCAGATAGGGGGTCAAACGACTCCAGAACGAGGTAAGTTCTTCTTGCAAATAATGTGTCAATGTTTTTCCTGGAAGAGTAATACAAGCAGTTTACCCTACCGGACGGAGCACCCTTCCAATCGGTCGCCAGGCCGAAAAAAGGCCGATGCGGGGGAATACCCGAATACTGGTTGGTTGGCGTCCGTCATAAAGACGTGATACAACTCCTACTTCGCGCTCGATCTCGCGTTGAGAAATAGCGGTCGCGAATGCAACACACAACATTTACTGGATTAAAAATGGCAACAGGTACTGTGAAGTGGTTTAACGATGCAAAGGGCTTTGGCTTCATCACGCCGGACGACGGCGGCGAAGACCTGTTCGCGCACTTTTCGGAAGTTCAAGGCAGCGGCTTCAAGTCCCTGCAGGAAAACCAGAAGGTGACGTTTGAAGTTAAGCAAGGCCCGAAGGGCAAGCAAGCTGCGAACATCCAGCCGGCCTAAGTACCGTCAGGTACGTTGAGGCACCCTTAGGCGCTTGCGTCTGATGCAAAATGGCCCGCTTTGGCGGGCCATTTTCTTTGGCCGGCCGAGTCCTGCCGAGCACTTGCGCGGGCTTAAATTGCGCGC
The DNA here is from genome assembly GCF_000013645.1 of Paraburkholderia xenovorans LB400. Classification (GTDB taxonomy): domain Bacteria; phylum Pseudomonadota; class Gammaproteobacteria; order Burkholderiales; family Burkholderiaceae; genus Paraburkholderia; species Paraburkholderia xenovorans. Next base: position 85,244 of record NC_007952.1, on the reverse strand, counting down.
ATGCCCGACAACGGGAAATCGACTGTTCGCCCACGTGCTTCGTCGATTTGTTGCGTGCGCAACACAGATTCAGAAATTTCGAACACGGAAACAGCCTGCTTCAACTGCTGCGTCTGCTGATGCAGCGAAGCCGCCGCTGCCGCGGCCTGTTCGACGAGCGCCGCGTTCTGCTGCGTCATCTCATCCATCTGCACCACCGCCTGGTTGATCTGCTCGATGCCCGTGCTCTGTTCGAGCGACGACGCGCTGATTTCCGCCATCATCTGCGTGACGCGCGAAATCGACGTCGACACGTTGCTCATCGCTTCTCCGGCATGCTCGACCAGCGTCGAACCGCCCCGGATCTCGGCCACCGATTCGCTGATCAACGTTTTGATTTCCTTCGCCGACTGCGCGCTGCGCTGCGCGAGGCCCCGCACTTCGCCCGCCACCACGGCGAAACCGCGCCCCTGCTCGCCCGCGCGCGCCGCTTCGACGGCCGCGTTCAGCGCGAGAATATTGGTCTGGAACGCAATGCCGTCGATCACCGAAATGATCTCGGCGATCTTGTCCGAACTCTGCGCGATGCCGCGCATCTTCTCCACCACCTGGTTGACCACCTCGCTGCCGCGCGAGGTCGCTTCGAGCGCGGTCCCGGCGAGTGCGTTGGCCTCACGGGCGTGATCGGCGTTCTGGCGCACGGTGGCGGTCAGTTCCTCCATGCTCGACGCGGTTTCTTCGAGCGACGCCGCCTGGTTTTCCGTGCGCGCCGACAGATCGGCGTTGCCGGTCGCGATTTCGTCGGCGCCGAGGTGGATCGAGTCTGCGGACTCGCGCACGGTTTGCACCGTACGCGCCACGCTCGCCTGCATTTTCGCGAGACCCGAGAACAGGCGGCCGATTTCATTGGTGCCGTGCGCGGCGATTGGCTGGTCCAACCGGCCTTGCGCGATACGGTCGAAGTGACGGCCCGCTTCTTCCAGCGGCGTTACCACGCCCCGGCGCAGCGCCGTATGCACGGCGAACGTGCCGGCCACCAGAGCCACGAGAATCACGATGCTCACCGCGCGAAACGTCGCCATACGCGTATCGATCGAATCGAGCGATGCCCGGCTCGCCGCGGTGCCGAACTGCACGAAGTTATGCGATTCGCCGAGATAGGCGTCCTGGAACGACTGGGTCGGCTGATCGAGAAAAGCCTGGATATTGTTCGAGTCGAGAAACTGCACCAGTTCCGCGAGCGCGTCGTGCAGCTTCCTGTAGCGCTCGGCGAGCGCGGCGGCGCGGGCGCCGTTTTCGTCGCTGGTTTTGGGTGCGCTCATGAAGGCGGCGAACGACTGGTCGGCGGCCGTCAACTGTTCGCGGGCGTGCTGCACGATGTCGGTCGGCTCGGAGCCGCCGCGCACCATGCGCGTCCCGGCCCGCGAGAGGTTGATGCGCGCGTCCATCAGACGCTGGGTCGTTTCGTTGACCGCGTCGACCTGCTTCAAGGCGATGTTCGACAGATCGTTCACGTCGTCATGAGTGCGCGTGAGCGACCAGAACCCCAAGCCGACCGTGACAAGCTGGAAAACGCAGAACGCGGCCAGAACACACAACAGGCCGGATGCGACCTTGATCTTGCTGAACATCGTGAATACCTGAAGACAAAGAATGACGGGAGCTACGTCAGGGTTAACGGCATAGGCTCGCCGCCCTTGAGACCAATTGCATCAAAGATCGTCTTACATCCCCTTTTCATCGGCCAACTTCGCTACTGCAGTCATTTCGCACAACAATGCATGGCACAGATTGCCGATTCACCTTGACGCGGTGCGTGGGCGCTTCCTAGAGTGGGTAGGGACTGCACGACGCAGGCCAGTGCAGATTGCCACCGCGGGCCACGCCCGAAGGAATCACAATGACCGACCTCCTCGACCGGGCGCGCGGCGCACTGCATGCCCAGCCGTTCAGCATGCTGTTGGGCGCAGAGTTGATGCACACAGGCACCAACGAACTCACGCTGAGCCTGCCGATCCGCGACGAGCTGCGGCAACAGCACGGCTTCGTGCATGGCGGCGTGATCAGCTATCTCGTCGACAATGCGCTGACATTCGCCGGCGCGCTGCTGCTGGGGCCGAAGGTCGTGACCGGGGAATACAAGATCAATTACCTGCGCCCGGCCGTCAACGGCATGCTGATCGCGCGCGCGAAGGTGGTCTATGCGGGCCAGCATCAGGCAACCTGCCAATGCAACGTGTTTGTCATGGAAGGCAATCGCGAAAAGCTGATTGCCGTCGCGCAAGGCACGGTGAACCGGATCAGCGAGAGCGGCGAACACGAACACGGGAACTGATGCCTTCGCCTCTTTCTGAAGCATGTCGCGCCGTCATGCAGGCGCTTGCCCACGTTTCGTCATTTAGCTAATATACGAAATGTTATCGACTGATGGCTCCGTTGGGCGCGCCGCTTCATGACAGACGACCTCACCCGCATCAACGCGCTTGCGAACGCCAGCCGGCTCGCCGTCATGCGCTGGCTGAAGGAGCCGACGCGGCATTTCCCCTATCAGGATCATGCCGATATCGAAACAGTCGGCGTGTGCTGCACGTTCATCACGGAGAAGCTCGGCATTGCGCCCGCCACGACCACGCGCCACATGCGCATCCTCGCCGATGCGGGACTCGTGCGCGCGCAGCGGATCGGCAAATTCACCTATTACAAGCGGATCGACGCCGAGTTGCAGAAGCTCGGCCGCGACCTCGCCAATCTCTAGGCACAGGGTCTTCACGAGATCACGCCGCCACCTTTTCGATACTTGATTGATTCAGGGAGCCATATGGACGAACTCGCACTTGCCGCCGACGCGGACCGGCGCGCGCATGCTTACCTTGCCGGCATCGGCAAGCGCCGGGTGTTTCCGGACGCGGCCGCGCTCGCGCAACTCGCCGCCTTCGACGAAGCTTTCCCGCAACACGGCCACGCGCCCGCCGACGTGCTGCGCCTGCTCGATGAAAGCGGAACGCCTGCCACGGTCGCGTCGAACGATCCGCGCTATTACGGCTTCGTGATCGGCGCGGTGCTGCCGGCAGCCGCCGCGGCCGAGCGTCTGATGGGCGCGTGGGACCAGTGCGCGTCCACCTTCGACAACTCGCCGGTCGCGGCCACCCTCGAGAAAATCGCAGCGCGCTGGGTACTCGACGCACTCGATCTGCCGCGTGAAGCGGCGATCGGCTTCGGCACCAGCGCAACGGCGTGCACGCTCGTCTGCATTGCGGCCGCGCGGCGCGCGCTGCTCGCACGCAAGGGCTGGGATTTCGACAACGACGGTCTGGACGGTGCGCCGCCTGTGCGCGTCGTGATCTCGGAAATGGCCCATATCACGGTGAAGAAGGCGCTGCGCGTACTCGGCTTCGGCATGAAGCGCGTGGTCAGCGCGCCCGTGGATGAGCATGGCCGCATCGATCCCGCGCAGTTGCCGCCGCTCGACGACATGACGATCTTCTGCGTGCAAGCCGGAGAAGTGAACACCGGCGAATTCGATCCGTTCGCGGAGCTGATTCCTCGCGCCAAAGCCGCCGGCGCGTGGGTTCATGTGGATGGCGCGTTCGGCCTGTGGGCGCGCGCGTCGTCGAAGCGGACGCTGACCGAGGGCATCGACGGTGCCGACAGCTGGACCACCGACGGCCACAAATGGCTCAATACGCCGTATGACGGCGCGATGGCGATCTGTCGCGACGCGCGGGCGCTCTCGGCGGCAATGAACAGCGACGCGGTCTATCTGAGCGGCGCGCATGACGCGCAGAAGAATCTGAACCTCGAATTCTCGCGCCGTGCGCGCGGCATTCCGATCTGGGCCGCGCTGCGTTCGCTCGGGCGCAGCGGCGTGCAGGAGATGGTCGACCGGCATTGCGCGCAGGCTTCGCGAATTGCCGAAGGTCTGCGCGCCGCGGGCTTCGAGGTGGTGAACCGCGTCGTGCTGAACCAGGTACTGGTGCGGGCGAACACCGACGCGCAAACGGTCGCGATTCGCGAAGCCGCGCAGGCGTCGGGCGAGACGTGGTTCGGCCAGACTGTCTGGCAAGGCCGGCCGGCGTTCCGGATCAGCGTGTCGTCGTGGCGCACTGAGGACACGCACGTCGATCAGTTGGTGGCGTTGCTTGCCCGTTTGCTCGCGGAACAGCGTGCCTGAGAGATGCACCAGCACATGCATGTCGGCCGTCTAGCTCGTCTATCTGCGCCAAGGCTCGCGGAACAGCGCACCTGAGCAGCAGCGGCGCGCACAAAAAAGGCGGTTCCTGCCTGTAGATGCAGGAACCGCCTTTCTTCATGCAATGAGATTCGCGAGCGCGACTTACTCCGCCGCGTAAGTCTTCTGCGTTTGCTCGCCCAGACCTTCAATACCCAGGCGAATCGTCTGGCCCGGCTTCAGGAACACCGGATTCGGCTTCACGCCCATGCCGACGCCCGGCGGCGTGCCGGTGGAAATCACGTCGCCCGGTTGCAGGCTCATGCACTGCGACACGTACGAGACCAGTTTCGCGACGCCGAACACCATCGTCTTCGTGCTGCCGTTCTGATAGCGATGGCCGTCCACTTCGAGCCACAGGCTCAGATTCTGCGGGTCCGCGACTTCATCGCGCGTGACCACCCACGGACCGATCGGGCCGAACGTATCAAAACCCTTGCCCTTGTCCCACGTCCCGCCCTTTTCGATCTGCCATTCGCGTTCCGACACGTCGTTGATCACGCAGTAACCGGCGACGTAATCGAGCGCGTTGGCTTCGTCGATATATTTCGCCGGCTTGCCGATCACCACGCCGAGTTCGACTTCCCAATCCGTTTTCTTCGAGCCGCGCGGAATTTCCACGTCGTCGTTCGGTCCGCTGATCGCGCTCGTCCACTTGTTGAAGATGACCGGTTCGGCCGGCACCGGCAGATTCGATTCCGCCGCGTGATCCGCGTAATTCAAGCCGATGCAGATGAACTTGCCGATCTTGCCGACACACGGGCCGATGCGCGGATTGCCTTCGACCAGCGGCAGCGAGGCCGGATCGAGCGCGCGCAATCTGGCGAGACCTTCGTCGGTCAGCGCGGCGCCGTCGATATCGGCCACCACTTTCGACAGATCACGAATCTTGCCTTGCGCGTCGAGCAAGCCCGGCTTTTCCTGGCCTTTCGGCCCATAACGAAGCAGTTTCATCCTGACACTTCCTTTCAGTGATATTCGGTTCGTAGTTCAGCGTGCATGAACGTGCGTCAGTTCGACCAGCCGCCGTCGATCACATGCGCATGGCCCGTGGTGAACGACGATTCGTCGGACGCGAGATACAGCGCCAACGCGGCGATCTCTTCCGGCTTGCCGATGCGGCCCATTGGCTGCCGCGCCACGAAGGCAGCCTGCACGGCGTCGAGCGTCGCGCCCTGCGCCTGAGCCTGCGCGACGATCCGCTGTTCGAGCGACGGCGAAGCCACCGTGCCCGGGCAGATCGCGTTACAGCGTACACCACGCGTGATGAAGTCCGCAGCAACGGACTTGGTCAGCCCGATCACCGCCGCCTTGGAGGCGCTATAGGCAAAGCGGTTCGGCACACCCTTCACACTCGACGCCGCCGACGACATATTGATGATCGACCCGCCGCCGTTGTCCAGCATGGCAGGCAGAAACGCGCGGATCGTGCGGTACATCGCCTTCGCGTTCAGGTCGAACGCAAAGTCCCAATCTTCTTCGCTGCATTCGAGAATGTTGCCCGCATGCACGAAACCCGCGCAGTTGAACAGCACGTCGATCGCGCCGAGTTCGGCGGCCAGCGCGTTGATCGCCGCGTTGTCGCGCACGTCGAGTTTGCGCGCGTCGACCGGCTTGCCGGCGAGTCCGTCGATGCGGATGTCCGTGGCGATCACGCGCGCGCCTTCGCGGGCGAAGAGTTCGGCGGTGGCGAGTCCGATGCCTTGTCCTGCCGCCGTGATCAGGGCCGTCTTGCCGGCCAGTCTTTGTGTCATCTACGACTCCAGTTGAATGGGCTGTTGCTGGTCTCTTTTCGCAATTCACAGTCGATAAAACGCGGCGGCGTTGCCGCCGAACACCGCTTCGCGCTCGCCGTCGCTCAAGGAGCTGAGCAAGGTGTTCGCTACCGAATGCCAGAGCAGATAGTCTCCGTTCAGATCGAGCACCGGCCAGTCGCTGCCCCACATCAAACGCGCCGGGCCGAATGACTTCAGCAGATGGTCGACATACGGTTGCAGCGTCGCCTCGGTCCAGCCGGGCGAAGCCTCGGTGGCGAGGCCCGACAGCTTGCAATGCACGTGCGGCAGTTGCGCGAGGCGTGTGATCGCGTCGGCCCAGCTTTGATAGCCCGCGCGTCCGTAGCGGATAGGCGGCTTCGCGCCATGATCGACCACGATGCGCAGCGCCGGAAAGCGCGTTGCGAAGGTTTCGAAGGGCTCGGCGTGGCGCGCGTAAATCAACGCGTCGAACGCGAGGTCGTGCGCGATCAGCGCTTCGATCGCCGGCGCGAGATCGGGGTTGGCGATCCATGTATCGTCCGGCAAATCCTGCAGCATCGGCCGCACGCCCTTGAACTTCGGCTCATGTGCCAGTGCTTCGATTACCGCCGGCGCCGTGGGCAACAGCAATGGCACCCAGCCGACCACGCCCGCGATCGACGGCTCATGCCGCGCAATGTCCAGCAGATAACGCGTTTCGTCGATGGTCGGCGCGGCCTGCACCACCACCGTCCGTTCGATGCCCGCGCGCTCGCGCAACGGTTTGAGATCCGCCGGGCCAAACGTCCGGTACAGGATCTTCAGTTCCGGCGTGAGCCACTCGTAGTCGCCGCGAGCGGGGTCCCAGTAGTGCTGGTGGGCATCGATATGCATCGTCGGCTCAATCCTCCGGCACGGGCGCGCGGCTGTCGAGCAAGCCTTCGTCACGCAACGCGGACCACAAGCCCGCGGGGATCGGCTGCCCGAACGACGCGGCGTTCTCGCGCAATTCGTCGGCACTGCGCGCGCCGGTCAGCACGGTGGCGACCGCCGGATGCGCGTACGGAAACTGCAAGGCGGCGGCCGCCAGCGGCACGGCATGCGCATGGCACACCGCGTCGAGCCGCGCGACGCGCTCGATCACTTCGCGCGGCGCCTCGCCGTAATTGAATTTCAGATCACCTTCGACGCCGCGCGCCAGAATGCCCGAGTTGAACGCGCCGCCTAACAGAATGCTGACGCCGCGCGTTTCACAGGCCGGCAACAGGTCGTCGAGCGTGCTCTGTTCGAGCAGCGTATAACGTCCCGCGAGCAACGCGCAATCGATATCGAACTCGGCCATCGCATCCAGAATGACCGCGCCCTCGTTGACCCCGAGTCCGACGGCCTTGATCGCGCCCGCCGAGCGCAACCCGTCCAGCGCGCGAAAACCGCCGCCTTCGGTGAGTTGCCGCCAGTAGTGCGGATGGTTGTCGCCGTGCGTAACGCGGCCGATATCGTGCACCAGCAGAATGTCGATATCGACAATGCCGAGCCGCTGCTGGCTGTCTTCGAACGAGCGCAGAATGCCGTCGTGCGTGTAGTCGTAGATCGCTTCGAAAGGCAGCGGGTTTTGCCAGCCTTCCCGGTCGTCGAAAGGCGTGGTGCGCGGCACGAACCGGCGGCCCACTTTGGTGGACAGCACATAGTCGCCGCGCGGATAACGCCGCAAGACGTCGCCCAGCCGATGCTCGGCCTTCGTGTTGCCGTAGTGCGGCGCGGTGTCGAAGTAGCGCACGCCCGCGTCCCACGCGGCGGCGATGGTGGCGTGCGCTTCCTCGTCGGACAGATCGCGGTAGAGGCCGCCGAGCGGCGCCGTACCGAGTCCCAGTCCTGTCACCTGCAACGCCGTGCGGCCGATGCGGCGCCGTTGCCCGATCTTCGATGCGATCGTTGCCGTCATTGAGCGCGTCTCCTTACGCCAATCCCATTCATCTTTTGCCTTGCGCCAGCGGGACCTGTCCGCCGCTGGCTGCCACGCCCGCGAACAAGCCACTGAGTGCCACCCGGCACAACTCATCGCGACTCACTGCGGCTCGATCGCGACCATCCGGTGCTGCGGCGCGGCACTCGACGGCAAGCAGGCCGGCCCCACCGGCTCGAAAGTCTTGTAGGTCAGGATGAACTCCTGGTGACCGAGCGTTTCCGACTTCGAGGCCGCGCCACGCGACACCGCCACCGTCTGCTCGAACACTTCGCGGCCCACTTCGTCGAGCGTGCCGCGGCCTTCGAGAATACGGCCGGCATCGACATCCATGTCGCCGGCGAGATTGCGATACGTCGCCGGATTCGCACACACCTTGATGACCGGCGAGATCGCCGAGCCGACCACCGAGCCGCGTCCGGTCGTGAACAGAATCACATGCGCACCGCACGCGATCAGTTCGCCGATCTCCGCGTTGTCGCTGATGTTCGGAAAGCCGAAGCGCGGTTCGCCGTCCGGCACCACGTCGAGCAGATACAGGCCGCCGGTCGGCGGAATGTCGCCGGGTTTCACGATGCCGACAATCGGCGACGCCCCGCTTTTGGCATACGCGCCCAGCGATTTTTCTTCCTGCGTGGTGAGGCCGCCGTCCGCGTTGCCGACCGCGAAACTGCCGTGGCCGAGAATCGAGTAATAGCGCGCCGCCTTCGCGACACAGGCCACGATCTCCTCGCCGAGTTCCGGCCGCGCCGCGCGCGTTTTCATATGGAATTCGCAGCCCACCAGTTCGCCGGTTTCTTCGAAAATACATGTCGCGCCCGCGTCGATCAGATGGTCGAACGCGCGGCCAACAGCCGGGTTCGCGGTGATGCCGCTCGTGCCGTCCGAACCGCCGCAAATCGTGCCGATCACCAGTTCGCTCAGCGCCATCGGTACTTTCTGTTGTGCGGCAAGCTGCTTGCGCGCACTGCGAATCCAGTCGACACCGTATTGAATCGTGCTGCGCGTGCCGCCCTTTTCCTGAATGGTCAGCACTTCGACGGGACGGCCGCTCGCGCGCACCACGTCCACCAGATAGTGCTTGTTCATGCTCTCGCAACCGAGCGACACGAACAGCACCGCGCCCACGTTGGGATGCGTGGTGAGCCGCTCGAGCATTTTCTCGGCGTAGCTGTTCGGATAGCAGCCGGGGAAACCGATCAGATGCACGGGCGGCTCGCGCTCGGCGGAAGGGTCGTCGAACGCATCCAGCGGCTCGCGAAACTGCGTGACGATCTCGCGTGCGACGTGATGCGCGCACTCGACCAGGTACGCCACCGCGACCACATTGCGGATACCCTTGCGGCCGTCGCGGCGCAGGTAACCTTGCAGCGTGGGCTGCTGCGATGCGGCGGATGGAGATGCTACGGAAGTGTCAGTCATGATCGTTCCAGCGCGGCGCGAAGGCCACGACATTGTGCTCACATCAGTGATGGACGAATTCGTGGCCCGCGTCGTGTGTGTACGTCGGCAGGTAATCGCTTTCGAGATTGTGCGTATGCAGATGCGCGCCGCGCGCGACCGCTTCCGTCACGTGACCGATCACTGCGCCGTAGCGCAGCACCTTGTCGTCTTTCGCGAGTTCGCGGCGCGCCACCTTGTGTCCGAGTTCGATGGTTTTGGCGAGCGTCACGCGCTCGCCTTCGATCTCGACCTGCGTGCCGCCTTCGAGCCGCGCCGCCGCGATCAGGCAATTGTCGGCGGGGCTGAGCAGGATCAGGCGTGGGTCCGTTTGGTTCGTTTGCAATGGGCGGCTGGTCAAGTAAGTTCTCCGGAATGCGTTCGCATCAGTTCTGGCCTTCGCCGCTTGCGAGGCGCGCCACCATCAGCGAGCCGAGAATGATCGCGCCGTAGATCGCCTGGATCCAGAAAGACGGCACCTGGGCAAGCGTCAGCAGGTTCTGCACCACGCCGAGCAGCAGCACGCCGGTGAGCGCACCGAACATGGTGCCCTTGCCGCCGTCGAGCGAAATACCGCCGATCACCGCGGCCGCGAACACCGTGAAGATCATGCCGTTGCCCTGGTTCGCGTTGATCGCGCCGACATAGCCGGTGACGATCAAACCGCCCAGCGAGGCGAGCATGCTGCCGAGCACGAACACGCCCCACGTGATGCGCTCCACACGAATGCCCGCCGCGCGCGCCGCTTCCGGATTGCCGCCGATCGCGTACAACGCGCGGCCCAGCCGGTGATAGCGCAACACGAAGGCTGCGATCGCGAACGCCACGGCGGCAAGCCACACGGACAATGGCAAGCCGAACACGATGGTGGTCGCGAGCGTAAAAAACGACGGCGGCATATCGAACAGCGTGCCGCCCTTGGTCGCGCCGACCAGCATGCCGCGCAGCACGATCAGCATGGCCAGCGTGACGATGAACGCGTTCAGCCGCAAACGCACCACGAGAAAGCCGTTGATGAAACCGATCACCGCGCCCACCGCCACGATGGCGAGCAAGCCGGCCGCCGCCGGCCATTGCATGCCGAAGCCCGCGGACGCCGCGGGCATCACCAGCATTGCGCCCACGGCGGGCGCAATGCCGACCGTCGATTCAAGCGACAAATCGAACTTGCCGGTCAGCACGATCAGCGATTCGGCGAGCACGACCAGCGCCAGCGCCGCCGAAGCACCCAGCACGCTGATGAGATTCGCTTTGGTCAGAAAGCTGGGGCTGACGAACGCGCCGATCACGATCAGCAACGCGAGCGCGGGCAGCAACGCCAGCTCGCGCAGACGCGCGAGTTCGGAGCGCGCGCGTTTGCCGCGCGTAGCCTGCGCGAGCGGCTGGGCCTGAGCTTGCGCGGTGCCGAAGGCGGGACTGGGCACACTATTCTTCATGGAGACTGACTCCTTCAACGGATGCGATCAGGTCGTGGTCCTGCCAACCCGCGGGAAATTCGGCCGCGACACGGCCACGGAACATGACCAGCACGCGGTCACAGGTGCGCAGATCGTCGAGTTCGCCGGACACGACCAGCACGGCCTTGCCGTCTTCGCGCACCCGGTCCACGACGGAGAGCAGCGCTTCTTTCGATTTCACGTCGACGCCCGCCGTCGGGTCGATCAGCACGAGCACATTGGGATTGGTGGCGAGCGCGCGCGCCATCACCACCTTTTGCTGATTGCCGCCCGACAGCCCCGACACCACATGCTCCGGACCCTGCGCGACGATGCCGAGCGCGTCGATCATTTTCTGGCCGAAGGCGTTCTTCTTCGCGGGCGGTGCGATGCCGAACTTGCCGAGCAAACGCGCGATCGTCATCGAGGCGTTTTCCGCAACCGATTGCGTGAGCACGAGGCCTTCGTGGTGGCGATCCTTCGGCACACAGCCGACGCCGTGCGCGAGCGCCGCGGGCACATCGCCGGGCGGCAAGGTTTTGCCGTCCACACGGATCGTGCCGCGTTTGGCGGCACGCAAGCCGGCAATCGCTTCGGCCACGCTCGTGCGGCCGCTGCTCGTTGCGCCGGTCAAGCCGACCACTTCGCCGCGCTTGACGGTGAACGACACGCCTTCGTAATCGGAGCCCGCGAGGCTCTCGACTTGCAGCGCAATCGCCGTGTCGGCGGGCAACGCGTCGCGCGCCGCCGCATCGGCGACGGCGAGACCGCCGCGTTCGCCGGTCATCGCTTCGATCAACTGCTCGCGCGGCAGCGCGGAAACCGGCGCGCTGACGATATGCCGCGCGTCGCGCAGCACCGTCACGGCCTGGCAAATTTCATAGACTTCCTGAAGATGGTGCGAGATGAACAGAAAGGTCACGCCTTCGCGCTGCAACTCGCTGATACGCCGGAACAGGCGCTTGATTTCGTCGCCGTCGAGCTGCGCGGTCGGTTCGTCGAGAATGATGAAGCGCGCGCCATACGACAGCGCACGCGCAATTTCCACCAGTTGCCGTGCCTCCACCGTCAGATCGCCGGCGCGAGCGTCTTCGCGCACGTCGATCTTCCAGTGATCGAGCAACGTGCGCGCGTCGCGCCGCATGGCCTGCCAATCGATCATGCCGCCGCGCAACGGCTGCCGGTTGATAAACAGATTCTCCGCGACGCTCAGGTCGCGGATGATCGTCGAATGCTGATAGACGCACGCCACACGTTCGCGCCACGCGTCGCGATCCGCGATCGACGGCGCGGCCACGCCGCTGAAACGCACCTCGCCGGTGTCGGGCTTGCGCAGGCCGGTGAGGATCGACACCAGCGTCGATTTACCCGCGCCGTTGCGCCCGACGAGCGCATGCGACTCGCCGGGCATCACGCGGATGCTCACGTCTTTCAGCGCGGCCGTCGAGCCGAAGCGCTTGGTGATCTCGAACGCTTCGACAACGGGCGCGGAGGGCGTGAGTTCGCTCATTTGACCGTGTTACCCCACAAGGCCTTGTCGTCGACGTTCGACTTGGTCACGAGCGGCGCGGGCAACTGGTCTTCCAGCACGCCCGGCGCCAACTGGATGATGTTGCTGCCGTGATCGGTCGGGCCCGGCTTGAAAGTCTGCCCTGCCAACGCCGCCTTGATATAGAACAGCCCGTATTTCGCATACGAATCGGCGGGCTGCGACACGGTCGCGTCGATATCGCCGCGGCGGATCGCGTCGAACTCCTGAGGAATGCCGTCGTTACTGACGATCACCACGTGCTTCGGGTCGCCGGCCGGAAAGAGCATCTGCTTGCGGCGCAGGGTTTGCAGCGTCGGCGAAAGATACACGCCGCCCGCCTGCATGTAGATGCCTTTCACGTCGGGATTCGCGGTCAGCAGACTGTCGAGCGCGGTGGCCGCCACGTCGCCTTTCCAGGCCGCTGGAATCTCCAGAACCGACACGCCGGGATAACCCTTCATGCATGAGCGGAAGGCTTCGGAGCGGTCGCGTCCGTTGACCGATGCGAGGTCGCCCATGATCTGCACGACCTTGCCCGACTTCACGTGATCGCCAATGTACTTGCAGGCCTTCTCGCCATACGCGCGATTGTCGGCGCGCACCACCATCGCCACCTTGCCTTGCGTCGGCGCGACGTCCACGGCGACCACGGGCACGTTCTTCGCCGCGGCGGCGTCGAGCGCACGGCTGATGGCCGCCGAATCCAGCGGACCGACCACGATGCCCTTCGCACCGAGGTTCAGCAGGTTGTTCATGTCCGTGATCTGCTGCGCGGGATCGCCGTTCGAATTGACCGGCGCAAGAATGTCGAGGCCCATGTCCTTCGCGTATTTGGGCAGATAGTTGTTGTACGACTGCCAGAACGGCGATGTCAGCAGCGGCAGATCGAGGCCGATCTTGCCTGCATCGGCGGCTTGCGCGGCGCCTGTTACGCCGAGGCCGGCGAAACACACGGCGGCCGCCGCGGCGGATAGCGAACTGCGGAACAAACGGCGAGCCGCGTGCGGCTCTTTCGCGAACGACATGGTTGTCTCCTGATATGCGTTGTTGAACTTGCGTGAACCGGCACGTGGGATGCCGGCACTTCGTCCTGCGCTTGTTATCTAGTATTGGCGTGCGTTCATTCACCAATGAACGTATTATTCATATACGGACTTTTCGAAGTCAAGCAATGTGCACTGCACCAACCGTCCGTGTTTTCCCTGGACCGGTGACATCTCGCACGAGATTCGTCACGCACGTACACTCACGCGCCAGATAATGAGAACAGCACACCGAACCTCGCTCACGATGGACGCAGAAGATAAAGACGACGCCGACCGTTATCGCGCCCCGGCGCTGGACAAAGGCCTCGATATCCTCGAACTGCTCGCCGAGCAGAAGGAAGGACTGACGCGCGCCGAAATCACCAAGCTGCTGGGACGCAACGCAAGCGAGATGTATCGCATGCTCGAACGGCTGGTCGCGCGTCAGTACGTGGTGCGCTCCGCGGCGGGCGACCGCTATTCGCTCAGCCTCAAGCTGTATGCGCTCGCCCATCGTCATCCGCCGATGAACCGGCTGATCTCCGAAGCGCTGCCGCTCATGCAGCGCTTTGCCGATGCTGCCGAACAATCGTGTCACCTCGTGGTGTACGACCGTGGCAATCTGCTGGTGATCGCACAGGTGGACGGGCCGGGTACGTGGGGCATGTCGGTGCGGCTCGGTTCGCGCGTCGGGCTGATCGATACGGGTTCGGGGCGTGTGATGCTGGCGTTCCAAAGCATTGAGCAGCGTGAACAGATGCTCGCCGAACATACGAAGGTAAAGGGCGAGGTCACGATCGATCGTGACGCGCTCGAACAGGCCTGCGAGCGGATTCGCGCCGCCGGTTTCTCGCAGAAGGACAGCCAGCAGACGTTCGGCGTGACCGACGTGACGTTTCCGATCCAGGGTCCGGCCGGACAGGCGATCGCCGCGCTCACCTGCCCGTACCTGCGGCGTATCGACGAATACGTCGCGCCGACGCTGGAAGCCGCCACCGCGCTGCTGCGCGAGACGGTTCAGGCGCTGTCGATGTTCCACGAGAACGCGGCGTAGCACGCCCTGGCGGCAAGAGAACCCGCGCAACGCGCCGCCGAAAATCGGCCCCTCCCGCACATGGTTTAGAATGGCGACCCTCTCAAAAATCACGCCGCATGGGTTCGCTCATGCGCGCTCATCGATAAGCAATGGCGAAACTTCTGACCGATTCCGAATTCCAGCGTTTTTCCGAACTCCAGCAGAAGCAGTCGAGCTTCACGATCACGCCTGAAGAAGCCGACGAACTGCGCGACATCGTCGCTCATGCGCAAAAGCGCCGTGATGATCGCGCGGCGGCGATGCAAAGCATTGAGACCTTCATCCAGCAATTCGACATCAGCCCGGACGAGCTGTTTTCCGCCGAGCAGATCGGCGATGCCGCTCGCACCTTCGGTCTGATTCCGGCCGCGAAGAAAGAACGCGTGCTGCCGCCGCAATTCACGTTCAACGGCAAACCGTATCAGTGGACGACGCGCCCGCTGCCGGACGATATTCGCGTGCCCTTGTTCGACGCGTTCAAGGCCGGTGAGTCGGTCAAGTCGTTCATCGCGACGCCGAAGGATGCGAACCGTTGCGCGGCGACCATTGCGCGCCTCGAACGCGAGACCGGCGCGGTGTATGGCGACGCGTGGCTTGAAGAACTATCGGTGACGCGTACGCAAGTCGACGAAGCCGCTGCCAAGCTGCCGGCCTGAGGGCGCTCGTCACAAGAAGCCTGAACGGGGCGAGCGCCGTTCAGCGCCTCTCGCCGCTTCGATCACCGCCGCAGCAACTGCCTCGGCTGCATGCGTAGCCCGCTGTAAAGGCAATGCAACGGTGATCCGTTCAACCCGGCGCGGCTGGCGCCGCGCTCGCGGTGCCAGGTTCGGCGGGTTCATCCAGCGCCATACGGAAGCCGACGACACCCGGATCTTCCGTTCGCGTCATCGTGAAGCCGCTGGCTTTGGCGAGCGCGATCATCGCAACGTTCTCGCGCAGCGCTTCGCCGATCAGCCAATGGATACCGCGAGCCCGCGCGTATCTGATAATCCGGTCC
Source organism: Paraburkholderia xenovorans LB400 (assembly GCF_000013645.1). GTDB lineage: Bacteria > Pseudomonadota > Gammaproteobacteria > Burkholderiales > Burkholderiaceae > Paraburkholderia > Paraburkholderia xenovorans. The sequence goes on along the minus strand of NC_007952.1, from coordinate 69,834 downwards.
ATCAGCAACTGGCCGAGACGCCGGCCTTTCTGGTCCGAGCGCACCGCCACCGCGAATTCGGCTGTTTCGTTGTCGGGATCGGCGACCGCCCGCACCACGCCCAGCGTCCGCGTGAAACCTTCTTCGCTTTGCACGGTGGCGATCAGCGCCATTTCGCGGTCGTAGTCGATCTGCGTCATTCGCGCAAGTTGCGAGTGGTCGAAGCTGCCCACCGCGCCGAAGAATCGCAGGCGCAGATCTTCAGGCGTCATCGCTTCGACAAAGTCATGGTGGGCGGCCTCGTCTTCCGGACGGATCGGCCGCACCGTCACCCGCAAGCCTTGCCAGTCCAGGGTCTCTTCGAAGCGGCGCGGATAGGGCACGATCGCGAGACGGCTGCGCGTCGCCGCAACGCTCAACGAAGGATCGACCACCGTCACGCGGTCGCGATACACCCTCAGTGTCAGCCTGATGCCGACGATTTCCCTGACGTCGCACACCGCTTGCGAGAGCGCTGTCAGCGCGGCCAATGCCGGCTCCGGCGCAATCAGCTGCGCATAGCGCGAACGCGCGACGATGTCTCGCGCGAGCATCGGATTGAGTGGCGGCAAACCGTACACGCGCAGCGGCTCGGATAGGCCGTCGGCCGCCGGCGCGGTGAAACGGAATACGGGACCGAAGTTGTCGTCGTCGTGAAGCTCGACGACGATATCGACGATGGGCTTGCCCGTTGAGCCGGTGCTCGCTTGCGCGCCGTCCGATGCCTGCGGCGCCGTTTCCACCTGTAAGCCGAAACGCCCGAGAAACCGCGCCGCCGCCTCGCCGGTTAGTTGATGCTCGCCTCCCGCGAGCGCCTCGCGCGCCTGGGCTTGAGCCGCATCGATCGCGGCGGGGATTTGCGCCGGCAAACCCTCGGGCGTCTGCATCAGCAGTTCGCGCCCCATCCGATAGTCGACCAGCCGCGCGAAGGCGCGCGCGAGGCGCTGCGGCGTGGTGTGAACTGGAATGCCCTGAGCGTGCAGCGCGTCGCGCGTGGCGGCATCCACGCCGCCAAAAAAGCACGCCAGCAAGCCGCGATACGCGAAGCGCTGATTCGCGATCAAGGCCTGCGCCACCTCGCCCACCGGCGCGCTGTGCGTCGACGCATGCACGACGAATGCCGTGCCCGACGCGCGCTGGTTCGCGAGCAGTTCGAGGGCGGTTCCGAAGTGCTCGGGGCGCGCGTCGTCGCCAAGCCGCAGCGGATTGCCGCCGACGGCATGCGGCAATGCCTGCCGCAGGGCCTCGGACGCTTCGTCGGGCCACGGCGCGAGCGTGTCGCCGGCTGCGGCAAAGGCGTCGCAGGCGAGCGTGGCAAGGCCGCTGTCGCTGGTAATCAGCGTGGCGGTGGCGCCCGCCGCCACGCGGCCCACGCCTAGCGTCTCGATTTCGTCGAGCAGATCGTCGAGCGAATCGACCCGCACCATGCCCGCGCGGCGGAAAGCGGCCGTGTAGAGCGCGTCAGCGGGATCGGCGCGGCCGGAGCGTAGCGCCAGCACCGGCTTGTTGCGCGCCGCCGCGCGGGCCGCCGACATGAACTTGCGCGCCGCCCGCACGCTGTCCAGTTCGAGCAGGATGGCGCGCGTACCGGGATCGCTGGCCAGATAGTCAAGCACGTCGCCCGCGTCCACGTCCGCCTCTGCGCCGAGCGCCACGGCATGCGAAAAGCCGAGGCCGCGCGCCTGTGCCCAGCCGAGCACGGCATTGGTCAGCGCATTCGACTGCGACACCCACGCGACACCGCCCGCCTTCACCGTGCACGACGGCGCACCCAGATGCGCGTGCAGTGCCGGCGACACCACGCCGAGACTGCCCGGCCCGACGATCCGCAGCAGATTGGGCCGCGCCGCCGAGAGCGCATGCCGCAGCGCGAGCCGGTCGTCGTCGCTGCGCACCTCGCCCACGATGATCGCCGCGCGCGTGCCCAAACCGCCGAGCTTATGGATGATGCCCGGCCACGTGGCCGGCGGCGTGCAGATCACGGCGACCGTGGGCGCTTCCGGCAAGTCGCCGGTCTCGCCGATCACGGCGTGGCCGCCGAGCGTCGAGTACTTCGGATTGACCGGCCAGAGCGGGCCTTCGAAGCCGCCTTCCAGCACGCGCGTCCACACCATCGCGCCGGTGCTGCCCGGCCGCTCGGAAGCGCCGATCACGGCGACGGATTTGGGTCGAAACAAGGCGTCGAGATTGCGAACGGTCACGGGCGCTCCGGAAACTGGGGAAGGCAGGCCGCCTGGCGGCGAGGCGTGTGCGTCTCCGTCAGCATAGGCGAAGTCGGGCGCTCGCGCGGCGCTTCTGGTCGGGCGGCCGGTTTGCATCGCACCGGGAAGGACGTGTCTTTGGGAGACAACGCGCGGCTGGCCGATGCAGCATACAAATCGTCGTAGCGCGGTTAACGAAAAATGGCCCCGTTTCTGGCGGGGCCATTTGCCTGTCCTGCTTTGCTCTACTTGCTTTGCTCTACTTGCTTTGCTCTACTTGCTTTGCTCTACTTGCGTTGCTTTACCCTCGACTACCGTCGCGGCGGACTTACATCGCCCTCTTGAACGGCGCGCCAGAATGCTCGCGCAATTCGTTGAAGACGATTTTCGGCCAGGCCTTCTGCGCGACTTCGATCTCCGACACGTGCGACGCCAGATAAGTCGGCGCATCCGAAGCGTCGAGCGCAATCCGTGCCGCGTATGAATCGGTGAAGCGGCGCAGTTCGGCGGCATCGTCGCAGGTTACCCAGCGCGACATGCGGTAACGCGCCGGCGCCATGCGCACGTCGACCTTATATTCGGTCGACAAACGGTGCGACACCACTTCGAACTGCAATTGCCCGACCGCGCCGAGAATCATCAGACCGCCCACTTCTGGACGGAACACCTGGATCGCGCCTTCTTCGCCGAGTTGCTTGAGCGCTTCGCCGAGCTGCTTGGCGCGCATCGGATCGACCACTTCAACCGTCTGGAAAATTTCCGGTGCGAAGAACGGCAGGCCGACGAATTGCAACTGCTCGCCTTCGGTCAGCGTGTCGCCGAGACTCAGCGTGCCATGGTTCGGAATACCAATGATGTCGCCCGGATACGCCTCGCTCACCGTCTCGCGGCGCTGCGACAGGAACGTCACCACGTTGTTCGCACGGAACGTCTTGCTCGTGCGCGTCACCTTCACGGCCATGCCGCGTTCGAAATGCCCCGAGCACACGCGGATGAACGCCACGCGGTCGCGGTGGGCCAGATCCATGTTCGCCTGCACCTTGAACACGACGCCGGTGAACTTCGGCTCGTCCGGCATCACGGGACGCTGCACCGTCATGCGCATGGAAGGCGGCGGCGCCAGATCGACCAGTGCGTCGAGAATTTCCTTCACGCCGAAGTTGTTGATCGCCGAGCCGAACAGCACGGGCGATTGCTGACCGGCGAGGAACTGTTCACGATCGAAATCCGGCGACGCGCCCGTGATCAGATCGATCTCTTCCTTCGCCTTGACCCAGGCATGGCCGAAGCGGCGCTCGCCCTCTTCGTCGCTGAGCGCCTGCAGCGTTTCGACCTCGCCGCCCGCCTTGTCCTGGCCGGCGCGGAACAGGCGCACCTGATCGCGCTGGATGTCGTAGACGCCCTGGAAATCCTTGCCCATGCCGATCGGCCACGTGAACGGCACGGCGGCGACGCCCAGATGCTGCTCGATTTCGTCGAGCAGTTCGAGCGGCTCGCGCACTTCGCGGTCGAGCTTGTTGATGAAGGTGACGATCGGCGTCTTGCGGCTACGGCAGACTTCGAGCAGCTTGAGCGTTTGCGCTTCGACGCCGTTCGCGCCGTCGATCACCATCACGGCCGCATCGACCGCGGTCAGCACGCGGTAGGTATCTTCGGAGAAGTCTTCGTGGCCCGGCGTGTCGAGCAGATTGATGACGGCGTCGCCGTACTCGAACTGCATCACCGAACTCGCCACCGAAATGCCGCGCTGCTTTTCGATCTCCATCCAGTCGGACGTTGCGTAGCGATTGCTCTTGCGGCCCTTCACGGTGCCGGCGATCTGAATCGCGCCCGAAAACAGCAGCAGCTTTTCCGTGAGCGTGGTCTTACCCGCGTCCGGGTGGGAAATGACCGCGAACGTGCGGCGGCGTTTGAGTTCGGAGACTGACATCGGGTCTGGCGGTCACGGATAGGGGTTCGGGCGGTTCCCCGGCGGCTTGTGGCCACCGGTGTGCCACGCCTTGCGCGGCGGCGTCGGGCTGCGGGAGTTGGGCCGGCGGCCCGCGTCACAATGGCAACTCGACCGCGTTGGAAACAGGTTACGAACGAGCGTTCGACAATACGGGAATCGCCAGCGCAGAACAGCGCAGGGAACGAATGATACACGTCATGGGGAATGACGTATCGAAAAGGGGCGATTGGGGCGGACAAGCTTGCGGCCGGGCCGCACCAAAAGCTTTACTGATATGACATGGTGAAAGTGGCGAGCGCTCTGATCGCGCCGGCCACCACGTTGCCCGTTCGAATATATCGCGCGATCAAAGGCACCTCCAGCCGACCGTCCGGTGACCTGCCGATGACCCATTGGTTGGTCGTGAAGGGCTCCGACGAGTCCGGTCCGAACGACACCGGCGCGCCGCTGTCATTCAATATCTGAATGCCAATCCCCTTTGCGGTCGAGTCCGGGGTCGGGGTGAGAACGTTCGACCGGTTGGACGGATCCGTATTGTCCGTTAAAACGATAGATACCTGCGCACCACTCCCACACGAAAACACTAGCGAGAATGATTGCGGGCCCGCCACGCTGCCGACGCCGCCGGAGAATGCACTACTGTTGACCGTCGGCAGGGTAACGGAAGCGTCGGGCTGATTGATCGCACAGGCGTGAATGATCCGGCCGGACGCAGCGCCGGTGTAGAGAGGTGGTTTGTCCCATCCCGTGGCTGGATCGTCAGACGTCCAATACACGATCGACACCAACGGCACGGTGGAAAGCGTCCGTGCACCCAGAGGTATTACGCCAGTGGCAACAAATGACGGCGTAACCGTGACGTCAATTGGCATGTACGGACCATCCACAGGTCCGCTGACCGGGCAGGTCAGCTTGACCTCGCCGCTGGTCATTGGAACATTGTTCGCATTGCACGCCGGCGCGTTAAACGTGTACCGGATTCCCAGACCCTGAACGTTAGTTTGATATACGTCGGCAAACCCGGATACAGGTGGTAGTGAACTGTCAAAGGTTGCCCAAAGCGTAGCAGACGTCTCTACCGGAGCTGAAGTGTCGAATCTGCAGGGCATCTGAAACTGCGTGGGCGCAAGCGTGGCAATCGTCGCACCGATCGTCGGATTGGCGGGCACGGAGATCGATCCTGCACTGATGACGTTATTCGCGCCGCTAGCATTACAAATAAGTGCCGCGTGCGCTGGCCGGGCTGCGAACAAGGCGGAGCCAAGTACTAGCGTGAGGCACACGACGATCGGTATCGGCCAATTGCGGCCACGCCGCGCAGCAGTCGTATAAGGCAATGCCTCGCGGACTGCCACGCTCTGGCGGGACCATCGCAGACAGGATTTGAACGCAGACATTTAACCACTCCTCGAATTTGATTACCTGGTACGGCCAGAAGCAAAGTTCGTGTTTTCGGTTGGTGTCCCGCCCACACAATGCCCTTCCACAGACGTGTAGGCCGCTCCTGCTTTACCCGTTTGCCTCGGCAACACGTACTCGATGCGGCATTGCTCGGAAGCCGACGCGCCCCATTTCACGAACAGCGAGCCTTTGTCCTCGAGCCCGCGCGCGAAAATCCGACTGTCCTGCGCAACGACGCCTACCGTCCGCCCGGTTGCATCGACCACGTCCGCGCCAAACGGCAGCGCCTTGTCGCCGAGTTGCGGCGCACGAATCAATGCCGCGCGTCCGGTCACCGTCTTGTACCTGATCATCACCACTGAGCCCAGCCGCGGCACCGCCTGCTCCGACGTCGATTCAAACTCGACATCGGTCGACGTGCCCTTCGGATCGATATCCACCGTGTTGATGCCATAGGGTGTCAGGTACGGAACGACCGCAAAGCCGCGCCCATTGAGTTTCACGCCGGGCGAACTGGTCACGCTCGCGCCTGCTGCGCCCGGTGCTTCGATCACGCCGAACGTGTCACCCACCGTCTGCGAGAACGTGACACCGCCCGGATGCGCGACGATCGACCCGCTGATACCCGCCGACACCTGGCTGGAGCCGGTTCCGCCGCTCGCCGATCCCGTCAACTGCGCGTACGGCGTGCGATAGGTGCCGCTCGCGCCCGCGCTCGCCGTGCTGGCGCCCGGACCGTCGCCGTACGCCCCATACCCGCTGTACGAGAACTGGTTGCGCTCGCCCAACGAGCCGCTCACGTTGGCCTGCAGGTTGGCGTTTCCACCGGAACTGCTGAGGTTCGCCGACAGCAGCGGCGAATGCTGGTCGCGACCGAGCGGCAACGTGGTACTCAACATAATCTGATCCGACATTGACCCGTTCGAGTTGCGCGTGCGCCCCGCGCTGATACTGTACGTACCGTACTTGAAACGGTTGGTGTAGCCGGCCTGGTAGAACACGTCGCTGCCGCTGCGATTCCAGTATTGCTGGGCGGAAGCGTTCAGAAAGACCGTGCCGTATTCCTTGAAGTTCTGATTGAGCGTGACCTGAAAACGGTTGCGCTGCCGGTACACCGAATCCGGATTGCCGCCGTGCATGGCGAGGTCACGCACGGACGCGGCATCCGACAGGTTCATGTACCCCGCCGTCGAATAGCGATACGCTGCGATTGCAATGTTCGTGTTGGTCGGATCGATGAACTTGCTGTAACCGATGCGCAAGCTCGTGCCGCGCAACGTGCCGTGATCCGGAATCTGCGTTTGAGCGCCTGTCACGTCGGCTGACAGCGCGCCGAACTTCGTGTTCAGTGCGGCGCCCATGTCGGCGGCCATGTAACCATTAGCGGCCACGGCACCACCATAGACCGTGACCAGATTGGTCAGCCCGCGCTGTAGCGTGAACTGCGCGAAATTCGGGTTTGTCTCGAGCGTGGAATTGCGGAGCTCGCCGGCGGTGACTGAAAACCGTGTGGTGCCGGGCCGCAATGACTGGGCAACCGAGGCGTAAGGCACAGTGAAGCTTTTGGTACGGCCATTGGCTTCGGTGACGGTGACATCCAGGTTGCCGCCATAGCCGGTCGCGTAAAGGTCGTTGATTTCGAACGGACCCGGCGAAACGGTGGTTTCATAGATCACCTGGCCGTTCTGACGAACCGTCACGCGCGCGTTCGATTCAGCCGTGCCGCGCACGATCGGCGCGTAGCCTCGCAAGGATTCCGGCAGCATGCGGTCGTCGGTGGCGATCTGCGCGCCGCGAAACTGCACGCTGTCGAATACATCGCCGGTCGTGTAGCCGTCGCCGACCGTCAATTGCGACTTTATTCTGGTGATGTCACGCTGAAGGTAAGTCGCGATGTTGTCGAATTGTGTGGCTGCGCCAGCTTGCTGCGTCACCGACGACTGATGGCGGAAGTGCCACGCGCCGAGGTTCACCCCGGCATTCAAGCCGACATAGCTCTGCGTCGATTCAACGCCCGATCCGGCGCTGTGGTACGCGTTTGCGTTGTAGCTCAGGAAAGCCGCGTTGACTCCGGTCTGCCACATGTCAGGCGGCACGTAACCGCGCGCAGCGTTTCGCATGTACTTTTGCGGCACGCTGAGGGCGATCTTTTGTTCCGCGAAGTCGAAGTCGACCATCGCGTCGGGCACGGTCGCCGCAAGGTCGACGCATTCACCGGTAACGCCGGTTTCGGCCGGCGTCTTCGCGTCGCTGCTCGCCGCGACCCTGGCAAAATCGACGCCGAGCGTTTCCAGCATTTGCCGGCTGAAACAGGGACGCGCCGTAGCCGTTCCGCTGGTGGCCACAAACCGCACATCATGGCGCGCAACACGCACACCGTTGACCAGCACGTCGACGGAATAAACGCCTTCGGACATCGGGTTGCCACGCGTGAAGCGCGAGACGTCCACCGTTGCATTCGGATCGACGCGCAGAAAAGTTGAGTCGAACTCCACTGCCGCGCCCGCTTCGGCCTGCCCGGACGCCTGTGCGACTATCGGCTGGACACCGCCCAGCACCGCGAACGCCAGCGCAACAACTGCGGCGACGGGGTTGAGCCCAAACGCGCCGCCAGGTTCACCGGCGCGAACGAGCGAGCGGCAACAGGGGAAGTCCTTCATGATCGGATCGGGATTCAATGTCCTGCGACAGGCGTGCGGCGCCTGTATGCGTTGCCGATGCAGTGCGCGCGGTGTACGAGAAAGGGTTAGCCAGAGCGGCAGGCTGCCGCGCGATTGACAGGCTGTGGCGACTTACTCGCCGAGAGCCGCATCGCCGTCGATAGGACCGCCGTAGTCGCTGATGGCGATGTAGTGCACCTTCGCGCCCGCGGCAACGGCATTCATCTTTGCAATCGGCAGGACCGCCGATGCGCGTGGAGCAACCATGCCACCCTGTTCGTTTCTGAACGTGTGGCCGTTGCTCTCCACGTCGATCTCACTGAACGAGACGTAGTAAGGCGTCGGATTCGAAACGCTGAGCGCATGGCTCTTGCCATCCGCCGACGCGGCGATCTTCCAGCTCAGTTGGGCGGCCGCGTCTTCCGGTTTGCCGGGCAGCCCGGCCGGCCGCGCGAAAACCTTGATGCGGGTGCGATACGCCAGGCTCAAGCTATTGACTTCCGTCGCACTGCTTGCCTTCGGCGGGATGTCCAGAACGTTGAGCCAATAGACCGACTCGCGATCCTGAGGCAAGGGCTCGCCGGTGTACATCACGCGCAATGTCTGCCCTTTTTTTGCATCCATGCGGAAAATCGGCGGCGTTATCACGAACGGCACTTTGATTTCGCCGGGTTTGGCATCCGCATTGCCATCGTCGATCCAGGCCTGCACGAGCGAGGGTGTCTTGCTGTCGTTATCCAGCTTGACCGTGACTTCACGCTGCTCGAGCGGATACACCACGCGCGTACCGCCGATCGTCACGCTTGCCTGTGCACTGCCGGCCAGCAGTGCACAGGCAAAACCGATTCCTATCGGCATCTTTTTGAGCAGCTTCATTACCGTCTGTCTGTCAATATTCCGGAAAGGGAGCGCGAAAAGGCGCTCGGCTCGCGAGCGCCTCGGGGCCCTCGCTTACTGATATTCCATCGAGTATTGAACCGACGAGCTAACCGTGCCGGCAGTCGCAACGCCCGTTGCGTAATACTGTGCGAAATACTGCAGCGTCGCCGCGCCGCCCGAGATGGTTGCCGCGTTCGTCGTTATATCGTTGTTCGCGCCCGTCGTGACGTTGATCGGCTGCATCTGCGCGTTGAGCAGACGAACTTCCACGTTTTGCGCGGTACCCGCCGTGTTCGACAGATAGCCATTCGTCTGGTCGACCGTCGGGCCGTTCTCGAAGCGCGCAATCGCCTTCGTGGCCGTGCCAGTGCAGCCGGTCAGGCTCAGTTGCAGATCGGTCGGGTTGGACGTGCCGGCCACCGCGCCTGCCGACGCAAGCGAACCGGCCGGAACCGTCGCCAGCGTGATCGCCTTGTCGGCCGGGGTACCGTTCGCATTGCCGTTGATCGAACACGTGCTATCCGTTACGGTGCCGGTGATCGAGATCGTGCCGTCCGCCGCATGGGCGCCAAGGGGTACGAGACCGAACAGACTGCTAGCTGCGATCGCGATTGCGGGGAGGGATAACTTCATAACGTTTGGTCCAATAGACTAAGAAAAGCTGATCAAATCAAAAAGCGATCCCTGTATTGCATAGGGATCGCCACATGCATCAATCTCGCCAATGGGTTAGTTTAGGAATACGAGGCTTCCTGTTCCAAGCTCCTGACGTGTCTTTCAGGCAGAAGACAATGTGATGTTAAGTTGTCCAACATCAAAATTACATGGGACAAATCGCCTCTTTCTGAAATTTCCGACGGATTAATCTGATACGTCAATAACGGCGATGAGGCTTGTCCGACGGGCCTTTTGACGCGCACTGAATGGACAAACCGAGTCGTGACGGTTCGACAAGATGTGGCAATCGGCCACGCAAGAGAAGCGTCATGAACGAAGATCGTCACATGCCTCAAGCGCTGTTTTTGTCAGGTCCGATATATGAGACTTCTTTTGCCGATGTTCTGGTTTGATTCAGAGTCCAAAACAAAAAACCGCCGCGTCGTTGCCAACACGGCGGGTTCTTACTGCGTTCGTGCGAGATGTAATTACCAGGCCAATATCACAGGACACACCTCGGTGATAAAACACTCCCGGCGAACACGCGCTGACGCGACTGGAAAACGCGGACATGGTCAGCGTAAAAGATCGCAAACGCCCAGTGGCCTGCGGGTGTCGGGCTCGCAAAGGTGAGGGTTTTCGGGACGCTCGCCGATGCGACTTTGAATGGCGCCGAAAGGTGAGCTTGTGGACGATCGGTCGCGCACCTGCACAGCGAAAGTCCGCGCAGTGCCGAACACCGCAGACGTGGCTGGAAGAGCCTCGAGCCTTCGCCGCAGCGATTCTTCGCACAGCCTGGGAACGCCCGCCAGCAAAGGCTGGCGCGGGTTTCAGAGAAATCGGCCAGTGACGGCGGGCGGCCAGCGGCAAGCTGGCCGCAAGGTGCGCGCTTCGGCAAAACCAGGCTCACCGAAGCAACGTGACCCGCCGCAGTTCAGGCATGCCGACCCGCGACTCGCGAGCCAGGCTCACGCGAAAGGTGAGCGTTTTCGGGACCCGTGCGACGGTGCGAGAAAACCCGCACGGGACATCACTTCAGCCAATCCGGTGCATGACGGCCAGGCATGTCATGCACGGAAGCGCTTCAGACTTCGATCAGAAAGCGCTCGCGATTCTTGCCCGCGAGCCATGCCGGCGAGCGGCCGCGGCCACTCCACGTCTCGCCGGTTTTCGGGTTGCGATACTTGGCAACCGAAGCCGTTTTGCGGCCCACGGCACGCTTGCTCGTAAAACCCAACTCTTCGGCAGTCAGGTCGTATTCGGCGACCTTCTGTTTGATCTCGGCGATCGCCTGCGCAATTTCCTTCTCGCGCGCCGCCGCGACTTCCTTGTGGAGTTTTTCGAGTTGGGCAGTCAACTGCTTGTACGAGGCCATGACGGGTGCTCCGATCGTTTGGACGATAAACTGAAGTGCGGACACTATCAGACGAATAAATTGCCGGATAGAGAGGCCCGACACCGCGAACAGGTAACGCGCCTGAAAGACGCCTGCCCGGGCGCCGCCGGTTGACTCAATCGTCGATTGAATCGTACACGCGGCGTTCGAAATCGATTGCCATAGGAAACGGCTCGATGGAGCGCCGCTGGATCAGCATCAGACCGATCAGGTCTTCCACGGGATCGGCGAACCAGCTCGTGCCGTATGCGCCCGGCCAGCCGAACGATCCCATCGAGCGATAGCCGAGCGACAACTGCTGCGCCGGATCGTCGACGATGGACAAGCCGAGGCCGAACCCCTGGCCTGCCCACTGCACATGTCCGAAAGCCGGCACGCGGCGTTGGTCGCGCGTCAGAAAATTGGAGCGCATCAGGTCCACCGAGCGATGCGACAGCAAACGCGTCGTACCAACCCGCCCGCGCCCGAGCAGGAGTTGCGCGAATTGCAGATAGTCCTGCGCGGTCGAGACCAGGCCGCCGCCGCCGCTCTGGAACCGGTCCGGATTCGCCCATCGGCTCGACGCCGGATGATCTTCGACCACACGCCGCCGCGTGCCAGGTTCGACGCCATAAGCAGTGGCCAGCCGGGCGAGTTGTGCTTCGGGCACCCAGAACGCGGTGTCGCGCATACCGAGCGGCTCGAAGATCCGGGTCCGGAAGAACTCGCCGAGCGGCATGCCGCTCACGCGTTCGATCAGCACGCCGAGTACGTCGGTCGCGATGCCGTAGTGCCAGCGTGAGCCGGGCTGAAACATCAGCGGCAAATCCGCGATGCGGGCAAGCCAGGCGTTGCCGTCCATGCGCGCTTCGAAACCGTTGAAAGCGGCAGCGTAAGCTTCGGAGAGCGGTCCGGTTGCCGTGAAATGATAGGCGAAGCCGGCGCGGTGGGTCAGCAGATCCAGCACGGTGAGCGACGCTCTGGCCGGGTCGGTCTGGTCCAGCGGGCCAGTGGGATCGCGCAGCACACGTGGCGTGGACAATTCCGGCAACCAGAGGGAGACCGGCGTATCGAGAGAGAGCCGGTCTTCTTCGATCAGCATCAGGATCGCGGCGCTGGTCACCGGCTTGGTCATGGACGCAATGCGGAACAGCGTGTCGCGCTCCATCGGCAACTGCGCGGCTTCATCTCGCAAGCCAAGCGGTTCGAAATAGCCGATCTCGCCGCGCCGCCAGACCATCGCGACCACTCCCGCGACTTCACCGCGCTCTACATAGCCTTGCATGGCGTTGGTCAGCGCCGTCAGCCGAGACGCGCAAAGTCCTGCTGGTTGCATGTTTGTCCTGATCAGTGGATGCAGATGCCGGCTCGCGCGCTGTAGCCTGACGCGCGCCGCCCGTCCGTGGCGGTGGACAGGCCGCGAACCCGAACGTGACCGTCAGCGCATACGGCGCAAATGCAGCGGACTGCTCCAGATAGCCGTCTGCCTCCCGGCAGCCCGTGTAGCCGTTACGTTCCCTTATTTTGCAGAACATGCTACCCGATCAAAGTGACACTCGCAGCGGCGCACCGTTGCCGGAGTTCAGCCTTTTTGCCGTTCCTCCAGCGCGAGGAGCGCGGCGTTGAGCCGTTTGACGCGGCTCGCCTGCGCCGGCACCCGCACCGCGCCGGAAACGGAATCAATACGGCTGCGCCAATAGGACAGCGGGATTCGGTCTTCAGCGGAGATATGAGAGATTACGTGTTCAAGATGTTCAATATCTTTTTCGAGTTGGTGATGATTCATTGCTTTCCCCGTATTACTCGTTGAACTATTTTCAAAGCGTAAATCGAAGCATGAAACGTGCCGCACTGGTCTGTTTTTTATCTGAAACGGAAAATCCTTCCTGAGCTCCCTGTATGCAGGTGCCAGATCGGCAAAACGTGCTTGCTGCCTGGATTCTGAGTGCGTGAGAACAGAATACTGCCATCAAACTTCGCGTTCCGTTAGGTTCCGCACCGACCTCGCTTAATGGCAAAAATTGGGAGGCTCAATTACAGTCACGGCGAGAAATAATATGAAGCGCGGCATTAAAACTCATTACGCATAAAACTCGAAAGCCAAGCCTGCATTAAACGCGGGTTTTTATGACCGCCACGCGCTGAACATCACGAACTCGAAGCGCGAATGAGCCATTCGGCAAGCACAAGTGAAATCGACGCTGCGATGGAGACGCCCGCCGATGTAGTCGCGCGGCGGGCTGAACGAAGGAATGCCTGAGATGCAGAACGCGCCGGCCTTGCGCGGCCGGCGCGGCCCGTTATTTCGCCCGGCAGGCGTAAATCAGGTTGAGCGTGCCGTTCTCGGTCGACTGGCGCACGACGTCGAATGCGCCGCCGCAACTCGCGCCGGCCTGCTGCGAGCAGGAGTCGGAACCAGCCGGGCATTGCACCAGCGTCGTGGCGCGGCCGTCCGACAGGAACAGCGGCGCGCTGCTGCTGCAAGCGCCCAGCGCAACCACGGCGCCGATCGCCAGCGTGGCGCAGGCACGGCGCGCGAATGAGGAAAGACTGCGTTTCATCTGAAACCCCGAACACATCTTGTTTTTCGATCACGCGATTGTGCCACGCGGCAATTACGCTGCGTCACCCGACGTCGCCGAACGCGGTCAAACGCCGATCCCGTATGCCGCGATCTTCTTGTAGAGCGTCGCGCGGCCCATGCCGATCTGGCTGGCCGTCTCGATCACGCGACCGCCGTTGGCGCGTAAGGCGTCGGTCAGGAAACGCTTCTCGAAAGCCGCCATCGCGTCGCTCCACGAGGCCGGTTCGGGCGCGCCGGTTGGCGCATCGGGAGCGCGCGCCGGGGACGGCACATCGGCTGCCGCCTGACGACGCTGCCCGCCGCCGGGCGCCGAGCCGATAAACGGCGCCAGCGCCCGCGCATCGATCCGCTCGCTGTCGGAAAGCATCACAGCGCGCTCCAGCGTGTTGCGCAATTCGCGCACGTTGCCCGGCCAGCCGTATGAACACAGCAGCCGCAGCGCGTCGTCCTGCAATTCGAAGTGACTGGCGCCGCTTGCCTGCGTCGACAGATCCTCGAGCATCGCATAGGCAAGCGCTTCGATATCGGACGCCCGCTCGCGCAAGGGTGGCGCGTGGATGGTCAGCACGTTCAGCCGATAGAACAGGTCCGCGCGAAAGCGCCCCGCCGCGACCAGTGCGGGCAGATCAGCCGAGGTTGCCGCGATGATCCGGACGTCCGCGCGCACGATCCGGTTCGAGCCCAGCGGTTCGAACTCCTTGTCCTGCAGCACCCGCAGCAGCTTGCCCTGCAAAGGCAGCGGCATGTCGCCGATTTCATCGAGAAACAGCGTACCGCCGTTCGCCAGTTCGAATTTGCCGACGCGCCCTTTGCGGTCCGCGCCTGTGTACGCGCCGGGCGCGGCGCCGAAGAACTCGACTTCGAGCAAGGTATCGGGAATCGCCGCGACGTTGACCGTCACCAGCGGCTGATTCGCGCGCGCCGAGCCGCCGTGGATGGCATGCGCGAGCAGTTCCTTGCCGGTGCCGGTTTCGCCGAGCAGCAGCACCGGCGATTCGAGCTGCGCCGCGCGGCGCGCCTGGCGCTTCACTTCGAGACTGGCCGCGCTCGTGCCGACAAAACTGCCGAACGTATATTTGGCCCGACGCGCCTGCGCGAGCGACTGGCGCGTCGCAATCAACTCTTCCTGCACGCGCGAATAGTGGGAAAAGAGCGGCGTGAGCGCCTTCAATTCGTCGAAGAGCGCGAAGCCGACCGCACCGACCGTGGTGCCCGAGTCGTCCTTCAACGGCAGACGCGTCACGACGAGCGGTTCACGGTCCGTTTCCAGAATATCGAGCAGAATCGGTTTGCCGGTCTTTACGACCTCGCGCATCAGGCTGTTGGGAATCACGGCCTCGCAATCGCGGCCAATGGCCTGCTCCGGATCCGAAAAGCCGAAGCGCGCCGCATAGCGCTTGTTGATCCAGACTACGCGCGCATCGGCGTCGACGATAAACGTGCCTTCGCTGAAATTTTCGAATGTGCGGAAGAGCGAATCCATCGCCCGGCGCAATACATCGCCGTAAGTGGCAGGCAGGCCCGCCCAGTCGTTCATCATGCTGTCGCTGTCTCCGGCTAACGTTTTATTATGTTTGTCTCATTTCGTAGACACAGCTTATCTCATCGGCGAGATCACCAGCAAGCCTACGGCATAAGGGTTTAACCTTGGTTTGGCCCAGCTTTGGCTGATTTTACGTCCCGTTCTGGAGACGTTTGGGTACAATCGGCCGCATCACGTTTCAAGCTTCGGGCCCACGCAATCAGGCAGCGGGCCGTTGTCGCGTGCGTGGCACGGAACCTGCATTTGCCGGCGCCGTGCCGCCGCACCCTCGGGACGGCGACCATGTAGAACAACCAAGCTTCTGGAGACTCAATGTCCTTTGTCATCGTCCTCGCCGCACTGGCGTTTCTGATGTTTGCCGCATACCGCGGCTACAGCGTCATTCTATTTGCGCCTGTCGCCGCGCTCGGCGCCGTTCTGCTCACCGATCCGGCCGCCGTCGCGCCGGTTTTCACCGGCATCTTCATGGAGAAGATGGTCGGCTTCGTGAAGCTCTACTTCCCGGTGTTCCTGTTAGGCGCGGTGTTCGGTAAGGTCATCGAACTGTCGGGCTTTTCGGAGTCGATCGTGGCCGCCGCGATCCGCTATATCGGCCGTTCGCGCGCCAATGCGGTGATCGTTGCGGTGTGCGCGCTGCTCACCTACGGTGGCGTCTCGCTATTCGTAGTGGTGTTCGCGGTCTACCCGTTCGCCGCCGAGCTGTACCGTCAAAGCAATATTCCGAAGCGCCTGATGCCCGGCGCGATCGCGCTCGGCGCGTTCTCGTTCACAATGGATTCGCTGCCCGGCACGCCGCAGATCCAGAACATCATCCCGACCACTTTCTTCAAGACGACGTCATGGGCCGCGCCCGCGCTCGGCGTGATCGGCTCGCTGTTCATCATCGTGGTCGGTCTCACGTACCTGGAATGGCGCCGCCGCTCGGCAATGGCGACCGGCGAAGGTTACGGCACGAATCTGGTCAACGAGCCGGAGCGCGTGGAATCGAAGCAACTGCCGCATCCGTTGCTGGCGGTGGCGCCGCTGGTTCTGGTCGGCGTCGCGAACTTCCTGCTGACGCGCTGGATTCCGAACTGGTACGGCGCGTCGTACACCGTTGCGCCGGACATCCTGCCGGGCATCCACGCACCGGTCACCACCACCATCAAGGCCGTGGTCGCAATCTGGGCCGTGGAAGGCGCGCTGCTCCTCGGTATCGTCATGGTCGTCATCACGGCGTTCAACCGTGTGCGCGAACGCTTCGCGATCGGTACCAAGGCTGCGGTGGCCGGCGCATTGCTGGCTTCGCTGAATACGGCGTCGGAATATGGCTTTGGTGGCGTGATCGCAGCGTTGCCGGGCTTTCTGGTGGTGAGCGACGCGCTGAAGAGCATTCCTAATCCGCTCGTCAATGCAGCCGTTTCGGTGAGCTCGCTGGCCGGTATCACGGGTTCGGCGTCGGGCGGCATGAGCATCGCGCTCGCGGCCATGTCGGACACGTTCATCAAGGGCGCGGAAGCCGCGCATATCCCGATGGAAGTGCTGCACCGTGTCGTCGCAATGGCGAGCGGCGGCATGGATACGCTGCCGCACAACGGCGCGGTGATTACGCTGCTGGCGGTCACGGGCTTGACGCATCGCCAGTCGTATCGCGACATTTTCGCGGTGACCGTGATCAAGACAATGGCGGTCTTCTTTGTGATCGCTGTCTACTACGCGACCGGACTGGTCTGATCGGGTTGCCCTGGCCGGCCACATACATGCCGTCGAGCGCGGCGATCGGCAGGACGCACGCCACCCATGTCTGCTGGAACTTGAAGCGCGCCGCAAGCATGGCGAAGACGTACATCGCCGCGATCGGGATCGGCCACGGGATCGAATTGAAGCGTCCGAGCTGAAATTCGTTGAAGTGGCCCATCTTGCGAATGATGCTCGGCAGCCAGAACGTCGCGCCGTAGACGCTGAACCAGGTCGACCAGATCCGCAATGGCCATCCGAACTTTCTGACCGACGACTGAATACGCTCAGAGAGAGATGGGCAAACGCCGCGCCGAGTTTTGATCGGTTACCTTGTCATCTCCACATTCGATCTTGCCCATTGCACCCACCCATGAGCTCAACCCCTTCTTTCTGGATGATCCCCTCGGCACCCACGCCGGTCGGCCCGTTTTCGCACGCTGCCGAGGCCGACGGCTGGGTCTTCCTGACCGGCCAGATGCCAACCTCCCCAACCGACGACGCCGCACCGCTTCCCGAGGGTGTCGTCGCCCAGACCAAGCGCGTGATGGACAATCTCGTGCTGGTTCTTCAGGGCTTGGGCCTCGGCCTGCGACACGTGGTTGCCACGCGCATCTTCCTGACCGAGTTCAAGCGCGATTACGCGCCGATGAACGAGATCTACCGCGCCTACTTCCCGGCCGACGCGCTGCCCGCGCGGACCTGCATCGGCGTCACCGGGCTCGCGCGCGACGCGCTGGTTGAAATCGACTTCGTCGTCAAACGGCCGGCGTGATGCCGCCGTGGCGAGCGGCGGCTCAACGCGCCGGCTGCTCGTCGAGTCCGTAGTGATCGGATAAGGCTTCGTGCAGCGAGATGGCCCGTTCGTCCATCTCGGTTGTCCACTCGCTGTTGTCGGCGCATAGCCGTTGCAATTGCCGGCATTGGTCGAAAAACTCCGGCTCCTGCACGACCACGAACGCACCGCTCGCGCTATGCGCCCAGCCGGCCAACGCCCGCACGTCCTCTTCCTCGACAATGGCGAGCAACCTGGGCAGATCTTTCTGCAAATGCTCCCTGAGCATCGCGGTGTAGCGCGCCTTGTCGTCCGCGCTGAGCATGCTCGCTACGTTGGCGACGGGCGCCACGGAGTCGGCCGATGCCGATTCCGCTGTCGATGCCGCCTTGGCGCGAGCCGCGCGCGCCGGAGCGGGCACAACCGCCAGCAAAGCCGCCTGCAGTTCACTCAAGGACGCCGGCTTGGAAACGTACCCGTTAAACCCGCGCTCGTGCCAGCTTTGAGCCTGCTGCTCTTCGGCTGCGGCGCTAAAGGCCAGCACGGGCAACTCAGCGTGCCGCTCGCGCAATGCCGTCAGCAACTCATGGCCGTCCATCACCGGCATATGGACGTCGGTCAGCACCACCTCGAACGGCGCCCGTTCGAAGAGTGCCAGCGCCTGCTTGCCATCCGCGGCAATCGTCGGCACACAGCCGAGCTCGACCAGTTGCTCCGCGATCAGGTTCTGGATCAGCGGATTATCTTCCGCGACGAGGACCGCAAGACCCAGCAGCGCGGGATCGATCTCGACAGAAGGCGTCAAGGCGGAGGCCGCCGCGGACGCTTCGGCCGGCGCGGCGGAGGCGCCCTCGACGGCCAGTTCGATTGCCGTCAGACACGCGGTCCGGCTGAATTCGCTCACTTCGAGCACACCCTGGGCGCGCGCCTCCGGCCGGGTCGGGCCACCGCTCGTGATCCACACTACGCCGACCGCCTGCAACGCGCGCAAGCCGACAATCGCCTCGAGATCGTATTCACCGGACACGATCAATACCGCCGGGCGATTCGCCTTCAACCACGCCTCTGCGCCAGCCAGCGACATCACCGTGTGGCTCGACCAGCCCGCTCGCTGAAGCCAGCCGTCCAGAAACTCGCCGGCCTGGCGCTCCGTGCACAGCACGAGCGCGGTCCCGCGCGACGCGGGGATCGCGACCGGCGTGCGCTGATCACCGGGCACCGCGACGAGCGGGATCGATACATGAAATACGCTGCCCACACCGGGTACGCTTTCGGCGGAGATCCGACCGCCCATCAATTCGCATAGCCGCGCGCAAATCACGAGCCCCAGACCGGTCCCGCCCGTTCCGCGCGAAGTACCGAGCGCCCCTTGCACGAATGGTTTGAACAGACGAGCCAGCAGTTCCTCGCTCATGCCGGCGCCGGAGTCCGAAATCCTGCAGAGGAGCGTCGGGCGGCCTTGCGGATCGTCTTTCACTTCCGCATACAGCGTGATCTTGCCGGAGGACGTAAATTTGAACGCGTTGCTCAGCAGGTTGTTGACGACTTGCGCGATTCGCATGCGATCGCCGATCAGGGTGCAGTCGAGCGTCGGCGAAAGGAGCGCATAGAAACGGATCGCGCGGTCGCCGCACAACGGCGCGTGAGAGAACGCGATATTTTCAAATTCGTCGATGGGCCGGAACGGCTCGTTGGCGAGCAGCATCTCGCCGGCATCGATCTTCGAGAAGTCGAGAATGTCGTTGACGACTCGGCGCAGCGCATCCGACGCGACACTCAGGGTCGCGAGCCGCTGCGAATGCGCCTCGAGACCGGGCGTGCGCGCGAACAGTTCGAGATTGCCGAGCAGCGCGTTCAACGGCGTGCGGATCTCGTGGCTCATCGCCGCGAAGAAATTCGTGCGCGCCCGCATCATCGCGTCGGAAGTCTGCTGCGCGTGCCGCAACTGCTGTTCGAGCAGGGTCTGGGCGGTGACGTCGAGAATCGCGCAGAACAGCACGTTCTCACCCGCGTAGCGCGCGGGGGCATAGGTAAACTGCAAGAACCGCGCGGGCGGGGCGCCTTCTTCCGACGGTGCCGAAGCCGGCGACTGCGGCCGTGCGGCCACAACGAAAGCGGCGATCCGCGCAATCGCCGCGGCCGAAGGTTTGCCGGGCGTCTGCGCGAGGAACTCGCCCACGATATGCGGCGGCAACCGGTTGCCGCCCGGCTCGATACTCAGCAACTCCGCGGCCAGCGCGTTGGCGGTCAGAACGGAATAGTCGCCTTGACGGACGACGCACAGGCCGACCGGCGTCGCACTGACCAGAACGTGATTGATGGTTTCACTTTCCAGCGAGCGAGAGGTTTCGGCAAACGCATTGCGCAACAGCCGAAAACCGAAATAGCGCGCCGTCAGCGCAACCGCCAGCAGGATCAGCGCCGTGAGAGCGGCGATCACCGCGAGTTGCCAGCCAAGCGCAACGGCGAGCGCCCCCCACGGCAAATAGCCAACCAGGAAGCCGAACCCCGGCCCCAGCGGCTCATGAAAGATCACGCCTTCACGCCCGTAGTGAAATACATGCGACGGTGTCGCGGCCACGGTCTGTTGCAGCATCTTGCCGGTCTGCATGCCGAGCGGCTTTGAGGACGCGATAATGCGGCGATCCGCGGCCATCAGCAGTATCGTGCCCTCGTCGCCCGGCGGCGCGATGCGCCGCGCCAGCACGTCGAGCCGGATATTCATGCTGATGAGCGTCGTAGGCGTGCCGCCGTCGTAGTAGACGCTCACCGCCGAGATCACCGGAACGTTCTCCAGCGGATCGAGATAGGGACCCAGCCAGACGCGCTCGCCTTTGCCCGGCAGACGCCTGCCGGTTTGCGCCTCGAGCTGGCGTTCGAGCGTCTCGCGCAGCGTCCTGACGAAAGCCAGTTGCTGCTGGGGCACAGCGGACAGTTTCGCGGCGGCGGCTTTTCCCGCCACCGGTTGCGCGAGCGAAGGCAGGATCACGGCATAGTCTTCCGTCAGCCCGACCAGCGTGGCCCGTTGCTGCAACTCGAACGCCTGCTGCGTTGCAAGCGTCGACTGCGACGCTTCGTACAAACGGCCGAGTTTCTCGCCGAGTTGCGGCCCCCAGGCCGTCGTGGTGGCTTCGCCGACGAGCATGTCGAAGCCGGCATCGATCCGGTCCACCTTGCCGCGCACCACGCCGGTCCGGCGGATCGACTGCTGAACGGCCTCCGGCGCGCTGCGCACGTGGGGAGCGGTGTAGTAGTAATCGAACGTAAGCTCGACGCGCCGCGAGAACGACTCCTCCTGGTGCAGGAGAAGGGAGATGTCGGTTGCATTTTGAGATGCGAAGGTGCGGCGATAGTCGAGTTGCGCGAGCCCGGCAACGACAGCCAGCACGAGGGCGAAGATCGCCACGACCAGCATGAGCGAACCGATTGTCGCCAGATAAACCCGCTGCTGGCGCTTCGCGTTCTGCGCCAGCGTGGCGAAAGCGAGCGCCAGGGACTCTTGTGTACGGTCGAGGATCTTCTGCATCAGCTCGCGAGTGTAGCGTATTCGTGCAGGCAGACCACTGCGAAATCATGGGACGAACTACGTCTGCAGGCCTTATACGGGCGCAGTGTAGCCCTTTTGAAGGTATCGCGCGACGCATCCGGCACCGTTTCACGCAGCCGCCCCGGCACATATCGGACAACCTTGCATTAACGGCTCAGAACCACCTAAACCTGAGTCGTTTACTGGGAAACCCTCAAGCCGGCGGGCTTAAATGCCGTTAATCCTTGCGACCGAGTAAGCATCAAGCATTGCGCGCACGTGCGCGTCTGCATCAGCAAGGAAAGCCATGCGCAACAACCAGCCTGTCACCGGGCACGAGTACGAGTTCCCTTCGTTACAGATGCTTGTTTCCGCGACCGACCTGACCGGCCGCATCCAGTACTGCAATCCCGCGTTCATCGCCGTCTCGGGCTTTACGCGCGACGAACTGATCGGCCAGCCGCACAATCTCATCCGTCATCCGGATATGCCGCGCGAGGCATTCGCCGACATGTGGGCGACGATCCGCGCCGGCCGTCCCTGGACCGCGCTCGTGAAGAATCGCCGCAAGAATGGCGACCATTACTGGGTGCATGCCAACGTCACGCCGGTGGTCGAGAAAGGCACGGTTGTCGGCTATCTGAGCGTGCGCGTGAAACCGGAGCGTGACGCGGTACGCTCCGCCGAGGCGCTGTACGCGCGCATGCGAACCGGCGAGGCGCGCGGCATCAAGCTGCGCCGCGGCGTGGTGGTGCGCACCGGCCTGCCAGGCCGTCTGCAGGCGCTCATGCGCCTTCCTGTGGCAACGCGCGCGGCAACCGGCTACGCGATCACGTCGCTCGCGCTGCTGCTGACCGGACTCGCGGCATGGCAAGGCGCGCCGCCTGTGCAGTTCTGGATTGCGTTCGGCGTGACCTCCGCAGTCGGCCTCGTGTCCTGGCAACTGCTGAAGCGGCAACTCGCCGCGCCGATCCGCGAGATGTCCGGGTTCGCCACGCGTCTCGCCGCGGGCGATCTGACCGCCGATCTGCACATTGCGCGCCATGACGATCTAGGCGAAGTGCTCCAGGCGCTGAATCAGTTGAAGGCGAATCTCGCCGCGATCGTCTACGACGTGCGCGCGCAAATCACCGGCATGCTCGACAACGCGCGCGAAATTTCCAGCGGCAATGTCGATCTCGCGCGACGCACGGAGTTGCAGGCGGCGTCGCTCGAGGAGACCGCCGCCACCATGGAACAGTTGACCACCACCGTGCAGGCCAACGCCGACGCCACCGTGCGCGCGCTCGATCTGGCGAGAGACGCGCAGGCGGCGGCCGCGGTCGGCGGCAAGATCGCGGGCCAGGTCGAGCAGACTATGGCCGGCATCACGGCGGCGTCGCAGCGTATCGCGGACATTACCAGCGTGATCGACGGCATCGCGTTCCAGACCAACATCCTTGCGCTGAATGCGGCCGTCGAAGCGGCGCGCGCAGGCGAAGCCGGCCGTTCGTTCGCCGTGGTCGCGAGCGAGGTGCGAATGCTTGCGCAACGCTGCGCGGCGTCGTCGAAGGAAATCAAGTCGGTGGTCGAAGCGAGTGCCACCGAAGTGGCGGCGGGCACCGAACTGGTCGCGCGCACCACCTCGCAAATGCGTGTGATCGACGAAGCAGTGGGCCGCGTGTCGTCGATCATCGTCGACGTGGCGAACGCCAGCAGCGAACAGGCGGAAGGGATTCGCCAGGTCAACCAGGCGGTCTCGCATCTGGATGGCGCCACCCAGCAGAACGCGGCGCTCGTCGAACAGGCGGCGGCCACCGCGCAGCGTCTCGCGGAACAGGCCGACGTGCTGGACGAGGCGGTGCGTCTGTTCAGCGTTGCGCACGCCGCGCCCGCGCAACGCGCCGGCGGCGCGACGCGCTCCCGGACGCTCACGTCCGATGCCGCGCAAACCGGCGACATCAAGCGGCACAGTGCGCCGGCTGTCGCACGCGAAACCGAGCATGACGAAGCCACAATGATCTGATAGATCGGCGTTACTCCCACCTCGACAGCCCGCTATTGGCGCAGCAGGATGGAACCCGTCAGCGCCCAGTTGGTTGCAAGGGCAGGCTGACCCAAGTAACAACGGCGTTTAGCAGCCCGTCCTTCTCACGGACGGGCTATTTTTTTGCGGACGCAGTTGGTTGCATGATCGGTCGAGCAGGGGGCGAACCGCCACTCCTTCAACGCACTGATCTGCTGCTACGAGGCGCTCACCATTTTCGGCAACGAATTGCCCTGTCCGCGCGCAGCCTGGCTGCGAGATGCACAAATGCGGAGCGACGAGCCGCGGCTCGCGTGCCTCCTTTAACCGCCGCACGCGTCAATAGCATGACAGTCATGGAGAAGAGGCGCACCGCCTCGGGGCACGAAAAATGCATCCGTCGTTGCCGGGAGTCGCGTTAAACTGGTTGCCAAGGCGGGACGTTACGCCACGCATTGCCCGGCGAGCCGCGCCAGTCAACGCGCCTGGCCGCGTACCGCGCGCCGGCAGGTGAACGGGTAAATGCGTAAAGCGTGACCGCGGCGCGACAGACGCCGCACTATCCTGCCCGTACAATGGTTCGATCAACAACGGAACAAGGACAACTTCGATGCGCACTACCGGGTCCTCCGGGTCAATGGCCCTGCTCACCGAATACGACGACGCAACGGCGCGCGAACTCCGCTCGCTGCGCCTCGAATCGACAGAAGACGGCAAAGGCATTCTTCTGATCGAAGTCGATGAGCGCAAGCCGGGCATACACCGCGAAGTGCGCTACGAAATCACGCCAGCCGAACTGATTGCCGCAATTCGCGCGCACGGCGCCGAACTGCCGGGCGAGCAGCACAATCATCGTCAATGAAACAGTCACGCGGCATTGCACCTGAATGCATTTGCCGCGTGGGCATCGCCGGTCTTTAATTACTTGCCGAGGGCGGCTGCGGACGCCCATCGGGCATTATTTCCGCATTGGCATGCGGCCCGGATTTCAAGCCTTGTCGCGTTGTTCGAATTACGCTCCTGATGCGCCTTTCGAGCGGTTCATTGTGTCCGCCACAGCGCTTCCAACACCCGAATAACGGGCGTCTTTTCAAGGCGTTTGCACGTCTCGAAAATGCGTCCATAATCCTTGCATTCTCCTTCGCATTCCCTACCTGCGCCGCGCCCGAAAGGGCCGCGG
This sequence comes from Paraburkholderia xenovorans LB400, assembly GCF_000013645.1. Lineage (GTDB taxonomy): Bacteria > Pseudomonadota > Gammaproteobacteria > Burkholderiales > Burkholderiaceae > Paraburkholderia > Paraburkholderia xenovorans. The sequence goes on along the minus strand of NC_007952.1, from coordinate 45,363 downwards.
ATGTAAGCCGATGCTACATGATCTCGTCGAGCAATATGGGCCGGCGCTCGTCTTCGTGAACGTGCTCGCGGCCTCGATCGGGCTGCCGGTTCCGGCGCTGCCGTCGCTCGTGCTGTTCGGGGCGATGGCGGCCATGCATCCCGGTTCCGTGGGCACGCAACTGGCGCCGGTACTCGTCCTGTCGATCTTCGCCACGCTGATCGGCGACAGCGCGTGGTATTTCGCCGGCCGCATGTACGGCGGCAATACGCTAAAAGCGATTTGCCGCCTGTCGCTCTCGCGCGACACCTGTGTGAAGAAGACCGAACGCTTTTTCGGCCGCTGGGGCGTGCGCGTGCTGGCGGTGGCCAAGTTCGTACCCGGCCTGTCGATCGTGTCGATTCCAATGGCCGGTGCAATGGGCACGCGCTACCGCACGTTTCTCACCTACGACAGCATCGGCGCCGCGTTGTGGTCCGGCACGGGCCTGATCATCGGCGCGTTGTTCGCGAAGCAGATCGACATGCTGTTCGCTCTCGCCGGTCGCCTCGGCCGCACAGCCGCGCTGGTCGCCGTCGCGCTGCTGCTGGCGTATGCGGCCTATCGCTGGATACGCCGGCGCCAGTTGATCGCGAAGCTCGCGTCCGCGCGCATCGAAGTCGACGAACTGGCCGCGCTGGTCAAGGCCGGCAACACGCCGGTGCTGTTCGATATCCGCTCGCACGAAAAGCGCAAGCTCGATCCCTTCGTGATTCCGGGCACGCAATTCGCCGACGAGCGGCAACTCGACGAGATCGTCGCGACCTATCCGCGCGATCAGAAGCTGGTGATCTACTGTTCCTGCCCGAATGAGATTTCCGCGGCATGGATGGCCAGGCAATTGAACGAAGCCGGTTTTTCCGACGTGCTGCCGCTGCGCGGCGGCATGGAAGCCTGGCGCGACTCGGGCAAGCCGGTGGAATCGCTGCCCGACATGCCGCCGCCCGAAGTGGCGGTCGAAGACGTCGCGCCGAAGGCTGTGTAGCGCAAGCAGCGCACTTGCATTCGCGCCATTGGGCGCCGCGCCGCTTCGCCTCCCGTTCGATCCATCAATGAACACCGAAGGAGCGGTTCAATGCTTTCGACTCAAGAAGCTGAAGCACAACAAGGGGAAGCGCAACAGCAAGCCGTGGTCGCCGACGCGCCGTTTTCATCTCTCTCCACGCGCATGCATCAGATGTTCCCCGCGCTGACCTGCGCGGAAATCGATCGCCTGCGGCGGTTCGGCGAGATCGGCCAATGGAACGCCGGTGAACTGCTGTTCGAAACCGGCTACACCGGTCCCGGCATGTTCGTGCTGCTCGAAGGACGCGTGAAGGTGTATCAGCGCGACGGCATCGGGCGCGAAGTCCTGATCGGCGAACATGGCGCAGGGCATTTTCTCGCCGAAGTCGGTCAATTGTCGGGACGGCCGGCGCTGGTCAACGGCATGGCGCTCAGTTCGGTGGAGGCGTTGCTGATTCCGCCGGAAGGACTGCGTGCGCTGATCGTCGCCGAAGCGGAACTCGGCGAGCGCATCATGCGCGCGCTGATCCTGCGGCGCGTGTCGCTGATCGAAAAGGGCGCTGGCGGGCCGATCCTGATCGGCAACAGTAACGATGCGCGGCTCGTCATGCTGCAAGGCTTTCTGTCGCGCAACGGCCATCCCCATTCCGTGATCGACGAACGCGACGAAGACGCGCTGCGTCTGATCGAGCAGTTCGCCGCGCAAAAAGAAGACATGCCGCTGGTGATCTGCCCGGACGGCTCGGTGCTGCGTCATCCGAGCATGCCGGAACTCGCCACGTGCCTCGGCCTGCTGCCCGATCTCGACGACGCCCATGTGTACGACGTCGCGATCGTCGGCGCCGGGCCCGCCGGGCTTGCCACCGCGGTGTATGCGGCCTCCGAAGGTCTGTCGGTGATCGTGCTGGACAGCCGCGCGCCGGGCGGCCAGGCCGGCGCGAGTGCGCGGATCGAAAATTATCTCGGCTTTCCGACCGGCATTTCCGGCCAGGCGCTGGCAGGCCGCGCCTTCGTACAGGCACAGAAATTCGGCGCGCACGTCGCGATTCCGGTCAACGTGAAGGCGCTGCATTGCGCGGAGCGGCCGCATCGGCTGGAATTGAAGTGCGGTGGGCATATCACGGCGCGCGCCATTGTGATCGCGAGCGGCGCGGTCTACCGGCGTCCGGCGCTCGAAGGGCTCGACCGCTTCGAGGGGCGCGGCGTCTACTACTGGGCGTCGCCTGTCGAGGCGAAGCTGTGCAAGCGCCAGGAAATCGTGCTGGTGGGCGGCGGCAACTCGGCCGGTCAGGCAATCGTCTATCTGGCGACGCATGCGGCCAAGGTCCACGTGCTGATCCGGCGCAGCGGCTTTGAAGCCACCATGTCGCGCTATCTGATCGACCGGATCCGCTCGCTGCCGAATGTGTTCGTGCATCCGAATTCGGAGATCGGCAGGCTGGACGCCGACGAAACCGGTTTGTCATCGGTCAGCCTGAAAAAACCGCTGCCCGACGGCACCGATCATTTCGACACGCGCCATCTGTTCCTCTTCACCGGCGCAGACCCGAATACCGACTGGCTGCGCACCTGCGGCGTGGAACTCGACGCCAAGGGCTTCGTGCTGACCGGCACGAGCGCCGAAGGCGCGTCGGTCTGCGATCTCGCCACCACGGTCGAAGGCGTGTACGCGATCGGCGACGCCCGCGCCGGTTCGACCAAGCGGGTCGCGGCGGCCGTTGGAGAAGGCGCTGCCGTGGTTGCCCAGATCCATCAGCTGCTGGCGGTTGCCGCCGGCGATGCAGTCCCGGTCGATGCCTGAATGAACGTCCACTAAACCGCTCACCGTCGCGACCGCCCTTGCAACCGGCGGTTAGCGGCCGACGATTAGCGGCCGGCGACCGCCGCGCGGCGGGTAACCTGCCGTTACACAAGCCTTCAACTGGTTGCACCTGCCTTGCTTTCCGCCTCGTAATATGGCCGTCAGCCATTCGACAGGAGACAGGCATGTTCCAACGCGCAACCCTTCTCGCCGCCATCGGCCTTGCCGCCGCCTGCGCCTCGACTGCCGCCTCGGCCAGGGTGGACGTCGGCGTCTTCGTCAACACGCCGGGGCCGGTGTACGCCGCGCCGCCGGTGTATGCGGCGCCGCCTGTCTATGCGCCGCCGCCAGTCGTGTACGCGCCTCGACCGGCCTACGGTTACGGCTATCGGGACGACTACTACCGCGGCCGCCGCTGGCATCACGATCATGGCCGTCATCGCGGCTGGGACCGGCATCACGGCCGCGGGTGGTAACGGCATGTCCGGCGGCTTCACGCTACAGTAACGGCTGCTGATCCAGGCCGGGCCTTGTCCTTGTCCTTGTGTCCGCTTTTGTGTTCGCTTCCATTGCAGTCACTTACTGATCCACATCCGCGTGAAGACTCTTTCGCTTTCCGCCGCCCGCACCCTGCATCTGGCCGCGCAAGGTCTGCTGACGCCACCGCGCCGCAAGGCCGTCAAGGCCGACGTGCTCGACGCGATCCGCCGCATGGCACAGTTACAGATCGACACGATCCATGTGGTTGCGCGCAGCCCGTACCTCGTGTTGTTCAGCCGGCTCGGCGCTTATCCGCAGCAGTGGCTCGACGAGCATCTCGCCGAGGGCAAGCTGTTCGAGTACTGGTCGCACGAGGCCTGTTTCGTGCCGACCGAAGACTACGGGCTGCTGCGCCATCGCATGCTCGATCCGAGCGGCATGGGCTGGAAATACGCGGCCGAGTGGCACAAGAAGCATCGCAAGGACATCGAGAAACTGCTCGCGCACATCCGCGCGACCGGCCCGGTACGCTCGGCGGATTTCGCCCGCGAGGCGGGCAAAGGCAACGGCTGGTGGGACTGGAAGCCGGAGAAACGCCATCTGGAAGTGCTGTTCGCGATCGGACAATTGATGGTGGCCGAGCGACGCAATTTTCACCGCGTCTACGATCTGACCGAACGCGTGCTGCCGGATTGGGACGACGCACGCGATCTGCCACCTGCGCACACCGTGACCGAAGAAGTGTTGCGCCGCACCTGCCGTGCGCTCGGTGTCGCGCGCGCCGATTGGGTCGCGGACTACTACCGCTTGCCGCGCCGGCCGTACCGCGACGAACTGCATGCGCTCGCCGACCAGGGCGAACTGATTCCGGTGCGCGTGGAGGGCTGGAAGCAGGACACGTTCGTCCATCGTGACTTCGCCCCGATCCTCGACGATGCCGCGAGCGGCAAGCTCACCTCGACGGTGACCACGGTGTTGTCGCCGTTCGATCCGGTGGTGTGGGACCGCAAGCGCGCCGCTGCGCTCTTCGACTTCGACTATGCGATCGAATGCTATACGCCCGCTGCGAAGCGCAAATATGGTTACTTCGTATTGCCGCTGCTGAGCCGCGGGCGTCTGGTCGGCCGCGTGGATGCCAAGGCGCATCGAACCCAGGGCGTGTTCGAACTGAAGTCGCTGCACATCGAACCGGGCGTGCGACTGAGCGCCCGTCTTGCCGGCGATCTGCGCCGCGCACTGCAACGCTGCGCGGACTGGCACGGCACGCCGCAACTCGAAATCACCGCCGCGCCGCCGGAATGGCTCGACGCGCTAAGCGTAGAAGACGTCTCGAATGAAGTCCGCTTGCGCGCCGGCGTGGCTGCCTGAATACGCGTTGAGCGCCGCGCTCAATGCAGCGCCGCCCACGCCAGCGACAGGGAAAACACGCCGAGCACGATGGAAGCGCCGCGCTGCATCTTCACGGGATTCAGCCAGGTGAGCTTGCCGCTGCCGAGCGCCGCCCCGAACGTGATCCACGCGAGCGCGATCGGCACCAGCAGGCACGCGAGCATCAGCATCGCGAACGCGTAGGCGGGCAGTTGCGCGAAGGCGATAGCCGGAAAGATCGTGCCGGCGAACAGCAGGCCTTTCGGATTGAGCAGCGTCGCCACGAACAATGTGCGCATGCCGCTCGCCTGCTGCGCCGAGTCGGACAATGCGACTGCCGCGCGCCACATGTCGACGGCAAGATAGGCGATGTACAAACCGGCCGCCACGCGGACCAGCGAGGGCAACCAGGGCAGCGCATGCGCCGCCTTGACGAGGAAATGCCCCCACACCGAGATCGAGATGACATAGCCGCCCAGTTCGGCGGCGATCAGCCGCAGCGAGCGCCGCACGCCCTGGCGCAAACCGGCCGCCGCAAGCAGCGTATTGGTCGGCCCGGGCGTAATCAGCACGACGACAATGCCGAAGGCCAGCAACGCGATAGCAGACACAGAGAGCATAAAAAAGGCGCAATGTTGGAGACAGTGCGCCTTTTTATCATAGACAGGGTGCCGCCGAAATGCAGCGGCTAGAAGCAGCTAAAGACGGCGGTGAGTCGCAACGACAATTCGCCGCCGCTTTGCCGTCACGCCATGCAATGGCAGCGGCCTTGCCACATCGGCAAGCATGCCAAGACGAATCGCGCCACCCACAAGCCACACAGGCGGCGCGCCATCGCCTTTAGTGATCCAGCTTCGCGCGTAATTCGCGAGCGGCTTCCAGCAATCCCTCGTAACCCGAACGCGCGTGCTCCGGCAGATCGGGGTCGCCAACAAACGTGCCGAGCGTTTCGATCAGGCTATACAGAATGCCCTTCGCGGCGCCGGATGCAATGCTGCCTGAAGATACCTGCTGATCCACGTGGCTGAGCGCCGCGTCGAGGTGCTCCAACTCGGGCCGGTCGCCAGTGGGCGGTTTGGGCGTTACGTCTTGCGTCATGATGAAACTTCGCTCCTGTTGATGCATGGGTGAACAAGCCGTCCTTTCACGTCGTTATATACCGATCGTGCGTTGCCGTCTATTCGTGATCGGGGCGAACGCGACCGACATTAGGGCGCCCATCAATAAATCAGAATTTTCGCACGGGCGTCGTCTTCTGGCGGGACAGCGTAGTCACGCACTTCGACCCACTCGCCGGTTTCACGCGTGATCAGCCGTTGCAACCTGCGCAGCGGCCGCCTCCGCTGCGGCGACGGCGGGCGAGACGATCGCAGGCTGCCCCGTCTGCCTGCGCGAACGGCCTGAGCTCAGATAGTCCGCAATCGAATCCTGCGTGACTTCGCCGACGTAACGGCCGTCGCCGTCCAGCACCGGCATCCATGAGGAGTTGAACTGATACATCTTCGACAGCACGATGCGCAGATTCTCGTCCGCGCTGACGGTCGCCTTGAACGTGCTCAGATGGTCACCGCACAGGCCTTCGCCTGTGCGCGCCGCGCGGCGTGTCACATAGCCGAGCGCCTGCTGGTTCTCGTCGACGATGGTCAGATAACGGCTATCGCTGTCGTCCATCATCTGGAACGCACGCGCCACCGGCATAGCGGCGCGCGCAGTCCCCGGCTGGGTGGCGGCGTCGCCGGCCTTCACCAGCAGGAGGCGCTTTAACGTGCTGTCCTGACCGACGAACGCGCCGACGAACTCGTCGCGTGGATGCGCGAGCAGTGTATCCGGATGATCGTATTGCACCAGTCGACCACGGCGGAACACGGCGACACGATCGCCGAGCTTGATCGCCTCGTCGATGTCGTGGCTCACCATGATCACCGTCTTGTTCAGTTGACGCTGCATCTGGAAGAACTCGTTCTGAATCGACTCGCGATTGATCGGGTCGACCGCGCCGAACGGCTCGTCCATCAGCAGCACCGGCGGATCCGCGGCCAACGCGCGAATCACGCCGATGCGCTGCTGCTGGCCACCCGACAACTCACGCGGATAACGCTTCAGATACTGCTTCGGCTCGAGCGCGACCATCGACATCAACTCCGTGGCCCGTTCGCGGCAACGTTTCCTGTCCCAGCCGAGCAGGCGCGGCACGACCGTGATGTTCTCTTCGATCGTCATATTCGGGAACAGGCCGATCTGCTGGATCACGTAGCCGATGTGGCGGCGCAATTCGACTTCGTTCAGACCCGACGTGTCTTCACCGTTGATCAGCACGCGGCCCGACGTCGGCGCGATCAGACGGTTGATCATCTTCAGCGTGGTGGTCTTGCCGCAGCCCGAGGGGCCGAGAAATACGCAGATTTCGCCTTCGCCCACCGTGAGGCTCACCGAGTCGACGGCCTTCACCTGCTGGCCGTCTTTTTGCGTAAACGTCTTGGTCAGTTTGTCGAGTTCGATCATGTCTTTTGTACTCCCTTCGGGGTCAGCAAGCGTTGCAACGCTTGCAGCAGCAGGTCCGCGACAATCGCGAGCACGCTCACGAGCACGGCGCCCACCAACAGTTTCATCATGCTGCTCTGGCCGATCGCGCGGATGATCAGCGTGCCGAGACCGCCGGCGCCGATCACCGCGGCGATCGTCATCACGCCGATGTTCATCACCACCGCAGTACGCACGCCGCCGAGAATCACCGGCACGGCGAGCGGCAAGTCCACAAGGCGCAGCCGTTGCCACACCGTCATGCCGATGCCGATGCCCGCTTCCTTGATGCCGGCGTCGACGTTGCGCAGCGCGAGGTAGGTGTTGCGCATGATCGGCAGCAGCGAGTAGAGGAACACGGCGGTAATCGCCGGCACCGCGCCAATGCCCTGGCCGAAGCGCGAGAACACCGGAATCATCAAGCCGAACAGCGCGATGGAAGGCAAGGTCAGCACCACCGTTGCAATGCTCAGCAGCGGCGCGGCGAGCCATTCGTGCCAATTGATCAGGATACCCAGGGGTACGCCGACGAAAATCGCGCAACCCACCGCAATGCCCACCAGCCACACATGTTGTGCCGTGAGTTGCAGTAATTCAGGCCAGTTGGCCGATAGATAGTCGAATACAGTCATGGTGAAGATCTCCGCTCAGGGCAACTTGTGCGTACGCAGGAATTCCGCCGCGACTTCGCGCACCGGCCTGCCGTCGACGTCGACCTGCTTGTTCATCTCGAGCATCGTGTCGTTGTTCAGCGCATCGGACAATGCGTTCAGTTGCGGCGCGAGTTGCGGGTTCTGGTCTAGCGTTGCTTTGCGCACTACGGGCGTGGCGTTGTACGCAGGAAAGTAGTGACGGTCGTCTTCGAGCGGCACGATGTTGAAGCCCTTCACGCGGCCGTCCGTTGTGTAGATCAGCCCGATCGGCACCTGGTTGTTATGCAACGCCGTGTAGACGAGGCCCGGATCCATCTGACGCGTTTCCTCGCGGCTGAACTGCATGCCGTAGGCCGCTTCGAGCGGCTTCAGGCCGTCCGGGCGATTGGCGAACTCCGCATCCATCGCGAACACGTGCTTCTTTTTCGGCTCCGCCGCCATCTTCGCGGCGAGCTGCGAAATCGTGCGGATGCCGGTTTGCTGCGCCACCTGTTGCGGCAAGCCGAGCGCGTACGTGTTGTTCAGCGGCGAGCAATCGAGCCAGACGAGGCCACGTTTCGCGTCGAGCGCTTTCACGCGTTCGTACATCGTTTTCGGATCGAGCTTTTCGGTGATCTTGTTGTAGACGATCGCCGCCGTGCCGGTGTATTCCCATGTGATATCGACCTGGCCGTTCTCCTGCGCGCTGCGCAGTAGCGTGCTGCCGAGACCGGTGCGCGCGTCGATCGTGTAGCCTTTCGCGCGCAGGTATTGCGACGTGATCTCCGTAAGAACGTATTGCTCGGTGAAATTTTTGCCGCCGAGCACGAGCGTCGCCGCGCCGGCCTGAAGGCTCGCGCAGAACAATGCGCCGGCGGCGATCCAGCGGATGCGTTTGAACAGATCGATCATGCCGTCACCCCGCGTCGCGCGAGCAGGTAGCGGCTGCCGGCCGAGACGATGCCGTCCAGCACCAGCGCGAGAATTGCGGTGGCCGCTGCGCCGAGCAGAAGCTGCTGCTGATTGTTCAGGTAGATGCCCGGGAAAATCAGCGTGCCGAGACTGTCCGCGCCGATCAGATACGCGAGCGGCGCGCTGCCCACGTTGATCGCCAGCGCAGTCCGCACGCCGCCGATGATGATCGGCATCGCGTTAGGCAACTCCACGCGCAACAGCGACTGCCAGCCCGTCATGCCGAGACCGCGCGCGGCTTCGCGCAGCGCGGGCGAGACGTTTTTCATGCCTTCGTAAGCGTTGCGTGTGATGGGCAGCAACGACGCGAGAAACAGCGCGATCAGCGCCGGAATATCGCCGATGCCGAAGATGCCGAGCGCGATTGCGAGCACCGCCAGCGAGGGAATCGTGTTGCCAATGTTGAAAATCTGCATGAAGCGTTCGGCGTGACGCGCGAACGACGGGCGGCTGAGCAGCACACCGGCGGGAATGCCGACCAGCAGCGCGAGAGCCATCGAATAACCGACCAGCAGCAGATGCCGTTTCGTGTAGTAGACCAGATCAGGCGTGTACTGATGCAGCGCGCCGAAGTCGATCGCACGACCCAGCAACGCGACGACAACACCGATGGCTACAAGACTGCCGATCAGTCTGGCAGGACGTTGAATCATGAAGATGCGCCTCCTTGTTCGAGCGACGCGCGGAAATGGCCGCGCCGCACAGGCGTCGTGACGACGCTGCGAATGGGAAGTTCGGGACGCGGCAGATGCCGCGAGGTGAACCGAGTGGTGCCGAGACATGGGTTTGCCCGGCGCGAGGGCGGAGTGACTTCGCCCTCGGTGGCGTGCCAGTCAGAAAAACTGGTGCCAGATCCATCGATGAAATTGGATGGCAGCGCTGGGCTGCCCGTCCGACGGAGGTTTGGGGCCTCCTTTGAGTTACCGGCAATTCACCGGCAACAGGGGTAAATGCAATGTGCTGCCAGTTTGCATCAACCCCTTCTAACTGTGGCTATCTAGCTGCGATTTCGCGGTTAGGGTGTTTGAATTATACGGGCGTCGGGCGGGTTCGTCTACCCATGTAGTTAATGCAGAAGCGTGGAAGAGAATACTGCCTTGATTTTTGCCTGCGCTTCGTGCTCCCGAAAAAGCTCACCGATGGCGACCTCTGCCGCTCTTTGCGCTCCCGGAAATACTCACCTTAAACGCCCACGAGTGCGGCTGCGCCAATCCGATTCGTCACCTTTCAATGAACCGGCGCACTCGCAAACAATGTCACGTTCCCCCAAACACCGCCGGCCGTCTCTCCGAGAACGCCGCCAACCCTTCGCTGAAATCTGCGCTCTCGCACGCCTGCCGCCGCAGCTCCGCGATCTGCTCCATCGCCTGCACCGGCAACGGCTGCAGGTCCTCGAGTATCCGCAATTGCTCCTTCACCGCCTGAATCGCGAGCGGAGCCTTGGCGGCAATCCCACGCGCCATGTCGAGCGCCGTTGCCTCCAGCCTGTCGCTGCCGACCAGCCGGTTGACCACGCCGAACCGCTCGGCACGCGCCGCGTCGAGCGGCTGCGCGGCGAAGAACATTTCCTTCAGCACGTGAATCGGCACGTTGTTGAAGAACCGCAGCAAGCCGCTCGTCGTATAGGGCAAGCCGATGTTCGCAGGAGTCATCGCGAAACGGGCGGTTTCGTCGGCGACGACGAGATCGCAACTCATCGCCAGATCCACCGCGCCGCCCCACGCCGAACCCGACACCATCGCGATCACCACGCCCGGATATGCGCGCACGCGGCGCAACGCCTGTTCGAGCGGCTTGCCGTAGGCGATCGGATCGCGGTCGTGCGCCAGTTCGCCGAGATCGTGACCCGCACTCCAGACGTCCTGTCCGACGCCGCTGCCCAGTATCACGACGGGTATGCGCCGCGCGGCGAGTTCGACGAGGCGCGTGTCGAGCGCCTGCAGCAGCTCGGCGCTGAGCGCATTCCTTCGCGTAGGATGACTGAACGTCAGGCGGGCGATCCGTTCGTCGACGATATCGACCGTGACGGTAAAGGGTGAAGGGTGCGTCGTACTCATGGTGTGACTCCCGCAGCGCGTTCCGAGGCTTTCTCCAGCGAATGATAGCCGCCTAGCTGATGCACGGCCTTCGCGGCAAGCAACGCGTCGATCTGCGCGGCGTCGAAACCCGCCTCGCGCAAGACGTCGACGGTATGTTCGCCGAGACGCGGCGGCGCATGACGACTCGTGTGCCGCGCACCGTCCTCTGAAGCAGCGGAATCCGATACGGGCGTCACGACCTGGCGCAACGCGCCGAGCGTCGGATGGTCGAGCGTTTCGACGAGTTGGCAATACTGCACCTGCGGGTCGCTGAACACTTCGTCGAGCGTATTGATCGGTCCGGCCGGCAACCCGGCGCCGATGAACATCGCGGTCCACTCCCGCTTTCCTCGGGTCTTCAAACGCGCTTCGAGCACGGCCTTCAATTCGTCACGATGCGCGACGCGCGCTTCATTGGTCACGAAGCGCGGATCGTCCGGCAATGCAGGCAGATCGAGCAACTGACACAACCGCAGCCACATATCGGACGTGATCGGCGCGAGGTTGAGCGGGCCGTCGGCGGTCTCGAACACGCCGTACGGCGCGATCACCGCGTGCGCGTTGCCGGTGCGGCGCGGCACATCGCCAAGGCTCAGGTAACGCTGACCATGCACGCTCAAGAGCCCAACCAGACTCGCGAGCAACGACGTGCTCACATGCTGGCCGCGCCCGGTCCGCTCACGTTCGAGCAGCGCGGCCAGAATCGCCATAGCGAGCCACATGCCCGAACTCAGATCGCCGATTGCAGTGCCTGTGCGCGTGGGGTCGCCATCGGCGAAACCGGTCAGGCTCATCAGGCCGGAATAGCCCTGTGCGATCTGATCGAAACCCGGCCAGCCGCTCATCGGACCTTCCGCGCCGAACGCGTTGATGCTGCCCATCACGAGCCCCGGATTGCGCGCGCTCAGCACGTCGTAGCCGAGCCCCATGCTGTCGATGGTGCCTGGCTTGAAGTTTTCGATCACCACGTCGGCGCCGTCGATCAGACGATGAATCGCGGCCAGTCCTTCAGGATGGCGAAAGTCGATGCACACTCCGCGCTTGTTGCGGTTGCAGGACAGATAATACGTACTCACACCGCGGTCGAACGGTCCCCAGGTCCGGCTCATATCGCCGCCCGGACCCGGCTCGACCTTGATGACGTCCGCGCCGAGATCGGCGAGCACCATCGAACAGAACGGCCCTGACAGCGCACGGCTCAGCTCGACGACCTTGATTCCTTGTAACGCTTGCATCCGGCTCTCCAGCGAATTGACGACGACAGATAAGAGGTGTGCTATTCCGGCAACGTCTGATGACGCGTCTCGATAGCGAACGGCAGAATCAGCAGCCCGATCACGAAGGCCGCCGCGGTCCACGCCACCGGCAAGCCGAGCGAGCCTTGCCAGTGAATCGCGGCGGCCAGCAGAAAGTTGACGCCAGCACCGAGCAGGCGGCCCACCGACGCATTGAAGGCGAACGCGGTGGCGCGAATCCGCGTCGGGTATTGCTCGGGCAGCCACAGCGAGAAGATCGCGAAGTTGCCGCCGAAAAACCCAAGAAACAGCAGCGACACCATGAACAGGTTGAGTCCGTTCGGCAGATAGAAAACCCAGCCGAATGCGAACACGATCGACACGGCCATGCCGGCAAAGTAAGCGCCGAGCGCGAGCCGGCGGCCGAGCCGTTCCGCCAGCCAGGGCGCGGCAAGGCAGCCGAGTATCGTTCCCACGGACAGCACCGCCGCCCCGATCGACGCGAGATGCACGGCGCCGACGCGGCCGATGCCGGCGCGCGTCGCCAGCGTCACGACCGCGCTCGCTTCGTAGACCGAACCCGCCCACAAACCGATGATCGCGACGCCGACGAGACTCGCGCTGGTCAGCGTGCGCCGCCGATAGGCCGGCGCGAAGATTTCCAGCAACGGCTGGCGAGCCCGCGCGGGCGGCGCACTCGTCTGCCCGATGCCGTGCGTGGCTTTGCGCCACTGCCCCGGCTCCTTCACCTTGAGCACCGTGAAAATCGCGAGCAGTGCCGGCGCGAGGCCGCACAGAAACATCGCGCGCCAGCCGTATGTCGCGCCAACGGTGTAGTTCAGCAAAGCGGCGAGGAAGAACCCGAGGTAGTAGCCCGTCTGCAGATAACCGGCGCCCATCCTGCGGCGATCCTCCGGCCAGCTTTCGGCCACGTAGGTACCGGCCAACGCCCATTCGCCGCCCACGCCGATACCGGCAATCAGCCGGAACGCCGCCAGCTCCCAGACGTTGTGCGCAAACGCCGCCGCGCCGGTGAACACCGAGTAGATCAGGATGCTCGCGGCCAGTGTCTTGACCCGTCCGAAGCGGTCCGCGAGCGGTCCCCAGATGAACGACAGTCCCCAGCCGATCAGAAACAGCGCAAACAGGATCGAGCCGTACATGCCGAGGTTGCCGGGCGTGGCGGCAATCCCGGAGGCGGGCAGCAATTCGGCAAGCGCCGGGATCAGCACCAGTGCGTAGATCACCGAATCCACGCCGTCCATCACCCAGCCCGAGTAGACCGCCCAGAAGCCGCCTATCTGCTCGCGGGTCAGGGGCGTGCGCCGGGGCTCGAGCGCCGGCGTCGATGCAGCGATTGCTTTGGACATACCTGTCTCCTGGCTGGCGTGAGCCGGCCGTTCTGAAGCGGCGCCACACCGTTCGGAGCGGCCACGCTTCGGTTTTTTGTGGCTTGAGTATAAGAACGCGCTCGATAATCGAAAAATATGATATTTATCTAGCTCAATCGGATTTCGTTATGGAATGAAGGAGCGAGCGACGCGCATGGACCTGCGGCAGCTACGGTATTTCGTGAAGGTGGTGGAGTGCGGCAACGTCACGCGCGCGGGCGAGGCGTTGCATATCGCGCAGCCCGCGATCAGCCAGCAGATGCGCAATCTGGAAACCGATCTGGGCATGCAACTGCTCGAGCGCAGCGTGCATGGCGTCGCGCCCACGGCGGCGGGGCAGACGCTGTACCGGCACGCCGTCGAATTGCTGCGGCAAGCCGACGGCACGCGTGAACTGTTGCGTCAGGACGCGGAGTTGCCACAAGGCAAAGTGTCGGTCGCCATGCCGTCGAGCACGGCGCGCATGGTTGCCATTCCCCTCGCGCGCACGATCCGCGATCGTTATCCGGGGATCGCGCTGGAGTTGATCGAAGCGCCGAGTGCGGACCTCGGCACCTTGGTCGGCGGCGGACGGGTGGAGTTGGCGGTCGTCGTCGACGCCGTCGAGACACGCGGCGTTGCCGCGCAGAAGCTGCTGACGGAAGCCCTTTATCTGATTGCGTGGCCGGAATTTGCCATGCCACAGGAACCCGTGTCGATCGCCGAACTGGCGCGCATGCCGCTGATCCTGCCGAGCGCGCCGAATACGATTCGCAGCCGCGTGGAGTGGGCGCTGCGCGAGGCCGGGCAGCCGTGCGAGATTCTGTTCGAGGCCAGTTCCACCGCGCTGCTGTTCGCCGCGGTGATGGCAAAGCTCGGCGTAACGGTCTTGCCGTGGACAGCGGCGCACGTCGAACTCGACGAACACAAACTCAAGCTCGCCAAGGTCGACCACCCGCTGTTTTCGCGCGACCTGTCGCTGTGCTGGCACGACACGGCGTTGCTGAGCAACGCCGTGCAGAAGGTGAAGGCAACGATCCTCGAAGTGTTCGACAGCCTCGGAAAGCGGCCCGAGTGGACGGCATCGGATTAGCGTGCCGCCTCGCGCGGAAGAATGCCCGTCAGGAAGTGCGCACGCGCCGCACGAAAATACGCCGCGTGAGATCGAAAGCCACCAGATTGCCGGCCACCACCAGCAACAGACCGACCACGGCCAGCGCGGACCATTGATAGCCCTCGAATACCGTCGATACCGCCAGCGCCACGATCGGGTTACGGACTACGACGCTACCGCTCGCGCACGTCGCGGAACAATGCGGCTACGCGAACGCCAGCCACTTCAGCCACCCGCTTCCGCGAAAGCGTCGGCGTGGCGCCCACTGCGTATCGGCACGCGCTTGCGGCCTGAACGCGGGTCGGCGCGTGCTCAGGCCGCGACTTTCAGGCCCAAGGCCGTGGTCGGCTGGCTCAACCATTCCATCGCGGCCGGCAAGCCGCTTCCCTCGAGCGGCACGCCCGCGAGCCGCAGACCCATTTCGCAGCCAGCCAGCGTGGCGAGCAGCATCAGGTCATTGCAGTCGCCCAAGTGGCCGATGCGGAACATGCGCCCTTTCATCTTGCCGAGGCCCGTGCCGAGCGACATGTCGAAGCGTTCGTAGATGAGCTTGCGCACCGCGTCGGCGTCGATACCGTCGGGCATCATCACGCCGGTGAGCACCGGGCTGTAGACGGCGGGATCGGCGCACTGAATCTCCAGGCCCCACGCGCGCACCGCGCGGCGGGTCGCTTCGGCGAGACGTTCGTGACGGGCGAACACGTTGTCGAGCCCTTCGCCGAGAATCATTTCCAGCGCTTCCGAAAGACCATAAAGCAGATTCGTGTTCGGCGTATACGGCCAGTAGCCCGTCTTGTTCATCTCGACGATTTCAGCCCAGTCCCAGAAACTGCGCGGCAATTTTGCCTGCTTGCTGGCGGCCACGGCTTTCGGCGAGATTGCGTTGAAGCTGATGCCGGGCGGCAGCATCAATCCTTTTTGCGAACCCGAGACCGTGACGTCGACGCCCCATTCATCATGACGGTAGTCGGCGCATGCAAGGCCCGAGATCGTGTCGACCAGCAACAACGCCGGATGGCCCGCGGCGTCGATTGCGTGGCGCACGGCGGCGATATCGGAGGTCACGCCCGTCGAGGTTTCGTTGTGCACCACGCACACGGCCTTGATCGCGTGTTGCGTGTCGGCACGCAGGCGCTCCTCGATCATTTGGGGCTGCACGCCGCGTCGCCAGCCTTCAATGCCCGGCAGACCGAGGAATTCCGGCTTCAGCCCGAGGCTGTCCGCCATCTTTTTCCACAGCGTGGCGAAGTGGCCCGTTTCGAACATCAGCACATGGTCGCCGGGGCTCAACGTGTTCGACAACGCCGCCTCCCAGGCGCCTGTGCCCGAGGCCGGATAAATCACTACGGGCTGCTGTGTCCTGAAGATTTTCTTGATGCCGTCGAGCACCGTCAGACCGAGCTCGCCGAACTCCGGCCCGCGGTGGTCGATGGTCGGATAGCTCATTGCCCGGAGGATACGGTCGGGCACGGGGCTCGGACCGGGAATCTGCAGGAAATGACGGCCAGCGGGGTGAAAATCTAGCTTGAGCATGGGCTCCTCCGATTTGAATTTTGCATTCAAAAAACTATATCAGATGAACGATGACGCACCCAAGCCGAACGTCACTTTCCGGCACCCGTGTTTACCCGTGCTATTAACTAATCCTTGAGTTTCCTATAAAATCGCGCTATGAGATGTTGAGGGCTTTTGTATGCAAAATTCTGGTTTTGAGGCGGGCGTCGCCCCTTCTCCGCTGATGCCGAAGGTCGAGCGGCAGCGTCTGCATGACACGGTGGTGGAGCACATTCGTCGCTTCATCGTCGAAGGCGCGCTCGAAGCGGGCAAGAAGCTGAATGAGCGCGAGCTGTGCGAAACGCTCGGCATTTCGCGCACGCCGTTGCGTGAAGCGCTGAAGGTTCTGGCTGCTGAAGGGCTGATCGAAATTTCGCCGAATCGCGGCGCGTCGGTGTCGAAAATGTCGGAGGCCGAGTTGCGCGAGACCTTCGAACTGATGAGTGGTATCGAGGCTTTTTCCGGCGAACTGGCCGCGGAGCGGATGACAGCAGCGGAACTCAGCGAGATCAAGGCGCTGCATTACGCCATGCTCGCGTGCCGTACGCAAAACGATCTGCCAGGATACTACAGCCGCAATCAGGCGATTCACGACAAGATCAACGAGGCGGCCAGGAATTCCGCACTGAGGCAGACTTATATGGCGGTGAACCGGCGCCTGCAGGCGCTCAGATTCCGGTCGAATTTCCAGGTCCCCAAATGGGATCGCGCGATTCACGATCACGACGAGATGCTGAAGGCGCTCGAGGCGCGTGACGGTAAGAAGCTGAGCGCGATTCTCCGGCAGCACCTGCTCGATAAGCGCGATGCGGTTTTGCAGGTGCAGTCGCAGGAAGCGGCGGCTGCGTCGACGCTGAAGACTTAAGGCACGGAATCGGTTTCGCCTTCGGCGCGGACATGCACGCTGTCTCGACGCTGAAGGCGCCGCGTCACGCCTCGCCTCCAGCCGTCCCCTGAACTTATCCCCACAAATTGTTCGCAAGGCTGTGGACAACCTGCGCACAGCCCACCCAAGTGATTGATGCAACAGGCCTATCCTGGGTCGGTGCAGCCACAGGCAACGCGTCGGCCCTTTGATAAAAAGTAGTTCTTCATTCAGTCACCGAGCCGCGCATGTCGCCCGTCACGGGCTTCGAAGTCGTCCTGCCGTCGCTCCTCGCTATCACCGGTCTTGAAGTGCTCGCCAGGCGGCTGCGTCCAATCACTTGCCCGCGCCGCAAACTCCACTCAGTCCTTCCAGGCCGAACCCAGAATCATCGTGCAAAAATTCTCGCGATGATAATGCGGGTCCTTCAGCGCCAGCACGTCCGCTTTCACGTTGCCGAAGGTAGTCTCCGGCTTATGAATCGTGCCGTGCGCGAATGCATCGATAATGCCTTCCTTGAAATGCGCGCCCCGCGGATGCGCGTGAATGACCTCGTGGCGCTGGTGCTCGGAGAATTCATCGTAGGCGAGGCCCAGCACGTCCATTTCCACCCCCGCCGTGACCAGCGCGACCACCGGCTTCATATGCTGCGGAATGCCTGGGGTGGTGTGCAGCGCGATCGAGTTCCACACCTGGTCGATGTCGTCCTCGCCAATGCCGTGGCGCCGCAGGAAATCACGCGCCGCGTTCGCGCCATCCACCTCGAAGCGGTCGTGCTCGCTGCTATATGGCGCGACCAGTCCCATGTCATGAAACATTGCGCCGATGTACAGCAGTTCGGCATCGTACTTCAGCTGTTTGCGCGCGCCGGCCAGCGAGCCGAACAGGAAAACGCGCCGCGAATGGTGATACAGCAGCTCGGTTTCGGTATCGCGCACGAGTTGGGTGGCTTCGCGCGCCATCATGCTGTCGGGAATCTGAATGCCTGCGATCGTGGTCATGTGATGAACTCCGTGATGGATTCGAATGAACGGAACGCGCGGTCTTGGTGACTTGAATGCGCGTTTGGTATGCTGATCCGCGGCGCTTTGTTCAACCATTCAAGCAGCGCGTCCGGTGAAGTCCAGTATTGGTCAACGCATCGTCGCAAACAATCGCCGTGGACCGTTGAACACTGCCAAACGCACCGCGTTGACTGCCGCGGCAGGCGGAGTCCCTCCATCGTCCAAGGAAGTTTTCGATGCCCACCGTTGCGATCGCCATCTTTCCCGGGGTGCAGGCGCTCGACGTCGCCGGTCCCGTCGACGTGTTTTCCGAAGCCAACCGCTTCATCGCGCCCAACAATCGTTACGAGGTCACGCTGCTTGGCGCGGAATCCACACCATTGCGGGCGTCCAATGGCATGACGCTGGTCGCCGACGCCACTTTCAGCGAAGCGCGTCACACGTTCGATCTCGCGCTCATCGCGGGCGGCCCGGCGCTGCCCGAACGGGCGCCGGATGCACGCGTGCTGGATTGGCTGGCGAACGCCGCCAGCCAATGCGGCCGTTACGGTTCCATCTGCACCGGCGCATTCGCGCTCGGCCACGCGGGCTTGCTCGACGGCCACAACGTCACCACGCACTGGCAGCATGCGGCGCAACTGGCGGCGCAATTCCCCAACGCACGCGTCGATTTCGACCGTATCTATCTGCGCGACGGACCACTCGTGACGTCAGCGGGCGTAACGGCCGGCATCGATCTGTCGCTTGCTCTGGTCGCCGAAGATCATGGGCCGCAGATCGCGCTCGCGGTAGCCAAACGCCTGGTGGTGTTCGCGCAGCGGCAAGGCGGTCAGTCGCAATTCAGCCCCTACCTGACGGCACCCGCCGACGAGACGTCGCCGGTCGCCAAAGTCCAGGCGCACGTCATGGAACGGATTCGCGAGAGCTTCACGGTGAAGCAGCTGGCCGATGTCGCAGGTATGAGCGCGCGCAACTTCGCGCGGGTGTTCGTGCAGGAGACCGGCGTAACGCCGCATGAATTCGTCGAACGTGCCCGTGTGGACGCCGCACGCAAGCTGCTTGAGAGCAGCGGCGCGGCGCTGAAGGCGATCGCGTACGACTGCGGCTTCGGCACGGCGGACCGCATGCGCATTGTCTTCACCAAACGGATCGGCGCGACGCCCATGCAGTACCGGGAACGCTTTCGGTCGCCGTGAAGCCGAAGCAACGCGTCCGGCCGTCAGCGTATGACGCGGGACACTGAGCGCAGGAAAATCTTGCGTGAGAAAATGGCCGCCTCGCTCAAGCCATTGATCCCAAGGACCGACATGACCACCTCTTCCCCGATCCGAGCAATCGTCACCGGACACACCCGCGGTCTGGGCGCGGCGCTCGCCGAACAACTCCTTGCTCGCGGAATTGCGGTGCTGGGTTTGTCCCGCTCGCGTCACGCCGAGCTCAAAACCCGCTTCCCGGCGCTGCTCGAAGAAATCGAACTGGAACTGGCCGACACCGCGCGTGTCACGCAATGGATCGCGACCGATGCGTTACGCGCATTCGCCAGCGGCGCGCAAACCGTTCTGCTGATCAACAACGCAGGGATGGTACAGCCGATCGGCCCGATTGAAGGACAAGACGCGGCGGCCATCGCGAACGCGGTGAGCCTCAATGTCGCCACGCCTTTGATGCTCGCCAGCGCGCTCGCCGCAGCCGCCGTCGACGCCACCGACCGGCGCATCGTGCATATCTCAAGCGGCGCGGCGCGCAATGCGTACGCCGGCTGGAGCATCTACTGCGCGACCAAGGCCGCGCTCGATCACCACGCGCGTGCCGTCTCGCTCGACGCGAATCGCGCGCTGCGCATCTGCAGTCTGGCGCCCGGCGTGATCGATACGAACATGCAGGCGGAGATTCGCGGCAGCGGCGTCGAACAGTTCCCGATGCGCGAGAAATTCGAAGACCTCAAGCGCAACGGCCAACTCGCGACGCCCGAACAATGCGCCACCCAGTTGCTCGATTACGCGTTGAGCGATGCATTCGGACAAACGCCGGTTGCCGACATCCGCGAGATCGCGAAGCCGGCATAACGAGCAGAAAAATCAGCAATATCGGAGCGCATCTGGCGCTCCCGAAAACTCTCACCTTTGCCCTGACTCGCCGCTAATTCAGATGCCGGGCGCGACCATTGCGGCGCGCTCGGCCGCGCCGAGTTCGCCGTGCGGCACGAACACATAGCCGCGTCCCCACACAGTCTGCACGTAGCGCGGCTCCGAAGGATCGATCTCGATCAGACGACGCAGCCGCCAGATCGACACGTCGAGGCTGCGCCCCTGATGCAACACGCTGTTGCCACGCAATTTCTCGTTGAGTTGCATACGCGTGAGCACGGTCATCGCGTGATTGACGAAGATCTTCAGCAACGCAAACTCGGAACTGCGCAAAGCGAAGTGCTCGTTGTCGCGGCGCAATTCGCGAGCGGAGAAGTTCAGTTCGCAGCGGCCGAAGCGATAAGGCGGCCGGGTTTCGGGAGCGCCTGGCGCGACCGCACCGCGGCGGCGTAGCAACACGCGAATGCGGGCGAGCAGTTCGGCGGGGTCGGCGGGCTTGCTCATGAAGTCATCGGCACCGAGTTCGAGACCGATCACGCGATCAATCGCCTTGCTGCTTGCCGACAGCAGAATCACGGGTACGTCGTTGCCGCCCATGCGCAAGTCGCGCAACACGGCGAGGCCATCGCCATGCGGCGCCGAGATGTCGAGTACCAGCAGTGAAGGCCGTTCCATCTCGACCACGTGCTTGAGCCCGGCGCCAGGCGGACGTGCAGACACGCCGCAGCCCTGCCCGCGCAATGATTCGCCCACCACCGCAGTCAAGCCGGCATCGGCGCCCACGAAGAGAATATGCTGACTCATCCAACTGATTCCAGGAGACGATCGTTTTTCAGAGACAGGCACCTGGCGTGCGGATATAGTCAATCCGCGCCCGCTGTCGTCCGCGTCGCCAATCTTCTCTGCATGCGGGTATTCTCAAAACGCGGAACAGCCCCCAAGGTTGCCAGTTTCTTCCCAACTCTTTCAACGCGGAACGTGATACGCGGCGGCGCGTGTGGCGCACCGTACGCGTTGTCCGCGTGCTCCCGAAAACGCTCACCTTTGGCACGGAGCGCCCGGGATCAGGCGTAAGGTGTGCGTCGAGGCGCTCCCGAAAACGCTCACCTTTCGAGCTTGGGGGCAGGCCGCAAGGGCATGCTGGGCGTGGCGCGAATGCTCCAGAACAGGCCACTCCCGCAAACCCTCACCTTTAAATGCGGCAGAGTAATTTGCATACCCAGGTATGCGGCCGTACGCGTGCGGACGGTTACCGGCGATGAGAGCCGCGATTCGCGCGTGGGATAAGTGTTGTGATCGTTTCCGGCCGTCGTCACATGGATACCCGGAAGGTCCCGAATATTCTCACCGTTGAGCAGGCGAACCGATCCAAGGGTATCGCCTCGATCGCCAGGCCGGCCGGTTTATCCGCCTATATAGCGTGTTTCGGCCGTCGCAGTGACTGCGGAACAGAGTCAAAAGCCACACGCGCACGCGGCTCCCGAAAACGCTCACCTTTGCGTGCGGCCACCGCGCGCCAGCGTCTAGCCCGCCAGTTTGCGAAACGTTTCCAGCACTGCGTCGCCCTTGAACGGCTTGACGATCCATCCCTTGACGCCGGCCGCCTTGCCGCGCTCCTTCATCGCCGGGCTGCTCTCGGTCGTCAGCATGATGACGTTGACGGTCTTGTTCGCGAGCTCGCCGCGAATCTTCTCGACCATCGTCAGGCCGTCCATATTCGGCATGTTGACGTCGCTGATCACCAGCTTGATACCGGGGCTGGCCTTCAGCTTGGCGAGGCCGTCCTTGCCGTCCACCGCCGTGTCGACGTCCAGACCGTTTTTCTTGAGAAAGCCGGCCACTTCGTCGCGCACCGTGCTCGAATCATCCACCACCAGAATTTTCGACATGTTTTTTCCTATGACCACACTCAGAACAGATCCAGTTCGCCTGCCTCGACCATTGCGCCGACGTCGTCCGCGACTTCCGTGAAGTCCTCCGGCGACCAGCTCAGGCTGAACACAAAACGTTGATGCAACTTGACCGCCCGGTTCGACTTCGGGTCTTTCAGCCAGTACGTGAAGCACAATTGCGGATTGCCGCTGCCGAACGAGATGTACTTGTGCTTGTGATTCACCAGCAGCGGCACCTGGACCTGGCTGCGTGCCCAGGCATCCGCATCGCCTACGTAGCGGTTCCGGAAGGAACCCCAGATCAGATTCGTCACTTCGCCGAGCACGCTGTTGAGATCGCGGAAATCCGCCTCGCCGCGCTGCGTGTTATCGATCATCTGGTGACGATCGAGCAGGTCGAGGATCGGCGTCTCTTCGGCCTGCATCATCATGTAGCCGCGGCACCACGCGCTTTCCAGCGGAATCAGACTGAACACCTCGCCGAAGATAATGCGGTCGCGCACGATATGCGGCGTGTCGCACGTAATGGTCAGATCCTTGAACACGTCGCCGAGAATGGCTTGTGTCATGTCGGCGATACCGCGCACCAGCGCGTTCGGATAATCCAGGCTGAAGATGTACTCGTCGATCACCTGACGCAGCGGCGCCATATCGTGCGCGACATACGCGGCGCACACCACGCGTTGCAAGCCCTCCGGCAAGTCGTCCATGCCGGGGTCGTTGTCCCGGCGCATGATGATCGGCAACTCGGGGCGCACCGCGTTGATCCTGATCGCGATCTCGGCGCTGGCTTCCGGCGAGCCGCCGTAACGCTCGGCGAACAACACCGCGCCCAGATCGATATTCGAGCGCAGGACCGACTGCAGGCGGTTCTTGCCGACTTTCACGCCGACCAGGTTGTTCTCGTCGCAAAAGCGCTTCAGCGCTTCTTTGTGAGCCGGGCAATCATCCAGCACCAGCACCTTGCTGACCGGTTTGTTCATGTTCATCTCGCGTTCCTGCTCACGGCGGCAATGGCCTGCCCAATCAAAATAATTCCAGCTCGCCGCCGGTTTCTTCGAGCGCGCTCGTGTCGGCGACGAAGTCGAGCGGCGCATCGGCGCATACGCATACGGTCGCGGCAAGCCGCACAGTGCCGTTCAGCGTGACCGAATACGACGACAGCAAACCCGGCTTCAATTCATGCAGATGCGGCAGGCAACGCGCGTTCAGCACATAAGGCGTCGACATGCCGAGGTCCGGAAAGTAGCGCAACAACTCCTGATTCATCGCGCCGCAACACAGGTTGCAGATTTCCAGAAAGACTTCCTGGAACGGCCGCTCGTCGGCGGCGTCTTTGAGGTAGTAAGCGCGCGTGCTCCCGTCTTCGTCGAAATGGAGAATCAGCAGCAGTCTGAACACGATCGACGAAATGGTCAGCACGACCACTTGCGTGTCTCTGGATACGCCAATGCCGGCGTCGGCAATCGGCGCGATCTCGCACAGATCGCCGGCATCCAGCGGCAAACGCGCTTGGGCGGCCTTGCGGAAAATACGGTCGAAGCTGTCCTTGGCGTGGGCCGAGATCACACCGCCACCTCGTGCAGCTTCGAATGAAACTGATTGGCAAGCGACTCGACGCTGGCGAGCGACGCCGCGATCATCTTGCCGCCCGCCTGAATGTCCTGAAACGTGGAAGTCGTGGTCAGGTCGTTGCGGTGCAGGCTGTCGCGATAGCTCTTCGACAACTCTTCGGACCGCGCGGCAAGTGCGCGCACTTCGCTCGCCACCACCGCGAAGCCGCGGCCGGCCGGACCCGCCCGCGCGGCTTCGATCGACGCGTTCAGCGACACGATCACCACATGCCGCACAATCGACGACAGTTCCTGATTCTTCGCGTGCATGTCGTTGTTTTGCGTCATGAGCGAAATCATCTGTTCGTGCCAGCGCTCGAACGTCGCGCCGAGACTCTTCAGACGCTCGGCCTCGCCGGCGATCTTCTGGGCCTGATGTGCCAGTTGGTCTTTGTCCTCGGTGGCCGCTTTCAGCGCGGCGCGCAGTTCTTCGGCGTTTGCCGTCTGGAGCGCGAGTTCGTCGCGCAACTGCGTGGTCAGCGCTTGCAGTTCCTGCTCCGCCCGCTCGCGCTCGCCAATCGCTGCGCCATGTCCGGCCTGTGCGGCCTCGAGTGTGTCGATTCGCGCTTGCGCTTCGGCATGCAGCCGCGCCGTCAGCTTTGCACTGTGCAGCTTGTGCGCGGCAAATGCCAGCAGCGCGGTGACCGCGCTGCCTGCTGCCGCCGCCAATACATACTGTTGAATCACAACCGTTTCCTTCGAATGCCGACGCGACGTACGCCGAGGCGGCGCTCAGTCCGCCATCGCGTCGAGTTGCAGTGCGCCGGCTTCGCCGCGCGCTTCTACGCCGAGCGTATCGACAGCGATGCTATCCGGCAGGCAGACGATCGTCTGGAACTGACGGTACGCCGCGCCCTTCTGATCGTCGGTAAAGCGCAGTTCGATGCTGCCGTTCGCACGCTTGAGAAAATCGCGCACCGCGTCCATACCGACGCCGCGCCCCGACAACTCCGTCACCGTCTCCGCGGTCGAGAAGCCCGGCCGGAAAATGAAATCGGCGATCGCTTCGTCGCTCAGCGTGTCGTCAGGGCCAATCCAGCCGCGCTCCATTGCGATACCGCGAATGCGTTCGAGCGCGAGGCCGCGGCCGTCGTCGCTGAGGGTGATCTGCAACGCGCCGCTATCCAGGCCGACTTCGATACGGATCGAGCCGGCGGGCGCCTTGCCGTGCGCGCTGCGTGTCTCGGCGGTTTCGATGCCGTGGTCCATCGAATTGCGCAGCAGATGCATGAACACGTTGTTCAGCGTGCCGCCCGCCTCGCCACGCAGACGGTAGCCGTTGTCCTCGATACGCACGCTCGGCGCGGGCTTGCCCAGCTCGCTCGCGAGCGAAGGCAGCGAATCCAGCACGCCGGATAGCGCGTCGCGCACGCTTTCGCTGCCCAGTGCCCGCAGCGTGCGGCGCAGCGCATCGCGCATGGACTGAAGTTCCTGCAGCTCGCCCGCGTTGGTCTGCTCCAGCATGCTCAGCGTGTGCTGGATATGCTCCCTCGCAACCATCACGTAGTGGCCCGAGTTGCCGGCCTCGTTGGCCTGGCCTTTGCTCTTGCGGCCAAGGCTCTGTTCGTTGATCTTCGCGTAGCTCTCGATAGCCTCGCGCACGCGCGTCAGTTCGCGCATCAGATGCTCCTGATCCCACGAACGGCCCGCGTCCGGTTGGCGCAGCTCGTGATAGCTCTGTTCGGTTTCGTGTACGACGTTGGTCAGATGCTGCAGGTTGTAGGTGCGCGCATTGCCCTTGATGGTGTGCATGTTGCGGAACAACTCGGCAATCGCCGCGTGATCCGCCGCCGAGTGCTTGCGAATGATCCGCTCGTTCTCGCTGATAAAACCGGCCGAACTCTCGATGAAGTGATGGAACTTCTCTTCACTCACCGCGAGAATTTCGCCGATCATGTCCAGACGGCGGCGCTGTTCGCTGGCCTCCGCCGCGAGCTTGCGCAGTTCGGTAACGTCGCGCACGCAGAGCATCAGGCGCACGATCACGTCGTTTTCGTCGGTAATCGCCGACCAGCTCAGGTCGAGAATCTTCACGCGGCCGTCGGGCATGCGTTTGGAAATCTCGCCAACCAGCAGA
This sequence comes from Paraburkholderia xenovorans LB400, assembly GCF_000013645.1. Taxonomy (GTDB): domain Bacteria; phylum Pseudomonadota; class Gammaproteobacteria; order Burkholderiales; family Burkholderiaceae; genus Paraburkholderia; species Paraburkholderia xenovorans. The sequence continues at coordinate 19,678 of NC_007952.1, read as the reverse complement.
TGCTGATTGAACGCGAAGTTGATGCAGTCTTCGCCGAGGCAGGCATGCACGGCCGCATCGACTTGCGAGAGCGCGTCCGAACCGATGTCCGTGTCCGCGAACACCAGATCCATCAAACCGCGTCCGGCAATATCCTTCGTTTCGAAGATGTCTTCCAGATAGGCCGAGTACTCCGCGTGGATCACAGCGCCGTCGATCACCGTCAGAATGCCCTGCTGCATGTTCTGCAACATCGCCTGAATGTCCGCGGTTTTCTGCTTGAGTTGCGCCGAGCTTTCCTGAATCTTCTCGATCATGCCGTTGAAGGCGACGATCGAATGACCGATCTCATCCAGCCGGCCGACCGGCACGCGCCGCGTGAAATCCTGGCTCGACGCGATTTCGCTCATCATGGCCTGCATGCGGCTGAGCGGACGCGTGATCTGACGGTAAAGCAGCGCGCCGATGAAAGTCAGCAGAATGATCGCGATACCCGTGACGGCGGCGATCGCCGTGGTCGTCGTGGCGAGTGTGGCGTTCAGCGTGGTAATCGCCTCGTCTTTCTCGCGATTCTTCTCGACGCGCAAGGTCTCGACGATCCCTTCGAGTTCGTCGCGATACTGCGCGACGTTGGCGAACAGATAGGCCTGCGCGAGTTCGTTCTTGCCCTCGGCTTTCATTTTGGCCGTCTCGGCAATCGCGGAGAAATAGTTCTGGAGACTGTCGTTGGCCTGCGAAACGAGCCCCTTCTGTGCGTGGCTCGCGGCATCTTTGTCCTGCAACGCCAGCGCCTGTTGCAGTGAAGCTCGCTTCTTGTTCAGTTCGTCCTGCGCCTGAGCGACCATGTTGGCGTCGGGCGCGTAGACCAGCGTCATCGTGGCGAGTTGCACGTCCTTGACTTGCGACACGAGGTCGGCGGAGGCAAGCGCGCTGGGCACGACGCCTTCCGTTACCTTGCGCACCTCGCCTGCGCTGCCGCGCGTCTGGTAGACAGCGTAGCCGCCGATCGCCGATAAGGCGACGAACATCAGAACAACCAATAGCGTGATGCGATGACGAATAGTCATGTTAACCCCCCGGGGTCTGGCCTTCGCGTCAGCCCTCATGGGGAGCAGCGCGTTTTATGCGAAATATGCTCTGACTTGCAGCGCTGCGGAGTATTGCGCACGCATATTACTAAGCGATGACTACAGAATTCTGAAACGCATTTAACGCATTAAATTTATCTCTCAAGTTTTTGAATAAAACGCCGTTAACCGTTGTCTTTTTGAATTCGTGTTTTGTCACCATTCCAACAAACTGCGCGTCCAGACTAAAAGCTCCATCCGACACCGTGGAGCAACTGATGAACGTCAGCGTCCGCAGCTATCTGTCCCCGACCCTCGTTCTGCTCGCTTTCGATTGGCCCGAAGGCGGCACGCGTGAAGACTTTCTCGGTTTCGCCATCAAACGCACGCCCGGGTTCCTCGCGACCGATGGGCAGGAACGCGAAGCCAGCAGTTGGCTACCCAATCGCTTGACTTTTAAAGGCGCAGTGCCGGATACGCAGAAAGACGCGCCGTCGAATGAGGCGCCCATTCAGAAATTCATGTGGTGGGATGCGCGAATCGACGAAGCGGATCGCGAGAAGTCGTTTACCTATCTCGTCTATCCGGTAATCGGCAAGCCGGAGGCGCCGCAATTGCTCGACGCGCAAAAGGGCGAATGCAAAATCAGTTTGCCCGCGCATAGGGAGGAGAGCATCGGCTCGTGGTTCAATCGCGCCGTGGTCAGCTCACAGGCTTTCGCGCGCAAGGTGGCCGCGCTGCATCTCGCGCCGCACGCGGTGCCGTCGGCGGCACAGGCATTGCGGCTGCGTACCTGGCTCGCGAACGACTTGCAGGAAGTCTTCGCGCTCACGCTCGATCATGCGCAACGCGCGGCGTCGGCGGTGTACCACCTGACCGATCCGCTTTGGGCGATACCTGCGTTCGAAGCATTCGGCAAGAAGCAGGGCAAAGCGTCGCTCGCTATCGTGTACGACTCGCACAAGGTGTCGCAGAAGGGCAAGCCGCCCGCGCCGTCGCCGAATCAGCCTGCCGTCGACGAACTCGGCGATGTCGCCACCTTCGCGCCGCGCGACAAGACGCACATCATGCATGACAAGTTCATCGTGGTGAACAACGGCAATGGCGCGGCGTCACCGGCGCGCGTGCTGACAGGTTCGGCCAATTTCACCACCGAGGGCATCACGGAGCAGGCGAACGTGCTGCATCTGTTCGATTCGCCGGAACTGGCCACGCTTTACAGCGACCGTGCGAAGGCGCTCGCCGGCAATCCGACCATTGCCGCGACCGCAAAGCTCACGCCGGGCTGGTCGGACCCGATCCAGATCGGCAGCGCGCAAGTGCGGGTCTGTTTTTCGCCGGAAGCGAAAGACTCGCGTTTGCAGATCGACACGATCGTCGATGCGATCGGCAAAGCGAAGCACTCCGTGGTGTTCTGCCTCTTCATGCCGACCGATGAGCCACTGCGCGAGGCCTGTTTCGCGGCCGGCGACAAAGGCCTGATGATGTTCGGCCTCGTCAATCACATCAGCCCGAAATCGGCTGAAGCGGCGGAAGAGGCGGAGAAGAACGGGCAGACTGTCTCGACGACGGCCCTCGCCAACATGGAGTTGTATCACCGTGGCCGCGACAAGCGCGATGTGATCGACGCCGAGTATTTTTCACCCGCGACTGTGCCGGCAGGCTTCGAACCCGAGCTGCGCCTTTTTCCGGGCGAGCACGCGCCGGATTACGCACCCGTCATCATCCACCACAAGTTCCTGGTGATCGACGCAGAGGGGGCGAATCCGGTTGTCTACACGGGCTCGGCAAACATGAGCAACAACTCCGAACATTTCAACGACGAGAACCTGCTGGAGATTCGCGACCGCCGCATTGCCGGCATGTATCTCGCGGAGTTTCTGCGGCTCTACGAGCACTATCGGGCGCGCGCGTTGGCGATACGGCAGAAGAAGAACGGAGACACGCACGAGCGTTTGATGCTGGCGCCGGACGGGTCGTGGGCGAAAAAATATTTCATCGCCGATAGTCCGGAAGACAAGGCACGTGTTGCGCTGGCGCACGGCGGCGATTGACGTTCACACGCCGAAAGTTGTGCGTTCAGAGTGCAGGCGAATTCAGCAGATCGGCGGCAGATGCTTTGATGCTTCGCGCAGAGTGAGCGGCGATATAAGGTCCCGCGAAGTCGACAGAAAGCCGCTCACCACGTCGGGCGCGTGCCGCGCGTAATCCCGCAAGGCCCAGCCGATCGCTTTGCGGATAAAGAAGTCGCTTTCCGCGGCCAGCGCACGCGCGTACGCGAACAGCCGGTCTTCGTCGGTATGCTCGCGCCAGCCGAGTTGATGAATCATTGCAATGCGCCGCACCCATAGCGATTCGTGCCGAAGCGCGGTGTCCATCGCGGCCTGCGCCTGCAGTGCCTCGACTCGCGCCGCTTTCAGCACGTCGCCGACCACGGCCGCGAGCGGATCGACCGAATCCCACCACGAAGCATGCTGCGCGATTGTCAGCAGACGCGCGATGTCGCCCAGCGCGAGCGTCTTCCATTTGCGCGCCAGCAGATCCGTGGCGACATACTGGTACTCGCGCGCCGGCATGGTCCACAAGACATGGGCGCACGCCAGCAGATAGTCGGCGTTCTGCACTTGCAGCGCCTTTAGTACCGGCAATACCGCCTGCCGCCGCAGCGGCGTCGGCACGCCGATGAACTCGAACTGGTGGCGCATGTAGGCGCGCATCGCGAGCGCGCGCTCCGCGTTGGCGTGCGGGGCGAGCGCGGCCCCGATCTCGCTCGCGAAAGCGTCGGGCGTCATTGCGGAAAGCGCTCCACGTGAATCTCGCCGCGCCGGCCGAAATACTGCACCTGGCGTCCCGCGATCCAGACGAAATAGCCGACGCATCCTGCCGCCAGGGTTCGGCTCACGAACTCCGCGTATTTGACCGCGCCGCTTTGTGCGCCGCGCACGGCCTGGTTCACAGCATCGGCGTCGAATGCGTTCGCAATGGCGGTGTCCGGCAGCGGCAATGCGATCACGTGCGTCTCGCCGCTGGGCGCGTAGTACGTATGCTCGCCACGACGATAATCGGTGAAATACGATTCGACGCCAGCCTCACCGAGCGCACGCACCACCGAGCCGAAGTCGATCGTACCGTTGTGGGAGCGCTGCGCACAGTTTTCGGCGACGCGGCGGCTTGCTTCATTGAGCTTTGCGGACATGATTATCTCCAGCACGATTGCGCGTTTATTCGATGGGAACCGCTTTCAGACCGTGAACGGCGACCACGTTTTTCATGGCGTCGACAATCGCCGTTTTGACCGGAGCGGGCAGGTGGCCGAAGAACTCTTCGTCGTTCTGATCGGCCAGCCGCGCCAGTTCGGGAACGAGCTCCAGTCCCGCCGCGCTCAACGCGACGACGTGATTGCGGCGGTCTTCTTCGACCGTCTCGCGTTCGAGCAGCGCCTTGGCTTCAATACGCGCCAGCAGTTTCGACACCGCGCCCTTGGTCATGCCGGTGCGTGCGGCCAGCGCCGTGGCGGACGTGGGACCCGAGCTGTAAATCTCGCGTAACAGCACCCACTCGGACACGGTTACGCCGTGGGCTTCGACTTTCGTCTGGAACCCGTGCGATACGTGATTCGATACGAAGCGCAGCCAGTAACCGACGTGTGCTTCGAGACCGCTAACGGGTTTCTTTCGATCCGCCGCCGCGGGCTTCTTGCGAGTTGGCGTATTGGCGTTGTCTTTCTGACGAGAACCTTGCATGGGGTAAACGGAGTAGCGGAGAGCATTGAGCGGATATTAGTTTCCTAGGAAACCAATGTCAAGATCATCGAAAATCGGGCTGACAAGGGTTCGGAGTTGTGCTCCCGAATTCCCTCACCTTTGTATTTGAAGTGCGCACACAGGTGGCCATATTCTCACCTCGCCGGCTCCCGAATATCCTCACCTATCGGAACGCAGCCGTGCACTTTACGAACACAGACAGTTGATCCGCCGTTGGTGGCGATGAAGAAACTCCCTGGAAATCCTCACCTTATCGTTGGTGCGGATTCAATGTGCCGATCGCTCACCTCCTGGAATCGCTCACCTTTTCGCACGATCTCCTGGAACTCCTCACCTTATGTATCTTCATAAGCGGTCGAGGTGCTGTTCGGGTCCTGGAACGGCTCACCTTTAAGCGAACTCGATCGGTCTCCTGGAAAGCTTCACCGTTGATGCGGATGAGGTCATCTCCTGGAATTCCTCACCATCCTGGAATCACTCACCTATAGAGGCGCATCACGACAATGGACTAGAACTTCACCTTCAACTGAAACCCGATCGTAAACGGAAGATCATCCGATGGGATCGGCGGAATCACAATGAAGTTCGCACCCACCCGCTTGTATTCGACCATGACGATCGGCGCGACCACCGGGCCGATCGTATGATTGCGGCCCAAACCCCAGTTGCCGTAGTTATATCCCGAGATGATCCCGCCGATCGCCGCGATCCGCACGATGCCCCAATGCGCGAACTCCGGCGCCCACACACCGCCGCCGTAATACGAAGGCCGGCGCAGTGAATTACGAAAGCCGCCGGCAGTCAGCGCCCATTGGTTATTGAGCCAGCATTCGACGCCGAGTCCCGGGTTGAACTGTTCGAAATGGGTGTCCGGGTCCGGGTTGATGTGATACGAACCCAGCATGGCGTCGACCCATACGCCGCCTTCGCACCAGTTGCCTGCGTGCGCGGCGGACGCCGCGGCCAGGCTGGCAACAAGCGCAAGTGCCGCGCGTCGGATGTTCTTGTTGATCTGCCGAAAATGCATGTATTCTCCGCCGCCGGTCGAGCGCCGGCGTCATCTGTGTTCCGGGTATGCTTGTGTGCCGTCCGTCGCGCACTGTACCTCAACCCGTCAGCACGATGTTGAGGACACGCTCGGGCGCGCGGGCACACGACGTGCCCGCAAGCGCAGACGCAACAATAACGGAGAACCCATGTCGGAGCGGTGAACGCGCAGCAGGCGTTCGCCGTGTAGATCAGAGACCGAGATCGGACAGGCCCGGATGGTCGTCAGGGCGGCGGCCGAGCGGCCAGTGATAAAGGCGGTCGGCTTCGCGGATCGGCATATCGTTGATGCTGGCATGACGGCGCGCCATCAGTCCATGTTCGTCGAATTCCCAGTTCTCGTTGCCGTACGAGCGGAACCAGTTGTTCGAATCGTCGTGCCATTCGTAGGCAAAGCGCACCGCAATGCGGTTATCGGTGAACGCCCACAGTTCCTTGATCAGACGGTAGTCGAGCTCTTTCGCCCATTTGCGCCGCAACAGGCCGACGATCTCCGCGCGACCATTCGTGAACTCGGCACGGTTGCGCCATACGCTGTCTTTTGTGTAGGCGAGTGACACGCGCTCGGGGTCGCGGGTATTCCAGCCGTCTTCCGCGGCGCGCACTTTCTGGATGGCGGTTTCGCGTGTGAATGGCGGCAGCGGCGGACGGGTTTCGATCGGATCGGTCATGATGGTTCCTCGGTCAGGTTGCGGTTCGCCGGGATGGCGGTCGTTTGCTTGGCGGTGTGCCTCGCTCGCACGCACACTCCGCGTCGAGCAGGACTTGGGCTGCAGCTTGCGCGTCGAGCGCCGCATCGGGCTCGCCGCTTACCAGCGCGACGGCAATCGCGCCGTCGAGCAGGATCAACCATTGACGCGACAGACGCGCGGCGCGGCGGGCATCCATGCCCGACTCCGCAGCCAACCCGTCGCATTCGGTCCGCACGAACGCCAGCAGGCGTTCCTTGTGTTTGCGCGCGACGATCCTGATCGGATCGTCCGCGGAAGCGATCTCACCGGACGCATTCAGAAACGCGCAACCATGAAAATCTTTCGACGCAAACCATTCGCGCAGCACCTCGAACATGCCGAGCAGACGTTTGCGCGCCGTCTTACCGTGCCGTTGCGTGCCTGCGATGAACCAGTTCATCCAGCGTTCGTCGCGCCGGTCGAGCGCAGCCGCCACGAGTGCGTCTTTCGATTCGAAATGCGTGTAGAAGCTTTTGCGCGCCGTGCCGGACTGCTTGACGATCGCGTCCACGCCGGTTGCGTGAATGCCGCCGGCGTAGATCAACGCCTCCGCCGCATCCAGCAGCCGCTCGCGGGCGCTGCCCGGCGGCACTGATTCAATGTGAGTTTCGGTAGCCATGAACGAAGGGTAGAACGATCATTCTCCCTCGTCAAGTCTTTCGCGTTTTTGCGGGTTGGGTGTGCGAACTGTTATCTTGAGCGGAATCGGTCAACGGGAACGAACTTCATGAGCACACTGACTCTCCGCGCCACGTTTGTGCGCGCCTTCCTGAGCGCAATGCTACTGACGGCGGCGGCCTGCACGCCTTTGCAAGTGCTCACGCATTCGGTCAGCCAGAACGAAGCGCGTGTGCCGCCGGGCCGCTACGAAATCGATCCGGATCACTGCAGCATCACCTTCGACATCGATCACTTCAAGTATTCGCGCTTTACGGCGCGCTTCGATCGCAAGAAGGGAGAGCTCGACTGGAATGAAGGCGGTCTGGACAGGAGCACGACGTCGGTCACGATCGACGCCGCGAGCATCGATACGAATGTGCCGCTGCTCGACAAAATGGTGAAGAGCGGCAGCATGCTCGACGTGGAGCGCTATCCGGAGATCCGCTTTGTCAGCACGCGATTTGAGCGCACCGGCGAGTCGCGCGGCACGTTGACCGGCGATCTGACGATTCACGGCGTCACGCAACCGGTCACGCTCGATGTCACCTTCAACGGTTTTGCGCCTGATCCGCTCACGAAAAAAGACACGCTCGGTTTTTCCGCCGAGGGTCGTTTCAGTCGCGCCAGGTTTGGACTGGCTACGTGGTATCCGGCCGTCGGCGACGATATTCATGTGCGCATTCAGGCCGAGTTCGTCAAAACGCCCGCAGGCGGGTGAGCGCGGTGCGGGCGTTGTTGGCCGCGGGCATTGCTACACGCGGTAATGCGCAGACTGGCGTGCTAACTCACGCGGCGGTCCAGTCGAGAATCACTTTGCCGCTCTCGCCTGAGAGCATCGTGGCGAACGCTTCCCGATAGTCGTCGACCTTGAAATGGTGTGTGAGGATCGGCGACAGATCCAGCCCGCTTTGCAGCATCGCCACCATCTTGTACCAGGTCTCGAACATCTCGCGCCCATAAATGCCCTTGATTTCGAGGCCTTTAAAGATCACCTGAGTCCAGTCGATCGCGGTCTGCGCGGGCGGAATGCCGAGCAGCGCGATCTTGCCGCCGTGGTTCATTGCTTCGAGCATGCCGGTGAACGCGCTCGGCACACCGGACATTTCCAGGCCGACGTCGAAACCTTCGGCCATGTGCAGATCCGCCATCACGTCGCGCAACGATTCGCGCGAGACGTTGACTGCACGCGTGGCGCCCATCTTGCGCGCGAGTTCGAGGCGATAGTCGTTGACGTCGGTAATCACCACGTTGCGCGCGCCGACGTGCTTCGCGATCGCCACCGCCATGATGCCGATGGGGCCGGCGCCGGTAATCAACACGTCTTCGCCGACCAGATTGAACGACAGCGCAGTATGCGTGGCGTTGCCGAACGGATCGAAAATAGCGGCGAGGTCGTCGGAAATCTCGGGCGGAATCTTGAATGCGTTGAAGGCCGGAATCACCAGATACTCGGCGAACGCCCCCTCACGATTCACGCCGACGCCCACCGTATTGCGGCACAAATGCCTGCGGCCCGCGCGACAATTGCGACAGAAGCCGCACGTGATATGTCCTTCGCCGGACACACGGTCGCCGATCGCAAAGCCGCGCACTTCCTGGCCCATTTCGACGATTTCACCCACGTATTCGTGGCCGACATGCATCGGCACAGGAATCGTTTTCTGCGCCCAGTCGTCCCACTTCCAGATGTGAATGTCCGTGCCGCAAATCGCGGTGCGCGTGATGCGGATCATCACGTCGTTATGGCCGACTTCGGGTTTCTTGACGTCCGTAAGCGTGAGGCCCGGAGCGCGTTCGAGTTTTGCCAATGCTTTCATGTGCGCCTCCGTATCAGATAACGCCGAGTTCACGGCCGACGCGCGCGAAGGCATCCACCGCGCGGTCGATCTGCCCGGGCGTATGCGCGGCGCTCATCTGCGTGCGAATGCGCGCGCGACCTTTCGGCACCACCGGGAACGAGAAGCCGATCACGTAGACGCCTTCCTTCAGGAGCGCATCGGCCATTTTCGATGCGAGTTGCGCGTCGCCAAGCATGACCGGAATGATCGGATGTTCGCCGGGCACGAGGGTAAAGCCGAGCGCGCTCATCTTGCTGCGGAAGTGAGCGCCGTTTTCGCGCACGCGTGCGCGCAGTTGCGCGCCTTCTTCGCTGGCCAGCAGTTCGAGCACCTTCAGCGAGGCGGCGGCAATGCTCGGCGTCAGCGTGTTCGAAAACAGATAGGGACGTGAGCGCTGCCGGAGCAACTCCACGATCTCCTTGCGTGCGGCCACATAGCCGCCTGACGCGCCACCGAGTGCTTTTCCCAGCGTGCCGGTGATGATGTCGACGCGCGACAGCACACCGCAATGTTCCGGCGTGCCGCGTCCGTGTTCGCCGACAAAACCTACCGCGTGCGAGTCGTCGACCATCACGAGCGCGCCGTAACGGTCGGCCAGGTCGCAAATGCCGGCGAGGTCGGCGATGATGCCGTCCATGGAGAACACGCCGTCGGTGGCGATCAGTTTGAAGCGCGCGCCGGCGGCCTGCGCTTCGATCAGTCTGGCTTCGAGATCGGCGAGATCGTTGTTCTTGTAGCGAGAGCGCTTCGCCTTGGAAAGCCGCACCCCGTCGATGATGCTCGCGTGGTTCAGTTCGTCGCTGATGATCGCGTCGTTCTCGTCGAGCAGGGTTTCGAACAGGCCGCCGTTTGCGTCGAAACAGCTGGAGTAGAGAATGCAATCGTCGGTTTGCAGAAACGCCGCGAGCGCTTGTTCCAGCTCCTTGTGCACGGTTTGCGTGCCGCAAATGAAGCGCACCGACGCCATGCCGAAGCCGTCGCTATCCAGACCCTGCTTTGCCGCGTCGATCAGGCGTGCGTCGTCGGCGAGGCCCAGATAGTTGTTCGCGCAGAAGTTCAGCACGGCCGCGCCGTCGGCGAGACGAATGTCAGCCGATTGCGGGCTGGCGATCACGCGCTCGTTCTTGTAAAAGCCGTCAGCGCGAATCTGCTCGAGGGTATCGCGCAAATGGGCGAGGTATAGGTCACGCATGAACCAGACTCCTGAAAAGGGTGAAAGCGCCCGTGTCAGCGTGCTCGGCATGTGCGACCACGAGGCGGCCTGTTATAGTCGGCTGTCAGTTTTATCGGATATTTTCGTTTTTCCGAACTAAAATCCGGTATGTCGAACAACTCTAAACGATGGGTCAGGAAATGGCAAGTTCGGGTATCCGCCGCGCAGCGGCCGACGCGGCACTTACTTCGGGCGCAACGTCGGTGCCGGCAGTTGCGGCGCCGCCGCGCGTCGGCGAGCAGATTCAGCGCCTGCGCGCGGAACGGCGCATGACGCTTGACGACCTGTCGCGCGCGGCCGGCGTGTCCAAATCGATGCTCTCGGAGATTGAACGCGACAAGGCCAATCCGACCATTGCGGTCGCCTGGCGGCTGACCAATGCGCTCGGCGTCAGTCTCGATTCGCTGTTCGCGCCGCAGAAGACGCCGGAGGCAATCGCCGTTTCCGGCCCGCATGAGATCCCCACTTTGAGCGGGCGCGACGCCAGGTACCAGCTGCGTGTGTGGGGGCCGATCGAGCTGGCCGGCAAGTTCGAGTGGTATGAATTGACGCTGCAGCCGGGCGGAGTATTGGCGTCGAACGCCCACGAACCCGGCACGCGCGAGCATCTGACCGTGTTGCAGGGATCGATCGAAATCGAGGCGGCCAGCACGACGAAGCGCCTCAAGACGGCGGATACCGCGCGTTATGTTGCCGACGAGCCGCACGCAATCCGCAACGCCGGCAAGGGCGAGGCGAAAGCGCTGCTAGTGGTGATTCACGGCTGACATGTCGGCGCACCGTGGCTAGCGGTTGGCGGAATCGGCGCGTCAAACGAGGTTGCGTCGAACACTGTATATTTGTACAGTACAGGGTATCGACTGGAGCCGATCATGAACGACCTGATAACCGACTCGACCGACCACGCTCTGGCCGCGCTGCGCTATCAAACCGCGGCGCGTGATCTCGAACGCATCGTGCGCAATATCGCCGCGCGCTACATCGTGCAGGAAGTGCCGCTGACATGGCGTTTGCTGCACGCGATCGAAGCTGAAGCGCTTGCAGACCTAGGCTTCGCCAGCCGGCACGACGCGCTGATGCTGGGCCTCTTTCAACGGCCGTCCGGTCTGCCATATCCGGAAACGGACGAGGCCGTGGACTTCGGCACCTCCACGGCGTTGCCGGCGGTTTTCGCGTTTGCCGTCAGCGCCTATGAAGAGGCGGCACGCCGCGCCGCACAAGCTTCGCAGAACACAGCCCTCAGACACGCACGCGCGTGGGGTGACTGAGCGCTGCGTTTCGATCGGTTGGCACCTACAATAGGTGCAACTAACGGAACTACAAGCCATGTCGCCTCCTCATCTGACCGATCCGGTCCCGCGCCCTGCGCCATCCACAGACCTCTTCGATCAACAACGTGAAGACTGGCGTCGCGACCCACAAATCGCGTTCGACGCATGGCTTGCCAGGCAGCATTTCCGGCGTTCTTCCGCTGAAGTCTACCAGGCGCAGTGGGGCCTTTTCCTCGACTGGCTGGGCATGCGGCAAAAGAGTCTCGCCACAGTCGATGCCCGCGCGATCGCCGAATTCGTCGCCGGGCTCGATGTCCGGAAAACCCAGCGTATGCGGTATTTACGGCTGATCGAGCGAGTACTCGATCACGTGCGCGAAATCGAATCCGCTTCGACCAATCCAGCGCGTTTCATTGCACAAGACGGCGAGGCAGCCTGGCGCAACGCGCGCGATAACGAGCCGACCGGCTTTCTCAGTCATGCCGAACGAACCGCGCTGACCGCACATCTTTTTTCGCCGTTACTGAATCTGTCTGCGGCGCGGCGTTGGCGGGAGCGACGCGACCGTGCGTTGATTGCGGTGTTTTTAGGCGGCGGGCTGAAAACCGGCGAAGCCGCCGCGCTTACGGTTAGTTGCGTGACTGCCGGCTCTCCCTGGGTGACGATCGAGGCGGCGAATCCGATGCTCACGCGGCGTACCCGTCTTGCGCCGTTCGCCGCAGCCATTCTGGACGCCTGGCTCGCCGAGAGACGGCTTGCGGAATTGGCCGGGAATCTGGTTTTCCCCGCATCGCCCTCCGGACGGCCGATGCATAAAGCCACCATGCTGCGCGCGGTCGACGCATTGATCGACGGAGCGGGGATCGCCGCGTCGCGGACGTCGCGAGCGAGTCCGCAAACATTGCGCAACACGTTTGCCGCGGACCTGTTCGAGAGCGGAGTCGAGGCGGAACTGGTCGGACAATGGTTGGGATTTGTCCAGGCGGTGTCGGCCAACCGTTTGTATCGCGCGTGGCAAAACTGGATGGATCAGCAGGAAGCCCCTGCCGCGGACGTTCCGGATCCCGCCGCTCCGCTTTTGGCTGCACCTAGACGCGACGGGCGTTTAACGAGAAAAAGGGGAGCCAGCGAGTCCTGAAGTTCCTCACCTTTCGGGTCCCGAATTTCCTCACCTTTGCCGCTTTGTCCGCTATTGCAACGCGTCAAACCTCATGCCGATGCAGCAACCGGCCCGCTCGACTGAAACCGTCTAACCGCCTCCAGCCTTGACTCGCCGAGACCCGACGAGTGATCGCACTCCGGACATTGCAACTCGAAGCGGTGATCCACTTGCGACAGTTCCGGCTCACCTTCCTCGCATTTTGGGCATCGTAGCGGCAACGCCACATGGCCATCCACGGCGGTGCCGATCGCCTTCAATTCGTCTTCGGTCAGCCGCCCGGCTTCGACCAGTGAACAGAGCAGGGTGGCGATTGCCGGATCGACACCTTGCTGACTACGCAGGACTGCGACTTCTTTCGTCAACGCATCCACTTCGTCGGATTGCTCGCGCAGTTGGGCGTCGAGTCGGTCGCCGCGCGCCTTGGCCGCAGCGATTTGCTGAATAAACTCAAACTCTTTGCGGCTCGCATCGCGTAGGCCGGACTGATAGGTCGCCGCCATGCTGCGCAAAGAATCGAGTTCGACCAGCATCGGCTTGACGCGACGCTCGGCTTCGGCAATGGCGTCTTTGATCTGTTGTGCATAGTGTTCGGTGCTTTGGCGCAATTCGACGTGCAACGCGTCAATCCGGTCCCGTAATGCTGCATTGGTCGCGAATTCGGTGTCGAGGCGTTGCCGAAGCGACTCGTTTTCCTGATCGAGACGGCGCACCGTTGCCTGTAGCCCTTCCTGGTGAGTATTGCCGTGCGTGGTCGCGCTCGACAATTGTGCTTCCAGTGCGCGAACGCGTTCCCAGCCCGCCTCCGCTCGCAGTTCGCCGCGCTTGATCGCGTCTTCCGCTGCCTGCTGGCGAATTTCCGCATCTCGTGCGCGCTGGTCGGCGGCGGCGATTTGCGTACGCATTTCCTCGCGCTCGTCATCGAGCGTTGCACGGGCGTGTGTGACGGCTTCTTCGAAAAGTGCGCCGAGCAGTTCGCCTGCACGCTCTTCCAGTGCTTTTGGGATAGCGCCGGTGCCAACTTTCACGCGCGACACATTTCGGATGCGTTCCCAGAAATGATCGATGTCTTTGGGGATGTCGCTTGCACTGCCGGTTTGCGTGAGATCGCGGACGGTGGCCATAGATGGCCGGATGCCCAGATCAAAAAAAAGTCGCTTGCATGCATGGAGCGAAAGGTCTTGGCGCCGTGCTCCGTTGGCTCGAAGCGTTTCAAGCTCGTTCCGAATGGCTTGCCGTTCCTGATCCAGATTCATGTGTACCTCGATGTCGCTCGAATTGGATAGATCATAACAATTTACGTATTGTTTGCTACGTATTTGTCGTTATGGAACGTGGATCGGGAAAAAGGCGCACTTTGGTGCCTTGCGTGAGCCGATGGATTCGTAGCAGGTGGATTTTTCCGTGAAACAAAACGAAGAATAGCTAATAAGTTCTTGTAAAGAAATAGCTTTTAAAGGTTTTCCAGCGATCGCGCACTGTTTCACGACCGTTTCGTTATGCCAGTTCGGTTTCGAGACGCTTTGTCCGAAGGACGCGCGGGGAAAGTCTAGAGAGTAATAAAAGTAAACACCTTTGAACCCATGTTAAAAACGTTAACGCCACGGCAAAGCCTTATCTGGCAAGGGTTTCAGCCTGACAAGGTGAGGCTTTGCGGGAGATGTGGTGAGGTCTTGCAGGAATGTCGAGTGATGAGGTTCAGGAGCCTCGGTGAGCCGGTCCGGGACAGAACGTGAGCGGGTTCAGGAGGCACCCCGAAAGTGCAGTATGACCAAAGGTGAGATTTTGCGGGACCTGAACGCCGCAGATCGCCCGGCAGTGCTCAACAGTCCGTTTGCGGTCCGGCCAAGGCTGAGGTGAGCGCTTTCGGGATGCTCTGCGTCGCCCAATTCGGACCTTATTTTGGGCCGGTTAACCCCATTGGTGAGTCAAGTCGGGAGACAACGCGAACCGGAGGTGAGGACTTACGGGGCACGAGGGGCGTTTTTGCCTCATTTCTGTGCATTCAGGTGCCTGAGGTGAGGGTTTTCGGGAGCGTGGCGCTATTTGGGCGCGATTGCGAAGCATCGACGTTGTGAGGCGGCGGATCCTCTGTACGACGAAGGTGAGGAAATTCGGGAGCTGGGGTTTTGTGCTGTGAGCCGTCTATGAAATATGCCCCGTTTGCCACAAAGGTGAGGCTTTTCGGGAGTCGTTTCTAGGCTGACTGATCGATAAGGTGAGGAAATACAGGAGCCAAAACGGCTTCGATATCGCTGAAAAGCGCTGTGGACGCTGCTAAGGGCATTTCCGGCAAGCAGTCGAGAAATTTGAATGGTGAGGATTTTCGGGACCGTGATGGCCGCGGTCAGCCATGCTGGAATCTGCCTGAAGGAGCGTTAAGGTGAGATTTTACGGGAGACTTCGCGGAGAGTGTCGCAATTGCAGTAAATGTAAGTCATTGAAATGGTTGAGAATTAGTCTAGTGATTCGCAAAGGTGAGGGTTTTCGGGGGCTCTCTTTTGGAATGAGCGGGAGCACGTGGAGCGGTCGACGGTGAGGTTTTTCGGGACGGTTTTTCGCTGCGTTTCGGGCTCAACAGGGCGGGAGGCCGCGTCATTCGGAGCGCTCCGGCAACGCTAAGGTGAGCTTTTTCGGGGGGCGTTGGGAAGGGTCGCGCAAACCGCCGAGTCAGGCGCCCTCTTCGAGGGCTGTCCACAGCCTTTTGCAGAAGTTGCAACTGGTGGCCCGCGTGAATGGCCGGTGCTGGCGATCCTGGTTCGGCACATTATTGAAAAGCTTGCGACGCCTGTAGAGAACTGGTCTGTGGGGCTGCGTCGTATGAACGCGCGGTGAGTGCGTACGGGCTGGTCCGACAAGCGCTGTGGAGGCTGTGGCTGTGCTCTGCAGCCGTTCGGTTGCTCCGGGCACGCATTTGAAGTATGGCGCGCTCTGGCGATGCGCATCCGACAGCACGCTCGCCGGCCTTCCACATTTGTGCCGCCACCCCTCCTCTGCCACGGGATCGAAATTGCCCGAACCTTCTTCACGGACTTGGCCGGGGCACGAATGCTTCAGGTCTGCGTACGCACCTCGTCGAAAATCCATGAAAATTTTTTGAGGTGAGAAGATTCGGGATCGAATCGCTTACGTTGGTCAGCGCATCGGAAATGGCTCGAATTTGCCAGGCCCGCGACCTGCAAGGACGGGCCGAACCTGGGGAGAAACGGCTGAGGTGAGGGTTTTCGGGAGTTGCTGGAGGTGAGTCGCCGCTCGTAAACTCACTTCACCGCGAACGGTGAGATCCGCGCTATAGACGCGTATCACCGCAGCCGGTATGCTCTCGCCAAATCCCTCCTCGACCAGACGCATGGCCACGAAGCGCGCGAAGAAGACCGATGTAGTCAGCCCGAGCTCGGCCGAATTGCGCAAAGCCGTCGAGGCAATCGCGATCCAGCCGAAAAGCGGCAAAATCACGCTGCTTACCCGCAAGCTGTTCAACGTGCTCCTCGCCGTCGCCCAGCAAGCGGATGAATCCGGTGACACATATCGGGCCCTGCTGTCCGACATCGTCGCGAACTCCGCGTTTGATTCCAACGACACCGCGCTCGTCAAGGAGCACTTGCGGCGCATGGTTTCAGTGCAGGTGGAATGGAGCACCGGAACGTCCAGTCAGAAACCAGGC
The DNA here is from genome assembly GCF_000013645.1 of Paraburkholderia xenovorans LB400. Lineage (GTDB taxonomy): Bacteria > Pseudomonadota > Gammaproteobacteria > Burkholderiales > Burkholderiaceae > Paraburkholderia > Paraburkholderia xenovorans. The sequence goes on along the minus strand of NC_007952.1, from coordinate 3,285 downwards.
CGGAAATGGGGCATTTCAACGCTGATCGCCGACGCGGAAATTCTCGAAGATCCCACCACCCGTCGCGTCTGGGTGGAGTTCTCGTTTGCGCCCAAGATCAAGAAGAAGCTGCTCGACCCGGTTCAGTACGCGCGTCTGAGTCTCCAGTTCCAAAGCCAGCTTCGCAGTAGTGCGGGGCTCGCGCTTTACGAGATTTGCGTGCGCTACCTGACCAACCCGAGTCATCTGACGATGCGGGAAACGTGGGAATGGTGGCGCCCTATCCTTTCCGGTACGCCGGACACGGAAGCGGGCGACGAGGCGAAGCGCGAGTACAAGTACTTCAAGCGTGATTACCTGCGCCCGGCCATCGCCGAGGTCAACGCTGTCACCAACATCTTCGTCGAACTGATCGAGCACCGGGAAGGACGCCGCGTGGCCGAGATCCAGTTCCGCGTGACCGAGCGCAAACAGCCCATGCTCGCACTCGACGAGCATCCAAACGTGTTCGACAGCACGCTGGTCGACCGGATGGTGAAGATCGGTATCCCGCTGAAAGAGGCGCAAACGCTTTACGCCGATAGCGAAGAAAATCGTATTCGTGCCGCGCTTCAGATGACCGAGCAACGCATGCGCAGCACGTCGTTGCCGCCGGTGCGCAGCGCGCCCGCGTTGTTCAAGGACGCCTTGAAGAAAGGTTATGCACCGCCGGTCGAAGCGCTGCCGTCGAGCGGTGGCGGCAAGGCTGCGGTGGCTGCGCCGGCGGACGATCTCAAGGCCAGGCTGCTTGGCGAGTACTCGGCATATCGCCGCAAGGAAGCGCGCGAGTTGTACGACGAACAGGGTGAGTCCGAGCGGGAGATCGCGCGGCAGTCGTTTGAAGAAGATGAGTTGCCGGGACTCGGCACTCACATGCGCGACGACTGGCGTCGTCGTGGGCTGGATTCGAAGATTGTCGAAACGGCATTCTTCGATTGGCTGGCTCGCAAGACCTGGGGCGAGCCAACCGACGGCGATCTGCTTGCCTTCACGCTGAGCCAGTCGCGCGCGGCGTAATGATCGGATGGGGCGCGGCGGTTGACCGCGGCGCTGCCCACCTCTGTACAAGCGTTTCCTACTTCAACATTTTTTCAATCTGCCGAAGGATATCGTCGCGCTTTTCACGCGTGAGACCCTTCAGGCGCAGTTCGATTCGATCATCCCCGTACGACTTGAGATCGCCTACCGACACGCCGTCGAGTTTGATTTCCAGGCGTTGCGCGTAGCGTTGCCGTCCGGCGGGTTTGGTACTTTCCTGGGCGCTCGCTCTTCCCTTGACGATGTCCGCAACCTGGCGCGTGCTCAGATCGTCGGAGAGGATTTTGTTGATCAGGCGCAGCGTTGCGTCAGCACCGCGGGCAGTGTGGTAACGGCCGACCTGATAGGCCATGTTCGAGCCGAAGCGATCGGGTCTCGCAACCATCTCGTGCATCACGACCTCGGGCAATTTGGAAATCGACAAGGCAACTGCAACGGTCGACTCGTCCAGCCCGAGGTGTTCGGCGAGTTCCTTCTGGCTCTGGAAGTGCCGGTCATCGAGGAAGCGTCTCCATACGACCGCATTGTCGAACACGGTCTGTGAATCACGTTGGACGTTGAGGTCGTAGCCAAGCTTGTAGCTCTGAATGCCGATCGGCAGATCGACGACGATCGCCTTCACCGATTCCTTGTTGGCTTCTTTCAATGCTCGCACGCGCCGTCCGCCATCGCTGACGAAGTAGGTGCCGGGATTGTCGTAATCCGGAATGACGTGGATTGCTTGCTGCTGTCCCTGCTTGGCAAGGTTGACCGCGAGTTCGGCGATCGACGACTTCAGATAGAAGTGCCGCGGGTTGAACGGGCTCGGCTTGATCGTTTTGAGCGCCAGCTCGATGACCTGACCAGGCCGGTAGCCGTGCTCGAGCCGCCATGTGCGGTAGGCCGCTGATTCATTGGCCGCATCGACGGCATCGACTTCCGTGAGGCTCTGCGACGGCGTGCCGGGCGCGATGACGCGCCCCGCCGCCTCGCTATGCCTGGCGTCGTTCTTGACGATACCGTCGATTGCGTTCAAGCGATCGAGTGCGGTTCGCTTTTCGCTGCTGGTCGAATCAGGACGTGCTTGAAAGCCTTTGGCGAATTGGGAGGGTTTCATTCAGGGTCCTTTATGCGCATAAATTTCACGGGAGCAAGGCGGCGATTTCATTCGCGCACGCCCGTACTTCGATGGCGGCAAGCTTGGCGCCGCGATCATTCATCTGGAGCACTGTTTGCCCTAACGCCATTGCCTGCTTATAGGCCTCGCGAGTCGGGATCTGTGTCTTGAGCAGCGGGAACCCGAGCTCTTCCAACGCGCGTTTCAGTTCGCGCGTCAGCATCCGTTTTTCTTCGGTTTTATTGAGGAGGAAGACCGCCCGCAGATCCTCGTTCATGAGCTGCGCCTGCTGGACGAGTTTCACCAATCCGATACTCGACCAATAGTCGGCAGGCGATGACGATGTCGGGATCACGGCGACGCTCGCAGCGAGCAGAACCACGCCGGAGACCTTCTCTGTGATAGAGGGCGGGCAGTCGACGACGATGATGTCGTAGTCAGCCACGAACTTCTTGATCTCTCGATGGATCTGGCTACCTGCTTCGGAAAGATTGACGACCGGAAAGGGGATGCCGGTGTCGCCGTCTGATGATGCACTGGCCCAATGGATCAGTGTGTTTTGACCGTCTGCGTCAACGACGAGGACGCGCTTGCCTTTCTCATGAAACGCAGCGCCGAGGTGCATCGCGATAGTGCTCTTCCCGACCCCGCCCTTCTGCTGAGTTACCGCGATGATTTCTGCTGCCAAACTTCACCTCCTCTTTTTAGACGCAGATGGATTTTACCTGGATGATTTTGTATTTCAATCGTTTTTGTGTAAACGCGAGAGTGATTAGCCATTCGGGATAGGTTTATGCGCATAAACGCTCTGGCGTGGTGACGTGGTCACAAAGTTGGTGGAGAGGCTTGCACTTCTGGTACTTCGATGCCCGGGTCTGGTCAACGCTGCAACTGTAGACGGCGGGTAGTGCCGGGCTTGGGAGTCCATTGTGTGTCTGGAGCGCTCGAGGGGTTTGCCCGCGCCGTGTTGAATCGGAGGGGAGTTCGGGAGCCACGCCCGCATGATTGTCTTTATCCGCGTGTTCTCTAACCAGTCCGGCGACATCCGCCCGGCTACGGGCGCCGCGGACCTTCAGACTGGCCCGAAAATTTATGCGCATAAAGTCGCCACAGGGAGAAGTCGGGATGGCGGT